>NZ_CP166096.2:607500-5555634 GCF_041228095.2 Xanthomonas sp. NCPPB 3005 | reverse complement strand
CAGATGTAATTCATTGAGAGACCAGGCGTGAGGCGCGAACGATCGCGGCGCACTCGGCCGGTGAAAAGAGGAAAGCGGATGGGTCAGACTACCATCGGCACGCAGGGTCTGGAATGGTTTTCCCGCATCTATGCACAGATCCATCCACAGGCCGCACGCAGCGCCCGTCTTGGCGCCGGATAAAGAGCAGTTGACCGCACCCCGGTTGGTTCTATAGAATTTCCGGTTCTTTCCGCCTCATTCAGACAGAGCGCCCCGATGGCCACCAAGCGCACATTCCAGCCCAGCAACCTCAAGCGCAAGCGCGACCATGGCTTCCGTGCCCGTATGGCGACCGCCGACGGCCGCAAGATCCTGGCCCGTCGCCGCGCCAAGGGCCGCAAGCGCCTTAGCGCTTGATTGCTTCGCCGCCCCAGGCGGCGCCTGCAATCCGGACCGTGAATCATCCCGACCCGCGTAGGCGATTTCCTCGCTCTGCGCGGGTTCGCACGTCTGCGGAATACCGCGTCGTGTTCGATGCCGCACGCCGCTGCTCCGAACCGCTGATGAGCCTGCACTGGCGCAGCGCCGATCACCCTGCGCGGCTCGGCCTTGCCGTGTCGCGCAAGGTCGACAAGCGCGCGGTGGTTCGCAATCGCATCAAACGCGTCCTGCGCGACGCCACGCGGCATCTGCTGCCGTGGCTGGCGCCGGGCGACTATGTGGTGGTGGCGCGCAGCGCCGCCGCCCAGGCCAGCGGCGAACAGCTGCGTCAGGCCTATCTGCGCTTGCTGCGTCGCGCTGGCGCATTGCCGGCCCCGGCTGCGGACGGCACAATGCCGCCGCCCCTCTCTCCTTCTTCCCCCACTTCCAAGTCAGAACCCGTTTCTGGCTGAGCCGAGCTTGCCTGTCCGATGAACCAGACCCGCCTTTTCCTGATCTTTGCCTGGCTGATGGTCGCGGCCCTGTTGTGGATGGAGTGGAACAAGGAGCACGCCGCGCCTGCGGCCGATGCGACCGCCATTGCGGCCGCGACCACGGTGCCGCCCGCGCAGGACGCCGATGCCGGCGCCAGCGGCGCACCGGCGGTGCCGCGTGCCACTCAATCCGGCGCTGCAGCCGTGCCCGGCGCCGCCAGCGAGACCGCCGCGCCGGTCGCCGCCGGTGCCGCGCCGCGGGTCACCATCACCACCGACGTGCTGCACCTGACCCTGGACGGGCGCAGCGTGTTCGACGCGGACCTGCTGATGTTCCCGCAGACCAAGCAGCCCGGCAGCCCGCCGGTGGCGCTGCTGACCGAGGATCCGGTGCATCCGTACACCGCCACCAGCGGCTGGGTCGGCGAAAACAACGCGCCGTCGCCGGGTCCGGGCGGTTTCCGTCCGGAACAGCCGGGCAAGGACTACGTGCTGGCCAAGGGCCAGGACGCGCTGCAGGTGCCGTTCGTGTGGAACGGCCCGGACGGCATCAGCATCCGCCGCGTCTACACCGTGCAGCGCGGGCACTACGCGGTGCAGATCAAGGACGAGATCATCAACCAGGGCAGCAAGCCCTGGCAGGGCTATGTGTTCCGCAAGCTGAGCCGGGTGCCGACCATCGTCAGCCGGGGCATGACCAACCCGGATTCCTTCAGCTTCAACGGCGCCACCTGGTTCAGCGCGCAGGACGGCTACCAGCGCCGCGCGTTCAAGGATTTCCTGGAAGACGGCCCGGTCAACCAGACCATCAAGGGCGGCTGGATCGCGCTGCTGCAGCACCACTTCTTCACCGGCTGGATCCCGCAGGCCGACCAGGAGGCGGTGTACGTGCTGTCCAACGACGGCCCGCGCCACGTGATCGAGGCGCGCGGCCCGGCCTTCACCGTCGCCCCCGGCGCGCGCGCCAGCAGCGAGGCGCGGCTGTGGGTCGGCCCGAAGCTGGTCAACCAGATCGCCAAGGAAAACGTGCGCGGCCTGGACCGCGTGGTCGACTACAGCCGGTTCTCGCTGATGGCGATCCTGGGCCAGGGCCTGTTCTGGGTGCTCAGCCACCTGCACACCCTGCTCGGCAACTGGGGCTGGTCGATCGTCGGCCTGGTGATCCTGCTCAAGCTGGTGCTGTATCCGCTGTCGGCCGCGCAGTACAAGAGCATGGCCAAGATGCGCAAGTTCCAGCCGCGCATCCAGCAGCTCAAGGAGCGCTACGGCGACGACAAGCAGAAGTTCCAGACGGCGATGATGGAGCTGTACAAGAAGGAGAAGATCAATCCGATGGGCGGCTGCCTGCCGGTGCTGGTGCAGATGCCGATCTTCTTCGCGCTGTACTGGGTGCTGGTGGAATCGGTGGAGCTGCGCCAGGCGCCGTGGTTCGCCTGGATCCAGGACCTGACCGCACGCGATCCGTACTTCATCCTGCCGGTGATCAACGTGGCGGTGATGTGGCTGACGCAGAAGCTGACGCCGTCGCCGGGCATGGACCCGATGCAGGCGCGGATGATGCAGTTCATGCCGCTGGTGTTCGGCGTGATGATGGCCTTCGTGCCGTCGGGCCTGGTGCTGTACTGGGTCACCAACGGTTCGCTGGGCCTGCTGCAGCAATGGTGGATGACCAAGCGCCACGGCGAGCCGGCCACCGCCGGTGCCGGCGCCAAACCACCGGCCAAGACGAAGAAGTAAATCCGACAACGCCCGCCGCCAGGCGGGCGTTGCGTATGCGGCCGCGGCACTGCGCGGTCGCGTGTCCTGCCACCGTCCTTGCGAGCCCCGGGCCATGCTCGACCGCCGTTCCGTCTCCCTGCTGTCCACCGCGCTGTGCCTGCTCGCGCTTGCGCTGTCGGGCTGCCAGCGCAGCACGTCGTCCACGACCACCGCCGCGGGCGCCGCGCCGTCCGCGCACGCGGCGGACACCGACGCCACGCCGTTGCCGGGTTCGCCCGCCCTGCAGGCGCAGGCCGCGGCGATCCGCACGCAGCTGCAGGAACAGCTGGCGGCGCAGCGCAAGATCATCGTGCTGCTGGCCGACGAGGCCAAGCAGTCGCCGGCCGAGCGGCAGACCTCCAGCGGCGTCGGCCAGCAGCTGTTCCACGAAGGCCTGGAGCGGCGCGACGCGTTGGCCAGGCAATTCGATGCGTTGCTGGCGCAGCCGGACGCGCAGCGTTTCGCCGCGGTCGGCGCGCTGCTGGACTACGTCGAATCGGCGCCGGACCTGTACGACGCCGACCGCCTGGCGTTCCGCGAGATCCTGGCCGACTGGCAGACGCGCATCGGCAAGGATTCCTCGCTGCCGGCGATCAAGCTGCACCAGCGCATCGGCGAGGACCTGGAGGCGCTGGACGAGATCGAGCGCAGCTACAACCGCGAGATCACCGCGATCTTCAGCCGCTTCGACCGCACCCGCGCGATCGTGCAGAAGCGCGAGAAGTGGGAGGACTACGTCGCCCACCTGGGCACGCTGTACACGCGCGAGCGGATCCTGCGCGACTACGGGGTGATCACCCCGTATCCGATGTCGATGAAAGACAGCGACCGCGAAGTGTTCGGCCGCGACCTGCCGCCGAAGACGGTGGTGCTGAGCTTCGACGACGGCCCGCACCGCGAGTACACGGACGAGATCGTCGCCATCCTCAAGCGCTACGACGTGCCGGCCACGTTCTTCGAGGTCGGCCGCAACCTGGGCAAGCTCGATGCCGACGGCAAGGTCGAACTGGCGCCGCTGGCCAGCGTCAGCCGCGAGCTGATGGAGCAGGGCTATACGGTCGGCAACCACAGCCTGACCCACGCGCAGCTGTCCAAGGAAACCGGCGCCGCGCTGCGCAGCCAGATCCTGGACACCGACCGCATGCTGCGCGCGGTCGATGCCAAGCGCGCGCCGCTGTTCCGCTTCCCGTACGGCGCGCGCAACGCCGAAGGCATGCAGATCCTCGGCGAAGCCGGGCTGAAGTCGGTGATGTGGAACGTGGACTCGCTGGACTGGGCCGATCCGGTGCCCGAATCGATCGTGCAGCGCGTGCTCGAGCAGGTCGGCCGCGAGCAGCGCGGCATCCTGCTGTTCCACGACATCCACGCGCGCACGGTCAAGGCGCTGCCGCAGATCCTGGACCGGCTCAGCGCCGACGGCTACCAGTTCGCCGCCTGGAACGGGCGCGACTTCAGCGTGGCGCGCGCGGCGGCCAACGCCGCGGCGCCGGCGGTGACCAGCGGCTACGACAAGTCGTGGGCGATCGTGATCGGCATCGACGACTACGCGCGCTGGCCCAAGCTGCAGTACGCGGCCAACGACGCGCAGGCGATCGCGCAGACGCTGACCGGCAGTTTCGGTTTTCCGTCGTCGCAGGTGATCGTGCTGAAGAACCAGGAGGCCACCCGCAACAACATCCTGGCCGCGTTCCACGACCGCCTGGCGCACGGCGGGGTGGGCAAGAACGACCGCGTGTTCGTGTTCTTCGCCGGGCATGGCGCCACCCGCAAGCTCGCCTCCGGGCGCGACCTGGGCTACATCGTGCCGGCCGACTCGGACCCGGCGCAGTTCGCCACCGACGCGATCCCGATGACCGAGATCCAGGACATCGCCGAGAGCCTGGAAGCCAAGCACGTGCTGTTCGTGATGGACGCCTGCTACAGCGGCCTGGGCCTGACCCGCGGCGGCGGCGGCACCGGCGCCTACCTGCGCGAGAACGCGCGGCGCGTGGCGCGGCAGATGCTCACCGCCGGCGGTGCCGACCAGCAGGTCGCCGACAGCGGCCCCAACGGCCATTCGGTGTTCACCTGGGTATTGCTGCAGGCGCTGTCGGGCAAGGGCGACCTCAACGGCGACGGCCTGATCACCGGCACCGAACTGGCCGCGTACGTCGCGCCGGCGGTGTCGAGCATCTCGCCGCAGACGCCGGCGTTCGGCAGCCTGCCCGGCTCGCAGGGCGGCGAGTTCGTGCTGCAGGTGCCGGACGGCGACGAGTTCCTGACCGCCAACACCCAGCAGCTGTCCTCGGCGGCGATCGCGATGAACGACCGGGTCGCGGCGGCGGTGCCGGCGGTGGCCACGCCCGCCACGGCGACGGCTGCATCGGCCGCGGCGCCGGCGGCCAAGCCGACCGTGGTCAAGGACCTGCAGGGCGGCGAGCGGCCGCTGGCGGTGCCGGCCGCCGCCGGGCCGCTGTCCGATCGCCAGCAGGCGCAGCGCGCCAACGACCGCGGCCTGCAGCTGTACAAGGAAAAGCGCTACGACGAGGCCGAGGCGCAGTTCACCGAAGCGCTGAAGCTGCGACCGGACTTCGCGCTGGCGGCCAACAATCTCGGCTTCATCTACTACCGCCAGGGCAAGTACGCGCAGGCCGCGCGCTGGCTGGAGAACACGCTGAAGATCGATCCCTCGCGCGCGGTGGCCTACATCAATCTCGGCGATGCGTACCGGCAGATGGGCGATGCGGCCAAGGCCAAACACGCGTTCCAGACCTATCTGGAACTGCAGCCGAGCGGCGCCTCGGCGGCCTACGCGCGCACCCAGCTGCAGACGTTGTAGCCTGCAACGCCGCCGGAACGTTCTTCGCCATGCCGCACGCCGCCGACACCATCGCCGCCATCGCCACCGCCCCGGGTGCGGGCGGGGTCGGCGTGGTGCGCGTGTCCGGGCGCCTGGCCGCGGCGATCGGCGCCGGTCTCGGCCTGGGCACCTTGCCCGCACGCACGGCGCGCTATGCGCGCTTTCGCGATGCGCAGGGAGAGACGCTCGACGACGGCATCGCGCTGTGGTTCCCGGCGCCGCGCAGCTTCACCGGCGAGGACGTGCTGGAACTGCAGGCGCACGGCAGCCCGGTGCTGTTGCGGCAACTGGTGGCGCGCTGCTGCGAACTCGGCGCGCGGCCGGCGCGGCCGGGCGAGTTCAGCGAGCGCGCCTTCCTCAACCGCAAGCTGGACCTGGCCCAGGCCGAGGCGATCGCCGACCTGATCGCCGCCGGCGACCTGCGCGCGGCGCGCGCGGCGCGCCGGTCGCTCGACGGCGTGTTCTCGCGCCGTGTCGAAGCCCTGGCCGAGCATCTGGTCCGGCTGCGCATCCACACCGAGGCGGCGATCGATTTCGCCGACGAATCGCTGGACACGCTGGGCGGCGAACAGGTCCGCGCCGGCCTGGAACAGGCACGTGCGGACCTGGCGCAACTGCTGCTGGACGCCGAGCGCGGCCGGCGTCTGCGCGACGGCCTGCACGCGGTGCTGGTGGGGCCGCCGAACGCCGGCAAGAGTTCGCTGCTCAACGCGCTGGCCGGCAGCGAGCGGGCCATCGTCACCGACATCGCCGGCACCACCCGCGACACCTTGCGCGAGACGGTGCGCCTGGATGGCGTCGAACTGACCCTGGTGGACACCGCCGGCCTGCGCGACGGCGGCGATGCGATCGAGCGCGAAGGCATGCGCCGCGCGCGGCTGGAGCTGCAGCGCGCCGACCTGGCGCTGATCGTGCTCGACGCGCGCGCTGCGGATGCCGGCCGCGCCGCCATCGCCGAAGCCATCGCCGACGTGCCGCAGCGGCTGTGGATCCACAACAAGAGCGACCTGCTTGAGGCGATACCCCAGGCGACAGCCGACAGCGTGTACGTTTCCGCCGCCACGGGCAGCGGCCTGGAGCAACTGCACGCACACCTGCGTGCGATCGCCGGGCATGCCGCCGGCGACGGCAGCGACGGCGAATTCTCCGCGCGTGCGCGCCACGTGGAGGCGCTGCAGCGCGCCGCGGAACACGCCGCGGCCGCAGCCGCCGAACTGGGCTACGAGCGGCTGGAACTGGCCGCCGAGGAACTGCGCCTGGCGCACGCCGCGCTCGGCGAGATCGTCGGCCATCTCAGTGCCGACGATTTGCTGGGACGGATCTTCTCCAGCTTCTGCATCGGCAAGTAGGGCACGCTCCCCTTGCCCGCGGCGCTCAGGGCGCCAGTGCGGCGAGCTGCGCGCGGTTGGCCTGCAGCCACTGTTCGAACGGCTGCGGCGCCTGCCCGGTCAGCGCCTGGTAGTCGCCGGTGACGGCGGCCACGCGACCGGCGGCGGTGTTGCTGTCGAACGAGGCCAGCACGCGCGCCAGCGGCTCCGACAGCCCGGCGCCGACCATGCCCTGGACCAGGCCTTCGACCGGGACCGGCACGACCTGGATCGGCCTGCCGAGCGTCTGCGCGACCAACGCGGCGATCTCGGCGGTGCTGTAGGCGCGCGCGCCGCTGAGGGTCAGCGTGCGCCTGGCCTCGCCGCCGCCGGCCAGCGCGACCGCGGCAGCGCGTGCCAGGTCGTCGCGGGCGATATGCGCGATGCGGCCGTCGCCGGCGGCGCTGTACCAATGGCCCGAGGCCAGCACCGACGGCAGGCTCATGAACAGGTTCTCGAAGTACCAGTGGTTGCGCAGCACGGTCCAGCCGGGCAGGGCGCTGGCGGCCAACGCGTCCTCGGTGCCGGCGTGGTCGGCGGCGATCAGCAGCGGCGAATCCTGCGGTTCGGGGCAGGAGGTGTAGACCACATGGCGCACGCCGGCGCGTGCGGCCGCGGCGATCGCCGCCTGGTGTTGGGCGAGGCGATGGCCGGGGCGGTCGATCGCGTCGGTGCTGATCAGCAGCAGGCGTCCCGCGCCCGCAAACGCGGTGTCGAGCGATGCGGGTGCGTCGAAGTCGCCGTGGCGGACCTCTACGCCGCGCGCCGCCCAGGCGCTCAGGGTCTCGGGACGGCGGGTCAGGGCCACGATGCGCGCCGGCGGCAGCTGCAGCGTGTCCAGCAGGTGGGCCAGCACGCGCTGGCCGAACTGGCCGCCGGCGCCGGTGACGAGCAGGGAGTCGGGATGAGTGGACATGGGTTTCCTTGGGGAGTGGCCGGTGCCGGCGCTCGCCAAGCGGCGCTGCCGTGCAACCCGACCGTGGTGGTCTGGAAAAGGAACCAGGTGCATAGTAGGGATCGCCGCAGGGCTGTAAAGACGGCACTTTTCCCGCCCCTGATTACTTCGAGGTAACCGCCATGTCCGCCCCCGCGTCGTCTTTCGCCGTGCCGGCCGAGCCGCCGTTGAGCCAGAAGCTGCGCGACTACCGCGGCGAGGGCATGCCGATCGACCGCTGCCCGGTGCGCGACGTGCTCGCGCAGATCGGCGACAAGTGGAGCACCCTGTTCCTGTTGCTGCTGGCCGAGCGCCCGCACCGTTTCGGCGAATTGCGCCGCGCGGTGCCGGACATTTCCCAGCGCATGCTGACCCAGACCCTGCGCGACCTGCAGCGCGAAGGCCTGGTCGCGCGCGCGGTGCTGCCGCTGGTGCCGCCGGGCGTGGAATACCGGCTGACCACGCTGGGGCAGTCGCTGGCCGCGCCGCTGGCGCAGCTGGTGCAGTGGGCCGAGGCCAATCACGCCGCGGTGCGCGCGGCGCGTACCGCGTTCGAAAGCGCACTGCCGGATGCCACGGCCAGCGACAGCCGCCGCCGCGCGTAGCCGGCGCCGCGCCGCGCACGGCGGCGCAAGACCGCGCCAATTTCCAATACCTCCGCCGCGCGCTCGCGCAGCATGCCGTTGCCGGCGCATCGCGTGCCGGTTGCCAGCGCCGTTGCCGCGGTGCCGGCCTTCGTGCAGCCGAGGAAGTCCGTATGCGTTCGAAAATCGCCGCCGCCCTACTGTCGTCGAGCCTGCTGTCGCTCGGCGCGTTCGCCGCGATGGCCGCGCACTCGCCGTCGGCGGCCGTGCGCTCCGCCGCCACGCCGCCGGTCGCGGTCGCCCCGCAGTACGACACCACCCACGTCTACGTCGCGCCGGCCGATGTGGACCGCTTCGTCGCCAGCTTCCTGGCCACCTTCGGCGGCACCAGCACGCGCCAGGTGGTGGCGACGGTGACGCCGACGCCGAGCAGCACCACCTCGCAGCTGCTGCAGACTCCAGTCGGCACGGTCTCGCTGTTCGGCTTCACCACGCCGGTCCCGCATCCGTTCGGCGCCGAGCGCAACGGCCTGCTGGTGCGCGACCTGGACCAGGCGGTGGCCGCGGCGCGCGCCGCCGGTGCCGACGTGCTGGTCGCGCCGTTCCCCGACCCGATCGGCCGCGATGCGGTGGTGCAATGGCCGGGTGGGGTCAACACACAGCTGTACTGGCATACCACCGCGCCGTCGTACGCGGCCTTCCGCACGCTGCCGGAGAACCGCGTGTATCTGTCGCCGGACCGCGCCGACGCCTTCGTGCGCAGCTTCCTCGCCTTCTCCCACGGCAAGCTCGTGGACGATGCGCGGCAGGCGCCGGGACAGGAGATCGGCCGCCCCGGCGAACACTACCGGCGCATCCGCCTGCTCTCGGATTTCGGCAAGACCACGGTGGCGGTCAGCGACGGCCACCTGCCGTATCCGTACGGCCGCGACACCACCGGTTACGAAGTCGAGGACCTGCAGCAGACCCTGGACAAGGCCAAGGCGGCCGGCGTGCGGGTGCTGGTGGCGCCGTTCGCCGCGCAGGACCGGCGCAGCGCGGTGGTGGAATTCCCGGGCGGTTACGTCGCCGAGATCCATAGCCCGCTGGCGAGTTGAGCGGGGACGTGCACGGCGCCCGGCGCATGCGGCACGGTGCGTTGCTGGCGCTGGCCGGCACGATCGCGATCGCGGCGCCGGTGCGCGCCGAGGAACAAGCGCCGCAGCCGGACGCGCCGGCGACGCGGCCGCGGCCGAGTACCAACCGCTGGCAGGAAGACTGGTCGGCGCTGGCCGATCCGGCCCTGCGGCAAACGCCGCTGGACCGCTTGAAGTACCTGCCGTTGGCTGCCGACGACACGCAACGCTACCTGTCGCTGGGCGCCAACCTGCGCGAGCGTTTCGAGTCGAACGACGCGCCCGGCCTGGGCACCGGCGACGCGGCCGATGCCTACCTGCTGCAGCGGCTGCAGCTGCACGCCGATCTGCGCCTGGGCAGCGACTGGCAGGCGTTCGCGCAACTCGAGGACGTACGCGCCTATGCCAAGCGCGTGCATTCCGGCGCGGACCAGAACCGGCTCGACCTGCGCCTGGCCTTCGCCGCCTACCAGCATGCCTTCGCCGCCGGCACCTTCAAGGCGCGCGTGGGGCGGCAGGATTTCGCCTTCGACCTGCAACGCTTCGTGTCTTCGCGCGATGGCCCCAACGTGCGCCAGTCGTTCGATGCGGTGTGGGCCGACTGGGAAACCGCGCGCTGGCGCGTGCTCGGGTTCGTCAGCCAGCCGGTGCAGTACGCCGATGCGCGCGCCTTCGACGACAGCTCCAGCCGCCGCGTGCGCTTCGGCACGCTGCGCGCCGAGCGCAAGGTGCTCGGCGACAACGAACTGTCCGTCTACTACGCGCTGTACTCGCGCGATCAGGCGCACTACCTGGATGGCAGCGGCCGCGAGCGCCGCCATGTGGTCGACCTGCGTTTTGCCGGCGCCGCCAGCGGCGCGGACTGGGACCTGGAAACGATGGCGCAGCGCGGCAGCGTCGGCCAGCAAGCGATCCGTGCCTGGGCGGTCGGCGCGCGTGCCGGCTACACGTGGCAGCGGCTGGCAACGCAGCCACGCCTGGGTCTGCAACTGGATGCCGCCTCCGGCGACGCGCACGCCGGCGACGGCCGCGTGGGCACGTTCAATCCGCTGTTCCCGAACGGCTACTACTTCGCGCTCGCCGGCTACACCGGCTACAGCAATCTGCTGCACGTCAAGCCGTCGCTGCAGTGGCAGGCCGCGCCGGCGCTGACCGCGACCCTGGGCGTGGGCCTGCTGTGGCGGCAGAGCACCGCCGATGCCGTGTACCTGCAGCCCACTGTGCCGGTGGCCGGCAGCGCCGGCCATGGCGGACGCTGGACCGGCCGCTATACCCAGCTGCGGCTGCAGCGTCCGTTGTCGCCGCAACTCACCGCAGCGCTGGAAGCGGTGCGCTACGACGTCGGCCGCGCGCTGCGCCAGGCCGGCGCGCGCGACAGCGACTATGTCGGCGTGGAACTGCGCTGGGCCTGGTAGGCGTCCGCTGGACGCCGCCGCCCTGCACTTGGCGCACAACGCGACACGAATCTCCAAGACGCCGCCGCCATCGCGCGCCAGCATCGCGCTTTCCCCCGCATACCAGGATGTCGCCATGCCGCTCGCCGCTCTGCCCGTTCCGGGCGCCACGTTGCTCACGCCGGGCGACCACACCCTGATCATGATCGACTTCCAGTCGCAGATGGCCTTCGCCACGCACTCGATCGATGCAGGCGCGCTGCGCACCAATGCCGCCTTGGTGGCCAACGCCGCGGCCAGCTTCGGCGTGCCGACGATCCTGACCACGGTGGCGGAAAAGAGCTTCTCCGGGCCGATGTTCGACGAAGTGGTCGCGCCGTTCCCGGGCCAGGCGCTGCTCGACCGCACGTCGATGAACACCTGGGAAGACGCGGCGGTGATCCAGCGGGTCAACGAGATCGGCAAGCCGCGAATCGTGCTGGCGGGGTTGTGGACCAGTGTGTGCATCGTCGGCCCGGCGCTGTCGGCGCTGGATCAGGGCTTCGAGGTTTACGTGATCGCCGATGCCTGCGGCGACGTCTCGGCCGAGGCGCACAACCGCGCCATCGAGCGCATCGTGCAGGCCGGCGGCCGGCCGATGACCGCGCTGCAATACCTGCTGGAACTGCAGCGCGACTGGGCGCGCACCGACACCTACGCCACCACCACCGAGGTGGCGCGCAAGTACGGCGGCGCCTACGGCCTGGGCATCGTCTATGCCCGGACCATGTTCGGTGCCCACGAAGGCTGAGCGGAGCGCGCCGATGAAGACCTATCTGGTATCGCTGGGCCTGGGCCTGCTGGTCGGCGTGATCTACGCGCTGTTCAAGGTGCGTTCGCCGGCGCCGCCGGTGATCGCGCTGGTCGGCCTGCTCGGCATCCTGCTGGGCGAGCAGTTGCCGCCGCTGGTGCAGCGGCTGCTGCGCAGCGACGCCCACCCGACCTCGTGGTTCCACCACCAGGTCAAGCCGCACGTGTTCGGCGAACTGCCGCAGCGCACGCAAGCGCCGGCGCAACCGGAACGAGGGGAACACGACAATGGCTGAGCCGCATGCGACCGACGCCGCGCCGGACCTGATCCTGTACCACGGCCGCTTCACCACCCTGGACCGCGCGCGTCCCAGTGCCACGGCGGTGGCGATCCAGGACGGCCGCTTCCTGCAGGTCGGCGGCGACGAGGAGATCCTGCCGTTGGCTGGCACGCACACCCGGCGCATCGACCTGCAGGGCCGCTGCGTGCTGCCGGGTTTGATCGACAACCACCTGCACCTGATCCGCGGCGGCCTCAACTACAACCTGGAACTGCGCTGGGACGGCGTGCGCAGCCTCGCCGACGCGATGGACATGCTGCGCCGGCAGGTGGCGATCACCCCGGTGCCGCAATGGGTACGCGTGGTCGGCGGCTTCAGCGAGCACCAGTTCGCCGAGAAGCGCTTGCCGACCATCGCCGAACTCAATGCGGTGGCACCGGACACGCCGGTGTTCCTGCTGCACCTGTACGACCGCGCGCTGCTCAACGGTGCCGCGCTGCGCGCGGTGGGCTACGGCAAGGACACGCCGGCGCCGCCGGGCGGGGAGATCGTGCGCGACGCCGAGGGCAACCCGAGCGGACTGCTGCTGGCCAAGCCGAACGCATCGATCCTGTACGCGACGCTGGCCAAGGGCCCGAAGCTGCCCTACGACTACCAGGTCAATTCGACCCGGCAATTCATGCGCGAACTGAACCGGCTCGGCGTCACCGGCGCGATCGATGCCGGCGGCGGTTTCCAGAACTACCCGGACGACTACAAGGTGATCCAGGAACTGGCCGACGCCGGCCAGCTCACCATCCGCCTGGCCTACAACCTGTTCACCCAGAAGCCGCAGCAGGAGAAGGAAGACTTCCTCCACTGGACCGCCAGCTCGCGCTACCAGCAGGGCGACGACTACTTCCGCCACAACGGCGCCGGCGAGATGCTGGTGTTCTCCGCCGCCGACTTCGAGGACTTCCGCCAGCCGCGGCCGGACATGCCGCCGCAGATGGAGACCGAGCTGGAAGACGTGGTGCGGATCCTGGCGCAGAACCGCTGGCCGTGGCGCCTGCATGCGACCTACGACGAGACCATCAGCCGCGCGCTGGACGTGTTCGAACGCGTGGACCGCGAGATCCCGCTGCAGGGGCTGCACTGGTTCTTCGACCACGCCGAAACCATTTCCGAAAAATCCATCGACCGCATCGCCGCGCTCGGCGGCGGCATCGCCGTGCAGCACCGCATGGCCTACCAGGGCGAGTATTTCGTCGAGCGCTACGGCATCGGCGCGGCGCAGGCCACGCCGCCGGTCAAGCGCATGCTGGAGAAAGGGGTCAAGGTCTCGGCCGGCACCGACGCCACCCGCGTGGCCTCCTACAACCCGTGGGTGTCGCTGGCGTGGCTGGTGACCGGACGCACCGTCGGCGGCCTGCGCCTGTATCCGCAGCGCAATTGCGTGGACCGCGAGACCGCGTTGCGGATGTGGACCGAACACGTCACCTGGTTCAGCAACGAGGAAGGCAAGAAGGGCCGCATCCAGGCCGGCCAGTTCGCCGATCTGGTGGTGCCGGACCGCGACTATTTCGGCTGCGCCGAAAGCGACATCGCCGACACCACCGCGTTGCTGACCATGGTCGGCGGCAAGGTGGTGTGGGCCAGCGGCGCGTTCGCCGAACACGACGAGGCGCCGCCGCCGCCGGCGCTGCCGGACTGGTCGCCGGCGCGCAGCTTCCGCGGCTACGGCGCCTGGGGCGAGGCGCCGCCGGCGGCACTGTCGCAACGGATCGCGGTCAGTTGCGGCTGCGCCCACGACTGCACGATCCATGGGCACCAGCACGCCACCGCGTGGAGCAGCCAGTTGCCGATCGCCGACCTGAAGAGCTTCTGGGGCGCGCTGGGCTGCGCGTGCTGGGCGGTATGAGCCGGATGCGCACGACGCGCGCGATCTGCACGCAGGCCGGCAGCGGTGCGCTTGGCGTGCCGCGCGCCGCCGGCATCGCGCGGAGCGTGCGCCATGCGTGAGGCGACCCGCCCGGTCGGCACGCGCCTCACCCCGGCATGGCTGCGCTGGCTGGCGCTGCTCGGCCTGTGCGCGGCCTATCTGCAGGGCGGGCTGGTCAAGGCCTTCGCCTTCGACGGCGCAGTGGCGGAAATGGTGCACTTCGGCATGGCGCCGGCCGCGCCGCTGGCGGCGGCGGTGATCGTGCTGGAACTGGGCGCGTCGCTGCTGATCCTGAGCGGCGCGTATCGTTGGCTGGGCGCCCTGGCGCTGGCCGGCTTCACCCTGGTGGCCGCGTGCGTGGCCAACCGCTATTGGGAGATGAGCGGCATGCAACGCTTTGCGGCGATGAACGCGTTCTACGAACACCTGGGCCTGGTCGGCGGCTTCGTGCTGGTGGCCTGGCACGACCTGCGCGAGCGCGCGCATGGCTGAGTCCACCGCACCCGCGCCGGCGACCGGCAGCTTCGCCCCGCTGCGGCATCGCGTGTTCGCGGTGTTGTGGGCGGCCACCGTGCTCGGCAACGTCGGCAGCTTCATGCGCGACGTCGCCAGTTCCTGGCTGGTCACCGACCTGTCCGACAATCCTGCCGCGGTGGCGCTGATGCAGACCGCGGCGACGCTGCCGGTGTTCCTGCTGGCGATCCCGGCCGGCGTGTTGTCGGACATCCTCGACCGGCGCCGCTTCCTGATCTGCGTGCAGCTGCTGCTGGCCAGCGTCAGCGCCAGCCTGCTGCTGCTGTCCAAGACCGGCGCGCTCACGGTCGAATACCTGGTCGCGCTGACCTTCGTCGGCGGCATCGGCAGCGCGCTGATGGGGCCAACCTGGCAGGCGATCGTGCCGGAGCTGGTGCCGCGCGCCGACCTGAAGAACGCGGTGGCGCTGAACTCGCTGGGCATCAACATCGCGCGCGCGCTGGGCCCGGCCGGCGGCGGCCTGCTGCTGGCCAGCCTGGGCGCGGCCGCCGCCTACGCCAGCGACGTGCTCAGCTACGTGTTCGTGGTCGCCGCGCTGCTGTGGTGGCCGCGCGCCAAGGTCGCCGACAGCGGCCTGTCCGAGCAGTTCTTCGGCGCCTTTCGTGCCGGCCTGCGCTATGCCCGCGCCAGCCGCGAGTTGCACGTGGTGCTGCTGCGCGCGGCGGTGTTCTTCGTGTTCGCCAGTTCGGTGTGGGCGCTGCTGCCGCTGGTGGCGCGGCGCATGCTCGGCGGCAGCGCCGGGTTCTACGGCGTGCTGCTCGGTGCGGTCGGGGTCGGCGCGATCCTCGGTGCGATCGTGCTGCCGCAGTTGCGCAAGCGCCTGGACGCCGATGGCCTGGTGCTGCTGGCCGCGGTGTTGACCGCGGCGGTGATGGCGGCGCTGGCGGCCACGCCGTCGCAGACGGTCGCCGTGCTGTTGTTGCTGGTGCTCGGCGTCGGCTGGATCGTGGCGCTGACCACGCTCAACGGCGTGGCGCAGGCGGTGCTGCCGAACTGGGTGCGCGGCCGCGGCCTGGCGGTGTACCTGACCGTGTTCAACGGCGCGATGGCCGGCGGCAGCCTGGGCTGGGGGTTGATCGCCGCGCAGCTCGGCATCGCCGCCACGCTGCTGCTCGGCGCCGGCGCGCTGCTGCTGGTCGCGCTGGTATTCCATCGCCTGCGCCTGCCCAAGGGCGAGGCCGACCTGCAGCCATCCAACCACTGGCCCGAGCCCTTGCTCAACGCACCGGTGGCGCACGACCGCGGCCCGGTGATGGTGCAGATCGAATACCGCGTGCGTGCTTCCGACCGGCCGCCGTTCCTGCACGCCTTGCGCGAGCTGTCGCAGGAGCGGCGCCGCGACGGTGCCTACGCCTGGGGCATCACCGAGCACAGCAACGAGCCGGAGCGGGTGATGGAATGGTTCCTGGTCGAATCCTGGGCCGAGCATCTGCGCCAGCACCAGCGCGTCTCGCATGCCGACGCCGACCTGCAGGACGCCGCGCTGCGCTACCACATCGGCCCGGAGCGGCCGGTGGTGCACCATTTCCTGGCGCTGGATCTGCACCAGGCGCAGCCACCGGCTGCCGATGGGCGTGGCGGCTAGCGTGTTTTCAGCGCGGGGTTCCACGCTTGGCGAAGTGGAAGGAGCAGACGTGGTGGGGAGGAAGGGCTTCAGTTGCGATGGCGTGTCGGTACCGCCCGTCGCGACTGAAGTCGCTCCCACAGGTGTTGCCCGCGATACGACCGGATGCGCAGACAAACAGACAGCTGCTTCAGCATGCCCGCGCGTTAGCCGATGCAGCAACGCCATAACGCCATAGCGCCACCGTAGGAGCGACTTCAGTCGCGACGAACGAAGTCATCGGCACGGCTGTCGAGTGGGCGTATCGGCGCCGATGTCGCGGCGGCATATCCAGCGCTCACATCGCTGGCCATGAAAGACCAGCGTCAACGGCCGTGCGTAGACCAGAAGCCCGCACCGCCGCCTATTCCACCTCGGCCACGCTCGCGCTATAGGTCGCGCCATCGCGGCGCACCCGCACCGCGCCGCCGAACACCGCCGACAACGGCGCATCGGCCAATAGTTCCTCGCGCGTGCCGTCGGCATACACATGGCCGCCGCGCAGCAGGATCACCCGCTCGATCTCCGGCACGATCTCCTCGATGTGGTGGGTCACCAGCACCAGGGTGATGCCCTGGCGGGCGAGGTCGCGCATCGTCGCCAGCAGGTGTTGGCGCGCGATCAGGTCCAGCCCGGTGCTGGGTTCGTCCAGCAGCAGCGCCTGCGGCCGGTTGACCAGCGCCCGCGCGATCAGCACGCGCCGGGTCTCGCCGGCCGACAGTTCCGCATACGGCCGCTGCAGCAGCGGCAACGCATGCGCCAGCTGCAGCGCCTCGCGCGCGCGGTCGCGCATGGTCTGGGTCACCTCGCGATGCGGCGGCACCACGTAGCTGGCGAAGAAGCCCGACAGCACCGCGCTCTCCACGTCCAGCCCGGGCATGTCGGCGAGATTGACGCTGAGGTCGCCGGTGACGATGCCCAGCTGGCTGCGCAGCCGGTCCACCTGCCAGCGGCTCTGTCCCAATACCCGCACCGGCGCGGCTTCGCCGGCGCGCGCCAGCGGATACAGCTCGCGCGTGATCAGCTTGATGAACGAGGACTTGCCGCAGCCGTTCGGGCCGAGCAGCGCGGTGTGCTGGCCGAGCTCGATGCGCAGGCTCAGCTCGTGCAGCACGCGCACCTGGCCGCGCACCACGCTGGCGCGGTCCAGTTCGATCAGCGGCGCGGCGGCCGGCATGGGAGTTGCATCGGGGAGGGGGGCGGACATGGAAGTGAAACCGTTCTGTGATCAAGAGCGCGCAGCGGCTGAATACCGTACGCAGGCGATGGGTGAAGTTTGCCGCCACTGGCCCCATCATGTCTCCTATACCAACCTGGCGCACGCCTTCACCGGCCTGGAGTTCTGGCAATGTCCGACGCGATCCTCGATTTCCTCAGCACCGGCCTGCTCGACGTCGGCTGGTGGGGCATGCTGGCGGTGCTGCTGGTGTTCACCCAGCTGACCATCTTCGCGGTGACCCTGTACCTGCACCGCAGCCAGGCGCACCGCGGCGTCGATTTCCATCCGCTGCTGTCGCACTTCTTCCGCTTCTGGACCTGGTTCACCACCTCGATGATCACCAAGGAGTGGGTGGCGATCCATCGCAAGCACCACGCCAAGGTGGAAACCGACGAGGATCCGCACAGCCCGCAGACCAAGGGCATCGGCCGCGTGTTCTGGCGCGGCGTGGAGCTGTACCGCGAAGCGCGCGCCATGCGCGGCGACATCGAGCAGTACGGCAAGGGCGCCCCGGACGACTGGATCGAGCGCCGCCTGTACACCGCGCACGCGAACTGGGGGCCCATCGCCCTGTTCGCCTTCAACTTCCTGCTGTTCGGCCTGCCCGGCATCGCCCTGTGGGCGTTGCAGATGGCCTGGATCCCGTTCTGGGCGGCCGGCGTGGTCAACGGCCTCGGCCACTGGTGGGGCTACCGCAACTTCGAATCGGCCGACACCTCGACCAACCTGACCCCGTGGGCGCTGTGGATCGGCGGCGAAGAACTGCACAACAACCACCACGCGTTCCCGAGTTCGGCGCGCTTCTCGATGCGGCGCTGGGAACTGGACATCGGTTGGGTCGCGATCCGCGCGCTGGCCGCATTGCGCCTGGCCAAGATCCTGCGCGTGGCGCCGACCCTGGACGTGCGCCCGAACATCGCCGTGCCCGATGCCGACACCCTGCGCGCGCTGCTCTCGCACCGTTTCCAGGCGATGACCGACTACCAGCGCAACGTCTTCACCCCGGCGCTGAAGGAAGAGGCCGCGCAGGCCGGCGCCAAGCTGCGCCAACTGCTGCCGCGGCGCCTGCGCAAGGGCCTGGTCGACGACGGCCGCTGGCTCAAGCCGGACGCGCGCGAACAGCTGCAGCACTGGGTCGCGCAGCGCCCGCGCATGCGCACCCTGGTCGAGCACCGCGCACGCCTGGCCGCCCTGCTGGAAGCGCGCAGCCACGACGCCAGCGAACGCCTGAAGCAACTGCAGGCCTGGTGCCACGACGCCGAGGCCAGCGGTATCGCCGCGTTGCAGGCGTATGCGGCGCGGTTGAAGGGCTACGCGTTGGCATGAGCCGCGGTTTCCTGCAGACGCTTCGCGAACGCCGCCTCGTGCGGCGTTCGTCGTTCATGGCAGTACTCGTGGCATTGGCCGTGCTTGGCGACGCCGTCGGCGCCGCCAGCGCGCAGGTGGTCGATACCACCGGAAGCTACCTGCAGCGCATGGACCGCGACGGCGACGGCCGCGTCAGCCTGGACGAATACCTGGCCTGGATGAGCTACGCCTTCGACGCCCGCGACCTCGACCACGACGGCGTGCTCAGCCCCGCCGAACTCCCCGGCGGCCGCGGCAAGGCGATCACCCGCGTCCAGCACCAGGCTACGTTGACTGCTCGTTTTCGCAAGCAGGACGGCAATGGCGATGGGTACTTGAGCGCCAGGGAGCTGGCGGCGCCGCCGCAGTGAGAGGTTGACCCGGCCCATGTCGTCCATGTCGGGTCTTAGCGCGGGGCTTGAGACGTGAGTTCCGTCACCTGGACGATTTTGCACCTAAGGAAAGGTGCAGCAGCGCCATCGAAAGGAAACAGACGGCGGTCGCATCGCTTCGAATGCCGACCATCGCCAAGGCGAGAAAGCAGTACATCGCGGCCAGTTTGCTGTGCGAGGAAGAGTGCATGGTCGTTTCGCTCTGCAGGTAAGTTCGATGTGTCTCCTCGCCGTTGCCCGACGCCGCCGTCCACCGCTGATGCCTAGATGACGCTCTGCAATGCCCAGCTCTTGCAACGCTGAAAATTCTCTTCGTTGTTCCAGACCATGATGTAGGTCGGGCCCCGCACGCGTCCGATCAGTTCCAGCGCCTTTTCCCGGTCGCGTGCCAAGCAGGCGAAACGGGCAAAATTCTGCAGGTTCCACTCATCCGGATAGACCTTGAGCACATCGTCGATTCCCGCACGCATGGTCGACCAGCGCGCAAGCGACTCGCTGAACAGTCGTTCGTCGTAGACCGATTGCGAGGCGTACCAATAGATGCGTGCGTACAGTCCTTTCCCTTCCCGCGCACGAGTGCGCTCCATCGCCATCCTGGTGAACCGTTCGATGTCGGCCGCACTGCCTCCCCATTTTGGCGAATAGAACTCGATCGCGTGGAAATAGATCTCGTAGTACTCGGGATACCGCGTCATCGCTTCATCGATCAAGGTCTGGAAACGGGCATCGTCCCACTGCTGCGCCTTGGCGACGGATTCCATCTTGACGTACCACTCCGGATCCGACGATGCGATCTTCTTGTTGTCCTCCAGATAGCGTCTCGTCGCCTCGATTCCGGCTCTGAACGGTGCCCAGTCCTCCGGTCGAACCGTATTCGCATAGCCCCCGCCGCGATGGCTCCAGGCGCGTCTGGACAGCCACTCCGCGTACGCCAACCGTGCGGTCGGAGACTTCGGATATGCCGCGATCCAGCGTTTGGCGGTCTGTTCCTTTTCCGCCCATGTCGCCTCGTCGTACGTACCTATGAGGAAATAGCGATCGACGCCGCCATGGAGCACACTCAATTTCCAGACGCCGCTGGAGGTACGGGTTTGCCGCGTTCGGAATTGCGTGGCCTGCCGCTCGAGCGCTGCGAAGTCGCCCTTTTTGAGCGCCTCCTTCGTGCTATCGAGAATCGATGTGCGTTCCTGTATCTCTTCGCTCGATGCCAGCGTGGAAAGCATCGAGGCGGCGACAAATAGAAACGCAGTCAACACGCGATGATTTGTCCAGCTCATTGCTCCGGCTCTCCTTGAAAAAATCGTGCTTCCTTAACGGATATGGGAGGCATCCTATACGATGCTGCCGCCGGCTTGCTCCGCCCGCGCACACTGGTGTGTCTCCGCCCAGCGCCCCCGACCCACGCAGCCGAAGGCGTCGGGTGGGAATCGGGCGGCGTGTGGACGATCAAAGGTGCCAGAGAAAATATTCACTTAAACAGATATTCCCTCGGGTGCATTTTTGGCGACACCGCTACAGTCAGGGTAAGAAGTGAGTTCAAGCAACTCCAGCTGTAATAACTTAGTGATTTACACATCTAGTTTTCAGCCTGGCGCTGGGATGAACTCAACTTCTCGGCTTTTTAGATCAAGTATGAGCCAATGCTCTGAACCCGGAGGTCTTGGAGCGTTGGCTGGGTATTTTTCAGGTATCGCGAACCAACGGACCGTTTTCTTGCAAACCCTTCGATCGATTAGCTGAAAATTATTCAATCCAAGTTTCTCCATTTGAAGCTTGACTTCAGGTGGCGGGCTCTTATCAATCCCAAGCGTGGTCTTGCAGTTTTTCGCAACAGCTACGCAAGGAATGGCTAATATAATTAGTATCCAGAAGAAGCGCATTTGTTATCCTCTCGTCTTTTTATGGCTTGATTTAGTTGCTGATCAATGTCTTTGTCTTTAATTCCGCTGGCCTTAATCTTTTTCAGGCAGCAGATAATTATTTTGTCGGCGCGACATTCAGTTTCAAAAGACTCCTCACGCCATTTTTCATAGTCGTAGTCTTTGGGCCATGGCTGAGCGCCTCTGGGCCGCCCGATGCATGAGCCAGGATGTCTCGTTTCGAGAAATCTCTTATGCTCATTTTCGTGAGGCTGAGTGCATACAGTTCCGCAACCAAGATTGCAATTTCCAGCTTCTACGCCGCCTTTTCCATCACAGTATGTCAGGCCATATGATCCGCTGCATGTTTTGGTATCCCAAACAGGCTCTAATCCAAAAATGTCGAAAAATATTAGTGGACTTGACATGACATAGTTGTAGGTAGAAATACCACCTGGAATTCCAATCGGATCACTCTGCCCATACCGCCCAGTGCTGGAGTCATAGTCCCGGAAGTAGTTCTGGTTGAACCCCGTCGCCGCATCGTAGCGCTGCCCGGGGAAGCGCATGTCGAACACGAACGCGGTGCCGTCCTTGTCCGGGTCCTGGTCCGGCGGGGTGTTGCCGAACGCTTCGCCCTTCAGGTCCCAGCGCCAGATCGCGGCATCACGGGTCGGGTCGATCACCGCGCGCGGGCTGCCCAGATGGTCCGGCTGTACGTAGCGCGGGCTGTTCTTGGCCAGCACGCCCACCGGCAGGTCGTCCAGCCAGATCGCCTGCTGCAGCGCGGCTCCGTTGGCGTCGTAGTTGCGCAACCAGTGACCGCTCTCGTCGTACAGCGCGTAGGTGTTGGTCTTGTCCACCCGCCGCACCTGCTCGCCGCGCCAGTTGTAGCCGTACTTCATCACCACCGCGCCCGCGCGCTTGGCCTGGCTCATCCGGCCCGTGGCGTCGTAATCGAACTCCTGCCCGATACTGCCGATTGCGGGAGTATTGCTCGCGGCTTCGTAGAGGGGCGCGATTGTTTGTCGCGCGATTGTTTGTCATGAAAAAGCTCAAAAAATTAAAGAATTTCCGCCTTATTTCTCTTTGTGTTCCATGAAACAAGTTTCATGACTCCTGGTGGCCAAGGCTGCGAAGGTGGGAAATCCGGTGGCAAGGCATACCAAGTCACATATGTTGTGCATACCGTTTTGTTCACTAATTGGAATTTTTCCATTTTTTGCTTCTTGAGTTCCTTTTTAACCGCAGCGGGCAACTTATGGTCTACTCCAAGGGAAGTTTCGCATGCTTCGCTGGCAACAACATTGGATATAATTGGTACTAAAAAAATCAAAAGCCATAGTCTTCGCATTTTCTGGACTCCCGACGTTTTGTGGCTTCAAGAAGATTACGCTTTGCATTCGCATCTAATGGAATATTTTTCCTAAGTTTTGAGATGCAATCAATGGTAATGGCATCAGCTCTACATTCCGTTTCATGGAACTCACGCGCATAAGCCGCGCTATCAGCACTGTAAGTCTGAGGCCAAGGAGCTGCTCCAAGCGGACGGCCCAAGCATGCACCAGGATGCACGGTTTGAAGAAATCTCTTGTGCTCTTCTTCATGACGCTGCGTGCACTCGCGATCGCAACCATTATTGCAGTTACTCACCATGAAGCCACCTTTTCCATCACAGGTTGTTAGACCTAGTTGGCCAGCGCAAGTCTTGGTATCCCAGACAGCTTCCAATCCAAGTGGATCATAGAGGCGAGTCGGTGTACCTAACGAATAAAGATAGGTAGAAGTTCCTCCTATCAACCCAATCGGATCACTCTGCCCATACCTCCCAGTGCTGGGATCGTAATCGCGGAAGTAGTTCTGATTGAACCCCGTCGCCGCATCGTAGCGCTGCCCCGGGAAGCGCATATCGAACACGAATGCGGTGCCGTCCTTGTCCGGGTCCTGGTCCGGCGAGGTGTTGCCGAAGGCTTCGCCCTTCAGGTCCCAGGTCCAGATCGCCACGTCGCGCACCGGGTCGATCACTGCGCGCGGACTGCCCAGGTGGTCTGGCTGCACGTAGCGCAGGCTGTTCTTGGCCAACACCCCCACCGGCAGGTCGTCCAGCCAGATCGCCTGCTGCAGCGACGCGCCGTTGGCGTCGTAGTTGCCCAGCCAGTGCCCGCTCTCGTCGTACAGCGTGTAGGTATTGGTCTTGTCCACCCGACGCACCTGCTCGCCGCGGCCGTTGTAGCCGTACTTCATCACCACCGTGCCCGCGCGTTTGGCCTGGCTCATCCGGCCCGTGGCGTCGTAGGCGAACTCCTGTGCGGTGCCGCCGATGGACAGCGTGTTGCCGATCGCGTCGTAGGTGCGGGCCTTACCGGCCACTGCGCTGAGGCGGTGATTGGTGGCCAGATAGGTATAGGTCTGCGTCGTGGTGTTGACCTTGGCGCTGAGCCGGTTACCAGTAGCGTCGTAGCTGTAGCCGTCGATCACCGTGCCGGTCGGGCCGTCCTTGAACGCAGTCAATCGGCCTAGCGCGTCGTAGTCCAGGCTGACTACCGGAGCGGTATTGCCCGCGGCGGTCAGGGCGCTGAGGTTGCCGGCCGTGTCGAAGGCGAAGCCGGTGCTCAGGCCGTCACTGCGGGTGTCGCTGACCGCCACGGGACGGTCGTCCTGGTCCAGCACGCGCTGCATCGGACGGCCGTTGTTGTCGCTACTCCAACGGAGCTCGCCCCTGAATATCCTCAATCCGGTAAGTGCATTTATTGACTGAATACTTAGCACCAGCCCCCTTTATGGTCCCACGAGGGTAATTGTATGGCAAAAACTTTACCGTATATTTATCCTGCTCTAAAACTGCGGTTAATTGGTAATTTTCTATCTTCCTTAAAAATTCTCTCAGCGGCTTATTTGCAGGCTGCGCAGGCACCTTGGACAAGAACGTGGAAAAGTCTTGATAAGACTGATCGATAGCTCGCAGTATTCCACCCTCCTGGCATTTTGGAGCAGGCGTAAGAGGCTCTCCTTTCGCCATTGTTGCAATGGCCGGAATTGCCAAGATGCTGATAGTAGCGATGATTCTACTTCCCACTTTCGCAATCATATTTATCTCCAGGAGACGGATAAGGGACATTCCTTACATTTCCAGTAACTGGATTGAATCGCTTAATTACACCAGTAGGCGTGCCGAGATATGAAAAATAAGGATTTCCAAAGGAGGCTGCGAACCGCGCATCGTCGATGGCAGAGTCGTAATCTCCCGGCTCACTAAAAAGCTCAGGATTTACCGGTCGCCCGTCGAAATATTTATAGTAATTTCCATGCGAATGGTAGTCGCCAACAAAATCTTTTTGCATAGGCTGCAAGGTAACTTGAAACTTATCGCCGTCCGTGATTGGAGACGTATATGTATAACCGCCACCAGGCAACAACTTTAGCCTCCCGCCATATTCAAATCCTGACCTGCGAGTCAGAGTATTTGCATCACTAACAGCGGCTGCAGCGGCACTATCAATTGTTTTATAGCGATCACCGGGCGCCAGCCCAAACAGATCAATACTGCTTACAGGATTTCCACCAGCATAGGCGAACGTGTTAACTCCCCCAGCTAGTCCGATCCGATCACTCTGCCCATAACGCCCGGTGCTGGCGTCATAGTCCCGGAAATAGTTCTGGTTGAACCCTGTCGCCGCATCGTAGCGCTGCCCCGGGAAGCGCATGTCGAACACGAAGGCCGTGCCGTCGCCGTCCGGGTCCTGATTCGGCGGAGTTTTACCGAAAGCTTCACCCTTCAACTCCCAGGTCCAGATCGCCACGTCGCGGACCGGATCGATCACTGCACGCGGGGTGCCCAAGTGATCTGGTTGCACGTAATGCAGACTATTGCTCGCCAGCACGCCAACCGGCAAGTCGTCCAGCCAGATCACTTGTTGCAGTGCTAGACCAGTCGAATCGTAGTCGCCTAGCCAGTGCCCGGTTTCGTCGTACAACGTGTAGGTGCCGGCCGTGCCCAGGAACTTGCGGACCTGCTCGCCGCGACCGTTGTATTGGTAGTTCATCACGACCGCGCCCGCGTGCTTGGCCTGGCCCATGCGGCCGTTGGCGTCGTACACGAATTCCTGCGCGGTGCCACCGATCGAGAGCGTATTGCCAATCGCGTCGTAGGTGCGGGCGGTGCCGGCCACCGCGCTCAGGCGGTGACTGGCCGCCGGATAGCTGTAGGTCTGCGTGGTGGTATTGACCTTGGCGCTAAGACGGTTGCCGGTGGCGTCGTAGCTGTAGCCGTCGATCACCGTGCCGGTCGGGCCGTCCTTGAACGCGGTCAATCGGCCCAGCGCGTCGTAGTCCAGGCTGACTACCGGAGCGGTATTGCCCGCGGCGGTCAGGGCGCTGAGGTTGCCGGCCGGGTCGAAAGCGAAGCCGGTGCTCAGGCCGTCACTGCGGGTGTCGCTGACCGCCAGGGGACGGTAGTCCTGGTCCAGCACGCGCTGCATCGGACGGCCGTTGCCGTAGGACCAACTCGCCACCGGGCCGAACGGGTAGTAGGTCGCGTTGTTCAACAGCACCTGCCGTGTGCCAACGGCTGGGGTCACGCCGACCTCGGTGGTCTGGCCTTGGGCGTTGCGCACATAGTCCACCGCTGCGCCGTCGGGATAGGTCAGCCGGCTGAACTGGCCGGCCTTGGTATAGGCGTAGCGCAGCACGAACACCTTGCCATTGGTGGTCTGTACCTTGCGGACCAGGTCGCCGAAGCGGTCGTAGCAGTAGTCGGTGCTGCCGCTGCCGTCTTGCATCCGGGCCAGGCGGCCGATCGCGTAGGTTTCGCCGCTAGCGCAGACAGTCTGGCTCACGTCGTAGGTATAAGTGACGTTGAGGCTGCTGGTCGGATACGCGACTTGGATCAGCCGGTTCAGGGCGTCGTAGCTGTAGGTGGTGGTGACGTTACGCGCATCGGTCTGCGTGGCGCGGTTGCCGGCGCTGTCGTAGGTATAGGTCGTCGTGCCGGTATCCGGGCTGGTCAGCGTGGTCAGGTCGCCCAGGCCGTTGTAGGCGTAGGTGGTGTCCAGGCCTTTCGGATCGGTGACCTTGGTCAGGTTGTCGAGCGCGTCGTAGCCAAACTTGGTCTCAGCATTGATACCACCCACGTCCTGCAGTGTACGCGCCAGGCGGTTGAGCGGGTCGTAGTCGTTCTGGCTGACGTGACCAAGTGCGTCGGTCACCGTCTTGGTGTTGCCGTTGGCGTCGTAGCCGAAGTCGGTCGGGTCGCCGCCGGCAGTGGCCTGCGTCGCCAGCTGGCCGAGCTGGTTATAGATCCGCGACAGCGTGCGCTTGAGCGTGCCCGACGCGTCCTTGGTGTCTTCCTTGAACCGGTTGCCGGCGTTGTCCAGCGTGTAGTGCATTGAATTGCCGGCGTTGTCGGCGATATCGGTCAGACGCTGCGCCGTGTCGTAGGTGAAATGGGTGAATGCGCCATCTGGCTGGGTCACCTGCTTGACCAGCCCGGTCGGCCAGTAGTCGATCAGGGTGATGCGGTCGTCGTTCTCGCTGGCAGTGTCGGCACCGCGAACCTTGCTGGCCGTCAGCCAGCCGCGCGGGTGATAGGTGTAGTCGATCACCAGGCCGTTGGCGTCTTTCATCGACAGCACGCGACCGACGCCGTCGTAGGACAGGTACTCGGTCACCTGACCGAGGGCGTTGGTGACCCTCCATAGGTCGCCTTTTCGATAACGGCAAACTCCACCAGGGCTCGTGCAACCCGCGTCGTCGCTGGGGTAATAAGCGTACTGCACACTATCGGCGGCATCGGTTCGGGGGCCGTCAACTGCCTTGATCAGCCCAACGATGGGGCACGTGCTTCCCGGTGCTGAAACATCCGCTGTTTCGCAGTAGCTGATCGCGGTGACGCGGGCTTGGTTGGTGTCTATGTCGGTCGTGGTTACGGTCTGCGGTTGCAGCCTGGCATTGCGCGCATAGCTGACGATTGCACGATCGGACTGGAGACGCAGCACACGGTTCGAATCAGTGGTGGTATGAGTAATGACCGTACTCTGTTCCGGAAGCCCGAAAGCTCTTTGAACTGTATGCACACTCATTCTTACGCCGGACTCGACCACGTCACCGTAAGTATGCTTGGTAACCACCCCAGCGCGATCGGTTTTAGCGCTAAGACGACGACGAAAATCGGTGGAAGCCTCGTAGTACGAGTAGGTCTCAGTTCCGGCACTATTCGTGATTGACGCTATTTTTGGCGGGCCTTCGCCGGCGCTTGTCATGGTAAAGGTGGACTGCTCGCCATGCGCATCGGTGGCAATCGTCCCTGCCGGCGTATAAACAAAGTTGCTCGCATCGGCGCCGCCTGCGTGCGTGCTGGATATGGCGCGCCCTTTGTCATCGTATGCAAATGTGCTGAACCGTTGACCATCCTCTGCGGTGATACCGGTCAAGTGCCGCGGAAAGCGAGCATCTTCATAATGGTATGTGCGTTGTCCCCCATCTGGATACGTCACGGTGCTGAGTCGCCCGTTATCGTATGTATAGGAGGCTAGTAGAGACCCTTGGGAACTCACCCCAGTAATCTGCGCATCGCTCGATGTATCTGCATAAGCGAATTCGATAGCGCGCCCTTGAGCGGAAACGATTGACTGCAGCCTTCCATGCTGGTCATAGCTGTAGAAGAGCCGGCTTGCGTCCTCGTTGTCACGCGAAACAAGGCGGCCCGCTCCATCAAATGTGTAGACACCATCTTGGCGATACAGCTTCCAGTTGCTTCCGTCGGCCGTTATGCGCTCGCCGCTTCCGTTAGCTGCCAGATATTCTCCACTGGCCGGCATAAAAAGAGTTGCATAACCACTTCCCTCGATGACTCCGAAATACGGGGAAGCTATGGAAAGACGGATCTGGTGAGAGTCCGACCAACCCAATCCCCAGCGCCCCGATGTCGTCACGACACCCGAATGGTAATACCGCTCCAGCTCTATCCAGCCGAGGTCGATGTCTTTTTCTGTCTCGTATTTGTCGCCGGTCTTTACATCGCAGGGGTTTCCGAAAAGTCCTGACGGGCTTTTGGTGCCGCGAGTACATTCCATTTGAGTGGTGACTACAGTCGCCGTAAATTCCTCATTTATGCAAGCGTTCTGGTCAACTTTCCAGGTCATATACGGATTCGGGCAAATCGAAATCCTCATGATCTGAGCTTCACTAGCCTCTACGGTGCAACTTCCATCCAAATCATTAAAGTACGGATAAGTGTAGTAGTAATCTGCGACTTCCATGCCTTCAAGGTCTGGGGAATACGGGCTCCATTCGCTCGTACGCAAGAATGTTGCCGATGCGCATGGCGGGCTACCTCCTTGATTGAGCGCCCCAATAGATTCGCTAATTAGTTCCTCTTCCGTGTCGGTACTTTGCCCGTTGATTCCGAAATACTGGAGTGTTCTCTCCTTTTTTCCCATCCAATAAACTATTGAAATTTCGCCGTCTGCAGAGAGCGAAGTCGATTTAATCTCGGTTACATACTGGTAGGCATCGGGCGCATTTGCAGGTCCCGGAATGGCTCGGATCGCTGCTTCGGCCTGCTGCTGGGTCTCGTAAGTTCCAACTAATGTGCCATCGCTTTTGTTCACGCGAAAGGTTTGATTGGCTTCCTGCCCAATCGCCAACAAAGGTAGCCAAGTAAAAAGCACGAGAGTAGCAACCGCTATTCGTGGCCACCTCGATTTCAACATATGGAAGAGGCCAAACGCCGAGCAATTGTTGTTCTTGTACGCCATGACTCTTCCTTAGTCAGTTGATTTCGATTGGCTACTAGTAAGATCGATATCTTTAACAGATGTCCGTAAAGCACTTCCAGGCCACAAGAACAAGATGCCGCTTGACGACCCTCGGCTCTCTTAGATGATGCCACAGCGTTTCGCGCATGCTCGCGACAGAGTGTGTACTGACTCGATATCCTTTTCTATGACAGCCTTTGCAGCTACCCCGCCTAGAATCCATTTGGTCCAACACCCGAAACACAAGCTACAAGACATCAGGGCGATGAAATTGCCCGTGCCATGTTTTGTGATGCATCTCCCCTCGCCCATCCAAGGCTGGCAGGGCATCTCCGGAACGTTACGCGAGTTGGCCCGGCGCACCGTGTGTTACAGCGCCGAACCGGTGTCTTGATAGTCGGGATGAAGACTTGGCCGGGTCCTACCCTCCGCCCGTCCCCCATCGCCGCCACGTCCGACAATCGCGACACACTTCGCCAGCTAAGCTTGTCAATCGATTGTCACGCAGTCCAGCACCCATGCCCGAACTCCCCGAAGTAGAAACCACCCGGCGCGGCCTGGAGCCGCATCTGCTGGGGCGGCGCATCCACGGCGTGATCCTGCGCCGGCCGGACCTGCGCTGGCCGATCCCGCCGGAAGTGGCGCAGCAGCTGCCGGGGCAGCGCATCGACGGCATCCGCCGCCGTGCCAAGTACCTGCTGATGGACACCGACGCCGGCAGCGCGCTGCTGCACCTGGGCATGTCCGGCAGCCTGCGGGTGCTGCCCGGGGACACGCCTCCGCGGGCGCACGACCATGTCGACATCAGCCTGGAAGACGGGCGCGTGCTGCGCTTCAACGATCCGCGCCGGTTCGGTTGCCTGCTGTGGCAGGCGCCGGGCCAGACTCACCCGCTGCTCGAGGAGCTGGGGCCGGAGCCGCTGTCGGACGAATTCGACGGGGATTACCTGTTCCGGCGCAGCCGTGGCCGCAGTGCGCCGGTAAAGACGTTCTTGATGGACCAACGCATCGTGGTCGGAGTCGGGAACATCTATGCCGCCGAAAGCCTGTTCCAGGCAGGAATCAGTCCGCTGCGCGAGGCCGGGGAGGTCTCGCGGGCACGCTATGCGCGCCTGGCCGAGGCGGCCAAGGCGATCCTCGGCTACGCCATCGCCCGCGGCGGCACCACCTTGCGCGACTTCATCAGCCCGGACGGCGCGCCGGGCTATTTCGAGCAGGAACTGGCTGTCTACGGCCGCGAGGGCGAGGCCTGCAAGCGCTGCGGGCGGCCGCTGCGCCACGCCAGCATCGGCCAGCGCGCCAGCGTCTGGTGCGGGAGCTGCCAGCGCTGACGGGCGGCCGCCGCTGGCCGCCGGCGCGCGCTATAGTCCGCGCGACTCCCGGCCGGAGGAGAGACCGCCGTGGTAGAGACTGCTCCCGAGATCACCGTGTGGCTGGACGCCGCGCGCGGCGGCGACCGCGAGGCGCTGGATCGCGTGCTCAGCACGCTCTACCAGGAACTGCACAGCATGGCCCGGCGCCAGCTGGCCGGGCAGCAGGCGCAGACCCTGGATGCGACCTCGCTGGTCCACGAGTCCTATCTGAAGCTGCTCGGCGCGCACGGCATGGCCCGTTTCGACGGCCGCGCGCACTTCTTCGCCTACGCCGCCTCGGCGATGCGCAGCGTGGTGGTGGATTACGCGCGCAACCGCCTGACCCGCAAGCGCGGCGGCGATCTCAAGCGCGTCGCCGAGATTCCCGAGGACAGCGGCGGGGTGCGCCTGGACGAGGATCTGCTGGCGCTGGACGTGGCGCTGGACCGGCTGCAGGCGATCGACGAGCGCCTGACCAAGGTGGTGGAGCTGCGCTATTTCGCCGGCCTGTCCGAACAGGAGATCGCCGAGCTGATGCAGCGCTCCGAACGCAGCATCCGCCGCGACTGGCAGAAGGCGCGCATCTTCCTGCTGGCGGCGATGCAGGATCACTAGGACCGACCGGAGCACCGCATGGACGCGCTGCAGTGGCAACGCCTGTCGCCGTTGCTCGACGAACTGCTGGAGCTGACCCCGGAGGCGCGCGCGGCGCGGCTGGCGCAGCTGCACGCGCAGGATCCGGCCAGCGCCGATGAACTGGTGCGCATGCTGGCGCTGGACGCGGCCGGCTCGGACCTGCTCAGTGAGCCGCTGCTGGCCACCGCCATGGAGTGCCTGTGCGCCGGCAGCCGGATCGGGCCGTATGCGCTGGAACGGCTGCTCGGCGAAGGCGGCATGGGCCAGGTCTGGCTGGCGCAGCGCGCCGACGGGCTGTACCAGCGCCAGGTCGCGCTGAAGCTGCTGCGTCCCGGCTATGCCGATGCCGCGCTGCGCCAGCGCTTCACCCGCGAACGCGAGATCCTGGCGCGGCTGGAGCATCCGCACCTGGCGCGCTTGCTCGACGCCGGCATCGCCAGCGACGGACGCCCGTACCTGGCGCTGGCCTATGTCGAAGGCGAGCCGCTCACCGACTATTGCCAGCGCCTGCACCTGCCGGTGAGCGCGCGGCTGCGGCTGTTCCTGCAGGTGTGCGAGGTGGTCAGCCACGCGCACGCCAACCTGATCGTGCATCGCGACCTGAAGCCGTCCAATATCCTGGTCAACGCCGCAGGCGACGTGCGGCTGCTCGACTTCGGCATCGCCAAGCTGCTCGACACCGAGGCCGACCCTGCGGCCGACGCGCATCCGCGCACCGAGGCGCGCGCGTTCACCCTGCACTACGCCGCGCCGGAGCAGGTGCGCGGCGAACCGATCACCACGCTGACCGATGTGTATTCGCTGGGCGTGGTGCTGTACGAACTGCTCACCGACCAGAAGCCCTATCACCTGCGCCGCAGCAGCGATGCCGAATGGGAGCGCGCGATCCTGGCGGTGGAGGCACCGCGACCGTCGGCGGCGGTGGTGCGCGCGGCGCAGCAGGGACAGCGCGATCCCGCCGAGGCGCGGCGCCTGGCGCGGCGGCTGAGCGGCGATCTGGACAACATCCTGCTCAAGGCGCTGCAGAAGCCGCTGCCGCAGCGCTATTCCTCGGCCGAGGCGTTGGCCCAGGATCTGCGCCGCCATCTGCAGGGGCGGACGGTGCAGGCGCGCCCGCAGGGCGTGGCCTACCGCCTGCAGAAATACCTGCAGCGGCACCGTTGGAGCTTGGTACTCGGCAGCCTGACCGCCGCCGCGCTGCTGGGCGCCGCAGGCGTGGCGCTGTGGCAGGTGCGCGAGGCGCATCGCGAAACCGTGCGCGCGCAGGCGATGCAGGACTTCGTGATCGGCCTGTTCGATCGCGCCGGCAACGCGCAGCGCGGCGACGGCTTCGACCTGCGCGGGCTGCTTGCCAGCGGCGAACAGCGCGGCGAACGCGAACTGCTGCGGCAGCCGCTGGCGCGTGCGGAACTGCAGGGGGTGATCGCGCGCCTGCGCATCGGCCTGGGCGACTATCGCGAAGCCTTGCTGCTGCTGGAACGGCAGCGCGCGCTGCTGGCCACGCAGGACGACGTGCCGCTGGCGCTGCGCCTGGAAGCGGCGGCGCAACATGGGCGTGCGCTGCGCCTGCTGAGCCGTTCGCAGGAGTGCGTGGCGATGCTGCAGCCGCTGGCGGCGCAGGCGCAGGAAGCGCAGGCGCAGCTGCCGCTGCAGGCGGCCGGCTTCTTCTCGCAACTGGGGCGCTGCCGGCGCGTGCTCGGCGAACGCGCATCGGCGCGGGCCTGGTTCGAGCGCGCGCTGGCGCTGCACCGCGACGTGCTCAAGGACCCGGCGGGCATCGTCGAGAGCATGACCGACGTCGCCTCGATGGACAGCGACATCGGCCACACCGACGCGGCGATCGCCGGCTACCTGCAGGCGCTGGCCTTGCTCGACCGCCAGGCCGGCCCGCGGCATCCGCTCAGCGTCAACCTGCTGCGCAGCCTGGGCGTGGCCTATCGCGATCGCGGCGATGTCGACCAGGCCGAGCAGGCGGTGAGCGCGGCGCTGTCGCTGTCGCGCAGCTTGAACGGCGATCGCCATCCGGTCAGCCTCGGGCTGCGGCGCTTGCGGGCGGCGGTGATGATCGACCAGGGCCGTCTCGATATCGCCGAGCGCGAACTGCGCGCCGCGCATGCGCTGACCGTGGAGCGGTTGGGACCGACGCACCGCGACACTGGCATGAGCTGGAGTTCGCTGGCGATGCTGGAACTGGAGCGCGGCCAGGACGCGCAGGCGATCGCCGACATGGCGCGCTCGGTCGCGATCATGCGCGCGCCCGACAGCCAGGCGCTGCTGCCGTACATGCTGCTCAACCAGGGCCTGGCGCTGTCGGCCGCGGGCCGCTACCGCGACGCGCTGGCGCCGCTGTACGAAGCGCGCGCGCGCTGGATCGCGCAGCTCGGCCAGAACAACCCGGCGGTCGGCGACAGCGAGCGGTTGATCGCCGAGGCGCGCGCCGCGCTGGGCGAACCGCGGCAGGCCGATGCGCTGCTGGCGCAGGCGCTGCGCCGCACCGAGAGCGGCTACGGCCCGGCCCATCCGCGCACGCGCGCGGTGCGCGTGGCCTGGGCGCGCAACCTGGGCCGGCTCGGCCGCGACGCGCAGGCGCTGCACGAACTGGAGGCGCAGGCGCGGCAGGGCGGGGACGGCATCGAAAGCCGCAAGCTGCGCTGGCGCGCCCGCGCCTATGCCGCCGAGCTGCATTGCCAACGCCGCGGCGGTGCGGGCGACGGGCGTGGCGAACTGCAGGCGCTGCAGCGCGAACTGGCGCAGGCGCAGCCGCAGGGCGGCACGCTGGTGCACGAGGTGGAGGGGCTGCGTGCGGCGTGCGCCGCGCCGGCGGCGTTGACCGCCGCGCGCTGAGTCCGGTCGCGGCGGCGCCGCGACGCCGGCCGCTCCCGGCACAGTGCCGGCCCCAAGCCGACGGCGGCCCGGCATCGCCGTCCCGAACGGCCGGCGATCGCCGCTACCATGGGCCCACCGCCCTTCGACCCGCCGCGCCGTGCCCGTCCGCCATGTCCTGTTCCTGTGCGCCCGCAACCGGCTGCGCAGCCCGACCGCCGAGCAGCTGTTCGCCGACTGGCCCGGCATCGAGACCGCATCGGCGGGGATCAATGCCGATGCCGAGACCGCGGTGACGCCGGAGCTGCTGGCCTGGGCCGACCTGATCTTCGTGATGGAACGGCGCCACCGCAGCAAGCTGTCGGCTGCGTTCCAGCGGCACCTGAGCGGCAAGCGCGTCGTCTGCCTGGATATTCCCGACGACTACGCGTTCATGGATCCGGTGCTGGTGCGGCGGCTGCAGCAAACGGTGACGCCGCATCTGCCGCGGCGTCATCCGGCGCTCTGAGTGACACGCGGCGTGGGCGCGCGCCGCAGCCCGTCGCCTGAGGTGCCGAGCGCGGCAGCGAGTTTCTCACTTGCCGCGCGGGCGCATGGCACTGCTACGGCTGTGCCAGTGACCCCTGCGGTTCCTCCGCCGCCGCGTCATCGAAGAAGCGGCGGAGCTGTGGCGTCCGCTCGAGGACTTCGCCAGCCGCGACCGAAATCGCCACGACCGTCGCCTTCGCTGGTGCGACAGGGGCAGGTGTTCGAATCGGCCCGTGGCCGAAGCCGTGCGCCCTCCTGCGACAGCCGCGGCCGTGGGATTGCGCCGAGCGGCAAGGACCGCGGCGCGCAGGCGCAACCGATCGGCTGTCGCCGCGGCCGCAGAGTCGCCACAATCGGGCTCCCTTCCTCGATCACAGGTTCGCCATGCGCACCAATACGCAGAATGGACGGCAGCGCCCACGCGCGGCGCTGCTCGCGCTTCTCGGCGCCTGGCCGTTGCTCGCCGCCGCGGCCCCGGCGACCGCGCCTGGCACCGATGCGACGGCGCCGTGGATCATGGACAACGGCGTGGTCCGGCTCACGGTCACGCCGACCCTGGGCGGGCGCGTGCTGGGCTTCCAGCGCAGCGGCGGGCCCAACCTGATCAAGGTCGGCGCTGCGGTGCAGCGCCAGCCGCTGCCGACGGTCAGCGCGGCGGCCAACGATATCCCCTATTTCGGCCACGACGTCTGGGTCGGGCCGCAGAGCGCGTGGTGGCAACACCAGGACGCCAATCCGGCGCGGCGCGCGGCGCATGCGAACTGGCCGCCGGACCCGTACCTGAGCTTCGCCACCACCACCGTCGTCGCGCGCGCGCCGCAGCGCCTGCAGCTGCGCGGCGTGGACAGCCCGGTCAGCGGCGTGCGGCTGCACAAGACCTTCGCGCTGTCGCCGCAGCGCGCCGACAGCGTGCTGCTGCAGGTGCAGGCGCAGAACGTGCGCAAGACCTCGGTGGCCTGGGACCTGTGGTTCAACACCCGGGTGAGCGCGGCCACGCGGGTGCTGGTGCCGGTCGCGGCCGCTGCCGATATCCGCGTGCAGCCCAGCGACGGCGCCGGCTACGCGCCGCCGCAGTACGTGGTGCAGGATGGCCTGATGACCCTGGCGGCCGCGCCGCCGGGCAGCGCCGGACAGCGCGGCAAGCTGCTGCTGCAGCCGTCGGCCGGCTGGATCGCCGCCTTCGCCGGCGGCCAGGCCTGGGTGATCCGCTTCGCCCACCAGCCGCTCGCGCGCATCCATCCCGAGCAGGGCCAGGTCGAGTTCTACCTGGATGCGTCGGCTTCCGATCCGGGCGGTGGCCTGCTGGAAATGGAAGTGCACGCGCCGTACCGGACCCTGGCCCCGGGTCAGACCATGCAGGCCGAGGAGCAATGGACGTTGCTGGACTACGCCGGCGGCGACGACCCGGCGCAGCAGCGCAGTTTCCTGTGCCGGCACGCCGCAGCGCTGGCGTTGAAGGGGGCGTGCGCGACGCCCTAGGGCGCCTCCTCAATCCCCAAGCGGATCGCGCCGCTCTTGTGCGTGGAGGCAAGCAAGGGCGAGACGGCGTGGCGGCGTTCCGCCCGGGCGATGACCTAGCGCCGAAAGCGCACAAACGCGGCCCCGCGGGTTGGAGCCAGGCCGCCAGTCGGCGCCGCGCGGCTTGACCTGACCGCCCGTCAGGCGCTGCGCCATGCAGCACCGGCTGGCGGCCCGACAGACCCAGCGCGCCCTACCCGGGAACCGATGACGCGCCGCCCCAGCTCTCGCGTTTAACGCCGCTTGTCTATGATGGAGGCCCTTTCCGCTTCGATCCGGCCCATGCAACGACGCGATTTCCTCAAGAACGCCGCCGCCGCCTTCGCCGCCATGGGCTTGCCCGCGATGCCGATGCTCGGCCAGGCCGCCCCCGCGGTCGGCCTGCGCCGCCTGGGCAAGCCGCAGCCCTTCGACTACGCCTGGCTCAAGGGCCACGCCCGGGCCATGGCCCAGGCGCCCTACCAGAGCCACAAGCGGGTGCTGCCGGGACCGCTGGAATCGCTGAACTGGGACGAGTACCAGTCGATCCGCTACCGCCAGGATCACGCGCTGTGGGCGGTGGACAACGCTTCGAAGTTCCAGGCCAAGTTCTTCCACCTGGGCCTGTACTTCAAGTCGCCGGTGCACATGTTCGACCTGGTCGACGGGCAGGCGCAGGAACTGGCCTACGACGGCGCCGCGTTCGACTACGGCAGCAGCGGGTTGAAGGGCCAGCATCTGCCCAAGGACCTGGGCTTCGCCGGCTTTCGCCTCAACACCAAGCAGGACACCGATCGCGACTTCGCCGCGTTCCTCGGCGCCAGCTATTTCCGCGCGGTGGGCAAGGAAGGCCAGTACGGCCAGTCCGCGCGCGGCCTGGCGATCGATACCGGCACCGGCGGGCCGGAGGAATTCCCGGACTTCATCGCCTACTGGCTGGAGCAGCCCAAGGCCGGTTCGGACACGGTGGTGGTGTACGCGCTGCTGGATTCGCCGAGCGTGGCCGGCGCCTACCGCTTCGCGATCACCAACGGCGACGTGCTGCTGATGGACATCGACAGCGCGCTGTATCCGCGCAAGACCATCGAGCGGCTGGGCCTGGGGCCGTGCACCAGCATGTACCAGGTCGGCGAGAACGACCGCCGCATGGACTGGGACTGGCGCCCGGAGATCCACGACACCGACGGCCTGGCGATGTGGACCGGCGGCGGCGAATGGATCTGGCGGCCGCTGTGCAATCCGCCGCAGCTGCGCTTCAACATGTTCGTCGACGAGAACCCGCGCGGCTTCGGCCTGCTGCAGCGCGACCGCAACTTCGACCACTACCACGACGACGGCGTGTACTACGAGAAGCGCCCGTGCCTGTGGGTGGAACCGAAGCAGGGCTGGGGCAAGGGTTCGGTGCAGCTGGTGGAGATTCCCACCGTCGACGAGACCTTCGACAACATCGTCGCGTTCTGGAATCCGCAGGACAAGCCGCAGCCCGGGCAGGAGCTGCTGTTCGGCTACCGGCTGTACTGGGGCGCGCAGCCGCCGGCGTCCTCGCCGCTGGCGCAGTGCGTGGCCACGCGCACCGGTCTGGGCGGCGTGGTCGGGCAGAAGCGCAGCCATTTCTCGTGGCGCTTCGCGGTGGACTTCGTCGGCGGCGAGCTGGCCAGGCTCGGCAAGGACAAGGACGCCAAGGTCGAGGCGGTGCTGCAGCTGAGCCGCGGCAGCACCGAGATCGTCTCGGCGCGGCCGCTGCACGAGCTCTCCGGCTACCGCGCGATGTTCGACGTGGTGCCGCCGGATGAGGGCACGCAGCAGATCGACATCCGCCTGTTCCTGCGCTCTGGCGACACGCCGTTGACCGAGACCTGGCTGTACCAGTGGACCCCGCCGCCGGCGGCCGAGCGCAAGCTGTATTGAGTGCGGCCGAGCGCTGCCGCGTTATGCGCGGCAGCGCCTGGCTGCTTGCAGTATCTGACCTTGTTCGTCGCGGCTGAAGCCGCTCCTACAGTGGCGCGCGGCCAGCGGGCCGGGTGCACTGTGGGAGGGACTTCAGTCCCGACGCGCGACGTGTCCGGCTTCGCGCGGCTGCCGCAGACTCAAGGCTTGGCCGGTTCCTGCGGTTTCGGCGCGGTTTCCTGGGTGATGTCCTCGACATCGCCGATATCCACGCGGCCCGGCGTGCGGCCGTCCCAGACCCGGTCCTGCAACTTCCAGTACGCCGCCGGTTCCCAGAATTCCTTGGCGTAGAACACTTCCGGATCGATGCTGCCGCCGCGCGGACCGTTGATCTGCAGGGCGGAGGCACCGGAGTGGCCGAGCATGCTGCCGGTACTGCGCCCGGCTTCGCGGCGCAGCACCGCTTCCTGGCGCGGCTTGGCGACCGTATCGCCATATGTGGCCAGCATCTTCTTGTCCTGCTTGATCGCGCGCTGCCGCTCTTCGGGCGTCAGCTGGTTCCAGTACTCCATCTTGCGCGTGGTGAAGGCGTCGTAGCCGCGCTCGGAGGCCAGCGCCATCCACAGGAAGCCCATTGCGCGATCTTGCGCGCCGCCCTGGCCTTCCCAGTACATCTCGCCCAGGCGCGCCTGCGACGGCTTGTCGGCATAGCGCGCGGCGAGCTGGTAGTTCTTCCTGGCCTCGGCGAACTCGCCCTTCTTGTCGGCACGGATACCGGCGCGGCGATAGAACAGGTCCAGGTGCGCCTCGAGGAAGCCGTCGGTCATCACCTGCGCCGGAATGTCGTCGAACGTACGCGCGTTGTCGGCGGCGCCAGCCGGGCCGGACAGCGCCAGCGCAACCGCAATGGCCAGCGCGGTGCAGCCGCCGACGGCATATCCCTTGAACCGATGCATAGAACTCTTCCCGTGAGTGCGATCGCCGACGATTCTAAATGGGCGTTGCAGCCGCGATCCATAGACTGATGGCCTATGCGGCCGAGGGCCGTTGCGCAGTTTTCAACCGACGTTCATGGTGGGTGTCACGCCGACTGCAGCCGAACAGGGACGGCGGATGGACGCACCAAGGCAGTGCAGAGCGCTTGCGCGACGTTCTCCTGCCCATGCGGCTGAACCGCGAAAGGCGGTATCGCCTCCGGCTTACACAGTCTGGCTTACACAGTCTTTCGTCTGGCGCCGCAGCCGTCAGCCCGGCGCGGCGGATGGACTACCGTTGCAACGCGATCTGCAACGGATCGATACGGCCCTCGCCGCGCATGATCTTCTTGAACTCGGCGCGGCTCACCGACACGTAGCGTTCGTTGCCGCCGATCTCCACCTGCGGGCCGTCCTGCACGGCGTGGCCGTCGGCGTCCACGCGCACGGTCATCGTCGCCTTGCTGCCGGTGTGGCAGATGGTCTTGATCTCCTGCAGCTCGTCGGCCCAGGCCAGCAGGTACTGGCTGCCCTCGAACAGCTCGCCGCGGAAATCGGTGCGCAGGCCGTAGCACAGCACCGGGATGCGCAGCCGGTCGACCACCTCGCTGAGCTGCCAGACCTGCGCGCGGCTGAGGAACTGCGCCTCGTCCACCAGCACGCAATGCAGCGCGCCGTCGCGGGCGATGTCGTCCTGCAGCAGCGCCAGCAGGTCGGTGTCCGGCACGAAGGTGCTGCCGTCTGCGCGCAGGCCGATGCGCGAGGCCACCACGCCGCTGCCGTCGCGGTGGTCCAGGCGCGGAGTCAGGATCGCGGTGCGCATGCCGCGCTCGCGATAGTTGTGCGCCGACTGCAGCAGCGTCGTGGTCTTGCCGGCGTTCATCGCCGAATAGTAGAAGTACAGTTTGGCCATGGCCCGATTCTAGCGCGGCGGACAACTCCGTCGCAGGCCGGATGCGCCCGGGAAAACCCGTTCAGCGCCCCGCGCAGCGGCGCGGTCCTCGCCGCCGGCCGCGCCCGCTACAATGCGCGGCCCAGGGAAGTCTTCATGCACGGTCTCAATCCCCCCCAACGCGCCGCGGTGCTGCATTGCGAAGGCCCGTTGCTGGTGCTGGCCGGCGCCGGCAGCGGCAAGACCCGCGTGATCGTGGAAAAGATCGCGCACCTGATCGCCACCGGCCGCTACCCGGCCAAGCGCATCGCCGCGATCACCTTCACCAACAAGTCGGCCAAGGAAATGCGCGAGCGCGTGGCCAAGCGCATCCGCGGCGATGCCGCCGACGGCCTGACCATCTGCACCTTCCACGCGCTGGGGCTGAAGTTCCTGCAGATCGAGCACGCCGCGGTGGGCCTGAAGCGCGGCTTCTCGATCTTCGACGCCGACGATGCCGCCGCGCAGATCAAGGACCTGATGCACGGCGCCAAGCCCGATGCGATCGACGACGCCAAGAACCTGATCTCGCGCGCCAAGAACGCCGGGCTGTCGCCGGAGCAGGCGATGGCCGCGGCGCGCAGCAATCGCGAGCAGGAAGCGGCCAGCCTGTACGAGCGCTACCAGGCGCGGCTGAGCACGTTCAACGCGGTGGACTTCGACGACCTGATCCGCCTGCCGGTGCAGGTGCTGGAGGAGAACGAGGACATCGTCATGGCCTGGCGCGAGCGCATCGGCTACCTGCTGGTGGACGAGAGCCAGGACACCAACGACGCGCAATACCGGCTGCTGAAGATGCTGGCCGGCCCGCGCGGCAATTTCACCTGCGTGGGCGACGACGACCAGAGCATCTACGCCTGGCGCGGCGCCAATCCGGAAAACCTGATGCAGATGGGGCGCGACTATCCGGCGCTGCAGATCGTCAAGCTGGAGCAGAACTACCGCTGCTCCAACCGCGTGCTGCGCGCGGCCAATGCGCTGATCGCGCACAACCCGCACGAGCACCTGAAGACCCTGTGGAGCGACCAGGCCGACGGCGAGCGCATCCGCGTATGGGAATGCCGCGACAGCGAGCACGAGGCGGAGAAGGTCGCCGCCGAGATCGCCTACCTGGGCACCGCCAAGCAGGTGCCGTGGAGCGATTTCTGCATCCTGTTCCGCGGCAACTTCCAGTCGCGGCCGCTGGAAAAGGCCTTGCAGATCGCCGGCGTGCCGTACCACATCACCGGCGGCACGGCGTTCCTGGAGCGGCAGGAAGTGAAGGACGTGCTGTCGTGGCTGCGGCTGCTGGTCAATCCGGACGACGATGCCGCGTTCCTGCGCGCGGTGCAGGCGCCCAAGCGCGAGGTCGGTGCGACCTCGCTGGCCAAGCTGGCCGAACTGGCATCGGCGAAGAACCTGCCGATGTCGCGCGCGGCCGAGTCGATGGGCGCGCTGCAGCAGTTGCCGCCGCGCGCGGCCAACGGCCTGAGCGATTTCGTCGACGTCCTGCACGAGTTGCGCACCGCCTCGCTGACCCTGTCCTCGGCCGACGTGGTGCGCCAGCTCGCCGAGCAGTCGGGACTGATCCGCGAACTGCGCAGCCAGTGCAAGGACGAAACCACGTTCCAGCGCCGCCGCAGCAACCTGGAAGAACTCGCCAAGTGGTTCGAGGGCGGCCCGCGTGGGGCCACCGTCGGCGACCTGGCCGCGCAGCTGGCGCTGCTGTCGCGCAACGACAAGGACGACGGCGGCAACCAGGTGCGGATGATGACGATGCACGCGTCCAAGGGCCTGGAGTTCCGCTACGTGTTCATCGTCGGCTGCGAGGACGGCGTGCTGCCGCACGAGGTCAGCCTGGAGGAGGGCAACCTGCAGGAAGAGCGGCGCCTGCTGTACGTGGGCATCACCCGCGCCAAGGAGCAGCTGTGGATGAGCTACAGCAAGCTGACCCGCAAGTTCGGCGAACACATCCGGCTCAAGCCCAGCCGCTTCTTCGACGAGATCCCGGCCGAGGAGATGCAGCGCGACGGCGCCGACCCGGTGGCCGACGCCGAGCGCAAGAAGGAGCGCGCCAATGCCGGGCTGGCGGCGATCCAGGCGTTGTTCGATTGAAGGCCGGGATTCGGGAGTGGGGATTCGTAACGGCGGTTGTGCGCAGCAGTGTACGTGGCAGGCCTGCGTGAAGTGATTTCCCTTCTCCCCTCGGGAGAAGGTGCCCCGAAGGGGCGGATGAGGGTACGGGCGCAGCCTGGTGCATCCAACTCCGCGAGTCGCTTTCGCGCCGGACCCTCACCCCAACCCCTCTCCCGAGGGGAGAGGGGCTCGACGCGGTGCTCGTACATGGCCAGCCTGGTGCGCTGTAGGAGGGGCTTCAGCCCCGACGCTTTTTTCTCAGCATTGCGGAATTGCAGCTTCGCGCGTCGCGGCTGAAGCCGCTCCCACAAAAAAGAAGAGGCTGCTTTCGCAGCCCCTACCTGCAGCAGTCCGCTGCCCTGCTTACGACGACAGGTGCTCGATCGCGGCGACGCTGCCGAGGCGGTCGCCCAGGCGCTTGAGCAGCGCCAGGCGGTTGCCGCGGATCGCCGGGTCGTCGACGTTGACCATCACCCCGTCGAAGAACGCGTCCACCTGCGGCCGCAGCCGCGCCAGGAAGTTCAGCACGGTGACGTAATCGTGCTGGCGCAAGGCGCCGTCGGTTTCCACGATCGCCGCTTCCACCGCCTCGGCCAGTGCGCTTTCGGCCGGCTCGCGCAGCAGGGTCGGGTCGATCCGCGCGGGAATCGCGCCCTCGGCCTTGCGCAGGATGTTGCGGATGCGCTTGTTGGCCGCGGCCAGCGCCTCGGCCTCCGGCAGCGTGGCGAAGATGCCGATCGCGTCGATGCGGCGGTCGAAGTCGTAGAGCGATCCGTGCGTGGCGGTCGCGGCTGAAGCCGCTCCTACAGAAGCTGCGCTTCCTTCAACCCCGCCCGAGAACAAGGCCGCCACCGCGTTGAAATGCGTCGCCGGCACGCCCTTGTCGGCGTAGTAGCCACGCAGGCGGTCGAGGATGAAGTCGAACAGTTCCGCTACGGTCGGGGCAGCCTCCAGGAAGGTCACCGTCTGACCCTGCTGGCTGAAATGCTCCTTCAGGAAGCCGGCGACGAAGCTGTTTCCCTGCGTGCCATCGCCACTGACGGGAATTGCGCTTGGCTGACTGGCGGCGGCGTCCTTCTTCGTGCCGTGCGCAGCGACCGCCAAAAGCGTCTGCAGCGTCGCGCTAGCGAGCAGATCGCGCAGACTCACATCAAACCCACTCTCGATCACCGTCCGCGCCAACCCCAGCGCATTGCGCCGCAGCGCGAACGGATCCTTGTTGCCGGTCGGCTTCAACCCCGCGGCGAAGCCGCCGGCCAGGGTGTCGAGGCGCTCGGCGATGGCCAGCACCTTGCCCAGTGGCGACAGCGCGATGTCGTCGCCGGCGAAGCGCGGCTGGTAGGCCTCGTCGATCGCCAGCGCGATCTCGCCCGGCTCGCCGGCGGCCTTGGCATAGTGGCGCCCGGCGATGCCCTGCAGTTCGGGGAATTCGTTGACCATGCGCGACTGCAGGTCGTTCTTGCTCAGTTCGGCGGCGCGGCGCGCCTGCGCGGCGTCCACGCCGACCAGCGGCGCGATCGCTTCGGCCAACGCGGCCACGCGCTGCACCTTGTCGGCGATGCTGCCGAGCTTGGCCTGGTAGGTCACGCTGGCCAGGCCCGCGCCCATCGCCTCGAGACCCTGCTTGAGGTCCTCGTCGAAGAAGAACTTGGCGTCGGCGAAGCGCGGGCGGATCACCCGCTCATAGCCCTTGGCCACTTCGGCCACGTCGCGCGAGACGATGTTGGCGATGCCGATGAAGTGTTCGGTCAGCTTGCCGCCGGCGTCGAGCACCGGGAAGAACTTCTGGTTGCTCTCCATCGTCTCGATCAGCGCTTCCTGCGGTACCGCCAGGAATGCCGGTTCGAAATGGCACAGCACCGCCGACGGCCATTCGACCAGGTTCACCACCTGCTCCAGGTTGTCGTCGGAAATGCGCGCGCTGCCGCCGGCCTGGCACGCGGCCTGCTCGACCTCGGCGACGATGCGCGCGCGGCGCGCATCCGGGTCCACCAGCACCTGCGCCGCTTCCAGCGCGGCCACGTAGTCGCCCGGCTCGGCCAGCGTGACCGGCGCGTCGTGCAGGAAGCGGTGGCCGCGGCTGACGCGGTCGGCCTGCACGCCGAACAGCTGCACCGGCACCACGTCGTTGCCGAACAGCAGCACCAGCCAGTGCACCGGCCGCGCGAAGCCGTAGTCGTGGTCGCCCCAGCGCATCGGCTTGGGGATCGGCATCGCCGCGATCGCCTCGCGCAGGATCTCCGGCAGCAGCGCGGCGGTCTGCGCGCCCGGGGTCACCGCACGGTGCACGAAGCGCTCGCCCTTGGCGTCGCTGGTGCGCTCCAGCGCGGTCCAGTCGATGCCGGCCTTGGCGGCGAAGCCGGCCAGCGCCTTGGTCGGCTGGCCGTCGGCGTCCAGGGCGATGTTGAGATAGGGGCCGAGCACTTCCGAGCGCTGCTCCGGCTGTTCGGCGGCCACGCCCGGCAGCAGCACCGCCAGCCGCCGCGGGGTGGACAGCGGCTTGGCGTCGCCGCGTTCGACCGCGATGCCGCGCTTCTCCAGCCCGGCGATCACGCCGTCGAACAGGGCCTGCGCCAGGCCCGGCAGCGCCTTGACCGGCAGTTCCTCGGTACCCAGTTCGATCAGCAGGGGATGTAGTGCGCTCATGTGTCAGACCTTGCTAGCGGTTCCCTTCTCCCTGCGGGAGAAGGTGCCCCGAAGGGGCGGATGAGGGTACGGCGGAGCCTGTGGAAGTTCAGGTCTGAAGGGCTTCGCCCTGGACCCTCACCCCAACCCCTCTCCCGGTGGGAGAGGGGCTCTATGGCCTCAGCGCTTCACGCCGGGGAAGCCCAGCTTCTCGCGTTGCGCGTGGTAGGCCTTGGCCACCGCCTGCGCCAGCGCGCGCACGCGCAGGATGTAGCGCTGGCGTTCGGTCACCGAGATCGCGCGGCGCGCGTCGAGCAGGTTGAAGGCGTGGCTGGCCTTGGTCACCTGCTCGTAGGCCGGCAGCGGCAGGCCGAGTTCGACCAGGCGCTGCGCCTCGCGCTCGCAGGCGTCGAAGCGGTGGAACAGCTCGGCCACGTCGGCGTGCTCGAAGTTGTACGCGCTCTGCTCCACCTCGTTCTGGTGGTAGACGTCGCCGTAGGTCACCGGCGCGCCGTCCGGGCCGTAGGTCCACACCAGGTCGTAGACGTTGTCGCAGTTCTGCAGGTACATGCACAGCCGTTCCAGGCCGTAGGTGATCTCGCCCAGCACCGGCTTGCACTCCAGTCCGCCGGCCTGCTGGAAGTAGGTGAACTGGGTGACCTCCATGCCGTTGAGCCACACCTCCCAGCCCAGCCCCCAGGCGCCGAGCGTCGGCGATTCCCAGTTGTCCTCGACGAAGCGCAGGTCGTGCACCAGCGGATCGATGCCCAGCGCCTGCAGCGAATCCAGATACAGCTGCTGGATGTTGTCCGGGTTCGGCTTCATCGCCACCTGGTACTGGTAGTAGCGCTGCAGGCGGTTCGGGTTCTCGCCGTAGCGGCCGTCGGTGGGACGGCGGCAGGGTTGCACGTAGGCCGCGTTCCACGGCTCCGGCCCGAGCGCGCGCAGGAACGTGGCCGGGTGGAAGGTGCCGGCGCCCACTTCCAGGTCCAGCGGTTGGATCAGCACGCAGCCGTGCTGCGCCCAGAACTGGTTGAGGGTCTGGATCAGACCCTGGAACGTGATCGGAACGGACCGGGAGACGGGCATGCAGCAAAGGCCGGCAAAGGGGGTGCGCTAGTATAGCGACCGACTTGCGGGGACTTCCGCGCACCGGACCTGACCATGGATTCGCGACCTGCCGCGCAGCCGCCCGCCGTGCCTGTACCCGCCACCGTGTCGCTGCCGCCCGGGCGCCTGAATTTCGAACGCGTGGCCGCCGCGCTGCTCGCCGACGGTCTGGTCGCGCCGGCCGAGCGCGGCCGCATGCAGTTCTCGGTGCAGTCCGCGCGCACCGTCAGCGACGTGCACCCGCTGGTGCTGCTGTCCAACCTGAAACTGGCCGCCACCCGTCCGCCGGGCAGCGAGCTGGGCCTGGAACGGCTGACCGAATGGCTGGCGCAGCGCTGCGGCCTGCGCTACCTGCGCATCGACCCGACCCGGGTCGACGTGGCCGCGGTCACCGCCGTGGTCTCGCACGCCTACGCGCGCCGCCACCGCATCCTGCCGCTGGCGCTGGACGCCGAGCGCCTGCTGGTGGCGACCAGCGAGCCGCTGGCGCTGGACTGGCTGGGCGACGTGCAGCACCTGGCGCGGCGCCGGATCGAGATCGCGGTGGTCAACCCGCTGGACCTGCACCGCTACACGATGGAATTCTTCGGCGTGACCCGCTCGGTGCGCGGCGCCAAGGACGGGCGCAACGAGCAGAGCAGCGGCCTGCCCAGCTTCGAGCAGCTGGTGGAACTGGGCCGCGGCGGCGACGTCAACGCCGACGACCACCACATCGTGCACATCGTCGACTGGCTGCTGCAGTACGCCTACGAGCAGCGCGCCAGCGACATCCACCTGGAGCCGCGGCGCGAAGCCGGGCGCATGCGCTTCCGCATCGACGGCGTGCTGCACAAGGTGCTGGAAGTGCCGCCGGCGGTGATGACCGCCATCGTCAGCCGGATCAAGGTGCTCGGACGCATGGACCTGGCCGAGCGCCGGCGCCCGCAGGACGGGCGCATCAAGACCCGCTCGCCGGGCGGGCGCGAGACCGAGATGCGCCTGTCGACCATGCCCACCGCGTTCGGCGAGAAGTGCGTGATGCGCATCTTCGACCCGGACGCGGCGTTCAAGAGCGTGGACCAGCTCGGCTTCAGCGCGCAGGAGGCGGCCGGCTGGGCGGCGCTGGTCGAACGCCCGCACGGCATCGTGCTGGTCACCGGCCCGACCGGCTCGGGCAAGACCACCACGCTGTACTCCACGCTCAAGCGCCTGGCCACGCCGGACGTGAACGTGTGCAGCGTCGAGGACCCGATCGAGATGATCGCGCCGGAGTTCAACCAGATGCAGGTGCAGACCAACATCGACCTGGACTTCGCCAGCGGCGTGCGCACCCTGCTGCGGCAGGACCCGGACATCATCATGATCGGCGAGATCCGCGACCTGGAAACCGCGCAGATGGCGGTGCAGGCCTCGCTGACCGGGCACCTGGTGCTGTCCACCCTGCATACCAACGACGCGCCCTCGGCGATCACCCGCCTGCTCGACCTGGGCGTGCCGCACTACCTGGTCGCCTCCACCCTCAACGGCGTGCTGGCGCAGCGCCTGGTGCGCACGCTGTGCACGCACTGCAAGCGCCCGCACACGCTCAGCGACATCGAATGGGACGCGCTGCGCGAGCCGGGCGAAGCGCTGCCGGACGACGTGCAGGTCCACGCCCCGGTCGGCTGCCTGGAATGCCGCCGCACCGGCTACCTGGGCCGGGTCGGCCTGTACGAACTGCTGCCGGTGACGCCGCGCCTGCGCGCGCTGATCCGCGCCGACATGGCCCTGGCCGGCTTCAGCCGCGCCGCGCAGGCCGAGGGCGTGCGCAGCCTGCGCCGCGCCGGCCTGGAAAAAGTCGCCGCCGGCCTCACCACCATCGAGGAAGTGCTGTCGGTGCTGCCGCCGCGCGAGTGAGCGTAATGCGTGTGCGGTGACGCGCACGCGCGCGGAGGCCGGCGTCAGCGAACACGGCCCAACATGTCGGCAGCAGATGCACGACCCAGCGTCGTCTCGCAGCGCTGCGCCAGCCGATCGGTTCGCGCCTTGACCGCGTTGTGTCGGCAGGATGCCCGCGCCCGACGCGGTTTGCGCTGCATTCGAATTGATCTAAAGTGCGTCGGACCCTCCTTCTTCGCGCGCCGTGGCGGCTTTCCCGCGCATGGCGCGCATCATCGATAGCCTGCATGCCCTTCTCCATCGAATCCGCCGCCGCGCGCGTCCGCGAGGCCGTCCATTCCGCCACTGTTGGTCTGGTCGGGCGCGACCAGCTCGCCGAATTGATGGTGCTGGCGGCGATCGCCGAAGAACACCTGCTGATCGTCGGTCCGCCCGGCACCGCCAAGAGCGCGGTGGTCAGGCGCGTCGCCGCCGCGCTGGGCGGCCGCTATTTCGAGTATCTGCTGGGCCGCTTCACCGAGCCGTCCGAGCTGTTCGGTCCGGTGGACCTGCGCAAGCTGCGCGAGGGCCTGGTCGAAACCGACGTGGCCGGCATGCTGCCGGAGGCCGAAGTCGCCTTCCTCGACGAGGTCTTCCTGGGCTCGACCGCCATCCTCAACACCTTGCTCGGCGTGTTGAACGAACGTCGGTTCCGGCGCGGCCATACCGACGTGGCCTGCCCGCTGCGCATCTGCGTGGGCGCGGCCAACGCGCTGCCCGAGGACGAGTCGCTGGCCGCCTTCGCCGACCGGTTCCTGCTGCATCTGTTCGTCGATGCGGTCCCGGACCACCAGTTGGAAGCCTTGCTGGCCGGCGGCTGGCAGGCCGAGCGCGCCGAAGTCGTGCATGCGGCCGACCTGGCCGACCTGGACATGCTCGCCAGGCAGGTGCGGCAGGTGCAGATGGACGACGCGCGCGGCGCCTTGGCGCAGGCGGTCCGAAAGTTGCGCGAAGCAGGGCTGACGCTGTCCGATCGCCGCATCGTCAAGACGCAGCGCCTGGTGGCGGCGGCGACCGTGCTGGCCGGGCGCAACGTCGCCACCGAGGCCGACCTGTGGCCGCTGTTCTATGTGATGCCGACGCGCGAGGCGCAGGCCGCTGCGCAGGATGCGCTGCGCGATACCTTGGCGCTGGCTACCAATCCGACGCTGCGTGCGGCGGTGGAACATGCGGCATTGCAGCCGATGTCGCGCGTGGCGCGGCTGCTCGAGGCGGCCCAGGGCTGCCTGGCCGATGCCGATCCCGAGGACGCCGCCGCGCGCACCGCCGCCGAAGCGGTGTTGCGCGAGATCGACGCCAATTTCACCGATGCGTCCCTGCCGCAGGCGCTCGCCGCCGAGCGCGCGCGCCTGATCGAGCGGATCGGCGCCGCCGCATGACGTGGTCGTGGCACGACGATCCTGCGCCGCCGCCGCCGCAGGGCGTCGTGGGCATCGGCCAACTCGCGCGGCGCTTGCTGGAGCGCGCCACGCGCAGCGAGACGGCAGATGCGCTGATGGCGACGGCCAGCGACGGGCTGCTGGTCCTGACCGGGCCGGCGTCGGCGCTGCCCTGGCTCGACGGCGTGCTGTACATCGCGCCGCGCCCGGAAGCGCCGGCGCTGTGGTTGCCGACCGCGCAGCGTCCGGGCATCGCGCTGGACCTGCTGGCGCAGGCCGTTGCGCGCCGCCATCCCGATCCGCCGTGGCTGATGCTGCGCGCGCCGGCGGCGCTGGTTCCGCTGAACCGCCTGCTGCCGCTCGGCGCGACGCTGGCGGAGCAGATCCGCCGGCGCTGGGCGGCATGACTGCGGCGCCGACGCTGCCGCCGGCGCTGCAGCCATGGCACGCTTGGTTGGCATGGTTCGAGCCGGACATCGCCGCGATGCTCGGCGACTGGCTGGTGCGGCTGGAGCCGCTGCTCGGCCGCGGCGCCGCGCGCGTGCAGCACGGCATCGCCGATCCGGACGGCATCGAGGATCTGCGCCGACGCGGCCCCTACGAACGCCTGCTGTTGAGCGAGTGGGCCGTGGCCGACCTGCTGCCGGACGAATTCCTGCGCCGCGCCGCGCATCACGAGCACCTGTTCCTGGCGCCGAAGCTGATCCAGCGCCAGACCGACGCGCTGGTCGTCGCGCTGTTCGACGCCGGCCCCACACAGCGCGGCGCGCCGCGCCTGCTGCACGTGGCGATGTGGATCCTGCTGGCGCGCCGCGCGCAGTCGGCACGCGCACGCTTCGCCTGGGGCGTGCTGCAGCGGCCGGGCGAGATGCACGACGCGGGCACGGCGGACGCCTTGCGCGGACTGCTGCAGGCCCGCACCCACCAGTTGGCGACGGACTCCGAACGCAGCGCCTGGCGCGCGCACCTCGCCCGCAGCGGCCAGGCCGCCAGCGAGTGCTGGTGGATGACCGGCAACGACGAGGCCGCCGCCATCGGCGACCACAGCGTGAAGATCCGCCAGGACTTCGATGGCCAGTTGCACGTGGCGGTCAGGACCGGTCACGCGCGTCGCGAACTGGTGCTCGGCATGCCGCGTTCGCCCTGTGCCGCGCACCTGCTGCGCGGGGACTTCAGCGCGCCGCCGACGCAACCGGTTGCGGCCCCCAGCGACACGCTGAAGGGCAGGTTGTCGCTGCGCCAGCCGCCGCTGTTCAGCGTCGATGGCCGCTATGTGGCGCTGCCGCTGGCGGGCGAGCACCAGGCGGTGATGCTGAAGATCCCGCGCGAGGGCCGCCACAAGAAGGCCGCGCCGCGCTACAGCACATGGATCTTCGGCGCCGACCTGCTCTGCGGGGTCATCGTGCACAAGGATTTCGCCGGCATCGTGGCGCATCAGCGGGGAGACCTGTATTTCTGGAAGATGCTGGGCTTCAGCGTGGTCGCGCGGCCGCCGGCCGATGCCTTCGCCGCGGTGCCGGGCACCGCGCGCTGGCTGCACTGCGCCTGGCTCAAGGGCGGCGCGAAGACGCAGACGCAGCGTGTGGTCGTATTGGATGGCGCCGGGCGATTGCTGTCATGGACCAACGCCAGCACCAAGCCCGGACGCGAGGCGCCTGCCTACGCAAAGGTCGCCGACGACGTGCTGGCGATGCAGCAGATCGACGCGCAGCGGCTGGTGTATGCATGCTATGCGTCCGGCCACCTGCGGGTCAGCTGCCTGCACCGCGAGGGCAACACCGAACTGCTGACCCAGCTGACCGCGCCATCGCGGCCGAGCCAGCTGGTGTTCCGCGGGCTGATGCGAGATGGGCAGTGGCAGGGCGCCATCTGTCTGGAATATCGCAGCGACCAGCGCGATGGCGGACGCGTCTACCGCCTGTACCAGGGCGGGCCGCAAGACGGCTATTCCGAACTGGAACTGCGTCCGCCGCCGGCCTGGAAGTTGCTGGGCCTGGTGCCGGACCCGCACAGCGCCGAGCGCAGCCAGCTGTTGATGCTGCGCCCGGACCGCCGCACCCTGGTCGGGATCGGCGAGCATGGCCAGGAAATCCTGTACCAGGCATCCAGCGACATCAGCGCCGCGTCGGTTTCGTTCGATGGCGACGCGGTGGCGTTGGTCGACCTGGCAGGGCAGTTGCTGGTCCTGGGAGATGGCGGCCGCCGGGTGCTGATGCGCGTGCACGGGCAGCGCGGAGGCGATCTCGATGAATGAAGCGGTGAATGCGGCGACCGCGGTCGGCACTGTGCGCGATCCGCTGTGGCGCGGTCTGCAGGAACTCGACGGCTTGTGGTGGCCCGACGGCATCCTGCCTGCGCCGCTGCGGCTGGCACGCATGCTGGCCGCCTGGCACCCGGGTTGCCGGGCCTATCGATTCGACGCCGGCGACGCGCTGTGCTTCGCCCACGCGCAGCCGCTGTACTGCGAACGCGTGGGCGCGGTGCCGTTGCGCCGGTTGCAGGGGGCGCTGTACTCCGCGCCGTTGACGGCGGCGGAGCTGGCTGTCCTGCCCGCCATCGATCTCGGCCTGGTCGCCGGTGCTGCGGTGGTGGGGCTGCGTTTCGATCAGGGCACGCTATTGGACCTGTCCGAGGCGATCGCGCTGGACGACTACCCACTGCACGACACCTACGACTGCCGTGTCCCGCCGCCGGCGCTGGACGTGGCGCAGTTGCAAGGCAAGGACGTGCGCGGCGCGCTCGGCGAGGCCATCCCGCCACGCAGTGCCGAGAGCCAGGCGTTCCTGCAGGCGATGGCCGGCGCACGTCCGTCAGGCGCCCGGCGGGGACGCATGGTCGCGGTGCGCGAAGGCGTGCTGGGCGCCGTCCTTGCGCTGTTGTCGCAAATGCTGTCGCGGCAGACCGCGGCTGCCGCAGCGCACGGCCGCGTGGCCGCACGCCAGTCCGGCGGGCGCCCCAGCGCCTGGCGCGACACCCTCGCGCGGCTGGCCGCGATCAGCCGCTTGGGCAAGCTGATCGGCTATCGGCATGGCGCCTATCTGCGCCGCATGATGGCGATGTTCGAACAGGGCGATCTGGACGAGGCGCTGCGCAATGCCCTACCGCTGGACCGCGCCGGGCAATCCCTGGGCCAGGCGTTCGGCGCCCCGGGCCGGCGCGACAGCCTGCAGCTGTCCGGCCGCATCGGGCAGAGTGCCAACCTCGGCCTGGGCGACGACCTGACCGCGCATTTGCGGCGCATGTACCGCGAGGCGTTCGCCGCCCTGGACCGCAAGGGCAGGATCGACGAGGCCGTGTTCGTGCTGGCCGAGCTGCTCAATGCGCGGCAGGAAGCATTGGACTATCTGGTCCAGCACGGGCGCCATGCGCAGGCCGCCGAGCTGGCGCTGGGCTGGGACATGCCGCCGGCGCTGATCATCCGCCTGCTGATGCTGGCCGGCGACCAGCGCCGCGCGATCCAGGTGGCGAGGCGCGACGGCGCCTTCGCCGACGCGGTACAGCAGCTGCAAGGGACTCACCCGGCGCTGGCGGCACAGCTGCGGCTGGAATGGGGCCATGCCCTGGTCGAAGGCGGCCACTGGTTGCAAGCGGTCGAGGTGGTCTGGCCGCTGCGCGAGGCGCGCGACGTGGCGCTGCAATGGCTGCTGGCGGCCGAGCAGGCGGGCGCTGCCCTGTCGGCGCGCGCGCTGGTGCAGCGTGCCAGCCTGCTGCCGGACACGCTGCAGCAGTACGCGGCCAGGATCGAGGCGCTGGCCGACCCGGGCACCGACCCGTACCCGCGGGCCGCATTGGCGGAGGCCTTGCTGGCGATCAAGGGCAACGGGGTCGCGCTGCGGCGCCTCGCCGCCTGCGTGTTGCCGGCCGTCGCCGCCGATGGCAGCGCCGGCCGCAACGGCCTGGGGCGCAGCGACCTGGATCGGCTGATGCAGCTCGCCGCCGACGCTTGCCTCAAGAGCGACATGCCGCCGTGGCGCGTTGCGCAGGCCGGCAGACCGTCGCCGTTCTGGCTGCTGGACGAGGCCCTGGACTTGCCGTTACCCGCCGCCGGCGCGCACCGGATCCACGACGCGGCGGTGCTGCCCGACCGTCACTACCTGGTGGCCCTGGGCGAGGCCGGTGCCGCCGTGCTCGATGCGCGTGGTCGGGTGACCCAGCGCTACGCGGCGCCGGCGTACCGCTTGGTGCTCGCGGCGAGCGGGCAGGTGGCCTTGGCGGTGGCGCCGCGCGAGCATGTGGCGCGAATCGCGCGCCTGGACCTGGCGACCCGCAGCAGCGTCGAACTCGGCGCGATGGCCTTGCAGTTCTACGCCCCGACGCTCAACGGGACCGGTTGGACCGTGGTGGTGAACGACCGCATCCTGGTGATCGACATCGGCAAGGGCCTGAGCGAGGTTCTGTGGCACGTGGGCGATCTGCCCGGTCCGGTCGCCGCCGCCGGCTTCTTCGCCGACTGCGAAGTGTTCCTGGTGCGCACAGGCAACACGTTGCAGGACTGGACCTATTCCCTGCCGCACAGGCGCCTGCGCGGCCGCGACGAGCGCGTGCTGCTGCACGGCTTGCCGGTGCTGCCGCACCGCTGCGGCGCGATGCAGCAGCCGCAGCTGGAGGTGCGCGAGGACGGCGAGGTCGCCTTCGTCTACCGCGACGGCGCGCAGCAGCGGGCATGCGTGCTGCCGCAGGTGCAGGCGGAAGTGCTCCAGGGCGAGCACTTCGTCGCGCTCGAGCAGGGCATCCTGGTCGGCGTGCATCTGCACGCGTGCAGCCGCTACTTCGTCATCCGTTTCTCCGATGCCACTTGCATCGCCACACTGGAGACGCCGGCGGGCCTGCCGCTGGGCGCGCGCGAGCAAGCGGAACACCTGCTGCTGTATGCCGCGGACGGCCGCCTGCTGGACATCGACCTGCGCCTGTCGCTGGCGCATCCGCTCTCGCTGCTTTGAGCGCGCCGCAGCGGGCGCCGCGGTGTTGCCGGGGCCGCGATATGTGCCGCTGCGCGGTGTCGTGCAGCTGAATTGCGACGCGCGACAGCCGCGCAGTGCGCCGCAGGCTTGGAAAAAGCCGCGAAGGTCTGTCTACAATCGGATCGACCCCCTCCGAGTTGCCGCCCGCCGATGACGCCTGCGCCCTTCCTGATCCTCGAAACCGGCGAGCCGGTGGCGACGATGCGGCGCTATGGGCGCTTCCCGCACTGGATCCGCGTCGCCGCCGGGCTGGCCGAGCGCGACACGGTGGTCGCCAATGTCGCCGGCGGCGCCGCATTGCCCGCGCGCACGGGCTTCGCCGGCATCATCGTCACCGGCTCGGCCGCCTTCGTCACCGACCGCGCCGACTGGAGCGAGCGCTCGGCCGACTGGCTGCGCGAGGCCGCCCACGCCGGCACGCCGCTGCTGGGCATCTGCTACGGCCACCAGCTGCTGGCGCACGCGCTGGGCGGGGAGGTCGCCTACAACCCGGCCGGGCGCGAATCGGGCACCGTGCACATCGACCTGCATCCGCCGGCGTTCGACGATCCGCTGTTCGCGGGCCTGCCCGAACGCTTCCCGGCGCACGCCACGCACCTGCAGACGGTGCTGCGCGCGCCGGCCGGCGCCACCGTGCTGGCGCGCTCGGCGCAGGACCAGTGCCATGCCTTCCGCTGGGGCGAGGCGGCCTGGGGCGTGCAGTTCCACCCGGAATTCGCCACCCATCACATGCGCGGCTACGTGCACGCCCGCGCCGAGTGTCTACGCAGCGCCGGCCGCTGCGCCCGTACCATCGCCCGCGAGGTCAGCGCCGCGCCGCTGGCGCGCAAGCTGCTGCGGCGCTTCGTTCAGCACGCGCGCGGCCAGCAAACCGCCGGCGGCCAGGCAAAACCGCGATAATCTGTACAGGCGCCGCGCTATACGGCGTCCCCCACTTCGGATTGGCAATGATCGAGATTCGCAAGCTGCCGGCCTCGGCCGGCGCGGAATGGCTGTTGAGCGGAATTGCGCTGCTGCGCCGGGCGCCGCTGGCGCTGGGCCTGCTGGGCGTGATCTGGGGCCTGGCGGCGCTGCTGGCGCTGCTGATGGGCGCGCTGAATCCGACCCTGGGCATGCTGGCGCAATTGCTGCTGGGCCTGGCCGGACCGCTGCTGTTCGGCGGGCTGGTGTGGGCGGTGCGCGAAGTGGACCAGGGCCGTGTCGCGCAGCCGGCGCACCTGCTGCAGGGCCTGCACGACGGCCGTGCGCCGCGCCTGCTGGTGGCGCTGTTGCCGCAGGTGCTGGTTGGCCTGGCGCTGGGTGCGCTGGCCCTGGTGGTGGTCGGCCAGAGCGGCTGGGAGCAGCTGGGCACGGTGATGAACCAGCTCAACGAACTCGGCCAGTCCAGCGCCCAGCCGGATCCGGCGCAGGTCGAGCAACTGGTGGCCACGCTGCCGGCGATGCGCATCCTGCTGTGGCTGCTGATGGTGTTCGTCGGCTTCGTGGCGGTGACGCTGACCCTGTTCGTGCTCGCCCCGCAGGTGATGTTCGACGGCCGCGGCGGCCTGGCGGCGATGCGCAACAGCCTGCGCGCCTGCCTGCACAACCTGCCGGCGATGCTGGTGTTCTTCGTCCTCGCCTTCATCGCGATGTTCGCGCTGTATTTCGCCCTGGTGCTGGTGATCCTGCTGGTGCAGGCGCTGGCCGGGCCGACCATCGCCGCCCTGGTCGCGCAGTTGCTGCTGATGGCACTGGCGATGCCGGCGCTGGCCGGCGCGGTCTACGCGGCCTGGAAGCAGATGTTCGTGCACAGCGGCGACGCCGCGCCGGCAGTGCCGCCGCCGCCTTCGAATGTGTTTGCCGCTTGAGGGCTGGGAATCGGGAACGGGGAATCGGGAATCGGTAACAGCAACAGCAGGCGGCCCTTCGGGGCCGCTTCTTTTTTGCGCGATGTGGCGGGCGAGACCAGGTCACTGCTGCGGCACTGGAGGTGCCTGCTGGTGCGGAAGGGTTTCAGCCCCGACGCACTACGCCGTTCCCATTCCCTATTCCCTAGCCTCGATTCCCGGCTTCTTGGTCACCGCACTAGCCGCAATGATGCCGATCTCGTACAGCAGGCACATCGGGATCGCCAGCATCAGCTGCGAGACCACGTCCGGCGGGGTCAGCACCGCGGCCAGTACGAAGATGCCGACCACCGCGTAGCCGCGGCCTTCGCGCAGCTGCTGCGGAGTGACCCAGCCCAGCAGGGCCAGGATCACCAGCGCCACCGGCAGCTCGAAGCTGGCGCCGAAGGCGAAGAAGATCGCCAGCACGAAATCCAGGTAGGCGCCGGCGTCCGGGGTGAGCTGGATGATGTCCGGCTTGAACGTGGTCAGGAAGTGGAACACCGCCGGCAGCACCAGAAAGTAGGCGAAGGCGCAGCCCACGTAGAACAGCAGCACGGCCGAGGCCAGCAGCGGCAATGCCAGGCGCTTCTCGCGCTGGTACAGGCCCGGGGCGACGAACGCCCAGGCCTGGTACAGCAGCCACGGCACGGCGATGAACACGCCCACGAAGAAGGTCAGCTTGAGCGGGGCGAACACCGCGCCGGCCGGGTGGGTGGCGATCACGCTCTGCCCGATCGGCAGCTGCGCCAGCATCGGCGCGGCCAGCCAGGTGTAGATCGGCTTGGAGAAGGGCAGCAGCGCCAGCACCACCACGCCCAGGCCGATCAGCGCGCGCACCAGGCGCGCGCGCAATTCGACCAGATGCTCGATCAGGCTGCTTTCGGCTTCCGGATTCATCGCGGCGCCTCAGGGTCGCCGTTGGGCGGTGCGGCGCCAGGCGCCGGCGGTGTGGGGGCAGGGTCGTGCGCGGCGGGCGCCGGCGCGTCGCTTGGCGCGTGCGTATGCGTGGTCGGCGCGGCTGGCGTGGTGGCCGGCACCGCGTGGTCGGCGGCGGGAGCGCCGGACGGCGGCACTGGTTCCGGCGCTGGCGTCGTCGTCGGTGCGATGGCCGCAGGCGCGCCCTCGGCCAGCGGTTCCGGCCCGGTCGGGTCGATCTCGCGGCGCAGCGCGTCGGTCTCGCGCTGCAGCTGCTGGCCGCTGTCGCGCAACTGCGATTCGGCCTGGCGCAGCGAGGCCTGCACGTCCTGCAGGCTGCGCTTGAGTTCCTCGGCTTCCAGTTCGCGCTCCAGTTCCTGCTTCACCGAGTCCCACTGCGCGCGCGCGCGGCGCACCCACAGGCCGGCGAAGCGCGCTGCCTTGGGCAGGCGTTCCGGGCCGAGCACCACGAGGGCCACCACTGCGATCAGCAGCAGTTCGCTGAATCCGATATCGAACACGCCGACAGCGTCCTATTCAGCGCGCGTCGCGGTCGCGTTCGGCCTGGGTCTCGCGGGACTGCTCGCTGCTGCGCGACTCGTCGCCGAGCTGGCCGGCGGGCTTGTCCTCGTCGCGCATGCCTTTCTTGAATTCCTTGACCGCACTGCCCAGATCCTTGGCGCCGCTGGTCAGCCGCTTGGTGCCGAACACCAGCAGCACGATCACCAGCACGACAAGCCAGTGCCAGATGCTAAAACCGCCCATGATCCGCTCGCAGAGAAGTCGTAAGGAATAAGGAGGATAACGCACCGCGCCGCGGTGCGTTCAGTGCGGCACGCCGTGCCGCGGATTCTAGCGGTTGCCGTCCAGCGACTCGGTGCGGATCTCGCCTTCGGACACCGGCTGGAAGCCCTGCTGCGGCGGCGTCTGCGATGGTGCCTGCAGCGGCGCGGTGCTGGCGCCGTCGGCGGCGGCGGGTTCGGCCACCGGCGGCGGTGCGGCCTGTGCCGAAGGCTGCGGCCGCGGCGGCGGCGGGCCCATGGCGGCGCGTCCGGCGCTGTCGGTGCCGCGGTTCTGCCGCGCGGCGTAGGTGGCTTCCTCGAGCTTGTCGCGGAAGGCGACCACGTCGTTGGACGGCAGGCCGGTGGTGCGGCCTTCGAAGATCATGCGCGGGGTGGTGTTGCTGCCGTACACGTTGAGGTCGGCGGCATCGTCGATCTGCAGCGCCGCGCCGTCCAGCGCCACGCCGGCGAACAGGCCGCGCGCGCGCGACCACGACCAGATCTCGGCCTTGAGCTGGCCGTCGGTGGCGGCGGAGGCGTTGCGCCCGACCGGGCCGGCAGCGACGCCGGCATCGGCGCCAAGGGTGAACTTGCCGTTGACGATGTTGTCCAGGCTGCGGTCGTTGCGGAACACCAGCACCACGTCGGAGGACTGCACGCCGACCTGGAAGCCGATGCTGCCGCCGGTGAGCTTGACGAATACCGGGTTGGACCAGGTGCCGTCGGGACGCTTGACCGACATCAGGCCGTGGCCGCGGCGGCCGCCGATGACCAGGCCGGCCTTGAGCGTGTCCGGGATCACCACGATCGCGCGGCCCTCGTCGAGCAGCTTGTCGGGGATGGATTGCTCCGGGATCTCCTGGATGTCGGTCAGCACGCGCAGCGCGTTGCGGGCGCGCTCGTCTTCTTCCGGGCCGGCCACGGCGTGGCCGACGAACAGCGTGGTACTCAACAACAGGGCGAGGCGCGGCAGGCGGGGCATGGCGGGCTTCCGAAATAGGTCCGCAGCAAGATACTGCAAGTCCTTGAACTTAGTCACAGCGCAATGAATCGGCAATGAGTGCCACCGCAATACGCGGGCGTGTCGATCGTTGCGATAGACACGATCGCGACACGCGCGGCAGGCGGCTCTGCCACAATGTAGGCATGAGCGACGCACCCGAGACCGCCGTGCTGGTGGTGAATCTAGGCACGCCCGAGGCGCCGACCGCGCCTGCGGTCGCCCGTTACTTGGCCGAGTTCCTCGGCGACAAACGCGTTGTGGCCATCCCCAAGCTGTTCTGGTGGCCGCTGCTGAACTGGGTGATCCTGCCGCGGCGCTCGCCGCGTTCGGCGGAGAAATACGCACTGGTGTGGCTGCCGGAAGGCTCGCCGCTGGCGGTCTACACCCGGCGCCTGACCGAGGGCATGCAGCGCGAACTGCCCGGGCACCGCGTCGCCTGGGCGATGCGCTACGGCACCCCGGCGCTGGCGCCGGCACTGGACGCGCTGCGCGACGGCGGCGTGCGCCGGATCGTGGTGCTGCCGCTGTATCCGCAGTATTCGACCACCACCACCGCCTCGATCGAGGACGTGGTGCAGGCCTGGCAGGCGCGCAATCCGCAGCTGCCGGTGACCCTGATCGAGGACTATCCGACCGACCCGGCCTGGGTCGAGGCGGTGGCCGACAGCGTGCGCGCGCACTGGGCGCAGCACGGCCGCGGCGAGACCCTGTTCTTCTCCTTCCATGGCCTGCCGCAGCGCGTGGCCAACAACGGCGACCCGTATCCGCAGCGTTGCGAGGCCAGCGCGCAGGCGATCGCCGCGGCGCTGGGCCTCGGCGCCGGCGAGTGGCAGCTCGGCTACCAGTCGCGCTTCGGCGCCGAGCGCTGGCTGCAGCCGTATGCGGAGCCGAGCCTGTGGCAGCTGGCCGAGCAGGGGACCAAGCGGGTCGACGTGATCTGCCCGGGCTTCGCCACCGACTGCCTGGAAACGCTGGAGGAAGTGGCGATGGGCTTCGTCGAGACCTGCGCCGCGCGCGGCATGCAGGTGCGCTACATCCCCTGTCTCAACGACGCCCCGGCGCACGCGCGCGCGCTGGCGCAGCTGGCTGCCCGCGCCGCATGACGCTGCGCACGTTCGCCTGCCCGTCGCGGGTGGGCACGCTGGCCGGGCTGCGCAGCGGCGATCCGCATGGGCCCAAGGTGCTGGCGCTGCACGGCTGGCTGGACAACGCCGCCAGCTTCGTGCCGCTGAGCGCGCAGCTGCCGCAGCTGGACCTGGTGATGCTGGACCTGCCCGGCCACGGACACAGCGACGCCCTGCCGGCCGGCGCCGACTACCTGCTGACCAGCGCGCTGCATCCACTGCTGGACGCAGCCGACGTGCTGGGCTGGGAGCGCTTCGCGGTGATCGGGCATTCGATGGGCGCGGCGATCGCCAGCACCCTGGCCGCGGCGGCGCCGCAGCGGGTCGAAAAATTGGTCGCGATCGAGATGCTCGGCGGCCTGGCCGAGACCGTGGAGGGCACGCTGGAGCGGCTGCGCGACAGCGTCGCCGCGACCCGCCGCGCCAACAGCGCGCCGCTGCGCGTGTTCCCCGACCTGGCCGCACCGGTACGCGCGCGGATGCAGGCCAACCAGCTCAGCGAGCCGGCGGCGCGGCTGCTGGTCGAGCGCGGGGTCGAGGCGGTGGAGGGCGGCTACGTGTGGCGCAGCGACCGGCGCCTGACCCTGCCCACCGCGGTGCGGCTGAGCGAGGCGCAGGTGCAGGCGCTGCTGGCCGGCATCGACTGCCCGGCACGGGTGATCTACGCCGACCCGGCGCAGCCGTATTTCCCCGAGCCGCTGCGCAGCGAGCGCGCGGCGCTGCTTCGCCATGGCCGCGTGCACCTGCTGCCGGGTACCCACCATCTGCACATGGAGCAGCCGGCCGCGGTGGCGGCGCTGTTGCGCGACTTCTTCTGAGTTGCTGGCCGGCGCCGTTCGCCGCCCTGCCACCGCTGCATCGCGCGACAGCCGCAGCGGGACGCTGCGCCGCTGGCCCGAGCCGATGCCGTCGCACGTCCAGCACACGCGTGTGGACGCCGACGCGTGCGCGGAGGTCGCGTGCGCCCGCTCAAGTTTCCGGCATCGCCGCCGATACACGCCTTGGGACGCGCGGCACGCCGCGGTTGCGATCCACCCGGCGTCACAGTTCGCCATGTTGTCGTAGGCCGGTCGCGTTTCGGTAAAGCTTGGTGGCCAGGGTACGCGTGGGCAATTGCGCCCGAACCTCTCCCCGCCCCGATGATCCGTCTCCTCCGTCGTTATCCAGTCGGTCCCCGACTGACCTTCGCCTTCGCGGCCTTGCTGCTGCTCTGCGGTGCGCTGATCGTCGCCAGCCTGGCCTCGATGGCCATGGCGCGCCACCAACTCGACGACATCAGCCTGGACAAGATGGAGAAGATCCGCCTGTCCGATGCGATGGTCACCGCCCAGGCGCGGCTGGAAATCGGCCTGCTCAACGATGTGATCCTGACCAACCCCGACGAGAAGCGGGAGATCGTGCGCGCGATCGGCCAGGCCGCGCGCGATTACGCGCAGGTGCGCCGCAAGCTGTTCGCGATGCGCCTGGATCCGGCCGACCGCACCGGCGCGCAGCGCCGCGCCGCGATCGACCAGGCCTATGTCCAGGTGCAGCCGTTCCAGACCCAGGTGCTGGCGCTGGCCGCCGACAACCAGAACCTGGACGCGCAGACCCTGCACCTGTACACGCTGCAGCCGCTGCTGGCGAACTGGCAGCAGGCGATCCAGCACAATGCCGCGCACCTGCGCACGCTCAGCGACCAGGCCTATGTCGATGCGGTGGCGACGATGGCCCGCGCGCGCTGGATGCTGCTGATCGGCGGCGGCCTGCTGCTGGCGGTGGCCACCTGGCTGGGCTGGTGCATCACCCAGAGCCTGGTGCGGCCGCTGCGCGAAGGGACGCGGATCGCCGCGGCGATCGCCGCCGGCCGTCTCGACGCACCGTTGCCGGTGCACGGCAACGACGAGGCCGCCGAGCTGCTGCGCAGCATGCAGACCATGCAGACGCAGCTGCGCGCGGTGCTCGCCGAGCAACGGCAGATGGCGCAGCGCCACGCCGCCGGCGCGGTCGCGCACCGCAGCGACGCGGCGGGGTTCCCCGGCGAATACGGGCAACTGCTGCACGACGCCAATGCGCTGGTCGATCTGCATGTGGGCACGGTGCAGTCCACCGTTGCGTTGATGCAGCGCTACGCCATCGGCGACCTCAGCGAGGACATGCCGCGCCTGCCCGGCGAGCAGGCGGCGATCTCCGACACCATGGACGCGATCAAGGCCAACCTCGGCGCGCTCAACCGCGACATCTGGCACCTGGCGGCGGCCGCGGCGGCCGGCGATTTCAGCGCGCGCGGCGACGTCGGCCGCCACCAGCACGATTTCCGCACCATGCTGGAAAGCCTGAACCAGCTGATGGCCACGGTGGACGGCAACCTCGGCGCGCTGTCGACGCTGCTGCGCGCGATCGCCTGCGGCGACCTGGGCGTGCGCATGCACGGCGAATTCCATGGCGTGTTCGCGCGCATGCGCGACGACGCCAACGCCACCGCCGACCAGCTGGCGGGGATCGTGGCCGGCATCCAGCAGGCGGCGGCGGCGATCGACAGCGAGGCCGGTGCCATCGCCGGCGGGCACCAGGACCTGTCGCGCCGCAGCGCCGAGCAGGCCGGCGCGCTGGAGCGCACCGCGGCATCGGCGGCGCAACTGACCGAGACGGTCAAACAGAATGCCGCGCACGCCGACCAGGCCAACCAGCTGGCGACCGCCGCGGCGTCGGTCGCGCGCCAGGGCGGCGCGGCGATCGACGAAGCGGTGGCGGCGATGCAGGGCGTGCAGGGGTCGTCGCGCAAGATCGGCGAGATCATCGCGGTGATCGACAGCATCGCGTTCCAGACCAACATCCTGGCCCTGAACGCGGCGGTGGAGGCGGCGCGCGCCGGCGAGCAGGGCCGCGGCTTCGCCGTCGTCGCCAGCGAGGTGCGCGCGCTCGCGCAGCGCTCGGCCGGGGCGGCAAAGGAGATCAAGACGCTGATCGAGGCCTCCCTGTCCCAGGTCGCGGTGGCGTCGGCGCAGGTCCACGGCGCGGGCCAGACCATGGGCCGGGTGCTGGCGTCGGTGGGCGAGGTCAACGACGTCGTGGCCGGGATCGCGGTGGCCTCGCAGGCGCAGTCGGCGGGCATCGAACAGGTCGGCCAGGCGATGGCGCAGATGGACCGCACCACGCAGCAGAACCTGGCGCTGGTGGAACAGGCCACCGCGGCCTCGCATGCGCTGGAACAGCAAGCCGGCACGCTGGCCGCGGCGGTGGCGGTATTCCGGCTGCAGGCACGCGCCGAGGCGCCGCAACAGCGGCCCGCCATGGCCGCTCCGGCACCGGCCGAGCTCGACCTGGCCGTCGGCGCCTAGCCGGGCAGCGCGTGGTCGCGCGGTGGCGTCGTGCGCGGTTGCTTTCCGCCCGCGCGGCGCTGCCGGAGCGTCCAGGACGGCCAGCGCGCGGGGATGGCCGCTGGCGGCTGAATGCGTCGCCTGCACGGTGTTCGTGAAGCTTGTGTGTAGAAAAAATTTCGCTTAAGTTCCCGCCACGCCTGCCGACAAAACAGGCATAGACGCGATACGTCTTGCGTACGCGGCCCGATCCCGGCGTCCTGACATGCCGGCGTAGTGCCGCTCGGACCGTATCGTTCGCTGGTGCCGGAGGTCGCGCCAGGTGTGAGGTAGGCGGGGAGAGGGGGCCTGCCGGGCGCTGCGCATGGAGTTCTTCTTCCGCAGCGCTGAGGCGAAACCCGCCGTCCTTCCGTTTTCTCCGAATCTGTCCATCGCCACGGCGCTGCGCGCCTCGAGGCGAACGATCCGTTCCCGAACGCCGCCGGATTCACCCGGCCTGTCGCGACTGCCTGCCTTGCCGCCGTGGCGCATTGTGCCGGCAGGGCGGTGCTGCGCCGCACCGGTTCACTGCGCCGCGGCCAACCGCGTGGTCGGCGACGCGAGGGCGATCCCTGTGCCGGTGCAGTCGCTGGTGTCCGGCGACGATTTCGTTGTGCATCGCGACCTGTAAGACCGTTTCTGCGAGCGGCTGTCCTCGTGCCAGGCGCTGGGTCAGCGTCCGGGCTGAAACAGCCTCATGCTTTTCTGTGTTTCCTTGCCTCGTGCGCGCGCAACGACGGCGCGCGAGACGCCCTAGCTCAACAGCCGCCGCAACTGCGCCTTCAGGCGCCGCCCATGCGCGTGGAAATAGTCGCGCTCGGCACGCCAGGCCGGGAACCGCGCTTCCACTTCGCGCCAGAACGCGGGCGAGTGATTGGCCTGGATCAGGTGGCACAGCTCGTGGACCAGCACGTACTCGAACGCCGAGGGCTGTCCCAGCACCAGCGCCAGATCCAGCGCCATCGAGCCGTCCGGCGCCAGCGAGCCCCATTGCGAGGACATCACCTTCAGCCGCACCCGCGCCGGCGCGCGCGGCAGCGAGGGCAGGTACTTGGGCAACCAGCGGCCGACATCGGCGCGCGCCTGCGCTTCGTAGAACTCGCGCAGCGCGCGCGCGATCGCCGCATCGCCGGCGCGCGCCGGCAACTGCAGCTGCGCGCCCTCCGCATCGACCTGCAGCCGCGCGTAGCGGCCCTCGCTCCAGCGCAGCGGCAGGCGTTCGCCGCGCAGCGGCAACCAGCCGGGCACGCCGCGCTGCAGGCCGGGTTCGTTGTCGTCTTCCTGATAGCGCGCCAGCTGCTCGCCGAGCCAGTGCCGGTGTTCGAGCAGGAAGCGCTCGCCGGACACCAGGCTGGCGCGCAGCGGCAGGGTCAGGCGCGCGCCGCGTTCGTCGACGCTGAGCTTGATCCGCCGCGCACGCGGGTCGCGCACGCGCAGCACCTCGATCTCGCGCTCGCCCAACCGCAGGCGGACGAGGTCGCGTTCGACGGCCGTTGCGGGCGGCGCGATCAGGCGACGGAGGAAATCGGGCATGCGCACAGCATACCGCTCATGCGCGCGCGCACGGTGACAGCGTGCACCGATCGCGCTGCATGCTTCAGCTGAATTTCCGTCACCGTCGCCGCCGGAGCGTTCGGCAGTGGAGCCGAGCGGCGCACGCCGCGGCCCCTGTAGGAGCGGCTTCAGCCGCGACGAACGAAGCCGGCAAGTTGTCCGGCTTCGGCTGCAGTCGGGACTGAAGTCCCTTCCACAGTGCACCCCGCCAGCATGCTGGGACTCCCTTGTGGGAGCGACTTCAGTCGCGACGAGCGGCACCGGGAAGTTGTCCGGCTTCGGTAGCTTCTGGTCGGGGCTGAAGCCCCTCCTACAGTGCACCCAGCGAGCGTGCCGAGGCCCCATGTGGGAGCGACTTCAGTCGCGACGAGCGAAGTCGGGAAGTTGTCCGGCTTCGGTAGCTGCCGGTCGGGGCTGAAGCCCCTCCTACAGGGCACCCGGCCGGCAGGCGCGCGGCCTGTGTAGGAGCGGCTTCAGCCGCGACGAGCGGAGTGGCGGAGTCGGCCGACGTCCTAGGCCGTCGGGGCTGAAGCGCATGCCTGCAGTGCAGATGGCCGGCTTGGCGATCCACCCTTGTGGGAGCGACTTCCGTCGCGACGAGCGGAACCGGCAAGCCGAGCGGCGCGCTGCCGGCCTCGCCTCAGGTCTCCGCCTTGCTCAGCTTCAGCGCCTCTTCCAGCAGCAGGAACAGGCGCCGCACCTCGGCGCTCATCAGCGCGAAGCGGGCGTCCAGTTCGGCGCGCACGCCGTCCTGGTCGGCGTTCTCCAACTGGTCCAGGGCGCCGTCGAGGAACTTCAGCTTGCGGATCACCAGGTCGTCGCCGAGCACGAAGGAAACGTGGTCGTCCAGGATCAGCGCCAGCTTGGTGACCTGCTTGCCGGCTTCCAGGTGCTTGTCGATCTCGTCGCAGCGCAGTTCCTGGTGCTGGCACTTGACCACCGCGCCGCCTTCGATCGGATCCTTCATCTCGCATTCCTCGCCCAGGCTCAGGCCTTCGGGCAGGGGCTCGCCGGCGATCCAGCCGGTCAGGATCGAGCGCGGCGCCACTTCCGCATTCAGCGGCAGCGCCGGGAAGCTGCCCAGCGCGCCGCGGATCTCGGACATGACGTTCTCGCCGGTCTTGCGGCTGGAGGTGTCCACCGCGACATAGCCGTGCTGCAGGTCGAGCATCGCGTCGGTGCGCGAGGACTTGACGAAGGCGCGCGGCAGCAATTCGTGGATCAGGTCGTCCTTGAGCCGCTTGCGCGCCTTGCCGCCGGGCCGACGGCCTTCTTTCTCCTCGATCTCGGCGACCTTGCGCTCGAGCAGGTCGTTGACCACCGAGCCGGGCAGGATCTTGTCCTCGCCGCCGACGGTCAGCCACAGGAACTCGGCGATGCGGTGCGACAGCACTTCGTGCTCGTCGCGGCCGAACGGGGAGATGAAGCCGCGCGAGCTCATTTCCAGCGGGCCGACCGGCTTGAGCTGCACCTCCGGCAGGAGCTTGTCGATCTCGGAGAAGTCGAGGGTGGTGGGGAAGCGGAACAGGGTCAGGTTGCGAAAGAACATCGAGCATCCAGCAGAAGGAAACGGAACGGCCCGGCGCCGTGCGCAGGGTGGGCGGCGGGCATTGTCGCATCGCTCCCGCCCGGATACCGCAACGCGCGGTTCAGCGGCGCGCGCGCACCGCCGGCGGCGGCCTCATGCGTCGTCGTCGTCGAGCGGCCAGCCCATGGCTGGCGGGGCATCGGCAGCGCCGAGCGTGCGGAAATCGAACAGCGCCGGGTCGGCCAGCTGCGACGGCTGCACGTTGCCCATGGCGCGCGCGATCTGCTCGACGCGGCCGGGATGCTCGCGGTCCCACTGCTGCAGCATCAGCCCGACCTGGCGCCGCTGCAGGGTCTCCTGGCTGCCGCACAGCGTGCACGGGATCAGCGGGAAGCCGCGCGCCTGCGCGTACTCGGCGATGTCGGCCTCCCGCACGTAGGCCAGCGGCCGGATCACCACGTGGCGGCCGTCGTCGCTGCGCAGCTTCGGCGCCATCGCCGCGAGCCTGGCGTGGAAGAACAGGTTCATGAAGAAGGTGGCGACGAGGTCGTCGCGGTGGTGGCCCAGCGCGATCTTGCTGATGCCGTTTTCGGCGGCATACCGGTACAGCGCGCCGCGGCGCAGCCGCGAGCACAGCGAACACAGGGTCTTGCCCTCGGGCACCACGCGGCTGACCACCGAGTAGGTGTCCTGCTCGATCACGTGCCAGGCCACGCCGAGCGTGCGCAGGTAGTCGGGCAACACCTCGGCGGGGAAGCCGGGTTGCTTCTGGTCCAGGTTCACCGCCACCAGCTCGAACGGCACCGGCGCCTTGCGCTGCAGCTGCAGCAGGATGTCCAGCAGGGTGTAGCTGTCCTTGCCGCCGGACAGGCACACCATCACCTTGTCGCCGGCTTCGATCATGCCGAAATCGGCGATCGCCTGGCCCACCTGCCGGCACAGGCGCTTGCCCAGCGCCGAGGGCGTGCGCCGGTCGCGCGGGGCGGGATCGGCGAGGTGGTGCGGCAGCGGCAGCGGCGTAGGGGTCATCGGCGCGCATTGTAGTCGGCGCGACCGAAAGCGCGTTGCGCGCGACGGATGCGCTACCCGCGCGCGATCGCGACGCGGCGCACATTGCTGCCGGCGTGTCCCACTGTGCTGGCGCGTACGCTGCGCGCGCGGATGGCGCAGCGCAGCAAGCGTTTCGCCGATGGGCTGGGTAAAGTCCGCCTGTCCCCCGGCTTGCGAACCGCATCTGATGGCCCCGTCGGCTTCCCTCCGCAGCGAAGCTTTTTTTAGCGCGGTTTCTGGTAGCGCTACCATAACCTCGCGTATGGCGCGGCGCGCCAGGCGCGCAGGCGACCGGATGCGGCGCCTGCATGCCGCCCGGGACTGCGCCTGCAGCATCCGCGCGACAGGTGCACGGGCCGGCCATGGCGATCGCGCCGTGCGCACGTCCGGGCCGGCGCTGCCCCATCCATGCGCGCCCGGGTCCATCCCGTTGCCCGCCGCCGCCGTCGCGGCCGAACCCACGTCTGCTTGTTCCTCCCACTCGACAGGATTCCACTTCCCATGAGCAACTCCGTCTACATCGGCGCCAAGGAATACTTCCCGGGCATCGGCCGCATTCCGTTCGAAGGCAAGGCCTCGGACAACCCGCTCGCCTTCAAGGTCTACGACGCGAACAAGCGCATCGGCGACAAGACCATGGCCGAGCACCTGCGCTTCGCGGTGGCGTACTGGCACAGCTTCTGCGGCAACGGCGCCGATCCGTTCGGCCCGGGCACGCGCGCCTATCCGTGGGACGCCGGCAGCGACGCGCTGGGCCGCGCCGAGGCCAAGGCCGATGCGGCGTTCGAGTTCTTCACCAAGCTCGGCGTGCCGTACTACTGCTTCCACGATATCGACCTGGCGCCGGACGCGGACGAGGTCGGCCAGTACGAGAAGAACCTCAAGCACATGGTCGGCATCGCCAAGCAGCGCCAGGCCGACACCGGCATCAAGCTGCTGTGGGGCACCGCCAACCTGTTCTCGCATCCGCGCTACATGAACGGCGCCTCGACCAACCCGGACTTCGACGTGGTCGCGCGCGCGGCGGTGCAGGTCAAGGCGGCGCTGGAGGCCACGGTCGAGCTGGGTGGGGAGAACTACGTGTTCTGGGGCGGCCGCGAAGGCTATGCCAGCCTGCACAACACGCAGATGAAGCGCGAGCAGGACAACATGGCGCGCTTTCTGACCATCGCCCGCGACTACGGCCGCAGCATCGGCTTCACCGGCAATTTCCTGATCGAGCCCAAGCCGATGGAGCCGATGAAGCACCAGTACGACTTCGACAGCGCCACGGTGATCGGCTTCCTGCGCCAGCACGGCCTGGACAAAGATTTCAAGCTCAACATCGAGGCCAACCACGCCACGCTGTCGGGCCACAGCTTCGAGCATGACCTGCAGGTGGCCAGCGACGCCGGCTTGCTCGGCAGCATCGACGCCAACCGCGGCAACCCGCAGAACGGCTGGGACACCGACCAGTTCCCAACCGACCTGTACGACACGGTCGGGGCGATGCTGGTGGTGCTGCGGCAGGGCGGGCTGGCGCCGGGCGGGCTGAACTTCGACGCCAAGGTGCGGCGCGAGTCGTCCGATCCGCAGGACCTGTTCCTGGCCCACATCGGCGGCATGGACGCGTTCGCGCGCGGGCTGGAAGTGGCGCATGCGCTGCTGACGGCCTCGCCGCTGGAGCAGTGGCGCGCCGAGCGCTACAGCAGCTTCGACAGCGGCGCCGGCGCGGCGTTCGCGGCCGGCAGCAGCACGCTGGCGGACCTGGCGGCGCACGCGGCCAAGGCCGGCGCGCCCAAGCAGGTCAGCGGCCGCCAGGAAGCCTACGAGAACCTGATCAACCAGTACCTGATCCGCTGATGCGGACCCTGCCGCCCGCCGCCGCGTCAGCGCCGTTCGGTGCGCGCGGCGGCCGGTGCGGCCACCGAATCGCGCTTGACCAGCTGATGAGCGAGCACATGATCGATCTTCGTCCGGGCCGTGCGTTCCTTGCTGCGGATGCTGCGCAACAGGATGTCGATCGCCGCATCGGCCATCGCCGCGATCGGCTGGCGGATGGTGGTCAGTTCCGGCCACACGGTGGTCGCGGCGGAGGTGTCGTCGAAGCCGACCACCGACAGGTCGCGCGGCACGTCCAGGCCGCGCCGGTGCGCGACCGAGATCGCCGCGGCGGCCATGTCGTCGTTGCTGGCGATGATGGCGCTGGGCCGATGGCGGCGCGACAGCAGTTTCTCGGCGGCGTCCAGGCCGGAGCGGTAGGTGTAGTCGCCTGGCTGCAGCAGGTGCCGGTCCAGGCGCAGCCCGGCTTCGGCCAGCGCCGCCTGGAACCCTTCGAAGCGGCGCGCGCTGGCCGACAGGTTGGAGCGGCCGGCGATGTAGCCGATGCGGGTGTGGCCCTGCGCGATCAGGTAGGCGGTGATGTCCTTGCTGGCGTTGAATTCGTCGATGCGCACGCAGGCGACCTGGTCGCTGAAGCGGTCGGAGGCGATCGCCACCACCGGCACCTTGGCGCGCACCAGCTCGCGGATCGCCGCATCCGATTCGCACAGCGGCGGCGGCAGGATCACCCCGGCGACACCGCTCTTGGCCAGCTTGCGCGCGGCCTTGCGTTCGGCTTCCGGGCCGAGGTCGTCCCAGTAGTCCATCACCACCTGGATCGAGGTGCGCGAGGCCGCGCGCAGCACCCCGACCAGCAGCTCGCCGAGGTAGGCGCCGCTGGGATTGCTGTAGATCAGCGCGACCCGCGTGCTCTGCGCGGCGGCCAGCGCACTGGCCGCCAGGTTCGGCGTGTAGCCGAGCGTGTCGACCGCGCGCATGACCTGCTCGCGGGTACTGTCGCGCACGTTGCCCTGGCCGTTGATCACCCGCGACACGGTCATCGGCGAGACCTTGGCCAGTGCGGCCACCTCGTCGATGGTCACGGCGAGGCTCTTGCGGCGAACCGATTTCCTGACCTTCTCCAAGATGCGCCTCTTCGTTGGCTTGCGGGCGTGGCTCGCGACCGGGGACGTGCTGCGCAAGCCGCGTGTGCGGCGGCGCCGCGACACGGTGTGGATCCCGATACGAGTGACGCCTGCATGGTACCGGGAAGCCGGGTGGGCGGCGACCGCCGGCGTGCGCCGGCGCCGTGCCGGCGGGGGCGCGCATGAGCGGCCACGCGCGGTTGCGCGCGCTGCAGCGTCGGCGTCCGTTGCGCGGCGGCTGGCTGCGCAGCGCTTGCCTGTGGCTGGCGTTTTTATTGCCGATCGCCGTGGCCCAGGCCGAGGACGGCTACGATCTATGGTTGCGCTACCAGCCGCTGGCCGAGGCGCAGGCCGCGCCGTGGCGCGCGGCCGCCACCCAACTGGTGGCCGGCGCCGAAACACCGATGCAGCAGGCCGCGCGCGACGAGTTGCGTCGGGGCCTGGGCGGCCTGCTCGGCGCCGAGCCGCCGCTGGCGGCCAGCGCGGACCGTGCCGGCGCGATCGTGCTCGGCACCCCGGCCACGCCGGCGATCGCGCGGCTGCGGCTGGACACGCGCGGCCTGGGCGAGGAGGGCTACCTGATCCGCAGCGTGGTGGTCGAGGGGCGCCCGGTCACCGCGATCGTCGGCGGTGGCGAGCGCGGCGCCCTGTATGCAGCGTTCCGCTTCCTGCGTCTGCTGCAGACCGGCCAGGCGCCGGCGCCGCTGGCGCTGCGCGATGCGCCACGGGTGAAGCTGCGCGTGCTCGATCACTGGGACAACCTGGACGGGGTGGTCGAACGCGGCTATGCCGGCGCCTCGCTCTGGGATTGGCAGAAACTGCCCGATTACATCGACCCGCGTTACACCGACTACGCGCGCGCCAACGCCTCTATCGGCATCAACGGCGCGGTGCTGAACAACGTCAATGCCAAGGCGGTGAGCCTGACCCCGGCGTACCTGGACAAGACCGCGGCGCTGGCCGCGGCGCTGCGCCCGTACGGCATCCGCGTGTACCTGAGCGCGCGCTTCAGCGCGCCGATCGAGATCGGCGGACTGCGCACTGCCGATCCGCTGGATCCGGCGGTGCAGCGCTGGTGGCGGGCCAAGGCGGACGAGATCTACGCACGCATTCCCGATTTCGGCGGCTTCCTGGTCAAGGCCAATTCCGAAGGCCAGCCCGGACCGCAGGATTACGGGCGCAGCCATGCCGACGGCGCCAACATGCTCGCCGACGCGCTGGCGCCGCACGGCGGGGTGGTGATGTGGCGGGCCTTCGTCTATTCGCACGAGCAGCCGGACGACCGCGCCAAACAGGCCTACAGCGAGTTCGTGCCGCTGGACGGGAAATTCCGCGACAACGTGGTGGTGCAGGTCAAGAACGGCGCCATCGACTTCCAGCCGCGCGAGCCGTTCCATCCGCTGTTCGGGGCGATGCCGAAGACGCCGCTGATGCTGGAGTTCCAGATCACCAAGGAGTACCTGGGTTTCGCCACCCACCTGGTCTACCTGGGTACGCTGTACCAGGAAACCCTGCAATCCGACACCCGGCGCGGCAAGCGCGCGACGGTGGCGCGGGTGGTGGAGGGCGCCGTGGATGGGCACGCGCTCAGCGGCATCGCCGGGGTCGCCAACATCGGCGCGGACCGCAACTGGTGCGGCTCGATCTTCGACCAGGCCAACTGGTACGCGTTCGGGCGGCTGGCCTGGGATCCGCAGGGCGATGCGCAGGCCATCGCCGAGGATTGGGTGCGGATGACGTTCGGCAACGATCCGGCGCTGGTCGCACCGGTGGTCGGCATGATGATGGCCTCGCACCAGGCGGCGGTCGACTACATGACCCCGCTCGGCCTGCATCACCTGATGGGCCGCGGCCACCACTACGGCCCGGCGCCGTGGGACGCGGGCAGCGCGCGGCCGGACTGGGACCCGGTGTACTACCACCGCGCCGACCGCAACGGCATCGGCTTCGACCGCAGCGCGACCGGCAGCAACGCGGTGGCGCAGTACGCGCCGCCGCTGGCGCGCCGCTTCGGCGACGTGCGCACGGTGCCGGAGGACTACCTGCTGTGGTTCCACCACGTGCCGTGGGACCACCGCATGGCCTCGGGCCAGCCGCTGTGGAACGCGCTGCTCGGCCGCTACGACCACGGCGTGGCCGAGGTGGCACGGATGCGTGCGACCTGGGCCGGGCTGGCGCCGTACGTGGATGCGCAACGTTATCGCCAGGTCGCCGATTTCCTGGCGATCCAGCAGCACGAGGCGCAGTGGTGGCGCGATGCCAGCATCGCCTACTGGCAACAGGTGTCGGGCCGTGCGTTGCCGCCGGGCACCGCGCCGCCGCCGCATCCGCTGGCGTATTACCAATCGTTGTCGTTTCCGTACGCACCGGGAAATCCGAAATGACGCCGCACCGTTTCGCTGTCCACATCGCCCGCCGCCTGCTGCTGGCGGCGCTGTGCGTACCCGCGTTCGCGCATGCCGACGACGCGCCGCTGTTGAATGCCCTGTTCCAGGACCACGCGGTGCTGCAGCGCGATGCGCCGATCCGCGTCTGGGGGCAGGCCGCGGCCGGCGAGACGGTGACCGTGCAGTTGGCGCAGCAGCGCGTGCAGGCGCGCGCCGACCGCCAGGGCCGCTGGCAGGCGCAGCTGGCGCCGTTGCCGGCCGGCGGGCCGTACGTCTTGCAGGCCAGCACCGCGCGCGGCCGCGTGCAGCGCGCCGACAACGTGCTGCTCGGCGACGTGTGGCTGTGTTCGGGCCAGTCGAACATGGAGCTGCCGGTGCAGCGCACGCTGGATACGCGCAGCGAGATCGCCGATGCGCAGCAGCCGGCGATCCGCATGTTCAAGGTGCCGGCGCAGTCCAGCCCGACCCCGCAGGCGCAGTTCGGCGGCGCGACCGCGTGGCAGCCGACCACGCCGGAGACGGTGGGCGCGTTCTCCGCGGCCTGCTATTACTTCGCCCGCGAACTGCGCAAGACCGTGGACGTGCCGATGGGGCTGATCAACGCCTCCTGGGGCGGTTCGCAGATGCAGGCATGGATCGGCGATGCGGCCCTGCGCAAGGTGGACGGCAACGCGCCGGCGCTGGATGTGCTGGCGCGCTACGCCATCGATCCGCAGCAGGCGGCGCCGCGCTGGGGCACGTTGTGGGAAACGTGGTGGCGCGCGCACGGCAGCGGCGCGCCGTGGCAGCCGGACGATGCAGGCGGCGACTGGCGCGACGCGCCTGCGGCGCTGGGCGCCTGGGACGACTGGGGCGTACCGCAGCTGGTCAATTTCAACGGCATGGTCTGGTACCGCAGCACGGTCACGCTGAGCGCCGAGCAAGCGAAACAGCAGGCGACGCTGGCGTTGGGGCCGGTGGACGAACTCGACCAGACCTGGGTCAACGGCCAGGCGGTGGGCAGCAGCTACGGCGCCGACCAGCCGCGCAGCTACCGCTTGCCGCGCGGCGTGCTGCATGCGGGCAAGAACACCGTGGTGGTCAACGTGTACAACAGCTACCGCCGCGGCGGCCTGCTCGGCGATGCGCAGGCGCAGCAGCTGCAACTGGGTGACGGCAGCCGGGTGGCGCTGGCCGGATGGCAGTACCGCATCGTGCCGCCGCAGCTGGGCACGCCGCCGCGCGCACCGTGGTCCTCGGCCGCGGGCCTGACCACGCTGTACAACGGCATGATCGCGCCGCTGGGCCGGGTCGGCCTGCGCGGCGTGCTGTGGTACCAGGGCGAATCCAACACCGGCGACGCCGCCGGCTATCCGGCATTGCTCGACGCCTGGCAGCGCGATTGGCGGCAGCGCTTCGGCGTGCAATTGCCGCTGCTGGTGGTGCAGCTGGCCAATTACGGCGCGCCGCCCACCCAGCCGGGCGACAGCGGCTGGGCGCAGCTGCGCGAGGCGCAACGGCGCTTCGTCGCCGCTGATCCGCATGCCGGCCTGGCGGTGGCGATCGACATCGGCGATCGCTACGACATCCATCCGGCCAACAAGCAGGAACTCGGCCGGCGCCTGGCGCGCGCGGCGCGGCACGTGGCCTATGGCGAGGCGTTGGCGCCGTCCGGGCCGGTGCCGCATGCGCTGCGTCGCGATGGCGCGGCGCTGGTCGTCGATTTCGACGACGTCGATGGCGCGTTGCAGGCCTATAGCGCGGACGCACCGATCGGTTTCGAACTGTGCGGCGCGGCATCCGCCAGCTGCCGCTACGCGCGAGCCGAACTGCACGGCCGCAGCGTGCGCCTGCCGGTGCCCGCCGGCACCGCGCCCACCCGCGTGCGCTACTGCTGGGCCGACAGCCCGGTGTGCACCCTGTTCGATCGCGCCGGGCTGCCGGCCGGTCCGTTCGAGCTTTCCCTCCCGTCCGCGGCCCGTGCGGCCGCGGCTTCTTCCCCGTGAGCGATCCGCGATGACCCAGACTTCCGATAGCGCTTCTTCCGCCCAAGGCTCGGCCCGCGATCGCGAGATCGTCGAGGCGCGGGTCATCGTCACCTGCCCGGGGCGCAATTTCGTCACCCTCAAGATCGTCACCCGTTCCGGCGTGTACGGCCTGGGCGATGCCACCCTCAACGGCCGCGAACTGGCGGTGGCGTCCTACCTGCAGGACCACGTGGTGCCGAACCTGATCGGCCGCGACGCCGGCCGCATCGAGGACATCTGGCAGTTCTTCTACCGCGGCGCGTACTGGCGGCGCGGGCCGGTGACGATGACCGCGATCGCCGCGGTGGACGTGGCGTTGTGGGACATCCTCGGCAAGATGGCCGGCATGCCGCTGTACCAGCTGCTGGGCGGGCGCTCGCGCGAAGGTGCGCTGGTCTACGGCCACGCCAACGGCCGCGACATCGTCGAGACCAGCGAGGAGGTCGCCCGTTTCCGCGAACTCGGCTTCATCGCCATCCGCGCGCAATGCGGCGTGCCCGGGATCAAGAAGACCTACGGCATCTCCAGCGGCGGCAAGCCCTACGAACCGGCCGAGAGCGAACTGCCGACCGAGACCGTGTGGTCCACGCCGCGCTATCTCAGCGTGGTGCCGAAGCTGTTCGAACAGCTGCGCGCCGACCATGGCGACGAGATCGAACTGCTGCACGACGCGCACCACCGCCTGACCCCGATCGAGGCGGCGCGGCTGGCGCGCGACCTGGAGCCGTACCGATTGTTCTGGCTGGAAGACGCCACGCCTGCGGAAAACCAGCGCGCGTTCGAGACCATCCGCCAGCATTCGGTGACGCCGCTGGCGGTGGGCGAGGTGTTCAATTCGATCTGGGACTGCAAGCACCTGATTGAGCAGCAGCTGATCGACTACATCCGCACCACCATCGTGCACGCCGGCGGCATCACCCACGTGCGCCGGCTGGCCGACTTCGCCGCGCTGCACCAGGTGCGCACCGGCTTCCATGGCGCCACGGATCTCTCGCCGGTGTGCATGGGTGCCGCGCTGCACTTCGACACCTGGGTGCCGAACTTCGGCATCCAGGAATATATGTTCCATTCCGACGAGGCCAATGCGGTGTTCCCGCACGACTACACCTTCCACGCCGGCCGCCTGCATTGCGGCGAAACGCCCGGGCATGGCGTGGACATCGACGAAACCCTGGCTGCACGTTATCCGTACGCGCCCAAGCAGCTGCCGGTGGCGCGGCTGGAAGACGGCGCGATGTGGGACTGGTGAGGCGCATGCGCTGGGGACGCGCACTGGTTGGGGCACTGCTGTGTGTCGTGGCGATGCAGGCTGCGTCGGCGCAGCGCGGGCGGGCCGCCGACATCGCCGAATTCGATTGGTTCGAGTACCGCGGCGACGACGCGGTGTTCGCCACGCCGCTGCCGCCCGGCCATTACCGCAATCCGGTGCTGGCCGGCTTCTATCCCGATCCCAGTGTCGTCCGCGCCGGCGACCGCTACTACCTGGTCAATTCCACCTTCGCCTATTTCCCGGCGCTCCCGGTGTTCGAGAGCCGCGATCTGGTGCACTGGCGGCAGGTCGGCAACGTCGTCGAGCGCGCCGGGCAACTGGACTACGACGGGCTGCGCGTGTCGCGCGGCATGTTCGCCGCCAGCATCGCGCACCATGACGGCCGCTTCTACGTGGTCGGCACTGCGGTGGACAGCGGCGGCAACTTCATCGCCACGGCGGACGACCCGGCCGGGCCGTGGTCGCCGCTGCACTGGTTGCCGGACATCGACGGCATCGACCCGTCGCTGTTCTTCGACGACGACGGCAGCGCCTACCTGCTCAACAACGGCCCGCCCGACGGCGCGCCGCTGTACGAAGGCCACCGCGCGATCTGGATGCAGCGCTTCGACCTGGCGCGAATGCAGCCGGTCGGCCCGCGCCAGGTGCTGGTCAACGGCGGCACCGATCTGGCCAGCAAGCCGATCTGGATCGAGGGCCCGCACCTGTACAAGCGCGACGGCTGGTACGTGCTGTCCTGCGCCGAAGGCGGCACCGGCCCGCAGCACTCGCAGGTGGCGCTGCGCAGCCGCACGCCGTGGGGGCCGTACGTGCCGGCGCCGCACAATCCGATCCTGACCCAGCGCGACCTGCCCGCCGAGCGCGCTGACCCGATCAGCAACGCCGGCCATGCCGACCTGGTCGAAGGCCCCGATGGCAAGTGGTGGGCGCTGTTCCTGGCCAGCCGCCCGTACGCGGGCGAGCGCTACAACACCGGCCGCGAGACCTTCCTGCTGCCGGTCACCTGGCACGACGGCTGGCCGTCGATCCTGCCCGCCGGGCAGCCGATTCCCTATGTCGCGCCGGGGCCGGCCGGGCTGCGCGCCGATGCCGAGACCGCGCCGCTGAGCGGCAACTTCACCTGGCGCGACGGCTTCGATGCGCCGCAGCGCGATCCCCGCTGGCTGCTGTTGCGCACGCCCAAGCGCGAATGGCTCGACCTGCGCGCGCGCCCGGGCTGGCTGACGCTGCAACCCGATGCGCAAGGCCTGGACGGCAGCGGCAATCCCGCGTTCCTGGGCTACCGGCAGCAGCACACGCGCTTCGACGCCAGCACCGCCGTGCAGATACCGGCGCAGCCGGGCCTGGTCGCCGGCCTGGCCGCGTTCCAGAATGCCGATGCCTGGTACGTGCTCGGCGTGCGCCGCCGCGGCGCACGCGCCGAAGTGTTCCTCGACAAGCGCGACGGCAAGCGCACCACCACCGTCGTGCGCAGTACGGTCGATGCCAAGGGCGCGCTGCGCCTGAAGATCGCCGGCGATGGCGGCCGCTATGCCTTCGCCTTCGCCGCCGATGGCGAGGACTGGCAGTGGCTGCGCCGCGACGACGATGCGGCGATGCTCAGTACGGCCGTGGCCGGCGGTTTCACCGGCACCACCCTCGGGCCGTACGCCCGCCGCGAACCGGATCGATCCAGCAAGGAGTAGGCAATGCACACCGAGACTGCGCCGTACCAAGGACGTGGCCGCCGCGTCGCGACGCTGGCGTTGCTGTTGGCCATCGCGCCGTGCGCGGCATCCGCGGCCGAAGCGCCGCCGCCGTACCTGGACACCCAGCGCAGCTTCGAGCAGCGCGCCGCCGACCTGGTGTCGCGGATGACGCTGGAGGAAAAGGCCGCACAGATGCAGAACGCCGCGCCGGCGATCCCGCGCCTGGGCGTGCCGGCCTACGACTGGTGGAACGAGGCGCTGCACGGCGTGGCCCGCGCCGGCGGCGCCACCGTGTTCCCGCAGGCGATCGGCATGGCGGCCACGTTCGATGTGCCGCTGATGCACGACGTCTCCACCGCGATCAGCGACGAGGCGCGCGCCAAGCACCACGAGGCCCTGCGCCACGACCAGCACGCGCGCTACCAGGGCCTGACGTTCTGGTCGCCGAACATCAACATCTTCCGCGACCCGCGCTGGGGCCGCGGCCAGGAAACGTACGGCGAGGATCCGTTCCTCACCGCGCGCATGGGCGTGACCTTCGTGCAGGGGTTGCAGGGCGAGGGCGCGGATGTGCCGAAGAACGCGCAGGGCGAGGCCTATCGCAAGCTCGACGCCACCGCCAAGCACTTCGCCGTGCACAGCGGCCCGGAGGCCGACCGTCACCACTTCGACGCGCACCCGTCGCAGCGCGATCTCTACGAGACCTACCTGCCGGCGTTCGAAGCGCTGGTCAAGGAAGGGAAGGTGGATTCGGTGATGGGCGCCTACAACCGCGTGTTCGGCGAATCGGCCAGCGCCAGCAAGTTCCTGCTGCGCGACGTGCTGCGCGACACCTGGGGCTTCGACGGCTACGTGGTGTCCGACTGCTGGGCGATCGTGGATATCTGGAAGAACCACAAGATCGTCGCCACCCGCGAGGAAGCCGCCGCGCTGGCGGTGAAGCACGGCACCGAACTGGAATGCGGCGAGGAGTACTCCACGCTGCCGGCCGCGGTGCGCAAGGGCCTGATCAGCGAAGCCGAGGTCGACAAGGCCTTGCAGAAGCTGATGTATTCGCGCATGCGCCTGGGCATGTTCGATCCGCCGGAAAAACTGGCTTGGGCGCAGATTCCCATCTCGGCCAACCAGTCGCCCGAACACGACGCGCTCGCCCGGCGCACCGCGCGCGAGTCGCTGGTGCTGCTGAAGAACGACGGCGTGCTGCCGTTGTCGCGCGCGAAGATCAAGCGCATCGCCGTGATCGGCCCCACCGCCGACGACACCATGGCGCTGCTCGGCAACTACTACGGCACCCCGGCCGCGCCGGTCACCGTGCTGCAGGGCATCCGCGAGGCCGCGCCCGATGCCGAAGTGCTCTATGCGCGCGGCGCCGATCTGGTCGAAGGCCGCGACGATCCCGCCGCCACGCCGCTGATCGAACCGCAGTACCTGCGTCCGTCGGCGGACTCGCCCGAGCGCGGCCTGCGCGGCGAATATTTCCGCAACCGCGACCTGTCGGGCCCCCCGGCGCTGGTGCGCACCGATGCGCAGATCGGGTTCAAATGGGACCGCGGCTCGCCCACCGACAACCTGCTCGCACGCGGCGAAGCCGGGCCGGACCAGGCCATTCCGGCGGACAACTTCAGTATCCGCTGGAGCGGAAAGCTGGTGCCGTCGGCCACCGGCACCTACCACCTGGAAACCGCGGCCGACGACGGCGTGCGCCTGTATCTGGACGGCAAGCGCCTGATCGACCGCTGGAGCGCCAGCGACCGCCTGCACGCCGACGGCGTCGACGTGCGCCTGGAAGCCGGACGCAGCTACGACCTGCGCCTGGAGTATTTCGAAGGCGAGCGCGATGCCGGCATCCGCCTGGCCTGGCGCCAGCCCGGCGCCAAGCCGCCGCTGCAGGACGCGCTGGACGCGGCGCGCCGCGCCGATGTGGTGGTGTTCGTCGGCGGCCTGACCGGCGACGTGGAAGGCGAGGAGATGAAGGTCAACTATCCCGGCTTCGCCGGCGGCGACCGCACCGACCTGCGCCTGCCCAAGCCGCAGCGCGACCTGCTCGAAGCGCTGCAGGGCACCGGCAAACCGGTGGTGGCGGTGCTGACCACCGGCTCGGCGCTGGCCATCGACTGGGCGCAGCAGCACGTGCCGGCGATCCTGCTGGCCTGGTACCCCGGCCAGCGCGGCGGCAGCGCCGTGGCCGACGTGCTGTTCGGCGACGCCAACCCCGGCGGTCGCCTGCCGGTCACGTTCTACAAGGAAAGCGAGAAGCTGCCCGCCTTCGACGACTACGCCATGCGCGGCCGCACCTACCGCTACTTCGCCGGCACCGCGCTGTACCCGTTCGGGCACGGCCTGTCGTACACCCAGTTCGCCTATTCCGACCTGCGCCTGGACCGCAGCAAGCTGGCGGCCGACGGCAGCCTGCACGCCACGCTGAAGGTGAAGAACACCGGCCAGCGCGCCGGCGACGAAGTGGTGCAGCTGTACCTGCACCCGCTGTCGCCGAAGCGCGACCGCGCGACCAAGGAACTGCGCGGCTTCCAGCGCATCGCCCTGCAACCCGGCGAAACCCGCGAAGTAAGTTTCGCCATCTCCCCGCAGACCGACCTGCGCAGCTACGACGAAGCGCGCAAGGCCTACGTGGTGGACCCGGGCGACTACGAACTGCAGGTCGGCGCCTCCAGCAGCGACGTGCGCGTGCGCCAGCGCTTCAGCGTGCAGCCGTCACCCGTGGCGGATGCAACGCCGCACAAGTGACCGCGATCGGTGGTGCGAGCAGCCAACGCTCGCACCACCGAAAGAGCGGGCGCGGACGACCGAGATCAGCCCCACGCACGTCACCAACCATGCACCGCCCCCCGCGATCACCCGCCGGCCCCCACGATCCCCTGTAGGAGCGGCTTCAGCCGCGACCGCCTTACCGACCAACCACCAGCCCGCCTCAACTCCCCTGTAGGAGCGGCTTCAGCCGCGACCGCCTCGCCGACCAACCACCAGCCCGCCTCAACTCTCCTGTAGGAGCGGCTTCAGCCGCGACCGCCTCACCGACCAACCACCAGCTCGCCTCAACTCCCCTGTAGGAGCGGCTTCAGCCGCGACCGCCTCACCGACCAACCACCAGCGCGCCTCAGCTCCACTGTGGGAGGGACTTCAGTCCCGACAGCCTTACCGACCAAGCCTCAGACCAAACTCCTCCCCATGGAAATCCCGTGACCGAACCACGCCTCACCGCCGCCAAGCTCCCCAACCTGCCGCCAGCCATCGCGCGCCCAACCTACGCCTTGGACCGCGTCCGCATCGGCATCGTCCACCTCGGCGCCGGCGCCTTCCATCGCGCCCACCAGGCCGTCTACCTCGACGACCTGCTCGCCGACGAACCGGACTGGGCGATCAGCGCCGTCTCCCTGCACAGCCCGCAGGTCCGCGACGCACTGCGCCCGCAGGACGGCCTCTACACCCTCGCCCTGCTCGACGAACCCCCCGCGCTGCGCATCATCGGCGCCATCCGCGAAGTGCTCTGCGCACAGGACGAACAACCCGCCGTGCTCGTCCGCCTGGCCGACCCGGCGGTGCGCCTGGTCACCCTCACCGTCACCGAGAAAGGCTACTGCCTGGCCGGCGAACAGCTCGACTTCGCCCATCCGGACATCGTCCACGACCTCGCCGCTCCGCACGCCCCGCGCAGCGCCATCGGCTACCTCGTCGCCGGCCTGCGCGAACGCCTGCGCCTGGGCCTGGCGCCGTACACCGTGCTCAGCTGCGACAACCTGCCCGACAACGGCGGCAAGCTGCGCCGCGCCGTGCTGCAGTTCGCGCACACCATCGACCCCGCGCTGGCCGCCTGGATCGAGACCGAAGCCGCATTCCCGCGATCGATGGTCGACAGCATCACCCCGGCCAGCGACGACGCCCTGCGCGAGCGCGTCGCCGCGCAACTGGGTTGCCACGACGCCTGGCCGATCCAGCGCGAGCGCTACAGCCAATGGGTGATCGAAAACCGCTTCTGCAACGGCCGCCCCGCCTTCGAGCGTGCCGGCGTCACCCTGAGCGACGACATCGCCGGCTACGACCGCGCCAAGCTGCGCCTGCTCAACGGCCCGCACTCCGCGCTGGCCTACCTCGGCTCCCTGCTCGACCTGGACACCGTCGCCGACGCCATGCGCCACCCGCAACTGGCCGCCTTCGTCGAAACCCTGATGCGCGAGGACATCGCGTCGACGCTACAGCCGATGCCCGGCTTCGACCCGCAGCACTACACCGGCGCCATCCTCGCCCGCTTCCGCAACCCCGCCATCGCCCACCGCCTGGCGCAGATCGCCTGGGACGGCTCACAGAAACTGCCGGTGCGCCTGCTCGGCACCATCGCCGATGCCCTGGCCGCCGGCCGCCGCATCGACCGGCTCTGCTTGCCGATCGCAGCGTGGATGCAGTTCGTGCGGCGGCAGGCGCGCGAGAGCGTGGCCCTGGTGGATCCAATGAGCGACGTGCTGACCGGGATCGGGCGCGGCGCGACCGGCGATGCGGGGCACGACGTGAACGCCTTCCTGGCACTGGACGCGGTCTTCTCGCCGTTGTCTGAAGATGCGCGTTTCACTCAGGCGCTGCGCGACACTTATGCCACGCTGGGCGGATGCGGCACGGAGGACGTCGAGCGGTCGCTGTCGGCGATCTAGACACGCAGACACCACATCGAGTGGAGCTGTGTAGCGCCGTATCGGTTACGCTGCGCTCCGGCCCGGGCGTCAGGGGCAGGAGGCGTTTGCCGTCCACCGCTGGATCCGCCTGATTCAAGAAAAGACGCTCAATCTTGCCGCTTTCCAGAGCGGCTTCAGCCAGGACTAGCTGCCGTGGATGGATTCTCCTTCACGTCCACGCTCTTCGAGATCGAGCGTGGCGAAGATGCCCAGCTCAATCCTGGCCGGTATGGTCGGCAGCTTGCACTGTGGCTGGAAGCGCGGTTTGCGCAGCTTGGCTATGCGTCAGAAATCGTCGAAGAGGACTGGGGCTACTGCGTGATGCTGTCGCGCGATCCGCTCCTGTTGTGGATCGGATGCGGAAACATGGATGAGGCCGACATCGACGCATCAAAGGACGCCATCGTTTGGCGCTGCTTCGCCGTGGCGGAAGCAAGCCTGCTGCAGAAGCTCTTTCGCAGGCCGCAAACGCGTGGCGCATTGCAGAAGCTGCAGGCCGAATTGCATGCCGTACTCGACGAAGAGCCGGAAATTGCGCTCATCGAGTTGCAGGCATGAGAACGGACGACGTCGTCATCGAGGCGGTGAAGCTCGCATTCCAGCAAGTACCCAAGCCGCCGCACTTCACGCGCCGCGACCACTGCGAAGAATGCGCGGAACACGACAACGTGCTGCAGAGCCATGACCGAGAGACGCTCGGTCTCGAGCAACTCGCCAATCCAGGCTGGGATCCGCTTTGCTTTTGCTCTGCCGAAGGCAAGGCGTACTACATGCCCACGCTGGTCAGCTGTGCGCTGAGACAGGAGCCTGAGGGTGTTTCGCCTTACTGGCAGCAGTTGCTGTTCCACCTCGAAGGAGATGGCCCGGACAACGCGCTTGTCGCCTGGTGTTCAACGGCACAACGCCAGGCCATTGCCATATTTCTCGAACACCTCATCGAAAGCCGAGCAGATGCCATCGAACGCTATGGCGCCCCAGACGACATCCTAAAAGTTCATGGTTATTGGACAACGGCGAGCGAACCAGGGTTGCGCTGATTCCAAGCGTTGCGCCAGTGCGTCGATGCACACTCGCTGTTGGTTGAGCAATGCGGTATCTGCGCAAGCCGGGTCTCATGCACAATCTTGATCGCCTATTTCGTCCCCGCAAGCCACCCGGACAGTCATGGAACACGCCTGGATAGATCCAACCTGGCCCAACGCACTGCGCTGGTTTCTTGCGCAGGACCTGACCAGCTTCACCCCCTGGCACTTCATCACCGAAGCGTCGGACCTGGCGTTCGCGTCGCGCGCATTCAGCCGCGAGGATGTGAGCGGTGGCGACGTCTTCACCTTCGCCAGGCGCCAGGACCGCGAAGACTTCGCCGGGTTGCTGGTGGTCGATGGCCGCATCAGCGACACCGTCGTCTGCTTTCATCCCGTGTTCGCCGAGAGTTCCACGCCATCGCCGCGCACCTGGAACATCGTCGTCGCCAGCTTCGAGGACGTCTTCGCGTTCGTGGCGGGACAGGTGATCCCGGACATGAAGGAATGGGCGCTTGCGGAGGATGCCGCGGAGTTGTGAGCAAGACCCGGCGCTTCTCGGTGTTACCGTAGTTCCAGCCGCCAGCAGGCTTCCAGCGCAGGAGACCCCGATGTTCAAGAACCTCATTCCGAAGATCTTCTACGACCGCCTGCAGGACGGACTCGACTTCTTCGTCGACGGCCTGGGCTTTGCCATCCAGTACCAGGACGGCACGATGGCGGTCGTCGCACGCGACGGCGCCAAGGCCTATCTGGTCGAGAACCCCGAGTGGGCGGCGAAGGACCGTCCGGAACTCAGCATCGACACCGACGATGTCGATGCGATCTTCGCGGAAATGTCCTCACGCGTGCCGCATCTGCTCCACCCGAATTGCAACACCGTCGCGCTCCGGCCCTGGGGCTCGCGCGAGTTCGCGATGCTGGACAAGAGCACCGTGTGCGTGAATTTCCGTGAGTGGCCTCCAGGGGAGTGAGCCAGGGCGAGCGGCATCACCCGGATCGTGTCCGCACGCGGTGCGTGCATCACTGCAGTTCGGCGTCCAATTTTCGAGTCCGCCCGCTACCGTAGCTCGGGCAGCGTCGCGATCACCTTGATCTCGAACTGGAATCCGTACAGTCAGGTGGCGCCGACGGCGGTGACCGTCGGGTATGGGTCGCTTCCCCTATCGGTGAAGGATCGCCAGCCGTGGCTCGCCAATCACCGATGCAGGGTGGGAGCTGTTCTCTTCCCAGGCTTCTGGCGTTCGCGGATACTCGCCGCAACGCCGCTTTCAGGCGCTTACATGACAGCTGGAGACCAAGAGAACGACATGGCGTCTCAGAGAGATACGCCCTTCTGCTCGCAAGCTTGCAAGGTGGCTGAACGCAACCGCTCTTTCCGCAGCTGTACGCTGTGCGGCGCAACCTGGAACGGTCAAGGCGGCGCTGCAAGCAAAAACTACTGCAACAGTGCATGGAAGATTTGCGTTGAATGCGCGACGTTTCAGCAGCGCTGTGTTGTCTGCGCCGAGAGGACGCCGGGGGTGGCACGGAGATGACGTTTCGATCCTGCTCCATCGCCATGTTGGTGCTGTCGGTGCTCGCGCCGGCCGCGTACGTCGCCTATTTTTCCTGGCGCTTCAGCCAGTGGGCCGAGACGCAGGACGGTGGCGTGTGCGGCATGCCCCTGCTCGGGGCCTGGGGGCTCGGGTTGTTGGCCATGTGCTTTCTTTCCTTGGTTGCCCTGGGTCTCGGGGTCGGGTCGTTTGTGCGTCTGCCTGCGCCTCGGCCGCGTCGCCGCCTCGCGGAGCTGCTGCTCTTGGCCTTGCCACTTCTCGTGGCTTCATCCGTCGTTGCCGTGGTCGTACTATGGAACTGACGTATTCGGGCGGAAGGTTTCGCAACCGCTCAACCCACACGCGAGGCCCTGGCAGCATGTTCATGTACGCGATTCTGGCATTCGCGGTGGTTGGCGGTATCACTGGCGGTGCAGCGGTACTGGTCGTGGCGTTCCTGCTTCCTCGCAAGTCGTGCCCGAAATGCAAGACGCTCCTGCCGAGGTTCCGCAAGCCAAGCAATACGCGCGAAGCGATGCTGGGGGGATGGCACTGCCCGGCGTGCGGCGCAAGTGTCGCGCGGGATGGCTCGCTCTTGTCCAGTGGTCCCGATGACGGGCTCGCCTGATACTGCGGGCGACATCGCTTCGTCGCATGGTTTAAAGCCTTGGCTGTCATCGCGTGCAACAGCGAAACCTCAGGAAACCTCAGGGTCAAGTTGGCTTCTTAAGTGAATCTGACCCTGTTACTTCGCGCGTCCGCCACCACGCATGAACCACACGTCGTCCCAGCCCCACACCCTGCGCCTCGTGCTAGGCGACCAGCTCAATCCCGACCACGCGTGGTTCGACGTGTGCGATTCCGGCGTGGTCTACGTGCTGATGGAAGTCCGCCAGGAAACCGACTACGTCCTGCACCACGCGCAGAAGATCCTGGCCCTCTTCGCTGCCATGCGCGATTTCGCCCGGCAGCTGCGCGCGGCCGGGCACCGCGTGCGCTATGTCGCCATCGATGACGTCAGCAACCGACAGTCCATCCCCGACAACCTGGCCGCGCTGATAGCGCACTACCGCGCGCAGCGTCTGGAGTACCAGGACCCAGACGAATGGCGGCTGGACGCGCAACTGCGGCAATGGTGCGCCGCGCAGCCGTTCGCCACCCAGGCGGTGGACAGCGCGCATTTCTACACCACGCGCACCGAGCTGGCCGAGCTGTTTGGCGGGCGCAAGCAGTGGCTGATGGAGCACTTCTACCGACGCATGCGCCAGCGCCATCACGTGCTGATCGACGCCACAGGCGCGCCCGAGGGCGGCCAGTGGAACTACGATCACGACAACCGCCGGCCCTGGCCCGGGACTCCGCCGCCGCCGCCGGATGCGCGCCCTACGCACGATCACAGCGCACTGTGGTCCACCATCCAGGCCGCCGGCGTGGCGAGCTTCGGCCAGCCACAGGCGGCCCAGCTTCGCTGGCCGCTCAACCGCGGCGAGGCGCTAGCCTGGCTCGATCACTTCATCGCCAGCGCGCTGCCGCAGTTCGGTCCCTACGAGGACGCGATGAGCACGCGCAGCCCGCGCCTGTTCCACTCGCAGCTGTCGTTCGCGCTCAATACCAAGATGCTGCGCCCGCAGGAAGTGGTGGAACGCGCGCAGGCCGCCTACGACGCCGGCGCCGCGCCGCTGGCGGCGGTGGAGGGTTTCATTCGGCAGATCCTGGGCTGGCGCGAGTACGTGCGCGGCATCTACTGGGCGCACATGCCTGGCTATGCCCAACGCAACGCGCTCGACCAGCACACGCCGCTGCCCGGCTGGTTCTGGACTGGCGACACGCGTATGCGTTGCCTAAGCCAAGCCATCGGCCAATCGCTGGACGAGGCCTACGCCCACCACATCCAACGGCTCATGGTCATCGGCAACTTCGCCCTGCTGGCCGGGCTGGACCCTGCCGCCGTGCACCGCTGGTACCTGGGCGTGTACATCGACGCCTTCGAGTGGGTGGAACTGCCCAACACCTTGGGCATGAGCCAGTTCGCCGACGGCGGCCTGCTGGCCACCAAGCCCTACGCCAGCAGCGCCGCCTACATCGACCGCATGAGCGACTACTGCCAGGGCTGCCACTACGACAAGAAGCAGAAAACCGGCGAACGGGCCTGTCCGTACAACGCACTGTACTGGGATTTCTTCGCTCGCCACCAGGCGACGCTTGGGCGGAACCCGCGGCTGGCGATGGTGTATCGGCAACTCGGCAAGATGGAGGACGTGCAGTTGCAGGCGCTGCGTGAGCACGCCGGGTGGGTGCGTGAGCAGTTGGAGACGCTTTAGCGGGTGAGAGAGTCGGCACGCTACTTAGGCACAGAAAGCGCTTCATTTGCCGTGGATCTATGTTTAATTGGTAGCTTGCGCCATGCGATGTGCGCCTGTGCTGTATCCATCGAAAGAGTGAGGAAGTTGCGGTCGAGCTAAAAAAGCTGGAGAAGGCAAGAAGGAGGAGTGTGCGCCTGAGGTTGGATATTTCCTCTGGCCACATTTTGTGACCTTCCTGCGGCCCGACGTTTGCATGCCTCAGGTCCGCCGCTTGAACACCGCCTTCAGTCCGAGCCACGCAAGGCCAATGACGCCAGCGAGCAGGCAAACGATATGAAGCTGATCGATGTCAACGACGCGAAACAACGGGTTGCCTGACACCAGTGGCCACAGAGGCACGATGTCCGAATGCATGATGCCGTCAAGCACGATATGGGAGTAAGTCCCGACGAACGCGCCCGACACTGCGGCAGTCCATGTGAGTGGCGGGTGGGGAATCCTGAGAAGTTTCAACACAGCTGAGCTGACGGGCTTGCCAGTGGCCGCCGCTAGACTGCCGATGACCATGGCGCCGAACAGTGTGTGTGTAACGCCGTGGAGGATCGGCTTGTTTTGCAGGATTCCAATCAGAGGCTCGATGTCCATGAGGACTTGCGAGCCGCCAAACACCATGAAGCTGAAATGGCGCCCTCCCGCGGCCTTGAAAGCCAGTCCTGGACCGAGATGTATGGGTGTGAAGGGCATTCGGTCGCGGACTAAGATGTGAGGTAAAACCGTATGTCGGGCTCGTGATCTCGGAAGGACTGTCTCATGATCTCGTCTCTGTGGTGAAGTCGCCTGCCTGCCGCTGACGTGCCATCGAAAGAATCGACGAGCATTGCGTGTCCGAGCCACTGCAAAGGCCGGCTCCATCGATTGCGCATGCCGATATTGCACGTGCGGCTGGGACCCGCCGATGTCGCTCGAGCGGGCCGACGTGTACTGTCATCCGCTTTCACAATACGAGGGTCAGGTTGACTTCTTAAGTGAACCTGACCCCGATATTTCGATATTTCGCCCAGGCACTTGTTTGTCACACCAGGCCTCTCCGTGCACGTCCAGTTTACCCGCCGCAATTGCCTGCTCAATCTCATATAGCGGCAGGCGAACCGGCCCCTCAGGGGTGAAGAACTCAAACCAGCGAACTTCATTGTCGTCAGCGAGAATTCTTGCGACCGCTTTGGGACGGCTAGGAATGAATTCGCCGTTTGGGCCTCCCGCGAGGATTTCCATTTGAAACCCTCCACCAGTGCATGAGGTGAACTGCAAATAGGTCTTCTCGAAGATTGCAGGAGAGCTGGACATGAGGCCTAACGCCTGAATTAAGCCGACCCACGAAGCGGGTTCGGCTTGAATGAATTGTTAGGCGATCCAGCGACTATGCGCCGCATAGTCTCGGATACCTCAAGTATCAACTTGTGATGCGGACGACTACTGTTTGCTGCCCGTTTGCGTACAGAGCGAATCGAGTACGGAGTGCGACGAAACACCGGCTTACGGCCGTTGAAATAGAGCTGGAATAGCTGGTCGTGAAGCTGAAGTAGGAAGGATGTGAGAAGCCAGAGCTCATCTATTGTTCCGCGCTGGAAAAGATCCCGCACCGCATTTGCTTCGTGCTTCTCACGGTGAGCGAAGTACTTGTGGCGGGCAGGTTTTATCATTCGGTCGTAGATCGCTCGGCGGCGATCGACCATTTTTCGAAGCCGCTTCACATCATCATGAGTTGGGTAATAGGCCTCTGCTAAATAGCTATCGAGCCATGCTGGGTTCTCGCCCTTTGGATCTTTGCGAGCACGAAGGCCATTCTCCTGAAAGTCCTGGATGTTCTTTTGCATAGAGTCCAGTAAAGCATCAAGAGAATAGTTTGATTTGATATCGAATACTCGGCCCAGTGCCATAAAGCTTGCAACCTGAGTTGCGTACGCCCAAAGATTCCATAAACGAGGGGTCTCGTTCATAGCTGCGAAGACCTCATCAGAGTCCAGAGCGGCCTGATTTACGGCGAAATCTCCGTAAACTAGCTGCGCAACTACCTCGGACTCTTGCCTAAAGCTCTCTAGCTGGTTTGAGAAATCGCGATGGCTCATGGATACCTAACGCCTGAGTTAAGCCGCGCCGCCAAGCGGCATCGGCTTGAATGAACTGTTAGAGGGCGCGTGCATTGAGGTCAAAGCTCCAGCCGCATTTGCTACAGCACACGGTGTTCTCGTTGTAGAGAGTGATCATCGACTCTTCTGAACTGAAGATCTGCGTATCGCACGATGGACAAGGTAGCTCCTCGCTAAGCAAGGCCGATCTCATGTCCCTGAGTGCATCCGTACCCAAATGCTTGTGTGGGCCAGAATCGATCCAGTAGGCAAAGCCAATAGCGTTTCGGATCTGGGTCAAGTCAATGCCTTCTTGTCGCTTTGCAAAAGTCTTCAAGAGAGCTTCAACGACCTCGACCGTATGTAGTAGCAGAAGCGGAAGATAGGAGTAAAGTCCATCCCACTGTGAGTAATGAGCTTGGTCGTTCGAGAACACAAAATTGAAGTTTGCAGGCTCCGTCTCTAACGCTTTAAAGCTGGTAACTAGGTGGTTGGCCTTTTGAAACAGATCCTCAAAGCCCGCATTAAATCTCTTGTTGTAACGAAGGTCATATATCATCTCTGGATCCAACCAGTGGCCCATTGATGTCTTCTCGACAGCAAGCCGAATGACCTCCTTCTTTCGAACGTCGCTCAGTAGCTTGATGGATTTTGCGGACGGCTTTTCGTCTTCGAAAGCAGAAAGCATATCGTCCGGGTCTGCGAGTAGCCATTCCAGGTAAAACAAGTTTTCCTTTAGTGGCTTACGGAGTAGCGCAAATGAGACAGTGAGCTTTCCTTTCGCGGAGCACCGCAAAGACTCATACAGAAAGTGAAGCATGTCAGCGAGAAGCGCTGCCGTAATCTGTCGGTAGTACATGTCCAAGATTACCGATCTGTGGCCGTTATCGCTGAGCCACTCAAACAGTGCTTCGCCTTTAAGGTCCGCAGGAACCTCCCGGTCGCTGACAAGCTCTGCGTCAAAGATCTTTGCTTCTTCACCTGCCTTTAGCGCAGCGACTAACTGATCATGCAGAAAGAAGCAGAAGTTGTGACTGAAGTGGAACTCCTGTGGCAAATGTCCGTAGTCCACGTTCAGCGCCCTCTAACTACTATCGACGACAGTCTGGGTTGTAACAAAGGTGTCTATCCCCGCACTCGTTAGGCCAACTTGCCGTAGCAGCCCTGTCACACCGATAGATTTCTCTGCAACAGGTGAGTAATCCCTGTGCCTAATCACGGTGTTCTTCCCTTGGATACAGTTAATGTGACGCTATCAGCATAATTCGACGGTCGCAAGCGGTCTTCCCATCTGTCCCGTAGACACCTTATTCGTTGTCGCAAGGGTCTCTTTTCCAGCAAGCTTTTTGAAAGGATGGATGTACACCTGTTGACAGGATCTAATGTCAAGTCGGATGATCCGAGTGCTGCGGTAAATCCCGCAGCCGAGTTTGACAGCTCGAACGACCGAGGCGCACAGCGCCCATCGTCGATGCCGGCGCTTTTTTGTGTCTGCATGGCAATGGGAACGTGCCTGCTTTCTGGCGGGCGGTGCGCGGAGACCGCAAGGTCTGCCGGTCCTCGGTCCGGTCTGTCAACCGCGTACCGTCCGCCACCCCGATTGACAGCGAGGGGCGGACTCCAATCCAACCGAGGAGTCCGATATGCGCCGTTTCAACAGAACAAGCTTCACTCCCCCCAAGGCTGCCTCCGCGTCGCGTACAACCAAGCGCCGCGCTCGATCAGCCGACACGCAGGCCGCTGAGCAACCAGCGACCGCCGATGCCTCCCCATTCGCCACACCCACCGCGTCGCGCCTGCGCTTCCGCGTGCCCGAGCGCTGCACGATGAGCTATCAGCACTACGACTTGCGCCGCGCCGAGGATATCGTCGGCTGTGCGGTGCCCAAGCTGCGCCTGTCCGGGCGCTGGTTGGAGCAGTACGGTTTTGCGGTGGGCGATGCGTTGCGGGTGACGGTGGGACGCGGGGTGTTGTTGATCAGTCGCGTGCCGGCTGTGGTCGTGCCATCGGCGCGGGCTGCAGGGAAGAAGAAGGCGCGGGCAACGCGCGCCGCTTCGCATCCGCTGCGATCCAAGGTCTGACGTTATTGGTGTGCGCATGTCCGTGTGGCATGCGCCGCCATCGCCACGCCATCGCCACGCCAGCGTCGCGTGAGGCGGCGACTGGCGTGGTGTCGGTGATCGGCTTTTGCTTCGATAGCGCTGGCCTCGATCCTGAGATTCACTCGGCGTTTCCAAGATCGAAACGTCGCCCTGTTACCGTGCGCGCCAGGCAAGCGCCTGGCCTCCAAGGGAGTGAGCGTGAACGACACCGATGCGTATGTCCTCGATTCGATCCGGAAGTGGGTCTGGTCCGGCTATTACTCTGAGTCCGAGATCCGCGAGGAGATGCTCGACGACATTCTGGAAGACGATTGCGACGAACCGATGCTGCGTGCCGCGGTCGGCAGCCAGTGGCAGACCAAGCAGCAGGCGGAGCAGGGTTGGCCGTCGCTGATCGATTGCGATCGCCTGGATGCGGTGTTCGAGCAGTTGCACGATGCGGGCATCTGCGCGCTGGCCAATGCCGGCTACACGATGTCCGATGGCCACACCGAGGTGACCGAGGCGGTGGCGGAGGCGCCGGAGGGCGAGTACCGCGGCTATTGTTTCTACCACGGGCAGGATGTGGAGTGCGCGGTGGACGGGGGTGGGCTGTTTATCGCGTTCGGGGATTTGCAGGGTGGGGCGGATGCGGATCTTGCGGTCGGGCTGCAGGTCGCTGCGGCGTTGGTGGATGCGGGGTTTGTGTTGGCGTGGGATGGGACGTCGAAGATGCGGATCGCGGTGCCGGGGTTTATTTGGTTGCGGCGGTTTCGGGAGTAGCTGGGAGTTTTCTTGCAAGTGGTGGGGGCGGTGCAGATGGCGCGCCTCCGGCTGGCGCGCTGGGCGTTGTCGGTGAGGCGGATCGCGGCTGAAGCCGCTCCTACAGGGAGCAGGGAGCGGGGAGCAGCGGTTAGCGATGTATTCCGAATGCCGGAGCGGCGTCGTGGCGTCTCCCCTGCACCGAACTCACGGCGTCCGAATGAAATCCACGAATGCGCGTAGCGGTGCGGGCAGGTGGCGGCGCCCGGGGTAGTACAGGAACGGGCCGCTGAAACTCTGCCACCACGGTTCCAGCACCGGCTCGAGCGCGCCGCTGTCCAGGTGCGGGCGTAGCCAGTCTTCGAACAGGTGGATCACGCCCAGGCCGCCGACGGCGGCGTCGATGGCCAGGTCTACGGCGGCGCCCAGGCGCACCAACAACGGGCCGGTCGGTTCGACCAGCACGACCTCGCCGTCGCGTTCGAATTCCCAGGCCGGGATGGCGCCGCTGGCGAACTGGCCGCGCAGGCAGGCGTGCGCGAGCAGGTCGCGTGGGTGCTGCGGGCGTCCGTGTGCGGCGAGGTAGTCGGGCGAGGCGGCGGTGGCGAAGCGCTGCACGCGCGGGCCGATCGGCACGGCGATCATGTCCTGCTCCAGGCGCTCGTCGTAGCGGATGCCGGCATCGCAGCCGGCCGCCAGCATGTCGACGAAGCTGTCTTCCACGATCACCTCCAGCCTGATCTCCGGATAGGCCTTCAGGAACGGGGTGACGATCGCCGGCAGCACCAGGCGCGCGGCGGCGCCCGGCACGTTGAGGCGCAGGGTGCCGCTGGGGCGGTCGCGGAAGCCGTTGACCACGTCCAACGCGGCTTCCACTTCGCCGAGGGCGGGGATCAGGCGTTCGGCCAGGCGCGCGCCGGCCTCGGTCGGCAGCACGCTGCGGGTGGTGCGGTTGAACAGGCGCACGCCGAGGCGGGTTTCCAGGCGCCGCACGGCCTCGCTCAGGCTGGAGGCGGAGCTGCCGCTGAGCCGCGCGCCTTCGCGGAAGCCGCCGCCGCGCAGTACCGCCAGGAAGGCGTAGAGGTCTTGCAGGTCCGTGGTCATTGTTCGAGATCCCGCACAGCCCGTGCCGATTCGACCGGATTATCGCGCATCGGCGCGCGGCCTACAGTGCAGGCCTCATCCGGGCTTCGGCCCACCCCTTCTGGAGGCAGTCATGAGCAAGCTTTCGACAGCTGGCACCTTTTCCCTCGGCGACCGCACGGTGACCCGCATCGGCTACGGCGCGATGCAGCTGGCCGGGCCGGGCGTGTTCGGGCCGCCCAAGGACCGCGACGCCGCGCTGGCGGTGCTGCGCGAGGCGGTGGCCTCCGGCGTGGACCATATCGACACCAGCGACTTCTACGGGCCGCACATCACCAACCAGCTGATCCGCGAGGCGCTGCATCCGTATCCGCAGCAGCTGACCATCGTCACCAAGGTCGGTGCCGTGCGTGGCGACGACGCCTCCTGGCTGCCGGCGCAAAGTCCCGCCGAGCTGACCCAGGCGGTGCACGACAATCTGCGCAACCTTGGCGTCGAGGTGCTGGACGTGGTCAACCTGCGGGTGATGCTGGATGCGTACAAGCCCAGCGAGGGTTCGATCGAGGCGCAGTTCAGCGCGCTCGCCGAGCTGCAGCAGCGCGGGCTGATCCGGCATCTGGGCATCAGCAACGCCACCGCCGCGCAGGTGCAGGAAGCGCGGGGCATCGCCAAGGTGGTGTGCGTGCAGAACCACTACAACCTGGCGCACCGCGCCGACGATGCGCTGATCGACGCGCTGGGCCGCGACGGCATCGCCTATGTGCCGTTCTTCCCGCTCGGCGGCTTCAGCCCGCTGCAGTCCGATTCGTTGTCGTCCATCGCGCAAGATCTCGGCGCGAAGCCGATGCAGGTGGCGCTGGCATGGTTGCTGGCGCGTGCGCCGAACATCCTGCTGATCCCAGGCACCTCGTCTGTCGCGCATCTGCGGGAGAACCTGGCGGCGGCTGAGTTGTCGTTGTCGGACGATGTGTTGGCTGCGTTGGATCGGATCGGGCAAGAGTAGCGAGTGGTCAGTCGCTTTCCACGCGCCGGCGTTCTTGTTCTCCCAGCCATAACGAGAACTGGGATGAAACAGCGCAGAACTCGGGCAATGGAACGGTCTTGTGGTGAACGACGTCGGAGCCCGGCAGCTGCAAGAGCACATGCAACGTCCCACCCGGAGGGGCGAGCAGAAAGCCTTTGACGTTGTTCAATGCTTCGGAGACGTTGGTTAGGAAATCCATGCAATGGTAGGCATCTTGCTGCTCTGGGTGGCCAACACGGTAAAGCGCGTCGTCCAGGAGCTTGAACCAGACATCAGGCGTCTTGCCCGCAAGCGATGGATGCCAGAGCGCATTGCTGCTTGCGCACTTGTCCATCAAGTGCCCGCTCAATGTTCCCAAGACGCAACAAGGCTCCGAGAACAGGCCAACTTCAAGCCTGTCGAAAAAGAGCCGGAATCTTCCTGTGACATTAGCCCCGAGAAAGGAGGGGAAGTCAGGGCCAGGTTCGACAATGGCTTCGAGCGCGAAGGTGTCGGAATTGCCGAAGAGCATGTGCCTAAGCCCTAAGTCTGGTCGAGTCGTGCAGAGGCGCTGGCGCGAATGCTCCATTGCATCGCGATAATGCCATTCGCTCAAACGCGCCTTCGGCGATCGATGAATATCCGGGCGAATCAGCGCTTTGGAGCCAGGCGATGGTAGGAATCTTTTCGTGCCTTGAATCTCTTTCGTCTGGCTTTTTGGCACGCAACTCGTCAGCGTCGAACAGATGCATCCGCGCCGCCCTACGGCGCAAACCCCAGCCCCGTCGCCTTCACCCGCACCCGCGCCAAAATCTTGTGCGAGGTCATGTACAGGGTGCGGCCGTCGTCGCCGAAGGCGCAGTTGGCGACGGGGCCGCCGGTTTCGATGCGGCCCAGGCGGCGGCCGTCGGGTGCGAACACCAGCACGCCGCCGGGGCCGGTGGCGAACAGGCGGCCGTCGCTGGCCACGGCAATGCCGTCCGGCAGGCCGGGGTTGGCGTCGCCGACGATGTCGGAGGCATCGGCGAAGAGGCGCTTGCCGGTGACTCCGCCGCGCGCGTCGAGCGTGTAAGCGGTCCAGATCGGCCGCGCCGGATCGGAGTTGGCCACGTACAGGGTGCGCTCGTCCGGCGACAGGGCGATGCCGTTGGGCAGGCTCAGGCTGTCGTCGAGCAGGTGCACGCTGCCGTCGGTGTCCAGGCGATAGACGCCGTTGAAGCGCAGTTCCTTGACCGGGGAGTTGTCCCCGTCCTTCAGGCCGTACGGCGGGTCGGTGAAGAACACCACGCCGTCGCTGCGCTGGATCAGGTCGTTGGGGCTGTTGAGGCGGTGGCCGTCGTAAGCGCTGGCCAGGATCGTCTTGCGCCGCGTGGCCGGATCGAGCCGGGCCACGGCGCGCGTACCTGAATCGGCGAGCAGCACGCTGCCGGATGGCTCGGCGTGCATGCCGTTGGCGCCAGCCTCGCGCAGGGCGTCCAGCGGCGGGCCGGCGTAGCCGGAGGGCTTGAGGAACACCGACAGGCCGTCGCGCTCGGACCAGCGGTACATGGTGTTCTGCGGCACATCGTTGAACAGCAGGTAGCCGCCGTCGCGGACCCAGGCCGGGCCTTCCGACCAGGTGAAGCCTTCGGCGATGCGTTCGATGCGCGCGTCCGCCGCCACCGTGTCGCTGAACGCGGGGTCGAACGCAGTGACATGGCCGATCACGGGGAAGCGCGGCGCGGGCGGCTGGCTCTTCGCACAGCAGGCGAGCAACGCCAGCACGGAGGCGGCGAGCAGGACGCGGGTCGGCAATCGCATCGGAGGATTCCTGGGTGGTGTGGGGCGATGATGCCATCTGCCGGGCGCGTGCTCTTCACCTCCGCGCGCCCGCACGGCTGCGTATGCTCGCGGCCAAGGTGGCGCGCCCGTGCGGGCTGCAGCGCGCCGACGCGATGGCTACAATCGCCGGCAACATGCCTGGCCGCGGACACGCGCGACAGGCGTTCAAAGGAGAGGCGCACCATGGACTCTGTTTCCCCCGGCGACATCCGCCCACCGCCGCGCGCTGGGCGCCGGCTCGTGCAGCGCGGCACTGCCCTGCTGGCGGCGGCGCTGCTGGCCGCCTGCGCCGGTGCGCAACCCCCACCTTCATCGATTCCCACTACAAAGGAGCGGGCCATGTCGGAGATGACGCCAGAGCAACTGGCACAAGGCGTAGTGCGGCTGATCCTGGCGATCGGCGGCAAGCAGGACTTGACCCCGGCGCAGGTCGCCACGCATGCGGGCTTGCAGGTGGAGGCCGGCGACACCGCGCAGGCGTTCAGCGCGTCCGGCCCGGTCGCCGGCGGCGGGCGCTATGCGCTGGAATCGGTCGCCGATGCCGACGGAGAGCTGCCGTCGCGGCTGGACTTCGCGTTCGCACCGGAATCCGCCGCGCCGGCGCACTGCACGCAGCCGCTCGGCGCGTACAAGCAGGCGTTGACCGAGGCCGGCTTCGCTGCGCAGTGGATCGCGCCGCCGCGCCTGGGCAGCCCCGGCCGCTGGCATTTCGAACGCGGCGCCGTGGTGGTGTACGCGTTCGTCGGCGACGCTGCCGGCGCGGATGATGCGCAGGCCTGCGTGTCGCTGCTGCAGATCCTGGCCACCGCATAAGGAGATGGGTGATGGCGACCGACGATGACCTGAAGAAGATGGTGGACACGTTCGAGGCGGCGCACGCCAAGGAAGGCCAGGCGCTGCGCAAGATGCTGGACAACACGCCCGAGCTGAAGGCGCGGGTGGAGCAGGCGATCGAGCAGAAGCAGCTGTCCGGGTTCGGGCCGCATCCGCGCGACGGCGGCGGCGCGTACCGGCCGAGTACCGGCGAGATCCTGTTGCCGATGGACGTGCTGCGTACCGCCAAGATGGATGCGCCGCGCGACGATTCGGCCAATACCGCGCGGATCATCCTCGGCCACGAGATCGGCCATGCGATCAACAAGGCGGCGATCGACAAGTCCGATGCCGCGTTCAAGGACAAGATCGACGAAATCGCCAGGTCGCCTTCGCCGCACGACTACACCGCGGCACTGAAGGCGCACGGCGCCGAGGAGCGCACGCGCGAGTCCAAGGACGAGATCGCCGGAATCAACACGCTGGCCGACTACGTCAAGCACAGCAATCCCAAGGCGACGCTGAAGGACCTGTACAACGCCAGCACGGAGATGGCCAACTACATCGACAAGGATGGCGAGGGTGCCAAGGCGACCTACAAGGCCAAGGACGGGCTGACCTTCGGCAACGACCTGAAGATCGACGCGAACGCGCCGAAGAACGTCGAGGCGATGGGCAAGCTGTTCTACGACGCGCGCGGCTATCCGCAGAACTACGGCGCGCGCGACCTGGGCATGGTCGCCGAGGCCGAGGATGCCGCGCAGTTGCGCGATCCCAAGCGTGCGCCGCCGGAAGTGCGCGCCGACCTGAAGGCGTTGGGCATCGACCAAGCCAAGGTGCCGGCGGCGTGGATCCCGAACGGTTTCCGCGATACCGGCGCGACGCCGCCGGCGCCGCGTGCCGGCGCACCTGCGGCCGAGCCGACCGGCGCGGACCGCGCGCTGCATGACAAGGTGCGCAGCGGTGTGGCCCAGGCCGAGCAGGCGCTGGGCAAGGGCTGGGACGACAACAGCGAACGCATGACCGCCAGCCTGACCCTGCTGGCCAGACAGAGCGGTTTCAGCGAGCGCGACCAGCTGTCGGTGGGCTTCAACCGGCCCACCGGGACGCACCAGGGCGGCGAGCTGGCGTTCGTGTACCGCGACGGCGCCACGGCGTCGCCCGATCCCTACGCCAACCGCGCGCACATGACGACCAGTGAGGCGATCGCGCGGCCGGCGCAGGAGACCTATCAGCAGTTGCAGGAGCAGACCGCGCAGCAGGCGCAGACCCAGCGCACGGTGCAGGCGCAGGAACAGGCCACGCAGGCGCAGGCACAGACCCAGGCCACGTCGCCGCCGGTCCTGACGCGCTGAGCCGCAGCCGTATTGCACGTCGGAGCCGCGCCATCTCTTGCCGCGCGGCCCCTGCGTTCGCCTCATCCGCGACGACAACGGCACCGTGTCGCCGGACGGTCGCTTTCCCTCGCGGTCATGGCCAGAAGGCGTCGGCCGCCTGCACCGCGGGTTGTACGCATAGCCCGCTAGTCACCCTGACTTAATGGCGCTGCCGCGCGACGCCTGCCGCCCTATCGTGCAGCCATGACGAACTAGGGAGGAAGAGGTCATGCGTTTGTGCCGATATGCTGCCGCACTGCTGGCCGTGTGGCCCTTGCTTGCGTTGGCAACAGAGCCACATCCGACACGGTTGCCCAACGCCAGCGCGCTGGATGCGCAAGTGGCGCGTGCGCTGGCCGCCACGCATGCCAACGGCCTCGCGCTGGCGGTGATCGACCAGGGGCGGGTCGTGCACGTGCGCGCCTATGGCAAGCGCAACGCCGCTGGCGATCCCTTGCAGCCCGACACGGTGATGTATGGCGCATCGCTGACCAAGATGGCGTTCGCCTACATGGTGATGCAACTGGCCGAGCAGGGCGTGCTGGACCTGGATCGCCCGATCGCCGACTACCTGGACAAACCGCTCCCCGACTATCCGGCCGACCCGAAATACGGACCCTGGGCGGACCTCGCCGGCGATCCCCGCTGGCGCATGTTGACCGCGCGCATGCTGCTGACCCACAGCGCCGGCTTCGCCAACTTCGCGTTCGTGGAGCCCGACGGCAAGCTGCGCATCCACTTCGCTCCCGGCAGCCGCTACGCCTATTCCGGCGAAGGCCTGATCCTGCTGCAGTTCGTGCTTGAACGCGGCCTGGGTCTGGACGTGGGTCAGGAAATGCAGCGCCGCGTGTTCGACCGCTTCGGCATGCAGCGCACCAGCATGACCTGGCGGCCGGACTTCGCCGCCAACCTGGCCGATGGATGGACCGCGGACGGCAGCGTGGAGCCGCACGATGAACGCGGCACGGTGCGCGCGGCAGGCTCGATGGACACGACGATCGCCGACATGGCCAAGTTCGCGGCAGGCTATCTCGCGGGCAAGGGGCTTTCGCCGCGGGGCGCGTCGATGCTGACCGCGCCGCAGCTGGCGATCAGCACCGCGTCGCAGTTCCCGACGCTGCAGGACGAACTCCCGCCCGAGCGCCGGCGCGCCGACCTCGCCGCGGGCCTGGGCGTAGTGGCGTTCCGCGGAGCGCAAGGCGCCGCGTTCCTGAAAGGCGGGCACAACGACAGCACCGGCAATCTGCTGGTCTGCGCCAGGCGCTACCAGCGCTGCGTGGTCATCCTGTCGAACGACGTGCGCGCCGAGCGCGCGTTCCCGGCCCTGATCGACTTCGCCATGGGAAAGACCGGTGCGCCGTGGACGTGGGAGTACGGCGACATGCAGTTCGTCCGTTGAACGGCGTCCGTCGATCGCCGATCGCAGCCGCGCGCTGTTGGGCGCGCGCTACTGCGCCTGCGCCGGCACCGCCAGCACCGCGTCGAACGCAGGCTTGGGCTTGCGTTCGCGGTCGAACAGCAACGGATAGTTGCGGCGCCCCGGCACCGGGTAGTCGTTCTTCCACGACATGCCGTCGTCCACGCCCCACACGCTGACCCGCGCCAGCTTGTCGCGCTTGCGCCAGAACAGCTGGAACAATTCGGCGTAGCGATCGCGCAGCTGCGCCTGCACGTCCGCCGGCAGGCCGTCGCGGTACGGATCGAGGTAGCGCTTGAACTCCGGCAGCTGGAACTGCTTGTGCGCCATCCCGGTGCCGATCACCTGGCCTTCCTTGGTCAGCGGCAGCACGTCCACATCCAGTTCGGTGATCATCACCTTGACCCCGAGCGCGGCGTAGGCGTCGATCGCCGCTTCGATGTCGTGCTGGCTGGGGTAGTCCAGGCCCCAGTGGCCCTGCATGCCGACGCCGTCGATGCGGATGCCGGCGCGCTGCAGCATCTTCACCATGCGCACGATGCCGTCGCGCTTTTCCGGGCGCCATGCGTTGAAGTCGTTGTAGTACAGCTGCGCATCCGGCGCGTACTGCGCGGCGAAGCGGAACGCCTGCCGCACCAGTTCGTCGCCGTCGCCGACGCGCTCCACCCACTTGGTGTTGCGGTAGCTGCCGTCCTCGTCGATCACCTCGTTGACCACGTCCCAGGCCTGTACCTTGCCGACGTAGCGCCCGGCCACCGCCTGGATGTGCGCGCGCATGCGTTCGATCTGCGCGTCGCGGCCGTTGGGTCTGCCCTGCGCGTCGACGAAGAACCAGTCCGGGGTCTGGTTGTGCCAGACCAGGGTGTGGCCGACCACGAACATGCCGTGGCGGCGGCCGTAGTCGACGAAGGCATCGGCGGCGGCGAAATCGAAGACGCCTGGGCGCGGATTGACCACTTCGGCCTTCATCGCGTTCTCGGCGGTGATCGCGTTGAACTGCCGCGGCACCAGTGCGGCGGAGGCGGCGTCCTTGCCGGAGACGATGTCGGCGTTGACCGCAGTGCCGATCAGGAACGCGCCGGCATAGGCGTCCTTGAGGCCGCGGCCGTCCGCCGCTGCGTTCGGCGTGCGCGACGCGGCGGCAGGTGGGTCGGCGGCGCCCGCTGCCGCCGTGCCGAGCAGGCAGGCCAACAGCAGGGTCGCGACGCGTGTCTTGCGCAATGCAGGCATGGCGGCGGTCCTTGTTCGAGCGTGGGGGGCACGCGGAGGCGTGGTGCGCGTGCAGCGACGTGCAGGCGGCGCATGCGTGACGACGGGCGCTTCGTTCATGGCTGCACCCGCAGTTGCGTGTGCGCGGCCTGCAACGTGTCCGATTCGACGTGCAACGTAATGATGCCGCTCTTGCCCGGCAGCGCGCGCACGATCGCCAGCGCCAGGCCGTTGAACGCATTGCGTGCGGGCGCGGCGAACGACTCCAGGTCGGTGGGATCGCCGTTGTCGGTGGCGACGAGTTCGCCCGGGCCCTCGACGCGGAAGCGCAGCCGGTCGCCGGCCGTGGGCGCGGGATTCCCGTCGCGGTCGAGCAGGCGCACGGTCACGAAGGCCAGGTCGCGGCCGTCGTTGCGGAGCGTGGTGCGGTCGGGCGTGACCTGCAGCCGCGCGGCCGGGCCGGCGGTACGCACGCGCTCGCTGGCCCACGGCTTGCCGTCCTTGTAGGCCTGCACGCGCAGTTCGCCCGGCGCGTAGACCACCTCGTCCCAGCGCAGCCGGTACTGCAGCGGCGCCTTCTTCTTGCGACCTTGCGAGACGCCGTTGACGAACAGTTCGGCCTCGTCGCCGGAGGTGAACACGTGCACTGGCGTGACCTGGCCCTCGCGGCCCGGCCAGGTCCAGTGCGGCAGCAGGTGCGCGATCGGCAGCTCGGGGCGCCAGCGCGCCTGGTACAGCCAGTAGCGGTCCTTGGGAAAGCCGGCCAGGTCGAAGATGCCGGAGTAGGAACTGCGCGAGGAGTAGTACGGGGTCGGTTCGCCGAGGTAGTCGAAGCCGGTCCAGACGAACTCGCCGGCGACGAACGGGTGCGTGTCGAGCGAAGCGAACACCTTGTCGGCACTGGCGCCGAAATCCACCGCGTGCAGTTCGTAGGCGCTGACCTGGTGCGCCACCGCATCGCCACCGCGGCCGTCGCGTACCGGCGCGCTGCTCTCAGCGGTGACCGGGAACAGGTACACGCCACGGCTGCTCAGCGCCGAGGCAGTCTCGCTGCTGAAGATCGGTCTGTGTGGGAAGCGCGCATGGAACAGGGGATATTGCGGCGGCTTGCGGATGCGCTCGGTGCCCGCGAACTCCGGTGTGTCGCGGATGCCTTCGCCCTGGTAGTTGAGGCCGATCACGTCCAGCGCCGCGGGCAGCGGCATGTCCGGCGCGGCGTAGTTCATCGCCGCGGTGGCCAAGCGGGTGGGATCTTCTTCGTGCACGATGGCCTGCAGGCGCTGCGCGATCGCCGCGCCGGCCTCGCCGGTGTATTGCTCGCCGACTTCGTTGCCCACGCTCCACAGGATCACCGACGGATGATTGCGGTCGCGGCGCAGCAGCGCGCGCAGGTCCGGTTCGTGCCAATCGCGAAACACCAGGTGGAAATCCAGCGGGGTCTTCTTCATTTCCCAGCTGTCGAACAGTTCGTCGACGACCAGCAGGCCCATGCGGTCGGTCAGTTCCAGCAGTTCCGGTGCCGGCGGGTTGTGGCTCATGCGGATCGCGTTGGCGCCCATCCCCTGCAGCAATTGCAGCTGGCGCTCGGCGGCGCGCAGATTGAACGCGGCGCCGAGCGCGCCGAGGTCGTGGTGATTGTTGACGCCGCGGATCGGCACGTGTTCGCCGTTGACCAGCAGGCCGCGGTCCGGATCCCAGCGCAGCTTGCGCACACCGAACGGGGTTTCGTAGCGATCGACCACGCGGCCGTCCTGCGTCACCTCGGTGATCGCGACGTAGCGGTGCGGTCGCTGCGTCGGTGGCGGGCCCCACAACTGCGGCTTGACGATGCGCGCGCTGCCGCCGAGCGTGGCGCTGGCACGCGCGGCGATGCGGGTGCTGGCCGCGGCGATCCGCGCCGCCGCCGCGCCTTGCCGCCGGCCCTCGGCATCGAGCGCATAGATCGCGGTGCTGGTTTGTACCTGTGCTTCCGCGTCGCTGCTGTTGTCCAGCGTCACCGCCACGCGCACCGTCGCCGCCTGCGCCGATACCTGCGGCGTGCTGATCTGGGTGCCCCATTGGCCGACATGCACCGGCGCGGTCTTGCTCAGCCACACGCTGCGGTACAGGCCGCCGCCGGGATACCAGCGCGCCGATTCGGGCGGGTTGTCCAGGCGGATCGCCAGCTGGTTGCTGCCGCCGGGCACCAGGTACGGGGTCAGGTCCACGCGCCAGGAGCTGTAGCCGTACGGCCAGCCGCCGACCAGGTGGCCGTTGAGCCAGACCGTGGCGTAGGACATCGCGCCATCGATGTCGAGGAACACCGCGCGGCCGCGGTCGCTGGCGGGAATGTCCAGGCGCTTGCGGTACCAGCCCACGCCCCAGCTCGGCAGACGGCCCATGCCGCCGTACGGCCCGTCCTTCAGGAACGGCCCGGCGATCGCCCAGTCGTGCGGCAGGTCCACGCGCGTCCACGCGCTGTCGTCGAAGTCGGCGCGCACGAAGGCCACGTCGCTGCCCGGGTCGCCGGGCGGGCGCGGGTGGCGCTGCGCCGGGTCGGCGATGAAGGCGTTGCCGGTGGGCAGGATCCACGGCTTGAGCACTGGCCGCGTGCGCGGCGCGACACGCTCGGCGGCGTCGGGGCGGGCATCGGCGACCTTGCCGTCGGCGCTGCGCGCGATGTCCGGGCGCACGTCGTAGTCCAGCGTGTCGCCGACGCCGGGCGCGTCGCCGCGATGGAAACGCCAATCGGCATCGAGCGACAGCCGCTCGCGCGGGGGCGGCGACTGCGGCGCCGGCGCCGCGTCGACGCGGCCGGCGGCAAGCATGGCCAGTACCAGCAACGGTGCGAGCGCGCGTTGCGGCGCGCGCCTGGGCGTCGCCACGACGGTGTGCGCACGTTCGCGCGCCGACGCGGCGCCGACGCAGGCGGCACCCGCTGTCACAGCCTGTAGGCCCGCTTCGGCAACCGATACGCCAGGTCCAGCGCGACCTCGGCCGCTTCGTCCTCGTCGAGGCGATGCTCGGCCACAAGTTTGGCCAGGAATGCGCAATCGACGCGGCGGGCGACATCGTGCCGCGCCGGGATCGACAGGAACGCGCGGGTGTCGTCGTTGAAGCCGACCGTGTTGTAGAAACCGGCGCTGGCCAGGGTCTGCTCGCGAAAGCGCCACATGCCTTCTGGCGCATCGTGGAACCACCACGCCGGGCCGAGCAGCAGCGCCGGATAGTGCCCGGCCAGCGGCGCCAGTTCGCGCGCGTAGGTGCTCTCGTCCAGGGTGAACAGGATCAGGGTGAAGCCCGGCGTATTGCCGAAGCGGTCCAGCAGCGGCTTGAGCGCATGCACGTAGTCGGTGCGCAGCGGCAGGTCGGCGCCCTTGTCGCGGCCGTAGCGCGCGAACAGGCTGCGGTTGTGGTTGCGGAAGCAGCCCGGATGCAGCTGCATCACCAGGCCGTCGTCCACGCTCATCGCCGCCATCTCGGTCAGCATCTGCGCGCGGAACAGTTCCGCGTCCGCGGCGCTGGCACCGCCGCCGCGCACCCGCGCGAACAGCCGCGCGGCCTCGGCCGCGGGCAGGTCGGCGGTGGCCGCGCTGGGGTGGCCATGGTCGGTGGAGGTGGCGCCCATCTGTGCGAAGAACGCACGGCGCTGGCGGTGCGCGCGCAGGTAGCCGTCCCAGGCGTACACGTCCTCGCCGGTCAGCTCGCCGAAACGGTGCAACGCATCGGGGAACTGCTCGTGTTCCGGATCGATCACCGCGTCGGGGCGGTAGGCGGTGATCACCCGTCCGCCCCAGCCGCTGGCGCGGATCGTGGCGTGGTGCTGCAGCGGATCCAGCGGCGATTCGGTGGTGGCGATCACCTCGATGCCGAAGCGGTCGAACAGCGCGCGCGGCCGGAACGCCGGGGTCTGCAACGCCTCGCCGATGCGGTCGTAGTACAGGTCGGCGCTGGCCGCGTCCAGGCGCACGCGCAGGCCGAACACCTCGTGGAAGACATGGTTCAACCATAGCGCCGAGGGCGTGCCGCGCAGCAGCTGGAAGCGCTCGGCGAACACGCGCCAGGCCGCGCGCGGATCCACCGCGGCGCGGCTGCCGTCGGCGCGCGGGATGCCCAGCGCGTCCAGGTCCACGCCCTGGCTGTAGAGCATGCGGAACACATAGTGGTCGGGCACCAGCAGCAGTTCGGTGGCGTTGGCGAACGGCGCATCCTCGGCGAACCAGGCCGGATCGGTGTGCCCGTGCGGGCTGACGATCGGCAGCGCGGCGACCTGCGCGTACAGGCGGCGCGCGATCGCGCGCATGCCCGGCTCCGGCGGCAGCAGACGGTCGGGATGCAGGGACAGGGCGGGGGAGGACAGGGTCATGGTCGGCAGGCGGGTCGTGGAGGGATGATGGTCGGAAGCAGCGCGCTTGGCGCTACGGCTTGCTCGCCACGTAGCCGCGCAGCCACGCCAGCGCCGGGCGCTCGCTGCCGTCGTCGCGGATCAGGTACGCGCCTTCCTTGTCGCGCCACAGGCCGCGGCGGAAGCCCCACAGGGTCACGCCGCGCACGCTCGGGTGCTCCCAGAACAGCGGGAACACGCGCTGGTAGTCGGCCAGTTGCTGCGCATCGGTGGGCCCGTCCAGGTCGAGTTCAGTGACGTAGATCGGCAGGCCGGTCGCCGCCAGCGTGTCGAGGTTGGCGCGGTGGACCGAGATCGGCACGTCCGCCCGCGTCTCGAAGGCATGTTGCTGCAGGCCGATCGCATCGATCAGGCGCTCGCGCTGCAGCAGCTGGATGACCTGCAGATACTGGCGCGTGGCGTCGGCACTGTTGGTGATGCCGTAGTCGTTGATCATCAGCTTGGCATGGGGGAAATGGCGCCGCGCCAGACGGAACGACTGCAGCACCCAGTCCCAGCCGGTGCTGCCGGCGCCGCCCAGCGCCTGCAGGTAGTTGCCGCTGTCGTCTTTCCTGTCGTCGGGCTGATTGTGGCCCGGCAGGGTTTCGTTGGCCACCTCCAGCAGGTCGATGTCCGGATAGCGCTGCGCCACCGCGGCGAACCACTGCTCGATCGCGGCGCGCTGCTCCGTCGGCGGCAGCGTCCGCATCCACAGCGGCTGTTGGCTGCCCCAGATCAGCACGTGCATCTGGAACGGCATGTTGTTGCGCTTGGCCAGGTTGTAGGCGTCATCGAGCGCGCTCCAGTCCATGCGTCCGCGCACCGCTTCCACGCTGCCCCATTTGCCGGCGTTCTCGGGCGTGACCTTGTTCCAGTACCGGGTGAAGTCCTGCGCCTGCGATGGGCTGTAGGCACTGCCCAGGAAGCGCTGCTTGCCGGCGGCCAGCGGCGCGGCGCCGGCCGCGGCGGAAACGGCCAGCAACAGCGACAACAAAAGCGAAGCGATCGTTTTCATCATGGCGTCTCGATGGGTGGGGAGCAGGGGTGGAACGCTGTCGGGATGGACGCGGGCACGCCCGCACGTCCGCGCCTCCCGGCATGCACCAGGCAAGCCCGGTCAGGCATGGTCTTGCAACTGCGCCGGCTGCAGGCGCGGCGCCAGCCACTGCACCAGCGCCAGCGCCAGCAGGTAGGCCGAGCCGGCCATCAGGAACACCGGCACGTAACTGCCGGTGGCCTCGAGCAGGAAGCCGATGAAGGTGGCGATCAGCATGCCGCCGACCGCGCCGGCGAAGCCGCCGATGCCGACCACGGTGGCCACCGCGTGGCGCGGGAACATGTCCGAGGGCAGGGTGAACAGGTTCGCCGACCAGCCCTGGTGCGCGGCGGTGGCCAGGCCGATCAGCCCCACCGCCAGCCACAGGTTGTCGGCGCGCGCGGCGAACACGATCGGCACCACCGCCAGCGCGCAGATCAGCATCGCGGTCTTGCGCGCGCGGTTGACGCTCCAGCCGCGGGCGATGAAGCGCCCGGCGATCCAGCCGCCGGTGATGCTGCCGACGTCGGCGAGCACGAAGATCACGATCAGCGGCGCGCCGAGCTGCAGCAGGCTCAGCCCGTACTCGGCATGCAGGAACTTGGGCAGCCAGAACAGGAAGAACCACCAGATCGGATCAGTGACGAACTTCGCCACCACGAACGCCCAGGCCTGGCGGTGGCGCAGCACCTGCGCCCAGCTCAGCCGTTGCACGGGTTCGGGCGGATCGCTGCGGATATGCGCCAGTTCCGCCGCGCTCAGGCGCGGCTGCTGCTCCGGCGCGCGATAGTTCAGCCACCACACCGCCAGCCAGGTGGCGCTGAGCGCGCCGGTGAACAGGAACGCCGACTGCCAGCCCCAGGTGCTGGCGATCACCGGCACCAGCAGGGGGGCGACGATGGCGCCGATGTTGGAGCCGGAATTGAAGATGCCGGTGGCCAGCGCGCGCTCGCGCCGTGGAAACCATTCGGCCACGGTCTTGATCGCCGCCGGAAAGTTGCCCGATTCGCCCAGGCCCAGGAAGAAGCGCGCGATCGCGAAGCCGACGACGCTGGTGGCCAGCGCATGGCTCATCGCCGCCAGGCTCCAGATGCCGATCGCCAGCGCGTAGCCGGCGCGCGTGCCGAAGCGGTCGATCACCGCGCCGCTGCACAGCAGGCCCAGCGCGTAGGCGGCCTGGAACGCGGTGACGATGTAGCCGTATTCGATCTCGTTCCAGCCGATCTGCACCTGCAGGAACGGCGCCAGCACGCCGAGCACCTGGCGGTCGATGTAGTTGATGGTGGTGGCGGCGAGCAGCAGCGCGCAGATGCGCCAGCGCATGCGCCCCAGACGCGAGCCGGCGGCGGTATCGGTGGTGTCGGTCGCATCGGCGCCGGGCGAGGGCATCATGTCCGCGGCACCGGCATGGCGGCCTGGATGCGCGCACTGCGTCGCGAAGGTCGGCAGCGACATGCGGCGCCGCTTCCGTGCAGCTGTCGGATATTGCGATGCAGCACGCAATCTGCGCTGTTCCCAGTTCGGTGCATACGCTTCGATCCCCACAGGGCGCGGCGGTCGCCGCCGTTTGGTAGCGCTATCATTAGCACGCCGCCGCAGGCGATCCATCGTGCACAGCAGCACGAGACGCGATGCCGACACCGAGATGCGACGCGCATCCGCCGTACCCATGCGCACGTTTTCCGGAATGTATCGGTGCACGGCGGGCTTATGTTGCCCTGCAGCGTGACAGCCATCTTGGTAGCGCTAACATCCGCGGCCACGGCCCAGCCACGGGCCTTGAAGTCGCTGCACGTTTTTCCGTCGCTCGGGCAATTCGTCGGCTGGTCGCTCCGCGTCACCTTCACGGAGCCGCAGGTCGCCTGTTTTTTGGGGAGGATCACGGTGAAGAACAGTTACGCGCGCACCACGTTGTCTCATGCACTGGCCACCGCATTGCTCGGCATGGCCGCCGGCAGCGCCTGGGCGCAGACCGCGTCACCCACACAGGCGCCTGCGGCGCAGGCGGCGCCATCGCCCGCACCGGCCGGCGACGATGCGGTGAAGCAACTGGATACGGTCACCGTCTCCGGCTACCGCCGCAGCATCCAGTTCTCCACCGACGCCAAGCGCGATTCGGTGACCTTCAGCGATACCGTGTTCGCCGAGGACATCGGCAAGTTCCCGGACATGAACATCGCCGAGTCGCTCAACCGCATTCCGGGCGTGCAGCTCTCGCGCGACGTCAATGGCGAAGGCCTGAATATCGCCATCCGCGGCCTGGGCACCAGCTTCACCAAGACCACGCTCAACGGCGCCAGCATCGCCACCGCCTCGATCGGCCTCAATGCGCAGAACCAGAACCGCGAAGTGGATCTGAATCTGTTCCCGACCGAGTTCTTCACCCAGCTGACGGTGAGCAAGACGCCGACCGCGAGCATGCTCGAAGGCGGCGTGTCCGGCGTGGTCGACATGCGCAGCGCGCGGCCGTTCGATCGGCCCGGCACGCATCTGACCTACCAGCTGCAAGGCGACTGGAACAGCACCAGCGAAAAGACCACGCCGCGCGGCGCGCTGATGGGCAGCTGGACCAACGCGGCCGGTACCTTCGGCGCGCTGTTCGGCGTGGCCTCGGTGCGCAGCAAGCTCGGCGTGGAAGGCTTCGAGAGCGTGGGCTGGACCAATCCGGGCCTGACCTACGCGCAATGCGGGCTGACCCCGCCGGCCGGCACGCCATCGACCAACCAGCCGGCCGCGTGCAACGCCAACGGCGGCGGCAACTGGCGCATTCCCGATACCGTGCCGGTCACCGCCGGCGCCGGCCTCACCCCCGGGCAGAGCATCGACGCCGCCTGGCTGCTGGCGCACAACCCCGGCCTGAGCATCGAGCAGATCAGCGACGCGCTGATCCCGCGCCTGGGCCGCCGCGTGCAGATGCAGGGCGACCGCAGCCGCGACGCGTCGGTGATGTCGCTGGAATGGCGGCCCAGCGACAGCGCGCATTTCTACCTGGACACGCTGTTCTCCAAGGCCAAGCGCGACACCGAACGCACCAGCATGAACCTGATCGGGCGCAACGGGAACATGATTCCGTTGGACATGCAGGTGGACGGCAACGGCGTCGTCACCGATGCCACCTTCACCAATGCCCAGTACTTCCTGGAAGCGCGCCCGTACCATGAGAACGTCAAGTTCTGGAGCGTCAATCCGGGCGCCGAACTGCTGTTCGGCGCGAACCAGGACATCAAGCTCAACGTGCAGGCCAACGCCACGCGCAGCTGGATGTACCGGCAGTCGCCGAGCATCCTGGTGACCTCGCCGTTCACCACGGTGGACTACAGCAATACCGGTGGCGACCAGCCCTCGATCGACAGCCCGCTGGACCTCAACGATCCGAACCTGGGCTGGAGCTGGACCGGCGGCCGGCTCAACATCAGCAACGAGAAGCGCGAGACCGAGACCCGCGGTGCGCGCGCCGACCTGCAGTTCGGCGAAGACAAGCGCAACGTCAAGGTCGGCGTCGCCTACGATCAGGCCGAGCGCCATATCCGCGGCTTCGACAACAGCGCCGCGTGGGAGACCCTGGTCTGCCGCGGCGCCGCCGCCACCTGCACCGGCGGCGCCGGCTCGCTGATCCCGCAGTCGGCGCTGGCCTCCTACCTCAAGCCCGGCCAGGGCGGCTTCATCACCGTGGACTTCGACCGCTTCCTGCGCGACAGCGGCTACTACGGCCTGAGCGACAGTGCGCCGGAGACCAACGCGGCCAATACCGGCGCCTCCACCGGCGGCATCCTGGAGAAGAACTGGGGCTTCTACGTCGAGGCCAACGGCGAGACCGACGTGTGGAACCGGTCGATGCGCTTCAACGCCGGCGTGCGCTACGTGACCACCGACCAGACCATCAGCGGCCCGGTCACCATCGGCGGGGTGCGCCGCTACCAGGTGCTGAACTCGGACTACAACGAACTGCTGCCTTCGTTCAACGTGGCCTGGGACGTGGCCGACAGCGTGGTGCTGCGCCTGTCCGGCTCGCGCACGCTGACCCGGCCCGATCCCAGCGCGATGCTGCCCAACACCAACTTCAGCGATCCCTCCGCGCAGACCGCCACCCAGGGCAATTCCAACCTGGCGCCGTACCGGTCCACCAACGTGGACATCGGCGGCGAGTGGTACACCGGCGGCGAAGGCTTCGTCGGCCTGACCCTGTTCGACAAGCGCATCGACGGCTTCACCGTCAACGGCGTGCGCCGCATTCCGTTCCAGGACCTGGGCGTGGCCTACAGCGACCTGACCGCGACCCAGCAGGCCGCGATCGACCAGCGCGGCGGGCCGAACGCGGCCACCGTGGACGTGCAGACCCAGGTCAACGCCGACGGCACGCTCAACATCCGCGGCCTGGAAGCGATCTGGGTGCAGCCGCTGGACCGCCTGCTCGACGGCCTGGGCTTCAGCCTCAACTACACCCACGTCAAGCAGGAGTCCGAGGGCGACGGCATCCAGGCGGTGGCGGTGGGCGTGGCGCCGAACCTGTGGAACGGCACGGTGTACTGGGAGAAGAACAACGCCTCGGTGCGCCTGTCCTACGCCTGGAACGACGACATGATCATCTCCGGCGCCAACCAGAACGGCATTCCCGATGCGCGGCTGATGGCCGATGCGCGCGGGCAGCTGGACCTGTCGGCCAGCTACACGCTGGCGTGGGTCCGCTCGGCGCCGCAGATCACCCTCAACGTCACCAACCTCACCAACGAACCGCTGCGCACCACCTTCCAGTATCCGAACGCCACCTACGACCTGTACCAGCCCGGACGCACCATCATGCTCGGCATCCGCGGCTCGTTCTGAGCCTGGCGCCGGGCGCGGTGCCCCGCTGCGGCGAGGCATCGCGCGCGCGGCCTGCCGCCTGGCGCGCCGCAACCGCTGCACCTGCTTCCGCCTTCGCCGTACCCTCGTCCTCCGGCCCCTCTCCCGGCGGAGAGGGCAGCAAGCTCCTCCCGCGACTCCCAGGCCCATGACCAGCACGCACCGCCTCCCGCTCAGCGAAAAGATCGGCTACAGCCTGGGCGACCTGGCCGCCAACCTGATCTTCCAGACCCTGATCACGTTCCTGGCGTTCTTCTACACCGACATCTACCGCATCCCCGCCGGCACCGCGGCCACGCTGATCTCGGTGGTCGGCCTGTTCGGCGCCCTGGTGTTCACGCCGCTGGTAGGCGTGCTCGCCGACCGCACGCGCACGCGCTGGGGCAAGTTCCGGCCGTGGATCCTGTGGACCGCGCTGCCGTTCGGCGCGATCTCGCTGCTCGCCTTCAGCACCCCGGCGCTGAGCGAGCAGGGCAAGGTGGTCTACGCGTTCACCACCTACACCCTGCTGGTGCTGATCTACGTCGCCAACAACCTGCCGTATTCGGCGCTCAGCGGCGTGCTCACCGGCAGCATGGAGCAGCGCAACAGCCTGTCGGCGTACCGCTTCTTCGCGGTCACCATCGCCCAGTTCGTGATCCAGGTGCTGCTGCTGCCGCTGGTGCTGATCCTGGGCAACGGCGACAAGGCGCAGGGCTTCCAGCGCACCATGGCGCTGTTCGCGGTGGTCGGCACGCTGTGCTTCCTGATCACCTTCCTCACCACCCGCGAGCGGGTGCTGCCGATCGCCGCGGAACCGTCCAGCGTGCGCAAGGACCTGGGCGACCTGGTCCGCAACAAGCCATGGCTGGTGATGCTGGCCCTGACCATCCTGGTGTTCGTCAACCTGGCGATGAAGGGCGGCATGTACGTGTACTACTTCAAGTACTACCTGGATGCGGCGGCGTTGACCCGCTTCCTCGACCAGGCCGGGTTCAACGGCTTCATCGCCGGCATCAACGGCTTGCTCGCCAGCGCCGGGCTGACCGCGCTGCACTGGCCGCAGGATGCGCCGACTTCCGCCTTCAGCGTGTTCAGCGCCGGCGGCATCCTGGCGATGATCGTCGGCATCGGCTGCTCCAAGCGCCTGGCCGACCGCTACGGCAAGCGCAACGTGTTCGGTGCGGCGCTGCTGGTGTCCACGCTGTTCCTGCTGGCGTTCGCGGTCTATCCGCCGCAGGCGATCGGCCTGGTGTTCGGCTCCTATGTGCTGCACGGATTCTTCTACGGCATCACCATCCCGTTGCTGTGGGCGATGATCGCCGACGTGGCCGACTACTCGGAGTGGAAGAACCACCGCCGCGCCACCGCGATCATCTTCTCGGCGATGCTGTGCGGGCTGAAGGTCGGCCTGAGCGTCGGCGGGGCGCTGGTCGCCGGCCTGCTCGCCTTCTACGGCTACGACGCCGCGCTGCCGCAGCAGAGCGCCGCGGTGACCGGCGGCATCCGCCTGGCGGTCAGCGTGTACTGCGCGATCCCGTTCCTGCTCGGCGTGGCGCTGCTGTTCCTGTACGAGATCGACAAGGCGCTGGAGTCGCGCATCGAACGCGACCTGGACACGCGCCGCCTGCAGGCCGCCGCGCTCGGCAACTGACGCTTCCTCCCCTCACGCTCTAGGTACGCAATGTCCGCCGACACCGATGCCGCAGACCTGCAGAGGCTGGCCAGCAAGGCCATCTCGCAGCCCCTGGTCACCCACATGTACACCGCCGATCCGTCGGCGCACGTGTTCGAGGGCGCGTTGTACATCTATCCCTCGCACGACATCGACGCCGGCATCGCCTTCAACGACGACGGCGGCCATTTCGACATGGAGGACTACCACGTGTTCCGCATGGACAGCGCCGACGGTCCCGTGGTGGACTGCGGCGTGGCGCTGCACGTGAAGGACGTGCCGTGGGCCGAGCGGCAGATGTGGGCGCCGGATGCGGCGTGCAAGGACGGACGCTACTATCTGTATTTCCCGGCCAAGCGCGCCGACGGCATCTTCCAGATCGGCGTGGCCATCGGTGCGCGCCCGGAAGGGCCGTTCACCGCCGAGCCGCAGGCCATCGACGGCAGCTACTCGATCGATCCGGCCGCGTTCGCCGACGACGACGGCGAGCACTACCTGTATTTCGGCGGGATCTGGGGCGGGCAGCTGCAGAAGTACCGCGACAACGCGTATGCGCAGGCGCACGAGGAACCGGCCGATGCCGAGCCGGCGCTGGGGCCGCGCGTGGCGCGGCTGCGCGCGGACATGACCCAGTTCGCCGAACCGCCGCGCGAGGTCAGCATCGTCGACGAGCACGGCCAGCCGCTGCTGGCCGGCGACCATGCGCGCCGCTTCTTCGAGGCGCCGTGGCTGCACAAGTACGGCGGCCGCTACTACCTGTCGTACTCGACCGGCGACACGCACCTGCTGTGCTACGCGATCGGCGATTCGCCCTACGGCCCGTTCACCTACCAGGGGCCGCTGCTGAGCCCGGTGATCGGCTGGACCACGCATCATTCCATCTGCGAGTTCCAGGGCACCTGGTACCTGTTCTATCACGACGCCATGCTGTCCGGCGGCGTCACCCACCTGCGTTCGATCAAGCTCACCGAGTTGCAGCACGACGCGCAGGGGCGCATCGCACTGGTCCATCCGTACGGGGAATGAGGACGGCGCGGGGCCGGTTCGCCGACCCGCGCCGCACGCGCAGCGCCGACCGCCGCTGCACGTGCGCAGGCGCTGCGCGGCCTACGGCATCCAGACCAGGTTCTGGGTCTGCGGATCGGCAGTGACCTTCTCGATCTTGCCGGCATCGTCGAAGGACACCTGGAACTCGCCGAAGCTGGTCAGCCAGTAGCGCCACAGCTTGGCGTCCAGGTTCGGATTCTCGCTGCTGATCGGGTAGCCCAGCGCCATCAGCGTCTGTTCGCGGGTCATGCCCTTGGTGATCCGGCTGCTGCCGATCGCCTCGCGGATCTTCGGCGGATACGCCGCCAGCTTGAGCTTGGGATCCTGCGCGATCACGTAGCGCTGGGCGAAGGCCTCGTTGCCGAGGTCGCGGCTGTAGTCGTTGCCGATCGACTGCTTCTGGCCATCGATCAGCACGTTGACCCGATAGCGGCCGTAGCCGGTGACCTTGACCGGGGTGCCGGCGGGGATCACCCGCTTGCCGTTCTCGGCGTAGTTGCTGTCGCTGATCCAGCTGCCGTCGCTGCGCATGTTGCAGCACAGGAAGCCGTCGTACTTGGTGTCCGCCGCCGCGGCCAGGCCGGGGAGGGCGGTGGCCAGGACCAGGGCGAGCAGGGACTGGGTGGGGCGCATGGAAGACTCCTTTCTGGCGGCGCGGCGGCCGCGGTTGGCGGTGCCGCAACGCGGCGCCGTGCCGGTTCCCGGCGCGTGCATTGTGCCGGCAAGCGCGGCCGCGGAAAACGCCGGCGCCGCGCACGGTGACGGCGGGTGCGCTGGCTGTGTATGCTCGGACGCAATGGACGACATGACGCCCGCCGAGATCTCCTTGCGCATCGACGCCCTGCGGCGCGAGCACCGTGCGCTCGACGAACAGATCCAGCGCACCCCGGCCAACCTCGACGACGAACTGCAGGCCAAGCGGCTGAAGAAGCGCAAGCTGCAGCTCAAGGATTGCATCATGCGCCTGGAAAACCTGCTGATCCCCGACGAACCGGCGTGAGCGCGGCGACGTTCTTCAGCATCGGCCACTCCACGCGTGGCCTGGACGCGTTCCTGGAGATCCTGCACGGCGCGCAGATCGCGCACCTGGCCGACGTGCGCGCATTTCCGTCTTCGCGGCGCTTCCCGCAGTTCGACGGCAGCGCGCTGGCGCGCAGCCTGGCCGCGGCCGGCATCGGCTATACGCACTTTCGTGCGCTCGGCGGGCGCCGCGACAGGCAACCCGGCATCGACCCGCAACGCAACGGCCACTGGCGCAGCGCCGGTTTCCACAACTACGCCGACTACGCGCTGGGTGGCGACTTCGGCGAGGCGTTCGCCCAGTTGCGCGCGCTCGGCAACCGCGGCGCCTGCGCGGTGATGTGCGCCGAAGCCGACTGGCGCCAATGCCACCGCCAGATCGTCTGCGACCACCTGCTGCACCACGGCCACCCGGTGATCCACCTGCTCGACGCCAGGCGCCGCGAGCCGGCGACGCTCAACCCCGCCGCGCGCAGCGATGCGAATGGGCAACTGGTCTATCCGGCGAACATCGCGCCTGCCGGGCCGGTCACTGGCGATCTGTTCGGCGGCTGAGCGATTCGATCCGTACGATGTCACCCGTAGGAGCGGCTTCAGCCGCGACAAGGTCTCGCCGGGCGGTATCTGTCGCGGCTGAAGCCGCTCCTACAGGGCTGTCGCTAGCGGCGAGAAAAGCAGCATGCGGTGGCCGCCTCAATCCTGCGGCACCACCGGCTCTTCCGGCTTCGCCGCTTCCGGGCTGACCCGCTCGATGGTGTGGCGCAGTTCGCGGCGCGCCAGACAGACGCATCGGCGCCGTGATGACGAACGCGTCGCCACGCGCCTGGTTCTCACCGCCGTACCGGTGCTCTCACTCCGAAACCGGAGTCTCTTCCGGCTTCGCCGCCTCCGGGCTGACCCGTTCGATGGTGTGGCGGAGTTCGCGGCCAAGAATGAACTTGGCATCTTTCGCCCATGCGTCCAGGCGCTCGTCGAACATCAGCTTGCTGTTCTCGTCCGGCCACACCAGTTTCAGTTCGCGCAGCTTCTGGATGAAGCCGCGGAACAGGGTCTTGTCGAAGAATTCCGGCGCGGCCGGGGCGTACAGCAGGCTCAGGCGTTGCGCGGCCTGCTGGCACAGGCTTTCCAGTTCGCCGGCGCCGAGCTTGCCGGGGCCGTTCTTGACCAGCACCGAAATGGCGATGTAGTAGCGCTCGAACGCCTGCTGCAGCGAATGCCCGATCGCGCGCAGGCGGAACACCTCGTCGGTCTGTCCGGTGTTGCGCGCCAGCACGCCGCCGTCGTCGTCGTTGACCTGCAACAGCAAGCCTTCGCGCACGAACACCTCGATGGTGCGCTCGATGCGTTCGGCGAACTGGTCCTCGCTCCACGGCAGGAACAGTTCGGCCTGCAGGAACGGGTACACGGTGCGGCCCAGCCGCAGCAGGCCGGAGCGGCTCATGCGGCGGTTGTTCTGGAAGCAGCACGCCACCCACGAGGAGGCGGTGAACAGGTGCAGCACGTTGTTGCGGAAGTAGCTCAGCAGCACCGCGTTGTCGCCGTTGACGCTGAGCACGTCGCCGAGCGGATGCGGCGTGCGGGTCAGCACGTTGATCTCCTCGGCGTGGGCGATGATGCGCTCGGGCGAATGCGGGGTGACGGTGACCCGGTCCGAGTACGGCAGTTCGGCCAGCAGCTTCTTGCACAGCTCGATCTGCGCGATCAGGTCGGCTTCGCCCATCGCGTGCTTGGGCGTGGACAGCAGCGCCAGCGCCAGCAGGTTGACCGGATTGACGTCGGCGGCGGCGTTGATGTGCACCTGGATCTGCTCGGCCAGCGCATCGACGGTGCCGTTCAACCAGCTCGGTTTCTCGTCCTCGCCCAGCGGCTGGCCGTCCCAGTCCGGCGCGCGCTGCGCCAGCACCTGGCTCAGCGCGATCGGCTCGCCGAAGTTCACCACCACCTGGCCGTAGTTCTGCTTGAGCACCTTGGGGATGCTCCATAGCAGGCCCCAGATCGATTCCTTCTCCTTGGGCCGGCCGCTGAGTTCGTCGAGATAGCTGTTGCCTTCCATCAGCTTCTCGTAGCCGACGTAGATCGGCTGGAACAGCACCGGCTTGCGCGGCTGGCGCAGGAACGCGCGCAGGGTCATCGCGATCATGCCGCCCTTGGGCTGCAGCAGCCGGCCGGTGCGCGAGCGCCCGCCTTCGACGAAGTATTCGATCGAGTAGCCGCCGGCCACCAGCTGCGCCACGTATTCGCTGAGCACCGCCGAATACAGCGCGTTGCCGCGGATCGAGCGGCGGATGAAGAACGCGCCGCCCTTGCGCAGCAGGGTGCCGACCACCGGCAGGTTGAGGTTGATGCCGGCCACGATGTGCGGCGGCACGATGCCGCGTTCGTACAGCAGGTAGGACAGCAGCAGGTAGTCCATGTGGCTGCGGTGGCTGGGCACGTAGATCACTTCGTGCCCGGGCGCGGCCTCTTTCAGCTTGTCCAGGTGGTGCACCAGCACGCCGGCGTAGATGCGGTTCCACACGTGGGTGAGCAGGAAGCTGGCCGAGCGCACCACCGGGCTGGAATAGTCGGCGGCGATTTCCCAGGCATAGGCGTGGGCCTTGCGCCAGGCGTCCATCGGCTTGCTGTTGTCGCGCTTGGCCTGCGCGGCGATCGCCTCGCGCACCGGCTCGGCGGCCAGCACCTGGTCCACCAGCAGGCGGCGGGTCGACAGGTCCGGCCCGATCACCGCCTCGCGGATGCGCCGGAAGTGGGTACGCAGCACGCGCTGCAGCTTGCGCACGGTGCGTTCCGGCGGCAGCCCTTCCTCGATCGTCAGCCGCATCGACACCGGCGGGGCGAAGCGCACGATGGTGCTGCGGCCGTTGAGCAGGACGCCGAGCAGGCGGCGGAAGCTGCCGACCAGCGCCCAGTTTTCCGAGAACAGCACCGCGAACCAGCCGCTCTGCTTGTCCGGGGCGCGGCCGACGAAGATCGACACCGGCACCAGGTGGATGTCCAGGTCCGGGCGCTCGCGGTGCGCCTGCAGCAGTTTGGCCAGCGAATCGGAATGGGTCTTGGCGCCGCGCTGCTCGGGGATCAGCGCGTTGTTGCTGCTGCGCCGCGACAGCGCCAGGTAGGCGCGCTTGCGCCCCAGCGGGTCGCCGGGCAGCGGCACCAGCGGCGACGGCAGGCCGGCCTCGCGGCACGCCTTGTCCAGGATCAGCGCATTGGACAGGCCGTAGTCCTCCAGCACGTAGACCACCGGGCGGCCGTCGTCGTACTGGCCGGGTTCGGCCGGTTCGATGTTCAGGCCCAGCCACGGATCGGCCACGCGCCCGAGCAGGCGCGCCCACAGCGGCCGCTTGGCGGCGCGCGCGGCGAGCACCGGGCTCGGCAGCGCTGCAGCGCCGGTAGCCGGCGGCACGCTGCCGGCGGCATCGCCGCTGGCCGGAGAGGCGGGCGCATGCGCCGGGTCCGAGGCGCGCGCAGCCGCAGCGTCGTCGGGAAAGGGGAGGGGATTTTGTTCTGGCATCGGCGTCATTATCGCTTAGCCGGCGCTGCGGGATCGGCGGGCGGGGCCGTGGGCGCCTCGGCCGGGGCCGTGTGCGGTGCCGCGGCGGTGGCCAGCAACGCGTCCACCTCGTGCAGGGTATCGCGCAAATACCAACGGCCCTGGCGGCGCACCAGGACCGCGGTGGTGTCGATCTGCGCGCCGCCCAGCGGGTACTGGATGCGCACCACCGCCTGATCGCCCTGCTGGCTGACCAGCCCGGTGCGCAGTTCGCGCGCGCTGGCGTCCAGGTCCAGGCCGTAGCCGGCCAGCACCGTCTTCAGCTCGCCCAGGAACGGCCCGAGCCGCTGCAGGCTCTGCTCCATGCCCAGGCCATGCAGGTCGGCGTCGCTGCGCAGGCCGGTGCGGCGCGCGGCGGCGCTGAGCTGCGCGATCGCCGCCTGCGCGCGCTTGCGCTCGGCCAGCGGCGCGTGCTCGGCCCAACCGCTCAGCGCCTGGACCAGCTGCACGTAGTGGCCACGCTGTTCCGGGGTGTAGTCGCCCTGGTTGCGCAGGTACTGCACGCCGAACAGGCCCAGCGAGTGCGCGGCCTGGCGCAGGCTCGCCGACTGCCCGCCGAACTGCGCGTCGAAGGCGCGCTGCAGCTGGCGTTCGGCGTCCGGCGCGGACAGCGTGTCGAGCACTTCGGGCAGGCGTTCGGCCAGCGGCAACTGGGTCAGCGGCCAGCGGCTGCGGTCCTCGCTCCAGGCCTGCTGCAGCCGTTGATAGTGCGCGGGCGGCACCGCGGCGCGGGCATAGCCGGCCAGGTCGTTGCGCTGCAGCGTTTGCGCCAGTTCGCGCACGGCCGCGGCCGGTTCGGCGCTGGCGCCGGGCAGCTCGGCGGGGCTGCGCTTGCACCCGGACAGGGCCAGTGCGGCCAGCAGCAGCGCGGGAACGACATGCAAGGGTGTGAGCCGGGTCGGACGTGGCGGCATATGGTGCTAGCTCGTTCCCCAAAACGTTCCGCATCTTGCTGGGCGCGCGCGATTCGGGCAAGCCGTGCGCCGCTGGCAGTGCGGTCGTGGCGATTGTCGGGGGCTGGATACCGATGTCGTGCCGGGACAATTTTTGGCCCGATCGGACCGGTCGAGACAACGATGTCGGCGCGATGTCGGTGTATCGCACAGTGTGCCGCCACATTGCGCAATGTTGCGGCGCATCATGTAACCGCTTGCAGTTGCTGTTACCGTCCGCCCACCTTGCCTCGAGGTGGTACTGGACGGGGGTCCCAGTGCGATACATGTCCGAAATCTTCCGAGCACTGTGTCACGCTGGTAGCGGCCGTGGCGGATTGGCCCTGGCCGGCGTCCTGTGTGGCCTGGCCATGACCCTGTCCGCGTACGCGCAGGACGGCCGTTTGCCGCCGCGCGAGGCATGGCGCGCCTCCAGTTCTTCCAGCCAGGTCAAGGCGCAGGCGATCGGCTACCTGATCGACGGCGATGCCACGACCCGCACCGGCGGCGCGTTCAGTCCCGGCCATTGGTTCCAGGTCGACCTGGGCCGCGAGGCGCGGCTTGGCGGTGTGCGCCTGCAATGGGACAGCGCCAATCCGGAAGGTTTCCTGCTGCAGGCCTCGCGCGACGGCCAGCGCTGGGACACGGTCTACACCATGGCCGATTCGATGGGCGGCACCGAGACGCTGTTCTTCGCGCCGCGTAGCGCGCGCTACCTGCGCCTGGCCAGTCCCGAACGCACCGCCGACTGGGGCATCTCGATCTTCGAGATGGAGCCGCTGGGCGCAGCGGACAGCGCGCGGCTGCGCGGCGTGCCGGCCGGCGCGGCGGCGGCACTGTGGCAAGGCGGTGCGGCGATGGCCATGCCGGGCAAGGGCACGCAGCCGCGGCAGCTGGAGATCGCGTTCCCGCGCGCCTTCGCCAGCGCCGGCCTGCTCGTCGAATTCGCCGGCGCGCATGGCGCGGCGCGGTTGCAGGCGCAGGACGCCGCGGGCCGCTGGCGCACGCTGGCCGAGGATCCGCAGGCCGGGCAGAGCGACAGCGCCTATCTGGCCGGCACCGCGCCGGTCGAGGCGCGCGCGCTGCGGCTGAGCGTGGATGCCGCGCCGGGCGCGGCCGCACCGGCGCTGCGCCGCCTGCGCCTGCTCGGGCCGAAGGCGGTGATGACGCCGATGAAGCGCTACCAGGTTGCCGCGCAGCGCGGCCAGGGTGCGCTGTTCCCGGCCTCGCTGCACATGCAGCAGACCTACTGGACCGCGGTCGGCATCCACGCCGGCCGGCAGAAATCGATCTTCGACGAATACGGCAACCTGGAAGCGTGGAAGGGTGCGCCGCTGGTGCAGCCGCTGTGGCGCGACGCCTCCGGCACGGCCGCCGGCGCCGACGGCCATGCGCTGACGCATGCGCTGCGCGATGGCTGGAAACCGATGCCGTCGGTGAGCTGGTCGCCGCAGCCGGGGCTGGAACTGCGCAGCGAGACCTTCACCATCGAACACGGCGGGCAACCGGTGACGTTGCTGCGCCACCGCCTGCGCAATACCGGCGGCAGCCCGGTCAGCGGCACGCTGTCGCTGCTGGTGCGGCCGATGCAGATGAACCCGCCGTGGCAGAACGGCGGCCTGTCGCCGATCCACGACATCGCCGTCGAGGACGCCGCGGTGCGCGTCAACGGCCGCCTGCTGCTGGAATCGTTGAGCGCGCCGAGCGGCGGCGGCGCCGAGGCGTTCGGCCCGCACGGGGAAACCGAGATCACCCGCCACGTCGCCGCCGGCACGTTGCCCGCGCAGCGCGATGCGCACGACGCCGACGGCCTTGCCGCAGCGATGCTGAACTACGCGGTGACGCTGGCGCCGGGCGCGCAGCAGGACGTGGTGCTGGCGTTCCCGCTCGGCACCGCCAGCGCCGACGCGCAGGGCAGGCTGCCGCCGGCACCGGCGCTGGATCGCGCCGCGCTGCTCGGCGCCGAGGCGCGCGACCCGGGCCGCGGCTTCGATGCGCTGGCCGAGCGCGTGTCCGCCGACTGGCAACGCCGGTTGGGCAACGTCGGCCTGAGCCTGCCCGACGCCAGCCTGGTCGACATGCTGCGCGCGCAGGCCGCGTACATGCTGATCAACCAGACCGGCCCGGCGATGCAGCCCGGTCCGCGCAACTACAACCGCTCCTTCATCCGCGACGGCATGGCCACCTCGGCGATCCTGCTGCGCATGGGCCAGGCCAAGGTCGCGCGCGACTACCTGCAGTGGTACAGCGACCACGCGGTGCATGCGAACGGGCTGGTGTCGCCGATCCTCAACGACGACGGCAGCGTCAACGACGGCTTCGGCTCGGACCTGGAGTACGACAGCCAGGGCGAATACATCACCCTGGTCGCCGACGTGGCGCGCCTGGACGGCGGCCCGGACAGCGTGCGCGCCTACCTGCCGAAGGTGAAGCTGGCGATGCAGTTCATGCAGGAACTGCGCGAGCGCACCCTGGTGCCTGGCTACATGGGCGAGCAGCCGGCGCCGGAACGCTTCCGCGGCATCCTGGCGCCGTCGATCAGCCACGAAGGCTATTCCAGCCCCACCCACAGCTACTGGGACGACTACTGGGCGCTGAAGGGCTGGCACGACGGCGCGTGGCTGGCCGAGTCGCTGGGCGACAAGGCGACCGCGGCCTGGGCGCGCGAACAGTACGCCGCGCTGCGCACCTCGCTGGCCGCCTCGATCCGCGCCACGATGGCCTGGAAGGGCGCCGACTTCATCCCCGCCGCGGCCGATCTGGGCGACGGCGATCCGAGCAGCGTGTCGATCGCGCTGGATCCCACCGGCCAGCAGGACCTGCTGCCGGAACAGGCGCTGCGCACCACCTTCGCGCGCTATCTCGACGACGTGCGCAAGCGCAAGCAGCCCAATGCGCTGTGGGCGTATTCGCCGTACGAGATGCGCAACGTGCTGACCTACGTGCACCTGGGCCAGCCGCAGGTCGCCGTCGAACTGCTGCAGGACATGCTGCGCGACCGCCGCCCGTTCGAATGGCAGGTGCTGGCCGAAGTGGTGCATTCGCGGCCGCGTTTCCCGCGCTATCTCGGCGACATGCCGCACACCTGGATCGGCGCCGAGTACGCGCGCACCGTGTTCGGCATGCTGATGCACGAGGGCGACGACGCGCTGGTGCTGCTGCCGGGCACGCCGCCGGCCTGGGTCGAGGGCGAGGGCCTGGCGGTGCAGCGCCTGCCGACCGCCTATGGCCAGCTGAGCATGCGCGCGCGCCAGCGCGACGACGTGCTGCGGATCGATCTCGGCAGCGGCCTGCGCGCGGGCACTGCGGTGCGCGTGGCCTGGCCCTCGCGCACGCGGCCGGCGCAGGTGCGCGTGGACGGGCGGCGCATCGACGCCTACGACGCCGCCGGGGTGGTGTTGAGCAAGCCGTTCCGGACCCTGGAGGCACGCTGGTGAATCCGCGCATCGCACACGCGCCGGAACAGCGCGCCAGTATCACCATCAAGGACGTGGCGCGCCTGGCCAACGTCTCGGTGGCGACGGTGTCGCGCACCATGAACGGCCACCAGCACGTGGCCGAGCCGGTGCGCGCGCGCGTGCTGGAAGCCGCGCGCACCCTGCACTACGTGCCGCACCATGCCGCACGCAGCCTCAGCAGCCGCCGCACCCACACCATCGGCGTGGTGCTGCCCGACCTGCATGGCGAATTCTTCTCCGAGCTGATCCGCGGCATCGACACGGTCGCGCGCGAGCGCGGCCTGCACCTGCTGGTGTCCAGCTATCACGGCGAGCCGGAAGAGCAGCGGCTGGCGGTGCGGCGCATGCCCGGGCGCGTGGACGGGCTGCTGATCATGTCGCCCTATCTGAGCACCGACGCCGACGAAGCCGCCGACATGCTGCCCGGCACGCTGCCGGCGGTGCTGATGAACTGCGCCGAGCGCATCGCCGACGCGCAGGTGCTCAACGTGGACAACTACGGCGGCGCACGGGCGATGACCCGCCACCTGCTCGACAGCGGCCATCGCCGCATCGCTTTCATCGCCGGGCCGGACGACAACTTCGATGCGCGCGAACGCCTGCGCGGCTACCGCGACGAACTGCACGAGCGCTGCCCGGACGTGGCACCGCGGGTGTTGCCGGGCGATTTCGACGAAGCCTCCGGCTATCGCGCGGGGCAGGCGCTGCTGCAGGGTGAGCGTCCGGACGTGGTGTTCGCGGCCAACGACATGATGGCGCTCGGCTGCCTGTTCGCCTTCACCCACGCCGGCCTGCGCGTGCCCGAGGACATCGCCCTGGCCGGGTTCGACGACGTGCCGATGGCGCGCTACGTGCACCCGGCGCTGACCACGATGCGGGTGGACATCGCCGGCTTCGGCGCGCGCGCGATGCAGCTGCTGCTCGCCGCGCTGGAGCCGCAGACCGCAGGCGCGGATGCGCCGCTTTCCTCCGATATCGCTCCCCAATTGATCGTCCGTGCGTCCAGTGCCCAGCGAGGACCCGCCATGGACTGACACCGCCCGTCGCGCTCCACCCTTACCGTTTGCATCCAACTAGAAGAAACAACGAATGAACCCGTTTACTGCCCTGGGAGGGGTTTCTGTCATGAAGAGAAAGCGTTCCGCTTCCAATATGCCCGCACGCAGCCTGCTGTGCTGCGCCCTGGCGACCAGCCTGTTCGCGACGATGCCGGCGATGGCGCAGACCAGCACCGCGATCCTGCGCGGCCAGGCCCAGGCCGGCGCCGAAGTGGTCGTCACCAATACCGCCACCGGTTCGGTGCGACGTACGCCGGCGGGGCCCAACGGCACCTACACCGTGATTGGCCTGCCACCGGGCAGCTATACGGTCGAGGCCAACGGCGTCAAGCGCAGCGTGACGCTGCAGGTCGCCTCCTCGTCCACGGTCGATCTCGACGCCGGCACGGCCGCAGCGCCGAGCGGCGACGCCACCACGCTGGGGACGGTCAACGTCACGGCGCCGCCGTCGATGAAGGACGTCAAGACCTCCGAGGTCGGCAACGTTGTCTCGTTGCGCCAGATCCAGCAGCTGCCGCAGGCCACGCGCAACTTCCTCGAGTTCGCCGACACCGTGCCGGGCATGGTGTTCCAGGTCGACGGCAGCGGCAACACCAAGCTGCGCGGCGGCGCGTCCAATGCCAGCTCCGGCAACCTGTACATCGACGGCGTCGGCCAGAAGAGCTACGTCAAGGGCGGCGGCATCGCCGGCCAGAGCGATACCCAGGGCAATCCGTTCCCGCAGCTGGCGATCGGCGAATACAAGGTCATCACCTCCAACTACAAGGCCGAGTACGGCCAGATCAGCGGCGCGGCGATCACCGCGGCGACCAAGTCGGGCACCAACGAGTTCCACGGCGAGGCGTTCTTCCGCTACACCGACCAGGACATGCGCGACAAGCGTCCGGACGAGAAGGACACCGAGAAGACCGATTCGCAGATCAAGGAATACGGCTTCGCGCTCGGCGGCCCGATCATCCAGGACCGCATGCATTTCTTCGTCGCCTATGAGGGCAAGGAAAACGCATCGCCGAAGACCGTCCTGGCCAGCCCGGAAGCCAGCCCGTACGTCGGCTACCTGCCGTCCAACCTGTCCAGCCAGTACGGCCCGGCCAACCTGCCGTTCACCGAAGACCTGTACTTCGGCAAGATCGATTTCGAACCGACCGATCGCGACCGCATCGAGCTGAGCGGCCAGTATCGCGACGAGACCCAGGTCGCCAACATCGGTGGGCAGAGTGCGGCCGACCACGGCACCAACAAGATCAACAAGGACAAGCGTGCCAACCTGCGCTGGCAGCACAGTGCCGACAACTGGTTCAACGAGTTCATCGTCGGCACCGAAAACTCGGAGAACAACCCGACGCCGATGAGCATCGGCAACGGCATTCTCTACAACTACCTGTCCCCGCGCGCCGGCTCCAACGACGTGGACGAGTACAGCTTCCTGCAGACCGGTTCGGCCGGCGGCGCCAACGTGCAGCGCAAGAGCCAGAAGGGCTGGTTCCTGCAGAACGACCTGACCTTCACCAGCTTCCAGTGGCATGGCGAGCACACCATCAAGATGGGCGTGAGCTACAAGGACATCAAGCTGACCTCGCAGGACGCGGCCGCGCTGAATCCGCAGTTCAGCTACTCGGTGGACGCCAATGGCGTCGCTTCCACGCCGTACCGCGTGGACTTCGTCGCGCCGTACACCACGCCGGGCCAGAAGGCCACGGTGGAGTCGCCGTCCAAGCAGTACGGCATCTACATCCAGGACGACTGGGCCGCGACCGACAAGCTGATGATCAACATCGGCGTGCGCTGGGACTATGAGAAGAGCCCGGCCTACACCGACTTCGTCACCTCGCAGGACTTCGTCAACGCGCTGTACGCCGACGATCCGGAGAACCCGGGCCATCCGTGGGCCGACCGCCTGCTGCCCAGCGGCATCAACGTGGCCGACTACATCAGCACCGGCAACAACCGCAAGAACTTCAAGGACGCCTGGGCGCCGCGCCTGGGCTTCTCCTACGACTTCTTCGGCGACGAGAGCGCCGTGCTGCACGGCGGTGCCGGCCGTTCCTACGACCGCAACCTGTTCGAGCAGCTGGCGCTGGAAACCAGCAAGGCCGCGCTGTCGCCGGTCGCGGTGTATTTCCAGAACCCGGCCACCGGCCAGTGCTATCGCTCCGACCGCGTCTGCACCGCGTGGGATCCGCGCTACCTCAACGGCGTGGATCAGCTGACCTCGATCCCCGGCGTCAGCGGCAGCGCCGAGCTGTTCATGTTCAACAACAAGCTCAAGACGCCGTATAGCGACCAGTACAGCATCGGTATCAGCAACCAGGTCGGCGACTGGCTGACCGACGTGACCTTCCAGCGCATCCTCAGCTACGACGGCTTCGCCATGTCGCTGATCAACCGCTATCCGGACGGTTCCTACTTCCAGAACGGCAGCGCGCCGTGGGGCGAGCCGGTGCCCGGCTACCAGAACACCATCATCGGCAGCAACGGCCTGGAGCAGCGCAGCAGCCAGGTGCTGTTGTCGGCGGAGAAGCCGTACACCAAGGAGTCGGGCTGGGGCTTGAACCTGTCCTACACCCACACCAGCGCCCGCCAGAACCGCAACATCGACGAGCCGTACGCGTTCGACAAGGCGACCATCCACGACTATCCGTTCGTGAAGTCCGATGCCGTGGCCGCGCACCGCTTCGTCGCGTCCGGTTCGATCGACGGTCCGTGGGGCGTCACCTTCGGCGCCAAGCTGGTGCTGGCCACGCCCGAGCCGATCAACACCATCGCCTGCTACGGCAAGGTCGATGCCGATGGCGGTACCTGCCAGCAGGTCGGCGTGGTGCCGCCGGCCAGCGGCAAGTTCCTGCTCGGCGGCAAGATCTGGGGCTACCGCACGGTGGATTTCCAGGCCACCAAGGAGTTCGCCGTGTACAACGACTACAAGCTGTCGGCGCGCATCAATCTGCTCAACGCCTTCAACTTCAAGAACTACACCTCGTATGTGTACAACGGCTTCGGCTCCAACGGCCAGTTCGATCCGGACATCACCATCAACAAGACGGGCGATATCAATTATTTCCCGCGCACGGTGAGCTTCGAGATCGGCGCCAAGTTCTGATCCACCGCCATCGCCCACGCGCGTGCCCGACCGGCGCGGGTGGGGTTTTTCCGGACGGGGCCGCTTGGCCCCGTTCGCGTATCGGATACTCCCTTCTTTCCGCACAGGACCGCGCACGCATGATCGCCGCCCCTCTCCGCAATCTGGTCATCGTCGGCGGCGGTACCGCCGGCTGGATGGCCGCCGCCGCGCTGGCGCGCGTGCTGGGCCCGGACTACCGCATCACCCTGATCGAATCGGAACAGATCGGCATCGTCGGCGTCGGCGAAGCCACCGTGCCGCACATCAAGGCCTTCAACAATCTGCTCGGCATCAACGAAGCCGAGTTCGTGCGCCAGACCCAGGGCAGCTTCAAGCTCGGCATCGAGTTCGTCGACTGGCACCGGCCGGGCACGTCCTACATCCACGGCTTCGGCACCGAGATCGGGCATTCGCTCGGGCTGCTGCCGTTCCAGCAGTACTGGTTCAAGCAGGCGCTGGCCGGCAAGGCCAAGCCGCTGGGCGCCTACACGCTCAACACCGTGGCCGCCAAGCGCGGCAAGTTCATGACCTCGGCCAGCGACGCGCCGCCCAACTCGCCGCTGGGCAACATCGCCTACGCCTACCATTTCGACGCCTCGCTGTACGCGGCGTTCCTGCGCCGTTTTTCCGAGCAGCGCGGGGTGACCCGGCGCGAAGGCATCGTCGAGGAGGTGCAGCTGCATCCGGAATCGGGCGATGTGCTCTCGGTGCGGCTGGCCTCGGGCGACACGATCGCCGGCGACCTGTTCATCGACTGCTCCGGTTTCCGCGGCCTGCTGATCGAACAGGCGCTGCACACCGGCTATCACGATTTCACCCACTGGCTGCCGTGCGACCGCGCACTGGCGGTGCCCTGCGCCAAGGTCGGCCCGCCGACGCCGTACACCCGCGCCACCGCGCGCACGGCCGGCTGGCAGTGGCGCATCCCGCTGCAGCACCGCACCGGCAACGGCTACGTGTATTCCAGCGCGCACATCAGCGATGACGAAGCCGCAGCCACGCTGCTGGCCAACCTGGACGGCGTGGCGCTGGCCGATCCGCGCCCGCTGCGCTTCGTCACCGGGCGCCGCAAGCAGGTGTGGAACCGCAACGTGGTCGCGCTGGGCCTGGCCAGCGGCTTCATGGAGCCGCTGGAATCCACCAGCATTCACCTGATCCAGTCGGGCATCTCCAAGCTGCTGGAGCTGTTCCCGCGCGAGGGCATCAGCCCGGTGCTGGTGCAGCGCTACAACGACCGCATCGCCTTCGAGTTCGACCGCATCCGCGATTTCCTGGTGCTGCACTACACCGCCACCGAGCGCGACGACAGCGACTTCTGGCGGCAGTGCCGCAGCATGGCGATCACCCCGGAACTGCAGGCGACGCTGGACCTGTTCGCCGACAGCGGCCGCTTCTACCGCAACGGCGAGGAGATGTTCGCCGAGATCAGCTGGGTGCAGGTGATGGTCGGGCAGGGCATCCTGCCGCGCGCCTACCACCCGCTGGTGGACCAGGTGCCGGCCGCGGACATCGAACGCTTCGTCGCCAGCATCGAGCAGACCATCGGCCATTGCGTGGATGCGATGCCGCCGCACCAGGCCTTCATCGACCGCTACTGCGCCGCCGCGCCACGCTGAGCGGGCTGCCCGGATCGCGGGCCGGGCGTAAAAAAAAGAGGCCTCGCGCACCAAGGCGCGGGCCTCTTCAAAATCCGACCGAAGCCGGAGAACGGTTTGTGGCGCATCTCCGGCAACGCCGGACGCTGCGCATGCTACCGGCAGTGCGCAGCTAATGCAATGGTTTAAGTTTTATTGGCTAAGTCGTTGATATTTATTGATCGATCAACGCGCTGCCGCATGCGCCAGGGTCGCGGCGATCTCGTGCTGGATCGCTTCGGCCGCGGCGCGCGGATCGGCGGCCTGGCGGATCGGGCGGCCGACCACGATCGCATCGGCGCCATCGGCGAAGGCCTGGGCCACGCCGACGGTGCGCTGCTGGTCGTCGCCGACCGGGCCGCCGGGGCGGATGCCCGGACACACGATCGAGAAGCCGGCACCGGTGGCGCGGCGGATCGGCGCCGCTTCCTGGCCGGAGGCGATGACCCCGTCGATGCCGGCGGCCTGCGCGGCCAGGGCACGTTCCACCACGACGTCCTGCGGTTCGCGGTCGATGCCCATCGACGCCAGGTCGGCGCGGCCCATCGAGGTCAGCACGGTCACCGCCAGCAGGCGCATGTCGCCGCCGTTGGCGGCGGCCGCGGCCTGCATCATCGCCGGGTGCCAGCCGTGGATCGTGCAGTAGTCCACCGGCCACTGCGACAGGCGCCGGATCACCCCGCCGACGGTGGCCGGGATGTCGAAGAACTTCAGGTCCACGAACACGCGCTTGCCGCGCGCGGCCAGGGTCTCCAGCACGTCGAAGTATTCGCCGGAGGCCAGCAGCTCCATGCCGATCTTGTAGAACGCCACCGCGTCGTCGAGCCGCTCGATCCACTCGATCGCCTCGGCGCGGCCGGGCACGTCCAGGGCGAAGATCAGCCGTTCGCGCGCCTCCAGCGCCAGCGGCGCGCGGCTCACTGCGCCAGCTCCAGCGCGTCGCGCTTGGCCTGGTGGCGCGCGGCGCGGGGCTGCGCGAAGTCATTGTTGAACAGCGCCGGTTCCCAGGAGCCGTAGCTGGGGTTGGGCAGCATCCACCAGCGCTCGCCGAACCAGTCGTGGTACTGCTGCAGCAGCTGCGCGCGGCCGTCCGGGGTGTTGGCCACGACCTGCACGAAATCGCCGAGCTGGTCGCCGAACTGCATCAGTACGCGGTACTGCTGGCCGACCAGCTTGCGCCGGCAGTTCTTCTCCGAGCCGTTCTGCTCGCAGTCCTTGACCACCGTGCCCAGGCCCAGCAGCACGCTGTTGTCGGCCACCGGCAGGCCGGCGCTGCGCAGGTTGGCCAGGGTCGCGTCGGTCAGGTGCACCGCGCGGTTGGACACGTACAGCACGGTGATGCCCTTGGCGGTGGCGGCCTTGGCGAAATCGACCACGCCGGGGATCGGCTTGGCCTTCTTCTCGGACACCCACTGGTCCCAGCTGAGCTCGTCGTACTCCTTGCCGTTGCGGATCAGCCGCGCCTGGTACGGCGAGTTGTCCAGCACCGTCTCGTCCACGTCCATCACCACCGCCGGCTTCAGTCCGGTGGCCGCGTTGCCGCGCTCCTCCGGCACCAGCGCGTCCCAGTTCGGCTCCTTCAGCGCCGCATCCAGGCGATCGGCGGCGGCGCGGTAGGTCTGCTCGGCCACGGCCCGGTATTCGGCCGAGCGCTGCATCCACAGCACCGCGTTGAGGTTGTCGTCGCCGGCCACGGCGGTGTCGGCGGTCTTGGCGGCGGGCGTCGCGGCATCGGTGGCCGGCGCCTGCGGCTTGCAGGCGGACAGGGCGAGCACGGCGCAGGCCAGTGCGGTGCGGGCGATCGGGGTCATCGGGCGCGGAAACCTAGGCGGGGAATCGATCAATTTTAGCGGGTTGCGGCCGTTGCCGTGACGCACGGGTAGATGGCAGCGCCGCGCCGCGCCAGGCGCCAAGCCCGGAAAGGCACAAGGGCCATCGGCTGTCGCCGGCGAAGGCAAGTCCTTCGATGGTGGCGCGATCGGCCAGCGGCTCTATTTGGCGCTCGATGGCGGCGGCGTCGGCAGCAGGTTCAAGGCCAGGCGCAGCTCCGCCGTGCTGCCACCGAACTGCGTCGCCAGACGGGCGCTCTCGGCATCGTAGGCGGCCGTCAACGACAGCAACGGCAATGCATCGCGCGGAGCGTAGGCACTGCCGACCACATGGCCCGCTTCGCCGTTGCGCGAGCGCGCCTTATCGAAGGCGACGTCGCTGCCGACGAATTCGGCATGGGTCTTGTCGCCGCGGAGGTAAGGCAGCAGCCATTGCACGCTGTGCGCGAGCGAGGCGCGGTTGCGCGCCTGCCAGTGATACAGGTCTTCGCCACGCTCCGAGAAGGCCAGGGCGAGCGTCACCAGAGGGCGCAGGTCATAGACATGGTAGGACAACGCATCGCGCTCGATGAAGTCGATGCTCTGGCCGTCCGGTCGCAGGTTGTCGCCGATCTGTTGCTTGAAGCCATCCCTGGCGTAGGCGATCAATGCGTCGTCGTCCAGCGCGATGCCGATCAGGCCGACGGTCTTCAAGCGATGGCTCTGCCAGTTGTTGGTGGCGGTCTTGCGCTTGGGATCGCGCGACGCGATCTCGGCGCGCGCAATGCGCCGCATCCAGTCGTCGACGTCATCGCGGGTGCCGGTCGGCAGCGACTTCCTGACGATGCGGTAGGCAAAGATCGCCGGCTCCAGGCCCGTCTCGTCGATGGGTTGACCGGTGGGCTGGTTCACTGCGGCCCATCGGCCGAGATAGTCGCCGGCTTTCGTCGCATAGCGCGCCTCGCCGGTTAAGGCGTAGGCCACGGCCAGTGCCTGGATCTTGCGCATGTCGCCCAGGCTGGCTTCGGTGCTTGCCTTGACGGGGTCGCCTTTCAGCCGGCCGGCGGTGCTCAGCACGGCGATAGGGTGCGCGGTATCGTGCAGCGTGGCGTTGGCCAGGCGCAGCTGCGCGGCAGCCGCGTCGTTGCCGGTGCCGAGTTGGCGCCATTGCTGCTCGGTCGGCCAAAGGCGCTGTATCGCAGCGGCCGGCGCGCATGGCGACAGGACTAGGACGGCGACGGCGAGGCTAGCTCGCAACCCGGCGAAAGACATAGAAGGCACTCCGTGCGACGGCGGCGACTCGCGATTTTGGCGAATCTATGCCCCGCGGCATGAACCGGACATGGCTTCAGGCGCGAGCGTGCGAATGCGGCGCGTGTTGACCACGTCCGTGTGTGGATGCACCAGGCCGAAGCCGAACATCACCATCCACAGCGGTTGAACATGGCGCGCGAAGATGCGGACGACAGGGTATCGCTGGCCTGCGTTGTCAGGACTATCCCGACAGTACGTCGGAGATGCTCGGATGGTGGATCTGCCTGCAGCACAAGACAATGCAGCAGCGCCGAATCGCAGTCAGGGGATTTCGTTTCGTCGCCGATCGCTCGCTTCGCAGCACGGCACACCGCATTCCAGCGATGCGGTCTTCCGGTTCCGCCTGCACAAACATCCCCTACTGAAATCCCAAGGAAGGATCGATCCATGGTCGGTAGAAAACTCTCGTGGCTGTGCCTGGCGTCGCTTGCCGCAACGACCGCTTCTTGCGCCATCGTCAAAAACGCTCCGCAACTCTTCCTCTACGACGAGCCTACCGACGGCGAGCGCACGCGCCTGCGTCTGCTGGGCGCGACCGACAACGCCGTGATCTATCCGGGCACCACCTGCAATCGCGGCCATGTACCCGGCTTCGGTCGGGTTGCGTTCTCTCCGTTGACTGCGCATCGGAACCTGCAGATGCCGCGCTTGAGCGATACGCCGAAGCGGTCGCTCGAACTCTATGTCCGCCCCGAGCAGCCGCTCGTGCTGGCATTCGACGCAGGCGCGTCGGCGCCTGCCGCACCGTGCCCGCCTGCGCCGCCCGGCTACCGCATGGTCTGCAATCGCCCGATCGGCCATGGCCCCACCTGCGTCGCCGAAGGGACGTTCGTGCCGCAAGCCGGGCAGGACTACGAGGCCGTTCTGAACACCGCGTCCGGCGCGTGCAGCCTGGATATCTATGCGCTCGTCAAAGGCGCCGATGGTCGGATCGATCGGCGCTCGGTGCCCAGTCGTTCGCCCACATGCCCCGCTGAACAGCAACAATAAGGAACGTTCCGTGTCATTGAAAATATGGATGTATGGGGTTGCTGTCGCCGCCGTGGTGCCTGCGTTGGTCGGTTGCGCCAGTACCGGCAAGAAGGTCGCCTTCGTCGAGCCGGTGCAGACGCCGTTGACCGTGCTTGCCAGTACCGACTCGAAAACGCGTGGCTTGCGCGTCGTAAGGCGCTCGCACACCGCCAAGATGACAAGCGTGAAGGTCATGCAGGGTGTGTTCGGCGCCATGAGCGGACAGGTAGTGACGGGATTCAAGAAGGAGGATCTGCTCGGCGACCCCAACGAGGCCATCGTCGATCCTGCGCTGAGTACGCTGCCGGCTGCGCTGGAAAAGAGCTTGCATGCGTATGCCGCCGCGCATCCGCAGGATCTGCCGCCAGCGATGTTCAAGGTGAAGGCCGAGGACTGGTTGCTCGTTTACAAGTCGCTGGGAGATGCGGACACGCCGTACGAACTGCGCTTTGCGGTCAGCATGCAGGCGCGGCCTGCGGATGTGGGCGGTGTACGTCAGGCGTCGGTGACGCAGCGTTGCAATCCGGGCGTCATCGAACTGCCGATCGCCGACTGGGAGGCCGACGACTACGCCCAGGTCAAGCGGCGGGCCGATGAGCTCTCCGAACAATGCGCCGCCGAGTTCGCGCAGAGCTTTCCCGAACTGTTCCACACAGCCGAGAGCGTGGCGGTAACGCAGCAGTAGCCCTGCTGTCGCTGCATCGATGTTGCCGGCGCCACGCTTGTCGGCATGGCCGCCATTGCCGGGATGGCGGCTAATGCAGACCGGCTCCGTGCGTTGCAGGCGAACCGATCGCGGTTCGGCGCTATGCTGCACGCCATTGCCTGGATGCCGAGCACGATGACCGACACTTCCGCACCCCCCGTCCTCTCCGCCGTCGAAGCTCGTGCGCTGGGCTGCCTGATCGAAAAAGAGGCCACCACGCCGGATGCGTATCCGCTCACGGTCAATGCGACGGTGGTGGCCGCCAACCAGAAGACCTCGCGGGAGCCGGTGCTGTCGCTGAGTCCGGGCGATGTGCAGCATGCGCTGCGCCAGTTGGAAGGGCACGGGTTGGCGCGGCAGCAGTTCTCTTCGCGCGCGGTGCGCTACGAGCACCGGTTGGCAGCGGCATTGGATCTGACCCAGCAGCAGGTGATCCTGATCGGGCTGTTGTTGCTGCGCGGCCCGCAGACGGCGAACGAGCTGCTGGCGCGGGCCGAGCGCATGGCGCGGTTCGCCGATGCCGAGGACGTGCGGCACCAGTTGGAGCGCCTGGCGCAGCGCCAGTTGGTGGTGCAGCTGCCGCGTGCCAGCGGCCAGCGCGAGGATCGCTACATGCATCTGCTCGGCGGGCCGATCGATGCGGAGGCGTTGTCGGCATCGTTCAAGGTGCGCCCGGCCGCGTCCGCCAACGACGAGCTGGAAGCGCGGGTGCAGGCGCTGGAAGCCGAAGTGGCAGAGCTGCGCGAGATCGTCGCCGCATTGCAGGCGCAGGGCGATACGGCATAGCGCCGTTGTTCCGCAGGAGGCTGTCGCGGCCGTGCGCTGGCGCGTGTCGCTACAGAGTCTTCGGCATCATGGCGGTGCTCAGCGATCGCCGAAGGCGATGCCGTGAGTGGTTTCTTCCAGCCGCGCGGCAACGCTGGGCGCTCGGGTCTTGCTGTCTCCACTACGGCTGGCGCGTACGGTTATCGCAGCCGGCGGTTGCATCGATCCTCATTCGATCTCCATCTGCGGAATCAACATCAGCAGATCGGTCACCCCCACCTCCGCGCCGGCCTGCCTGAGCAGGGTGGTGGCCTGGCCGCGGTGGTGGGTCTGGTGATTGAAGAAATGCAGCAGCACATCGCCGAAGCGTCGGCGATGGGTGTCGCCGCGGGTGTTGCGGTAGTGCAGCGTGATGTCCAGGTCCGCGGCGCTCACCTGCGCCATCCAGGTGGCGATGGTGGCGTCCAGCGCCTGGCGTTTGGTCAATAGCGCAGCCAGGGTCGTGGCCTGCACTGCGTCGAGCGCGGCGGGAGTCGGAGCGGCGGCGATCGCGCTCAACGCCGGGTACTGGGCCGGATGCTGGGCGAAGCGCTGCAGCCAGATCGTATCGGCCACCACCAGGTGGTTGAGCGTGCCCAGCAGCGAGCCGAAGAAGGCACCGCGCGGCTGCGCGACCGCCTGTTCCGGCAGGGTCGCCGCGGCCGCATACAGGCGCTCGTTCATCCATTGGTTGTAGCGCGCCAGCAATTGCAGCGATTCCAGAGCGTCCACGGCTCAGGCTCCCGGTCGTTAGTTCGAGGCAGACAGGTCGCGTGCGTACAGCTCGACCTCGTGCGCATCCGCGGCGATCCGCATGCGGCCCTGCGCAGCGAAGCCCAGCGCTTCCAGCAGCCGTGTCGAGCGCGCGTTGTCCGGCGCCACGATCGCGCACAGACGCGGCAGCGCCAGGGTGTCTTGCGCGTACGCCAGGACAGCGCGCGCGGCTTCGCTGGCATAGCCGTGGCCTGCGTAAGGCTGCAACAGGGCGTAGCCCAGGTCCGGACAGGGCAGGGTGGGGCGCAGTACCAGGCCGGCCACGCCGAGCCAGGCACCGTCGTCGCGGCGTTCCACGGCATACAGGCCAAAGCCGTTCTGGGCGTAGCTGAGCACTGCGCCGTCGGCTAGGTAGCGGCGCGCCTGGGCTTCGTCGCGTACGCCGCGGTCGCCGATATGGGCCAGGAAGCCGGGGTCGTTGAGCAACGCCAGCATCGCGGCGGCGTCGCGGTCCGGCTCCAGCAAGCGCAGGCGCAGGCGCGCGGTTTCGATCACGGTGGACACTGCACGTCCTTGCGGGGATGACGATCGCGCAAGCGTGGCGCGGCCTGTGCGGATTGGCAAGCTGCAGGGGCGGGCGCGGGCATTCGGCGCTTGTACGGCTTGGCCGCGCGAAGGAATACGTCGTCTGCTGCCCGCTCGCAGGCCCTATGGCGCGTTGCCGGCGCCGCCGATGCAGATAGCGGCTAGCGGCGAGTGCGGCCCCCCCAACGCCGCGCAGGAGGCATCCGGCAGCGCACGCGGCGCACTCAGCCGCGCGTTCCGGATCATGCTGCAATGACACGGGAGCCACCGCCGACGCCGTCGCCGATGCCGCACAGGACCACGGCAACGACCTCCCACCAAGCGCTTACGCGACCTTGCCGACAGATGCAAGCCAACGTCTAGTTAACAGCTTCACACGGTGTGTCGGTATTCTGGCGCCCATGCGATCCATCCCCCGCCTCGCCCTGCTCTTGTCCTTGCTGTCGCTGGCCGGCCTCGTCCAGGCGCGCGGCACGATTGAAAAAGTCCAGATACAAGGCCTGGACAAGGACGACGACGCGGCGATGATCGAGAACATCGAAGTCTCGCTGTCGCTGTACCAGGCCATCGGCAAGGTCCAGGGCGAATCGCGCCTGGAGTACCTGCTGAGCCAGGCCGAGCGGCAGACCCGGCAGGCGCTGGAGCCGTTCGGCTACTACACCCCGACCATCACCGTCGAGGCGCCGCGCAACGACGACAAGCTGACCGTCACCCTGCACGTGGACAAGGGCGAGCCGGTGCGGGTGCGCAACTTCCATGTTGGCATCACCGGGCCGGCCGAGGACGACCGCTACCTGGGCGAGGACCTGCAGAAGTTCCATCCCAAGGCCGACGAGGTCTTCGACCACACCACCTACGAGACCAGCAAGGTCACCATCACCCGGCGCCTGGCCGAGCGCGGCTACTTCGATGCCGACTTCACCCAGCGCCGGGTCGAGGTGACCCGCGCCGACCATGCCGCCGACATCGACCTGAGCTGGGACAGCGGGCGCCGCTACAACATGGGCGCGATCCGCTTCCACCAGGACTATTTCAACCAGGACCTGTTCGATCCGCTGGTGTACTGGGACGAAGGCAGCTACTACCACGAGGGCAAGCTGGACCGGCTGCGCGAGTCGCTGGTCAAGCTGGACTATTTCAGCACCGTCGACATCCAGCCCAAGCCCGAAGAGGCCGACGCCGACGGCAACGTGCCGGTCGACGTGAACCTGACCCGCGCCAAGCGCAGCATCTACACCAGCGGCATCAGCTACGGCAGCGAGAGCGGCGCCGGCGTGCGCCTGGGCGTGGACCGCCGCTACGTCAACGCGCGCGGGCACAAGCTCAGCACCCAGCTGGACTACGCGCAGAAGCGCAAGAGCCTGATCACCAGCTACCGGGTGCCGGCGTTCCGCTGGCTCGACGGCTGGTACACCGCCTCGATGCGCGCCTACGACGAGCAGACCGACTACATCGATCTGCGCAACCTCAAGCTCACCGGCAGCCGCAGCGGCGAGATCAACGAGCACTGGACCGCGATCGCCTCGCTCAATGCGCTGCGCGAGCGCTGGCGCTACGCCACCGACGAGGTGTTCGACAACGCGCTGTACCAGTATTCCACGCTGGTCTATCCGCAGATCGAAGCCGACTACGTTGGCGTGGACGACAAGGTATTCCCGCGCAAGGGCTTCAGCGGCAACCTCAGCCTGCGTGCCGGCGCCGAAGGGCTGGGCTCGGACGCCAGCTTCACCCAGGCGCACATGCGCCTGAGCTGGTTCCAGGGACTGGGCGAGAACAGCCGCCTGCTCCTGCGCGGCGAAGCCGGCAGCACCTGGACCAACGCGCTGGTGGCGATGCCGCCGAGCCTGCGCTTCTTCGCCGGTGGCGACAACAGCATTCGCGGCTACGCGTTCCGCGAAGTCGGCCCGCGCACCCCCAAGCCCGACCGCTTCGCGCTCGGCGCCAAGCACGTGCTCACCGGCAGCGCCGAATACGAGCACTACTTCAAGGGCGGCCCATGGGGCGGCGCGGTGTTCGTCGACAGCGGCAGCGCGTTCGACGATACCCCGGACTGGCACACCGGCGTCGGTTTCGGCGTGCGCTGGCGCTCGCCGGTGGGACCCGTGCGGGTGGACATCGCGCACGGCTTGAACGATCCGGACTCGCAGTTCCAGCTCTATCTCAACATCGGAGCCAACCTGTGAGCGCGACCGGCCCCGCCACGCCCGCGACGCCGCCGCGGCGCCCGCGCTTCTACCGGCGCAAGCGCTTCTGGTGGGGTTCGGGACTGACCATCGCCGGGCTGGGTTTGCTGGCCTTGCTGGCGGTGTACTGGCTGCTGCAGACGGTGGCCGGGCGCGACGTGCTGCTGGCGCAGGTGGTGGCGCGGCTGCCGGCCGGATCCTCGCTGACCTGGGAGCGCGCCGAGGGCCCGCTGGCCGGCCCGCTGATCCTGTACAACCTGGATTTCCGCTACGACCAGATCCACTTCACCGCCGAGCGCGCCTACCTGGATCCGGACATCCGCCCGCTGCTCGGGCGCAAGCTGCAACTCGACACGCTGCAACTGAAGAACGCCACGCTCAACCTGGCCAAGAGCGACGAGCCGTTCGAGCTGCCGAGCTGGCCGCAGTCGCTGCCGCAGATCGAAGTGCCGCTGGCGCTGCAGGCCGATCGCATCCTGATCAACGGACTGCGCATCACCCAGGCGCAGCAGCCGATGATCGATATCCACACGCTGAGTGGCGGCATCGAAGTGGCCAACGGCGAATTTCGCGCGAAGCGCCTGGTCGTGACCAGTGACCGCGGCGACTTCCGCGTCGATGGCGATTACGTGCCGGCGCAGGACTACAAGGCCAATCTCACCGCGAGTGCGGTATTGCCGGCTGCGCGCGGACGCACGCCGGCGCGGCTGGGCCTGATCGCGCGCGGCAACCTGGACAAGATGGAAGTGGCGATCGCCGGCAACGCGCCCGCGCCGCTGCGCGCCACCCTGGTGTTCACCGGCCGCACCGATCCCACCTGGCAGTTCGCGGCGAGCAGCAAGGCGCTGGACCCGTCGCTGTTCGTGCCGCCCGGCGCCGCCGCGGCCCCCGCCAGCGAGCCGATCGCGTTCGACCTGAGCGCCTCCGGCAAGGGCGGCGACGCCAAGCTGCAGGGCCAGCTCGCGTACGGCGAACAGAAGGTCACGCTGGACCCGTCCAACGTGCGCCTGGACAACCAGGTGCTCACCGTCGCGCCGCTGCAACTGCGCGCCTTCGACGGCCAGGCGCGGCTGCGCGGCACCGCCGACTTCCGCGATCCGAACAACGCCACGTTCCGCTTCTCGGTCAATGCCAGCGGCCTGAATTTCGCCACTGCGCCGGATCCGTCCACACCGGATGCGCCGGCCGTGCCGATCAAGCTGGTCGACGCCAATCTCGGCCTGGCCGGCACGCTGAAACAGTGGGCAACCTACGGCGAAGCTACCGTATCGCGCGGCAAGGACAGCGCAGAACTGCACCTCGATGTGCGCGGCGACGACCAGCACGCGCAGCTCAAGCAGGTGCAGGCGAAGATGCCCAGCGGCACGCTCGACCTCGGCGGCGAAGTGGCCTGGGTACCGGAATTGAGTTGGGATGTGAACGCCAAGCTGGCCGGCTTCGATCCCGGCTATTTCGCGCCGGGCTGGGACGGCAACCTGTCCGGCCAGTTCGCCTCCAAGGGCAAACAGTTGCCGGCGCATGCCGACGGCAGCGCCGCCGGCTACCAGGCCAGCCTCGACGTGCCGCGTTTGAACGGCAAGCTGCGCAGCCGCCCGCTCGACGCCAACGGCACCTTCGCGCTGCAGGGCGAACAGGGCGAAGGCAAGCTGCAACTGGCGTTGGGCGACAGCCGCGTGCAGGCGCAGGGCAAGGTCGGCGACCAGCTCGACATCGAGGCGCAACTGCAGCCGCTGCAATTGGCTGATTTGCTGCCCGGCGCCACCGGCAGCCTGCGCGGCAGCGTGCAGGTCAAGGGCCGCCGCGATGCGCCCGACCTCACCGCCGACCTCACCGGCAACGGCCTGAAGTGGGACAGCTATGGCGCCGACAGCGTCAGCCTGCGCGGGCGCCTGCCGTGGCGCGGCAGTGGCGGCGAACTGGCGCTGCGCGGCAGCGCGATCAGCGCCGGCGTGGTGCTCGAGACAGTGCGCGTGGATGCGCGCGGCGCGGTGGAAAACCTGCAGCTCGATGCCGACACCCACAACGACATGGGCGCACTCGCCTTCGCCGGCCAGTTACGCCGCGACGGCGCGCGCTGGCAGGGCGGCCTGAACACGCTGCGCGTGGCGCCGGCCAAGGGCGAGCCATGGCAACTGCGGCAACCGGCCACGTTCGCCATCGCCGGCAGCGCATTCACCCTGTCCGACACCTGCCTCGGCGCGAACGGTGGCGGCGCGCTGTGCCTGGCCGCCAACTGGCCCAAGCAGGGCCTGACCGTGCGCGGCGACGCGCTGCCGCTGTCGCTGGTGCAGCCGTGGCTGCCGCCCAACAGCGGCCGCAAGATGTACCTGCGCGGCGAACTCACCCTCGACGGCAGCTTCAAGCCGGCCGGCAACGCCTGGCAGGGATCGCTGCGCCTGGCCTCGCCGGAAGGCGGCCTGCGCCTGGGCGACAACGCGCGCGGCGAACTGGTGCGCTACGACCAGTTCAGTTTCGTCACCGACTTCACCGCCCAGCACATCCACTCCAAGCTTGGCGTCGGCTTCAAGGGCGACGGCTTCATCGACGCCACCGTGGACACCGGCTGGGATGCGTACGCGCCGCTCACCGGCGAGATCTACATGAACATGTCGCGGCTGTACTGGATGGAGCTGTTTTCGCCCGATCTGGTGCGGCCCAAGGGCCTGGTCGAAGGCCACGTCAGCCTGCGCGGCACGCGCTCGCAGCCGTCGATGGGCGGCAACGCCACGCTCAGCGACTTCACCGGCGAACTGCCGGCGCTGGGCCTGACCCTGAGCGAAGGCAAGGGCCGCTTCGACGCGCAGCCGGACGGCTCGGCGCGCATCGTCGCCTCGGTCAAATCCGGCGAAGGCACGCTCAACGTCGACGGCGGCCTGTCGTGGTACGGCGACACCACGCCGCTGCAGTTGAACATCCGCGGCACCAACGTGCTGGTGTCCAATACTGCCGAGTTGCGCGCGGTGGCCAACCCCGACCTGCAGTTCGGCATCGCCAACAAGACCATGAAATTGAACGGTCAGGTCACCGTGCCGTCGGCAGATATCGACCTGGAGCGGCTCGACCGCGGCACCTCGGTGTCCGAGGACGTGGTGGTGCTGGATCCGGCCGACCCTGAAGAAGCGCCGAGTTCGCCGCTGGAGATGGACCTGCGCGTGGTGCTCGGCGAACAGGTCAAGATGGCCGGCTTCGGCCTGAAGGGCGCGCTGACCGGCGCCATGCAGGTGCGCTCGCGCCAGGGCCGCGAGATGACCGCCACCGGCGGCCTGGACGTCAGCGGCCAGTACAAGGCCTACGGCCAGGACCTGACCATCACCCGCGGCCAGCTGACCTGGAGCAACAACATCGTCTCCGACCCGCGCATCAACATGCGCGCGCAACGCAAGGTCGGCGACGTCACCGCCGGCATCGACGTCACCGGCCGCGCCACCGCCCCGCGCGCCGACGTGTGGTCGGACCCGTCGATGTCGCAATCCGAAGCGATGTCGTACCTGGTGCTGGGCCGCAGCCTCAGCAACGCCAGCAGCGACGAAGCCGACCAGGTCACCGCCGCGGCCAGCGCGCTGTCGGCGGGCAGCGGTATCCTCGCCTCGCAACTCGGCGCCAAACTCGGCTTCGACGACGCCGGCGTCAGCCAGTCGCGCACCCTCGGCGGCTCGGTGGTCGGTTTCGGCAAATATCTATCGCCGAAACTCTACGTCAGTTATGGCGTGTCGCTGATCGGCAGCGGTTCGGTCTTGACCCTGAAATACCTGCTCGGCCGCGGTTTCGACGCGGAGGTGGAATCGAGCACGGTGGAGAATCGTGGGTCGCTTAATTGGCGGAAGGAGAAGTAGGGTTCCTTCCTGGTGCTTGCGCCTCGGATGTCGGTGTGTTGAAGGTGATTAGTCTGCTGTCGGGACTTGCCCAGTAGAGTTATAGGGACGAGTTGATCGGTAGCACTGAGCCGGAGTTCGGGAAGTTGGAGCCGGCTCGCTGTGCAAGCCACTTAGAGCTCAGTGATATGATCGAAACACGTTTTGCAACCAGAACATTCCAGCTGTAGGACTATCGCGTTAGCCATGGGCTGCTGCTTGTTCGAAGCCCGCAAAGCACGGATGAACCCAGGAATGTCGATGTAATTTGCACAGGTGTTGAATATCTTGCCTTACCGCGGTTCATGCGCGGGCTGGAGCTTGCGGAGCCTACGTTGGATGAGCTTCAACACTTGGCGGACATGCTCGGCAGAGAGGTTGCTGGATCGTCAGTTGCAATTTTTGTTTCTTCCGGGCGCCGGTTCCCGGTTGTTGCAGCTGGCTTTAAGGTTGAAGAGAACAAAAAACAGATATTCGACAACGGTCTTGAGGCGTGAAGTGATTTTGACTTCGTCGTCCGTGTGTCCGGTTGCGCAACTGCCGTACCTCTAGAGTGCATATCGCCCTCTTGGTTCGGTTGATGGGTGAGCTTGCTCGCGCTGATCCAAGAGCGGTCCCATCTACGGGTTTCATATGCGGCTACGAGTACGGGGTCGGTTGCCGCGAACGCAACGCCCGGCTAAGGTCACGGTCACTGCATCTCCATGACATCCGCATGTCCAAACCCAACGCACTTGCCGCCTCGCTCACCCTAGGCCTCGCCCTCACCGCCACCGCCCATGCCGACGAAGGTATGTGGATGCCATCCCAACTGCCGGAGCTGGCCAAGCCGCTGCGCGAGGCGGGGTTTCGTGGGGATCCGCGCGATCTGGCGGCGGTGACGCAGCCGCCGTTGAGTGCGGTGGTGAAGGTCGGGGGTGGGACCGGGGCGTTCGTGTCGGGCGAGGGGTTGTTGCTGACCAACCACCATGTGGCCTATGGGGTGATCCAGTACAACACCTCGGCCAAGGAGAATCTGATCGAGCACGGCTTCATCGCCAAGGATCGCGGCGACGAGCGGGCGGCCAATCCGGATTTTCGGGTGCTGGTGACGGTGGGCTTCGACAAGGTCACCGACGCCGTGCTGGGGCGGGCCAAGGGCAAGACCGGGCGCGCCTACTTCGATGCGGTGGATGCGGCGAGCAAGCGCATCGTGGCCGATTGCGAGCGCGAGGGCGGGGTGCGCTGCAGTGTCGCCAACATGTATTACGGCACCGACTTCTACCGGATCCGCCAGCTGGAGCTGCGCGACGTGCGCCTGGTGTATGCGCCGCCGCGGTCGATTGGCAACTACGGTGACGAGATCGACAATTTCATGTGGCCGCGGCACAGCGGCGATTTCACCCTGCTGCGCGCCTACGTCGGCAAGGACGGCAAGCCGGCCGACTACAGCGCCGACAACGTGCCGTACCAGCCGCCGGCGCACCTGCAGATCGCCACGCAGGGGCCGAAGGCCGGGGACTACGCGATGCTGGCCGGGTATCCGGGCATCACCTACCGGCATCGCACGGCGGCGGAGTTCGACGAGCAGGTGAACGGGGCGTTGCCGCAGCGGGTGGCGGTGTTCGACCAGATGATCGCGGTGATCGAGGCGGCAGGAAAATCCGATGCGGAGGCGCGCACGCGCTATGCGGCGCAGCTGCAGTCGTTGAAGAACAATCGCAAGCGCGCGGCCGGCGAGCTGGAAGGCATGCAGCGCAGCGATGCGGTGCGGCTGCGCGGTGAGGACGAGCGCGCCATGCTGGCCGCCACGCATGGAGACAACGCGCGCGACATCGCGGCCTTGCAGTCGCTGCTGGCCGAGGCATCGGCGCTGCGCGAGCGCGATCTGCTGCTTGCCTTGGTCGGTACCCAGACCCAGTTGCTGCGTTCGGCGTTGACGCTGGAGCGGCTGCGGGTGGAGTCGGCCAAAGCCGACGATCAGCGCGAGACCGGCTACCAGCAGCGCGACCAGGCGCTGATCGAGGGCATGCTGAAGCAGGTGCAGCGGCGCTATTCGCCCGCGGTGGAAAAGGCGCTGCTGAGTGCACTGCTGACCCGCTACCAGCGGTTGCCCGATGCGCAGCGCGTACCCGAATTCGATACTGCCTTCGGGCGCACGCCGGCGCAGTTGCAGCAGGCCTTGGACAAGCTCTATGCCGGGACCAGGCTGGGCGAGGAGGGCGAGCGCCTGTCGCGCTTCGCCGCCGCGCGCGAGGGCAAGCCGGTGGCGGCCGATCCGCTGACGGCGTTGGCCGCGGCGCTGGTGCCGGCGCAACTGCGCCTGGAGAACGAGCGCAAGACGCGCGAGGGCGAGCAGTTGCGCCTGCGTCCGGCCTACATGCGTGCGCTGTTCGCCTGGCGCAAGCAGCAGGGGCGGGCGGTGTATCCGGATGCCAACAGCACGTTGCGCGTCAGCTACGGACGGGTCGAGCCGCTGGCCCCGCGCGATGCGGTGAGCTTCGCCCCGGTGACCACGGTGGCCGGCATCGTCGAGAAGAACACCGGCCAGGAGCCGTTCGATGCGCCCAAGCCGCTGCTCGCGGCGATCGCGAAGGGCGATTTCGGCAGCACCGTGGATGCGCAGCTGAAGACGCAGCCGGTGAATTTCCTGACCAACCTGGACACGACCGGCGGCAATTCGGGTTCGCCGGTGCTCAACGCGCGCGGCGAGCTGATCGGGTTGAATTTCGACAGCAACTGGGAGGCGGTCAGCGCCAGCTGGTGGTACGACCCGCGCTACAAGCGTGCGATCCATGTGGACATGCGCTACCTGCGCTGGTTGCTGGCCAAGGTCTATCCGGCGCCGCAGTTGCTGCAGGAGTTGCGGTTGCCTGCGGAATGAGTAAGGCCGTGCCCGGCAAGTGCCGGGCTTGGTGCTCCACAGTGATGCCGGCGGCCGGAGTGCGGCGCGCGGCATTTGGATGGAGCAGCGTGCATCCGGGTGCGGCGCCATGCGCGGTGGTCCGTCGCCGGCCAGGCGGTGCCGTGGTGCGCGCGCTACGATCCGCGCGTTTCTGCGCGCATGCTGATCTGCACGCGCCGCAACGTTCTTCACGGGCGTCCCGGTAGGTTGTGGCGATGTTGCCGACACCGCTGCCGCGCACGTTCTACGCCCGCGACGCGCGCCTGGTGGCGCCGCAACTGTTGAACAAGCTGCTGATCGCCGACGACGGCCGCTGCGGTCGCATCGTCGAGGTCGAGGCGTACTGCGGCGCAGAGGATCCGGCGGCGCATTCGTTCCGCGGCATGACCCCGCGCACGCAGGTGATGTTCGGGCCGCCCGGCCATCTGTACGTCTACTTCATCTACGGCATGCATTGGGCGCTCAACGCGGTCTGCGGCGGCGCGCCCGGGCATGCGGTGCTGATCCGTGCGCTGGCGCCGGTCGCAGGAATCGAGGCGATGCAGTTGGCGCGCGGCGTGGGACGTATCGCCGATCTCACCCGCGGGCCCGGCCGGCTGGCAAAGGCGCTTGGTGCTTCGGGTGCGGACAACGGGCTGGATCTGACCCAGGCCAGCTCGCGCCTGTGGCTGGGCGAGGATGGCACGCCTCCACCTGCGGATCCGGTCGCCACGCCGCGTATCGGCATCAGCAAGGCCACGGAGGCGTTGTGGCGTTGGTATGTGCCTGGCGATCCGAACGTGTCGGGGCCTGCGCTGCCGGGAGCGAAGCGCAGTGGCACGCGCGCGAGCTGACGGGGCGCGTTGGGTCCACGCATGCCGGCGCATGGCGCGGCGGGACAGGCGGGAACCGGCAAGGCGTCGGGACTGAAGTCCCTCCCACAGTGCACCCGTCGAGCTGGCCGCGAGTGCCCTTGTAGGAGCGGCTTCAGCCGCGACGAGCAAAGCGGCGGGGTTGCCGCGACCGGAAGGCGTCGGGACTGAAGTCCCTCCCACAGTGCACTCGTCGAGTTGGCGGCGAGTGCCCTTGTAGGAGCGGCTTCAGCCGCGACGAGCGAAGCGGCGGGGTTGCCGCGACCGGAAGGCGTCGGGACTGAGGTCCCTCCCACAGTGCCCCCATCGAGTTGGCGGCGAGTGCCCTTGTAGGAGCGGCTTCAGCCGCGACGAGCGAGGCGGCGGGGTTGCCGCGACCGGAGGGTGTCGGGGCTGAATTCCCTCCCACAGTGCACCCATCGAATTGGCCGCAAGCGCCTTTGTAGGAGCGGCTTCAGCCGCGACGAGCGAAGCTGTGGGGTTGCCGCGACTGGACGGTGTCGGGACTGAAGTCCCTCCTACAGTGCACCTCGCCCCTCAGCGAATTCGATGCAGTTCCCTATGCGAGCAGTTGGAGCAGCAACCAACCAAGCGACTCGATCGCGACCGCCAAAATGAGACGAGAGACGCGTTACACCACGGCGACGTTCGCACCGCCAGGCCCGCCATCCAGCTGCGCAATCGCATCCGCCACCACCGCGTCGAACGGCGCGTCCACATCTACCGAGACCACGTCCGTCTCCTCCAGCGGCAGCTCCAGCGTATCGATCTGACTCTGCAACAGGCCTGGCGGCATGAAGTGACCGCTGCGCCGTGCCAGGCGTTCGGCGATCACATGCGCGGCCGCATGCAGGAACACGAAACGCATCGGCACGCCGCTATCGCGCAGCTGCTGCCGGTGAACACGGCGCAACCCGGAAAAGGCAAGCACGACGCTTTGGCCGGCATCGATCGATTGGCGCAGGCGCAGCGCCAGCGCCGCCACCCACGGCACGCGCTGCGCATCGGTGAGCGGCACGCCGCGCGCCATCTGCGCCTTGGCCTCGGCGCTGTGGAAATCGTCCGCGTCCAGGAACGCGAGGCCGTAGTGCGCGGCCAGCGCCTGCGCGACGCTGGTCTTGCCGCTGCCGGAAATGCCCATCACGACGATGGCTTCGCTGCGCTGCGGCACGGAATTCTGGGATGTTGCGTCCATCACGAGCGGTTATACCTTGCACGGGGTTTGGCATGATGCGCGCGTCGGCGTTGGCGATGCGCGCAGCGTGGTGTAGCGTCGGCACGCCACGATCAGCGGAACGTGCCTGGCGCCGTTCCATCATCGCATGACCACCCGACAGGATCGCCGATGCCCACACCGCCGCAACGCGCCGATGCCCCGCTGCGCTGGACCGAGAAGGTCGGTTACGGCATGGGCGACATGGGCTTCAATTTCTACTGGGCCAACATCTCCGCATTCCTGCTGATCTTCTATACCGACACCATGGGCCTGCCGGCGGCGGCGGTGGGCACGATGATCCTGCTGACCAAGGTGGTCGATGCGGTCACCGATCCGCTGATGGGCGCGATCGCCGACCGCACCCGCTCGCGTTGGGGCAAGTTCCGCCCCTACCTGCTGTTCGCCGCGCTGCCGATGGCCGCCAGCGGCGTGCTGGCCTACACCACGCCGGATCTGGGCCAGGGCGGGCGGCTGGTCTGGGCCTACGTCACCTTCGGTCTGATGATGCTGATGTACACGGTGATCAGCATCCCGTATTCGGCGTTGTCGGGGGTGATCACCGCCGACAGCCAGCAGCGCACCACGCTGATCAGCTTCCGCTTCATCGCCGCTTTCGCCGGCACCACGCTGGTCAACTACGCCACGCTGGACATGGTGCGCTGGTTCGGCAACGGCGACGACGCGCAGGGTTGGCAGCGCACCATGCTGGTCTATGGCATCGCCGCGGCGGCGCTGTTCGCGATCGTGTTCGCGACCACGCGCGAACGCGTGCAGCCGCTGCCGCAGCCGCGCACGCCGGTGCTGCAGGACATTGCCGATCTGCTGCGCAATCCGCCGTGGCGGGTGCTGTTCGCGTTGGCGTTGATCATCATGATCACCATCGTCATGCGTGCCGGCGCCGGCGTGTACTACTTCAAGTACTACGTCGGCCGCCCCGACCTGACCGGCTGGTTCCTGGGCAGTTATTCGATAGCGCTGGCGGTGGGCGCGGCGGCCACGCCGCTGCTGACCCGGCTGTGCGACAAGCGCCGGCTGATGATGTGGCTGATGGCGGTGGTCGGCGTGCTCAGCTGCGCGATGTTCTTCATCCCGCGCGAGGCGATCTGGGCGCTGTTCGCGATCAACCTGCTGATCGGCCTGGCGCTGGGGCCGAAATCGCCGCTGGCGTTCTCGATGTACGCCGATACGGCCGACTACACCGAATGGAAGACCGGGCGCCGCGCCACCGCGATGACGTTCTCGGCGGCGACGTTCTCGCAGAAGCTCGGCGGCGCGCTGGCCTCGGCCTGCATCGCGTGGATGCTGGCGGGCATGGGCTATGTGGCCAACCAGGCGCAGAGCGATGCCTCGCAGCTGGGCATCGTGCTGCTGCTGACGGTGATCCCCGGTGCGGTCGCGTTCCTGGCGGCGTGGACGATGCGGTTCTATCCGCTCGACGATGCGGCGCTGTTGCGTATCCAACAGGAACTGGCCGCGCGCAAGCGCGTCGCGGAGGAGGCAAGCGCATGAGCGTTGGCAATGAGGCATCCCGCGAGGCAGCCGATCTGCTGGCGCCCAGCGCCGACGGCGAACGCTACGAGCTGCATAGCGCGACGGCCCTGCCCAATGCCGGCGGCTTCCTGTGGAACCGGCGGATGATGATCCAGGCCACCTGCCGCGGCTACGCCACCGCGCAGTTCATGCAGCCGGAGCCGGCCAAGTACGCGCATGCGCCGAACCTGGAGGCCAGGACCTTCATGCAGCCGGAGCAGCCGTACTACGCGCATCATCCGGGGCGCTTCTTCTATCTCAAGGACGAGGACAGCGGTGCGGTCTATTCGGTGCCGTACGAGCCGGTGCGGGCGACGCCGCAGGCGTTCCGTTTCTCGGTCGGCAAGCGCGACATCGCCTGGTGCGTGCGTTACGCCGAGATCGAGGTGGAGGTGCGCCTGCAGTTGCCGGTCGATGACACGGTCGAGCTGTGGCAGTGCCAGGTGCGCAATCTGGACGGGCGCGCGCGGCGGATCGCGCTGTATGCGTATTTCCCGGTCGGCTACATGTCGTGGATGCACCAAAGCGGCGAGTACCGCGCCGACCTGGGCGGCATCGTGTGCCGCAGCGTCACGCCATACCAGAAGGTCGAGGACTACTTCCGCAACCGCGACTTCAAGGACTGCACCTTCCTGCTGCACGAGCAGGCGCCCGATGCATGGGATGCGCGGCAATTGGCGTTCGAAGGCGAGGGTGGCCTGCACGCGCCGAGCGCGGTGCTGCAGCCGCGGCTGGGCGGCAGCGATGCGCGCTACGAAACGCCGACGGCGGCCTTGCAGTACTGCCTGACGCTGCAGCCGCAGCAGGAACAGACGTTGCGTTTCCTGTTCGGCCCGGCACGCGACGATGCGGAGATCGCTGCGCTGCGGCAGCGCTATCTGTCCGCTGCCGGCTTCGCCGAAGCGGCGGCCGCGTACAGCGATTACTTGAACGAGGCGGCCGGCTGCCTGCACATCGCCACGCCCGATCCGTGCCTGGACAACCTGGTCAACCACTGGCTGCCGCGGCAGCTGTTCTATCACGGCGACGTCAACCGCCTGACCACCGATCCGCAGACCCGCAACTTCCTGCAGGACCACATGGGCATGAGCTTCCTGCGCCCGCAGACCGCACGTGCGGCGCTGCTGCATGCGCTGTCGCAGCAGGAAGCCAGCGGCGCGATGCCGGACGGCATCCTGCTGATCGAGGGCGCAGAGCTGAAGTACATCAACCAGGTGCCGCATACCGACCATTGCGTGTGGCTGCCGGTGTTCCTGTCGGCGTACCTGGACGAGACCGGCGATGCGGCGCTGCTCGACGAGGTGGTGGTCGGTGCCGACGGGCACGGCGCCAGCGTCGCCGAGCGGCTGGACGCGGCGATGCGCTGGCTGCTCGGCGCGCGCGACGCGCGCGGGCTGAGCTACATCGCGCAGGGCGATTGGTGCGATCCGATGAACATGGTCGGCCATCGCGGCCGCGGCGTGTCCGGCTGGTTGTCGGTGGCCACCGCCTACGCGCTGCAGCTGTGGGCGACGCTCTGCGAACGCCATGGCCGCCAGGCGCAGGCGGCGGCGTTTCGCTCCGGCGCGGACGAGGTCAACGCCGCGGTCAACCGCGAACTGTGGGACGGCGACTGGTATGCGCGCGGCATCACCGACGACGGCGTGCGTTTCGGCATCAAGGACGATGCGGAGGGCCGCATCTATCTCAATCCGCAGAGCTGGGCGTTGCTCGCGGGTACGGCGGATGCGGAGCAGCGCAAGCGTTTGCTGCAGGCGGTCGATGCGCAGCTGGACACGCCGTACGGGCCGACCATGCTGGCGCCGCCGTATACCGCGATGCGCGAAGACGTTGGCCGGCTTACGCAGAAGCATCCGGGTTCGGCGGAGAACGGTTCGGTCTACAACCACGCCGCCGCGTTCTACCTGCATGCGCTGTACGCGATCGGCGACGCCGACCGTGCCTGGCGCGTGTTGCGCGCGATGATCCCGGGGCCGGACCTGGCCGACTACCTGCAGCGCGGGCAGTTGCCGGTGTTCGTGCCGAACTACTACCGCGGCGCCTGGCGCGAGCTGCCGCGTACCGCCGGCCGTTCCAGCCAGTTGTTCAATACCGGCACCGCGGCGTGGCTGTACCGTTGCCTGATCGAGGGCCTGTTCGGGCTGAAAGGCGAGGGCGAGGCGCTGTGCGTGCGCCCGCAGTTGCCGTCGCACTGGAGGCAGGCGACGGTGCAGCGTCGGTTTCGCGGGGCGGTGTTGGAGGTGCGCATGCAGCGCGCTGCGGGGTGTGTTGCGCCGCAGGTCAGTGTGGATGGGCGGGTGCTGGACGTTGCGCGGATCGAGGGCATCGAGAGCGGCCGCCGTTATCGGGTCGAGGTGATGTTGCCGGAGAGGTGAGGGCGGCTCGGGCGATCGGGCTGCGGATGGTGTCTGGTCGCGGCTGAAGCCGCTCCTACACTGGGCCCAGTGGCATGCCTGCTCCTGTAGGAGCGACTTCAGCCGCGACAGGACGGCGCGCTATGCCCGTGCCTCATCCGCGGTGTCGATCAGGTCCTGCCATTGCAGCCGGGTGCTTGCCGCATCGTCGCTTTCCAGCAGGGCGCGGCGCGCGGCGCGGCGCATCGCGCGGCTGATCCAGGTCTGCAGGTCGCGGCCGGAGCGGCCTTCGCTGCGCTCGGCCAGCCAGGTGGCCGCCTCTGTTGCGTCGAATGCCAGCGGCTTGCCGTGCAACAGGCGCGCGACGATCGCGCTGCGTGCGGCGCGGTCGGGCAGGCCGATCTCGATCTGCCGGTCCAGCCGCGACAGCAGCGCCGGGTCGATCGCCGCGGCATGGTTGCTGGCGGCCAGCAGGAACACCTGCCCGGCCTGGCTGGCGACGCCGTCCAGTTCCTGCAGCAGCTGGCCGACGATCTCGCGGGTCAGCGCATCGTCGCCGTCGGCGCCGCGCGCCGGGGCGACGATGTCGATCTCGTCGACGAACACGATGCACGGCGCCTGCGCGCGGGCGCGCTCGAACGCGGCCTGCACGCGCTGGCCCGACTGGCCCAGGTAGGCGGCCTTGAGGTCGGCGCCGGTCAGGGCGATGAAAGCCAACCCCGACTGGCTGGCCAGGATCCGCGCGAGCTGGGTCTTGCCGGTGCCGGGCGGGCCGTACATCAGGATCCCGCGCGGCACCGGCACGCCCAGCGTGGCCAGCGTCTCGGCATTGCGCAGTTCCTTGCCCAGGCCGACGAATTCCTCGATCACCGGTGCCGGCAGCACGATGTCGTTCCAGTCCAGCGGCGTCACCCGGGTGGAGCCCTTGCCGCGCAGCAAGCGCAGTTGCGCCAGCAGCGCGTCGCCGTCGAGTTCGCCGTCCATGCACTCGGCGGCGACCCGCGCCACCAGCGTGTGCAGGTCGCGGCCGGACAGGCCGCTGCTGTCGGCGACCACGCGCGGGTCCAGCGCCAGCGCGAAGCCGGCGCGTTGCAGTTCGCCGCCGAGGATGCGCGCGCGCGCATCGGCATCCGGCAGGCCGATGCCGATGCTGGCGGTGAAGCGCGACATCACCGCGTCGTCGAGCAGTCCGGGACGGTTGGTCGCGCCGATCACCAGCACCTGGCCGCGCGCCTCGTGGAAGCCGTCCCATTCGGCGAGGAAGGTCTGCACCAGCTCGGCGCCGAAGCTGTCGCTGTCCACGCCGCCGCGGCGCGCGAACACGCTTTCGCATTCGTCGATGAACAGGATCGCCGGCGCCTTGGCGCGGCAGCGCTGCCAGATCGCCTGCACCTTGGGGCCGGTGTGGCCGACGTGCGCGGCCTTCAGGTCGGCCACGCCCAGCGCTTCGAAATGGCAGCCGGCATGGCGCGCCAGCTTGCGCGCGATCAGGGTCTTGCCGGTGCCCGGCGGTCCGTGCAGCAGCATGCCCTTCGGCGCCGGCGTGCGCCCGGACACGAACAGGTCCACCAGCTTCAGGATCTGGTCCAGGGTGGTGTCGGGCAGCGCCACGTCGGCCCAGTGGCGGTGGATGGCGTCCATGCTCTGCAGCCGCTGTTGCAGCATGCGCTGCTGGCTGCGCGCTTCCATCCACGCGTCCACGTGCCGGTGCAGCTCGGCGATCGGCTGCGATTCGGCCGCCGCGTTCGTCGCCACGGCCAGCGCCAGGGCGTGCAGCTGCGCCTGCGCCTCGGCATCCAGCTCGGCGGCGATCGGGATCAGTGCCGCGGGGTGGGACGCGTCCGGCAACACCAGCAGCGCCTGCACCTGCGGCTCCGGTTCGGCACCGTCGTGCAGCGCCAGCATGCGCGCGCCGAACAGGTCGCCGTGCGCCGCGGCGATCTGCCAGCGGCCCTGCAGTTCGCGCTGCGGCCATGGCGCGCGGGTGACGCGGTACGGAAAGGCGGCGTCGTGGCGGCTGTCGCTGGCGAACTGCAGCAGCGCCAGCGGCCGTTGCGCGAAACCGTTCAACCGCGCGCGTTCGTCGTGGCTGACATGCCGGGCCAGCAGTTGCGCGCCGCCGATCACCAGCAGCGCATACGCCAGCAGCGACGGCAGCACGCGCTGCAGCAGCTGCAGGGTGTCGCGCTGCATGCCCAGATGGCGCCACCAGTCCAGATAGCCGCGCGCGTCGCCGAGCCAGTGCGCGCTCATCCATGGCAGCGCCAGCAGCAGGAAGGCGAGCAGCGCCAGCCGCCAGCGCCAGTCCGGCAGCAGCGGGCGCAACAGCAGTGCCGGCCACCACGCGCGGCGGCGTTCGCGGCGCAGCACCGCGCTCGCGGCCTGCGCGGCCTGCGCGACGAAATCGCGGCGGATCGTGGCCACGGCCTGTTCCACCGCCGGCAGATGCCGCTCCACCTCGGCCTCGGCAGCGGCCTGCCGCGCCTGCGCCTGCTGCAACTGGGTCTGCAGCCGCAGCCGTTGCTGCTGCAGATAGCTCGCCCGCGACTCGACTGGGACGGACGACATCAGCGTGGGCGGGTGTGGGTGTTCACCGCACGGATCTTAGCGTGTCGCACCCGCGTCACTGCGCCGCCGCTGCACTGCGGCACATGGCCCCTCTCCCGCTGGGAGATGGGGTGGGGTGAGGGGACGACCGCCGCGGCCCACGGCGGCGCCGCGCGTGCGCACGCGCTCACGCGCGCTGCGTGTCCGGCGCGGCGAACGCGCGCGTCCACAGCAGCGGATCGCTGCCGTCGAGCAGCACCCAGCCTTGCGCGCGCGCGCGCACCGGATCCGCCAGCACCTGTTGCGGCGTGACCGCCACGTCGCCCGGCGTGCCCCACAGCCCGGCCCAGGCGTTGCCGCCGGCGTGGCCGGCCGCCTGGACCGCGCATTCGGCCAGCGCCACGGTGTCCTGCAGGCGCGCATCGGGCCGGCGGAACAGCGGGAACGGCGCTGCGCCGACCGACACCGTCAACGGCAGCAGTTCGCCCTGGCCGGCTTCCACGCGCAGGCGTTCGACCGCACCGCGCAGGTGCGCGGCCAGCGCGAACGCGGCCGCCGCGGAGGTGTCCGCGCGCACCACCAGGAATTCCTCGCTGCCCCAGCGTGCGATCAGGTCGCCGGCATCGCAGCTCTCGCGCAGGCAGCCGGCCAGCGCCAACAGCGCGTGGTCGCCGGCGGCATGGCCGTAGCGCGCGTTCAACTCCTTGAATCCATCCACGTCGACCAGCAGGAGCGCACAGCGGCCGTCGGCCTCGCGCTTGTCCCGGCTCGGCGCGGCGAACAGCGCCTGCATCCGGCGTTCGGCTTCCGGCCTGTTCAGCAGCCCGGTCAGCGGATCGAGCAGGCTGCGTTCGGCCTCGCGGCGCTGGCGGCGGCGGTACAGGATCGCCAGGGCGACGCCGAGCGCCAGCACCAGCGCCAGGCCGATCGCGATGCGGCCGGCGTTGTCGGCGCGTGCCGCGCCCGTGTCGGCGATCGGCGGCAGCTTGCGCGCCGCATCGGCCTGCAGCTTGGCCAGCGAGACCAGGGTTTCGGCGCGTGCCTTGTCGCGGTCCATCGCGCGCGCCTGCTGCGCGTAGTGCGCCGCGGCGTCGGCATTGCCCAGCGCGGCATGGATTTCGCTGATCAGGTCCAGTCCGTTGCGGATCTCCGCGACGAAGCGGCTGCGCTCGGACAGCGTCTGCGCTTGTTCGGCGTAGACCAGCGCGTCCTTGGCCCGACCCTGGTCCAGGCGCAGCCGCGCCAGGCGTTGCAGCGTCACTGCGGCGCCTTGCGGATCGCCGTCGGCCTGCTGCCAGTACAGCGCTTTCTGCAACATCGGCTCGGCACGCTCGGCGTGGCCGCCGGCGCGTTGGATCTCGCCGCGGTGGCTGGCGATACGGTGCAGGAACAGGTCCTGGTTGGTCAGCTTGACGGCCACCGCGGTAGCGCGATCGAAGGCGGCGTCGGCCTCGTCGTAACGCTTGAGCATCAGCAGCGCGTAGCCGTAGTTGTAGTACAGCATCATGTCGGCCTGCGCCGGCGGCCGTTGCAGCTGTTCGGCCAGGGCGATGGCCTGGCGGAAGTAGTGCAGCGCGCCTTCCGAGTCGTCCAGCGCGTCGCCGCGCATCAGCGCGATGCCGGCCAGCGCGCCGATCTGCGCGACGGTGTCGCCGCTGCGCTGCGCATCGGCCTGAATCTGCTCCAGCAGTTTCAGCGCACGCGTCAACTGGCCGCCCTGCTGCAGCAGCGCCGCCGCCTGCAGGCGGCCGCCGTTACGGACGAGCGGCGGCAACCCCGGTGTCTGCAGCAATGCCAGCAAGCGCTCGGTGGTCGCCGCCGCCTGCGTGCTGTCGCCCAGCATCTGCTGCGCGGTGGCCAGGCAGCCGGTCGCCCGCACCTGCACCGGTACCGGCAGGCCGGGCATGGTCAGCAGGTCGTTGGCGATATCCCGCGAGGCGCTCGGCTGCTGCGCAATGCTGGTTTGGCAGCGCCGCAGCTGCGGTTCGTACGGATCGGCGCCGGGAACGGTCTGTGCCAGCACCGGACTTGCCAGCAGGCCTGCGGCCACGAACACAGCCCGGCCCAGGCCGGTGAACAAGGGAAACGTCATCGATTTGTAATCCAGGCGCGTCGAGCGGCGGAATCGGCCCGTGCAGCATGCGCGGCAACCTGCAGGTCCAGGGCCGCGTCGCATCCAGCGGGAAGACGGAGGTGGCTAATATAGCCGCAGTCCGCGTCCGCCTGCCGGCGGCGCTCCCGCCATTGGCCCGCGCATGCCCGACCTGCCTACGCCCCAGCGTTCCGCCGACCCGCCCGCCGCTGGCCCGCTGGCGTGCGCGTTGCGTTGGTGGCGTGCGATCCCGCTGGCCGACCGCGTCGACCGGCGCAACGCGGCGATGCTGCAGCTGGTACTGGTGTTCGTGGGCCTGTATCAGCTGATCGCGATGCTGATGGCATGGTGGCGGGCCGGCGCAGCCATCGACTCGGTCGCGTTGTGGTTGGCGGGATTCAATGCGCTGGCGATGTGGGTGTGCTTCGCGCTGTTGCGGCGTGGCGCGTTCCTGTGGGCGGCGCGGCTGTTCGTGGTGGTGAGCCTGGCGCTGCTGACCGTGGGCTATGCGCGTTGGGGGCTGGAAGCGCAACTGCGCGGCCAGCTCGGGCAGCTGCTGCCGGTACTGATCGGCGGGCTGTTGCTGAGCCGGCGCGCGCTCTGGGGCGCGGTGGCGTGGCTGGCATTGGTGGTCGCGCTGGGCGCATGGCGCGATGCGGCACGCATGTTCTTCCTGCCGTCGCTGTGGCCGCGGGTCCTGGAAGTGGCGGTGGGCAGCCTGGTCGGCTTCGTGGTGGTCGCACTGGTGCTGGACCAGTCGGTGGCGGCCCTGCGCGACAGCCTGGCGCTGGCGCGCAAGCGCGGCAACGACCTGGCCCGCTCGCGCGACCGGCTGCAACTGGAGATGCAGGAAAAGGAGCGTTCGCGCGACCAGCTGGTGCACGCGCAGAAGATGGAGAGCGTCGGCCGCCTGGCCAGCGGCGTCGCGCACGATTTCAATCATCTGCTCAGCCTGATCATGGGCTATGCCGCGCGCGCGCGGCGCAGCGACGATCCGCAGCAGCTCAAGGCCGCGCTGCAGGGGGCCGATGCGGCGGCGCGGCGCGCGGCGGCGGTGACCCGCAAGCTGCTGGATTTCAGCCGCCAGGAAGCGACGCGGCTGGAGGTGTTCGAACCGGCCGAGACGATCGCCGGCATGCGCCCGATGTTCGACCAATTGTTCGGCCTGGGCGTGCAGGTGCGCCTGCACCTGCACGAGGCGCCGTGCCCGGTGCGCTTCGACCGCGCGCAGCTGGAACTGATCCTGCTCAATCTCGCCGCCAACGCGCAGCAGGCGATGCCCGAGGGCGGGCAGTTCGAGCTGACCCTGGCGCCGCGGCCCGATGCCACCCTGGAGATCGCGGTGCGCGACAGCGGCCACGGCATGAGCGAGGACGTGCGCGCGCGCTGCCTGGAGCCGTTCTTCACCACCAAGCCCAGCGGGCAGGGCACCGGCCTGGGGCTGGCGGTCAGCGCCAACCTGATCGCCGCGGCCGGCGGCGCATTGCTGGTGGAGAGCGCGCCCGGGCAGGGCAGCGTGTTCCGCCTGCGGTTGCCGCTGCACGCCGGCGCGACGGCGGTCTCGTGAGCGGCGGCGAGCTAGACTGCGGCGAACGCACCGGGGACGTCGCCCTTGGTTTCTAGCTGGATCCTGCTGCTGGTGTCGGTCGGCTACGCGGCGCTGCTGTTCGCAGTGGCGTGGTGGGGCGATCGGCGGCCGCTGTACCCGGAGCGGCCGTGGCTGCGCCCGGCGGTGTACAGCCTGGCGCTGGCGGTGTACTGCTCGTCGTGGACGTTCTACGGCGCGGTCGGCAGCGCGGTGCGCAACGGCGCCGGCTACCTGCCGATCTACCTGGGTCCGCTGCTGATGCTGCTGTTCGGCTGGCGCATCGTCGAACGGCTGGCGCTGATCGCGCGCAGCGAGAACACGGTGTCCATCGCCGACTTCATCTCCTCGCGCTACGGCCGTTCGCGGCGCCTGGCGGCGCTGGTGGCGGTGATCGCGCTGATCGGCGTGGTGCCGTACCTGGCGTTGCAGTACAAGGCGGTGGCGATGAGCCTGCAGGTGCTCAGCGGGCAGTCCAGCGCCGGGGCGCCGTTCTACGCCGATCCGGCGTTGTACGTGGCGCTGCTGATGGCGCTGTTCGCGACCTTGTTCGGCACCCGCCAGGTGGACGCCACCGAACACCACCACGGCATGATGCTGGCGATCGCGCTGGAATCGGTGGTCAAGCTGCTGGCGATGGTCGCGGTGGGCGTGTTCGCCTACGTATGGTTGAGCGGCCGCGACGGGCAGGTACTGCAGTCGGCACGCACGCTGTTCCAGAACACGCCGCCGGTCGGCTTCATCTCGCAGACCCTGCTCAGCTTCCTGGCCATCGTGTGCCTGCCGCGGCAGTTTCACGTGGCGGTGGTGGAATGCAGCGACATCGGCGACATCCGCAAGGCGCGCTGGCTGTTCGGGCTGTACCTGGTGGTGATCTCGGCGATGGTGGTGCCGATCGCGTCGGCCGGCATCGCCCTGTTCGGCCATTCCGGCGAGGTGGCGCGCGACAGCATCGTGCTGGCGCTGCCGTTGGCCGAGGGCCGCACCGCGCTGGCGCTGGTCGCCTACGTGGGCGGGTTCTCCGCCGCCACCGGCATGGTCATCGTCTCCAGCATCGCGCTGGCGACGATGATCAGCAACGACCTGGTGATGCCGGTGCTGTTGCGCCGGCGCGGGCACCAGGCGGCCGGCGCCGACGTCGCCTCGCGGGTGTTGTGGATCCGCCGCCTGGCGATCCTGCTGCTGGCGCTGATCGCCTACGGCTACTACCGCAGCAGCAGCAACGACAGTTCGCTGGCCTCGTACGGGCTGATGGCCTTCGCCGCGGTGGCGCAGTTCGCGCCGGGTGTGATCGGCGGGCTGTACTGGCGCGGCGCCAGCCGCAAGGGCGTGGAGACCGGCATGGTGCTGGGCTTCGGCACCTGGATCTACACCTTGCTGCTGCCGGCGCTGACCCAGGCCGGCTGGCTGGCGCCGGGATGGCTGCACGACGGGCCGTTCGGCATCTCCTGGCTGCGCCCGCAGCAGCTGTTCGGCATGAGCGGCTGGGATCCGCTGGCGCACGGCACGTTCTGGTCGCTGCTGCTCAACGTCGGCACGATGATGCTGGTGTCGGCGCGCTGGCGCCCGGGCCTGGACGAGCGGCTGCGCGCGGCGCCGTTCCTCGAGCCGTATTCGCAGCGGCCGGCAGTGGCCGGCGACTGGCTCGGGCAGGTGCAGGTGGTCGATCTGCAGGCGCTGGCCGAACGCATGGTCGGCGAACGCCACGCCCGCCGCGCCTTCGCCGAACAGGCGCAACTGCTCGGCCGCGAGCCGCAGCCCAATGCGGTGGCCGACCGCGTCTGGGTGCAGTTCACCGAACGCCTGCTCGCCGCCTCGATCGGCGCGGCCTCGGCGCGGCTGGTGTTGACCAGCCTGCTGCGCGGCTCGGGCATGGACCTGGGCGAAGTGGTGGCGGTGCTCGACGAGGCCGGGCAGGAGCTGCGCTTCAACCGCGAGATCCTGTCCACCACGCTGGAGAACATCAGCGCCGGGGTCAGCGTGGTCGATCCGGCGATGCGCCTGACCGCGTGGAACCGGCGCTACCAGCAGATGTTCGGCTACCCCGACGGCATGCTCTACGTCGGCCGCCCGGTCGCCGACCTGATCCGCTACAACGCCGAGCGCGGCGAACTGGGCGAAGGCCGCATCGAGGACCAGATCAGCCGCCGCATCGCGCATCTGCGCGCCGGCACCTCGCACGTGTTCGAGCGCACCCGCAGCGACGGCAAAGTGATCGAGATGCGCGGCCAGCCGCTGCCCGGCGGCGGCTACGTGACCAGCTACAACGACATCACCGACTACAAACGTGCCGAGCAGGCGCTGCTGGAAGCCAACGAGACGCTGGAGCAGCGCGTGGCCGACCGCTCGCGCGAGGCCGAACTGGCACAGCAGTCCAAGACCCGCTTCCTGGCCGCGATCAGCCACGACGTGCTGCAACCGCTCAACGCGGCGCGGCTGTTCGCCTCCGCCTTGCGCGAAGCGCACCAGAACGAGGAGCAGCGGCATCTGGCCGAGCGCGTGGACGCCTCGCTGCGTGCGGCCGAGGAACTGCTCGACGGCCTGCTCGACGTGTCGCGGCTGGACGCCGGCGGCATGCGCCCGACGATCGAGGACTTCGACGCCAGCGTGCTGCTGCGCGAACTGGCCGCGCAGTACACCCCGGTCGCCGCCAGCCGCGGCCTGCGCATGCATGTCTACGCGCGGCCGATCTGGGTGCGCAGCGACCGCCGCCTGCTGCGCCGCGTGCTGCAGAACTTCCTCGCCAATGCGCTGCGCTATACCCGCCAGGGCCGCATTGTGCTGGGCATGCGCGGCCGCGGCGCGGCGCTGGAGCTGCAGGTGTGGGACACCGGTCCGGGCATTCCCAAGCACCACATGCAGCAGATCTTCGAGGAGTTCCAACGCTACCAGCAGCCGTTCGACTGGGGCGAGCAGGGGCTGGGCCTGGGCCTGTCGATCTGCCAGCGCATCTCGCGCCTGCTCGGCCACGACCTGGATGCGCGCAGTGCGGTCGGCCACGGCAGCATGTTCTCGATCGCCGTGCCGCGGGTGGCACCGGTGCCGCAGAAGCAGCAGCGGCAGCAGCGCAGTGTCGCCAGCAGCGACTCGCTGGTCGGGCTGCGCGTGCTGTGCGTGGACAACGATCAGGAAATCCTCGACGGCATGCGCGCGCTGCTCGGCCGCTGGCAGGTGGAGGTGATCTGCGCCAGCACCGTGGACGAGGCGCTGCTACTGGCGGCGCGCGCGCCCAACGTAATGCTGGTGGACTACCACCTGCACGACCGCCTGGACGGGCTGGACACGCTGGACGCACTGCGCGAGGCGATGGTCGGCCCGGTCGCCGGCGCGCTGCTCACCGCCGACGGTCGCGACGAACTGAAACTGCAGGCCCGCGAACGCGGCTACCGGCTGCTGACCAAGCCGGTCAAGCCGGCCTCGCTGCGCGCCTTCCTCACCGCGTATCACGATCCGATCTAGAGCGATTGGCGCCGGTCGGCGCGATCGCGACAGCGCGCATTGCGCGGTCCGGCGTCGAGCATGTCGTGCGGCGAAGTTGCGTATCCGCAGTGTGTGCGTCGTTTGCCTGCGCCCGGCACGGCCTGCGTTGCGACCCGCGATCCGGCCCGGCTATGGTGGCAGCCCTTTCCGCCCGCCCGTCTGGACCGTCAGCGCATGAGCCCACCGCAAGACACCGCGATCCCGTCGCTGCCCCAATTGCTGGCGGCACTGGAGGCGGGACAGGCGCAGGCGCTGGAGCAGGGCGCGCGCCGCTACCTGCAGCACGTGCCCGGCGACGCCTTGGCCAGCAGCCTGCTGGCGATGAGCCTGCAGATGCAGGGCGATGCGGCGCAGGCGGCAGTGCTGTATCGCGAACTGACCGAACGGCAGCCGCAGGATGTGGCGCACTGGAACAACCTGGGCACCGCCTTGCGCGAGGCGCGCCGCTTCGCCGAGGCGTGGCAGGCGTATGCGCAGGCACTTACGCTGACGCCGGGCGATGCGATGCTGCACCACAATCTGGGCCTGCTGGCGATGGACGAAGGCGACTATGGCGTCGCCCGCGAGCATCTGCTGGATGCGCATGGGTTGGCGCCGGACTCGGCGCAACTGCGTGTCCACGCGGCGATGGCCTGCCACGAGTGCGGCGACTTCCAGCGCGTGGAGGCGCTGCTCGCGGACTGTGCGCAATGGCCTGCGCTGGACCCGGAGACCACGCTGGAACTGGCCTGGCTGCTGTCGCAGTCCGGCCACACCGACGCGGCCTGCGAAATGCTGCGCGCCTGCGCCGCCGGACCGATGCCGCAACCGGAGCGCGCCTGGTCGCGCCTGGTGCTGGTGCTCGAGCGGGTCAACCAACTAGACGAGGCGCGGCGGGCGGCCGCACACCTGCCGCCGCCGGAGCGGATCGAGGACGTGGACGCGCGCCACGATGCGATCAATGCGCTGGCGGTGCTGGCGATGCGCGACGGGCAGTGGGACGCCGCGTACCGGCTGCTGCGCGGCCTGCTGTCCGCCGACGCGGCCGCCGACACGCGCAAGCAGAGCAACCTGTTGTTCGCGATGGCCCGCGTCTGCGACCGCCTGGGGCGCCACGACGAAATGCTGGCGGCGTGCGCGCAGGGGCATGCCGGGCAGGTCGAGGGCGTCGCCTCGCTGGTGCCCGAGCTGCTTGCGGCGGGCGCGGCGCCGCTGCCGGTCGCGCGACGCCGCTGGGATCCGGTGCGCTACGCCGCCGCGCTGCCGGTGGCGGCGCCGCCGCGCGATGCCTCGCCGATCTTCGTGGTCGGGTTCCCGCGCTCCGGCACCACCTTGCTGGAACAGATGCTCGATGCGCATCCGAAGCTGTGCGCGATGGACGAACGGCCGTTCCTGCAAGGGCTGGCCGAGCGCAGCGAGCGCCGCGGCCTGGCCTGGCCCGATGGCCTCGGTGAGCTCGACGAGGCCGCCTGCGCGGCCCTGCGCGCCAACTACTGGCGTTCCGTACGCGGCGTGGTGCAGCTGCAGCCCGGACAACGCCTGGTCGACAAGAATCCGCTGAACCTGCTGCGCCTGCCGCTGATCCAGCGGCTGTTCCCCAACGCGCACGTGATCCTGGCGCTGCGCCATCCCTGCGACGTGCTGTTGAGCTGCTACATGCAGGCGTTCCGCTCCCCGGCCTTCGCGGTGCTGTGTTCCAGCGCGCAACGCCTGGCGCAGGGCTACGCCGATGCGATGGCGTTCTGGCTCTACCACGTCGAGCTGCTGCAACCGCGCGCGCTGGAGCTGCGCTACGAAGACCTGGTCGCCGATCCGCAGGCGCAGGTCGCGCGCTTGGGCAGCTTCCTGGAACTCGAACAACCGGAGCGGTTGCTGGAGTTCCAGCGCCATGCGCGCGCCAAGGGTTTCATCAGCACGCCCAGCTACGCGCAGGTGGTCGAAGGCATCAATCGCAAGGGTCTGGACCGCTGGCGCCCGTATCGCAAATTCTTCGAGCCGGTGCTGCCGCTGCTGCAGCCCTACCTGCAGCGCTGGGACTATCGCGTCGACTGATTCGGGCAGCCGCTTCGGCCCGCACCGGCGCCCATGGCGCCGTCCCCGTCCGCGCCTGTGGACGCACATGTTTTCGAACGGTGTAGCGATTATGCCAACCGCTGGCGCAATGCGGCACATCAAAACAACACTTTTCTTATAAAAAACTAACAAGTGCTTGACGGTCCCGATCGGCCCGCAAGTCCGAAGCATCCAACGAAGACGTCGCGCCCAGCGCGATTCGAACCGGTTCACGTCCGCGTGCACCGCTGGCGTTCTGTTGCCCATCACATGAGGTTTTCCCCAATGTCCGCACCAAAGAACAGACTCGCCCAGGCCATCTGCCTGGGATTGGCGACGCTTCCCGCCGCTTCGCTCTACGCACAGAGCGCCGACACCGCGGCGACGTCCGCCAGCGGCGCGGTCGACCTGGACCGCGTCACCGTGACCGGCTCGCTGGTGCGGCGCGTGGACGTGGAAACGGCCAGCCCGGTCACCGTGGTCGATCGCCAGCAGATCCAGCAGAGCGGCAAGCAGACCCTCGGCGACCTGATGCAGTCGCTGCCCGGCATCGCCGGCGATGCGACCAACCCGCAGGTCAACAACGGCGGCGGCGACGGCGCCTCGACCGTGTCGCTGCGCGGCCTCGGCGACCAGCGCACGCTGATCCTGATCGACGGCCACCGCATCCTCAACAACGACATCAACTCGATCCCGACCAGCATGATCGACCATGTCGAAGTGCTGAAGGTCGGCGCCTCGGCGCTGTACGGTTCCGACGCCATCGGCGGCGTGGTCAACTTCATCCTGCGCAAGAACTTCGAAGGCGGCGAATTCGTCGCCAACTACGGCCAGGCCAGCCGCGGCGACGGCGCGCGCCAGGGCGGCACCTTCACCTTCGGCAAGACCTGGGATCGCGGCAACATCGTGGTCGGCATCGACTACAACAAGCAGAAAGAGATCTCCTCGGCCAATCGCGCGTTCTCCAAGGACGCGATGTACCTGTCCAGCGGCAGCGTCTACAAGGGCGGTTCCAGCCGTACCCCGAGCGGCTACTACAAGCTGCCGGCGAGCACGCTGACCGCCAACGGCTGCAGCGCCGGCGGCGCGATGACCAGCAACGGCAGCGGCGGCTACAAGTGCTATTCCTCCTCCTCCGACGCCTACAACTACCAGTCGCAGAATCTGCTGATGACCCCGCAGCAGCGCGTCAACAGCTTCGTGCTCGGCAGCTTCAACATCACCGACAAGCTGCAGGCCTACGTCAACGCCTACCACAACCACACGATGTCGCACTATGCGATCGCGCCGCTGCCGTTCGACGCGCAGAGCGACGGCATCACCATCGCCGCCGATAACCCCTACAACCCGTTCGGCGTCGAGTTCGGTCCCAACGGCTACGAGTACCGCTCGCGCTTCACCTCGCTGGGCCAGCGCGAAGGCTTCTACGACACCACCACCGACCAGGACGTGCTCGGGCTGAAGGGCAGCATCGGCGACACCAGCTGGGTGTGGGACGCCAACTTCAACTACGGCCACTACCAGCAGCGCAACTGGAGCCATGGCTACGTCGACTACGCGGCGTTGCAGGATGCGATCACAGCTGGCGAGATCAACATCTTCGACCAGACCGATCCCAACACCGTGGCCTGGATGAACAGTCACGAGTCGATCCCGCGCTACCAGACCACGAGCATCACCCGCCAGTGGGAAGCCAGCGCCAACGGCAGCGTGTGGGAATTGCCGGCAGGCAGCGCGCAGCTGGCGGTCGGTGCGCTGTACCGCAAGGAAAGCCTGGGCTACACCGTCTCCAGCAACGCGCTGATCAACAGCGACAACACCTGCGACATCTCGTCCGAGGCCTGCTCCTCGCCGCTGAGCGGCTCCTTCAGCGTGAAGGAAGCCTATGCGCAGCTGTTCATCCCGGTTTTGGCGCAGTCCTCGCCGATTGGCGCGCTGAATGTCACCCTGAGCGACCGCTTCTCCGACTACAGCAGCGTCAGCTCGACCAACAACAGTGCCTCGTTCCAGCTGGAATGGCGCCCGATCCACGACCTGATGGTGCGCGGCACCGTGGCGCAGGTGTTCCGTGCGCCGACCATCTACGATCTGTACCAGGGTCCGACCGCGAATTCGCCGACCTTCACCGATCCGTGCATCGGCTACAGCGGCAGCGGCCACGAGAACGCCTGCGAAGGCGTGGAGGCCGGCTGGACCGGTTCCGGCCTGTCGCAGACCAATGCGATCGTGTCCGGCTCGACCTACGCCAACTACAATCTGAAGCCGGAGAAGGGCACCTCCTACGATTACGGCATCGTCTACAGCCCCGAGTCCGTGCCGGGCCTGTCGTTCAATGCCGACTGGTGGAAGGTGAAGCTCGACGACCTGATCCAGTCGATCTCCGCGCAGACCGTCGCCAACATCTGCTACAACGACAACAGCAGCCCGTACTGCAGCTATATCCACCGCTATGCGGCAGGCACGGTCAGCGCCGGCAACATCGATTACATCGAGACCCCGGTGGTCAACATCGGCAAGCTGGACACGCAGGGCATCGACTTCGGTGCCAACTACGCCCTGCCGGAAACCGCGTTCGGCAAGTTCACCCTGGCCCTGGACAGCACCTACCTGCAGCGCTACGACATCGACACCGGCGACTCGGTGGTGCACATGGCCGGCAAGTACAACTCGTCCTACGGCAACTACGCACGCTGGCGCGCACGTGGCCAGATCGGCTGGAAGCTGGGCAACTGGGACGCCACCTGGACCACGCGCTGGATCGGCAAGATCCAGGTCGGCAGCACCGACCTGTCGGAAAACATGTCCGCCGATGCGGCAGACAAGGGCGTGGTGCTGAACTACGGCAGCTACATGTACCACGCGCTGCAGCTGGGCTACGACATGAGCGACGCCAACATCCGCTTCGACCTGGGCGTGGACAACCTGTTCAACAAGCAGCCCCCGGTGCTGTACCAGAACAACGTGTTGAACGCGAACACCGACGTGAGCACCTACGACACGGTCGGCCGCTACTACTGGATGCGCGCCACCTATCGGTTCTGAGGGATGTCGGCCAGCGTCGCCTGCGCTTGCAGGCAGGCCGGCTCGTGACACGCGGCGCGCCCAACCGGGCGCGCCGTTTTTCGTTGAGGGGGTATCGATGACAGCGAGACGGGACGATCCATCGGCGCGGCTGCAGGCGCTGTGGCGTGGCTTCGAACAGGGGCGACTCGCGCAGGTGCAGGCGGCGGCCATAGCCTGGCAGGCGCAGGGCGACGCACCGCCGGCGCTGGACCTGCTGTTGGCCGCGCTGGCGCAGGAGGCGGGACTGTGGACCCATGCCACCGATCTGTACCGGGGCGTGGTGCGACGAGGAGGTGCGCTCGAAGCGCCGGCGCGGATGGGGTGGGCCGCGATGCTGTCGGCGCAAGGCGATGCGGCGGGCGCCGAAGGCGTTCTGCAAGACTTGCTGCGCCACCAGCCGGACCATTACATCGCCCATCTGCGGCTGGGCGAACTGCGCGCGGCACGCGGTGACGCATACGCGGCCGTCGGCAGCTACTACGCGGCCGTCGTGCATGCCCAGCGCCAAGGCCGCTGGCTGAGCGACGACAGCACCGCGCCGGCGTTGCGCGACCGCGTGCGCAGCGCGATGGCGGCAGTGGATGCCGGCCGTCGCGATCTGTTCCTCGGCTTGCTGCAACCGTTGCGCCGCAATTACGGCGCCGACGCGCTGGATCGGGTCGAGCGCGGCTTGCTGGCCTATCTGGGCCTGCTGCCGGCGCAGTACGCCGATCCCTTGCAACGGCCGACCTTCTTCCACGTGCCCGACGTACCGGCCGCCGCGTATCCGCCGCTGCACTTGTTCCCGTGGTTGCAGGAGTTGGAACACAGCACCGCGGCGATCCGCGCCGAGATGCTGGCCACGCGCGAGCAGGCCGACGCGTATGCGCCGTTTCTCGGTACGCCGACCGACCAGCTACCGCCAGGACTACTCGCCGGCGAGCGCGGCAGTCCCGCGTGGGATGCGTATTTCTTCTACCGCCACGGGCAGCGCGACGACGCGCATGCGCAGCAGTGCGCGCAGACCACGGCCGCGCTGGAGCGCACGCCGTTGGTGCGCATCCGCGCGCACGCGCCGGAGATCTGTTTCTCGGTATTGGCGCCGGGCACCCACATCCTGCCGCATCGCGGCGTCACCAACACCCGCCTGACCGTGCATCTGCCGCTGCTGGTGCACGGCGATTGCGCGCTGCGCGCCGGCGGTCACCTGCATGTGTGGCAGGAAGGGCGGGCGATGGTGTTCGACGATACCTTCGAACACGAGGCCTGGAACCGCAGCGACCGCCCACGCGTGATCCTGCTGATGGACACCTGGAACCCGCACCTGCAGCCGGTCGAACGCGAGGCGGTGACACGCCTGGTCGAAGGCATCGGCGATTTCAACGCGCAGGTGGCGCAGTGAACCGCAACCGACAGCGCAACGCGAGACAAAGGAAACGACACGCATGAAGCACGCCGATCTTCGCCACTATGTCCGCGTCTACGACGCAGCGCTGGATGCGGGCTTCTGCAGCCAGCTGGTCGCGCAGTTCGAACACGCGTCGGCGCAGCACCGCCACAACGGTGCCGGTGCGCGTGCCGGCCTGGACGACAGCGCCTGGACCGAACTCAACGTGACCCGCGCGGCCGATCCGGCCTTCCAGGGGTTCTTCATCGAACAGGTGCGCGCGGCGCTGGCGCGCTACAACGCCGATCTGGGCCTGTCCGCAGCGGTGCCGTGGCGCCCGCGCCTGGCCGACCTGCGGATCAAGCGCTATCGCGCCAGCGCCGGCGAGCGCTTCCAGCCGCATTTCGACGCCTGCGACGAGGAGACCGGCCGCTACCTGGTGCTGCTGTGGTATCTCAACGATGTCGCCGAGGGCGGGCAGACCCGCTTCGTCGACCTGGACCTGGAGGTCGCGCCGCGCGCCGGGCGCCTGCTGATGTTCCCGCCGTACTGGATGTACATGCACGCCGCCCTGCCGCCGCGCAGCGGCGACAAGTACATTCTCTCCACCTACCTGGAATTCACCGCCAAGCCGGCGCCGCCACAGGGCTGAGCCGGCAGCGGCGGGCGTGCGCGGATCAGCCCGCGCCGTGCAGGTGTTCGAACAGGATGGTGCTGCCGATCGCGATCAGCAGCGCGCCGCCGACGATCTCCGCGCGCTTGCCGGCCAGGGTGCCGAGCACGCGGCCGAGCATGATGCCCAGGGTCACCATGGTCAGCGTGCACAGGCCGATGACCACCGCGACCTCGGCGATGTTGACGTCGAGGAAGGCCAGGCCGACGCCCACCGCCATCGCGTCGATGCTGGTGGCCAGGCCGGTCGCGGCCAGGTTCCAGAAGCCGTGGCGCTTGGGCGCTTCTGCGGCAACCTCGGGCGCCTCGGGCTTGAGTCCGGCGACGATCATGTGCACGCCGAGCGCGCCGAGCAGGCCGAACGCGATCCAGTGGTCGAACGACACCACGTACTTGGAAGCGGCCTGGCCGAGCGTCCAGCCCAGCACGGGGGTCAGCGCCTCGATGCAGCCGAAGATCAGGCCGGCGCGCAGTGCGTCGCGCCACAATGGTTTGCGCATGGCCGCGCCCTTGCCGACCGCCGCGGCGAAGGCGTCGGTGGACATGGCGATGCCGAGCAACAGAATCGAAAGAAACGACATGTGGGGGACCACGCCGGGGCAGAAGACGAACGACGAGCGCGCGCGCCCGGCTTTCGCCACGCAAGCTCGCCGCTGGTCTCGCCAACCGAGATGGTTGCCCGCACCACGGCGCAACGGCCGAGTGTGTTGATGCGGGCGCTGTCCGGATACGCGGGACAGCAGGCTACTCCCCAAGGGACGCGCAGTCTAACAGCGGCGAATGCCGACGAATACGCTTCGAACGCACGCGAACCTGCAGCTTTTTTTCTTAGCAACAGCTATATGCGCGGATGCCGACGGCACGCCGGCGTCGGTGCGCCGAAGCCGATTCGGGAAGCCTATTCGGTGCGCGGCAGCCATCGCTGGGTGTGCAAGCGATGGCCTGCGATGCGCGAACAGCGGTCGCGGCTGAAGCCGCTCCTACAGGGCTACGTCGAGGTCCGATGCCATCCCCTGTAGGAGCGGCTTCAGCCGCGACCGAAAACCTCCAGGGCCGCTACAGCCCGTGGAGTGCGCTGCGAGTGCCGCGATATGGAAACCCCGCCTGCAAGTGCAGTCGCACCGGCCTGGCGCGCAGCGACCACGCCACGCCACGCCGCGGTGAACCTTGGCGCACGCATCCGCCAGAACCCAGCGCGCTCAGTCCTCTTCCAGCGGCAGCACGATCGCGTCGCTGTCGATGGCCAGCTTGCCGGCCATCAGCACCGCCTGGGTGCGGTTGGTGACGCCGAGCTTGCGCAGGATCGCGGTGACGTGGGCCTTGATGGTGGCTTCGGACACGCCCAGGTCGTAGGCGATCTGCTTGTTGAGGCGGCCGGCGCCGAGCATCTGCAACACGCGGAACTGCTGCGGGGTCAGTTCGCGCAGGCGCTGGCCGACCTCGCGCTCGGCGCGGTCGGTGGGCGGCAGGTTGTGCGCTTCCGGCGGTGCCCAGCGCTCGCCGTCCAGCACCGTGCTCAGGGCCAGGCCGATGGTGTCCGAATCGGCCGACTTGGGAATGAAGCCGAACGCGCCGTGGTCCAGCGCGCGGCGCATCACCGTCGGTTCCTCGCGCGCGGACACCACCACCACCGGCAACTGCGGATGCAGCGCGCGCATGTGCACCAGCGCGCTGAACCCCTGCGCGCCGGGCATGTTGAGATCCATCAGCAACAGGTCGGCATCGGCGTGATGGTCGGCCAGCGCGTACAGCGCCTCGACGCTGTCGGCCTCGTACAGCTGCACCCCCGGCATCACCCGCTGCACCGCCCCGCGCAGCGCCTCGCGGAACAGGGGGTGGTCGTCGGCGATCAGCAGGGTAGGCATTTGGGGGGCCGGGAATGGAGAATCGGGAATGGGGAATGGCAACGGCAAAAGCAGGATGTCGGGCGCCTTAGGTGATGAAGCGATCGGGGAACGGCTTTTCCCATTCCCCATTCTCGATTTCCCATTCCCGAACGAACGACCAGCGCGTCAGCGCGTCAGTCGTTCGTTAACAAGCGAATCGACCACCGACGGATCGGCCAGGGTCGAGGTATCGCCGAGCTGGTCGGGCGCGTTCTCGGCGATCTTGCGCAGGATGCGGCGCATGATCTTGCCCGAGCGGGTCTTGGGCAGGCCCGGCGCCCATTGCAGATGGTCGGGCGCGGCGATCGGGCCGATCTCCTTGCGGACCCAGGCCACCAGTTCCTTGTGCAGGGCGTCGCTCGGCTGCTCGTCGGCCACCAGGGTCACGTAGGCGTAGATGCCCTGGCCCTTGATGTCGTGCGGGAAGCCGACCACCGCGGCCTCGGCCACCTTCGGATGCGAGACCAGCGCGCTCTCCACCTCGGCGGTGCCGATGCGGTGGCCGGAGACGTTGATGACGTCGTCCACGCGGCCGGTGATCCAGTAGTAGCCGTCTTCGTCGCGGCGGCAACCGTCGCCGGTGAAGTAGCTGCCCGGGTAGGTGCGGAAATAGGTGTCGATGAAGCGCTGGTGGTCGCCGTAGACGGTGCGCATCTGCCCCGGCCACGAGTCGCGCAGCACCAGGTTGCCTTCGGTGGCGCCTTCCAGGAGTTCGCCGTCGGCATTGACCAGGGCCGGCTGCACGCCGAAGAACGGCAGCGTCGCCGAGCCGGGCTTGAGGTCGATCGCGCCGGCCAGCGGGGTGATCAGGATGCCGCCGGTCTCGGTCTGCCACCAGGTGTCCACGATCGGGCAGCGGCCGTCGCCGACCACATCGTAGTACCAGCGCCAGGCTTCGGGATTGATCGGCTCGCCGACGCTGCCGAGCAGGCGCAAGGACGCGCGCGAGGTGCGCTTGACCGGCGCCTCGCCCTCGCGCATCAGCGCGCGGATCGCGGTCGGCGCGGTGTAGAAGATCGTGACCTTGTGCTTGTCGATGACGTCCCAGAAGCGCGACACGTTCGGGTAGTTGGGCACGCCTTCGAACATCAGCGCGGTGGCGCCGTTGGCCAGCGGCCCGTAGACGATGTAGCTGTGGCCGGTGACCCAGCCGACGTCGGCGGTGCACCAGTAGATGTCGTCCTCGCGCAGGTCGAACACGGTCTCGTGGGTGTAGGCCGCGTACAGCAGGTAGCCGGCGGTGGTGTGCAGCACGCCCTTGGGCTTGCCGGTGGAGCCGGAGGTGTAGAGGATGAACAGCGGATCCTCGGCGTTCATGCGCTCGGGTTCGCACTCGGCCGGCTGGCTGTCGACCACGTCGTGGAACCAGCGGTCGCGCGGGGCCTGCATGTCCACCGCGCCGCCGGTGTGGCGCACCACCAGCACGGTTTCCACGGTGGTGGTGCCGGGCAGCTTCAGCGCCGCATCGACGTTGGCCTTGAGCGGGATCTTCTTGCCGCCGCGCAGGCCCTCGTCGGCGGTGATGATCAGCTTGCTGCCGCAGTCGATCACCCGGTCGGCGATCGAGTTGGGCGCGAAACCGCCGAACACCACCGAGTGGATCGCGCCGATGCGCGCGCAGGCCAGCATCGCCACCGCCGCATCGGGAATCATCGGCAGGTAGATGGTGACGCGGTCGCCCTTCTTGACCCCGAGCGCGCGCAGCGCATTGCCCAGGCGGCAGACGCGTTCGTACAGCTCGCGGTAGCTGACGGTGTAGGACGGCGCGTCCGCGCTGTCCGGCTCGAACAGCAGCGCGGTCTTGTCGCCGCGCGTGGCCAGCTGCCGGTCCAGGCAGTTGACGCTGGCGTTGAGCTCGCCGTCGTCGAACCAGCGGATATGGAAATCGTCCAGGGCGAAGTTCACGTCCTTGATCCGGGTCGGCTTCTTGAACCAGTCCAGGCGCTCGGCGGCCTGGCCCCAGAACGCCTCCGGCTGTTCCACCGATTGCCGGTACAGGGTCTGGTACTGGGTCTTGTCGACCCGTGCCCGGGAGGCGAACTGCGGATCGACGGGGTAGATATCAGCCATGGTGCCCTCTGCAATGAACGGGGCGCCGCATGCGGCGGCGCGTCATGGCGCAGTTTGCCGCATTCACCGTTAAGCGCGCACGCGCCGGGCTTTAGACGATGGTCGTAAACCCAGCCGCCGTTCGACTAATGGCCAATAGGCGCGACCGGCCGCGGCGCGCACTGTGCACCCAGCCGTGCCTGCGCGCGGCGGACATCCATTATTCGGGAGGGAGTAATGAGCAACCGCATCGCATCCTTGGCACGGCGCCCGTTGGCCGCCGCGCTGTTCGTCGCGCTGATCGCCCCGGGCGCGGCCTTCGCCCAGAGCGGCAAGACCCCGTCGGCGCGCGAACAGGCGCTGGAAGCCCGCGTGGCCGAACTGGAGCGCCAGGTCCAGCTGCTGCTGTCCTCGCAGCAACAGCAGCAGGGCCAGATCGCGCAGGCGCAGAGCGAGGTCGCCGCCGTGAAGTCGAGCCAGGTCGCGCCACCGGCGGTGCCGGCCGGCAAGGCGCCGATCCAGGTGACCACGATCACCCCCGGCGCCGCACCCGGCACCACGTTCAAGGTCGGCGGCTTCATCAAGGCCGATTTCCTGGCCACCCGCACCGGCGACGGCCAGCTCGCCGACGATGCCACCGGCCGCGCGCTGTACCTGCCCGGGCAGACGCCGGTCGGCGGCGGCAAGTCCGGTACCGACTACAACGCGCACGCGAAGTTCTCGCGGATCAACTTCGGCGTGGACAGCGTCACCGACGCCGGCAACAAGGCCGGCGCGCTGGTGGAGCTGGATTTCTTCGGCAATTCGCTGGGTACCCAGACCGCCACCAACACCTACGGCGCCACCCTGCGCCACGCCTACATGTACTGGAACCACTGGCTGGCCGGCCAGACTTGGTCGAACTTCATGGACCCGGCGGCGCTGCCGGAAGCGGCCGACTTCATCGGTCCCACCGACGGCGTGATCTTCGTGCGCCAGGCGCAGGTGCGCTACACCAACGGTGGCTTCAGCGTCGCCTTGGAGAACCCGGAAACCACCATCTACAACCGCAGCGCGACCGGCGTGATCACCAGCGCCAGTTCCGACCGCGGCGCGCTGCCGGACCTGACCGTGCGCTACGGCTGGAAGGGCGACTGGGGCAGCTTCGGCATCGGCGGCCTGCTCGGCCAGCAGAAGGTGGACAACCGCGCCACCGGCGCCGACGCCAGCAAGGTCTCCGGCGGCCTGACCCTGGGCGGCAAGTGGGTGGCCGGAGACAGCGACAGCCTGTTCTACCAGCTCAGCGGCGGCGAAGGCATCGGCCGCTACGTCGGCCTGGGCATCGCCCAGAACGCGGTCTACGACGCGGCCGACCGCGACCTGGACACGGTCGGCGTGGTCGCCGGCTACATCGGCTGGCGCCACGCGTTCTCGCCGAAGTTGCGCACCAACCTGATCTACGCGCGCAGCGACTACGACAACGACACCGCGCTGACCGGGCTGGGCGTGACCAAGAGCGTGCAGAGCATCCGCGGCAACATCTTCTACACGCCGATGCCCAAGGTCGATGTCGGCGCCGAGCTGATGTACGGCAAGCGCGAGATCGAAAGCGGCGCCAAGGGCGACATCACCCGCCTGCAGTTCACCACCAAGTACAGCTTCTGAGGCTGCGGCGGCGCGGCGCCCGGGAGGGCGCGCCGCGCTGCCGCGGACTCGCCATGCACCCGCGACGGACCGCGCCACCCGACCATCCTGACCGCCACCGCCACACCACCCGCTTCGGAGGGGAAGCTTCCTATGTCCAGCACCGCCATCAACCCGTCGGGTCAGCCCCTGACCAAGGGCCACAAGAAGGTCATCTTCGCCTCCAGCCTTGGCACCGTCTTCGAGTGGTACGACTTCTATCTGTACGGCTCGCTCGCCGCGATCATCGCCAAGCAGTTCTTCAGCGGGGTCAACGAGACCACCGGCATGATCTTCGCGCTGCTGGCCTTCGCCGCCGGCTTCTTCGTGCGCCCGTTCGGCGCCGCGTTCTTCGGCAGCCTGGGCGACCGCATCGGCCGCAAGTACACGTTCCTGGTCACCATCCTGATCATGGGCATCTCCACCTTCCTGGTCGGCGTGCTGCCCAACTACGCCAGCATCGGCGTGGCCGCGCCGGTGATCCTGATCGTGCTGCGCCTGGCCCAGGGCCTGGCGATGGGCGGCGAATACGGCGGCGCGGCGACCTACGTCGCCGAGCACGCGCCGCCGGGCAAGCGCGGCCTGTACACCAGCTTCATCCAGACCACCGCCACGCTGGGCCTGTTCCTGTCGCTGCTGGTGATCCTGGTGTGCCGCCTGACCCTGGGCACCGAGGCGTTCGAGGCCTGGGGCTGGCGCATCCCGTTCCTGGGTTCGATCATCCTGCTCGGCGTGTCGGTGTGGATCCGCCTGCAGCTGAGCGAATCGCCGCTGTTCCAGCAGATGAAGGCCGAGGGCAAGGGTTCCAAGCAACCGTTCCGCGACAGCCTCAAGGACGGCAACTTCAAGCTGATGCTGATCGTGCTGCTCGGCGCCACCGCCGGCCAGGCCGTGGTCTGGTACGGCGGCCAGTTCTACGCGCTGTTCTTCCTGCAGAGCACGCTCAAGGTCGATCCGACCGTGTCCTACCTGCTGATCGCCGCGGCACTGGCGCTGGCCACCCCGTTCTTCCTGTTCTTCGGCTGGCTGTCGGACAAGATCGGGCGCAAGAAGATCATCATGCTCGGCTGCCTGCTGGCGGCGGTGACCTACATGCCGCTGTTCAAGGGCATCACCCACTTCGCCAACCCGGCGGTGGAGGAGGCGCGCAGCAAGTCGCCGGCGCAGGTGCTGGCCGATCCGGCCACCTGCAGCTTCCAGTTCGATCCGGTGGGCGTGCGCAAGTTCACCAGCTCCTGCGACGTGGCCACCGCCGCGTTGACCAAGGCCGGCGTGCCGTACGAAGTGCAGCCGGCCGCGCCGGGTTCGCTGGCGCAGGTGCGCATCGGCGGTAGCCAGGTCGCGTCCTACGAGGCGGCCGGCCTGAGCAAGGCCGACGCCAAGCCCAAGGCCGATGCCTTCGGCAAGGAGCTCAAGGGCGCGCTGACCGCGGCCGGCTATCCGGAGAAGGCCGATACCGCGCGCATCAACATCCCGATGACGATCCTGCTGCTGTGGGTGCTGGTGCTGTACGTGACCATGGTCTACGGCCCGATCGCCGCCTTCCTGGTCGAGCTGTTCCCGACCCGCATCCGCTACACCTCGATGTCGCTGCCGTACCACATCGGCAACGGCTGGTTCGGCGGCTTCCTGCCGGCGATCTCCTTCGCCCTGGTGGCCGGTACCGGCAACATCTACTACGGCCTGTGGTATCCCATCGGCATCGCGTTGATGACGCTGGTGCTGGGTACGCTGTTCCTGCGCGAAACCCGCAACGTGGACATCACCAAGTAAGCGGACTCGCCCTTGCGCCGGATGCGTCCGGCACTGCGACGCCGGCCCTGTGCCGGCGTCGTCGTTTGCGCGGCATGTCAGCGGCGCTGGAACCGACGGCGGCGGCAGGCGATTACCATGCGCGCTGGACACACAGGCAGACCGCCGCATGCGCTACCGCTGGATCCTGTTCGACGCCGACGACACCCTGTTCCGCTTCGATGCCTATGCCGGCCTGCAGCGCATGTTCGCCGGCTACGGGGTGGCCTTCGCCGAGCAGGACTACGCCGACTACACCGCGCTCAACCGGCCGTTGTGGGTGGAGTACCAGAACGGCGCGATCACCGCGCTGCAGCTGCAGCAGCGCCGCTTCGCGGGCTGGGCGCAGCGCCTGCAGACCGCGCCGGAGACCTTGAACGACGCGTTCCTGGCGGCGATGGCCGAACTGTGCGCGCCGCTGGACGGCGCGGTGGCGCTGCTCGACGCGCTGCGCGGGCGCGCGCGGCTGGGGCTGGTCACCAACGGCTTCACCGCGCTGCAGCAGGCGCGGCTGCTGCGCACCGGCCTGCACGACCGGTTCGAGGTCGTCGCCATTTCCGAGCAGATCGGCGTGGCCAAGCCGCACCCGGGCATCTTCGCGCACGCGCTGGCGCAGTTGGGCGATCCGCCGCGCGCGCAGGTGCTGATGGTCGGCGACAACCCGCACGCCGACATCGCCGGCGGCCTGGCCGCGGGATTGCACACCTGCTGGATCAACGCGCACGGCCTGCCGGCGCCCGATGGCATCGTGCCGCATTACGAAGTGGCGACGCTGGCGCAGTTGCAGGCCTTGTTGCTCGAAGCGACATGACCGCCCGTCGCGCCGCCGCGCGCTGACGCGCACTCTGCACGCCGCCGCGCCCCTTCGCCGCCGCGCACCCTGTAGGAGCGGCTTCAGCCGCGACACACCGGTCGGCGCAGGCCATGCGTGCTGAGGGAGGAACCGAAACGCTTGCAGGATGGTTGATGGCAGGCATCCGACGCCGTCGGGGCGAGGCCCCGTCTGCACGGCGGCGGCGCACCGGTCGGCCCGTTGTGGGAGCGACTTCAGTCGCGACGCGGCAAACCCTCGGTCACCCGCCAAGCGCGCTCCGGCATGGCCGCGACCATGGCCGGCCGACGCCACGCCACCGCCTGTCCTGCATCGCCCGCATCGGGGCCAGGTGCCGCATCGTATAGTGCGCGCATGTCCATTTCCGACCCCACTTCGAGCGCCACCGACACGCCGCTTGCCGACCTGCCGGTCACCCTGCAGCGGCTGCGCGCGGCCTGGCAGGCGGCCAAGCCCGACCGGGCGCAACGCCGCGACGACCTGCAGCGGCTGCGCGCGGCACTGAAGCGGCGCCTGCCGGAGATGGCCGATGCCATCGCCGCCGATTTCGGCCATCGCTCGCGCCACGAATCGCTGCTCGCCGACGGCATGACCGTGCTCGGCGAAATCGATCACCTGCTGCGCCACCTCAAGCGCTGGATGCGGCCGCAGCGCGTCGGCGCCGGTTGGCGGCTGTGGCCGGCGCGCGCCGAAGTGCGGCCGGTGCCGGTCGGCGTGGTCGGGGTGATCGCGCCATGGAACTACCCGGTCAACCTGGCGCTGATCCCGCTGGCCACCGCGATCGCCGCCGGCAACCATGTCTACCTGAAGCCGTCCGAGCACACCCCGCGCACCGCACAGTTCCTGCAGTCGCTGCTGGCCGAGGTGTTCCCGCCGCAACGTGTGGCGGTGGCGCTGGGCGCGGCCGAGGTGGCCGGCGCCTTCGCCGCGCTGCCGCTGGACCATCTGGTGTTCACCGGCTCCACCGCGGTCGGGCGCAAGGTGATGGCGGCCGCCGCGCCGAACCTGACCCCGCTGACCCTGGAACTGGGCGGCAAGTCGCCGGCCATCGTCTGCGCCGACTACCCGCTCGCGCAGGCCGCCGCGCGCCTGGCCACCGGCAAGTGGTTCAACGCCGGACAGACCTGCATCGCCCCGGACTACGTGCTGATCGATGCCGGCCGCAGCGCGGCGCTGGTGCAGGCGCTGCGCGCGCAGGTGCTGGCGCGCTACGGCGACTTCGCCGCGGCCGACGACTACACCCGCATCGTCAACGAGGGCCAGTACCGACGCCTGCGCGGCTACCTGGACGACGCGCGCGCGCGCGGCCTGGAGGTCGTCGAACTGGCCAGCGTCGAACGCGAGCGCGCCGAACGCGAGCGCCTGATCGTGCCGACCGTGGTGCTGCAGCCCGGCGACGATGCGCTGCTGATGCAGGAGGAGATCTTCGGCCCGATCCTGCCGCTGCGCAGCTACCGCACGCTGGACGAGGCGATCGCGCTGGTCAACGGCCGCGACCGGCCGCTGGCGCTGTATCCCTTCAGCCACGACCGCGCGCAGGTGGAGGCGATCCTGCACGCCACCGTCGCCGGCGGCGTCACCGTCAACGACAGCCTGCTGCACTTCGCCGCCAATGCGTTGCCGTTCGGCGGCATCGGCCCCAGCGGCATGGGCGCCTACCACGGCCGCGCCGGCTTCGACGCCTTCAGCAAGGCGCTGCCGATCCTGTGGCAGTCGCGCCGGGCCGCCAGCGACTGGCTGAAGCCGCCGTACGCCCGAATCGCGCGGCTGGTCGATCTGCTGCTGCGCTGATCGCGCAGGCCGGGACGCGCCTGCGGCGGCCACGGCCGCTTCGAACCCTGGACGCACACCGCGACGCGCGCGCCGTGGCGCAGGCGCGTGCGCGAAGCCGCCCGCCGTAGACAACGGCGGCGGCAAGCGCCAAGCGCAGCGGGCTGCCGTGGCGTCGTCGTGCGCCGGCAATAATTAATTCATAGTTAGTAATTAGATTCTGCCCCCGACGCCACCGCCGATCACGGTCGGCTTCGGCCTCTGCGCGGCCCGTCGCCGCGTTCGGAGCGCGCAGCAAGCGAGCCCGCCGCAGCGTCGACCTGCAGGCGCTCGTCCACCCTTGGCGCCACTTCTTTCCAACTGGGACAGAGACTGATGAACACCAACCTCGTGCAACATCCGCTGGCGCGCGCCTGCCGCGTACTGGCGGCGCTGGCCACCCTGGCCGCCGCGCCGCAACTGGCGCTGGCGTCCTGCAGCGACAGCGTCGAAACCAAGATGAGCCACATCATGTTCAAGGACGGCGGCGGCAACAGCGTCGTGCTGGCGCACCGCGGCCTGTGGGGCAAGTATTCGGGTATCGGCGACATGCCGGAGAATTCGCGCGGCGCGCTGCAGACCGCCAACGACCAATGCATGGACGGCGTCGAACTGGACATCAAGATGACCAGCGACGGCGTGCCGGTGGTCCTGCACGACTACAACCTGGGCCGCACCACGAACGTGTGGACCGCGTTCCGCGGCGGCACCGAGTACAACCCGGCCAACAACACCGGCACCAACCCGGCGGTGAGCACGGTGCCGTGGTCCACGGTGAGCAAGCTGTTCCTGCTCACGCCCGACCGCCGCACCACCACCGGCTACCACGTGCCGCGCGTGGACGAGCTGTTCGCCTACTACAAGCAGCACAACCTGAAGACGCCGATGGTGTTCGACATCAAGGACGCCGCCTCGGTGCGCGCGGTGAACCGCGCCGCCGACGCCGCATTCTCGGTCGCCGAAGGCAACTACGTCGCCGCCAAGGTCAACGCGACGCTGTATCCGACCCGCGCCGCGTACCGCGCTGACGGCAACGGCATGATCGGCATCCCGGTGTTCACCACCAACATGCTGACCAAGATCGACGTCGCCAATTCGATCCTAGCCTGGATCACCGAGCGCAAGTCGATGGAGGTCAACGTCAAGCAGCTCGGCGGCCTGCTGCAGAAGGATGCAGACGCCGTGCGCGAGTCCGGGGTCCGGGTCGGCGTGTTCCAGGCGATCCCCGACGGTCCCGGCGGCGGGCAGTTCTACAACAATACCGGCGCCTGCTGCTATCGCCTGTCGGACCTGTATTTCTCCTACTCCGGCGGCCGCGATACCGCGGACAACCGTGGCGACCTCAACTACATCGTCAACCAGCAAGCCTTCGACCTGATCACCACCGACGATCCGAAGACCGCGATGGCCTACCTGCGCGCACGCGGCAAGCACGACTGAGCCGTTGTGTTCGACCGGCCGGCCCGGACGGGCCGGCCGTTTCCGACGACGGCGCGCCCGCGCCGTCCGCTACGCCATTCCAGGAACCGACCATGTCCCTTTCCCTCGCCAAGCGCGGCGCCGCCGTCGCCTGCCTGCTTGCGGCCTGTCATCTTGCTGCCGCGTCCGCCGCCGCTGCCGCCGCTGCCGGTCGCCCCGGCGCCGATCCGGTGGTGCTGCGTGTCGGTGCCTCGCGCTTCACCGCCAGCGAATACCGGGCGCTGGCCGGCAACGGCGCGCCGACCACTGCCGGCATCGACGATCCGCAGGCCGTGCGCCGGTTCGCCGACCGCGTGATCCTGCTCGAGCAGGCCAGGCAGCACCATCTCGAACGCGATCCGGTGGTAGCCGCGCGCCTGCGCCAGGCCGCCGACGCGATCCTGGCCGAATCGGCGATGGCCGCGCTGGCCAGCAGCGCACGCATCGACGCGGTGCAGCTGCAGCAACAGTTCGAGGCCCATCCCGGCGACTACGACGAATACCAGCTGAGCCACATCTTCGTGGCCTTGCATCCGCAATCCGACGCGCGCCGCGGTCACGACCTGTCCGAGGCGCAGGCGCTGCAGCGGGCCGACGCGCTCAGGCGGCAACTCGACGCCGGCACCGACTTCGCCGCGCTGGCGGCGCGCGAGTCCGACGACGGCAGTACCGCGATGGACGGCGGCCGGCTTTCATCGACGTTCGGCCGCTACCTGGCCGACCCGTTCGTCGCCCCGGTGCAGCGGCTGGCGGTGAACCAGGTATCGGCGCCGGTGCGTGGCCCCGACGGCTACCACCTGATCCGGCTGGACGCCAAGACCGAGGCACGCTTCGATGCGGTGCGCGGGCAGATCGAGGTGCAGCTGCGCGAACAGGCGGCGGCGCGGGCGCTGCAGCAATTGCGCCAGACCCATCCGCTGAGCTTCGACCGTGCGGCGTATGCCGCCGCGGCGCACTGAGCCGGGCATGCACGAGAGCGTACGCGCGCGTGCGCCGACCGCGACGTTGGGTGGTCGCCTGGGCGTGGCCGCCGCGGCGTTGGCATGCGCGGCGCTGGCCATCGTGCTGCTGCGGCCGTCGGCGCCAGCCACGGTCGCCGGCGCCACGCGGCCGCGCACGCAAGCCGCGGTGACGCGAGGGCTGCCGGAGACGCCGCCCGCGGCCTTCGCGGCAACGGCCACGCCGCCGCCTTCGGCCTGGACCGCGGGCGTGGACGCGCAGCGCATGTACGCCATCGCCATGCAGTACGACGCGTGCCGGCAGCGCGCGCAGGCGCCGCCGCCCAGCGCCGTGTTGCCGCCCGGGATCGACGAGATGGACCGCGCGGCGGCCGCGGCGCAACGCGACGCCGAACGTCAGCGCCGCGACGCCTGCGCCGGCATCGGCCGTGCGCAGTACGCGCAGATCGACACGATCCTGCGCAGCGCCGCCGCGCAGGGCGACGCGGATGCGCAGCGCAGCTTGCTGGCGCGGCGCATCCGCAGCCTGCTCGACCGCGCCGGCGCCGGCCAGCGGCCCGGCGAACGGATTGCGCTGTCGGCGGCCGACGTGCGCGAGGCCGAGGCCGTCGTCGCCGAGCTGGAAACGCTGGCGCTGCGCTGCGACCGGCCCTCGATCGAGGAACTGGCGCAGGTGTTGGAGTCGCCGATCCCGGCCATCGCCGATCCGGCCTATGCGGCGGCTTGGCGGCTGGCGGCGCGGCAGGCGCCGGGACAGCCGTTCCCGCCGTCGGAACGGCTGCTGGGCGGCGAGGAACTGCTCGACGCGCTGGACCCGGCGCAGCGGCAGCAGGCGCTGGCCCTGGCCCCGGACCTGTACGCGCAGTGCTGCGCACGCCGCTGAGCGGGCGCCGCCACCGCCGCGCCGGATTGGCCGTCGCGGCGGGCAGCGGTCAGAATACCGGCCGGCTGCCCCGACATGGATTCTCCCCTTGAAGATCGCCTCCTGGAACGTCAACTCGCTCAACGTGCGCCTGCCGCACCTGCAACAGTGGCTGGAGGCGTTCGCGCCGGACGTGGTCGGCATCCAGGAAACCAAGCTGGAAGACCACAAGTTCCCGGACGCGGCGCTGGCCGCGGCCGGCTACCGCAGCGTGTTCGCCGGGCAGAAGACCTACAACGGCGTGGCGATCCTGTCGCGCGCGCCGGCCAGCGACGTGCAGATCGGCGTGCCCGGCCTGGACGACGAGCAGAAGCGGGTCATCGCCGCCACCGTCGGCGACCTGCGCATCGTCAACCTGTACGTGGTCAACGGCCAGGACGTGGGCACCGACAAGTACGCCTACAAGCTGCGCTGGCTCGAGGCGGTGCACGACTGGCTCGCCGCCGAACTGCAGCGCCACCCGCGCATGGTGGTGCTGGGCGATTTCAACATCGCCCCGGACGCGCGCGACGTGCACGATCCGCTGGTGTGGAGCGACAACCACATCCTCACCTCCACCGCCGAACGCGGCGCGCTGCACAAGCTGCAGGCGCTGGGCCTGCACGACGGCTTCCGCCTGCACCACGACGACGGCGGCATCTTCAGCTGGTGGGATTACCGCCAGGCCGGCTTCCGCCGCGACCTCGGCCTGCGCATCGACCTGACCCTGGTCTCCGACGCGCTGAAGGCGCAGACGCGCGCGGCCGGCATCGACCGCGAACCGCGGACCTGGGACCGCCCCAGCGACCACGCGCCGGCCTGGATCGAACTGGGGGAGGGCGGCGCGTGAACGAACGTCATCCGCGCCGCTGGATCGACAAGGTCGGCGACACCGCGATCGCGCCGCTGCACCGGCTCAGCTGCCACTGCGGCGCGGTGCAGATCGACCTGGAACTGCCGCACGGCATCGTCGATCCGCGCCGCTGCAACTGTTCGCTGTGCCGCCGCCGCGGCGCGATCGTCGCCTCGGTGCCGCTGGCCGCACTGCACGTGCGCGAGGGGGCCGACGCGTTGCGCCTGTACCGCTTCAACACCCATACCGCGCAACATTATTTCTGCGGCGTGTGCGGGATCTACACGCATCACCAGCGCCGCTCCGATCCCAGCGAATACGGCTACAACGTCGGCTGCCTGGACGGCGTGGATCCGTATGCGCTGGCCATCGCGGTGCCGGTCAGCGACGGCGTGCATCATCCCGCCGACCGCGTCGCCAGGTGAGCGGCGCCGCAAAAGCAAACGCCCGGCGGACCGGGAGTTTGCACACACCTGCGGGGGCGTTTGCGCTTAGCGCGCGCGGCCGCGGGTGAACAGGTTGACGATGGCCAGCAGGATCACCGCGCCGATCAACGAGTACAGGAACGTCCACAGCGTGATCGCCTGGTTGATGCCGCCGCCGAACAACCAGCCGGCGATCAACGCGCCGACGATGCCGACGACGATATTCAGGATGATGCCCTGCTGTGCGTCACGGCGCATGATGATGCTGGCCAGCCAGCCCACGATGCCGCCGACGATCAACCAGATGATGATGCCCATGGGTAAGACTCCTCGGTTCTGCCCGCACCGGGAGCGGTGTGGCGTGCGCCATTTAAGGAGCGCTGCCGTGAAGCGCCCGTGTACCCAGGCATGGCTGGCGCAGCGGCCATTGTGCTTTGTGGGCGCCGCGTGAGCGGGCCTGCCGAAGCGCCGTTGCGCCCGGATCCCCCCGATTGGCGGTTCGGCCCGGTGGCGCTGTGGCTGCGTACGCATCCGCCGCGCACGCCCGGCGAGGCGCAGGCGCGGCGGCTGCTGTCCGTCGAGCTGGCCACGCCGGAGGCGCAACTGCCGCTGCGCCGCGACGAACGCGGCCGGCCATGGCTGCATGCGCCGTTGGCGCATGTCGGCACCGGCTGGAGCCACAGTGGCGACTATCTGCTGGTGGCGATCGGCGCGCATACGCGGCTGGGCGTGGACATCGAACACCAGCGCGCGCGGCCGCGGTTGCTGGAGTTGGCGCAGCGTTTCTTCCATCCCGACGAGGTCGCGGCGTTGCAGGCGCTGGCCGAGCCGGCGCGCGAGGCATGGTTCTTCCGCCTGTGGTGCGCCAAGGAAGCGTTGCTGAAGGCGCACGGGCACGGGCTGTCGTTCGGGCTGCACCGACTGCGCTTCGCCGAAGACGGCGCAGGCGTGCTGCAACTGGCCTGGTGCGACCCGGCGCTGGGTGAGGCCGCGCGCTGGCGGGTGCACGAGTGGGTGCCGGTGCCGGGCTATCGCGCCGCGCTGGCCTGGTATCCGCTCGCGTCCGCGTAGGCGCCGCTCCTACAAGGAAGCGGCAGCGAGGCGGGTGTATCCGCCGCCGCGGTTTTACGCCTCCACCGCGCCGGCGCGGCCGTCCTCGACCACGAAGCGCTTCAGCGTGGACACCGTGGCCAGGCGGTCGCTGCGCTCGGAAATGGCCTGCAGCCGGGTCTCCATCCGCGCCTGGCTCAGCGACACCGACACGTAGCCGCGCTGGCGGCCCTCGAAATAGCGCACGTGCGGGTTGTTCGGCAGCATCTGCACGATCGCCTCCGACGGCGGGCCGTTGGAGGTCACCGAGGTGCCGACGAATTCGGTGGCCAGGGTCTGCGATTGCGGATCGGCGGCATCGGCCTTCAGGTCGGTGACCCAGTAGGAATGGATGTCGCCGCCCCAGAACACCGGGTTGCGCAGCTTGCTGTCGGCGATCGCGCGCAGCATGCGCTCGCGTGTGGCCGGATAGCCGTCCCAGCCGTCGGTCCAGTGGCCGAGGTGGCCGTCCTTGGGGTCGCGCTGCACGAGTGGCGCGACCAGCAGATCCTGCGCGATCACGTTCCAGCGCGCGCTCGAGCGGGCGAAGCCGGCGTGCAGCCAGCGTTCCTGCGCCGCGCCGAGCATGCTGCGCGACGGGTCGTCGATGTCGGTGCAGTCGGCCGCTGAGACATGCCCGCCGCGCCAGCCGTTGGGCAGGATGCACGGCTGCTCGTTGCGGTACTGGCGGCCGTCGAGCACGAAGAAGCGCGCCAGCGCGCCATAGTCCAGCGCGCGATACAGGCGCATGTTCGCGCCGCGCGGGCGGTGTTGCGCGCGCAGCGGGAAGTGCTCGTACATCGCCTGGTAGGCGGCGGCGCGGCGGCGCAGGAACTGCGCGGTGGGGATCTTCGGATCCTGCGACCAGCGGTTGGCGTAGTCGTTCTGCACCTCGTGGTCGTCCCAGGTCGCCACGCAGGCGGCCGTGGCGTGCAGCGCCTGCAGGTCCGGGTCGGTGCGGTACAGCGCATAGCGGTTGCGGTAGCCGGCCAGGTCCAGGCAGTCGCCACTGCCGTGCGGGCGCACGACCTGCGCGGCGGCCTCGCCCTTGATGCTGTACTCGTAGATGTAATCGCCGAGGAAGAACACCACGTCCGGCTGCTCGGCGGCCAGGTGCCGGTAGGCGCTGAAATAGCCCTGTTCCCAGTGCGAGCAGGAGACGAAGCCGAAGCGCGCCTCGGCCAGGCTGCCCGGCGCCGGGGCGGTGCGTGCGCAGCCCAGCGGACTCTGCGCGCCCAGCGCTTCGAACCGGTACCAGTACGGCCGGCCCGGCTGCAGTCCGCTCACTTCCACGTGCACCGAGTGGCCCCAGCGCGGATGCGCCGTCGCCACGCCGCGCTGCACCACCTGCGCCATGCCCGGGTCGGTGGCCACGCTCCAGCGCACGGGCACCGCCTCGCGCAGGCCGCCCAGGCCGTCGGCCGCCAGCGGCTGCGGCGCGAGCCGGGTCCACAACACCATGCCGTCGGCCAGCGGATCGCCGGCGGCCACGCCCAGGGTGAACGGATCGTCGAACCCGCGCGCCCGCGCGAACGGGCTCAGCAGCGGCGTGGCGACGAGCAGGCCCAGCCCGGCCAGGACCCGGCGCCGGCCATGATCGGGTGGCGCACCGGTGTTGGCCGATGGGGTTTTCTGGAGATCCGACATGCCGCTGCACCACGACTGCAATGAACCGCTGCGCAGCATAGGCCGCGACGATGTCGGCTACATGGCGGTGACGGTGGCGGCACCTGCGATAATCGGGCGATGAACGACGCTTCCCTTCCCGACTCCGTCCGCGCCGCGCTCGACCAGGGCCTGCGCGCGCAAGGCCTGGACGCCGCCGCGCTGGCGCCGCCGCTGCTGGCCTACCTGGCGCTGCTGGCGCGCTGGAACCGCACCTACAACCTCACCGCGGTCCGCGATCCGCACGAGATGGTGACCCGCCACCTGCTCGATTCGCTGGCGATGCAGCCGTTCGTGGAAGCAGGCACGCTGGCCGACCTGGGCACCGGCCCGGGGCTGCCCGGCATCCCGCTGGCGATCGCGCGGCCGCAACTGCAGGTGACCCTGGTCGAGAGCAACGGCAAGAAGGCGCGGTTCCTGCGCGAGGCGGTGCGCCAGCTGCGCCTGGACAACGCGCGCGTGGCCGAGTCGCGCGCCGAGGCCGTGGACGAACCCGGCGCTTACGACTTCCTGACCGCGCGCGCGCTGGACACGCTGGCCGGCATCGTCGCCGTCGGCGGCCACCTGCTGCGCCCGGGCGGGCGGCTGCTGGCGATGAAGGGCGTGCGCCCGGACGAGGAGATCGCTGCGCTGCCGCCGGGCTGGGTGGCGCAGGCGGTGCACCCGCTGCAGGTGCCGGGGCTGGGCGCGGACCGCCACCTGGTGGTGGTCGAGCGCGGCTGAGCCGCCGGGCGGGGCCGGCGCGCCGACGCCGATTTCCGCCCCGGGGGGGTGTGCCCGCATAATGCCCGGTCCCACCCATCGCCGACGAGGCTCCCGCATGGCCCGCATCATCGCCATCGCCAACCAGAAAGGCGGCGTCGGCAAGACCACCACGGCGGTCAACCTGGCGGCGGCGCTCGCGCGCCAGCCGCAGCGCGTGCTGCTGGTGGACCTGGATTCGCAGGGCAACGCGACGATGGGCAGCGGCATCGACAAGCGCGAGCTGGCCGCGTCCACCTGCGACGTGCTGCTGGGCGAAAGCAGCGCCGCGCAGATCCGGGTGACCGCGCCGGAAGGCTTCGACCTGCTGCCCGGCAACATCGACCTGACCGCCGCCGAGATCCAGCTGATGGACCAGCCGGCGCGCGAGCAGCGGCTGAAGACTGCACTGGCGCCGCTGCGCGAGGAATACGACTTCATCCTGATCGACTGCCCGCCGGCGCTGTCGCTGCTGACCCTGAACGCGCTGACCGCCGCCGACTCGATCATCGTGCCGATGCAGTGCGAGTACTACGCGCTGGAAGGGCTGACCGCGCTGCTGGAGACCATCGAAGCGCTGCGCGCCAACCTCAATCCGACGCTGGAGATCGAAGGCGTGCTGCGCACCATGTTCGACGTGCGCAACAACCTGGCCAACGCGGTGTCGGCGGAGCTGACCAACCATTTCGGCGACAAGGTGTTCCGCACCATCGTGCCGCGCAACGTGCGCCTGGCCGAGGCGCCCAGCCATGGCCAGAGCATCGTCGGCTACGACCGCGCTTCGCGCGGCGGCGTGGCCTACCTGGGCCTGGCCGGCGAGATCGTGCGCCGTCGCAACGAACGCAACAGGCCCGCCCCGGCCATGGAGACCTACTGATGACCGCCAAGCCCCCCGCCCTCGGAGCGAAGAAGCGCGGCCTGGGCCGTGGCCTGGAAGCGCTGCTGGGACCGAAGGGCGGCGCGGCCGCGCCGGCGCCCAACGACGCAGCGCAGCCCGGCGAGAGCCTGCGCCAGTTGCCGGTCGGGCAGCTGCAGCCGGGCAAGTACCAGCCGCGCCAGGAAATGGACGAGGGCAAGCTGCAGGAGCTGGCCGAGTCGATCAAGGCGCAGGGCGTGATCCAGCCGATCGTCGCGCGCGAACTGGCGCCGGGCAAGTTCGAGATCGTCGCCGGCGAACGCCGCTGGCGCGCCTCGCAGCTGGCCGGGCTGAGCGAAGTGCCGGTGGTGGTGCGCGAGCTCGACGACCGCACCGTCATCGCCATGGCGCTGATCGAGAACATCCAGCGCGAGGACCTCAACCCGCTGGAGGAAGCGCAGGCGCTGCAGCGGCTGATCGACGAGTTCGCGCTGACCCACGCCGAGGCCGCCGAAGCGGTGGGCCGCTCGCGTGCCTCGGTGTCCAACCTGCTGCGCCTGCTGGAGCTGCCGCCGGCGATCCGCGCGCTGCTCGAGGCCGGGCGCCTGGAAATGGGCCATGCGCGCGCGCTGCTGACGCTGTCGCCGGACCTGGCCAGCCGCCTGGCCTCCGATGCCGCCGACCAGGGCTGGTCGGTGCGCGAGGTCGAGCACCGCGCGCAGCAGTTCGCGGCCGGCAAGGTGCCCAACAACCGCAAGGCCAAGCCCGGCCGCGTCGCCCCGCAGGCCGACATCGCCTCGCTGGAGACCGAGCTGTCCGAATCGCTGGGCACCAAGGTCGCCATCGCCCACGGCCGCGGCGGCAAGGGCAAGCTGGTGATCCACTACACCGACCTGGACACGCTCGACGGCGTGCTGGAGCGGCTGCGCGGCAAGGTCGGCTGAGCGCCGCTGCGCTCAGCCTGGCGCCCGAGTGAGCGACGCATGAGTTCCGAGTCCTCCGCCGACATCGTCAGCCTCAGCGGCAACCCGATCCTGCGCCACGGCGAGGCCAGCGCCTGGCAGCCGGCGCAGGGCGAGATGTGCCTGGAACAGATCAGCGAGCACATCGAGGCGCACCTGGGTCCGGTGGCGACGGTCTTCCACGAGATCGTGTCCGATACCGTGCACATCGACGTGCACCTGGTCGCCCCGAGCGCGGACTTCCCGTTCGCGCGCCTGGTCACCTCGGGCATGAGCGATCTGCCGATGACCCTGCCCGAGGGCGTGGCGGCGCCGCGGTACCTGGAACTGGTGATGACCCTGCCGGGCGACTGGCGGCTGCAGCAGGACGCGTTTGACGACGAACGCTGGTACTGGCCGATCCGCCTGCTCAAGGGCCTTGCGCGGCTGCCGCACAAGCACGCCACCTGGCTGGGCTGGGGGCATACCGTGCCCAATGGCGATCCGGCCCAGCCGTATGCGGCGAACACCGCGCTCGACGGCGCGATCGTGCTGCCGTCCGTCACTGTGCCTGACGGCTTCGAGGAACTGGCCGTGGACGCCGACAAGACCATCCACTTCCTGGCGGTGGTGCCGCTGTATCCCGAGGAGATGGCGCTGAAGCTGCGCGAGGGCAGCGATGCGCTGCTGGACAGGTTCGCCGCGCACGAGATCAGCGACATCATCGATCCGCAGCGTCGCAACGTGGTGCGCAAGCGGCGCTGGTGGCAGCGATGACGGTCCTGGTCACCGGCGCGGCCGGCTTCGTCGGCGCCTACACCTGCCGTGCGCTGGCCGCGCGCGGCGAGACGGTGGTGGGGCTGGACAACTACAACGACTACTACGACCCGCAGCTCAAGCGCGACCGCGTCGCCGCGCTGTGTCCGCAGGCCGATATCCGCCGGCTCGACCTCACCGACCGCGACGGCCTGACCGCGCTGTTCGACGAAATCCGTCCCGCGCGCGTGGTGCACCTGGCCGCGCAGGCGGGGGTGCGCTATTCGCTGCAGAACCCGTACGCCTACGTCGACAGCAACCTGGTCGGCTTCGTCAACGTGCTGGAACTGTGCCGGCACCGCGGCGTGCAGCACCTGGCCTACGCGTCGAGCAGTTCGGTGTACGGCGATTCGGCGACGCCGCCGTTTTCCGAAGACCAGCGCATCGACCAGCCGCGCTCGCTGTACGCCGCGACCAAGGCCGCCAACGAGCTGATGGCCTACACCTATGCGCAACTGTACGGCCTGCGCGCCACCGGCCTGCGCTTCTTCACCGTGTACGGGCCGTGGGGCCGGCCGGACATGGCGCCGCTGCTGTTCAGCCGCGCAGTGCTGGCCGGGCGCCCGATCGAGGTGTTCAACCACGGGCGCATGCGCCGCGACTTCACCTTCGTCGCCGACATCGTCGCCGGCGTGCTCGGCGCGCTCGACCACCCGTCCACGGACGCGGTGCCGCACCGCGTGTTCAACCTGGGCAACCACACCCCGGTCGAACTGGAGCGCTTCATCGGCGTGATCGAGGCCGCCGCCGGCCGCGCCGCCGAGAAGGTGTACAAGCCGATGCAGCCCGGCGACATGGTCGAGACGATGGCCGATACTGCGCGCGCCCACGCCGCGTTCGGCTTCGATCCGAGCACCCCGATCGAGGTCGGGCTGCCGCAGGTGGTGCAGTGGTGCCGCGAGTATTTCGGTGCCGCGGCCTGACGCTTCAGCCCCGGGTCACCGGCTCGGGGCACAATGCGCGGTCTTTTTGCGGCGTTGCCGCCGTTCCCCGCGTTCCCCCATTGCGTTGCCGAGCCCAATCGAGCCATGAGCCAGCCTTCCCTTTCCGTCGTCGTCCCGGTGTTCAACGAGCGCGACAACGTGCCGCCACTGGTGGCCGAGATCGTCGCCGCGCTGCGCGGCGTGACCGACTTCGAGATCGTCTATGTCGACGACCATTCGCGCGACGACACCCTGGCCGTGCTGGACGGGCTGAAGGCGAGCGTGCCGGAGCTGCGGGTGCTGCACCACGTCACCCAGAGCGGGCAGAGCACCGCGGTGCGCAACGGGGTCAAGGCCGCGCGCGGCGCGTGGATCGCCACCCTCGACGGCGATGGCCAGAACGACCCGGCCGACATCCCCAAGCTGCTCGCCGCGCGCGCGGCCGCCGCCGCGCAGGTCAAGCTGTTCGCCGGCTGGCGCGTGTCGCGGCAGGACTCGGGCAGCAAGCGCTGGGCCTCCAAGTGGGCCAACGCGATCCGCGCGCGCATGCTGCGCGACGACACCCCCGATACCGGCTGCGGCATCAAGCTGTTCGAGCGCGAGGCGTTCCTGGACCTGCCGTACTTCGACCACATGCACCGCTACCTGCCGGCGCTGATGCAGCGCGCCGGCTGGCAGACCTTGAGCGTGCCGGTGAACCACCGCCACCGCACCTCGGGCGTGTCCAAGTACAACAACCTCAACCGCGCGCTGGTCGGCATCCGCGACCTGCGCGGCGTGGCCTGGCTGATCGCGCGCAGCCGCCGCACCGTGGTGCAGGAGCGCTGAGATGGAAGCGCATTTCCTCAACGAACCGATCCAGGCGCTGTACTGGACCGGGCTGCACGTCACCGGCTGGAAACTGATCGGCTACGTCGGCGCGCTGATGTTCGGCGGCCGCTGGCTGGTGCAGTTCGTCGCCTCCAAGCGTGCCGGCAAGCCGGTGATCCCGCGCCTGTTCTGGTACATGAGCGTGGTCGGCAGCCTGATGACGCTGAGCTACTTCCTGTTCTCGGCCAAGCAGGACTCGGTCGGCGTGCTGCAGAACCTGTTCCCCGCCTTCACCGCGTTCTACAGCCTGTACCTGGACATCAAGCACCGCGGCTGGCACCGGGATCGCGCGTCGCATTGAGGGTGGCGCGTTATGCGCCGTCTCTTTCCGTGTCTCCGTGCGACCCTTGCGGTCTGTCGCGGCTGAAGCCGCTCCTACAGAAGAGCGCGGCATCCCTGTAGGAGCGGCTTCAGCCGCGACAGTTTCTGTGGGCGCGCGTTCTCACTGATGCGCAGGCAGCCAGACCGCATCCCAATACGGGTAGTCGCCCAGACGCCTTCCTGTTCTCGGCCAAGCAGGACTCGGTCGATGTGCTGCAGAACCTGTTCTCCGCCTTCACCACGTTCTACAGCCTTTATCTGGACATCAAGCACCGCGGCTGCACCGGGATCGCGCGTCGCATTGAGGCTGGCGCGGTATGCACTGCCTCTCTCCGTGTCTGCGTGCAATCTCGCGGTCTGTCGCGGCTGAAGCCGCTCCTACAGAAGAGCGGGGCATCCCTGTAGGAGCGGCTTCAGCCGCGACAGATTCTGTGGCCGCGCGCGCTCACCGATGCGCAGGCAGCCAGACCGCATCCCAATACGGATAGTCGCCCAGACGCCGAACCAAGCCAGCGCGCAATGGATTGGCGACGATGTAGCGGGCTGCGGTCAGCATGTCGTCCTCGCGCCGCAGTGCACGGTCGTGGAAACCCGGCGACCAGACCCTGCCGCCGCGACCGCGTGCGCGATTCACCGCATGTGCGCATCGCGCCCTTGGCGTGGTGCATCGCTTCGGACAGCGACGCGCGCGGACCCAATTCGATCAGGCCGTGCCAATGGTCGGGCATCAATACCCAGCACAGCAGTTGCACCCGCGGCCAGCTGGCGGGCGCGGAAAGGCACGCAGCCGCTGCATGCGCGCAACGCCAGTCCGAGAACAGTGTTGCGCGTTGGAAGGTCACCACCGTCAACAGATAGGTGCGCCCGCCCTCGTCGTGGCGGCCGCGGCGCAATGCGGCATGTCCTGGAAAATGGGTGAGCGGAGGCATGGCGTGCAGCGTGCCTGCATGCGTGAGCGACGCCTATCGGCCGCAGTCCATGCGCCGTGTCGGGAAATGCCCTGCGTCGCGCGGATGGATGCCCGGGATCGCGCGTTGCGTGGAAGCAGGACTTCCGGCCCACCCACCGCCGCACGCAGGATGCGATCATCGGGATCTCGTTCCCACTGCCTGCCGCCGCCCATGCCGATCGCCAAGACCCCGCTGGCCGCTTCCCTGTTGCTCGCGCTCGCATTCGCCACGCCGGCGCTGGCCGCAGTGCCGGCCGTCCCGCCGGCGGCGGCCACCGCCTCCGCTGCCGATGCCCGCTTCCAGGCCATCTACGAGAAGGAGTGGAAGTGGCGGCAGGCGCAGGTCGGGCAGGCCGACGAGGACAGCGACAGCAGCGGCGACAACCAGCAGCTGCCCGACGTCGGCGCGGCGGCGCAGGCGGCGCGGCTGAAGGTGTGGGACGACGTGCTGCTCCAGCTGGAGGCGATCGATCCGGCGCAGCTGTCGGCCGACAACCAGGTCAACCTGGCGGTGTACCGCCCGCAGATCGAGAACCTCGCCGCCGCGGTGCGCCTGCGCGCCTACGAGATGCCGTTCAATTCCGACAGCTCCTTCTGGTCCGACCTGGGCTTCATGGCGCGCCGCACGCTGCGCACCCCGGCCGATTACCGCGCCTACATCGCGCGGCTCGACGACGTGCCGCGCTATTTCGGACAGCAGACCGACAACATGCGCGCCGGCCTCAAGCGCGGCTTCAGCGTGCCGCGCGCGGTGCTGGAAGGGCGCGACGGGTCGATCGCCAACGTCGCCGAGCTCAAGGATCCGACCGCGGCCGCGCTGTACGCGCCGTTCAAGCAGCTGCCGGCGCAGATCCCGGCCGCCGAGCAGCAGGCGCTGCGCGCGCAGGCGCAGGCGGCGATCCGCGACAAGGTGATCCCGGCGTACGCCCAGCTGCTGCGCTTCTATCGCGAAGAGTACGTGCCGCAGGCGCGCACCACGCTGGCCGCCGAAGCGCTGCCCGATGGCAAGGCCTACTACCAGCAGCAGATCCGCGAATACACCACGCTGGAGATGCGCCCGGAGCAGATCCACCAGCTGGGCCTGCAGGAAGTGGCGCGGATCCAGAAGGAGATGGACGCGATCATCCAACAGGTCGGCTTCAAGGCGCCGGCCGGGCAGCAGACCTTCCCGGCGTTCCTGCAGTTCCTGCGCACCGATCCGCAGTTCTACGTCAAGACGCCGCAGGAACTGCTCGATCGCGCGGCGTGGATCGCCAAGCGCGTGGATGGCGAAGTCGGCAAGTTCATCGGCACGCTGCCGCGCGGGCGTTTCACCATCGTGCCGGTGCCGCCGGAGATCGCGCCGTTCTGGACCGCCGGCCGTGGCGGCGTCGGCACCTATTGGCTCAACACCTACAACCTGCCGTCGCGCCCGCTGTACAACCTGCCGGCGCTGACCCTGCACGAATCCTCGCCGGGCCACTCGCTGCAGGGCGCGCTGGCCGAAGAGCAGGGCGCGCAGCCGGCGTTCCGCCGCGAGAACTACATCTCCGCCTACGGCGAAGGCTGGGCGCTGTACACCGAAAAGCTGGGCAAGGAGATGGGCATCTACGAAACCCCGTACGAGGACTTCGGCCGGCTCAGCTACGAAATGTGGCGCGCCTGCCGGCTGGTGATCGACACCGGCGTGCACCACAAGGGCTGGACCCGCGAGCAGGCGCTGGCCTACCTGCGCGAGCACACCGCGCTCAGCGAGCACGAGGTCACCACCGAGGTCGACCGCTACATCTCCTGGCCGGGGCAGGCGCTGAGCTACAAGCTCGGCGAGATCGCCATCCTCAAGCTGCGCGCCGAGGCCGAGCAGGCGCTGGGCGCGGACTTCGACATCAAGGCCTTCCACGACGCGGTGCTGAAACAGGGCTCGGTGCCGCTGCCGGTCTTGCAGCAGCAGGTGCGCGCGTTCATCGCCGAGAGCAAGCAGCAGGCCGCCACCCGCAAGTCCGCCGCGGCCAAGCCCGAATAGCCGCTGTGGCGAAACCGCGCGACGCCCTCCCTTCTCCCACCGGGAGAAGGTGGCGCGCAGCGCCGGATGAGGGTACGACCGCTCGCGCAGCATGAGGGCGCAGCGGCCAACCTCGGATGAGGGGACGCCGCCCTCGCGGCATGAAAGCGCAGCGGCGGCGCCGGCGAATGGCACGATCGCCTCATGGCATGGAAGTGCAGCGGCCAGCCCCAGCCGGCCAATGCGCGACCGACGCAAGCTCGCGATCGTCGGCACCGAAGGAGGCCACCGCCGCCGCGCGCTCCTCCCCCTCGTCTCCCGCCTGCGATTGTGTAACCCCACCCGCATCGCTAGGCTGGCACCATGTCCATCCGCCGTGCCCGCCTGCTCCACCCCTTGCTGCGCCTGATGGCGCTGGCGACGCTGGCGCTGGGCGTGTTGGTGGCGCCGGTGGCCTGCGCGCTGGGCGATGTGCATGCCTTGGCGCACGACCAGGCGCACGTGGACGAAGAAGCGCCGCACCGCGGTGATGGCGATGGCGCCGGAGAACGCGATGGCGCCGGCCTGCTGCACGCGCTGATGCACAGCGGCTATTGCCACGGGCAGAGCCCGGCACTGCTGTCGTCGCTGATCTGGCAGGGCCTGCCGTTGGCCGCGCAGCCGCGCCCGGTCGCGGGACACCAGGACTACCGCTCGCACCTGCTGGACACCCCGCTGCGGCCTCCGATCGCGGCTTGATGCACCGCCGGCGTCTGCCGGCCCGTCCATCGATCCCCGAATCCGGAGAAGTCCCATGTGGTTGCGACTGGCGGCTGTTGCCGCCTTCGCGGTCGCGCCCTGCGCGTGGGCGCAGGCCGTGCCGCCCGATGCTGTGCTCACCCTGGACGACGCCTTTGCCCGCGTCGCCCGGACCCATCCCGACCTGCGCCTGGCTGACGGCCAGCGCCGCGTGCTCGTCGCCGAGGCCGAGCGCGAGGCGCTGCGTCCGCCGCTGCGGCTGGGCGCCGAACTGGAGAATGCCTTCGGCAGCGGCCCCGCACGCGGCCTGGACCAGGCCGAACTGACCGTCAGCCTGGCCGGCGTGCTCGAACGCGGCGGCAAGCTCGACGCGCGTCGCACGCTGGCGCAGGCGCGCATCGACGCGCTGGCGCCGCAGCGCGAACTGGCGCGGCTGGACCTGCTCGCCGAGGTCGCGCGCCGCTACCTGGCGATCGCCGCTGCCGCGCAGCGCCAGGCCATCGCCGCCGCCGACCTGGCGCAGCGCCAGCGCACGGTGGCCGCGGCGCGGCAGCGGCTGCAGGCCGGCGCCTCGCCCGAATCGGTGCTGCTGACCGCGCAGGCGCTGCAGGCGCGTGCGGAACTGGACCGCGACCGCGCGCAGCAGGAGCATGCCGCCGCGCGCCGCCACCTGGCGGTGCTGTGGGGCGAACGCGATCCCGGCTTCGCGCAGGTGATCGGCGATCCCCTGGCGTTGCCGGCAGTGCCGGATTTCGACCTGCTGGCCGCGCTGCTCGATGCCACCCCGGAGCTGGCACGCTTCGCCGGCGAGGCGCGCGTGCGCGAGGCGCGGCTACGGCTGGCGCGCAGCCAGGCGCGGCCGGACCTGGACTGGCAGTTCGGCGTGCGCCGGCTGCAGGACGGCGACGCCACCGCGCTGGTGGCCGGGATCTCGCTGCCGTTGGGCAGCGCGGCGCGCGCGCAGCCGGAGATCCGCGCCGCCGAGGCCGAGCGCGACCTGCTCGGCGTGGAGCGCGAAACCCAGGCGCTGGCGCTGTACTCCACGCTCGCCGACGCGCACGGCCGCTACCGCGCCGCGCAACTGGAAGTGGTGCGCATGCACGACGACGTGCTGCCGAAACTGGCGCGCGCCGAGGCCGCCGCCGAGCGCGCCTATCGCGGCGGTGCGATCAGCTATCTGGAATGGGCGCAGCTGCAGGCCCAGCACGGCGATGCGCGGCGGCAGCAGCTCGCCGCCGCGATCGAGGCGCAGACCGCGCTGATCGAGATCCAGCGCCTGACCGGGCAGCCATTCGTGCTCGCGCCCGCGGCGCAGGTGGCGCGATGAGCCGCTCGTTGCCGTTGCGCATCCGCCGCGCGCTGGCGTCTGCCGGCGCCGTCCCGACGAATGGAGCGCCATTGCCGTGGTCCGTGCGGCAGGTCGTGCGCAGCGTCGCGCGTGCCTGGTGCCACCGATTGCTGACCGGCGCGACCATCTCCGAGACGGTCGCACGACGCCGCACGCTGTGCCAGCACCGCGCGCGACATGCAGCGCTGGCGCTGTGCATAGCGCCGGCAGATGCCAGCCGCTCTGCGGACACGGCGATCGCCAGCGCCGCTCGCAAGGATCCGCCGCCTGCCATGCCGTCGCGCGCGCCGCGCCATGCGGCGCCGGCGAATGCCATCGCGTCCGCCCCCCTTCTCCCGATGCCTGGCGCCCGCCGCAGGCATCTTTCAGGACTTCCTACGATGAAACTCAAATCCGCTGCGCTGATCGCGCCGCTGTTGCTTGGACTGCTGCTCGGCGGTTGCGCCGGCGCGGGCGACGACGCCAGCCACGACAAAGCCGACGCGCATGGCGACGGCGGCGAAGCCCATGCCGAGGAAGCACGCAAGGGCGCGCATGGCGGCCGCCTGCTCGAACAGGACGGCGCCGCGGTCGAACTGGCGATCGCCGAGGACGGCACGCCGCCGACCTATCAGGCCTGGCTGTACCGCGACGGCAAGCCGTTGCCGCCGGCCGCCGGCAGCGTCGAGGTGCAACTCAAGCGCCTGGGTGGCGTCGCCGAGACCCACCGCCTGCGCGCGCGCGACGACGGCAGCCTGCTGGCCGACAGCGTGGTGCGCGAGCCGCATTCGTTCGACGTCGAGGTGCGCGCCACGGTGCAGGGCAAGGCGCTGCGCTGGACCTATCCCAGCTACGAAGGGCGTACCGGGATCGCGGCGAAGATCGCCGCCGATGCGGGCATCCGCGTGGCCCCGGTCGGCCCCGGCAGCATCGCCGACGAGCACGAGGTGCAAGGCCTGCTGACCCCGGCCGAAGGCGCCCAGGCGCAGGCCACCGCGCGCTTCCCCGGCCCGGTGCGCAGCCTGCGCGCCAATGTCGGCGACCGCGTGCGCGCCGGGCAGGCGCTGGCCACGGTGGAAAGCAACCTGAGCCTGACCACCTACACGATCAGCGCGCCGATCGCCGGCACCGTGCTGGCGCGCAACGCCAGCGTCGGCAGCAGCGCCGCCGAGGGCCAGGCGCTGTTCGAGATCGCCGACCTGTCCACGCTGTGGGTGGACCTGCACATCTTCGGTGCCGATGCCGGCCACATCGCCGCCGGCGCGCCGGTGACGGTGACCCGGATCAGCGACGGCACGGTCGCGCAGACCACGCTGGAACGCGTGCTGCCGGGGACCGCCACGGCCAGCCAGAGCACGGTGGCGCGCGCGGTGCTGCGCAACGAGGACGGTTTGTGGCGGCCGGGCTCGGCGGTGAAGGCGCGGGTCACGGTGGCGCAGCAACCGGCCGAGCTGGTGGTGCCGGTGACCGCCTTGCAGACCTTCCGCGACTGGGACGTGGTGTTCGTGCGCGTGGGCGAGACCTACGAAGTGCGGCCGCTGCAACTCGGCGCGCGCGATGCGCGTCAGGTGCAGGTGCTGTCGGGGTTGAAGGCAGGCGACCAGGTGGTGGTGGAGCAGAGCTACCTGGTCAAGGCGGACATCGAGAAGTCGGGGGCGTCGCATGATCATTGACCTGCGCACCGCGCCCTGGCCCCCCTGTAGGAGCGGCTTCAGCCGCGACAGATACCCGACCGTAGACGCGATGCCGGCAGAGCGGTCGCGGCTGAAGCTGCTCCTACAAAAGAGCGGCGCGCCATGCGTCTGCCCCGCACACGGAGGCCGCCGCCATGCTCGCTAACCTGATCCGCTTCGCCATCGCGCAGCGCTGGCTGATGCTGGCGCTGACCGGGGTGCTGATCGCGATCGGCGCATGGAGTTTCTCGCGCCTGCCGATCGACGCCACGCCCGACATCACCAACGTGCAGGTGCAGGTCAACACTGCCGCACCCGGCTATTCGCCGCTGGAGGCCGAGCAGCGCGTCACCTTCCCGCTGGAGACGGTGCTGGCCGGCCTGCCGGGGCTGGAATCCACCCGCTCGCTGTCGCGCTACGGGCTGTCGCAGGTCACCGTGGTGTTCGCCGACGGCACCGACCTGTACTTCGCGCGGCAGCAGGTGGCCGAGCGCCTGCAGCAGGTGAAGGCGCAGTTGCCGCCGGAACTGGAGCCGCAACTGGGGCCGATCGCCACCGGCCTGGGCGAGATCTTCATGTACACGGTCGAGGCCAAGCCGAACGCGCGCAAGCCCGACGGCAGCGCCTGGACCGCCACCGACCTGCGCACGCTGCAGGACTGGGTGGTGCGGCCGCAGCTGCGCAACGTGCCTGGCGTGACCGAGGTCAACACCATCGGCGGCTATGCGCGGCAGATCCACATCACCCCGGATCCGGCGCGGCTGGTCGCGCTCGGTTTCACCCTGGACGATGTGGCGCGTGCGGTCGAGGCCAACAACCGCAACGTCGGCGCCGGCTACATCGAACGCAATGGCCAGCAGTTCCTGGTGCGGGTACCGGGGCAGGTCAGCGGCATCGCCGAGATCGGCGCGATCGTGCTGGACCGGCGCGAAGGCGTGCCGATCCGGGTGCGCGACGTGACCCAGGTCGGCGAAGGGCCGGAGCTGCGTACCGGCGCCGCCACCCAGGACGGCAGCGAGGTGGTGCTGGGCACGGTGTTCATGCTGGTCGGCGCCAACAGTCGCGCGGTGGCGCAGGCCTCGGCGGCCAGGCTCGAACAGGCCAACCGCAGCCTGCCGCCGGGGGTGCAGGCGGTGCCGGTGTACGACCGCACCGCGCTGGTCGACCGCACCATCGCCACCGTGGCCAAGAACCTGGTCGAGGGCGCGCTGCTGGTGATCGCGGTGCTGTTCCTGCTGCTGGGCAATTTCCGCGCCGCGCTGATCACCGCGGCGGTGATCCCGCTGGCGATGCTGTTCACCCTCACCGGCATGGTCCGCGGCGGCGTGTCCGGCAATCTGATGAGCCTGGGCGCGCTGGATTTCGGGCTGATCGTCGATGGCGCGGTGATCATCGTGGAGAACTGCCTGAGCCGTTTCGGCCAGGCGCAGCAGCGCCTGGGCCGCGTGCTCAGCGCCGCCGAGCGCTTCGAGCTGACCGCGCAGGCCACCGCCGAGGTGATCCGTCCCAGCCTGTTCGGCGTGGGCATCATCGCCGCGGTGTACCTGCCGGTGTTCGCGCTGACCGGCATCGAAGGCAAGATGTTCCACCCGATGGCGATCACCGTGGTGCTGGCGCTGACCGGGGCGATGCTGCTGTCGCTGACGTTCGTGCCGGCGGCGATCGCGCTGACCCTGGGCGGCAAGGTCGCCGAGCACGAGAACCGCGCGATGCGCTGGGCGCGGCAGGCGTATGCGCCGCTGCTGGACGGCGCGCTGCGCCACGCGCGCTGGATCGGCGCCGGCGCGCTGGCGCTGGTGCTGCTGTGCGGCGTGCTGGCCACGCGGCTGGGCACCGAGTTCATCCCCAACCTCGACGAAGGCGATATCGCCCTGCATGCGCTGCGCATTCCCGGCACCAGCCTGGAACAGGCGATCGCCATGCAGTCCACGCTGGAGCGGCGGATCAAGCAGTTCCCGGAAGTGGCGCACGTGTTCGGCAAGCTCGGCACCGCCGAGGTCGCCACCGACCCGATGCCGCCGTCGGTGGCCGACACCTTCCTGATCATGAAGCCGCGCGCGCAATGGCCCGATCCGCGCAAGCCCAAGGCGCAGTTGCTGGCCGAGATCGAGGCGGCGGTGCAGCAGTTGCCCGGCAACAACTACGAGTTCACCCAGCCGATCCAGATGCGCATGAACGAGCTGATTTCCGGCGTGCGCGCGGACGTGGCGATCAAGCTCTACGGCGACGACCTGGACACGCTGGTGGAGGTCGGCCGGCGCATCGAGGAGGTGGCCAGGACCGTGCCCGGCGCGGCCGATGTCAAGCTCGAGCAGGCCACCGGCCTGCCGATGCTGACCGTGGTCCCGGACCGCATCGCGCTGGCCGGCTATGGACTCAATCCCGGCGTGGTGCAGGACACGGTGGCGGCCGCGGTGGGCGGGCAGGACGCCGGGCAGCTGTTCGAGGGCGACCGCCGTTTCGCCATCGTGGTGCGCCTGCCCGAAGCGTTGCGCCAGGATCCGGCGGCACTGGCCGACCTGCCGATCCCGCTGCGCGGCGACGGCGAGCGCGGCGACGCCGACGAGTCTAGTCGCGCGCCCGGCTGGCGCAGCGGCACGCCGATCACCGTGCCGCTGCGCGAGGTGGCCAAGGTGGACACCGTGCTGGGGCCGAACCAGATCAACCGCGAGGACGGCAAGCGCCGCATCGTGGTCACCGCCAACGTGCGCGACCGCGACCTCGGCGGTTTCGTCGCCGAACTGCAGCGCCGCGTGCAGGCCGACGTGGAACTGCCCAGCGGCTACTGGATCGGCTACGGCGGCACCTTCGAGCAGCTGATCTCGGCCGGGCAGCGCCTGGCCTGGGTGGTGCCGGCCACGCTGCTGCTGATCTTCGCGCTGCTGTACTGGTCGTTCGGCTCGCTGCGCGACGCGGCGATCGTGTTCAGCGGCGTACCGCTGGCGCTGACCGGCGGCGTGGTCGCGCTGGCGCTGCGCGGCATCCCGCTGTCGATCTCCGCCGGGGTCGGCTTCATCGCGCTGTCCGGGGTGGCGGTGTTGAACGGGCTGGTGATGATCGCCTTCGTGCGCAAGCTGCGCGAGGACGGCCTGCCGCTGGCGCAGGCGCTGCGCGACGGCGCGCTGGCGCGGTTGCGGCCTGTGCTGATGACCGCGCTGGTGGCGGCGCTGGGCTTCGTGCCGATGGCGTTCAACGTCGGCGCCGGCGCGGAGGTGCAGCGGCCGCTGGCCACGGTGGTGATCGGCGGCATCGTCTCGTCCACGCTGCTGACCCTGCTGGTGCTGCCGGTGCTGTACCGCTGGCTGCACCGGCGCGACAATGCCGCAGCGGCGTCCGCCCCGGCGGATGCTCCGACCTTGGCGAGGTGAGCGATGGCCGACAGCTGCTGCGGGTGCGGCAAGACCCTGGATGTGGCGGCGATGCAGGCGCGCCAGCGGCGGGTGCTGTGGTGGGTGCTGGCGATCAACGCCGGCACCTTCGCGATGATGCTGGGCAGCGCCTGGCACAGCGGCTCGGCCTCGCTGCTGTCCGGCAGCCTGGACAACCTCGGCGATGCGCTGACCTATGCGCTGAGCCTGGCCGTGGTCGGCGCCAGCCTGGCGGCGAAGGCGCGGGTGGCGCTGCTCAAGGCCGCGCTGATCCTGGCCGCGGCGCTGGCGGTGGCCGCCGGCATCGGCTGGAAGCTGCTGCACCCGCAGCTGCCGCTGTTCGAGAGCATGGGCGTGGCCGCGGCGCTGAACCTGGCGGCGAACCTGCTGTGTCTGCGCCTGCTGTGGCCGTACCGCCGTGGCGACATCAACCTGGCCTCGGCCTGGGCGTGCTCGCTCAACGACGTCTACGAGGGCGGCGCGGTGATCCTGGCCAGCATCGCGGTGTGGGCGTTCGGCGCCGGCTGGCCGGACCTGCTGATCGCCGCGGCGCTGCTGCTGCTGTTCCTGCGCTCGGCCTGGCAGGTGGCGCGGCGCGCCTGGGCGGAACTGCGCCAGGCCCGCGCGGCGGCGGTAAGTGCTTGCGACACAAGGGAAAGGCATGCATAATGCGCGGCTCGCTGTGCCCGACTGCTGTCGGGCCGGCGGCCGGACACGCGATTTCCGGCCGGCCTCTCCCAGCGTAACTGCTTGATTTCCCACGTCGCGTGGTGGCCGCAAGGCTGCCGGGGCCGCCGTCTCCCAGGCTATGGGCGACTCAAACTATTTATCGAGGTGCGTAATGTCCCGCGTATGCCAAGTGTCCGGCAAGCGTGTGCAGACGGGTAACAACGTCTCCCACGCCAACAACAGAACCCGTCGTCGCTTCCTGCCCAACCTGCACGAGCGCCGCTTCTGGGTCGCCAGCGAGAACCGCTGGATCAAGCTCCGTGTTTCCGCGCATGCGTTGCGCACCATCGACAAGAACGGGATCGACGCCGTTCTGAAAGAGCTGCGCGCGCGCGGCGAAAAGGTCTGAGGAGTAAACAATCATGGCAGGCAAGCGTGACAAGATCCGTATGATTTCCTCGGCCGCCACCGGCCACTTCTACACCACGGACAAGAACAAGAAGAACACCCCGGGGAAGATGGAAATGATGAAGTACGACCCGGTCGTGCGTAAGCACGTGCTGTACAAGGAAGGCAAGATCAAGTGATCGACTGATCGCTGGATCGCCTTTCGAGGTCGACACGGAACCCGCCGCAAGGCGGGTTTCGTGCGTCTGGGGTCCGCACATTCTGTGCCGGCTGCAGGCCGTCGCCGCTGCGCGAGGCAGGCGCCCGGCGCGCGCCGCCAGCCGCGGCACGGCACGCAATGGTTGCGTTTGCCGCCGCAGCCCGCAGAATCGGGCGACTTGGCGTGCGAAAGGGTCGCGATGCTGCCGTTCTGGTTGGAAGGCACCTGGCTGCTGGCGCTGGACTGGCTGATCCGGCTGGTGGCGTTGCTGTGGATTCCGGCGCGCACCACGCCCGGCGCGGCGCGCAGCTGGCTGCTGCTGGTCGGGTTCGTGCCGGTGCTTGGCCTGCCGCTGTACCTGCTGCTGGGCCACCCGTGGCTGTCGCGCGAGCGCATCCAGCGCCAGGCGCAGGCCTCGCAGGTGATCCGCGAGCAGCAGGTGCCGTTGACCGCGCTGCGCTGGACCCCGCCCGCCGACACCGCGATCGCCGAAGTGGTGCCGCTGATCGAGCGCCAGGGCGACTTCATGCCCACCCATGGCAACACCGTGGAATTGCTCGATCGCTATGCGGACTCGCTGCAGGCGCTGATCGACGACATCGACGCGGCGGTGGAGCGCGTGCACCTGCTGTACTACCTGATGTTCGACGATGCGGTCGGCGACGCGGTCGTGGCGGCGCTGTTGCGCGCCGCCGCGCGCGGCGTGCGCTGCCGCCTGCTGCTCGATGCGCGCGGCGGCAAGCGCGGGCTGCGCCGCTACCGCAAGCGCCTGCGCGCGGCCGGCGTCGAGGTGCAGGCGCTGCTGCCGGGCGGCCTGCGCTGGCGCCGCAGCGGGCGCATGGACCTGCGCAACCACCGCAAGATCGCGGTCATCGACAACCGCGTCGGCTACACCGGTTCGCAGAACCTGGCCGCGGCCGAATTCGTGCGCGGCCATCCCAACCGCGAACTGGTGGTGCGCCTGCAGGGGCCGGTGGTCGGGCACCTGGAGGCGGTGTTCGCCAGCGACTGGTTCATCGAGACCGGGCAGCGCCTGCGCGTGGCCGAAGGCACCGCGGTGCACGGCGCCGACACCGCCACGCAACTGCTGCCCAGCGGCCCGGCGTATCCGTTCGAGAACGCGCGCGATGCGGTCAACGCGCTGATCCACCTGGCGCGGCGGCGGATCGTGATGGTCACGCCGTACTTCGTGCCCGACGAGGCCACGCTCAGCGCGCTGCGCATCGCCGCGCTGTCCGGCGTGGACGTGCAGCTGATCCTGTCGGAGAGCAGCAACCAGCGGCTCACCGCCTGGGCGCAGGAGGCCTACTACGACGAACTGCTGCGCAGCGGGGTCAAGATCGCGCTGTACCGGCCGTGCTTCTTGCATGCCAAGCACCTGAGCGTGGACGAGGGCATCGCCCTGGTCGGCTCGATCAACCTGGACATCCGCTCGTTCGCGCTGAACGCCGAGATCGGCGTGCTGTGCTACTGCGCCGAGGTGGTGCAGCGGCTGCGCGCGGTGGAGGCCGATTATCTGGCGGATGCGCGCGCGCTGTCGCTGGAGGACTGGCGCAAGCGGCCCACCTGGCGGCGCAGCCGCGAAGGCATCGCCCGCCTGGCCGATGCGTTGATGTGAGTGCGCACGTACATGACAGCATGATGTCGCCGCCATGCGCGATGTTCGCGCCGACATGAGCGATGGTTCTTAGCCGTGGGCGGAGCCGGCGGGGGCATCCCTTACAATCGCCGGCATGAGCGACCTCTTGCCCACCGCATCCGATGGCGACTGCGACTGCGATATCGCCATCGTCGGCGGCGGCGCGGCCGGCACGCTGGTGGCGCTGCACCTGCTGCGGCAGGCCACGCAGGCGCTGCGGCTGCAGCTGATCGAACCGCAGGCGGCGCTGGCGCAGGGCGTGGCCTATGCGACGCCGTGCGCGGAGCACCTGCTGAACGTGCCGGCCGGGCGCATGAGCGCCTTTGCCGAGCTGCCCGACGACTTCCTCGACTGGCTGCAGCAGCAGGGGCTGTATCCGGCGCAGCAACGCGACGCGCTGGCGCAGGCCTACGTGCAGCGCCGCCATTACGCCGACTACCTGCGCGCGCGGCTGGCGCAGGCGCAGGCCGCAAGCCTGGCGCACTTGCAGTGGCGGCAGCAGCGGGTGGTGGCATTGGACCGGGACGCGCGCGGCCAGGCGTTGCACCTGCAGGATGGGGCGACGCTGCGCGCGCAGGCGACGGTGCTGGCGCTGGGCAACAGCCTGCGCCCGTTGCCGGCGCGCGGCGCGGCCAGCCTGCCCGCGCATGTGCGCGTGGACGCCTGGAACTACGAACAGCTGCGCGCGATCCCGCGCGAGTCCACGGTGTGCATCGTCGGCGCCGGCCTGAGCATGGCCGACAGCGTGCTGACCCTGCTCGCCAATGCGCACCGCGGCCCGGTGCACGTGATCTCGCGGCATGCGGTATTGCCGCTGCCGCATGCCGGGCATGCCGGCCACGCCGCGGCCGACTTCGACCCGCAGCCGTTGCTGGCGCTGCCGTTGCGCCAGCGCCTGCGCGCGCTGCGCCGGCATGCGGTCGCGGCGCAGGCGCGCGGCCTGCCCTGGCAGGGCGTGATGGAGCGGCTGCGGCCGCTGGGCCAGGCGCTGTGGCAGTCGCTGTCGGCCAGCGACCAGCGGCGCTTCCTGCGCCATGCCGTGCGCTACTGGGACGCGCACCGGCACCGCATCGCCGCGCCGGTGTTCGCGCAGCTGCAGGCGATGCGCCGGATCGGCCAGCTGCGCGTGCACCGCGCGCGGTTGGACACGGTGTTCCCGGTCGGCGCCTGCGTGCAGGTCAACGCGGTCGGTCCCGACGGGCTGGCGCTGCAACTGGACGCGCACTACCTGGTCAACGCCACCGGCGTGGAGCTGCGCGCGCAGACCATGCGCAATCCGCTGCTGCACCAACTGCTGGGCTGCGGCCACGCCGCGCCCGGCCCACACGGCATCGGCGTCGCCACCGCGCCCGACGGCGCGCTGCTCGACGCCGACGGCCATGCCGATCCGCGCCTGCGCGTGCTCGGCAGCCTGCGCATCGGCAGCCTGTGGGAAAGCCTGGCGATCCCGGAGTTGCGCGTGCAGGCGCAGCAGCAGGCGCAGGCGTTGCTGGGCGAAGTGCGGCCGGCGGTCGCCGGCGCATAGCCGATGCGCACGGCACCGATGCCGCGCGTCCGATAGCGCCCTCACCGCGTCCAAAGCCGCCTGGACTGGCTTAAGATCCGCACTCTCGATTCCCGCACCGGCATCATGGACCGATCCCGCACGCACCCTGCCCGGCGCCAGCGCCTGTTCGCCTGGGCCGCCGCGCTCACGTTGCTGACATGGTGTACCGCGCCCGTGACGGCGCAGACCGCGCGCAAACCGTCGCCCTACGAATACCGCCAGGGCAGCGATGCGAACCCGCTGCAGCCGACGCAGGGGCCGGATTATCTGCCGCGCATCGATACCCGCGCGCAGTTCATGCAGCTCGCCCGTGTGTACAACGCCGGGACCGCGCTGGAGATGCCGCACCTGATCTTCGTGATCGACCGGCAGAATGCCGCGCGCATCTACTACATCAATACGCCGCGTCATGCGTTGCACGAGCAGTTCGTGCAACGCCAGCGGCTGGTGCCTGCCATGGACAAGGCGACGCGCAACGCGCAGTACCGCGACCCGCAGCGGCGCTTCCTGTTCGGCACCATCAGCTGGCAGCGGGACCTGCCGGGCTATACCTACGAGTTCTGGGAGGGCGACACGCTCACCGCGGCCTTGCTGCGGCAGACCGACGAGGTGGTGCGCGCCTCGTTCCGCGAGCCGATCCGCTTCAAGACCAACTCCACCCAGCACGAGCAACTGGCCAGTTCCATGGGGCTGCCCTACGTCAGCCAGGAGGCGTTGCTGCGCGAGCAGCGGTTCCTGCCGTTGAACACGGGCCGCGCCGAGGGGCGGCTGCGCATCGTGCGCTCCGAGGAACAGCTGCGCACGCTGTCGCCGCGCGACATCCCGGTCCTGGACGAGGTGCCCATCGCCTTGGCGCCGGTCGCCGGCCTGGTGACGCAGCGTCCGTCCACCCTGCTGTCCCACGTGAACCTGCTGGCCAAGGGTTGGGGCATTCCCAATGTCTATGTACGCGATGCGCAGAACGCCCTGCGCCAGTACGACGGCCGCTGGGTGGCGCTGGACGTCACCCACAACGACTACCGGGTGACGCCACTGACGCGCCCGCCAAGGACGCCATCGGCCGCAGCCGCCCGCCCGGCGGCGCGCAACCTGCCGCGCCCGGACCTGACGGTGGTCGCGCTCAAGCCCCTGGCGGCCCTGCGTGCGCGCGACAGCGGCCACTGCGGCGTCAAGGCCGCCAACCTCGGCACGCTGAAGGCGGCGCTGCCGCCGGCCGCGCGCGTGCCGGACGGCTTCTGCATCCCGTTCTCGCACTACCAGGCGGCGATGCAGCGGCTGCAGATTCCGCAGCGCCTGCAGGACCTGCAGCGTCGCCCGGGGTTCGCTACCGACGCGAACGTCCGTCGCGAGGCGCTGGCCACGCTGCGTGCCGAGATCGCCGACGCGGCGCCCGACCCCGCCTTCGTTCGCGCGCTCGACGAGCGATGGCGGGATCAACTGCACGGCGATGCGGTATTCGTGCGCAGTTCGTCCAACTCCGAGGATCTGCCGGGCTTCAGCGGTGCCGGCCTGTACACCACCGTGCCCAATGTGACCCGCGCCGATGCCTTGGCCAAGGCCGTGCAGACGGTGTGGGCGTCGGTCTACAACTTCGAGGCCTACGAGGCGCGCACGGCCGCGGGGCTGCGCCAGGATGCGGTGGCCATGGCGGTGCTGGTGCAGCGTGCCGCGCCCTCGGACAGTTCCGGGGTGATGATCACCCGCGATCCGTTCGATGCCGCCCGCCGCCACATCACTTACATCTCGGCCAAGCGCGGACTCGGTATCCGCGTGGTCGAAGGCAAGCGCCAGGCCGAACAGGTGATGTATTCGACCTGGTCCAAGGCGGTGCAGGTGCTGAGCCGGTCGGCGGAAGACACCCAGCTGGTGGCCGACGCGGGCGGCGGCGTCCGCGAAGTGCCCATCACCGGTTCGCGCCAGGTGCTGACCGATGCGCTGATCGCGCGGCTGGCCAGGGTCGGCGCGTCCACCAAGCAGGCGCTGGGCGGCGCGGACCAGGACATCGAATGGGCCGTGGTCGGCGACGAGGTGCTGATCCTGCAGTCGCGGCCGTATGTGGACAGAAGCGCGCGGTAGCGGGCTGTAGCCGGGTCGGCGTGACACGCCGTCGCGGCCTTTTTCGCGATCGGGCTGCCCGGTCGCAGCCGGTGCGCCGCCGCAACCGGTAAAATACCCGGGTGGATGTCTCCCATTTGCTCGATGATCTGAACCCCGCCCAGCGCGAGGCCGTCTCCGCCCCGTCCGGCCATTACCTGGTCCTGGCCGGCGCCGGGTCCGGCAAGACGCGCGTGCTCACCCACCGCATCGCCTGGCTCAACGAAGTCCACGGCGTGCCGGTGCACGGCATCTTTGCGGTCACCTTCACCAACAAGGCGGCTGGCGAGATGCGCCACCGCACCGACCTGCAGCTGCGCAACGGCAGCCGCGGCATGTGGATCGGCACCTTCCACGGCCTGGCGCACCGCCTGCTGCGCCTGCACTGGACCGACGCCAAGCTGCCGGAAAGCTTCCAGGTGCTGGATTCGGACGACCAGCTGCGGCTGGTCAAGCGCGTCGTGCAGCAGCTGGAACTGGACGAGGGCAAGTTCCCGCCCAAGCAGATCGTGTGGTGGATCAACCAGCAGAAGGACGAGGGCCGGCGCGCGCAGCACATCCAGCCCGAGCCGCGCGACGAGTGGACCACCACCTTGCGCAGCGCCTACGCGCTGTACCAGGAGCGTTGCGATCGCGCCGGCCTGGTCGATTTCGCCGAGCTGCTGCTGCGCGCGCACGAACTGCTGCGCGACAACCCGGCCTTGCTGGCGCATTACCGCAGCCGCTTCAGCGAGATCCTGGTCGACGAGTTCCAGGACACCAACGCGATCCAGTACGCGTTCGTGCGCGTGCTCGCCGGCGACACCGGGCGCGTGTTCGTGGTCGGCGACGACGACCAGGCGATCTACGGCTGGCGCGGCGCCAAGGTCGAGAACGTGCAGCGCTTCCTGAAGGATTTCCCGAACGCGCAGACCATCCGCCTGGAGCAGAACTACCGTTCCAGCGCCAACATCCTCAACGCCGCCAACGCGGTGATCGCGCACAACCCGGACCGCATCGGCAAGCAGCTGTGGACCGATTCGGGCGACGGCGACCCGATCGACCTGTACGCGGCCTACAACGAGATCGACGAGGCGCGCTACGTGGTCGAGCGCGTGCGCCAATGGGTGCGCGACGGCGGCAGCTACAGCGAGGCGGCGGTGCTCTACCGCAGCAACGCGCAGTCGCGCGCGTTCGAAGAATCGCTGATCGCCGAACAGGTGCCGTACCGCGTCTACGGCGGCATGCGCTTCTTCGAGCGCGCCGAAATCAAGGACACCCTGGCCTACCTGCGCATGGTCGCCAATCGCGCCGACGACGCGGCGTTCGAGCGCGCGGTGAACACCCCCACGCGCGGCATCGGCGACCGCACCCTGGACGAAGTGCGGCGCCTGGCGCGCGCGCAGTCGCTGTCGCTATGGGCCGCCGCACAACAGGCCGCGCAGCAGGGCGGCGACCTGGCGGCGCGGGCGCGCAATGCGCTGGCGCAGTTCCTGGGCCTGATCGAGCAGCTGTCCGCCGAGGTGGCCGGCCTGCCGCTGCCCGAGCAGATCGACCAGGTGCTGGCGCGCTCGGCGCTGCGCGAGCACTGGAGCAAGGAAAGCCGCGGCGGGCTGGATTCGGAATCGCGCACCGACAACCTCGACGAACTGGTCTCGGTCGCCTCGCGCTTCGTCCGCGCCGACAACGACGAGGACGCCGACGAAGGCCGCCAGGCGATGACCGAGCTGGTCGCGTTCCTGGCCTACGCCTCGCTGGAGGCCGGCGAAGGCCAGGCCCAGGCCGGCGAGGAGGGCGTGCAGCTGATGACGCTGCATTCGGCCAAGGGCCTGGAGTTCCCGCTGGTGTTCCTGGTCGGCATGGAGGATGGCCTGTTCCCCAGCGCGCGTTCGCTGGAGGAGAGCGGGCGCCTGGAGGAAGAGCGGCGCCTGGCCTACGTCGGCATCACCCGCGCGCGCCACAAGCTGGTGCTCAGCTACGCCGAGTCGCGGCGCATCCACGGCCAGGACAACTACAACGTGCCCTCGCGCTTCCTGCGCGAGATCCCGCGCGAACTGCTGCACGAAGTGCGGCCGAAGGTGCAGGTGTCGCGCAACGCCTCGCTGGGCGCGCCGCGCAACCTCGGCCACAGCGCCATCGAGGCGCCGGCGATCAAGCTCGGCGCCAACGTGCAGCACCCCAAGTTCGGCGGCGGCGTGGTCATCGACTACGAAGGCAACGGCGCGCACGCGCGCGTGCAGGTGCAGTTCGACGAGGTCGGCGCGAAGTGGCTGGTGATGGCGTACGCGAATCTGACGGTGATCTAGGTCATCGACGCGATCGGGATAGGCCACGATGCCGGGTCCCGATCGCATTAGCAGGTCCCAGGCCGCCGCATCCATTCCCGAGCGGCTTGCTCGGGAATCGACCACATGCCCTGGTTCCGCTCTTCGCCGTCGAGCCGCTTGGAGCGGCGCCTGGCGAGTGGCCCTGAGGATACGCAGGCACTGCGCGGCAGCGGCGTTCCCCGCTGGCGCATGCGCAGGTTCCGCCGACAGCCGGCGCTGCACTGGCCGCGGTCGGCGCGCAGATCCCGTGCCCGCCGCTCCACTCATCCGTGCCGACGACCGCTCACGCGGCGTGCCGCCCGTCCGTCATAGGTCGCTGGAGTGCGGCGCCAGCGCGCGCCAGCCTTGCCCTACATCACCAAGGGGAAGGCGCATGACACATCGTTTGACGTGGTTGCTGGCAGCGGTCCTGGCCATGGCCGGCACCGCGCATGCCGCGACGGGGGCGGTCGCGGCCCCAGCGGAGGCGGGCCTGGCCCAGGCGGCCACGGACTTCTTCAAGGACGCCGGGCCGGGGGGCGTGGTGCTGGTGACCCGCGGCGATCGGGTGCTGCTGCGCCAGGCCTATGGCATGTCCGATATGGAGAACGGCGTGCCGATGCAGCCGGAATCGGCGCTGCGCCTGGCATCGGTCACCAAGCAGTTCACGGCGGTGGCGGTGCTGCAGCTGGTCCAGGCCGGCAAGCTGGACCTGGAGGCGACGCTGCTGTCGCTGGATCCGGCATTGCACGGCCCGTTGGCGAACGTGACGGTCCGCCAGCTGCTGACGCATACCTCGGGCATCAAGAACGTCAGCAGCATCCCCGCCTCGCGCGCCGCGCGCCGCGAGGACACCGATGCCATGCGCCTGATCGGGTACTTCCAGGACCTGCCGCTGGAGTTCGCGCCGGGCACGCGGTTCCGCTACAGCAATTCCAACTACATCGTGCTGACCCACCTGATCGAACGCCTCGCCGGCCAGCCCTACGCGGCCTACATGCAGCAGGCGATCTTCCAGCCGCTGGGCATGACCCACACGCGTTACGACGATCACCTGGCGCTGATCCCGCACCGCGCCCATGGCTACCGCCGTGCCGGGCAGACGCTGCAGAACGCGGACTTCATCGGCATGTCGCAGCCGCAGGGCGCCGGCGGCCTGATCAGCAGCGTGGACGACCTGGCGATCTGGCACCGCGCGCTGCGCGATGCCACGCTGCTGCCGGCCGCAGTGCTCGCCCAGGCCATGGCCAAGACCAGGCTCGCCGACGGCACCCTGTCGCCCTACGGGTTCGGCTGGATCATCGGCCAGGCGAACGGATTGCCGGACGTGGAGCACGGCGGCTTCATCAACGGCTTCAACAGCTATGTGGTGCGCATCAGCGAGCTGGACGTGTTCGTGGCGGTGCTCACCAATGCCGAGTTCCTGGATCCCACCACGCTGGCCGTGCGCCTGGCGGCGATGGCGGCCGGGCGGCCGTATCCCGGCGCGGACCCGGCGCATGCGCCGCCGCCGGGCCGCACCGGGCAGTACCGCTTCGCCGACGGCACTCGCGTGCTTGCGCAAGTGGATGGCCGCCTGCAGCTGCAGCGTGACGGCGAGGATGCACTGCCGCTGCAGGCGCATGCGGACGGCCGCTACTATCTGGACGGGGGGCTGGATGCGTTGAGCTTCGGCCAGGATCGCGATGGCCGGCCCACGATGACCTTGCACGATCGGCTGCTGGGCGACAGCAGCGGCGTGCGCGAGGCGGATGCGGCTACAGGCTCAACAGTTCCCTGAAGCGCGCGCTCTGCCGCCGCGACACCTCCACCTCCAGCCCGCCGCGCAGCGTGAGCAGCAGGCCGCCGTTGCTCCAGGGCGCCACCTGCTCCACGTAGTCGAGATTGACGATGTACTTGCGGCTGGCGCGGAAGAACTTCTCCGGCGCCAGCTGCGCCTCGATCGCGCCGAGCGGGCGATACAGCAGCGGCGCATGCTGCTGGAAGTGGACGCGGCTGTAGTTCCCGACCGCCTCGATGACCCGTACGTCGCGCGGCTTGACCAGGAAGCAGTGCTCGCCGTCCTTGATGAAGATGGCGCTGTCCATCGAACGCCGCGCCGGGCTCGCCGGCATCGACTCGGACAGTTTCTGGATCGCCTGCGCGAGCCGCTGCGGTTCGATCGGCTTGAGCAGGTAGTCCACGGTGTTGAACGTGAAGGCCTTCAGCGCATAGGCATCGAAGGCGGTGGTGAAGACGATGCGCGGCACCTGCGCCAGGCGTTCGAGCACGTCGAAGGCATTGCCACCGGGCAGGTCGATATCCAGGAACACCACATCGGGCGCGACCGCTTCGATCAGCGCGACCGCCGCCTCCACGTCGGCCGCGTGGCCGACCACGCTCACCTGCGGATAGGCCTTGAGTTGATGCTGCAACTCGAAACGGGCCAGTTCCGAATCCTCCACGATCACCGCTTCGATCACGCCGCCGCTCCTATCCACACGCTGGCCACCACGCACTCCTCTTCCTGGACCAGGCGCAAGCCGGCGCCGGGCCCGAACGACAGCAGCAGGCGCTGGCGCAGGTTGTTCAAGCCGGTGCCTTGCCCGTCGTCGCTGCGCAGCCGGCCGGTATTGCGCACCTCCAGGTGCAGGCCGCCGCGCTGCATGGCCACGCAGACCTGCAGTTCGCCGCCGCTGCTGCTCGGCCCCAGGCCATGCTTGATCGCATTCTCCACCAGCAGCTGCAGACAGAAGCGCGGGACGCGCATCGCCAGCGCCTGCGGGTCCACCCGTTCCTGGTAGCGCAGCCGCGCGCCCAGCTGCAGGCCGACCAGGCCCAGGTAGTCGCGCACCACCTCGAGCTCTTCGCGCACCGACACCAGCGCCTCGTCGCCGCCGGAGAACTGGTAGCGCAGCGTGGCGGCAAAGCGCGTCAGTTGCTCGCGCGCGGCTTCCGGGTCCTTGAGGATCAACGCGCGGATGTTGTTGAGCGTATTGAAGGTGAAATGCGGGCTGAGCTGGCCCAGCAGGCGCTGCAATTGCGCGTCCTTCAACGCCAGTTGCAGATCGCGTTGGGTGCGGGCCGCCTGCTGCAGCCGGGTCTGCCGGCTGATGGCCAGGTACAGCAGGCTCCAGGCGATATAGGCCACGGCCAGCAGCGGCGCGCGCGACATCGCCGGCTGCGCTTCCCGCAGCGCCGCCAGGGCCGGGGCCAGCCCTGCGCCCAGGGACAGCGCGGCGTGGAACAGCAGGTCGATCGCCACGGCCGCCAGCACGCTTGCGGCAAACAGGATGCCCAGCCAACGCACGTCGCCATAGCCATCGGCCTGCAACCGCCGGTAGATCCAGCGCAGCACCAGGCTTCCCGCCAGCCCGGCCGCACTCAATGCGCATATCGCCACGAACTGCAGCCCGTCGGCGACCGCGGCTTCGCTGGGGCGGGCGGCGTAGGCGAGCGACAGGAACAGCGACCAGCCGAACGCTTGCAGCAGCCAGAACTTGGGCGTCACGGAGGGCATGTCTGGCAATCGGGCCGCTACTTTAGCGCCGTTGCAGGTTCCTGGGTTGCCCGCGTTCGCACGGCAGCGCTGCAGTCCCGGCGAATGCCGTGCCTCCCCATTCGTGCACATTGATGCCCAGATGGCGCTCATACCAGGCCTGCAACGCCGCCGCGTCGTTGGCCTTGAAGAAGATGCCATCCGTGCCTTCGCGCTTCCTGCGCGAGATCCAGCGCGAGCTGTTGCACGAAGTGCGGCCGAAGGTGCAGATCTCGCGCAGCGCCTCGCTGGGCGCGCCGCGCAAACTCGGCGACAGCGCGATCGAAGCCCCGTTCAGCGCGTGCGCGTGTTGGCAACGCAGATGCCGGTGTCAGCGTCGCTCGTCTGGTCGCATAGTGTCGAACAGCGCTTGCTGGGCACGGACCAGGCGTCGGCGATGCGCTCGCACTGCGCGACGGCCTGCAGCAGATCGCTCGCACCATGCCATCCGCATCCCATCGTCGGTGGCTCGACATGGTAAGTCGCGATCGCGTTGTCGCCCGCCACCAGGATTGCTAGCTGGTCCTGTGCTTCCCGAAAGAAGGAATTGGCTTGTTGCTGGGAAACGCAACGCAGTTCCAGCGCCGTGATGCCGGCTCTATAGGGAAGGATGCGAAGCGCATCTTTCCGGTAGTCGATATGGACCGCGCCACGATCCACGCAGGTCGTCTTCTCGCCATGTGGGATCGACGAAACCAGGAGACGGTCTTCTTCCCGTGTCTCAGACGAACAGGAAAGTCCGGTCCAGACCCGGGCCTGATCGGTACCCGACGCCGGTAGTGGCGGTGTTGGTGAGCCGCATGCGCATAGCGCGCTCACCAATACGATCGCGATCAACACCTGCCGTTGGGAACGCATCCGCATAGCCGGGGCGCTCACTGCCCCGCAGGCGGTTGCCAGAGTTCCACCTTGTTGCCTTCCGGATCGATGACCCAGGCGAACTTCCCGTATTCGGACTCGTCCACACGGTCGAGCACGTTGCAGCCTTCCTCGCGCAATGCCGCGACCAGCGCGTGCAGGTCGTCCACCCGGTAATTGATCATGAAAGGCGCCGTGCTGGGCGCGAACTGCTCGCCTTGCGCCGCGCCGATCGACCAGATGGTGCTGCCGGCGACCGGCGTGCCGGCAGCGTCGGTCCAGGGGAACGCCGTGCCGCCCCACGCCTGCACATCGATTCCCAGATGCCGCTTGTACCAGGCCTGCAACGCCGCCGCGTCGTTGGCCTTGAAGAAGATGCCGCCAATGCCGGTGACTCGCTTCATTGCAACCTCCGGGAATGGGTGGGTGGAAGGCGCATGGCCTGCGCCTTCGAGCAGAGTGGATGAACGTGCGCCGCGACGCGATGCCGGCTCGTCGAATGCCGCCGGACTCAGCGGCGTGGTGGCGACGGGACGCGGGTGAAATAGTTGGTGCGCATCGTCGGGCTGCCGTCGGGCGCGAACGCGGCGACGGTTTCCGTCATCGAACGGCCATCCGCGGCGACGGTGTAGATCCGGGTCGAGGCCACGCTTCTATCCTTGGCCAGCATCATCACCAGCACGTTGGGCGAAGGCCGCTGCAGGGCGAAGGTGTCCGCTTCGAAATTGTTCTTCACCGGCGTGGCCCGGCCATCGAGGGCGGCGGCGCCTTCGGCATGCATCTTCCCGCCGCCTTGTTCGACAATGTCGACCTTGGCGGCCCACTTGCCGCCGCCGGCTTCGCCGAACGTCAGGGTGACGCTCTGCGGCCGTTCCTGCGGCGGCTTCGGCAACCGTGACACGTCCACGGCCCAGCTGCCGAGCAAGGGCGAGGACTTCGGCGAATCGGCATGCGCGGACGCGCCCGGTATCAAGACCGCCGCCAACACGACGGCACACAGCATCTTCATGCGACCTCCCAGGAATGTTCCGGCTGCAATGGACAACACGCCAACGGCGACTCGGCGGCAGCACGCTGCGTCCAACGGAACGGGCGTACTCCCTGCGCGTTCATGGAGTCGTCCTGTGGAGGCGTGCGCTGCGACGCTAGCATTGCCGTCCGTCTTCCAACAAGCACGGCCGGGGTCAGGCGAGGGCGTTCATTCCCAGAAGCTGTACTTGCGGGCCAGCGCCAGTTGCTCGCCGCCGGCGAAATGCCCGGCCAGTTCCTTGAACCCCACCGTGCCGACGAAGGTGGAGGAGGGGCAGCCCGGCGTCGCGTGCGACGGCAGCGCGATGCGCACCTGATCGGCGGTCATCGTCACCTGGCCGATCGCCGGCGGCCCGGCCTTGCCGTCGGCGCACTGCACGATCGCGTAGTAGTCCTGGCCCGCGCCGGCGTCGCGATCGGCCTTGACGATGAAGATCTCGTAGCCGTACAGCAGGCCGTCCTTGTCCAGTTCCAGGGTGGAGAACATGCCGGTCTGGCGCGGCTGGCAGCCGCTCAACGCCAGCGCCGCCAGCGCCAGCAGGACGCCGCGGAGGACGAGCTTCATGCGCGACGAGGCCAGGTCGAACGAAGTGCGGAAGTCCATGTGCTCACCAGATCCGGAGGGGCGCGCGCTGAACTCGGCAGGGCATCGAAGTGCGGCGGTCGCCAGGCGGCAATGGCGCAGAAACCACCATAGTCCGAGGCGTCTTCGTGCTCCCCAGCACGCTTATTGTGAGAATTCTGCCACAGTTTTTCGCGGGAAAGGCAGCCGCGCTCGCGCTGCGACCAGCGCCGCGCCGCCTTGGCCGGCGACGATCCGGCCACCCCGGCTGGCGGTGGACCGGGAGGCGGCATGGACCGCGTCCGCGCCGGGGTGCCCGATGCGCGGCGCTTCCCAATGGCGGCGCCAGGCCCGTTTGCCTTCGCGTGGCCTGCCCGCGCAGTGGCGACCGGTACGGACCCGGCCGCCCGTCGCGTCAGCGTCGCGCGGCGATGACCTGGCTCAAGCTGTCCGGCGTGCCGTCCACCCGCACCAGGTGCGGGTACTGCAGGCCGTCGTGGTAGTTCACCTCCACGCTGCGCACGCCGCCCTGGAACTTCAGCGTCAGCACGATCGGCGCGGTGCCGCCCTTGGCGTCGGCGATGGCCTGCTTGAGTACCTCGCGCGTGTAGTCCTGGCCATTGACCGCCAGCACCGTGGCGCCGGTGCTGACGCCGGCCTTGAACGCGGGGCCGTCCCACACCACGTCGTTGATGCTGGCATCGTCGTTCATCACCAGGCCCAGCGACCAGGCGAAGTTGTAGCGGTGGCGCGCCGACTGGTGGCGGCTGTCGTACTGCTTCTCGAACGCGCTCGGCTGGTCGGTATAGACCAGTTTCCAGCCGCTGGCCTGCAGCCCTTCCAGCAGCGGCGGGTTCACCGCATCCACGCGCGGGGCGAGGTAGCCGGCCCAGTCGAACGCGGCCACGCCATTGAGCGCGGCCACCACGTCGTCGAAGGTGTAGGTCCTGACCGCGTGGCTGCCGTCGTCCACGCCGAAGAAGGCCTTGGCGAAATCGTCCAGCGACTTGCGGCCGTGGCTGAGCGCGCGCAGCTTGGCATCCACCGCCAGCCACAGCATCTGCCCGCCGCTGTAGTAGTCCTCGCTCATCTGCCAGCTGCGGTAGGGCAGCGGCGCCCGATGCGCGGCGGTGGGATCGTTGGTGGTGTCTTCCAGCGAACGCCATTGGAAGCCCTCGCGGTTGCGGTCGTAGTTGGCCGCGGTCATCGCCAGCGCATCGCGGAACTGTTCCGGCGTCCACATCCCGGCGCGCGCGGTGAGCACATAGCCCCAATACTGGGTCTGCCCTTCGTAGACCCACAGCAGCGAGTCGCCCATCGGCACATTGAAGGTGGGCGTCCACAGATCGGCCGGACGGCGGAACTTGCCGTTCCAGGAGTGGGTGTACTCGTGCGCCAGCAGATCGCGGTCGGGCGCGTTGTCGGCCCAGGCGCTGAAGTAGTCCGCCTCCAGCCCGTTCTCGCTGGACTGGTGGTGCTCCAGGCCGTTGCCGCCCAGCACGTCGGACAGCGAGAACAGGAAGTCGTAGTGGTCGTAGTGATGCGAGCCGAACAGCTTCAGCGCCTGCACGGCCAGGTTGCGGTGCGCCTGCAACTGCGCGGGCGTGATCTCCAGCGATGCCGGCGTATCGGCAATGACATTCAGATGCACCGGCGCGCTGCCCGGCGGGGTCAGGTCCACGCGCTTGAAATAGCGGCCGGCGTAGATCGGCGAATCGACCAGGGTTTCGAAATCGACCGGCTTGAACGTGGTGGTGGCGCCGGACTGCGTGGCGGTCTCCAGCGCCGTGCCGAACTGCCAGCCTGCCGGCAGGGTCACGCTGGGCACCACGCGGATGCCGTGCGTGTAGTGTCCCGCTGGATACAACGCCAGCTTGTTCCATTCCAGCTGCAGCATCCTGTCGGTCATCTCGAAGCCGTCGTCGCGCGGCGACAGGTACTGGAAGCTGGCCTCGATCGCGGACACGCCCTGCGGCACGTCCACGTGGAAGGTGTAGACATCGAAGGTGTCGCGGCGCCACGCCAGCGGCGCGCCGTTGGCGGTGAGCGTCAGCCCGGCCAGCATCGCCACCGGCCCGCTCGGCGAATGGTCGCCGGGGATCCACTGCGGATACTGCAGCGTCAGCCGCCCGGCCGCGACCGGAATGGTCTCGCGCACCCGGTAGATGCCCTGGCGCACGTCGCCGGCATCCACCTGCAGCGCGATGCTGCCCGGATACGGCGTGTCCTGCGGCGGCGGAACATCCGGCGTGCGTACGGTCTGCGCGCCTGCCGCACCAGCCAGCGCCAGGGAAAGGCCCAGGGCCAGCGCCAGGCATGCGCGGCGGGGGACGGGAAGGATAGCGGCGGGCATGGCGGGGCTCCGGGATCTGGATTGGGGTGAGTCAAGCGCGGGACATTAGCACCGGTGGGGGCGGCCCAGCGCGGCAGATGGATCGGCCCGGGGGCGGCGGCGCGCGATCGTGGCCGGTGCCTAGCGCGGTCGCTTCGCCACGCTACATCTCCCAGCTGAAGGTGGACGCGATGCGTTTGCCTCCGATCGACAGTGTCGACGTATTGGCATGCACCACCAGCGTGAAGGGAGGCACGCGCTGGTCGCGGCCGCTGTAGACGAGCCGCAGCGCTTTGCGCTTGGTGTCGAAGGTCCTTACCTGGAAGCTCTCGCGCAATACGACACCCTTGGTGTCGCCCGGTTCGTAGAAATGGATACTGGCGATCACCGGACGATCGGTGTGGCCGATCTCGAACGTCATGCTGTAGCCGCCGCCTTCGAACGCAAGCGTCGACGTGGCATGGACCGGCGTGCCGAACAATATCGCGAGGAGGGTGGCCAAGCAGAAAAGGCGAAGTTTCACGCGATCACCCAATGACGATCAGGTCGCCGGCCGGCTGCAGTGCAGAAAGTATTGCCCATGCGGCGAGGGCATCACAACGCAGGTGTCGCGGTCGATGCGATCATGCGCCCTCCACACCGCCTGGGAGGACAGGATGCTTAGCGAGAAAGACAAGATGCTGGCCGGCGAGCCGTACCGGCCCGGCGATGCGCAGTTGCAGGCCGACCAGGCCGCGGCCAAGGCGTGGATGGTGCGCTACAACGCGGCGCTGGCCGAACCGCCGGCGACGCGGCGTGCGTTGCTGGCCGAGCGGTTGGGCGCGGTCGGGCGCGGGGCGGTGGTGCGGCCGCCGTTCCATTGCGACTACGGCTACAACGTCTTCCTCGGCGAGGACGTGTTCCTCAACTTCAATTGCGTGATCCTGGACGTGTGCAAGGTCAGCATCGGCGCCGGCACGCAGATCGGGCCGGCGGTGCAGCTGTATGCGGCCGACCATCCGCGCGATGCGGCGCAGCGTGCGGCCGGGCTGGAATTCGGCCGGCCGCTGACGATCGGCCGCAACGTGTGGATCGGCGGCGGGGCGATCGTGCTGCCCGGGGTGACGATCGGCGACGATGCGGTGATCGGTGCGGGCAGCGTGGTCACCCGCGACGTGCCTGCCGGTGCGCGCGTGGCCGGCAATCCGGCGCGCGCGCTGGCGGCGCGGTCGCCCGGAAATTGATCCGGGTCAAGGCGCGGCGTCCACGCCGGGTGTCCAATGGGACCCATGCCGCTGCAAGCGGCGTTACCGGAGCACGCAGATGTACCAGCGCATTCTGATTGCGATCGATGGTTCCGAGTTGTCCGCCAAGGGGCTGCAGCAGGGCCTGGCGCTGGCCGCCAGGCTCGGTGCGGAAGTGGATGTGGTCACCGTGTCCGAGCCCTGGGCGATGGGCATGTACGACGCGATGGGCTGGAGCGTGGGCTACGAGGCCACGCCCGAATACCGGCAGGACCGGGAAGAAGGCGCGCAGAAGATCCTGGCGCCGGCGTTGGCCGCCGCCGAGGCCACCGGCGTGATCGCGCACGGCTGCCATGTGCTCGATCGCTATCCGGCCGAGGGCATCATCGATATCGCCACTTCGCACCGCTGCGATCTGATCGTGATGACCTCGCATGGCCGCCGCGGCATGAGCCGGGTGCTGCTCGGCAGCCAGACCGCCGAGGTGCTGGCGCGCAGCCAGGTGCCGGTGCTGGTGATTCGCTGAGGCGGGACACGCGCCGGCGGCGGCGCGTTCTGTAGGAGCGGCTTCAGCCGCGACAGAATCGTTCCCCAGCGCGAACCTGTCGCGGCTGAAGCCGCTCCTACAGGGAACGCGGCGCGGCGGCGGCTATTGCGCCGTCGCCGGCTCCGTCGGCGCGTACACCGGCGCATCGTCCACCATCGAGGTGCGGCACAGTTCGCGGATGATCCGCCACATCGGGATGTAGGGGCCGCGACGCTCCTCCCTGGGCTGGCACGGCGCCGCGCGGCACGCCTTGCGCCATTGCGCCGGCGACATGCCGAAGCGGGCCTGGAACGCGCGCTGGAACTGCCGTTCCGAGGCGAAGCCCATTTCGTACAACAACCAGGTCAGGCTGCACTGCGGGTGCAGCTGCAGGTAGCGGTGCGCGGTGCGCAGGCGCTGCTCGCGGATGTAGCTGGCCACGCCGCCGCGCGCCTGGAACAGCCGGTACAAGGTGGCGCGCGACAGCGGGAACGCGGCCAGCAGCATCTCGCCGCCCAACTCCGGTTCGCCGATGTTCTCCTCGATATAGGCCAGCAGGTCGATCAACAGCGGTTCGCCGGCGTCGGCGAGGTGCGCGCGCGTTGGCATGCGCGCCGGTACGGTGATGCGACGGATCGTGGTCATCTGCGGCGGTCGCGGCCCACCCCGGGGCCTGTCATCGGTACAACCGAAAGAAGCGGGGCAAAGCCATCACCGTCGTCACACTTTGTGCACAGGCGTAGACGCGGCCTTCGCTGAGACGAAATGTCGGGTGGTCTGCCGGGGCCGTTCCTAGACTCGCCGCATCGCTGAAAAGCGCCGTGCAGCGGGATGCGCCGAGGGGATCGGCGCCACGCATGGCATGCGATGCCCGGTGTGCGGCGATCTGCCCACGCACCGACGGCGCAAGGGGAACGTGGAGGCGGAACGGCGGCGAGCGCGCGATGGGGGAGCGCCGCCGGCGTTTCGCGTCGGCGTCCCGGGGATCAACCGGCGGCAGGTGCGCGGCCGGCCTGCACGGCGTTGCCGGCGGGCCGGGTCGAAAGGCTCAATCGGAGACGAGGCAATGGCAAACAGTCAGAAGTTCATCGCGCGCAATCGGGCGCCACGGGTACAGATCGAGTACGACGTGGAAGTCTACGGCGCGCAAAAGAAGGTGCAGATCCCGTTCGTGATGGGAGTGATGTCGGACCTGTCCGGCGCCAATGCCGGCGAGCTGCCGTCGCTGGAGGAACGCAAGGCGCTGGAGATCGACGTGGACAACTTCGATAGCCGCCTGCAGTCGATGCGCCCGCGCGCCACGTTCAAGGTGCCCAACACGCTGACCGGCGAAGGCGAACTGGCGGTGGACATCACCTTCGAGAGCATGGACGACTTCTCGCCGGCGGCGATCGCGCGCAAGGTCGAGCCGCTGGCCAAGCTGCTGGAGGCGCGCACCCAGCTCGCCAACCTGGACACCTACATGGACGGCAAGGCCGGCGCCGAGAACCTGATCGCGCAGGCGCTGCGCGACCCGGCGCTGCTGCAGTCGCTGGTCTCGGCGGCCAAGCCCGCCGATCCGAAGGAGGGCTGAGCCATGGCGAGCGAACAACTGGCCGAAGCCGGCAGCGGTACCCAGGTTCTGGAAGCGGGCGATTTCGCCGCGCTGCTGAACCGCGAGTTCAAGCCCAAAAGCGAACGCGCCAAGGAAGAAGTGGAGTCCGCGGTGCGCACGCTGGCCGAGCAGGTGCTCAGCCGCAGCGACGTGGTCAGCGAGGACGTGTCGCAGACGATCAAGGCCTACATCGCCGAGATCGACCGCAAGCTCAGCGAGCAGCTCAACCACATCCTGCACCACGCCGACATGCAGCAGCTGGAAGGCGCCTGGCGCGGCCTGCACTACCTGGTCAACAACACCGAGAGCGACCAGCAGCTGAAGATCCGCGTGCTCAACATCTCCAAGAAGGAGTTGGGCAAGGTGCTCAAGCGCTACAAGGGCACCGCCTGGGACCAGAGCCCGATCTTCAAGAAGGTCTACGAGCAGGAATACGGCCAGCTCGGCGGCGAGCCGTACGGCTGCCTGGTCGGCGACTACTACTTCGACAACAGCCCGCCGGACGTGGAACTGCTCAACGGCATCGCCCAGGTCGCCGCCGCCGCGCACGCGCCGTTCATCTCCGCGGCCGCGCCCAAGCTGATGGGCATGGACAACTGGAACGAGCTGTCCAACCCGCGCGACCTGGCCAAGATCTTCTCCACGCCCGACTACGCCGCATGGCGTTCGCTGCGCGAGTCGGAGGATTCCAAGTACATCGGCCTGGCGATGCCGCGCACGCTGTCGCGGCTGCCGTACGGCGCATCGACCAATCCGGTGGAAGAGTTCGATTTCGAGGAAGAGACCACGGGTGCCGATTCGGCCAAGTACACCTGGCAGAACGCGGCCTATGCGATGGCGGTGAACATCAACCGTTCGTTCAAGCAGTACGGCTGGTGCTCGCGGATCCGCGGCATTGAGTCCGGCGGCGCGGTCGAGGGTTTGCCCACGCACACCTTCCCCACCGACGACGGCGGCGTGGACATGAAGTGCCCGACCGAGGTGGCGATCACCGACCGCCGCTCGGCCGAACTGGACAAGATGGGACTGATGCCGCTGGTGCATCGCAAGAACTCGGACATGGCCGCCTTCATCAGTGCGCAGTCGCTGAACAAGCCCGACGAGTACGACGATCCGGATGCCACCGCCAACGCCGCACTGGGCGCGCGCCTGCCGTACATGTTCGCCTGCTGCCGCTTCGCGCATTACCTGAAGTGCATCGTGCGCGACAAGATCGGCTCGTTCAGCGATCGCGAGCAGATGCAGGCGTGGCTGACCCGCTGGATCACCCAGTACATCGACGGCGATCCGTCCAACTCCAGCGAAGACACCAAGGCGCGCAAGCCGCTGGCCGCGGCCGAGGTGGTGGTGGAGGAAGTGGAGGGCGCGCCCGGCTACTACACCTCCAAGTTCTTCCTGAAACCGCATTACCAGCTGGAAGGGCTGACCGTGTCGCTGCGACTGGTGTCGCGGCTGCCGTCGGCGGCCAAGGCCTGACCCGGCGCCACCGTGCCACGGCCCCGGCGCGCAGGCGATGCGCGCCGCGCGCCGACCCATCGTTGTCCGTTTTTCACTAGAGGAGCAGTTCCATGGCGTTCGACATGCATATCAAGTTCGGCAGCGGCAAGGTCAAGATCGAAGGCGCGTCCAACCACAAGAAGCACAAGGGCGAGGTGCCGATCCTGGCCTGGTCGTGGGGCGCGAGCAATTCCGGCGACCTGCACACCGGTGGCGGTTCGGCCAGCGGCGGCAAGGCGCACATCCAGGACATCTCCATCACCAAGTACGTCGACGGCTGCTCCAACGCGTTGCTGGATGCGGTGTGCACCGGCGCGCGCGTGGAGAATGCGTGGCTGTACGTGACCAACGCCACCGGCGAGCAGACCGACTTCCTGACCCTGGAACTGAGCGAAGGCGTGCTGGTTACCTCGCTGTCCACCGGCGGCTCGGGTGGCGAGGATCGCCTGACCGAGAACCTGACCCTGCACTTCGGCAAGTTCAAGTACAGCTTCCAGCCGCAGGACGACAAGGGCACGGCGCAGGGCGGGGCGAAGGAATTCACCTACGACATCCAGGGCGTGGCCAAGGCCTGACCGCGACGGCGGCGATCGCCGCCTCGTACCCGGCGCCGTCGTTGCGACGGCGCCGCATCCTTCCCTTCGTGCGGGCAGACCATGGACACCACTCCCGAACTGCTGCTGCGTCACGGGCGTCCGGACGAAGCGCTGAAACTGCTGACCCAACGCGTGCGCCAGCATCCGGCCGATGCGCGCCAGCGCGTGTTCCTGTTTCAACTGCTGGCGGTGCTCGGCCAATGGGACCGCGCCCGCGCCCAGCTCGACGCCTGTCGCGAACTCGATGCCGACAATGCGGCGCTCGCCGCCACCTATGCGATCACCGTGCAGGCCGAGCGCCAGCGCGCGGCGGTGTTCGCCGGGCAGGCCTTGCCGACCGTGCTCGGCGCGCCCGAGCCGTGGCTGGCGCTGCTGCTGCAGGCGCTGCGGCTGTCGGCCGAAGGCGCCACCGCGCAGGCCGCGGAGTTGCGCGCGCAGGCATTCGAGCAGGCCCCGACCAGCGCCGGCGAGCTCGACGACACGCGTTTCGCGTGGATTGCCGATGCCGATCCGCGCTTCGGCCCGTGCCTGGAACTGGTGGTCAACGGCGGCTACGCCTGGGTGCCGTTCGCGCAGATCCAGGCGTTGCGCTTCGAGGCGCCGGCCGACCTGCGCGACATGCTGTGGGCGCCGGTGGCGGTGACCTGGCGCAACGGCGGCGAAGCGTTCGGCTTCGTGCCGGTGCGCTACCCCGGCACCGAACGCAGCGACGACGGCCAGCTGCTGCTGGCGCGGCGCACCGACTGGAGCGGCCGCGACGGCGACGTCGGCCTGGGCCAGCGCGTGTGGGCCACCGATGCCGGCGAACACGCGCTGCTCGACGTGCGCCAGATCCTGTTCGACCCGGCCTGAGCGCAGCGCTGCGATGGCCGAACTCACCACCCAGGAACGCCTGCAGCCCTCGCTGCTGGACCGGCTCAGCGACGACGAGCCGCTGCGCCAGGAGGAGAGCCGCGACAAGCGGGTGATCTCCGCCGCGCGCCTGCGCGAGTGCGTGATGCGCGACCTGTCGTGGCTGCTGAACTGCGTCAACCTGGCCACCGACCAGCCGCTGGACGCGTATCCGGAAGTGCGCCGTTCGGTGCTCAATTTCGGCATCCCCGACCTGGCCGGCGTGGCCATGTCCGGCATCGACGCGGCGGCGCTGCAGCTGCGCCTGCGCGAGGCGATCCTGGCGTTCGAGCCGCGGCTGATCGCCGACACCCTGCGCGTCACCGTGCAGGCCGACGCGCGGCGCATGGACCGGCGCTCGCTGGTGTTCTTCATCGAATCGGAGATGTGGGCGCAGCCGCTGCCGCTGAACCTGTACCTGAAGACCGAGCTGGACCTGGAGACCGGGCGCCTGGACGTGAGCGAGGGCTACGCCTGATGGATCCGCGCCTGCTCGGCTACTACAACCGCGAACTGCAGCACGTGCGCGAGATGGGCGGCGAGTTCGCGCGCGAGTTTCCGAAGATCGCCGGACGCCTGGGCCTGGAAGGCTTCGAGTGCGCCGACCCGTACGTGGAGCGCCTGCTGGAAGGCTTCGCGTTCATGGCCGCGCGCGTGCAGCTCAAGCTCGACGCGCAGTATCCGGTATTCACCCAGCACCTGTTGCAGATGGTGTACCCGCACTACCTGACGCCGATGCCGTCGATGGCGGTGGTGCAGCTGCAGCCGGAGCTGAAGGAAAGCGCGCTGGCCGCCGGCCATACCGTGCCGCGCCACACCGCGCTGCGCAGCCTGGTCGCCGGCGGCGAGCGCACGGCCTGCGAATACCGCACCGCGCACGCGCTGACGCTGTGGCCGCTGGCGCTGCGCGAGGCCAAGTACCTGGACACGCCGGCGGCGATCGCCGCGGCCGGAATCGGCCTGCCGCCGGTGCAGGCCGCGGCCAAGCCGGTGCGCGCCGCATTGCGCCTGCGTTTCGAAACGCTGGCCGGGGTGCAGGCGAACATGCTGGCGCTGGACGCGCTGCCGCTGTTCCTGGCCGGCACCGACGACCTGCCCACGCGCCTGTACGAACAACTGCTCGGCCACGCCGCCGGCTTCGTGGTCCGCGGCCAGGGCGCGGCCGGCGCGAGCGTGGAACTGCAGCGCGGCCGCAGCGACCTGCGCGCGCGCGGCTTCGCCGACGACGAGGCGCTGGTGCCGTACGACGGCCGCGCGTTCAGCGGCTACCGCCTGCTGCAGGAATACTTCGCCTGCCCGCAGCGCTTCTTGTTCGCCGAACTGGGCGGATTGCGCGCGGCGCTGCGGCGGCTGCACGGCACCGGTTTCGAGATCGTGGTGCTGCTGGAGCGCAGCGTGCCCAGCCTGGCGCAGGCGGTGAGCGCGGACAACTTCCGCCTGTTCTGCACGCCGGCGATCAACCTGTTCCCGCGCCGCGCCGACCGCCTGCACCTGGCGCCGGGCAAGACCGAATACCACGTGCTCGCCGACCGCACCCGGCCGATGGATTTCGAGATCCACAGCCTGGGCGAGGTCGAAGGCTTCGGCGACCGCCAGGAACCGGAGCAGCGCTTCCTGCCGTTCTACGGCGGCGACGCACATACATGGCATGCGCGCCACGGCGCGTTCTACACCATGCGCCGCGAGCCGCGCCTGCTGTCGGCACGCCAGCGCCGCCAGGGCGCGCGCTCCAGCTACGTCGGCAGCGAGGTCTACATGAGTCTGGTCGATGCCGACGACGGCGCCTACGCCACCTCCCTGCGCCAGCTCGGCCTGCAGCTGCTGTGCAGCAACCGCGACCTGCCGTTGCACATGCCGGTGGGCAAGGGCGCCACCGATTTCACCATGGACGCCGGCGCGCCGGTGCACAGCGTGCGCTGCGTGGCCGGACCGACCAAGCCGCGCCCGGCGCTGAGCGACGGCGCCACCGCGTGGCGCCTGCTCAGCCACCTGCAGCTGAACTACCTGTCGCTGTTCGAGGACGGCCAGGATGGCGCCGCCGCGCTGCGCGAGATGCTGACGCTCTACTGCGATCCGTTCGACGCCGCAGCGTTGCGCCAGATCGAAGGCATCAAGCAGGTGCGCGCGCAGCCGATCGTGCGCCGCATCCCGGCGCCGGGCCCGATCACCTTCGGTCGCGGCCTGGAGATCACCCTCACCTGCGAGGACAGCGCCTTCGAAGGCAGCGGCGCGTTCCTGCTCGGCGCGGTGCTGCAGCACTTCTTCGCCCGTTACGTGTCGGTCAATTCCTTCACCGAGACCGTGCTGCGCACCAGCGAGCGCAACGAGATCGCCCGCTGGCCGGCGCAGCTCGGCAAACGGGCGCTGCTGTGAGCGCCGCCGATCTGGCCGCCCTGGAGCAGGCGCTGCGCGAGCGGCCGCAGGACTTCGAGTTCTTCGCCGCGCTGCGCGCGCTGGAACGCGCGCATCCGCAGCGCCCGCGACTGGGCCGCTCCACGCGCCCGTCCGACGACCCGGTGCGGCTGCGGCATACGCCGTCGCTGGCGTTCGCGCCACGCTCGATCGACCGCTACGTGGCCGCCGCCGGCACCCAGCCGGGCAAGCTGTACGGGCTGTTCCTGGGCCTGTTCGGCCCGAACGCGCCGCTGCCGCTGCACCTCACCGAGTACGCGATCGAGCGCCAGGCGCAGGCCAGGGACCCGACCCTGGCCGCGTTCGCCGACCTGTTCCACCACCGCATGCTGAGCCTGTTCTACCGCGCCTGGGCCGATGCGCAGCCGACCGTGCAGGCCGACCGCCCGCACGAGGACCGTTTCCGCGGCTACCTGGACGCGCTCAGCGGCATCGCCTCGCCGCACCTGCGCGGGCGCGACGCGCTGCCCGACGACGCGCGCCGCCATTTCGCCGGGCGCCTGCTGCCGGTGGCGCGCAATGCCGAAGGCCTGCGCGGCCTGCTCGAACAGCTGTTCGCGGTGCCAGTGCAGGTGCTCGAGTTCGTCGCCGAATGGATGCGCCTGCCCGACGATGCGCGGTTGCGGCTGGGCGCTTCGCCCGAGGTCGCCACGCTCGGCCACAGCACGGTGCTCGGCGCGCATGCGCGCGGCGCGCAGCAGCGCTTCCGGCTGCGCCTGGGGCCGCTGTCGCGCAGCGCGTTCCAGCGCTTCCTGCCCGGCGGCGAGGCCTTGCGCCAGCTGGCCGCGGCGGTGCGCAGCTACGTCGGCGACGAAAAAGGCTGGGATCTGCAGCTGCTATTGCAGTCCGACGAGGTGCCGGCGACCACGCTGGCGCGCGGCGGTCGCCTGGGCCTGGACACCTGGCTCGGCCAGCGCAGCTGGGACATCGCCGACGCCGACGACGTGGTGTTGCGGCCGTCCGGCTGAGCGCCGCTTTCCACTTTTTCTTCTTTTCGCATTCGCACAAGGAATCACCGTCATGGCCGAGATCAGTCGCAGCGCCTTGTTCGGCAAGCTCAACAAGCTCGCCTACCGCGGCATCGAAAGCGCCACCGTGTTCTGCAAGTTGCGCGGCAACCCGTACGTGGAGCTGGTGCATTGGCTGCACCAGATCCTGCAGCTGCCCGACTCTGACCTGCACCGCATCGTCAAGCGCTTCGAGCTCAACCCGTCGAACCTGGCGCGCGACGTGACCGAGGCGCTGGACCGGCTGCCGCGCGGTGCCGGCGGCGTCACCGACCTGTCCGGCAACGTCGAGGAAGCGGTCGAGCGCGGTTGGGTGTACGCCTCGCTCAGCTTCGGCGAAGCGCAGGTGCGCACCGGCTACCTGGTCGTCGGCGTGCTCAGCGTGCGCACGCTGCGCAATGCGCTGCTCGGCATCTCCAAGGAGTTCGAGAAGATCAAGCCGGAAGCACTGAGCGAGCGCTTCGCCGAGATCGTCGCCGGCTCGCCGGAAGACGGACTGCTGCCCAGCGACGGCTTCCAGTTGGGCCAGGCCGGCGCGCCGGGCGAGGCCAGCGGCGCGATCGCGCCGGCGGCGCTGGGCAAGCAGGAAGCGCTGAAGAAATTCACCACCGACCTGACCGCGCAGGCGCGCGACGGCAAGCTCGACCCGATCATCGGCCGCGACGACGAGATCCGCCAGGTGGTGGACATCCTGATGCGCCGCCGCCAGAACAATCCGATCCTGGTCGGCGAGGCCGGCGTCGGCAAGACCGCGGTGGTCGAGGGCCTGGCCCAGCGCATCGCCCGCGGCGACGTGCCGCCGGCGCTGAAGGAGGTGGAGCTGCGCGCGCTCGATGTGGGCCTGCTGCAGGCCGGTGCCAGCATGAAGGGCGAGTTCGAACAGCGCCTGCGTGCGGTGATCGACGAAGTGCAGGCCAGCGCCAAGCCGATCATCCTGTTCGTCGACGAGACCCACACCCTGGTCGGCGCCGGCGGCGCGGCCGGCACCGGCGATGCGGCCAACCTGCTCAAGCCGGCGCTGGCGCGCGGCACGCTGCGCACGGTCGGCGCCACCACCTGGGCCGAGTACAAGAAATACATCGAGAAGGACCCGGCGCTGACCCGCCGCTTCCAGGCGGTGCAGGTGGACGAGCCGGACGAGGTCAAGGCGGTGCTGATGATGCGCGGCGTGGCCAGCACCATGGAGCAGCACCACAAGGTGCAGATCCTCGACGAGGCGCTGGAGGCGGCGGTCAAGCTCAGCCACCGCTACATCCCGGCGCGGCAGCTGCCGGACAAGTCGGTGAGCCTGCTCGACACCGCCTGCGCGCGGGTAGCGGTGAGCCTGCACGCCACTCCGGCCGATGTCGACGACAGCCGCCGTCGCATCGAATCGCTGCAGACCGAACGCGGCATCATCGAACGCGAACGCGCGATCGGCATCGTCGTCGACGAACGCGACACCGCCTGCCGTGTGCTGTTGGAGACCGAACAGGCGCGCCTGGCCGGGCTGGAGCAGCGTTGGGGCGAGGAGAAGGCGCTGGTCGACGAACTGCTGGCGCTGCGCGCGCAACTGCGCGCCGGCATCGCCCCGATCGAAGGCACCGGCAGTCCGCTGGAAGTGGCGGCGCAGACGCTGGCGCTGCAGGAACCAGCGCAGCAGATGCAGGAGATGCCGGCGCAGACGCCGTCCGGCAACGAACGCGACGCGCTGCTGGCCCGGCTGCGCCAGGTGCAGGCGGAACTGGGCGCGCTGCAGGGCGAGAACCCGCTGATCCTGCCGACCGTGGACTACCAGGCGGTGGCTGCGGTGGTCGCCGACTGGACCGGCATCCCGGTCGGGCGCATGGCGCGCAACGAGATCGACACCGTGCTGCGCCTGCCGCAGCTGCTGGCCAAGCGCGTGATCGGCCAGGACCACGCCATGGAGATGATCGCCAAGCGCATCCAGACCACCCGCGCCGGCCTGGACAACCCGCACAAGCCGATCGGCGTGTTCATGCTCGCCGGCACCTCCGGCGTCGGCAAGACCGAGACCGCGCTGGCCCTGGCCGAAGCGCTGTACGGCGGCGAGCAGAACCTGATCACCATCAACATGAGCGAGTACCAGGAAGCGCACACGGTGTCCTCGCTGAAGGGCGCGCCTCCGGGCTATGTCGGCTACGGCGAAGGCGGCGTGCTGACCGAGGCGGTGCGGCGCAAGCCCTACTCGGTGGTGCTGCTGGACGAGGTGGAAAAGGCCCACCCGGACGTGCACGAGCTGTTCTTCCAGGTGTTCGACAAGGGCGTGATGGAAGACGGCGAAGGCCGCCGCATCGATTTCCGCAACACCTTGATCATCCTCACCACCAACGCCGGCACCGAGCTGATCGCCAGCCTGTGCAAGGACCCGGAGCTGATGCCGGATCCGGACGGCATGGCCAAGGCCCTGCGCGAGCCGCTGCTGAAGATCTTCCCGCCGGCGCTGCTCGGCCGTCTGGTCACCATCCCCTACTACCCGCTGAGCGACGCCATGCTCGGCGAGATCGTCAAGCTGCAGTTGAACCGGATCAAGCAGCGCGTGGAAGCCCGCTACAAGATCCCGTTCGACTTCGACGAGGACGTGGTGAAGCTGGTGGTCGGCCGTTGCACCGAGAGCGAATCGGGCGGGCGGATGATCGATGCGATCCTGACCAATTCGATGTTGCCGGAGATTTCGCGGGAGTTCTTGAATCGGATGATCGCCTCGCGCCCGATCGCTGGAGTGAACGTTCGTGCCGACGAGGACGGTTTCGCTTACGTGTTCGATTGATCGCGCTTTTTCTGTCCCGGCCGGTTGGGCCGGCTTGTTTGTCCTGATGATGGAGAGTGATATGCCTGGTCATGGTGGTACATATCTTGTTGTGAATGCGGGGAACAACACCTATTACCGATGGGTCAAGAAATACTCGGATGCCCAGGAAAAGGCGCTGATCGTTGATGCGAAGCTCGCCGAGGTCGGTGGGGTTGTAGCCCAGGCGAATACGGTGCGGACGGGCGCAATACAGCGGAAGACCTCCGAGCCGACGAATGGAGTGGAGATATAAAAGCAGTGGAATAGGTTGGCGGCGTCTTTCGCCTTCGGTCGGCGTGGTTGCAACTATCGCTGGTGTTGGTCGTAGCGACGGATGGGGAAATCTTATGAAAATAAAAATCGACGAGAACATGACCTTCTCGCTGGACGATGAAGCGTTCTTTTCCTGGCTCATGCTGGAAATGTTAATGTTTGTCGACTCGAGATCTCGTAAAGCGAATTTCCAGATACTCGAAGAGCGAATCGGGTTGCTTAAGCCGCGCCGGGTGAAGGTTACAGTGAACTCGGCCTGCGACCTTCTTGCTGTCGGGCCATTGGTAAAGATAGACCCGATGACTTATTTCACTTTCTTCTTCCCTGCGCTGAATGCCGAGGCAACGCTCAATCTTGTGATTTATGAAAATTCGATCGACATACACGTTCACGGAAAAGGGCAGTCCCTTACTAGGGCCGGCACCTATGAGTCAATAATTGACGACATAAATTTGATATACAAAAATTGCTGGGAAGGTGCAAATATCCCGGCGTTGTATTCAAGTACATGCGGCGACCTGATGAGGGTGATAAAGAAAAAAGATCTGAAATTTATAAAGACACAAGACTACAATTGGCCGCTGTTCTGTAACTTAATGGCTAAATTGGTTACCTGCATCGCTGTGGCCGAGCCGTATCGCTGCCTTCTGATGCATCCGGTCAGCATGATGGACCTATATCTAGGAAAAATGAAACGCAGGGAGCTTGCGCCGATAACGGATTTTAAGGGCTCATCATCGGCCCTGAGTAACATTCAGCAGCATTTCGAAGCAGAGCGGCGCGACGAAAATGATGTGCCTCCTCTTTCGATGGAGGGGAAGGAGCTTCTTGCAACGATGGGAAAAATTGTTGGCACCTGGGTTGAAACTGTCCTGCAAGAATCAAAGAAAAAAGGCGCGTATCAAGCCATCATCAAAGAAGTCGAGGAGAAGAGGCGCCGCCCAATGGAGCTTCTTCAAGAGATGGTCAGCCAAAAGATATTGCGTCATCTTGATGAGTCGATGAAGTGTTCTTTCACTTCGATAAACGAAATGGTGCATCGCGAATACGATTACGAGTGGAAATGAAGGCCGTAGATCGAAACTTTTGGACAGTGATGGCAAGAGCAATTGGCGAACGCATGTTCTGGGATATTTTCTATGTTGCGACTGCGCAAAGTAGCCGTTCGCTTAAAGCCCGTGTTTAAGCGTAAGTGCTGAATTCAAATATCATTGAAATTTTTTAGCGAATCTGCTGTGGGCTAGGGATCGTTGATGAGTGGAGCGTGGCGCAACCAGCTATGGCTTGGAGATCGAGCAACTTTTCCCAATGAAGCTGTGGAAAAGCCGAATGCGTAGACGCGTTGCGATCTCTCCCCCTCCACGATGAGGGGTGACGTACATCGAATGCAAGGAGATAAATATGCCGGTTTTAACCCCGTTGGCGATGCAGGTCATTCAGAATCAGGGGCCGGGAGCGCTTTATACCCCAGGAGAATGGGGAACGATTGCATGCTGGAACTGGGCGCTGACGGGCTGCTACCACAATGCCGTATGGCCGAGCTACATGTTTGCGCACGTCACCGATGGCCAGGCTGTGGACAATGTGCTGGATCATCATGGGCGAGGGTGGTTCCGAACGCGAGCTAATGCCGATCGGTTGGGGGCGATACAGGAAAACTGGATGGATGCGGTTATGTATAACGTCGACGCGGCGCGTACAGCCGCCGTCGATGCGGTGATGCGACTGGCCCTCGAAGCCAATGGCCTGACCCTCTCCGCCGCCAATGGAACAACGGTGACGCCGTATCGCTTCTATGTGGAATACAAGACGCGAATGGATGGCGGAGCGGTGGGCGACATTAGGCCGATGTTCCATCACATGTGGCTCGATGTCCATGGTCGTGCCATCGAATTGTTCCCGGGCAGATCCAACATCCAGATATATCAGGGTCGCCAGCCTATAGATATGACGTTGTTCGCCATCTGGGACTGTTATTTGACTGGGCTGCATCAGCGTCAAGTCGATCGGATCGTCAGTGTTCTGAAGGCGACCCGGGCGAACTGGACCCAGGCGCCAGCGGTTCCAGCGCCGCGGCAGCCATGGGTGGCCGACAATACGCGCGCTCATTGCGTCTTCTGCGGCGTTGGATTCAATGTTCTCCGGCGGCGCCACCATTGCCGGCGTTGCGGTGAAATATTCTGTGCTTCCTGCTCCGATTACACCCGTAGGGTCATTGATCCGGCTACCCGACCTGGCACGCAGAACATGGCTTTCGAGAATGATGCCCGCGTATGTGTTCGCTGCAGCCTTTGACGGTTCAAATGCCACCATTTTGGGGATGATGATGAAGGTCGATCTGGCGACAGAGAATGAAATCTACGAGTTCATGCTGAGAGAGTTTTTCCCAGTCAACAACTTCGCACAGGCCGAGCTAGGGCATCGGGTGACACAGCTGTGATTCGCGGATGGCATCTGGCGATTGCGGTGTCTTCAGAACGCTTGACGGCAACAGAACAGATGGGTCGATGTTCCCTGTCGGAAGGCAACGGCGGGGTTTCGCTGATAGGCGCCTCACCGGCAGTGGTACGGGTAGCGATCCTATGGACCGGATCGAGATTCATGGCTTGAATGGCCGCGCTGTATCTGATTCCGGTACGTGACAAATTACTGCGGGCGGGATTGCCTTCCTTCGAACTCGCAGACAGCTATCGCTATCTATATCGCATGAACGTGAATGGTCGCCACGTCGCAGCTACCGATGAACTAGATACGCTGATCGAGGACTCTCTGGCGGTGGCTGCATGGCAGGCCCTGCAATGAGGCTGCGCGACACCGCGGCGAAAAATCGATTGAAAATCGGCTTTGCTTCATGGAGCGACGTTCGTTTGTATCCATGTGTTTGACTGCGGCCTGCCGCCGATTTCGATATATGTGTACGTCGATCGAAGAAAACAGATGCAATGGAGAATTAGATTTATGCCAAAAATCTACTTTTGGAATGCGGAACATCTCTCAACGAATGCGGAACTGCTTGCCCAGGAAAGGGAAGCGGAAGCCGAGCGCGCTCAACTCGACACGATGCAGCAGCTTGAAAACCACGCGGCGAAAGGGGCCGTCGTAACCCCGCCAATCACGCGCTCGATGCGTCGAGTCGCAGGTAGGGAGGTAATGAAGGCCGGGGCCTATCATCCCTACGCTCGGACCATCTACAGCGATGACCGCAGGGTGCAGCGCCAAGTTGAGACCGAGTTGAGCCAGCTTCTTAAGGTCACCAGGCTCGAACATAAGGCCGAGGTCAGCCGGCGCAAATGCCAGACGCAAAGCTGGCTCGAAAGCCAGCCGTCTCCGGTGTTCTATTGCGAGGTTCAGCAGGGCTATCCCGGCAACACCTCTTCTTTACGCAACGCAGTGGCGCCTGGCGCCAAGATCTTATGCTATTGGACCGACATCCTGGGCGTGCTCGCCGAACCGCTGGCCTTTCCAGCGGTCGGTGTCGGCGTGCCTGGACCGCCGGGTGGCCCGCATCTCGCCGGCGGCGATAGGCGCATTCCCAGGTGGGTGGTCCACGGCGGCGTCAATTTGTTCTTCTGGCATGCGCCGTCGGGTAACAACGGCCAGGTCGTCGCTGCCATGTGGAACTTCATCAAAGCCAATCATGCCGGCAACAGCATCCTGTTCGGTGATCTCAACGCCGAACCCGGCCAGCTATTGGCCCAGGGGGTGCCGGCCGGCGAAATCTGCGCGCCCGTCGGTCCGACGAGAATCAGCGGGCGCAAGCTCGACTACGCTTTGTCGAATTTTCAGCCGGTGTTGGTCTTTCGTGCCTTCGATCAGGCTGCGCCGCATGCCGAGATCAAACTTCGTTTTGGCTCGGATCACGCAGCGATGTGTTTGCGCTGGTAGGAGTTCCCTGGTACCGGTGAGTGACCCCGGCGAGCGAAACCATGCCAGGTCTCTAGCGAATCCGGCACGAAGCGGGAGGCGGATCCGGCGCGTGCCGCTTGATTCATCCGACCGGCAGGCGGTGGAATGCGAGTCGCGTCATCTTTTATGCGTGATACTTGAGTGGCCCCCATTCTTCCGCCAGCTATGCTCGACGTCGTGCCCAGGCCGTTCCCGATCGCTGTCCAAGACTCGGCGCATCACGTCCCATGTCGCGGTTCGGGCATCGCACCGCGTTGGATCGTGGAAAAGGCCACCACCCCATGCCACTGAACCCCGCCACCTGGCAACGCCTGCAGGCGCTGTTCCACCAAGCCTGCGCACTCCCCGAGGCGCAGCGCACGGCCTTCGCGCACGCGCAAGCAGGCGACGATCCGGAACTGCTGCACGAGTTGCTCGGCCTGCTCGCGGCCGACTCGCGTGCCACCGAGCTGCCGCGGCCGGGCCTGCTCGGCACGCTGCTCGGCGGCGGTGCCGGCGCCGCGGAGCTGCCGGCCGGGACCCGCTTCGGCCCTTGGGCGATCGACCGGGTGATCGGCCGTGGCGGCATGGGCCAGGTCTATCTGGGCCATCGTGCCGATGGCGCCTACGAGCGCGAGGTGGCGATCAAGTTGATCGCCGCGACCGCCCTGGATGCGCAGCAGCGGGCGGTGTTCGAGTTCGAATGCCGTCTGCTGGCGCAGATGCAGCATCCGGCGATCGCGCAGATCCACGACGCCGGCACCGATGCGCAGGGGCGGCCGTACCTGGTGATGGAATACATCCGCGGCGAGCCGTTGACCCGCTGGTGCGCGCAGCGGGGGCTGTCGCTGCGCGCGCGGATCGAGCTGTTGGTGCGGGTCGGCGAGGGCGTGCAGCACGCGCACCAGAAGGGCGTGATCCATCGCGATCTCAAGCCGAACAATGTGCTGGTCGGCGAGGTGGATGGGCGCCCGGCACCGAGCATCATCGATTTCGGCATCGCCGTGGAGACCGCGCAGCCGTCGCGCAATCCGGCCGGCGCCAGCGGGACGCCTGGCTACATGAGTCCGGAGCAGGCGCAGGGCGACGATGGCGGAGTGGATGCGCGCAGCGATGTGTATTCGCTGGGCGCGCTGCTCTACGAGCTGATCTGCGGGGTACGCCCGGAGCTGTTCGAGGCGGGCGTGCCGGAAGCGCCCTCGCGCTGGATCCAGGCGCAGCCGCTGCCGCAGCAGCGCGAGCTGGCGCAACAACGCGGGGTGTCGCTGGCGCAGTTGCTGCGCGGACTGCACGACGGCCTGGACGCGATCGTGCTGCAGGCGATGGCGCCGGATCGTGCGGCGCGTTACGCGTCGGTGTCCTCGTTGCTCGACGACCTGCGTCGCTGGCTCGGCGACTATCCGCCGCGCGCGCTGCCCCGCTCTTTGCGCCGCGACGCGCGCAAGTTCGTACAGCGCAACCGCGGTGCGGTGTTGGCCTCGCTGCTGGTGTTGACCGCGTTGTTCGGCGGGCTGGCCAGCACGCTGTGGTCGTTGCGCAATGCGCAGCGCGAGGCGCAGCGGGCGCAGGTGACGGCGGACTTCCTTGGCTCGCTGCTGTCCAGCGTTGATCCGTCGGTCGCCCAGGACAAGGACAAGACCCTGCTGTTGCAGGTGATGGACCAGGCCTCGCAGCGCGCCACGCGCGAACTGGCAAGCCAGCCGCAGGCCCTGGTGGAGGTGGAACTGACCATCGGCACCAGTCTGATCGCGCTGGGCGAGTACAAGCGCGCGGTGACCCAGCTCGAGGCGGCGCGGCGCCATGCACAGGCGCACTCGGGCGCCTACAGCGAAGACGAGCTGCAGATCATGCGGCTGCTCGGCGAGGCGCTGGTGAACGTGGGCGCGCCGAAGCGCGCGGAAGCCATCCTGCGCGAGGGCATCGCGCAGGTGCGCCTGCGCCTTGGCGCCGACGCGTCGCTGGGTTACGACATGCAGTCGCGGCTGAGTTGGGCGCTGCGCGCGCAGGGCGAGGCCAAGGCGGCGTTGCGCGAGAGCCGGCAGGCCTACACGGGCATCCTGCGGGTATTGCCGGCCGACGACCAGAGCGTGCTGAGCGCGGGCGATCGCTACGCCGCCACGCTGGCCGACGGCGGCGACTACGACCAGGCGATCGCCCTGATCCGTGACCTGATCGCGCGCCGTAGCGCGCGCCTGGGTGCGGACCATCCCCTGACCCTGTCGATGCGCAACAGCCTGGCGGTCTATCTGCTGATGAAGCGCGACTACCCCGCCGCCGAGCGCGAACTGAGGGCCTTGCAGCCGATCATGATCCGCCTGTACGGGGAGAACGGCTGGGATACCCAGATGATCTACAACAACCTGGCCGGGGCGCTGCGCCAGCAGGGCAAGGTCGCCGAATCCGGACCCTACTACCGCAAGGCGCTGGACAGTGCGCGCGCGCGCTACCCCGAGGACCATCCCACCACCATCATGGCGCGCACCAACCATGCGTTCTGGTTGCTCGACGACGGCCAGGCGCAGGCCGCCGCCGCCGAGCAGCGGGCGGCCCTGGCCGATGCCGAGCGTGTCCTCGGCGACAAGCACGAGGTGACCGCGGAAATCCTGCGCGGCCTAGCCGAGGCGGAGATCGCCCTGGGGCAGCGCGCACAGGCGCGCGCGCATGCCGAACGCACGCGCGACATCCTGGTCGGGCTGTACGGCGATGCGCCCGGGCCGCTGGCGCAGGTGCGCGAGACGCTGGCCAAGCTGGACGCGCCGGATGCGCCGCGCTCGGCAGTGGTGGCTGAGACGAAATGACGGGTCGCGCGCCGCCGCGCGCGCCAAGCTGGACGCCTGGCCACTGCGCTATCGGCTCCGCATGCAACCTGCCGCCCGCCTCACCGATCTGCACGTCTGCCCGATGGTCACCGGCGTGGTGCCGCACGTGGGTGGGCCGATCACGGCGCCCGGTGCGCCGGCGGTGCTGATCGGCGGGCTGCCGGCGGCGCGGATCGGCGACATGGCGGTGTGCGTGGGGCCGCCGGACAGCATCGTGTCCGGCGCACCGACCGTGCTGATCGCGGGCATGCCTGCGGCGCGGCTGGGCGACAGCACCGCGCACGGCGGGGCGATCGTGCTGGGGTGTTTCACCGTCTTGATCGGATAAGGGGAGCGGGGCGATGCAGCAGGCGGGGGCCGCGCTGGCGCGGCATGGGGAAGCGGAAGCGGTGGCGGTCGGCATGGGGATGCCGGCCGCGCCGATGCTGGCGCAGACGATCGCCGTGCACCGGGCCGGCGACCTGGACGCGGCCGAGCGCGGCTATCGCGACCTGCTCGCGCAGCACGCCGCGCATGCCGACGCGCTGCACTTCCTCGGCGTGCTGTGCCACCAGCGCGGGCGCAGCGACGAAGCGCTGCAACTGATCGAGCGTGCACTGACGTTGATCCCCACCTATCCGGATGCGCACAACAACCTCGGCAACGTGCACAAGGAATGCGCGCGCCTGGCCGAGGCCGAAGCCTGCTACCGCCGCGCGCTGGCCTGCGCGCCGTCGCACCACAACGCGCTGAGCAACCTGGCGGTGGTGCTGGAAGCGCAGGCGCGGCTGGACGAGGCCTTCCTGGCCTATGCGCAGTTGCTGCAGCAAGTGCCCGGGTTCGCCCATGGCCACTACCTGCTCGGCCTCTTTCTGCGCAACCACGCGCAGCAGCATGAGCACCTGGAACAATCGGCCGAGTGCTTCCGCACCGCGTGGCAGCTGGACCCGACCAACCTGCGCGCGTTGGAGGCGCTCGGCACCGCCTGGTATCTGCTCGGCCGCCATGACGAAGCGGTGGCGGTGTATCGCGACTGGCTGGCGCGCGATCCGCACAATGCGGTGGCGCGGCACATGCTGGCCGCCTGTGGCGGCAGCGCCGCGCCGCCGCGCGCCGACGATGCCTACGTGCGCGAAGTGTTCGACGGCTTCGCCGAGAGCTTCGACGAGCAACTGCTGAACAATCTCGAGTACCGCGCGCCACAGCTGCTGGCCACGGAACTGGCGCAGGTGCTGCATGCGCCGAGCGCCGCGCTGGACGTGCTCGATGCCGGCTGCGGCACCGGCCTGTGTGCGCCGCTGCTGCGGCCGCATGCGCGGCGGCTGGCCGGCGTGGACCTGTCCGGCGGCATGATCGACAAGGCGCGTCAGCGCGGCGGCTACGACGCGCTGGTGGTCGGCGAACTGACCGCGTATCTGCAGGCGCAGCCGCAGGCGTGGGACGTGGTGGTCTCGGCCGACACGCTGGTGTACTTCGGCGACCTGCGCGAGGTCTGCGCGGCCGCGCACGCGGCACTGCGCCGCGACGGCTGGCTGGCCTTCACCGTGGAAGCGCTGGACGCCGCGGACGATCGGGTGCAGCTCGGCGCGAGCGGGCGCTACCGGCACAGCCGCGCGCACGTGCAGGCCGCGCTGGCGCAGGCCGGTTTCGCCCGGGTGCAACTGCGCGCCGACCAGCTGCGCAAGGAGGGCGGTGCGCCGGTGCAGGGCTGGGTGGTGCTGGCACGCCGCTAGCGCCGCGCGCTTCGGCACCGGTATGCGGCGAGGACGCGCGCCGCAAACCGCCGCAGCGCTGAGACGAAATGTCGGCTTTCGCGCCGGGCGCCGTGTGAGTATCGCCCTGCCGGCAGCGCACGGGGGCGGCGTTCGGGCCGGTGCCGGCGTTGCGCGCCGCACCGCGAACGCCGCTCGCGATCGCCGGCCCAGGTCCGCATTGCGCGGCGCTCGACTTCCCGGACACCACGATGCCCACGCCGATGATGACGCTGCACTCCGACCTTGGCGATGCGCTGCTGTTCTGGCGCATGCAGGCGACGGAAGCGTTGGGCGAGCTGTTCGAGTACCGCCTGACCGCGCTCAGCACGCAGCCGCGGCCGGACCTGCGTGCGCTGCTCGGCACCTCGATGGCGGTGCAGCTGAAGGCGGGCGAGGGCCATGTGCGCTGGTACCACGGCATCGTCGCGCACGTCGCGCAGACCGGCTTCCATGTCGTCGACCGGCTCAGCTACGCGGTGCTGGAGGTGACCCTGGTGCCCAAGCCGTGGCTGCTGACCCAGCGCCGCGACTGCCGCATCTTCACCGCGCAGAGCGTGCCGGAGATCGTGCGCGCGGTGCTCGACGGCATCGGCTACGGCGATGTGACCCTGAGCCTGAGCGGCACCTATCCCAAGCGCGACTATTGCGTGCAGTACCGCGAGGACGATTTCAATTTCATCAGCCGCCTGCTCGAGCAGGAAGGCATCTATTACTTCTTCACCCACAGCCAGACCACGCACACGCTGGTGCTGGCCGATGCGCTGGGCGCGCACGCCAGCAGCAGCGGTTTCGAGGCCCTGCCGTACGTGCCGCCAGGGCAGCATGCCAACGGGATGGGCGCCACCATCAGCCAATGGCAGCTGGCGCGCCGCGTGCACACCAGCGCGCAGCAGCTCACCGACTACGATCCGTTGCGCCCGCGTGCGTCGCTGGCGGTGGACGAGGACATCGGCCACGGCGGCGATCTGCATCCGGTCAGCGGCTTGACCGCCTTCGACTACCCCGGCGCGCATGTGCTGGTCGCCGATGGCAAGCGCTACGCGCAGGTGCGTGCGGAAGCGCACAACGTGCAGCGTTCGCGCTATCGCGGCGACAGCGACGCGGTGGGGTTGCGGGTGGGCGCGCTGTTCTCGCTGAAGGCATTCCCGCGCCCGGAATGGAACCAGGAATACCTGGTGATCGGCGCGCAGACCGCGCTGGAAGCGCCAGGCTACGCCTCCGGCGAAGGCAGCGGCGCGGCGCCGTTCGCGTGCCGGTTCGAGGCGATCGAGAGCAAGCTGCCGTTCCGCAACGCGGCGCGGGCGCGGCAGCCGCTGATCGCCGGCCTGCAGACCGCGGTGGTGACCGGCAGCGACACCGACGAGGACATCGTGGTCGACCAGTACGGGCGCATCCAGGTCACCTTCCACTGGAACACGTCGGCGCGCGACGGCAGCAAGCCGTCGTGCCCGGTGCGGGTGGCCTCGTCGTGGGCCGGCAAGGGCTGGGGCGCGATGAGCCTGCCGCGGGTCGGGCAGGAGGTGGTGGTCAGTTTCCTGGAAGGCGACCCGGACCGCCCGCTGGTGATCGGCAGCGTCTACAACGCCGACCACATGCCGCCGTTCGCGCTGCCGGACAACAAGACCCAGAGCGGGGTGCGCAGCCGCAGCGCCGGCGGCGGCGCCGCCGACTTCAACGAGATCCGCTTCGAGGACAAGCTCGGCAGCGAGGAACTGTTCGTGCATGCGCAGAAGGACCTGCGCGAGGAAGTGGAGCACGACCACTTCGCCACCGTCGACAACGACCAGACCAGCACCGTCAAGCACGACCGCAAGCACAAGGTCGACAACGACGAGACGCTGGACGTCGGCAACAACGCCACGCACGCGATCGGACAGAAGTTCAAGCTCAGTGCGGGCAGCGAGATCGAACTGGTCACCGGCGCGTCGAGCATCGTGATGAAGAGCAGCGGCGAAATCGAGATCAAGGGCGTGACCATCACCGTCACCGGCAACAACGCGGTGAACGTGGAAGGCAAGGTGCAGGTGGCGATCAAGGGCGGGGCGACCGTGGACATGGGCGCCGGTGCCAGCGTCAAGGTGCACTCGGACGCGATGCTGGCGCTGGAGGGCGGGGCGATGGGCACGCTGAAGGCGCCGATGCTCAGCCTCAAGGCCGACGCGCTGCACCAGATCGGCGGCGCGCTGATCATGATCGGTTGAGGGCACGGCGATGAATGCGATCGAGAAGGCCTGCGTGGACATGGAGCTGTCGGCGCCGGCGCGCGCGCAGCTGGACACCGCGCAGCCGGCGCAGGCCGCGGTGCGCGTGCTGCTCGACGGCGGCCAGCCGCAGGATGCGCTGAAGCTGCTGGCGCGGCTGCTGCCCAAGCGCTACGTGGTCGCCTGGCTGTGCCAGTGCGCGCGCGGCGAAGCGCTGTCGCCGGAAGACCGCGCCGGCGCGGCGCTGGCGGAGAAATGGGTGCGCGAGCCGAACGAAGCCAATCGCCGCGCCGCGTCTGCCTTCGCCCAGGCCGGCGGCTATGCCTCGCTGGGCGCGTGGCTGGCGGCGGCGGTGGCCTGGTCCGGCGGCAGCCTGGCGCCGCCGACCCAGGACACGCCGGTACCGCCGGCCGAGCACCTGACCGCGCGCGCGGCGGTGGCGGCGATCAACCTGCTCGCCGCGCAGCAACCGGCGCAGTTCGAGGCGCGGCGCCATGGCTATGCGCTGCACGCGCTGGAATTGCTGGCCGGCGGAGCGGCGGCATGAGCGCGGTCATGCCGCGCCGCCGCGCGCACGCGGCAATGCCGCGCCGATCCGTACCAGCGTGTCCGCGGCTGCGCCGCGCCACCCGATCCGAAGGAAGCGCCACGTGTCCCTACCGTCCAAACTGACTCTCACCGTCGCCGGCCAGGCCGCCGCCCAGTTCGGCGCGCGCGCGCAGATGGTGTTCGCGCAGCGCGGCGGCAGCATCGGCCGCGCCGACGACAGCGACTGGGTGCTGGCCGCGCCCGGCGTGTCGCGCACGCATGCAGTGGTGCGCTACCTCAACGGCATGTATTTCATCGAGGACCGCAGCACCAACGGCATGCTGCTCAACGGCGCCGCGCTGCAACGCGGCGACCCGGCCGCGCTCGGCGACGGCGATCGCCTGCAGTTGGACAGCTTCGAGATCCAGGTGCAGCTGCAGGCCGAAGCGCCCGTCGCCCCGCCGCCGCCCGCCGTGGCAGTGCCGGACGACGCGTCGGACCTGACCCAGGTGGTGCCGGCGCCGCTGCCGCCGCACCCAGCCAGCAGTGCACCCGGCGCCGCCGGCGCGTTCGATTTCGACTTCGGCCTGCCGGGATTCGGCAGCGCTGCCGCGCCCGCGGGCGGCGCCTACGACGATGCGCTGCTCGGCGATCTCGGCGTGCCGGGCGCGGCCGGCGAACTGGACCCGCTGCGCCTGCTCGATCCGCTGCCGGCACCGCTGGTGCCGCCGCAGCCGACGCACAGCTGGAACCACAGCGATGCGGGCCACGACCATTTCCGCGTTCCAGCGCCGCCCGCAGCGGCCGCGGCGCGCGGCTTCGAACTGCCGGAAAACTGGGATCTGACCACCGGCGATTTCGCGCCGGCGGCGCCGCCGCTGGCGAGCGCCGCGGCCATGCCTGCCGCACCTCCGCCGTTCGCGGCGCAGGCCGCGCCATCCGCGCAGATGCCGGACGACGTGGCGCGGATCTTCGAGATCGTCGTCGATGGGGTGATGGAGGTGCTGCGCGCGCGCGCCGAGATCAAGAACACCTTCCGCCTGCCGGTGACGGTGATCCAGCGTTCGGAGAACAACCCGCTGAAGTTCGCCGCCACGCCCGAGGACGCGCTGCAGAAGCTGCTGGCACCGCCGAGCCCGGCGTTCCTGTCCGGCGTGGCCGCGTTCGACGATGCGTTCGACGACATCCGCTGCCACCAGATGGCAATGCTGGCCGGCATGCGCGCCGCGTTCGAATCGATGCTGTTCCACTTCAGCCCCGACCGGCTGGAGCAGGAGGTGGACGCCAGCGGCAAGCGCCTGGCATTCGCCGGCAAGGGCCGCTACTGGGAACGCTACCGCGACAACTTCCAGGCCCTGGCCAAGGACCCGGACGAATGCTTCCGGCGCCTGTTCGGCGACGAGTTCGCCCGCGCCTACGAGGCGCAGCTGGCGCGGCTGAAGTCGGCGCGGCGCGCGGGGAAGTCTCCCCTGTAGGAGCGGCTTCAGCCGCGACAGGGAGTGTCCGCAGCACGTATCGCGGCTGAAGCCGCTCCTGCAAAAAGCCGCCGTGGCGGCAGCTGCAGGAACGTACGCACGGCGCATGCCGCCGGCGCCGTGGTGCAGGTGGCCTGCAGGGCGTCGGCCGTGGCATCGGCGATATGCGGCAGCGGCAACGCACCGCGTCGGCGCCGCGGTGCATGTCGGCGCACGACACCAGGACATCGGCGGCGCCGGTCTGCAATGCGCGCGCTGCGGTCGGCATCGTTGCGTAGACCATCTTCTCGAGCGCAGCGCCGCGCCGCGGCGTCCCCACCGCCCTGAGACGAATTGTCGGGTAGCCGGCATCCGCGCTGGCCACACTGCATCCCGCCAGCCTGGACTGCGCGCGCCGCGCGCCGCGTCCGGGCCGTCGGCAAGGGGATCGCACATTGGGGTCGGCTGCTGCGTCCATCGCCGCGGCCGCATCGCCATCGACAGCAGCGGACACGGCGGATCATGCACAACAACAAGGTCGTCTGGAGCGAGGGGCTGTTTCTGCGCCCCCAGCATCTGCAGCAGCAGGAGCGCTACCTGGAGCGCTACGTGGAGCTGCGCGCCGGCGGCCTGCATCCCCATGCCTGGGGCTTCTCCGAACTGGAACTGGAAACCGATCTGCTGGCGATCGGCAAGCTCGGCATCCGCCGCGCGCGCGGGGTGTTTCCCGACGGCACCCCGTTCGCGATGCCGGGCGACGATCCGCTGCCGCCGGCGCTGGACGTGGAGCCGAACTGGCGCGACCAGACCGTGTACCTGACCTTGCCGCTGCGCGCGGCGGCGCAGGCCGACGTGGGTCGCGCCGAGGCGCCGTCCGACCAGCTGTTCCGCTACCGGGTGCGCGAGACCGAAGTCGACGATGCCTCCGGCAGCATGCAGGGCGCGGTGCTGATGGAAGTGGGCGGGATGAGCACACGCCTGCTGCCGCAGTCGCAGCCGCTGGACGGGCTGACCCGGATGCCGCTGGCGCGCATCGTCGAATCGCGCGCCGATCGCCAGGTGACGCTGGACGAGGCGTTCGTGCCGACCGCGCTGGCCTGCCAGGCCGCGCCGCGGCTGGCCACGTTCCTGGTCGAGTTGCTCGGCCTGCTGCACCAGCGCGGCGAAGCGCTGGCCGCGCGGGTGTCGGTCGGCGACCGCGGCGGCGCGGCGGAAATCGCCGATTTCCTGCTGCTGCAGGTGGTCAACCGGTGGCAGCCGCTGGTCGCGCACTGGACGTCGGCGCCGCTGCTGCATCCGCAGGAGTTGTACGCGGCGCTGATCGCGCTGGCCGGCGAACTGAGCACCTTCACCACGCCGGGCAAGCGCCCGCCGGCATGGCCGGCGTATCGCCACGACGCGCTGCAGCCGAGCTTCGAGCCGGTGATCGCCAGCCTGCGCGGCAGCCTCAGCGCGGTGCTCGAACAGACCGCGCTGCCGATCCCGGTGCAGGCGCGCAAGTTCGGCGTGTGGGTGGCGATGGTGCCGGATGCGGCCTTGTTCGACAGCGCCGCGTTCGTGCTCGCGGCCAAGGCCGACGTGCCCGCCGAAGAGCTGCGCCGGCAATTGCCGCTGCAGGCCAAGATCGGCCCGGTGGAGAAAATCCGCGACCTGGTCAATCTGCAGCTGCCCGGTATCGCGGCGATGCCGATGCCGGTGGCGCCGCGGCAGATTCCGTACCACGCCGGCTATCTGTATTTCGAATTCGACAAGCAGTCGCCGCTGTGGCGCACGTTGAAGGGCTCCGGCGGCATCGCGTTCCACTTCGGCAGCGAGTTCGCCGGGCTGGACCTGCAGCTGTGGGCGATCCGGAGCTGAGCGCATGAATGCACGACCGCCTGTCGATCCGTTGAGCGATGCCACCGTCATGCGGCCGCAGCGCGGCGCCGCGCCGTTCGCCACGCCAACGGGCGCGGCGGCCCCCGTTGCCGGCGATGCCGACATCAGCGAATTCCTCGGCCGCAGCGTCAATCCGCTGGTGCAGGCGGCCAGTCCGCTGTTGCTGCTGGCGGTGCAACTGCGCCACAGCGTGGCGTTGCCGGACGTGGCGCGGCTGCGCGAGCAGGTGACCGCGCAGGTGCGGCGCTTCGAGCAGCGCGCGCGCGACGGTGGCGCGGCGCCGGAAGCGGTGACCGCGGCGCGCTACGTGCTGTGCGCGATGCTCGACGAGGCGGTGCTCAATGCGCCGTGGGGCGAGCACAGCGGCTGGTCGCAGAAGACCTTGCTGGTGGTGTTCCATGGCGAGTCCTACGGCGGCGCCAAGTTCTTCCAGATCCTCGAGCGGCTGTGCGCGGACGTGCCGCGCCACGTCGACCTGATCGAGCTGATGTACCTGTGCCTGGCGCTGGGCTTCTGCGGCCGCTACCAGATCGAGGTCGGTGGTCGCGCCAAACTGGCGGAGATCCAGGACGACCTGTACCGGCGCATCCGCGCCCAGCGCGGCGCCGCGGCGGACACGCTGGCGCCGCACTGGCAGGGCGTGGACGACCGGCGCCGACGCCTGGCGCGCTACCTGCCGCTGTGGGTGGCCGCGTTGGGCATGGCCTGCATCGTGCTGCTGGCGTTCGCGTGGTTCAACGCGCGGCTCAATGCGCTGTCGGCGCCGATCAGCGCCGCCGCCGCGCAGATCGGCCTGCAGCGCGGCACGCCGCCGGACGCGCTGCGGCCGCCGCCGCCGCGGGTCACGCTCAAGCAGCTGCTGGCGCCGCAGGAGCGCGCCGGCCTGCTCGTCGTCGAAGAGCAGGCCAACGGCCAGGCGCGGGTGCGGCTCAACGCCAACGCGATGTTCGCCTCCGGCGGGGTCGAGGTCGATCCGGACCAGCTGCCGTTGCTGGGCAAGATCGCCGCGGCGCTGGAGCAGTTGCCGGGGCGGGTGATCGTGGTCGGGCATACCGACGACCAGCCGCTGCGTTCGCTGCGCTTCAAGGACAACTACGCGCTGTCGGCGGCGCGCGCCGACGCGGTGGCGCAGCTGCTGGGGCAACGCCTGTCGGTGCCGGGGCGGATCGAATCGGCCGGCGCCGGCGATTCGCAGCCGGTGGCCGTGCCGCCGGACCTGGCGGCCAACCGGACGCGCAACCGCCGCGTCGAAATCCTGTTCCAACCGGGGGAGTGAGCGCCGTGGGCAAGCTGCTGGGAATGCTGCGATCCGGCTGGGTCGTGACCATGGTCGGGCTGCTGCTGGCGGCGCTGCTGATCTGGCTGATCGGCCCCTACATCGGCATCGCCGGACACCAGCCGCTGGCCGGCGCGGTACCGCGGCTGCTGCTGATCCTGCTGCTGGTCGGCGCGTGGGCCGGCTGGCTGCAGTGGCAGCAGCTGCGTGCGCGCCGGCACAGCCGCCAGCTGGCCACCGAGATGGCCACGCCGTCGGCGCTGGACGCGCTCGGCGACGACCGCCAGGCACGCAGCGCCGACGAGCGCGACCAATTGCAGGCGCGCTTCCACGAGGCGGTGCAGGTCCTGCGCAAGCGCCGCGGCGGCGGCGACCTGTACACGCTGCCGTGGTACGTGGTGATCGGCCCGCCCGGCTCGGGCAAGAGCACCTTGCTGCAGCATTCCGGGCTGCATTTCCCGCTCGCCGCGCGTTTCGGCCAGCAGGCGCTGCGCGGCATCGGCGGCACCCGCAACTGCGACTGGTGGTTCACCGACGAAGCGGTGTTCCTGGATACCGCCGGCCGCTACACCACGCAGGATTCCGACCGCCAGGTCGATGCCGGCGCGTGGATCGATTTCCTGCGCCTGCTGCGCCGCTACCGCCGCCGCCGTCCGCTCAACGGCGTGCTGGTGACGATGAGCATGTCCGACCTGCTGCTGCTCGACGATGCCGAGCGCGACCTGCACGTGCAGGCGATCCGGCGCCGCCTGGACGAACTCAGCGAGCAGCTGAAGATGAGCGTGCCGGTGTACCTGGTGTTCACCAAGTGCGACCTGATCGGCGGCTTCGGCGAGTTCTTCGACGATCTCAATCCCGAGCAGCGCGCGCAGGTGTGGGGCGTGTCGTTCCCGCTGCCGCGCAGCCTCGACGGCAGTGCCGCGCGCGGCTTCGCCGACGAATACGCGCTGCTGCAGGAGCGGCTCAACGCGCGCCTGTTCGAACGCATGCACGTGGAGCGCGACCGCGCCCGGCGCGCGGCGATCCTGTCGTTCCCGCAGCAGTTCGCCGCGCTCGGCGAAGCGGCGCGGCAGTTCGTCGAAGGCGTGTTCGCCGGCACCGCCTACGGCACGCCGCCGCTGCTGCGCGGCGTGTACCTGACCTCGGGCACCCAGGAAGGCACCCCGATCGACCGCATGATGGGCGCGGTGGCGCGCACCTTCGGCCTGGCCGAGGCCAGCGTGCAGGCGCCGGGCGCGCAGCGCCGCACCTTCTTCGTCGAACGCCTGCTCAGCCAGGTGCTGCTGCGCGAATCCGGCCTGGCCGGACGCGCGCCGGCGCTGGAGCGGCGCCGCGCCTGGCTGCAGGTCGCCGGCTACGCCGGTATCGCGCTGCTCGGCGCGCTGCTGCTGGGCGGCCTTGCCGGCAGCTATCTGGGCAATCGCGCCTACCTGCAACAGGTGCGCACGGCGCTGGATGCGCGCCCGCACAGCCCGGATCCGGACAGCGCGGCGACCACGCCGCAGTACTTCGCGCTGGCGCTGCAGCAACTGGAAGGCACCCGCGCGCTGGCGCAGGTCGCGCAGCAGTACCGCGACGGCGCGCCGTGGTCGATGCGGATGGGCCTGTACCAGGGCGATGCGGTCGGCGAGGAACTGCACGATGCCTACCTGCGCCAGCTCAACGGCACCCTGGTGCCGGGCGTGGCGCTGCGCCTGCGCCAGGGCATGGCCGAGAACGCGGGCGCGCCGCAGGCGCTGTACTACTACCTCAAGGGCTACCTGATGCTGGGCCAGCCGCAGCATCTGGACGCGCCGCAGCTGACCGCGCTGAGCGCGATCGAATGGCGCAAGCTGTTTCCCGCCGATACGGTGCTGCAGCAAGCCCTGGCCGGGCATTTCCAGGCGCTGCTCGACGAACCCGGACGGCTGCGCGCGTTGTCGCTGGATCCGGCGCTGCTGGAGCAGGCGCGCAACACGCTGCGTTCGGCCGACCTGGCCACGCTGGTGTACGGCAACCTCAAGCTGTCGCAACCGCAGGCCGGCGCCGAGCCGCTGCAGCTGGACAAGGCGCTGGGCCTGCTCGGCAACGTGTTTCAGCGCAGCAGCGGCACCGCACTGTCCGAACCGTTGCCGGCGCTGTACACGCAACCGGTGTTCGCCGCGTTGGCCGGGCAGGGCATCGGCGAGGCGGTCGAACAGTTCGTGCGCGACGACTGGGTGTTCGGCCCGCGCCGCATCGACGCGCTGGGCAAGGCGCGGCTGGCGCAGCAGGTGCGCGTGCTCTACGAACAGGACTACATCCACTATTGGGACGGACTGCTCGCCGACCTGCAGCTGCAGCCGGCCGCCGATCTGCAGCAGGCCAGCGCGATCGCGGCCAAGCTGGCCGGGCCCAGTTCGCCGCTGCGGCTGCTGCTCGGCGTGGTCCGCGACAACACCCAGCAATTGCTGCGCGCGCCGCCGCCCAAGCCAGGGCAGGACGCGGCGAGCAAGGCCGCGGGCAAGGCCGGCGCGAAACTGGCGGCCAAGCTGCCCGGCGGCAACGCGGCCATGGCCGCGGCGCTGGCCGCCAGCGGCGACGCCGGCGATGCCGGTGCCGCGCCGCCCGGCGAGGCCATCGCCAGCCATTTCGCCGCGCTCAACGCGCTCGCCAGCGGTGCGCCCGGCGCCACGCCGCTGGACCACCTGCTCGGCGTGCTCGACCAGCTCAGCAAGACCCTGCTGACCATGACCGATCCGGCCACCGCCACGCCGCAGCCCAATGCGCAATTGCTGCTGGCGCGGCAGGAAGCGGCGCAACTGCCGCCGCCGCTGTCGGGCTGGCTGCAGGCGTTGACCGGCAGCAGCGCCGCGCTGATGACGCGCGGCGCGCAGACCGCGCTGGACGCGCAGGTGCAGCAGGCGGTGGGCGTGGTCTGCGCCGAATTCGTCAAGGGCCGCTATCCGTTCGATCCGGCCAGCGCGCAGGAGATCCCGCTGCAGAACTTCGGCGAGCTGTTCGGCGTCGGCGGGCGCTTCGACGCGCTGTACCGCGACGCGTTGCAGAAGCTGCTCGACACCAGCGGCCGCGACTGGCGCTGGAAGAGCGGCCCGGATGCGCTGGCCGGCGCGCCGGGCTTGCCGGCGCAGCTGCAGCTGGCCGAGCGCATCAAGCAGAAATACTTCCGCGGCGCGGCGCAGCCGGAGGTCGGCTTCACCGTGCTGGCGCCGATCCTGGATGCCGGCGTGGCGCGGCTGACCGTGGACATCGAAGGCCAGCGCTTCGACTACACCGCCGGCGGCGTGGACAGCATGCCGATGAAATGGCCCGGGCCCACCCCCGGCCACGTCAGCATCGCCGCCTTCGGCGCCGACGGCGCCGCGCTGGGCCGGCTCGACTACCAGGGCGACTGGGCGTTGTTCCGCGCCCTGCAGGCCGGCGACCTGCAGAACCCGTCCGACCTGCGCTTCGTCGCCCATTTCGATGTCGGGGGACATGCGGTGCAACTGCCGCTGCGCGCCGGCAACCTGCGCCATCCCTTCCTCGACGCCGACGTGCGTCGTTTCGCGTGTGGGGGTTGAGGATGCCGCAGGCCATGCAGCCCGGATTCTTCGGCAAGCTGCCGAGCGCCGGCGACTTCGTGCAGCGGCGGCTGCCGCCGGCGTTCGTCGAACCGTGGGACCGGCATTTTTCGCAGCTGATCGCCGGCGCGCGCGACCAGCTCGGCACGCAGTGGGCGCCGGCCTACCGCGGCAGCGGCCTGCATGCGTTCGTGCTCGGCAGCGGCCTGTGCGGCGCGGGGGCCTGGGCCGGCGTGCTGGGGCCGGGCGAGGACCGGGTCGGCCGCTGCTTCCCGCTGGCGATCGCGCTGCCGCTGGCGCAGGCCGCGCCGGACCGCAGTTGGTATGTGCGTGCGGCCACGCTGCTCGGCCAGGCGCTGGCCGACCGCACGCTGGGCGTGGAGGCGTTCGACGCGCAGCTGCAGGCGCTGGCGCCGGATCCGGACGCCACCGCCATTCCCAATGCGCCGCGCGCGTTGGCCGGGCAGGCGTTGTGGTGGAGCGGCGACGGCGTGGTGCAGCACAGCGTCGGCCTGTTGTCCGCGCACGACTACCTGGGCTGGCTGGCGCCGGCCGCGCTCGCGCTGTCGGAGGCCACGCGCTGATGGCCGCGCTGCACTACCGCTCCGCCGGACATACCGAAGTCGGCAAGGTGCGTCGCCACAACGAGGACGCGCTGCTGCTGCGCGACGACGCCGGGCTGTGGGTGGTCGCCGACGGCCTCGGCGGGCATGCCGCCGGCGACTACGCCAGCGGCTTGATCGTCGAGCGCCTAGCGACGCTGCCGCGCGCGGCCGACGTATGCGATTTCATCGAAGCGATCGAAGACGCGCTGGCGCAGATCAACACCGAGTTGCTGCGCTGCGCCGAGCAGCGCCAGGTCGACATGATCGCCTCCACCGTGGTGCTGCTGGTGCACGATCCGGATTTCATGCTGTACGGCTGGGTCGGCGACAGCCGCGGCTACGGCCGCCTCGAGGGGCCGCTGCGCCAGCTCACCCGCGACCACGTGCACGGGGTCAAGGACGACGCCACCCAGTTCGCGCAGGCCGGCGCCAGCGCCGAGCCGGCCGCCAACGCCGGCGTGCTGACCCGCGCGGTCGGCGCGCAGGAACCGCTGTTCGTGGACTGGGTGCTGGCGCCCAGCGCGTCCGGCGCGCAGTTCCTGCTGTGCAGCGACGGCATCAACAAGGAAATCCCCGACCCGGAGCTGGATGCCGAGTGCCGCCTGCATGGCGAGCCGCAGGCGCTGCTGACGCGGTTGTTCGAATTGGCGATGGGCCGGGCGGCGCGCGACAACGTCACCGCCGTCGTCGTCCGCCTGCAGGAGTGAAGGACGTGCATGAAGATACCGCTACCGTCGTCGAGCTGGTCGCCGCGATGCGCACCGGCGAGCTGGACCTGAAGGCCGTGCTCGACGCATTGGCCAAACGCAGCGCCGTGCCCGAAGCCGATTACCGGGCCGGGGTGGAAACGCTGTGGCAGCTGCGCCAGCAGCACCTGCTCGACGACGCCACCGTGACCACGCTGGTGACCCGCCTCGACGCCTTGCGCGCGGACGGCGGCAGCGCGCCCGTGGCCGCGCCGATCGACGACGACGCCACCGTGGTGATGCCGCGCCGTGCCGCGCCGCTGCCATCGGCCGTCGAGGACGATGCCACCCGCGTGCAACCGGCGATGCCGCTGCCGCAGGCCGGCGCCGACAGCACCGGCGCCACCGGCACCGGCGGGGCGACCGGCACCGCGGGCACCGCCAGCCTGGCCAGCTGGCAGCGCCTGGCCGATGCCGCCGGCGGCGACTACGCCACGGTCGGCACGCTGCTGAAGGGCCGCTTCTACCTGGAGCGCGAACTCGGCCGCGGCGGCATGGGCGTGGTCTACCTGGCGCGCGACGAACGCAAGGTCGAGGCGCGCGACCGCGACCCGTGGCTGGCGGTTAAGGTGCTCAGCGACGAGTTCCGCCGCCATCCCGATTCGTTGATCGCGCTGCAGCGCGAGGCGCGGCGCTCGCAGAAGCTGGCCCACGACAACATCGTGCGCGTCTACGACTTCGACAAGGACCGCACCCTGGTCTTCATGACCATGGAGTACATCGACGGCTGCGACCTGAAGACGCTGATCCGCGAACAGGCCTACAACGGCATGCCGCTGGCGCGCGCGCGGCCGCTGATCGAAGGCATGGCCCGGGCCCTGGCGCGGGCGCATGCCGCCGGCGTGGTGCATTCGGATTTCAAGCCGGGCAACGTGATGGTCACCCGCGACGGCGTGGCCAAGGTGTTCGACTTCGGCATCGCCCGCGCCGGCAAGCACGCCGCCGACGTGGCCGGCGAGCAGACCGTGTTCGACGCGGCCACGCTCGGCGCGCTGACCCCCGCCTACGCCAGCCTGGAGATGATCCGCGGCCAGGAACCCACGCCGGCCGACGACATCTACGCGCTGGGCTGCGTGTGCTTCGAACTGCTCACCGGCAAGCATCCGTTCGACAAGCTCAGCGCCGAAGTGGCCTTGCGCGACAAGCGCGTGCCGCCGCCGGTGCCGGGCCTGACCAGACGCCAGTACCAGACCCTGTGCGCGGCAGTGGCGTTTCCCGCCGCGCAGCGCCTGAGCAAGGTGGAGGCGCTGCTGGACGGCCTGCGCGAGGTGCCGCTGCGCGAGCGCGCGCTGCCGCTGCTCGGCTACGGCACCGCGGCGCTGGTGCTGGTCGGGGCCGGCGGCTGGGGCGCCTCGCGCTATCTGCACCAGCGCCATCTGGAGCAGGTCACCGCGCGCTTCGGCGCGGCCGATCCGCAGCGCTACGTCGACGAGACCCAGGCGATGCAGGCGCTGGCCAGCCTCGACGACGACGACCGCCGGCGCCTGCTGGTGGACCGCGGCGACCTGATCCAGGATTTCCTGCTGCGCCGGCTGGATGCGCTGTGGAACCCGGCCAGCGGGCGCTACGACTATCGCGGCGCGCTGCAGGTGTTCGCGTTGCGCGACCGGCTGCGGCTGTATTCGCCGGCGCTGGACGCGCGCCGCGAGAGCATGGAGCGCGAGAAGAACGAACGCCTCAACGCGCTGGATACCGCGCTCAACGCGCAGATCGCCGCCGGCGCCATCTTCCGCGACCGCGCCGACAACGCACTGGCCACGCTGGACCAGGTGCGGCGCATCGATCCGAACAGCGCCCTGCTGCGCCACCCGGAACTGGAGTTGCGCCTGGACGCGGCGATCCAGCAGTCGGCCGACACGCAGCAGTGGGCGCAGGCGCGCACCCGCCTGCAACAGGCGCGTGCGGCGCTGCCCGATTCGCTGCGCCTGCAGTTGCGCGGCGCGCAGCTGGAACTGGCGCAGCACCATGCCAGCCAGCCGGCGGCAGCGGCGTTGCACGATCCGGCGCAGGCGCGCAAGGCGCTGGCTGGGCTGCTGGCCGAGCCTTCCGCCGACCCGGACTGGCAGGACAACGTGGAAGCGGCGTTGGCGGTGCTGCCGGCGGCCGAGCGGGATGCGCAGGACGCGGCGCTGGCGGCGGCGATCGCTGCGGCGGTCGCGCCGCAGAGCGATCCGCTGCAGTTGCCGGGCGCGCAGGCCCTGGTCGATTTCGGCCTGACCCAGGCGCCGCAGGCGCCGCAGCTGCTGGCCCAGCGCGCGCGCCTGCAGACCCTGCAGCAACAGTTGCAGACCATGCTGGCGCGCGAGAGCGCCGAGGCCGAAGTGACCTCGCGGATCGAATCGATGCGCCGCGCCGCGGCCGCCAACGATCTGGACAAGGCGCGCCAGGCGCTGGCGCGCATCGGCGCGCTGCAGCCGCAACATCCGTTCCTGCAGAAGGAAGCGCCGCAGCTGCTCGCCGGGGTCTATCTCGGCAACGCCGCCGGCGCGTTCCGCCAGGGCCGTTATCGCCAGGCCGCCGACGTGCTCGGCCAGGGCGTCGCCGCACTCGGCGACCGCGCCGAACTGCGTGCCGCGCAGGCCCGCTACGACGTCGTCGCGGCGGTGATGGACGCTGCGACGCCGTCCCTGCCCGCTGCCGAACGGCAGCGCCTGGGCCAGCGCCTGGAGGCGCTGTACCGCCGCGATGCGCAGGCGATGGCGCAGTTGGAAGCCGACCTGAAGGCGCGCGGGCAGCTGCCCGAAGGCACGCTCGGCGCGCGCCTGCAGCGCCAGGCCGGCAGCGATGCGCCGAGTTCCGATGCAGTGGTGCCGACGGCGGCCGCGGCGACCGAGCCCGTCGCCAAGGACGCCACGCGCAAGCCGGCGACCGGCAAGCCCGCCGCCAAGCCGGCGACCGCGCCTGCGGCCAGCGCACGCGCGCCCGCCGCCGGCGCGGCGAGCGACGAGGACCCGTTGCCGCCGGTGCCCACCGGCCCCGATCCTTGCGCCGCCGCCGCCGCCGCACCCGGACGCGGCAGGGCCTGCTTCGATGCGCTCGGCGCGCAGCGCGGGCCGATGCTGGTGGTGGTGCCCGGCCTGGCCGGCGGCAAGCCCTACGCGCTGTCGCGCGCGGAAGTGGCGGTGGCCGATTTCAACCTGTTCTGCCAGGCCACCGGCAAGTGCACCGCGCAACCGGCCGGGGACCTGGAACTGGCGCGTGCGCCGGTGCGCAACATCAGCCTGACCCAGGCCCGTGCCTACCTGCGCTGGCTGACCATCGCCAGCGGCGGCTGGCGCTATCGCCTGCCCACCGATGCCGAATGGCAGCACGCCGCGCAGGCCGGCAGCGATTGGCGCCAAGCCGAGGACAGCAATTGCGTGCCGCCCACCGCCAGCGCCGGCGACGCCAGCCGCGCACCGTTGCCGCCGCGCGGCCGCGAACCCAATCCGTGGGGGCTGGTCAATGTCACCGGCAACGTCTGGGAATGGGTGTCCAGCGGCGCCGGAGTGCAGGCGCGCGGCGGCAGTTTCGCCAGCTATTGGGCCGATTGCACGGTGCAGGCGCGGCGCGCCGACAACGGCTCGGCGCAGCCGGACGTGGGCCTGCGCGTGCTGCGGGAGCTGCCATGAACGAGGCCCAGCAACTGGCCAACGCGCACTTGCAGGCCCTGGCCGAGGCCTACCAGCACGGCCGCATCGGCCGCGACGAATACCGCGCGCGCCGGCGCAACGTGCTGGCCTCCGTGCGCGGCGCCGGGCAGGGGGTGACCCATCGCAATGCGCTGCGGCCGACCGTCGTCGTCGCCGCGCCGGACGCCACGCGCGCCGCGCACGAGCCGCTGCGGGCGCTGTTCGCCGACGCGCCGGCACGCCGCCGCCGGCGCTGGCTCGTCGTGTTTATTTTCGTGACGCTGCTCGCATTTCTGCTGCTATTCTTCGCTGGTGCCGTGCCCGCATTCGCAGGGCAGGCGCAAGCGGCGGCCGCTCCCGATCCGCGCGCGCATCGCCTCGTCGATGCCGCAAGGCCCGGGACGCAGTGGGGCGAGGCCGGCGCACGACAGGGAATCGTTCCAGGGGAAATCGCATGCGTATGACGTGTCTGGCCGCGGCCGTGTCCGCGTGGCTCGCTGCCGTTCCGGCGTGGGCGCAGTTGCCGCCTGCCGCCGCCGATACCGGCATGGCGGCCAGCGGCGCCAGCGCCACGCTGCCGCCGCTGAAGGATCGCGAGGACAACGCGGTGACCTTGCAGGTCCGCGGCTTCCGCGTGCGCGACGTCGGCGAACACGCCAAGGCCGGCATCACCCCGGCCAGCGTGCAGGCGCTGGCCGATGCGCAATTCCAGGCACTGGCGCAGGGCCAGCCGGTGGTGGCGCTGCGTTTCGAACAACTGCAGGCGGTGGCCGACGCCATCACCCGCGCCTACCGTCTGTCCGGCTTCATCGTCAGCACCGCCTACCTGCCGGCGCAGACCCCGGGGCCGGAACAGATCGTCGAGATCCGCGTGCTCGAAGGCCGCGTCGGCCAGGTCGAGGTCAAGGGTGCGTCGCGCTACCGCGCCAGCACCCTGGCCGCGCCGCTGCAGGCATTGCAGGGGCGGGCACTGCGCAAGCAGGACGTGGACAGTGCGTTGCTGTACGTGCGCGACCTGCCCGGCGTGTCGGTGTCCTCGGTGCTGCAGCCGGGCCAGCACGAAGGCGAGACCGACGTGCTGCTGGTCGCCAGCGAAGCGCCGCGCCCGTATGCGATCAGCCTGGGCGGCAACAACTACGGCACCGAGTTGACCGGCCGCTACCGCGCCCAGCTCGGCCTGGCCTGGAACAGCCCGCTCGGCCTGGGCGATGTGCTTTCCGCCAACTACGCCTATTCGCTGGATCCGCGGCAGAGCCGGATCGGCGCGCTGTCCTATGCGCTGCCGGTGCCGGCGGTGCCCGGGTTCGGCGCGGTGATCGGCGCCAGCCGCAGCGAACTGGAAGTGCGCAACGGCGTGTTCGCCACGCTCGGCCTGCAGGGTCCGACCTCGGTGGTCTACCTCGGCAGCGACTGGAAGTTCGTCAATCGCGAGAACCTGCAATGGCAGGCCTCGGCACGCTACCTGCGCGAGCAGTCGCGGCTCAGCGCCGCCGGCATCCAGCTGTCCGACCAGAAGTTCGACGTGGTCGAACTGAGCAGCGCGCTGCGCCGCACCGACCTGCGCTGGCGCGGCATCGACCTGCTGCAGCTTAGCCTGCGCCAGTCGCTGAAGGACCGCTCGGCGACGCCGGACCTGGTCAGCCCGGAACACGACAGCCACTTCAGCATCGCGCGGCTGAGCTATACGCGCATGCAGTACCTCAGCCGCACCCAGCGCCTGTACCTCAAGCTCAACGGCCAGTACAGCGACGACGCACTGACCCCGATGGAGCAGTTCGCGGTCGGCGGGCCGGACAGCGTGCGCGCCTACCCGGTGTCCGACGCGCTCGGCGACCGCGGCTACTACGCCGCGCTGGAGTACCACGTCGATGCGCCCGGCTTCGCCGACGCCGCCTCGCCGTTCAACGGCCGGCCGTGGCGCGAGGTGCTGGAGCTGGACGTGTTCGCCGACCACGCGCAGGTCTATCCGGCCGGCGGCAACCGCGCGACCACCGCGGCGGTGACCACGTTCGACGGCGTCGGTGCCGGCGTCACCGTGCGCGTGCCGCAATGGAAGAGCTTCGAGCTGCGGCTCAGCGCCGCCAAGCCGACCGGCGGGCGCGATGCGTCCGACGGACGCGACGTCCGTTTCTATTCGCGTTTCGGTTTCACCTTTTGAGGAATCCGCTCATGTCCGCCATCGCCCAGACTTCGATCGCCCCCCATGCCGTACGCCGCTGCGCGTTGCGCCATTCGCCGCTCGCGCTGGCCCTGGCGGTCGCGCTCGGCGCGGCGCCGGGCATTGCGGCGGCGCAGGTGGCGAGCACCCAGCTGCCGACCGGCGGCAGCATCGCCGGCGGCACCGGCACCATCAATGCGGCCAGCGGCGCGACCCTGACCATCGACCAGACCTCCAGCCGGATGGCGTTGAACTGGTCCACCTTCGACATCGGCTCGGCGGCGACGGTGACGTTCAACCAGCCGTCCACCAGCGCCGCGGTGCTGAACCTGGTGCAGGGCGGCAATCCCACGCAGATCTTCGGGAATCTCAACTCCAACGGCCAGGTGTTCCTGATCAACCCCAACGGGATCATCTTCGGCAGCACCGCGCAGTTCAACGTCGGCGGGCTGGTGGCCAGCACCCTGGGCACCACCGCCTCCGACTTCATGAGCGGCAACGACACGCTCGACGCCGGCGGCAACACGGTCGCGCTGATGTCCAACAGCGGCACCATCAACGCCGCCGCCGGCGCGGTCGACCTGATCGGCGGCAAGGTGGTCAACAGCGGCACCATCACCGCCAGCGCCGGCAACATCAACCTGGTCGGCGCCGACAAGGTCACCCTGACCTTCGAAAGCGGCGGCTTCGGCGTCGTCGTCGACAAGGCGCTGCAACTGCAACTGGACACGCTGGCGGTGGACAACAGCGGCAGCCTCAGTGCGCCCGGCGGCATCATCACCCTGCAGGCGCGCGCCGCGCAGGGCCTGTTCGACCAGTTGATCAACAACAGCGGCACCATCACCGCCGCCGCCCTCAGCAGCGGCAGCGACGGCAGCGTGTCGCTGGTCGCCAACGGCGCCGGCCAGACCGGCATCGGCGGCAGCGGCAGCATCGACGTGGGCAGCGGCGCGATCAGCATCAGCACCGAGCGCAGCGTGCAGCAGAGCGGCACCTACACCGCCGGCACCCTGAGCGGCAGCATCGGCGGCAACGCCAGCTTCAGCGGCAGCAACCGCATTGCCGCACTCGGCACGCTGGACGTGAGCGGCAACCTGAGCCTGTCCAATGCCATCGACCTGACGCAGTCCGGTGCGTTGACGGTGGGCGGCAGCAGCAGCTTCTCGCTGGGCAGCCATGCGCTGACGCTGGACAACGCCGGCAACGACTTCGGGCAGGCGGTCGGCCTGAGCAGCGGCACCACCACGATCGTCGACAGCGGCGCGCTGACCCTGGGCACGCTGGCCACCGGCAATCTCACGGCGACCAGCAGCGGCGCACTCAATCTCGGCAGCGGCACGGTGAGCGGCACGCTGGCCGCGACCAGCAACGGCGGCGCAATCACACAGTCCGCGAGCAATGCGCTGACCGTCACCGGCACCAGCAATCTCAACGCCGGTACCGGCTCGATCACTCTGCAGCGCGCCGCTAACGATTTCGGCGGCGCGGTGTCGCTGACCGGCAGCGGTATCGCCCTAACCGACGCCAACAACCTGACCATCGCCGCGTTGACCCTGGGCAGCGACAGCGCGCTGTCGCTGTCCGCGGCCGGTACGCTGACCTTGCCGGGCAGCGCGATCGCCACCGGCAGCGCCAACCTGAGCCTGCACAGCGGCAACGTCCTGGCCACCGCCGCGGCGCTGTCAGGCAGCAACGTGAGCCTGAGCGGCGACGCCGGCATCGCCCTGGCGCACGACGTCACCGCGACCGGCACGCTGGCGCTGAGCGCCGTCAACAGCGCGATCGTGCAGAGCGCTGGCGCAGTGACGGTGACCGGCACCAGCAGCGTCAACGCCGGCAGCGGCACGATCGCCTTAAGTGGCGCCGGCAACCACTTCGGCCAGGCGGTCAGCCTGACCGGCGGCACCACCGCGATCACCGACAGCGGCGCGCTCACCCTCGGCACGCTGGCGACCGGCAACCTGACCGCGACCGGCACCGGCGCGCTCAACCTGGGCCGCGGCACGGTGACCGGCGCGTTGTCGGCGACCAGCAACGGCGGTGCGATCACCCAGTCCACCAGCAACCCGCTCACCGTCACCGGCACCAGCACCCTCAATGCCGGCACCGGCGCCATCACCCTGACCACCAGCGGCAACGATTTCGGTCAGGCGGTCAGCCTGACCGGCGGCATCACCCAGATCACCGACAGCAATGCGCTGACCCTGGGCACGCTGGCCACCGGCAACCTCACCGCGACCAGCAGCGGCGCCTTGAACCTGGGCGGCGGCAGCGTGACCGGCACGCTGGATGCGACCAGCAACGGCGGGGCGATCGGTCAAAGCAATGCGCTGACCGTCACCGGCCTGGCCGAGATCGACGCCGGCACCGGCGCGATCGCGCTGGGTAACGCCGGCAACGATTTTCAGGCGGCGGTGACGCTGACCGGCGGCACCACGGCGATCACCGACGGCGGCGCATTGACCCTCGGCGCCCTGACCACCGGCAATCTCACCGCGACCAGCACTGGCGCGCTGAACCTGGGCCACGGCACGGTGACCGGCACCTTGGCTGCGACCAGCAACGGCGGCGCGATCACCCAGTCCGCGAGCAATCCGCTGACCGTCACCGGCACCAGCACCCTCAATGCCGGTAGCGGCGCGATCACGCTGGACGACGTCGCCAACGACTTCGTCGGCGCCGTGTCGCTGACCGGCAGCGGCATCCGCCTGGCCGACGGCAACGACCTCACCGTGTCCGCGCTGACCCTGGGCAACAACAGCGCGCTGTCCCTGTCTGCGGCCGGCACGCTGACGTTGCCGAGCAGCGCGATCGCCACCGGCAGTGCCAACCTGAGCCTGCACAGCGGCAACGCGCTGGTCACGGCCGCAGCGCTGTCCGGCAGCAACGTCAGCCTGAGCGGCGACGACGGCATCACCCTGGCGCACGACGTCACCGCCACCGGCACGCTGGCGCTGACCACCGTCGACAGCGCGATCGCCCAGAGCGCCGGCGCAATCACCGCCTCCGCCACCAGCAGCGTCAATGCGGGCAGCGGCGCGATCACGTTGACCGGCGCGGGCAACCACTTCGGGCAGGCGGTCAGCCTGACCGGCGGCGCCACGGCGATCACCGACAGCGGTGCACTGACCCTGGGCACGTTGAGCACCGGCAACCTCGCTGCGACCAGCAACGGCGCTTTGAATCTGGGTAGCGGTACGGTGACGGGCACCTTGGCCGCGACCAGCAATGGCGGCGCGATCGTTCAATCCACCAGCAACCCATTGACGGTCACCGGCACCAGCAATCTCAATGCCGGTAGCGGCGCGATCACCCTGACCACCAGCGGCAACGACTTCGGCCAGACGATCAGCCTCACCGGCGGCACCACCCAGATCACCGACAGCAATGCGCTGACCCTGGGCACGCTGGCGACCGGCGATCTCACCGTCACCAGCAGCGGCGCCTTGAATCTGGGCAGCGGCAGCGTGACCGGCACCCTGGCCGCGACCAGCAACGGCAATGCGATCACCCAATCCACCACCAACGCACTCGGCGTCACGGGCACCAGCAATCTCAACGCCGGCGCCGGATCGATCACCCTGACCACCAACGGCAACGACTTCGGCCAGGCGATCAGCCTCACCGGTGGCCTCACCCAGATCACCGACAGCAACGCGCTGACGCTCGGCACGCTGGCCACCGGCAACCTCACCGCGATCAGCAGCGGCGCACTGGACCTGGGCAGCGGCACGGTCAACGGCGCGCTGACTGCGATCAGCAACGGCGGCGCGATCACCCAGTCCACCACCAACGCACTCGGCGTCACCGGCACCAGCAACGTCAATGCCGGCAGCGGCGCCATCACCCTGACCACCAGCGGCAACGATTTCGGCCAGGCGGTCAGCCTCACCGGCGGCACCACCCAGATCGGCGACAGCAATGCGCTGACGCTCGGCACGCTGACCACCGGCAACCTCACCGCGACCAGCGCCGGTGCCTTGAACCTGGGCAGCGGCACGGTGACCGGCACCCTCGCCGCGACCAGCAATGGCGGTGCGATCACCCAGTCCACCACCAATGCACTGGTCGTCACCGGTGCCGGCACCCTCAACGCCGGCGCCGGATCGATCACGCTGACCACCAGCGGCAACGACTTCGGCCAGGCGGTCAGCTTGACCGGCGGCAGCGTCGCGATCACCGACAGCAACGCGCTGACGCTCGGCAGTTTGACCACCGGCAACCTCGTCGCGACCAGCAACGGCGCGCTGAACCTGGGCAGCGGCACGGTCAATGGCGCATTGACCGCGACCAGCAACGGTGGCGCGATCACCCAGTCCACCACCAACGCACTGGTCGTCACCGGCAGCAGCAACCTCGACGCCGGTAGCGGATCGATCACGCTGGCCACTGCCGGCAACGACTTCGGCCAGGCGGTCAGCTTGACCGGCGGCAGCACCGCGATCACCGACAGCAACGCCCTGACCCTGGGCACGCTGACCACCGGCAACCTCACCGCGACCAGCAGCGGTGCGCTGAATCTGGGCAGCGGCACGATCAACGGCGCGCTGACCGCGATCAGCAACGGCGGCGCCATCACCCAATCCGCCAGCAGCCCGCTCACGGTCGCCGGCACCAGCACGCTCGACGCCGGCAGCGGATCGATCGTGCTCGCCAACGCCGGCAACGACTTCGTCGGCGCGGTCGATCTCAGCGGCAGCGGCATCCAACTCGCCGACCGCAACGACCTGAGCATCGCCGCCGTCCACAACGGCAACAACGCCGCGCTGTCGCTGCTCGCCGACGGTTCGCTCGACCTGCCGGGCGGCGCGATCGACACCGGCAGCGGCGATCTAAGCCTGATCGCCCGCCACGGCACCCTGCATCTGGGCGGCGCGCTGAGCGGCCACAACCTGACCCTCAGCGGTGGCAGCGGCCTGAGCCTGGCCGACGACGTCGCCGCGACCGGCACTCTGCTGCTGAGCACGGACAACGCGGCCATCGTGCAGTCGGGCGGTGCGCTGACCGTCGGCGGCAGCAGCACCCTGTCCACCGGCAGCGGCGGCATCGCCCTGACCGGCAGCGGCAACCATTTCGCCGGCACCGTGGACATCGCCGGCGGCGCGGTGCAGCTGCACGACAGCGGCGCGCTGACCCTGGGCACGCTGTCGGTCGACAGCCTGGCGGTGAGCAGCGGCGGCGCGCTGAGCCTGGGCAGCGGCAGCGTGCGCGGCGCCCTGCAGGCCGACAGCGGCAACGCCGCGATCGGTCAGAGCGGTGCGCTCGATGTCGGCGGCGCTACCAGCCTGATGGCCGGCAGCGGCGCGATCACGCTGGACCAGGCCAACCGCTTCGCCGGCATCCTGGCGTTCGACGGCGGCGCGGTGCGCATCGACGCGCTCGGCGCGTTGACCCTGGGCGCCTCGAATGCCAGCGCGTTGCAGCTCACCAGCAGCGGCGCCCTGAGCCAGGGCGGCGCCTTGCGCGTGACCGGCGATACCGCGATCGCCACCGGCAGCGGCGCCATCGCGCTCGACAACGCCGGCAACGACTTCCAGGGCCTGCTAGCGCTCAGCGGCGGCACCGCGCGCATCCGCGACGCCAACGCGCTGTCCCTGGGCACGCTGTCGCTGGGGTCGCTGGACGTGGCCAGCCACGGCGCGCTCAACCTGGGCGAAGGCAGCATCGCCGGCGACCTGGTCGCCGCCAGCGGCGGCGGCGCGGTGAGCCAGCGCGGCGCGCTGCAGGTGGGCGGCAGCACCACGATCGACAGCGGCGGCGGCGCGATCGCGTTGGACACGGCCGGCAACGACTTCCAGGGCGAAGTGAACCTCGCCGGCGGCGCCGTCACCCTGCGCGACCGCAACGCACTGGCGCTGGGCAGCGTGGCGGTCGCCGCGCTGAACGTGACCAGCGGCGGCGCCTTGTCGCTGGGCCAGGGCCGCATCGGCGGCGATCTGGTCGCACGCAGCGATGCTGGCGGCGGCACCACCTCCAGCATCGTCACCGCCAGCGTCGCCACGCCGGCGGCGAGCGGCGGCGGCATCGGCCAGCGCGGCGCGCTGACCGTCGCCGGCGCCACGACCCTGGATGCCGGCAGCGGCGCGATCGCGCTGACCGATACCGGCAACGATTTCCAGGGCACAGTGCAGGCCAGCGGCGGCGACATCGCCATCGCCGATCGCAACGATTTGACGGTGGCGGCGCAGGCCAGCGGCAGCCTGGCGCTGAGCGCGGCCGGCGCGCTGCGCACGGCCGGCGCGTTGCGCGGCAGCAGCATCGGCTTGAGCGCCGGTGGCGACCTGGGCCTGGGCCACGACGTGAGCAGCGGCGGCAGCCTGCAATTGCACAGCGGCGGCGCGATCGCGCAGACCGCCGGCACGCTCAGTGCCGCGTCGCTGAGCGGCAGTTCCGGCGGCGCCACCAGCCTGACCGGCGCCAACGCCATCGCCGCGCTCGGCGCCTTCGACGCGACGCAGCTGAGCTTGCGCACGCTGGGCGACCTGAGCGTGACCGGTCCGGTCGCGGTCGCCGGTGCGCTGCGCCTGGATGCGGGCGGCGATCTGGCGATCGGCAGCGCGCTCAGCGGCCAGAGCGTCTGGCTGCAGGCCGGCGGCGACCTGAGCGAAACCGGTAGCGGCCGCATCAGCGCCGACACGCTGAGCGGCAGCGTCGGCGGCAGCACCCGGCTGGGCGCCGCCGGTGCGGCGATCGACAACCGCATCGGCACCCTGGGCGATTTTTCCTCGCCCGGTGGCTTCAGCCTGACCAATGGCCAGAGCCTGACCCTGTCCGCGCTCAACGGCAGCGCCTACACCGTCAATGCCGGCACCTCGGCGCTGTACCTGGCGGTGCTCGGCGACCTGCTGCAGGCCGACACCACCTGGCTGTACGACGGCGCCGGCACCTTCTCGGCCAGCGGCCGCATCGGCACCGCCGCCAATCCGATCTACGTGCTGGGCGTGCGCAACCAGACCGTGGCGGCGATCGGCCTGCCGCCGGCGTACTTCTACGCGCTCGCCGCCGACGGCAGCCTGCTCGGCGTGGTTGGCGAGTCGGGCATCAACGTACCGACCTCGGCGTTCGCCAGCCGCGCGCAGAGTTCCAGCAACCGCACCATCGCCTACGTGGACCTGAGCGCGGCCAACGCCAACTACCGTGCGTTCGGCCTGGTCAAGCCGGGCCTGCGCCTGCCGGCCGACCAGCAGCCGGCCTGCGACGCCGACGATCCGGATGCGCAATGCACGCAGGAATGAGCGCACCGCGCCGCCGTCCCGTTTCCCTGCCGGCGTGCGCCCTCGCCACGCCGGCCGCATCCGCCCCGGAGTGATTGCGCATGAGCACCGAACAGACCCTCGAGACGCTGCTGGCGCCGATCGCCGACGACGCGGCGTCCGGCCCGGACCTGGAATACGACCCCGACTTCCTGGCGCTGGACCGCGCCGCGGCGAACAAGGCCGAGCGCGCGGTCGGCGACAGCGTGATCGCCGCCGAGGAGCCGGACTGGGACAAGGTGCAGACGCTGGCGCTGGCGCTGTTCCGCCGCAGCCACGACCTGCGCGTGGCGATCCACCTGAGCGCGGCCTGGCTGCGCCTGCGCGGCCTGCCCGGCTGGGCCGACGGCCTGGCCCTGGTGCACGCGCTGCTGGCGCAGCGCTGGGACAGCGTGCACCCGCAGCTGGACGCCGAGGACGACGACGACCCGACCGCGCGGGTCAACGCGGTGGTCGCGCTGGGCGATCCGCTGGGCCTGCTCGGCGCGCTGCGCAGCACGGCCTTCGTGCAATCGCCGCGGCTGGGCCGCTTCAGCCTGCGCGACCTGCGCGTGGCCAACGGCAGCGTGAAGCCGGCCAATGCCGGCGACAGCGTGCCGTCGCTGACCGAGATCGAGGCCTGCTGCCTGGACTGCCCGCTGGAAGCGCTGGGCGAGACCGTGGCCGCGGTGCAGCGTGCGCAGCAGCTGGCGCGCGAGGTGGACGCGCTGTTCGCCGAACGCATCGGCAGCGCCGCGCCGGACCTCAAGCCGCTGCTCGGCGACCTGCGCGACCTGGAGCGCTTCCTGCTGCCGCAATGGACCGCGCGCAACGGCGGCGCAGCCGAGGGCGACGCGGCGGGCGAGGCGCCGGCCGACGGCCAGCGCGGCACTGCCGCGCCCGCCGGAGCCGGCGGCAATGCCCGCATCGCCAGTCCCGACGACGTGATGCGCCGGCTCGACGAGATCTGCGCCTACTACGCCAGCCACGAACCCTCCAGCCCGGTGCCGCTGCTGCTGCGCCGCGCGCAGCGCCTGGTCGGGCGCAACTTCCTGGACCTGCTCAAGGAACTGGCCCCGGCCGGGGTCAGCGAACTGCAGCACGTGGCCGGCGTCCGCGACGAGGACGCCTGAGCCGGCGCGTGCCGCCGGCTGCGGTGCCGGCGTTCCCCCGGTGCAGGCAGCTTCGGCCCGGCACCGCCGAAGTCGGGGGCGTTTCAGGCGCCGTGCGTCGCGACTGAAGTCGCTCCCACAAGGGGCTTGCGGCGTGCCGGCCGGTGCACTGTGAGGGACTTCAGCCCCGACTGCTGCCGAAGCCGGATGGCTGGACGACTTCGCTCGACGCGGTTGAAACCGCCCCTACGGGAAACGGCCGGCGTGTCGGGTGCACTGCAGGAGGGGCTTCAGCCCCGACATGGCGCCGAAATCGCTGTGGTTGCCGACTCCGCGCGTCGTGATTGAAGTCGCTCCCGCAAAGGCCAGCCGCGCGCTGGCTGGGCACACTGTGGGAGCGACCTCGGTCGCGACGCGTGGAGCATCCGAAAGCGCGCCAGGTTTCCGTTTGTGGCAGCGGTGCGCGGCCGGCGCTGGATCGAGCATTCCCGATCCGGCGTCACCAGCTATACAGCTTCCAATACACCGGCGACACATTGTCCTTGCTGCCGTCCATGTGCCCGTCGCCGTTCTGGTCGTAGAGGTAGTAGGCCGGGGCGTTGGCCGGAGTCACCTTGACCGCGCGCAGCTGGCCGGAGACCCGGTATTCGTCCACGCTGTCGCCGTTGTCCATCGTGCGATGGGTCACGTCCGCGCCGCGGACGTCCACCGGCGGGCCGTCGGGGCCGATCCCGGTCGAGGCGCAGCCCGCCAGCAGCAACAGTGGAACCAGCATCAGGGCTTTCATTGCAGCATTCTCCACAGCGAAGTCGTCGCACGGATTATGCGCCGAGAGGCCGCATTCGGCGCGTAACGGCTGGATGCGCGCAGCGCTTCACCCAACCCCTCTCTTGATGGGCTGGCGGCTGTTCCTTCTCCCACCGGGACCATGGCCCCCTTTTCGGGGGAAGGTGCCCCGCAGGGCCGGATGAGGGTACGGGCGCAGCCTCGCGCACCCAACCCCAGCGAGTCGCTTCGCGCCGCACCCTCACCCCAACCCCTTCCCGGCGGGAGAGGGGCTCCGGATCCCCGGTCCCCAGCCAGGTGCAGCGTAGAATTGCCCGATGAGCCGATTAGTCCTGATCGACGGGTCCAGTTACCTGTATCGCGCGTTCCACGCGCTTCCCCCACTGACCAACCCCGCCGGCGAGCCCACCGGCGCGCTGTTCGGCGTGGTCAACATGCTGCGCGCCACGCTGAAGGAGCGCCCCGAGTACGTCGCCTTCGTGGTCGATGCGCCGGGCAAGACCTTCCGCGACGACCTGTACGCGCAGTACAAGGCCAACCGCCCGCCGATGCCCGACGAGCTGCGCGCGCAGGTCGAGCCGATGTGCCAGATCGTGCATGCGCTGGGCATCACCATCCTGCGCGAGGGCGGGGTCGAGGCCGACGACGTGATCGGCACCCTGGCCCTGCAGGGCGCCGGCGACGGCCTGGACGTGACCATCTCCACCGGCGACAAGGACTTCGCCCAGCTGGTGCGCCCCGGCGTGCAGCTGGTCAACACCATGAGCGGCAGCCGCATGGACTCCGACGCGGCGGTGATGGAGAAGTTCGGCGTGTGGCCGAGCCAGATCGTCGACCTGCTGGCGCTGATGGGCGACGCCATCGACAACGTGCCGGGCGTGGACAAGTGCGGCCCCAAGACCGCGGCCAAGTGGCTGGCCGAATACGGCTCGCTGGACGGGGTGATGGCCAATGCCGACGCGATCAAGGGCAAGATCGGCGAAAACCTGCGCGCGGCGCTGGCGCGGCTGCCGCTGAACCGCGAACTGGTCACCATCAAGACCGACGTGGCCCTGCCCGGCGGCCCGCGCACGCTGGCCCTGCGCGAGCAGGACCCAGACCTGCTGCGCGGCTTGTACCAGCGCTACGGCTTCACCCAGGCGCTGCGCGACCTGGACGGCGGCGTGGCGGCCCCGGCCGGCGCCGCCGAGGTGACCCCCAGCCTGCGCGGTACCGCCGCCGGCTACGCCCGCGCCGCCGCGCCGATCGACGACACCCTGGACCCGGCGCTGGCCGCCAAGGGCGAATACGCCGCGATCATGACCCCGGAGCAGTTCGAACACCTGCTGCAGCGCCTGCGCGCGGCCGCCGGCTTCGCCTTCGATACCGAGACCGACGCGCTGGACGCGATGCGCGCCAACCTGGTCGGGCTCAGCTTCGCGATCGAACCGGGCCGCGCCGACTACCTGCCGCTGGGCCACGACTACCCCGGCGCGCCGGTGCAGCTGGACCGGACGCTGGCGCTGGCAGCGCTGAAACCGCTGCTGGAGGACCCGGCCAAGCCCAAGGTCGGCCAGCACGGCAAGTACGACCTGCACGTGCTGCGCCGCCACGGCGTGGACGTGCGCGGCTACGCCGACGACACCATGCTGGAGAGCTTCGTGCTCAACTCCACCGCCAGCCGCCACGACATGGACTCGCTGGCGCGGCGCTACCTGGGCTACGACACGGTCAAGTACGAGGACGTGGCCGGCAAGGGCGCCAAGCAGATCGCGTTCTCGCAGGTGGCCATCGACGACGCCACCGGCTACGCCGCCGAGGACGCCGACATCACCCTGCGCCTGCACCGCGCGCTGTCCGCGCAGCTGGACGCCGAACCGGCGCTGGCCAAGGTCTACCGCGAGATCGAGATGCCGCTGGTGCCGGTGCTGGCGCGGATCGAGGCGAATGGCGTCAGTGTGGACATGGCCGAACTGCGCAGGCAGAGCCAGGACCTGAGCCAGCGCATGCTCGCCGCGCAGCAGAAGGCCACCGCGCTGGCCGGGCGCACCTTCAACCTGGATTCGCCCAAGCAGCTGCAGGCGGTGCTGTTCGACGAACTGAAACTGCCGGCGCTGATGAAGACCCCCAAGGGCCAGCCCAGCACCAACGAAGAGGCGCTGGAGGCGATCGCCGATCAGCACGAACTGCCGCGGGTGATCCTGGAATACCGCGGCCTAGCCAAGCTGCGCAGCACCTACACCGACAAGCTGCCGGAGATGATCAACCCCGACACCGGCCGCGTACACACCAGCTACCACCAGGCCGGCGCCGCCACCGGACGGCTGTCCTCGGCCGATCCGAACCTGCAGAACATCCCGATCCGCACCGACGACGGCCGCCGCATCCGCCGCGCCTTCGTCGCCCCGCCCGGGCGCAAGCTGATCGCCTGCGACTACTCGCAGATCGAACTGCGGATCATGGCCCACCTGTCCGAGGACCCGGGCCTGCTGCGCGCCTTCGGCGCCGGCGTGGACGTGCACCGCGCCACCGCCGCCGAGGTGTTCGGGCGCAAGCTGGAGGACGTCACCAACAACGAGCGCCGCGCCGCCAAGGCGATCAACTTCGGCCTGATGTACGGCATGAGCGCGTTCGGCCTGGCCCGCAACCTGGGCATCGGCCGCGGCGAGGCGCAGGACTACGTGGCGCTGTACTTCAGCCGCTACCCGGCGGTGCGCGATTTCATGGAGCGCATGCGCGAGCAGGCGCGCACCCAAGGCTACGTGGAGACCCTGTTCGGCCGCCGCCTGTACCTGAACGACATCAACGCCAAGCAGCAGGGACTGCGCGCCGGCGCCGAGCGCGCGGCGATCAACGCGCCGATGCAGGGCACCGCGGCGGACATCATCAAGCGCGCCATGGTCACCGTGGATGCCTGGCTGGAGCCGCACCGCGAGCGCGCGCTGATGATCCTGCAGGTACACGACGAACTGGTGTTCGAGGCCGATGCCGACTTCGTCGACACGCTGCTGCCCGAAGTGACCCGGCTGATGGCCGGCGCCGCCGCGCTGAAGGTGCCGCTGGTGGTGGACAGCGGCGTCGGCGACAACTGGGACGAGGCGCATTAGTTGGGGGCAGGGAATCGGGAGTCGAGAATCGGGAACGGGAAGTCCGGGCCGGCCAGTGGCCGGGGCTTGGTGTGGTGAACGGGGATGGGGGCGCGTTGCCGTAGGCGGCCCGATTCGCGGGCGCAGGAATGGTGGCCGGGCCGCGCTCGTGATGTTGCGGCACGCCTGAACGCCTTTATTGGAAATCGCGCGGCGTGGCGATGGAATGGCCGGGGAGCGTCGCAGCGCAACTGTCTACGCGCTGCTCCTGGCGTTGCTCGCGTAGCGAAGCAGACGGTTTCGCAGCGGTTTTGGAGCATCCATGCGCCAGACCGGCGAACAGCGCACGGTTTCGGGATCCACTCCGCATCACAAACGAGCGTTCGCCGCGTTCTTGCGCACGGATCCACCCTATAAAAAGCAGTTGTTTCTGGAACCCTGCGTTGCGCTGGATTTCGTGAATGAATCAGTCCTTAATTCGATGAATTTTTAACTAAAATCTTCACGAACTAGCAAGGTGCAAAATGTTTTTATATCCCTCGACAGGCGCAATACCTGTCGCGGATCTCCTCCCATCCCCTGGAGCAGATCTAGGAACGGCGACTCCTCCCCAAGTCTCCGTTCCCTGGCCCCGCCGACCTCCCCCTGGTCCGCGGGGCTTTTTTATTGCCTGCGAAAAAATCCAGTTCAGCGCCATCGCCGCCGGCACGCGCCGGGGCGCAACCACCAACCTGCGAGCCGCGCGATGCCCGATCTTTTTCATCTGTCGATGCCTTGGTGGGAATTCATTTTCCGCGCGGTGGTGGTGTATGTGGCGGTGCTGACCATGGTGCGGGTATCGGGCAAGCGCGCGATGGGGCAATTGACACCGTTCGACATGCTGCTGATCGTGCTGCTCGGCAATGCGGTGCAGAACGCCCTGCTGGGCCAGGACACCTCGCTCGGCGGTGGCCTGTTGCTGGCGGCGACGCTGATCGCGTTGAACTTCGGGGTCGGCCTGATCACCTCGCGCAGCGATCGCGCCGAGCGCCTGATCGAAGGCGAGCCGGTGGTGCTGGCGCGCGACGGCCATGTGTTCCGCCAGGTGCTGCGCCGCGAACTGGTCAGCAACGCCGACTTCGAGGCGGCGATGCGCCAGCAGGGCTGCCCGGGCCTGGACAACGTGCGCCTGGCGCTGCTGGAGACCAACGGCCACATCACCATCCTGACCGCCAAGGACAGTTGAGCAGGGCTTCCGGCAGCGCCGAGGCGCCTGCCCGCTGTCCCTGTAGGAGCGGCTTCAGCCGCGACCGGGCTTCACCGGTAACGCCCGGTCGCGGCTGAAGCCGCTCCTACAGGAAGCGGCGCCCCCACCTAGCGGCGCGGCTCGGTCGGTTGCTCCAGCTGGTAGAGCGCGTCGTCCAGCGCGTCCAGCTGGGCGGCCAGCTGCGCGCGCGCGTCCTGCAGGCCGCGATTGTAGAAATGCGCGCCGATGCGCTCGGCGACGAAATCGAGCAGGAATTCGGCCTCGAAGCCGCCGATCTGCTGCTGCAGCTCCTCGCGCAGGTAGCGCTGCAGCTGCTCGGCGATGCGCGCCTTCTCCTCACGCCCCAGCACGCTCGACGGCAGCGGCGCGCGGCGCTGCGCGCTCATGCCAGCCAGTCGCGCGGCACCAGGTAGTCGGCCAGGCGCGCCTCGGCGCTGTCCGGCTCGGGCTGGAACCCGTATTCCCAGCGCACCCGCGGCGGCAGGCTCATCAGGATGCTCTCGCTGCGGCCGCCGCTCTGCAGGCCGAACAGGGTGCCGCGGTCGTAGACCAGGTTGAACTCGACGTAGCGCCCGCGCCGGTACAGCTGGAACTCGCGCTCGCGCTCGCCCCACGGTAGCGCGCGGCGGCGCTCGACGATCGGCAGGTAGGCATCCAGGAAACCGTCGCCGACCGCGCGCTGGTAGGCGAAGTCGCGCTCGAAGTCGGCGTGCAGGTCGTCGAAGAACAGCCCGCCCACGCCGCGGGTCTCGTTGCGGTGCTTGAGGAAGAAGTATTCGTCGCACCAGCGCTTGTGCGCGGCATAGCGGTCCTCGCCGAACGGCGCGCACAGCGCCTGTGCGGTGCGGTGCCAGTGGCGCACGTCCTCGTCGAACGGGTAGTACGGGGTGAGGTCGAAGCCGCCGCCGAACCACCAGGCCACGGTTTCGCCGTCGCGCTCGGCGCGGAAGAAGCGCACGTTGGCATGGGTGGTGGGCAGGTAGGGGCTGTGCGGGTGGAACACCAGCGACACGCCGGTGGCGCGCCACGAGGCACCGGCCAGTTCCGGGCGGTTGGCGCTGGCCGAGGGCGGCAGGCGCGTGCCGGACACGTCGGAGAAGCCGATCCCGGCCTGCTCGAACAGCGCGCCGTCGCGCAGGATGCGGGTGCGCCCGCCACCGCCCTCCGCACGCTGCCACAGGTCCTCGGCGAAGCGGGCGCGGCCGTCGGCGGCCTCGATGGCGGCGCAGATGCGGTCCTGCAGCCCGGTCAGGTAGTCGCGTACTCGGTCGAACTCGGTCATGGTGGCGGTAGGCAGTCGGGCGGGGGAGGGGCAGCCACCTGTAGCTGGGCGACAGGCAGCGGCGTGCCGCACATTATTGCGTGCCGATCGCCGGGGGCTGTTAACGCGGTCGGATGACCGCATTTCCGCGCGCTGCGTTCGAGCGTCGAGGCGTGCGCCGCGGCGGGCTGGGCGCCCGGGGGCCTTTTCGGGCCGCCCGCTGCCGTGTGCCTGGGCGTGTCATCCATGTCAGAGCAGGTCGCAGCCCCAACCCGCAGGACTAAGCTCGCTCGTGCGCGCTGCCGTGTCGGCGCCGACGTGGATGCATGCGCGGCGGTGGCGCGAGTCGCCCGGGGACGGAGGACACGCCCTAGGGCGCCGTGGCCCCGCAGTGGTCGGCCTCGTCGCCGAAGAACACCACGAAGCGGTGCGCGTGATCCAGGCCGAGCAGCCGCTTCGCGCCGAGCGGACGCAGCCGCCATGGCTGTCCATCCTGCTGGCGCAGCGCGACCTGCCCGTCCTGCAGACGCGCTTCCATCACGTTGCCGTTGCCGTCGCGCACGCTGCCATCGGCGCCGAACTGCAGGCTGATCGCGTCGCCGATGGGGGCGATGAAACGGCCGCATGGCAGCCGTGTGGCCGGCGGCGACTGCAGCAGCGCCGCGTCCACGTCTTCCAGTGCCGTGGTGCGGCCGCAGGCCACCGCAGGGCGCAGGCCTGTTCAAGCAGTGCCTTGGCGCGCAGGAACTGGCCGTCGTCCCACTGCCGTTCCGCCGCCGCCGTGCAGATCTGCGGGGAGGCGCTGCGCTGGCACACGGCTTCGGGCTGCACGGCGGCCCCGGCCTGGTCGGGGGCGGTGGTCGCCGTCGCTGCGGGATCGAGCAGCGCACGGCAGGCGAACGGCAACTGCGGCCCGCACAGCGCCGCGGCTTGCGCTTGGTCGCCTGACGCCAGCCGCTGCGCGCAGGCCGGCAGGTCCGCGCGGCATTGCGCGATCGCCGCTGTCGCCGCCGGGACGGAGGCGGCGCAGGGCGCGCTGCTGCCGCGCCGATAGACGGTGCCGTCCGCCGCACGGACTTGCGCGGCGTCCGCCGACAGCGTGTAGCGCTCGCTGCGGCCGCTGGCCAGATCGAACAGCTGCAAGGCGTTGCCCTCGCGCTGCAGATGGAAGCGCCGCGGCGTGTCCTGCTCGGGTTCCAGCCGCGCGCTGTCGGCGCTTTCCAGGTACAGCGCGTTCTGCGCGCCGTCCACGTACAGGCCGCAGACGGGGGCGGCGGGCGCGGCGGCGGCGCAGGCGGCGATGCCGAACCAGGCCAGCGCGGACAGGGTGGCGCCGGCCAGGAAGCGGCGGCTGGGGCAATGCGATGTCATCGGAAATCCTTTTCGAAGCCGGCGATGCCGGCGGGTGGAATCAGCTGCGGAACTCGGCGCGGATCGCCGGCCGGTACAGCTGGTAGACGATCCAGCCATGCAGCGCGGCGAAGACCAGGGAGGTCACCGCCGCGGTGGCCATGCTGATCATGCGTCCGGACTGCAGCTGAGCGAGCAACTGCGCGCCGTCGGCGCTGTGCAGCAGCGCCTCGGGCAGCATCTGGTGCATCGCGCCGAAGAAGTGCCACATCAGCGGCAGGCTGGCGAAGTTGGCCAGTCCGGTGACGACCAGGAAGGCGACGAAGCTCAGCCGTGCCCATTCGCGCCGTTGCTGCAGCCCCCACGCGGAGGCGCTGAACAGCAGCGCCAGCAGTGCCGACAGCAGCGACAGCGCGAGCATGTGGTCCAGGCACCATTGCCACAGCGCCGGCGGCGTGATGCCGACGCGCGCGAACAGCCCTTGCAGCGCGCCATCGGGCAGCACCGCCAGCACCGCCACCTGGCACAGCGCGTACAGCAGCCAGACCACGCCGACCACCAGCGAGATCTTCGCCATCGTGTCGATCATCGGGTTGCGTGCGGAGGGCAGGGGCGGGGGTGGCATCGGCGGTCCTTCGATGGGGTGCGGCACGGGGGCCGCGAAGCGTCCGGCAAGGATAGGGCGGGTGGCTGCCGGTGCAAGCGAGCTGTGCCCCTTCGCCCGCCGGTCAGCGGCAAGCCGGCGCTTCGCTCGTCGCGACTGAAGGCGCTCCCACAACAGCCCCTGCGTTCCGCAGGCAGTCCTGTAGGAGCGGCTTCAGCCAAGACCGCTTGCCGAAAGGCAGACCTATTTCACCTGCTGCTCGAACAGCTTCAGCACCCGCTTGTACTCGTCCAGCCACGAATCGGCGCGGGTGAAGCCGTGCTTTTCCAGCGGGTACGGGGCGATCTCCCAGTTGTCCTTGTGCAGCTCGATCAGCTTCTGGCTCATGCTCACCGAATCGCGGAAGAACACGTTGTCGTCGACCATGCCGTGGGCGATCAGCAGGTGGTCGCGCAGGCCGGCGGCGTATTCGATCGGCGAGGAGGTGCGATAGGCCTCCGGGTCCAGCTCCGGGGTGTTGAGGATGTTGGCGGTGTACTCGTGGTTGTACTGGGTCCAGTCGCCGACCGGGCGCAGCGCGGCGCCGGCCTTGAACGTGCCGGGGCTGCGGAACAGCGCCATGTAGGTCATGAAGCCGCCGTAGGAGCCGCCGTAGATGCCGGCGCGGTCGCGGTCGCCCTGCTTGTCGGCGACCAGCCAGTCCAGGCCGTCCAGGTAGTCCTCCAGCTCCGGATGGCCCATGTTGCGGTAGATCGCGGTGCGCCAGTCGCGGCCGTAGCCGGCGCTGGCGCGGTAGTCCAGGTCGAGCACCACGTAGCCCTTCTGCACCAGCAGGTTGTGGAACATCTGCTCGCGGAAGTACGGGGTGTAGCGCGCCGACACGTTCTGCAGGTAGCCGGCGCCGTGCACGAACATCACGATCGGGTAGCGCTTGCCGGGCTCGGGATGCTGCGGGCCGTAGTACTTGCCCCAGACCACGCCGGCGCCGTGCTTGGACGGCACCTGCACGTATTGCGGCTGGATCCAGTCGCGCGCCTTGAACGCGGCGCTGCGGGTGTCGGTGAGGGTGCGCGCGTTGCCGCCGGCCACCGGCACGACCGCCAGCTGCGGTGGCAGGTAGCTGCCCGAGTAGCGCACCAGCAGCTGCTGGCCGTCCGGCGACAGCGCGAAGTCTTCCACGCCGTCGAGCGCGGTCAGTTCGCTGACGCGGTCGTCGCGCAGGTCGAGCTTGCACACCTCGTAGTCGCCCGGCCACTTGCGGTTGCACAGGAACAGGAAGCCCTGGCCGTCGGCCGTGGCGACCGGCGCGGAGACTTCCCATTTGCCCGAGGTGCGCTGCCGCGGCTTGTCGGTGCCGCGCTGGGTGTACAGGTGCGCATAGCCGGATTGTTCGGACAGCAGCCACAGCGTCTGGTTGTCCGGCAGCCAGCCGAAGTCGTTGAAGCTCCAGCCGATCCAGGCCGCGTCGGTGAGGCGGTGGCGGTTGAGCAGGGTGGCCTTGTCCAGATCGACGCTGGCGATCCAGCGGTCCTTGTTGTCCACTGCGCGCAGCATCACCGCGACATTGCGGCCGTCGTCGCTCCAGTGGATCGCCGGACCGGCGCCGTCGCCGTCGGTCTCCACGCGGATCGCGCGCGGCCCCTTCAGCGGTTCCTGCTTGGCCGCCTTGCGCAGCGCCGCCAGCGGATCGGCGTCGATGCCGGGCAGGGCGGCGACGTCGAGCTTGCGCGCGCTGCCGGCGCTCACGTCGACCAGCCACAGCGTCTGCGCCAGCGGCGGGTTGCGGCCGACGCGGGTGCGGGTTTCCTGGAATTCCTCGTAGCCCGATTCGGTCACGTACTTGGGCATCTTGCCGTCGCGGCCTTCGTCGCCGCCCTTGGCGTGGGTCACCACCAGCAGGTGGCGGCCGTCCGGCGACAGTGCGCTGTCGTCGATGGCCACGTCTTCGCCCAGGTACACCGGCGCCGGCGCACGGCTGCCGTCGGCGCGCCGCCAGGCCTGCTCCTGCTGCCGCGCCAGGTCGCGCTGCGCGCGATCGCGGGCCAGGGTTTCCAGGGTGCGCAGCTGCTGCTCGCGCAGCGCATCGGGCTTGGGCGCGGCGTCGGGATCGCGCTCGGCCTTGAGCACCGCCGCCTGCAGCGTGCCGCCGCCGGCGCTCCAGCGGTACCAGTCGTTGCCGACCCGCCACAGCGCGCCGCCGTCGGTGGTGAACTGCGGGCGCGCCGCGGCGTCGTTGCTGCGCGTCAGCTGGGTCAGCGCGCCGCTGCGCAGGTCGCGCAGGAACACGTCGCCGTTGCGCACGAACAGCATGCGCTGTCGCCGCGCGTCGTAGACCGGATCGGCCGCATCCAGGGTGCTGCGCTGGGTGTCCTCGACGCGCTGCGCAGCGGCGCCATCGACGCCCTGGCGGTAGGTATCGCGCACCGGGCTGCCGGCGCGCTTGAGCTGGTACTGCACCTGGCGCCCGTCCCAGGCCCACCAGGCCGTCTCGACCGGCGGCCCGATCCAGTCCGGATCGGCCATCGCCTGCTCGATCGTCAACGGAGCGGCGGTTTCCTGCGCGGCGGCCAGCGGCGCCAGGCAGGACAGGGACAGCAACACAACGCACAGGGGGACGCGACGCATCTGGATTCCGGACGAACGGGCAAGCGGGGAGGGTAGCAGCCGCGATGGCGCGGCGACTGCGCCGTTGGTCATGGGGCGGCCGGGATTGGGGATTTGCAGAGGCCTTTCGCTTTTGCCAATCCCCAATCCCCAATCCCCAATCCCGGCCCTGCGACAAGACGTCACACGCAATTTCGCCCGGCTGGGCCAACAATGGCGGCCAGTTACGGTTTCACGAGCGACGTCCATGGACGCAGTGCTGCTCTCGCGTATCCAGTTCGGATTCGTCATCAGTTTCCACGTGTTGTTCCCGGCCTTCACCATCGGCCTGTCGAGCTGGCTGGCGTTCCTGGAGTGGCGCTGGCTGCGCACCCGCGACACGCTGTGGCGCGACCTGTATTTCTTCTGGCTGAAGATCTTCGCCGTGTCGTTCGGCATGGGCGTGGTCAGCGGCATCGTGATGAGCTTCCAGTTCGGCACCAACTGGTCGGTGCTCAGCGAGCGCGCCGGCAACATCCTCGGCCCGCTGCTCAGCTACGAGGTGCTGACCGCGTTCTTCCTGGAGGCCTCGTTCCTCGGGGTGATGCTGTTCGGCTGGCGCAAGGTGCCGGAGAAGCTGCATTTCCTGTCCACCTGCCTGGTCGCGATCGGCACGCTGATCTCCACGTTCTGGATCCTGTCGGCCAACAGCTGGCTGCACACGCCGGCCGGCTACGCCATCGTCGATGGCGTGTTCCAGCCGACCAGCTGGCGCGAGGTGATCTTCAACCCGTCGTTCCCGTACCGGCTGGCGCACATGGTGCTGGCCGCGTTCATCACCACCTGCTTCGTGATCGGCGGGGTCAGCGGCTGGTACCTGCGCCGTGGCGTGCACGTGCAGGTGGCGGGGCGGATGCTGAAGCTGGCGGTGGCGTTCGCCGCGATCGCGGTGCCGCTGCAGATCGCCGCCGGTGACGCGCATGGCCTGAACACGCTCGAGCACCAGCCGATCAAGGTGGCGGCGATGGAGGCGCACTGGCATGGCGAGGCGCCCGGCGCCGGCGTGCCGCTGGTGCTGTTCGCGGTGCCCAACGAGCAGGCCGAGCGCAACGACTACGAGGTCAAGATCCCGCGCGTGGGCAGCCTGATCCTGACCCATACCCTGGACGGCGAGATCGCGCCGCTGACCTCGGTGCCCGCCGACGAACGGCCGCCGGTGAAGCCGGTGTTCTACGCGTTCCGGATCATGGTCGGCCTGGGCATGGCGATGCTGCTGCTGGCCTTCGTGTCGCTGTGGTTCTGGTGGCGCGGCACGCTGCTGCGGCGGCGCTGGCTGCACGTGGCCTGGAACGCGATGCTGCCGGCCGGGTTCGTGGCCTTGCTGGCCGGCTGGTTCGTCACCGAGATCGGGCGCCAGCCGTATGTGATCTACGGCCTGCTGCGCACCCGCGATGCGGTCAGCGCGATCAGCCCGGCGATGGTGTGGGTGTCGCTGGGCGTGTACGTGGCCGCCTACGCCTTCGTGTTCGGCTTCGGCGGCTGGTACATCCTGAAGATGCTGCGCAAGGGGCCGCTGCCGCACGAGCCCGAGCCGCAGCTGCACGATGGCGACAGGACGCCGGCGCGGCCGATCTCGGCGGCCGGCGACGATCTCGAGGAGACACGCTGATGGACATGGCCACCGTGCTGCCGGTGATCTGGTTCGGGGTGATCGGGTTCGGCGTGCTGATGTACGTGCTGCTGGACGGCTTCGTGCTCGGCCTGGGCATCCTCGCCCCGTTCGCCGAGGACGAGGACCAGCTCGACCTGATGATGAACACCGCCGCGCCGATCTGGGACGGCAACGAGACCTGGCTGGTGCTCGGCGGCGCCGGCCTGCTGGCGGCGTTCCCCAAGGCCTATGCGCTGATCCTGTCGGCGCTGTACCTGCCGGTGCTGCTGATGCTGATCGCGCTGGTGTTCCGCGGCGTGGCGTTCGAGTTCCGCTTCAAGGCGCATCGCTCCAAGTACCTGTGGGGCTGGGCGTTCGCGCTGGGCTCGCTGTGCGCGGCGTTCTGGCAGGGCGTGATCCTCGGCGCGCTGGTCGAGGGCATGCCGCTGCAGGGCGGCAAGTACCTCGGCGGCGTGCTGGGCTGGTTCAGCCCGTTCTCGATGCTGACCGGCGCGGCGGTGGTGTTCGGCTATGCGCTGCTCGGCGGCAGCTGGCTGATCCTGAAGACCGAAGGGCCGATGCAGCGCATCGCGCGTTCGCTGACCCGGCCGCTGGTGCTGGTGGTGGTGGTGTTCATGGGCCTGGTCAGCGCCTGGCTGCCGTTCCTGGACTCGCGGATCATGGCGCGCTGGTTCCACGGCGGCAATTTCTGGTGGCTGTCGCCGGTGCCGCTGCTGGTGCTGGTCAACGCGTTCGCGCTGTGGCGCGCGGCGATGGCGCAGGGCCGCGACGCGCGCCCGTTCGTGCTGACCCTGTGCTTCTTCGTGCTCGGCTTCTTCGGGCTGGTGCTGGGCATCTGGCCGAACATCGTGCCGCCGGGGCTGACCATCTGGGAAGCGGCCTCGCCGCCGTCCTCGCAGGGCTTCGTGCTGGCCGGGCTGGTGGTGCTGCTGCCGGTGATCCTGGGCTATACCGCATGGTCGTACCGGGTGTTCCGCGGCAAGATCACGGCCGACAGCGGCTACCACCACTGAGTTCTCCGGTGGAGTCGCGGCGCGCGTGCGGCGTGCCGCCATCGCGTGGGCAGTGCGCCCGGCTTGCCAGCGACGGCGGTGGCCGCCAAGCTACCGATTCGCGCTGCCCGTTGCGGGCCTGTCGCCCGCCGAGCCTTCGCCACGCATGCCTGTCGCTTCGTCCGCCGTTTCCCCGCCGCTCCTGCATCCGCTTGCCGTCGGCGACCTGCACCGTCCGCTGGCCTACGCCGGCGGCCAGCACATCGATCTGGCCACGTTCCTCGGCCATGTGCGCGGCCTGGCGGCGGTGCTGCCGCCGGGCCGGCATGCGCTGAACCTGTGCGAGGACCGCTACCGGTTCATGGTCGCGTTCTGCGCGGTGGCGCTGCGCGGGCAGACCTCGCTGCTGCCGTCCTCGCGCGCGCCGGCAGTAGTCGCCGAGGTGCAGCGCAGCCATGCCGACAGCTATTGCCTGGGCGACCTGGCGCTGGCCGAACCGCCGCCGCGCTACTGGCAGCTGCCCGATCCGTTGCCGAGCCTGGACGGCGACATGCCGCAACTGGCGGCCGATGCGCTGGTCGCGATCGGCTTCACGTCCGGCAGCACCGGCACGCCGAAACCCAACCCCAAGACCTGGGGCAACTTCCTGACCAGCACCCGCCAGGATCTGCTGGCGCTGGTCGGATTGTGGGAGGCGGACGCGGTACCGCAGGTGGTGGCGACGGTGCCGCCGCAGCACATGTACGGCATGGAGCTGTCGATCCTGCTGCCGCTGGTGACGCCGCTGGCGGTGCATGCCGGGCGGCCGTTCTTCCCCGAGGACGTGGCGCGCGCGCTGGCGCAGGTGCCGGCGCCGCGGCTGCTGGTGACCACGCCGGTGCACCTGCGTGCGCTGGTCGAATCCGGCGTCGCCCTGCCGCCGCTGGCCGGCATCGTCTCGGCCACCGCGCCGCTGGCGCAGGAACTGGCCGCGGCCGCCGAGGCGCGCTTCGGCGGGCAGGTGCGCGAGATGTTCGGCTCCACCGAAACCTGCGTGTTCGCCAGCCGCCGCACCGCCTGCGAGGCGCAGTGGACGCCGCTGCCCGGCGTGCGCGTGGCGCCGCAACCGGACGGCACCCTGGTGCACGCGCCGCACCTGCCGCAACCGGTGCTGCTGGCCGACCTGATGGACGTGGACGCCGACGGCCGCTTCCAGGTGCGCGGCCGCCAGGCCGACCTGCTGGAGATCGCCGGCAAGCGCGCCTCGCTGGCCGACCTGACCCGGCGCCTGCTGGCCGTGCCGGGCGTGGTCGACGGCGCGATGCTGCAACTGGAGCCGGAACCCGGTCAGCGCGTCGGCCGCATCGCGGCCGTGGTGGTCGCGCCGAGCCTGGACGAAGCCGCGATCCTGGCCGCATTGCGCCGCGAGCTGGACCCGGTGTTCCTGCCGCGCCGCCTGCGCAAGCTCGATGCCTTGCCGCGCAACGAGACCGGCAAGTTGCCGCGCGATCGGTTGCTGGCGTTGTTGGCGGGCGAGCGCGAGGGGTGAGGGTCGATTGGCGCCGGATGCCGTAGCGCTTCCGGTGACTGCCGCATCTGCGCAGCATGGCGCTGCATCGGCCGGGAAATCCGTTGCGGGTCCTGATCGGCCAAGCGGATACGGTACGCATCCCGCACGCCTGGCGGTCGTCGCTGCCTTTGGCACTCGGCTTGGCCTCAACGCCGAATGGAGCAGCCGCCGTTCTTCAGGATAAAGCGCTCAAGACTTCCGCCACCAGGCGCTCCAGGTCCACCGGCACGCGCGTATCCACCGCCACCACCGTCCCTAGTCCCACCGGCCCGGCGTACTCCGCAAGCATGTCCGGCGGCAGTTCTTTCAACGGATGCGCGGCGTGATGTGCGCTGGCCGCGGCGCGATCCCGAAAACGCCGGGCGGTTTCGTCGGGGCCGCAGTCGCAGTGAACTTCGACGATGACCGCGTCCAGGTTGGCCAGTTTGTCGCGTTCGTACGCGCTGCGGGGCCGGAAGTTGGCTTCCAGCACCGCGTGCGGCGCGTGGCGCGCCAGCGACCAGAGCAGTTCCATCGCCGCGCCGCCAAGCCGGCGTGACGCGGCCAGATCGCCGCCGCTGTCGCCGAGGCTGTCGGTCAGCGTTTCCTTGATGACATCCTTGCAGAACAGCGGAAAGCCGAGCCGTTTGGCGAGCGGCATCGCCAAGGTGGTTTTTCCTGCGCCAGGTGCGCCGGACACGATCACGATCTTGCGGCGACTGTCGGACATGGCATGCCAGTGCGAGGATCTGGGGCGGACGCCGCCGAGCAGCTGGCGACGTTACTTGGGATTGAGGCGCGCGCATCTGCAGGTGGCGAACCGCAGTGGCAGTGGCGACCGAACGTCCTGCATTGCTCGACGCCTGGTCGAACGAACCGCACCAGCCGTCGCGGCGATGGCGAGCTGGCGCGCTGAGCCGCGCGCACGCTCACCCATGCACGCCATCGATCTCCACCGCCAGTTCGTTGCGGCAGATCACCGCGTGCAGCAGCAGGCGCGGCACGCGGTCGCCGAAGCGGGCATCGAGCGCGGCCGCGACCAGCGGCAGGTCGGCGGCTTCGCGGACGTAGACCTTGAGCCGGGTGCCGTCGCCGAACTGCGCCGGCAGGTCGGGGCTGTGGGTGCGCGCGGCGGCCAGCAGCGCGTCGAAGTTGGCGAAGGTTTCCTCCAGCTGCGCCAGCAGCTGGCCGGTGTGCATCGATGCATGGCCGACCACGCTGGCGGTGCCGGACAGCAGTAGCGGCATGTCGCTGCCGGCCGGCGGCAGCATCGCGCGGGCGAAGCTCGGCGATTGCGGCCCGTACTGGCGCGGGTAGCGGTAGGCGCTGACCTGGCGCGGGTTCTCCAGCGGCGTGCCGGCCTGCGCGGCGGCCAGCCAGTAGATCTGGATCACCCGCGCGTCGTCGCAACGGCCGACCGCGGTGGCCGCCGGCAGCTGGCTGGCGTCGAAGTCGCCCAGGCCGCGCGCGCGGCCGACGCAGAACTGGCGGTAGCGCTCGCGGTCGCCGCTGCCCAGGGTGATCGCGTCGAGGTAGTTCCAGATCCGCAGCAGGCGCGGCGTGGCGCTGCCGGCGACGAAGGCGGTGATCTGCGCATAGGCCAGGGTCGAGGCCTCTTCGATCTCCAGCGCCTGCTCGTCGATCTCGATCACGCCGAACTGCAGGCGCCCGTCGCTGGCCCAGGCGATGTCGCCGTCGCGGCCGCTGCTGACCGGCGCGTCGGTGCGCCAGACCTCGAGCATGCGCGGGCCGTGCGGCTGCAGCGGCACGCGCAGGTAGCGCGGATCGGCGTGGTGCGGCGCGTCGTTGCCGAAGCCGAACACCGCCAGCACCCGGTCGTCGCGCAGCAGCTCGCCCGGATCGGTCTCGGCGACGTAGTCCACCTGCAGCTGCGGATGCCGCTGCTCGTGGTGCGGGAACTGCGGGTGCGGCCGGCTCATGATCTGTCTCCGTGCAAGGTGTCGCCCTGGAAGTGTTCGCGTGCCTGGCGCCGCCGCTGGCGCCAGGAGTGCCAGGCGCGCGGCAACATCGCGGCCGCGGACATGGCGTAGATCGCGCGGAACACGCGCAGCCGGCGCAGCACCGCGCGGTTGTCGAACACGTCGCCGGCCAGCATCGCCACCACTGCCTGTTCCACCTGCAGCACGTTGCGCGGCTGCGCGAACAGCTCGCGCATGGTCGGCGAGGTGAAGCGGTAGATGAACCATTTGAACTCGCTCAGGCCGCGCCGCAGGTGCTTCTCCAGGCCGCGCTGCAGCCGCGCCTCGCGCGCCGGATCGCGCAGCGCCGCATCGACCATGGCCGCGCCGCGCTCGGCGCTGTGCATGGCCAGGTACACGCCGGAGGAGAACATCGGATCGACGAAGGCATAGGCGTCGCCGAGCATCAGCCAGCGCGGCCCGCTCATGCGCGTGCACTCGTAGGCGTAGTTGCCGGTGGCGTGCACCGGCGCCACACGCTGCGCGCCGGCCATGCGTTCGACCACGTCGGGGTTCAGCGCCAGGGTGCGCATCAGGAACGCCTCGCTGTCGCCCTGGCGGGTCTTCATGTATTCCGGGTAGCACACCGCGCCGACGCTCATCACGTCGTCGGGCAGCGGGATCAGCCACATCCAGCCATGCGGGTGGCGGTAGATGCTGATGTTGCCGGCGTCCTCGCCGGGGCGCCGCGCCACCCCGCGGAAATGGCTGAACAATGCCGCCGACTGGTGCCGGGCGTTGGCGCGCTTGAGCTTGAGCTTGTTGCCGAGGAAGGTGTCGCGGCCGCTGGCGTCGATCAGGTAGCGCGGGCGGAAGGTGTGCACGCCGTCGGCGCTGCGCGCCTGCACCAGCGGTTGCTCCCCGTCCAGCTGCACCGTCTCGACCTTGGTCTCCTCGCGCAGGTCGGCGCCGGCGGCGCGGGCGTGAGCGAACAGGACCCGGTCGAAGTCGGCGCGCGGCACCTGGAACGCGTAGTCGGACTGCGCATCCAGCGCCTTGGCGAAGCGGAAGGTGTTGTAGCCGCCGCTGTCGTTGGGGAAATCGGCGCCGAGCTTGAGCACGCCGATCGCACGCACCTGCTCGAGCACGCCCAGCCGCTGCAGGATCGGGATGTTCATCGGCAGCAGCGATTCGCCGATGTGGAAGCGCGGATGGCGGTCCTTTTCCAGCAGGGTCACCTGCCAGCCCTGCTGCGCCAGCAGGGTCGCCGCGGCGCATCCGGCGGGGCCGCCGCCGATCACCAGCACGTCTGGCGTTTCCGCCGCGGGCGCCTGTGGGGCGGCGGGGGACGGCGCGGACGCGCCGACAGGGGCGGTGGAATTCATCCTGAAAAACCTGCGGTGGACATGTAAGACGAATGCCATGATAGCTTGCCTGCCAGGGTCGGACAGTTGCGTCGCTGCGCGCGATGCACCATCTTGTCGCACCTGTCCTCACCGCCTGGAAGCCCCTGGATGTCTTCGCAAACCGCCGCCGAACGTGAACTGGCCGAGCTGCTGGTCGAGAGCCTGAACCTGGAAGACGTGCAGCCCGGCGACATCGATCCGGAGGCGCCGCTGTTCAATACCGGGCTGGGACTGGACTCGATCGACGCGCTGGAACTGGCGCTGGCGATCAGCAAGCGCTACGGCTTCCAGCTGCGCTCGGACAACGACGAGAACCGCCGCATCTTCGCCTCGCTGCGCGCACTGTCGGCGCATGTCGAAGCCAACAAGACCAGCTGACCCGGCCGCCGCCGCGCCGTGGGCGCTGGCGCTGGGGGTGCTGCTGGCGCTGGCGTATTCGCCGCTGGCGCACTGGGCCAACGCCGCGCACCGTCCCGATCTGGCCGTGCTGGCGGGCGCGGCGCTGGTGCTGATGGTGCTGGTGGAGCCGATGGCGCGGCTGCGGCCGTGGGCCTGGGCGCTGGCGCTGCTGGCGCTGGCCGCGCTGGTGCCGTTGTGGCGCTCGCCGCACGCGCTGCTGCTGCTGGCCGCGCCGCCGGTGCTGTTCACCGCCTGGGTGGCCTGGTTCTTCGGGCGCAGCCTGCAGCGCGGGCGCACCCCGCTGATCTCGCGCATCGTCGAGGCGCTGTACCGCCAGGCCGGATTGCCGCTTGCGCCCGAGCAGCTGCGCTACACGCGCCGGCTGACCCTGGCCTGGACCCTGCTGCTGGCCGCCATGACCTTGCTGAACCTGTTGCTGGCGCTGTGCGCCGTGCCGAGCGGGGTGTTGGCGCAGCTGGGGCAGGCCTCGCCGGTGCCGATCGGCGATGCGCGCGCCTCGCTGATCGCCAACCTGCTGGGCTACGGCGTGATCGGCGGCTTCTTCGTCGGCGAGTACGTCCTGCGCGGGCGCTGGTTTCCGCAGCGTCCCTACCGTAATCTGCCTGACTTCCTGCACCAGCTGGCGCGGCTGGGGCCGGTTTTTTGGCGCGATCTATTGCGCTGACGCGCGCATCGGGGGATGCAGAGGCTTGTGCAGATCATCAAGGACAAACTGAAGATGCCGCAGGCAGGGATGCCGTCGCGCATGGCCTGGGCCGTGTGGAATACCTTGCAACTGCTTTTCACGCTGGCGTTCACCGGGTTGGGCATCGTCGTGGCGCTGGGCCTGTTGCTGCTGGCCGGGCCGCGGCTGCCACTGCGCATGGGCGCGCGGGTATGGGCGCCGGTGCTGTTCTTCGGCGCCGGCGTGCGCTTCGAAGTGGAAGGCCAGGAGCGGGTGGACTGGTCGCGCAACCACCTGTTCGTCAGCAACCACCAGTCGATCATCGACATCTGCGCGCTGTTCGCGGCGTTGCCGGTGCCGCTGCGTTTCCTGCTCAAGGACGAAATGCTGCAGGTGCCGTTCGTGAGCTGGTATGCGCGCGCCACCGGCATGCTGTTCCTGGACCGCGACAGCCGCCGCGCCGGCGCCATGGTCCGGCGCCAGGCCGCGGCGCTGCTGCGCCAGGGCCAGGACCTGTGCCTGTTCCCGGAAGGCACCCGCAGCCGCAGCGGCGAACTGGCCGAATTCAAGGCCGGGCTGCTGCAGGCCGCTATCGATGCTGGCGTGGACGTGGTGCCGGTGGCGTTGGACGGAGCGGGCAAGGTGCTGCCGTCGACCAGCCTGTTCCGGGTGCGGCCCGGGGTGATCCGGGTGCGGATCGGCACGCCGATCAACGTGAACGGCGCCGATGGCCCGCTGGACCGGCAACAGCTGACCCAGCGCGCACACCAGGCCGTCCGTGCCATGCTCGAACCCAGGATCTGAGTCGCCAGCCTTATGGATTTCGTCGTACCGCATGATCATCCCAGCCTGCCAGGGCATTTCCCGGGCCACCCGGTCGTGCCCGGCGTGGTGGTGCTGGACCACGTGCTGCAGGCCGTGGAGGCCGCGCACGGTGCGTGCGGGCCGCTGCGCCTGCCGCAGGTGAAGTTCCTGCAGCCGCTGCTGCCCGGGCAGCCGGCGCGGGTGGAACTGGACGGCGTCGCGCCGCGCTGGCGTTTCCGCGTGCGCCGCGGCGAGGACCTGCTGGTCAGCGGCGACCTGGTCGCCGAGGCGGCCCCGTGAGCGCCAGCTGGAAACACCGCCCCGAGGGCGGCGGCCGCTTCGCGCTGTGGCTGATCCGCAGCATCGCCCGCTACGGCGGCCGCGCGCTCGGGCGCCTGCTGCTGTATCCGATCACCCTGTATTTCCTGCTGGTGCGCGGCCCGGAACGGCGCGACTCGCGCGACTACCTGGGCCGCGTGTTCGCTCGCCCGGCCACGCTGCTGGACGTGGCCCGGCACATCCACACCTTCGCCTCGACCATTCTGGACCGGGTGTTCATGCTGTGCGGGCAGATGCACCGCTTCCGGGTCGACATCCAGGGCCTGGAGCAACTGCATGCGCAGATGGACCGCGGCCGCGGCGTGCTGATCTTCGGCTCGCACCTGGGCAGCTTCGACGCGCTGCGGGTGCTGGCCACCGAGCGCCCGGACGTACAGGTCAAGGTGGTGCTGGACAAGGCCCACAACCCGGCGATGACCGAACTGCTGGGCGCGCTGAACCCGCAGCTGGCGGCCAACATCATCGATGCCGGCATGGACAGCACCTCGATCGTCATGGCGATCAAGCAGGCCACCGACGAAGGTGCGCTGGTCGCGCTGCTGGTCGATCGGCCGCGCCCGGAAGACCCGGCGCTGCCGGCCGCGTTCATCGGCCAGGGCGCGATGTTCCCGACCTCGCCGTGGCTGATCGCCGCGGCGCTGAAGGTGCCGGTGGTGCTGGCGTTCGGCCTGTACCGCGGCGGCAACCGCTACCAGCTGGTGTTCGAGACCTTCAGCGAAGGCCTGGACCTGCCGCGCCGGCAGCGTGCGCCGGCATTGGCCGCGCTCATCCGCGATTACGCCGCCAGGCTGGAACATTACACGCGCTCCGCGCCGTACAACTGGTTCAACTTCTACGATTTCTGGAACAACCGCCATGCCGATGCGCCGCCTCTTGCCGTGGATGCTGATACTGCTGTGCAGCGCCGCACCGCTGTGCGCCGCGTCGCCTGAGCCGCTCGACCCCGGCTGGATCCTGCAGAAGCTGGCGCGGCCGGTCCCGGTCAGCACCGATTTCGTCGAACTGCGCGGCTCGGCGCTGCTGAAGGCGCCGTTGCGCGTGCAGGGCCAGTACCGGCGCCCGGACACCGACACGCTGGTGCGCGAGGTCACCGCGCCGTACCGCGAGACCACCACCCTGCGCGGCGGCGAAGCCACGCTGGAGCGGGCCGGCAAGGCGCCGCGGCGCTTCTCGCTGGCGCGGGTGCCGGAACTGGCCGGCCTGCAGAACGGCTTCGGCGCGCTGCTGTCCGGCGACCGTGCGCAGTTGCAGCAGCACTACACGCTGAGCAGCAGCGGCACCCGCGAACGCTGGCAACTGCAGCTGCAGCCCAAGGACCCGGCACTGGCCGCGCAGGTGCGCAGCCTGCGCCTGTACGGCCGTGGCGCCGAGCTGCGCTGCATCGAGACCACTCCGGCCAAGGGCGACGTGCAGCGCACCCTGCTGGCCGGCGCCGCGCGCGACGCGGCCAGCCTGGCCGAGACCGAGGCGCTGACCGCGCTGTGCCACGGCGACGCGCGCTGATGTCCGCTTGCGATCGCTGCGGGCGGGCCGTGCTGTGCGTGGCCCCGGGTAAGAACGTGCTGGCGCTTGCGTGGTCGCAGCGATGAAACGTGGATTGAGTTCGACGGCGCGCATCTCGCTGGCGCTGCTGTGGCTGGCGCTGTTGACCGTTGCCGGCGTATGGCTGGGCAACGTGCTGCAGGTATCGGGCGATCTGCGCAAATTCATGCCCGAAGCCCAGACCCCCGCGCAAAGACTGCTGCTCGACGAACTCGGCGAAGGCCCGGGCTCGCGGCTGCTGCTGATGTCGCTGTCCGGCGCCGATGCGCCGACCCTGGCGCGGCAATCGCAGGCGCTGCGCGCGCAGCTGGCCGCGCAGCGCGACACCTTCGAGCTGGTCGCCAATGGCGCCGATGCCGGTCTGGACGCGATCCCCGAGCGGCTGCTGGCCTACCGCTACCTGCTCAGCGACAGCTTCGACGCCCAGCCGCTGGATGCGGCGACGCTGGCCGAAGCGCTGCAGGCGCGGCTGCAGGACCTGGGCTCGCCGGCCGCGGCGATGGTCGAGCCGCTGCTGCCGCGCGATCCGACCCTGGAAGTGCTGCACCTGGCCGAGAGCCTGCAGCCGGCCGGCGGCCCGCAGCAGCGCGACGGGGTCTGGTTCGACCGCGCCGGCAAGGACGCGCTGCTGGTCGCGCAGACCCGCGCCGCCGGGTTCGATCCGACCGGGCAGCAGCAGGCGGTGGACGCGATCCATGCCGCCTTCGCCAAGGCCAGCGCCGGCAGCGCCAGCCGCCTGACCCTGACCGGCCCCGGCGCGTTCTCGGTGGAGATCGGCGGGCGCACCCAGAACGAGGCGCAGTGGATCGGCATGCTGGATACGCTGGGCCTGATCGTGCTGCTGCTGGTCGCCTACCGCAGCTGGAAGATCCCGGTGCTCGGCGTGCTGCCGCTGGCCAGCGCCGGCCTGGCCGGGCTGGGCGCGGTGGCGCTGCTGTTCGACGGCGTGCACGGCATCACCGTGGCGTTCGGCTTCACCCTGATCGGCGTGGTCCAGGACTATCCGATCCACCTGTTCAGCCATCAGCGCCCGGGCCTGGATCCGCGCGCCAACGCGCGCCACCTGTGGCCGACGCTGGCCACCGGCGTGGTCTCCACCTGCATCGCCTACGTCACCTTCCTGTTCTCCGGCGTGGACGGCCTGCGCCAGTTGGCGGTGTTCACCATCGCCGGGTTGCTGGTGGCGGCGCTGACCACGCGCCTGCTGTTGCCGGCGCTGATCGACCCCTCGCCGCGCGACCACGCCGATTCGCCGGCGCTGGCGCGGCTGTGGCGCGGCATCGCGCGGCTGCCGCGGCCGCGCTGGTCGCTGCTGCCGCTGGCGCTGGTCGCCGCGGCGGTGATCGCGTTCGCACCGGGTCCGTTCTGGCAGAACGACCTGTCCAAGCTGACCCCGGTACCGGCCGACGGCCTGGCCCGCGACGCGCATCTGCGCAAGGAACTGGGCGCGCCCGACGTGCGCTACGTGCTGGCCCTGCCGGCCGCCTCCGCCGACGCCGCGCTGGCCGCCTCCGAGCGACTGCGTCCGCGCCTGGATGCGCTGGTCGCGCGCGGCGAGCTGGCCGGCTACGACATGGCCGCGCGCTACCTGCCCAGCGCGGCGACCCAGCAGCGGCGCCAGGCGGCGTTGCCGGATGCGGCGCAGGCGCGCGCGCTGACCGCCGCCGCGGTGGCCGCCACGCCGTTCCGTGCCGACGCCTTCGCGCCGTTCCTGGCCGATCTGGAGCGCGCCCGCAGCGCGCCGCCGCTGACCGCGCGCGACCTGCATGGCACGCCGCTGGCAACCACGGTCGATGGCTTGTTGCTGGACCGCGCCGACCACGCCACCGCCCTGGTATCGCTGACCGGCCTGCGCGACCCGGCACTGCTGGCCGATGCGGTAAAGGGCAGTGGCGCGCAGCTGATGGACCTGAAGGAGGCCTCCGAATCGCTGGTCGCCGCCTACCGCGGCCGCGTGCTCGGCGCGCTCGGCATCGCCGCGCTGCTGCTGGCGCTGACCGTGGCGATCGCGCTGCGCACGCCGCGCCGGATCGTGCGCGTGCTGCTGCCGATGGCGCTGACCACGCTGCTGATCCTGGCGATCCTGCGCGGCTGCGGGGTCGAACTGAACCTGTTCCACCTGATCGCGCTGATCCTGGCCGCCGGCCTGGGCCTGGACTACGCGCTGTTCTTCGACCACGCCGGCGACGACCGCGCCGACCAGTTGCGCACGCTGCACGCGCTGATCGTGTGCAGCCTGATGACGCTGCTGGTGTTCGCGCTGCTGGCCGCCTCCAGCATCCCGGTGCTGCGCGCGATCGGCAGCACGGTGGCGCTGGGCGTGCTGTTCAACTTCGTGCTGGCGCTGCTGATCTCGCGCGAGACCGCCAGCGACGCGCCCGCAGCCACCGCGCATTAGGAGACGCTGCATGACCGAGCTTCCGCACGGACGCGACGCGATCGCGGCGCTGATCCCGCACCAGGGCCTGATGTGCCTGTGGGAAGAAGTGGTGGCCTGGGACGCGCAGCGCATCGTGCTGCGCAGCCAGGCGCACCGCGCCGTCGCGCATCCGCTGCGCAGCGGCGGCCGCCTGCGCGCGCTGCACCTGTGCGAATACGGCGCGCAGGCGATGGCGGTGCACGGCGGCCTGCTCGGCCGCGCCAGCGGCAAGCCGGTGCGCCCGGGCATGCTGGTCGCGCTGCGCGGCGTGCAACTGCACGTGGCCGATCTGCATGAGCTGCCGGAGGCGATCGAGTGCGAGGCCGAAGTGCTGCTACAGGCCGAGGACAGCCAGCAATACGGCTTCCGCATCGTGCATGGCGCGCAACTGCTGGCCGAAGGGCGCGCCACGGTGATGCTGGGCGCGGCGTAGCGGCGCCCGGTACCGATCATGCATGCGGGAAACCGCCGATGAAGGCGCTGAAAGCACCGAAACCGGGCGATCTTTTCTATATCCCCGCCGTCGATGCCGCCGATGCGCCCGGCTTCGTGATCGCGCGCTACATCGAGCTCATACCGCCTGCGCTCGGTCATCTGGTCGAGGTGTTCGCCGATTTCCATACGCAGATCCCGGCATCCATCGCCCAGGTGGACAGGTCGCGCCGCCTGTTCCGGCCGATCTTCTGCAGCCTGCGGTTTTCGGCGATTCCGCGCTGGAAGATCCTCTTCAGCGATCCCGGCTATACAAAAGCCGACTCCCGTTACGATGCGATCCAGTTCGCCTTCGAGACGGACCTGTGGATCGGAGGGACCAGCCATCCGGCGACGGCGGAGCGGCTTGCCGGCATCGAACCGTCCATCTGCTGGCGGATGGACCATCTGATGATCCGCGTCATCGCGCACTTGCGCGGCGCCATCGCCGAGAACGCATGCATGGAGCACTTCGCCCTGCCGGAAGACCTGCGTGTGGATAGCGAGGTCGCGCTCGAACGGGTAAGGAAGGCCGCGCACAACATGCAGACGCTGCTCGGCAGCAAATAATCGATCGCCCGATCCTGGCGCCGCAAGATGCATCCGCCGCACCGTGGAGGCGCGCCCGGCGGGTGCCGGCCACTGACCCTGCACATCGCCGTGTTCTACGATGAAGGGTCCCGCAGCCAACGCAACACGGAGAATGTGCGCATGACCGATCCTTCGACGAAACGCCGCGCCCTGGTCACCGGCGGCAGTGGCGACCTTGGCGGTGCGATCTGCCGGCGCCTGGCCGCGGACGGGCTGCATGTGATCGTGCACGCCAACGGCAACGTGGCGCGCGCCGCCGCCGTGGTGCAGCACATCTCCGCGGCCGGCGGCAGCGCCGAGGCGGTGGCGTTCGACGTGGCCGATGCCGATGCCAGCGCCGCGGCGCTGGCGGTGCTGCTGGAGGCCGGTCCGATCCAGGTGGTGGTCAACAACGCCGGCATCCACGACGACGCGCCGATGGCCGGGATGAGCGCGGCGCAATGGCACCGGGTCATCGATGTGTCGCTGCACGGTTTCTTCAACGTGACCCAGCCGCTGCTGCTGCCGATGGCGCGCACGCGCTGGGGGCGAGTCGTCAGCGTGTCGTCGGTGGCGGCGGTGCTCGGCAACCGTGGGCAGACCAACTACGCCGCGGCCAAGGCCGCGCTGCACGGCGCCAGCAAGTCGCTGGCGCGGGAGATGGCCAGCCGCGGGATCAGCGTCAACGTGGTCGCGCCGGGGGTGATCGAAGGCGCGATGGCCGGCGAGGCGTTCGCGCCGGAGGCGATCAAGCAACTGGTGCCGGCCGGCCGCCCCGGCAAGGCGGATGAGGTGGCCGCGCTGGTGGGCTTCCTGTGCTCGGACGCGGCCGGTTACATCAACGGGCAGGTGATCGGCATCAATGGCGGCATGGGCTGAGGCCCGCGGCGCGGCACTTGGAATGCGAGCGGGCCGGGCCTATAGTCGGGGCATGTCCGCTGTTCCTGCCATCAAGAAGCGCCCTAGCCGGATCCCGGGCGGGACGGTTGCGACCGTGTCCGAACTCAAGAACCGCACCTATGCCGTGTTCACCGGGTCGGGCGTGCGCGTGGACCTGCAGGCGTTCTTCAACAGCGAGTCCGGGCGCCAGGCGGTGAGCAAGCTGGCGCGGACGGTCAGGGGCCACGTCGAGGCGAAGCGCTCCAAATAGCCGCAGGGGCAAGGAATGCCTTTCAACCAATTGCTGTTGCCGCTGATCGGCGGCTACCTGTTCGTCAACTTCACCTTCATCACCTCCTACTGGGCATCGCGCCAGGGCAAGGAGCAACTGCTGTTGGCCTCGGCGTTGGTCGGCATCGTCGCGCTGGCGGTCGCGCGGGTGCTGGCGGTGCTGTTGATTGCCACCGCCTGGGGTCAGGAGGCCTGGCGGCTGCTGCATCTGGTCGCGCCGTATCCGGGCATCGGCACCGCCTTGCTCGCCTTCCTCGTCTGCCTGGCGCTGCGGGTGTGGATCAACTGGTTCTGGCCGCGCGACGAAGCGGCGCTGTGGCTGTATGGCACCGGCACCTACAACAGCCTGGAGCGGTTGTTCTTCCTCAGTGTGCTGCGTGTGGAGCAGGTCCGGACCCGTGGCTTCGTCGCCGAACTGGCGATCCGCATGCTGTGGCATCCACCGCTGCGTCTGGGCCGCTGGCTGTCGCGCCTGCTGCCGCCGCGCTCGGCTTCGGAACAGGCTGCGCTGGATGCGCAGGTGCATCCGGCCGATCGCCTGGACGCACTGGAGACTAGCGACGGCCTGCTCGCGCCGGTGCCGGTGCTACTGTCGCTGAAGGACCGCAAGGTCTATGCCGGCTGGCTGGAATGGATTCCGCCGTTGCGCGCCGACGCTTCGCCGTACCTGCGCATGATTCCGGTGTGGAGCGGCTATCGCGATGCGCAGACATTGCGGGTGGTGGTGACCGAAAACTACTCCGAGGACATCTTCTCCGGTTCCGAACTGCCGGCGGCGAAGGTGATCTCCACCGGCGACATCGCCAACGCCAGCCTGTTCGATCCGGATGTGTTCGATCGCTTCGGCGGCGAGCCGGACGAGGCGGAGCAGGGCGAGCCGGGTGCCGCCGAGGGTTCGGCCCAGGCAACGCCGCCTGCATCGCCCAAGCAATGACGCGGCCAGGGGTGCGCTGCGCACGCTGGCAGGCCGGCGCCCGCCCGCCAGCTCACGCGGCGCGCGCGTACCAGGTGTCGGCCAGCGAGCTCTCGCCTTCCAGCATGTCGGCGAGCAGCGCGTCCAGGCCGTGGTCGTCGATCTGCGGATGCTGCGCACGCGCCTGGCTCAGCACTTCGCGCGCCAGCCAGCCCATCCGCGCGACGTTGCCGCGCAGGCGCGCCAGGAACGCCGCGTCGTCCAGCTCCTCGCGCAGTGCCGCGTTGAGCTGGTGGAACCAGCCGATCAGGTACTGGTCGAGCAGCCGGCCATCGGCGTCCGGCCGGCCTTGCGCGTCGTTGTGCCGGCCCCAGTCGCGCAACAGCGCCTGCATGCCCAGGTTGAGCGCGCGCGCGCGGGTGAACTCCGGCCGCAGCCGGCCCAGCATGGGCAGATCGGCGATGCGTTCGGAGAAGTACAGCGGCGCCAGCAGCGCCCAGTAGTAGGTGTAGTCCCAGATCACCTTGACCGGCATCACCTGCGCGTCGCCGAACAGCGGGTACTGGTCCTGGTACAGGGTCAGGGTGTTCTCGTAGAACGAGAAATACAGCTGCTGGTACAACTCGGCGTAGGGCGCGATGTTGCGGTCGGCGCGATCGAGTTCGATCAGTTCGCAGATGTAGGTGTTGGAGATGGCGATGAAGTCGCTGCCCGGCGAATAGAACGGATCCAGGAACACGCCGGCTTCGCCGGTCAGCGCCCAGCGCTGCGCCGAGAACACCTGCTTGCAGCCATAGGAGAACTTGCGCAGGAACAGGAAGTCCTGCAGCGCGTGCTGGCTCTGATCGAGCGTGCGCGCGACCTGCGGCTGGTGCGTGCGCAGCCAGGCCATCGCTTTTTCGTGCGTGTTCATCGTCTCCAGCGGGTGCATCTGCGCATCGCAGACGATGCCCAGCGAATGCGCGCCGGACGACAGCGGGATCAGCCAGAACCAGTAGCCCGGGCCGCACATGTGGTTAGTCGAGCGCCAGCGGTCCGGCGGCGTGCAGCGCTGCAGCCAGGCGCTGTCCTGCGACCAGGCATTGGGATCCACCAGCCCGTCCACCCGCCACCACACCGCGTTGGCGTTGTGCGCGTTGTCCTGGGCCAGGCCGAGCTTGCGCTTGAGCAGGCCGGCGCGGCCGCTGGCATCCACCACCCAGCGCGCGCGCAGCGTCGCCGCGGCGCCGTCGCGCTCGTAGCGCACCTGGTGGTCGGCGTCGTCGTCGGCCAGGTCGATGCCGCGCACCGTGCAGCCGTCGATGAACTCGATGCCCAGCGCGCGTGCGCGTTCGCCGAGGAAATTCTCGAAGCGGCCGCGGTCGATCTGCCACGACGGCGTCGGCAGCAGCTGGCTCACGCCCAGCTCGGTGCAGCGGTCGATGTCCTCGCGCCCGTCGGAGAAGAAGAAGCGGAAGCCGAACTTGCGGATCTGTTCGCTCTCCAGATGCTCGTGCAGGCCGAGCACGTTGGCGAAGTAGTGCGCGCCGATCTCCACCGAGGATTCGCCGACCTTGAACGCGGCCTCGCGCACCGGATGCGCGCGCCGTTCCAGCACGCTGATGCGCAGCTGCGGATCGCGCTGGCGCAACTGCAGGGCCAGGGTCAGCCCGGCCAGGCCGCCGCCGGTGATGACCACATCCGCATGCTGCTGGTTCATGGCGTTTCTTCCTTGTCGAAAGGGGGGGGCACCGCGGGAAATTCGCCAGCGGCGTCGTCGATCAGCACCGGATTGGCGCGCACGCGACGGTATTCGCGCACGACATGGCCGTATTGCCACACCTGTACGACCACGTGCGAGGTGATCTTCCACAGATCGCGCACCAGGCGGAAATGGCTCTTGCGGAACTGCCCGGGGGTCTGGTCGGCGTAGCGCGTCTCGATCGGCACCGCGACCACGCGCGCGCCGGCCTGGCGCGCGGCGGAGATCAGCAGTTGCGCCTCGAATACGAAGCCCTCGCCGGGCACGTTGGGCAGGGTGTACACCGCCTGCGGATACAGGCGCTGCCCGCTCTGGCTGTCGACCAGGCGGAAGCCGCAGCCCCAGGCGATGCCCCAGTCGCCGAAGTCGTTGCCGATGCGGCGGATGGTCGGCTGGCTGGCGCGCTTGCGCAGGCGCGCGCCGACGATCACGCAGCCGGGATGGCGATTGGCCGCGGCCAGCAGGCGCGGGAAATCGGCGGCGCTGTGCTGACCGTCGCCGTCCATGGTCATCACCGCGCGCGCGCCCTGGCGCTGCGCTTCGGCGAAGCCGCTGCGCAGCGCGGCGCCCTTGCCGCGCCGCTGCGGATGGCGGATCAGGGTCACCGGCAGGTCGGCGATGCAATCGCTGGTGCCGTCGTCGGAGCCGTCGTCGACCACGATCACCCGCGGGCAGTGCGCCAGCGCATCGCCGACCACTTCGCGGATGCGCAGCGCTTCGTTCAGCGCCGGAATCAGGATCGCGGCATCGGCGGCGATCAGCGCGATCCGGCTCACGCCTGCAGCTCCACATGCAGGCAGCGGCCGCCGCCTGCATCCAGCGTGCAACTGGCGGCGCCGGCGGCCAGTGCGTCGAACAGCACCAGCATCGGCGCCATCGCATTGCTGGCGGCATGCCGCGCCAGTGCGCCGTCGCCGGCGCTGGCGTCGCCATCGGCCAGGTGCACGCGCAGGCGCGGCTTGCCGGGCAGCGCCGCGGCGCCGAGCACCAGCGCGCCGCCGAGCAGGCCGTCGCTGTGCGAGACGCGGCCGAGCGGACCGGTCGAGCGGCTGTCGTAGCCGGCCAGCAGCACCGCCGCCTCGCCGGCGGCCAGTTGCGACAGCGCTTCCAGCAGGCCTTGCGCGAAGCTGGCGCTGTGCGCGCTGATCGCGGTCGCCGCGGCGGTGGCGCCGGCGCCGATGGTCCAGTAGCCGGCGGCGGCGTTGTGCACCGAGTTGTGGAACTTGGTCGGCGAGATCGCCAGCGGATCGCTGGCCAGCGTGGTGCACATGTAGTCGGTGATCGCCAGGTCGCCGTGGGTGGAGGTGAACACCGACGGCAGCGCGGCCGGATCGCGGCCGGCGTCCTGGCACGCGGCCAGCGCCACCTCCAGCGATACCGCCACCGTGTCCGGTGCGCGGCGCCGCTCGTTGGGCGCCAGCAGTTGCGAGGCCGGTCGCGCCGGCGTCTCCATGATGCCGCCGCTGCCGGCGGCGAACGCGCGCGCGGCCGCCCAGCTGGGCAGGCCCGCGGTCCAGAAACCGATGCCTTCGAGGGTCGCGGTCAACATCGGCGTGCTCATGCTCGGCCGAACAGCAGCGAGCAGTTGTTGCCGCCGAAGCCGAAGGAATTGTTCATCGCGTAACGGACCTGTGCGTGGGCATTGGCGAAGCGGATCTGCGGGCCACACTCGGGATCGGGCTGTTCGCTGTTGAGGGTGCCGGGGAGCAGGCCGTCGCGCAGCGCGAGCAGCGCGAACACCGACTCGACGATGCCCGCCGCGCCCAGCGTATGCCCGGTCCAGGCCTTGGTCGAACTGGCATGCAGGGTGGCCGGGAACAGCGCGGCGACCGCGGCGGCCTCGACGCTGTCGTTGGCCGGGGTGGCGGTGCCGTGCAGGTTCAGGTAGCCGATCTCGGCAGCGTCCACGCCCGCGCGCTGCAGCGCGCCGCCCATCGCCAGGCGCGCGCCCAGGCCCTGCGGGTGCGGCGCGGACATATGGTGCGCGTCGCTGGATTCGCCATAGCCGCACAGCAGCGCCAGCGCCGGCGGCGCGGTGGCGGCATCGGTGCGCTCCAGCAGCGCGTAGCCGCCGGCTTCGCCCAGCGACAGCCCGATCCGGCGCACGTCGAACGGCCGGCACAGCTCCGGCGACACCAATTGCAGCGCATTGAAGCCGAACAGCACGCTGCCGCACAGCGTGTCCACGCCGCCGACCAGGGCCGCATCCACCACCCCGGCGGCGATCAGCCGCGCCGCCTGCGCGAACACCTTGGCGCTGGACGAACACGCGGTGGCCACGGTGATGCACGGGCCGCGCAGGCCGGTGGCGGCGCGCACGAAATCGCCCAGCGAATGCGGCGTGTGCACGATCGGCCGCTCCAGGTCGGCGGGAAAGCGCGCGCCCTCGGCGTCGTGGTCGAGCCGGGTATAGGCCTCTTCGCTGGCGCCGATGCTGGAAGTGGAGGTGCCCATCACCACCGCCACGCGCTCGGCGCCATGGCGCTGCGCGGCGGCGGCGATCGCCTCGCGCAGGCCGTCCTGCTGCAGCGCCAGCCAGGCCAGGCGGTTGTTGCGGCATTCCCATGCGGCCAGCGCCGGCGGCAGCGGCAAGGTCTCCAGCGCGTCCACGCGGCCGATCCAGCAGGGCAACGGCTGCGCGCCGAAATCGTTGCGGCGCAGGCCGCTGCGGCTGTCGCGCAAGGCCGTGGCCTGGGCCTGCAATCCGCTGCCGAGCGCGGTGGTCGCGGTGTACGCACGAATTGCGACGGGTGCCATGCGGGGCGACGGGGACGCTTCGGTCACGCGATATTCCGTAAAGAATGGATCGGGGGAGTATATCGACGCGGTCCGCGAAGCCGTGAAGCGCGCGCGCCCACGCTGAACGTGAACGGGCACGGCGCATGCGGTTATAAATGCAGCGCGGCGCGCGCGCTTTCGCCGCTGGCGCATTTCCTCCACAATCGCTTGCCTTTCCACGCCAGGCGCACGCCACGGGCATGCAAGCCTACGTCTACAAAAGCCAACGCAAGCCGGACACCTATCTCTACCTCGCCAAGCGCGACGACTTCGGCTGTCTGCCGCCGCCGCTGCTGGCGTCGTTGCAGCCGCTGGTGTTCGTGCTGGACGTGGCGTTGACCGCCGAGCGCACCCTGGCCCGGACCGACCCCGCGGCGGTACGCGCGAACCTGGCCGGCTGCGGCTTCCATCTGCAATTGCCGCCGCTGCCCGACGGCCGGACCGATCGACACGATGACTGAATCCCCCTTCCGCGCGCGCGCTCCCTGGATCGCCGCCGCGCTGGGCGCGCTGCTGGCGCTGATCGCCGGGTTCGGCCCGCTGGCCGCGGCGTTGGGCGCGTGGCTGGCGCAGCCGGCGTTCGCGCTGGCGCTGTCCTGGTCCCGCGGCAGCCGGCCGCGGCCGGCCAGCGTGCCGGCGCTGGGCCGCGAACTGCTGCCGCTGCTGGCGCTGTGGGCCGGCGGGTTGGGCCTGGTCGCGCTGCTGGTGGCCTGGCCGCTGGCGGCGCTGCGCGACAGCGGCAGCCTGGCCGCCGCCCTGGCCCTGAGCGTGGCCGCCAGCGCGGCGCTGCTCGGGCTGTGGCGCACCTGGCCGCTGTGGCACGGCAGCGAGTGCGAGGGCGGCGCGCTGGGCGCGCGCTGGCATGCGTTGGCGCAGCAGGACGTGCAGGCCTGGCGCGGCCTGGCGGTGGCGGCGCTGGTGCTGCTGCTGGCCGGGGTCGGCGTGCTGCTGGCCTGGCCCGGATTGCTGGCCGCCGCGGCGCGCTGGCCGCTGGCGCTGGCCTATGCGCTGCTGTCGCCGCTGCTGCATACCTTGCTGCAGCGCGTGGCGCCGCCGCAGGCGCTGCCGGTGCGGGCGACCTCGGCGGACCTGTTCGCCGAACTGAGCGCCAAGGCCGCGCCGCGCGAGGACGAAGCGGCGCCGGCGGCGGACGAACTGCATGCGGCGCTGTACGACGCCGCGCGCGGCGGCCGCGTGGACCGCGCGCTGCAGCTGCTGCAATCCGGCGCCGACCCGCACGCGCTGCCGGCGCCGGACTGGCGCGACCAGCGCAGCCTGCCGGTACTGGCCGCGGTGTTGCCGGACCTGCGCCTGCTGCGCGAGCTGATCGTGCGCGGGGTGGACGTCAACCAGCCGCACCTGGGCATGACCCCGCTGCTGGCGGCGACCCGCGACAGCTGGCACGGCCGCCCCGAGGCGGTGATGACCCTGCTCGCCAACGGCGCCGATCCGCGCGCTAGCGACAGCGACGGCAACACGCCGCTGCACCACGCCGCGCGCAGTTCCGATCCGGGCGTGGCGGCCCTGCTGCGCGATGCCGCGGCCGAGCTGGACGCGCTGAACCGCGACGGCCTGACCCCGCTGGCGGTGGCCTGCCACGTCGGCAACTGGCGCATGGGCAAGTTCCTGCTCGAGCGCGGCGCCAAGCCCGAGCCGGCCGACGGCAGCCCGGTGCTGCTGGCCGCGGCCGGCACCGAGGAAGACGATCCGGCCGGCGTGCAGATGCTGCTCAAGCACAAGGCGCGGGTCGATGCGCGCGACCGCCAGCGCCGCAGCGCCCTGCACGAGGCGGCGCAGGCCGGGCATGTGGAGATCGTCGATGCGCTGCTCGGCGCCGGCGCCAACCTGGAAGCGCGCGACGCGCTGGGCCGCACGCCATGGCTGGAAGCGGCGCGGCATGGTCGCGTCGCGGTGCTCGAACACCTGCTGCCGCACAAGCCGGACCTGGTCGCGGTCGATGGCGACGGCCGCAACGCCGTGCTGCTGGCCTGCACCGCCGACCAGGTCTCGCCGGGCCTGATCCGGCGCCTGCTGGAACTGGGCATCGCGGCCGCGCAGCCGGACCAGAGCGGCCGCCGCGCGGTCGATCTGGCCGCCGAGGCCGGGCGCTGGGCGATCGTGTCCGCGCTGGACCCGGACTACCCGCTGCCGGCCGCGGTCAGCGACGGCCAGGGCGAGGTCGGCAGCGCCAGCCTGCCCGACCGGCCGCCGCTGGAACTGCTGCGCGAAGGCCTGCAACTGGGCCAGCGCGACGGCCTGGCGGCGCTGGCGCGGCTGTGCGCGGCCGAGGAACTGGGCGCGCTGCTGCACGATCCGCACCTGGCGCTGAACCCGCAGGCGGTGGAGTGGCTGCTGGCGCATGGCGCCGCGCCGGAAGTGCTCGACGCCTGCGGCGACACGCCGATGTTCGCGCTGCTCTCGCGCGGCGTGGAAGCGGTGCCCAGTCTGCAGGCGATGCTGCGCCAGGGCGTGTCGCCGGCCGGCCGCGGCGGCCTGACCCGGCTGCTGGCCGCCTGCGCCCAGCACGACCATGCCTCGCGCGCGCTGGAGCAGTTCGCGCTGGAATTGCTCGAACGCGGCGCCGACCCGTTCGCGCCGTCGCCGGCCGGCGATCCGCCGCTGTCGCTGGCGGTGCGCCTGGGCTGGCTGCGCCTGCAACTGCAATTGCTCGAACGCGGCGCCGACCGCGAGGCGCGCGACAGCCACGGCATGACCGCGCTGCACCTGGCCGCGGCGCTGGGCCGCGAGGCCTCGCTGAAGCTGCTGATCCAGCAGGGCGCCTCGCCGGAGGCGCGCGCCGCCGACGGCCAGACCCCGCTGGGCGTGGCCCTGGCCAGCGGCCGCCGCGACCTGGCCGACTGGCTGGACTGGCGGATCTGGCCGTTGCCGCGGCGCCCGCTGCGCGAGGCCGACTTGCCGGCCGCGGCGATGGTCGGCGACGCCGACGCGATCCGCCGCCTGATCGACCTGGGCCTGCCGGTGGACGCGATCGACGCGCAGGGCTGCACCGCGTTGCTGCGCGCCGCCGGTGGCGGCCATGCCGCGGCGGTGGACCTGTTGCTGGCGCGCGGCGCCAACCTGCAGCACGCCGCCGGCAGCGGCGCCACGCCGTTGTCGGCGGCGGTGAGCATGCGCCAGACCGAGATCGTCGCCGCGCTGCTGGCCGCCGGCGCGCAGATCGAACACCGCCTGCCCGGCGGCGTCACCGTGCTGATGCTGGCCTGCGCGCTGGGCCTGCCGGACATCGCCGCGCGCCTGCTGGCCGCCGGCGCCGACGTGCACGCCGGCGACGCGCAACAGCTGGCGCCGCTGCACTGCGCCGCGCTGTACGGTTTCACCGCGCGCGACAAGTCGCGCCTGCTGGCGCTGCTGGACACCTTGCTGCTGGCCGGCGCCGAAGCCGACCGCAGCGCCGCCGGCGGGGTGACCCCGTTGTTGCTGCTGCTCGGCGCGCGCGCCGAACCCGGCACCGCCTGCGAAGAACCGGTGGTGCTGGCCGGGGTGGAGCGCCTGCTCGACGAGGAAGTGAGCCTGGACGTGCAGGATCCGCGCGGCTTCGGCCCGCTGCACCTGGCCGCGTTGCACGGCCTGCCGCTGCTGGTGCAGCGCCTGCTGCGCGCCGGTGCCGACCCGGACCTGCGCGACACCTTGAACCGCCCGCCGCGCGAGATCGCGGTGATGCGCGGCTTCGTCGACGTCGCCGGCCAGTTCCAGCCGGCGCTGCCGGGGGTGTCGTCGATGGCCCGGTTCCTGCGCGAGAGCCGCTAGGGTCGATCGAACGGCGTTCGATCCAGCAGACAGTCGATGAACGCACCGAGCAGGGCGGGGCGATGTTGCCTGCTCGGATAGTAGAGGAACAGCCTCGGGCGCGAAATCGACCAGTCCGGCAGGACCTGGACCAGCTTTCCCTGGGCCAAGAATTCGCCCACGCCGTCCCGCTCGAAGTGATAGGCGATGCCGAGCCCGTTCAGCGCGGCAGCGATGCCGATGTCGGCATGGTTGGTGACGACCGGGCCGTCCACCGCCACTTCGAGTGGTTGCCCGCGCTTCTCGAACTCCCAGCGATAGTGCCTGCCGTCCATCTGCAGCCGCCAGTTGATGCATGCATGGTCATGCAGCTCGGCAGGCGACTTGGGGGTTCCTCGACGTGCGAGGTAGTCCGGGGAGGCCACGGCCACCATGTTCAGGTCCGGCGTGAGGCGGACGGCAACCATGTCCTTCTCGAGCCGCCCACCCACGCGGATGCCCGCGTCGAAGCGGCCAGCGACGATATCGGCAAGCGCGTCGTCGACCACGATGTCGAGCACCACGTCGGGGTGCGCTCGATGGAAGCGTGAAAGCCGGGGCGCAATGATGGTTCTCGCTGCGATCCCCAGCGTATTGATGCGCAGCGTGCCGCTCATCTGTCCTGTCGCTTCGCTGGCCTCGGCTACGGCGGCAGCCATCTCCCGAAACAGCGGAGCGATGCGCCTGTACAGCAGTTCGCCACTGGCCGACGGCGCGACGCTTCGCGTCGTGCGATTCAGCAGGCGAGCGCCGATGCGGCCTTCGAGCTGACGGATGGTCTGGCTGAGCGCCGAAGGCGACAGACCCAGATGCTCCGCAGCCCGGGCGAAGCTCTGGCGCTCCACGATGGCCACGAAGGCCTTCAGCTCGGCAAAGTCGGATCCGCGCATTATGTATTTTCCCTACACAACCTATCCGAATTCTAGGATATTCACTAACTTCACACTGGCACGCATCCTGGGGCCTTCACCGACCTCATGGAGCCAACAACATGCACGCCGTGACCCTTCCCGAGCCGATCGCCGCCTATTTTGCGGCCGAACAACACCCTGAAGCCTTGGCGCAGTGCTTCACGGCGCAAGCCGTCATGAAGGACGACGGTCATACCTACACGGGCGTCGACGCGATCAAGGCCTTCATGGCCGAGGCAACGGCCAAGTACAGCGCGACCAGCGTGCCGTTCGCCATCGAGAAAGAGGACGGCGTCCAACTCGTCCGCGCCAACTGTACCGGCAACTTCCCTGGCAGCCCGATCGTGCTGTCCTACCGCTTTCGCCTCGAACGCGGCCTGATCGCCTCGCTGGAGATCACCGCATGAGCTTCGACCTGCAATTGAACGGCCTGCGGGCCGTGGTCACCGGTGGCACGCTGGGTCTTGGCGCTGCAGTCGTGAAAACCCTTGTAGAGGCGGGCGCTCGGGTGGTGACCTCCGCGCGCACTGTGCCAGCGCAACCGGTGGAGGGGGTCACCTACGTGGCTGCCGATCTGTCGACGGCGGAGGGCACGAGTCACCTCGCTGGGACCGTCCTGAAGGAGTGGGGCGGCGCCGACATCCTGATCAACGTGCTCGGCGGTTCGAACACTCCCGGCGGCGGTTTCGCGGCGATCAGCGACGAGCACTGGTACGCCGAACTCAACTTGAACTTGATGCCCGCCGTGCGCCTGGATCGTGCCCTGCTGCCGACGATGCTGGCGCAAGGTGCCGGCGTCATCATCCACGTCAGTTCGATCCAGCGCGTGCTGCCTCTGCCCGAGTCCACGACGGCCTATGCCGCGGCCAAGGGCGCCCTCACCACCTACAGCAAGGCGCTGGCACGAGAGGTGACGCCTAAAGGCGTTCGCGTGCTGAGCGTTGCGCCGGGCTGGATCGAGACCGAGGCGTCCGTCGTGTTTGCGCAGCGCATGGCCGACCAAGCCGGAACGGACTACGAGGGCGGCAAGAAGATCGTCATGGATTGGCTGGGAGGAATTCCTGTGGGCCGGCCCGCCGCACCGCACGAGGTCGCCGATTTGATCGCGTTCCTGGCCTCCCCGCGATCCGCTTCGATCGCAGGGGCGGAGTATCGGATCGACGGCGGCACCGTTCCTACCCTGTAGCCGACAGCCGCAACCGGCCGAATGACGGCGAACCCCTCGCCAGGCGCTTCGCACGATGGTCGCGGAGTGATGCATGTCCTTCGCGGACGATCGTCGGCCATCGACATGCGGCAACGCGTGGATCTGAAAAGGCGCATTGCGGCGCCATCGATGGCTGGCGCCGGCCAGCGGGAAAATCCAGGAGACCTGCACTTGCCAAACCCGGCCGTCGCCGATCCGCCGTCGGCGCCCGGGCCTGCATCGTGAAGGGATGTGCGGGGCGCCGACGAGCCGCCTCCGCGCAACGATGCGAAGCCCCGCCCCTCGGCACTCCACTTCACTTCGCGCACGGCCCTTGGCGGCCACGCCAGCCTGTGGCGTTTGCTGCACTGCAGCCTTCCTGGAGCGTGTGATGAACTTGCATCCACTCCGGCCATCGCGGTTGGATGCGGAGCAACGTCCGTATCCGACCGACATTTCCGACGAAGAGTGGACGATCGCGTCACCCTGTCTGAGTCCCACGAGCGAGCATGCTCCGCAGCTTAAGTACGCGCTGCGGTCGATGTTCAATGCGTTGCTGGATGGCGCATGCCGGAGCGCCCTGGCGGCTGATGCGCAACGACTTCCCGCCACGGGAAGCGGTCTACCAGCAGACCCGGCGCTGGCTGTGGCCGGTTGCTTCGAAGCCATGGTCGACGCTCTGCGCTGCCGCCGGCATAGGTCCTTGATCGCCACGCCGGCTTCGGCCTCACGCAGGACGCCGATGATCTGCTCTTCGGAAAAACGCTTGTTCTTGATCTCCCTTGGGTAGGAGATCGGACGCCAGCCGCAGGTGCTACTCGAACCTGGAGGATGTCGCCGCGCCTGCGCATTTCGGTGCGGCGTCAGAGCGAAAAAAGCCCGCCTGACGGCGGGCAGATCACTTCCTGTGAAACCGGGCGGGAGGAACGCCCTCCCGCGCCCGCCGGCGCGGCGGCGAACGGCGCCGCCGCGTGGCGCCTACTGCCGCACCACCAGGGTCAGGCCGCTGTAGCTGCCGGACAGGCGCAGGTAGTACGTACCTGCGCTGGACGGGGTGACGCGGATCGTCTGGGTGGTGCCGGTCCGCACCGAGCGTGCGTCGTAGCTGCTGCTGGTCGGCACCTTGCCGGCCGCGGCGTAGAGCGCGACGTTGCCGGTGCCGCCGAAGGTCATGAAGCTCACCGCCTTGCCCGCCTCGGCCTGGAAGCTGTACAGCGCGTCGCCGCCCTGGCTGCCGAGACCGCGCATCTCGACCTTGTTGGTCAGGGTCTTGGTCGGCGGCACGCAGCTGCTGTCCGACGGCTGGCAGGGCGGCGTGGTCGCCATCTGCAGCAGCATGTCCACGTCCAGGATGCCGGCGCCGATCGGCGTGGTGGTCGGGATCGCGACCGGGAACGGGCGCGCGCTGGCGCGCAGCAGATCGCGCATGCCGCTCCAGGTGAACGGAGTGCTCACCACGCTCTGCACCATCGCCACCGCCGCGGCCACGTGCGGCGAGGCCATCGAGGTGCCGGCCATGCCGCCGATCTGCCAATCGCCGGTCGGGCTTTGCGTGCCGGCATTGACCACCTGGAAGATGTAGCCGTTCGGGTTGCCGTCGACGCTGCCGCCGCCGCCCGGCGCGGCGACATCCACGCGCGTGCCGTAGTTGGAATAGCTGGCGCGGCCGCCATTGACGCGCGTGGCGCCGACGCTGATCACGCCGTTGCAGGAGGACATGGTGTAGGTGCCGGCGTCGGCGTTGGAGTTGCCTGCGGCCACGACGATGATGCTGCCGGCGGCGTTGATCTTGTCGATCGCGTCCTGGTACAGCTGCGGGCAGGTGTCGGGACCGCCGCTGCCGAGGCTCATGTTGAGCACCTCGGCCGGATTCGGATTGGCCGGCAGGCCGTCCACCGGCAAGCCGGCCGCCCACAGCATGCCGTCGGCGATGTCGCTGCCGAAGCCGCCGCACGAGCCGAGCACGCGCACCGGCAGGATCTTGGCGTCGTGGGCCAGGCCGGCAGTGGCCAGGCTGTTGTTGGTGACCTGGGCGATGGTGCCGGAGACATGGCTGCCGTGCCAGGAGCTGCCCTGCTGCTGGTTGCCGGGCGAACCCAGCGCGGCGCAGTAGTCGGCCTCCACCCAGTCGCCCAGGTCGTAGCCGCCGGGCACGCGGCCATCGCTGTCGCGGCGCGAGACGCGATGGTCGGTGATCATGTCGTAGCCGGGCAGCACGTTCGCGGCCAGGTCCGGGTTGTCCTTGACCACGCCGGTGTCGATCACCGCCACCACCACGCCCTGGCCGGTGGAGCGGGTCCAGGCCTGCTCGGCATTCACCCCGCCGACCGGATCGTGGAAGTTCCACTGCAGTTGGGCGTAGGCCGGATCGTTGGGAGCCGCCGCCGCCGCCGCCGCCGCCGCGGCCTTGGGCAGCGCCACGCGCTGCTCGTCCAGCCGTTGGTAGAGGCGGTCGACCTGGACCGACAGCACCGCCGGATCGGCCTGCAGTTCTTTCACAAACGCGGCGCTTTCGCTGGCGTTGAGGCGGCGCGAGGTCTGCACCACGTGCCAGCCCGGCACCGCCATCTCGCGCAGCACCTTGGCGCTGACCGCGCCCTGCGCCGGGGCGCCGGCGCTGGCGGCCTTGGCCCGTTGCAGGCCGGTGCGGCTGACCGCGGTCGACAGCGTGCCGTCGAGCAGGCGCCGCGCCGTCGTGCCGGCATCGCGGGTCTTGACGATGAAACGCTGGCCCACCTGCGGCGGTTGTGCGGACTGCGTGGCCGGTTCGGTCAGTCCGCCCTTGCCGATGGCGGGCGCGGCGGCCTGGGCGCCGCTGGCGGCGAGGGCGAGGGCGAGGGCCGCGCTGAGTTGGCTCTTGGAGATCATCTGAAGGTCCTGTGGCAACGAGAGGAAAGAGAGGACGGCGCGTGGCCGGGACGCATGGACCTCACAGGTCCACGCCCACGCCGATGCCGGCGGAGGATTCGCCGCCGCTGAACGAGCCGCCCAGGCTGAACGAGGCGCGTGCGCCGAGCTTCTTGGCGTAACCGATCGACAGCGCCTGCTCGCCGCCCTGGAAGCCGGCGCCGAGCGACACGCGCCCGCGCGGGCTCTGCGTGCCGGCGGCGTTGATCGCCATGTTGAGCATCGCCGCGCTCATCGCGCCCAGCCGGTCCATGCGCCGGTCCATGCCGTCCAGGCGGTGCTCGGTGTCGGTCCGCAGTTGGTTGAAACTGTCGTCGAGCGCGGTGACGCGGGTGTTGGTGTAGGCATTGGCGCTGCTCAGCGTGGCGCTGTCGCCGGACCGCATCTGCGCCACGTTGGCCGCATCGGTGCCGGCGCTGCCGGCGGCGACGTTGGCGATCTGGCGCTCGTTGCCGCTGCTGCCGACCGAGACCGTATTGGCGCGGTCGGCGAGCGAACCCTGGCCCAGCGCGACGGAATTGGCGGCGGTGGCCGAGGCGCCTTGGCCGAGCGCGGTGGCGGACGCGGCGGAGGCGCTGGCGCTCTCGCCGACCGCCACCGCATTGGTCGCGACCGCGGCGACGCGGGCGTTGGCGCCGACCGCGGTGCTGCCGTCGGCATTGACCTTGGCGTTGGCGCCGATCGCGGTGTCGTTGGGGCCGTAGGCCAGCGATGCGGCGCCCAGCGCCAGACCGTTGTCGCCATTGGCGGTGGCGCCGGAGCCCACCGCGACCGCGTTGGTGCCGGTGCCGGTGCTCGGGGGCGCCGCGTCGCCGCCGCCGATGCTGACCCCTTGGCCGCCGCCGGAATTGGCGATGGCGTTGATGCGTGTGTCGAAGCCGGTCAGCGCCGTGTCGAACGCGCCCAGTGCCGAGCCGAGGTCGCTATAGCGCGTGCCCTGGACCAGATAGCTGCCGCCGATCAGATTGCCGTTGGCATCCACCGTGCTGCCGGCGCCGAACGCGCTGGCCACGCCGCGCAGCTGCGCCAGGTTGACCGCATCGGTATCGGCGGTGCCGGCGGCCAGGTTGGTGAGCTGGCGCTCGGCGCCGGCGTGGCCGATGGACACGGTGTTGTCGCGCTCGGCGACCGAACCGGCGCCCAGCGCCACGCTGCTGTTGGTGATGATCTGCACATCGTCGACGAAGGTGGAGTTGCCCACCCGCGCGCCGGCGCCGATCGCGACCGCCTGGTCGCCGTAGGCGTCCGCGCCGGTGCCCACCGCGATGCTGTCGTGGAAGATGATCGGGGTGTCGCCCCAGAAATTGCCGTTCCACACCATCGCCTGGCCGATCGCGATGCTGCGGGTGCCGCCGGCCCAGGCGCCGCTGCCGACGGCGGTGGCGCCCTGCTGCAGCGCCAGCGCGGCCTGCCCGAGCGCGGTGGTGTCGTCCATCGCGGCCAAGGCGCTTCCGCCCAGCGCCAGGCTGCTCTGGCCCAGCGCCCTGGAAGCGACGCCGATCGCCACGGCGAATTCGCCGGACGCCTCGCTGCGTCCGCCCACGGCCACCGCGCCGTACTGGTTGGCGATCGACTGCGTGCCGATCGCCACGGTGCGTTCGGAACTGGCCTCGGCCAGCGCGCCGACCGCGGTGGAGCTGTAGGCGGTGGCCAGCGCACCGCCGCCAACGGCGGTGGACAGCGGGCCGGTGGCCTGGGTGGCCTGCAGGTAGACCCCGTCCAGGCCGAAGCCGGGATACAACTCGTTGCCCAGATCGACGATGCCGCCGATGGCGACGCTGGAGCGGTCGCTGGCGATCGCGCCGGCGCCCGTGGCCACGTTGTACTCGCCGCCGGCCTGCGCGCCGGCGCCCAGCGCAGTCGCGGCCAGGCCGGAGGCGGAGGTCTGCTGCCAGATCACCTGGCCGTTCTGCTTGTACGAGTAGTCCAGGTCGAGCACGCCGCCGATCGCGGTGGTGGAGACCTCGGTGGCCAGGCTGTTGTGCCCCACCGCCAGCGCCTGGTTGGCGTAGCTGACCGCGCCGGCGCCGAGCGCGACGGTGCCGGTGCCGACCGCGGAGGCGGCTTCGCCCGCCGCCAGCGCCTCTTCGCCGTCGGCATAGGCGCCGGCGTTGCTGCTGTCGCTGCCGGTGGCCTGCAGATAGAAACTGGCGTCGGCGCTCGCGTCCGCCGGTGCCGCGTTGGTGTCGGTGGCCGTCGCATCGGTCGCGGCCTGTGCCAGCGCCGGCGGCGCCAGGCACAGCGCGCACGCCAGGGCCAGCACGGTGCGGGTGCGAATGGTGGAAGCGCCGAGCGCGGCGCTGAGGGTCGGACGAGGGGCGGCGGTGCCGTGGATGGACATGCATGCGTTCATGGCGATCTCTGGTGTGCGTGGCGACAGGGCAGGACGCGACGTCAACGGCGCGCGGGCGCCGCTTCGGTCCGAGTGGTCTTGGGAAGCGCGCCGTGATTCCCCCTGTGCGCGCTCCGTACAGCGAACTTATGCGCGGCGTCATTTGCTTGTCACCCGCAAGTTCTCGCACGATCATCACCGGGTTCTCACCGAGTCGAGTGGGATGGGGAGCGCATTCGGATGGTGAGGGCGTTGTTGAACTGGTTCGACCGGGTGCCGGTCGTGGACGAGGTGGACCGGCGCAACGTGCGCGTGATCCAGCTGTTGCTGCTGTTCCTGGCGATCACCATTCCGGCCACGTTCGCCGTCGCGCTGCCCCTCGCCTGGCCGCAGCTGCGTGGACGCGGGGTGCCGCCCGGCCTGGTGGTGTCGTTGTCGATGAGTCTGCTGATCGCGGTGTGCGCCGCGATCGGCTTCGTGCGCGTGCGCCGCGGCGCGCTGCGCGGGGGCGTCGGCTTGCTGTTGGCCGCGATGCTGGCGTCGCTGCTGGTCAATGCCGCGGTCAACGGCCTGCAGCGTCAGTTGCCGGATCAGTTGGCGCAGATGCTGGTGCTGATCCTGGCCGGGCTGGTGCTCGGGCGCCGCGCGCTGTGGATCACCTTCGGCGCACTGCTGCTGATGCTGGGCCTGGGCGTGGGCCACGATGCGCTGCTGGAGTTCGCCGACGAGCCGGGGCGCGCGTTCTACAACCTGCCGTCGGTGCTGTTCAGCTACCTGCTGGTGACGCTGCTGCTGGATCGCACCACCGAAGCGCTACGCGAGAGCCTGCGCGAATCCAATGCGCGCGGCCATCGCCTGCAGCAGGAAATGCTGGCGCGCGAACGCGCGCAGGCGCAGCTGATCCATGCGCAGAAGCGCGAGATCGTCGAGCGCATGGCCGGCGGCCTGGCGCACGATTTCAACAACGTGCTGGCGGTGATCGTCGGCTTCTCCGCCACGCGCCACGACGACGACGCCGGCAGCGACGGCGAGCGCATCGCGCTGCTGGAAGACAGCCTGGCGTCGGTGGAGGAATCGGCGCGGCGCGGCATGGCGGTCATCCGCCGGCTGCTGCGCTTCAGCCGCCGCGATGGCGAACAGGCCGAGGACTTCGACGCCGCGGCCGCCATCGATGCGTTGCAGCCGATGCTGCGGCAACTGCTGGAAGCGCGCATCGTGCTGCGCTGCGCCTTGCCGGCGACGCCGGCGCCGATCCACCTGGATCGCAGCCAGTTCGAATTGATGCTGCTCAACCTGGCCAGCAACAGCCGCGACGCCATCGCCGACCGCGGCCATCTCGACATCGCCGTGCGCAGCGAAGCGGCGTGGACGATCATCGAGGTCGCCGACGACGGCCAGGGCATGCCGGCGGACGTGGTGGCGCGCGTGTTCGAGCCGTTCTACAGCACCAAGCCCGCCGACAGCGGCACCGGGCTCGGCCTGGCGGTGGTGCACGACCTGGTGGCGCGCGCCGGCGGCCGCATCCAGGTGCACAGCGAACTGGGCGTGGGCACCCGCTTCCGCATCGCCTTGCCGCACGCGGCCGCGACGGCCCGCACGGCGCGCGTGGCCGCCGCTCAGCCGGACGGATCGAAGATGTAGCCCTTGCCGTGCACCGCGGCCAACGGCAGGGCGGCGCCGCAGCGGCGCTGCGCCTTGCTGCGCAGGCGGTGCACCATCGAGTCGAGGCGGTGCGCGTCGAAGTCGTACACGCGGTCGGTCAGCGCCGCGATCAGCGCCTCGCGGGCGACCAGCAGGCCGGGCTGCTCGAGCAGGCGCCGGCACAGGCGGCGTTCGCTCGCGGTCAGCGCCGCCGCCGCGCCGGAAGGGGCCAGCAGGCACCAGCCGTCCTCGCTGAGCTGCCAGCGGCCACGCGCCGGTTCCATCGGGGCGCCGCCCAGGCGCCGGGTCAGGCTGTGCAAGGTCGCCGCCAGCAGGTCGATCTCCACCGGCTTGGCCAGATAGGCATCGGCGCCGCCGGTGAGTCCGCGCACGCGGTCTTCGGTCTGGCCCAGGCTGGTCAGCATGACGATGCCGATGGCCGGATACTGTTGGCGCAGTTCGCGCGCCACGGTGAAGCCGTCGGTGTCGGGCAGGCCGACGTCGAGCACCACGATGTCGGCGGGGGCGGTCAGCAGCCGCGCCTGCAGCTCGGCGCCGCTGCCGCAGCCCTGGGTGTCGAAGCCGAAACGGCGCAGGCCCGGGATCAGGATGCGCTCGCGCAGCATCGGATCGTCCTCCAGGACCAGAACGCGCAGGGCGGCGGCAGCGATAGTGGCATTCATGCGCCGGCGCAGTGTAGCGGCAGCCGGCCGATTGCGTCTGCCCATGGAGCGCGCCGTCGATTCCCGGGCAGACCCACTCGGGGATTAACGGCACGTTGTGGCCGGCCGGCGGCCCTTACGCAAAGCAAACGCCGGCGCTGGCAGACTCGCGCTTTCCTGGCGAACGGCGGACATGATGGCAGCACGAATCGAGGACTACGCCATGCTCGGCAACTGCCGCAGCGCGGCGTTGGTGGACAGGCACGGCTCGATCGACTGGCTGTGTCTGCCGCGCTTCGATTCCGACGCGCTGTTCGCCGCGTTGCTGGGCACCCCGGAGCACGGCCGCTGGTCGATCGCGCCGGTCGCCGACTTCACCAGTACCCGCCGCTACCGCGACGGCAGCCTGGTACTGGAAACCGAGTTCGAGACCGACCAGGGCGCCGTGGCGGTGCTGGACTTCATGGTCGCCAGCCACGACGACGACGTGCACAACCACGTGGTGCGCATCGTGCGCGGGCTGCGCGGCCGCGTGCCGCTGCGCATGCAGCTGCAGCTGCGCTTCAACTACGGCCGCACCATTCCCTGGGTGTCGCAGATCGACGGCGGCCTGCAGGCGATCGCCGGGCCGGACCAGATCGCGCTGCGCAGCCCGCAGCCGATGCATGGCCACGGCTTCGCCACCGAGACGGATTTCGCGCTGGAGCCCGGCGACAGCACCTGGTTCGTGCTCAGCCATGGCGCCTCGCACCTGGACCTGCCGCCGCCGCTGGCGCCGGAACAGGCGCTGGCGCAGACCGAGGCGTTCTGGCATGGCTGGTCGCACCGCTGCGTGCAGGCCGGCCCGTGGACCGAGGCGGTGCGGCGTTCGCTGGTGGTGCTGAAGGGGCTGAGCTACCTGCCCACCGGCGCGATCGTCGCCTCGCCCACCACCTCGCTGCCGGAACGGCTCGGCGGCGAGCGCAACTGGGACTACCGCTTCTGCTGGCTGCGCGATGCGGTGTTCACCCTGACCGCGCTGCACGCCGCCGGCTATTCCGACGAAGCGGCCGCGTTCCACGGCTGGCTGCAGCGCACCGTGGCCGGCTCGCCCGACCAGTTGCAGGCGCTGTACGGCATCGGCGGCGAACGGCGCATGTCCGAATGGGAAGTGGACTGGCTACCCGGCTACGAAGGCGCGCTGCCGGTCCGCGTGGGCAATGCCGCCGCCGGCCAGTTCCAGCTGGACGTGTACGGCGAGGTGATCGCCGCGTTCCATCGCGGCCACCACGAAGGCATGGCGACCGCGGCGCATGGCCGCTCGCTGGCGCGGCAGCTGCTGGAAGTGCTGGAGCAGCGCTGGCGCGAGCCGGACGAAGGCATCTGGGAGATCCGCGACCAGCGCCGCCATTTCGTGCATTCCAAGGTGATGGCGTGGCTGGCGTTCGACTGCGGCGCGCGCGACGGGGTCACCGACGCCGACGCCGCGCAACGTGCGCACTGGCGCGCGCTGGCCGACGAAGTGCATGCGCAGGTGCTGGAGCAGGGCGTGCACCCGGACGGCTATTTCGTGCAGAGCTACGGCAGCGATCGGCTGGACGCGGCGACCCTACTGATTCCGCTGGTCGGGTTCCTGCCGGCCGACGATCCGCGCGTGGCGGCCACCGCCGATGCGATCGCGCAGCGGTTGAGCATCGATGGCCTGGTCGAGCGCTATCGCGCCGACGACGACAGCGGCGACGGCCTGCCGGCCGGCGAGGGCACCTTCATCGCCTGCAGCTTCTGGCTGGTGGAGAACTACGCGCTGCTGGGCCGCACCGAGCAGGCGCGCACGCTGTTCGAACGCCTGCTCGGCCTGTGCAACGACGTCGGCCTGCTGGCCGAAGAATACGATCCGCGCAGCGGCCGCATGCTCGGCAATTTTCCGCAGGGTTACTCGCACGTGGCCCTGGTCCACGCCGCGTTGCGCCTGCATGGCTTACTCGGCAAACAGGACACCCCTCCATGAGCGAAGCGACGCAAACCACTCCTCCCTGCCTGATCGTGGTGTTCGGCGCGCGCGGCGACCTGACCCGGCGCCTGGTGCTGCCGGCGCTGTACAACCTGCGCCGCAGCGGCGCATTGCCCGAACAGTTCGCGGTGATCGGCGTGGACCACGGCGACATCAGCGAAACCACCTGGCGGCGCCTGCTCGGCACCGCGCTGCATGGGCTGATGGCCGACCGCGATGCCGAGTTCAAGGCCGACGGCCTGGACGAGGACGTGTGGAACTGGCTGCGCACGCGCCTGCACTACCTGCGCGGCGATTTCGCCGATGCGGCGACCTATCGCGCGCTGGGCGAGGTGATCGCCAAGTACGACGCGCAGTACCAGACCGGCGGCAACGTGCTGTTCTACCTGGCCACCGCGGCGCGCTTCTTCGCTCCGGCGATCGAGCAGCTGGGCGCGGCCGGGCTGGTCAAGCAGACCGCCGGCGGCGGCTGGCGCCGGGTGATCGTGGAGAAACCGTTCGGCCACGACCTGCGCAGCGCCAAGGAGCTCAACGCCATCGTCGGCCGCGTGCTCGACGAGGACCAGGTGTTCCGCATCGACCATTTCCTGGGCAAGGAGACGGTGCAGAACATCCTCGCCTTCCGTTTCGCCAACGGTCTGTTCGAGCCGGTGTGGAACCGCGACCGCATCGACCACGTGCAGATCACCGCCGCCGAGACCATCGGCGTGGAAGGGCGCGGCGGCTTCTACGACCCCACGGGCTGCCTGCGCGACATGGTGCCCAATCACCTGTTCCAGCTGCTGGCGATGATCGCGATGGAGCCGCCGGCGGCGTTCACCCCGGCCTCGATGCTGCGCCGGCGCGCCGAGGTGATCGAGGCGGTGCGGCCGTTGGCCCCCGCCGACGTGGTGCGCGGCCAGTACGCGGCCGGCGCGATCGGGCGCAACGCGGTGCCCGGCTACCGCGAGGAAGACACGGTGCCGTCCGATTCCAACACCGAGACCTACGTGGCGATGAAGCTGCAGGTGGACACCTGGCGCTGGGCCGGCGTGCCGTTCTACCTGCGCACCGGCAAGCGCCTGCGCGAACGCACCACCGAGATCGCGATCCGCTTCAAGCCGGCGCCGCTGGCGCCGCTGCGCAGCGCCGAGATCGGCGGCTATGGTCCCGACTGGCTGGTGCTGCACATCCAGCCCGACGAAGGCATCTCGCTGCAGTTCGACGTCAAGCGTCCGGGCGCGCGGGTCAGCCTGGCGCCGGTGCGCATGGACTTCCGCTACCGCGACTGGTTCCCGAAGGAATACACGGTCGGCTACGAACGCCTGCTGCAGGACTGCATGAACGGCGAGGCCGGCCTGTTCCAGGACGCGACGATGGTCGAGGCGGCCTGGCGCATCGTGCAGCCGATCCTCGATGCCTGGCAGGCTTCGGCCGACGAAGTGGCGCAATACCCGGCCGGCAGCGCCGGCCCGGCCGCGGCCGATGCGTTGCTCGCGCTCAACGGCGGCCACAGCTGGCGCACCCTGACCGCCGGCCGCCGCCCGCCGCCGCGGCGCCCGGCGGAGGGCGGCGCCGACGCCAGGCCCGCAGCGCCGCCGAAGCGTGCTTCGGCTTCTGCCAAGCCTGCCGTTTCGAAAGCCAAGGCGGCCGGCGCCGGCAAGCCCAGCAAGGCTGCGGCGGCGAGGACTGCGTCGGCCAAGAAAGCGGTCGCCTCGCCGAAGGCGACGGAGGGCAGGAGGACAGCGGACGGCAACAAGACGGCCGCGTCAAAGAAGGCAGTCAAAGCCTCTGCCGGAAAAGCGAGCAAGCGCGTGGCGAAGAAGTCGCCCGCAGCTGCGGCCAAACGACCGGCGGCGAAGCGCTGACCCGCAATGCGCGTAGCCCGTGTGGGAGCGACGTCAGGTGGCCTTGTGCCACCGTCGAGACGAGGCCTGGCTGCAGTCGGGACTGAAGTCCTCCGACAGTGCACTCGGCGCACCAGCCGCAAGTGCTGCAGCAGCGCGCCCGCTGCAGTTCTGTAGGAGCGGCTTCAGCCGCGACGAACGAAGCGGCGCACCTGGCAGGTTCGGCATTCTGTCGGGGCTGAAGCCCCTCCTACAAGGGCAGCCACCACTCGCGAACCCCTGTAGGAGCGGCTTCAGCCGCGACAAACGAAGCCGCGGAATCGTCAGGTTTCGGATCCTGTCGGAACCGATGGCCCAAGACCGTCAAGATTCCTCCCGCCACAGCACCTCGGCATGCCGGCCGCACGTTGTGGGAGCGACTTCAGTCGCGACGAACGCAGAGGTGGAGCCCACCGGCTTCGCATCCTGTTGGGGCGAAAGCCCGCCTGCAAGCGCTCCAGAATAAGCTCGCGAAACCTGCAGGAGCGGCTTCAGCCGCGACGAACGAAGCAAGGATCCAACCGGCATCCGGCAGCGCCACGACCGACATCCCTGCCGCCAGTCCTCCCGCCGCACACGCTACGCAAGCGCCGCACCATCAACACCAACACCGTTATGCCTGCGGCTTCGCCGCCGCCGCATCGTCCGCCGCGTCCCCGGGCGCGTCGCTCACATCCGCCTCGAACAGCTGCATCAGGTCCGCGCGCGCATCGCGCGAGGTCTGCACCACCGCCGCCTCGTCGTCGTACACCAGGTGCTGCGCGCGCAACAGCTGCTCGTCGTGCTGGCGGAAGCGGGCGATGCGGTCGCGCGCGGTCTCCGGGCTCAGGCCCAGATTCACCAGCACTTTCTCGCTCAGTTCCAGGCTCGAGGCGAACACCTCGCGGAACGGTTCGGCGCCTAGATCCATCAGCCGCCAGGCGTGCTGGCGGTTGCGCGCGCGCGACAGCACCTGCGCCTTCGGATACAGGCGGCGGATCAGCCGCGTGGTCTTGATGTTGGTCTCCGGGTCGTCCATCGCCACCACGAAGATGCCGATGCTGTCGCTGCCGGCCGCGCGCAACAGGTCCGGGCGCCTGGGGTCGCCGTAGTAGATCTTGTTGCCGAAGCGGCGCAGGTCTTCCACCGTGTCCGGGTTGTGCTCCAGCGCCACGAACGGGATGCGCTGCGCGGTCAGCAGGCGCGCCACGACCTGGCCGAAACGGCCCATGCCGGCGATCAGCACCTGCGCGCGCTGCTCGTCCACGGTGTCGTACTGGGCGGCCGGCGGCGGCGTGCGCCTGGCCTTGGCCGCCTCGCCACCGTCGAGCAGGCGCTGGATGCCGATCAACAGCAGCGGCGTCAGCGCCATCGACACGCCGACCACCGCGACCAGGCGGTCGTGGTTGGCGTCGTCGAGCAACTGCACGCGCTGCGCTTCGGTGAACACCACGAACGCGAATTCGCCGCCCAGCCACAACAGGCTGCCCAGCAACAGCGCGCTGCGCAGCGGCAGCCGCGCCACCCGGCCGATGCCGACCAGCAGGCTGAACTTGACCAACAGCAGCGTGGCCACGCCGCCGGCGATCAGCCACGGCTCGGCGACGATGCGGTCCAGGTCGATGCCCATGCCCACGGCGATGAAGAACACGCCCAGCAACAGGCCCTGGAATGGCTCGATCTGCGCCTCCAGCTCGTGCCGGAATTCCGAGTCGGCCAGCAGCACCCCGGCCAGGAACGCGCCCAGGCTCGGGCTCAGCCCGGCCTTCTGCAGGAACCAGGCATTGCCCAGCACCACCAGCAGCGCGCTGGCGGTGAACACCTCGGGCATGCGTGTGCGCGCCACGACGCGGAACAGGTGGCGCAGCGCGAAGCGGCCGCACAGCACCACCACCGTCAGCGCGCCCAGCGCCTGCGCCACCTCGGTCCAGGTGAGGGTGTCGTTCTTGGCGCCGCCGAGCAGCGGGATCGCGGCCAGCAGCGGGATCGCGATCAGGTCCTGGAACAGCAGGATGGCGAAGCCGAGCCGGCCATAGTCGCTGTTGAGCGCCTTGCGCTCGGCCAGCAGCTGCAGGCCCACCGCGGTGGACGACAGCGCCAGCGCCAGGCCCACCACCAGCGCGCTCTTCCAGTTCAGGTCCAGGCACAGCAGCAGCACGCCCAGCGGCAGCGCGGTCAGCACCACCTGCGCGGTGCCGGCGCCGAACACCGCGCGCCGCATCAGCTTCAGCCGCGCCGGCGACAGTTCCAGGCCGATCAGGAACAACAGCATCACCACGCCGATCTCGGCGGCGTTGAGGATGCGCTCGGTGTCCTGCACGAAGCCCAGGCCGTCCGGACCTAGCACCACGCCGGCGGCGAGATAGGCCAGCACCGCGCCCAGGCCCAGGCGCTTGAACACCGGCACCGCGATCACCGCGGCCAGCAGCAAGACCAGCGCCAGTTCCAGGCCGCCGCTATGCATGAGTCGTCTCCATCGCGCCATTATGCGGCCGCCACGCGACCGTCCGCTTACCCGGATTGGGGGAAGACGCAGGTGGCGCTGACCTTTGGCATCGCCGGGACGCCGGGTGGGGTCGGGGAGCCACGGCTTGGCGGCTTCGGGCCATCGGCGCCGGCAAGGCGCGAAGCCGGCAAGCGTCCCCGCTTCGTTCGTCGCGACTGAAGTCGCTCCCACAGACCTGCGGCCAGCGTCCAGGTGCACTGTAGGAGGGGCTTCAGCCCCGACAGGAATCGGTGCCGGAATGCTCAACGCTGCATTCGTCGCGGTCTAAACGGCTTCTGCAGGGAACTCGCGATCGGCCGTGGTGCACTGTGGGAGGGACTTCAGTCCCGACGCGTGGACGCCGGAACCCACCGTCATTCCCGCATCGACCAAAGCCGCGACGCTGCAGGCCGCGGATCGTCCGCATCTTCCAATCATCCCCGCGCCAGCATCACCCGTGTACCGTTGTCGCACCGCTTGCCCGCCCCACGCCCGCCATGAGCACCTACCACCTGCAGTCCGTGTTCCGCCCCGCTTCGGTCGCTATCGTCGGCGGCAGTCCGCGCGAGCGCTCGGCCGGGCGCGCGGTGGTGCGCAACCTGCGCGCCGCCGGCTTTCCCGGGCAGATCGGCTGGGTCAGCCCGCGCTACCGCGAGATCGACGGCGTGCCCACCGTGCGCCGGCTCACCGATCTGGCCTGGGTGCCGGACCTGGTGGTCATCACCGCGCCGGCGCGGATCGTGCCGCGCATCGTCGCCATCGCCGCGCGGCGCGGCGTCGCCGCGGCGATCATCCTCACCGCCGGGCTGGGCGAAGGCCCGGGCTCGGCCGCGGCGCGGGTCGAGGCGGCGGCGCGCGCCAAGGGCCTGCGCATCCTGGGTCCGCACTGCCTGGGCGTGATCGCCCCGCACGCCAAGCTCAACGCCAGCATCGCCGCGCATTGCCCGCAGCCCGGCGACCTGGCGCTGATCTCCGAATCCAGCGCCATCGCCGCCGCCCTGGTGGAGTGGGGCGTGGCGCGCTCGGTCGGCTTCTCCGCGGTGGTGTCGCTGGGCGATGCGCTGGACGTGGACTTCGGCGACCTGCTCGACTACTTCGCCACCGATTACCGCACCCGCGCCATCCTGCTGTACGTCGAACACATCCACGACGCACGCAAGTTCATGTCCGCCGCGCGCGCCGCGGCGCGCGCCAAACCCGTGGTGGTGGTGAAATCCGGGCGCCTGCTGCGCATCGACCCCAACGCCGACACCCATGTGCAGGCGCTGGCCAGTTCCGACGCGGTCTACGGCGCCGCCTTCGCCCGCGCCGGTCTGTTGCGCGTGCGCGCGCTGGACGAACTGTTCGCCGCGGCCGAGACCCTGGGCCGGCTCAGCACCTTCCCCGGCCGCCGCCTGGCGATCCTCAGCAACGGCGGCGGCGTCGGCCGCCTGGCGGTGGACAAGCTCGCCGACCTCGGCGGCACCCTGGCCGCGCTGTCGCCGCAGACCCTGCAACGCCTGGAGCAGGCGCTGCCGCAGGAGTGGTCGCACGCCAACCCGGTGGACATCGTGGTCGACGCCGACGGCGAGCGCTATGCCGCCGCCGCCGAAGCGCTGCTGGCCGATCCGGAGAACGACGCGGTGCTGGTGGTCAACGTGCCGACCGCGTTCACCTCCTCGGCCGACGCGGCGCAGGCGCTGACCCGTACCCTCGGCCTGCGCCCGCGCCACCACCGCGACAAGCCGGTGTTCGCGGTGTGGCTGGGCAACGACGAAAGCGCCACCGCCGCGCTCAACGCCGCGCACATCCCCACCTACGCCACCGAGGCCGACGCGGTGCGCGGCTTCATGCACCTGGTGCGCTACCGCGAAGCGCAGGCGGCGCTGATGGAGACCCCGCCCAGCCTGCCCGAGGATTTCGTGTTCGACGCGGCCACCGCGCGCGGCATCGTCGACGCTGCGCTGGCCGCCGGCCAGACCTGGCTGGATCCGCTGGCCACCACCCGCCTGCTCGCCGCCTACGGCATTCCCACCGCGCCGGTGGTGCACGCCGCCAGCGCCGCCGACGCCGCGCTGGCGGCGGCACCGATGCTGGCGCAGGGCCTGGCGGTCGCGGTGAAGATCCATTCGGCCGACATCCCGCACAAGTCCGACGTGGACGGCGTGCGCCTCAATCTGGTCAGCGCGCAGGCGGTGCAGGACGCCGCCGAAGGCATCCTCGCCCGCGCGCGCGCCGCGCGTCCGGACGCGCGCATCGACGGCGTGCTGGTGCAGCCCACGTTGCTGCGGCCGAAGGCGCGCGAACTGATCGCCGGCATCGCCGACGACCCCACCTTCGGCCCGGTGATCGTGTTCGGTCGCGGCGGCACCGCGGTGGAAGTGATCGACGACAAGGCGCTGGCGCTGCCGCCGCTGGACCTGCGCCTGGCCCACGAACTGATCGGCCGCACCCGCGTCAGCCGCATCCTCAAGGCCTACCGCGACGTCCCCGCGGCCGACGAGCGCGCGGTGGCGATGGTGCTGGTCAAGCTGGCGCAGCTGGCGGCCGACCTGCCGGAAATCCGCGAGCTGGACATCAATCCGCTGCTGGCCGACCGCGACGGCGTGATCGCGGTCGACGCTCGCGTGGCGGTGGCGCCGTCGCGGCGCCTGCACAAGGGCCGCGGCCACCCGCGCTTCGCGATCTTCCCGTATCCGAAGGAATGGGAGCGGCGCATCGTGCTCAACGACGGCGCCGCCGCGTTCGTGCGCCCGGTGCGCCCGGAAGACGATGCGCTGTTCCGCAGCTTCTTCGCCCGCGTCACCGACGAGGACCTGCGCCTGCGCTTCTTCCAGGCGGTGAAGCACTTCAGCCACGAATTCATCGCCCGCCTGACCCAGCTCGACTACGCCCGTTCGATCGCCCTGGTGGCGATCGAACCCAAGACCGGCGACATGCTCGGCGCGGTGCGCCTGCACGCCGACGCCGACTACGACCGCGGCGAATACGGCATCCTGATCCGCTCCGACCTCAAGGGCCACGGCATCGGCTGGCAACTGATGCGGATCATGATCGAATACGCCGGCTGGCTGGGCCTCAACGTCGTCGAAGGCCAGGTCCTGCGCGAGAACCGCACCATGCTGGCGATGTGCGAACACCTGGGTTTCAAGGCCACGCCGGACCCGGAAGATGCGACGCTGATGGATGTGGTGTTGCCGGTGGGGAAGGGGTGACGGAACCTGCATCGCTGGTAGAAGCAGGCCGATGCTGCGTCGATCGGCACCATCGCTGCGCGCCAGGGGCAGGGGGGCAGCCTCCAGGACGTCCGCAAAGCATCGCAGACGCCGCCTGCCCCGGCGTTTGAAGCTGGGCCACGATGCGCGATACTGGCAATGCCGCCGCTGCAATGCGGCCCAGGGGTCGCTCGCAGGCAGATGGGAATCGCTGAGTCTTCGATCGTTTCGTTCCGGGTCTTCGGAGATGATCTCGTGCCCGCCGAGGTGACCGCACTGTTGCAGTGCGAGCCGACCCGGGCGTTCGCAAAAGGCGATGTGCGTATCGGCAAGAAGACCGGAAACCGTTACGTGGAAAAGACCGGGCGTTGGAGCGTGTCTGCTGCCGATCGGCACCCCGAAGACATCTCTGCCCAGATTGCCGAAATCCTCGGCAAGTTGAGTGCCGATCCGGCGGTCTGGGATCTGCTCGCGTCACGGTTCACGCTCGATATCTTCTGCGGCGTCTTCATGGGGTCGTCGAATGATGGGCTCGAATTCAGTCCGGGCGTGCTCGGGGAGCTCTCCAAACGTGGCATCTCGCTGTGCTTGGACATCTATGACAAGTCCGAAGACTGATATGGCTTGCATGAGCGCCTGCACGCCAGCGCCGCCTAGCGGCGTAACGCGATAGGGGATTGCGATGGAGACTGCAGAAAAATTCTTTCCCCACTATTTGATTGCTCATGCGTGCTTCGAATGCCGCAAGAGTTTCAAGATCGCTCCGCGGCCGGGCTATTCTGCGGTGTGCCCGAATTGCGCCGGCGAGATCCATGAGATGGGACGCTCGTTCAAGGCGCCACGCGCCAAGGACACAGAGCAGTGGGCGAAGGTCCAGGCGCTCTACGAGGCTGGCTTCCGCTTCTCCAGCTACCGCAGCACGTCTGGACCAGCGCTGCCCGACAGGCTCGCGCAAGTGCCGGCATTCCTCAGAGACAATCCGGCACATCCATTGCGTGTGGCAGCGCCGCGCAACGCGCGTTAGGCGCCCTGATGCGCCGTAAAGTGCCGCAAGACATCGCAAACGAACTCTGCCAGATGATGGCTGGTTGGCGCATGGAAAAGACGGTCATGCATAGCGCCGGTCACAGTCCGACGCTGTGGATAGCGGGTGAGTTGAACGCATGGTTGGAGCACAGGCTGAGCGCCGAGACGATCGACCGTAACCAACTGATGCACGCCAAGCTCGAACTCCGGTATGAGACGAGCCGCATAAGAACGGATCGGAGAAGGTCGTCTCGTTCGACTTCGCGTGTCGTTCGTCGCCCCCAACTGACGAAGTGGAGTACCGCGGAAGCCTCGTCGAACGCCACGCCTATTACCAGCGCGTTGCGTCTGCTCCATCTTCCAGGCGAGTGATTGGCGGCGCCGCTTAGCGGGCATCCATCCAGCGCAGCTGCATGCTGCTGCGCAGCAACTCGGGTGCGATTTTCCCTGCCATGCCACGGTTGAAGGGCGTGCACTGCATTTGTGTTGCGAACTGGACGATTCCCTGCCTATCGTCCTGCCTGGTGCGGGTCGCTGCAGGGGAGCGCGCCAGTGCCGCTCCAACGAGGCCCGAAGACGGCATTGCCGCTGGATGTCGCTGGTTCTTTCACTCCATTCGCCACTCGAATCGCATCCCATGACCGAATCGAATTCCTCCTTCCTCCTCTCGCGCCGCGACTTCCTGGTCGGCGCCGGGAGCGCGGCGATCTTCGCCTCGCCGCTGCGCGCCATGGTCATTTTTGATAGCGCTAACAACGCGTTTCGGCTCGCGGGCGACGGGGGCGTCGCGCCGATCCAGGTGGACGTGCAGGATTTCCCTGGCGTGGCCAGGGCGGCGCGCGATCTCGCCGAGGACATCGGCCGCGTGTTCGGAACGCCTGCCGCGCTCGTGAACGAAAAGAGCCGGCTCGATCGCCGGGCCGTACTGATCGGCACGCTCGGCAAAAGTGCGGTCGTCGATGCGCTGGTCGCCGACGGCAAGCTCGATGCCGCGCCGATCCTCGGGCAGTGGGAGTCCTACACGCTGCAGACCGTGGCCGATCCGATGCCTGGCGTGGCCGAAGCGCTGGTGATCGCCGGCAGCGACAAGCGTGGCACCATCTACGGCATCTATGCGCTGTCCGAACAGATCGGCGTGTCGCCCTGGTACTGGTGGGCGGACGTGCCGGTTCGGCGGCGTCCGGCGATCTCGATCCGGCGCGGCACGCATTTCGAAGGGCCGCCGGCGGTGAAGTATCGCGGCGTGTTCCTCAACGACGAGCAGCCGTGTCTGGGCAAGTGGACCACCGAGAAGTTCGGCGGGATGAATTCCAAGTTCTACGCACGCCTGTTCGAGGTGCTGCTGCGCTTGCGTGCGAACTACCTGTGGCCGGCGATGTGGGACAACGCGTTCGCGCAGGACGATGCGGACAACGCCCGGCTCGCCGACGAATACGGCATCGTCATGGGCACCTCGCACCACGAGCCGATGATGCGCGCGCACAAGGAGTGGACCGACCACCGCACGCAATACGGCAACGGCGAATGGAACTACGCCACCAACAATGAGGCGTTGCAGACCTTCTTCCGCGAAGGCATCGCACGCAACCGCTCGCACGAGGTGCTGGTGACGGTGGGCATGCGCGGCGACGGCGACGTGGCCATGGCCAGCGCCGGCGATCTGCAGGCCGATCTGCGCCTGCTCGAAACCATCATCGCCGATCAGCGCAAGATTCTCGCCGCGGAACTAGGTGCCGATGCGAGCCAGGTCCCGCAGCTGTGGGCGCTGTTCACCGAGGTGCAGAAGTTCTACGACGCCGGCCTGAAGGTGCCGGACGACGTGACCTTGCTGTTCACCGACGACAACGTCGGCAATCTGCGCCGGCTGCCGAAACCCGACGAGCGCCAGCGCGCCGGCGGCTCCGGCATCTACTACCACATGGACATGAACGGCGGGCCGTTCTCGTACAAGTGGCTCAACAGCAATCCGCTGCCGAAGATCTGGGAGCAGATGACCCTGGCGCACCGCTATGGCGCCAACCGGATCTGGATCGCCAACGTCGGCGATTTCAAGCCGTTGGAGATCCCGATCGAGTTCTTCCTGCGGCTGGCCTGGAATCCGGACGCGATCACCAAGGACGATGTCGCCGGCTGGACGCAGCGCTGGGCGAGCAGGGAATTCGGCGCCGAGCACGCCGTGCAGATCGCGGACATCGTCGCCAAATACGCCAAGTACAACGCCTGGCGCAAGCCGGAACTGGTGAAGCCGGAGACCTTCAGCCTGCTGCACTACCGCGAGGCCGAGCGCGTGCTGGACGCCTGGGCCACGCTGGTGGCGCAGGCCGAAAGGATCCAGTCGCGGTTGCCGGCGGATGCGCACGACGCGTATTACCAGTTGGTGCTGCATCCGGTGAAGGCCTGCGCGACGGCGACGGAATTGAACATCGCCGCGGCGCGCAATGCGTTCTACGCGCAACAGGGCCGGGCGAGCGCGAACGCCGAGGCCGACTACGTGCGGCAGTTGTTCCAGCGCGACCGCGAACTGACCGAGTACTACAACACGCGCCTGGCGGGCGGCAAGTGGAACCACCTGATGGACCAGGTGCATCTGGGCTACTTCGACTGGTACTCGCCGCCGGCGAACATCATGCCAGCCGTGACGACGCTGCGGATCGAAGACACCGCCGATTATGCGGTGGCAGTCGAAGGTGCGGTGCCGGGCTGGCCGGGCTACTGGCTCGACCCGGAGCTGCCGATGTTCGACAGCCTGTGCCGGCAGCGGCACTACGTCGACGTGTTTCCGCGCGGCGCGCGCCCGATCGCGTTCGAGGTGGCCGCGGCCGAGCCGTGGATCGTGATCGCCGAGGGCAAGCCGTTCGGCGTAGGACGCCACGATCGGCGCTTCTGGGTCGAGATCGATTGGGACCAGGCCGGCGTCGGCGAGCAGGCCGGGACGATCGTCGTGACCGGCGCGCAAAAGACGCAGACGATTCACGTCAAGGCGATCAAGGCCTCCGCGGCGCAGCGGCGCGAAGCGCGTGGCGCATTCGGCGGCTTGCAAGGGCCGATCGCGATCGCCGCCGACGCGTTCGAACGCAACGTCGATGCCGGCGGCGTGCGCTGGGAGCGCATCCCCGACTACGGCCGCGCACGCGCCGCCATGTCGGTCTTTCCCGTCACCGCGGCCTCGTTCTCCGACCCGCGCACTGCGCCGCGCCTGGAGTATCCGGTCTATCTGGCCAAGGCCGGCCGTTACGACATCGATCTGATCACCAACCCGACGCTCAACGTGAACACGGCGCACCAGCTGAGCGTGGCCGTGGCCTTCGACGATCAGCCGCCGCAGGTCATCAGCGTGTTCACGCCGGAGCAGCGCGTGTCGCAGGATTTCCTGGGCGAGGCGTTCTACGAGAACGCCAGGAACAATGCGCGCACCCTGACCGCCTCGCAGTCCGTGTCCACTGCGGGGCGGCATGTGCTGAAGATCATGATGGTCGATCCGACCATGGTCGTGCAGAAGATCGTGATCCGCAGCGCGCCGTTGCCGAACTCCTACTTCGGCCCGCCGGAGGTCCCGGCGCATCCAGGTTGAGCCGCTGACATTTGCGCGCCTGAACCATCATCGGGCCAGCGCATCGCGGTTCGCTTTCTACCGCCGCATGCCGGGCAGGGCAATGCGCCCCGCCCGACATACAAACGGAGCGCGCCGGGACTATTCCAGCTCCTGGTTGTCCACGCCGCGTTCGACCGGGTAGACCGTCGCTGGCGGGGTGGTGGAGCGCATCAGTTTCAGCGGCAGCGCGCTCTGCTGGCAGAGGTTGCCGCCGCTGACGAACACGCCGTCCTGGGTGCACTTCCAGTCGTAGAAGTTGGCGATGCCGCCGGCCAGCTGCAGGCTGAAGTCGGTGCTCTGGGCCGCCGCGTCGAACGGCGTGCCGGCCGCGTTGTTCTGGAACCAGCGCATCCATTCCTTGGAACCGACCGGCGGGATCTTGCTGGCCGCCTGGAAGGTCGGGTTCATCGGCGAGAGTTGCGGCGACTCGGCGGTCATGTGGCAGCTCAGGCAGGAACTGATGGGATTGTCGACCGGGCCGTTGAGGCGGCCGTTCCAGCCCAGGTGGGTCGCCGGCAGTTCGGGCCGGGCGTTGATCGCCGACTGCAGGATGCCGGGATTGATCCGGGTCTGGGTCGGCTGCTTGTTGGTGTAGTCGTTGCCGGTATTCTGCGGGTCGTTGCCCCACATCACCCCGACCGGGACCAGGTTCTGCCAGCCGGGCTTGCCGCTGACCGCGCCGTTGTACTGGAACGTGCCGAAGATCCAGCCGGTGCCGGGAATGCGCCGGTCGCGCACGGCGAAGTCCATCTGGATCAGGGCCACCTGCTTGAGCGTTCTGTCCGCCGAGCTGAAACTGTTGGTGACGTACGCCGTCCACAGCACCGGGTTCTGCAGGAACGGCACCTGACTCCTGTCCACGTCGGCGAACAGCGCCTTGCACACCACGGTGCCGTCGCGGAAGCTGTTCGGCTTGGAGGTGAAACTGGGATCGGGATTCTGCGGATCCTTCCACACCTGGCCGAAGGTATAGGCGCCGATGTCGTTGTAGATGCCCACCGCGAAGGTCTGCCCGGTGGTGAGCTGGGTCGGTGCCAGCTGCTTCACCTGGATCTGCGCTTCCTTGGTGAGGCCGTGCACGCCTTCGCGGCCGAGCGGCCCGTAGTGCTGCCACGGTGCGTGGTACCAACGCCGGACCTTGTTGTTCTGCACGTACCAGTCGCTTTCCACGTTGCCTTCCAGGCAATAGGTCTTCACCGCGTCCACGTAGCCGCGCCAGGTCTCGAAATTGTTGCTCAGCGGCTTGGGCAACTTCTGGAAGAACGCCGGCGGCGGCCCGCTGGGCGCTTGCTGCGGAAAGTCCTGGCTGAGCTGGAACAGCGGGCCCTTGTAGGTCTGTGGCGGCGCGTAGCCGAAGTCGGGAAACTTGCCGGCGGTCGCGGTGCCGCTGGCGAGCGCCAGCGCGGCTGCAGCGGCGATGATGCGCAGATGAGGCAGGTGCATGGTGTACTCCCTGTTGTGTGCGTCGGTCCCACGCGGACGTGGCCTGCGTGCTGGGTGTGTCCGGACTCTCCCCGGCCCCGGACCGGCCACACGACCACGCCGACGGCACGGTCGAGAATGCAGAGGCCCGTTGCGCGAGGACGGACCTTGCGCCGGGCGCGCCGGCCCGGGGTGCGGGCATGCACGCCCGCAACCGCGGCGACGGCTGTGTCGAGACAGACTGGTTCGGGCAGCCGCACACCGGCGCGGCGCGTACGCGCCTGGCCGCGGCGATGGACAGCGCCCTGCGACGCTGCGCTTACGGGATCGAAGAAGAAATATCCATGTCGCTCTCCTGACCGGCGGGTGAAGGCAACTGCTGTGTGATCGTCCCAGGTGCGTCGAGCGCAGGGGGAACGCGCCAGCGTGGCAGGCAGCATCGGGGGACGAATGCTGCGGGGCGGGCGGTGACGCTGCCGCGCGGGTGCCAGGTGACGCGTCAGATGCTGCGTGCGCGGCTATCGCGCGATCCGCAGCGTTGCTCGACGCGTTCGACTCTAGCCGATCGCCCCGGCACAAGTAGTAGACAGTTGTGCTGCCGCGCAGGCGCTGGGATGCGTACCGCAACCCGGGTCGGGAGTGCGCTCGGGCATGGCTGCACGCCGGGAAGTCGTTCGTCTGCCTCGCCAGCGCGGCTCGGTCTCGTTGGTACTAGCCGTTGCGCCGGGAAGAAGCGGCAGAACGGTTCGCCGGCGTCGAAACGCACGCGTCCGGGGCGGGCGAACTGCCAGTTCAGTGTAGATGCGAACGCGCTTTGGCAGTGCCCAGCCGGCCGGCATGGATCGTTCGCGGTCCCAGGCAGCGGCGGTCGCACTACCCTGGCAGAATCGGCCTGCGCCATCGTCGGCGCTGCGCGGAGGGGGACGCCGCATGTCTGCTGCTGAGCAGCCGCCAATATCCGTGCCGGGACGCAGCAGGGAAGTGCTGGGGGTGTTCTTGCGCCTGGGGCTGACCAGTTTCGGCGGCCCGCTCGCGCACCTGGGCTATTTTCGCGAGGAATTCGTGCGCCGCCGCGGCTGGCTGGACGAATCGGGCTTCGCGCAATTGCTGTCGCTGTGCCAGGTGCTGCCCGGCCCGACCAGCAGCCAGCTCGGCGTCGCGATCGGCTGGCAGCGCGCGGGCTGGCGCGGGGCGTTGGCGGCGTTCGTGGGCTTCACCCTGCCGTCGGCGCTGCTGCTGTTCGCGCTGGCGCTGTCTGCGCCGCGATGGCTGCTGCATCCGCTCGGCGCGGACGTGCTGCACGGGCTCAAGCTGGTCGCGGTGGTGGTGGTCGCGCATGGCGTGTACGCGATGGCGCGCACGCTGACGCCGGACCTGCTGCGGGTGCTGCTGGCGGTGGCGGCCGCGGCCCTGGTGCTTGCGCTCGACCGTGCCTGGGGCCAGCCGCTGGTGATCGGACTGGGGGCACTGGCCGGGATCGCCTGGTGCCGGCCGCCGTCGGTGCCGATGGCGGCGGCCACGCCGCGGCGCTGGCGCCGCGATGTGGGGGTGTGCTGTGCGCTGGCGTTCGGCGGCCTGCTGCTGGCGGCGCTGTGGATCTCTTCACGCCATGCCGCGATGCCGACGCCGGTGCCGCTCGCCGCGGCGTTCTACCGTGCCGGGGCGCTGGTATTCGGTGGCGGCCACGTGGTGCTGCCGTTGCTGCAGCGCGAACTGGTCGCCAGTGGGTGGATGTCCGCGGACACCTTCCTCGCCGGCTACGGCGCGGCACAGGCGATGCCGGGTCCGATGTTCGCGCTGGCCGCCTATCTGGGGGCCAGCGCCGGGAGCGGCATCGTCCCGGGGGCAGCGGCGATGCTGGCGCTGGCGGCGTTGTTCGCGCCGGGCCTGCTGGCCCTGGGCGCGGCGTTGCCGCTGTGGCAGGCGCTGGCCGGGCGTGGATCGGTGGCGCGGGCGCTGGCCGGCATCAACGCCGTGGTCGTCGGCGTACTGGCCGCGGCGCTGTACGACCCGCTATGGCGCGACGGCATCCGCAGCCCGCCGGATCTGCTGGTGGTGGCGCTGGGGCTGGTGTTGATGGCACGCCTGCAGCGCCCGGCGCTGTGGGTCGTGGCATGGTGTGCGGCGGCGACGCTCGGCCTCGGCGCGTTGGGGCGCTAGGCGCCGTTGGCGATGGCCGCAACCGGGCATCGCCCACGTTATTGTCGGCGGTAGACAGGAATACGGGTTCGCTTCGAGGTGGTCCCATGCGCACGCACGGAACGTTGATCAAGTGGGACGATGAGCGGGGTTTCGGCTTCGTGCGCTCGGCGCATGGCGATGCCGAGATATTCGTGCACATCGCGGCGTTCCCGCGCGACGGCGTGCATCCGCGGCTCGGCGAGCTGATTTCGTTCGACCTGGAACAGGACGCGGAAGGACGGCCGCGCGCGGTGCGGGTGATGCGCCCCGGACGCGCGCCGACCACGCCGGCGCGCCGCGCCGCGGCTGACGCCCATTCCGGCAGCGCGTTCGGCCGCGTGCTGGCCGTGCTGCTGGTGATCGGCATTGGTGCCTATGCGTATTCGCTGCTCGCACCGCGCTTCGCTGCCACGCCAGCGCCGGGCACAGGCGTGGCACCAGCCACACCCGCTGCGCCCGGCGTCCCCGCCGCCGCGTCATCCGGGCAGCGCTTCCAGTGCGATGGACGCACCCACTGCGCGCAGATGACCTCGTGCGAGGAGGCGATCTATTTCCTGCGCAATTGTCCCGGCGTGCAGATGGACGGCAACCACGACGGCGTGCCATGCGAGCGGCAGTGGTGTCGCTAGCGTGAAACGGATGCGGCCTGTGCTGCGGCGCGCGTCTGCGGACAGCAGCGTTGACGCATACGCTTGCGCGCCCACACACTCGCCGCGGCCACTGCGGCGCCCGCGCCACGACTAGGAAGATGGAATGAGTTACGACCTGGCGGTATTCAACATGGATGCGGCACCGCGAGAGCGCGAGCAGTTCCTGGCCTGGTACGACACCCAGACCGAATGGAGCGAGGAGCACGGCTACGACGATCCGGCAGTGAGTTCGGCGCCGCTGCGCGCATGGTACCTGGACATGGTCGCTGCGTTTCCGCCGATGAACGGCCCGCTGGCCGCGGACGACGTCGACAAGGAACCTGGACGTGCCACCGACTACAGCGTCGGCCGTTCGCTCATCTATGCGGCATTCGCCTGGTCGCAGGCGCAGGACGCGTACGCCACCGTGTTCGGCCTGGCCGCCAAGCATGGCGTGGGCTTCTTCGATGCCAGTTCCGAGTTGGGCGAAGTCTGGTGGCCGGATGGCCAGGGCGCGCTCATGCTTGCCCATGCGGAGTAGCCGCTTCGTTGCGACCGTTCAACACCCGTTGCAGGGTGCGTTCTTCCCGCTGGACACTTCTGGCCGGCGTTGCGCCCTTCTTTTTTTGCCGGTCCAGGCTGCGCATCCAGGCGCGGCCTCTGCACGGATCGCCGCGCCGCTGGAGGTTTCCGGAGAGCCGCTTGGTGCGCGGCGTCATTCCGGTGCTGGCTGGCCCGGCTGTGGATCCTCGTGCTGCGCACGGGTGAACGGCGCCAGCCGCAACTTGACCCGATGCTCGACGCCCGCCGGGCACTGCCGCGGCGCCGGTCCGCGGAAATAGCTGCGCTGCCAGCCTGCGCGTTTGGCCTCTGGATCGTCTTGCTTTAGGTCGTGCAGGAACTGGCCGCGGCTGCGCATCCAGGCCTGATAGTCGCGCTCCAGTTCCGGGGTCTGCGACAGCGGCTGCCAGCGCGGTTCGGTCTCGGCCAGCACCCGCCGCTGCACCGGGAAGAAGTGGCAGAACGGTTCGCCGGCGTCGAAGCGCACGCGTCCGGGGCGGGTGAACTGCCAGTTCATGGTGAAGGTGTAGGGACTCCAGTCGGTCTCGATCAGGCCGGTCAACCCGGCGATGCCGTCCTTGGGCCGGTTGACCGGCGCGGTCACGTACAGGTCCATGCCCGGCTCGGTGCGGAACAGGCAGGGCACGTGGAAGGTGAGCACGCCGTAGCCGAAATGGCTGACCGCCGGCGCGTGGCTGCCGGCGTCGGGGTGGAGGCGGATGGCGTCGAGCGCGTTGCCGCCGTTCCATTCGGCCTCGAACCCGCTCTGGCACAGCAGTTCCCAGCCGTGCGCGTTGGCGATGTCCAGCGGCAGGCAGCGGTAGGCGTAGCGCTGGTCGGTGCGGTCCATCCACGGCCGCTCGCGCGGCGCCGGGCGCACGTCGAGGGTGTGGCCGTCGAGAACGTGGGCGGTGAGCTTCATGGCGGCGGGCTTGGCTGAGGGCGTGCGCCGAGTGTGACGCGTCGGCGCCGGCATGGCGACCGTGCGCGGCTGCCGAAGTGCGCTCGCTGCGGCCGGTCGCGCACGATCGCAACCGAGCGCGATCGTGCGCGCTCGATGGCGCGCCGCAATTGGTGGCGGATTTTGCGGGCGTGCGCGATGCCCGGCGCGCGGGCCCGTGCTCAGTCCGCCTCGAACTCCAGCAGCGCCACGCCGTCGCCGACCAGCTCGCCTTCGCGCACGCGGTAGCCGTGCACCACGCCATCGGCAGGGGCCTGCAGGGTGTGCTCCATCTTCATCGCCTCCAGCACCAGCAGCGGCGTGCCGCGGGCCACGCGGGTGCCGGGCGCGACCAGCAGCGCGACGACGCGGCCGGGCATCGGCGCGATCAGCCCGCCGGCATCGGCGATCGGCTGGTCGGCCTCGGCGACCGGGTCGTGCAGGTCGAACAGGTGCGCCTGGCCAGCCACGAACAGATGCAGGCGGCTACCGGCGAACACCGCGTCGGCGCGCACGCGCTGTCCATCGAGCTGTGCCTGCAGGCGTTGCTCCTGCAGGCTGCCGGCGGCGAGGAGCACGGCATCGGTGGCGCTGTCGTGGATGCGCCAACCGGCGTCGGTCGCCGCTGCGCGCAGCGTGCGGCGCGTCTCGCCCTGCTGCAGGATCAGGTTGCGCGGCGCGGGTTCGCCCAGGCGCCAGCCGTCGCGCAGGTCCCAGGGCGAATGCGGGTCGCCCGGCTGCGCGGCGTCGGCGCGCGCGTGCAGCAGCCAGGCCAGCGCGGCCAGGGTCCAGGTTGGCTCGGCGGTGGCCGGCGCGGTGTCGAACAGCGCCGCATGCTCGCGCTCGATCAGTGCGGTATCCAGATCGGCCTGTGCGAACGCCGTGGTGCCGATCAGGCGCTGCAGGAACGCGGCATTGGTGGCCACGCCGACCACCTGGCACGCCGCCAGCGCCGCCTGCATGCGCCGCAGCGCGCGTTCGCGGGTCTCGTCCCAGACGATCAGCTTGGCGATCATCGGGTCGTAGTGCGGGCCGATGACGTCGCCCTGTTCGACGCCGGCATCGACGCGGGTATGTGCGTCGGCCGCCGGCAGGCGCAGATGCTGCAGCGTGCCGGTCGAGGGCAGGAAGCCGCGCGCCGGATCCTCGGCATACAGCCGCGCCTCCAGCGCATGGCCGCGGATCGCCAGTTCGTGCTGGCGCTTGGGCAGCGGCTGGCCGGCGGCCACGCGCAGCTGCCACTCCACCAGGTCGGTGCCGGTGATGCACTCGGTGACCGGATGTTCCACCTGCAGCCGTGTGTTCATTTCCATGAAGTAGAACGCGCCGTCGGGCGCGACGATGAACTCCACCGTGCCGGCGCCGACATAGCCGACCGCGCGTGCGGCCTCCACCGCCGCCTGGCCCATCGCGGCACGGCGTTCGCCGCGCATGCCCGGCGCCGGCGCTTCCTCCAGCACCTTCTGGTGGCGGCGCTGCACCGAGCAATCGCGTTCGAACAGGTAGGCCAGTTCGCCATGCGTGTCGCCGAACACCTGGATCTCGATATGCCGCGGACGCAGCACGTATTTCTCCACCAGGACATGCGCGTTGCCGAACGCGGCCTGGGCTTCGCGCTGGCAGGCGGCCAGGGCGGCGACGAAGTCCTCGCTGCGGTCGACCCGGCGCATGCCCTTGCCGCCGCCGCCGGCGCTGGCCTTGATCAGCACCGGATAACCGATGGCGTCGGCCTGTTCGCGCAGGAACTCCGGCTCCTGGCGGTCGCCGTGGTAGCCCGGGGTCAGCGGCACGCCGGCGGCGTGCATCAGCGCCTTGGCCGCGCTCTTGTCGCCCATGGCGCGGATCGCCGCCGGCGGCGGCCCGATGAACACGATGCCGCGTGCGGCGCAGGCCTCGGCGAAGTCGGCGTTCTCCGAGAGGAAGCCGTAGCCGGGGTGGATCGCCTGGGCGCCGCTGGCCAGGGCTGCGTCGAGGATGCGTTCGCCGCGCAGGTAGCTGTCGCGTGCGGGCGCGGCGCCGATGTGGATCGCCTCGTCGGCCAGGCGCACGTGGCGGGCGTCGCGGTCGGCATCGGAGTAGACGGCGACGCTGGCGATACCGAGTGTGCGGCAGGTGGCGATCACCCGGCAGGCGATCTCGCCGCGGTTGGCGATCAGGATCTTGTCGAACATCGGCAGGTCGGGCGTGGCCATGGTCAGTTGCCTGGAAAAGGGGTGTCGTGTCTTGCTGTTGCTGTTGCTGTTGCTGTTGCTGTTGCCGTTGCCATTGCTTTTGACTTACCGGGTTCCCTTCCGAAGCGGCGGCCATGGCGGGGAAAAACCCCGAAGGGGCGGCGCACAAGGATGTGCGCCGTTCGCGGCAGGGGCAGGATGCCCCTTCCGCGAATCCCCGGTATGGACGCGGACCCGGAGCGCGCAGCGCGGAGGGCGCTAGGCAGGGCGCGCTTTCTTTTGGTTACTTTTCTTTGCGCGAGCAAAGAAAAGTGACTCGCCGCAAGGCGAAAGCCTTTGCCTTTGCCTTTGCCTTGGTTCTGGCATTGAGATTTTGAAGCTTTGGAGATTGAAGCTTTGAAGCAAGAGCAAGAGCTTCCGCTGGCGCGGGTCACTTTTCTTTGCTTGTGCAAAGAAAAGTAACCAAAAGAAAGCACACCCCGCAGCGCGCCCTCCGCGCTGCGCGCTCCGGGTCCGCAGCCCCAACGGGCATTTTTCGATGGCACATCCATGTGCCAACGAAAAACGTCGCGCATCCTGCGCGCCGCCCTTCGGGTATTCGCCCGCTGGGGCTGCCGCGCTGAGGGGACCCCGTAGATCAAAAGCAAAGCAAAAGCGACAGCAACAGAAGCAACGGCAGAAGCAACAGCAACGGCAACAGCAAAAGCAAAAGCGGAAGCAACAGCAGAGGCAACAGCAGAGGCAACAGCAGAGGCAACAGCAGAGGCAACAGCAGAGGCAACAGCAGAGGCAACAGCAGAGGCAACAGCAGAGGCAACAGCAACAGCGGAGCTGTCGGCCACGGTCGGTGGGACGACCGACCGCGATGCGTGCAAAGCAGGGCGGTCGCGCCCGCTCACATCCGGAACACCCCGAACCGGGTCGGCTCCGCTGGCGCGTTCAACGCCGCCGACAGCCCTAGCCCCAACACCCGCCGCGTCTGCGCCGGATCGATGATCCCGTCGTCCCACAACCGCGCACTCGCGTAGTACGGATGGCCCTGGCGTTCGAACTGCTCGCGGATCGGCGTCTTGAACGCCGTCTCGTCCTCCACCGACCAGGCGCCGCCCTTGGCCTCGATGCCGTCGCGGCGCACCGTCGCCAGCACGCTCGCCGCCTGTTCCCCGCCCATCACCCCGATCCGCGCGTTCGGCCACATCCACAGGAAATTCGGCGAATACGCGCGGCCGCACATGCCGTAGTTGCCGGCGCCGAACGAACCGCCGATCACCACCGTGAACTTGGGCACCTTTGCGCAGGCCACCGCCATCACCAGCTTGGCCCCGTCCTTGGCGATGCCGCCGTGTTCGTACTTGCGCCCGACCATGAAGCCGGTGATGTTCTGCAGGAACACCAGCGGGATGCCGCGCTGCGCGCACAGTTCGATGAAGTGCGCGCCTTTCAGCGCCGACTCGGAGAACAGGATGCCGTTGTTGGCGACGATGCCGACCGGATAGCCGTGCAGGTGCGCGAAGCCGGTGACCAGGGTGGTACCGTAGCGCGCCTTGAACTCGTCCAGGCGCGAACCGTCGACCACCCGCGCGATCACCTCGCGCACGTCGAACGGCTTGCGCGGGTCGGCCGGGATCACCCCGTACAGTTCCTCGGCCGGATACAGCGGCGGCTCCGGCGCGCGCAACGCCAGCGCCGGCTCGGGCTTGCGCCAGTTGAGCTGGGCCACGATCGCGCGCACCCGCGCCAGCGCCTGCAGGTCGTTGTCGGCGAAATGGTCGGCCACGCCGGAGATGCGCGTGTGCACGTCGGCGCCGCCCAGTTCCTCGGCGCTGACCTCCTCGCCGGTGGCCGCCTTCACCAGCGGCGGGCCGCCGAGGAAGATGGTGCCCTGCTCGCGCACGATCACCGTCTCGTCGCTCATCGCCGGCACGTAGGCGCCGCCGGCGGTGCACGAGCCCATCACGCAGGCGATCTGGGCGATGCCCTGCGCCGACAGGTTGGCCTGGTTGTAGAAGATCCGGCCGAAATGGTCGCGGTCGGGGAACACCTCGTCCTGCAGCGGCAGGAACGCGCCGCCGGAATCGACCAGGTAGATGCACGGCAGCCGGTTCTGCTGCGCAATCTCCTGCGCGCGCAGATGCTTCTTCACCGTCATCGGGTAGTAGGTGCCGCCCTTGACCGTGGCGTCGTTGGCGACGATCACGCATTCCACCCCGGACACGCGGCCGATGCCGGCGACCACGCCGGCGCACGGGACCTCGTCGGCGTACAGGCCCAACGCGGCGAGCGGGGCGATTTCCAGGAACGCGCTGCCCGGGTCGAGCAGCGCGTCGATGCGCTCGCGCGCCAGCAGCTTGCCGCGCGCCTGGTGCTTGGCGCGCGCCGCGTCGCTGCCGCCCTGGGCGATGCGCGCCTGGGTCTGCTGCAGGTCGTCGACCACCGCGCGCAGCGCCGCGGCGTTGGCGGCGAAGGCGTCGCTGCCGGGTTGCAGTTGGGTCTGGATCACGCTCATGGCAGGGCCATCGAAAAAGAGGAAAAGGGAGTCCGTGCAGGAGCGGCTTCAGCCGCGACGCTTTGCCGGGAACGTGTCGCGGCTGATGGCCCGAGGCCACGTAGAGCCGCTCCTACACGAAGCGCATCGCATCACTTGGTCCGCTCGAACAGCTCGCGGCCGATCAGCATGCGGCGGATTTCCGAGGTGCCGGCGCCGATCTCGTACAGCTTGGCGTCGCGCCACAGGCGCCCGGTCGGGTAGTCGTTGATGTAGCCGTTGCCGCCGAGCACCTGGATCGCCTGGCCGGTGAGCCAGGTCGCCTTCTCGGCCGCGTACAGGATGGCGCCGGCGGCGTCCTGGCGGGTGGTGCGGCCGGCGTCGCAGGCGCGCGCCACCGCATATACGTAGGCGCGGCAGGCATTGAGGCCCACGTACATGTCGGCCAGCTTGCCCTGCATCAGCTGGAAGCTGCCGATCGCCTCGCCGAACTGGCGGCGCTCGTGCACGTACGGCATCACCACGTCCATCGCTGCGGCCATCAGCCCCAGCGGGCCGCCGGACAGCACCAGCCGCTCGTAGTCCAGGCCCGACATCAGCACGCGCACCCCGCCGCCGACGCTGCCCAGCACGTTCTCCGCCGGCACCTCGCAGTCCTGGAACACCAGTTCGCAGGTGTTGGAGCCGCGCATGCCGAGCTTGTCCAGCTTCTGCGCGGTGCTGAAGCCGGGCATGCCCTTCTCGACCAGGAACGCGGTGATGCCGCGCGCGCCGCCGGCCGGGTCGGTCTTGGCGTAGACCACCAGCACGTCGGCATCGGGGCCGTTGGTGATCCACATCTTGTTGCCGTTGAGCACGTAGCGGTCGCCGTGCAGCTCGGCGCGCAGCTTCATCGAGACCACGTCCGAACCGGCGCCCGGCTCGCTCATCGCCAGCGCGCCGACGTGTTCGCCGCTGCACAGCCGGGGCAGGTAGCGCGCCTTTTGCGCGGCGCTGCCGTTCTTGCGCAGCTGGTTCACGCACAGGTTCGAATGCGCGCCGTAGGACAGGCCGATCGCGCCGGAGGCGCGCGAGATCTCCTCCATCGCCACCACATGCGCCAGGTAGCCCATCGCGCTGCCGCCGTACTCCTCCTCCACGGTCAACCCGAGCAGGCCCTGCTCGCCGAGCTTGCGCCACAGCGGCGCCGGGAACGCGTTGTCGCGGTCGGCCTGCTCGGCCAGCGGCGCGATCTCGCGCGCGGCGAAGGCGGCCACCGTGTCGCGCAGCAGGTCGATGTCCTCGCCCAGTTCGAAATTCAACGACGGCATCAGCATGGCGGGCGGCTCCGGAAGCAGGCGTGCGGCGAATGGGGCGCCTAGAATCCAGGCGGCGCCGGGGAATGGACGCCAGCGTAGCCGGGAACGGCGAAGAAGTGAACAATAATTCATTAATTGAACCTAGAATCACCCCATGGCCTACAAACGCTCCGCCCTGATGGAAGAACGCCTCGCCGGCAACCGCCAGCGGATCCTGCTGGCGGCGCGGCGGCTGGTCGCCGCCGGCGGCTTCCGCGGCGCGCCGGTGACCGCGGTGGCGGCCGAGGCCGGGGTGTCCACCGGGCTGATCTACCGCCACTTCCCGTCCAAGGCCGAGCTGTTCGTGGAAGTGCTGACCGCGGCGGTGGACCACGAACTGGCGATCCTGCACGGCATCGCCGCCGAACCGGCGCCGGCGACGCAGCGCCTGCGCGCGGCGATCGCCTCGTTCGTGCGCCGCGCGCTGGCCGGACCGGGACTGGCCTACGCCTTCATCGCCGAGCCGGTCGAGCCGGAGGTGGATGCCGAGCGCATCCGCTGCCGGCGCCTGTTCGGCGACCTGTTCAAGGGCATCCTCGCCGAGGGCGTGGCCGCGGGCGAATTCCCGGCGCAGGACCTGGATGCGGCCGCGGCCTGCCTGGTCGGCGCCTACACCGAAGCCCTGGTCGGGCCGACCGCGCCCAGCCGCGACGGACCGCGCGACAGCGAGCGTCTGGTCGAGGCGGTGTGCGGGTTCTGTCTGCGCGCGGTCGGCAGCGCGCAGGCGCAATAGGCGGGTTTTATCCAGGCCGTTTCCGACATCTGCGCAGTGCGGTTCCGGCGGCGAACCGACAGCGCGAGAGGGCAGGTGGTGGCGCAGTGCTCCGGCCGCCATGTCGTGCGAGCGACGATGCGCCAAGACAGCCTTCATGCCGAAGCCGTGCCCCGGCGCGCGGCAAAACTGCTGCGATGCAGCACGCATCGTCTGCGATTCGCTGCGTCGCCGGACTGCCGTGCGCGGCAAACGCTGGCTATACTCGGCCGCGTAGCGGTGGTCCGGTCACCACGTGCCAAAGGGGTGTGATGTGCGGAATTACGACCTCGAATTTCTCAAGCGGTTCTCGATGGTGATCGGCCTGTTGGTCGTCATCACCCTCGGGCTGATCGCGTTCGCGGCCTATTTGCAGCGGGCGATCCCGCCGGAGGTATCGCCGGTGGCGCTCAAGCGCACCGAGGAACGCATCGCCCCGGCGGGCGCGGTGTATGCCGGCAGCACCGGCGCAGCGGCGCAGGCCGCCGCGCAGGCGGCGGCGCTGGCCAAGGCGTCGGCGCAGGTCGCCTACGGCGGCACCACCGACGGCAAGGTGATCTTCGACAACCTGTGCACCGCCTGCCACACCACCGGCGTCGGCAAGGCGCCGACCCTGGACCATTCGCACTGGGATGCGCGCATCGCGCAGGGCAAGGACACGCTGTACAAGCACGCGATCGAGGGCTACACCGGCCCCGATGGCGGGATCATGCCGCCCAAGGGTGGCAACCCGGCGCTCAGCGAAGCGCAGATCCACGCCACGGTCGATTGGATGCTGTCCAACCTGAAGTAACCTGCGCTTCCTGCGGGTTTTTCCAGCGCCGCCTCCGGGCGGCGCGTTCGTATTCGATGCCGGCCCCATGCCGGCGAGCTAAGGAGAGTGATCGCATGCGCCTGTTGCCCCCGCTGTTGTCGTTGCTGCTGGTTGCCGGCGCACCCGCCGCGCATGCGTTGACGCCGCCGCAGATGGTGCCGATCGGGCAGCTGCGGCCGGCCGACAGCGCGCAGGGCGTGGTGTTCGAAGGCGTGGTCACCGCGCGCGTGCAGGCCGGCGGCGACGGCTATCTGGTGCAGGACGCCGGCGATGGCGATCCGCTCACCGCCGACGCGCTGCTGGTGCAAGGCGATGCCGACGCCTCACTGGTGCCGGGCGACCGGGTGCGGGTCTGGGGCGAACTGGCGCCGCGGCGCGCGGCCAGCCTGGCGTCCGCCGGCACGCCGTTCGCCGGGCGCAGCGTACGCGCCGCCGGGCACACCGTGCTGGCGCGCGCGCAGCCGCTGCCGCTGCAGGTACTCGACGCCGTACCGGCCGACTGGTCGGCGCTGGCCGGCATGCGCGTGCGCATCGATGCGCCGCTGACCGTGGTCGATACCGATGCGCTGGCCAAGGCCGGCGAACTCGGCGTCGCTTTCGGCGGACGCCTGTGGCAACCCTCCGAAATCGCCGCGCCGGGCAGCGCCGAACTGGCCGCGACGAACGCCGACAATGCGCGGCGCCTGCTGCTGCTGGACGAAGCCGGCACGCATGCGCCCGACAGCCTGCCCGCTTATCTGGGCACCGGCGAAGCCGCCGCGGCGCCGCGCGCCGGCACCACGCTGCAGGGCGTGGAAGGCATCGTCGGCGGCGTGGTCGAGGGTGCGGCGCGGCTGTATCCGACCGCGCCGTTGCAGCTGGCCCCGCCGCCGGCACCGGCGCCGCCGCAGGTCGCCGGCACGCTGCGCGTGGCCGCGTTCAACCTGGAGAACTTCTTCAACGGCGACGGCCGCGGCGGCGGTTTCCCCACCCTGCGCGGGGCGCGCAACGCGGCCGAATTCCAGGCGCAGCTGGCCAAGCTGGTCGCCACCATCCGTCCGCTGCAGGCCGATGTCGCCGCGCTGATGGAGCTGGAAAACGACGGCTACGGGCCGACCTCGGCGATCGCCACGTTGGTCGCCGCGCTCAATGCCGGCGATGGCGGCGACTGGCGCTTCGTCGATGCCGGGCGCGGCCCGGGCGACAACCCGATCCGGGTCGGCCTGATCTACCGCGCCTCGCGGGTCAGCCCGGTCGGCAAGCCGGCGGTGCTGGAAGGCGGCCCGTTCGCCGCGCACAGCCGGGTGCCGCTGGCGCAGGCGTTCCGGCGCGGCACCGGGCAGCCGTTCGTGGTCGTCGCCAACCACTTCAAGTCCAAGGGCTGCGGCGACGCGGCCGGCGACGATGCCGACCGCGGCGACGGCCAGGGCTGCTGGAACGCCACCCGCACCGACTCGGCGCGGCGCCTGGATGCCTGGCTGCGCAGCGACCCGACCGGCAGCGGCAGCACCGTCAGCGTGCTGCTCGGCGACTTCAACGCCTATGCGATGGAAGACCCGCTGCGCCTGCTGCGCGACGCCGGCTGGCGCGATGCGCTGGCGCAGGCGCACGTCGAACAGCCCTACAGCTTCATCTACAGGGGCCTGAGCGGCCGCCTGGACCACGCCCTGCTGAGTCCGGCGCTGGCACCGCTGCTGCGCGGTGCCGCCGAATGGCACATCAATGCCGACTCGCCCGACGCCGACGGCTATCGCGAGCGCAACCTGCCGGGTCCGTGGCGCAGCTCGGATCACGACCCGCTACTGCTGGGCTTTGAGCTTTGAGAGCCGGGATGACCAGCCGTTCGGCTGTGGAAAAGCGGGGATTCGGGATTGGGGATTCGTTGAAGCGCAGGGTTGCGGTCGGTCGGTTTTGAGGTCTGCGTTTCGGAAAAGAGCGTGGAATGACCAGCTGTTCGGCAGTTGAACAGTTGGGATTGGAATTGGGATTGGGATGGGGCGGGCCGCAGGCCGCGAATCCCGCTTTTGCCAATCCCGAATCCCGAATCTCCAATCCCTGCTACTAACAGTGCCTGCTGCGCCGCCAGTTCCACACGTGCGCGCTCGCCAGCAGCAGGCTGCCGGCCACGGTGACCGGGGTTTCGGCCTGTGCGCTGGGGAACCCGATCGCGCCGGCCAGCAGGCCGCACAGGCCCAGCACGGCCATCGTCCATAGCAACCACGGCAACGGCCGCTGCCGCTGTGCGCGCCACAGCGCCAGCCCGGCCAGCGGCAGCGCGATCGCCACGAACAGCCCATGCACCCATTCGGCCTGCGCCCACACGCCGAACAGCGGCAGGGCCGCGGCCAGCAGCGGCAGCGCCAGGCAATGCAGCAGGCACAGCCCGGACAGGAGCACGGCTGAGGCATCGAAGAACGGCTGGGGCAGGGATTTCATGGGCGGCGATTCCGGCATTGAAGTGTTATATAGTAACATTTCTCCCGCCACGTCCAAGCCGCCATGCCAACGTCCGCCGTGCTCGACCGCCGCCTCCCCGTCACCGTCCTGTCCGGCTTCCTCGGCGCCGGCAAGACCACCTTGCTCAACCGCGTGCTGCGCAACCGCGACGGCCGCCGCGTGGCGGTGATCGTCAACGACATGAGCGAGATCAACATCGATGCGGCGCTGATCCGCGACGGCGGCGCCGCGCTCAGCCGCACCGAAGAGACCCTGGTCGAGTTCAGCAACGGCTGCATCTGCTGCACGCTGCGCGAGGACCTGCGCCAGGAGGTGCAGCGCCTGGCCGACAGCGGGCGCTACGACTACCTGCTGATCGAATCCACCGGCATCTCCGAGCCGATGCCGGTCGCCGCCACGTTCGCGGTGCGCGACGAACACGGCCGCAGCCTGGCCGACGTGGCGCGGCTGGACACCATGCTCACCGTGGTCGACGGAGTGAGCTTCCTGCGCGATTTCGGCTCGGCCGAACGGCTGGCCGAGCGCGGCCTGCAGGCCGGCGCCGACGACGATCGCGGCCTGGTCAACCTGCTGGTGGAGCAGATCGAATTCGCCGACGTGATCGTGATCGGCAAATGCGACCTGGCCACCGCGGACACGGTGGCGCGTACCCGCGCGGTGCTGCGCGCGCTCAATCGCGACGCGCGCATCGTCGAAGCCAGCCACGGCGACGTGCCACTGGACCTGGTGCTGGACACCGGCCGTTTCGACTTCGTGCGCGCGCAGCTGGCGCCGGGCTGGATGCAGGCGCTGCGCGGCGACCACGCGCCGGAGACCGAGCAGTTCGGCATCGGCAGCTTCGTCTACCGCGCACAGCGTCCGTTCCATCCCTTGCGTTTCGCGCGGCTGGCGCAGCGCGGCCTGCGCGACGTGGTCCGCAGCAAGGGGTTCTTCTGGCTGGCCAGCCGCATGGACTGGGTCGGCGAGCTGTCCATTGCCGGCGCGGCCACCCAGACCCAGGCCGCCGGCTTCTGGTACGCCGCGCGCGAACGCGTCGAACAGGGCTTGCTGGATGCGCCGCTGCCATTGCCGCCGCAGCCGTTGCCCTACACCGAGCTGGGCTGGCAGCGGCAGCACAGCGCGTGCTGGAGCGCGCCGCCGCCGCGCGCCGAGGAAGTGGGCGATGCGCGCGAATACGCGGCGCTGCGCGCGCTGTGGCACCCGCTGTGGGGCGACCGCCGCCAGGAGCTGGCGGTGATCGGCGTCGATCTGGACGAGGCGCGGGTGCGCGCCGAACTCGACGCCTGCCTGCTCGACGCCGCCGAACTGCGGCGCGGGCCGCTGGCCTGGCAGGCGCTGGCCGATCCGTTCCCGGTGTGGCGGCGCTGAGGCTGCAGGGAAGGCCCGTGTTTCTGGTGCGCTGGCCTGTTCATTGGCCACAAGCCATCTGCACAGGGACGCCTCCGCGCTTCGTTCGTCGCGGCTGAAGTCGCTCCTACACGGATCCGGTTGCCTCAGGGGCGCACTGTAGGAGCGGCTTCAGCCGCGACAGAACCCATGGCGCACGCACCACCACTAACCGCGCGCACCCACCGCGATCAGCACGATCGCCAGCAACGCCAGCCCCAGTCCCGCGCGGTTCCAGGCGCTGGTCTTCTCGCCGAAGGCCAGCACGCCGAGCAGTGCGCCCAGCACGATCACGCCCAGGTTCATCGCCGCGAACACCACCGCCGGGCTGTCCGGCAGCGCCTGGTGCGCGCGCACGTAGAGCGCGATGTTGCCGAAGTTGAGCGCGCCCAGCAGCAGGCCGGCGCCGAGGTTGCGCCAGGCCAGCGGCGCGCTGCCGCGCAGGTGCCGCCACAGCTGCACCCCCAGCAGCAGCACGAAGGCGATCGCGAAGGCGACCAGCAGCGAGGCGGCGAACGGTGTGCCGGCCTGGGCGATGCGCTTGAGCGACACGTCGATCAGGGCGAAGCCGGCCCACACCAGCAGCAGCCACGGCGCGGCGCGCGCGGTGCCGGCCGGTGCCGCTGCGGGCCGGTGCACGATGCCGGCGATGGCCAGCAGGCCCAGCGTCAGCCCGGCCAGCTTGTAGCCGTTGGCGCGCTCGCCGAACAGCGCGAACGCGGCCGCCAGCGACAGCAGCAGCGACAGCCGCTGCGCCGCGTCGGTGCGCACGATGCCGGCCAGCGCCACCGCGCGGCCCAGCACCAGGAACAGCGCTGGCAATAGCACCGACAGGCCGAGCAGCGCCGCCCATGGCGCCTGCGCGCTGCGCAGGGTGGCCAGCGGCGGTTGCAGCACCGCCGCGCACAGCAGCGCCGCCGCCAGATAGTTCCAGGTCACGGCCTGGGCCAGGTCGATACGCCGCCGCGGCGCCAGCTTCAGCAGCGCCGAGACCAGTACGCTGCACATCACACTCAGGAGAACGAACGCCACGCACAGGGATCCGGTCGGGGGAGAGAACGCTGCGTGCGCGTGGCCGGCATGTGGCCTGCACCCAGCCCCGGTATTATGAGCGCATGACCTCTCCCGCTTTCCCTACCGAATCCGGCGCCTTGACGCTGGACGGCCCCGCCGGCCCGCTCGAGGCCGCGGTCGACCTGCCCGATGCCGCGGTGGCCGCCTTGCCGGTCACCGCGATCGTCTGCCACCCGCTGTCCACCGAGGGCGGCACCATGCACAACAAGGTGGTGACGATGGTCGCGCGCGCGCTGCGCGAACTCGGCGTGCACGTGGTGCGTTTCAACTTCCGCAGTGTCGGCGCCTCCGCCGGCAGTTTCGACCACGGCGACGGCGAGCAGCAGGACCTGGCCGCGGTGGCCGCCTGGGTGCGCGCGCAGCGCCCGCACGATGCGCTGTGGCTGGCCGGCTTCAGCTTCGGCGCCTACGTGTCGCTGCGCGCCAGCGCCGCGCTGCAGCCGCAGGCGCTGGTGTCGATCGCGCCGCCGGCCGGGCGCTGGGATTTCGCCGGTGTGGAACCGCCGCCGCAGTGGCTGGTGATCCAGGGCGACGCCGACGAGATCGTCGATCCGCAGGCCGTGTACGACTGGCTGGAGACGCTGGAGCAGCAGCCCGAGCTGGTGCGCATGCCCGATACCAGCCATTTCTTCCACCGCAAGCTGATCGACCTGCGCGGCGCCTTGCAGCACGGGGTCAAGGCATGGCTGCCGGCGCACCAGGCGTGAGCGCGGTGCGTCGACAGGCGGCCGCATGGCCGCAGGCAGGGCGCTGCGCGGGCGCGCGCCGATGAGCGCCGCAGACACGCCTTCGCAACGCTACGCCGCCGGCGTGGCGCGGGGCGACTGGCGCGACGATCCGGCGCAGCACGCCGCGCTGGCCGAACTGGACCGCATCCACGCCGCGATCGTGGACAGCGATCAGGACGGCTGGCTGGATCGCCTGGCCGCGTTCTGGAAAAAGCCCGAGCCGGTGCGCGGCCTGTATTTCTGGGGCGGCGTGGGCCGCGGCAAGACCTTCCTGGTCGATCTGTTCTACGACGGCCTGCCGATCGAGCAGAAGTACCGCACCCACTTCCACCGTTTCATGCGCGGCGTGCACGAGCGCCTGCGCGAGCACGCCGGGCAGAGCGATCCGCTGGCCAAGATCGCGCAGGAATGGCGCACGCAATTGCGCGTGCTGGTGCTGGACGAATTCTTCGTCACCGACATCGGCGATGCGATGCTGCTGGCGCGGTTGCTGGAGCGCCTGTTCGCCGAGGGCGTGACCCTGGTCACCACTTCCAACACCGCGCCGCAGAACCTGTACCTCAACGGCCTGCAGCGCGAGAGCTTCCTGCCGGCGATCGCGCTGCTGCAGAAGTACTGCGTGGAGCTGTACGCCGAGGGCACCGAGGACTACCGCATGCGCGCGCTGACCCGCTCGCCGGTGTACCGCGCGCCGCTGGACGCGCAGTCCGACGCGTGGCTGGACGGGCGCTGGGGCGAGCTCAGCGGCAACGAAGCCGCGCGCAGCGGCAACATCGTCATCGAGGCGCGCAAGATCCCGGTGCGCGGCCGCGGCAAGAGCATCGCCTGGTTCGATTTCGCCGCGCTGTGCGAAGGCCCGCGCGGGCCGGCCGACTACATCGAGATCGCGCGCGAGTTCAACACCGTGCTGCTCGGCGGCATCCCGCACTTCGACCGCATGAACGAAGACGCGGCGCGGCGGTTCGTCAACCTGATCGACGAACTGTACGACCGCCAGGTCAACCTGGTCTGCACCGCGCAGGATCCGCCGCCGCAGCTGTACAGCGGCGAGCGCCTGGCCGGCGCGTTCGAGCGCACCGCCTCGCGCCTGATCGAGATGCAGAGCGCCGAGTACCTGGCCACCGCGCACCGCGCCTGAGGGGGCGAGGCGATGGCCTCGGCGAGAGAGCGGCATGCCGTTTTCTCGCCAGGCCTTCTCCTGGAAACCCACGTACGTTGACGCGGGTCCTCGGCCGCGAAACTGTGGCGCACACGGAACGCTTGCCGCTTGCGTTCGTCGCGGCTGAAGCCGCTCCTACAGTGCACCCGGTGAGTCTGCCGCGGCTTCTGTAGGAGCGGCTTCAGCCGCGACGAACGAAGCAATGCGGCCGGCAGACGTCGCATTCCTGCCTGGGCCGACAGCCGCAACGAACCAAACGGCGCATGTCCGACCTGTCCGATTGAAAAAGTGCTTGCAATTAAATAGCGCGCTATGTAAATTGCGCCCATGCCGAAGAAGCGCACCCCTGCCGAGATCCCCAGCCGCGACGCGGCGCTGCAGTTGGATCAGCAACTGTGCTTCGCGCTGTACTCGGCCAACCTGGCGATGCACAAGCTCTATCGCGGTCTGCTGAAGGCGCTGGACCTGACCTATCCGCAGTACCTGGTGATGCTGGTGCTGTGGGAAGAAGACGCGCGCACGGTCGGGGCGATCGGCGAGCGGCTGTTCCTGGATTCGGCCACGCTGACGCCGCTGTTGAAGCGCCTGCAGGCCGGCGGCCTGGTCACGCGCGAACGCTCGGCCGACGACGAACGCCAGGTCGTGGTGCGCCTGACCGCGGCTGGCCGCGCCTTGCGCAACAAGGCCGGCGCGGTCCCCGAGCAGGTGTTCTGCGCGGCGGCGTGCTCGCTGCAGGACCTGCGCCAGCTCAAGCAGCAACTGGAAACCTTGCGCGGCAACCTGGGCGGCGGCTGACGCCGTTGCCACGGAGCCGACACGGGCCCATGACGTTCCGTTAATTAAGTAGTGTGCTATTAAATAGCTGTCAATCAACCGGCGCGACGCGCCTCACCAGGAGCAATCACCATGGCCTCACCCGAAAAGATCCTCTACACCGCCCACGCCACCGCGACCGGCGGCCGCGAAGGCCGCGCCGTGTCTTCCGACAAGGCGCTGGACGTGAAGCTGTCCACCCCGCGCGAGTTGGGCGGCGCCGGCGGCGACGGCACCAATCCGGAGCAGCTGTTCGCGGCCGGCTATTCGGCCTGCTTCATCGGCGCGATGAAGGCGGTGGCGGCGCAGGACAAGCAGAAGCTGCCGGGCGAGGTCAGCATCGAAGGCAGCGTCGGCATCGGCCAGATCCCGGGCGGCTTCGGCATCGCGGTGGAACTGCGCATCGCGGTGCCGGGCATGCCGCGCGAGGAGCTGCAGGCGCTGGTCGACAAGGCGCACCAGGTCTGCCCGTACTCCAACGCGACCCGCGGCAACATCGACGTGAATCTGGTCGTCCTCGACTGATCGATGCGGCTGGTCCGAAGACCCCGTCGCGCGACTGCGCGGCGGGGTTTTTTGCTGTCTGCCATACGGCAGTGGTCCGAGCCACCATGCCGTACGCGCCGCGACGGCATCGAGAGCAAGGCCGGCAGTTGGTCGGCCGAGAACGAAACGGCTTTCAAGACGCCGATCCGCGAACAATTCGAACAGCAGGGCCATCCGTGCCACGCGAGCGCGCGGCTATGTGGTGACAGCAGCGAGATGCGGTGCAGACGCGGTGGGATGCTGGGACTGGGGCTGTCGGCGGTGTTGAACGAGCCGGAAACTGATCCGATTCGGAGTACTCCGTAACTGAGCGAGCGCGATAGCTCCGCGTTGCATGCGCGGCGGTCACTGGCCGTTCCATCGATCGTGTCTATCAGCTCGGCTGTTGTTTCTGCTTCCGCTTCCGCTTCTGCTGTTGCTGTCGCTTTTGCTTTGCTTTTGATCTACCGGGTCCCCTCAGCGCGGCAGACCCGGCGGGCGAATACCCGAAGGGCGGCGCGCAGGATGCGCGACGTTTTTCGTTGGCACATGGATGTGCCATCGAAAAATGCCCGTCGGGGCTGCGGACCCGGAGCGCGCAGCGCGGAGGGCGCGCTGCGGGGTGTGCTTTCTTTTGGTTACTTTTCTTTGCACAAGCAAAGAAAAGTGACCCGCGCCAGCGGAAGCTCTTGCTCTTGCTTCAAAGCTTCAAGCTTCAAAATCTCAATGCCAGAACCAAGGCAAAGGCAAAGGCTTTCGCCTTGCGGCGAGTCACTTTTCTTTGCTCGCGCAAAGAAAAGTAACCAAAAGAAAGCGCGCCCTGCCTAGCGCCCTCCGCGCTGCGCGCTCCGGGTCCGCGTCCATACCGGGGATTCGCGGAAGGGGCATCCTGCCCCTGCCGCGAACGGCGCACATCCTTGTGCGCCGCCCCTTCGGGGTTTTTCCCCGGCATGGCCGCCGCTTCGGAAGGGAACCGGTAGGTCAAAAGCCACAGCAACAGCAACAACCACAGCAGCAACCACAGCAACGCCTCACGCAATTACGATGACGACACGACCGCACCGACGGCAGCGGGTCGTATGTCATGGCGACAGCGATCGCATCGCCTTCGTCTCGAAACTTGTGTCGCATCCACAGCCGCGGCGGCATTGCTGTGCTGCAGATTGAGGTGGAACTGGGTCAATGCAATAGTGCGAAGACCATCACCTTTGTGTGCGCCATGCTCAGCTCCGCCTACAACGCCGATACCGTTGCCGCCTTCATCCAGGGCGCGCGCCGCCTGCTGGTCCTCACCGGTGCGGGCATGTCCGCCGAAAGCGGCGTGCCGACCTTCCGTGGCCAGGACGACAGCCTGTGGGCGCGCTTCGATCCGCAGCAGCTGGCCACCGAGGAAGCGTGGCGGGCGGACCCGGCGCTGGTCTGGGGCTGGTATCGCTGGCGCATGGCGATCGTCGCCCAGGCGCAGCCGCATGCCGGACACCACGCGCTGGTGCGCCTGGCCGCACGGAAGAGCACCACCCTGGCGACCCAGAACGTGGACGACCTGCACCAGCGTGCCGGCAGCGAGGTCGCCGCACATGTGCATGGGCGCCTGTCGGCGTTGCGCTGCGGCGACTGCGGCCAGGCCTGGCACGGCCTGCTGCCGCCGATCGACGTGCAGGCCCCGACACAGCGTCTGACCCCGCCGGTGTGCGCGGCCTGCGGCGGCGCGGTGCGTCCGGGCGTGGTGTGGTTCGGCGAGGCGCTGCCGGCCGCCGACTGGGCGCGCGCCGAGAGCGCCGCCGATGCGGCCGACCTGGTGCTGGTGATCGGCAGCTCCGGCCTGGTCTATCCGGCGGCCGGGCTGCCGCTGCGCGCCAAGGAGCGCGGCGCCTACGTGGTCGAGATCAACCCCGAGCCTAGCGCGCTGTCCGCACGCGCCGACCTGCACTGGCGCGATAGCGCGGCAGTGGCCTTGCCGCTGTTGTTGCAGCGCTGGCCGGCGGGTTGAAGCCAGGCGCAGGCGATCCGCGCCCGCAAGCGCTCAGCGCAACCTACGCAGGAACGCGTCCACCGCGTCGGTATAGGCCGAGGGCAGGCCCAGGTCGTGGTTGATCTCGGCGTGGCTGCGGTCCTGCGGCAGCACCTCGACGCGGATCCGCCGCGCCGCCGCCTTGTCGGCCAGGTGCCGGGCCTGCGCGCAGGCATCGGCGCGGCGGCTGGAGCACACCGCCAGCAGCGGCGGCGCGGCGGTGCCCATCTGGTGATACGGCGAGGCGGCGATCCAGTCGCTGCGCTGGCTGCCGAAGGCGCGGTCGTACAGCGGCAGGTGCCGCGCCTGCATCACCTGCTCCACGTCCATCGCGGCGCTGTCCAGCGCCACGGTAGCCAGCGGCGCGTGCGCGCCGGCCTGCGCCAGCAGCGTCGGCGACAGGTCCAGCAGCGCCACCAGGTGCGCGCCGGCCGAGTGCCCCATCAACACCATCCGTGCTCCATCGGCGCCCCAGCCAGCGGCCAGCGCCTGCACCTTGGCCACCGCTAGGGCGACATCGCCGGCCTGCTGCAGCGGCGTGGCCTGCGGCAGCAGGCGATAGTTCACCGACACCAGCGCGTAGCCCTGCGGCAGCCAGTGCGCGACCTTGTTGGCGGCGACCCCGGGATTGTCCTTGTCGCCGTTGGCCCAGCCGCCGCCGTGCACCATCACGATCAGCGGCGCGTTGCGCGCATTGGCGGGCAGGTAGACATCGAAGCGTTGCGCCGGATCGGCGCCGTAGGCGACATCGCGCAGCACGCGCGCTCCCTCGGGCAGCGGCGCGCGCGGCGCGGCGGCCGACTGCGCCAGCCGCGCGCGCAGCCGTTCGCGCAGGCGGCCATCCTGCGCTTGCAGCGTTGCCGCGGATAGCGCGGTCAGCAGCAGCGAGACGCCGAGCAGGGTGCGGGCGAGCGAAGTCATTGGCGGAGTCCTTGGAGGGCGGCGGCGGGGAAGGGAAGGGAAGGGGGAGGGGGAGGGGGAGGGGGAGGGGGCGCGGCAGCGATCCGTTTCCGGCGCGAACGCGATGCCGTGCGTCCGCGGGTGCAGCGGCTGCCGCGGTGCGCATGGCTGCCTGCGCCGTCGCCGCGGTGCCGGTGCTCATGCCTCGCGCACCCGCAGCGTGGCGCGCAATCCGTGCGGCGCGGCGTTGTCCAGGCGCAGTTCGCCATGGTGCTGGCGGGCGACGCGCTCGACGATCGCCAGGCCCAATCCGCTGCCGCCGTGGCCGCCATGCACGAACGGCTGCTGCGCGTTTGCGGCCAGCGCCGGATCCAGCCCTGGGCCGTGATCGCGCACTTCGATCCGCCAGCCGTCGCCGTCGCGCGCCAGGCGCAACTGGAACGGTGCGGCGCCGTGGCGCTCGGCATTGCCGATCAGGTTGCCGAGCGCGCGCTGCAGCGCCATCGGCTTGGCGTACAGCGGCGCCTGCGCCGGCAGGTCGACGTCCCAGGCCGCCTGCGCCGCGCCCAGCGCATGCCGGCACAGTTCGACCAGGTCCAGCGGCGCGCTGGCCTCGTCGCGGCCGTCGCGCGCATAGGCGATGAACTGCGCCAGGATCGCGTCGATCTCGCCGATGTCGCGTTCCATCCCCTCGCGCAGTTCCGGCTCCACCTGCGGCAGCAGCGCCAGCGCGTACTGCAGGCGGGTCAGCGGCGTGCGCACGTCGTGCGAGATGCCGGCCAGCATCAGCGTGCGTTCGGCCGCGGCGGTGCGCACGTCGGCGCTGGCGTCGGTCAGGGCCCGTGCCAGGTCGTTCACTTCGCGCGGGCCGCCGCTGACCACCGGCACGGCGCCGTCGCCGCGCACCAGATGCGGTGCCGCCTGCGCCAGCTGCCGCAGCGGCAGCACCAGGCGCCGCGCGAAATAGGCCGCCGCCAGCCACACCAGCAGCGCGCAGGCGGCCAGCAACGCCACCGAGAAGCGGCGTACGCCGTGGCCGCGGCGCTCGCCGGCGAACGACACCCACAGCGGATCGGGCGTGGCGAGCTTCAGCCACACCGCGCCGTCGCCGTGGCCGCGGCGCAGCTCGCGCCCCGGGCCGAGCTGGTCCGCAGCGCGCCGTTGCAATTCGTCGGCCAGCGGCCCGCTGCGCGCGTCGACCACCGGCGGCGGCGCGTGCCGGACCTGCAGCCCGGCCTCGCGCAGCGCCGGCTCCAGCGCCGCCGACGACGGCGAGCGCTGCAGCGCCTCGGCGACGTTGGCGAAGCCGTCCATCGCCCGCAGCAGTTGCTGCGCGGCCGGGCGCAGCGCCAGTTCGCGGCCGAGCAGCAGCGCCAGCAGGCCGGCCCCGGCCAGCACCAGCGCGATCACCAGCGCCAGTTGCCCGAACAGGCTGCGCGGCCAGCCATCGCCGACGTGGCGGGTGCGGCTCATGGCGCGATCTCCGGCGGCACGTACACGTAGCCGATGCCCCACACGGTCTGGATCAGCCGCGGCGTGCGCGCGTCGTCCTCGAGCAGCTTGCGCAGCCGCGCCACGGTGACGTCGATGCTGCGCGCGAAGGCGTCGTGCTCGCGGCCGTGCGCCAGGCTCATCAGGCGGTCGCGGCTGAGCGGCTGCTGCGGATGCCGCAACAGCACCGACAGCACCGCGAACTCGGCGGTGGTCAGCTTCAGTGGTTGCCCGTCGCAGCTCAGTTCGCGCCGGCCCAGGTGCAGGCGGAAGCGGCCGAAGCCGATCTCGCCGCCGTCCGGCTGCGGCGCGCCGGCGCCGGCCGGCCGCGTGCGCCGCAGCACCGCACGGATCCGCGCCAGCAGCTCGCGCGGATTCACCGGTTTGGGCAGGTAATCGTCGGCGCCGATCTCCAGGCCGACGATGCGGTCGACCTCGTCGCCCTTGGCGGTGAGCATCACGATCGGCGTGGTGTCGCCCTGGCCGCGCAGGCGCCGGCAGATCTCCAGGCCGCTCTCGCCGGGCAGCATCAGGTCCAGCACCACCAGGTCGTAATGGCCGCGCGCAAGCGCGTGCTGCAGCTGGGCGCCGTCGGCCACCGCCTTCACCGAGAAGTCCTGGCTTTCCAGATAGCGGCGCAGCAGTTCGCGCAGGCGTTCGTCGTCGTCGACCAGGAGCAGGCGGGCAGGGGCGTCGTTCATGGACGCCACTATCGGTTGCGCCACGGTCGCCCGGCAACGCCCGCCGTGCGGACTTTGTAAGCGGATGTTTCCGCCGCCGCCCGCAGAAACATCCGCTGGTCACACCGCAACACCTTGTGCCCGCAGGCGGCCTACCGTGGCTCCACCGCAGCCACCCGCTGCCTATCCGGAGAGGACACGATGAAAACCTTGATGCACAGTTCGATCTTGCTGCTCACCCTGGCCGTGGGCGGTCTGACCGCCCTGGCGGCGACCGACGCGCAGGCGCGCGAACGCACCCGCACCCGCACCGCCAGCCATGTGGACGGTGCCCGCAGTGCCGCGGTGAATGCCAGCGCCAGCGGCGCCAGCGGCAGCCGGGCGCGGGCGCGCCAGTGGCAGGCCGACGGCCAGGGCAACGCGTCGGGCACTAGCGGTGGCACCGCCAGCGGCGTCAACGGCGGTTCGGCCACGCGCCAGGGCGCCTTCTACCGCAACGCCGACGGCAGCGCCGGCCGCCAGGGCAGCGCCAGCGTCAGCGGCGCCAACGGCGGCAGCGCCAGCAGCAGCGGCAGCGTCGCCAAGAGCGCCGACGGCAGCGTCACCGGCAGCCGCCAGACCAGCGCCACCGCCGCCAACGGCGCCAGCTACCAGGGCTCGACCACGGCGGCCGGTGGCAGCGTCAGTCACACCGGCACCTGCACCAATGCTGCCGGCGAGGTCGTGGCCTGCCGCCCGTGACCACGAGCCGCGGGCGCGGCGACCGCACGCCCGCGGCGCCCATCGTCTCCCGTTGCGGCGCAGCCTGCGCCGCAACGCCTTTGTTTCCCCTCTATTTCCGTTTCCCGAGGATCGCCATGAAGCTTGTCATTGCCTGTGGAGTGCTGTGCAGCCTGCTGTTGGCCGGCACCGCCGCCGCCCAGACCACGCCAACCGCGCCGACCGCCGCACACAAACAACAGCTGCAGCAGCGGCTGAAGGCGGCCGACGCCAACGGCGACGGTCTGATCAGCCGCAGCGAGGCCGATGCGTCGCTGCCGCGCATCGCCAAGCGCTTCGATGCGCTCGACGGCAACCGCGACGGCCAGTTGTCGCCGGACGAGCTGCGCGCGGCCATGCAGGCCATGCAACAGGCCAAGCAGCGCGAACCCTGAGCCGGCGATGCGCCTCTGGTTGCCACTGCTGGTGTTGCCGTTGCTGGCCACGGTCGCCGCGCTGGAGGCCTGGGTCTGGCGCAGGCGCGGTCGTCGCTACGACTGGAAGGCCTACTGGGCCTCGCTCGGCGATGCGCTCGGCCGCGCCGCGCTGGGCCTGCTGCTGCAGGGCGGTGCGGTCGGCGCGCTGCTGTACGCGGTCTGGCCGCTGCGGGTGGCGACGGTCGCGATGGACCGGCCCTGGCACTGGCTGGCGTTGTTCGTGGGCCAGGAGTTTTGCTACTACTGGATGCACCGCGCCGATCATCGGGTGCGCTGGTTCTGGCTCAACCACGCGGTGCATCACTCTCCCCAGCAGTACACCCTGGCCAATGCCTACCGGCTGGGCTGGACCGGCAAGCTCACCGGCGCGGCGGTGTGCTTCGCGCCGTTGGTGTGGCTGGGCTTCCCGGTGCCTTACGTGCTCGGCGCGCTGGCGGCGAACCTGTTCTACCAGTTCTGGCTGCATACCGAGCTGATCGGACGCCTGCCGCGGCCGCTCGAATGGGTGTTCAACACGCCGGCGCACCACCGCGTGCACCACGCCAGCAATCCCGAATACCTGGACTGCAACTACGGCGGGGTGCTGATCGTGTTCGACCGGCTGTTCGGCAGCTTCCGCGCCGAGCGGCCCGGGGTGCCGCCACGCTATGGGCTGACGACGCCGCTGCGCAGCCACAACCCGGTGACGATCGCCTTCCATGCCTGGCCGCCGCTGCTGCGCGACCTGCGCCGCGCCCGCGGCTGGCGGCAGCGCCTGCGGGTGCTGTTCGGCCCGCCCGGGGCAGCGGTGACCGACGCGCCGACCGACGCCCCGCGCAGTTAGCGCAGATCGGCGTGGCCGGCCGCGCCCGGCCAGCCGCCGACGGGGTCGCCGAGGCCCTTGCGGCATGGGCGCTACGGCCGTTTCCACGCCCGCTCCGGCGCCCCGCTGCAGGGATGTGCGGCCTCGCCACGGCAAATGGTTGCCCCGCTTGGGTTTTCGGTTTTGTGACTACATTTAGCGTTGACGACGCCCGGGGACCCCACTATCTTGTGGTGGTCGGTTCCAGCAGCCACCAGGCTGCGGGATCAAAAGGGAAGCCGGTGCGGCGCGCGAGCGCTCAGGCCGGCGCTGCCCCGCAGCGGTAATTGGGAACGAACCCGTCACCCGCACTGAGGCGCCCTGCCTTGGGAAGCGACGGGCTAGGAACCGGCCATCGGCCGTCGCCCATAAGCCCGAAGACCTGCCGACAGCCGCGCGATGCACACAGCGCGGCGCCGACCGTTGAATCTCCGGGGGGAGATGGTCGGTGAAGCGTTGACCGCCCGCAGGCTCGCGCCTGCGCCGTCGCGGTCTCTGCGACACCGCGTCTCCACCCTGCTGATCCGGTCGGACCGTTGCCTGCGAGGGTCAGGCAGCCGGGTGCACCACGCTTGGAGACCTTCATGAGCCAGACCCACAGCCTGCCGGCCGCAGCCCCCCTCGACACCGCCGATGTCGACCCCACGCCTGCCGCCGCCGCTGCCGCGCAGCCCGATGCGGCCGCCAGCGAGCCGAGCAACGACCAGCGCGCCGTGACCTGGATCGTCAAGGACGGCGGCAACCGCCGCATGGCCTTCGACCGCTCGCGCCTGCAGCGCACCCTGGACCGGATCCATGCCGAGTTCCCGCAGCTGGACGTGGCCGACTACGAGCGCAAGGCGTTCGCCTTCGTCGAGAAGAAGGAAAGCCTGTCGGCCGACGAGATGGTCGACTACCTGATCCGCGAGGCCGAGTCGCGCGTGGACATCGCCACGCCGGAGTGGGAGTACTTCGCCGCGCGCCTGTACCTGCACCGCCTGTACAAGCGCGCCAGCAAGAACCGTTTCTACGATGCCGGCGAGAAGTACGGCTCCTACGTCGGCCTGCAGGAAAGCCTGGCCGACCGCGGCGTGTACTCGATCGACATCCTCAAGAACTACTCCAAGGACGAGCTGGCCGAAGCCGGCCGGATGATCGATCCGGAGCGCGACAAGCTGTTCGCCTACAACGGCCTGTACCTGCTGGCCACGCGCTACCTGGCCACTGACAACTCGCGCAAGGTCTACGAACTGCCGCAGGAGCGCTGGCTGACCATCGCGCTGTACCTGATGCAGGACGAGAAGCCGCGCGAGCGGCGCATGCAGCTGGTCGGCGAGGCCTACTGGGCGCTGTCCAACCTGTACATGACCGTGGCCACGCCGACCCTGGCCAACGCCGGCAAGATCGGCGGACAGCTGTCGAGCTGCTTCATCGACACCGTCGACGACAGCCTGCAGGGCATCTACGACTCCAACACCGACGTGGCGCGCGTGTCCAAGCACGGCGGCGGCGTCGGCGCCTACCTGGGCTACGTGCGTTCGTCCGGCTCGGCGATCCGCGGGGTCAAGAACTCCAGCGGCGGCGTGGTGCCGTGGATCAAGCAGCTCAACAACACCGCCGTGTCGGTGGACCAGCTCGGCCAGCGCAAGGGCGCCATCGCCGTGTACCTGGACATCTGGCACCGCGACATCGAGGCGTTCCTGGACCTGCGCCTGAACAATGGCGACCAGCGCCTGCGCGCGCATGACGTGTTCACCGCGGTGTGCGTGCCGGACATCTTCATGGAAGCGGTGGAGCGCCGCGGCGAGTGGTACCTGTTCGACCCGCACGAGGTGAAGGAGGTCAAGGGCTGGTACCTGCAGGACTTCTTCGACGAGAAGCGCGGCGAAGGCAGCTTCCGCGCCCGCTACGAGGAAGTGGTCGCCGACGAGCGCATCGGCCGCAAGGTGGTCAAGGCCATCGACATGCTCAAGCGGATCATGGTCAGCCAGCTGGAGACCGGCAACCCGTTCATGTTCTATCGCGACGAAGTCAATCGCATGAACCCGAACAAGCACCAGGGCATGGTCTATTCCAGCAACCTGTGCACCGAGATCCTGCAGAACATGAGCCCGACACGGGTCATCCAGGAGATGATCAGCGGCGACCAGATCGTGACCACCAAGCAGGCCGGCGACTTCGTCGTGTGCAACCTGTCCTCGGTGAACCTGGGCCGCGCGGTCACCGCGCAGCCGGACCTGCTGTCGCCGGACGTGCTGGAGCGGCTGATCCGGGTGCAGGTGCGCATGCTCGACAACGTGATCGACCTCAACGACCTGCCGGTGCCGCAGGCCACGATCACCAACCAGAAGTACCGCGCGATCGGCCTGGGCACCTTCGGCTGGCACCATCTGCTGGCGCAGAAGGGCATCGAGTGGAACTCCAGGCAGGCCGAGGACTACTGCGATGAGCTGTACGAACGCATCAACTACCTGACCATCCAGGCGAGCCTGGCGCTGGCCAAGGAGAAGGGCGCGTACAAGGTGTTCAAGGGCAGCGACTGGCAGAACGGCGAGTACTTCAGCAAGCGCGGCTACGACAGCGCCGAGTGGCAGGAACTGGCCGCGCAGGTCAGCATCAACGGCGTGCGCAACGCCTGGATGATCGCGGTGGCGCCGAACATGAGCACCGCGCAGATCGCCGGCTCCACCGCCTCGATCGACCCGATCTACAGCGCGTTCTACTACGAAGAGAAGAAGGACTTCCGCCGTCCGGTGGTGGCGCCGGGCCTGACCGTGGACACCTATCCGTACTACGAGAAGGGCGCCTACCGGGTCGACCAGTTCGCCAGCGTGCGCCAGAACGCGCGCCGCCAGCGCCATGTCGACCAGTCGATCAGCTTCAACTTCTACGTGCCCAGCACCATTCGCGCCAGCACCCTGCTCGACCTGCACATGACCGCGTGGAAGGAAGGCCTGAAGACCACCTACTACGTGCGCTCCAACGACATCGACATCAGCGAATGCGAGTGGTGCTCGAGCTGATCGCCACCCCGTAGCGGCGCCTGCGCGCGCATGGCTTCCCACTGGGAACGCCATGCGCGTGGTGCGCCGCTCCCGCATCGCCGCGCCGCCTGCCGGCGCGCTTCACCCCACTACCGAATCCGACCCATGGCCATCGCGCTCGACCGCATCAAAATCCTCGAACCGATGCATCCCAACCGTTCCACCGGGATCATCAACGGCACCACCAGCGGCATCCTCAACTGGAACGACATCCCGTATCCGTCGTTCTATCGCGCGTACAAGGAGCTGTCGACCAACTTCTGGATCCCCGACGAGGTGGACATGAAGGGCGACGCCAAGCAGTACGGCGAACTGTCGGCGCGCGAGAAGAACGCCTACGACTCGATCATCGGCCTGCTGGCCACGCTGGATTCGCCGCAGACGCGCTTCATCTACAACGTCGCCGAATACATCACCGACCCGGCCGCGCACGCCAACGCGGCGATCATCGGCCAGCAGGAAGTGATCCACAACGAGAGCTATTCCTACGTGCTGGCCTCCATCGCCGGGCTGGCCGACCAGAACCGCGTGTTCGAGATCGCGCGGACGCACCCGACCATCATCGCGCGCAACCAGCCGATCATGCAGGCCTACGACGACTTCATGCGCGAGAAGACCGCAGAGACCCTGCTGCGTTCGCTGATCCAGTCCTCGATCCTGGAAGGCATCAACTTCTATTCCGGCTTCGCGTATTTCTACAACCTGGTGCGGCAGAACCGCATGACCGGCACTGGCAAGATCATCAGCTTCATCAACCGCGACGAGCTGGCGCACACCAAGTTCATCAGCGAGCTGATCCGCGCCATCATCGGCGAGAACGCCGAGCTGCAGACCAACGAGCTGACCGACTACGTGCACCAGGCGTTCGAGCACGCGATCCGACTGGAGACCGAGTGGTCCGCCGAAGTGCTGGACGGCATCGAGGGCATCGACGTGGACGAGATGATCCAGTACGTGAAGTACCGCGCCAACAAGATGTCCGGCATGCTCGGCATCGAGAAGCTGTACACCGACGCCAGCGACAACGTGATGCCGTGGATCAAGGCCTACGCGGATAACTTCACCGAGACCAAGACCGACTTCTTCGAGATGCGCAACGCCAGCTACAAGAAGACCAACTCGGACAACGGCTTCGACGATCTGTGAGGGGCCGGGATTGGGGATTCGTGATTGGGGATTGGCAACAGCAAATCCCCGTGCTCTGACGAATCCCGAATCCCCAATCCCCAATCCCCGCCTCATGAACATCCTGCTCGCCTACGCTTCGCTCAGCGGCAACACCCGCGACGTCGCCCGCCGCGTGCATGCGCAGTGCGAGGCGGCCGGGCATCAGGTGACCTGGATCCATACCGACCTGCAGACCCTGCACGGCGCGCTCGGCGACGCCGCGCGCGCGGCGGACTTCGACCTGCACCTGCTCGGCAGCTGGAGCGACAACGCCGGGCGTACCCCGGCGGAGATGAAGCGCTACATCGCCGAACTGGTCGAGGCGGCCGGCAAGGATGTGGAGGTCGCCGCGTTCGGCACCGGCGAGACGCAGTGGGGGCTGGAGTACTACTGCGGCGCGGTCAAGCGCATCGCGCGTTTCTTCGGCAGCGCCTACCCGTTGCTGGAGATCGAGCAGATGCCGCACGGCGACCGCGACAACGCCGCGATCGACGCCTGGTGCGCGCAGGTGCTGGCGCTGCGCGCCGCGCGTGCGCTGCCGGCCGGCGCCGCGCCCGTGGCGACCGCCGCCGAACCCGCGTTCGGCAGCGCGGCCGGGTTCGCCTCGACGGCGTTGCCGCTGCACGGCAGCGGTTGACGCCGCATTGGTCCATTCGTTTTGCTGGCATCGCCGGCGTCGGGACATCCCGCGCCAGGCATACTCCGACATCAGACAAGGTTCCGCACCATGTTCACCACCATCACCGTCGCCACCGCCGAACAGTTCGCCGACGCCATCGCCGCGCATCCGCGCGTGCTGGCCGATTTCAACAAGGACAACTGCCCCGGCTGCCGCATGCTCGACAAGTCGCTGGAGCGCTTCGCCGAGAGCGACAGCGCGCAGGGCGTGACCTTGCTCAAGGTGAAGATGGAGGACGTGGGCGAGGACTTCTTCCGCGCCCAGGGCCTGCGCCAGACGCCGACGCTGATGCTGTTCCGCCAGGGCGAGGAAGTGGCGCGGGTGCCGGGCTTCGTGCCGCCGGCGAAGATCGACGAAGCGGTGCGCGCGCATCTGGGCTGAGCGCTCGCGGCAAGGCTCTCCTGTAGGAGCGGCTTCAGCCGCGACAGGTTCTACCCGGAGGTCCTGTCGCGGCTGAAGCCGCTCCTACAGGAGCACGTCCGCGCGAACACCCCACACGCTACGCGCCGTACTTGACCTCAACTATGCTTGAGGTCGTCCAATGCTGGCTCCCGCACAAGGAGCCACCATGCGTATCACCCGACTGAGCCTGCCCGCCAGCGATCCTGCGGCAAGTACCGCTTTCTATCGCGACGTCCTGCAACTCCCGGTCGCGGCCACCACCCAGGTGCGCATCGGCTGGAGCCTGCTCGATCTGGTGGCCGCCAACGCCGATGTCGGCAGCGTGCATCTGGCGTTCAACATCCCCTCGACTCGCTTCGACGCCGCCTGCGGCTGGCTGTCCCAGCGCGTGCCGTTGCTGCGCGATCCGCTGGGCGAATCGCGCTTCGCGCTCGACGCGGCGTGGCAATCGCAGTCGGTGTATTTCGCCGGACCCGACGGCGCGGTGCTGGAGTTGATCGCGCGCAAGCCGCTGCCGGCGCACGCCGTCGCCGACGGCGCGTTCTCCGCGGCCGAGCTGCTGTGCATCAGCGAGATCGGATTGCCCAGCGCGCAGGTGCCCGCGGTTGCCGCCGCGGCGCAGGAGCGGATGGGACTGCCGCCGTTCATGCCGGTATCCGACGTATTCGCGCCGCTCGGCGATCACGAAGGCCTGTTGATCGTGGTCGATGCGCAGCGGCGCTGGTTCCCCGAGCAGCGCCAGCTGCCGTTCGCGCAGGGCGTGCGGGTGGTCGTCGAAGGCGTGCACTGCGGACAGGTGTTGCGCGACGCGGCGGGATGGGACGTGGTGTCGCGGTGAGCCCGTCGGCCCACGCTGCACCTGTAGGAGCGGCTTCAGCCGCGACAGGCGTTACCGAGAAGGCCTGTCGCGGCTGAAGCCGCTCCTACATGTGGGACCCAGGAAGGTGCGGTGCTACCCGCGCTTTCCCGCCGCATGCGCCTGCGCCAGTTGCCACAGATGGCGCACCACCGGCAGCGCCTGTGCGGTGGCCGGCAGCGCCGCCAGCGCCAGCCGCGCCATCGGTACGCGGCCTTCGATGTCCAGGTAGCGCACGCCGGGCAACTGCACCTGGGTGGTCGAGGCCGGCACCACCGAGACGCCCAGTTCGGCGGCGACCAGGTTCACGATCGACGACATCTGCGGCGCCTCCTGCTTGATCTGCAATTCGAAGCCGGACTGGCGGCAGGCTTCGAGGATCTCGTCGTACAGGCTGGTGCCGAAGCTGCGCGGGAACAGGATGAACGGTTCGCCGGCCAGCGCCGACAGCGGCGCGCGCCGGCGCCTGGCCAGGCGGTGCGCGGCCGGCACCGCGATCTTCATCGGCTCGTCGGGAAACTTCAGCAACTGCAGCTCGGGCGGCGTGACCACGCTGTAGCGGATGAAGGCCGCATCCAGGCGCCCCTGCACCAGCGCGGCGAGCAGGCCGGCGGTGTTGGTTTCCTCCAGCGCCAGCGCCACCGCCGGCCAGGCGCGGCGAAAGTTGCGCACCAGCGTCGGCACGATCGGGTTGAACGCGGCCGAGGCGGTGAAGCCCAGCCGCAGCACACCGCTCTCGCCGCGCGCGGCACGGCGGGCGGCGTCGCCGGCGCGTTCCAGGTCGGCGAGCACGCGCCTGGCCTCGACCCGGAACGCGCGCCCGGCCTCGGTGAGGTCCGCGCCGCGCGGGGTGCGCACGAACAGCGGCGTGCCCAGTTCCTGTTCCAGCGCGCGGATCTGCTGGCTCAGCGGCGGCTGCTGGATGCCCAGCTGCGCCGCGGCACGGGTGAAATGCCCGGCCTCGGCGACGGCCAGGAAATAGCGCAGATGGCGCAGTTCCATGTCATATCCAGAAGATATGGAGAATGCCTGGATCATATATTGGACACCGGATCGACGCAGGCAAATACTGGCCGCCCTTGTTCGTTGCCGCGCCGTCGTGACCACTTCCAGCCAATGCCCGCCGCTACAGGCCGTGGCGGACGCGCCGCTGTTGCGCATCCGCCTGGCGCTGTTCCTGGCCGGTTTCGCCACCTTCTCGCTGCTGTACAGCGTGCAGCCGTTGCTGCCGGCATTCGCGCGCGAATTCGGGGTCGACGCGGCGACCAGTTCGCTGCCGCTGTCGCTGGCCACCGGCGGCCTGGCGATCGCGATCTTCTGCGCCGGCGCGGTGTCGGAGAACCTTGGCCGGCGCGGGCTGATGTTCGTGTCGATCGCGTTGGCGGCGCTGCTCAACCTGCTCGCCGCGTGCCTGCCGCATTGGGGCGCGCTGGTCGTGGTGCGCGCGCTGTCCGGCGTCGCCCTGGGCGGCGTGCCGGCGGTGGCGATGGTGTACCTGGCCGAGGAAGTGCCGGCGTCCAAGCTCGGCGCGGCCACCGGTCTGTACGTGGCCGGCAACGCGTTCGGCGGCATGGTCGGGCGCATCGGCATGAGCGTGCTCACCGATCATTTCGACTGGCGTACCGCGCTGGCGGCAGTCTCCGCGATCGACCTGCTGGCCGCGGTCGGCTTCGTGCTGCTGCTGCCGCCCTCGCGGCATTTCGTGCGCCGCCGCGGCATCAACCTGCGTTTCCATCTGCAGGCCTGGGGCGGGCATCTGCGCGACCGCTACCTGCCGTGGCTGTTCGCGATCCCGTTCCTGGCGATGGGCGTGTTCGTCAGCGTCTACAACTACGCCGGTTTCCGCCTGGGCGGGCCGGAATTCGGGCTCAGCCAGAGCCAGCTCGGGATGATCTTCAGCGCCTACGTGTTCGGCATCGTGTCCTCGTCGGTGGCCGGCGCCGCGTCGGACCGCTTCGGCCGCGGCCCGGTGGTGCTGGCCGGCATCGCGGTGGCGGCGCTGGGCGTGGCGCTGACCATCGCGCACGTGCTGGCGGTGGTCATCGCCGGCATCGTGCTGCTGACCATCGGCTTCTTCATCGCGCACTCGGCCGCCAGCGCCTGGGTCGGCCGCCTCGGCGGGCGCAACAAGGGCCATGCCGCGTCGCTGTACCTGCTCGCCTACTACAGCGGCGCCAGCCTGATCGGGTCGCTCAGCGGCGCGGCCTGGCAGCACGGCGGCTGGAACGCGCTGGCCGCTTGCTGCCTGCTGTTGCTGGGCATCGCCCTGGTCGCCGCGCAGGTATTGCGCCGCGGCGCCGACGACAGCCGTCCGTACGGCCGCTTCGGCCCGCATCCGCCGCGCGGCGAATAGCGGATGGGGAATGGGAAGTGGGGAATAGGGAATCGGTAGAACAGAGCAAAGGCGATTGCCCGTGTTTTCCGATTCCCGATTCCCATTTCCCCACTCCCGGCATCATCGGCGCGTCATTGCACCGAGTAGGTCACCGACAGGCTCACGTTGGCATAGCCGCCGCTGCCGCCGACCGGGCGGATGAAATAGCTGCCGGACACCGGTAGCGCCATCTGCACGTTCTGCGTGGTGCCGCTGCGCACCGAACTGTAGTCGGCATCGCTGCCGTCGGCGCTGGGCGCGCGGATGGCGCGCACGTAGAGCTTGAGCTGACCGCTGCCACCCAGCGTTCGGATCTGCAGGTTGCGCGCGTTGAGCGGCAGGTCCAGCCGATACAGCGTGCCCTGGCCTGCGGCCGCGGACAGCTTGCCCAGCGTGCCCGGCCCGATGCCGACCGCGGTGGCTTCGTCGCCGCCGCCGCTGGCGCCGGCGGCGCGCGCCACCGCTTTGCCGGCGTTGAGGATGCCGGCACCGATGCGCAGGGTCGGCTTGACCGGGAACACGTTGGAGGTCTGGGTCAGGATGTCGCGCAGCTGCGAGATCGAGGGCATCGGCCGGCCTGCGCCGATCGCCGCGCTGATCGCCAGCGCGGCCACGCCGGCCACGTGCGGCGAGGCCATCGACGTGCCGGCGTAGCCGGCGTAGACCGGCTGGTCGGGGCCATGTGCGCCGTTGTTGAGGGTCGACCAGACCAGGCCGGTGCGCACCGAGCCGCTGCCGCTGGACGCATCGTTGGCATACACGCCGCCGCCGGGCGCGGACAGGGTGATGGTGTTGCCGTAGTTGGAATACGAGGCGCGGCCGCCGGTGATGCCGGTGGCGGCCACGTTGATCACCCCCGGGCAACTGGCCGGCGTGAACGCCGCCGCGTCGGCGTTGCTGTTGCCGGCGGCCACCACCACCAGGGTGCCGCGTGCGATCGCGCCAGCGATGGCCTGGGCGGTGACCGCGTCCTCCGTGCAACTGCCGTAGCCGCCCAGGCTCATGTTGATCACCTCGGCCGGGTTCGGGTTGTCCGGCACGCCGTCGACGTGGCCGCCGGAGGCCCAGACGATGGCGTCGGCGATGTCGGCGGTACTGCCGCCGCAGTGGCCCAGCGCGCGGATCGGCAGGATCCTGGCGTCCGGGGCGATGCCGGCCATGCCCAGGCCATTGTTGGTCCGCATCGCGATGGTGCCGGCGACGTGGGTACCGTGCCAGGAACTGTCGGTCTGCTCGTCCGGCTGCGCGCAGCCGCCGTTGGCGGTCAGATACTTGTCGTCGGTGGTCCAGTCGCCGGTGTCCCAGCCGCCGGGCACGCGTCCGTTGCTGGCGCGGCCGGACATCAGTGCGTCGCTGATGAAGTCGTAGCCGGCGCTGGCCAGCGAGGTATCCAGGTCCGGATGCGCGGTGATGCCGGTGTCGATCACCGCGACCACCACGCCCTGGCCGGTGCCGTACTGCCAGGCCGGCAGCAGGTCGATACCGCCGCGGTTGGCGTAGCCGGTGGTCTCCGGCGCCAGCGTCTCCAGGTGGCCGTCGGGCGTGCGCAGGTGCCACTGCACCACGTAGCCTGGATCGTTGGGCGCGGCGACCGCGCTGGCGTTGGCCTGGACGGTGCTGCGCACCGGCTTGAGGATCAGGTTCGGTTCGACGTGCGCCACCGCCGGATCGGCGCGCAGACTGGTCATCAGCGTCTCCAGCTGCGATTGGCTCAGTGCGCGGTTGGGGCGCACCAGATCGGCGCCGATGGCGAGCCGGCGCACCCTGCTCAGCGCCGGCGCACTCTGCCGATAGGTGCTGGACCAGGTCGACGTGGTGCTCGGCGCGGCCATGATCTGCCTGAGCCTGCTCGCGGCGGCGCTGGCGTCGCGGCGCTCGCTGCTGCCGTCGCGGTAGGTCACGATCAGGCCGTCGTAGACCTTGGACTGGCCGGGCGTGGCGCTCTGCAGGACGGAGAAGCGCGGCGCGGTCTGCGCGTGGGCGGTGGAGGCGAGCGCCAGGCTCAGCGACAGGGCCAGCAGGGTGCGGGGAAGCGACGGGACGGTGGTCATGTCTGTCTCTCTACGAGGAGGGTGATGAGGAGCGCCGGCCGCGCGATGCGGCAGGCCGGCGGAAAACGGTGCGTGGGGGGGGGGCGGCCGGCGCGCCCGGCGCGCCGCCGCGGCATCACCAGCTGAAGCCGGCGCCGGCGGAAACGCTCTTGTCGTTGCCGGAGAACGCGCCGCCGAGCGAGACGCTGGCGCGGTTGCCGATCGCGCGCTGGTAGCCCACCGCCAGCGCGCTCTCGCCGCCTTGCGAGCCGACACCGACACCCACGCGGTTGGCGCCGGCCAGCCCCGAGGTGTTGACCGCCATGCCGGCATAGGCGGCACTCATCGCGCCCATGCGGTCGATGCGCCGGTCCACGTCGTGGAAGCGGCGATCGGTGTCGCTGCGCAGCGTGGTCAGGTTGTCGTCCCAGCCCGACAGGCGGCTGTCGGTGTAGGCGTTGGCGCTGCTCAGCGTGGCGCTGTCGCCGGCCTGCATCTGGCTGACGTTCACCGCATCGGTGGCGGCAGTGCCGGCGGCCACGTTGGTCACCTGGCGCGCGTTGCCGGCGCTGCCCACCGAGACGGTGTTGGCGCGGGTCGCGCTGGAGTTGCGGCCCAGCGCCACCGCGTTGTCGGCCGAGACCGACGCGCCCTGGCCAAGTGCGGTGCCGGATGCGGCGGTGACTGCGGCGCTCTCGCCAACCGCCACGGCATTGGTGGCGCTGGCGCTGATGCTGGCATTCGCGCCGACCGCGGTGCTGCCGTCGGCGTTGACCCGCGCGTTGCCGCCCAGCGCGGTGTCGTTGGGACCGTAGGCCAGGGCATTGGCGCCCATCGCGGTGCCGTTGTGGCCGTTCGCAGTGGCCTCGGCGCCGACCGCCACGGCATTGGTGCCGGCGCCGACGCTGGGGCCGCCGCTGGCGCCGCTGCCCACCGCCACGGCGCCGCCGCCGCCCTGGGCCAGCGTGCCGACGCGGGTGTCCAGCGACGACAGCGCGCCGTCCAGCGCCGACAGTGCCGAGCCGACGCTGCCGTAGGTGCGGCCCTGGATCAGATAGGCGCTGCCGCTCAGGCTGCCGTCGCTGCCGACCACGCTGCCGGCGCCGAGCGCGGTGGCGATGCTGCGCAGCTGCAGCACGTTGACTGCATCGGTGTCGGCGGTACCGGCGGCGACATAGGTCAACTGGCGCAGGGCGCCGTCCGTGCCGAAGGCCACGGCGTTGTCGCGGTCGGCCACCGAGCCGGCGCCGATCGCCACGCTGTTGGCGCCGGTGGCGGCGCTGTTGTAGCCCAGCGCCACGCTGCCTGCGCTCAGCGCGGTGGCGCCGCTGCCGAGCGCGGTGGCGCCGGCGGCGTTGGCGCTGGCGATGGAGCCGAAGGCGCTGGCGTCCTCGCCGTCGGCGAAGGATTGCGCGCCCACCGCCAGCGCATTGCTGCTGGTGGCCAGCGCCGATGCGCCCAGGGCCATGCTGTAGGCCGCGTCGGCATGGCTGTCGAAGCCCAGCGCCGTGCCGTAGTCGGACAGCGCCCAGGCGCCGGCGCCGACGGTGACCGCGCCCAGGCCGTTGGATTGCGCCGGAACGCCGCTGTTGCTCGCCCCGATCGCCACGCTCTGCTGGCCGGCGGCCGAGGCGCTGTCGCCGATCGCGATGCCGCCGTCGCCGCTGGCGGTGGCGGTGTAGCCCATCGCCACCCCGAAGAAGCCGGAGGCGACGCTGTAGCCACCGTGTGCGATCGCGCCGGTGCCGCTGGCGGAGGCGGCGTAGCCGAACGCGCTGGCCTGCTCGCCGGTGGCCAGGGCCGAGCTGCCGAAGGCGCTGGCGTATAGCCCGCTGGCGGCGGCGGCCGAACCGGCCGCGGTCGCGCCGGCGGCGCTGGCGCTGGCGTTCCAGCCGACCGCGCTGGCGGTGGTGGCGGAGGCGGTGGCGGCGGTGCCGATGGCGAGCGCGCCGAACCCGGTGCTCTGCGCGCCGGCCGAGTCGCCGTAGGTGCTGCCGAAGAAGCTGCCGCCGATCGCGATCGCCGAGGTGCCGCTGGCCACCGCGCCGTCGCCCATCGCGATGGCGGCGGCGTCGGAGGCCACGGTGTGGTGGCCGATGGCGATGGCGAAGGCGCCGGATGCGTCGGCGCGTGCGCCCATCGCCACGGCACGCAGGCCGGCGGCGGCGGCGAAGTCGCTGCCGTCGTTCAGGCCTTCGGCCATGAAGTAGCCCGTGGTGTTCTGGCTGCCGGGCTGCACCGGCGCGGAGGGATCCGCGTCGTCGGCGGGCTGCGCGTCGCCGCTGCTTGCCGCTGTCGTGGTCGTGGTCGTGGCTGGCTGGGCGGCAGGCGCGACGGCCGTGGGCGCAGCGGCCGCGCCGGCGGCCAATGGCACCGCCGCCAGCAGCAACGCGACCGTCAGCAGGCTGTAAGGAGCGTGCGACAGAGTGGACGAAGGGCGTGTGCGGCGCGAGCGAACGAGCGTGTGCTTAACGGGCATGAGCGGTTCCAGGGCAGCGCTGGGACGACGGTCCCGGCAATGGGTTTAGCCCCGATTAAGGCGGTAAGCCCTGGCCGCCTTCAATGCCGGTAAATTCACGTCAACCTCACGGTAGACTCACCGACATGGGAGTCTGGGTGGGACGCATGCCACAAAATCTGCTGGTCCGGCTGTGGCGTCGGCATTGGACATGGCTGCGGCGCGTCCCCATCGCCGATCCGGTCGACCGCCGCAACGCGCCTGCGTTGCAGGTGCTGTTCCTGTTCCTCGGCTGCGAGATCCCGCTCAACAAGCTCTACCACCTGCTGACCGCTCCGCAGATCCAGATGACCGCCGGCCAGCTGGCGGTGGACGTGGGCACCGACGCGGCGATGTCCGTGGCGGCCTGGGCCGGGGTGTGGATGATCCGCCGCGGCCTGCTGCAACAGGCCGCCGCGGCGTTCATCGCGGTGGTGCTGTGTTCGGCGGTGGCGGCCAATCTGGCCTTCGGCTACCAGGTGCAGGCCTTCGATCCCTACCCGATGATGATGTTGACCTTGGCCGCGCTGGTGATCGGGCGGCGCGCGCTGTGGGTGGTGTACCTGTGCATCACGCTGATCTTCTGGGCGGGCATGGAGAGCCCGTGGGGGCGCGATCCGCGCGGCACGCGCAGCCCGTTCCAGAACCTGCCGTCGCTGGCGCTGAGCTACCTGATGATCACCCTGGTGCTGGATCGCACCGTGGCCGCGTTGCGCGAGAGCCTGTGGCGCGCGCGGCGCAGCGCCGCGCGGCTGCGGGTGGAGATGCGCGAGCGCGCGCAGGCGCAACAGCGGCTGTTGCATCTGCAGAAGATCGAGCTGGTCGGGCAACTGGCCAGCGGCGTGTCGCACGACTTCAACAACGTCCTCAGCGCGATCCTCGGCTATGCCGAGCAGCGCCACTGCGTGCACGAACTGGATTTCGATCCGCCGCGCGATGCGCTGGCGCTGGCCGACGCACTGGACGGCGTGGCGCTGGCCGCGCAGCGCGGCGTGTCGATCAGCCGCAAACTGCTGAGCTTCAGCCGGCGCGAAGTGAGCGTGCCCGAGCGCTTCGACGCCGGCGAGGCGCTACGTGGCATCCAGCCGATGCTGCGGCAACTGTTCGGGCCGACCGTGCGCTTGCATCTGGACGTGGCGCCGGAACCGTTGCCGCTGTTCCTGGACCGCAGCCGGCTCGACCTGACCTTGCTCAATTTCGCCGCCAATGCGCGCGATGCCATGCCCGGCGGCGGCAGTTTCTCGATCTGCCTGCGCCGCGAGGGCGCCTGCGCCCGCATCGAGATCGCCGATACCGGTGTGGGCATGAGCGCGGACGTGCAGCGGCAGGCGTTCGAGCCGTTCTTCACCACCAAGCCGGCCGGTCAAGGTACCGGGCTGGGACTGGCGGTCGCCTTCGAAATGGCGCAGGAGGCGCAAGGCAGCCTGGAGGTGCGCAGCGCGCCGGGCGCGGGCACCTGCTTCGTGTTGCGCCTGCCGCTGGCGGCGCTCAGCGTTCCTGCGGCATGAGCAGGTAACCCTCGCCACGCACCGCCTTCAGTGGCAGCGCGACGCCGGTGCGCTCCTGCACCTTGAGCCGCAGTCGGTGCAGCAGCGCGTCCAGGCGATGCGGGTCGACTTCCAGGCCGAGGTTGCCGCCGAGCATGCCGATCAACGCGTCGCGGGTGACCAGCCGTCCGCGCGCGCTCCACAGGCTCTGCACCACCTTGCGCTCGGAGCCGGTCAACGGCACCGCCTGGCCATCGGGCGAGAACAGGCACCAGCCGTCGTCCTGCAGCTGCCATTCCTCCGCCGCGCTGGGGGCCGAGGACAGCGGACGCGCCATGCGCCGCGCCACGCTGAACAGCGTGGCGGCCAGGATCTCGATCTGCACCGGTTTGATCAGATAGGAGTCCGCGCCCTGGGTCAGGCCGCGCACCAGATCCGGCTGCTCGCCGCGCCCGCTCAGGATGACGATGCCCAGCCCCGGGCGCTGCGCCTGCAGTTGCTGGGTCAGGGTGAAGCCGTCGCTGTCCGGCAGGCCGATATCAAGCACGATCAGATCGAAGCGCTGGTCGTCCAGCGCCGCCCACAGCGCCTGCGCGGTGCGCAGCGGCGTGACCTCGAAACCGTGCCGCTGCAAGCCGGGCACCAGGACCCGGTCGCGCAGCACGTCGTCGTCCTCCAGCAGCGCCACCCGCAGCGAGGCGGTGGCGGTGGCGGCGATCGGCTGGCCTATCGGATCGGAAAATCTGCTCACGACGCGGAATCGGGATGGGCGGCATTGCTGCCGGAGGCATCGTGCGGCAGCGCGGCTGCGCGCAGCCGATGCATCTTGCCGGTGCCCGACAGTAGCCAGTTTCTGCAGGGCTTTCAATGCGCGGCATGCTGCGGCTGCACGCGGATTCGGCGCCGTGCGCGCCGCGTGCGCGGTCTTCACGCGGCAGATGCCGCAATGCGAAGCCGGCACGCCGGCCTGCGGGCGCTTGCGTTGCCGCGCGGCGGACCCAAGATGGGATTCATCGCGTCGCTGGCGCAGCGGTCGTCCACGCCGCACCGACGCAACCGCCCAAGGACCCCGTACGATGCACCAGACATTGCCGGATCACGCCCTGCCCATGCCGGCACCGGCCGCCACGGACGCAGCGCTGCAAGCGTTCGTCGCGCGCCACCGGCGCCTGTTCGTGCTGACCGGTGCCGGTTGCAGCACCGATTCGGGCATTCCCGACTACCGTGATGCCGCCGGCGACTGGAAGCGCGCGCAGCCGGTCACCTACCAGGCGTTCATGGGCGAGCTGGCCACGCGGCAGCGCTACTGGGCGCGCAGTCTGGTCGGCTGGCCGCGCTTCGGCCATGCCCGGCCCAACGCCACGCATGCGGCGCTGGCGCAGCTGGAAGCGCGCGGTCAGGTCGAACTGCTGCTGACCCAGAACGTGGACCGCCTGCACCAGGCCGCCGGCAGCGACGCGGTGATCGACCTGCACGGACGCCTGGACGTGGTGCGCTGCATGGACTGCGAACGGCGCCTGCCGCGCGAGGACTTCCAGCACCAGCTGCTGCAGCACAACCCGCACTGGGCGACGCTGCAGGCCGGGCAGGCGCCCGACGGCGACGCCGACCTGGAAGGCGTGGACTTCGCCGCCTTCGCGGTGCCGGCCTGCACCCAGTGCGGCGGCGTGCTGAAGCCGGACGTGGTGTTCTTCGGCGAGAACGTGCCGCGCGAGCGCGTGGCCGCCGCCTTCGCGCACCTGCAGCAGGCCGACGCGATGCTGGTGCTGGGGTCGTCGCTGATGGTGTATTCCGGCTTCCGCTTCGTGCAGGCCGCGGCCAAGGCCGGACTGCCGATCGCCGCGGTCAACCTGGGTCGCACCCGCGGCGACGACCTGCTGAGCCTCAAACTGGCGCAGCCCTGCGCGCAGGCGATGCAGTTCCTGCTGCCGCGCGCGGCCGCCTAGGGCGGGTCATCAATCCCCGAGCAGCTCGCGCCACGCCCGCGCATGCGTGCTCGCGTCAGTGCTGGCACGGCAGCGTGCACGCGCAACAGTGGCCCTACGGGTTGGGCCTGTCAGGCCGCCAGCCGGCACCGCGCGGCTTGACCTGACCTGACTGCCAGTCAGGCGCTGCGCCACGCAGCACCGGCTGGCGACCTGGCAGACCCAACGCGACCTACTCGGCAATCGATGACACGCCCTGGCGGCTGCGGCGCGGCGCGTTCCGAATCCGCGCACGAACTGATCCACCGGCAGTGGTTGATCGGCAGCGCCGGCAGGAGTGCAATGGCAGCTTGCCCGCAGTGCAGCGGGCGCCCCCACGGAACGCCACCTTGAGCCATCTCTTCTCGCCCCTCGCCCTGGGGCCGCTGTCGTTGTCCAATCGCATCGTCATCGCGCCGATGTGCCAGTACTCCGCCGAGCATGGCCAGGCCAGCGACTGGCACACCATCCACCTCGGCCAGCTGGCGCAGTCCGGCGCCGGCCTGCTGATCCTGGAAGCCACCGCGGTGGAGCCGCGCGGGCGCATCAGCTACGCCGACCTGGGCCTGTGGGACGACGCCACCGAAGCGGCATTGCGCGGCGTGCTGGCCTCGGTGCGGCGCTGGTCGCCGATGCCGCTGGGAATCCAGCTCGCGCACGCCGGGCGCAAGGCATCCACCAACAAGCCGTGGGACGGCGGCGGCGCGATCGCGCCGGATCAGCCGAACGGCTGGCAGACCGTGGCGCCGTCGGCGCTGGCCTTCGCCGAACACGGCACGCCGCCGCAGGCGCTGGACCTGGCTGGCATCGACGCCATCGTCGCGGCGTTCGTCGCCTCGGCGCAGCGCGCCGAACGGCTGGGTTTCGAACTGATCGAGCTGCATGCCGCGCACGGCTATCTGCTGCACCAGTTCCTGTCGCCGCTGAGCAACCAGCGCGAAGACGCCTACGGCGGCAGCCTGGAGAACCGCATGCGCCTGCTGCTGCGCGTGCATGCGGCGGTGCGCGCGGCGGTATCGGCGTCGATCGCGGTGGGCGTGCGCATCTCCGCCACCGACTGGGTCGAGGGCGGCTGGGACGTGGCGCAGAGCGTCGCGTTGGCGCAGGCGCTGCAGGCGCAGGGCTGCGATTACCTGCACGTGTCCAGCGGCGGCCTCGACCGCCGCCAGCAGATTCCGCTGGCGGCCGGCTACCAGGTGCCGCAGGCCGAGGCGATCCATCGCGCAGTGCGCATGCCGGTGATCGCGGTCGGCCTGATCACCGAGCCGCAGCACGCCGAGGCGATCCTGGCCGAGGGCCAGGCCGACGCGATCGCGCTGGCCCGCGGCATCCTCTACGACCCGCGCTGGCCGTGGCACGCCGCTGCCGCGCTGGGCGCCAAGCTGAAGCCGTCGCCGCAATACCTGCGTTGCGAGCCGCGTTCGGCGCGCGGCCTGTTCGACGCGTGACCCGCGCGCGCTGCGCCGCGCAGGTCGCGGCATCCATCACGAGTTGTGCAAGGAGTTGGCGATGAGCATCGGATTTCTCGGCCTGGGCACGATGGGCCAGCCCATCGCGCACAACCTGCTGCGCGCCGGGCACGCGGTGACCGTGTGGAACCGCAGCACGGCCGCGGCGCAGCCGCTGCTCGAGGCCGGCGCGCAGCTGGCCGCGCAGCCGGCCGACGCGGTGCGCGGTCCTGTGCTGTTCTCGATGCTGGCCGACGATGCGGCGGTGCGCGAGACCCTGCTCGAGCGCGGCGCGCTCGACGCGCTGCCGGCCGGCAGCGTGCACGTCAACATGGCCACGATCTCGGTGGCGCTGGCGCGTGAGCTGAGCGCCTTGCATGCCGAACGCGGCGTGGCCTACCTGGCGATCCCGGTGTTGGGCCGCAGCGACGTGGCCGCCGCCGGCCAGCTCAACCTGCTCGCCGCCGGCGATGCCGACGCGCTGGCGCGGGTGCAGCCGCTGCTCGACGTGATCGGGCGCAAGACCTGGTATTTCGGCGCGGCGCCGGAGCAGGCCAATGCGGTCAAGCTGGCCGCCAACCTGTGCCTGGCCAGCGCCATCGGCACCATGGCCGAAGCCTCGGCGCTGGTGCGCGGGCATGGCGTGGACGCGGCCGATTTCCTGGGCATGCTGGTCAACACCCTGTTCGCCGCACCGGCGTACCAGAACTACGGCGGCATGATCGCCGAGCAGCGCTACAGCCCGGCCGGCTTCAAGACCACGCTGGGGCTGAAGGACGTGCGCCTGGCCTTGAACGCCGGCGAGACCCGGCACGTGCCGATGCCGCTGGCGGCGGTGCTGCGCGACGAGTTCATCGATGCGATCGCGCACGGCGACGGCGAGCTGGACTGGTCGGCGCTGGCCAAGGTCGCCGCACGCCGCGCCGGTCAGGCCTGAGCGTTCGCGGCCGCGGCGCGGCGGCAGCCATCTTCAGGTCGCCTTGTCGCGGTTTGGTGCAGACTGCGTCGCCGCGCTTGAGCTGGCCGCGTGCTTGCCGCTAAGGTGCGGCGGCCTGCAAGCGCATCATAGGAGGATGCCATGAGCCCGAATTCGTCCGACCCCGGCGCCATGACGCCCATCCAGCCGCCGCGCGCCGTCGCACGCGAGGCCACGCTCGGCCCCGAGCACCCGGAGCATCCCGACCACCTGCTGTACGCACAGATCCGCGAGGGCGTGCATGCGCTGGATGCCGCCTGCGGCCGCGCGCCCGACGCGATCAGCGAGCGCATGGTGGCGCGGCTGCTGCCGCTGGCCAAGGAGTACGGCTTCGACCAGGTCGATCACGTGGTGCTGAGCCGCGAACTGGGCGAAGTGGAGCAGGGCGAGAACGTGTTCCTGGTGCGCGGCGACCTGGACGACCCGGCGCATCTGCGTGCGCACATCACCACCCACGAGGCGGTCGGCATGTCGGTGGAAGACTCGCTGGCGCGGCTGGAGAAGGTCAACCGGCGCCTGGCGCTGCGCCTGCGCCCGGAGTGAGCGCGGCCTGGCGCGCAGGCGAGGCTGTGTGCCGCCAGCATGCGGATGCCGCACCTTGCAGGAGCGGCTTCAGCCGCGACGAGTGAAGCGGTGCGCTTTCCTGTGCATTGGAGCGTCGGGACTGAAGTCCCTCCCACAATGCACTCGGTTGGTCCGCCGCAAGTCCCTGTAGGAGCGGCTTCAGCCGCGACGAGCGAAGTGGTGCGCTTTCCTTCGCGGTAAAGCGTCGGGACTGAAGTCCCTCCCACAGTGCACCTGGCTGGCCTGCCGCAAGTCCCCTGTAGGAGCGGCTTCAGCCGCGACAGGACCTATCGGTAAAGCCCGTCGCGGCTGAAGCCGCTCCTACATTCGGCAAGACGCCCGGCAATGTCGCTGCGGCATCCGCAGCCCGCCATCCCGAATCCCGAGTCCCGAATCCCGAGTCCCGAATCCCGAATCCCGAGTCCCGAGTCCCGAGTCCCGAGTCCTGAGTCCTGAGTCCTGAGTCCTGAGTCCCGCATTCTCCCCTATCATTGCGCGGATGCGCCCCGACTACATCCTGACCCTGTCCTGCCCGGACCGTACCGGCATCGTCTACCGCGTCAGTGGCCTGCTGTTCGAGCACGGCTGCAATATCCTCGACGCACAGCAGTTCGGCGACGAGGAGAGCGGTCGCTTCTTCCTGCGCGTGCATTTCGACGTGCCCGCCGACGGCATCGTCGCTGCGGTGAAAGTGCAGCTGGCGCCGCTCGCCGCCGACTACGCGATGGACTGGCAACTGCACGATGCGCGGCGCCGCGCGCGCCTGCTGGTGCTGGTCAGCAAGCAGGGCCACTGCCTCAACGATCTGCTGTTTCGCGCGCATAGTCGGCAGCTGCGCGTGGACATCGCCGCGGTGGCGTCCAATCACAATGATTTCGCCGCGCTGGCGCGCTCCTACGACGTGCCGTTCCACCACCTGCCGGTCGGCGCCGACAACCGCGCCGAACAGGAAGCGCAGCTGCTGGCGCTGGTGGAGCGCGAGCGCATCGACCTGGTGGTGCTGGCGCGCTACATGCAGATCCTGTCGCCGACGCTGTGCGCCGCGCTGGCCGGGCGCGCGATCAACATCCACCACAGCTTCCTGCCCAGCTTCAAGGGCGCGCAGCCGTACCACCAGGCGCACGCGCGCGGGGTCAAGATCATCGGCGCCACCGCGCACTACGTCACCGGCGATCTCGACGAAGGCCCGATCATCGAACAGGACGTGGCCCGCGTGGACCACGCGATGACCCCGCGCGACCTGGTGCGCCTGGGCAGCGATACCGAGTCGCTGGTGCTGGCCCGCGCGGTACGCCGCCATGTCGAGCATCGCATTCTGCTCAACGGGCATCGGACGGTGGTGTTTCGGTGAGGCCGGGATTGGAGAATCGGGAATCGGGAATGGCAAAATCAAGAGCGCGCGCGACGCTGGCTCTGCATGTTTCCAATCGCGATTCGCAATTCGAACTGAAATTGGAAACGCAGAAAACGCAATAGCGAAGGGACAAGCCAGCAGCCGAGCACCGCTTCCGCTCTACCTATTCCCCATTCCCGATTCCCCACTCCCAGCCTCCCAGCCATTCACGGCTCAAACCGATACCCCGCCCCATACACCGAGCGCACCCACTCTTCGCCACCGACGTCGGCGAGCTTGCGGCGCAGGTTCTTGACGTGGCTGTCCACGGTGCGGTCGGTGACGATGCGGTGGTCGGCATACAGCCGGTCCATCAGCTGTTCGCGCGAATACACCCGGCCCGGGGCGGTGGCCAGGGTGCGCAGCAGGCGGAACTCCACCTGGGTCAGGTCCAGGTCGCGGCCATGCACGCTGGCGCGGCAGGCGTCTTCGTCGATGCGCAGGCCCGGCGCTGCGGCGTCGTTGGGATCGTGGCGATGGCGGCGCAGCACCGCCTGTACCCGCGCCACCACCTCGCGCGGACTGAACGGCTTGCAGATGTAGTCGTCGGCGCCGATCTCCAGGCCGAGCAGGCGGTCGATCTCCTCCACGCGCGCGGTGACCATGATCACCGGCACCGCGCTTTCCTTGCGCAGGTCGCGGCAGATTTCCAGGCCGTCGCGGTTGGGCAGCATCAGGTCCAGCAGCACCAGGTCCGGCTTCTGCGCGCGGAACGCGCCCAGCGCCTGCGCGCCATCGGCGATCCAGTCGTGCGAATAGCCGGCCGCATGCAGGTACTCGCGCATCACCGCGGCCAGGCGCGGTTCGTCTTCGACGATCAGGATGTGGCCGATCGGATCCAGGCCGTTCATGCCGGCAGCGCCGGCAGGCGCAGCACCACGCGCAGGCCGCCGAGCGCGGAGGCCTCGGCGTTGATCGAGCCGCCGTGCGCCTCGGCGATGTTGCGGCAGATCGCCAGGCCCAGGCCGCTGCCGCCGCTGGCGCGGTTGCGTGAAGCCTCGGTGCGGTAGAAGCGTTCGAACAGGCGCTCGCGCTTGTCCGCGTCCACGCCCGGTGTGCTGTCCTCGACCACCAGTTCCAGCACCGTGTCGCGACGCACGCAGCTTACCTGCACCGTGCCGCCGGCATCGGTGTAGCGCAGCGTGTTCTCCAGCAGGTTGCCGAGCAGTTGCTGCAGCCGGCGCTCGTCGCCGTCCACCTGCAGCGGGCCGGCGTCGATCTGCACCTGCAGCTGCAACGGCGCGGCGGCGAAGCGCGCCTGCACGCCGGCCAGCACCGTGGCCAGGATCAGCGCCAGATCGACCGGCGCGCGCCGGTAGGCGAGCGCGCCGACGTCGGTCAGCGAGACGTCGTACAGGTCTTCGATCAGCTTGCCGAGCTGGCCGACCTGCTGGTGCAGCGAGCCCAGCGAGGCCGGGGTCATCGGCCGGATGCCGTCCTGCAGCGCTTCCAGTTCGGCGCGCAGCACCGCCAGCGGCGTGCGCAGCTCGTGCGAGATGTCGGCCATGAACTCGCGGCGTGCGCGTTCGTTGTGTTCCAGCGCCTGCGCCAGCAGGTTGAAGTCGCGCGCCAGCTGGCCGAATTCGTCGCGCGCGCCGGTGTCGATGCGGGTGGCGTAATCGCCGGCAGCCAGGCGATGGGTGGCGCCGGTGAGGCCGCGCATGCGCCGCAGCAAGGCGCGCGACAGCAGCCAGCCGAGCAGCGCGGCGACCAGCAGCGAGGCGCTGCCGATCGTCCACCACGCGCGTTGCTGCGCCTGATAGAAGCGCGCGTCCTCGGCCGCCAGCACCTTCTGGAACGGCAGCATCGCCATCCAGCCGACGGTGCGGCCGTCGACCACGATCGGGCGCAGGATGTCGTCGCGGCCGACATCGGGATTGCCGATCACCGAGCGGTAGTTCTGGTCGAGCACGGCGAAGCGGAAGACCGCGCCGGTCTGGTCGGACACCGGCGGCGGCAGGCGCGGCAGGCCGGGGCCGTGCTCCGGGCGCATCAGCACGAACCAGGCATCGGGATTGTCGCGCACGAAGTCCCAGTTGCCATGCCGCGCGTACTCGGCCCTGACCCGCGGCAAGGTCTCCAGCATGCGCTCCACGCCCTGTTCGTTGAGGTAATCCAGGAACTGGCGCTTGAGGAAGACCTGCACGGCCATGCCATTGACCAGCAGCACCGCCACGCACGCGGCGAGGATGGCGAGGAACAGCTTGGCGGTGATGCCCAGTTTCATCGGAGAGGCAATGCGGGACGCGGCGACGGGGGGTGTTGCGTATTAGCCGCGTCGCCGCAGGGGAAATCAAGCGAATCCGCGCCGCTGCCGGCAATCTCCAAATTTGCTGCACATTCGCGCCGTAGCGTGGCCACATTCGGATAAACCGTGAGTTCGCCGCATGCTGCCCGTCGTCGCCCGTCGCTTCCCCGTCTCGTCCTCGCGCTGGTTGCTGGCCGCGGCCATCGCCGCGGCAGTGGCCGCGTGTTCCTCCAAGCAGCCGCCGCAGATGCCGCAGGCGCAGGTCGGCGTGCAGACGGTGAAGGCGCAGCGACTGGCGCTGGACCAGACCCTGTCCGGCCGCACCGTGGCCTACATGACCTCGGACGTGCGCCCGCAGGTCGGCGGCATCCTGCGCAAGCGCCTGTTCACCGAGGGCCAGGACGTCAAGGCCGGGCAGGTGCTGTACGAGATCGATCCGGCCAGCTACCAGGCGGCGTACGACACCGCCAAGGGCGACCTGGCCCAGGCCGAGGCGGCGGTGCTGTCGGCCAGGCCGAAGGCGCAGCGCTACCAGACCCTGGTCGCGCTGGACGCGGTCAGCAAGCAGGACGGCGACGACGCGGTGGCCACGCTGCGCTCAAACGAGGCGGCGGTGGTCGCGGCCAAGGCCTCGCTGCAGACCGCGCGGATCAATCTCGACTACACCCGCATTACCGCGCCGATCGACGGCCGCATCGGCACCTCCAGCTACACGCCGGGCGCGCTGGTCAGCGCCGGCCAGAGCGACGTGCTGGCCACCATCAACCAGCTCGATCCGATGTACGTGGACGTGACCCAGTCCAGCGCGCAACTGCTGCAGCTGCGCCGCCAACTCGACGCCGGCCAGCTCAAGGCGGTGGACGGCAAGGCCGAAGTGAAGCTGCAGCTGGAGGACGGCAGCACCTACGCGCGCAGCGGCACGCTTGAAGTGGTGGATGCCGCGGTCGATACCGCCACCGGCACGGTCAAGCTGCGTGCGGTGGTGCCCAATCCCGATCGTCTGTTGCTGCCGGGCATGTACGTCAAGGCGGTGCTGTCGATGGCGGTGGACGAGCAGGCCATCCTGGTGGCGCAGCAGGCGATCAGCCGCAACAGCAAGGGCGAGGCGGTGGCCCTGGTGGTCGGCAGCGACAACAAGGTCGCGCAGCGCGTGCTGACCACCGGCGATGCGATCGGCGACAAGTGGGTGGTGCGCGACGGGCTGAAGGCCGGCGACAAGGTCATCGTGCAGGGCCTGCAGAAGGTCGCGGTCGGCGACCAGGTCAAGGCGGTGGAAGTGACCTCGGCCGCCGCGACCGCCACGCCCCCCGCGGCCACCCAAGGCGCCGCGGCGGCGCCGAAGGCCGACTGAGGAACCGCCATGGCCCGTTTCTTCATCGACCGTCCCATCTTCGCCTGGGTCATCGCGATCGTCATCACCCTGGCCGGCGCGATCTCGATCCTATCGCTGCCGCTGGAACAGTATCCGGACATCGCTCCGCCTTCGATCACCGTCAGCGCCACCTACACCGGCGCCTCCGCCGAGACCGTGCAGAACTCGGTGACGCAGATCCTCGAGCAGCAGATGACCGGCCTGGACAACCTGCTGTACATGTCCTCCAGCAGCAGCTCCGCCGGCAGCGCCTCGATCACCCTGACCTTCGATTCCGGCACCGATCCGGACACCGCGCAGGTGCAGGTGCAGAACAAGGTCTCGCAAGGCGAGTCGATGCTGCCCGAGGCGGTGCAGAGCAATGGCGTGACCGTCACCAAGTCCGCCGGCAGCAGCATGTTCATGGTGCTGGCCTTCACCTCCGAAGACGGCAGCATGGACAGCACCGACATCGGCGACTACATGGTGTCCACGCTGCAGGACCCGATCAGCCGGCTCAACGGCATCGGCGGGGTCAACGTGTTCGGCTCCGAATATTCGATGCGGGTGTGGCTGGATCCGGAAAAGCTGCGCACCTATGCGCTGATGCCCTCGGACGTGAGCAATGCGATCTCGGCGCAGAACGCCGACGTCTCCTCCGGCGCGCTGGGCGCGCTGCCGGCGGCGCAGGGCCAGCAGCTCAACGCCACGGTCACCTCGCGCAGCAAGCTCAAGACCCCGGCGCAGTTCGAGGCGATCGTGCTGAAGTCGCAGGCCGGTGGCGCCACCGTGTACCTGCGCGACGTGGCGCGGGTCGAACTGGGCTCCAAATCGTATTCGTCCAGTTCCAAGTACAACGGCAAGGCCGCCTCCGGCATGGGCCTGCAGCTGGCCACCGGCGCCAACGCGCTGGACGCGGCCAAGGCGGTGGAAGCCAAGCTGGAGCAGCTCAAGCCGTATTTCCCCGCCGGCCTAAAATACGAAGTCGCCTACGACACCACGCCGTTCGTGCGCATCTCCATCGAGGAAGTGGTCAAGACCCTGCTCGAGGCGATCGTGCTGGTGGTGCTGGTGATGTACCTGTTCCTGCAGAACTGGCGCGCCACGCTGGTGCCGGTGATCGCGGTGCCGGTGGTGCTGCTGGGCACCTTCGGCGTGCTGGCCTTGCTCGGCTATTCGATCAACACGCTGACCATGTTCGCGATGGTGCTGGCGATCGGCCTGCTGGTGGACGATGCGATCGTGGTGGTGGAGAACGTCGAGCGCTTGATGAGCGAGGAGGGCATGTCGCCGCGGCAGGCGACCTACACCTCGATGGGCCAGATCACCGGCGCGCTGGTCGGCATCGCCCTGGTGCTGACCGCGGTGTTCCTGCCGATGGCGTTCTTCGGCGGCGCCACCGGCGAGATCTACCGCCAGTTCTCGGTGACCATCGCCGCGGCGATGCTGCTGTCGCTGCTGGTGGCGCTGACCCTGAGTCCGGCGCTGTGCGCCAGCCTGCTCAAGCCGATCGAGCAGGGCGGCCACGTGTCACGCAAGGGCCTGCTCGGGCGCTTCTTCACCTGGTTCAACGACCGCTTCGACCGCGGTGCCGATGGCTACGGTCGCGGCGTGGGCAAGCTGATCGGCCACCGCAAGCTCGGCGGGCTGGTCTATCTGGTGCTGCTCGCGGTGATGGCGCTGCTGTTCTGGCGCCTGCCCAGCTCGTTCTTGCCCGAAGAAGATCAGGGCATGCTGATGGTGATGTTCACCACGCCGGCCGGCGCCACCCAGCAGCGCACCCAGCAGTCGATCGATCAGGCCACCGGCTTCATCCTCAAGCAGCCGGAAGTGGCGGGGGTGATGACCATCTCCGGCTTCAGCTTCGCCGGCAGCAGCCAGAACTCGGGCATGGGCTTCATCAAGCTCAAGGATTGGGCCGAGCGCGATGCCTCCGCGCAGGAAATCGCCAACCGCATCACCGGCGCGATGATGGGCGCGCTGCCCGACGCGCAGGTGTTCGCGTTGTCGCCGCCGGCGATCAACGGCCTGGGCACCAGTTCCGGCTTCACCCTGGAACTGCAGGACGTGGCCGGCAAGGGCCACGACGCGCTGGTCGCCGCACGCCAGCAATTGTTGCAGCTGGCCAACGCCGACAAGGGCATGACCGCGGTGCGCTTCAACGGCCTGGAAGACGCGCCGACCTACCGCGTGCAGATCGACGACGCCAAGGCCGGCGCGCTCGGCCTGGACGCGTCGGACATCAACACCACGCTGGCCACGGTGATGGGCGGCAGCTACGTCAACGATTTCCTCAACAACAACCGGGTCAAGCGCGTCTACGTGCAGGGCGAGGCGAGCGCGCGCATGCTGCCCAGCGACATCGGCCGTTGGTACGTGCGCAACAGCAGCGAGGCGATGGTGCCGTTCTCGGCCTTCTCCAGCAGCGCGTGGGCGTATGCGCCGCAGGTGCTGAACCGCTTCAACGGGGTCGAGTCGATGGAGATCACCGGCAGCGCCGCCAGCGGCATCAGTTCCGGCGACGCGATGAACGGCATCGCCGGGCTGGTCGGCAAGGTGGGCAAGGATGTCGGCTACGCCTGGTCGGGCATGTCCTACCAGGAGCAGGCCTCCGGCGCGCAGACCTGGATGCTGTACGCGGTGTCGCTGGTGTTCGTGTTCCTGTGCCTGGCGGCGCTGTACGAGAGCTGGTCGATCCCGATCTCGGTGATGCTGGCGGTGCCGGTGGGCATCGTCGGCGCGCTGCTGGCGACGTGGCTGCGCGGGTTGTCCAACGACATCTACTTCCAGGTCGGCCTGCTGGCGACGATGGGCCTGGCGGCCAAGAACGGCATCCTGATCGTCGAGTTCGCCAAGGAGCTGGAAGAGAAGGGCCAGCCGCTGATCGAAGCCACGCTGCATGCCGCGCGCATGCGTCTGCGGCCGATCCTGATGACCTCGCTGGCGTTCATGCTCGGCGTGTTGCCGATGGTGATCAGCAGCGGCGCCGGTTCGGGCGGGCGCCATTCGCTGGGCACCGGCGTGCTCGGCGGCACCCTGATCTCGACCATGCTCGGCATCTTCTTCGTACCGCTGTTCTACGTGATCGTGCGCAGTCTGTTCCCCGGCAAGCGGGCCGAACCGGAACCGCTGCGCAGCGAGGAGGCAACGCCGTGATCCGAGTGTCCCTGATCCGTACCGCGCTGGCCCTGGCCTGCGCCGGTGTCCTCGCCGGCTGCGCCAGCATGGCGCCGAGCTACGCCCGTCCCGACGCGCCGGTGCCGGCCACCTTCGCCGACAGCGGCACCGGTAGCGGCGATGCCGCCGATGTGGCCACGCTGGACTGGCGCCAGGTGTTCCTGGACCCGCGCCTGCAGCAGGTGATCGCGCAGGCGCTGGACAACAACCGCGACCTGCGCGTGGCCGTGCTCAACATCGACAAGGCGCGCGCGCAGTACCGCATCCAGCGCGCCGACCTGTACCCGTCGGTGGACCTCAGCGGCAGCCAGAGCGCATCGCGCAGCAGCGCATCCACCAGCAGCAGCGGACGCTCCGAAGTGGGGCGTACGTACTCGGCCGACGTCGGCATCAGCAGCTGGGAACTGGACCTGTTCGGGCGCATCCGCAGCCTCAAGAACGAGGCGCTGGAAACCTACCTGGCTACCGCGCAGACCCAGCGCAGCACGCGCATGAGCCTGGTCGCCGAGGTCGCCGCCGACTGGCTGACCGTGGCCGCCGACCAGCAGCGGCTGGCGCTGGCGCAGCAGACCCTGGACAGCCAGCGGCAGACCCTGAAGCTCACCGAGGCGCGGCATCAGGAAGGCATCGCCTCCGGGCTGGATCTGGCGCAGGTGCAGACCAGCGTGGAGAGCGCGCGTGCCGACGTGGCCACCTACACCACGCAGCTGGCCACCTCGCGCAATGCGCTGGACCTGGTGGTCGGCGCGCCGGTGACGGCGGACACGTTGCCGCAGGCGACCGCACTGGAAAGCGGCGTGGCGCTGGCGCCGCTGCCGTCGCCGCTGCCGTCGCGCGTGCTGCTGCAGCGCCCGGATGTGTTGTACGCCGAGCACACGCTGAAATCGGCCAACGCCGACATCGGCGCGGCGCGTGCGGCGTTCTTCCCGACCATCTCGCTGACCGCTTCCACCGGGCGCAGCAGCACCGCGCTGTCCAGCCTGTTCGACGCCGGCAACCGCACCTGGTCGTTCGTGCCCAGCATCAGCGTACCGATCTTCCGTGCCGGCGCGCTCAAGGCCGAGTTGGACGAATCCAAGATCACCCGCGACGTCAATGTCGCCGAGTACGAGCAGGCCATCCAGACCGCCTTCAGCGAAGTGGCCGATGCGCTGGCCACGCGTGCGCAGCTGGACGAACGCATGGATGCGCAGCGTGCCCTGGTGGATGTCACCCAGCGCAGCTACACCCTGGCCGACGCACGCTATCGCAACGGCGTGGACAGCTACCTGGACGCCCTGGACTCGCAGCGCTCGCTGTATTCCGCGCAGCAGGACCTGATCACCCTGCGCCTGACCGAAGCCAGCAACCGCGTCACCCTGTACAAGGTGCTCGGCGGCGGTGCCGACGCGCAGAGCGGCATGCCTGTGGCGGAGGCGGGGCGTTAGCGCCTCCCCGATGCCTGTAGGAGCGGCTTCAGCCGCGACAGGCGTTACCGGTAGTGCCTGTCGCGGCTGAAGCCGCTCCTACAAAAAGCGGCATTCGGATCGAAACTGCACCGAGCCTGCAGGCCCGGTGCAGCCGCTTTTGCCAATCCCAAATCCCCAATCCCCAATCCCGGCCCCTCACCGCGCCGCGTTGGCGTTCATCGTCGCGTTGCGGCTGGCGTCCAGGTATTGCGCCGGATCGCGCATGCCGGTGGTGTGGCACTGGCCGGTGGTGTGGCCACGGTTGACCCCGCCCGGCAGCTGCGCGTTGACCTGCTCGACCACGCCGTCCTCCGGGTCGTCCAGCACCAGGTCCGACGCCGCGTTGCAGTAGTCGTTGGTGTACCAGTTGGTCTTGGCGAAGGAGGTGGTGTAGTAGTTGACCAGCGCCCGCGCCGAGGTCGGGATGCCGGCCAGCCAGGCCTTGGCGCCGTCGTAGGTCAGGTCGCTGTTGCTGCCGCAGCCCACGCCGAACCACGATCCCACCGTGGCCAGGATGCCGGACAGGTTGGTGCCCTGGTACGGCGTGCCCACCGACTGCATGACGCGCCCGCCGCTGGCATTGTCCAGCCCGCTCCAGTAGTAGCTGTACAGGTGCAGCGCGGCCATGCCGCCCTGGCTGTGCGCCACCGTGCCGAACGAATTCCACTGGCTGCCGAACTGCCCCAGCAATTGCGCGAACTGGTCGTTGCTGCGGTTCTGGTTGGCGTCCAGGAAGGTCGAGGCGTTGCTGAACTGCGCCGCCGGCCACACCCCGCCGGAGCAATAGCCATGCACCAGCACCAGGCGCTTGCCGGTCGCCTGCGCTTGCGCATCGGTCGCCGCGCGCTGCAGCGTCGCCGGGCGCTCGCCCATGCGCATGCTGGCGTCGATCGCGCCGCCGCGCGCCACGCTGCTGCGGCGCAGCGCCGGCAGGGTCAGCGCCAGCGTGTCGCGGGTGGCCAGCGGCACGAAATGGTCCGGATCCTCGATACGCAGGTTGCGCAGCGTGAACGGCGCGCGCGCGCCGGCACGCACGATCCAGCGTTCGTCCACGCTCAGCGGCAGGCGTCCGTTCTGCGGCGCGAGCATGCCGCCGAGCCAGGCCACCGGCACCGCGCTGCCGTCCCGGCCGGTGCCCCACAGTTCGCCGAGCACGCGGTAATGCGCCGGCGCCTGGCCGCTGGCGCTGACCGGGATCGGCAGTGCCAGGCGGGTGCCGTCCTGTGCGCTGGCGCTCACCGCGTCGGCGGCGATGCGCAAGCTGGTGTCGAGCACCGGCAGCACGTGTTCGGAGGTGCGCACGAAGGCCTGGCCGGCCGCGTCCTCGCCGTGCACCACCACCTGCGCGAGATAGCTGCCTGGCGCCTTTGCCGGGAAATCGCCGGCATAGACGCCGTCGCCGGCGGCGCCGTCGCCATGGCGGCCGTCGTCGGCCATCGGCCACTGTGTCACCGTGCCGTCGGGCGCGGTGACGCGCAGCTGCGCATCGCGGATGTGCCCGGCAGTGGCGCCGAGCGTGGTGGCGCCGTGGCTGTCGCTGCCGCCGAGCATCGCGGTCAGGCCGATGCGTTGCCCGCTGTGCAGCTGCCGGCGGTCGCTGGGATAGGACGCCAGCTGGGTGCGCGCATCGCCTTCCATCAACAGGTAGCCGCGTTGCGCCGCGCTGCCGTCGGCGCGCAGGGTCAGCGTCCAGCTGCCGTTGGCGGCGCTGTCCACGCGGTACTCGCGCCCCGGCAGCGCGGTGTCGCCGCTGCCCAGGCGGGTGGCGACCGCGTTCGGCACGATGGCGGCGGCGCTGGCGCGCGCGTTCGCCGCGCCGGGCGCGTGCAACTGCGGTTGCCAGTCGTGCGTGCCGGACAGCAGCACGAAGCGCAGCTTGCCGTTTTCCACCGGCAGCGTCGCCTGCCATTGCGCCGCCTCGCCGCTGCGTGCGGAAGCGAATTCCACCGGCAGCAACGCGCTCTTGGACAGGATCGCGGCCTCGGCCGGCGCCGGCGCGCGCATCTGCGCGAATTCCTCGGGAGGACCGGCCAATTGTTTGGGAACCAGCTCGGCCGCATGCGCGAGCATGGGCGACAGCAGCAGCGTGGACAGCAGGGACAACGTCGGTAGCGTCGACATGGCGGCTCTCTCCTTGAACAGTGCGAAGCCGGACAGTGCGCCGATCGCGATTGCGATCGCACGCCTGCGCAGCGGATGCAGCGCCCCCTCGCCGCGACGTGACTGCGTTATACCCCGCCACGATGACAGTTCCACGATGCGCTGCAGCACCGCCGCGCGCGTTGCGTTGTGGTGCAGACGCGGCGGATGGTCTAGTGTCTGCGCTGGGGCGGCACCACGGTGCCGGCGGGGATGCTGGAACAGTCAGGGGGATGTCCGGATGCTGCGCAATGCACTGCATTTGTCTATTTTTTGCGCCGCGCTGGCGCCCGTCGCGGGCCTGGCGCAAGCGCCTGCGCCGACCCGCAGCGCGTTCGCCTTCTGCAGCGTGACCGACACCGGCGGGGTGCCGGCCAAGGTCTGGGCCTCGCCGGTCGTCGAAGTGTCCTATCAAGACGACGCCACCGGCTGGCTGCGACGCAGCAACGAGCTGGCCAGCGATTTCCTGCAGCATGTGGGCAGCCTGGGCGGGGCCGGAACCAAGGAATGCGCGCTCGGTCCCGGGCGCGAGGAAGCGCTGGCGCAGCGCGAGCAGCAGCGCGCCATATGGAGCAAACGCCTGTTCCTGATGAAGGTGGGCAGCTGGCGCGACGTGGACTGGACGCCGCCGCCGTGGGATGCCACGGCCAAGGCGCCTGCGCAGACGATGCGCTATTTCTACTGCTACGCGACCCAGGTCGACATTCCCGATCGCAGCGACCTGGCGCGCACGGTCGCCAGCCAGGTCTTCGTCATGCCCACCGGCGCCGATCCGATGGCGGTCTACACGCAGAGTGCGGCGTACGCCGAGGAATTCAAGCAGACCGTGCGCGCGCACGGCCTGCCGGACGAAGGCACCACCTGCACCGCGTACGACACCCAGGGCGAAGCAGGCAAGGCCAGTCGCGACTATCGCAGGCTGTTCGGCGGGTTCAACACCAAGTTCACCGAAGTGGCGTGGATGCCGAGCGGGCGGACGCCCGCCGCGGTTGCTGCTTCGCCGACCTCGCCGTCCGCAACGCAGATCGTGGCCGCTGCGGCGGCGGCACCCAGAGCGCTGGGAGTGGGCATCGCGCCGGTCACCGCGGAAGTGGCGCAGGCCACCGGACTGCCTGCCGCGCGCGGCGCATGGATCGTGAAGGTGATCGATGGCAGCGTCGCCATGCAAGCCGGGATCAAACCGATGGACGTGTTGCTGGAGATCGACGGCCGGCCTGTCGGCGCCCCTCGGGACGTACCGCCCCTGGTGGCTGGGCTACGCGCAGGTATTCCGGTGCCGGCGCAGATATGGCGCGATCGCCGCATGCAGCAACTGAGCCTGCTGTTTGCAGACGGCACTGCCGCTGCGGTGCCCGCACAAGTGCCCGCAGCCGCTGCGGCAACGACGGAGTGAGTCGCGCTCGCCTGTAGCGTTGCGGGGGTGCTTTGCCGTCTGCGGCGTGTTCGTCGCATCAGCCCGCGATGCGCAGCGCGGTGCGGCAGGGCAGGCCTGCTCCCCGGGACCGGCGCATCAACCAGGCGCTGCGCGGCGATGCCCGCGAACGGGCATGCCGGGCACTCCTGCCGCTGCGATGCCCGGCGTGCACCACGCCGGGCATCGTCGGCTCCAATCGCTTGCTTACGCCGCCTGCGCCTGCTGCGCGCGCAGCTGCCGCGCCGCTGCCACCATCGCTTCCAGCGCGCTGCGCGTCTCCGGCCAGCCGCGGGTCTTCAATCCGCAATCGGGATTGACCCACAGCTGCTGCGGATCCAGCACCGCCCGCGCCTTGTCCAGCAGTTGCACCATCTCCTGCGTGTTGGGCACGCGTGGCGAGTGGATGTCGTACACGCCCGGGCCGATCGCGTTCGGATAGCGGAAGCGCACGAACGCGTCGAGCAGCTCCATCCGCGAGCGCGAGGTCTCGATCGAGATCACGTCCGCATCCATCGCCGCCACCGCCTCGATGATGTCGTTGAACTCCGAGTAGCACATGTGGGTATGGATCTGGGTGGCGTCGCGCACCCCGGCCGCGGCGATGCGGAAGCACTGCACCGCCCAGTCCAGGTACGCCTGCCAGTCGGCGCGGCGTAGCGGCAGGCCTTCGCGGATCGCCGGCTCGTCGATCTGGATCACGCCGATGCCGGCCGCCTCCAGGTCGCGGACCTCGTCGCGCAGCGCCAGTGCGATCTGCCGGCAGGTCTGCGCGCGTTCCTGGTCGTCGCGCACGAACGACCACTGCAGCACCGTCACCGGTCCGGTCAGCATGCCCTTCATCGGCCTGTCGGTCAGCGACTGCGCGTACTGGGTCCAGCGCAGCGTCATCGGCGCCGGCCGCTGCACGTCGCCGTAGATGATCGGCGGCTTCACGCAGCGCGAGCCGTAGCTCTGCACCCAGCCCTGCTTGGTGAAGGCGAAACCGTCGAGCTGCTCGCCGAAGTATTCGACCATGTCGTTGCGCTCGAACTCGCCGTGCACCAGCACGTCCAGCCCGATCTGCTCCTGCGTGCGCACGCAGCGCTCGGTCTCGGCGGCCAGGAACGCGTCGTACTCGGCATCGCCGAGCTTGCCGGCCTTGTGTTGCGCGCGCGCCTGCCGCACCTGTGCGGTCTGCGGGAACGAGCCGATGGTGGTGGTCGGGTAGGCCGGCAACCGCAATGCTGCCTGTTGCGCGTCGCGCCGCTGTGGATAGGGCGATTGCCGGCGGCCGGCATCCTCGCCCAGCGCCGCCACCCGGCGCGTGACCTCCGGCCGATGCACGCGCGCGGACGCGCGCCGCGCCTCCAGTGCTTCGCGCGCCGCGACCAGTTCGGCCTGCGCGTGCGGCAGCTCGTGCAGCGCGTCGGCCAGCGTGCGCAGTTCCTGCAGCTTCTGCCCGGCGAAGGCCAGCCAGGCGTACAGCTCGCGGTCCAGCGCCTTTTCCTGTTCCAGATCCACCGGCACGTGCAGCAGCGAGCACGACGGCGCCAGCCACAGGCGTTCGAGGCCGACATGCCCGGCCGCGTAGCGCGCCAGGGTCAATGCATTGTCCAGCGGCGTGCGCCACACGTTGCGGCCGTTGACCAGTCCGGCCGACAACACCCGGTCGGCCGGCAACGCCTGCAGCACCGCGTCCAGCTGCGCCACGCCGCGCACCAGGTCCACGTGCAGGCCGTCCACCGGCAGCGCCGCGGCCAGTTCCAGGTTGTCGCCCAGTTCGCCGAAGTACGTCGTCAGCAGCAGTTTCGGCCGCGGCGCCTGGGCCAGGAACGCATAGGCGCGGCGATAGGCGTCGCGCGCGGCCTCGTCCAGGTCCAGCACCAATGCCGGCTCGTCGATCTGCACCCAGTTGGCGCCGGCCGCGTCGAGCTGCTGCAGCAAGTCGGCGTAGACCGGCAGCAGGCTGTCCAGCAGCGCCCAGCGGTCGCTGCCGTCCACGGTCTTGGACAGCAGCAGGAAGGTCACCGGCCCGATCAGCACCGGGCGCGTGGTGATGCCCAGCGCCTTGGCTTCCAGGAACTCGGCCAGCGGCTTGTCGCCGCGCAGGCGGAAGTGCTGGCGTCGCGCCAGTTCCGGCACCAGGTAGTGGTAGTTGGTGTCGAACCACTTGGTCATTTCCAGCGCGTGCAGGTCCAGGCCGTCCTCCTGCGAGCCGCGCGCCATCGCGAAGTAGCCGGCCAGCGGATCGGCATCGGCCAGCGCGCGGTAGCGCTGCGGGATCGCATCGAACAGGAACGCGGTGTCGAGCATCGCGTCGTACAGGCTGAAGTCGTTGCTGGGCGGCAGATCCACCCCGGCTTCGACCTGCAGCCGCCAATGCCGCTGGCGCAGCTGCCGCGCCGTGTCTTGCAGGCTTGCCGCATCCGTTTCGCGGCGCCAGTAGCTTTCCAGCGCACGCTTGAGCTCGCGCCGCGCACCGATGCGCGGGAAGCCCAGGTTGGTCACGATCGTCATTTGCGTTTCCTCATTGCGTTCATGGGCATTGAGGAACGAAGGAACCGCGCGCCGTCCGCCCGTTCGCACGGGACGCCCGCCACGCCAGCGACCTTCGCCCCCGCGGGCGAACCGGCACCACGCGGGCAGGCGGAAGAGCGCGGCGCGGCGCAGGGCCACGGCACGGCTTCCGGCCGCCTCCCCGCGGAGGCGCCAGGTCGAATCGAAGGACGCACAGGTCCTCCGGCCGGGGCCGGTATTCGGGCTGATGGACGAGCGCACCGTGCCGGCTGCGCGCCTACTGTCCGTCGCTTCCCAGGCCGGCACGCGCCGGCCCAGTGCCATTGACGGAGGTCGTTTCCATTCACCGCTGCGGGGCAGCTCCGGAATGGGCAGGCGCTTGCGGCGCCGGCCTTCACCGGATTCCCGTTTAAATCCATCCCTTCATCCGAATGAAGCGATGGATACCTTCGGCGAGCGCACGATAGGCCGGATGCGGCGGTTGGTCAAGCGCCAAGTGAATTTGCGGGCGGGCATCGGCAGCGTTCATGGCGAACGTGTAAGCTATTGATCCCAAAGCCAATGCTCTGACGCTTCCGCCGCAAGCGGGAGCGCAGCACCGCCGCGCCCGATGACGCTTCCGCTTCCTGCTTCCGACCTGTCCGCGGCCTACGCCGCCTCCCTGCGCCTGTCCGTCGCGCCGATGATGGACTGGACCGACCGCCATTGCCGCGTGTTCCACCGGCTGCTGGCGCCGTCGGCGCGCCTGTACACCGAGATGGTGCATGCCAATGCGGTGGTGCTGGGCGATCGCGCGCGGCTGCTGGGCTTCGATGCGGTCGAGCATCCGTTGGCGCTGCAACTCGGCGGCAGCGATCCGGCGCTGCTGGCGCAGGCGGCGCGGATCGGCCAGGAGTGGGGCTACGACGAGATCAATCTCAACTGCGGTTGCCCGTCCGACCGGGTCCAGGCCGGGCGCTTCGGCGCCTGCCTGATGCGCGAGCCGGCGCTGGTCGCCGAGTGCGTGGCGGCGATGGTGCAGGCGGTGGACATCCCGGTCACGGTGAAGTGCCGGCTGGGCGTGGACCAGGATGACGACTACGAGGTCTTCCTCGCTTTCGTCGATCAGGTCGCCGCCGCCGGCTGCGGGCTGTTCGTGGTGCATGCGCGCAACGCATGGCTGCAGGGCCTGTCGCCGAAGGAGAACCGCGAGGTGCCGCCGCTGCGCTACGACTGGGCCTACCGGCTCAAGCGCGAGCGCCCACAGCTGCAGATCGTGCTCAACGGCGGGCTGGCCGACGTGGACACGGCGCGGGCGCAGCTGCAGTCGGTCGATGGGGTGATGCTGGGTCGCGCGGCCTACCACGATCCCTACGTGCTGCACCGGCTGGATGCGGCCCTGACCGGCGCCGCGCCGCGGCCGCGTGCCGAGTTGCTGCGCGCGCTCCAGCCGTATGTCCAGGCGCGCCTGGCCGACGGCGTTGCGCTCAAGCACATCGCCCGCCACCTGCTCGGCCTGTTCCACGGCCAGCCCGGTGGCCGCGCGTTCCGCCAGGTGCTCAGCGAGGGCGCGCACCGGCCGGGCGCGGACTGGGCGCTAGTGGAACAGGCGTTGCTCATGACCACGGGGACACCGCAGGTCGCAGCGTAGCGATGTCCGGAGGGGCGCCATTCGTCCGCGCTCCGCTCCCGGGTCCCCAACGCAAGCTGTCCTGACAGACGCTGCACCTCCCTTTTGGATGCGCGTTCAGTTACTTTGTTCAGCTTCCTGCGGCAGCCGGTCCAATACCAGCAGGAGCGGCAGACCCTTGCCGAGGCGGGGCTGAGGGGTGCCGACAAGCGCCCGCCGGCGCGGCAGCGGGAGTTCATTTCACTGAACGAAGGCGGCCGCGGCAGGAAAAGTTCAGATCGGATTCACCCCGAAAAATCAAGAATTTGGCTCGATTTTGCGAAATCGCTGCCCCGCCGCCAGGTGTCGCGTTTCACAACTTTTGAACGTTTCCGATCAGTCCGTTAGGATGCCACCTCGTGACCTCGCCCACTCTCCGCCGCTGCCGTACCACTGCCGTGATCGCACTCGCGCTCATGGCGGCCGGCCATGGCTGGGCGCAGCAGCCGGGTCCGCCGGGTCCGCCAGGGGGGCCGCCGATGGCGCCGGCCCGCGAGGCGCCCCGGGCGCGCGACTACAACGGCAGTTCGCTGTCCGATGCGGTGCGCCGGGTGCAGCGGTCTACCGGTGGACAGATCCTCGGTGCCGAGCGCGTGCCGTTCGACGGGCGCGACATCAATCGCGTCAAGTACATGGATGGCCGCGGCCGCGTGCGCTACATGGACGATCCGCAGCCTGGCCGCGCCACGCCGCCGCGCGTGCCGCGCCCGAGCGATGCGCAGGAACCACCACGCGGCGATAACCCCTGAGCCCGGATAGTCTGGTTCAGCTTGTCATACACACTGCCCCGGCCGCCGGCCATCTGTAAGTAACTAGGGAGAGTTCATGCGTATCCTTCTGGTCGAAGACGAAGCTCCGCTGCGAGAGACCCTGGCTGCTCGCCTGAAGCGCGAAGGCTTTGCGGTGGATGCGGCGCAGGACGGCGAGGAAGGCCTGTACATGGGCCGCGAAGTGCCGTTCGACGTGGGCATCATCGATCTCGGCTTGCCGAAGATGTCGGGCATGGAGCTGATCAAGGCGCTGCGCGACGAAGGCAAGAAGTTCCCGGTGCTGATCCTCACCGCGCGTTCCAGCTGGCAGGACAAGGTCGAGGGCCTGAAGCAGGGCGCCGACGACTATCTGGTCAAGCCGTTCCACGTCGAGGAGTTGCTGGCGCGGGTCAACGCGCTGCTGCGCCGCGCCGCGGGCTGGAGCAAGCCGACCCTGGAATGCGGGCCGGTGGCACTGGATCTGGCGGCGCAGACGGTCAGCGTCAGCGGCAGCAACGTCGATCTGACCAGCTACGAATACAAGGTGCTCGAGTACCTGATGATGCATGCCGGCGAACTGGTCTCCAAGGCCGACCTCACCGAGCACATCTACCAGCAGGACTTCGATCGCGACTCCAACGTGCTGGAAGTGTTCATCGGCCGTTTGCGCAAGAAGCTGGATCCGGACGGCGAACTGAAGCCGATCGAGACCGTGCGCGGTCGCGGTTACCGGTTCGCGATCCCGCGCACCGAAGGCTGATCCCACGCGCCTGCGACGAGCAACCGAAGGACGCGACAGCGTGGCGGCACGGCCCAAGTGGTACAAGCGCTGGCGCCCGCGTTCGTTGCAGGCGCGCCAGTTGCTGGCCGCCAGCCTGAGCCTGGTGGCGTTCCTGGCCGCGGCCGGCTATGCGCTGGACCAGGCCTTCGCCGACACCGCGCTGAGCAACCTGCGCGAGCGCCTGAAGAGCTACGCCACCGCCTACGCCAACAACGTCGACGTGGCGCGCGACGGCTCGCTGTACATCAACAACGACAAGCCGCCGCCGGATCCGCATTTCGACCGGCCGGGCAGCGGCCTGTACGCGCAGATCGTGATGCCCAACGAACGCTGGATCTCGATGTCCAGCGAGGGCCCGCTGCCGCCCAGGGGCGGCATGCTCGAACCGCGCCAGGAAACCTTCGACGGCCCCTGGCCGATGACCCAGATCGACGGCAGCGAAGGCGAGGTCTACCGCTACGGCATCGGCCTGGCCTACGTGCGCCGCGACAAGGAAACCCCGGTCACCATCTACATCATGGAGGACACCCGCGCGCTGGGTGCGCAACTGCGCGTGTTCCGCGGCCGGGTGTGGTTCAACCTCGGCGGCGCCGGGTTGATCCTGCTGCTGCTGCAGGCCTTCATTCTGCAATGGAGCCTGCGCCCGCTGCGACGCGTGATCAACGAACTGACCAAGGTGCAGCGCGGCGAAGCGGTGCGCATGGGCGACCGGCATCCGCGCGAGCTGGAACCGCTGACCGACAGCATCAACGCCTTCATCGAGAGCGAGCGCGAGAATCTGGACCGCCAGCGCAACACCCTGGCCGACCTGGCGCACAGCCTGAAGACGCCGTTGGCGGTCTTGCGCACCCAGCTCGACAGCGGCAACGACGGCCCGGAGCTGCGCGAGGAGCTGGATGCGCAGTTGCGGCGCATGAACAACCTGGTGACCTACCAGCTCAGCCGCGCCGCTTCCAGCGGTCACAAGCTGTTCTCCGCGCCGTTGCCGATCGAACCCAATGCCGAAGAGATCGTGCGCGGCCTGGAGAAGGTGTACGCGGCCAAGGGCGTGCTGTGCGAGTTCGACATCGAGCCGAGCGCGCGCTTCCACGGCGAACCCGGCGACCTGCAGGAACTGCTCGGCAACCTGCTCGAGAACGCCTTCAAGTGGGCGCGGCGGCGGGTGCTGCTGAGCGTGCGTCCGGCGCCGGCGGCCGGCAGCCGCCGCGCCGGCCTGGTGATGTCGGTGGAGGACGATGGCCCCGGCATCGCACCGGAGGAAGTCGCGCACATCCTGCAGCGCGGCGTGCGCGGCGACGAACGCGTGCATGGCCACGGCATCGGCCTGGCCATCGTGCAGGACCTGGTCAAGGGCTATCGCGGCGAACTGCAGGTAAGCCGTTCCGAGGAACTGGGCGGCGCGCGCTTTCTGGTGACCATGCCGCCGGGCCTCTAGCAGCCAGTCCGTGCGCTGCAGGTGAATCCCGCGCAAACGCCGCGGCGGTTTCCGACATCGGCTTAACGTCCGCGCCAGGCAGGCGCGGATACTGCGCGAGTCGTCACACCCGGTTTTTCCGTTCAAGGAGCGCCGCATGCCCGAGCCCCGGCATCGTCCCGTATCGCGTCTGCGCGTGCATGGGCGCCGCGCGTTGCGCAACACGCAGCGGCTGTTGCTCTCGCTGTTGCTGGTGCTGTTCACCGTCGGCGCCATCGCCGGCAGCCAGAAGGTGCTGGAACGCGACGATGCGCGCTGGCTGCAATCGATGACCACTGGCCTGGACAGCGCCAGCGTATCGCAGCTGCAGCACGACGGGCGCAAGCGCTTCCTGCGCGATCAGTTGCAGGCCTCCAGCGGCGACGCCGCCCTGCCTGCCGCGGTGCGCACGCAACTGGACGGCTACGAGGCCTTGCATACGCCGGTGCAGGAGCTGCTCAAGCAACTGGACGCGCGCCAGCAGTACATCAAGGCGATGCCCGACGGCGAGGCCAAGGTCGCCGCGAAGAAGGCCTTGCAGCAGCGCGCCGATGCGTTGCTGGCGCAGGCGCGGCAGGCGCAGCTGCTACGCGCGGTGTATTCGCGCGACCAGCTGCGCGAGCAGATGGTGTGGTTCTGGCTCAACCATTTCAGCGTGTTCGCCGACAAGGGCCGCCTGCACTGGACCGTCGCCGACTACACCGACAACGCGATCCGCCCGCACGCGCTGGGCAAGTTCTCCGACCTGGTGATGGCGACGCTGCAGAGCCCGGCCATGCTCGAATATCTGGACAACGCGCAGAACGCCAAGGGCAAGGTCAACGAGAACTACGCGCGCGAACTGATGGAGTTGCACACGCTGGGCGTGGACGGCGGCTACAGCCAGCACGACGTGCAGCAACTGGCGCTGATCCTGACCGGTGTCGGCATCGCTCCGCCCAACCGCGACGCGCCGCCGAAACTGCCGCCGCCGCAGCAGGCGCACTACCTGCGTCGCGGCGCGTTCGAATTCAATCCGGCGCGGCACCAGCCCGGCGACAAGACCCTGCTCGGCCAGCGCATCGCCGGCGGCGGTTTCGACGAGGTCGAGCGCGCGGTGCAGTTGATCGTGCGCCAGCCGGCATGCGCGCATTTCGTGTCGCGGCGCCTGGCCGAATATTTCGTCGCCGACGATCCGCCGCCGGCGCTGGTTGAGAAGATGGCGCGCACCTTCCAGCGCAGCGATGGCGATATCGCCGACGTGCTGCAGGTGATGTTCACCGCGCCGGAAATGGCCGCCGGTGCGCCGCACAAGTTCAAGGATCCGTACCGCTTCCTGGTGTCGTCGCTGCGCCTGGCCTACGACGGGCAGACCCTCGTCAATCCGCAGCCGCTGCTGGGCTGGCTGAGCCAGATGGGCGAACCGACCTATGGGCGCATCACCCCCGACGGCTGGCCGCTGCAGTCCAGCGCCTGGAACAGTTCCGGGCAGATGGCGCAGCGTTTCGAGATCGCGCGCGCGATCGGCGGCGGCAACACCCAGTTGTTCACCCGCGACGGACAGCAGCGCGGCGGTTTTCCGCAGCTGACCACGCCGCTGTACTACCAGGCGATCGAGCCGCAGCTCGGCGAGGCGACCCGCCAGGCGCTGGCGCAGGCGCGTTCGCAGCAGGAATGGAATGCGTTCCTGCTGGCATCGCCCGACTTCAACTATCGCTGATCCGGTCCATAGCGCTGGGTGCGGCGATCACCGCTGCGTCCTGCGATCACGGAGGTCCTCCATGCACCGTCGCCAGTTCCTGTTCGCCTCCGCCGCCGCGGCCGCCAGCCTGCCGTTCGCCGGGCGCCTGTTCGCCGCGCCGGCGCCCTCGCCACGCTTGCTGGTGGTGTTCCTGCGCGGCGGCTACGACAGCAACAACCTTTTGATTCCCTACGCCAGCGATTTCTACTACGCGTCGCGGCCGACCCTGGCGATCGCGCGGCCGGATCCGGCCAACCCCAACAGCGCCATCGCGCTGGATGCGCAGTGGGGGTTGAACCCGCGGCTGCGCGACACCTTGCTGCCGCTGTGGAACGACAAGCAACTGGCGTTCGTGCCGTTCGCCGGCACCGACGACCTGTCGCGCAGCCATTTCGAGACCCAGGACAGCATCGAAGCCGGGCAGCCGGCCGGGCAACGCAGCGACTACCGCTCCGGGTTCCTGGCACGGCTGTCGCAGGTGACCACCGGCACACCGGCGATCGCCTTCACCGATTCGCTGCCGCTGAGCTTCCAGGGCGGCGGCGACATTCCCAACCTGTCGCTCAAGCGCAATCCCACCCCGGCCTTCGATCAGCGCCAGGCGGGGATCCTGGCGCAGATGTACCAGGGCACGCCGCTGGCCAGCGCCGCGCAAGAGGGCCTGGCGCTGCGCCAGCAGGTCTCGCAGGCGTTGCAGGACGAGATGCAGCAGGCCAACCGCGGCGCCGCCAGCGCGCGCACCTTCGCCGACGAGACCCGGCGCATCGCCACGCTGATGCGCGAGCGCTACCGGCTCGGCTTCGTCGATGTCGGCGGCTGGGACACACACGTCAACCAGGGCAGCACCGACGGTACGCTGGCGACCAATCTCGGCAACCTGTCCGAAGGCCTGGCCGCCTATGCCGAGGCGCTGGGGCCGGAATGGCGCAACACCGTGGTGGTGGTGCTGTCCGAGTTCGGCCGGACCTTCCGCGAGAACGGCGACAAGGGCACCGACCACGGCCACGGCACCACGTACTGGGTGATGGGCGGCGCGGTCAACGGCGGCCGCATCGCCGGCGAGCAGGTCGCGGTGAGCAAGGACAAGCTGTTCCAGGATCGCGACTACCCGGTGCTGACCAACTACCGCGACCTGTTCGCCGGCCTGCTGAGCCGCATGTGGGGCCTGTCGCCGGCGCAGCTGCAGAACGTGTTCCCGCATGCGCATGCGCGGGATCTGCAGCTGGTGTGAGCTGTGCTGTGGCATCGCCGCACGAGCGGCGGCGCGATGGCTGGGTGCCCTGTAGGAGGAGCTTCAGCCCCGACAGACAATGTCCGGAGCCGGTACAGGTCCCGACTTCGTTCGTCGCGGCTGAAGCCGCTCCTACAAGGGACTAGCGGCCAGCCAGCTTGGGGGCTGTAGGAGGGGCTTCAGCCCCGACAGATAGTGTCCGAAGCCGGCGCAGTCTCCGACTTCGTTCGTCGCGGCTGAAGCCGCTCCTACAAGGGACTAGCGGCCAGCCAGCTGGGTGCCCTGTAGGAGGGGCTTCAGCCCCGACAGATAGTGTCCGAAGCCGGCGCAGTCTCCGACTTCGTTCGTCGCGGCTGAAGCCGCTCCTACAAGGGACTAGCGGCCAGCCAGCTGGGTGCCCTGTAGGAGGGGCTTCAGCCCCGACAGATAGTGTCGGAAGCCGGTGCAGTCTCCGACTTCGTTCGTCGCGGCTGAAGCCGCTCCTACAGGGACTTGCGGCTAGTGTGCTGGTGCACTGTAGGAGGGGCTTCAGCCCCGACAGACAGCGTCCGGAGCCGGTGCAGTTCCCGACTTCGTTCGTCGCGGCTGAAGTCGCTCCTACAAGGGACTAGCGGCCAGCCAGCTGGGTCTCTGTAGGAGGGGCTTCAGCCCCGACAGACAGTGTCCGGAGCCGGTGCAGTTCCCGTCTTCGCTCGTCGCGGTTGAAGCCGCTCCTGCAGCAAGACATTCGTCATGCCGCGATCGCCGCCTGCGCGCCTCTCACGCCGCGCGCCTACGCGCCAGCGAACGGGGAGCGGCCGTAGAACCGCGTCAGATGCGCGGCCACGTCCGGCATCTCGCGCTGCAGCCGCTCCGGCGCGGAGAAATGGTATTCGCTGACCACCGCGAAGAATTCTTCCGGCGCCTCGGCGGCGTAGGCGTCGATCTCGCTGCCGCGGCCGCGGTCCACGCGCTTGCAGAACGCGTCGTAGCTGCGCTGGAAATCCGCGGCCCAGCGCCGCTGCCAGTCGCGCGGCAGCGGCGGCGTGCCGTCCAGTGCGCCATCGAGCACGTCGAGCTTGTGCGCCATCTCGTGCACCGCCACGCAGTAGCCGGCATGCGGGTCGTCCAGGTCGGCCTGCACATCGGCCCAGGACAGGATCAACGGGCCGCTGTCCCAGGATTCGCCGATCAGCTCGTCTTCCCACTCGTGCAGCACGCCGGCCGCATCGACATGGCTGCGCTGCACGCGGAACGCGTCCGGATACACCAGCAATTGCGACCAGCCGCGCAGGCCCTCGGCACCGAACTCCAGCAACGGCAGGCAGCACAGCGCCGCCAGCACGGTGCGCTGCGCCGCATCCAGGGTCAGCCCGTCCAGCGGCGAGATGGTCTTCTGCTGAAGGAATTGCGCAGCCAGCGTACGCAGCCGCTGCTCGCGTTCCGCATCCAGTGCCGCCACCCACGCGCAGCGCTGTCGCACCAGCTGCCAGGTCGCATCGTCGATCGCAACAGGCGCCGGCAGCAGCCAGCGCAACCAGCGTGGGATCAGCGGAACATCCCCGGCAGGAAGCTGTGCCACTTGGGCATGCGCAGGCGCGGCACCAGGTCGCTGTCGCTGCCGCCGCCGCTCGGTGCCGCCGGCTTGGCCGCCGCGGCGGGCGGACGCGCCGTCGAGGCCGGGCGTGCCTGGGCGGCGTCCGCGTCGGTGTTGTCGGCGTAGACGCAGTCGTTGCGCTGCTTGCTCACCAGCGCTTCGGACGCGTGGACGGCGGCCAGCGGGAGCAACAGCAGGATCAGGCACGGCAGGGAGCGGCGCATCGTCGGCATCCAGGGCGAACGGCGGTGAATCGCGATTCTAACGCGGTTTTCACCCGGTGCAGGGCCGGCGCTGGGCGCGGGGACGGCGCTTCCCGCATAATTTTCCGATTCGAGGCGATGGAATCGGCGTGGACGAGCGCGAACTACTGGCCCGGCTCAGCCAGGGCCGCCTTTCCGGCGACGCCCTGGCGCGGTCGTTCGGGCTGACCCGGGCCGCGGTGTGGAAGCGCATCCAGGGCCTGCGCGCGGCCGGGGTGGAGATCGACGGCCGCGCCGGCGAGGGCTACGGGCTGGCACGGCCGCTGGAATTGCTCGAGGCCGAGCGTATCCACGCGGCGCTGGCGCCGGCCGCCCGCGACGAGCTGGCCGGGCTGGAGATCGCCTGGAGCCTGGCCTCGAGCAACAGCACCCTGCTGGCGCGGCCGGCGCCGGCGCGCGGCAGCGCCGTGCTGCTGGCCGAGCGCCAGACTGGCGGCCGCGGCCGCCGCGGGCGGGTCTGGGCCTCGCCGCTGGCGGCGCACCTGTACCTGTCGGTGGCGCGCGGCTTCGACGGCGGGCTGGGGCGGCTGGGCGGACTGAGCCTGGCCGCCGGCGTCGCCGTGGCCGAGGCGCTGCGCGCGGCCGGCTTCGCCACGGTCGGGCTGAAATGGCCGAACGACCTGCTCGCCGACGGACACAAGCTCGGCGGCTTGCTGGTCGAAGGTGGCGGCGAATTCGCCGGGCCGGCGCGCGCGGTGATCGGCCTGGGACTCAACGTGCGCATGCCCGCGGCCAGCGCCGCGAGCATCGGCCAGCCGTGGACCGACCTGGCCACGCTGGCCGGCGCCGACGCCGAGGTCTCGCGCAACGCGATCGCCGCGATGGTGCTGTCGCATCTGCTGCCGGCGCTGGCGCTGTTCGACGCGCAGGGCCTGGCGCCGTTCCTGCCGCGCTACGCCGCGCTGGACCTGCTCGCCGGGCGCGCGATCCGCATCGACGAGGGCGGCGTCGCGCGCGAGGGCGTGGCGCTGGGCCTGGCCGAGGACGGCGCGCTGCGGGTCGCCTTCGCCGACGGCGAGCGGCCGCTGCACGCCGGCGAAGTCAGCGTGAGGCCGGCATGAGCGACTGGTTGTTCGACCTGGGCAATTCGCGCTTCAAGTTCGCCGCGCTGGAACGCGGCCGCGCCGCCGCGGTGCAGGCCTGGCCGCACGGCGCCGAAGCGATGGACGCGGCCGCGGTGGCGGCGCTGCCGCGCGGCGACACCGCCTATGTCGCCAGCGTCGCCGCGCCGGCACTGACCGCGACCGTGCTGGATGCCCTGCGCGCCCGCTTCGCGCAGGTGCGGGTGGCGCGCACCGAGGCGGTCTGCGCCGGCGTGCGCATCGCCTATGCGCAACCGCACAAGTTCGGCGTGGACCGCTTCCTGGCGCTGCTCGCCGCGCACGGCGACGGCGACGTGCTGGTGGTCGGGGTCGGCACCGCGCTGACCCTGGACCTGCTCGATCGCGACGGCCTGCACCACGGCGGGCGCATCGCGCCGTCGCCGACCACGATGCGCCAGGCCCTGCAGCAGCGCGCGGCGCAACTGCCGGCCGAGGGCGGCGACTATCGCGAGTTCGCCGCCGATACCGCCGATGCGCTGGCTTCCGGCTGCGACGGCGCGGCGCTGGCGCTGATCGAACGCAGCCTGCAGCAGGGCGAGGCGCTGCTGGCGCGGCGGCCGCGGCTGCTGCTGCACGGCGGCGGCGCACCGCCATTGCTGCACGCATTGCCCGCGGCCGAGCAGCGGCCATCGCTGGTGCTGGACGGGCTCGCGCTGTGGGCGCAGGCGCACGCTGCGGCCGGGTCCGCCGGGTAGAATCCGCGCATGCTCGTCCGCGCCCTGCTCGTCGTCCTGACCATCCTCAACCTCGGCGTCGCGCTGTGGTGGGCGACGCAGCCGCAGACCCCGGCGCCGGCACCGATGCCGGCGTTGCCGGCCGGCGTGGCGACGCTGCAATTGGTGCCAGCGTCCGCGGCGGTGCCGCAGGCCGCGTCTCCGGCGCCGGCTGCCTCCGCAGCGGCGCCGACACCAGCGGTCCACACTGCCCCCGTGCCGGACGCTGCCGCTCCGGTCGTCGCTGCGCCGGCTGCGGACGCGCCTGCGACCACCGCAGTGCCCGCCGCCGCAGCGCCGGCCGCCGCCGCTGCGCCGCCGCCGCAGCAGCCCAAAGCGCCCAGCGTCGCAGCGGCTCCCGCCGCCGAGCCTGCCACCGCCCCTGTGTGCCTGAGCCTGGGCCCATATCCGGACCGCGCCGCGGCCGAGACGGCGGCCGCCGCACTCGGTGCCGCACCGCGCCCGCGCCTGCGCGAGGTCGGCGACGGCGACGCCACCAGCTTCCGCGTACTGCTGCCGACCATCGGCGGCGAGGACGGGGTCAAGGCCGCGGTCGATCGCATCGTCGCCGCGGGCATCCGCGACTACTACCCGATCCGCGAGGGCGACGCCGGCAATGCCATCGCCCTGGGCCAGTACCGCAGCCGCGAAGGCGCCGAACGCCGCAAGGCCGAGCTGGCCAAGGCCGGCTTCAACGTCGATCTGATTCCCAGCGGCGGCAGCGGCCAGTCGCGCTGGTGGCTGGACCTGCGGACCGACTCCGCGGCGCAGGCCGCGACGCTGCGCCGGCAACTCGGCGCGCAGCGGCAACGCGCGCTGGACTGCGCCACGCTGCGCTAGAATGCCGCGCTGCGGTTGTTTCGGCCTCGTGCGGCCGGCGGAGCGCAGTCCCGCAGCACCGCCGCGATGTGCCGCAACGGCCTGCCAGCAGGTAGACTGCGACGGCCCGCAGCGCGGGCGCTGCAGTCCTCGTGCCGCTTTAGCTCAGTCGGTAGAGCAACTGATTTGTAATCAGTAGGTCGTCCGTTCGATTCGGACAAGCGGCACCACTCTTCAGTCTTCATGCAGCGCATCGCGCAGGCCCGCGTCACGCTGCGCGCTCCTCGTGTCGGTCTCGTGCGCAAGCACGCTGCAGCGCTGCATTTGCGCGGCCGGCGCACACGGCCGGCGCTCGGCCTGCTGCGCCGCGGCGGGTCGCGCCGCGGGCGGCTCGCTAGACTGGCGCACATTTTTCGCTGGAGCGCGTCCGCATGAATTCCTCTTTTCTGCCGGTGTCCCTGATCGGCGTTCCCACCGACATCGGTGCCGGGCATCGCGGTGCGCGCATGGGGCCGGAGGCGCTGCGCATCGCCGGCCTGCACGAGGCGCTGGCCAATCGCGGCATCGCGGTGCGCGACCTGGGCAACCTCGACGGTCCGCGCAACCCGTGGCAATCCCCGGTCGGCGGCTATCGCCACCTGGACGAAGTGGTGGCCTGGAACCGCGCGCTGATGGAGGCCAGCTACGCCGAGCTGCGCGCCGGGCGCATGCCGATCATGCTCGGCGGCGATCATTGCCTGGGCATCGGCTCGATCACCGCGGTGGCGCGGCATTGCCGCGAGCAGGGGCGCAAGCTGCGGGTGCTGTGGCTGGACGCGCATTCGGACTTCAATACCAGCGAGGTGACCCCGTCGGGCAACGTGCACGGCATGCCGGTGGCCTGCCTGTGCGGGCTGGGGCCGCAGGCGCTGACCGAACTGGGCGGCGCCGCGCCGGCGCTGCGCCCGGAGCAGGTCCGCCAGATCGGCATCCGCTCGGTGGACCCGGACGAGAAGCGGCTGATCAAGCAGCACCGCATCGACGTGTACGACATGCGCTACATCGACGAGATGGGCATGAAGCGGACCATGGAGGCGGCGCTGGACGGGCTGGACGCCGACACCCACCTGCACGTCAGCTTCGACGTGGATTTCCTCGACCCCAGCATCGCTCCCGGCGTCGGCACCACCGTGCCCGGCGGGCCGAATTACCGCGAGGCGCAATTGGTGATGGAGATGATCGCCGACAGCGGACGCATGGGGTCGCTGGACATCGTGGAGCTCAATCCGGTGTTGGACCATCGCAATCTGACCGCCGAGCTGGCGGTGGACCTGGTCGAGAGCCTGTTCGGCAAGTCCACGCTGATGCGCGATTGACGCGGTTTTCGGCGCGAAACTGAATATTGCCACGCTTCATTCACGTGAAATCCACAGTCGTGAAGTCAGATTCACCGCCAGACGGTAGTTCGGCAACGGCTATCGCCGCGACCACCCAGACCCGATCCACTGCGAGGACTCCACGATGAAGCGACTGCTCACCTTGATGATGCTGACCCTGTTCTGCGGGGGCATGCTGACTGGCTGCAACACCATGGCCGGTGCCGGCAAGGACATGCAGAAGGCCGGCGATAAGGTGGAAACCAAGGCCGACGATTGCAAAGACGGCAAGTGCTGATCGATCGTCCGCAGTGGTTTGGCGTTGACCGATTACCCAATGCGTAACCCCGCGCGGCCACCTATGCCGCGTTCCCATGACCAAGAAGGAGTGAGACCTATGAAGCGTACTTTTGCGTGGATGCTGCTGGCGATGTTTTCGGTGGGCCTGCTGTCGGGCTGCAACACGGTTGCCGGTGCCGGCAAGGACGTGAAGAGCGCCGGCGAGAAGGTCGAAGACGCTGCCAAGAACTGAGCCCAGCGCTCGGTGACGAAAGACGGGTCGGCTTGCCGGCCCGTTTTTTTTTGCCGCAAGAATGCAGCCGCTATCGCGCTGAATTGCGCGAAGCCTGGTCCGCAGCGTCAACTAGGACCGTCACTCGCGGCCGCAAGCAGCGGCACCACGACATCGCTGATGGGCGTGGCAACGCCGTGAGCCCGTCCGCGACGCGCGATGACGCCATTGCGGATATCCCATTCCAATGGCCGGCCGGCCTGGCGATCCGTCAGGATCGAAGTGCCCATGTCGGCGGGGGCAGCCTGGAAGTTGTCGAGGATCGCCTGCGGCACATCGTCGCCCAACTCCGCGGCCTCGGCGCGGGCCACGGCCAGACACTCCTGCAGGTAGTCCAGGGTGAGCCTGGAGATGTCTGATCGGCCGAACATGCCCGAGCGGCGCTGCGCGAGCGCCATGAGTCCGGCTGCCGCGTTCTGCAGCAGCTTGCGCCACGCCAGAGATTGGAAGTTCGAGGCCAGATCGACCGAACAGCGCGTGCCTTGCAGCGCCTTCGCCACCACACGGGACGTCAACGTGTCCGGCAGGCTGATGCGCACGTCGCCGCGCAGGTGCACCGACCCGTCGGATTGCATTTGCGCAGGAAACCAGACGACAGCCGGAACGATGTGCCCGCGTGGGCAATGCGGAGTGACGTTCTGCAACTGCTCGACCCCGTTCTGGAGGACGCACACGACGGTGTCCGGGCCACTCAACGCCGCGAGCCATTCCGCGGCCGCGGCGTTCTGTGTCGACTTGACCGCGAGAAAGACCAGGTCGACCGTCCGCTCCATGCGTGCTGGATCAGTCCGCACCGGGCCGGGAACCACGATCACACGCTCGCCATCGCGCAGCGTCAGCCGATCGCGCGGCGTACGGCCGCACAGCAGGGGCGTGCGGCCCACTTCGTGCAGCGCCGCTGCGATGGTGGTGCCGATGGCTCCCGGGCCGAGCACGGCGATTGCTGCATCGCATTGGGTGTTCATTGAAACGGACTCCTTCGCCTAGCTGCGGAGCAGCTGCTCACGCGGTGGTGGTGCTTGCCGCACGACAAGTGTAACGTATTACATATGAAGAAAAACAAATGTAACGCCGTTACGGAGATCGATGCGCGACTGGTGCAGCTGATCGGGAACGTCCAGGCGCGCAGCGGCGATCTCGCCGCGAGCGAAGCCAAAGTCGTCGCGCTGCTGCTTGCCGATCCGTTGTTTGTCGGGGCGAGCACTGCGGCGCAGGTCGCCGCCCGTGCCGGCGTTTCGCCGCCGAGCGTGGTCCGCGCTGCGCGTGCGATCGGGTTCGGCGGATTCGCCGAACTCAAAATGGAGATCGCCCGCGCGCGCGGTACCACCCGCTTCTTCGCGCCGCCTGAAGCGCTCGCCGCGGATGCGAGCTCGGCCGCGGTGCTGGAGGCCTGCGCCCGCGCAGGCAGCGAAGCCTTGACCGCGCTCGGCGGGGCGGTCGAACTCGCTGCGTTCGACAGGGCGGTCGAGACGCTTCTGTCTGCCCGCCAAGTGATCGTGTTCGGTGCCGGTCCGTCGGCGACGGTCGCTGCGGACGCGGTTTTCCGCCTGCGTGCGGTGGGCGTGACCACCATCGGCATCGCGGACTATCTGTCGGCGATGATCGCAACGCGGCTGCTGGGCCCGGAAGATGCCGTCATCGCCGTCAGTTCGACCGGGCGCACCTCGAGCACGCTCGCCATCGCGGATGCGGCGTCCTCCGCCGGAGCTTCGCTCATTGCGGTCACCAATCAGTACGGCACACCGCTGGCGAACCTGGCGGACACCGCGCTCGTGGTGGGCGGCGCGCCGTTGCCGGGGCAGATGGCTGCAGCGGCGAGCCGCCTGGCCCAGCTCGTCGTCGTCGACGCGCTGGCCGCCTCCCTGGCACTGCGCGACCCGGAGCGCAGCCGTCGGGCGGAACGGGCCGGCATGGACCTGCCTGATATCACCTGATGCAGCCTGGCGCCATTGCACTGGTCCTCGCGGCAGCGGTCGCACATGCGGCATGGAACCTGGCTTCGAAGTACAAGCGCGGCGATACGTTGCTGTTCGTCTTCGCGTCTACCTGCGCCGCAGCGCTGCTCTATGTTCCGATCAGCCTCGTCTTCATCGCCAATGCGCAGCAAGCGCTCGACTGGCGACTCGTGGTGGGCGCCGCGGTCTCGGCGGTGTTGCATATCGCGTACTCCATGACGTTGCAGGCCGGCTACGACCGTGCCGAGTTCGGCGTGGTCTACCCGATCGCGCGCGGCACGGGGCCGTTGCTGACCATGCTCTTCGCCGTCCTTTTCCTGCGAGAGCATCTCACCACGATCGCAACGTTCGGCGCGCTCCTTGTCGTGGCCGGCATCCTGGTCGTCAGCGGCAATCCGTTCAAAAGCGGGAGCCGCCGTCCGCTGCATGGACTGCGCTGGGGCGCCGCGACGGGCGCCACCATCGCCAGCTACACCCTCTGGGACAGCTATGCGGTCACTTCTCTGCAACTGGCGCCTGTGAGCTACTACGCCGCCACTCTGCTGTTGCAGAGTCTGATCCTGGTCCCGAGCGCGCTGCGCCGACGGCATCGGATCCGGGCTGCCATCCGCACCGACGCCGTGCCGATCCTCATCGTGGCCGTGTTCTCGCCATTGGCCTACATCCTTGTGCTCACCGCGATGAAGAGCGCGCCGGTGGCGCTGGTCGCGCCCTTGCGCGAGTCTTCCGTCGTCATCGGCTCGCTGCTCGCGTGCACACTCTTTCGCGAGGATCATCTCGCGCGGCGCATCGCCGGCGCCGTGGTGGTGCTGGCCGGGATCGCGGCGATAGGGTTCTGACCGCGGCGCGAAGCGTCGCAATCGGCTGCCGATGCCCGGTTGTGGCTTCTTTGTTCTGTATGGAATGAGAAACCGTGGACGATGACGGTTTGGCATTCCGTCCTGGTTTGGCCGACAAGCCCGCGATAAACGCTTCATCGTGCTCATGCGCCGTTGACGGCGCATTGATCGATCGGCAACGGTGCAGGCGCAATGCTGTGCGCGCGGTGCAATCGCCGCCCACCTCCAACGAGAGCGATGCTATGAACAAAGACATCATTTCCGGCAAGTGGACCCAGCTCAAGGGCAAGATCAAGGCGCAGTGGGGCGACCTGACCGACGACGATTTCGACGTGGCCACCGGCAATGCGCAGTACCTGTCGGGCAAGCTGCAGGAACGCTACGGCTGGGATCGCGACCGCGCCGAGAAGGAAGTGCGCACCTTCCAGGACGGCCTGGGCAAGGAATACCGAGACTGAGGCAGAGTCGATGCGCTCTACGCAGAAACGGGCCGCGATGCGGCCCGTTTGTTTTTGCGCGGTCGTGCAGGCTCAGCGCGCCGGCGGATCCGGCACGAAGTCGCCGGGGAAGGCCTGCGGGACGTCGGCCACGCGCGGGTAGGGGCGCGGCCGCGGGATCACCCCGCGCGCGATCAGCCGCGCATGGCTGTCGTAGCGCAGCTGCAGGCGCTGCCGCGGCACATCGCTGGCGCGTTCGAACTCGGTGACGCTGGACGGCGACCATTCGCGTTCGCCATGGCCGGTGCCCAGGCGCTGCATCTTGCCCTGCGCCGCGTCGCTTTCCTGCGCGCGTGCGGCGGCTGCGGGCGCGGGCGCCACCGGCGCCGCAGCGCGCTCGCCGTACCGCTCCTCGCTGTCCTGCTCGACGCTCGCCTGCGGCACGATCGTCGGCGCTTCCTCGAACACCGCCATGCCGATCACGCCGACGTTGTCGGGGCGGCCGGTGCGCGCGGCGTAGCTGTCGGCAAGGTCGGTGAACACGAACTGCGCGATCTCGCGCTGCGACTTGCGCCAGCCGGCGATCTCGGTGCTCTGCCATGGCGCCAGCACGTAGCCGCGCTGGTCGCTGGCTGCGGTCTGGCCGCTGACCGCGTTGACCCCATCCACCGACAGCACCGCCAGCACGCGGCGGCCGCTGCGGTTGGTCAGGCGCAGCGCATAGCGGTGGCCGGGCGCGGCGGCGATCCAGCGCTGGCCGCGCTGCACGTACTGCGGCAGATCGGCGCCGTCGGCGTCGCGGTCGATCACGCTCAGCTCCACCAGCGGGGCGGACGCGGGCGGCACGGGGTAGGGGCGGAAACCGCACAACAGGCCGATGCACAGCAAGGCGATCGAGATCGGGCCGATCGGGCGGGTCGAAAAAAACAGGTGGGCGGGCTTGCGCATCACGGCGACTCCACGGAAGGGACCTGCTGTTGAACGCGCCATGCGCCGGAACGGGGTTGCCGCGCAGCGGTTAAACTCGCCGGGTTTTCTTCTGGCCGTCGATTCCCCGCATGACCACCCGCGTTCTTACCGGCATCACCACCTCCGGCACCCCGCACCTGGGCAACTACGTCGGCGCGATCCGCCCGGCGCTGCAGGCCAGCCTGCGCCCCGGCATCGAGAGCTTCTATTTCCTGGCCGACCTGCACAGCCTGATCAAGGCGCAGGACCCGGCGCGCACCCAGCGCTCGACCCTGGAGATCGCCGCCTCGTGGCTGGCGGCCGGGCTGGATCCGTCGAAGGTGTGGTTCTACCGCCAGTCGGACGTGCCGGAAACCAACGAGCTGACCTGGTTCCTGACCTGCGTCGCCGGCAAGGGCATCCTCAACCGCGCCCACGCCTACAAGGCGGCGGTGGACAAGAACCGCGCCGACGGCGAGGACGACGATGCCGGGGTCAGCGCGGGGCTGTTCATGTACCCGGTGCTGATGGCCGCCGACATCCTGCTGTTCAACGCGCAGCAGGTGCCGGTGGGCCGCGACCAGATCCAGCACATCGAGATGGCGCGCGATTTCGGCCAGCGTTTCAACCACGTCTACGGCCGCGACTATTTCACCCTGCCCGAAGCGCTGATCGACGAGAACGTGGCCACCTTGCCCGGCTTGGACGGGCGCAAGATGAGCAAGAGCTACGACAACACGATTCCGTTGTTCGCCCCGCGCGAGGAACTGAAGAAGCGGGTGTTCTCCATCGTCACCGATTCGCGCGCGCCGGGCGAGCCGAAGGACACCGAGGGCTCGGCGCTGTTCCAGCTGTACCAGGCCTTCGCCAGCGACGAGGAGACCGCCGCGTTCGCGCAGGCCTTCGCCGGCGGCATCGGCTGGGGCGAGGCCAAGCAGCAGCTGTTCGCGCGCATCGATGCGGAGATCGCGCCGATGCGCGAGCGCTACGAGGCGCTGATGGCGCGGCCGGGCGACATCGAGGCGATCCTGCGCGACAACGCGCAGCGCCTGCGCGCGCGCTATGCCACGCCGTTCCTGGCCGAACTGCGGCATGCGGTGGGCCTGCGCGACCTGTCGCTGCGCGAGGCCGGGCACGCCGATGCCGCCGCGGCCAGGCAGGCGCTGCCGAGCTTCAAGCAGTACCGCGAAGGCGACGGCCGCTTCTACTTCAAGCTGCTCGACGGCGAAGGCGCGCTGCTGCTGCAGAGCGGCGGTTTCGCGTCGCCGCGCGACGCCGGGCGCGTGATCGGCGCGCTCAAGCAGGCCGATCGCGCCGATGCGCTGCAGACCGCAGAATTCAGTCTGGCGGTGCCCGCCGAGGCCGTGCTGGCCGCGCTGCAGCGGCTGCGCGACGCGGGCTGAACGCAGTGCACGGCGAAGCACTCCTGTAGGAGGGGCTTCAGCCCCGACCGGGCATTACCGGTAACGCCCGGTCGGGGCTGAAGCCCCTCCTACAGAGAAGCGGGCGGCAGCGCGAGCCGCGTGCGAACCGGGTCGTCGGCCTGGCCACCGCTCCGCGCAGGGCTGGCAACCGCCTCCATACGGCCTAGAATGGAGGCTCGCCCAGCCACCGCCTTGCGCAATGCCACGCGACCCCAGCATCCATCTCATCGACACCGGCTTCCAGCGCGCGCAGTTCGATGCGTCCTACCTGATCGTGGAAAAAGGGCGTGGCGCGTTCGTCGATTGCGGCACCAGCCACTCGCTGCCGGCCATGCTGGCCGCGCTCGACGGCGCCGGCCTGGCGCCGGGCGACGTGGACTGGCTGATCCTGACCCACGTCCACCTGGACCACGCCGGCGGCGCCGGCGCGTTGCTGCAGCAGCTGCCGAACGCGCGCCTGCTGGTGCATCCGCGCGGCGCGCCGCACATGATCGATCCGGCGCGGCTGATCGCCGGCGCCACCGCGGTGTACGGCGCGGCCGAGATCGCGCGCAGCTACGGCACGATCGTGCCGGTGCCGGCCGAGCGCGTCGTCGTCGCCGAGGACGGCCATCGGCTGTGGCTGGGCGAGCGCGAACTGCTGTGCATCGATACGCCCGGCCACGCGCGCCATCATCTGTGCGTATGGGACGCGCGCAGCCGCAGCTGGTTCACTGGCGACACCTTCGGCCTGTCGTACCGCGAACTGGACAGCGCGCAGGGCGCGTTCGTGATCCCGACCTCCTCGCCGGTGCAGTTCGATCCGGAAGCGATGCGCGCCTCGATCCAGCGCATGCTCGGCCATGCGCCGGAGACGCTGTATCTGACCCACTACGGCCCGGTCGGCGCGGCGGACACGCTGGCGGCGGAGCTGTTCGAGCAACTCGACGCGATGGTGGCGATCGCGCGCGGTTGCGACGGGCGTTCCGATCGCCATCGCTGCCTGGTCGCCGCGCTGAGCGCGCTGTACCTGGAGCGCGCGCGGCTGCATGGCTGCCCGCTCGACGATGCCGGCGTGGAGCGGGTGTTGCAGATGGATATCGAGCTCAATGCGCAGGGCCTGGGCTGCTGGCTGGATCGGTGAGGGGCCGGGATTCGGGATTGGGGAATCGGGAATGGGAAAAGCGGTGTGTCTGCGTATCTCGCATCTCGATCCACCTCATTGCTGTTTCGTGACGGTGTCACGCTCTACACTGTGCGGCCCGCTGTTTTCCAGGTCGTTGCCGTGAATCCGATGCGTATGTTGCTGCTGTCCGCCTGCCTGTTCATGGGGGGCGCCGCGCAGGCGGCCAACGAGGCGCTGCCCGGCGGCGGCATCGATGCCGAAGCGCTGGAGCGGCATGTGCGCACGCTGGCGTCCGATGCGTTCGAGGGCCGTGCGCCGGCCACGCCGGGCGAGGACAAGACCATCGCCTATCTCAGCGAACAGTTCCGCCTGGCCGGCGTGCAACCGGCGGGCGACGACGGCGGCTGGACCCAGGCGGTGCCGCTGGTGCGCGCGCAGGTCGACGGACCGGTGACGGCGACGCTGCGTGTGGCCGGCGCCTCGCAGGCGCTGGTCAACGGCGAGGACGTGGTGCTGCAGAGCCTGCGTCCCGGCAGCAAGGTGGCGCTGAAGGACGCGCCGCTGGTGTTCGTCGGTTACGGCATCCACGCGCCGGAGCGCGGCTGGGACGACTACAAGGGCGTGGACCTGAAGGGCAAGATCGCGGTGATGCTGATCAACGACGCCGACTTCGAGACGCCGCAGCCCGGCGCCTTCGACGGCCGTGCGGTCACCTACTACGGGCGCTGGACCTACAAGTACGAGGAAGCCGCGCGGCAGGGCGCGGCCGGCGTGCTGATCGTGCACGAGACCGCGCCGGCGGCGTACGGCTGGGCCACGGTGAAGAGTTCCGGGCTGTCGCCGCTGTTCGACATCGAGCGCAGCGACGCGCAGGCGCGCGCGCAGCACGTGCCGGTACGCGGCTGGATGCAGCGCGCGCTGGCGGTGTCGCTGTTCCAGCGCGCCGGGCTGGATTTCGAGGCGGAGAAGCAGCGCGCGCAGCGCGCCGACTTCCGCCCGCAGGCGCTGGGCGATGCGGCGCTGTCGGTGCGCTTCGCGCTCAAGCGCGAGCGCGTGGTCACCCACAACGTGGTGGCCAAGCTGGAAGGCGCCACGCATCCCGAGGAGACCATCATCTACTCGGCGCACTGGGACGCGTTCGGCATCGGTGCGGCCGACGCCAGCGGAGATCGCATCCGCCGCGGCGCGATCGACAACGCCACCGGCGTGGCCAGCGTGCTGGAGCTGGCGCGGGTCTTCGCCGCCGGGCCGCGGCCGCAGCGCACGCTGTATTTCATCGCGCTCACCGCCGAGGAGAAGGGCCTGCTCGGCGCGACCTACTACGCCGCGCATCCGCTGGCACCGCTGGCGACCACCGTGGCGGTGATCAACAGCGAGATGTTCAGCCCCGACGGCGCCACCCGCGACATCGCCTCGTGGGGCCGCGGGCGGGTGTCGCTGGAGCGCGACCTGGCCGCCGCGGCGCAGGCGCGCGGCCGCGCCTATTCGCCGGATCCGAACCTGGAGGCGGGCTTCTTCTATCGCGCCGACCATTTCGCCTTCGCCCGCGCCGGCGTGCCGGCGATCACCGTGGGGCCTGGCTTGGACAAGCTGGACGGCGGCGTGGCCGCCGGCAAGGCGATCCGCGACCGCTATTTCGTCGACTGCTACCACCAGCCCTGCGATCGCTGGAGCGCGTCCTGGGATCCGGCCGGGCATGCCGCCGACACGCTGCTGCTGTACGACCTGGGTCAGCGCCTGGCCGACAGCCGCGAATGGCCGCGCTGGGACGACGGTTCTGAGTTCAAGCCGGCGCGCGATGCGAGCGAGGCGGCGCGGCGCTGAGGGGGGCGCCCGCCATGCCGCTCCGCACCTGGCGCGCAACGGCTCGACGACCTTCCTTGGCGGCGGCATTGGAGCGAGGGCGAAGCTTGGCATGGCGGCCGTCACCTCGACGTTCGCCGCGGTAGACGCGCTGTCGCATTCCCCCGCCCTGGACCTGGCGCCCGTCACGATCGCCGACGTCGGGCACGCGGCGGTCTTCCTGATGACCCATCCCTATGTCCCCGGAAGCGTCCTCGAAGTCTCCGGTGGAGCGTTGCTGGTCGACGGGCTGTTCTGACCGACATCCCAGGATGGGCCGTTGTCACACCCAGGCGGCGCCGAAACCACTACGATTCCTCGCGCCACCTGGACGCGAGGAATCATGCAGATGAAGACGCTGGCAAATGCGGTTCTGCTCGGAGTCCTACTGACGAGTGTCGCGCACGCGCAGACCAACGCAGGCAATCAGAAGCCCGACCCTGAGCTCCCTTTCAACGTCACCAAGGTGGCCACCTTCGATCTGCCCTGGCGCATCGCGTTCCTGCCCGATGGCCGCATGCTGATCACCGAGAAGGTCGGTCGCGTGCAGTTGGTGACTCCGCAAGGCGCCAAGACCGAGCTCAAGGGCGTGCCGGCCAGTTACGTTGAAGGCCAGAACGGCATGCTGGGCGTGTTCGTGTCGCCCCACTACGCCATCGACAAGAGTGTGTACCTGACGTATGTGGCACCCGGCGACTACGGCGGCGGCCTGGCCATGGGCCGAGGCAGACTGGTGGTGGAGGGCAACGAGGCCCGGCTGGACAACTTCAAGGTGCTATGGCGCCAGATGCCCACGGGCAAGGGCGGCCAGGCCGGCGCGCAGATCGCCTTTTCGCCGGATGGCCAGTATCTGTTCCTCACGGTGGGCGATCGCCAGCGCTTCACGCCGGCACAGGATCTCAATCAACCAGTGGGCAAGATCCTGCGGTTGACGCTGGACGGCAAGCCCGCGCCGGGAAACCCGTGGGCAGGCAGGGGCGGTGCGCGCACCATCCCGCTGATCGATCCGGCGGCCGATACCGAGGCGGCCAAGACGGCGCCGGTAGTCAGCACCTATACGTTCCCCAACGCCAACCTCACGCCGGCCGAAACCTGGTCCATCGGCCACCGCACCCCCTACGGCCTCGCCTTCGGGCCTGACGGTCGGCTGTGGGAGCTTGAGCACGGTCCCCTCGGCGGCGACGAACTGAACCTGATCCAGCGCGGCAAGAACTACGGGTGGCCGCTGGTTTCGTATGGCGTCAATTACAACGGCGTGCCGATTCCCAAACCCGATACGCGGCCCGATCTTGCCAAGCCGGCGATCTATTGGGTACCGGTGATCGCGCCCGGCAACCTGATGTTCTACAAGGGCAGCCTGTTTCCGCAGTGGAAGGGCAGCGCGTTGATCAGCGGCCTGGTCAGCCAGGGCATCATCCGCGTCACTGTCGATAGCAAGGGCGGCGCCACCGCGGTCAATCGCTGGAGCATCGGCAAGCGCATCCGCGATATCGAGGAGGCGCCGGATGGCTCGCTGTGGTTGCTGGAAGACGCCAAGCCCGGTGGCCTGTTCCGGCTCACACCGAAGTAGGCGCACTGGCGGTGTTCCTGGCGCTATCGGGCTCCCGCTGGGTTGCGAACCGCCGTCATGCGGAAGGTGATCGACCGGTGCCAGACCGTGTCCGGAGCCGGCGCAGTTTCCGGCTTCGCTGGTCGCGGCTGAAGCCGCTCCTACAGGGACTTGCGACTAGTGTGCTGGGTGCACTGTAGGAGGGGCTTCAGCCCCGACAGACAGTGTCCGAAACCGGTGCAGCTCCCAACTTCGTTCGTCGCGGCTGAAGCCGCTCCTACAGGGACTTGCGACTAGTGTGCTGGGTGCATTGTAGGAGGGGCTTCAGCCCCGACAGACAGTGTCCGAAGCCGGCGCAGCTCCCGACTTCGTTCGTCGCGGCTGAAGCCGCTCCTACAGGAGGCTCGCGGCTAGCGTGCTGGGTGCACTGTAGGAGGGGCTTCAGCCCCGACAGACAATATCCGAAGCCGGCGCAGCTCCCGACTTCGTTCGTCGCGGCTGAAGCCGCTCCTACAAAGGACTTGCGGCCAGCCGGATGGGGGCACTGTGGGAGGGACTTCAGTCCCGACGTGGACGAGCTTGCCGGCGCGGCGTGCGGCATCGATGGACCGACTTCGCCACGACGGCTCCTGCACGGAAAGCGCGTGCGCTGCCACGATCGAGACCGAGCATGCATCGTCGATGCGTCGCGAACGCGGCGCGTGCGCCATGTGCAAAACAGCGTGCCACGCGCATCGCGCCGCGCTGCTGTCGCTGGTCGCCGCCGCTGGCCTAGAATCCATCTCCACACCGCCCGGTCCTTCTGCGCATGTCGTCCCCGCCTTCTCCCGTCGCCGCCGTCCCCGCGCGTGGCGGTTTCGTCGTCCTCGCGCTGCTGCTGGTCTACGTGGTGTGGGGTTCGACCTATCTGGCGATCCGCTTCGCGCTGGAGGGTGGCACGCCGCCGTTGAGCATGGTCTCGGGACTGCGCTTCGTGGTCGCCGGTTCGCTGCTGTACGCGGTGCTGCGCTGGCGCGGCGTGGCCGCGCCGACGCGCGCGCAATGGGGGTCGCTGACGGTGCTGGGCGCGCTGCTGCTGTTGTGCGGCAATGGCATGGTGGTGCTGGCCGAGCGCCAGGTCTCCTCCGGCCTGGCCGCGGTCGCGGTGGCGTCGGTGCCGCTGTGGATGGCGCTGTTCGGCGCGCTGCGCGGGCAGCACGCCAGCCGCGGCGAATGGCTGGGCATCGTGGTCGGGTTCGCCGGCGTGCTGTGGCTCAACGCCGGCAGCAGCCTCAGCGCCAGCCCCAAGGGCCTGGTGCTGCTGTTGATCGCGCCGATCGGCTGGGCGTTCGGCTCGGTGTGGTCGCGCGGTCGCGATCTGCCGATGCCGTTCATGGCCGCGGCCGGGCAGATGTTGTGCGGCGGCGTGCTGCTGGTCGCCACCGGCCTGCTGAGCGGCGAACGCCCGCACGCGTGGCCGACGCCGCACGCGTTGATGGCGGTCGCCTACCTGTGCGTGTTCGGCTCGATCGTGGCGTTCACCGCCTACGTGTGGTTGCTGCAGAACGTGCGGCCGGTGCTGGCCGGCAGCTATGCCTACGTCAATCCGGTGATCGCGGTGGCGCTGGGCAGCTGGCTCGGCGGCGAGCGCTTCAGCGCCAGCGACCTGGGCGCGATGGCGGTGATCCTGGCCGGCGTGGTGGTCATCACCGTGGCGCGGACGCGGCGATGAGCGTCACCGAGCAGGACACGCGCCGCGGCCTGTTGATCACCGCGCTGACCTTCGCGCTATGGGGCGTGGTGCCGGTGTACTGGCATCTGCTCAAGGCGGTGCCGTCGGCCTACATCATCGCCCACCGCATCGTCTGGAGCGCGGTGCTGGTGGTGGGCTGGCTGCTGTACCGCACGCGCCTGCAGTGGTGGCGCAGCATCGCCGCGCAGCCGCGCGCGCTGGCGATCCTGGCGCTGAGCAGCCTGGCGATCGCGTTCAACTGGGGCCTGTACATCTGGGCGATCAACGCCGGCCACGTGATCGAGGCCAGCCTGGGCTATTTCATCAATCCGCTGGTCAACGTGCTGCTCGGCGTGTTGGTGCTGAAGGAGCGGCTGCGCGCGCTGCAGTGGCTGGCGGTGGCATGCGCCGCGTTCGGTGTGGCGTGGCTCACCGTCGATGCCGGTGCGCTGCCGTGGATCGCGCTGAGCCTGGCCGCTTCGTTCGGGCTGTACGGCCTGCTGCGCAAGCTGGTGCAGGTGGATGCGGTGGCCGGACTGGGGGTGGAGAGCCTGTACCTGTTCCTGCCGGCACTGGGTTTCGTGCTGTGGAGCGAAACCGGGCACGGCGGCGGTTTCGCCGCCGGGTGGGGCTGGCGCAACGATCTGCTGCTGGTGTTCGGCGGCGTGGTCACCGCGGTGCCGCTGATCGGGTTCGCCTACGGCGTGCGGCGCATTCCGCTGTCGCTGGTCGGCTTGCTGCAGTACATCGCGCCGAGCCTGCAGTTGCTGCTGGGGGTGTGGTTCTTCCGCGAGCCGTTCGACAGCGGCAAGGCGATCGGCTTCGCCGCGATCTGGGTGGGTTTGCTGCTGTTCGCCGGCGAGAGTTTGTGGCGCTCGGGCTGGGGGCGGCGGGGGGCCTGAGAGGCCGGGATTGGGGATTCGGGATTTGTAACGGCGACCTGCGCGGGCCGCTACAGCTACCGCTGTGAGCGGCTTCGGCCCTTGCGCATCCCCAATCCCGAATCCCCAATCCCGGCTCAACCCCGGCTGCCACTCGCGGCCGGGGCGCCGCCGGTCAGCTGCTGCTCTGCGTCCACGCGCGGCGCCAGCGGCGACGGGCAGTGGCCGTCGTGGCGCTGCGCCGGCAGTTCGGCGAACCAGTCCTCCACGGTCGGCGCCAGCAGGTCCAGCCGCATCGGCAGGCTGATGTGGTTCTCGCCGGGCATCTCCAGGTAGTGCGCGCGCGGCGCGTCCAGCGCCAGCAGGCGGCCGTGCGCGACCGGGATGTGTTGGTCGGCGCTGCCGTGCAGCAGCAGCAGGCAGGCCGGCGCGGTGCGCGCGGCGGCGGTCACGTCGACCTGGTCCAGGTTCAGCGCCAGGCGCTGGTTGGCGTTGGCGATGACTGCGTCCAGGTTCTGCCCGCCGTAGCGCCAGCGCGCCAGGTCCATCGCCGCGCTGGCCATCCAGCCCTGCGGGCGGCTGGCGAGCATGTGCGGGATCATGTCGCGGATGCCGCGGCCGGCGTTGGCGAAGGATTCCATCGCGACCACGCCTTCGACGTCGCCGCCCAGTTTCTGCGCGGTGAACAGCGCGGTGGCGGCGCCGTAGGACACGCCGAACAGGTACAGCGGGCCTTGGATCTCGCCGCGGGCGCGCAGCGCGCGGATCACCGCGACCACGTCGTCGGACTCGCGGGTGCCGTAGCCGGCCGGGCCGCCGCCGGAGCGGCCGTGGTTGCGCAGGTCGATGCTGATGCTGCGGTAGCCGGCCTGGGCCAGGTCCAGCGACCACGGCAGCAGCGAGTCGCCGTCCATCATCCAGCCATGCAGCAGCACCACGGTGCCGCGCGGGGCGGCGTGGGGGCCGGGCTGCGGGGCGGCCACGTCCATCGCGAAATCGGCGCGCTCGTGGCCGTTGGCGTCGCGGCCGGCGTGCTCGTAGCGGTAGCGCATGCGGTAGTCGCCCGGATCGATCGCACGCCAGAAGATCGGGATGCCGGCCGGGGTGAGCACGTGCCCGCTGCGGTTGGGCAGCGTCGCCAGCAGGCCCTGGATGCGTTCCTCGTCCATCAGTGGCGACACGCCGCCCGGCGCGACCAGGCGGTCGCTGAGCGAGGTGGAGGAGCGGGCGGCCAGGCCCAGGCTGGTCAGGCACAGGCTGGCGCAGAGGACGAGCAACAGGCGCAGGCGCGACGACATGGCGGTAGGCGGTGGATGAATGGCCGCGCAGGCTAGCGCCTTCGCCGGCGCGGCTCTACCGCAATTGGATGACGAAACGATGACGCGGTGCGGGGACGCGGCACCGAGGCGCCGCCGCCTGCCCGGTTTTCCGCGCCGCGCCTTGCGCTGCGGCGCTTTGCGGCCTCCACGTTGGCCGCGCCGGACCCGTGTGGGGCTCGGTGGCGGCGCGTGGCGCCGCCTGGCATTCAGGTCGGCGCTGTGGCGTCGGCCTGCGGCGCCCCGGGCCGGACCCGCAGGGCCGCGCTTGCGCAAGCCGACCGGCCTGCGCCGACCTCGCTTTCGGCAAGCCGGACAAGCATGGCGTCCTCCCGGGGACGGAGCGCAGCCCCTACAGCGCGCGCAAGGCGGTGGTGATCGGCAGCCGCGCCGCGCGCAGCGCCGGGAACAGCCCGCCGACCAGGCCGATGCCCAGCGCCCACTTCAGCCCGCTCCACAGCAGCGCCGGCGAGACCTTGAACTGGAACACCACCTGGCTGAAGTTGCTGCCCAGCGTGGACACGCTGTAGCCGTTGAACACGGTCCAGGCGATCAGCCCGCCGAGCAGTCCGCCGAGCAGCGCCAGCAGCATCGTCTCCAGCATCACCGCGGTCACCACCGGCGTGCCGCGGAAGCCGATCGCGCGCATCGTGGCGATCTCGCGGGCGCGTGTGGCAACCGCCGCGTACATGGTGTTGAGCGCGCCGAACACCGCGCCGACCGCCATGATCGCGCCGATCACCGTGCCGAGGATGCTGATCAGCTTGCTGAGGTTGCCGCCCTGCTTGGCGTAGTAGGCGCGGGTGGTCTCCACGTCGAGCTTGAGCCGCGGGTCGGCGGCCATCGCCGCCTTGAACTGGGCGTAGCCGTCCTTGCCGGCGGTACGTACGCTGATCGACTGGTAGGCGCTGCGGTTGTAGGTGGAGGCCAGGGTCTGCGCGTCGGCCCACAGTTCCGAGTCGTGTGCATCGCCGGAGGCGAACACACCGACCACGGTCCACTGCTCGCGGCCCAGGCTCAGGGTCTTGCCCACGTCCAGGCCGCGGAACTGCGCCTTGGCGCCCTGGCCGACCACGATCTCGCGCAGGCCGGCGCCGAAGCGGCGGCCCTCGACGATCCTGAGCTTGTCGTGCACCGCCCAGCCGGCGTCGCCGACGCCGCGGAACTGCACGTTGGTGTCGGTGCCGTCGGCCTTGCTCGGCAGGTTGATCACCTGCGACAGCTCCGGGGAGACCAGCGGCTTGCCGTCGGCGCCTTTGGCCACGCCGGCCAGGCTGGCGATCAGCGGCACCTGGTCGCGGGTGATCACCGAATTGGTCTCGGCGCCGGAACCGCCGCGCAGCACGATCGCGGTGCTGTCGTCGCCGGTGCTGTTGAGCGTGGCCTGGAAGCCTTCGCCCATCGCCAGCATCGCCACCAGCACGCCGACCACGCCGGCGATGCCGACCACGATCACCGACGAGGCGCCCCAGCGCTGCGGCAGGCTGGCCACGCCGATGCGGGTGGCGGCCAGCGCCAGGCGGCCGCCGCGGGTCAGCAGCAGCCACAGCGCCACGCCGGCGGCCAAGGCCAGCACGCCGTACCAGGGCAGGGCGATCCACAGCGCCAGCCCCACTGCCAGCAGCAGCAACGTGAGCAGGTTTCCCAACCAGAGTTTGAGTTTCATCAGTGCGTCTTCCGAAAATGCGACAGGGAGCGATGCGGCGGCGGGCTCAGCGCCCGGCCAGCGCGTCCACGATCTTCAGGCGCTGCGCGCGCAATGCCGGCAGCAACCCGACCACGATGCCGATGGCGACCATCAGTCCCAACGCCACCCCCCAGGTCTGCGCCGGTACGCCGCGCATCGGCATCATGCCGCCGCTGGCCGCGGCCACGCCGGGGATGATCAGCGCCGCCAGGCCCATGCCGATCAAGCCGCCGAGCACGATCAGCAGCACCGACTCCACCATCACCAGGGTCAGCACGGTGCCGTCGCGGAAGCCGAGCGTCTTCAGCACCGCCAGTTCCGGGATGCGCTCGCGTACCGCCTGCGCCATGGTGTTGCCGGTGAGCAGCAGCAGGGTGAAGAACACGGCGGCCATGATCGCGGTGACGATCAGGCCGACGTCGGCGAACTGCTTGGCGAAGGCCTGCGAGAACGCGGCCTCGGTCTGGCTCTTGGTCTCGTGGTCGGAGTTGAGCGACAGCGCGTCGATCGCCTGCGCCACCCGCGAGGCCTGGTCGGCGTTGCCCAGCTGCACGGTGTACCAGCTGACCTTGTTCTTGATGTAGTCGTTGGACTCGTCGAAGTACTTCCAGTTCATCATCAACTGGTTCTCGGCCTGCGCGTTCTTGGCGTCCTTGACCTTGAAGATGGTGGTCAGGGTCAGCGGCCAGTCGTTGCTGCCGCCGCGCGGGAAGATGGTGGCCTGCAGCGGAATGGTGTCGCCGATCTTCCAGCCGTTCTTCTTGGCCAGCGAGGCGCCCACCGCCGCCGCGGTGCGTGTCTCGCGGAACGCCTTGAGCTGCGCCGGCGGCACGTCGTACTCGCTGTAGACGTCGAAGAAGTTCGGCGCCACCGAGAAGTTGGGGAAGAAGTTCTTCGGGTCGCGGTAGATGCCGCCGAACCACATCGCGTAGGTGACCTTCTTCACCCCCGGCACCGATTCGATCTGCGACTGCAGGCTGACCGGCAACGACTGGGTGATCGACAGCCGCGAGGACACGATCAGCCGGTTGGCGCCTTCGACGCTGCCGCCGGAATTGAACGCCACGCGTACCGAATCGAGCATGCCGAACAGCAGGAACGCGGCGACCACCGACAGCAGGGTCAGCAGGGTGCGGGTCTTGCTGCGGAACAGTTGCGCCCAGACCAACGAAAAATATTTCATGTTCGATCCTCCAAGGGACGGGATGCCGGGGCGCGGAATGCGCGCGGCGGCAGCGGCCGGTTCAATGCGCCACGAGCGGCGCGTCGGCCAGCTCGCCCTTGTCCAGGTGCACGGTGTGGCTGGCGTACTCGGCCGCCTTGGGGTCGTGGGTGACCATGATGATGGTCTTGCCGTGTTCGCGGTTGAGCTGCTGCAGCAGGTGCAGGATTTCCTCGGCGGCGGTGCGGTCCAGGTCGCCGGTGGGTTCGTCGCAGATCAGGAAGGTGGGGTCGGAGACGATGGCGCGGGCGATCGCCACGCGCTGCTGCTGGCCGCCGGACAGTTCGTTGGGGCGGTGGCTGCGGCGGTCGGCGAGGTTGACCAGGGTCAGGGCGATCTCGGCGTTGCGCTTGCGCTGGGCGGCGTTGAGGTTGGTCAGCAGCAGCGGCAGTTCCACGTTCTTCTGCGCGGTGAGCATGGGCATGAGGTTGTAGAACTGGAACACGAAGCCGACGTGCTGGCTGCGCCAGGTGGAGAGCTGGCCGCCGCTCATGCGGTCGATGCGTTCGCCTTCGATCTCGATCTCGCCGCCGCTGGGGGTGTCCAGGCCGCCGATCAGGTTCAGCAGGGTGGTCTTGCCGGAGCCGGAGGGACCCATCAACGCGACGAAGTCGCCGCGTGCGATGTCCAGGTCGATGCCGTGCAGGACTTGTACTTTCTCGGGTCCGCGCTGGTAGGTCTTGGTGACGTTGCGCAGTTTGACGAGGGTGGACATGGTGGTGTTCCTGGCAGTGGACGGGTGTTGGATATGTCGATTGCGGTGCAACGGTTCGCTGATGTTTGCTTCGTTTGCAGTTGCAGTTGCAGTTGCAGTTGCAGTTGCAGTGCTGTTGCTTTGCTTTTGCTTTACCGGGTCCCTTACGTAGCGGCGAATAGGGCGGGAAAAACCCCGAAGGGGCGGCGCACAGGGATGTGCGCCGTTCGCGGTAGGGGCAGGATGCCCCTTCCGCGAATCCCGTCCTATTCGCGGACCCGGAGCGCGCAGCGCGGAGGGCGCGAAGTAGGGTGTGCTTTCTTTTGGTTACTTTTCTTTGCACAAGCAAAGAAAAGTAACTCGCCGCAAGGCGAAAGCTTTGCTCTTGCTTTTGAAGTGGCCAAGTCCTTGTAGGAGCGGCTTCAGCCGCGACACCTTTCCTGAAAGAACCAGTCGCGGCTGAAGCCGCTCCTACAAAAGCAAACGCCCAAGCAAAAAAGCAACAGCAAAGCAAAAGCTTCCGCCTTTGGCGGGTCACTTTTCTTTGCTCGCGCAAAGAAAAGTAACCAAAAGAAAGCGCGCCCTGCCTTGCGCCCTCCGCGCTGCGCGCTACGGGTCCGCGGATGCACCGGGGATTCGCGGAAGGGGCATCCTGCCCCTGCCGCGAACGGCGCACATCCTTGTGCGCCGCCCTTCGGGTTTTTCCCCGGTCCATCCGCCGCTGCGGAAGGGAACCCGGAAAGTCAAAAGCCACGGCACAGCAACAGCAGAGCAACAGCAAAGCAACAGCCAGAGCCAGAGCCAGAGCAACGGCCAGAGCAACAGCAACAGCGAGGAGCAACAACGAGGAGCAACAACTAGAGCGATGCGGCGATTGGAGCGAGTGAAGCCAGTTGGTTGCTGGATCGGATGCGAGCAAAAACCTGGTGACGCGATAAAACGGGTGTAACGGCGCCCGCTACTGCACGAGTTGGACGAAAAGCGATGCCGGCAGCGCCGCCCTCATGGCGATAGCCCAAGGCAGCGGCGACATGGACCGCATGCAATGGTTCGCGGCAACGCGTACTACCTCACATGCGGTCGCCGCTATTGCTCGGCCGCCTCCGCCATCTTCACCTTGACCCCGTCGCGCAACGTCTCCGGCGGATCCAGCACCACCGTGTCGCCCGCCGCCAGGCCCGACAGCACCTGGCGGTCGTCGCCCAGCGCGATGCCGGTCTTCAGCGCGCGCTGCTCGACCGTGTTGTCCTCCTTCAGTGCGAACGCCACGTCCTGCCCGCCGCGCTTGACGATCGCCGCGCCCGGCGCGCGCACGCCCTGCGGCTTGTCCTGCGCCTGCGCCTGCGGCGCTTCCAGGAAGCTTACGCGCACGCCCATTTCCGGCACGATCCGCGGGTCCTTCTGCTTCAGCGCCACGCGCACCTTCACCGTGGCCTTGCCGCGGTCGGCCGAGGGGATGATCGCGATCACTTCGGCCGGGATCTTCCACTCCGGGTAGGCGTTGAGCACGGCTTCCACCGGCATGCCCGGCTTGACCCGGCCGATGAAGGCCTCGCCCACCTCGACCTCGATCTCCAGCGAATCCATGTCCACCACCGTGCCGATGCCGGTGCGGGTGAAACCACCGCCGGCCGACAGCGGCGAGACGATCTCGCCCGGCTGCGCCGCCTTGGCGGTGACCACGCCGGCGAACGGCGCGCGCACGATGGTGTTGTCCACGTTGAGGTCGGAGATCGACAGCTGGTTGCCCGCCACCACCACGTTGCGCTGCGCGCTCTGCAGTTGCGCACGCAGGGCGTCGCGCTGCGACAGCGCCTGCTCGTATTGCGAGCGCGACACCAGCTGCTGCGTGGACAGGGTCTGCAGCCGCTGCGCATCGGCTTCGGCCTGGCGCAGTTGCGCCTGCATGTTGGTCACCTGGCTGCGCGCCGCGTCCAGCTGCGACGCGGACAGCTGCCGCTGCGCGCCGGCGTCGATCGGGTCCAGCGTCGCCATCACCTGGCCCTGCTCCACGCGCATGCCTTCCTCGATCAGCACTTCGCGCACCTTGCCGGTGATCTTCGCCGATACCGTGGCCATGCGCCGCGCCACCACGTAACCGCTGGCGTCCAGCACCGAGGCGCTGCTGCTGCCGGCGGCGATCGCCACCACCGGCGCGGTGGTCACTTCGATGGCCTTGCCGCGGCCGAACAGCAACCAGCCGCCGACGCCGAGCGCGAGCAGCAGCGCCAGGACCACGGCGATCCACAGCCCGCGCCGCGGCGGCGGTTCGCTCGGCGGTGCCTTGCGGTCGATACGGAGTTCTTTGAGCAGATCGGCGGAGGTACTCATCTTGTCCCTGGATGAATCGGTAGGCGCAGTGTGGATCGGCGAGGCGCGCGCTTCCAAGTTGCCGGAAGTCACTTTCTGCGTTGCGCTGCGGCAGGTGCGGCGCCATTCCCCATGGCGTGGAGCGCAGCATGCGGCAATCGCGCGGCCATCGCCAGTGACAGCTGTCACCTGCCGCGGCTGACGGGCCGCACTGGGATGCGCCGGCGGCACGACGCAGCATGGCCACTCCTGCCACGACCGGTCCATGCCGATGCCCGCTCCCGACACTCTCCCGCTGGCGCAGCTGCGCGGCGTGCACAAACGCTACGGCACGGTGGTCGCGCTGGATGGCGTGGACCTGCAACTGCAGCGCGGCCAGTTGCTGGCGCTGCTCGGCGCCAACGGCGCCGGCAAGAGCACGGCGGTGGCGCTGCTGCTCGGGCTGCAGGTGGCCGATGCCGGCAGCGCACAGCTGTGCGGGCAGGATCCGCGTGCGCTCGGCGCGCGCCGCCAGGCCGGGGTGATGCTGCAGTCCGCCGGCTTGCCGGACACGCTGCGCGTGGGCGAACTGCTGGACCAGGCGCGCGGCTACTACCGGCGCCCGCGCAGCGTCGCCGATTGCGTGGCGCTGGCCGGGCTGGATGGGCTGATGCCGCGCCGCTACGGCGGCTTGTCCGGCGGCCAGCAGCGGCGCGTGCAGTTCGCGATGGCGATCTGCGGGCGGCCGCAGGTGCTGTTCCTGGACGAACCCAGCACCGGTCTGGACATCGAGGCGCGTCAGGGCCTGTGGCGGGCGATCCAGGAGCTGGTCGCGGACGGCTGCGCGGTGCTGCTGACCACGCATTACCTGGAAGAGGCCGAAGCGCTGGCCGACCGGGTCGCGGTGCTGCAGCGCGGCACGCTGATCGCCGAAGGCAGCGTGGAACAGCTGCGGGCGCGCTTCGAGCAACGCACGATCCGCTGCCGCAGCGCGCTCGCCGCGGCGCAGGTGGCGAAATGGCCGCAGGTGCGGCGCGTGGACGGCCGCGACGGCGTGCTGGAGATCGTCGCCGATCCGGCCGAGCCGGTGGTGGCGCAATTGCTCGCCGCCGATCCGGGGCTGGACGAACTGGAAGTCAGGCGCGCCGGCCTGGCCGACGCGTTCCTCGCCATCACCCGTGCGGAGGCCGCATGAACGCTCACGATCCACGCCGCATCGAGCCCGTCGCGGCGCCAGCGCATGGCGCAACCGCCGCACTGCCGTACGACGCGTCTGCGTTGCCGTTGCGCGAGTCCGCGGCACTGCTGTTGCGCGAGATCCGCTACGAGCTGTTGCGCTGGCTGCGCACGCCGTCGTTCGCGCTGCCGACCTTGCTGTTCCCGCCGATGTTCTACCTGTTGTTCGGCGTGGTGCTCAACCGCGGCAATCCCGCCGCCGCGGTGTACCTGATGGCCAGCTATGGGGTGTTCGGGGTGATGGCGCCGGCGCTGTTCGGCTTCGGCGTCGGCCTGGCGCTGGACCGCGAGCGCGGCCTGCTCACGCTCAAGCGTGCGCTGCCGGTGCCGCCGGGGGCGATGCTGCTGGCGCGCACCGTGCTGGCGATGCTGTTCGCGCTGGCGATCGGGCTGCTGCTGCAACTGCTGGGCAGCACGCTCGGCGGGGTACGCTTGGCGCTGCCGCAACGCGGCTTGTTGCTGCTGGTCGATGTGCTGGGCACGCTGCCGTTCTGTGCGATCGGCCTGTACATCGGCGCCCGCGTCGGCGGCAGCGGCGCGCCGGCGGTGGTCAACCTGATCTACCTGCCGATGGCGTTCCTGTCCGGCCTGTGGATCCCGTTGCAACTGCTGCCGTCGCTGCTGACCACGCTGGCGCCGCTGTGGCCGTCCTATCACCTGGGCCAGCTCGCGTTGCGCGTGGTCGGCCAGGATGGCGGCGGCAGCAGCGCCGGTCACGTCGCCGCGCTGCTGGCGGTGACCGTGGCGTTCTATGCGTTGGCGCACCGCCGCCTGCGCCGCGGCTGATGGCCAGCCTGCATCGCGCCCAGGCAGCGTTGGTTCCCGCCGCGTCGCCGCGCGGCGTCGGCATGCGCTCGCTATGCTATGCACCGCGGCCGTGCGACCGCCACAGGAGTCTTCCGTGATCGCCTTGCTGCACGCCTCGCCCGATTCGCTGATCTCACGGCGCCTGGGCTGGAACACCGCCCGGCCCGGCGCGCACTGGTTCGTGTGGCTGTCGCTGATCTGGTCGATCTGGCTGTTCGTGACGCCGCTGTACGAGCCGCACTACTTCACCCGCTGGTTCTGGCCGACCATGGCCAGCTACGCCGTGTTCCTGGCGCTGTACTACTGCGCCTATTACCGCCACCGCCGCTACCTGCGCTGGTGCGTGGCCGGCATGGCCGCGCTGGCGTTCGCGCTGTTGCCCTACAACCCCGGCGCGCAGTGCTACATCATCTATGCCTGCGCGTTCCTGGCGTTCTGCTTCCAGCCGGTGCGTGCGCTGCTGGGGATGCTGCTGCTGCTCGGCCTGTTCGCGGCGGCCTGGTGGATGCGCGGCTGGTCGCCCCTGTACATGGCCAGCGCGGTGCTGGTGGGCCTGGCGGTGGGGTTGATGAACATCAGCTTCGAACGCCGCGCGCGCGCCGACGCGCAGCTGCGCCTGAGCCATGAGGAAGTGCGGCGTCTGGCCGCGGTCGCCGAGCGCGAGCGCATCGGCCGCGACCTGCACGACCTGCTCGGCCACACGCTGTCGCTGGTGGCGCTGAAGGCGGACCTGGCCGCGCGCCTGCTGGCGCGCGACCCGGCCGCGGCGCGGCAGGAGATGGAGGACGTCAGCCAGGTCGCGCGCGAGGCGCTGGGCCAGGTGCGGCGCGCGGTCAGCGGCATCCGCGCCGCGCAGCTGGCCGCGGAGATGGCCTCGGCCAAGCTGCTGCTGGAATCGTCCGGGGTCACCTTCCGCTACCAGGTCGATGCGTTGCCGCAGTGCGCGCAGCTGGAGACGGTGTTCGCCATGGTGCTGCGCGAGGCCGCCACCAATATCCAGCGCCATGCCGCCGCCAGCCATGCGCAGCTGCGGCTGTGGTGCGAACGCGATCAGGCCTGGCTGGAGATCCGCGACGACGGCCGCGGCAGCGCCATGCAGCCGGGTACCGGCCTGGCCAGCATGCGCGAGCGGCTGGAGGCGGTGGGCGGTGCGTTGCGGATCGACTCCGAACGCGGCCAGGGTACCCGCCTGCTGGCGTCGGCGCCGTTGCCGCGGACCCCGGCGCCGGCTGCGGAGCCGGCGCCGCAGCCGCGCGGCTGCCAGGACGCCGCACTGCGCTGAACGCCGCTGCGGGCGCGGTTCTACAATGCGTCCACAGGACCCGGGGGACACGTGATTCGACTAGTGCTGGCGGAAGACCAGGCGATGGTGCGCGGCGCGCTCGGCGCGCTGCTGGGCCTGGAAGCGGATATCGAAGTGGTCGCCAGCGCCGCCGACGGCGAGGCCGCGTGGCGCGCGCTGCAGGCGCACACGCCGGACCTGCTGGTCACCGACATCGAGATGCCCGGCCTCGGCGGCCTGGAACTGGCGCAGCGGGTGCAGCGCCAGCAGTTGCCGATCCGCGTGGTCATCGTCACCACCTTCGCCCGTCCCGGCTTCCTGCGCCGCGCGCTGGACGCCGGCGTCGGCGGCTATCTGTTGAAGGACGCGCCGCCCGAGCGCCTGGTCGATGCGATCCGCCAGGTGCACCGCGGCGGCCGCGCGATCGATCCGGAACTGGCGTTGGAGGCCTGGTCCGAAGCCGACCCGCTCAACGACCGCGAACGCCAGGTGCTGCGCCTGGCCGGCGAGGGCGCCTCGGCCGGCGACATCGCCGCGCAACTCGGACTTTCGCACGGCACGGTGCGCAACTATCTGTCCGAAGCGATCGGCAAGCTCGGCGTCGGCAACCGCATCGAAGCGGCGCGGCTGGCGCGGCAGAAGGGCTGGCTGTAGCGCTGTCGAAAACGCGAATGCCGGTGGACGTGGGCCACCGGCATTCGGGTGCATCCAGGCCCGTCCAGCGCAGCGCGCCGGACGGGACGACGGATCAGAACGACCAGGTGAAGCTCAGCGAGCCGCTGCGCGGTTCGCCCCAGGCGCCGTAGCCATAGATCTGCGCGTAGTACTTCTTGTTCAGCAGGTTGTTGAGGTTGGCCTGCACCGTGAATGCGTCGGACAGGCGGTAGCGCGCGAACGCGCTGACCAGCGCATAGGCGTCCTGCTCGAAGCGGCCGTAGGTCGCATCGACGTAGTAGATGCGGTTCTGCCAGTTGACGCCGCCGCCGAAGGTCAGCTCGGTGAGGCTGCGCGGGGTGTAGCTGGTGTAGAGCTTGAGCGTGGTCTGCGGCAGCTGCGAATTGATGTCCGCACCGCCGGCATCCTTGGCGACGTAGCGCGACGCGCCGAAGGTGCCGTTCCAGCCCGGGGCCAGTTCGCCGTTCACCTCGAACTCGAAGCCGCGGCTGACCGTGCCCTGCGCCGCGACATACGCCGTCTCGGTGGTGCCCGGCACGAACTCGGTGGTGGCCTGGGCGACGTTGTCCTGTTCGATGCGGAACACCGACAGCGAGGCATTGAGGCGATCGTCGAACCACGCCGCCTTGACCCCTGCCTCGTAGCTCTTGCCGATCACCGGATCCAGGTAGGCACCGTTGCGGTTGCGCGATGTCTGCGGCTGGAAGATGTCGGTGTAGCTGACGTAGGTCGACCACACATCACTGATCGTGTAGACCAGGCCGGCATACGGCGTGGTTTCCTTCTGCCGGCTGGTGTACGCCACGCCGCTTTCGGCCCCATCCACCTTCCAGTCGGTGTAGCGTGCGCCGACGATCAGCTTCAGCGGATCGGCCAGCGAGAACCGCGCGGCCGCATAGCCGGCCTTCTGGGTGACGGTGCCGCGGCTGAACTCGGTCAGCGCCGACCAGGCCGGCTCCGGATAGTTGCCGGTCCAGTTCAGATAGCTGGCCATCGGCGCCGGGAAATCGAACGCGCCGTCGTTGACGTAGCGGCGGCGGTTGTAGCTGACGCCGGCCATCAGTTCGTGCTCGCGCCCGAACAGCTGGAACGGGCCTTCCGCGTAGCCGTCCAGGCCATCGACCTTGCGCTCGGTGACGTAGTAGCCGGAGTAGGGCACCACGCCGGCGCCGGTGCTCTTGTCGAAGCCGTAGATCGTGTAATACGGGTAGAACAGCTTGTCGGTGACGTTGGTCTGGTCGTGGGTGGCGTTGGCCTTGAGCTTCCAGCCGCTGGCGAAATCGTGCTGCAGCGTGGCGAAGGCGCGCTTGGTGGTGGTGTCCCAGAACGTCCAGTCGGCGGCCGGGTTGAACGAGCGCGCATAGTCGGTGCGGCTGCCGTCGGAATACCACAGCGGGAAGCCGCCCCAGGTGACGTCGTCGGACTGCTTCTTCTGGTAGTCGTAGCCCACGCTCAGCTGGGTGTCCGGGGTCAGGTCGGCATCGATCACCGCATAGCCCAGGGTCTTGTTCTGGCGGTAGCGGTCCACGTACGAATCGGTATCCAGGTAGCTGCCGATCACCCGCGCGCGCACCGTGCCGCTGGCGTTGAGCGGGGTGGTGACGTCCACCGTCGAACGGGTCCTGCCCCAGCTGCCGGCGGTGACCTGCACGCTGCCGGTCAGCTCGGCGCTGTCGGCGTGCTTGCGGATCAGGTTGACCGAGGCCGAAGGGTTGCCCGCGCCGGTCATCAGGCCGGTGGCGCCGCGCACGACTTCCACGCGGTCGTACAGGGCCAGGTCCAGCGCCGAATCGCCATAGCTCCAGTTCTGCACCATCGTGGTCGGGATGCCGTCGAACTGGTAGTTGTCGATGTAGAAGCCGCGCGCGTAGAACTCGAAGCGCTCGCTGTCCGAACGGGTGTTGGACACGCCGGTGGTGTTCTCCAGCACGTCGATGATGTCGTCCAGGCCCTGATCCTCGATGCGCTGGTGGCTGATGATGCTCACCGACTGCGGGATCTCGCGCGGCGCCAGCTCGAAGCGGGTGCCGGCGGTGGTCTTGCGCACGCTGTAGCCTTCGGCGCGCTCGCCCTTGACGCTGACCTTGTCCAGGGTGGTGACGTCGCTATCGGCGGCGCTATCGGCGGCCGCTTCGGCGGCGAAGGCCGGCACGCTGGCGAGCAGGCAGGCCATGGCCAGGGCCGAGCGGCGCGGGAAACGGCGGGGAGGGAGGAAACGGGTCATTGCGGGGCTCCGTGGCAAGCAGGCATGGCCATCGACGGCGCTGCACGAAGCGCCGCAGGATGGTCGGATTTGGATGCTGGCTTGGAGCGGGACATGCGCCGTGCGCAGGCGAGGCCTGTGCGCGGAACGTCGGCACCTGGCTGGCGCTGTCGATGCGGCCGGCTGCCTCGGAAGGACGGCCGGCGCATGACGGGTGGTTCGGGGAAACGGGCGTGGTGACCTGGCGATCGGGGCGCGCCCACGGTGGCAAGTGTAACGGTGTCGGATCGGCGCGGCCACGTCGGCGCTGCCACATCGCGCGCCGTCCTGTGCGCTTCCGGCGGGACGATGCTCGGCCGCGATGCGTGGCGCGGTGTCCGCCGGCCAGTACGTCCTGCTGGCGCTGCGGCGCAAGCCCGCTGCTCCGCCGCGCCGTCGGCCATCGGTATGCCTGAAGCGCAGGCGCCTATGAAATTGTGCGTGCCCGCGTGGTCACGCTGCCACCAGTGACTATGCTGTCCGCAATCGGATCCAGCGACGCGCCAGGCAGGCAGTGCCCGGGATGGATTGTCTGCGGACGGCGGTGCGATTCCGCCCACCGCCGCCATCTCGAATCCCGATGGATGCGCCCGGATCGACGGACAGGAGAACGTGGATGAAGTGGATGCGCGCAATGCTGTTGGCAGTAGTGCTGTTGCTGGCCTGGTCGCTGCCGGCCGGCGTTGCGCTTGCCGCCGACGGGCAGTTCAAGGTGCTGGTCGCGGCGATTCCCAACAAGTACCACCACGACTACATCCCGGTGGCCAAGCCGCAGTTCGAGGCGCTGGCGCGGCAGCACTACTTCGAGCTGGTGTGGGCCTGGAACACCGAGGCCTTCGATGGCGACCTGTCGCAGTACGCGGCCATCGTGCTGCTCAATACGCCGGCCACCGATCTGAATCCTGCGCAGCGCGCCAACTTCCAGAAGTACGTGCGCGGCGGTGGCGGCGTGGTCGCGGTGCACAAGGCGTTCGCGATCGCGCGCGGGCAGTGGGACTGGTACGACCGCCTGATCGGCCGCTCGTTCCGCACCCATCCGTATCTGCAGACCGCGATGGTCGACGTGGTCGATCGCAACTTTCCCGCCACCGCCGGCCTGCCGCAGCGCTGGCTGTGGTCGGACGAGTGGTACGAATACGATCCGCCGTACAGCGACGACCTGGTCACGCTGCTGACGGTGGACGAATCCAGCTACGATCCCACGCTGATCTGGCCCGGCCAGGTCGCCAAGGGCATGGGCAAGCCGCATCCGGTGGCCTGGTACCACCGCTTCGAAGGCGCACGCGTGTTCGTCACCGCGCTCGGCCACCAGGCCGAGGCCTACAACGATCCGCGCTACCTCGAACACCTGTACGGCGGCATCTACTGGGCCGCCACCGGCCGCGGCATCGCCGGCGACACGGCCACGCCCGCATCGCGCCCGCGCTGAATCCGCCCGCATCGCACTATCGCCGCCGGGCAATCTGCCAGGGCCGAAGTCCCCTACAGAAGCACCCGGCCAGCAAGCCACCCGCCTTTTGTAGGAGCGGCTTCAGCCGCGACAGAAGCCGAACCGTCGGCAGGCAATCTGTCGGGGCTGAAGCCCCTCCTACAGGAGCACCGGGCCAGCACGCCACCCGCTTTTTTGTAGGAGCGGCTTCAGCCGCGACAGGAACCGAACCGTCGCCAGGCGATGTGTCGGGGCTGAAGCCCCTCCTACAGGAGCACCGGGCCAGCACGCCACGCGCTTTTTTGTAGGAGCGGCTTCAGCCGCGACAGAAACCGAACCATCGCCAGGCGATGTGTCGGGGCTGAAGCCCCTCCTACAGGTGCACCGGGCCAGCGCGCCATGCGCTTTTTTGTAGGAGCGGCTTCAGCCGCGACAGAAACCGAACCGTCGCAGGCAATCTGTCGGGGCTGAAGCCCCTCCTACAGGAGCGCCGGGCCAGCACGCCACCCGCTTTTTTGTAGGAGCGGCTTCAGCCGCGACAGGAACCGAACCGTCGCCAGGCAATCTGTCGGGGGCTGAAGCCCCTCCTATAGGTGCAGCGGGCCAGCACGCCATGCGCTTTTTTGTGGGAGCGACTTCAGTCGCGACGGGCGTTACCGATCGCGCCCATCGCGACCGATGGTCCAGGTCCACCCGAGCCGTTCCGATAGCTCGCGATCAGCACAGCGCAAAACCTCAGCCCTGTTCTCGCCGCGTCGTCCGCTCCACCGCCGCCGCACCACCCCGCGCCATGCTCGAAAACACCCCATCGCGGCGCACCCAGGCATGGAACAGCGCCGCGCACAGATGCCCCAGCACCGTGGCGAACAGCAGGTACGCCAGCCAGCCATGCGCGCTGCGCAGCCAGGCATACAGCGCCGGACTGTGCGGCGCGATCGGCGGCAACTGCGCGCCCGGCCACAGCACGATCGGATAGCCGCCGGCCGACAGCATCGACCAGCCCAGCAACGGCATCGCCAGCATCAGCGCATACAACAACCAGTGCGAGGCCAGCGCCGCCGTCTTCTGCCACCACGGCAGGTCCGCCGGCAGCGGCGGCGGCCGCTGACGCAGGCGGTTGCCCAGGCGCACGATCGCCAGCACCAGGATGGCGATGCCCAGCGGGCGGTGCAGGTCGAGTAGCCACGGCCGCTGCGACACCGAGGCGACCATGCCCACGCCGACGAACAGCATGGTCAGGATCATCGCCGCCATCAGCCAGTGCAGCACGCGCGCGGTCAGGTTGAAATGCCCGGAGGCGTTCGCGCGGCTCATTGCGCACCCCCATGCGCCTGGCCGGTCGCCTCCGGCGCCTGGCCGCGGCCGATCTCGCGCTCGCGACGGTTGAACGACTGCGAATACACCGCCGAGCGCGCGGCCAGGATCGGATCGTCGGAGCCGGCGATGCCGCGCGGCAGGATCAGCGGGTCGTAGTTGAGATCGCGGCACGGGCCGGTGGCCTGCGGATCGGCGTGGTCGAGCACCAGCGTGCCGGCGACCACCTGTTGCCGGTCCTGCGGCCAGGGGTGCGAGGGATCGTTCACCGGATCGCCAGGCGCGGCCACGGTCAGCACCAGGTCCCAGCGCAGCGGTCCTTGCGCCAGCCGCGCCTGCAGGTCCTCGCCGAGGAAGTCGGCATCGGCCTGCGCGCGCTGCGCCGCGGACAGTTCCTTGAACGCCGTCTGCGGCCGCATCGACCAGCGCACGAAACGGCTGCTGCCGTCGGCGGCGATGAAGCGGAAGCTGTTGACCCCGTTGTACTGGGTGTTGGCCCAGCTGTCCGACCACGGCGCAGTCTTGGCCCACTCCTGGAACTTCTTCGCTTCCGGATAGCGCTGCGCGAACGCGGCCAGCTTCGCCGGGTCCGGCTTGCCGGTGGCCGGGTCCGGCTGCGCGGCGAGGGTCTGCGCCATGAAGCCCTCCGGCGTGGCCACCACGAAGAACGGGAAGCTGTTCATCGCCGTGCGCCACTGCTGGCCGTCGTCGCTGCGCAGCAGCAGCGCCATGCTGCGCACCCGCGCCGTGGCATCGGCGCCGTGCGGATCGCCGCCGCCGATCGACATGCGTCCCAGCACCGGCACCGATGCCTGGGTGAACACCCGCGCCGAGGACAGCGCGCTCGCCTGGCCGTTACCTTCGAAATGGCCGCTTACGCACATGCCCTTGCTGTGCGCGCGGCGGAAGCCCGGATGCGGCGAGCCGCCGGCCTCGATGGCATCGGTCATGCGCTGAGCGGTCAGCCGCTGCGGCCCGCCCAGCCAGCCCGCGCTCCAGGCGAAGGCGGCGGCGAGCACGGCCGCGATCGCGGCGATGCCGGCCAGCGGCAGCCAGGGCCGCGGGCGTGGCGGCGGGGTGGGATCGGGATGGGACATGGGGCGACTCCTGTGCCGGCGGCGATTGGGAGTGAGACGTCCGGCGCCGCGTTCTATTCCCGGCATAGGCGCTGGTTCTGCGTTTGCGTTGCGTTTTTTGCCGGCGGCGGTCCCTTGCGGCCCGGCAGGCGGCACAATCGCGTGCCAGCCGCCCGGACAGGCGGCTTGCCCAGGCCAGGGAATATTCCGCCTCGCCGTGCGTCCTACCTGTGATTGCCCCTTCCCGAGCGCTGCACGCGACCCTGCCCATGGACGAACTCGACGACGACGCCCTGCGTGCGCTCATGCCCCGATTGCGGCGCTTCGCCCAGTCCCTGAGCGGCGATGCGACCAGCGCCGACGACCTGGTGCAGGCGGCGCTGGAGCGCGCGCTGCGGCGCTGGTCCACGCGCCGCGATGCCGATGCGCTGCAGCCGTGGCTGTTCGCGATCGTGTACCGCCAGTTCGTCGATGCGCGCCGGCGCGCGCAGCGCTGGCAGCGGGTGCTGGCCCTGTTCGCGCCGCAGCAGCCGACCCAGGCGCCCTCCGCCGAACAGGTGCACGACGGCCGCGCGATGTTGGCTGCGTTCGCGCAACTGCCGGCCGAGCAGCGCGCACTGCTGTTGCTGGTCAGCGTCGAGGGCTTCAGCTACCGCGACGCCGCCACCGCGCTGGACCTGCCGATCGGCACGGTGATGTCGCGGCTGTCGCGCGCCCGCGAGAAACTGCGCCAGATCGGCGAAGGCCGCGGCGCCGGCGGCCCTGCCTTGCGAGTGCTCAAATGACGGTGCTGCGCCCCGACGATGAAACCCTGCACGCCTACGTCGATGGCCGTCTGGACCCGGCGCGGCGCGCGCAGGTCGCGGCATGGTTGCAGGCCAATCCTGCGCACGCCGCGCGCGTGGCCGGCTGGAAGCGGGACGCCGACGCGCTGCGCGCGGCCTGGGCCGGTGCGGAGACGCTGCCGGCCAATCCCGCATTGACCGTGCCGGCCCTGCGCCGCCGCGTGCGCCAGCGGCGCCGCACGCTGGCCGCCATGGCCGCCAGCTGCGTCCTGATGCTGGGCCTGGGCACCACGCTTGGCTGGCAGCTGCGCGACAGCCGCCTCGGCGGCGATCGCCTGCCGATGGCCGACGCGGTGGCCGCGTATCGGCTGTTCGCCGACGGCGAGCAGCCGCTGGAATTCGACCCGGCGCGGCGGCTGGCCTTGCAGGGCTGGCTGCGCACCCATTTCGGTGCGGCCGGCGCGGTGCCGGACCTGCAGGCGCAGGGCTTCGCGCTGCGCGGCGGGCGCCTGCTGTCCACCCCCGAGGGCGCCGCGGCGATGCTGGTCTACCAGGACGCCGACGGCGCGCGCATCGGCCTGTACCTGCGCCCGCGCAGCGCCCGCCTCAGCGACGGCGAGCGCCGCGACGGCCGCTTGCTGGCGCAATACTGGTCCGAAGGCGACACCGCCTTCGCCCTGGTCGGCCCGGCCACGCAGACCCGCATGCGCCAGATCGCCCCGCTGCTGCGCGGGCAGGGCTGAGCCAGCAGAACGGCGTGGGGACTGAAGTCCCTCCCACAGTGCACTTGGCGGGCAAGCCGCAAGTTCCTGTAGGAGCGGCTTCAGCCGCGACGAGCGAAGTCAGGAATCATGGCGATTTTGCTTGTCTGTCGCGGCTGAAGCCGCTCCTACAGGTGCATCCTGCGAGCAAGCCGCAAGTTTCTTGTAGGAGCGACTTCAGTCGCGACGAGCGAAGCGGTAGAGGTGCCGCGACCGGATCGTGTCGGGACAGAAATCCCTCCTGCAGTGCACCCAGCGAACAGGCCGCAAGTTCCTGTAGGAGCGGCTTCAGCCGCGACGAACGAAGTCAGGAACCTTGGCGGTTTGGGTGGTCTGTCGGGGCTGAAGCCCCTCCTACAGGAGGCGCTCCAGCAACCTCGGCCACGCGTCCGGGACGATGGCAACGCCCCGCCAGGCCTACCCGGCGTAGCGCGCCTTCAGCATCGCGTAGGCCGAGCGCAGCGCCAGCGCTTCGCCGCCGGCGGGGCGGCCGGGGCGGTCGCTGTCGTTCCAGGCGTACACGTCCAGGTGCGCCCAGGCCTGCCGTGCCGGAACGAAGCGCTCCAGGTACAGCGCCGCGGTCACCGCACCGGCCATGCGCGAGCCGGCATTGGCCAGGTCGGCGATCGAGCTGGTCAGGTAGCGCAGGTAGGGGCGCCACAGCGGCATGCGCCACACCGGGTCGCGGCTGCGTTCGCCGGCGGCGATCCAGGCCTGCGCCAGCGCATCGTCGTTGCAGAACAGCGCCGGCAGGTCCGGGCCCAGCGCGACCCGCGCCGCGCCGGTCAACGTGGCGAAATCCAGGATCGCGTCCGGCGCCTGTTCGCTGGCGTAGCTCAGCGCGTCGCACAGCACCAGCCGGCCTTCGGCATCGGTGTTGTCGATCTCCACGCTGATGCCCTGGCGGGTGGCGATCACGTCGCCGGGGCGGAACGCATCCGGGCCGACCGCGTTCTCCACCGCCGCGAGCAGCACGGTCAGCCGCAGCGGCAGCCGCTGCGCCATCACCAGCCCGGCCAGCGCCAGCGCATGCGCCGCGCCGCCCATGTCCTTCTTCATGTGGCGCATGCCGTCGGCCGGCTTCAGGTCCAGGCCACCGGTGTCGAAGCACACGCCCTTGCCGACCAGCGCCACGTGCGGATGCGCCTCCTCGCCCCAGCGCAGCACGATCAGCCGCGGCGCGCGGTGCGAGGCGCGGCCGACCGCGTGGATCGCCGGGAAATTACGCAGCAGCAATTCCTCGCCGACGATGCTTTCGCACTGCGCGCCATGCGCGTCGGCGATCGCGCGCGCGGCCGCTTCCAGCTGGTCCGGCCCCATGTCCTCGGCCGGCGTGTTGACCCAGTCGCGCACGCGCACGCAGGCCTCCAGCTGGTCGCGTACTTCCGCGCTCGGCGCGGCCAGCAACTGCGCCGGCAGCCGCGTCGGCTGCTTGTAGCGGGCGAAGCGGTAGCTGCCCAGGCCCCAGCCCAGGTGCAGCGCGGCCTGCTCTTCCTCGCTCAGCGCGCTGGCCAGCCGCCAGCTGCTGCCGGCCGGCAGCGCATGCGGTGCGTGCGCGTAGGCATAGGCATCGCCGCGGTCGCCCACGCCCAGCACCGCCGCGGCCACGCCGTCCGCGCCGGGCAGCAACAGCACCGTGCCGGGCGCGGCCACGAACTGCTGCGCATCCAGCCATGCCACCCAGGCCGGCGCCTGCGCGGCGCGCCATTCGGCCAGGCGTTCGCGGTCCAGCACATGCAGCGGCAGCGCGTGGGGGGAGGCATCGGTGAAGCCGGAAGGCAGGGACATCAGCGGGTCCTTGTGAGTCGGGCGCGGTCGGCGCGACGCGCGGCCAGGGCGAAGAGGCGGCAGCGGGCGGCGCTCATGCGCGCGCGCCGAGGGCCGGCTGGGTGGCGTCCAGCCAGTCGGCCAGGCCGGTGAGGGTGTCGAAGTGCAGGTCCGGCGGCGTGGGCGGATGCCAGGCCTGCGCGTCGCGGTTGATCCAGCACCCGCGCAGCCCGGCCTGCATCGCGCCGACCACGTCCATCTCGATGTGGTCGCCGACGTGCAGCACCTGCGCGCAGGGCAGGCCCAGGCGCGCGCAGGCGGCGTGGAAGATGCTCGGGTCCGGCTTGGCCGCGCCGTGTTCGCGCGCGCTGAGCTGGAACGCGAAGTGCGAGGCCAGGCCGATCGTGGTTAGGTCGGCATTGCCGTTGCTCAGCGCCACCACCGGCACGCGCGCGGCGATCCGCTGCAGCGCGGCGATGCTGTCCGGATAGCACTCCACTTGGTTGCGCGCGGCATAGAACACCGCGAACGCCGGCTCCACCAGCGCCTCGTCGGCACCGCTGTCGCGCAGCGCGCGGCGCAGGGTCAGGCGCCGCATCTCGCTCAGGTCGTGGACCAGGTGCGGATGCGCGGCGAACACCTCGTCGCGCAGCTGGCGCATCGCCGCGATCGGGAACCGCTCGGCAGTGCGCGGACTGTGCTGCAGCAGCCAGTCGTGCAGCACCTGCTCGATGCGCGCGCCGATCGGCGCGAACGGCCACAGCGTGTCGTCCAGGTCCAGCGTGATGGCGCGAACGGGGAAGGAAGGCAAGGAAGTCACTCGCAACATTTTACGCCAACCGACAGTGCCGGCTCCTGCCAACAGTAGACACACGCACCAGCCCCGGCGCCGCATCGATCGCTTTTCCGAGTCCCCAGTCCCCAGTCCCGAGTCCCGGCTTCATTCCAGCAACCTGGCCCAGCGCTGCATGCCGTCCACCCGCGCCAGCACCATCTTGATGCACACCAGCAGCGGCACCGCCAGCAGCAGCCCGATCATGCCCCACAGCCAGCCGAACAGCATCAGCGCCAGGATCAGCATCAGCGGCGAGATCGCCATGCGCCGGCCGAGCACGATCGGCGTCACCACCTGGCCTTCGAGCATGTGCAGCGCCAGGTACAGGATCGCCGGCAGCGCCGCGCTCAGCGGATCGCGGAACTCCACGAAGCCCATCAGCAGCATCAGGATCGCGCCGATCAGCGGGCCCACGTACGGGGCGAAGTTCAACAGCGCCACCACCGTGCCCCACAGCAGCGCTTCCTGCAGCGGAATCTTCAGCAGCACCAGGATGCCGGCGAAGATCAGCCCGACCAGGGTGTTGATGACGCTGATGGTCAGCACGTAGCGCGACACCTCGCGCTCGATCGAACGCAGGATGTCGGTGGTGAATTTCTGCTGCTGGCGGTTCGGCAGCAGCGCGATCGCATGCCGCTGCAGGTTTTCGCCGAACACCATGAAGAAGAACGTCAGCAACACCACCGCCAGCGCCGAGGCGGCCAGCCGCGGGGTGCGCACCAGCGCCTTGTACGGATCGTCCAGCTGGGTGCGGATCACCTGCACGCGGCGCCCGTTGTCGCCGCCGGCGGCGCGCGCGAAATTCTCCGCGGCCTGGTTGGCCTGCTGCATCGGCTTGGTCAGGTCGCGCACCTGGGTGGCGATATGGCGCATCTGCCCGGGCGCCTGCTGCACCCACTCGGCGGCCGGACCGGCCAGCTGCATGGTCAGCGCCGTGGCCACCGCCATGCCCGACAGCAGCACCAGCAGCGCGCCCAGGAAGCGCGGCACGTACAGCCGCCGCAGCCCGCGCAGGATCGGGTTGCCGACCAGGGCGAAGAACGCGGCCAGCAGCACCGGCAGGATCACCTCCTGCGCCGCCCACAAGGTGTAGCCCACCGCCAGCGTCGCCAGCACCACCAACGACACCGGTCCACGCGGGCGCGGGGCGGGCGGTGGCGGGAGGGCGTCCTCGGGGGGCGGTGCCACGTCGCCGGCGTCGGCCACGGATTCGGACAGAGTGCTCATCGGACCTGCGCTGCGTACGGTGGCCCCGGCACGCGTCGGCTGGACGCGCGCCGTTCGGCGCAAAAAGGGGAAGCGGAGTGTAGGCCGATCGTGGCCTGCGCGGTATGAAGGCGGCGTGGCGACCGCAGCGGGTCGCTAGGCGGCGCTCAGCGTTCGGAGACGTCGGTGGCCGCTTCGGCCGCGCGCGGCGGTGCCTGCGGCGACGCGGCGAACGGCGCATCGACCGGCGCCGTGGCCACCGTGGGCGCAACGGGCGGCCGCGGCACGCCTGCGGCCGCGGGCGTCTCGACCGCCTCGGCCGCATCCTGCGCGGTGTCCGCCGCGCGTTCGGCCTGGTCCGAGGCTTCCTTGACCTTGGTCGCGGTCAGCAGGCTGGAGACCGCGCTGAGCATCTGCAGCCAGCGCGCACCGCCGAGCTTGCCGATCGCCGCCGCCGGCTCGGCGCGTCCGGCGAAAAAACCTGCGCCCAGGCCCACCGCGACGATGCGCAGCGGTGTCCAGCCTTCGCGCCACACCCGCTGCAGCGTGGTCCACTGCGTCTGCATCTGCTGCTGGCGGCCTTCCAGCACCGTCTCGGCGCGGGCGATGCGGTGCTGCAGTTGATCGAATTTCATCGGCCCGCTCCGGCGGCCTTGGACGCATGGTCCTCGGCGGTGTCCTCGTCGTCGCCCCCGATCCCCAGCTTCGCCAGCTGGCGGCGGGTGGCGTCGAGCTTGCTCATTTCGAAATAGCGCAGTGCCTGCCAGGCGCCCAGGGCGGTGACCACCAGACTGAACGCGGCGGTCGCCGAGATCGACGCCAGCCACGACCAGCCCAGCCGCTGCAGCACCGCGATCAGCGCGCCCATCAGCAGCATCCATGCCGACGCGCCGAACGACACCGCGATGGTCAGCCACACCAGTGCGCGGGCCATCGCCGCGCGCGCCAGCGCCAGGTCCGCCACCACCAGCTTGCGCAGCGCGCGGCCGGCTTCCAGGGTGGCGGTCAGGCCGTCGCGGCCGGCCGTGCTGAATTCGCGGAACGATTCCTCCAGCGACGGCCGTTCCGCCGCCGCCGGATCCGGCGCGGCAGCGGCGCCGTCGCGGGCCTGCTCGTCGCTCACGTGGCTTACTTGTCGCTGCTGCGCGCCAGCTTGGCGATGATCCAGCCGGTGGCGAAGGCGACGCCGAACGAGGCCAGCGGGCGCTCGCGGATCAGCTCGGCGGCGCTGTCGATCAGGTCGCGGCCCTTGTCCAGCAGCACATCGACCTGCTCCTTCGCCGCGGCACCGCCGAACTCGGCAGCGGCCAGCCCGGACAGCGCGCTGTCGGACAGCTCGGCCTTGACGTTGGCCTTGCCCAGCTTCAACTCGTCGCCCGCGGCACCGGCGGCGCCCTTGATCGCTTCGCCGGCGTAGCTGGCGGCCGACTTCAGATGCGAACCGGCTTCGCTGAGGTTGTCCTTGAGGTTTTCGGTATTGGTGGGGTTGGCATTCATCGCGTGTCTCCTGACGGTGGTAGGGGCATACCTGCGCGCGGCAGGCGGTTCGCGGATCGCGATCCAGAGGAATAGCATCGACGCGGTGTAGAGCTTGTTAGGCCCGGCCGCACGGGTACATCCAGTCCGGCATTATGTCCAAGGACAGCGCCGCGCGCGCCGCAGGCTTTCTGTAGGAGCGGCTTCAGCCGCGACAAGCGAAGCCGCAATCCTGGCCCGTCTCGGATCCTGTCGGGGCTGAAGCCCCTCCTACAGTGCACCCAGCCAGACGGCCGAAGGCGTTGTGTAGGAGCGGCTTCAGCCGCGACCAGCGAAGCCGCAACCCTGGCCGGTGTCGGCCCCTGTCGGTGCCGAACCCCTGCCGCAGCGCACCTGACCAGACGGCCGCACGCTTTTTTGTGGGAGCGACTTCAGGCGACGAACGAAGCCACACGCCCGGCCGATCCCGGAGCCTTTCGGTGCCACCGCCGCCCCCCTCACTGCATCAACAAATCCGCCTGCGCCCCGCCCCGCACCACGCGCAGCACCAACTGCGCCGGCTTGCGCGCGAAGTTGGCGCGGAAGCTGGCCAGGTCGGCGAACTCGCCGGTGGAGGCGGCCATCACGATGTCGCCGCTGGCCAGGCCATTGCGCGCCGCGCGGCTGCCGCGCGCCACGGTGCCGACCAGCACCCCGTTGATGCCGGACTGGCGCAGCGACTCGGGCAGGTCGGTGAAACTGGCGCCGCCCAGCCGCGGGTCCAGCGATTCGCCGCTCACCGCGCGCGGTTGCTCCTTCAAGGTGGCCTTGATCTGCAGCGGTTTGCCGTCGCGGCGCACGTCCAGCGTCACCGTGCTGCCCACCGGCTGCAGGCCTTCGTAGTTGTGCAGCGCCTCGGCGCTGTCCAGCCGCTCGCCGTTGGCGCCGACCACCACGTCGCCGGGCTGCAGGCCCGCGCCGGCCGCCGCCGAACCGGTCAGCACCCGCGTCACCAGCGCGCCGCGCGGCGCGTCCAGGCCCAGGCCCTGCGCCATCTGCGCGGTCAGGTTCTGGGTCTCGATGCCGAAGGTGCCGCGGATCATCACCCCGTTGTTCTTCAGCAACTGCTCGACCACCGCCCGCGCCAGGTTCGACGGGATCGCCAGGCCCAGGCCGATGTTGCCGGCCATGCTGCCCTGCGGATTGAAGCTGGCGGTGTTGATGCCGACCAGTTCGCCGTGCAGGTCCACCAGCGCGCCGCCGGAGTTGCCCGGGTTGATCGAGGCGTCGGTCTGGATGAAGTTCTGGTAGCCCAGGCCGCGGATGCCGTTGCGGCCCATCGCCGAGACGATGCCCGAGGTCACCGTCTGGGTGAAGCCGAACGGGTTGCCGATCGCCACCACGAAATCGCCCACCCGCAGCTTGCTGCTGTCGCCCAGGCGGATCTCGGTGAGCTTGTCGGCCTTGATCCGGATCAGCGCCACGTCGGTGTCCGCGTCCGAACCCATGAACTCGGCCTTGAAGCTGCGTCCGTCGGCCAGGGTCACCTGCACGTCGTCGGCGTTCTCCACCACGTGGTGGTTGGTCAGCACATAGCCGTTCTTGGCGTCGATGATCACGCCCGAGCCCAGCGACTCGTTGATCCGCTCCTGCGGGATGTCCGGGAACAGGCGGCGGAAGAACGGGTCGTTGAAGTACGGATTGCGCACCCGCACCACCTGCTTGGTGTTGATGCTGACCACCGCCGGCATGGTCTGCTGCAGCATCGGCGCCAGCGACGGCAGCGGCTGGCCGGCCACCGAGGCCGGCAAGGCGGCGCTGCCGGCCACCGTCTGCGCCACCGGCGCGGCGGGGGCGGGCGCGGCCTCGGCGCGGTTGTCCAGGTGCGCGTTGATCGCGGTGGCGGCGAAACCGCCGAAGGCGGCGGCGGCGGTCAGGGTCAGCAGCGTGGGCAGCGGTCGCATGGGTCGGGTTCCGGATGACGCGGCGGGAGACGCAAGGCAGATGGGCGCCGGGGCGCATAAATCAAGATGAACGAGCGGCGTTTAACCGCCAGTGAAAGCCCGGCGCAAGCGAAACCCGCGGCGGCGTACGGAGGCGCCGAACCGCCCGGTTTCGGCGTTGACAGCGGGCCCGCCCAGGGTTAGCTTGGGCACTTCGTTTTGCCACTACATGTAGCGGTAAGACGTCAAAGCAACCCAACTACTGGGGTTTTCGCTGGGGTCGATACCCCAGGGGGCGCACGCAGTGACGCATGGCGTGAACGTGAGACGGGCGGTCGAACGCCCTACGCATTCCCATTCGGCCGAAGGGCGGCGCCGCGCGCGCTGCCGCGGCTGTCGTCGTCGCGCAGCGCAAACCGCATACAAATAAGAGACACGGCGGACGGCCACCCCCATCCGCCCCATCGGGACAGGTTCGAGGAGAACAGAAAAGAATGAGCACGGTGCGCCTGGAAGTCGTCCAGACCGAGTCCAAGCAGAACCCCATCCCGATGCAGCCTGCGTCGCAGGATATCTGGGACAAGAAGTACCGCCTGAAGACCAAGCAGGGCGAGCCGCTGGATGCCGACATCGACGGCACCTACCAGCGCGTGGCGCGCGCGCTGGCCGATGCCGAGGCCACCGAGGAAAAGCGCGCCTACTGGTTCGAGCGCTTCGCCTGGGCGCTGCGCCGCGGCGCGATCCCGGCCGGGCGCATCACCTCCAACGCCGGCGCGCTGGAACACAAGCCGGCCACCAGCACCATCAACTGCACCGTGTCGGGCACCGTCACCGACTCGATGGACGGCATCCTGGAGAAGGTCCACGAAGCCGGGCTGACCCTCAAGGCCGGCTGCGGCATCGGCTACGAGTTCAGCACGCTGCGCCCGCGCGGCGCGTTCGTGGCCGGCGCCGGCGCCTACACCTCCGGGCCGATGTCGTTCATGGATATCTTCGACAAGATGTGCTTCACCGTGTCCTCGGCCGGCGGCCGCCGCGGCGCGCAGATGGGCACCTTCGACGTGTCGCACCCGGACGTGAAGGACTTCATCCGCGCCAAGCGCGAGGACGGGCGCCTGCGCCAGTTCAACCTGTCGCTGCTGATCACCGACGGCTTCATGCAGGCGGTGGAGACCGACGCCGACTGGCCGCTGGTGTTCCCGGTGAACCGCAAGGAAGAGGCCGACATCGACCTGGCCGACGCCAACGCCGTGGTCTGGCGCGACTGGCCCACCCACAGCAACTACATCGTGCGCGACGACGGCCTGGTCGCGTGCAAGGTGTACGGGCAGATCCGCGCCCGCCACCTGTGGGACATGATCATGGTCTCCACCTACGACTACGCCGAGCCGGGCTTCATCCTGATCGACCGCGTCAACGAGATGAACAACAACTGGTGGTGCGAGAACATCCGCGCCACCAACCCATGCGGCGAGCAGCCGCTGCCGCCCTACGGCGCCTGCCTGCTCGGCTCGATCAACCTGACCAACTTCGTGCGCGACCCGTTCACCGCCCAGGCGCGCTTCGACTGGGAGGAATACAAGGAAGTGGTGCGCGTGTTCACCCGCATGCTCGACAACGTGGTCGAGGTCAACGGCCTGCCGCTGCAGCAGCAGCGCGACGAGATCCTGCGCAAGCGCCGCCACGGCATGGGCTTCCTCGGCCTGGGCTCGACCATGACCATGCTGCAGATGAAGTACGGCAGCGCCGCCTCCTGCGAATTCACCGAAGCCATCGCCCGCGAAATGGCCGTGGCCGGCTGGGAAACCGCGCTGACCCTGGCCAAGGAAAAAGGCCCGGCGCCGATCATGCAGGAGACCTTCGCCGTCACCGCCGCGATGCTGCGCCAGCGCCCGGAAATGGCCAAGGACGGCTGGCGCGTGGGCCAGCAGATCGAAGGCAAGCGGCTGCACGCCAAGTACAGCCGCTACATGCAGCGCATCGCCGAAGTGGCGCCGGAGCTGGTGGACGAACTGGCCGAAGTGGGCGCGCGCTTCACCCACCACAGCTCCATCGCCCCCACCGGCACCATCTCGCTGAGTCTGGCCAACAACGCCTCCAACGGCATCGAGCCCAGCTTCGCCCACCACTACAGCCGCAACGTGATCCGCGAAGGCAAGAAGTCCAAGGAGAAGGTGGACGTGTTCTCCTTCGAGCTGCTGGCCTACCGCCACCTGGTCAACGCCAAGGCGATGCCGTTCGCCGAGGCCGCCGACGCGCAGCTGCCGGACTACTTCATCTCCGCCGACGACATCCACCCCAAGGAACACGTGGACGTGCAGGCCGCGGCGCAGAAGTGGGTGGACAGTTCCATCTCCAAGACCGCCAACGTCCCCACCGACTACCCCTACGAGCAGTTCAAGGACATCTACCGCTACGCCCACCAGCAGGGGTTGAAGGGCTGCACCACGTTCCGCTTCAACCCGGCCGCCTTCCAGGGCGTGCTGGTCAAGGAAGCGGACCTGGAGAACACCACCTACCGCTTCGAACTGGAAGACGGCAGCGTGGTGGAAGTGAAGGGCAACGAGCAGATCGAATACGACGGCGAAATGCACACCGCCGCCAACCTGTTCGACGCCCTGAAAGAAGGGTATTACGGCAAGTTCTAAGCCGAGTGTTTGCTCCCTTCGCCGGCAATGAAGGGAGCGGCGGCGGTGGGGAAATCGGGAAGGCGCCATGCCGGCTTTCCCGAACGCTTCCCTACCGCGCGTCGATTGCCGTCGCATCCGGTTCCACGCTTCACCTCAATCGGTATAGCATCGCCCGCGTTACATAAACACTGACACCCTGAGGAGGGTTTTTTATGAGCAACGGTAATGGTGTGACGGCGACGCTGACGCAAGTCGCCGAAAACGTAAAAGAGACCGCCAGCAACATGGGCGAAGCGATCGCCGCCACCGCCAGCGACGCCGTCGCCAGCGTCAAGCAGACCGCCGAGAACGTGCAGAAGCGCGTGCAGGACCAGGTCGCCAAGACCCGCAAGGCGGTCAAGAAGGCCGAGAAGGCCGTCGCCAAGCGGGCGGAGAAGGCCGGCAAGTCGGTGAAGAAGACCGTCGCCAACGCGCGCAAGAAGCTGGAAGCGGCCAAGGCCAGCGCCCAGTCCGAAGCCGCCACGCTGAAGAAGGCCGGCAAGAAGACCGCCAAGAAGGCGGCGGCGAAGAAGGCGCCGGCCAAGAAAGCCGCTGCCAAGAAGACGGCCACCAAGAAGGCCGCAGTGAAGAAGGCCCCGGCCAAGAAGGCGGTCGCGAAGAAGGCCGCGCCGAAGAAGGCGGTCAAGAAGGTCGCCGCGAAGAAGGCTGTCGCCAAGAAGTCGGTGGCCGCCAAGAAGACCGCGGTCAAGAAGAGCGTCGGCGCCAAGAAGGCCGTCGCCAAGAAGGCCGTGAAGAAGGTCGCCAAGGCCGCCAAGAAGAGCACCGCCAAGGTCGCCAAGAAGACCGCCGCAGTGAAGAAGACCGCCGTGCGCAAGAGCGCCGGCAAGAAGGCCGCGGCCACCCGCGCCAAGAAGTAAGCCGTCCCAGCTGCACCCTCTCTCCCGTCCGCGGGAGAGAGGCAGCGCGCGGGACGCGCGCCCAACACGACACGCACATCAGGAACGCATCATGGCCGTCAAGATCGACAAGAAAATCAAGGGCTACGCCGTCGTCACCGCCGAAGACAAGGCGCGCGACGCCGCACCGCCCGTGCCCGCCGCGTCGATCGACCGCGCCACCGCCGAGGCCGAAGTGCCGGTGGACAACATCATCCACATGCACGAGCGCATCGAGCGCCCGGACGTGCTGATCGGCAGCACCTACAAGATCAAATCGCCGTTGGTGGAACACGCCATGTACGTGACCCTCAACGACATCGTGCTCAACGCCGGCACCGAGCACGAACTGCGCCGCCCGTTCGAGATCTTCGTCAACTCCAAATCCATGGAACACTTCCAGTGGATCGTGGCGCTGACCCGCATCATGTCCGCCGTGTTCCGCAAGGGCGGCGACGTCACCTTCCTGGTCGACGAGATGAAGGCCGTGTTCGACCCCAAGGGTGGCTACTTCAAGGCCGGCGGCGTGTACATGCCCTCGCTGGTGGCCGAACTGGGCAGCATCGTCGAAGAGCACATGAAGTCCATCGGCCTGCTGCACGACCCGGAGATGAGCGACCACCAGCGCGCGCTGATCAACGAAAAGCGCAAGCAGTACGAAGAGCGCTCAAAAAAAAACAATGAAATGAAGCCGGCGGTTCCTTCTCCTGCTGGAGAAGGTGCCCGCAGGGCGGATGAGGGTACGGTGGTCGCCAACTCCACCGCCGACCACGAAGAGGACATCGCCGTCACCGGCGACGGCGCGAGCTTCCCGCCGTCGGCCACGATGTGCCACAAGTGCAACACCAAGGCCCTGGTGATCATGGACGGGTGTGCTACTTGTTTGAATTGTGGGTATTCGAAGTGCGGGTGATTTTTTTAAATGGCATACGAATTGGTTCTCTATCTGCTTACTTGCCGGGCATCTATTAGTATTTGTTCGCCGCATTCGCTTGGCGCGCTGAGTATGCGTTTAACCCTGGAAAGAGCTTTTCTTGCAGGAAGCCATACCACGCCTGCTCCGCGCGAATATTCAGTGGCAAGCTGGTGGCGTTTGAGTAACGTTAAAATCTCCTGCACACAACGACGTTCGTCGACATCCAAGCCGCGGAAAAGAGCGCTCTCAGCGCGGCCAGATAGACCTTGAACGAAAAGTTTTCTTAATGTGACAAGTAGAACCTTTTCGCCAACCGTCATGCTTCCTGAGCGTATGGATTCGCTAGTAGTGTTGCTGTCAAATTTTGAAAAGTCGCAAGATTTTGAAAATTTGATAGAGGGCAAATCGTGAGCTGAAACGCGGCCGCTAATGTTTTCAAATAGACAACCATCAAAATAAGGAAGATGATCGCTATTTAATGCTGTATCAAAATGTATATTTTCAAAGAGACAGTGTGAGAAGCTCAGGTGATTTAGGTCTATCATCCCTGTTGTGAACTCAATTGCGTCTTCAGTATACGTAATTCCAGTAACCGTCATGCTGATGTCAACTTCATTGTTTCCATGCATTATAACCATGGAAATATCACCTTTTGCGCCTGCTAAATCATCTCTAGAATTTAGAAATGCCATTGCTTGGCGTAATAGCCCGCGAGAATCTGCCTGCTTTTCAAGGTGGCGATTAGCTAAGGTTGCACCAATGGCGCTAATCGGTTTGTCGCAAGTGTTCATTGCGTCGGTCCAAATCGTGTTCCTTGAAGCATCAAATGGCGAAGTAAGGAATCTCGAAAGCTCCCGACCCCGACAAACGTCAGCAAGTTCCTTGTCTACAAAACAACGGCTTTCCTCCTCTGGCCTGTAGATTCCCAGGCCTGGTAGCCTTTGGATTGCCAAAATTCCTTGCTCATCTGGTTCATATCCACATACTTCTTTAAATGCAGAAAAAAGATCGCTTCTTGAAATCGGGCCAAGCCCGCTTTCTGAGCTTCGAGCGATGGTGGATACTCGCTCTAAAATGAGGCGCAATGTGCCTCCATCAAGGTTTGTCTCAATTCTTTCTTCTCGCTGGTATATTTTATCCAATAAGTAATCCCACCCATCTATTGCATCTAGAGGGTTGTTGCTAGAGTCCAGTTCCTGTAACAATTCGCGAGATGCTAGATAACCAAGTAAAAGCGGTCGGGTAGGAAGCCATGATGGAAAGGCTTGCTCACCACTGAGCTTTGAAAAGCGGGAAAGAAAGTTCCTCATTTGAGTGTCACTAAATTCGTCGACGTGAAGGATTTTGGGGGAATTCAATCCTAGGGCTCTCGATAATTCGGAATCTGCCTCGAAATAGTTACTCCTACCGCATGCAATGACTCCGGTATTTACACTATCTCTAATTAATTTTCGAACCCCTTCCAGCGAACGCAACCTGAGATCCTTCAGTTTCTTCCATGTGCCTTGGACGCCAAGAGATGCTACTTCATCGAAACCATCTACTAGGAGAATTACGAATCCCGCCCGCCACGCCCTTACCAATGAGCCGGATGCGTCGAATCCTATGCTCCTTGCGTGGCGTTCTAGTATCTCAATTGGATCTTGTTGGCCAGAGTGCTCTCTTAGGTTAATGTATACCGGAAATTTCCCAGTTTTTCCATTTATATACCTCTCTTCAAGTAGAAAGAAAATCTCCCGAAGTGTCATGCTCTTCCCTGCGCCATACTGGCCCACTATTGCGTAGTGGCTACCTTCTGAGACATTTCGAGCTATGTCCTTAATTAAGAATGATGCATTTTCCGCTGGATCACTCAGGCCGATCTCGACGTAAGGTATCGATGGTGATTTTTCACCTGTTGATAAATCGAGTACGCTGCCAAAGAAATGCTCTTTTCTTGCTGCCAGATAATCCCTTACATTTATAATGCTTTGCTGAAATTGCGAAAAAGAAACTGCTCTTACTTGACCTTTTCCCAAGTCATTTACTACTTTTCTTTGATCTGCGGTTGGTTCATCTTTAGTTACAAACCAGCCGATGGCTGCTTTGAAGGAGCCTGACTTGTTATAGTCAGATACCGCTTTGAACAGCTTCCGGGTGTCATCCTTTGCTTTTCCAGTGCCAGCCGACACTGTTGCCTCAATAAAATTTATGGATTCCTCTGTTTCAAATACTCCGTCTCTTTCTCTTCCATCTAGCATCGCGGCGCCGCTATATGCCGCGCTTGGCCACTTGGCCCTAGCGATACGCCTTACTTCGTTTTCAAAATCAAGATCTTGGCTGCTCATTGACATTCCTTTCCTTGTTTTGTAGCTGAAATTTTTTATTGGCGAATAAGAAATTTCTGAACTGGACTGCTGTCGAATATTTCGCAAATGAAAGTTCACTCTACTTGATGTGTGCTCGGGTTTTTGAGATATCGTATCGCTAGGATAAACCTTTACGAATTTTCCCATGCATTAGGTCTAATAGTAGGGCCAGAGTAGACTTCCTGTTAGTGCAAAGTCTATATTTCTGTCTACAAAGCGTCGTTGACGCGGCCCTTGTCAAAGAGCAAGATTGAATCCCTGCGCTAAATCGCGCAGCCGGGATTGGCGTCCCGTGTTCGAAGGCGCAACTAGCGCCCATCTTTCGATGTACGGCGCTTTTTTATTGGCCGCATCGACGGCGCGAATGCTTGCCGATTTACGGCGGGCGGTGCGCGGGAGCCTTCGAGCTCGCCGGAGCCTTTGACCGGTACGCCAATCGTGCACCGTCCGCCACCCCGATTGGCGTCGGGGAGCGGACTTCCTTCTCAAAGGAGTTCCGTATGTCCCGCAAAGCAACCGCACCCACGAGCACCCCGTCTCCCCGTCGCCGCACCCGCGATGCCGCGCCGTCGCCCGCTGCGCCTTTCGTCGCCGCCCCGATGCCGTGCGTCCCACTCGGCGACCTGACGTACACCACGCTGTTCAATCCGGTCCTGACGGTAGACGAGTTGCCGCGCAAGCGCGCGCCGCGTCCGCACCAACCCACGCAGTGCACCATTGGCTACACCTGCCACGACGTGATGGTGGACGGCCACCGGCAGAGCCAGCGCATTCCCACCCTTCGCCTGAGCGGGCAGTGGCTGGAAGCCTTGGGATTCGCGCCGGGTAGCAAGCCGCAGATCGCCATTGTCGATGGCGCGTTGGTGATCACGCCTGCGCCGAACGCCAAACGGTGCTGAGCCATCGCGTCGACTGATCGAGTGCGTGTCGATGCCGGTCGGACGCGAGTCGGATTGCCACCCAGGATCGGGAGTTGCCGCGTGGTTTTATAGCCACACGCCCATCGTTCGTGCGCACGACACGAACGATGGGCACAAGCATTGCTCCAGGCGATGGGCAAGTTTTGATCTGGCAGGGGCACCCGGCGCTCGACTTTTGAGTTTCAGTCTCCAGTTGGTTGCCTGCGGCTCGCCTCCAGCGATGGGCTTGGCAGCGCGGTGGACCTTGCTGGAGCGGCCGGTGGCTGAGGCGTGGCTCCCACCGCTTGTTGGCCGGTAGCGGGTCAGGCTGGCTCCCGCAAAAAAGGTTCTGGCCGTCTCAGAATTTGCAACAAAGGAGCGATACGATTTGTTGGTGCCGGGCAATGCCCACGCGCGGCTGCCCGCCTACAACTCTATCCAAGCTCAAGGATGACGCTATGTCGAACCCCCACGTTCGCATTTCCCGCCGTATCGGCGTGGCCTGCCTTTGGCTGCTTGCCGGGATGCTGGTTTCGCCGCTGAGCTACGCGGCGCCGCAGCCGCAATACGGGCCACCTTATTCGGCCAACTCTACGAGCGGCTCGGCCGCCTTTCCGACGGTTGGTCAAGCGGTGCAGTTCATCCATGACGGGATCATGCGGCTGTGTGAAAGCGGCACGGGAGGTTGCGTCAACCCGCCTGTCATTACCGATTCCTACAGCGACGGTTTCACTGCTGCCTATGTTTATTCAAACGGGAGAGAGTGGGGTCGGGTCTATGCGAACGACAACATCGCAGGCCAGGGGGCGCCAGCCAAGAATGCGGGAAGTTGCAACACCATGTGCACCGGCGGCCTGGGCCAGCACGGCGACAACACGGGCCCGCATGGCAGCAGCGGCGACGCGGCGCTGAAGCAGGGTGGCGTGCATCGGGGAAGTTCCTTCGAAGGCGACCCGATCAATACCGCCACCGGCAACATGTTCCGCCAGGACACCGATTACGATTCTCCGACCTGGCTGACGCTGCGCCGCTTCTACAACAGCAAGACCTTCGTCACCTCGGTCGCGCTGGGCAAGCAGTGGCGCCATTCGTTTGAGCGCACGCTGGACGTGATGTTGTCCGGCGTCGCCAATGGTGGCAGCCGGGTCGAGGCGCGGCGTCCCGATGGCGGCGTGGAACGGTTCCGCCTGAGCAACGGAGTGTGGACGACGGATCCGGACATGCCCGACATCCTGACCGAACGCCGCGACGGCGCCGGCCTGTTGCTGGGCTTTGCGTTGGATGTGAGGGCCACGCAGCAGACGGAGATCTACGACACTGCTGGCCTGCTGCGCTCGGTCTTCGACCGCATGGGCCAGACGGTGCTGACCCTGGCCTACAGCGATCCGCCGACGGTGCCCGGCACTAAGACCCCTCCCAATCTACTGCAGCGGGTGACCGACGCTGGTGGCCGCTCGCTGAGCTTCGCTTACGACAGCAATAGCCGCCTGAGCACGGTCACTTTGCCCGACGGCGGCACGCTGACCTACGGCTACGACGCCACCGGCAATCTGACCTCTGTGCAGTATCCGGATGGCAAGACCCGCCAATACGTCTACAACGAGCAAACGCTCACCTCCAAGGCCAACCTGCCCACGGCACTGACCGGGGTGATCGACGAGAAGGGCATCCGCTTCGAGAGCACCGGCTACGCCAGCAACGGCAAGGCGATCTCCTCAAGCTTCGCCGGCAACGTCGACGCCATGACGGTCGAATACGCTGCATCGACCTACAACTGGGGCATTCCAGCGACCATCACCTCGCCATTGGGGACGCGGGTCACCCTGGGCTACACCGACAGTGGCTATGGATCGCTGAAGCCGACCGGTGCCGGCGCGGCGTGTGGCGAACAATGCAACCAGCCCTGGAAATCGTTGAGCTACGACGCCAATGGCTACCCAGCCTCGACGACCGACTTCAAGGGCACGGTCACCAAGACCACCTACGCGATCGGTGGTCTGCTGACCCAGCAAATCGATGCCTCGGGCACCACGCAGCAGCGCACGACCAACACCACCTGGAACACCAGCCTGCGCGTGCCGCTGACCCGCACCGTGCTCGACGCGGCTGGCGCCACGGCGGCCAAGACGGCCTGGATCTACAACGCACGCGGCCAGCAAACGGCACGCTGTGAGGTCGATCCAGCCGTGTCCGCTGCCATGAGCTACAGCTGCGGCAGCACCGCCAATGCGCCGGCTGGGGTGCGCCAATGGCGGACGAGCTATTGCGATACCGTCGACGGCACGCAGTGCCCGCAAATCGGCCTGGTGCTGAGCCAGGACGGCCCGCGCACCGATGTGGCCGATACCACGACCTATCGCTACTACCTGACCGTCGACGAATCCGGCTGCGCCAGTGCCGGCGGCGCCTGCCATCGCGCAGGGGACCTGTATCAGGTGGTCGATGCGTTGGGTCGGGCGACGACCTATGTAGCCTACGATCGCAATGGCCGTCCGACGCGCACCCAGGACGCCAATGGTCTGATCCGCGACCTCACCTACACCCCGCGCGGTTGGGCGGCATCGAGCACGCTGCGCGCGAATGCCGATGGCGCGCCTTCCGACCAGGACCAGACCACTCTCGTCGCCTACGATGCCGTGGGCAATGTCAGCAAGGTCACCGATCCCGACGGAACGTTCGTCACTTATGGCTACGACGCTGCGCATCGCTTGACCGACGTGACCGATGGCGCCGGCAACAGCATCCACTACACGCTGGACCCGTCCGGCAACCGGTTCAAGGAAGACACCAAGGACGCGTCCGGCACGCTCAAGCACACGCTGTCGCGGATCTACAACAATCTCGGCCAGTTGGCCACGCAGGCCACCGCCGAGGCCGATCCCACCGATTTCAGCTACGACCTCAACGGCAACGTGCAACTGGTCACCGACGCACTCAAACGCAAGACCCAGACCGACTACGACCCGCTGGACCGGGTCAAGCAGATCCTGCAGGACGTCGGCGGCATCGCCGCGAAGACCCAGTTCGACTACGACGCGCTGGACCGCACCACTAAGGTCACCGATCCCAAGGGCCTGGCGACGAGTTACCAATACAACGGCCTGGGCGACCTGCTCAAGCTGACCAGCCCCGACACCGGCGCGACCAGCTACACCTATAACAGCGCCGGTAATCTGGCTACACAGACCGACGCGCGCGGCACCAAGACCAACTACATCTATGACGCGCTCGGCCGCCTGGCCAAGGCGACCTACGCCGACAAGGCGCTGATCGCGACCTATACCTACGATGCGAGCCAGACCGTTTGCGTGGCTGGCGAGACCTTTGCGCTGGGGCGCCTGAGCAAGCTGCAGGACGGTAGCGGCCTGACCCAGTATTGCTACGACCGCTTCGGGCGCGTGGTGCGCAAGGTGCAGACCACCAATGGCAAGGCGCTGACCGTGCGCTACGCCTACACCAAGGGTGGCCGCCTGAGCCGGGTGACCTATCCGGATGGCGCGGTGGTGGACTACGTGCGCAATGCGCTGGGCCAGGCGACGGAAGTGGGCGTCACCGCAGCCGGCGGCACCCGGCAGAAGCTACTCGGCGGCGCCACCTACTACCCGTTCGGCCCCAGCGCCGGCTGGTCCTACGGCAACGGCCGGCCGTTGCAGCGCGTGCTGGACCAGGACTACCGCCCGCTAGCAATCCAGGACAGCCGCAGCGACGGCCTCAACATCGGCTTCGCCTTCGACCCGGTCGGCAACCTCACCGCGCTGACCGCGCCGGGCAACACCGCTCCGGTCGTGAGCCTGGGCTACGACAACCTGGACCGCTTGACCGCGTTCAAGGACGGCCCGACCGGCACCGTGATCGACGGCTACAGCTACGACGCCACCGGCAACCGGCTCAGCGCCCAGGTCAATGGCAGCACCCAGACCTACAGCTACCCGACCGACAGCCACCGCCTGGCCAGCGTAGCTGGCGCTGCACGCAGCTACGACGCTGCCGGCAATACCACGGCCATCGACGGGACGGCGCGCGAGTTCGCCTACGATGCGACGGGACGTATGAGCCAGGCCAAGCGCAGTGGCACGCTAGCGATGGAGTATCGCTACAACGACCGCGGCGAACAGGTGCGCCGCTTCCTGGGCACGACCAACACCTACACGGTCTACGACGAAGCCGGCCACTGGCTGGGCGACTACGACGGCAACGGCAAGGCACTCCAGCAAGCCATCTGGCTCGACGACCTGCCGGTCGGTGTGCTGGCCGGCACCGCGTTGAACTACGTGCAGCCGGACCACCTCGGCGCGCCACGCACGGTCATCGACCCGGCGCGCGACGTGGCGATCTGGAAGTGGGACATCAAGGGCGAGGCCTTCGGCAACACGCCGCCAGACCAGGATGCGGATCGCGATGGCACGGCGTTCGTGTTCGGCATGCGCTTCCCGGGGCAGCGCTATGACAGTGCGACGGGGCTCAATCAGAACTACTATCGAGATTACAGTGCTGATAGTGGTAGATTTATGCAGAGTGATCCATCGGGTTTGGCGGGCGGCATTAATACGTATTTCTATGTCATGGGGAATCCGTTGATGTATACCGATGCGACAGGATTGGAAGTTCAAGTCTGGGCGCGGCCAATTAACATTGATGGTCCTCTGAGTTTTCTAAATAATTCGGGTGTTGAGCATTGGTGGATTAAGACTGACACGGTAGAAGCCGGTATGGGGCCAGACAATGGCGGCGTACCTGGCCAAGCAGCTCCCGATATGCCTTTTACTCCTACGCGAGTTGTCGACCATGCCGGTGAATCGCAGAAGCCGGGGGCTCATCGTCTTCCTATACGTGGATTACCCGTGGATGAGAGTTGCGTCGATAGAAAAATTCAATTGGGATTAAAAACTGGGCCATTTATCCCATTCGCCCACGATTGCCACATGTTCGTTAATGATGTACTTGATCAATGCAGGGTTGTTAATAACGCGCAGAATCGACCTTGAATGGCTTTATGGTTAATGATCATATTTAATTAAGGTGCCGCATGAGAAAATCCAATCTATGGCTAATTTCTATAATTTTCCTTATTATTTCATTTGTTCTTTTCACGTGGTCAATGCAGGCCGCGTGGCTAACATCATTCGCCAATGATCAGGGCATTGTTCATGAACTTTCAGTGCGTTTCTATATACGCGGCGGGATTGGACTTCTGTTTCTTATTGCGTCAATAGTTACAGGGTTCAAAGCATCAAAGGCGTGACGATTTTTAGTGCATCTAGTCTGCAAGACACTCCGGTGTAAAAGGGCCGGAGGATGTATTCCTTGGACTACATGCGCAGCACGCTGGGCCAGGCAACTGAAGGGTTATTCTGAAGGTGTATGGAAAGTATGATTTGGAAGGCGCTCCATTGTCCCTTGCGGAAGTGACATTGCAGGTTTCTGCTGAGGAGTTGAGGGGAATAATAGATTTCTTTGAGCGTTGTAGCGCGGAAATGATGCTGAATGATCAGTGGGAACATGCGCACCTTCAAGATTTTTTGAAATTATCCGATTCGGCTGTTGATCTTGTCGTATATAAGCGTTGAATTTTTGTACTTTCTTTTAATTAAAGGGGCCGGAGGAAGCACTTCGTGGACTAAGTGTGCAACGCGTTGGGGCAGGCGGCGGAAGTCGGCGCCACGGCCGTAGGCGGCACAAGGCAGAAGCTACTGAGCAGCGCCACCTACTACCCATTCGGCCCCAGCGCCGGCTGGTCCTACGGCAACGGCCGGCCGATGCAGCGCGTGCTCGACCAGGACTACCGCCCGCAGGTGATCCAGGACAGCCGCAGCGACGGCCTCAACATCGGCTTCGCCTTCGACCCGGTCGGCAACCTCACCGTGCTGACCGCGCCGGGCAACACCGCTCCGGTCGTGAGCCTTGGCTATGACAACCTGGACCGATTGACCGCGTTCAAGGACGGCCCGACCGGCACCGTGATCGACGGCTACAGCTACGACGCCACCGGCAACCGGCTCAGCGCCCAGGTTAACGGCAGCAGCCAGACCTACAGCTACCCGACCGACAGCCATCGCCTGACGGGCGTGGCCGGCGCTGCGCGCAGCTACGACGCGGCGGGCAACACAACGGCGATCGACGGCACCACGCGCGAGTTCGCCTACGACGCGACCGGACGCCTGAGCCAGGCCAAACGCAGCGGCACGCTAGCGATGGAGTATCGCTACAACGACCGCGGCGAACAGGTGCGCCGCTTCCTGGGCACGACCAACACCTACACGGTCTACGACGAAGCCGGCCACTGGCTGGGCGACTACGACGGCAACGGCAAGGCACTCCAGCAAGCCATCTGGCTCGACGACCTGCCGGTCGGTGTGCTGGCCGGCACCGCGTTGAACTACGTGCAGCCGGACCACCTCGGCGCGCCACGCACGGTCATCGACCCGGCGCGCGACGTGGCGATCTGGACCTGGGACATCAAGGGCGAGGCCTTCGGCAACACGCCGCCGGACCAGGACGCGGATCGCGACGGCACGGCGTTCGTGTTCGGCATGCGCCTCCCGGGGCAGCGCTATGACAGCGCGACGGGGCTGAACCAGAACTATTTCCGTGACTACGACACGAGCAGCGGCCGTTATGGACAAAGCGATCCGATTGGGATGGCAGCGGGCAATAGCACGTTTGCTTACGTTGAAGCGAGGCCCTTGGTTGCAAAAGATGTATATGGGCTGCAATCTAGTTCGATGGTAGGCTCAGAAGCTGCCAGGGCGATAGGGCCCTATGCAGCAAGAAACGCTGACGGAGTAACTGAAAATGACATCCCAGTCAGCAGATTGTTTGATTGGGATCGGAATGAAGCCCGGCCTACGGTAGAAGTTCCGCTTGACGAGAAAATTCTCAGCACACTTTACGACGCATCCCAGTTTGGAATGATGAGCAGGGTGGGGGGCTTTGTCGGTGCAAAGCTCAATAACGTCAATAATCAGTGTGCTGAGGATGATGAGCTGCGGAAAAACTGCCAGGCATTGAAGGATAGTATATTGAATACTTGTTATGGGCTGTCGCCAAGAAAAAGAATGGCATGTTATGAGGCGGCAAATACTAGCTATCGTCAATGTATGGGGTATGAGTAATGGCAAGTAATCGTGGTCAACTGGTGGCGGAAAGGGTTCTTCTATTTTCTGAATCGGACGATATGGCTTTGAAGGAGTTCAAGGTCAGGATTTTTTCTCCAATGCTTATCAGTCCGGAAAGTGCGGATTCCCGATTTGATGAGGGTGCGGCTATCTCCGTCATTGAACTTTCGGGACTCGCTGAGCCGGATGTAGAGATTCATGGAATAGATGAGATTCATGCGTTGAGGCAGGCGTCAGATGTTGACATTGTATTAAAAGGGATTGCAAGAAAAAATGGGTACCAATTTTTCTGGCCATCTGGCGAGCCATATTTTGAGGAATGATTAGGCGAGATAAGAGCATATGAAGTCTCAAGATGGCAGTTTATTTCAAAGAAGTAACTGGCGCTTATCTCGCTGGCGGTGATGCGCGCTCTACTGGTGCGTAGGATTTTCTGAAATCAGAAATATTTAATGCCTATCTCAAAAATAGACATAAGCCCCTTTCACGGCTGGTCACAATGAGGAGCGTCATGCTTGAGGATTATCGCCATCTGGTTCATGCCCGTACTCGGGATGGGCGATGGTATGTTCGTGTGGATAGGGTTTTAGGTGGCAGGGTCGACTTTTACACGGAAATAGAGATTCCGTTAGTGGGCGCTGAAAACCATTGGGATGTATTTGATAAACGATGACCATAAATTCGACTGGGATAGAGACAGTCAGAAAGATATAGATGATGGCGCCGCTCGAGCGGCCGCCGAAATGTTTGGCTTGCGCCTGTTGGATGCGGATGCAAAAAATGAACACAGTTTTCTTGACCGTCTATTTTTTCTCGTTAGTCATTTTTTTTGGTTGGTTTTTCATGGCTTGGCGGAAAGGGCATGCAATCGTTCCCTCTATAGTCTTGGTCATGGACATGATTTTTGGTGTTGTTCTGGTGAGGCTGGCTGCTCGGGGTGTTCCTGGTTTATGCTCATCTGAGCAGTGCCTATCAAGCGTTGTGCGAGTTTTTGATTTTTCTATTTGCATGATGCTGGGTTTTGTAGCCATCACTGTCGCTTTGATTTTTGTGGCTCTAAAGAAAAGGGCGGTACCGAGGTCAGAGTAGACTTTTTATTGCTACATGGCCTGCATTGCCGGCTACTCGAGCCGGTGGGTGGGCCTTCAGAAAGAGCAACGCAGTACCTGCCAGTTGATCTGATGAAAAAGGAGGCTGTTCTGTGCATGGCCGCACTTTCCGTTGTGCTTGCCGCTTGTGCAAAAACAGATAAACCCGCAGGCGGGTGCGCTTTCGCGACGCCGCCTTGGGAGGTGGCCGTATCTGCAGTCGATGCAAGCGGATCTCATTCCGCAGCGAATCCAGCAAATCAGGAAGATACGCAAGCGTCGGCGCAATGCCATGACGCTAGCGACTATCTTTGCTAGGGCGGTGCGGGTACCTGCAGGGTCAGGGGGGCCTTCGGTGGCCAATTCCGAGTCGGAAGCGCAGTGGCTGCTGTCTCATGGCTATCCCGCGGAAGCTGAGCTGGCGCGCCTGGAGACAATGGGTCTGGCGCAGTTGAAAACGGGGGCGCAAGCCGGCAACAAACCCGCGACCGTGATCTATGGCAAGAAGATCGCGATAGAGGCTGGGTGCTTTCAGGAAGGCGTGGACATTCTTCGGAATGCGGCGAGGTCGGGAAAACTTTAAGCGTACTACGGGCTTTCCGACGTCTATGGCGCCGAGACGAAGGAAAAGAACCTAGTCTCCAGTGCGGTCTACTTGCGGCTGGCTTACCTGTTGGGGGATGCAAGGGCGTGGGCAGGCACGGCGCTGCAGGGCCTGATCGGCGTCGAACGCGTCGCGGCCGAGGAGCGGGCGGCTTCGCTCTACCAGGCATTCGCAAAGAGTCGGACGCCTTCGCCCAGGCCGCTATAGTGATGCCCGCATCATGAGCAACGTCAGGACATCAGCATGACCCATCGCATCGCCACCCTCGAGGCGCTCGAAGCGCTGTACGGCCAGCCCGCCGAGCGCTCGCTGCGCAAGGAAATCGATCATCTGAACGCCGACTACCAGGCGTTCGTGCGCGCCTCGCCGTTCGTGGTGCTGGCGTCGGCCGGGGACGACGGGCTGGACTGCTCGCCCAAGGGCGACTCGGCCGGCTTCGTGCAGATCCTGGATGCGCGCACGTTGGCGGTGCCGGACCGCCCGGGCAACAACCGCATCGACAACCTGCGCAATCTGCTGCACGACCCGCGCATGTCGCTGCTGTTCCTCGTGCCCGGCGTCGGCGAAAGCTTGCGCGTGAACGGGCGTGCCGAGATCAGCGTCGATCCTGCCTTGCTGGCCCGCTTCGAGGTCCGCGGCAAGCTGCCGCGCTGCGTGATCGTGGTGCATATCGACGCCGCGTATTTCCACTGTTCCAAGGCGATCGTGCGCTCCGCCCTGTGGGATCCGGCGCGGCACGTGCCGCGCGAGCAGTTGCCCAGCGCCGGCACCATGCACGCGCACCTGGCGGACGGCGACTTCGATGCCGCCGCCTACGATCTCGAATTGCCAAAGCGCACGCAGGACATGCTGTACTAGCGCGCCAGCCGCGCCAGCCACCTTCGCGGCGGACAACCGGACCACAAAGGGGATCGATGCAAGGACGCGACACGATATCTGCGGGATGGGGCGAGCTACTGGCCGTCGTTGCGATCGCACTCGGACTGCCCATCTACTGGAGCTTCTCGGCCGTGCTGGCGCCCACGGGCGAGCCGTCGTTTTCCGAGGCGAGCCTGTGGGGCATGGTCCTCTACGAGCTGCTGGTCCTGGCATTGCTCGTCCCGGTGCTGTGGTTCCGCGGATGGACGCCGCAGGTCTTGGGGCTGCATTGGCGGGGGCGCGATATCCGACCGGCGATCGGCTTGCTGATCGCGTGCATCGTGGCCTGCTATCCCCTGAACTGGCTGGGCGCGGGCATGGCCGAGGCGGTGAATCCTTCGATGGATGCCATGGTGGTCGGGAAGCTGTCGCTGACGGCGGTGGTGGCCGTTTCGCTGCTCAATCCGATCTTCGAGGAAGTGTTCGTCTGCGCCTACGTGATCCGCGTGCTGCAGCGCAGCCACAGCCCGGCATTCGCGGTGAACGTCAGCGTGGCGATCCGCGCCTCGTACCACCTGTACCAGGGACCCGTCGGCGCGATCTCGCTGGTCGTCGTGGGGCTGATACTCGGCTGGTGGTTCGCGCGGACCGGCCGGCTGTGGCCCGCGATCATCGCGCACGGCCTGATGGACCTGCTCGCACTGATGGCCTATGCATAACGTGTCCGATTGCATGAAAGACATGGCGCTCAATGCGCCGCGCCGAAGCATTCTTCCGATCGCGTAGCAGACAGCGTGCAGGGAGATCGCTACCTGCAGAGATTCCCCGGCGGGGAATCGGTCCAGGTCACTCAGTCGCCGCCGGCATCACGATGAACTTCCCTGCCGCCGGAAGCTTGTGGTCGTCGATCCAGTCCGCGGTCACGTCGAACAGGTGCGCGGAATAGGTCTTCGCCACGCCGTCGGCGGTCTTGATCGACTCGATCAGGCCATGATCCGCGTTCGGGAACACCACCACGGCCAGGTCCGCCCGGCGTTGCTGGAGCTGCCGAAGAATGGCTTGGGTGGCGGCATTCGGGGCCTGGCGGTCGCTCCCGCCCAGCAGCCACAGTTGGCGGGGCTTGATCGCTTCGATCACCGGTTGCGGCTCGTAGTCGAAGCTCAGCCCCTGCGCGAGGGCGGGTCCGTTGGCCTGGAGTTCGGTGCTCGAAAATTTCAGGAACAGGCCGGTGTACGAGCGGGGCTGGATGGCGGCCAGCCACGGCGCGTCGGCATGGCCGGACTTGAAGGCGTCCAGCTCGGCAAAGCCGTCGCGCATGTCGGAACGCACGATCCGTTCGGTGATGGCGGTCAGTTTCCTGGCTTCGGCCAGCGTGGTCTCGTCGAACCCAGCGCGCTGCAGCTGTTGCTCCACCAGTTCGCGGTCTTGCGCGATCGGCCCTTGCGCCATCGCGAAGGCGGCCACGACGAAATCCAGTGGCACCAGCGTGGCGGTCAGCGGCGCGACCCATCCGCCCTGGCTGCCGCCGATTACGCCGATCCGGCGCACGCCCGGCGCAAGCCGCCGGGCTTCCTTGACCGCGGCCGCCGTGTCGCGTGCACGCGCCTGGAAATCGGAGGAGAGGGCGCCGGCGGACGCGCCGGTTCCGCGCTTGTCGTAGACGAAGACGGCGATGCCCCTGCGCGCAAGTTCGTATTGCCAGACGCTATCGTCGGTGCTGGGATCGTTGTTCGAACCATCGACCCATACGGCCGCCGCCGTCGCGCGGCCAGTGGCGGGCAGCACGAGCTTGCCGTGCAGCGCGATGCCGTCGCTGCTGAAGGTGGTTTCTTTCTCGACCAGGCGCAGGCGGGTGCCGGTCTCGGTGGCCTCGCCCCGGGTCAGTTGCAGCGTACCGGCCTGGCAGGGGGCGAAACGGATGTACACGGCGTCTGCGCCGTATCCGCCGCTGGCGTCCACTCGCAAGCGGCCGAACCGGCCGTTCGACAGGGTGTAGTGGAGGTCGCGCTGCTTCCCGCCGTCGCCGGTGATGGTCACCGACTGCCCTTCGGGCAGCGCATACACCCCCAACAGGCAGCGCAGGTCGGGGTCCAGGCGGGTTTGCGGGACGGCATCCAGTGGCGCGGCCGCGGAAAGCGCGGCAGCGACGAGCGTCGCAGTCAGGAACGCCAGCATGGTCAGCCCTTGTCGTGTCGAAGCCGCACACTCGCAGCTTCGGGTGCTGCCGACAACGTGCCTAAGGTAGGGGGGACGGTTGGGCGCCTCTCGCATCGGCGATGGGGACGATGCAACGCGACCGCGCCCGTTGCGCTGCATCGCATCGTTCGGCATCCATCATCTGGCTGCGCCGCGTGCGCCACCACAAGGTAGACGCCGGTGATGGACAGCATCGCCACGCCCAAGCCGCTCAGGGCGACCAGCAGTCGCCCCGGGATGCCGTAGAGGTGACGCAGCGAGAATTGCGACTGCACGAATGCATCGCCTGCCGTGCCCCGGCCCATCGGATCCGGTGCCACGACGCGGCCATCGGATGCGGCGACGTATAGCCAGGACGGCCCCATGCCCTCAAGCGGATGGCCGTCGCGGTTGGCGTCGGTGAACGCGACGCCGTACAGGTCCGGCGGCGTAGAGCACGTAGTGGGCGACCGGGGCGGGGAAGACGTCCTTCGCATGGGCGGTCGCGCGTTCCACCGCCGCTGCGAAGCCCAGGTGGCGATTGCCGCACGCCGATGCTTTCAGGGATAGCGGCGGCCGCAGCTCCCACACCCGTTCAGCACCGTGTTTGCCGCCCCGCCGCGTAGCGCACGCCTGCATGCAGCTGCGCCAGGAAATGCGGATCGGCATACACCGCCGCGTCGTGGCCCAGGCCGGTGTACCAGGCACGGCCGCCGTCGAAGGCGTGGCACCAGGCGATCGGATGGTCCGCGCCCATGGTGCCGCCTGTGTAGAGACGTTCGTCCACGGTGGCGATGACCTGCACCTGCGCGCGCGGGTTGCTGCGGTAGTTGTAGATCTCGTCGTGGATCGGCCAGGGCGTGCCGTCGGCGCGACCGTCGCGTTCGGGCTGCACTTGGGTGGATTGCAGCCCGGGCGGGTGGCCCTGGAACCAGGCACCGACCAGGCGCCCGTACCACGGCCAGGCGTAGCCGGTGTCGGCCGCCGAATGCACGCCGACGAAGCCGCCGCCGTTGCGCACGAAGCTTTCGAATGCCTGTTGCTGCGCGGGGTCGAGGATCTCGCCGGTGGTGCTGGCGAACACCACCACGCGGTAGTGGGCCAGGTTGTCGGCGGTGAAGGCGTTCGCGTCTTCGCTATGGTCCGCGGCCAGGCCTTCCTCGCTGGCCAGCTGGCGCAGCGTCGCCACCGCGGTGGGAATCGAGTCGTGGCGGAAGCCGGCGGTCTTGCTGAAGATCAGCATGCGCTCCGGCGCCGGGGCGGTTGCGGCGACGCCGGCCAGCATGGCGGCGAGCGAGAAGGCGAGTGGCGTCATGGGGGGATTCTGCCCCGGATGCCGGCTGGCGGGTAGCGCAATTGCGGTTTGGACGTCGGCGCGGACCTGCTGGCCCCGCGAATGGCGCGCCAGCCGGCGTCGCCGCTGTCCATGCAGCACCGCGGCCGCGGCTGTGGAAGATGTCTGCCGCACTGGTCGACGGCCCGCGAGATGGGGGAAAATTGCACTCCCTTGCCGAATTTGGAACCGCCATGTCAGGACGATGGAGTTGGAGTTTGCTGCTGGGGTGCGGTGCGGCGTTCGCTGCCGCCGCGGCTGCGCCGGCGCCCGGCGAGTACGGCACCAAGGACGGCTGGGGCAGCCTGCAGATCAGCGGGCAGGGTGACGTGCGCCAGTTCACGATCGACGCGATGGGCGCCAACGGCCACAGCTGCGGGCTGTCGGGCACGCTGCGCGGCGAGATCGCCGAGATCACCGAGGGCAGCGACACGCCGTGCCGCGTGTCGTTCAAGCGCACGCCCGGCGGGTTCGAGGTGAAGGCGCTGACCGAGGAGAGCTGCCGCGACTATTGCGGCGCGCGCGCCGGCTTCGAGGGCGAGTACCTGGCGTTGCCGGCGGGCTGCACTGCGGCGGCGAGCACGCGGCGGCGCGCGGCGTATCTGGCCGACTATCGCGGCAAGCGCTATGCGGCCGCGCTCGCGGGGATGGACGCGTTCGGCAAGGAGTGCGGCACGTTCTTCAATTGGCTGGAGCGCGACCGCTTCGCCAACGACCGCGCCATCGCGCTGCTGCGCCTGGGCCGTCCGAAGGAGTGCCTGGCCGCGCTGGACACCACCATCGCCGGCGCCAGCCGCGACGAGGACTCCTTGCAGGAGGAATTGGACAAGAACGGCAGCATGCTGCCGCCGACCGATTGGGACAGCTATCTGCCGATCGCCAAGTCCACCTGGTTCAACCGCAAGCTGTGCGAGGCGGCGAAGCCGTAACGGCCGCGTCGGCGCGGCTACAGCCGTGCCGAACGCAGCACTGCGTGTTTCGGCGCGGATACTGTCGGGGCGGAAGCCTCTCCCACAGTTCACCCGGCCGCCTAGCCGCAAGTCCCTGTGGGAGCGACTTCAGTCGCGACGAGCGAAGCCGTGGGTGTTCCGGCTGCGGATACCGTCGGGGCTGAAGCCCTCCTACAGTGCATCCGGCGGGCTAGCCGCAAGCTCCTGTAGGAGCGGCTTCAGCCGCGACGAGCGCAGCGGCGGGTGTTCCAGCTTCGGATACCGTCGGGGCTGAAGCCCCTCCTACAGTGCATCCGGCGGGTTGGCTGCAAGCTCCTGTAGGAGCGGCTTCAGCCGCGACGAGCGCAGCGGTGGATGCTCCGGCTTCGGATACTGTCGGGGCTGAAGCCCCCCCTGCAGGGAGCGGTATCCCGGGGAAATCCTGCATCCTGCGCAGAGCCGCCATCAACCGCCTGCGCGTGGAATCTCCAGCGGCGACCGCGCGCGGTCCACTGCCAGGATCGAGGCGTCGTCCGGATCGCGCAGCACATGCACGCGGGTGCCGGCGATGCAGAACTGCGGCAACAGGGCTTCGTCGATCAGCGTGCGCAGCGTAGCCATGGACACGCCGCCCGCGCCGTCGAAAACGTCCAGCGTCAACTCGACCGCATGCACGGTCTGGCCCTGGCTGCCGCCGCGCGACAGCCCGTGCTCGGCGCGCTTGAGCGCGCGAATCTCGGCCTCGGCAGGGACGCCGCTGTGCTTCAGGCGTTGCCAGGTCTTCTCTTCGGCGGAGTAGAGGCCATTTTCGCGGGTGGCGACGATGGCCACCGAGACGCCCAACAGCAGAACGGCGCTCATCACCACGGCGAACACGGTCCACAGCAGGATTTCGATGGCGACCGTCCTTGGCGGCGCCGGCCGCCAGCCCTGGGCGCAGGCTAGGAAATCGCGATGTCATCTGCGTGACATGCGGCCGCGCGGCTGCGCCGCTCGCGCCGGGCGCCGCGTCGTGATGTAGTCCGGGTGGGGTGCACAACAATGCGGGCGTCGCGGCGCCGCATGCGCTGAACAGGCTTGGAGGACGCGAAGATGAGGAGGCTGTTGGTAGTACTGCTGGGCCTGGTGCCGTTCGCCGGATCGGCCTGCAGTTGCGTCATGTACGCCAGCGTCGAGGACGCGCAGGCGCAAGCACCCGTCGCGGTGGAGGCGGAGATGCTGTCGCTGCGGCGCGAGCAGTCGCTCGCGGCCTCGGCTCCTGCAGGCATGGTCGAGGTGGTGCGCTGGAAGGTGACGCGTTCCATGCGTGGACCCCTGGCGCCCGCGCAGACGTTCGAAACCCGGACCGCGCTGTCGCCCGCGATGTGCGGCACGCAAGTGGCCGACCCGCTGAGCGCCAGCAACACGAACGGACGCGTGCGCAAACGCTGGGTGCTGTTCTTCAACTACGCCCAGGCCAGCGGCGCTCCCTATTTCATCGCTACCTGTTCGCGCAGCCAGCCCATCGAGCCCTAGAGGCCGCGACAGCCGCGACGCATGCCGCCTTGCGCCATGCTGTGCGGCGAGGCAGGCGGCGTAGGCCTATCGCGACTCGTCGTGCGGCTGTGCGGCCAGCGCCGACGCCACGATGCCATGTACCTGCTGCGCCAGCGCCTTGCGGTCGGTGCCGGGCGCGATCGCGAGCGGGGCGTGGAAGGTCACCCTGACCGCGGCGCCGGAGGAGCGCAGGAAGCGCAGGACGTGGGCGCCGGCCTGCATGCTGCCGTAGAACGCGTAGGCGTCGCGCTCGCCGCCGTGCGCCAGGCGGCGGCCATCGACGGACAGGATGTCCAGGGTGAACGGTTGCAGCGTCCATGGCCGGGCGTTGGCGTCGCCGCCGAGGAACAGCGAGAACAGGCTGGACTTGAATGGGGCGACGCGCTCGCCGGACGAGGTGGTGCCTTCGGCGAACAGCACCACGTCGTGGTCGGGGCGGATCTGTGCGGCGACGGCGGCGGCCACGTTGGCTGCGTCGATCCGCCGGCGGCTGATGAACAGGGTCTGCGCCAGCGCGCCGAGCCGGCGCATGCCCGGCCAGCGTTCCATGTCGTTCTTGGCGATGAAGCGCGCGTGCAGCAGGCTGCCCAGCACCACGATGTCGAAGTGCGAGATGTGGTTGCCGACGAACAGCGTGCCGCCGCCGCGGCGCGGCGTACCCACCACCTCGACGCGGATGCCCATCGCCTTGCGCAGGCAGGCGAACCACAGCCGCGGCAGCACGAAGGCGCCGCGGCCGCGGGTGACGCGCATCAGCAGCCATTGCAGCGGCAGCAGGGGCACGCTGATCAGGACGAATGCGGCGAGCTTGGCGGCCACGCGCAGCGCAGCGAGGGCAGTGCCCGCGACAGGGCGGGGCGGGGCGGCGTGGTTCATGGGGGGCGGATGGGCGGCGGGAGGCAGGCGTGTGCGCAGAAAGACGAGCGCCGGCTTCGGCGCGCCGCCGATGGTAGCCGAGGCTGTGGCGTCCGGCACCTGCCGGCCCGCGTGCGCGGGGCGAACGCGCCGGCGGTCGTCGCACCCAGACATCGGGTGTTCGCGGACGGGCGGCGCAGGCGTTTCTTCTCGTAGTCCGGTGCGCGGCCTGCGTGCTGTCCGCATCGGCGGCACTCCTTCCATCCGTTCCCAAGGAGCCCTCCATGTATCCCTCGATCAGATTCACGCTGCTGGCCGCTCTCGCCCTGTCGGCTGCGCAGGCGCAGGCGCAGAAGGCCCCGAGCTGCGGCACGCTGCCCACCTATGTGCGCGAGGCCGTTCGCGACCTGAACTATTGCATCACCATGCCCAATCCGATCGCCGCCTGTGGCGCGGGCGCCGTCGACGTGCAGGTGTTCGGCAACAACGAGCGACGCCTGCCCCAGGCTGGCCGCGGCCAGACCTATGACGAGGGCAAGGCACGGCATGATCCCGGCGTCCCGGCCGGCACCTATCGGCCGGTGTTCCTGGTCACCGACGGCGCCAAAAAGTCGGTCGTCGACAAGCGCTATCACTCGGCCGATCACTACGTCACCTTCTGCACGATCTCCTGAGCGACGGCCTGCCGCCACGCCAGGCTGCGTGCCCGGTCCGACCGGGCACGCTGTCTGGCGCGGCCTCGGCGGCCAGCGATGCAATTGCGCGCGCCGATGTCTTTTGCGCAGGCGCCGATGCGCATCCGCAAGCGACGCTTGCGCCGGCCGTGCGGCGTGCTCGTCCCGGCGGCGACGCTCGGATAGACTGCGCGGACTTGACGACGCGCAAGCCGTGTTCCTGCCAGCCCCAGTCGTGAGAATCCGCACAGGCCGCCTGCCTGTGTCTCACTTCATTCAGGGGTTTTCCATGTCCGCTTTCCCGCTTCGTGCCGCTGCCGTGCGCTTGAGCGCGCTGTCCGTCGGCTTGTCCATCGCGGTGTCGGCCGCGGCGCAGTCGGCTGCCGCCGACGATCCGACCACGCTGGACGCGGTCAACGTCAACGCCGAACGCGCGGGTTCCTACACGGTCGAACAGACCGCGGCGGCGACGCGCCTGGCGCTGACCCCGCAGCAGACGCCGCAGTCGGTCAGCATCGTCACCGCGCAGCGGATCGAGGACCAGCACCTGACCTCGGTACGCGACGTGCTCGACAACGTCACCGGCGTGTCCTCCAACGCCTACGACACCGAGCGCGTATTGTTCTATGCGCGCGGCTTCCTGGTCGAGAACATGGCCTACGACGGCGTGCCGGTCGCGCCGGGGATCAACTCCGGGTCCGCCGATGCCAGCCTGGATACGGCCATCTACGAACGCATCGAGGTACTGCGCGGGGCCAGCGGCCTGCTCACCGGCGCCGGCAGCCCGTCGGCGACGATCAACTTCGTGCGCAAGCGCGCCGACAGCCGCACGCTGCAGGCCGACGCAGCGCTGAGCGCCGGGTCGTGGAACACCCTGCGCGGCACCGCCGATGTCGCCGCGCCGCTGGCGGCCGACGGCAGCGTGCGCGGCCGGGTGGTCGGCGCCTACGAGCAGGGCGATTCCTACCTGGACCGCTACAGCAAGAAGAAGACCGTGCTGTACGGCGTGGTCGATGCCGACCTCGGCGCGGCCACCACGCTGAGCGTGGGGTACGACTACCAGAAGAACCGGCCCAAGGGCGTGACCTGGGGCACCTACCCGGTGTTCTACGACGACGGCAGCTTCCTCGAATGGCCGCGCGGTTTCAGCAGCGCCGCGGACTGGACCTACTGGAACACCACCACCGCCACCGCCTTCGCCGATCTCAAGCACCAATTCGGCAATGGCTGGCAGTTGCGGGCGCTGGCCAGTCATCGCGCCACCGACGGCGACATGGCGCTGTTCTACGTCTATGGATTCCCCAACCGCAGCACCGGCGAGACGCTGGAACCCTACGCCTACCGCAGCCGCGACCGCGGCCGCCAGAACATGCTCGACGTGTACGCGTCCGGGCCGTTCCAGGCCTGGGGGCGCGAACACGAGCTGGTGCTGGGCCTGAGCGGTTCGCGCTACACCAAGCGGTCGTGGGTCAACGCCACCGAGACGCTGGCGCCGATCGGCGATTTCCTGCAGTGGAACGGCGACTATCCGTATCCGCAGTTCGCGGCCGACGCCGACAAGGTCACCGATATCCGCACCGACCAGCAGGGCGCGTATGCCGCCGCGCGCCTGTCGCTGGCCGAACCGCTGACGCTGGTCGCCGGCGCCCGCTACAGCCGCTGGAAGAACGATACCGACGACCTGTACAGCGGCGTGTTCCGCCACGACCACCGCAAGACCGTGCCCTACGCCGGACTGATCTACGCGATCACCCCGGTGTATTCGGCGTTCGTCAGCTACACCGAGATCTTCGACCCGCAGGACAACCGCCGCAGCGACGGCAGCTTCCTCGATCCGGTGCTCGGCAGCAGCCGCGAGATCGGCCTCAAGGGCCGCCATCTCGACGGTCGCCTCAACACCGCGCTGGTGCTGTTCGACACCCGCCAGGACAACGTGGCCGAAGCCGATGTCGGCAAGACCCTGCCCGACGGCCTGACCCAGGCCTACGTGGCGGTGGACGGCACGCGCTCGCGCGGCTTCGAACTGGAAGCGTCGGGCGACCTGAGCGAAGACTGGAGCGCGTCGTTCGGCTGGTCGCATTTCGAACTGGAGGGCCCGGACGGCGCCGACCTGCGCACCGCGCTGCCGCGCACGCTGGTGCGCCTGTTCACCACGTACCGGTTGCCGGGTACCTGGAACCGGCTCAGCGTGGGCGGCGGCGCCAACTGGCAGTCCGCCAGCCGTGCCGCGGTGGATGGCCCCAACGGCCCGCAGCGCGTGGACCAGGCCTCGGTGACCTTGCTCAGCGCGATGGCGCGCTACGCCTTCAGTGCACAGGCGTCGCTGCAGCTCAACGCGAACAACCTGCTGGATCGCAAGTATTTCGTGCTGGACGAGTACAGCAACCTGTACTACGCCGCCGGACGCAATGCGACGTTGAGCTTCAGCTACAGGTTCTGAGCCGCCCCGCGCTGCGCCGTCGTCGCAGCGCGGCATGAAGCGGCATGCGCGGTCGGCATGCGCTGTCGCGGCGCAGCGCCCGTCGCACGCCGCCCGCTTGCGCGGCTATTTTTTCAGTTCCAGCACCGGCACGAAGCCGCCGTAGATCATGCGCTTGCCGTCGAACGGCATCGGATTGACCGCCGGATCCATGCGCGGGTCTTCCATCATCTTCTTCATGCCGGCATCGCGGGTCGCCTTGTCCGGCCACTCGATCCACGAGAACACCACCGTTTCGTCGTCCTTGGCGTCCACCGCGCGGAAGAAGTCGGTCTGCTGGCCGCGCGACACGTCGTCGCCCCAGCATTCGAGCACGCGCAGCGCGCCGAATTCGATGAAGACCGAATCGATGCGGGCGTGTTCGAGGAACTTCTCCTTGTTGGCCGTGGGCACGGCCAGCACGAAACCATCGACGTACGACATGGGAACCTCCGGGTGCGGCGCGCCGGGATGGGCGCCTTGTTGCATACGACGTGCGAGAAGGCGGGAAATCGACAAGCGATTGCCGAGTGGCAGATCTTGTCCGCCATGGCCCTGCGGCCATGTGAAGCCGTGCGTTGCGCGAGGCGATGAATGCGCCTGCCTGGCGTCGCGTGGCGTTGGCGCACGGCGCGCGCGAGGCAGCTGGGCGCGAGCGCGCTGCTGCCGGTTCGCTAGCTCATTGGGTCGCATGGACGGAACGCCCCTGCGATTGCATCAAGGCGGGAGCGCGCCGGCGGCGCGCCTGGCGCAGTGGCGTTCTTCCATCGAACGCGCGAAGCCGTGCGGACCGGCCACGCACGCTGCGACGATGGACGCGGTTCGCCGATATGCGCAGGCGTCGCCCAGGTGGCGGGCGGCCGCGAGGCGTGGATGGAGGACCGGGCTGGAACTACGATGGGGGCGCTTGGGTCGCGATGCATGCCACGCCAGCGATCGATGCGGTCAGGGGATTCCGATCCGCAGGACGCCCTCTGTGGGAGCGACTTCAGTCGCGACGGGCGTTACCGGGAAAGCGCGTCGCGACTGAAGTCGCTCCTACATGGACATTGCCGCTGGGTGCGCTGTAGAAGAAGCCCTGGGAGGTCTCGGGCCATCGGCTTCGACGCGTCGCCGGGGCGGTGCTTGCGCTGCTTCGTCGGTCGTGGTCGAAACCGCTCCTGCTGCGAGTGAAAGGCCGACGGAAACGCGCCGATCCGCACCCGGGCCGCCATCTCCGCGCAGGGCGGCACGTCAGCCCCCGCTGGCGCCACCCGGGCATGCGGCGGTCAGCTTCAGCGTGTAGGACTGCAGGTCCCAGCGGTGCTGCGGGCTATCGTCCGGCACGTAGTGCCACGACTGCAGGTAACCCTGCGCGCACGATGCGATGGCAATGCTGTCGCCGGGCGTGCCGGTCGCAGGCAAGGGCAGCGGCCGCGGCACCGCGCGGGTGGCGGCAGGCATGCTCACGCTGTAGTCCAGGCTCACCGCGCTGAGCTGGTCGGGATCGCCCAGGCGCTTGCCGTCGATCGTCGAGGGATGCTGCACAAGCCACGCGCGGATCTGGCGCCACTCCGGCGTGTCCTTCGCATAGACGGTCTTGGTCACGATCCGCAGCGGATCCTGCTGCGCGCTCGCGCTGCCGGCGAGTGCGGCCAGCGCCAGCACGGCGAGGCTTGCCAGCCGTTTCGGCCGCTGGCCAACGCCTGCCGCCTGATTGGTGCCGTTGTTCGACTGCATGCGTCCGCTCCTTGCCGATGGCCGTCGGGCCGAAAATACCACCGGCGTGGACGGGCGGCACGCGGTCTGCGCGGCGCCGGCTGCGGCAGGCGCCCATTGTCTACGCGGCATGCGGCAGGACAGCCGCCGCATGCCGCGCCGCTTGCTCACTTGCCGGCGGCAAGCGAGGCCTGCAACGCAGTGGCCAGCGCGGCGTCGCCGTTGACCAGGTCGCTCCAGCGCAACGCCAGGCCCTTGCGTCGGCCTTTCTCGGCGAGTTTCAGGCCGTCCGGGTCCACGGTCAGCGTATACGGCCTGCCGTCGATCTCCAGTTCGCGGCGCAGCGGTTTGTCGAGTGGGGTCATGGGCGCCTGCCGGTTTTCACGATGCGCCGAGCGTAGCTGGGCCAAAGTGATGGCCGGTTCTGCAACGGCGCATGCGATGAAGACGCTCAAGATCGCCACCTACAACGTCAACGGCATCCGCAGCCGCCTGCCGCAGCTGTTGCAATGGCTGCAGCGCGAGGCGCCGGACATCGTCGGGCTGCAGGAACTCAAGAGCGTGGATGCGGGCTTCCCGATCGCCGAACTCCACGCTGCCGGCTACGGCGCGTTGTGGATGGGGCAGTCGGCCTGGAACGGGGTGGCGGTGCTGGCCAAGGGCAGCGATCCGGTGGAGAGCCGGCGCGGCCTGCCGGGCGATCCGCGCGATACGCAGAGCCGCTACCTGGAGGCGATGGCGCATGGCGTGCTGGTCGGCTGCCTGTACCTGCCCAACGGCAATCCGCGCCCGGGACCGAAGTTCGACTACAAGCTGGACTGGTTCGCGCGGCTGCAGCGGCATGCGCAGCAGTTGGTCGCACTGCCGCATCCGGTGGCGCTGATCGGCGACTTCAACGTGGTGCCGACCGACGCGGACATCTACAACCCGGCGTCGTGGCGCCGCGATGCGCTGTTGCAGCCGGAAAGCCGCCAGGCCTACGCCGACCTGCTTGCGCAGGGCTGGACCGACAGCCTGCGCAAGGTGCACGGCGAGCGCCGGATCTACACGTTCTGGGATTACTTCCGCCAGCACTGGCAGCGCGATGCCGGCTTGCGCATCGATCACCTGCTGCTGAACCCGCCGCTGGCCGCGCGCCTGCACGACGCCGGCGTGGACCGGTGGGTGCGCGACCTGGCGCATGCCAGCGATCACGCGCCGACCTGGATCGCGCTGAAGACAGATGCGCCGCGCGGCGGCGTCGCCGCTTCGACCGACAAGGCAACCGGCTCGGCGAAAACCGGCAGGCCTGCGAAGACCGCGAAGGCGACGAAGCCGGCCAAGCCAACGCAGCCGGCGAAAGTCGGGAAAATCGCCAAGCCGCTCGCGCCGACGAAAGCGACCAAAGCGACCAAAGCGAAAGCGACCGGAGCGGCCAAATCCGTGCAGTTGCCCAAAGCCAGCAAAGCGGTCCAGCGGGCGGGGCAGGCCAGACCAGCGAAACCAGCCAAAGCCCTCAATGCAGGCACGCCAGCCAAGGCAGCCAAGCCGGCGAAGCCGGGCAAGCGAGCAAATCCAACCAAGCGAGCAAGGCCGGCCCGAACGCCCTGACCGGCATTGCATGTGCGTGCGCAAATCGGCCCGGCATGGCGGGCGCGGTGCAGGGCTGCCTATACTCGAGGGCCGCTGCCGCCTGCCGTGCGGTACGCCGCGCTTGCCAGGTTGTCCCGGGTTTCTTTCGCCACCTGCCGGAGTCGCCGCCATGAGCCTGCTCGTCGTCGCGCTGTTGATCGGGATCGTCGCTGGCCTGCGCGCGATGACCGCGCCGGCCGTGGTCAGCTGGGCCGCCAGCCTGGGCGTGCTGCCGTTGATCGGCACGCCGCTGGCGTTCCTGGGTTGGCGCTTCACGCCGTGGATCGTCTCGCTGCTGGCCATCGGCGAACTCGTCACCGATCAGTTGCCGGGCACGCCCAGCCGCAAGGTGCCGCTGCAGTTCGGCACGCGCATCGTGACCGGCGGCCTGTGCGGCGCGGCGGTGGGCATGGGCGGCGGGCTGTGGGTGGCGGCGATGGTCGCCGGTGCGCTCGGTGCGGTGCTGGGCACCTATGGCGGTGCCGCGGCGCGTGCGGCGATGGCGCAGCGTTTCGGGCGCGATCTTCCCGCCGCGCTGCTCGAAGACGCGGCGGCGATCGGCCTGGGCGTGCTGGCGATGGCGCTGCTGCGATGAGCCGTCCCTTCGACGCGATCGTGGTCGGCGCCGGCCAGGCCGGACCGTCGCTGGCCGGGCGGCTGGTCGCGGCCGGCATGCAGGTGGCGCTGGTCGAGCGGCAGCTGCTCGGCGGCACCTGCGTCAACACCGGCTGTATGCCGACCAAGACCCTGGTCGCCAGCGCGCGCGTGGCGCACCTGGCGCGGCGCGCCGCCGACTACGGCGTGCAGGTACAGGGAGAGGTCGGCATCGACATCGCGCGGGTGATGGCGCGCGCGCATGCGGTGACGCACAGCGCGCGCGACAACCTGGAGCAGTGGCTCGGCGGCATGCCCGGGCTCACCGTATTGCGCGGCCATGCCCGCTTCGAGGCGCCGCAGCAGTTGCGCGTGGGCGAGGAGTGCATCAGTGCGCCGAAGATCTTCCTCAACGTCGGCGGACGTGCGCATGTGCCGGCGCTGCCGGGCGTGGAACGGATCGACTACCTGACCAATACCTCGATCCTGCAGCTGCAGGACGTACCGCGGCACCTGGCGGTGATCGGCGGCAGCTACATCGGCCTGGAATTCGCGCAGATCTTCCGCCGTCTCGGCGCGCAGGTGACAGTCGTCGAGCAGCAGCCGCGCCTGATCGCGCGCGAGGACGAGGACGTCTCCGAATGCATCCGCACGGTGCTGGAAGGCGAGGGCGTGACGGTGCGGACCGGCGCGCAGTGCATCGCGTTCGCGCCGCATGCGCAGGGCGTGGCGGTGCAGGTGGATTGCCACGAAGGTGCGCCGCAAGTGATCGCCAGCCATGTGCTGCTGGCGATGGGGCGGCAGCCCAATACCGACGATCTGGGTCTGCAGCACGCCGGCATCGCCACCGACGCACGCGGCTACATCGTCGTCGACGAGCAACTGGCGACCAGTGCCGCGGGCGTGTGGGCGCTGGGCGACTGCAACGGCCGCGGCGCGTTCACCCACACCGCCTACAACGACTACGAAATCGTCGCCGCCAATCTGCTCGACGGCGGCCAGCGCCGGGTGTCGCAGCGCGTGCCCGGCTATGCGCTGTACACCGATCCGCCGCTGGGCCGGGTCGGCATGACCGAGGCGCAGGCGCGCGCCAGCGGCCGTCCGCTGCTGTTCGCCAAGCGGCCGATGACCCAGGTCGGGCGTGCGCGCGAGAACGGCGAGACCGCCGGCTTCATGAAACTGGTGGCCGATGCGCAGACCCACCGCATCCTCGGCGCGGCGATTCTCGGCATCAACGGCGACGAAGCCATCCATGGCGTGCTCGACCTGATCAACGCCGGGCAACCGTTCGAGACGCTGCAATGGGCGGTACCGATCCACCCGACCGTGTCCGAACTGTGGCCGACCGTGGTTGGCGCGCTGCAGGCCGAGGCGGCCAGCGCGTAGCGCACGCGCCCGCCATCAAACATGTAGGAGCGGCTTCAGCCGCGACCGGGCGTTACCGGTAACGCCCGGTCGCGGCTGAAGCCGCTCCTACAGGGGATCCGATCGCCTTCGTTGCCGAAGGCGCGGCGAGAAGCGCTTAGCGCAGCATCTCGGTGAACGCGCGGTCGGCCTCGATCACGTCCGGCAGCGCGGCGAACAGCGCGTCCAGGTCCACGTCGTCCAGCAGCGGGCCGCTGACCGCCTGCCGCGCTTCCGGGGTCGCGCCGCCATGGCGCTCCAGCGCATCGGCGACCAGCGACGCCTGTGCCACCACGCGCGGCATCGGCTGGTCTTCCGGCGCCTGCAGCGGCCGTGCCTGGAAGGCGATCGCGGTCTGGATCACCTCCGGCAGGTGCCAGCGCCGCGCCAGCTCGGCGCCCACTTCCGGGTAGCCGAAGCCCAACTGCACGGTCTCGTCGGCGGCGCGGCCGCTGGACGAGGCATCCGGATGCAGCTGCGCGGCATAGTCCGGCGCGCCGGTCTGGATCAGCAGCTCGCCGATGTTGTGCATCATCCCGCAGGTGAACGCGGTCTCCGCATCCAGGCCCTTCTGCCTGGCCAGCAGCCGGCACACGCCGGCGACCTCGAAGCTGTGCAGCCAGAACGCGCGCAGGTCGAAATGGGCCGGCGCATGGAACGCGTCGGTCATCGACGAGGCCAGCACCAGCGTACGCAGCGTGTTGAAGCCCAGGCGCAGCGCCGCGTCCTCGACGCTGGTCGAATCGCGCGCGCCGCGGAACCGCGCCGAATTGGCCAGGCGCAGCACCTTGGCGGCGATCACCGGGTCGCGCTCGATGCTGCGCGCCACGCTGTCCAGGCTGGTGGTGGGATTGTCGAATTGCAGGATCAGCTCCTGCGCCACCTTGGGGATGGTCGGCAGGGTGTGCAACTGGTCGAACAGCACCTCTAGTTTCATGGGGACCTCAAAACGGAACAGGAGGGGGCGCCATCCGCGCGGGCGGCGGCGCTCGCCATGGGAGCGAATCCCGCGCATCGTAGACCGAATCGCGCCGGGCGGCGTGCACACCTGGGGGTATGGTCCGTCCTGATGGCGCCGGCTGGACATGCCGCAAGACGTGTGGACAACGCGTTGCGGGAGCGGCGCTGGGCGGCCTCGGCAAGCGTTTCCGCTGCTAGCCGCTGCAAGCGGGCGCCGACCGTCGATGCCTGGACCGGAAGATGCGCGTCGCGTGGCGCTCGAACGCGTACGTGCGCCCGCGCCGGACCGCGAGCGTCGGTCGTCCGGCGGTCCCCCGTGGCGGTGCTTCTCGCCCGTCGCGACACAAGTGCCCAGGGGTCGGGCTGGCACGAGCGCGAACACCGGCAGCGCCGCGATGCGATCGCCGTGGCCGGTCGTGAAGGCGATTCGCCGAGCGGCGGCGGCCGGCCGCATCGTTCGCCGCCGAGCAGGCGGTCCGCGATGGCGGCCGGTGCGGCGCGTCATCCAGGTGTCACCGAATTGACCCAAACTTGCCGAACTGGGGAGCCGGTCCCATCGACCGTGCGGCCTTTCTCATCCGCGAACGCGGCAGGATCGAACGATGAAATACATAGTGCTGGCGCTGGCATGCGCCCTGGCGGCACCGGCGGCGCTGGCGCAGTCGGGGTATGTGGAGATCGAGCGCAAGTTGAGCGCCGAGCAGGTGCGCGAGGTCGGGCTGACTCCGGCGCAACTGGCCACGCTCAACCGCCTACTGCGCGACGCCGATGCGCGCGAGGCGGCACAGGCCCCGGCGCGGCCCGCGTCGGCGCCTGCAGCGGCCGTCGCCGGCGATCCCCAGGCCGGGCAGGGCATGATGATCGGCCTGGACGACGGCCCGATCAGCGCCCGCGTGCAGGGCGAAGTCGCCGGCTGGGCGCCGGGCACCGTGTTCGTGCTGGACAACGGCCAGCAGTGGAAGGTGCTCAAGGGCAGCATGGCCCTGCGCACCGCGCTGGCCTCGCCGGTGATCAAGGTCGTGCCCGGCATCGCCGGACGCTGGTTCCTGCAGGTGGACGAAGACCTGCCGAAGGCGCGGGTCTACCGGATCCGCTGAGCGCCTGCGGCGTACCGCACGCGGCGCCTGGCTGGGCGCGCCTGCATTGCAGGTACCCGGCGGTAGGGCCTCAATTCGCGTGTTCGAAGGCCTCGAGCAGCTTGGCGCCCAGCCGCGCGTCATCCCTGCCGCAGTGGATGGTGGCCTCGTCGCTGGCCTCCCCGCCGTGGTGGCGGAAATCGACGGATGGGATGAAGGCCACCGTATCGCCGGTCCATTCCACGCCCACGGCTTTCGCCTTCTTGCCGAGAGCGGCCCAACGCTTGACGCCGGCGGCGTGCAGGATCGGCCGCTGGATGCGCTTCCATTCGGACTGCGGCGGATGCGCGACGCCTTCGATCGAATGTTGCAGCGATTGCCTGATCGCGCGCGCCAGCCCCGCCGGATCGTCCGCACGGATGGACAGAACCTCCCCATGCGCGATCCACAGGCCGGTGTCGGTCAACGACATCGCCTGAAGCAGGACGGTTCCCTCGATCCTGTAGGCGGCCACCTTCTTCATCCTGGCTCCGGGCGGTGTTGCCATCGGCCGCGGCGCGGCCTGCCTCACCCCGCCGCGCGCATCCGCAGGGTCAGGCCCTTGAGGAAGTTGCGCAGCAGTTGGTCGCCGCACAGGCGGAAGTTCTTGTGCTCGGGCTGGCGGAACAGCGCCGACAGCTCCGGCTTGGACACCGGGAAGCCGGCGTCGGCGAAGATCTGGTGCATGTCCACGTCCTTGAGCTGGAACGCCACGCGCAGCTTCTTCAGCACCACGTTGTTGGTGACCCGGGTTTCCACCGGGCGCGCGGGCAGGCTGTCGTCGCGGCCGCGGTAGTGGAACACCAGTCCGTCGAGGAAGTGCGCCAGCACCAGATCGCTGCATTCGACGAAGCCGTCCTCGTCTTCCTTCTTCAGGTAGGCCGGCACTTCGCTCTTGTCGATCGGGAAGGCGGGATCGGCGAGGTGGACCGTGTCCACGATCATCTGGTCGCTCAGGTCGAGCATGTAGCGGATGGAGCGCAGTACGTCGTTGTTGATCATGGCCGGTCCGGTGCTGCCGGTCGCGTCCGGCTGGGTGCGTAGTCTAGCCGTGTCATCCATCGCGAGCAGGCCGCCATCTGCCGGGTCCGATCCGCGCGCCGTGGTCGCTGGCGTCCTCGCTGCGCCCTTGCCCGCACGTGGCCGCATCTCCACGTTTCCACAGCCCGCTGTTTCACAGGCGGGGCCGGGCTTCGTCTTTAGGGCTGGAGCGAATGCGCTCCGTCCCCATGGATCGCAGGAGTCGACGATGAGCAATTATCTCCCCCAGCGCAGCTACCGGCAGGGCAAGTTCGAGCTGGAGGTGTATCCCTACGTGGCCCCGCCCGACAACGTGTTCGAGGCACTCGCGGCGCTGCAATACGGAGCCGATTTCCGCCTGCGCTTCAGCCGTGCCGCGCCGCAGAGCGGGGAATTGGGGCTGATCCAGCTGATTCTTCCGCAGACCCGGGTGTTCACCCATACCGTGATCGGAAGCTGGAACGTGGACAAGCGCGCGGCCGATCCGGCGCAGCGGCCGATGCTGCGTTGCCTGTACGGCGAGCCGGACCACTTGGTCGGCCCGCATTCGGCCTACTATGAAGGCCAGCCCGTGCGCAGCACCGGCGCCACCGAGTGCAGCCTGATCGACACGCCGCGCGAGTTCAACGCCGCGATCGAGGCCGGCCGCTTCAGCGGCACGACCGAAACCCGTTTCGCCAACTATCTGGTCGACCTTGCGAGCGGCGAGGTGTACGACCAGGGCATCGTCTGGCGCTACCACGTCATCCAGGACGCGACGCATCTGACCCGTTTCGACCTCAGCATCGACCCGCCGACGCCATGCACGCTGAAGACCAGCAGCGCGCACCGCGGTGCGCTCGCGCGCTTCCTGGGCATGGAGCGCGACGAGGTCACCAGCTTCGTGCGCTGATCCGCTGGATCGCCGGCGGCGTTTGCATCCGCGCGCGCATGCGCCCCATCATCGGCGCATGGACAACACGATTCCCAAGCAGAGCCCGGTGCCGGCGCTCAATCCGCGCCAGGAACAGCTGGTGGCGCTGGTGCGGCAGCAGGGCTATGCCGAAGTGGAAGGGCTGGCCACACGTTTCGAGGTGACCCCGCAGACCATTCGCCGCGACGTGGCGCTGCTGTGCGAGGCCGGCCTGTTGCGCCGCTACCACGGCGGGGTCAGCCTGCCGTCGAGCGTGGAGAACCTGGCCTACACCGCGCGCAAGGCGCTGCAGGCGCAGGAGAAGCGGCGCATCGCCACGCTGCTGGCGCAGCACATCCCTGACGACGCGTCGCTGTTCATCAACATCGGCACCACCAACGAGGACGTGGCGCGCGCGCTGATGGGGCACAGCGGGCTGCGGGTGATCACCAACAACCTCAACGTGGCGGTGATGATGAGCGCCAATCCGAGCTTCGAGGTGATGGTGGCCGGCGGGCGCGTGCGCGGCCGCGACCAGGGCGTCACCGGCGAGGCGACGATCGAGCTGATCCGCCAGTTCAAGGTGGATTTCGGCGTGATCGGCATTTCCGGCATCGATCCGGACGGCACCTTGCTGGATTTCGATTTCCACGAGGTGCGGGTGGCGCAGGCCATCATCGAGCACTCGCGGCAGGTGTTCCTGGCCGCCGACCACAGCAAGCTCGGCCGCAACGCCATGGTCCGGCTCGGGCCGATCGCGCGGGTCCAGGCCTGGTTCACCGACCGCGCGCCGCCGCCGGAACTGGCCGCGGTGCTGGCCGAGGCCGGCACCCGCGTGTTCGTCGCCGAGGGGGGCGCCGACGGCGAGGCCGAGGCGGACGTGGCGGCCGGCAGCCAGGCCGATCCGGACTGAGCGCGGCATCGGCAGGAGGCCGGGCGGCCCCAGAGGCCGCGGCGAACGACACGGCGACCCCGCAGTTCGTGTGCGTTTATGTTCGTATTGTTTCGTTATTATGACGTTAAACTCTGCCGAAGGTCGCTGTCGGCGGGAGCTCTGGTGCCGGAAATGAGGCGGTTTGCACGTGGCTATGCCGCGAACGGCAAGGCTTTGCGTTGACTCCACGCTGCACTGCAGCGTGCTATGTTCGAAAATGTTCGTTTACGATCTTTTCGTCCTTCGTCGTCGACCCGAGCGTTCGTTCGCCCGGGGACACGACGCTTCCGGAGTCAGGCAATGCGCGAGATCTACGATGTGCTGGTGGTCGGTGGCGGCATCAACGGCGTGGGCATCGCCCGCGACGCGGGGGGCCGCGGCCTGTCGGTGTGCCTGTGCGAGCGCGACGATCTGGCCTCGCATACCTCCAGCGCCAGCACCAAGCTGATCCACGGCGGGCTGCGCTACCTGGAGCAATACGAGTTCGCGCTGGTCGGCAAGGCGCTGGCCGAGCGCGAAGTGCTGCTGCGCCTGGCCCCGCACATCATCTGGCCGCTGCGCTTCCTGCTGCCGCACCAGCCGCATCTGCGCCCGGCGTGGATGATCCGCACCGGCCTGTTCCTGTACGACCATCTCGGCCGCGGCCGTCGCACCTTGCCGGGGTCCAAGCGCATGGCGCTGCGTTCGGATCCGGTCGGCGCGCCGCTGCGCGAGGAATTCCGCACCGGCTTCGTGTATTCCGACGCCTGGGTACAGGACGCGCGGCTGGTGGTGCTCAACGCGATGGACGCAGCGCAACGTGGCGCGCGCATCCTGACCCGCACCCGCTGCGTCGCGGCGCGCCGCGTCGGCGGCGTATGGCAGGTGCAACTGGAGCATGCCGACGGGCACCGCCAGGAGGTGCAGGCGCGGGCGCTGGTCAATGCCGCCGGGCCGTGGGCGGTGCAGTTCCTGGACGACGTGGCCAAGGTCGGCCACGACCACGCGCTGCGCCTGGTCAAGGGCAGCCACATCGTGGTGCCGCGGCTGTTCGAGCACGACCATGCCTACATCTTCCAGCAGCCCGACCGGCGTATCGTGTTCGCGATCCCCTACGAGCACGACTTCACCTTGATCGGCACCACCGACGTGGACTACCGCGCCGATCCGTCCGCGCCGAAGATCGATGCCGAGGAGACGCGCTACCTGTGCGAGGCGGCCAACCGCTATTTCCTCAAGCAGATCGCGCCCAGCGACGTGGTGTGGAGCTACAGCGGCGTGCGCCCGCTGCTCGACGACGAGGAGGACAACGCCGCCGAGGTCACCCGCGACTACCTGCTGGAACTGGACACGGACGACGGCGCGGCGCTGCTCAACGTGTTCGGCGGCAAGCTCACCACGTATCGCAAGCTGGCCGAAGAGGCGGTGGACCGGCTGGTCGCGCAGGCCGGGCGCAAGGCGCCGGCCTGGACCGCGCGCGGCGCGCCGTTGCCCGGCGGCGAGCGCCGCGACATCCGCGCGCTGGCGCAGGAGCTGCGCGCGGCGCGGCCATGGCTGAGCGAGGCGACCGCGTGGCGGCTGGCGCGCAACTACGGCACCCGTGCGGTGCAGCTGCTGGGCGACGCGGCATCGGTGCAGCAACTGGGCCAACACTTCGGTGCCGATCTGTATCAGGCCGAAGTGGACTACCTGCGCGAACACGAGTGGGTGACCCAGGCCGACGACCTGCTGTGGCGCCGCAGCAAGCTGGGCCTGCGCATCGACGCCGCCGGCCGCCAGCGCCTGATCGACTATCTGCAGCAGGCGCCGGCCGCGGTGGCTGCCGCGCCCGCATGAGCCGCGCACCGCGGCCGGCCCGCCCGCCATCGGGTGCCGGCCGTGCGTGCACAATCGCCGCGCGCATCGGCCATCGCCGCCGCGCGCGAACCTGGAAACGACCGTGGAGGGTGGCAGGCATGTGCAAACCGACGACCGGCATCGCCGGCAATGCGACGACAGCGACAGGGGAGCCGCGGCCATGAACCGGCAACTGCTCGGCGAGCTGATTTCCGAAGCGGTGGCGATGGTGATCATCATCGCCTTCGGCTGCTCGGTGGCATGCATGTACGTGCTGTACGACCCCAGCCCCTACCAGCACGCCTACTGGGGCGTATGCATGGCCTGGGGCCTGGCGGTGACGATCGCCATCTACGTCACCGCGTCGGTCTCCGGCACCCACGCCAACCCGGCGGTGACGCTGGCGCTGGCGCTGTTTCGCGGTTTCGCGTGGAAGAAGGTGTTGCCGTACTGGGCGGCGCAGGTGGTCGGCGCGTTCCTCGGCGCGGCCATCGTCTATCTGCTGTTCGCGCCGGTGATCGACCATTACAACCAGACCCAGCACCTGACCCGCGCGGCGGGCGGGGCGGCCGGCGTGTTCTTCACCGCGCCGGGCCTGGCGATCACGCCGATGCATGCGCTGCGCGACCAGGTGATCATGACCGCGTTCCTGATCTTCGGCATCTTCGCCATCACCGAGCGCTACAACGAAGCCGCGCCCGGCGCCAATGCCGGCGCGCTGATCATCGGCCTGCTGGTGGCGACCATCGGCGCCTCGATGGGCTACCTGGAAGCGTGGGCGATCAATCCGGCGCGCGATTTCGGGCCGCGCCTGTTCGCCTATTTCGCCGGCTGGGGATCCTCGGCGCTGCCGTCGGCCGACAACTACTGGTGGATCCCGATCGTCGGCCCGCTGGTCGGCGGCGTGATCGGCGGCGCCGCCTACCAGTGGCTGATCTATCCGTTCCTGCCGGCGCGGGTGAAAGCGCTCGAGGAAGAAGCGGCGTCGCGCCGGGCCTGAGCCGGCGCGCGGTATCCGGTGCCGGCGTCGCCGGCACCTCCCCAATCATTCCGGGCGCCGCAGCGCGCGCCTTACGACCCCGCAGGAGTCACCGATGGAAAAGAAATTCATCCTGGCCATCGACCAGGGCACCACCAGTTCGCGCGCGATCCTGTTCGACCGCAAGGGCCACATCGTGGGCATGGCGCAGCGCGAGTTCGGGCAGATCTTCCCGCAACCGGGCTGGGTGGAACACAATCCGCGCGAGATCATGACCAGCGTCTACACCACGATCACCGAACTGCTGAACAACCAGCAGGTGGACGCCAGCGCGATCGCCGGCATCGGCATCACCAACCAGCGCGAGACCGCGGTGGTGTGGGACCGCGCCACCGGGCAGCCGATCTACAACGCCATCGTCTGGCAGTCGCGGCAGACCAAGGACATCTGCGAGCAGCTCAAGGCCGCCGGCCACGAGGACATGGTGCGGGCCAAGACCGGCCTGCTGATCGATGCGTATTTCTCCGGCACCAAGGTCAAGTGGATCCTCGACCATGTCGAGGGCGCGCGCGAACGCGCGCAGCGCGGCGAGCTGGCGTTCGGCACCATCGACAGCTGGCTGATCTGGAACCTCACCGCCGGCAAGGTCCACGTCACCGACTACACCAACGCCTCGCGCACGCTGCTGTACAACATCCACGAACTGCGCTGGGACGAAGAGCTGCTGCAGATGCTCGACATCCCCGCCTCGATGCTGCCGGAGGTGCGCTCTTCCAGCGAGATCTACGGCACCACCCAGGGCCAGTATTTCTACGGTCATGAAGTGCCGATCGCCGGCATCGCCGGCGACCAGCAGGCGGCGCTGTTCGGCCAGGCCTGCTTCGAGCCGGGCATGGCCAAGAACACCTACGGTACCGGCTGTTTCATGCTGATGAACACCGGCGAGAAAGCGGTGGAATCCAAGAACGGCCTGCTCACCACCATCGCCTGGGGCGTGGACGGCAAGGTCGTGTACGCGCTAGAAGGGGCGATCTTCGTCGCCGGCTCGGTGGTGCAGTGGCTGCGCGACGGCCTGCGCATGCTCGGCAAGGCCAGCGACTCGGAAGAGTACGCCGAACGCGCCGGCGACAACGACGGCGTGTACTTCGTGCCGGCGTTCGTCGGCCTGGGCGCGCCGTACTGGCGCAGCGACATCCGCGGCGCGGTGTTCGGGCTGACCCGCGGCACCACCAAGGAACATTTCATCCGCGCCGCGGTGGAGTCGATGGCGTATCAGACCCGCGACGTGCTGACCGCGATGCAGGTCGATTCGGGCATCGAGCTGAAGGAACTGCGCGCCGACGGCGGCGCGATCAGCAACGACTTCATGGCCCAGTTCCAGAGCGACATCCTCGACGTGCCGGTGCTGCGCCCGGAAGTGGCGGAAACCACCGCGCTGGGCGCTGCCTACCTGGCCGGCCTGGCGACGGGCTTCTGGAAGGATCGCGCGGAGATCGCGCAGCAGTGGGCGGTGGACCGCCGCTTCGAACCGCGCATGCCGGCCGACCGCCGCGAGGAACTGTACGCCGGCTGGCAGCAGGCGGTGGAAGCGACGATGGGGTTCCGCATTCGCTAGCAGTCGCCAGCGCGCGCTTTCTCTCTCTCTGTAGGAGCGGCTTCAGCCGCGACCGGACCTTGCCGGGAGCCGGTCGCGGCTGAAGCCGCTCCTACAGGGGGTTGCGGCGCCTGACGCTACACGTACTGCGTCGGCCCGCGCGGCCCCGGCACCGGGGCGTCGACGCCACCGACCGGATCGCTGATCGGCGGGATGGTCGGATCGATCGGCTGGTCGGGGATCGGATCCACCGGCCGGTCCGGCGTCGGGTCCACGCCGGGATTGGGCACCTGGCCCGGCACCTCGTTCGGTGGCTGCTGCGGATCCTGGCCGGGGTTGGGATTCTGCATCTGCATATGCGCCTCGTGATTCGGGAACCAGGCTGCACCGTGCGCGCCGCCGCGAACGCAGCGCGTGAAGCCGAGGGCAAGGGCGGATGAAGGCGCGCAAGCGCTGCTCCCTGCGGAGGGTGCTCCATGCCTTGGGGAAAGCACGGCATGCAGGCGGTGCGCTCGCGCGCGACGCGGCGCACGCCATTGGAATGCGCAGCTGCGGCAAAGCGTGATTGCTTCCCCAGCATGGCCACGCGGCCGCAAAAACCGCACGCCAGGCGTTGACCGAACCCGGCGCAGCTGCGCAGCCTGCAAGCGACACCGCACGGGATGCACAGCGCATGGCACGTCGTTTTCCCTGGAGTTGGCTGGCCTTGCTCGCGGCCTGCGCGCTGCTGGTGGTGCTGGCCTGGCAGAACCGCACGCTGCGCGAAGAGCGGCGCTGGTTCGTGACCCGCACCACCGAGCCGTACCTGGGCATGTATGTGCCGAAGATCGCGGCGACCGCGCTGGACGGTTCGGCGCTGACCCTGGGCGTGCCGGCGGCGGACGCCCAGGTGCTGTTCTTCTTCACCACCACCTGCCCGTACTGCAAGCGCTCGGCGCGTAGTGTGGTGCAGGCGGCGCAGCGCCTGGCCGAGCAGGGCGGCGGCCGCGTGCAGGTGCTGGGGGTGTGCCAGTGCAGTCCCGACCAGGCGCGCCGCTATGCCATCGAGCACCGCTTCGCCTTTCCGGTGACCACGCTCACCGACCGGCGCGCGCTGATGCTGTTCCGCGCGCGCAACGTGCCGCTGCTGCTGGCGCTGGACCGCGATGGACGGGTGCGCTATGCGCGCGTCGGCGTCTTCGATACCACGGAGCGGGTGCAGGACCTGGTGGCCGCAGTGCGACGCACGGAGGCGCCGGCGGCCTTGGCAATTCTCGAGGAGTGAAGACATGAAACAGCGTTGGACAGCGTTGCGCAACGGGATGGTCGCCGCCGTGTTCCTGGCATGCATGGGCTTCGGCGCGGTGCAGGCGACCGCGGGCGACGGGATCGAGAAGGATGCATCGTGTAGCGCCTGGGCGTGTCAGCAGGAATGCGCGCCGTTCGGCGGCGAGTTGGGGCCGGGCGGTCCCGGCAAGCCGCTGGTCTGCTACTGCTGCGGTTGACCCAGCGCCGGGGCCGGCCGCGGCCGGCTCCGGCTTAACCGCACGCAGGCGCGCATCGCGGCCGTGCTGGCGACGCGGCAGGCGCTGCGGCATGCTGCTGCCGCATGCGGCGCTACGACCTGATCATCTTCGATTTCGACGGCACCCTGGCCGATTCCTTCGCCTGGTTCCTGGACACCATCAACGACATCGCCGACGAGTTCGGCTTCCGCCGCTTCGAGCCGGCGCGGCTGCAGGAAATCCGCAGCCTGAGCGCGCGCGAGCTGATGGCGCGCAGCGGCATCCGCTGGTGGCGGGTACCGGCGGTGGCGCGGCGCATGCGCGCGCTGATGGCCGCGCAGATCGAGCGCATCGCGCTGTTCGACGGCGTGGCCGAGCTACTGGACGCGCTCGCGCGGGCCGGCGTGCAGTTGGCCCTGGTGACCTCCAACAGCCGCGACAACGTCGAGCGCGTGCTCGGCGCCGAACTGACCGCGCGCTTCCGCCACATCGGCTGCGGCGCCGCGGTGCTGGGCAAGCGCCGCAAGCTGCGCGCAGCGCTCAAGGCGTGCCGGGTACCGGCCACGCGCGCGCTGTGCGTGGGCGACGAGATCCGCGACGCCGACGCCGCGCGCCAGGCCGGCATCGCCTTCGCCGGCGTCGGCTGGGGCTACACCCTGCCGGCCGCGCTGCAGCCGCACACGCCGCTGCCGCTGCTGCAGCGTCCAACGGATGTGTGGGACCGACTGGGCCTGGCAATTCCAGCCTGATCGCGACCCTGGCCCTACCGGGCCGCTCTCCCAGCTCCCGATTCCCGGCCCGCCGGCGCTCCCCGCCTGCTCGCAACCCCGCCGCGCCGGGGAACTGCTTCTACCCATTCCCGATTCCCCATTCCCATCTCCCAGCCCCAATGCTGCACCGCGTCGTTGATTGTTCACTTATGATTGCTATATTCATATACGAACAGCCGGCAAGCGGCGCCAGCGGTCAGGGCGACGCGATCCGGCCACCATCCGATCTGGCCCCAGGTGGGCGGAGGCGTGGCATGCGCAATCCCAGCAGTCCCCGATCCTGCAGGTCGAGCGGGCGCCTTGCGTCGGCGAACGGCCGAGGCCGATGCGAGTGAACGCTGCCATCGCCGCCACCGAACCCGGCCCGATCGCGCAGCGCCCGCTGGGCCGCAGCGAGGTGCGCATCGCCACGCTCGGCTTCGGCGCCGCGCCGATCGGCAATCTGTATGCGGAAGTGGACGATGCGGTGGCGCTGGCCGCGGTCGCCGACGCCCATGCCGCCGGCATCCGCCATTTCGACACCGCGCCGTACTACGGCTACGGGCTGAGCGAACGCCGGCTCGGGCAGGGCCTGCGCGGGCTGCCGCGCGCCAGCTACACGCTGTCGACCAAGGTCGGGCGCCGCGTCTACGACGACGCTGGGGCCGCGCCGGGGCGCGACGGCTTCGCCGTGGCCGGGCGCGGCGCCGCGTTCGACTACAGCCGCGACGGCGTGCTGCGCGAGTTCGAGGCCAGCCTGCAGCGGCTCGGTACCGACCACGTGGACATCCTGCTGCTGCACGACATCGGCCGCCTCACCCACGGCGAACGCCACCCTGCGATGCTGCGCCAGGCGCTGGACGAGGCCTTGCCGGCGATGGCCGAGCTCAAGGCCAGCGGCGCCTGCCGCGCGATCGGCATCGGCGTCAACGAGGAAGACATCGCGCTGGAACTGATGCCGCTGTTCCCACTGGACTGCGTGATGCTGGCCGGCCGTTACACCCTGCTCGAACAGCACGCGGCGCAGCGGATCATGGCGCAGGCGCTGCAGCATCAGGTCGGCATCCTGGTCGCCGGCCCGTACAGCTCGGGCCTGCTCAGCGACGCGCGCGGCCCCGGCGACACCTACAACTACGCGCCGGTGGATCCGGCCACGCTGGCGCACGCGCAGCGCCTGTTCGCCGCCTGCGCGGCGCAGGGCGTGGACGTGGGCGCGGCCGCGCTGCAGTTCCCGCTCGCGCACCCGGCGGTCGCCGCGGTGGTCGCCGGCATGCGCACGCCGGCCGAGGTGGCCAGCGCCGCCGCGCGCCTGCAGGCGCCGATCCCGCCGCTGCTGTGGCAGCAACTGCGCGACCAGGGCCTGCTGCAGGCGCAGGTGCCGACGCCGTGAACCTGGTCGATGCGCACGTGCACTTCTGGCAGCTGGCGCGCGGCGACTACGCCTGGCTGACGCCCGAACTCGCCGCGCTGTATCGCGATTTCGTGCCCGAGGACCTGAGCGCCGCGCTCGATGCGCACGGCGTGGATGCGATCGTCGCGGTGCAGGCGGCACAGACCGAAGCGGAGACCCGCTACCTGTTGCAACTGGCGCGCGCGCAGCCGCGCATTGCCGGCGTGGTCGGCTGGATCGAGTTCGAGGCCGCCGACGCGGCCGCGCGCATCGCCGCGCTGTGTGCCGAGGGCGACGGCCTGCTCAAGGGCCTGCGGCCGATGGTGCAGGACCTGGCCGATCCGCAGTGGCTGGCGCGGCCGCAGCTGGATCCCGCGTTCGACGCGATGCTGCGGCACGATCTGGCGTTCGACGCGCTGGTCAAGCCGTTGCACCTGCCAGCGCTGCAGGCGCGCTTGCAGCGCCATCCGGCATTGCGCGTAGTGCTCGATCATGCCGCCAAGCCGGCGATCGGCGGCGATGGTTTCGCCGCCTGGGCCGACGGCCTGGCACAGCTGGCGCAGCACCCGAACGTGCTGTGCAAGCTGTCCGGCCTGCTCACCGAACTGCCTGCCGACGCCGACGCGACGGCGATCGAGCCGTACGTGGCGCAGGTGTTCGCCTGCTTCGGCGCGCAACGGGTGCTGTGGGGCAGCGACTGGCCGGTGCTGACCCAGCGTGCCGGCTACGGCGAGTGGTTCGCGCAGGCGCAGGCGCTGGTCGCGCGCCATGCCGCCGGCCACGCCGCCGACGTGTTCGCCGGCACTGCGCGCCGTTTTTACCGTTTGTCCGACCCGATTCCTTCCCCCTGATTGAGAGTGCCCACCATGACCACGTCCGCATTCCTTCCCCGGAGCCGCGCATGAGCGGCCGACTGCAAGGCAAGCGCTGCCTGATCACCGCCGCCGGCGCCGGCATCGGCCGCGAGAGCGCGCTGGCCTGCGCGCGCGCAGGCGCGCAGGTGCTGGCCACCGACATCGATGCCGCCGCGCTGCAGGCGCTGGCCGCCGAATCCGATGCGATCGTCACGCAGACGCTGGACGTCACCGACGCCGCGGCGATCCAGGCGCTGGTCGCGGCGAACGCGCCGTTCGACGTGCTGTTCAACTGCGCCGGCTACGTGCACCAGGGCAGCATCCTCGACTGCGACGAACCGGCGTGGCGGCGTTCGTTCGCGATCAACGTCGATGCGATGTACTACCTGTGCCAGGCGGTGTTGCCGGGCATGCTGGAACAGGGCCGCGGCAGCATCGTCAACATGTCCTCGGTGGCGTCCAGCATCAAGGGCGTGCCGAACCGCTTCGCCTACGGCGTGACCAAGGCCGCGGTGATCGGGCTGAGCAAGGCCATCGCCGCCGACTACGTGGCCAAGGGCATCCGTTGCAACGCGATCTGCCCGGGCACGATCAAGACGCCGTCGCTGGGGCAGCGGGTCAAGGCGCTGGGCGGCGACGAGCAGGCGGTGTGGAAGAGCTTCACCGACCGCCAGCCGATGGGCCGCCTCGGCGACCCGCGCGAGATCGCGCAGCTGGTGGTGTACCTGGCCTCGGACGAATCCTCGTTCACCACCGGGCAGACCCACATCATCGACGGCGGCTGGTCGAACTGACCGCCTACCCATTTCCCTTCAGAGAGGATCTCCCATGAAACTGCTGCGCTATGGCGAACCTGGCCACGAACGTCCGGCCCTGCTCGACGCCGATGGTCACCTGCGCGACCTGTCCGCGATCATCGACGACGTCGCCGGCGAGCACCTCACCGCCGCCGGCCTGGACACGCTGCGTGCGCTCGACCCGGCCACGCTGCCCAAGGTGCAAGGCGAAGTGCGCTACGGGCCGGCCGTGGGCCGCGTCGGCAAGTTCATCTGCGTCGGCCTGAACTACGCCGATCACGCCGCCGAGTCGGGCATGGCGGTGCCGGAGATGCCGGTGCTGTTCATGAAGGCCACCACCGCGATCAGCGGCCCCAACGACACCGTGACGATTCCGCGCGGCTCGAAGAAGAGCGACTGGGAAGTGGAACTAGGCGTGGTGATCGGCGATGTCGCCCGCGACGTATCGCTGGAAGACGCGCTCAAGCACGTCGCCGGCTACGCCGTGATCAACGACCTGTCCGAGCGCGAGTTCCAGCTCGAGCACGGCGGCCAGTGGGTCAAGGGCAAGAGCTGCGACGGCTTCGGCCCGCTCGGCCCGTGGCTGGTCACCCGCGACGAAGTGGCGGATCCGCAGAACCTGTCGATGTGGCTGGAGGTCAACGGGCACCGCTACCAGAACGGCAACACGCGCACGATGGTGTTCGGCGTGGCCGAGCTGGTCAGCCACATCAGCCGCTACATGACGCTGATGCCGGGCGACGTGATCAGCACCGGCACGCCGCCGGGCGTGGGCCTGGGGCAGAAGCCGCCGATCTACCTGAAGCCGGGCGACGTGATGGCGCTGGGCATCGAGGGCCTGGGCGAGCAGCGCCAGGCCGTGGTCGCTCACCCGCGCGACGCGCAGTAAAGCGTTAAAGCCCCTCTCCCCCCGGGAGAGGGGTTGGGGTGAGGGTACGAGGCGAAGCCACCTCGCCATCCATCCGGATGCGGTCTTCGCTCGCGCCACCACATCCCACGTGTGGGACAGGGCTGCGTGCTTTTACTTCGTTCGTGTTCTGGATGGGCGGCGGCAGTCGTGCACTCCCGCACCCTCACCCCAACCCCTCTCCCGGGGGGAGAGGGGCTTTTTCATCGCATTTTCTTTTTCTCTACCGCCTCACCGACCAGGATCCCCATGAGCAAAATCGTTGCCCTCGAGACCTTCGACGTGCGTTTCCCCACTTCGCGCGAACTGGACGGTTCCGATGCGATGAATCCGGATCCGGACTACTCGGCCGCCTACCTGCGCCTGCGCACCGATGCCGACGACGGCCTGGCCGGTTACGGCCTGGTGTTCACCATCGGCCGCGGCAACGACGTGCAGAGCGCGGCGATCGCGGCGCTGTCGCACCATGTGATCGGGCGCGACGTGGAAGAAGTCATCGGCGACCTGGGCGGCTTCGCGCGCAGCCTCACCGACGATTCGCAGTTGCGTTGGCTGGGCCCGGAGAAGGGCGTGATGCACATGGCCATCGGCGGCGTCATCAACGCCGCCTGGGACATGGCCGCGCGCCGCGCCGGCAAGCCGCTGTGGCGCTACATCGCCGAGCTGTCGCCGGAACAGCTGGTGGCCACCATCGACTTCCGCTACCTCACCGACGCGCTGACCCCGGACGAAGCGCTGGCCATGCTGCGCGCGGCCGAGCCGCTGCGCGCCGAACGCCTGCAGACGCTGCTTGAGCAGGGCTATCCGGCCTACACCACCTCGCCCGGCTGGCTCGGCTACTCCGACGAGAAGCTGGTGCGCCTGGCCAAGGAAGCGGTGGCCGACGGCTTCCGCACGATCAAGCTCAAGGTCGGCGCCAACGTGCAGGACGACATCCGCCGTTGCCGCCTGGCGCGCGAAGCGATCGGCCCGGACATCGCGATGGCGGTGGATGCCAACCAGCGCTGGGACGTGGGTCCGGCGATCGCCTGGATGCGCCAGCTGGCGGAATTCGACATCGCCTGGATCGAGGAGCCGACCAGCCCCGACGACGTGCTCGGCCACGCCGCGATCCGCCAGGGCATCGCGCCGGTGCCGGTCTCCACTGGCGAGCACACGCAGAACCGCGTGGTGTTCAAGCAATTGCTGCAGGCCGGCGCGGTGGACCTGATCCAGATCGACGCCGCGCGCGTGGGCGGGGTCAACGAGAACCTGGCGATCCTGCTGCTGGCGGCGAAGTTCGGCGTGCGCGTGTTCCCGCATGCCGGCGGCGTCGGCCTGTGCGAACTGGTGCAGCATCTGGCGATGGCCGATTTCGTCGCCATCACCGGCAAGATGGAAGACCGCGCGATTGAGTTCGTCGACCACCTGCACCAGCACTTCGTCGATCCCGTGCGGATCGCACACGGCCGCTACCTGGCGCCGACGCTGCCGGGCTTCTCGGCCGAGATGCACGCGCAGTCGGTCACCCAGTACCTGTACCCGGACGGCCCGTTCTGGAGCGCGGACCTGGCCGCGCAGCAGGTATAACGCTGCAAGCGCGCGGCCCAGGACCGCGCGCGCCCCCTGTAGGAGCGGCTTCAGCCGCGACGAACGAAGCGGCGGACTCGACGGCTCCGGACGCCGTCGGGACTGAAGCCCCTCCCACAGTGCACCCAGCCGGCTCGCCGCAGCTTCTGTAGGAGCGGCTTCAGCCGCGACAAACGAAGCGGCGGACTCGACGGCTCCGGAAGCCGTCGGGACTGAAGTCCCTCTCACAGTGCACCCAGCCGGCTCGCCGCAGCTTCCTGTAGGAGCGGCTTCAGCCGCGACGAACGAAGCGGCGGACTCGACGACTCCGGAAGCCGTCGGGACTGAAGTCCCTCCCACAATGCACCCAGCCGGCTCGCCGCAGCTTCTGCAGGAGCGGCTTCAGCCGCGACGAACGAAGCGGCGGACTCGACGGCTCCGGAAGCCGTCGGGACTGAAGTCCCTCCCACAATGCATCCAGCCGGCTCGCCGCAGCTTCCTGTAGGAGCGGCTTCAGCCGCGACGAACGAAGCGGCGGACTCGACGGCTTCGCAGGCTATCGGGGCCGAAGTGCTTTCGCAGTGCCATTGCCTGCAGCGCACGCATCCCTGTAGGAGCGGCTTCAGCCGCGACGCGCTTTCCCGATCAATCTGTCGCGGCTGAAGCCGCTCCTACAGGGTGGTTTCGGCAGCGCGGGGAACCGCTTGCCTCAGTCGCGCTCCTGCCTCCGCGCCTGCTCCGCTACCGCCGCCTGCAGCGAAAAGATCTGCAGCGCTTCGCGCCATTTCTCGCCCGGCGCCGAACCCGGCAGCGGCTTCTGGAAGCGCCACATCAACTCCTCCCAGGCTTGCACGCGCGGATCGGCCGCATCGGCCGCGGCCTTGGCCGCGGGCGAATAGTCCGCGTCCACCTCCATCAGCATCACCAGGCGGTCGCCGCAGCGGTGGATGTCCAACTCGCGGATGCCGGCGGCGCGCAACGAGGCGACGATCTCCGGCCACACCGTGTCGGGGCGATGCCAGCGTTCGTATTCGGCGATCAGCGCCGGATCGTCGTGCAGGTCGAGCAGATAGCAGTGACGCGGCATCTCAGGCTCCCGCGACGGTGGCGCGCGTCGCGGCCGCGCGGTCGCGCGCATAGGACGCGAACACCAGGATCACCGCGAAGCACAGCGCCGGCACGGTCATCGCCCAGTGGATGCCGGCGCGGTCGGACAGCGCGCCCATCAGCGCGGTCAGTGCGGCGCCGCCGATGATCGACATCACGATCAGCGACGAGCCGAGCTTGCGTGCGTCGTCGTTCAAGCCGTCCAGGCCCAGCGCGAAGATGGTCGGGAACATCACCGACATGAACGCGCTGCTGGCCACCAGCGCGTACAGCCCGGTCCAGCCCGGCAACGCGATCGCCACCCCGCACAGCAGCAGGTTGAGCAGCGCGAACGCGCCCAGCAGCACCGCCGGCGCCACATAGCGCAGCAGGAAGGTGCCGATGAAGCGGCCGGCCATGAACAGCACCAGCGACACGGTCAGGAAGCTGGCGGCGGTCTTCTCCGGGGTGCCCGGCACCGCGTCCTGCAGGTAGCGGATCAGGTAGCTCCAGATGCCGACCTGCGCGCCGACGTAGAAGAACTGCGCGACCACCGCGAACACGAAGCGGCGGTTGCGCAGCAGCGGGCCGAAATAGGCCTTGCCGCCGCTGGCCGCGGCGCCGCTGTCGCGGGTGACCGGGAAGCGGGTCAGCCCGATCAGCAGCGCCCACAGCACCACCACCGCGCCGATGATCAGATACGGCGTCTGCACCGCCGCCGATTCGGCGGCGAAGAAGCTCGCGCGTGCGGCCGGCGCCATCGCCGCCAGTTCCTGCGGCGTGTGCTCCACGCCGGACAGGATGAAGTGCTGGCCGATCAGCACGCCGGTGATCGAGCCGAGCGGATTGAACGCCTGCGCCAGGTTCAGCCGCCGCGCCGCGCCTTCGGCCGGGCCAAGCACGGTGACCAGCGGATTGGCGGTGGTTTCCAGGAACGCCAGGCCGCTGGCGATCACGAACAGCGCCAGTAGGAACAACCCGTAGGTGTGCTCCTGCGCGGCCGGGTAGAACAGGAACGCGCCGGTCGCGTACAGCAGCAGGCCGAGCACCACCGCCGCCTTGTAGCTGAAGCGGCGCATGAACATCGCCGCCGGGATCGCGAACACGAAGTAGCCCAGGTAGAACGCGCTCTGCACCAGCCCGGCCTGCAGGTCGGACAGCTCGAAGGCCTTCTTGAACTGTTTGATCAGGATGTCGTTGAGGTTGTTCGCCATGCCCCACAAAAAGAACAGGCTGACGATCAGGACCAGGGGCACGATGGCGGTACGCGCCAGGCTGCCGGGCGCCGCTGTTGCGGTGTCGCTGCTGTAGTGCATGCCGCCTACCCCTCCCAGGATGTGCCGCGTCGCGTTGAAGTTGTCGCCGGAGCGTACTGCGGTCGCTGTCGCCATGCAAATATAAAATACGTGTTTATATTTGCATGGCGCGCCATGGCGTGCGTCGTGTCCGAACACTGACGCGGACGGTCTTCGCAGGCGACGGCGCAGGCGTGCACGCGTCGGACCTGGCAGGCCATGCGGACATCCGCGCGCCAGGCGCGGGCCGGTTTCGCCGCGCTTCTGTCCGCGGACATTCCCTGTACCCTAGCGCCCTTCCACCCCCCGCCTGGCCTCGACGGAATGACCACGCCCCCGCCCAAGTACCGTGCTCCCGCCCTGGACAAGGGCCTGGATATCCTGGAACTGCTGGCGCGCGACGCGCGGCCGATGACGATGAGCGAGATCTCGCAGGGCATCGGCCGCTCGCGCGGCGAGATCTTCCGCATGCTGCAGGTGCTGGAAGAGCGCGGCTACCTGACCAAGGGGCCGGGCGAGGGCGGCTATGTGCTGACCAACCGCCTGTTCATGCTCGGCATGCAGCAACCGCAGGTGCAGAACGTCACCGAGGCGGCGCTGCCGGTGATGCGCCGGCTGGCCGATGCGATCCGCCAGCCCTGTCACCTGGTGGCGCCGTCGGACGACCAGATCGTGGTCATCGCGCAGATGGACGTGCCCAGCGACCTGGGCCTGGTGGTGCGCCCCGGCCATCGCCGCCCGCTCGCGCATTCCACTTCCGGCCTGGTGCTGTTCGCATTCCAGCACGAAGACGCGCAGGCGCGGTTGCTGCAGCGCCTGGACGCCGGCGACGTGGCCTACGACCGCGCCGCGTTCCTCGCCGCCGCCGCGCAGGTGCGCGCGCTGGGCTACAGCATCCACCCCAGCGAAGCGGTGGTCGGCGTGATCGACCTGACCGCGCCGATCCTGCAGCACGGCAGCGCCATCTACACGCTGACCGTGCCGTTCATCGAACGCCGCCCGCAGGAAATCGATGCGCAGGCGGCGATGCAGGCGGTGTGCGCGGCGGCGGCGGAGATCAGCGCGGCGTTGGGCGTGTAGGCTGGGGTACGCTGCACAGAGCGATAGGCCGCAGTCGTGCCGACATTGGCGAACGCCGTAGCATCACGACGGCGCGACGATCAGGGGGAGGGCTGCGCGTGAATGCATGGGACGGCATCGTCGTGTTCGCCATCGGTGTCGCGCTCGTGGCGCTCGGGCTGCTCGTCTGGCTGCAGCATCGCCGCGATCACCAGACGGAATGGTTGGTGGAGCAGTCCTTTCGGCGCATCTCCGTCACCAGCGACGGTGTTCTCCTCACCGGTGCGGATCTGGTCGTGGTGAAGAAGGTGCAGCAATTCATGGACGCCAACTACGATGCGTCCTTCATGTTCGATAGCGAGGCCATGAATGGCAGCAATGCATTCTGGTACTGCAGCGGACCCGGCGCGCGCTGGTTCCTGGCGATCCCGTCGGTCACCGCGCAGCGAGGGCGGGTCGACGTGCAGTGGGTCGTGCGTCCGCTGACCGAGCAGCGCATGCGTGCCGTGCTGCGCTTCGATCGCGAGGCCTACCGGCGCGCGTTCGGCGCACCCCCCGACAAGGTCTAGCGAACGCGCTGGCACCGAACCCGCAGGCGTCGTCCAGCTGAATCGTCGCTAATCCCAAACGCTGTTTCAGCGCGCCCGATAGCGCCTGTTGCACCGCAGCGTGCATTGGTCACGGTTTCATAATTATATCGTAATTACAATTTTGGCCGGCCCGCCAGCCTGCGCGGACCACCCTCCATTCGCCGACGGAAAGCCTTATGCCTCAGGACTGGAACACGCTCGCCGACAATCGCCGGCAACGCCTGCAGCGCGCCGAAGGGCTGGCGCGCGGGCGCCTGGTGGAGGCCAAGGACGCCGTGGCGTTGCTGGAGGCGGTGATCGAGCCGGGCGACCGCGTGTGCGTGGAAGGCAACAACCAGAAACAGGCCGATTTCCTCTCGCAGTGCCTGACCGAAGTCGATCCGGCACGGGTGCACGGGTTGCACCTGCTGCAGTCGGTGCTGGCGCTGCCCTCGCACCTGGACGTGTTCGAACGCGGCATCGCGCAGCGCCTGGATTTCTCCTTCTCCGGGCCGCAGGCGCTGCGCCTGGCGCGGCTGGTCGCCGACAAGCGCATCGAGATCGGCGCGATCCACACCTACCTAGAACTGTTCGGGCGCTACTTCGTCGACCTGACCCCGCGCGTGGCGCTGGTCGCCGCGCAGGCCGCCGACCGCCACGGCAATCTGTACACCGGGCCGAACACCGAGGACACGCCGGTGATCGCCGAGGCCACCGCGTTCAAGGGCGGCATCGTCATCGCCCAGGTCAACGAGATCGTGGACACGCTGCCGCGCGTGGACATCCCCGCCGACTGGATCGGCTACGTGGTGCAGGCGCCGCGCCCGCACTACATCGAACCGCTGTTCACCCGCGACCCGGCGCAGATCTCCGAGATCCAGGTGCTGATGGCGATGATGGCGATCAAGGGCATCTACGCCGAGTACGGCGTGGACCGGCTCAACCACGGCATCGGCTTCGACACCGCGGCGATCGAGCTGCTGCTGCCGACCTACGCCGAGTCGCTCGGCCTGCGCGGCAAGATCTGCCGGCATTGGGCGCTGAATCCGCATCCGGCGCTGATCCCGGCGATCGAGTCGGGCTTCGTCAAATCGGTGCACTCGTTCGGCTCGGAACTGGGCATGGAGAAGTACATCGCCGCGCGCGCCGACGTGTTCTTCGCCGGCCCCGACGGGTCGATGCGTTCCAACCGCGCGTTCTCGCAGACCGCCGGCCTGTACGCCTGCGACATGTTCATCGGCTCCACGCTGCAGATCGATCTGCAGGGCAACAGCTCCACCGCCACCCGCGACCGCATCGCCGGTTTCGGCGGCGCGCCGAACATGGGCTCGGACGCGCGCGGCCGCCGCCACGGCAGCAACGCCTGGCTCAAGGCCGGGCGCGAGGCGGCGCGCCCGGGCGAGATGCCGCGCGGGCGCAAGCTGGTGGTGCAGATGGTGGAAACGTTCCGCGAGCACATGGCGCCGGCCTTCGTCGACCGGCTCGACGCGTGGGAGCTGGCCGAGAGCGCGAACATGCCGCTGCCGCCGGTGATGATCTACGGCGACGACGTCAGCCACGTGCTGACCGAAGAGGGCATCGCCAACCTGCTGCTGTGCCGCACGCCGGAGGAGCGCGAACAGGCGATCCGCGGCGTGGCCGGCTACACCGCGGTGGGCCTGGGCCGCGACAGGCGCATGGTCGAGAACCTGCGCGACCGCGGCGTGATCCGCCGTCCCGAGGACCTGGGCATCCGCCTGCGCGACGCCAGCCGCGACCTGCTGGCCGCGCGCAGCGTCAAGGACCTGGTGCGCTGGTCCGGCGGCCTGTACGCGCCGCCGCAACGTTTCCGCAACTGGTAAGGGATGTCGATGGAAACCCTTCGCTATCGCTACGACGGGCGCCTGGCGCCGAACGGCCGGCGCGACCACGTGCTGGTCGGCGTGGTGTCTTCCGGCAATCTGGAAGTACTGATCGAGCCGCAGGACCTGGGCGGCGCGATGCAGATCGAGATCGTCACCGCCGCCGACGGCTTCGGCACGGTCTGGCAGGCGGTGCTCGACGATTTCGCCGCGCGCCATCCGCTGCGCGACGTGCGCATCTCGATCAACGATGTCGGCGCCACGCCGGCGGTGGTCGGGCTGCGCCTGGACCAGGCGGTGGAAGCCTTGCAGGAGGAGGCGTGATGCATCCAATCCCGACATTCGCAATCGCCACGCTCTGTGTAGGAGCGGCTTCAGCCGCGACAGTGTCCGGAGCCGGCGATAGTTCGGCTCCGTTCGTCGCGACTGAAGTCGCTCCCACAGGTGATGTTGCTCGGTTTCTTACTGTAGGAGGGTCTTCAGTGCCGACTGTGTCCGGAGCCTGGGACATTTCGACTCCGCTCGTCGCGGCTGAAGCCGCTCCTACAAGGGATGCCGTGCCTGCGGGGAGCCCTGTTGTGGGAGGGGCTTCAGCCCCGACGCGATCCGCCGGCAGCGCCTGGATGGCGCCGGCCGCGATCCAGGCGCCTGCTGCAATGAACGAGCGTCCCGCATTGTCCATCCGGCGAGTAAGCCACCCACACCGGAGCTGCGCATGAGCGCGATCCCGAACAACCGCCGCCCGCGCAGTTTCTACGAAGCCGACGCGCGCGAGCGCATCGCCGGCCTGCTCGATCCTGGCTCGTTCCGCGAGTTCGTCGGCCCGCGCCAGCGCGCGATGAGTCCGCACCTGGCGCAGCTGGACCAGCCCGGTGCGTTCGACGACGGCATCGTCGTCGGCGAGGGCCGGCTCGACGGGCGCACGGTGCTGATCGCTGCGCAGCAAGGCCAGTTCATGGGCGGCGCGGTCGGCGAGGTGCACGGCGCCAAGCTCACCGGGCTGCTGCAGCGCGCCGCGGCGACCAAGCCGTCGGCGGTGCTGCTGCTGCCCGACACCGGCGGCGTGCGCCTGCATGAGGCCAACGCCGGACTGATCGCGATCTCCGAAATCATGCGCGCCACCCTGGACGCGCGCGCCGCCGGCGTGCCGGTGCTGGCGCTGATCGGCAGCGGCAACGGCTGCTTCGGCGGCATGGGCATCGTCAGCCGCTGCTGCTCGCGCATCGTCATGTCCGAGGAAGGGCGGTTGGGCCTTTCCGGTCCGGAAGTGATCGAGACCGTGCGCGGGGTGGAGGAATTCGATTCGCGCGATCGCGCCCTGGTGTGGCGGGTGACTGGCGGCAAGCACCGCTATCTGCTCGGCGAGGCGCAGGCCTTGGTCGCCGATGCCATCGAGGATTTCCGCGCCGCGGCGATCGCCGCGCTGGCGGCGCCGCCGGCCGAAGACGACGACGGCCTGTCGCGCATCGCCGCAGAACACGCCGCGCTGCGCCAGCGCCTGGACGCCTACGGCGACTGCCGCGACGGCATCGACATCTGGCGCCGCCAGGGCATCGCCGATCCCGAAGCGCTGCCGCTGCTGGACACCGCCGCCTTCCTTGCCGCCGTCGCCGACCGGAGCCCGTGATGGAACTGATGCCTTTGCTGGAAGCGTTGTTCCCGCTCGGTCACCGGGTCGAGGTGCGCGATGGCGTGATCGGCGGCAGCGCCAGCACCGCGCTCGGCGAGGTCACCGTGATCGGCAGCGCCGACAAGCTGGAAGTGGGCGTGGAGCACGCGCTGGCGCTGGCCGCCGCGGTGCTGGACAGCACCCGCACGCATCCGCAGCGGCCGATCGTGATGCTGGTCGATACCGCCGGCCAGCGGCCGTCGCGCAAGGACGAACTGCTCGGCATCAACGGCTATTTCGGCCATCTGGCGCAATGCCTGGACCTGGCGCGGCGGCGCGGCGCGCGGCTGCTGACGCTGGTCTACGGCGAATCGGTCAGCGGCGGCTTCCTCGCCTTCGGGCTGATGGCCGACGCGATCTACGCGCTGCCCGAGGCGCAGGTGCGGGTGATGGACCTGCGCGCGATGGCGCGGGTCACCAAGCAGCCGCTGGAGAAGCTGCAAGCCTTGAGCAAAAGTTCGCCGGTGTTCGCGCCGGGCGTGGAGAACTACGTGGCGATGGGGGCGGTGGAAGCGCTGTGGCAGGGCGATCTGGCGCAGGCGCTGGTCGCCGCGCTGCAGGCGCCGCTGCACGGCGATGTCCGCGCGCAACGCGGCGCCGAACGCAATGGCCGCCTGCTCGCTGCGCCGATCGCCGCGGAGGTCGCCGCCGGCCATGCATGAGCCGCTCACCCGGCACGACCTGGTCTGGCTGGCGGCCGATGCGCCATGGCAGGCACGCACGCCGGGCGCGCAGGCGCGCCTGCGCGACTGGTTCGCGGCCGGCCATCCGGCGATCGTCGCGCGCGGCGATCGCAGCGACGACGCGCAACTGCTGCGCCTGGGCGTGCCGTTGCCGCCGGCCGAAGGCAAGCAGCGGCTGTCGCTGTCGGCCGAGCGCGATGCGGTGGTGCGGCAGCGCGCGCCGCTGACGCTGGACGAAGTCTGTGCGCAGCGGCCGGCAGTGCCGGCGTGGCAGCTGCCGCTGCGCGAGTTGCAGGCACTGGCCGCCACGCATGGCCTGATCCCGCGCGTATTCGGCGCCTTCGCCTGGCAGGCGCTGACCGGCTTGCCCTACGTGCAGGCCGGTTCGGACATCGATCTGCTGTGGCCGGTGCCGTCGCCGGCGCAGGCCACAGCGCTGCTCGCCGACTTGGCGCGCTGGGAACAGCGCCACGGGCATCGCGTGGATGGCGAAGTGCTGCTGCCCGACGGCAACGCGGTGAGCTGGCGCGAGCTGGCCGGCGACAGCGCGCAACTGCTGGTCAAGGCGCTGCGCGACTGCCGGCTGCAGCCGCGCGCCGAGCTGTTGCGGGCATGGGGGGCGTGATGGATCTGCAGGCTGAGCGCGGCGTGGCATACGGTTGTTTCCCGGCGTCGGCAGCGCCCGCAAGTGCGGATGTGTCGGCGGAAGAAGCCGTCGGGCCTGAAGTCCCTCCCACAGCGCAGGTAGCCAGCCACCCGCGCGTCCCTGTAGGAGCGGCTTCAGCCGCGACGAACGCAGCGTCGGAGCTTCCGGCTTCGGAAGCTGCCGGGACTGAAGTCCCTCCCACAGTGCAGGTAGCCAGCCACTCGCGCGTCCCTGTAGGAGCGGCTTCAGCCGCGACGAACGCAGCGTCGGAGCTTCCGGCTTCGGAAGCTGCCGGGACTGAAGTCCCTTCCACAGCGCAGGTAGCCAGCCACCCGCGAGCCCCTGTAGGAGCGGCTTCAGCCGCGACGAACGCAGCCTCGGAGCTTCCGGCTCCGGAAGCCGTCGGGACTGAAGTCCCTCCCGCAGTGCAGGTAGCCAGCCACCCGCGAGCCCCTGTAGGAGCGGCTTCAGCCGCGACGAACGCAGCCTCGGAGCTTCCGGCTCCGGGAGCTGTCGCGACTGAAGTCCCTCCCGCAGTGCGGGTAGCCAGCTATCCGCCAGCCTTTGTGGGAGCGACTTCAGTCGCGACGAACGAAGCAGGAGTCGTTAGAACGTCGAAAGCGCTCGTGGCCAAAGCCTCTCCTGCAGTGCAATTCGCTGGCGTTCCGCAAGTAGCCTCTGCCGCGGCGAAGACCACAGCGAATTTCCCCGGCGCGGCGGCCATGCCGCACCGCCTCGGCCGTCTTGCCGTCGCCAGCCTGCATGCCGAGCTGGCCTGCGCGCCGAAGCCCGGCCTGGTCACGCCGTTCGATCGCGGCAGCCACGACGACATGGACGCGTCCACGTTCCTGCGCAGCCTGTTCGCGCTGCGCGGCTACTTCGTCGCGATCGCCGCCGCCGCCGCGGCCGGTGCGGCGTTCCCCGCGCTGCGCGAACTCGGCATCGGTGCCGAGCGCGCCATGCTGCGCGCCACCGGCGGGGTCAACACCCATCGCGGCGCGATTTTCAGCCTGGGCCTGCTGGTCGCGGCGGCGGCGCGGCTGCGCAGCCGGAATCAGGCGATGCCGGATGGCGTGGCGGTCTGCAACGCCGTCGGCGTCTGGCGCGATGCGCTGCTGGACGCGCCGCTGGACCCGCACAGCCACGGCCAGCGCATGCGCCGCCTACATGGCGTGGCCGGCGTGCGCGAACAGGCGGCCGCCGGCTTCCCGCTGCTGCGCGAGGTGGCGCTGCCGAGCCTGCACGCGGCGTTGCGCGCAGGCCTGGCGCAGGATGCAGCGCTGGCGCAGACGCTGCTGCAGCTGATCGCGCAGACCGACGACCTGAATCTGCTGCATCGCGGCGGCCGCGAGGGGCTGCGCTTCGCGCAACGCCGCGCGCGCGCGTTCCTCGAGGCCGGCGGCGCGGCGCAGCCGGATTGGCGGCAGCAGCTGTCGCGCATCGGCGAGGCCTTCGTCGCGCGCCGGCTCAGCCCGGGCGGCAGCGCCGACCTGCTCGCCTGCGCCTGCTTCCTGCAGCGCCAGGAGGGCGTATGAGTCTGGCGCTGCTGTGCCCGGGACAAGGCGCGCAACATCCGGCGATGTTCGACTACGTCGTCGGCGAACCTGCGGCCGAGGCGGTGCTGGCCGCGGCGGCGCAGGTGCTCGGCGCCGATCCGCGCGCGCTGGCCGGCGACGACGCGCGCTACGACAATGCGATCGCGCAGCCGCTGGTGTGCGCTGCGGTGCTGGCCAATGCCGCGGCGCTGCTGCCGCAACTGTCGACGCCGGCGTTGCTGCTCGGCTACAGCATCGGCGAGCTGGCCGCGCATGCCTTGGCCGGCGGCATGGACGCGTCCGCCTGCCTGGCGCTGGCGGTGCGGCGCGCGCAGCGCATGGATGCGGCCAGCCGCAATGGCGACGGCCTGATCGCGGTGCAGGGTCTGCTGCGCGACGCGGCCGAGGCGCTGTGCGCGCAGACCGGGCTGCATATCGCCATCGTCAACGGCGACGATCACCTGATTCTCGGCGGCCATGCCGATGCGTTGGCGCACGGCGAGCGGCAGGCGCGTGCGCAGCGCGCACGGGTCACCCGCCTGCCGGTGGCGGTGGCTGCGCACACGCCGTTGCTGGCGAGCGCGGCGCAGGCGTTCGCCGCCGATCTGCGCGCCGCGCCGCTGGCGGCGCCGCGCGCCGCGGTGCTGGCCGGCATCGACGGACACCGCATCGGCGACCGCGACGACGCCATCGGCGCCTTGTCGGCGCAGCTGGCGACGACGCTGGATTGGGCCGGAACGCTGCGCCAGGCCGCCGAACGCGGCGCGCGCGTGTTCCTGGAACTGGGACCGGGCGGTGCGCTGGCGCGCATCGCACGCGAGCTGCTGCCGGAGTGCCAGGCGCGCTCGGTGGAAGAGTTCGGCAGCCTGGCCGCGGCGGCGGCCTGGGTGCGGCAGGCGGAGCAACGCATGCAGTGATGCAGCCGTAGCGGCGGGAGGGGGCGGCGATGGGAGCCGTCGCGCCGCAACGGCGGTAGGCAGTTGGCGAACGACCCAGGATGGCGGGTGGCCATTCGCGGCAGTGGTACGGATCCAGCAAGCTCGGGAGGGCGCATGAGTCCACAAATCGCGACGATCATCGGCTTGATCGTCATGTTCATCGTGGCCACGGCGTTGCCGGTCAACATGGGCGCGCTCGCGTTCGCGTTGGCCTTCATCATCGGTGGCGTCTGGGTCGGCATGGACGGGAAGGAGGTCTTGGCCGGATTCCCCGGCGACCTGTTCCTGACCCTGGTCGGCATCACCTATCTGTTCGCGATCGCGCGCAACAACGGCACCATCGATCTGTTGGTGCATTGGGCGGTGCGCGCGGTCCGCGGCAAGATCGTGGCGATCCCGTGGGTGATGTTCGTGGTCACCGCGGTGCTGACCGCCTTCGGCGCGCTCGGTCCTGCGGCGGTGGCGATCATCGGCCCGGTCGCGCTGCGCTTCGCCAAGCAGTACAGGATCAATCCGCTGCTGATGGGCCTGCTGGTGATCCACGGCGCGCAGGCCGGCGGGTTCTCGCCGATCAGCGTGTACGGCGGCATCACCAACAAGGTGGTGGAGAAGGCCGGGCTGGACGTGACCGAGATGGCGGTGTTCCTGACCAGCCTCGGTTTCAACCTGCTGATGGCGCTGATCTGCTTCTTCGCCTTCGGCGGCCTGGCGCTGCTGCGGCGCGAACAGACGCCGTCGCTGGCCACGGCGGAGTACGTGCCGGTGGGCGACCAGTCCTCGCACCGCCAGTTCGCGATCGAAGGCCATGGCGCGTTGCTGTCGGCCGGCGGCGGCACCTTGTCCACCGATCCGGTGGCGCTGGACGCGGTGAGCCTGAACCGCGATCGCGTGCTGACCCTGTTCGGCCTGCTCGGCCTGGGCATCGCCTCGCTGATCTACAACCTCAACGTCGGCCTGGTGTCGATAACCGTGGCGGTGGCGCTGGCGCTGCTGTCGCCGAAGGCGCAGAAGGGCGCGGTGGACGGCATCAGCTGGTCCACGGTGCTGCTGATCAGCGGCGTGGTCACCTACGTGGCGGTGCTGCAGGAGAGCGGGGCGGTGGACTACATCGGCAACGGCGTGTCCGACATCGGCATCCCGCTGCTCGGCGCGCTGCTGGTGTGCTACGTCGGCGGCATCGTCTCCGCGTTCGCCTCCTCGGCGGCGGTGCTGGGCGCGACCATCCCGCTGGCGGTGCCGTTCCTGCTGCAGGGCCACCTCGGCGCGGCCGGGGTGATCTGCGCGCTGGCGATCTCGTCCACGGTGGTGGACGTGAGCCCGTTCTCGACCAACGGCGCGCTGGTGGTGGCCTCGGCCGCGCCGGACGAACGCGAATCGCTGTACAAGCGCTTCCTGATCTACAGCGGCCTGGTGGTGCTGTTCGGCCCGCTGCTGGCTTGGCTGCTGCTGGTGGTGCCGGGGTGGCTTTGAGCTGGGAATGGGGAAACGGGAATCGGGAATGGGTTTAAGCCGTTCCCACGAGCGGATGCTCTACCGGTTTTCTTCTACGGCATCGGCCCTTTGGGGCCGATGTTTTTTTGGGAAGCTGAGTGACGCCGATCGGTCGCGCAGACCGGCTCTTACGACTCCCCATTCCCCATTCCCGATTCCCGGCCCCTCGGCAACGGCGCCGGCACATTCAACTTGCCGCCGGCGGCCACGTACATCGCCAGGGCGTTGCCCTGGCTTTGCAGGTGGCGGTTCATGGTGCGCTCGGCGCCTTCGGCGTCGCCGCGGCGAAAGCAGTCCATCAGTTCGCGGTGTTCGGACAGCGATTGCTGCATGCGTCCGGGCGCCAGCAGCTGGCGCCCGCGGTGCATCTTGAGGATGCGGTGCAGGTCGTGGGTGACGCGGATCAGCCACGGGTTGCCGGCGAATTCCTGCACCGATTCGTGGATCAGGTAGTTCTGCCGGTAGTACTCGGCCAGGTCGCCTTCGTCGGCGGCCTGCTCCATGCGCGCGTGCAGCGTTTCCAGCCGCGCCAGGCCGGCGGCGTCGACCTTGCGCACCGCCTCGTAGGCGCAGCGGCCTTCCAGCAGCGCCATCACCGGGAACAGCTCGTTGAGGTCTTCCAGGTTCAGCCGGGTCACGCGCGCGCCGCGGCCCGGTTCGATCTGCACCAGGCCTTCGGCGGCGAGCAGCTTCAGGCTCTCGCGCAGCGGGGTGCGGCTGATGCCCAGTTCGGCGACCAGTGCCGGCTCGTCGATCCACTCGCCCGGCGGCAGCACGTAGTCGTAGATCTTCTGCCGCAGCCGCTCGGCCACGTCTTCGTACAGCGCCACGCGCTTGCGCGGTGCGCGGGTGTCGGGCGCGAGAGTCATCGGCGGATCGGAACGCTCTGGAGCCTGTAACGGCGATGCAACCATTCTAGCGGCCGGCAGCAAACGCCGTCGGTGCGGCGTTTGCTGCCGGCACAGCCTATTTGCCCTTCTTCTTGTCCGGGCGCTGCGACAGCGCCGACGCCGCGGCGGTCTTGCTGTCCTTTCCGGTGCGTCCGTCCCTGAGCACCTTGGAGGCGGCCTTGCCCGCCTTGTCGCCGGTTTTCTCGTTGTTCGCCATGTGTGGTCTCCACGCTGCCGCGTTTGCGGCAAACCACTGCATGCGCCCGGCCACGTCAATGCCGCGTCACGAAAAAGCGCGGCGATTCACGCGGGTTTGCGCGCCGCCTGGGCAAGGTAGCGGCTGACCAACCAGGAGCACCCCATGACCCCGAGGCGTATCACGACCCGGCTTTCGATTCTCGCGGCACTGGCCGCCGTGGCGCTGAGCGGCTGCGGCAAGCCCGGCGACCAGACCTCGCGCACCGCACCGGCGACCTCGCCGGCGCCGACCGCGGCCCCGGTCGGCGGCGAAAGCGGGCGCGCGCCGATCGCCGGCGACGCTTCGGCCAAGGCGATGCTGCAGGTGCTGGAAGGCAATGCGGTGGCGCTGTCGCAGCAGGCGCTGTCGCGCAACGTCAGCGGCAGCGTCGCCGATTTCGCCCGCGAAGTGGTCGCCGCGCACCACGGCGCCGCGGCCGCGGACGCCGGCAAGGGCGGTCCCGGCGATGCGGAAAAGATCGCCGCGCAGGCGGCCAAGGGCAAGGCGCAGCTGCAGGCGCTGGACCAGGAGAAGGACGATTCGGCGTACATGAACGCCTACATGGCGACCATGGTGCGCAGCTATTCCGATGCGCTGGCGGTGATCGATGCCGAGCTGGTGCCGGCGGCGCAACAGGACGCGACCAAGCAGGAGCTGCAGCAGGCGCGCAAGCGCATCGCCGAGCAACTGGAGCGCGCGCAGGCGCTGGCCTCGGCGCGCTACTGAGCGTAGCCCCTCTCCCCTCGGGAGAGGGGTTGGGGTGAGGGTCCGGCGCGAAAGCGTCTCGCGGAGTTGGATGCACGAGGCTCCGCCCGTACCCTCATCCGCCCCTGCGGGGCACCTTCTCCCGGTGGGAGAAGGGGACAGGCACTAGCCCCTCTCCCGTCGGGAGAGGGGTTGGGGTGAGGGTAAGGCGCGAAAGCGACTCGCCGATCAGGGGACGCGCGGCTTGCGCGGCGCCGGCCGCTCCTCGCGCCCATCCGGATGTCGCGCAAAGCGGTTCGGATCGCGGCCGTGCACCGGCGCCTCGTCCTGCCACGGCCAGCCGCCGAACTGGGTGCGGCGGTAGTCGGCCATCGCCTGGGCGATCTCGGCCTGGGTGTTCATCACGAACGGACCGTGTTGGGCCACCGGTTCGGCGATCGGCCGGCCCTGCAGCACCAGGAACTCGCTTGCCTCCGCGTCGCCGTTGACCAGCTCGACCGCCTGGTCGGCGCGCAACTCGATGGCGGCGTGGCTGCTCACCTCGCGTCCACCCACGGTCACCGCTGCGCCCTTGAAGAAGTACAGGCTGCGGCGCGTGCCGGGACCTTGCGCGGCGGGCAGGGTCCAGCGTGCGCCGGGCGCCATGCGGATCGTCCAGATGGCCACGTCCGCATCGTCCTGCGCCGCCCACGAATCCGGTGGCGGCGCGAGCGGGCCGCCGGCGCTGCCGGGTGCGGCGTCGACCGGGCCGACGCGCCCGGCCACGCAGGCCACGTCGGTGGTGCGGCCGGCGGCATCGGTGGCGGTGAAGCGCGGTACGTCCTGCGCCCAGAACATGGTGAAGTGCGGCGCCACCATCTTGCTGCGTGCCGGCAGGTTGAGCCAGATCTGGAACAGTTCCAGCGGGTTGGGCGCGGTGGTGTCGAGCAGCGGGAACATCTCCGAATGGACGAGGCCCGCACCGGCCGTCACCCATTGCACGTCGCCGGCGCCGAAGCGCGCCACCGCGCCGAGCGAGTCGGCATGGTCGATCAGGCCCTGACGCACGATGGTCACGGTCTCGAAGCCGCGGTGCGGATGGCCGGGAAAGCCGGGGATGCGCTCGCCGTGATACATGCTCCAGCCGTCCTTGCGGCTGAAGTCCTGGCCGATGGCGCGGCCCGCCAGCGACGCCGCCGGACCCATCGCGCCATTGCCGGCGGGGTAGGCATCGTCGTGGTAGACGCAGAACAGGAACGGGTCGATCGTTTCCCACGGAAAGCCAAGGGGCTTGATCTGGACGATAGGGTCGGTCATGGAGAGTTCCTTGGTGCGAACGCCGGCCGAGAGGGAGACGGCAACCCTTCCGATATGGGGCGGGGCCGATCGAACGGAAGGCCGGTCCGAAGGACATCCTGTCCCGCACGGGAAACGCTGGATGCGCCGCCGCCGCATGCATGGCCATGGAGCAGCAGGCACGGGCGGCGCTCCATCCGCCGTTCGAGCGAACGGAGCCGGCATCGGCGCGCAACTGAATGCCGGCTGGGGCGCAGCCGGTCATCCACGTCCGCGCTGCCCGTGCGTCATCGGACTGTCATCTGCCGCGACCAGCATCGCAGGCCTTTCCGACCCTGCGAGCGCCTGGTGCGTCCCGAACCCTTGCCGGCCCTGTCGCGGCTGTTCCTGCAATGGCGGCCGTCGCTGAGCCGTTATTTCCTGCGCCGCCGCGCTGCGGCATGGGATGCCGAGGACCTGGTGCAGGAAGTGTGGCTGCGCCTGCAGCGCAGCGAGGCGCATGCGCCGGAGATCGCCAATCCGGAAGCCTACCTGTTCACCATCGCCGCCAACCTGATGCGCGAGCACGCGCTGCTCAACCAGCGCAGCACGCAACGCGACACCTGCCTGGACGAGGTGCTGGAGCGGCTGGCGGTGCCGTGCGAAGCCGATGCGCAGGTGCATCGCGCGCAGCGCCGGCAGCGCCTGGCCGAACTGATGGCGCGGCTGCCGCCGAAATGCCGCGCGGCGATGGTGCTGCGCTACCGCGACGAACTCGGCTACCAGGACATCGCCGAGCGGTTGCAGATCTCCAGCCACATGGTCAAGAAATACATCATCAAGGGCCTGGCGGTGTGCCGGCAGGGCATGGCGCGCTATGCGTGAGTCGCCGATCGCGGCGGCCGCCGCGGCCTGGTACCTGGCGCAGCGCGAAGCGCCGCTGGCGCCGGTGCAGCAGGCCGAGTTCCTGGCCTGGCTGCGGCAATCGCCCACCCACGTGGCCGAATACCTGGGCATCGCCCATCTGCACCAGGACCTGCAGGCCGCGGCGCACTCGCAGCCGGCCAGCAGCGAACAGCTGTGCGCGCATGCGCGCCACAGCGGCGCGGTGGTGGTGCCGTTGCGGCCCGAGTTCGGCCGCGCGGCGCCGCCGCGATCGCAAGCGGCGCCGGTGCCAGGCAAGCGCGGCCGCAACCGGCGTCGGGCGTTCGGCCTGGCGGCCGTCCTCGCGCTGTCGGCGATCGGCGTGGCCACGCAGCTGGCGGCGCCGCACACGGTCGCGGCGACGGTCTACGCCGCCGCTGCCGATGCCGGGCGCGAGGTGGCGCTGGCCGACGGCAGCGTGGTGCGCCTGGACCGCGGCAGCGCCATCGCCGTGCGCTACGGCGCGCAGCGCCGCGACATCGCGCTGCTGCGCGGCAAGGCGCTGTTCGACCTCGGCCACGATCCGGCGCGGCCGCTGCGGGTCAGCGTCGGCACGCTGGTGCTGCGCGATATCGGCACCGTGTTCGGCGTCGATCAACATGCCGGCGGCACCCGCGTCACCGTGCTGCAGGGGCGCGTGCACGTGCTGCGCGGCGCGCATCCGTGGTGGCGGCGCAGCGCGCTGCCCAGCGAGGGCGCGCAGCTGGCGGACCTGGGCGGCGGCCAGCAGGCGCGGCTGGATCCGCAAGGCCAGTTGCTGGGGCTGGACGCGCATGCCGACATCGCCGGCGCCACCGCCTGGTTGCCGGAACAGGTCGGCGTGCACGACCGCAGCGTGGGCGAGGTGGCGCGGCTGTTCAACGCCTACACCACGCGGCCGTTGCGCATCGCCGACCCGGCGCTGGCCGCGCGCCGCATCAGCGGCGTGTTCCACCTGCGCGATCCGGAGGCCTTCGTCGCCTATCTGGGCAGCCTGCCGAACGTGCAGGTGCACCGCGATGCGCAGGCGGTGACGATCCGCAGCGCACCGGCGCCGATGTAAGAAAAAATTCATGCAAATACCGGTAGCCGCGCGGCGCTGTGCGGCACTCCTAGGTAGGCATGGTCGTCGCGCTGCGTGCGTACGACCGCCTTCCTCTCCCCTCCGGTAGCACGTCCCATGCGCAACACGCTCGTCGTCTCCATCGCCCTGCTGCTCGGCAGCACTTCTTCGCTGCCGGCGTGGTCGGCCCCCATCGCCGCCGCACCGGCGATCGCGCCGATGCCGCTGGACCAGGCGCTGGAACTGTTCGCACGCAACAGCGGCCTGCAACTGATGTACGACCCGGCACTGGCGGCCGGGCAACGCAGCAACGGCGCGCCGGCCGGCCTGGCACCGGCACAGCAGTTGCAGAAACTGCTGGCCGGCACCGGCCTGGACTACCGCATGCCGACGCCGACCACGGTCAGCATCGTGCGCAGCGCCGCGCCGGCGCAACGCAGTGCCGCCGCTCCGCGCGCGCCGCATGCCGCGGCCACGCCGGCGGCCGACAACGGCGACCGCGACGACGGCCCGCGCGAACTGGCGCCGATCAACGTCACCGCCAACAGCGTCGACACGCTGGCGCCCAGCGCCGCGCCGCTGGAGGCAAGCCAGCCGACCTCGGTGATCGACGAACGCTTCATCCGCGACGGCCTGCGCCTGAACGCGAACTACGACGACATCATCAAGTACGCGCCGAGCGTGGTCACCACCTCGCCGGAAGGCCCCGGCCTGGGCAAGAACGAAGGCATCAGCATCCGCGGCTTTCAGGACGGCCAGTTCAACATCACCTTCGACGGCATCCCGTTCGGCGACGCCAGCGACCTGCACCACACCACGTCCGCGTACTTCAACAACCACGTGCTCGGCCAGGCCGAGATCGACCGCGGCCCCGGCGGTGGCGCCACCATCGGCAACGCCACCTTCGGCGGCACGCTGGCGCTGCGCACGCGCAATCCCAGCACGGTGGACGGCGTCACCGTGTACGCCACCGGCGGCAGCTGGGACACCTGGTCCACCGGCGTCAGCGCCGACGAACACATCGGCAACACCCGCGTGTTCGCCGACCTGTCCAAGGAAGCCAGCGACACCTATCTGAAGGGCACCGACGACCGTCGCGAGCACGCCTTCGTCAAGACCGTCACCGAATTGGGCGAGACGACCACGCTGACCTTCGTCAGCAGCTACAACCAGGAGCACCAGAACACCGTGCAGGGCGCCACCCGCGCGCAGATCCAACAGCACGGCTGGCGCTACGGCCTGGGCAACGATCCGACCCTGCAGAACTACACCGGCTACAACAGCGCCGCGTACTACTCCAGCTTCAGCTATCTGGGCCTGAGTACGCGCCTGGGCGACTGGGAGCTCGACAACAAGGTCTACTACAACAGCTTCGACCACACCGCCGCCAAGAGCAGCATCCCCACCAGCGAGAGCGCCGCCGACAACGGCGTGACCTTCTACTCCAGCACCGGCAAGAAGCTGTCCAAGTCGGCTACCGACGTGCCCGGCAAGCTGTCGGACAACGATTTCCATGCCTTCGGCGACGTGCTGCGCCTGGCGCGCGATCTGGGCCCGGGCCAGTTGCAGACAGGCGTGTGGGTGGAGCGCAACCTGGACGAACGCGAGCAGTTGCCGGTGGACATGACCACCGGTGCGGCCAGCGGCACCAAGTACGGCTATCTGTACAACTACCAGCTGCACGACCGCACCGACACGCTGCAGCCGTATGTGCAGTACGACTGGAAGCTGAGCGACACGCTGACCCTCAGTCCCGGCGTGCGCTATTCGCGGGTCGAGCGCGAACTCGATGCGCAGCTCAACAAGAGCACCCCGCCGGCGCCGTCCTACACCAGCGCCAGCTACGACGCGACGTTGCCGTCGCTGAGCCTGCACGATGCCTTCAACGAGCACTGGAGCGGCTACGTGCAGGCCGCGCGCGGCTTCCTGGCGCCGCCGATCGACGTGATCGAACTCAACGGCGCACGCGGCCTGCAGCCGGAGCTGACCAGCAACTACCAGCTCGGCACCAGCTACGCCGCGCGCGGCCTGACCTTCGGCGCCGACGTCTACTACATCGACTTCAGCAACTACATCAGCCAGACCCTGGTCGCCACCGACAGCGGCACCGAGAGCGCTTACGTCAACGGCGGAGGCGCGGTGTACCGCGGCGCCGAGGCCGAAGCCACCTATGCGCTGACGCCGACGCTGAGCCTGTACGCCAACGCCAGCTACAACGAGGCCACCTACAAGCACAGCAGCACCCAGGTCGCCGGCACCCCGCACGTGACCGGGGCATTGGGCCTGCTCTACAACAGCGGCACCGGCTACTTCGGTTCGTTGATGGAGAAAGTGGTCGGCGCGCAGTACGGCGTGGACAACACCACGGACGCCAGCGGCGCCACCGTGTTCGGCAACGACCAGCGCCTGGGCGGCTATGCCAGCCTGGATGCGGCGCTGGGCTATCGCAGCACCCATGGCCCGTACGGCCTGAAGGGCTACTCGATCAGCATGGACGTCAACAACCTGCTGGATCGGCATGCCCTGATCGGCTACGCCGGCGCGCGCTCTTCCGACAACCAGCCGCTGTACTTCGGCCTGGCCGGACGCGGCGTGTTCCTCGACCTGTCGCTGAAGTTCTGAGGCCGGCGGCATGCACCTCTCCATCGAAGCACCCAGGACCGCCACGCTTGCGCGGCGCCGCCTGCATCGCGTGGCGGCGCTGTTGCTGCTGGCCGCGTGGGCATTGCCGGCCGCGGCCGCGCGCGTGCCGGCCGGTACCGCGACGCGCGCCGGCGCAAACGCTCCAGCGCAAGTGCGCCTGACCATCGTGGTGATGCGCCACGGCGTGCGCGCGCCGACCCAGGATCCACAGGCGCTGGCCAGGTACGCGGCGCAGCCATGGCCGCAATGGCCGGTGGCGCCGGGCATGCTCACCGCGCATGGCGCAGCGGGCATGCAGGCGCTGGGCGCGCGTTACCGGCAGCGCTGGCTGAAGGAGGGCGTGCTGGCGCCTGACTGCGGCCAGGCACAGGTGGTGCTGATCGCCGACAGCACGCCGCGCAACCACGCCAGCGCCGCGGCCTTCGGCGAAGGCCTGCAGCCGGGCTGCCGCGCCCGGTATCTAGCGCTGCCGACCGCACAGAACAATCCGCTGTTCCACTACGCGACCGGCAAGGACAGGAACGACGACAAGGACGACGACGCGGTGGCCGCGCCGCTGCATCCGGATGCGGCCACGCGTGCGCGGTTGCGCGCGCTGCAGCAGGTCCTGTCCGGCTGCCGGGGCGCGGCCTGCGCCGCGCAGGCGCCTGGCCAGGACACGCCGCGCCTGGACGATCCGCGGCGCCTGGACGATCCCGCGCAGGCGGCAAAACTGCTGAAGACCGCCGGCAGCCTGGCCGAGAACCTGATGCTGGAATACGCGCAGGGCCTGCCGTTGACGCAGGTGGCGTGGGGTCGCGCCGATGCGACTTCCCTGCAACGCCTGATCGGATTGCACAACGCCTCCTTCGACCACAGCAAGCGCGCCTTGCCGGCGGCGCGTGCCGGCGGCTCCAACCTGCTCGCGCACCTGCTGGCGACAATGCAGGCCGCCGCCGGAGAAACCCCGGCAGTGGCGCCGCTGGCGCCAGCGGACACCCGCGCGCTGCTGCTGCTCGGCCACGACACCAACCTGGCGCATCTGGCCGGCCTGCTCGACGTGCCCGGCCCGGTGCGCGGCCAGCCCGATGCCTATCCGCCCGGCGGCGCGCTGCTGCTGGACCTGGTGCGGCAGGGCGGCCGCGACTATCTGCAACTGCGCAGCGTGGTGCCGACCTTGCAGGCGCTGCGCGACAACCGCTTCGACGGCGACCGGCTGCGCGAGCGGCGCTGGCCGCTGCCGGGTTGCGGCGGCCGATTGCGCTGCCCGTTGGCGGTCGCGTTGCCGGCGCTGCAGGCGCGGCTGGACCCGCAACAGGTGCAGGCCGACGTGCCGGCGTTGACGCCGTGGCCGGTGCAGGCGGCGGCTGGCGATTAGCTAGCGCAGTCCTCGCATCGCGTTGCGCACTTTGTAGGAGCGGCTTCAGCCGCGACAGGATTTATCGGGAATGCCTGTCGCGGCTGAAGCCGCTCCTACAGGGATTTCACGGCATCCCTCCAGTTTCCGAGCGGACGGTGTTTGGTCCGGACGGAACCCTGCGCGCGCCATCACGGATCGCAACGCGGCGAAGGCCGATCATCGCGGTTCCCGCGCTGTGCGCCCGCGTGGCGCTGCGCCGTCTTTGCCCAGGTGCCCGCCATGTCCCCGATGTCCGCCGCTTCGCTCCCCGATTCGATGACCGCGATCGAGATCCGCCACCCCGGCGAGCCGGAGGTGCTGGTGCCGGTGCGCCTGCCGCTGCCGCATCCGGGCCGCGGCGAACTGCTGGTGCGGGTGGCCGCGGCCGGGGTCAACCGCCCCGACGTGATGCAGCGCCGCGGCAGCTATCCGCCGCCGCCCGGCGCGTCGCCGCTGCCGGGACTGGAGTTCGCCGGCGAGGTGGTGGCGTTGGGCGAGGGCGTGGAGCGCTATCGGCTCGGCGATGCGGTGTGCGCGCTGGTCGCCGGCGGCGGCTATGCCGAATACGCGGTGGTGCACGAACGCAACGCGCTGCCGGTGCCGGCGCCGCTGAGCCTGGCCGAGGCCGCGGCGCTGCCGGAGACCTTCTTCACCGTGTGGGCCAACCTGTTCCAGCGCGGCCGCCTGCAGGCCGGCGAGACCCTGCTGGTGCACGGCGGCACCTCCGGCATCGGCAGCGTCGCCACCTTGCTCGGCACCGCGTTCGGTGCGCGCGTGATCAGCACCGTCGGCTCGGCCGACAAGCGCGCCGCCAGCCTGGCGCTGGGCGCGCAGGCGGCGATCCTGTACCGCGAGGAGGACTTCGTCGCCGAGACCCTGCGCCTGACCGGCGGCCGCGGCGCCGACGTGATCGTGGACCTGCTCGGCGGCGACTACCTGCCGCGCAACTACCAGGCCGCGGCGCTGGACGGGCGCATCGTGCAGATCGGCATCCAGCAGGGCAAGGTCCGCGAGCTGGACCTGATGCCGCTGCTGGCCAAGCGCCTGACCCATACCGGCTCGACCCTGCGCGCGCGCTCGGTGATGGAGAAGGCGGCGATCGCGCGCGAGCTGGAGCAGCAGGTCTGGCCGCTGCTGGAACAGGGCCGGATCAAGCCGCAGCTGGACCGCTGCTTCCCGCTGGCCGAGGCGGCACAGGCGCATGCGCGGATGGAATCCAGCGCGCATATCGGCAAGATCGTGCTGCTGACCCAGGCCGGGGCGGGGCAATGAGACCCGGTCGCGGCTGAAGCCGCTTCTACAAGAGCGCGCCTGTAGGAGCGGCTTCAGCCGCGACAGATGCCCACCGGCCCCGTGCCGCTGGCCCTGTTCAAGCGCCACGCCGTATATTGCGCCGCACGCGCGGTGGTCCGCGCTTCACTGCCGGTCCCCCGCGTGCGCCTGCCTTCCCGTTCCGCCGTGCTGCTGCCGTTGTTGCGCCGTTCGCTGCTGCTGCTGTTCCTGTGCCTGAGCGCGGCGGCGAGCGCGCAGCCGCAGGACGAGCCGCAGGCGCCCGACCCGCAGACCTTGCTGAGCGGCGCCGAGCAGACCCTGCAGGACGCGCGGCGCAGCGTGGACAACGCCGACGACCAGGAGTCGCTGCGCAAGCTGATCGGGCAGGTGGCCGATGCGCAGCGCGATGCCGAGGCCGCGGTCGCGGCGCTGACCCCGCAGCTGGCCCAGGTCGATGCGCGGCTGCAGCAGCTCGGCCCGGCGGCGGACGGCGAGGCGAAGGACATCGCCGCGCAGCGCAAGGACCTGGCCAAGCAGCGCGCGCCGCTGGATTCGGGGATCAAGCGCGGCAAGCTGCTGGCGGTGGAGGCCAAGCAGCTCGGCGAGGAAATCGAGAACGTGCAGGCCGAGCACTTCAGCCAGGAGCTGTCGCTGCGTTCGACCTCGCCGTTGTCGCCGTCGCTGTGGCGGCAGATCGCCAGCGATTTCCCAGGCGACCGCGATCGCCTGCTCGCCCTGTACCAGGTGGGCGCAAAGGCGCTGGACGACGCGATCGCCGAAAACGGCGCCGGCGCGCTCGGCATCGGCCTGACCATCGCGTTCGTGCTGCTGTTCCCGCTGCGCTACCTGCTGCGCTGGCTGGGCAAGCGTTACGCGATGTCGCGCGCGCCGGGCAGCCGCCTGCGCCGCTCCGGCCTGGCGTTGTGGTTCCTGTTGCTGGGCACGCTGACCCCCGGCCTGGCCGCGCTGGTGCTGGCCGAGAGCCTGCGCGGCATCGGCGCGGTGCCGACCGCGCTGGAGAGCGTGCTGCGCGGCTTCGTCGTGTACAGCTTCGCCGCCGCGTTCATGGGCTCGCTGGGCGCCAGCGTGCTGTTGCCGAACCAGCCGTCGTGGCGGCTGTTCCCGATCGACGACGCCACCGCGCGGCGCCTGCGCAAGTACACCTGGGCCACCGCGACGCTGGCCTGGGTCAGCAGCATGCTGCTGGTGATCAACCGCGCCAGCCACACCAGCGCCTCGGCGACGGTGGCCGCCGACGGCGTGATCGCGCTGGCGTACGCGGTGCTGATCCTGGCGATCCTGACCAGCCTGTCGCGGCTGCGCCGGCGCCAGTACGCCGAGGCCGCGGCGCAGGCGCTGGAAAACGGCCAGCCGCCGCCGCCGGGGCAGCATGGCGGCGCGCTGGCGCTGGTCGGGGTGCTGGTGCGGGTGGCGGTGGTGGTGGCGCTGCTGGCGTCGCTGCTGGGCTATCTGTACCTGGGCCTGTTCATCACCCGGCAGATCATCTGGATCACCATGATCGTCGGCGCGATCCGCCTGCTGATGACCTTCGCCGACGATTTCGCGCTGTGGCTGTTCGCCAGCGAAGGCCGCATCGGCCGCGCCGCCAACGGGGCGTTCGGCGTGCGCGCCAGCCGCCTGGAGCAGGCGGGGGTGCTGACCTCGGCGGTGCTGCGCGTGTGCCTGTTGCTGATCGGCGTGGGCGCACTGCTGATCCCGTTCGGGACCAACGTCTCGACCATCACCGACTGGTTCTCGGTGCTGTCGCAGGGCATCCCGATCGGCAAGAGCCACCTGTACCCGGGCGCCGTATTGCGCGCGGCGCTGGTGTTGGGCGTGGGCCTGCTGGCGATGCAATACATCCATGGCTGGCTGACCGGGACCTACCTGCCGAAGACCGAACTGGACGACGGTTCGCGCAATTCGGTCAGCACCGTGGCCCGCTATGTCGGCATCCTGCTGGCCGCGCTGTGCGCGCTGGCGGCGTCGGGGATCGAGGTGGCGCAGATCGCGCTGGTGGTCAGCGCGCTGTCGGTGGGCATCGGCTTCGGCCTGCAGTCGATCATCCAGAACTTCGTGTCCGGGCTGATCCTGCTGGCCGAGCGCCCGGTCAAGATCGGCGACTGGGTCAAGATCGGCGACCAGGAAGGCGACGTGCGCAAGATCAGCGTGCGCTCCACCGAGATCCAGGTCGGCGACCGCTCCACGCTGATCGTGCCCAACTCCGAGCTGATCACCAAGACCCTGCGCAACATGACCCTGGCCGGGCCGCTGGGCCGGGTGCAGATCCAGTTCGCGGTGTCGCTGGGCACCAACATGGCCAAGCTGCGCGCGCTGCTGCTGGAACTCTATGCCGCGCATCCGGGCGTGCTGGAGGAGCCGGCGCCGTCGGTGTTCATCGATTCCATCGCCAGCGGCCACGTCACCCTCAACAGTTTCGCCTACGTCGGCAATCCGCGGCTGGTCTACGGCATCCGCAGCGATCTGTTCTTCAGCCTGCTGCAGCGCCTGGCCGACGAGGGCATCGCGCTGGAATCGCCGCAGGAAGTGCGGCTGCTGCGCAAGGAGCCATGAGCGCGGGCAGCGGCGCTTTCACTCTATGCCGGTCCGCGGCGCTGCCCGACCGGGAACGGGTGCGTTCGCTCAGACGCTGAAGTTGAACGCGACCGAGATGCGCGGCCGAGACCCCGTAAACAGGCTGACCGAGTGCAGCAGCCAGGAAGGGAACATGACCAGCGTGCCGCTCTCGGGCGCGATGGAGGTCGTCAATCCGGCACTCAGGCAGCCCGCGATCCGGATCTTGAGTTCCGGGTTGTAGAGCGAGGGCATGACCCCTCTGGGGTCGAGAAACTGGAGTTCTCCGCCAGCCTCCTGGCCATCGTCGCAACCGTCATCCACCCAGTAGACACCCGACCAGAATGCGCCGGGATGCGCGTGTTGCGCGTTCGAATCCCCGGCATTGTTGACATTCGCCCATGCGTTTATCTTCCACTCGAACTCGGGCACGACCAAGCCGTGCTCCGGATGGTAGACGGCGGTCAACGCGTAGGCCAACTCCGTGGCGTACGCGGTCAGCGCCATGGAGCCTTCGCCGCCCCACGCGTTGAAGTCCGAACTGGACTGCCATCCCCCTGAATTGCTGTGGCGCACGCCCGCCGGATTGTCGGCCCTGTTCCGATCGATCTCCTCTTTCAGCATTTGATTGAGACGTTCGGCCGCTGGATGCGCGATTTGAGCCAGGGGTGTGGCAAACAACCGGTGGATCTTGATCTGCTCAGGGACAACGAGTTTCGGATGCAGTGACATGATCGAAGTTTCTGATATTTACTGACGTTTTTTCGACGCGTTAGCCTTGCGGCTTTGCCGGCGCTTCTTCGCATGGCATGGGAAATGTCGTTTTCCCATCGCGCATGCGCAGGCCGCTTTATTCCTTCGTCCATGAGCGCTGATCTGCTGTGCATTGATTCACGCGAAGCCGCAACGGTCGTCGCGATCGAAACCGCTCCGCAGCAAGACGCCGGGCCTCAGTCTAGCGGCATCATTCCGGTGGCGTGTGTCACCGGGCCTCGTGCAGGTCGCGCCACGCTTTTCAGCGGATGCGGCAAAAGGAAGGAGGCGAACGGCGTGCCCATGCATGGGCCGTGCTGCGGGGCGCGCCTGCGCCGGCGTGCCGCTGCCGGGCGTGCCTGCCGTCGGCCATCCGGCGGCGCACGACCTGGCCGCGGGTCTCAGGCGACAAGCAGCGCCGTACCGGCTGGCGACCCGACAAACCCGGCGCGACCCATCCGGGCATCGGCGGCGCGGCCTAGCGCCGCCCGCGCTCTTCGCGGGCGTGCGCGCGCCGGTCGAACAGCACCGCGCTGGCGACGATGCCCAGGCCCAGCGCCACGCCGAGCAGGAACAGCACCATCGCGATGGCCGGATAGCCGAACAGCTTGGCGCCGGTGTCGATGCGCATCATCTGCGTGGAGGCCAGGATCAGCGCGGCGGTGACGATGCCGGCGGCGACGCGGTTGGCGATCTTCTGCAGGCTTTCCATCAGCCGCGATTCTTCCAGCCCGGCCACGCGCACCTGCAGGCGGTTGTCGGCGGCCAGCGACAGGATGTCCGACAGCTTGCGCGGGCCCTCGCGCAGCAGCGCCTGCATCTCCATCGCCTCGCTGGCCAGGTTCGCCGCCGACAGCGATTTCTTCAGCCGCGCGCGCATCACGTGCTGCAGCTGGTCTTCGACCACGCTGCGCGTGTCCAGGTGCGGCGACAGCGCGCGGCACACCGCTTCCAGGTTCAGCAGGGTCTTGCCGAGCAGGCTCAGTTCCGGCGGCGTGCGCAGTCCGTAGGCGGTGGCGATGCGCACCAGGTCCAGCACCACGCGGCCTTCGGAGGTGGCGTCGTGCGCGGCATAGCGCGCGATCATCTGCCCGGTCTCGCGCTGGTAGCGGTCTTCGTCGAAGTCCTCCAGGCGCGTGCTCAGCGCGATGGTTTCCTCGGCCACTTCCTCGCCGCGGCCATCGACCGCGGCGAACAGCAGCTTGAGCAGGCGCTCGCGCAGCTTCGGCGGCACGTGCGCGACCATGCCCAGGTCGAAGATCGCCAGGCGCCCGTCGCTCAGCACGCGCAGATTGCCCGGATGCGGATCGGCATGGATCTCGCCGTGCACGAACATCTGGTCCAGGTAGCCGCGCACCAGCGCCGCGGCCAGATCGTCCATCGGCTGCTCGGTGCGGCGCAGCCCGGAGATCTTGTCCACGCGCACGCCTTCGGCCAGCTGCATGGTCAACACCTTGCGGCTGCTCAGGTCCCAGATCGGCTGCGGCACCCACAGCTGCGGGAACGGCTTGAGGTGTTCGCCGAAGCGCGCCAGGTTCTCCGCTTCGGCTTCGTAGTTCAGCTCGGCCAGCAGCGCCTTGCCGAACTCGGCCAGCCAGTCGGCGAAGCGGATGCGCCGGCCCAGCCCGGTCAGCTTGTCGGCGGCGCTGGCGAAACTCTTCAGCACCTCCAGGTCCGAGCGGACCTGCGCGGCCACCTCGGGCTTCTGCACCTTGATCGCCACCGGCGTGCCGTCGCGCAACGCGGCGCGGTGCACCTGCGCCAGCGAGGCGGTGCCCAGCGGCGTGTCGTCGAACGCGGAGAAGGCCTTGTTGACCGCCACGCCGAGTTCGGCCTCGACGATCTCGCGGATGCGTTCCACCGGGATCGGCGCGGTGTTTTCCTGCATCCGCTCCAGCGCGGTGGCGAATTCCGGCGGCACCACGTCCGGACGCGTGGACAGCATCTGCCCGAGCTTGACGAAGGTCGGGCCCAGCGCTTCCAGGTCGGTGACGAACTGCTCGGGCGTGCCTTCCGGCGGCAGTTCGTGCACGCCGTCGGCGGCGTCCATGTCCATGCCGGAGAACACCCCGGAACTGCGGTAGCGCAGCAGCAGGCGCAGGATCTGGGTACGGCGGCTGAGGCCGCCGACTACCTGCGTGGTCTCCGCAGCGTCGGGCGTCGCGCTCAAGGTCAGGCTCCAGGTAGGCAGGGAATGCGGTGGCCAGTGTGGCCGGGGCGGGGTCGTCGCCCAGTGAATCCGCCGGCGGTGCGGCGGCATTGGCGACCAGGGGGCGGAGCGTGCCGGCGCAAGTGCGGCGGCTGCTCTAGACTTTCGCGTCCAGGCACAGGCTGCCGCTACCCAGGATTCGTCATGCTGTTTCGCTCCGCGCGCGCCGTTCCCGTTCCCATGCGTGCCGTGTGGCGCTGCGGCCTGGTCTTGCTGGGGGCGCTGGTGTCGGCGACGGCGGCAGCGGAGACGGATCGCCATGCCGACGAGGGTTTCGACGCGCAGGCGTTCGCCGGCAGCGAACACGTCACCTACAAGGTCCAGGATTTTTCCGACCGCTACCGGGCGACGCTGGAGGTGGAGGCGAGCGAGGAGGTGTTCCGCCCCGGCATCATTCGTGTGTTCGCGCGCGGCGGCACCACGCCGTTGATCGAGGTGGCCTCGCCCGAGCTGGTGCTGGACACCGACGCCAAAGGCGGCAAGGTCAAGGCCAACGTGCACCAACTGCCGTACGGCGAGCAGAGCGTGCTGATCTACGACGATTTCAATTTCGACGGGATCAAGGACCTGGCGCTGATGGACGGGCAGAACAGCTGCTACCACGGCCCGTCGTACCAGGTGTACCTGGGTACCGCCGATGGCTTCGCGCCGAGCCCGGAGTTCACCGAACTGGCGCAGAGCAATTGCGGCCTGTTCCAGGTGGATGCGAAGGCGCGCGAGATCCACACCATGACCAAGGATGGCTGCTGCTGGCACCAATTCGCGGTGTACACGGTGCGCGACGGCAAGCCGTTGCTGCAGCGCGAGCTGGTCGACGACGCCAGGGCCGAGGGGCCGGGATTGACCCAGGAAACGCGCTATCGCGACCAGGGCGGCAAGCGCGTGGCGCAGGAGCACTACCTGTGGGACGAGGAGGGCGGCACGGCGCTGGGCACCCGCAAGATCCTGCTCGAATTCCGCCTGGCGCCGTCCGGCAAGCGCATCGTGGTGTTCGCCAACGATGGCGATGGTGCGTCCGGCAATCCGTATTACGTGGCGATCGGCGCGCAGCAGCAGGTGGAGCTGCTGTATCCGGATGGCGAGGAGGAAACCTTCGCCTACGATGCCGCGCGGCACACGCTGAGCTTCGCCCGCGCCGCCACCACCTATCGCATCGTCGGCGACGCCAAGGGCGTGCCGCAGCGGATGGAGGTGGTCGTGCACGGCAAGACCCAGCCGTTGGCGCTGCAGCCAGGTTCGGCGCATGGATCGCTGCAGGCGGTGGCGCAAGCGCTGCGGGCTGCCGCGGCGGCCGCGGCGCAGTAGCATCGGCGCCCGCGGCACCCACGCACCGCAGTTCCTTGTAGGAGCGGCTTCAGCCGCGACAGGCGGTCTCGGTAGAGCCTGTCGCGGCTGAAGCCGCTCCTACAAAAAGCGGCAGCGTTGGCCTCAGGTCGCGAAGCCGTCGGGGCCAGGCAACGGGCCAGCTCCGTTTACAGGTTCGCCGCCCGTCTGGCAGAGGGCGCTCCCGGCGGTCACCGGCCCCACGCCGCGAAGGTGCGCGCCACCGCAGCATCGACGCCTGCTGCACCCACGCACCGCAGTTCCTTGTAGGAGCGGCTTCAGCCGCGACAGGCATTCTCCGTAGAGCGTGTCGCGGCTGAAGCCGCTCCTACAAAAAAGCGGCAGCGTTGGCTTCAGGTCGCGAAACCGTCGCGCTTCCCGGCTTTGTTCGTTGCGACTGAAGTCGCTCCCACAGGGACCTGTCACGCGCCGGCTGGGTGCACTGTGGCAGGGACTTCAATCCCGACTGCGTCCGAGGCCAGGCAACGGGCCAACTCCGTTCGTCGCGGTTGAAACCGCTCCTACGCGCCCGTCTGGCGGAGGACGTTCCCGGCGGTCACCGGCCCCACGCCGCGAAGGCGCGCGCCACCGCCTCGGCGCCTGGATCGACCACGCCGCGCAGCGCGTCCGCCGGCACCGCGGCCGAGCGGCCGGCGCGGGCCTGGCTCAGCTGCGCGGTGGCATCGGCGCCGGCACGTGCCGCGCGCGCCGCGTCGTCGGTGCCGCCGCCGCGCGCCAGGGCCTCCAGCGCCGGCAGCAGCGCGTCGAGCATGGTCCGGTCGCCGCGCTGCGCGCCGCCGTAGTGCTGCATCCGCGCCACGCCGGCCTGCAGCGCCGGCACCCAGCCGTGCCCGGCCTCCAGTTCGGTCGCGGCGGTGGTGAACAGGATCGACAGCAGCACGCCGCTGGAACCGCCCATGCTGCGTTCGATCGCCGCCGCCAGGCCGTGCGCCAACGGTGCGGCCGCGCCGGTCGCCAGCGCGTCCTCGTCCAGCGCCTGCTGCAGGGCGCGGGCGCCGGCGGCGAAGGTGCTGCCGGCATCGCCGTCGCCGGTCTGCGCGTCGAGCGCGTCCAGCTCCGCCTGCGCGCCGATCAGCGCCTGCGCGACCCGCGCCAGGGCCGCGCCGCGGTGCGGGTCGCGGACGCCGTGCCGGTGCGCGTCGCTGCGCGACAAGGCCGGGGTGAACTGGATGGGCGCGTGCGGCACGCGCACGCCCGGCCAGCCCAGGGTCTGCACCGGCGCGCGCAGTGCGGCGAGCACGTCGGCGTCGGCCGGCGCCAGGGTGATCGAGAAGCCGTGCATGTCCATCGAGGTCATCAGCGCCGCCGGCAGCGTCATCAACGCGATCCGCTCGGTACCGATGCGCTGCAATGCCAGCCGGGTCAGCACGCCCAGTTCTTGGGTGGAGCAACCGCCCAGGTCGTTGAGCATCAGCAGCAGCGGCGCGTCGGCGCCGTAGCGCGCATCGGCCTGCGCCAGCAGCGGCTCCAGCACCAGCGCCAGCGCCTCCTCGACCGAGGCCGGCTGCACCTTGCGCGTGCCCGGCTCGTTGTGGATGCCCAGGCCCAGCTCCGGCGCGCGGCGGCCGGCGTGCTGGCCCGGCACGGTGCAGCTGGACAGGGCCATGCCCAGCGATAGCAGGCGGTCGGCGAAGGCCTGGCCGCGCCGGGCCAGCTCGGCCAGCGGCACGCCTTCGCGGGCCAGGTGGCCGACGTACTTGTGCACCAGCACCGTGCCGGCGAGGCCGCGCGGCTGTGCGGCATCGGGCAGGGCGATGTCGTCGGCCACCAGCACGCTGGCCACGTCGATGCCTTCGGCGCGGGCGCGCTCGGCGGCCAGCCCGAAGTTGAGCCGGTCGCCGGTGTAGTTCTTGATCACCAGCAGCACCCCGGGCGCGTCGGCGCAGGCGCGGATCGCGGCCAGCACCGCCTCCACCCCCGGCGAGGCGAACAGGTCGCCGGCGATGGCGCCGCTGAGCATGCCCGGGCCGACGAAGCCGGCATGCGCCGGCTCGTGACCGGCGCCGCCGCCGGACAGCACCGCGACCTGGGCGGGATCGCGCTCGGCCTGCAGCACGATGCGGGTGCCGCTGGCGGGGTCCGAGCGCAGCAGCGGTTGCAGCGCGGCGACGGCGTCGAGCACGTCGTCGACGATCGCGCGCGGGGCGGTGAGGAACTGGTCCATGGGGGTCCTTCGCGGTGGCAGGTGTCTGCCGCGTACGCTAGCCGAGCCGGCGTTATGCGCGGCTGAGGCCCGGCGGCGGCGATCACGCACCGGGCCCGCGGAATCGACGAGAATTCCCGCTGGCACCGACCTTTCCGGCAGGAGCACACGTGGCCCGCAGCAGCCTGTTCACCCTGTTCGACGCGATGGCGTCCCTGTTGGACGACGCGGCACGCCAGGCGCCGGTGGGCACGCGCCTGGCGGCCGAGGCGGAGATCGCACGCGCCTGGTCGTTGCTCGGCACGGTGTTCCAGCGCGGGCTGCGCGGCAAGCTGCTGCTGGTGCTGGCGCTGCTGGCGCTCTGCGCGCTGCTGCCGTGGCCGCCGTTGCTCACAGACAACTACGACAACGTGCTCGAGTGGACGCTCATGGCGCTGATACAGCTGTGTGGCGCTTACCAATGCTACGAAGGCCTGGAGCGGGTGGCGTCGTCATGGCGGCGTCCGGCTGCCGAACGCGGCCAGGACGGCGCTGCGCGGATCGCGGCCGCGCTCAAGGGCGCGGTGCGCACCGACCTGGTCGTATCGACCCAGTGCATCGCCCTGGCGTGTCTGGCCGCGTTCCTTTTTCCCCCGGTCGAGCGCGTGCTCTTCATCGCGCTGGCGGCGTTCCTGCTCGCCGTGGTCATGTACGCGCCGATCGCGGGGGTCGTCCTGCTCGCCGGCCTGGGCCTGGACTTGGCCGGGCGCGAGGAACACGGTCGCGTCGCGTTGCCCGGCCGGGTCCTGCTGTCGTTGGCGCCGTGGCTGTTGCGCGGGCTGTCGTGGTTCGGCCTGGTGGCGACGCTCGCGCTCGGCGTGGCGCTCGTGACCAGCGCGGTGAACGGGTTTCGCTCATCCGCCTCCACCAACCACAGCCTGATCTAGTAGCGCAATGCGGGCCGCGCGGCGCTTGCCGGCACCGACCGGGGGCGCACCGCGCCGGCCGATCCGCCGCCGCCGGCCCATCGCGCGGCGGAATCGGCGAGAATCCCCGCTCACCCCCGAATGGAATCCCCACATGGCCGGCGCCAGCCTGTTCACCCTGCTCGACGATATCGCCTCGCTGCTCGACGACGTGTCGATCCTGACCAAGGTGGCGGCGAAGAAGACCGCCGGCGTGCTCGGCGACGACCTGGCGCTGAACGCGCAGCAGGTCACCGGGGTCAACGCCGACCGCGAGTTGCCGGTGGTGTGGGCGGTGGCCAAGGGTTCGCTGCTCAACAAGGCGATCCTGGTGCCGGCGGCGCTGGCGATCAGCGCCTGGCTGCCGTGGGCGATCACCCCGCTGATGATGATCGGTGGCGCGTTCCTGTGCTTCGAGGGCGTGGAGAAGCTGGCGCACCGCTTCCTGCATTCCAAGGACGAGGACGCGCAGCGCCATGCGCAGCAGCTGCAGGCGCTGGCCGACGCGAAGGTGGACGTGGTCGCGCTGGAAAAGGACAAGATCAAGGGCGCGATCCGCACCGATTTCATCCTCTCCGCGGAGATCATCGTGCTGTCGCTGGGCGTGGTCGCCGGAGTGCCGTTCTCCCAGCAGATCATGGTGCTGGTGGCGATCGCCCTGGCGATGACGGTCGGCGTGTACGGCCTGGTCGCCGGCATCGTCAAGCTCGATGACCTCGGTCTATACCTGACCCGCAAGGGCGCCGCCGCCGCGGCGATCGGCCGCGGCATCCTGTGGTTGGCGCCGTGGCTGATGCGGGTGCTGTCGATCGCCGGCACCGCGGCGATGTTCCTGGTCGGCGGCGGCATCCTGGTGCACAGCATCGGCCCGCTGCACCACGCCCTCGAAGGCATCGCGCCGCAGGGCGCCTGGGGCAGCGTCGTGCTCAACCTGGGCAACGCGCTGGTCGGCATCGTCGCCGGCGCGCTGGTGCTGGGGGCTGTGGTGCTGTTTCAGAAGCTGCGTGGAAGCCGGGAATCGGGAAAGGGGAATAGGGAATCGTAAGAGCGGTCCGGCGGATCGCGCTGTTGCGATTCCCCATTCCCGATTCTCCATTCCCGCGCCGGCGGCGCCGGCGCGCTAATCCGCTGAAACCACCCGGTTCTTGCCCGCCTTCTTGGCCTCGTACAGGGCGCGGTCGGCGCGCTTGACCAGCACGTCCTGGGTCTCGCCGGTGCGGCGCATCGCCACCCCGGCGCTGAAGCTGACGAACACGCGTTGGTCCTCGTGCACCACCGCGCGCTGGGCCAGCGCGCGCTGCACCCGGGTCACCGCCGCGGACGCTTCGAAGATGGTGCAGTCGGGCATCAGCAGCAGGAATTCCTCGCCGCCGTAGCGGGCGATCGCATCGCTGCCGCGCAGCGTGGTGCGCGCCACCTCGACCACGTGGCGCAGCGCGGCGTCGCCGCCGGGATGGCCGTAGGTCTCGTTGAGCTTGCGGAAATCGTCCAGGTCCAGCATGGCCACGCACAGCGGCTGCGCGCTGCGCTCGGTGCGCGCCAGTTCGCGCACGAACAGCTCGTCCAGCCCGCGCCGGTTGAGGGCGCCGGTGAGCTGGTCGACCCGCACCAGCCCGCTGACGTCCTGCAGCTCCTGTTCCAGGCGCAGGATGCGCTGCTCGGCCGCGTCCACTTCCTGGCGCGCGGCGATCAGGTGGTCGCGCGCGCGCAGCGCCTGCTGCTGCACGTGACCGGTGTCCTGCAGCACTTCCTGCAGCAGGCGGTTGAGGTCGGCGATGCTGCGCGCGTCGCGGATGGTCTGCGAGTAGTCGGCGATGCGGTCGTGGAACTCGCTTGTGCTGATCGCCATGCCGTCCAGGTTCTCGACGAAGGACACCATCATGTCCTTCATCGCCTCCTTGGATTCGGCGATGCCCTGCTTCAGCAGGCCCTGCTTGTAGATCACCTCGCGCAGGCTGCCGCGCGCTTCCTCGATCGAATAGCGGTCCAGCGGGCCGCTGATCATGTCGCGTACCACCGCGATCTGGCCCTGCAGCCAGCTGGTGTCGTCGAGCAGTTCGCCGACGTTTTCCAGCAGCAGGTCGAACAGGCCCAGCAACAGCGTCTGCTGCTCCTGGCTGTCGCTGGCGCGCAGCGCGATCTGGTGGCACAGCTCGCGCACGCGCTGCGCCACCGGCTCCAGCGGCAGGCCCGGGCGCCATTGGCGCAGCGCCTCGCCGGTGGCCTCCGATTCGTTGGCCAGTTCCGGCAGGTTGTGCAGCAGCGAGGCCAGCGCGCCGGCGATCGCCTGGCGCAGCAGGTCGCGCAGGCGTTCGGGGTCGCTGGGCCCGGCCAGCGGATCGCCGACGTCGATGGTGCGGATGTATTTGTCGATCAGCTGACGCAGCGCGCGGCCGTAGCTGGGCCAGTCGCCGCTGGCGGCGGCCGATTGCAGGCGCCGGCCCATGTCGCCGAGTTCGCCGTGCAGGCCGGCCATGCCGTCGGCGAAGGCGACCAGCAGTTCCAGCGGCTGGTGGGCGTGGTTGAACAGGCGGATCAGCGCCGCGGTGGCCGCGGCCGGATCGGCGTGCTCGCCCGGCGCCGCAGGCGCGGCACCATGACCATGCGCACGGGCATGGCCATGTCCGCGTGGCGCCACCGCAGAGGCGGCCGGCGCCGCCGGTTCACGGCGACGCGGCGACAACAGCTTGCGCAGTCCGCCGACGGGTGGCTCGTCGCGTTGATCCGGCATGCGGATGCTTCCTCCCAATAGAACGCACCGCCCCGCCGCAACCGCGGCGCCCATGACGACACTCAGGAACAGGATATCGGCGCTGGCGGCGTGCGCTTGAGCCGGCGGCGGACGCCCTACCATCGCCCCGGCGTGGGCGGATGTCCACTTGCCCGCGTTCTTGCCGCGCATGCGGCCAAGCGCCGCCGGCCGATCCCACATCGCGCCGCTCCTGCGCGTGCACGAGGCAGGGGCGGCGGGAACGCGTGGAAATGCCTACGCCTGGGCGACGACGTAGCGCCGCATGCGCGGCCTGGCGGGGTGCGGCGGTCGGGTGCCGGCCGGTGCCTGACCGCCCGTCGGGCGCTGCGCCGTGCAGCACGGGCTGGCGCCCCGAACAGACCCCACGCGACCTGCTCGGGGTTCGAGACGCGCCCTAGAGCGCGGCGCGGACCTCGTCCAGGCTGGGCGGGTTGGCGCCGGCGCGGGTGCAGTTGATCGCCGCCGCGGCCACGCAGAAGTCCAGCAGGCGCTGCAGCGCCGGCGCCGACGGGTCCAGCGCGGCGAGCGCGGCCAGGTCGGGCAGCTGGTGCAGCAGCGCGGCCTGGAAGCTGTCGCCGGCGCCGACGGTATCGGCGACCTGTACCGAGCGGCCGGCCACGCGCGCCTCGGCGTCGCCGCGCCAGGCCACCGCGCCGTCGCCGCCCAGGGTCATCACCACCAGCGACGGACCCTGTTGCAGCCAGCTGCGCGCGACCGCGAACGGGTCCTGCTGCGGATACAGCAGCTCGATGTCTTCCTGGCTCACCTTGACCACGTGCGCCAGCGCGATCCAGCGCGCCAGCCGTGCGCGCCACACCGCCATGTCCGGTTCCACCGTCGGCCGCACGTTCGGATCCAGCGAGATCAGCCGCTGCGCGCGTTCGCGCTCGGCCAGGGCCTGGAAGGTGCTGGCGGTGGTCTCGGCGACCAGGGTGTAGGAGCCGAAATGCAGGCCGCCGACCGTGGCGTCGAGCGCCGGCAGGTCGGCCGCGGTCAGCGCGCGGTCGGCGCAGCCGGTGCCGTAGAACGAATAGTTGGGCACGCCCTGCGCGTCCAGCGCGACCATCACCAGGGTGGTCGCCTCGCGCTTGTCGATGCAGTGCTGCAGCGCCACGCCTTCGCGTTCCAGGGTGCTGCGCAGCTGGCGGCCGAGCGGATCGGTGGACAGGCCGGTGAACAGCGCCGACGGCGTGCCGAGCCGGGCCAGGCCGATCGCCACGTTGAACGGCGAGCCGCCCTGGCGCGCGGTCATGCCGACCGAGGTGCCGGCATAGCCGTCGATGAAGATGTCGTACAGGGCCTCTCCACACACCACGAACATCGAACGGCTCCTCGGTTGGCTGCAGCGGCGCCGGCGCGGCGCGATGGGCGGCTATTGTGGCGTACAAGCCGCAGCGCGGCGACCATGTGCGGCGCCGCGGGATCGGGGCGCTTGTGCACGCACGCTGCCTTGGTGTCGGAGGGTGCGAGGCTGCGCCCGTACCCTCATCCGCCCCTGCGGGGCACCTCCCCCGAAAAGGGGGCCATGGTCCCGATGGGAGAAGGAACAGCCGTTAGCCCCTCTCACACCGGGAGCGGGGTTGGGGCGAGGGGACGGCCGCGAAGCGCCTCATGGATCTGTAAGCCGGCTGCAGGCGCCGTGCCGACAGCGCCTTGCCGCCGCGCCTGCGATAGTCGCCGCTTCCCTCGCCAGCCTCCAAGGACGCCCCGATGAAGATCCTGCTCGCCGGTGCCACCGGCCTGGTCGGTTCGCATGTGCTGGCGCAGTTGCTTGCCGCGCCGGAGTGCAGCGCGGTGGTCGCGCCGACCCGGCGCGCGCTGGATGTCGCGCACGCCAAGCTGGACAACCCGTTGGTCGATTTCGCGCAATTGCCGGCGCAGGCGCCGTGGTGGCGGGCCGACGCGGCGATCTGCGCGCTCGGCACCACGATGAAGCAGGCCGGCTCGCGCGAGGCGTTCCGCCGCGTCGATCACGCCTATCCGCTGGCGATCGCGCGGCTGGCGCGGCAGCACGGCGCCACCGCGTTCGCGCTGAATTCGGCATTCGGCGCCGATCCGCGCTCGCGCCTGTTCTACAACCGGGTCAAGGGCGAACTGGAGCGCGACCTGCAGGCGCTGGGCTATCCGTCGCTCGCGTTGGTGCGCCCGGGCCTGATCGGCGGCGAGCGCGCGCAACCGCGCGCGGCCGAGCGCGCCGCTGCCATGGTGCTCGGGATGCTTGGGCCGCTGCTGCCGCGGCGCTACCGGATCAACCCCGCCGAACGCATCGCCGCCGCGCTGGTCGAACACGCCCTGCATCCGCGCGCCGGGGTGCAGGTGGTGGACGCGGCGCAGCTGGCGGAATGATCGTGGCTGCGGAACCGGTCGGAACTGACGGCCCACGGTCACCCGGAGTTCCTTCCGCAATGCACTCGGCAAACCGTGGCACGCCCCTGCGGTAGCGACTCCGTGTGGCCTATTCCGATCGCGTGAATAGGCCATGGTGCGTGTCATCGCTTCCCGAACAGGTTGCGTCGCGCTTGCGCGCCCCCGGCGCTACGTCATCGCCCGGGCTGGAGCATGTTCCGCGCTGTCTCGCTCTTCCTTGCCTCGTGCATGCGCAAGCGCGGCGCGATCTGTTTGGGGGTGGATGACACGCCCCCGGGCCATCAGTGGCGGCGAACGAAGCAGTGGACCTGCCGATTCCAGGCAGCGCCGGGGCCGATCCCGAAAGGGGGGCAAGCGCCCTCCTCCAGTGGTTCAGCCAACTCCGAAGCGCGGTTGGATCGCAATGCTCAGCGTGATCGCGCGCCCGCTCCACGATTCCCCATTCCCCATTCCCCATTCCCCATTCCCCATTCCCCATTCCCGGCTTTTACCCCTCAGGCGCCCAGCGACTGCCCGCCGTCCACCGCCAGCACCTGCCCGGTGATCCAGCGCGCCTGCGGCGAGGCCAGGAACAGGGCGGCGTTGCTGACGTCCTCGAGCGCGCCGAAGTCGCCGAACGGAATGGCGGCACGGATGCGCCGGTACAGCTCCGGCTGCTGCGCGCGGCGCTGGTCCCACAGCCCGCCGGGGAATTCGATCGAGCCGGGCGCGATCGCGTTGACCCGGATCCGTTCGCGCGCCAGTTCCGCGGCCAGGGTGGTCGTGTAGTAGTTCAGCGCGGCCTTGGCGGCCGAGTACGCCGGCACCCGCGGCGTCGGCCGCAGCGCGTTGATCGAGCTGATGTTGAGGATGCAGGCGCGGTGGCTGGCGCGCAGCAGCGGCAGCGCGGCGCGGTTGCAGCGCACCGCGGCCATCAGGTCGATGTCGAACCCGGCCTGCCAGCTGGCGTCGTCGTCGCCATGGCCGTAGCCGGAGGCGTTGTTGACCATCACGTCGATGCCGCCCAGGGTGTCGGCCGCGTGCGCCACCCAGCGCTGGATCTGCGCCGGATCGGCCAGGTCGCAGGTCAGCCGCGACACCGGATGGCCGTGGCGCAGCAACTGCTCGGCCGCCTCGGCCAGGCCGGCGGGATTGCGCGCGCAGATCGCCAGCGCGGCGCCCCGGCGGGCGAAGGCGTCGGCGATCGCCAGGCCGATGCCGCGGCTGGCGCCGGCGACGAGGATGCGGTAGCCCGCGAAGGCGGAAGGGTCGGTCATCGGCAACTCCTGCGGCGGCGCCGGCATGCGCCGGGCACCGATTATCGGCCAATCCGCAGCGCGGGGCCGGGTTCTGGCACCATGGCGGCCCGCCGCGCATGCAGGCGGCCGGCCGCAGGCCTGCCCGCGCGCCGCGGCCCGCGGCCAGCGCCGCGCATGCCGGCCGCCGCGTTCCCTCTTTTCAGGATCCTCCCCGCAGTGAAGAAGACCTACCAGCTCCGCATCGAAGGCAAGCACCCCGACCGCCTGCTCGACGCCAGCAAGCACGACATCCGCAAGTACATCCGCCGCGAACGCCGCAAGACCTTGCCGGCCGGCGCCGACTACTGGGACTTCGACACGCTGTTCGGCGCCGAGGAAGCCAGCGCCGCGGTGGTGCCGCCGGCCGAGCTGCTGCGTTCGATCGACGCGTTGGTCGCCACGGGCGGCACCCAGTTCTACGTGGAAATCCGCAGCAAGCCGGGCAAGCGCACGCCGCGACCGCAGGGCGATGCCGCGGTGGCCGATCCGTTCGACGATTGAGCGTGGGCGGCGCCGCTCCCTGCCGGAGCGGAGGCGGGTGGCCTTCGGGCCATCGGTCGCGCTGATCGATGCGGGGGCGTTCGGCTGGTGCCGCGGCTGAAGCCGCTCCTACAGTGACGCCGGCCAGCTTCTGTAGGAGCGGCTTCAGCCGCGACCGACAGGATCGGCGCGCGCAATGCATCGGATCGCTCGCAACCGCCACTGCGCGCAATAGCGCGCGCATCTCGCGCTACCGGCCGCGACCAGCGCCGCGAACGCGGTCACTCCTTCGCAGGCAGCGCGCCGCCCTGCGCGGTCGCCGCGCGCAGCTTGTCCTTCTTGCTCGGGCGCTTGCCCTTGATGCCGCCGGTCTGCGGCGCTGTCGCGGCGGCGGGCGCGGCCGTCTGCGTCGGTTCGAAGCCGGCGACGCGCTCGCGCGGCACGCGCAGTTGCTGGCGTTTTTCGATCAGGCGCAGGTGCGCTTCGCTGGCCGCGTCGACGAAGCTCACCGCCAGGCCGTCGGCGCCGGCGCGCCCGGTGCGGCCGATGCGGTGGGTGTAATCGGCAGTGGCGCGCGGCAAATCGTAGTTGACTACCACCGGCAGCTGCGCGATGTCCAAGCCGCGCGCGGCCACGTCGGTGGCGACCAGGACCTGTACCTGGCCGCTCCTGAAGCCGGCCAGCGCCTGGTTGCGGCGGCCCTGGCTCAGCTCGCCATGGAACGGCTGCGCCAGCACGCCGGCCTTGCCGAGCTTCTCGGCCAGGTTGTCGGCGCCGCGCTGGCTGGCCACGAACACCAGCGCCTGCGGCCAGGCCTCGCTGTGCAGCAGGTGCCGCAGCAGCGCGGTGCGCTGCGCGCTGTCGACCTCGATCGCGCGCTGGCGGATCGTCGCCGGGGCCGCGGCGGCCGCGTCCTCGCCGATGCGCCGCGGTCCGCGCAGCAGGCGCCGCGCCAGCACCTCCACTTCGGCCGGAAAGGTGGCCGAGAACAGCAGGGCCTGCCGGCGCCGCGGCAGCAACGCCAGGATCCGGCCCAGTTCGGCTTCGAAGCCCAGCGCCAGCAGGCGGTCGGCTTCGTCCAGCACCAAGATGCCCACCGCGCCCAGATCCACGGCGTTGTGCGCGACCAGGTCGAGCAGCCGGCCCGGGGTGGCCACGACGATGTCGGCGCCGCCGCGCAGCTTCAGCATCTGCGGATTGATCGAGGCGCCGCCGGCGACGGTGACCACCTTGACGCGCCGCGGCAGGTAGCGGCCCAGTGCCTGCAGGGTGTCGCCGACCTGCGCGGCCAGCTCGCGGGTCGGCACCAGTACCAGGCCGCGCACGCGGCGGCTGGCCGGCGCCAGCGCCGCGCGCTGCAGCAGCGGCAGCGCGAACGCGGCGGTCTTGCCCGAGCCGGTCGCGGCGCAGGCCAGCAGGTCGTCGCCGCGCAGGATCGGCGCGATCGCCTGTGCCTGGATCGCGGTGGGCGCGGTATAGCCGGCGGCGTCGAGCGCGCGGGAGAACGCGGGCAGCAGCTCGGGGGCGAGGCCCAGCGTGGCGAATGGCATGCAGCGAGGTCCGGAAGGAGGGCGGCGGAACCGATGCCGTCGCGGTGCTCCGCGGCGGACGTAGCCGCGCAGCCTACCCGCAGCCGCACGCCTATGCGAGGCGTACGCGCCTGCGGATGTCCGATTGCCGCCATTGGAGAGACGTTCGGTCAGGGCAGCGGACAGCTGCGGCATGCCCTGGCGTCATGCGCGAAGCGGTCGCGATCGCCGCCGCTGCAGGCAAGGCGACGCATGGAAAGCCTTGCGGCGTGCTTGATCGCCGCCGAACCGGTCGTGCGCGGCAACTCCATGCACAGGCGATTCGCCATGGACACGCGCGATGGCGCGGTGCGCGGACGTGCCTGCAATGCCGCGTTGCCACGCCGCCGCACGGCCATCCTGTCCGGGATGGCCGTGCGGCGGGTAGTGCCGGTCGCCGCGCTTACTGGCAGGTCACGCCGACCGCACTGAACGCGGCGGTCACCGCCGCCACCGAGCGGCCCAGGTCGCTGGCCGCGGTGCGCACGCCGCAGGCGCCGCTGTTGAAGCTGGTGCTCGGGGTCCAGTACAGGCGGTTGGCGCGGGCGAACACCTCGAAGGCGGTGCGCGTGTTCCAGCCGGAGGTGGTGGCCAGCTTGTAGAACGCCTTGTTGTAGACGCCGGAGGAGTAGTGCACGTCCAGCCCGCTGCGGTAGTTGGCGGCGTTGTCGATCGAGGAGCCGTCCTGCGGCGGATTGGCCATGTAGCGCAGCGCGCCGTTGGACTTGAAGATTTCCGGGCCGACCAGGAAATCGTTGCTGCCCTTGAGGTAGTACTCGGTCGCCTCGCCGGCGATGTCCGAATACGCCTCGTTGATGCCGCCGGACTGGCCGGAATAGGTGAGGCCGGAATTCTGTTCGGTGAAGCCGTGCGAGACCTCGTGGCCGGCGACGTCGATGCTGACCAGCGGATAGAAGCGGGTGTTGCCGTCGCCGAAGGTCATCGTCGAGCCGTTCCAGAACGCGTTCTCGTAGCGCGTGCTGTAGTGCACCCGCATCACCAGCTGGAAGCTCAGCGGCGCCACGCCGGCATAGGCGCGGTACATCTTCTCGATGATGCCGCCGAAGTAGTGCGCGTCGTTGATCGGCGAATAGGCGCCGTTGATGGCCTTGTAGGTGTTGCGCGGGCAGGCGAACTGGTAGGCGGTGCTGCCGGAGGTGCCGCCGTTGAGGTTCACCGACTTGACCGTGCTGTTCTGCATGCGGCAGCTGTCGTCCACCTCGAGGAAGCCATGGATGCTGCCGCTGGTGCCGTATTCGTACTGCCCGGTCTTGGCGTTGCCGCCGGGGCCGGTGGCGTCGCGGGTGGTCAGGCCGTCCCACTGCCGCAGGATCGCGCCGCTGCGCGCATCGACGATCACGAACGGCCGGGTCGGCGCGCCGCCCTGCGGCGCATCGGCGAAGAACGACACCACGTAGGCCATGTGCGCGCGGTCGTCGTCGTCCAGGTAGATCATCTGCGGCGCCTGCGCGCGCTCGATGCGGCGCGCGGCCAGCGCCTCGCCGAGCGCGGCGCGCTTGGCCACGTCCAGTGCGCGGTTGGCCGGCAGCAACGCGCTGGTCGCCGCGGTGGTCGTGGCCGGCAGCTCGCTGGCCAGGCCCGCCACCGAGCGTCCGAACAGGCTGCGCACGCTGCCGTCGCTGCGCTCGCTGACCACGACGTGTTCGCCCCAGATCGGCACGCCGCGGAAGGTCTGCTGGTAGCGGCTGTGCACGGTGCCGTCGTCGTCGGTGCTGCTGCTCAGCAGGCTCAGCGCGGACTCGGCATCCAGGCCGATCAGTTCGGCATGGCGCACCGCGGCCGCGGCGGGCACGCCGCCCAGGCTGGTGGTGGCGGCCTTGTACTGCACGTTGAGCGTGCCGAGATCCTTGCCGTGCAGGTCCACGCGCTCGGCGGCCGTGGCGGAGGTGGCGGCGAGGGCGAGCAGCAACGGCGACAGCAGCGCGAGCGGGCGGTGGCGGCGGATGGACTGGGGCATCTTCGAGTTCCTCGCAAGTGATAGGGAATGTCGTGCCGGCGCGGCTGCGCATGGCGGCCACGGTGGTTGCGGTTGTGTGCGGAAGTGCGGCGGCGTTGCGGCCAATGGCGCGGTGCCGTCCCCCTGGCAACGACCATAACGACGCGGTTACGGGCCGTGGTAGACAGCGTTTGTTCAGGCGTTCGATTTGGGATGGGAAGCTGGATGTGCGACTCGCGCACGCGCGCCAGGGCGCTACGACGCATGGCGCTGCGTGCGGAGCGGGTGGCGTCGACGGTGTGGGCTGCGACTGCGCCAAACGCACATAAAGGTTAGTGCGCACAGGCACTGAAGAAGATAATCGGGCTGCCTTTCGTCCGTATGGGAGGTGCTGCCGGCAGGAGCGCAAGCAGCGCTGCGGCGGGAGTGGGGCGAGCCTTGGGGAAGTCAAGAAAACGTGCGAAAAATCAGCCGTTTTCCGGCGAATTGCGCACAGTGCGGAAGCTTGATTTACGTACTTTCGCGTACTGTAAAAATCTGGCGTACGGCCTTCGCGGTGGGAGTGCAGTTAATCGGTAGACATGGGCGATCCAAAATGCGTGGCAAGTCACTGTTGGGACCATTGGCGATTGCCGCCGCGAACGCCGGATTGCTATATATCGGCCGCGTTTCGTCGGTGCGTTGCTGGTGCCGACGCGTGTCTTTCCTTCCCCCGGGGATCGCAACGCCATGACCTCTTCGCTCCTGCGGCCGATCTCGGCTGCATTCGCCGCGGCGGTACGCGCGTCCCGGCCGCGGCGTTCGTCCGTCGCCGCGGCGCGCCATCGCCTGCGTGGCTGCCTCGCGCGCCGCGTGCTGGGGATGGTGTTTGCCGCGGTCGTGCTGGCCGCGCCGCCGCTGTCGGCGCAGGCGCCGGATATCCGGGCGCTGCGGCAGGCGGCCACCGGCGCGCGTTTCAGCTTCGGTCATTCCACCTATCGGCTGATCCCTGGCGCGGTGGTGCGACTGCGTGCCGACGCTGGCCTGCGCGATCGGCGCACGCTGCCTGCCGCCGACGGGGTGGTGGCGCAGATCGGTCCGTACGCGATCCTGCTCGGGCGCGATGCGCGCAACGCGGCGCCGGTACCACGCGATCCGTCCAGGCAGGACGAACGGCTGGCCGCGGCGATCAACGAGCTGACCGAGCAGACCGTGCTGGTCGCGCCCAAGCTCAAGCTGTTCGGGACCACGCCGGCAGTGGTCGAAGCGCTGGCGCACAGGACCGGCGGCACCCTGGTCTACGCCTCGGCGATCGACGGCAGCGCGGTGATCGGCTACGGCTCGGTCGAGGCCGCGCATGCGGCGCTGGTGCAGTTGCAGCAGGCCCGCGGCGTGGCCGAGGTGGCGCTGCAGGTGATCCAGGCCTTCGACGAGCGCAACTGATGGGGGCAGCGCCGCCGCCTCGTCGCGAGGCGGCGGCGCGGTTCGCTCAGCCGGGCAGGGCCAGATCGTCGATCATCGCGCGCAGGAAGCGGGCCGCTTCGCCGCCGGTGCAGGCGCGGTGGTCGAAGCTCAGCGACAGCGGCAGCAGCTTGTGCGTTTCCACGCCGCCCATCACCGGCACCAGTTGGTGGCGGGCGCGGCCGGCGGCGACGATCGCCACGCACGGCGGCACCACGATCGGGGTGGCGTAGCGGCCGGCGAACATGCCGAAGTTGGACAGCGAGATGGTGTAGCCGCTCAGTTCGGACGCGGCGATGCTGCGCGTCTCCACCTGCTGGCGCAGGCGGTTGACGCCTTCGCGGATGCCGCGCGCGTCGAGCATGTCGGCATTGCGCAGCGCCGGCACGAACAGGCCGTCGTCGGTGTCCACGGCGATGCCGATGTCGACCTGCGCGTGCAGGGTGCGGGTCAGCGCGTCGCCGTCGAACCAGGCATTGAGCGCCGGCACCGCCTGGCAGGCGGCGACGATCGCGCGCACCAGGCGCACGGTCATGTCGTTGCCCGGGGCCCAGGCGTGGACGTCGGCGTCGTCGTTGAGCGTGGTCAGCACCACCTCGCGATGCGCCTGCGCCATCACCCGCGCCATGTTGCGGCGCACGCCCTTGAGCGGCTCGGGCTGGCCGTGCGCGGCGGGGCCGGGCGGCTGCGTGCGCATCGGCTTGCCGGTGGCGGACAGCGGCGTGCGCGACGACGTCGGGATTGCTGCCGTTGTTGCTGTTGTCGGAGCGGCTTCAGCGGCGGCTTGCGGTGGGCGTGTGGTCGCGGCTGAAGCCGCTCCTACACCGGCCGAACCGTTCGCTGCCGCCTGCTTCACGTCGGCCAGGGTCACTGCGCCGTCGCCGCCGCTGGCGCGCACCCGTGCCAGGTCCACGCCCAGTTTTTTCGCCAGCGCGCGCACCGCCGGCATCGCGCGCACGCCGCCGACCGAGACCGTGCGCTCGCTGTGCACGGCGTTGGAGCTCTGCATCGCGCCGACCACGGTGCCGGCGTCGTCGCGTGCGCCATCGCCTGGCGTCGCGTCGGCGTCGCGCAGTTCGCCGCCGGTGTCGGAGGCGATGACGCGGTCGTTGTCGCCCGGCGCATCGGCGCCGGCGCCCTTGTCGGGACTGGCCGGCGCGGCGCCGCCGTGGTGGTGGCCGGTGTCCTGGCCTTCGGCGCGCTGCGGCATGCTGGCGTCGGGCGCGAACTGCGCCAGCATGCTGCCGGTGACGACGATGTCGCCCGGCGCACCGGCCAGCTTCAGCACCTTGCCCGACACCGGCGAGGGCACTTCGACCACCGCCTTGGCGGTTTCCATCGACACCAGCGGCTCGTCGAGCTGGATGGTGTCGCCTTCCTTGACGAACCATTCGACGATGGTGGCGTCCGGCAGGCCTTCGCCCAGGTCGGGCAGATTGAAGTTCTTGGTTTGGCTCATGTGGTCTCTTCCAGCAGTTCCAGGTCGCGCGCCGGCAGCCAGCCCTGCACGCCATCGGCGCGCTCGGCCCACCACCAGTCGCCGTATTCGTAGTGCAGGGTCACGGTGTCGCCCTGCACGGCATCCAGTTCGCGCGCGTCGTAGTCGCGCAGCGCTTCGGCGTGGCCGTCGCCGGTGGCGCGCAGCCAGGCCAGCGGCGCCCAGCCGGCGTTGCCGGCCGCGGTCGTGGTCCAGACGAAGGCGGGCCATTCCTCGTCGCGCACGCCCAGCACCACCCGCTCGCCGGCGGCGAAGCGGATCGGGTGCGGGTAGGCGGCGCGGTAGTCGCTGAGCAGGCGCGCCTGCATGTCAGCCTGCGGCGACGGCACGCTTGGCCGCCGCGACGATCTTGTCCACGCTCGGCAGGTATTTCATCTCCAGCCGGAACAAGGGAATGTGGGTGTCGTAGCCGGTCACCCGCTGCACCGGCGCGACCAGGTCGTACATCGACTGCTCGGCCAGGCGCGCGGCGATCTCGGCGCCGAAGCCGGCGCTGCGCGGGGCTTCCTGCACGATCACGCAGCGGCCGGTGCGCGCCACCGATTCGGCGATGGTGTCGAAGTCCAGCGGGCGCAGCGTGGCCACGTCGATGACCTCGGCGCTGATGCCGTCGGCGGCCAGCTTGTCGGCCGCTTCTAGCGCTTCCTTGACCTGCGCGCCCCATGCGACCAGGGTCACGTCGCTGCCCTCGCGCAGCACGAAGCACACGTCCAGCGGCAGCGCCTCGCCGTCGTCGACGACCACTTCCTTGTACTGGCGGTACAGGCGCTTGGGCTCCATGTAGATCACCGGATCCGGCTCGCGGATCGCCGCCAGCAGCAGGCCGTAGGCGCGCTGCGGCGAGGACGGCAGCACCACGCGCAGGCCCGGCACGTTGGTGAAGATGGCCTCGTTGGCTTCGCTGTGGTGCTCCGGCGCGCGGATGCCGCCGCCCCACGGCACGCGCAGCACCATCGGGCAGTGCAGGCGGCCGCGGGTACGGTTGCGCAGGCGCGCGGCGTGGCAGATCAGGTGATCGACCATCGGATAGACGAAGCCGTCGAACTGCGCCTCGGCCACCGGCTTCATGCCCTGCGCGGCCAGGCCGACGGTGAGGCCGGCGATGGTGGTTTCGTCCAGCGGCGTGTCCAGCACGCGCTGCGCGCCGAAGCGCTGCTGCAGGCCGGCGGTGGCGCGGAACACGCCGCCGTTGACGCCCACGTCCTCGCCCAGCACCAGCACCGACGGGTCGTGCTGCAGTTCCCAGGCCAGGGCCTGGGTGACGGCTTCGATCAGGGTGATGGGGGTGCTGGTCATGGACTGGTCTCCGCGCGCTGTGGCCGCGCTATGGGCGGTGCCGGCCGCATGCGCGGCGGCCGTGTCGGCAAGGCGAGGGCTGAGCTCATCCATGGCGCTGCTCCAGGGCGATGGCGTCGGCGCGCTGCGCGAGCAGGTCCGGCGGCGGATCGGCATACAGGTAATCGAACATCGCTTCCACCGGCTGCACCGGGGTGGCCAGGTAGGCATCGACCTCGATGTCGACCAGGCGCGCGCATTCCTGCTTCCACGCCGCTTCCTCGGCCTCGTTCCACAGGCCCTGCGCGGTCAGCCAGGCGCGCAGCCGGGTCAGCGGCTCGCGTTCCCAGGCCTGCTTGACCTCGGCCTCGTCGCGGTAGCGGCGCGCGTCGTCGGCGGTGGTGTGGTCGGACAGGCGGTAGGTCATGAATTCGATGACCGTGCCGCCCTGGCCGCTCAGCGCGCGCTCGCGTGCCTGGCGCATCGCCTCCAGCACCGCGATCAGGTCGTTGCCGTCCACCTGCAGGCAGTGCAGGCCGCCGGCCAGACCCTTCTGCGCCAGGGTCTGCGCGCCGGTCTGCGCCGCGCGCGGCACCGAGATCGCCCAGCCGTTGTTGATCACGCACAGGATCAGCGGCAGTTGGTAGGCGCCGGCGGAATTGAGCGCGGCATAGAAATCGGTCTTGGAGGAGCCGCCGTCGCCGCAGGTGGCGACCGCGACATGGCCTTCGCCGCGCAGTTTGAACGCCAGCGCGGCGCCGGCGGCGTGCAGGCACTGGGTGGAGATCGGCACGCAGATCGGGAAGTCCCTGGCGGCGTCGGAATCGCGCAGGAAGTCGCTGCCGCGCTCGTCGCCGCCCCAGTACAGCAGCACCTCGCGCGGGCGCACGCCGCGCATGAACATGGCGCCGTATTCGCGGTAGCTGGGCGCCAGCACGTCGCCGCTGCGCATCGAGGCGCCGATGCCGATGTGGGTGGCTTCGTGGCCCAGGCACGAGGCGTAGGTGCCGAGCTTGCCGGTGCGTTGCAGGGCCACGGCCTTGCTGTCGAAGGTGCGCACGTAGAGCATCTGCTTGAACAGCGCCAGCAGGGTCTGCGGGTTGGCCGAATCGGCCGGGAGGGCGTCGCGGGCCGGTTGGCCGTCCGCGTCGAGGTACTGCAGGTATTCGATTTCGAACTGGGCGGCGATGGTCATGACAGCGGCACTCTCGACAACAAGTTTCAAATGATATGACTCGGCATGTTAAGGAAGGCGTGCACAAAAGCCGTCCTGCACCGCAGCACGGTATCTTGCTGGATTGCAGCAAAAACGCGCGCTGTGTGGGTTGTACGCACTGCTGGCGTTCACTTGGGGGATTGCTGCGTTGCGGTGGGCGAGTGCGCGGTGGGGATGGATGTCTATCGGTGGACGTTTAGGGTTTGGCGTGATGGTGGGTTGCCGTCGTGTTCGGGCGACTGCGCAAAAGCAATGGCGACGGCTTGAGCAAGAGCAAGATCAAGAGCTTTCGCGCCGGTCGGCGCGAGTCACTTTTGTCTTGGCAAAAGTAACCAAAACCGCTCCCGCCCGACACGAGCCGGTGCGATGGAGCCGCACCGGTTCCCTGCGCTCCTCGCGGCGAGCGGCACGGCGCCCAAACTCGCTTCGCTCAAACAGGGGCGCCTCTTCGGCCGCTCGCCACTGCGGTGCTCGGCTCGCTTTAAGGCGGGACGTTTTAACGGCAACAGCTAACGGCAACAGCAACATCTAAAGGCTCAAGAGCGACAGCGAAAGGCTCGGGGCGGGAGGGAAGGCTGCACTCGAATGGAGGGCGAGGTTCGGCTGTTCCCTTCTCCCACCGGGACCATGGCCCCCTTTTCGGGGGAAGGTGCCCCGCAGGGGCGGATGAGGGTACGGGCGCAGCCTCGTGCACCGAAACTCCGCGAGGCGCTACGCGCCGTACCCTCACCCCAACCCCTCTCCCGAGGGGAGAGGGGCTTCGACAGCGGAGGTTCGAGGGCTACTGCTGCTTCTGGAGCGACGGCAAAAAGAAAAGGGCGCGGCTTGCGGCCGCGCCCTTGTTCTGCCCGAAGGCGGTTGCGCTCAGCGGCCGATGCGGGTGCTGAAGCGTGCCGTGTTGTCGGACGGGTCGGCATCGGCCGAGGCGGAGCTGGCGCTCGCCTCGATCACGATGTTGCGGTCGGCCGGCAGCGGGCGGGTCGCCGTGGTCAGGGTGAACGCGGTGCTCGCGCCCGGCTCCAGGTCGGCGCGGGTGCTGCACTGGTACTGCGCACTGCGCAGGCCGTGGGCCTGGCGCACGCATTGCCAGCCGCGCGGCGGCACCAGCAGCGACAGCACCGACAGCGTGTTGCCGCTGACGGTCAGGCTGGCGCGCTTGACCGGCGCATTGCCATGGTTGACCAGGGCGATGCGGTAGTTGGCGCTGAACGCGATCAACGGCAGCGTCGCCGGGCCGTCGATGCGCACCGCCAGGTTGCCGGCGGGCGCAGCCTGCACGGCCACCGCGGCGCTGGCGCCGTTGTTGCCGCCGTTCGGATCCTCGGTCTGCGAGGCGACCGACGCGGCCAGGGTCAGCGAACGGCCGACCAGGTCGGCCGTGGCCGGCACCGCCACGTCGAAGTGCGGCGTGGCGCCGGCGGCGAGCTGCGTCGTGGTGCAGGTCACCACGGTCTGCGCGGCCACCTCCGGCGCGGCGCAGTCCCAGCCCGGGGCGGCGGTCACGGTCGGCGTCACCGCCGCGTCCAGGGCGAAGGCGACCGCGGCGAAGCGGGCCGCATCCGGGCCGGCGTTGCCGACCTCGACGCTGTAGCGGATGGTGTCGCCGGCATAGACCGCGGCATTGGCGGCGTTGGCGGTCACGCTCAGGTCGGCGCGCTGCAGCGGCTTGAGCTTGAGCAGCACCACCGCCGGATCGTGGTCGGACAGCCGTGCCGGCGAGTTGGCGTCGTTGCGCGCGGTGGCCGGGAAGTCGGCGTTGAGCCGCGCGTGGCCTTCGCTCAGCGTCGCCACCTGCGCCGAGTTCATCAGCGCGCGGTTGGCCAGGATGTGGTCCAGCGACTGCACGTTGCCGTCGTAGGCGTAGGAGTAGCTCTGGTCCGGGGTCGACAGCAGGGTCAGGTTGTACAGGTCCGGCGTGACCAGGTCGGCGCCGTCGCCGTCGACCACGGTCTGCGCGTCGGCCGACGGCAGGCCGGTCACCGTGCCCATCGCATCGACGTAGCCGTCGTTGAACTCGAAGGCGTTGAAGTCGCCCATCACCAGCAGCTGTTCGCCGGGATCGGCCACTTGCCGCGCCTGCAGCAGGTTGGCCAGGAACACCGCCTGCGCCTGGCGCTTGGCGCGGATGCGCAGGCCGCTGGCGTCGTCGGTCTCGGCGCCGTTGAGCGAGCGCTGGTGCACCTCGACCACGGTCAGCGGCAGGGTGCGGCCGTCGGCGAAATGCACGATCGCCTTCAGCAGCAGCGGCGGGCGGTCGTTGAGCAGGCTGGTGCCGCCGGCCGGCTCGGTCCAGGTGGTGGCCTTGCCTTCCTGGCTGACCGAGAGCACTTCGACGCGGGCGATGCCGGCGCCGACCGCCGCGGTCTTGACCAGGAAGCCGACGTCGATGCCGCCGACATCGTTGCCTTCCTGCAGGTACGCCACGTACTGCGGATCGGGCTGGCCGGCGGCGACCGCGTCGGTGTTGATGCGTGTGGCCAGGGTCTGCAGCACGCTCAGGCTTTCCACTTCCACCGTGCCCAGGATGTCGGGCGTGTTGAGGTAGTTGCGGATCGCCAGCGAGGCCTTGTTGAGCCGCGCCTGGTAGGCGGCTGCGGTCAGCACCGGTTCGCCGATCGCCGGGTCGTTCTGGTCGTCGAAGAAGCGCTCCATGTTGTAGGTGGCGACGTTGACATCGTCCGCCTGCGGCGCCGGAGCCGGCTTGGGCTGGTCGGCGCCGTTGCATTGCACGGTGGGCGCGGTTTCCGGATAGATCGTGTAGCGGCGGAAGCTGTAGTCCAGCGGGCCGCTGACGCCGAGCACCACGCAGCCGCCGGCCACGTCGATGCGCTCGCCGCCAAGGCCGGCGCTGCCCACAGCGATCACCTGCGGGTTGGTGTTCCAGCGCGGCACGTCGGCCGGGGAACCGGCCGGCAGCGGGTCGGGCTGCTGCACGCCGGCCGTGCGCCAGGCGCGCGGCAGGCCGGTGACCACGGCATGGAACACGCCGTTGCTGCTGGCGGTGGCGTTGGTCTCGTTGACGCTGCCGCCGGTGGGCGCGTTGACGGTCAGGCTGGGCACGGTCACGCGCATGCCTTCCAGGCGCTCGAGCTGGTCGTAGGCGCCGTTCGGGTCGGGGAAGCTGGTGGTCAGCGTCACTGCGGCCGGCAGCGGGTTGCCGGTGGACTGCAGCAGCACGGTCGGTGTTCCCAACTCGGTCAGCGGCGGCTGGGTCGGATCGGCGCTCGGCACGTATTCGAGCACGGTGGCCTGCACCCGCACCGCATTGCCCACCGCGGCCTCGGCCGGCGGCGCGCTGCCGGTGTAGACGTAGATGCCTTCGGAGGTCTGCGGATCGGCATCGGCCTGGTCGTCCGGCGCCTGCAGGAAGAAGCCGGCGCTGCGCCGCGCGGTGACGATGCCGCTGGTGGCGACCACCTGCCCGACCAGCGGCGACCGCGCGCCGCTGCCCTGGATGCTGTGGATCGGCACCAGGTTGAAGTCGTCGTTGAGGATCACCCCGCTGGCGGTCAGCGTGGCCGGCAGGGCGCCGCTGATGCCGGTGATGTCGAGGTAGAAGGTCTCGTCGGGTTCGTTGGCGGTGTCGCCGTTGACCAGCACGCTGACCTGCGCACTGCTTTCGCCGGCGGGAATGGTCACGGTGGTCGCGGCCACGGCCTGGTAGTCGCTGCCGGCGCTGGCGCTGCCATCGCGGGTGGCGACGCTGAAGCCGACCCCGCCGCTGCCGGCCGGTTGGCTCAGGGCGATGGTGAACACGAACGCGGTGCTGCCGCTGTCGCCTTCGCCGCGGCTGACGTTGGCCACGCTGGCCACCGGCTGGTTGCCGCCGCCGCACAGGTTGGCGGCCGCGGCGCTGTTGCGCGGGGCCGGCGCGCCGGTGGCGAAGTCGGCGTTGTTGTTGTCGCTGTCGCTGCAGCCGCCGTTGCCGCGCAGCACCGCCAGGGTGTTGCTCGGCGCGGCGGTCGGCGCGCTGCCTTCGGCGCAGCTGGCGCTGCTGCCGTAGCCGACGAAATCGACGTTGCCGGCGGGGCAGGCGCCGCTCAGCGCGGTCGCTGCGTTGCTCAGCGCGATCTTGCCGGCGGTGCCGCTCATCGCGGTGGTGCCGGTGGCGTCCGGGGTCGGCAGCGCGGTGCTGCCGCCGCTGCCGTCGGCCTGCTTGACCAGGTAGTAGCCGCCGGCGGGGATGCTGCCGGCCAGCGTGGTGACCTGCCAGCTGCTGCCGGCGGCCGAGGCGTACTGCACCGACCAGCCGGCCAGGCTCACCGCCTGGTTGCCGTTGTTGTGCAGTTCGATGAAATCGCTCTTGTAGGTGGCGCCGCTGTTGCCGCCACCGCCATAGACCTGGCTGATGACGACCTGGGCCTGGCCGGTTCCGGCACAGGCGAGCGCGCACGACAACACTGCAGCACGAAGCAGCATGGTTCGCATGACGAAGACTCTCCCCAATCCTTGAAGACGTGGAATACCGCGGATGACGATCGGGCGCCCCCCAAGGCGCTGGCCCGATTCTGCCCGAGTTTGGCGCCGGCCGCTGACCGGGATGTGACAGGCGTCGCTGCGGTACCCTTGCCGGCCCCGGATCGCCGTTGCCGCCCATGCCAGTCGAACAGAACCAGCGCCCGCTCGAAGCCGGCATCCACACCGACCTGGAAGGCCGCGTCACCTACGGCGGCTACCTGCGGCTGGACCAGCTGCTGTCCGCGCAGCAGCCGCTGTCGGACCCGCCGCACCACGACGAGATGCTGTTCATCATCCAGCACCAGACCTCCGAGCTGTGGCTGAAGCTGCTGGCGCACGAGCTGCGCGCGGCGATCATGCACCTGCAACGCGACGAGGTCTGGCAGTGCCGCAAGGTGCTGGCGCGCAGCAAGCAGGTGCTGCGCCAGCTGACCGAGCAGTGGTCGGTGCTGGAGACGCTGACCCCGTCCGAATACATGGGCTTCCGCGACGTGCTCGGCCCGGCCTCGGGCTTCCAGTCGCTGCAGTACCGCACCATCGAGTTCCTGCTCGGCAACAAGAACGAACAGATGCTGCGCGTGTTCGGCCACGACCCGCACGGCCAGGCGGCGCTGCAGGCGGTGCTGGAAGCGCCCAGCCTGTACGAGGAATTCCTGCGCTACCTGACCCGCTTCGGGCATGCGATTCCCGAGCAGTACCGGGCGCGCGACTGGCGCCAGCCGCATGTCAGCGATCCGCTGCTGCGGCCGGTGTTCGAGCGCATCTACGAGAACACCGACCGCTACTGGCGCGAATACGCGCTGTGCGAGGACCTGGTGGACCTGGAGACCCAGTTCCAGCTGTGGCGCTTCCGCCACATGCGCACGGTGATGCGGGTGATCGGCTTCAAGCGCGGCACCGGCGGCTCCAGCGGCGTGGGCTTCCTGCAGCAGGCGCTGGCGCTGACCTTCTTCCCGGAACTGTTCGAGGTGCGCACCTCGGTGGGGCTGCCGGACGGTCGCGATGCGGCGCCGCCCGCAGCGGCCGCCGGCAGTGCGGAATCCGGGGCCTGAGCACGTACGCCGGCGCACGCGCATGCGTGCCCGGGAGACATGACCCGCTGCAGCCCGAGGGGGCGCTTGCGAATCCCCACTCCCCACTCCCCACTCCCGGCCATTTGACGCCAGCGCCAACTGTCGGTGATGCTCGCCCGTTCCCCGGCCCGGCCGGGAATCGCCCCAGCCCATACTGAATACGCAAGGGAACACCGCATGAGCGTTGACGACGTCGCGTCGCACCCCCCAGCCTCACCGCCGCAGCCGCCAGCGCAACCGCCCGAATTCAAGACCCTGCTGGGCCATCCACGGCCATTGTGGCTGCTGTTCATGACGGAATTCTGGGAGCGCTTCGCGTTCTACGGAATTCGCTGGGCGCTGACCCTGTACATCGTCGCCGAGTTCTTCCAGGGCTCCGGCGCGGGCGAGGCCCCGGCCAACCGGCTGTACGGCGCCTACCTGGCGCTGGTCTACGCCTCGGCGCTGTTCGGCGGCTTCGTCGCCGACCGGCTGATCGGCTACCAGCGCTCGCTGCTGATCGGCGCGGTGGTCATGTCGGTGGGCCTGTTCCTGATCGCGGTGCCGAACGAAGAGGTGTTCAAGATCGGCCTGGCCACGATCATCGCCGGCAACGGCCTGTTCAAGCCGAACGTGTCGACCATGGTCGGCAAGCTGTATCCGCTGAACGATCCGCGCCGCGATTCGGGCTTCACCATCTTCTACATGGGCATCAACGCCGGCGGCTTCTTCGCGCCGATCCTGACCGGCCTGCTCGCCGACAAGCTGTTCGGCACCGAGGCGATGCCGGCCTACAAGTACGTGTTCATCGCGTCGGGCATCGGCATGCTGATCAGCCTGGTGTGGTTCTGGATCGGACGCCACCAGCTCGGCGCGGTCGGCCGGCCGCCGGCCGGCGGCGAGGGCATGGGGCGCACGATCGGGGTGCTGTTGGCGACGCTGGTGGTGATCCCGGTGGCCTACGGCCTGCTGCTGATCGATGCCGGCATCCTCGGCTGGATCCTCACCGCGCTGTTCGTCGCGCTGTGCGCGATGATCCTGATCGAAGGCATCCGCGAGGGCCGCGTGCCGCGCGACCGCTCGATCGCGATGCTGATCGTGTTCGTGTTCAACGTGATGTTCTTCATGTTCTTCGAGCAGGCCGGCAGTTCGTTCAACTTCCTGGCGCAGAACATCGTCGAGCGCGACCTGGGCGGCTGGATGTTCCCGGTCGGCTGGTTCCAGTCGGTCAATACGCTGGCGATCCTGGTGCTGGGCCCGGTGTTCGTGTGGCTGTGGGTGGCGCTGAAGTCGTCCAACCCGTCGATCCCGCGCAAGTTCGGCCTGGGCCTGATCTTCAACGGCCTGGCCTTCGCGCTGCTGATGTTCGCCTTGTCCTCGCTGGTCGACGGCTCCGGCAAGATCCCGTTCTGGACCCTGTTCATGGTCTACGTGATCCAGACCGTGGGCGAGCTGTGCCTGTCGCCGATCGGCCTGTCGATGACCACCAAGCTGGCGCCGACCAAGGTCGTGGGCTTCGCGATGGGCGGCTGGTTCCTGTCCACCGCGATCGGCAACAACCTGTCCGGCATCTTCGCCGCAGGCGTCAGCGGCGAGACCGGGATGACCGTGGACTCGGCGCTGAAGGGCTACACTTTCGGTTTCTGGGCCCTGCTCGGCTCGGGTGTGTTGTTGTTCCTGATTGCACCGCTGATCAACAAGTTGATGCACGGTGTCAAATGACGTGAGGTAGATCGCAATGTCGAACAAGACGATCAAGACGATCAAGACGATAGGCAGCGTGGCGGCGCTGATGCTGGCCCTGGGCGGCTGCGGCAAGGCGCCTGCGCCGGAGCCGGAACAGGCACCGGCCAAGCCGCTGGACACCTCGGTGCAGAAGCCGCCGGTGGCCGATCCGAACCAGCCGGTGGCCTCGGGCAACACGCCCGCCGCCGCCGATGTGGCCGCGGCGGCGGCGCTGGGCGCGCAGTTCGATCCGAACCGCGATCCGGCCAACGACCTGGAAACGGCCGAAGTGGAAGCCAAGCGCGGCGGCAAGCGCATCCTGCTCGACGTGGGCGGCGAGTCGTGCGCGCGATGCCACATCCTCGACGACTTCATCGAGGGCGACGCCGAGGTGCGCAGCTTCCGCGACGCCAACTACGTGTGGGTCAAGGTCAACTACAGCGACGAAAACAAGAACGAAGCGTTCCTGGCCCAGTACCCGAAGATCGAGGCCTATCCGCACCTGCTGGTGCTCGATGCCGACGGCAAGCTGCTGCACTCGCAGCTCACCGGCGAGCTGGAAAAGGGCGAGGGCTACGACCGCAAGAAGTTCTTCGACTTCCTCAAGCAGTGGGCGCCGCCGAAGACCTGAGCGCAGCCCGGGGCGTTTTCCCGGATCGCTGAAAGGCGCGTGCTCCCTGCAGGAGCGGCTTCAGCCGCGACGGGCGTTACCGATAGCGTCTGTCGCGGCTGAAGCCGCTCCTGCAGGAACTTGCGGCAGCGCCCGCTTCAGGCAGGCGCCGTGCCTTCCTCACTTGCCGGTCATGCTCGGCAGCCCTTCGGCCGCCAGCCGATCGATCAGCCGGTTCAACACGCGCTGCTCCTCCTCGTTGAACGGCGCCAGCAGGCGGCGCTCGCATTCCAGCACCATCGGCGCGATCACCTGGTAGACCTCCACCCCCGCCTCGGACAGGTGCAGCACCGAGCGGCGGCGATCGTCGCCATGGGTCTCGCGCTGGATGAAGCCGCGTTCCAGCAATCGTGCCACCGCGCGGCTCACCGCCACCTTGTCCATCGCGGTGCGCTCGGACACCTCGCCGGCCGACAGCCCCGGGTACAGCGCCAGCACCGCCATCACCCGCCATTCGGTCACCGCCATGCCGTAGCGCTCGCCGTAGACGCGGGCGATGTTGCTGCTGATCCGGTTGGACAGCACGCTGATGCGGTAAGGCAGGAACTGCTCCAGGTCGAGCGAGGGCTGCTCGGGCGCGGGCGGGGCGTTTGGGGCGATAGACGTCATGCTGCATTGCACCTTGCTGGTGGTTTCATTTGTAACTATAACGGAGGAGACTACTGTCCATTCTCGCGAGTCTGGCGTCCGTCCGCATCCGAAATTTCGGCCGGGCGCTGCCCGCGTCCTCCAGGAGACGAGCCATGAGCGCACAACCGCAGTATCCGTCCCAGCCGGCCAACCTGGGCATGCAGGTCACCACCTTCGAGAACCCGATGGGCATCGACGGCTTCGAGTTCGTCGAGTTCGCCGCGCCGGCCGGGCAGGGCGAACGGTTGCACGCCTACTTCCGCAGCATGGGCTTCAGCGCGGTGCTGCGCCATCGCAGCCGCGCGATCACCGTGTACCGGCAGGGCGGGGTCAACTTCCTGGTCAACGAAGACCCGGAGTCGTTCGCCGCCGATTTCGCCGCCGCGCACGGTCCCTGCGCCTGCGGTTTCGCGATCCGCTTCCGGCATCCGGCCGAGGAGGTGTTCGCCAAGGTGCTGGAGAACGGCGGCGAGGCCATCGGCGACAAGGCCGACACCCGCGCGGTGCCGGCGCCGGTGGTCAAGGGCATCGGCGACTGCATGCTGTACCTGGTCGACCGCTATGGCGATAAGGGCTCGGTGTACGCCGACTTCGAACCGGTGCCCGGCGCCGAGCCGCATCCGGCCGGTTTCGGCCTGACCTTCATCGACCACCTGACCCATAACCTCTACTTCGGCAACATGCAGCGCTGGTCGGACTACTACGAGCGCCTGTTCAACTTCCGCGAGATCCGCTACTTCGACATCAAGGGCGCCAAGACCGGGCTGACCTCCAAGGCGATGACCGCGCCGGACGGCGTGGTGCGCATCCCGCTCAACGAATCGTCCGATCCGAAGAGCCAGATCAACGAATACCTGGACGCCTACCACGGCGAAGGCATCCAGCACATCGCCTGCTTCACCGACGACATCTACGAGACCGTGGAGCGGATGCGCGCGGCCGGCGTGGAGTTCCTGGATACCCCGGACGCGTACTTCGAAGTGATCGACCAGCGCATTCCCAACCACGGCGAAGACGTGGCGCGGCTGGCCAGGAACAAGATCCTGATCGATGCCGACCCGGAGACCAAGCAGCGCAAGCTTCTGCAGATCTTCACCCAGAACTGCATCGGCCCGATCTTCTTCGAGATCATCCAGCGCAAGGGCAACGAAGGCTTCGGCGAAGGCAACTTCCAGGCGCTGTTCGAGAGCATCGAGCGCGACCAGATGAAGCGCGGCGTGCTCTGACGGTCGGGACCAGCATGCGCCGACACGGCAAAAGCCCCTCTCCCATCGGGAGAGGGGTTGGGGTGAGGGTACGGTGGCTCAATGAGAGTCAAACCGCCGCTCCCCACTTCAACACTGGAAAACGCACGCTTGCTGCGTCGGACTATGACCGACGCCGAACGCAAACTGTGGAGTTGCCTGAGAGGCGGCCAATTGCAAGGCTTCAAGTTTCGGCGCCAGTATCCTGTTCCTCCCTATGTCGCTGATTTTTGCTGTGTCGCATCCAGGCTGATCGTCGAGCTCGATGGCTCGCAACACGGCGAACCACGCGATGCGGCGAGAACGCGCTGGCTTGAGTCGCAAGGCTGGCGAATCGTCCGCTTCTGGAACAACGATGTGCTGCTGTCGACGGACGCCGTGATTCAGGTGATTTGCGGCGTTATGGTGGCTCCGTACCCTCACCCCAACCCCTCTCTCCCACGGGGACTTCCTTTGGTCGCCGATGGGAGAGGGGCTTGATCTCGCGAAGGCTAAAGTTCATGCATGACCATCATCGCTACATGTCTGGCTTCGGCAACGAATTCGCCACAGAGGCGGTACCGGGCGCGCTGCCGGTCGGGCAGAACTCGCCGCAGCGCGTGGCCCATGGCCTGTACGCCGAGCAGCTGTCAGGCACCGCGTTCACCGCGCCGCGCGGCGTCAACCGGCGCAGCTGGCTGTACCGGATCCGCCCGGCGGCGCTGCACGGCGGCTTCGCCGCGTACACCCAGGCTGCCGGCTTCCACAACGACTTCAATGCCGGACCGGTGTCGCCGGACCAACTGCGCTGGAGTCCGTTGCCGCTGCCGCAGACCGCGGTGGATTTCGTCGATGGCCTGTACACGATGGCCGGCAACGGTTCGGCCGAGGCGCAGCATGGCGTGGCGGTGCATCTGTACGCGGCGAACGCGTCGATGCAGGGGCGTTTCTTCTACGACGCCGACGCCGAACTGCTGATCGTGCCGCAACTGGGCCGGCTGCAGCTGCACACCGAACTGGGCATGCTGGAGCTGGAACCGCAGGAGATCGCGGTGATCCCGCGCGGCGTGCGCTTCCGCGTCGCGCTGCCCGACGGGCAGGCGCGCGGCTACGTGTGCGAGAACTTCGGCGCGCTGTTGCGGCTACCCGACCTGGGGCCGATCGGCGCCAACGGCCTGGCCAATCCGCGCGATTTCCTGACCCCGGTGGCCGCCTACGAGGAAGACGAAGGCGACTTCGCGCTGATCGCCAAGTTCCAGGGCCACCTGTGGCAGGCGCCGATCGCGCATTCGCCGCTGGACGTGGTCGCCTGGCACGGCAACTACGCGCCGTACAAGTACGATCTGCGCCGCTTCAACACCATCGGCTCGATCAGCTTCGACCATCCCGATCCCAGCATCTTCACCGTGCTCACCGCGCCCAGCGACACGCCGGGCACCGCCAACCTGGACGTCGCGATCTTTCCGCCGCGCTGGCTGGTGGCGCAGCACACGTTCCGGCCGCCGTGGTTCCACCGCAACGTGGCCAGCGAGTTCATGGGCCTGGTCCACGGCGTCTACGACGCCAAGGCCGAAGGCTTCGCCCCCGGCGGCGCCTCGCTGCACAACTGCATGAGCGGGCATGGCCCGGATGCGGCGACCTTCGACAAGGCCTCGCAGGCGGACCTGTCGCGGCCGGACGTGATCGCCGACACCATGGCCTTCATGTTCGAGACCCGCGCGGTGCTGCGCCCGACCGCGCAGGCATTGGCGGCGACGCATCGCCAGCGCGACTACCAGCAATGCTGGCAGGGCCTGCGGCGCAACTTCCGCACGCCCTGAGCGCTGCGGCGCGGGCCATCCGGTCCGCGTCGCGCGCGGGCCGACACCTGCGACGACGCGCTCAGGCGGCTTCCAGCGATGCGTTTAGCGGCGCGTGCAGCGGTGCCGGCAGCACCTCCAGCACGCGCTCGCGGATGCGTTGCGCATAGCGCTCGGAGGTCATTTCCGGCATCGCCCGCAGCGCGTCCGCGATCGCCTGCAGCGTGGCCGCTTCCTCGCGCGCGTCGCGCAACTGCTGCTGCAGCGGGCGCGAGGCCGGATGGCGCTGCAGTTGCAGCAGGTCGAGCAGATACATGCGCGCGTTGAGCAGCGCGCGACGCGGATCCGCCGGCGCGATGGCGGGCGCGGGCGGCGTCGCGGCCGGGGGCGGTCCGGCGGTTGCGCGGCCGTCGTCCAGATAGCCCTGCTGCAACAGCGTCTGCACGATCGCCGCGGCGTTGCTGCCGCCCAGCGCGGCCAGTTCGTCGACGCTGCGCTGGCCGTCGGCCAGGATCAGGACACGGCGCTGGCGCATGTCCAGCGGCGCGGCGTGGGATTGCAGTGCCGCGAGGGCGAGGGCGGTCTTGCGCGGATGCATGGTGGCGGTACCGGAAGGGAAGAAGCTTGGCGATCGGCGGTGAAACACTGATGACAGGCGACGCAGGTCGGCTGTCGTAGGAGGCGCATTCGTGCGGCGCGACGCGATGCGGCGCTGACGCAGCCACTGCCACTGCCGCCACGAGCGATGGCGATGAGATGACGGGTCTGCATCGCGATTCCGCAATGCAGTCAGTGCATGCGCGCGGCGCGCGCGCTAGCCTATGCACTGCTCTTGCGAGGAACTGCGATGAAGCCGACCCTGCCTGCCGCTGCATTGCTGCTGCTCGCGCTGAGCGCCTGCGACAAGTCGCCGTCGTCCGCGCCACCGCCCGCGCCCGTCGCGGCGGACGACGGCGCCTTGCCGCCGCCGGCGCTGGACCAGCCCGACACCGATGTGCCCCCGGCGCAGGCCCCGGCCGCGGCGATGCCGCCGGAGATGGCCCCGGCCGAGCGCCAGCTGGCTCGCGACGATGGCTATGGCGACCTGCGCCTGGGCATGAGCGCGGCGCAGGCGCGCGCGGCCTGGGGCGGCGAACTCGATGGGCAGCCCGGCGAGGCGGGCGGCTGCTACGTCCTCAGGCCGCGCTGGGCCAAGGGCGGCAGCGACTTCGGCCTGATGTTCGAAGCCGACAAGCTGGTCCGCTACGACGTGCGCACCGCCAAGGAAACCGCGCCGGGCGGCGGCAAGGTCGGCATGGACCTGGCGCAATTGCGCGCGCTGTACGCCGGGCGCGTGGAAGAGCAGCCGCACAAGTACATCGAAGGCGGCAAGGTCCTGCGCATCGCTGGCAGCACTGCCCAGTCCGGCGTCCTGGTGTTCGAGACCGACGCCGCGGGCAGGGCCACCTCTTGGCGCGTGGGCCTGCCGCCGCAGGTGGACTACGTGGAAGGCTGCGGCTAGCGCAGGCGTCAAGCCGGTTGTCGGCGCCCAGGGCAGGTAGGCACTGGGCATGCACGCTGGATGAAGATCAACGCGTGCAGGTCGCTGCAGGGAATGCCATGTACCTATTGGACATCAGTGAGAGCTACTCGGAAATTTTCTGGTTCAAATACGACCAGAAGCTCTCGCCCGACCATCTGCTGTTCATCAGTGGCGAAACGCAATCGTCGGTTGCTGCCACCCCGACCTTCAGAAACAACAAGAAAGTAAGCAAGTCGCGCCTGCTGGCGTTCGATCTCCTTCAAAGCGACACGCTCGAATTCGTCAGCCAGGCAATGGCGGAGGTGTTGCGCCAATATCCGGACGACGTTCAATTGTTTCCCGCCGACGTCTACCTCAAAGAGGAACGGTTGCAGGGCTTCTACGTCTTCAATGTGATCCAGACGGTGCCTTGCATCGACCTCGAACACTCCCGGCATGCCCCCATGTTCGGCTTTATGCCTGATGGACCTCTGCGATTCACAACGCTTCAGAGCCTGCCGCCTGCGGCGTTGGGGGGGCACCACCTCGTTCGGGCCCAGGAAAGCTCGCAGCGCATTTTCGTTTCCCAGCAGCTGAAACAGCAATGCGAGGCTTCCGGGCTTGAAGGCTTGCGGTTTGTGGACTGCTCCAACGGTATTCGAGTGTGAGATAAACGGGGGGGGTGATGGAAGGGCCTTGTCGCTCTTTTTTGTTTCCTTCAGGAATTCGACCGCGAGCTTGACCGGCTCGCCGGTCCGCGGGCTTTACGGGTGCAGCGGCGACGGTTGCGATCCACGCCGCCGGCACCCTTTTCCCCCGAAGAAATCCGTCTGGCCAGCCAGCCGCCCCCCGCCCGGTGCCCACGATGACGGCCGCATCATCCGCGCTGCGCATAGAATCGCGCATCGTAATGGCGAGGGGATGGGCGATGGCGAGCGCGATCGGCTTGGTGCTGGTGGGACTGCTGCTGCTGGCCTTGGGCGGCGATTCGATCGTCAAGGCGGCTTCGGGCCTGGCGCAGCGCTGCGGCGCCTCGCCGTTCGTCGCCGGCCTGCTGCTGGTGGCGTTCGGAACCTCGTTGCCGGAACTGGCGGTCAACGCGCGCGCCTACATGGTCGGCGCGCAGGACCTGGCGCTGGGCAATGCGGTCGGCAGCAACATCGCCAACCTGGGCCTGACCCTGGCGCTGGCCGCGCTGGCGGCACCGCTGCTGGTGCGCACGCGGATGCTCGCCCCGTTGCTGCTGGTGCTGGCGGTGGCGACGCTGGCCCTGATCGGCTTCGGCCTGGACGGGGCGATCTCGCGCCTGGAAGGCGTGTTGCTGTTGCTGGGCTTCGTCGGCGTGGTGGTGTTTCTGCTGCGCCGCGCGCGCAACGAAGACGCCGCGCGCCAGCTCGGCCTGTCCGGTTATGCGGTGACGCGCACCGCGCTGGGCCTGAACCTGCTGCGCCTGCTGATCGCGAGCGTGCTGCTGTATTTCGGCGCCAAGCTCGTCGTCGATGCGGCGCCGCGGCTCGGCGCCGCCTGGGGCCTGTCGCCGCTGCTGGTCGGCCTGCTGCCGGTGGCGATCGGCACCGCGCTGCCGGAAGCCGTCGCCGCGATCGCCGCCGCGCGCCGCGGGCAGGGCGACATGGTGGTCGGGCATGTGCTCGGCTCCAGCCTGTTCAACCTGCTGGTGGTGATCGGCGGCATGGCGGCGCTGCGCCCGCTGCCGTTGCCGGCCTCGTTCGTGCGCCTGGAACTGCCGGCGGCGGTGGCGCTGAGCGTGGTGCTGTATCCGATGCTGCGCGGCGACATGCGCATCAGCCGCGGCGAAGGCGCGGTGCTGCTGGTCGCGTTCCTGGCCTGGGTCGGGCTGGAAGTGGCGTTGGTGGGGTGAGGCGCGGCTATAGCCTGTTCAAGGCGACGCCACCTGTAGGAGCGGCTTCAGCCGCGACCGGCATTACCGGTAACGCCCCGGTCGCGGCTGAAGCCGCTCCTACAGGACTTCGTCCACGCGGTCAGCGCTCGTCGTCCTGCGCCGCCGGCGGCAGCCCTTCCTTGTCGGCATGATCGCGGCTGTCGGGCACCTGCGGCCGCTGCTCCATCATCAGCGACAGCGCCGCCTTGGCCATCATGTGCGCGCTGATCGGCGCGGTGATGAACAGGAATGCGGTGATCAGCAATTCGCGCGGCTGCGGGTCCTGGCCCAGGAACAGGTGGTAGCCGACCGAAGCCAGCAGCACGCAACCCACGCCCAGCGTGCTGGCCTTGGTCGGCGCGTGCAGGCGCTTGAAGAAGTCCGACAGCTTCACCAGGCCCAGCGCGCCGAGCAGGATGAAGAAGCAGCCGACGATCAGCAGCAGCGACAGCCCGACCTGCAGCAGCCCGATCATTCGACGATATCCCGGCGCAGCACGTACTTGCTCAGCACCACGGTGCTGCCGAAGCCGAGCATGGCGATGACCAATGCCGCTTCGAAGTACACAGGCGAATCCAGGTACATGCCGAACAGCATCAGCTCGGCGATCGCGGTCACCGACAGCGTATCCAGCGCCAGGATGCGGTCGGGCACGGTCGGCCCGCGCAGCAGCCGCCACAGCGCCAGCAGCATCGCCAAGGCGACCACGTGCATGCACACGGCGATGGTGCCCTCGATGAACATGTGGCCGGTCATGGGAAGATCTCCATCAGGGGCGCTTCGTAGCGCGTCTTGATCTGCCGGATCACGGTCTCGGCGTCGTCCAGGTGCAGCACGTGCACCAACAGGTATTTGCGGTCGTCCGACAGCGCCGCCGACACCGTGCCCGGCGTCAGCGTGATCATGCTGGTCAGCGCGGCGATGCCGTGGATGTTGGCGATGTCCAGCGGCACCCAGATGAAGCCGGGGTGGATCCGCGATTCCGGGCCCAGTACCTGCAGCGCCACCACCACGTTGGAGCGCACGATGTCCCAGGCGACCACGCACAGCATCTTCGGCACCGAGCGCAGCGAGCCGATGCGCGCGAACTCGCGGTCCAGGCGCGCGGCGAACAGCGGCACCGCCACGCCCAGCACCGCGCCCAACAGCAACTGGCCCAGGCCGAAGCTGTCGCTCATCAACAGCCAGAACACGGTGACGGTGACGCTCAGCGGCCAGGACGGAAACAGGCGGCGCAACCAGGGACGGTGCATGTCAGGGCTCCCGCAGCGCTGGCGCGGTCGCGCGCAGCTCGGTGGCGTAATCGGCCGGACGCAGCAACTGCGCGGCGGCGGCTTCGGTATAGCGCAGCATCGGCCCGGCGGCGACCGTCATCGCCACGCCGTAACCGAGCAGCAGCAGCGTCGCCGCGGTTTCCAGCGGCCGTGCGCGCGCCTTGCGCGGCTGCGGCGGCGGCGGTTGTTCGATGCCGTCGTCGTCGAGGTGCTGGTCGCCCGGCACGCGCCAGAACAGGCGCACGCCGGCACGGGTCAGGCCCATGATCACCATCAGGCTGCTGAGCAGCACCGCGGCCCATACCGGGCCGGCATTGCCCGCCGGCGTGGCGCTGAGGATCGCGACCTTGGCCAGGAATCCGGACAGCGGCGGCAGCCCCGCCACCGAGACCGCGGCGATCAGGAACAGCACGCCGGGCACGGTCTTGCCCGGCAGCGGCGCGATCACTTCCTTGCGGTCGCTGGCGTCGCCGCGGCGGCGGCGGATCAGGTCCGCGATCAGGAACAGCGCGGCGGCCACGAAGCTGCTGTGCGCCAGGTAGTACAGGCCGGCGCCGAGCGTGCCCGGCGCATCCAGCGCGAAGGCGATGAACAGCGTCGCCGCCGACACGATCACCAGGTAGCCGACCAGCACCCGCAGGCGCACCGCGGCCAGCACGCCCAGCGCGGCCAGCAGCAGCGTGCCGATACCCAGCCACAGCAGCCATGCGCGGCCGTAGCCGTCCAGTGCCTGCGCCTGGTTGCCCAGGATCAGCGTGCTGACCCGCAGCACCGCGTACAGCCCGACCTTGGTCATCACCACGAACAGCGCCGCCACCGGCGCCGGCGCGCGCGCATAGGTTTCCGGCAGCCACAGGTACAGCGGCAGCAGCGCGGCCTTGGCGCAGAACACCAGCAGCAGCAGGCCGAAGGTGGCCTTGATCAGGCGCAGGTTCTCCGGCGGCGCCTGCGCGATGCGCTGCGACAGCTCGGCCATGTTCAACGAGCCGAGCAGCGCGTACAGCAGGCCCAGCGCGATCAGGAACAGGGTGGAGGAGGTGACGTTGAACACCACGTAGTGGAAGCCCACGCGCAGGCGCAGGCCGCGGCCGCCGCTGAGCAGCAGGCCGTAGGAGGCGATCAGCATCACCTCGAAGAACACGAACAGGTTGAACACGTCGCCGGTCAGGAACGCGCCGTTGAGCCCGACCAGCTGGAACTGGAACAGCGCATGGAAGTGCGGCGCGCGCCGGTCCCAGCCGGCGCAGGCGTGCAGCAGGCAGGCCGCGGCGAGCAGGGTGGTGGTCAGCAGCATCCACGCCGACAGGCGGTCGGCCATCAGCGCGATGCCCAGCCGCGACGGCCAGTCGCCGAGCAGGTAGACCTGCACCTGGCCGTCGCCGGCGCGCACGAACAGCGCGATCACCGCCGCCGCCAGCGCCGCCATCGCGGTCCAGGCCACCGCGCGGCGCACGTGGCGCCCGTAGCGGCGGTGCTCCACGAACAGCGACAACGCCGCGCCCAGCAGCGGGATCAGGATCGGCAGGATGAGCAGGTGGTTCATAGCGCGCTGCCGCCGTCGTGATCGACGCGCGCATCGACGTGGTCGCTGCGGTTGTCGCCGCGGCTGCGCATCGCCAGCACGATGCTGACCGCGGTCATCGCGAAGGCGATCACGATCGCGGTCAGCACCAGCGCCTGCGGCAGCGGGTCGGTGTAGTCGGCCAGGGTCGGCGCCACGCCGTCGCGCAGCACCGGCGCCTTGCCCTGCACCAGCCGCCCGCCGGCGAAGATCAGCAGGTTGGTGGCGTAGGACAGCACGGTCATGCCCAGGATCACGTCGAAGCTGCGCGCGCGCAGCAGCAGGTACACGCCGACCGCGGTCAGCACGCCGATCGCGCTCGCCAATGCCAGTTCCATCAGCGCATCTCCCCGGTGCGTGCCGAACGTTGCGCCGGATCGATCTCGCCGCGCTGCGACTCGCGCGTGCGCGAGGGCTTGATCGTGCCCATCATCGACAGGGTCAGCATGGTGCCGCCGAACACGACCAGGTACACGCCGGTATCGAAGCCCAGTGCGCTGGCCAGCGGGATGTCGCCGATCAGCGGCACGTAGAGGTCGTAGTGGCCGCTGGTCAGGAACGGCACCCCGAACAGCATCGAGGCCATGCCGCTGAGCGCGGCCAGCAACAGGCCCAGGCCGATGCAGCGGATGTAGTCGAAGCCGAAGCGCGATTCCACCGAGGCCGCGCCCTGGATCACGTACTGGATCAGCAGCGGCACCGCCAGCACCAGCCCGGCGATGAAGCCGCCGCCGGGCGCGTTGTGCCCGCGCAGGAACAGGAAGATCGACACGGTGAGGGTCAGCGGGAACATCAGCTGCGCCAGGTCGGCCGGCACCGGCAGCTTGATCGGCGGCCCCGGCATCACTTTCTCAGGCGCCATCCGCGCGCGCCGCAGCAGCGCGTGCACCACCAGCGCGGCGATGCCGAACACGGTGATCTCGCCGAACGTATCGAAGCCGCGGAAATCGACCAGGATCACGTTGACCACGTTGCGCCCGTAGGCCTCCGGCAGCGCGCGCTGCAACAGCTCGCCGGCCATCGTCGCCGCCGGCCGGGTCATCACCGAATACGCCAGCAAGGCCATGCCGGTGCCGGCGGCGATCGCCAGCGCCGCATCGCGCAGCTTGCGCCAGCGCTGCGGTTCCACCGGCGAGGCCTTGGGCAGGTAGTTCATCGCCAGCAGCATCAGCACCAGGGTGACCATCTCCACCAGCAGCTGGGTCAGCGCCAGGTCCGGCGCCGACAGGAACACGAACACCAGGCTCACGCCCAGGCCGCTGCCGCCGATCACCAGCACCGCCAGCAGCCGCTGCCGGTACAGGAACAAGGTGGCCAGCGCGCAGCTGACGATCAGCAGCCACAGCGCCCAGCCCAGCAGCGGCATCGGCTGCGGTGCCGGCCACTGGCTCCACAGCGGCGGCGCGGCGACGAACGGCGCCGCGGCGACCACCACCGCGCTCAGCAGCAGCCAGCGCAGACTGCGCTGCAGGCTGCCGTTGGTCAGCACGCGGGTGAAGCGCGCGGCGATGCCGAACAGCGCGTCCACCTGCCAGTGGAACACGCGCTTGCCCAGCGAGCGGCGCACTTCGGTGTACAGCACGGTCAGCCGGCGCAGGCCGAAATACAGCGCCACGCCGCCGACCACGCCGGCGATGCTCATCGCCAGCGGCGCGTTCCAGCCGTGCCAGACCGCCAGGCTGTACGCGGGCAGCGCGTCGCCGAGGATCGCGCCGGCCGCGGTGCGCAGTACCGGCGCCACGGTCAGCGCCGGGAAGATGCCGACCGCCACGCACAGCAGCACCAGGATCTCCACCGGGATCTTCATCCAGCGCGGCGGCTCGTGCGGCATGGCGTCCAATTGCCGCGGGCCGCTGCCGAAAAACGTCTCGTAGACGAAGCGCAGGCTGTAGGCGACGCCGAACACGCCGGCCAGCAGCGCCGCAGTGGCGGTGAACACGCGCATCGCCACCGGGCCGTCGGCGTCCAGCGCCTGCGCGAAGAACATCTCCTTGGACAGGAACCCGTTGAGCAGCGGAATGCCGGCCATCGACAGCGAGGCGATGATCGCCAGCGCGCTGGTGAACGGCATCCAGCGGCGCAGGTTGCCGAGCCGGCGCATGTCGCGGGTGTGGGTCTCGTGGTCGATGATGCCGGCGGCCATGAACAGCGAGGCCTTGAATACCGCATGGTTGAGGATGTGGAACACGCCGGCCACCACCGCCATCGGCGTGGACAGCCCGAACAGCATGGTGATCAGGCCCAGGTGCGAGATCGTCGAATACGCCAGCAACCCCTTCAGGTCGTGCTGGAAGATCGCGTACCAGGCGCCGACCAGCAGCGTGACCGCGCCGACGCCGCTGACCGTGTAGAAGAACAGGTCGCTGCCGGCCAGCGCCGGATGCAGGCGCGCCAGCAGGAACACGCCGGCCTTGACCATCGTCGCCGAGTGCAGATACGCCGACACCGGCGTCGGCGCCGCCATCGCATGCGGCAGCCAGAAATGGAACGGGAACTGCGCGCTCTTGGTGAAGATGCCCAGCAGGATCAGCCCCAACGCCCATGGATACAGCGCGCTGGCGCGGATCGCGTCGCCGGCGGCGAGCACCGCATCGAGCTGGTAGCTGCCGACGATACGCCCGATCAGCAGCACGCCGCCGAGCAGCGCCAGGCCGCCGCCGCCGGTGATCACCAGCGCCATGCGCGCGCCGTCGCGCGCATCCTTGCGATGCGACCAGAACCCGATCAGCAGGAACGAGCTGATGCTGGTCAGTTCCCAGAACACCATCAGCAAGAGCAGATTGCCGGCGATCACCATGCCCAGCATCGCGCCCATGAACAGCAGCAGGTAGCCGTAGAAGCGCGCCGCGTTCTCGCGCGCGCTGAGGTAGTAATGCGCGTACATCACCACCAGCGCGCCGATCGCCAGCACCAGCCCGGCGAACATCCACGCCAGTCCGTCCAGGCGCAGCGAGAACTGCAGTCCGATCTGCGGCAGCCAGGCGTGGTCGGCGCGCACGATACCGCCACCGAGCACGGTCGGGGTCAGGGTGCCGAGCAGGATCAGCCCGGCCAACGGCGCCGCCGCGGCGACCCAGGCCAGCGTGGCGCGCGAACGATGGCGCAGGGCGATGACGGCCGCCGCCATCAGGAACGGCAAGGCCAGCAGGATGTCCAGAGCGGGGATCATGCAGGGAATACGAGATTCGCGAGCAGGAGCCCGAGTGTAACAGGCACTCCGCGGCGCTGGCCTGCGATGGTGGTCGGCGCATGCAAGGTCATCGCGCCACGATAGCGCAGGCCAGGTGATGCGCTTGCGAGCGCGTGGCGGTCACGGGATTGGGCGCGGCGGCGCGCGCTCGCTATGCTTCTGCGATGACCGATGCGCCCCCTGCGACCGCTGCCGCCTCCCCGACGCTTACGCCCACGGCCCAAGCGCGCGTGGCGCTGCTGTTCGGCGGCAGCGGCCAGATCGGCGAGCGCCTGTTGCACGGTCTGCTGGCCGCCGGCTGGCAGGTGCATGCGTTCTCGCGCACGCCGCAAACGCCGCGCGACGGCCTGCACTGGCATCCGGGCGAATTGAGCCAGCTGCAGGCGCCGCCGGTGCAGGCCGAGGCGATCTTCAGTTGCGGTCCGCTGGATGCGTTCGCCGACTGGTACCGGCGCACGCCGCTGCGCGCATCGCGCGTGGTCGCGTTCGGTTCCACCAGCCTGGAGGTCAAGCGCGATTCGCTGGACGCCGCCGAACGCGACGTCGCCCGGCGCCTGCGCGAGGCCGAGGCGGCCCTGTTCGCCGCCGCGGCCGAACGCGGCGCCGCGGTGACCGTGTTGCGTCCGACGCTCGTCTACGGCGCCGGCCGCGACCGCACGCTGAGCGCGATCGCCACGCTGGCGCGGCGCAGCGGCTGGTTCGTGCTGCCGCGCAGTGCGCGCGGCCTGCGCCAGCCGGTGCACGTGCAGGACCTGGCCGATGCGGCGCTGGCGGTGCTGGCGCATCCGGCCACGCATGGCCGTAGCTATGCGCTGGGCGGCGGCGAAGTGCTCAGCTACCGCGAGATGGTGCGGCGCGTGCTGGCCGCATTGCAGCCGCCGGCGCGGCTGCTGTCGCTGCCGCATGCGCTGTTCGCGCTGGCTTTGGGCATCGCCCATGCCGGCGGCCGCCTGCGCGGCATGAACCGCGCCGCGCTGCAGCGCATGGGCGAGGACCTGGTGTTCGATCTGGCGCCGGCGCAGCGCGATTTCGGCTACGCGCCGCGCGCCTTCGCACCGGATGCGGCGATGCTGGGCGTGCCGCGCTGAGGCGCGGGCAGCAGGCCCGGCGCCAGGTTCAGTAGCGCCAGTCCATGCGCCGATAGAGCTTGGCCAGCACCCAGGCCGGCCCGATCAGCAGGTACACCAGGTCGGTGAGGAAGCTGGGCTTGTGGCCTTCCAGCTTGTGCCCGACGAACTGCGCGATCCAGGCCACCACGAACACGCCGATGGCCAGCCACAGCAGGCCGTGCAGGCCCAGGCGCGCCTCCAGCAGCCGGCACAGGCAGCCGCAGAAGAAGAAGGTGGCCAGCATGCCGTAGCCCAGCGGCCGCGACAGCCGGTTGTAGAACATCCACGCCGCGAACATGCCCAGTGCCGCCCACAGCCCGCTCTGGAACCAGCTGCCGCCGACCGGGATGCACCACAGCAGCGCCACCACCGACCACAGGATCGCCGGCACCGCCAGCACATGGATGCGCTGGTTGGCGGCATTGCGGTGATCGTCGGAATAGCTGGCGAAATAGCGGTCGATCGGGCGCGCGTAGGCGGTGGTATCCATCTTCCCTCCCAGGAATCGGACCAGCATAGCGCCATCCAGGCAGCGACGCGGAGACAGCGGGCGGCACAAGCCGGCGCACCTCTCGCAGCGGGCGCCGGCGCCTGCGGCCGGGTCCGTTTTGCGACGGCTTGCGGCACGCGCGAAAAAAACCGGCGCCGGCCACAATATCGGCCGCGCTGCCACGTCTGCAACAGCATGAGCCCAACGAACCCAGCGCCCGAGACCGACCGCGCCATCGCCGCGACGGTCCTGCGCGAGCGCTCCAGGCTCGGCAACTTCATCCGCCGCCGCGTGCTCGACCGCGCCGAGGCCGAGGACATCCTGCAGGACGTGCTGTCCGAGTTCGTGCAGGCCTACAGGCTTCCCGCGCCGATCGAGCAGGCCAGCGCCTGGCTGTTCCAGGTGGCGCGCAACCGCATCATCGACCGCTTCCGCAAACGCAACGCGCAGCCGCTGCAGGAGTACCGCGACGACGCCGGCGAGGACGCCGACGACGACACGCTGCGCCTGGATCTGGCGCTGCCGGCGCCCGGCGGCGGACCGGACGCGGCGTATGCGCGCGCGCGCCTGCTGTTGGCCTTGCAGCAGGCGCTCGACGAGCTGCCGCAGAGCCAGAGCGAGGTGTTCGTGGCCCACGAATTCGAAGGCCGCAGTTTCAAGCAGATGGCGGCCGACAGCGGCATCGCGATCAACACCTTGCTGGCACGCAAGCGCTACGCCGTGCTGTACCTGCGCGCGCGCCTGCAAACGGCTTACGACGAACTCGAATCCTGAAGGAGTGAACGAGATGGCATTCAAAGCGAGATATCTGGGCAAGGCGGTGTTCGTGCTGGCGGCGTTGGCCGTCCTCGGCGCGGTGGTCATGCTGCTGTGGAATGCGGTCGTGCCGTTCGCGGTGAGTGGCGCACACCCGATCGACTATCCGCATGCGCTGGGATTGCTGGTGCTCAGCCGCATCCTGTTCGGCGGATTCCGCGGGCACGGTGGCTGGCACAGACACCGCCACTGGGAGAAATGGCAGGCGATGACGCCGGAAGAGCGCGAGCAGTTCAGGCACGCCATGCACCGCCGCCGGCACCGGGGCGAACGCCAATGACGCCTCTTGATAGTGCGCTGACCGTCTGCAGGCAGCCGCCCGGGACGGTGGCGCCGATCGTCGAACTGGCGCGCTGCGAGGGCAAGGGCGATTGCGTGCAGGTGTGCCCGGAGCAGGTATTCGAACTGCGGCGCATCGATGCGGCCGACTATGCGGAGCTTGGATGGCGGCCCCGGTTCAAGCTGCGCGTGCATGGCATGCGCGTGGCGTATACGCCCAAGGCCGACGCCTGCCTCGGCTGCGGCCTGTGCGTCGCTGCGTGCCCGGAACATGCCATCAGCCTGCGCCGCCGGATGCCGCAGCCATGAGCGCCGACGCCGCCGTCGTCCCATCCGGCTTCACCGCCTACCAGAAAGTGGTGGCGGGCATGCTGGCGTTCCTGCAGTTCGCGGTCATCCTCGATTTCATGCTGATGTCGCCGCTGGGTGCCACCATCATGCCCGCGCTGCGCATCGGCCCGACCCAATTCGGCCTGGTCGTGTCCGCGTACGCGTTCAGCGCCGCGGCGTCGGGCTTGCTGACGGCAGGTTTTGCCGACAGGTTCGATCGCAAGAAGATCCTGCTGTTCTTCTACACCGGTTTCGTGGTCGGCACCGCGTGGTGCGGCTTGGCGCAGAGCTTCCACAGCCTGTTGCTGGCGCGCATCGTCACCGGGCTGTTCGGCGGCGTGATCGGCTCGGTGGTGCTGGCCATCGCCACCGACCTGTTCCCCGCGCAGCTGCGTGGCCGGGTGATGGGATTGATCCAGACCGCCTTCGCCGCCAGCCAGGTGCTGGGGATTCCGATCGGCCTGTACCTGTCCAACCGCTGGGACTGGCATGCGCCATTCCTGGCGATGGCCGCGCTCGGCCTGGCCGCCGGCCTGGTCGTGGCGTGGAAGCTGCAACCGGTCGCCGGACATCTGCAGGCGCCGCGCGAACACGGCGCATGGCGGCATCTGCTGCGCACCCTCGCCGTGCCGCGCTACCAATTGGCGTTCGCGACGACCGCGCTGCTGAGCACCGGCGGCTTCATGCTGATGCCGTTCGGCAGTGCGTACCTCGTCGGCAATCTCGGCATCGACCTGCACAGTCTGCCCACCATCTATCTGATCACCGGGGTCTGCGCCATCGTGTTCGGCCCGTTGATCGGCAGGGCGACCGACAGCTTCGGCACCTTGCGTGTGTTCACCTTCGGCACCGCGCTCAGCATCCTCATGGTGCTGATCTACACCCATCTTGGCCGGGTCTCGCTGCCGGTGCTGATCGTGGTCAATGTGCTGCTGTTCGCCGCGATCTTCTCGCGCATGATTCCGTACCAGGCACTGGCCGCCTCGGTACCGGCGCTGCAGCAGCGCGGGGCGTTCAACGCGATCGGTGCCTCCGTGCAGCAACTGTCCGGCGGCCTGGCATCGCTGATCGCCGGGCACATCGTCACCATGGGGGCCGACGGCAAGCTGCAGCACTTCCCGGTGGTGGGCTACGTGGTCGTCGCCGTGTCCCTGGTGGCCTGGGTCCTGCTACGCGGCCTGCAACGGAGCATGCCGCGCGAGCCGGCCCTGCAGGGCACTGCGGCAGGTTGAAGCGCGCGGCGCGGCGGACGCGCCGCGCGTCACGCCGAGTACCTGCACGCTGCCGGCGCGCGTGCTGTCGCACGCGAGCGCCGGCAGCGCGGAAGCGACAGGCGTCAGCGCCCGCCCTGCACGATCCGTTGCTGCTCTTCCTGCACGTTCTGCTGTTGCGCCGCATGGCTGGCCAGCAACCGCGCATTGGTCTGCTCCAGCGGCGGCGCAGGCTGTTGCAGGTCCACCACCGCGCGGAAACCGGGCGTGGTGCCGAGCACGTAGGCCTTGTCGTCCTGTACAGTGATGCTGCGCAGCTTGTCGGCGCTGTCGATGCCGCTCTGCTTGGCCTGCAGCGCCACATTGGCGGCGACCTCGGGCGTGGTGCCTTCCGGCATGCGCTCGCGTACCGCCTTGACCAGTGGATCGGCCTCGGCAGGCGTCTGGCGCTGTGGCGCCTGTGCCTGCTCCTGCGGAGCGCGCAGTTGTTCGCGCAGGCTGCCCAGCGTCTGCGTCCCGGCCTTGCCGTCGACCAGCAACCCATGCGTCTGCTGGTAGGTGCGTACCGCGTCGCGCGTGTTGTCGCCGAAGCGACCGTCTTCGGTCAGCGGCTTCCCGTGCGCATCGCGCACGCCAAGCTGGTTGAGTTGCTGCTGCAGCGTGCGGACGCCCTCGTTGTGGTCGCCGTGGACCAGCGTCCCGGTCGCGGCATGGTGCTGGCCACGCTCGCCGGCCTCGACCTGGCGGCCCTGGTTCCACCAGGTTTCCGGGCTGATCGTGGCCCCGTTCGGGCCCTTGATCTGGTAGTGCACGTGCTGGGCGTACTGGTTGGGCCCTTCGGGACCGCGTCCGCCCATCGTGCCGATCGGATCGCCGGCGTTCACCGTCTGGCCCTGGCGCACCGAACGCGAGTCCAGGTGCAGGATCTCGTGCGAATTGCCCTGCGCATCGAGGATCTTCACCGTGCCGTACTGGCCGCCGGAGAAGGTCACCGTGCCGGCGATCGGCGCATGCACCGTTGGGTGCTGCTTGTTGAGTCCGGCTTGCCCGCCTTCGTAGTTGAAGTCGGTGCCGCCGTGCGCGCCGCGGCTGCCGCGGTGCTCGCCGTAGTGGCCGGTAATGTGCGCATCGGTACCACCTTGGCCGGGTAGCATGCGTTCCATGGTCTGTTGGAAATCGCTGCGGGAAGTGCGCGATTCGCTTGGCGGCGCCGTTGCCGCCGGCTGGTTTGGCGCGTGTCCCTGCGTCTGGGCGCGGTGCTGCTCCACGAACTGCTCGTAGCGCTCCAGGTAGGGCGTGATTTCGCGTCGGGACAGGGCAAGGCCGCCATGGTTTTGGGTGGGGCCGTCGTGGTGGTATTTGTAAATGTAGTCCTCGCCCTGGCCACGGCTATGCGCGAGATTGCGGTTTTCGACGAAGTGCTGCACCAGCGCCTGCGACTGTGTCTGCACATCGAAACGATTGGTCCCGTTAATGCCGTAATGGGCGCCGGTGCGATCGATGAACTGGCCCAGGCCAGAAGCCGATGTGGTCCCCGCCGCCGCATCGGGATTGAAGCCTGATTCGACCCGGGCGATTGCAAGCACGTAAGCGGTTTCTCGCGCTGAAAGTCCGGCATCGTGGGAGGCGTCTATCAGGCTATCTATCACCCTGGACTGGGTTTGCGGGCTGGCGTCGCCCCAGCGGCGGGATTCGCCATGAAGTCGGCCATCTTCGCTGTCGATGGGTTCGCGATAGTGGCTCCAGGGTTTGAGTTGGTCGCTGCGGTAGGCGTTGCCGCGCGGTTGCACCATGTCGGTGTAGATCGTGTCGTCGGTCATATCGTGCGTTCCTTTCTATGAGACAGATTCTTCCTTGCGAGGGGTGCTGCTCCATGTACTGCGTACTGCATCGGCCACGTGCCGCCATCGCCGGCGCATGGACATCCTTGGCTCAGGGCTGGAAGGGCATCAGTTCCGGGTGCTTCAGCCCCAGCTCTTCAAGCTTGCCTTCGTACTCGTCGTTGTTCGGGCTTTGCTGGTGGTCCTGTTCGCGCAATGGCGGCGTGGCGTGATTCAGCAGCCGTCCCTGCGTGTCGTAGAGGAAGAACCATTCGCAAAACTCGCAACCGTAGGGCAGTTCGCCGTACTGGACGACGAAATAATCAGTTCCTGTCTTGTCTTGTGCGCAGCCCAGGCCCACCGCGGTGTAGTCCGCCATCTCAGGAGGTGGCGCCAGCGTCTGGCGTTGTCCGCCACGCTCCAGCTCCACACGCGTCACGGTGGGAGCCTGACTCTGGGAAGGGACGGTGGTCAGGTGCAGGCGTGCGCCGGGGCATTCCTTGATCATGCCGGTCTGTCCTTGTATGGCCGATGGCGTCGAAGCAGGGGAGGGCGAACGTGAGGGCGCCGCTGGCGGTGCCTCGGCGATTCGGTCTGCGGCGTCAGGCCTGGCACCGCATGCGGCGAGCCCGAGCCAGGGAGTCAAACCAAGGGCAAGCAGGATGGAGATGGAACTTCGCATCGGATCGCCTCAATGTCGTCTCCGCGCGGGAGACGTCGTACGAAACCGTTCAGCACGAAACCGTCAGGGACGGCGGATAGGCTCACAAGGATTGGTCGTCCACCTTCACCAGCGTCCAGCACGGGCGCTGGGCGAAGTGGTAGACCTGCTGGTCGCCGGTGTCCGCCGTGCGCACCAGCACCCGGCGGCCGTCGGCTTCCTCGGAGACGGTGACCTCGCGGCCACCGTTGCGGGCCGCCTCCAAGTTCGGAATCACCGGCCACTCGACATCGTGTAGCGGGACGGCGCTGGTCACCGGCTTCGGCTCGGGTTGGGCCTCCGGATCGAGCCGGATCATCGTCAGTGGATCAGCCGTGGCCTTTTCCTGCACCGCGATGTCGGCGCTGAAACGCTTGAGGAAGCTATCGAAGTCCGCATCCGGACAGGCAGGCGCCGCCGGTGCCGGCGCGACTGCTGGCGTGGGCGCAGGGGATGCGATGGCTGTTGGGTCGTCCTGCTGCGGCTTGCAGGCGGAGAGCGCCAGGGCCAGGCCAAGGGTGGCGAAGAGAGTGCGTACGATGACCAACGGATCCTCCTGATCTTGTTGGATGGCATGACCACGTGCAGACGGTGAGTCTCGTCAGCGAAGGGTAAAAAGTCGGTGAAATCCATCGCGTTGCGGGGTGCGCTCGAAGCGCCGCTGGCCCCTGGCACGCGGGCGTTCGCGGTCGTGCCCAGATGGGCTGCGAACCCGGTGCAAGCCTTTATCCGCGAGCGGCAGATTGGTAAAGAGGAGGGCAATCCCGCGCCCCCCCTCCACCCGGCGGCTATCGCCGACCTCAGTCGATCGAAATCCCCGCCAGCCGCTGCAGCGCCTCGGCGTACTTGGCGCGGGTGCGGTCGATCACGTCCTGCGGCAGGCTGGGGCCGGGCGCGGTCTTGCCCCAGTCCAGCGTCTCCAGGTAGTCGCGCACGAACTGCTTGTCGTAGCTCGGCGGGCTGGTGCCCACTTGGTACTCGTCGGCCGGCCAGTAGCGCGAGGAATCCGGGGTCAGCATCTCGTCCATGATGTACAGGCGGCCGTCGGCGTCGGTGCCGAACTCGAACTTGGTGTCGGCCAGCAGGATGCCGCGCTCGGCGGCGAAGTCGGCGGCGAAGCGGTAGATGCGCAGGGTGGCGTCGCGCACGCGCTCGGCCAGTTCGGCGCCGACGGTCTTCACCATCGCGTCGAAGTCGATGTTCTCGTCGTGGTCGCCGACCGCGGCCTTGGTCGAGGGGGTGAAGATCGGTTCGGCCAGCTTCTCGGCCTGGCGCAGGCCGTCGGGCAGCTCGATGCCGCTGACCTTGCCGGTGCGCTGGTAGTCCTTCCAGCCGCTGCCGATCAGGTAGCCGCGGGCGATCGCTTCCACCGGCACCGGCTTGAGCTTCTTGGTCACCACCGCGCGCCGGGCGTACAGCGCCGCGTCCACGCCGGCGGGCAGCACCGCGGCCACGTCGATGCCGGTCAGGTGGTTGGGCATCAGGTGCTCGGTCTTCTTGAACCAGAAGTTGGAGACCTGGCACAGCATCTCGCCCTTGCCGGGAATCGGGTCGGGCAGCACCACGTCGAACGCGGACAGACGGTCGGTGGCGACCATCAGCAGGTAGTCCCCGGGCGGGGCGTCGGCAGGCAGGCGGTCGCGGGGGATATCGAATACGTCGCGGACCTTGCCCCGGTGACGCAACGGCAGGCCGGGCAGATCGGATTGCAACAGCGTGGTGGACACAGGCACTCCTACGGACTTCGCAATGGCGGCTGTCCCGGGACCCGGCGGGCCCGCGGCTCGACAGCGGGCCGCGTAGTGTACGGCCGGAAAGCCCCGCTGTGCCGTAAAATGCGAGGCCTTGTCCGCCGAGCCCGCCCTCGCCCATGCACTGGTACGGAAAACTGCTCGGCGCCATCGCCGGGGCGCTGCTGTTCCGGCCCAATCCGGTGTTCGGCGCGGTGCTCGGGCTGCTGGTCGGGCACGCCTTCGATGCTGACTGGTTCAAGCTCGGCCAGCGCGACGACCCCTACCGCGAGCTGGGCGTGCGCCGCGACGCCACCGACGCCGAGATCGAACTGGCCTACCGCCGGCTGATCTCCCAGTACCACCCCGACAAGGTCGCCGGCGCCAGCCCGGAGCTGCGGGCGCGGGCCGAGAAGAAGGCCAGCCAGCTCAACACCGCCTACGACCGTATCCGCACCCTGCGCAAGCGCTGAGACCTTCGCCATGTCCGACTGCATCATCTCCCCGTCCATCCTGTCCGCCGATTTCGCCCGCCTCGGCGAGGAAGTGGACAACGTCCTCAAAGCCGGCGCCGACTGGATCCATTTCGACGTGATGGACAACCATTACGTGCCCAACCTGACCATCGGCCCGATGGTGTGCCAGGCGCTGCGCAAGCACGGCGTCACCGCGCCGATCGACGTGCACCTGATGGTCGAGCCGGTGGACCGGCTGATCCCGGACTTCGCCGAGGCCGGCGCCAGCCTCATCAGCTTCCACCCCGAGGCCAGCCGCCACGTGCACCGCAGCATCCAGCTGATCAAGTCGCACGGCTGCAAGGCCGGGCTGGTGCTCAATCCGGCCACGCCGGTGGACATCCTCGACTGGGTGCTCGACGACCTGGACCTGGTGCTGGTGATGTCGGTCAACCCGGGCTTCGGCGGCCAGGCCTTCATCCCGTCGGCGCTGGACAAGCTGCGCGCGATCCGCGCCCGGATCGACGCCAGCGGCAAGCCGATCCGGCTGGAGATCGACGGCGGGGTCAAGCCCGACAACATCGCCGCGATCGCCGCCGCCGGCGCCGACACCTTCGTCGCCGGCTCGGCCATCTTCAACGCGCCCGACTATGCCGCGGTGATCGCGCAGATGCGGGCAGCGGTGGCGGCGCGCTGAGATGGCCGCGCTGCACATCCGCCCGGCCACCGCCGACGATGCGGCGCTGATCCTGCGCCTGATCCGCGACCTGGCCCGCTACGAGCGCGCCGAGGACGCGGTGCAGACCGACGAGGCCGGCCTGCGCGCCAGCCTGTTCGGCCCCGGCGCCACCGCGCACGCGCTGATCTGCGAGGCCGACGCGCAGCCGATCGGCTACGCGGTGTACTTCTACAACTACTCGACCTGGCTCGGCCGCAACGGCCTGTACCTGGAAGACCTGTACGTGGCCCCGGAACACCGCGGCAGCGGCGCCGGCAAGGCCTTGCTGCGGCACCTGGCCCGGCAGGCGCTGGCCGAGGGCTGCGGCCGCTTCGAATGGTCGGTGCTCGACTGGAACCAGCCGGCGATTGATTTTTACCAGGCCGCCGGCGCGCAGGCACAGGACGAATGGACCGTGTACCGCCTGCAGGGCGAGGCGCTGGCCAGGTTCGCGGCCGGCTGAGCGGCGGCGCAAAAGAAAGAACCGCACTGTCGCCAGTGCGGCCCCTGGGAGAAATCGGAGGCTGATCCTGCCTCCATCCGTCGTCCTTGCTATGGCCTTCCATGTTCCGGGCGATCGGTGACGCAGGTATGACAGCGCGGCCGACATCGCGCCGCGTGCCGGGCGCTAGGCCAGCGACCGCTCGCGGCAGGCCGGCCAGGGCCGATGTCTCACCGTGGCGCGCTCCGGGCACGGCGGGCATCGCCCGCGCGCCGGCGCGCCGCGCATTCACGATGTCCGCATCCGTCGCCGGCTAGGCTGCAGGCCTGATCTCGGGAAGGTCCGCATGGCAGCACCGCACTGGCGTCTGATCCTCAATGGCAAGTCGGCGGGCGACGAGCCGCTGCGCGAGGCCGTGTCCGCGCTGCGCGAGCGCGGCATCCGACTGCAGGTGCGGGTGACCTGGGAGGAGGGCGACGCCGAGCGCTACGTGGCCGAGGCCGTGGCCGACGGCGCCGACTGCATCGTCGCCGCCGGCGGCGACGGCACCTTGAGCGAGGTGGCCAGCGCCCTCGCGCACCATGACGCCGCGGCTGCGGCGCTGCCGGCGCTGGGCCTGGTGCCGTTGGGCACGGCCAACGATTTCGCCACCGCCGCCGGCATTCCCGACACCCCGCTGGCGGCGCTGGAACTGGTCGCGCAGGCGCCGGCGGTGGCCATCGACCTGCTGCGCATCGAGGCCGAGCACGGGCCGCACTGGTGCGCCAATGTCGCCAGCGGCGGCTTCGGCACCCAGGTCACGGTGGAAACCGACGAGGGCCTGAAGAAGATGCTCGGCGGCCTGGCCTACCTGATCACCGGGATGGGCAAGCTGGGCCAGATCGATCCGATCCAGGCGCGGTTCGAGGGGCCGGATTTCGCCTGGGAAGGCGAATTCATCGCGCTCGGCCTGGGCAACGGACGCCAGGCCGGCGGCGGCCAGGCGCTGTGCCCGGACGCGTTGCTCGACGACGGCCTGCTCGACCTGACCATCGTCCCGGAGATGAGCGGCGAAGTCGCCGCGACCCTGGGCACGCTGGTCACCTCCGGCAAGCAGGCCGCGCTGGAGCGGGTCGCGGTGCGCGCGCAGCTGCCGTGGGTGCGCATCGACGCGGCCATACCGCTGACCTTGAACTTGGACGGCGAACCGGAGACCTCGCGGCACTTCCGCATCGATTGCGTCGCCGGCCGCCTGCGCATGCACCTGCCGGCCGATTCGGCGTTGCTGCGCGGCCGGGCGGGGTAGCGGCCGCGCCGGGCGCTGGCCTGGAGGGGTGCCGCGTCGCGACTGAAGTCGCTCCCACACTGGGGCTTGCGGCGCGGCGGTCGGGTGCGCTGTGGGAGGGACTTCGGTCCCGACTGCATCCAGCCCAGGCAGTGTTTTCGCTTTCCAGGCTGCAGTCGCTCCCGCAATGGGACTTGCGGCGCGGCGGCCGGGTGCAGTGTGGGAGGGACTTCAGTCCCGACTGCATCCAGCCTAAGCAGTGCTTTCGCTTTCCAGGCTGCAACAGCCCATCCACCGCAGCGCCGATGGTCCCTTCTGCAACCGTTGCCAGTCGCCGCAGTTGCGGTAAAGTAGCCGCCGTGTCCAGCCTGACGACCCAGCGTTCCTTCACTTCCGCTCGCCGTGCGTGGCGATGGTGGCCTGTAGCCGTCGTCCGCCCCGCCACCGAGTCCCGGAAGGAAAGTCGTCTTGATCACCCGCGAGCTGTTCCAGCGCTACGCCGCTGAAGGCCACACCCGCATCCCCGTCGTCCGCGAAGTGCTGTCCGACCTGGACACGCCGCTGTCGGTCTATCTCAAGCTCGCCGACGCCCCGCATACCTACCTGTTCGAATCGGTCGAAGGCGGCGAACGCTTCGGCCGCTATTCGATCATCGGCCTGCCGGTACGGCGCGTGTACACCTTCAGCGGGCATACGCTGGAAGTGCGCGATCACGGCGAGCTGATCGAGCGCCGCGAGGTCGCCGATCCGTTCGCCGAGGTCGAAGCGCTGCGCTCGGCGCATTCGGTGCCCAAGCTCGACGGCGTGCCCGGCTTCACCGGCGGCCTGGTCGGCTGGTTCGGCTTCGAATGCATCGGCTACATCGAGCCGCGCCTGGCCAGCGGCGACAAGCGCAACGAACTCGACACGCCCGACATCCTGCTGATGCTGTCCGAAGAGGTCGCGGTCTTCGACAACCTCAAGGGCCGCCTGTACCTGATCGTGCACGCCGATCCGCGCGACGCCGACGCCTGGGACCAGGCGCAGGCGCGGCTGGACGCGCTGACCGCCACGCTGCGCCAGCCCGGCGCCGGCTACCCGGTACCGCTGGCGCGCGACGTGCTCGACGAAAGCGACTTCGTGTCCGGTTTCACCCGCGAAGGCTTCATCGCCGCGGTGGAGAAGTCCAAGGAATACATCCGCGCCGGCGACATCTTCCAGGTGGTGCTGAGCCAGCGCCTGAGCGTGCCGTTCAGCGCGCGCCCGGTGGACGTGTACCGCGCGCTGCGCGCGCTGAATCCGTCGCCGTACATGTATTTCCTCGACGTCGGCGACACTCAGGTGGTCGGCTCCTCGCCGGAGATCCTGGTGCGGCTGGAAGCCGGCCAGGTCACCGTGCGTCCGATCGCCGGCACCCGCCCGCGCGGCAAGACCGTGGAAGAGGACCTGGCGCTGGAAGCGGAGCTGCTGGCCGATCCGAAGGAGCGCGCCGAGCACCTGATGCTGATCGACCTGGGCCGCAACGACGCCGGCCGCGTGTCGCAGGCCGGCACCGTCGCGGTCGGCGAACGCTTCGTGATCGAGCGCTACAGCCACGTCATGCACATCGTCAGCGAAGTCACCGGCACGCTGCTGCCCGGGCTCAGCTACGCCGACGTGCTGCGTGCCACGTTCCCCGCCGGCACCGTCAGCGGCGCGCCGAAGATCCGCGCGCTGGAAGTGATCCGCGAACTGGAGCCGATCAAGCGCAACGTCTATGCCGGCAGCATCGGCTATCTGGGCTGGCACGGCGATGCCGATACCGCGATCGCGATCCGCACCGCGGTGATCAAGCACGGCCGCCTGCACGTGCAGGCCGGCGCCGGCATCGTCTACGACTCCGATCCGCAGAAGGAATGGGACGAGACCATGAACAAGGGCCGCGCGCTGTTCCGCGCGGTGGCCGAGGCGGCGAAGGGGCTGTGAGCGTGTCCGCGCCGAGCCCGCGGATCAGCTTCCGCAACGACTACAGCGAAGGCGCGCATCCGCGCCTGCTCGCCGCGCTGGCCGCGGCCAGCGCCGAGCAGAACGGCGGCTACGGCCTGGACCGGCACAGCGACCGCGCGGCGCAGCTGATCCGCCGCGAGATCGCCTGCGCGCACGCCGACGTGCACCTGCTGGTCGGCGGCACGCAGACCAACCTGGCCGCGATCGGCGCCTTTCTGCGTCCGCATCAGGCGGTGATCGCCGCCGCCAGCGGGCATATCGCCACGCACGAGACCGGCGCGATCGAGGCCACCGGGCACAAGGTCCTGACGGTGGAGGCGGCCGATGGCCGGCTGAGCCCGGCGCTGATCGCGCCGCTGCTGGCCGAGCACGGCAACGAACACATGGTGCAGCCGCGGTTGGTGTACGTGTCCAACACCACCGAGCTCGGCACCATCTATCGCAAGCATGAGCTGCAGGCCTTGCGCGACGTCTGCGACGCGCATGGGCTGTGGCTGTTCCTGGACGGCGCGCGCATCGGCAGCGCATTGACCGCCGAGGGCAACGACCTGAGCCTGGCCGATGTCGCCGCGCTGACCGATGCGTTCTATATCGGCGGCACCAAGAACGGCGCGCTGCTCGGCGAGGCGCTGGTGATCGTCAATCCCGCGTTGCAGGCCGATTTCCGCTACTTGCTCAAGCAGCGCGGCGCGCTGCTGGCCAAGGGCATGGTGCTCGGCACGCAGTTCGCCGCGCTGTTCGAGGACGGCCTGTTCTACGAACTGGCCGCGCATGCCAACCGCATGGCCGCGCGCCTGCGCGAAGGCCTGGCCGCGGCTGGCGCGCAGTTCGCGTCGGATTCGCCGACCAACCAGCTGTTCGTGACGCTGCCGGCCGACGCCGTCGAGGCCTTGGCGCAGCGCTACGACTTCGAGCGCTGGCAGGCGCTGGCCGACGGCCGCTGGGTGATCCGTTTCGTGACCTCGTGGGCCACGCAGGCCGCGGCGGTCGACGCGCTGTGCAGCGATTTCGCCGCGCTTTCGTACCCCGGCGCGCGACGCGCGGCCGGCTGACATTCGCCAAGGAGAGCAAGGATGAAAACGAACACGATCGGTCGCTGGGTCATCGCCGTGCTGCTGGCATTGCCGGCGTTCGCCAGCGCGCAGGTCAACAGCCTGCCGTCGCAGCCGCACCTGCTGGTCAAGGGCGAGGCGCAGCGCGAAGTGGTGCCGGATCGCTTCGGGGTCAAGATCACGCTGAGTGCAGTGGATGCCGACCCGGGTGCGGCGCGCAAGCGCGTGCAGGCCAATGCGGCGAACGTGCTGGCTGCATTCAAGCAACAGCATGCGCTCGCCGACAGCGTGCAGGCGACGACGCTGTCGATCCAGCCAGAGCGGCGCTACGAAGACAACAAGCAAGTCTTCGAAGGGACCCGGGTGCAGCGGACCTTGTCCGCCGACTTCGGTTCGCTGGACGACGTACGCGGCTTGCTCGGCAAGCTCAGCACCAGCGAGGAACTGCAGGTGTCGGGTATCAGTCCGAGCTACAGCGGGGAAGCTGCTGCACGGGCCGAGCTCAAGCGCCAGGCGGCAGAGCAGACGCGAATTTCGGCACAGGCACTGGCCAAAGCTTACGGCGTGCGCCTCGGCGGCCTGTACACCATCTCTGAAGTGGCGCCGGATTTTGCCTACGGTATCCAGGCCGGGAGTTGGCCATCGTCCGGGACGCAAGTAATCGCCGAGCCGCGCGGATCCGACATCGTCACGGTGAGCGGGTCGCGTGCTCAAAGTGCCGCCGAATCCCTCGAAGCCGGCAGCCTCACCCTTTCCGAAAACGTCTATGCGGTCTTCCTGATCGCGCAATGAGTCCCCTGCCATGCTGCTGATGCTCGACAACTACGACAGCTTCACCTACAACCTCGTGCAGTACCTGCAGGCGCTCGGCGCCGAGGTCAAGGTGGTGCGCAATGACGCGCTCAGCGTGGACGAGATCGAGCGGCTGGCGCCGGAGCGGATCGTGATCTCGCCCGGCCCGTGCACGCCGAACGAGGCCGGCGTGTCGCTGCAGCTGATCGAGCGGCTCGGCCAGCGCACGCCGATCCTCGGCGTGTGCCTGGGTCACCAGAGCATCGGCCAGGCCTACGGCGGGCAGGTGGTGCGTGCCGGCACCATCATGCACGGCAAGACCTCGCGCATCCGCCACGAAGGCCGTGGCGTGTTCGCCGGCCTGCCGGACCGCTACGAGGCCACCCGCTACCACTCGCTGGTGGTGGAGAAGACCACGCTACCGGACTGTCTGGAAGTGACCGCCTGGACCGAAAACGAAGACGGCACGATGGAAGAGATCATGGGCCTGCGTCACCGCCAGTTCCCGGTCGAGGGCGTGCAGTTCCATCCCGAGTCCATCCTCACCGAGCACGGCCACGCCTTGCTGCGTAACTTTCTGGAGCGTCCGCAATGAACCGATACCTGTCGTTGTTGTTGGCGGCCAGCGCCATCCTGGCCATGGCGCCGGTCCGAGCCGCTGCGGTGCCCTCGACCATGCAGTGCGCCGACCAGGCCGTGGCGCAGGCGCGGCGCCTGCTGAATTTCCATGTCGGCAACGACGAGCGCGCGGAGGTGCCGGGCCCGGCCCGGCCGCTGCCGTCCATCGCCAATCCGGCCAATGCCAAGCAACGCTTCGACGTTCTGGAAGTGATGGGCTACGTCTACAAGGGCGAGTACCGCATGCGCCTGCTCTATTACCGGATGCGCGAAGGCGACTGCGTGCTGATGGGCCAGGAAATCCTCGAGCACGCCAGTCTTTGAACGTCCAGGAACCGCCATGACGCTGACCCCCCAGCAAGCCCTGCAACGCACCATCGAGCACCGCGAGATCTTCCACGACGAGATGGTCGGGCTGATGCGGCAGATCATGCGCGGCGAAGTGTCGCCGATGATGACCGCGGCGATCCTCACCGGGCTGCGGGTGAAGAAGGAGACGATCGGCGAGATCGCCGGCGCGGCCGCGGTGATGCGCGAGTTCTCGCGCACCGTCGAGGTCGCCGACCGCACCCACATGGTCGATATCGTCGGCACCGGCGGCGACGGCTCGCACACCTTCAACATCTCCACCTGCGCGATGTTCGTGGCCGCCGCGGCCGGCGCCAAGGTGGCCAAGCACGGCAACCGCAGCGTCTCCTCCAAGTCCGGCAGCGCCGACGCGCTGGAAGCGCTGGGCGCGGCGATCGAGCTGCAGCCCGAGCAGGTGGCGCAGGCCCTGGACGCCACCGGCATCGGCTTCATGTATGCGCCGGTGCACCACCCGGCGATGAAGGTGGTGGCGCCGGTACGGCGCGAGATGGGGGTGCGCACCATCTTCAACATCCTCGGACCGCTGACCAACCCGGCCGGTTCGCCGAACATCCTGATGGGCGTGTTCCATCCCGACCTGGTCGGCATCCAGGCGCGCGTGCTGCACGAGCTGGGCGCCGAGCGCGCGCTGGTGGTGTGGGGGCGCGACGGCATGGACGAACTCTCGCTCGGCGCCGGCACCCTGGTCGGCGAACTGCGCGACGGCGAAGTGCGCGAGTACGAAGTGCATCCGGAGGATTTCGGCATCGCCATGTCGGCCAGCCGCAACCTCAAGGTCGCCGATGCCGCCGAATCGATGGCGATGCTGCTCGGCGTGCTCGACAACGTGCCCGGTCCGGCGCTGGACATCGTCGCCTTCAACGCCGGCGCGGCGCTGTACGTGGCCGGCGTGGCGGCCGATATCGGCGCCGGCATCGGCTTGGCACGCACGGCGATCGCCGACGGCCGCGCGCGCGCCAAGCTCGATGCGTATGTGGCGTGTACGCGGCGCTTGGCGGGTCTGCAGGACGCGGCGTCCGCTGCCGGCTGAACGCGACGGAGCGGCAAAACGGTCGCCGCGTCGCCGCCGCGGCCATCCATGCCGTCGGCAATGCAGGCTTGGTGCGCGCCATGTCGTTCGCGCGTCATGCGGATGAGCGAATGTGCCGGTGGCGATACGTGTGCAGGGCGGTACGTTGGCCGGCGCGATAAGCTGCGGTCCGCTGCGCATCGGCGGCGCACCCCGACACGAGGATTTGCATGGCCAACCGATCCTATCTCTACAGCCTCGGCAACCGGCCGACGTCCTACTACGACCGGCCCGAGACCATTGCCAGCCTCTCGGAGTGGGCGTACGACGTGCCGTTCGTGTACCGGCTGCTGATGTCGGCCGATCCCCAGCTATGCGCCTCGCTCGTGGCGGAAGGCCTGGATGACGACGAGGACGATGACGAGAACAACGACGAAGATGTCGTTGAGGCCAGCGATCAGGAGCCCGACGAGGGCGAAGACGAGGACGAAGACCAACCCCCGCGCCTGCATGCGATCAGCAGTCCGTTCGCGCCGGGCCTGGAGCGGGTCAGGCGCTTCGCCGAGATCGTGAAGGTGATCGCGGCGACGGCTGCGCCTGCCGCACCGCCCTCTCCGGCGCCGATCGCCGCGCCACCACCGGTGTCCTGGCTGGGGCGTCTCGCGCGGATGTTCTCGGCGACGCCGGTATCGGCACCGATCGAGGCGCCGGTGCGTGCGCCTGCGACGGTCGAGCACTTGCCGGGCTGGCTGGACGAAACGATCGCGTTCCTGGAAGAGAACCGCGACGCGTTCCTGCTGCTGGAGACCGTCGAGCTGGACATGATGTCGGCGGCCGAAGAAGCGGAACTGCGCGCATGCGTCGAGGAGGAGATCGAACGCTGCCGCGCCGTCGGTGCGGCCTTCGAAGCCTTGCCGGCCGACACCCACGAGGCGGCGCGCCTGCTGCGCCGCCTGGCTGTCGAACAGGGCGCACCGCCGCTCGATGTCTTCCACGGCCTGCGCTTCGACGACGACTGCGACAGCACGCGCACCGGCGCCACCGAGCGGCCGCTGGGACTCACCAACTGGTCCGAGGTGCTGTACTTCGAATTGTCCGACCGGCAGGAGTTCGACGCACGCGAGGCCAGGGACTGACGCGGCAGACTCCAGCGCACCTAGCCGCCGACCGCTACCTGAAGCCCGGTTGTCACCGCGTTGCCGACTGCGGCGCCAGGCTCGAACCAACGCGGATCTACGCATTGAGGCGCTTGGCGGCCATCGCGGTGCGCTTGTCGGCGGCAACCGGCCATGCCGCTGGCCGAATCCCGAATCCCGAATCCCGAATCCCGGCCCATACTCCGGCCTTCACCATCTTGACCGATAATGCCCGTCCCCCAGGATCCAAGCCCTATGAGCAGCGACATCCTCCGCACCATCCTCGCCCGCAAGGCCGAAGAGATCGCCGCGCGCAGCGCGCGCGTGCCGCTGTCCGAGCTGATGGCGCGCGCCGAGGCGGCGCCGCCGGTGCGCGGTTTCGCGCGCGCGCTGCAGGCCGCGATCGCCGCCGGCGACCCCGCGGTGATCGCCGAGGTCAAGAAGGCCAGCCCATCCAAGGGCGTGATCCGCGCCGACTTCCACCCGGCCGATATCGCGGTCAGCTACGAATTCGGCGGCGCCGCCTGCCTGTCGGTGCTGACCGACGAGGACTTCTTCCAGGGTCACGACCGCTATCTGCAACAGGCGCGCGAGGCGTGCACGCTGCCGGTGCTGCGCAAGGACTTCATCATCGACCCGTACCAGGTGTATGAGGCGCGCGTGCTCGGCGCCGACTGCATCCTGCTGATCGTCTCCGCGCTCGACGACCTGCAGCTGGCCGAACTGTCGGCGCTGGCGCTGCAACTGGGCATGGACGTGCTGGTCGAAGTGCACGACATCGACGAACTGGAACGCGCGATCCAGGTGCCGGTGCCGCTGATCGGCATCAACAACCGCAACCTGCGCACCTTCGAGGTGTCGCTGCAGACCACGCTGACAATGCAGGACGCGGTACCGCGCGATCGCCTGCTGGTCACCGAGAGCGGCATCCTCGGCCCGGCCGACGTGGCGACGATGCGCGCGGCCGGCGTGCACGCGTTCCTGGTCGGCGAAGCCTTCATGCGCGCCGAGGAACCCGGCGAGGCGCTGCGCCAGCTGTTCTTCGAACCATGAGCGAGGCCTATCCCGCGCCGCGCGCCGATGCGCCGCTGGTGGTGTTCGATTTCGACCACACGCTGTACGACGGCGATTCGGGCAGCCACCTGTTCGCCTGGCTGATCCGGCGCAACCCCGTGCGCCTGGCTGCCGCGCTGCTGGCCACGCCGCTGCTGGGGCCGCTGGTGGCGATGCTGCCGACCCGGCGCACCGGCATCTCCGGCTACGTGTGGATCGCCAGCTTCGGCCTGCACCGCGCCCGCGAGTTCAATCGGGTGATCGACCAGTACGTGCTGCAGCACGAGGCGCGGATCCGCCAGCGCCTGCTGCCGCACGCGCTGGAGGTGTTCGCCCGGCACCGCGCCGCCGGCGACCGGGTGGTGGTCGCCACCGGCGCGCCGCCGGAACTGGCACGCGCCATTCTCGGTTTCGTCGCCCACCAGGACGTGCCGGTGGTCGGCAGCCTGATCGGCCCGCGGCTGGGCGCGGTCACCGCCACCCGCCACTGCCACAACGAAGAGAAGATGCGCATGCTGCGCGAGCTCGGCTATGGCGAGATCGCCACCGCCTACTCCGACAGCACCGCCGACCTGCCGCTGCTGCAGGCCGCCGCGGCGCCGGTGGTGGTCAATCCGAAGGCCTCGGCCGTGGCCCGCTTCCGCCGCGAACTGCCCTCCGGCACGCCGATCCTGAACTGGGGTTGCCGCGACCGCGCTGGCGACGCCTCGCCGCAATAACGGGCTAAGCCCACCAGCGATGCAGCGTGCTGCCGATCTGGTACAGGCTGATCCCGAGCACCAGCAGGCCCACCGCCACCAGCACCCAGCGTTCGCGCACCCGCTTGACCAGCACCGCCGCCAGCGGCGCGGCCAGCATGCCGCCGACCAGCAGCCCGAGCACGATTTCTAGGTGCTGGACGCCCATCGTCAGCAGGAAGGTCAGCGAGATCGACAGCGTCACCAGGAATTCGGCGGCATTGACCGTGCCGATCGTGGTGCGCGCCTGGCCGCCGCGCGCCAGCAGGGTCGAGGTCGCCACCGGCCCCCAGCCGCCGCCGCCGCTGGCGTCGAGCAGGCCGGCGACGAAGCCCAGCAGCGGCACCCGCTGCACCTGCTGCCGCGGCAGCGCACGGCCGGCGGCGCGCAACAGGATCAGCACCGCCAGGCCGAGCAGATACAGATGCACGAACGGGCGGATCACATCGCCCGGCAGCTGGGTCAGTACATAGGCGCCGAGGATGCCGCCGGCCATGCCCGGCAGCGCCAGGCGCAGGAACAGGCGCTTGTCGACATTGCCCAGCGCCAGGTGCGACAGGCCCGAGGCGCCGGTGGTGAAGACTTCGGCGCTGTGCACGCTGGCGCTGACCGCCGCCGGCGGCAGGCCCATACTCAGCAGCACGGATGAGGACACCAGGCCGAAGGCCATGCCCAGCGCGCCATCGACCAGCTGCGCCGCCAGGCCGACCAGCACGAACCAATAGAAGGTCTCGCTCAGAACCATCGCGGTGGACCGCCGCCGCTAGCGCGGCGCGCGGTCGCGGCCTTGCGCTCAGCGCGCGCCGTACAGCACCACGGTCTTGCCACGGGCGTGCAGGATGCCGTCGACCTGCAGCTTCTTCAGCACCCGCCCGGCCATCTCGCGCGAGCAGCCGACCAGCCGCGCCAGCTCCTGCCGCGAGACGCGCAGCTGCATGCCCTGCGGGTGGCTCATCGCCTCCGGCTCCTGCGCCAGGTCGTGCAGGGTACGCACGATGCGGTCGGTGACGTCCAGGAATGCCAGGCGGCTGGCCTTGCGCGAGGTGTCGAGCAGGCGCTTGGACAGCTGCACGCCGATCGCGTACAGCACCCGCGGCGCATCGGCCGACAGCGAGCCCAGGAACAGCTGGTGCAGCCGTTCGTAGCTGATCTCGGCCAGTTCGCATGGAGTGCGGGTGCGCAGGATCACCTCGCGCTGGTCCGATTCGATGAACAGGCCCATCTCGCCGACGAACTCGCCGCTGCCGAAATAGCCCAGCACCAGCTCGCGGTCGTCATCTTCCTCGGCGATGATGCTGACCGAGCCGCTGACGACGTAGTACAGGGTGCCGGCCGGATCGCCGGGCCTGAACACGTCGGTCCGCGCCGGATAGCGACGCCGATGGCTGTGCGCCAGGAAGCGGTCGATGGTGGCGGTGTCCAACGTCAGAGGACTTGGAGCGATGCGCACAGGTGTTGCAGTGGAGGTGTTTCCGGGACTCATGGCGGCTTCGCTACTACGTGAGTCCCGAAGCTTAACGGGACGCGTTGTCTGCGGCAAACGAGCGCCAATCCCCACGTTTCGCTACGGGCGCGTTTGGCCCATAATTGCTGCCCTTTCTACCCCATCCATCTTTTAGAGGATTCACGCCCGTGGTCAAGCCGTTGCCTCGCCTGAGGCTGCAAGGTTTCAACAACCTCACCAAGGCGTTGAGCTTCAACATCTACGACGTCTGCTACGCGGTTTCCGAAGAGGAGCGCCAGCGCTACATCGAGTACATCGACGAGCAGTACGACGCCGACCGACTGACCGAGATCCTCACCGATGTGGCCGAGATCATCGGCGCCAACATCCTCAACATCGCGCGCCAGGACTACGATCCGCAGGGCGCCTCGGTGACCATCCTGATCTCCGAAGAGCCGGTGATCGACAAGAAGCTGGCCGGCAAGGAGATCATCTCCGACGCGGTGGTCGCGCACATGGACAAGAGCCACATCACCGTCCATACCTACCCGGAAACCCACCCGCAGCACGGCATCGCGACCTTCCGCGCCGACATCGACGTCGCCACCTGCGGGGTGATCTCGCCGCTGAAGGCGCTCAATTACCTGATCGAGCGGCTGGAATCGGACATCGTGATCATGGATTACCGCATCCGTGGCTTCACCCGCGACGTGAAGGGCAAGAAGCACTACATCGACCACAAGATCAATTCGATCCAGAACTTCCTGGCCAAGAACATCAAGGCGCGTTACGAGATGTTCGACGTCAACGTCTACCAGGAGAACATCTTCCACACCAAGATGCACCTGAAGGACTTCGATCTGGACCAGTACCTGTTCGAGGAAAAGGCCAAGAACCTCTCGTTCAAGGAGCGCATGCGGATCGAGGCGCTGCTCAAGCGCGAGATCGAGGAACTGTTCCACGGTCGCAATCTGGCCGAGTAGCACGTCACATTCGGCGGGACGGCCCGCCCCGCGGCGTTTGCGCTGCGACCCCTGCCGACGGCGGCCCGATGTGCAGACATCGGGCCGTTTTTGTTTTTATTTGTCTACGGAGACAGACAATGCCATGGATCTACCTGCTGCTCGCCGGCCTGTTCGAAATCGGCTTCGCGCTCGGACTCAAGTACAGCGAAGGCTTCACCCGGTTGTGGCCGACGCTGGGCACGCTGGCCGGCGCCGGCATCAGCCTGTGGCTGTTGACCCAGGCGCTGAAGCACATCCCGCTGGGCACGGCGTATGCGATCTGGACCGGGATCGGCGCGTTGGGCACCGCGGCGCTGGGCATCGCGCTGTTCGGCGACAGCGCCTCGCCGGCGCGGCTGGCCTGCATCGGGCTGATCGTGGCCGGCGTGATCGGCCTGAAGCTGGTCCAGTCCTGAGCGCTGCCGGGTTCGCCGCCTGAGAAGCAAGCCCATGCCCTAACGCGTGGGCTGGCGCAGCGGCGCCTGCGCGGCGCGCGCGGTCCGAAACCGCTCAGGCCACGGCGGGACGACGGCGGCGCGTGCCGAGCACGCGTCCGATCAGCACCTGGTGCGCGGCTGCGGCCAGCAGCGCGGCGATCGACAGCGCGATCGCCAGGCGGGTCAGCACGCCGCCGAGGTTGCCGGCGTGCTGCAGCTGGTCGAGGCGGCCGAAGCGCGACGGGTCGGCATTGGCGTAGGCGATCTCCACCGTGGCGCCGTCGAGCAGCAGCGGCGCGGCCTCGGCGCCGCTGGCCTCGAACGTGCCGCGGTGCAGCCGGCCCTTGCTCTCGAAGACATAGTGGAAGCGGTAATGCACCAACGGCTCGGCATGTACGCCGAAGGCGCCGTCGGCGATCACCGGCACCGTGGCCACCGAGTGGTCGGACAGGATCGCGCTGGCGTGGCGGTAGTCGCCGAGCAGGTGGTACAGCAACGCGCCGCCACCGAGCGCGAACAGGCTGGCGAACAGCAGGCGCGAGAGCCAGCGGGTCCGTGGCGAGGCAATGTGGATGGAGCGTGCGGGCATGTCGGTCGAAAATGCGCGCGCGAGCGGCATGGCTCGGCGCAGTGCTGCGGCGGAGACGGGCGGTGCCGGGATGGAACCGCCGGTCGCCGGAACAGGGCAAGCCGACGTGGAATCAGTCAGCTTTCGTTCACTTTAACCCGAATGCGCCGGCAATGCCAGCGCGAGCGTCCGCGGCACGCGTGCCGCGCCGCGTTCAGAGCCGGTAGGCGACCGCTTTCATCAGCCGCGAGGCCGCGGCCATCAGGCTCGGAATCGGCGCCGGCAAGCGCCGCGCGCCGGCCTGTTCGGCGTGCTCGGCATGGCGCGCCTCGTCGGCCTTCATCACCTTCAGGACGTCGCGGCTGCGCAGGTCGGCCGGCGGCAGCGTCTGCAGGTGCTCGTCCAGATGCGCCTCGACCTGGCGTTCGGTCTCCACCACGAAGCCCAGGTTCCAGCCGTCGCCGCGCAGCCCGGCCAGGGTGCCGATCGCATAGCTGCCGGCGTACCAGATCGGATTGAACAGGCTCGGGCGGCTGTCCAGTTCGCGCAGCCGTGCCGCGCACCAGGCCAGGTGGTCGGTCTCTTCCTGCGCAGCCTCCAGCAGGTGCGTGCGGGTCGCCGGATCGCGCGCGACCGCGGCCTGGCCGAAGTACAGGCCCTGCGCGCAGACCTCGCCGACATGGTTGATGCGCATCAGCCCGGCGGCGTGGCGGCGTTCGTCCGGCGCCAGCACCACGTCGGCGGTGGCCGCGGCCGGGTAGGGGCGCTGTGCCGGCGGATTGCCGAACACCGTCTCCAGGGCGCGCTGGGCCTCGACCAGGGCGCGGTCGAGCGGGGTATGCAGGCGGGGAGCCGTCATCGAGTGGCCGGGGGCGGTAGGGGGATTCGATTTTCCCCTCGGGCCGCCGCGATGCCAAGCGCGGCCGCCGCCCGTGGCGGCTCCGCCAGGGGTGGACTTGCAAGCGGCGGCGGCGGCGCGTAGAATTTCGCCTCTTGCGTTTTTGCAATTCACAACGCGTGGCAAAGTTCAGGCAGCGTGCTGCCGGAATCCGCCCGACCAACCGAGTCTTCTAATGAGCACCTTCACCGCTAAGTCCGAGACCGTCCAGCGCGACTGGTATCTCGTCGACGCCGCCGGCAAAACGCTGGGCCGGCTTTCCACCGAATTGGCCCGCCGTCTGCGCGGCAAGCACAAGCCGGTCTATACCCCGCACGTCGATACCGGCGATTACCTGGTGGTGATCAACGCCGAGAAGATCACGGTCACCGGCAACAAGCTCAACGACAAGAAGTACCACCGCTTCACCGGCTACATCGGCAACCTGAAGACCGAGACCTTGGCGCAGGCGCTGGAGCGTCATCCCGAGCGCGTCATCGAGATCGCGGTCAAGGGCATGCTGCCGAAGGGTCCGCTGGGTCGCGCCATGTACCGCAAGCTCAAGGTCTACAAGGGCTCCGAGCATCCGCATACCGCCCAGCAGCCGCAAGTTCTGGATATCTAATCATGGCTATCACGCAAAACTACGGCACCGGCCGCCGCAAGTCCTCCACCGCCCGCGTGTTCCTGCGCAAGGGCTCCGGCAACATCACCGTCAACAACCGTCCGCTGGACGAGTTCTTCGGCCGTGAGACCGCGCGCATGATCGTGCGCCAGCCGCTGGAGCTGACCAAGAACACCGAGAGCTTCGACATCTTCGTCACCGCCGCCGGCGGCGGCACCACCGGCCAGGCCGGTGCGATCCGCCTGGGCATCGCCCGCGCGCTGGTCGAGTACGACGAAACCCTGAAGTCCGAGCTGCGCAAGGCCGGCTTCATGACCCGCGACGCCCGCGAAGTCGAGCGTAAGAAGGTCGGTCTGCACAAGGCCCGCCGCGCGACCCAGTTCTCCAAGCGCTGATCCACCGCGCCTGGCGTGGAATCCTTCGGGATTCCCCTGGGAAACACGCAAAAGCCCGGCTCCGGCCGGGCTTTTGTCGTTTCGGGGTCGGGTCTGTGTCGCGGCGACCGGCAGTCCATCGAAATGGCGGAGCCAGGCAATGGCGACTGCTGTGGATCGTGCGCGTTCGGTCGCTGCGCCCAAGGCGATGTGTCATTCAATGGTATTTGCCGCCGGGCACGGCCGTCCGCCGAGGCTTTGCGTCCTTTGCATCCAATCTGCATCAAGCGTCTGGTGAAAAGCCCCCTTGGAGTCCAAGGGGGCGCGCCGACAGGCGCGGGGATGTGGGGGCGGAAGGGCTGGGGCCCGCATCTTGCGCAGCAAGGTGCGGGGCGCAGGCGCGTAGCGCCTGCGCAAACCCCGCGCCAAACAAAAAAGAAAGGCCGATCAAAGATCGGCCTTTCTTTTTTGTTTGGCTGCCCCGGATGGATTCGAACCACCGAATGCCTGAGTCAGAGTCAGGTGCCTTACCGCTTGGCGACGGGGCAATGTCGCAGTTTGCAATTATCGCACGCCTGCTGCGTGGACACCATGGTGGCTATGGGTGGACTCGAACCACCGACCCCAGCATTATGAGTGCTGTGCTCTAACCGGCTGAGCTACATAGCCTTGGTGAACCGCCAATTCTTATAGTAAATGGGGCGGCTGTCAACGGGTTTTTGCCGCGCTTGTGGGCCGGCCGCAGCCATGGCAGAGTCGGAGCCAGTAGATTTTTCAGGAGTCCGCATCGTGATCGATCCGGACGGCTATCGACCGAACGTGGGCATCGTGCTGATGCGGCCGGACGGTCAGGTGTTCTGGGCACGTCGCGTGCGCCGGGATGGCTGGCAGTTCCCGCAAGGCGGCATGAATACCGACGAGACCCCGGTCGAGGCCATGTACCGCGAGTTGCGTGAAGAGACCGGGCTGTTGCCCGAGCACGTCGAAGTGCTCGGCGCGACGCCTGGCTGGCTGCGCTATCGGCTGCCCAGCCGCGCCATCCGCCGCAACGAACGCCAGGTGTGCATCGGCCAGAAGCAGGTCTGGTTCCTGCTGCGGATGCAGTGCGACGAGAGCGAATTGAACCTGGAGCTGACCGAGACCCCGGAATTCGACCATTGGCGCTGGGTCGATTTCTGGTATCCGGTGGAACATGTGGTGCTGTTCAAGCGCGGCGTGTATGCCCGCGCCCTGCGCCACCTGGCGCCGTTGGCGCAGAGCATCGCCGGGCCGGGCATCCGCGCCATGCCGACCCTGGCGCAGGAAGCGTGGATGCCCGGCAACAACGCCGGCCACGAGCGCCCGCGCAAGCGGCCGCGCAAGCGCGGCGGTCCCCTGGTCGCCCGTATTAATAACGATTAACGGTCGGAATTGACAACCATTCTCACTTTGGTTTGAATGGCGGCAGGCGCAGTCCGCGCCGTCCGCCGCCAACGCCATCGTGTACGTCTGCATCTGCAATGGGGTCACCGATCGCCAGATCCGCGAAGCCGCCGACGCCGGCTGCCGCACCGTATCCGAGCTGACCATGCGCACCGGTTGCGGTGCCACCTGCGGTTCCTGCCTGGACATGGCCGGCGACCTGCTGGAACGCGCGCTGCTGCGCGACCTGCCGTTGCCCATGCTGGGCGGCATGGCCCGCGCCGCCTGAGAGCGGCGTCCGCGCGGCGCGGATGCGCAGCGGGATGATCACGATTCGCGTTCCTTCACGGCCGCGGCCGATTCGCTAAAGTCTGCGCTTTCCACGCACTAGCGAGCACTGCGATGAAGGGCGACAGCAAGGTCATCGAGTTCCTCAACAAGGTCCTCTACAACGAGTTGACCGCGATCAACCAGTACTTCCTGCACGCCAAGATGCTGAAGAACTGGGGGCTGAAGGAACTGGCCGAACACGAGTACAAGGAATCGATCGACGAGATGAAGCACGCCGACAAGCTGGCGGACCGCATCCTGTTCCTCGAGGGGCTGCCCAACTTCCAGGCGCTGGGCAAGCTGCGCATCGGCGAGAACCCGAAGGAAATCCTCGAGTGCGACCTGGCGCTGGAACAGGACGGCACCACCACCTTGCGCGAAGGCATCGCCTACGCCGAGTCGATCCAGGACTACGTCAGCCGCCAACTGCTGGCCGACATCCTGGAGTCGGAGGAAGAGCACATCGATTGGCTGGAAACCCAGCTCGATCTGATCGGCCGCATCGGCGAGCCGAACTATCTGCTGACCAAGCTCGAGGACTGAGCGGCGCTTCTGCTGGCCGTGTTTTGGCCAGCATTCGGGCCTCGCCCGGCGTAGGTAGCCCAAGGATGCTGGCACCCCTGTAGGAGCGGCTTCAGCCGCGACAGATCCTATGGGTACCTTCGGATACGGCCTGTCGCGGCTGAAGCCGCTCCTACACAGGCAATGGGTAATGGGCCGCCTACGGCGCCGCGCTTTCCGCGGCGTCGCGCAAGGTGTTGCGGTAGCCCTTCAAGGCCAGCCGCGCACGCGCGAATTCGGCGATGACCAGCGCCACCGCGACCGCGGGGCGCTCCAGCTGATGGGCGCGCACGCCGGCCTCGATGCGCGCGGCGGCGGCCGACAGCGCCAGCGCGCCGACATTGGCGGCCGAGGACTTCAGCGTGTGCGCCGCGTCGCGCAACGGGTCCAGCTGCGGGATCGCGGCGGCCTGCTCCAGGCGCTGGATCAGCTGTGGCGCATCGTCCAGGAACAGGTCGACGATCTGCGCGGTGGTCGCGCTGCCGGCGAGTTCGCGCAATTCGTCGAGCACCGCGATGTCCAGCACCGGCAACGGGGTCGGCGGCAGCATCGGCGCCGTGTCGGCGCCATTGGCGGCGGGCGTGGGAGCGACGGACGGCGGCGTCGGCGATGCCGCGCTTTCCGTGGCCTCCGCCTCCGCCGGCAGCGCGGCATCCACCGGCGCGGCATTGGCGGCGCGGTGCGGCAGCCAGCGTTGCAGGCATTCCGCCAGCAGTTCGCGGTTGACCGGCTTGGACAGGTAGTCGTCCATGCCGGCCTCCAGGCAGCGCTGGCGGTCGCCGGCCATGGCATTGGCGGTCATCGCCACGATCGGCAACCGCGGCCGTCCCGCGGCCGCTTCGGCCTGGCGCCACTGGCGGGCGGCGGCGTAGCCGTCCAGGACCGGCATCTGGCAGTCCATCAGCACCAGGTCGTAGGGCTGCGCGTCCAGTCGCGCCAGCGCGGCAGCGCCGTCTGTGGCGCTGTCGCTGCGGTAGCCGAGGACGTCGAGCAGCTTCTGCGCGACCAGCAGGTTGACCGGGTTGTCCTCCACCAGCAGCAGGCGGTAATCGGCGGGCAGCGAGGCCGGGCCGGCCGCGATGTCCAGGCCGGGTTCGGTGGCGATGGCCGGGGTTGGCGTTGGTTCGGCGGCGTGCGTGGGGTAGAGCGCGGCATCGGACGGGGCCAGGCCCACGGCGCCAGCGGGGGCCGCCGCAGGCACCAGCGCCAGCATTCCGCGTAAGTCCAGATCCGCCGCCTGCCGCGACAGCAGCGCGCCGTGCGCGCGGATCTCATCGGGAATCTCCACTTCCCCGTACAGCCAGATCAGGCGCACGCCATGCGGCGCCGGCAGGCGCCCGACCGCGCGCTGCAAGGCCCGTGCGCTCTGGCGCAGGCCGTCGAGGTCGCCGATCACCAGGTCGTAGGGCGGGAGCGCGGCGCCGCCGGCGCGCAGCCGCTCCAGCGCTTCCTGGGTCGAGTCGACCTTGCTCAGCTGCACGCCCCAGTTCGGCAGCAGCCCTTTCAGGCGCTGGTACAGGCGCAGGTCGGCGCCGACCAGCAGCGCACGCAGCCGCGGCAGGCCGCCCTGGAGCTGCGGCAGGTCGCCGATCACCTTCAGCAGCGGGATCTCGAACCAGAACGTGGCGCCCTGGTCGCTGCCCGATTCCACGCCGATGCGCCCGCCCATCAGGTCGACGATGCGTTTGCAGATCGCCAGCCCCAGGCCGGTGCCGCCGTACAGGCGGGTGGTGGAGGCATCGGCCTGGGTGAAGGAGCGGAACAGCCGTTCCTGCTGCTCGGCGCTGATGCCGATGCCGGTGTCGCGCACCTCCAGGCGCAGCAGGTGCTGCGCCGGGGTCTCGCCGAGGCGGCGCACGCGCAACTCCACGCTGCCGCGCGCGGTGAACTTGATCGCGTTGCCGATCAGGTTGCTCAGCACCTGCCGCAGCCGCACCGGGTCGCCGCGCACCGGCAGGCGCACCGCCGGATCCAGTTGCAGGCTCACGCGCAGGCCCTTGGCCTCGGCCGAGCGCTGCATCAGCTGCAGTACGCCGTCGAGCAGTTCGCGCAGGTTGAAGCTGGTGATCTCCAGCTCCAGCCGGTTCGCTTCCAGCTTGGAGTAGTCGAGGATGTCGTCGACGATGCGCAGCAGTTGCAGCGAGGAGTCGTTGGCGGCGCGCAGCATCTCGCGCTGCTCGGTGCCGAGCTGGCCGCGCGCGATCAGTTCCAGCATCGGGATGATGCCGTTGAGCGGGGTGCGGATCTCGTGACTCATGGTGGCCAGGAATTCGCCCTTGGCCATCGCCGCGGCCTCGGCGGCCTGCTTGGCCTGCACCAGCTCCCGTTCCAGGCGTTCGCGCAGGTGCACGTCGCGCTGCAGCGCGTCGCGTTCGGATTCGGCCAATGCGGCGCGCGCCAGCGCCGCATCCAGCGCGCCTGCCTGCTGTTGCGCGCGCCAGCCGGCCACCACCGCCAGCAGCGCGGCGCTGCCGATGCACAGCGGGGCCAGCAGGTGCCACGGCGGCGGCGGGGCCAGCAGCGGCACCGCCAGCAGCGCGCCGGCGACCGCGCTCGCCGCGCTCGACGCGGCCAGCCACGGCAGGGGCCGGCGCCGGCGTGCGGGCATCGCTACAGCACCGCGTTCTGGAAATCGAAGTTCAGTTCGTCGCCGACCGACTGCACCAGGTTGCCCTGGATGAAATCGACCCCGCCCATCCACATCGCCGCGGCCGCCTGCGCTTCCTCGATCTGCTGGCCGATGATCAGCAGCCCGGCGCGGTGCGCCAGGTCGATCGCGGCGCGCAACTGGTCGCGCAGTTCGGCACCGGCATGCGCGTTGGCGAAGCGCGCGGACAGGCGCAGGTAGCCCAGCGGCAACTGGTTGAGCAGCGCCTCGGCCTCGGCGCCGGGTTCGAACTGGCTGAGGCAGAACTGCACGCCCAGCGGCATCAGCCGGGCGCAGAACTGCTGCAGCGTCACCGTGTGGATCAGCGCATCGTCCAGGCGCAGGTCGATCACCAGCGAGGTGCCGGTGACGCCGCGGCGGCCGATCGCCTCGACCAGCCAGTCGGCGAAGGCGCCGCGCGCCAGCGTGCGCGAGGACTGCGACACGAACAGGCGCAGCGGCGGCGTGGCGTGCTGGTACAGGTGCAGCAGGCCGAGCGCGTGGTCCAGCACCTGCTGGTCGAGGTCGGCGATGCGCCCGCCGGCCTCGGCCGCGGGCAATACCTGCCCGGCCGACAGCAGCGTGCCGTCGCGCTGGCGCAGGCGCAGCAGGACCTGGTACTGCGCGGTATCGCCGCCGGCCACGGCGACGATCGGCTGGTAGGCCGGCTCCAGCTGGCCTTCGAACATGGCGATGCGGCCGAGGTCCTCTTCCTCGCGCGGCGGCGCGTACGCGGCCACGCCCTGCGGATGCAGGCGCGCCTGCAGCGCGGTGCGTTCGACCGCTTCCAGTGCGCTGCCGGCGTCCTCGAACCCTTGCGCCAGGTCGGCATAGCCGATCGCGCAGCGCAGGTGCACGGCTTCGTCGTCGCGCAGCGGGAACGCATGGCTGGCCAGGGCTTCGCGCAAGGCTTGCGCGCGCTGCCGCAGCGCGTCCAGGTCGTTGTCCTGGGCCAGCAGCAGGAAGCTGTTGTCGTTGAGCCGGGCCAGCGGCTGCGGCGCGGTGACGCTGGCCAGGCGGCGCCCGGCCTGGGTCATCAGGCGTTCGAACGCGGCGTAGCCGTAGCGTTCGCGCAGGCCCAGCGCGCTGGCGATCTCGATGAAGAACAGGCCGCCGCCGGCGCGCGCGCGCAGCGACTCGCCGAGCAACTGCAGCACGTGGGTGCGGGTCGGCAGGCCGGTCTCGGGATTGTTCAGCGGCACGCCGTCGCTGGCGCTCTGCTGCGCCTGCTGGCGCGCGCGGCGGATGCGGTTGGAGACCGCGGCGATCAGGTGCCGCGGCCGGATCGGCTTGGTCAGGAAATCGTCGGCGCCGCTGTCCAGCACTTCGTATTGCAGCTCCGGATCCGGGTCGCCGGTCAGGAACACGATCGGCAGCAACTGGTGCTGCGGCTGCTGGCGGATCAGCGCGGTCAGGCGCATGCCGTCCAGGCCGGGCATGTGCAGGTCCATCAGGATCAGGTCGGGGCGGTAGTCGGCGATCGCCTGCTGCACGCCTTCGGCCCGCATCTCCACCTGCGCCTGCATGCCGGCGCCATGCAGCACGCTCTGCGCGAACAAGGCCTGCGAACGGTCGTCCTCGACGATCAGGATGCGGTACGGCGCGTCCAGCGGCGGCGGCGGCGCGGCAGCGTCGCTTGCCGCGCTCGGCGCGGCGGCGGCGGCCTGCTCGCCGGGGGCGGCGGCGGAGGCGGTGCCGTCTTCCGCGCGCGGTGCCATGTCGAGGTCGGGCGTCGGCGCTTGCGCGTCCGGCACCGCGTCGGCGGCCCAGCGCCGCCAGTAGTGCGGTGGCGGGGTCTCGGCACGGACGTTGCGCGAACGCGGATCGTCGCGGCTGGAAAGTGGTGCGGTGTCTCTTGCGGCCATCGCGTCTTTATCCTGGTGCGCGCGCAATTATGCGATGAAGTTCACGAAGACAGGGAACCTTCTCGGCTCGGCCTGGCGACGGCGGCGTCCGCGGGCGCCGCCAGCAGGCGGCGGACGCCGTGCCACAGCGTGCGCCACACCCACCACACCAGCAGCGCACCCAGCACGCTCGCCCCAAGCAATACGGCCAGCGCCAGCCACGGATGCACCAGGGCCAGCGCGAGCGTGGCGAGGACCACCGAATCCTCGGTCAGCGAGGCGATCCAGTTGCTGGCCGGTTCCGGCGACGTGTTCAGCAAGGCGCGCGAGCCGGCCTTCAGCACGTGGCTGGTGAGCGCGACGCCGGCGCCGGTGGCGAGCGCGCCGGCGCCCAGCTGGCCGTCCTGGGACAGCGTGGCCGCGGCCAGGAACGCGCCGGCCGGGATCCGGGTCAGGGTCTGCAGCAGGTCCCAGACCGAATCCACGCCGGGAATCTTGTCGGCGAAGAACTCGGCCAGCGCCAGCGCGCCGGAGGTGCCGAGCACCCACCAAGATTCGGTGGCCTGCAGCGCCGGCGGCAAGTCCAGCCAGCCGAGCAGGCCGGCCACGCCGATCCCGAACACGGTCAGGTAGACGCGGATGCCGGCCAGCCAGGCCAGCAGGATACCGATTACGAAGAGGTGGGCGTCGGTCATGGCGAGGCGCTCCTGCAGATGCGCGGGTGGCGGCCACTATCGGCCAAGCGTGCAGCGAAGGCCAGCGCACGGGCCGCGCGTGCCGGCAACGGCAAGCTACGGCGCGTGGCTTACACTAGCCGGCCGGCCGACCCCCCGCGAGGATCGACGCCGCTGCCGCCTCGGTGGCGCGGCTTTGACGATGAACCGACCCGTGCCCCGTTTCCAGATCGTGCCCAACGGCGCCGCGCCCGCGCGCGGACGTGGCCTGTGGCTGCTGATCGCCATCGTCTGGCTGCTGTCGCTGGCAGGAACCTGGCTGCTGGCCAGCCGCCAGGCCGCGCCCGAGCTGGGCGAGGTGAGGACGCAGCTGCGGCAGGCCGACGCCAAGCTGCAGGCGCAGCAGCGGCAGATCGACACGCTCAACCAGCGCCAGGCCACTCTGGCCCGCTCCGACCAGATCAGCCGCGCCGCCAACAACGAAGTGCAGAGTTCGCTGGCCGAGCGCGACGAGGAGATCGCCGGGCTGCGGGCCGACGTGGCCTTCTACGAGCGCCTGGTCGGCGCCACCAGCCAGCGCAAGGGCCTGACCGTGCATTCGGCCGAGTTCTCGGCCGAGGCCGGCGGCACCTGGCACTACAACGTGGTGCTGACCCAGAACCTCAACCGCGGCGCGATCAGCCAGGGGCAGATGCGCCTGGCGGTGGAAGGCGTGCGCGGCGGCAAGCTGGCCAGCGTGGGCTGGGACGAGCTGCACCAGAAGAGCGGCGTGCCCGGGCAGGACTATTCGTTCCGCTATTTCCAGCAGTTGGACGGCAGCGTGATCCTGCCCAAGGATTTCACCCCGCAACGGGTGCGAGTATCGCTGTCCGGCGGAGGGGCGCCGGTCACCCAGAGTTTCGATTGGACACTGGCCGGCAACGGCAAAGGGGAGTAGGCAGCTTATGTTCGGAAGCAACAAGAACGGCCGCAGCAGCGGCCAGACCGTGGTGGATACCCTGATCGGCGCGCAGGTGGTGATCCGGGGCGACCTGGTGTTCAGCGGCGGCCTGTACGTGGAAGGGCGCATCCTCGGCAAGGTGCTGGCCGAGGACGGCGCGCCGGCGACGCTGACCCTGTCCGAGCACGGCAGCATCGAGGGCGAGGTGCGCGCCCCGATCGTGATCATCAACGGCCAGCTGACCGGCGACGTGCATGCCGCCGAGCGCGTGGAACTGGCGCCGAAGGCGCGGGTGCAGGGCAACGTGCACTACCAGGTGGTGGAGATGAACGCCGGTGCGCAGCTGACCGGACGGCTGATCCATGCCGGCAGCATGGCCGCGCTGGCGCCGCCGGAGCGGGCGCACGAAGAGCCGCAGGCCGAGCTGGCGCAGCGCGCGCTGACCGCGGCGGATGCTTGATTCGGCTCCCGGCCGCCCCCATCCTGCAGCCATGAGCACTCTCGTTTCCCTGCCCAGCGCCGCGCCCGCCCCCGACTACCAGTCGCTGGAGCGGCCGCTGAACTTCACCCAGGCCGCCGCGGCCAAGGTGCGCGAGCTGATCCGCGAGGAAGGCAACGATGCGCTGGCGCTGCGCGTGTACATCCAGGGTGGCGGCTGTTCCGGGTTCCAGTACGGCTTCGAGTTCGACGAGAACCGCGCCGAGGACGACCTGTCGGTGCGCACCGACGAGGTCACCCTGCTGGTCGACCCGCTGAGCCTGCAATACCTGATGGGCGCGGAAGTGGATTACAGCGAAGGCCTGCACGGCGCGCAGTTCGTGATCCGCAACCCCAACGCCAAGACCACCTGCGGCTGCGGCAGCAGCTTCAGCGTGTAGACACGCTGCGGCTTGCGGGATGCGCGGTTTGCCTGCACCCTGCGCCGCATGCCCGAACTGACGCCTGTTTCCTTCGCGTTCGCCGACGCGGTCATCGACCGCGCCGACGCGCTGCGCAACGATCCCGAAGCCCTGCGCCGCGCCTGGCCCACCGCGCGCCTGCTGCTGCTCGATGCCGACGGCAATGCCTACGCCGATGCGCACGGCCAGCCGCTGGCGCTGACCGGCGCCGCGCTGGGCAACGTGGTCGAGCAGGCGATCTTTCTCGGCCTGCGCGATGGCGATGCCTGGTTCGCGGTGGGCGCAGGCCTGCGCGACGCCGACATCGACCCGCCGCAGCGCATGGACCTGCGCCGCGCCGCGGCCGAGTGGCCTGCGTTCGCGTCCGGCCTGTTCGCCTATGCCCGCGGCATGCTGCACTGGCAATCGCGCACCCGCTTCTGCGGCGTCTGCGGCGGCGCCATCGGGTTCCGTCGCGGCGGCTTCCTCGGCGTCTGCGCGCAATGCGCCAGCGAACACTATCCGCGCGTGGACCCGGCGGTGATCGTCGCGGTCAGCGACGGCGCGCGGCTGCTGCTGGGGCGCCAGGCGAGCTGGCCGGCGCGGCGCTATTCGGTGATCGCCGGCTTCGTCGAGCCGGGCGAGTCGCTGGAGCAGACCGTGGCGCGCGAAGTGGCCGAGGAGACCCAGGTGCGGGTCCGGCCCGGCAGTTGCCGCTACTACGGCGCGCAGCCATGGCCGTTCCCCGGTGCGCTGATGCTCGGCTTCAGCGCACTGGCCGAGCCCGACCTGCCGCAGGTGGACGGCGAGCTGGAAGACGCCCGCTGGTTCGAACGCGACGAGATCGGGGCCGCCCTGCAGCGCGCCGCGGCACAGGGCGACAGCGCCGACGACGGCCACGGCCTGCGCCTGCCGCCGGGCATCTCCATCGCACGCGCGCTGGTCGTGGACTGGTATCGCCGCGGCGGCACGCACGCGTAGGCCGCCCGGCGTCCGCTGCACACGCTTCAGAACGGTCCCGGAGGACCTGCATGTTCACTACCCTCGTCGCTGTGATCGTCGCCCTGGTGCTGGGCCATGTCGCGCCCGGCATGGTGGCCTCGCTGCGCCGTTTCGATGCCTATGGCGACTGGCTGTCGTGGCTGGATGCGCATGCCGGCGAAGGCAGCGGCTGGCGCGGCCGCTACGGCATCGCGCTGGCGCTGCTGCCGGCCTTGCTGCTGGTCGGCCTGCTGCAGTGGCTGCTCGCCGCGCCGCACCTGGGCCTGCTGGCGCTGCTGTTCGGGGTGCTGGTGCTGGCCTTCAGCTGGGGGCCGCGCGACCTGGATACCGATGTGGAAGCGGTGATCGAGGCCGACGACGTCGCCGCGCGGCGCGTGGCGGTCGCGCACCTGCACGCCGATGGCGGGCCGCCGCGCGAGGATCCGGCCGGGCTGGTGGAGGCGGTGGCGGTCAGCGCATTGCGGCGCTGGTTCGCGGTGCTGTTCTGGTTCCTGCTGCTGGGGCCGTTCGGCGCGCTCGGCTATCGCCTGCTGGCGCTGGCCGCGGTCGGCCCGTACGCGCCGCGGTTGCCGTTGGCCACCGCGCTCGGCGCACGCACCGTGCTGGCCGCGATGGAATGGCCGGTGGCGCAGCTGATGACCTTCTCGCTGGCGCTGGTCGGCAATTTCGAGACCGTGTTCGGCGCCTGGCGTGCTGCCGGCGGCAATCGCTGGCAGCTGGACAGCGGCTTCCTCGGCCCGGTGGCCTGCGCCAGCGTGCGCGGCGAACTCGACGAGGAGGCGCACGACTACAGCGATGCCGGCATGGTGGTGCCGGTGCTGCGGCGCCTGCCGGAATTGCGCGATGCGATGAGCCAGATCTGGCGGGTACTGCTGCTGTGGCTGGTAGTGCTGGCGTTGCTCGTGATCGCCGGCTGGGTCAGCTGACTAACCCGGCGCGAGCAGGGTGAACGGAAACCACGGCAGGTTGCGCGCGATCCAGTAGCCGGGCAGCGCCAGCAGCCAGAAGTTCGGCCGCGACAGCAGCGCGACCACCGGCGCGAACCATGCCGCGCGCCAGCCCGCCTTCCACGCGATCAGGCCCGGCAGCACGGCCAGGCCCAGCATCGCCCCGGGATTCATCGCGAAGGCGCCGAGCGGATCCAGGTGCACCAGGGCGTGCAGCGCGCGGGTCATGCCGCAGCCGGGACAGTAGTAGCCGGTGAGCGCATGGAACAGGCACGGCGCGAATGGATTGTCCGCGGCGTTGGGATCGAACCGGTACAACAGCGCGCCGCCGGCCGCCGCGAGGGCGGTGGCGGCGCCGAGACACGCCCGTTGTTGCCAGGCGCGCATGCCGATCAGCTCATGTGCTGCATCTGGTTCACGTATTCCATGTAGCTCTGCATGCCGCCGGTCGCGACCATGCCGATGTTGATCAACAGGCCGATGATGGCCAGCGCGGTGGTCACCCAGCACCAGGTCTTGGCGCTGTTGGAGGCGCGCCGCGCGCCGTCCAGGTCGCCCTGGTTGAGCAGCCCGTTGACCTTGCTGGAGAACACGATGGCGACGATGCCCGGAATGATCGACGGACAGCACAGGCAGAACCCGAGCACCGTGGCGATGATCGCCCAGGCCAGATGATTGGGAATCGCGCCGGGGGCGGGCGGCGGCGTGACGGGGCTGACGGTGCTCATGTGTGGATCTCCTTGAGGGGCTATGCGCTGGGCATGGGGCCAAGTCTAGACGAGGTGGTCGCCGCGGCTCCATCTTTCGGCGCCGCGCGATGCGCTCAGTGCGGCGCCAGCAGGGTGAACGGGTACCACGGCAGATTGCGCAGCACCGCGTAGCCGAGCAGCAGCCACAGCCACAGGCGCGGATCGGCGAGGATCTTCAGCAGCGGCGCCAGCAGGCGCATGCGCAGCCCGGCGGCATTGAGCGCCATGATCGCCAGCAGCGGCAGCGCCACCACCAGCAGCGGATTGGTCGCCATGGCATGGGCGATATCCAGGTGCACCAGTGCATGCAGGCAGCGGGTGCTGCCGCAGCCTGGGCAATACAGGCCGGTGAGCGCGTAGAACGGGCACGCAGGCAACGGATTGCCCGGCACATTGGGATCGACCCGGCGTAGCACCAGCGTCGCGACCACGGCGGCGCCGCTCAGTGCGGCCAGCGGCAGCCAGCGGGGCAGGGGGCGTGCGCGCAGGAACATCGGCAACGGAATCGTCGGTAACGGAATCGTGGAGCGATCGAACAAGGCCGCCGCGGCGCGCGGCAACGGCGGCCCGGATCGTCGATCAGTACGTGGTCGACGACTGCTGCATCATGCCCAGGCCACCCAGGGCGAAGATGAAGATCAGGTACAGCACGACCAGCACCACCCAGGCGATGACCGAGTAGATCGCCCACTTCTTGGCCTTGTCGGCCGATTCGCGGGCGCCGGCGACGTCGCCGGCGGCGAGCTTGGTGTTGACCTGGGCGGCGAACACGATCGAAACGATGCCCAGCGGCAGGCAGCAGAACAGCGTGCTCAGGATCGCCCAGACCAGATTGTTGGACACTTGCGGTGCGGTGGTATTCATCCGTGTTACTCCGGTTGCGTGGTGGAACGAAGAAAAAACGAGAAAGCGGGCGGACTCACTGCCCCAGCGCGCTGCTGAGGATCGCGATGCCGCCGAACAGCAGGAACCACAGCGCGAGCAGGATCGGCGCAGCCAGCGCCGACCACATCGCCCACAGGCCAGCCTTGCGCGAGGCGTCGCGTGCGCCGGCCACATCGCCGGCGGCGCGCTTGCCGTCCACCTGCGAGGCATAGACGATCGACACCACGCCCAGCGGCAGGCAGCAGAACAGCGTGGACAGGATCGCCCACACCAGATTGTTGGGGACGTAGATGCCCGCGCCGTTGGGCGGTGGTGGCGGCAATACCTGACTCAACTGATCGACCCCTGCAATGGACGCCGCTGCAGTACGCAGGCGTCTCCCCGGCGCCTAATCTACCCGAAGCGGCGTTTCCAGGCACCTTGCAGGTTCATGCGGCATCCCCGCGCAGCTGCCGCACCTGCGCTTCCAGCAGCTCCGCGCTGACCTCGGCGGCCGCCACCGGCGCGCCCGCGATCACCTCCACGTGCGCGCGGAAGCGCCGCGGCACGCGCATGCGCCGCAGCCGCGAGTCGCGCTTGCTCCACATGCTGGTCCACATGTTGCGCAGCGCCATCGGCACGACCGGCACCGCGCGGCGCTCGACGATCTTCTCCACGCCGGACTTGAACTTGGCGATCTCCCCGTCCTTGGTCAGCGCGCCCTCGGGGAAGATGCACACCAGTTCGCCCTCGGCCAGCGCCGCGTCGATCTCGTCGAACGCGCGCTGCATCAGCGCCGGGTCCTCGCGCGCGCCGGCGATCGGGATCGCCTTGGCGGTGCGGAAGATCCAGCGCATCACCGGGATGTTGAAGATGCGGTAGTACATGACGAAACGCACCGGGCGCGGGATCGACGCGGCCAGCACCAGCGCGTCCATGTAGCTGACGTGGTTGCACACGATCAGCGCCGCGCCCTCGTCGGGCACGTGCCGCTCGATGCCGTGCAGGCGCAGCCGGTACAGCGCGCGCACCATCACCCAGCTGAGGAAACGCATCAGGAATTCGGGGACGATGCTGAAGATCCAGATCGCCACCACCGCGTTGGCGATGGCCAGCGCCAGGAACACCTGCGGGATGCTCAGCCCGGGCATCGGCACGCGCATGCCGAACAGCGTGAGCTGTTTCATCTGCAGCGCGATGCCGACCATCGCGGCGATGACGATGAACATCGAATTCTGGATGTTGAGCCCGGCGATGACCCGCGACAGTTCCGCCTTGGGCGTGCGGCTCTGGATCAGCGCGAACAGCGGCACCACGAACAGGCCGGTGCACAGGCCGATGCCGACCAGGTCGAGCATGATCCGCCAGCTGCCGGCCTGGTGCACGAACTGGCCGATGCCCAGCCCGGCCTGCAGCGCGCCGCCGGGGCGGGCGAAATACAGGTCGAGCATGAACGCGCTGATGCCGAACGCGCCCAGCGGCACCAGGCCGATCTCCACGGTACGTCCGGACAGCTTCTCGCACAGCAGCGAGCCGGTGCCGGTGCCGATCGAGAACAGCGCCAGGGCGAAGATGTACAGGTCCTGCGCGCCGCCGAGATTGAGTTCGGCGTAGGTCGGCAACTGCGCGGTCAGTACCGTGCCGATGAACCAGAACCAGGACACGCCGAGCACCGCGTTGCGCACCGCCAGCTGGCGCCGGGTCAGGCGCATGATCGCCAGCGACTCGGGCAGCGGGTTCCAGTTGATCTTCAGCTCCGGCGCGCCGGCATCGACCTTGGGGATGAGGCGCGCGACCAGGTTGCCGGTGACCGCCAGCGCGATCACCGCGGTGGCCGCGGCGACCGGGCCGTGGCTGCCGGCGACCTGGAAGATCAGTCCGCCCAGGATCATGCCGCACAAGATCGAGATCGAGGTGCCCATCTCGACCAGGCCGTTGCCGCCGGTCAGTTCCTCCGGCTTCAGCACCGAAGGCAGGATCGAATACTTCACCGGGCCGAACAGGGTGGACTGCAGGCCGGTGCAGAACAGCGCGACCAGCAGCACCGCCATGTTCTCGGTCAGGAAGCCGACCGCGGCCAGCGACATGATCGCGATCTCCATCGTGGTGGTGATCACCACCAGCCGCGATTTCTCCAGCTTCTCGGCGATCTGCCCGGCCAATGCGGAGAACAGGAAGTACGGCAGGATGAACAGCGCCGGCGCCAGATTGGTGTACAGCGTGCGCTGCTCGGGGGTGACGCCCAGATAGAACAGCAAGCCGATGATCGCCTGCCGGTAGACGTTGTCGTTGAACGCGCCCAACCCCTGGACCACGAAGAACGGCAGGAAGCGGCGCTGTTTCAGCAGGGCGAACTGGCTATGGCCGGACATGCAGGCTCCTTTGCGAACGCGCGCAGCCTAGCAGGTTCGTTGCGCGGCGGATGCGGCGCCGTGGGGCGCGGCGTGCCGCGATGCGGGCTGTGTCGGCGGTGGCGTCTGCGGGGGAAGCGCGTGCTGGCTTTTTGCAGGCGGCGTCATGGTGGCGTGCTCCGTTCGTCGCGGCTGAAGCCGCGCCTACAGGGGGCTGCGGTGCGAGGCGATCCGGTTAGCCGGTTGCGACGGCGCCTGCCTGCTGCCGCAGCAGCGCGATCAGCGCGCGTGCGGCCGGGGTCGGGTCCGCGCGCCAGGTGGCGTAGGTCAGGAAGCGGAAGCGCTCGCGCAGCGCGATCACCGCCACGCCGTGCATCGCCGCGGCCATGGTCTGCGGCACGATCGCCAGGCCCAGGTCCTCGACCACCAGTTGCCGTTGCAGATCGGCATGGGTGACCTCGTACTGCAGGCGCTGGCGCAGGCCGGCCTCGGCAAAGGCGCGGTCGATGATGCCGCGCACGCCGGCGCCGGCGATCAGCCCGGCCATCGGCGCGTCCTCCAGTTCGTGCAGGGACACCTCGGCGCGCGCGGCGAAGCGGTTGCCGGGCGCGGCGATCAGCGCCAGCGGTTCCTCGTGCAGCAGCAGGCGCTGCTCGGGCAGGACGATATGCGGGCCGACCCCGACCAGGGCCACGTCCAGCCGGCCTTCGCCCAACTCGAGCAGCAGCGCATCGCTCATGCCGGTGCGCAGGTGCACGTCCACCGCGCTATGCGCGGCGCGGAAGCGGCGCAGCAGGGCCGGTACCTGCACCGTGGTCAGCGAGGAGATCTGGCCGATGTGCAGGCGCCCGCGCACGGTGCCGAGCGCCTGCGCCATCTCCTCGTGCAGGCGTTCGGCCGCGCGCAGGGTTTCGCGGGCGTTGTGCAGGAATACCTCGCCGGCGGCGGTCAGCCGCACCTGCCGCGCACCGCGCTCGAACAGGCGCGCGCCCAGCGCTTCCTCGATCTTGGCGATCTGGTGGCTCAGCGCCGACTGCACCGTGTGGCAGCGCCGCGCGGCGGCGGTGAAGCTGCCCTCCTCGGCCACGGCGACGGCGAACTCGAGTTGGCGCAGGGTCAGCATGGCATCTGCAAACGAGATGGATCGAGTGAAAACAATACATTGGAAAGATCGATGGCGCTTGCCCAGACTGCCGCCATTCCTTCCGCACCCTTGGATTCGGCTCATGGACACGACCCCGCACCCCCCATTGCATCGCGGCCTGGTGCTGCTGATGGCCGCCGCCACCGGCCTGGCGGTGGCCAGCAACTACTACGCGCAGCCGCTGCTGGAAGTGCTGGCGCAGACCTTCGCGATCGACGTGCGCAGCGCCGGCGCGGTGGTCACCACCGCGCAGCTGGCCTACGCCGCCGGCTTGCTGTTGCTGGTGCCGCTGGGCGACCGCTTCGAGCGCCGCAGCCTGATCGTGGGGCTGTACGCGCTCAGTGCGGTGGGCCTGCTGATCAGCGCCGCCTCGACCAGCTTCGCGCTGCTGCTGCTCGGCACCCTGGTCACCGGACTCAGTTCGGTGGCCGCGCAGATCCTGGTGCCGTTCGCCGCCACCCTGGCCGCGCCGCACGAGCGCGGGCGTGTGGTCGGCACGGTGATGAGCGGCCTGCTGCTGGGCATCCTGCTGGCGCGCACCGTGTCCGGGCTGCTGGCCGGCGCCGGCGGCTGGCATGTCGTGTACTGGGTGGCCGCGGCGCTGATCCTGCTGGTGGCGGCGCTGCTGTGGCGCGCGCTGCCGCGGCATCCGGGCAATCCGCAGCTGTCCTATCCGCACCTGATCGGTTCGGTGCTGGCGCTGTTGCGCGACGAACCGGTGCTGCGCGCGCGCGCCATCCTGGGCGGGCTGATCTTCGCCGGTTTCAGCATGTTCTGGACCACGCTGGCGTTCCTGCTGTCCGGTCCCAGCTACGGCTACGGCACCGCGACGATCGGCCTGTTCGGCCTGATCGGCGCCGCCGGCGCGTTCGCCGCCAACCTGTCGGGCAAGCTCGCCGACCGCGGCGCCGGGCAGTGGGTGGGCTGGGGCGGGCTGGCCATGCTGCTGCTGTCGTGGCTGCTGCTGGCCGCCGCGCCGCACTCGCTGTGGCTGCTGATCGCCGGGGTGCTGCTGCTGGACGTGGCGGTGCAGGGCGTGCACATCGGCAACCAGCACGTGATCTACCAACTGGATCCGAAGGCGCGCAACCGCATCACCTCGGCCTACGTCACCTGCTATTTCATCGGCGGCGCGATCGGTTCCAGCCTCGGCACCGCCGCCTACGCCTACGCCGGCTGGCGCGGGGTGGTGGTCGGCGGCGCGGCGCTGGCGGTGGCGGCGCTGCTGTGGATGGGCGTCAGCGTGCGGCCGGCACGGCCGCCGGCGGCGCTGGCGCCGCTGCCGGAGCGGTGACCGCGTGCGCGGCGGCGCGCAGCTTGGGCAGCAGGCGCAGGGTCAGCGCCAACTGGTTGCGCACCAGCCGCCGCTTGGCCTCGTCGATCCCGTCCTCGTGCTCCAGCGCATCGGCCATGCCCACCTCGGCCGATTCGTCGGCCGGCGGTAGCGCCTGGCGCTGCGCCAGCGCGTCGGCGATCGCGCCCAGGGTGTCCTGCAGGTAACCGCCGGCGCGGTCGATGGCCGGATCGGCCTCGCCGGCCAGCGCGGCGCGGTGCGCGCCCAGCGCCGACAGGTAGCCGAGCAAGGTGTTGGACAGCGCCAGGAAGCGGAAGCCCGCATCCAGGTTGCGGCGGTAGCGGCCGGGTTCGCGCAGCATGTTGGACAGCGCCACCGACAGCGCGGCGTCGGCGTTGTGCATGTCGCGCCGGGCGATGCGGTAGGACAGGTCGTCGCGCATGCCGCTGCGGTATTGCTCCAGCACCTGCGCCAGGTAGCGCGCGCAGCTGGCCAGCACCGTGGCCATCACCTGGTTGAGGCGGCGGCCCTGCCAGTCGGGCAGGATCAGGAACGAGGCCGCCGCGGCGATCGCGCAGCCGATCAGCGTATCCACCAGGCGCGGCCAGATCAGCACGAAGCCGTCGCCGAGCAGGTTGAAGCAGAACAGCGCCATCACCGTGATCGCGGCGGTGGCCAGCATGTAGCGGTCGGTGCGGGTGACGAAGAACAGCAGCGCGCCGAACAGCGCGAACAGCAGCTGCAGTTCGGTGCCGGGGAACAGTTGCATCAGCGCCCAGGTCGCGATCAGCCCGATCAGCGTGCCGGCGATGCGCTGCGCCAGGCGCAGCCGGGTGGCGCCGTAGTTGGGCCGGCACACGAAGGCGGTGGTGAGCAGGATCCAGTAGCCGTTGCTGGCGTGGATGGACTGCATGATGGCGTAGCCGACCACCAGCGCGATCGCCATGCGCAGCCCGTGCCGGAACAGCACCGAGCCCGGGGTGAGCTGCTGGCCGACGCGCACCAGCATCTCGCGCAAGGTGTGCGGCGAGGAGTCGCGCAGGCGGGTGTCGAGGGTGTCGCTGGTGGTGTCCGATTGCGCGGCCTCGGACAGCCGCCGCTCGATGCTCTGCAGGTTGGTGACCAGCAGTTCCAGCGAACCGAGCAGCCGCGCCTGGCGCGGGTCGGCCTGGGCGTGCAGGAAGTCCAGCGACTGGCGCAGGTCGGTGGTGGCCTGCTGGGTCTGCTCGCCGTATTCGAACGGCTGGCGCATCCGGATCGCTTCGCCCAGCGCGGCGCAGGCCTTGCCCTGCAGGGCCAGCAGGCGCTGGCAGCGGTACAGCACGTCGCTGTGGAAGAACGCGTCGGTCAGCGCCTCGTAGGGATAGTGCGAGGAGCTGGCGCGTTCGTGGAAATCCTGCGCCATGTAGTACAGCCGGAAGTACAGGCCGGACTGCACGCCGGGCCGGCCGGAGCGGCCGAAGCGGCTCATGATCGCGGTCTTGGCCGCGTTCAGCGCCGCCACCACCTGCGCGTTCTGCTCGGCCAGCGCCAGCCGCCGCGCGTGCAGGTCGCTCTGTCGCACCGGTTCGAACAGCGCGGCCTTGAGCCGCAGGTAGCGGCCGAGTTCGAAGAACAGCCGCGACAGCCGCTCGCGCACCGGGCGGTTGGCGAACAGGAGCGTCCACAGGATCGACAGCAGCCCGTACCAGGCCGCACCGAGCATCAACAGGCCGATGCCGTGCCAGGCGCTGCCGCCGACGTGGCCGGAACGGCCGCCATGGTCGATGCCGATCATCGCGTAGATCGCCAGCGCCACCGTGGCCTGGGCGATGGAGGCGTAGCGTTCGCCGAGCGCGCCGAGCAGGGTCAGGGCGAAGGTGGACAGCGCCATGCCGGCGACGAACGCCAGCGGATACGGGAACAGCAGCACCACCGCGGCCGCGGCGGCGGCGAAGCACAGCAGCGACAGCAGCACCGACTTGATCCGGCCCAGCCAGTTGTCGTCGGTCTCGGCGATGGCGCTGGCGATGGCGCCGAGGAAGATCGCCGGCAGCGCGGTCAGTTGCTGCTGCTGCCAGCACACGCCCATCGCCACGCCCAGGGCGATGAACACGCGCAGCCCGTAGCTGGCCTTTTCGTGGGCCCACAGGCGGCTGAGGCGGGTTTCGATCGAGGATTTCGGCACGGCGACACGATAACGCAACGCTGGCCGCGATGATGCTTGCCGACGCCGAAGTGGGGTCGGCGAGCATCGGCGCTGCGTCCGCGGTGCGACCGTCGCCGCTGTCCTGCGGTCGTCGCTGCGCCTTGCCGCGGCAAGGCGCAGCGCGGCGCTCAAAGTTCGAACGTGGCGCTCAGCGACCAGGTGCGCGGCTGGCCGTAGCCGTTGCCGTCGTTGGTCCAGTAGCGGCGGTCGGTGAGGTTGGTGAGTTCGCCGCGCAGCGTCAGCGGCGTGGCGCCCCAGTGCGTGCGATAGCCGAGGCCGGCATCGAGCAGGGTGAAGGACGGCAGCTTCAGGTCGTACAGGTCGTTCCACATCGACGCGCCGTACGGCTGCGAGCCGTAGTGCTTGGCGGCCGCGTGCACGCTCAGCCCGGGCACGGCGTCGAATGCGTACGCGGTGTCGAGCGTGGCCTGGAACCTGGCCACGCCGGCGGGGGTGCGGCCGACCGCGGCGGCCTCGTTGCGCAGGTATTCGGCGTCGACCCAGGTCGCGCCGGCGCCGATGCGCCAGTTCGGCGTGGCCTGCACATGGCCGCTGAGGTCGAATCCCTGGTAGCGCACCTCGCCGTCCTGCACGTAGTAGTTGGCGGCATTGCCGTATTCGGCGCCGCGCTCGATGCGGAACCAGGCCGCATCCAGCGCCCAGCGCGCATGCTCCAGCTTGTAGCCCAGCTCGTACTGCTTGCTTTCCAGCGGCGGCAGCAGCGTGTTGCGGTTCTCGTAGAGCTGGCCGACGGTGCTGCCCTGCTCCAGCGATTCCACGTAGCTGGCGTACACGGTCTGGTCTTCGCGCGGCTTGAACAGCAGCGCCACGGTCGGGGTGTTGACCGACTTCTGGTAGCGCGCGGTGTGCGTGCCGTCCACGTCCCAGCTGTTCTGTTCGTAGCGGGTGTGGCGCAGGCCCAGCAGCAGCGACCAGTGCGCGCCGACGCTGAGCGTGTCGCTGGCGAACAGCGCGTTCTGCTCGACCCGGTCGCTGCGGTAGGTGTCGCGCGAATGGGTGCTGTGGTAACTGAGCGTGCTGTCCTCGTACAGGTTGGAGGTGCCCAGCTGGTACCACAGGTTCTGCTTGGCCCAGCCGCTGTCGGCCTGTTGCCAGCTCGCGCCGGCGACCAGCTGGTGGTCGATCGGGCCGGTGCTGAAGCGGCCTTCGAGCAGGCCCTGCGCCAGGTAGTTCTCGGCGAGATTGCCCAGGTCGTAGATATACGTGTTGGTGTCGCCCTCGCGGTTGAGCACGTAGTCCCAGATCTTGTTGATCGAACTGCGGAACTTGCTGTAGCTCAGGTCCAGGCGCGCGTTCCAGGCATCGTCGATCCGCCAGCGCAGGCCGGTCATCGCCGACTGCATCTCGGTGTTGAAGAAGGTGTCGCGGATGGCGCGGTCGCGGCGCGGGTCGAGGCGGCGCGGCAGGGCGCTGTCGCCATAGCCGTAGAAGGTGATGGTCGGCGCTTCGTTCTCCAGCTTGCGGTCCTGGTAGAGCAGGTCGGCGGTCCAGGTGAGGTCGTCGCTCAGGCGCGCATCCAGCCCCAGCGAGGCCAGCGTGCGCTCGACGTGGGTGTCGTTGTAGGTATCGCCCTGTTCGCGCAGCACGTTGAGGCGGTAGCCGAAGCGGTCGTCCTCGCCGAAGCGGCGGCCGTTGTCGAGCTGCGCGCTGTATACGCCGCCGTCGCGGTAGCCGACGCTCAGGTCCAGCAGCGGCGTGTCGGTGGGCTTCTTGGTGATGTAGTTGACGATGCCGCCAGGGGCGCCGAAGCCGTACATGAAGCCGCTGGCACCCTTGAGCAGTTGCACCTGCTCCATGGTCTCGCTCGGCCACTCGGCGCCGTAGGTGTACAGCGGCATGCCGTTGAGCTTGTAGCCGTTGCTGTAGCTGACCGGCAGGCCGCGCACCTGGATGGTGGTGTACCAGCTGCTGTTGTAGGCGCCGACGTTGCCGGAGACCGACGGATCGGTCATGAACATCTGCGCCAGCGAGTTGACCTGGCGCTCCTGCAGGGCGTCGGCATCGATGCGGGTGATCGAGAACGGGGTATCGCGCGCGGGCCGTTCGCCCAGGGCGCCGGCTGGCGCCTCGGCGCGCTCGGCGTTGACCCGGACCGCGTCCAGCTCCGTGGCCTTGCGGTCGGCGGGGTCGGCATCGGTCTCGGCCGCTGCGGCATGGGCGGATGCGCAGAGCGCGGCCACCAGCGCGAGCGGCAACAGGGAATGGCGTGGGAGTCGGGTGGGCATGACGGGTTCCGTTGGTCGGGGAAGAGGGCGTCGTGCCTTGCCGCTGGGGCTGGGTGGACGAAAGGCGCGGCGGCCGCTGCGCAGGCCGCCGCGCGGTTCACAGGTCGAACTGCACGCTCAGCGCATAGGTGCGCGGCGCGCCGACGCTGTTGGTGATCCAGTACTTGCGGTCGGTAAGGTTGTCGATGCTCGCGCGCCAGGTCAGCGGATGCCCGTGCAGGCGCATGCGATAGCCGGCGCCGACATTGGCCAGCGTGTAGTCCGGCAGCTTCAGCGTGTTGGCGGTGTCGTACCAGACGTCGCCGAAGTAGCGCAGCGCGGCATAGACGCTGAGTCCGTCGATGCCGGGGAACGCGTAGTCCACGTGCGCCACGCCTTGCCAGCGCGCCGCGAAGCTGACCCGGTGGCCTTGATCGGCGGCGTTGTCCGGCGAGAGTTTGTCGTAGCGCGGATCCAGCCAGGTGGCGCCGACGCCGATGCTCAGTTGCTCGGTGAGGCGGTAGTCGCCGCTCAGTTCGATGCCGTCGTACAGGGTGACGCCGTCCTGCTCCAGATATTTGCCGGCCGCGGTGATGCGGTCGATGCTGGCGCCGCGCTCCAGCCGGAACGCGGCCGCGTTGGCGTTCCAGCGCGGATAGGCGATCTTGGCGCCGATCTCGTACTGCTTGCTGATGGTGGGGTCGAGCACCTGGCCGGCGTTGATGTAGTCGTCGCCGACGCGGCCGCCGGCTTCCAGCGACTCGATGTAGCTGGCATACAGCGTGACCGTGTCGGCCGGCTTGTACATCAGCGCATAGGTCGGCGTGACCGGATAGGTGTGGTACGTGCCGACCTGTTCGTAGTCGTTGTAGCGCCAGCCGGCCAGCAGCGACCAGCCCGGCGCGAAGGCGACGGTGTCGCTGACGAACAGCGCCTTCTGCAGCGTCTCGCTGCTGCGGGTCATCACCCGCGAGGCGCTGCTGTAATGGGTCATGCCCTGCCAGTCGTAGAGGTTGCCGCGGCCGATGGTCTGCCACACGTAGGGGCGGTCCCAGCCGGTGGCGTCCTGGCGCGAGGCGCCGGCCACCAGCTGGTGGCGCAGCGGCCCGGTGGCGAAGTTTCCTTGCAGCATCAGCTGCACCAGCTTCCACTCGCTCCTGCCGCCCAGTTCGTAGGCGTTGACGGCGTAGTCGCCGTTGCCGTCGTCGATGTAGGCGAAGATCTTGTTGACGTCGTTCCACGAGGTGGTGACGCCGTAGTTCAGGCTGGCCTTCCAGCCGTCGGCGAAGCGCCATTCCAGCCCGGTCGACAGCAGGCGGGAGCGGGTGTCGTAGTACGAACCGGTCACCGAGCGGTCGGCGTCGCCGGCGATCGCGCGCGGCACCGCGCTCAGGCCGATGAAGTAGTACTGCGGCGCTTCCTCGGACAGCTGGCGGCTCTGGTAGACCAGGTCGGCGGTCCAGGTGAGGCGATCGCTCAGGCGCGCGTCCAGCGCGGCCGAGACGACCTTGCGGTCGATCTCGCCGCCGTTGTACGTCTCGCCTTTCTCGCGGAAGGCGTTGAGGCGGTAGCCGAACATGTCCTGGTTGCCGAAGCGCCCGCCCGCGTCGAGCTGGGCGCTGGCCACGGCGTCCGAGCGCCAGCCGAGCCTGGCCGATAGGGTGGTGTCGTCGGTCGGTTTCTTGGTCAGGTAATTGACCAGGCCGCCGGGCTGGCCGAAGCCGTACAGGAAGCCGGCCGGCCCCTTCAGCAGCTCCACCTGTTCCATCGCTTCCAGCGGCCATTCGCTGCCCCAGGACGAGACCTGCAGGCCGTTGACGCGGTAGCTGTCGTAGCTCAGGCCGAGGCCGCGGTTGATGATCGGCGAACTCCAGCCGCTGGAATAGGCGCCGACCTGGGTGACCACCGACGGATCGTTGAAGAAGGCGTCGCCCAGCGACACCACCTGGCGTTTGTCGAGGTCGTCGCGGTCCAGCACCTGGATCGCGAACGGCGTGTCCTGCACGGTGCGTTCGCCCAGCGCCCCGGCGTTGGCATGCACGCGCGCGGCGGTCACGCTGATCGCGTCCAGCTCGGTCGCCTGCTCGCTCTCCGCGTCTCCGGCATGGGCGTCGCAGGCCAGCAGCAGCGCGGCGGCGAGCGCGGCCAGGCGCACGCCGCGATGGAATCGGCAGCGGAGAACATGCGCGGCGTGCGCGGACGGACAAGACATCGGCAGCATCCTTTTCTGCGGGCAGCGGCGTGCCGCCCGCGATCGGCGAAAGCGGTGGGAGAGGAAGGGGGATGGCTGACCGCTGGATGTCCCGGATGCGGGGAAACTGGCTCCGTCGACGCGGAGCCATGCGCTGGCTAATGCGAATTGTTCTCTTTTGTGAAGCTCAGGTCAACGGATCGTTGCCTGGACGCGCTCCAGCATGGCGGCCGGCACGGCTGTGCGGGCGCTCGCGCTCACACCGACAGTTGCCGCAAGCGCGCTTCGAGCAGCGCCGGGAAGCGTTTGAACCAGGTCTGGTTGAGCGGCGAGGGATGCGGCAGCGGATGCAGGGTGAAGCGGCGCGCTGCGCCGGTCTCGGTCCGCAGGCCGATGTCGATGTGCGCGTCGAAGCGCGACGGGTCGGCCCAGAATGCGTCCAGCTGCGCGCGCACGTCCCTGGGCTGGTCGATGCCGAACCAGAGGAACGCTTCGCGGCCGAGGGTGACGATGTCGCGGCCGCGCCATTGTTCGATCAGCAGGCGCCGCATCAACGGATGGAAGCGCCGCTTCACCTGCATCGACCAGGCCTTGTTGCCGAGCGGCTTGTACGGCACGGTGTTGATCCAGAAGACATCGCGGCCGACCGCGAGCGAGGCCGCGAAATCGGGCATCGCCTCGCCGCCGTGCAGGTGCCGGTACAGCGCCTTGCGCACCAGCTGGCCGCCGCTGCCGACGAACGGTTCGCCGTATTCGACCTCGGTGCGGCCTGGATCGCGGCCGAAGACACACAGCCGCGCGTTGCGGCGGCCCAGGCCGATGATCGGCTCGAGCGGGTCCTTGGCGTAGTCGGCGTAGACCTTGGTGTCGATGCCGTCGGTCTGCGCCGCCAGCGCGCGGAATTGCGTGCGGAGGTCGGGATCCAGCGCCATGGAATGTCCTCGAATGCCGATGGTGTCAGCTGTAGGAGCGGCTTCAGCCGCGACAGATCCTATCCGCAGGTGCCCATACGATCTGTCGCGGCTGAAGCCGCTCCTACAGAGGGCGGCGTGGCCCCTACGCGCTGCGTTCGCGCGCGATCGCGCGCCAGCCGATGTCGCTGCGATGGAATTCGCTGGGCCACCGGATCTGCGCCACGCCGGCGTACGCATTGCGCTGCGCGTCCGACACGCTGTCGCCCAGCGCGGCCACGCACAGCACGCGGCCGCCGGCGCTGAGCACGCGGCCCTGGCCGTCCAGCGCGGTGCCGGCATGGAACACCTTGGCGCTGGACGGCACCTGGTCCAGCCCGGAAATCGCTTCGCCGGTGACCGGCGTTTCCGGATACGGCGCGGCCGCCAGCACCACCCCCAGCGACGGGCGCGGATCCCACTGCGCTTCGGTCGCATGCAGGCGGCCGTCGATCGCCGCTTCGATCAGATCCACCAGGTCCGACTGCAGGCGCAGCATCACCGGCTGCGTTTCCGGGTCGCCGAAGCGCACGTTGAACTCGATCACCTTCGGCGCGCCGCTGGCGTCGATCATCAGCCCCGCGTACAGGAAACCGGTGAACGGTACGCCGTCGGCGATCATGCCTTGCACGGTCGGCTCCACCACCTCGCGCATCACCCGAGCGTGCACCTGCGGCGTGACCACCGGCGCCGGCGAATACGCGCCCATGCCGCCGGTGTTGGGGCCGGTATCGCCGTCGCCGACGCGCTTGTGGTCCTGGCTGGTGGCCATCGGCAGCGCGGTGGCGCCATCGACCATGGAGATGAAGCTGGCTTCCTCGCCATCGAGGAATTCCTCGATCACCACGCGCGCGCCGGCATCGCCGAAGGCATTGCCGGAGAGCATGTCGCGCACCGCGGCTTCGGCCTCGTCCAGGGTCATCGCCACGATCACGCCCTTGCCCGCGGCCAGGCCGTCGGCCTTGACCACGATCGGCGCGCCTTTGTCGCGGACATAGGCCAGCGCCGCGTCCACCTCGGTATGCACTTCGTAGAACGCGGTCGGGATGCCGTGGCGGGCGAGGAATGCCTTGGCGAAGGCCTTGCTGCCTTCCAGCTGCGCGGCCTTGGCGCTGGGGCCGAAGATGCGCAGGCCGGCGGCGCGGAAACGATCGACCACGCCCAGCACCAGCGGCACTTCCGGGCCGACCACGGTCAGCGCCACGGCTTCGTCCTGGGCCAGCTTGAGCAGGCCATCCAGGTCGTCCACCTTGACCGCCACATTGCGGCACTTGGTTTCAGTGGCGGTGCCGGCATTGCCCGGGGCCACCAGCACTTCGCTGACGCGCGGGGATTGGGCCAGCTTCCAGGACAGGGCGTGTTCGCGGCCGCCGGAACCGATGACGAGGATTTTCAAGGCGTGTCTCGTGAGGTCGAAGGAAGGACTATTCGCAGGCTTCGCGCTGCATCGAATCGGGGAACGGATAGGCCCAGCGTTTGGCGTCGAACGCGAACACCTGGGTGGTGCCGAGCTTCTTGCCGCAGGAGATGCCGCGTTCCTCGATGGTCACCGGCCACACCCGCGCGGCGCGATCGCTGTCGTCCACGTCGAGTTCGAAGTCCACGTCGAACAGCTGCGCCTGGCATTGCGCGGCGGTCTGCTGCGGATCGCGGCCGTCATCGCTGCAGTCCAGCGCGCCATGATTGTCGATGTGCTGGCGCACCGAGCCGGCGTTGACCAGGCCCTTGGGGCCGGGCAGCACCAGATCCTGCGATTCCAGCACGGTGCCTTGCCCGACCCAGCTGCTGTAGACCAGGAAGCCGTAGAAATCGCTGCCCAGCCGCAGGATGTCCACCGCGCCCGGATCGCCATCGCTGCCGAAGCCGTCGCCGAGCTTCTCGGCCACCACCGCCAGGCCCTGGCCGGCGTCGCGCAGGATCAGGAAATCGATCAGTCCCGGATTGGCATGGCCGCCGTCGCTGAGCCGGTGGCAGACCGCCAGCAGCTCCTGGATCTGGTCGCCGACCACCACCGGCTGTTCGGCGCAGACCTCGCTCTGCACCGCGTTGCCGTCGGCCTGGCCGGACCAGCTCTCCGACAGGCGCGCCTGCTTGCCGTAGCGCGTCTGCAGGAACGCCTGCAGGCGTTCGGTGCGCGGCACATGCGCAGTGGCTGCAGGCGCTGCGGCTGGCGTCGGTGCGGCCGCCGGCGCGGCCGGCGTTGGCGTGGCGGTCGGTTTGCAGGCCGCCATGCCGAGCGCGAGCAGCAGCGGCAGGCCGTGGCGCAACGGGCTGGATTTCATCGTTCGGATCCCTGGCCGCTCAATGGCGGAAGTGGCGCACGCCGGTGAACACCATGGCGATGCCATGCTCGTCGGCGGCGGCGATCACCTCGCCGTCGCGCATCGAGCCGCCGGGCTGGATCACCGCCTTGATGCCGGCCGCCGCGGCCGCGTCGATGCCGTCGCGGAACGGGAAGAACGCATCGGAGGCCATCACCGAACCTTCCACCACCAGCTCCGCATCGGCGGCCTTGATCCCGGCGATGCGCGCCGAATATACCCGGCTCATCTGCCCGGCGCCGACACCGATGGTGCGGTGGTCCTTGGCGTAGACGATGGCGTTGGACTTGACGTACTTGGCCACCTTCCAGGCGAACAGCAGGTCGGCGAACTGCGCCTCGGTCGGCGCCAGGCGGGTGACCACCTTGAGGTCGTCGCGGCTCACCACGCGGTCGTCGGCGGTCTGCATCAGCAGGCCCGAGCCGATGCGCTTGGTGTCGACGAAACCGCTGGACACCGGCGCCAGCGGAATGCGCAGCACGCGCACGTTGGCCTTCTTCTTCGCGTACTCCAGCGCACCCTCTTCGTAGTCCGGCGCGATCAGCACCTCGACGAACTGACGGTCCAGGATGACCTTGGCGGTGGCCGCGTCCAGCGTGCGGTTGAAGGCGAGGATGCCGCCGAAGGCGCTGGTCGGATCGGTCGCGTAGGCGAGTTCGTAGGCATCGCCGCAGGCCGCGCCCACCGCCACGCCGCAGGGATTGGCGTGCTTGACGATGACGCAGGCCGGCGCGTCGAACTGGCGCACGCATTCCCACGCCGCGTCGCTGTCGGCGATGTTGTTGTAGCTCAGTTCCTTGCCCTGCAGCTGCGCGAACGTCGCCAGCGAGCCCGGGGCCGGGTGCAGATCGCGATAGAACGCGGCCTGCTGATGCGGGTTCTCGCCGTAGCGCAGGTCCATCACCTTGACGAAGCTGCCGTTGCTCTGCGCCGGGAACGCGGTGCGGCACGCGCCGGCCTCGTTGTGCTCGACCACCGCCGACAGGTAATTGCTGATCGCCGCGTCGTACTGCGCCACGCGGTTGAACGCGGCCACCGACAGCGCGAAGCGCTTGGCCGCCGACAGCTGGCCGTCGTGCGCCTCCAGTTCGGCGAGCAGGTCGGCGTACTGCGCCGGATCGGTGGCCACCGCCACGCGCGCGAAGTTCTTCGCCGCCGAGCGCAGCATCGCCGGGCCGCCGATGTCGATGTTCTCCACCGCCTCGGCGAGCGTGCAGTCGGCCCTGGCGGTGACCGCCTCGAACGGATACAGGTTCAGCACCAGCAGGTCGATCGGGGCGATGCCGTGTTCGGCCATCACCGCGTCGTCGGTGCCGGCGCGGCCGAGCAGGCCGCCGTGCACCAGCGGGTGCAGAGTCTTGACCCGGCCGTCCATCATTTCCGGGAAGCCGGTCAGCTCGGACACGTCTTTGACCGCCAGCCCGGCCTCGCGAATCGCCTTGGCGGTGCCGCCGGTGGACAGCAGTTCCACATCGCGCGCGGCCAGCGCGCGGGCCAGGTCGATCAGGCCGGTCTTGTCGGAAACGGACAGCAATGCCCGGCGCACGGGCAGGAAATCGGAGGACATGGGGGCAGGGCACACATCGGAGCGGGGAGCCGATATTGTAGGCTGCGCCGCCCCGGCATGGACCCTCAGGACCCCGCAATGGTTTCGATCTACGCATTGAAAGGACGCTTCCAGGACCTGCTGCGCCCCGGGGTGCGTGGCCTCTACCGGCTCGGCGTGACCGCCAACCAGGTCACCGTGGGCGCAGCCGCGGTGTCGCTGCTGGTCGCCGCCTGGGTGTTCTGGCGCGGGCCGGCGCAGCCGCTGTGGTACGCGCTGCTGCCGGCGTGGATGCTGCTGCGCATGGCCTTGAACGCGGTCGACGGCATGCTGGCGCGCGAGTTCGGCCAGCAGTCCAAACTGGGCGCCTACCTCAACGAACTGAGCGACGTGATCGCCGATGCGGCCCTGTACCTGAGCCTGGCCAGCGTGCCCGGCGCGGCTGCCGGCTGGCTGTGGGCGCTGGCGCTGGCGGCGGCATTGACCGAGTATGCCGGGGTGTTGGGGCTGATGGTCGGCGCCGGACGGCGCTACGACGGACCGATGGGCAAGAGCGATCGCGCCTTCGCCATCGGCCTGCTGGGGCTGCTGCTGGCCGGCGGCTGGGTCGGGGCGAAGACGGTGGACGGGTTCGCGATCGTGCTGGCGCTGCTGTGCGCGGCGACGGTGCTGCGGCGCGTTGCCGCCGGCCTGCGCGAGGGGGCGCCGCGCTGAGCCGCGCGGCGCAGGCCGCGGCAACGACACGGAAGCGGTAGCGGCACTCACGGCAACGGCAAGTACGAACGACAGGGAATCGGCAACGGATGCGGCAGGTCAGCGAAAGCGAGTTTTGCAGTTTCGACGGAGCGCGGTTGTTCTACCGGCATTGGCCGGCGATGGCGCCGGCGGCGGTGCCGCGTGCGGTGGTGCTGCTGCATCGCGGCCACGAACATTCGGGGCGGGTGCTGCACCTGGCGGACGAACTGGGGTTGGACGACTGCGCGATGTTCGCCTGGGACGCGCGCGGCAACGGCCGCTCGCCCGGCGTGCGCGGCGATGCGCCCGGCTTCCCGGCGCTGGTGCGCGACCTGGACCGCTTCATCGCCCACATCGGCGAGGCCCACGGCATCGCGGTGCAGGACATCGTGGTGATCGCGCAGAGCGTGGGCGCGGTGATCGCCAGCACCTGGGTGCACGATTACGCGCCGCCGCTGCGCGCGCTGGTGCTGGCCTCGCCGGCGTTCAAAGTCAAGTTGTACGTGCCGTTCGCGCGGCCCGGGCTGGCCTTGATGCACAAGTTGCGCGGCAATTTCTTCGTCAACAGCTACGTCAAGCCGCAGTGGTTGACCCACGACCCGGCGCGCGTGGCGAGCTACCGCGACGATCCGCTGATCACCCGGCCGATCTCGGTGCGGGTGCTGCTGGGCGTGTACGCCGCCGCCGACCGCGTGGTCGGCGACGCGCAGGCGATCACCGTGCCGGTGCAGTTGCTGGTGTCCGGCGACGATTTCGTGGTGCACCGCGGCCCGCAGGACCGTTTCTACGAGCGGCTGTCCTCGCCGGTGAAGGAGCGCCACCTGCTGCCCGGGTTCTTCCACGACACCCTGGGCGAGCGCGACCGCGCGCCGGCGCTGGCGCAGATCCGCCGCTTCGTGCGCGAGCGCTTCGCCGAGGCGCCGGCATTGCCGAGCCTGCTGCAGGCGCACCGGCGCGGGCCGACCTTCGAGGAAGCCGAGCGGCTGTCCTGGCCGCCGCAGAAATACAGCCTGCAGGACCTGCGCTGGCGCTTCGTGCGCGCCAACCTGCGCTTCGGCGGCACCCTGTCCGAGGGCGTCGCGCTGGGCCTGCAGACCGGCTTCGATTCCGGCAGCACGCTGGACTACGTGTATCGCGACCGCGCCAGCGGCAAGGGCCCGTTGGGGCGCTTCATCGACCGCAACTACCTGGATGCGATCGGCTGGCGCGGCATCCGCGTGCGCCGCACCCATCTGCACGAACTGCTGCGCCTGGCCATGCAGCGGCTGCGCGACGCCGGCGCGCCGGTGCGCGTGCTCGACATCGCCGCCGGCCACGGCCGCTACGTGCTGGAAGCGCTGGCCGGCGGCGAACAGCGCGCCGATGCGATCGCGCTGCGCGATTTCAGCGCCTTGAACGTGGAGCGCGGGCGCGCGCTGATCGCCGAACTCGGCGCCGCCGACATCGCCCGTTTCGAGCAGGGCGACGCCTTCGACCGCGACGCGCTGGCGGCATTGCAGCCGCGGCCGACGCTGGCGGTGGTGTCGGGCCTGTACGAACTGTTCCCCGACAACGACCAGGTGCTGCGCTCGCTGCAGGGCGTAGCCGCCGCGGTCGAACCCGGCGGCTACCTCGCCTACACCGGCCAGCCGTGGCACCCGCAGCTGGAATTCATCGCCCGCGCGCTGACCAGCCACCGCGGCGGCGCGGCCTGGGTGATGCGCCGCCGCACCCAGCAGGAGATGGACGAACTGGTGCGCGCGGCCGGCTTCCGCAAACTCGAACAGCGCATCGACGAATGGGGCATCTTCACCGTGTCGTTGGCGCAGCGGATCGCGCCGTGAGCGAAGCGGCGCCGCGGCCGTGGCGGCGGGCGCTGGCGTGGCTGGCGCTGCTGGGGCCGTTCTTCTTCCTCAGCTACGGCCTGGCCAATACGCTGGCCGAGCGTCGCGCCTACGTGCCGTCGCTGCCGTTCGCGTGGGAAACGCAGATCCCGTTCTGGCCGTGGACGATCGTGCCGTACTGGTCGATCGACCTGTTCTACGTGATCTCGTTCTTCGTCTGCCGCACGCGCGACGAACTGGATACCCACGCCCGGCGGTTGCTGACCGCGCAGCTGCTGGCGGTGGGTTGTTTCCTGCTGTGGCCGCTGCGTTTCAGTTTCGAACGGCCGCCCAGCGAAGGCGTGTTCGGCTGGCTGTTCGCGGTGCTGCTCGGCTTCGACAAGCCGTTCAACCAGGCGCCGTCGCTGCACATCGTGCTGCTGGTGGTGCTGTGGGTGCGCTATGCGCAGCATCTGCACGGGCTCGCGCGCGGCGCGCTGCACGCCTGGTTCGCGCTGATCGGGCTGTCGGTGCTGACCACCTACCAGCACCATTTCCTGGACATTCCCACCGGCCTGGCCGCCGGCTGGCTGTGCGTGTGGCTATGGCCGCAGCGCATCGCGCCGCCGTGGAGCGCGCTGGCGTTGGCGCGCGATCCGGCGCGTTGGCGGCTGGCCGTTGCCTACCTGCTCGGCAGCGCGGCTTGCGTGGCCCTGGCTTACGCATTCGGCGGGACGGCATGGTGGCTGCTGTGGCCGGCGCTGTCGCTGCTGCTGGTCGCGCTCGACTACGCGTTGCTTGGCGCGCTCGGCCTGCAGAAGCGCGCCGATGGCCGCCTCAGCCTGGCCGCGCGCTGGCTGTACGCGCCGTACCTGGCCGCGGCCTGGCTCAATGCGCGCGCCTGGACCCGGCGCGATCCGGCGCCGCGCGAGATCGCCGACGGGGTCTGGCTGGGGCGGCTTCCCGGCCGCGGCGAGCGCGCGGCGTTCGCCGTGGTGGTCGATGTCTGCGCCGAACTGTCGCTGCGCGATGCCGGTGCGCACGACCGCAGCGTGCCGATGCTGGACCTGGTCGCGCCGCCCGCGCCGGCATTGCGCGAAGCCGCCGCCGCGATCGAGGCCGCACGCCGCCATGGCCCGGTGCTGGTGTGCTGCGCACTGGGCTATTCGCGCAGCGCCGCCGCGGTCGCCACCTGGCTGCTGCACAGCGGTCGCGCTGGCGATCTGGATGCCGCGCTCGCGCTGCTGCGCGCACGCGCAGCGCGGGTGGTGCTGGGGCCTGCGCAGCGCGATGCCATCGCCGCCGCATGCGCCGCGCCGCACCTGCCGCCGCGCGCCCTGGAGCTGCCGGCATGAGCATGCCGCTGGAACTGCGCACGATGGCCGCACTGCTGCGGCAGGCATCGCCGCTGGACCGGCTGTCGCTGGTGCTGTTCGCCGTCGCGCTGCTGCTGGGCGCGTGGTACGCCAACGTCAGCGCGTCGCTGGCGGCGATGCTGTGCCTGCTCAGCGTGCTCGCCGGCGTGGTGCAGCGCTACTGGGCCGCGCGCGTCGGCCTGGATGCCGCGCTGCTCGACGCGGTGCTGGCCGAAGCGGACCTGGACCAGGCCGGCACCGATCTCGACGCCGCCCTGCACCGGCTCGGCCTGCTGCGGCGCTTGCCGCCGCCGCGCGACTGGCAATCACGCTGGCGCGGCATGCGCGGCTTGTTGCTGCGGCAGATCGCCAGCTTGGCGCTGCAGCTGCTGGCGCTGCTGGCGGCGCCGATCGCGGCGCAGTTCGCATGACGGAGCGCAGGCCATGACCGCCTCCACCGATCCGGCGCCGCTGCCCCACGCCGACGCCGCGCAACAAGCGCTGTGGCAGCGGCTGCAAGCCTACCGTTTCGGCGAGGCCGACGACGCCTTGCCGGTGTTCGTGCGCCGCGTGGCCAAGGAAGCCAAGGTCTCCCTGACCGTGGCCGCGCAGGCGATCGAGGAATACCGGCGCTTCTGCTTCCTGGCCTGCAGCGGAGCCGAGGACGTCACCCCCAGTGCGCTGATCGACCAGGTCTGGCATACCCATCTCACCGATACTCGCGAATACTGGCAGCAGTTCTGCCCCCACGTGTTGCAGACCACCCTGCATCACCGGCCCGGCCGCGGCGATGCCGCCGACGCCGAGCGCCATGCCGCGCAATACCGGGCCACGCTGGCGCGCTACCGCTGCTATTTCGGCGAACCGCCGGCCGCCTGCTGGCCGGCACCGGCCGGGGAGCGCGCCGCGCGGGCCGCCACCGCCGACGATCTCCACGCGCGCCGCTGGGACAGGCCGCGCGCATCCGGCAAGGCACTATGGCTGTGGGCGGCGGCCACGCTGCTGCTGGGCTGGTGGCTGGGATTGGACAACCCGGCCGTCTCGCCGCTGCACTGGCGCGGCAGTGCCTTCATCGTGCTGTTCCTGGCGGGGATCGGCCTGGCCTGGGCGCTGGCCGCGCGGTTGCGGCGCGCGATGCGCGGCCTCGGCCAGCGGCACGCGGCCAGCGTGGTCGATCACGCCGAGCTGGCGTTCCTGGCCGGCGGCAGCGAGCGCGTGGCTGACCTGCACCTTGGCTTGCTGCAGATCTGCGGCGCGGTGCAGCTGCGGCCGACGTTGTCGACGCTGACGCGCCGCCGCAGTGATGCGACCGCGCTGCACGTGGCAGACGGCGTGGCGGTGCCGGCGTCGTTGCAGCGCGCCCTGCAACTGGTCCGCGCCAACCCGACCTTGTCGCTGGCGCTGCAGGCGCTGCGCGACGACGCGATGCCGCTGCGCCAGTCGCTGATCGGCAAGCGCCTGCTGCTCGGGCGCGGCCAGGCTTGGTGCGCGCGCCTGCTCGGCGCCGCGCCGCCGGTAGCGCTGTGGGTCGTGGGTGCGCTCAAGATCGAGATCGGCTTGCAGCTGCAGCGCCCGGTCGGCTTCCTGGTCGCGGCGATGGTGGCGGTGACGCTCATCGCACTGGGCTTCCTGCTGACCCCGCCGCGCCGCAGCGTCGCCGGCGACCGGCTGCTGGCCGCGCGCGATGCGGCATGGCGCGCCGGGACGGTCCTCTCCTCCACGACGCCCGGCACGCACCTGGCCACGCCGCTGGCGCTGGGCGGCACCGGCGTGCTGATGAGCACGGCGTGGGCCGACTATCACGCGCTGCGATCGCCAGTGGTCGCCAGCAGCGGCGGAAGCGGTGGCGGCAGCAGCTGCAGCACCGGCGGTGGCGATGGCGGCGGCAGCGGCAGCAGTTGCGGCAGTAGTTGCAGCAGCGGCTGCGGCGGTTGCGGTGGAGGTGGCGACTGATGGCCCGAGCGACCCTGGCACAACGCCGCGCGCAGTGGCGCGCGCGCCTGGCGACGGCGCTGCGCGCACGTGGCGCCACGCCCAACGGCCTGTCCTGGACCGCCACCGGCTTCGCCGCGCTGGCGGCGCTGATGTTCTATTGCGCCTGGCGCGAGCCGCCGCGCGATGCGGCCGGCTTGCTGCTGTTGGCCGCGCTCGGCCTGCAGGGGCGGCTGCTGTGCAATCGCCTGGACGGGCTGATGGCGCGGCAGGCGCGGATGGTCGGCCGCGCCGGCGAGGTCTACAACGAAGCGCCCGACCGCCTGTCCGACGTCGTCGTGTGCCTGGGCGTGGGCTACGGCCTGCAGCACGTGCTGAGCTGGGGCGCCGACCTGGGCTGGGCCGCGGCCTTGCTGTGCGTGGGCACCGCCTACGTGCGCATGCTCGGCCTGGCCTGTGGCGTCAGCGAGCCCTTGCAGGGGCCGATGGCGCGCGTGCAACGCATGCACTGGCTGTCGCTGGCTGCGCTGCTGGCGGCCGTCGTTCTGCTGCTGCACTACACGGCCGTCGCCGAAATGATTCTGGTCGCGACCATGGCGCTGCTGATCGGCGGCGCGGCCTTGACCATCGTGATGCGTCTGCGCGCCATCGTGCGCGAACTGGAGTGGACATGATCGAACGTCTGATCGCCCGCGGCTGCAGTGCCGCGATCCGCATCCTGACCGGCGCGCGTGCGTTCTGGCGCGGCTGCATTCCCTCCAGCGAGCGCCGCGTGTACTACGGCAACCACGCCAGCCACGGCGACTTCGTGCTGATCTGGTCGTCGCTGCCGGCGGCGCTGCGGCGCGAGGTGCGGCCGGTGGCCGCAGCCGAGTACTGGCAGCGCGACGCGCTGCGCCGCTACCTGATCCACGCGGTGTTCAACGGCGTGCTGATCGAGCGCGAAGCCGCGCAGCGCAGCCGCGATCCGATCGAATGCCTGTGCGAGGCGGTCGATGGCGGCGGCTCGCTGATCCTGTTTCCGGAAGGCACGCGCAACACCGAGGAAGGCGTACTGCCGTTCAAGAGCGGCATCTACCACCTGGCGCGGAATCGGCCGGAGCTGGAGTTCGTGCCGGTGTGGATCGACAACCTCAAGCGGGTGATGCCCAAGGGCAAGTGGCTGCCATTGCCGCTGCTGTGCACCACCACCTTCGGCGAGCCTCTGCGGCTGGGCGCCGGCGAGGACAAGCAGGCGTTCCTGGAGCGCACGCGTGCGGCGCTGCTGGCGCTGTCGCCGGAACAGATGGAGGCCGCACGATGAGCGCGATCGCCTTCAGCGACCATCTGCAGCAATCCTCGCTGCGGCAGCAGACCATCTGGCTGTTCCTCGGCATCGCCGCGGTGCTGCTGCTGGCCACGCTGATTTCCGAAACCCTGCGCTGGCGCGCGCGCGGGCGCCCCAGCGCGGTGCTCGACAACCTGGTGGCGCGGATCCGCGCCTGGTGGGTGATGGCCGCGGTGGTGGCGCTGGCGTTCGTGTTCGGGCGCATCGGCGTGATCGTGCTGTTCGCGCTGGTGTCGCTGTTCGCGCTGCGCGAGTTCATCACCCTGGCGCCGACCCGGCGCGGCGACTACTACGCGTTGCTGGCCGCGTTCTACATCGTGCTGCCGTGGCAGTACTGGCTGGTGTGGAGCGGCTGGTACGGGCTGTACACGCTGCTGATCCCGGTCTACGCGTTCCTGGTGCTGCCGATCCTGGCCACCATCGGCGGCGACACCACGCGCTACCTGGAGCGCACCGCGAAAGTGCAGTGGGGGCTGATGATCTGCGTGTTCTGCATCTCCCACGTGCCGGCGCTGCTGAACCTGGAGATTCCCGGCTACGAGGGCCGCAACCTGCTGCTGTTCGCGTTCCTGGTGATCGTGGTGCAGTCCTCGGACGTGCTGCAGTACGTGTGGGGCAAGCTGATCGGCAGGCACCTGATCGCGCCGAAGCTGTCGCCGTCCAAGACCGTGGAAGGCTTCGTCGGCGGCATCCTGTCGGCGAGCCTGCTCGGCGCGGCCCTGTGGTGGATCACCCCGTTCTCGCCGCTGCAGGCGTTCGCGCTGGCGCTGGTGGCCAACCTGATGGGCTTCTTCGGCGGCCTGGTGATGTCGGCGATCAAGCGCGACCGCGGCATCAAGGACTGGGGCCACATGATCGAAGGCCACGGCGGCGTGCTCGACCGGCTGGACTCGGTGTGCTTCGCCGCGCCGGTGTTCTTCCACCTGATCCGGTATGGGTGGGTGTGAGAGGCCGGGATTGGGGATTGGGGATTCGGGATTCGCGGTGACCGGGCCGCCTCCTGTAGGAGCGGCTTCAGCCGCGACGCCGTACCGGTAACGCGTCGCGGCTGAAGCCGCTCCTACAGAAGAGCGCACAGATTGAAATGAAAAGGCCGCCTTTTCTGCAGAAAAGGCGGCCTTTTTATCAGCGGTCTGACAGCGGATTTGCGCGCAGACGTAATCCTGCAGTCCGAATCCCGAATCCCGAATCCCGAATCCCGGCTCTCAAGCCAACCCGTATTCCTTCAACTTCTTGCGCAGCGTGGCGCGATGGATGCCCAGCATCGCCGCGGCGCGGCTCTGGTTGCCTTCGCAGTGGTTGAGCACTTCCACGAACAACGGGATCTCCATCTCGCGCAGCACGATCTCGTACACGTCGTCGGCGTCGCAGCCATCGAGGTCGCGCAGGTAGCGGCGCACGGACTGCGCCACGTGTTCGCGCAGCGGCGGCTTCGGCGCGCCGCGACTGGAGTCAGGACGAGTGGTGGCAGCGTTCAAGTTCGGCGGGTCCCCGGATGACGGCGGCGCCGGAGGGCGGAGGGCCGGCGCGGGGGGACGAGTCTAGCGCGTGGCCTGCCTCGCTGCCATGGCGGATCGTGGTGTCACAGCGTTTCAGTGGAAGTCGAAACTGAATGCCGCGGTTCCCGCGGCCGGTTCGCGCACCTGGAACGCCACCTGCGCGCTCTGTCCGGGCGCCAGCGTCGCCGCATCCGGGCGGGTGCGGCCCAGGTACTCCTCCGGGCGCAGCACGCGGCTGCCGATGGTGCGGCCGTCGGCATCGGCCAGCGACAGCTGCAGCAGCGGCCAGGCCTGCGCCCAGCGCGCGTCGTTGCGGAAGGTGGCCTGGATCTGCAGGGTACCGGCGCGTCCGGGCAGCGGCCGCACTTCGCGGCTGAGCATGGTGAACGCGCTCGGCTCGCGCCACGGCGGCAGGCTGCAGCGCAGCGCCTGGCACACGCCGGCCACCCACGGCCGCCAGCGCGCGTCGGCGCCCAGCCGTTGGCGGTCGGCGACCAGGATCTGCAGCGCCAGCAGCAGGCCCAGCCCGACCAGCGCGATCCACTGCCAGGGCGCGGCGCGCAGCACCGGCCGGCGGGGCGCGCTGGGCTGCGTGAAGCTGGGAGCGGCGGCGGTTGCGGTGGCGGCGGCGCTGGGTTCCGGTTCCTGCGCCGGCGGCGCCAGCTCCGATTCCGGCTCCGACTGCAGTTCGAGTACGCCAGGCGCGATCGACTCGCCGCTCACCGAAGCGGGCGGCGTTGCGGAGGCCCCGGCGGCGCGCGAGGCGTCCGTCTCCGCCATCGACACCGGCGCAGGCGTGGACAGTGGCGCGCCGGCGGCATCGGCACGCGGCGTCGCGCCGCCACCGGTGTCGCCCGTCTCGGCGGGGCTGGCCGCCGCGTCCGCCGCGGGACCGGCCGGCGCGGCGCCATCGGCCTGTTCCGGCGCCGGCCGCTGGGGCTGGCGCAGCAGGGTCGCGAGACTGGGGCGGGGCGGGGTGGGATCGGGCATGCGTGAAGGCGACGGCGGCAACGAGAACCCTATTCAAGCACGCGCGGGAGCGGGCTGCAGCGCGGTCATGGCCTTCTGTAGGAGCGGCTTCAGCCGCGACAGGCACCTTCGGCAAGTTCCTGTCGCGGCTGAAGCCGCTCCTACAGGAACGCCGGGCGGCGGCGCCCGCCCCGCTCAGCGCCGGTGCTTGCCGGCGCCGATCAGGTCCAGCAGGCCGGCGCGCTGGCGTGGGCTCAGGGTCTCGAAGCTGTCGAGCAGGCGTGCCTGCTGGTCGGACAGTTGCCGGTAGTGCGCGGCTTCCTCGGCGACGGACAGCGGTTCGCCGAACACGCGTTCGCCGCGGCCGGTGGCCAGGTATTCGAAGGTCAGCCCGCTGCGGCGGGCCAGGGCGATCAGGTGCTCCACCGCCGGCGCGGTGCCGTCGGCCATCTCCCACTGCGCCACGGCGCTGCGGGTCACCGACAGGTCGAGCGCGAGCGCTTCCTGGGTGAGGCCGGTCAGCTTGCGCGCTTCGCGCACCCGTTCGTACAACCTGCTGCTCACGCTCACCTCCGCGGGGGAGGCGAGATATAGCCGCGCCGACTGGGAAAGTTGGTTCGTACGGCTTTCAATGAGCACTTTGTTGTTGATACTGTCGTCGACGATGGCTGTGCGCAGTGAAGACGCCGCATCGTCCGCGCCGTCTCTGCCGCCGCCGCCCGACCCGCTGCCATGGACCAGGACGCGCCGATGCACATGCAGGATGCCCCGCTGCAAGACGCCCAGCACCCCCGTTTCGCGCTCGCGCCATTGCGCGCGCGCCGCCGCCCGCGGCCGCCGCCGGGGATCGGCGCACACCGCTACCGGATCTGGGCCGATGCCGGCGACGGTCGCCGCGCGGTCAGGCAGGGCTGGTCATGGCAGGTGTTCGCGCTGCCGTATCCGCCCGCGCCGCCGTCGCGGGTGCCGGCGCCGCTGTGGCTGCTGGTGCACGCCGCGGGCTGGGTGGCGCTGGTGCAGGCGCTGGGCGCGTCGGCGCTGATCGGCGTGCTGCTGGAACTGGCCTGGCGGCTGCCGCGGGCGCGGCGCGGCCATCGCTGGCACGAGCGCCGCCTGCGCGCGCAGGGCTGGCGGCCGCGGACCCGGGTGCTGGCGATCCATGCCGAGGCGGCCTTGCTGACCGCGGCGATCCGCAGCCTGGCCGCAGGCCGCGGGTGAGCGCTGGATCCGGCGCGACCGCGTGAGCGGACCCGCCGGTCCGCGGACTCAGGCGCGGCGCACGCCGTCGATGCGCATCCAGTCGCCGTCCTGCTCCGTGCGCAAGTGCTCGAACCACGGTGCGTAGCGCTGCAACAGCTCCTGTTCCTGGCCATGCAGGATCCCGGACAGGGCGATGCGCCCGCCCGGCGCGACGCGTTCGGCCAGGGTCGGCGCCAGCGCGTCCAGCGCCGAGGCCAGGATGTTGGCGACCACCACCGGATAGGTGGCCACCGGCTCGTCGGCCGGCAGGTGCACCGCCAGGCGCGCGCCGACGTCATTGCGCTCGGCGTTGTCGTGCGTGGCCAGCAGCGCCTGCGGATCGTTGTCCACGCCCACCGCCGCCGCAGCGCCCAGCTTCAGCGCGGCCAGCGCCAGGATCCCGGAGCCGCAGCCGAAATCGAGCACGCGCGCCTGCCCCAGCGCGCCGTCGGCGGCCAGGCCGTCGAGCCAGCGCAGGCACAGCGCGGTGGTCGGGTGGGTGCCGGAACCGAACGCCAGGCCCGGGTCCAGCCGCACCACCGCGGCATCGGCGCCGCGCGCTTCTTCCGGCAGCTCGTGGTTCCACGGCACGATGAAGGTGCGGGTGCCGAAGCGCATCGGCTGGAACTGGTCCAGCCAGGCGCGTTCCCAGTCCTGGTCGTCGACCTTGCGGAACGTGGCCTGGGCCCAGTCCAGTCCCGGATCGAACGCTTCCAGCGCGGCCAGCAGCAGCAACGCGTCCTGTTCGGCGGGGAACAGCGCGCTGAGCACCAGCGTGCCCCATAGCGGGGTCTCGCCGACCCCCGGTTCCAGGATCGCGCGCTCGTTGCTGGTGTCGGCCTCGGCGTCGAGCAGGGTGACCGCCAGCGCGCCGACGTCCTCCAGCGCGTTCTCGTAGCGGGGCTGGGTGGCATCGGTGCAGCGCACAGTCAGTTCGAGGAACGGCATCGGTCGGGCACGAGGAGGAGTGACCGCGCATCTTAGACGACCGCGGCGGCGGCCCGGCCCGGCGCCGGCCGCGCGCGACGTGACCGCGGGCGCCATTGTCTGCCATGGCCCGCCATCGGCTGCGCTAGACTGCGACATTGCGGCGGCCCCCGGTTCCAGCGGACGCGGCCGCCCTCGTCGCCTGCTGCCCCGATCGCCTACGCGCATGCCCTTCGCCGTGTCCCGCAAAACCTGGCTGTTGCTGGCGCCCGCTGCGCTGCTGCTGGGCGTGGTCGGCTATCGCGCGGTGCTGCTGGCGGCGGCACCGGCGCTGCCGGTGAGCGCGGGTGCCGCCGCGGCCACCCCGGCGACCGTGGGCGTGCCGGCGCAGGACCAGCGCAGGCCCACCTCGGTTCAGCTATTGTCGGCGGCGTCGCCCGACCGGCGCACCGCGCTGGAACGCAGTCCCGACCTGTACCGCACCGCGCAGCAGCTGTCCGCCGCCGCCGCGCAGGGCGATGCCGATGCGTCCTGGCTGCTCAGCCGCATCTACGATTATTGCGCCGGTTATGCGATGAATCCGGCCGGCTATGCCGCCGACACCCGCGCGATCGATGCGGCGCAACTGCCGACCTCGGGGCGGATGGTCGCTGCGCGCGCGCGGGTCGGCCGCCGCTGCGCCGGCTTCGTGCCCGGCGACGGCCTGACCCGCCAGGCCATCGTCGCCCAGCGCGTGCAGGCCGCGCGCGGCGGCAACCTGGCCGCGGAGGCGGCGCTGCTGACGCTGGGGCAGCCGCTGCAGTCCTCGGCCGGCTACAAGCGCGACCTGGTCGAACGGGTGCGCGCCTCCGGCGATCCGGATGCGTACATGGCGCTGGCGCCGGCGATGGGCCTGGCCGCCAGCGGCGACGACAGCCTGGACGAGCGCATCGCCGGCACCGCCTTCACCGAACTGGCCTGGCAGCTGGCCGCCTGCCGGCTGGGGCTGGATTGCGGCCCGAACAGCGAGTTGATGACCCGCTATTGCGCCAACGGCGGGATCTGCTCGCAGGACCCGACCCAGGATTTCAGCAGTTTTGTTTACGACGCCGCGGTGCCGCGGCAAGGTACGGACACGATGAACGAGATGGTCAACCGGCTGGTGGATACGACGGCGAGAGGAGCGGGGTCATGAATTACCGGCGATGGCTGCACGGCGCCAAGTTCTGGTTCTGGGTGCTGGCCCTGGTCGCCTATTCGGCGGCGGCGGCCGGCTTGCTGCTGATCGACACGGCCGAGCAGCGCTACCGCGGCCTGTCCAAGGTCGAGCTGACCACCGCGCACGCCGACCCGGACCTGCGCCGCGCCGGTGCCGCGCAGGTGGCGGCGATCTACCGCGCGCGCAGCGGCATGCCGTTCTCCACCCTGAGCCCGGGCAGCACCTTCCAGATCGTGTGGCCGGATGGCTCGACCGAGACGGTGATGATCGTCAGCCCGACCTCGACCCTGGGCGCCGAACCGGTGCCGGGGACGCAGCAGGCGAAGTAGCCGGGATTGGGGATTCGGGATTTGGGATTCGCAAAGGCGGGTTTGCGGTTCCCGTGAGGTCTTGCAGCTTGGTGATCAGCGCTCCTTGGCGGGCGCCGGCTGCGCGGACAGGGCCAGGGCGTCGGCGCCGGCGGGGTAATGCAGGCGGTCGCTGGCGTCGTTGGCGGCGTCCCAGATCGCCTGGGCGACGTCGCTGGCCATGGTCACCGCTGTCGGTTGGCCCAGGCTCGAGAACACTTCGCGGGCAAACGGCGCGTAGGCGTCCGGGATCAGGCCCTGCATGCGCTGCTGCCCGTTGGCGGTGAACCGGGTGGACGGGCCGTAGCCGGGCTCCACCAGCTTGACCCGCAGGCCGAACGCCTGGAGTTCGTGGCGCAGCGACGCGGTGAAGCCCTGCACCGCGGTCTTGCTCGCCGTGTAAGCGGCCACCAGCGGGAACGGCGCCAGCGTGGCGCTGGAGGTCACGTTGACGATGACGCCCGCGCCGCGCTGGCGAAACCGCGGAATCGCGGCCTGGCACATCGCCATGACGCCGAAGGTGTTGGTCTCGAACACCTCGCGCACGGTCGCCATCGGCGTGGCCTCGAACGCCCCGAACAGCCCGATGCCGGCGTTGTTGACAAGCACGTCGATGGGGCCGGCCGCTTCCAGCGCCAGCGCGATGCTGTCGGGCTGGGTCACGTCCAGCGCCAGCAGGCGCAGGTCGGGCGAGGCCGGCAGCAGCGCCGGGTGCGGCTGGCGCATGCTGGCGACGACGTTCCAGCCTTGGGCCAGGAAGTGGCGCGCGGTTTCCAGGCCGTAGCCGGAGGAGCAGCCAGTGATCAGGACGGTCTGCATTGCGTTCTCCAGGAGTGAGTGGACTCGGGAGGAAACGATAGGTCAGCCGCATCGGATGATCGATAATGCGGAATCCGTTTTGTTTTAGCGAAAGTCCGAAATGCACGATCCACTTTCCGACCTTGTCTGCCTGCTCCAACCCCGCGCGGTGTTCGCCAACCTCATCAGCGGCAAGGGCAACTGGGCGGTGCGCTATGCCGAGTACGGGCAGCCGGGGTTCTGCATCGTGCTCGAGGGCATCGCTGTGCTGGCGGTGGACGGGCATCCGCCGATCACGATCGGCGCCGGCGATTTCGTGCTGTTGCCGACCACGCCGGCGTTCACGCTCTCCAGCCTGGTGCCGGCGCCGCCGGTGTTCATCGATCCGAAGGTCGTTCCCGGCGGGCAGGGCGAACGGCGCCACGGCGAACCGGATGGCGCGCCGGACATGCGCTCATTGGGCGGCGCCTTCCTGTTCGACAGCGCCCATGCCGGGCTGCTGGTCTCGCTGCTGCCGGCGGTGGTCCACGTGCGGGGCGCCGGCCGCCTGATGCAACTGGTGCAGATGGTGGGCGAGGAGTACCACGACAGGAAGCCGGGCAGCGAGTACGTGCTTTCGCGGCTGGTCGAGATGCTGCTGGTCGAGGCCTTGCGCTGGACGACCGCGGGGAATGCGCCGCCGGGCCTGCTGCGCGGCCTGGGCGACGAACGGCTGGCGATGGCGCTCACGCGGATCCATGCCCGCATCGATCACGCCTGGACGGTGGGCGAGCTCGCGCAGGCGGCGGCGCTGTCGCGCTCCACGTTCTTCGAGCGTTTCGCCCGCACCGTCGGCGTGCCGCCGATGGAGTACGTGCTGGCCTGGCGCATGCAGGTGGCCAAGGACCTGCTGCGGCGCGACGGATTGAGCGTAGCCGAGGTGGCGCAGCGCGTCGGCTATGGCTCGACCAGCAGCTTCAGCGTCGCCTTCAGCCGCCACGTGGGCGAAGCGCCCAGCCAATACGCCAAGCGCTGACGCAAAACGCGGCGGCGATGCCGATGGCAGTCTTTTGCAACGCCATCTGCGGGCAAGCCGAAGTGGCCGGATGCGATTGGCACTGTGCCGCGCAACGCGCATCCGGCGAAGGCTTGCCCAAGGCGCGCCCTGGCAGCGACGGGAACCGGTCGCCTGCCATCGCCAGGAATGGATCAGGACCCGGGTCCGCATTTTTACGAATCCCGACTCCCGACTCCCCAATCCCGGCCTCTCACACCAACGCAATCGACTTGTTCTTGCGCTCGGCCAGGCGCTTTTCCAGGTAGTGGATGTTCTGCCCGCCGGCCTGGAAGCCCTTGTCGCGCATGATCCGCTGCTGCAGCGGGATGTTGGTCTTGATCCCGTCCACCACCATCTCGCTCAGCGCCACGCGCATGCGCGCGATCGCGGTCTCGCGGTCGGGGCCGTGCACGATCAGCTTGCCGATCATCGAGTCGTAGTTCGGCGGCACCTTGTAGCCGCTGTAGATGTGCGTATCCACGCGCACGCCGGGGCCGCCGGGCGGGTGGAAGCCGGTGATCAGGCCCGGGTTGGGCATGAAGGTTTCCGGGTCCTCGGCGTTGATGCGGCACTCGATCGCGTGGCCGCGCAGCACGATGTCGCTCTGCTTGATGCTCAGCTTGTGGCCGGCGGCGATGCGCAGCTGCTCGCAGACCAGGTCGATGCCGGTGATGCGCTCGGTCACCGGGTGCTCGACCTGGATGCGCGTGTTCATTTCGATGAAGTAGAAGCGCCCGTCCTCGAACAGGAATTCGAAGGTGCCGGCACCGCGGTAGCCGATGCGCACGCAGGCGTCCACGCAGACCTTGCCGATCTCGCTGCGCAGCTGCTCGGTGATGCCCGGCGCCGGCGCTTCCTCCACCACCTTCTGGTGGCGGCGCTGCATCGAGCAGTCGCGCTCGCCCAGGTGGATGGCGTTGCCCTGGCCGTCGGCCAGCACCTGGATCTCCACGTGGCGCGGATTCTCCAGGAACTTCTCCATGTACACCTGGTCGTTGCTGAAAGCGGCCTTGGCTTCGGACTTGGTGGTCTCGATCGCCGCCTTCAGCGCCGCCTCCGAATGCACCACGCGCATGCCGCGGCCGCCGCCGCCGCCAGCGGCCTTGATGATCACCGGGTAGCCGATCTCGCGCGCGACCTTGGTGTTGGCGACGATGTCGTCGCCCAGCGGGCCGCCCGAGCCGGGCACGCACGGCACGCCGGCGGCCTTCATCGCGCGGATCGCCTCGACCTTGTCGCCCATCAGGCGGATGGTGTCGGCCTTGGGCCCGATGAAGATGAAGCCGGACTGCTCCACGCGCTCGGCGAAGTCCGCGTTCTCCGACAGGAAACCGTAGCCGGGATGGATGGCCTGCGCGTCGGTGACCTCGGCCGCGGCGATCAGCGCCGGGATGTTGAGGTAGCTCTCGGCCGAGGACGCCGGGCCGATGCACACCGACTCGTCGGCCATGGCCACGTGCTTGAGGTTGCGATCGACGGTGGAATGCACCGCGACCGTGCGGATGCCGAGCGTATGGCACGCGCGCAGGATGCGCAGCGCGATTTCGCCGCGATTGGCGATGACGACTTTATCGAGCATGGGAAGGCCGGGAATGGGGAATGGAGAATCGGGAATGGGGGATGGCGTGCATCGTCAATCTCCGCGCTTGCTCAGGACATTCATCAATGCGGTCAACTTGGCGAAGATCGTATCGATCAATCCGTCGAGCGCCGCGATGTCGCCGGTATAGTCGAGCCGGCGCGCGATCTGCAGATGCGTGCTTGCCTCCGACAGCGAGCCGCGCGCGATCGACAGGAAACGCAGGTATTCGGGAGTGGAGCGGCGTGCCGCGCCTTCGGCGATGTTGGCGGGAATGCTGACCGCCGCACGGCGCAGCTGCGCCGTCAATCCGAAGCGTTCCGTTGCCGGAAACGCATCAGAAAGGCGGTAGATCATTTCCACCAGATCCATGGAGTCGCGCCAGACATCCAGCCGCTCGTGCGGCCGCTTCGACGATTCCCCATTCTCCATTCCCGGTTCCCGCGCATCAGCCAATCACAAACAACGGCTGATCGAACTCCACCGGCACGCCGCTTTCGCTGAGGATCGCGACGATGGTGCCGGAGACGTCGGCTTCGATCGGGTTGAACATCTTCATCGCCTCGATGATCGCCAGGGTCTCGCCGGCCTTGACCGCCTGGCCGACGCTGACGAAGGCCGGCTTGTCCGGCGACGGCGAGGTGTAGAACGTGCCGACCATCGGCGCGCGCAGCACGTGGCCTTCGGGCAGGGCGTTGCCGGGCTTGGCGGTGCCGCCGGTGGAGGCCTCGGTGGGCGAGCTCATCGGCATCGGCGCGGCAGCGGGCGGCGCGGCGGGGGCCGGCGCGGCGTACTGCGGGGCGCTGGCGATCATGCCCTTGGGCGTGCGCGCCAGGCGCACGCTTTCCTCGCCTTCCTTGATCTCGATCTCGGCGAGATTGGACTCTTCCAGCAGGTCGATCAGCTTCTTGATTTTACGGAGATCCATAACGGCCTCTTGAGGTGAATCGGGAAATGACCAGGCACGCGGCCTGGCGAACTCGGATAGGGGCGTACGCCGCCGGGTGCGCGCGACAGGTGTTCATGCGTCCGCGCCCAGCCGCGTCAGCGCCGCGTCCATCGCGTAGCGGTAGCTGTCGGCGCCGAAGCCGCAGATCACGCCGACCGCGTGGTCGCTGAAATAGCTGTGGTGGCGGAACGGCTCGCGGCTGTGCGGGTTGGACAGGTGGATCTCGATGAACGGGATCGCCACCGCCGCCAGTGCGTCGCGCAGCGCCACCGAGGTGTGGGTGAACGCGGCCGGGTTGATCAGGATGAAGGCGGTGCCGTCGCCGCGTGCGGCCTGCACCCGGTCCACCAGCACGTGCTCGGCGTTGGACTGCAGGCTGTCCAGCTGGTGCCCGGCGGCCGTGGCCTGCGCGAGCAGCGCCGCATCGATCTGCGCCAGCGTCGCGTGCCCATAGACCCCCGGCTCGCGGGTGCCGAGCAGGTTGAGGTTGGGGCCATGCAACAGCAGCAGTCGCGCCATGGAAGACAAAGCAGCGGAAAGGGCGGCAGTCTGCGCGAAGCCGGGATTACTGTCCAGTTCGGCGAAGTTGCGCGTGTTTTAAACGGATGTTTGGTTCTGCGGCGCGCGCCGCTGGCAGTTCGGGCGCGAACGCGGGCGTCGTCTCCGCGCTGCCTGTGTACCTCCTGGCCCGTCCCGCCGGTCTGCATGGTCCGAGATCGTGCGCGGAGGACGGCGCCACGCTGTGCGCTGCCGCAGGCTCGGACATGCGTCCTTCCAGGTCAAGCGCAGGGCGGCCGCGATCGCGAACATCGCCGTCCCCAGCCGGCATCGCTCAGTTGGCGGACCGCGCCTTGACCCACAACCCGAACTCCTGCATCACCGCGACCACCGGTTCCAGGCGACGCCCGTCCCCGGTCAGCGCGTATTCGACCTTGACCGGCACGGTGGCGTACACGGTGCGCTGGATCAGCCCCGCCTCTTCCAGGGCGCGCAGATCCAGGGTCAGCATGCGTTGCGAAATGGCCGGAATGTCGCGGCGCAGTTCGTTGAACCGCTTGGGCCCGTCGAGCAGGTACGACACCAGCAACAGGCGCCATCTTCCGCCGAGCAGGCGCATGGCCTCTTCCACGGAGCAGCCGGAAACGTTGTCCTTCATCGCAGCTTCCTCGGTGCGCGCGCACTAGGTATAAATTTTGTACCTAGACAACATTATAGTGCCTTCTTCCTTTTCTATACCTGGTTTCTAGAATGCGTCGGGCCGCGCTCGCGAGCGCTGCGCCCACTTTCTGGAGATCGCAATGAAGCTGTACTACATCCCGGCCGCCTGCTCCCTCGCGCCGCATATCGTGCTGCATGAGCTCGGCCTCGAGGCGACGCTGGTGCGGGTCGATCACCGCAAGCACCTGACCGAGGACGGCGCGGATTTCCGTCGGGTCAATGCGATGGGCTACGTGCCGGCGCTCGAACTCGACGACGGCAGCGTGCTGCGCGAAGGTCCCGCCATCGTCCAATACCTGGGCGACCGCACGCCGGAACGCGGTCTGGTGCCGCCCAATGGCAGCATGCAGCGCTACCGGCTGCAGGAGTGGCTGAACTTCCTGGCGACGGAGATCCACAAGGGCTTTATTCCCCTGCTGTACGCGCGGCTCGCCGGCCAGTACGTGGACACCGCCCGGCCGAAGCTGGAGCAGCGCTTCGCCTGGATCGATGCGCAGCTCGCCGGGCGCCGGTTCCTGATGGGCGATGCGTTCACCGTGGCCGATGCCTATCTGTATGCGCTGACCGGCTGGGGCCAGGCGTCCTGGCTGACCTCGCACTACAAGGCGGACATCCACTTCGACGCCTTGCAGAACCTGCAGGCATGGTACCGGCGCGTGCACGCGCGGCCGTCGGTGCAGCAGGCGCTGAGCGAAGAAGGGCTGCAGTAGGCCGCCCGCTTATCCACTCTTGGGCATCCGCGCGCGATGCGGGAAACGCACCATGGCGTACTGGCGATTTCCTCGCATCGCGCGACGATCGCGCGGTCCCGCGCCAAGGTCCAGCGGACATCGCTTATGGGCCAAACGCATGTGCTGATACCCGATCGGCATGCACCAAGTGCCGCGCATTAACCGGCGATTTACACCCGCGGCCGGCATCCCGGGCACAAAGGACGCCCCGACCGGCCACGAGTGCGAGCCATGCGAATTGCGATCATCGGCGCAGGATTCTGCGGCAACGTGCTGGCCGCGACGCTGGCCAGGCAGGGCGCCGCCAGTCGCATCACCCTGATCGGCGTGGCCGACACCTACGGCCGCGGCATCGCCTACGGCGCGGCGCGGCCGGAACATCTGTTGAACGTGCGCGCCAAGGATCTCGGCGTGGATCCGCAGGATCCGGGCGGCTTCGCCGATGCCCTGCAGCTCGACGCCGAGAAGCGTCTGCAGTTCCTGCCGCGGCTGCAGTACGGCCGCTACCTGGAGCAGCATCTGGACACCGCGCTCGCCGCGTCGGCGGTCGAGGTAGCGCGGGTGAGCGAAGAGGCGGTGGCGGTGGAACGCGGCCCGGACGGTTTCCGCATCTTCCTGGCCAACGGCGAGGACGTGGTCAGCGACGTGGTGGTGCTGGCGATCGGCGCGCTGCCGCCGGCGGCGCTGCCCGGCATCGGCCCGCGCCTGGCGGTGCACCGGCGCTACATCGGCTGGCCGTGGCAGGACGGGGTGCTGGACGAGGTGCCGCCGCAGGCGCGGCTGCTGCTGGTCGGCACCGGCCTGACCATGGCCGATGTCGCGCTGACCCTGCGCCGCCGCGGCCATCGCGGCCCGATCACCGCGTTGTCGCGGCGCGGCCTGGCGCCGCAGGCGCACCTGGCCCAGCCGGGCGCAGCGGTGACGCTGCCGCCGAGCGTGGCGCAGGCGCTGCGCAACCACGACCTCGCCGGCCTGGTGCGCAGCCTGCGCCAGCTGACCACGGTGGTGGAGGACTGGCGCTGCGTGGTCGATGCGCTGCGCCCGCATCTGCAGCCGTTCTGGAAAGGCATGGCGCCGGCGGCGCGCGCGCGGTTCCTGCGCCATCTGCGTCCGTACTGGGAAGCGGCGCGGCACCGGCTGGCGCCGGCTGCCGCGAACGCGCTGGCGCAGATGCAGCAGCAGGGCCAGTTGCGCATCCGCGCCGGGCGCCTGCTGCGCGCGCGGCTGGGCGAGCGCGCGGTGGAGGCGGTGATCCGCGACCGCGCCAGCAACAGCGCGCGCACCGAAGACTTCGACGTGCTGATCCGCGCCACCGGGCTGGACACCGACGTCGCCCGCACCAGCCATCCGCTGATCGCGACGATGCGCGATGCGGGCCTGCTGCAGCCCGATCCGCTGGGCCTGGGCCTGGTGGTGGACGAGCGCCTGCAAGTGCGCGACGGCAGCGGCCACCCGGTCGCCGGACTGTACTGTCTGGGGCCGCTGCTGCGCGGCGGCCTGTGGGAGATCACCGCGGTGCCGGAATTGCGCGCCGGGGCGCAACGTCTGGCCGCGGAACTGGCGGCGCTGGGGCAGGCACGGGTTGCTGCCGGCGGCGCAGGCAGCAAGGCGCAGCGGCAGGCGGTATAGCGCAATCCCGATCCAGGCGACGATCCCCCATCTCTTGTAGGAGCGGCTTCAGCCGCGACAGGCATTGCCAGGAAAGCCCGTCGCGGCTGAAGCCGCTCCTACAGGGGCGAGTGCGCGAACGGGCACACGGCCGATTGCGCAAACGAGCAGCTACGGCAGCCGCGCCCAGCGCTCCGCTTCGCCCGGCGCGAATGGCCCCAGCTTCTGCCGCACGATGCGGCCGTCGGCGTCGATCAGCACGCTGTAGGGCAGCAGGCCCTGGGTGTCGCCCAGGCGCACGCTGGCGTCGGCCGGGCCGGGGGTTTCCAGCGCGATCGGGTAGCCGATCGGCACCCGCTGCAGGAATGCGCGCACGTCCTCGGGGCGGTCCAGGGCGATGCCGAGCACCTGCAGGCCGTTGGCCGGCTGCGCACGTGCCAGGCGGTCCAGTTCCGGCATCTCGCGCACGCACGGTTCGCACCAGCTGGCCCAGACATTGACCAGCAACGGACGGCCGCGGAACTGGGCCAGGCTCAGGTTGCCGCCGTCGAGGGTGGGCAGGCGCAGCGCCGGGGCAGGATTGCCGGGGCGGGCCGCGGCAACGCCGGCCGGCGGCGCGCTGCCGGTGGCGGTCGCTGGCGGCGCTGGCGTCGGCGACCGCCACCAGACCTGCGCGGCGGCCACGCCCAGCGCCGCCGCGATGGCCGCCACCGCGAGCAGGCGTGGCGGCGTGGCGTTCATCGCGCCGCGCGCAGCAGGGCGTCCTCGGCCACCGCCTGGCTCAGCACCGGCGGCAGCACGGTCGGCGGTGCGCCCGGGCCGTAGACCACGTACAGCGGCACGCCCACTGCCTTGTGTTCGGCGAGGAAGGCGCTGATGCGCTGGTCCTCGTTGGTCCAGTCGCCCTTCATGTACACCGCATCGACACGCTTGAGCGTGTCGCGGAAGGCATCGCTGCCGAGCACGTTGCGTTCGTTGGCCTTGCAGGTCACGCACCAGTCGGCGGTCATGTTGACGAACACCACGCGGTTGTCGGTGCGCAGCCGGTCCAGCATCTCCGGCGAGAAGGCCACGGTGTTGCGCTCTGCGGTCACGCTGGGCGGCGCCAGCCGGGTCACGCCCCATACCGGCAGCAGCGCCAGCAGCACCAGCAGCGAGGCCAGGCGCAAGCCGAGCTTGTGGCTGCGCCAGCGCGCGCGCTCGATCCACCACAGGCCCAGGGCCAGCAGCGTGGCGCCGACCAGCAGCAGCGCCACCGCATCCACGCCGCGCTGCTTGCCCAGCACCCACAGCAGCCAGATCGCGGTCAGGTACATCGGGAACGCCAGCACCTGCTTGAGCGTCTCCATCCACGGGCCGGGCGTGGGCAGGCGCTTGGCCAGCGAGGGGATGAAGCCGACCAGCAGGAACGGCAGCGCCAGGCCCAGGCCCATGGTCAGGAACACCAGCATGCCGATCGCCGGCGGCGCGGCGAACGCATAGCCCAGCGCCAGGCCCATGAACGGGCCGACGCAGGCGCTGGACACCACGCAGGCCAGCACGCCGGTGGAGAAGTCGCCGACCGGGCCGCTGCGCGAGGACAGCGACTGGCCGAGGCCGCCGAGGTTGGCGCTGAGCGTGAACACGCCGGACAGGCTCAGGCCCATCGCGAACATCAGGTAGGTCAGCACCGCGACGAAGCCCGGGCGCTGCAGCTGGAAGCCCCACAGCAGATGCGCGGCGACGGCGATGCCGCCGACCACGGCGAAGGATGCCAGCACCCCCAGCGTGTACCACAGCGCATGGCTGCGGGCGCGCGCATGGCTTTCGCCGCTGTGCGCCAGGCCCAGCACCTTCAGCGACAGGATCGGCAGCACGCACGGCAGCAGGTTCAGGATCAGGCCGCCGCCCAGTGCCGCCAGCAACACCCACAGCAGGTTCTGCGGCGCGGCCGCCGGCGCGGTGCTGCGCGCGGCGTTGTGCACCGAGGCATCGGGCGCGCTCGCCGCATCGGGCGCGGTCACCGGCGCGGCCGCGTCGGCCGCCGCGGCGCTGGCGTCGGCCTGGCGGCTGTCCAGCGGCGTCACCAGCAGTGGCGCCACTTCGGCCTGGTCGGTCGGGCTGAGCTTGCCCTTGGGCAGCGACAGCTTCACCCGCCGGGTCATCGGCGGATAGCAGATGCCGTCGGTCTGGCAGCCCTGGAAGGTGGCGACCAGGGTCGCGTCGGCGGCATCGGCGCGCTGGCGCTGCAGCGGCACGCTGACCTCGGTCTGGTCGAAATACACCACCACGTTGCCGAAGTGCTCGTCCTGGTGCGAGCGGCCCTGCGGCCAGCGCGGCATGCCGGTGCGGATGCCGGCCGCGCCTTCCAGCGCCAGCGCGGTGCGGTCGCGATACAGGTAGTAGCCCGGCGCGGGGGTGAAGCGCAGCAGCAGGGTGTTGCCGTCGCCGACGATGGCTTCGAAGCCGAACGCCTGGTCCGACGGCAGCGGCAGGCCTTGCACGGCGCCGGCGCCGGCGCCGAACAACGGCTTGGCGGCTGGGCCGGCCGCGCCCGGCGCGCTGCCCGGCAGCGGCGAGGACGTGGCCGCCGTTGCGTCGGCCTCGGCCGCCGGCAGCGCCACCGTGAGCACGCGCTTCTGCGGCGGATAGCACACGCCGGCGTCGGCGCAGCCCTGGTAGCGCACCTCCACCTGCAGGCTGGTCGTGGCGGGATCGGCGACGCCGCTCTGCACCGCGTTCAACTCGCCGCGGTAGGTCTCCACCTCGCCGAAGTACGGGTCGGTCTTCTTGTGCCCGGCCGGCAGCTGCACGGTCGGGTTGGCCTTGAAGCCGCTCAGCACCCGCACCGCGATCCGGTGCCGGTACAGGTAATAGCCGTTGGCGATCTTCCAGTGCAGTTCGATGCGGCCGCGCTCGGGCGCCTGTGCGCTCAGCACGAAGGCCTGATCGACCGGCAGCAGATCCTTTTCGCTGATCGCCAGGGCGGGGAAGGCGGCCAGGGCCAGCAGGCACAGGGCGGCGATACGGTGCAGCACGGTCATCGGCTTACGGTTCCTCACGGGTTTCGGCATACACCCACTGCAGGTAGGCGGGCAGGCCGCCGGCGACCTCGACCTCGATCAGTTCGGGGACGTCGAAGGGGTGCAGTTCGCTCAGCCGCCGCTGCAACGCGGGGACGCGGTCGGCGGCGGTCTTGATCAGCAGCAGCACTTCCTCGGCCTGCTCCACGGCGTCCTGCCAGCGATAGGTGGCGTGCACGCCGGGCAGGCGGCTCACGCACGCGGCCAACCGTTCTTCGACCAAGACCTGGGCGATCCGCGCGGCGCTGGCCGGATCGGGGCAGGTGCTGAACAGCAAACGGAGTGGGGGCGAAGACATGCGGCCGACAGTATAGGGACGCCGGCAGGGCTTTGCCGGGCCTGGTTCGGGCATGAGTGCGCGCCCGCGGGCGCGCGGTTGCAGGCCTGCGCGGGGCGGCCGCGGAGGGCGCTGGCCGGGCCTGGCACTGGGCCGTGCGGCAGCGACCCGCTGCGCAGCGGGAACGGCGTGGCAGTTGGGTGGTTGTGGCGGCGGCGGGAAGGCAGGGCCGCGACGGTGCCGGGGGGCGCGCGGCAGCGGCGGCTATCTACCGCCGAGCCTTCATTGCATGTACGGGCGACGCCGGATGGCCCCGGGGCCACCCGGGTCGTTCGCAGACCCTCCGGCGCGCCGCGATCGGCGCGCCGGAGATCCTGCTCAGTTGAGCAGCTGGCAGGTCGCCGGCTTGGCCGAGGTGAACAGCGAGGAGGTCGCCCACTCCGGGTGGTCGATGAACGGATTGCGGTTGCCCTGGAAGCTGTACACCACTTCGTTGCGGGCACGCTCGGCGTCGTCCGGCGGATCCTGCTGGCTCCACGCGATCAGCGTCGACAGCAGGCCCATGTAGGCCGGCGAGGCCGAGGTCTGCACGATCTTGCTGCGGTCGTCGGTCAGTTCCAGATCCGGCTCGGACTGCCCGGTGGCCGCGTCGGTGCCGCCTTCGTAGCGGATCGCCATGTACATGACCGCGCGTGCCATGTCGCCCTTGCGGTGGTTCCACACTTCAAAGCTGCCGCCATTGCCGTCCGGGGTTCGCACCCAGTTGGAGTTGCCCGGGTAGCTGCCGCTGCCGCCGCCGAAGCCGGCGTTGGCCTCGGTGATGCGCTCGCCGCAGTTGCTGTCGCAGTTCGCGTACGGCTTGTTGCCGCGGTCGGCGTTCCAGGTGGAGTCGGTCAGGTACAGCATGTGCGTGTCGGTGTACGGCGCGTAGGGCAGGCCCTTGTCGCCGCTGGCGGTGCCGAAGCCCAGCGAGTTCGGCCAGCTGTGCTCGCGGTTGTATTTCAGCCCGCTGCCGCTGCCGGCGCGGTCGGTGACCTTGGCGTAGCTGCGGTTGCGGTAGGCGTCGAGGATGCGCCCGCTGTTGTTCGGGTCCTCGTCGGCGATCTCCAGGATGGTCCAGGTGCTGGTGCCGGAGCTGCTGCTGTACGGGTAGACGGTGTGGCCCTTGATCGTCTCGTGCAGCGAGCAGCGCAACTGGCTGGCGTTGGAGGTGTTGACCCGCGAGTAGTAGCCGCTGGTACCGCCGCCGCTGCCGCTGGCGACGCTGAAGGCGATGCTGCTGTCCTGCGCCGGATGCGCGCCGCCGGCGTCGCTGATCCTTGCCGCCAGGATGCTCAGGCTGCAGCTTTCGCCGGCGGCCAGGGCGGTGTTGGTGGAGATCGCGAACTGGCTGCCGCTGCTCGGGTAGCTCAGCGCCACCGTGCCGGACTGGCTGCAGCTCAGGCCGAACGCGCCGCTGGCCAGGGTCACCGCCTCGCTGAAGGTCACCGCCAGGTCGCCGGCGGCGGGGAAGTTGCTGGCGCCCTGCGCTGGCGTGGTCGCGGTCACCGCCGGCGCGGTATTGCTGCTGCCGCCGCTGAAGGTCTGGCCGCTGTTGCAGGCGCCGAAGCTGCTGGCCGAACTGCCGGCCCAGCTGAAGTCGGACGCGGCGCTGCCGTTGCTGCCGCGCAGCTGCAGCGAGGTGCCGGCCGCGGTGCTGTTGCTCTCGCTGACCGGCAGGTTCTGGCTGGTCAGGCCGGCGGCGGGGCCGCCGCCGCCGGTGATCGCGCCCTCGTAGCTGAGGAACTGCACCACCTGGCCGCTGCCGTCGACCAGCGCCAGGCCGTCGTTGGGGCCGTTCTGCACGCCGTTGCTGGCATAGCCGACGGTGGCGATGCGCACCTGCCCGCCGCAGGTGACCAGGCTGCCGGCCGGCACCGAGGTGGTGGCGTAGACGGCGGCGGCGCTGGGGCTGCTGCCGTTGTACAGGTAGACCTTGTAGCTGCTCAGGCTCTCGCCGGCGGTGGCGACGATCTCCACGCCCTCGCCGGTATCGCCGGCGGCGGTGGCATCGTCGTAGTGCAATTCGTTGATGAACACGGCGGCCTGGGCGTGGCCGGCCAGGGCCAGCAGACAGGCGAGAGGTAAGGCAACGGCGGATGGCTTCATCGACAACTCCTTTTGGATGGTCCCCCCTGGGTCTGCGAGCCTAGCCTGCTCCTGTGACAGCGTTGCGGAATCCGGGTACCAGTTCCGCGGCCGGGAGGGTGCCGAAGCGAAATTTTTTCGTCGCCAGCCCTTGAAAGGGCGCCGACCAGCACCACATCTTGCGCATCCCGGCGTACCGGGTTTTTTCGCGAGCGTTGCTGGCAGTCGTCACATGCGAGTGCTAACATCGCCAGCCTTTCCTAGACCAATCAATCACTTAAGAGGGTCTCTCTCAATGAGCATCAAGCCGCTTCACGACCGCGTCGTAGTCAAGCCGATCGAAGCCGACGAAATTTCCGCCGGCGGCATCGTGATCCCGGATTCGGCCAAGGAAAAGTCCACCAAGGGCGAGATCGTGGCCATCGGCAGCGGCAAGCCGCTGGACAACGGCAGCGTCCGCGCTCCGGCGGTCAAGGTCGGCGACAAGGTCATCTACGGCCAGTACGCCGGCTCCAGCTACAAGGCCGAAGGCGTCGAGTACAAGGTGCTGCGCGAAGACGACATCCTCGCCATCGTCGGTTGACGATGGCGGGAATCGGGAATGGTGAATCGGGAATCGGCAAGAGCGATTTCTGCCGCCTGCGGTTCCCGTCCCTTCCCGATCGTGCGCTTTTGACTCCCCTATTCCCTGTTCTCCATTCCCTATTCCCGAGGTAACTCCACATGGCTGCCAAAGATATCCGTTTCGGTGAAGACGCTCGTTCGCGCATGGTGCGCGGCGTCAACATTCTCGCCAATGCCGTCAAGGCCACCCTGGGCCCGAAGGGCCGCAACGTCGTGCTCGAGAAGAGCTTCGGCGCGCCGACCATCACCAAGGACGGCGTCTCCGTCGCCAAGGAAATCGAACTGGCCGACAAGTTCGAGAACATGGGCGCGCAGATGGTGAAGGAAGTCGCGTCCAAGACCTCCGACAACGCCGGCGACGGCACCACCACCGCCACCGTGCTGGCGCAGGCGCTGATCCGCGAAGGTTCCAAGGCGGTCGCCGCCGGCATGAACCCGATGGACCTCAAGCGCGGCATCGACCAGGCCGTCAAGGCCGCCGTGGCCGAGCTGAAGAAGATCAGCAAGCCCACCGCCGACGACAAGGCGATCGCCCAGGTCGGCACCATCTCGGCCAACTCCGACGAGTCGATCGGCAACATCATCGCCGACGCGATGAAGAAGGTCGGCAAGGAAGGCGTCATCACCGTTGAAGAAGGCTCGGGCCTGGACAACGAGCTGGACGTGGTCGAGGGCATGCAGTTCGACCGCGGCTACCTGTCGCCGTACTTCATCAACAACCAGCAGAGCCAGTCGGCCGACCTGGACGACCCGTTCATCCTGCTGCACGACAAGAAGATCTCCAACGTGCGCGACCTGCTGCCCGTGCTGGAAGGCGTGGCCAAGTCGGGCAAGCCGCTGCTGATCGTGGCTGAGGAAGTCGAAGGCGAAGCGCTGGCGACCCTGGTGGTCAACACCATCCGCGGCATCGTCAAGGTCGTCGCGGTCAAGGCGCCGGGCTTCGGCGATCGTCGCAAGGCGATGCTGGAAGACATGGCCACCCTGACCGGCGGCACCGTGATCTCCGAGGAAGTGGGCCTGGCGCTGGAGAAGGCGACCATCAAGGACCTGGGCCGCGCCAAGAAGGTGCAGGTCTCCAAGGAGAACACCACCATCATCGACGGCGCTGGCGACAGCTCGGCGATCGAGTCGCGCATCAAGCAGATCAAGGCGCAGATCGAAGAGACCTCTTCGGACTACGACCGCGAGAAGCTGCAGGAGCGCGTGGCCAAGCTGGCCGGCGGCGTGGCGGTGATCAAGGTCGGCGCTTCGACCGAGATCGAGATGAAGGAAAAGAAGGCGCGCGTCGAAGACGCCCTGCACGCGACCCGTGCGGCCGTGGAAGAAGGCGTGGTCCCGGGCGGCGGTGTGGCCCTGGTGCGCGCGCTGACCGCGATCGGCGAGCTGAAGGGCGCCAACGAAGATCAGACCCACGGCATCCAGATCGCGCTGCGCGCGATGGAAGCGCCGCTGCGCGAGATCGTCACCAACGCCGGTGAAGAGCCGTCGGTGATCCTGAACCGGGTCAAGGAAGGCACCGGCAACTTCGGCTACAACGCCGCCAACGGCGAGTTCGGCGACATGGTCGAGTTCGGCATCCTGGATCCGACCAAGGTGACCCGTTCGGCGCTGCAGAACGCCGCGTCGATCGCCGGCCTGATGATCACCACCGAAGCGATGGTGGCCGAAGCGCCGAAGAAGGACGAGCCGGCCGGCGGCGCTGGCGGCATGGGCGGCGGCATGGGCGGCATGGGCGGCATGGATTTCTGATCCGCGCCGGCGCAAGCCGACCTGCAGTACGCAGTGAAAAGGAGCCCCGCAGCGATGCGGGGCTTTTTTTATGCGTTTGCGGGGCATGCACGCGCCGCGCGCATGGCCGAGTAGTCGTGGCGAATCGCGGCACGGCGGAGCGTAGGAGGCAGGGCGATTGCCCGCGGCGACGCATGCCGCACAGCACACAGCGAAGCCTCGCGCGCGGAGGGCGGTGCAAGGGTTCGCTGCGCGGCCGGTGGCGGCGCATCCCGCGCAAATCGGCGCCTCTCGCAGCGAATCGCGCATAAAGCGGCATCGTCTACAAGATCCATGTGGCGACGTGTTGACAACGTTGTCGCCGCATTGCAGGTTAGGTCCGCGAGCGCGTCAGGGGATAGGCGCGCCCGCACCGCTCGTCTTCCTTCTGCGCGCCGATGAGGCGCAACGCAGCGCGTGCCATCGCACGCGTGCGGCTGCGCTGTGGGCAACGACACGAGGCTCCTCGTGTGGTCGCGGGACGGAGACGCGCATCGTCGCCGCCGTCGTCCGTCGGCGTTCCACGCCAGCCCGCAGCAGGGAGATCCGCATGCCTCGTCACCCCTTCACCACTCTCGCGCTCGGCATCGTGCTGGCGTTGCATGGCGCGCCCGACGCGCTGGCGCAGGACGCCACCGACGATGCCGCGCCCAAGGCCGCCGCCACCGACCTGGGCCAGGTCGTGGTCACCGGATCGCGGATCAAGCGCTCGGAGGTGGAGGGCGCCGAACCGGTGGTGGTGATCAGCGCGCAGCAGATCCAGCAGGAAGGTTTCCTCACCGTGTACGACGTGCTCAACACGTTGAACCAGCAGGGCAGCGTCGAGGCCGATACCAAATACGGCTCGCACACGCCCAACGCCTCGCCGGTGAGCCTGCGCGACCTCGGCCCGGGCCGCACCCTGTTGCTGGTCAATGGCCACCGCGTCGCCGATTACCCGCAGCCGTATGCGGGCGAGAGCAACTTCGCCAACTACAGCAGCATCCCGTCGGCGGCGGTGGAGCGGATCGAGATCCTTACCGGCGGCGCCTCGGCGATCTACGGTTCCGATGCGGTGGCCGGCGTGATCAACGTGATCCTGAAGAAGGGCTACGAGGGCAACCAGGTGCGGCTGCGCGGCGGCACCGCCACCGAAGGCGGCCGTGACGTGTTCGACCTGTCCTGGGTCGGCGGCACCAGCGGCGACAGGTGGAACCTGACCTATGCGCTGCAGTGGACGCGGCGCGATCCGCTGTCGGTCGGCGAACGCCCGAAGATGGACGACCAGGACGACGAGTCCTACAGCAACTGGACCGCGCAGGCGCGCAAGTACGGCTTCAATTCCTACACCGGCCTGACCCTGCTCGACGCCGACACCAATCAGCGCCTGGCGCCGCCCAGCGGCACCTGCGCGCGCTTCGGCGGCCAGTTCGTCGATTCGCAGCGGCTCAGCTACGACTACAACAGCAGCACCCTCACCAACCTCGGCGGCTATTGCGGCATGGCCCACGACTACGCCGACTGGCTTGCGGCCAGCGGTGGCGACAGCGGCTCGGCCTATCTGTACGGCACCTTCGATTTCGACAACGGCATGCAGGCCTGGAGCACGCTGTCGGTGAACAAGAGCATCGGTTACTGGACCTACGATCCGCCCTACGTCTATCTGGGCCCGTTCCACGACACCGGCACCGACCGCAACCTGTACGCGATCCGCCAGCTGACCCGCTACGAATCCGGCGGCTGGAAGAACCTGGCCAACACCACCAAGGAACTGTCCTGGGATCTGAGCGCCGGCCTCAAGGGCACGCTGGCCGACCGCTTCGACTGGGAAGTCGCGCTCGGCCGCGCGCGCTACACCACCGACGAATACGTGCGTACCGTGGACACGCAGAAGGCCACCGACTACTTCCTCGGTGCGCAACTGGGCAGCACCGCCGACGGCACGCCGATCTACGACCTCAACGAGGAGCGCTGGTACCAGCCGCTCAGCGGCGCGCAGTACAACGACCTGGCGGTGAAGGCGCACAACCAGGCCGATTCGTGGGTCAACCAGGCCAGCGCCAACATCACCGGCGAACTGTTCCAGGGCTGGGCCGGGCCGATCAAGTTCGCCGCGGTCGGCGAGGTCGCCAAACAAGGCTACCGGCTCGATCCGGATCCGTGCGCCAACACCTGCTATCCGCTGGACGTGGTCGACTACGGCGGCGGCGAGCGCCTGCGCTATTCCGGCGGCATCGAGTTCGACGTGCCGCTGCTGTCCTCGCTCAACGCCAGCCTGGCCGCGCGCCACGACCGCTACGGCGACTACAAGTCCTACAACAGCGACCTGGGCTCGGCGATCGGCAAGCAGAGCGACACCACCTGGAGCGCCGGCCTGGAGTGGCGTCCGCTGAGCACGCTGCTGCTGCGCGGCAGCCTCGCCACCAGCTTCCGCGCCCCGGACATGCACTACGTGCTCGGCGAACCCAGCTCCACCCAGCAGACCGTGATCGACCAGTACCGCTGCATCCAGCAGGGCTACTACCTGACCGGCGGCTGCAGCGCCGAGAACGCCGACGTCTACTACCTGATGCAGGTCAACCGCCGCGGCACCCCGGACCTGGAATCGGAACACGGGCGCTCGGCCACCGCCGGTTTCGTGTGGGACATCGCCGACGGCCTGTCGCTGACCGTCGATTACTACAAGATCCGCCTGCAGGACATGATCAAGGACCTCAACCGCGACGAGATCCTGACCGCCGAAGCGGGCTGCCGCACCGGCCTCACCACTGCCGGCGGGGTGTGGGTCAACCCGGGCGGCGCCGAATACTGCGCGCGCATCGTCTCGCGGGTGACGCGCGACGCCGCCGGCCGCGTCGTCGATATCGAGCAGGGGCCGATCAACATCGCGCAGATGCAGGTCTCCGGCGTCGATGCCTCGCTGAAGTACCGGGTGAGCACCGCGCGTTGGGGCAACTTCAGTTTCGGCCTGGACTACAACAACCTGATCAGCTACCGCGAGCAGACCTACCGCACCGACGCCTACAAGAACCTGCGCGACCAGAAGATCCGCAGCAAGCTGCGCGGCAGCGTGCACTGGGAGAACGGCGGTCCGCTGGACCTGACCGTCTACGCCAAGCGCTTCGGCTCCACCCAGGCGGTGAACTGGGGCACCTGCACGCGCTTCGACGACGGCTACCAGCCGAGTCCCTCCGACGAATGCCGGGTCACCGACAGCGCCAACCCGCACTTCGGCGACAGCACCAGCCGCTACTTCGGCCGCGTCGGCCCGGCGGTGTACTGGAACCTCACTGCCGGCTACCGCATCACTCCGAAGATGAAGGTGAACCTGTACGTCAACAACGTGCTCAACACCACCGGCTACGACAACAAGGAACGCTACTACGGCTACCAGTTCTACAACACCACGCTGTACGACGCGATCGGGCGCGAGGTGGCGGCGGAGTATGTGTTCGATTTCTGAGGGCCGTGAGTGGGGAATGGGGAATCGGGAATGGAGCCTTACCGCCATTTTCGCCGTGCGGGCTTTGCCCATTCCCCATTCTCGTTTCCCCATTCCCGGCGCCACAGTTGCATCAGCAACTGTGGCGCCGCCAAAAATCCTGTGCTATCAATGCATCCCATGAACGCCAACCGCAGCTTTTATTTTTGGTACTACGGTTTTCCGATGCCGCTGGCGGAGGAAGGAGTGCGTTCACCCTGAAGGAAACTTCAGCCGCATCCCCGAAAGCCGCCAGCGAACCTGGCGGCTTTTTTCATGCCGCCGGACCTGGTCCCCCACCCAGAACCCGACCGAGAGATTCCCCATGGCTCCCCATACCGACGATCTGCGCATCCGCAAGATCGAACCGCTGACCCCGCCCGCCCACCTGCTGTCGCTGCTGCCCTGCGACGAAGAGGCCTCGCAGACCGTGGCCGCCTCGCGCGCGGCGCTGCACGAGATCCTGCACGGCCGCGACGACCGCCTGGCGGTGGTGATCGGCCCGTGCTCGATCCACGATCCGGTGGCGGCGATGGAGTACGCGCAGCGCCTGCGCCCGCTGCGCGACACCTACGGCGATGCGCTGGAGATCGTGATGCGGGTGTATTTCGAGAAGCCGCGCACCACGGTCGGCTGGAAGGGCCTGATCAACGACCCCAATCTCGACGGCAGCTTCGACATCAACAAGGGCCTGCGCCTGGCGCGCGGCCTGCTGCGCGACATCAACCGCCTCGGCCTGCCGGCCGGCGTGGAATTCCTCGACATCATCTCGCCGCAGTACATCGCCGACCTGGTGGCCTGGGGCGCGATCGGCGCGCGCACCACCGAAAGCCAGGTGCACCGCGAACTGGCCTCGGGCCTGTCGTGCCCGGTCGGGTTCAAGAACGGCACCAGCGGCGACGTCAAGATCGCGGTGGATGCGGTCGGCGCGGCCTCGCATCCGCACCATTTCCTGGCGGTGACCAAGGACGGGCAGACCGCGGTCGCCACCACCACCGGCAATCCCGACTGCCACGTGATCCTGCGCGGCGGCAAGCTGCCCAACTACGACGCGGCCAGCGTCGCCGCCGCCGGCCAGGTGCTGGAGAAGGCCGGATTGCCCGCACGGCTGATGGTCGATGCCAGCCATGCCAACAGCGGCAAGAACCCGGACAACCAGCCGAAGGTGATCGAGGACATCGCCGCGCAGTTGGAGGCCGGGCAGACCCGCATCGTCGGCGCCATGGTGGAGAGCCACCTGGTCGGCGGCCGCCAGGAACTGGTGGAAGGCCAATCGCTGGTCTATGGGCAGAGCATCACCGACGGCTGCATCGATTGGGACAGCTCGGTGCAGGTGCTGGAGCGCTTGGCGCAGGCGGTGCGCGCGCGGCGCCAGGCGCGGTTGTCGCAGGCGGCCTGAGCGGCGCGGCGGAGCGGCAGGCATCGGGCCAGGAGCCCGATGCGTGTCGCCCGACAGATTCGCCGCTATCACGATGCCCGCCGTGGCCAGTCTGTAGGAGCGGCTTCAGCCGCGACGAGCGAAGCCGCGATCGCTCCAGCTCCGGTGACAGCAGGGGTGGAAGCCTCTTCCGCAGCGCGTGTAGCAGGGGGCGCACGTCTTTGTAGGCGGCTTCAGCTGCGCCATGCCGGCGTCGTCCAGCAAAAGGCTGGGTGCGCTTCCGATCCGGTGCGGGCACGGGTCATCGAAGCGGTGTTGATCTGGTGGCGGATTGCAGGCAACGCCCAGGGTGTCCGTTGCATGGCGCCCAAAAAGACCCGGCCGTGCCGTCGAATCCAAAGGGAGAGAGCCTCTTCATCGACGGCATCCGGCCGGTGGTGAATTTATGCGCCCGTGCCGTGGCTGCGGTTTGCCGGCGTGTGCCAGCGGCTGGCAAGGTGTTCGGGTTGCGTTAAAGCCGGTTTCGGGACGGTTCAGCGCCGCGACGCGGTCGCGATGATCGGCATCGGATGAGTCGGATCAGATCGGATGGGCAGAGGCATGCCCTGAGGTCGAGCGCATAGGGCAATGCAGCGCTCGCGAACGGTGGCGCAAATCGCGCGCTGGCCGATAATGCGTGCATGGCCGACTCCCCGCCCTGGTTCCTGTATCTGCTCGAATGCCGCAACGGCAGCTACTACGCGGGCATCACCCTCGACCTCGAGGCGCGCTACCGGGCGCATCTGCGCGGCACCGGCGCCAAGTACACCCGCGCCAACCCGCCGCTGCGGCTGCTGGCCAGCCGCGCCTATCCGGACCGCGCCGCCGCCTCGCGCGCCGAATACGCGCTCAAGCAACTGCCGCGCGCGCGCAAACTGGCGTTCCTGAGCGAGCCTGAAGGGGTTTCCCTGTCAATTGACGCGTAACGGAGGCTGCGAAGGTTTCGGCCTCGATCGCGTCTGCGACCGGCCAGCATCGCCGCTTCGTTCGTCGCGACTGAAGTCGCTCCTACAGGAGCTTGCGGCGAACCTGCTGGGTGCACTGTGGGAGGGGCTTCAGCCCCGACTCTTTCCGAAGCGGGCGAGCCCCGCCGCGTCGCTTGTCGCGGCTGAAGCCGCTCCTACAGGGACTGCGGCTTGCTTGCTGGGTGCACTGTAGGAGGGGCTTCAGCCCCGACCGATCACCGAAACGGTCGCAGTCCGGGCTTCGCTTGTCGCGGCTGAAGCCGCTCCTACAAAAGCACGCCGGAGCCGCGGCGATGGCACTGCGTAGCGCGCTGGATGGGTCAACTCGCCGCGTGCATCGTCCCGGTCTCCAACCAGCGCTGATGCCAGGACAGTGCTTCGGGCAGAAGGTGCGGGGTGTGCTTGCCGTAGCTGTCGCGCAGCGCGCGGTCGAAATAATCCTCCAACTGCGCGCGGTAGCTCGGGTCCACGCAGTGGTCGATCAGTTGCCGCGCGCGGTGCCGTGGCGGCAGGCCGCGCAGGTCGGCCAGGCCGTGTTCGGTGACGATGATGGAGACGTCGTGCTCGGTGTGGTCCACGTGGCTGACCATCGGCACGATCGCCGAGATGCTGCCGTGCTTGGCGGTGCTGGGGCTGAGGAAGATCGACAGGAAGCCGTTGCGGGCGAAGTCGCCGGAGCCGCCGATGCCGTTCATGATGCGGCTGCCCATCACGTGGGTGGAGTTGACGTTGCCGTACAGGTCGGCCTCGATCATGCCGTTCATGCCGATGCAGCCCAGCCGCCGCACCAGTTCCGGATGATTGGAGATCTCCTGCGTGCGCAGGATGATGCGTTCGCGGTAGAAATCGATGTTGCGCTTGAACTCCTCGTTCGCCTCCGGGCTCAGCGCGAACCCGGTGCACGAGGCCACTTTCAGCACGCCGCTGCGCAGCAGGTCGAGCATGCCGTCCTGGATCACTTCGGTGAAGGCGCTCAGGTCGCGGAAGCCGCTGCTGGCCAGGCCGGCCAGCACCGCGTTGGGGATGTTGCCCACGCCCGACTGCAGCGGTAGCAGGTTGGCCGGCAGCCGGCCCTTGCTTACTTCGTGCTTGAGGAAGTCGATCAGGTGCGCGGCGATGCGCTCGCTGGTGGCGTCGGCCGGGGTGAACGGGCTGTTGCGGTCCGGGCCGTGGGTGCGCACCACCGCCACGATCTTGTCCGGATCGCAGCGCAGCGACGGTTCGCCGATGCGGTCGTCGGCGTGCAGCAGCGGGATCGGCTTGCGCTGCGGCGGCAGCGCGGTGCCGTAGTACACGTCGTGCATGCCGTCGATGCCGGCCGGCTGCCAGTCGTTGACCTCGACGATCACCTTCTTGGCCAGGTCCAGCCAGGTCTTGTTGTTGCCGATCGAGGTGGACGGGATCAGGCTGCCGTCTTCGCGGATGCCGGCCACTTCCACCACCGCGGTGTCGATCTCGCCATAGAAGCCGAACCACACGTGCTGGGCGACATGGCTGAGGTGGATGTCGATGTAGTCCAGGGTGCCGGCATTGATGCGCTGGCGCGCGTCCGGGTCGGTCTGGAACGGCATGCGCAGGGCGATGCCGTCGGCCTTGGCCAGCGCGCCGTCCAGTTCCGGCGCGGTGGAGGCGCCGGTCATCAGGCGGATCTTGAACGCCTGACCCTGCAGGTGCGCGGCCTCGATCCGCTGCGCCAGCGCGATCGGCACCGCCTTCGGGTAGCCCGAGCCGGTGAAGCCGCTCATCGCCACCGTCTCGCCGGGCTGGATCAGTGCGGCGGCGGCCTCGGCGGTGACGATGCGCTCGCGCAGGCGCGGGTGGAGGATGCGTTCGGCGGACATGGGGCAACCGTGCAGGGAAGGGAGACCCCGATTATCGCGGATCGCGCCCGGAGTGGGTTTGCGGCGATGGTGCAATGGCGCGCCGCGGTCCGGCTTTCACGCGCCTCACGCCGCGCCGCGGCGATAGTGCCCCGGTGCCGCCCTTCGCCCGCCTCTCGCCGAATGCCGCCCTCGAACGCTACCGGCGCTTGCCGCGCCCGTGGCGCCTGCTGCTGCGCGCGCTGCTGATCGCCTATCTGCTGTACCTGCTGCTGGGCAACGTGTTCCTCAACACGCCGCTGTTCGACATGGCGACCAACGGCAAGCCGGAAAAATTCCGCATGCAGACCGGTCCGGCGCTGACCGTGCTGCCGGGCTTCGTCACCGCGTGGGACGTGCGCATGCGCGGGCATGTGCAGCGCAGCGTCTGGGTCCTGCGCGCGGATCGCGCCAGCGCGCGCATCGCGCTGTTGCCGCTGCTGCACCGCGAGGTGCGGTTGCCATGGATGGAGGCGGTGAACGTGATCGGCGAGATCGACCGCGTCGCCGACGCCATCCCGCCGCCGCCGCAGAGCGACCAGGGCTGGACCCTGCGTTTCGACGCGATCCACAGCGGCACGCTGCGCCGGGCACGCATCGGCGAACTGGCGATCGAAGGCAAGGGCCACGGCACGGTGGGGTTCCTCAAACAACTCAAGGGCGGGCCGTCGGAACTGTTCCCGTCGCAGATCGTGTTCGACGACGCCAGCGTGCGCTACGGCAAGCGCCAGATCGCCGACCAGGCGCATCTGGACGCGCGCTTCTCGTTCCCGCGCCACTACCGCGCGCAGGCGCCGGGCCTGCGCAAGCTCGGCATCGCCGACCTGGCGCTGCAGCTGCACGGGCGCAGCGTGGCATTGCGGATCGACACCGCCGGGACCCACACGCGCTTGAGCACCGAGCCTGGGCTCGGCCATGTGGATGCGAACCTGCGCATGCGGCGCGGCGAACTGCAGCCGGGCAGCAAGCTCACCTGGCGGGTGCCGCTGCACGCCGGCGTCGGCGCCACCGACCGCGGCGTGCTGGCGCTGCTGCTCGATGTCGATCGCGACATCCGGTTGCGCGCGCGCCTGCCCGGGCAGGTCGATCCGCGCAGCATGCTCGATGCCGATGTGCGCATCGCCGGGCGCAGTGTGCCGTTCGCCGAGCCGGCGGCGCTGTTGCCGCGCGTGTCCGGCACGGTGCAAGGGCGCTGGCATTTCGAATCGCTGAACTGGATCAGCGACCTGCTGGTACGCAAGCCGTGGTTCCGGCTCGACGGCGGCGGCGACGTGTCCGCCGATCTGCGCCTGGCGCACGGCGCGCTGCAGCCGGGCAGCCGCCTCGACGTGCCCGACGTGCAGGCCGTGGCCGATGTGCTGCGGCTGCGCATCCGTGGCCAGGCGCAGGCGGTCGGACGCATCGTCGGCACCGCCGCGCAGCCGCGCACCCAGGTCGACGTGCGCATGCGCACCTTCGCGCTGGCGCCGCTGGCCGAACCCAAGGCGATCTTCGTGCAAGGCGAGAACCTGCGCCTGGACCTGGAGGGCGACGGCGCGCTGGCGACGCTGAAGGAATCGTTGCAGGCGCGCATGCGCTTCGACGATGCGCGCGTGCCCGACCTGCGCGCCTACAACCGCTACCTGCCGGCATCGCAGGTGCGCGTGCTCGGCGGCAGCGGATCGCTCAGCGGCGACCTGCACCTGGACGCGGCCGGGCAGGTGGGCGAAGGCAACGTGCGCGTGCGCGGCCGCCAGGCGCGGCTGCAGGCGGCCGGACTGGCGCTGGCGGGCGACCTGGATCTCGATGCGCGGCTGCGGCGCGCGGAACTGCAGGGCAAGCGCTTCGACCTGAGCGGCAGCACGCTGCGCCTGCAGGGCGTGCGCTACGGCGACGGCGCCAAGCAGCGCGACTGGTGGGCCACGCTGCGCGTGCCGCAGGGACGCATCGCCGCAACGCCGGCCACGCAGGCCGATGCGCAGGTGCAGATCCAGATGCGCGATGCCGGTCCGGTGCTGGCGGTGTTCGCGCAGCGCAGCGATGCGCCGGCCTGGCTGCTCAAGCTGGTCGACGCCGGGCAACTGGATGCGAGCGGCCAGCTGCGCTGGCGCAAGGACGCGCTGTGGCTGGATCGCTTGCAGGCGGAAAACCAGCGCGTGTCGCTGCGTGCGCGCCTGCGCGTCGGCGATGCCGGCACCCAGGGCGAGCTGTATGCGCGCTGGGGCGTGCTCGGCGTCGGCGTGGCGCTGCGCGGCGAACAGCGGCAATGGCATCTGCTCGGCGCGCGCGAATGGTACGAGCGGCAACCGGCGTGGTTATCGGACACGCTGCCCGCTCCAGCCCCGACGCCGTCGGCGCCCTGACCCGGCATAAGCCGTGATCCTCTTCGTGCATGGTCGTCATCGCGTCGCCAGATGCACCGCCGACGAGAGACGGTAGGAGCGGCTTCAGCCGCGACGAACGAAGCGATACACCTTCATGACTCCAGCCTCTGTCAGGCCGAAGCACTTCCACAGTGCACCTAGTAACGTCACGGCACGTCCCTGTGGGAGCGACTTCAGTCGCGACGAACGAAGCGATGGACCTTTCCAACTCCAGGCCACTGTCGGGACTGAAGCCCCTCCTGCAGTGCACCCAGCAGCCTTGCCGCAAACCCCTTTGCCGACTTCAGTTACGACCGATCGCCAGATCGCCCACGGCGCGTTCGCAGTAGCAACGCCCCCGTGAAGACAGGGCGTCGCCGCATACTGCATCGCAGCAGAATGTACCGCCCGGTTTCATTTTGCAGTGCAGCGTGCAATGTGCGAATAAAGCGCCCAAGATCAACCTGCATCCCGACGTGGGGGAGGGAGCAAGGCCCGCTGGCAGTTCGCTGCAAGCGGGCTTTTTTTTGCCTGGAGTTCGGACAGCGCATGGTGCCATGCGGCCGTTCTGCCAGCGCCAACCCCAGCGATTGAACGCAGGCAGCACAGCGCAGCGCCGTTCCTGCCGGCGGCCTGGCCGCAAACGTCGTCCGGGCGACATGCGGCCTCTGTCTGCCGACGCGCCGGAATGCCAGAATCGACCGATGCCCGCCTCCTCCCCGCTTGTCCCCGACACCGTGCAACCCGTGCTCGACCGCAACCTGGCGCGCTTGCGCCAGGCCGTCGGCGCGCGACCCTGGCCCGATCGCCCGGGCTTCGACGCCGACCTGCAGCGTGCGGTGCTCGCCAGCGAGTTCCTGCTCGATACGCTGTGCCGGCAACAGACCCTGCTCGAGCATCTGGCGCAGCCCGATCCGCCACCGTTGCCGGTGCCGCAGCTGGATCCGGCGCAGCCGGCGGCGTGGCCGGCGCAGCTGCGCCGCTATCGCGCGGCGGCCTCGGCGCGGCTGGTGTGGCGCGACGTGCTGGGCCTGGACGACGTCGATGCGACCCTGGCCGGCAGCACCCAGTTGGCCGAGACCTGCCTGGGCATCGCGCTGCAGGCGCTGGAAGGCGAATTCGCCACGCGCCACGGCGTGGTCCGTGCCGCCGACGGCAGCGCGCAGCGGCTGGTGGTGTTCGGCCTGGGCAAGCTCGGCGGCGGCGAACTGAACTTCTCCTCGGACGTGGACCTGGTCTACGCCTATCCGCAGGGTGGCGAATCCGATGGTGCGCGTGCGCTCGCCGCCGAGGAATATTTCGCGCGCCTCGGCCAGCGCCTGGCGCGGCTGCTGGACGAGACCACCGCCGACGGCTTCTCGCACCGGGTGGACCTGCGCCTGCGTCCGTTCGGCACTGCCGGGCGGGTGGCGCTGTCGTTCGCCGGCATGGACCACTACTTCCAGCGCGAGGGCCGCGACTGGGAGCGCTACGCATGGCTGAAGGCGCGCGCGGTGGCCGGCGATATCGCCGCCGGCGAGGACTGGCTGCAGACATTGCGCCCGTTCGTATACCGGCGCTACCTCGACTTCACCGCGCTCGACGGGCTGCGCGAGATGAAGGCGGCGATCACCGCCGAAGTCGCGCGGCACGATCGTCTCGACGACATCAAGCGCGGTCCCGGCGGCATCCGCGAGATCGAATTCCTGGTGCAGTCGCTGCAGCTGATCCGCGGCGGCCGCGAGCCGGCGCTGCGCGAGCGCCGCCTGTTGCCGGCGCTGCAGGCGCTGGTCGCCGGCGGCCAGGTCGCGGCCGCGGATGGAGCGGCGCTGGCCCACGCGTACCGCTTCCTGCGCCAGGTCGAAAACCGCCTGCAGATGCTGCGCGACGCGCAGACCCATGCGCTGCCGGAAGACGCGCTGGACCGCGCGCGCATCGCGCTCGGTCTCGGCTACGCCGACTGGACGCAGCTGTATGCCGCGTTGCAGGTGCAGCGCGACTGCGTCGCCGCCGAATTCGCCGAGTTGCTGGCGCCGCGCGTGCAGGCCGTGGCGCCGGATGCGCTGGCCAGTTACTGGCGCGGCCTGCCGGACGAAGCCGGCACGCAGGTGCTGGCCGCCGCCGGCTTCGCCGATGCCGAGGGCGCCGACCAGGCGCTGCGTGGCTTCGTACAGTCGCTGGGCGTGCGCACGCTGTCGGATGCGGCACGCGCGCGGCTGGACCGGGTGCTGCCGGCGTTGCTGCACGCCGCGGCGCGCTCGCCGCAGGCCGATGCCGCGCTGCACCGGGTGCTCGGCCTGCTGCAGGCGATCCTGCGCCGCGCCAGCTATCTGGCCTTGCTCGACGAACAGCCCAGCGCGCTGGCGCGGCTAGTCGATGTGCTCGCGCGCAGCGCGTTCCTGTCCGAACGGCTGGTCGCGTATCCGTTGCTGCTCGACGAACTGCTCGACAGCCGCGTCGCCGGGCCGATGCCGGACCGGGTGGCGATGCAGCGGCTGTGCGACAGCGCGGTCGCTGCGGCCGGCGACGATCCGGAAGCCGCCCTGCGCGGCCTCAACGAAGCGCGCCAGGCGCTGAGTTTCCGCATCGCCCTGGCCGCGCTGGACCGGCGCCAGCCGGCGGTGCACAGCGCCCGCCAGCTCGCGGAACTGGCCGAAGGCGTGGTGCTGACCGTGCTGCGCCTGGCCCGTGCCGAACTGGTCGCGGCCCACGGCGAAGTGCCCGGCGGCAGTTTCGCGATCGTCGGCTACGGCAGCCTCGGCGGCATCGAACTGGGCATCGGCTCGGACCTGGACCTGGTGTTCCTGTACGACCATGCCGCCGGCGCGGAAGCCTCCAGCGGACCGCGTCCGCTGGAGAGCGGGCGCTGGTTCGCGCGGCTGGCGCAGAAAGTGATCGCATTGCTCGGCGCGGTCACCGGCGGCGGCCGCCTGTACGACATCGACGTGCGCCTGCGCCCGGACGGCGGCAAGGGCGCGCTGGTGTCGTCGCTGGCCAGCTATACCGAGTACCAGCGCGAGCGCGCCTGGACCTGGGAGCACCAGGCGCTGGTGCGTGCGCGTGGCGTCGCCGGCGATGCCGTGTTGCTGCAACGCTTCGAGCAGGTGCGAGAACAGACCCTGGCGCGTTCGCGCGACGCGGCCCAGCTCCGCGAGGAAGTGTTGAAGATGCGCGCACGCATGCGCGCCGAACTGGATCGCAGCGATGCCGCGCGCTTCGACCTGAAGCAGGGCGCCGGCGGCCTGGTCGATCTGGAATTCCTGCTGCAGGCCGGGGTGCTGCTCGGCGCCGCGCAGCATCCCGAGCTGACCGTGCCGCGCGCTACGCCGGCGCTGATCGACGCATTGGTGGCCAGCGCATGGTGCGATGCGCCGACCGCCGTCGCGTTGCACGAGGCGCACGCGACGCTGGTCGACGCCGGCCTGGCCTGCACGCTGGACCGACGCCCACGGCTGACCGCAATTACCCCCGCGATCGAGCACGCGCGCGCGGCGATCGCCGCTGCGGCGCAGGCCAAGGGACTGGCATTCGAGCCGGGGCGCAGCGGCCGATAGCGCGGCGGGCCAGCCGACGGTCCGCCGGATCCGCCCGGCCTGCCCGGACGTGGATGGCAGGCCCCTGCGGCGAACATGGGGGCGTGCCCGTCATCTGGGGTTGATTCGCTTTTTGAGCCAGAGCGCCCTGATGAGCATGAGCACAAGCAAAAGAAAGCCGGAGAGTCCTTGCAGCAATTCCGGCCAGCCGGGGCCGAGCTCGCATGCGGCCGCAAATTTTTGCCAAAGAACGTCTGCGCAAAGCGCATTCAACAGTGAGGCGAGCAATAACGGAAGAAGCAGTGGATCGCGGAGCATGCGGCTGTAGTTCGATGTCATCTGTCTTCGCTTCCTTTCGTTTTTGAGGTGGCCGATGCGCGTCCGGGTCGCGGCGCCGTCGATGCGTCGCGGGGAAGCATTCGAGGCGTGTTTTGGATCCGAGTCACGTGCGCGACCGCATGTGGCAGCCTTGTTCGATCCGTCGCACCGGCTCGGCGACGATGTTGCCGACGTCGGCCTGGCGTGGCGAGTGTCGCCGGGTCGGTGCATTGGCGCTTGCGTGTCTGCGTGTCTGCGCGTCGCCAGGCCGGGACGTTGCGCAAACGTGGGGGGCTGTTTCCATGGCGGCGGCCAAGCGGATCGCGGTTCGCCCTAACGCTGCGGCGCGCGCGTGGCCGATGCATCGGCGGCGGTCGACGGCGCCGTCCGCCACAGCAGCGCGCGGAACGGCGCCAGCAGGAACACGCCGATGCCCAGCTTCACCGCCAGGTCGCCGGCGGCCCAGCTGACCCACGGCAGCGCCGAGCCGGCGAAGGCGACCGACCAGAAGATCGTCGTGTCCAGCGTCGCGCTGCAGGTGGTGGCGACGATCGGCGCGCGCCACCAGCGGCCGCGGCGCAGGCGGTCGAACACGGCGATGTCCAGCAGCTGCGCGGCGATGAACGCCAGGCACGAGGCGGCGGCGATGCGCGGGGTGGCGATCCAGATCGACAGCAGCACCGCCAGCGCGAAGCCGCACCAGGCCACGCGCCGCGCCGCGCGCGGGCCGAAGCGGCGATTGATCAGGTTGCTGACCAGGAACGCCACTGGATAGCTGAAGGCGCCCCAGGTCAGCCAGTCGTTGATCGGGAACTGCACCAGCACGTTCGACAGCAGCACGACGGCGCCCATCGCCAGCACCGCCAGCAGCAGGGCGCGCGGGGTCAATGCGGCGAACGCGGGCGATGGCGGGGAGGGGGGATGCATGGGCGGTTGCGCTGCGGGTGAGGCGAAGCGGCGCATTATCGCGATGCGGCGGCGTTGCGGCCAGCGCGGCATGCCGGCGGACCGCGGGTGCTCCCTGTAGGAGCGGCTTCAGCCGCGACCGGGCTTCACCAGTAGGATCCGGTCGCGGTTGAAGCCGCTCCTACAAGGGAGAAGTTCGCCGCTCTTTTGTGGGAGCGACTTCAGTCGCGACGGGCTTTCCCGGTAATGCCCGTCGCGACTGAAGTCGCTCCCACAGGGAGCCAGCCGCCGAGGAAGTGCCCTCGGCGCTAGCGCGACACCGCCGTCCCATCCACCGCCGCGCGGCCCAGCGCCGGGTCGTCGGTGAAGAAGGCATCCACGCCCGCGGCAATGAACGCGCGCATCTCGGCGATGCTGCCGGCGGCATTCACCGCGGCCGGACCGCGCGCATCCTGCAGGTGCTTGGGCAGGAAATAGTTCTCCGGACGGAACGTGTACGGCACCACCTGCAGCCCAGCCGCATGCGCATCGGCGACGAAGGCGGTAGGCGCGGCCAGCGCGCCGTCGGCATCGACCGGGATGATGGTGCGCAGGTTGGGGCTGACCAGTTGCGCGTACCTGGCAACTTCGCGCAGGCCCTGCGCGCTGCCCATCTGCGCATAGGTCGGGCCATCGCGCAGCTGGTCGCCCGGGCGGTCCTTCGGATCGCCCAGCAACTGCACCAGGCGCACATTCGGATGGTCCTTGCCGAGCTTGCGGTGCAGGGACTGCAGGTTGCCGATCTCGAACGACTGCACGATCACCGGCGCGCTGCGCGTGTAGGCATGCGCGTCCAGCGTGGCCAGCACCTTGTCCTCCATCGCCAGGCCCAGCGACTGGAAATAGGTGCCGTGCTTGATTTCCGGGATCAGCCCGATCGGGCGCCCGCGCGCGGCCGATTCGGCCGCGGCGAAATCGATGATCTCGTCGAAGGTGAGCAACTGGAACTGCCCGTCGAAGGCGGTGCCGCGCAGTTGCGGCAGGCGCTCGCGCGCGCGCAGCGTCTTCAGCTCGGCCAGGGTGAAGTCTTCGGTGAACCAGCCCTCCACCTGCTGCCCGTCGATGGTCTTGCGTGTCTTGCGCGCGGCGAACTCCGGATGCGCGGCGACGTCGGTGGTGGCGCCGATCTCGTTCTCGTGGCGCGCCACCAGTGCGCCATCCTTGGTCGACACCAGGTCCGGCTCGATGAAGTCGGCGCCGTCGGCGATGGCCTTCGCATACGACGCCAGCGTGTGCTCGGGGCGCAGCGCGCTGGCGCCGCGGTGGCCGATCACCAGCGGCTTGTGCGTACCCGCAACCGCGACCGTTTCGGCCGCGGCGGTCAGCGACGACAGCGCCATCGAACATCCCAGCATCCAGACCATGGGTTTCATCATCGCATGCGCTCGGCGGCCAGGTGGGGGCAGGATGCGCGCGTTCAGAAGCGCGCGTCCAGGGTCAGGAACACCTGCCGCGGCGCGCTGGCATGGAACGCCAGCGACCGCCCGTTCGGATCGCTGTTGCTGAAGGCGGTGAGGTTGGAGGCATAGCGCTTGTCGGTGAGGTTGGTCACGTTGAGCGACAGCTTCAGGTCCTGCAGGAACGACACCGCGCCGAAGTCGTAGCCGGTGCCGGCGTCGAATGCGGTGTAGCCGCCGAAACCCTGGTCGTTGGTGTAGGTGTAGTAGCGCTGGCCGGTGTACTTGCCGCGCAGATTCGCGTTCCAGCCGTTGTAGTTCCAGCTGATCTCGCTGGTGACCATGCGCTTGGGCGTATCCACCGTGTACTTGCCGGCGGTGGGGATGGTCACGCCGTTCTGCACGTAGTTGTCGTCGTAGGTGGAACGGTTGATCGAGGCCGAGTTGTACCACTGCAGGTGCGCGGTCGGCTTCCAGATGAAGGTCAGCTCGCCGCCGCGGCTGCTGACCGAGCCGACGTTGAAGAAGCGCGTGGTGCACGCCGGCGTGGTGCCCTGCTGGATGCTCGGGCAGGGGTTGAGCGAGAGCAGGCGGTTGTCGAAGGTCACGTCGTAGCCGACCAGCGAGGCTTCGAACTGGTCGCGCACCAGGCGGTAGCCGGCCTCGAAGGTCTTGGACTTCTCCGGTTCCAGCGCGCCGACGCTGGCGTCGAACGAGGCCTGTGTCACCAGCAGCGGGCCGCCGGCGCCGCCGCCCTGGAACGCGGCGATGTTCTCGGCATAGGAGGCGAACACTTCCTGGCCTTCGGCCAGGCGATAGCTCACGCCCACCTGCGGCAGCAGCGCTTCGCTGGCCTTGAGCGTGCCGTTGGCCACCGGCGATTCCACCGCGATCCCCGGCGTCTCGCGCGCGGTCATCGTGGTGTGCGGGCTCTTCGCGCCCACGTCCAGGGTCAGGCGCTCGTCGAGCAGCTTGAAGGTGCCCTGCACATAGGCCTGCTTGGTGGTGATCGTGTAGTCCTGCGAGAACAGCCGGCGGTCCGGGCCGCTGAGGAACAGGTCGTCGTCGATCGGGCCGTCGATCCAGTAGAAGTTGCGCTCCACGTGGTGCTTGTTGCGCTCGTACCACACGCCGGCTTCCAGGTGGTGCGGGCCCAGGTCCCAGCCCAGCGAGGCGATGCCGCCGGTGCGGTTGATGGTGTAGTTGGTGCTGCGGATCGAGATCGGCAGCGCCTGCGGCGTGCCCGGATTCGACGCCTGGCCCGGCGACCACCAGTGGCCCTGGCCTTCGTTCTCGTGGTGGTAGACCTGGGTGTGCACGCTCACCGTGTCGGACGGCTGGAAGTCGCCGGCCAGGTAATACAGGTCGTCGTTTCGCAGTGCGCGGCTCTGGTAGTACGCGTCGTCGATGTTGTCCACGCCGCCGCTGTAGGCGCAGCGGCTGGCGTCGCGGGTGGCCGGCGCGCAGTAGGCCGCGGCCAGCGCGCGCTGCCAGTCCGGCGCGTACAGGTTCCAGTCCCAGCCCAGGCCGCGGTGCAGGCCGCTCTTGGACAGGTAGGCGTAGTCGGCCTGCGAGGTGCGCGAGGTATCGACGAAGGCGGTGATCTTGCCGCTTTCGAACTGGTACACGCCCTTGCCGTTGAACTGGGCGGTGCTGGTCGGCGATTTCGGGTCGGCCCACATGTCGGCGCTGGCGTAGACGCCGGACAGGTATGCCGAGAAGCCGTTGTGCTCGCCGGTGTCCAGGCGCAGGTAGGTGCGGCGGTTCTGGTCCGAGCCGACCGTCTGCGACAGGCGCACGCCGGTTTCAGTGGACGGATCGTCCGAGAAGTACTGCACGGTGCCGCCGAGGTTGCTGGTGGACGCGGTGCCCAGGCTGCCGATGCCCGAAGCCAGTTCCACGCCGCCGAAGTTCTCGGCGATCAGCGCGCGGCTGATGTTCAAGCCGTTGTAGTTGCCGTAGGCGTTGTCGCCCAGCGGCAGGCCGTCGAGCGTATAGCCCAGGCGCGTGCCGTTGAAGCCGCGCAGGCTCACCGTCTGCGATTCCTCGTTGGCGCCGAACGCGTCGTTGGATTGCACGTTGACGCCGGGAATGCGGTTGAGCAGCTTCTGGATGCTGGTGCCCGGCGGCAGCACCGCCACGTCCTGGCGGGCGATGCGCTGCACCTGGCGGGTCTCGCCCTGGCCGATCACCGAGACCGTATCGAGTTGGCGGGCGTCGGTCGCCGCGCTGTCGGCCGGCGCGTCTGCCGCGTGCGCCGCCAGCGGCGACAGCAACGTGGCGAGGATCGCGGCGCTCAGCAAGTGATGGGTAGGCATGCGTGGGGGATTCGCTAAGGAGGTCCGGCGAAGATGCGACAACGAGATTTCAGAACCGCGTCATGCGTGTTGCGGTTGTCATGCAATGCCGACACAGGCGACACATTTGCCGAGTCGTCTGCCGTGGTCCGGCGTCGCTTCCATGAAACTAAACGGACGCAAAACAGCGAGTGCGATCGTTCGCGAGCCGCGGTGCGTGCGCCTCCGTTTTCCGACGAAAAACACGCATCGCCCGCACATTTTTTTCGAAGGCATACAGGCGCTTCGATGCTGCCGATGAAACATTGCCGATGCATTTCTTTCCAGGATCGCAAATGCGGTGCGCCGTCAAAGTTTCGACGCGTGGCTTCATCAATGATTGCGGCCACCTCCTCGTTTGGTCTTCGCGCGTGACAGTTCCGAAACAGGTATCGGATGGCTGGACGGCATCGCCGCCAGCAGGCCCGTTGCACACGCGAATGCGGCGCGCATTCGCTGGGGAGCCTTCACCGCACCTGCGTGCGGCCGTGGTGGCCGTCCAGATGCCGTAGTCGATCGCGAGTGGCTGTTGGCGCGCAGCGGCCGCTGCGCGTATGCGGGTGTTTCGTTCCCACGCGACGCCGCCTGCACCTGTTTGCGGGCGACGCCTTATCGTTCCATCCACGGAGAGAGATGCATGATCGATCGTATTCGCCGCCAGCCGCTGCTGGCCGCCGCGTTGTCCGGGTGCGCGCTCGTGTTCGGCAGTGCCCATGCCGCGCAGGACGCCACGGATGCCACGCTCGCCGCGATGTCCGCCACCTTGCGCAGCGCGCCCGTCAGCTTCGACGTGCACCTGCCGTTGCGCGACCAGGCCGGCCTGGACGCCTTGCTGGCGGACATCCAGGATCCGGTGTCGCCGCAGTACCACCATTGGCTGTCGCGCGCTGAGTTCGAGCGTCGCTTCACACCGTTGCCTGCGCAGGTCGACCGCGTGCGCGCGGCCCTGCAGGCCGCGCACATGACGGTCACCCAGCAGGGCGCGAGCCTGCACGTGAGCGCCAGCGCCGACAACGTCGAGCGCCTGTTCTCCGCACCGCTGGCAGTGGATCTGCCCGAAGGCGGGCATGCCAGGCTCGCCGCCGCCGGCACCCTGCAACTGCCGGCCGCGCTGCGCGACAGCGGCGCCGTGGTCACCGGCCTGACCGGCGGCCTGCCGCTGCACCACGTCCATTCGCAGCGGCTGCGGCAGGTCGATCCGGCCAATCGCAATGGCCGCCTCGGCGTCTACGCGTACAACGATCTCAAGCAGGCCTACGGCTACCCGTCCTACCAGAGCATGATCGGCCCGCCGGGCCAGCAGCGCCGCCTCGACGGCACCGGCACCACGATCGCGGTCCTGATCTCCAGCGACGTGCTGGATTCGGACGTGGACGCGCTGTTCAACGAAGAGAAATTCAGCCGCTATGGCGCCGGTCACGTCAATCCGAAACTGTACGCACGCCGTTACGTGGCCGGCGCCAAGCCGGGCATCAACGAGGAGGGCGGGGCCGGAGGCGAAGCGGCGCTGGACGTGCAGATGGCGCTGGCCGGCGCGCCGGGCGCGCATGTGCTGCTGTACGTGATTCCCGACTTGACCGACGCATCGCTCGCCGCGGGCTACCGGCAGATCGTGCAGGACAACGAGGCGGACGTGGTCACCTCCTCGTTCGGCGCCTGCGAGCTGTACTACACCAAGGCGTACAACGGCGGCCAGGATGCCACGGCGAGTTTCCGCACGATGGATGCGATCTTCAAGCAGGGCAACGCGCAAGGCATCACCTTCATCGCCTCCAGCGGCGACAACGCCGGCGTCGCCTGCGCGGATACGCACTATGCGGTCGACGGCCAGAACGGCAACTTCGTCGCCGGCGTCGAGCATCCCGCGGCCGATGCGTATGTGACCGCGGTCGGCGGCGGCAATCTGTCCACCAACTATCAGAAGGGATCGGCGGATTCCAGCTACCGCTCCGAGAGCGCCTTCGCCGATCCGCTGCTCACCCAGGATTACTACGGCGTGGGCGCGCTGCTGGCCGGTGGCTACTGGGGCGCCGGCGGCGGGGTGAGCACCCTGTTCCAGCGCCCGGCCTATCAGCTGCGCGCGCTGGGCGGCACCCGCACGTCGATGCGCGCGCTGCCGGATATCGGCATGCTGGTCGGCGGTTGCCCCGACACCGCGAAACAGCCGTGCCGCGAAGGCAGGGGGCTGTATGCCAGTTCGGTGCTGTCGGTGTACAAGGGCGAGTTCTATTCGACGATCGGCACCAGCGTCGCCGCGCCCGAGTTCGCAGGCGTGGCCGCGCTGCTGGTGGAGAAGCAGGGGCGCCAGGGCAATCTCAACGATTACCTGTACCGGCTGGCGGCCAACTACCCGCAGGCGTTCCATCGCGATATCCCGGGCAACAATGGCGTCGTCGACAACGACGTGCCGCTCAAGGGCAAGTACAACTACACGGCCGGCCTGGGGACGCCGATCGTGCGCGCCCTGATCGGTGCGCTGGATGCCGCTCCGGCCGGCGCGCCGCGCTCGCCCAGCAATCCCTGACCGGACGGCAACGCAACGGCGGGGCCGCAGGTGCGCCAATGCTGGCGCGCCTGCGGCCCGATTGCGTCAGCGCCGGCATTGCGCGCCGACGGGATCGTTTCAATCGAGCTGCAGGCGCTCGCGGATGCGCATGGCGATGCGTGCGGTTTCGCGCAGCGGTTCGATCATGCCCGCATCGGCGCCATGCCCGTCCGGTGCATCGGCGAGGCGGCCGCGCGCGCGCAGCGCGGCATGGAAGTCGCGTGCGCGACCGCGCGCCGACGTCGGCATCGCCACCGTCACCGGCACCCGCGTGGCGCAGGCTTCCGACAGCAGGTTCACCGAATCGGGCGTGCACACGATGCGCTCGGCCCAGCCCAGCAGGCCGGCATAGGGGTTCGCGCCGTCGTCTTCGCCGCACCAGACCACGCCCGGCACACCGGTGAACGCGTTGCGCAGCGCGGCGGCCACTGCCGGCGGCGTGCGTCGCGAGGTGCTGGCGAGCACGCTGCCGCCGCTGTCGCGCAGTTGCGTCGCCAAGTGTGCGAACACCGACGCCGCCGCCTCCGCCGTCCACGGCGCCAGCGCGGCGGGGCCGCCGACCAGCACCGCGGTGCGCGGCGACGGCAGCGCGCCGAAGTGCGGGAACGCCGCGCGCGCGGCGGCCAGCCAGGCATCGTCGATCGGATGCAGGCTGCCGAGCAGGGTGAGCACGTTGTCGCCGCGCAGGCGATCGTGTTCGGGCACCACCACCACGTCCCAGTGCCGCGGCGACAGGCGCGGATCCAGCACCTGCACCACGGCGCCGCCGCGCGCGCGCAGCAGCCGCGTCGCCAGCGCCGCCTGGCGGCCGCAGCCGATCGCCAGCGCCGGCGGTTGCCGCAGCAACGCGGCGAAGGCGGGACCATAGGCCTGCGCGGCGCCGGGCAGCCGCCGCGGCGCCAGCCAGCGCCAGGGCATGTGCGGTTGCAGCACCAACGCCGGGGCGGGCAGCATTGCGGCCCCAGCCAGCGCCGCGGCGAGCGCTTCCGCCTGGCGTGCGTTGCCGGCGCGGCCGTCGCTAATCGCCCAGGGCGCGCCCGATCGTTTCACGTTTGGTAGTAATCCGTTGCATTGCGGCTGGGTGTTGCGGCTATCGTGCCACTCTACACTGGCCGCCTTGCGCCGAAACCGCCCACCACTGGGGCATCGGCCTTCCCCCGACGACAAAAGGTACTTCCGCATGTCCGACGTTCTGCACGATGCCGCCCTGGATCAACTGTTCCGTACCGCCCGCACCCAGAATGCCTTCCGCGATACGCCCGTCGGCGAAGACACCCTGCGCGCCCTGTACGAGTTGCTGAAGTGGGGCCCGACCGCGGCCAACGGCAGCCCGGCGCGGTTCGTGTTCGTGACCTCGGCCGCGGGCAAGGAGAAGCTCAAGCCGGCGCTGTCCGAAGGCAACCTGGCCAAGACCCTGGCCGCGCCGGTGACGGTCATCGTCGCCCACGACGAGGACTTCCACGAGAAGCTGCCGTACCTGTTCCCGCACGCCGACGCCAAGAGCTGGTTCGACGGCCCGCGCGAAGGACGCCGCGAGTCGGCGTTCCGCAACGGCACGCTGCAGGGCGCCTACCTGATCCTGGCCGCGCGTTCGCTGGGCCTGGATGCCGGCCCGATGTCCGGCTTCGACAACGCCAAGGTCGATGCGGCCTTCTTCGCCGGCACCGCGATCAAGTCCAATTTCCTGGTCAACCTGGGCTACGGCGATCCCGCCGGTCTGTTCCCGCGCCTGCCGCGGCTGAGTTTCGACGAGGCGGCACGCATCGAGTAAGCCGGCTCGTTCCGCTGCACCCTCACACCGCTGTGCCTGCGCTTGCCGCAGTTTCCCAACCACCGATTTCTCCAGGAGCTCCGCCCATGAACAAGACCCGCACCCTGCTGCTTCCGCTCGCCCTGGCGCTGGCCGTCGTCGTCGCCCAGCCCGTCAGCACCGCCTTCGCCGCGCCGGCCGCCGCGGCCGCCACCGCGATCAAGGGCACCACCGGCACCTACAAGCTCGACCCGTCGCACACCGACGTGCTGGTGCAGTGGAGCCACTTCGGCTTCTCCAACCCCAGCGCGCACTTCGGCGACGTCGACGGCACCCTGGTCTACAACGCCGAGAACGTGGGCAAGTCCAGCGTCCAGGTGACCCTGCCGCTGTCGGGCCTCAACAGCTTCACCGCCAAGTTCGACGAGCACCTGAAGAGCGGCGACTTCTTCGACGCCGCCAAGTTCCCGACCGCCACCTTCAAGAGCACCAAGGTCGCCGCCGCCGGCACCAACAAGCTGAGCGTGACGGGCGATCTGACCATCAAGGGCATCACCAAGCCGGTAGTGCTGGCGGTGACGCTCAACGGTGCCGGTCCGCACCCGATGAAGAAGGTGCCGGCGCTGGGCTTCGATGCCAGCACCACGATCAAGCGCAGCGACTTCGGCCTGGGCGCGTACGTGCCGAACGTCAGCGACGAGGTCAAGATCCGCATCACCACCGAGGCGCTGCAGGACGCGAAGTAAGCCTGCGTGTTGCGCTGATGGCGGCGGCCTGAACCAGGCTGCCGCTTTCGATGAAAACGCCCACCGCTTGGTGGGCGTTTTCGTTTGCGCTGGCGCGGATGGAGATGCCGGCGGCCGCTGGCGGGATTCTGCGGCGATGCGCAGCCGTGGGCGTTGTCGGTTGGCTGCAGTCGGGACTGAAGTCCCTCCCACAAGGGGTCATGCCTTTTCGTGGGGGGGCATGCCTTTGTGGGTAGGAACCATGCCTTTTATGGGAAGCAGTCATGCTCTTTTGTGGGAGGGAGTCATGCTCTTTTGTGGGAGGGACTTCAGTCCCGGCGCATGACACCGCGGCCTCCGCACCGCCCAGCCCTTGTGTAGGAGCGGCTTCAGCCGCGACAGGAGAAGGAAACGTTCGGATCGATCGAACCAAAGAAGCGTCGCGGCCGAAGCCGCTCCTACCGTGTCCGGCCAGCAATCATGTTCTCTGTGGAAGGGACTTCAATCCCGACGCACGAAAACCACCCGCATCCACATCGATCGAGCGCGCAAGCGCACAGGCCTACGCCTCGTCCTCGCGCCCGGACTTCCAATATCCCGTCGCCCGGATCCACTCCTTCGGCACGTTGAGCCGGCCTTCGACGAACTTGCGCATCATCCGCGCGCGTGCCGATTCGCAGGCGATCCAGTAGAACGCGTCGCCGTCCGGCACGTCGAAATCGCGCAGCGCGTCTTCCAGCAACTGGCTGCTCAGCACGGGCACGCCATTGCGTTCCAGCCAGGTGATGCGCACCTGCGCGCGCGACGGCAACGCCTGCCGGTCGGCGAAGCCGGGGATCTCGATCAGCGCCTCCACCTGCGCGCCGGCCGGCAACTCCTCCAGCCAGCGGCCGATCGCCGGCAGCGCGGTCTCGTCGCCGATCAGCACGTAGGTGTCGTAGTCGTCGGCGGCCACGAACGAGCCGCGCGGGCCGCCGACCACCAACGGGTCGCCCGGGTTGGCCCGCGCCGCCCAGCGGCAGGCCGGGCCGTCGCCGTGCAGCACGAAATCCAGGGTCAGTTCCTGCGTCGCGGCGTCGTAGTGGCGCGGGGTGTAGTCGCGCGCCGGCGAGGGCGCGGCGTCGGCCGGGTAGACCGGGCCGCTGTCGGTCATCGTCGGCAGCACGAATGCGCCGTCGGCGTTGGGGAAGAACAGCTTGACGTGATCGTCGGGTCCGGCGCTGACGAAGCCGTCCAGCGCCGGGCCGCCGACCACGATGCGGCGCATGTGCGGGGTCAGCGGTTGGGTACGCAGCACCTGCAGGTGGCGGATCCGCAGCGGATGGCGCAGCAGGCGGTTTTCATGGGTGTTCATGCGAAAAGGTCCTTGGGGAAAGGGGGAGCGGCGCGTTGCGCCTGCGCAGAAGAAGGAGGGGTGGCAATGGCGTGCGGGCAGCGCTCAACCATCGCCATCGCGTTCCATGCCGTCGGCGGCCTGGGCGAGCAGCTGCGCGACGCGTTCGATCTCCGCCTCGGTCCAGCGGCCGTGCCGAGCCAGCAGGCCATGCTTGATCCGGCGCATCGCCTCGCGCACCGGCGCCGGCACATTGGCGCGGACCAGCGCGCGGGCGCTGTGGTGGGTGCGTTCCACCGCCGCGTCCAGCTGCGCGCGCTGCGCCTGCACGAAGGCCAAGCCGTCGGCGGTGATCGCGTAGCGCTTGCGCGCGGCACCGGTATCGGCCTGCACCAGGCCCTGCGCCTCCAGCTGCGCCAGGGTCGGGTAGATGGTGCCGGCGCTGGGCGTGTACAGCCCATGGAAGAGGTCGGCGACCGCGCGGATCAGCTCGTAGCCGTGGCGCGGCTGGGTTTCGATCATCGCCAGCAGCAGCAGGCGCAGGTCGCCATGGCCGAGCGGGCGGCTGCCGCGGCCGCCGCCGCGGCCATGTGGGCCGCGGCCGGGGCCGTCTTCGTCGAACAGGCGGCGTGGGTGGCGGTGGCTGGAATCGGTCGGGCGGGGCATCGTTTCGATATGTCTAAGTTTTGCGAAACGATATATCGAATCTGAGTGGCGGGCAAGGCCGTGAGGGCGGGGCCTGTGCAGGTGGGGTGGGGGATCGTTCAGCGGCGTGGCCGGGCAGGTGGCTGGCGCCTTGGTGTTGCCCGGCGTGTGGTGTGCGGGGCGCGGCTTGGTTGGTCGCGTCGCGACTGAAGTCGCTCCCACAGAAGAAGTCGCCCCCACAAAAAGCGCGGGGCCGGAAGTGGTACCGGAAGACAAGGCCTGCCTTGCGGGCAGTCCGCGACGCGCTGTGCAGCATCGTTGTGGGAGCGACTTCAGTCGCGACGCGGGATCGGTCGGTGGTCGGCTTCGGTGCCTGCCTGTCGGGGCTGAAGCCCCTCCTACAGTGCACCGGTCGGGTTGGTCGCGCACGTTCGACGGTCGCGCGCTTTTTGTAGGAGCGGCTTCAGCCGCGACCAACGGCGTCGTCAGGCGCTCGGGCTCCGGACGCTGTCGGGACTGAAGTCCCTCCCACAATGCGGCGCGTCGGCGATCTGTACGCTTCCCTGTAGGAGCGACTTCAGTCGCGACGCGGGATCGGTCGGCGATCGGCTTCGGTGCCTGCCTGTCGGGGCTGAAGCCCCTCCTACAGTGCACCGGTCGGGTCGGTCGCGCGCTTTCGACGGTCGCGCGCTTTTTTGTAGGAGCGGCTTCAGCCGCGACCAACGGCGTCGTCAGGCGCTCCGGCTCCGGACGCTGTCGGGACCGAAGTCCCTCCCACAATGCAGCGCGCCGGCGATCCGCACGCTTCCCTGTAGGAGCGGTTTCAACCGCGACGAACCCAGCTCAGCCGCCCTCGCCCTCCTCGAGCACCCGCCGCTGCATCTCGTCCAGGTAGTCGTCCAGTTCCTGCACCGAGGTGAAGATCTCGTTCAACGGCACCGCCTTGACCACGTCGAACACCTTGCGGATCTGCGGCTGCGGGTTGACCACCAGCACGCGGCCGTCGCGGGTGGCCAGCACCTTGCGCGCCTTGAAGATCGAGCGGATGCCGGCGCTGCTGATGTAGTCCAGGTGCGACAGGTCCAGCACCAGCGTGGTGATCTGCGTGGCCAGCAGCGGCGCCAATGCCTCGTCCAGCGCCTGGTAGGTATGCGTGTCCAGGCGTCCGCTGAGGGTGATGCGCTGGCGCCTGTCCTGGGTGGGGTCGATCTGCAGGCTCAACGTGGTCATGCGGGGAACTCCTGGGGGGCGGGGTCGAAGGGTTGCAGCAAGGTGATGCGCACGACGTTGCGGCCGGCGTCGTGGCGGTAGTCGATGTGGTCGGCGAGCTGCCGCACCAGGTGCAGGCCGAGGCCGCCGATCGGGCGTTCGGCGATGTCCGCGTCCAGGTCAGGTGGCGGTGCGCTGCGCAGATCGAAGGCCGGGCCGCTGTCGTGGAATTCCAGCACCAGCGCGCCGCTGTCCACCTGCAACATCACCTCCACCGGCGGCTGTTCGCTGGCCAGGTGGCCGTGCTCGAGCGTGTTGCAGGCCAGTTCCTCCACGATCAGCCGCGCCCGGTTCACGTGGTCCAGGACCACGCCGTGGCGCAGCAGCGCGGCCTCCAGCGTGTCGCTCAGCTGCGCCAGCGTGTCCAGCGCCGGCACCATCTGCAGCCTCAGTTTCATGTGCTTCCCTCCCGCGTCGGATCCTGGCGCAACCGGATCGCCAGCAAGGTAATGTCGTCGGACTGCGGTGCGGCCGCGGTGAACGCATGCACCGCGGCCAGCACCCGCGCGCACTGCGCCTGCGCGTCGATGCCCGCTTCCAGCGCGGCCAGCAGCCGCTCGGAGCCGTAGGCCTGCTGCTGCGCGTCCATCGCCTCGGTGATGCCGTCGGTATAGCTCAACAGCGTGGCGCCGGCGGCCAGGCGCCCGCGCACCACCGGGTAACGGGTCTGCGGCTCGATCCCCAACGGCGGCCCCGATTCCACTGCCAGCAACTGCGCGTGGCCGTCGGCGCCGAGCAGCACCGGCGGCTCGTGGCCGGCGCTGGACAGCCAGTAGTCGCCGCTGTGCACGTCGATCAGCCCGCACAGCACGGTGGCGAACATGCAGGTCTCGTTGCCCTCGACCATGCGCTGCGAAGCCGCGATCAGGATCGCGTCCGGCCGGTTGTGGCGGCGCGCGGCCACCTCCAGCACGGTCATCGCCCGCGCCATGAACAGCGCCGCCGGCACGCCCTTGTCGGACACGTCGCCGACCACGAACCACAGCAGCCCCGGTTCGGTCTCGAAGAACTGGTAGAAATCGCCGCCGACCATCGTCGCCGGCTCCAGCAACGCATAGGTCTCCAGGTGCTTGTGCGCGCTGTCGAAGGTGCGCCCGTCCGGCAGCATCGCCTGCTGGATGTCGCGCGCGATCGACAACTCGCTCTGCATGCGCTGCCGCGCCTGCGCCAGCGTGGCGATCTCCGCCAGCTGGCGCTTGATCGAACCGCGCGCGCTGTCGAAGGCGCGCGCCATCACCCCCACCTCGTCCTGCCGCTCCACATGCCGCAGCGGATAGTCGAACTCGCCCTGGCTGAAATGCCCGGCCGAATTGGTCAGGTCCTCGATCGGCCGCGCCAGCCGCGCGGTGTAGCGGTGCAGCAGCCACAGCCACAGCAGCAGCGCGGTGCCGCCGCCCAGCCCCACCCACAGCGCGATGCGGTTGAGCCCGGCCACGATGTAGCCCTCGGACACGGTCAGCGCGAAGGTCCAGCCGGTATCGCCGACCGCCGCGCTCTGGGTCAGGTAGCGCTCGCCGTCCGGCGCGGTGTGGGAAAAGCGCACCGGTGCGTGCGCGGCCACCGCCGCGGCCAGCGGCGACAGGTCCGGCCGCGCGCGCGCCACATGCGCCTCCAGGGTGCGGTGGAAGCGCAGCGCCGGGTCCGGATGCAGCACGAACAGCCCGTCCGGCGACAGCAGCATCGGCTGCAGCCCGGCATTGGCCGGCAGCTCGCCGACGATCGCCTGCAGCCGTTTCAGCGGCACGTCCACGCTGACCATGCCGATCGCAGGCGCCTGCACGCCGTCGCCGGGCAGGCGCAGCGGCAGGTTGTAGGTGGTGAGGTAGTCGCCGCCGGTGGAGGCGTCGCTGTACGGCTCGGACCACCACGGCGCTTGCGCTACCAGCGTGCGCCGGTACCAGGGCATGGTCCGGTAGTCGTAGCCCAGCGCATCGGCCGGCTGCTCGGTCACGCGGCCGTTGGCGCGCCGCAGGTGCCAGGCGAAGCCGCGGTCTTCGCCCTTCAGCGTGCCCGGCTCGATCACCAGCAGCGCCCCGGCGATGTCCGGGTCGCCCTCCAGGGTGGCGTGCAGCAGGCTGCGCAGGTTGAACGGCTGGCGCCCGACCGCCGAGGCGCCGGCGGCCAGCGTGCGCCCGCTCACCTGCACCGACCCCAGCGTCGCATCCAGGCTGCGCGCGGTCTGCTGCGCCAGCCCGGCCACCTCCTCGCGCGCATTGCGCACCACCACCTGGCGCGCGCCCAGGTAGAACAGCACCGCCAGGCCCAGCAGCAGCGCCACCTGGATCAGGCTGCCCCACAGCATCAGCCGGGTGCGCAGGCTGTGCCGCCAGGCGACCGCTGAAGCGTCCTGCACTGACGAGAGGGCGGTAATGGCGGCGCTCCGCGGGAGTCGGCCCCGATCATAAGCGCAGCCGCGCCCCGCCGCGCGCCGGGTGTCGCGCGCTGTCCCGGGCCAATGTGACAGTCCGTTCCATACGCTGGCGTACGAGGTCCGGCGGGGCGGTTGCGCTACACTTGGAGGCTTCGAAAAACACATGCAATCGCGCGCGTGCGTGCGACCTACGGGAGCGCTATGAACTGGTTGAACGAGGTGCTGCAGAACGATCCGAACCCCACTGAGACCCAGGAGTGGATCGAATCGCTCAAGGCCGTCATCGATGTCGCGGGCCCCGAACGCGCGCATCAGCTGCTGGAGGACATGGTCGAACTGACCCGTCGTTCCGGCGCCTACCTGCCGTTCTCGCCCACCACCGAGTACGTCAACACCATTGCGCCCGCCAACGAGGCCAAGAGCCCGGGCGATGCGGCCATCGAGTGGAAGATCCGCTCGATCATCCGCTGGAACGCCATGGCCACCGTGGTCCGCGCCAACCGCAAGCCCGGCGACCTGGGCGGCCACATCGCCTCCTTCGCCTCGGCCGCCACCCTGTACGACGTGGGCTTCAACCACTTCTGGCGCGCCCCGTCCGACAAGCACCCCGGCGACCTGCTCTACATCCAGGGCCACAGCGCCCCGGGCATCTACGCCCGCGCCTTCCTCGAAGGCCGCATCAACGAGACCCAGCTCGACCATTTCCGCATGGAAGTGGACGGCCAGGGCATCTCCTCCTACCCGCACCCGTGGCTGATGCCGGACTTCTGGCAGACCCCCACCGTGTCGATGGGCCTGGGCCCGCTCAGCGCCATCTACCAGGCGCAGTTCATGAAGTACCTGGAGCACCGCGGCCTGATCGAGAAGTCCGACCGCAAGGTGTGGTGCTTCATCGGCGACGGCGAGAGCGACGAGCCGGAAACCCTGGGCGCCATCGCCCTGGCCGGCCGCGAAGGCCTGGATAACCTCATCTTCGTGGTGAACTGCAACCTGCAGCGCCTGGACGGCCCGGTGCGCGGCAACGGCAAGATCATCCAGGAGCTGGAAGGCGTGTTCCGCGGCGGCGGCTGGAACGTCATCAAGCTGCTGTGGGGCGGCTACTGGGACGCGCTGCTGGCGCGCGACACCGACGGCGTGCTGCGCAAGCTGATGATGGAAACCGTCGACGGCGAATACCAGAACTGCAAGGCCTTCGGCGGCGCCTACACCCGCGCCAACTTCTTCGGTAAATACCCGGAGACCGCGGCCATGGTCGCCGGCCTGTCCGACGACGACATCTGGCGCCTGAACCGCGGCGGCCACGACCCGCACAAGGTCTACGCCGCCTACCACCAGGCGGTGAACACCAAGGGCATGCCCACCGTGATCCTGGCCAAGACCGTCAAGGGCTACGGCATGGGCTCCTCGGGCGAATCGCTCAACCCCACCCACCAGACCAAGAAGCTGGACGACGACGCCGTGCGCGCGTTCCGCGACCGCTTCAACATCCCGCTCAGCGACAAGCAGCTGGCCGATGCCGAACAGGTGCCGTTCTACCACCCCGGCCCGGACTCGCCGGAAGTGCAGTACCTGCAGGAGCGCCGCGCCGCGCTCGGCGGCTACCTGCCGCAGCGCCGCCGCAAGGCCGACCAGTCCTTCACCGTGCCCGGCCTGGACAAGTACGACCGCCTGCTCAAGTCCAGCGGCGAGCGCAGCTACTCCACCACCATGGCCTTCGTGCAGAGCCTCAACATCGCCCTGCGCGACAAGGACCTGGGCCCGCGCATCGTGCCCATCGTGGCCGACGAAGCGCGCACCTTCGGCATGGAAGGCATGTTCCGCCAGATCGGCATCTACGCCCCGTTCGGCCAGAAGTACAAGCCGGTGGACGCGGACCAGCTGATGTTCTACCGCGAGGACCAGTCCGGCCAGGTGCTGCAGCAGGGCATCAGCGAGCCGGGCGCGATTTCCTCGTGGCTGGCCGCCGGCACCAGCTACTCGGTCAGCAACGTGCCGATGCTGCCGTTCTACATCTACTACTCCATGTTCGGCTTCCAGCGCGTGGGCGACATCGCCTGGCAGGCGGCGGACATGCGCACCCGCGGCTTCCTGCTCGGCGGCACCGCCGGCCGCACCACGTTGAACGGTGAAGGCCTGCAGCACGAAGACGGCTTCAGCCAGGTCATCGCCGGCTCCATCCCGAACGTGCGCAGCTACGACCCCACCTTCGGCTACGAAGTCACCGTGGTCATGCAGTACGGCATGAAGCGGATGATGCAAGAGCAGGTGGACGAGTACTACTACATCACCCTGATGAACGAAAACTACACCCACCCGGAAATGCCGGCCGGTGCAGAGGACGGCATCATCAAGGGCATGTACCTGCTGACCGACGCCGGCAAGCCCAAGAAGGGCGAACTGCGCGTGCAGCTGCTGGGCTCGGGCACCATCCTGCGCGAAGCCATCGCCGCGGCGGAGCTGCTGGACAAGGATTTCGGCGTCACCGCCGACATCTGGTCCTGCCCCAGCTTCAACGAACTGCGCCGCGACGGCTTCGACGCCGAGCGCTGGAACCGCCTGCATCCGGAAGGCGAGCAGCGCAAGCCGTATGTCACCCAGCTGCTGGAAGGCCGCCAGGGCCCGGTGATTGCCGCCACGGATTACGTGCGTGCATTTGCCGACCAGATCCGTGCCTTCGTGCCGACGCATTACACCGTGCTGGGGACGGATGGGTTCGGCCGCTCGGATACCCGCGCCAACCTGCGGCGGTTCTTCGAAGTGGACCGGTACTACATCGCGCATGCGGCGATTGCGGCGTTGGCGAAGGATGGGAAGATGACTGGCAAGGATGTGGCTCGGGCGATCAAGCAGTACAAGATCGATCCGGAGAAGGGGAATCCGGTCGGGGTTTGATTCAGGTCTAAGGAAGAGCGGCTGAGGCCGCTTTTTCTTTCTGTGGCCCTCCAGTGCGAAAATAGGCAACGTTATGGCTGGCATCCAAAAGGAGTGGGGATGGCGGGTTACTCGTACAACAGAGATGGCTTCACCAGTGCAGGTGCACATCACTTAAAGGCCGCTTACTGCAACCTTGTGGCAATCGAGCTTGCTCTCAAAGAGTTTTTGGGCAAGATCAACACGAGGAGCAATGGCGGCCATAACGTGCCGGACCTGCTCCAACAGTATGCGTCCGGCGCAGGCCCCGGGAATGCTGGGAATGTGAATGCTTTGGCGACCCAATTGAGCGGGGCGCTCAATGCGTTGTGGTGTCAGGACCGCGGCGGTATCGCAGTCAATGTCCCCGCATCGTGTTATCCATATTTAAGGTATCTTCGGCATAATTCCGATGGGTGGGAAAGCGATTACTCAACTGATGACGATATGCAAAACCTAGCAAATATCGTTAGCTCCACGCGAGCTCTTCTTAAGACTGCTGGAGTAATGCTCTGATGCTTCTAAGTGAATTTCTTGCAGTGGTTCGTGCGGCAGTGGATGAAGTGCGGCTGGTCTATGTCCACCCTATCCTCCATGTAGTTGTATGTGCTCCCGACTTCCATGAAGAGGATGAGGAGGTCAGGAAGTACCAATTCAGGAAGCTGGTAGGAGTTCCAAAAGATCTGCTCGCCCAAGTTGAATCGGATCTTCAGGTTTCGCTACTTCTGGTCAGTCCAGAGGAGTGGCGGGATGATTATAAATACATTCGGGATAGGAGCTCTGGAAATCATTGGCTCGCAATGTTCGATAAGACGCTCCGTGACAGTTGGGCTGAAGAACTGAGCAAGTCTGTAAAAAGTGCTTCATGCCGAGCGATCCACTTCTATGGGTTCAAGGGCGGGCAGGCGCGATCTACCGTTCTTGTCGCATTAGGAAGACTGCTAGCGAATTCCGGATATCGGATCCTATTGGTGGACGCTGATCTTGAAGCGCCCACGCTCTCCACTGCGCTGGACGCGAAATCGTCATCCATCACAACGAGCTTAGTGGGGCTTGTTCAGGGGAAAAAGGCGGAGCCAATTGCAGTAGAGGAAAATTCGTCGGGCGGACAGCTACACCTTCTGCAAGCCCGTCCTTCAATCGATCATTACGATCTAGATTACGCATCATTCGTGCTTAGAATTAATCTAGATTCTGATCTGCTTCACAGGTCGGTTGAGCGATTGAAATCTCAAATTGGAGAGGAGTATGACTTTGTTCTCTTCGATCATCGAACTGGTATTGCGAGTTCTGTTCTCCCGATACTTATGGGTTGGCCTGGGTCGGTTGTCATCAATACTAGGGCGGATGGTTTCTCTGAAGGACAAGGAGCTATCGTTTCCTCGCTTCTCTCTGTTGATCGAGAATATCCTGGAGCATTTGTCTGCTTTTCGCTGGATCCCGATAAGAAAAAGGATTCGCTCACTGGATATGAGGCACGCCTGAAGCAGTCAATGCTTCAATTTATGGCATCTGCTATCGAGCGGGGGGCGGAAGAGGGTGTGATAATCGACCCCTCAGACCTTGGCGAGTTCTTCATAAGTTGGTATCACGATAGGGCTTTCTTAGACTCGCCTGCCCCTCAGCTTGGCGAGATTAGTGCTCTCAATATATTATCGGTGCGGCAGCTCAGGGATGTGCTGGGAATTAGCCCTCAGCCTTTGGCCGGAAAGCATTCTGCATCCCAGGGGGGCGTCGCAATTGCTTCTCAACAGTCACCGAGCGGTGCGCTTGACGGTGGTTGGTTTTTGGAGACTCCGGATGCATCTAGGCTCCTGCAGGCATCACTGCCTTCATATTATGTTTACGGAAGAAAGGGCACTGGTAAAACTAGGCTTTTTAGAGAGCTCGCTGAGCGAATGTTGGCGAAGCCAATGCACTCCTCCTCCGACTTTGGAAACTCTACCCTTCAAGCTCAAGGCACCCTTTCTCGATCTGTTATAGCTCTTGTTGGCGGCGACTATGAGAGAATGTGGTGGATGGCCCTCGCTGCGGAGCTTCACGCGGCAGCAAACGATGTTTCCGCTAGAGAAACGCTTGCGACATGGGTCGACGCTTCAGATTTACAGCCATCGGAGCCTAGGTATTCCGCAGGACTGGCCGCCGCCCTGCCTGGGCGAATCACCGTTGCAATCGATGGTGTTGAGACCGCGGTCGAAGCCGCCAAAACCGGTGTCTTTGTCGAGTCTTTGTTTAGATTTCTTAGTACCGTTCAAAATGACTCAATATTTTCCGAGAAAGTAAGGTTTCGGTTGTTCATACGCGCGGACTTGCCAGTCGGCTTGCAAAATATTGAGCAGCAAGTGCATGGCAGAAAAATGGATCTAAGGTGGGACGAAGCATCGATCTTTCACTATTTCCTTGCTGAGTTGGCGCGGAGCCCTTGGTTTCGGAAAAATTTCTCTGAGGTTTGCGCTCAAATTGATTCAATGCAAGCGGACATACGCCTGGGTAAGTTGACGCCAGAGCAGTATGAATCTCTGATGTTGCAGGTATTTCCGCAGAAGCTCCGTAGGAATAATCTGCTTACTATGACGTTCCTCAAGACCTATTTTTCCGATGCGGCAGGCGAGGGTGATAATAAGTCTTCATTCTACCCAAGAGTTTTTGGGCAATTTATCGCGAAGATCGGTGATATTGGCGCGGAGAGAGGGGAGGCTGCCACCGATGAGGGGCGAGTCGCCCACGATGTAGTCTTGGAGGCCTTCGAGTTTGCTGCAAAAGACTTTATCAATGAGGTAAAGCAAGAGCTGAACTTCGCCCTAAATCTAAATGAATCGGTGGACAGGAATAAAAAGGACGTTTCAGATCTTTTGCAGGCATTCACAGGGCTTCAGACGCCATTCGTGCTCGATAAATGTATCGAGCAGATTTCGGTTCGATTATCCGAAGGGATTGGCAGTGTGGAGATCCGTGAGTCGTTGCGTAGGATGAAGGATATGGGGATATTTGAGGTTCACCCCAGTGATGCTACGAAGTGGCGCGCAGGCCGATTATTCAAGGAAGGTCTTGGAATGAAGTATGTAAGAAAGGTTGCTGACTGAATGATGTAATGGAAACAGGGGTCAGAGTCTGAGGTATCCCCACGTTTTCCCGATTAGGATCAACCGGTTAACAGGAATAGGGGTCAGAGTGCACTTTCCTCCACTACTGTCCGGCCTTCACAGCTCAATCAATTTCGTACCGGAGGAGGCACTGTGCTCAGTCTCGAAAGTCCGCGCTGGTCCGAGCTGCAGCACGCATATGGCTCAGCCAGCGACATTCCCGCGTTGTTGGGGCAGCTACAAACGGTGCCCTCATCCGTAGATGGATCGGAGCCGTGGTTCACCTTGTGGAGCGCCCTTGCGCATCAGGGCGACGTCTATTCGGCTTCCTTCGCGGCCGTCCCGCATGTCGTCCATGCATTGGCACGGGCGCCCGACAAGGCGGATCACGGATACTTCCAGTTCCCCGCCTGGGTCGAGATTTGCCGCGCGAAAAGGCAGGCCGAGATTCCCGAGGATCTTCGGGCTGCCTACGTGCATTCCCTCGCTCAACTTCCCTCTTTAGTCGCCGCTGCGTCCTCTCGTGCCTGGGACCCGGAGTTTCTTGCTTGCGCTCTAGCCGCCGTCGCCGCTGCGAAAGGGCAGCCCGCGGTCGCTGAGGCCGTCCTCGAACTCACGGCTGACGTCGCGGAGGAGTTCATGGAATGGTTCTTTACGCGATGAGGCGTGCTCAACCACTCGCGGCACTGTCTTGCCGGTTCGCTTCACTAAGCAGCTGCTCGTATGTCTGCACGCGAACTCGCAATCGGATCAGGTGCCAGGAAAGCGCGTAAGCAAATAGCAGCAAGAACGCGAGCACGCTCTGGACCGCCGTGATCTTGCCCAGCGCGCTCCAGTCACCCCAGCGCCAGTCCTTGAATTGCAGATAAAGTGCAAGCAAAACCGGCATGACGCCCAGCCTCTCCATCCCGCCGGTGAACAAGCCCAGACGTTCATGCATGTTGGTCCTGCGATCGCGGATGAACGTTTCGCGCTGGCGGCGGTGCTCCAAAGGAAACGCACGCAGTGCAGCGACGATACCTTGGTAGTGATGAAACTGCTGCTCCATCTCCTTCGCATGGGTGGCATAGGGATGTCGAAAGCCCGGCGCCTCACGTATGACCTGTAAGACGGCGGAGACCGCAAAGCCGACGAGTTCAATCACCAGTCCGGTCACCGTACAGACGAGCGCCGCCTGGCCATCAAGCAATGCGCCAGACAATAGCCCGAAACCGGCGCCCATCAGGCCGATGATGAGACTCCAGCGTTCCACTGCTCCGGCGCGGCTCTGCTCGGTGACCTGCAAGTAGCGACTCATCACTGCGGAGAGCGAAGGAAAGCTGAGCTCGTGGAGTGCGGCGCTGTCTTCGATCCTTTCGGGAGACGTTGCGGGCATTTCGTCTTTGGAGTTCGCCATTTCTTACCTGTGAGCGTCCAAGCTGAGGCTGTCGCTGGCGAGTATCCCGTAGCCACTGACGCATCGCTAGGGCAACTCGATTTCCTGATGAAAGATTCTACGAATCGCTATTGACAGGTTATGCGCCGCGGTAGCAATCTCTACCTCAAGGAGCGTCGAAACTCCTCAGACAGCGGTACCCACCTCCGACAAACCGGTGGGTTTTTTGTGCCCGATCCTCGGGCGCAAGCCGACGCGACGCCTGCGTCGGGAGGGCGGCTAATACAACACCCTTCGGGGAAATACGCCCGCCGGCTGTCTGCGGTTTCGAACCTCCCGACTTCCCGTCCGCCACGCGTGGCGGACGGACCCCTTCATGGAACGAGGAGGCAACGATGTCGTACGACCGTTTGGACGATGAAGACATGCCCGGCTATTTCCTGCCGGAGGAGAGCCAGTTCCGGCTGGCGAAGCTGCGCGATCACGTGAGGTTCCTGGTTCGGCTGGCGCAGCCGCGCACGCCGGACGAGGAACGTGCCGCCGAGCCCAAAGTGCGCATGGGCGAGCTGGCGGTCTGTCTGGAACTGTTGGCCGACCAGGTGGAGCTGGTGCTGGACGCGCTGTCCTATCCTGCGCAGCGGACCGACACGACGCACGGCGCCCGGCCCGCTGCCACCGTCGAGGCGGCGCCGGACGTGGGCGGCGCCGCCTTCCGCGTCACGCTGGCGCAACTCGACCGGCTCACCCTGCTGGCCGAGACCGTCTCGGCCCATGCCCGGGTGGTGGCGGCCGGCGATGCAACCGCGCATGCCGGCCAGGCACTGCCAGCGGTGGGCGACACGCTCTGCGATGCAGCGAACGCGATGCGGGCGCTGCTGCTGCAGATCGAGCGCCAGCCGCTGCGCGAACCCACGCCCAACGGCTTACGCGAGGAGCGGGCGGTCTATGCGGTGGAGTGGGCCACGCCGCCTGCGGGAGGCGGGCGGCTGCATTGATCGCCGCATGGCTGGGATGAGGCAGGGATGCGTCGCCGGAGAGGGCCGGCCTCGTGTTGCGGGACCGGCCCTGGGATGCAGCGAGCGCCAGTGGGTGAGCAAAGGGTGTGAGGCCCCTGAGGGAATAAGCGGCCGTCATGCGACCAGCCAGCCCATCCATTGCGCCCCCGGCCTATCCCGTGTCGCACTGCCACACCGGCGACCGCCGCGTAGCGGTCCTGCGCCTGAGCGGCCTGTGGCTGGAGCGACTGGGCTTCTCCATTGTCAACAAGCCGCAGATCACCGCCCGGGCCGGCGATCTAGTAGTGTCGATGGTTGATCCAGGTTCGGAGGTAGGCTGCGCCGCGCACTTGCGTTTGCCGCCTAGGTAGTGATGATATTGTCTGGGCAGGTGCACACAGTTGGCACATTGCTATGGGATTCAATCAAAGAAGTTGCTTGTGACTTGACGGCGAAAATCAAGGGCGAGTAGATGACGGATAATCAAACGCTGGCTCCAAACTGTTGGGCGATATCTGCTGATCTTCTGGATGCAGCAGTTCGGGCTGCGAAGCATTGAAGTTGGCAGGGATGCTGCTTATCTTCATCTTGGCCATGCTCTTTGCCAGGCCAAGTGATGGTTCTGCCTTGCCACGTCTTTCTGTGGAGGGAATGAACAAGCACACTATCCGATCGGGATTCGGACTCTTTATCACTCGCTCTGAAGTCCTTACGCAGGGCGTACGAGAAAAGGTACGTTTTGCTAGCCCGGTGCGGTGTGAAGATCGATACGTGAAAGTGGCTGTCGCAAACGGCACGAATGTCCCCGTAAAAGATGTCTGCCTTGTTGCGTCCAGAGCGCTTCGCTTCGTACTTGAACAAGCAGCCGTCGATCATGTCTCGGTTGAAATCCGGATTGTTCCGGCGCGCGTTGATTATCACCGGAGCTTCTTTAGATTCGGCAGAGGGCCGAAATTGACTCTAATTGCGCCCCAGATGCGGAACTTGGAAGAGACGTTGGCCAATATCGCAGATCTTGTTGCGCACGAAACGTTCCACGTCAGCATGTTCGTGGCTGGTGATATTGGTCTGTCCGCGAACGAGCGTGCTGCTTACTACTATGGCTTATGTGGCCAGCTTGTGGCGTCGGGGAAGCTCGAGAATTCGGCACTTCCGGGCTTTGCCGTCGACTCCACCGACGAGGATGTTTTTGACTCTTCGGAAAGTGCCGAACTCGTTCGCTCGGAGGTCCTGCAGATATCCAAGGGAGAGGCGATTGCGTCCGACACCTCAGCCGGAGAGTGGCTGCTTTCGCAATGTCGCTCCTTCAGGCCTTCTAGCTCTAAACCTTGAGCTGCGGCGCGCCGGCATGGCGCTTTTGGACGCTTCGCGTCGTGCACAGGAGCTGCGATGAAATTTCCAGGATGGCTTGGTTTGGGGGTTTGTCTGTCGTTGGCCCAGTTGGCCCAGTTGGCCAGTGCCGCCGAAGATCCGGCCATGCAGGCCTACGCGCACGTGACCGAGTTCCGCGACCGTGCCAGTCAGCTTGCCGAACACGGTGCAACGAGTTCGCCTGAAGATCTGCGGCGTGCGCGCGACGCATTGCTCGACGGTCTGCGCTATTTGGACGATCCGCAGGTGCTGGCCTTGGCCGACGGCAGCATGACGCTGCGTTTTCGCCGCTTGAATCTGCTGGGCGATCTGGTGCGCGTGCAGGTGTGGCTCGGCGATCGGGACGCGGCCGTCGCGGCCTGGCGAGCGCTGGACGCCATGGCCTGGCAGGAGGGCCTGATCGATTTCGTGGTGAACAAGGATCCCGCGACGCTGGCCTTGCTGGACGATCCGCGCCTGGCCGATCTCCGGCGGCATGAGGCGCTGGCGAAGCGCGACGCGACGGCACCTGCGCTGGTGGTTCCTTACACTGCGCAGCTGACGGAGGCACAGCGCATTGCCGGGCTCTCGCAACTGTGGATGACCGCACGCGACCGCTTCGTCTGGTTCGATCATGTGCCTGAGCTCGATTGGGATCGCCTGTATCTGGACACCGTGCCGCTGGTGCAGCAGGCGCAGGATACCGATGCCTACTATCGCGTGCTGACGCGTTTCATGGCGAAGTTGCAGGACGGGCATAGCGGCGTGTTCCCTCCCACGGCGCTGGAGGCGCGCTGGTATGCGCGCCCGGGGCTGCGCACCGCGCGGCTGGAAGGGAAGGTGGTGGTCACGTCGGTCACCGACGCGGCATTGCTTCGGCAGGGCGTGCAGCCCGGCGATACCGTCGAGGCGATCGACGGCGAGCCGGTGGAGCGCTACGCCGAGCGCGCGGTGCGGCCCTATCTCAGCAGTTCGACGCCGCAAGACCTCGAGGTGCGAACGTACACCTATGCGTTGCTGTCCGGCGATGCGGCCAAGCCGGTGGTGCTGACGGTCGTACACCGCGATGGGCGCCGCCGCGAGGTGCGGGCGGCGCGCAGTGGCTACAAAGCGCAGGCGGTGGCGGCCGCGCCGCTGTTGACCTTCCGCAAGGACGGTGTCGCCGTGCTGCGCGTGGCGCAGCTCGAGGACGACGCCAGCGTCAAGGCGCTCAGGCAGGATCTGGACAGGGTGCTCGCCGCGCCGGGCTTGATCCTGGATCTGCGCGGCAATGGCGGTGGGAACACCCGGTTCGGATTGTCGATCCTGCGCTTCGTGGCTGAAGGTTCCTTGCCGCAGGTGCGATCCGTCATGCGCGATAACGGATCGTCGCTGCAACAAGCGCGCAGTGGCCGCTTGATCGAATGGCTGCCGGTACGCGATGACGTGTTGATGCCGGAGCCGCGTACCTACAAGGGACCGGTGGCGATGCTGGTGGATGCTGCGACCTTCTCGGCCGGCGAAGACACGGCGGCGGTGTTTCATCTGATGCGGCGCGGCCCCTTGGTGGGGCAAGCGACCGGCGGCAGCACGGGGCAGCCGCTCACGCTGGACTTGCCGGGCGGCGGTTCGGCGCGGATTTGCTTGAAGCGCGACAGCTATCCGGATGGCAGCGATTTCGTCGGCGTCGGTGTCGTCCCCGACGTCGTGGCCAGCCGCACCATCGCCGATGTGCGCGAGGGGAGGGACTCGGTGCTCGAACAAGCGGTGGCGGCGTTGGGGATTGCCGGAAGCAGGCCGATGAAGCTGGGCTCGATCTCCAGACCAAGCCGGTCGGCTGCCGATCGAGCACCTGCTGGACAATAGGTCCCGGCCGGCCAGCCCTGCACGCGCAGGGCGGTCAATCTGGTGCGGGTGCGCACATCCGCTGATGCGAAGCGGGCCGTTTCCTTGTGCGGCTAGTGCTGGCGGAAACGCCAGCGATGGATGGACAGGCGTGCGCTGTATCGCGATGCGCAGCGCCATGAGCTGCCCACGCTGTCATGCCCCCACCGCGTGCGTCACCGCCCGCCGCGAATGACGGGCACGAAGCGGTACGCCACCAGCGAGGTGGAATCTGAGGACGGCGCTCACCCCGTTTCCTGCGCACGCAAATGACTGACCAGCAGCGCATGCAGCACCGGCGGCATCGGCAGATCGCGCCGGCCTTCGTCCCATTGCTGCAGGAACGGCGCCAGGTGGTCGCGGTGCCAGGGGCTGAGGCGCCCGCGCGCGGCCTGGCGTGCCTGCAGGCGCTCAATGATTGCCGTCGCGGCGGCCTCGTCGCCTCGCTGGAGATGATGGAAGACGAAGGCCAGCAGCAGGCTGTCGGGGCTGTCGAACAGCACGTAGGGCGGAACCGCGCCGTCGTCGTCGCCCTCTTCCAGCAGATGCAGCAGGGTGTCGACGTCGCGGGCGAACAGCGACTGCGAGAGCTGCCGGGTGATGAAATCGAAGTAGTTGGTGTCCAGCGCGGGAAGTGCGGCCGCCAGGCGATCGAGGGTGGCGCGCAGCTGCGCATCGCTGTCGGCCGGATTCAGCACCCAGCCGCCGAACGCGCCGATGTCCTTGCTGTGGAGAATGTGCTGCCCAAGGAATCCCGCGGCAATGTCCTGGAAATGCAGGTCGTGCAGCTGGGTGGTGGCGGCACGCTGCTGCCACGCGAGTAGTTGCGCATGCTGCAGGCCCGCCTGGACCATCAGCACGCCCAACGTGGCGTCGTGGGTCGCCCAGAGGAACTGGCGGCTATCGTCGCGCTCCCGGGTCCATCGCCATTGGAAGGCGGTATCGGTGGGCACAGGCGACCAGCCGGCGGCGTGCAGCGCGCTGCCCAAATGCTGCTCGATCAACGCGGGAATCACTTCGCGCACGCGGGCTTGCTGGGCCCGCGCCTTGTCGCGCGCGGTCAGCAAGGCGGCCGGCTTGCGCTTGGGTTCCAGGAAGAAGCGCAGGACGGCGCTGCGTTCGACGTCGCCTTGCTCGATGCTGTCATTCGACCGCGGCAGCGCAAGCGCCTCGGGCACGCCACGCCGGCGCTTGAGTCCACGACGCGCCGCGAGCGCGCGGATCGCCTGAAGATCGTCCGAAGCGAGCAGGCCATCGAGCGTGGCGGCGATGCCGTCCTCGGCGGTGAAGGTGTCGTCCAGCCAGCCATTCGCCAGCAGCGCGTACCAGTCGGTGAACAGGTCGGTGTCGTCCGCCTCGTCGGCGAGCGCAAGCACGTCACGGAAGAGCTTCGACACTGGCAGCGAGGTGCCGGCCTTGGCCTGCCGGTAGAGCACGCGCGCCTGGCCCTCCCATTCGAGGTAGGCCGCGTCGTCCTCGTGCCCGAGCCAGCCCGGCGCATCGGCTGCCAACACCTGGGCACGCAGTGCGGTATCGGTCAGCGCCTGCGCTGGCGTCCGTACCAGCACGCCGTGCCGCAGCAGTACGTCGGGCAGTCGGAACCAGGTCAGGCTGGTGTCGTAGCGCGCCTGCAGATCGAGCAGCCCGTGGATCATCTCGGCCTGGCGCGCGCCGTCCAGCGTGCTGCGGTCCACCAGGTGGATCGTGTTCTCGACCAGATCTTCGATGGCGTGCTGTGACATCGTGCGTGTCCTCCCTGGAGTCCTTGGCGTCGATCGGAGCTTAGCCGGGCATCCGCTGGGACGGCATGAACGCTGGAAGTCGAGCGCGGGCAGGGAGCGACGTCGTCGGCGCCGGGGGCATGCCGGACCTGGTGAGCAACGGCAGCATTGCCGATGGGCGCTAGGGACTGGGCCGGGTGCTCGAATAGGCGGTGTCAGGGTTGCGATCGTGGAGGCCTGCACGCTGAGGTCGATCCGAACGCCTCGCGCGCGCCATGTCCGGTGCCTGGGTCGGCAACCTCTAGTGCAGGCTCGCAGGGATCGGCTAGCATTTACGGCACAACGGGCCGCGGGCCGCGCCGGCCGATCAGGGGACATCGATGAAACACCTTCCACTGGCCGCCGCGATGGCGAGCCTGCTCTGCGCGTGTACCGTGGTCTCGCCCGATCCGGGGCAGCAGGCCGTGCTGGTCGATAAACCCATTTTCTGGAGCAAGGGCGGCATCCGCCTGGATGATGTGCGCGAGCCCGGCCGGACCTATGCCTGGTGGACCACGTCGGCGGTGTACGTGGATGTCACGCCGCAGACGGTGCAGGTGGCGTTCGACGATTTCTCGTCCAGCGACAACATCCTGTTGGACTTCTCCACCCAGATCCAATACCGCATCACCGCGCCGGCGTTGCTGCTGTCGGGCTTCGGGCAGGACTGGTTCAAGAACAACGTGGCCAGTCAGTACGCGGCGATCGTGCGCGACCAGGTGAAGCGCTACGACATGACGCGGATGATGAGCGACCCGGACACCGCGCGGAAGATCGACGATGCGGTCACCGAGAGCGTGCGCGCGCTGGTCAAGGAGCAGGGCCTGCCGATCCAGATCCAGAACATCACCCTTGGCCGTGCGCGGCCCAATGCGGATGTGCTGCAGCAGATGAACCTCACCGCCGCGCAACAGCAGCGGGTCAAGACGCTGGTCGAGGCCACCACCGCCGAGCGCCAGCGCGAGCAGGAACAGGTGGCCAAGGCCGACGCCGACAACGCCTACCGCAATCGCATGGGCCTGACCCCGGAGCAGTACCTGGCCAGCCAGATCGCCGAGACCAACGCCGAGGCCTGCGCCAAGGCGCAGGCGTGCTACATGGTGCCGTCCGGAACCTCGGTCATTGCCAAGTAGCCTGCCTGGCGTCGCTGCCAAGCGGCTCGTTCGCACGTGACATCCGGGCCTGCAGTAGTCGCAGGCCCGGTACGATCGCGGCCATGCGCCGTCGGAAAGCGTTGTCGAGGTGCAGTGCCTACTGCGCTTTCAGATAACCGACGAATCCGCCACGCGGCGCCAACTCCAACGCGATCGCTCCATCCCGCGTCACGTCTCGGTCCTTGCGCTCCCACGCATCCGGCCGCGCGTGTGCATCGCGCAATTCGGTGAGTTTCCAGTTGCCCTTCTTCAGGAAATCCAGCTTCAGCGTCATGCGCGTGGCAGCACCGCCGTTGATCACCGCGATGAACCAGTCGCGGCCATGGCGCCTGGCCATGGCCGCCACCTTGCCCGGCTCGCTACCAGGCAGCACGAGGGTTTCGTCCCATGTGGCGGGCACCGCTTTGAGCACGTCCAGGGCGGGATTGGCGAGATAGGTCTGCGGATGGCCGCCCATCGCCAGGAACGGCGAGGTGAACAGGACCATCTGCGCCAGTTCGTGCGCCCAACTGTTGCCCATCAGTTCCTTCGGTTCGAACACGGTGGGCGTGTAGTCGCCCGGCCCGACGACGTAGCGGGTGAAGGGCAGGATGGTGTCGTGGTCGGCGGCCAGTACGCGCTTGTAGCGGGTGATGTGCCATTCGTGCCCGCGCACGCCCTCGCGGGTGAGGACGTTGGGCCAGGTGCGCTCGGTGCCGGTGGGTTTCATGGCACCGTGGAAATCGACCATCAGGTGTTCGGCCGCCGCGTCGCGCGCCACATCCGTATACCAGTTGGACCAGTCGCGGCTGGCCGGCGCCGGGAAATCGACCTTGACCCCAACGATGCCGGTGGCGGCGATCTTGCGCAGCAGCGCCTTGCGCTCGGGCGCATGCTGCACCTCGCGGCTGTGCACCCAGAGCCACAGGCCGACGCCTTGTGCGCGCGCATAGTGCGCCGTATCGGCCAGCGTCTCCCACGGCCGTTTCCATGTGCTCCAGCCGTCGTCCACCAGGTAGTACTCGAAGCCCAACTGGTGGGTCCAGTCGACCCATTGCCGCTGCTCGTCCTCGCGTGGCTCGCCGACTGCCAGCCATTGCCATGCCGAGCGCCCCGGCTGGATCCAGTTCGCGTCGGCCAGGGCGGGCGCTGGCGGCGGGTTGAGGTTCTGCACCAGGGTGGAGTTGACCAGGTCGGTCAGCGTGCGGGCGATGATGGTCACGCGCCACGGTTGCACGACGGCGGCGTCCGTTCGCCAGCCCTGCGGATCGGCATAGAGCACGCCGGCCAGGCCGCCGTCCGCCGCGCGCTCGATGGCCAGGTCGCCGTAGTCGACCACCGCCGCTTCGCTCAGGGTGATCCAGAATCCCTTGCTGTGCGCGGTGAGCGGCAGGCCGTAGCGTCCCGCCCCGAGGCTGCGCAGCGACAGGCCGGTGTAGCTGTTCTCGTAGTCGGGCAGGAGTGCGGTGGCCCAGACCGGCGGATCGTTCTCGGCCAAGGTCCATCCGGAGCGGTCGGCCTCGACGTGGCTGTCCTTGCGCGCGGGCAGACGCAAACGTACCGCGACGCCGTCGTCGGCGACATGCAGGTCCGCTTCGAAGGCGCGGCCGTGCGCGGTCAGCGACACCGTCGCGGTCGTGGCGCGGTCGTGCGCCACGGCCTTGCCGCCGTTGAGCCGATAGCGTGCATCGGTGGCGCCGCGGCGCACGTTGCCGATCGTGCTGTGCGCGCCGAGTTCCAGGCCGTCCACGCGGATCCCCAGCGGCGAAGGCGCGAGCAGCGCCTGGCCGTCGGCCTCGATGGTGTAGCGCAGCGCGCCGTCGTCGTCGCTGAGCACTGCCACGATCCTGCGATCGGGACTGGACACCGACACCGAGTGGGCCTGCACGCCGCTGCACGTCACCATGCCGAAGACGAATCCGATGCACAGGCCCGCGTCGCGCAGCCAAGTCCGCTCGTTCGATGCCACGTTGCCCCCGGTCCGATTGCGCTGAAGTCCGGCGGCGATCTTATCGAGTTTGCGTGGGGCGCGGTTGCCGCCGCCGGCATGTCGCGGCGGATGCCGAGCGCGTGCCGATTCGGTGCGGCGTTGGCTGCGTTCCTTGCCGCCGATGCCGCGGTGTCGGTTCGGCACTCAGGATGTCACCGCATCCCGGCACCAACGCGAAGATGCGCGCGCCTAGCTGCTCTCCAGTCCGCAATACACGTTGGAGAAATCGCGCTTGGCGAGGTCGCTCTTGTGGATCACGAAATACAGCTCGCCCGCGTCCCAGAAGCAGAAGCCGGGGTGCGGGTCCGAGGCGACGCGCAGCAGCACCATGAAGTCCTCGGTGCGCCCGCGCAGGCGGTTGGCGGCTTCGCTGAGCGGGGTGTCGTGCTGCTTGAACACATGGCTGTTCACGCCATGCACCGGCTGGACGGTGGATTGCGCCGCAAGGCGGTCGCGCAGCGCTTCGACCAGTTCGTACGCGTCCTCCAGGCCGTCCAGACCCTCGGCCGCTCCCTGGTAATACGCTTCGTCGGAATAGAAGTGCGGCACACTGATCCAGGCGGCGGCGCTTGCACGGTAGGGCAGGGAGCCGTCTTCCATGCCATCGATCTGCGCGGCATCGCGCGCCAGGTCCGCCGCCGTCTGCAGGGCATCGCGCGGGCCGTCGTAATGGAAGACCCGTGGCGCGAGGTCTTCCTGGTCGGAGATGAAGAAGTACAGCACGCCGGTCCGCGGCAGGTAGCGCTGCAGCGGCGCCAGCTGCGCGCAGTTCAGTTGGGCGATGAACTGCATGGGCCTGGTGCTGCCGTCGGCGTCGGTGTGGCGCGGGTAGGACATGTCCGGCGGCAGGTCGGGCAGTCCACCGAAGCGGGTGTTGCCGCGTGCGCGGTAGTCGTCCGGCGCGTCCGTGGCCAGTGCCACCGCATGCCAGGCCAGCGCCTGCATTCCGGAGCGGTACGGCGTCCATTGCGCATCGCTGGCCAGCGCCTCCTCCAACTGCCCGGCGAGTGTCGCGTCGTTGCGCGCGAAAAAGGCGGCGTCGTCGAAGGCGATGGTGCCCTCACCTTTGGCGCCCTTGTAGCGGTAATCCAACAGCGCGTGCTTCTTCGGCAGTTCCAGTTCCAATCGCTCGATGCGTTCAAGGCCGGCCGGCAGCGCGGTCAACGGGTTGTGGGTGAGATCCAGCCGCTGCAGCATCGGCAACGCCGCCACGCTGGCGGGCACTGTCTGCAGTTGGTTGCGTGCGAGCGAGAGGGTCTTGAGCGTGGCGGGGAACGGTGCCTCGGGTAGCTGCGCGAGGGCGTTGTTGTCCAGCACGCAATACACCAGTGGCAACGACAGCAGTTGCGGCGGCAGTGTGCGGATGCCGGTGCCGGTGATATGCAGGCGCTGCAATCCGCGCAGCGCCCCGAGTGCGGCGGGCAGCTGTTCGAGCGCGCTGGCCCTCACGATCGTCAGGTCTTCCAGATTGGACAGGCCGGCCACCGCGTCCGGCAGTTCCCGCACGCCGCTGGCGGCGATGGCGTCGTCGTCGTAGTAGAGGCTGAGCGAGCGCAGCGCCGGATAGGCGTAAAGCGCGTGCGGCAGCGTCGGCCCGGCCAGGTTGGTCAGGTGCACGTGGCGCGGCACGCCGGGAGGCGCGCTCGCCAGCTCGTCCATCGAGGTGAAACGGTAGTGCGACCAATCCAGCGCATGCATCGCCAGCTTGCGCGCGATGCGCACCGGATAGCGAGGGCCCGCGCCATCGGCCTGCAGATAGCCGCTGAAGCCGGCCCAGCCCTGTTCCAGTACCAGTTCGCCCCAGAGCTTGAGGTCGTGACGCAGTCCGCCAGACCAGAGATAGGCCTGCTGGTCCTGGGCGCGATCGTCCTCGAAGCGGATCCGGCCGGTCGGAATCCCGGCATGGTGGATGCCCTTCACCGAGAAGCGGAAATAGACCTTGGCCTCGTCCACCAGGTGCGGCCGCGCGGCGGCGTCCGCCTTGCGTGCGCGGGCCTGCAGGTCGATGCTCAGCTCGCCGCCGGTGCTGCTCGCCGTGCCGATGCTGGGCGCGGTCTCGCGCGGGAAGTCGAATGCCAGGTCGTCGATCTGGAACACCTCCACGCCGTCCTCGGGAATGCGGAACGGTTCCGCCGGCGCGGCCACCGGCGCGGGATGCGCATCGTCGGCGTCTTCTTCGTCCTCATCGCCGCCGAACATGTCCTGCATCCAGGTTTCGTGCGCCGCGAGGGCGGCGGCGGGATCGCCGGTCACGCGCAGGCTGCGCAGGACGGCGTCCAGTACCGGAAAGTGCTCGGCCTCGGTCCCCGCCGGGCAATCGCCCGCGATGTCCAGGTACAACGCGTCGTCCAATTGGACCATGACGAACAGGTAGGCATAGCCGTTGCCCTGCGAAGCGATCCGCAGCGCGGCATGGCCGTCGATGTCCAGCGCCTGTTCCGACAGCACCTCCACGTCGCCGCGCCGTGTGCGGCACTCGGCGCGGAAGTGCGCCCACGGATCGGCGGCTGTGTCGTGCGGGGTCTTGTGGCGCGCGATCACGATGCCGAGCGAGACCTCGTCGTCGGCGACGGGATAGGCGGCCTTGATGCACTGGCCGATCTGTCGCACGGTGCTGAAGCGATCGGGCAGGTCGATGGAGAGGGCATCGGTCTGGACATGGCGCATGAGAGGGCATGGGGACATGGCGGAGTGCCCGCAGCTTACCCCGCCTTTTTTACGCGTGTCATGCATGCGCAGACGCATGCGAATGCAGGATGGCGCATGGTCCGGCGATCGTTCCATGCGTCTCGGCGGTGGCGTCTTCGAAGGGTGTCGCTGCGTGTGCTGCAGCCGAGGCATTGCCAGGAAACTCACCGCTTCGTGCAGTTGGGTGGCCTGCCTGTCGCGGCGCATGCGGGTAGGATTGGCAACTGCGCAGAACCGAGTGTCGGTCCATCCGGGCGTACGCAGCGGGTTCGGGCAGCCTGTGGTTTCATGGAGACGATCGCTTGCAACCGACTCGGCACGACGACGGACACCGTGCACCCGCCACGCGGCTCTACGCATTGCTTGCGCGCGACGCGCGCAGCGGGGTGATCTTCCGCCGCGGGCCCAGCAAGCAGGTGCAGCTGATCCGCTGGGACCTGCGCGACGACAGCTTCGAACACGGGCAGTGGTTCAAGGGCCGCATCTACGAGCGGCGTTGCGATCTGTCGCCATCGGGCCGGTTGCTGGTGTATTTCGCGTCCAAGCAACACGGCGATTTCGTCACGTGGACGGCGCTGTCGCGTCCGCCGTTCCTCACCGCACTGGCGCTGTGGCCGAAGGGCGATTGTTGGGGCGGCGGCGGCATGTTCGAGGACGAGCGGACGCTGCTGTTGAACCATCGCCCGCAGCAAGGCCGCGATCCGTTTCCGTTGCCGACCGGCTTCCAGGTGCCGCACGACATGCAGGTCCGGCCATTCGGCCACCACGCGGGCGGCGGCGAGGACGAGCCGATCGACAGCATACTGCGCCAACGCGACGGCTGGCAGGTGATCGATGCGGGGGCGGGCGAAACCGGCGGCCTGAGCTCCACCACGCTCTACCGCTTCACCCGGCCGCGCATATGGGAGAAGGCAGGCGCCAGCGGACGCCGGCTGCAGTCGCTGCTGCATGCTGTCGGTCGTAACAACGAAGCGTGGTACGGCCTGGATCACCGCGTGCTGGACCGGGAGGGCGCGTTGTTGCTGGACCTTCCCGGCAGCGACTGGGCCGATTGGGACGGTGGCGACCTGGTCTTCGCTCGCGATGGCTGTCTGTACCGGCTGGCCAAGAGCGACTTCCGGCGCTACGCCGAGGACGGCGAGCAGGTCGTGCGCCTGCTGCACGATTTCAGCACTGCCCGCTTCGCCGCGCTTGCGCCTAGCGCGGATGCGCGCAAGTACTGAGTAGCAAAGGACGTGTCGATCCTGCGACTCGGGCGCGGTGCGGGTTTCATCGGAGTGCCTGCAACGGCGCGCACGTATCGGGCCGGACCCGGTGCGAGCGTCCAGGCAACGCAGCGGAGATCTGCCTCACGGCATGTGCACGAAGCGCGCGTCGTCTCGCGAATCGGGAATAGCTGAAGAATTCACGCGCACTGCATGAGGCGTCTTCACCCGGGCAGGCGGATGCTGATACCCCCATTCGAGAGGGAATCGCATATGAAACATTCACTATTGGTCCTGTCCATCGCCGCTGCGCTGACCATGGCGGGCTGCAAGCCGAACAAGGACAACGACGCGCCGGCACCGGCACCGACGGCGCAGACGCCCGCCGCGAGCACCGAGCCGACGCCGGTGGGCGGCACCGCCACTCCTACCACGCTGCCGGTCGGCGAGGCCAGCCCGGCACCGGAGGGCGCGGCGCGCGCGAGTTCGGGCGACGACATCGCCCTGGGGTTGCTGGGGGCGGTCGACAAGAACGAAATCGCCGCGGCGAAGCAGGCGCAGGAAAAGAAGGTGACGGGCGCGGTGCTGGACTACGCGCAGATGATGGAGAAAGAGCACGCCGAGAACCTGGAGAAGACCAAGGCGCTCGGCACGCTGGCCGAGACGCCCGACGTCAAGCAACTCGAGACCAAGGGCGAGCAGGAGCTGACGACGTTGGGCCAGAAATCCGGCAAGGACTATGCCGCGGCCTATATCGACGCGATGATCGCCGGGCACAAGGATGCGCTGCAGCTGATCGATACGCAGATGATGGCGGCGGCTTCGACGGAGCCGGTCAAGGCGCACCTGGCCGAGACCAAGACCCACGTCGAGCAGCATCTGGCGAAAGCGGAAGCGATCAAGAAGGCGATGTGAGCGCAGGGCGTGGCAGGTCGTCGATCTGCCACGCCTCGCTCATCGGGCCGGCGCAGCAGTCGTCGCGGGCGGCATCGTGGCCGGCGCCGGCGTCCCGGTGCCGTAGACCCATTCGGCGAAGACGGCCGACAGATCCTGGCCGCTGGCGCGCTCCATCGCGTTCTGGAAATCACGGCTGGTGACGGTCTTTCCGGCATGGCCGCGGGTGAATCCACGGATGCCGTTCCAGAAGGCCTGCTCGCCCATGCGCTCGCGCAGGTGTGCGAGGAACAGCGCACCCTTGCTGTACTGGACCGCGCGGCGCATGCCGAGGGAGGGGTAGCCGCCCGACCAGGCGAGCGGCTTGTCGAATCCCGCGGCGCGGGCGTGCTCGAGCCGACGCTGCGCCAGTTCCAGCTCCTGCCGGTAGGCGTCAGCCCCGACCGCCTGTTCCTTCCAGGCCGCGGTCATGAAGGTGGTGATGCCCTCGTTCAACCAGAAGTCCTGCCACGACGCGCAGGTCACCAGATTTCCCCACCACTGGTGGGCCATCTCGTGGGCCACGATCCACGCCGCGGACGGTGCCTGCCTGTCCTCTTCCAGCGCCTCCTGGCCGATCAGGGAAAACGTCGCGGCTTCCTGTGCTTCCTGTCCCGGCACCCGCAGTTGGGTGTAGCGCCGGTCGGGCAGCGCGATGCCGGCCTTGTCGGCCAGGAAGCGCGCGATGCCCGGTGCCTGTGCGAACGCTGCCGCCAGGTCGGTCCCTTGCCCGGTGGCGTCCATGTACACCAGCTCGCCCACGTCGGTGTTGACCGTGGCCTTGGCGAAGGTTCCCGCGGCGAAGCCGAACAGGTAGGCCGAGTAGGGCCGGGTGGAGCGCCAGCGATGCAGGACCAGGCCGTCGCGGCGCGCGCGCAGCGGCAACGCCTTGCCGACGCCCAGCGAGGCCGCGCCTGCCGGCAGCAGCAGGTCGAGCGCGAACTCGGCCTTGTCGCCGGGCGCGTCCTGCAGGCAGACCATCCAGTCGCAGGCGAAATAGCTGCTGTAGACGCCGTCGCCGGCGCGCACCAGGCCGCGCGCCGGCACGCCCTCCAGCGCGAAGCGGAGCGTGGCGGTCGCGCCCTTCTCCAGCGGCACGGGCAGGTCGAAGACGAGGCCGTCGGCGCGCTTGACCACGGTCACCGCGCGCCCGTCCAGCGACGCTGCGTGCAGCTGCAACGCGTTGGGCGAGAACACCAGCTGCGACACCCGCTGCGTGCCACGCAGCGTGATGCTTTGGGTTCCGGTCACGGCGGTGGTCGCCAGATCGGGATGCAGGGTCACCGCGTAGCGTTCGACCTCGAATCCCGTACCGGGCGCCGGCGCCACCGGCTGTGCCGCCGCGCCCGCCGCAGCCGATGCGGCGACCAGGGCCGCCAACGCGGCGCACGCGTGCCGGCCCGCACGCCGGCGTGGCGGTCGTGTCATCGGGGCGCCTTGCTGCCCAGCAGATAGGTCAGCCCATGGGTGAGCCCGCGCGGCGCCACGCTCAGGTGGTCTTCGTCGTTGAGCACGTCCAACTGCAGCTGCAACGACGGATAGTGCCGTGCTCGCAGCGTCCGCGTCATCTCCTGCGCATCCGACACCATGTCGTAGTTCTGTCCATAACGCCGCTGCTCGTATTCGCCGACGTACATGTAGACCTGCGCCGGCAAGTCCTTGTGGCTGGCGGCGAAGGCCGTTTCCTGCGCCTGCATGGCGTGCTCGCCGTACCAGTAGGAGGGGCTGCCCAGGATGTAGCCGGAGAACATCTCCGGCGCGGTCAGCAGGATCTGCGTGCCGAGCAGGCCGCCGTAGGAGTGGCCGAGGAACAGGCGCCGGTGTTCGTCGGTGCGATAGCGTTGCGCCACGAACGGCAGCACCTGGTCGCGCAGGTAGGCCATGTAGGCGCCCGCCTTGCCGTGTGTCGCGTCCGGCGCTGCGTCTGCGCCGCCTTCCGGCGTCGGGGTGTAGTCGCGCCGGCGACTGGGCATGGGCGCGTCGCCGATCGCGTAGGAAAGGCCGACCAGCACGAACTCGTCGATGGCCGGCCCTTCGCCGTTCAAGCGGCGCGCGATCTGCCGGACCAGAGGAAAAGAGTAGTCGGCATCTGTGACGTAGAGCACCGGATAGCGGCGGGCAGGCTCGTCGGCATAGGCGCGCGGCAACGCGACGAACACCTGGTAGTCGCGGCCGGAGACCGGGTCGGGGACGTTCCAGACCTGGCTGTCCACGATTTCGTAAGGCTTTCCTTCGCCACGTTGCCCGCCGGCGACCGAGGCCATGGTGCGCGCGGCCGGTGCCTGTTCCGGCGTGTGTTGTGCCGACGTCGACGCCGGTTCCTGCGACCTGTCGGTGCAAGCGACCAGCAGCACTGCACTCAATCCCACCCACAACCACTTGCTCAATCTCGATCTCCTGGCCGCATTGGCGTCACCTGCCCCATGCATGGACAGCGCTGGATCATGCCATGCCGGAACCCGGTCCTGCCGGCGGGGATCTGGACGATGCATCGCCGACGCTGCGCCAGCGATGCGGTGTCGGCCTGCATCGCGGCGCAGGGATGCGGGCTGCCGTACCCGCTAGACTTGGCCGCTCCATGCTCTGGTGCGACCGATGAACCGCTACCGCTGCTTCGTGTTGCTGGCCCTGCTGGCCGTCTTCGGTGTCGCGCAGGCGCAGGATGCCGAGCGCCGCATCGCCGTGACCATCGACGATCTGCCATGGCAGCGCATGGGCAAGACGCCGGCCGCGCAGGTGCCGGCATTCCACGCACAGCTGATGGCGTCGTTGAAGCAGGCGAACGTGCCCATCGTCGGTTTCGTCAACGAGGACAAGCTCGAACAGGACGGTCAGTTGCAGCCGCAGCGGGTGGCGATGCTGCGCGACTGGCTGGATGCGGGCTACGAACTGGGCAATCACACCTATGGCCATGTGAATCTGCATGACGTGGGGGTGCCTGCCTACGAGGACGCGATCGTGCGCGGCGAACGCACGCTGCGGCCACTGCTGGCCAAGTACGGACAGCCGCTGCGCTGGTTCCGCCATCCCTACCTGGCGACCGGCCGCAGCGATGCCGATCGCGAGGCGGTGGTCGCCTTCGTCGCCGCGCGCGGCTACCGCATCGCGCCGGTCACCGTGGACAACGGCGATTGGGTGTGGGCCTTCGCCTATGCGCGGGTGCTGGAGACCGAGCCGGATGGCGCGGCGCGCGAGGCCACGCTGCTGCGGCTGCGCAAGGGCTATGTGCCGTACATGCTCAACAAGCTGGATTATTTCGAGGCGCAATCGCAGCGCTTGTTCGGCCGCCGCATCGCGCAGGTGTGGTTGATGCATGCCAACGAATTGAACGCCGTCGCGTTCCCGGAACTGATCGCCGCCACGCGCCGTCGCGGCTATGCGTTCGTCACCCTGGACGAGGCGCTGCGCGATCCGGCCTACCGGCACGCGGAGGGCTATACCGGCGGTGGCGGCATCAGCTGGCTGCACCGCTGGGCCATGGCCGAGCACAAGCCCAAGGACTTCTATGCCGGCGAGCCGGCGGTGCCGGGGTGGGTGTTCGCGCTGGCGGGGATCGGCTCTGAGTAGCGTGCGGATTGGCCGCGTGCGAGGTTGATCGGGTGCTTTTCGTATTGATACGGTCGATGGACCGACTGATATTTTCATGAGTGGAGCACGGGGAGCTGGAGCCAGGGGCTAAACTTCGTAACCGATGCGGGGATATTGAGTCAGAGGGCAGGCAGCGTCTGTGCTGCGCCTGCTTCAGTAGCTTCGTCCGTTAAGGGAGAATGTGGTGAACCTGCAGATCGATAGGAATGTTGCCCTGGCGTTGGCGCTCAGCGCCATGCAGGGGACGCGCGATGACGAAGCCATGACTTTGCTCAGGGCGCTGGCCGATGCCGAGCCTGACTTCGCGGAGGCCCACTATTTGCTCGCCGCCCAGTATGCGCAGCTCGGCGACATGGCTGCGGCGGAGGCCGGCTTTCGTCACGTGCTTGGCTTGGCGCTGCCAATGCCGATGGCGCGGTTTCAGCTCGGTCAATTGCTCATGCTCGCGGGGCGGCAGACGGAGGCCATCGATGTGCTGGCGCCGCTCGTGCATGCCGGAGAGGGAGCCTTGACTGCATATGCCGCGGCGATCACCCGCTGGGCGGTGTCGGACATCGCGGGCGCCATCGTGCTTTTGCGCCAGGGTCTGGCCGAGCCGCAGCAGCTCGATGCGCTCAGGCAGGATATGCTGCAATTGCACAGCCAGCTGACCGCCCTGGCGGCTGGCGTCGCCGAGGGTGCCGATGCCGATGATGCAACCGTCGCAAATGGCGCGCTGCTTTATCTGTCCAACTACCAGCGTCACAACTGAAATCCATGGCGATCGATCGGCTTTCTCCCACTTCAGCCCTTATCGCGGCCATTCGGGGTGAGGCCGTAAAACGCGGAGCGTTGGGCAAGTTGGGTGTTGCCAGCGATGCACGCACGGCGGCGGCAGAGCAGCAAGCCCGAGGAGAACGCCCATCGGTGGCCCAACTACGTGGTCAGCTGTCGGATCTGGTCGCCTTGGTCGCGGCCGATGACCCCATGGCGGTCAAGCGGGTACGGCCGGCGTTGATACGCACGGTCCTGCTGTGGCAGTTCGGCCCGCAGCTGCGCGAGCAGCCACAGTGGCAACAGCTGATGGAGCGTATCGAGCAGGAGCTCGATCGGCACGACCCTGCGATGCACTCGCTCAGTGCCCTGGTCCGGGATCTGCAGAAGGCGCCGGGAACCTAGATCACCCCTGAGGGGCAAACGCTCTGGCGTCCAGGGCATCGCTCTCGGGGCACCGTGGTCGTGGGCGGCACATTTGAGCCCCTGGCGAACAGCCGCTCGCGACGAGATCGCTATCTATCTGAAGCGATTGACTTTAGTTCGAAAAGCCATAAGCCTGAACATGGCTCCATGACACCGTGGGCCGGCCACTAAACTTATTTGCGCTACCTGGGATTGATAGAGGAGTAGGGGCAAGAAGCGCCCCGTTCCGATCAACCAAGGAGCGATTCACATGGTGGCTGTCTTCACGGGAAATGGGCTCGGTCTGTTCGATAGCTCGCTGTCCAAGCTGGGCGCCGCGAACGGCGGGGCGGCGGGCCTGGGCCGTGGACAGGACCGGCAGTTCATCAATGTGGCCAACGGCAACCTGGTGCTGCAGGGGCGCGACGAGTTCCTGAATTTCCGGGGATTGCCGATTTCGATGGTGCGGACCTACAACAGCTTCGGCCAGTTGTCGGACACGGGCAGCGATGGCTGGGTGACCGGCTTCGAACGACGTGTGGAGCTGGTCGGCACGCTGGGCGCCAGCGACAGCAAGGTCAGGCTGCAGATGGGCGATGGCCAGTCCGTAGAGTTCCTTTACGACGCCGACAGCCAGAGCTACCAGACCACGGCGGGCAGCGGCGCGAAGGACAACATCGTCTGGGACGCTGGCGCCAAGACCTGGACCTACACCGAGGGCAGTACCCGGCAGCAGGAGGTATATGCAGACCACGCCGACGGCGCCCTGCGCGGGCGCTTGCTGAAGATCGTCTCCACCACCACCGACGCGGCAACGCCCGCGGCGTTCGACGTCGTGTACGACAGCGCCGGCCGCGTCATCAAGGTGCGGGCCGCCAATGGTTCGCAGGCCGGCGATGCCATGTTGTTCGCCTACGATGCGCAAGGCCGGTTGACAGGCCTGTCGACCCGAGAGAACGGCGTGGAACTGACGCAGGCCGCGTACGAGTACGACGCGCTGGGCAGGCTGACCGCCGTCGTGACCGACCTGACCCCCGGTAATGCAGCCGACAACGCCTGGGACGCGGTAAACCTGGCGAGCAACGATGGCCTGCGCTTCCGCACCGAATACAGCTATGCGGGCGATACCCTGCGCATCGCCAGCGTGCGCCAGAGCGACGGCTTCCTCGTCAGCTACGACTACTATGCCGACGGCAAGGTGAAGACTGTCGTCTATGGCGCAGGCGAGCAGGCGCAGAAGAGCATCTTCTCCTACGACGCCTCGACGCTGACCACCCAGGTCACCGACGGCAACGGCCAGCCTTGGAGCTACCAATACGACAGTGCGGGGCGCCTGGTGCAGCAGGCAGGCCCCTCCATCGACGGTCTGCGCGACCTGACGACCTACACCTACGACGTCGCCGGCAACCTGGTGCAAAGCAAGCAGACCCGTGGTGATGAGATGTTGGCGCGGGTGGACAACCGCTACGATGAGCGCGGCAACCGCCTGTGGCAGTGGGACGGCGAAGGACGCGCCACGCATCGGATCTACAGCGCCACCAACCAGGTGCTGAGCGAAACCACCTACACAGATGTCGATCCCGGCAGGACCGGCCTGCAGGATGCCGTCGGCACCAAGACGACCTACGTCTACGACGAGCGCGACCGCGTGCGGTTCATCGTCAACTCCTATGGAGCCGTGACCGAGATCCGATACGCGACCTCGGGCAATGGCATCGGGCAGAAGAGCGCGACCATCACCTACAACGGTGGTACCGGGTTCGCACACTACACTGGTTCCCTTGCTGCGCCGGCCGAGGCGGAGCTTGCGCAATGGGCACAGGACAACAAGGCGGCCGGCAACGTGACCGCCTATGCCTACGATGCTCGTGGGCAGTTGGTGCAAGAGCTGCAGTACGAAGCAGTCGGTTCGTCGGGGGAAGGCGAGTTGAACGCCTTTGCGAAGATCACACGCTATACGTATGACGCTCAAGGGCTATTGCGGCAACAGGTAATCGTGCACGGCGCTAGCCGATCCGCTGATCCAATGGCGGCCACCGATCCGCTAAGTGAGATCACCGACTACGTCTATGACGGGATGGGGCGGCTGCTAAGCACGCTGCGTCACGGTTCCGCTGCGACCACCGAATTGGCTGCGAGTGATCCCACTGCCTATGACGTAATGACGCGGCAAACGACATACTTTTACGCTGATTCTGGTCGCCAGACACAGATTACCTCCGATGCTGGCATGGTCCGGACGGAGACGCGCAATGATCAGGGGCGAGTAGTATCGATAAGCGAATCGGGGATGAGTAATGGCGTCATGGAGACGCATGTCAGCCAGAACGTCTACGACGAGCTTGGGCGGCTGCGTGCCACCAAAGATTTTAGGGGCATGTGGTCATACTACTTTTACGATTCCAAGGGCAGGCTGTCAGCAACAATCGATGCGGCATTGAATGTCTTCGTTAATGAATATGATGGTGCTGATCGGCGTATACGTTTCATTGCATATAATAATGGGGTAAATACATCATCTTGGATGGGTGACCTCGGCTCAATTCCGAAGAGTCTTGGCGATCTTAAAATTAATGCCGATCCTGAAAACGACCGTGCGACTCGTTACAACTACGATGATGCTGGTCTTCTAATAAGTCAGATCGATGGTTCCGGTGCTGTTTTGAGCTATCAGTACGACGGGAAACGACAACTAGTTAAGGCAGTTCAAGGGACGGACTCTGAAGCGCGTGTTACACGCTACTTCTATGATGCATTGGGAAATAATGAGGGGTCGCTAGATGCAGAAGGATATCTGACCCGCCGCATCAACAACTATTTTGGAAAAACTATTCACGAGATCAAGTATGTCACAAAAGTGGATCTCGCGCTGCGTGACAAGGAGTCGATGACGGAGTTAATTCCGCAGGGTCGATCCAGCGATCAGAAGACGACGTACTTTTACACCGGCTTGGGCACGGTCGCTGGTGTCATCGATAGCGAAGGCTATATGACCCGCTACACCGAGAGTGATGACGGCAATACTAAGATGAAGCAGGTTGCCAAGCTTCCGATTGCCGAGTTCTATCGGGAGACGAGTTTAACCACAGCTTGGGGGGCGGCGCTAGCGACAGCTGCTGATCCGGCCGAAACAATTGCCGTGCGTAAGGAACTCTATAATGAGCTAGGAGAGCTAGTCGCAGTAGAAACAAATCAAGCTGAAAACTGGATCGGTTCGGGCGTCACACTGGAGTATTTTTACGACGATGCAGGGCGGCTACAGTCGACCGCAGTCCGTGATGCCGATGGAACATCGAAGCTGTCGTTTCGGCGATACGATGCTTTCGGGAATCTGGTTGCCGAGCTCGGTGCTCAAGGAGCGTCGGTGTTGGGTCCGGATATGCCTGAGGACGAGATTCAGCAGGTATTCCTGGAGCTTGGTACTACCAATACCTATGACGCTGAAGGGCGTCTAATCTTAAGTAGAGGCCCTGGAGGTGAAAAAACATACTACATATATCTAAGCAATGGGAAGCTGCGTTACGTAGTAAATGGGGTGCGCGACGCAGCAGGGGTCGCCAATGCTGAAGCTGAATTGACGGAATTTGCATATAATCACTTCGGAGAGCTGGAGTTTCGTGCAAGCTATATAAAGCGTGTTCCATGGCAGCCGGCAGGAACCCTTGAGGGCGGACTTGCAGCAATAAAGCTTGTTAGGCCAAATTCTGCGAAGTACGGCCGCACTGTCACAATGACATCCACTCATGACAGATTGGGGCGGCTGCTTACTGAAACCAATGCTGTTGGTGCGGTCACGCGCTACAAGTACAATCAATTCGGCGAACTGGTAGATGCAGAAAAAGCTTCCGGTACAGCGCTGGCGACCTCGACGCACTACACGTACGACAAGCGTGGGCTGAGGACCAGCCAGGTCGAGGATACCGGCGCCGGCAAGCTGAACCTGACCAAGGCCTTTCAATACGACGCATTCGGCCGCGTAGTCGCCGAGGTCGACCCGCGCGGAAATACCGTGTCCCATACCTATGATCGCCTGGGACGGGAGGTGGCGACCACGCGCGTCATCGATGGGGTTGGCGCAACGAGTACCATCGCTTACGACGGGCTGTCACGGATCACCCGGCAGACCGATCCGATGGGGAACGTCACGACCTACGTTTACGACGACAAGATCCGGTCGGTCAAGGCGTTGACGGCGGAAGGACGCGTGACCGAAACCATTCGTGATTCCCAGGGGCGCATCGTCAGCGTCAAGGGCGTGGACAACCATCGCTATACCTATGATGCAGATGGGCGGGTGATCTCCGACGAAGATCCCAAGCTAGGAGGGGTCTGGTACACCTATGACAACCGTGGCCTGCTGATTCAGCAACAAGGTCGCGGCAAGACCATCCTCTACAGTTACGACGACCGAGGCAGGTTGGCGCAGACCACGGTGGATCCCAACTACGGATCCAGTAGTTCCGACTACCTGGCGCTGACCACGTCCTACAGCTACGACGCGCTGGGCAGGAATATCCGGACCGTCGATGCGTCGGGTCGAGTGACGGCGATGCAGTATGACGCGGCCGGCAACTTGCTGGAGACGATCCAGGATCCGGATGAACTGGCGCTACGGACCACCTACACCTGGGATGCGTTGGGACGTCAGTTGTCGGTGACCCAGGGCGCCGGCACGGCGGACGCGCGGACCACGGCGTACGCCTACGATGCAACCGGGCGCCGGGTCAGCGAAACCGTCGCACCGGGAAGCCTCAACCTAGTGACCACCTACAGTTACGACAGCAATGGCAACGTCGTCGCCAAGACCGACCCGGCCGGCAAGATTCAGCGCTTCGTCTACGATGAGGCCAATCATGTGGTGTTCGCCGTGGATGGCGCCGGTGGCGTCGTCCGCAATTACTATGACGCCGATGGGCGTTTGGTTGCGTCGCGGAAGTATGCGCAGGCGATCGATCTAGCGGACGCCTCGCTCGCCGTCAGCTTTGCCTATGTCGATGGCAGGGTGCAGCGCAACGATGCCAAGGACATCCAGGCATTCAGTGTCTTCGGCAAAGATGGGTATTTGAACTACTCCATCGACGGCGTAGGGGCGGTGCGCGCCTTCAAGTACGACGCTGCTGGCCGCCTGTCCAAGACCAGGGACCTGGCAGCCGCCATCTCCTTGTCAGACGACCTCAGGGCAAAACTTCAGTCCGGGTTGGCCGATGCATCGGTGCTGGGGCTGGTCGAGAGCGACGCCAAGGACAAGATCAGTTGGAACGTCTATGACAGCAGCGGCCGACTAGCGTACACCATCGATGGCGCTGGGGCATTCTCCAGATACTCATATGACTATTATGGGAGGATTAATCAGTTCCGTCAGTTCAACGCTCGGTTCGTGCCCGATAGTTCTATGTATTTCCCGTTGCAGAGTGGAGAGCAATACGCAAGCAATAGAGAGTACTTGGACTCTGGAAATTTTTCCGTGGCGACCATGGAGCGCTTCATTGAGTGGCAGGTATTGCAGCAGGCGGCATTCAATGAAAAATCTTATTTTTATGATGGTGCTGGTCGGGTAAAGTATGAGATCAGCAAGATTGGGGTTGCGGGAGGTAGTGCTGGCGCCGTTGTTGAGTATATATATGACGGCGCGAACAATCTGGTTGAGAGCATTGAGTATGCGAAAACTCTCGCGCCATCTTGGGGTCGGTCATTCTCGGAATATAGCAAGTCTGAAATACAGAGTGGTGTTATCACTAGAGATTTGAATGGATCTCCAGATTCATCGCCGGATCGGTATTCGTTCGCGCTGTACGATGGCGCTGGAAGGAAGGTTTATAGCGTCGGCGGATCCGGTGAGGTCGAGCAGCGCGTTTACGATGCGGTTGGTAATGTCGTGGAAGTCCGCAAATTTGCGAGCAGGATCGAGGGGAGGCCGGGATCTGCCGCGGATATGTCGTTTAGATTGGAGGGCGCAGCCTTCGTCTCGAGTAAGGCCGACTACGATGCTGCTGGCCGAGTCATCGCCAAGTACGATGGCCTGAATCAGGCCGAGCGGTTCACCTATGACGGCACGGGGTTGCTGGCAAGCCGCCAGGATCGCAATGGCAAGGTCTGGACCTATCAGTACGATGCGGCTGGCAGGCGCATCGCCGAGATCGCGCCGCCGACTGTGGTCGCGTCGGTCTCTAAAAATAGTGGCTTTAGCATTTCGTACGTCGAGCGCGCGATCGTCAACCGTACGTTCTACGATGCGCAAGGCAACGTTACCGCGCGCTGGGAGGATGCCGATGGCGGCGCGCCGCGCATCACCCAGTACGAGTACGACAATCGCGGAAACCAGGTCAGGATCATCTTTCCGGATGCCGGCATTGCGCAGGGCGATGGCACGATCGCGCCATCGGGGACACACCCGACCGTCGAGGTGACGTATGACGCGTTGGGACGCGCTGTCATGCAGAAGGATGTACGTGGCAACTTCACCTACAAGGCCTACGACGCGCGCGGACTGCTCGCCTATGAGGTCGATCAGAATGGCGGCGTCACGGGCTACGAATACGACGCATTGGGCAATCAAGTGGTGCTCACGCGCTTCGCAACTCCCATCAGCCTGACGGCCGGGCAGGTCGCAAGCAGTCTTGACATCGCGAGCCAGATACAGCACTCGGAAGATCTGGATCGCAGTGTCTACACTCGATACAACACGGCTGGGCAGAAGGCGAATGTGTTTACCCTGCCTCCTGGCTATCAACTGCCAAGCGATGAACTGGGCTCGCACACGGATCGTTTCAGTCTGGAGGCTGCTCTAAGCAGGGCGGTTGGCACAACTACCTATAGTTACGACGTATTTGGGAACGTCGTAAAGCAGTCCGTCCGTTTGAGCGAAGGGGAAGGGGACTACGATCCAGAGTTGGGTTATGGTATCTGGGCAACGACGTACTTTTATTACGATAAAGAGAATCGAAAGATCGCCTCCGTTGACGCGGAGCGCTATCTGACCACCTACGCCTATTCTGCGAACGGCGAGTTGATCGAGCAGGTCGAGTACACGCAGCCGGTCCAGGGCGAAATATCGATAGCACAACCGCCCCCGCCGGCTACTCCGGTGGAGGGGATGGTGGTCTGGAACCGCCGCACTACCTGGAGCTACGACGCCGCTGGCCGTAAGATCAGCGAGTCGGTCGATCGCTACCTGCCTCAGGGTTCGCCAGCGGACATTGGCGTGACGCAGGCTCCGTCGTCGGTCAGTACCTTCGCCTACGACGCCGAGGGGCACCTGCTACAGTCCACAGTGAACGGCGCGACGGTGAGCATGACCTACGACGCCTCGGGCAGGGTGACGTCGACCAAGGAAGGCATCCGTAACGTCTTGGCGACGGCACGCGACTCAGTGCTGGCGACGGGCAATTTCACCGATCTCGATGATATCACGCTGTATCAGTCCACTTCGCCGTATACAGCGATGTTTTACGACGCATTCGGAAATATGGTGCAATCGCGCGCTTATGCGCTGGGGTGGCGTACTGGCGAGATGTGGGCAAAGATATCCAGCGATGATGTCGTCCGCAGCTTTGGCTATGATCGCCAGGGACGCAACGTCTGGGAGCGCGACGCTTACGGAACGATGAAGACGCGCACGTTCGATTCCGCTGATCGCATTCTTTCGGAAAGCTACAGTTCTGGAAACGACGGCCGCTGGGCCGACACCGTCACTTCCTACACCTACGATGCGATGGGCCGTCAGCTGACCATGCAGACGGCGCGCCAGAGCTTCATGGGAGAGATGGTAATTGGATTGCAGATCGACGCCAGTGAGCAGGTCCAGTACAACACCTTCGGCGAGATAGTACACAAACGCTCGGAGATCGGTGCGTCGAACCAGGCGGCGGACTACTCCGAGCACTACACCTACGACACCTACGGCCACCTGTTGAGCTCCAATGCAGGCGATGGCGTGGTGCGTACATACGGTTACGATGCGGCCGGCAGGCAGATCAGCGAGCAACACGCGGTCATGCCCGCCTCCGGCGGTGTGGCCATTGTCGTGACCACGCTCAATACGTTCGACAACCTAGGGCGCGTGATTCGGCAGCAGCGTCCTGGGATCACTCCCGGTACCACGACGAGTACCAGTCAGAGTTACGACCGCTGGGGCAATGTCTGGTCCAGTACCGATGCCCGTGGCGCAACGACCTACTACGACTACAACGAGCTCAACCAGGTCGTCTTCGAAGCCCGCCCTGGGGTCAAGGTGGTGAGTGCCAGCGGTGAAGAGGTTATGCAGTGGCCACAGACCTCCTGGTACTACGACGCTTCGGGTCGCCTAATCGCTACTCGCGACGCAAATGGGAATGTCCGCCGCTACGAGTACGAGAACGGCCTGCTCAAACGGCAAATCGACGGGACCGGTAGCGTCATCAAGTTTGCCTACGATGCGCTGGGGCGGCAGATTCTCGCGCAGGATCCGATGGGTCATATCATCCGGCGCGACTACAACAGTGCCGGGCAGATCGTTGCGTTCAGCGACACTACCGCCGGAAGCAATGGTCATACCTGGGCGGAGTTGGAACGGTACACCCTGGACCGGAACGGCAACCGGCTCACGGTGACCGATGCCCAGGGTAAGACGGTCGCCAACCGCTACGATAGCAAGGGGCGCCTGCTCTGGACGCGGTCGGCTGAGGGTGTGGCCATGGCGTATGCCTACGACGTCCACGGCAACAAGATCCGGGAGACCAACGCGCTAGCCGATCCTGGCCTCGCTGGCTTCAGTGGTGACGTGCCGTGGATCACCGATCGTGATGGCGATCAGCTGCGACCCAATGAGCAGACCTGGCGATATGACTACTTCAACCGCCTGGTCGACCACAACGACCTTAGTGGCTACGACTACGACTACGTCTACGATGCGGCGAGCGGGCAGCTGTTGTCGCAATCGGTCGACAATGGGCAGCGGCAGACCCCGCAAACCACGACAACGCAAACGTCCGGCGGTTCCGTCGGGCAGGACGACGCGCCGCCCACGCCTGTCGGTACCAAGGGAACGCGCAGCTACAAGTACGCGGCCAACGGGCTTCTGCTGGAGGTGTCCGAGCTTACGTCGTCGGGCACGACCAACCGAACCCGTTACGACTACGATGCCAATGGCAACCGGACACTGGAAGAAACCCAGGCCACTGACGCCAGCGGTCGCACGCTACACCTGCGTACCATCACCACCTACGATGCGCACAACCGCATCGAGCGCATCGTGCAGGACGATCTGGCCGATGGTCGCCGGATCCTCGATACCCGCTACGCCTACGACGCGGTCGGCAACCGACGTCGCATCCAGGTCGGCAGTTCCTACAATCCGGCGGGCGAGCAGCCGCTCAATGCCGGCTTCGAGGAGGGCGATCGCGACTGGATCCTCGGCGAAAGCTGGAGCATCCGTCAGCTCACCGATGGCGGCCAGGCCCACACCGGCACCTGGGGCGCGCGCTTCGACGGTACCACCAGTGGGCCGCAGAGCATCGTCAACAAGAAGCGCGTTGCGGTCGTGGCCGGGCAGACTGTCACGGCCAGTGTACAGGTGCAGCAAGGCGGCTCCGACGCGGGCGATGCCGCCGCGCGTGTGCTGATCATCTGGTACGACGCCGACGGCAACATGCTGCCGGGCGGCGAGGGTAAGTCTTGGTCGGCGGGCAATACCGTCAATAGCGGCTCGAACGGCGAGTGGAAAAAATCCTCGGTGACGGTCAAGGTGCCGGCAGGTGCGGTGTCGATGGGCATCGGCGCCAGCGCGAAGAAGAACCCGGGCGCGGCGCTGAATGTGGACGACTTCACTTGGGGGTTCGTCTCCGACGGTGCAGACGGCGAACTTGCGATCACCAAAACCTACTGGTACGGCTACGATGCCGAGAACCGGATGACGGTGAGCAACGGCGCGCTGGTGAACGGGCAGATCGTTGTCTCCAGCGACGACGTGAGCTTCGCCCAGAACTACGATGCCGCCGGCAACGTGGCCACGCGCAGTTTCTACGACAACGGCACGCTCAAGCGCCAGCAGATGGTCTACGACGCGCGCGGCCACCTGACCCAGGTGCTGCAGCAGATGCCGGACAATATCTGGCGGGTGCTGGAGACCAGCAGCTACGACGCCAATGGCCGGGTGCTGGAGCGACGCATGTACGACGATGCGGGTGCGCCCAAGCACATCGACGTCAGCCAGTACGACGGCGATGGCCGCCTGATCGCGCAGCGGGCCTACGGACGCCCGCTCGGCGGAGCGGACGGTGACGCGGCGCCGGCCGACGGCTACGAAGGCCTGACCCTGCTGAGCACGGTGACCTACCAGCAACAGGGCGATGCCAGCATCGGCTACGACGTCGCAGGCCGCCTGCGCGGCTACCGCTACACATTGCTGCACAACGAAGTGGGCAGCGGCGTGTCCACCGACGAGGGCTATACCCACACCTATCGCAACACCTACATCGGGCGCGAGGGCTACCTGCAGCAGGTGGTCAGCGGCAGCAGTACCAACAGCAAGTTCAAGACCAGCAACAGCACCAGCAGCTACGACGACTGGGGCCGTCTGGTGGCGGTACGCGAGCAGACGCCGAGCAGCAAGATCGACGACCGGGTGCGCTACTTCGGGTTGGACCAGGAAGGCAACATCCTGCGGCGCATCGAGGGCACGATCAAGAACGGGGCCTTCACCCAGGACGACGCGGCGGTGCTGCGCACGCAGGTCTATGCCTACGTCAACGGCCAGAACGTGGCATCGGGCCGTTACGACGGCAAGGTGGACGTGCTGGGCCGGACCCCGGCCTACGACGTGAGCGAGGCCGGCACGACCAAGGCCACGGTGCAGGCCGGGGACACGCTGCGCAGCCTGGCGCAGCGGCTCTACGGCAATGCCAACCTGTGGTACGTGCTGGCCGATGCCAACGCGCTGGACGACGACAGCGGGCTGGTGGTCGGCTCGACGCTGACGGTGCCGGACGTGAAGACCGCGGCCAACGACGCCAACACGTTCAGGCCGTTCAACGCCAGCGAGGCGGTGGGTTCGACCAGCCCGGCCTTGCCGTACATCAATCCACCGAGCGACAGCGGCTGCGGGTCGCTGGCGACGATCATCATGGTCGTGGTAGCGGTGGTGGTGACGGTGTACACAGCCGGTGCGGCGGGCGCGGCGATGGGGTCGGCGGCAACCGCGGCGACCGGCACGGCCACGGTTGCTGCAGGAACAACGGCTGCGGTCACGGCAGGGTCTGCAGGAACGTTCGCCGCAGGTGCGGGCGTGTTGGCCGGGACCTACGGCACCACCGCGGCGGTCGTCGGCGGCGCGGCGGGCGCCTTTGCCGGAAGCGTAGCCAGCCAGGGTGTCGGCAGCGCGATGGGCGCGACCAGCTTCAGCTGGCGCAGCGTGGCGGCCAGCACGGTGGCGGGCGCGGCGACGGCGGGGTTTGGCGCTGCGAGCAGCGGCGCCTCGGCACTGGCCAATCCTGTGGTGCGTGCGATGGCGACGGGCGCGGTCGGCAACCTCAGCACTTATGCGGCCAACCAGTTGGTCGGCAACGAGGTCGGGTTCAGCTGGCGCAGCGTGGCAGCCAGCGCGATCAGCGCGGGGATCACGGCGAAGGTGGCGCCTGCGCTGGGTCGCGGGTTCAACGTCAATCCGGACTCGATGCAGGGCGACATGCTGGCCGGCATCACCGGCGGTGTGGTGAGCGCGCATGTGCGCCAGGGCCTGATCGGCGGTGACGTGGACTACGCGGCGATCACTGCCGATGCGTTTGGCAATGCGTTGGCCAACGCCGTGGGACGCTCTGCAGGTACTGCCGCCGTGGTCGCTGATGACAGAGACTTCCGGAGCCGCTATCCGTATGCGCTGGCGTCCCTGGAAGGCGGCGGGACCGCGATGACCGACATGGATCCGATTCAGGTGACCATGCATCGCAATTCGACGGGCGATTGGGACAGCATGGTATGGAGCGCGGAGAGTCGGCGCTGGATCACCTCCTCGGAAGTGGTGCTGAATGCGAACCGTTCGGCAGGCCAGCCGGCGGTCCAGCAATGGAGTCGTCCGCCGGCGGCGGCCAGCTGGATTAATGGCTACGGCGCCGGCGTTACTGCGTCTGGCTGGCAGATGCAGGGGGTGGAATCGGCGGCCATGGCGCCGAGAAACTATGCCTTCCCAGGCAGCGGCATCGAGTCGGGGTTGAATGGGTTGGTCGATGCCTACAATGCGCGAAGCTTGCAAAGCCGTGCCACTTTGTCAGAGATGGGTTTGCCGTTCACCGACAGGACGCTTGGCCAAACCGCGATTGGTCAACGTCTTCTGGATGCGTCCACCTTCCAGCTGCCGCATGTGAGCGGCGAGGGTGCGGTCAGGGGAGTCGCTGGCGCCATCGCACAAAACGCGCTTGCCTGGGCCGACAACGGGTTCCCGATGCCGGATTCGCCGCTTGATTTGACGATGGGACAGTGGAAGGGGGGGGCGAACTTCCTCAGCGACAGCGTGGAAGGCCTAGTCAATGCGTCCTCGGGTGGAAAGCTGACGCAGGTGTTGAGTGGCTACCAGATGGACTTGCCCAGGTTCGACATAGCATCTGACCAGCAGATGGGAGCAGCGATGTTTGATGGCGGTGCACTTCTGGCGACTGCGATTGCTCCTGAACTTCGGATAGGGCAAGCTGTGAGACTGGAGGAGACGGCGGGGTGGGCAGGCAGCGAATTGGTTCCTCGTCTCAATCTCGCCGACGATTTCTTCGCTACCCCAACCCGAAGCGGCGGAAAGATTTATCAGCTGCATGATCCTTCGCCTGAGGGAATGGGTCATGGTTTGTACGCCGCAATCGATTCTGAAGGGCAAATGAGGTTTGCGATTCGTGCGCTTGGCGACCGCGCTCAACTTGGCTCTGGTAGTGACATGTTTGACAGTTTGATGTACAGGCTGAGAAGCGACAATGTGACCGTCTCTTCGATCAAGGGCGAATGGCACATCGGAACTGAAAGCGTAAACGCGGCTCAGTACGTATCGGGCATAGCAAGAGGTTTGACTCCGGAAAGTGCTGCTCTCTCTACTTGGACTGGGCGGATGGCTAGTCGGTATGGATATACAGATGTTTTTGTTCCTCAAGTGAAACTTAATGTCATTGAGCCAGTTTTTTCAAAACCAGTGGTGATTCCGTGAGTGAAGTTAGGTCGTTGATTAAATCTGGGATGATGCCGAGTGAAGTATTTCGTCTGCTTATTGAGCAAGGGGAGGTGAGTTCGAATGCGGATATTTCCAAGCTGTTGGATGAAGAAATAGACGGCTTGCCATCATTTGTAATGACTGCGGTAATTAACTGGAATAGAGGCGTTAACCCCGAGCGGGAAGGTGTTGGTTTGCCAGATGAACGTCTAAATGAGCGAATTGGAGATTGTTTGAAGGCCTTGGTTGGTAGCGATAGTCACTGAGTAAATTATCGCTCTGGAAAGTGGTGTGATTATTTGCATGCCACACTTGCAAGAGTCTGCTGTTTCTTCAGTGATTTTCTGTTGTCGAAGAGTTGTGCTTCGCTCTATGTTGGGATTGTTGCGGATGACGTGTCAAGAAACAAATTGATGGAATTTTGCGGCGCCTTTGGCAAGCGACTGATTTACGTATGACGTGGTCGGGCTCCCGATGGCGGTGATTCCGACCAAAGCGGTCGGCAACCTCAGCGCCTATGCGTCCAATCAACTGGTCGGCAACCAGGTCGGGTTCAGCTGGCGCAACGTGGCGGCCAGCGCGATCAGTGCGGGGATTACAGCGAAAGTGGCGCCGGCGCTAACTGGAAGCCTGGATCCGACGAACTCGACCGCACAGTTCCAAGCCGGCTTGGTTCGCGGCATCACCGGCGGGGTCGTGAGTGCACATGTGCAGCAAGGGCTCGTCGGCGGCGGTGTGCTCTACCAGCACAGGGCGATGCCAGCATCGGCTACGACACGGCCGGCCGCCTGCGCGGCGATCGGTACACGCCGGTGCACAACGAGAAGGGCAGTGGCGTGTCCTCCGATGAGGGTTACACCCTCACCTACCGCAACAGCTACCTGGGGCGCGACAGCTCTGCAGCAGCGGACAGCAGCAACAGCAAGTTCAAAACCGGCAACTAGCGTCAGATCAACAGCTCGGGTACGGTCCCAAAAGCGGGCGTATTGAGGCGCCGATCGCATTAACGCGCCCCGGCGAAGCGCCGAGCCACCCGCCTCAAGTACTGAATGCCCTGACACTTTGCGCCGGCGGACGAAAAGTTCGACCTTAACTAATGGCGAGTGCGGATCAGCCGTAGCCGTGTGGCCGCTGATCAAGGTCTTCTTCACATTTGCTTGACAGCTATCCCGGTAAGGCCTGTAAAGTGGCAGCGTTGTCAGGGGGACACGCCGAAGACTTCATCGATGACACGCATCGTCCGCGAGGGCGTCATGCGTGATGGCGTTGATGTGCTTGCGGGTCTTGGCGCTTCAGGGAATTGTCAGTTGCCGCGACGTCCATGGGACGGGTGCAGCTGTTCGTCACATGGATGTAGCAATGTTGTCGATCGATCGACTTGGCGCGTTTCTGGCACAGGACCCCGCCAATCCGCTGCTTGCGTGCCAGCTGTGCGATGCGCTGATCGCCGCCGGGCAGGTTGCGGCAGCGGATCGGGTGCTGGCGCGGTTGCCAGCCGCCACCCGGGACGATTCCGGCGTCGCGTTTCGCAGCGCGCGGGTCGACCTGCTGAGCGGGCGCTATGCGTCCGCCGAAACGATCTTGCGGACGCTGATGCAGCGCACAGCCGTGCCTGCCATCGCGCATGACATCGCCTTTGCCCAGCTATGCCAGCGCGATCTTGCCGGCGCGACCGCCACCTTGGCCGAGGCGAGGCAGCATCACGGACCGTCGGCCGATTTCGCTGTGCTCGCGGCGCGCGTTGCGTTGATGCAGCACGACGATGCGGCTGCCGATGCTGCGCTGAACGAGGCGTTGCAGCTCGATCCTGGCCATGCCACTGCGTGGGGCCTACGCGCGTTGGCGCACCTGGACGCCGACCGTCCGCAGCAGGCGTGGGACACCGCACTAGCGTGCCTGGCCGATCACCCGGATCAGCACGAGGCGCTGCTGACGACCGGCAGCGTGAGTCTCTATCGCCAGGATGCAGAACGCGCTGCGTCGGACTTCGAACGCGCGCTTGCGCGGTTTCCGCATTCCGGCCGCGCGCTCTCCGGGCTAGGCCAGGCCTGCATGTTGCGTGGCGATCTGGACCGCGCCCGCGCTTTGCTGGAGGCCGCCACGCAGGCGATGCCCGATCACATCGGGACCTGGCATGCATTGGGCTGGCTGCACCTGCTGCGTGGCGAGCGCCGCGAGGCCGAGCGCAGCTACCGCCAGGCCCATGCGCTGGATCGCAACTTTGCCGAATCCCACGGTGGCCTGGCGGTGGTGGCCCTGCTGGAAGGGCGTGACGAGGGCGAGGCCTCGATGCGCATCGCGTTGCGGCTGGATCCGCGCAGCATCAGCGGGCGCTATGCGCGCACGCTGTGGCTGCAGGACCGGGGCGATGCGGCGACCGCGGCGGCCGATTTCGCTGCCCTGGTCGCCGAAGGCGCGCTAGCCGGCGCGATCGAGGTCGCCGACGCGGATGCGGCGCAGATGGCCATGCGTCTGCGTGCCCGCCTGACGGCGCCGCGGCACGCTGGCTGAGAGAAGCGGATGGACGCCGATACCGCCATGCAATTGCTGGCCGAGACGCTGCTTGCGGCGGCCAAGGTGTCCGCGCCGATCCTGCTGGTGACGCTGGTGGTGGGGCTGCTCATCTCGATCCTGCAGGTGGTGACGCAGGTGCAGGAGATGACCCTCACCTTCATCCCCAAGCTGATCGCCGTCGGCGTGGTGATCGTGATGTTGGGAAGCTGGATGATCCTGACCTCGGTCGAGCTGGCCAAGCGCATGTTCGATATCGCAGCGGGCATGTGAGCATGGACGCGATCGCCGCCCTGGCCGTGTTGTTCGGATTCGCCTCGTTGCGCTATCTGCCGTTGACCGTGCTCCCCGGGTTGTCTCCGTTGTCCTGGGCGCCGCTGCTGGTGCGGATCGTGGTGATGCTGGCGTTCGCGTGGTTGACGGTGTTGTCGTTGCCCGATGGACAGGTGTTGCCGTCGCTGCATCAGCCCTTGCTGCTGCTGCTTGCGGCGTTGGGCGAACTGTTGCTGGGGGGGGTCTTCGGCCTGGCGTTCCTGCTTCCCAATGCCGCCTTGCACAAGAGTGGGTGGTTGCTGGACATGCAGGCCGGACTCAGCGCCGGTGCCCTGCTCAATCCCGGATCGGGCGATACCCAGGAATCCTTGCTCGGTCACGCCTTGATGCTCGCGGCGACCGTGTTGTTCTTCGCCCTGAATCTGCACCTGGTGTTGTTCAAGGCGGTGGCGTCTAGCGTTCAATTCATCCCGCTGGGGCGGATGACCCGGCCCCTGAATCCCGATGCGCTGCTGGCCATGCTGGGAAGCAGCTTCGTGGGCGGGCTGGCCGTGGTGGCGCCGGTGGTGCTGGGCCTGTTCTGCGTCGATGTGGCAGTGGGGTATGCGTCCAGGTCGATGCCGCAGGCCAACATCTATTTTCTGGCGCTGCCGCTCAAGGTCGCGGTGGCGATGGGCCTGCTGGCGCTGACCCTGGCCTACGCGCCGGCGTTGATCGGGCGGTTGTTTGCGCAGGCCATCGATGCGGTGCCGACCGTGCTGGGAGCGCCGTGATGGCTGGCGACCAGGACAAGACCGAGCAGCCGACACAGCATCGCCTGGAGGAAGCGCGCAACAAGGGCGAGGTGGCGAAAAGCAGCGACATGGTCGGCATGGTGGGATTGATCGCCTTTGCGCTGACCCTGATGCTGACCGTGCGTTCGATCGCGGCCGCCCTGACGCAGGCAACCGAGCGCACCCTGTTGTTGGCCGGTACCGGCCCGATCATCGGGTCGGGGCTGTTTCGCTGGCTGGAGGGCACCTACTTCGGCCTGCTCCAGGCGGTGATGCCGATGGTGCTGGCCCTGCTGGTGGTCGGCGTGGTCGCCAACCTCGTGCAGACCGGGCCGATCCTCACCGCATTCCCGCTGAAGCCCAGCGCTCAGCGGCTGAATCCAGCAGCGGCGTTGAAACGGCTGTTCTCGATGCGCAGCCTGTGGGAATTGGGCAAGCTCGTTGTGAAGTTGCTGTTGCTGACGTTGATCGCCTATGCGGCAATGAAGGCTGCACCCGGCTTCGTCGGTCGCATCGCGTTGAGCCCGGTCGCGGACCTGCCAGAGAGACTGAAGGACGGTATCTGGACGACCTCGCTCTATCTGTTGTCTGCGCTGCTGGTGGTGGCGTTCGCCGACCTGCTGTTCGTGCGCAAGGACCATGGCAAGCGCATGCGCATGAGCCGGCGCGAAGTGCGCGACGATGCCAAGCGCCGCGACGGCGATCCTGAGGTCAAGTCGCGGCAACGCCGGCAGATCCGCGAACTGTTGAAGAAAGTGCGCGCGCTGCCGCGTGCGGCCGATGCCGACGTGATCCTGACCAATCCCACCCATTACGCCGTCGCGGTCAAGTACCGTCCGCGCAGCATGCGCGCGCCGGTGGTGCTGGCCAAGGGGCGCGGGTTCATGGCGGCACGCGTCCGCGGAGTCGGCGCGCGCGCGGGCGTGCCGGTCATCCGCGTTCCGGCGCTGGCACGCGCACTGTACCGCGCCTGCGAGATCGACGCGCCGGTCCCCGAGGATCTCTACGGGCAGCTGGCGCCGATCTATCGGCAGCTGTACGCACAAGGGCTGGGGAGGGCGGCATGAAGGAACTGCTGGCGCCCCTGCTGCAGGACAAACGCGACCTGGCCCTGGTGGGCCTGGTCGTGGGCGTGCTCATGGTGCTGTTCGTGCCGGTGCCGTCGGTGGTGCTGGACCTGCTGTTGATCATCAACATCAGCCTGGCGCTGCTGATCCTGCTGGTGACCTTCTTCACCGAGTCGCCGCTCAACTTCTCCACATTCCCGACGTTGCTGCTGCTGGCCACGATGTTCCGCCTGGCGCTGAATGTGTCGGCCACGCGCCTGATCCTCGACGGCGCCGATGCTGGCCGCGTCATCGCCGCGATCGGCTCGTTCGTGATCCGCGGCAACTACGTCGTGGGCATCGTGGTGTTCCTGATCCTGGTGGTGGTGCAGTACGTGGTGGTCACCACCGGCGCGCAGCGTGTCGCCGAGGTGGCAGCGCGCTTCACCCTGGACAGCATGCCCGGCAAGCAGATGAGCATCGACGCCGACATGAACATGGGGCTCATCGACGAGCACGAGGCGCGCCGGCGCCGCAAGCAGATCGAGAAGGAAGCCAATTTCTACGGCGCGATGGACGGCGCGACCAAGTTCGTCAAGGGCGACGCCATCGCCGGCATCGTCATCGTCCTGATCAACATCGTCGGCGGCCTGGCGATCGGCATCGCGCAGATGGGGATGCCCTGGACGGAGGCGGTGCAGCGTTTCACCCTGCTGACCGTCGGCGACGGCATCGTCACGCAGATCCCCTCCCTGGTCATCGCTGTGGCGACCGGCATCATCATCACCCGCGCCGCTGCCGATGCGCGGCTGGGTGCGGAGATCCCGCGCCAGGTCCTGTCCAATCCGAAGGCATTGCTGGTGGTCGGGGCGGCATTGCTGCTGGTCCTGCTGCTGCCGGGCTTTCCCAAGTGGCCGGTGCTCCTGGTGCTGGCTGGCATCGCGGTGCTAATCAGGTTCAGCCGCAACAAGGAGCAAACGGCGGCGACCGAACCCGAAGAAGAGGCGGCTCCGGCTGCGCAGGACGATCTGCAGCAGGCGATGCGGGTCGAGCCGGTCGAGATCAGGCTGGGCGGCGCGGTGCACGACATGCTGTTGGGGCCGGCCGGCGACTTCGCCGAGCGCATCGCCAATCTGCGCAAGCAGGTGGCGATGGATCTTGGGTTCGTGTTGCCGAAGGTGCAGACGAGCCTGCGCCAGGACCTGGATGCCAGCGGCTACGAGTTCCATCTCGAAGGCAACCGTGTGGCGCACGGCGTCCTGTATCCGGACCGGGTGCTGGCGATCAATCCCGGCGGCATCAAGACCAAGCTGGAGGGGCTGGAAACGCGTGACCCGGCCTATGGTCTTCCGGCCTTGTGGATCCAGCCCGAGCAGCGGCAGAGCGCGCGCACCGCGGGGTACACACTGGTGGAGCCGGACACTGTGCTGATCACCCATCTCAACGAGCTGGTGAAGACGCACAGCCCGGAGCTGCTCAGCCGCACTGAAACCGAGCGCCTGATGGCGCGGATGGGCGAACGCGGCACGGCGATGCTCAACGAGCTGGTACCTGCCGTGCTCACCTACTCGGATATCCAGAAGACCCTGCAGATGCTGCTGCGCGAGCAGGTCAGCATTCGCAACCTCGAAGCGATCATCGAAGTGCTGCTCGATTGCGGCCGCACCATGAAGGCGCCGGCCGATCTGGCCGAACGCGTGCGCGAGCGACTGGGCGCGACCATCTGCCAGCGCTACGTGGACCCGCGTGGCGAGCTGAACGTGCTGACCCTGGAGCCTGGCATCGAGCGAGCCTTGATGGGCAACCAGCGGGCGACGGAAGGACGTGCTTCCCTGTTCAACGACATGGCGGAACTGGATGGTTTCGTGCGTCAGCTCTCGCGTTCCGCTGAAACGATGATGGGACGGAGCCTGCAGCCGGTGTTGCTGTGCCCGTCGCCGCTGCGGCGTCCGTTGCGCGCACTGATCCAGCGCTCGTTGCCGCACGTTGCCGTGCTCGGGCTGAACGAGATTCCCTCCACCACCATGGTCCGCTCGTTCGCGGCCGTGGGTACTTCCTTGCAGGCGGCTGCATGACCGACGCGATCAATGCCGTCAGCCGCAGCTTGAATGCGGATGTCGACGGCCTCAACGCCATCAGTCGGAACGTGGCCAACATCAACACCCCAGGCTACCAAGCGGTGCGGGGCGTTCCGGATTTCGCCACCGTCTCCGGGATGCGCGGCGCGCTGCAACTGAGCGACGGGCCGTTGAAGGAGACCCAGCGCGGCCTCGATCTGGCCTTGCGCGGCAATGGCTTTTTCGTGGTGCAGGACGGAGAGCAGCGGGTGCTGACGCGGTCTGGCTCGTTCGTCCGTTCCGCGGAAGGCATGCTGGTGACGCGCGACGGCATGCCGGTCCTCACCGACAGCGGCCCGTTGACGTTGCCGCAGGGCGACATCCGCGTGGAGCGCGACGGCGCTGTCTGGAGCGGCGATCAGTCGCTCGGGCGCCTGCTGCTGGTGGACGTCTCCGACGCCGGCCGGTTGGTGCCAGCGGCCGGTGGCTACCGTTACGACGGGGCATTGCAGGACTGGAACGGCACCGTCGAGCAGGGCGCGGTCGAGCAGTCGAACGTCGATGCCGCGGAGCAGACCTTGCAGCTGATCGAACTGACACGCCACGCCGAATCCGTACAACGCGTGATTTCTCTCTACGACAAGGTGCTCGACGTGGGCATCAACCGCGTCGGCGACAACTAACAGGGCACTCTCATGATCGATGCGCTTTACATCTCGTCCAGCGGCCTGCGTAGCCAGCAGCAGCAGATCGACGTCATTTCCAACAACGTCGCCAACATGCAGACGCCCGGCTTCAAACGCGGGCGAGTGAACTTCGCCGAAATCGCCAATGTGCCGATGGCGGGCGAGGGCATCGACCAGGCGGCCATGCTGCATGGCGGCGGGACGCGGGTCATGTCCACGACCATGGAGTTCGGTGCGGGCGCGATGCAGCCCACCCGCAACACCCTGGACGTGGCCATCGACGGAAGCGGCTTCTTCGAACTCGAGAATGCCAATGGCGAACGTTTCTACACACGCTCCGGCCAGTTCCGGCTGGATGCGCAAGGCTATCTGACGGCGGTCAACGGCATGCGGCTGGCGCCTGGCATCCAGGTGCCCAGCGGCGCGTCCGACCTGCTGATCTCCAGCGCGGGCGAAGTCAGTGCGACGCTGGAGGGAGCCCAGGAGCGCAGCGTGCTGGGCACCATCGATCTGGTGACCTTCGCGTCCACCGAAGGGCTGAGCGCCTATGGCGACAACGTGTTCCAGGCCAGCAGCCGTTCCGGGGAACCGATCGTCGCCACGGCCGGCGTGGACGGCGCGGGCAAGCTGCAGCAGGGCTATCTGGAGTCCGCGAACGTCGACATGATCGACGAAATGACCGGGCTGGTGCTGGCGCAGCGCGCATACCAGTTGAACGCACGCGTGCTGCAGGCATCCGACCAGGTGCTGGAAACCATCAACAACCTGCGCCGCTGATGACCCGTTTCGCGCTCCTGCTGTTGGCGGTATGCCCGATGTGGGCGATCGCGGCGACGACGACCCTGGCGCCGGAGCGCCTGGTCGCGTGCGCCAGCGCCTATCTGCGCGGTCTGCCGTCGTCGGTGGCCGGGCAGTTGGAGCTGGAACCGACCCTGCCGGCCGAATCGCATCTCGACGCGGATCCTGCCGCCATCACGCTCGAGGCCGGCACGATCGCAGGCGGGTGGCCGCGGGCACGGGTCGGCGTGCCGGTGCGGATCCTGGTCGATGGCAAGACGCAGCAGACCAGAATGGTGTGGTTCTCGGCGAAATGGTGGGCGCAGGCGCCGGTCTATGCGGACCGCTACGCCAAGGGCACGGCCTATGCATCGCTGGCGACCCGATCCGCTCGCGTGAATATCGCGGGGCTGACGGAGCGCGGCCCGGCCATGACGGACGAGGCGTCCGCGGTCTCACTGCGCCTGCGGCGGGAAGTACGCGCGGGCGACGTCGTGCTGGCATCGGATTTCCAGCAGCCGCGTACGGTGGAACAGCGCGAGCGCGTCATGTTGCGGTTGACCCAGGGGGCAGTGGTGGTGCGCATGCCGGCGCTGGCCATCGATGGCGGGCAGGCCGGCGAGTTGATCGCCGTAGTGCCGGAAGGGGCGCACGCATCGGTCAAGGCGCGCGTCGTGGCGCAAGGGGAGGTGGCGATTGAACGCTGAACGTGTGTGGTGCCTGGCGGCGTCGCTGCTGCTGGCGTTCGGCGTGGCGCATGTGGCCATCGCCCAGGAAAGCCTGATCAATCCCGATACCTACCGCGGCATTGCCTCGGATCGGCGTGCATACCGGGTGGGCGACATCCTGACGGTCAATGTGTTGGAAGCGGCGCGTGCGCGTTCCAGCGCCGCCACCGATGCCGGATCGGACGTACGGGTGAGCGGTACGGCGGGCAACAATGCCTACCGTGGCGCGTTCGATGCGGGCCTGGCCGGCGGCACCAAGGGCAGCGGCGAAACCTCCCGCGTCGGCGAGCTGCGGACCCAGCTGTCGGTTCGGGTCACCGCCGTGCTTCCCGACGGGTCGCTGGCGGTCGAGGGCGAGCAGTCGCTGACCATCAACAAGGAAGACCAGCACATCGTGCTGAGCGGCATCGTGCGACCCGACGACATCCTTTCGGACAATACGGTCTGGTCGCATCGCCTGGCCAACGCGCATGTGCAGTTCGACGGAAAGGGCGCAGTGGCGGAATCGCAGCGGCAGAGCATGGTGTATCGGGTGCTGAAATGGCTGAGGGTGCTATGAAACTCCTGCATCCGTTCGTCTTGCTTGTCGGCCTGTTCGCCGGCGCTGCGTCGGCGACCGAAAGCCATGAAGTCAAAGTCAAGGACGTCGCCCGTATTGCCGGCGTCCGCGAAAATCCGCTGACCGGGTATGGGCTGGTGTTCGGACTGTCCGGCTCCGGCGACTCCCCACGCAACCGCGCGACGGTGCAGTCGGTCGCCAATACCCTACGCAACTTCGGGGTGGCGGTCGAACTGAACGATCTGTCCAGCCGCAACGTTGCGGCAGTGCTGGTGACCGCGAAGTTGCCGGCATTCGCGGAGCCGGGCCAACCGCTGGACGTGCAGGTGTCCTCGGCTGGCGATGCGCGCAGCTTGACCGGTGGCACGCTCATGCTCGCGCCGTTGTCCGGCCCGGACGGCAAGGTCTATGCGATCGCACAAGGCGCGATCTCCGTCGGCGGCTACCAGTTCGAGGCCGTCACCGCCTCGGTGCAGAAGAACCATCCGACCGTGGGCTGGATTCCCTCTGGCGCGACCGTGGAGCGTGCGGCGCCGCTGGATGTGGTTGGTCAGCCCGGCACGCTCAGCGTGTTGCTGGAAGAAGCGGATTTCACTACAGCCAACCGCATCGCCGAGGCGATCACGCGTGCCGTGCCGGGGGCGACCGCCACGGCGGAGCACGCGGGCAAGGTGGTCGTTCGTTTCCGTGATGGCGGCGATCGCGTCGCCCGGATCGCGCAGGTCGAGAACGTCCGCGTGGCGCGGGAGCGCCCGGCACGCGTGGTCATCAACGAACGCACCGGCACCGTCGTGGCGGGAGGCGATATTCGGGTGGGGCAGGTCAGCATTTCGCATGGAGACCTGCGTGTGGAAATCGCGACGCACTACAGCGTCTCCCAACCGGATGGCCTGCTGGTCCGCCCGAGTCCGGGCATCCGCAGCGTGCTGGTGCCGGAAAGCGAGATCAAGACCGAGGAGGGCGTCGCGCCGGTGGTGAAGATCGCCGAAGGCGCCACGGTCGCCGAGCTGATCTCGGCGCTGCGCGCGGTGAAGCTCTCCACCCGCGACGTGATCGCGGTACTGCAGTCCATCAAGTCGGCGGGTGCGCTCGACGGCGAACTGGTCATTCAATAGGAGATGTCATGGCGCACGATCTGACCGTCGATGCCGTACGTACGGCATTGGGCGTAAGCAAACTGAAAGCGGAAGTCGCAGGCTGGAACATCGTCAACGCGTCCGCCTCCAGCGCCACCCGTTTCGTCGTCGACGATACCGAGGCCGCGCGTCTGCTGGAAGCCGCGGCGGGCGCGACGCCGCAGGACGTCGCCGGGTTGCTGCACGACCCGGCCAAGGGGTCCCTGGTAGTGGTGAACGAACGCAACGATCTGCCGCAGGCCTCGCTCGACGAACTGGTCGCCGATTCCGTGTCGGCCGGCCTCAACTATCAGGCGCTGACCGAATCGCTGAGCCGGCATTTCGGCCTGATGCGCCTGGCAATTACCGGAAGGAGCTGAGATGGGCATCGATGCAATCCTGGAAGCAAGCCGCGCAGGCATGCAGAACGAACGGCTGCGGATGGATGAGGCGGGCCGGAACATCGCGGTCGCCAACCGCGCCCTCGATCCGAACCAACTGACCCAGGCCGGTCCATCGTTCGCGACGCTGGTGGGGCAGGACGAGGGCGTGTCCGCGGCGCGCGAGCTCGGGACGCGAACGGTGCTGGATCCGAAGCATCCGATGGCCGACGCGAAGGGCATGGTGCACTACCCCGCGGTGGACATGGTGGGCGAAATGACCACGCTGATGACGGCCAGTCGCGGCTATGAGGCCAATGTCCGGTCCTTCAACGTGTTGCGCAGCATGGTGCTGCGCGCGTTGGAAATCGGAGGCAAGTGACCATGTCGGCGATAGAAGCGGTGACATCGCTGCTGGCCCATGCCGGAACGGAAGCGCCCGTGGCGACGTCGGCGCTGCAGCCGGCCGACTTCGGCCGCATCGTCGAACAGGGCATGGTCAAGGTGGATCAGGCGCTGGGCGCGGCCGACCAGAACGTGCGCGAGTTGGCCGCGGGCCACGATATCGCGCCGCACGACTTGATGATTTCCCTGGAAGAGGCGCGGATGCACCTGATGCTGTTCTCGGAGGTGCGGAATCGACTGATGGAAGGCTATCAAGAGCTTTCCAGAATGCAGCTTTAAGGACCCGGATACGTGGCGTTTCTAACCAATACCTACTCCACCCTGAGCCCGTCGCGGCGCCGGGGCCTGCTGCTTGGCGCGCTGGCGATCGTGGTAGTCACTGCCGGCGCGCTGTGGTGGGCGCTGTCCTCTCGCCAGGCGCTGTTGTTCGGGGACATGAAGGAATCCGATGCCGCGGAGGTCTCTGCGGCGCTGGACGAGTGGAAGGTGCCGCACAGCTATACCGATGACGGAAGCGGGATCCTGGTCGAGCAGTCCCAGGTGCATCCGCTGCGGATGCGCCTGGTATCGGCCGGCATTCCCAAGGGCGGACACGTCGGTTTCGAGCTGTTCGATCACAGCGATCTGGGGGTCACCGAGTTCGCGCAGCGCATCAGCTACCAACGCGCGCTGCAGGGCGAGATCGAGCGGACGATCGCGACCATTCCCGGGGTGCAGAACGTACGCGTGCATTTGTCGATTCGCCGTCCGGGCATGTTTCTGGCCGAGGATGGCGAGTCCAAGGCGTCCGTTGCAGTCGCGCTCGCGCCTGGCGCACGGCTCGATGCGCGACAGGTGGCTGGCATCCGCAACCTGGTCGCCGCGGCGGTGGATGGTCTGAAGGCTGATTCGGTCGTCGTCGTTGGCCCCTCCGGGTTGCAGCTCAGTGGCGCGGAGGCCGATGGTGGAGAGGCCGCTAGCGAGCGTGGCAGTGCGGCGCGCACGCTCGCTGCGCAATATGAGAGCGACATCCGCAAGCTGCTGGCCAATGCGCCCGGGGGCGAGAACGCTGCGGTCTCCGTCAACGTCCAGATGAACTTCGACAAGGTGCGCAAGACCAGCGAGCGCGTGGTCGACGCGCCAGGCCAAGGGGCGGGAGCCGTTGTACGTCGCAGCGCAAGTTCGGACAAGGCGACGGAGGGTGCCGGCAATGGTCTGCTCAACGAGCAGATCGAGTACGCGCACGGAACAGACAAGGAAGAGGTGACGAAGGCGACCGGCAGGATCGAGCGCATTTCCGTCGCAGTCGTATTGGCGGCACCGGTCGATGCCTCGCAGCAGCAGCATCTGCAGCGGCTGGTGGCGGCTGCGGTCGGCGTCGATGCGGCACGCGGCGATGTCGTGGAAATCGGGGTGATGCCTGCACCTGCGCGGGTGTCGGCTTCGGGAACAGCGCTTGTGCCTGCATCGCGGTCTATCGTGCGGTCGGCGCCGCTGCAGCGGGGGGGCATTCCGATGTTGGTTGCGGTCTTTGCGGGCTTGGCTGGGATCGCCGTCGGGCTTCTGGCCGGGTGGCTGATGGCCCGCCGTGCCCGCTACCTGAGTCCGCGCGAAAGCGAGGCCGCCGCGACGCAGATTCGCGCCTGGCTGGCGGTGGCGCCGAAATGATCGCGCCTGAGCGGGTCAAAATGGCTGCATTGCTGGCGAGCGTCATGCACCCTCGCGCCCGGCGCGCATTGATCGCGTCGTTGCCGTCGGGGGTGGCTGAGCGCATCGAGGCGGAAGCTGCGGTCGTGCGCAAGCGGCGGTGGGATATTGGATCGTTGGTCACAACGATCTGCGGCCGGCAGGCGCGCCACGCGCCGGGTCGCCATGGCGAGATGGATCTGGATCGCCTGGTGGCGCTGTCGCGGACGCTGGACAGCGGTTCGTACAGCCGCCTGGTTGTCGCGCTCGGAATGGATGCGTCGGATTTCCTGTTCTCGTTGATCGACGTGCGCTTCGCCGAGCGGGTGCGCCGTGACATGCGCGACTGCGCTGCATTGGCGCCGGCGGTTCGCGAAGCGGTGGTGGCCGCGGCACATGGCCGCTTGACGGACGGAATGCCGCAATGAAGCGGTCCGCCTGGCAGGAGGGGCTGCATCAACCTTGGCATGCGGCACGTGCGGCGGCGATGGACGCCTCGTCAGGCCCGTCTGCGGACGATTCGCTGCAGGAGGCGTTCGCCGCGGCGAGCGAGCGCGGCTATCGGGAAGGATGGGCAGCTGCACAGCAGGATGCCGCTGGCGAAATTCAACGCGAGATCGCCGCTGCCAGCGAACAGCTGCGGGCAGGCGCTGACGAAGAGCGTGAGCGGCTCGCCCAGACGCGCCGTCAGTTGGAGGCGCTCTTCGACGGATTGACGGAGGCCATCGATGCGCAGGCCAGGAGCGCGCAGGAAGTTGCTGTCGAAGTCAGCTATGCTGCGGTCGCGAAGGTGGTTGGCGAGCAGTACGCCAAGCGAAGCCTCATGCAGTCGATTTGTCAGCAAGCGGTACAGACCGCGAAGCACCGTATCGCGGCGGTTCGCCTTTCTCCGCAGGACGCGGTGCTGGAACTGGCCGACCTGCAGGTGGACCTGATCGCCGATCCGGCGCTGTCCGCCGGGCAGTGCGTGATCGAGACGGCCGCAGGGCACCACGAACTCGGGCTCGATGTCCGCCTGGAGGCATTGAAGCTGGCGCTGCTTGCGGGCTTCGCCGCTCATGTGGCGGAGGGGGGCGCATCGTGAGCCTGTTGGCGCACCTGCTGACGGAGATCGAGCGACAGCCCTACGTGCTGCGTCGTGGGCGGGTCACGGCATTCAACGGCCTGGTGATCGAGGCCGACGGGCCTGACGCCGGGATCGGCGAGGTATGCGAAATCTTCAGCGACCGTCTCCAAGAGCGCGTGCGCGCGCAGGTGGTCGGTCTGAAGAACGGACGCACACTGTTGCTGCCCTACGACGGCGTTGCCGGTCTGTCGGCGGGCGACGAAGTTTGCGCGACGGGCCGCATGCTCGATGTGCCGGTAGGCATGGAGCTGCTTGGGCGCGTGGTGGATGCCTTCTGCCACCCGCTGGACGGGTTGGGCGCAATCCGCGAGGACGTCCGCTATCCACTGCATGCCGCTGCGCCGAATCCTCTGCACAGGCAGGAGATCGACCACGTCCTGGAAACCGGCGTGCGCGTGGTGGATGCGCTGTTGACGCTGGGCCGGGGACAGCGCATCGGCATCTTTGCCGGCAGCGGTGTCGGCAAGAGCTCGTTGCTCGGCATGTTGTCGCGCAATGTGCAGGCCGATGTCGTCGTCTTGGCGCTGATCGGCGAGCGCGGCCGAGAGGTCGGCGACTTCGTGCGGCAGTCGCTGGGCGCAGACGGACTCAAGCGCAGCGTGGTGGTTGCGGCCACTGCCGACCAGCCGGCGTTGGTGCGTACGCATGCCGTTCATGCCGCGCATGCGATCGCCGAGTTCTTTCGTGATCAGGGCAAGTCGGTGTTGCTTGTCGTGGATTCGATCACGCGCTTCGCGATGGCGCAGCGCGAAATCGGGCTTGCGGTCGGCGAACCTCCCACGTTCCGCGGCTACACACCGTCGGTCTTTTCCTGGTTGCCCAAGATCGCCGAACGTTGCGGCAACCACGGCCTCGGCTCGATCACTGCGATCTACAGCGTGCTGGTGGAAGGCGACGACTTCAACGAACCAGTGACCGACCACATGCGCGCGATCCTCGACGGACACATCGTGCTGGACCGCGAATTGGCCGCGCGCGGACACTACCCCGCCGTCAACGTGCTAGGGAGTGTCAGCCGCCTGATCGGCCGTCTGGCGTCCGAGGACGAGCTTTCTCTGGCCGTCCAGGTCCGGCGCTCGCTTGCGCTCTATGAAGCGTCCCGCGACATGATCGAGCTCGGGGCGCACCAGCGCGGAGTCAACGTCGAACTCGATCAGGCAGTGGATGTCTGGCCTTCGCTCGAGCGCGTGCTCCGGCAGTCGGCACATGCGGCGTCCTCGCGTGCGGAGGCCCTGGAGCACTTCGCTGCTGCGCTGCGCCCTGTGGCCGGTCGCGTGGAGGCCAGTCATGCAAGATAAGCGGCTGAAGTCCTTGAAATCCCTCGCCAGGTTGAAGGCGCTGGGCAAGCAGCAGCAGGCGGATGCCTTGCGTCTTGCCGCTGCCAGCGAGCATGGTGCGCGCGTACGAAAAGTCGAGGCAGATACGACCGTCGCGTCCATCTCCGAGTGGAAGCGAAAGACCGACGCAGCGGGTGGCTTGCGCGTGGCGTTGTACGCGGAAGCCATCGTGGCCGAGTCGCTTGCCCAGTCTCATTGCGACGCGGTAGCGGAGGCGTTGCTGGCCGTGCAATGGGAATTGGCGCTCGGCCAGCAGGAGTATCGGCGTGCGGCGGCGGCGCATGAAGCGGTGCAGCGGCGCGTCGATGCTGCGCGGCGAAGCGCGCTGCTTGCTCGCGAGCGGTGCGCGCACGAAGAGAGCGTTGCCCTGTGGGCGAGCGCGAGGGGAATCGCATGAGCTCCCACGACGTTCTGCCTGCCGCCCGTGCGCCGCAGGACGCGGAGAGGACACCTGCGCGGGCACGCGCGAACGGCGACCAGGACCGCAAGGACTTTCGCGATTGGGTGGAGAAGGATGGCCATCCGCCGTACCCCGCCTCGGCCCACCTGCAAGTAGCAGAGGTGCCGACGACGCCCGCGGCACGTGCCGCATTCCGCGCGGTTGCCGACCATGCGGTGGAAGCCAGCGTGCTCTACGAATGGCAGGCCACTCCAGGCTACGCATTGTCCCAGCTGTCTCGACCGCGGGGACTTGCCCCGATGCCGGTGTCGCTGCAGGCAGCAGAACAGATTGCCGCGCGTGCCGAGTCCGCAACGTTCTGTGCACCTCTGCAGGCGTTGCCCGCTGCGCCCAATGCGTTGCCGGAAGCGGCTGCGCTTTTCGCAGCCTTCGCTGGCGCGGTCCTGACGGGTGCAGCGCATCCGACGGACGCCGCCTTGTCCATGTCGGCTGCGGCGGACCGCGCGGTCCTGGTTTCCGCGGCCGAACGCTGGAGCGACCGCTCTATCAAGCGCGTGCTGGATGCCGAGGGCACGGTGACGATCTGGGTGCGGGACTACCGCATGAGCGGCAGCGATACCAAGGCCCTGGTCGGCGCATTGCTGTCCGAGACCGCGAACAGCGCAACCCATCGGATCATGTTCAATGGCGCCGAGGTCTGGCGCCGCCCCACGACGCGACAGGGAGACGGCAGTGGCAATTGATGCAATCGGTGGCGTGGTCAACAACGGCAGCGCCAGTGCACAGACCAGCAAGACCATCGACCAGGAAGGCTTCATCAAGCTGTTCCTGTCGCAGTTGCAGTTCCAGGATCCGCTGGAGCCCGTCGACAACCGCGAGTTCCTGGCGCAGTTGGCGCAGTTCAGCAACCTGGAGCAGTCTCGCCAGCTCAGCTTGAACATGGAAAGCATGCTGACCATGACTTCCTCCAGTCAGGCCTTGAGCCTGCTGAACCACGCGGTGGAGGTCTCCAAGGCGGACGGCACCACGGCGACGGGGTCGATCAAGGCGGTGCAATTCACCGCGTCCGGTCCGGAACTGACTGTGCAGACGACCGGCGCGGTCCTGACTGGCATCCGCCTGCCGCAAATTTCCCTCGTGCGACCCTAAGGAGCCGCCATGTTTCAGGCCCTGTACAACAGCCTTTCCGGTCTCTTCAGTTTCTCCAAGAGCCTGGATACCGTGAGCAACAATGTTGCCAACATGAACACCCCGGGCTTTCGCGGAAGCGATGCCTTTCTGGAGAACCTGAGCGGCGAGCACGGTACACGCATCGCAGGTCAGGGGCTGCGTACCACGGCGGGTGATCTCAGGCAGACCGGCAACGCGACCGATGTCGCCGTGGAGGGCGCGGGCTACTTCGTCCTGCGCGACAGCGCCGGTGCACTGCACTACACGCGCGCCGGACAGTTCGCCTTCGACGACCGGGGCATTCTGATCGACGGAATCAGCAAGTTCGAGGTCATGGCGATCGACACGGATGGCCGCCTGTCCCCAGTGACGCTTGAAGGGCACAGGACGCTCGCCGCCAAGCCGACGACCGGCGTGACGCTGAGCGGCAATCTTTCGCCTACCTCCAGCGGGAGCGAGGTCAAGAACATCTCGGTCTACGATGCCGCCGGCGCCACGCATACGCTGAAAGCCGCGTTCGCCGTGGCTAACACCGGAACGGGAACGGGGAGTTCGCGCCGGTTCACCGTCACCATTACCGATGAGTCCGGCGCACAGGTCGGTAGCGGCGAACTGCGCTTCAGCACGGCCGGCTCGCTCGAGGCCGGGTACGGCACGGTCGACGCCACGCTTGCCTTGCCCGGTGGGAGCCAGAAGATCACCTTCAACTTCGGAACGCCTGGCACCTTCCAGGGCACCACCAGTCTTTCGGGGTTGACCGACAACGTCAGCGCTACGGTCGACGATGGCAGGCCGGTGCTGGGCATCACGGCACTGGCTTTCGACGAGAAGGGCGTTCTGCAGATCACCTACAGTTCGACCGAGAAGCAGCAGGGCCAGCAGCTGGCGCTTGCGGCGTTCAAGAGCGAGAGCACCCTAAAGCTTTCCAGTGGCCGACTACTGTCCGACGCGGAAAGCCAGCGCAGCGAGCTGGGGCGTGCGGGCACCAGTGTTTTCGGCAAGATCCAGGGCGGCAGTCTGGAGATGTCGAACATCGACCTGACACGCGAATTCGCCGACATGTTGATCATCCAGCGCGGATACCAGGCGAGTTCCCGGGTGATGACGGTCAGCAACGAGATGATCGAGCAGCTCTACAACAGTACGCGCGGCGGCTGATGGAAACGTACCGCATTGGTTGGCAGGCGGCCGCCACGCTCGCCGAATTGCATGGAACGCTGGCAGAGCGGCTGGCCCGCTGGCAGGCCGCCTGGCTTCCGCAGGCAGGCGCGCCCTGTGCGATCGCGCCATGTGCCGTAGATACGCCGGCGCTGCGTGACGCGTCGCTGCGCTGGTTGTCGCTCGGTGCTGCCGGTTCGGGGCGGTTCTTGCTCGGCGTGCAACGGCCAGCGTTGAGCGCCCTCGGCGCCGCGGTGCTGCAGTTGCCGAGTCAGGCGACGCCGGCGTTGGCGGTGGAGGTCGCCCTGTCGGCGCTTTCCGCGCTGGCATGCGAACTCGGCGCGCTGCGGGGCGAGGTCGTGCAGGACGCCGATGGTGTCCCGCCATGGCAGGACATCAGCAGGGCTGGTGGACTGGCCGGTACGGTGACCGGACTGGCGGTGCCGCTGTGGTTTTGGGTAGACCGCGCATGGTGCGATGCGAATGCTATGGCGCGCGCCGTATCCGCACAGCGTTCCGGCTTGAGCACGCGCGTCTCTTTGCTGGGCACGCAGTGCCTTGCGGTGCGTGCCGAATTGGATATCGGCGAGATCGAGTTGAGCGAGGTCAACGGCCTGCGCGTCGGCGAGGTGCTTGTGGGTGATGCCTCTCTTGAAGCCGCGGTAAGGCTGGTGATCGATGGCCGGATTCTGGCGCAGGGCGTGCTGCGCGACGAGCACGGAACCCGTTCCGTGTCCATTGTCTAGACGTGGGAAAGTTAGAAATGGTTGATGAGAGTAATCCGGTCGCGCGCGACTACGAGATGTTCGGCCACGTGAAAGTCACCTTGGTGGCCGAGGTCGGAAAAGCAGAATTGACGATCGACGAGGTGCTGTCGCTGAAGGCCGACAACATCGTTGCGCTGAATGAGTCGAGCGAGGCGGTCGTGACGCTGCTCCTCAACGGAAAGGCGCTGGCGCGCGGGGAGTTGTTGGCCGTCGGCGACACCTTGGGCGTACGCATCCTCGAAATCCTATGAGCCTTGCCGTCACGTTCGCAGCGATTCCCTATCGCCGCACGGGCGTCGTCGAGATGTCCGATGTCGGCCAGATGATCCTGTGCACGTTGCTGTTGCTTGCCATTGCCGTCGTGGCCCTGGTCGTTCTCAAGCGCAAGGGATGGCTGGCACGATGGTTGGGCGAATCCGCGGCGTTGGATCAGACGCCTGCCATCAAGCGCATCGCGCACACGCGCTTGAGCCGCAGCACGGTGGTGCATCTCATCGAGGTGACGGGGCGTCGCCTGGTCGTGGTCGAGTCGAAGTCGCATATCCGCATGCTGCCGCCGGATGCCGTGGAATCCCATGATCCGATTCTCTAATTCATCGATCGCCAAGATGGGCGCAGTGTCGCTGGGAATCGGCCTGCTGCTGTTCGGGTTCCAGGCGCATGCCGACACGCTCGGCGATGCGCTCAAGAGCGCCGGTTCTCCCGAGTTCACCTCGACGCTGCGCATCGCGGTGCTGATGACGGTTCTGTCGTTCATCCCTGTAATCGTGATCGGAATGACATCGTTCACCCGGATCATTGTGGTCCTGGCATTGTTGCGGCATGCGTTGGGGATCCCGCAAACGCCACCGAACAGTGTCCTGATCGCTCTGGCGATGCTGTTGACACTGTTTTCCATGGGGCCGGTCCTGGACCGTATGAACACCCAGGCGATCGCCCCCTACCTTCATGACAGAATCGGCGCAGAAGAAGCCGTGTCGCGGGCTGCGCCGGTTCTGCGGGATTTCATGATCAGGCAGACGCGCGAATCGGATCTTCTTGCGGTCACGGAGATGGCGCGGGTCGCACCACCGAAGAAGGTGGAGGACATCCGCTTCACCCATCTGGCCGCCGCCTTCATGCTTAGTGAGCTCAAGACGGCGTTCCAGATGGGGTTTGTGATCTTTCTTCCGTTCCTGATGATTGATCTGGTGGTCTCGGCAGTGTTGATGGCCCTGGGGATGATCATGCTGCCGCCTTCGACGGTCAGTCTGCCGCTCAAGATCCTGCTGTTCATCCTGATCGACGGATGGGTGCTGGTGTCGAAGACCTTACTGGGCAGCTTGTGGACGTAGCTCCGCATGGACTCCCTGGAGATTGAAGCCGAGCTGTGGAGGCGGTTCAAGGTCGACAACGATCTTGTCGCGCGCGACTATCTGCTCACACAGTATTCGCCATGGGTCGCCTCCGTGGTAATGACGGTCATGCGCAGGGCCGGGAGCCGCGATCTGGACCGGTCCGATCACATGCAGAACGGGCATGTCGGCTTGCTTGAGGCGATGAATCGTTATCAGCCACAGAAGGGCGTTCCCTTCCTGCTGTACGCCAAGGCCAGGGTGCGGGGCGCCGTCTTCAACGGCATCCGCGCGAGCACCAAGTCACAGCGTTATCCGAAGGAGCTGGCGCTAGTCGAGGTCGCGGACCGCGATGAAGAGGGGGACACCTTTTCCGAGTTCGTCTCCGCGATCGTGGGGATCGCGCTCGATCAGATGATCGAGCAGGCGGCCGATGCCTTCTGCGAGGGCGAATCGTTGCAACAGGCACAGAATGGAAAGCTCATCAAGAACGTGCTGCTCGGCATGCCTGACAATATTCGGCTGATCTTCGTTTCTCATTATTACCTGCATATGCCGTTTGTCAGGATCGCGGAAGATCTTTGTCTAAGCAAAGGTCGGATATCGCAGTTGCACTCGAAAGGACTAGGTATCTTCAAGTCCTATCTCGCCGAGCGCGGATACGCTAAGAGCGACTTCATATAGCGATGGTGACGCATCCATGATGCGATCTCATGCGGCCGTGCTTCTTTGCCCGGCCTTGTCTTGAGTGGCAGGATCTGCGATGTCTTGCCGACGTCTAATGGTGGCCACGCGCAGTAGGGTGCGTTTACAACATTGCAAGTGGGGCCTATGTGGCCGAAGCGCGTCGCATGTCCGAACTGAATGAGGTCGCGCACTATCGCGGTCCCATCTGATTGGGTGGGTTGGTGTGATCTTCTCCAATGGCATACCGATGCCTACACTTGATATCGCGGGATTGGATCGTGCCGTAGAAGAGGGCGAGATGCGGCGCACTGGCTTCTGTTGCTGGGAACCGGAATAGGTGCGAGTCGACGTCCCTGCATGGCGCTATCGCGCATGCTTTGCTTTCTTGGCGAGATCCAGCTCTGATCGGCTCGGCAAATACAACGTAAGCAACACCGCCTTGTCGATGCTGGCGGCCACGCCGATGCTGCGCCCGGCGAGATTGGCCACCCGGTAATGCACCGCCACGCCCAGCACCTGTGTGGCCTGCGCCAGCGAAAGCCCGTAGTCCTGCTGCAGCCAGTGCAGCATGCCGGAGGTGGCCACGCGCAGCGCGTCGTCGCTGGAGCCGGCCTGGCCCAGGGTCATGATCTGCTCGGGCGATTCGACCCGCGGCATCGCGATCGCGCGATGCTTGATCAGTTCGACCCGCAGTTCCACGTCCAGCGACGTCTCCAGCGCCCACTGCGTGGTCTCGCCATCGCCCTGCAGCGCGTGGCCGTCGCCGAGATAGAGCAATGCGCCCGGCTGTTGCACCGGCAGGTACACGGTAGTGCCCTGGACCACGGCATTGAAGTCCATGTTGCCGCCGCTGGCGCCGGTATCGCCGGTGGACAGGGCGGCGCTGCCGAAGCCGGGCGCCAGCGCCAGGCCGCCGAGCATCGGCCGCAGCGGGATCGCGAAGTGCTGCATCGGCCCTTCGCCGTCGACGGGTCGCGCAAGTGCCGCATCGCGGTCCAGGCGCCAGCGCACGTGCTTGCCGAGTGCGGCGGCCTGCGCGGCCACCCGCGGGGTCTGCAGGCGCCCGACCAGGCCGTCGAGGCTGTCGGCGGAGTCGCGGTTGGGCCGCAGCGAGACCACGTGGATGGCGAGCGTATCGCCCGCCTCGGCGCCGGCGACGAAGAACGGCCCGACCTGCGGATTGCCGAACAACGCGCGGGTGACGCCGCCTGCATCCACGCCGCCGGAATCCAGCGTCTGCGTGCGCAGCGTGTCGCCCGGCCAGAGCACCAGCACCGGCGGGCGATCGGCACTGAAGGTATTGGCGTAGTCGCTGGGCACGAAGTCGTGCGTGCGCGGTGCGGCGGTGTCGCGGGCCGGCACGCGCCAGGCGTCGAACGCATGGAAGGCGCGCACGTCGGCGGCATTGGGATCGGGCTGGTCGCTGCGACCGCGCATGCGTTCGCCCTCCACGCGGCCGTCGAAGCGGTAGACGCTGCCATCGGCGGAGGTGGCCACGAAGGCGAGCGCATCGCCATGGCGGGTGCCGCGAACCGGCGCGTTGTCGAGCCGACCCTGCAGCTGCGTGCCGGTCGCGTCCAGCTCGAGCGTCTGATAGCCGCGGTTGCCCCACAGATCCGTGGCCACGATCCATTGTTCGCCGCCCCAGGCTGGCGCCGATGCGATCAACGCCAGCGTGGGTATCCACTGCATTCTTCGCCACTGCATCGCCGAGCACCCTGCGTAGCCGTATTTGACTACAAGTGTAGTCACTGGCGATCGGGTCGTAAATGCCGGAAGTCATGCCGGAATCGACGCGGATGTCGGCGATTGCATCCTGATGCGAGCGCGCCAGCCTCGGGGCTTTGATGAATGTCGCCGCACCAGGCCGCGCAGCCGCCCTTGGCGCCGGCGCGTCCGTGCCCATGCTGTGCCTGCCGGCATCGAGCCGGTCACCTCTTCCAGGTATTGGTATGACTCCGCAAGAACAACAGCTACTCGAAGATTTCCTGGCCCGCGTGCGCAGCGCCAGCGGCGTGGCGATGGATCCGCAGGCGGACGCGTTGATCCGCGAGCGCCTGGCCGGCCAGCCCGATGCCGCCTATTTGCTGGTGCAGCGGGCATTGCTGCTCGAACACGCGCTGGAGAACGCCAAGGCGCAGATCGCGCAGCTGCAGCAGGCCGCGCCGCCACCGCCGCCGCCGGCTGCGAGTTTCCTGGGCCAGGGCTTCAATGCGGGGCCGCCGCCGTTGCCGCCCGTGCCCGCACCGCAGGCCGCACCGGGCTGGCGCGAGCGCTTGTTCGGCGGCGGCGCCAGCGTGCCGGACCAGGCGCAGGTCGCGGCGCCGGCCGCGCGCGGTCCCAGCTTTCTCGGCACCGCGGCCACCACGGCCGCAGGCGTGGCCGGCGGCATGTTGCTGTTCGAGGGCGTGGAGAGCCTGCTTGGCAGTCACCACGGCGGTTTCCTGGGCGGTGGGTCGTCGCAGCCCACCGTGGTCGAGAACGTCACCAACAACTACTACGACGATGCGCCGCTGCAGGACGCCGACCAGGACTTTTCGGACGATGGCAGCCTGGGGGGCGACGACAACTGGACCTAGGGATCTTGGCGTTCCCGCTCGGCAGGCCCATCGATGAGGCTGCCGAGCGGGCCTTGCACGGCCATGGCGCCTGCGAGTTCCGCTCGGGGATAGTCGTGCTCCTTCCCTAAGACGTGGCTGTCGCATATCCGCACTGCAGTGTTGGCCGGTGGACGCTGCTTTTTAGTCGGCGCCAGGGTGGGTTTCGCTGCGGCGGACACCACCCTGGTACCAGCGATCCGCCATGCATCCAGTCTTTATCTATTCAAATTTTCCCCTGTTTGCGTTTGCGCAACGAAAGGAAGTGACTGATGTATAAGTGGATCGGTAGCGGGCATGGCTTGGCTATCCATTCAATGTTCTATTCAGTCACTCCCATGAGTGACTCCCGCCTCCGCGACTCGACCGCGCTGCCGCTCAGCCAGGGAGCCTCGACCGCGACGATGCACGGCGGCTTGGCGTGTACGGCTGGTTCGGCGTGCTGATCGGCAACAACGACATGCCCCTGGGCAATGCGGGCGCCTTGCTTGCCGATACGCGCCCGCTGGCGCTGGCCCCTTCCTACGACATGCTGCCGATGGCGTTGCGTCCTGCGGCGAGCGGCGAAGTGGTCGAGCGCGACTACACGCTGGCGTTGCCCACACCGGCATACCGCGACGACGGGCGCGCCGCGGCAGCGATGGCGCTGGAGTTCTGGGAGCGCGTCGCACAGGCCGCGGCCACTTCTGCAGACTTCCGCAGTCTGCGGCGAGCGCATTGGCGCAAACCGCGCGAGCGACGCAGCGCATCGGCTGACATCGATGCGGCGCGGCGCCATTGACGCCTTGGCAACATTGCGCTCACGTACGCCGGACATGCCGGCATGGAAGCTTGCGGTTCCTTCCCTTCGTGAGCCACGACCATGACTGCAGCACAATCGCGCGTCCGCCTGCACGTTGAAGACACCGGCGGGAGCGGTCGGCCCGTGGTGCTGATCCACGGTTGGCCGTTGTCGGCCGCGGCATGGCAGGCGCAGGTTGGACCGTTGCAGGACGCCGGCTACCGCGTGGTGGCCTACGATCGCCGCGGCTTCGGCCGCTCGGACAAGCCAGCCGACGGCTACGACTACGACACGCTGGCCGACGACCTGGCAGGCGTGATCGAGGACAAGGACCTGCACGACGCCGTGCTGGTGGGCTTCTCGATGGGCGGTGGCGAGGTCGCGCGCTATGTGGCCAGGCACGGCAGTGCGCGCCTGGGCGGGGTGGTGTTCGCTTCCGCGGTACCGCCCTACATGCTCAAGACCGACGACAACCCGGACGGCCCGCTGAGCAAGGACAAGGCAGAGGAAATGAAACAGGGACTGACCGCATCGCGCGAGACGTTCTTCGACCAGTTCACCCGCCAGTTCTTCAGCGCCAACGGCGCGCTGAAGGTCAGCGAGGCGCAGCGGCAGGAGGCGATCGCGCTGTGCCAGCAGAGCGACCAGACCGCCGCGCTCGGCTGCATGCAGGCGTTCGGCACCACCGACTTCCGCCGCGACCTGGGCGCGGTCGATGTGCCGGCCCTGGTGCTGCATGGCGACGCCGATGCGACGGTCCCGTTCGAAGGTTCCGGGCAGCGTACCCATCGCGCCATCGCCGGCAGCACGCTGGTGGTGTTGCCGGATGCGCCGCATGGCTGCAATGTCAGCCATGCCGACGCGTTCAATGCCGCGTTGTTGGCGTTCCTGGCCGGGCTGGACTGAGCGTCCGCCGGCCGGGTGGCAGTGGACGCATCGCCACTGGCGATGCGTCGCGGCTGCGCTAGTTGCTGATGAACGTCGCCACGCTCTGCGGGTCGACATAGAACGCGGTCTGGCCGTTGCTGACCTGGTACGCGCCGCCGTAGCCGACGTTGACGCTCGCCGAGGTGCTGTACTTGGTGAAGCTGGCGGCGCTGCCGCTGGGCAGGCTGACCTTCAGTTCGCGGTACTGGGTGCCGGTGTTGACCGCGACCAGCACGATCTTGTTGTCGGCGCGCTTGTAGGCGGTGACCGCGACATCGCTGTACGGCGCGGCGGTCGCGCCGATCCGCTTGGCGCCGGGACGCACGAAGCGCGCGTACTGGGCCATCGCGTAGCCGCGCTTGCTGACCGCGCCGCCTTCGGTGATCAGGCCGTAGCTGCGGCGGATGTACCACCAGATGTAGGCGCTGTAGTTGGCGGCCATGCTCTTGTGCAGCTCGCTGGCCACGCCGAGCGCGGACGGCCAGGCGTTACCGTCGGTGTTGTCGGTGTAGTGCTCGGTCATCCACAGCTGCTTGCCCTTGTTGCGCGCCAGCGGATAGTCCTTCGGCTGCACCCCGTACAGATGGCCGCCGATGATGTCCACGTGCTGGCTGGCGCTGCTGTTGAGCAACGCATCGGTCAGGTTGGGATTGAAGTTCAACGACTCGGCAGCGAGCACTTTCAGGTTGCCGAAGCTGGCGCCCTGGGCGCTGAGGAAGTTGGTGAAGTCGCTGGCGTTCCATTCCGCCGACTCGTAATCCGGGTGCCAGTCCGGCTCGTTCTGCACGGACAGCGCGTACAGCGGCGCGCCCTTGCCGGACATGTAGCTGGAGAAGTCCAGCAGGTGCTTGGCGTAGGCGCCGTAGTACTGCGGCAGCAGCTTGCCGCCGTTGTTGAGGCTGTTGTTGGACTTCATGTACGCCGGCGGCGACCACGGCGTGGCCAGCAACACCGCGCCATGCGAGCGCGCACGCACCGCGGCCGGAACCTGCAGGCTCCAGCCCGAGCTGGAGGGGTCGATGCGCATGCGCATGATCGACAGGCCGATCTGGCCGTTGTCGCTGCCGAAGGCCAGATCGACCTGCGCCGGCGTGAGGTCGGCGATCCAGCCGGCGCCGCTCATGCCGCCGAATCCCTGGATGGTCTGGTAGGTTTCGCTGGGCGTGACGGTGACGTTCTGCGCAAGGGCGGGCGCGGCGGAAAAGGCGGCCGTGGCCATCGCCAGCAGGGTGGCGAGGATCCGTGGTGTTCTCATGGGTGGCTCCGGGGGAATGGAACAGGGGTTTGTGGCAGGGCGTGACGCTACGCCGTCGACATGACATAGACAATCGGTGCATGCGCCAACTGCGGCAAATGAGATGCAGCGCGCAGGCAGCCAGGGATCGTTTCCGCGAAGCGCGTTGCAGGCGCATGGGACAGTCGCGAGGCTGTCTTGGGACACGCGCCGGTGCAGGCGGATGCGCTGCGTACTGCGTTCGTCAGCGTCTTGCATGCCGCCCCAGGCGCGTCATGCGGGCGTCGGCGCGCGCTGCCAGGACAGCGCACGCCGCCCAGTACTGCAGCAGGCGACCCTGCGCAGGCAACGGGCGATTGCCCGTTTTGTGCACAGTTGCGCACCCAAGTTCGACAAGTTGCACAAGTGGCGTCCCCCACGTACGCGCACAATGGGCGGTGGCGACGGCTCGGGGTTGCTCGCCGCCTTTCCCACTATCGACGAGTTCGCCTATGCCATCGCCTTCCTGGTTCCCGCAGCGCGCGATCGCGCTGTTGTTCGGCACGCTGTTCGCAATGGCGGCGGCATTGCCCGATGCCCGCGCGCAGGCCACGCGCTATGCCGATGCCGCGCCGTTGCTGCTGGGCGTGGCCTGGTATCCGGAGCAATGGCCGGAGGCGCAGTGGGAACACGACCTGGCGCTGATGGAGGCGGCGCACGTGCGCGTGGTGCGGATCGGCGAGTTCGCCTGGAGCCGCATGGAGCCGCGCGAGGGCCAGTACGACTTCGGGTGGATGGACCGCGCCATCGCCGCGGCGGCGCGGCACCAGATGGTGGTGGTGCTCGGCACGCCGACCGCGGCGCCGCCGGCGTGGTTGACCCAGGCGTATCCGGACACGCTGCGCGTCGGCGAGGACGGCGTGCGCGACGAACACGGCAACCGCCAGCAGTTCTCCTTCGCCAGCGCGCGCTATCGCCGTTTCGCCCATGCCATCGCCGAGCAGATGGCGCAGCGCTATGGCCGCAATCCGCACGTGGTCGGCTGGCAGCTGGACAACGAGTACGCGCAGGCCTCGTTCGATCCGGAGGCCAAGGCGCAGTTCCATGCCTGGCTGCAGCGCAAGTACGGCAGCATCGAGGAATTGAACCGGCGCTGGGCCACCGCGTACTGGAGCCAGACCTACAACGACTTCGCGCAGATCCCGGTGCACGAGGACGGGCAGAATCCGGCCCTGCTGCTGGAGTGGAAACGCTTCGTCAGCGACACCTGGACCGACTATTCGCGCAACCAGATCGACGCGATCCGCCCACATGCCGATCCGCGCCAGTTCATCACCACCAACACCATGGGCTGGTTCGCCGGCTTCGACGCCTACAAGGTGCACGAGGTGCTCGACATCGCCGCCTGGGACGACTACGTCGCCGGCGAGCGCTACGACTGGGTGGACAACGCGGCGCGCCACGATCTCACCCGCGGCTACAAGCAGCGCAACTACTGGGTGATGGAAACGCAGCCGGGCTTCGTCAACTGGCGCGCGACCAACGTGGCGCTGCGCAAGGGCCAGGTGCGGGCGATGGCGTGGCAGGCCGTTGCGCACGGCGCCGATGCAGTCGCGTACTGGCAGTGGCGCGCGGCGCCGAACGGGCAGGAGGAATACCACGGCACGCTGGTCGGCGCCGATGGCGAGCCGGTGCCGGTGTATGCGGAGATCCAGCAGGTCGGCGCGGAGTTCGCCAAGGCCGGCGCGGCGCTGGCGGGGACCACGCCGCACGCGGACGTGGCGCTGATCAACGATTTCGACAGCCGCTGGGCGCTGGGTTTCCAGAAGCACTCGGCCGACTTCGATCCGGTGGTGCAGATGAAGTCGTTCTACCGCCCGCTGCGGCAGCAGGCGCAGGTGGTCGACGTGGTTTCGGCGCTGGCGCCGCTGGACGGCTACAAGCTGGTGGTCGCGCCGTCGCTCAACGTGCTCAGCGAAGCGCAGGCGCAGCGGCTGAAAGCCTATGTCGAACGCGGCGGGCATCTGGTGCTGGGCCCGCGCAGCGCGATGAAGAACGCCGACAACGGCTTGCAGCCGCAGCGCCAGCCCGGACCGCTCGGCGCGTTGCTGGGTGGCCGCGTGCAGCAGTTCTATGCGCTGGACAAGCCGGTCCCGGTCGCCGGTGCGGCCGGCGAGGGCAGCGCGAAGATCTGGGCCGAGCAACTGCAGGCGCATGCGGCGCAGACCGAGGTGCCGTTGCGCTACGGCCAGGCCAACGGCTGGTTGGACGGCGAGCCGGCGGTACTGACCCGGCGGGTCGGCAAGGGCCGCATCAGCTACGTCGGCGCCTGGCTCGACGACGCCACCCTGGATCGCCTCACCGGCGACTGGCTGCGCGCTGCGCAGGTGCGCGCGCCGCTGGCGGACGTGCCGGCGGACGTGGAGGTCGGCGTGCGCAGCGACGGCCGCCGCCGCGTGCTGGTGCTGATCAACCATGGCAGCGATGCGCAGCAGGTGCGTCTACCGACGCCGATGCGCTCGCTGCTGGGGACGGGCGCGGCCAGCGACGTGGTGCAGCTGGCGCCGGAGGGCGTGGCGGTGCTGGACGACCGTCGCTGAGCGCGATCGCGATGCGCGGCCGACGCCGTGCGGCCGATCCGTGCCTGCGGCAGGTGCGGATCGGCGCAGGAACGGCCATGGCGGATGCCCCGCGCTGCGCGCGCATTGCGCGCAGTGCGCATCGCCGCGACACTTGACGCCGTGGCGCCGGCCTCCCCGCCGGCCGGGAGGGAACCCGTGCGCGCGATCGATGCCGAGCACTATCTGATGGATGTCACGCTGAAGCAGGACCGCGTGGCCTCGATGCAGGCCTGGCCGTATTCGCTGCCGGCGGTGCGCAACCTGGGCGTGCTGCGCTTCCATCCCAAGGTGACCTTCATCGTCGGCGAGAACGGCAGCGGCAAGTCGACCCTGCTGGAAGCGATCGCGGTGGCCTGGGGTTTCAATGCCGAGGGCGGGACCCGGAATTTCAACTTCAGCACGCTGGCGTCGCATTCCAATCTGCACGAGGCCTTGCGCCTGGGTCGCAGCGGCCGCCGTGCGCGCGACGGGTTTTTCTTGCGGGCGGAGAGTTTCTACAACGTCGCCAGCGAGATCGAGCGTCTGGATCGGGCGCCATCGTTCGGCGCTCCCGTCATCGACAGCTACGGCGGCGTGTCGCTGCACGCGCAGTCGCACGGCGAGGCGTTCTTCGCGCTGATGCTGCACCGCTTCGGCGGCAACGGCTTCTACGTGCTGGACGAGCCGGAGGCGGCATTGTCGCCGTCGCGGCAGATGGCGATGCTGACCCGGCTGCATCAGCTGGTGCAGCAGCGCTCGCAGTTCGTGATCGCCACGCATTCGCCGATCCTGATGGCGTACCCGCATGCGGACATCCTGCAGATCGGCGAGGATGGCCTGCAGCGCGTGGCGTACCGCGACACCGAGCACTACCGGTTGACGCGCGCGTTCCTGGAGCAACCGCAGCGCATGCTCGATACGTTGCTCGGCGGCGATTGACGCCGTGTTCGCCGCGACCCAGCGCCGACGGCCGGCGCCGTGTCTGTAGAATGATGGTGCCAGCGGGCGTCGCCGCCGCCATCGCGTCGCGGCGTCTTTCTTCCCACTGGAGTTGCCTGTGCCTTCCCATCCGATGTCGCCTGTCGGGCGGCTGTTCGCCGCCGCCGCCTTTTTCGAGGGCCTGACCTGGGCCGGCCTGCTGCTCGGCATGCTGCTCAAATACGGTACCCAGACCACCGAACTGGGCGTGTGGCTGTTCGGCCGCCTGCACGGCGTGGCGTTCCTGGTCTACCTGGTCGCGAGCGTGATCGCTGCGGTGCGCCTGCGCTGGCCGTGGTGGGCGTGGCTGTTGAGTCTGCTGGCGGCATTGCCGCCGCTGGTCACGGTGCCGCTGGAAATGTGGTTCCGCCGCATCGGGCTGCTCGGCTTGCCGCGGCAGGGCGTGCGGCGATAGGGGGAGCAGGGCCAATCACGCGCCGCTCGGCTTTTCTGCTCGGCGCAAGGCATAAAAAAAAAGCGGCCCATGGGCCGCTTTTCCTTGTCCATTGCCGCCGCCGCTCAGCCGCTGGTCACCAGGTGGATGCGGTGCTTCTTGGCGTAGGCATTCTGCGCGGCGTCGAGGGCCGTCGCGTCCTTGTCGAGGGCGTCCGATTCGGTGTTCAGCCGTTCCAGCAGCGGCTGCACCTGTGCCTGGGTGTAGCCGTCGGGCAGCGCGGTGATTTCCTGCAGCGTCGCCAGCACCGTGTCGGTGTTCTTGTAGTACGACTTCAGCTTGGCGTCCATGTCCTGCGCGTCTTCGGGAATGCCGAAACCTTCGTAGCCCCGGTTGGCGCTGGCGATCTGCTTGCGCGGATTGTTCAGCGCGTTGCGGTGCGGCTGCATCGACTTCAGTTCGCTCGCATCGGCCAGCAGCTGCTCGCCGCGCTCGCCGCCGATCCACGGCGCGGTCACCGAGGTGATGCCGTTCCAGGCCGAGACGTTGTAGGTCAGGTAGTCCTCCGGCGACATGTTCTTTTTGCCGGTGGTGGGGTCGCAGGCGGACAGCGCGGTTGCGCACAAGGCCAGCAGGACGAGGGTGAGGAGATGTTTCAAGAGGAGTTTCCTTGGTGGGAACACGCTGTCCGCCGGGCGACCGGCACGGGAGCGAAAGGCAAGGAAATCGACGCATGCGGCATGCCGGGGCGCGGCTGGCGCGATCATCCTTGATGGGTGCAATGGCGGCAGTCCGGGCCGGTAACGCGTTCTGCGCAGGCGATGCGCGGCAAGTATAGCGGCAACGCTGCGCCGGCGCGGTTGCCGCGCGCGCCAGCCGCTGCGGCGGCTCTAGAATGCAGGCGATAAACGCAGGCAGTGCAGACGATGGGAAAGCGTCAACGACGGCAGCATGAGAACGCAGCTACGCGCGGATTCGGCCGCCGTCTGGCCGGCAGGTTGCGTTGGCCGGTATCGCTGCTGGTCGTCGCGCTGGCGGCGGCGAGCGCCTTGTTGAAGCTCTACGGGCTGGTGAAGGCAGTGCTGAGCGGCGTGTACACGAGCGGATCGCGCTTCGGCTCGCCTCAGGTGTATCTGCTGGACGCCGATCCCGGGCGCTATTGGTTCTGGATGGCATGGGACGGGGTTTTCACCCTGCTGTTGCTGCTGCTGGCGGTGGCCATCGCGTGGGTGTTTCTGGTGCTGGACAAGCCGAAGTAGCGCGGCTTTGGGACATGTCGCTGCGGTCACCTGCCCATGCAGCGGCGCCAGCGGTCGGCGACGCGCTGCGCGAACCAGGCGGTGGTGAGGGTGCGGGTGATCTTCGGACTTTCCAGGGTGATGCCGGGCAGGATCGCGCGCGGCAGCGGCTTGCCGGCGCTGCGTTCGGCCAGTGCGAACACCTTGCGGTAGAGCGCGGTGTCGCCGAAATCGGCAGCGTTGCCGCGCTGCAGGGCGCGGCGGATCTCCTTGTCGTCCAGCGCCAGGCGCGAACCCAGGCCGCGCGCGGCGCGCTCGGTGGCGCCGGGCTGGTCGATGTCGCTGCCGGGGATCAGCAGATCGCCGTCCAGCGCCAGGGTGGTGCCGCTGGCCTTCGCCAGTGCGGCCTGGAACGCCGCATTGCGGCTGGCGTACCAGCCGGCGTTGAAGTCGGCGAAGCGGTACAGCAGCGCGTCGTAGTCGCTCGGGTAGCCGAGCAGGTGGCGGGTGCCGAACCACACGCCGCCGCGGCGGCTGAACACCTCGTGGCGCACCGTGTCCTGCTGCGCATACGGATACCCATCGGTATGCGCTTCGGCGAAGGCGATGCTCACCTGCATCGGCCCGCCGGTATGCACCGGGTTCAGTCCGCCGAACAGGCGCTGGCCCAGCGGCACGCTGTCGGCGAAGTCCTCGAAGATGCCGCTCAGTTCCTGCTCGGTGCGCGCGCTGGCGATGCGCTCGCCGTAGCTGCGGCCATTGGGCGAATTCACTGCCAGCGCCGCGTCGAGCATGAACGCGGGAACATGCAGCGCGGCCGCACGGCGGCCGAGTTCGGCGCGCGAGATCCTGCCCAGGCCGGGTACCGGCGGATTGGCCTGGTAGGTGGATTCCTGTTCGATCACCGCCAGCACCGCGCAGATGTTGTCGGCGCTGGTAGCCAGTTCCTGCGAGGACAGCGCCACGTACACGTCGTTGGCCCAGCCGCTGCGGTCGGGGATCGCGGCCGGGATGCGCCGTGCGATGTCGGCCTTGATCTCGGTCGGCGTGCGCTCGGGCGCGCGCGGTGCCTGCGTGGCGCAGGCGCCGAGCAGCAGGGTGGCGCACGGGACGAACAGGCGGGCGAATGTGGGGGCGATCACGTGCGGCTGGACTCCGATGGCAGGCGCGGCGCAGTCGCCGCACGCGCCATCCTACCGTCCAGCGCGGCGCTTCATGTCTGAGGGATCGGCTGGTCGTGCGCGGGCGATGCCGCTGCGGCGCGCTCTTCCTCGCACCCCATCACATGCGCGGCGAACCCGACCTGGCCCTGGGCGACCTGCGGCCGCAGCGTCAGCTCCGGAATGGCGTAGTCGCCGCCGTTCTGCTTGCGGAACGCGATCGGCGCGGCGCTCCACAGGGTGTCCAGGCGCTGGCCGAGCGTGTCGCGGATCTGTGCGAACCGATCCGCGTCCATGCGGCTGCTGCGATAGACCACGAACGGCGGCAGCACGTCGAAGCCGGGGTAGTGCAGGATGCCGTGCTGGATCGGGAACAGCACGTCGTCGATCGGGCCGTTGATGCCGCGCGGCGCGTAGTGCGATTCCCAGCCGCCGGTGGTGACGATCAGCATCGCGCGCTTGCCGGCCAGCGTGCCCTCGCCATAGCGGTCGCCCCAGCGCGCGTCGGAATGTTCGCCGACGCCGTAGGCGAAGCCGTAGGCATAGACACGGTCCACCCAGCCCTTCAGGATCGCCGGCATCGAGAACCACCACAGCGGGAACTGCAGCAGCACGGCGTCGGCCCAGCGCAGCTTGGCCTGCTCGGCGGCGATGTCCGCGCTCTGGCGGCCGTTGGCGAACGCGCGTTTGGAGTCCAGCGACGGATCGAAGCGATTGCCGGCCGTGCCGTCCAGGCTGTCCTGCGCATCGAGCGTCGGCTTCCACTGCATCGCATACAGATCCGACACCTGCACGTGGTGGCCGGCGGCCTGCAGATGGTGCACGGCGAAGTCCTTGAGCGCGCCGTTGAGCGATGTCGGTTCGGGATGGGCGTAGACCAGCAGGACGTTCATGGGCGATCTCGGCGATTGGGATGCGCCAAGGTAGGTCGCGGCCCGCTATAGTGGAAATGAATTACGGGAATTCCAGCTATAGCCATGCTTAATTTCGGACGCCTGGACCTGAACCTGCTGCTGACCCTGGACGCGCTGCTCGCCGAGCACAACGTGACCCGCGCCGCCGCGCGCCTGCACCTGTCGCAGCCCTCGGTCAGCGTGCACCTGGCGAAATTGCGCGAGGCGCTGGACGATCCGCTGCTGCTGCCCGGGCCGCGCGGCATGCGCCCGACCGCGCGTGCCGAGGCCTTGCGCGCGCCGCTGCGGCAGGCGCTGGAGGCGCTGCAGCGTGCGGTGGCGGCGGATGCGTCGTTCGATCCCGCGCAGGCGGGCAACAGTTGGCGCGTGGCCGCGACCGACTACGGCGAATCGACCATCCTGCGGCCGGCGCTGGCGGCGCTGCGCAGCGCGGCGCCGGGCACGCGGCTGGCGGTGCTGGAAATGGCGCCGTTGCAGATCGCGCGCCAGGCCGAGCAGGGCGAGATCGACCTGGCCCTGCACACCCGCGACGGCGCGCCGCCGAACCTGCGCCAGCGCACGCTGTTCGCCGAGCGCTATGTGCTGGCCGGCCGCGCCGGGCATCCGCGGCTGCAGCGGCGCCCGACGCTGGCGCAGTTCTGCAAGCTCGAACACGTGATCGTGTCGCCGGACGGCGGCGGGTTCAGCGGCGTCACCGACGCGGCGCTGCACGCGCGCGGGCTGCAGCGCCGGGTGGTGCTGTCGGTGCCGCATTTCCTGTTCGTCATCGATGCGCTGCTGCGGACCGATCTGGTGGCGATGCTGCCGGAGCGATTGGTGCGCGCGCATCCCGGGCTGAAGGTCTGTGCGCCGCCGGTGCCCGTGGCCGGCTACGAAATGGCCATGCTCTGGCACGAGCGTGTGCATCGCGATCCGGCGCATCGCTGGTTGCGCGAGCAGATTGCCGCTTCGGTGTGAAGGCAGCGCTACAGCCTTTTCCAGTGTTTTACATGGTGCGGAAGCGGCTGCGGATAGCGTTGGGTCAGCGGTCGCGATGGGCTGTCTGTCGCGGCTGAAGCCGCTCCTACAAGGGTGTGCGGCAAGCCAGCAAGGGCATGGCAAGCCGGTTGAATCCACTGTAGGAGGGGCTTCAGCCCCGACGCTTTTTCCCGATGTCGTCAGGCCCACCGTTGCGGGTGGCCCGAGGCGACCCGGCGCGGCTCCTGCAAGGACTACGATCGAGTCGAGACAGCCTAACGACGCGTCGCCAATACCCCGTCCAGCGCCAGGTCTGCGCGGAAGCCGGCCTTCTCCAGGCGTTTGGCCACCTCGCGCGGCACGTCGCGGCCGCTGGTCAGTTTGTTCGGGCTGCCGGTGTAGTGGAACAGCCGCCCGCCGCGACGCAGTACCCGCGCGAGCTGGTCGTAGAACGCCTGCGAGTACAGCTCGCCGGCGATGCCGAAGCGCGGCGGGTCGTGCAGCAGCGCATCCATCGAATCGCTGGCGATGGCGCCGATGGCCTGGCCGACGTCGGCGTGCGCCAGCTGCAGGCGCCCCTCGCTGGCGGCCGGATCCGGTGACCACGGATTGAGCGTGCGCAGCCACAGCACGTCGGCGTTCTTCTCGAACGAGTGCAGCTGCGCCACGCCGGCCTCCAGCGCGCAGGCGGCGAAATAGCCCAGCCCGCCGCAGGTGTCGAGCACCCGCTTGCCGCGCGGTTCGATCAGCGCGACCTTGCGCCGCGCGTCCTCGAACGGGGACAGCTGCGCGCTGGGCAGCATCTTGATGCCGTCGATCTCGAAGGTCGGCGCGCCCCATTCGGTCGGCACCAGCTTGATCAGCGCGCCGCCGAAGCGCGACACCGGCGCGAAGTCTTCGCCGTCCCAGTGGTAGATCGTGCGGTCCTTGAGCCTGGACGGATACGGATACGCCTGCCCGCGCCACTGCCAGCTGTCCGCGGCGAGCAGGGCCTGGCCCTCGCTGCGCTGCAGGTCCAGCGACCCGGTCCAGGTGGCGGCGCCGCCATCGCGTGCGGCAAGCAGCGCGTCGGCGAGCGGGCGGGTCAGCAGGGGGCCGGAGGACTGGGTCACGTCGAGGGAGGCGATGCGCCCGCGCGCGCTGCGCGAGGCCGGGTCGTCGAGATGGGGGAGGGCATCGTAACCGAGGCCCGGTGCGAAGTCCTGCGCTGGCGCGGCCGCGGCGTGCCAGGCCTGCGGTCGTCGGCATGCGTCGCACGGCAATCGTCGGCGACGGCGGAGCAGTCCGCACAGCGGCACCTGGCGCGCGCATGTGCTGGCTGCGGCGAACCGTCATGGTGGCCGTGGCGATGGCGACGCATAATGATGCCGTCCTCTCCCCTCAATGGCCGACGCCGCTCGCGGCGCCAGCGCCCAGGATCCGCGATGCTCAAAGGTGTGCTGCTCGGTTTCGCCTGCTATGCCGCCTATTCGATCAGCGATGCGTTCGTGAAGGGCCTGGAGGGCACGCTGCCGGCATACGAGGTGGTGTTCTTCGGCGCGTTGCTGATGCTCGCCGCGCTGCCGTTCCTGAAGAAGCGCGGCGACCGCTGGCGCGAGGTGGTGGTGGCGCAGCGGCCCAGCATCTGGCTGTTGCGCGCGTTCACCGGCGCGGTCGGCAATCTGTCGGCGGTCACCGCGTTCACGCTGTTGCCGATGGCCGAGGCGTTCGCGCTGATCTTCCTGATGCCGATCTTCGTCACCGTGCTGTCGGTGCTGCTGCTCAAGGAGGAGGTGCGCTGGCGGCGCTGGCTGGCGGTGATCGTCGGCTTCATCGGCGTGCTGATCGTGTTGCGGCCCGGCTTCCGGCACCTGGGCGAGGGCCATGTCGCGGCCATCGTCTGCGGCCTGGTCGGGGCGATCTCGGTGATCAGCCTGCGCATGGCCGGGCCGGGCGAGAAGCGCCTGACCCTGTACGGCGCCGGCGTGCTCGGCCCGTTGCTGATGGGCGCGCTGCTGATGCTGCCGACCTTCGTGTGGCCGACCTGGCAGCAATGGGTGCTGCTCGCCGGCTATGGCCTGCTCGCGGGGCTGGCGGCGATCTTCCTGATGTACGCGTCGCGGCTGGCCCCGGTCAGCGCGGTGGCGCCGACCCAGTACAGCCAGATGCTGTGGGCGATCGGCTTCGGCTACTGGCTGTTCCACGACCACCTGGACTGGCCGATGCTGGTCGGCATCGCGCTGATCCTGGGCGCAGGGCTGTTCACCCTTGTGCGCGAGGAAAAAGTCACGCAGTGGTGGCGCCGCACCAAGATCGTCTGAAGCGCCGGCGCCCGGGTGTGGCGCGCCTTGTGCCGATTTCCGCGCGCAACGCGGGCGCAGCGCTCTGGCGCGTGCGCGTCGCATCTTCTATGTTGTCGGATCGTCCCCGCCGATGGCCGCGCCCATGTCCGACCCGTCCGCCCAGCCCGACCATCTCAAGCGCAGCCTGTCCAACCGCCACCTGCAGCTGATCGCGATCGGCGGCGCCATCGGCACCGGCCTGTTCATGGGCTCGGGCAAGACCATCAGCCTGGCCGGGCCGTCGATCCTGTTCGTGTACCTGATCATCGGCGCGATGCTGTTCTTCGTGATGCGCGCGATGGGCGAACTGCTGCTGTCGAACCTGGAGTACAAGTCGTTCATCGACTTCTCCACCGACCTGCTCGGCCCGTGGGCCGGGTTCTTCTGCGGCTGGACCTATTGGTTCTGCTGGATCATCACCGCCATCGCCGACGTGATCGCGATCGCCGCGTACGCGCAGTTCTGGTTCCCCGGCCTGGCGCCGTGGATCCCGGCGATGCTGTGCGTGCTGTTGCTGCTGAGCCTGAACCTGGTGACGGTGAAGCTGTTCGGCGAAATGGAATTCTGGTTCGCGCTGATCAAGATCGTGGCCATCTGCGCGTTGATCCTCACCGGCGCCGGGCTGGTGGCCTGGGGCTTCCAGTCGCCGTCCGGGCACGTGGCGGCGCTGGCCAATCTGTGGAACGACGGCGGCATGTTCCCGATGGGCATCGGCGGCTTCTTCGCCGGTTTCCAGATCGCGGTGTTCGCCTTCGTCGGCATCGAGCTGGTCGGCACCACCGCCGCCGAGACCGCCGACCCGCAGCGCAACCTGCCCAAGGCGATCAATTCGATCCCGGTGCGGATCCTGGTGTTCTACGTGCTGGCGCTGATCGCGATCATGGCGGTGACGCCGTGGCGCGAGGTGGTGCCGGGCAAGAGCCCGTTCGTGGAGCTGTTCGTGCTGGCCGGGGTGCCGGCCGCGGCTAGCCTGATCAACTTCGTGGTGCTGACCTCGGCCACCTCGTCGGCCAACAGCGGCATCTTCTCCACCAGCCGCATGCTCTACGGCCTGGCCGAGGAGCGACATGCGCCGCGCGGTTTCGCCCGGCTGTCGCGCGCGGCGGTGCCGGCGCGCGGCCTGCTGTTCTCCTGCGCCTGCCTGCTCGGCGGCACGCTGCTGGTGTACCTGATTCCGAACCTGGTCACCGCCTTCACCCTGGTCACCACGCTGGCCGCGGTGCTGTTCATGTTCGTCTGGTCGCTGATCCTGTGCGCGTACATCGCCTACCGGCGCAAGCGCCCGCAGCTGCATGCGGCCTCGGCGTTCAAGATGCCTGGCGGCGTGGTCATGTGCTACGTGTGCCTGGCGTTCTTCGCCTTCGTGCTGGCGCTGCTGACGCTGCAGGACGACACCCGGCAGGCGTTGCTGGCCAGCCCGGCCTGGTTCCTGCTGCTGGGCATCGGCTATGCGTTGAAGCGCCGCGGTGGCGGGCGCGCCTGAGCGGCAGCGGCGTGGCGAGGGCCGGCCGTAGCGCGGCGATGGCGCTGTTCGGCGCGATGGCGCGGCGTTGGCCGCCGCACCGCGTGCCTGCGCCGTTGACGTTCGCTTCAGCCGCGGCGGAGGATGCTCGCGCCCTCCCGCCATCAAGCCGATCCCGATGATCACGATCCACCGCATTGCCGGAACCTCCGCGCAACCGTTCTGCTGGGTGGATCTGTGCCAGCCCAGCCGCGAGGAACTCGCCGAAGCCGACCGGCAGGTGGGGTTCGCCTTGCCCACGCGGGCGGCGATCGGCGAGATCGAGTTCAGCAGCCGGGTGCGCATCGAGGGCGATGTGCTGTTCCTCAACGTGCCGCGCTTCCAGGACGACGACGGCCCGACCGCGCCGCTGGGCTTCGCGCTGTCGCCGCAGATGCTGGTGACCCAGCGCGAGCAGCGCATGGACTCGCTGGAAGCGGTGGCTGCGCAACTGGAAAAGAACCCGTGCCGGACCAGCGACGATCTGCTGCTGCGCCTGCTCGATCAGGTGGTCGGCCGCCTGGCGGACCGGCTGGAAGCGTTGGAGGCGGAGATCACCGAGACCACGCGCGCTGTCTTCGACGAACCCTACAAATCGCGCGACATGGAGCGGATGCTGCGCCAGGTCGGCGGCATGGGTCGGCGGCTCGGCGGCATGCACAACGCCGGGCAGGGCCTGTTGCGCCTGGCCACCTACCTGGACGGTGCCGCGCCGGACTGGTTCGGCGCCGATGCGGCCAAGCGGATCGGCCTGCTGCACAAGGACCTGGTCACCCTGGGCGAGTTCGAGCAGCACCTGGACGACCGCGTCGAGTTCCTGCTCGACAGCGTGCTGGGCATGATCAACATGGACCAGAACAACGTGATGAAGGTGATGGCGGTGGCGTCGGTGGTGGGCATTCCGCCGACGGTGCTGGTCGGCATCTGGGGCATGAACTTCGCGCACATGCCCGAACTCAAGTGGCACGACGCCTATTACTGGGCGCTGGGCGTGATCGCGCTGAGCGTGGTGCTGCCGCTGGCGTGGTTCCGCCGCCGCGGCTGGGTGTGAGCGCGGCGGCGGGTGCAGGCGCTCGCGCTGCCTAGGCGGCGAGGCTGTCCGCCTCGGTTTCCGCCTCGCTGTCGTCGCGCTCCTCGCCGCTGACGTGCTGCACCGGCGCGATGTCCCAGGACACCGTGTCCGGATCGATCAGTGCATGGATCGCCGCGCCTTGCAGTTCGCGCATCAGCCGCCGCGCCGAGGCGGTGCCGTGCGCCACGCTGTCCCACAGCAGCATGTCGACCACGGTGCCGTCGCGGCGCCGCGCGATGCGCCGCGAGCGGAAGCCGGGTTGGCGTTGCAGCCAGGCATCGACCTCGGCGTTGGCGCGCAGGAAGGTGCGCCAGGTGCAGTCCTGCAGGCGGAAGGTGGTGATTTCCAGGGCTTCGCTATGCGCTTGCATCGGCTCAGCCCTGCGCTTTGCGCGGCGCGGCGCAGTGTGGGAAAAGCGGGCGGCAGGGCACGGCGGCGGCGATCGGCGCACAGGTGGGGGAGGAGGGGAGCAGGATGGGCATGGGAGCACTCCGGTAGACGCGACGGGGGATCCGGCCTGAACAGAATGCGAGCGCGGCGCCGTGCCGCGTTATCGCGATCCCGCGGAATTCTTGTCCGATCCTGCAAACCGTGCCGCGGCGGCGAACGCGCCGTCGCAGCATCAGGCAAGCTGTCTGTCCCTGGATTGCCCGCCACCGCGCCCGACGCCGATGACCGCGCTCGCCGACCGCTATCAAGAAATCGCCGCACTCATTGCCCGATTGGCCGTCCCCGACGGCGACGGCGATACCGCCATCGACGGCTTGTTCTGTTCCTACCGCACCGCGCCCTCGCCAAAGGCACACACCGCGCAGTGGCCCTGCTTCGCCCTGGTGGTGCAGGGCGAGAAGTGCCTGAGCCTGGGCACGGAGGAATACCGCTACGCGGCCGGCACCTATCTGCTGGTGGCGCTGGACCTGCCGGTGGTATCGCGCATCACCCAGGCCAGCCCGGAGCAGCCATTGCTGGGCTTGGCCATGGCGATCCGCCCGGACCGGCTGCGCGACCTGCTCGAACGCATTCCGCTGCCGGCGCAGGCCAGCGCCGATTGCGTGCGCGGCGTGTCGGTCAACACCGCCAGCGCGGCGTTGCTGGATGCGACGCTGCGCATGCTCCGGCTGCTGGAACAGCCCGACGACATCGCCGCGATGGCGCCGCTGATCGAGCAGGAAATCCTGTATCGCCTGCTGACCGGACCGTGCGGCCCGAACCTGCTGCGCATCGCGCAGGAGGACAGCCCCAGCAACCGTATCGCCAAGGCGATCGCGTGGTTGCGCCAGCACTATGCCGAACCGATACGGATCGAAGACCTGGCGCGACAGGTGAACATGAGCGCGTCTTCGCTGCATCACCATTTCAACGCAGTGACCTCGATGACCCCGCTGCAATACCAGAAGCAGCTGCGCCTGCGCGAGGCGCGGCGGCTGATGGTGGTGGAGCGGATGGACGTGGGTTCGGCCGGCTATCGGGTCGGCTATCAGAGCCCGTCGCAGTTCAGCCGCGAATACAGCCGCCTGTACGGCCGTTCGCCGCGCAACGACCTGGCCGAACAGCTCGGCCTGAGTGGCTGATCGCGCCGACGTGGTCTATCGTGCCCGGCCCGAGTGCATGCCGAGGCCGCTGCGATGGAAGGTTCCGACGAGACCGCGAGCAAGTTCCTGAGCTGGGTGCTGCGGCACCAGCCGCAGGCGATCGGACTGCAGCTCGATGCGCAGGGCTGGGCATCGATCGACGCACTGCTGCGGCTGGCGCAGCCCACGCATCCGTTGACCCCCGCGCAACTGCAGCGGGTGGTGGCGGACAGCGACAAGCAGCGTTTCGCGATCAGCGCCGATGGCCTGCGCATCCGCGCCAACCAGGGGCATTCGCTGCCGGTGGACCTGGGCCTTGCATCCGTGGAACCGCCGCCGCAGCTGTACCACGGCACGGCGACCCGCTTTTTGGACGCGATCCGCCGCGATGGATTGCTGCCGGGCCAGCGCCAGCACGTGCACCTGTCGGTGTCGGCGGACACGGCGTTGCAGGTCGGGCAGCGCTATGGACGGGCCGTGTTGCTGACGGTGCGCGCGCAGGCCATGGCCGAGGCCGGGCATGCGTTCCATCGCGCCGACAACGGCGTCTGGCTGACCGCGCAGGTGCCGGTGGCGTTCATCGATTTCGCAGGCGCGCTCGCTTAGGGAGGCCGCCAGCACGCGCGCTTCCCTGCGCCGCGCGCTTTGTCTAAGGTGCCTGACCATTCGTCGCGCGGGCAGGATATGAGAAAGACCGGGGTGTGGCTGCTGTTGCTGGCGCTGGTATCGCTCGCGTTGTTCGCTTGGTGGCGAAGCGAACGTCCGCACAGCGCGGCGCGCACCAGCGCACCGGCGCCGACGTTGTTGGGTTGGCTGGCGCAGCTGCAGTGGGTGGCCGGCGACGGCGTGCGCGGCCTGGCCGATGGCGCCGCGGGACGCGCACGCTTCGCCGATCCCTACGGCATCGTGGTCGATGCGCACGGCGTGCTGTACGTGGCCGATGCCGGCGACAACAACCGCATTCGCCGCATCGCCCGCGACGGCACGGTCGCCACCGTTGCCGGCGGCGCCGAAGGCTTCGCCGACGGCATCGCCAGTGCGGCGCGCTTCGCCACGCCATCGGGCATCGCCGTGGACGCGGCGGGCACGCTGTACATCGCCGATACCGGCAACCATGCGATCCGCAAGCTCAGCGCGCAGGGCGTGGTGACGACGCTGGCCGGCGACGGCACGGCCGGCTTCCGCGATGGCCCGGCCGCGCAGGCGCGCTTCAACGGCCCGATGGGCGTGGCGGTGGATGCGCAGGGGCGCGTCTACGTCGCCGACACCTACAACGACCGCATCCGCGTGATCGAGCGCGACGGCCAGGTGCGCACGCTCGCCGGCGGCGATCGCCCCGGCTATGCCGATGGCATCGGCGCCGAAGCGCGCTTCGATACGCCGACCGACCTGAAGGTGGATCGCGCCGGCGTGCTGTGGATCGCCGACCTGCGCAACGACGCGATCCGCCAGCTGCTGCCGGACGGGCGGGTGGTCACCCTGGCCGGCGCCAGCGAGGCGTCGCCGCTATCTCGGCCGCTGAGCCTGGGGCTGACCTTCGATGGCCACGGCTACGTCGGCAGCGACGACGGCCGCGTGTTGCAGGTCACCTCGACCGGACACGTGCTGGTGCTGTCCGGCGAGCGCAGCGACACCCGCCTGGCGCGTCCGGCCGGCGTGACCGTGGCCGCGGACGGCGCGGTCTATGTCACCGATGCGGGCAGCGCGCGGGTGCACCGGTTGCTGCCGACCACGCCGCAGGCCGCTGCCGCTGCCGCGCCCGTGGTGATCGGACCGGCCGCCGCACAGCCGCTGCCGGCCACCCACGGCCGCTGGCCGCTGCGTCCGCAGGATGGCTGGCACGAAGTGGTCGGCACGCTCGGCGAGGTGCGCGGCAACTACCAGGGCGAGCGCCGCGACCATCTGCATGCGGGCCTGGATATCCGTGGCGACGTCGGGCAGACGGTCTACGCCATCGCCGATGCCAAGGTCGCCAGCCCCAGCGCGACCTGGGCGCTGGGCAAACTCGGCGAAGGCATGGCGCTGGACCAGCTCGGCTACATCCACATGCGTGTGGGCCGCACCGCACAGGGCGCGCCGCTGGATCCGCATCGCTTCCATCTGCTCGCCGACGAGAACGGCGCGCCGGAACGGGTGCGCGTGCTGCGCGGCACCCGCTTCGCCGCCGGCGACGCGCTGGGCACGATCAACGCGATGGCGCATGTGCACCTGAGCGTGGGCGCCAGCGGCTTCGAACGCAATGCGGTGCTGCTCGGTTTCCGCGACTACGCCGATCACTACCCGCCGCATATCCAGCGCATCGAGCTGTTCGACGGCAACGGCCAGGCGCTGCCGGCGACGCAAGGACGGGTACGGGTGGCGCGCGGCAACGGCGGCGTGCAGATCGTGGTGGAGGCCTGGGACCAGGTGGATCGCAACCTGCCGCGCCGGCGCCTTGGCCTGTATGCGCTGGGCTACGAGGTGCTGGATGCGCAAGGCCGGCCGCTGCCCGGTGCCGCGCCGGCGCAGCCGGGCATCCGGTTCGACCGCATGCCCGCCGATGCCGATGCGGTGAAGGTGGCGTACGCGGCCGACAGCGGCATCACCGTGCACGGCAGCGCCACGACCCGCTTCCGCTACGTGGTGACCAACACCGTGCGCGACGGCCGCATTGCCGAAGGGCGATGGCAGCCGAGCGCACTGCCCGCGGGCGACTATCTGATCCGCATCACCGCAAGCGACTACAGCGGCAACCAGGCCATTGCGAATCGCGACCTGCGGGTGACGCTGGAGTAGGCGCAGGGCACCGCGGCGAGATGCGCGCGCGACACGTTGAGCCATCTGCAGAGGCGCGTTCCGGAGCCGATGCTCTTGTCGATCTGCAGGCATGCGCCCTTTTTGTGGGAGCGACTTCCGTCGCGACGGGCGTTACCGATAAAGCCCGTCGCGACTGAAGTCGCTCCCACAACGCTGCGTCACCTTCGAATACCCGTGTGGGGCGTGTTCTGGCACAGTCATCGCGCGCGGAGAACGCCAGTTGCGTCCTCCGCACAACGGCGATCGCCAGCGCACCTGCCTACTGCAGCTGCTTGAGCCGTTCGACGATTTCTTCGGCGTGGCGGCCGACCAGGCCTTCGGACGTGCCCCAGGCGCTGGTATTGGTCGACTCGACATCGAAACGCGCAGCGGTCTTGCCATCTGCGCCCGCGACCTCGACCTTGCTCTTGATCTTGTCGCGCCCGGCCATGATGCCGGCCCAGAAACGCGCACCGTTGCTGCGCATGTAGTAATGGTCGATGGTGATCGTCATCTTGCGCGCGTCGGCACTGCCCTCGGCACCGCGCAGATGCGCCGCGTCCAGTTTTTCGTCGAGCTGGCGCTGGAACATGCCCAGGCTTTCGGCATCGGTGTCTTCGTTGCCTTTGACCTGGTACCAGTAGGTTTCCGGCGCCGCGGCCTTGTAGCTCTGGCGCACCACGCTATTGGTCGAGCACCCGGCCACCAGCATCACGCTCGCCAGCGCGAGCGCGCTCCATCCGTTCTTCATGATTGTCCCCTTGTCGATGTCCCTTTCTGCCGGAGCGATCGCCGCCGGCGTCGGCAGCATAGCGCCTTGCCGGCGGGATCGCGAAGGGCCGCCGGGCGCTCTCCGCATGCACCGCCGGCGCCATGCACTGCGGCGACTGGCGACTGGCTGCCTGCGATGCGGGCGCTAGTCCGCCGCATCTCCCAACCACGGCGCCTGTGCCTTGCGGTACTCGCCGCTGGCCTTGCTCAGGTGCAGCCACTGGTCCACGTAGGCCTTCCAGGCCATGTCGTCGCGCGGCAGCAGGAACGCCTTTTCGCTGTACTGCAGCGGCTGTTGCGGATTCACCGCGCACAGGCCGGGCATGCGGCGCTGCTGGAAGCGCGCTTCGGAAGCATCGGTGATCATCACGTCGGCGCGGCCTTCGAGCAGTTCGCGGAAGATCGCGGTGTTGTCGTCGGACAGGGTCAGCCGCGCCTGCGGCAGTTCGCGGCGGGCGAAGGCTTCATTGGTGCCGCCGCGCGGTTCGATCACCCGCACCTCGGCGCGATCGATCTGCGCGATGTCGCGATAGCGCTGCTGGTCGGCGCAGCGCACCAGCGGGATCTTGCCGTCCACGTCGAGCACGGCGCTGAACCAGGCGTGGCGCTGCCGCTGCAGCGACACCGAGATGCCGCCGACGGCGATGTCGCAGCGATCGGCGAGCAGGTCCGGCAGCAGCGTCGCCCAGCGCGTGGGGACCCAGGTCACCGGCACCTCCAGGCTGGCCGCGAGCGATTGCGCCAGGGCGATGTCGATGCCTTCGTAGCCGCCGTCCGCACGCAGCAGGCTGTAGGGCAGGTAGTCGCCGGTGGTGCACACGCGCAGCGTGCCGCGCTGCGCGATGCTGTCCAGGTGCGACGGCGCGGCAGTGGCCGGGAGCGCCGCGGCGGCACTCAGCAGGCAGGCGCTTAGCCAGCGAATCGTTGCGTGCTTCATGGCAGACGGGTTTTCACGACGGGGCGTTCTCCAAACCAGGGGGGCGACGCGCGTTGGCTGTACGCCGGCTGTCGCCGTAGCGGCGCCGGCCACCTTAGCCGGTTTCCTCGCGACACGGCGCAGCGTCAAGCGTGGCGGGGGTTTTGCACCCGCAGTCCGGCGGCGGGTGGCAGCGCATGACGGCGTTGGACGCCGATTGACACGTTGCGGCACAGGAACTCACGGCACCATAGCGGAGTCCGGAGACAATCCTCCGGTGGACGCATACCTCGCTATGGAATCTCGATCGTCGTGACGTCTGCGCCTGCGGAAGACCGGCTGCTGCACCTGGGCGCGGCCGCCACCACCTTGCTGATCCTGCTGTTGCTCGGCCGCCTGCTGTTGATCGCGCCGGCGGCGACGCCGCCGCGCGTCCACGACGCGATGCGGCTGGTGTTCGTGCCGCGCCCGGAACCGGTTGCCGCGCCGCCACCGTCACCGCAGGCCGCCCAGTCCGCGCCGCATGCCGCGGCACGGCGCGCGCCGGCCACCGCGCGCGCGGCGCAAGCGCCGCTGCCGCCCCCGACCCGCACGGCCGCCCCCGTGGCCACGCAGGCCGCGCCGATGAGCGCCACGCTGTACACCCGCGACGGCAGCGCGCGGTTGCCGGACGGCGTGGCGGTGGATCCGTTCGCCGAGGCGCAAGGCACCCCGCCGGGCACCACCAATCCGCGCGACCTGGCCAAGGCCAAGCGCCTGCTCGAGCGTCCGAACCCGATCGACTACCGGCCCACCCGCTTCGACAAGGATTGGGCCACCAGCGGCACCCTGGGCGACGTGGCGATGCAGGGCATCGGCGATGCGATGAAGAAGATGCTGCCCAAGAGCACCCACCAGTCGGCGGTGGCGCGGCCGCCGCCGGACGTGCGCTTTAACCCGGCGCTGCACGAGCGCCCGGGCGACCTCGGCAGCGAGGCCACCGGCGATGCCTACAAGGCCGCGCCGATCGCGTTGGAAAAGGCGCCCGGCCTGGACGGCGAAGCCAGCCGCCGCATCCGCAAGGCGATCGGCGAACTGGAGCAGCGCCGCGCGGCCTGCCCGGCGGCGCAGCGCAGCCGCCTGCTGCAGCCGGTGCTGGACAACCTGGACGAACTGCAGCGCGTGGAAAAGGCCATGGCCCACGGCGCCGACCCGATCCTGGCGCAGCAGACCCTGCCGCGCGCCGCCGACAGCGCCTACGACCTGGCGCGGCGCGCGCTGTGGTATGCCGACCAGAAACTAGCGGCGTGCGCGCCGTAGCGGTGGCGCTTTCCCGGCTGCGTGCCGTTGTAGGAACGGCTTCAGCCGCGACAAGCGACGTGGCCGGCTATCCGGGCTCGGAAGCAGTCGGGACTGAAGTCCCTCCCACAGCGCACCCGGCCGGCGCGCCGCAAGTCTCTCCTGTAGGAGCGGCTTCGGCCGCGACAAACGGAGTGGTCTGGCTATCCGATCTCGGAAGCGGCCGGGACTGAGGTCCCCCCACAGTGCACCCGGCCGGCTCGCCGCAAGTCTCCTGTGGGAGCGACTTCAGTCGCGACGAGCGGAGCCTGAACTGCGGCGGCGTCGGCAACATGTCGCGGCTGAAGCCGCTCCTACACGGCGCGCGTCAGAAAGCGCCGTCCGCCCGGTCCTCACCTGCGCCGACGCCCGGTGCGCGATGATGCGCGCCCGCCTTCGCCCGTTCCGTCAGCCGCCCATGCCCTGTTCCCGACCGCTGCTGGTCCTGCTGCTGTCGTGCTGCGTCGTCGCCGGCGCGCAGGCGCGCACGGTGTACCGCTGCGTGCGCGACGGCACGGTCAGCCTGGCGACCGCGCCGGAGCCGGGCTCCAAATGCACGCCGAAGGAGCTCGACGACGCCGCGATCGCCACGCCCAACCTGTGGGGCAGCATGGGCGTGTTCAGCGGCACCCTGTACGAGCGCGAGCAGGACGGACGCCTGGTGTATTCCACGCGCAATCTGCCCGGGTCGCGCCCGTACCTGCGCTTCACCGCGGTCACTCCGCCGGGCGAGGCGGCGCATCCGGGACTGGGCAAGGTCGGCGCGCCGCAGTTGAACATGCACGCAAAGCAATTCCGCGCCGCGGCGCGCGCCACCGGGGTGGACGACCCGTGGCTGCGCGCGATCGCGCACGCCGAAAGCGGCTTCGACGCGGCGGCGGTGTCGCCCAAGGGCGCACAGGGCGTGATGCAGCTGATGCCCGAAGTGGCGAAGGAATACGGCGTGGCCGATCCGTTCGCCGCCGACCAGTCGATCGCCGGCGGCGCGCGCTACATGCAGTCGCTGCTGCGCCGCTACCAGGGCGACCGCACGCTCGCCGCGGCCGCCTACAACGCCGGCATCGGCACCGTGGCGCGCTATCGCGGCGTGCCGCCGTATGCGGAAACCCGCGACTACATCGACAAGGTGATGGCGCTCTATCAACGCTACCGCGAAGCGATGGGAATCAAGACGGAAACGCCGGCGCAGTAGCGCGGGTTCCCACGTAAGGCTTGCAGGTCGCGTGGTCGCGCGCTTTCCCGCCGACGCACGCACGATCGAACCTGGCATCCGCATACATGCCGCCACGGTGCGTCCGCGCAGCGCGCGGCAGCGCAGGGAGCATGGTGCACCGACCCGGCGGCTATGCGCGGCATCCGGCCATTCCATCGGCAAGCCAGGCTGACCGTGTGTGCCAGCCCTCAGCGCCTGGCCTGCAGCGCACTTCGTCGTACGGCTGCACCATTCCCGGCGATCGCCTGCGAAACGCAACTGCATGCTCTCGCCGCCGCCGCGGTCAGGCAGCGCGTCCAGGCTGACGCAGGCGCTGGTCTCCGGCGCCCGGGCTCAGCTCTTCGCCTGCAGCGCCACTTCCTCGTACGGCTGCACCACTACCCAGCCTTCGCCGGCGAAGCGCAGCTGGATGCTCTCGCCGGAGCCGCGCCCGAGCAGCGTGCCCAGGCTGACGTCGGCGACGATCTCCGGGGTCAGCCCGCCGGACCAGGCCACGGTGGCGTTGGGGTCGGTGAACACCGGGCCGCTCTGCGCGTTGACCGGCAGCGTCAGCGGTTCGTAGTGCGAGGTGATGGCGACGATGCCGTGGCCGCTCAGGCGCACGTTGAACAGGCCGCCGGAGAGCATGCCGGCGACCTTGCGCATCATGGTGATCTGGCTGTCGATGCCGGCCTCGATGGCGAGCACGTCGTTGCCGTTGACGAAGATCGACTCGCCGGCCAGGCGCAGCAGGGTGATCTTCTTGCCGGCGTCGGCCAGATAGACGCGGCCCTGGCCCTCGATCTTCATCAGCTGCATGCCTTCGCCGCTGACCGCCTTCTTCAGCAGGTTGCCCAGGCCCTGTTCCAGCAGGCCCTGGCGGGTGAACTTGACCGCGCCCTTGCGCGCGACCATGGCCCCGGCCTTGGCCCAGACCAGGCCGTCCAGGCGCACTTCCAGCAGGTGCGGGCTTTCCAGTTCGAACGCGTCCGCGGAGGCGTCCTTCTCGCGCGAGGCCGACAGGAATTCGGCCAGGGTACGTACGCTCATCTTCGATCCTTGGGTCTGGGCAAGGATCGCAGCATACCCGCCGGCCGGCGCCTCAGGGCGTGGCCGGCTCCGGCTGCCGCGCCTGCTGCGCGGCCGGCGTCAGCGCTGGGGCGGGCGCCTGCTTGGCGTACAGGTCCAGCAACAGCAGGGTCACGCCGTTGGTCCAGCCGAAGCCGTCCTGCAGCGCGTATTCGCCGCCGCCGCCGCCCTGCGCCTTGGCGTCGACGCCGTACTTCTCCACCAGCTTGTGCTGCTGCGCGAACAGCGCCTGCACCCGCGCCAGGAAGCGGCTGCCGATGCGCTGCGCCAGCGCGTCCTGGCCGTAGCGGCGCAGGCCGTCCACCGCGATCCATTGCAGCGGCGCCCAGCCGTTGGGCTCGTCCCATTGCTGGCCGGTATGCAGGCGGGTGGTGGCCAGGCCGCCGGGACGCAGCAGCTGCGCCTGCACGGTGTCGGCGCTGCGCTTGGCGCGCGCCGGCGAGGCGATGCCGACGAACAGCGGATACAGCGCCGCGGCGGTGACCTGGTCGCGCAGCCGGCGCTGCTGCCAGTCGTAGTCGGCGTAGTAGCCGGCATCGCTCCACAGGTGCTTGTCCATCGCGGTCTTGCGCGCGCTGGCCAGGGCCGCGTAGTCGGTGTCGCAGCCGGCCGCGCCCGGGTTCTTGGCGCAGGCCAGGGCCAGGGTGGTTTCGAGGTGGTAGAGCAGGCTGTTGAGATCGACCGGGACGATGGCGGTGGTGCGGATCGTGGCCAGGGTCTTGCGGTCGCCCAGCCAGCGGCTGGAATAGTCCCAGCCGCTCTCGGCGCCGGCGCGCAGGTCGCGGTAGACCTCGGCGGCCGGGCGGTCCTTGGCCTCGGCGGCGGTGCGCACGTCGTGCAGCCAGGCTTCCGGGCGCGGCGTGTCGCGCGCGTCCCAGTAGCGGTTGAGCAGGCTGCCGTCGGCCAGCCGCACCACGTGCGCCTGCGCGCTGCCCGGCGCCAGCGTCTGCGCGCCCTGCATCCAGTACGCGTATTCCTTCTGCAGCTGCGGCAGGTAGCGCGCATAGGCGGCGTCGCCTTCCACCTTGGCCTGCAGCTGCACCATGTGCGAGAAGAACGGCGGCTGCGAGCGGCTCAGGTAGTAGCTGCGGTTGCCGTTGGGGATGTGCCCGTAGGTGTCGATCAGGTAGGCGAAGTTGTCCAGCATCTGCCGGCTGCGTTCGCGCTCGCCGCTCTCGACCAGGCCGAGCATGGTGAAGTACGAATCCCAGTAGTAGACCTCGCGGAAGCGCCCGCCCGGCACCACGTAGGGCTGCGGCAGCGACAGCAGGCTGCTGTGCGCCGGCACGTCCACCTGGCGCCGCACCAGCAGCGGCCACAGCGCGTCGATGTGCTCGCGCAGGCCGGTGTCCTGGCGGATCGCCTCGGTCTGCACCGGGCCGGATTCCTCGAAGTTGGCGGCGACGAAGCGGCGCAGGTCGAAGTCCGGCTGCTGGCGCTGGGCCAGGTAGTCGGCGTTGATCAGGGCCGGGTCGCGCAGCGGCAGCGCATCGACGAAGTGCTTCTGGTCGTCGAACAGTTCCTGCTGCTGCACCGCCTGGAACAGTTCGGGGTAGGCCAGGTCCGGGGTCAGCGGCGCGGGTGCCGGCGCGGTCTGCATCGCGGTCGGCGCGGGCTGCGCCGAGGCGGTGTCGTAGTTGCCCAGCAGCAGGCCCAGCGACAGGCTCAGCAGCGGCGTGCAACAGGGAGGAGCGGCATGGCTCATCTCGGGTCCAGAGCAGGATGCGTGCGGCATGGTAAACGACCGAAGGAGGAGGCGGGTGACTGGCGGCTGTGGCGGCCGCGCGCTGGCGAAACCCGGAAGCGCGGGGCGGTCCGGCCGAGGCGCGACGCGATCGGCCGATCTGGCGATATCGGCCATGCGCCGGTGGGCTTGAATCGGAGTGCGTTGCGGAGACATGCCGGAGGCGATGCAAGAGCGGGGCCAATCGGGCGCCGCCGCCCGCGGGCTTGGCGCCGCCGCTGCGGGCCGGACGGCGCGGTGCGTCGATGTTGGCCGCTGGCCCGAGTCTGCGGACCTGGCGCACGAAAGCGGAGCGCCTTGCATCGGCGGCAGCCGGGTGCCGACACGGTGTGTCGCGGCTGAAGCCGCTCCTACAGGGGCGGCGAGCGAGTGTCCGGTTCCTGCCGCAGCAGGGCGGGCCCTTGTCCCGCAAACGGCGGGCCCCGGCGGGGCGTGGCGGTCAGCCGGCGGTGCCGGCGCCGAGCGCGCGCAGTTGCGCCTGCAGCGTGGCGGCGTTGGCGAGGGCGTGGCCGAGCGCGGTGTTGTCGAAGATCACCCAGGCTTCGTCCGTGTGCGGCGTGGCGGCGGCGACGCGCTCGGCCAGGCCGCGCAGCGTGTCGTCGGCGTAGTCGCTGTAGTAGACGCGCGGCGCGCCGTGCCAGCGCCAGTAGGCCGGGGCCGCGGTGCCGGTGGGTTGCGCGGCGCTGGCGTTCAGCGCCGGATCGGCGGCGACGCGGGCGATGCGGTGGCGCTGCCACAAGGCCTCGGCGCGCGCGCTGAACCAGCTGGCGTGGCGCGGTTCGCAGGCGATGCCGCCGTGCCAGCGGCGCCGCAGCATGGCGAAGAAGGTGGCGGCGGTGCGCGCATCGAAGGCCAGGCTCGGCGGCAGTTGCACCAGCAGGCAGCCGAGCCTGTCGCCGAGGTGGCCGGCTTCGTCGAGGAAGGTTTGCAACAGTGGCCCCACGCCGGACAGGCGCGCGTCGTGGGTGATGGTGCGCGGCAGCTTGGCCGAAAAGCGGAAGTCCGCCGGCACGCTGTCGGCCCAGCGCTGGTAGGTGGCGGGACGGTGGGCGCGGTAGAAGGTGGAGTTGATCTCGACCGCATCGAAGCGGGTCGCATAGCGTTGCAGCTGGCTGGCGCCGTCGCCGACCAGCGCGCGCTGGGTGCTGGCGATCGACCAGCCGGCGCAGCCGACGCGGATGCGCGGAGCGGGATTGGCGATGCGTGGCGGAGCGGTCGGCATCGAACGGGTAGCGGCGGGAAGGATGTCCGGGATAGCAAGCGCTGCGGCCAGGTGCCGTGAAGGGCATTGCTTGCCATGCTCGTTTTGCTGCCCGGTTCATTCCTCGTCCGCATCCTCCTCGTCGATCAGCCCTTGGACGAACTGAAGGAAATCCGGGCAGACAGGCCTTTCGGCGTTGGCCTGGTTTTGCTCCGGGCTGAGGTCGCTGTCGAAGGTGTCGGTGGTGAAATAGCGGACGGCTCCCGTGTCCAGATCCAGACAAAAGAAGTTGCCGCCGCAGTCGTTCGCGAACGGCAGCAGGCGTGCGGGCAGAACCTGTTTCTGCAGCATCAACCGGTAGGTGGACAGCAGCGTGTAGTCGCAATGCGCAATCGGTTTAAACGTGGCGACCTCGATCGGCTCGTAACCATCTTCGCCGACCCAATACGCTCGCTCAGGCATGCCGCCGTTGTACTTGAGGTAATGCTCCCTGAAGGGAGTCGGCAGCTTTCTGCCAATCACCGATTCCAGGTGATCCAGGTCCGCTGGGGTGATGGCCGCTTCGCCATCCGAGAATGTGTTTTCAAGCATCGCGATCTCCGATCGGCAGCAGCGTCCAGGAGGCGAGTCTACTTCTGCGAGGATGCTCGGTCAGCCAGCTTTTTCCGGAAACAGGAAGGAACGGCTCGCGGCCGTCGTCCTGACCTTGCACTGCTTGGATGTCGAGCGACCGATGCGTGCAGCGCGCAACGATGGCTGCAATCGGCAGCGCGCTTGCGCGCGTGCCTCTAATGCGAGACTGGGGATCGGGCAGCGTATGCACCACTGCGCGCGCGTCGCCACGCCAAGGCGTTCCGGCGTCGCGGGCGATCCGCCCGTACGCCGCCTTGCCACGCATGGCCGGGACCTCCCGGCCATGCGCGTGTTGCCTTACTGCTTGCCGGCGGCCTTGGCCTTCGCCTTGACCGGCTGGCCGTCGCTGTCCAGCACCTGCACCTCGCCCAGCTTCAGCGCGCGTACCGGCGCCTCGATCTGCTTGAGGTCGCCGACGATCACCCAGGTCATCGCCTGCGGCGCGACGATTTCCTTGATCGCCGCTTCCGCCGCGGTCTGGTCGATGCCTTCCAGGCGCGTCTTCAGGGTCTGCACGTAGTCGTCCGGACGCCCGTACTGGACGATGCTCTCGACCGCGCCCAGCACTGCGCCGGTGGTCTCGAAGCTGCCCGGCAGGGCGCGGATGCGCTGGTTCTTGATCTTGGCGATCTCGTCGGCGGTCAGCGGCTTGTCGCCGACCACGGCCTTGGCTTCCTTCAGGATCTCCGCGGCCGATTCGGCGGTCTTGTCGGTCTGCACCGGGGCGAAGAACAGGAACGGGCGCTGGCCCTGCGCATCCAGCATGAAGCTGTTGGCGCCGTAGGCCCAGCGCTTGTCCTCGCGCAGGTTCATGTTCAACCGCGAGGTGAAGGTGCCGCCGAAGGCGCCGTTGGCCACGCCGATGGCGAGGTTGTTCGGCGCCTTGGTCGACGGCGCCAGCAGGCCGGCCAGGATCAGCGACTGCGGCGCGTCGGCGCGGTTGATCAGGAACACGCGCGGCTTGGGCTGTGCGGCGACCTGCGACAGGGTCTTGCTCGGGCGCGTGGCCGCCGGCGGCTGCCAGTCGCCGAACGCCGCGTCCAGCTGCGGGATGATCTGCGCCAGGGTGGTGTCACCGGCGACCAGGATGCGCAGGTTGTCCGGGCGCAGCCAGCTGTTCTGGAACGCGGTCAGGTCGCTGGCGCTCAGGCTCTTGATCGCCGTTTCGGTGCCGCTGCCGGTGAGCGGCACGCCGTAGGGATGCTGCGGGCCGTACAGCAGCGGCGGCAGGGTGCGCAGCGCCAGGCCCTGCGGCTGGGTCTTCTCCTGCGCGATGGAGGCCAGCCACTGGCCGCGGATGCGTTCGATGTCCTCGGCCTTGAACGCCGGGTTGCGCACGATGTCGGCGAACAGCGCCAGCGACGGTGCCAGCTGGTCGTTGAGCGCGTCGAGCGAGGCGGCGCAGCTGTCCAGCTCGCACGCCACGCTGGTGATCGCGCCCAGGCGCTGGCGGCGCTGCGCCACTTCCACCGAATCCAGGCTGCGGGTGCTCTCGTTCATCAGCGCCGCGGTGAAGTTGGCGGTGCCGAGCTTGCCGCCCTGGTCGGCCGCGTAGCCGGCGTCGAACAGCAGTTCGACCTGGGTCACCGGGATGGTGTGGCGTTCGGCCAACACCACTTCGATGCCGTTCTTGAGCTTGCCGCGCTGCAGCTGCGGGAAGCTCAGGCTCGGGAACTGGGTGGTCTCCGGGATGCCGGCGGCGCGATCGACCTGGTTCTTGCCGACGCTGTAGCTGGCCTTGGCCGGCAGCGTGGGCGCGGGCTTGCCGTCGGCCGCGGGCAGCGGCTTGACCGCCTTGTCCTCGGCCACCGGGTCGAAGCCGTCGCCGGCCGGCAGCACGGTCAGCAGGTAGTCGCCCTTGCCGAACCAGGTGTCGGCGGCCTTGCGCACGCTGGCCGCGGTGGCCGCCTGCGCGCGCTCCAGGTCGTGCTTGTAGGCGCCCGGATCCTTGCGATAGACCTGGCCCTCGGCCAGGATCGCGGCCTTGCCGGTGAAGCCGCCGACTTTCTCCAGGCCGCGCACGAAGCCGGCGCGGTAGTTGACCTGGGCGCGCTGCAGTTCGTCGGCGCTCGGGCCTTCGGCCAGGAATTTCTTCAGTTCGTCGGCGATGGCGGCCTCGACCTTGGCCGGGTCCACGCCGTCCTTCACGTCGGCAGTGATCTGCAGCTGGCTGGCCAGCGCGAACGGCTGGATGCTGGCCGAGACGTCGTCCACCAGGTTGTCGCGGTACACCAGGCGCTGGTACAGGCGGCTGGTCTTGCCGCCGCCGAGCACGGTGGTGGCCAGGTCCAGCTGCACGGCGTCGTCGCTGCCCAGCTGCGGCGCCACCCAGGTGCGGTAGATGCGCGGCTGCGCGACATGGTCGTGCTGCACGCCGCGGGTCTGCCTGGCCAGCGGGGTGATCCACGGCTGCTGGCGCGGCACCGGCTTGCCGGCGGGGATGTCGCCGAAGTACTGCTCGGCCTTGGCCTTGGCCTGGGCCACGGTGATGTCGCCGGCCAGCACCAGGGTGGTGTTGGCGGCGCCGTAGTTGTCGTGGAACCACTGCTTGACGTCGTCCAGCGAGGCCGCGTCGAGGTCGGCCATCGAGCCGATGGTGTCGTGCTGGTACGGATGGTTGGCCGGGAAGATGTTGGCCAGGATGTTCTCGTCCACGCGCCCGTACGGGCGGTTCTCGCCCTGGCGCTTTTCGTTCTGCACCACGCCGCGCTGGGTATCCAGTTCCTTCTGCCCGATCGCGCCGAGCAGGTGGCCCATGCGGTCCGATTCCATCCACAGCGCCATGTCCAGCGCGGTGGTCGGCACGGTCTCGAAGTAGTTGGTGCGGTCGAACCAGGTGGTGCCGTTCATGTCGGTGGCGCCGACCTTCTCGAACGGCTGGAAATAGGTGCCCTTGTGGTTTTCCGAGCCGGAGAACATCAGGTGCTCGAACAGGTGGGCGAAGCCGGTCTTGCCGGCCGGCTCGTCGCCGGAGCCGATGTGGTACCAGATGCTCACCGCCACCACCGGCGCCTTGTGGTCTTCGTGCACCACCACGGTCAGGCCGTTGGGCAGGGTGAAGCGGGTGTAGGCGATCTCCGGCACGGTGGCCTTGGCCGCCAGTGCCGGCGGCGCGGCGCTGGCCGGTGCGATGGCGGCGCCGACGCCAAGGGTGAGGATGCTGGAGATCAACAACGACAAGGGTCGAAGCATGGGGCCGGGCCTGATGAGGAGAATGGGCCAGCATAGTGGGCGCACGCCGGGCTCGGAACGTGACTTATGGCACAGCGGCGGCGGCCAAGACGCGTTCTCCCGCTTGCCTTGCCGAGCGTCTGGAACCGGGAGCGAGGTCGGTGGCGGTGGACTTGCCGAGCGAGCCCGTCGCGGGCGATCGTCCGGCGCGACCCCGACGCACTCCCGCACCTGGCGTGGTCATCGAAAGCGCGGCGAGCGCGCTGCGTCGCCGCAAATGCGAACGGCAGCGTCGTGGGACGCTGCCGTTCGCATTGTCACCGCGCAGGTGTGCGCGGCGGCGCTTTCATTGCACGCGGTCAGCGCGCGGCGCAGAAGCCGAATTCGGCGGTGGCGCCGGGCGCCAGGGTCTTGTTCCAGTCCACGCCGGATGCCTTGAGCGTGCTGCCGGACTGCGACCAGGTGGCATTCCACAGGTTGTTGACGGTGCCGCCGATCGACAGGCTGACCGCCCAGTTGCCGCTCGCGCTGCCGGTGTTGGTCACCTGCACGCGGTGGCAATAGCCGGCGTTCCAGTCGCTGTCGACGATGGTCTTGGTGCTGAAGCTGGCGCTGCCCGGGGTCGGCGTGGGCGTGGGCGTGGGCGTCGGCGTTGGAGTAGGCGTCGGCGTCGGTGCGGGCGTGGTGCTGCTGGAATCGCCCCACAGTTTCTTCAGCAGGGTGACCTTGTCGGTGCGCACCGAGGACCAGTCGTCGTTGAGGATGCCGCCGGTGTCGCCGCTGTTCGGATTCCACGACCAGTAGAAGCCGCTGTGGATGCCCTTGCCGATCAGGTAGTCGACCAGCGCGTTCTGCCACTTCACGTCCAGCGCATTGCCCTGGCCGTACTTGCCGCCGAACTCGCCGAGCAGCAGCGCGTGGCCGGACTGCACGAACTGGCCGAAGTGCTGCTCCCAGATCGCCGGCATGTTGGCCGGGAAATTGGAGGCGCTGAAGTAGGACTGCATGAACACGTCCGGGCCGTACACGTGCGGCGCCAGCAGCAGGCGGTTGGCCGGGATGTTCAACGCGGTGCAGGCCAGCGGCTCCAGGTTGCCGCCCCAGAAGTGGCCGCCGCTGCTGGAGCAGTTGCCGTTCTCGCCGATGCCTTCGACCACGATCAGCCATTTCGGCGCCACCTTCAGCACCGCTGCCGAGGCACGCTCGGCAGCCTTGTTCCAGTCGGTGGCGGCGTTGCCGCTGCCCCAGGTGGCGGCGCCGTGCGGCTCGTTCTTCAGGTCCAGGCCGATCACGCCCGGCACGCTTGCGTAGCGCTTGGCGACGAAGGTCAGGTCGGCGAGCCATTGCTGCTCGCTGTAGGAGGAGGTGTACCACAGCTCGGAAATCGCGTTGCAGTCCGGCGTGTGGTGATCGAGCAGCACGTACATGCCGCGGCTGCTGAGTTCGTTGATCACCTTGTCCATCACCTGCAACGCGCTCAGGCCCTGCAGGTCCGGATTGAGGCCGTAGTCGATGCTGCTCGGCGCGGTGCCGTTCAAGGTCTGCGGGCAGAACGGCAGGCGCACGGCGTTGAAGCCCAGGCCCTGCATCTGCGTGATCATGTCCTTCCAGTTGCGCGCCCACAGGCCGTGCACGCTGTGCACGTTGGTCTCGAAGCCGAACCAGTTGACGCCGCGCAGCTGCACGGGATTGCCGCTGTCGTCCACCACCTTGCCGCCGTTGATGGCGTAGCTCCAGGCCGAACCGCTGGCCGCCAATAGCGCCGCGGCCAGCAGGCAGCGGGTGATGCGGGATTTTTTCGACGTCGACATCTCTCTGGTTCTCCGAAAACGGCCGGTCCAAGACGGAACGGCCAAAGGTGGGGGCGCCGGCGGGGCGCATGGCGGCCATCATCGGGAGCCGATGCGGCGGGCGTCGTGATTGCCGGCACAGAAGGGCGGCTTGTCCACGAGCGCTGCGATGCGCTTGGCGAGCGCGGCGATTAGAGCATGCGCAGATGGCAATCCGAGCAGTGCGTCACGTCTTTTTGGGCGGTGCCGGCCCTGCTTGGCCGCTCGCCGCCGGCGTCGCTACACTCGGGCGGGTACATCCATCCAAGGGGCAAGAGTGAAGCGACCGATCATGGGCATGCTGGCGCTGGCGATTTCCGGCGCACTGATGGCGGCGCCGCCGTCGGCACCGAATTTCGACACCAAGCGCATTTCCGCCGACGTCAAGACGCTGTCTTCCGACGCGTACGAAGGCCGCGCGCCGGCCACGCCGGGCGAGGACAAGACCGTGGCCTACCTGAGCGCGCAGTTCCAGGCCGCGGGCCTGCAGCCGGGCGGCGACCTGCAGGACGGCAAGCGCCTGTGGACGCAGGCGGTGCCGCTGCGCCGCGCCGACATCGTCGGCACGCCGCAGGTGGCGGTCGAGGCCGGCGGCCAGCGCCAGGCGCTGACCCAGGGCCAGCAGATCGCCGTGCGCGCCGCGCTCGACGGCAGCAGCCAGGTCGCCATCGACGGCGCGCCGCTGGTGTTCGTCGGCTACGGGGTCAAGGCGCCGGAGCGCGGCTGGGACGACTTCAAGGGCGTGGACCTGAAGGGCAAGATCGCGGTGGTGCTGATCAACGACCCGGACTTCGAGACCGGCAAGGGCGCGTTCGACGGCAAGGGCATGACCTACTACGGCCGCTGGACCTACAAGTACGAAGAGGGCGCGCGGCAGGGCGCGGCCGGCGTGCTGATCGTGCACGAGACCGCCCCGGCCTCCTACGGCTGGGCCACGGTGGCCAGCTCCAACACCAACAGCATGTTCGACGTGGTCCGCGACGATCCCAAGGCCGCGCATCCCACGCTCGAAGGCTGGATCCAGCGCGACCTGGCGGTGGACCTGTTCAAGCGCGCCGGGCTGGATTTCGAGGCCTTGAAGAAGCAGGCGCAATCGCGCGAGTTCAAGCCGGTGGAACTGAAGGGCGAGCGCCTGCATGCCGACTACGCGGTGAAGTCGGAGGTCATCACTTCGCACAACGTGGTCGCGCGGCTGCCCGGCAGCACCCATCCGGACGACAGCGTGATCTACACCGCGCACTGGGACCACATCGGCGTCGGCGCGCCCGACGCCAACGGCGACCGCATCTTCAACGGCGCGCTGGACAACGCCAGCGGCACCGCCGCGCTGCTGGAACTGGCACGCGTGTTCGCCAAGGGCCCGGCGCCGCAGCGCTCGGTGGTGTTCCTGGCGGTCACCGCCGAGGAGAAGGGCCTGCTCGGCTCGGAGTACTACGCGTCCAAGCCGCTGTATCCGCTGGCGCGCACGGTGGCGGTGATCAACATGGACGGCATGAGCCCGTTCGGCCCGTCGCGCGATTTCGGCATCTACGGCACCGCCAAGCTGGACCTGCTCGACGATCTGAAGACGGTCGCCAAGCGCTGGGACCTGCGCTACACGCCGGACCCGAAGCCGGAAGCCGGCTACTTCTTCCGCTCCGACCACTTCTCCTTCGCCAAGCGCGGCGTGCCGGCGCTGTCGTTCTCGGCCGGGCAGGACTGGGTGGATGGCGGGGTCAAGGCCGGCAAGGCGGCGTCGGACGACTACACCGCCAAGCGCTATCACCAGCCCGGCGACGAATGGCTGCCGAGCTGGACCTTCGCCGGCGCCGCGCGCGACCTGCAGGTGCTGTACACGCTGGGCAGCGAGCTGGCCAACTCGCCGCAATGGCCGAACTGGAGCAGCGACTCGGAGTTCCGCGCCACCCGCGACGCCAGCGCGGCGCAGCGGCAGTGAGCCGGGGCTGAGGCGTGTCCGCCGACCCGCCGGACGTCGCGCCGGCGGCGCCGGACACGCTCCACCCGCCTGCGCCTGCGGTCGGGCAAGACACCCTGCCCGATGCGGCCGATGCCGTCGACCCGCTGCATCCCGGGTTGGTGCGCACCGGCGTGGTGCTGGCGTTCCTGATCGGGGGGCCGCCGCTGGGAACGTTCGTGGTGGCGCTGCCGCTGTTGCTGTTCGGCGCATTGGATGGCGGCGACGCGCCGATCGATGCGCTGGCGGGGGCGCTGGCGATCTCGCTGTTTTCCTATCTGTTCGGCGCGGTGCCGGCGCTGCTGACCGGCGCTGTCGCCGCGTGGTACTGGCCGCGGCTGCACGGCTGGCGCGCGCATGCGCGGATCGGCGTGGTCGGGCTGCTGCTGTCGCTGATCTGCCTCGGCATCGCGTTCGCGGTACTGGACACGCGGCGCGATTTCATCGAGACCTTCACCATGGCGTTGCTGTGCAGCCTGCCCGGGTTCGTCGGCGCCACGCTGGTCTCGCGCCTGCTGCAGGCGCTGCGCTGACCCCGCGCCGACGCCGGCCTCAGCCGGCGCTGGCCTGCTGCAGCGACGGCGTGCGCCAGCCGGCGCGCACGCCCCAGAAATAGAAGCCCAGCGCGACCACGCCGACCACGATCAGGTCCGGCCCATAGGACAGGTAGCCATGGCCGCCGAAGGTGGTGCTGCCGGCCCACGACAGCAGCGCGATGGTCGGCAGGTAGGCGATCAGCCAGCTGGCGCCGCGCAGGTGCTTGCCGAAGTCCTTCCAGCCCTGGCGGTGCTGGTAGTAGGCGTACACCGGCAGCGCCACCAGCATCAGCACGATGATCTCGCCGGTCAGCGGCCAGCGCGCCCAGTACAGCAGCTCGGTGGCCAGCACGAAGGCGGTGGCGGCCAGCACCGGCAGGCCGAAGATGCGCAGCGGGCGGTGCATCTCCGGCGCGTGCCGGCGCAGCGCCATCGCGCTGATCGGGCCGGTCAGGTAGGAGATGATCGTGGCCACCGAGATCACCGCCGCCAGCGTGCCCCAGCCGCGGAAGAAGAACAGGAACAGGTAGGACACCGCCAGGTTGAAGAACATCGCCGGGCGCGGCACGCCCCAGTGCGGATGCAGCTTGCCCAGTACCGCCGGCAGGGTGCCGTTGCGTTCCATGCCGTAGATCATCCGCGCGGTGGTCGCGGTGTAGGTGATGCCGGTGCCGCTGGGGCTGACGAAGGCGTCCACGTACAGCAGCATCGCCAGCCAATGCAGGTTGACGATGATCGCCAGCTGCGCGAACGGCGAGCGGAAATCGATGCCGTGCCAGCCGGCCTTGGCCAGCAGTTCCGGCGGCACCGCGCCGATGTAGGCCACCTGCAGGATCAGGTAGATCACCGTGGCCAGCGCGATCGAGCCGAGCACCGCGAACGGGATGCTGCGCCCGGGATCGCGCGCTTCGCCGGCCAGGTTCACCGGGCTCTGAAAGCCGTTGAAGCTGAACACGATGCCGGCGGTGGCCACCGCGGTCAGCACCGCGGCGAAATCGATCGTATGCGTGCCGCCGTGCAGGCCGACGCTGAAGTTCTCGCTGTGGAACCCGCTGGCGATCAGCGCCACGCCGGTCAGCGCCGGCACCACCAGCTTGAACACGGTGATCAGGCTGTTGGAGCGCGCGAACAGCTTCACGCTCCAGAAGTTCAGCAGGAAATACACCAGCACCAGCGCCGCGGCGATGTACAGGCCCGGCACCGACAGCTCGCCGGCGCCGCCGGGCTGCTGCACGTACAGATCCTGCGCCCACTGCCACGGCCACGAGGCCATGTACTGCACCGAGGCCTCGGCCTCGACCGGAATCACCGACACGATCGCGATCCAGTTGGCCCAGCCGGCGATGAAACCGACCAGCGAGCCGTGCGAGTAGTGGCTGTAGCGGACCATGCCGCCGGACTCGGGGAACATCGCGCCCAGTTCGGCATAGGCCAGGGCGATGGTGGTGACGATCGCCGCGCCCAGCAGCCAGGCCCAGACCGCGCCGGGGCCGGCCAGCCCGGCCGCGCGCCAGGCGCCGAACAGCCAGCCGGAGCCGATGATCGAACCCAGGCCGGTCAGCATCAGGGCGAATGGGCCGACATCGCGGCGCAAGGCGGTTTGGGTCATGGAAGGGTTCCTGGCGGCGTCGGCAGCGGGAAACCGGAGATGATCGCAGAAGCGCGGCGGCGCCGCACTTCCGGGATTGGGGATTCGGGATTGGGGATTCGCAAAAGCGGTGGGTCGCGAAGCGTGGCTCTGCCGGCTTGCGTTCTTTCGAATCCCCAATGCCGAATCCCCAATCCCGGCACTTCTTACGCAAGCTTTACGCCCCAGCCGCCTACCGCAATGGCGCGCTTACGCGGCACAGGCCTAGAGTCTGCAGCGTCCTTTCCGTTGGATGTGTTCCATGTCGATTTTGGTGATTCAAGGCCCGCACCGCGATGCGCCGGCCATTGCCGTTGCGCGGCGCCTGGCCGGCGCGTCCGGCGCCCGGGTGGTGCCGGTGGCCTGTGCCGATGCGGCGCAGATCGTGGCGCGGCTGCAGCAGGGTGCGCACGACGAGACCGAACTGGTGCTGCTGGACTCCGGCGAGCTGCCGGCCGCGGACCTGGCCGATCACGGCGCGCACCTGCGCGAGGCGCTCGATGCGCTGGGCCATCCCTACATCGAAGTGCACGACGCCAGCGCGCAGGCGCTGGAGCCGCTGCTGCATCCGCGCCACGCGCCGCTGCTGACGGTGATCGCCAATGGCGCGCTCGCCGACAGCTACGCGATCGCGCTGGGTGTGGCCGCGCGCCATCTCGGCGCGCGTGCGGCACTGGCCAACTGAGGGCGCCGCCATGTCGATCCTGTTGTTGCGCGGCCCGGACTGCGTGGCCGGCCATCGCGGCCGCCCGGCGCGCATTGCGCCGCGGGTGATGCGGCAATTGCTCGAGCACGCCGGCCGTGCCGGCAAGACCCTGGCGGTGCGCGGCTGCGCCAGCGAGAGCGAACTGCTGCAGGCGCTGGCCCAGGCCGACGCGGCGGCGGTGGAAATGCTGCTGCTGGATCCGGGCGCGTGCTCGGACAGCGCCGCCACCGCCGCCGCGGTCGCGCACCTCGGCCGGCCTTACGTGGAAGTGCACGACGATGCCTGCGACCAGCGCGAACCCTGCCTGTGCGCGGCCTCGCGGCAGCGCGTGGGGCAGGTCGGCGGCTATTGCGCGCAGAGCTACGCGCTGGCCTTGTCGATCGCGCTGGAACACCTGGGCTGCAACGGCTACGAAGGCGATGTCCACGTCGGCACCTGAGCGCGCGCGCCACTACCTGGCCGACTACGACGCCTACAGCTTCGGCCAGCGCGTGGCCTGGGGCACGCTGGCGCACAGCTGGGACGACGCTGCGCCGCTGGACCCGCAACGCCTGCTGCAGCAGCTGCGCGCGCAGGCCGCGCAGCGGCATGGCGTGGACAGCGACGAGATCCGCATCCGCAGCGTCAGCCGGCTGTAGCGCACGTGCACGCCACGCATGCCGGCTGGTCGCGGAGGCGACAGCAAGGCGAGCGCATGCTGGCCGCGAGCGAAGCGCGTGCACCGCGCCCGCGGATCGAGACGACGGGTTTCGGCACTGCCACGGCCGCCTCGGCGTGGCAAGCGAACCAGCGCGCTGCGGCGCGTAGGCGGCATCTCCGTCTACCGAGGCGCTCCGGCTCCTGCGAACCGACGCCGCGGCCACCACGGCGTGGCCGGCATGCGGCGCGTCGCGGCGCCGCTTACGCGAACAGGGTGGCCAGCCGCGCCACCGCCGCTTCCGAGGCGGCACGGTCCGAAGTGGCATCGGGATTGCCGAAATCGCCGTCGGCCTGCGCCTGCACCAGGATGCCGTCGCGGCGCGGCACCACGTTGAGGTTGTGGCCGCGATAGACCAGCCCGTACGTCACTTCCGGCTGCGGCACCAGCCGCGCGGTCTGTCCGCGCACCGGCACCAGGCTGTCGTCGCCGAGCAGGGCGCGCGCGCCGTAGCCGGTGGCGTTGACCAGGGTCTTCTCGCGCAGGTCGGCGAACTGGCGCGGGCTTGCGAACTCGCGCGTCTCGATCTCGCCGCCGGCGGCGAGGAAATCGTCCAGCAGCAGCCGCGCGTAGGCGCTGATGTTGAACACCAGTTGCGTGTAGCGGCGCACGTGCGCCACCCGGAACGGATGCTGGCCTGCCGCCAGCGGCTGCGAGCGCGGGCCCAGGTCGGCCAGATACTGCGCCTCCAGCGGCGGGTAGTCGGGTTCGCCGTTGCCGCCATGGCCGCTGGGCTGGTCGAACGGCACATCCGACAACACGTAGCCGTCGCGCCACTCGATCGGGTCGCCGGGCAGGCCGAGCAGATTCTGGTACATGTCGAACGACGTGCGCGCCATCCGCTCCCAGCGCCGCCCGAACTCGGGCGTGGCGTAGGCGCTGCTGCACACCCGCGAATCCGGCGACCACACCCCGGTGGCGAAGGAGGAACGCACTTCCGGCGGCCGCTCCCTGGCGTAGATGCGCACGCGCAGCCCGGCGCGCTGCGCGACCAGCGCGGTGGTCAGGCCGATCGCGCCGCAGCCGATCACCGCCAGCTGGGTCTGGCCGGTGGCGCGCGCCAGCTGCGTGGCGATCGCCGCCGATCCCCACGACAGCGACCAGCCGCTGCCGCCATGGCCGTAGTTGTGGATCACGGTCTTGCGGCCGATGCGTTCGGCCTCGATGCGCGGTCCCTGCGCGCGGAACGGCCGCGTGCACGCGTGCAGCGCGACGATGCGGTCGGCGCTGGCGCGGATCGGCGCCAGCGGCGCCGGCGCCGCGAAGGCGGCCGCGGGGGCGGCCGCCGCGGGAAGGCGCGGCAGCGGCGCTGGCTGCGGCACCGCGGCACCGCGTCGTGGCTGCGCGAGCAGGGGACCGGCGCCGAAGGCGGTGGCGGCCAGTGCGCCGCTGCGCAGGAAGTGTCGTCGGTGCATGCCGGACTCCTGATCGTGACGGGCGAAGTCTAAGCGAGCGTGCGCACCCGCGTCGCTGCGGCATGCCCGCGCTAGGCGCGCGCGGACGCACGGCCGACGCGGCGCCGCGGTTTGGCTCCGCCGATCCGAGGTTCCGTCCGCACGTGCATGGTTTTGTCGCAAGGGGACTGGCGGCCTGCGCTGCCGCGGCTATGCTCGCGGCCATGTCACCGATCCCCGCCGCCATGTTTTCCAGCGTGTCCCTGATTCTCCGCCTGCTGTGCGCCTGGGTCGCGGCGGTGATCGTCGCCGGCTTCGTCTGGAGCGGCCTGTTCTACGGCATGGAAGACCGGCCCGGCTGGTTCTTCGGCCTGCTGGCGATGCTGCTGATGCTGTCGGCGCTGGTCGCCGGCATCACCCATCTGCGCCGGGTCTGGCTGATCGCCGGGCGGCTGGACAACGCCACCCTGTCCAGCCGCCAGCGCCGCCAGATCGAGATCCCGCTGGACACCCGCGAGGCGTTCGCGCTGGTCGATGCGGCGGTGCGCGAACTGCCGCGGGTGGAAGAGATCGAGAGCGCCGCCGACAGCCTGCAGGTGCGCGCCAAGGTGCGTCGCATCGATCCGTACAACGGCCGCACGCCATCGCGCTGGAACCTGGCCGCACGCTTCGCGGTCAAGCGCAACCAGGTGCTGGCCACGCTGACGCCCGGCGCCGGCACCAGCAGCCTGACCCTGCTGCTGGAACCGGACGCCAGCGCCTGGATCGACCTGTTCGCGGTCGACGAGGGCAGCAACTACGAGAACGCCGAGGCGCTGAGCCGCGCGGTGGCGCGCCGCGTCGCCGAGTTGCGCCGCGACGAGCAGGCCGCCGCCAAGCAGGCCGCCACCGATCAGGAGCTGACCGTGGCGCGGCTGAATCTGCTGCACGCGCAGGTCGAGCCGCACTTCCTGTACAACACCCTGGCCAGCGCGCAGGTGCTGGCGCGCACCGATCCGCCGCGCGCCGACCTGATGCTCGGTTACCTGATCCAGTACCTGCGCCGCTCGCTGCCCAGCGCCGAGGACGCGCTGAGTTCGCTCGCCGAGGAACTGGAACGCACCCAGGCCTACCTGGAGATCCTCAGGATCCGCATGGGCGCGCGGCTGCAGCTGGAACTGCAGGTGCCGGAAGCGATGAAGACCCTGCCGCTGCCGTCGATGATGCTGCAGACCCTGGTCGAGAACGCGATCAAGCATGGCCTGGAACCCAAGCCCGGCGGCGGCACGGTCTGGATCCTGGCGCGCGCGTTCGACGACCACGCCACCATCACCGTCGCCGACGACGGCCTGGGGTTCAACAGCCAGTCCAGCGGCACCGGCATCGGCCTGAAGAACCTGCGCGAGCGCCTGCGCCTGACCTATGCCGGCGCGGCCACGTTCGCGATCGTGTCCAACTTCCCCAGCGGCGTGGCCGCGACGATCACCTTGCCGTATCCGCCGTCGCCGTCGTCACCCCCGCCGCCGCCGCTGCCGTCAGGAGCCGGTCATGGTTGACGCCGTCATCGCCGAAGACGAGGAACTGCTGCGCACCGCACTGGTCGGGCTGCTCGGCGACGTCTGGCCGCAGCTGCGCATCGTCGCCGAATGCGAGGACGGCGCCAGCGCGCTGGAGCGCCTGGCCGAGCACCAGCCGGACGTGGCCTTCCTGGACATCCGCATGCCCGGCCTGAGCGGCATCGAGGTGGCGCGCGCGCTGGGCGAGTTGAGTCCGCGCACGCAGGTGGTGTTCGTCACCGCCTACGACCAGTACGCGATCGATGCGTTCGAGCAGGGCGCGGTGGACTACCTGCTCAAGCCGATCGTGCGCGAGCGCCTGCAGGCGACCGTGCAGCGGCTGCAGGCGCGCGCCGCGCAGGGGCCGGACGTGGCGGTGCTGGATGCGCTGCTGCAACGCCTGGGACAACGCCCGCCATCGCCCAGCGCACCGCCGCCGCTGGCCTGGATCACCGCCAACAGCGGCCGCGAGACGCGGCTGATCCTGCTCGACGACGTGGTCTATTTCCAGGCCGACAACAAGTACACCACGGTGCTGACCCGCGACGGCGAAGCGCTGCTGCGCACGCCGCTGCGCGAACTGCTGGAGGTGCTGGATCCGGCCGCGTTCCGGCAGATCCACCGGTCCACCATCGTCAACCTGAAGGCGGTGGCCTCGGTGGTCCGCGACGACACCGGCAAGGGCCGGATGAAGCTGCGCCACCGCGACGAAGTGCTGACCGTCAGCCTGCCGTACATGAGTCTGTTTCGCGGCATGTAAGCGCCGCCTCCCGCATCTCCGCACTGGAACAAGGAATTCGCCATGCGTCTGCTCTCCGCGCTGTGGTCGTGTCTGCTCGGCATCGTCGGATGTCAGGGTCACGCCGCCTTCGACCTGTCCACCGACGCCCACCGCGAGACCGTGGTGCACACCAGCGAGCGCGGGGCCGCGGTGATCTTCAGCCGCACCAGCTACCGCGGCGGGCTGGCCACGTTCCGCTGCGTCGACAGCCGCAGCGGGCGCTGCCACTACCAGGTCTACGCCGCCTGCGCGGCGCCGACCGCGGCCGCCGGCAATGCAGCGGCGGCCCGGTGCGCGCCGCGCATGCTGCAGGAGTTCGACCTGCAGGTCGGCCAGCGCCGCGAGATCGGCGGCCTGCCGCGCGACTTCGGCCAATGCGTCGCGCCCGAGACATCGGCCGCGCCGCAGCCGTGCGCGCAGGGCTGAGGGGTGGCTGGCGTCTCGGGATTGGGCCCCGCTACTCTTGCGGTTTCTGACTCCGCGCGTCGCGACTGAAGTCGCTCCCACAAGGGGCTTGCGACGAGCCGGCTGGGTGCATTGTGGGAGGGACTTCAGTCCCGACTGTTTCCGAAGCCGGATAGCAGCATGGCTTCGTTCGTCGCGGCTGAAGCCGCTCATACAGGAAGCTCGCGACCGACTCGCCGGGTGCACTGTAGGAGCGGCTTCAGCCGCGACAGGTTGCCAAAGTCGCAGCGGTTTCTGACTCCGCGCGTCGCGACTGAAGTCGCTCCCACAAGGGGCTTGCGGCCGACCGGCTAGGTGCACTGTGGGGGAGCTTCAGTCCCGACTGTTTCCGAAACCGGATAGCAGCATGGCTTCGTTCGTCGCGGCTGAAGCCGCTCCTACAGGAAGCTCGCGGGCGACTCGATGGGTGCACTGTAGGAGCGGCTTCAGCCGCGACAGGTTGTCAAATTCGCAGCGGTTTCTGAGTCCGCGCGTCGTGACTGAAGTCGCTCCTACAAGGGGCTTGCGGCGGACCGGCTAGGTGCACTGTGGTGAACTTCAGTCCCGACTGTTTCCGAAGTCGGATAGCAGGATCGCTTCGTTCGTCGCGGCTGAAGCCGCTCCTACAGGAAGCGCGCGGGCGACTCGCCGGGTGCACTGTAGGAGCGGCTTCAGCCGCGACATGGCGCCGGGGCCGCTGAACTTCCTGCCAGGAGCAACACGCGCTCGGCAGCTCAGTAGTCCACGCCCACCGAGAACAGCAGTGTGCGCGGGTCGCCCAGTGCCACGGCGCGCTGCAGGCCGCCGGCGAAATAGTCGCGGTCGAACGCGTTCTTCAGGTTCAACGCATAGCGCCAATGGCCCTGGCGGTAGGCGAGACCGGCATCGAACACCGCGTAGCCGGGAATGCGATGGCCGTAGGCGGTCTTCTCGCCTTCGGCGCGCGCACCGCCGCTGAAGGTCCAGCCGTCGTCCGCGCCGTGCGGCGCGTACTGCAGCCACAGCGAACCGCTGTGCTTGGGCACGTTGTACAAACGGTCGCCGACGGTGGTGACGCTCTGTCCGCCGTCGTCGGTGACCACTGCATCGGTGTAGGCGTAGCCGGCGAACAGGCTGACCCCGCTGCCCAGGTCGGCGGCGGCGTTGAGCTCCAGGCCGCGGCTGCGCTGCTCGCCGACCGCGATGCTGTAGCCGTCGTTGACCGGATCGGTCTGCAGCACGTTGCGCCGGCGCAGGTCGTACAGCGCCACGCTCAGGCTGGTGCCCGCGTCCAGTTCCATCTTCACCCCCAGCTCCACCTGGCGGCCATGCTCCGGATCGAACTGCGCGCCCTGCGCGTCGGTGCCGACGTTGGGATAGAACGAGGTGGCGACGCTGGCATAGGGGTGCAGCCCGCCGCCGGCGTCGAACATCAGCGCGGCCGAGCCGGTGGTGGCGCTGGCGTCGTTGCGCGTGTTGGTGCCGGTGAGGTAGTCCTCGCTGAGGTTGCGGCTGCGGTCGTGGCGCACGCCCAGCAGCAGCTGCCAATCGGGCGTGAACTGGATGCGGTCGCGCAGGTACAGGCCGCCGGAGGTGACCACGCTGAGGTTGTCGCGGCTGGGCGTGGCCGGGCAGGTGACCGCGCCGCCATAGACCGGCGCGTACACGTCCAGCGTGCCGACCCGGCAGGTGGACTGCACGTTCCATTCCCAGGTCTTGAACGCGTCCACGCCGGCGGTCAGCGTGTGCTGCCAGGCGCCGGTGGCGAAGCCGCGCTGCAGGTAGGTGTCCTGCACCCAGGTGCGTCCGTCGTAGTGCTGGTCGGTGGCGGTACGGCGCAGCGTGCGCAGGTCGGCGGCCAGGCCGTTGTTGGCGATGATGAAGCCGTCCAATCCGAATTCCTGCCAGCGCGCGGCGTGGTGCAGGGTCCAGCCGTTGTCGAAGCGATGGTCCAGCACGTAGCCGATGCGGCTCTGGTGGCTGTGGTACGGCGGCTGCGCGGGTTCGCCGGTGAACAGCGAGCGATCGATCTTGCCGTTGGGGTTGGCCTCGGCGCTGCCTTCCCAGGGCAGGCCCTGCTGGCGGATGTAGTCGCGTTCCTGGTAGCTGGTGAGGAGCACGAAGTCGGTGCGCTCGCCCAGGTCCAGCGACAGCGCCGGTGCGATCCAGCGGCTGCGGAAATACACGTGGTCGGTGGGATCGTCCGCATTCATCGCCAGGCCGTTGAGCCGCAGTGCGGTCTTGCCGTTGGCCGACAGCGGCTGGTTCAGATCGAAGCTGCCCTGCTGCAGGCCATCGCTGCCCACGCCCAGTTCGGCGCGGCGCAGCGGCGTGGCTTCGGGCCGCTTGCTGACCAGGTTGACCAGCCCGCCCGGCAGCACCTGGCCGTACAGCAGCGAGGCCGGGCCCTTCAGCACTTCCACCTGCTGCATGCCGAACAGCTGCTCGGCGACGCGGTTGTTGGAGGCGGTGCGCAGGCCATCGACGAACAGCGAGTCGGACGCGGTCTGGCCGCGGATGATCAGGTCGTCCCAACCGCGCCGGCCATAGGTGTTGGCGACCACGCCGGAGACGTTGTGCAAGGCATCGGCCAGGGTCTGCGCCTGCTGGCTGTCCAGCAGCGCGCGCGGCACCACGGTGATCGAGAAGGGCGTCTGCGCCAGCGGCGTGTCCGACTTGTCGGACTGCGCCGGCCTGGTGCTGCGGAAGCCGCTGTGGGCTGCCTCGGCGCGGACCTGCACCGCAGGCAGGGCGGTGGCCTGCGCGGTATCGGCGGTGTCGTCGGCCGCGCGCGCAGCAGTGGAAGCCGCCATGCCGAGCAGGCAGGCGAACGGGAGGGGGTGCAGTTTCATCGAGACCGTGGGGTGGGGAGGGGCTAATCGAGAATGATTATATTTCGCGATGTGGCGATTGCGAAGACCCGTCCGTCGGCGCCGGGCGCTCGCCAGGCAAGGGCAAGCCGCGGCCGCGCACGCGGGCGGTCGGGCAAGCGGGGGCGTTTGCTGCAGCGGCGGCCGGTGATCGAGAAGGCCGGACCGGCACTTACCGCAGCGGCGCATCCAGGGCGCTGCTGGCGACAGGCAGCCCTGAGCTGTCGCCAGGACAGCGCAGGCGCTCCAGCGCGGATGACGCCGGCGCTGGGGGGCTGCAGCGCCGATGCCGGCGCTGTGTGCGTTACGGTGGATGCGTCAGTGCGGTGCCCTGACGACATCAGGGTGCGGCGGTGGCCGCCATGGCGGCGGCCGGCAGGCACCGTCGCGCCCTTCTCCGATGTCGAGGCGGATGCAACGCGCGTGCTGTGGATCCGCACGCGATCGCTGCGATGCGCGTCGGCCGGCTCAGCCGGCGACGCGGAGCACGCCGTTCTGGCCGCCAGGCGGCACGCCCTCGAATTGGATCAGCGCGGCGACCAGTTCGGCATGCAGGCGGATGCGGCCCATCTCGCGCATGATGCGGATGTCCTCGTGACGCAGTTCGCGATTGGCGACCACCTCGCGCTTGTACTCGAGGATCTCCGGATACTTGCGCGCCATGTTCAGCGCGTCGGCGACGCACTCCACGGTATCCGCGTCGGCCGACAGCGGCTCGCGGCTGTTGAAGGCGGTGAGCCAGCGCTCGAAGCCGGCGGTGCGGTCGAACATGTTGGCGATGAACCAGATCACGAACAGGATCGCGACCCAGGAACTGACCACGATGACGATGCGCGAGAAGGTCAGGTGGTAGTCGTGCTGCCACAGCTGGTTGGTGATGACGCCCAGGATGATCAGCGAAATCGCCTGCCAGCCGATGATCGAGACCACCAGCCACTGCTGCTTGGCCTTGGCCAGCAGATCCACTTCCGAGCGCAGCTGCGCCTCGCTCTTGTGCTGCCAATGCGCGACCTGTTCCGGGAACGAGCGCTGGTGCAGCGCGTTGTCCTCCAGCAACAACCCCAACCCCTTGAACAAAGCGATCATGACAGGCTCCCTGCAGATGCGGTGGCGGACGGCGGTGTCTCGGGCGATCTTGAAGCAGCTTCTTTCTAGCACAGTGGCCGGAATTGGCATGTTGCAGATGCACATGAAACCCGCGCGGCAATGCGCTGTTGCGGCCGGGAGCCCTGGGCACCGTCGCCAAGTCTGCGCGCACCGGTTTGCACGGCGCATGCATCGCCGCCCGCTACCATGCCGCGATGACCGCCATGCTGCGTACCCTCACCGCTCCCGCCGCTGCCCGGATCCGCCGTTGGGTGCTGGACGTATTCCCGCGCGGCCAGGGCGGGATCGACTACGACCAGCCGCTCGGCGATGCCGGCCTGTTCGGTCCCGACAGCGTTACCTGGTGCATCCACGCCGAGTTCCCCGGCATGCTCTCCGGCGGCCTGTGCGCGCTGCTGCTGCAGACCCTGCATCCGCTGGCGCTGGCCGGCGTCTACGACCATTCCAACTTCCGCGAGGACCTGGTCGGGCGCCTGCGCCGCACCACCCAGTTCGTCGCCGCCACCAGCTATGCGCCATCGGCCGAAGCGCAGCGCCTGATCGCGCGCGTGCGCAGCATCCACGCGCGGATCCGCGGCCACGCGCCCGACGGCCGCGCCTATGCCGCCGACGATCCGGCGCTGCTGACCTGGGTGCACGTCACCGAGGCCTACGGCTTCCTGCAGGGCTATCGCCGTTACTGCCGCGCGGTGCCGGTCGCCATCGCCGATCGCTACTACGCCGAGGGCCGACGCGTGGCCGAGGCGCTGGGCGCGCAGGCGGTGCCGGCCAGCGAGCGCGAGGTGCTGGACTACTTCGCCCAGGTGCGCCCGCAACTGCGGGTGGATGCGCGATCGCGCGAGGTGCTCGCGGTGCTGGCCGGGCTGCGCCTGCCGGTGCCGGCGGCGGGCCTGTCGCGCGAGCTGTTCCTGGGCGCCGGCGCGGCGCTGCTGCCGCCGTGGGCGAGCGCGATGCTCGGACACGGGCGCCTGCAACGCGCCCAGGCCGCGGTCGCGTCGCGGGTGCTGCGGGGGCTGGCGCCGCTGTTCCGCATCGCGCTCAACGACGGCATCGCGCAGCGCGCCTGCCGCCGGGTCGGCATCGCGCCGCAGCGGCTGGCGCAGTGGCCGGAGTGAGCGGCGTGCTCGGCGCGGGTGTGTGGCTGGCCTAGCCGCGTTCCAGAACCGCGAGCCCGAATCCGCTGCGGCCGTAGTCGTTGCCGTTGTAGAGCATGTAGCGTTCGCCCTCGTGATCGAACACGAAGGGATATTCGATCATCTGCGAATCCCAGCCGCTGGGCGAGGGTGCGATCCCCGCCAGATGGTCCAGTCGCTGCCAGCGTCGACCGTCGGCGGACTCGGCGTAGCCGATGCGGTAGGCGGCGCCGCGATACGAGTACCACATGCGCCAGCCGTCGGGATCGCGGATCACGCAGGGACGGGAGATGGCGTATTCGTCGGCATCGGCGTAATCGATCGCGATCTCGCCGTCGCGACGCCAGGCGATGCCGTCGTCGGACTCGGCGTACTTGAGGTGATAGCGGTGCCTTGGCGTCCCGTCCTGCAGCTCCCAGCCGGTACACGACAGATACCACATGCGCCAGAGATCGTCGCCCGGCATCACGCAGCAGCTCGCGCAAAAATGCGGCTCGGTGGCCGAGCGGTCGACGATCGGCCCGGGCAAGTGGCGCGCGAACGGCTGTTCGGCTCCGGCTGACGTTGCCAGGCCGATCGAATTGCGGAAGGGCACGGTCACGCCCAGGTTCCAGCCGATGTAGTACAGGTAGCGCCGGCCGCGGTGCGTCGCCAGCCAGGTCGCCATCGCGCCGCTGTCGTCGAATTCGCCCAGGCCTCCAGGTTGCAGCACCGGCGCGGTGGCGGCATCGAGGATGCGCTGCGGATGGCGGATATCGACGACGACCCACGAGGTGAAGCTGCGGTTCGCCGCGTCGCGGCTGCTGAAATAGATCCGGTAGCGATCGCTGTCGCCGAGGCGCTCGGCAATCGGTACGGCGGCATAGGCATGCAGCCAAGGCGCCTGGCCGCTCGCGTTGAATACCAGTCCCAGCTTCTTCCAGTGCGCGGCCATGTGAATTCCCGTTGTCAGGCGCGGCTGCGGCCGCGCGTCGGCGCGTGTGCGGAAAGGCTCAGCCGAGCGCGCGCGTGAAGACGTCCACCACCCGGTCCTGCTGCGCCGCGCTCAGCCCCGTCCACAGCGGCAGGCGCAGCAGGCGCTTGGACTGCCGCTGCGTGATCGGCAGTTCGCCCGCGGCTCGGCCATAGCGCTTGCCGGCGGGCGAGTCGTGCAGGGGCACGTAGTGGAAGACCGAGCCGATCCCGGCGGCGCGCAGCGTTTCCAGCACGCGCTGCCGATCGGCCTGCGGATGCAGCAGGACGTAATACATGTGCGCGTTGTGCTGGCAATCGTCGGGGACGATCGGGCGGCGGATGCTGCCGTCGCGTTCCAGCGATTCCAGGGCGGCGTGATAGCGGGCCCAACTGCGCAGCCGGTCCTGGGTGATGCGGTCGGCCTCTTCCAGCTGCGCCCACAGGAAGGCGGCGGTCAGCTCCCCCGGCAGGAACGAGGAGCCGACGTCCTGCCAGGTGTATTTGTCCACTTCGCCGCGGAAGTAGCGGCTGCGGTCGGTGCCCTTCTCGCGGATCACCTCCGCGCGCTGTGCCAACGCGGCATCGCGCATCAGCAGGGCGCCGCCTTCGCCGCTGATCACGTTCTTGGTCTCATGGAAACTGTAGGCGCCGATGTCGCCGATCGCGCCCAGTGCGCGTCCCTTGTAGCTGGCCATCACCCCCTGCGCCGCATCTTCGATCACCTTCAGGCCATGGCGCGCGGCGATGTCGAGGATGGCGTCCATGTCGCAGGCGACGCCCGCGTAGTGCACCGGCACGATGGCGCGGGTGCGGGAGGTGATGGCGGCTTCGATCAGGCGCTCATCCAGGTTCAGCGTGTCTTCGCGGATATCGACGAACACCGGAACGCCGCCGCGCAGGACGAAGGCATTGGCGGTGGAAACGAAGGTGTACGACGGCATGATGATCTCGTCGCCGGGCTGGATGTCCAGCAGCAAGGCGGCCATCTCCAGCGCCGCGGTGCAGGAGTGGGTCAGCAGCGCGCGTGCGCCGGTGTGCCTCTGCAGCCAGTCGTGGCAACGCCGCGTAAACGGACCGTCGCCGGCAAGGCGGCCGTTGAAATGCGACTCGGCGATGTAGTACAGCTCCTTCCCGGTCATGTGCGGCCAGTTGAAGGGGATGGAATCGGTGCTCATTCGATACGTGTCCGCGGTCTTGAAGGAGTGGTCTGGTGGAAGCGAAGCGGCGCAGCCGTGGGCCGTCACCGCGCCGCCGTGCATCGGTGGCGGCTGGCCAGCAGTGCGCCGGCATGCCACGCCTGCAATTGCGCCGGCTCGCCTTGGAGGCGCTGCCTGCAATACAGGTCCAGCCATTGCAGGCGTTGCTCGTTGGCGAGGATTGTCACTCCCTCGCGCCGCTGCAGCAGGCCGACGAATCCGCGTCCAGCCTGATCTTCGTGCCTGGCGACGGAGTTCGGCACCAGGGTAAAGGCGCCCAGGGCGTACAACCGGTACCTGTCGTGCTCGGCGGCACGCGTGAATGGCCGGTACACGGCCTCGTAGGGGAAGGTGGCGCCCCACACCACGATCGACCCGTGCGGAAGGGATGCCAGGTCGCTGCGCGCCTGCTCGTCTGCGCGTTGCGCGGTCTGCCATGCGGCGGCGGAGAGCCACGCATTGGCCAAGGCCGCAAGCGTCACGACGGCCAGGATCGCAGGACGTCTGCCGGTGCGGCCTGCATTGCCCAGGAGCAGCGGCGCCACGGTGAGCAAGGCGATCAGTGGCACGTAGACGCGCAGGACGCCCGGCCTGCCCAGCGCACCCATCGCGAATACGGCCAAAGCGCAAAGCAGCCAGGCAGCGGCGACTTTGCGGCTGGGCAGCAGCACGCCAAGCAACAGCGCGGCAATCAGCAAGGGCAGCAGGTTCGGGTGCCACAGCGCGCGGATGCCTTGCCAGCCGGTGGCCAATCCGTTTTCGCGAAGCGGCATCGTTCCGGCTTCGGCCAACATGGCTTTCAATGCGACCGGATCGGCGATGCGCGGGTCGGCGAAGAACCAGCGGCTCAGCAGCTCGATGTCGTTCGTCGTATAGCCGTGGCGCGCCAGGATGTCGGGGCGCTTGTTGAGGTAGTCGCCGGCGCCGAAATCGGTGAACGCGGCCCGCACCAGATTCAGGTCGTTGAAGTCCTTCCACGCCGGGGTGGCGTAGGCATGCCGGTCCAGCAGCGCGGCGGCCAGCAGCGCCACGCACAGCGCCGCGGCCGCCCAGCGCGGCGCATGCCCTTGGGTCAATGCGCGCCAGGGCAGCAGTGGCAGCGCGATCAGCACGACCAGCAGGCATTCGTGACTGCGCACCATGCCGCTCAGGAACAGCAGCGTGGTACCCAGCCACAGCGCCGGAACGCGCCTCGCGTGGGCATACAGGCGCAGGCAAGCCACCGCAGCGACGGCCAGCAGCCCGGCGTTGACGGTGAACTGCGGAAGCAGCACTGGGCGCAGCAACACCAGAAGCAGAACGCTGCCCGTCACTACCCAGCCGTTGCCCAGGCGCCTGAGACAATGCAGCAGGGTGGTCCCGACCAGGACGAGCGCCGCGAATGTCGCAAGCGTATAGCCATCGATGCCGCCCAGCGTGGGCAGCAGGCGCACGATGTAACCCCAGACGACGTTGGAGAACACCAGATTGGGCGAGCCGACAGCGGCCATGCCGTAACCATGCGCCAGCATCGCCATGCCGACGTCGTCGTTGGTTTCCCAGCGCGGCGAATAGAGGGTGCATAGCGCCAGCACCGGCAACAGGACGACCAGCAGCGCCCCCAGCCACTGACGCCACTCGGAAGCGGGAGGCTGCGCGAGCGGCTCAGCCACGCGCGGCAACCACGGTCCCGGCCACGATCAGCGCAACGCCAGCCGCGCGTTGCAGCGTCAGCGGTTCGCTCAACAGCCAGCCGCTCAGCAACAGCACGATGACGAAATTCAGGCTCATGAAAGGATAGGCGTGGCTGAGTTCGAACCGGGTCATCGCCGCCATCCATGCCAGCGAAGCCAGGAACGCCGCGGCGAATCCGGAAAAGATCGCCGGGTCGAACAGCAACGACACCAGGAACTTGAGTTTGTCGAACGCCTCGGCGGGCAGGGGGCCCAGCTTGGCGATCCGCCATTTGAGGATCAATTGGCCATACACGGTAAAGGCGATCGTGGCGGCGATGTACAGATAATCCAACGGCCGTGGCGGCATCAGTGGCGCTCCAGCAGGGTGGGGCTCGGCCAGCACTCGGCCGGGCCGGCGGCACGGCATGTCGCGTCGGCTGCGTGCATGCAGGTCATATCTTCCTCAGGCGCGTGCTGGGCACCGGCGATCGCTCGGTGGCGGTGCCGATATAGAGACCTTCCGGTTCGGCATCGCCCAGCAGCAGGGCGCCGGCGCCGACCACGGTCCTGGCGCCAATGCGGATGTGGTCGCGCAGCGTCGCATTCACCCCGATGAAGCATTGCTCGCCGATCTCCACCCCGCCCGAAACGACGATGTGCGAAGCGAGAAAGCAGTGGCTGTCGATCGTCGAGTGATGGCCGATATGGTTGCCGCTCCACAGCGTGACGTTATCGCCGATCTGCACGAATGGCTGGATGGTGTTGTCCTCCAGCAAAAAGCAGTTGTCGCCGATCCGGCCGTCGTTGAGCACGGTGGCGTGCGAGCTGATGTAGCTGGCAAGCCGATAGCCGGCCGCCTTGGCGGCCAGATACTTCTCCTTGCGTATCGCATTGAGCTTGGAATAGCTCAGCGCGATGAAGATCGCGTTGCGTTCGGGCGGATAGGACGCCGCAAGCCGGTCGAACGCCACGACCGGCAATCCGCAAAAGTGGCCGTCGGTGATGTAGTCGGCGTCGATCGTGAAGGCCACCACCTCGTAGTCCGAGTCGGTGCTGAAATAGTAGTGCGCCAGCTGCGCGATGTCGCCGGCGCCGAAGATGACCAGGGGTTTTTTGCTCACGGCGTTTTCCTCACCAGGATCGTGAATTCGTACAGTCCGTAATCATGCAGGAGCGCGACGTTGCGCGAGTAGCGCCGCTTGCACAGATCGAAGTAGCGACAGGGGTCGGCGTAGTACAGGTGTTCGCGCATGCGCTCGGGATCGGAATAGCTGGTCAGGCAATTGAACGCGAAGCCGGCGCGGCTGGTGCGATCGAGTACATCCAGCGTGGTTTCCACGTAGGACTGCCAGCGCGCCGGGTCGTGGCCGAGCCGCACGTTGAAGATGCCGCTGGCCATGCCGTAATCGGCAATGCGGTCCGGTTCCGCGGCGACGACGAATCTGGCGTTGGGATCGGCCTCGTGCCGCTTGGCTGCAGCCGCGGCCATGTCGGCGGAGACGTCGAAGCCGGCGTAGTCCACGCCGGCGTGGCGCTCGCGCAGGTAGTCGTAGAGCGCGGCGTAGCCGCAGCCCAGGTCATTCACCGAGAATGCGCCGTCGCTGCCGGCCAGCATGCACAGCTGGGCGAATCGCAGCGTCTGGCTGTCCTCGCCGTTCCAGTCGACGCCGCGCGCCGTCTGCCCATGCTGGGCCAACTTGTCGCTGTAGTAGCCGGCGACGTCGGCGAGCAGCTCAGTCGTGTCGTTGTGCATGGATCTGTCTCACGATCGTATAGGGGCGCTGCTTGGTTTCGGAGAAGATCTTCGACAGGTAGATGCCGATCACGCCGATGAAGGAGATGATCATGCCACCCAGCAGCCAGATCGATGCCATCACCGAGGTCCAGCCGCTGAGCGGCCGTGCCAGAAACGCCCATTGCACCAGCAGGTAGGCGCTATAGACCAGCGCCATCAGGGAAATCGCTACGCCGACGTAGAAGATGCCGACCAGCGGCGTGTTGCTGAACGAGGTGACCGAGTTCACCAGCAGCGAGAGCTTGCGGCGCAGCGTATACGTGGTCTGGCTGGTGCTGTGCTTGGTGACCGGCCACGGGCGTTGCCGGAAGCCGGTGATATGCCATAGCCCGGCCATGAACACTTCGCGCTCGCGATGCGCCACCAGTGCCTGCACGTAGCGCCGGCGCATCAGGCGTGCGGTGACCACGTTTTCCGGCAGCGCCATGCCGGTCAGCAGCTTGAACGCGCGATAGAACCACTGTCCGCTCAACCGTTCGAACGCGTTGCCCTTGCGTTGCAGCTGCGTTCCGTAGACGACATCGGCATCGTGCCGATGCAGGTCGTCGGCGAACGCGGCCAGCCATTCGGGTTCTTCCTCCAGGTCGCTGTCGATCAGGAACACCAGCTCGCCGGCGGCATGCGCCAGGCCCTTCATCATGGCCTTGTGGTGGCCGAAATTGCGCGACAGATCCACCACGACCACGTGCGGATCGGCTTCGCTCAAGGCGATCGCCAGCTCGAGGCTGTGGTCCGGCGAGCCATCGTTGACCAGGACGATCTCGTAGTCGTCCGCGACCAGCTTCTGCGCCGCGAGGCTGGCGCGCCGATGGAAGTCGGCGATGTATGGCGCCGACTGATAGAGCGTGGAGACGATCGACAGCTTCATGGATGCACGTACCTCATGTATCTGTGCGCGTCCGGACCGCAATTGAAGAGCAGGTCGAGGATGCTCACGCCGTGCACGAAGTCGCCCCATAGCTGCGGGTATTCCGGATAGCCGGCATAGTCGAACCAGACCAGCTCGATGCCGTATTGCCGGAAGACGTCTTCGTCGATGTAGTCCTTCGCCGCGGGGCCGGAAATGTAGGTCGTGGCGCCCACTTTCGCGCACAGGTCGGCCAGGCGCTCGGTCTTCGCGTCCAGTAGCGCGTGGTCAGCGGAACTGCTGATGACGGTGTCGATCTTCAGATAGCCGCATATCGCTTCCAGGAAGCGCCGGTTCATCTGCGACAGGTGGGTATACGGTTCCAGGTAGAGCGGCTGCAGCCAGGCGGCGATCTCGTCGAAGTGCGGGGCGCGGCGATAGTTCTGCGCGAGCGCGCGCCAGTGCAGTTCGGCCCATTCGCGCCCATCCAGCTCGGTATCAGCGATGCGCTGATGATACTTGCCCTTGGTCAGGACCGGCACCGTCAGCCATTGCGCGCCCTGCGGGGTCTTGATCTGGTTGCGGTTGCGCCAGTCGCGCCGGGTGTACTGCATGTCGTCGTACAGGATGAACTCGTCGACCGCGGCGATCAGGTCGAAATAGCCCTTCCACGGAATGTAGTTGGATTGCAGGATGGCGACTTTCTTGGTCACTGCTGGTGCCTTGGTGGATGGCTGAATACCGCGTATCCGCCTGCCACGGCGAATGCGCGACGATAGCCTGCGGCAGCGAGCTGCGAGGCGATGGCGGCGTACCGGTCGGCGTTGGCAGGAACCAGGACATGCTGCGGCCCATCCGCCGCGGCGATCATGGCACGGAAGGCCTTTTCCGCTTCCGGCGTGGCGCCATTGCTGTAGAGGTAGAAGGCGGCGTCCAGTCTCTGCTGGAAGGAAACATGCGCCGGGACGCTCGCCATCATCAGGCCGAGATAGTCTTCGCGCATGAAGTACTGCGGAAAATCCGACGACAGCAGCAGGATGTTGCTGGCGAGTTGGACCGGAGCGAACACCGAGCCTGGCGCGGCGCGGCGAATGAACTGCTGTGCGGAGGCGCGGTCGTTCGCACCGATTTTGTAGCCTGGCAGGGCGAGCGCCGCGCCGTTGTCGTGCCGCAGCACCGAGGTCGGCCCGATCGTCGCCAAGAGGCCGGCGGCGGCCAGGCACAGCCCCGCCCAGATCGGGCCGGTGCGGCCGGCATTCGCCAGCGGCGCCAGCGCCAGCGCCGCGAGCAGCGGAAACGGAAGCAGGTAGAACATCCGCCAATAGATGTTCTCGGTGGTCAGGTGGAGCATGACGAATTGCGACACCCATGGATTCAGCAGCAGGACGCACAGCGTCGTCACCCAGATGGCGAAAAAGCGGCGATACGCGGAGAACGCGAGCACCAGCGCGAGTGACGCCACGAACAGCACCGGGGTCAGCGGGTAGTCCGGATTCACGATCAGGCGCAGCTGGTCGGCGAACGTCTTCGGGAAGCCCGCGTTGATCTGGCTGCCTGCGGCGATGTTGTCGACTGCGTAAAAGCGAAAGACGATCGCCATCAGCACCACCGGCGCCAGCGAGACACCGTAGCGCAGCGCCGGCAGCAGCGCCGCGATCGAGGCGAAGGATCCGGACGCCTGTACATGGAACGCCAGGGCCAGGGTCAGCGCCAGGAACGGGAGAAACACCATCGCCGTCGGCGTGGCGGCGGCCATGCCGATGCCCAGCGCGAGGAGGATCAGCCATGTGCTCCACCTTGGCTGGCGCAGATAGCGCAGCGAGAAGTAGATCCACGCCGGAACGCCCACGGACAGGAACATGTACTTGCCATGGAAGGCGCGGGCGATGCTCAGATTGCCGTAGGCACGATGCGTTTCCCCAAGCGCGAGCAACAGCAGCAGGTAGAAGGCGCCGCAGATCAGGATCGTCCGGGGGCGCGCTTCGAACAGGCCGATGAGCAAGATCGCCGCGGCGCACATCAAGAACCCGACGATTCCCGGGAACAGCACGTGGTACACGTCCAGATACGGACGGCCGCCGAGCCAGGAAAGCGCTGCCTGGGTGAGTTCGTAGTAGGGGAAAACGCCGGATTGGGGAGTCCGCTCGAGACCGGCCAGCCAGTTCACGCCGGTGTCGACCGGGGCGTCCGGATGCGCGATGTAGTACACCGCCTTCGGGACATAGATGGAGTCGTCGATATCGGGGCGGTTGATCGACATCGCCAGCCAGCCACCGGCCAGCGCAAGCGCCAGCACGCCGACCAGGTGCAGGCGCTGACCCGGCTGGTGCAGGCGCCGATAGTGGACGATCACCCGCACGGCCGTGACCGACAGCGTCGCTAGCGCCAAGCCGCCGATGATGCAAGCGGCGACGGAAAAGCGCAGCGAGAGCTGTTGGGCGAGCATCAACGATGCCGCGGATGCGGCCAGGAAGATCGCAAAGGCGCCGAGGCATGCCGCAAGGATTTCGTGACTTTCGTTCACGAACGTGGCGGGGAGGCGGTTGCGCTGGAGGCTTGCCACTGCGGCTTGGAGTCCAAAAATTGGGGGAACGTGGAGGTTGTGCGCTCGCTTGTGCCAACCACGTCCGCCGAATGGGCCGCTTGCTGGCCCCGCACCCCTCCTGCGCATTTTACCGTCATGCAGGGCTTTTTTTGGGTCTTGGCGGAACCGGAGGCAGCACCCCACGCGGAAAGCGGATCAGCAGGTGCATGCGGACGATATCGCCGCTGACGCAGGGCAGGACGCGCCCTGCGCCAACTCCCGATTGCGCCACATTGGCCGGAGCGCGGGGGGCCATGCTGACGGGCTGTATTGTTCATACATGGCACCGGCATCGCCGGACGTCCCGTACGCCTGTGTCGACGCATCGGGATGGCCGCACACTCCGGCCCGCACCGAGCCTCCGGTCGGTTGGCAAGTACCGGCCCGGATGCTGGAGGGATTCAAGATCGGCACGGTTGAGCCGCTCTATGCAGGACCCATGCAGCGCCGTTTCTCCGCCGCCGACAAGCTCTACGACGTCCGCTTCCGGCAGCGCCTGCGGCGCGCGTTGCGCGCGCCGTTGCGCGCGATCCTGGTCTGGGGCCTGGCGTTGGCGCTGCTGCTGGCGTGCGGGCTGGCCTATGTGCTGGCGCAGGACCGCGCCAACCGCCTGGCCGCGGCGCAGCGGCAGAGCCTGGCGTTGGCGACGGGCGCCGACCGTCTGCTGCAGTTGGAGCTGGACAACCTGAGCCAGGCGCTGCGCGGCGAAGGCATGGGCGCGCAGGCGCTGCTGGCCGACGCGCCGGCACGCGCGCCGGCGCTGATCGAGGCATCGCTGCGCGGCGTGCTGCTGCGGCATCCGGAGCTGCATGGCATTGCGTTGCTGGATGCCCAGGGCCGGCGCCGCTACGGGACGGAGGGCGATCCGGACGTGCGCGCATGGGCGCTGGGTTCGCGCCGCAATGGCGATCAGGTGTTCGTCGGCCCGTATCAACGCCTGGCCGACGGCGAAGCGGTGGTGCGCCTGGCGTTGCCGCTGGCGTCGGGCGATTGGGTGGTGGCGAGCTGGCGGGTCGCGGCGTTGCAGCGCATCGTCGGCGGGGTCGATGCCGGCCGCGACGGCGTGGTCGCGCTGACCGATACGCATGGCCTGCTGCTTGCGGCAAGCAGTCCCGCTGCCGGCACCGACGGTACCCGCGTGCTGCTGCCGTTGGGCCTGGTGCGCGGGCTGCCGCAGGGCAGTGCGTTGGGCATGCACAGCACCGTGTTCGACCGGCAGCCGCGCATGCTGGCGGTCAGTGGTGGACGCGACTACCCGTTGCTGGCGGTGTCGGGGCTGGCGGTGCGCGAAGCGTTGGCGCCGTGGTGGTGGTTCGCCGGCGCTGCGGCGCTGGTGTATCTGCTGTATCTGCTCGGGTTCGCCTTCCTGCTGGGCAGCTTGCGCCGTGCCGAGGACCGCCAGCGGCAGTTGCTGGAGCGCCTGCGCCGCGGCGACGAAGACCTGCGCCTGGCGCATGCGATGGGCGGCATCGGCACCTGGCGGGTCGAGGCCGACCGGCGCCACCTGCTGCTGGCCGAACAGACCGGTACCCTGTTCGGCGCGCCGCAGCTGCGCATGAGCCTGAGCGCGTTCCTGGCCCGGGTGCACGACGACGATCGCGCGCGGGTCGAGCAGCTGTACGACGAGGCGCTGCACGGCAACGGCGAATACAACGTGGTGTACCGCATGCATTCGCCCGATGGCGGCCTGCGTTGGCTGGCCGCGCGCGGCGCGCGGGTGCAGGGCCGCGGCGGGCTGTGCATGACCGGTGCGGTGCAGGACGTCAGCGAGCGGCTCGAGGCGCAGGCGCGGCTGTTGGATGCCGAGCGTCAGTTCCGCCTGGTGTTCGAGCGCAACCCGCTGCCGTTCTGGCTGTTCGCGGTGGACAGCCTGCGTTTCCTGGAAGTGAACCAGGCCGCGATCCGCCAGTACGGCTACAGCCGCGACGAATTCCTGGCCATGACCCTGCTCGACCTGCGTCCGCCCGCCGACGCCGAACGGCTGCTGGCGGACGTACGCAAGCCGCGCGACGGCTTCGACGCGCCCAGCGTGTGGACCCATCGGCGCAAGGACGGCAGCCTGCTGTCGGTGCGGGTGCACAGCGCGGACGTCGACTTCGGCGGCGCGCCGGCGCGCCTGATCCTGGCCGAGGATGTCAGCGAGCGCATCGCCCACGAGCGCGAACTGGCGTTCCGCGCCAGCCACGACGTCACCACCGGGCTGCTCGATCCGCGCGCCCTGGCCGAAGCGCTGGATGCGCGTGGGCAGGCGGGCTATGCGGTGGCGTACGTGCAGTTGCGCGGGCTGGCGCTGATCGGCGACACCCTGGGCCGCGCCGCCGGCGATGCGGTGCGCTGCGCGGTAGCGGCGCGGCTGCGCGGGCTGGGCGAACGGTTCGGCCTGACCGCGCACCAGCCGTCGCAGGATTTCGTGCTGGCGGTCCTGGATCCGCAGCAGCTGCCGCAGGCGCTGCAGGGCCTGCTCGAGGCGATGTCCACACCAGTGCAGGGCGGCGCCTTCACCCAGCAGCTGCAGGCGCACATCGGCGTGGCGCTGTGTCCGGACGACGCCGCCGGCGCCGAGGAAGCCATCGGCAGCGCCGCGCAGGCCGCGCATGCGGCGCAGGCCGACGGACGCAGCGTCGCCCGCTTCGAGCGCAGCATGTCCGCGCGGATCGGCGAGCGCCTGCGCCTGGCCGGGCGCATCCATCAGGCGATCGCGCGGCAGGAGTTCGAGCTGCATTTCCAGCCGATCCTGCGCGCCGATACCGGCGCGCCGCGGCTGCTCGAGGCGCTGATCCGCTGGCCGCAGGACGACGGCAGCTTCATCGCCCCCGACCAGTTCATCCAGTTGTGCGAGGACACCGGGTTGATCCTGCCGCTCGGCCGCTGGGTGATGCAGGCCGCCGCGCAGGCGCGCCGCCAGCTGGCGCTGCACGGCTGGGCCGACCTGCCGGTGGCGGTGAACGTGTCGGCGCTGCAGTTCTTCGACGGCGATCTGGTCGCGGACCTGGTGCAGGCCTGCGCCGCGGCCGGCCTGGCCGCCGACGGCCTGCACCTAGAACTGACCGAGAGCAGCCTGATGCGGCAGCCGCAACAGGCATTGGACGTACTGCGGCAGTTGCGCGCGCTGGGCGTGGGCGTGGCGCTGGACGATGTCGGCACCGGCTTCTCCAGCATGGCCTATCTGCGCGACCTGCCGCTGGACACGCTGAAGATCGATCGCAGCTTCGTCGCCGAGGTGGATCGCGATGCGCGCAACGCCTCGATCTGCGAGGCCTTGCTGACGCTCGGCCGCAGCCTGGGCCTGCAGGTGGTCGCCGAAGGCGTGGAGAACGACGCGCAGTTGCAGTGGCTGCGCGCGCATGGCTGCGACCAGGTGCAGGGCTACCTGCTGGGCCGGCCGGCGCCGCTGGCGCAGGTGCTCGCCGCGCTCGGCGCGCGCGATGCGCCGGATGCGGTCACAGCATGAGGTCGATGCAGTGCGGCGCGCCCGCTGCCGGCAGCGGCTCGCCGTCCCAGTAGCGGCGCAACGGTTCGCGGACCAGGTCCAGCGCGGTCGAGGCGCCGCGCACGCCCGGAAAACGCCGCAGGTTGTGCGCCTGCAACGCGAGCATGCGCCGGTCCTGCTCGCCGACCTTGCGCAGCAGCGGCCACACCAGCCAGCGCACCGCCCATGCCGGCGCCCAGCGCCCGTCCACGTGCAGGCTGGCGAACACCTCGGTGCTGCGCTCGCCCACCGGCGTGAAGTGCAGGCTGATGCGCACGCGGCCGCCACGGGCATAGCGGTATTCGATCTGTGCGGTACCGGGCGCGGCGAAATGCGCGCGCTCCAGCGTGCGCGGCGATTCGAACAACCGGTAGAGCCAGCCGCTCTGCGCGGCCGCACCGACGTAGTCCACGTGGAAGCCTTCGGCGCCGGTCTGCAGGCAGGCGCGCATCGGCGTGCGCGCACCGCCGCGGCGCACCAGTCCCGGATGCAGCAGGTGGGTGTGCAACGGATCGAGGAAGTTCTCCAGCGCATCGACCACGTGCGCCTCCCAGCGCGTGCGCCACAGGAAGCGCCGCGCCGAAGGGTGCAGTTCCTGCACCAGCTGCGCCGGGTGCGCGTCGCCGTCGGGATCCGGGCGCAGCCAGATCAAGCCGTCGTGTTCGCGCGCGGCGAAGGCGCGCACCCGCACCGCCGGCAGCGCCTGTCCGGGCGGCATGCCGGGGATCTCGCGCAGCGCGCCGTCGCGGCCGAAGCGCCAGCCGTGGTAGGGGCAGGCCAGGCCGTCGCCGCTGGCGCAGCCGGCCGACAGCGGCGCATGCCGGTGCGGACAGCGGTCCTCCAGCGCGAGCAGGCTGCCGTCGGCGCAGCGCGCGATCGCCGCATGCCGGTCCATCACCGTCACCGCCAGCGGCCGCTGCCGCAGCGCGTCGGCCCGGGCCACGGCGAACCAGTGTCGGTACAGCGAGGGATGCCAGTCGGTCATGGCCGCTAGCGTCGCATGCGCGGCGTGCCGATGTCTGGATGCACGCGCACGGCGTAGGTGGCTGCGGCGCCCAGGAACGCGCGGCGCGCTACGCGACGATCGTGCCGGTCACCCGGTTGCGCCCGCCGCGCTTGGCCGCATACAGCGCCTGGTCGGCGATGCCCACCAGCTTCTGCCACTCGATCTGCGCCCCGCCGGAAATGCAATAGCCGATGCTGACCGTGCAGGCGACCGCCGTGCCGGACGAGGCCATGATGTCCTGGCGTTCGACCATGCGCCGCAGGCGCTCGGCGATGTCGCGCACCACCGATTCCTCGCCTTGCGGGATTAGTACCATGAACTCCTCGCCGCCCACGCGGGCGAGCACGTCCGGGCTGCGGATATGCCGCGCCAGCGTGTCGGCGATGGCGACCAGGACCTGGTCGCCGGTCGCGTGGCCCAGGCGGTCGTTGATCGACTTGAAATTGTCGACGTCGATCATCAGCACTGCGATCGGCGAGTGCCTGCCGCGCGCCTCCTGCGTGGCCGACTCGCCCTTTTCCCACATGACGCGGCGGTTGGCGACGCCGGTGAGGGCGTCCTGCGAGGCGTGGCGAATCAGTTCCGCGTTCATCTTCCGGGCCAGCATCCACAGGAACCCGGGGGTGATGATCGAGGTCAGGACCATGCGCGCGAGCAGGCCGAATTTCGACGTCGGGTCGAAGCTCGTGTCCGCGAGCGGATGAATCGACCACCAGGCGATGCGCAGCAGCAGCATCAGGGCCCACAGGAAGTGGAACGCGGCAGTGAAGCGCGCCGCGGTGCGTGCCGTCGGGTCGGCATGGCGCCACAAGGCCATGCCGGTGGCAACGGTCAACAGGCCGCGCAGGGTGCAGCCGAAAACCACCATGACCCTGAGATTCTCGCCTCCACTGTGCAGGCAATAGATCTCCGCCGCGCCGATCAGCGCGACCGAGACCAGGATCCAGGGCTGGATCAGCGGCCGCCGCAGATAGGCGTTCACCGCGCACAACTCCAACACCGTGGCGGCATCGATCGTCAGGTTGCCGATCAAACCCAGGGCGGTGGCGTGCGCCGGCAACCCCGCCGGCAGCACGAGTGCGCCAAAGCCAGCCGCGAACGTGGCGTAGCTCAGGCCAAGCAGTAGCAATCCGTCAGTGTGCTTGGCCTTGCGCCCGGTCAAGCGGATGGCGAAGAACAGCGCCGACGACACCGCCGCCAGCATGGCGTTGACGATCAGCAAGGTGCCAGCGTGAGCCAGGTGTGCGATCCATTCCACAGGTCCCCCGATCCACGCCGCAAACGATTTTCAGATGCCGCCCAGTATAGGGCCGCGAGAATATGCGAGCCGCCCGTTTGCAGCGGTTTTCGGGTTGCAAACGTTTCCAAACGCTCCGCGGCACACGAGTCCGTTCGCGCGGACGCCGGGTCGGCGTTGCACGCGCGGCACAGGTCGACGGGAGGGGGCGGTTCGGTCCATCCGGGTTCCTGGTGCTGCCGCTTGGGCTTGCCCTGATATCGGCGGCGGGTACGTGGCCTTTAGCGCTCCACTGCTGCGACCGTCGCGGCGAAGGCATGCCGGTGGTTCACAGCCGATAGCGGCGCATCAGCGGCACGCCGATGCGTTCGGTCAGCGCGCCGAGCGCGGCGATCGGCTGGCGCCGGCGCAGCGGCAGGTGGCGCGCGTCCACCGCGCTGTACTCGATCACCGGGGTGCCGCCGCGCTGGCGCTTGAAGCTGGCCGCGCCGGCGCTCTGGTTGAGCCGGCGACCGTGGCGCAGCGCATGCTCGAAGCCGCAGGCGGTGAGCGTGCGGTACAGCGCCAGCCGCTGCGGCTGCTGCAGGTCGTAGCCGACGATCGGCGCGGTCAGCGTTCGCCCGATGCCGAACAGGCCGGTGATGCAGGCCAGCGTGCCGTCCTCGCCGCGAAAGCCGTCGAAGCGCAGCAGCCCGGCGCGGTGCCAGGCGCGCAGGAACCCGGCGTGGTAGGCCGGATTGCAGCGCGAATACTTGTCCAGGTACAGCTGCGCGTACAGCGCGGCGATGCGCGGGTAGTCGGCCTCGCCGATCGCGTCGTTGCCGCAGCGCTGCAGGTCGGTGCGCGCGGTCAGCTTGAGATCGCGCGCCAGGTCGCGGTGGTGCAGCAGCGCCGGCCAGTCGTCGTACAGATACACCTGGCGGCTGCCGATCAGGGTGAAGCCCTGCGCCTGCAGCGCGTCCAGCCACTGCGGCGTGTCCACCCGGTTCAACGAGCGGAACCACAGCGCGTGGTCCGGCCAGCGCGCGCGTGCGGCGTCCAGCAGGGCGCCCAGTCCTTCGGCCGGCAGCGGCGGGTACAGGTTGGTCGACAGCAGCCAGTTGTTGAGGGTGACCGCGCGGTCGATCCGCGCCCAGTCCAGCCAGGCGCCGATGCCGCCGCACAACCCGCGCAGCGGTGCGGCCAACGCGGGCGGCAACAGGCGCGCGGCCTCCTCGGCGGCGTAGTCGGCATAGGTGGTGCGCGGCGAGCACACCCAGGCGTTGCCCGCACGCTCCTCGCTCACCGTGACCGGCACCGACAGCGTGCCGGCCTGCAGCATGTCGATGCGCGCGTACAGGTTGCCGGCCACGCCCTGCGCATCGCGGCCGGCATGCAGGTCGGCGAAACGCTGCGCCTGCACGGCGTAGTCGATGCCGGCCTCGGCGGCGCCGTTCATGGCGGCGGCAGGGCCTCGCCGTCCCATTCGGTATCGCGGGTGGACGCCTCGCGCACGGTGCAGCGCTGGGCCAGCGCCAGCCGCGCATGGCTGCCCAGGTCGCGCAGCGCACCGGCCAGCGGACGCCGGTCGCCGCGCGGCGCGAGCACATCGTCGGCGCGGGCGTAGTCCTCGCGCCACTGGCGGAGCCGGCCATGACGCAATGCGGCCGGCAGTGCGACGCCGAGCATCATCGGGCCGAGCATCGCCGCGCGCGTCGGCGCCGGGCGCACGAGCGCAGCCGGGTCGCGGCGGCTGCCGTCCAGCGCGGCGACCAGCGGGTCGGATGCGGCGAACAGGTGCAGGCCGCTGGTCGCACGCGGGTTGCATTCGATCACGCTGTAGCGGCCTTGCGCCGAGACGATCCAATCGAAGGAGAGTTGCCCGCTGAAGCGCAGCGCGCGCACCAGCTGCGCGGTGAAGCGCTCGATCTGCGGCGCCGGCGCGGCGTCGAAGTAATAGCTGGAGCTGCGCTGCAGCCGGTAGCGCGGGCGGTACACCGCGTGCGCCAGCAGCACGCCGTCGCGCGCTACCGCGTAGGAGCAGCGTTCCTCGCCGGCGCAATAGCGTTGCGCGACCCAGGCGCCTTGTTCGGGCAAAGGCGGCGCGTCGGTGGGCAGCCCATGCGGATGCACGCGCACGTGCACGCCGAAACGCGAGTATTCCGGCTTCAGCACCAGCGGCGCAGTACCGGCCCATTCGCGCGCCTGCGCCAGGCTGCGCACCTGCACGCTGTCCGGCACGTCCACGTCGGCATCGAGCGTGCGGGCCAGATGCAGGAAGTGCCATTTGCTGTGCAGTGCGCGCAGCGTGTCGAAGGCGTCCACCAGCACGTCCAGCTGCGCCGGCAGCGCCTGCCGGTAGCGGGCCAGGTAGAACACCTCCTCGCAGGTGGGCAGCAACAGCGCGATGCGCTGGCGCGCGACCAGCGCGTTGAGGTCGGCGATGTAGGCGGCCGGGGCGTAGCGCGCCGAGGCGATGCGATGGCTGGCGCTGGCCGCGCGCGACCAGCCGGAGATGCGGCAGGCCACGCTGTCGGCCAGGTGCACGCGCCAGCCCTGCGCGGCGAAGCGGCGCGCCAGGTCCAGCGCCACCGGCGCGCGCGCGCCGGTGATCAGCACCGCCGGCGCGCTAGGCACCGCCGGCCTCGTGCGCGGCCGGCCGCCATTGCCGGCAATGCGAGGGCACCATGCGCAGCGCCGGTTCGGCCAGGCGCAGCGCGTGCAGCCGCGCCAAGGTGTCGCGGTAGACGCGGTGCTCGCCGAGCAGGTGGGTGACCAGCGCCGGCGGCGGCGTGCCGTCGGCGATCGCGGCGCTGGACCAGGCCGCATCGGCGACCAGGAACACCGGCCCGTGCGCGTCCTCGAACCACAGTCCGTAGTGGCCGGGCGCGTGTCCGGGCAGCGGCACCAGCAGCACGCTGCCGTCGCCGAACAGGTCGCGCAGCGTGCCGAAGCCGCGCAGCGCCGTGGGCGCGGCGCACGCCGGCAATGCCTCGAACCAGTGCATGCGTGCGCGTGCGCCGTGCAGCAGCGCCGGCAGGAAACCTTCGCGCAGCGCCGCCAATCGCCCGCGCCGTTGCAGATCGTCCCAGGCCTGCTGCGCGCAGGCGATGCGCGCCTGCGCGAAATCGGCCACGCCGCCGACGTGGTCGCCATGGAAATGCGACAGCACGATCCAGTCGATCGCCGCCGCGTCGATGCCGTCGCGTGCAAGCTGTTCGCGCAGCGATTGTCCCGGCGCCAGATGCACCGGCGTCAGCACGCGGTACAGGCGCTCGGGGAAGCGCGCGGTAGCGGCGAGGAAGTGCTGCGAGTAGCCGGTGTCGAACAGCAGGTTGCCATGCACCGGATGCTGCAGCAGCGCCGCCAGCGCCGGGAACTGGCAGGGCGCCAGCGTCGCGCCGCGGCGCGTGGCGCGTTCGGGATGGGTGCAATGCCCGGCTTCGTACAGCCGCCAGCGCAGCGTCGGTGCGCTCATGGGCGTTCCTGTCCGGCCGCGCAGTGCGTGGACGATGTTTCGGTCGCGGCGCTTTGGCGGGCCAGTCGCGTCGGGACTGAAGCCCCTCCCACACCTGCAGACGTGCGCGCGCCTGCGTCGGCGGGCGATGCCGGGCAGGCCTGGCCAGGCGCTTGCCGGGGTTGCTTCACGTGCGCGCCAGGGCCGCGATCCCGGCCTCGGTGGACAGCACCGGCGCATAGCCGAGTTCGCGCCGGGCGCGGCCGATGTCCAGCGTCTGCGAATAGCCGAGCACGCCGATGCCGTAGCGGCTCAGTCGCGGCTCCGGTTGCCCGCGCCGGCGCAAGGCGATCTGTTCGCCGACGGTGGCCAGCGCCAGGGCCACGCGGCGCGGCACCGGCAGCAGGCGCACGCGCAGCTGCAATGCCGCGAACAACGCGGTGAGCAGGTCGCGCACCGCGATCGGCGTGCCGTTGCTGATGTTGTAGGCGCGCCCGTCGCCGAGGTGTTCGGCGCGCAGTGCGGCCAGCGCCGCGGCCACCGCGTTCTCCACGCAGCACACGTCGATCATCGCGCGTCCGCCGTGCACCAGCGGGAACCAGCCGCGCTGCGCCACTGCCAGCAGCCGCGGCACGATCGCATTGTCGCCGTGGCCGAACACCGCGCGCGGACGCAGCACCAATGCCGGCAGCCCGGCCGCGGCGGCGGCGCGCACTTTTTCCTCCGCCTCCCACTTGGTCTGCGGATAGCCGCCGATCCAGCGCGCCGGCGGGGTGAAGTCCTCGGTGACCTGGTACTGGTCGGCGAAGCGGAAATAGATGCTCGGCGAACTGAAATGCACGAAGCGGCGCACCTGCGCGCGCTGCGCGGCGGCGAGCATGCGCTCGGTGGCGACCACGTTGGCCTGGCGGAACAGCTCGGCGCTGGCCCACGGCGCGGACAGCGCGGCGCAGTGGATCACCGCGTCGCAGCCAGCGAGCAACGGTGCCAGATCGTCGCGGCACAGCTCGGCGCGGACCACGTCGATGCGCGGGTCGCCGGCGAAGGCGGCCAGGGCGGCGGCATTGCGGCCGCTGGCGCGGACCTGCGCGCCTTCGGCGGCGAGGGCGCGGACGATGTGCGCGCCGATGAAGCCGGAGGCGCCGGTGACCAGGATGCGCGCCATGTCAGTACCTCAGCACCGCGCCGCCGAACGCCAGCCCGGCGCCGGAGCCGATCAGGCCGATCAGGTCGCCGCGCACGATGCGGCCGTCGGCGATGGCCTGGTGCAGGGCGCTGGGGATCGAGGCCGCCATCTGGTTGCCGCGTTCGCCGATCACGTCGACCAGCGTGTGTGGCGCCAGCCGCAGGGCGACCTGCAGATGCCGCAGCGCCTTGGCGCTGGCCTGGTGCGGCACGATCCGCTGCAACTGCGGGAGTTCGACGCCGGCCTTGTCCAGCAGCCGCTGCAGGAACCCGGGCAACTTCGCCGCGGCGAGCCGGTAGGTGGCGCGGCCGTTCATTTCGAACAGCGAGCCGGCGCGCAACGCGTCGATGCCGTGCTCCAGGCGCAGACGGGTGCCGCCGGCGCGGACCCGGCAATGCTCGATGCCTTCGGAATAGGTTTCCAGGTGCGCGGCCAGCAGCTGCGAGCCGCTGTCGCCGCTGTCCGCGCCCAGCACCACCGCCGCGGCGCCGTCGCCGAACAGCGGTGCGGTGTCCATGTCCTCGCCGTTGAGGCCGACGCTGGCGATCTCGCTGGACACGATCAGCACGCGCCGGTAGCGGCCGGCGGCGATCGCGCAGGCGGCCAGGTCCAGCGCGGCGATGAAGCTCAGGCAGGTGGCGTTGATGTCGAACGCGGCCAGTCCGCTGCCCTGCAGGCCGAGGCGCGCGTGCAGCAGCGCGGCGCTGCACGGGATCGCCTGCTCCATCAGGCTGCAGGCGGAGATCACGCAATCGACCTGGTCCGGTTCGAGCTGCGCCGCCGCCAGCGCCGCGCGCGCGGCGCGTTCGCCCATCAGCGAGGCCGGTTCGTCGGCGCCGGCGTAGTGGCGCACGCCGACCCCGGCATGGCGCAGGGTCCAGCCGGCGGGCTTGCCCCAGCGCTGGTCGAAGCTGTCCGAGGCCACCTTCCGCGCCGGCAGATAGTCGCCTGTGCCGAGGATGCGCACCGCGATGGGCCTGCTGGGGTCGACGGTCATTGCGAAAGCTCGCGCAAAGGGGGCGCAGCGTACTGCCAGCGGATCGGCGCCGGCAACCGCGCTCGGGAAGATCGCGCCGCCGCTTGCGGCTGGCGATCTCAGACAGTCCTCAATCGCGCAGCGACTTGGCGAAATATCTGGGCGCTTCGACAAAGCCTTCCCGCCGATAGAAGGCGTGCGCCCGTTCGCGCCGGCCATGGCAGTGCACCTCCAGGCGGTCGCAGCCGCGCTGCCGCGCCAGCGCCTCGCCTTCCGCCAGCAAACGCTCTCCCACCCCGGCGCCGCGCGCGCGATCGTCGACGCAGAAATAGCTGATGCGGCAGATGTCGCCGGCCAATGCCAACTGCGGCAGGAAATGCAGCGACAACACGCCCAGGACGCTGTCCCCTGCGGCGGCCACCAGCAAGGCCTCGTCCGGATGCGCCAGCAGCTGCGCCAGGCGGGCTTCGATGAAGTCCTCGGTTCCGGCATAGTCCAGCGCCGCCATCAGCGCCACGATCGCCTGCCGGTCCGCCATCGCCGCGTTCCTGATCTCCAGGTTGCTGTTCTCGCCCATTTGCAGAGAGTAGGAAGTCGCCCGCGTTGGGCGCAAGCGCTTTGCCGGCCCGACGCAACCTGTGCGGACATGGGCGGCGCGGCCTAGCGGCCGCGGCGCTGCCCGTACCAGAAGCCCAGCGCGTCGCGCGAGCGCAGCATGCCGCGGCCGCGGCGCAGCAACTGCAGCAGCAGGCCCAGGTGCTCGCGCTTGCTGAAGCTGCGCAGTTTGCGGTCGGAGGTGTGCACCGGCTCGCGCAGGATCGCGAAACGCCCGCGCCGGGCCAGCGCGCGGCTCAGCGCCACGTCCTCGCCGGCGTAGTAGCGCTCGTCGAAGCCGCCGGCGGCGTCGAACGCGCTGCGCGTGCAGAACAGGAAACAGCCGGGGGCGATGCCGGTGCGGCGGAACAACCAGCCGAACAGGGCTTGCGCCACGCGTTCGTGCCAGGCGACGTTGCCGAGCAGCTGCACCTGCGCGCCGCCGCCGACCGCGCCGGTGTGCAGCGCGCGCAGCGCCGCCGCCAGCAGCGGCGTGTTGACGCGGGTGTCGGCATCGACGAACAGCAGGTAGCGGCCGTGGCTGGCGGCGGCGCCGGCATTGCGCGTGGCGGCGATATGCCGCAACTGCACGTCCAGCACCTGCGCGCCATGGCGGCGCGCGATCTGCGCGGTGTCGTCGCTGCAGGCATCGGCGACGACCAGGGTCTCGTAGTCCAGCCGCAAGGCTTCGGCGGCGATATGCAGCGACGCCAGGGTGTCGCCGATCAGGGCGGCTTCGTCGTGGGCGGGAACGATGAACGAGATCACGTCCGGCATCATGCGACGCCGGCGCGGCGCGGGCAAATCGGCCCGCGCCGCGTCCCGGCCGGCCGCAGGCGCGGCGCGGCCGGATCGCAGCGGCTGGTCAGCGCTGCAGTGTCGCCATCATCGCCGGCGGGTAGCGGGTGCCGGCGGCGGCGTCGGCCGGGAAGATCGCCTCGATCTGGGCCAGATCCTCGGCGCTCAGCGTCACCTGCAGCGCGCCCAGGTTCTCTTCCAGGTAGGCCAGGCGCTTGGTGCCCGGGATCGGTACCAGGTCCTCGCCCTGCGCCAGGACCCAGGCCAGCGCCAGCTGCCCGGGGGTCACGCCCTTGGCCTGGGCCAGCGTGCGCACCTGTTCCACCAGTTGCAGGTTGCGGGCGAAGTTCTCGCCCTGGAAGCGCGGCGAATGGCGGCGATAGTCGTCGGCCTCGAAGTCCTCCGGCGAGCGGATCGCCCCGGTCAGGAAGCCGCGGCCCAGCGGCGAGTACGGCACGAAGCCGATGCCCAGTTCGCGCACCGTGTCCAGCACCTGGTCGCTCTCCGGATCGCGCGACCACAGCGAGTACTCGCTCTGCAGCGCGGTGATCGGATGCACCGCATGCGCGCGGCGGATGGTGCCGGCGGCGGCCTCGGACAGGCCCAGGAAGCGCACCTTGCCCTGTTCCACCAGCCGCGCCATCGCCCCGACGGTGTCCTCGATCGGCACGTTCGGGTCCACCCGGTGCTGGTAGTACAGGTCGATGTGGTCCACGCCCAGGCGCTGCAGGCTGCCCTCGCAGGCGGCCTGCACGTACTCGGGGCGGCCGTCGACGCCGCGCATGCTCGGATCGTTGGGATCGAGCTTGATGCCGAACTTGGTGGCCAGGAACGCCTGGTCGCGGCGCCCGGCCAGCGCCTTGCCGACCAGCACTTCGTTGGTGTGCGGGCCGTACATGTCGGCGGTGTCGATCAGGGTGACGCCATGGTCGAGCGCGGCATGGATCACCGCGATCGAGGCCACGTCGTCGTTGCGGCCGCCGTAGAACGCGCTCATGCCCATGCAGCCGAGGCCGAGGGCGGACACGCGGGGGCCGTTGCGGCCGAGAGTGCGGGTTTGCATCGGGAAACTCCTGTTGCGAAGTGGGAGGGACGGGAGAAGAAAAGACGCGGCGCGGACGCGGTCGTCGCGGGGCAGGGAGGATGCGGGCGCGACGCGGCGGTGGGTTATCGCGATCGCGCAGGATCCTTGTCCGATCCTGCAAACGTGCCGCCGCGCCGCGATCTGCGCAGGCGCCGACCATGCCATGGCCGACGTTTGCGCACAGTCAGTGCCGCGTTCGGTCACGCGTCGGCGCCGCGGTTCAGATCGCCGGCGTACGTGGGCGCAGGCGGGTGCCGCCGGACACCAGGTGTCGCGGCATCGGCAGGCGCACGAACGCGTGCGGGAACGGATGCGCCACCGCGCTGACCGCGTCCAGCCGCTGCAACTGCGCCGCGTCCAGTTGCAGCTCCAGCGCGCCGAGGTTGTCGTCCAGCTGCGCCAGGGTGCGCGCACCGACGATCGGGATCGCGCCGCCGCCCGGCCGCTGCAGCAGCCAGGCCAGCGCCACCTGCGCCGGCGAACGGCCGATCTCCGCGGCGACCTGCTTGACCACATCGGCGATGTCCAGCGCGCGCTCGGTCAGCATTTCGTGCGCATGCGCGGCATCGCCGCGTTCGGCGCCGGCCTGGCCATCGGCGGCGCGGCGCTGCACCGCGGCCAAGTCCTGGCGGCTGTACTTGCCGGTCAGGATGCCCATGGTCAGCGGCGACCAGGCCAGCACCGCGAGCCCGAGCGCCTCGGCCATCGGCACCAGCTCGGCTTCGACCGTGCGCTGCGCCAGGCTGTATTCGATCTGCAGCGCCACCAGCGGCGACCAGCCGCGCAGGTCGGCCAGGGTCTGCATCCGCGCCACCTGCCAGGCCGGCGTGTCGGAGATGCCGGCGTAGACGATCTTGCCGGCGCGGACCAGGTCGTCGAAGCCGCGCATCACTTCCTCCACCGGCGTGGTGTCGTCCCAGATGTGCAGGTACAGCAGGTCCAGGTAGTCGGTGCGCAGCCGCTTCAGGCTGGCCTCCACCGACTGCAGCAGGTTCTTGCGGTGGTTGCCGCCGCCGTTGGGATCGCCGGGGAAGGGGTTGAGGGTGTACTTGCTGGCGATCACCAGGCGGTCGCGGCGGCCTTCGGCGAAGGTGCCGAGCAGGGTCTCGGAGCTGCCGTTGGTGTAGGTGTTGGCGGTGTCGATGAAATTGCCGCCAAGCTCGACATAGCGCGCGAACAGGCGGCTGGCTTCGGCGGCGTCGGCGCCCCAGCCCCAGTCGTTGCCGAAGGTCATCGTGCCCAGCGAGATGGGGCTGACGCGCAGGCCGGAGCGGCCGAGCAGGCGGTAGTGGTCGAGCGACATGAGGAGCTTCCTGGCAAGCGGATCGGACCGCGGGAACGGCAGGATGCGCCGCCCGACCAGGTAGATAAACTGGCATAGTCTGCATCTTCCTTGAAGTTGAGCTTCACAATGGCTGCCAGTCCCCTGCCTGCCGTGGTCGCCTTCGCCCGCGTCGCCCACCACGCCAGCTTCACCCGCGCCGCCGACGAACTCGGCGTCTCGGCCTCGGCCCTGTCGCAGACGGTGCGTGCGCTGGAAGCGCAACTGGGCGTGCGTCTGCTGCACCGGACCACGCGCCGGGTGGCGCTGAGCGAACACGGCGCGCGCTTCCTGGAACGGGTCAAACCGGGTCTGGCGCAGATCGAGGCGGCCTTCCTGGACCTGGATACGGTGCGCGAACGCCCGGCCGGGCGCCTGCGCATCACCCTGCCGCGGGTGGTCGCCGACCAACTGGTGATGCCGTGGCTGCCGTCGTTCCTGGCGCGCTATCCGCAGATCGAAGTGGAGCTGTGCGTGGACCCGGCGTTGGTGGACGTGGTGGCCGAGGGCTTCGATGCCGGCATCCGCCTGGGCGAATGCCTGGCGCGCGACATGATCGCGGTGCCGCTGGGGCCGATGCAGCGCCAGGTGATCTGTGCGGCACCGGGCTATTTCCGACGCCATCCGCCGCCGCAGACGCCGGCCGACCTGGTCGAGCACGACTGCATCGTGCATCGCATGAGCAATGGCCGGCGCATGGCCTGGGAGTTCACCCGCGACGGCCGCGATTTCGAAGTGGAGGTGACCGGTACCCTGGTGTTCAACGACAGCGGCCTGACCCATGCGGCGGCGCTGGCAGGGCTGGGCCTGGCGCAGGGCTTCGAATCGGTGGTCGCCGCCGATGTCGCCGCCGGCCGTCTGGTCCGCGTGCTCGACGACTGGCAACAGCCTTTCGCCGGCTTCTATCTCTACTATCCGGCGCGCGAACACCTGGCGCCGAAGCTGCGCGTGTTCATCGACCATTTGCGCGCGGCGAACGCGGCGGCGCAGTAGCCGCCGCGTCCGTTCGTGTGCGGCGCCGACACCGGTCGCGCAACCGCGCAACCGGCGTCGCCCGCACGGCGGGCGACGCCGTGCGCGGCTCAGCCTTTCAGCTTGGCCGCGTATTCGGCCACGCGCTTGCCGAGCAGCCTGGCGGTCTCCAGGTCGCCGGTGCGCGGCGCTTCCTCCGGCGAGGCGTCCGACGGCGAGATCGCCAGCGCGCCGCCGGAGCCGGCGGTCCAGTTGGTGTCGGCCGGGCCGTGCGCCTTGGTGTTGGCCGGCAGCAGGCCGGTGCCGACCCAGACCTGGCCGTGCTGCTGCGACAGGGTCCAGAAGTATTCGATGGTGGAGAACTTGTCGCCGTTGACCGAGGCCGAGTTGGTGAAGCCGGCGGCGACCTTGTCCTTCCACGCCTGCGCGAACCACGGCTTGGAGCTGGCGTCGGCGAACTTCTTGAACTGCCAGGCCGGGCCGCCCATGTAGGTCGGGCTGCCGTAGACGATCGCATCGGCCTGGCCGATGGCTTCCCAGGCGCTTTCCGGCAGGTTGCCGTCCTGGTCGATGCGGTACAGCGTGGCCTCGCCGACGCTGGCGGCGCCGGCGTGCACCGCCTCGGCCTGCTTGACGGTATGGCCGTAGCCGCTGAAATAGACGATGGCGATCTTGCTCATGGGCGAACTCCTGAAAGAAAGGGGGATGAAGCGCGGGCATTGTGCGCATGCGCCGCCGCTTCGATCAGCGCCACGTGCGGGATGTTGTGTCCGAGCGGTGGCCGCGGATCAGGGTGCCGCGGCGGCGTGCATCTCGCGTTCGATGCCGACTTCGACCAGGTAGTCGATGAAGCTGCGCACCTTCGGCGCCAGGTGGCTGCGGCTGGCATAGACCGCGTAGACGCCGATCGGGGCGAGCCGGTGGTCGGGCAGCACCCGCACCAGGCGGCCGTCCTCCAGCGCGTCCTGGGCGATGAAGTCCGGCTGCAGGACGATGCCCATGCCGGAGATCGCGGCCTCGCGCAGCACGTCGCCGCTGTTGGCGCGCAGCCCGCCCTGCACGCGAACCCGGGTTTCGCCGTCGGGGCCATGCAGGACGATCTCGTCGAGCGGCATGTAGCTGTAGGTCAGGAATTCGTGGCCGGCGATGTCGGCGGCCAGGCGCGGCATGCCGGCGCGTTCCAGGTAGGCCGGCGAGGCGCACAGATACGCCTGCACCTCGCCGAGCTTGCGTGCGATCAGGGTCGGGGTGACCTGACGGGTGATGCGGATCGCCATGTCGTAGCCTTCCTCGACGATGTCCACCATGCGGTCGGACAGCGACAGGTCCAGCGCGACCTGCGGATAGCGCGCCCGGTAGCCGGCCAGCCGCGGTCCCAGCCGGGCGATGCTGAAGCTGAAGGGCGCGTTGATGCGCAGGGTGCCGGACGGGGTCAGCGCCTGCTCGCCGACCGCCGCCTCCATGTCGTCGAACTCGGCCAGCAGCACCTGGCAGCGCTGGTAGTAGGCGGTACCGACGCTGCTCGGGCTGACCCGGCGCGTGGTGCGGTTGAGCAGGCGCAGGCCCAGCCGCTTCTCCAGCCAGGCGACCTGCCGGGTGACGCTGGCGGTGGACATGCCCAGCGCGTCGGCGGCAGCGTTGAAGCCGTTGCGGTCGACCACGGTGACGAACACGCGCATCGCTTCCAGCGTATCCATTGTTGCCGTTCCCGAAATAGATATCCGGGCGCAGGGTAATTTATCCCCCCTCGTGACGGGAATACCCTGTGGATCTGCCGCCATGGCCCCTGCGATCCAGGGCCACGCGTGCCGGCGCCGCCGGCCCCGGCAGTGTCCTGATCGGCGGACGCCGCGCCTGATCCCCCCTGGAGAACCTGTCATGTCCCGTCTGCCCTCGCTGTACATCTCGCATGGTTCGCCGATGACCGCGCTGGACCCGGGTCTGGTGGGCGTGCGCCTGGCCGAACTGGCGGCGGCGTTGCCGCGTCCGCGCGCGATCGTGGTGGCGTCGGCGCACTGGCTGGCGCGGCGGCCGCTGGTCGGCGCGGCGGCGCAGCCGCAGACCATCCACGATTTCGGCGGTTTCCCGCGCGCGCTGCACGAGATGCAGTATCCGGCGCCGGGCGCGCCGGCGCTGGCGCGCGAGGTCGCCGAACGGCTCGAACGCGCCGGCCTGCAGCCCTTTGTGGACGAGCGCCGCGGCCTGGACCATGGCGTGTGGGTGCCGTTGTCGCTGCTGTACCCGCAGGCCGACATCCCGGTGCTGCCGCTGTCGATCCAGCCGGAACTGGGCCCCGCCCACCAGCTGGCGATGGGCCGCGCGCTGGCGCCGCTGCGCGACGACGGCGTGCTGCTGGTCGGCTCGGGCAGCATCACCCACAACCTGCACGACTTCGGCCGCTACGCCGAGGGCAAGGACGCGCCCTACGTGCGCCCGTTCATCGAGTGGGTGGAACAGGCCTTGCGGCGCGAGGACCTGCCGGCCCTGCTCGACTACCGCCGCCAGGCGCCGTTCGCCGAGCGCGCGCATCCCACCGACGAGCATTGGCTGCCGATCTACTTCGCGATGGGCGCCGCCGGCGAAGAGGGGCTGGGCGCGCAGCGCATCGATGCCGGCATCGATGCCGGGCTGCTGGCGATGGACCTGTACCGGTTCGACGGCGCGGTGCAGCGCGCCGCGGCCTGAGCGCGACCGCCGCAGCGCTCAGGCGCGCGCCTGAGCGATTCATCGCGGTGAAGGAAAACACGCCTCGCCGTCTCACAGGCTGAGACGGCCAGCGGGCATCGTCCACGCGTGAATACCCTCGAAAAGCTCGCCGTGCTCGCCGACGCGGCCAAATACGACGCTTCCTGCGCCTCCAGCGGCGCTGACAAGCGCCATTCGCTGCGCAGCGGCGGCATCGGCAGCACCGAGGGCATGGGCATCTGCCATTCCTACACGCCCGACGGCCGCTGCGTGTCGCTGCTGAAGATCCTGCTGACCAACTTCTGCGTGTTCGATTGCGCGTACTGCGTCAACCGCGTGTCCAGCAACGTGCGCCGCGCGCGCTTCGCCCCAGCCGAAGTGGTCAAGCTGACCCTGGATTTCTACAAGCGCAATTACATCGAGGGCCTGTTCCTGTCCAGCGGCATCATCCGCAACAGCGACTACACGATGGAACAGCTGGTGGAAGTGGCGCGGCAGCTGCGCGAGGAGCACCGCTTCGCCGGCTACATCCATCTCAAGACGATTCCCGATGCGGCGCCGGAACTGCTGGCCGCGGCCGGCCGCTATGCCGACCGGCTGAGCATCAATGTCGAGCTGCCGACCGAACAGGGTCTGACCCGGCTGGCGCCGGAAAAGAGCGTCGGCGGCATCCGCGCGGCGATGGGCGAGCTGCGCTGGCGCATCGAGGAAAGCAAGGAGGCGCGCAAGGCCGAGCGCAAGCTCAGCGCCAAGCCGCCGCGGTTCGCGCCGGCCGGGCAGAGCACGCAGATGATCGTCGGCGCCGACGCTGCCGACGACCGCGCGATCCTGCGCACCAGCCACAATCTCTACGGCAATTATCGACTGCGGCGGGTCTACTACTCGGCGTTCAGTCCGATTCCGGATGCATCGTCGAAGCTGCCGCTGCAGGCGCCGCCGTTGCAGCGCGAGCATCGTCTGTATCAGGCCGACTGGCTGCTGCGGTTCTACGATTTCTCGGTGGAGGAGATCGCGCCGGAGGCGGCCAGCGGCATGCTCGATCTGGATGTGGATCCGAAGCTGGCCTGGGCATTGCGGAATCCGGAGCGGTTTCCGGTCGATCTGAATACGGCGGCGCGGGAGATGTTGTTGCGGGTGCCAGGCCTGGGCACGCGCAATGTGGAGCGGTTGTTGCTGTCGCGGCGGCATGCGCGGTTGCGGATCGAGGATCTGGCGCGGTTGCGGATGCCGATGAAGAAGGTGCTGCCGTTCGTCAGTGTGGTGGATCATCATCCGCGCCGGCGTTTGGACGATCCGCTGCGGTTGCGGGCGCAGTTGGCGCCGGCGCCGCGGCAGGGTGGGTTGTTTGATTGACTCTGTGCTGTGGCGCTGTGGGGGCTGGGTTGTTGCGCTGTTGGCCGCAGCTGCGACCGCAACTGCAACTGCAACTGCAACTGCAGAGGCAGTAGCTGAAGCAAGAGCAAGATCAAGAGCTTTCGCGCCGGTCGGCGCGAGTCACTTTTGTCTTGGCAAAAGTAACCAAAACCGCTCCCGCCCGACACGAGCCGGTGCGATGGAGCCGCACCGGTCCCCTGCGCTCCTCGCGGCGAACGGCACGGCGCCCAAACTCGCTTCGCTCAAACAGGGGCGCCTCTTCGGCCGCTCGCCACTGCGGTGCTCGGCTCGCTTTAAGGCGGGAAGTTTTAAAAGCAAGATCACCGGCAACAGCAACAGCAACAGCAACAGCAACAGCAAAAACAACAACAGCAACAACAGCAACAACAACAACAACCGCTGCTGCAACGGCAACCACGGTTGTTGCTGTGGTGATGGTGGTGCTGGTGTCTGTCGCGTTGGTGTTGGTGGGGGGATGCGGGGGCTGGGTCGTGTTTCGGGCTGAGGTGGTGCCGGCGTGGAGTCTGGAGGCGTGGCGGGCGGCGGCGCGGGCGGCGTGGTGTGCGCAGGTGGCGCCGGAGATGTTGGTCTGGGAAGGGGATGCGCAGGGCGGGTTGCTGGCCGGGACCGATGTGGCCACGTTGCCGTCGACGGTGGCGCCGCCGCGGGTGTCCGCCGAGTTCCTGGCGTTGGCGGGGGCGGTGCTGTGCCATCGCGATCCGCAGCGGCTTGCGTTGCTGTATCGGCTGTTGTGGCGGATCGCGTCGGGCGAGCGGGCGCTGTTGCAGCGGGTCACCGATGCCGATGTGCACCGGGCGCAGCAGTGGGCGCAGGCCGTGCGCCGCGACAGCCACAAGATGAAGGCGTTCGTGCGCTTCCGCGAGGTGCCCGGCGAGGCCGAGGCGTTCGTCGCCTGGTTCGAGCCGGAACATCGCATCGTCGATCGCGTCGCGCCGTTCTTCGCGCGCCGTTTCGCCGGCATGCGCTGGGCGATCCTGACCCCTTACCGCAGCGTGCGCTGGGATGGTGCGGCGCTGCAGTTCGGCGGCGGCGCGCAACGCGCCGATGCGCCGGCCGACGATGCGCAGGATGCGTTGTGGCGCACCTACTACGCCAACATCTTCAATCCGGCAAGGCTCAACCCGGACATGATGCGCCAGGAGATGCCGCAGAAGTACTGGAAGAACCTGCCGGAGACGCAGTTGCTGCCGGGTCTGATCCGAGATGCCGGGCAACGCGTACGCGAGATGGCCGAGCGCGCGCCGGAGCCGGTGCGTCGGCGCATTCCCGCGCCGCCGCCGCCGGTGGTGGTCGATGCCGATGGCAGCTTCGATGCGCTGCGCGCCGCGGCGCGCGAGTGCCGGCGTTGCCCGCTCTGGCAGCCGGCCACGCAGACCGTGTTCGGCGAGGGGCCGCACGATGCGGCGGTGATGGTGGTGGGCGAGCAGCCCGGCGACGAGGAGGACCTGAGCGGGCGGCCGTTCGTCGGTCCGGCCGGGCGCCTGTTCGATCGCGCGCTGCACGAACTCGGCATCGCCCGCGCCGGGCTGTACGTGACCAACGCGGTCAAGCACTTCCGCTTCGAGCAACGCGGCAAGACACGGCTGCATCGCAATCCCGAACGCGCGCAGGTCGAGGCCTGCCGCTTCTGGCTGGCCGGCGAGCTGGCGCGGGTGCGGCCGCGCATCGTGCTGTGCCTGGGCGCGACCGCGGCGCACGCGGTGCTCGGCAACGGCTTTGCGCTGATGGCGCAGCGCGGGCAGTGGCAGGCGCTGGCCGACGGCACCCGTGCCCTGGCCACCGTGCATCCGTCATGGGTGTTGCGCCAGCGCGGCAACGATGCGGTCGATGCCGCCTATCGAGGCTTCGTGCAGGACTTGCGCGTTCTTGCAGAACAGATGCAGACGCCGCGCGCAGCCAGTGCCGACGACTGACCGTCTGTGCGCGTTCGCCCGCCATTGCAGCGGGCAGGCCGCGCCGTCTGTCGCCATTCGCATGCACGGCGCAAAACGAGGACGGCCAAAGCCGTCCTCGCGATGCCAATGCACTCCCCGAGGTGTGCTTACGGCATCAAAACCTTGTCCACCACATGGATCACGCCATTGCTCTGCATCACGTCGGCGGTGGTGACGTGGGCGGTATTGCCCTTGCTGTCGGTGAGGGTGACCTTGCCGCCGCGGGTCTTGGCGACCAGCGTTTCGCCCTGCACCGTGGTCAGCTTGGCGCTGCCGCCGCCGGCCTTGATCTGCGCCAGCAGCGTCGCCGCATCGAGCTTGCCGGCGACCACGTGATAGGTCAGGACCTGGGTCAGCTTGTCCTTGTTTTCGGGCTTGAGCAGCGTGTCCACCGTGCCCGCCGGCAGTGCGGCGAAGGCGGCGTTGGTCGGTGCGAACACGGTGAACGGGCCTGCGCCCTTCAGCGTGTCCACCAGGCCGGCGGCCTTGACCGCGGCGACCAGGGTCGTGTGATCCTTGGAGTTGACCGCGTTGTCAATGATGTCCTTGGTCGCGTACATCGGGGCGCCGCCGACCATCGGATTCGGCTTGGCCTCGGTCATCGCGGCGTGGTCGTGCATCGCGGCTTGGCCGGTGGCGGCCATGGCGGGCATCGAGACGAGGCCGGCGAGGGCCAGGGCCAGCAAGTGGATCTTCATGGGTTTGCTCCTTTAGGGGATGCGCGGCCAGTCGACCGTGCACACGCTTTACGGGCGCAGCGCTGGCGCGGTTGCATCACGCCACCCAGATAATGATGAATGCGCATCGCGGGCGGGTATGGCCCCCGCGCGCCAAGGGCACTCCGGCAAGCGTGCCTGCGCAGAGGCTGCGCACACGCTGCAGCCAGCAAGACCGCGCGCGGCGACGGGCTCGTGCCCAATGCCGCACCGCAGGTGTTGCGTCGTTGGGGACTCACGCAGGCAGCGCCGCCTGCCAGCGTGGGCAGGCGGCGGACGGACACAGCGCCGTCGGCTCAGCGGCGCTGCAGCACGTAGCTGTTCTCGAACCCATGCGCGCAGCCCAGCACATGGAAGTCGTTGAAGTAGCCGGTGGCCCTGAGCAGGTCGACCGCGGGCCCGACTTCCGGCGAATGCTGGTGGTCGCCGTAGTCGTCGAACACCACGAACCCGCCGCTCACCACGCTGGGCGCATACAGCAGAAAATCCAGCAGCACGTTGCGCCCGGTGTGGCCGCCGTCGATATGCAGCAATGCCACTTCGGGTTTCATGTTGTAGAAGTGCTGGGCGCAGAACTCCGAGTAGCCGCGGATGAACTGCGCATTGGGCAGCAGCAGCTGGCGATAGTGGTTGAATTCCTCGAACTGGTTCGGCAAGGCGAACGGGTCCAGGCCGATCACCCTGCGCTGGCGGTTGCTGACCTCGTTCATCAGCACCAGCGACTTGCCCTTCCACACCCCGATCTCCACCAGGTCGCCCGGAATGCCCTCGAGCAGCAGGCACAGATAGCCCAATAGCCGCACATGATCGTGGAACGACAGTTCGCGCCGCGGCATCGCCTGTTCGGCGGGCAGGGTCGCCTGGGCCTGCTCGAAATGCTGGCCGATCAGGGTCCAGATCTGCGAGACGCTGTCGCCGACCGCCTGGTCGTCGATGAAGGTGTTGAGCTCTTGAATGGTCAGCATGGAGTCTCCGACGGCGACGCTGCGGGGGTTTCGGTGTGGGAATGGGGCGGATCGATACTATCGCGTGCCGCGGTGCGGCCGGGTAGCGCAGCTTGCGCCGCGACCTCGGCACGGCGCCAGCGGAGTGTGTGCGGGCCGCTGCAGACGCGCCGCCGGCTTAATGCCGCGCGCCGCTGTCACTGGACATCGCGCCTGCGGTGCGCTTTGCTTGCCGCTTCCCCCATTCATGGTGCGGTGCCGGCGGTGCGGCACCGCCGTCCGGACGAGCATGCATTCGATCGAAGTGGTGTTGGCGATGTTGCTGGCGGTGGTGGCCAGCGGCTATCTGGTCCGCGTGTTGCCGTTCTCGCTGCCGTTGCCGCTGGTGCAGATCGGCCTGGGCGCGGTCATCGCCGGGGTGTTCAAGAAGGGGTACGCGCTGGAGCCGGAGCTGTTCTTCCTGCTGTTCCTGCCGCCGCTGCTGTTCCTGGACGGTTGGCGCATCCCCAAGCAGGGCCTGTTCCGCGACAAGGGCGCGATCCTGGAACTGGCGCTGGGGCTGGTGGTGTTCACCGTGGTCGGCGCCGGTTTCCTGATCCACTGGATGATTCCGGCGATGCCGCTGGCGGTGGCGTTCGCGCTGGCCGCGGTGGTGTCGCCGACCGATCCGGTCGCGGTGTCCTCGATCGCGGCGCGGGCGCCGATTCCGAAGCGGCTGATGCACATCCTGGAGGGCGAGTCGCTGCTCAACGATGCGTCGGGCCTGGTCTGCTTCCAGTTCGCGGTGGCCGCGGCGATGACCGGCGCGTTCTCGCTGGCCGACGCCTCGCTGACCTTCCTGTGGGTGGCGCTGGTCGGCGTCGCCGCCGGCGTCGGCGTGACCCTGGGCGCGAGCCTGGCGCAGCGCTGGATCTGGCGCCAGGTCGGCGAGGAGCCCGGCGCGGCGATCCTGGTCAACCTGCTGCTGCCGTTCGCCGCCTACCTGCTGGCCGAGGCGATCAACGCCTCCGGCATCCTCGCCGCGGTCGCCGCCGGCATCAGCATGAGCTACGTGGAACTGAGCGGCCGCGCCCCGGGCAGCATGCGCGTGCAGCGCTCGGCGGTGTGGGACATGGTCCAGTTCACCCTCAACGGCATCATGTTCGTGCTGCTCGGCGAGCAGTTGCCGGGGATCGTGCAGGGCGCGGTGCACAACATCGACGAGGCCGGACACCTCAATCCGTGGTGGCTGCTGGGCTATGCGCTGGCGATCTATGTCGGCCTGCTGTTGCTGCGCTTCGTGTGGGTGTGGCTGTCGCTGCGCTGGAACCTGCTCAAGGCGCGGCGCCGCGGCGAGGCGCATCTCAGCCCGCCGTGGCGGATCGTCGTGGCGGCCTCGCTGGCCGGCGTGCGCGGTGCGATCACCCTGGCCGGCGTGCTGACCCTGCCGCTGCTGCTGCCCACCGGCGCCGCGTTCCCGGCGCGCGACCTGGTGATCTTCCTGGCCAGCGCGGTGATCGTCACTTCGCTGCTGGTCGCCAGCGTGGCGCTGCCGCGGCTGCTGCGCGGCCTGGAACTGCCGGAGGAACCCAGCGACCGCCTGGAGGAGGACCTGGCCCGGCGCGAATCCTCGCGCGCGGCGCTGGCGGCGGTGGAGAAACTGCGCCAGCGGCTGGTCCACGACAGCGAACATGCCGATCTCTACAACGAGGCGGCGATCCGGGTCAGCGCCCTGTACCAGCGCCACCTCGACCATGGCGAGGCGATGGAGAGCGACCCGGAAGAGGCGCGGCGGCTGGACGACGTGCTGCGCCAGCTGCGCCACGCCGGCCTGCAGGCCGAACGCCAGGAGCTGTTCAAGCTGACCCGCCAGCGCAAGATCTCCGACGAGATCGCGCGCCGGCTGATCCGCAACCTGGATCTGCTGGAGGCGCGGCGGAAGAATTGAGGGCTGGGAATGGGGAATAGGGAGTAGGGAATAGGCGAGAGCGTCGCGGCGGATGCCGGCCTGGCTGGCGGACGCTGCGCTTGCCATGCTCGTGACGATGTTGCTGCTAGGCTCTTCGAGTCCCGAGTCCCGAGTCCCGAGTCCCGCCACTATCCCGCATGCGGGAGACTGCTTCCGCTGAACGCGGTTTATCGGAGCGTAGCGGACCTCTACCCTGTCGGCGTTCGCAGCGCCCGACCGCTGCGCAAGGAGTTCGTGTGTCGCCGATCATTTCCATCCAGCAGCTCACCAAGACCTACAAAGGCGGCTTCCAGGCGCTGAAAGGCATCGACCTGGACATCCAGCGCGGCGAGATCTTCGCCCTGCTCGGGCCCAACGGCGCCGGCAAGACCACGCTGATCAGCGTGGTCTGCGGCCTGGTCAATCCCAGTTCCGGCACCGCGCTGGCCGACGGCCACGACATCGTGCGCGACTACCGCGCCGCGCGCGCCAAGATCGGGCTGGTGCCGCAGGAACTGGCCACCGACGCGTTCGAGACGGTGTGGGCGACGGTGCGCTTCAGCCGCGGCCTGTTCGGCAAGCCGAAGAATCCCGCCTACCTGGAGCAGGTGCTGCGCGAGCTGTCGCTGTGGGACAAGCGCGACAGCAAGATCTCCACCCTGTCCGGCGGCATGAAGCGGCGCGTGCTGATCGCCAAGGCGCTGGCGCACGAACCGAGCATCCTGTTCCTGGACGAGCCCACTGCCGGCGTGGACGTGGAGCTGCGCCACGACATGTGGCAGATGGTACGGCGCCTGCGCGAGCAGGGCACCACCATCATCCTGACCACGCACTACATCGAGGAAGCCGAGGACATGGCCGACCGCGTCGGGGTGATCAACCGCGGCGAGTTGGTGCTGGTGGAGGACAAGCGCACGCTGATGCGCAAGCTCGGCAAGAAGCAGCTGGCGCTGACCCTGCAGGCGCCGCTGCCGGCGCTGCCCGCGGCGCTGGCGGCGCAGCCGCTGGAACTGTCCGCCGACGGCGCCGTGCTGACCTACACCTACGACGTGCAGGCCGAGCAGACCGGCATCGGCAGCCTGCTGCGGCAACTGGAAGAGCAGGGCGTGGAGATCAAGGACCTGCATTCCAGCGAAAGCTCGCTGGAGGAGATCTTCGTCAACCTGGTGCGCCCGGCCGCCGGCCGCACGGAGGCGCGCGCATGAACCTGCATGCGATCGCCGCGATCTACCGTTTCGAGATGGCGCGCACCTTTCGCACGTTGACCCAGTCGATCGCCTCGCCGGTGCTGTCGACCTCGCTGTACTTCGTGGTGTTCGGCGCGGCGATCGGCTCGCGCATGGGCGACATCGACGGGATCCGCTACGGCGCCTACATCATCCCCGGGCTGGTGATGCTGTCGCTGCTCAACGAGAGCGTGTCCAACGCCTCGTTCGGCATCTACATGCCGCGCTGGGCCGGCACCATCTACGAGGTGCTGTCGGCGCCGGTGGCGTGGTGGGAGGTGGTGATCGGCTATGTCGGCGCGGCGGCGAGCAAGTCGGTGCTGCTGGGCCTGCTGATCCTGCTCACCGCGCGCGCGTTCGTGCCCTACGAGATCGCGCATCCGCTGTGGATGTTCGGCTTCCTGGTGCTGACCGCGCTGACCTTCAGCCTGTTCGGTTTCATCATCGGCATCTGGGCCGACGGCTTCGAGAAGCTGCAGGTGATCCCGCTGATGGTGGTGACCCCGCTGACCTTCCTCGGCGGCAGCTTCTACTCGATCAGCATGCTGCCGCCGCTGTGGCAGAAGATCAGCTGGTTCAATCCGGTGGTGTATCTGGTCAGCGGCTTCCGCTGGGCGTTCTTCGGCAAGGCCGACGTGCACATCGCGGTCAGCGCGAGCATGACCGGGGTGTTCCTGGCGCTGTGCCTGCTCGTGGTCTGGGCGATCTTCCGCAGCGGTTACCGGCTCAAGTCCTGAGCCGGCGCCGTCGCGCGTTGCCGCTGCGACGCTTGTGCACGGGGCAGCCGCCGCGATCCGGCGCGGTGGAAAGGCAACGCGAGGACGGATCTGGCCACTACCGGGGCCGAAGCCCCACGCGACACGCCCTGTGTAGGAGCGGCTTCAGCCGCGACAGAATAGGTCGGTGACTACGTACCCGGCCTGCGGCGCAGGCGGACGCGACGCGCCAGCCCGACCGTAATCCAGACGAACTGCGGCACACGACCGGGGGGGCGGCAGACCACGACCACCATGAGTGCATCGATCGCCAACGCGGGCAGCTGCCATCGCGCGATGCCGCGCGCTCGCCGCGCCCGCGCGGTCAGTTGCTCTCGAGGTAGTACGCCTCCACGGCGCCCTTGATCTTCATCGTCATCGGATTGCCGCGGCGGTCGCGCGCCTTGCCGACCTGCACGCGGATCCAGCCTTCGCTGACCGAATACTCCTCCACGTTGTCGCGCTCCACGCCGTTGAAGCGGATGCCGACGCCGCGCGCCAGCGCCTCGGCATCGTGGAACGGGCTCTGCGGGCTGATCGCCAGGTGATCGGGAGGGGTATCGCTCATCGTCATGGGTTCGCTTGACGGCGGGTGGCGCCGTCTTCCGGGGGCGAAGGATAAACGCCTGCGGCGTCGCTGCCGAGTTTCGCTGCGCTTCCGTCGCCGCGCCCGGCGCGTCACACTGCGCGTCCCGCACTGCCCGATCCGCCGCCATGCCCGACAACAGCGCCGACTACGAAGATCCCGACGACCTCAGCGGCGACGCGGACGACGACGATCCGGATACCCAGCAGGGGCTGATCTGGAACCTGCTGCTGCTGATCAATCCCGGCGACGACGAGACCGCGCTGCGCCAGTTCAACGCCTACCGCGAGGCGGCGGGCGAAGTGGAGAGCGACGGCGACGGCTGGCTGTGGACGCTGAAGGACGCCATCGACTGGACCTCCGGCTTCTACGTGGACGGCGGCGATAGCGAAGCGCTGATCGGCGCGATCAACGAACTGGCCGCGCGCTGGAACCTGCGCCTCGACTGGGGCGGCGACGTCGACGACGAGGATTTCCTCGGCGCCCACGACACCGCCTCGCTGTTGGCGGTGGCCTACGACCGCCTGCGCGAGTACGGCTACAGCATCTGGTGCTGGGACACCGGCGGCGACGACCGCGCCGGCTGGATGGCGCTCAGCCGCGACGACGAGGACATGCAGCGCCTGGCGGCGATCCTGGGCATCGACCTGCGCCCGGGCAGCGACCCGTTCTAGGCGCGGCAATCGCGACGCGCGAAGCGGTGGATGTTCCGACTTTGGATGCAGTCGGGACTGAAGTCCCTCCCACAGCGCACCCCGTCAGCTTGCTGCAAGCTCCCTGTAGGAGCGGCTTCAGCCGCGACGAACGGAGTCCGGAACTGCGCCGGCATCGTCGGGTGTCGGGGCTGAATCCCCTCCTGCAGCGCCCCAGCCAAGCATCCGAAGCATCGCAACAGCGAGCATCCGCAGCTCCCTGTGGGAGCGACTTCAGTCGCGACGCGCGAAACGGTGGATGTTCCGACTTTGGATGCAGTCGGGATTGAAGTCCCTCCCACAGCGCACCCAGTCAACTTGCTGCAAGCTCCCTGTAGGAGCGGCTTCAGCCGCGACGAACGGAGCCCGGAACTGCACCGGCATCGTCGGGTGTCGGGGCCGAATCCCCTCCTGCAGCGCACCAGCCAAGCATCCGAAGCATCGCAACAGCGAGCATCCGCAGCTCCCTGTGGGAGCGACTTCAGTCGCGACGCGCGAAGCGGTGGATGTTCCGACTTTGGATGCAGTCGGGACTAAGGCCCCTCCCACAGTGCATCCAGCCAACTTGCTGCAAGCTCCCTGTAGGAGCGGCTTCAGCCGCGACGAACGGAGTCCGGAACTGCGCCGGCATCGTCGGGTGTCGGGGCCGAATCTCCTCCTGCAGCGCACCAGCCAAGCATCCGAAGCATCGCAGCAGCGAGCATCCGCAGCTCCCTGTGGGAGCGACTTCAGTCGCGACGCGCGGAGTCGCAGGCCGTTACCGCGCCGGCCGCTGCGGGGAGCGGCATCCCAACGCATCCGCAAGCCCGCGCCACCGCAATGCGCCGTACTCCGATGCCGCCATGCATGTTCAATCGGCTTCGCCGCGCGCCTGCGCGCGGGCCTGGCGGATCAGCGCCTTCATCAGTGCGCGATCGGTGTGCCGCGACACCGGCACCGCGCCGAGCCGGATCGCTTCGTCGCGCAAGGCGGCGGGCACGTCGTAGTGCGCGCCGCTGAGCTTGTTCTGGAAGGCGCGGCGGGGAATGCCCAGCCGCGCCGCCATCGCATGCAGTTCGTCCAGCGTATCGGCAAGCAGGTGTCCCCAGCGCTGGCCGCGCCAGGGATGCACCGCATCGTCGATGTAGACCGCCATCGCGCCGATCAGGCTGGCTTGTGCTTGCCGTCGGCGTCCGCGTCCGCGTCGGCGTCCGTGGTCGCCACCGCGTCGCTTGCCTTGCCCGCCGATGCCTCGGCATCCGCGTCTTCGGCAGCAGCGTCGCTCGCCTCGGCGACGCCGTCTTCTTCGGCGTCCGCATCGCCATCGCTCTCGGCGAACTCGGCGACCAGCGCATCCAGGTACTCGGCCGCGGTCTTGCCCTCGTCGGCGGCAAGGTCGTCGATCATCTGCTGCAACTGGGTCGAATAGTCCAGGGTGATGGTCTTGCCTTCCTGCTCCTGCACGTTGGCCAGATGCTTGAGCATCGCCAGCATCGGCACCGGGTTGTCGGCGTTGCCCATGGTCTGGCCGCCGACCGACAGCAGCCACTCGTTGCCCTGCAGGCCGATCGCGGCCAGCACGCGGCCACTTTCGTCCTGCAGCACGGCGTGGTTGGCGATGGGCTGGTCGCGGCCCAGTCGGGCAAAGGCGCGCTTGGGTTGCTGCTTCTTGCGCTTGTCGCGCTTGGCTTTGGATTGCTTGGACACGTTCGTCTCGCTCGCGGAGTGACCGCCATTGTAAGCGGGGCGGCCGGGCATGACCTTCGGCAGGCTTGACTACATTTGTAGGCATGACTAGTTTGACTACAGCTGTAGCTATCCAGTCCTGTCACCGCTGCCCGCTCGCGAGCGGCGGATTTACAGCGAGGGCAGCGGTGCATCCGGTACCGAAGTCGGCGACGCGCGTTCGTGTCGCCGCTCGGGCCGCTGGTCGCTACGGCCCAGGTCATCGCTTCGCCCATCCGCCATGCCCACAAGGAGATCCGCCATGCTGCACTCCAACACCCCACTCTGGCGCCGCGGCGCCGCACTGCTGGTTCTGGCCGGCGCCATCGCGTCCACACAGGCGAGCGCCCAGGACGCCGCCACCGACATCGCCGAACCGGCCGAGCCGGCGTCGCCCGCAGTGCCGCCTGTTCCGCCCGTGCCACCGGTGCCACCGGTGCCACCGGTGCCGCCCGCGCCCGTGGCCGGCGCGCATCGGCTGACGAACACTTCCACCATCACCCTCCTGTCCGACGATCGCCGCAACGCATCGGTGCTGTTCGAAAAATCCAGCACCAACATGTACGGCAGCAGCGACGACCTGCGCGAGGCGCGGCGCGCGCGCCACGGCGACGAGACGCTGTGGTGGATCCGCAGGGATGGCAAGCGCTACGTGGTGCGCGACGCGGCCACGATCCAGCAGCTGAAGGCGGCCTACGCGCCGGTCGAAGCGCTGGGGCGGCAACAGGGCGAGCTGGGCGAGCGGCAGGGGCGGTTGGGCACGCGCCAGGGCGAGATCGGCCGGCAACAGGGCGCCATCGCACAGGGCCAGGCAGGCCAGGCGATGGAGGAGGCCAGGCGCGCCAGCGAGCAGGCGCGGCTTGCCGCCAGCGGCGGCCAGGCCGCTGCCCGATCCGCGGCACGTACCGATGCCGCGCATGCGGACTTCGCGCAGCAGATGGCGGCCCTGGAAACGCGCCAATCGGCATTGGCCGAGCAACAGGAGGTGTTGGCCCGGCAACAGGAGGTGCTGGCAAAGCGCCAGCAGGTCGCCAACGCGACGCTGCAACGCGACATCGAACGGATCACCCGCCAGGCGATCGCACAGGGCGTGGCGCAACCGCTGCCGCAGTGAGAAGCGCTGCGGCGCGTCGCTGGCTATCCGTCGGGGTTGAAATCCCTCCTGCGATTCACCCGGCCAGTTGGCCGCGAGCCCTTGTAGGAGCGGCTTCAGCCGCGACGAGCGAAGTCGGGAACCGCGACGCCATGGCCGCGAGCTTCTTTCAGGAGTTGGTCGCGACCTGGCTTGATCGGGACAGTTCCGGCCGTGGCCGGAGCCTGCGCAGGCCGGATACAACCCGAGAGGAAACGGCGTCAGCGTTGCGCCGGACTCTCGGCGGCGGCCGTCGCCGTTGCCGGCGACGGCGCGGCACTGCTGCGCGGCGTGTTGCCGGTGACGCTGTTGACCGCGCGGATCGCTTCGCGGGCGGCGTCGGCCGCGGCCTCCGGTGAGGTGGTGCGCGGCGGCGCGATCGTCACCGTCGCCGGCTTGGCGATGCCTGCCGCCGGGGCCGCCGCATTCGCTACCGGAGTCGCGGTTGGCACCGTCGCCGCAACCGCAGTCGCAGTCGTAGCCCGCGCCGGCGCCGACGCAGCGCCGCCAGCGCTCAAGTCCGGCACCTTGGTGTCGGCATCGTTCTGCCGCTGGCCCAGCGCCACGGCGTGATCGCTGCCGGCCAGCGCCGCATCCTCGGCGTCCTTGGTCATCACCACGATGCTGATGCGCCGGTTGATCGGGTTGTCCGGATTCTGCTTGTCGAACAGCACCGAGGACGACAGGCCGACCACGCGCGAGACCTTGTCCTCGCCCATGCCGCCGGCGACCAGTTCGCGCCGCGCCGCATTGGCGCGGTCCGCGCTCAGCTCCCAGTTGCTGTAGCCGTTCTTGCCGCTGTACTGGGTGACGTCGGTGTGGCCGGTGATGCTGATGTGGTTGGGCACTTCGTTGATGAAGCCGGACAGCTCGTGCAGGATGTCGCGGGTATAGGGTTTGAGCACCGCGCTGCCGATGTCGAACATCGGCCGGTTCTCCTTGTCCACGATCTGGATGCGAAGGCCGTCCGGGGTCAGGTCCAGCAACAACTGGTCCTTGAACGGCTCCAGCGCCTGGCTCTTGTCGATCGCTTCCTTCAGGTCCTGCATCAGCGTTTCCAGCCGCTGCTTTTCCTTCTCGCGTTGCGCCGTCTTGCTTTCCGTGTCGCCCGCCAGGCTCTTGCTGCCGAACGGATCCTTGTTGTTGCCGCGCTGTATGTCGGCGCTGCCGCCGAGCTTGATCATCGAGGTGCTGGCGCCGCCGGGGCCGGCCATGCCCGGACTCGGCGCCGGGCTCTTGCCCTCCAGCGGGCTGGGATTGCGGAAGTATTCGGAGATCGCCATGCGCTGTTCCTTGGTGGTGGCCGCGACCAGCCACAGCACCAGGAAGAACGCCATCATCGCGGTCACGAAGTCGGCGAACGCCACCTTCCAGGCGCCGCCATGATGGCCGCCGCCCTGGACCTTCTTGACCCGGCGGATGACGACGGTAGCTTTGGCTTCGGGCATGGCGGCAGCGCTACTTGATCGTCTTCAGGTGCGTCTCGAAGTCCGAGAAGCTCGGCCGCACGTTGCTCGGCAGGGTCTTGCGCGCGAACTCCAGCGCGATCTTCGGGTTGTAGCCGCGCAGGCAGGCCAGCAGGGCGGTCTTCACCGACTCGAAGATGCGGCTGTCCTGTTCGGCGCGCGCTTCCATCGCCGCCGCCAGCGGAGCGACGAAGCCATACGCCAGCAGGATGCCGAGGAAGGTGCCGACCAGCGCGGCGCCGACGTGGTGGCCGATCTCCTCGATCGGGCCGCCGATCGAGCCCATGGTGATGACGATGCCCAGCACCGCAGCGACGATGCCGAAGCCGGGCAGGCCGTCGGAGACCTTGCTCAACGCATGCGCCGGCGCCATCGCCTCGTGGTGGTGCTTCTCCAGCTCCAGTTCCAGCAGTGGCTCCAGTTCGTGCGGCTCGATGTTGCTGCCGATCATCAGGCGCAGGCAGTCGGTGATGAAGTCGAGCAGGTGGTGGTCGGCCAGCACCTTCGGATAATTGCTGAAGATCGCGCTTTCGGCCGGTTTCTCCACGTGATCTTCCAGCGCCATGAAGCCGTCGCGCCGCGCCTTGTTCAGCAGTTCGTAGATCAGGGTCAGGGTGGCCCGGTAGTCGTCGGACTTGTACCTCGGGCCCTTGAACACGCCGGCGATGTCGACGAAGGTCGCCTTGACGATCTTGCCGGGGGTGCTGACCAGGAACGCACCCAGCGCCGCGCCGCCGATGATCATCAGTTCGTAGGGCTGCCACAGCGCGCCGAGCTTGCCGTGCGAGAGCACGTAGCCGCCGACCACGCTGATGATGACGACAAGGAAGCCAACAATGATGAGCATGGCGGAAGCAGCCTGCGAGCCGTGAACGGGGATACCTCCATTTCGGCCCGGCGGCGGCTTTCTGAAGGCGGCGGCACGGCCGCGCCTGCGTGAAGACGCATCTGAAGGCGTCATGTTTGTCGTCGCTGCGACGGCGTACGCTGGCGTGTGGACGCCTGGCTTCAGTCGGCTGCGCCGCTGCCCTGGCGCATTCTCTCAAGCGTATCGCCGTGCTCGAACAGGCTGAGCGTGGCGGCATCGCGCGGAGGGTTCCAGCACACGTTGCCCTCGGCCTTGGCATGGCGCGCAGCGCTGTCCGCGTCGACCCGATGCACGCGCAGGGGACAGCCGAGCATCGGCAGCGCCACACGTTCGCGCGGCGCAGCGAATGCGGTTTGCGCCGCTATGCCGCGGTGCCATGGCACGCGCAGCGCATCGGACTGCAGGCCTGCGCCGGCGGCCGGGTGCGGTGCGGTGTGGATCCGTGCCCGCGCGCGCTGCGCGGCAGGATCGCTAAACAACCAAGAGGGGACCCATGCCGGGACCCCTCCGCGTCGCGCGGCGCCAGGCCGTCGCCGGTCAGGCCGGTTCGGTGTCGCCGCCGCCGCGCTGCAACGGGTTCGGCAGCGCCTGACCCTGTTCGGTGAATTGCAGCGACACCGAGTTCAGGCAATGCCGCTCGCCGCTCGGCGGCGGGCCGTCCGGGAACACGTGGCCGAGATGGCTGTCGCAGCGTGCGCAGACGATTTCGGTGCGGATCATGCCGTGGCTTGTGTCGCGGATCTCGCGCACGTGGGCCGGATGGTAGGGCGCGAAGAAGCTGGGCCAGCCGGTGCCCGAATCGAACTTGGCGCTGGAACGGAACAACGGCAGGCCGCACAGCCGGCAGCTGTAGACGCCCTCCAGCTTGTTGTCCAGGAACACGCCGCAGAACGGCGCCTCGGTGCCGTGCTGCAGCAGCACCCGCCGCTCTTCGTCGTTGAGCCCGGCGATCAACTGCTCGCGTTCGGCGGACGTGGGAGGCGTGAGGTCGAATCGGCTCATGGCAGGGGCCTGTGACGCGGAAGGATGCGCACAAGATGAGGGCGGCGGCGCCGCGATCAAGCCGCAGCGGCGGGGCATCGACGTGGCGCCCCGCTTGCGCTAGCGTCGGCGTTTCCGATCACGGTGCTACGGAGCGGTTGTGCATCCTTCCCTCATTCGCCTGGCGGCCATCGCGTTGCTGGCACCGGCGCTGGCGACGGCGCAGAGCCTGAATCCGGCCCCGTCGTCGCCGACCGCCACCCGCCAGTCGACCGCGCTGGAATCGGCGCCGGTGCCCAAGGCCGCGCCGGTGCGGTCCAGCCTGGACGATCGCCCGACGTCCTCGCAGTCGCCCGCGCACAAGCCGGCCAAGGCCAAGCCGGCGCCCGCCGACGGCGCCAATGCCGCCGCCGACCGCCGCCCGGTCAAGCTGTACGACCGCGGCGGCCGCCTCATTCCCGGCGCGGTGCAGGTCGGCCCCAACCGCGTGCTGGACACGCGCAGCGGCCGCTACTACAGCACCGTGCCCAGCGGCGACGGCCAGCGCATCGACGAGTAGGCGCCGATCGGCGGCCGGCATGGCCGTGGCGTGAAAGCGCGGCAACGGTCCGTGGTCGCGATCCTCACGAACCGCTTCCTAGACTGGCCCGACGCAGGCGCTCCCGCTGCCTGCGCCGTACCTTCGCTAGGAGAACCGATGAGCAAGCTTCCCGACAACACCCTGGTGGTCGTCGCCGATCGCGTCAGCGCACGCCTGTTCCGCACCAATCTGGCCGGCCAGACCTCGCTGCTGGAGCAGACCGAAGTGCTGACGCCCACGCCGATCGAGGGCGTCGAAGACGGCGACCGGCCGATGACCATGGACGAGGCCGGCTTCGTCCGCCAGCTGGCCGAGCGCCTGTACCAGAGCGCGCTGCGCAGCGACTTCGAGCACCTGGTGCTGGTCGCCGACCCGCAGACCCTGGGCCAGCTGCGGCCGCTGCTGCACAAGGAAGTCCAGAAGCGGGTGGTGTCGGAGCTCGCCAAGAACCACGCGCACACCTCGCGCGACGAGCTGGAAAAGCTGCTGGCGTAAGCGCGTCCGTCGCGCAGGCCGCTGCGGCATGCGCCCACTCCCTTCTCTCCTCGGGACCATGGCCCCCTTTTCCGGGGTAGGTGCCCCGATGGGGCGGATGCGGGTAAGGGCGAAGCCTCTTGCCCCCAAACTCCGCGAGACGCTTCGCGCCGTACCCTCACCCCAACCCCTCTCCCGATGGGAGAGGGGCTAGGGCTGCTCCCTTCTCCCGTCGGGAGAAGGTGCCCCGAAGGGGCGGATGAGGGTACGGGCGCAGCCTCGTGCACCCAAATGCCGCGAGCCGCTTCGCGCCGCACCCTCACCCAACCCCCTCTCTCCCACGGGACTTCATTCGGTCGCCGGCAGGAGAGGGGCTTGCGCTCAGTCGGCGATCGGCAGGCTCAGCGTCTCCTTCACTTCTTCCATCACGATGTAGCTCTTGGACTCGCGCACGTGAGGCAGGGTCAGCAGGGTGCTGCCGAGCAGCTTGCGGTACGAGGCCATCTCGCTGATCCGCGCCTTGAGCAGGTAGTCGAAGTCGCCGGAGACGAGGTGGCACTCCAGCACATTGGGCAGCTTCAGCGCAGCGCGGCGGAACTCCTCGAAGATGTCGCCGGACTTGTAGGCCAGGCTGATCTCCACGAACACCAGCAGGCTGGCCTTGAGGAAGTGCGGGTCCAGCCGCGCGTAGTAGCCGGTGATGGCGCCATCGCGTTCCAGCCGGCGCACCCGCTCGGTGCACGGCGTGGTCGACAGGCCGACCCGCTCGCCCAGTTCGGTGAAGGAAATACGCCCTTCCTGCTGCAGAATGCGCAGGATCTTGCGGTCGATCTTGTCCAGTTCGCGGGCGCGTGCGGCCATGGCGCGGGTCTCGGTGGGCTGGGGCAGGGGATTGCCCTGCTTGGTATTCGAAAATCAGCGGAAAATCCTGGCTTGCGCTCCATATACTGCGCCTAAACCCATCCGTGGCGCCATTCAGCCAGGGATTTGATCCGACAGAGGTAAGCGCATGCGGGTTCTGGTTCTCGGCAGCGGTGTGATCGGCACGGCCACGGCGTGGTATCTGGCGCGCAGCGGATGCGAGGTGACGGTGGTCGATCGCCAGCCCGCGGCCGCGCTGGAGACCAGCTATGCCAACGCCGGCCAGGTGTCGCCCGGCTACGCCTCGCCGTGGGCCGCGCCCGGGGTGCCGCTGAAGGCGCTGAAATGGTTGTTCCAGCGCCACGCGCCGCTGGCCATCACCCCCACCGGCGACATCCGCCAGTACCTGTGGCTGGCGCAGATGCTGCGCAACTGCACCGCCGAGCGCTATGCGATCAACAAGGCGCGCATGGTGCGGCTGTCCGAGTACAGCCGCGACTGCCTGGACCAGCTGCGCGCCGACACCGGCATCGCCTACGAAGGCCGCCAGCTCGGCACCACCCAGCTATTCCGCACCCAGGCGCAGCTGGACGGCGCGGCCAAGGACATCGAGGTGCTGCGCGAGTACGGCGTGCCCTACGAACTGCTCGACCGCGCCGGCATCGCCCGGATCGAGCCGGCGCTGGCCAGCGCCCCGGCCACCCTGGTCGGCGCGCTGCGCCTGCCCAACGACCAGACCGGCGATTGCCGCCTGTTCACCCAGCGCCTGGCCGCGCTGGCCGCCGCGGCCGGCGTGCAGTTCCGCTACGGCGAGACGATCGACGGCCTGCATGCCGAGGGCGACCGCCTCGACGGCGTGCGCATCGGCGGCCGCCTGGAGCGCGCCGATCGCTACGTGGTCGCCCTGGGCAGCTATTCTCCGCAGCTGCTCGCGCCGCTGGGCATCCGCCTGCCGGTGTATCCGTTGAAGGGCTATTCGCTGACGTTGCCGATCCGCGACGCGGCGCTGGCCCCGATGTCCACGATCCTCGACGAAACCTACAAAGTAGCGATCACCCGCTTCGACCAGCGCATCCGCGTCGGCGGCATGGCCGAACTGGCCGGCTTCGACCTGTCGCTGCCGGCGCGGCGCCGCGCCACCCTGGAAAACGTAGTGAACGACCTGTACCCGCGCGGCGGCGATCTGGCCCGCGCCGAATTCTGGACCGGGCTGCGCCCGGCCACGCCCGACGGCACCCCGGTGGTCGGCGCCACCGGCTACCGCAACCTGTTCCTCAACACCGGCCACGGCACCCTCGGCTGGACCATGGCCTGCGGCTCCGGTCGCTACCTGGCCGACCTGATCGCCCAGCGCCGGCCGCAGATCAGCGGCGAGGGCCTGGACATTTTCCGTTATTCGCGTGGCGCCTCGGCGCCCGTCGCAGAGGCAAGTTCGTGCGCCCAGCCCGTGCGTTGATCGATCTGCAGGCGCTGCGCCACAACTACCGCCTGGCCCGGCGACTGGGCGGCGGCAAGGCGCTGGCGGTGGTCAAGGCCGATGCCTACGGGCACGGCGCGGTGGCCTGCGCGCGCGCGCTGGAAGCGGAGGCCGACGGCTTCGCGGTGGCCTGCATCGAGGAGGCGCTGGAGCTGCGCCAGGCCGGCATCGCCGCGCCGATCCTGCTGCTGGAAGGCTTCTTCGACGCCGACGAACTGCCGCTGATCGCCGAACACCGGCTGTGGTGCGCGGTGGCCTCGCCGTGGCAGGTGGAGGCGATCGCCGCCTATGCCGCGCCGCAACCGCTGTGCCTGTGGCTGAAGCTGGACAGCGGCATGCACAGGCTGGGCCTGGCGCCCGACGAATTCCGTGCTGCGCATGCGCGGCTGAGCGCGCTGCCGCAGGTCGAGCGGCTGGTGCTGATGAGCCATTTCGCGCGCGCCGACGAACTGGACAGCGCGCGCACCCTGGAGCAGGCCGAGGTGTTCCGCCAGGCCACCGCCGGCCTGGCCGGCGAGACCAGCCTGTGCAATTCGCCGGGCCTGCTGGGCTGGCCGCAACTGCACAGCGACTGGGGCCGGCCCGGGCTGATGCTGTACGGCGCCGACCCGTTCGCCGCCGGCGCCGAGCTGCCGGGCGAGCTGCGCCCGGTGATGACCCTGCAGTCCAAGGTGATCGCGGTACGCGAGCTGGCGGTCGGCGAGCCGGTGGGCTACGGCGCGCGTTTCGTCGCGCCGCGGCCGACCCGGGTCGGCGTGGTGGCGATCGGCTATGCCGACGGCTATCCGCAGTTCGCGCCGAACGGCACCCCGGTGCTGATCGACGGGGCGCCCGGCGCGCTGATCGGGCGGGTGTCGATGGACATGCTGACCGTGGACCTCACCGAGCACCCGCAGGCCGGGCTCGGCAGCGAGGTGCAACTGTGGGGCGCGCAGCCGCGCATCGACACCCTGGCGGCGCGCTGCAGCTCCAGCGCCTACCGCCTGCTGTGCGGACTCAAGCGCGCGCCGCGGCAGTACCTGGACGGCTGAGCGGCCGCCGGCGCCTGACCGGCGCCGCGCCTTGTAGGAGCGGCTTTAGCCGCGACAAGCGAAGCGACAGGCCTTCGGCGTCGGATACCGTCGGGGCTGAAGCCCCTCCTGCGTGCATCCAGCACCCTCACCGCGAGCGCCTTGTAGGAGCGGCTTCAGCCGCGACAGACAGGCACCCGAAGACACGCCACCCGCTCAGCGCTCGGCCACCGCCGCCTTGTCGCGGAACTGGCGACGCAGCCAGTCGTCGAGCATCCGCTTCTCGTAGCGCAGCGGGTCGGTATTCAGGCCGATCGAACTGTTCATCAGGTAGCTGCTGTCGAGCAGCTTGCGCTCGCCCTGCTCCAGCACCTGTCCATCGGCGCCGTACAGGGTGAACGTCAGGCTGATCCGCGGCGGGTAGATGTCGCGCATCACCCGCACATCGTTCCATTGCGGGCCGTGCCAGGACTCGTAGTCGCCGGCGCGCTTGATGTCGGTCAGCTCCACCTCCAGCCGCTGGCCGGGCGCCAGTTGCTTGCTGGCGCGCTGCTGCAGGTAATCGGCCAGGTCGCGCACCCAGTCGCCGCGTTGCGCTTCCCAGCGATTGCGGCTGTAGCGCAGTTCGCTGAAGGCGGCGGGGTCTGTCCAGCGCACCTGCACCGGGCTGTCGCCCTCGGTGCTGCGCGCGGCCTGCGGATCGGTGACGTTGCGGACTTCGGCGGAGGCGCCGCCCGCCACCAGGCAGGCCAGGGCCAGCGCCGTCCAGGCATATCGGATCTTCATCGCGGATCTCCACGGAAACGGCCCCGCCAGTGTGTGCCTGCGCGGGCGCCGCCGCAATCGCGCCGCGCCCGCCGGCCGCCATCGTTCTCCGCCGGTTCATGGGCCCTGGCATGTGACGTGCGGTTCACGCTGCGTCGCCGCGTGCTTCACGCCGCCCGCGCGACCATCCGCACACTTACACATGAACACGATTCGGGGATCGATCGCATGAAGATGCCGCTGTTCCACCAGGCCCACGCAGCGTCGGACGTCCGTCTGCAGTTCATCGACTGGGCCAAGCGGCATGGGCACAGCCCGGCGAGCGGTGCGGCCAGTTTCGTCGATCAGCAGGCCGACCTGGACGCGGCCGCGCGCCACCTGCGCCTGAACCCGGGCGAAGACGTGCGTCAGGAACTGCGCCGCTACCTGGCCTCGCTGGGCGAGCAGCAGGACGTGGCGGTGCAGTTTCCGCCTATCTATGCCTACCGCAGTCCGCAGGGGCAGGCGTTCCGCTATTCGCTGACCCTGGTCCTGGCCGAGAGCGGGGTCGAGTGGAAGGCGCGGGTCTGGACCGGCCTGGAATACCTGGGCCTGATCGTGGGCCGCGGCGCCGGCCCGCGCGCGAACTACACGCGCCTGGCGCGGATGGCGGTAGAGCACGAACTGGCCAGCGACAGCCCGCGTTTCACGCTGGGCTAGAGAGACAAGGAGACCGCGCATGTCCTATGCAATCGCGCCCGACGACGTCGCCGCGCCCGAACAGTGCCGGCAGCAATGCCGCGAACTGGGGGTGGTGCGGGTGCAGCAGATGCTGGATCAGTCGCCACCGCCGTCGTGGCGGCAGGAGGCCGAACGCTGGCTGGAAGAGCAGGCGCTGCGCAGCGCGCGGCTGACCCAATGGGGCGTCATCGCCGGTATCGCGCTGTCCCTGCTGGGGATCGTGCTGGTCGTCGCTTTTCTCTGGTGACCCGGTGCGGCTGCAGCACCGGCCAGCCTGGCCGGCTTGACGGCAGCGGAGCGGCTTAACAAGATGCAGGGTCAGTCGCGCTGTTCCGGGCTGAGCATTTTCCGGTCCTGAGCCATCGTCATCGCGCCGCAGGCGCGGAGCGCGTCGTCGCCTCTGCCACCGCAGGCCGTCTCCAGAGCAAACTCCCTCATGCATGTCAGCACCGAATCTTCCTCCACGTCGCGCACGCAGGCGTCGGGCCTGCACTACCGCGAGATCTTCGACAAGATCGACTCCGGTTTCTGCGTGGTGCAGGTGCTGTTCGACGAAGCCCGACGCGCCGTCGATTACGTGTTCCTGGAGGTCAATCTGGCGTTCGAGCGCGAGACCGGCATGCGCGACGTGATCGGTCGGCGCATGCGCGAGCTGTCGCCGACTCACGAGGAACACTGGTTCCGCGCGTACGGCGAGGTCGCGCTGAGCGGGCGCTCGACCAAGTTCGAGAACTACGCATCCGCGCTGGGCCGCTGGTGGGCGGTGGATGCGTTCCGCATCGGTGCGCCGGAACAGTGCCTGGTCGCCGTGCAGTTCCTCGACATCACCGAACGCAAGCGCGTGGAGCGCGACCTGGCCGAGAGCGAGGCGCGCTTCAGCGCGCTCGCCGAGGGCCTGCCGATGCCGGTCTGGGTGCTGGACGCCACCGGCCAGTTGCGCTTCACCAATACCGCCTACGCCGAATTCTTCGGCATCGACCTGCAGGCCGACGACGCGCAGCCGGGTTGGGGCGACGTGCTGCATCCGCAGGACGCCGGCGTGTTCGCCTTCGAACTGCGCAGCGCGCTGGAAGAACAGCGCAACCTGCGCGCGCTGGTGCGGGCGCGCCGCCACGACGGCGCCTGGCGCTGGGTGGAAATGACCGCAGTGCCGCGCTATTCGGCCGAGGGCGAGTTCATCGGCCTGGCCGGCAGCAGCCCGGACGTCACCGAGCGCCGCGACATCGAACTGGCCCGCGAACAGCTGCTGGAATCGGAGCGCAGCGCGCGCAACGCCGCCGAGAGCATGGCGCGGCTGAAGGACGAATTCCTGGCCACGCTGTCGCACGAGCTGCGTACCCCGCTGACCACGATCCTTGGCTGGAGCGACCTGCTGCTGCAACGGCTGCCGCCGGGCGATCCGAGCAGCAAGGGCCTGTCGGTGATCGCCAGCAGCGCGCGCGCGCAACAGCGGCTGATCTCGGACATGCTCGATCTCAGCAGCATGCTGCTGGGCAAGGTGCAGCTGGAAATCGAGACGCTGGACCTGACCGAACAGGTGCGCGAGGCGCTGCGCGCGCAGGAGCCGGTGGCCGAAGGCAAGGACCAGGCGCTGAGCCTGCGCGAGCCGCCGCAGCCGTGCCTGGTGCTGGGCGATGCCACGCGCCTGCAGCAGGTGTTCTGGAACCTGTTGTCGAACGCGATCAAGTTCACCCCGGCGCATGGGCGGATCGAGCTGGTGATCGACCTCGATGCCGATGGCGAGCACGTGACGGTGGCAGTGCGCGATTCCGGCGACGGCATTCCGCCGGACTTCCTGCCGCACCTGTTCGGCCGGTTCCGCCAGGCCGATGGCACCACCACGCGTCTGCACGGCGGGCTCGGCCTGGGCCTGGCGATCGTGCAGCAGCTGGTGGAAATGCATGGCGGCCAGGTCAGCGCCGCCAGCGACGGCCGCGGCTGCGGTTCGGTGTTCACCGTGCGCCTGCCATTGCACCGCAATACGCCGGGCAAGCGGCCGCTGCGCGAGGTGCGCGCCTTCGCGATGGCCGAGCAGGTGGTGGAGGCGTACGCGCTGAAGGGCATGCGCCTGTTGGCGGTGGAAGACCAGCCGGACATGCTCGAATACCTGCGGCGGCTGCTCGAGGAGCAGGGCGCCGAAGTGGTCGCGGCCGGTTCCGCCAGCGAGGCGCTGGCGGTGCTCGACGATGGCGGCCACGCCCGCATCGACGTGATGGTCACCGATATCGGCATGCCTGGCATGGACGGCTACGGCCTGATCCGCACGATCCGCGAGAACATGGGCCTGCAGGCGGCCGAGTTGCCGGCGGTGGCGGTGACCGCGCTGGCGCGCGACGACGATCGGCAGCGCGCCTTGCAGTCCGGTTTCCAGGAGCATCTGGCCAAGCCGTACAGCGTGGCGCAGTTGGTGTCCGCGGTGCGTTTCGCGCGGCAGGGGTAGCTCCGGCGTTTTTCCCGGGCATTCACGCCATGGCCGCTAGCGTTCCCGGTTTCCCTCGCTGGAGAGACGCATGAGCAAATACGCCGACGCGGTGCACACCGATCCGGAAACCATCGCCGCGCTGCAGGCATGGTTGCCGCACTTGCCGGAACAGGCGCAGGTCCTGGTGCTGCTGGACGACGGCACCCAGGTCAGCGGCACGGTCTCGGTGCGGCCCACCTTGCAGACCTTTCGCGACCACCACGAACACGAGGGCATCAACGGCGTGCTGCGGCTGGACGATCTGCTGGATCCTGCGCAGCAGCACTACATCTGGCTGGACCGGATCCGCGAAGTGCAGCCGTTGGCACCCGCATCGTGACCGCGGTATGCCCGCGCGTCGCCGCAATTGACATCTATTTCACGTTTGCCGAGCGCGTGCTGTGCATCATCGGTGGTCCTGTCGCCACCCTGGAGAGTTGAGCAGCGATGCGCCTTCCCTCGTCCCCGGCCCGTTGGGCACTGTGTCTCCTGTCCGCTGCCGCGTTGAGCGCTTGTGGCGATACCGCCAAGCATTCCATCGAGGAGGGGATGGGGCCCGATCCGGTGTTGCCCGATCCGGTCAAGCGCATGATTCCCACGGTGAAGGTCGCCGAGGTCAAGCGCTGGGCCGATGGCGCCGCGCCGGTGCCGGCCGCCGGCCTGGCGGTGCAGGCCTTCGCCCGCGACCTGGACCACCCGCGCTGGCTGTACGTGCTGCCCAACGGCGACGTGCTGGTGGCCGAGACCGCCGCGCCGCCCGCGCCGGAAAAAGAGAGCAGCGGCCTGCGCGACAAGATCCAGGGCGCGATGATGGCCAAGGCCGGTTCCACCGTGCCCAGCGCCAACCGCATCACCTTGCTGCGCGACGCCGATGGCGACGGCGTGGCGGAGGTGCGCACGCAATTCCTCAAGGGGCTGTATTCGCCGTTCGGCATCGCCCTGGTCGGCGACCGCCTGTACGTCGCCAATGCCGACGCGCTGGTCAGTTTCCCGTACAAGGACGGCGACACCCAGATCAGCGCACCGCCGAGCTTCGTCGCCAACCTGCCGGGCGGCATCAACCATCACTGGACCAAGAGCCTGCTGGCCAGCCGCGACGGCAAGAAGCTGTATGTCGGCGTGGGGTCCAACAGCAACGTCGCCGAGAACGGCATGGACGCCGAGCTCAATCGTGCCGCGATCCTGGAAGTGGATGCGCAGAGCGGCGCCACCCGGGTGTTCGCCAGCGGCCTGCGCAATCCGGTGGGCCTGGCCTGGCAGCCCGGTGCGGACACGTTGTGGGTGGTGGTCAACGAGCGCGACGAGATCGGCAGCGATCTGGTGCCCGACTACCTGACTTCGGTGCGCGAAGGCGGCTTCTACGGCTGGCCGTACAGCTACTACGGCCAGCACGTGGACGAACGCGTGCAGCCGCAGAACGCGGAGATGGTGGCCAGCGCGATCAAGCCCGACTACGCGCTGGGCGCGCATACCGCCTCGCTGGGCCTGACCTTCTACGAAGGCGCGCTGCTGCCGCAGGCGTATCAGGGCGGTGCCTTCATCGGCCAGCACGGCTCCTGGAACCGCGATCCGCCGTCCGGGTACAAGGTGATCTATGTGCCCTTCGCCAACGGCAAGCCCAGCGGCAAGGCGCAGGACGTGCTGACCGGCTTCCTCGATGCCGAAGGCAAGGCCCAGGGCCGTCCGGTCGGGGTGGCGGTGGACAAGCCTGGCGCGTTGCTGGTGGCCGACGATGTCGGCAACGTGATCTGGCGGGTGACGCCGAAGGCCGGGCCGTAATCGGCGATGGTCGGTCGCGGCGCCCGGCTCTCTTGCAGGACCCGGGTGGCGCGCCGAAAGCTCCTCTTTCGGCACCTCTGCTCGTTGGCGTGTCGGTAGCGACACCCCCTCTGTCTTTGAGTACGTACTCCGGATAGTCGAGTCCATCGGCGCGCATGGCGTTGATGACCGATGTGTCTGTACTTCGGCAAAAGCAGGCGGCTTGTTGCGTTGGCTCAAGCTTGCCTGTGGCCATTCGGCGCAGCTGACCAGGCGGCGAGCCTCAGCGCGCAACTCCGCAGAGCTGTGAGTCGCCGCATCTTCATGCGGCGATTTGATTCCGATCGAAAGAACCGCCGATCGAATGTAGGAGCGACTTCAGTCGCGACGCGCTCTACCGATAAGGCCCGTCGCGACTGAAGTCGCTCCTACAAGTAACCGCATCTGGGTCGAAATACCCAGTCCTGGCAAGTCGCTGGAGCGAGCGATCCAGCGCGCTCCGCTTCGCCCTAATGCTCCACCGGCGCCGGCTCCGCCCCGAAGCGGCGCGCATAGCCGCGCTCGCCGACCACGCGTTCCACCTCGGCATCGCCGAGTTCGGGCGCGGCATAGACCGCGTAGACCACGCTGCCGTCGTCGCGCTCGCCGCGCTGGTGCAGGCGGTAGCGCGGGCGTCCGGTGCCGGTGTTTTCCGGATAGTGCAGCGGCGGTTGGCTGCCTTCCAGATCCACTTCGCTGTTGTCGACGACGCCACCGATGAACACTGCGCGCATATGCCTCTCCATCTGTCGGGGTTCTTTGCAGCCTAGGCGCGCCAATGTTGCCGTTGCATCAATGATGCGTTCGTTTAGCGCAAAACCGGGCCGGCGCCGGGCTGCCGGTAGAATGCGCGCTCCCCGACCGATTCCGATCCCGATGCCGGCTCTGCAAGACGCTCCCCTCGACACCCTGTTCCTGCCCTTCGCCCAAGGCGCGCTGCGCTGGCCGGCCGGCAAGGTGCTGTTTCTGCGCGCGCGCGACGGCTGGGCGCTGCGCCAGCACGCGCAGCCGGCGCAGCTGGTCTGCGAGCAGGGCTACCGCCCGTTCGCCACCGCCCTGGAGCAGGGCGGCTGGCAGGTCCGCGCCGAGGATGCCGACGACCACGACGACGCCGGCGGCTATGCGCTGGTGCTGGTGCTGCCGCCGCGCCAGCGCGACGAGGCGCGGGCGCTGCTGGCGCGCGCGCTGGCACTGGCCGCGCCGGGCGGGATGGTGGTGGCGTGCCAGTCCAACAACGAGGGCGCCCGCTCCGGCGAGGACGACCTGCAGCAGCTGGCCGGCCTCGGCGGCAAGCTGACCAAGCACCACTGCCGCGTGTACTGGACCGCGCCGCTGCACGGCGGCCACGACGCCGCGCTGCAGCAGCGCTGGGCCAGGCTGGACGCGGCGCGGCCGATCCTGGACGGACGCTTCCGCAGCCGCCCCGGCGTGTTCGCCTGGGACCGCATCGATCCGGCCTCGGCGCTGCTGGCCGAGCACCTGCCGGCCGACCTGGCCGGCCGCGGCGCCGACCTGGGTGCCGGCTATGGCTACCTGTCGGCGGAATTGCTCGCGCGTTGCCCGAAGATCGCCGCGTTGGACCTGTTCGAGGCCGATGCGCGCGCGCTGGCGCTGGCGCGATCGAACCTGGCGCAGGCGCCGGCCGCGGTGGAGATGGGCTACCACTGGCACGACGTGACCGCGGGGCTGCCGGCGCAGTACGACTTCATCGTCAGCAATCCCCCGTTCCATGCGCCCGGGCGCATGGAGCGCCCAGACATCGGCCGCCGCTTCATCGCCGTGGCCGCGCAGGCGCTCAAGCCCGGCGGCAGGCTGTACCTGGTCGCGAACCGGCACCTGCCGTACGAGGCGGTGCTCGACGCCAGCTTCGGCGAGACCCGCGTGATCGCCACCCGCGACGGCTTCAAGTTGATCCTGGCGGTGCGCGCCCGCGCCACGGTGCGCCGGTGAAGCTGGTCAAGCACCTGGCCAACCTGGGCTACGGCAGCCGCAAGCAGGTCACCCTGATGTTCCGCGAAGGCCGCATCACCGACGCCGACGGCGAGGTGCTGTATGCCGACGACCGCGTCGAACATGCCGCGATCCGGGTCGACGGCGAGGCGCTGGACCCGCCGCCGGGGCTGATCCTGGCGCTGCACAAGCCGGTCGGCTACACCTGTTCGACCAAGGACCCGGGCCGCATCGTCTACGACCTGCTGCCGCCGCGCTTCCGCCTGCGCTCGCCGTTGCTGTCCACGGTCGGGCGGCTGGACCGCGACACCAGCGGCCTGCTGCTGATGACCGACGACGGCGCGCTGCTGCATCGCATCGTCTCGCCGAAATCGCAGCTGGCCAAGGTCTACGAAGCGACCCTGGCCGAGGACCTGCGCGGCGACGAGGCGGCGCAGTTCGCCAGCGGCACGCTGCTGCTGGACGGCGAGACCACGCCGCTGCTGCCGGTGCAACTGGAGGTGCTGGGCCCGCGCCAGGCGCGCATCACCCTGTACGAAGGCCGCTACCACCAGGCGCGGCGCATGTTCGCCGCGGTCGGCAACCACGTGGTGGCGCTGCACCGCAGCCGCATCGGCGGCTTTGCGCTGGACGTGACACTGCCAGCCGGGCAATGGCGCGCGCTGGACGCGGCGGAATTGGCGCAGGTGTTCGGGGCCGGGAGTGGGGATTAGGGATTCGCAAGAGCGGTGGCTGTGCGCTGCCGCTTACGCTGTTACCAATCCCGAATCCCGAATCCCCAATCACGAATCCCGGCTCTCGAACAGCTTCTTCCACCCTTCCAGCCCGAGCTTCTCCAAGGTCTGCAGATTGCGCTCCACGATCACGTCCGCGTCCGGGAACGCGGCCACCGCGCGTTCCACGCTGTCCTCGCGCAGCAGGTGCAGGGTGGGGAAGGGCGCGCGGTTGGTGTAGTTGCCGATGTCGTCCGGCGCGGTGCCGGCGAACTGGTAGTGCGGATGGAAGCTGGCCACCTGCAGGATGCCGTGCAGGTCCAGCGCGTCCACCGCGGCGTCGGCGTTGTCCAGGAAATCGTTGTAGTCCAGGAAATCGCCCAGCACCTGCGGGTGCACGATCAACGTCGTGTCGATCCGCTCGGCCGGCGTGTCGCGCAGCAACAGCAGTTCCTCGCTCAACTCTTCCAGCAAGGCCTCGGGCGTGGTCGCGTCGCTGAGTACGTAGCGGATCTGCTGCTTGACGTGCACCGCCTTGGCGAACGGGCACAGGTTCAGGCCGATCACCGCGCGTTCCAGCCATTGCCGGGTCAGCGCGATCGGGTCAACGGTGGGGTCGAGGTCGTTCAAGGCGATTCCGGCGGGCGAGGGCGGGCGGCGATCGGGCGGGGCGGATGCGGCGCGTGGCGCCGCCCGCGGCTCAGTCGCGGAAATTCTCGAACTGCAGCGGCAGCTCGAAGTCGCTTTTCTTCAGCAGCGCCATCACGTCCTGCAGGTCGTCGCGCTTCTTGCCGCTGATGCGCAGCTTGTCGCCGTTGATCTGCGCTTCCACCTTGAGCTTGGCGTCCTTGATCGTGGCGACGATCTTCTTGGCCAGCTTCTGCTCGATGCCCTGCTTGACCGTGACCTTCTGCCGCGCGCCGGCCAGGTTGGTCTCCACGTCGCCGAATTCCAGGCAGCGCACGTCGATGCCGCGCGCGATCAGCCGCGCGCGCAGGATGTCGGTCATCTGCTTGACCTGGAAGTCGCTGGGCGCGGCCTGGTTGATGACCTGGTCGTCGAGCTCGAAGCTGGCCTCCACGCCCTTGAAATCGAAACGGGTCGACAGCTCGCGGTTCGCCTGGTCGATGGCATTGGTCAGTTCGTGCTTGTCGATTTCGGAGACGACGTCGAAGGAAGGCATGGCAGGTCCTCGGGAAAGACCCCCTATCCTACCGATCTCGCTGCAGCGCCGCTGCCCGCCGCCGCGATCGGCAGTTCGGCGCGATGCGCCGCAGCGCGGCAGCGGTGCGCGCCCGGCGCCAGCGCAGCCGCTGCCACGACGTGACCGTCTGCACGGGTGGGCGGGGCGCCCGATCGCGGCGATAATCCGCGCATGCCCAGCTCACGTTCCAATACCGCGGCCGCCGCCTGGATGATCGCGGCGGTCGCCTGCTTCGCGCTGATGGATGCGGCGATGAAGCTGCTGACCGCGCACTATCCGGCGCTGCAGGTGGCCACGCTGCGCGGCGGCGCCTCGCTGCCGTTCGTGCTGCTGTGGGTGCTGGCCACCGCCGGCCCGCGTTCGATCGTGCCGGTGCGCTGGGGCCTGCACCTGCTGCGCGGCGTGCTCGGCATCGCGATGATCGGCTGCTTCGCCTGGGCGCTGCGCAGCCTGCCGCTGTCCACCGCCTACACCATCTACTTCGTCGCGCCGCTGCTGGTGACGGCGTTGTCGGTGCCGCTGCTGGGCGAACACGTCGGCCCGCGGCGCTGGGCCGCGATCGGCATCGGCCTGGTCGGCGTGCTGGTGGTGCTGCGCCCGGGCGTGGGCGGCTTCGTCTCGCTGCCGGGGCTGATGGTGCTGCTGGCGGCCACCGCCTACGCGCTCGCGGCGGTGCTGGTCAGTCTGCTGGCGCGGACCGAGACGCCGCAATCGCTGGTGGTCTGGTTCCTGCTGATCATGGCGCTCGGCGCCGGCGCGCTGGCGTGGCCGGCCTGGATCCCGCTGCGCCTGGCCGATGCCGGCTGGATCGCCACGCTCGGCCTGGCCGGCGCGCTGGGGCAGGTTGCCTTGACCCAGGCGTTCCGCCGCGGCGACGCCTCGCTGATCGCGCCGCTGGAGTACAGCGGCCTGATCTGGGTGATCCCGTGGGACTGGCTGCTGTGGCGCAAGCTGCCCGACGCCTGGACCTGGCTGGGCGCGGCGATCATCGTCGCCAGCGGCCTGTACCTGCTGCACCGCGAGCGGGTCCGCGCCACCGTGCGGCCGCCGCCGCTGGCGCATCCCTAGCCGCCGTCGTTGCCGGCGGCCTTCCAGGCGCAAGCGTTAGAATCGAATGGAATAACGCCTGCAGGCCTGGCCTGCTAGGCTTTGCGCCCCCTTCGCTGCCGGCCCCGCGCGGTGATCCAGTTCGAGCACCTGCACAAGTCCTACCCCGTCGCCGGCCAACCGATCGTGGCCTTGCATCCGCTCAACCTGGAAATCCGGGCCGGCGAGGTGTTCGGCATCATCGGCCACTCCGGCGCCGGCAAGTCGACCCTGATCCGGCTGATCAACCGGCTGGAGGAGCCCAGCGGCGGGCGTCTGCTGATCGACGGCGAGGACGTCACCGCGCTGGACCGCGCCGGGCTGCGCACGCTGCGCAGGCGCATCGGCATGATCTTCCAGCACTTCAACCTGCTGTCCTCGCGCAGCGTGGCCGGCAACGTCGCCTTCCCGCTGGAACTGGCCGGCACCCCGCGCGCGCAGATCGAGGCGCGGGTGGCCGAGCTGCTGGCCCGGGTCGGCCTGGCCGAGCACGCCAGCAAGTATCCGGCGCAGCTGTCGGGCGGGCAGAAGCAGCGCGTCGGCATCGCCCGCGCGCTGGCCACCGGGCCGCAGATCCTGCTGTGCGACGAGGCCACCAGCGCGCTGGATCCGCAGACCACCGCCTCGGTGCTGAGCCTGCTGGCGCAGATCAATCGCGAGCTGGGCCTGACCATCGTGCTGATCACCCACGAGATGGAAGTGATCCGCCGCGTCTGCGACCGCGTGGCGGTGCTCGACGCCGGGCACCTGGTCGAGAGCGGGCCGGTCACCGAGGTGTTCCTGCACCCGCGCCATCCGACCACGCGCCGCTTCGTGTCCGAGGCCGAACACGTCGACGAAGGCGAACTGCATCGCGACTTCACCGCGGTGGCCGGGCGCATCGTGCGCCTGACCTTCCTCGGCGGCGACACCTACGCCCCGCTGCTCGGACGCATCGCGCGCGAGACCGCGGTGGACTACAACATCCTGTCCGGGCGCATCGACCGGATCAAGGACACCCCGTACGGCCAGCTGACCGTGGCCCTGGTCGGCGGCGACCTGGACGCGGCGCAGGCCGGGTTCGTCGCCGCCGGCGTGCATGTCGAGGAACTGCGCCGATGATCCCGTTCGCGACCGCCGCCACTGGCTTCTTCCGCAATCTCGACGCGGGCAAATGGGCCGAGATCGGCCGCGCCACGCTGGACACGCTGCTGATGCTCGGCGGCTCGTTGCCGCTGACCCTGCTGATCGGCCTGCCGCTGGGCGTGCTGCTGTTCCTGACCGGCCCGCGCCAGACCCACCAGCGGCCGCTGCTGTACGGCACGCTGGCGCTGGCGATCAATGTGCTGCGCTCGGTGCCCTTCATCATCCTGATGATCGCGATGATCCCGCTGACGCTGTGGGCGATGGGCACCTCGCTGGGCGTGCGCGGCGCGATCCTGCCGCTGGTGGTGGGCGCGGCGCCGTTCTATGCGCGGCTGGTGGAAACGGCGCTGCGCGAAGTGGACCGCGGCGTGGTCGAAGCCAGCCTGGCGATGGGCGCGACCACCTGGCAACTGGTCACGCGGGTGCTGTTGCCCGAGGCGCGGCCGGGGCTGATCGCCGGCGCCACGGTGACCACCATCGCCCTGATCGGCTTCACCGCGATGGGCGGCGCGATCGGTTCCGGCGGGCTCGGCGACCTGGCCTATCGCGACGGCTACCAACGCTCGCACGCCGACGTGGCGCTGATCACCGTGGTGGTGCTGCTGTTGCTGGTGCAGGGGCTGCAGATGCTCGGCGATCGGCTGGTCGCGCATTACAGCCGGCGCTGAGTGCGCAGTGCCTTGCATCGCTCTTCTGTAGGAGCGGCTTCAGCCGCGACCGGGTCTATCGGTGAAGCGGTCGCGGCTGAAGCCGCTCCTACAGAAAAGCCAGGCAGCCTTTTCTCCGCGCGCAGCGGCTGGGTCTGCTAGCTTGCCCGCAGTGCCGTCCGCGTCATTCTCATTCCCCACGTTTCCGGATTCCCGCCCATGACCAAACTCCCGCTTCGTCTGCTGCTCGGCGCCGCCGTGCTCGCCCTGGCCGCCTGCGGCAAGTCCACCTCCGCGACCGACACCGCGCGGCTCAGCGTCGCCGCCACCGCGGTGCCGCATGCGGAGATCCTCGAGGTGGTCAAGCCGCTGCTGGAGAAACAGGGCGTGACCCTGGACGTGCGCGTGTTCAACGACTACGTGCAGCCCAACGACCAGGTGGTGCAGAAGCAGATCGACGTGAACTACTTCCAGACCGAGCCGTACCTGGATGCCTACAACCGCGATCGCAAGAGCGATCTGGTCACCGTGATCGGCGTGCACATCGAGCCGTTCGGCGCCTATTCGCGCCGCTTCAAGTCGCTGGCCGAGCTGCCGCAGGGCGCCGACGTGGTGATTCCCAACGATCCCAGCAACAACAGCCGCGCGCTTATCCTCCTCGACAAGGCCGGGGTCATCAAGCTCAAGGATCCGGGCAATGCGCTGTCCACCCAGCGCGACATCGTCGCCAACCCGAAGCAGCTGAAATTCCGCGAGCTGGATTCGGCGATGCTGCCGCGGGTGCTGGACCAGGTCGACCTGGCGCTGATCAACACCAACTACGCGCTCGACGCCGGCCTAAATCCCACCCGCGATGCGCTGGCGATCGAGAGCAAGGACTCGCCGTACGTGAACTTCCTGGTCGCGCGCGCCGACAACAAGGACGATCCGCGCGTGCAGAAGCTGGCCAAGGCGCTGACCAGCCCCGAGGTCAAGGCCTTCATCGAGCGCAAGTACCAGGGCGCGGTCCTGCCGGCGTTCTGAGCGGAGCCCGCGCATGCCGCTGTTGCTGGCCATTCCCCTGGCGATCGTGATCGCGCTGGCGGTGACCGCGGTGCTGTTGCCGTTGTCGCTGCTGCAGCGTTTCCGCTACGGCACCTCGCGGCGCCAGGCGCGGGCGTGGCTGGCCAGCGTGCAGTTCTGGTCGGCGCTGGTGTCGAGCCTCGTGTTGCTGGGCTTCGCGCTGATCGCCGCGCACTGGTGGCCCGATGCGGCGATGTATGCCTGCATCGGCTGGGTGGCAGGCCTGGGGCTGGGCGCGCTGGGCATCTGGTTGAGCCGGTTCGAACCGCTGCCGCAGGGCCTGTACTACACGCCGAACCTGTGGCTGGTGCTGGCGTTGACGCTGCTGGTGGTGGCGCGCATCGGCGCCGGTCTGCTGCAGGGCTGGCGCAGCATGAGCGAAGGCGCGGCATGGCCGGCGCAGGGCTGGATGAGCCACGCCAGCCTGCTTGCGGCGGCGGCGCTGTTGCTCGGCTACGCGTGCGCGTATGCGTGGCTGTTGCGGCGCAAGGTGCGCCATTTCGATCGCTATCGCGGCTACGACCGTTCGCCGCGCTGAGCCGCGCGCGCGCAGATGCGTGAAGCCACAAAAACAAACGGGCCCGAAGGCCCGTTTGCATGTGACGCGGAGCAGGCGTGCTTAGAAGCGCGCGCCGACGCCGAAGCTGACCAGCCACGGATCCAGCTTCAGGTCCTGGCCGGTGCCGCTGCCGGCGACCTGCACTTCCGGACGCGAATGCATGTAGCGAGCATCGGCGCGGGCGAACCACGTCGAGTTGATGTTCATGTCCACGCCGACGGTGCCGATCGCACCCTTGGCGGTGTCCAGGCCGACGTGCTGGCCGCTGGCCGACAGGCCGTCGATCTTCTCGTTGCTGAAGTTGGACTCGTAGTAACCGACGCCGACGAACGGACGGAACACGTTGTCCGCCTGGCCGAAGTGATACTGGCCGCTCAGCGCGATCGGCTGCTGCTCGACGGTGCCGACCTTGCCCACGCCGCTGGCGCTGACGCGGTGGTTGAACTTGTCGGCGGCGCCCCACAGTTCGACGGCCCAGTTGTCGTTGATCAGCCAGCTGGCGCTGATGGTCGGGGCCGGGCCGCCGTCGACGTCGAGGCCGTTGGCCGGCTTGGAATGGGGGTCGAGCAGGGTCGCGCTGCCGACGACGGCGAAGCGCTTGCCGGATGCGGTGTCGCCGTCCTGCGCAAATGCGGCAGGCGCGAACGCAAGGGCGGAAACGACAGCCAGGCTCAGGATTTGAATGGACCGCATGGGAATCTCCTCAATCTTTTTTTTGTGGGGCCACAGGAGTGGGCGCGCACACCGTATCGATGAGAAGATGAATCGACGCCGACCTCGGCCGAGCGGATGCAGGCATCGTTCAGACACCGGCGTCGGATGCTTGAAATAACGAGGTTTTAAGACTTGGCGATGTTCACCCAGATGCGCGCGACGTGACGATGCAGGACGTGTTGCAGGGCCTGCCTGCGCAGATTCGCGACGATTGCCGGGTGCTGATTCTCGGCTCGATGCCCGGCGCGATGTCGCTGCAGCACGCGCGCTACTACGCGCATCCGCGCAATCGCCTGTGGCCGTTGCTGAGCGCGCTGTGCGGCTTCGATCCGCAACTGGACTACGCCGCGCGGTTGCAGGCGATGCAGGCCTGCGGCGCGGGCCTGTGGGACGTGATCGGCCAGTGCCGGCGCAGCGGCAGCCTGGATGCGGCGATCGTGCGCGGCAGCGAAGTGCCCAATCCCTTGCCCGCGCGCATCGCGCAGTTGCCGCAGTTGCGCGCGATCGCCTGCAACGGCGCGGCGGCGGCGCAGGCGTTCGCGCGTTTCGTGCAGCCGCAGCTGGCGCCGCGCGAACCGCCGCTGACGGTGCTGGCGCTGCCCTCGATCAGCCCGGCCAACGCCGCGTTCTCGCTGCCGCGGTTGCAGCAGGCCTGGGCGCCGCTGCAGGTCTGGCTCGCGCCGCCGTCGGCGGCGCGCTAGCGGAGGACCACTCAGTGCAGCGCGCGTCGCGCCGGCGCGCGCAGCCGTAGCCACAGGGTCTGCATCAGCAACACCGCAGCCAGCGCCAACGCCACCCAGGCCGCGCTGCGTGCGCCGTCCAGGCCGCTGCCGGCCTGCTTGACGTAGACCGCGGCCAGCGCCCACAGCGCCGCCGCGACATAGGCCAGGTTGCCGCGCATCGCCTGGTTCAGGCCGAGCAGCAGCGCACCGGCCAGCGCGAACAGCACCAGGCTCCACGGCAGCATGTGTTCGGTGGACAGCCAGCGGTAGGCGACGATCACCTGCGCGGTGTTGAGGAAGGCGGCCAGCGACAGCCAGCCGGCGTGCAGTGACAGCGGCAGCCAGGCCCACAGCGCCTGCCACGGCTCGGCGCGCGGATCGCGCGACAGGCGCAGCGCGGCCAGCGCCAGGCACCCCAGCGCCGCCCAGATCACCGCCAGCGCCAGCAGGAACTGCTGCTGCGAGAACACCGGCATCCACAGCGCGGTCAGGCCGAAGCCCAGCGCCGCCGGCAGCCGCACCTGCGCCAGCGCGCTGTCGCGCCGGCGCCGCGGCGACAGCTGCCACAGGCCGAAGGCCAGGTCGAGCAGGAAGATCGGGCCCCAGATCGCGAACGCGTAGCCGGCGGCGACGATCAGGGTCGGGTAGCGGTCGGAGATCGCGCCGTTGGTCGGGCCGAACGCGCCGCGTTGCGAGAACCAGGCGACCAGCGGCATCGCCAACGACATCAACAGCACGAACGCACGCATGGCGGCACTCCGATCGGGGTGCGGCGCATGCTAGGCGCCTGCCCGTGAAGGCGGCGCGCCGCGCGTGGCGGCGATGACCCCGGGACAATGCGCAGGCGTACAGTCCGCCGCGAACGCCGCAGACACGCGCTTCCCGGTGCCACGGCGCGCCCGCTGCGGGTTTTTTTGCCCGGCAAAGGTTGGCGCTGCGGCTGCGGGCCGCCACAATAGGGGTTTCCCCCTCATTAGTTGCCGGAGTTGCCCGCATGGCCGAAATCAAGGAAGCACTTGTCCCCGATATCGGTGACTACAGCGACGTCCCGGTAATCGAAGTGCTGGTGGCGGTCGGCGACACGGTGAAGAAGGACCAGAGCCTGGTCACCCTGGAGTCGGACAAGGCGACGATGGAAGTGCCGTCGCCGTTCGCCGGCGTGGTCAAGGAGCTGAAGGTCAAGATCGGCGACAGCCTGTCCGAAGGCAAGCTGGTGGCCTTGATCGAAGTGGCCGAGGACGGTGCCAGTGCCGCCGCACCGGCGCCGGCAGCGGCCAAGGCCGCGCCAGCGCCGGCCAAGCAGGAGCCGGCCTCGCCGGCGCCGGCCGCGCAGCAGGCGACCAAGCCGGTCCCGGCAGGGAATGCCGGCGGCGGCATCGTCGAGGCGCGCGTGCCGGACATCGGCGACTACAGCGACGTGCCGGTCATCGAAGTGCTGGTCGCGGTCGGCGACACCGTGGCCAAGGACCAGAGCCTGGTTACCCTGGAATCGGACAAGGCGACGATGGAAGTGCCTTCGTCGGTGGCCGGCGTGGTCAAGGAACTGAAGGTCAAGGTCGGCGACAGCCTGTCCGAGGGCAAGGTCGTGGCGCTGATCGAAGTGGCCGGCGCCAATGCCGACGCGCCGGCGGCAGGCGCGATCCAGCCCAGCGCCGAGACCGGCGGCGGGGTGGAGCCGGTCCCGGCCTCGGCCGCGCCGGACAAGCTCGCGCAGCGCGAGATCGCCCAGGTGCAGGGCTCGGCGCCGGCCAAGGCGGGCGCGTCCGCGCCGTCGGCCGGCACCCCGAGCAGCCCGCCGGTGGAGTTCAACGCCGACAGCGTGCTGCCGCAGAAGGTGCCCTACGCCAGCCCGGCGGTGCGCGTGTTCGCCCGCGAACTGGGCGTGGACCTGTTCCAGGTCAGCGGCACCGAGCACGGCGGCCGCATCACCAAGGACGACGTGCAGCGCTACGTCAAGGCCGCGCTGGCGGGCGGCGTGCCGGCCGCAGCGGCTGGCGGCGCGCCGTCGGCCGGCGGCGGCAACGGCCTGAACCTGCTGCCGTGGCCGAAGGTGGACTTCGCCAAGTTCGGCGAGGTCGAGGTCAAGCCGCTGTCGCGGATCAAGAAGATCTCCGGCGCCAACCTGGCGCGCAACTGGGCGATGATCCCGCACGTCACCCAGTTCGAGCAGGCCGACATCACCGACCTGGAAGCCCTGCGCGTGGCGTTGAACAAGGAGAACGAGAAGGCCGGCATCAAGCTGACCATGCTCGCTTTCCTGCTCAAGGCCAGCGCCGCGGCGCTGAAGCAGTTCCCCGACTTCAACGCCTCGCTGGATGCGGCCGGCGAGAACCTGACCCTGAAGAAGTACTTCCACATCGGGTTCGCCGCCGACACCCCGAACGGGCTGGTGGTGCCGGTGATCCGCGACGTGGACAAGAAGGGCGTGGTCGAGCTGGCGCGCGAGAGCGGCGAACTGGCCAAGAAGGCGCGCGACGGCAAGCTCGGCCCGGCCGAGATGAGCGGCGGCTGCTTCTCGATCAGCTCGCTCGGCGGCATCGGCGGCACCGCGTTCACCCCGATCGTCAATGCGCCGGAAGTGGCGATCCTGGGCGTGTCCAAGTCGGCGATCCAGCCGGTGTGGAACGGCAAGGAATTCGCGCCCAAGCTGATGTTGCCGCTGTCGCTGAGCTATGACCACCGGGTCATCGACGGCGCCGCGGCGGCGCGCTTCACCACCTACCTGAGCCAGGTGCTGGCGGACATGCGCCGCGTGCTGCTGTAAGTCCTGCCGCAACGGCGCCGCGCCCGGCGCGGCCCGTGTTTCCCCCACCCGCGTGCGCCGCGTCCATCGCGGCGCCGCCGTAGAACTGCAATCGCCCGCCGGCGTGCCGGCCGGGCCACAGGAGAAGCTGCATGGCGGTCATTGAGGTCAAGGTCCCGGATATCGGCGACTACAGCGAGGTTCCGGTCATCGAAGTGCTGGTCGCGGTCGGCGACACGGTGAAGAAGGACCAGGGCCTGCTGACCCTGGAGTCGGACAAGGCCACGCTGGAAGTGCCGTCGGCGGCGGCCGGCGTGATCAAGGAGCTGAAGGTCAAGCTCGGCGACGTCCTGTCCGAGGGCGCGGTGATCGCGCTGCTGGAAACCGAGGACGCCGGCGCCGCGCCGGTCGCCGCGCCCGCGCCGGCCAAGGCCGAGGCGCCGGCCAGCAAGCCGCCGGTGGCGCCGTCGCATCGCGCCCCGGCCGAGCCGCCGGCGCCCAAGCCGGCGCTGGCCAGCGGCAAGCCGGCCGACATCGAATGCAAGATGGTGGTGCTCGGCGCCGGCCCCGGCGGCTACACCGCCGCGTTCCGCGCCGCCGACCTGGGCCTGGACACGGTGCTGATCGAGCGCTACGCCAGCCTCGGCGGCGTCTGCCTCAACGTCGGCTGCATTCCGTCCAAGGCGCTGCTGCACGCGGCCGCGGTGATCGACGAGGTGGCCCATGCCGGCGACTTCGGCGTGACCTTCAGCGCGCCCAAGATCGCCCTGGACAAGCTGCGCGCGTACAAGGAAAGCGTGGTCGGCAAGCTCACCGGCGGCCTGGCCAGCATGGCCAAGCAGCGCAAGGTGCGCACCGTCACCGGCGTGGCGTCGTTCGTGTCGCCCAACGAGCTGGAGATCGTCGGCGCCGACGGCAAGACCCAGTTGCTGCGTTTCGAGCAGTGCATCATCGCCGCCGGTTCGCAGGCGGTGAAGCTGCCGAACTTCCCGTGGGACGACAAGCGGGTGATGGACTCCACCGACGCGCTGGAACTGCAGGAGATCCCCAAGACCCTGCTGGTGGTCGGCGGCGGCATCATCGGCCTGGAAATGGCCACCGTGTACAGCGCGCTGGGCAGCAAGGTCACCGTGGTCGAGTTCATGGACCAGCTGATGCCGGGCGCCGACAAGGACCTGGTCAAGCCGCTGGCCGACCGGCTGAAGAAGCAGGGCGTGGAGGTCTACCTGAAGACCAAGGCCACCGAGGTCAAGGCCGACAAGAAGGGCATCACCGTGTCCTTCGAGGCCGCGGCCGAAGGCGAGCAGCCGGCGCTGGGCGCGACCAGCTACGACCGCGTGCTGGTCGCGGTGGGTCGCTCGCCGAACGGCAAGAAGATCGGCGCGGAGAAGGCCGGGGTGAACGTCACCGAGCGCGGCTTCATCCCCGTCGACCGGCAGATGCGCAGCAACGTGCCGCACATCTTCGCCATCGGCGACATCGTCGGCAATCCGATGCTGGCGCACAAGGCCACCCACGAGGGCAAGCTGGCCGCGGAAGTGGCGGCGGGCGAGAAGAAGGAGTGGGTGGCGCGGGTGATCCCGTCGGTGGCCTACACCAACCCGGAAATCGCCTGGGTCGGCGTCACCGAGACCGAGGCCAAGGCGAAGGGCCTGAAGGTCGGCGTGGCCAAGTTCCCGTGGGCGGCCAGCGGCCGCGCCATCGGCATCGGCCGCACCGAGGGCTTCACCAAGCTGATCTTCGACGAGGACACGCACCGCATCGTCGGCGGCGCCATCGTCGGCGTGCATGCCGGCGACCTGCTGGCCGAGATCGGCCTGGCGATCGAGATGGGCGCGGAGGCCGAGGACATCGGCCACACCATCCACGCGCATCCGACCCTGAGCGAGTCGGTCGGCATGGCCGCCGAGGTCTACGACGGCACCATCACCGACCTGTACATCCCGAAGAAGAAGTAAGCGGCTGGCGCACGCGCGACGCCGACGACGCCCCGTTCGCGGGGCGTCGTCCTGTCTGCGCGGCACCGCGCCGCGATTGCGGAGAATGCGATGCACACGCAGTCGTTGTGTTCCGAACTGCAGGCGCTGCTGGAGCGCGAGCTGGGCCAGGGCAACCGCATGCAGGAGCCGCCGCATCGGACCGACTGGCCCGAGCCCGGCTCGGTGTTCGTGGCCTTGCGGCACGATCTGCGCAGCGCCGTGGGCAGCCTGCCCGCGGCGGTACGCCATTCGGTGTGCCGCGATCCGCACTACGGTTGGCACGACGAGTGCTACTGCGAGATTCACCGGCACCTGCTGGTGGCGGGCGTGACCAAGCCGCCGTGAGCGGTGTCCGCCGCACCCGCGCCGGCATCGCCGTCCAGGCCGCCGCAGGATCCGACTGCCTGCCAACCGGTCCCATAAACGACAAACCCCCGCATCGCTGCGGGGGTTTGCGTTGAAGCTCTTTGCGAGTCCCGAGTCCGAGTCCCGAAGGAATCAGAACGCGAAGGTCACACCGGCCACCGGGCCCTTGAACTCCTGCTTCAGGCCGACATTGGTCAGCGAGGCGGAGTTGGAGTCGGTCTCGCGGTCCACGTCCAGCTTGAACCAGTCGTAGCCGGCGAAGATGCCGAAGTTCTTGGTGAAGCGGTACTCGGCGATGGCATTGGCGCGGCTCAGGTCGCCGTCGTACTTGCCGAAATCGCCCCACTTGGTGTTGACGTACTGGCCCTGCACGCTGAACAGCCAATGCTCGTTCGGCTGCGCGGTGAAGCGCAGGCCGACCACCGGCGCGGCGCCGTCTTCGCTCTCGTCGATGAAGGTGCCCGAATACAGGTCGCCCAGGTCGGCGTAGGCATTGGCCTGGACCTTGGCCCACTCGGCGCCGATCTGCAGGCCCATGCTGAACTGCGGGGTGTCGATCACCGAGTAGTCGTACACCAGGCTGGCCACCTGGTACTTCATCTCGCCCTTGACGAAGCTGCCGGCCGGTACGGTGACGCCGTCGTAGCTGAGGTTCTCGCCCAGTTCCTCGCGGCGGTCCTTGTCGTACTTGAAGTAGTCGAAGATCAGGCGCTGGCGGGTGCTGATGCGGAACACGCCGTCCACGCGCGGCTCCCATTCCTTGCCGCCGAAGTCGAAGTCCTGCGAACCGGAGATCTCGTTGCCGGCGATGGTGGTGTTGCCGCGCAGGGTGTTGTCGTTGTCCACGTTCATCGCGCCGAGGCGGATGGTGAAGCGGTCGTCGGTGTCGGCGGCGTGGGCGGGAAGGGCGTAGGCGGCGGCGAGCGCGCACGGCAACGCAAGGGCGAGCAAATGTTTCATAGGGGGCGAAGCTCCGTCATCTGGGGATGGATGCGCCGATGGCGAGCGCCACCGCGTGCCGCAACTATCCTTAAAACCGTGTCCACCATCCGTGAAGGTATGGAGGTGGCATCGGTCACGGAATCGCAGGCAAAAAGAAGAGCCCCGGTCGCCCGGGGCTCCATGGGTCCGCGCTGCAAATCGACGAGGATGGGCGCAGTCCCTGCATGATCGGACCGGAGGCGGGAGGAAAAGTTCCCACGCAAATCCCTGTTGCGATGCATCAATGCGGGCCGCGGTGCGGGTCCGCGACGTGCTATCGTTGGCGGCTTGGCTGGATCCGGGGACGGCCGCGACCTTTGGCGGTTGTCTCGCAAATTGTCCCATTGCTATAATTCCGCGGCTCGACGGACGCGAAGACGTCCTCAACCCACCACCAACTGCAGGATTTTCTGTGCTGAACTCCGTTGATGCGGGTCGGCGGCTGATGCTGCGCGCAGCGATTTACCCGCTGGTGGCGGTGGCCGTGGTTTCCCTGGCGTTCCTGCTGCTGGGGCCGAAGTACGCCATGGGCGCTGCCGCAACCGGGCTGGCGACGGTGGCGGGAGGATGGCTGGCGGCACGCACCGCGTTGAGCGGCGGCGTGCAGGCGGCTGGTGCGGCGATGGCGCGGTTGATCGTGGCCATGGTGCTGAAGTGGGTGTTGGTATTCGCGGTACTCGCGCTGGGCTTTGCCTGGTGGCGGCTGCCTCCTCTGGCCCTGTTGGCGGGTATCGCCACCGGGCTGATGTTCCAGGTTCTGGCTCTGGCCAGACGTTGATCGAATCACGATAAAGGCTCAGGACTCATGGCGGGCGAGGAAGCAACCCCTACCTCCTACATCCAGCACCACCTGCAAAACCTCACCTTCCAGGTGCAGGAGGGCGGGTTCTGGCAGGTGCACGTCGATACCCTGGTCATGTCGGTGCTGTCCGGCCTGCTGATGGTGTTCGGCTTCTGGATCGCCACGCGCAAGGCCACCGCCGGCGTGCCGGGCAAGTGGCAGGCGTTCGTGGAGATCCTGCTGGAGTTCGTCGACCGCCAGGCCAAGGACACCTACCACGGCACCAGCAAGCTGGTGACCCCGATCGCGATCACCCTGTTCTTCTGGATCCTGATGATGAACCTCATCAAGATGATCCCGGCGGACTTCATCGCGATCCCGCTGAGCTGGGCCGGCGTGCACTACTGGAAGCCGGTGCCCACCGCCGACGTCAACGCCACCCTGGGCATGTCGATCAGCGTGTTCTTCCTGATGATTTTCTTCTCGCTGCGCTCCAAGGGCGTGGGCGGGATGACCAAGGAATTCCTGACCGCCCCGTTCGGCAAGTGGATGCTGCCGTTCAACCTGATCCTCAATATCGTCGAGTGGCTGAGCAAGCCGATCTCCCTGGCGATGCGACTGTTCGGCAACATGTTCGGCGGCGAGATCGTGTTCCTGCTGATCTGGGTGCTGGGCGGTGCCGGCATCGTCGGCGCACTGGCCGGCGGCGCGTTCGGCTTCGGCTGGATGCTGTTCCACCTGCTGGTGATCCCGCTGCAGGCCTTCATCTTCATGATGCTGTCCATCGTGTATCTGAGCCTGGCGGAAGACAGCCACTGACGTTTCTGCTTCACGCGTTTTAAGCAACCCTTCGTTCGATTCACCATCCTCAAGCAACTTTAGTTCTCGGAGAAAACCATGTACTTCGCCGTCCTGACCAACCTCGCCCAAGTCCAGAGCTCCACCGTCCTCGCCGTCGGCATCATGATCGGCCTGGCCGCGCTGGGTGCCGGCCTCGGTCTGGCCATCATGGCCGGCAAGTTCCTGGAGTCGGCCGCGCGCCAGCCGGAACTGATCCCGGTGCTGCAGGTGCGCATGTTCATCACCGCCGGCCTGATCGACGCCGCGTTCATCATCAGCGTCGCGGTCGGCCTGCTGTTCGCGTTCGCCAACCCGATGATCGGCGAGTTCGTGTCGCGCCTGCCGCAGGGCGGCTGATCCAGTAGCACCGGCGGACGGTCGCAGCGATGCGGCCGCCCCGCTGCGGATGAAGGTTCGGACGCGCCCGCCGCGATGGCGGCGCGTCCACCCCGTCACTTTGGCTGAGCGTACCCAATGAATATCGGTCTCACCCTCTTTGCCCAGGCGCTGGCGTTTGCCGGTCTGATCTGGATCGTCGCGACCAAGATCTGGCCGCCGCTGATGCAGGCCATCGAAGAGCGCCAACAGAAGATCGCCGAAGGCCTCGCCGCCGCCGATCGCAGTCAGAAGGATCTGGCGCAGGCGCAGGAAAAGGTCAACGAAGCGCTGAAAGACGCACGCGTCAAGGCCAACGAGATCATCGATCAGGCCCACGCGCGCGCCAACCAGATCGTCGAAGCGGCCAAGAACGAGGCGATCGCCGAGGCCAACCGGCAGAAGGATCTGGCCCAGGCCGAGATCGACGCCGCGGCCAACCGTGCGCGCGAGGACCTGCGTCGCCAGGTGTCGCTGCTGGCGGTGAGCGGTGCGGAAAAGCTGCTCAAGCGCGAAATCGACGCCAACGCCCACAAGGCGCTGCTCGACGAGCTGGCGGCGGAGATCTGAGATGAGCCAGGCCCTCACACTGGCGCGTCCGTATGCCCGCGCCGCGTTCGCCGCGGCCAGCGATGCCGGCAAGCTCGCGCCATGGTCGCAGGCCTTGGCGTTCTCCGCCCAGGTCGCCGCCGATCCGCGCGTGGCGGCGTTGCTGCACAACCCGCAGCTGCAGCGCGAGCAGGCGGTGGCGCTGCTGGCGCCGCAGGTGGCCGACGAGCAGTACGCGCGCTTCCTGAGCCTGCTGGCCGAAGGGCAGCGGCTGCCGCTGCTGCCCGAGATCGCCGGGCTGTACGATCAGCTGCGTGCCGAGGCTGAATGCGTGGTCAAGGCCAACGTGACCTCGGCCACCCAGCTGAGCGACGCGGAGGTGGCCTCGTTGAAGGTGGCGTTGAAGCAGCGCTTCGGCCGCGAGGTCGAGATCACCACGGCGGTGGACGCTTCGCTGATCGGCGGCGCGGTGATCGACGCCGGCGACGTGGTCATCGACGGTTCGCTGAAAGGCAAGCTGTCGCGCCTGCAATCCGCACTGGCCCATTAAGAAGCGGGAATGGCGAATAGAGAAGAGAGAACCCGGCCCGGCGGCGACGCCACCAGCGATTCCCGATTCCCCATTCCCGATTCTCAAAGAAGCTAACCACACGTCGCCATCCGCCTTCGCGCGGTGGACGATCCGAAGGAAACCAAGATGGCAACCACGCTCAATCCCTCCGAAATCAGCGAACTGATCAAGAACCGCATCGAGCAGGTCAAGCTGACTGCGGAGTCGCGCAACGAAGGCACGGTCACCAGCGTGTCCGACGGCATCGTGCGCATCTTCGGCCTGGCCGACGTGATGCAGGGCGAAATGATCGAACTGCCGAACGAGACCTACGCCCTGGCGCTGAACCTGGAGCGCGACTCGGTCGGCGCCGTGGTGCTCGGCGACTACGAGAACCTGCGCGAAGGCGACGTGGCCAAGACCACCGGCCGCATCCTGGAAGTGCCGGTGGGCAAGGAACTGCTCGGCCGCGTAGTCAACGCGCTGGGCGAGCCGATCGACGGCAAGGGCCCGCTGGGCACCTCGCAGACCGCGCCGGTGGAGCGCGTGGCGCCGGGCGTGATCTGGCGCAAGTCGGTCGACCAGCCGGTGCAGACCGGCTACAAGTCGGTCGACGCGATGATCCCGATCGGCCGCGGCCAGCGCGAGCTGGTCATCGGCGACCGCCAGACCGGCAAGACCGCGCTGGCGATCGATGCGGTGATCAACCAGAAGACCACCGGCATCAAGTGCGTGTACGTGGCGATCGGGCAGAAGGCCTCGACCGTGGCCAACATCGTGCGCAAGCTGGAAGAGAACGGCGCGCTGGCGCACACCATCGTGGTCGCCGCGACCGCCTCCGAATCGGCGGCGATGCAGTACATCAGCGCCTACGCCGGCTGCACCATGGGCGAGTACTTCATGGACCGCGGCGAAGACGCGCTGATCGTGTACGACGATCTGTCCAAGCAGGCCGTGGCCTACCGCCAGATCTCGCTGCTGCTGAAGCGCCCGCCGGGCCGCGAAGCGTATCCGGGCGACGTGTTCTACCTGCACAGCCGCCTGCTGGAGCGCGCCGCGCGCGTGTCCGAGGACTACGTGGAGAAGTTCACCAACGGCGAAGTGAAGGGCAAGACCGGTTCGCTGACCGCGCTGCCGATCATCGAAACCCAGGCCGGCGACGTGTCCGCGTTCGTGCCGACCAACGTGATCTCGATCACCGACGGCCAGATCTTCCTGGAAACCGACCTGTTCAACGCCGGCATCCGTCCGGCGGTGAACGCCGGCATCTCGGTGTCGCGCGTCGGCGGCGCCGCGCAGACCAAGATCATCAAGAAGCTCTCCGGCGGCATCCGCATCTCGCTGGCGCAGTACCGCGAGCTGGCGGCGTTCGCGCAGTTCGCCTCGGACCTGGACGAAGCCACCCGCAAGCAGCTCGAGCGCGGCCAGCGCGTCACCGAGCTGATGAAGCAGAAGCAGTACCTGCCGATGTCCATCGCCAACCAGGCGCTGTCGATCTACGCGGTCAACGAAGGCTTCCTGGACGACGTGCCGGTCAACAAGATCGGCGCGTTCGAGGAAGGCCTGCACGCGCACTTCGCCAACACCGCCGGCGAGCTGATCGCCAAGGTCAACGACAGCGGCGACTGGAACGGCGAGATCGAAGCGGCGTTCAAGAAGGGCATCGGCGAGTTCAAGACCACGGGCAGCTGGTAATCCAGCTGCAGGGAATCGGGAATCGAGAATAGGGAATCGTAGGAGCGGGATCCGGGCGTTTGCCCATTCCCGATTCTCCATTCCCCATTCCCACGAAGCGAGCGGAGCGAGCGAGAAATGGCAGGCGGACGCGAAATCAAAACCAAGATCAAGAGCGTGCAGAACACCCGCAAGGTGACGCGCGCGCTCGAGATGGTCTCGGCCTCCAAGATCCGCAAGGCGCAGGATCGGATGAAGACCTCGCGCCCGTACGCGCAGGCGATGAAGCAGGTGATCGGGCATCTGGCGCAGGCCAGCACCGACTACACGCATCCGTTCCTGGTGCAGCGCGACGCGGTCAAGCGCGTCGGCTACATCGTGATCTCCTCCGATCGCGGCCTGGCCGGCGGCCTCAACAACAACCTGTTCCGCAAGATGCTGGGCGAAGTGCGCCAGTGGCAGGACAAGGGCGCCGGCATCGACGTGGTCACCATCGGCCAGAAGGCCTCGGTGTTCTTCCGCCGGCTCAAGGTCGACATGGTTGGCAGCGTCAGCCACCTCGGCGACGTGCCGCAGCTGGAACAGCTGATCGGCGTGATCAAGGTGATGCTGGATGCGTTCACCGAGGGCAAGGTCGACCGCGTCTACCTGGTCTACAACCGCTTCGTGAACACGATGACGCAGAAGGCCAGCTTCGACCAGCTGCTGCCGCTGCCGGCGGCGGAGAACCAGGTCGCGCACCACGACTGGGACTACCTGTACGAACCCGATGCCGCGACCGTGCTGGAGCACGTGATGACGCGCTACATCGAGTCGCTGGTGTACCAGGCGGTGCTGGAGAACGTGGCCTCCGAGCATGCCGCGCGCATGGTCGCGATGAAGGCGGCCAGCGACAACGCCAACAAGCTGATCAGCACCTTGCAGCTGATCTACAACAAGGCGCGCCAGGCGGCGATTACCCAGGAAATTTCCGAGATCGTCGGCGGCGCAGCCGCTGTGTAGCCGGGAATGGGGAATGGAGAAACGGGAATGGTCGAAGCAGCAGCGCTTGATCTTCCCATTCCCGATTCCCCTTTCCCCATTCCCGACACCAGATTCGCATAGACATTAGTGGAGTTATCCAAATGAGTCAGGGCAAGATCGTTCAGATCATCGGCGCGGTCGTCGACGTCGAATTCGCGCGTGCCGATGTGCCGAAGATTTACGACGCACTGAAGGTCGAGGGCACGGCCATCACGCTGGAAGTCCAGCAGCAGCTGGGCGACGGCATCGTGCGCACCATCGCGCTCGGTTCCACCGACGGCCTCAAGCGCAACCTGCTGGCGACCAACACCGGCCGCGCGATCTCGGTGCCGGTCGGCCCGGGCACGCTGGGCCGGATCATGGACGTGCTGGGCCGCCCGATCGACGAGGCCGGCGACGTGCAGGCCACCGACCATTGGGAAATCCACCGCGCCGCGCCGAGCTACGAAGACCAGTCCTCGGCCACCGAGCTGCTGGAAACCGGCATCAAGGTCATCGACCTGATGTGCCCGTTCGCCAAGGGCGGCAAGGTCGGCCTGTTCGGCGGCGCCGGCGTCGGCAAGACCGTCAACATGATGGAACTGATCAACAACATCGCCAAGGCGCACTCGGGTCTGTCCGTGTTCGCCGGCGTGGGCGAGCGTACCCGCGAGGGCAACGACTTCTACCACGAGATGAAGGACTCCAACGTCCTGGACAAGGTCGCGATGGTGTACGGCCAGATGAACGAGCCGCCGGGCAACCGTCTGCGCGTGGCGCTGACCGGCCTGACCATGGCCGAGTACTTCCGCGACGAGAAGGACGAGAACGGCAAGGGCAAGGACGTGCTGCTGTTCGTCGACAACATCTACCGCTACACCCTGGCCGGTACCGAAGTGTCGGCGCTGCTGGGCCGCATGCCGTCGGCGGTGGGCTACCAGCCGACCCTGGCCGAGGAAATGGGCGTGCTGCAGGAGCGCATCACCTCGACCAAGACCGGCTCGATCACCTCGATCCAGGCCGTGTACGTGCCCGCGGACGATTACACCGACCCGTCGCCGGCGACCACCTTCGCCCACCTCGACTCGACCGTCGCGCTGTCGCGCAGCATCGCCTCGCTGGGTATCTACCCGGCGGTGGATCCGCTGGATTCGACCTCGCGCATGATGGATCCGAACGTGATCGGCCACGAGCACTACGACACCGCCCGCCGCGTGCAGATGACCCTGCAGAAGTACAAGGAACTGAAGGACATCATCGCGATCCTGGGCATGGACGAGCTGTCCGAAGAAGACAAGCAGTCGGTGTCGCGCGCGCGCAAGATCGAGCGCTTCTTCAGCCAGCCGTTCCACGTGGCCGAAGTGTTCACCGGCTCGCCGGGCAAGTATGTGTCGCTGAAGGACACCATCCGCGGCTTCAAGGGCATCGTCGAAGGCGAGTACGACCACCTGCCGGAGCAGGCGTTCTACATGGTCGGCAGCATCGAAGAAGCGGTCGAGAAGGCCAAGAAGATGGCCGAGAAGGCCTGATCTGGATCCCGGCCGCGTGGCGGCCGGAATCCGGGAATGGGGAATCGGGAATCGAGAATCGCAAAGGCGGGACACGTGGCATCCGAGGCATCGCGTAGTGGTTAAGAGAAGGCAGCTCGCTTCTCCCATTCCCGATTCCCGGCTCCCGATTCCCGCCTCACCCAGTGAGGCACCATGAGCACCATCCGTTGCGACATCGTCAGCGCCGAGCATGAGATCTACCACGGTGAAGCGACCCTGGTGGTCGCCACCGGCGAGCTGGGCGAGCTGGGCATCGCGCCCAAGCACGCGCCGCTGATCACCCGGCTCAAGCCCGGCAAGGTGGTGGTCACCACCGCCAGCGGCGAGCAGCTGGATTTCGCTATTTCCGGCGGCATCCTCGAGGTGCAGCCGCAGGTGGTGACCATCCTGGCCGACACCGCGATCCGCGCGCAGGACATCGACGAGGCGTCGGTGCGCAAGGCCAAGGAAGACGCCGAGCGCATGCTGGCCAACCGCGGCGAGGGCATCGACGTGGCCGAGGCGCAGGCCAAGCTGGCGGAAGTCACCGCGCAGCTGCAGGCGCTGGAACGCCTGCGCAAGAACCTCAAGCACTGAGTCTCGCGGCGCGCGCCGTCTGGCGCAGGCATGCGACGAAGACGCCGGCGACTGCCGGCGTTTTTCGTTTGTGGGCCACGTCCGCTGTACGCCGTGCCGTTTCGCAGCGGCGAGGAGCGCAGCTGCCGTCTCGCGCGTAGCGCCGGCATCGCCGCAACAGTGACGCGGCGCACGGCGCAGGCTTTATCGCCGCTGACTCGGCGGCGCCGGCGCGCGCCAGGCGCGGCGCGATGCAATGAAAACGTCCTCCGGCTTCGGCAAGATGGCCGCCCGATCTGCGGATTCATTCCCCCACGCAGACGGTTTTTCAGGAGAGACCCGATGACCGCTTCCGTCGCTGCCACACTCCCGCGCGTGCTGAGCGCGCTGCTGGCCGGCACTGCCATGCTGGGCTGCGCGATGCCCGCGCGCAGCGCCACGCCGCTGGAACCGCTGCTCGACCGCATCGTCGAGCGCAACGCGATCGGCGACCAGGTGGCGCTGAGCAAATGGGACAGCGGCAAGCCGGTGCTGGACGCCACGCGCGAAGCCGCGGTGCTGGCCAGCGTGCGCGAGCAGGCGCCGGCGCACGGCGTGGATGCGGACGATGCGGCGCGCTTCTTCGGCATGCAGATCGAGTCCAACAAGCTGGTGCAATACCAGTTGCTGGAACGCTGGCGGCTGCGCGGCCGCGCCCCCGACCAGCCGCGTCCGGATCTGACCGCGTTGCGTGCGCGGCTGGACCAGCTGCAGGGCGAAATGCTGGACGCCTTGCAGGCCAGCGCTGCGGCGCGGCAGGCGCCGGAGTGTCCCGCGGCGACCGCGCGCGCGGCCGAGGCCTATGCGCTGCGCTGGCAGCTGGACCAGGTCCATCGCACCGCGCTGGTGCGCAGCCTGGGCGATTTCTGCCACTGAGCGAGGCGAGCGGGGCGCAGTCGTCCCGATTGCACCGGCATGCGGCCTGCGCGGTCGAGGGCGCGCGGGCCGCGCCGTGCGCAGCGGCCTGTTTTTTGTAGGAGCGTTCAGCCGCGACGGGCGTTGCCGAGAGTGCCTGTTGCGGCTGAAGCCGCTCCTACAGGGGTGTGCTGCGTGCTGCGCCTTAGCGGTACACCACGTGCCGCCCCACGAAGAACGACAGCACCGCCAGCAGGCCTTCGACCACCGGCTTGGCCAGCCAGGCCAGGCGCAGGCCCAGCGCGTCCACGCACAGCGCCACCAGCCAGGTGCTGAGCAGGGTCATCAGGATCCACACCGCCATGAAGCGGCCGAACCGCTGCCAGCCCAGGCGCGCGCCGTCGCCGCTGGCGAAGGTGATGCGGCCGTTGAGCCAGAAGCCGAGCAGGGCGCCGCACACGCGGCCGAGCACGTTGGCCGGGATCGGCGGCATGCCGGCGGCGGTCGCCGCGACGAACACGCTCCAGTCGATCAGCAGTTGCAGCAATCCGATCACGACGAATTGACTGCCCTGGCGCAGCAGACTCATGGAAGCCCTGGGTTGGGATCAAGCGCGCATGCTAGCGTCTGCCACGCAGATGTAAATGCCGCGGCGTCGCGACGCTGCGGGCGTTGCGGCACGCTGACGTGGCTGCCTCTAAAATCCCCGTCTGACCCGGAATGGAACTTCCCCATGAGCCTGCCCCTGCACGTCGTGATCCTTGCCGCCGGCGCGGGCAAGCGGATGAAGTCCGCCAAGCCCAAGGTGCTGCAACCCATCGCCGGCCGGCCGATGCTGGCCCACGTGATCGACACCGCGCGCCAGTTGCAGCCGGCGGCGATCCATGTGGTCTACGGCCATGGCGGCGACGCGGTGCGCGCGGCCTTCGGCGACCAGCCGGATCTGCTGTGGGCCGAGCAGGCGCAGCAGCTGGGCACTGGGCATGCGGTGCAGCAGGCGATGGCCGAGGTGCCGGATGCGGCCACGGTGCTGGTGCTGTACGGCGACGTGCCGCTGATCCGCGCCGACACCTTGTTGCGCCTGCTGCACTCGCCGGGGCGGCTGGCGGTACTGGTGGCCGAACCCGACGATCCCAGCGGCTACGGCCGCATCGTGCGCGACGCGGCAGGCAAGGTCGCGGCGATCGTGGAGCACAAGGATGCCGACGACGATCAACGCCGCATCCGCGCCATCAACACCGGCATCGTCACCGCCGAATCCACCGCGCTCAAGCGCTGGCTGGCGCAATTGCGCAGCGACAACGCGCAGGGCGAGTATTACCTGACCGACGTGTTCGCCGCCGCCGCCGCCGAATTCACCCCGGCGGAGATGGTGCTGGTGGCCGATCCGATCGAGGCCGAGGGCGCCAACGACCCGTGGCAGCTGGCGCAGCTGGAGCGCGCCTGGCAGCTGCGCGCGGCGCGTGCGCTGTGCGAGCAGGGGGCGCACCTGCTCGATCCGAACCGGCTGGACCAGCGCGGCCGCGTGCGCGTGGGCCGCGACGTGTGCATCGACGTGAACGTGGTGCTGGAAGGCGAGGTGGAACTGGGCGACGGGGTCAGCATCGGCCCGTTCGTGCGGCTGAAGGACGTGGTGCTGGGGCCGGGTACCGAAGTGCGCGCGCACTGCGACCTGGAAGGCGTGGTCACCGAGGGCGCGGTGATGATCGGTCCGTTCGCGCGGCTGCGGCCGGGCACGGTGCTGGCCGACGGCGTGCACATCGGCAACTTCGTCGAGACCAAGAAGGCGGTGCTCGGCGTCGGCAGCAAGGCCAATCATCTGAGTTATCTGGGCGATGCGACGATCGGCAGCGGGGTCAACATCGGCGCCGGCACCATCACCTGCAACTACGACGGCGTGAACAAGTCGCAGACCACGATCGGCGACGACGTCTTCGTCGGCTCCAACAGCGCGCTGGTGGCGCCGCTGACGATCGGTGCCGGCGCGACCATCGGCGCCGGGTCGGTGATCACGCGCGACGCGCCGGCCGGCCAGCTCACCGTGGCGCGGGCGCGGCAGGCGACGCACGAAGACTGGAAGCGGCCGAAGAAGAAATAGCCGCCAGCGCGCGCAGGGCGGCGCGTGACAGGCATCGCAGCCGCACGCGCGGAGCCGCGCTAAGGTGGCGCGGCTGGCCGGATCCGGCGCCAGCGTCGCAACGCTCCATGGAGGTGTTCGATGTCGGTACGACGCATGCGCTGGTGGGTCCTGGTGTTGCTGATGGCGGCGAGCGTCGTGCACGCGCAGACCTTCCGCCTGTACCTGGCGCCCGACGGCGACGATGCCGCGGCCGGGACCAGCGCCGCGACCGCCTTGAAGACATTGAGCGCCGCGCAGCAACGGCTGCTGGCGCAGCCGCCGCCGGCCGCGGTGGAAATCGTGGTCGCGCCCGGGACCTATCTGGGCCAGTCGGTACGCTGGACGTTCCGCAACGGCGCGCCGCTGCGCATCGTCGCCGCCTCCGGTGCAGGCACGATGCCGCACTTCGACGGACGCGGCGGCGGCACCTGGTTCACCCTGCGCGGTGGCGGCAACCAGTGCACCCAGCTGCAGTTCGTCGGCCTGGAGGTCAGCGACTACTGGATGGCGATGGATCTGGGCAGCAGCAACGCGGCCGCCGACGGCAACGCCGGCAACGAGATCCGCGGCATGCGCTTCACCCGCATCGGCGGCATCCACGGCCAGGGCGATCCGGCGTACTCGTATGCGGCGATCCGCTTGCAGAACTCGCGCGACAACGTCATCGCCGACAATCAGTTCAGCGCGATCGAGAACAGCAAGGAAACCTCCGGCTACATCCATGCGCTGTATCTCGCGCGGCATTCGACCGGCAATACCGTCGAGGGCAACAGTTTCACCGACGTCAACGGCGACGTGGTGCGCACCCGCGATGCGTCCGACGATACCCAGGTGCGCGGCAACCATTTCGTGCGCGCCGGCAAGTACGCCGCGTTCTCCGACTGGTTCGATCCGGAGCAGGGCGAATGTCCGTCGCAGGGCGGGCGCTTCGTCGACAACACGGTCGGCGTCGGCTATTACGGCGCGATACCCGCGACCGCCACGACCGGAGCCGACGACGCCTGCGGCGCGCTGGGCACACCGCGCATCGTCGAGAGCGGCACCGTGCACGAGTAGAACTGGGGGTCGCAACGGCGAATCTGCGGCATGCAGTGCGATGAGGAAATTTGTGGGAGCGACTTCAGTCGCGACGGGTGTTACCGGTAGAGCCCGTCGCGACTGAAGTCGCTCCTACAGTGGCAACATCACGTGGCATCGCCTGGATCGAAATGCGCTAGCTCGCCGATGCCAGCGGCAACGGCACCGCCATTCCGGCGCGATTCCCGCCAGCGCCACGGCCGGCGCCGACGCCGTGCATCGTCGAGCGGCACCGGACACGATTGAGCACGTATGCACCCTTGTAGGAGCGGCTTCAGCCGCGACAGGTTCTACCGGAAATGTCTGTCGCGGCTGAAGCCGCTCCTACAGGGATGCGTGAGGCGTCATCAGCCCGCCGACGCCAGCGGCAATTGCACCGCCACACACAGCCCGCCTTCGTCGCGGTTCTGCAGCGACAGGCGGCCGCCGTGCGCTTCGACGATCTCGCGGGTCAGCGCCAGGCCCAGGCCGGTGCCGTTGCGCTTGGTGGAATAGAACGGCATCAGCGCGTTGTGCAGCACCGCTTCGTTCATGCCGCTGCCGCGGTCCAGCACCTCGATGCGCAGCCATTCGGGGCGGGTGGAGACGCGGATGCGCACGCTGTCGGCCGGCGCCAGGCCCTCGGGACTGGACTCGTGCGCGTTCTTGACCAGGTTCAGCAGCGCCTGCTGCAGCTGCGCCGGGTCGACCCGGCTGTGCAGGTCGGGCGCTTCCAGTTCCAGCGCGAACGGGATCTGCTGCTGCAGCCCACCCAGGAACTGCGCCCAGTGCACGGTCTGCAACTGCGGCTGCGGCAGCTTGGCGAAGCGCGCGTAGCCGCGGATGAAGCCTTCCAGGTGCCGCGCGCGCTCTTCGATGGTGCCGAAGACTTCCTCCAGCCGCTCCACCTTCTGCCGCCGCACCAGCTCGGCGCCGGAGTGCGCCAGCGAGGCGATCGGCGCCAGCGAGTTGTTCAATTCGTGGCTGATCACCCGGATCACCTTCTTCCAGGTATGCACTTCCTGGCGGCGCAGTTCGGCGGTGAGCAGGCGGATCAGCAGCAGTTCGTGCGGGCGGCCGTTGAGACGGAAGCGGCGCCGCGACAGATGGTAGACCTGCTCCTCTTCCGGATCCTCCTCGTCGTCGATGGTGAACAGGCTGTCGCCGCCGCGCGCCACGGCCTCGCGCAGCGCCGGCGGCATGCCCAGCAGCAGGTCGTCCAGGCGCTGGCCTTCCAGCTTCCAGCCGCCGTGCAGCAGCTTGCGCGCGGCCAGGTTGGAGAACACCACGCGGCGCAGGCCGTCGCCGCCGTTGGAGGTCAGCAGCATCGCCACCGGCGTGTTCTGCACCATGGTGTCGAGCATCAGTTCGCGCTGCGCCAGGCCCTGGCGTTGCTCGCGCAGGATCTCGCCCAGCTGCCGGTGCGCGGCGACCATCTCGCCCAGTTCGTCGTCGCCGCGCCAGTGCACGCCGAAGTTGTATTCGCCGTCGCGGTAGCTGCTGACGGTCCCGGCCAGGGCGCGGAACAGCGAGCGCATCGGCGCGGTGGCGCGGCGCAGCGTCCACCACATCAGCACCAGCAGCGACAGCGCCGAGAAGGTCACCACTTCCCAGCCGCGGTCCATCCAGTACGCCAGCAGCCACGGCATCGCCGCGGCCAGCGCCAGCACCGGCAACAGGCGCAGGAACAGGCCGACGGTGAACGAGCGGCGCAGTTTCATTCGCGCGGGATTCCGTAGCGGTCCATGCGCCGGTACAGCGCCTGCCGGCTCATGCCCAGTTCGGCCGCGGCCTGGGCGATGACGCCGTTGGCGCGGCCGAGCACCGCGACGATGCGCTCGCGGTCCGGTTCGGCGCCGGGTGCGGCACGCTGCGCTGCGGGCTTGGGCAGGTTGAGGTCGGCGGCCTCGATCACGCGGCCGCCGGCCAGCAGTTCGGCGCGCTGGACGACGTTGCGCAGCTCGCGCACGTTGCCGGGCCAGGCGTGCCGCTGCAGCGCCTGGGCGGCGCCGGCCGACAGCGGCTTGGCGCCGGACAGGAAGTGCTCGGCCAGCGGCAGGATGTCGCCGGGCCGGTCGGCCAGCGCCGGCAGCGACAGCTCCACCGCGTTGAGCCGGTAGTACAGATCCTCGCGAAACGTGCCGTCGCGGATCATCGCGGTCAGGTCGGCATTGGTGGCGCTGATCACCCGCACCTTGACCTGGCGCTCGCGGTTGGAGCCCAGCCGTTCGAAACGCCCGGTCTCCAGCACGCGCAGCAGCTTCATCTGCCCGGCCAGCGACAGGTTGCCGATCTCGTCCAGGAACAGGGTGCCGCCGTCGGCGGCCTCGAACTTGCCTTCGCGGACCTTGTTGGCGCCGGTGTAGGCGCCGGCCTCGGCGCCGAACAGCTCGGCTTCGATCAGTTCGGCCGGAATCGCGCCGCAGTTCAGCGCCACGAACGGGCCTTGTCGCATCGGCGAGTTGGCCTGGACGATCTCGGCGATCTTCTCCTTGCCGCTGCCGTTGGGGCCGGTGATCAGCACCGGCAGTTCCGAGCGCGCGACCTGGCAGGCCAGGGCGATGGCGCGCTCGCTGGCCGGATCGGCGAACACCGCGCCGCGCAGGTCGTAGCGCTGCGCCAGCTGCTGGCGATGGCGGCGTTCGCCGTCGCGGCGCCGTTCCAGTTCGCGCCGCGCTTCGGACAGCTCCAGCAGGTTGTTGACCGTGGTCAGCAGCTTGCGGTCGTCCCAGGGCTTGGCCAGGTAGTCGGCGGCGCCGGCCTTGACCAGTTCCACCGCGCTGCTGAGCTGGGTCCAGGCGGTCAGCAGGATCACCGGCAGGTCCGGGTGGCGCGCGCGGATCGCATCGAACAGCGCCACGCCTTCCTCGCCCGAGGTGGTGTCGGCGGTGAAGTTCATGTCCTGCAGCACCAGGTCGATATCGCCCTCGGCCAGGCGCTGCAGGCCGGCATCCGGACTGTCTGCATGCACCGTCTCGATGTCGTGCAGCGAGAACAGCACTTCCAGCGCGGTGGCGACGGCGGGGTTGTCGTCGATGATCAGGATGCAGGGCATCGGGAACCTTGTCGGATGGCTTGGGCGGAACGGGCGAATGCCGGACGAAGCGGCATCATCGCAGTCCCGGTGTGGCTTGTCGTGTGCGCCAGCGGCCATCGGCGTGCGGCCGATGCCATCGCGGGCGCAGGGGATGTGGCGACTACGCGCATGCCCATCACCGATACGCCGCAGGCGACAGCCGCGCCGCGCGAACGGCCGGTCCGCGCATCGCCAGCCAGCCGGCAGCGAGCAACAGTGACGCGATGGCCAGGGCGTGCAGTGGCGGCGGCGACAGCGCTGCGGCATCCGGCAGGACCCGGCGCAGCAGCGCGGCGACGCCCGCGCCGATGGCGACGCCCAGGCCGCACAGCAGCAGGTTTTCCTGATGCAGCTGCCGGCGGATCTGCGCCGCGCGCGCGCCCAGCGCGCGACGCAACGCGATCTGCCGGTAACGCTGGCGCACCATCAGCTCGCTGATGGCGTAGACCGTCGCGGTCGTGGCGAGCAGCCACAGCGCCGCACCTGCCGCCAGCAGCATCAGCCGCTGGCGATGCAGGCGCCGTTGCTGCGAGCGCAGTTCGCCGGCGCTGCCCAGCTCGTGCATCCGCCCCGCTGCGATCCGCTGCGCATCCGCCCCCAGGCGCGCGCGGAGCTGCGTCGGATCGCCGTGCGCGATGCGCAGCACATACAGCGCGTCGCCGTCGTCGCGCAGGCGCAGCGCCAGGATGGCGCCGTCCTCGTCGCCGGTGCCCGGCGCGCGCAGCCGCTCGACGATGCCGACCACCCGTGCCGGCGGCCGGCCGCCCAGATACACCGCCTGTCCCACCGCGTCGCGGCCGGGGAACAGCCTCGCTGCCAGCGACTGGGTCAGGATCACCCGCTGCGCCAGGTCCAGCGCGGTGGGCGAGGCGAGGTCGCGGTACTCGTCGCTGGCGAAATCGCGGCCGCGCTGCAGGCGCAGACCCAGCGCCGCCACGAGTCCGGGACCGCCGAGGTAGGTGGTCACGCGGAACTGTCCGCCGGCGCCGTCGGCGCGCGGTCCCATCAGCGTGCTCCAGTGCTCGGGTCCGAACGGCAGCTGATTGATCGCCGCCACGTGCAGGACGCCGGGGATCGCGCGCAGTGCCGCCGCCTGGCGCTGCGCTTGCGCGGCGGACAAGCGGCCGTTGAGCCGCAGCGTCAGCAGATGCGCATCGTCGTCGATGCCGCTGGAGGCGTGCATCCGCGCATGCGCCTGCGACGCCAGCGTGCCCATGGCGAGCAGCACCGGATAGCCGAGCGCCATCTGCAGCACGATCAGCATCGCCAGCAGCGGGTGCCTGTACGGCGAGATCAGCAATCGATCCATGATCCGACGCGATCCGCTCAGGCGCTGCGTGTGGCGACCGCGGGCGGCACGGCGGCGGCGCGTTGTGCCGGCCACAGCACCGCCAGCTGGCCGAGCGCAAGCAAGGCCATGGCCGCCGCCGGCAGGTAGCCCGGCGGCAGGCGCGACAGGTCGTAGTGGCGCATCAGCGCCTGGTTGAGCAGCACTGCCAGCGCCATGCCCAGCACGCTGCCGCTGCCGACGATCAGCAGGTTCTCGGTCTGGAAGTAGCGCAGGATGTCGCGGCGGGTCGCGCCGATGGCGCGGCGAATGCCGATCTGGCGCGTGCGCTGCTGGACCCAGAAGCTGGCCAGCCCACCGATGCCCAGGGCGGTGACGAACAGCAGGCCCGTGGTCGCCGCGAGCAGCAGCCCGATCATGGTGGCATCGCGCTGGAAGTAGCGCTGCCGCACCTGCGCGAAACTGCGCCGCCCCTCGTTCGGAATCAGCCGCAGCGGGCCGGCCTTGGCCAGCACGCCGGCCGCGGCGGCCAACACCCGGTCGCGGTCTTGCGGGGCGCTGCGCAGCAGGTATTGCGTCTGCGAGCCCATGGGACGCTGTGGCGACAGCGCGACCAGGCGATCGACCGCGGCGCCGCGCAGCATCGGGCGCAGCAGGTCGTCGACCACGCCGACGACGGTGCTCTGGCTGTCGCCGTAGAGCGTCTTGCCGACGGCCGGCTGGTCCGGCCACAGCCGTTGCGCCAGCGCGCGGGTGACGATCAGCGCGCTGGGGGACGCGGTGGAGTATTCGTCGGCATGGAAATCGCGGCCGGCGACCAGGTGCGCGCCCATGGCCTGCACGAAACCTGGCGAGCCGACGTAATACGTGGCCTGGATGCAACCGGAAACGTCCATCGATCGCTGCGCGTTCGCACGTTCCAGCGCTTCCCGGTCGGCGCAGCCGCCATAGTCGTTGGCGCCGCCGGACAGCGGCATGCTGGCGCCGAACGCGGTCGCCGCCTTGACCCCGGGGATGCTGCGCAGCGCCAGCAGGTCGGCTTGCTGCTGGGCCTGCGCATTGTCGCTGCCCTGCAGGCCACGCACCGAGATCAGCGAGAGTTCGTCCTCGGGCAGGCCGCTCGGGGTCCGCAACCGTTCGATCCGGCCGCCGATCAGGAACACCGCGTTGGCGACGAAGGCGCAGGTCAGCGCGACCTGCAGCGTCAGCAGCGCGGCGGTGAGGCGATGGTGATGCAGGCTGGAGAGGATGGGGCGGATCGGCAGGTTCATGTCAGATGTCCTTGATCTGCAGGGCGGGGTTGATCCGGCTGGCCCGCCAGGCCGGCAGCAGGCCCGCAAGCAGCGCGGCGACCACCGCCAGGGCCACGGTGGCCAGCAGCATCTGCAGGTCCATCCGCGCGATCCTGGCGTAGTCGTCCGGGCGCTGGCGCACGCTCCACAATCCCAGTTCGGCGATCGCGGTTCCCAGTGCGCCGCCGAGCAGCCCGATCAGCGCGGCTTCGCTGCCGAACTGCAGGAGCATGTGGCCGCGCCGGGCGCCGAGCGCGCGGCGCACGCCGATCTCGCTGCCACGGCGCAGGAACTTCGCCAGCAGCAGGGCGATCACGTTGACCAGGCAGATCCACAGGAAGCCCAACGCCAGCAGCGTCTGCAGGCGCACGTCGTCGGGCACCATCCGCAGGTGGCGCAGCCAGTCCATCAACGCATACAGCCGGGCACGCTGCGGCGGGCGCTGGAAGCGTCCGCTGGCGTGCTGGGTCGCGGCATAGTCGTAGAGGAAGCGCTGGTAGGCGGCTACCTGCTGCGGCGTATCCAGCTGCACCCAGAACTGCAGCCAAGTGGTGGAAGGGTCCTTGAGGCGCGCCTGGTCGCTGCCACTGAACGCATCCCAGCTGCTGACGCTGCTGCTGGTGTCCAGGCCCAGTTCCATCGCGGTGGCCAGCGGGAGGAAGAAGTCGTCCTGCTGACCGAAGCCGCCCTTGCTGTTCGGGTCGGCATAGAACAGCGGTTGCGGATTCCATTGTCCGGCCACGCCGATCACCTGGAAGCCGATCCGCTGTTCGCCGAGCGCAACCCTCTGGCCGATCGGATCGCGTGCGCCGAACAGGGTGTCGGCCAGTGTGCGGCTCAGCACGATGACGCGGGCATGGTTCTGGTCATCGCTTGCGTTCCAGCCGTGTCCGCGTTGCAGCGGTATGCCGAACAGGGCGAAGAATTCGGCGGTGGCGTAGCGGCCGCTCAAGTCGAGCGGCGGACTGGTTGCGCGCTGCGGCCACAGCAGCGCCTGCCCGCCCGCCATTGCCGCCTGGTGGGTAGCGCGGTTTGCTCGCAGCAAGGCCATTGCGTCGGGCCAGGTGAGGTTGTCCGAAGGGTTGCCCCATTCCTGGCTCTCGGGGTAGCTGGCCGGCAATGGATCCAGGTGCGGGGCGTAGAGCGTGCCGCTCCTGCCCGGCAACGGATCGCGCGACATCACGTGCAGCACCGTCAGCATGGTCATGCTCGCGCCGATGCCCAGGCCGATCGCCAGCACCATCAATGCGGTGGCGATCGGCGTGCGCAGCAGACTGCGCCAGGCCATCGTCAGGGAGTAGTACAGCATCCGGACGTTCCTCGGTTGCGTGTCGTCGTCTGCGCTAGGTCAGGCGCTGCGCGTGGCCACCGCCGGCGGCACGCGGGTGGCGCGGCGCGCCGGCCCGAGCACCGCAAGCTGGCCGAGCAGCCACAGCGCCAGCGCGCCGACCGGCAGGTACCACAGCGGCAGCCGCGGCAGTTCGTAGGCGTTCATCAGCCACAGATTGGCGGTGTAGGCCAACAGCATGCCGAGCACGATGCCGGTGCTGGCGAGCAGGAAGTTCTCGGTCTGGAAATGCAGCAGGATCTGCCGGCAGGTGGCGCCGAGCGCACGGCGGATGCCGATCTGCTTGGTGCGCTGCTGCACCCAGAAACTGGTCAGGCCGACGATGCCCAGCGCGGTGATCATCAGCAGGGCCACGCAGACGCCGACCAGCAGCCAGGCCATGGACCGATCGTTGCGATAGTAGGCCGCGCGCGCCTCCTGCAAGGTCCTGCTGTCCTTGTTCTGGACCATGCGCCTGGGGCCGTGCGCCAGCAGGGCGGTACGCGCCTGCTTCAGTACTGCCTCGCGCTGCGCCGGGTCGTCGACCCGCAGCAGGTAGGTTCCATTGGTGTAGGGCATGTTCACCGGGAACAGCATCGCGTCCTCGTAATCGGCTGCGGTGCCGAAGTCGCGCGGCTGCACCAGGCGTTGCACGATGCCGACGATACGATGCTCGCCGAAGACATGGATGCTGCGGCCCAGCGCGGTCCCGTCCGGGAACAGGCGCTGCGCCAGCGCCTGGCTCAGGATCACCGCCGGCAGCGTGCCCTTGTCGTTGGGATCCTGCAGCCGTGCGTAGTCGAGGAATTCGTCCGCATTGAAACGGCGGCCGGCGACGAGCGTGAGCCCCAGCGTGTCCAGCAGCTGCGCATCGCCGAAGTAGTTGGTAGCGCGCAAGGTGCTGCGTTGCTGGTCGGCGCTGAGCGAGATGCCGCTGGACCCGACCGTGCTGCCGAACAACGGCTGGTTGACGACGCTGGCGTTGCGCACGCCGGGGATCCGGCGCAGGGCATCCAGATCCTCGCGGGTCAATGCGGCACTGTCGTCTTTCCTGTCCACGCTGCGGATGCGCAATTGCACGATCTGCTGTTCGACCGCCCCAGTGGGCCGTTGCATGCGTTCCAGGCGCAGGTTGATCAGGAACAACGCGTTGCACACCACGGCGCAGCTGAAGGCGATCTCCAGCACGATGAGCAGTGCGGCAATCTTGTGCTTGCGCAGGCTGGAGAGGATGGGGTGGATGTGCACGGCTGATGGTCCTGAAAGGGATGGAGGCGCGCGGCGCGTCATTGCGACTTGAGTTGCAGGGCGGTCTGCACGCGCATGGCCTGCCATGCCGGCAGCGCACCGGCCAGCAGACTGCTGGCCAAGGCCAACACCAGCGTGACCAGCAGCATGCTGCCGTCCATATGCGCCAGCGCCGCATAGTCGGCCGGTTGCCGCCGCACCAGCCACAGGCCGATCCAGGCGAACAGCAGGCCGAGCGCGCCGCCGGCCGCGCCGATCATCCCGGCCTCCACCAGGTGCTGTGCGAAGATCGCGCGGCGCGACGCACCGAGCGCGCGGCGCACGCCGATCTCGCCGCCATGGCGCATGAACTTGGCCAGCATCAGGCCGACGGTATTGAGTAGGCAGATGCCCAGGAACACCAGCGCCAACCACAGTTGCAGGCGCACGTCGGCAGGCACTGCGTGATTCCTGTCCAGCCAGGTCATCACGTCGCTCAGACGGATGTCCGCCGAATGGCTGAAGCGCCCGGCATCGTGCTGCTGGCGCGCGTAGCTGTCGAGATAGTCGCGGTACGCGGCCTGCTTGCCGGCGTCGCCCAGTTCGACCCAATACTGGATCCACACGCAGGGGGCGTTCTCGCCGTTCGGGCCGTTCGGACTGTCGCCCCAACAATCCATCGTGCCTCTGCTGCCGAGCTCCAGGTCGCGCGAGGTGGTGAACGGAACGAACACGTCCTCGCTGTCGGCGTAGGTCTCGTTGGTCATGTCGTAGAAACGCGGGTTCATGCTCCAGTCTTCGGTCACCCCGACGATGCGCAGCACCGTGTCGCCGATCTGCAGGTCCTTGCCGACGCTGTCGATATCGCCGAACACCTGCTCGTTCAGATGCCGCGAGATCACCGCGATTCGCGCACGCCGGCCATCGTCTTCGGCGGTCCAGGCATGGCCGTAGCGCATCGGCACGGCGAACATCGGGAAGAAATCGGCGCTGGTGTAGCGCGCCTCCACGGAAAACGGGGTCTGCTCCGCGCGCGCCGGCACCACGGTGACGCCGCCGGCGGACATCATCGCCTGGCGGTCGCCGCGCTTGTCGCGCAACAGCGCTTCGGCATCGCGGCGGGTCAGCTGCAGCGGTTCGGTTGCGCCCGGTTCGTACTTTTCGTCCGGATAGACGTTCATCTCCACATAGAACAGCTGCGCGCTCTTGCCCGGAATCGGATCGGCGGCCAGCACGTGGAACACGGTCAGCGTGGTCATCGACGCGCCGATGCCGACCGCGATGGCGAGCACCATCAACGCGGTCAGCAGCCGGTTGCGGCCGAAGCTGTGCAACGCCAGTTTGCAGTAGTAGCCGAACATGGGAAGTCCTGGAAAAAAAGGCCGGCATGACGCCGGCCAAAGGGGACGCTTCAAGCGCTGCGCGTGGCCACCGCCGGCGGCACCGCCGCGGCGCGGCGCGCCGGCGCGAACACCGCGATCTGGCCGAGCAGCCACAGGGTCAGCGCGCCGAACGGCAGGTAGTACAGCGGCAGCCGCGGCAGTTCGTACTTGCCCATCAGCCACTGGTTGATCGCGTAGGCCAGCAGCATGCCGAGCACGATGCCGGTGCTGGCCAGCAGGAAGTTCTCGGTCTGGAAGTAGCGCAGGATCTGCCCGCGGGTGGCGCCGAGCGCGCGGCGGATGCCGATCTGCCTGGTGCGCTGCTGTACCCAGAAACTGGCCAGGCCGACGATGCCCAGCGCGGTCACGATCAGCAGCGCGATGCACACCGCACCGAGCAGCCAGACCATCGCGCGGTCACCCTGGAAGTATTCGTCGCGGATCTCGGCATAGGTCTGCTGTTTCAGCACCAGGCGGCTGCTGTCCACCTTCATCAGCGCCGCGGTCGCCGCGGTAAGCACTTCCTGGCGCCGCGCCGGGTCGGTGACGCGCAGCACGTACAGGCCCTTGGTGTAGTTCAGGCGCAGCGGCAGCAGCATCGCGTAGTCGATCTCGGCCAGGCCGCTGGTCGCGGCCGGCCGCGCCAGCGTGTCCACGATGCCGACCACGCGCATCGGGATCTGTCCGGTATAGAGGGTCTTGCCGAGGGCATTCTGCCCAGGGAACATCTTCTCCGCGGTGGCACGATTGAGAATGATGGCGGTCCCTTTTTTCTGCGCGTCCTTGTCGGTTTGCGCGGTCTCCAGATCCAGGTATTCGTCGGGCGTGAAATCGCGCCCGGCCGCCAGCCGCAGGCCCAGTGTCTGCAGCGTGCCTTCTTCTGCCATGTACTGCGCCGCGTTGAGGGTGGGCCGCTCCTGGTCCGGGGTCAGCGCCAGGCTGGTGTTCCAGGAGTAGTGCACGAACGGCACCTGGTTGAGCACGGTCGCGTTGCGCACGCCGGGTACGGCGCGCAACGCGGCCAGGTCCTCGCGGGTCCTCGCGGCGGCGTTGACCTGCTGGCCGATGCCGCCCAGCGAGATCGTCACCAGTTCCGACTCGGCGATGCCGCTGGGCCGGTGCAGGGTCTCGATGCGGTTGCCGATCAGGAACAGCGCGTTGCACACGATGGCGCAGGCAAGCGCGATCTCCAGCACGATCAGCGCGGCGGCGGTCTTGTGCCGGCGCAGGGTGGAAAGGATGGGGCGGATGTCCATGGCGATAACCTTGTGAGGGACCTTCGTTGGCGGTCTGCCCGCCGCAGTGCGGCGGGGGCGATGGTCAGGACGATTTGAGCTGCAGCGCCGGCGCCACCTGGATCGCGCGCCAGGCCGGCAGCAGGCCGGCCAGCAGACTGGCGGCCAGGGCCAGGGCGAAGGTCAGTGCCAGCATCGTAGGGTCCAGATGGGCGAGCTTGGCGTAGCTGGAGGGCTGCTGGCGCACGGCCCACAGGCCGAGCACGGCCAGGCCGAGACCGGCGATACCGCCGGCCAGGCCGATGGTGCCGGCTTCGACCAGACACTGCGCGAAGATCGCGCGGCGCGAGGCGCCCAGCGCGCGGCGCACGCCGATCTCGCCGCTGCGGCGCAGGAACTTGGCCAGCAGCAGGCCGACGGTGTTGAGCAGGCATACCAAAAGAAAACCCATCGCCAGCCACAGCTGCAGGCGCACGTCGCCCGGCACCACTTCGTTGTGGTCCAGCCACTGCATCACGTTGCGCAGGCGCACGTTATTCGGACGCTGGAAGCGGCCGGCGGCGCGCTGCTGGTTGGAGTAGTTCTCGAGGTAGGCCTTATAGTCGGCGGCCTGCGCCGGGCTCTCCAGTTCCGCCCAGTACTGCATCCAGGAGCAAGGCGCATTGAGCGAGGTCTGATCGCCGTTGCTGTCGCCGAAGCAGTTCATGTTGCCGTTGCGCTCTATCTTCAGGTCCATCGCCACCGAGAACGGCAGGTAGGCCTGTTCGTCCGAACCGTAGGTGTTGGTGATGTCGTAGAAGCGCGGATTGGGAGCCCAGGTGTCGAGCACGCCGACGATGCGGAAGGTGTTCTGGTCCATGCGCAGTTCGCGGCCGACGCTGTCGGCGCCGTCGTACAGTTTTTCGTTGAGCTTCTTGCTGATGACCGCCACGCGCTCGTGCCGCTCGTCTTCCGTGCCGGTCCAGCCGTGGCCGTACAGGAACGGCGTGTCGAACATCGGGAAGAAGTCCGCCGAGGTGAAGCGCACTTCCGACTTGAACGGTTTCAGCCCGCTCTTGAGCGGTTCGATCGCCGCCGACCCACCGGTCATGATCGCCTGCCGCTTGGCGCGTTTCTCGCGCAGCAGCGTCTCCGCGTCGTAGCGCGTGTTCTGGAAGTCCGGCTCCTCGCCGGGCTGGAAGCCGGCTTTCGGCTGCGCATCGACCTGCACGTAGAACAGCCGATCGCTCTTGTGCGGGATCGGGTCGCCGGAGAGCACGTAGAACACGGTCAGCGTGGTCATGCTGGCGCCGATGCCCAGCGCGATGGCCAGCACCATCAGCGCGGTGAGGACCTTGTTGCGGCGGAAGCTGCGCAAGGCGAGGCGGAAGTAATAGCCGAACATGGGTGGCTCCGGGTCAGGCGCTACGGGTGGCGGTGGCGGGGGGGACGGCGGCGGCGCGCAGCGCGGGGCCGAGGACGGCGAGCTGGCCGAGCGCGCACAGCAGCGCCGCACCGGCCGGCAGGTAGATGGCCGGCAGCCGTTCCAGTTCGAAGAAGCGCATCAGCAGGACGTTGCCGGCGTAGGCCAGCAGCATGCCCAGCGCCACGCCGGCGCCGACGATGAGCAGGTTCTCGGTATGGAAGTGCTGCAGGATGTCGTGGCGGGTGGCGCCCAGCGCGCGGCGGATGCCGATCTGCTTGGTGCGCTGCTGCACCCAGAAGCTGGCCAGGCCGATGATGCCCAGCGCGGTGACCAGCAGCATCGCGACGATGACGGCGACCATCAGTCCGGTCATGGCGCGATCGCTTTGGAAATACTCCTGGCGCAGGTCGAGCAGCGGCTTGCTGTAGGCGGTGTCCATCACCGCTTCGGGCACCGCCCGCGCCACCGCGGCGCGCGCCTGCGCGAGGACCCGCGGCAGCTCGCGCGGATCGGCGCGCAGCACGTACGTGCCCGACTGTTCCGCTTCGCGCACCGGGATGACCACCGACCAGTCGCTGCCGACCGCGCCGTCCTCGCTGCGGCCGGGATCGGGACGCGCCAGGTGGTCGAGCGTGCCGACCACGCGGAAGTGGCCGCCGGCCCAGAACTCCTTTCCCAGGGGATCCTGGCCCGGCCACAGATGCGCGGCCAATACGCGCGTGACCCACACGCCAGCCGCGGTCGGCAGGCCGTTTACGAGCGGTTGGTAGTCCGCGTCGCCGAACGCGCGGCCGCTGTCTGGCTTGAGTGCCAGGGCCGCGACGGCGCCCGAGCTGACCATGTAGAAGTGCGGCACGCCGCCGACCTGGGTGCAGTCCTGGTCCAGGCACAGTCCGTTGTTGTTGGTCGGCGTGGCGAACGGCACGCTGTTGACCGCGCCGGCCGCGCGCACGCCGGGCGTGCGGCGCACCGCATCCAGCGCGCGAGCGTTGACGTCGGCATCGGTGCAGCCGTCACAGCCAGACAGCGACACCAGCCCCAGCGCGGCCTCGTCGATGCCGCTGTGCAGATGCACCAGATCCAGGCGATTGCCGATCAGGAAGAAGGCATTGCACAGCACGGCGCAGGCCAGCGCCACTTCCAACGCGATCAGCGTCGCCGCGATGCGATGCCGCGACAGGGCGCTCAGGATGGGAGTGATCTGCATCGTCGCGTGCCTCGGTCACAGACTCTTGAGTTGCATGGCCGGCGCGATACGGCTGGCGCGCAGGGCGGGAAACAGGCCGGCAGCCAAGCTGCAGGCGATCGCCAACATGAAGGTGGCAGCGAACGCGGACAGGTCCAGGTGCGCCAGATCCGCGTAGGCGGTGGGTTGCTGGCGCACGCTCCACAGGCCCAGCAGGGTCAGCAGCCAGCCGCCGACGCCACCGATCAGGCCGATCACGCTGGCTTCGGTCAGGCACTGCGCGAAGATCGCGCGACGCGATGCGCCCAGCGCCCGGCGCACGCCGATCTCGCCGCCACGGCGCAGGAACTTGGCCAGCAGCAGGCCGACGCTGTTGAACAGGCACAGGCCAAGGAACGCCACCGCCAGCCAGCTCTGCAGGCGCACGTCGCCCGGCACCACGCGGTTATGGTCCAGCCATTGCGGCAGGGACAGCAGGCGCGCGGTGTCGGCACGGCCGATGCGCCCGGCGGCATGCTGTTGCGCGGCGTAGTCGGCCAGCAGGCGGCGGTACGCGGCGACCTTCGCCGGCGTGTCCAGTTGCACCCACAACTGCAGCCACACGCACGGCGCGTTGCGCAGGTCCATGGCGGACTCCGTCTTGCCGAAGCAGGTCCATGGCTGGATATGACCGTCGTTGACCTCCAGGCTGCTGGAGAGCGGCATGAACACATCCTGCGGTCGGCCGTAGAAACTGGCGGTGTCGCCATGGGCGAAGCTGCCGCCGGCCAGCGTGTAGAACAACGGCGACGGCCGCCACGGCGCCAGCACGCCGACGATGCGCACCGCCGTGCCGCGCACCAGCAGGCTGCGCCCCACGCTGTTGCGGCCGCCGAACAGCTTGGCGTTGAGGTCGGCCGAGATCACCGCCACCCGCGCCCGATCCTGATCGTCGCGCGCGCGCCAGCCGCTGCCGTAGGCGAACGGGACCTGGAACATCGGAAAGAAATCGGCCTGGGTCATCAGCAACTGGGACATGAAGGCCGTGGTGGCGCTGTCCGGGGCGCGCAGCTTGATCTGACTCTCGGCGACCATGGCCTGGCGATCGGCGCGCCCGCTGTTCCACAGGCCCATGGCCGAGACATAGTCGAGCTTGTCGTACGGCCGTTGGTTGGCCTCCTTGCTGGGGCGCGGATCGAGTTGCGCGAAGAAGATCTGCTGGCTGCGCCCGGGCAGCGGATCGCCGGACAACAGCCGCATCACCGTCAGCGTGGTCATCGCCGCGCCGATGCCGACGGCGATGGACAGCATCATCAGTGCGGTCAGTACCGGGCTGCGGCGCAGGCTGCGCAGCGCTGTCTTGAGGTGATAGGCGAACATCGGGAGTGTGGGTCCGGGTCAGGCGCTGCGGGTGGCAACGGCGGGCGGGATCGAGGCGGCGCGTCGCGCCGGTGCGAGGACGGCCAGCTGGCCGAGCAGCAACAGCGCAATCAGCCCGATCGGCAGATAGACGGCTGGCAGTCGCGGCAGCTCGTAGTGCTGCAGCAGCCACAGGTTGGCGACATACGCCAGCGGCATGCCCAGCGCGACGCCGCTGCCGATGACCAGCAGGTTCTCGATCTGGAAATGGCGCCGGACCTGGCCGCGGGTGGCGCCGAGCGCGCGGCGGATGCCGATCTGGCGGGTGCGTTGCTGGATCCAGAAGCCGCTGAGGCTGGCGATGCCGATCAGGGTGATCGTCGCGACCACGGCGCTCACCGTACCGAACAACCAGATGGCGGCACGGCGCGGCTTGAGCCGCGCGTCGCGCTGCGACTCGTAGTCGCTCACGCGGATGTCGATGCCTTCCATCAAGTCGTTGCCGAGGATGCGCTTGAGCCGCTGCGGGATCTCCGCGATCACCGCCTGGCGCTGCTCGGGCGTGGCCCGGACCGCGTAGGTCAGGATCGGCACGCCGGTCACCTTGCCGGCCGTCACCATCGAGAACTCGGCCTTGCCGTCGTCCAGTTCGTCGATCTGGTAGCGCAGCAGGTGCTTGACCGTCCCGACCACGACGAAGCGCGCGGGGTCCTGCGGGTCCTTGCCGGTCAGCACACCGCCCAGTGCCGGCCGGTTGCCGAACATGTGTCGCGCCAACGCGTCGGTGATGATGACCGCTTCGGTCTGGCCGGGCACGTCGGGTGCGCCCAGATCGATGTCCTTGCGTTCCTCCGCACTGAAGTCGCGGCCGCTGCTCAGCTGCAGGCCGAGCGCATCGAGCAGCGCGTCGCCGGTGAACAGGCTCACCGTTTCGGTCGCTTGCGGACCGGTGACGCGCCCGGTCATCGTCAGCGTGGAACTCATCGGCAGGCCGATCGTCGGCGAGATCGCCTTGACGCCGGGGATCGCGCGCAGCGCTTCGGTGCCGGCGCGCACCTGCGCGGCGTTCCAGCTTCCCTTGTTGCTGACCAGTTGGTCGACCAGGACCAGCTCGTCGCGCGGCAATCCATCCGGGACCAGCATCGGCCCCAGCTTCTGCCAAAGCAGGAACAGCACGTTGGCCAGGATGGCGCAGGCCAGCGCCGTTTGCGCGACCACCAGCAATGGCATCAGTCGTTGCCGGCGCAGCGGCGCGAGATAGGGGCGTAGCGACGTCATCATGGCCCTCTCAGAGGCTCTTCACTTGCAGGGCCGGTTGCAACTGCACGGCGCGCCAGGCCGGAATCAATCCGACCAGCAGCCCGGTGCATACCGCCAGCAGCAACAAGGGCAGGAACAACTCGGGCTGGAAACGGGCCAGGGTGCTGTAGCTCTGATCCTGCAGGCGTACCACCCACAGGCCGAACAGGGTCGCAGGCAGCGCGAGCACCCCGCCGAGCAATCCGATCAGGCCGGCTTCGGTCAGGCAGCGCACGAAGACCGCCCGGCGCGGCGCGCCGAGCACGCGGTGCACGCCGATTTCGCCCGCGCGCTTGAAGAATCGCGCGGCCAGCAGGCCCGCCACGTTCACCACGCACAGCGCAAGCAGGGCGATGGTCAGCCAGAAGTTCAGGCGCACGGTGTCCGGAATCACCCGATTGGCGTCGAGCCACTCCGGCACGCTGTGCAGCGTGGCCTGTGGCGGCCGCGCGTAGATGCCGGCGGCATGGCGTGCGCTGGCGAACGCGAGCAAGGCATCGCGGTAGCTGTTCACTTGCGCGGGCGTACGCAACTGCGCCCACAGGTTCATCCAGCGACAGGCCGCGACGTTGATTTCGTTGAAGCGCACGCCACCGGGCGAGCTGTCGTCGCACTGCTGGTCGACCAGCGGCGTTGCGGCCGCATCCAGCGTCGCCTGCACCGGTACGAACAGCTCGATCATGGTCTCGTTCCAGACCGTGTCCAGCGACTGGATGAAGTAGAACGCAGGCCGCGGGTGCCAGTCGTCGCTGATGCCGATGACGCGGAACAGGTGCTTGCCGACGCGGATCTGCTTGCCGATGCCGTTTTCGGTACCGAACAGCTTCAGGCTCAGCCTATGGCCGACGATCGCCACCGGCGTGGCGGCACGTTCCTCCTGCGCGGTCCAGGCGCGGCCGTGCCGCAGCGGCACGCCGAACATCGCAGGCATCGGGCCGAGCGCCATCACTCCGTAGATGCTCTGCCGCCGCTTGCCGTCCTCGTCGCCGACGGTCAGATAGCTCGCCGCCAGCGCGGTCTGCCCGATATCCGGATGCGCTGCGATGAACGCCTTGGCATCGCCCAGCTTCCAGTGCGACGGCGGCAGGGGGTTGGGCTCCATGTCGTCGTTGCTCTTTTGCGCCTGCCGCGACTCCACCCAGCCGGTGTACAGCTGCTGGCTCAGGCCCGGCAACGGATCGGCCGAGAGCAGGGTCAGCAGGGTCAGCATCGTCATCACCGAGGCCAGGCCCAGCGCGAGGGTGAACACGGCGAGCAGCACCGTACGTGGGTGCCTGCGCACCCCCGTCAATCCCAGCTCCACGGCGTACGGCAACGGCATGGCGGGCTCTGTCTCAGCGGTCGTCAGCGGCGTGCGGCGTCGCCGCGCCGACATGCCCCAGCACCGGCTCGCGCTGCAGGTCGGTGGCCTGGCCATCGACGATGTGCACGTTGCGCTGCGCGCGCGCGGCCAGTTCCGGATCGTGGGTGACCATGACGATGGTCGAGCCCTGCGCGTTGATCTCTTCCAGCAGTTCCATCACCCCGCGCGCCATCTGCGAGTCCAGGTTGCCGGTCGGTTCGTCGGCCAGCAGCAGGCGCGGGCTGCCGGCCAGCGCGCGCGCGATCGCCGCGCGCTGTTGCTGGCCGCCGGACAGCTCGGACGGATAGTGCTTCATCCGCGAACCCAGCCCGACCCGGCCCAGCGCCTCTTCGATGCGCTGCTTGCGCTCGGCCGCGGCCATGCCGCGGTAGCGCAGCGGCACGTCGACGTTGTCGAACAGGTTGAGGTCGGGAATCAGGTTGAAGCCCTGGAAGATGAAACCGATCTTCTGGTTGCGCATGCGCGAGCGCGCGTCGTCGTTGAGGTTGCTGACGTCCTGGCCGTCGAGCAGGTACTGGCCGCTGGTGAAGGTCTCCAGCAGGCCGGCGATGTTGAGGAAGGTGGTCTTGCCGGAGCCGGACGGCCCGGTGACGGCGACGAACTCGCCTTCGCGCACATGCAGATCCAGCGAACGCAACGCGTGCGTCTCGACCTGTTCGGTACGGAAGACCTTGGAGACGGAGCGCATTTCGAGCATGACGTGGTTCCTTGGTGGTTGAGCGGGGAATGGGAGAGATCGAGATTCGGAATCAGCGGGCGGAAAAGGAAAACGGCAGGGGCCTACGAATCCCCACTCCCGAATCCCCAATCCCGGCTTCTAATGCACCGTCACCTGCGGCGCCTCGCCGAACAGGTCGCTGCCGGAGACCACGACGCGGTCGCCCGGTTGCAGGCCCGAGCGCACCTCGACTTCGCCCAGGCTGGTGACGCCGAGCTCCACCGGGCGGCGGATCGCCGAGTTGCCGTCCATCACGTAGGCGTAGCGGCCGCCGGATTGTTCGACGAACGGGCCGCGCTCGAGCTTGAGCACGTTCTTGCGGGTATCCAGCAGCACCCGCGCGCTCATGCGCTGGCTCTGGCGCAGGCCCGGCGGCTGCTTGTCGGTGAAGCGGATGCGCGCGTTGACCTCGCCGTTGACCACTTCCGGCGACACCGCCGAGATCGCGCCGGCGAACGGTTCGCCGGCGCCGCTGGTCAGCTGCGCCGGCATGCCGATCGCCAGGTCGCGGGCGAAGCTCTCCGGCACCTTGATCTCCAGTTCGAACTTGGACAGGTCGACCACGCTCAGCACCGGCGCATTGGCGGCGACGTTGGTGTGCTGCGACACCTGTACCTGGCCGACCTGGCCGTCGAACGGCGAGCGCAGGGTGAGCAGATCGACCTGTCGCTTCACCTCGGTGACCACCGCGCGCTGGCGCTCGGCGAGCAGGCGCTTGTTGCGCGCGTCCAGGCCGGCGCCCTGGGTCTGCAGGCCGGAGTCCTTCTGCGCGTGGCTCATCGCGATGTCGGCCTTCTTCAGCGAATCCTGCGCCTTGGCCAGTTCCACCTGCGGCACCGCGCCGCCGTCGTAGCCGCGCTGGTAGCGCTCCAGGTCGCGGCTGGCCGCCTGCCGTTCGATCTGCGCCTGGTCCACCAGCTTGCTGGCGTTGGCGCGGGCCAGCACCGCATCCAGGTCGGCGCGGCCGGCCTCGGCTTCCAGGCCGGCCAGCGTGGCCTCTTCCTGGGCGAGCTTGCTGCGCAGTTCGGGGCTGTCGATCTCGGCCAGCTCCTGGCCTTGCTTGACCACGTCGCCGGCGACCACCTTCAAGGTCACGGTGCCGCCGGAGATCGCGTACAGGGTGGGGCTGTTGGCGGCGATCAGGCGCCCGTCGGCGGAGATGTCGCGGACCAGGTCGCCGCGGCTGACCGTGGCGATGCGCACGCGCTGCGCGTCGAACGAACGGCTGCCGGCGATCCAGCCGCGCGCGGCGAAGGCGATGCCGAGCAGCACCGCCAACGCGATCAGTGCGGGCCAGAACCAGCGGCGCCAGGCGGCGGCGGAGCGGGGGCGGGCGAGAACCTGGTCCTGGGCGGAAGTGTCGCGGATCATCGGTCGGGTCGGCGCAGTGAGAATGAACGAATCCAAAGCACGTCGCGTGCCAATCGCAAGTGTTTGAAAAGATGGCGGTTCCATTGCAACGGACGGCTGTCCGCGTGTCCGCGGACACGTTCGCGGACACCGTGTCCGCGGCCGGGCCGGACGGTCGGGACAGGCCGCGCTGCCGCGATCCACGTCTGGAGCGTGTACGGCGCCGGGCACGGCGGTCCCCGCTCGGTCGCGCCACGTGCGGACGCGTCGTGCCGGTCCCTGCTACCCGAGCCGTACCGCCAGGGCATGCGATGGCCCACCCAAGTCGCGCCGGCAGGTCCTATAGGACATTCAGCGGACAAAGCTAGAATGGCGATCTTTCGGTGCAGGGTGCGGCTATGTGCGGGATCGTGGGTGCGATTGCGGAGCGGGACGTGGTGCCGGTGCTGATCGAAGGCCTGAAGCGGCTGGAGTACCGCGGCTACGACTCCTCCGGCATCGCCGTGGTCGCCGGCGACGGCGTGCGCCGGGTGCGCCGCACCGGGCGCGTGGCGGAGATGGAAAGCGCCGCGCTGGCCGAGGACCTGCACGCCACGCTGGGCATCGGCCACACCCGCTGGGCCACCCATGGCGGCGTCACCGAGGCCAACGCGCATCCGCACGTCAGCCACGGCGACCTGGCGCTGGTGCACAACGGCATCATCGAGAACCACGAGCAGCAGCGCGAGCGGCTGCGCGCACTGGGCTACGTGTTCGAGTCGCAGACCGACACCGAGGTCATCGCGCACCTGATCCACCACCACGCCGCGCAGGGGCTTTCGCTGCTGGCGGCGCTGCAGGCTGCGGTGAAGGAACTGACCGGCGCCTATGCGCTGGCCGCGGTCAGCAAGTCGCGCCCGGACGTGCTGGTGTGCGCGCGCATGGGCTGCCCGCTGCTGGTCGGCCTGGGCGAGGGCGAGAACTTCATCGCCTCCGACGTGTCGGCGGTGATCCAGGCCACGCGCCGGGTGATCTTCCTGGAAGAGGGCGACACCGCCGAGTTGAGCCGGACCGGCGTGCAGGTGTACGACGCCGAGGACCGGCCGGCGCAGCGCGAGGTGCACATGTCCGAGGTCTCGCTGGCCTCGCTGGAACTGGGCCCGTACCGCCACTTCATGCAGAAGGAGATCCACGAGCAGCCGCGCGCGCTGGCCGACACGCTGGAAGCGCTGTTCGACGCCGGCGGTTTCGACACCACGCTGTTCGGCCGCAACGCACATGCGTTGGCCGACATCGACGGCGTGCAGATCCTCGCCTGCGGCACCAGCTACTACGCCGGGCTGACCGCACGCTACTGGATCGAGGCGATCGCCGGCCTGCCGTGCAGCGTGGAGATCGCCAGCGAATACCGCTACCGCGCCGCCTACGCCAACCCGCGCCAGCTGATCGTCACCATTTCCCAGTCCGGCGAGACCCTGGACACGATGGAGGCGCTGAAGTACGCCAAGTCGCTGGGCCACGCCAAGACCCTGTCGATCTGCAACGTGCCGGAAAGCGCGATCCCGCGCGCCAGCGCGCTGGTGCTGTACACGCGTGCCGGCGCCGAGATCGGCGTGGCCTCCACCAAGGCCTTCACCACCCAGTTGGCGGCGCTGTTCCAGCTGACCTGCGTGCTGGCCAAGCTGCGCGGGCGCCTGAGCGAAGCGCAGGAAGCCGAGTACCTGGAACAGCTGCGCTACCTGCCGGGCAGCGTGCAACACGCGTTGAACCTGGAGCCGCAGATCGCGGTGTGGGCCGAGCGTTTCGCCGACAAGCACAACGCGCTGTTCCTGGGCCGCGGCCTGCACTATCCGATCGCGCTGGAAGGCGCGCTCAAGCTCAAGGAAATCACCTACATCCACGCCGAAGGCTACCCGGCCGGCGAGCTCAAGCACGGCCCGCTGGCGCTGGTGGATGCGAACATGCCGGTGGTGGTGATCGCGCCCAACGATGCGCTGCTGGAGAAGGTGAAATCCAACATGCAGGAAGTGCGCGCGCGCGGCGGCGAGCTGTTCGTGTTCGCCGACCAGGACAGCCACTTCAGCGAATCCGAAGGCGTGCACGTGATCCGCACCCCGCGCAATGCCGGCCTGCTCAGCCCGGTGGTGCACACCATTCCGGTGCAACTGCTCGCCTACCACACCGCGCTGGCGCGCGGCACCGACGTGGACAAGCCGCGCAACCTGGCCAAGTCGGTGACGGTGGAGTAGGTGCGGGCGTGCGTCGCCCGGGCCGGCCTGCGTGCCTTCGCGGGCCAGCCCGCACCGCGCATGCAGATCGCCGGTACAGCGCTGGTTCGTGACGGCCGCAGCCAATGGCCGCTGCCGGCACGGCCGGGTCGGCGCGATGCGGCACGGCGGCTTCTGCGTAACCGATTCGGCTACCCGGCAACGCTGTCGAAGAACGCGACCAGGCCCTGCGGCGCATCGGCGTCGAAGAACATCGTCAGGTTCTGCGCCGACTCTTCGGCAAAGGCCGCGCTTCGGGGGAAGAGGTCCTTTTCGTACGCGGCCAGCGCGGCGTCGATCGCGCCGGGATTGGCGACGATGGCCTTGCCGAGTTCGGCGCCGTCGTAGAGCGCGAGATTGGCGCCTTCGCCGGCGAACGGCGACATCAGGTGCGCCGCATCGCCGAGCAAGGTCACGCCGGGCGTGCGTGCCCAGCGGTGCTCGATCGGCAACGCATGGATCGGGCGAAGCACGGGGGCGGTGTCGCCGTCGGTGACGAGTGCCGTCAATGCCGGGGCCCAGCCAGCGAATTCCGCGGCGACGCGGGCCAGTGCGGCCGCCGGGTCGGCGAAGTCGAGGCGGGCGAACCAGTCCTGCGGCCGGTTCAGCGACACGTAGGTCTGCAGGGTGCCATCGGCATGGCGGTGGGCGAGGATGCCCTTGCCGGGCGCGACCGCCATCAGCGTGCCGCCGCCGATCACCTGCGCGCTGGCCGGGTGGCGGGTGTCGCCGTCGAACAGGCAGGTCTCGATGAACGAGGTGCCGGCGTAGACGGGTACTGCGGCGGACAGCAATGGACGTACGCGCGACCAGGCGCCGTCCGCACCCACGAGCAGATCGGTGGTCGCGGTCGCGCCGTTGGCGAAGCGCAGCAGATGCCGCCCGTCGGCGAGCGGGGCCGCCGTGGCCAGCTTGCATCCCCAGCGGACGGTGCCCGCGGGAAGCGCGTCGAGCAGGAGCCGGCGCAGGTTTCCGCGATCCACCTCGGGCCTGGCGCCGCTGCCCACGTCGGGTCTGTCGATCAGGATGGCGCCTTGGCTGTCGACGATCCGCTTTGCGTCCGCACCGGGAAGCACCAGGCCGAGGAACGCGTCGTAGAGGCCCGCGGCCTTGAGCGCGCGCTGGCCGTTGTAGGTGTGGATATCGAGCAAGCCTCCCTGCGGGCGGGCATCCGCCGAGACCTCGGCTTCGTAGAGCGTTGCGGCGATGCCGTGCACGTGCAGCACGCGGGCAAGCATGAGCCCGCCGAGCCCGGCGCCGATGATCGCGATGGGGGTGTGCATCTGAATCCTTGGTCGAGTGGATGCGCCGGGACCGGCGCGAGCGCTGATGGAACGTTGTTCCACATGTTGGAATGGCGTTCCATCCGTGTCAAGATGGGGCATGGCCAAGACAACGCGCGGCACCCCGCGACGCGAGGCATCGCTCTCGCGCGAACAGATCGTGGAAGCGTCGATCGCGCTGCTGGACAGCGGCGGCGAGGGCGGCCTGACCTTCCGCGCGCTGTCCGAACGGCTCGCCACCGGCCCCGGTGCGCTCTATTGGCATGTCGCCGACAAGCGCGATCTGCTGACCGCCGCCTGCGACGCCATCGTCGCGCGCACCTTGCATGCGCCCTCCGCCGATGCCACGCCGGAGGCGGCGATACGCGCGCTGGCGCTGGGCATGTTCGATGCGATCGATGCGCACCCGTGGATGGGGTCGGCGCTCAACCGCGCGCCCGGCGAGTTGCCGATCGTGCGCATCGTCGAGCGCATCGGCCAGCAGCTGCGCGCGCTCGGCGTGCCGGATCACGAGCAGTGGGCCGCGGTCTCCGCGTTGTTGAGCTACATCCTCGGCGTTGCCGGGCAGAATGCGGCCAACACGCAGCTCGCGCGCACGCGCGGCATCGTCAGGTCCGATTTCCTGGATGCGGTGGCGACCGCGTGGTCGCGGCTGGATGCGGACGCGTACCCGTTCGTGCGCGGCATGGCCGGACAGCTGCGCATGCATGACGACCGGATGGACTTCCTGGCCGGCATCGACCTGATCCTGCACGGCGTGGCGGCACGGCGCGCCCAGGCGCAGCCGGCCATCGCAGCGGCCCGCAGGATCGCCACCAAGAAGAAGTAGCGGGGTTGCGGTCGCGTCGCGGTGCCGGCGCGGCGCGTGCAGCGGACCGGTGCTGGTCAACATGCTGGCGCCATGCGACGTCGTTATGGTCGCGAGCCTCTCTAGTTGCCGGTCCGCCGCTGGTCGTCGGTGCATGCCGCACCGCTTTCAGGCGCGGATGCTCGGTGATTGCGGCGCCGCACGGCATCCGCGTATCCGCCGGGCTTCCGCGGCGTTCGCCGTGCACGCAGGCCGGATTGGCAGCCGCCGCGGTCGGCTGCCAACGCAGTGGCCCGGGTTATGCATAAGCTCCTGGCGAGGGTTCCCACCACGCAGGAGGACGCATGTACGAGTCTTTCAGACAGGGGGCGCCGGCCGAGCTGTGGCAGGCGCTGGTGCACGAAGCAGGGCAGCGGCTGGGCCGGCCGCTGGACGAATCGCGCGAGAGCTATCTGGTGTTCGTGTTGTTGCGCTACCAGGCCGACGGACACCTGTTGTCGCGTACCCAGGCGCTGGCCTGGCTGCATGCGCAGGAGCAGGTCGGGCGCGCCCGCGCCGACGCGCTGCGCGAGGTCGGCGACGGCTGCCTGCTGATCGCCGGCCTGTTTCCCGGTGTGGCCGCGCGGCGCCGGGTCAGCGTGGACTACTTCATCGACCTGGGCCGCGGTGCCTACTACGAAGTGGCCGAGACCCGCGCCAGCGACGCGGGCCTGTTCGGGCAGCTGGCACGTAGTTACCAGGAGCTGGTGCGCACGCTGGGCGCGCTGCGTCCGCCGCGTGCTTGGCAGATCGGGGAGGATGGTTCGTTGCGCGCTTGAGCGGCGGAAACACCACGACGAAGTGTTCGTGGGTCGCCGCGGCGTCGCATGCTGCAATCGATGCCAATACAGCGGAGGCGGTGTTGTAGGAGCGGCTTCAGCCGCGACAGGATCCATCGGGAAGGCCCGTCGCGGCTGAAGCCGCTCCTACAGGGCTCAGGCGCTCGAACGGCCGCTCAGAACCAGACGCGTACGCCGGCGACGACGCGCGTCTCGCGTGCGGCTTCTCCCGCGTCGCGGCGATAGTCCGCGGTCGTGCCGAACGCGCGCTCGTGGACCACGCCCAGATACGGCGCGAAGCGGCGGCTGATCGCGTAGCGCAAACGCAGCCCGGCCTCGACCGTGGACAGGCCGCTGCCGATGCCGTGCGCGCGATCGTCGGCGAACGCCGCCTCCGCTTCCAGCCGCGGCTGCAGGATCCAGCGGTTGGTCAGCAGCACGTCGTACTCGCCTTCCAGGCGCGCACTGGCGCTGCCGCCTTCGTCGACGTACAGCGTGGCCGCGACCTCGAACTTGTACGGCGCCATGCCCTGTACGCCGAACGCGGCCGAGGTGCGCGCATCGCCCGAGGCGAAGTCCTGTTTCACGCCAACCAGCAAGTCCCACCAAGGCGACACCGCGTGGCCGTACAGCGCTTCCAGGTCCGCCGCTTCGGTGCGGCCGCCGCTGCGCTCGCCTTCGCTGCGCAGCCACAGCCGGTCGATGTCGCCGCCGTACCAGGCGCTGGCTTCCCAGGCCTGGCCGCTGCCGCGGTCGTTGTCCCAGCCCTCCAGCCGGTCGAACAGCAAGTAGCCGGTGCGCGACGGCGCATGCAGCATCGTGTGCGTACGCAGGACCGGGAACGCGGCGGCGCGGTCGGCGTCGGTGAGCGCAGGGATCGGCTCGCGCGGTAGCGCCGACGCGGGCGCACTGGCGCAGGTGCACGTCGCCGCCGTACTGGAGTGAGCATGGCGCGCGTCGGCTTTTCCGGGTTCCCGCTCTCCGGTCCCTGGTCCCGGCTTCGCAGTCCCCGGCTGCATCCCGGCGTGGTCGTGCATGGCGTTGTCGGCCTGCGCTGCGGTCGGCGTGCCGTGCTCCATCGTGGCCGGGTGCATGTCCATGTGCGGCATGTCCGCATGGTCCGGCATGGCATGGTCGGCATGGGCTTCGCGATCCATGTCCATGTCCATGTCCATGTCCATGCTCCCGCTGCCCTCCGTCGGCGCGGCCGGAGCATCGGCGGCCTGTGCGGCGTGACCCATCGCAGCGTGATCCATGCCGGCATGCGCCATCGCTTCGTCATCACCGTTGGCGATGGCGGGCGGCGATGGCGGGGTGTGCATATGCGTTTCATCGTCGGGCGGCGGACACACGCATGCTGCAGCTGCGGATGTGGATGCAGGTCCGCTGGCCGATGCTGCGATATCGGCATCGGCGACTCCAGGCGCATGCACATGCTGCGCTCCTGCAGCCCCGTGCGCGAACAGCAGCGCCAGGCCGATGGCCTGCGCCAGCGTGGCGAGCGGCGTGGCGTTCATGCGTCCACCCGCACTTCGCGCATCATGCCGCCGTCCATGTGGTACAGCAGATGGCAGTGGTAGGCCCAGCGGCCCAGCGCGTCGGCGCGCACGCGGTAGCTGCGGCGCGTGCCCGGCGGCATGTCCACGGTGTGCTTGCGCACCTGGAACTGGCCGGCGGCGTTCTCCACGTCGCTCCACATGCCGTGCAGGTGGATCGGGTGCTGCATCATCGTGTCGTTGACCAGCACGATGCGCAGGCGCTCGCCGTAGTTGAGCCGCAGCGGCTCGGCGCTGGCGAACGGGATGCCGTCGAAGGACCAGGCGAACTTCTCCATGTTGCCGGTCAGATGCAACTCGATCTCGCGCCCGGGTTCGCGGCCGTCGGGATCGTCGAACAGGCTGTGCAGGTCGGCGTAGGTCAGCACCCGGCGGCCGTTGCCGCGCAGGCCGATGCCCGGATCGTCCAGCTTCGGCGCGGTGGCGGAGGATTGCATGTCCACCAGCGGATTGCCGCGCTCGCTGGACGGATGCGTGGGCGCCGCGCCGGCGTCGCCAGCCGCATGCGCGCTGTGGTCCATCGCGGCATGGTCCATGCCGGCCATGCCGGCGCCGCAGCCGCCTTCCATGCCTTTCATCGGCGCGCCACTGCCATGGTCCATGCCGGAATGCCCCGCCATGTCGTGACCCATGTCCTGCATGCGCAGCAGCGGGCGCGGATCGTTCGCCGGCACCGGCGCCTGCAGTCCCTGGCGCACGGCCAGGGTGCCGCGCGCGTAGCCGGTGCGGCCCATGTCCTGGGCGAACACGGTGTAGGCGTCCTGGCCGCCGGGTTCGACCAGCACGTCGTAGGTCTCGGCCGCTGCGATGCGCAGTTCGTCCACGCTCACCGGGTGCACGTATTGCCCGTCGGCGGCGACCACGGTCATCTTCAGCCCGGGGATGCGCAGGTCGAAGTAGGTCATGCTGGAGGCGTTGATCAGGCGCAGCAGCAGCTTCTCGCCGGGACGGAACTCGCCGGTCCAGTTGCCGCCGGGGGCGACGCCGTTGAGCAGGTAGGTGTAGGTGTTGGCGTTGACGTCGGACAGGTCGCTGGGCGTCATGCGCATTCTTCCCCACATGCCGCGGTCGGCGAGGGTGGCGCGCAGGCCGTCTTCGCGCGCGTCGCGCAGGAAGTCGCCGACGGTGCGCTGGTAGGTGTTGTCGTAGGACGGCATCTTCTTCAGCCGCCGGAACAGCGCCGCCGGGTCCAGATCGGTCCAGTCGGAAAGCAGCAGCACGTGTTCGCGGTCGTAGTGGTAGGGCGGCGGCTGCAGCGGATCGATCACGATCGCGCCGTACAGGCCGGCCTGTTCCTGGTGCAGCGAGTGGCTGTGGTACCAGTAGGTGCCCGACTGGCGCAGGGCGAAGCGGTAGCGGTAAGTCTCGCCCGGGGAGATGCCGTCGAAGCTCATGCCCGGCACGCCGTCCATGTTCGCCGGCAGCAGGATGCCGTGCCAGTGCACGGAGGTTTGCGTGTGCCCCGGCAGGCGGTTGGCGACTCGCACCTCGACGGTGTCGCCTTCGCGCCAGCGCAGGATCGGCGCCGGCACGCTGCCGTTGACGGTGATGGCCGGGCGCTCGCGCCCGGTGAAGTTGACCCGCGCGCTGCCGATGCCGAGGTCGAAGTGGGTGCCGTGCAGCTGATACGGCACGGCGCCATTGCGCGCCAGCGTTGCGGCCTGGGCGTGCCGCAGCGACAGGCCGCCGATGCCGGCGGCGGCGCCCAGCGCCAGTCCGGTGACGAAGCGGCGCCGCGACGGCAGGGCCGGCAGGCCGGAGGAAGGTGGTTTCATGAGCGAGCCTCGATGCGATGCGATGCGCGACCGCGTGGGCGGTGCGTGCGCAGAAGCGACGGCGCGCGGAGGCGCGGTCGCCGTGGCGCCGCCCGAGCGGGCGGCGGCGTCGCGATCAGGCGCTGGGAGGTCGCTCCAGCCGCGGCAGGCCGGGCGCGCCGCGGCCATCCTGGCGGCCGCGCGGGAACAGCTGTTGCGCCGCGGCCGGCAACGCCAGCGGCAGCGCGATCAGCGCCGGCAGCGGCTGCGCATGCGGGCACTGGCAACCGGCCGCGGTGCCGCAGCAGCCGTGCTTGCCGCCCTTGCTGTGGCCGTCGCCGTCGTGCTCGTGCACCTGCGCCGGCGTGGCCTCATGACAGGGCATCGCCGCGCTGGCGACCTGCGCGGCATGCAGGTGCCTGCCAGCATGGCCCTCGGCCATGGCATGGTCCGTGCCTGGCGCTGCGTCGGCCATGCCGTGCATGCCCGGCATCGCCACAGCCGTGCCGGCGCCATTGAGCAGCAGGCTCAGGCACAACAGCAGGCGGGTCAGCAAGGCGAAGATCGGCACGGAACAGGCAGGGCACGCGAGGGGATACGCGGAGAATACTGCAGTGATGGCCGCGGGCAAGCGCCGGGACGGCGCGGCGGCTCGCCATCGGCGCACCCTGGAGCCGGGTCCAGGGCGCGCATCCACGCCCGGTGATGGCTTGCGGGGCAGGGGTTTCGAGTCAACGTGAGCCGCCAATGAACAATTCGCGCGCAACGGCGACAATGGCTTGACCCTGGACCGGCGTCCAGGGAGTAGCTTGCACGCATGAATCCGGTCGCCCCTCCGTCCCGCTTCACCATCGGCGCGCTCGCGCGCCAGGCCGACGTCGCCATCGACACGGTCCGCTACTACGAGCGCCAGGGCCTGCTGCCGGCGCCGCCGCGGCGCGCGTCCGGCTACCGCGACTACGATGCGGCCGCGGTGGAGCGTGTACGTTTCATCCGCCGCGCCAAGGACCTGGGATTCTCGCTGGAGGAGATCGGCGACCTGCTCGCGCTGCAGGACGATCGCCTGCATGGCGTGGAAGGCATCAAGCAGCGGGCCAGCAAGCGCCTGCACGAACTGGATCGGCGCATCGCGCAGCTGACCGAGATGCGCGATGCGCTGGCCGTACTCGTCGCCGAATGCCCGGGCAGCGGCGAACCCGCCGGCTGCCCGATCCTCGGCGACATCCGCGGCGACGCCGCGCCGGGCAAGCCGCAGCCGTGAACGCGCCGGCCGCCAACACCGCCACGGTGAGCCTGCCGGTGCACGGCATGAGCTGCGCGTCCTGCGCCGTCGGCCTGGAGCAGGCGCTCAAGCAGCTGCCCGGGGTCGATGCCCAGGCCAATTACGCCGCCGCGCGCGTGCGCCTGGACTACGACCCGCAGCAGGTGGATGCGCAGGCGCTGCTGCAACGCATCGGCCAGGCCGGCTACACGGTGCCGACGCAGATGCTGACACTGGACCTCAGCGGCATGAGTTGCGCGTCCTGCGCGGCCGCGATCGAAACGGTGCTGGCGAACACGCCCGGGGTGATCGCCGGCAGCGTCAACCTGGCCTCGGCCAGGGCGCGCGTGGAGTACGTGGCGGAACTGGTGGCGCCGGCCGGCATCGTCGCGCGGATCGGCAGCGCCGGCTTCGGCGCCAGCGTGGTGCGCGAGATGGATCAGGCCCAGTTGCAAGCGCGCGAACAGGCCGAGCGCCGCGCCTGGCATGGCGAGCTGGGCCGCTTCGCTGCCGCGGTGCTGCTGACCCTGCCGTTGTTCGTGCAGATGTTCGGCATGCTGGACATCTCCGCCATCGCGCATGCGCTCGGCGGCCAGCACGCCGAGCCGCTGCCGCGCTGGCTGCAGCTGCTGCTGGCCACGCCGGTGCAGTTCTGGCTCGGCGCGCGCTTCTACCGGGCCGGGTTCGCGGCCTTGCGCAACGGCCGCGCCAACATGGACGTGCTGGTCGCGCTCGGCACCAGCATGGCCTACCTGTACAGCGCCGCGGTCACCGTGTTCGGCCTGGCCGGCCAGCACGTGTATTTCGAGGCAAGCGCCTCGATCGTCACCCTGATCCTGCTCGGGCGCTTGCTGGAAGCGCGCGCCAGGCGCAGGACCTCCTCGGCGATCCGCGCGCTGCTCGACCTCAAGCCCAAGACCGCCAAGGTGGAGCGCGACGGCGCGATCGTGGAAGTCGATGCCGCCGAGCTGATCGTCGGCGACGTGTTCGTGGTCGCCGCCGGCGAGCGCGTGCCGGTGGACGGCGAGGTGCTCGACGGCCGTTCCAGCGTGGACGAGGCGATGCTGTCGGGCGAGGCGATGCCGGTGGCCAAGGAGCCGGGCAGCCGCCTGTTCGCCGCCACCGTGAACCAGTTCGGCATGTTGCGCGCGCGCGCCACCGGGGTCGGCGCCGACACGCTGCTGGCGCAGATCATCCGCATGGTCGATGCGGCGCAGGGCTCCAAGGCGCCGATCCAGCATCTGGTCGATCGCATCGCCGGCGTGTTCGTGCCGGTCGTGATCGCCATCGCCGCGCTCACCCTGGCCGCGACCTGGTGGCTCAGCGGCAGTTTCGCCACCGCGCTGGTGCATGCGGTGGCGGTGCTGGTGATCGCCTGTCCGTGTGCGCTGGGCCTGGCCACGCCGACCGCGATCATGGTCGGCACCGGCGTGGGCGCCCGGTCCGGCATCCTGATCCGCAACGCCGAGGTGCTGGAGCGTGCGCGTGCGTTGACCACGCTGGTGCTGGACAAGACCGGCACCCTGACCGAAGGCCGGCCGCAGGTGACTGCGATCGGGGTGGCGGACGGCGGCGATGCGACGGCGTTGCTGCGCCTGGCCGCCGCGCTGGAGGTCGGTTCGGCGCATCCCCTGGCCGACGCGATCGTGCGGCGGGCCGCCGACGAGGGCGTGCGCGGGTCGCCGCCTCTGCCGGTGGCCGCGGTCGAGACGCTGCCCGGCAAGGGCGTACGCGGCCGCGTCGCTACCCGCGAGGTGGCGCTGGGGTCGCTGGCGTGGCTGCGCGAGCTGGCCGTGCAGGCGCCGGACGCGGCGCTGCTGCAGCGCGCCGAGGCGGCGCAGGCGAAGGGCCAGAGCGTGGTCGCGGTCGCGCTGGACGGCCGCCTCGCCGGCTACATCGCCATCGCCGATCCGCTGCGCGACGGTGCGCTCGAGGCGGTGGCGCGGCTCAAGGCGCGCGGCATCGCCGTGGTCATGCTCAGCGGCGACAACCGCCATGTCGCACAGGCCGTGGCCGCGCAGGTCGGCATCGCGCGGGTGCTGGCCGAGGTGTTGCCGCAGCACAAGGCCGAGGAGGTGCAGCGCCTGCGGGCCGAACCCGGCGCGCACGTCGGCATGGTCGGCGACGGCATCAACGACGCGCCGGCGCTGGCCGCGGCCGACGTCAGCTTCGCCATCGGCGCCGGCTCGGACATCGCCGTGGAGGCGGCCGACGTGGTGCTGGTGCATGGCGACCTGGACGGCGTGGCCACCGCCATCGACCTGTCCGCGGCGACCTTGCGCAAGATCCGCCAGAACCTGTTCTTCGCCTTTTTCTACAACGTGCTCGGCATCCCGCTGGCCGCGTTCGGCCTGCTCAATCCGGTGCTCGCCGGCGCGGCGATGGCGCTGAGTTCGGTCTCGGTGCTGGCCAATTCCCTGCTGCTGAACCGCTGGCGGCCGCGCTGAGCGCGGTGCCGGGCAACCCCACTCCAACGAGGACACCCGCAATGCGCCATCTCCAACTCACGGTCCAGGGCATGACCTGCGGCGGCTGCTCCGCGCGGTTGCAGCGGGTGTTGCAAGCCAGCGCCGGGATCGCCGCGGCGCAGGTCGTGCTGGACGGCGGGCGCGTGGACCTGGAGTACGACGAGGCCCGCACCGACGCCGCGGCGATCGAGCGCGCCATCGTCGATGCCGGCTTCGGCGTCGCGGCCCCCTGAGCGGCGCCGCGCCACCCGGGGGCGACGCCACAGCCGCCAGGTGAACGTCGCCACGCCCCGGCGCCCTGCGCAGCCCCGGGGCATGGGGCGGGCGTGTATCGTGGACGCGATTTTTCCGTCCTGCGCACCGCCATGACCCCTCGCGATTGGGTGGCCAACGCCATCCAGAAGATCGAAGCCGATTTCAACCGTTCGGCCGACACCCACCTGATTCCGCTGGACCTGCCCGGTTTCCCCGGCATCGACCTGTATTTCAAGGACGAGTCCAGCCATCCCACCGGCAGCCTCAAGCACCGCCTGGCGCGCTCGCTGTTCCTGTACGCGCTGGCCAACGGCTGGCTGCGCGAGGGGCGCCCGGTGATCGAGGCCTCCAGCGGCTCCACCGCGGTGTCCGAAGCCTATTTCGCGCGCCTGCTGGGATTGCCGTTCATCGCGGTGATGCCGGCCGCGACCTCGCCGGAGAAGATCGCCGCGATCGAGTTCCAGGGCGGGCGCTGCCACCTGGTCGAGCGCGCCTGCGACCTGCACGCCGATTCGGTGCAGCTGGCGCGCGAGAGCGGCGGCCACTTCATGGACCAGTTCCTGTACGCCGAACGTGCCACCGACTGGCGCGCCAACAACAACATCGCCGAGTCGATCTTCCGGCAGATGCAGGAAGAACCGCACCCGGTGCCGGAATGGATCGTGTGCAGCCCCGGCACCGGCGGCACCGCCGCCACGCTGGGCCGCTACGTGCGCTACCGCCGCCACGCCACCCGCATCCTGTGCGCGGATCCGGAAGTGTCGGTGTTCTTCGAAGGCTATTGCGAAGCGCTGGCCGGGCGCGACTACGCCGGCCTGGCCAGCACCGGCGGTTCGCGCATCGAGGGCATCGGCCGGCCGCGGGTGGAATCGAGCTTCATCCCCAGCTGCGTCGATGCGATGGTCAAGGTGCCCGATGCGCTGAGCCTGGCGGCGATGCGCTACGTGAGCGCGCGCCTGGGCCGGCGCGTCGGCGGCTCCACCGGCACCAACTTCGTCGGCGTGCTGCAGGCGGCGACGCGGATGCGCGAGCACGGCCGCAGCGGTTCCATCGTCACCATCCTGTGCGACAGCGGCGAGCGCTACGGGCACAGCTACTACCGGCCGGACTGGTACCGCGAGCACGGCATCGACGTGGAGCAGGCCGACGCGCAGCTGGCCGCGGCGGTGGCCGGCGCCGGGTTGCCGCCGCTGGCTTGTGCCGCGTTGTCCTGACCGCCATATCCCGACCATGGCCGGCGCCGCCGGCCCTTTCCCCGCTACCGAGATTCCCGCGATGACCAATCCCCTGCTCGATTTTTCCGGCCTGCCGCGCTTCGATGCGATCCAGCCCGAGCACATCGGCCCGGCGATCGATGCGCTGCTGGCCGCCGCCGACGCCGCGGTCGCGCACGCCGAGCAGGTCGCGCCGGTGAGCTGGGACAGCTTCGTGGTGCCGCTGGACGACGCCACCGAGCGCCTGTGGCGCGCCTGGGGCCAGGTCAACCACCTGCAGGGCGTGGTCAACACCCCGGCGCTGCGCGAGGCCTACAACGCCAACCTGCCCAAGGTGACGCGCTTCTCCAGCGCGCTGGGGCAGAACCTGGCGCTGTTCGCGCAATACCGCGCGCTGGCCCCCACGCCCGAAGCCGCCGGCTACGACGCGGCGCGGCGCAAGGTGCTGGACAACGCGCTGCGCGATTTCCGCCTGGGCGGCGCCGAACTGGGCGATGCCGACAAGCAGCGTTTCGCCGCGATCCAGGAAGAACTGTCGGCGCTGTCGGCGAAGTTCTCGCAGAACGTGCTCGATGCCACCGATGCGTGGTCGCTGCCGATCGACGACCAGGCGCGTCTGGCAGGCCTGCCAGACGACGTGATCGCCGCGGCGCGCGCGGCGGCGGAAAAGGACGGCCAGGCGGGCTGGAAGCTGACCCTGCAGATGCCGTGCTACCTGCCGGTGCAGATGTACGCCGACGACCGCGCGCTGCGCGAGACCCTGTACCGCGCCAACGCGATCCGCGCCTCGGAATTCGGCGACGCGGCGCTGGACAACAGCGCGGCGATCGAGCGCATCCTGGCGCTGCGCGGCGAACTGGCCGGCCTGCTCGGTTTCGCCAGCTACGCCGAGTATTCGCTGGCGACCAAAATGGCGCAGAACCCCGACGAGGTGCTGGGCTTCCTGCGCGACCTGGCCGCGCGCGCCAAGCCGTACGCGCAGCGCGACCGCGCCGAACTGGAAGCCTACGCTCGCGAGCATCTGGGCCTGGACGAACTGCAGGCCTGGGATATCGCCTACGCCAGCGAAAAGCTCAAGCAGGCGCGCTACAGCTTTTCCGAGCAGGAAGTGAAGCTTTACTTCACCGAACCGAAGGTGCTGGACGGCCTGTTCGGCGTCATCAACGACCTGTACGGGCTGCAGGTGCAGGCCGACAGCGCCCCGGTGTGGCATCCGGACGTGCGCTTCTTCCGCGTCAGCGATGCGCGCGGCCGCCTGGTCGGGCAGTTCTACCTCGACCTGTACGCGCGCGAGGGCAAGCGCGGCGGCGCCTGGATGGACGACTGCCGCAACCGCCGCGACCGCGCCGACGGCGTGCAGACGCCGCTGGTATACCTGGTGTGCAACTTCGGCCGCGGCGGCGACGGCAAGCCGGCCACCTTCACCCACAACGAAGTCACCACCCTGTTCCACGAAATGGGCCACGGCCTGCACCAGTTGCTGACCCAGGTCGGCGAACTTGGCGTGGCCGGCATCAACGGCGTGGAATGGGATGCGGTGGAGCTGCCCAGCCAGTTCATGGAGAACTTCTGCTGGGAGTGGCCGCGGCTGCAGGCGATGACCGCGCACGTGGACAGCGGGCAGCCGCTGCCGCGCGCGCTGTTCGACAAGATGCTCGCGGCGAAGAACTACCAGAGCGGCATGTTCACCGTGCGCCAACTGGAGTTCGCGCTGTTCGACATGCAACTGCATCACAGCTTCGACGCCGCCGGCGACAGCATGCTGCAGCTGCTCGAACGCGTGCGCGACGAAGTCGCGGTGAACCGGCCGCCGGCATGGAACCGCTTCCCGCACCAGTTCAGCCACATCTTCGCCGGCGGCTACGGCGCCGGTTACTACAGCTACAAGTGGGCCGAAGTGCTCAGCGCCGACGCCTACGCCGCATTCGAAGAGGCGCCTGACCAGTTGGCCGCCACCGGCGCGCGTTTCCTGCAGGAGATCCTGGCGCGCGGCGGCAGCCGCCCGGCGCTGGAGAACTTCACCGCGTTCCGTGGCCGCGCGCCGGAACTGGACGCCTTGCTGCGGCACAGCGGCATGGCCGGCTGATCCACGTGCGCCGCGCCGCAGTGCATGCGGCGCGGCGAGGCGCAAGCAGGGGGCGATAGCGCACACATCCGCTTGTTGCGGCTTGCAATCCGACGATGCGCTTGGGTGCGTTCACGGCGGCGTGAGCGCACCTTCGCGCATGTCGTCGGTTCATTGCATCTCTTCCAGCCTCACATGCGGCCAGGCATGGCGGGCCCGATCGGGTTAACAGGTCCTTAGCGCATCGGCGTGCTAGAACATTGCCGAACACGATGGCTCGCACGAGCCCATGGAAGAAGCGCCGGCCACAGGGCCGGTCAGGCACAGGAGGTTGGGCATGAAACGCTGCATCTGGATCGCGCCGTTGCTGCTGGCCGCCGCCACGCCGGTACTGGCGCAGAGCAATGGCGGGTTCGCCCGCAGCGGCGCCAATCTGCGCGCAGGCCCGGCCAACGACTATCCGCGCGTCGCCACGGTGGTGGGCGGCGACAGCCTCACCGTCTACGGGTGCGTCAACGATTTTTCGTGGTGCGACGTGCGCTGGCGCGAGGCGCGCGGATGGTTGCCGGCCGGCGTGATCGAGTTCGACGCGCGCGACGGTGTCTTCGCTCCAGCCATCGGATTCGCCATCGATTCCTATTGGGACGCGCATTACCGTGGCCGGCCATGGGCCCGCGACCGCGCACGCTGGCGGCAGCAAGCGCAGGCCTCGCCATCTGCGCCGGCGCCGATGCCCGAGGCGCTCAAGCGCCAGCTGATCCCGCAACGCATCGCCGACACGCGCGGCTACCCGCCGGCGCCGCCCGCCGTGGAAGCGCCGGTGCAGTCGCAATGGGTGCCGCCGGGCGAGCGCATGTACCAGGCGCCGCCGCCGGATGCGCTCAACCCCAAGCGCAACAAGGAGCTGGCGCGCGAGTTGGAGCGACAACGGCGCGTGGCCGAGGAAGACGAGGCGAGGGGCATCACCCCGCCGCTGGGCAAGGTGCCTCCACCGCCCGCGCCTTCGTCGTCGAACGAAGCGTGGTGGCCCCCGTCACCGGCCGCCGTCGAGTGGGTCACGCAGCATCCGCCGAAACCGGCCGCGGCTTCGCCGCCGCCTACGCCACCGCCGCCACCGCCCAAGGCATCACCGCCGCCGCCCGCGCAGGTACCGGCCAAACCGGAACGGAGCAAGGACGACAAGGCCAGCCACCGTGGCGTGAAGGAACTGGAGCGCTGAACCGGCGCAACCGGCGCAGCGCGTCGCCGGCGCGCACGGGTCCGATCAGCGCTTGCCGAACACCAGCGCGGCGTTGGTGCCGCCGAAGCCGAAGCTGTTGGACATCACCGTGCGCAAGGTCGCCTCGCGGCTCTCGCGCACGATCGGGAAGCCCTCGGCGCGCGGGTCCAGCGCGTCGATGTTGGCCGAGCCGGCGATGAAGCCGTCGCGCATCATCAGCAGGCAGTAGATCGCCTCGTGCACGCTGGCCGCGCCCAGCGAATGCCCGGACAGCGCCTTGGTCGAGGACAGCGGCGGCACCGCATCGCCGAACACTTCGCGTACCGCGCCCAGCTCGGTGACGTCGCCCAGCGGCGTCGAGGTGCCGTGCGTGTTGAGGTAGTCGATCGGCGCGTCCACGCCCTGCATCGCCATCTGCATGCAGCGCACCGCGCCTTCACCGGACGGGGCGACCATGTCGGCGCCGTCGGAGGTCACGCCGTAGCCGAGCAGTTCGGCATGGATGCGCGCGCCGCGCGCCACCGCGCGTTCGTAGTCTTCCAGCACCAGCATGCCGCCGCCGCCGGCGATGACAAAGCCGTCGCGCTCGGCATCGTACGGACGCGAGGCCACCGCCGGGCGGTCGTTGAAGCCGCTGGACAGCGCGCCCATCGCGTCGAACATCAGGCTCATGGTCCAGTCCAGTTCCTCGCCGCCGCCGGCGAACATCACGTCCTGCTGGCCGTGGCGGATCAGGTCCGCGGCCGCGCCGATGCAGTGCGCCGACGTCGCGCACGCCGCCGACAGCGAGTAGCTCACGCCCTTGATCTTGAACGCGGTGGCCAGGCTGGCCGAGACCGCCGAGCACATCGTGCGCGGCACCATGTACGGGCCGACCTTGCGCACGCCGCGGTTGCGCAGCAGGTCCGCCGCTTCCACCTGCCAGTGGCTGGAGCCGCCGCCGGACCCGGCGATCAGGCCGGTGCGCACGTCGCTGACCACGGCCTCGTCCAGGCCGGCATCGGCGATCGCATCGCGCAGCGCCAGATACGCGTACGCGGACGCATCGCCCATGAAGCGCTTGAGCTTGCGATCGATCAAGGCTTCCAGGTCCAGCTGCACGTCGCCGGCGACCTGGCTGCGCAGGCCGTGTTCGGCCGCCTCGGGGTTGGCGCGGATGCCGGCGCGGCTGTCGCGCAGCGCGCGCGACACCGTGTCCAGGTCGTTACCCAGGCATGAGGTGATGCCCATGCCGGTAATCGCGACGCGGCGCATCAGAACGCCTCCGTCGAGGTGAACAGGCCCACGCGCAGATCCTTGGCGGTGTAGATCTCGCGGCCGTCCACCGACATGCGGCCGTCGGCCACCGCCATCACCAGCTTGCGGTTGATGACCCGGCTGATGTCCAGTTCGTAGACCACCTGCCTGGCGGTCGGCAGCACCTGTCCGCTGAACTTCACTTCGCTCACGCCCAGCGCGCGGCCGCGGCCGGGCGCGCCGATCCAGGTCAGGAAGAACCCGGTCAGTTGCCACAGCGCATCCAGGCCCAGGCAGCCGGGCATCACCGGATCGTCGATGAAATGGCAGCGGAAGAACCACAGGTCCGGGCGCACGTCGAGTTCGGCGCGGACCACGCCCTTGCCGTGCGCGCCGCCGTTGTCGTCGATGTGGGTGATGCGGTCGAACATCAGCATCGGATCGTTGGGCAGGCGTGCGGCCTCGGCGCCGAACAGTTCGCCGCGCGCGCTGGCGAGAAGGTGTTCGCGTGAATACGAAGTGAGGCGGCTCATGAGCGAATTTCCCAGGGCAGACAGTCGAGGCGCGCAAGCGTGCACGACGCTCGCGCTTTCAATCAAACGTTTTATCCGTACGCACGCGTAGCGTAGGCAGTGCTGCAATGCGGCGCGCTGAGCGAAATCAAGGCATGCGTTCGCAGCGCATGCGCAGGCCTGGCTTATCATGCGGCTACCGTTCGCTGGCGTAGGGTGCAGGGCCGATGCGCAAGATCATTCACGTCGACATGGATGCGTTCTACGCGTCCGTGGAGCAGCGTGACGATCCCGCATTGCGCGGCAAGCCGGTGGTGGTGGCCTGGCGCGGCATGCGTTCGGTGGTGTGCGCCGCGTCGTACGAGGCGCGCGTGTTCGGCATCCGCTCGGCGATGCCGGCGTTGCGCGCCGAGCGCTTGTGCCCGGACGCGATCTTCGTGCCGCCGGATTTCGCGCGTTACAAGGCCGTGTCGCGGCAGGTGCGCGAGATCTTCCAGCGCCACACCGACATGATCGAGCCGCTGTCGCTGGACGAGGCCTATCTCGACGTCACCGCGCCGAAGGGCGAGCTGACCACCGCCACCGAGATCGCGCAGACCATCCGCGCGCAGATCCGCGAGGAAACCCAACTGACCGCCTCGGCCGGCATCGCGCCGAACAAGTTCCTGGCCAAGATCGCCTCGGACTGGCGCAAGCCCGACGGCCAGTTCGTGATCCGCCCGCACCAGGTGGAGGCGTTCCTGACGCCATTGCCGGTCGGCAAGGTGCACGGCGTGGGCAAGGTGATGCAGGCCAAGCTGGCGGCGCTGGGCATCGTCACCGTCGGCGACCTGCGCACGCACGGCGAAGCGGAGCTGGAAGCGCATTTCGGCAGCTTCGGGCTGCGCCTGTATCAGCGTGCGCGCGGCATCGACGAGCGTCCGGTGGAATCGGACCAGCAGGTGCAGTCGATTTCCTCGGAAGACACCTTCGCCGAAGACCTGGCGCTGGACGCGCTGGAGCCGGCGATCCGGCAACTGGCGGAAAAGACCTGGAACGCGACCCGCCGCACCGAGCGCGTCGCGCGCACCGTGGTGCTGAAGCTGAAGACCGCGCAGTTCCGCATCCTGACCCGCAGCTTCACCCCGGAGCAACCGCCGGAATCGCTGCAGGCGCTGACCGATATCGCGCTGGCCTTGCGCCAGCGCGTCGACTTGCCCGCGTCCACGCGCTACCGCCTGGTCGGCGTGGGCCTGGCCGGCTTCCACGAGCGCGAACCGGGGCAGGCGCAGGGGCGGCTGTTCCGTTGAGCCGCGCGCCGGCAGTTCGTTCATGGCCAGCGCAGTTCGCCCTTGGCCACCTTCGCGCTGAGCTGCAGCGTGTCCACGCCGCCCAGCTGCGGATAGCGTTGCTGCATCGCCGCGACCAGCGCGGCCGCATCCTTGGCCTTGGCGGTTTCCTCGTCGAAGGCGCGGATGTAGTCGGCGGTGAAGCGCACCGCGGCCAGGTCCTGCGCCGCGCCCGGCACGAAATGTCCGGGAATCACCTGCTGCGGCTGCAGCGCCTGGATCCGTTGCAGCGTGGCCAGCCACTGCGCATGCGATGCCGGAGTCTGCGTATCGGCCATCCACACGTGTTCGCCGGCCACCACCGGGATCCCGCCGAGCACGGTCTTGATCGACGGAATCCACACGAAGGTCCGGTCCGGGGTCGCGCCGTCCAGGCCGACGATCTGCAGTTCGCGGCCTTCCAGCAGCAGGCGGTCGCCGTGCAGCGGCTGTGGCAGCACGATGCGCTGCGGCGCGTCGGCACCCAGCTTCGGTGCCCACACCTGCAGCTTCTGCGCCTGGGTCTGGCGGATATGCGCCACGGTCGCCGGGCTGGCCAGCAGCTTGGCCTGCGGGAACGCCTGGGTCAGCACGTCCAGGCCGAAGTAGTAGTCCGGATCGCCGTGGCTGACGTAGATCGTGGTCAGGCGCTTGCCGGAGGCGCGGATCTGCGCGACCAGGGCGCGCGCATCGGCCGCGGAGAACTGCGCATCGACCAGCACCGCGTCCCTGGCGCCGCTGACCAGCACCGAGGCGACGCCGAAGATCGCGTTCGCGTCCGGGTGGTAGACCTGCACCTGCAGCGGCGCGGCGGCCGGCTGTGCGGCGCTGGCGGCGGCAGTCGCGGCGTGGGCGGCGGTGCCGGTGGCGGCGTGCGCGGCGGCGGCGCCGGCGAGGCCGAGGGCAAGGATCAGCGTAGCGCTCAGGCGCGACAACGAAAGGGACGGCATGCGGAACTCCATCGGAGAAGGCGACGCCACGCGTCGGCATGGCGTGCGGGAATCGGGCCGCGACCGTGCTGCGGCCGCGGCGGGGGGCGACTGCGCGGCGCCATCGGCACGCGCGCTGCCGCCTGCCCGGCGTTGCGCTCAGTACGCGGCGGTGGCGATCTGGCGCAGGTACTGCGGGCGTTCGATCTCGTCGACGAAGGCGCTGGCGTAGTCGGCATAGCTGATCGCGCTATGGCCCTGCGCATCGCTGAGCAGCGCGGTGGCCTGGGTGCGCACGCCGCCGCGCTGGTCGCCGGGGCCGATCTCGGCGGCTGGCGCGAAGAAGGTCCACTCCAGATCGGTAGCGGCCTGCAGATGCTGCAGGGAGGCACGGTGCGCCAGCGCGTAGGGTTTGTAGGCGTCGGGGAAGTTCGGCGTGTCCACCAACTGCACGCCCGGCGCCACTTCCAGGCTGCCGGCGCCGCCGACCACCAGCAGGCGCTGTACGCCGGCGTCGCGGGCGACCTCGATCAGCGCCTGGGCGACGGCCGGAATGGTATCGGCGGCCGCGGCGCTGGGGCCGTAGGCGCTGGCCAGCACGTCGTGGCCGCGCACCGCGGCGGCGAGGGCGGCGCGGTCGTCCAGCGACGCGAGCACGATGCTGGCGCCGTCCAGTTCCGGCGGCAACGGTTGCGTGCGGCGGACCAGGGCGGTGACCGCGTGGCCGCGGCGCAGGGCTTCCTGGGCGATATGGCGGCCGATGTTGCCGGTGGCGCCGAACAGGGCGATGTGCATCGAGGTTCTCCGGGGAGGGTGGACGGGATGCGCACAGCCTAGTCCTGGCAATTAGCGCGATAAACAGCGTATAAGTCGCCAATTTGTTGCGTGGAACGAGCAAATGGACCGTCTGACCGCGATCGCGGTGTTCGTCGAAGTCGCCGAGCGCGGCAGTCTCACCGCGGCCGCCGAGGCGCTGGACCTGTCGCGGGCGATGGTCTCGCGCCATCTGGCCGAACTGGAGCGCTGGCTCGGCGTGCGCCTGCTGCACCGGACCACGCGGCGGGTGACCCTGACCGGCGCCGGCGAGACCGCGTTGGCGCGGTTCCGGCCGATGCTGGCGATCGGCGCCTCGCTGCGCGACGAACTGGCCAGCGACGACCCGGAGCCGCACGGACAGCTGCGCGTCACCGCTTCGGCCTCGTTCGGGCAGGCGCATCTGGCCGCGGCGGCGGCCGAGTTCGTGGCCCGCTACCCGCAGGCGCGGGTGGACATGCTGCTGGCCGATCGCACGGTCAACCTGGTCGAGGAGCGCATCGACCTGGCGGTACGCATTTCCCACCGCGTCGACCCTGGGCTGATCGCGCGGCGCCTGAGCGTGTGCCGCTCGGTGCTGTGCGCGGCGCCGGCCTATCTGCAGCGGCATGGCGCGCCGCACAGCGCCGCCGACCTGGCCGCGCACAACTGCCTGGGCCATCACTACGTGGGCAGGCACGAATGGCCGCTGCGCTATCGCGGCGAACCGGTGTCGGTGGCGGTCAGCGGCAACTTCACCGCCAACGAAGCCACCGTGCTGCTGGAGGCGGTGCGCGCCGGCGCCGGCATTGCCATGCTGCCGACCTACCAGGCCGCGGCGCTGCTGCGCAGCTGCGAATTGCAGCGCGTGCTGCCCGACCACGAACTGGACACGATGGACATCTTCGGCGTGTACGCCTCGCGCCGGCAGCAGCCGGCGATCGTCCGCGCGTTCCTGGATTTCCTGGTCGCGCGTTTCGGCGAGGTGCCGTACTGGGATCGCGACTGAGCGCGGCGCCTACAATGCAGGCCGCGTTTCGCACAGAGGACTGAAATGACATTTCCGTACGCGCTGGTGGTGTTCGATCTGGACGGCACCCTGGTGGACAGCGGCGCCGATATCGCCGAAGCGCTCAATCGCACCCTGGCCGACTTCGGCCTGGCGCGCGTGCCCGAAGCCACCGTGCTCGGCTGGATCGGCGAGGGCGTGCGCAAGCTGGTCGAGACCGCGTGGCGGCATGCGCACGACGCCACCCCGATCGACGCGGTAATGCCGGCTTTCATGCGCCACTACGAAGAATGCCTGTTGCGCAGCCCGCGCCTGTATCCGGGCGTGGCCGAGGCGCTGGCGCAGTTGCGCGCGCGCGGCGTCACGCTGGCGCTGTGCACCAACAAGCCCTCGGCGTTCGTGCAGCCGCTGCTGCGCCATCTCGGCGTGGCCGATGCGTTCGCCGCGGCGCTCGGCGGCGACAGCCTGCCCGAGCGCAAGCCCAGCCCGCTGCCGCTGCTGCACCTGGCGCAGCAGTTCGCGCAGCCGCCGGCGCACTGCCTGATGGTCGGCGATTCCGGCACCGACCTGCAGGCCGCGCACGCCGCCGGCATGCCGGCCGCACTGGTGCGCTACGGCTATCCGCGCGACCTGGACCTGGCCACGGCCGACGTGGTGTTGCTGATGGACGACATGCGCGAGCTGCTGGCACTGGGGTGATGCGGGCTGCCAATCGCGCTCAGGGGACCGTTTCGCCGCCTGCAACGTAACCGCAGCGGCGTGGCTGCATTGGCCGGCGCCGACCCCGCGGTCGTCGCCTCAGCCATCACGGCTCTGCCGCGACCTCCCGATCCGCAGATGGAGAAGACGCCGCTCTCATGCCGCGTAGGTCACAGCGTAGGCCGCGTTGGTTCGCTCGATGCGTGCGAAGCCGAGTTCGCCGAAGTGCATGCCGGCAATCAGGAGCCGCTCCGTGCTGACCAGATCCAACAGCCGCGACCGTGTCGCGCCTGCAAGCACCGGATCCTGGTCGAAGACGATCGATACCTCCGGATGCGGCACCTGGATCTGCGGGAAATGCACGATGTCGCCCCAGACCAGCAGGCTGCGATCGCCGGCGTCGAGCCGATAGCCCGTGTGCCCTGCTGTATGCCCTGGCAGCGGCAGGGCAGCGATGCCAGGCAACACCTCGCCTGCATCGAAGATGCGCAGCCGGTCGCGATAGCCGTCGAACACCTGGCGCGCAAGCAGGAAATTGCCGCGGGCGCGCGCGGCAGCGCGGCTCAGGTTGCCGTCGTCCTGCCAGAACGCGACCTCCCGCTGTTGCACGACGAGTTCGGCGTTCGGGAAGGCGACGTCTCCCGAGGCGTCGATCAGTCCCCCGACATGGTCGGGATGGGCGTGGGTCAGCAGGATCGCATCGATCTGTGCGGGGCGCAGGCCTGCCAGCGACAGGTTGTCCAGCAGCCGGCCGCCCCATTGCTTGAAGCCGCCGGCGCCGGCATCGATCAGGATCGTGCGGCCGCGACCACGCACCACGTAACAGTTGATATGGACTGCGCAAGCGTCCTCCACCCGCCCATCGGTCTGCAGTTGCAGGGCGTCGGCCGGGCCCACGTGCAAGAGCGCGTCCAGGCCGACGCTGAGATAGCCGTCGCTGATGGCGGTGATGGTGAAATCGCCGATCCGCTGGCTCGGAAAAACGTCCTTCGTCATCGCATTTCTCCGGATCGCCGATCAGTTGCGTGCATGGATGCAGTGCGCCGCGTAGCCGAAACAGCGGATGCGGGCCTGGCAGCCGGTCGCTCGCCGGATGGCGTCATCGAGCCCTTCCATGAACTGCGCCATGACCGTTGGCGTGCGCGTCGCGGCGAGCCGGTAGCGGACGTCCGCGAAGATGGGGTGGCCGCGACCATGCAGGACGGGGACGTAGATGACATGCACGTTCTCCACAGCGGCGAGAAGCAGGCCCGTGCAGAGGTCGGTGCATTGCTCGGTCAGGTCCGAGAGCGCCGTGTCCGGCGGCATCGTGCGCGCCGGCAGGAAGAGGGTGACGTTCGGCATCGGCGGTCCTAGCGCGCCACGTCGGAGGCGCTGCCGTGGCCGCTGGTCAATTGCGCGGTCATCGGCGCGTAGACGTGCACGTCCTCCGGCAGCCGATCCATCGCAGGCAGCCTGGTGCGGTCTAGCGTCGCCAGCCAGCGGCGCTCCGGACATTTCTCCAGTTCCACCGCATGCATGGCGCATGGAGTCAGTCCCAGCCCGATCAGCGGCTCGGCGCCGGTGGCACTCGACAACAGCACTTCGTGGCTGCCCACGGCGGGGGCCCGATCGAGGCCGGCGTAGAGGTTGCGATGCCAGTCGACGATGTGCTGTTGCCAGCGTGCGAAGTTGCCGCCGCCCTTCCGGCGATAGTCCTCGCCGGTCAGGATGTGCAGGCCATCGATCGCGTGCACTGCCAGATAGGTGGGGTAGCCGCGGCGCAAGGCCTTGAAGCGTTGCGAACTGTGGAAGCCCTCCACCGAGATGAGCGCCGGCAGCTTGTCCAGGCTGTAGAAGTCGTTCCATTCCGCTTCGCTGGCGGGATCGGCAAAGCTGCATTCCACCGTGTAGATCATTGCGTCGGCCTTGCCTTTCGTTGATGTCCGCTCATGGTAGGCCGGCGTTTTCAGCGCGAATATCGATATTCGATCACGCTTCAGTGACTCGATGTCATGGTGGACGGGTCGAATGCCGTATCACCGCGTTGGAGCCGTACATGCGCCGCAAGATTCCCAGCCACTCCGCGCTCATGGCATTCGAGGCGGCTGCCCGGCATGCCAGCTTCGCGCGTGCGGCCGAGGAACTTGCCTTGACCGAAGGCGCGATCAGCCGCCAGATCGGCCGGCTGGAAGATTTTCTGGGCGTCACCTTGTTCGCCCGGATCGGCAACCGGGTCAGGCTCTTGCCGAACGGCGAGCGCTATGCGGCACAGGTGCGCGAGACGCTCGACCGGCTGGAACGCGACAGCCAGTACCTGATGGGCCAGCGCAGCGACGGGGCCAGCCTCGACATCGCCGTGCTCCCGACCTTCGCCACACGCTGGCTCATTCCCCGCCTGAAACACTTCCAGACCCGGCACCCGAACATCACCGTGCATCTGGCCGAGCGCATGCAGCCTTTCGTCCTGGCCGGCAGCGGTTTCGATGCGGCCATCCATTTCGAGCACCCGGCCTGGACGGGGATGCGCACGCATCGGTTGTGGCAGGAGGTGCTGGTGCCGGTCTGCCATCCGGCGCTGCTCGCTGGAAAAGACGCCGCGACGGCGCTCGACGCGTTGCCACGCCTGCATCGCCGCCAGAACCCGGACGCCTGGCAGCGCTATGCGCAGGAAACCGGAATGGGGCTGACGCATCCGGCGATCGGCGCCCGCTACGATCTCCACGCGATGTCGATCGAGGCGGCGCTGGCCGGTCTCGGTGTCGCGCTGGTACCACGCCTCTATGTCGCGGCCGAGCTGGCCGCCGGGCGGCTCGTTGCGCCATGGCCCGACGGCACGTCGATCTCCAAGACCTTCTGTCTTGTGCTGCCGGAACCGATCCGGTTGAACGATGCGCCAATCCAGATGCTGGCGGACTGGCTCATCGAGGAAGCGCGGACGTCGTCCCCCATGCCCTGAAGGCGGTGCCTGGGCCATGCCGCGCGACGCACGGCGAAGCCTATGGCGCGGCGTCAGACGCGACGGATGTTGCCAGCGGCGCCGGTGGCGCCCGATCGCCGAACCCGCGTTGGGCGAGACACGTCGCGTCGCGCGCGCATGCCTGCGATGAATGCATGCGCAGCGGGCCACGCCGTCCGGCGTAGCCCGCTGCGGGGGCTCAGCGCGCCGCCGGCGCGTAGCGCAGGGTCAGCGCGTACTCGCGGCCCGGCTGGTTGTACCAGCTGATGGTCTGGTAGTCGCGATCGAACACGTTGCTGGCCTTGGCCTGCAGCGTCCAGTCCGCCGCGAACGCGTATTCCACGCGCAGGTCCAGCGTGCCGTAGCCGGCCAGGCGCACGCTGTTGGCCGCGTCGTCGTAGCGGTGGCCGCTGCCGAACGCGGTGACGCCGAGCTTGACCGGGCCGAAGCCGCGGTCCACGTCCAGCCGCGCGGTGTCCTGCGCGCGCCGCGCCAGCCAGTTGTCGCGGTTGGCGCCGTCGCTGCGGTTGCGCGGATCGGTGTGGCTGAGCTGCGCCGACAGTTCCCAGCCGGCCAGCGTCGCGTAGCCGGTCAGCTCGGCGCCGCGGATCCGCGCCTTGTCCACGTTGACCGGCAGGAAGGTGGCGGCATCGTAGGAGATCAGGTCGTCGACCCGGGTCTCGTAGACGTTGAACGTCCAGTTCCAGCTGTCGGCGTACTGCGCCACGCCCAGGTTGCCGCTCTTGGACTTCTCCGGCTTCAGTTCCGGATTGCCGGAAAACGGGTAGTACAGGTCGTTGAAGGTCGGCGCCTTGAAGCCGGTGCCGAGGCTGGCGGTGAGCTTGAAGCCGCCGTCCAGCGCCAGGCCCCAGCCGAGGCTGCCGGTGGTGTGCTGGCCGAACTGCTCGTTGTCGTCGCTGCGCACGCTGGCCTGCACCTGCTGCGCGCCGAAGCGGCCCTGGTACTCGGCGAACACGCCGGTGTTGTCGCGCTGGTCCACGTCGAAGGCGGTGGTGCCGGTGACTTCCTCGCGCTGCCAGTCGGCGCCGGCGCTGAGCAGATGGCCTTCGGCCAGGCCGAAGTCGCCCTGCAGCGAGGCGGTGTCGCGGCGGCTGTCGAAGGTGCTGACGAAGCTGCGCGTGTCGCTGCCGGCGGCGTGGTAGTAGCTGTCGGCCTGGTCGGTGTTGCGGCCGAGCTGCGCGGCCAGGTGCACGCGCTCGGACGGGGTCCAGTCGAGCTTGCCGCCGAACACCTGCTGGGTGTTGTCGGCCTCGTTGCCGGCGAACAGCGCATCGCCGTCGTACTCGTTGCGGCTGTCGATGTTCAGCGCCTGGCCTTCGATGCGCAGCGTGTCGCTCAGCGCATAGCCGCCGCGCGCGCTGAGCGAGGTGTTGCGGTAGCCGTCGCGGTCCGGCTCGTCGACGTAGCAGCCGGCGAACAGGGTGGCCGAGCCGTTGCAGGCATTGATGCCGTCGGTCTTCTGGTAGCCGCCCTGCACCGACAGCCAGCCGCGCTCGCCGCGGTTGCTGAAGCCGGCGCTGGCCTCGCGCAGGCCGTTGCTGCCGGCGCCCAGGCTCAGGTTCTGCTGCAGGCCCTGGCCGCCGCGGCGGGTGAAGATCTGGATCACGCCGCCGATCGCATCGGAGCCGTACAGACTCGAGCGCGGGCCGCGCACGATCTCGATGCGGTCGATCTGGCTCAGCGGCAGGTCCTGGAACGCGGCCAGGCCGGCGCTGGCCGAGCCGATGCGCACGCCGTCCACCAGCACCAGCATGTGATCCGATTCGCTGCCGCGCAGGCTCAGCGTGGTCAGCTTGCCCAGCCCGCCCTGGTTGGAGACGCCGATGCCGGCGCGGCCCTGCAGCAGCTGCGCCAGCGACGTGGCCTGGCTGCGCTCGATCTCGGCGCGGTCGATCACCTGCGCCGGGACCACGCTGTCCTCGACCGAGATCTGGGTGCGGGTGGCGGTGACCAGGACCTGGTCCAGGTCGGTGGCGGCATCGGCGGCGAGCGCCAGCGAGGGCAGGGACAGGGCGGACGCGATCGCGACCGAAAGCAGGCGGAACGACATGGGGCAACTCCGGCGCGCGGACGCGCTGTGACGGCGAAGGAGTCGCGAACGGAAGGTGCAAGCGGACGGCGCCAGACGCGGCGCGGCACGCCGCGACGCCCTCCGCATCGCAACCAGTGAACTGCAAGGCCGGTCTCCGGGCTGGCGATCTGGGAGTCGGACTCCCGGCTGCGACGCCTTCCCATGCCCGAGGCACAGTGGCGCAAGTCGTCAGCGCGGATCGCTTACCGTTGCGGGGGCAGCGCCGGCCTTGTCGCAAGACGCACCGGCTTCCCGTTTCAACCTGCAGGCCGGAGCCGGCAGGTCACCTTGAAGCGGCGCGATTGTACGCGATCGCCGCTGTTGCGCGCGGATCAGCCGTCGTCGCGCTCGCTGGCGTGGCCGTCGTCGCGTTCGTGGTCGTCGGATGCGTCGTACGCGTCCTGCGCATAGGGCGTGTCGCTGCGGTCGCCGTCGCGGTCGAAATGGGTGGTCGCCACCGGTCCGGCCACCGGCAGGCCGCGCTGCGCCGGCAACTGCGCCGCCGCGGCGTCCAGCTCGCCGAGCAGTTGCGCGCGCCGCGCCTCGGGCAGTTCCTGCCAATGGCAGCCGGTCAGCGCCCCTTCCAGCGAATACAGCAGGTTGAGGCTGGGCTTGAAGCCGGCGCGCTTGACCTTCAGGAACGCGCCGACCGCGCCGGCCGCGGCCAGGTCCTGCTGCGTGCGCAGGCCGACCTGGCGCAGCCAGGCCGCGCTCTTGGGGCCGATGTTGCGCAGTTTTTCGGTGCTCATCGCCGGCTCATCGCAGTGCGTCGACGAAGACCTGCGCGATCGCTTCCAGGCCGTGCTGGTCGTCGGCATCGAAGCGCGCCAGGTCCGGGCTGTCCAGGTCGAACACGCCGATCAGCTCGCCAGCGCGCAGCAGCGGCACCACCAGTTCCGAGCGCGATGCCGCATCGCAGGCGATATGCCCGGGAAAGGCCTCGACGTCGTCGATGCGCTGGGTCTGGCCGGTGCTGGCGGCGGCGCCGCACACGCCCTTGTGCAGCGGGATGCGCACGCAGGCGGGCAGGCCCTGGAACGGCCCGACCACCAGTTCCTTGCCGTCGTACAGGTAGAAACCGACCCAGTTCAGCCGCGGCAACGCGTGGTACACCAGCGCCGCCAGGTTGGCGGCATTGGCGATGCGGTCGGGCTCGCCGCTGACCAGGGAACGGGCCTGGGCGAGCAGTTGGGCGTACTGTTCCGGCTTGCTGCCGGTGAGCGAAGAGGAAGCGAACATCGCGCGAGTCTAGCAGCGGCCGATGGCGGCCTGTGCGCCGGCGCCTGTCGAGGCGCGAGGCAGAGCGGTAGCCCGAGGCGCCAGTCCCGGGCGCACCGGCGAAAGGCCGGGCAGCGCTGACGCGGCGCGGCGCGCCGGCTATCCTGCGCGCCCGCGCCGCATGCGCCGACCTCGAGGATCCTGCCACGATGCGCTTCCCCGCCTTCTACGTCACCGGCACCGATACCGGCATCGGCAAGACCGTCGCCAGCACCGCACTGCTGCACGCGTTGCGCGCGCGCGGGCAGACGGCGGTGGGCATGAAGCCGGTCGCCAGCGGCTGCGAGCGCAGCGCGGACGGCTGGCGCAACGAGGATGCGCTGGCGCTGCAGGCGGCGAGCATGCCGCGCCCGGACTATGCCGACCTCAACCCCTACGCCTTGCCGCTGCCGCTGGCGCCGGAACTGGCCGCCGCCGATGCCGGGGTGTGCGTGGAAATGGGGCCGATCGCCGACGCCTTCGCGCGGTTGCGTGCGCAAGCCGACGTGGTGGTGGTGGAAGGCGTCGGCGGCTGGGCGGCGCCGCTGTCGGCGACCCTGGAGCAGGCCGATCTGGCGCGCGCGCTGGCGCTGCCGGTGGTGCTGGTGGTCGGCCTGCGCCTGGGATGCCTCAACCACGCCCGGCTCACGGCCGCGGCGATCGCCGCCGACGGCCTGCGCTGCATCGGCTGGATCGGCAACGAGATCGATCCGGCGATGGAACGCATCGACGCCAACATGCGCATGCTGCAGGAGCGGCTGCCGATACCGTGCTGGGGACGCTTGCCGTATCGGCCGCATCCGGACCCGGCGGCGCTGGCGGCGTCGCTGCGCCCATGGCAGGGCGTGCAGATGGCGCAGGACTGAGCCCGCGCCTGGCCGGAAGCGCACGCAGCGCACTAGCCGCTTTCGCGAGGAAAGGACTGTTGTGAAGGAGGGGCTTTCAGCCCGGATGCCGGACTGGAAAACTTCGGCCCTAGGCCCTGGCAGGCAGCGCAGGAACGCCCGCACTTGCGAATCCCAAATCCCGAATCCCAAATCCCGGCCATAAAAAAGACCCGGTAGAGGGAGGGATCTACCGGGTCTTGGCTGCGCGGGGGGAGGGACCCGCGCGTACCACTGGTCAGTCGTGCGGCTGCGCCGCAGTGGACTTATTTGGTCTTGGCCTTCGGTGCGGCCTGGTCGCTGGCCGCCTCGAACTGGCTCTTGGCGAGCTGGCCGATGGCTTCGGAGGTCTTCAGGCCGAGGCCGAACACTTCCTGGTTGGCCGTGGCCAGCCGCTCGAAATTGTCGCGGGCGATCTGCAGGCCCTTCGGCCACAGCGACTGCACGCTGCCCAGGTCGCGCGCTTCGGTGAGCTCGCCGAGGAAGCCGGTGGTCGCGGCGACGTTCTTCTCGAAGGTCTTCAACTGCACGCCGAACACGCTCTCAGCGCTTTCCAACGCCAGGCGGTTGGCGCGCGAAGCGGCGGCGGCGAACTGCTGGGTGTAGCTGCTGAATTGATCGTTGAACTGAGCGGACATCATGCGACTCCAAGGGAATGCTGATTGCTGTTGCAGTGCAACATACGCGCATTCTGCTGCAATGCAACATTATTTTCTGAAGCCGCTCAGGTTTCGTTCAAACTGACTTTCAGATCAATGGGTTGGCGCCCGGTTGGCCAGCTCCGGCACGGCTCGTCCGCCCATCGGATAGCCACCGATTGCGCCCACCGGCCGCTCGGAGCGGACCGGCCACCCGACATCCGTCAGGTCCCGTCATAACCGCCCTTGCGAATCCCCAATCCCCAATCCCGACTCCCCGCCTCAAGCAGGACCGCGATACCGGCAACCAGAGGTGCAGGTCTCGTGGACCACCACCTCGCTCAGCAGCGGCAATGCCGGCTTGAGCCGTTCCCAGATCCAGATCGCCAGGCGTTCGCTGGTCGGGTTCTCCAGTCCCTCGATGTCGTTGAGGTAGTGGTGGTCGAGGCGGTCGTAGATCGGACGGAACGCGGCCTTGATGTCGCCGAAGTCCATGACCCAGCCGGTGTCGGCGCCAGGTTCGCCGCTGACGTGCAGCTCGATCCGGAACGAATGCCCGTGCAGCCGTGCGCACTTGTGGCCGGGCGGGACGTTGGGCAGGCGGTGCGCTGCCTCCAGGGTAAAACTCTTGAAGATATCCATGGCGTCATTGTAGGTGGCGGGGGAAGTGGCCGGCGGATCGCCGGCACTGCTGCGGTCTCGCGATGGTGGTGCGTCGCGAAAACACGAACGCCGCCCGGAGGCGGCGTTGGTGGTGCTGCGGTCGGCTGCGCTTAGCGCGCGGCGCTGGGCTGGCCGCCGCTGCGACGGCGCTCGCCCTGGCGGCGTGCGCCGCCCGGCTGGGCGCCGCCGGCCGGCTTGGCGCCGGCATGCGCGTGCGGGCGCGGCGCGTCGCCGTGCGGACGCCGTGCGTGGGTGCTCTTGCGCGGCGGACGCTGGCCGCCCGGACGCTCGTCGGCCGGATTGTTGTTGCCCCAACGGATCGGCGTGGACGGCTCGAAGCCCGGTACGTCGCGGATGTCCATCTCGCGCTTGAGCATGCGCGAGATCGCACGCAGCAGCTTGGCCTCGTCCTGCGCCACCAGCGACACCGCCTCGCCCTGCGAGCCGTTGCGGCCGGTGCGGCCGATCCGGTGCACGTAGTCCTCGGCGACCATCGGCAGGTCGTAGTTGATGACCTTCGGCAGCTGGTCGATGTCGATGCCGCGCGCGGCGATGTCGGTCGCCACCAGCACGGTGATGCGGCCGGCCTTGAAGTCGCTCAGCGCGCGCAGGCGCTGGCCCTGGCTCTTGTTGCCGTGGATCGCGGCGGTCTTCAGCCCGGACTTGTCCAGGAACATGGTCAGCTTGTCGGCGCCGTGCTTGGTGCGCGCGAACACCAGCGTCTGCATGCGCGAATCGGCGGCCAGCAGGTGCAGCAGCAGCTCGCGCTTGCGCGTGCCGTCGACCGGGTGCACGCGGTGGGTGATGGTGTCGGCGACGGTGTTGCTCGGCGTGGCCTGGATTTCCTGCGGGTTGTGCATGAACTCGCGGGCCAGCTGCTTGATGCCTTCCTCGAAGGTCGCCGAGAACAGCAGGGTCTGCCGGTTCTGCTTGGGCAGCTTGGCCAGGATGCGCTTGATCGAGGGCAGGAAGCCCATGTCGAGCATGCGGTCGGCTTCGTCCAGCACCAGGATCTCGATGCCCGACAGGTCCACGCTGCGGCGCTCGAGGTGATCGAGCAGGCGGCCCGGGCAGGCGATCAGCAGGTCCACGCCGCGACGCAGCGCGTCGAGCTGGTTGCCCATGCCGACGCCGCCGTAGATGGTGGTGCTGGGGATGCGCAGGTACTTGCTGTAGCCGCGCAGGCTGTCGTGCACCTGGGTGGCCAGCTCGCGGGTCGGGGTCAGGATCAGCGCGCGCGGCTTGCGTGCGCCATTGCCGACCGGCTGCGGCGAGGTGCCCAGGTGCTGCAGCAGCGGCAGGCCGAACGCGGCGGTCTTGCCGGTACCGGTCTGCGCGCCGGCCATCAGGTCGTGGCCGGCCAGCGCCAGCGGAATCGCCTGCAACTGGATCGGGGTGGGGGTTTCATAGCCCTGCTCGGCCAACGCACGCAGCAGGAAGGGCGCCAGGCCCAGGGATTCGAACGACATCGAGGAAAGCTCCGGATAACGCGCCGTCGCCGGGACATGCCCGGCGGGAAGACGCAAGTTGGGTGAGGCTCGGAGCGTTCCCGTGAACCGCGCTGCGAGAGGGTGGATCAACCCGGAGCAGACAGCGCTCGGGTTTGTCGGCACCACGAAAGGCGTCGGGCGGGGCGGGCGAGCGGATCGAAACGATCCTGGCCTCGCCGGCGATCCCTAAGGGAAACGGACGGCCGCATGCAGACCTGGCGAGTCTACGCTGAATTGGCGCGTTGCACAAAAGTCGCAGTGAACCATCCGACAGTCGGCAATTCCGTTTCAGTTGCAACCAATATGCGGTCTGGCCGTACAATCGCCCGATCAGCTCCCCAGCACTGGACGGACATGAAGCTAGGTTCCCTGAAGGAAGGCGGCCGCGACGGCACCCTGATCGTCGTTTCCCGCGATCTGACCCGCGCCGTGCGCGCCACCGGCATCGCCACGACCCTGCAGCGCGCGCTGGAGGACTGGAGCAATCTGGCGCCGCGCCTGAACGCGCTGTCCGAGTCGCTCAACGACGGCAGCGCCGACGGCCAGTTCGACCTGGACCTCGCCGCGCTGGCCGCGCCGTTGCCGCGCGCCTACGAATTCCTCGACGGCAGCGCCTACCTGCCGCACGTGGAGCGGGTGCGGCGCGCGCGCGGCGCCGAGGTGCCGGAGAGCTTCTACACCGATCCGCTGATGTACCAGGCGGTCAGCGCCGGTTTCTACGGCCCGCGCGATGCGGTCAAGGTGGTCAGCGAGGACTACGGCATCGACCTGGAGGCGGAGATCGTGGTGGTCACCGACGACGTGCCGATGGCGGTCGATGCGCAGCAGGCTGCGGCGCATATCCAGCTGGTGGGGCTGGTCAACGACGTGTCGCTGCGCAACCTGATCCCGGCCGAACTGGCCAAGGGGTTCGGCTTCGTGCAGTCCAAGCCGCGCTCGGCGCTGTCGCCGGTGTTCGTGACCCCGGACGAGCTGGGCGAGGCATGGCGCGACAACAAGCTGCATCTGCCGCTGTTGACCCACATCAACGGCGCCTGGTTCGGCGCGCCGGAAGCCGGCGAGGACATGCAGTTCGACTTCGCCCAGCTGGTCGCGCACGCGGCCAAGACGCGGCCGCTGGCGGCCGGCGCGGTGATCGGCTCGGGCACCATCGCCAACCAGGACACCACGCGCGGCGCCTCGTGCTTCGCCGAGCTGCGCGTAGTGGAAACGCTGCGCGACGGGCAGCCGAGCACGCCGTTCATGAAGTTCGGCGACGTGGTGCGGATCGAGATGCTGGACCGTGACGGAGTAAGCATCTTCGGCGCGATCGAACAGCGCATCGAGCCCGCCTCCCGGCCCTGAGCCGGCCAGTGGCGGCACCGAGACGACCGGCGGTGCCGCTGCTACTGTGTCCACCGGTATCGTGATCGTCCGGACGGGAGGGCAGAGCGTGGAAGAGGCGTTGCAGCTGTACACCTACTGGCGTTCCAGCGCCGCCTATCGCGTTCGCATCGGCCTCAATCTGAAGGGGCTGGCCTACCAGGCGTTGCCGGTGCACCTGCTGCGCGACGGCGGCCAGCAGCATTCGCCTGAGTACGCGCGGCTCAATCCGCAGGAACTGGTGCCCACGCTGTGCCACGACGGCCAGGCGATCCGCCAGTCGCTGGCGATCCTGGAATACCTGGACGAGCGCTGGCCGGAGCCGCCGCTGCTGCCCGACGCGGCGATCGACCGTGCCCGTGTGCGCGGGCTGGCGCAACTGATCGCCAGCGACGTGCATCCGCTCAACAACCTGCGCGTGACCCAGTTCTTCGAGAACGTCTGGAACGTACCGCAGTCCGAACGCGAAGAGTGGATGCTGCACTGGATCGTGCTGGGCTTCGATGCGCTGGAACAGTTGCTTGCCGAGTCGCCCGATACCGGCAGCTACTGCCACGGCGAGCAGCCCGGCATGGCCGATTGCTGCCTGGTGCCGCAGGTGTTCAACGCGCGCCGCTTCGGCGTGGACATGCAGGCGTATCCGACCATCGCCCGGATCGAGCAGGCCTGTCTGGCGCTGCCGGCGTTCGAAGCGGCGCGCCCGGAGCGGCAACCGGACGCGCAGGGCTGAGGCTGGCATCCTGCTTCTGTAGGAGCGGCTTCAGCCGCGACAGGGTCTTGCCGGATGCTGTGTGTCGCGGCTGAAGCCGCTCCTACAGGAGTGCGGCTGTCTCAACCGAAGCCGTGCGTGATCCGCGGCGAGCTGACGCCGCCGCTGTTGCCGGCGTCGTAGTCGGCGTAGGGATCGTGTTCCCCGCTGGAGCCTTCGGACAGGCGGAATTTCAGCGCCAGGCCGTCGCGCGAGTCGGCAGCGCGCAGCGCCTCCTCCTGCTCGATCTGGCCCTGCTTGACCATCCGGAACAGGCACTGGTCGAAGGTTTCCATGCCTTCCTCCAGCGATTCCTCCATCGCCGCCTTGATCTCGTGGACCTGGCCGCGGCGCAGCAGGTCGCGGATCATCGGCGTGTTCAGCAGCACCTCGGTGGCCGGGCGGCGGCGCTCGTTCTTGTCCTTGACCAGGCGCTGCGAGACCACCGCGCGCAGGTTCAGCGCCAGGTTCATCAGCACGTTCTTGTGCGCGCTCTCCGGGAAGAAGTTGAGGATGCGCTCGATGGTCTGGTCGGCGTTGTTGGAGTGCAGCGTGGCCAGGCACAGATGCCCGGTCTCGGCGAAGGCGATCGCCGCCTCCATCGTCGTCGCGTCCAGGATCTCGCCGATCAGGATCACGTCCGGCGCCTCGCGCATCGCGTTCTTCAGTGCGTTGTGGAAGGCGTGGGTGTCCAGGCCGACCTCGCGCTGGTTGACGATCGACATCTTGTGCTTGTGCAGGTATTCGATCGGATCCTCGATGGTGAGGATGTGCCCGGTGGTGGTGCTGTTGCGGTGGTCGATCATCGACGCCAGCGAGGTGGACTTGCCGGAGCCGGTGGAGCCGACCACCAGCACCAGCCCGCGCGGGGTCATGATCACGTCCTTCAGCACCTGCGGCAGGTGCAGTTCCTCGATGCTGGGGATCTTGCTGCGGATCGCGCGGATCACCATGCCGACCTCGCCGCGCTGCTTGAACACGTTGACCCGGAAGCGGCCGGCGTCCTGCAGCGCGATGGCCATGTTCAGCTCCAGCTCGCGCTCGAACTGCGGCACCTGGCCTTCGTCCATCAGCGAGTAGGCGATCTTCTTGACCATGCCCGGCGGCAGGCCGGTGGCGCCGAGCGGGTACAGCTTGCCTTCGATCTTGATATAGACCGGTGCTCCCGTGGTCAGGAACATGTCCGAGGCGTTCTTTTCGGTCATCAGCTTCAGGAAGTAGCCGATATCCATGCGCAATGGTTCCCCAACAATCCGCGGCCGCCCGTTGCAAGCGCGCCACAGGCTTCCGACAATGGCCGTGCTCGACGTCTCCGCCTACGGCCCCCCTTGATGAAAACTAGCTTCGCACAAATCCGTTGCCCGCAGTACGTGATGGCGTGCGCATTGGCGCTGTTTGCCACGCCCGCCGCCTTTGCCCAGGTCGCCTCGCCGGAGCTGCAGACCGCGCAGCAGGCGGTGCAGCGCGCGATCCAGGCCGACGCCGACCAATACGCCCCGGACCTGATCGCCACTGCCCGCCAGGGCCTGGAGCAGGCGCAACAGGCGGCGCTGGACCGCCGCCAACGCAAGATCGCACCGCAGCTGGCGCTGCGCGTGGCGGCCGATGCCGACCTGGCGCGGGTGCGCAGCGAGGAGGCGGTGGCGAATGCGCAACTCAAACAGCGCAAGGCCGAGGTGGCCGACCTGCAGCGCAGCTTGAACACCGGGGAGGCGCGTCCATGAGCCGCCGCCTGGGAATGGCCGGCCGCCTGGCCGCGCTGCTGTTGCTGGTCGCGCCGCTGGCCGCGTTCGCCGCCGACGATCCGGAGCTGGCGGTCCTGAACCAGCGCCTGGTCGCGCTGCAGGCCGATCCGCTGAGTGCCGACGTGGCCGCCTACGAGCGGCTGCAGGCGCAGCAGGCGGTCGCCGCGTTCGCCGCGGCCAAGCGCAAGGAGCAGGACGACGCGCGCTATCTCGCCGAGCGCCGCGTCGAGATCGCCGAGACCGCCGCGCGCGCCGCCCTGGCGCGGCGCCAGGTCGACCAGTTGGAGAAGACCCGCAGCGACTTGCTGGTCGAGGCCAGCCGGCGCGAAGCCGCGCGCGCGCGCCAGGAAGCCGAGCGGCTGCGGGTGCAGGCGCAGATCCAGGCCGAAGAGGCCGAAAGCCTGCGCCAGGCCGCCGAGGCCGAGCAGCTGGCGCGGCAGGATGCCGAGCAGGCGCTGACCAACGTGGCCGGGCAGCAGACCGCCAAGCTCAGCGCCGCGCAGCAGAAGTCGGCCAAGCTGGCGCGCGAGGAGGCCGAGCTGGTCGCCGGGGCCAAGCTGCCGGCGTCGCGTTTCGAGCCGCGCGGGGAGGTCTTCACCGTCACCGGCGGGGCGTTCGCGGCAGGCAAGGCGGCGCTGTCGGCCGATGCCGCCGGCCAGGCCAAGGCGCTGGCGCAGTATCTGCAGATCGGCGCCAAGGGCCGGGTGCGGATCGAGGCCTACGACGCCGATGCCGGCGTGGCGCAGAAGCGTGCCGACGCGTTGCGCGAGGCGCTGGTCGCCGGTGGCGTGACGGCGAGCCGGTTGCAGGCGGTCGGCAAGAAGGCGCCGGCGACCAAGGCGCGTGCCGCCGAGGTGGTGATCGCGCCCTGAGCGGGGTTGGCCGGTGCAGGCCCTGGAGCCCGTTTAACGCGGTTTTTCTCTGGGCCTGAGCGGCAAGCAACTGAATGCGGAAAGCGCGCGCTGCTGCCCTTGCCGGAACTGGTGGGGAGGCGTAGGGTCGAACTCCCAGGCGACACACCGTCGCCTGGTTCCACGGAGACTCCGGGCCGATGAAGCAGTGGCACGCACCGCAGCGAGACGTTCCAAGGGCAGCAGGCCCGGGCGTTGCGGTGGAGTGGCTGGCGACCCGCGCGACTCCGCTCCCAGGCAACGCCCCGTGCCGTTCCGGCCGGGGCGTTCTTGTTTCCAGCTGAAGGAGGCTATTCCTATGTTCGAAGGGCAACCGCAGACCGAAATCGACGCGTTGATCAAGTCCGATCCGGAGTTCAAGCAGCTCTACCAACGCCACAAGACCCTGGACAAGAAGTGCATGGACGCCGAGCTCGGCGTGCTGCCGATCGACGATCTCACCCTGTCGCAGATGAAGCGGGAAAAGCTCGCGGCCAAGGAAAAGCTGTTGCGGCTCTACGACGAGCAGCAAAAGCCTCACTGATTCCTCCCTCCCACGACAAGCGTTCAATTGTCGCGGGCGGTGGCCGGCCTCCTCGTCGGCTTGCCACCGTCCGCGTCATCTCCTCCGAAGCCGCGATCGCGGCTTTTTTCGTGCCGGTTCGGCGCTTTGTCTGACATTCCGGCGCATACCGCGGATAATCACCGGTCCAGCCGCTATGACGGCGCGATGCATCCGGACGCGATGGCCATTCACTCTTCCGTACTCGACCTGATCGGCGACACCCCCATCGTCAAGGCCAGCAAGCTCGACACTGGCGTGTGCGAGCTGTACCTGAAGCTGGAAAGCGCCAATCCCGGCGGCTCGATCAAGGACCGCATCGGTCTGTCGATGATCGAGGCGGCCGAGCGCCGCGGCGAGCTGAAGCCCGGCGCGGTACTGGTCGAGGGCACTGCCGGCAACACCGGTATCGGCCTGGCCCTGGTCGCCCAGCAGAAGGGCTACAAGCTGATCCTGGTGGTGCCGGACAAGATGAGCCGGGAGAAGATCTTCAACCTCAAGGCGATGGGCGCCGAAGTGGTGCTGACCCGCTCGGACGTGGCCAAGGGCCATCCCGAGTACTACCAGGACCTGGCTGCGCGCCTCGCCGCCGAGACGCCGGGGGCCTATTTCATCAACCAGTTCGGCAACCCCGACAACCCGGCGGCGCACGAGTTCGGCACCGGCCCGGAGATCCTGCGGCAGATGGACGGCAAGCTGGACGCAATCGTGTTCGGCTGCGGCAGCTCCGGCACCATGACCGGCCTATCGCGCGCGTTCGCCGCCGCCTCGCCGCACACCGAACTGGTGCTGGCCGACCCGGTCGGCTCGATCCTGACCGAGTACATCGAGCAGGGCACGGTCAGCGAGAAGTCCGGCAGCTGGCTGGTCGAGGGCATCGGCGAAGATTTCCTGCCCGACATCTCCGATTTCTCGCGGGTCAGGAAAGCCTATTCGATCAGCGACGCCGAGAGCTTCCATACCGCGCGCGAACTGCTGGCCAAGGAGGGCATCCTCGGCGGCTCCTCGACCGGCACCCTGCTGGCCGCCGCGCTCAAGTACTGCCGCGCGCAGACCGAGCCCAAGCGCGTGCTGGTGTTCGTCTGCGACACCGGCAACAAGTACCTGTCGAAGATGTACAACGACTACTGGATGCTGGACAACGGCTTCCTGGAGCGCCCGCAGCACGGCGACCTGCGCGACCTGATCCTGCGCCCGTACAGCCAGCGCGACACCGTGGTGGTCGGCCCCAACGACCTGCTGACCACCGCCTACCAGCGCATGAAGCTGTACGACGTGTCGCAGCTGCCGGTGATGGATGGCGATCAACTGGTCGGCATCGTCGACGAAAGCGACGTCTTGTTGCACGTTTACGGCGACGAGGCGCGGTTCCGCGACCCGGTGGCCACGGCCATGGTCAGCAAGCTGGACCGGCTCGACGTCAAATCGCCGATCGAAGCGCTGTTGCCGGTGTTCGACCGCGGCCAGGTCGCCATCGTCATGAGCGAAGGCACCTTCCTCGGCCTGATCACCCGCATCGACCTGCTCAACTACCTGCGCCGCCGCGTCCAGTGACGGTGCCTCGTGGACGGCTCCCGATACAGGGGGCCGTTCAGACCTCGCTGCTAGAATCACGCCCCTTCTCCGGGAACCCCTCATGACGGACCACACGTCCAACCCCAATGGCGACGGCCCCGCGCTGTCGCTGGCGACCCTGGCGATCCATGGCGGCCAGCATCCGGACCCGTCCACGGGCGCGGTGATGCCGCCGATCTATGCGACCTCCACCTATGCCCAGTCCAGCCCCGGCGAACACCAGGGCTTCGAGTACTCGCGCACCCACAATCCGACCCGCTTCGCCTACGAGCGCTGCGTTGCCGCGCTGGAAGGCGGTTCGCGCGGATTCGCGTTCGCCTCGGGCATGGCCGCCACCTCCACGGTGATGGAGCTGCTGGACAGCGGCAGCCACGTGGTGGCGATGGACGACCTGTACGGCGGCAGCTACCGCCTGTTCGAGCGCGTGCGCCGGCGCACCGCCGCCCTGGACTTCAGCTTCGTCGACCTGACCGATCCGGCCGCGTTCGAAGCGGCGATCGGACCCAAGACCAGGATGGTGTGGATCGAGACGCCCACCAACCCGATGCTGAAGATCGTCGACATCGCCGCGATCGCCGCGATCGCGCGCAAGCACGGCCTGCTGGTGGTGGTGGACAACACCTTCGCCTCGCCGATGCTGCAGCGCCCGCTGGAACTGGGTGCGGACATCGTGGTGCATTCGGCGACCAAGTACCTCAACGGCCACTCCGACATGGTCGGCGGGATCGCCGTGGTCGGCGCCAATGCCGAACTGGCCGAGCAATTGGCGTTCCTGCAGAACTCGGTGGGCGGCGTACAGGGCCCGTTCGACAGCTTCCTGGCGCTGCGCGGGCTCAAGACCCTGCCGCTGCGGATGCGCGCGCATTGCGCCAACGCGTTGCAGCTGGCGCAGTGGCTGGATACCCATCCGGCGATCGACAAGGTGATCTACCCCGGCCTGGCCTCGCATCCGCAGCACGCCCTGGCGCAGCGGCAGATGTCCGGCTTCGGCGGCATCGTCTCGATCGTGCTCAAGGGCGGCTTCGACGCGGCCAAGCGCTTCTGCGAACGCACCGAGCTGTTCACCCTGGCCGAATCGCTGGGCGGCGTGGAAAGCCTGGTCAACCATCCTGCGGTCATGACCCACGCCTCGGTGCCGGTGGAGCGGCGCGCCCAGCTCGGCATCAGCGATGCGCTGGTGCGGTTGAGCGTGGGGGTCGAGGATGTGGGGGATTTGCAAGCCGATCTCGATCGCGCGCTGCGGAGCTGAGACATGCACGACGTGCTGCAACGGGCGAATCGCATTTCGCCGACCGGTCCGTTCCATGCCTGGTTGCACTATCCCAGCCTGACGATGGAGATGACCCGGCGCGACGTGCTCGGACGCTATCGCGGCGCCAGCTTCGGTCTGCTGTGGTCGCTGATCAGTCCCTTCATGATGTTGATCATCTATACCTTGGCGTTCGGCTACGTGCTGAAATCGCGCTGGCCGGGGACCAGCGGCAACATCGCCGACTTCGCCATGCTGCTGTTCCTCGGCCTGATCGTGCATGGCCTGTTCGCCGAATGCCTGACGCGTGCGCCCACCTTGGTCATCGGCAATTCGAACCTGGTCAAGCGGATCGTGTTTCCGCTCGACGTGCTGCCCTGGACGATGGTGTTGTCGGCGCTGTTCCACGCCTGCACCAATTCGCTGGTGTTCGTCGTGCTGAACCTGATCGTGCGGCACGAAATGCACCCGACGCTGGTCTTCCTGCCGATCGTGTTCCTGCCGCTGGCGGTCGGATTGCTCGGCCTGGGATGGCTGCTGTCTTCGCTGAGCGTCTTCCTGCGCGACATCGGGCAGATGACCGGCGTGATCGCCACGGCGACGTTGTTCCTGTCTTCCGCCATCGTTCCGGTGAGCACGCTGCCGCCGAAGTACCAGTTCGTCTTCCACCTCAATCCCTTGACCTTCATCATCGACGAGGCGCGCGACGTCGCATTCTGGGGACGCGCGCCGGATTGGGCGGGCTTGGGGATGTATACGCTCGGCGCGCTGGCGTTCGCCTATTTCGGTTACTTCGTCTTCCAGAAGACGCGCCGGGGGTTCGCCGATGTCCTCTGAGCTCTTGACCGTGGCGCAAGCGGACAGCCCGATATCCAGCGACGCCGACCTGGTGGTCGATGCGCGCGGCGTCGGCAAGTGCTACCACATCTACGACCGGCCTTCGCACCGCTTGCTGCAGGGTCTGGTGGGCGGTTCGCGGCGCTACTACCGGGAATTCTGGGCATTGCGCGGCGCCGATCTGCAAGTGCGCCGCGGCCAGACGGTCGGCCTCATCGGCCGCAACGGCTCGGGAAAATCGACCTTCCTGCAGATGATCGCCGGCACGCTGACCCCGACCGAGGGCAGCATCCAGGTGCAGGGGCGCGTGGCGGCGTTGCTGGAACTGGGGAGCGGCTTCAATCCCGAGTTCACCGGGCGCGAGAACGTCTATCTCAATGCGGCCATCCTCGGGTTGAGCAAGGACGAAGTGGATGCGAGCCTCGATCGCATCCTCGCATTCGCCGACATCGGTGCGTTCATCGACCAGCCGATCCGCAGCTATTCCAGCGGCATGGTCGTGCGCCTGGCGTTCGCGGTGCAGGCGCAGGTGCACCCGCAGCTGCTGATCGTCGACGAAGCCTTGTCGGTCGGCGACGCGAAGTTCCAGGCCAAGTGCTTCGCGCGGCTCAAGCAGCTCAAGGACGATGGCGCTTCGATCCTGCTGGTCAGCCACTCGGCCGATCAGATCGTGCAGCACTGCGAGTTCGCCCAGTTGCTCGATAGCGGCCGCATCCTGCGCCAAGGCAAGCCCAAGGATGTGGTCAACGCCTACTACAACTTGCTGTTCGGTAGCGGCGATACCGATGCTCCCGCGCCCGACGCAGGCGAGCGGATCGCAGACGCGCCGTTCGAAGAGAGCGTGCCGTTCTCCGGCGAGGGCAGTGGCTACGAGTCGCGCCCCAACTACAATCCCCATGAGTTCCGCTGGGGCGACGGCGCCGTACGCATCACCGACTTCGAATTGCGATCGGCGCAAACGCTTTATCCGCCGATTCTCGAGTCCGGCCAGGAATTGCGCCTCGTGGTCAGAATGGTGTTCGAGCGCGAGGTGATCAGGCCGATCGTCGGCTTCACCCTGAAGACGGCCGAGGGCGTCGTCGTTTACGGTACCAATACCGAGTACAAGCCGCTGCCTGCGTTCACCGCTGGCGGCGCTGCCGGCAGCGCGGTCGATGTGGTGGCCGCATTCCGCTGCGACCTGGCCGATGGCGACTATTTCCTTTCTGTCGGCGTGGCCAGCCGCGGCGAAGAGGATGTGGTGCCCCATGACAGGCGCTACGACAGCATCCATTTCAAGGTGATCAACGCCGATTTCTTCGGTATGGGCGGGCTGGACATGCGTCTGGAAGTCGCAAGCCCTCGCCAGGCTGTTTGATCGATCACGCCGACGATGATTCAAGAGGACGCATTGCATGATTGATTCATTGGCAGCCGCTGGTTATGTCATGCCTGCGGACGTCGCCGTATGGCGCCGCGAGGGCTACGACAGCATCGGCTACAGCGATGGCGACAACTCCGAAGATGGGCTGTTGGCGACGTTGCGCGCCGCTGCCGACGTCAGCGTGTTTTCTTCCGAGCTGGCGGCCGCTTGCGTCGACTGGCCGAGCCGTTACCACCTGTCCACGGAACGCGCGAACCTGCTGCGACCGTTCGCGCAGCATCTTCAGCCGGGTGCGAGGGTTCTCGAAATCGGCGCCGGATGCGGTGCGGTCACGCGCTATCTCGGCGAGAGCGGGGCGGACGTGCTGGCGCTGGAGGGCTCGTTGCGGCGCGCACGCATCGCCCGCGAGCGCACTCGCGAGTTGCGCAATGTCGTTGTGGTGGCCGAACGCTTTCAGGATTTTTCCGTCGCCCAGCGCTTTGACGTGGTGACCCTGATCGGCGTGCTGGAGTACGCCAGTCTGTTCTCCGACGCGCAGAACCCCGCGCTGCACATGCTGCAGGCCGCAAGGCAGCTGCTGGCGCCAGGAGGGCGCCTGATTCTGGCCATCGAGAATCAGCTGGGCCTGAAGTATTTGGCCGGCGTGCCGGAAGACCATCTGGGGCAGCCGATGGTCGGGTTGGAGGACCGCTATCAATCGCGCGGCGCGCGCACATACGGGCGCAACGAACTCGACGCGCTGCTTCGGCGCGCCGGCTATGCGCGCAGCCGCTTCTCGGCGCCGTTGCCCGATTACAAGATGCCGGCCACGATCCTGACCGAGCGCGGCATCTCGGCCGACCCCGCGCTGTTCAATGCCGGCGCGCTGGCGGCGCAGGCGGTTCGCCGCGATCCTCAGCTCACGCCGACGACATTCAATCTTCAGCGTGCCTGGCCGGTGGTCGCGGCCAACGGCTTGGCGCTGGATCTGGCCAATTCGTTCCTGGTGGAAGCCGTGGCCGACGACTCGGCGATGGCCGAGCAATCGGCGCTGGCGTATCACTACAGCACGCAGCGGCTGGGCGCCTATGCCCGGGAAACGCTTTTCGTGGCGGAGCAGGACCAAACGGTGCGCGTGCATGCGCGCAGATTGTCCGACGCGCCATCGGCAGAGACCGGGGTTCGCTTGCAGGTGCAGAGCGCGACCGACTATTTCCAGGGTCCCTTGCTGGTCGACACAATTCGCGCGGTACTGAGCCAGCCTGGCTGGACCCGTGCCGAGCTGGTCGCGGAAGTGCGGCGCTATTTGCAGGCATTGGCGCAGGTGCTGCACGGCGAAGGGCATGCCGTTGCGCTGGACAGCGTCGACAGCGTTCTGCCCGACGACTATCTCGACGCCACGCCATCGAATTTGCTGTGCGCCGCCGATGGCCGGATCGTCTACTTCGATCGCGAGTGGGTCGCCGAGGGCCCGACGCTCGGCTGGCTGCTGTTGCGCTCACTGTTGTTCACCTATGGCGGCAGTGTCGTGGCGCCTATGGCGGAAGGCGAGCCGATCACGTTGCGGGCCCTGCTGCTGGATGTGGTGGCTGAACTGTTTGCTGCCTCGGCGGCGAATGGTTTCGATCTCTGGCTCGAGCGCGAATTGGGGTTTCAGCGCCAGGTCACGGGCAAGGACCAGCGCGAAGCGATCGAACGCATGCTCGATGCGCCGGTGCCGCGTGCCGCAGCTCCGGTTGCTGCCGCCGGTCACCAGCATGCGGAGATCGCCGATGGGTTCGCGTCGCTTCAGCACTCGCTCAACCTGGCGGGCCAGCATGGCGTGAACATGTATGCCTCCATCGAAGCGCTGCACACGGCGCTTGGAGACGGTCTGGCGCAGACGGTGCCGGCGTTGCAACGGATTGAGGCCGTCGTCCAGCAGTTGGCCGAGGGCCAGGGCGCCTTGCACGACCGAATCGTCGCCACCGACGATCGTCTGGTCGATTCGATCCAGCAATGGAGCACGCAGCAGGGTGAATTGACCGCCCGGCTCAGCGATGCGCTGGACGGGATGGAGCGTGGCGATGCACTACGTGCGCTGGAAGCCAAGGTGGATGCGCTCGCTGCCGTCCAGGGCCAGCAGATGGCCATGCTTGCGCAACTGCAAGGACGCAGATGGTGGAAGTTGCGGTGACCGTGGCGGACCTGAGCCAACGACCGCCGGTGCGAATGCGCTGGGATGCGACGCCGTTGGCCGATCTTGCCTGCCTAGCCGCTGGCGAGGTCACGACCTGGGAATCTGTCGGGTCCGATCCGCAGTTCGCGCTGGCCCAGTCGACACTGCCGCTTGCTGCCGGCTGGTACCGGCTGCGTGGCGTCTTGCGCGAATTGGATGGACGTCTTGCTAACCCGTGTCTCTATCCGGACTATGGCAACGGGATCGCCGAAGACACCCGGATCGATCTCGCGCTGGCCGCTGGCCGCGGCAGCTTGGATGTCGTGGTGCAGTTCTCCGAGCCATTGCAGGCGCTGAGGTTCGACCCGACAGACGCCTATGCGAGATTCGAGTTGGGGCCGCTCGAGAGTTACCGGTTGAGCGAGCGCGAAGCCTTCTGGTTGCTGCTGCGCGGCGGTGTCGGGGAACGGCTGCGCGATGCGCCACAGGAAGCGCTGGAACTGGTCGGTGACGCGCAGTCGCAGTGGCGCGAGCAGGGCGCGGACGCATCGTTGCACGCCTTGCTGCGCACGGAGCGTGCGGACACGACGGCGCGCGATGCCGGCTATGCGACCTGGGTGCTGCGCGAGGATCGGCGACTGGCCGAGCTGGTGTCGACACCACGCAGCGACACGCGTGTCCAGGCTCCTGTTCTCTCGTTGGTATTCCACGATCGAGCGGGGGCGGATTTCTCGGCATGCCTCGATGCGCTCGGTTCCCTGGCGGGGCAGGCGGTCGAGATCGTGGCCGATGCCCAGCAGTTGGACGAGTGGCCCGTGGACCGTGCGCTGCCACCGCTGCAGATCGTGGATGCTGCGGCTTTGCTCGGTGCGCGTCTGCGCGCTGCGCAAGGCGCCTACGTGGCGGTGCTGGCGGCGGACGATCGCATCCATCCGATGACCGCCAAGGTCCTCGCCGAGGTGATCTCGCTTCCTGCGGCCGCCTTGGTCTACAGCGACGAAGACAGGGTGGATGAAGTTGGGCGGCGTTTCGCGCCGCTGTTCAAGCCGGCGTGGGACCGCCTGCGTTGGTACGAGCAGGATTATCTCGGGCGAAGCGCGTTCGTACGCAGGGATGCGCTTGTAGATGGCCTGCTCGATGGCCTCGACCCGGATGCGCCGTGGTTCTCGCTGCTGTGCGCGCTGATCCACGAGTGCGACGCGATTCCGTTGCACTTGCCGCATATGTTGCGTCACGTGAACGGCGACGTCGGCCCGATCTGCGCCCCGTTCGCACGTAGCGAGGCGGATGCGACGGCGCGCGTGCGCGTGCTCGGCCGGGTATTGCAGTCCCAAGGCGCGCGGATCCACGTGGTGGACCAGCAGCGCCTGCGTGTGCGATATGCGCTGGACGCCGAGCCGGACGTGGAAATCGTCGTCCCGACGCGCGATCGCATCGATCTTCTTGAGCAATGCATTTCCACTCTGCTGGCCAGGACGGAATATTCTCGCTATCGCATCACAGTGGTGGACAACGGCTCCGTCGAAGCGCAATCGCATGCCTATTTCGAGGCGATCGGCCAAGACCCGCGGGTCCGGATATTGCGCTACGACCGCCCGTTCAACTATTCCGCGATCAACAACTACGCCGTGGCGCATTGCACTGCGCAGATCGTGGTCTTGCTCAACAACGATATCGAAATCACCGATGCGCAGTGGCTGCAGGAACTGGTGCGGCTGGCCTCACGCCCGGGGGCGGGGGCGATCGGCGCGAAGCTGTTCTATCCGGACGGGTCGCTGCAACATGCTGGTGTCGTACTGGGAATCGGCGGTGTCGCCGCCCATGCCTTCGCCCACGCGCCGCACGATTTCGCCGGCGAGTACGGACGCGCTCTGCTGACGCAGCGCTATTCGGCGGTCACTGCGGCTTGTCTGGCAGTGACCCGCGCGGCCTATATCGCAGTGGGCGGCCTGGATGAATCGATCGCGGTGGCATTCAACGATGTCGACTTCTGTCTGCGGCTGCGCGCGCACGGCTACGACAATGCGTGGACGCCGCACGCCCAGGCCTACCATCATGAATCGGCCAGCCGGGGCATCGAGGACGATCCGGTCAAGCAGGCGCGGTTTGCCGGCGAGGTCGCCACGATGCAGGCGCGTTGGCAGCAGGTGCTCGGTGACGATCCGGCCTATAGCCCATGCCTGTCGCTCGATGCGCCCGCGTTCGCGCTGGATCCTGACCGTCACGCGCTGGCGCTGGCACGGGATTTACATCCCGTTTATCCTATAGAGTACGCTCCCCCGGTGATCCGAGGGACTTTTCCCGAGAGCTAGATGTCCGAAACGATTGCACTTAGCGTCACTCCGTTGCAGCAGATTGCGCCGCTGGCTCCCGAATTTCCCACCACGGCAGCGCACGCTGCGGTGTGGCGCGCCTCCGGCAGCGATCCTCAGGTGGAACTGCGGTGGCAGGGCGAAGCCCTGGCTGGCGGCTGGTATCTGCTCGCTGGCGAACTGTCGGTCTATCGCGGGCGCATGTTCGCGCCGGTGCTGTATCCGACGTATCGGGTCAGGCACAGCGGCGAGGCCGAGCGCATCGATCTTCCTCTGAACATACCCAGCGGCGAAACGCGGCGGTTCGAGATCGTGGTCCGTCTGGTGGAGTCGACCACGGGCATCCGCTTCGATCCCTCCGTCGCGCCGATGGATTTCAGTCATTCCGCTCTGCAGCTGCAGCGCATCGAGCGCGGCGACGCCATGCGGCGCCTTTTCGGCGCATCGTTCGATCGCCGCGAAGGCGGCGTGAACAAGCTGCGGCTAGTGGCGCGAACGGCGATCGATCTGCTGACCAAGGGCGTCCGCAGGATGGCCGATCGGCTCTATCACGAATACTCGACCCGCATGCTTTCGGGGTCTTTCTCCGACTATGAAGTGTGGCAGGAGTTCTACGATTGCCGCGATGCCGCGTGGAAGGCGGCGGCGGATGCAGAACTCGCCTCGCTGACGCGCAGGCCGCTGGTTTCGGTCATCGTGCCGACGTACAACACCCCCGAGCGCTGGTTGCGGCGCTGCATCGAAAGCGTACGCGAGCAGGTCTATCCGAATTGGGAGTTGTGCATCGCCGACGATGCCTCCACCGATCCAGCGGTGATGCAGGTGCTTGCCGAGTATGCCGAACGCGACGAGCGCGTGCGGTTCCAGCGACGGGAACAGAACGGACATATTTCCGCAGCGTCGAACACGGCCCTGCAGATGGCCAGGGGCGAGTTCGTCGCATTGCTCGACCACGACGACGAACTGCATCCCTTGGCCCTGCTCAAGAGCGTTCACGCGTTCGAGAATAATCCGCAGTGGCAGATGTTGTTCACCGACGAAGACAAGATCGACGTGGAAGGGAAGCGTTCGGATCCCTACTTCAAGTCGGACTGGAATCCCGATCTGTTCCTTTCACAAAATTGCGTCTGCCACTTGACGGTCTACCGTGCCGAACAGGTGCGCGCGGTCGGCGGTTTCCTGGAGGGATTCGAAGGCGCCCAGGATTGGGACCTGACGTTGCGGATCACCGAGAGGCTTCCTCACGATGCGATCGGGCATCTTCCGCTGGTGCTGTATCACTGGCGCATGATCAGCGGCTCCACCGCGATGGCGCCGGGTGAAAAATCGTATGCGCATCTTGCCGCGCTGCGCGCGGTGCAGGCGCATCTGGACCGGACCGGCAACGGCGGGAAGGTGCTGGAGATGGCGAGCTACAGCGGCTATTTCCGGATTGCGTATCCGCTGCCGGAGCCGGCGCCGCTGGTCAGCCTGTTGATTCCCACCCGCGACCGCATCGACCTGCTCAAGCAGTGCATCGATTCGATCCTGGAACGCACCGACTATCCCAACTACGAGATCGTGGTCATCGACAACGACTCCCAGGAAGAGGCGTCCAGGGAGTATTTCGCGCAGGTCCAGCAGGATCCGCGCGTGCGCGTGTTGCCGTATCCGCATCCGTTCAACTACTCGGCGATCAACAACGCCGGCGCGCGTGTTGCGCGCGGCACGGTGCTGGGCTTGCTCAACAACGATATCGAAGTCATCAGTCGCGATTGGCTGGACGAGATGGTCGGGCACGCGCTGCGCCCCGAGATCGGGGTGGTGGGCGCGATGCTGTACTACCCGAACAATACGATCCAGCACGCTGGCGTGATCCTCGGCATCGGTGGCGTGGCCGGGCACTGCTATGTGGGCATGGCGCGTGGCTGGCCGGGCGACAAACACCGCGGTGGCTTGGCGCAGAGTCTGAGCGCGGTGACCGCGGCCTGTGCGATCGTGCGCCGTTCGGTGTTCGAGCAGGTCGGTGGCCTGGACGAGCAGCTGGAAGTGGCCTTCAACGACGTCGACTTCTGCCTGCGCGTGCGCGAGGCCGGCTATCGCAACCTGTGGACCCCGTTCGCCGAGCTCTATCACCACGAATCGGCTTCGCGTGGCTACGAGACCACCCCGGAGAAGATCGCCCGTTTCAAGCGCGAGGAGAGCTTCATGAAGGCGCGCTGGGGCAAGGCGTTGCAGCAGGATCCTTACTACAACGTCAACCTCACGGTGGAATCCACTCCGTTCACGCTGGCCTATCCGCCACGCCCTTGGGAGCCGCAACTTCCGGGGCGAGCGCTTGCATGAGCACGCGACGTTGTGTCGCAGGCGTCGGGATGAGGAGCCGGCTGCCTTGGTTTGCGCTGGCGGTCGGCGTGATGCTCGCCGGGTGCCATAGGCAGCCGCCGATTTCCAACGAAGGCATCGCTGCGGCGACCGAGCCGGCATTCGCGAAATATGCCGGGCCGGTCTCCGACTTGCCTGCGGGGGGGCGCTGCAGCCTGGATGCGGTCGACGGCAAGCCGGCCCAGCAGGCCCGGGTCAGGCCGCGCGGCTGGGTTACGTTCGGCGGCTGGATGGCCGATGCCGCGGACGCGGTGCCGGACGGGGCGACCCTTGTGCTGAACTCCGCTGCGGCGTCGTACGCGGTTCCCATCGTGGCTGGGGGAGAACGACCGGATGTCGCCCAGGCGTTCGGCAAGCCGGCGCTGCTGCGATCGGGTTACAACCAAAGAGCATGGTTGCCTGCCATCCAGCCCGGAAGCTATCGCGTCTTCCTGTTATATGGACGCGACAAGGCGGCATCGGCATGCGCGATGGGAACGCTCGTCGCTGGAGAGCCTTGAGCGCCGCTTCTAGTGCCGCAATTGCTGGCGGTCTCTAGCCGCTGCTAGCGCACATCGTTCGGCGAGGCGAAGCTTTCCAGTTGCCTGGGCCGGTCGCTGCCGGAAAGCGCCTGGAGAAGATACGGATCGTGCAGGAGCTGGTGTAGCCGCTGCGAATTCGGATAAGGCAGCGGCAACTGCCCGCTTTCGAACGTTACGTCATCCTTGGAGGCGACGTAGTACAGCACGCCTTGCGCCTGAGCTTGCGTCGCTTCGTGGCGTGCGCGCAGCGCCTCCATATCGACGTGGAATCGCTCGGCCCAGCCACCGAATACGGTCAGCATAAAAAGCGCTGCCACCGCATAAGTTCCGCGTTGGGCCAGCGCGGTAAAGGTATGGCGGAGCTGCACTAGGCGGATGGCGAACCAGGCATTTGCGAACAACCCGGGAATGAGGATCTCCGTATAGCGCGGGGACAGCTCCACAAGGTCGTGTCCACGGCCGTAGGCGATGGCGGCCGCCTGCAGGCCGCCCCAGGCCAGCAAGCCGGCCATTGTGATGTCCGTCTTGCCGGCCGGTCGGGCATGGAGCGTCAACGCCACGCCGAGAATGCCCGGGAGCCAAAGCAGCAGCGCAGGCGCGTGCATGCCGCGCACCGGCCAGCTCAACACGCGCGTCAGCCCGCCAAGCAGTTCGAGCGCGGATTGCGCGCGCATGACCGCGTGCTGGGGAATGACCGGCATGGCTTTGTAAGCCGCCACGGCGATGGCCATCAGCAGACAAATGGCCAGTACCGGCGGCCACTTGCGCCCCGGCAGCAGCCAGGCGGCCAGCGCATACGTGATCGCCGCTGCGACCGGCGTCAGCAGGCCGGATGCCATCGTGAGCACGCTGATCACGGAAAGCGCGACAACGCCGCCGATGGCGACGACACGATCATGTCTCGCTGCAGCAAGCGAGATCGCCAAGACCGCAAACAGGATCAGGAAGTAGAACTGGCTCTGGAAGCCGACCAGGAAGTTCTCCCAGGAGTAGGGCAGAACCGCTGCGCAGATCGCCACCGCGACCAACAAGAAACGCGAGCGCAGCGAGGCGCCGATGCGCATGCCGTGCCAGACCAGAATGGCGGGAATCATTGCGTAGATCGCCGCGCTGATTCTGGCTTCGTAGATGTTGTTCCACTGCCCGGTTGCGAGATAGCTCGCCAGCGTCACCAACTTCGTCGGCAGAATCCGATGTTCGTTGTGCGCATGCAACAGCTCGGCCAAGCCTAGCGAGCCCGACAGCAGCGGTTTCAGCAGATTGTCGCCTTCCCCGTCCCATTGATCCCAGAACGGCATGCTGACGGCAAAGTGTTCGATGTAAAGCAGACGCGCAGCTAGTGCGATCAGACCCACCGCGACGGCTATCAACCATGTCGGATAGGGCCGGCCCTGGCCAAGGCCGCCGCTTGCATGGCGCATGGCGACACCGTTCATGCCGGCCGCTCTTTGAAGGTGAGGGCTTTGTGGCCAAAATAGCTGGTGAAGACCGGTACCGCGACGCCGATCGCGTGCGCCAGCGTTTCAGGATGGAAGCGCATGCCCATCGCCGGAAAAATCCAGCGTGCGAAGGCCAGGCTGCAGACGAGCGTCTGCAGCACGGCAGCGATATTGATCAGCGTGAACCAGATGGCCTGATGTTTCAGGCCGGTGCTGGCGGCTTCGAAGACGAACATGCGGTTGAGCACGAACGCCGTGAGCATGCCGATGAGATAGGCCACCACGATCGACCCTGTGTACGGCATGACATGGCCGAGCAGGATGCGCGAGCCGAAGTTGGCGGCGGCAGCGGTTCCTCCCGCCAGCAAGAACTTGATGAACTTGCGCGATGTCATGCGCGAAGCACGGCTTCTGCCAGGCGGTCAGCCGCCTGCAGGCTCTCGGAGATCGAACGGTCTTCGGGATAGTAGTAAGCAGTGTCGGCCATGAAAAACCCGTTCAGTGGCGTCCGCATCGCCGGGAGGCGATCCTGGAAGCCCGGCGGGCAGATGGTCTGCGCGAATTCATAGCGGTGGCAGTGGGTTGCCAGGACCCAATCGCGCTGGAATGACGGATTCAGCTTCGGCAGATAGCCAAGCACCTCTTCGATCAGCGCTTCGTTGCTCATGCTCCATTTCGGATGGGTCTTGGGCATGTAGAACGGGGCATACAGGATCTTCTGCCCTGGCGGTGTGGTGGGGTTGAGGTTGCTGTACTCGATCACGCCCGGAATCGCGATGCTCGGGTCGCTGATGTTCATCCAGAAGTTTTCGCTGACCGGCTGCTTCAGTTTCAGGATGACGCAGGCGACCGGGATATTTTCGATGGCACGGATCTGGGCGCTGAAATCGGGCGGCAGGCCAGGCACCATCGCCGGCACGTATTGGATGGGGGCCGTCGAGACAACACCATCGTAGGGCAGGAACTGGCCGCCGGCACGGACGCCACTGACGCTGCCGTTTTCGCTGACGACTTCGTCGATGCCCTGCGACAGCAGGATGCGGCCGCCGCGGGCGGTGATGTCTGCGGCCATCTTGTCCAGCAGGGTCATCGAACCGCCATCCAGGTAGCCAAGGCTCTCGTGCATGAGGCTGCGCCGCGACAACGCGATGCGCTTGATACGCGTGCCGATCCAGCTGGCGGAAAGATTGTCCTTGTACTCGAAGAACTTCAGCCTGAATGCGTCCTTCCACATCACGTCGTACGCTTTGTCGCCGATCCACTTGCGGATCCACGTGGTCGCGTTGACCTTGTCCAGCGCCGTCCAGTCCTTGATGCCCTTGGTGTACATGACGTGCAGGGCATAGCGGAACTTGCTGATCGGCCCGAGATGCGGAAAGCCCAGCAATGCGAACGGCGTTCCCCACTTGTAGAGCTTTCCGTTGTAGAAATAGCCCATCTTGGTATCCGTCCAATGCAGCTTGTCCGACAGGCCGTAACGGCCCAGCAGAGCGAACAGCGGATCGTCGGTCTTGCAGATGAAATGATAGTAGCGTTCGATGGGAAGGCCATCGAAATCGAAGGTCGCGGACATGCCGCCGATGCGGTCGTCGCGTTCGTAGATATCCACGCTGTGGCCGGCGTCGAGGAGCCGAACGGCTGCCATCAGGCCCATGGGGCCGGCGCCGACGATCGCGTAGTTTTTCTTTGAGGTCATGTCATTGGCTTCAGTAGAGGGTCGCCAGCGCCGGTAGTCACTGGGGGCGCGGCAGGCAGGAGGCAAGTTTAGCGTGTCATCGCCATGGGTGATGCGGTGGCGGGGTGCGTTGGGTCCGCAGGGCCGGGGGCGCCATATGGAGCACGCCAGGCGTGAAAGGCCAGGATCAGCGGTGTGGCTGCGCTCAGTCCGAACAGGAACCAGCCGTCCCACGCCACGGATGCCAGACGGAATGCCGGATTCAGCAGGAAGCCGGAAAGGGCCACCCACATTGACTCAAGCGCGACGATCGACATCATCGTGGCGAAGGCGGCTTTGGATACGGGCCATGTGGCGCAGGCGTAGACGATCACAAATGGCGTCAGCACTTCCAGGCAATTTCTGCCCAGCCCATCGGTGCTGTATCCCCAATAGATCAGCATGGTAGCCAGCCCGGCCCCGAAGATGCAGTTGCGCAGATCGCGCAGGGCCGCATCCGGCGGCGAGCGCACCAGCGCCGCATAGGCGAAACCAAAGGCACCGAAGCCGAGTTGTCCAGGCAGTGATTTCGCGTACTGAATGGTCCATCGCAAGGAATCCTGCACAGGACCGAATATCCAGTCGTGCATGGCGTCGGAAAAGAAGAACGCGGCGGGAGTCAGTGTCATCCACAGGTTGGAGACTCTTGCCGCTAGCCAACTGCCTATTCCGAGCGCCGGCTTGATGCCGCGTCCGTCGGCAAATACGTAGCTCATGAACGCATCGCCATGGCCCAACTGCCACTTGTAGTAAAGCCAGGGGAGCATGACCAGCAACAACATGCCCAGGAACCGACTGCTGGCCGCCGCGCTGCTTCGCCAGAACCCGGGGCCGCGCCGTTGGGCAACAAGCAGTAGGCCAATGGCGGGCAACATCAATGCGCCCACCGGATGGCTCAGCCAGGCGAGCGCCGCAAATATCCCCGCGCGTGAGTAACGGCGATTCAGGACGTCGCCGACGACCAGCATGACGAAGTAGGCAGCCAGCAGCTTGGGCCACAGGAACACCACGTTGATGGTCAGCAATGGTGCCAGCGCCAGCCAGAGCGCGGCGCGGTGGCGCCGCTCGGCGGGCACGTTCAACGCACCCATCAGGTGCAGCGCCCCGAGGATGGGGAGCGCATTGAGCATCCATCCGAAGAGCCTCGCCAGGTCCACGCCCGAGTCCACCCCAGGCCATTGGACTCGCGCCGAGGACGGTGGATCGCCCGGGGCGGCACCGAAAAGCTGCAGCAAGGTGTTGATGCCCAGCGGCACCAACGGACCGCGCGAGCCGATGGACCAGTCGCCAAAATACTCGAATCTCTTTTCATCGCCATCGTAACGATGAAGGAGATAGACGGCGGTGCCGTAAGGAATCACATGGTCCGGGGGAGAGGCGACCATTCTGCCGGGAAGCTCTCCGTCGCCGCCGTATTCCTGCGCGACACCCTGGGGATTGAGACCGATGCTGATCGCCTGCAGCAAGGCCAACACGATCGCAATAATGAAGATGCGATCTCCCGACCTTGGCGTTCCGGGGCCGTCACGCCTGATCCGACGGCGGTACAGGAGCGCGACGGCAAAAAGCAAATAGATGCCGGCCAAGCCGGCGCGAAACCACTGCGCGGCCGATGCCGGCAGTATCCACAAAGCCAGGCCGTTCAACGCAAGCAGGATGATGCCTGGAACCGGCAGCAGGCTGAGCGGCAATGGGCCGATGCATGATCGCCATAACAAGCCCGGCAGCAACAGCAGGCCGGCAATCGCAACCGCATGCAGGGCGACGATCGCATAGGCGCTGGCATCGCCAGCGAGATGGCGCCGCTTGCCTAGGCCGAGACCGCCCCAGCCAAATCCGCCTGTCGCGTCATCCGTCAGCGTGAAGGTGATGTCGCCTGGGCCCCAGCCGGATGGCACGGAAAAATAGAGGGGTTGCCATTGTTCGTCGTCGCTCTTCTCTGGCAGAAGCGCGATCGGAGCTTGGCCGCTTTGCTGGGCGAGAAGCCGCACCGAACCGCCCTTGATGTAGCCGGCGGTGAACAGTTGCAGTCGCTGCAGGGATTTTCTCTTGACGGTTACCGCTAGCGTCGCGCGCGTGGCGTCGCCTTGTGCGCAGTAGGTGATGGCCGATATGGCCACGCGCTCACTCGGGCGTAGGCTTGCCGATGAAGCGGCACGGCATCCCCCATCTATGGCCGGTATCGTCACCGCGGCGGCCGTGCCCGCACTGCACCACAGCAGTGCGAACGCGAGCGTTGCCTGCGCCAGGCGCAGCGCCGAGCGCCGCAATGCAGGGGTCAACACCGGCGGTTCTCGTCGTCCATCGCTTCCGGTGAAGCCAGGCTGCAGGCGGCGAGCAAGCCCCCGGCCAATGCCAGCGTGGCACCGATATGGATCGCGCAGGATGCGCCATCAAAGGGTCTGTCGAAGGCGTAGGCGAGTGCAGCGACCGCGACGTTGAGCGCGACGACGGCATAGAGCGCCGGCGAAAAGCACTGAGCCAGCATGAGCAGTATCACCAGCATGCTCATCAGGAAGCTGAAGTAGGCGCCCTGATGGATGACCGTCTGTCCAGGTTCGTAGATCACCAGGATCCAGAACAGGAACGACAGTGCGGCGGCGAGCGCCAGGTCGGAGGGAAACCGCACCGGGCGCAGGCTGCGACGCTTGGCGAACGCATAGGCAACACAGGGTAGCAGCCACAGCGGCGAAGCGAACCACATGGAATAGGCGCCGTAGAAAAAGCTGTTCTCGACGACGGTGGCGATCGCGGCAGGACTGCGATTCCAAAACAGCGCCAAGGCGTCGCCGAAAAAGCTGAAACTGCCGTGCATCAGGCTGTTCAGGTTGGAGGCGCGCCCGGCGAGCCATTGGCCGAGGCCGAGATCGGCATAGGCGGCGCGCAGTACGTGGAAGAAGGAATCGTGGGTGACCGGGACGTGGCCGGCGAAATGCCATTTCAACAGTCTGTCGCCTGGCGGGTCGATGAGGCGCTGGTAGGCGACCCAAGGCAGGTAGGCCGCCACCGCAAGGGCGCCGGTCTTGACCAGCACCGGCAACGCTTGCCCGCGCTTCAGTAGCAGGAACGCGGCCGTGGACCCCACCAGGACGAACAGCGCTCCGCCATGCGACAGCATGGCCAAGGCTGCCGCAAGCCCGGCCATCGACCAGCGTGCCGGCCTGGCGATGCTGGCCGGTCCGAACAGGGCGATGTGGAAGATGGCGCAAAACGTCGCCGCGAAGAGCTTGGGCCATACGAACAGGCCGTTGAGCAGCACCAGCGGGGAAAGCGCGAGCGCGAAGACGATCGCGGCCCGTTGCGAACGCCGCGGCAGCGTGCCGACCAGGACCAGCAGCGGCACGAGCACCAGCGCTTGCGCCCACGTCGACAGGGCCTGATAGATCAGGCCGCCGTGCGGCAGCCAGGAATGGAAGAACAACAGATACAGGCCCGATTGCAGCGGCGGCCGATCGCTGCTCAGCCAGTCGCCGATCATCGGCACGTCCAGGCGCCCGGCCGAAACCATGTCGGCGAAGGTGAGCGGTAGCCACGAGTCCATCGGCAGATTCCGCCAACGATTGGCGGCGATCTGCCAATCCTGTCCGTCCCATGAAAACGGATAGAGCCCGATCCAGAGAATCAGCAATGCCAGCAGGAACGAGGGAAAGAAGAGGCGGTGCAGCGCGACGGCATCGGCAATCGGCGCCCGCCCCCGGCGCAGCCGCAGCGGCAACGCGAGCAGCGGCAGGGCAGCAGCGCCGTAGGCGATGATTCCGCCGAGGGCGGGAGATGCAATGTAGCTCACAATGACGCAGCCGGATGCCGCGCCGAGCGCCAGCACCGCGCAAAGCGCACGCGCCGGCGCAGTCCACGTTCGCGGCAGCAGCCAGCCGGCGAGGATCAGCCACAGATGCGCGGTCAGGATCGCCAATGCCATTGGCAGCGCGTGGGTGGGCAGCGTCGTGGCCAGGCCGTCACGATCAAAGCCCATGCCTGCCCAGCCGAACGTGCCGGTCGCATCGTCGACGAGCCGAAGGTAGAACGCGTGCGCCTGGGCCGCCTCGGGCAATTGGAAGGTGACCGGCTTCCAGCTGTCTCCGATCTTGTCTGCCTTCAGTGCCGAAGTGAAACTGCCGTCGGTGGCGACCGCCAGGACGCGAACGCCCTCTGTACCGGGATACCCCGCCATCATCACAGTGACGCGGCGCGTCCCGGCGGGATATGCCGTTGTCCTGATCTCGCCGGTGGAAGCGTCGCCCTGGTCGCAGTAGGTGATGCGCCCGTCGATGCTCGGCGCCTGCTTGAGATAGGGAGACTGCTTCGGCGGGCAGCCGCCACCCTGCACGAGGCCAGGGTGCGGAGACTGCTGGCATGCGAGCAGCGACATGCTCAGGATGACAATCGCATGCCATTTACGAAATAGGCGGAACATGGACATTTCTTCGAAAAGTGAAGTTGCAGGGGCTCTGGCAAGGGGGGCGCGGATGCCGTCGCGCAGCATGCGAAGCATTCGTTTTCCCGGCGGCATTCGGGATGAGACCGGAGCAACCGGCGTCCATGCACCCAAGAAGGGAATATACAGTCAATGAAAATGGCTTTGTACGCCGCACCCCACGCAGGTATTGGCCCGTGCTCCCCTGCAAACGCCAGTCAAATCGTTGTCGCTTCCTATCCATCGGAGACCCGTCCACGCGCCGTGCCCATCAGGAAAATGGCGCATGCGGTAGCACTGGTATCATTCCTTCGTGGTGATGGTGGCTTCCCAGCCCTCGGGATTGAACTTGATGGTATGCGAGCCCGGCTCATCGAGTTTGCGCAGTTCTGCAGCGGGTCCGTAGTCGACAAAGCTCGGCCGCAGCATGTGGTCCTTGTTCAACAGGCAAATAAACAGCAGCAATAGCAACGTGCATCTGGCGCCCTGCCTTTCGCTGCCCAGCAGATCCTTCAGAACGATGAAGAAGACCCACCAGAAGAGGATTTTCAATGCGAAGAAATAACGGTCGCCGTGGAGCAGCGACAGCAGCGGTTCGACGGTGACCTTGTGCGCTGCGGCCAACACCTCGAGGATCGCAAAGGCCAAGGAGAGAAGCACGCCAATACGGGCTACAGGGGCGAGCCTGCTGAAAAACAGGATGTACATGCCGGCTGCCGCATAGCCGATCGGCCAGAACACCGGCCGAAGCGGGTTGTAGCCCAGGATATGCAACGGAGCGGCCTGCCCAAGCGAGCCGACCACGAGGCGGGCGAGGGAGGTGTACTGGGGGTGTTCCGGCGCCGATGTGTACAGGAACGACAGTTGAATCACCGCGCACGCCGCCACCACCGCCCAGGCGCCGAAGTCGCGCTGCTCGAGGTACTCGGTAGCGATGGAAAGCAGGTTCGAGCGTCTGGTGACGCGCAGGGCGAGGAAGCCGAGCAAGCTCAGCGCCATCAGCGCAAGGCAGATGATCGAGAAGGGGCCGGTTAGCGCGGCGATGGCGAAAACACCCTTGAGCACATGCCTGGCGATCGGATTGCTGGCCTTCGTGGCGATGAAGCAGTAGGTGATCAGCGGAAATTGCAGGAACCATTGGATGTTGGTGATCGTGCCGAACACCTCCCCATTCGTCGGGGTGAACAAGAACACGCTCAGCACCAGATACGGCGGAATCAGCGGGCGCAGGTTCTTTACGCAAATGAAAATCGATGCTGCGGCAATGGCGATCGCGCTGGCGTTGTAGATGAGCGGCGTGTATGCCGCGCTTACGAAGGACGCGAACCATGTCACCAGCCGCGGCGCGGCGTGCAGATAGCCTGCGTATGGTCTGAACAGCAGCAGTCCCTGCTGCTCTATCTGGTCTTTCAGGAAAAGAACGGCGTCTTCCGCCCACAACTGCGGATGCGCCAGGGCGTCATTGGATTTCAGGCAGACCAGGGCAAAGGCAAGGAAGAAAAGGCCGAGATCGTATCTCCTCAGATCGATCCGGTAGTCGCTGCGCAGGTTCATCGACGTCGGGTCTCTTCAGCGCTGCAGCACGATGCGGCTATACCGAGGATCGGTGTAACTCTCCCGGATCGCGTCCTCGAACGGCGTCTGGCGCACGCCGAATACCGCTTCGGTATCGACGCCCTTGAAGTCGTCGCCCGCGCTGAGCGCCTTGAGCTGGTCGGCGGTGAACGGCGGCTTGGAGCTGAAGAGCGAATACACGCGCAGCAGGAAGGCAAAGAACCCGATCGGGATATGGACGATCAGGGTATGCAGCTTCTTGACCCGCTTGATCGTCTTGATGATGTCGACATAGTCCACGCGCGTATCGCCGACGATGTCGTAGACCTCGCCGTCGGGCTCGCGTTCGATGCATTTGGCGATGCAGCGGCAGAAGTCGCGCTCGTACAGCGGTTGGCGCATGAACTTGCCGTCGCCGGGAATCGGGAACACCGGGGTCTTGGCCATGAAGCGCGACAGCCAGCCCAGGTGCTTGGGGTCGAACCAGCCGAACATCAGGGTCGGGCGCAGCACGCAGTGGCGCAGGCCGCTGGCCACCACCATTTCTTCCTGCGCGCGTTTGGTATTGGTGTAGTCGTCCTTCGCCACCGAGTTCACCACCGAGGAACTGATGTGGACCAGGTACGGCACGTTGGCTGCGCGGCAGGCATCGAGCACGTGCGAGGTGGCCACCAGGTTGTTGCGGGTGAACAGCTCGGTGGTCTTGCCGGTGATCTGCGCATGCAGCTGGGCGACGCAGGCGGCGCCTTCGAATTCGCGCGCCCAGTCGCCGGGCTCGGCCAGGTCCGCATGCACCACGCGCACCGCCGGATGCAGCTCGCGCAGGATCTGCAGGTTGTGCGCGTGCTTGTCGATCGCCACCAGCTGGGTGTAACCCTGCTGCTCGAGTTCGACGATCAGGTTCTGTCCGACCAGCCCGGCGGCACCGGTGATGACGATCTTGGCGTGTTTGTCGGTCATGTCAGAGCTTGATCCTGCGGAAAACGAATTCGGGGATGGACTTGATGATGAACATGATCGCCCACCAGAAACCCGGCAGGTAGGCGACGGCACGCCGGCGATCGACGGCGCGCACGATGCCCTTGGCGATCTGGTCGGGCTTGGCCCACAGCGCGCCCTTCTTGAAGGCGGCGGTCATCGGCGTGTCGACGAAGCCCGGCTTGATCGTCAGCACGTTGATCCCGGCCGGGCGCAGGCGCTGGCCGAGGCCGCTGAGATAGGCGCTGACCGCGGCCTTGGCGCTGCCGTAGAGGTAGTTGCTGGCGCGGCCGCGGTCGCCGGCGACCGAGGAGATCACCGCCAGCGTCGCGCCGGCCGCCAGGCGCGGCGCCAGCGCCGCGCACAGCGCGATCGTGGAGGTGCCGTTGGTGGCGAATTCGCGCAGCGACAGCTCGACCGAGGCGTCGCACGCGGCCTGGTCCGGCAGGGTGCCGTGCGCGATCAGGACCACGTCCACGCCGCCGAGAGCCGCCCATGCCGCGTCGAACGCTGCGCCGTGGTGCGCGCCGTCGTTGACGTCGAGCACGCCGACGCTGCTCTTGGCGCCGCGCACGGACAGGTCTGCCGCGATCGCCTCCAGGCGCGCGGCCTGGCGGCCGAGCAGATGGATCGCCGCGCCGCGTGCGGCGTAGCGTCGGGCAGTGGCTTCGGCGATGGCCGAGGTGGCACCGATGATGAGGACGCGTTGCATGTCTACTCCGTGACCCGGCGCCAGAAGCCGGAAGAAAAACGTGGGTCGAGATAATCGGCGAATTCCCGCCAGCGGCCGTAGGCGCGCTGGAACGACGCCGCGCTCATGCGCGCATCCTTGGCAGGGTACAGAGCGCCGCCGGCCGCGTCGACGATGCGGTCCAGCCGCTCCAGCAGCCGGAACACCTCCGGGCCGCTGTTGGGGAAATCCAGCGCCAGGGTGGTGCCCGGGCGCGGAAACGACAGCATGCCGAGCGAGCGCGCGTTGCCGAATTCCTTCAGCACCGCCAGGAACGAGCCGCTGCCGCTGCGCGCGATCTCCGCCAGCAACGCGTCGATGCCATCGCGCGAGGCGGCCGGCGGCAGCACGCACTGGTACTGCAGGAAACCGGCCGGGCCGTACATCCGATTCCAGTTGCGGATGCCGTCCAGCGGATAGAAGAACGGCAGCAAGTGGCTGACCGAGCGCTTGCGCGGCGCAGGCTGGCGCCAGAAGTACAGCGCGTTGAACGGCCGCAGCGACAGTTGGTTGACCAACGAGAACGGCGGCGTCAGCGGCATCGGCAGGCCTGCGCCGGGCGGTTTGGGCCGTTCTTCTGGCAACCCCGGGCAATGGTCGGCGCGGGTGAAGTGGCCGCGGCCGCGCGCGCGGCCGCCGGCCAGGCAGTCGATCCAGGCGACGCTGTATTCGTGGCTGTCGGCGGAGGCCGCGGACAAGGCGAAGAACTCGTCGAGCGAGCCGAAGCGGATGTTCTCCGTTTCCAGGGCCGCGCTCGCGACCCGGCGCAGCTGGAGTTGCGCCCAGGTGATCAGGCCGGTCAATCCGAGGCCGCCGACGGTGGCCGCGAACCAGCCTTCGGCATCGTCGTCGGGGCTGCACACGCGGCGCGTGCCGTCGCTGCGCAGCAGCTCGAACGCGCGCACATGGTGGCCGAAGCTGCCGGTGCGGTGGTGGTTCTTGCCATGCACGTCGTTGGCGATGGCGCCGGCCACCGTCACGTAGCGGGTGCCCGGGGTGACCGGCAGGAACCAGCCCTGCGGCAGCGCCAGGTCGATGATCTCGGCCAGGGTGACCCCGGCTTCGCAGCGCAGCAGGCCGGTCGCCGGATCGAATGCGATGAACCGGTCCAGGCTACGCGTCGCCAGCAAGGTGCCGTCCGGATTCAGGCAGCTGTCGCCATAGCTGCGGCCGTTGCCACGCGGCAGCGCATGGCCGTCGAACGCAGGCAGTTCCGCCGTCCGGTCGGTGACCGGCAGCAACACCTGCCTCGCCTTCGGATAGCGTCCCCAGGATTGCCCCGCGTCCACCATCAGATGGCGCTCAGCGCGAACAGTCCGCACAGCACCACCACCACCTGGCTGACCCGGTCGGTGGCGGCGAACACGATCGGGTCGTCGTGCATGTCGCCGCGGTGCGCGATCACCCACACCCGGCTCACCCAGTACAGCAGCACCGGGCACACCAGCCACAGCACTTTCGGGTGGCGGTACAGTTCCACGCTCTCGGGGCTGTTGATGTACAGCGCCATCACCATCACCGCGATGTAGCCGGCCGCCGCGCCCATCGACTGCAGCAGCGACAGGTCTTCCACCGAGTAGGCGCGCCCGCTGGCCTTGGTCTTGCCGCTGCTCAGCATCGCGTGCAGCTCGGTATAGCGCTTGAGCAGGGCCAGCGACAGGAAGATGAACATCGAGAACGCCAACAGCCAGAACGACAGCTCGACGCCGATCGCCATCGCGCCGCCGATGATCCGCACCGTGTACAGCGCCGCCAGCAGCACCACGTCGATCATCACGATCCGCTTCAGCCGCAGCGAGTACGCCAGCGTCATCACGTAGTAGGCCAGCAGCACCAGGGTGAATTCCAGGCTGCAGGCCAGCGACAGCGCGAGCCCGGCCACGGTCAGCGCCGGCGCGGCGAACAGGCCGTGCAGCAGGGGAAGGCGGCCGGCGGCGAAGGGGCGCTTGCGCTTGCGCGGGTGCTGCCGGTCCGGGGTGAGATCGAGTAAATCGTTCAGCACGTACACGCCGGAGGCGCACAAGCCGAACGCGACCAGCGCGATCGCCGCCTGCAGCACCGACTCCGGATCCAGGAAGCGATGCGCGGTCAGCAGCGGGACGAACACCAGCAGGTTCTTCAGCCACTGGTGCAGCCGCAGCGCCTTCAGCCAGGCGCGGGCGCGCGGCGGCGCGGGCCAATGCGCATGCACCGTGGTGCGCTGCGCGGCGGCCTTGCTGAGCGCGTTGCCATTGTTGACGACCCAGGCGCCGCCGGCTTTCTCCCATACGTGCAGGTCCACGCTGCCGTTGCCGGCATAGTCGAAATTGCCGGCACCGAACGTTTCGACCAGGACATCGGCCTTGTTGCGCCCGGAGAGATTGCGTTTGCCGTCGCTGGCGATCACCTGCTCGAACAGGCCCAGATACTCCGCGATCGGCGTCACCAGCAAGGCATCGGATGCGGTGCACAACACGCGCGGACGCTGCGTGGTGGTACGCAGCAGTTCCAGGACTTTTTCGTTGTAGGGCAGGGTCTCGGCCGGCAGGGTGACGCGCGAGGCCAGTTCGCGTTTCAGCGCCGCCTTGCCGCGCAGCAACCACAGCGGCAGCAGGAACAGGTACAGCGGATTGCGTGCCAGCAGCGCCAGCACCGATTCGTAGAGAATGTCCGAGTTCAGCAGGGTGCCATCCAGATCCACGCACAGGGCGCGCCCCGAAACTGCCGGATGGTGGGGCGGGGAACTGGTAGGGGCAGACATTCGATGGCCTGGCGGTCCATTGCGGGGCCGCGATTATACCTAGCGAATCAGGCGCTCTCGCCGCGGGGCAGGAACTCGGCCCTGATCATCGCCAGCGCGCCGACCAGAATGGCGTACCACAGCGTGACCAGGCGCGCCGCCACCGCCACGGCGATCGCGTCGGCGGTGGCGATGCCGAGGCGGTCGAGCATCAGCACGATCGCCAGTTCGGTGGTGCCGACGCCGCCGGGCACGAAGGACAGCGCGCCCACCAGCATCGCCAGCGGGTAGATGCCGAACGCCACGATGGGATCCAGCTCCAGGCCCATCCCCAGGCACAGGCCGACGAACACCGAGGAGGTCAGGCCCCAGGCCATCAACCCGGCGACCATGCTTTGGCCGAACTGGCGCGCACCGAGGCAGCCGCGCAGTTCCAGCGCTGCGGCCAGCGCGAACTGGGCCAGGCGCTGCAGCCAGCGCCCGGGCATCCAGCGCACCAGGCCGGTCAACCGGTCCAGCAGCGGCGGCCAGGCGGCCGCGCCGAACAACAGGCCCACGAAGGCAAGGACCACCGCCGCCAGCACACCCAGCGTAGGGAACACCGGAGCGGCCAGCAGCGACAGCGCCAGGATGACCAGCAGGTCGGACGCGCGCTCGAACACGAACACGGCGATGGTGCGCCGCGCGGGCACGCCCATGCGGGCAAAATAGCGGATACGCAGCAATTCGCCGGCCTTGCCCGGCGTCGCGGTCAAGGCGAAGCCGGCCAGATAGCCGGCCAGCCCGGCGAACAACGGGACCGGATGGCCGTAGCGCTGCAGCAGCCAGCGCCAGCGCCAGTACCGGAACAGGTAGCTGGCGCTGACCGGCAAGGTCGCCAGCGCCATCAGGTGGCCGACCTCGCTCAATCGCGAGAACGTGCCGTTGCCGCGGTCCACCCAGAACAGCGTGGCCACGTAGCCCGCGCACAACAGCAGCACGAACCCGGCCAGGTGGTCCATGCGCCGTCGCCGCGGCATCGGCATGCCGTCGGCGCCGGAGGGCGGCAGCGAAGTCATCGGAACCGCATCGGCGTCAACCCAGTGCCGTTTCCAGTTCCGGGAGCAAGGTGAACAGGTCACCCACCAGCCCGATGTCGGCGATCTCGAAGATCGGCGATTCCGGATCCTTGTTGATCGCGACGATGGTGCCGGCGTCCTTGATCCCGGTCAGGTGCTGGATCGCGCCGGAGATGCCGACCGCCACGTACAGGTCCGGGGCGATGATCTTGCCGGTCTGGCCGACCTGCAGTTCGTTGGGCACGTAGCCGGCATCCACCGCCGCGCGCGAAGCGCCAACCGCGGCGCCGAGCTTGTCGGCCAGCTTGTAGATGATCTGGAAGTTCTCCGCCGAGCCCACGCCGCGGCCGCCGGAGACCACGCGCTTGGCGCTCTGCAGGTCGGGGCGGTCGGAGCTGCCCGCGGCCAGGCCGACGAAGCGGGTGTGGGTGGGCAGCGTGGCGCTGACGCTGGCCGCTTCGATCGCCGCGCTGCCGCCCTGTGCCGCTTCCGGCCACGAGGCGCTGCGCACGGTGGCGACCACGGTCTGGTCGGCGGGCGCCTGCACGCTGATGATCGCGTTGCCGGCGTAGATCGGGCGCTTGAAGGCATAGTCGCCATCGACCGCCATCAGGTCGGAGATCTGGTTGACCCCGAGCAGCGCGGCGACCACCGGCATCAGGTCCTTGCCGAAGGTGGTGGAGGGACCGAACACGTGGCTGTAGCCCTGCGCCAGCTGTGCGATCTGCGGCCCCAGCACCTGCGCGATGGCGTGTGCGTTGGCCGGGTCGGCGACGGTGAGCACGCGGCTCACGCCGGCGATCTGCGCGGCCTGTGCGGCGACGGCGGCCGGGTCGGCGGCCAGCACGACGATGTCGATGGTTTCCGGCGACAGCGCCTGCGCGGCGCTGACCGTCTTGGCGGTGGCCGCGTTGAGCTGGCCGTTCAGGTGTTCGGCGACGACGAGGATCTTGGCCATTACAGCAACCCCTTCTGCTTGAGTGCGGCCACCAGTTCGGCGGCGTCCTTGACCATCACGCCGCGGCTGCGCTTGGGCGGCGGCGCGTAGTGGGTGGTGGCGAGGCTGTCGTTGGACTCCACGCCCAGGTCGGCGAAGGCCAGGGTCTGCAGCGGCTTGCTCTTGGCCTTCATGATGTCGGGCAGCTTGATGAAGCGCGGCTCGTTCAGGCGCAGGTCGGTGGTGACCACCGCCGGCAGGTCCACTTCCAGCGTTTCCAGGCCGGCGTCGACTTCGCGGGTCACCGTGGCCTTGCCGTCGGCGACCACCAGCTTGCCGGCGAAGGTCGCCTGCGGGCGGCCCCACAGCGTGGCCAGCATCTGCCCGGTCTGGTTGGCGTCGTCGTCGATCGCCTGCTTGCCCAGGATCACCAGGTCCGGCTGCTCCTGCTCGACCAGTTTGAGCAGGGTGCGGGCCGCGGTCAGCGGCTGGATCGCGGCATCGGTGACGACGTGGATGGCGCGGTTGGCGCCCATCGCCAGGCCGTTGCGCAGGTGCGCGGCGGCATCGGCCGGAGCCAGGGTGACCACCACCACCTCGCTGGCGACGCCGGCGTCGCGCAGGCGCAGCGCCTCTTCCAGGGCGATTTCGTCGAACGGATTGGGGGAAAGCTTGACGCCCTCGGTCACGACGCCGGAGCCGTCCGGCTTGACCTGGATGCGGACGTTGTAGTCCACCACGCGCTTGTAGGCGACGAGGATTTTCATCTTGTACGAGATCCTTCAGCAGTGCGGGAAGGCCCGGCCGCGGCGGCTGGCACGGGGCAGTCGGTGGATTCTAACCGGCGGCGATGGACCATGCGAGGGCGTATGGTGGCGGTCGGAGGCGGCTGCCCCAGTCTGAACCCGGCCCGGCAGGCGCAGGCGACCATCCCCGGCAAAGCGTATATCCTGTGCGGTTTGAGCAGCGGCGCGCCTCGCAGCGCCGACCAGGAGACGTGACAGTGGCTACATGGCTAGTAACCGGCGGCGCCGGGTTCATCGGCGGCAATTTCGTGCTGGAAGCGGTGTCGCGCGGGGTGCGCGTGATCAATCTGGACGCATTGACCTATGCCGGCAATCTGAACACGTTGGTGACGCTGGAAGGCAATCCCGACCACGTCTTCGTGCAGGGCGATATCGGCGATCGCGATCTGGTGGCGCAACTGCTGCGCGAGCACCAGCCCGACGCGGTGCTGAACTTCGCCGCCGAGAGCCATGTGGACCGCTCGATCGATGGCCCTGGCGCCTTCATCCAGACCAACGTGGTCGGCACCCTGGGCCTGCTGGAAGCGGTGCGCGACCACTGGAAGGCGCTGCCGGAAGGACCGCGCGCCGCATTCCGCTTCCTGCACGTGTCCACCGACGAGGTCTACGGCACCCTGGGCGAGACCGGCAAGTTCTCCGAGACCACGCCGTACGCGCCCAATTCGCCGTACTCGGCCTCCAAGGCCGCTTCCGACCACCTGGTGCGCGCGTTCCACCACACCTACGGCCTGCCGGTGCTGACCACGAACTGCTCCAACAACTACGGTCCGTACCACTTCCCGGAAAAGCTGGTGCCGCTGGTGATCGCCAAGGCACTGGCCGGCGAGCCGCTGCCGGTCTACGGCGACGGCAAGCAGGTGCGCGACTGGCTGTTCGTCGGCGACCATTGCGAGGCGATCCGCACCGTGCTGGCCAAGGGCCGGGTCGGCGAGACCTACAACGTCGGCGGCAACTCCGAGAAGCAGAACATCGAGGTGGTGCAGGCGATCTGCGCGCTGCTCGACGCGCGCCGCCCGCGCGCCGACGGCCAGCCGCGCGCCAGCCAGATCACCCATGTCGCCGACCGCCCCGGCCACGACCGGCGCTACGCGATCGATGCGTCCAAGCTGAAGAACGAGCTGGGCTGGGAGCCGCAGTACAGCTTCGAGCAGGGCATCGCCATCACCGTGGACTGGTACCTGGCCAACCAGGCCTGGGTGCAGGGCGTGCTCGACGGCAGCTACCGGCTGGAACGCATCGGCACGGCGGCATAACGCGAGTCCCTCGCAAAAGAGCCCGCACATCGATGTGCGGACTTCCTAGGAAGCACCTCATGACCCAACGCAAAGGCATCATCCTGGCCGGCGGCTCCGGCACCCGGCTGTATCCGATCACCAAGGGCGTCAGCAAGCAGCTGCTGCCGGTGTACGACAAGCCGATGATCTACTACCCGCTCAGCGTGCTGATGCTGGCCGGCATCCGCGAGGTGCTGATCATCAACACCCCGCACGAGCAGGCCTTGTTCCGCGCGTTGCTGGGCGACGGCTCGCAGTGGGGCATGCGCCTGGAGTACGCGGTGCAGCCGAGTCCGGACGGGTTGGCGCAGGCCTACCTGATCGGCCGCGAGTTCATCGACGGCAAGCCGAGCTGCCTGGTGCTGGGCGACAACATCTTCCACGGCCATGGCCTGACCGAGACCCTGCGCCGCGCCGACGCGCGGCAGCACGGCGCCACCGTGTTCGGCTATTGGGTCAACGATCCGGAGCGCTATGGCGTGGCCGAGTTCGACCAGGCCGGCAAGGTCATCGACATCGCCGAAAAGCCGGCCCAGCCGCGCTCCAACTATGCGGTGACCGGCCTGTACTTCTACGACGGCCAGGCCAGCGAGCACGCGGCCGCGTTGAAGCCCTCGCCGCGCGGGGAGCTGGAAATCACCGATCTCAACCGGCGTTACCTGGAGGCGGGCGAACTGCACCTGGAACCGCTGGGCCGCGGCTACGCCTGGCTGGATACCGGCACGCATCAGTCGCTGCACGAGGCCTCCAACTTCATCGAGACCATCCAGTCGCGACAGGGCTTGCAGGTGTGCTGCCCGGAAGAGATCGCGTTCGGCCAGGGCTGGATCGATGCCGCGCAGCTGGAAAAACTCGCCGCGCCGCTGTTGAAGAACGACTATGGCAAATACCTGCATGAACTGGCTGTCCGAGGAATTGTTCCGTGAAAGTGATTGAAACCAATCTGCCCGGCTGCGTGGTGATCGAGCCGGCGGTGTTCGGCGACGAACGCGGCTACTTCTTCGAGACCTGGAACGCCGAGCGGTTCGGCCAGCATGGGCTGCCCACCCACTTCGTGCAGAGCAACGTCTCGACCTCGGCCAAGGGCGTGCTGCGCGGGCTGCACTATCAGTGGCCGCGCCCGCAGGGCAAGCTGGTCAGCGTGCTGGAAGGCGAGGTCTACGACGTCGCCGTGGACATCCGCCGCGGCTCGCCGCACTTCGGTCGCTGGGCGGCGGTGGTGCTGAGCGCGGAGAACAAGAAACAGTTCTGGATCCCGGAAGGTTTCGCGCACGGCTTCGCGGTGCTGTCCGAGCGCGCGGTGTTCAGCTATCTGTGCACCGACGTGTACGTGAAGGAAGCCGACGCCGGCGTGCGCTGGGACGACGCGGCGATCGGCGTGGACTGGCCGATCAGCCAGCCGGTGCTGTCGGCCAAGGATGCGATGGCGCCGTTCCTGGCCGACATCGCCGAAGACCGCCTGCCGGTGTACGCGCCGTGACCACGCTGGTGTTCGGCGCCAACGGCCAGGTCGGCCAGGAGCTGTTGCGCGCGCTGGCTGGGCGCGGGCCGTTGCTGGCGACCACGCGCAGCGGCCGCTTGCCCGACGGCAGCGCCTGCGAAACAGCCGACTTCGATCAGCCGCAGACGCTGGGCGCCTTGCTGGACCGGCTGCAGCCGACGGCCGTGGTCAATGCGGCCGCCTATACCGCCGTGGATCGCGCCGAACAGGACCGAGACGCCGCGTTGCGCGCCAATGCCGAGGTGCCGGCCGCGATCGCCGGCTGGTGTGCGGCGCATGGCGTGCCGCTGGTGCATTACTCCACCGACTACGTGTTCGACGGCCAGGGCACCCACCCGTATCCGGAAGACGCGCCGACGGCGCCGCTGGGCGTGTACGGCGCGACCAAGCTCGCCGGCGAAGACGCGATCCGCGCCTCCGGCGCGCAGCACCTGATCTTCCGCACCGCCTGGGTCTACGCCGCGCATGGCAGCAACTTCCTGCGCACCATGCTGCGCGTCGGCGCCGAACGCGACGAATTGCGCGTGGTCGCAGACCAAGTGGGCACGCCGACGCCGGCAGCGTTGATCGCCGACGTCACCGCGCACGTCCTCGCGCAACGCGCTGCCGCGCAATCTGGCACCTGGCACCTGACCGCCGCCGGCGAGACCACCTGGCACGGCTTCGCCGAGGCGATCTTCGAAGAGGCGCTCGCCGCGGGCCTGCTGGCGCGTGCGCCGCGCGTGCTGCCGATCGCCACGGCCGAGTATCCGACCCCGGCCAGGCGTCCGGCGTATTCGCGGTTGGATATCTCCAGGCTGCAGCGGGATTTTTCGCTGGTGTTGCCGCAGTGGCGCGATGGCCTGCGCCGGGTGATCGGCGAACTGGCCGCGCAGGCGCCGCAGTCCGCATAGCGCGGCGCGTGTCGACCTGAAGGGCGGAAACGAAAAAAGCCGGGCATCGACCCGGCTTTTTTCGTTTCGCTGCAGCAGGACTCAAGTGCGCCCGTAGGTGTCCTCGAAGCGCACGATGTCGTCCTCGCCCAGATAGCTGCCGGACTGCACTTCGATCAGTTCCAGCGGCAGCTTGCCCGGGTTCTTCAGGCGATGGGTCACGCCCAGCGGGATGTAGGTGCTCTGGTTCTCGGTGAGCAGCAGCACTTCCTCGCCACGGGTGACCTCGGCGGTGCCGCTGACCACGATCCAGTGCTCGGCGCGGTGGTGGTGCATCTGCAGGCTCAGCGTGGCGCCGGGCTTGACGGTGATGCGCTTGACCTGGAAACGCTGGCCGTTGTCGATCGAATCGTAGGCGCCCCACGGGCGATACACCTTGCGATGCCAGGTGGCCTCGGAGCGGCCGCTGGCCTTGATCCTGGCCACGATCTCCTTGACCTCCTGGATCCGCTCGCGGTGCCCGACCAGCACCGCGTCGTCGGTCTCCACCACCACCACGTCCTGCAGCCCGACCATCGCGATCAGCCGCGAACCGTAGGCGTAGGTGTTGCGGCAATCGATCTCGATCACGTCGCCGTGGTGCGCATTGCCCTGCGCGTCCTGCGGCGAGACTTCGAGCAGGGCCGACCAGGAGCCGACGTCGTTCCAGCCGGCGTCGAGCGGCACCACCACCGCATCGGCGGTCTTCTCCATCACCGCGTAGTCGATCGAGTCCGACGGGCTGGCGGCGAAGGCGTCCTTGTCCAGGCGGGTGAAATCGGCGTCGCGCTTGGACGCTTCCCAGGCCTTGCTGCAGGCGTCGGCGATCGCCGGCTGGAAGCGGCGCAGCTCTTCCAGGTAGCGCGAGGCGCGGAACAGGAACATGCCGCTGTTCCAGTAGTACTCGCCCGAAGCCAGGTAGCCCTGCGCGGTGGCCAGGTCCGGCTTCTCGACGAAGCGCTCGACGGCGCTGACGCCGTTGCCGGCGCCGGCCTTGATGTAGCCGTAGCCGGTTTCCGGCGCGGTCGGCTTGATCCCGAAGGTGACCAGCTTGCCCTGCTCGGCGGCGGCGGCCGCCGCGCGTACCGCGGCCTGGAACGCCGCTTCGTCGCGGATCACGTGGTCGGAGGGCAGGATCAGCAGCAGCGGATCGGCGCCGTTGCGGGTGGCCTCCAGCGCCGCCACGGCGATCGCCGGGGCGGTATTGCGGCCCTTGGGTTCGAGCAGGATCGACTGCGGCTTCACGCCGATCTGCTGCAACTGCTCGGCGGCGACGAAGCGGTGCTCTTCGTTGGCGACCACGATCGGCGCGTGCCCGGCCACGGGCGCCGCACGCAACCACGTGGCCTGCAGCATGCTGTGTTCGCCGACCAGCGGCAGGAACTGTTTCGGGTAGGACTCGCGCGACAGCGGCCAGAGCCGGGTGCCGGAACCGCCGGACAGGATGATGGGTAGGACGTCGCTCATGGGCGGGGGAACTCCATAGTGCGTCTGGGGGGAGGGGAGATCAGTCGCGCAGCAGGTCGGAAATTTCCTGCGTGCGCGCTTCCAGCAATGCCGCATCGCCACGCGTTTCCACGTTCAGGCGCAACAGCGGTTCGGTATTGGAGCTGCGCAGGTTGAAGCGCCAGTCGGCGAATTCGGCGCTGATGCCGTCGGTATAGTCCAGCGCCGGCGCGTGCGTGGCGAAATGCTCCATCACCCGCGCCACCGCGGCCTTGGCATCGGCGACCTTGAAGTTGATCTCGCCGCTGCACGGGAACTTCTGCATGCGCGCCTCGACCAGGTCGGCCAGCGAACGGCCCGACTGCGACACCAGTTCGGCGATCAGCAGCCACGGGATCATGCCCGAGTCGGCGTAGGCGAACTCGCGGAAATAGTGGTGCGCGCTCATCTCGCCGCCGTACACGGCGTTTTCGCTGCGCATCTTCTCCTTGATGAAGGCATGCCCGCTCTTGCACAGCACCGGCACGCCGCCGGCATCTTCCACCATCTCGATCGTGTTCCAGGTCAGGCGCGGGTCGTGCACGACCTTGCCGCCCGGCTGCTTGGCCAGGATCGCCTGCGCGAGCAGGCCGACCAGGTAATAGCCTTCGATGAAGCGGCCGTTCTCGTCGAAGAAGAAGCAGCGGTCGAAATCGCCGTCCCAGGCGATGCCGAAGTCCGCGCCGTGTTCCTTGACCGCCTTGGCGGTGGCCTCGCGGTTCTCGGGCAGCAGCGGATTGGGGATGCCGTTGGGGAAGTGGCCGTCCGGCTCGTGGAACACGCGCACGAACTCGAACGGCAGGTGCGGCGCCAGCAGGTCGACGATGGCGCCGGCGCCGCCGTTGCCGGCGTTGACCACCAGCTTCAGCGGCTTGAGCGAGCCGATGTCGATGTAGCTCAGCAGGTGCGCGATATAGGCGGACTTGTCCGTGCGGCTGTGCTCGGCCGCGGTCGGCGTGCCGGCAGGCGCAGTGTCGGCGGCCACGGTGTCGCGGATCGCGAACAGGCCGGTATCGGAGCTGATCGGGCGCGCATTCTCGCGCACCAGCTTCATCCCGTTGTAGTCCATCGGGTTGTGGCTGGCGGTGACCATCACCCCGCCGGCGGCCTGCAGGTGGTCGGTCTGGAAATACACTTCCTCGGTGCCGCACAGGCCGATGTCGATGACCTCGCGGCCGCTGGCGCGCAGGCCGGCCGACAGCGCGTCCTGCAGCCCCTGGCTGGCCAGGCGCACGTCGTGGCCCACCACCACCGGCCCGCTCTCCAATTGCCCCGCCAATGCCACGCCGATGCGGCGGGCCAGGTCCTCGTTCAGTTCGTCGGGAACGCGACCGCGGATGTCGTAGGCCTTGAATGCGGGAAGCGACATAGGGGAGGGACCTTGCATGGGGGAACCTGGAGTGTAACGTTCCGGCCCTTAATCGGTCATTGCGGCAGTGCGCAGCGGGCCGCGCGCGGCGACCGGCTAAACTACTTGTCTACTTCCGATGCGGAGCTGGCGAATGGGCGACACCTCTACCCGGGCGACCGGACGGCGCGGCAAGCTTTTCCCCGACGCGGCCACGGCGCTGGCCGACGTGGTGGGCGATGGCCAGACCCTGGCGGTCGGCGGGTTCGGCCTGTGCGGCATCCCCGAGGCCTTGATCGCCGCGCTGCGCGACAGTGCGGTGACCGGCCTGACCGTGATCTCCAACAACGCCGGCGTCGATGGCTTCGGCCTGGGCCAGCTGCTGGCGACCCGGCAGATCCGCAAGATGATCTCGTCCTACGTCGGCGAGAACAAGGAATTCGAGCGCCAGTACCTGGCCGGCGAGCTGGAGCTGGAGTTCAATCCGCAGGGCACCCTGGCCGAGCGCCTGCGCGCCGGCGGCGCCGGCATTCCCGCATTCTTCACCGCCACCGGCTACGGCACCATCGTCGCCGAGGGCAAGGAGACGCGCGAATTCGGCGGCAAGCACTACGTGCTGGAGACCGCGCTGCAGGCCGACGTGGCCCTGGTCAAGGCCTGGAAGGCCGACGCGGCCGGCAACCTGGTGTTCCGCAAGACCGCGCGCAATTTCAACCCGGCCTGCGCGATGGCCGGCAAGGTCTGCATCGCCGAGGTCGAGGAGGTCGTCGAGACCGGCAGCATCGATCCGGACCAGGTGCATCTACCCGGCATCTACGTCGATCGTATCGTGCACAACCCGCATCCCGAGAAACGCATCGAACAGCGCACCCTGCGCCAGAAGGACGCCTGACATGGCCTGGACCCGCGACGAAATGGCGCAGCGCGCCGCCCGCGAACTCACCGATGGCGCCTACGTGAACCTGGGCATCGGCCTGCCGACCCTGGTCGCCAACCACATCCCCGAGGGCGTGGACGTGTGGCTGCAGTCGGAGAACGGCCTGCTCGGCATCGGCCCGTTCCCGAGCGAGGACGAGGTGGACGCCGACCTGATCAATGCCGGCAAGCAGACCGTCACCGCCCGCGCCGGTGCCAGCTATTTCGGCAGCCACGATTCCTTCGCGATGATCCGCGGCGGGCATATCGACCTGGCGATCCTCGGCGCGATGCAGGTCAGCGCGCGCGGCGACCTGGCCAACTGGATGGTGCCCGGCAAGATGGTCAAGGGCATGGGCGGGGCGATGGATCTGGTCGCCGGGGTCAAGCGCGTGGTGGTGCTGATGGAGCACGTGGCCAAGGACGGCAGCCACAAGCTGCTGCCCGAGTGCGACCTGCCGCTGACCGGCGTGGGCGTGGTCGACCGCATCATCACCGACCTGGCGGTGTTCGACGTGAGCGCGGAGGGCCTGGTGCTGGTCGAGGCGGCCGACGGCGTGGACGAAGCGGAACTGGTTGCCAAGACCGGGGTCGCTTTCCGCAGAGCCTGACGCTACCGCGGCGCGGACGCCGCTCAGATGGTCACGGCGACCCGGCCGCGGCCAGTGAACGCATCGCCGACCGCCAAGCCTCGCGCCCAGTCGCCGGCCTGCCAGCGGCCCTCGCCCAGGCAGCGCAATGGCGCCTGGATCAATGCCCGGTCGAACGTGAATTGCCAGGTCTCGCTGCCGCCGACGGCGCAAAGGTCGGCGACGAAATTGAGCGCGCCTTGCTGGACTGCGGCGACCGTGGCGAAGTGCGTGGGATCCAGTTCGTTGTCGGCGAAGACGGGTTCGACCTTGCCATCGTCGCGCAACGCGAAGTGCGAGAACTGGCCGTCCGGTGCGGTCAGGAAGGTTTCCAGCAGCAGGTCGTGTCGCAGGATCGCCGAGGTTTCCGCATCCCCTTTGCGGCCATCGAAGTAGCGCGCTTCGGCCCAGCCGCTGGCCTGGACCTGCGCGATGCCGTCGTTCACCGCGAAATAGCCGCCGCCCAGCGCGGTTCCGGTCAACCTGCCCAGTTGCGCCTGGATGGTGCCTGCGTAGCCCAGGTCCGCCACCATGGCTGGCGCGTCTTCGACCGTGGCGCGCCAGTAACGCAGATAGCTTTCGCGTTCGACTGCGGCGACGTCGAGCAGCGCCGGCATCGCAGGCGCCAGTTTTTGCAGCAAAGCGGTGCGCATCTCCGGCAGCATCACCATGCCGCGCATGTCTGCGGCGCCGAGCTGCGCTGCGATCGCGCGTGTCGCTGCAGTGCCGAGCCGTGCCTGCAGCAGATCCTGCAGGCTGCCGGTGTAGGTACTGCCGAGCAATGCCTCCAGGTCGCTGGCCTCGCGCAGCGTCGGCACGCCGGTGCCGCGGCGCGAGGCCAGCAGATAGCGGCCGCGCAGCGCGGCCAGCGGCGGACATGCCGCCTGGAGCTGCGCAAACGCCTTTTGCAGCAGATAGCCTTCCCGGCTCAGGAACAGGATCTGGCCGATGCCGCGCGACAGCGCCACGCGCGACAGCCACAGCAGGTAGTCGGCGAGCAACGGGCCGAAGACCAGGTAGCCGAGCGAGGTCGGCGACTCCAGGCGCAGGCGGTGGCCGAACTGCTCCGGCCGGGCATCGGCCAGATCCGCCAGGTGGCCACTGAGCAGGCCCAGCCACAACTGATCCTGCCAGGGACTGGATGCGCCCGCGGCAGGCCGCAACGGGCGCAACGCCGGGACCACGTCGAGCAAGGCCGCTGGCCGCAGCACATGCACGGGCGTGAGATAGCCATGCATCTGCGGGCGCTGGATATCCGCCTGTTCGTTGTCGCCGACATGCAGCCACTGCCGCGCCGCCACGCCTTCGCGCGCCGGCAGCCGTTCCCAGGCCTGGTCGTCGTCCTTGCGCCAGCCGGTTTCGCAAGACACGTACCAGGCTTGCGGCAGTCCGCGCACTGCCGATGGCAGCACCCTCTGCAGGTCGGCGCTGTCCAGGTACATGTCCGACACGGCGACCAGGCGCCGGCCGTTGCCGGCGAGCGCGGCGGCAGCGGCGACCAGCGCCTGACGCGGCCGCAACAGGCGCGCTTCGGTATCCAGTTCGAGTTCCTGCAGGGCGTGCAAGGGAAGGTCTTTCGCCTCCGCGAGGTGCGCCATCGCGGCATAGATGGCGTCCAGGTCGACATCGCGCCCGGCCGTTGCGCGCGCGCGCGCTTCGGCGCCCTCGCGCAACATGGCGAAGTCGGCGACGCCCAGCGTTTCGGCGGCCAGATGAGCGAGATAGGCGCGCGCGCCGGCAGGGGTCAGGAAGGGGCGCGTCACCAGGGTGTCGAACACGTCCAGCGATACCACGTGGGCATCGATCGCCGAGAGCGCCACGCGTGTGGCCAGCGGCATCTGGAAGGCCTGCATCCAGTTGCGGCTTCCTTCCGTGCTCAGCGCGAGCGTTCCGTCCGCTGGCAGAATGCCGGCCAGCAGCCCGTGCTGGCGCGCCACCGCCACGAACATCCGCTCCAGGGCATGCTGCAGCGTCCCGTCGATCTGGCCGCGCTCTTCCGGGAAATCGTGCAGGTTCAAGCCCAGTGCGTAGATCGGCCGCAATGCCTCCACGCGCGCCCAGAACATCGAGCCGGCCGGGAAATCGATATAGGCTGTCGCATCGATGCCGACGCCCAGTCGCTGGCCCAGTTCGCGACAGGCCTGCAGGTTGCTCAGCCACGTATGCGCCCACAGCGGCACGCCGGCGAAGCTTTCCGGATACACGATGCCCAGCCGCGGTTCGGCGGCGAACATGCCCAGAATCCAGCCGATCCGCTGCGCCGAACCGAACAGGGACGCGGTCAGGTAGTTGCGCCAATCCTGGCGCTCGTTGCCGGTATACAGCGATTTTTTGCTATGCCAGTGCGCCACGATGTCGAGCGCGAGGATGTCCTCGCGGAACGTCACGATCAACGGCGCCAGGTCGCGGCCACGATTGGCGACCTTGCGCACGTGCAGCGTCTGCAGGTTGGGCAACGACGCCAGGCGCTGTTGGGCCGCGGCCTGCGCGTCGGCGTCGATGACCGACACCATCAGCACGTACGGCACCGGCATGGCGGTCAGCGCCTCAGCCAATTCACCCAGCAGGTCGGGGTAAAAAACGTGGGCCATCACGCCCACGCGCAGTTGCACGCGCTCGATCGGCGTCGGCGCGGGAAACGCGACATCCGATGGCGGAGGTGCCGACGTTTGCGCGTGCGCGGCATTGCGCAGGCGCCGCACGAAACCGGCAAGGCCCAGCGCTCGCAGGACCTTCCAGCTGCGCTCGGCAACCGCGACCAGGCCGCGCCAGCCGCCGCCGTGCCGCTCGACGGCCGCACGCGCGGCAAGCCCGGCCTTGCGCCAGCGGGCTCTCATCGCGATGTCACGTGGCGAAGAACGCGGCGGCGGCGCAGCAGGAGCATCGTGTCGGAAGCGTGTGGCTCACAGGTTCTGGTAGTTCGGCCCGGAGCCGCCTTCCGGCGTGACCCAGTTGATGATTTCGTAGGGGTCCTTGATGTCGCAGGTCTTGCAGTGCACGCAGTTGGCGGCGTTGATCTGCAGGCGCTTGCCGGCCGCGTCGTCGACGATCTCGTACACCGCGGCGGGGCAGAAGCGGGTGCAGGGGTTGCCGTATTCCTCGGTGCAGCGGGTCACGCAGATCTGCGGGTCCAGCACCTGCAGGTGCACGGGCTGGTCCTCGTCGTGTTCGGTGGCGGCGAAGTACACGGCCTGCAGGCGGTCGCGCGGCGCCAGGTCGCGCTGCACGTAGTCGCGCTTAGGCTGTTCGTGTTCGCCCAGCCGGTCCAGCGACGACCAGTCGGCGGTCACCTTCAGCGTCCACGGCGAGGCCCCCTTGACCAGGGTCTCCCAGGCGCCGTTGAGCAGGCCGAACCACATGCCCTTCTTGAAACCGGGCTTGATGTTGCGCACCTGGCGCAGTTCGGCCATCACCTCCGAGCCGCGCAGCCGCGCGTCGAAGCCGGCCGGGTTCAGCGCCGCGCCGGCGGCAAGGTGTTCGGCGGCGAGCATGCCGCTGCGGATCGCCTGGTGGGTGCCCTTGATCTTGGGCACGTTGAGCAGGCCGGCGCTGTCGCCGATCAGCAGCGCGCCGGGCATCTCCACCTTCGGCAACGACTGCCAGCCGCCGCTGGCGATGGCGCGGGCGCCGGCCGACAGGATGGTGCCGCCTTCCAGCAGCGGCTTCATCAGCGGGTGGTTCTTCCACTGCTGGAACGCTTCCCACGGCCGGTATTCCGGGTCGTGGTAGTCCAGGCCGCTGACGTAGCCCAGCGCCACCTGGTTGTTCTCCAGGTGGTACAGGAAGCTGCCGGCATAGGTGGCGTTGTCAGCCGGCCAGCCCAGGGTATGCACGATCTTGCCGGGCACCACGCGGCCTTCCGGCAGCTGCCACAGTTCCTTGATGCCGATCGAATAGGCCTGCGGGTCGCTGTCGGCGTCCAGCGCGAAGCGCTTGACCAGGCGCTTGGTCAGGTGCCCGCGCGCGCCTTCGGCCAGCACCGTGACCTTGGCGCGGATATCGATGCCGGGGGTGTAGCCGGGCTTGTGCGACCCGTCCTTGGCCACGCCCATGTCGCCGATGCGCACGCCGAGCACCGTGCCGTCGTCGGCATGCAGGGTCTCGGCGGCGGCGAAGCCGGGATAGATTTCCACGCCCAGCGCTTCGGCCTGCGGCGCCAGCCACGCGCACAGCGCGCCGAGGCTGACGATGAAGTTGCCGTGGTTGCGCATGCCCGGCGGCACGATCGGGAACTTGCGCCCGCCGTCCTTGCTCAGGTGCCAGAACTCGTCTTCGCCGGCGGGCACGCAGATCGGCGGCGGGCTGTCGCGCCAGCCGGGCAGCAGCGCGTCGAGCGGCGCCGGTTCGATCACCGCGCCGGACAGGATCTGCGCACCGACCGTGCTGGCCTTCTCGATCACGCAGACCGAGATGTCCGGGTTGAGTTGCTTGAGCCGGATCGCGAACGCCAGCCCGGCCGGACCCGCGCCGACGGTGACCACGTCGTATTCCATGACGTCGCGTTCCACTGGCTCCGGCGCGTTGGCGCCGCCCTCCAATTCCGTCATCTGGTCCGCTCCCGTTGGCTCGATCTGGCTGTCTGCATTTTCAGGCTTTGTGCGTGACGGGGCAAATTCCGCACGCTGGCGTATGGTGCCGGCCGGCATGCTAGCGTGGCGCGATGCAACTCGATCTGCCCGGCGCCGACGTCCGCTGGCTGCCCGGCTGGCTCGCCCCGGCCGAGGCGGCGGCGCTGTTGGCGCACTTGCTGTCCGGGGTGGCCTGGGAGGTTCACCGCATCCGCCTGTTCGGGCGGATGGTGGATTCGCCGCGGCTGAGCTGCTGGATCGGCGACCCGGAGGCGAGCTACCGCTATTCCGGTACCCGCTTCGCGCCGCATCCGTGGCCGCCGGCGTTGCAGCCGTTGCGCGAACGGCTGGCCGCGGAGACCGGAGTCGCGTTCAACAGCGTGCTGGCCAATCGCTATCGCGACGGCCGCGATGCGATGGGCTGGCACAGCGACGACGAAAAGGAATTGGGCGCGCGTCCGCTGATCGCCTCGCTGAGCCTGGGCGCCACGCGCCGCTTCGTGCTGCGCCATCGCCAGGAGCCGGCGCTGCGCCAGGCGCTGGAACTGAGCGCCGGTGGCTTGCTGTTGATGGGCGGGGAGACCCAGCGCCTGTACCGGCATGCCTTGCCGCGGACTGCGAAACCGGTCGGCGAGCGGATCAATCTGACGTTTCGGAAAATCGCCGCGCGTTAGCGGCCACGAATTCCCTTCTCCCCTCGGGAGCATGGCCTCCTTTTCGGGGGAAGTGCCTCGAAGGGGCGGATGCGGGTAAGGGCGAAGCCCCGTGCCCCCAACTCCGCGAGACGCTTCGCGCCGGACCCTCACCCCAACCCCTCTCCCGGTGGGAGAGGGGCTTTGGATCAGCGGCGCGGTGCCGGTGCGACCTTTGGCACCGGCGCCAGGGCCGTGGCCGCATCGGCCTGGCCCTGCTGCAGGGTCCAGCCGACCACGTCGCCGGTCACCTGCGACAGCGCCTGGCTGAAGGCGTCGGCGACCTGCGCCTGCGCGGTGCTGGCGGCCGGTTGCGCGGCGAGGAAGGTGCGCGAGGCGACCACGCGCTGGTCGGGCGTGTACAGCAACTTGGCGTTGAGCTCGATCGTGGCCGATGGCACGTCGTGGCCGGCGTAATCGGATTCGAAGCGGCGCAGGTCCAGCAACAGCTTGTAGTCGGCGCGGATGCCGGTGCCGAGCCGGGCCACGCCGGGAATGCGGCCGGAATCCTCGAACGCGCGGACCAGGGTGTCCTCCAGCATGTCGGTGGCCGGCTGCGCCCAGCTGACGCCGCTGTAGACCTGCAGTTCGCCCGGGGTGGGGCGCACTGCGATGCGCGGGCTGTCGACCACCCGCGCGGCGCTGGGCTTGGCGATCGCCAGCTGCCAGGTCACCTGCGGCCAGGTCGGGTCCGGCGCGACGCGCACGTTGGGCGCGTAGATCGTCACCGGGTCCTTGCTGCCGCCGCCCAGCGCGGAGCAGCCAGCGAGCAGCAGGGCCGGAAGGGCGAGCAGCAGGAGGGCGCGCGTCGGCTTCATTTGGGTTTGAACTCCTTCGGGGCGTCGCGGCCGAGCAGGTAGCGCGCGGGGTTGTTGTCCAGGCGGTCGCTGACCCGGCGCAGGTCGCGGATCAGCCCGCGCAGTTCGGTCAGGGTCGGGCCGAGCTGGCCCAGGCCGTCGTTGGCGAAGCTGTTGATCGCCGCGCGGTTCTCGCCCAGGATCTTGTCGGCGTTGCCGGATGCCGAATCGAGCTTGCTCAGCGTGCTTTCCAGCTTGTCCAGGATCGGCGGCAGCTGCTGCACCAGGTTCTGGTCCAGGCGCTGGATGGTGCCGTTGGTGGTCTTCAGGGTCACGTCGAGATTGCGCGCGGCATCGCGCGCGCTGAGGATCAGCGATTGCATGCCTTCGTCGCGGTCGGCCAGCGAGCCGCTGATCGTTTCCAGGTTGTGCAGGGTGGCGGTGATGCTGGCCACGTTGCGGTCGCTGAGCACTTCGTCCAGGCGCTCGACGATGCGGTTGGCGGTGTCGGTGATGTTCTGCAGCGCCGACGGCGTGGTCTGGATGATCGGCGCGTCGCTGGTGTCGATGGAGGTCAGCGACGGCGCCTCCGGGGTGCCGCCGGAGAGCTGGATGATCGACGGCCCGGTCAGGCTGGTGATGCCCAGCTTGGCGCGGGTGTCGCTCTTGATCGGCGTGGTCGAGTTCAGCCGCACCCGCGCCACCACCTGGCGCGGATCGTTCGGCGCCAGGGTCAGTTCGGTGATCGAGCCGACCGCGATGCCGTTGTACTGCACCGGGCTGCCCACCGACAGGCCGGTCACCGCCTCGCGGAACACCACCCGGTATTCCTGCCAGGTGCGGTCGGACGAATACTTGGCGGCCCACAGCCCGAACAGCAGCAAGGCCAGCCCGGCCACGATGGTGAAGGCGCCGATCAGGACGTAGTTGGCTTTGGTTTCCATGGCTCAGTGGGTCTCGGTCCAGGCGGTTTTGGCGTCGCGCGCCGCGCGCGCGCGCGGGCCGTGGAAATAGTCCTGGATCCAGGGGTGGTCGACCTGCTCGATCTCGGCCAGCGGCGCGGTAGCGATGACCTTGCGGTCGGCCAGCACCGCCACGCGGTCGCAGATAGCGTACAAGGTGTCCAGGTCGTGGGTGATGAGGAACACGGTCAGCCCCAACGCTTCCTGCAGGGTGCGGATCAGGCGGTCGAAGGCGGCCGCGCCGATCGGGTCCAGCCCGGCGGTGGGTTCGTCCAGGAACAGCAGCGGCGGGTCCAGCGCCAGCGCGCGCGCCAGCCCGGCGCGCTTGCGCATGCCGCCGGACAGCTGCGAGGGCAGCTTGTTGATCGCATCGGCCGGCAGCCCGGCCAGCTTCACCTTCAGCAGCGCCAGTTCGTAATGCCAGCTGTCGGGCAGTTCGCCGAAGTGCTCCTTCAGCGGCACCTGCACGTTTTCGCCCACGCTCAGCGAGGAGAACAGCGCGCCGTCCTGGAACAGCACGCCGGTATTGCGCTCCACGTGCAGGCGGTCTTCGCGGCGCCGGGAGTCGGTGTCCACGCCGAGCACGCGGATGTGGCCGGCATCGGGCTCGCGCAGGCCGAGGATGCTGCGCATCAGCACCGACTTGCCGGTGCCCGAGCCGCCGACCACGCCGAGGATCTCGCCGCGGCGCACGTCCAGGTCCAGGTCTTCGTGCACGGTCTGGGTGCCGAAGCGGTTGAGCAGGCCGCGGACCGAGATGGCCAGTTCTTGGTCGGGAATCGGGACTGGGGAATCGGGAATGGTCAAAGCGTGCACTCCCGGCCGGATGCACTGATGCAGCCGGCTTTCCCGATTCCCGATTCCCGATTTCCGATTCCCGGCCTCACGTCACCACCCCACGTTCATGAACCACAGCGCGGCAATCGCGTCGATGATGATCACCAGCGAGATCGTCTGCACCACGCTGGAGGTGGTGCGCTCGCCGACCGATTGCGCGGTGCCTTCCACGCGCAGGCCTTCCAGGCAGCCGATCAGGCCGATCACGATCGCGAAGATCGGCGCCTTCGACAGGCCCACCAGCATGTGCCGCAGCTGGATGGTGTCGTGCATGCGCGCCAGGTACATCTGTGGCGGGATGCCCAGGTCGAAGGCGCCGACGGTGACGCCGCCGGCCAGGCCGGCGATCATCGCCACGAAGGTCAGCAGCGGCAGCATCACCAGCAGCGCCACCAGCCGCGGGATCACCAGCAGGTCCATCGGGTCCAGACCCAGGGTCTGGATCGCATCCACCTCTTCGCGCGCCTTCATCGCGCCGATCTGCGCGGTGAACGCGCTGGCGGTGCGCCCGGCCAGCACGATCGCGGTCAGCAGCACCGCGAATTCGCGCAGGAAGGCGATGCTGACCAGTTCCACCACGTAGATCTCGGCGCCGAAGTCGCGCAGGATGGTCGAGCCCAGGAACGCGATCACCGCGCCGACCAGATAGGACAGCAGGGCGACCAGCGGCACCGCGTCCAGCCCGACCTGTTCCATGTGGTGCACGGTGGAGGTCAGGCGGAAACGCCGCGGTTCGTGCACCAGGCGCAGCACCTTGACCAGGGTCTCGCCGAGGAAGCCGACCAGGGCGACGATCTCCTTGCCGTTGCGGTGCACCGCGTAGCCCAGGCGCTCCAGCGCCGCGGCGAAGCCGTAGTCGCGCTTGCGCTTGGGGCGGTCGTCGGCGACGTCCTCGATGGTGCTGACCAGCGCCTGGTGGTCGTGGCGGAAGTTCAGCGCCTCGTGCGCGATGCCGTTGCGGGTGGCGTAGCGCATCAGCTGCAGCACGCCGGCCGAATCCAGCTGGCCGATGCCGCTGGCGTCGATGCCGGTGGTGCCGGCCGGCAGCGTGCGCAGCACGTCGGACGACGCCAGCGCGGTGGCCAGCGTCCAACTGCCGGATAGCCGCACCCGCGTGGGGTCTCGGTCGTCCTGGCTGAGTGTTGGCGGTTGCGGTTCGATCATGGGGTGTCCGGGCGCGAGCATACCTGTTTCGCCTGCACCGCAATGTCGTCGTGCGCCACAGGGTGGCTGTGCGCGGGGTTCGCGCCATACTAGCCGACATGCAAGCCGCGCCCATCGCCACTCCCTCTGCCAGCGCCACCTATGCGCAACGGATCGCCTTCGTCTCCGAGATCGCCGGCCGCCTGCACACCTACGGCACCACCGCGCAACGCCTGGAGGCGGCGGTGGTGGCGTTGTCGCAGCAGTTGGACCTGGATTGCGAACCCTGGTCCAACCCGACCGGGCTGATCCTCAGCTTCAGCGATCCGACCAAGGCGATCGGCTCCAGCGACATCACCCGCGTGGTGCGGCTGGCGCCGGGCGACAACGATCTGCACAAGCTCAGCGTCGCCGACAGCATCGCCGACGACGTCGCCAGCGGACGCATGAGCGTGGCCCAGGGCCATACCGCGCTGCGCCAGCTGGACCGCCCGCCGGGGCGGCGCTGGAAGGCGATGCAGGTGCTCGGCTTCGGCCTGGCCGCGCTGGGCGTGGCCGGGCTGTGGCGGCTGCCGTGGCTTGACATCGCCACCGCCACCGCGATCGGCCTGCTGATCGGCGCGCTGACCCAGCTCACCGACAAGCGCCCGGCCGCCAAGGAGGCCAACGAGGCGCTGGCGGCGCTGCTGGCCGGCGTCGTCGCCGCGCTGGTGGCGACCTTCGTGGCGCCGCTGAACCTCAATTCGGTGATCATCGCCTCGCTGGTGGTGCTGCTGCCGGGGATGGCGCTGACCAATGCGGTCAACGAACTGACCAGCCAGCACTGGGTGTCCGGCACGGCGCGCTTCGCCGGCGCGGTCACCACCATCCTCAAGCTCACCGTGGGCGCGGTGATCGCGGTGACCCTGGCGCAGTTGCTCGGACTGGAGCCACTGGTGCACGCGTCGCGGCCGCAGGCGGTGTGGGTGGAATGGGCGTCGCTGCTGGTCGCGGCGTACGCGTTCGCGTTGCTGTTCAAGGCCAACGGCCGCGACTATCCGTGGGTGATGGCCGCCTCGGTGGCCGGCTACGCGATCGCGCGCTTCGCCGGCGAGGCTTGGGGCAGCCCGGTCGGGATCTTCCTGTCGGCGATGTCGCTGACCGCGGCCGGCAATCTGTTCGGCCGGCTGGTGCAGCGTCCGGGCGCGCTGATCCGCCTGCCCGGCATCATCATGCTGGTGCCCGGCAGCGCCAGCCTGCGCGGACTGCTGACCCTGGTGCAGCAGCACGACGTGTCCGGCGGGCAGTCGGCGCTGCTGGCGGTGACCAATATCGTGATGGCGCTGGTCGCCGGACTGCTGTTCGGCAATCTGCTGGTGCCGGCGCGGAAGAATCTCTAGTTCCGCGGTCGCTGCGGCAGGCATAAAAAACGCCGGCTTGCGCCGGCGTTTCTCGAATAAACGACCGATCCCCGACCCATTGCCGGATCGGGGTGCCGATCAGTTTTTCGGGGCGGCGGACTTGCTGGCTTTCTTGGCGACCTTGGCGACTTTCTTGGTGGCCTTCTTCGCCGTCTTCTTGGCCGGCGCGGCGGACTTGGCCGGCGCTGCGATCAGGAAGTCGTCGACCTTCTTGCCCTTGGCCACCTGCTCGGCCAGCCAGCGCGGCTGCTTGCCGCGGCCGGTCCAGGTTTCGGCGGTATTGGCCGGATTGCGGTACTTCGGCGGCACCTTGCCCAGCTTGCGGCCCGGCTTCGGACCCGGCTTGCCGGCAGCCGGCTTGCGGCCGCGCTTGGCCGGAGCGGCGCCATCGAAGACTTCGTCGATGCTGTAACCGTGCGACTTGGCCAGGCGTGCCAGCTGCGTGCGGACCTTGGCGATGGGCGTGCGCTTGGCGACGATGGTCTGTTGCTTCTTGGCCGTCTTGATGAGAGCGCCCAACTGCTTGGCCGACAGGCCACTGAGATCGATGGTCATTTGTACTCCGGAAAATGGGTGATGGGCATACAGCCATTCCCTGGCTAGAGCGGAATCATAATATCGCTTTATCGGATTGACAAATATTCCGGGTATTTCGATAGGCACGCCGATCGCTGGATCGGCGTGGGTGTCACTTATACGCACCGAATTCCGATTGTCAAATCAACGCGGGGTAACGCCGCTGATTCGATCGGCATATTGACCCGGCAAATGTCGAGGCCGCGTCGTGACGAATCGCGGCGCAAAAAAAAAGGCCGGGATATATTCCCGGCCTTTCCGATTAACCCTGCAGGCGCGCCAGCAATCCGGCGCGGTCCAGGTTCTCGGCGTCGCCGCCGCTGCGCGCGCGATATTCGAAGGTGCCGGCGGCCAGCCCGCGCTCGGAGACCACCACGCGGTGCGGGATGCCGATCAGTTCGATATCGGCGAACATCGCGCCGGCGCGCAGGCCGCGATCGTCGAGCGCGGCGTCCAGGCCGGCCTGCTGCAGTTCGGCCAGCAGCGCCTCGCCGGCCGCGTCGATCGCCGGATCGCGCTTGGGATTGATCACGCACACCGCCACCGACCACGGCGCCATCGGCTGCGGCCAGCGGATGCCGGCCTCGTCGTGGTTCTGCTCGATCGCCGCGGCGACAATGCGCGAAATGCCGATGCCGTAGCAGCCCATCGCCATCGCCACGGTCTTGCCGTTCTCGTCCAGCACGGTGGCGTCCAGCGCCTGCGCATACTGGCGGCCGAGCTGGAACACGTGGCCGACTTCGATGCCGCGCGCCAGGCGGATCTCGCCGCCGTCGTGCGCGCGCTCGCCTTCGACCACGTTGCGCAGGTCGGCCACGGTCTCCGGCTCGGGCAGGTCGCGGCCCCAGTTGACTCCGGCCAGATGGAAGCCGGTCTCGTTGGCGCCGACCACGAAATCGGCCATCGCCGCCACGTCGCGGTCGGCGACCACGCGGATCGGCTGGCTGGGGTTCAGCGGTCCGAGGAAGCCCGGCTCGCTGCCGAGGTGGGCGCGGATCTCGGCCTCGTTGGCCATGCGGTAGCCGGCCAGGCCGGCGACCTTGCCCAGCTTGATCTCGTTCACCGCGTGATCGCCGCGCACCAGCGCCAGCACGAACGCGTCGCCGGCCATCACCGCGACCGACTTGACCGTGCGCTGCAGCGCGACGCCGAGCAATTGCGCCGCGGCCTCGCAGGTCTTCTGGGTGGGCGTGGCGACCTTGCGCAGTTCCTCCTGCGCCGCCGCGCGGGGCGCCGGATCGGCGGCGACCGCTGTCTCGACATTGGCGGCGTAGTCCGAACCGGTGGAGAACGCCAGCGAGTCTTCGCCGGACTCGGCCAGCACGTGGAATTCCTGCGAGGCGTCGCCGCCGATGTCGCCGGAATCGGCCTGCACCGCGCGGAACTGCAGGCCCAGGCGGGTGAAGATGCGGCTGTAGGCGGCCTTCATGTTCTCGTATTCGCGGGCCAGGTCCTCGTCGCTGACGTGGAACGAATAGGCGTCCTTCATCAGGAACTCGCGCGCGCGCATCACCCCGAAGCGCGGCCGGATCTCGTCGCGGAACTTGGTCTGGATCTGGTAGAAATTGACCGGCAGCTGCTTGTAGCTGCTCAGTTCCTGGCGCGCGAAATCGGCGGCGGCCTCCTCGGCGGTGGGGCTGTAGCAGTATTCCTGCTCCTTGCGGTCCTTCATCCGGAGCATCAGGCCGCCGAACTTCTTCCAGCGCCCGGTGGCTTCCCACAGTTCGCGCGGCTGGATGGTCGGGAACAGCACTTCCACCGCGCCGGCGCGGTTCATTTCCTCGCGCACCACCGCTTCCACCTTGCGCAGCACGCGCAGACCCAGCGGCGACCAGGTGTACAGGCCGGAGGCGAGCTTGCGGATCATGCCGGCGCGCAGCATCAGCCGGTGGCTGACCAGTTCGGCGTCGGCCGGAGTTTCCTTGGTGGTGTGCAGGTGGAACTGGGAAAGGCGCATCGAGGGGCTTCGCTAACGGCGGGCGCCCATTTTGCCAGTCATTGCCGGCGCTGCGGGGATGTGCGGCGGCCAGCGCCGCGTCCGTGCCGCCGCGCCGCGCTCACTCCGCGGCGGCGGGGGGCGCGCAATAGGCCTTGATCGCGGCCTCGGCCAGGCCCTTCTGCGCGTCGCGCTGGGCGTCGTCCAGCTCCGCGTCGGGCTTGCCGTCGCCGTCGCGGTCGGTCATCACCTTGCCCGGCTTGCCCAGGATCTCCAGGTTCTTGCGCGCGCTCAGGCAGTTGGCGTTCTCGGCCGGGGCGGCGGCTTCGGTGGCCTCGACCGGGGCGTCGCCGTGGCGGTCGACCCGCCGCGCCTGGTACTTGCCGCCGGGCGGAGGGCTCTGCGAATAGTGGGTGACGCCCTGCGCATCCTTCCATTGGTACAGGGTGGCGGCGCCGGCCACGCCGCTGGCGGCGAGCAGGGACAGGCAGCAAAGCCGGGTCAGGGCGCGCATCACGTTCTCCGGGGGCACGAGGGCGAGGGCCGATTGCAGCACCCGCCGTCGGGCCTGGCAAGTCGATTAAACTGCCCGGCATGGACCCATCCCGACCGCCTCCCCGTTCGCGCACCATCTATCTGCTGCCGAACCTGTTCACCACCGCCGGCCTGTTCTCCGGTTTCTACGCCATCATCGCCGCCGCCAACGGCCAGTTCGTGCATGCCAGCGTGGCGGTGTTCGTCGCCGCGGTGATGGACGGGCTGGACGGACGGGTGGCGCGGCTGACCGGCACCAGCAGCGAATTCGGCGTGCAGTACGACTCGCTGGCCGACCTGGTCAGCTTCGGCATGGCCCCGGCGCTGGTGATGTACCACTGGTCGCTGTCGGCGCTGAAGTTCGACGGCAGCGTGATGGGCCGGGTCGGCTGGTCGGTGGCGTTCCTGTACGCGGCCTGCGCCGCGCTGCGCCTGGCGCGCTTCAACACCCAGGTCGGCACCGTCGACAAGCGCTGGTTCGTGGGCCTGGCCAGTCCGGCTGCGGCGGGGCTGATGATGGCCTTCGTGTGGGCGTTCGCCGACGGCAACCTGGGCTGGGACGGCGAGCAGCTGCGCTACGTGGCGCTGGGCGTGACCGTGGTCGCGGCGCTGCTGATGGTCAGCCGCATCCGTTTCTGGAGCTTCAAGGGCGGCGCCGCCAAAGGCCCGCGTGCCGACCGGGTGCCGTTCCTGATGCTGGTGCTGGCGCCGGTGGTGATCGCGGTGCTGGTCATCGACCTGTCGCGCGCGTTGCTGGCGATCGGCGTGCTGTACGCCCTGTCCGGTCCCTGCTACTGGCTGTGGCGGCGCTGGCGCAAGCTGCCGGACGCGACGTGAGCGAGGCGATGGCCAACGCCGCGCCGCTGTGGTCGGCCGAGCAGCACGGCTGGCTGCAGGCATTGGGCCATACGCTCTATGTCGGGGCCGACGCCGACGTCGGCGCGGTGGTCGCGCAGCCGTCGCTGGCCGAGGAGCGCGATGCCCCTGCCGCCGACGTGGCTGCGCCGGCCAGGGCGTCCGCGCACGCGACACCGGCTCACGCGCCGCGCGCCGCAGCGCCCGCGGCTGCGGAGCCGTCGCTGCGCGGGCGGGCGCCGGCCGCGCCCGCGGACTATCCGGAGCCGCAACGCGCGGCGCCTGCGCCGGCTGCGCGCCGCGCCGGCCTGCGTCTGCCCGATCGGCTGCAGATCGCGTTGTTGCGCGCCTCCGGGCGCAATCCGAACGATCCGGCCACGCAGACGTTGATGGCGACCTGGCCGCTGGCCGAACTGCGCGGCAATGCCGCCGCCAAGCGCGCGCTGTGGCCGCAGCTGCGCGCGCTGCGCAAGCAGGCGCCGCGATGAGCGCGCTGGGCACGGCGTCCTCGCCGGCGGCGGCGACGCTGCGCACGTTGCGCGAGACCGACCTCGACACGGTGATGGAGATCGAGCGCCGCGCCTATCCGTTCCCGTGGACGCGCGGCATCTTCCGCGATTGCCTGCAGGCCGGTTATCCGGGCTGGGTGCTGCTGGAGCAGGGCCAGATCGTCGGCTACGGCGTGATCAGCGTCGCCGCCGACGAGGCGCACATCCTCAACGTCTGCATCGCGCCGGAACGGCAATCGCGCGGCTACGGCCGCCTGCTGCTGCGCGCGCTGATCAAGTACGGCGCCGACCTGGGCGCGCGCCGCGTGTTCCTGGAAGTACGCCCGTCCAATCCCAGCGCGATCGCGCTGTACCACAGCGAAGGTTTCAACGAGATCGGCCGCCGCCCGCGCTACTACCCGGCGGCGAACGGCCGCGAGGATGCGCTGGTGATGGCGATCGAGCTGTTCTTCGAAGGCATGTCGTAACCCGCGACGGCCTGCCGCCGCCGCTCTGCGGCCGGTGCGCGCCGTTTCACTTCCGATGATTGGAGCATTTCGGCCTTGGCCGTTTTACGGCCGACGGAATGCGGTGGGAGCGACGCCGGGTGATCCAGGGCCATCGGTCGCGATGGACGTGATCGGTGTTGCCAGCCGCGACCGATAGACCCGGTGTCGCCCGCCGTCGCTCTGCCGATGCCTGCCGACGATGCCGCCTGCGGTACGGGTTTTTCAGCACGTCCGGAATGCATCGCGCATTCGCGCAATGTCGCGACATGTCGTCGGGACAGCGTTGTTGTCCCGCAGCGGGAGCGGATGCGGAAGCGGCATCGCCAATGGGTTTTGTTAGATGCCTTCCCCATATCGCAGCGTTGGATCCGCACGCCCTGCATTTGTCTCTTCCCAAGCCGAACGCGCTCCCTACAGTGCGCGCCTCTTCGGCGCTGCCTGATTCGATGGCATGAGGCGCAGTTGTCCGAAGGGACAGCGAATGCGCGCGCGTCGCTTGCGTTTTCCGCGCTGCGGAACCGCGCCACGCGTGCGACGACTCCACCCATGCTTACGAGGTTCCAGGATGAAGACACAGTCACTCATCGCATCCCCGCGCACGCTCACCCACGCGATTGCGCTTGCAGTCTGCCTGGCGGGCGCGACCGGCAGCGCCTACGCCGATGCCAGCCTGGAGGTCGCCAGCACCGGGTGGGCGACGCAGAACGGCGGCACCAAGGGCGGCTCCAAGGCCGCGGCGGCCAACGTCTACAGCGTCAGCACCGCCGCGCAGCTGAAGACCGCGCTGAAGGCCAGCGTCGGCAGCAACGGCCGCATCATCAAGATCAGCGGCATCATCGACGTCAGCGAGGGCACGCCGTACAGCACCACCGCGGACATGAAGAGCCGCGCGCGCCTGGACGTCCCCACCAAGACCACGCTGATCGGCGTCGGTTCCAATGCGCAGATCCGCGAAGGCTATCTGTACGTCAAGGCCAACGACGTGATCATCCGCAACCTCACCATCGAGAATCCGTGGGATCCGCAGCCGGTGTGGGATCCGGACGACGGCAGCGCCGGCAACTGGAATTCCGAATACGACGGCCTGACCATCGAAGGCGCCAGCAACGTGTGGGTGGACCATGTCACCTTCACCGACGGGCGCCGCACCGACGACCAGAACGGCACCGCCAACGGCCGCCCCAAGCAGCATCACGACGGCGCGCTGGACGTCAAGAAGGGCGCCAACTACGTGACCATCTCGTACTCGGCGTTCAAGTCGCACGAGAAGAACAACCTGATCGGCTCCAGCGACAGCGCCTCCAGCACCGACAGCGGCAAGCTCAAGGTGACCATCCACAACACGCTGTTCGAGAACATTTCCGCGCGCGCGCCGCGGGTGCGGTTCGGCCAGGTGCACCTGTACAACAACTACCACGTCGGCAGCACCAGCCACGCGGTGTATCCGTTCTCGCATGCGCATGGCGTCGGCAAGGAGTCGAAGATCTTCTCCGAGAACAACGCCTTCGACATCAGCGGGGTCAGCAGCTGCGACAAGATCGCCGCCAACTACGGCGGCAGCGTGTACCGCGATTTCGGCTCGCTGCTCAACGGCAAGGCGCTGACCTGCTCGTGGAACAACAGCATCGGCTGGACCCCGCCGTACACCTATTCGCTGCTGCCGGCGAACCAGGTGGCGAACGACGTCAAGGCCAAGGCGGGCGCCGGAAAGCTCTGAGTGTTGAAGACCGCCGCCCGCGATGCCGGGCGGCGGTCGATTGTCGCCGTTGTGAAGTTCCCTCTACAGCCAGCGGCGCACGCGCCGGCAATAACCCGCGTAGTCCGCGCCGAAACGTTCGCGTAATGCCTCTTCTTCGCTCGGAATCTGCACGCGATCGACGTACAGCAGGTAGAGCGCCAGGGAAAGACCTGCGGCCGGATGGCCGAGGCACAGTAGCCAGCCCAGCAGTATCAGCGCATGCCCCACGTACATCGGGTTGCGCGAATAGCGATGCAGCCCGGATTGCACCAAGGCGCTGGCGCGCTGCGGGTGCAACGGATTGACCGTGGTCCCTGCGCGGCGAAAATGCAGCTTGGGCGCCACGTTGGCGACCGCTCCGGCAACGATCATCGCTGCGCCCAACGAGCGTTGACCCGGCAGCAGCAACGTCGCCGCCGGCCAGGCATGTGCGGCAACCCATGCGCACAGCGCGCCGGCGACCACGATCAGCGGCGGCGGCACGCGCAGCTTCATGCGCTTGGGATTGTCCGCGACTTACAGCTTGGCGCGCTGCTCGCGCAGGCCAGCCAGTTGCGTGGTCCAGTCGGCCAGGCGCGCGCGTTCCTGTTCGACCACCGCCGCCGGTGCGTTCTGCACGAAGGTGGCGTTGCCGAGCTTGCCGTTGCACTTGCCGATCTCCGCGTCCACGCGCTTGATCTCCTTGTCCAGGCGGGTGCGTTCGGCATCCAGGTCGACCAGTCCTTCCAGCGGCACCAGCAGCCGCAGTTCGCCGACGATCGCCGCCGCGGCCGGCGGTGCGTCCTGCGCCGCGTCCAGCCACTGGATCGCCTCCAGCCGCAGCAGGAACTTCAGCTGCGAGGCGAAGCGTTCCACCCGCGCGCGGTCTTCGGCGTGGCCGCCCTGCAGCAGCAGCGGCACCAGCCTGGACGGCGGCACGTTGAGTTCGCTGCGCACCCGGCGCAGCGCCGAGACCATGGCCTTGAGCCATTCGATATCGGCTTCGGCACCGGCGTAGGCGCTCACGTCCAGGTCGCCGGCGCGCGGATACGGTTGCAGCGAGATGGTCGGCGCGGCGATGCCCAGGCGCGGCGCCACCTGCTGCCACAGTTCCTCGGTGACGAACGGGGTCAGCGGGTGCAGCAGGCGCAGCAGCGTCTCCAGCACCTGCAGCAGGGTGTGGCGGGTGCTGTCGGCGGCGACCGCGTCGTCGCCGTTCAAGGCCGGCTTGGTCAGCTCCAGGAACCAGTCGCAGAACTCGTTCCAGGCGAACTCGTACAGCGATTGCGCGAGCAGGTCGAAGCGGTAGGCGGCGTAGTGCGCCTGCGCTTCGGCGGCGACCTTGTCCAGCCGCACCAGGATCCACTTCTCGGCATCGGTGACCGGCGCGTGCTGTGCCGAGTCCCGGGTCCCGAGTCCCGAGTCCCGTCCCTCCGTGTTCATGAGCACGAAGCGGCTGGCGTTCCACAGCTTGTTGCAGAAGTTCTTGTAGCCCTCGGCGCGGCCGAGGTCGAACTTGATGTCGCGGCCGTGGCCGGCCAGCGCGGCGATGGTGAAGCGCAGCGCGTCGGCGCCATGGGCGATGATGCCCTCGGGGAATTCCTTGCGCGTGGCCTTCTCGATCTTCGGGGCGTCCTTGGGCTTCATCAGCCCGGTGGTGCGCTTGGCGACCAGGTCCTCGATGCTGATGCCGTCGATGATGTCCAGCGGATCGAGCACGTTGCCCTTGGACTTGGACATCTTCTGCCCGTCCTTGTCGCGGATCAGGCCGGTGATGTACACGTCGCGGAACGGCACCTGGCCGGTGAAGCTGTCGGTGGCCATGATCATCCGCGCCACCCAGAAGAAGATGATGTCGAAGCCGGTGACCAGCACGCTCGACGGCAGGTAGCGCTCGTAGCCGCGCTCGGCCATCGCCTGCGGATCGGGCCAGCCCATCGTCGAGAACGGCCACAGCTGCGAGGAGAACCAGGTCTCCAGCACGTCGCTGTCCTGGTGCAGGGCGACGTCGGCGCCAAGGCCGTGCTTCGCGCGCGCCTCGGCCTCGTCGCGACCGACGTAGCAAGTGCCGGCGTCGTCGAACCAGGCCGGAATGCGGTGGCCCCACCACAGCTGGCGGCTGATGCACCAGTCCTGGATGTTCTCCATCCAGTGCCGATAGGTGTTGATCCAGTTCGGCGGCACGAACTTGACCTGGCCCGACTCGACCAGTTCCAGGCCGCGTTTGGCCAGCGCGTCCATCTTCACGAACCACTGGTCGGTGAGGTAGGGCTCGATCACCTGGCCGGTGCGGTCGCCGCGCGGCACCTGCAGCTTGTGCGGCTTGGTCTCGACCAGGATGCCGAGGTCTTCCAGGTCGGCGAGCACCGCCTTGCGCGCGTCGTAGCGGTCCAGGCCACGGTACTTCTCAGGCGCGTTGTCGTTGATCGCCGCGGTCGGGGTGAACAGGTTGATCATCGGCAGGCTGTGGCGCACGCCGACCTGGTAATCGTTGAAATCGTGCGCCGGCGTCACCTTGACCACGCCGGTGCCGAACGCGCGGTCCACGTAGTCGTCGCCGATCACCGGCACCTGGCGGCCGGTCAGCGGCAGCGTCACCGTCCTGCCGATCAGGTGGGCGTAGCGCGCGTCCTGCGGGTGCACCATCACCGCGGTGTCGCCGAGCAGGGTTTCCGGGCGCGTGGTGGCCACCACCAGGTAGTCGCGGGTCTCGCGCAGGGTCTCGTTGCCGTCGGCGTCGTGCTCGACGTGCTCGTAGCTGGCGCCGTCCTCGAGCGCGTAGGCGATCGACCACAGGAAGCCGTCTTCCTCGACGTTCTCCACTTCCAGGTCGGAGATCGCGGTCTTCAACACCGGGTCCCAATTGACCAGGCGCTGGCCGCGGTAGATCAGGCCCTGTTCGTGCCAGCGCACGAACGCCTCGACCACCGCCGCCGACGGCTGCGGGTCCATGGTGAAGGTGCTGCGCGACCAGTCGCTGGAGGTGCCCAGGCGGCGCATCTGCCGCTCGATGGTGTCGCCCGACTGCGCCTTCCACTCCCACACCTTGGCGATGAAGCCCTCGCGCCCCAGCGAGTCGCGGGTCTCGCCCTTGCCTTCCAGCGCCAGGTTGCGCGACACCACCATCTCGGTGGCGATGCCGGCGTGGTCGCTGCCGACCTGCCACAGCGTGTCGAAGCCGCGCATGCGGTGATAGCGCACCAGCGCGTCCATCAGCGTCTGCTGGAAGGCGTGGCCCATGTGCAGGGTGCCGGTCACGTTCGGCGGCGGCAGCAGCACCGTGTACGCCTCGCCCTGCCCGGACGGCTTGAAATAGCCGGCCGCCTCCCACTGGGCGTACAGGCGCGATTCGAAGGAGGTGGGGTCGTAGCTGGGGGCGAGGGTGGTCATTGAGGAGCCGGGATTGGGGATTCGTGATTCGGGATTCGTTGCGGTGCCATGCCGATGGAGGGGGGACAGTGCAGGGATCCATCCCGAATCCCAAATCCCCAATCCCGGCTTCATCACATGTCGTACTTGCTGACCTCGAAGCCCAGCGCCTTGTACTGTTTCCAGCGTTCGCGCAGCGGTTCGCGCGCGGCGGGGTCGGCCGGCACCACTTCCAGCACGCGCTCGCAGGTGCCGCGGTAGGCGTCGTCGCGCAGGTTGATCACCAGCGCGCGCGACGGCGCTTCCACGCCGGGCGGGACGATCAGCACCTGCGCCTCTTCCTCGTCGACATCGACGCCGGCGATCTGGTGCGGGATGTAGGCGTCGTCGTCGAACGCCCACAGCAACTCGTCCAGCTCCTCGGCCTGCGCCTCGTCGCGCGCCAGCACCAAGGTCCACAGGTTGGCGTCGTTGGCCTTGCGCGCCAGTTCGCACACCAGCCGCAGCGGCTCGGTCAGGAAGCGCGGCTTGGCGATCAGGTAGAAATCGGCGCGCATCAGAGCGGGGAACGGGGAATGGAGAATAGGGAATGGGAACAGCCGGCGGCGGCGAGTGCGCCGCGCGCGGCGGGGGAAGACAGGGCGCTTTTCACGATTCCCGATTCCCCATTCTCAATTCCCGGCCGCAACGCGGTCGAGCAACCACTGCGACAACAACCCCACCGGCCGACCGGTGGCCATGCCGCGCTTGCCTTCGTCGCTGGCCACGCCGGCGATGTCCAGGTGCGCCCAGCGCTGGCCTTCGGTGAAGCGCGACAGGAAGCAGCCGGCGGTGATGGCGCCGGCCCAGCGGCCGCCGATGTTGTAGACGTCGGCGAAGCTGGAATCGAGCAGGCCCTGGTATTCGTCCCACAGCGGCAGGCGCCAGGCGCGGTCGAACACGTGCTCGCCGGCGGCCAGCAGTTCGTTGGCCAGGTCGTCGTGCTTGCTCATCAGGCCGGCGGTCTGGTGGCCGAGGGCGACCATGCAGGCGCCGGTCAGGGTGGCCACGTCGATCAGCGCCTCGGGGTTGAAGCGCTCGGCGTAGGTCAGCGCGTCGCACAGGATCAGGCGGCCTTCGGCGTCGGTGTTGCCGACCTCGATGGTCTTGCCGGACATGCTGGTGATCACGTCGGAGGGGCGGTAGGCGTCGCCGTCGATCGCGTTCTCCACCGCCGGCACCACCACCACCAGGTTCAGCGGCAGGCGCGCGGTCGCCGCGGCGACGAAGGTGCCGATGACGTTGGCGCCGCCGCACATGTCGTACTTCATCTCCTCGATGCCGCCCTGGGTCTTCAGGTTGACGCCGCCGGTATCGAAGGTGATGCCCTTGCCGACCAGCACGTAGGGCTTGGCATCGCCGCCGCCGTGCCACTTCAGCACCAGCAGCCGCGGGCGGTTGGCCGAGCCGCGCGCCACCGCCAGCAGCGAGCCCATGCCCAGCTCCTGCATCTGCGCTTCGTCGAGGATCTCGGCCTCGGCGCCGTCGACGCCGTGGGCGAAGGCGGCCGCGGTCTCGGCCAGGTAGGCCGGGGTGCACAGGTTCGGCGGCAGGTTGCCGAGCTCGCGGGCGAACTTGACGCCGGCGGCGATGGCCTGGCCCTGGGCCAGCGCGGTGGCATCCTCGCCGAGCACGGCCAGGCTGGCCAGGCCGCTGTCGTCGGGCTTCTTCTTGCCCAGCGTGGCGGTGTAGCGGTAGCAGGCGTGGTCGCTGGCGATCACCGCCTGGCGGATCGCCCAGGCCTGGTCGCGGCCCTTGATCTCCAGCTCGGACAGGGTGAACAGCGCCTTGGCGGACGGCCCGCTCTTCAGCGCGCGCGCCGCGTCGCCGACCGCCTTCAGGTACTGCGGCACGCCGAACTTGGCGGCCTCGCCCAGGCCGACCACCAGCACGCGCGGCGCGGTCACCCCGGGCAGGTCGTGCAGCAGCGCGCTGGCGCCGGTCTTGCCGCTGACGTCGCCGCGGCCGGCCAGGGCCGTCAGGCGTCCGCCGCTGGCCGCATCCAGGGCCTGGGCGGCGGGCGACAGACGCTTGTCGGCGAACATGCCGACGACGATGCAATCGAACGCCGCAGTAGCCGGGGCGTCGTGGTTCAGGGTGAATTCCAGGGCCATTGATCAGATTCCGTTGGCAAATCCGTACAATCGCGGGCTGTTTACGTCCAGCCGGGTTAGGCTGGCTCCGCCGCGAACGAATCCGAGAGTTTAAATCAACCCACCCCCATGCCGAAGCTCGATCGATACCTGCTGCGCGATTTCATCCAGAGCTTCTTGGCGACCCTCATCGTGTTGCTGGTGGTCAGTGTCGGCGGCGTGCTGGTCGACATCCTGGGCAACATCGCCGATGGCCGCATCCCGGCCAAGTTGCTGTTTTCCCAGTTGGGCCTGCAGTTCGTGGTGTATTTGCCGCTGATCCTGCCGCTGGCGCTGATGCTGGGCCTGCTGCTGGCGCTGGCGCGGCTGTACCGCGACTCGGAAATGGCGGTGATCACCGCCATCGGCGTCGGCCCGCGGCGCCTGCTGCGGCCGATCCTGATGCTGGTGGTGCCGGTGGTGGCCCTGGTCGGACTGTGCTCGCTGTGGCTGGGCCCCTGGGCCGACCGCACCTCCGACCGGCTGATCGACGAGGCCAACCGCAGCCTGCTGATGGCCGGGCTGGAGGCCGGGCGCTTCACCCCGCTGTCCGACGGCGGCATCGTCTACATCAGCACCCTGTCCGGCGACGGCACCAAGCTGGGCAAGGTGTTCATGCAGCGGCAGAAGGACGACCGCCTGGACGTGGTCACCGCGCAGCGCGGCGCGATGTTCTTCGAGGGCAAGGCCGACCGTTACCTGCGCCTGGAGGACGGCTACCGCGTGGAAGGGCCGCTGGCCGGCGACGGCATGGACTACCGGCTGATGCGCTACGTGAGCAACGACGTGGCCCTGCCGGACCGCGATGAGGCGCGCAAGGACGACGATCCGGAACTGCTGCCCACCGCCAAGCTGATCGGCGACCCGCGGCCGCAGGCCAATGCGCAACTGCACGCGCGCATCGCCCCGCCGCTGCTGGCGCTGGCCTTCGCCCTGCTGACCCTGCCGCTATCGCGCAGTTCGCCGCGGCAGCAGCGCTACGGCCGGATCATGCTGGCGTTCCTGGCCTACCTGGTCGGCACCAACCTGATGTTCATCGGCACCCAGTGGCTGAGCACCGACAAGCTGCCGCGCGCGCTGGGCCTGTGGTGGCTGACCGTGCCGCTGCTGGTGCTGGCGGTGTGGACCTATCTGCGCGACGGCCAGCTGTCGCGGCCGCGGAGGCAGGCGGCATGAGGCTGCGTCCCAACCTGCACGACGTCTACGTCGGCCGCGCCGTGCTCGGCACCGTCCTGCTGACCTGGGCGGTGCTGCTCGGGCTCGACGTGATCATGGCCTTGTCCAACGAATTCAAGGACATCGGCAAGGGCAGCTACAGCCTCGGCCACGCCGTGGCGTTCGTCGCCTACACCGTGCCGCGGCGCGCCTACACCCTGTTCCCGACCGGCGCGGTGATCGGCGTGCTGATGGGCCTGGGGCAGCTGGCGGCCACCTCCGAACTGACCGCGCTGCGCGCGCTGGGCCTGTCGCGGCCGCGGCTGAGCGTGGCCGCGGCGGCGACGATGCTGCTGCTGACCGTGGCGATGGTGTTCAGCGGCGAGACCCTGGCGCCGTGGGCGCAGAACCAGGCCGACACGATCAAGGCCAACGCCAAGTACAACGGCAACATGAGCATGGCCCGCTACTCCGGGGTGTGGGCGCGCGAGGGCGACACCTTCCTCAACGCGCAGGCCGGCGAGGAACACCTGGAAGGCAGCGGCGGCACCTGGCTGGAGCTGCGCGACGTGCGCCTGTACACGCTGGACCAGGCCGGGCGCCTGGCCTCGCTGACCCACGCCACCACCGCCGAGCACCGCAGCAGCGGCTGGACCCTGAAGCAGGCCTACCGCGACACCTTCGCCGAGCGTTCGGTGCAGCGCGAGAAGTTCGACAGCCTGCCGTGGGCCTCGCGGCTGGACGCCGCGGCGCTGGCCTCGGGCCTGGCCAAGCCGCGCAACCTGTCCGCGCACGACCTGCACACCAGCATCGAGTACCGGCGCCGCAACGGCCTGGACGCGCGCGACTACGAGGACCAGTACTGGAGCCGCTGGTTCTATCCGGTCAACGTGCTGGCGCTGTGCTTCGCCGCGATCCCGTTCGCGTTCGGCGCGCTGCGCAGCGGCGGCATGGGCAAGCGCCTGTTCCTGGGCATCCTGTTCGCGCTGGTGTTCTGGCTGCTGCAGCTGTTCTTCGGGCGCATGGCCGGCGCGCTCAAGTTCGACTACCGCATCGCCTACGCGTTGCCGCCGCTGGTGATGCTGACCGTGTCGTGGCTGTTGTTCCGCAAGCGCAGCAGTTGAGTCGATGCGCCGGTTGAGCCTGCTCGGGGTGGGCCTGTGCCTGCTGTATGCAGTGCCGACCGCGTTGTGCGTGTGGGGTGCCCAGGGTGCCGACGACAAAGGGCACTTCGTGTTGCTGCAACTGCCGTTGACCCCGCAGTTGCTGGTGCTGGATGCGCTGGGGGCCGACGCGTGGTTGCGCGGCATGTCCTGGATTGCCGGTTACGTGTTGCTGGTGCCGCCGCTGCTGCTATTGCTGTATTTGGCGGGACATCTGCTGGGGGCGACATTGCGCCGCATCGCGATACGCCTTGCGCGACCGGGCTGAGCGGAGCGCCTTGCGCCGCAGGGCATTGACGCGGCAATCGGGTTCGCCGCCTGCCCATCCGCTGCGGTCAGGGCGTTTGCTTCGGCAGTCGAACCAGCCGCGTGCCGCTGGCGCGGTCGTGCCACGTCAACCGGTCGCGATCGAACAGCGCCCACCAGAACCCCAGCCCGCCCAGCAGCAGCGACAGCGTGCCGACCAGGTAGCGCCGCCACAGCGCGCCCCAGCTCGGCGTGCCGCCATCGGCGCCATGCAGGCGCAGCCGCCACGGGCGCATGCCCAGGGTCTGGCCGCCGCGGCGCCAGCTCAGCGTCGCGTACAGCCCGGCGGCCAGCCAGCAGCACAGCCACAGCAGCCACTGCAAGGCGCTGAACGGGGCGATGTTCTCGCGCGGCGCGTGGCCTTCGAGCGTGTAGCCGAGGGTGAACAGCGCGGAGATCGCGAACCACAGCGCCAATACCGGCCAGGCATCGTAGAACAGCGCCAGCAGCCGCCACGGCAGCAGCGCGCGCGGACGGGAAGCGGTGGCGGTGGAGGACGCGGCGGTCATCGCCACAGCTTAGCGGCAGGGCCACCAACCCGTCACCGGCTCGCGCCGCCAACGCCTTGTGTCGCGCCAAGTCGGCGCTAGGCTTTTCCCGAATCCCGAATCCCGAATCCCGAATCCCGAATCCCGAATCCCAAGTCCCAAGTCCCAAGTCCCAAGTCCCGAGTCCCGAGTCCCGTAAGCTCTCCCGATGCCCGAACTCCGCACCCCCGCCGAACGCCGCCAGCAGGCGCAGCGGCTCGCCCCGCTGCGCGATGCCGATGCCGCCGCGATCCAGCAGTTCCTGGACACGGCCTGGGCCGAGCAGGGCCTGGCGCGGCAGAGCCTGGACAGCTACCGGCGCGACCTGGAGGGCTTCGCGCGCTGGCGCGACGGCGCCGGCGGCGGCCTGACCGGCGCCGATCGCCAGGCCTTGTTCGACTACCTGGCCTGGCGTGCCCGCATGGGCTATTCGCAGCGCAGCAACGCACGCTGGCTGTCGTCGCTGCGCGCGTTCTTCGCCTTGCGCCTGCGCCGCGGCGAGCGCGGCGACGATCCGACCGCACTGCTGGACCCGCCCAAGCTGCCGCGCTCCCTGCCCAAGGCCTTGGCCGAGAGCCAGATCGACGCGCTGCTGGCGACCCCGGACGACAGCGCCCCGGCCGGCCTGCGCGACCGCGCCATGCTCGAGCTGATGTACGCCGCGGGGCTGCGCGTCAGCGAACTGGTGAACCTGCCGGCGAACGCGGTGAACCTGCGCCAGGGCGTGCTGCGGGTCACCGGCAAGGGCAGCAAGGAACGCCTGGTGCCGCTGGGCGAGGAATCGCAGCACTGGCTGCAGCGCTACCTGGACACGGCGCGGCCGGCGTTGGCGGCGGGGCAGGCGGTGCCGGCCAGCGACGGCACCGTGCCGATGTTCATCGATGCGGCGCGGCGTCCGCTGAGCCGGCAGCAGTTCTGGGGCCTGGTCAAGCGCTATGCGGCGCTGGCCGGCATCGACCCGGTCTCGGTCAGCCCGCACGGCCTGCGCCACAGCTTCGCCACCCACCTGCTCAACCGCGGCGCCGACCTGCGCGCGCTGCAGATGCTGCTCGGGCACAGCTCGCTGTCCACCACCCAGATCTACACCCTGGTGGCGCGCGAACACCTGCAGAAACTGCACAGCAAGCACCATCCGCGCGGCTGAGGCGCCCCGGGCGGTGCCCGCGTCCGCTTGCGCTTGCCGCGTCCAGGGCCGGCTCAGCCTGTCTACATGGAGCGGACCAATCGGTATGCGACAATCCAGCCGATTCGCAGCCCTCATGGATAGCCAATGCTCCGTTTTGCTCTTTTTGCGCTGCTGGGCGCCACGTCCCTTTCCGCCTGCGCGCAGCCGGCTTCGCCTACCGGTGCCGGCGCCGCCCCCGCCAAGCCGGCCGCCGCTCCCGCCGGCACCCCGGGCGACCAGCGCGTGCGTGCGGCGCTGCTGCAGCTGGATCCGAACTTCAAGCCCGACTTCATCGGCGCCGCGCCGTTCCCGGGTTTCCGCGAAGTGGTGGTCGGCGGGCAGGTGCTGTACGTGTCCGACGATGGCCGCTACCTGTTCCAGGCGCAGCCGTTCGACATCCAGGAAAGGCAGTTCGCCTCTAGCGAGGGCCTGCTGAACTACCGCCGCAAGCTGCTGGAGTCCGCGCCGCGCACCGAGCGCATCGTGTTCGCCCCGGCCAACCCGAAGTACACCATCAGCGTGTTCACCGACATCGAGTGCGGCTACTGCCGCAAGCTGCACAGCCAGATCGCCGAGCTCAACAAGCAGGGCATCGCGGTGGAGTACCTGGCGTTCCCGCGCATGGGCCTGGGCAGCCAGGACTACAAGGACATGGTCGCGGTGTGGTGTGCGGCCGACAAGAAGAAGGCGCTGACCGAGGCCAAGGCCAACGGCAAGGTGCCGAGCGCGGCCAACTGCAAGAACCCGGTGACCATGCAGTACAACCTGGGCCAGCGCCTGGGCGTCAACGGCACCCCGGCGATCTTCGCTCCGGACGGCACCCAGCTCGGCGGCTACCTGCCGCCGGCGCAGCTGCGCGAGGCGCTGGACAAGCGTGCGGCCGAGGCGGGTCGGGCGGGGGGCGGTCGCTAAGCGGCCGGGATTGGGCCTTCGGGATTGGGGATTCGCAAACGCGCGTCCCCGGCATGCGAGCGTTGCCGCGGGCATTCGCATCGTGTGCGTTAGTTATTGATTTTCTGGGAATTTCCCCGGCCGCCGAAAACAGCTTTTGCGAGTCCCGAGTCCCCGGTCCCGAGTCCCGGCTACACTACGCAGCCCGTTTACCTCACACGGTTCCCCGGACATGATCGTCCTCGAGGGCGCTTCCGCCCTTTCGCCGTTCCGTCGCGCTCGGCTCGAAACCCGCCTGCAATCCGTCGTTCCCGGTCTGCGCATCGCAGGCGCCTGGCACGTCTACTTCATCGACAGCGACGCCGACGGCGCGGTGGATACCGCCGCCGCGCAGCGCATCCTGCAGGCGCAGGACGCGCCGATCGCGGCCGAGGCCGGCACCTGCTCGCGCTACGTAGTGCCGCGGCTGGGCACGCGCTCGCCGTGGTCGAGCAAGGCTACCGAGCTGGTGCGCGGCGCCGGCCTGGCGATCCGCCGCGTGGAGCGCGGCACCCGCCTGGACCTGGCCGGCTGGCCGGACGACGCCAGCCAGCAGGCGGCGCTGGCCAAGTTGCTGCACGACCCGATGACCCAGTCGCTGCTGGACGGCGCGGCGCAGGCGCAGGCGCTGTTCCAGGCGCCGGCGCGCGGCGACGTCGAGCGCATCGCGCTGGACCAGCTGGAAGCGGCCAACGCGCGGCTGGGCCTGGCCCTGGCGCAGGACGAGATCGACTACCTGCGCCAGCGCTTCGGCGAACTCGGCCGCGATCCGGCCGACGTCGAGCTGATGATGTTCGCGCAGGCCAATTCCGAGCACTGCCGGCACAAGATCTTCAACGCCAGCTGGAGCATCGACGGCAAGGAGCAGGACCGCTCGCTGTTCCGGATGATCAAGCACACCCACCAGCAGACCCCGCAGCACACGCTCAGCGCGTACAGCGACAATGCGGCGGTGGTGGAAGGGCAGCCGGCCGCGCGCTACCGCCCGGACCCGGCCAGCGGCGAATACCGCAGCGAGGCGGTGACGCCGTCGGCGTTCTGCATCAAGGTCGAGACCCACAACCACCCGACCGCGATCGCGCCGTTCCCGGGCGCCTCCACCGGCGCCGGCGGCGAGATCCGCGACGAGGGCGCCACCGGCCGCGGCGGCAAGCCCAAGGCCGGCCTGACCGGCTTCAGCGTCTCGCACCTGCGCATCCCGACCCTGCCGCAGCCGTGGGAGGGCGAGCGCCCGTTGAACCCGCGCATGGCCCCGGCGCTGGAGATCATGCTCGAGGCCCCGCTCGGCGGCGCCGCGTTCAACAACGAATTCGGCCGGCCCAACCTGCTCGGCTATTTCCGCAGCTTCGAGCTGCCCGAGGCGCAGGACCTGACCCGCGCCTACGACAAGCCGATCATGCTCGCCGGCGGCCTCGGCGCGATCGACCGCATCCAGGTCGAGAAGATCCGCCTGCAGCCGGGCGATGCGGTGATCGTGCTCGGCGGCCCGGCGATGCTGATCGGCCTGGGCGGCGGCGCGGCCAGTTCGGTGGCCTCCGGCGACAGCGCCGAGGACCTGGATTTCGCCAGCGTGCAGCGCGACAACCCGGAGATGGAGCGGCGCGTGCAGGAGGTCATCGACCGCTGCGTGGCGCTGGGCGCGGACAATCCGATCCGCTGGTTCCACGACGTCGGCGCCGGCGGCCTGTCCAACGCCATTCCCGAGTTGCTGCACGACTCGGGCGTGGGCGGCATCGTCGACCTGGACCGCGTGCCCAGCGACGACCCGTCGCTGTCGCCGATGCAGCTGTGGTGCAACGAATCGCAGGAACGCTACGTGCTCGGCGTGCCGCAGGCGCGCCTGGCCGAATTCGCCGCGATCTGCGAACGCGAGCGCTGTCCGTTCGCCGCGGTCGGCGTGGCGACCGCCGAGGAACGGCTCATCGTGGGCTATGGCGTCTTCGACGGCGGGAATGGGGAATCGGGAATCGGGAATGGTGAAAAGCCAGCCCATCCCGCTTCTACCCATTCCCCATTCCCCATTCCCCATTCCCAGCATCCAATCGACCTGCCGATGGACGTGCTGTTCGGCAAGCCGCCGAAGATGCACCGCGATGCGCGGCAGCCGCCGGCGCCGCGCTGGCCGGAGCTGGATACCGACACGCTGGACCTGCGCGAGGCCGGGTTGCGCGTGCTGGCGCATCCGGCGGTGGCGGCGAAGAGTTTCCTGGTCACGATCGGCGACCGCAGTGTCGGCGGCCTGACCGCACGCGAGCAGATGATCGGTCCGTGGCAGCTGCCGCTGGCCGATTGCGCGATCACCCTGGCCGGGTTCGATACCTACGCCGGCGAAGCGATGGCGATCGGCGAACGCACCCCGCTGGCGCTGCTCGATGCCGCTGCGGCGGCGCGCATGGCGGTCGGCGAGGCGATCACGAACCTGTGCGCCGCGCCGGTCGAGGCGCTGGACCAGGTCAAGCTGTCGGCGAACTGGATGGCCGCGGCCAACCACGCCGGCGAGGACGCGCGGCTGTACGCCGCGGTCAAGGCGGTGGGCATGGAACTGTGCCCGCAGCTGGACCTGAGCATTCCGGTCGGCAAGGATTCGTTGTCGATGCAGGCGCAGTGGGCAGTAGCCGGGATTCGGGATGGTCAGCCTGCGGCTGCCGAAGAGCGAGCGGCATTGGGGATTGGTGGAAGCGGGTCGACGGGCACGGACAGTGCTGTTGCCAATCCCGAATCCCCACTCCCCAATCCCGGCTCCACCGCCACCCACAAGTCGGTATCGCCCGTCTCCCTCATCGTCTCCGCGTTCGCCCCGGTAGCCGACGCGCGCGCGCAGCTGACGCCGTTGCTGGCGCGTGAGGCGGAGAGCGAGCTGTGGCTGATCGGGCTGGGCGGCGGCAAGCAGCGCCTGGGCGGGTCGGTGCTGGCGCAGGTGCATGCCGAGGGCGGCTTGCCGGCATTCGGCGGCGCGGTGCCGGACCTGGACGATGCGCAGCGCCTGCGCGCGTTCTTCGAACTGATCCGCGATGCGCGCGAGTCCGGCTTGCTGCTGGCCTACCACGACCGCAGCGACGGCGGCGCCTTCGCCACCCTGTGCGAGATGGCGTTCGCTTCGCGCCAGGGCCTGGAGATCAACCTCGATGCCTGGGGCGACGATCCGTTCCGCAGCCTGTTCAACGAGGAACTGGGCGCGGTGGTGCAGGTCGCCAACGAGGACCGCGCCGCGTTCGCCGATCTGATCGAGCGGCATGCGCTGACCGAGTGCGCGCAGCGCATCGCCCGTCCCAGCACCGCCGCGGTGGTGCGCGTGGGCCTGGCCGGCAAGACCCTGGTCGAGTGGCGCTGGGAAGAGCTGTTCGACGCGTGGTGGTCGGTGAGCCATGCCATGCAGAAGCTGCGCGACAACCCCGACAGCGCCGACGAGGAGCGCGCGGTGGCGCGCGATTTCGCCGCGCCCGGCCTGAGGCCGAAGCTGGCGTTCGACCCGGCCGAGGATGTGGGAGCGCCGTTCGTCGCCAGCGGGCAGCGGCCCAAGGTGGCGATCCTGCGCGAGCAGGGCGTCAACGGCCAGATCGAGATGGCCAACGCGTTCGAGCAGGCAGGCTTCCGCGCCTTCGACGTGCACATGAGCGACCTGATCGCCGGGCGCGTGGACCTGGCCGAGTTCGTCGGGCTGGCGGCCTGCGGCGGCTTCAGCTACGGCGACGTACTCGGCGCCGGCCGCGGCTGGGCCACCTCGATCCTGGAGCGGCCCGCGCTGCGCGATGCGTTCGCGGCGTTCTTCGCGCGCCCCGACACCTTCGCGCTGGGCGTGTGCAACGGCTGCCAGATGCTCAGCCAGCTCAAGGACATCATTCCCGGCGCCGAACACTGGCCGCGTTTCCTGCGTAACCGCAGCGAGCAGTTCGAGGCGCGTACCAGCCTGCTGGAAGTGGTGGAGTCGCCGTCGATCTTCCTGCGCGGCATGGCCGGCTCGCGGATCCCGGTGGCGGTGGCGCATGGCGAAGGCCGCGCCGAGTTCGACAATGCCGTGGACCAGGCCGCCGCGCGCGTGGCGCTGCGGTTCGTCGACGGCAACGGCGAGGTCGCGCAGCGCTATCCGCTGAACCCGAACGGCTCGCCCGACGGCATCACCGGCCTGACCAGCGACGACGGACAGGTGACGATCCTGATGCCGCATCCCGAGCGCACCCCGCGCGCGCTCAACCTCAGCTGGCATCCCGAGGGCTGGGTGGACGCTTCGCCGTGGCTGCGCATGTTCCGCAACGCGCGGGTGTGGGTGGGCTGAGAGCGCCCACCTGCCGCGTCCGCCGTCGGCGGGCGCGGCGGCATGGTGCAGGCGAGCACGCCCTGCGCCGGCCCGGCGCAGAAGGGCTATGCACTCAGCGGCTGTTCCTTCTCCCACCGGGAGCAGGTGGCCCGCAGGGCCGGATGAGGGTACGTGAGCAAGCCTCGTGCGCCCAAGTCCACGAGTCGCTTCGCGCCGGACCCTCACCCCAACCCCTCTCCCGGTGGGAGAGGGGCTATGCGTGCTCGGCTGTTTCCTTCTCCCTTCGGGACCATGGCCCCCTTTTCGGGAGAAGGTGCCCCGAAGGGGCGGATGAGGGTGCGGGCGTAGCCTCGTGCTCCCAAACGCCGCGAGACGCTTCGCGCCGGACCCTCACCCCAACCCCTCTCCCGGTGGGAGAGGGGCTAAAGCACACCGCGCCGTTCCCTTCTCCCCTCGGGACCATGGCCCCCTTTTCGGGAGAAGGTGCCCCGCAGGGGTGGATGAGGGGCCGGGCGCAGCCTCGTGCACCCAACTCCGCGAGTCGCTTCGCGCCGTACCCTCACCCCAACCCCTCTCCCGGTGGGAGAGGGGCTAAAGCACACCGCGGCCGTTCCCTTCTCCCGTCGGGACCATGGTCCCCTTTTCGGGGGAAGGTGCCCCCGCAGGGGCGGATGAGGGTACGGACGCAGCCTCGGCGAACCGTCAGAGCCGTGTCTCGTATCGCCGAGTGGCGGCCAGGCCGCTGCAGCCTGAAACCGGCTGAAGAAAACCTCGTTTCGCACCCCTCGATGGCGGACTGACCGCGGCCTTCCGCTGCCGGCCAACGGCTGCATTCTGCGCAGTTGCGCTTGTGCACGACGGAACACGGCCCTCGCCCTCAGGCCAGCGGCAAGCCTTCTCCGCCATCACCCCGATGCGCGTCAAACCCTTGGCGCAACAGCGAATGCCGCGCCGGCCCAATGTCAACGTATGGCAAGTGCCGTGCCGAGAATTTGGCGGAATGTCTTGTTTTGATTGAAATTTATCGAAATATTAACAATTAAGTTGTAAATCCGAGATCTCCATCCCTTGTCGTGCCGTTTTTAGTCAAAAACTTGACGTACTCAAGATACGGGGTTAACACTCCAGACAGTTCCGCATTTCGTCTTGGTTCATCAAGGCAGACGGGCAGCGACAGGCGCCAGCCTGTCGCGCTGCGAGTCAGGGATGCGGCGCATATACCGACAGGGGGTCGGCCGGCTGGAATGCCGGGCGAGGGTGGCTTTTTGACCAAAAACCAGCCTATTGAGGAGCAGTACTCGATGAATCGGATTTATCGCAAGGTCTGGAACAAGGCGTTGGGGATGTGGACCGTGGCCTCGGAACTGGCCAGCGGCGATTCCCGCGGCCAGCTCGTTCGCGAAGGCAGGGCTGGGCGCGCGCAGGGCCTGGCCTTGTCGGCCGCGATCGCCATGGCGCTGGGCGCCGGCGGATCCGTGCTGCCCTCGGCCGCACAGGCGCAGGCGCTGCAGATCGGCGACGGCGCCAGCGCCAGCGGCGACTACGCCACCGCGGTCGGCGCCGAAAGCAACGCCAGCGGCGAACAGAGCACCGCCACCGGCGCGGCCAGCAACGCCAGCGGCGACGGCAGCGTGGCCAGCGGCGCGCTCAGCGAAGCGAACGGCCTGGAATCCACTGCCCTCGGCTACTACAGCACCGCCACCGGCATCGGCGCGACCGCGCTCGGCGCCGAAAGCGTCGCCAACGGCACCGCCACCGCGGCGGTCGGCCTCGGCGCCACCGCCGATGCCGACTTCGCGACCGCGGTCGGCGGCTTCGCCACCGCGATCGGCTACAACAGCACCGCGCTCGGCAATGCCGCCGTGGCGCAGGGCGAGAACAGCGTGGCGCTGGGCGCCGATGCGCTCGCCGATCGCGACAACAGCGTGTCGGTCGGCAAGGCCGGCGGCGAACGCCAGATCACCAACGTCGCCGCCGGCAGCGAAGCCACCGATGCGGTCAACGTGGCCCAGCTCGACGCGGTCAAGCAGACCGCCGACACCACCGCCAAGTATTTCCAGTCCAGCGGCAGCGCCGACAGCGATGCCGGCGCCTACGTGGAAGGCGACAACGCACTGGCCGCCGGCGAAGCCGCCAATGCGATCGGCAACGGCAGCAGCGCGCTGGGCAGCGGCGCCACCAGCGTGGGCGGCAATGCCACCGCGGTGGGCAGCAACGCGACCGCGACGGGCGCTTCGGCGACCGCGGTCGGCGGTGCGCTGTCGATCGTCGACGAGAACGGCGAGGTGCTGCTGGAAGGCACCACCAGCGCCGCGGCGCAGGGCGCCAGCGCGTTCGGCGCCGGCGCGCAGGGCAACGGTGCGTTCTCCACCGCGCTCGGTACCGCCGCGCGCGCCGACGGCGTGCAGAGCACGGCCACCGGTTTCTCCGCCGAGGCCGGCGGCCTCGCCAGCACCGCGAACGGCGGCTTCAGCCAGGCCGGCGGCGATTTCGCCTCCGCGTTCGGTTACGGCGCCAACGCCAGCGGCGGCAGCGCCGTGGCGGTGGGCGAGTCGAGCCTGGCCAGCGGCGAATCCAGCACCGCGGTCGGCGGCAGCGTGCTCGGCTTTTTCGCCACCGAAGCGCAGGGCGAAGGCGGTTCGGCGTTCGGCGCCGGCGCCTGGGCCAACGGCGCGTTCTCCACCTCGATCGGCTGGCTGAGTTCGGCCGACGGCGACTCCAGCACCGCGCTCGGCGGCGCCTCCTGGGCGCAGGCCGAGGACTCCACCGCGCTGGGCTACGGCGCCAAGGCCGCGGCCGCCGGCAGCGTCGCGCTGGGCCAGGGCTCCACTGCCGATCGCGCCGACACGGTCTCGGTCGGCAGCGCCGGCAACGAGCGCCAGATCGCCAACGTCGCCGCCGGTACCGAGGGCACCGATGCGGTGAACCTGGACCAGCTCGATGCGGTCGCCAACGTCGCCGACACCACCGCGCGCCTGTTCTCCGCCAACGGCGAAGGCAGCGCGCTGGCGCAGGGCGAGGAGGCCACCGCCTCCGGTTCCAACGCGCTGGCCGACGGCGACTACGCCACCGCGCTGGGCTCCAGCAGCTTCGCCGGCGGCACCGCGGCGTCCGCGATCGGCAGCGGCGCGGTGGCCAACGGCCAGAACGCCAGCGCGCTTGGCGCCAACGCCACCGCCGACGGCGAGTCGGCGACCGCGATCGGCGGCGTCGCCACCGTGTACGAATACGACGAGAACGGCTTCATCGTCGGCAGCCGCGAGCAGACCACGCAGGCGCTGGGCACCGCGGCCACGGCGATCGGCGGCGGCGCGCAGGCGCTGGATCCGCTGAGCACCGCGGTCGGCACCGGCAGCTCGGCCAGCGGCGTGCAGAGTACCGCGCTGGGCTATCACGCGCAGACCTTCCAGGACGGCGCCACTGCGGTCGGCGGCCTGTCCGAAGTGTCCGGCGCGCTGGGCACGGCGGTGGGCTACGGCTCGCGCGCCGCGGGCGACTACGCCACCGCGACCGGCATCGGCGCGCGGGCGACCGCGACCAGTACCGTGGCGATGGGCATGAATGCCCTGGCCAGCGGCACCGACAGCGTCGCCATCGGCGGCGTCAGCACCGCCGCCGAAAGCGCCGGCAACAGCGTCGGCATCGCCGCGGCGACCGGCGTCGGCGGCGTCGCCCTGGGCGCGGGCGCGCAGAGCCAGGGCGACTACGCGATCGCGCTGGGCTACAACGCCAACGTGTTCCCGAACCTGGAGAACGGTACCGCCGACTCGGTGGCGATCGGCCACAGCGCCGGTTCGTTCGCGCCGCACACCGTCTCGCTCGGCGCCCATGCGCTGTCCGCGGGCGAGGGCGGAGTGGCGATCGGCCAGGCGTCCACCGCGTGGACCGCCAACAGCGTGGCCCTCGGCGCCGATGCGGTGACCTCGATGTTCCACGACAGCAGCACCGCGATCGGCGCCAACAGCGCGGCCAACGGCACCGACGCGACCGCGATCGGCTACGGCGCGCGGGTCAGCAGCTGGCTCGAGGACGCGCAGAACCGTTCCGCATCCAGCGCGGTCGCGCTCGGCGCGTATTCCTACGCGGACCGCGACAACAGCGTCTCGGTCGGCGACGTGGCCAGCGGCCTGACCCGGCAGATCACCAGCGTCGCCGCCGGTACCGAGGCCACCGACGCGGTCAACGTCGCGCAACTGCAGGCGGCGGGCAAGTACCTGCAGGCCAGCGCCGGCAACAGCGACGCCGGCGCCTATGTCGAAGGCGACGATGCGCTGGCCGCGGGCGAGGCGGCCAATGCCATCGGCAACGGCAGCACCGCGCTCGGCGGCGGTGCCGATGCGCTGAGCAGCGGCGCCACCGCGGTGGGCAGCGGCGCGGTCGCGGCGGGGCAGAACAGCGCCGCGTTCGGCACCAACGCGCAGGCCACCGGCCCGGCGGCGGTGGCCGTGGGCGGTGTGGCGGTCGACGAGAACGGCGACCCGCTGATCACCAACGGCGGGGTGGCGGTGGACACCGGCGCGACCAGCGCCGGCGTCGGCGGCACCGCGCTGGGCGCCAGCGCCGATGCCGGCGGCTTCGCCGCCTCGGCGGTAGGCGTGGGCGCCTACGCCAGCGGCGCGCAGGCCTCGGCTTTCGGCGCGGTGGCCAACGCCACCGGCGACTACGCCACCGCGGTCGGCACGCAGAGCGCGGCGACCGGCGCCAGCAGCGTCGCCGTCGGCGGTCCGGCCGACCTGATCCCGGGCCTGGGCCTGTTCGTGCAGACCCAGGCCAGCGGCGAGAGCGCGGCGGCGTTCGGTGCCGGCGCGATCGCCTCGGGCGACTACAGCCTCGCCAGCGGCAGCCTCAGCGAGGCCTCCGGCCTGGAAAGCACCGCGCTGGGCTACTTCGCCTATGCGCCGGGCGCCTTCGCCACGGCGCTCGGCGCCGAGTCCTGGGCCAGCGGCGCCAACAGCACCGCGATCGGCTACTACAGCACCGCGCTCGCCGCCGACAGCGTGGCGCTGGGTTCCAACTCGGTCGCGCGCCGCGCCAACACGGTATCGGTCGGCGATGTGGGCAGCGAACGGCAGATCGCCAACGTCGCTGCCGGCAGCCAGGCCACCGACGCGGTCAACGTGGCGCAGCTGGACGCGGTGAAGCAGACCGCCGAGACCACCGCCAAATTCTTCACCAGCAGCGGCAGCGGTACGGTCGGCGCCTACGCCGATGGCGAAGGCGCGGTCGCGGCAGGCGATGCGGCCAATGCCTACGGCAACGGCGCGGCCGCGTACGGCAGCGGCGCCGCCGCGATCGGCAGCGACGCGGTCGCGCTCGGCAACGGCAGCACCGCCGGCGGTACCGGCAGCACCGCGATCGGCGGCCAGGGCCAGGCCTTCGACCAGTACAACCAGCCGATCACCGATGCCGACGGCAACGCGCAGCTGATCGGCGCCAACGCCGGCGAGAATGCCACCGCCATCGGCGCCGGCGCCCAGGCCACCGGTGCGCTGGCAACCGCCACCGGCTACGGCGCACAGGCCACCGGCGACCACAGCACCGCCGGCGGCTACAAGGCGCGTGCGACCGGCAGCTACAGCCTGGCGCAGGGCGACAACGCCTGGGCCAGCGGCGACGACGCCAGCGCCAGCGGCGCCTATGCCTGGGCCACCGCCGACGGCGCGTCGGCGTTCGGCGCCTCGGCGTGGGCGACCGGCACCAATGCCTCGGCCTTCGGCACCGGTGCGTGGGCCAGCGGCAGCGGCGCCACCTCGATCGGCTTCAACAGCTGGGCACCGGGCCTCAGCGCCACCGCGGTGGGCCGCGGCGCGTTCGGCTACGGCAACTACAGCGTGGCGATGGGCTTCCAGGCGCTGGGCAACCAGGTCAACACGATCGCCCTGGGCACCAACAGCCTGGCCGATGCGGAAAGCGCGGTGGCGATCGGCGCCGGCAGCGAGGCGACCGCCTCCAACGCCGTGGCGCTGGGCGCAGGCTCGGTGGCCGATCGCGCCTACAGCGTGTCGGTCGGCAGCGCCGGCAACGAGCGCCAGATCACCAACGTCGCCGCCGGCACCGAAGCCACCGACGCGGTCAACGTCGCCCAGCTCGATGCGGTCAAGCAGGCGGCGGAAACCACCAGCAAGTACTTCCAGGCCAGCGGCAGCGACGCCAGCGATGCCGGCGCCTATGTCGAAGGCGACAATGCGCTGGCCGCCGGCGAGGCGGCCAATGCGATCGGCGACGGCAGCACCGCGCTGGGCGGCGGCGCCAACGCGCTGGCGGCCGGGGCCACCGCGATCGGCTTCAACGCGGTGTCCAGCGGCAGCGATGCGGTCGCGCTCGGCAGCGACAGCCAGGCGCTGGGCCAGGACAGCATCGCCATCGGCAACGGTGCGCTGGCCAGCGAGATCGGCGCCAGCGCCAGCGGTGCCGGTGCGCAGGCCAGCGGTACCTACTCCACTGCCACCGGCAGCGAGGCGGTGGCGTCGGACAACCAGGCCACCGCCACCGGTTTCCGCAGCAGTGCCTCGAACATCGGCGCCACCGCGCTCGGCGGCTACAGCGAAGCCAGCGGCTACCTGTCCTCGGCGCTGGGCTATGGCGCGCTCGCCGCCGGCGACTACGGCACCGCGGTCGGCGTCGCCTCCACCGCCTCCGGCACCAGCAGCGTGGCGGTGGGCGAGTACAGCGTGGCATCCGGCGAGGAGAGCGTCGCGGTCGGCGGCACCTCGTTCTTCGGGCTGATTCCGGCCGAAGCCTCCGGTGCCAATTCGTCGGCGTTCGGCGCCGGCGCCGGCGCCACCGCCGACTTCAGCACCGCCATCGGCAGCCTGGCCTACGCCAGCGCCGCCGATTCCAGCGCCTTCGGCTACGGCGCCTATGCGTCCGCCAGCAACAGCGTGGCGCTGGGCGCGCTGTCCGAGGCCGACCGCGACAACACCGTGTCGGTGGGCAGCGTCGGCAGCGAGCGGCAGATCGCCAACGTCGCCGCCGGTACCGAAGCCACCGATGCGGTCAACGTCGCGCAGCTGGATGCGGTCAAGCAGTCCGCCGATGCCACCGGCAAGCAGTTCAAGGCCAGCGGCGGCGCAGAGCCGGCCGACGACGTCGGCAGCTATGTCGAAGGCAACTACGCCACCGCCGCTGGCGAGGCGTCCAACGCCTTCGGCACCGGCGCCTCGGCGTTCGGCAGCGGCGCGCTGGCCGGCGCGCAGTACGCCACCGCGTCCGGCTACAACGCCACCGCCACCGGCGAGTCCAGCACCGCGATCGGCGGTTCGCTGTACTACACCGACGACGCCGGCAACGTGCTGCTCGACGGCACCACCACCGCCAGCGACGTCGGCGCCACCGCGCTCGGTGCGGGCGCGCAGGCCACCGCCGCGTTCAGCAGCGCCAGCGGCGCCGGCGCTACCGCTGCCGGCCTGCAGTCCACCGCCAACGGCTACAAGGCCGAAGCCACGACCGACTACAGCACCGCGGTCGGTGCGTTCAGCAGCGCCAGCGGCACCCGCACCAGCGCCTTCGGCTACGGCGCCGAGGCGGCGGGCGACTACGCCTCGGCACTGGGCTGGGGCAGCACCGCGTCCGGCGCGTATGCGTCGGCGCTGGGCTACAGCTCGCGCGCCACCGGCGAGGATGCGACCGCGCTCGGCGCGTCGGCCTGGGCCACCGCGGCGCAGACCACCGCGGTGGGCCAGTTCGCCTGGGCCACCGCGCAGGGCGGCACCGCGATCGGCCAGGATGCCTATGCCTACAGCGGCATCAACGCCACCGCGCTGGGCACCAGCGCCTGGGCCAGCGGCAGCAACAGCGTCGCGCTGGGCGCCGGTTCGCGCGCCAGCGAGGCCAACGTGGTGTCGGTGGGCGGCGGCAACGGCGTCAGCGCGCCGGCCACGCGTCGCATCACCAACGTCGGCGCGGCGGTCAACGCCACCGATGCGGTGAACAAGACGCAGCTCGATGCGGTGGCGGCGGCCGCCGGCGAAACCAGCGCCAACTTCCAGAGCTCGGGCAGCGGCGTGGCCAGCGCCAGCGGCGTGAACAGCACCGCGGCCGGTGCCGGCGCCACGGCCAGCGGCCTGCGCAGCACCGCGCTGGGCGTGGACAGCCTCGCCAGCGGCGCCGGCGCGACTGCGTCGGGCGCCAGCAGTTCGGCCAGCGGCGCGCGCAGCACCGCCGTCGGCCTGCAGACCAATGCGATCGGCGAGAACGGCGTGGCGCTGGGCTACAACAGCTTCGTCCGCAACAGCGGCAGCAACGGCGTGGCGATCGGCGCCAATGCCGGCGTGTCGGCCGACAACGCGGTCGCGCTGGGCGCCGGTTCGCGCGTCTACGAGGCCGACACGGTGTCGCTGGGCAGCGGCAACGGCCGCGGCGGCCCGGCCACGCGGCGTATCGTCAATCTGACCGCGGGCAGCGTCGCCGCCGGCAGCACCGAGGCGATCAACGGCAGCCAGCTGTACCAGTCGCTGAGCAACATGGCCACGTTCCTCGGCGGCGGCGCCGGACTCGGCGCGCAAGGCCTGTTCGTGGCGCCGACCTACGTGATCCAGGGCGCCAGCTACAGCAACGTCGGCGATGCGCTGGCGGCGCTGGACGGCAAGGTCAGCGAACTGGATGCGCGCAGTGGCGGTACCGCCAGCGTGGCACGCAATGCGCGTGTCGCCAGCGTGGCGTCGGTGGCCGAGCCGGAGTCGACCGTGGCCAGCGCGCAGGCGGTGTCCGAGTCGGCGACCGTGTCCGGCACCGCGTCCACCGCGCAGGTCGGCGAGACGGCCGTGGCCGATGCGGGGACGAGCGCGACGGCGGTCGGCACCGCGGCGCGCGCCAATGACGTCACCGGCACCGCGATCGGCGGCAGCGCCTATGCGCACGGCCCCAACGACACCGCGATCGGCAGCAACGCCAAGGTCAACGCCGACGGCAGCACCGCGGTGGGCGCCAACAGCCACATCGCCGCGGTGGCGACCAATGCGGTGGCGATGGGCGAGGGCGCCAGCGTCACTGCGGCCTCGGGCACCGCGCTCGGCCAGGGCGCCAGCGCCACGGCGCAGGGGGCGGTCGCGCTGGGCCAGGGCTCGGTCGCCGACCGCGCCAACACGGTGTCGGTGGGCAGCGCCGGCAACGAGCGCCAGGTCGCCAACGTTGCCGCCGGCACCCAGGCTACCGATGCGGTCAACAAGAGCCAGCTCGACAGCGGCGTCGCCACCGCCAAGTCGTACACCGACACGCGCTTCAACACGATGGCCGACAGCTTCGACGTGCTGCGCGGCGACGTCGATGCGCGGTTGCGCGACCAGGATCGCCGCATCGACCGGCAGGGCGCGATGAGCGCGGCGATGCTCAACATGGCCACCAGCGCGGCGGGCATCCGCACCCAGAACCGGGTCGGTGCCGGCGTCGGTTTCCAGAACGGCGAGTCGGCGCTGTCGGTGGGCTACCAGCGCGCCTTCAGCGAGCGCGCCACGCTGACCATCGGCGGCGCGTTCAGCGGCGACGACAGCTCGGTCGGCATCGGCGCCGGCTTCGGCTGGTGAGCCATCGCGGACGGCGGCGCGCGCCGCCGTCCGCCCACGCAATGGCCTGAGGGGGCAGACCTAAGGACCTTGGCTGGGCCGGCCAACGGATTCGGGAAAAAGGAGCTTTTTTACGGCCGCAACAGTCGCCTGATCCACGAAACTTTGAAGAGGACGTCAACGTGATCGACAAGCAAAATCTCCGTATCAATGCCATCGCCGCCGCCATGCTGGCGATGTCGCTGGGGGCCTCGAGCGCATTCGCGGCCGGTGCCGCGTCGCTGCCGGTCAAGCAACCGGCCAAGGCCGCGCCGGCCGACGCGCAGACTTCCAGCCGCATCGTGGTGCGCTACAACGCCGGCAGCGCCGCCGCCAGCGACCGCAGCGCCAAGCTGTCGGCGGTGCAGTCGGCCGTGACCCGCGCCAGCCTGGGCGGCAGCAACGGCATCTCGCGTGCCGCGGCCGCCAGCGTGCGCGCCGAATACGTGCGTACCCTGGGCGTGGGCGCCGACCTGATCCGCCTGTCGGGCAAGCTGAGCAAGGCCGACGTGGACAAGGTGGTGGCGGAAATCGCCGCCGACCCGGCGGTCAAGTACGCGCAGGTGGACGTCAAGCTGCAGCGCACCGAGCTGCCCAAGGCGACGCTGGAGCAGCCGCAGCTGGTGCCCAACGACCCGCTGTACGCGCAGTACCAGTGGCACCTGAGCAGCGCCACCGGCGGCATCAACTCGCCGGCCGCCTGGGACGTGTCCAAGGGCGATGGCGTGGTCGTCGCGGTGCTGGATACCGGCATCCTGCCGAACCATCCGGACGTGGCGGTGAACCTGCTGCAGGGCTACGACTTCATCTCCGATGCGGAGACCTCGCGGCGTCCGACCGACGCGCGCGTGCCGGGCGCGCTGGACTACGGCGACTGGGTCGAGAACGACAACGAGTGCTATGCGGGCTCGCTCGCCGAGGACAGCTCCTGGCACGGCAGCCATGTCGCCGGCACCGTCGCCGAGGCCACCAACAACGGTGTCGGCATGGCCGGCGTCGCGCCGAACGCCACGGTGCTGCCGGTGCGCGTGCTCGGCAAGTGCGGCGGCTACCTGTCCGACATCGCCGACGCGATCACCTGGGCCTCCGGCGGCACCGTCGCCGGCGTGCCGGCCAACGCCAATCCGGCCGAGGTCATCAACATGAGCCTGGGCGGCAGCGGCACCTGCGACACGCTGTACCAGGATGCGATCAACGGCGCGGTGGCGCGCGGCACCACGGTGGTGGTGGCGGCCGGCAACAGCGCCGGCAATGCGGCCAACTTCCGTCCGGCCAGCTGCGCCAACGTGATCGCGGTCGGCGCGACGCGCATCACCGGCGGCATCGCCTACTACTCGAACTATGGCGCGGCGGTGGACCTGTCCGGTCCGGGCGGCGGCGGCAGCGTCGACGGCAACCCGGGCGGCTTCGTCTGGCAGAACGGCTATACCGGTGCGACCACGCCGACCTCGGGCAACTACACCTACATGGGCATGGGCGGCACCTCGATGGCCTCGCCGCACGTGGCGGCGGTGGCGGCCCTGGTGCAGAGCGCGGTGATCGCCGCCGGCAACGCGCCGCTGACCCCGGCCGCGCTGGAAACCCTGCTCAAGCAGACCGCGCGTCCGTTCCCGGTGTCGATCCCGACCAGCACTCCGATCGGTACCGGCATCGTCGATGCCAAGGCGGCGCTGGACAAGGCGCTGGAAGTGCCGTGCGACCCGCAGACCGAAGAGTGCGCGCCGCCGGCGACTGCGCTGACCAACAAGGTGGCGGTGGCCGGGTTGACCGGTGCGGCAGGCAACGAAGTGCTGTACAGCTTCGAGGCCGAGGCCGGTGCGGTGCTGAGCTTCCTCACCTACGGCGGCAGCGGCAACGTGTCGCTGTACGTGAGCTTCGACAAGGAGCCCAGCACCACCAGCTACGACGCCAAGTCGGCGCGTCCGGGCAACAACGAGACGGTGCGCTTCACCGCGCCGCAGGCCGGCACCTACTACGTCAAGCTGGTCGGCACCTCGAGCTACAGCGGCGTCAGCCTGGTCGCGCGCCAGTAAGCGTGCGCTGGACGGCGCCGGCAACGGCGCCGGAGTGACCCAGGAAACCCGGCTCCGGCCGGGTTTCCTGCGTTTTGGAGCTGAAAACCTCGAGCGCGCCGGTCGCTGCCGTTGCCGGCGCAGCGGCCGCTGCGCAAGCGTGCGCCATTGTCCGTTGCGCTTGTGCGCTGCAACGCCGGTGCCGCGCGCGGCGTGCACACCGCGCCGCAACGCGCGATGCTGCGCGCCGCGTATGTCACGCCAATGACGGCGTGCCGCGCCGCCACGGCGTCGTAGACAGTGCGGCGGGCCGATGCGGCGCGGGCGGGCGGCAGGTCGCGCCGAACTGCTAAAGTCGCCGCACGCTCTGGAGGGATTGTGTGAACGCGCTCGTCAAGGACACTGCTGCCGCTGTCGATACGCCCGAGGCGCGCATCGTCGATGCGTTGCTGGCCAAGGGCCGGCTCAAGGAGGGCGACCTGCTGCGCGCGCGCCAGTTGCAGCGCGAATCCGGCGGCGGCCTGCTGTCGCTGCTGGCGCGGCTGGGACTGGTCTCCGAACGCGACCACGCCGAGGTCAGCGCCGAAGTGCTGGGCCTGCCGCTGCTCGACGCCAAGCAATTGCCGGCCACCGCGCCGGAGCACCTGCCCGAGGCGCAGCCGCTGTCGCTGCGCTTCCTCAAGCAATTCCACGTGTGCCCGCTGGGCGAGCGCGACGGCGTGCTGGAACTGTGGATGTCCGACCCGCACGAGGCCTATGCCGCCGATGCGGTGCGCCTGGCCACCGGTTTCCAGGTGCTGCCGCGGGTCGGCCTGCGCTCGGAGATCGACGACCTGATCGAGCGCTGGTTCGGCCAGGGCCGCAGCGCGATGGGCGCGATCGTGGAGACCGCCGACGGCGACAGCACGGCGGCCGACGACATCGAGCACCTGCGCGACCTGGCCTCGGAAGCGCCGGTGATCCGGCTGGTGAACCTGGTGATCCAGCGCGCGGTGGAACTGCGCGCCTCGGACATCCACATCGAACCGTTCGAGAACCGGCTGAAGGTGCGCTACCGCGTCGACGGCGTGCTGATCGACGGCGAAAGCCCGCCGGCCAACCTGACCGCGGCGGTGATCAGCCGGGTCAAGATCATGGCCAAGCTCAACATCGCCGAACGCCGCCTGCCGCAGGACGGACGCATCATGCTGCGCGTGCAGGGCAAGGAACTGGACCTGCGCGTGAGCACCGTGCCCACCGCGCACGGCGAGAGCGTGGTGATGCGCCTGCTCGACCGCGAGACGGTGGTGTTCGACTTCCACCGGCTCGGCTTCACCGACGCGTTCCTGCCGCAGTTCCGCAAGGTGCTGGAGCAGCCGCACGGGATCCTGCTGGTCACCGGCCCCACCGGCTCGGGCAAGACCACCACGCTGTACACCGCGCTGAGCCAGCTCAATACCGCCGACGTCAAGATCATCACCGTCGAGGATCCGGTCGAATACCAGATCGAGGGCATCAACCAGATCCAGGCCAAGCCGCAGATCGGGCTGGATTTCTCGCACGCGCTGCGCAGCATCGTGCGCCAGGACCCGGACATCATCATGATCGGCGAAATGCGCGACCTGGAAACCGCGCGCATCGCGATCCAGTCGGCGCTGACCGGCCACCTGGTGCTGTCCACGCTGCATACCAACAACGCCGCCGGCGGCATCACCCGCCTGCTCGACATGGGCGTGGAGGACTATCTGCTGACCTCCACCATCAACGGCATCCTGGCGCAGCGCCTGGTGCGGCGGCTGGAGCCGACCCATGCCGAGCGCTATGCGGCCTCGCCGGAGGAGATCGAGAAGTTCGAACTGCGCCGGCTGCAGCCCGAGGGCGACATTTTCCTGTTCCGCCCGCGGCCCTCGGCGATCGCGCCGACCGGCTACCTGGGCCGCACCACGATCATGGAATTCCTGGTGATGAACGACGCGCTGCGCCGCGCGGTGATGCGCCACGCCGGCATGGGCGAGATCGAACAGCTGGCGCGCGAGGCCGGCATGCGCACGATGTACGAGGACGGCATCGGCAAGGCGCTCAGCGGCCAGACCACGATCGAGGAAGTGCTGCGCGTGACGGAGGAAACCTGATGCGCACCGTCCCCGGCGCGGCAGCGCGCAGCGGCGCAGTGGGGCTGCGGCGTTCGCGCCGGCACGCGCGCAGCCTGCTTTCCGATTCCCCGTTCCCCATTCCCCATTCCCAGCCCTAATGCCCCTGTACCGCTACAAAGCGCTCAACCCGCACGGCGAGATCCTGGAAGGCCAGATGGAGGCCGCCAGCGACGCCGAGGTGGCGCTGCGCCTGCAGGAGCAGGGGCATATGCCGATGGAGGCCAAGCTCGCGGCGCAGGGCGGCGGCACCTCGCTGCGCGGCCTGTTCCGGCCCAAGCCGTTCGACGGCGCGGCGCTGGTGCAGTTCACCCAGCAACTGGCGACCCTGCTCGGCGCCGGCCAGCCGCTGGACCGCGCGCTGACGATCCTGCTCGAACTGCCCGAGGACGAGCGCTCCAAGCGCACCGTCGGCGACATCCGCGACGCGGTGCGCGGCGGCGCGCCGCTGTCCACCGCGCTGGAGCGGCAGCATGGGTTGTTCTCGCGCCTGTACATCAACATGGTCCGCGCCGGCGAGGCCGGCGGCAGCCTGCACGACACGCTGCAGCGCCTGGCCGAATACCTGGAGCGCAGCCGCGAGCTGAAAGGGCGGGTGATCAATGCGCTGATCTATCCGGCGATCCTGGTCAGCGTGGTCGGCTGCGCGCTGCTGTTCCTGCTCGGCTACGTGGTGCCGCAGTTCGCGCTGATGTACGAGAGCCTGGACGTGCAGCTGCCGTGGTTCACCCAGGCGGTGCTGAGCGTGGGCCTGTTCGTGCGCGACTGGTGGATCCTGTTGCTGGTGGTGCCCGGGCTGGCGCTGCTGGCGGTGGACCGCAAGCGCCGCGATCCGGTGTTCCGCGCCAGCTTCGACGCCTGGCTGCTCAAGCAGCGCTTCATCGGCGTGCTGATCGCGCGGCTGGAAACCGCGCGGCTGACTCGCACCCTGGGCACGCTGCTGCGCAACGGCGTGCCGCTGCTGGCCGCGCTGGGCATTTCGCGCAACGTGCTGTCGAACCTGGCACTGACCGCCGACGTCGGCGCCGCGGCCGACGACGTCAAGAACGGCCACGGCCTGTCGGCGTCGCTGTCCAAGGGCAAGCGCTTCCCGCGGCTGGCGCTGCAGATGATCCAGGTCGGCGAGGAATCCGGCGCGCTGGACACGATGCTGCTGAAGACCGCCGATACCTTCGAACAGGAAACCGCGCAGGCGATCGACCGCCTGCTCGCCGCGCTGGTGCCGTTGATCACCCTGGTCCTGGCCTCGGTGGTCGGGCTGGTGATCATTTCCGTCCTCGTCCCCCTGTACGACCTCACCAATGCGATTGGGTGAGGCCATGCGTTTGCGAACCACTGGTTCGCGCATGGCCGAACGCCCGGCCATGGATGGCCGGGCAGGTCTGTCCGGGTGCAGCCCTGTCGCGCCATGGACGGCGACGCCCATGCCGGAAGCATCCTCGCGCCGCGCCATGGCGCATGTGGCGCCGAACGCCCGGCCACGGATGGCCGGGCCGGTGGTTCCGGCGCACGTGGCGTCGCGCCAGGGATGGCGGCATGAACCCAAGACGCAGCGAATTGCCGGATTGAAGGAGGCCATGCGTTTGCGAACCACTGGTTCGCGCATGGCCGAACGCCCGGCCATGGATGGCCGGGCAGGTCTGTCTGGGTGCAGCCCTGTCGCGCCATGGACGGCAGCGGACATACCTGCAGCATCCGCGCGCCGCGCCATGGCGCATGTGGTGCCGAACGCCCGGCCACGGATGGCCGGGCCGGTGGTTCCGGCGCACGTGGTGCCGCGCCAGAGATGGCGGCATGAACCCAAGGCGCAGCGAATTGCCGGATTGAAGGAGGCCATGCATTTGCGAACCACTGGTTCGCGCATGGCCGGGCAGGTCTGTCCGGGTGCAGCCCTGTCGCGCCATGGACGGCGACGCCCATGCCGGAAGCCTCCGCGCGCCGCGCCATGGCGCATGTGGCGCCGCGCCAGGGAGGGCAGCGTGAACCCGTCGCGCCGCGCACGGTCCAAGCGATGGCGACAGCCATGACCAGGCCATCTGTGCGCCACGTCATGCGCGAAATGCGGCATGGGTCGATCGCCGCCGCGCCAAACCCGTTCCCGCGCATGAAGCGCAGCTGCACGCACCGCACCCGATGGCGACCCTTGTCACCGCGTTCGGTTACATAAGGTTTTTCACCGCAAGGATCCGATGCAATGCGAAATATCCGTTCCCTGACCCGTTCCCCTTCCGCCGCGCGCCAGTCGGGCATGAGCCTGCTGGAAATCATCATCGTCATCGTGCTGATCGGCGCGGTGCTGACCCTGGTCGGCAGCCGCGTGCTCGGCGGCGCCGATCGCGGCAAGGCCAATCTGGCCAAGTCGCAGATCCAGACCATGGCCGGCAAGATCGACAACTACCAGCTCGACACCGGCAAGCTGCCGTCCAAGCTCGACGATCTGGTCGCCGCGCCGGGCGGCGTCAGCGGCTGGCTCGGCCCGTATGCCAAGCCCGCCGAACTGAACGATCCGTGGGGCCACCCGATCGAGTACAAGGTGCCCGGCGACGGCAAGCCGTTCGACCTGATCAGCCTGGGCAAGGACGGCCAGCCCGGCGGCAGCAGCTACGACGCCGACATCAAGTACGAGTGATCCCGGCGCCGTGATCCACGCCCCTGCCGGCGTTCCCCAGCGCGGTGCGCACGCGTGCGTACCGCTGGCGCGTGCACGCATGCGCGGCGTGTCGCTGCTGGAGATGCTGCTGGTGGTGGGCCTGATCGCGATCGCCGCGATGCTGGCCGCCTCGGTGCTGACCGGCGGCATCGACGGCATGCGCTTGCGCTCGTCGGCCAAGGAGATCGCCGCGCAACTGCGCTACACGCGGGCGCAGGCGATCGCCACCGGGCAGCCGCAGCGCTTCCTGATCGATCCGCAGGCGCACCGCTGGCAGGCGCCCAACGGCCGCCATGGCGAGATCCCGCCGTCGCTGGCGATCCGCTTCAGCGGCGCACGCGAGGCGCAGCGGCGCGAAGACGAAGGCGCGATCCAGTTCTTCGAGGACGGCGCCGCCACCGGCGGGCGCATCGAATTGCTGACCCGCAAGGCCAGCTGGCGCATCGACGTGGCCTGGCTGACCGGCGAGGTCAAGGTCGGGCGTCCGCCGCAGCAGGGCATGCCATGAAGGCGCAACGCGGCTACACGCTGATCGAGGTGATCGTGGCGTTCGCGCTGCTGGCGCTGGCGCTGACCCTGCTGCTCGGCTCGCTGTCCGGCGCCGCGCGCCAGGTCCAGCGTGCCGACCAGCTCAGCCGCGCCACGCTGTACGCGCAATCGTTGCTGGCCGCGCAAGGCGTGGAGCAGCCGCTGCAACCCGGCCGCGAACAGGGCAGTTTCGAGCAGGGCCATTACCGCTGGACTCTGGACGTGGCGCCGTACGTCGATGCGCGGCGCCCGCCGGACACGACGCTGACGCCGGGCGCGCCGACGCTGCTGCAACTGAACCTGCAGGTGCGCTGGGGCGATGCGCCGGCGCAGGCGCTGCAGTGGAAGACGCTGCGCCTGGTCAGCGCGCAGGGCAACGGGGTGCCGCAGTGAAGCGCGCACCGCGCCGCGCCGCCGCGCGCGGCTTCACCCTGATCGAGGTGCTGCTGGCCACGGTGCTGCTGGTCGGCGGGCTGACCCTGGCGTTCGCCACGCTGCGCTCGGCCACCGCGATCAGCGGCCGCGGCGAGACCATCGCCGGGCGCAGCGAGCGCATGCGCGCGGTCGAGGGGTTCCTGCGCCGGCGCCTGAGCGGCGCGCAGGCGCTGGCGCTGGACATCGACAGCCGCACCCTGCAGCCGGTGCGCTTCGTCGGCGAACCGCAGCGCATGCAGTTCGTCGCCGATCTTCCCGATTACCTGGGCCGCGGCGGCCCCTACGTGCACGACCTCAGCGTCAGCGGCGATGGCGGCCGGCAGCGCCTGGCGATCGCGCTGGTGCAGGTGCAGGCCGGCAAGCAGATCGCCGAGGACAAGCCGCGTGCGCCCGAGTCGCTGGCCGAGGGCCTGCGCCAGGTGCGCTTCCGCTACCGCGGCATCGATCCGGAGCGCGGCAGCATCGGTCCCTGGCAGGAGCGCTGGGAGAAGACCGACCAGTTGCCGCTGCTGGTGTCGATCGAACTGAGCAGCGACGACGGCATGGTGTGGCCGCCGCTGGTGGTGGCGTTGCGCCAGGCCGGCGGCGCGGAGGCGCGGCAATGAGCGCGGCACCTCGGCAGGCGCGCGGCGCGGCGTTGGTGCTGGTGCTGTGGCTGATCGCGCTGCTGACCGCGCTGATCGGCGCGTTCGCGCTGACCGCGCGCACCGAGGGCCTGCAGGGCAAGGTGCTGGGCGACGGCGCGGCGGCGCAGGAGCGCGCCCGCGCCGGGCTGGAGTACGCGCTGACCCGGCTCGCCGGCACGCCGACGCAGCCGGGCTGGCGCGCGGACGGGCGCCGCTACCGCTGGCAGTACGAAGACGCCACGATCGACCTACGGATCACCGACGAGAGCGGCAAGGTCGATCTGAACCTGGCCGACGCGCCGCTGCTGGCGGCGCTGGTGCGCGCGGTCGGCGGCGATCCGCAGCGCGCCGACCGCATCGCCGCGGCGATCGTGGACTGGCGCGACCCGGACAACCTCAGCCAGCCCAACGGCGGCGCCGAGGACCCGGACTATGCCGCCGCCGGGCTGCCGTACGGCGCCAAGGACGCGCCGTTCGAGAGCCTGGCCGAACTGCAACTGGTGCTGGGCATGGATGCGGATCTGTACGCCAAGCTGCTGCCGAACCTGACCCTGTACAGCGGGATTTCGCGCCCGGCGCCGGATTTCGCGCCGGCGCCGGTGCTGACCGCGCTGGGCCTGGATGCGCAGCAGGTGCTGGCGCAACGCGAGCGCAACGACCCGGCGCAGGCCGCTGCGATGGGCGGGGGCGGCGGCACCTACAGCATCGAAAGCCGCGCGCAACTGGCCGCTGGGCGCGCGGCGGTGCTGCGCGCCGTGGTGCGCCCAGGCTCGTCGGCGCTACCGGGCTCCGCCTACACTGTGCTGCGATGGGAAGAAGGATCGACCGTTCGATGACTGCGTGGCGAGATACGATGGACAAGCTCGGCGTGCGCATGGCGCCCGGTGCCGGCGGCGTGCTGGCCTGGTGGCAGCGTTCGCTGATGGCGTGGCTGCCGCCGCGCTGGCAACTGCAATTGGGCTGGTCGCAGGCGCGGCTGCTGCTGTGGCGCGACGGCGAACAGCTGTACGTCGCGCGCCAGATCGATGCCGAACTGGGCACGCCGCTGGCGTTGCCGTGGCCGCTGCTGCCGAGCGACCTGGAGGCCGTGCTCGGCCCGCGCCTGGCCGCCTTGCCGCGGGTCTGGCTGCTGCCGGCGCAGTCCGCGCTGCAGCGCACGCTGCGCCTGCCGGCCGCGGCCGCCGACCACCTGCGCGACGTGGTCCGCTTCGAGATCGACCGGCAGACGCCGTTCCAGGCCGACCAGGTGGTCTACGACGTGCGCCTCGGCGCGCGCCGCGACGATGCGCAACTGGACGCCGAACTGGTGGTGGCGCCGCGCCGCGTGCTGGACGAACTGCACGCCAGCGCCGGCGCGCTGCGCCCGACCCTGGCCGGGGTCGATGTCGCTGGCGCCGACGGCGCGCCGCTGGGCGTGAACCTGCTGCCGCCGGAGCAGCGCCATCGCCGCGCCGATCCGATGCGGCGCTGGAACGCGATCCTCGCCGCCACCGCGCTGCTGGCGCTGTTCGCCGCCGGCTGGCAGTTGCTGGACAACCGCCGCGACGCGCTCGAGCAGTTGCGCGCGCAAGTGGACAGCGGCGCGCAGCGCGCGCGCGGTGTGGCCGCGCAGCGCCAGCAGCTGGTCGATCTGGTCGAAGGCGCGGCCTTCTTCGACCAACTGCGCGCCGAGCGCCCGACCGCGCTGGAAATCTGGAACGAGCTGAGCAAGCGCCTGCCCGAGGGCACCTATCTGGAAAAATTCTCGGTCGAGGGCGACCAGTTGCAGCTGATCGGCCTCAGCAGCGAGGCGTCCTCGCTGGTCGGCCGGCTGGAGGGGTCGCCGCTGTGGCGCACGCCATCGCTGACCGGCGTGCTGCAGGCCGATCCGGGCAGCCACCGCGACCGCTTCACCCTCACCGCCGAACTGGCCGGGACCAAGCGCAAGGAGGCCGCCAATGCCGGTGCAGGTCGATAAGCGCGACCGCTGGCTGGCGCTGGGCCTGCTGCTGGCGGCGCTGGCGCTGGCCTATCTGCTGCTGGTGCATCCGTGGTGGACGGTGCCGATGCGCGAGGTCGAGGCGCAGATCCAGGAATTGCGCCAGCGCGAACTGCGCGTGCGCATGCAGTTGCAGCAGGCGCCGCAGGTGGCGCAGCGGCTGCAGCAGGCGCAACGCGATCTGGCCGCGCGTCCGGGCTTCCTGCGCGAGACCTCGGCCGAGCTGGCTTCGGCCGGGCTGGTGCAGCGCCTGGAAAGCGCGGTGGCCACCGCCAGCCCCGGCAACCGCAGCTGTGCGATCAGCAACCGTTCGCCGCTCGCCGCCGACAACCGCCGCGACCGCTTCACCCGCGTCGCGGTGCAGGTGCGGCTGCGCTGCGGCACGCCGGAACTGGCCGCGGTGCTGCACGCGCTGGAGAGCGGCACCCCGGCGCTGTTCGTGGACAACCTCAACGTGATGGCGCAGCGCTACCAGCTGTCGCCGGGCGAGAGCGGCAACGGCCTGGACGTGGCCTTCGAACTGGCCGGCTATCTGCGCCCGAACGCGATGCCGCCGCCGCCCGCCGCCGCAGGCATGCCGCCAGGCATGCCACCGCCGCCGCCGCCCGGCGCGCCGGCGATGGACGCCGGCACGCCGGCCGGCCCCGGGCCGAGCGAACCGGCGCCTGCGCAAGCGCCGCCGGCCATGCGCGATGCGGCCACGCCGCAGCCGCCGCAGCAAGTGGAGGGCGCGCATGCGAATTGAAGCGATCGGCCTGCGCACCGTGTGGCTGGCGACGCTGGCGCTGTGGGGGCTGCTGATCTGGGCGCTGGGCCTGGCCGGCCTGGGCCAGCGCATCGTGCCGCTGCCCGACGATCCGGGCATGACCCAGCGCCTGCCGAGCTTGCCGGCGGCGTCCGGCGAGCGCCTCGGCGATTATTCGCGCTACGCCGAAATCGCCGCGCGTCCGGTGTTCGCCGAAGACCGCCGGCCGCATCCGTTCTTCCTCAGCGCCGACAACGGCCAGGGCGCCGCGCCGAGCGTGCGCCTGACCGGCGTGCTGCTCACCGACAGCTTCAAGATGGCCACGCTGACCACCGAGCAGGGCGAATCGCTGCGCCTGCAGGAAGGCCGCGATCCGGTGAAGGGCTGGCGCTTGCTGTCGCTGGAACCGCGCCGCGCGGTGGTCAGCGGCGGCAGCGGCACCCAGACCCTGGACCTGCAGGTGTTCGACGGCAAGGGCGGGCAGCCGCCGACCGCGCTCGGCCAGGGCGCGCGGCCGCCGGGCATGCCGCCGTTGCCGGGGCCGCCACCGCCTGCGGCTGCGCCTGTGGTCAACAACGCCCCCGTCAATCCCGTCGCCGCCACGCCGCAGGCGGGCGCCAACGGGACGTCGACAACGCCGGCACCGAGCGCACCGGCGGCCGCGCCGGCGCCGTCGTCGGAACAGTTGCAAGCCATCCGCGAACGTATCGAAGCCCGCCGCCGGCAGTTGCAGCAGCAGCGCCAGAACGGCACCACCCCCGGCCAGAACCCTTGAAGAGTGATCGCATGACGCCGCGCTTGTTTTCCCTGTTCCTCGCGATCGGCCTGGTGGCCGGCTGCGCCACCACGCCCTCGCCGGACGTCCGCCGCGGCGCCGCGATCAATCCCAACGTCGGCGCCGCCGGCAGCACCAGCACCACGACCGACGGAACCACGGGCACGGCCGATCCCAACGACGTGCCGGACCGCGTCGCCCCGGTGATCCGCCGCGGCAGCGGCAGCATGATCAATTCCAGCGCCGCCGCCGCGCCGGCGCCGTCGCTGGCCAACGCCAGCAGCGGCAGCGCCACCTTCAACTTCGAAGGCGAGTCGGTGCACGCGGTGGTCAAGGCGATCCTCGGCGACATGCTCGGGCAGAACTACGTGATCGCGCCGGGCGTGCAGGGCACCGTGACCCTGGCCACGCCCAAGCCGGTGTCGCCGGCGCAGGCGCTGAACCTGCTGGAGATGGTGCTGGGCTGGAACAACGCACGCATGGTCTACAGCGGCGGCCGCTACAACATCGTGCCCGCCGACCAGGCCCTGGCCGGCACGGTGGCGCCGAGCACCGCCTCGCCGGCCAGCGCGCGCGGCTTCGAGGTGCGCGTGGTGCCGCTGAAGTTCATTTCCGCCAGCGAGATGAAGAAGGTGCTGGAGCCGTACGCGCGGCCGAACGCGATCGTCGGCATCGACGGCTCGCGCAACGTCATCACCCTCGGCGGTACCCGTGCGGAACTGGAGAACTACCTGCGCACGGTGCAGATCTTCGACGTGGACTGGCTGTCGGGCATGTCGGTGGGCGTGTTCCCGATCCAGTCGGGCAAGGCCGAGCAGGTCGCCGCGGACCTGGAAAAGGTGTTCGGCGAGAACAGCAAGACGCCCAGTGCCGGCATGTTCCGCTTCATGCCGCTGGAGAACGCCAACGCGGTGCTGGTGATCACCCCGCAGGCGCGCTATCTGGACCAGATCCAGGAGTGGCTGGACCGGATCGACAGCGCCGGCGGCGGCAGCCGGCTGTTCTCCTACGAACTGAAATACATCAAGGCCAAGGACCTGGCCGACCGCCTGGCCGAAGTGTTCGGCGCCGGCGGCAACCGCAGCGATTCCAACGCCTCGCTGATGCCGGGCACGCAGCTGAGCCAGATGGGCGGTGGCGGCCTCAACGGCAGCAGCGACGGCAGCCTGGGCGGCAGCAGCAGCCTCAACGGCAGCAGCGACAGCCTGTCCTCGAGCAGCGGCGGTTCCTCGTCCGGCAGCAGCAGCGGCGGGCTGGGCAACGGCAGCCTGCAGCTGTCGCCGCGCACCTCCGGCAACGGCAGCGTGACCCTGGAAGTGCAGGGCGACAAGGTCGGCGTGTCGGCGGTGGAGGAGACCAACACCTTGCTGGTGCGTTCCACGCCGCAGTCGTGGCGCTCGATCCGCGACGTGGTCGAGAAGCTCGACGTGATGCCGATGCAGGTGCACATCGAGGCGCAGGTGGCCGAGGTCAGCCTGACCGGCCAATTGCAGTACGGCGTGAACTGGTACTTCGAGCAGGCGGTGAGCGCCGCCAGCGATGCAACCAACATCGGTATCGGAGGCGGCGCAGGTCTGCCCAGCGCCGCGGGACGCAGCATCTGGGGCGATATCGCCGGCAAGGTCACAAGCACCGGTCTCGGCTGGACCTTCCTCGGCAAGAACGCCGCGGCGGTGATCAGCGCGCTGGACAAGGTCACCAACCTCAAGCTGCTGCAGACCCCGTCGGTGTTCGTGCGCAACAACGCCGAGGCCACGCTCAACGTGGGCACGCGCATCCCGATCAACTCGACCTCGATCAACACCGGCATCGGCACCGACAGCACCTACTCGTCGGTGCAATACATCGATACCGGCGTGATCCTGAAGGTGCGTCCGCGGGTGACCAAGGACGGCATGGTGTTCCTGGACATCGTGCAGGAAGTCAGCACGCCCGGCGCGCGTCCGGCGGCGTGCACCTCGGGCACCTCCACCGTGGCCAACAGCGCGTCCTGCAACGTGGACATCAACACGCGTCGGGTCAAGACCGAGGCCGCGGTGCAGAGCGGCGACACCATCATGCTCGCCGGCCTGATCAACGACAGCACCAGCGACGGCAGCGCCGGCGTGCCGCTGCTGAGCAAGCTGCCGGTGGTCGGCGCGCTGTTCGGTCAGAAGACGCAGGACAAGACCCGCAACGAAGTGATCGTGCTGCTGACCCCGACCATCGTGCGCAACCCGCAGGAAGCGCGCAATCTCACCGACGAGTACGGGCAGAAGTTCAAGGTGATGCAGCCGTTGCCGGCCACGGGCAAGAAGTAAGCGCTGGTGACCCTGCCCATCGTGCTGCTGCCGGTCGGCGTCGACGACGCCGCGCTGGACGCATGCCTGGGCGCGCTGGAGGCGCATACCCCGGCCGGTACCCGGGTGTGGCTGGCCGACGACGCGCAGGCCGGGCCGCGCGGGCAGCGCGTGGTCGAGGCCTGGCTGGCGCATACCCGCCTGCAGGCGGACTACACCCGGCGTCCGCGCATGCTCGGCGAGGTCGCGCATCTGGACGAGATGCTGCGCGCTTGCGGCGCCGCCGACGTGGTGGTGCTGGCCGCGGACGCGCAGCCGCTGCCCGGCTGGCTGCAGCACCTGGGCGCGTGCCTGGCGCGCGATGCGGCCATCGCCAGCGCCACGCCGTGGAGCAATGCCGGCGAAGCCTGCGCCTGGCCGCGGCTGGGCGAGATCAATCCGCTGCCCGACGATGGCGAACGCCTGGCCCGCGCCTGCGCGGCGCTGCCGCCGGAGCATCCGGAACTGCCGTCGGCGGTGTGCCACGCGGTGGCGTTGCGCGGCGCGGCGCGGCAGCGCGCCGGCGGCCTGGACGCGAGCAGTTACGGTTCCTGGTACGCGGCGCTGATCGACCTGTCGCTGCGCATGGCCGGACTCGGCTGGCGCAACGTGCTGTGCGAGACCGCATATGTGGCGCGCAGCGGCGAAGGTCGCGCCGCCGACGGCGACATGGACGCGCTGGCCACGCGCTGGCCGGCCTGGCACGCGCGCCTGGCCGGCTTCCTGATGCACGATCCGCTGCGCGCGCGCCGCGAGGACCTGCAACGCCTGTACGCCGACCTGCCGCCGCCGGACCCGCAGCGCGCGCTGTTCGATGCCTAGCCTGCGACAATTGTAGGAGCGGCTTCAGCCGCGACAGATGGCCGGCAACTTGTCGCGGCTGAAGCCGCTCCTACAGGTGCATGTCCGCCAGGCTCCCGCCAACGCGCAGGCCGGCCTCACTCCGGTGGCGCCTGCACCTCAACCGTCACTTCCTACGTGGCGCGCAGCGGCGAAGGCCGCGCCGCCGACGGCGACATGGATGCGCTGGCCACGCGCTGGCCGGCCTGGCACGCGCGCCTGGCCGGCTTCCTGATGCACGATCCGCTGCGCGTGCGCCGCGAAGAGCTGCATCGCCTGTACGCCGAGCTGCCGCCGCCGGACCCGCAGCGCGCGTTGTTCGACATCTAGCGCGTTTTCGACGCGGGCATCTGCAATCGGCCAATCTGCGGAGTGTTGTCAGTCGGCGGAGTGTTGTGGGAGCGACTTCAGTCGCGACGGGCTCTACCGGTAAAGCCCATCGCGACTGAAGTCGCTCCCACAAGGTGCAAGAGGTCCGTAATGGTCGTTGGCTTGGGCACACCCGCCGCGCGCGGCTTGATCGGCGCATTCGCGATGCCATTGCCGGAGCGGGCGGACGCGACCGCAACCGCCCGCCACCGCCGGACGCGCGCCGGCCTCACTCAGGCGGGGCCTGCACGTCCACTGTCACTTCCAGCACGTCGTGGCGCCAGGACTCGATGTCGAATTCCACCGCGCGGCCGTCGGCGGCGTAGCTCACCCGCTGCAGCCGGAAGCACGGCGTGCCGGCGGTGGACTGCAGCAGCGCGGCCTGCTCGGCGACCAGCGTGGCCGGGTACATCGACAGCCGGCTGCGCGCCTGGCGCAACCCGAGCCGTTGTCCCAGCACCGCGCTGAGCGAGCCGGCCAGGTCGTGATCGAGCAGGGTCGGCGCCCATGCGGCGAGAATCGCATTGGTCTCCAGCAGCACCGCGCGGCGGCCGATCCAGCGCCGGCGCTGCAGCACGAATACCTCGGCCCCGGCATCGTCCAGTTCCAGGTGCCGCGCCAGCGTCGCGCCGGCCGGCTGGCGGCGCGCGCCGAGCAGTTCGGTACGCGGCGTGCCGCCTTGCGCGGCGACGTACTGCATGAAGCCGGCGATGCTGGTGGGATCGTGGCGCACGCGCGCTGCGCTGACGAACCAGCCGCGCCGGTTCTCGCGGTAGATGTAGCCTTCCGATTCCAGTTGCTGCAGCGCCTCGCGCAAGGTGATGCGGGTGCAGCCGAACAGCGCGGCCAGTTCGCGTTCCACCGGCAGGCGCTGGTCCGCGGCCCATTCGCCGCCGACGATGCGCGCGAGCAGTGCATCGACGATGCGCTGGCCGAAGCCGGCGGCGGGATTCAACGGCGTGGGCATGGGGTCTCCGTGGCGGTGCTGCACTGTTCTTGCCCATGGTCGCAGGCAACGATGCTGGTGGGAGCGGCTGCGGTCTCGACAGGCCTCGCTTGCAAAGCCCGTCGCGGCGAACGACCCGGGCCATCCGCAGCCGCTCCCACAACGCTCCGCTCACTGCAATGCCAGGATCGAGCGGCTCCAGCATAGCGATGCCGCGCGCGCTCGTGGCACTGCGGCGCGACCGGCATGCCGGGCTAGCGCGGGCTGACGTGCATCGTCTGCGCTTCTTGCGCGCCGGTCACGACGATCGTCCCGGCCTGCACGCCGACGCCGGCCTGCGTGGATCGCAGCGCATGCGGATGCGCCGGCTCATGGCGACGACTGCGCGGCGACGGCGCGCCGCAGGTCCGCCCGCCACAGCCGCAGGCCGTAGATCGCCAGCACCACGAAACCGGCGTACAGCGCCGCGGTGGGATACAGCCCCTTGTAGACGAAGACGCCGACGTAGACGCAGTCGAGCACGATCCACAGGCTCCAGTTGGCGATGTGCTTGCGCGCCGCCCAGAAGCTCGCGACCAGGCTGAAGGCGGACAGCGCGGCGTCCAGCCACGGCAGGGCGGCATCGGTGTGGCGGTGCATCAGCCAACCCAACAGCGCTGCACCGGCGGCACCGGCCAGCAGCGAGAGCACCGCTTCGCGCAGCGGCAACGGGCCGACCTGGACCTTGCCGTGCTCCAGCCGGCCCTGGCTCCAGCGCCACCAGCCGTAGCCCTGCAGGAACACGTAGACGCCCTGCAGCAGCATGTCCGAGTACAGCTTCCATTGGTAGAACAGCCATGCGTACAGCAGCACCGCGACGACGTTGACCGGCCAGCACCAGCGCACCCGACGTGCGGTCAGCCAGACGCCGAGCACGTTGATCAGCACGGCGAGAAGTTCGAGAGGGGACATTGTTGGAAGGCCGGGATTGGGGATTGGAGATTAGGGATTGGAGAGGTTCCGCGAGCGCGAAACAATGCGTTCGTTTGTGGGAGCGCTTCAACCGCGACGGGCTTTCCAGGAAGTCCTGTCGCGGCCAAGGCCGCTCTCAAGACAGTGACGCTCCGTGTCCTGCGCTTGGCTTTTACGAATCCCCAATCCCGAATCCCCACTCCCGGCCCTCAAAAATCGAACTGCAGCGCCAGCCGCGCCGTACGCGGCGCGCCCAGGAACAGATAGTCGTCGCCCATGTAGTCGCCGACGTCGCGCCAGTAGCGCTTGTCGGCGAGGTTGTCCACGCTCAGCCGCAGCGTGGTCGGCAGCGTGCCCAGCCGCGTCGCGTAGCGCGCGCCCAGGTTGTAGACGGTGTAGCCGCCGACGGCGACGCGGCCGCTGCGGTCGGCGTACTTGGCGCCGCTGTACTGCGCGCCGCCCAGCAGCGCCAGGCCGCTCGCCCCGGGCACGTCCCAACTGGCCTGGGCGCTGGCGCGCAGCCTGGGCACGTTCAAGGCCTGGTGGCCTTCGTAGGCCGGCGTGCCGGTGTCTTCGGCGCGCGCGCGGATGCCGGCGACGCTGGCCTGCAGGTGCAGCCGCTCGCCGATCGCGCCGTCGGCCGACAGTTCGATGCCGCGGTTGTGCAGGCGGCCCTGCTGCACATACAGGAAGCTGCCGTCGGCCTGCGGCTGCGCATACTGATAGGCCTGGCGGATGTCGAACACGGCCGCACCCAGCGCCAGGCCGTCGCGCTCGTATTTCAGGCCGGCTTCGGTCTGGTAGGCGCTGGTCGGGGCGAGGATCGCATCGGCGTTGCTGGCGAACCACGACGCGGTGCCGCCCGGCGCCAGGCCCTTGGCGAAGCTGGCGTACAGCGACAGCGTGTCCCGCGGCTTGAACAGCAGCGCCGCCTGCGGCAACAATTCCGAGCGGCGGGTGTGGCGGGTCAGCGCGCCGTCGCGATCCCAGGCGCGCTCGTCGTAGCGCACCTGGCGCGCGCCCAGCAGCAACTGCCAGGCCTCGCCGATGCCGATGCGGTCGCTGACCAGCAGCGACTGCTGGGTGCTGTCCAGGCGCCTGCGCTTGGCGCCGAGTTCGGCGTCGGCCTGGGCCAGCAGCGGCGGATCGGCGTCGATAGTGCCGCTGCCGATCCATTCGTTGATCGAGCCGTGCTGGTCGATGGTGCGCTGCAGGTAGTCCACGCCGATGTTGAGCTGGTGCTGCAGCGCGCCGGTGGCGAACGTGCCGGACACGGTCGCCTGCACCTGGTCGTTGCGGCGCGTGTCGTCGGGGCTGCGGTAGTCGTAGAGGTCGTAGTCGCCTTCGCGGCTGAAGTAGTTGGGGATCGCGTCGCTGGCGCAGCTGGCCGCGCCATAGCAGCCCCAGGCGAAGCTGGAATAGTCGTCGATCACCGCGCGGCTGTGCGCTGCCGCCAACTGCGCGCGCCAGGCGTCGTTGAAGCGGTAGTGATAGCGCAGTTGCGCGTTGAGCGAGTCGATGCCGACCGGCTTGGACCAGGGCTGGTAGGCCAGCAGCCGGTGCACCGACACGTCGCCGGGCACGCGCTCGCCGCCGAGCAGTTGATAGCCGGGCACCGAGCGCTGTTGCCGGTCCTGGTATTCCACGTCCAGCTGCAGCGCCGATTGCGGATCGATGTTCCAGTCCCCGGCCAGCGACAGGAAATTGCGGTGGCCGTCGGCATGCTCGACGTAGCTGCGGATGTCCTCGTGTGCGGCGTTGACGCGCAGCCCGAACTGGCGGTCGCGGCCGAACCAGTCGCCCAGGTCCAGCGCGGCGTAGCGGCCGCCGTCGTCGTCGGTGCCGAGCGTCAGCGTGCGCACCTGCTGCGGGCGCTTGGTCGTGTAGTCGATCACGCCGGCCGGTTCGGTGAGGCCGGACTGCAGCCCGGACAGGCCCTTGAGCACCTGCACCTGCTGCTTGTTTTCCAGCGCCACGTTCTGCTCGCCGGTGACGGTCAGGCCGTTGATGCGGTAGCTGTTGGCGGCGTTGAGCGAATAGCCGCGCACCACGAAGTTCTCGTAGTAGCCGATCGGCGCATAGCTGTCGCCGACCGAGGCGTCGGCGCGCAGCACCTCGCTGAGCACGCGCACCTGGCGGTCGTCCAGCTGCGTGCGGTCGATCACCCCGATCGAGGCGGGCGTGTCCAGCAGCGCGGCGTCGCCGTAGCCGCCCAGCGTGGAGCGGTTGCGCGGCTGCTCGCCCTGCACGTTGACCGCGTCCAGTTCGACCGGCGTCTGCGTGTCCGCATCGGCGGCGCGCGCCGGTGCGGCGGTGGCGGCCAGCGCCAAGGCCAGGGCGAGCGGCGCGAGTGCGGGGAAGGCGTGGGACATGGGAGAACCTCTAAGCGGGAGTCGGAACGGAAAGGACGGATGCCGCTGCGCGCGGGCAACGGCGGAGGCGTGGGCGGGCGCGCTGCCGGCCGCGCGGCGCGGCATGCGCGCGCACCGGGCGCGCCGGCGCGCGCGGCAGCGAACGCGAAACGCTCATCGCGCGGCGTCCGCGTGCCGCTGCAACTGCCGCAGCAGGCGCTGGCCTTCCTCGCCGCCGAACCAGTCGGCATGGCCGAGCAGGTAGCGGCGATAGGCGATCTCGGCGTTCGCGTCGGAGCCGGTGATGCCGGCGAAATAGTCGATCTCGGCGAGCGCGAAGTCGGCATGCGCGATCGGCAACAGCGCGGCCAGCAGGCGCAGCTGCGCCGCGTCCAGCGGCAGCAGCTGCGCGTAGCCGTGCAGCAGCGCGTCGAGCTGGTCGAGATCGGCGGGCGCGCGGCCGCCGATGTCCAGATCCAGCCACGGCACCAGGTTGCGTTCGATCGCGGTGGCCAGGTCGAACAGCGCGAAGTTGCGGTCGGCCAGGCCGAAATCGAACACCGCGCTGACCTCGCTCGCCGCGCCGTGGCCGCGCCACAGCAGGTTGGAGGCGTGCCAGTCGCCATGCGTCCACAGCGGCGGCGCTGGCGTTCGCAGCAGCGGCCAGGCGCGCGCGTGCCAGGGCAGCAGATGCCGGCGCAGGTCGCCGCGCCAGTCGCGCCGCTGCAGCCAGGCGGCCAGCGCCGGCCGCGCGCGCAGGTCCTGCTGCAGCGCCTGCAGCGGATCGGCGCCGCCGAACAGGCGCAGGTTGGCGACCAACTGGGTGGTGCTGCGCGGTGGCGCCGTGTAGCCGGCCGCGGCCTGGTGCAGCAGCGCGAGTGCGCGTCCGGCGGCCTGCGCATGGGCGGTGTCGGCGAACGGCCGCCACGACGCCGTGTCGCGGTACAGGTCTTCGCCCGCGGCGGCGCGCTGCACTTCGTAGGTCCAGTCGCCGAGCGCGATCGCGCTGGTGCCGTCGGGCGCGCGCAGCAGTCCCGGCACCGGCATGCCGCGTGCGCGCAGGTGCTCGATGAAACGGTGCTCCTCGTCCAGCGTGCGCGCATCGCGCACGCTGCGGTGATGGCGCTTGACGAACAGCGTGCCCACGGAAGTCTCGACCTCGGCCGCGGCGGAGAACGGGCGCGGGCTGTGCCAGCGCACGGCGCGGACCGCGTCGGGCAGGCCCATGTGCCGCAACAGCGCGTCCACCTCGTCGCTGCGCAGGGGCGGCCAGTCCGCCGCAGCCGGGGCCAGGCTCATGCCGTGGATCTGGTGCGCGCTCATCGGGCCTGTCCCGGCGGCGGGAACGCAGGCGTAGCGTCGCAATGGCGCGGCGCTTCGCGCCTTTCGGGCGTTGGTCTAGACCAGTGATGCGGAGGTTTGCGGCTGCGGCCGACGGCGACATCGGTCGAAAAGCGGCGACGCTGCCGGGCCATCGGCATGCACGGCCGCCAGCGAACTGGGCGGCCGATGCGTCTCGATCCTGGCGGCAGCGCGCGGTAGTGGGCGCTAGCCGTCATCTACACCGCGCAAGGCATGGAACCGGAGATTCTACCGCGTCGGCGCGGCGCCCACGCCGCAGAATCGCCGCGCGCGAACGCCGGCCAGGTGCGACGCCTTCTGCGCGCGCGGCTTTGCCCGGATAATCGGCGCATGAGCGAACAGCAGATGGCCGTGGTGGTGGTGACCTACGAAAGCGGCAGCACCATCGACGCCTGTCTGCAGCGGCTGCGCGCGGCCGCGGACGTCGCCCAGATCCGCGTGGTCGACAACGCCTCGCGCGACGACACCCTGGCGATCGTGCAGCGCCACGCGCTGGAGGATCGGCGCGTGCGCTTCATCGCCAACCCCGACAATCCCGGGTTCGCCAGCGCCTGCAACCAGGGCGCGGCGGCCAGCGATGCGCCGTGGCTGGCGTTCGTCAATCCGGACCTGATGGTGGAGGCCGACACGCTGGCGCTGCTGCGCGCGCAGGTCGCCGCGCTCGGCGACGCGCTGCTCGGGGTCGAGCAGGTCGACGAGCACGGCCGCGCCGACGCCGCGGTGCGCCGCCGCGATCCGGACTTCGCGGCAATGCTGCGGCATCCGCTGGCCGGTTCGCGGTTGGCGCTGGCGGCCGATCCGGCGCAGCCGTTGCAGCGCGTGGACGCGATCTCCGGCGCGCTGATGCTGCTGCCGCGCGCGCTGTTCGACCGCATCGGCGGCTGGGACGCCGGCTACCGCCTGCATGCCGAGGACCTGGACCTGTGCCGCCGCGCGCGCCAGGCCGGGGCCACCGTGGCGGTGTGCAACCGCCTGCGCGTGCTGCACGTGCGCGGCGTTTCCAGCCGCAAGCGGCCCTGGTTCGTGGAATGGCACAAGCACCGCGGGCTGTGGCGCTATTTCCGCAAGTTCGAGGCGCCGGCGCGCACCGCGCCGGTGCGTGCGGCGGTGTGGGCGGTGATCTGGCTGCACGCCTGGGTGACCTTCGCCAGGCTGTGTTGGCGCCGACCTGGCTGAACGCAGCACCAGGCTGGTGCGTGCGCTAGCGCAGGCTGTATGCGTGATGAGCAATTCATTTATCGCGTGATTTGAATCACACAGGAAAGGTGCTACGTTCCTGTCGCGATTCCGCTACGGAATCGTTTCCTGCTCCCTGTTCCAGGGGCCCCCCTCCAGGAAACAATTGCGATGAACCAGTCGTACGGCGAGCGCCCGCGCTCGTGGTCGCGCGTATGCGCGACTCCCTCTTCCGTGGCCGGCGATGGCCGCGCCCGGCACCGACCTGACCGGCGCGCACGCAGGCTGTCGACGCTGGCGCTGGGCCTGGCCGCACTGGCGACCGGACCGTGTTCCGCCGGGGCCTGGGTGCAGGACGACGGCGCCGCGCTGGCGATCCTCAAGGCCAGCCATAGCGACGGCGGCGCGGTCTACAACAGCCACGGCCAGGACCAGAATTTCCCCGATGCCGGGCGCAGCCGCCAGGACCAGCTGAATCTCTACGCCGAGTATGGGCTGAGCGCGGACCTTACCTTGGTCGGCAACTTCTATTTCAGCAAGGTCGGCTATCGCAACGACAGCGGCTACGGCAACCAGCACACCACCGGCTGGGCCGACCAGGAAATCGGCCTGCGCTACCGCCTGGATCCGGACGGCCGCGACGGACCGTGGCAGGGCGCGCTGCAGGTGCTGGCGCTGATCCCCGGCTATAGCCGCCAGGGCGCCGACGATCGCGACCATCCGGCGCTGGGGCAGGGCGACTACGGCGCCGAATTGCGCTACAGCGTCGGCCGCGGCTATCGGGCCGGCAACCACGACGGCTACGTGGACCTCGGCGCGGCGGTGCGCCTGCGCGGCGGCGACTCCGCCGACGAGGCGCGCCTGGACATCAGCAGCGGCCTGGCGCTGGCGCCGCGCTGGATGCTGATCGGCGAACTCAACGTGATCCAGGGCCTGGGCAACGGCAACGGCCCCAATCCGGTCTACGCGCCCGGCACCCCGATCCGCGGCAACAACTACGACCTGACCAAGCTGCAGGCCTCGCTGCTGCACACGTTGCCCGGCGGCACCCAGGTGCAGCTCGGCTACCAGCAGCCGGTGGCCGGGCGCAACACCGGCGGCGCGGGTGGCCCGTTCGTCGCCGCCTGGTGGCGGTTCTGACGTGGCCGCGGTGAACCATCCGGCGACGAGCCGCACCGCCGACGACGCGATCGGCCCGCTCGGCAGCGTGCCCGAGCCGCGCGGCTGGCAGACCCCGATCGGCACCGCGCTGGTCGAAGCCGGGGTCATCGATGCGGCGCAGCTGCAGGACGCGCTGGCGTTGCAGGCGCGTTGGCGTTCGCGCCTGGGCGACGTGGTGCTGGCCCAGCGCGGGGTCACCGCGCTGCGCTTCTACACGGTGCTGTCGGCGCATTTCGGACTGAACTTCGTCAACCTGCTGCAGCAGCCGATCGACTCCGCCCTGTTCGAGCCGGAGCGCCTGGCCGACTACGCGCAACGCCTGGTGCTGCCGTGGCGGATGGAAGAGGGCCGGCTGATGCTGGCGGTGGCCGATCCCGGCCCGGAGACCTTCGCCTGGGCGCGCAGCCAGTACGGCGCGGACGTGCGCTTCGTCGGTACCTCCAAGTTCGATGTGGTCTGGGGCCTGCAGCAGCAGGCCGATGCGCAGCTCACCCACGATGCGCTGAACCTGCTCGCCGAGCACGCGCCGGAGCATTCGGCCAAGCAGGTGGTGACCCGCAAGCAGGTGGTGTCGCTGTGCACGGTGGCGGCGCTGTTGCTGCTGGCGCTGGCGATCTGGCCGGTGCCGAGCCTGATCGCGATCAACAGCGTGGTCGGGATCGCCTTCGTGGCCACGTTCGCGCTGAAGTTCGCGCTGGCCTGGCTGGGCGCGCGGCGCCGCATCGAGATCAAGGTCACCGACGCGGAAGTGGCCGCGCTCAGCGACGAGGACCTGCCGGTGTATACGGTGCTGGTGCCGATGTACAAGGAGCCGGACGTGTTGCCGATCCTGGCCAACGCGCTGCGCCGGCTCGACTACCCGACCTCCAAGCTGGACGTGAAGCTGGTGCTGGAGGCCGACGACACCGAGACCATCGAGGCGGCCAAGGCGCTGGGCCTGGAGGCGTTCTTCGAGATCATCCGGGTGCCGCCGTCGCAGCCCAAGACCAAGCCGAAGGCGTGCAACTACGCGCTGCAGTTCGCGCGCGGGCAGATGCTCACCATCTACGACGCCGAGGACAAGCCGGAGCCGGACCAGCTCAAGCGCGCGGTCGCCGCGTTCCGCAAGTCGCCAGCCGACGTGGCCTGCATCCAGGCGCGGCTGAACTACTACAACGCCGACGAGAACTGGCTCACGCGCATGTTCACGCTGGAATACACGCTGTGGTTCGACTTCTACCTGCCGGCGCTGGAAACCCTGCGCATCCCGATCCCGCTGGGCGGCACCTCCAACCACTTCCGCCTGGACATCCTGCGCAAGGTGCGCGCCTGGGACCCGTACAACGTCACCGAGGACGCCGACCTGGGCGTGCGCCTGACCCAGCAGGGCTACCGGGTCAGCGTGGTCAACTCGACCACGTTCGAGGAAGCCAACGTCAGCATTCCCAACTGGATCCGGCAGCGTTCGCGCTGGCTCAAGGGCTACATGCAGACCTGGCTGGTGCACATGCGCGATCCGGTGCAGCTGTACCGCTCGGTCGGCTTCCGCGGCTTCTGGGGCTTCCAGTTCTTCGTCGGCGGCACCTTCTTCACCGCGCTGATCGCCCCGCCGATGTGGCTGATCTACGGGATCTGGGCGCTGACCGACACGCATGCGTTCAATCCGTTCTTCCCGCCCGCGCTGCTGTACCTGAGCCTGCTCAACCTGCTGCTGGGCAACGGCTTCCTGATCTACATGACCTTGCTGGCGGCGTTCAAGCGCGACTACTTCCGGCTGGCGCCGTACGCGCTGACCGTGCCGCTGTACTGGCTGCTGCAATCGGTCGCCGCCTACAAGGGCCTGTGGCAGCTCATCCACAATCCGTTCTACTGGGAAAAGACCACCCATGGCATCAGCAAGCACATGGCCGAAGAGCGCCGCGCCGCACTCGACGACTGAGACGCCGCGGCGCCCGCGCGGCGTCGCGGTGTTCGTGGTCACCGCCGCGCTGCTGGCGCTGTTGTGCCAGCGCTTGCTGGCGCACGGCTACATGAGCGACGACGCGATGGCGCAGTACGCCAAGCTGCTGCTGTTGCGCGACGCGGCCGGTTTCCGCACCGAATACCTGGGCTTCCTGTACGCGCAGGCCTCGCTGTACCTGGGCCTGGTGATCGGCGGCGTGCCGGGGCTGTCCACGCCGTTGCTGCCGTACCTGGCCGACGTGCTGGCCGGCGCGGCGATGGTGACCCTGCTGTGGCGCGACCTCGCCGCGGGCCTGGGCCGCGCCTGGGCCTGGGGCCTGTGCGCGGCGCTGGTGCTGCAGCCGTTCTTCCTGTGGCCGACGCTGTCGGGCAACAACCAGGGCCTGGGCCTGCTGGTGTTCTACCTGACCTGCCGCGCGCTGCGCCATTTCCGCGACGATCCGGAAGCCTTCGCCTACCTGCGCCTGGCGCTGGGCCTGTGCCTGCTGTTCTTCGTCGACGAACGCGCCTGCTTCCTGGCCGTGGCGATGGCGCCGTGGCTGGGCGTGATCGCGCCGCAGGACATGCTGCGGCGCGCGCCGCTGTCGTTCTACCTGGTGTGCTACCTGCCGTTCCTGTTCGCGGTCGCGACCTGGATGTACCTCAACTATCTGTTCTTCGGCGATGCGCTGCTGTTCGTGCGCGACCAGCATTCGGCGTTCCGCGGCAGCTACGCGCAGGCCGCGCTGCAGCCGTGGCTGCAGCAGGCCATGGCGCGGCCGTGGTGGCCGCCGCTGTACCTGGCGCTGGCCGGCCTGGTCACCACGCCGCTGCTGTTGCTGGTGCGGCGCACGCGCCTGAGCAACACCTGGCGCTGGGTACTGGTGGCGACGGTCACCGTGATCGGCGCCGGCACGCTGGCGGCATGGGCGCGCTTCAGCGCGCAGCCGCTGGATTTCCTGGCGCTGATGGTGGTGCCGGCGGCGCTGGTGCTGGGCGACCTGCGCCGCGAGTTGCGCTGGCCGGCGTTGGCGCTGCTGCTGCTGGGCGCCGTCGCCAGCGGCTGGGTCATCGCGCAGACCGCCGCGTCGACCACCCGCGACTGGGCGACGGCCCTGCGCGCGCCGGTGCCGCCGCGGCACCCGGACGAAGCCCGGCTGGGCGCCTGGCTGGCCGAGGCGCGGCTGCCGACCCTGCTTGACGATCGCGCCGGCTACGCGGTGATCGTGGCGCGCGGCGATGCGCAAGGCCTGATCCTGCCGTTCGATCCGCGCTTCAAGCGCGCGCTGGACGACCCGCGGCAGATGCCGGCGCAGGTGGTGGTGGCCGACCCGGCGAGCCAGGCCGGGGTCCTGGACAGCGTCAACCGGCGCCTGCCGCAGCTGTGGCAGCAGGGCCTGCCGGGCTACAGTCTGGTCTACCGACAAGGGTCCTACCGGGTATGGCGTCGATCGCCGTGAGGTGGCTGCTGGGCATGCTGTTCGCGACGAGCGTGTGCGGCTGCGGCGCGGCCACGCCCGCGGCAGCGCCGTGGATGGGCGCCAACGTCAAGGTATCGGCGCAGGCGCCGTGGGGCAGCGACGCGGCGCAGCGCTCGCTGCAGCAGTTGGCCGATGCCGGCGCCGAGCGCGCGCTGCTGGTCGCCTTCGTCTGGCAGGCCACGCCGCAGTCCGACGATCCGGTGCTGGGCAGCGACAGCACTCCCGAACAGGTGCGCGCCGGGCTGCGGCAGATGCGCGCGGCCGGCCTGCAGCCGGTGCTGAAGGTGCATCTGTGGATCCCCGGCCATTGGGCCGGCGACGCCGCGCCGGCCGATCGCGCGGCCTGGTTCGGCGCCTACCGGCGCGCGCTGCTGCAGCTGGCGCAGGTCGCCGCCGACGAGCGGGCCGAGGCCTTGATCGTCGGCACCGAATTGCGCGGCCTGCAGGACGCGCCGCAATGGCCCGAGCTGGTCGCGGCGGTGCGCCAGGTCTACCGCGGTCCGCTCGGCTATGTGGCCGACGGCCTGGAGCAGGCCGAGCGGTTCGGCTACTGGGAGCGCTTCGATTTCGTCGGTACCAGCCTGTATCCGGCGTTGTCGGCGGTGCCGGCGCAGCGCTTGACGCAGATGCGCGCGGCGGCCGCGCGGGTGCAGGCGCTGGGCACGCGCAGCGGACGCCCGGTGTGGGTGGCGGAACTGGGGCTGCGCTCGGCGCGCGGCAGCCTGGCCGCACCCTGGGAGAGTCCCGAGCAACGCCGCGCCGCGGTGGACACCGCCTTGCAGGCGCAGGTGCTGCTTGACTGGCGCCGGGTGTTGGGCGAGCAACGCATCGCCGGCATCGCGCTGTGGTGCTGGTACACCGATCCGGACGCCGGCGGCGCGCACGACAGCGATTTCACCGTGCAGCACAAGCCGGCGCAGGCGGTGCTGGCGCGCAGCGCTGCGCACTGACGCTTCCTGTAGGAGCGGCTTCAGCCGCGACCGAGACTTGCCGGTAACGCCCGGTCGCGGCTGAAGCCGCTCCTACAGGGGCTAGCGGCGTGCTGGCTGGGTTCACTGTGGGAGGGGCTTGAGCCCCGACAGTTTCCGAAGCGGGTGGGGTTCCCTGCTTCGTTCGTCGCGGCTGAAGCCGCTCCTGCAAGGGAAGGGAAAGGCGGGAGCCGGCAACACGCTGGGCGCATAATTGCGCGATGATCATCGATTCGTTGCTCGACACCGACCTCTACAAGTTCACGATGATGCAGGCGGTGCTGCATCAGCATCCCGGCGCGCAGGTGGAGTACCGCTTCAAGTGCCGCACGCCGGGCATCGACCTGGCGCAGTTCATCGGGCAGATCTCCGACGAGATCGACGCGCTGTGCGCGCTGCGCTTTCGCGCCGAGGAGCTGGACTACCTGCGCGGCCTGCGCTTCATCAAACCGGACTTCGCCGATTTCCTCGGGCTGTTCCATCTGGACCGCAAGTACCTGCAGCTGCAGGCCTCGGCCACGGTGCCGGGCGAGATCGAGCTCAGCATCCGCGGGCCGTGGCTGCACACCATCCTGTTCGAAGTGCCGCTGCTGGCGATCGTCAACGAGGTCTGGTTCCGCAACACCGGCGGCGACCACCACGACGAGGGCCTGCGCCGGCTGCGGGCCAAGATCGCGCTGTTGCGCGACAGCAGCGGCTACGGCGGCTGCGCGATCGCCGACTACGGCACCCGCCGCCGCTATTCGCGGGCCTGGCACGGCGAGCTGTTGCCGGTGCTGCAGCAGACCCTGGGCGCGCAGTTCGTCGGCACCAGCAACGTGAATTTCGCGCATCGCTACGGGCTGACCCCGCTGGGCACGATGGCCCACGAATACCTGCAGGCGTTCCAGGCGCTGGGTCCGCGGCTGCGCGATTCGCAGGCCGCGGCGCTGGAATCGTGGGCGCGCGAATACCGCGGCGACCTCGGCATCGCCCTGTCCGACGTGGTCGGGCTGGACGCCTTCCTGCGCGATTTCGACGCGTACTTCTGCAAGCTGTTCGACGGCATGCGCCACGATTCCGGCGACCCGTTCGAGTGGGGCGAGCGCGTGCTGGCGCATCTGCAGCGGCACCGGGTGGACCCGCGCGGCAAGGTCCTGGTGTTCAGCGACGGCCTGGACATCGACAAGGTGATGCGGCTGTACGCGCATTTCCACGGTCGCTGCATGCTCGCCTTCGGCGTCGGCACCAACCTCACCAACGACCTGGGGCCGACCCCGCTGCAGATCGTGATCAAGATGGTCCGCTGCAACGGCCAGCCGGTGGCCAAGCTCAGCGACTCGCCGGGCAAGAACCTGTGCGACGACCCGGCATATCTGGCCTATCTGCGTCAGGTCTTTGACGTGGCGGCCGATCACCCATAGTGGGACGTGTGCCTGCCTGCCTCGGGACGGTTGCGACGAAAATGGCGGGAGATTGGGCTGGGAGGGACTTTGCTGTGGCGCAGCAGTGGGCTACCATTGGCGGTGAAAGTGAGAACTGTGTCGCATTAGTGGCAATGTTCGCCATATTGGCATCGCGCTTGCTGGATACCCTTGCGAGGCACTCGCCGTGCCATTTTTCCATCAGAGGCAGCACCGATGAGCTCTCCCGAGCTGCAGACGCATTTCCGCACCCAGGCCTGTTCGCGGCAGTGGCGCGGTTTCCTGCGCGCGTTGGCCCAGGAGTTCGCGGCGGAGCTGTCGACGGAGGACCTGGCGCTGCTGATGGCGCGGATCGGGCGCCGTTTCGCCGGCGAGCATCCGATCGGGGCCTGCGCGACGCTGGACGAGGTGCAGGCCGGGGTCAACCGGGTCTGGGAGGGGATGGAGTGGGGCTATGCGCGCTTCGAGGAGCAGGCCGACCGGGTCGACCTGGCCCACGTCGGCTCGCCGTTGCAGATCGCCCTGGCCGGGGAGACGGCCGGGGCGGATGGATTCCTGGAAGGGGTGTACCACGCCTGGTTCGAGCAGGCCGGCATGTTGGCGGGTCTGGGGATCCGCGCGGTGCCGGCCGTCGAGGAGGATGTCCGTCGTTTCGTGCTGTGCCGGGTCGCCTGAGCGGGCCATCCGATTCCACCGGCTACAAAAATCATCTTAGGGGGTGATCGATGTCCAACAAGACCGACCATGCGGGCGCCGATGCGGCCGACGACATTTCCAGCCTGTTCGCCAAGCTCGGCAGCCAGGGCGCCAGCGCGTACCAGGATTTTTCCGGGGCGCGGCTGAGCGCGCCGGAGCCTGCCGCCGCCGAACCGCCGGCGGCGGCACCGCTGCCGCCTGCCGCGGCACCGGCGCCGACGCTGTCGGTGGTGCGTGCGCCGGCCGAGCCCAGGCTGGCGGTCGCGCCGCCCGCCGCCCGGCCGGTCGCGACCGAGCCGGTACGCGCGCCGCAGGCCAGGCCCGCGTTGCCGGAGCCGGCACCGGCCAGCACGGCCACGCCGCTGACCCGGTTGTTCCAGCGCCTGCTCGACAGCGACCGCACGCGCGCGCCGTCGCCCGATAGCCCGCTCAAGCGTTTCCAGAACCGCTGACCCGCGCGCGGCCGTTGCTGCCGCGCATCGTCGTCCTGTCGCCGCGCGGAGGGGAAAACGCGCGCCGGCTTCGCCCCCTTCGTTAGGAATCGCTGATGAGCGCTGCGTCCGCATCGCGTACCGGTCAACCCATGCACACACTGGCCACCTGGTCGCTGTGGGCGCTGGGCGCCTTGTTGTTGGTGTTCGTGGTCGCCATTCCGATGGACGTGCCGCAGCAACTGCTGTTCTCGCTGGTGGTGTTCGCCGCGGCGATGCTGCTGCGCCGCAGCGGCAGCCGGCTCGCCGTGCTGATCATGATGGCGCTGTCGCTGGCGGTGTCCTCGCGCTACATCTGGTGGCGCATCACCCAGACCATGGGCGTGAGCAGCGCGGTCGATCTGAGCCTCGGCCTGGGCCTGCTGCTGGCCGAGGTATATGCCTTCACGATCCTGGTGCTGGGCTATTTCCAGGTGCTGTGGCCGCTGAACCGGCGCCCGGTGCCGCTGCCCGCCGACCAGAGCCAGTGGCCGACGGTGGACCTGTTCATTCCCACCTACAACGAGCCGCTGTCGGTGGTGCGCTCCACCATCCTGGCCGCCAGCGTGATGGACTGGCCGGCGGACAAGCTCAACATCTATCTGCTCGACGACGGCCGCCGCGACGAGTTCCGCGAGTTCTGCGTGCAGGCCGGCATCCACTACGTCACCCGCACCAACAACTTCCACGCCAAGGCCGGCAACATCAACGCCGCGCTGAAGAAGTCCAGCGGCGAGTACGTGGCGATCTTCGACTGCGACCACATCCCGACCCGCTCGTTCCTGCAGGTGGCGATGGGCTGGTTCCTGCGCGACCGCATGCTCGCGGTGGTGCAGATGCCGCATTACTTCTTCTCCGCCGATCCGTTCGAGCGCAACCTCGGCAACCACGGCAAGGTGCCCAACGAAGGCGAGCTGTTCTACGGCCTGCTGCAGGACGGCAACGACCAGTGGGACGCGACCTTCTTCTGCGGCTCGTGCGCGGTGATCAAGCGCAAGCCGCTGGAGGAAGTCGGCGGGGTGGCGGTGGAAACCGTCACCGAGGACGCGCACACCGCGCTGAAGCTGCACCGGCGCGGCTACCGCAGCGCCTACATCACCGTGCCGCAGGCCGCCGGCCTGGCCACCGAGAGCCTGTCCGGCCACGTCGCCCAGCGCATCCGCTGGGCGCGCGGCATGGCGCAGATCGCGCGGCTGGACAACCCGCTGCTCGGCAAGGGCCTGCGCCTGTCGCAGCGGCTGTGCTACGCCAACGCGATGCTGCACTTCTTCTACGGGCTGCCGCGCATCATCTACCTGACCGCGCCGCTGGCCTTCCTGTTCTTCGGCGCGCACGTGATCCACGCGTCGGCGCTGATGATCCTGGCCTACGCGTTGCCGCACATCATGCAGGCCAACCTGACCAACCTGCGCACCCAGGGCAAGTTCCGCCATCTGCTGTGGAACGAGGTCTACGAGACCACGCTGGCCTGGTACATCCTGCGCCCGACGCTGGTGGCGCTGTTCAATCCCAAGCTCGGCAAGTTCAACGTCACCCCCAAGGGCGGCCTGGTCACGCGCAGCTATTTCGACCGGCAGATCGCCAAGCCCTACCTGTTCCTGCTGGTGCTGAACCTGGCCGGCCTGGCCGCCGGCGCGATGCGCCTGGTCTACACCGACGCCACCGGCGAAGCGCAGACGATCTGGTTCAACCTGGCCTGGACCGTCTACAACGTGCTGCTGCTCGGCGCCACCATCGCCACCGCCAGCGAAATGCGCCAGGTGCGCCGCTCGCACCGCGTGCCGCTGGACATCCCGGCCACGCTGTACCTGCCCGATGGCCAGGAACTGGCCTGCCGCACGGTCAACTTCTCCACCGGCGGCATGGCCCTGAACCTGGTCGAGACGGCGCCGGTCGAGCCGGATACGCTGGTCGACGTGGGCCTGTCGCACCGCAATGTCGAACGGCGCCTGCCGGCGATCGTGCGCCACGACCGCGACGGACACATCAGCGTGCAGTTCCGCGCCATGTCGATCGAGCAGGAGCGCTGGCTGGTGGCCTGCACCTTCGCCCGCGCCGACATCTGGGTGTCGCAGTGGGGCCGTCACGACCGCGACAATTTCTGGAAATCGATGGGCCAGGTGTTCGCGGCGAGCATGCGCGGCTTCCAGCGCCTGGGCCAGCATGTCGGCGACAGCGTGCGCGGCGGCTTCCGTTCGCGTCCGGCCGGCGAGGAATCCGCGCCGTGAGCCGCGTTCCCCCGTCTTTCCTTTCCTCTTTCTTCCGGTTGCCCTCGATGCGCCTACCTGCCTTGGCCGCGTGCTGTCTCACCATCCTGTCCGGCCTGGCGCTGGCGCAGGAACCGACGCTTCCCGCCACTCCGGCGCCGCCCGCCGCCGCCGCCGCGACGGCCACGGTGCCAGAACCGGCCGCGCCGGCGCCCGCCGCACCGACACTAGGCGTGCAGGAGCGGTCGGCGACGCTGAAGCAGCTCGGCATGGACTACGAAATCACCCTGCGCGGCATCCAGGGCAGCGCCGGCGTGGCGTTCAGCGCGCGCACCGACGAAGTGGTCGAGGCGGCGACGCTGCACCTGAGCTACAGCTACTCGCCGGCGCTGCTGCCGGAGCTGTCGCACCTGAAGGTCACCGTCAACGGCGTCACCGTGGCGACCCTGCCGGTGACCCGCGAGAACGCCGGCAAGCTGCAGCAGACCGACGTGCCGATCGATCCGCGCCTGGTCAGCGACTACAACCAGCTCAACCTGCAGCTGATCGGGCACTACACCCGCGAATGCGAGGATCCCGACCACACCAGCCTGTGGGCCAACATCGACCCGGCCACGCGGCTGTCGCTGAGCACCACGCCGCTGGTGCTGGCCAACGACCTGGCGCTGCTGCCGGTGCCGTTCTACGACAAGCGCGACACGCGCCGGCTGGAACTGCCGTTCGTGTTCCCGCAGCGGCCGGACCTGGCCACGCTGCGCAGCGCCGGCATCGTGTCCTCGTGGTTCGGCGCGCAGGCCGGTTACCGCGGCGCGGTGTTCAACGTCTCCATCGGCGACGTGCCGGCGACCGGCAACGCGGTGCTGTTCGCCACCCCGAACACGCTGCCGGCCGAACTGGCGACCGCCGAGAACGGCCTGGGCGAGATCGCCGGCCCGACCCTGGCGGTGGTCACCAATCCGCGCGATCCGGCCGGCAAGCTGCTGCTGGTGCTCGGCCGCAACGACAACGACCTGCAGCAGGCGGCCACCGCGCTGGCGCTGGGCACGCCGTTCAACGGCGCCGTGGCCAGGATCGGCGAACTCAAGCAGGCGCAGCCGCGCAAGCCCTACGACGCGCCGAACTGGATTTCCAGCGACGGCCCGGTGCGCTTCGCCGACCTGGTCGCGCAGACCTCGCAGCTCAATGTCACTGGCTACCACCCGGACCTGATCCGGGTCGGCCTGCAGCTGCCGCCGGACCTGTTCGTGTGGCAGCGCGACGGCATCCCGGTCAATCTGCGCTACCGCTACACGGTGCCGGACGTGCGCAACAAGTCCGCGCTCAACGTCAGCATCAACGATGCCTTCGTCACCACGCTGCCGCTGAGCGGGCGCCCGTACGCCGAATCGCTGCCGCTGCAGTGGTGGCACGACCTCAAGGCCAAGGGCGCGATGCCGGTGGAGCAGAAACTGCTGCTGCCGACCGGCCCGTTCTCGGCCAACAGCCAGCTGCGCTTCCACTTCTTCTTCGACCGCCCGCAGGCCGGCGAATGCAAGAACACCTTCCCCGACGTGTCCGGCGCGATCGACCCCGATTCGAGCGTGGACCTGAGTTCGTTCCACCACTACATGGCGATGCCGAATCTGGCCGCGTTCGGCAATGCCGGCTATCCGTTCACGCGCCTGGCCGACCTGTCCGAATCCACCATCGTGGTGCCGGACGAAGCCAGCGACCAGGACGTGTCCAACCTGCTGACCCTGCTCGGCAAGCTCGGCGCCTCCACCGGCTATCCGGCGTTGCGCGCCACCCTGATCCATGCCGGCGAAGTGGACCAGCACGCCGACAGCGACCTGCTGGTGTTCGGCTCCTCGCGCTCGCAGCCGCTGTTCCAGCGCTGGAGCGAGCACCTGCCGATCGGCGACGGCGCCACCGGCCGGCGCTTCTCGATGACCGACTGGGTGATGGACAAGCTGCCCGGCTTCCTGTCCTTCGACGCGCGCCGCACCGACCTGCCGACCACCGCCGAAGTGGCGGTGAAGCCGGCCCCGGGCGACGTGGTGCTGATGGGCTTCGAGTCGCCGCTCAAGCCCGGGCGCAGCGTGGTCGCGCTGCTGGCCGAGGATCCGGCCAGCGTCGGCCAGCTGTTCGACGCCTGGTTCGAGCCGGCCACGCTGAAGGATTTCCAGGGCAGCGTGGTGCTGCTGCAGCAGGGCAAGATCCGCAGCCTGGCCGGCAACCAGGCCTATTACGTCGGCCACCTGCCGCTGCCGACCTGGGCGCGCTGGTACTTTTCGCAGCATCCGCTGCTGCTCGGCCTGGCGGTGGTGCTGCTGAGCCTGCTGCTGGCGCTGGCCGCGCGCGTGGTGCTGCGCCGGCATTCGGCGCAACGGTTGCGGGAAGGGCAATGACTCCGCACGCGCGACAGCGCCGCCGCGTGCTCGGCGGCGCGCTCGCCGCGGGCGCGGCGGCGCTGCTGCCGTCGCTGCCGGCCACCGCCGCCGCGGCCGCCTGCGCGCCGTGGCGCGAGTGGACCGGCTTCGTCGCCAAGCATATCGACGACAGCGGGCGGGTGATCGATTTCAGCAATGCCGATCAGCGCAGCACCTCCGAAGGCCAGTCCTACGCGCTGTTCTTCGCGCTGGTCGCCAACGACCAGGTGCTGTTCGACCGGGTGCTCGGCTGGACCCGGCACAACCTCAGCGGCGGCCGCCCGCAACAGGTGCTGCCGGCCTGGCTGTGGGGCCGCGCCGACGACGGCAGCTGGCGCGTGCTCGACGACAACACCGCCAGCGACGCCGACCTGTGGATCGCCTACGCGCTGCTGGAGGCCGGGCGGCTGTGGAAGCGGCCCGGCTACACCCAGGCCGGCATGCAGACGCTGGCGCTGGTGCGACGCCAGGAACTGGCCGACTTGCCCGGGTTCGGCGGCATGCTGCTGCCGGCGGTGAAGGGCTTCGCCAAGCCGCCGCGCTGGACGCTCAATCCCAGCTACCTGCCGATCCAGCTGCTGCGCCGTTTCGCCGCCGCCGATCCGAAAGGACCGTGGGCCGGGCTGGCGCAGCGCAGCGCACGCCTGCTGCGCGACAGCGCGCCGGTCGGCTTCGCCCCGGACTGGATCGGCTGGGACGGCCGCGCGTTCGCGGTCGATCCGGACAAGGGTGCGCTGGGCAGCTACGACGCGGTCCGCGTGTACCTGTGGGCCGGCATGCTCGATGCCGGCGAGCCGCTGCGCAAGGCGCTGCTCGAGGACCTGTCCGGTCCGCTGCAGCAATTGCAGGCGCAGGGCCATTTCAGCGAGAAGGTGGACACGCGGCTGGGCGTCGGCAGCGGCACCGCGCCGCCCGGCTTCGCCGCCGCGCTGCTGCCGTACCTCAGCGCGCTGCGCCAACCGCTGCTGCTGAAGGCGCAGGCGCAACAGATTCCCGCGCCCGGCGACGCCGCCGCGGCGAAACTTCCCTATTACGATCGGGTGCTGGTCCTGTTCGGGCGCGGCTGGCTCGATAACCGCTATCGCTTTTCCGCAGACGGCCTGCTGCAGCCCGCCTGGAGAACCCAATGTTCCGCATGAAACTCAAGCCCCTCTATCTGGCCGGCATGATCGACCTGTGCCTGCTCGCCGGCAACGCGCACGCGCAGGCCGGCAACGCCACCCAGCAACTGGTCAGCCAGGGCAACTACTGGCACGACCAGGGCCGCGACGATCTCGCCGCCGACACCTGGCGCAAGCTGCTGCGGGTCGACCCGAACCAGCCCGATGCGCTGCTCGGCCTGGCCCAGATCGACCTGGCGCAAGGCCGCCAGGGCGAGGCGCGCAAGCGCCTGCAACAGTTGCAGAAGACCCATCCGCAGGCGCCGCAGACGCAGCGGCTGAGCCAGGCGATCGGCGGCAGCGGCGACAGCGTCAACCTGCGCAACGCGCGCCGCGCCGCCTCGGCCGGCCGCTACGTGGAAGCGGTGCGCGAGTACCAGGCGCTGTTCGACGGCAAGGCGCCGCCGGACCACCTGGCGCTGGAGTACTACCAGGCCCTGGCCGGCACCCCGCAGGGCTGGGACGGCGCCCGCGACGGCCTGCGCCGGCTGGTCGCCGCGCAGCCCAACAACGGCGCCGCGGCGCTGGCGCTGGCGCAGGTGCTGACCTACCGCGAACCGTCGCGGCGCGAAGGCATCGCCCAGCTCAGCGCGATGAGCAAGCGTCCCGACGTCGGCGGCCCGGCGCGCGCCGCCTGGCGCCAGGCGCTGCTGTGGCTCAATGCCGGCAACGCCGATGCGCCGCTGTACCAGGCGTTCCTGGCGGCCAATCCGAACGATGCCGAGGTCGCCGCCAAGGCCACCAAGCTGGGCGAACAGCGTGCCGCGCAGGCCGGCGATCCGGCCGGCGAACAACTCGGCGAGGCGTTCAAGGCGCTCAACGCCGGCAACCTGGCCGTGGCCGAGCAGCGCTTCACCCAGGTGCTGCGCGCGCGTCCGCGCGATGCCGACGCGCTCGGCGGCCTGGGCTCGGTGCGCCTGCGCCAGCAGCGCTTCGGCGAAGCGCAGGAACTGCTGCGTCCGGCCGCGGCCGGCAACGGCAAGTGGCGTTCGGCGCTGGACAGCGCGCGCTACTGGCTGCAACTGCAACAGGCGCAGGCCGCGCGCGGCCGCGGCGACAGCGACGAGGCGCTGCGCCTGACCCAGCAGTCGCTCAAATTGCAGCCCAACGAAGCGACCGGCTACGTGTTGCTCGGCGATCTGCAATCGGCCAGCGATGCGGCCGCGGCCGAACGCAGCTATCGCCAGGCGCTGGCGCTGAGCGCCGACAATGCCGGCGCGCTGCAGGGCCTGATCGGCCTGTACAGCCGCCAGGGCCGCGCCGACGAGGCCAGCGCGCTGTTCGCCAGGCTCAGCCCGGCGCAGCGCGAGAAGGCCGGCGGCGAAGCCACGCTGCGCTCCAACGTGCAGCGCGCCCGCGCCAAGCAGGCGCTGGAGGCCGGCGACACGGTCTCGGCGCAGAGCGAACTGGAAGCGGCGATGGTCGAGCGTCCCGGCGATCCGTGGGTGCGGCTGGACCTGGCGCGGCTGTACCAGCAGGCCGGGCGCCCGGACCAGGCGCGCAGCGTGATGGACGGCCTGCTCGCGGTGCACGGCGACATGCCCGAGGCGCTGTACGCCAATGCGCTGCTGGCGCAGGAACGCGGCGACTGGGCCAGCGCCTACGCCAGCCTGGAACGCATCCCCAGCGCGGCGCGAACCGCGGAAATGAGCGCGCTGCGCAACACCGCCTGGGTCGAGCAGCAGGCTGCGCAGGCGCGGCTGCTGCAACAGCAGGGCCGCGCCGGCGAGGCGCAGCTGCTGCTGGCGCGCACCGAGGCCGCGCTCGGCGGCGCGCTGGAACAGCCGGCGCTGCTGGCATCGATGGCCGGCGCCTACGCCGACATCGGCAGCAACCAGCGCGCGCTGACCCTGGCGCAGCGCCTGGTCGCGCAGAACCCGAGCACCGAGGCGCGGCTGCAGTACGCCAGCGTGCTGCTGCGCGCGCAGCAGGACGCCGAACTGGCGGCCACGCTGCGCCAGTTGCGCGATACCGACATGACCGCCGAGCAGCAGCGCCGCTACCAGGCGCTGCGCAGCGGCTACACGCTGCGCCAGGTGGATGCGCTGCGCGAGCTGGGCAACCTGGAAGCGGCCTACGACGCGCTGGCGCCGCTGCTGGCGCAGCAGAACCAGGATCCGAAGGCGGTGGCGGCGCTGGCGCGGCTGTACGCCGCCGCCGGCGACCAGCGCCAGGCGCTGGTGCTGTACCAGCAGCAGCTGCAGCAATCGCCCAACGACCTGGACACGCTGATCGCCGCGGCCAATACCGCCGCCGCGCTGCGCGACCTGGACAGCGCCGAGGACTATCTGCAGCGCGCACTGGCGCAGGCGCCGGATTCGCCCGCGGTGCTGAGCGCGGCCGGCCGCGTGTACCGCAGCGCCGGCAAGAACCGCAAGGCCGAAAGCTATTTCCGCGCCGCGCTGGCGGCGCAGGCGCGCGAGGCCGGCCAGCACGACAACGGCCTGCCGGCCGCCAACGGTCCGGCCTCCTTCGCCGGCGCCGGGCGCCCGTTGAACCCGTTCGCCGGCATGAGCGGGCGCATGCCGCGCAGCCCGGCGGTGGTCTCCGACAGCCTCGGCGGCGGCTATCCGGCGCCGGCCTATGCCGCGGCCGGCCAGGCCGCGCTCCCGGCGATGCCCGCCGCGGCCGGCGCGGGCCAATACCCGTCAATGCCGGCCGCGGCCGGCGCGGCCTATGCCAGCGGCGGCGACGACCTGCCGCCGCCGGCCAGCGCCGGCGCTGCCGGCGGCGTGCAGCTGGCGGCGCTGCCGGTGCCGGGCCAGCGCGTGCCGGCCGCGGCCAGCCTGGCCCCGTCCTACTATCCCGACGACCGTGTCGCCACCACCGGCAGCGCGCGCCAGGCGCAGGCGCTGGCCACCCCGGCGCGCACCGGCACCGTGCTCGACGAACTGCGCGAAGTGCAGTCGGAAAACAGCGACAGCCTGGCCGCCGGCGCCACCTACCGCGCCCGCGACGGCGAGGCCGGGCTGGGCAAGTTGAACGATCTGGAAGTGCCGCTGCACGGCGAATTCGCGGTCGGCGAGGGCAAGCTCAGCGTCGATGTCACCCCGACCCTGCTCGATGCCGGCACGCTCGACACCGCCTATTCCACCGCCAGCCGGTTCGGCGCCGGCCCGAGCGCGGCGATGGGCGATGCGCTGGCCGCCGACCGCACCCCGATCGACGACCTGGTCGGCAGCGACCTGTACCAGTTGCTGCTCACCGAGGGCGACACCAACGCCACCCGCAACGCGTTGCGCACCTATGCGGTGAATACCGGCCTGTACAACGAGCTGTACAACGACACCGACGCCACCTTGACCAACGCGCAGCGCGAGGCCGCGGCGCTGCAGGCGCTGTATGCCGAGCCGCTGTCGGCGTTCCTGCTCGGCAACATCGCCGCGGACGTGTCGATCAGCACCCTGGCCAGCGCGATCCTCGGCGATGCCTCGCGCAGCGCCGATCTCAGCGCCGCCGACATCGCCCGCTTCCAGGCGCTGGCGGCCAACACCACCGCGGCCAGCCTGACCCCGGCCGGCTTCAGCCAGGCGCTGTACACGATGGCCGCCAACGGCTCGGCCTCGCGGCGCATGGACCAGGACGCCAGCGGCGTCGGCGTGTCGGTGAAGTACAAGCGCGGCGGCTTCGCGGCCGATCTCGGCAGCACGCCGGTGGGCTTCCCCGAGCAGCGCATCGTCGGCGGCGTCGGCTACCGCGGCCAGATCGGCGAAAACCTGACCTATTCGGGCCAGGCGTTCCGGCGCGCGGTCAGCGACAGCCTGCTGTCCTTCGCCGGTGTCGACGACGGCCGCGCCGGGCTCAGCTGGGGCGGCGTGACCAGCAACGGCGTGCGCCTGTCGGCCACGCTCGACAACGGCCTGCTCGGCGGCTACGCCAACCTGACCGCCGATCGCCTGGTCGGCCACAACGTCGCCGACAACGACCACCGCCAGGTGGACCTGGGCGTGTACGTGCACGCGCTGGAGACCGAGAACCAGTCGCTGACCGCCGGCCTCAACCTGACCGCGATGCAGTACGACAAGAACCTGAGCGGCTACACCTACGGCCAGGGCGGCTACTTCAGCCCGCAGGACTATGTCGACCTCGGCTTCCCGGTGCACTGGAGCGGGCGTTCGGCCGGGCGCAAGGTCAACTGGAGCGTGGACGCCAGCGTCGGCGTGCAGCATTTCCGCAGCGACGACAGCAACTACTTCCCGACCAGCGCGCAGATGCAGCAGGACGCCTACGACGCCGCATCGCTGGCCGCGCTGCTGGGCCTGGTGGACACCTACACCGCGCCGGTCTACGCCGGGCAGAGCAAGACCGGCGTGTCCTACAACGTCGCCGGCGCCGCCGAGTGGCAGCTGGCTCCGCAGCTGTTCCTGGGCGGGCGGCTGATCTTCAACAACGCCCGCGACTACAACCAGTTCAGCACCAACCTCTACGTGCGCTTCGTGCTCGACCGGCTCGGCGCCGGCCTTGGCCGCCGCCCGCAGGTGCTGGCCTCGCCGTACGTGGGCGAGTAAGCGGGGGCACGTAGGGCGCTCGCGTTTGGCGGGCTGGGCGCACCGCAGGAGGGGCTTCGGCCCCGATGCGGCCCGGCGCCGTCAGGCCCGCGGCGTCGCTCGTCGCGACTGAGGTCGCTCCCACAGGGGGCTTGCGGATGGCGGGCTGGGTGTACTGGGGGAGGGGCGTCGGCCCCCGACCCGGTCCGGCGCCGTCAGGTCCGCGGCGTCGCTCGTCGCGACTGAAGTCGCTCCCACAGGGGGCTTGCGGATGGCGGGTTGGGTGCACTGTGGGAGGGGCTTCGGCTCCCGACCCGGTCCGGCGCCGTCAGGTCCGCGGCGTCGCTCGTCGCGACTGAAGTCGCTCCCACAGGGGGGGCTTGCGAATGTCGGCTGGGTGCACTTGTGGGAGGGGTTTCAGCCCCGACGCGATCCGGTCCGCGGCTTCGCTCGTCGCGACCGAAGTCGCTTTCCCGCGGACTCGCGGATGGCGGGGCCGGGTGCACTGCGGGAGGGGCTTCGACCCCGACACCGGTCGCGTCGCGGCATCGCCTGAGCGCCTCGAAGCGCAACTGCCCGCTTCGACGCGGGCATCGGCATCGGCCTCGGCCTCGGCCTCGGCGATGCCCGGGACCGACGTCGTTGCAGTGCACCATCCCAGCCATCTGCCGCCAGCGTCTGACCGTGGCCCAGCGCCGCGCCTGGCGGCGCATGTGCCTGTGCGACGCCCGGCCGTGACTGGCCGACCGCCTTGCAAATTCAAGCTTTCAGCCCCTCGGGACGACGGCGCAAAGCCGCGGCGCGCGTGCCGATGCTAGCGGCGACCGTGGGCATCCCCCTGCGATCCGCACGATTTGTACACATCAGTTCGCACATTTTGTGTGACGATGGTCACTGTTGTTTGTGGCCAATGGAGTGGTGGGTGAAGGTTCTTTGCGTTTTTGGTACGCGCCCCGAGGCGATCAAGATGGGGCCGCTGGTCCGCGCGCTGCACGCCGCGCCGGAGATCGACTCCCTGGTCTGCATCACCGGACAGCATCGGGCGATGCTGGATCAGGTGATGGCGTTGTTCGCGATCCAGCCCGATCACGACCTCGATGTGATGGTGGCCGACCAGACCCTCAACGGCCTGTGTTCGCGCTTGTTCGCCAGGCTCGATGCCCTGTATGCGCAGGTGCAGCCGGACCGCGTGCTGGTGCACGGCGATACCAGTACCGCGATGACCGCCGCGCTGGCCGCCTTCCATCGGCGCATTCCGGTCGGCCACGTCGAAGCGGGCCTGCGCACCGGCAATCTGCAGCAGCCGTGGCCGGAAGAAATGAACCGGCGGGTGATCGACGTGGTCGCCGACCATCTGTTCGCACCCACCGCCAGCGCGCGCGACAACCTGCGGCAGGAAAACCTGTCCGGCCGCATCAGCGTCACCGGCAACACCGTGATCGATGCGCTGCAACTGACCGTCGAGCGGCTCGAGCGCGATGCCGTGCTGCGCACCACGGTGGATGCGCAGTTCCCGTTCCTGGATGCGCAGCGCAAGTTGCTGCTGGTCACCGGGCATCGCCGCGAAAGTTTCGGCGACGGCTTCGCCAACATCTGCCGCGCGCTGGCCGAACTGGCGCAGCGCAAGGACCTGCAGATCGTCTACCCGGTGCATTTGAATCCGAACGTGCAGGGCCCGGTCCGCGCGCAGTTGGGCGGGCTGGACAACGTGCACCTGATCGCGCCGCAGGACTATCTCGCCTTCGTGCGGCTGATGCAGCACGCGCACGTGGTGCTGACCGATTCCGGCGGCGTGCAGGAAGAAGCGCCGGCACTGGGCAAGCCGGTACTGGTGATGCGCGACGTCACCGAACGCCCCGAGGCGGTCCAGGCCGGGGTGGTGACCCTGGTCGGCACCGATCCGGCGCGGATCGTGGCCGCGGTCGCGGCGGCCTGCGAGTTGCCGGCGCGGCCCGCGCGGTTCCTGCCCCACGCCAGCCCCTACGGCGATGGCCGCGCCTCGGCGCGGATCGTGGCCGCGCTGCGCGGCCAGTCCTTCGACAGTTTCGTGCCCGGCCGTGCCGCGCCGGTGTCCCACCTCCCTCTTTTTTCAGAATCGACGCCATGACCCAGACCCGCCGTTCCACCGCCCGTTTCCCCCAGGGTCTGCCGCTGGCCTTGGTCCTGTCGACCGCGCTGACTCCTGCCGCTGCCGCCGATTCCGTCGCCGGCCAGTTCGGCGAGTGGGCCGGCACCACCACGGTCACCCGCTCGATGACCCTGCGCGAACTGGGCTTCAAGCAGCCGCTGGTGCTCAGCGGCCAGGAAAGCCAGCGCGACATCTACCTGCCGGTGCCGGCCGGCGTGCCGACCCGCGATGCGCAGTTGCAGGTCGATGCGCGCTACGTGCGCGGGCATACCGGGCGCACCTCCAGCCTGCTGTCGATCGACGGCGACCCGGTGTCGGCGCGTTCGATCACCGATGCCCAGGGCGACGTCAGCCAGCTGATCGGCATCGACGGCTTCGCCCGCCCCAACGGCTTCGTGCGCTTCGGCGTGGGCTGGTGGTCGGTGGTCTCCGAGTACCAGTGCGCCGATCAGAGCGCGCCGGCCAACGTGCTGCGGCTGTCGCCGGATTCGCGCTTCAGCTACCGCTTCGACGGCCGCGCGATCGACACCGTGGCCAAGGCCTGGGGCGCGTTGCCGGCCACGGTGCGGCTGCTGGTGGAAGGCCGCGCCACCAGCGTGCAAAGCTACGACACCGCGTGGCGCGTGGGCACGGCGCTGGAGAACGGCGGCAAGCGCGTCGACGTGGTCGCGCTGCCGGCGGTGGGCGCAAGCGTGGACCTGCGCGGGCTGGCGATCCCGGCCAGCCTGGCCGGCATCCCCGCCTATGCGGCCTTGGCCGACGGCAGCGCCAGCCACCGCATCGGCAGCCTGGCCGAAGTCGGCGCGCTGCTGTCGCTCGGCGATGGCGGTCCGCTCGCGGTCGACGTGGCGGTGCTGAGCGATCCGTTGCGCGCCGGCGTGCGCGCCGCGCTGGATGCGCTGGGCAGCGAGGTCGCCAGCGCCGCGCCGGACGCGGCCGGCGCGTTCGCCGCGTGGCGCAAGGCCGACATGGCCGGGTTCGAACAGCCGGCCGGCACCGCGTCGGTGCAGGTGGCGCTGGTCGGCGGGCATCCGATCCTGCTGGTCGCCAGCGGCGCCGGCGCCAAGGTCGCCGGCCTGCTGACCCAGCAATGGCGCGCCTATGCGCAGGGCCGTGCGCTGCTGGTGAGCACCGCGCTGCTGCCGCCGGCCGACAAGGACGTGGTGCTGCTCGGCCGCCTCGGCGACATGGCCGGGACCCAGGACATCGTCTCGCGCGGCGACCGCACCGCGAACTTCGACCTGGGCGCGCTGTCCAGCGAAGGACGCCTGCCCAGCGAAGTGGTGGTCGACGTCAGTGCGGCGCCGAACCCGGCCGGGCAGGGCGCGGTCGCCTCGATCTTCTTCAACGACTACCTGCTGGGCGCCAAGGTGCTCGACGCCGACGGCAAGCCGCAGCGCCTGGTCGCCAAGGTGCCGAGCTTCGCGCTGGCCGCGCGCAACCAGGTGCGGATCAGCTTCCTGCGCCAGCCGGCGCGTCCGTACTGCCATGATCCGGCCACCGGCTATCCGGTGTCGGTGCTGCCCAGCAGCCACATCCGCCTGGCCGATCGCAGCCTGGCCGCCAATTTCGTCGGCGCGGCCTCGCAGCTGGCCGGCGCGCACGAGGTGTTCGTACCCAGTAGCTGGCTGCAGGACGCGCCGGCTTCGCTGGCCAAGGTGATCCATCTCGCCGGCGCGACCGGCGCCTCGCCGATGCAGGCGGTGCTGAAGGTCGGCGATGCCGGGACCGCGATCGCGCCGACCGGTGCCTACCTCAGCTTCGTGCTGGCGCCGAAGGGGCTGGCGCAGAGCGGGGCGGTACGCGACGGCAAGCTGGTGGTGTCCGGCCCGGGCAAGCAGGTGCTGCTGGACCTGGCCGGGCTCGATCGCGCCGCGCTGGTCGAAGTGGTCGGCAGCGGCGCCAACACCGGGGTGATCTACCGCGAGCTGGGCACGCAGGGGCCGCAGATCGCCGAACCGTTCCGGCTGATCCGCGGCAATCTGGCGCTGCTGGATGCCGACGGCGTGGTGCAGGACTTCGACGGTCAGGACCCGACCGGCGCGCGCATGGCCGAGCAGAGCAACCCGCAGCCGCTGTGGCAGCAGCACATGGTGTGGCTGGTGGTGCTGGTGGGCGTGATCGTGTTCATGCTGCTGGCCGCGCGGGTGGTGCAGGTGCGTCGCCGCCGCAAGTCCGCGCAGACCAACGGGCACTGATCGCCTGTGGACGGTCTGTACTGGAACATCTACCTGGCCAACTACTACGCCTTCCTGGAGACGGCGGCCGTGGTGGTCGCGGTGGTGATCCTGATCTCCAGCCTCGACGACCTGTTCATCGATGCCTGGTATTGGGCGCGCGAAATCTGGCGCAGCGTGATCCTCAAGCAGCGCAGCGAATACCGGCCGCTGACCCAGCAGGACCTGTTGCAGCGCCCGGAACAGACGCTGGCGATCATGGTGCCGGCCTGGGCCGAGTTCGACGTGATCGGGCAGATGGTCGAGAACATGATCGACGTGCTCGATTACCACGACTACGTGGTCTTCGTCGGCACCTATCCCAACGACGCGCAGACCATCGCCGAAGTGGAACGCATGCGCCGCCGCTACAAGCGCATGCGCCGCATCGAGGTGCCGCACGACGGCCCGACCAGCAAGGCCGACTGCCTGAACTGGCTGGTCCTGGCGATCTTCGAGTACGAGAAGCAGAACGACATCGAGTTCGCCGGCGTGGTCCTGCACGACAGCGAGGACGTGCTGCACCCGATGGAGCTGCGCTTCTTCAACTACCTGCTGCCGCGCAAGGACATGATCCAGTTGCCGGTGACCTCGCTGGACCGCGAGTGGTACGAACTGGTGGCCGGCGTGTACATGGACGAATTCGCCGAATGGCACGCCAAGGACCTGGTGGTGCGCGAAAGCGTGTCCGGCATGGTGCCGTCGGCCGGCGTCGGCACCTGTTTCTCGCGCAAGGCGCTGCTGGCGCTGAGCGAGGCCAGCGACAACCAGCCGTTCAACACCGACAGCCTGACCGAGGACTACGACGTCGGCGCGCGCCTGGCGGCGATGGGCATGCATTCGATCTTCGCGCGCTTCCCGGTGCAGTTCCGCGTGCGCCGTCCGTCGTGGTTCGGCTGGGGCCCTGTGCGCGAGCGCACCCTGCACATGGCGCTGTGCGTGCGCGAATACTTCCCCGACAACTTCCGCGCCTCGTACCGGCAGAAGGCGCGCTGGGTACTGGGGATCGGCCTGCAGAGCTGGGAAACCCTGGGCTGGCGCGGTTCGCTGGCGACCAAGTACCTGCTCGCGCGCGACCGCAAGGGCATCGTCACCTCGTTCGTCAGCGTGTTCGCCTATCTGATCTTCCTGCAGCTGTTGCTGTTCTGGCTGCTCAAGGTCGCCGGCGCGTGGGAGACCCAGTTCCCGACTATCTTCCAGAGCGGCACCTGGCAGATGAACGTGGCGCTGCTGACCACCGCCGCGCTGGCCACGCGCGTGGCGCAGCGCTTCTACTTCGTCAACCGCCTGTACGGCTGGGAACATGCGCTGATGTCGATCCCGCGCATGGTGGTCGGCAACATGATCAACTTCATGGCCACCGCGCGCGCCTGGCGCCTGTTCCTGCTGTACCTGCTGTTCGGCAAGCGCATGGTGTGGGACAAGACCATGCACGATTTCCCCAGCGCCGCGCAGCTGGTGCATACCCGCAGGCGCCTGGGCGAACTGCTGACAACCTGGGAGGCGGTCGAGCCCGAGCGCCTGGTGCAGGCGCTGCGGCAGCAGGAGGGCGGACGCCAGCAACCGCTGGGACGGATCCTGGTGGCGCAGGGCTGGCTGGACGACGAAACCCTGGCCGAAGCCATCGCCTTCCAGGGCGATCTGCCGCGCGCGGCGATCGACGTGGCGTATCTGCAGGCCGGGCAGTTCCCGTTGTCGGTGCAGGCCTGCGTGCAATGGCGGCTGCTGCCGCTGCCGTCGGACGTGCCCGGCGAAGTGGCGGTCGCGGTCTCCAACGCATTGTCCGAAGAGGAGCAGCAACGGTTGCTGCACGACCTGGACGCGAGCGTGCTGCGACAGGCGATCGCGCGCGAAAGCGAAATCAACGCCGGCCTGCGCCTGATCAGCGGCGAAAGCTACCGCGTCGACGCGGTGCCGCTGCTGGGCGACCTGCTGGTGGAACTGCGCCTGATCGCGCGCGACCAGTTCGAGCGCGTGCTGGACGAATACAGGCCGCAACGCGACGGCCGCATCGGCGACTACCTGGTCAAGCACGGCGTCGCCACCCAGGCGGCGATCGCCGCCGCCGTGCGCGAGCAGCATCGCCGTGCGGCCAACCCCCAGTACAGCATCGGCGGAGAGCTGAGCGCATGAGAATCAGCCTGCTCTCCAGCGTGATCGCCCTGAGCCTGCTCGGCCTGGGCAGCGCCACCGCGCACGCGCAGCAACTGCCATTGGCCGGCGCCGCCTATCGCATCGCCGAGGATGCCTATGCGTCCTACGCCCGCGGCGATTACCAGCAGGCCAACCGCCAGGCGGCCGAAGCGGCGCGGCTGCGCCCGGACGTGGTGCGCCTGCGCCTGTTGCAGATCTACGCGCTGCAGAAGCTGGGTCGCGGCGACGAAGCGCGCGCGCAGGCGCGCCGTGCACTCGCCGACGGGCTGCAGGATCCGGCGTTGCCGCGTCTGGCGGCCGCCGCTAACGCGGCATCCACGACGGCGTCCGGCGCAACGGCCGCGCGCGCCGGCGGCGCCCCCGCGCCACGCGTCACCACGCATCCCAGTGCCGCCGAGCAGGCCTATCGGCACGCCTTCGCACTCGCCACCCAGGCCTACGACGCCTACAACAACGACCGCATGGCCGAGGCCGCCGACAAGGCCGAACAGGCCTTCCGCCAACAGCCGCAGCAGGGCGCGTGGGCGGTCCTGTGGGTGTCGGCGCTGGAAACCCAGCAACGCTTCGAACAAGCCGAGGCCGCTGTCGCCGCGGCGATCCAGCTGGGCGCGCCGAATGTCGCCGATCTGCAGGCCAAGCGCGTGGCGCTGGGCCGCCAGCGCGCGGTCAGGCCGGCGCAGCAGGGCTACCAGGCGTTGATCGAGCAGGAGTTCGGCGCAGCCGCCGGGTTCGCCCGGCAAGCGGTGGCGTATGCGCCGGACGTGGCGTCGCACCGTCTGCTGCTGATGACCGCGCAGTTGCTGGACGGGCAACTGGCCGCCGCCGAGGCCACCGCCGACGCGGCCCTGGACAACGACAGCGACAACACCGTGGCGCTGGTGATGCGCGCGTACCTGCGCCAGCGCCAGTTGCATACCGCGCAGGCCAATGCCGATTTCGACGCCGCCCTGCAGCAGGACTGGCTGGATGCGCAGCAGCGGCGCAACGTGCGCCTGCTGGCGGTGGACGCGGCCATTGCGGCAGGCGACCGCGCGCGTGCCGCACGCCTGTTGCAGCCGCTGCAGGCCGATCCGCTGGCCGACGAGGAAGAGCCCGCGCGCCAGCAGATCGGCCAGGCCATCGCCCAGCGCGAGAAGGCACTGCGCAGCGCCCGCCCGGCGCCGACACTGACCCTGGCGACGTACCCGGCACCGTTCCAGCAATGCCGCGATACGCCCTACGGCACCCAGTGCGAACTGACGCCGGCCGACCTGCAAGGCAACGGTGGCGCCGCGTCGCGCGCCTACGCCGCGTACGCGCGGCAGGATTACCAGGACGCCATCCGCGAAGCGCAGCAGGCGCTGCAGCAGAGTCCGGACGATGGCAGCCTGCAGAACCTGCTCACCACCTCGCTGGCCGCCGGCGACCGCGCCCAGCGCACCCAGGCGCGGCAGCGCCTGGACAGTGCATTGCAGCAGCGTCCCGCCGACGCCGGCCTGCTGATGCAGCGCGGCTACCTGCAGCAGCGCGCCGGCCAACCGGCGCAGGCGCTCGACGATTTCCGCGCGGCCGAGGCCACCGGCAAGGCGCCGCCCAGCGTGATGCTCGACCAGGCCTATGCGAGCGCCGCCAACGGCGACAACCCGCAGGCGGTGGCGCTGCTGCGCAGCGCGATCGACCGCGCCGACCAGGGCACGCTGCCGCTGGACAAGGCGCAGCGCTACACCACGCGCAGTTCGATCGCCAACCTCGGGCGCGAGTGGGGCATCACCGCCGCGGCCGGCTACCGCGGTGCGCGCCAGGCCGCGAGCAACCTGGGCGGCACGGCGATCAGCACCCCGGGCGATTCGGTGTTCAGCACCCTGGAAGCGTTCTGGCGGCCCGAGGCGCTCAACAACCGCTACGGCACGCTGGAAGCGTATGCGCGCGCGGCCAACACGCTGTACGACGAGGGCGGCACGTTCGAATCGGTGCTCGCCGTGGACCCGTGCACCGGCGAAGCCACCGAGGACGCACGCGCGCGTGCCGAGCGCTTGAGCCGCTCGCGTTCCAGTGCCGGCTGGCCGTCCACGATCGGCTCGTTCGGCGTGCGCTACGCGTTCGGCCGCACCGGCCTGAGCGCGGGCATCGAGCGCCGCCAGTTCCTCGGCAGCGGCACCCGCAACGGCGGCGTCTATCCGGACGCGACCGCGATCCAGTGCCGCATCCAGCGCGACTCCAACCAGCCGCAGCAGATCAATACGCAGGCGCGCTATCGCCTGGACAGCGATGCCGGCGGCTGGATGTCCTACCTGACCTACGGCTTCTACCACGGCACCGGCGTGCGCACCGACGTGAACCAGTGGTGGACGCTGAGCGGCTATGCGCAGGCCGGCTACAGCTGGGACGACAACCGCGCGCGCTTCAGCGTGGATCGGCTGGACAGCAGCGGCGCGCCGGTCGAAACCCTGCTCGATTCCGATGGCCGCCTGCATCGCGCGCAATGGTTCGCCGCCGCGGAACTGCATGCCGGGCGCAGCTACCGCTTCGGCGCCGAGCAGACCCGCTGGGTGCTGACCCCATCTCTGGTGGTGGCCGCGGACTGGCTCGACCAGCGCTCGCGGGTCAGCGACATCGACTACCCGCTGATCGGCGAGCAGGCGTTCGCCCTGTCCGACACCGACCGCAGCTGGTCGCTCGGCGCCGGTCCCGGCGTTGGCGTGCGCTACTGGTTCCGCGAGGACCGCTACAACGCGGCGCGGTCCTACCTGGACCTGAGCGTGCAATACCGCTTCGCGATCGGCGGTGGCGATACCCAACGCGCCAAGGGCCTGTTCGCCACCGCCACCTTCTCCTACTGATGCCTGCCGAAACAACTGCCATGACCGATCCTGTCGCCCCGATTGTTCCCGTGCCTACCCGCGCGCTGTGGCTTGGCCTGCTGTGCGCCTTCGCCGCCGCGCCGGTGCTGGCGCAGGCGCCAACTGCCCCAGCCAGCGCCAGCGCCAGCGCGGCGCAGGATTCCTCGATCGTGATGGTCGGCAAGGACGGCTGGTTGTTCCCTGCATGGGGCAGCCTGAGCGAGGTCGATGGCGCCGCGATCGGGCGCAACACCGCGTTGATCGCCGAGGCGCGCGCGGCGCTGGCGGCGGCCGGAATCACGCTGGAGGTCGTGGTGCTGCCGGACAAGGCGCTGTTCTACGAGGACAAGCTGCCCGACGGCAAGCGCATGAGCGATGCCGTCCGCGGCCGCTATGCGTTGGTCCGCGCCGATCTGGTGACGGCGCAGGTGCCGGCGGTGGATGCGCTGCAGGTGCTGCGCCAGGTCAAGCAGGGCGGGCAGGACGTGTTCTACCGCAGCGACCAGCATTGGACCCAACCGGCCGCCGACGCGGTGGCGATGGCGGTCGCCGCGCAGATCCGCCAGCAGCTGCCGCACCTGCAGGGCCAGGACGGCACCGGCATGGCCCTGGGCAGCGAGATCAAGGAACGCCGCTTCGGCGATCTGGCCGAACTGTTCCTGACCGATGCGCAGCGCAAGGCGGTCGGCCGCGACACCTTCAGCGTGCGCCGCCAGTCCGAGCAGCAGGCGCTGCTGGACGACGCGCCGGCACCGGTGCACGTCACCGGGCACAGCATGGTGCAGCCGTATTTCGGTTTTCCGCAGAAACTGTCCAACGCGCTCGATCGCCCTGTATCGGTCAACTGGAAGCCCGGCAATGTCGGCCACTGGACGACGCTGCTGGAGTATCTGGAATCGCCCGAGTTCCAGCAGCGCAAGCCGCAGGTGCTGGTGTGGCAGATGTTCGAGCCGACCTATGGGCAGGGCCCGGACGCGCGCGGCCAGTGGGACAACGCCTCGATCATGAGCGTGCAGCAGTGGCAGGCGCGCCTGCACAAGGCGCTGGGAAAGTAAGCCGATGAGTGCACGTCCCGGCGCGCCTGCGCCACTGCCTGTGGCGGCCCCGGCGCGCGCGCATATCGCCACGGCTGCGGTGCTGGTCGCGCTGCTGGTCGCCGGCCTGGCGTGCGGGAGCTGGATGCTGGGTCGCGCCCAACTGCCGGCGGCATCGCTGGTGCCGGCACGCTGGGCCGATGGCGAGGCCGGCCGCGCGATCAATGCGGCATTGAAGCTGCCGCTGCAGGAGCGTGCCGACCTGGTCGGCGCGGCGGTGCGCTATCGGCTGCTCGGCGATCCGGGACCGCAGGTCGCGCTGGGTTGTCCGGACTGGTTGTTCTACCGCGATGGCCTGCGTCCGCCTGCGGGCGCAGGCGCGGCGGTGTTCGCCCAGCGCGTGCGCCTGATGCGGCACTGGTCGCGGCAACTGCAGGCGCAGGGCGTGCACCTGCTGGTGGTGGTGGTGCCGGACAAATCGCGGATCGAGCAGGCGCATACCTGCGGCCTGCGCCATTCGGCGCCGATGCGCGCGCGGTTGGGGCAGTGGCAACAGGCGCTGGCCGCCGCGGGTGTGGCCTCGACCGATCTGCTGCCGGTACTGCAGGCAGGGCAGGCGCCGGTGTTCTTCCGCACCGACGTGCACATGAACCGCATCGGCGCGCAGCGCGCCGCCGACGCGGTGGCCGCCTCCGCGCTGCCGCTGCTTGGCGGGCGCGGCGGGCAGGCGTTCGCGGTCGGCGCGCCCGGTGCGCCGACGCCGCGGATGGGCGACCTGATCGTGCTGGCCGGGCTGGAGCATGCGCCGCCGGCCTGGCGCCCGGCACTGGATCGCGAACCGCAGCAGACCATCGCACCGCTGCGCAGCGGCGGCTTGTTGGATGACACGCCGCCGGTGGAGGTACTACTGCTGGGCAGCTCCAACGGACGCCGCAGCCTGTTCGCCGAGCGCCTGGGCAATGCCCTGGGCCGCGAAGTGTGGAACCAGAGCCTGGACGGCGGCCAGTTCTCCGGCGCGCTGCTGGCGGCCTGGCCGCAGCGCGCGCACTGGCCGCCGAGCCTGAAGCTGGTGATCTGGGAATTCTCCGAAATGGCCCTGTCCCTGCCGCTGACCGAGGACGAGCAGGCGGCCTTGGCCGGGATCGACTGAGCGCCGACCGATGCTGTTCAATTCCTTCCTGTTCCTGCTGATGTTCCTGCCGATCGCGCTGGGCGTGCACTACCTGCTCGGTGCGCTGCAACCGCGCCTGGCCGCGCTGTGGCTGTGCGTGGCCTCGATCGTGTTCTACGGCTGGTGGAATCCGCAGTTCGTGGTGCTGCTGCTCGGCTCGATCGTGTTCAATTACCTGGTCAGCCTGCTCGTGCTGGCGCTGGCCCAGCGGCCACGGCTGCAACTGCTGGTGGTCGCGCTGGGCGTGGCCGCCGACCTGGCGTTGCTGATGCACTACAAGTACGTCGCGGCGATGGTCACCTTCGCGCACGGCCTGGGTGTCGACATCGGCCCGATGGATGCGTTGATCCTGCCGCTGGGCATTTCCTTCTTCACCTTCACCCAGATCGGCTACCTGCTCGACTGCCGCGCCGGTCTGGTCAACGACCGCAGCCCGCTCAGCTACGTGTTGTTCGTGACCTTCTTCCCGCACCTGATCGCCGGCCCCATCCTCCACCACAAGGAAATGATGCCGCAGTTCAGCAGGCGCGAGACCTACCGTTTCCACGCCGACAATCTGTCGGTCGGCGGCATGCTGTTCGTGATCGGCCTGGCCAAGAAGGTGTTGCTGGCCGACAGCATCGCGCCGTACGCCGACGCCGGTTTCGCCAGCACCGGCGAGCTGCAGTTCTGGGGCGCATGGGCCACCGCGTTGAGCTACGCGCTGCAGCTGTATTTCGATTTTTCCGGCTACTCGGACATGGCGCTGGGGCTGGCGCGGATGTTCGGCATCCGCTTCCCGCTCAACTTCAATTCGCCGTACAAGGCGACCAGCGTGATCGACTTCTGGTCGCGCTGGCACATGACCCTGACCCGCTACATCACCGCCTACCTGTACTACCCGGTGGCGATGGCGGTGACGCGCTGGCGCAGCCGCCACGGGCGCGCCAGCGGCCCGGCCGCGGTGGCCTCGGCGGGCGGCTTCCTGTCGTTGATCGTGCTGCCCACGGTGTGGGCGATGGGCCTGGCCGGCATCTGGCATGGCGCCGGCCTGCAGTTCCTGATCTTCGGCCTGCTGCATGCCGCCTACCTGGCGATCAACCATGCCTGGCGCATCTTCGTCGTCGGCCGCACGCCGGCGGCGCTGCGCACGTTCAATCCGCTGCAGCATGTCGGGTACCTGTTGCTGACCTTCGCCGCGGTGCTGGTGGCGCAGGCGTTCTTCCGCGCCGACGGCGTGGGCGATGCATGGCAGTTGGTGCAGGGCATGGCCGGCCTGCGCGGCGCGGAAAGCCTGCACGGCCTCGGCCATGTCGCCGGCATGGGCCTGGGCGATGCCTGGCGCCTGCTGATCGGCCATCACGTGCAGTTGCTGTACATCGCGCTGCTGCTGGCGATCGTATGGCTGGCGCCGAACGCGCACCAGATCATGGGCGTGTATTCGCCCGCGTTGAGCAAGCCGAACCCGGCGCCGCGCGCGTGGATGCGCTGGCAGCCCAGCCTGCCGTGGTTGCTGGCGATGCTGTCGCTGCTCGTGCTGTGCCTGTCGAGCCTGCACAAGGCATCGCGTTTCCTCTATTTCCAGTTCTGACAAGGTGAACCCCATGGACATGCAGACCCTCCAGACCCAGCTGAGCGACATCGTCGAGAGCGTGATCGGCACCCGCGTGCAGCCCGACAAATACATGGAATCGCTGTTCGATTCGATGTCCAAGGTGCAGCTGATGGTCGAGGTCAAGGACCGTCTCGGCGTGACCCTGCCGATCGACGAGATCGACACGCTGGTCGAATCGGTGCAGGTGCTGGCCGAGTACGTGGCCGCGCACCGGCGTTGAGCGCGGACCGCGCCAGGAGCCGCATGCATGCGCTTTGATTTCGAGCGATGCCGTTTCGTCGAGCGCGAACACGCCGCGCAGGCGCCCGCGCTGCGCGATGCCGATGGCGTGCTGGACTGGGCCGGGGTGTACCAGGCCACGCAGGAGTGGGTCGCCCGCGCGCAGCGCGCTGGCGTGCAGCCGGGCGATGCGCTGGTGATCTGGGGCCACAAGCAGTCCGCCTTCGTGGTGGCCATGCTCGGCTGCCTGCAACTGGGCGTGACCTACGTGCCGGTGGATACCATCAATCCGCCGGCGCGGCTGCAGCGCATCGTCGCGCTGGTGCACGCCGCCGCGGTCTACGACGCCGCCACCGATGCGTTCGGCCCTGGTGCCGACGACGCGCGCGCGCTGGCGGTGCCGGAGCTGGCCTACATCATGTTCACCTCCGGCAGCACCGGCGATCCCAAGGGCGTGCAGATCGGCCGCGACAGCGTGGCCCTGTTCGCCGGCTGGATCCGCGACTGCCTGGCGCTGGGGCCGGCGCCGGCCTTCCTCAACCAGATGCTGTTCAACTTCGATTTCTCGCTGTTCGACCTGTGCGGCGCGCTAGGCCTGGGCGGGTGCTGCGTGCTGTGCCCGCGCGAGGTGATCGCCGACAGCGACCGTTTCGTCGACCATCTGCGCCAGTCCGACGTGGCGGTGTGGGCGTCCACGCCCTCGTTCGTGCGCCAGCAGCTGCTCAATCCGCGCTTCAGCGCCGAGCGCCTGCCCGCGCTGCAGGTGTTCGTGTTCGGCGCCGAGTCGCTGACCCCGCGCGTGGCCGAAGAGGTGTGGGCGCGCTTTCCGCAGGCGCGCATCGTCAACTCCTACGGCCCGACCGAAGCGACCTGTTCCACCACCTGGGTGGAGATCGATGCCGCACTGCGCGCGGCCGCACCCAACCCGTTCCCGATCGGCGTGGCCAAGCCGTATGCCGAGGTGTTCCTCGACGCCGGCGAGATCTGCATGGCCGGCGACCACGTGATGCGCGGCTATCTGGACCGCCCCGACCTCGACCAGGGCGTGCTGTTCGAGCACAACGGCAAGCGTGCCTACCGCAGCGGCGACCTGGGCGAGGTCGATGCGCAGGGCCGGCTCTACTTCCGCGGCCGCAGGGACGACCAGATCAAGCTCAACGGCTATCGCATCGAACTGGCCGAAGTGGATGCGGCGCTGTCGACCCTGGACGGCGTGGTCGCCGGTGCTGCCGTGGTGCTGCGCCGGCCCGATGGCAGCCTGGTGCGGATGATCGGCTTCGTCGAACTGTCGGTGCCGGGCCTCGGCGCGGTACAGCCGCTGCCGGATGCGCTGCGGGACTGGAAGCAGCAACTCGCTCGCCGCGTGCCGGCCTACATGATTCCCTCCGAACTGATCGCCGTGGACGCGTTGCCCACCGGCAACAGCGACAAGGTCGATCGCAAACAATTGGAGCAGCGCTATGCCATGGCGCGCACGCTCCGCAGCCAGGAAACGCCACGATGAAATTGATGCTCGCATTGCTTGCCGCCACCGCGCTCGCGCCACTGGCCGCCACCGCCCAACAGGGCGCCGCGGAAGGCCGCCTCGCGCAGCTGTACGCCGCGCGCCCGCCGGCCGGTTCGGCGTTCGTGCGCGTGCTCAACCCGGGCGATGCCGCGCTCGAGGTCGGCATCGGCAATGGCGCCGCACAGCGCATCGGTCCGGCCACCCGCGCCACCCGCTACGCCATCGTCGAAGGCGGCAAGCCGTTCGCGCTGCGCGTGGCCGGCAAGGCGCGCGAGCAGGCGCAGGTCGCCGCGGGCAGCTTCACCACGCTGGTGCTGGACCCGGCCGCGCCGTCGCGGCCGCTGGCGGTGCTGGCCGATGGCGGCGGCAGCAGCGACGCGCTCAAGGCCGAGATCCGCTTCTACAACCTGGCCGGCGGCTGCGGCCAGGCGCGGCTGGCGATCGCCGACAACGGCGCGGTGGTATTCCCGGCCGTCGCCGCGGGCGCCAGCAGCGCGCGCGCGATCAACCCGGTCAAGGCCCGCCTGGTCGCCACGTGCGGCAGCAAGGACAGCGTGCCGCTGGCGCTGCCGTCGCTGCAGCCCGGCGACCACTACAGCCTGTTCCTGAGCGGCAGCGGCAATGCGCTGGTGCTGCAGGGCCAGCTCAGCGGCACCGATCCGGTCGGCCGCTGAGCCATGCGCGAGCGCCCCGTGTTCCGCGAAGACCACACGCTGTTCCGTGCGCAGGTGCGGCGTTTCATCGACAGCCAGATCGCCCCGCACTACGCGCAGTGGGAGCGCGACGGCATCACCCCGCGCGCGCTGTGGCGTGCGGCCGGCGCGGCCGGCCTGCTCAACTGCCAGCTGCCCGAGCCCTACGGCCTGGGCGGCGACGCCGGGCATGCCGCCTGCGTGATCGAGGAACTGGCGCGGGCGAATTTCCTCGGCATCGGCTTCTCGATCCATTCGGACATGGTCGCGCCGTACCTGATGCAGTACGGCAGCGACGCGGTGCGCGACGCGTGGTTGCCGAAGATGGCGCGCGGCGAGGCGATCGGCGCCATCGCGATGACCGAGCCCGGCGCCGGCAGCGACCTCAAGGCGATCCGCACCCGCGCCGTGCGCCACGGCGAACACTACCTGCTCAACGGCCAGAAGACCTGGATCACCAACGGCAGCAACGCCGACGTGGCGGTGGTGGTGGCGACCGTGGCGCCGGAACTGGGCGCGCGCGGCTTGAGCCTGTTCTGCGTCGACACCGCACTGCCCGGCGTCGTCCGCGGCGCGCCGATGGCCAAGATCGGCCAGCACGCGCAGGACACCAGCGAGCTGTTCTTCCAGGACGTGGCGGTGCCGGTCTCGCACCTGCTCGGCGCGGAACAGCGCGGCTTCGATTACCTCGGCGAACAACTGGCCGCCGAACGCCTGGCGATCGCGCTGCGCGCCGCGGCCTCGGCCGAAGGCATGCTCGACCAGACCCTGGCCTACGTGCGCCAGCGCAAGGCGTTCGGCCGCCACCTGATCGACCACCAGAACACCCGTTTCGTGCTCGCCGACGCGGCGTCGCGGCTGGCGATGCTGCGCAGTTTCCTCGACCAGTGCCTGGGCGAGCACATGCAGGGCCGGCTGCAGGCGACCACCGCGGCGATGGCCAAGCTCAACGCCACCGAGATCCAGGGCCAGGTGCTGGACGCGCTGCTGCAGCTGCACGGCGGGTACGGCTACAGCAGCGAGTACGGCATCGGCCGCGCCTGGGCCGATGCGCGCGCGCTGCGCATCTTCGGCGGCACCAGCGAGATCCTGCGCGACATCATCGGCCGCGCCCTGTAGGCGCGCGCCGGGCGGCTATTGGCGCCCGGCGCGCCACTGCCGGCGCAGCGCCTGCGCACGTGGCGAGTCCTGCGACAGCCACGGGTCCAGCGCGAACGCGAAGATGCCGGCGGCGCCGCTGCGCTGCGCCCACGCCAGCTGCTTCTGGATACGTGCGGCATCGGCGGTCTGCGCCTGGAAGTGGCTGCCGTCGGCGGCCGAGCTGGGCAGTTCCTCGAACAGTTCGACCACCACGTCGAAGGCGACCTGGCGCGCGCGCAGCGACGCCAGCAGCGGATCCACGCCGTCCAGGTTGTCCAGCCCGGCGACGCCGACGCCGTCCTGCACCATCGGCCGCAGCGGCACCTGGTCGAGGATGCGGTTCCACAGCTGCGGCAGCGAACCGCTGGTCTGCAGCCGGCTGAAATACGTGGAGATCGCGGTGACCTTTTCGGTGCCGGCGCTGGCCGCTGCGCACAGCGCGGCCAGCCAGCTGCACAGGCGCTGCTGCCGCGCGTCCTGCGCCCAGTGGAACTGTTCCAGTTCGTACGGCAGGTACCAGCCGTCGAAGTTGGCCTGCCTGCGCCACGGCGCGGCCTGCAGATAGGCGCGCGCGTTGTCCAGGGTCAGCGCCAGGAACGCATCCAGCGTGGCCAGGTCCGGCGCCTGCAGCGCCTTCCACCAACTGCTGTGATACGGCAGGCCGACCCGCACCTGCAGGCCGGCGGCGGCGGCCGTGGAGAAGATCAGCTGCAGCGTGCTGTCCGGCAGGGTCCAGTCCGCATCGCCGCCGCTGCCGTACAGCCCGGCCCACTGCACCACGATCTGCCGGCAGCCCAGGCGCTGGGCGAGCGCCATGTGCTGTTGCCAGTCCTGCGCGCCCAGGTCCAGGTGGCTGCGCCACGGCTGGATGAAGCTGCCGTCGAAACGCGGCGGATTCGAACAGCCCGGCAGCAGGCCCAGTCCGAACGCCGCCGGGGCCAGCACGGCCAGCCGCAGCAGGTCGCGCCGGCTCGGCGAGAAGAAAGAGGATCCAGGGCGATCGTTGTGCATTGCCTGCGCGCGGCGGAGTCCAGGTCGTTGTTCTACAGCATCGCCACGAAAAATCGCGTCGCGCCGCATGCGCGATGCGGCGACGGTCGCCGCAAACGCGCCGCTGCAGATGGATTTCGCAGTGGCGCGCGGCGCCGGCCTCGCGTCCCGCTCGATCAGGCGCCAAGCACGCCGGCTGGGAAAGGCCGCCACGTGGCGGCCGACACCACCGGCCACCGCTGCTGCACAGGACTTGCGAAGGGCCGGCCGGGTGCAGTGTGGGAGGGGCTTCGGCCCCGGCCCCGTGCGCAGCCGCGAACACCCACGGTCACGCTGACCCGACCAGGCTGCAAGCGCGCGCCAGTCGGCGGATAATCGGCGCGGCACTCGGGCACAGGAGCAGGGCATGATCCGCGACATCATCCGCATGGGCGACCAGCGCCTGCTGCGCATCGCGCAGCCGGTCGACACGTTCGGCAGCGCGCAGTTGCACGCCTTGGTCGCCGACATGTTCGAGACCATGGACGCCGCACGCGGCGTCGGCCTGGCCGCGCCGCAGATCGCAGTGGACCTGCAACTGATGGTGTTCGGCTTCGACAGCAATGCGCGCTATCCCGATGCACCGGCGGTACCGCGCACCGCACTGGCCAACGTGCAGATCGAGCCGCTGTCCAACGAACTGGAGGATGGCTGGGAAGGCTGCCTGTCCATTCCCGGGCTGCGCGCGGTGATCCCGCGCTACCGGCAGATCCGCTACCGCGGCCTGGACCCGGACGGCAACGCGGTGGTGTGCGAGGCCGAAGGCTTCCATGCGCGGGTGGTGCAGCACGAGCACGATCATCTGATCGGCCGGCTGTACCCGTCGCGGATCCGCGACTTCGGCAAGTTCGGCTTCGAGGACGTGCTGTCCTACGAGCTGTAGCGCTTTGGTCGGCGCTTCCCCCTGTAGGAGCGGCTTCAGCCGCGACCGGGCGTTACCGGTAATGCCCGGTCGCGGCTGAAGCCGCTCCTACAGGTCCAGGCGGCCGAGAGAACCCGAGCGCCGGAATGCACACGGCCCGCTGTGCGCGGGCCGTGGCAAGGTGCATCTGCGCGTTCCGCGCTCGCTTACTTGAGCGCCTTGAAACGCAGCCGCTTCGGACCGGCGTCGTCGCCCATGCGGCGGCGCTTGTCGATCTCGTACTCGCGGTAGTTGCCCTGGAAGAACTCCACGTGCGAGTCGCCTTCGAACGCCAGGATGTGGGTCGCGATGCGATCCAGGAACCAGCGGTCGTGCGAGATCACGAAGGTGTTGCCGGGGAACTCCAGCAGCGCGTCTTCCAGCGCGCGCAGCGTCTCGATGTCCAGGTCGTTGGAGGGTTCGTCGAGCAGCAGCACGTTGCCGCCCTGCAGCAGGGTCTTGGCCATGTGCAGGCGGCCGCGTTCGCCGCCGGACAGGCTGCCGACCAGCTTCTGCTGGTCCTGGCCCTTGAAGTTGAAACGGCCCAGGTAGGCGCGCGACTGGATCTCCACGCCGTTGATGTTGAGGATGTCCAGGCCGCCGGAGACTTCCTGGAACACGTTGTGGTTGCCTTCCAGCTTGTCGCGGCTCTGGTCCACGTAGGCCAGCTTCACCGTCGGCCCGAGCACGATCTCGCCCGAGTCCGGCTTCTCCTTGCCGATGATCATCTTGAACAGCGTCGACTTGCCGGCGCCGTTGGGGCCGATGATGCCGACGATGGCGCCGGACGGTACCAGGAAGCTGAGGTCGTCGATCAGCAGGCGGTCGCCGAACTTCTTGGTGACGTGCTTGAACTCGAGCACCGCGTTGCCCAGGCGCTCGCCCGGCGGAATGAAGATCTCGTTGGTCTCGTTGCGGCGCTGGTAATCGACCGACTGCAGTTCTTCCAGGCGCGCCAGACGCGCCTTGCCCTTGGTGCGGCCGCCCTTGGCGTTCTGCCGCGACCACTCCAGTTCCTTCTGGATCGCCTTCTGCCGCGACTTCTCCTGGTTGTCTTCCTGCTTCAGGCGCTCTTCCTTCTGCATCAGCCAGTCGGTGTAGTTGCCCTTCCACGGGATGCCGCGGCCGCGGTCCAGTTCCAGGATCCACTCGGCGGCGTTGTCGAGGAAGTAGCGGTCATGGGTCACCGCCACCACGGTGCCGGTGTAGCGCGCCAGGAACTGCTCCAGCCATTCGACGGACTCGGCGTCCAGGTGGTTGGTCGGTTCGTCGAGCAGCAGCATGTCCGGCTTCTGCAGCAGCAGCCGGCACAGCGCCACGCGGCGCTTCTCACCGCCCGACAGCGGGCCGATCACCGCGTCCCACGGCGGCAGGCGCAGCGCGTCGGCGGCCACTTCCAGCTGCTGTTCCAGCAGGTGCGCATCGCCGGCGGCCAGGATCGCTTCCAGCCGTTGCTGCTCGGCGGCGAGCTTGTCGAAGTCGGCGCCTTCCTCGGCATAGGCCTCGTAGATCTTGTCCAGCGCGGCCTGCGCCTGCAGCACTTCGCCGACGCCTTCCTCGACCGCTTCGCGCACGGTCTTGGCCGGGTCCAGCTCCGGCTCCTGCGCCAGGTAGCCGACCTTGATGCCCGGCTGCGGGCGCGCTTCGCCGCTGAAATCGGTGTCCACGCCGGCCATGATCTTCAGCACCGTGGACTTGCCGGCGCCGTTGAGGCCGAGCAGGCCGATCTTGGCGCCCGGGAAGAACGACAGCGAGATGTCCTTGATGATCTGGCGCTTCGGCGGCACCGTCTTGCTGACGCCGTTCATGGTGTAGATGTATTGCGACATGGGGTCTCCGGAAGGCGCAGGACGCCCGCCGGCCGGGGCCGGAAGGCGCGAAATGGATGTCCGCGATTATAGCGGCACCGGCGCAGGCACGTCGGCGGCCGGCGCGCATGCGCCGCGTACCGACGCGGTACCGGCGCGGTCGGGTTCAGGCGGCCGCGGCCTGCACCTGGCGGCGCTGGCGCTGCCGGTAGACCAGCGTGCACGCCACCAGCAGCAGCATCGCCAGCCACTCGCTGCCCAGTGCCGCCTGCATCGCCGCCAGGCTGCCGCCGCCGCGCGCGTGCGCGTAGACCGCGCCCAGCGCCGCCGGGCCCAGGCCCATCGCCGCCTGCAGGACGGTGGAGAGCATGGCGCTGCCCGCACCCGCATGTTCGGTCGGCACCTGCGACAGGCCGATGCGGTAGAAGCAGGCCACGATCCACGCCTGTCCGGCGCCGATCAGCGCGGTCGCCGGCGCCAGCGCGCGCCAGCCGGGATGCGGCCACACCGCGTGCAAGGTCCACGCCAGCGCGAGCAGGCCCAGCATCTGCACCATGCAGCCCATCAGCAGCGTCGGCAGCAGCCCGAACCGGGCCACTCCGCGCGCGCTGACCAGCGCCGAGCAGAAGTACGCCGCGCCGAGCACGATGAAGGCATTGCCCGACTGCAGCGGCGACAGCCCGGCGCCGGACTGCAAGGTCAGCGCGAGCACGAACATGAAGCCGCTCCAGCAGGCGAAGAACACCCCGCCCAGCAGCAGCGCGAAGCGCACGCTGGGCAGGCGCAGCAGCGCCGGCGGCAGCAGCGGCACGCGGCCACGGCGCTGCTGCCAGGCTTCGGTGCGGGCCAGCGCCGCCAGCAACGGCACGCTCGCGGCCAGCACCGCCAGGCACGGCGCCGACCAATGCAGGGTGGGGCCGAGCGCCAGCGGCAGCAGCAGGCAGGCCAGGAACAGCCCCAGCAACCCGGCGCCGGCCAGGTCGGGCGGCATCCGCCGCGCCGCGCGCGTCTCCGGCACCGCGCGCAGGCCCGCCAGCGCCAGCACGCAGAACGGCAGGTTGATCAGGAAGATGGCGCGCCAGCCGGAACCGGCGATGTCGGCCGTGACCAGGGTGCCGCCCAGCACCTGGCCGATGACGAAGGCGATTCCGCCCAGCGAGCCGTACAGCGCCAGCGCCCGCGCATGCGCCGCGCCGCGCAGGCTGACGTGGATGGTGGCGAGGATCTGCGGCACCGCCAGCGCCGCGCCCAGGCCCTGCAGCACGCGGCCGGCGAGCAGGGCGGGCACCGACCCGGCCAGTCCGCACAGCAGCGAGGCCACCGCGAACAGCAGCACGCCGGCGGCGAACACCCGGCGCCGGCCCAGGTTGTCGCCCAGCCGCCCGCCCGCGGCCAGGCCCACCGCGAACGCCACGCCGTACACCGCCACGATCAGTTCCAGCGCCGTCGCCGAGGCGTGCAGCGTGTGGGCGATGGAACCCAGGGCGACGTTGATGATGGAAAAATCGATCAGCGGCAGCATCTGCCCGAGCAGCAGGATGGCCAGGCCCCAGGCGCCCAGCGTCGGCGGCGAGGCGCTGGGGCAGACGCATGCAGGCGGCTGCCGGTCGAGGCGATCGAGGGAATGGGGCGTGGCGGCGGGAGCGGAGGAGGTGGTCATGGCGCGCAGTATCCGGACCGCTTAAACTGGTACAAGTAGTTATTTATCCTGGTATTGGCGCTTCCTGCCTGGGGCTGGGATCGCTGCGGTGGAGCAGGGAGAACAGCAAGATGTTGATTGATCGGGTGAATCCCATGACCGACGCGGCGGGCGGTGGCGCCGTTGCCGCGCACGGTACTGCGCTGGCGGCCGAACGCGCGCGCGCGCTCGGCGCCTTCCTGCGGGCGCGCCGCGAGAGCCTGGATCCGGCGCGGCTGGGCCTGCCGCGTGCCGGCAGGCGCCGCACGCCGGGCCTGCGCCGCGAGGAGGTGGCCGCGCTCGCCGACGTCGGCGTCACCTGGTACACCTGGCTCGAACAGGGACGGCCGGTGCGCGCCTCCGCACGCGTGCTGACCGCCATCGCCGGCGCCTTGCAGTGCTCGGAGGTGGAAACCGGCCACGTGCTGGCGCTGGCCGGATTGGGCGATGCGGCGCCCCGGCTGCAGCCGCTGTGCGAGCAGTTGACCGACACCGGGCGCATGCTGCTCGACCAGCTCGGCCCCTGGCCGGCGATGCTGCAGAGTCCGCGCTTCGACATCCTCGGCGCCAATCCGGCCTTCGAGCGGCTGATGGGGGTGACCCTGGCGGATCTGCCGGACGCCGACCGCAACTGCGTCTACCAGGCGTTCACCAACCCGCACTGGCGCGCCCGCCTGGCCGATCGGGACAACGTCCTGCAGCACATGGTGGCGCTGTTGCGCGCCGCCATGGGCGAGCACCTGGGCGAGCCGGCCTGGGAGCGCCTGCTGGCGCGCTACCGCGCCGCCTCGCCCGAGTTCGACGCCTTGTGGCAGCAGCGGCGCGAGGTGCGCGGGGTGGAAAACCAGCTCAAGCGCTTCCGCCACCCGCAGGCGGGCGAACTGCGCCTGCAGCAGGTCAACTGGTGGTCGGCGCCGCGCAACGGCAATCGCCTGGTGGTGTACCTGCCTGCCGACGAGGTGGCGCGGGTCGCGCTGCTGCAACTGCATGCGCAGGCGGCCGAGGTCGCCGCGCCGGCCCATCGCCACTGAGCGCAGGTGCGCAGTCCGGGACCAGAGGGCTGGGAGGCGCAGGTGGTGGCTGCGTGCGGGTTGCGGCGGATTGGCCCGCGCCGGTGGCGCCGATCACGTCGAAACGCCGCTGTGGACAGGAAAAAGAGGGCCGAAACGTAATGCGCGCTTACCCGTTTCGGGAAAGCTGAATACGTAACCGGTTCCAGCAGGAAGCGGTTCAGACGACAAGCGCATTAATGCAGTCGTGACACCAAAAGTGACGGAGCAGCCATGAACATCAAACGCATTGCCACCCTTGCCCTTTCGTCCCTGCTGGCGCTGGGTTTCATGGCGCCCGCCGCATTCGCCCGCGACGGCTGGGACGACCGCGATCCGCGCGGCTGGCACGACCGCGATCACGACCGGCGCGACTACGACCGGCGCGACCGCGATCGCGACCGCTACTGGCGCGAACGCGAACGCCACGACGACCGCCGCTACTACAGCCAGGGCTATCGCGACGGGTATCGCAGCCGTCCGGACGTCGTCTACTACCGTCCGGGTCCGCCGCCGTGGGCGCGCGGCCAGCGCTACTACGGTCCCAACTACGTGGTCTACGACTACGACCGCTACCAGGTGCGGCGCCCGCCGTACGGCTACCGCTGGGTGCGCGACGACCGCGGCAACCTGCTGATGGTCGCCATCGCCAGCGGCATCATCGCCGACCTGGTGCTCAACGGCCGCTGATCCGGATCGCATGGCACGCCACGACGGCCTCCTTCGGGAGGCCGTCGTCGTTTTGGTTCGCCGCCGGCCCTGCGCGGGGCTTAAACTAGCGGTCTGCCTTTTGTCCATGCCCCTGGAGACCCGATGTTCCCGCGTGCCGCCCGCATCGAAACCTACGATCCCGAACTGGCCCAGGCCATCGCCGCCGAAGCCGGCCGCCAGGAAGACCATGTCGAGCTGATCGCCAGCGAGAACTACTGCAGCCCGCTGGTGATGGAAGCCCAGGGCAGCCAGCTGACCAACAAGTACGCCGAGGGCTACCCGGGCAAGCGCTACTACGGCGGCTGCGAATTCGTCGACATCGCCGAGCAGCTGGCGATCGACCGGGTCAAGCAATTGTTCGGCGCCGACTACGCGAACGTGCAGCCGCATTCGGGTTCGCAGGCCAACCAGGCGGTGTACCTGGCGCTGCTGCAGCCCGGCGACACCATCCTGGGCATGTCGCTGGCCCACGGCGGCCACCTGACCCACGGCGCCAAGGTCAACGTCTCCGGCAAGCTGTTCAACGCGGTGCAGTACGGCGTCGACGAGCAGGGCCTGATCGACTACGACGAAGTCGAGCGGCTGGCGCTGGAGCACAAGCCGAAGATGGTCGTGGCCGGCTTCTCCGCGTATTCGCAGAAGATCGACTGGGCGCGCTTCCGTGCCATCGCCGACAAGGTCGGCGCGGTGCTGTTCGTGGACATGGCGCACGTGGCCGGCCTGGTCGCCGCCGGCGTGTATCCGAGCCCGCTGGAGCATGCGCACGTGGTCACCTCGACCACCCACAAGACCCTGCGCGGCCCGCGCGGCGGCATCATCCTGGCCAAGGGCGCGAGCGAGGACCTGGTCAAGAAGCTGCAGTCGATCGTGTTCCCGGGCATCCAGGGCGGTCCGCTGATGCACGTGATCGCGGCCAAGGCGGTGGCGTTCAAGGAAGCGCTGGAGCCGGAGTTCAAGGACTACCAGCAGCAGGTGGTGAAGAACGCGCAGGCGATGGCCAACACCCTGATCGCGCGCGGCTACAAGATCGTCTCCGGTGGCACCGAGAACCATCTGATGCTGGTCGACATGATCGGCAAGGACGTGTCCGGCAAGGACGCGGAAGCGGCGCTGGGCAAGGCCCACATCACCGTCAACAAGAACTCGGTGCCCAACGACCCGCGCTCGCCGTTCGTGACCTCGGGCCTGCGCCTGGGCACCCCGGCCATCACCACCCGCGGCTACCTGGAGCAGGACAGCATCGACCTGGCCAACTGGATCGCCGACGTGCTCGACGCCCCGGCCGACGCCGCGGTCATCGCCCGCGTGCGCGACGCGGTGACCGCGCAGTGCAGGAAGTATCCGGTGTATGGCTGAAACGGGAATCGGGAATGGGGAATCGGGAATGGTCAGAAGCGCTAAGCTGCTGCCGTTGACGTTCCCATTCTCCATTCTCCTTTCTCTATTCCCGGCACTCTGAATGCACTGCCCCTTCTGCCAGCACACCGACACCCGCGTGATCGATTCGCGGGTGTCCGAGGACGGCGCGACGATCCGTCGCCGCCGCGAGTGCGAGGCGTGCGGCGAACGGTTCAGCACGCTGGAGACGATCGAGCTGAAGCTGCCGACGGTGATCAAGAGCGACGGCGGCCGCGAGGCCTTCGATGCGCGCAAGCTGCGCACCAGCTTCGATCGCGCGCTGCAGAAGCGGCCGGTGGCCGAGGAGCAGATCGAGGCGGCGGTGCGCGCGGTGGTGCACCAGCTGCGCATGTCCGGCGAGCGCGAATTGCCGTCGATCCGCGTCGGCGAGTACGTCATGGCCGAGCTGCGCAAGCTCGACCACGTCGGCTACGTGCGCTTCGCCTCGGTCTACCGCAGCTTCCAGGACGTGGCCGATTTCCGCGAGGAGATCGAGAAGCTCGAGCGCGAGCTGCCGGTGGGCAGCGAGCAGTTGCCGCTGCTGGAGCTGGTCCGCGCCGACAAGCCGGGCGACAAGTCCGGCAAGCGCTGAGGGCGGCATGCGCATCGTCTGCCTGGCCGAGGCGCCGCAGCACATTCCGGCGCTGGCCCGCGAACACCTGCAGGCCTTCGGCGAGATGCTGCCGGAGTGGAACGTGGTCGATGCCGAGGCCGACCTGCGCAGCCATCGCTGCGACAGCCGCATCCCGACCAGCTGGATCGCGCTCGAGGGCGACGACTGGCTCGGTTCGGTCAGCCTGCTGCAGAACGACGACGCGCGCATCCGCCAGTTCTCGCCGTGGCTGGCGACGCTGTACGTGCGCCCGCAGGCGCGCAGCGGCGGCGTCGGCGCGAGGCTGGTCGCGCATTGCGTGCAGGCCGCGGCGCGGCTGCAGGTGGGGTATCTGTATCTGTATTGCGAACCGCGGCTGGTGCCGTACTACGAAGGCCTGGGCTGGCAGCCGCATGTGCAGCTGCCGCTGGGCCCGCTGCAGGTGACGGTGATGCGCATCGACGCCGGCGCGTTGGCGGCACCGGCGCAGACCGCATGAGCGCGGACGTCGTGAGCGCGAACGTCATGAGCGCGGACGTCATGAGCCATTTCTCCGCCGACGATCATCGGCACATGGCGCAGGCGCTGCGCCTGGCCGAGCGCGGCGCCTACACCACGCGTCCCAATCCGATGGTCGGCTGCGTGATCGTGCGCGACGGCGCCGTGGTGGGCGAGGGCTTCCACCAGCGCGCAGGCGGCCCGCATGCGGAGGTGTTCGCGCTGCGCGCCGCCGGCGCGGGCGCGCGCGGCGCCACCGCCTACGTGACCCTGGAACCGTGCGCGCACTACGGGCGCACCCCGCCGTGCGCGCTGGCGCTGATCGAAGCCGGGGTGACGCGGGTGGTGGCGGCGATGGCCGATCCGTTTCCGCAGGTCAACGGCGGCGGTTTCGCGCTGCTGCGCGAGGCCGGCGTCGAGGTTCGCTTCGGACTGATGGAAGCGCAGGCGCGCGCGCTGAATCGCGGCTTCCTGTCGCGGGTGGAACGCGCCCGGCCGTGGCTGCGGGTCAAGCTCGGCGCCAGCCTGGACGGGCGCACCGCGCTGGCCAGCGGCGAATCGAAATGGATCACCGGCACGGCCGCGCGCCAGGACGTGCAGCATTGGCGCGCGCGCGCCGGGGCGATCCTCACCGGCGCCGGCACCGTGCTGGCCGACGACCCGTCGCTGAGCGTGCGCCTGGACGACGGCGCCGAGGTCGTGCCGCCGCTGCGCGTGGTGCTGGATGCGCAGCTGCGCACGCTGCAGCAGGCCAAGGTACGCGACTCCGCGGCGCCGACCCTGTACCTGCATGCGCCGGGCGTGGCGCCGCCATCGCTGCCCGGGGTCGAGTTCGCCGCGGTCGCGCTGCAGGCCGGCCGCTTCGATCTGGGCGCGGTGCTGCAGTTGCTCGCCGCGCGCGGCATCAACGAGGTGCAGGTCGAGGCCGGCGCGACCCTGAGCGGTGCGCTGCTGCGCGCCGGCCTGGTCGACGAGCTGCTGCTGTACCTGGCGCCGCTGCTGCTCGGCGACGCCGCGCGCCCGCTGCTGGCCGGGCTGGGCATCGACACGATGGCGCAGCGCGTGCCGCTGCAGCTGCTGGAGACGCGCCAGATCGGCGATGACCTGCGCCTGCTGCTGCGGCCGGCGGCGACGGACGCCTGAAAGCAGCGTGTGGTCGCGGCGGCTCCGCGTTTCGGGCGACCGACGTTGCGTCGCAGATGGCCGGTCGCGCGCCAAAAAGAAAGGTCCCGTGCGGGACCTTTCCAGGTGATGCTTGCGCAGCGATCAGAAGCTTGCGCGGACGCCCAGCCAGCCCTGGTTGCTGTGCTCGACGAACTGGAATTCGGCGACCAGGCCCCAGGTGCGAGTGAAGTTGACCTGGCCGCCAAGCACGCCGAGGAACTTGCCCTGGTCCAGCGCATTGCTGTCGAAATAACCGCCCTTGATCCAGGCTTCGGTGCGTGCCGACGGCTTGCCGCGAACGCCGGCGGTGACCTGGCCGATGTTGGCGTGGCCCTTTACCGTCTGTCGGTCGCCGAGGAAGTTCGACTTGATTTCCGCTTCGCTGCGCTGGAACGCAGCATCGGTCACGAAGTCCAGCTTCTCGGTGAGTTCCATGTGGTAACCGATGCCCAGCTCGGCATCGCTGCTGATGTACTTTTCGTTCAAGTCGTTGCTGCCATCGCCGAAAATCGAGTAGCGCTGGGTGTCGGTGACGCGGGTGTAGCCGCCGAAAACGAAAACCTGCGGGGCGATGGCGAACGAGCCGCGGACGTAGGCGCCATCGAGATCGTCCGACTTCGGATCCAGACGCGAGTAGCCAGCTTCGACATAGGTATAGCTCAGGCCTTCGGCGTGAGCGGCGAACGGGGCGGCCGCCAGCATGGCAGCAAGAATCAGGGTGTTGCGCATTGAGTGCTTCTCTCCGAATTGATGTCCGTGTCTTTGCCTCGTTGCGAGGCAAAAAAAGCGACGTCTCCCGTCGCGGCGCGCACCTTAACCGATTTTTCACAAGACAGACCATCAGGGATTTCCCGACGCGATGCAGCGTCCTATCGGCATTGCAGGGATGGACGCTCGTCGCGCCGAACACCCCTGCTAGAATGCGCGAGCCGGTTCGCCGGCAACCACAAACGTCTTCAGGGCGGGGTGCGATTCCCCACCGGCGGTAGGTGCGTTCGCGCACGAGCCCGCGAGCGCTTGGGTCGTCGGGCCGGCACGCAGGTGCGGTTCGGGGACGCAAGGTCAGCAGATCCGGTCAGATGCCGGAGCCGACGGTATAGTCCGGATGAAAGAAGACGGCCTTCGCGCAGCCTTGCGGCTGTGCGCGTGCCTGTTTGCCTTGTGGCGTTTTTCGCTCACCATGCTTGCGAGAAACGTTTATGTTCACCGGAATCATCGAAGGGGTCGGCCGCCTGGCCGCGCGCCAGCCGCAGGGCGGCGATATCCGCTTCACCTTTGCCACCGGCAGCCTGCCGTTCGCCGACGTGCAGCTCGGCGAGAGCATCGCGGTCAACGGCGTGTGCCTGACCGTCGTCGCCTTCGACGCGGCGTCGTTCCAGGCCGATGCGTCCACCGAAACCCTGTCCCTGACCACGCTCGGCGCGCTCGCCGAAGGCGCGGCGCTGAACCTGGAGCGGGCGATGCGTCCGACCGACCGGCTCGGCGGGCATCTGGTCAGCGGCCATGTCGATGGCCTCGGCAGCGTGCTGTCGATCCACGAGGACGCGCGCGCGCAACGCTGGCGCTTCGCCGCGCCGCCGGCGCTGCTGCGCTATATCGCCAAGAAGGGCTCGATCTGCGTGGACGGGGTCAGCCTGACCGTCAACGAAGTGGACGCTGCCGGCTTCGAGGTGGCGCTGATCCCGCACACGGTGGCGCACACCGCGTTCGCGCACACCGCGGTGGGATCGGCGGTGAACCTGGAAATCGACCTGGTCGCGCGCTACGTCGAACGCCTGCTGCACGGCCGCCAGGACTGACCTGCGCCTTCCCGTCGTCTGCCGTGCCGTCGCCGCTGCCCGCGGCGGCGCGCGGCGCTTTCCGTCTTCTGCGAGTCCCTCATGTCGCCATCCACCGCCCCTAGCCTGAACTTCGCCCCCGTCCCCGAACTGCTGGAGGAAATCCGCGCCGGCCGCATGGTGGTCATCGTCGACGACGAGGACCGCGAGAACGAGGGCGACCTGATCATGGCCGCCGAGCTGGTCAAGCCCTCGGACATCAATTTCATGGTCACCCATGCGCGCGGCCTGGTGTGCCTGTCGCTGACCCGCGAGCGCTGCGCGCAGCTCGGGCTGGCGCCGATGGTCCAGCACAACACCGCGCAGTTCCATACCAACTTCACCGTCAGCATCGAGGCCGCCGAGGGCGTGACCACCGGCATTTCGGCCTACGACCGCGCGCATACCGTGCGCACCGCGGTCAAACCCGACGCCAAGCCGCACGACCTGAGCCAGCCGGGCCACATCTTCCCGCTGATCGCCCAGCCCGGCGGCGTGCTGACCCGCGCCGGCCACACCGAGGCGGCCGGCGACCTGCCGCTGCTGGCGGGGCTGGAACCGGCCGGGGTGCTGGTGGAAGTGCTCAATCCCGACGGCAGCATGGCGCGGCGCCCGCAGTTGGAGGAATTCGCGCGCCTGCACGGGTTGAAGATGGGCTCGATCGCCGACCTGATCGCCTACCGCCTGGCCACCGAGCACACCGTCGAGCGCATCGACGAGCGCCCCATCGAGACCGAGTTCGGCAGCTTCTCCCTGGTCACCTACCGCGACCGCATCGCCCACGACCTGCATTTCGCGCTGGTCCGCGGCACTCCCGACGCCGAAACGCCGACCCTGGTGCGGGTGCAGGTGGAGAACCCGCTGGCCGACCTGCTGCACTGGCGCCGCGACGATTTCGGCGTGGCTGCCAGCGACGCGCTGCGCGCGATCGCCGCGGCCGACAGCGGGGTCATGGTGGTGCTGTCGGCGCCGCGCGACAGCCAGGCGCTGCTGGCGCGGTTGCGCAAGCAGCCCGACGTGGCCGCCAACAGCAAGGACGTGGGGCAGTGGCGTCGCAACGGCGCCGGCAGCCAGATCCTGGCCGACCTGGGCCTGGGCAAGCTGCGTGTGCTGGGCACGCCGCGCCGCCAGGTCGGCCTGGCCGGGTTCGGGCTGGAGGTGGTGGAGCATGTGGAGTTGGAGCCGGGATTGGGGAGTCGGGAGTCGGGAGTCGGGAAAGGCTGATTCGCTTACGCTGCTTCGCTATCGGCGCTGCAAGCGCTTCCGGGGCCCGAGCCCGGAACACGCCGCCTGCTAAACTCTCCCACCCACTGAACCTGCCACCGCCATGACCCACTACGAAGGCGACCTCCGCGCTCCCGAAGCGGCCCGTTTCGCGATCATCGCCAGCCGCTGGAACGCGCGCATCACCGACGTGCTGGTCGCCGGCGCGCGCGCGAGCCTGTCCGGCAACGGCATCGCCGACGACGCGGTGGACGTGATCCGCGTGCCCGGCGCGTGGGAACTGCCGCTGGCCGCCGCGCGCCTGGCCGCCGCCGGCCAGCACGCGGCGATCATCGCGCTGGGCTGCGTGATCCGCGGCGACACCCGCCACTACGAACACGTGGCCGATGGCTGCGCCGAAGGCCTGCTGCGGGTGTCGCTGGACTTCCGCATCCCGGTGCTCAACGGCGTGCTGGCGGTGGAGCAGGTCGAGGACGCCGAGGCGCGCGCCGGCGGCAGCCATGGCAACAAGGGCGAGGAAGCGGCGCTGACCGCGCTGGAAATGGTCAATCTCCTGGAGCTGCTGCCATGAACAAGCCCGCTGGCCACAAGCATGTCCGCCGCGACGGCGTCGATCCGGTGCTGCGTTCGCGCGCGCGCCGGCGTGCGCTGCAGGCGATCTACGCCTGGCAGATCGCCGGCGGCACCGCGCAGCACGTGATCGCGCAGTTCGCGCACGAGCAGGCGCACGAGATCGCCGACCTGGTCTACTTCGAGAACTTGGTCGAAGGCGTGCTCAAGCACCGCGCCGAACTGGATGCGGCGCTGGTCGGCTACCTCGACCGCACCGTCGAGGAAGTGGACGCGATCGAGCGCGCGGTGCTGCGCCTGGCCGCCTACGAACTGCTGCACCGCCACGACGTGCCGTACCGCGTGGTGATCAACGAAGCCATCGAGACCGCCAAGCGTTTCGGCTCCGAACACGGCCACACCTACGTCAACGGCGTGCTCGACCGCGCCGCGCTGGAATGGCGCACGGTGGAGTCGGGTGGCGCGGGCGCCTAACGGCGCGGGATTGGGCATTTGGGATTGGGGATTCGCAGGCGCTGCATTCCCTCCCGAGCCACGGCTGTGGCCTGGCTGTCGCCAATCCCCAATGCCGAATCCCCAATCCCGGCTCCCAAAATGCCTGAATTCGATCTGATCGATCGCCTGCGTGCCCGGATCGGGACGCATGCGGACGTGCCGTTGGGCATCGGCGACGATGCGGCGCTGCTGCAGCCGCCGCCGGGCGAGCAGCTGGCGATCACCACCGACACGCTCAACGCCGGTGTGCACTTTCCGCTTGAGACCGCGCCTGCCGATATCGGTTGGAAGACGCTGGCGGTGAACCTGTCCGACCTCGCCGCGATGGGCGCGCAGCCGCGCTGGTGCACGCTGTCGCTGTCGTTGCCGCACGAGGATGCGCGCTGGATCGACGCCTTCGCCGACGGCTTCTTCGCGCTGGCCGATGCGCACGGCATCGTGCTGGCCGGCGGCGACACCACGCGCGGGCCGCTGTCGCTGTCGGTCACCGCGATCGGCAGCGTGGCGCCCGGCGCGGCGCTGCGCCGCGACGGCGCCCAGCCGGGCGACGAGATCTGGGTCAGCGGCCGTCCGGGCGAGGCTGCCGCGGCGTTGGCGCTGTGGCAGGCCGGGCGCCTGGATGTGGCCCGTGCCGCCGCCGATCCCGTCCACGAGCATCTGCGCCAGCGCCTGTTGCGGCCGTCGCCGCGGGTGCAGGCCGGGCGGCGCCTGCGCGGCCTGGCGCACGCCTGCGTGGACATTTCCGACGGCCTGCTGGCCGACCTGGACCACATCTGCGCGCGCAGCGGCGTCGGCGCCGAACTGTGGCTGGCCGCGTTGCCGGTGGTCGCCGCGCCGGCGGAGGCGAGCGCCGCGCAGGTGCACGCCTGGCAACTGGGCGGCGGCGACGACTACGAGCTGTGCTTCACCGCCGCGCCGGCGCAACGCGCGGCGATCGTGCAGGCATTGCAGGCGATCGGCGAACAGGCGACGCCGATCGGGCGCATCGTCGCCGGCGGCGGCATCGTCGTGCGCGACGCGGACGGTCAGCCGTGGCAGCCGCCGCGGCGCGGCTACGAGCATTTTTTCGCCGGTTAGCGGAAGTCCGCGAGTCGCTTCGCGCCGGACCCTCACCCCAACCCCTCTCCCGGCGGGAGAGGGGCTAGCGGCTGTTCCCTTCTCCCCTCGGGAGAAGGTGCCCCGCAGGGGCGGATGAGGGTCCGGGCGCAGCCTCGTACACCCAACTCCGCGAGTCGCTTCGCGCCGTCCCCTCACCCCAACCCCTCTCCCGGTGGGAGAGGGGCTAAAGCACGCCGCGGCCGTTCCCTTCTCCCATCGGGAGAAGGTGACCCGTAGGGGCGGACGAGGGTCCGGGCGCAGCCTCGTGCACCCAACTCCGCGAGTCGCTTCGCGCCGTACCCTCACACCAACCCCTCTCCCGGTGGGAGAGGGGCTAAAGCACGCCGCGGCCGTTCCCTTCTCCCCTCGGGAGAAGGTGCCCCGCAGGGGCGGATGAGGGTCCGGCCGAAGCAGAGACGGTGGACCACAGCGGACCTACTGGGCCGCCACAAAAGGCCCACCATACCGTGCCGCACTGCGGCGTGAAGTTGTCCGTACCGGCTGGTATGGTCGCGACGTCCGATCCCCACGTCGCGCACCCGTAACCGTTTCTGGCAGCTGGGCCATTCCGACCCGGCGCCGTTTGGGAGGCAGTACATGCGTATGTCCGTGTCCCGCTGCATCGCCCTGTGCGCGATGCTGTTGTTCTCCGCCGCCGCGTCCGCCGGAGGTTTCAGCAAGCAGTACCAGACCATTTCCAGTTGGGACGGCACCAAGCTCGGCGCACTGGTGCTGGTGCCGCAGGGGCAGGGGACCGGGCCGTTCCCGCTGGTGGTGATGCCGGCCAGCTGGTCGCTGCCCAACCTGGAATACGTGGGCCGCGCCAGCGAGCTGGCCAGCAACGGCTACGTGGTGGTCAGCTACACCTCGCGCGGGTTCTGGGATTCGGCGGGCGTGATCGACATCGCCGGGGCGCCGACGGTGGAAGACGTCAGCACGGTGATCGACTGGGCACTGGCCAATACCCCGGCCAACGCCAAGGCGATCGGCGTGTCCGGCATTTCCTACGGCGCCGGCACCAGCCTGCTCGCCGCCGCGCGCGATCCGCGGATCAAGGCGGTGGCCGCGCTCAGCGGCTGGGCCGACCTGCAGGCCTCGCTGTACGCGAACGCCACGGTCAGCGAACAGGGCGTCGCCCTGCTGGTGGCCTCCGGCGCGATCACCGGCCGGCCCGGGCCGGACCTGGCGCAGATCAGCGCGCGGGTCGCGGTCGGCGACTACGACGGCGCGGTGCAGGGCTTCCTGCCCAAGGCCGGCGAGCGCAGCGTGATCAACGAAGTGCAGGCGCTCAACCGCAACGGCCCTGCGGTGCTGATGGCCAATGCGTTCAACGACGGCCTGTTCCCGCCGAACCAGTACATCGACCTGTACAACCGCCTGAGCGTGCCCAAGCACCTGATGTTTAGCCAGGGCGATCACGCCACGGCCGAACTGCCGGGCGCGCTCGGCCTGCCGAACGAGGTGTACACGGAAACCACCCGCTGGTTCGACCACTACCTCAAGGGCCAGGCCAACGGCGTGGACAGCGAGCAGCCGGTGCAGCTGGCCACGCTCGACGGCACCTGGCTGCGCTACGCCGATTGGAACAGCGTGCAGGCCGGCGCCACGCGCTATGGCCTGACCCGCCCGAGCGGCCTGATCGCGACCGGTGCGCTGAGCACCGGCACCAGCACCGGTTGGAGCAAGGGCATCGCCACCGGCGTACCGACCCTGGCCGATTCGGGCGTGCTGCTGGTCAGCGGCCTGCTGCAGGGCCTGGGCCAGCCGGTCACCACCTCGATCCCGCTGGTGGACCGCAACGGCGCGGCGGTATGGAGCGGGCCGGTGTACACCAGCGCCAAGCGCCTGGCCGGCAGCCCATCGCTGCGGGTGACGGTGACCCCGAGCCAGGCCAACGTGTCGCTGTTCGCCTACCTGTACAGCATGAACGGGCTCGGCGTGGCGCAATTGCTGAGCCACGCGCCGTACTCGCTGCGCAACGCGACCCCGGGCGTGGCGACCACGATCGACCTGCCGCTGCAGGCGACCGCGGTCGATATCCCGGCCGGCAACCGCCTGGTGCTGGTGGTGGACACCACCGATCCGCGCTACACCTCGGCCAGCCGCTTCGGCGGCAGCGTCAGCTTCAGTTCGCCCGCGGCCGCGCCGTCGAGCCTGAGCGTGCCGCTGCACTGACCTGCGTTTGACGGAAAGGCCGGCGCAATGCCGGCCTTTCCCGCGTCTTGCCGTAGCCGCACGGCCGCGGAAATTACGCGGAATTTACGCGGCCGCCGGCATCGGCCGATAGCGACTTTACGGCCCCGCGCCGGAACATGACCAGGTCGGCGGAATGGTTCCGCCCTGGATCCGACGTCATGCGTTCCCCGCTTTCCTGTGCCGCCCGCCGACTCCTGTCGCGCGGCGCGCTTGCGCTTTTTCTCCTTGCCGGCAGCGCAGCGGCCAACGCCGCCAGTGTCAGCGGCAATGCCACGCTCACCAGCGACTACGTCTGGCGCGGCAGCACCCAGAGCGACGGCGATCCTGCCGTGCAGGCCGGTCTGGCGCTGGCCGCCGACAACGGCGCGTATGCGTCGCTGTGGGCCTCGTCGATCAAGTTCGACAGCACCCCGCACGCCAGCACCGAAGTCGACGGCGTGCTCGGCTGGCGCGGCCAGTGGACGCCGGACTGGGCCTGGGACGCGAACCTGACCCGCTACCAATACCCCTCGGCCGCCGCGCTGAACTGGACCGAGCTGGGCGCCACCGTGACCTGGAAGCAGCGCGTGTGGGCGCAACTGGGCTGGTCCGACGATGCGCTGGCCAGCGACACCACCGGCACCTACGCGCAGCTCGGCGCGCGCTACCCGTTCAACGAGCGCTTCCGCGTCGAGGCGGCGGTGGGCCATTACTGGCTCGCCAGCAGCTATGCGGATAGCTACACGCATGGGTTGGTCAGCGCCGTGTTCACCCTGCCCGGCATTCGCCAGGGCGGACCGGGACTGGAGCTGCGGCTGACCGCGCACGACACCGACCGCGCCGCCGAGCGGCTGTTCCCCGACATGGCCGGCACGCGGGTCGAAGCCGCGCTGCAAGCCACCTTTTGAGTCCTGAGGAGAGATGACATGCCGACCTGGCTATCGCTGATCTGCGGCGTGGCGGTGATCGTCGCCGCCGGCTACCTGTTGTACGTGATTCTGCGTCCCGAAGATTTCTGAGCCGAGTGCTACTGCCATGATCGATACATTGCTTGTCTATGCGCTCGCGCTGCTGCTGGGTTGGCCGCTGGGCCTGTACCTGGCCAAGGTGATGCGCGGGGCGCCGATGCGCGGCGACGCGCTGTTCGGCTGGATCGAACGCCCGCTGTACCGCCTGCTCGGCACCGATCCGGCGCGCGGCATGAGCTGGCGCGGCTATGCCGGCGCGTTCCTGGCCAGCAACCTGGTGCTGGGCGCGCTGGTGTTCGCCCTGTTCGTGACCCAGGCGTGGCTGCCGCTGAATCCCGATGCGGTGCCGAACATGCGCTGGGACGTGGCCCTGCACACCATGGTCTCGTTCCTGACCAACACCGACCAGCAGCACTACTCCGGCCAGGCGCAGCTGTCGTATCTGTCGCAGGCGGTGGGCGTGGTCGGGCTGCAGTTCGTCACCCCGATGATGGGCCTGGCGCTGGTGGTGGCGACGCTGCGCGCGTTGTTCGGCGGGCGAGCGGTCGCAAGCTCAGCCGATGCCCTATCGGCATCGGCTGCGACCGGGAGCGCCCGGCCATGGATGGCCGGGCAGGAGGATCCGGAGCCGACGCCGTCGCGCCATGGACGGCAGCACGCAACCGCTGTAGCACCACTGCAGCACACCACGCTCAGCGTCGACGAAGCCGACGTCGGCAACTACTGGGCCGACGTGATCCGGCCGACGCTGCGCTTCCTGCTGCCGCTGTGCCTGCTGTGGACCGTGCTGCTGACCCAGCAGGGCGTGCCGTCCACGCTGGCCGCCGGCCCCACCGCGACGCCGCTGGACGCCAGCGCCGGCATGGCCGCGCAGAAGATCCCGCTCGGCCCGGTCGCGGCGATGGTGGCGATCAAGCAGCTCGGCACCAACGGCGGCGGCTGGTACGGCCCCAACAGCGCGATGGCGCTGGAGAACCCGACCCCGTTCTCCAATCTGCTGGAGATGCTGGCGATCGTGCTGATCCCGGTGGCGATCGCGTTCATGGTCGGTCCGTTCACCGGGCGCCGCAAATTCACCGTGCTGGTGTTCGGCAGCATGCTGGCGATGTCGCTGGCCTCCACCGCGGTGTCGGTGTGGTCCGAAGGCCATTCGGCCAGTACCGCCAGCGTGGCACTGATGGAAGGCAAGGAAGTGCGCTTCGGCGCCGATGCCTCGGCGGCGTGGTCGTCGCTGACCACGCAGACCTCCAACGGCTCAGTCAATGCGATGCACGATTCGCTGGCGCCGCTGACCGGCGGCGTGGCCATGGTCAACATGCTGGTCAACGCGATCTGGGGCGGCATCGGCTGCGGCCTGCAGCAGTTCCTGGTGTACCTGCTGCTCAGCGTGTTCCTGGCTGGGCTGATGACCGGGCGCACGCCGGAACTGTTCGGGCGCAAGATCGAAGCCGGCGAAGTGCGCCTGCTGGCCTTGCTGATCCTGCTGCAGCCGCTGGTGCTGCTCGGCTTCACCGCGTTGACCCTGGCCATGCCGGCGGCGATCACCGCCACCTCCAATCCCGGCTTCCACGGCATCAGCCAGGTGTTCTACGAGTACACCTCGGCCTTCGCCAACAACGGCTCCGGCTTCGAAGGCCTCGGCGACGGCATTCCGTGGTGGAACCTGACCTGCACGCTGGTGCTGATCCTGGGCCGCTATCCGGCGCTGATCGTGCCGCTGATCGTGGCCGCGCAGATGGCGCGCAAGCGCGTGGCCCCGGAAACCGGCGGCAGCCTGCAGGTGGAAACGCCGACCTTCGCGCTGACCCTGATCGCGGTCATCGCGGTCCTGACCGTTCTGCAATTCACGCCGGCACTGGTGTTGGGCCCGATCGCCGATCACCTGACGCTTGCCGCGCACTGAGACCACGACCATGAGCACCCCGCTTCCGCAAGCTTCTTCCTCCGTCCACAAGCCCGGTCTGCTCGACGGCCCCGCACTGCGTGCGGCGCTGCGCGCCAGCGTGCTGAAACTCTCGCCACGTCACCTGCTCGGCAGTCCGGTGATGGCGGTGGTGTTCGCCGGCACCTTGCTGTCGGCCCTGATCACCGTGGCCGGGCAGGGCGCGCCCGCGTTCGGCTGGACGGTGACCGCGATCCTGCTGATCACCGTGCTGTTCGGCAATTTCGCCGAAGCGGTGGCCGAGGCGCGCGGCCGCGGCCAGGCCGCCTCGCTGCGACGCGCGCGCAAGGACCTGGTGGCGCGCCGGGTGAGCAGCGCGCAACTGGACGGCGAAACCAGCATTCCTGCCGCCGAACTGAAGCCAGGCGACCTGGTGGTGATCTCCGCCGGCGAACTGATCCCGGCCGACGGCGAGATCGTGCACGGCGTGGCCACGATCAACGAAGCGGCGGTCACCGGGGAATCGGCGCCGGTGCTGCGCGAGGCCGGCACCGACCGTTCCGGCGTGATCGGCGGCACCAAGGTGCTGTCCGACGAGATCGTGGTGAAGGTCACCGCCGAGCCTGGCCACAGCTTCCTGGACCGCATGATCGCGCTGGTCGAAGGCGCCAACCGGCAGAAGACCCCGAACGAGATCGCGCTGACCATGCTGCTGGCGGCGATGACCCTGACCTTCCTGATCGTGGTCGCGACCTTGCCGGTCATCGCCGGCTACGTCGGCGTGCGCATCGATCCGCTGCTGCTGATCGCGCTGCTGGTGTGCCTGATCCCGACCACCATCGGCGGGCTGCTCCCGGCGATCGGCATCGCCGGCATGAACCGCGCACTGTCGGCGAACGTGCTGGCCAAGTCGGGCAAGGCGGTGGAAGTGGCCGGCGACGTCGATGTGCTGCTGCTGGACAAGACCGGCACCATCACCTACGGCGACCGCCAGGCCACCGCGTTCCATGCGCTCAGCGGCGTCGATGCGGTGCAACTGCGCGAGGCGGCGATGCTGTCCTCGCTGGCCGACCCGACCCCGGAAGGCAAGTCGATCGTGCGCCTGGCGCGCGAGCAGGGCATGCCGCCGGCCGATCCGGACGGCGCCAGCTTCGTTGCCTTCACCGCGCAGACGCGCATGTCCGGCGTCGATCTGGCCGCGCAGGGGCAACAGCCGCCGCGTTCGATCCGCAAGGGCGCGGCCGATGCGGTGATCCGCCACGTCACCGCGCTGGGCGGGCTGGTGCCGGCGGAACTGAAGGGCCGCGTGGAGCAGGTCGCGCGCAGCGGCGCCACCCCGCTGGTGGTGGCCGAGGGCCGGCACGTGCTCGGCGTGGTCGAGCTGTCGGACGTGGTCAAGCATGGCGTGCGCGAGAAGTTCGCACGGCTGCGCGCGATGGGGGTGAAGACGGTGATGATCACCGGCGACAACCCGCTCACCGCCGCGGCGATCGCCGCCGAGGCCGGCGTCGACGACTACATCGCCGAGGCCACGCCGGAAGACAAGCTCGCGCGCATTCGCGCCGAGCAGGCCGGCGGCCGGCTGGTGGCGATGGTCGGCGACGGCACCAACGATGCGCCGGCACTCGCGCAGGCCGACGTCGGCCTGGCGATGAACTCGGGCACGCAGGCGGCCAAGGAAGCCGGCAACATGGTCGACCTGGATTCGGATCCGGCCAAGCTGCTGGCGGTGGTGGAAGTGGGCAAGCAGCAGCTGATCACCCGCGGCGCGCTGACCACCTTCTCGCTGGCCAACGACGTGTCCAAGTACTTCGCGATCCTGCCGGCGCTGTTCGCCGCCTCGATCCCGCAGATGGCGGCGCTGAACGTGATGCGCCTGTCCAGCCCGGTGCATGCGGTGCTGGCTGCGTTGATCTTCAACGCGCTGGTGATTCCGGCGCTGATCCCGCTGGCGTTGCGCGGCGTGCGCTTCACCCCGGCCACGGCGACCTCGCTGCTGCGCCGGAACATGCTGATCTACGGCGTCGGCGGCGTGCTGCTGCCGTTCGTCGGGATCAAGCTCATCGACCTGCTGCTGGTGGCGCTGGGCTGAGCCCGGCGCCGATCTTCCGCTTCCTTTCCGGACCACCTGCGATGAACGTTTCCCCGGTTTCCTCTTCCTACCGCGAACCGCTGCGCTGGCGCGCGGCGCTGCTGCTGCCGCTGCTGGTGCTGGGCGCCGCCGCGCTGTACTCGCTGCTGTCCACCCTGCTCGCCGGCGCACTGTTCCCGGCGCAGGCCAACGGCAGCCTGCTGCAACGCGATGGCCGCGTGCTCGGCTCGGCGCTGGTCGCGCAGCCGTTCGCCGCGCCGGGCTATTTCCAGCCGCGGCCCTCGGCGGCCAAGTTCGACCCGATGGCCGCAGCCGGCAGCAACCAGGCGCGCAGCAATCCGGAGCTGCAGCAGCGCATCGCCGACGCGCGCGCCAGCGTGGCCGCGCGCGACGGCGTCGCCCCGGCGCAGGTGGCGGACGACCTGCTGACCCAGTCCGGCAGCGGCATGGACCCGGACATCAGCGTGGCCGCGGCGCAGCAGCAGGTCGCGCGCGTGGCCAAGGCGCGCGAATTGCCGGTGGCGACCGTCGCCGCGCTGCTCGCCGCGCAGGCGCAGCCGCGCCAGTTCGGCGTGCTCGGTCAGCCGCGGGTCAATGTGCTGGCGCTGAATCTGGCATTGGATGCCGGGGAAGCCGGGAATGGGGAAAAGAGAATCGGGAATGGGGATGAGCAAAAGCGGTAAAGCCTGGGCCCCGACCCTGTAGGCTTTGCGATTCCCCATTCCCCATTCCCCATTCCCAGCCTTCAAATGTCCGATCCCCGTACCCAGCAGGCCGACGCCTTGATCGGCGCACTCCAGCGCGAACGCGGTGGACGGCTGACCGTGTTTCTGGGTGCGGCGCCCGGCGTCGGCAAGACCTACGCGATGCTGTCGCGCGCGCGCCAGCTGCAGCAGCAGGGCAGCGAGGTGGTGGTCGGGGTGGTCGAGACCCATGGCCGCGCCGAAACCGCGGCGCTGCTGGACGGGCTGGTCGTGCAGCCGCGGCAGCGCGTGGAGTACCGCGGCCGTACCCTCGAGGAAATGGACCTGGACGCGCTGCTGGCGCGGCGCCCGCCGCTGGTGCTGGTCGACGAACTGGCCCATCGCAACGCGCCCGGCAGCCGCCACGAGCGGCGCTGGCAGGACGTGCAGGAGCTGCTCGACGCCGGCATCGACGTCTACAGCACGGTCAACATCCAGCACCTGGAAAGCCTCAACGACGTGGTCCACCGCATCACCGGCATCCGCGTCGGCGAGACCGTGCCCGATGCGATCTTCGACCGGCTGCGCGACATCGTGCTGGTCGACCTGCCGCCGCGCGAACTGATCGAACGCCTGCAGCAGGGCAAGGTGTATCTGCCCGAGCAGGCGGGACAGGCGCTGCAGGCGTTCTTCTCGCCGTCGAACCTGGCCGCGCTGCGCGAACTGGCGATGCAGACCGCGGCCGACCGCGTCGACAACGACCTGCGCGACGTGCAGGCCGCGCAGGGTCGCACCGGCGTGGCGCTGCGGCGGCGGGTGCTGGTGGCGATCGACGGGTGCGGCCAGTCCGAGTATCTGGTGCGGGTGGCACGGCGCGTGGCCGAACGCCGCGGCGCGCCGTGGAGCGTGGTCACCGTGCAGACCCGCGCGCAGCCGGACGAGGCCTGGCTGCTGGAGATCGACCGCGCCTTCGCGCTGGCGCGGCGGCTCGGCGGCGACGCGGCGCTGCTGCACGGCGCCAGCGTCGCCGACGCGCTGCTCGACCATGCCGCGCACAACGGCGTGTCCACGCTGCTGCTCGGCCGCACCCGCGAACGGCCGCTGGCGCGGATGATCAACCGCACGCTGACCCAGCAACTGCTGCAGCGCGGCGCGCACTACGAGCTGGTCATCATCAGTTCGCCGGAGGCGCGCGCGCGTGCGCGGCGGCGTTGGCGCAGTCCCGGCCACTGGCTGTCGCGCGACGACCTGGTGTTCGCCACCGTCGCCTCGCTGCTGGCGGTGGCGGTGGGCTGGATCGCCGAGCGCTGGGTCGGCATCGACGACCTGTCGATGGTGTTCATCGTCGCGGTGGTGATGGTCGCGGCGAAGACGCGCATGGCCGCGGCGGTGCTGTCGGCGCTGCTGAGCTTCTTCGCCTACAACTTCTTCTTCATCGAACCGCGCTACACGCTGCACATCGGCGCGCGCCAGGGCGTGGTCACGGTGCTGCTGTTCCTGGTCGCGGCGCTGGTCGCCGGGCGCCTGGCGTCGCGGCTGCGCATGCAGGTGCTGGCGCTGCGCGCGGCCAACGCGCAGACCACCGCACTGCAGCGGCTGGGCCGCGAACTCACCAGCGCCGCCGACCTGGGCCAGGTGCTGGAGGCCGGGCGCCGCGCGCTGGCCGCCACGCTCGAGGCCGAGGCCTGGGTGCGGCTGCAGCCGCTGGAGGCGGCGCACGCCGCTGCGCAGGACGGCGCGCACGACTACGCGGCGTCGATGGCGGCGGTGGACCGCAGCGCCGCCGACTGGGCGCAGCGCCACGGCCAGGCCACCGGCCGCTTCACCGACACCCTGGCCGGCGCCAGCTGGTGGTTCCTGCCGGTGCGCCACGAGCGCGGCGCGATCGGCGTGGTCGGGCTGAAATTCGCCGCCGGCGTGCAGCGTCCCGGGCTGGAGCAGCAGCGCCTGGCCGAAGCCATGGTCGAGGACATCGGCCAGGCCGCGCTGCGCACGCGGTTGGTCGCCGACCTGGAAAGCGCGCGGGTCAGCGGCGAGACCGAACGCCTGCGCTCGGCGCTGCTGTCGTCGGTGTCGCACGACCTGCGCTCGCCGCTGGCGGCGATGATCGGCGCGGCCAGCAGCCTGTCCAGCTACGGCCAGGCGATGGACGCCGACGACCGCCGCAGCCTGCTGGAGACGATCCAGCTGGAAGGCGAGCGCCTGGACCGCTACATCCAGAACCTGCTCGACATGACCCGGCTCGGCCACACCGGGCTGACCTTGAACCGCGACTGGATCGACGTGGACGAACTGATCGGCTCGGCCGCGCGGCGGCTGCAGCGCTACCAGCCGCAGGTGAGGCTGGACATCGCCCTGGCCGCCGAGCTGCCGACGCTGTGGGTGCATCCGGCGCTGGTCGAACAGGCGATCTTCAACGTGCTGGAGAACGCGGCGAAATTTTCGCCGGAGGGCGAGGCGATCCGCGTCGCCGCGGCGATGGTCGACGGGCGCCTGCGCATCGACATCGGCGACCGCGGCCCGGGCATTCCCGAGGACGAGCGCGCGCGCATCTTCGACATGTTCTACAGCGTCGAACGCGGCGACCGCGGCCGCCACGGCACCGGCCTGGGCCTGACCATCTGCCAGGGCATGATCGGCGCGCACGGCGGCAGCGTCGAGGCGCTGCCCGGCGCCGATGGCTGCGGCACCACGATCCGCATTACTCTGCCGTTGATCGAACCCGCCGCCCCGCCGCCCCGCCCCGATGCCGACTGAGTCCCACGCCGATCCGATTCCGCCGCCGCGCGTGCTGGTCATCGACGACGAGCCGCAGATCCGGCGTTTCCTGGACATCAGCCTGCGCGCGCAGGGCTACCGCGTGCTGCAGGCGGCCACCGGCGGCGACGGCCTGGCGCAGCTGGCCGCGCACGGCGCCGAACTGGTGGTGCTCGACGTGGGCCTGCCCGACCAGGACGGACACAGCGTGCTGCGCGAACTGCGGCAGTGGTCCGCGGTGCCGGTGATCATGCTCACCGTGCGCGCCGGCGAAGCGGAGAAAGTGCAGGCGCTGGACGCCGGCGCCAACGACTACGTGACCAAGCCGTTCGGCGTGCAGGAACTGATGGCGCGCATCCGCGTGCTGCTGCGCATGCAGCCGGCCGCCGGCGAAGCCGAGCCGGTGTTCGACGACGGCCACCTGCACATCCACCTGGGCCTGCGCGAGGTGCGCCTGGACGGCGAGCCGCTGCCGCTGAGCCGCAAGGAATACGCGCTGCTCGCGCTGCTGCTGCGGCACAGCGGGCGCGTGCTCACCCAGCCGCAACTGCTGCGCGAAGTGTGGGGGCCGACCCACCAGGAAGACACCCACTACCTGCGCATCCTGGTCGGCAAACTGCGGCAGAAACTCGGCGACAGCGCGGTGGCGCCGCGCTACATCGCCACCGAACCTGGCGTGGGCCTGCGCTTCATCGGCGTGAGCGAGCGCAGCGGCTGAGCCGCTCCTGCAAGGTGGCCGATGCACTGTAGGAGGGGCTTCAGCCCCGACAGATTCCCAGGTCGTCAGCTTTTTCCACTTCGTTCGTCGCGGCTGAAGCCGCTCCTACAAAAAGCGGTCGCCGGTCGCCTGCGCGCGGTATCGGGCGGATTCTTGCGAGTCCTGAGTCCTGAGTCCTGAGTCCCGAGTCCCGCTATCTGTCCGGCAACACCTTGCCCGGATTGAGGATGCCGTCCGGGTCCAGCGCGCGCTTCACCGCGCGCATCGCGTCCAGCGTGGCCGCGTCGAAGGCCTGCGCCATGTAGTCGCGCTTGGCCACGCCGATGCCGTGCTCGCCCGACAGCGTGCCTTCCAGCGCCAGCACCAGCGCGAACAGGCGCGGCAGCGCGGCGTGCGCACGCGCAGTCTCGCTGGCATCGTCGGGTGCGTACATGATGTTGACGTGCAGGTTGCCGTTGCCGGCGTGGCCGAAGGCGACGATCGGCAGCTCGAATTCCGCCGCCAGTGCCTCGACTCCTGCGACCAGCTCGGGAATGCGCGACACCGGCACCACCACGTCTTCGTTGATCTTGCCCGGCTTGATCGTGCGCAGCGCCGGCGACAGCGCGCGGCGCGCCGCCCACAGCCGGTCGCGCGCGGCGCCGTCGGTGGCCACGTCCAGCGACAGCAGGCCGTCGCCCTCGGCGGCGGCGCCCAGCGCCTGCAGCGCGTAGGGCAGGGTGTCGTGGTCGCCGTCAGCCTCGATCAACAGCATCGCGCCGGCCTCGGGCACGTCGCTGCCGTTGCGGCGTAGCAGCGCGATCGCGCTACGGTCCATGAATTCCAGCATCGCCGGCGTGGTCGGTTGCGCCATCAGCCGCGACACCGCCGCCGCGGCGCTGCCGGCATCGCGGTAGAACGCGCGCAGCCCGGCCTGCGCCAGCGGCCGCGGCGACAGTTTCAGCGTGGCCTCCACGATCAGCGCCAGGGTGCCTTCGCTGCCGACCAGCAGGTGGGTCAGGTCGTAGCCGGTGGCGTCCTTGGTGTAGGCGCCTCCGCAACGGATCAGTTCGCCGGCGCCGGTCACCGCGACCACGCCGAGCACGTTGTCGCGGGTGGCGCCGTACTTCACCGCACGCGGGCCGCCGGCGTTGGTCGACAGGTTGCCGCCGATGCTGCAGATCTCGGCGCTGGACGGGTCCGGCGGCCAGAACAGGCCGTGCGGCGCCAGCGCCTGTTGCAGGTCGCCGTTGAGCACGCCCGGCTCGACCACCGCGCATCGGTCCTGCGGGCGCAGCTGCACGATGCGGTTCATGCGCGCGAATGACAGCACCACGCCGCCGTCGAACGGCACCGCGGCGCCGGCGGTGCCGGTGCCGGCGCCACGCGCGACGATCGGCACGCGGTGTGCGCGGCAGGCGCGCACGATCGCCTGCACCTGGTCGCGGGTCTGCGGCAGCGCCACCGCGTCGGCCAGCGCCCAGCGCCGCGAATCGTCCTCGCCGTAGCTGCGCCGGCTGGCGTCGTCGGTGCGCCAGCCGTCGGCGCCGAGCAGTGCGGCGAGGGTGTCGGTCAGGGCGGCTGGCAGCGGCGTGGTCATGGCTGGGATCGCGAAGCGGAAGAGGGCGGCGGTTGCAACAGTTTCCAGGTGCCGACCGCCAGCGCCAGCGGCAGCCACACCCAGCGCAACTCGGACAACAGCGTGGCCATGCCGCGCGCGCCGAAGAAGCCGTTGGCGAACGGCGAGACGCGGATCGGCCGCCACGGCGCGAACCAGCGCTGCTCGCTCCACGGCCAGGCCAGGGCGACGCCGAGGCCGCCGGAGGTCAGCGCATCGAGCAGCGGGTGCGAGAGCGTGCAGACGAACATCCAGGTCGCCGCCTGCAGCGCGCCGGCACGCAGCGGTCGGTGCAGCAGGGCACCCAACACGCCCAGCGCCGCGGCGAACAGCAGCGAATGGCTGGCGCCGCGATGGCCGAACGCATCGGCGTAGGGAATGTGCAGGGCGAACGCGACCACGTCCAGATCGGGCAGCATCGATGCGCCGATGCCGGCGCCGAGCAGGCGCGCGGAAATGCGTCCGCGATCGGCGGCGGCCCAAAGCGCCAGCGGGATCGCGGCGTGGGTGAAGATGCTGGGCACGTCAGCAGTCGTCGGCGCGAAACGCGTCGCGCAGCCAGGTCAGCCGCGGCGGTTCGCCTTCGGCCTCGACCACGTCGAAGCGGCACGGCCAGTCCGCGTAGTGCGGATGCGCGGCCAGGAACAATTGCGCCGCCAACACCAGCCGGCGGCGCTTGCGCAGGTCGACCGAGGCGGCGCCGCCGCCGAACGCGTCGTTGCGCCGGTAGCGCACCTCGACGAACACCAGGCACTGCGCCTGCTGCATCACCAGATCCAGTTCGCCACCGCGATAGCGCACGTTCGCGGCGATCAGTTGCAGGCCGGCGCGCTCCAGTTCGGCGCGCGCCGCCGCTTCCACCTCGTTGCCGCGTTGCCGGCGGTCAACGCCCATCGGGCAGCGGCGTCGCGCGCCCGCCGCTGAAGGTGGACCAGGCCGGGGTGCGCAGGATGTTGCCGAAGCCGTCCAGGTGCAGCACGCCGGTGGCGCCGCGCAGGTTGGCCTCGGCGCCGGTGGCGAGCTTCTCCAGGTAGGCGCTGATCTGCCAGGCGTCGTAGCCGAACGCGAACAGGCGCGCGGCCGGGCCGCGCGCGGTCGGCAGCGTCTCGGCCACGCTGGTCGCCGCCGGCAGGCCGCCGACGCCGCGCACGCTCCACAGTTCGCTCGGGTAGGCGATGCCATCCAGCACCAGGTCGTCCTCCGGCTTGCCGGTGCCGAGCACCAGCTGCGAGGTCGCCACCCGGCTCTTGCCGGCGAAACCGGCCAGCGCCAGCTGCGGCGCCAGCGCGCGCGCGGTGCTGCCCTTCACCGCCAGGAACACCGCGTCGGCGGCACCGGCGTTGCGCAGCTGCGCGCCGACATCGCCCGGCACCTCGGCCACGCTGACGCTGGCGGCGACCTTGCCGCCGCGCTCGCTGAAGCGCTCGCGGAACGCGGCCACCGCGCGGCGGCCGTTGTCGTCGTTGCTGCCGATCACCAGCGCGTTGCGGCGCTCGTGCGCCAGCAGGTATTCGGCGGCGGCGATGCCGTCGTCTTCCGGCGCCAGCGAGAAGCCGGCGCTGCCGGCGGGCGGGGCGCCGGTGCCGCGGTTCAGCGCCAGCAGCGGCACCGGCAGCGCGTCGCGCGCGAACAGCGCCGTGACCTCGTCGCGGCCGAGCGGGCCGACCACGAAGTCGGCGCCGCCGTCGATCGCCTTCTGGTAGGCGGCCAGCGCGCCGGCGGGGGTGCCGGTGGTGTCGATGAAGTTGATCTCCGGACGGCGCCGGGTCTCGCCGTAGTAGCCGGCGAGCAGGCCGTCGCGCACCGGCGCGGCCGCGGTCGCCAGGGTGCCGCTCAGCGGCAGCAGCACCGCCAGCTTGGCCGGCGGGCGGTAGCCGTCGCGCTCGGCCGGCGGCCGCTTGCTGGTGTCGAAGCCCCACTGCTCGCTGCGGTCGAACGGCCGCGGCAGCGCCAGGCCGCGGCTGATCAGCGCGCGTCCGGCGAAGTTGTACAGCGGATCGCCGGCCGGCAGCGCGGCGGCGCGCGCCTGCAGCGTGGCGTCGTTCAACGCCGCCAGCTGGCGCACGATGGCGCGCTGGTTGTCGCTGCGCGCCTGGCCGGTCAGGCCGATATCGGCGCGGGCGCGTTCGTCCAGCGCCGCGGTGGCGTCGCCGGTGCCTTCCAGCGCTTGCGCGCGGGCCAGGTGCCAGCGCGCGCGCAGGTTCTGCGGCACCGCCTGCGGATCGCTGCCCAGCGCCTGCAGCGCCTGCGCCGGCTGGCGGTCGACCAGGGCCAGTTCGGCGTTGACCAGGGCGAGCCGCACCTTGCTCAGGCCCGACAGCTGGCGCGGCTGCACCTGCGCGGCCAGGCTGCGCGCGCGGGCGACGTCGCCGCCCTCGTACCAGGCGAAGGCGGCATCGGCCAGCAGCTGGTTGCGCTCGCTGCCGGTGGCCGTGGCGGCCTGCGCCTCGAGCTGCTGCGCCGCTTCCCGCGGCTTGCCCTGGTCGAGCAGCGCCAGCGCCGCGGATTGGGCCGGCGAGGACGCGCTCTGCGTCACGCTGGTGGTGGCGCAGCCGGCGAACAGCAGCGCCAGCAGCGACAGGGCGGAAATCCTTGCGAATCGCTTGTTCATTTCTGGTCCATTCGGCAGGGCACGCCGAGGCGCGCCGGGGAAAACCGCTACGATTCTACCCTTGACCATGGAAAGCCGTAGATGAGCGCCCAGCCCGGAACCCTGCATGTCGTCGCCACGCCGATCGGCAATCTCGCCGACCTGACGCCGCGCGCGCAGGAGGTGCTGCGCGCGGTCGCCGCGATCTGCGCCGAGGACACCCGCCGCAGCGGCCAGCTGCTGGCGCATTTCGGCATCGACAAGCCGCTGGTTGCGCTGCACGAGCACAACGAGGACGCGCTGGCGCAGCGCATCGTCGCGCGCCTGCTCGGCGGCGAGTCGCTGGCCCTGGTCAGCGATGCCGGCACCCCGCTGGTCAGCGATCCCGGCTACCGGCTGGTGCGCGCGGCGCGCGAGGCCGGGGTGCGGGTCAGCCCGGTGCCCGGCGCCTGCGCGGCGATCGCCGCGCTCAGCGTGGCCGGCCTGCCCAGCGACCGTTTCAGTTTCGAGGGCTTCCTGCCGGCCAAGGCCTCCGGCCGCCGCGAGCGCCTGGCGCGCCTGGCCGGCGAGCCGCGCACCCTGGTGTTCTACGAATCGGCGCACCGCATCGTCGAATCCCTGGCCGATTGCCGCGCCGCGTTCGGCGACGCGCGGCCGGCGGTGCTGGCGCGCGAGCTGACCAAGCTGTTCGAGACCGTGCTCGACGGCAGCCTGGCTGAGCTGCAGGCGCAGGTGGAAGCCGACGACAACCAGCGCAAGGGCGAGTTCGTGCTGATCGTGCAGGGCGCCGGCGACGATGCCGACGCGCAACTGGCCGAGGGCCGCCGCGTCTATGCCACGCTGAGCGCGCACCTGCCGCCGTCCACCGCCGCCAAGCTGGCCGCGGAGATCACCGGGGCGCCGCGCAAGGCGTTGTATGGGGGCGGCTAGCAAGGCTGCGCGTCAGAAGGCGAGGGAGCTGGCTTGGCTCAACCTCGCCAGAACCGTCATGCCGGAGGCAATTCCTGATGGGGTAGTGGAGCAACTGCAACCCCCCGCCCCGGACCTCCTAATTAGAAGCGACAGCGGGGTGCTGGGCATCGAGGTCACTCAGCTCTTTCAGCTCGACGACGCAGCGTTGCGTATCCCTGTTCGAGAAATCGAGGCTGCTCAGCGCAACATTCTCGCTGAGGCCAGACAGCTGTATGAAGCCTTCTATGGACGTCGTTTGTTCATCAATGCTTCGTTCAAGAGTGGTGCTCCACCTGCAAATAAGGCAGCGGCTCGCGAACTGGTAGAGCTCATTGAGAGACATCGCCCTGAAGCGGGCGGCATGTTCCAAGTGCTTGCGTTAGAGGCCCGAGCCCGGACTCTCCTGCCTGAGTGGCTACAGGGATTAACGATCTGTATTCGAGAATCAGATGAGCCTTCTCGCTGGATCGGTGGTTCGGTTTGGAGTACGCCAAGCTTGACCCAAGCCATGCTGCAGGCTGCGGTTTCCAAGAAAGATAAAAGAATTGACGGCTACCTGGGGTGTTGCGACAACGTATGGCTCTTGGTCGTTTGCGATTTGTGGCCCATGGCGGCTAGTTTGTCGATACCGCGGAACGCCGCCGAGTGGCGCTTGGAAAGCCGTTTCTCGCGCGTATTGCTTGTTTCACGAGAGGGGGATGGCATCGGTTTCTGATTAGGAAACGTGCGACAATGCGCGCGGCGGAGTCGGCCAGACAGTCGCGTCATCGCAGTGCATTTCGGTGTAGCGCGGTGCCGAGGAAAGTCCGGGCTCCATAGGGCAAGGTGCCAGGTAACGCCTGGGCGGCGCGAGCCGACGGAAAGTGCAACAGAAAGATACCGCCTAAGTCTGCGCAAGCAGGCCGGTAAGGGTGAAATGGTGCGGTAAGAGCGCACCGCGAGTCCGGTAACGGACCGGTACGGCAAACCCCACCTGGAGCAAGACCAAATAGGGACCTCATGGCGCTGCCCGCGTCGGGTCCGGGTAGGTTGCTCGAGCGCCGCGGTGACGCGGCGCCTAGAAGAATGACTGTCCACGACAGAACCCGGCTTATCGGCCGGCTCCGCCGCTTTTTTCGCGCGTCGCGCGAAAAAATCCCCAAACTTTTGCGTGGCAAAAGTTTGGGCCCCAGGCCCTTGACCTGCCAAATCCCCGCGGCTTCGCCGCTCCCTCTTTACTAAAGGGGGCTTTGGTCCAGAAGCAGCGACGTGGTGTAGTGCTTCGCTCCAGGCCATGTTTGGCGTGGCATCTGCTCAGATGCGGCGCGCCGTTGCCATGGCGCTTTCCGTTGACTGATCGCCGCTCTGGCTTCGCTTTGTGTGGGAGGGGCTTCAGTCCCGCGGCTGCAGGAGGCTGATCCGCCAATGGCGCTGCTTGCGCGGATGCTCATGCGGCTCGCTGCGACGCTCGACCGCCACCCCAGGCTGCCGAGTGCTAGGGCGTTTCCAGCCGCGTCTCCCCCAGGAACACCCCATCGGCGCCGAAGCGGCGCTCGTGGATCCAGCCGCGGCCGTCGCCGTCCACCGCGACGATGGTGCTGGCGCGGGTGCCGTAGTCGTGGCCGCGGATGAAGGCCGGCGACAGGCGCCGCTCCAGTTCCAGGCCCACGCCGGTGTCGGGCAACTGCGCGTCGGCGGCGATGGTCTCGTCGGCCAGCGCGCGCCACAGCGGGGACAGGTCCTCGTCGCCAGCGGCGATCCATCCCGCCAGGACCTCGCACAGGCGCACGGTCTTCGGCCATGGCGCGTCCAGCGCGCCATTGGACATGCCGTGGATGCCGGGCGCCAGGCGCTGCCGGGCAGGCGGGTGGTTGCCCAGGTATTGCGCGCCTTCGGCGTCGGCCAGCAGCAGGTTGAACGGCGGGTAGGCGTCGGCGCGAAGCGCCAGTGCGTCGGCGAACGCGCCCGCCGGCGCGGCGCCGGCCAGGTAGTCGGCGACCAGGGCGCCGCGCGAGGCGCCGGACATCGACGCCAGCGGGTCGCGCACGTTGGTGACCACGGTGCAGCGGCCGGCGTCGTCCAGGCCCACCCAGCTGCCGCCGGAACGCAGGTCGCGCCCGGCCAGCACGCGCTGCGCCGGCGCCGCCCAGCGCTGCAGCGGCGCGGTCGGGCGGGCATGGAATTCGTCGCGGTTGCCGACCAGCAGCAGGCGCCAGCGCGGGTGCGATTCGAGGGCGAGGGCGACGAGGCACATAGGCCGCCGATTGTGCGGTTTTGCGCAGCGGCAGGCGAGCCGGTCGGTCGTGGCCGCGACAGCTGGCCGCTGTCTTAACGCCTTGTGCACAGGGCTGAATTTCCGCTCAATCTCAAAATATGAGACGAAACAGCAACTTGTGGATAAGCTTTGAACAAGTCTCTAAAGAATGGCGCAAGCCATTGATGTGGCTAGCGATTTATCGCTCGCAAAGTTGTTGACAACCTTTCGCGCGCTGCTAAGGTGGGCACTCGAGGGAAAACCGGGTTTTTTGTGGTTTTTCGTGGTTCAATGACCGTCCAGGCGGATTTGAAAGGTGTAGGCGTCGTGTTTCAGGGCGAGACCGCAATCACAGTGGACGACAAGGGGCGTATGGCGGTTCCCACCGCGTACCGCGACCTCGTCGTGCGTGCGAGCGGCAATCGGCTGGTGCTGACCTACAACCCGTTCGAGGCCGGATGCCTGTGGCTGTACGCGGAAAAGGAATGGGAGCGGGTCCGTGACGACGTCATGGCCAAGCCCAACACCCAGCGCGTGGTGCGGGTCCTGCAGCAGAAGCTGGTCGGTTCCTCGGCCGCGCTGGAGCTGGACGCCAACAGCCGCATCACCATCCCGCCGAGCCACCGCGCCGCGGTGGGCATCGAAAAGCGCGCCGTGCTGTTGGGCATGGGCGACAAGTTCGAACTATGGAGCGAGCAGGCTCATCGCGCACTGATCCAGCAGACATTGTCTGACGAGGATCTGGGCGATGGATTGCTCGATCTGAAGTTGTGAGCCGGGGTGTCCGGATGCGCGGACAGGCGCAGGCCGGTCACCTTCCGGTGTCGCAACCGCCGGCGGCGCATGTGCCGGTGTTGTTCGCGCAGGTCATGGACGGGCTGCAGGTGATCGAAGACGGAATCTATCTGGATGGCACGTTCGGGCGTGGCGGACACGCGCGCGGGGTGCTGCACAAACTCGGCCCAGGAGGCCGGCTGCTGTTGATGGACAAGGATCCCGAGGCGATCGCCGAAGCCGAACATGCGTTCGGTGGCGACGCGCGCGTGCGCATCCGCCGCGGCAGCTTCGCCGAACTGGCGCAGTGGGACGCCGCCGCCGATCTGGACGGCGTGCTGTTCGACCTGGGCGTGTCCTCGCCGCAGCTGGACGTGGCCGAGCGCGGTTTCTCGTTCGGCAAGGACGGCCCGCTGGACATGCGCATGGATCCGGACGCCGGCGAGAGCGCCGCGCAGTGGCTGGCTCACGCCAGCGAGCGCGACATCGCCGACGTGCTGTGGACCTATGGCGACGAACGCCAGAGCCGGCGCATCGCCCGCGCGATCGTGGCGCGCCGCGCCGAGCAGCCGCTGACCCGCACCGCGCAGTTGGCCGACCTGATCGCCAGCGTGATGCCGCGCGGCGACAGCAAGACCCATCCGGCCACGCGCAGCTTCCAGGCGATCCGCATCCACATCAACCGCGAACTGGCCGACCTCGAAGCCGGGCTGGACGCGGCGCTGGCCAAGCTCAAGCAGGGCGGGCGCCTGGCGGTGATCAGCTTCCATTCGCTGGAAGACCGCATCGTCAAGCAGTTCATGAACCGCCACGCCAAGGCCCCGCCGAGCAACCGCCGCCTGCCCGAGGCGCAGCCGTTCGTGCCGACCCTGCAACTGCACGGCGGCGCGATCAAGGCCGACGGCGCCGAGCTGGCGCTCAATCCGCGCGCGCGCAGCGCGGTGCTTCGGGTGGCCGAGAAGCTGGGAATCGGGAATCGGGAATCGGGAATCGGTAAAGGCGAAAGCAAGAGCTCGCTTCCCGGCGCGGACGGTTTCCGGGCGCAGGCCACCGGCTCTTCCCCATTCCCCATTCCCCATTCTCCATTCCCGCCGGCACATGACGCGCTCCACAGGAGCGCGCCATGAGCCGGCTGCTGTTGATCGTCCTGCTCGCCTGCACCATCGCCTCGGCGATCGGGGTGGTGTACATGCGCCATCGCCATCGCCAGCTGTTCGTCGAGCTGTCGCGGCTGGAGCACAACCGCGACGAGCTGAACATCGAGTTCGGCCGGCTGCAGCTGGAGCAGGCGACCTGGGCCGAAAGCAATCGCGTCGACCAGGTCGCGCGCGAGCGGCTGGGCATGAAGTTTCCGGAAACCGGCGACATCGTGGTGGTGCGGCCATGAGCAAGACCGGCCGCAACCGCCCGCGCAGCAACTTCAATCTCCGTGGCCGGCTGGTGCTGGTCGGTGCGGCGCTGAGCCTGTGCTCGGTCACCCTGATCGGTCGCGCCGCCTACGTGCAGATCATCAACAGCGACTTCTACCAGCGCCAGGGCGAGGCGCGCTACCTGCGCGAGCTGCCGATCGCGACCTCGCGCGGCATGATCACCGACCGCAACGGCGAGCCGCTGGCGGTGTCCACGCCGGTGGAGTCGATCTGGGTCAATCCGCAGGAGCTGCTGCGCAATCCCGACCGCATCCCGCAGCTGGCGCAGGCGCTGGAACTGCCCAGCGACGAGCTGACCGCCAAGCTGTCGCAGAAGTCGGACAAGGAGTTCATGTACCTCAAGCGCCGGATCAATCCGGACAAGGCGCATGCGGTGGTCGCGCTGGGCATCCCGGGCGTGTTCTCGCAGCGCGAGTTCCGCCGCTTCTACCCGCAGGGCGAAGCGATGGCGCACGTGCTCGGCTTCACCAACATCGACGACCGCGGCCAGGAAGGGCTGGAGCTGGCGTTCGACGAATGGCTGCGCGGCAAGCCCGGTTCCAAGCGCGTGATCCGCGACCGCAAGGGCGCGATCGTGGAAAGCATTGATCTGGTCAAGCCGGCCGAGCCGGGCAAGGACCTGACCCTCAGCATCGATCGCCGCATCCAGTTCCTGGCCTACAAGGAACTGCGCAACGCGCTGGTGGAAAACAACGCCGCCGGCGGTTCGATCGTGGTGATGGACGTGGCCACCGGCGAGATCATGGCCATGGTCAACCTGCCGACCTACAACCCGAACTCGGTCACCGGGGTCAATTCCGATGCGCGCCGCAACCGCGCGGTCACCGACCTGGTCGAGCCGGGTTCGACGATGAAGCCGTTGACCATCTCCACCGCGCTCAAGGCCGGGGTGGTGACCAAGGACACGCTGATCGACACCAACCCGGGCTACATGGCGATCGGCCGCTTCACCATCAAGGACGTGCCGCGCAACAACGGCGTGCTGACCGTGACCGGCGTGATCACCCGCAGCTCCAACATCGGCGCGGCCAAGATCGCGGCCAAGCTGCCGGACCAGACCTTCTACGACCAGATCCACAGCTACGGCTACGGCAGCGCCCCGCACAGCGGCTTCCCCGGCGAATCGGCCGGCGTGCTGCCCTCGCCGGCACGCTGGAGCGGGTCGTCCAAGACCACCATGTCCTACGGCTACGGCCTGTCGGTGACGCCGCTGCAGATCGCACGCGCGTACTGCGCGCTGGGCAACGGCGGCAAGCTGGTCACGCCGACCTTCGTCAAGGGCCAGCACGAGGACACCAAGGAAGTGCTGAGCCCGGCGATCGCCAAGGAAGTGGTGTCGATGATGGAAACCGTGGTGACCCAGGGCGGCGCCAAGGGCGCGGCGATCCTCGGCTACCACGTCGCCGGCAAGACCGGCACCGCGCGCCTGAACGGTCCCGGCGGCTATATCCGCGGCCACTACAACGCGCTGTTCGCCGGCCTGGTGCCGGCGACCAATCCGCGCTTCGCCACGGTCATCGTGATCAACGATCCGCAGGGCGCCAAGTACTACGGCGGCCTGGTTTCGGCGCCGGTGTTCCACAACGTGATGGAAGGCGCGCTGCGGCTGATGGACGTGCCGCCGGACGACATCCAGGCGTGGCTGGCGGCGCAGGCCGCCGGCAAGAGCGGCCATGCGCCGCCGCCGGCGCCGGTGGAGCCGGATCCGGCCGTGGTGCCCGATGCCGCCGCCGAAGTGGAAGCGGCGCTGCCCATCGCCCGTGCCGTCACGCCGCCGCCGGCCGCGCAGCCGGTGCCGTTGCAGGAGACCCGCCAGTGAGCCGCGCGCTGCCGCTGTCGCAGCTGCTGCCGGACGTGGCGCTGGCGCGCGACGTGCAGGTGTCCGGGCTGGTCATGGACAGCCGCGCGGTGCGCGCCGGCGATGCGTTCGTGGCGATCGCCGGGTTTGGCGCGCACGGGCTGGGCTTCGTCGCGCAGGCGCAGGCCAAGGGCGCCGCGGCGATCCTGTTCGAACCGCCGGCCCCGGCCGAATTGCCGGCGCCGGCCGACGCGATCGCGGTGCCGGGCCTGCGCGCGCGCATGGGCGCGATGGCCGACCAGTTCCACGGCCATCCGTCGCAGACGATGACCATGGTCGGGGTCACCGGCACCAACGGCAAGACTTCCACCGTGCAGTTGCTGGCGCAGGCCTGGCAGTGCCTGGGCACGCGCAGCGGCAGCATCGGCACGCTCGGCGTCGGCCTGTACGGCGACGTGGTGCCGACCGGTTTCACCACGCCGCTGGTGCTGCAGACGCACGCGCTGCTGGCGCAGCTGCGCGACGCCGGCGCGCAGGCGGTGGCGATGGAAGTGAGTTCGCACGCGCTGGACCAGGGCCGCGTCGATGCGGTGCACTTCGACGTGGCGGTGTTCACCAATCTCACCCGCGACCATCTGGACTACCACGGCGACATGGCCGGCTATGGCGCAGCCAAGGCGCGCCTGTTCGCCACGCCGGGGCTGAAGGCGGCGGTGGTCAATCTCGACGACGCGTTCGGCCGCGAGCTGCTGGCGACGCTGGACCCGGCGCTGCGCCGCATCGGCGTCAGCTCGCGCGGCCAGGCCGATGCCACGCTGCGCGCCGAGGCGCTGCGCCTGGACGCGCGCGGCATCGGTTTCGACCTGCTGATCGGCGAGGCGCGGCATCCGCTGCAGTCGCCGCTGCTCGGCCGCTTCAACGTGGACAACCTGCTGGCGGTGGCCGGCGCGCTGCACGCGCTGGACGTGGCGCCGGCGCGCATCGCCGCGACGCTGTCGCAGCTGCAGCCGATCCGCGGGCGCATGAACCGCCTCGGCGGCAGCGACGCGCAGCCGCTGCTGGTGATCGACTACGCGCACACCCCGGACGCGCTGGAGCAGGCGCTGGACAGCCTGCGCGGCCACGCCCACGGCCGCCTGCTGTGCGTGTTCGGCTGCGGCGGCGAGCGCGACACCGGCAAGCGCCCGCAGATGGCGGCGATCGCGCAGCGCCTGGCCGATGCGGTGATCGTCACCGACGACAATCCGCGTGGCGAGGATGGCGACCGCATCGTCGCCGACATCCTGGCCGGGTTCACCGACCTGCAGGCGGTGCGCGTGCAGCGCGACCGCGCGCAGGCCATCGCCCTGGCCGTAGCCGAAGCCGGCCCCGACGACATCGTGCTGATCGCCGGCAAGGGCCACGAGCCGTACCAGGAGATCGCCGGCATCCAGCATCCGTTCGACGACACCGAGATCGCCGCGCACGCGCTGCAGGCGCGCGCCGCAATGCCAGTGGAGCACGCCCGATGAAGCGTCTGCCGCTGTCGATGATCGCGCACTGGGCCGGCGCCGAGCTGCACGGCGACGACGTGGCGATCGACGCGATCGCCCACGACACCCGCACGCTGGCGCCGGGCAGCCTGTACGTGGCGCTGCGCGGCGAGCGTTTCGACGGCCACGACTTCGTCGCCGATGCCGCCGCGCGCGGCGCCAGCGCGTTGCTGGTGGAGCTGCTGCAGCCGCACAGCGAACTGCCGCAGATCCTGGTCGCCGACACCCAGCTGGCACTGGCGCGGATCGCCGCCGGCATGCAGCGCGGCCGCGCCACGCGGGTGGCTGCGATCACCGGCAGCAACGGCAAGACCAGCGTCAAGGCGCTGCTGCTGGCGATCCTGCAGCATGCCTGCCGGGTCCAGGGCGGCAGCGTCTACGCCAATCCCGGCAACCGCAACAACGAGATCGGCCTGCCGCTGGCGGTGATCGAAGCGCCGGACGCGGCCGACTACGCGATCTACGAGATGGGCGCGGGCAAGCCGGGCGACATCGCCTACCTGACCGACATCGTGGCCCCGCATGCGGCGCTGGTGAACAACATCGCCCCGGCGCATCTGGAGCGGATGGGCAGCCTGCTCGGCGTCGCCGCGACCAAGGGCGCGATCTACGCCGCGCTGACCGCCGACGGCACCGCGGTGATCAATGCCGACGACGCGTTCGGGCTGTGGTTCGAGCAGCGCCTGCCGGCGCCGCTGGCCCCGCGCGTGCTGCGCTTCGGCCTGCAGGCCAGCGCTGAGGTCACCGCCACGCAGCTGCGCATGCGGCCGGACCGCTCGCAGTTCGTGCTGGTCACCCCGCAGGGCGAGATCGAAACGACGCTGCCATTGCCGGGCCGGCACAACCTGATGAACGCACTGGCCGCCGCCTCGCTGGCGCTGGCGCTGGACATCGCGCCGGCGCTGATCGCCGCGGGCCTGGCGCAGGTGCAGCCGGTGCCGGGCCGGCAGATCGCGCATACGCTGCCCGGCGGCGCGGTGCTGATCGACGACAGCTACAACGCCAACCCCGGTTCGCTGGCCGCGGCGATCGACGCGCTGGCCGCCGCCGGCGGCGAGCGCTGGCTGGTGCTGGGCGACATGCGCGAACTCGGCGACGGTGCCGAAGCGCTGCACGCCAGCGGCGGCCGCCGCGCCCGCGACGCCGGCCTGACCCGGCTGTACGCGCTGGGCCCGCTCAGCGCCGTCGCCGCGCAGGCCTTCGGCGAGAACGGACGCGTGTTCGACAGCCATGCGGCGCTGATCGCCGCGCTGCGTGCGGATCTGCGTGCGGCCGGGAGTAGGGATGGCCAGCCTGCGGCTGTCGAACAGCGAGCGGGATTGGGGATTCGTGAAGAGCAAGATCAAGAGCAGGAAACAGAGCTGATGGATGAGAACACCGGCGCGGTGGCAGACGACGTTTTGCCCCCCCGACTCCCGATTCCCGATTCCCGATTCCCGGCTCCTCCCACCCTCCTGATCAAAGGTTCGCGCGGCAGCGCCATGGACAAGATCGTGAGCGCGCTGCTGGCGCAGGGAGAGGAGGCGCCGCATGCTGCTTGAACTGTCCCGCTGGCTGCAGCAGCTGGAGAGCCTGTTCGGGCTGTTCGGCTACCTCACCTTCCGCGGCATCCTCGCGGCGCTGACCTCGCTGTTCCTGTCGCTGTGGCTGGGCCCGGCGGTGATCCGCAAGCTGGCGCAGTTCAAGGGCGGCCAGCCGATCCGCCAGGACGGCCCGCAGAGCCATTTCTCCAAGGCCGGCACGCCGACCATGGGCGGCTCGATGATCCTGCTGACCGTGCTGCTGTCGGTGCTGCTGTGGGGCGACCTGCGCAACCGTTACGTGTGGCTGGTGCTGGCGGTGATGCTGGCGTTCGGCGTGATCGGCTGGTACGACGACTGGATCAAGATCGTGCGCCGCGACCCGAACGGGCTGAAGTCGCGCTGGAAGTACCTGCTGCAGTCGATCTTCGGCCTGGCCGCGGGCCTGTTCCTGTACTACAGCGCCGACGTGCCGGCCGCGATCACCTTCTACATCCCGATGTTCAAGTCGATCGCGCTGCCGCTGGCCGGGATCAGCTTCGTCGCCATCGCCTACTTCTGGATCGTCGGCTTCTCCAACGCGGTCAACCTGACCGACGGCCTGGACGGGCTGGCGATCATGCCGACCGTGCTGGTGGCCTGCGCGCTGGGCGTGTTCGCCTACGCCTCGGGCAACGCGGTGTTCTCCGCCTATCTGAAGATTCCCTCGATCCCCGGCGCCGGCGAGCTGATCATCATCTGCGCGGCGATCGCCGGCGCGGGCCTGGGCTTCCTGTGGTTCAACACCTATCCGGCGATGGTGTTCATGGGCGACATCGGCGCGCTGGCGCTGGGCGCGGTGCTCGGCACCATCGCGGTGATCGTGCGCCAGGAACTGGTGCTGGTGATCATGGGCGGCGTGTTCGTGGTCGAGACGCTGTCGGTGATGATCCAGGTTGCCTCGTTCAAGCTCACCGGCAAGCGCGTGTTCCGCATGGCGCCGATCCACCACCACTTCGAACTGAAGGGCTGGCCCGAGCCGCGGGTGATCGTGCGCTTCTGGATCATCTCGGTGGTGCTGGTGCTGGTCGGCCTGGCCACGTTGAAGGTGCGCTGATGAACGACGCCGCGCGCCAGGCAACCCGACTCGAGGCCATCGGCGGCCGCTACGACCCGTGGCTGCTCGGCGCCGTGGTGGCGCTGGCGTCGCTGGGCGTGGTGATGGTCGGTTCCAGCTCGATCGAGCTGACCGTCAGCCCGTTCTACTACCTGACCCGGCACCTGCTGTTCCTGGCCGGCGGCATCGGCCTGGCGATCTGGGCGATGCGCACCGAGCTGAAGAACATCGAGCAGTACAACCAGCTGCTGCTGCTGGCCTGTTTCGGCCTGCTGCTGGTGGTGTTCGTGCCGGGGCTGGGCAGCACCGTCAACGGCGCGCGGCGCTGGATCAACCTGGGCATCTCCCGCTTCCAGACCGTGGAAGCGGTGAAGGTGCTGTACATCGTGTGGCTGTCCAGCTACCTGGTGCGCTTCCGCGACGAGGTCAACGCCACCTGGCCGGCGATGCTCAAGCCGCTGGGCGTGGCGGTGGCGCTGGTCGGCCTGCTGCTGCTGCAGCCGGACTTCGGTTCCTCCACGCTGCTGCTGGCGATCACCGCCGGCATGCTGGTGCTGGGCGGGGTCAACCTGCCGCGCATGTCGATGCCGATCGTGATCGGGCTGCCGGTGTTCGCCTTCATCGCGATCCTGGAACCGTATCGCCTGCGCCGCATCACCTCGTTCCTGGACCCGTGGGCCGACCAGCTGGGTTCCGGCTACCAGTTGTCCAATGCGCTGATGGCGGTGGGCCGCGGCGAACTGTTCGGGGTCGGCCTGGGCGGTTCGGTGCAGAAGCTCAACTACCTGCCCGAGGCGCATACCGATTTCATCTTCTCGGTGATCGCCGAGGAACTGGGCTTCACCGGCGTGTGCCTGATCATCGCGCTGTACGCGCTGCTGGTCGGGCGCGCGTTCTGGCTGGGCATGCGCTGCGTGGAAATGAAGCGCCACTTCTCCGGCTACATCGCCTTCGGCATCGGCCTGTGGATCAGCCTGCAGAGCTTCGTCTCGGTCGGCGTCAACCTGGGCATCCTGCCGACCAAGGGCCTGACCCTGCCGCTGATCTCCGCCGGCGGTTCCAGCGTGCTGATGACCTGCGTGGCGATGGGCCTGCTGCTGCGCGTGTCCTACGAACTCGATCGCGCCGAACGCCAGGTGGCGAAGGTGCGCAGCGATGCCGCGCCGCCGGTCAGGCAGACCGTGGACAGCGCCGAGGACCTGCAGGCCGCACGCGAGGCCAGCGCCAGCGCGGTGGCCGCGGCGATCCAGGCCGGCACCCCGGCGCGCGGCACCAGCCGCATGCAGCCGCGGGTCGAGCCGACCTTCGGGAGGCTGGGATGAGTGTGTCCGTGCCGATGACCGGCACCGCCATGACCGACGCTGCGTCGCGTCCGGTGATGATCCTCGCTGGCGGCACCGGCGGGCACATCTTCCCGGCGCTGGCGGTGGCCAAGGTGCTGCGCGCGCGCGGCGTGCCGGTGGTGTGGCTGGGCGCAGCCGGGCGCATGGAAACGCAATTGGTGCCGCAGCACGGCATCGAGATCGACACCATCGAAATCGGCGGGCTGCGCGGCAAGGGCGCGCTGGCGTTGTTCGGCGCGCCGCTGCGGGTCATGCGCGCGATCCGCGCCGCCGGCTTCGTGTTGCGCCGGCGCATGCCGCGCGCGGTGGTCAGCTTCGGCGGCTTCGCCGCCGGCCCCGGCGGCATCGCCGCGCGCCTGCTGAAACTGCCGTTGCTGGTGCACGAACAGAACCGCGCGCCGGGCCTGACCAACAAGGTGCTGTCGCGCGTCGCGCGGCGCGTGCTGACCGGGTTTCCGGGCAGCTTCGCCGCGCGCGAGGAAGCGGTGGGCAATCCGGTGCGCGCCGAGATCGCCGCGCTGGCGCCGCCGGCGCAGCGCTTCGCCGCGCGCGACGGCGCGGTGCGCCTGCTGGTGCTCGGCGGCAGCCAGGGCGCGCGCGCGCTGAACCAGGCGCTGCCGCGCGCGCTGGCCGCGCTCGGTGCGCAGGTCGAAGTGCGCCACCAGTGCGGCGAGAAATTGCGCGACGAAGCGGCCCAGGCCTATGCCGAGGCCGGCGTCGCCGCCAGCGTCGAAGCCTTCATCGGCGACATGGCCGCCGCCTACGCCTGGGCCGACCTGATCGTGTGCCGCGCCGGCGCCTCGACCCTGGCCGAACTGTGCGCGGTCGGCATCGGCAGCGTGCTGGTGCCGTTCGCCGCCGCCGTCGACGACCACCAGACCCGCAATGCCGAATACCTGGTCGAGCGCGGCGCCGCGGTGCTGCTGAAGCAGGACGACGCCCTGGCGACCAACCTGCAGGGCGTGCTGCGCGACCTGCTCGGCAACCCCGCACGCCGCCTGTCGATGGCCGACGCCGCCCGCAGCCTGGCCAAGCCGGATGCGGCCGAGCGGATCGCGGACATCATTCTGGAAGAGGCTGGGAATGGGATGTCGGGAATGGGGAATGGGTACAAGCCAGATCAAACGCAGGAACACACAGTGATGCACGCAGACACGAGCACGCGGCAGGCGCGGATTGCCGCCGGCGCTTCGCTTTTCCCCATTCCCCATTCCCCATTCGCGATTCCCGCCTCCGCAGGAGGCAAACAATGATCCGCCGTCTCCACGACACCGGCGACCTGGTCCGCGCGTTTCCGCGCGTGCATTTCGTCGGCATCGGCGGCACCGGCATGAGCGGGATCGCCGAGGTCATGCTGACCCTGGGCTACGAGGTGTCCGGCTCGGACAACGCCGACAACGCGGCGACGCGGCGGCTGGTCACGCTCGGCGCGCGGGTGATGCGCGGGCATTCGGCGGCCAACGTGCTCGGCACCGACTGCGTGGTGGTGTCCAGTGCGATCCGCGACGACAACCCGGAACTGATGGAGGCGCGCAGCCAGCGCATCCCGATCATGCCGCGCGCGGCGATGCTGGCCGAGCTGATGCGCTTCCGCCGCGGCATCGCGGTGGCCGGCACGCACGGCAAGACCACCACCACCAGCCTGGCTGCGGCGGTGCTCAGCGAAGGTGGGTTGGATCCGACCTTCGTGATCGGCGGGCAGCTGCTCGCCGCCGGCGCCAACGCCAAGCTTGGCGGCGGCCAGTGGCTGGTGGCCGAAGCCGACGAGAGCGACGGCAGCTTCCTGCGCCTGAATCCGCTGATCTCGGTGATCACCAACATCGACGCCGATCACCTGGAGAACTACGGCAACGATTTCGCCCGCGTCCAGGCCGCGTTCGCCGAATTCCTGCAGCGCCTGCCGTTCTATGGCCTGGCGGTGCTGTGCATCGACGATCCGGAAGTGGCCGCGCTGGCCGCCAAGACCCCGCGCCACGTGATGAGCTACGGGCTCAGCGAGAACGCCGACGTGCGCGCCGAGGACGTGGTCCAGGACGGCCCGCGCATGCGCTTCACCCTGCGCCTGCCGGAAGGCAGCAGCACCCCGGTGACGCTGGCCCTGCCGGGCCGGCACAACGTGCTCAATGCGCTGGCCGCCGCCGCGATCGGCTGGCAGCTGGGCGTGGCGCCTGAGGCGATCGCCAGCGCGCTGCAGGGCTTCGCCGGCATCGGCCGCCGCTTCAACGACCTGGGCGAAGTGACCACCGCCGCCGGCGCACGCGTGCGCCTGGTCGACGACTACGGCCACCATCCGCGCGAACTGGCGGCGGTGTTCGCCGCCGCGCGCGGCGGCTGGCCGGACAAGCGCCTGGTGGTCGCGTTCCAGCCGCACCGCTACAGCCGCACCCGCGACCAGTTCGACGCGTTCGCCGCGGTGCTGTCGGAAGTGGACGCACTGGTGCTCAGCGAGGTCTATCCGGCCGGCGAAGCGCCGATCCCCGGCGCCGACGCGCGTTCGCTGGCGCGCGCGATCCGTGCGCGCGGGCGCAGCGAGCCGGTGGTGGTCGGGCAGGTCGCCGAACTGAGCGAAGTGCTGCCGGACGTGCTGCAGGACGGCGATCTGCTGCTGATGATGGGCGCCGGCGATATCGGCTACGTCGCCCAGCACATCGCGCAGGACGGGTTCGTCGTCGGAGCCAAGTCATGAGCGCGCAGAACTTCCCGCCGCCGCGCCACACCGACCCGGCCGTGTTCGGCCGCGTCGCGGTGCTGCTCGGCGGTACTTCCAGCGAACGCGAGGTGTCGCTGGATTCGGGCCGCAACGTGCTCGAGGCGCTGCGCGCGCGCGGCGTCGATGCGGTGGCGGTGGACGGCATCCCGGCATTGGCGCAGGCGCTGGTCGACAAGCGCTTCGACCGCGTGTTCAACGTGCTGCACGGCCACAACGGCGGCGGCGAAGACGGCATCGTGCAGGGTCTGATGGACGCGTTCGGCGTGCCCTACACCGGCTCGCCGGTGCTCGGCTCGGCGCTGAGCATGGACAAGGTGCGGACCAAGCAGGTGTGGTTGTCGCTGGGCCTGCCGACGCCGCGCTACGTGCGCCTGGCGGCGACCGCGCAGGCGGACGCGATCCGCGCCGCGGCCGCGCAGCTGGGCCTGCCGGTGATCGTCAAGCCGGCCAACGAAGGCTCCAGCGTCGGCGTGACCCGCGTGTTCGAGCCAGCGCAGCTGGACGAGGCGGTGGCGCTGGCCGCGCGCTACGACGGCGAACTGCTGATGGAGCAGATGATCGTCGGCGACGAACTGACCGTGGCCATCCTCGGCGACACCGCGCTGCCGTCGATCCGCATCGTGCCCAAGGGCCAGTGGTACGACTACCACGCCAAGTACGTGGCCGAGGACACCCAGTACCTGTGCCCGGGCCTGGACGGCGAGGACGAGCTTGCCCTGGGCGAACTGGCGCTGGCCGCATTCCGCGCCGCCGGCTGCCGCGGCTGGGGCCGCGTGGACGTGATGCGCGACGGCGCCAGCGGCGATTTCGCCCTGCTGGAAGCCAACACCGCCCCAGGCATGACCAGCCACTCGCTGGTGCCCAAGGCCGCACGCCAGGCCGGCATCGGCTTCGAAGAGCTGGTGTGGCGCGTGCTGGAGCAGACGCTGTGAAGCAGGGAATCGGGAATCGGGAAAAGGGAATGGGGAAGAGCGGTGCGCTGTGCGCGCCGGCTTTCGCGTTGCCGATTCCCTATTCCCGATTCCCCATTCCCGCGCACCGCGAGGTGCGCCGATGAGCGCCCTCCTGCGCATCCTCGCCTGGCTGCTGGCGCTGGCATTGGTCGCGCTGCCGGTGGTGGCGGTGCTCAACGGCTGGGTCGGTGCCGAGCGCTGGCCGCTGAGCCGGCTGCAGGTCAGCGGCGATTTCAAGCGCGTGCCGGCCGAGCAGTTGCGCCAGGTGGTGCTGCCGTATGCGCGCCGCGGGTTCTTCGCGGTCCGCCTGCAGGACGCGCAGGACGCGATCGAACGGTTGCCGTGGGTGGAAAGCGCGCGGGTGCGCAAGCGCTGGCCGGACGTGCTGGAAGTGCGCGTCACCGAACACCGTCCGTTCGCGCGCTGGGGCAGCGACCGCATGCTGTCCGAGCAGGGCCGCATCTTCGCGCTGCCGAGCGAACTGCGCGGCATGGCGTTGCCGCAACTGGCCGGCCCGGACGCCAAGGCGCAGGACGTGGTCGCGCTGTACAACGAATCGCGCGCGCTGTTCGCGCCGGCCGGGCTGCAGGTCGACGGCGTGGCGATGGACGCGCGCGGCAGCTGGTCGCTGCAGCTGGGCAACGGCGTGCAGGTCGTGGTCGGCCGCGACGACGCCCGCGCCCGCCTGGCGCGCTTCGCCCGCGTGCTGCCGCAACTGGCCACGCCGGAACAGGCGCCGATCGCGCGCGCCGACCTGCGCTACACCAATGGATTCACGGTGGAGCGGGGAATCGAGAATCGGGAACCGGGAATGGAGAAAAAGCCCACGGCTCCGACCCAACCCGCGCGCCATGCGGCATTGGCCGACCCTCCATCCCCGCGCATGAGCCCGCTCTTCCCCATTCCCCATTCCCCATTCTCTATTCCCGGCTCCAAGACATGAACCGCAAAGGCGACAAATCCCTAATCGTTGGACTGGACATCGGCACCTCCAAGGTCGTCGCGCTGGTCGGCGAGTACTCGCCCGGCAATCCGATCGAGGTGATCGGCATCGGTTCGCACGAATCGCGCGGGCTCAAGCGCGGCGTGGTGGTGGACATCGAATCCACCGTGCAGTCGATCCAGCGCGCGGTCGAGGAGGCGGAGCTGATGGCCGGCTGCGAGATCCGCTCGGTGTACGCGTCGATCTCCGGCAACCACGTGCAATGCAAGAACTCGCCCGGCATCGTGCCGATCCGCGACGGCGAGGTCACCTGGAACGACCTGGACCGGGTGCTGGAAGCGGCCAAGGCGGTGGCGATCCCGGCCGACCAGCGCATCCTGCACGCGATCCCGCGCGAGTACGTGCTCGACGATTCGCAGGAAGGCATCCGCAATCCGGTCGGCATGACCGGCGTGCGCCTGGAGGTGCACGCGCACCTGGTGGTGTGCGCGCAGTCGGCCGCAGCTAACATCAGCAAGTGCGTGCAGCGCTGCGGCCTGCAGGTGGACGATCTGATCCTGTCCTCGCTGGCGTCCTCGGTCGCGGTGCTGACCGCCGACGAGCGCGAGCTGGGCGTGGTGCTGGTCGACATGGGCGCCGGCACCACCGACCTGGCGGTGTTCGTGCAGGGCGCGATCTGCCACACCGCCTCGCTGCCGATCGCCGGCGACCACGTCACCAACGACATCGCGCACATGCTGCGCACGCCCACCCCGGAAGCCGAGCAGATCAAGGTGCGCTACGCCTGCGCGCTGGCGCAGCTGGCCACCGCCGAGGAAAGCATCCAGGTGCCGAGCGTCGGCGACCGACCGCCGCGGCGCATGCCGCGCCATTCGCTGGCGCAGGCGGTGCAGGGCCGCTACGAGGAGATCTTCGAGATGGTGCAGGCCGAACTGCGCCGCTCCGGTTTCGAGGAACTGGTGCGTGCCGGCATGGTGCTGACCGGCGGCGCCTCGAAGATGGAAGGCGTGGTCGAACTGGCCGAGGAAATGGTGCAGATGCCGGTCCGCGTGGGCATCCCGCAGCACGTCACCGGCCTGGGCGAAGTGGTCGGCAACCCGGTGCACGCCACCGGCGTGGGCCTGCTGCTGATGGGCAGCCAGATCGAACACCCGCGCCGCCCCTCGCTGCCCACCGGGCGCGCCGGCAGCCTGTTCAAGAAATTGAAGAACTGGTATCGCGGCGAATTCTGAGGGCCGTGAGTGGGGAATCGGGAATTGGGAATGGGTAAGAGCAAAAGCAAGGCAAACGCGGTGCTGCGGTGGAGATAGGTGGAGAGCGGTGAGAGAGAGACGGTAGGTAAGACTAGTTTTTTAGTGATTCCGCTGAGGAGCGGGCACGGGATTGGAGATGCGCTGTTGCGATTCCCCATTCCCGATTCCCCACCCCCAGCTTTCAAACAACAACACTCGCTGAAATGCGGGTGTCGGGCCGGCGAACGGAGCGATCCGATTCCCCATTCCCGATTCCCCATTCACAGCTCAAAGAGGACACGGACATGGCGCATTTCGAACTGATTGAAAAGATGGCACCCAACGCGGTAATCAAGGTGGTCGGCGTGGGCGGCGGCGGCGGCAACGCGGTCGCGCACATGGTCAGCAGCAGCGTGGACGGCGTGGAGTTCATCACCGCCAACACCGACTCGCAGGCGATCAAGAACTGCGGCGCCAAGCTGCAGTTGCAGCTTGGCACCAACGTCACCAAGGGCCTGGGCGCCGGCGCGAACCCGGAAGTCGGCCGCCAGGCCGCGCTGGAAGACCGCGAGCGCATCATGGACGCGCTGCAGGGCGCGGACATGGTGTTCATCACCGCCGGCATGGGCGGCGGCACCGGTACCGGCGCTGCCCCCGTGGTCGCGCAGCTGGCCAAGGAGATGGGCATCCTGACCGTCGCCGTGGTCACCAAGCCGTTCCCGTTCGAAGGCCGCCGGCGCATGCAGGTCGCGCTGAAGGGCATCGAGGAACTGAGCCAGCATTGCGACTCGCTGATCACCATCCCCAACGAGAAGCTGATCACCGTGCTCGGCCGCAATGCCACCATGATCCAGGCGTTCCGCGCCGCCAATGACGTGCTGCAGGGCGCCGTGCAGGGCATCGCCGACCTGATCGTGCGTCCGGGCCTGATCAACGTCGACTTCGCCGACGTGCGCACCGTGATGTCGGAAATGGGCCTGGCGATGATGGGCACCGGCTCGGCCCGCGGCGACGACCGCGCGCAGGCCGCGGCCGAAGCGGCGATCCAGAATCCGCTGCTGGACGACGTCAACCTGGCCGGCGCCAACGGCATCCTGGTCAACATCACCGCCGGTCCGGACTTCACCATGGCCGAGTTCGACGAGATCGGCCGCACCATCGAAGGCTTCGCCTCGGAAGACGCGACCGTCGTGGTCGGCACCGTGCTCGACCCGGACATGCAGGACGAAGTGCGCGTGACCGTGGTCGCCACCGGCCTGAACCGTGCCGTGTCGCGCCAGACCCAGCGTCCGGAGCAGCGCGCGCCGATCAAGCTGGTGCGCAACGCGACCACCGGCCAGCCGGAATTCGGCGACTTCGAGCATGGCGGCGACGCCGTGTCCAAGGCGGTCGGCGGCGCGATGGGCCTGGGCCTGCGGCGCCCGAGCAGCGATGCGATGGGGTCTTCGGCACCGGCACCGGCGGCGGCCGATCTGCCCAACGATTACCTGGATATTCCCGCGTTCCTGCGTCGCCAGGCCGACTGATGCCGTCCCTGGCGCGACAGGTCGGCTTGCGGATGGCCCAGCCTGGCCATCCGTGGCCAGGCGCGGGTCGGCGTGCGAAGCAGTGCTTCGCAAGCACGCCGCCCGCCCTGCGCCGCCAGGCCGACTGACGTTTCGCCAGGCCGGCCCTGCGCCGGCCGCAACACCGCCGATCGGGCATGTCCGCCCGGGCGGCGCGCCGTGTCCTTTGCTGCCGGGTCGTTTCGACCCGGCAGGTTTTTGCGACCGCGACGCCGGCCTGCGCCAGCGTTGCGCAAATAGGACGCTGTGACCGTCTTGTTAAAATTTGGCTAAACGCGTGATATTCTCAATTCCGTTCAGTTCCCGTCTGAGCGGACGTTCCCAGACTGTCTCCCATGACCCAGCAACGCACCCTCAAGAACACGATCCGCGCCACCGGCGTGGGCCTGCATAGCGGCGACAAGGTGTACATGACCCTGCGTCCTGCGCCGGCCGATCACGGCATCGTGTTCCGGCGCGTCGACCTGGAACCGGCAGTGGAAGTGCCGGCCGATGCCGAACTGGTCACCGAGACCACGCTGTGCACCGGACTCAGTCGCGGCGACGCCAAGATCCAGACGGTGGAACACCTGATGTCGGCGATGGCCGGCCTCGGCGTGGACAACGCCATCGTCGAGCTGTCCTCGGCCGAATTGCCGATCATGGACGGCTCGTCCGGCCCGTTCGTGTTCCTGCTGCAGTCGGCAGGCATCGTCGAGCAGGGCAAGCCCAAGCGCTTCATCCGCATCAAGCGTCCGGTGGAAGTGCGCGACGGCGACAAGATCGCCCGCTTCGAGCCGTACGACGGCTACAAGCTGGGCTTCACCATCCAGTTCGACCACCCGATGATCCCGGCCAAGCAGTCGCGCCAGGAAATCGAGTTCTCGACCATGGCCTACATCAAGGAAATCTCCCGCGCGCGCACCTTCGGGTTCATGCGCGACCTGGAGTACATGCGCGAGCGCAATCTGGGCCTGGGCGGGTCGATGGACAACGCCATCGTGCTCGACGAGTTCCGCGTGCTCAACGACGATGGCCTGCGCTACGCCGACGAGTTCGTGCGGCACAAGATCCTCGATGCGATCGGCGATCTGTACCTGGCCGGCGGCGCCATTCTCGGTGCCTACGAAGGCTACAAATCCGGCCATGCGCTGAACAACAAGCTGGTGCGCGCGCTGCTCGCCGAGCAGGCCGCGTGGGAGTGGGTGAGCTTCGATTCCAAGGCCGTGCCGGCACCGGTGGCCTACGGGGCCGTGGCTTACGCCTAAAGTTTTCCGCCCCGCGGCCGGGGGCGGTCCGGGATCACGGAATGGGCGATCCGTCGCACCTTTGACCCCTCTTAACTTCTATTTAACGAATCGATAACGACCTCGACGCCGGCGCCCGCTAGGATGCGTCGGGTCGTGACGTGCGTGTCTACGTACGCAGACCGCGCCGGCCGGAGGCCGTCGCTGCTTCAGGCGTCGTGGAATCGACGTCCTGCAAGGACGCCAGCGCGTCGCGCAATCCCTTGTGCGTCGCCGCGGAAACCGGTGCTGGCTTGCTTCTTGCCTGTTGCATTGGGGAATGCGCGGATGCAGTCGCAATCTTGACGGTCACCCTGGTGGCCTTCAGCCCGAGGGACCGGGCCGCAGCGAGGATATCGGCCTCGGCGAGCCTTACCCGGGCGTGCCAGACCGGAGAGTCAACGAGAAAAACGAGCTGTTCGCCGTTCACATTGGCCAACCGACACCGGGAGGCCAGGTTCGGCGGCAGATGGGGGCGCAACTGTCGGTCCAGCGCGTCGAGCCACAAGGCACGCCGCAACGGGTCGCCCACCTTGTCCGCCAATGCGGCGTCCAACGCCGGCATCGGCGCGGTGGTATGGCCCTCGCCGGACTTTCGCTTAGACATGAAAACTCATATGGCGTTTAAGAAGATCGTAATCAATTCGCGTGAAAAGGGGATAAAGGACCTGCCGTGGCGGCTGCGCGAGTTCGCAGACCGGCGTCCCCTGGCCGTGCTGGGCACGGTGCTGGCGGTGGGCATGGTACTCGGCATCGGCGTCAGTGCCGCGACCGGTTTCGTCGGTTCGGCGCAGCTGCGGGCCAAGGTGGAGCGGCAGGACGCGGAGCTGGCGCAGGTGCGCCGCGACGCGCAGACCCAGGTCAACGCGCTGGCCGCGCGGCTGGGCGAGCTGCAGGCGCAGGCCACGCGCCTGAACGCGCTGGGCGAACGCCTGACCCGCATGGGCAAGCTGCAGGACGGCGAATTCGACTTCGACCAGCCGGTCGGCGTCGGTGGCGGCGACGACGAGGTCAGCCAGGACATGCCGGCGCCGCAGCTGAGCAAGGAACTGGACGGGCTGCAGCAGCAGTTCGCCACCTCCGGCCAGCAGCTGTCGGTGCTCGAATCGCTGCTGTTCGACCACCAGCTCGACCAGAACGCGGTGCCGTCGCGGATGCCGATCCGCAACAGCTACATCACCTCCGGTTTCGGCGGCCGCGCCGATCCGTTCGGCCGCGGCGCCGGCAACCACAAGGGCATCGACTTCCACGCCAACGTCGGCGACCCGGTGCTGGCCGTGGCCGATGGCGTGGTCAGCTACTCGGGCGTGCGCGGCGGCTACGGCAACGTGGTCGAGGTCGATCACGGCAACGGGTATGTCACCCGCTACGCGCACAATTCGCGCTTGTCGGTGAAGGTCGGCGACCTGGTGCGGGTCGGCCAGGAAGTGGCCAAGGCCGGCTCCACCGGCCGTTCCACCGGCGCGCACGTGCATTTCGAGGTGTGGAAGGACGGCGTGGTGATGAATCCGGCCAAGTTCCTCGGCGATGGCGCCACGCCGGTGGGCCGCCGCGGCCGCGGCTGACGCAGCGCTGGGGCGGCGATGCCGGCGCTTGAATCGCCGGAGCCCGCCCCAAGCTACAATAGGCTTTGCCACGACAGGGCGCCTCGCGCCCTGTTTCGTTTGCGGCCCGCCGATTCCCTGGGGGATCGGGCCGTATGGGCGTTCCTTTCCAACCGGTTCCTTCAATGATCAACAGTCTGCTTACTCGCGTTTTCGGTAGTCGCAACGAACGCCAGCTGCGTCAGCTCCACCGTATCGTCGCCAAGGTCAATGCGCTGGAACCGGAGATGGAGCAGCTCTCCGACGCGCAGCTGCAGGCCAAGACCCCGGAACTGCGCGGGCGCATCGCCGGCGGCGAGAGCCTGGACAAGGTGCTGCCGGAAGCGTTCGCGGTGTGCCGCGAGGCCAGCCGCCGCGTGCTCGGCATGCGCCACTACGACGTGCAGCTGATCGGCGGCATGGTCCTGCACCTGGGCAAGATCGCGGAAATGCGCACCGGCGAAGGCAAGACCCTGGTGGCGACGCTGCCGGTGTACCTCAACGCGCTGGAAGACAAGGGCGTGCACGTGGTCACCGTCAACGACTACCTGGCACGCCGCGACGCCGCGCAGATGGGCAAGCTGTACAACTGGCTGGGGCTGAGCGTGGGCGTGGTCTATCCGGGCATGCCGCACAGCGACAAGCACGCCGCCTACGCCGCCGACATCACCTACGGCACCAACAACGAATTCGGCTTCGACTACCTGCGCGACAACATGGCGCTGTCCAAGGCCGACCGCTACCAGCGCGGCCTGAACTACGCCATCGTCGACGAAGTGGACTCGATCCTGATCGACGAGGCGCGCACCCCGCTGATCATCTCCGGCCCGGCCGACGATTCGCCGGAGCTGTACATCCGCGTCAACCGCATCGTGCCGCAGCTGACCAAGCAGGAGTCCGAGGAAGGCGAGGGCGACTTCTGGGTCGACGAGAAGGGCAAGCAGGTGCACCTGTCCGAGGCGGGCATGGAGCACGCCGAAGAGCTGCTGCGCGCCGCCGGCATCCTGACCAACGACGAGGACCGCCTTTACGGCGCGCAGAACCTCAGCGTGGTGCATCACCTCAACGCCGCGCTGCGCGCGCATGCGATCTACCAGCGCGACGTGGACTACATCGTGCGCGACGGCGAAGTGGTCATCGTCGACGAATTCACCGGCCGCACCCTGCCGGGCCGGCGCTGGTCCGACGGCCTGCACCAGGCGGTGGAAGCGAAGGAAGGCGTGCCGGTGCAGCGCGAGAACCAGACCCTGGCCAGCATCACCTTCCAGAACCTGTTCCGCATGTACAAGAAGCTGTCCGGCATGACCGGTACGGCCGACACCGAAGCCTACGAATTCCAGAGCATCTACAACCTGGAAGTGGTGGTGATCCCGACCAACCGCCCGACCATCCGCAAGGACTGGCCGGACCAGGTGTTCCTCAACCGCCAGGGCAAGTTCAACGCGGTGCTCGCCGACATCGAGGATTGCGCCAAGCGCGGCCAGCCGGTGCTGGTCGGCACCACCTCGATCGAGACCTCGGAGATGCTGTCCGAGCACCTGCGCAAGGCCGGGGTCAAGCACGAGGTGCTCAACGCCAAGCAGCACGAGCGCGAGGCGCAGATCGTCGCCAACGCCGGCCAGCCGGGCGCGGTGACCATCGCCACCAACATGGCCGGCCGCGGTACCGACATCGTGCTCGGCGGCTCGCTGGAAGCGGAGCTGCACGCGCTGGGCGAGGACCTGAGCGACGCCGAGCGCGCGCGCCTGAAGGCGGCCTGGCAGGAGCGCCACGACGCGGTCAAGGCCGCCGGCGGCCTGCACATCATCGGCACCGAGCGCCACGAGTCGCGGCGTATCGACAACCAGCTGCGCGGCCGCTCCGGCCGCCAGGGCGATCCGGGTTCCTCGCGCTTCTACCTGTCGCTGGAAGACAACCTGATGCGCATCTTCGCCTCCGACTGGGTGCAGAAGGCGATGCGGATGATGGGCATGAAGGAAGACGACGTCATCGAGGACCGCATGGTCAGCCGCCAGATCGAGAAGGCGCAGCGCAAGGTCGAGGCGCACAACTTCGACATCCGCAAGAACCTGCTCGACTTCGACGACGTCAACAACGACCAGCGCAAGGTGATCTACGCGCAGCGCGACGAACTGCTCGACGCCGAGTCGGTCAAGGACAACGTCGACGGCATCCGCGACGACGTGATCTACGACCTGGTGGCGCGCTTCGTGCCGCCGAATTCGATCGACGAGCAGTGGGACCTGGCCGGGCTGGAAGCGACCCTGGCCAGCGACCTGGGCCTGTCGCTGTCGCTGACCGACCTGGTCAAGCGCCACGAGGAACTGGACGCGACCGGCATCGCCGAGAAGGTGCGCGAGGAAGTCGATCGCCACTTCCAGGAGAAGGAGACCGCGGTCGGCGGCGAGACCATGCGCGCGCTGGAGAAGCACGTGATGCTGACCGTGCTCGACCAGAGCTGGAAGGAGCATCTGGCGCGCATGGACTACCTGCGCCAGGGCATCCACCTGCGCGGCTACGCGCAGAAGCAGCCCAAGCAGGAATACAAGAAGGAAGCCTTCGAACTGTTCTCGGAGATGCTCGAGCACGCCAAGCGCGAGGTGGTGACCTTGCTGGCGCGCGTGCGCATCCGCAGCGAGGAAGAGGTGGCGGCGCTGGAAGCGCAGGAACGGCAGCAGATGGAGGCGCAGTTGCGCCAGGCGCAGTTCCAGCACCAGGACGTCGGCGGCTACAGCGCCGACGAGGAAGCCGAGCAGGTCGCGCTGGGCGCCAACGCGCCGCAGGTGGCGCAGGTCACCCGCGAGGCGCCCAAGGTCGGCCGCAACGATCCGTGCCCGTGCGGCAGCGGCAAGAAGTACAAGCATTGCCATGGGCAGTTGAGTTAAGAGCGCTGTTGCGCAATCGCGCAACAGCCCCACGTTTGGCTTCGCAAAACGTGGGTCCCGGCTCATCTCTCCCCAAATCCCCGCGCCTATCGGCGCGCCCCCTTTACTAAAGGGGGCTCGGCTCCAGACGGGGTGCGGTGATTGGTCAAACCCTTGTATCTGCAGCCCCGCCTTGTGCGGGGCGCTTTGTTTTGGGGGCGGCCCGGACGGGGGCTTGTCTGTGTGGCGTGTCGCGCGTTCTGCGGGTAGGGTGCCGGGTGTCGCCATTGCCGTTGGATGCATGCCGTGGAGCGTTCCGCCAGTCTTGAATTGAAGGTGTTCGTGCCGGCGCGCGACTTTGCGCTGTCCGTGGATTTCTATCGCGAGGTGGGGTTCGTGGCGGAGCCGCTTGGCGACGGACTCGTCTGTTTTCGCCATGGCGAGCGCTGTGCGTTCCTGCTGCAGGATTCCTACGAGCAGGGACTGGCGCACAACCTGATGCTGCACCTGTGGGTGGAGGATGCCGATGCCTGGTGGCGGCGGCTGGGTGCCGCGGATCTGTCCGGCCGCTTTGGCGCGCGCCTTGGTGAGCCGGAGGATCGGCCGTGGGGGATGCGCGACTTCACCCTGCACGATCCGGGCGGGGTGCTGTGGCGGATCGGGCACGACTTGCCCGGGTGAGCGGGGAGCGGGCGTCCGGGCGGTGGCGGTACCGCCGGCACAGCTGTCCGTGGGTGTATCCATTCGCATGGCCGCATGCGGTCGGTTTCGTCGTTGTTGCCGCGTCGTCCAGGCCGTCGCCTCGCCGTACGTTGGCCGAATGCGTGCGGATCGCTGCCGCGATACGCGGATCGCCGACGATGTGAACCGGATTCATTGCGTTGGCACCGCCGAAGACGGCAAGCTTGCGCCATGTCCGAACCGCTCAGATCCATCCATGTCGTCGCCGGGGTCATCACCGATGCCCGCGGCCGTATCTTGCTCGCCCGGCGTACCGAGGGCCGCGACCTCGCCGGCCTGTGGGAGTTCCCCGGCGGCAAGCGCGAACCGGGCGAGACCTCCGAGCAGGCCCTGGTGCGCGAGCTGCAGGAGGAACTGGGCATCGAGGCGACGGTCGGCGCGCAGCTGATGGAAGTGCCGCAGCGCTATCCGGACAAACGGCTGCGCCTGGAGATGCGCCAGGTACTGTCGTGGAAGGGCACCGCCCGCGGCCGCGAGGGCCAGGCGCTGACCTGGGTGGCGCCGGACAAGCTGAGCCGCTACGCGATGCCGCCGGCCGACCAGCCGGTGGTGGCGATGCTGCGCCAGCCCGATCGCTATCTGGTGACGCCGGAGCCGGTCGATCCCGAGCGCTGGCTGGCGTCGCTGGAACGCGCGCTGCAGGGCGGCGTGCAGCGCGTGCAGTTGCGTGCGCGCAGCCTGCCGGCCGGGCACTGGCAGCCGCTGGCGCGGGCCGCGGCGGCGCTGTGTGCGGCGCGCGGCGCGCAGGTGCTGGTCAATCGCGATCTCGCGCTGGCGCAGGAGTTGGGGGTCGGCGTGCACCTCGGCGCGGAACAGTTGCCGCAGTTCGACGCGCGTCCGTTGCCGGCGGGGCTATGCGTTGCCGCGTCCTGCCATCGCGTCGAAGAGCTGCACGCGGCGCAGCGGCTCGGCTGCGATTTCGCCGTGGTCGGCCCGCTGGCCGCCACCGCCAGCCATCCCGGCGCCGCGCCGCTGGGGTGGGAGGCGTTCGAGCGCCTGCGCGAGGAAGTGGCGCTGCCGCTGTACCCGATCGGCGGCCTGCTGCCGGCGCAGGTGGCCGAAGCGCGCCGCCATGGCGGCCAGGGAATCGCCGCGATCCGTGGGCTGTGGCCGTTGGACGTGGACGCCGCCTGAGCGGGGGTTGTGGGAGCGACTTCAGTCGCGACGGGCAGTACAAGGGATGCCTGCCGCGATCGAAGTAACTCCTCCAGCATCGCGCCGATTGCGAATTCCCAAGCCGAAAGCGCGCTAGAAACTGATCCAGAAACAGTTGTACTGGCGGCGCAGGCTCAGCACCGTCGATGTCGGGGTCGCGCTGCTGCCGAGGGTCTGCTCCAGGCGCAAGCCGGTCGCGCGTGCGCGCGGCGGTGCGGCGTTGTCGCCGGCCGATGTTTGGGGTGTTCCGGCGGCGGCATCGGGTGGGCGTTGCTCGGCAGCGGCCAACGTGCCGGGCGCCGGGAGCGTGGCCGCGGGGTAAGCCGCCTGCGCCGACGGGTCCGGCAACACCGGCACGATCGCCACCAACGGACGCTGGGTGATCGCGTCGAGGCGGTCGAGGATGCGCCGCGCCGCCTCGTCCGAGACCCCGTTCCACCAATACAGCGTGGACAGACGATTGACGTCGCGCGCGTCCACCGCGGTGCGGATCTGCTGCGCCAGTTCGCTGAGCCGGCGCACGCATTGCGGCCGGTACAGGCCGCTGGCGCCTTCGCTGGCCGCACTGGGCGCGGTGCGCGGCGGCAAACGGTCGATCGCACCCAGGTCTTCGCAACGGCGATCGCTGAACACCGTGGCGCCGTCGGCGCCGGTGCAGCGATTCACCTTCTGCGCGGCGGCAGGCGCGGCGCACAGGCACAGCAACAACAGGATCGACGGGGGCGCGCGCATCGCGCCAGCCTAGCCGCAGGCCTGGTGTGTGGGAAGCTGCGCCAGGTGAAGATGCAGGCGGCAGCGTTGGCGAGGCGTGTCAGTGCGGTTGCTGCGGGATAAGGGCATCTGTCCTGATCCTTCGCGAGGACCGTGTGCCTGACTGCTTCGCTCGTCGCGGCTGAAGCCGCTCCTACAAGGTTCGGCCGGGCGGGCGCCAGGAGTCTTGTAGGAGGGGCTTCAGCCCCGACCGATCGGTTCCGACGCCGGCCAAGTTTCCCACTCCGTTTGTCGCGGCTGAAGCCGCTCCTACAGGGGATTGTGCGCGGCGCTGCGAAGGCTTTTGTGGGAGGGACTTCAGTCCCGACGCTGTCCAACATCGGGATGCCTGCAGCTTCGCCGATTGCCGCCGAAGCTGCAGACGCCGCTCATGCCAAACGCGACAGCACGCCGACGGTGGGCTTGGCCAGGTTGAGCGTGTAGAAGTGCAGCGACGGCGCGCCGCCGGCGAGCAGGCGTTCGCACAGCGCCGCGACCAGGTCGGCGCCGAACTCGCGGATCGCCTCGGCATCGTCGCCCAGGGCCTGCATGCGCTTGCCGATCCAGCGCGGGATCTCCGCGCCGCATTGCTCGGAGAAACGCCGCAGCTGGCTGAAATTGGAGATCGGCATGATCCCCGGCACGATCGGGATCTGCACGCCGAGCTTGCGCACCGCGTCGACGAAATGGAAATACGCGTCGGCGTTGTAGAAGTACTGGGTGATCGCGCCGTCGGCGCCGGCGTCGACCTTGGCCTTGAAGTGGCGCAGGTCGCTCAACGCGTCGCTGGCCTGCGGATGCGTCTCCGGATACGCGCCGACCTCCAGATGGAAGGCGTCGCCGTGCTCGGCGCGGATGAAGGCGATCAGGTCCGCGGCGTAGCGCAGGTCACCGGGGTGGCCCATGCCCGAGGGCAGATCGCCGCGCAGCGCGACCAGGCGCCGGCAGCCGATCGCGCGGTACAGCTTGAGCAACTCGCGGATCTCTTCGCGGCTGCCGCCGACGCAGGACAGGTGCGGCGCGGCCTCGAAGCCGTGGTGCTGCTTCAGATGGCGCACCGTCTCGGAGGTGTAGCTCAGCGTCGAGCCGCCAGCGCCGAAGGTGCACGACACGTACTCCGGTGCGTAGGTCTTCAGGCGTGCGGCGGTGCGGTCCAGCTGCGCACGCTGTTCGTCGGTCTTGGGCGGGTAGAACTCGAAGCTGATGGCGGTCATGGGCGCGGCGCGTCAGGTGATTGCCGGAGTATATCTCTTCATCCGGATGGATGTGCGATCAGGTCTGATTCCGGCTGTCCGCTGGCCGGCCGGCTCACGAGCGGCGGTGCTGCATGGAAGATGATCGAAATGCCGCCCATATGCGTCATCGCACGGTCGATGGGCGCCGTGGCAAGCGCGCAATGCAGTCGGCTGCGACCGATGTGCATGGCGTGCGCACGAATCGCCGCTGTTCGTGAGTGCCGGCCTGCAAACGCCAGCCGGGATCGCGCGGATGGCACCGGCTGCGGCACAGCCGTGCGGCAGCGGGCGCCGCCGCACGGCTACGCAAGGTGCGCCAGGATCAGCGCTTCCACATCCGCGCCTGCCGCGGCGGCAGGCTGAAGGTGTAGCTGCTGCTGGAAATGCGCACCACGCTGCCCGAGCCGAGCGCGTCGCTGTAGTCCACGTTCCAGCGCAGCACGCTGCCGCTCATCGCCACCGTGGCGCTGACCGCGGTACCGCACTTGTTGATGCCGACGATGCCCAGATCGCCGCGGCGGAACAGCAGGTGGCAGGCATCGTGCGACAGCACCTGCATGTCGCTGCCCTGCGCGGCGTTGTGGAAGCCGATCATGCGCTTGAGGTCGTCGCGCTGGTAGGCGTCCACCCAGCGGTTGTCGCCGCTCTCGTTGTTGTCCGAGTACACCATCGGCACGCCGCCGTCGCGGCCGAGCAGATACGCGTAGGCCAGGGTCTCGTCGACCGGGTCGAGGATCGCGTAGCGGAAGCCGGCGTTGTTGGGAATGTCGTGGGTGACCGCGAAGGTCACCGCGCGGTTGCCGGGCAGCGCCTGGCCGTAGGCGCCCGGATCGACCAGCAGGTCCATGCTGCCGCCGTAGGCGAAGGCGTTGCGGATCGAATTGAACAGCGGGAAATCGTAGGCCGCGTGCGGCGTGGCCTGCAGGTAGGGCGCGAGGAACTGGTCGTAGTCGGCGTTGCCGCTGCCGCCGCCGGTGATGACCTCGCCGAACACGTGCACCCCGGAACGGATGCCGGCATCGAGCACGCGGTTGAGGTGGTCGAAGGTCATGTGCTTGGCCGCGTCGATGCGGAAGCCGGTGACGCCCAGTGCCTTCAGCGCCTGCAGATAGCTGCGCTCCTGTTGCACCACCCAGTCGTTGCCGACCAGGTCGGGCAGGCCCGGATCGCTGCCGCCGCCGCAGATGCGGTAGGTGCGGACCTGGTAGGCGTCGGTGTAGTCGGTGATGCATTGCGCCGGACCGAAATCGCCGGCGCCGAGGAAGTTCACCGACAGGTCGCCGAACAGCCGCAGCGATGCGTAGCGCGACGGATCCGCGGCGTACTGCGACAGCACCGCGCTGCCCGGATAGTTCAGGTCCGGGCGCGTCGCCGCCTCGTTGGCCATGTGGTTGAGCACCACGTCGGCATAGGTTTCCACGCCGACATCGGCCAGCGCCTGCACCATGCTGGCGAAGTCCTCGGTGTCGCCGAGCGGGTTGTCGATCACGCGCATGTCCTGCGGCTGGTAGCGCGCCCACCAGGCGCTGCCCTGCGAGCGGTAGGCCGGCGCCACCATCACCTTGTGATAGCCGGCCGCGGCGATCTGCGCCGCGCGCGCTTCCACGGTGGCATAGGGCCAGTTGAAGGCGTGCAGGATGACATCGGCCTGGGCGCTGGCGGTGGCCAGGGTCAGCAGCAGGCCGACGAGGAACAGGCGCCAGCGGTGCGGGCGCAATGGAGCGATTGCAGCGGCGGGCAGTTCGCGCATCACACAGATCTCCTTCGGTCGGGACGCCGCGCATGCCGTGCGCGCTGCGTGGCGTCGGGAAATCCGGCCCCCTTCCGGACGCGCCGCACACGGCGTGCGGCGCTGCGTGGATGCTAAGCGCGCATCGCGGCGCAGCATGCGCGGGCTACATACGTATTCATCGCATTGGCCGATGCAAAGCGGGACCGGCATCCGGTTCTGTCGGCGCTGTGCGACGCGCGAGCGCATTGCATGCGAGGCATGCATGTCGATGCCGCCGCGAGTTTGCATGGTCGCGGTGGCCGGCGTTTCCCGGTGCTAAAGTCATCCGCCTCACCTGTACATGCGGACTCGCACGATGACACTCGATCCCTTCTATCCGATCGGCACGCCCGGCATTCCCTGGGGGCAAGGGGAAAAGGCGGCGTGGCTGGCGCGGCAGCGTCGCCAGCGCAGCTATCAAACGGACGTGGTGGCGGCGATCGAACGCTTGCGCGGGCCGCTGGAGATCGTCGAGTACGGTGTGCTGGAGTACGCCGGGGAGCGTTATCCGCTGCTGGCGTTGCGCAGCCGCGCGTGGGACGACGCGTTGCCGTGCATGCTGGTGACCGGCGGCGTGCATGGTTACGAAACCAGCGGCGTGCATGGTGCGCTGCAGTTCGCCGACCGCCACGCGTCCGAGCACGCCGGCCGCGTCAACCTGCTGGTGGTGCCGTGCGTGAGTCCATGGGCCTACGAGCGCATCCATCGCTGGAATGCCGACGCCATCGATCCCAACCGGTCGTTCCGCGAGGACAGCCCGGCGCAGGAATCGGCCGCGCTGCTGCGCTTGGTCGCGCCGCTGCGCGGGCGCGTCGCGATGCACATCGACCTGCACGAAACCACCGACAGCGACGAATCCGAGTTCCGGCCGGCGCTGGCCGCGCGCGACGGCGTCGCCTACGAGCCTGGCGGCATTCCCGATGGCTTCTATCTGGTCGGCGACAGCGAGAATCCGCAGCCGGCGTTCCAGCAGGCGGTGGTGGCCGCGGTCGCGCAGGTCACTCATATCGCGCCCGCCGATGCCGAGGGCGAGATCATCGGTTCGCCGGTGGTGGCGCATGGCGTCATCAACTACCCGGTGAAAAAGCTGGGCTTGTGCGCGGGCATCAGCGATGCGCGTTACACCACGACCACCGAGGTCTACCCCGACAGCCCAACAGCGACGCCGGAGCAATGCAATGCCGCGCAGGTGGCGGCGATCCGTGCGGCGATCGGCTACGCGTTGGCGCATCCGCAATAGACGCGGGGCGTTTAAGTCGGCACATGCTGCGTGGCTGCGCACTGGCAGGCATCGCCGCGCCGACTCTTTTGCAGGATCGGTTTCGACCAGGGGCTCTAGCGGCAAGGCGTCCGGGTTGAAACCCCTCCTGCAGAACGCGGTGCGCAACGGCGGCCTGGCCGAATCGATGCGATGACGCTCCCCGCCTGGGGGCGGTGGCCATGGTGTGCATCGCCCGGTGAGCGCGCTACGCTTGATCTCTCCTCGTGACCGTCGCCGCCATGTCCATCGTCCTGACCCCCTTCGCCCGCACCCGCCTGTTCCCGCGCGACGCGCGCCGCAACGCGATCCAGGACTGCACGCCGGAACAGTTCGAGCGCCAGCTCAACGACGCCACGCCGCTGCGGGTGCTGGACGGCTACGCGCCGTTCTGCAAGCTGCACGTGCATCCCAACTGGACCTCCACCCGCTGCCTGACCGTGCCGATCACCGAGGCCAATCGCCACCTGCTGCGTTCCGGCTACGAAGCGCGCAGCAGGGAAGAGTTGCCGGTGCTGGTGCGCTGGTTCGAAGGCGTCGAGCCGCCGGTCGCTTCATATCTGCTGCCGATCCTCTACAGCCGCGAACAATTGGCGCGCGAGGGTGCGCCGATCGACGCAGAATGGGGCGTGGTCGGTTGCCTCTACACCGCCGAACCGCAGGAGATCCCGATGGCACCGATCACCATGCTGCGCAACGCGCTGGGCGTGGAAGAGGGCGGCTCGGGCGTGGCGCTGGATCGTGAGGCCTACCGGCGCAGCGTGGCGTTCTGGGAGAGCAATGCGAATTGGCGGCCATAAAGCGTATCGGCCATCTCTGCGAGTTGCTCGCGGATGGGAGAAGATGACAGGTGAGAGAGGCCGCTAGCCCTCGGTCGCATGTCAGCTCGCAGTCACTTTGTCCGCGGCCACCACTGCCAGGATCCAAAGGCCGAGCACTGCGAGAAAATTGACGGTAAACACGAGGCCTCTGAGCCTGACGTTCGCGGTGAAAATCTGCACGGCGCTGTGCAGGATGCGGCCCAGCACAAAGATCCAGGCAAGAGCCACGGCAGCCGAGGTGGCCGCATGAAGCTGGAGAAGAATCAGGCAACCAACGTGGAAGAACAGTGGCCACTCGAATTGATTGGACAGGTTGGCACCGATGCGTGGTTCGGTAGCGGCCCAGGGATTGCCGCCGTCTGCATGGCGGCCGATCCCCCACACTGCGGGAGCGCGAGCGACAGTGAGCAGTACGTAGAGACATGCAGTAAGTGCGACTTGCGCAGTCATTGGAAGAATCAAGGCGTAGGGCATCGTGTTCCTCGAACTGCGGCCTTGAGCGGCCCTCTGCCGAAGTTTAGCGCTCCGCGAAGACGGGCTGGTCGCAATACTGGGGACCAGGCTGCAGAGATCGGATAGCACCAGAAAGCATCGATCGCCTGGCGCTTGAGTTGGGCGGAGTTGCGAAACGGTTTGGCTCAATTGCACGGTCAGGCGCCGATTCGCGCCACAACGAAAAACGGGCGCCTCTCGGCGCCCGTTCCTTCAGTTCTTGCGTTAGACGGTTAAACCCGCCAACCACTCAGTACCGGTAATGCTCCGGCTTGTACGGCCCGTCGACCGACACGCCGAGGTAGGCGGCCTGGTCGTCGCTGAGCTTGGTCAGCTTCACGCCGATCTTTTCCAGGTGCAGGCGCGCCACTTCCTCGTCCAGCTTCTTCGGCAGGCGGTAGACCTGCTTTTCGTAGCTGTCCTTGTTCTGCCACAGGTCGATCTGCGCCAGGGTCTGGTTGGCGAAGCTGTTGGACATCACGAAGCTGGGGTGGCCGGTGGCACAGCCGAGGTTGACCAGGCGGCCTTCGGCCAGCAGGAAGATCGCGTTGCCGTTCGGGAACACGAACTTGTCCACCTGCGGCTTGATGTTGATCTTCTGCACGCCCGGATACTTGTACAGCGCCTCGACCTGGATCTCGTTGTCGAAGTGACCGATGTTGCAGACGATGGCCTGGTCCTTCATCTGCGTCAGGTGCTCGATGCGGATGATGTCCTTGTTGCCGGTGGTGGTGACGTAGATGTCGGCCTGGCCCAGGCTGTCTTCGACGGTGTTGACCTCGAAGCCTTCCATCGCTGCCTGCAGCGCGCAGATCGGGTCGATCTCGGTGACGATGACGCGGGCGCCGTAGGCGCGCAGGCTGTGCGCGGACCCCTTGCCGACATCGCCGTAGCCGCAGACCACCGCGACCTTTCCGGCCAGCATCACGTCCATCGCGCGCTTGAGGCCGTCGGCCAGCGACTCGCGGCAGCCGTACAGGTTGTCGAACTTGCTCTTGGTCACCGAGTCGTTGACGTTGATTGACGGCACCAGCAGGGTGCCGGCCTCGGCCAGCTGGTACAGGCGGTGCACGCCGGTGGTGGTTTCCTCGGACACGCCCTTCCAGTCCTTGACCACGCGGGTCCAGTAACCGGGGCGCTCGACCGCCACGCGCTTGAGCAGGTCCTTGATCACCTGCTCTTCGTGCGAGGACGCGGGTTCGTCCACCCACTTGGAACCGTTCTCCAGCTCGTAGCCCTTGTGGATCAGCAGGGTGACGTCGCCGCCGTCGTCCACCACCAGCTCCGGGCCGGTCTGGGTGCCGTCGGCCAGGGTGAAGGTCAGCGCGTCGAGGGTGCAGTCCCAGTATTCCTCCAGGCTCTCGCCCTTCCAGGCGAACACCGGAGTGCCGGTGACGGCGATCGCCGCGGCGGCGTGGTCCTGGGTGGAGAAGATGTTGCACGAGGCCCAGCGCACGTCGGCGCCGATGTCCTTCAGCGTCTCGATCAGCACCGCGGTCTGGATGGTCATGTGCAGCGAGCCGGTCACGCGCACGCCGGCCAGCGGCTTGGCGGCGGCGTACTGGCGGCGGATCGACATCAGGCCCGGCATCTCGTGCTCGGCGATGTCCAGTTCCTTGCGGCCCCAATCGGCCAGGGAGATGTCGGCGACCTTGTAGTCGCCCTCGGTGGAAAAGCTCTTGCGTACAGCGTTCATCGGTAGTGCTCCGGTCAATGGCGAGAAAACTCGCGAAGGTCCGGGCGCCGTTGTCGCTCAAGCCTGCCGCCGAGCCTGGCCGTGTCTGGAGTCGGGAAACCCACCTCGACACGGTCGCAGCGCCCCTCGGCGGAGGAACACCCAATTATAGCGGCTGCGGCGTGAGGCACTTGAATGGGGCGGTGGCCCTGGGACGTGGCGCACGCCCAAGGCTCGGTTCGGCGACCACGGCCGCGCCGCGGCCTGCCGGCCAGTGCGCCCCCCGGAGCCAGTCTTTCGATTCGCTGGTGCGTGCTCCTGGTGTCGCCAGGCCTCCCCCCGTGGGGCGACTTCAGTCGCGACGAGGCTTCTCTGGAAAGCCTCGCGACCGAGATCGCTCCCGCAGGGGGCGCCTGCGCCGGCCCACGATGGTTCGCTTTGTAACCGTTACCACGCCGGGCGAGGGACTAATACTTTTGGGTTAGTCTTGCGGCGCCCCCACAGCCGAGCCATGCGTTTCCGATGAACGAGTACCGCAGCAGCATCGTGTTTGCCACGCCCGACATCCCCTTGCGCGACGACGTCCGCCGACTGGGGGCGCTGGTCGGCGACCTGCTCGCCGAGCAGGTGTCTGCGGAGTTCCTCGACGAGATCGAAACCATCCGCACCACCGCGATCGCGCGCCGCGAGAGCGATGCGCCGCCGTCGTCGCTGAGCGAGCAGCTCTACGGCCGCACGCCGCGCGACGCCGAGGCGCTGGTGCGCGCCTTCAGCACCTACTTCCAGGTGGTCAACATCGCCGAGCGCGTGCACCGCATCCGCCGCCGCCGCGACTACCAGCGCAACAGCGCCGACACGCCGCAGCCGGACGGCCTGCACGACGCGCTGCGCCGGCTCAAGGCGCAGGGCGTGAGCGCGCAGGAACTGGGCGAATGGCTGCCGCGCATCGACGTGGAGCCGGTGTTCACCGCGCACCCGACCGAGGCCGTGCGCCGCGCGCTGCTGGAGAAAGAACAGTTGATGGTCGCCAGCCTGGTCGACAACCTCGACGGCATGCGCACCCCCGGCGAGCGCGCCACCGATGCGGCGCGCTTCCGCATGGCGCTGACCGCCTCGTGGCAGACCGCCGATTCCTCGCCAGTGCGGCCGACGGTGGAAGACGAGCGCGAGCATGTCGGCTTCTACCTGACCCAGGTGCTGTACCGGGTGGTCCCGGTGATGTACGAGACCCTGGAGCACGCGATCGAGGAAACCTACGGCGAGCCGGTGCCGCTGCCGCGGCTGCTGCGGTTCGGCACCTGGGTCGGCGGCGACATGGACGGCAATCCGAACGTGGATGCCGGCACCATCACCGCCACGCTCGACGCGCAACGGCGCGCGGTGCTGGATCGCTACCTGAAGGAACTGTGGCAGCTGGCCAGCCTGCTCAGCCAGTCGACCACGCTGGTGGCGGTCAGCGATGCGCTGCTGGCGCAGCTGGAACGCTACCGGCACCTGCTGCCCGAGGCCGCGGCGCGCTCGCGGCCGCGGCATGGCGACATGCCGTACCGCCTGCTCAACGACCTGATGCGCGCACGCCTGCAGGCGACGCTGGACGACGCGCCGGGCGCCTACGCCACGCCGACCGAACTGGAGCAGGACCTGCAGTTGATCCTCGACAGCCTGCAGGCCAACAAGGGCCTGCACGCGGGCTGGTTCGCGGTGCGCCGGCTGCTGTGGCGGGTGCGCAGCTTCGGCTTCCACCTGGCGCGGCTGGACGTGCGCCAGGAGTCCAGCGTGCACGCGCGCGCGGTCGCCGCGGCGCTGGGCGAGGACGAGTGGGACGCACGTTCGGCGCAGGACCGTGCCAGCGTGCTCGGCGCCTATGCCGGCGGCGAGCGGATCCTGCCGGCCGCCCCCGAGGATGCCGGCAACGCACGCCTGGACGCGGTGTTCGCCGCGCTCGCCGACGCGCGCGCGCGGCATGGCGCCGATGCGCTGGGCAGCTACATCATCAGCATGGCGCACAACCGCGCCGACGTGCTGACCGTGCTGGCGCTGGCGCGGCGCGGCAGCCTGGTCGATGCGCAAGGCGCGGTGCCTTTGGACATCGTGCCGCTGTTCGAGACGGTGGACGATCTGCGCGGCGGCACCGACACGTTGCGCGACCTGCTCGCCGACCCGGTCTACCGGCGCCACCTGGCCGCGCGCAACGACGTGCAGATGGTGATGCTCGGCTACTCGGACAGCGGCAAGGACGGCGGCATCGCCGCCTCGCGCTGGGGCCTGCAGCGCGCGCAGGTGGAACTGCTCGATGCGGCCGCCGACCTCGGCATCCGCCTGACCTTCTTCCATGGCCGCGGCGGTTCGATCGTGCGCGGCGGCGGCAAGACCACGCGCGCGCTGGAAGCGGCGCCGCGCGGCAGCGTCGACGGCCGCCTGCGGGTGACCGAGCAGGGCGAGGTGATCCACCGCAAGTACGGCATCCGCGCGCTGGCGCTGCGCTCGCTGGAGCAGATGACCGGCGCGGTGCTGCTGTCGAGCATGCGTCCGCGTGCGCTGGACGCGCGCGAGGACGCGTGGCGGCCAGTGATGGACATCGTCGCCGAGCACAGCACCCGCGCCTACCGCAGCTTCGTCGGCGATGCCGAGTTCATGCGCTATTTCCGCCTGGCCACGCCGATCGACGTGATCGAGCGGATGACCCTGGGCTCGCGGCCGTCGCGGCGGCTGGGCCAGGATGCGGCGCTGGACAACCTGCGCGCGATCCCGTGGGTATTCGCCTGGAGCCAGGCGCGGGCGGTGATCCCGGGCTGGTACGGCGTCGGCAGCGGCCTGCGCGCGGCGGTGGAGGCCGGCCACGAGGACACGCTGCGCGAGATGGCCGCCGATTGGCCGTTCTTCCGCACCTTCCTCGACGACATCGCGATGGTGCTGTCCAAGGGCGACCTCAACATCGCCGAGATGTTCTCGCGCCTGGCCGGGCCGCTGCACGAGCGTTTCTTCCCGCGCATTCGCGACGAACTCGCGCTGACCAAGGGCTGGGTGAAATCGCTGACCGGGCAGGCGTCGCTGCTGCAGCACGACCCGCGGCTGGCGTTGTCGATCCGCCTGCGCAATCCCTACATCGATCCGATCAGCGTGTTGCAGGTGGACCTGCTGCAGCGCTGGCGGGCCACCGATGGCGAGGACGAGGACCTGCTGCGCGCGTTGGTGGCCTGCGTCAACGGCGTCTCGCAAGGCGTGCAGAACACCGGCTGAGCAGCGGCCGGACCGGACCCGGTGGCCGTGCTTCCAGCATCGCCGCCGGGCCGCCGGACGCGGTCCGGCCGGCACCGCGCTTGCAAGTGGACAAAATTGTCCGATAATCCCGGCATGGATCTCCGTGCCGATGCCGCCCAACGTCGCCGCCTGCTGCTCGATGCGGCCGACGAAGTATTCTGCGAGCACGGCGTGCTCGCGCCGCTGGAGTTGGTGGTCGAACGCTCCGGCGTGGGCCGGGCCACGCTGTACCGCAATTTCGCCGACCGCACCGACCTGATGATCGCGCTCCTGCAGCGCGCCCTGGACGGGCTGGAATGCTGCGCGCGGGATATCGGCGAGCGCCCCGACGGCCTGTTCCTGCTGCTGCGCGATGTCGCCGAGCACATCGCGATGTCCGCGCCGCTGGCCGATTGCTGGCGCTCGATGCCGCGCGACCATCCGCAGATCGAGGTGGCGCATGCGCGGCTGATGGCGATCCTGCTGCCGTTCCTGCAGCGCGCCACCGACGCCGGCCTGTGCCGCCAGGGTCTGGACGGCGACGACCTCACCTTGTTGATGGACATGCTCGGCGCCTGCCAACGCGGCAGCGACGAAGCCGAACGCAAGGCCTTGGCGCTGCGCGGTTGCCGGCTGCTGTGCCATGCGCTGGCCACGCCCGCGGCGGCGGCGACGCTATGAGCCTGCGTCGCGGGCGAGGGCAGGGCCGCGCCGTCGCCGCGATTGCGGCGCGCAACGCCGCGCAGCGGGGTTGGCCGGCACGCCTGTTGCGCGCAACGGTGGCGCTGGCGATCGTGCTGGCCGGCGTCTGGGGCGCGCTGTTCCTGGCCTACCTGCCGCATACCGGCAGCCTGGTGCGCTACGCCTCGGCGTTGCTGTGGCTGGCGATGGGCGGCGCCGCGCTGTGGGGCCTGCGCCATCCCCGCGACTACCGCGTGCTGCCGTGGATCTTCGCCGTCGCCTGCGCCGGCCTGGTGTTCGGCTGGTCGCAGCTGTTGCCCGAGCAGAACCGCGACTGGGCCGACGACGTGGCGCAGCCGCTGCAGCCGCAGGTCGAAGGCCACCTCGTCACCCTGCACAACGTGCGCAATTTCGCCTGGCGCAGCGACAGCGACTACACGCCGCGTTGGGAAACCCGCCAGTACGACCTGGACCGGCTGGCCTCGGCGGACCTGGCGCTGTCCTACTGGATGGGGCCGGCGATCGCCCACACCCTGGTCTCGTTCGGCTTCGACGACGGCCGCCGGGTGGTGTTCTCGCTGGAGATCCGCAAGGAGCGTGGCGAATCGTTCTCCGCGCTGGCCGGGTTCTTCCGCAATTTCGAGCAGGCGATGATCGCCGCCGACGAGCGCGACATCCTCGCGGTGCGCAGCAACGTGCGCGGCGAAGACGTCTATCTGTACCGGCTGAACATTCCGCGCGCGCAGTTGCGCCAGCTGTTCATGGGCTACGTGGCGCAGGCGCAGCAGCTGCAGCGCACGCCGAAGTTCTACAACACCGCCACCAGCAATTGCACCACCATCGTGTTCGAGCTGGTGCGCAAGTTCGAACCGCAACTGCCGCTGGATTACCGCCTGCTGCTGTCCGGCTATCTGCCGTCCTATGTCTATGCGCAGCACGGCTTCGTGCCGGGCTACGCGCTGGCCACGCTGCAGGCGCGCGGGCGCATCGGCGAGCGCGCACGCCAGGCCGGCGCCGGCGCCGACTTTTCGCAGCGCATCCGCGAAGGCATCCCCGGCGAAGAACCGCCCGGAGCGCCGCGCTGATGCGCGCCGCGCGCGCGGTGCGGCAGCTGGCGGCGCGCGCGCTGCTGGCGGTGGGCCTGCTCGCCGGGTCCGGCTGCGCCATGGTCACCGTGCAGTCGCGCGCGGCCGGCGACTACATCGCGACCAAGCGCGGCGACGTGCTCAGCACCGGCGAACTCAGCGACGCCAGCCAGGAAACGCTGCGCGTGGTCGCGATCGAGCGCAAGCCCTGCGAGGCCGACATCCCCGCCTGCGCCGCGCAACTGCGCACGGTGCAGGGACTGGACGAGGAACGCCGCCTGGCGACCTTGTCGGAGCTGTGGTTGCGCGCGGCGACGACGCGTACGCCCAAGGGCAACGTCGCACTCGACGATGCAGCCTTGCAGGCATGGCTGGAAACCGCGCGCTACGCCTATGCCTACCTGTTCTATACCGAACGCCCGGCCAGCGCGCGCGCCTTCGAGGACCGGCAGACGCAGGTGCGCGATTACTACAACTACGCGGTGCAGCACGTGGTCGGCGCGATGTTCGAACGTTGGCGCGCGCGCAGCGCCAGCGGCGAATTGCGCGACGACGACACGCTGGCTGCCGCCGGCTGGCAAGTGCGCGCGCAGCTGGACAGTTTCCGCCTGCCGGGCGGCGTGGCGCGGCCGAATGCGATGGTGCCTGCCGCCTCGCTGCGTTTCGACGGCCTGCGCAGCACCTATCGCCGCGATGGCTTCGGAGCCGAACTGGTGGCGGAAGTGTCGCCGGCGCAGGTCGGCGATCCGACCGCGATCATGGCTGCTGCGAAGCCAGGGCAAGCGGTCGCCGATACCGCCGGCTACAGCGAACTGTCGTACGCGCCGACCACCGTGCTGCTGCGCTTCGACGGCGACAGCCTGGCGCAGGTGCTGGACACGCGCAGCGTGGTGATCGCGCCCTACGATCCGTATCGCGACAACGAGGTCGTCGTGCACGGCCAGCGGCTGCCGCTGGCGGCCAATTTCACCGCCGCCTACGGCCTGTGGCTGGCGCGTTCGGGTTTCGCCAAGCAGTCGTTGCGCTCGATGCTGGGGCGCGAACACGGCATCGAGCAGCCGCACCTGTACCTGATGCAGCCCTACGACCCGAACCGGCGCATCGTGCTGATGCTGCACGGCCTGGGCAGCAGCCCCGAGGCCTGGGTCAACGTCGCCAACGAGATCATGGGCGACGAGCAACTGCGCCGCCACTACAAGATCTGGCAGGTCTACTACCCGACCAACATGCCGATCGCCTGGAACCGCGCGCAGATCGAAACCTTGCTGCAGCAGACCCTGCACAATTTCGATCCGCAGGGGCAGGCGCCGGCCTCGCAGCATATGGTGCTGATCGGCCACAGCATGGGGGGAGTGATCGCGCGGCTGCTGGTCAGCAGTTCCGGCGAGCGCATCTGGAACGCGTTGCTCGCCGGCCGCGACCTGAGCGGCGAACGCGGCGCGCGGATCCGCGATCGCCTGCAGCCGCTGTTGCGCTTCGCGCCGCTGCCGCAGGTGGACCGCGCCATCTTCATCGCCGCGCCGCACCGCGGCACCGCCATCGCCGAGGGCAGCATCGGGCGCCTGGTCGGCGGACTGATCCGCTTGCCGGTGACCTTGCTGCAGCGCTTCACCGAGGTGATGCAGGACATCGCCGGCCAGGACGGCGTGCCGCAGCGCCTGCCCAACGGCATCGACAATCTGCGCGATACCGATCCGTTCGTGCGTGCGGCCGCCGAGCTGCCGATTTCGCCAGCCGTGCGCTACAACTCGATCATCGCCCGGCGCAACCCGGCGCTGCCGCTGGCCGTCGCCGACGATGGGCTGGTGCCCTACCGCAGCGCGCACCTGGATGGCGCTGAATCGGAACTGGTGATCACCTCCGGACACAGCGTGCAGGAGACGCCGCAGGCGATCCTGGAGATCCGCCGCATCCTGCATGCGCAGATCGCGTCGGAGTGATGCGGCGGAGTCGATAGGCACCCGGTTAGATCCCTCCGTGGGAGCGCCTTCAGTCGCGACGCGCACTATCGGTAAACCTCGTTGCGACCGATGGCGAATGTCACCTGGCGTCGCTCCCAAGGGCGTACGCGACGCCATCTGGGTGCACTGTAGGAGCGGCTTCAGCCGCGACAGTCTCCGTCGCCGTCAGGCCCGCCGCGTCGTTCGTCGCGGCTGAAGCCGCTCCTGCGGTGGCGTTATGGCGCGCCGGATGTCCGCGGCAAAAGCGCCGCAGCCATGCGCACTTGCGATACGCACGCGTATGCATCACTGACGTATCGCATTTCCGTTCACCTATGAACTCCGTCACGCATCTGCAAACATCGACGCACACAATGCGCCGCAGTTGTTAACGGACCGTCAGTTCGCACGGTCCAGCTCCGACACGGAACTCCCCCAGATGTTCGCCCAGTTGCCGGCTTCGCGCCGGCGATACGGGCAGCGCTTTGCCTTCTCCGGCCGCGGCGTCGTCGCGTGCCGGGACACCACCCCACGTCCTGATGGAATTTCCATGAACCACGCATCGCACCGCGCCAGGCCGCACCGGCTTGCCGGATCCATCGCCCTGGCCCTGAGCCTGGCCCTCGCCGCCGCCGCCCATGCCGAAGACCCCGCACAGGAGCAGGCGCAGAACACCGCCGGCGACGACACCGCGCCGGCCGCCGCCAAGGGCAATGCGCAGACCCTGTCGACCGTGACCGTCGCGGCGAACCGCTACACCGCCGCCGACATGCAGATGGCGGCCAGCAACACCGCCAACGTGCTGTCGGCCGACGACCTGAAGTACACCGCCGTGCACAACATCGCCGAGGCGCTGGGCCTGTTGCCGGGCGTCAACGTGGTCAACACCGGGCAGTCGTATTTCGGCGGCGTCGACGGCGCCGCGCGCGGCGAGGGCATGTTCGCCTCGGTGCGCGGCCTCAACGCCGAATACAACGTCAACCTGATCAACGGCGTCAACGTCGCCCAGGGCATGCCGTACAGCCGCAGCGTGCAGCTGAGCCTGCTGCCGCCGTCCGGCCTGCAGACCATCGTGTTGAACAAGACCTCCACCGCGGCGATGGACGGCGATGCGATCGGCGGCACCATCGACTACCGCACCCCCAGCGGTTTCGACTACAGCGACGCGATCGGCGGCAGCATCACCGCCAGCGGGCGCATGGAAAGCCGCGCCCGCGACTACGACGAGAGCGGCCTGGGCAAGGGCGCGGCCGGCGAGTTCCACGCCAAGTTCGGCAGCGAGCACCAGTTCGGCATCTACGCCAGCGCCTACTACGACGAGCGCCACTACGTGAACAGCGAAGTGGCCAGCGCCTCCGCCGCGCGCAACGACGGTTCGTGGGAATTCTCCCGCACCACCGCCAAGGGCGCGCTGGCCGCCGGCTACGACGCGGAAGATTCGCTGCAGTCCACCGGCACCAACATCGGCTATTCCGGCGGCGACACCAAGCGCTACGGCGGCAACGTCTCCTTCGACTGGCATGTCGACCCGACCCTGCAGCTGTACGCGCGGGCGACCTACGCCTACGCCAAGACCGAGCAGAACACCGGCTATACGCAGTTCGTGCCGGCCAGCGTCAGCTACACCCAGATCGGCAGCACCGGCGTGTACCAGCCGCAGATCAACCGCGTCGCGGTGCGCTACTGGTACGAGACCAATCCGGAAGTGGCCGACCTGGCCACGTTCCAGTTCGGCGGCGACAAGCAGCTCGGCAACTGGACGCTGTCGCCGAACCTGTTCTACAGCTTCGGCGACAACGATCGCCCGGACCACATCGAAGTCTCTGCGCGCGTGGATCAGTACAGCTCCACCCAGTTCCCGTACGGCGCCAACAGCTTCATCAGCTACGACAGCGAAGGCTTCCCGGTGCCGCAGCTGACCACCGCGATGCAGAACCAGGCCGACGACATCGGCAGCCTGTACGCGCGCCGCCACGGCCAGCTGACCAAGTCCTACAGCGGGCAGAAGAAGGGCGGCGCCAAGTTCGACGCGCGCTACGACTTCGACGAGGGCGCGCTGAGCAGCCTGCAGTTCGGCGTGAAGTACGTGGACAGCTCGCGCGAGTTCACCGAGCGCGACTGGACCACCGCCAAGTTCACCGACGGCACGCTGCTGGAGAACACCGGCCTGGTCAGCGGCAGTTACGACTCTGTGTATCCCGGCAAGTACGACTACCCGACGGTCAAGCTGAGCAATTCGGCGCTGAAGGCCTCGATCGCCAAGTACCTGACCGCGAGCAGCTTCGACACCTGCGGCAGCCTGGCGGTCAACAATCAGAACTGCGACACCATGCGCGGTACCGAGGCGGTGGCCGCGGCCTATGCGATGGCGACGTTCAAGACCGGCGACCTGGAGATCATCCCCGGCCTGCGCTTCGAACAGACCAGCATCCGCAACACCTACTGGACGATGCCCAAGGACAGCAGCGGCAACGAGCTGGCCGGCTACTTCCAGAACAACCACACCACCTACGACGTGCCGCTGCCCAGCGTGTTCCTGAACTATCGCCCCAGCAACGCCAACGCGGTGTACCGCGCCTCGGTGTGGACCAGCTACACGCGCCCGGCGTTCGTGCAGCTCGGCGGCGGTTCCAGCTACAGCGTGTCCAGCGACGGCATCACCACCATTACCGAAGGCAATCCGGATCTGAAGCCGATCAAGGCGGTCAATGTCGACCTGTCCGGCGAGTGGGACAACGGCGTCGGCGGCCACGCGATGCTGGCCGGCTACTACAAGCGCCTGTCCGACTACATCTACGAGAACGGCTCGGATGCGGCAAATGCCGGGGCGAGCACCAGCGGCAGCGTGCGCTACGTGCGTCCGCAGAACGGCGGCGACGGCAAGGTGCTGGGCGTGGAAGCGGCGGTGCGGCAGACCCTGCAGGGCATGCCGGCGCCGCTGGACGGCTTCGGCATCGGCGCCAACGTCACCCGCCAGTCCACCCGCGTCGACCTGGGCATGACCGGCTTCCACGACGAGCGCATCCAGAACGCGCCGGACCTGATGGCCAACGCCGAGCTGTTCTACGAGAAGGGGCCGCTGTCGGTGAACCTGAGCTACCACTACTCGGGCGAATACGTGTCGGTCTACGACTACCTGGACCAGGGCGCCAGCTGGGACGACCTGTGGGTGAAGCCGATCACCCGCGTCGATCTGCACGTGGGCTATGCGGTGAACGAGCACCTGCGCGCCGACCTGTCGGTGGCCAACCTGACCAATCGCCTGAGCTACTGGGCGCATGTGGGCCGCAACAGCACCGCGATCTCGGACATCGTCGATGCCGGGCGCACCAGCCTGCTGACCGTGAAGTACACGTTCTGAGCCAACGGCCTGTGCATGGGCCGGCTTTCCTCGCGCGTCGCGGCATGTCGTCGCGGCGCGCGTCGGCATGCATGCGGTCGTTGGGCGCGTGGCGCGCGCGCATGATCGCCAGTGAGCCGGCGCTAGTAGCTGGCGTCGGTGTCCGCAGCGCAATGTTGCGACAGCGATGAGTTGCGGGTGTGTCCGGCCAGCCGCAGTGCGGCGACCGACACGCGATCGCCATGGACCTGCGCTGCAATCGCACCGGCATGCAGTGCGATGGATGCCGCGCAGTGAGTGATTTCTTTCCCCTTTTTTCTGGAACGACGATGAGCAAGCGGATGCGGTGGATGCTGTTGACAGTGCTGGCGGCAACCGCCGGCGCGCAAGCGCGGCCCGCGCGCGAAGCGTCTGCGCCGTCACTGCAGGTCGAGCAGGTGGTGATGCTGTTCCGTCACGGCGTGCGTGCGCCGCTGGATGGCGAAGCCGCGGCGGCGGCGTTGGCCGACCGTCCGTGGCCGGTGTGGAACACGCCGGCGAGCCTGCTCACCGCGCATGGCCGCGTGGCCGTGCAGCTGAGCGGCGACTACACCCGGCAATGGCTGGTCCGCGACGGCGTGCTGCCGGCCGCCGGCTGCCCTGCCGACGGCGCGGTCAGCGTCTACGCCAATACCGACCAGCGCACCATCGCCAGCGCGCAGATCCTGGCCGAGACCCTGGCCCCGGGCTGCGGACTGCAGGCCGGGCATCAGCCGCAAGGCAGCGACGATCCGCTGTTCCGCCCGGTCGAGGCCGGTGCGGTGGACTTCGACGCGGACGCCGCGGTGGCGTCGATCCAGCGCCAGACCGGCGGTCCCGGCGCGGTGCTCGCGCCCTACGCGAAGGAACTGCGCACGATGCGGCAGATCCTCGGCTGCAGCGCCAAGGACTGCGATTTCGCGCGCATGCCGTCGTCGCTGAGCGCCAGCGGCAACGGCCGCGGCATCGCCATGCATGGCCCGCTGGACCTGACCTCCGGCACCGCCGAGGTATTCATCCTGCAATACGCCGAAGGCCTGCCGCTGGACCAGGTCGGCTGGGGCCGCGCCACCCGCGAACGCATCGGCGTGGTGTCGCGTCTGCATGCGCTGCTGTTCGAGATCTACGCGCGGCCGCAGTACATGGCCGCGCGCGCCGGCGCGCCGCTGGCGCGGCGGGTGCTGGACACGCTGGGCGTGGCGGAGGCGCCGAAGCTGAGCGTGCTGGTCGCCAGCGATACCCACATCGCCGCGCTCAGCGGCTTGCTCGACCTGCACTTCCATCTGCCCGGCTTCGGCCGCGACGACTCGCCGCCGGGCGGCGCGCTGGTGCTCGAGCAACTGCGCGACACGCGCAGCGGCCAGCGCTACGTGCGCCTGCGCTACCAGGCGCAATCGCTGGACCAGCTGCGCGAGTTGACCCCGCTGAGCCTGCGCAAGCCGCCGCTGCTGCAGACCCTGCACGTGCCGGGCTGCAGCGACGCCAAGACCCAGCTGTGCACGCTGCAGCAGTTCCAGAAGGTGTTGCAGGACTCGTTGCAGCGGCGCGGGTGAGAGGGCATTCCCGCGGTTTGCCTTGGTGTGAGGAGGCGTGTCGCCTGCCGGAATAGAGTTGCCGCCGCTTGTTGTAGGAGCGGCTTCAGCCGCGAGCGGGGCGCTTCCGGTAACGCCCGGTCGCGGCTGAAGCCGCTCCTACAGGGGGCGATACGCGTTCTGTCACGACGTCGAGGCGAACAAAAAAAAACGGGCCGCGATGCGGCCCGTTTTCGTGCAAGCGCCGAAGCGTCGGCTTACTTCAGCTTCGCGTCCGCGCGCAGCGCGTCGGCGCGGTCGGTCTTTTCCCACGAGAACGAGGTGGCGTTGTGCTGCGCGCCGGTGCCGTCGGTGTAGGTGAACGCCTTCGGGGTGCGGCCGAAGTGGCCGTACGAGGCGGTCTGCTGGTACATCGGGTGGATCAGGTCGAGCATCTGGATGATGCCGAACGGACGCAGGTCGAAGTGCTTGCGGATCAGCTTCTCGATCTTGTCGTCGGCGATCTTGCCGGTGCCGAAGGTGGTGACCGAGATCGAGGTCGGCTCGGCCACGCCGATGGCGTAGGAGACCTGCACTTCGCAGCGGTCGGCCAGGCCGGCGGCGACCACGTTCTTGGCCACGTAGCGCGCCGCGTAGGCGGCGGAACGGTCGACCTTGGACGGGTCCTTGCCGGAGAACGCGCCGCCGCCGTGGCGCGCCCAGCCGCCGTAGGTGTCGACGATGATCTTGCGCCCGGTCAGGCCGCAGTCGCCGACCGGCCCGCCGATCACGAACTTGCCGGTCGGGTTGATGTGGAACTTGGTGCCCTTGTGCAGCCACTTGGCCGGCAGCACCGGCTTGAGGATTTCTTCGCGCACGGCTTCGACCAGGTGCTTCTGCTTGATGTCCGGGTCGTGCTGGGTGGACAGCACCACCGCGTCGATCGCGGTCGCCACGCCGTCTTCGTAGCGCAGGGTGACCTGGCTCTTGGCGTCCGGGCGCAGCCACGCCAGCGGCGAGTTCTTCTTCTTGCGGATCTTGGCCTGCTGCTCGACCAGGCGGTGCGACAGGTGGATCGCCGCCGGCATGAAGCTGTCGGTCTCGCGGGTGGCGTAGCCGAACATCAGGCCCTGGTCGCCGGCGCCCTGTTCTTCCGGCTTCTTGCGGTCCACGCCCTGGTTGATGTCCGGCGACTGCTTGCCGATCAGGTTGAGCACGCCGCAGGTCTCGCCGTCGAAGCCGACGTCGGAGCTGTTGTAGCCGATGTCCAGGATCACCTTGCGGGTCAGCGCTTCCAGGTCGATCCAGGCGCTGGTGGTGATTTCGCCGGCGACGATCGCCACGCCGGTCTTGACCAGCGTTTCGCAGGCCACGCGCGCGCGCTTGTCCTGGGTCAGGATCGCGTCGAGCACCGCATCGGAAATCTGATCGGCGATCTTGTCCGGGTGGCCTTCGGAGACCGACTCGGAGGTGAAGAGATAGCTGGACATCGCGGCTATATCCTTGTATTCGGATGAAAAGATGGACGCGCATGATACACGGGCGCGCGGTGCTGTGCATTGTGGCCCCGCCGCCGTTGGGCAAGGTTAACCGGTCAGCCGGCGGGACCGCGGGCGTCACTTTGCCGTAGTCATATTGCAAGATCGGTGTCGCCGCGGGGGCCGAAGCTGTGCGCAGTCAGCAAGGGGGCTTGCCGTGCTCGCACTCGAACGTCGTCTGCAGGATCGCTACCCGCACTGGTTCGCCGGGCGCCGCTCGCGGCTGGTGCGGCCGCTGTTGCGCGGCCTGCAGAAATGGTCGGGCCTGGACGCGCTGGAGGCGTTCCTCGACGCCAGTCACGAACTGCGCGGCTTCGCCCTGGTCCAGGCCGGGATGGATTTCCTGCAGGCGCGCTACGTGGTCGCGCCGACCCCAGCAGAGTGCATTCCGGCACGCGGGCGCCTGCTGATCGTCGCCAACCATCCGTCCGGCGCGCTGGACGCTCTGGCGCTGCTGGATTGCGTGGGCCAGGTGCGGCGCGACGTGAAGATCGTCGCCAACGACTTCCTGTGGGCGCTGGAAGGCCTGCGCGAGCTGCTGCTGCCGGTGCGCATCCTCGGCGGCGCGCCGTCGCCGGCCAGCGTGCGCGCGATCGAGCAGGCGCTGGAGCAGGAGCAGTGCGTGATCGTGTTCCCGGCCGGCGAAGTGTCGCGGCTGGGCTGGGGCGGGGTGGCCGACGGGCGCTGGCGCCGCGGCTTCACCCGCTTCGCGCTGCGCACCGCCACCCCAGTGCTGCCGGTGCGCATCCATGCGCGCAACTCGGCGCTGTTCTATGGCGCCTCGGCACTGTTCAAGCCGGCCGGCACCGCGTTGCTGGCGCGGGAGATGTTCGCCCGCCGCGAGCGGCGCATCGCGCTGAGCCTGGGCCGCGCCCGCGTGCTGCCGCAGGGGCAGTCCGACGCCGAACTGATGCGCGGCCTGCGCCGCGAGCTGTATGCGCTGGGCCGTGCCGGCGCCGACGTGCCCGCGCCGAGCGAGGAACCCTTGGTCGCGGCGGAGGATCCGGCCGCGGTGGCGGCGGAACTCGCCACGCTGCGCAGCCTGGGCCAGACCGTGGACGGCAAGCAGATCCGCGTGGGCCGGCTGCGTGCCGGCTCGGCGCTGCTGCGCGAGATCGGCCGCCTGCGCGAGCTGACCTTCCGCGCGGTCGGCGAGGGCACCGGCCGGCGCCTGGACCTGGACGACTACGACACCTGGTACGAGCACATCGTGCTGTGGGACGGCGCCGCCGCGCGCGTGGTCGGCGCCTACCGCGTGGCCCGCGGCGCGCCGGTGCTGGCCGAGCGCGGCCTGGCCGGCTTCTACACCGCCGGGCTGTTCCGCTACGGCGAAGCGCTGCTGCCGCGCATCGCCGCCGGCATGGAGCTGGGCCGCAGCTTCGTGGTGCCCGACTACTGGGGCAGCCGCAGCATCGACTACCTGTGGCAGGGCATCGGCGCCTACCTGCGCGACTACCCGCAGGTGCGCTATTTGTACGGCGCGGTCTCGATCAGCGCGGCGCTGCCGCGGCAGGCGCGCGAGCAGATCGTGGCCTACTACGCGCGCTACTACGGCGATGCGCTGGGCGAAGCCGCCTCGGCGCGGCCGTTCGACTATTCGCAGGCGCCGCCGGCGTTCGACGCGCTGGACGCGGACACCGCGTTCAAGGTGCTCAAGGGCAACCTGGACGCGCTCGGCGCGGCGGTGCCGATGCTCTACAAGCAATACACCGAGCTGTGCGAGCCGGGCGGCGCACGCTTCCTCGCCTTCGGCGTCGATCCGGCGTTCAACGACGCGGTCGATGGCCTGATCGAACTGGATCTGCAGCGCATTCGCAGCAAGAAGCGCGTGCGCTACCTGGAACGGCCACGTAGCGAAGCTGAGGTGATGGCATGAACAATGTGAGCAGCTTGTCTGTGCCCCCGCGTCGGGCGGTGTTCGTGTCCGACGTGCACCTGGGCGCGCCGCACTGCCATGCGCGCGAACTGGCCGATTTCCTCGGCGGCCTGCAGTGCAAGCAGCTGTATCTGGTCGGCGACATCGTCGATTTCTGGTGGATGGCGCAGCGCCGCGCGGTGTGGGGCGCGGCGCACCAGCGCGTGATCGATGCGCTGCACGCGCTGGCGCGCGGCGGCACCGAACTGATCTACGTGCCCGGCAACCACGATCGCCCGATCCGCCGCTTCTGCGGCCTGGCGCTGCCGGCGATGCAGGTGCGCCGGCGCGCGGTGCACGTGACCGCCGATGGCCGCCGGTTGCTGGTGGTGCATGGCGACGACTACGACGCGGTCACCCAGTTCGGCGGCCTGCAGGAGAAGTTCGGCGACTGGCTGTACTACCGCATCCTCACCGGCAACCAGTTGACCAACCGCGTGCGCCGCCGTTTCGGCATGCGCTACTGGTCGCTGGCCGACTACCTGAAGCGGCAGAGCAGCGCCGCCGAGCGCTACATCGAGCGCTTCGTCGACGCCGGGCTGGACGATGCGCGCCGCCGCGGCCTGGACGGCGTGGTCTGCGGCCATGTGCACCGCGCCGGCCTGTTCGAGCGCGACGGCCTGGTCTACGCCAACGACGGTGACTGGGTCGAGAGCCTGACCGCGCTGAGCGAAGACCACCAGGGTCGGCTGCAGCTGCTGTCGCATACCGGTCAGGTGCTCGAGACCTTGGCGCCGCGCGTGTTGCGCCTGCCGCAGGCGGCGTGATCGCGGGCCTGCGGCGAGGATCCCCTCCAAGCAGGCCGGCTTCATCAGCAGGAGCGGCGTCAGCCGCGACGAACGGAGCCAGCGGACCTACCGGCTTCGGAACCGGTCTGTCGGGGCTGAAGCCCCTCCTGCAGTGCATCCAGCCAGCACGGCGATGCACGCTCTTGTAGGAGCGGCTTCAGCCGCGACGAACGAAGCCGTAGACCCGCCGGCTTCGGAACCGATCTGTCGGGGCTGAAGCCCCTCCTACAGTGCATCCAGCCGGCACGATGCACGCTCTTGTAGGAGCGGCTTCAGCCGCGACGAACGAAGCCGTGGACCCGCCGGCTTCGGAACCGGTCTGTCGGGGCTGAAGCCCCTCCTGCAGTGCACCCAGCCGGTATGCAGCAATTCCCTGTGGGAGCGACTTCAGTCGCGACGAACGAAGCAGTGAATTTGCCGAGTCCGGATACCGTCGGAGACTGAAGCCCGCCTGCAAACACCGGCACGCCATGCCGCCGCCGCGCGACCTGCGGCGCGACCACCGGCGGCGACCAAGCCCGCGCACATGGCCGCGACGGCCGTGCCTGCTAGCATCGGCCGATGGATTCCCTCTCCCAGATCGTGCTCGGCGCCGCCGTCGCCGCCGCCATCGCCCCCGCGGCGCATCGCCGCGCCGCGCTGCTGGCCGGCGCCGCGCTCGGCACCGCGCCCGACCTCGATTCGCTGCTCCTGCTGCCGCTGACTCGCGACCCGGTCACGCTGATGACCGTGCACCGCAGCTTCAGCCATTCGCTGTTCGTGCTGCCGCTGCTCGGCTGGCTGATCTGGTGGCTGTACCGACGCTTCGGCCATGGCCGTGTGGCCGCAGCGCCGCGGCGCTGGTTCTGGGCGATCCAGCTGGCGCTGATCACCCATCCGCTGCTCGACGCGTTCACCGTCTACGGCACGCAGCTGTGGTGGCCGTTGCGGCCGCCGCCGACGATGTGGTCCAGCGTGTTCATCATCGATCCGGGCTACACGCTGTGGCTGCTCCTGGCCTGCGCCATCGCCTGGTGGGCGCGCGCACGGCGCTTGGCGCAGCAGGCGCTGCTGGCCGGGCTGATCCTGAGCAGCGCCTACCTGGGCTGGTCGCTGCTGGCCAAGCACCTGGTCGATCGCCAGGCCGATCGCGCGCTGGCGGCGATGGGCCTGCAGCACGCGCCGCGCTTCTCGGTGCCGATGCCGTTCAACACGCTGTTGTGGCGGGTGGTGGCGATGACGCCGAGCGGCTATGTGATCGGCGAGCGCTCGCTGGTCGCCGACCGCGGGCCGATGCGCTTCCAGGGCTATCCGTCCAACACCCAGGCGCTGGGCGAAGTGCGCGCCTTGCCGGCGGTGCAGCGGCTGGCCTGGTTCAACCGCGGTTTCATGCGCGCCCAGGTCAAGGACGGCGAACTGGTGCTCAGCGACCTGCGCATGGGCCTGGAGCCGGACTACAACTTCAACTTCGCGGTGGCGCGGCAGCACGGCGGTGGCTGGCAGGCGATCGCGCCGCGCCAGCTGCAGGCCGCGTATCGCGCCCCGGTGGCGCGCGGGCAGATCGGCGCGGCGCTGGCGCGGATGTGGCGGCGGATCTGGACCGAGCCGGCAGCGACGACACCGGTCGGCGCGCCAGCACAGTCCGAGCTGCACTGAGCGGCTAGGGGATCGCCGCCGCCTCCCGGTCCGCGTGCGGATGCCTGCTGTCCGCGTGGCGCTGTGGTCGATCTGGCCGAACGGGCACGCCGCCGCGCGGGCGCGCTAGTTCCAGCCGCCGCGCCTGCGTGGTTGCGGGCAAAGCCGCACAGTTGGGAAAGGAACCCGCTGCGAACGCCTGGCGTGGTGCTGCGTCGCGCCGCTCAGGCCGCGGCGGGCAAGTCGGGCGACACGCCGGCGATGAGCGCATCGAAGTAATCGGCCGTCAGCCGCAGTTGCGCATCGGCGCTCTCGGCGCGATTGACCACCGCGCGGAACGCCGCGTTCTCGGGACGATCCTTGGCGTACCAGCCCAGGTGCTTGCGCGCGATGCGCACGCCCTGCGCTTCGCCGTAGAAATCGTGCAGCGCCCGCAGGTGGCCGAGCAGGGTGTCGCGTACGAACGGCAGCGCCGGCGCCGGCAGCAGTTCGCCGGTCGCCAGATAGTGCGCGATCTCGCCGAAGATCCACGGCCGGCCCTGCGCGGCGCGGCCGACCATCACCGCGTCGGCGCCGGTCGCGGCCAGCACCTGCGCGGCCTTGTGCGGCGAATCGATGTCGCCGTTGGCGATCACCGGGATGCGCAATGCGGCCTTGATCTGCGCGATCGTGGCGTATTCGGCCTGGCCGCTGTAGTGCTGGTCGCGGGTGCGGCCGTGCACGGCCAGCGCGGCGATGCCGCAGTCCTCGGCGATGCGCGCGATGGCTGGGCCGTTGCGGTGGTCGCAGTCCCAGCCGGTGCGGATCTTCAGCGTCACCGGCACCGGCGAGGCGTTCACCACCGCGCTGAGGATGCGCGCCACCAGCGCCTCGTCGCGCATCAGCGCCGAGCCGGCCCAGGCGTTGCACACCTTCTTCGCCGGGCAGCCCATGTTGATGTCGATCAGCTGCGCGCCGTGGTCGGCGTTGTAGCGCGCCGCCTCGGCCAGCCGCTGCGGCTCGGTGCCGGCGATCTGCACGCTGACCGGGTCCGGTTCGCCGGCATGGTCCATGCGCTGCAGCGATTTGCGGGTCTGCCACAAGCGCGGATCGGAAATGGTCATCTCCGACACCGCCAGGCCGGCACCCAGGTGCTTGCACAGCAGCCGGAACGGCTTGTCGGTGACCCCGGCCATCGGCGCCAGGATCACCTTCGGTTCGATCGTGTAGGGGCCGATGCGCATGCGGCCATTGTCGCCGCCGCCGCGGCCGCTGCCAACTCGGACAGCCATGTTGGCGGCGGCAAGCGCGGCGACCTGGCTGGGACAGGCCCGAGCGCGTGCGCCGACCGGATCGCGCGCGCGCGACCCGGCCGCAGGTCGCGGATTCAGCGGATCAGCTGGTACAGCTCGAAGCCCTTGGCGTTGCCGTCCAGGATCAGCAGCAGTTCGTCGGGTCCCAGCGCCACCAGGCGTCCGACGCTGTTGCCATTGGTGCCGTCCGAGACGTTGCCGGGCGCGTAATGGCCCTGCGGATCGTCGTTGACCGTGCTGGCGCCGAGGAACGCGAACTCGCGGCTGTCCTTGGCCAGCGGATACAGCGTGCCGCTGCGGCGCTGCGAGCCGCTGGTCTTGCTCAGGCGATAGCCGCAGGGATCGCGCGCGATCTCGGCCTTGAAGTAGGGGTAGGCATAGGCGAAGCGCTGGTCGACCTGGATCGAGCGCACCTTCCAGCGGCCTTCCAGCTTGCCCGGCAGCTGCGGCGACTGCGCGCGCTGCAGCAGCGTGCGCGCCAGGGCCGCGCCGTCTTCCTGGTCGGCGTCGTCGTAGTGCGCCGCGATCGCCTGTTGCAGGCTGTCGGCGGAGACGGTCACCGCGGCGCGGTCGGCGTCGGCGGCAGTGCTGTTCCAGTCGCAGCGCTGCGCGGCGAGGGCGGACAGCGGGGCAAGCAGCGCGCACAGCGCGCCGAACGAGAGGGCGGAAAAACGCGGCATCGAAAACTCCTTGTCGGGATGCAGGCCCGGCGCGGCGCCGGGCGGTGGGTCGGTGGTCTGGGTGCGCGGCAACGGAGGCCGCGATCGGCGCGGACGGCTCAGCCGGCGTCGGGCACCAGTCGCGGCATCGACGCGGCAGCGCCTTCGGCTTCGGTCGAACGCGCCGCGTAGTGGTTGGCGAAGCGCACATGGGTGGCGAAGCTGGCGTTCGGCGATTGCGCCAGCGAAGCCGCCAGCGCGCCGTTGAACGCATCGCCGGCACCGGTGGTGTCCACGGTCTGCGCGGCCTCGGCGCCGATGCGGTAATACGGCTGCGTGTCGCCGCGCTGGCGCTCTTCGGGGTGCGAGATGAACGCGCCCACCGCGCCCAGCGTCACCACCACGGTGCCGCCCGGCAGCAGCTTGCGGCACAGCGCGTGCAGGCTGCCGCCATCGGTGGCGGCGACGTCGTCGGCATCCACGCGCTCGCCGACATGGCGCGTCAGCAGCGCGGCGAACTCGGTTTCGTTCGGGGTCAGTACGTCGGCCAGCTTGAGCAGGCCGATGCTGGTCTGCGCATTGGCCGGCGCCGCGTTGAGGACCGTGGTCAGGCCGGTCTCGCGCGCCAGCGCCAGGGTCGCCTCGATGGTCTCGATCGGCGATTCCAGCTGCGCCAGCAGCACCCGCGCCGAGCCCAGCAGCGCGCGTTGCGCCTGCACGAAGCCCAGGCTCAACGCGGCGTTGGCGCCGGCGCCGATGACGATGGTGTTGCGGCCGTGGCCGTCGACGTAGATGCCGCCGGTGCCGGTCGGCTCGGTGCTGGCCTCGGCGGCCAGATCGATGCCGTCCTGCGCCGCCAGCGCGCGCGCCATCGCGCCGCCGGCATCGTCGCCGAGCGCACACACGAAGGTGGTGCGGGCGCCGGCGCGCGCCGCCGCCACCGCCTGGTTGAAGCCCTTGCCGCCGGGGCCGGTGCTGTAGCGGCCGGCGATGGTCGCGCCGGGGGCGGGCAGGGTCTCGCAGCGCCAGACGTGGTCGACATTGAACGAACCGACGACGATGACCGAACTCATAGGCATGTGCTGCTTCTCAACAAGTACTGGGGAAAGGGGAATCGCATCAGCCGAAGTGCGACAGCACGCCGGCGATGGTGGCGGTCATGAAGGTGGCGATCGAACCGCCGAGCACCGCGCGCAGGCCGAACCGCGCCAGGTCCTGGCGCCGCTCCGGGGCCAGCCCGCCGATGCCGCCGATCTGGATCGCGATCGAGCTGAAGTTGGCGAAGCCGCACAGCGCGTAGGTGGCGATCAGCCGGCCTTCCTCGCTCAGCTGCATGCCGGGGATCTCGCCCTTGACGATTTTCGACAGCTCGCTGTAGGCGACGAACTCGTTGATCACGACCTTCTGCCCGATCAGCGAGCCGACCGTGGTCGCGTCCGCCCACGGCGTGCCGATCACCCAGGCGATCGGCGCCAGCAGGTAGCCGAAGATGGTGGACAGGTTGGTCGGGCGGCCGATCGCCGCGGCCAGGCCGGTGACGTCGCCGAACCAGGTCAGCGGCGCGTTGACCAGCGCGATCAGCGCGATGAACGCCAGCAGCATCGCGCCGATGTTCAGCGCCAGGCGCAGGCCGTCGCCGGCGCCGGCGGCGGCCGCGTCGATGATGTTGCTGGTGGTCTTCTCCACTTCCATCTTGACCGTGCCGCGGGTCAGCGGCGTGCCGGTCTCCGGGATCAGCAGCTTGGCCACCACCAGCGTCGCCGGCGCCGCCATGATGCTCGCCGCCAGCAGGTGCTTGGCGTAGAACGCCTGCTGCTCCGGATCGCTGCCGCCGAGCATGCCCACGTAGGCGGCGAGCACGCCGCCGGCGATGTGGGCCATGCCGCCGATCATCATCGTCAGCAATTCGGACTCGGTCATCTTCGGAATGTACGGGCGCACCGTCAGCGGCGCCTCGGTCTGGCCGATGAACACGCTGGCGCAGACGCTGGTGGTCTCCGCGCCGGACACGCGCATCACCTTGGTGATCGCCCAGGCCATCACCCGCACCACCGCCTGCATCACCCCCAGGTGGTAGAGCACGCCCATCAGCGCGGAGAAGAAGATGATCGTCGGCAGCACCTGGAAGGCGAAGATGAAGCCGTTGCTGGTGGTGTCCATCAGGCTGCCGAAGATGAAGTTGGAGCCTTCGTTGACGAAGCTCAGCACCTTCACGAACAGCTGTCCCAGCCAGTTGAAGACCTCGCGCCCGCCCGGCACCAGCAGCACCAGCGAGGCGAAGCCGATCTGCAGCATCAGGCCGGTCGCGACCAGCTTCCAATCCACCGCGCGCTTGTTGTTCGAGAACAACCAGGTGATCCCGATCAGCACCGCCAACCCGAACAGGCCGAAGCCGATCCTCCCCAAACCCTCGACCATCTGCTTCCCCTGGATCGCCGGACCAAAGAGAGGGAGCGTAGTGCAGGGGGTGACGGGCGGCAAGGCAAACCCCGTTCAGCGCCGGAAATCGGTTGCCGATCAAGGCAATGCGTGGAGTGCGGGCGCGTGCCGCTCGCCTCGCTACACTGTGCGGCCGCCCGCCGGCCACGTTCGCCGGCTCGCACCGCAGGAGGAATTCGCATGCACTACCGCCGCCTTGGCGCCACCGGCCTGCAGCTGTCGGCGCTGTCGTTCGGCGCCTGGATCAACTTCGGCGGACAGATCGGCCGCGACGAAGCGCGCAACCTGATCGCCGCCGCCTGGGACCACGGAGTCAACTTCTTCGACAACGCCGAGGTCTACGCGCGGGGCCGCGCCGAGCAGGTGATGGGCGATGTGATCGCCGACCTGCGGCTGCCGCGCGACGGCTATTGCGTGTCCAGCAAGGTGTACTTCGGCGCGGTCGACGCACCGCGCCCGACCCAGCGCGGGCTGTCGCGCAAGCACGTCACCGACGCCTGCCATGCCGCGCTGAAGCGGCTGCGGGTGGACTATCTGGACCTGTACTACTGCCATCGTCCCGACGCCGACACGCCGGTGGAGGAAACCGTGCGCGCGATGGACGCGCTGGTCCGGCAGGGCAAGGTGCTGTACTGGGGCACCTCCGAATGGCCGGCCGAACGCATCCGCGAAGCGGCGCAGGTGGCGCAGGCGCTCGGCCTGCAGGGGCCGTCGATGGAGCAGCCGCAGTACAACCTGCTGCACCGCCAGCGCGTGGAGCACGAATACGCGCCGCTGTACGCCGAACTCGGCCTGGGCACCACGATCTGGTCGCCGCTGGCCTCGGGCCTGCTGACCGGCAAGTACAACGACGGCATCGATCCGGCCTCGCGCCTGGGCCAGGCCGGCAATGCCTGGCTGCACGAGGAGGTGATCGGGCCGCCCGCGCAGCGCCGCGTGGAGCGCGCACGCCGTTTCACCGCCCTGGCGGCCGCCGAAGGCGTGGCGCCGGCGGCGCTGGCGATCGCCTGGTGCCTGCGCAACCCGCACGTGTCCACGGTGATCCTCGGCGCCAGCCGCGTCGCCCAGTTGCTGCAGAACTTCGAGGCGCTGCCGTTGGCCGCGCGCGAGGATCCGGCGTGGTGGGCGCAGGTCGAGGCGGCGGTGGCCTGAGCCGGCGCCGCTTCGGCGCGAAGTGCGTGTGCGCACGGCTCGCGAGAGCCGTGCGCAATGGTCGATTCGTCGGGACTGTCGAAGTTCGATTTCCTATTTGCAGCTTGAATCGCCGCAAACGAGAACAGCTCTTGCTTAATTATTGAGAATCATTATCATCCGTATCGACCCCTGTGTACGGAGCCCGACCATGACCGCTCAACCCGTCCTGTTGCGTCACCCCGAAACCCTGAGCCTGCGCGAGCGTGCGCTGCCGCGCGCGGTCCCGGTCGAAGAGACGATCGGCAGCGAAGCGCTGCTCAAGGGGCGCCGCGAAGTGCTGATCCAGCATGGCGACCGCGTGTATCGCCTGCGCCATACCAGCAACGACAAGCTGATCCTGACCAAGTAAGCCGGCCGGCCGCGCAGCGCGCGGCCAGGCCACCCGCTCGACACTGCCGCCACCTGGCCGGACCCGATGGGTCCGCTGCGGCCGCCCGCAGTCGCGACCGTTTCTCTCCTCGGCCCTTGCGCCGGCTCGCGCCGGCGTGGCCGGGACTTTTTCGCGACCCACCGATGACTTCCATGATCCGTACCGCTCCGCTCACCGGCGCGCTGTGGCTGGCCCTGGCCGCCTGCGCGCATGCCGCACCCGTCGACGCCACCGATGCCGTCGATGCCGTCGATGCATCCAGTTCCGCCACGCCGCGCGACTTCGACCGCCTGCAGGTCACCGCCACGCGCACCCAGCGCGCCATCGTCGATGTCCCCAGCAGCGTCGATGTCATCGATCGCGAGCAGATGGACCAGGAACTGGTCTACGACCTGAAAGACCTGCTGCGCTACAGCCCCGGCGTCTCGGTCACCGGCAACAGTGGCCGCTTCAGCGGCATCGGCGGCATCCGCATCCGCGGCCTGGACGGCAACCGCGTGCTGATGCTGACCGACGGCATCCCGGTCGCGGACACCTTCAGCTTCGGCAGCTATCTCAACGCCAACCGCAACTTCGTCGATATGGAAACGCTCAAGCGCGTCGAGATCGTGCGCGGCCCGGCCAGCTCGCTGTACGGCTCCGATGCGCTCGGCGGCGTGGTCGCCTACGTGACCAAGGACCCGGCCGACTACCTGGCGCCGGGCAAGAACAGCTACGTGGGCCTGAAATTCGGCTACGAAAGCGAATGGAACGGCCTGTTCGCCGGCGCGCTGGTCGCGTTCGGCGGCGAGCGCTGGAGCGGCATGGCCGCGGTCAGCCACCGCCAGGGCCAGGAAAGCGAGACCCAGGGCGACAACCGCAGCACCGGCGCGGCGCGCACCGCGCCCAATCCGCTCAGCAGCGACGGCCGCAGCCTGCTCAGCAAGCTGGTGTACGCGCCGAGCGCGAACCAGCGCTTCAAGCTGACCGTGGAGGGCAACGAGGACTACTCCAGCATCGATGCGCTGAGCAACGTCACCTCCAGCATCCTGTCGCAGCGCGGCCGCGACCACCAGACCCGCGCCCGCGTGTCGCTGACCCACGAAGTGGACCAGCTCGACACGCTGCTCGCCGACGACCTGCAGTGGCAGCTGTACCGGCAGGACAGCGAAAGCCTGCAACGCACCGACGAGCGGCGCAGCAACAACACCCTGCGGCACATGGAGCACGACTTCGACCAGCGCCTGTACGGGCTGCAGGCCAACCTGCACAAGCAGGTGGACCAGGGCCGCGTGGTCCACGATTTCAGCTACGGCATCGACCTGTCGTGGAGCGACACCCACGAAAAGCGCGATGGCTACGCGCAGAACCTGACCACCGGCGCGATCAGCAAGACCGTGGGCGTGGAGACGTTCCCGGTGCGCGATTTCCCGGTCACCGAGACCACCAAGGCCGGCGCCTACCTGCAGGACGAGATGCGCCTGGCCGACGGCCGCTTCAGCCTGATTCCGGGCCTGCGCGTGGACTACTACCGGCTGTCGCCGCAGGTCGATGCGATCTTCGCGGTCGACAACCCCGGCGTGGCCGCGGAGAAGGTCACCGACAGCAACGTCTCGCCCAAGCTCGGCGCGATCTGGCGCATCGACGATGCGTGGTCGCTGTACGCCAACTACGCGCACGGCTTCCGCGCGCCGCCCTACAACGACGTCAACATCGGCTTCACCAACCTGCAGTTCGGCTATACCGCCATCGCCAATCCGGACCTGAAGCCGGAGACCAGCAAGGGCGCCGAGCTGGGCCTGCGCTACACCGCGGCAGCCGGGTATTTCGGCCTGAGCGGCTACTACAACGACTATCGCGACTTCATCGAGTCCTACAGCTTCGTCGGCTACAACGCCGACGGCCTGATGCTGTACCAGTCGCGCAACGTCGACCACGTGGTGATCAAGGGCGTGGAGGCCAAGGCCGGCGTCGATTTCGGCGCGCTGTCCGCGCGCTGGGCCGGTTGGTCGCTGCATTCCAGCGCCGCCTATGCGCGTGGCGACAACAAGACCGACGCCACGCCGCTGAACTCGATCGATCCGCTGCGCGGCGTGCTCGGCCTGGCCTACGACCGCGAGACCTGGGGCGCGCAACTGGTCGGCACCTTCGTGGCGAAGAAGAAACGCCCGGCGTCGGCGACGTACTACACGCCGTCCGGCTATGCGACGCTGGACCTGCTGGCGCACTGGAACTTCACCCCCGGCGCGCGGCTCAACGTCGGCGTGTTCAACCTGGCCGATCGCCGCTACATCGACTGGAACACCCTGCCCAGCGCGACCCTGGCCAGCAGCGCGGTGCTGGACCGCTACACCGGCGCCGGACGCAACGTCTCGGTCAGCCTGGCGCTGGACTGGTAGCGGCGCATGGGCAAGGCGGCGCCAGCGACCACCGACGCGACCCGGATCGCCGCATCCGCGCCGCTGCCGCGCCCGGCGCAGCTGGCGGCGCTGGGCACCGTGCTGTGCCTGTACCGCGCGCAGCTGGGCACGGAACTGATGGGCTGGAACCATGCGCTGCGCGTCGGCGCGCAGCTCGGCGTGGACAGCGACGGATTGCTCGAAAGCCTGTGTTTCTACGATCGCCAGGAACGCTGCTGCTGGCGCCTGTACCTGCTGCCGGACAGCGATTTCGTCGCCTGGGACGCCTTGCTGTCCGCGTTGCCCGCGGTGCACAGCGGCAGCGCCGATGCCGGCGTCGCCGAACGCCTGTGGCGACGCGTGGCCGGCCGCCTGAGCGGCGACAGCTGGCGCGCGCGGGCGCTGCGCCTGCACGCCAGCGACGGCGAACTGGCGGCCAGCGTCGCCAGCGTGTCGCCGCTGGGCGCCAGCATCGCCCGGCGCATCGCGCGGCTGGAGGCGGCCGAGGGCGAAGTGCTGGTCGACGACTGCTGCTGCGCCCGCGCCGGCCTGGCGGCCGCGCGCCACGATCCGCAACGGCCGTGGCCGCTGCTGCGTCTGTAGGGCGCAGTTCTCCTTTCTTCCTCAGCTACCGCGACCGACCACGACGATGAAATCACCGCTTCTGCTGCTCCTGCTCGCCGCTACCGGCCTGGCCCACGCCCAGGACGCCGATCCGCAACGCGACCGCACCAGCATCCTGGCGATGCAAGGCGAGTACATGGTGGATTTCGCCTTCGACGAGACCGTCCTGCTCAAGCCCGGGTACGAGCGCGCGCCGGCGATGCGCAGCGGCGCCAACGAAGTGGTGATCGTGGTCGAGGACAGCCCGCGCAAGGTGGTGCTGCAGCATCTGCTGGTCGACACCAAGAGCGGCCACGTGACCAAGCACTGGCGCCAGGACTGGAGCTACGAGGCGCCGCAGCGTTTCGAATTCAGCGCCGACCAGACCTGGCAGGTGCGCCCGCTCGCCGCTGCCGCGACCCGCGGCGCCTGGACCCAATGCGTGTACGAAGTCAGCGACGCGCCGCGCTACTGCGGCACCGGCCGCTGGGACTACGCCGACGGCCACCCGACCTGGACCAGCGACCTGAGCTGGCGTCCGTTGCCGCGCCGCGAATACACCAAGCGCAGCGACTACAACGCGCTGGCGGTGATCAACCGGCACACGCTGACCCCGGCCGGCTGGACCCACGAGCAGTTCAACACCAAGGTGCTGCGCAAGCCCGACGGCAGCCAGCAGCCGATCGCGCGCGAATTCGGCTTCAACGACTACGTCAAGACCGACGAGGTCGACTTCACGCCGGCCTACGCCTACTGGAAGGCGACGCAAGGCTACTGGGCCAAGGTGCGCGCGCACTGGGACGCCTTCCTCGGCAAGCCGCCGGGCGTGCACCTGAAGACCAAGCTCGACGGCATGGCGATGATCATGCCGCTGTTCGAGCAGGCCGAGGCGGTGCAGCAGGGCAAGCCGGTGGCCGATGCCAAAATCGCCGCGGTGTTCGCGCAGTGGGTGGAGCCGGCGCCCGCCGAGCGTTGAACGCCGCTGCCGGCGCAGCGCCAGGGTGGGAAGGCGGCCGGGACTGGCGCCTTCCCTTTTTTTGCCAGGCGCAGGCAGCGCGCCGCGGCGCCGGGCTACAGGTCGGTCACCAGGTGGTAGCTCAACCCCTTGCGCTCGGGCAGGGTGAAGATCCATGGAAAACCGACCGATAGCCCGCTGAGGTCGAGCCACTGCGGGTTGAACGACTCGATCAGGCCGCGCTGCCAGCAATGGCTTAGCCGGGAGATCTCCGCGGCGCGGAGCAAGGCGGCCACTTCGTTCTCGCACTCCTCGTACCACACCGCAAGGATCGCGACCGGATCTTCGGTTTGCCCGCGCACGCTGTTGCGCTCGCGCAGGGTCTTGCCCAAGCCATCGAGCGCCTGCGGCGTCGGTGCGGTGGCGATGTAGTACGGGCCGCTGCGGGTCTCGGCCATGATGCAGGCCAGGTACGGCACGCCGTTGCGTGCGACGACCGCGTTCGCTGGGGCGGACGCGCTGTGCGATGGACTGTCGCTTGCCGGCATGGTGCTCGTGCTCGCCGATGCTGACCGGGCGCGGGCCGATCTGTGCACGAAGCGGCAGTGGCAGTCGCCGCGATGCTCGGCGAAGGCGAGGGGCGGCCGTCAAGTTCCGCGCCCGCTGCGCGCAGCGGGCATGTGCCGCCCAGCGTCTCAGCGCTGCATGCCCCAGCGGCGCACGGTGAGCCGCTCCAGCACGCGGAAGCCGGCGCCTTCCACCAGCAGGCCGAGCAGAATCACCATCGCCAGCCCGGCGAACACGCGGTCGGTGTACAGCTCGTTGCGGTTCTGGAAGATGTACCAGCCCAGGCCGCCCTGGCCGGAGGTGGCGCCGAACACCAGTTCGGCGGCGATCAGCGTGCGCCAGGCGAAGGCCCAGGCGATCTTCAGGCCGGACAGGATCGCCGGCAGCGCGGCCGGCACCAGGATCGCGACGACGTAGCGCAGCCCGCGCAATCCATAATTGCGCCCGGCCATGCGCAATGTCTCCGGCACGCCCTGGAAGCCGGCGTAGGTGTTCAGCGCCAGCGGCCACACCACCGCGTGCACCAGCACGAACACCAGGCTGCCGTTGCCCAGGCCGAACCACAGCAGCGCCAGCGGCAGCAGGGCGATCGCCGGCAGCGGATTGAACATCGCGGTCAGCGTGCCCAGCAGGTCGCGGCCGATCCGGGTCGAGACCGCCAGCGCGGTCAGCGCGAAGGCCAGCACCACGCCCAGCGCATAGCCTTGCGCCAGCAGGCGCAGCGAGGCGCCGACGCGGCCCGGCAGTTCGCCCGACCACAGCCCGTCGGCGAATGCGCGTGCGGTCTGCACGAAGCCCGGCAGCAGCAGGTCGTCGTCGAGCCAGTACGCGGCCGCTTCCCACAATCCGGCCAGCGCGAGCAGGATCAGCGCCTGGCGCAGCCAGTCCGGCAGCCGCCGCTGCGGCAGCGCCAACGGCGATGCGGTCGCGACGTAGGCAACGACCGGGCGCTCGTACTCGGCGCGGATCGGCGGCCGCAGCGGCGCGGCGGCGCTCACGGCGCGACCTCGCGCAGCGGCGCGCGCCGGCGCAACGGCGCCACGTTGCCGGCGGCCGCCTCGGAGGCAGAGGCGTCGCCGCCGGGCGGGTCGAACAGCAGCCGGTGAATGCGTTGCGCGGCCTGCTGGAACGGCGCACTGCCGAGACTGGCCGGGCCGAAGCCATGGCTATTGAGTTCGGCGCGGACTTGGCCCGGATGCGGCGACAGCAGCACCACGCGGTTGCCGACCAGCAAGGCCTCGTCGATCGAATGGGTCACGAACAGCAGGGTGAAGCGCAACTCGTCCCACAGTTCCAGCACCTGTTCCTGCATGCGCTGGCGGGTCAGCGCGTCGAGCGCGGCGAACGGCTCGTCCATCAGCAGCACGCGCGGCTGCATCGCCAGCGCCCGCGCGATCGCCACGCGCTGCTTCATGCCGCCGGACAAGGTGTGCGGATAGGCATCGGCGAACGCGGACAACCCGACCTTCTGCAGGTAGTGGTCCGCGCGCTCGGCCGCTTCGCGACGCCCCAGCTTGCGCGCCGCGCGCAGGCCGAAGGCGACGTTCTGGCGCACCGTCTTCCATGGCGCCAACTGGTCGAACTCCTGGAACACCACCACCCGGTCCGGTCCCGGCGCGCGCAGCGTCTGTCCGTCCAGGCGGATCTGCCCCTCGCTCGGTGCGACGAAGCCGGCGATGGCCTTGAGCAGGGTCGATTTGCCGCATCCGGACGGGCCTAGCAGGACCAGGCGGTCGCCGGCGTACACGTCGAAGCTGACCTGGTGCGTGGCACGCACCACACGCTGTCCCGTGGCGTATTCCAGGCTGACCCGCTCGACCTGCAGCAGCGGCGCCGGCGTCAGTGCGAATGCGCTCATCTCAGCTGCCTCCGGCGACCTGCGCGCTGTCGAAGAAATACTCATTGACCGCGCCGGGCGCCTGCTTGATCGCGCCGATCCGGTACAGGAACTGGCCGAGCTTAAGCGTGTTCTGCGGTGCGGTCTTGAACTGCACCTTCGGGTCCTTGAGGATGCGCAGCACCAGCGCGCGGTCGATCTTGCCGCCGTTGGCGCGCACGAACAGGTCCGCCGCCTGTTCCGGCTGGCGCTGCACGAAGCTGGCGGCCTCGGCCAGCGCGGCGACGAAGGCCTGGTAGGTCTTGGGATTGTCGCGGCGGAATTTCTCGGTGGCGTACAGCACCGTGGCCGAGGTCGGGCCGCCTTCGATCGCGTACGAGTCCAGCACGATGTGCGCCTTCGGATTGCGCGCCAGTTCCTGCTCCTGGAACGGCGGGCTGGCGAAGTGCGCGGTGATCTCGGTGCCGCCGCGGATGATCGCCGCGGCCGCGTCGGGATGCGGCAACGCCACCTGCTGCGTATCCAGCCGGTTGTAGGCCTTCTCGCCCCAGCGCTGCGCCGAGGCGTGCTGCAGCAGCCGCGATTGCACCGACACGCCGACCGCCGGCACCGCGATGCGGTCGCGCGGGCCGAAGTCGTCCAGGGTCCTGATCCGCGGATCGTTGCTGATCAGGTAGTAGGGAAAGTTGCCCAGCGAGGCCACGCCGCGCACGTTCTGGCGCCCGCGGGTGCGGTCCCACAGCGTGAACAGCGGGCCGACCCCGGCGCCGGCCACGTCGATCGAGCCGGACAGCAACGCATCGTTGGCGGCGGCGCCGCCGGACAGCTGCACGGTTTCCACCGCGATGTCGATGCCGGCGGCCTTGCCGTGCTTCTCGATCAGCTTCTGCTGCTGGGCCACGTCCAGCAGCAGGTAGACGATGCCGTACTGCTTGGCGATGCGCAGCCGGCCTTCGGCGTGCGCCGGCAGACTGTGCAGCAGTGCGATCGCCAGCAGCGCGGCGGCGCACCAGAGCGGCCTGCGCTGCGGCGCGGCAGCGGACCGCGCTGCGGCCAGGGAAACAGCAGGTGAATCGAAAGCGGTCATGCGTCGCTCCGTTGCGGGGAAGGGCGGAGTGGCGGGGCAATGCGCTGTTGCCGGGCTAGAACGGCACGTCGCCTTCGATGGTGGTGCGGTGCAGGCGCCGGCGCAGATGGTCCGGGGTGCCGCCGGCCAGGTGGGTGACCGCGCGGTTGTCCCAGAACACCATGTCGTGCGCCTGCCAGCGATGCCGGTAGACCAGCGGATCGGCGCTGCTATGGGCGAACAGGGCCTGCAGCAGCGCGTCGCTTTCGTCCTGCGGCAGGCCGACGATGCGGGTGGTGAAGTGTTCGCTGACGAACAGCGCGCGGCGCCCGGTTTCCGGATGGGTGCGCACGATCGGATGGCGCACCGGCGCCACCTCGTCGATCTGCGCCTGGGTCAGCGGCGGCCGCCACGGATTGCGCGCACGCAGCGCTTCGTACTTGGCCAGGTAGCTGTGCTCGGCCAGGCGGCCGTCGACCGCGCGCTGCAGTTCCGGCGGCAGCGTGTCCCAGGCCAGGTGCTGGTTGGCGAACAGGGTGTCGCCGCCCTCGGCCGGCAACTCCTGCGCCAGCAGCATCGAGCCCAGGCTCGGGGTCGGCTTGTACGACAGGTCCGAGTGCCAGTAGTGCCCGGCGTCGCCCAGCCCGATCGGCTGGCCGTTCTCCTTGATGTTGGACACCACCAGCACTTCCGGCTGCTCGCGCAGCTGGAACTGGCGCAGCACATGGATCTGCAACGGGCCGAAGCGGCGGCTGAAGGCCACTTGCTGTGCCGGGGTGATGCGCTGATCGCGGAACACCAGCACGTGATAGTGCAGATGCGCGCGATGCAGCAGCGCGAACGTGGCCGCGTCCAGCGGCTGCGACAGGTCCAGGCCCAGCACCTGCGCGCCCAGCGGCGCAGCGAACGGTTCGATGCGGACTGCCGATGTCGCGGGGGCAGGCCGTGTTGCGGTGGAGGCGCGTGCCATCGTCTGACCTCGTCTGCGAAAGATGCAGCGCCGCGCGCACGGCACGCGGCATCGATTGCACTGTAGGCAGGGTCAGGCGTGCGCTGAAGCAACGATTCGGATGGTGCTTATACGCAACCGGCATATGTTGCTTGCGCGGGATTGGGGATTCGTAGTGCACCGCCGATCTCGATCGGCGGTGCACATCGTCGCCGTCGGCCGCGAGCGCGCGTTAGCCGACGCCTGGGTCCTTGCCACGCACACGCATGCCGGGTCGCGCTGCGCTCAGTTCTCGCGCAGCGCCAGCGCCGGCGGCGTGCGCAGGATGCGGCGCGTGCCCGACCAGCCGGCGAGCAGGCTCAGCAGCACGCCGCCGACCCCGCCCAGCAGCAGCGCCGGCCACGGCGGCGACAGCGTCAGCTGGAACGCCTGTTTCGCCACCACCACGCCGATCCCCGCCGCCGCGCCGACCGCCAGGATCGCCGCGAGCAGGCCGAGCGCGCCGAATTCCACCAGCACCGCGCCGCGCAATTGGCCACGGCGCGCGCCCAGCGTGCGCAGCACCGCACTGTCGTAGCGGCGCTCGCCGGCGGTGGCCTGCAGCGCCGCCAGCAACACCAGCACGCCCGCCAGCAGGCTGAAGCCCATCACCAGTTGCACCGCCTGCGCCACCTGGTCGATCACCTCGCGCACCCGCCCCAGGATCGCGTCGATGTCCAGCAGCGACACGTTCGGATAGGTGCGGCTGAGGCCGCTCAACTGCGCTGCGGAACCGCGCGGCAGGTGGAACGCGGAGATCAGGTTGTACGGCGCGTCCTGCACCGCACCGGCGTTGAGCAACAGGAAGAAATTGACCCGGAACGAATCCCAGTCGGCCTTGCGCACGCTGGTGACGGTGAAGCTGCGCTGCTGCTCGCCGAGCAGCAGGGTGATGCGGTCGCCGAGCTTGAGGCCGTAGCGCTGCGCCCAGGCTTCCTCCACCGACGCTTCCGCCGCGGTGCTGTCGGCGGCCCAGAAACGGCCCGACAGCAGGCGATTGGCGGCGGGGAATGCGTGCCGCCAGGAGAAGTTGATCGGGCGATCGACACCATCGCCGTCATCCTCCGGGCCCTGCTCCTGGCGCTGCGGCGGCTTGCCGTTGATCGCCACCAGCTTGCCGGTGCTGAACGGCTCCACCGCCGCGTCGGTGACGCCGAGTCCGCGCAGCGTGCCGAGCACGTGCTCGGCCTGGTCGGGCTGGATGTTCATCAGGAAGTAGTTCGGCGTGTCCGCCGGCAGCCGGTCGCGCCATTGGCCGAGCAGGCCCGGGCCGATCACTGCCAGCAGCAGCAGCGCGCACAGCGACAGCGACAGCCCGACCAGCTGCACCACGCTCAGCGCGCGGCGCCGGGTCAGCGCCGCCAGGCCCAGCTTCCACGGCCCGCGCAGGCGCGACTGCAGCCGCCGCAGCAGGGCCAGCAACAGGCCGCCGACCGCTGCGGCGAGCGCGGCCAGCAGGGTCAGCCCGCCCAGCACCCAGGCCGCGAGCACGCCATCGCCGGTGGCGTACACCGCCAGCACCACAGTGGCGACCAGCGCGGCGGCGTAGACCAGCAGCGAGGTCGGCGGCAGCGCGGCGAAGCTGCGGTTGAGCACGCGCATCGGCGGCACGTCGCGCAGCCGCAGCAGCGGCGGCAGGCCGAAGCCGAGCAGCAGCAACAGGCCGATGCCGGCGCCGGCCAGCGCCGGGGTCGCCTGCGGCAGCGGCAGCCGGTTCGGGATCAGGCTGCCCAACGCTTCGACCAGGCCGATCTGCGCCAGCATGCCCAGGCCCACGCCGAGCGCGCAGGCCGGGATCGCCAGCAGCAGCAACTGCAGCGCCAGCGCGCCGAGGATGTCGCGCTGGCGCGCGCCCAGGCAGCGCAGCACCGCCACGCTGTCGATACGGCGCAGCGCGAAGCGGTTGGCCGCCAGCGCGGTGGCGACGCCGGCCAGCAGCACCGCCAGCAGCGCGGTCAGGGCGAGGAAGCGGCCGGCGCGGTCGAACGCGCCGCGCACCCCGCGTTGGGTGTCCTCGATGCCGACCAGGCGGAACGCCTTGGCGCGCGGCTGCAGCCATTCGCGCAACGCGGCGATCTCGCCCGGCGCGCCGGCGAACATCAGCCGGTACGAGGCGCGGCTGCCGGGGCCGAGCAGGCCGGCGGCATCGACGTCGGCGCGGTTGACCAGCAGCGGCGGCGACAGCTGCATCAGTTCGCCGGAAGCGTCCGGCTCGGCGCGCAGCACCCGGGTCACGCGCAGCGTGCCGGCACCGAATTCCAGGTCGTCGCCGAGCTTCAGCCCCAGCGCTTCGAGCAGGCGCGGATCGGCGTAGGCCTGGCCGCGCGGCGGCGGGCCGGCGCGCTCGCTGCCGGCGCCGGCGGTGTCGCGTGCGACCAGCAACTCGCCACGCAACGGATAGCCGACGTCGACCGCCTTGATGTTGGCCATCTGGCTGGCATCGCCATGGAACAGCACGCTGGGAAAGCTGACCAGGCGCGTGTGGCGCACGCCGCGGCGCTGCGCCTGTTCGGCGAACGCGGCGGGGATGTCCTGGCGCCCGGTCACGCCGAGGTCGCCGCCGATCACCTCGGCGGCGCTGCCGGTCAGCGCCAGGGTGACGCGATCGACCAGGGTGCCGACCGCGGTCATCACCGCCACGCCCAATACCAGCGCGGCGAACACGGTCAGCAGGTCGCCGGCGAACAGCTCGCGGCGCAGCGCGCGTGCGGCGTGGCGCAGCACGTTCATGCGTCGGCCACCGCTTCGGCCTGGCGCAGGCGCCCGCGGTCGAGCCGGTAGCGGTGTTCGCAACGTTGCGCCAGGCGCAGGTCGTGGGTGACCAGGACCAGGGTGGTGTCGCTGCCGGCGTTGAGCGCGAACAGCAGGTCGCTGATCTGCTGGCCGGTGGCCTGGTCGAGGCTGCCGGTGGGTTCGTCGGCGAACAGGATCCGCGGCCGCGCCACGAACGCGCGCGCCAGCGCCACGCGCTGCTGCTCGCCGCCGGACAGCTGCCGCGGGTAGTGCCGCGCCCGCGCAGTCAGGCCGACCGCCTCCAGCACCTCGCGCACCCGCGCCGGGTCCTCGCGCCCGGCCAGTTCCAGCGGCAATGCGATGTTTTCGGCGGCGGTCAGCGACGGCAGCAGGTGGAAGCTCTGGAACACGAAGCCGACCTCGCGCGCGCGCAGCGCGGCGCGCGCTTCCTCGTCCAGCGCGTTGAGCGACTGCCCGGCGAGCACGATCTCGCCGCGCGTCGGCAGGTCCAGGCCGGCGAGCAGGCCGAGCAGGGTAGTCTTGCCGGAACCGGAAGCGCCGACGATGGCGACGCTGTCGCCTTCACCGATGGTCAATCCGACGTTGTCGAGAATGTGGACCGTGCCCTCCGGTCCGCTGACGGATTTGCCGACATTGCGCACGTCGATCGCGATGCCGGTGCGGGGAGTGGGGGCCAGACTGTCGATGAGGAAATCTCCGGATGCGTGGCAACGATACGAAAGGAACGCCTGCCTGGACGCGCAGCGCCTGGCTCCTGGCCTGTCTGGCATGGTGTCTGCTGCTGCCCGCCATCGCCTGTGCCAAAGGTGCGACGGGGCCGGTGCTGGTGGTCGGCGACAGCCTCAGCGCTGCGCACAACATCCCGGTCCAGTCCGGCTGGGTGGCGCTGCTGGAGCGCCGCCTGCAACAACAGATGCAGGCGCCACCGGCCGTAGTCAATGCCAGCATCAGCGGCGAGACCTCTTCCGGCGCGCTGACCCGGCTGCCGGCGCTGCTGCAGAAGCACCGGCCGGCGGTGGTGGTGATCGAGCTCGGCGGCAACGACGCGCTGCGCGGGCTGACCCCGGCGGAGCTGCGCGGCAATCTGGAGAAGATGATCGTGCTCAGCCGTAATGCCGGCGCGAAGGTCTTGTTGCTGGGGATCGATGTGCCGCCGAACTACGGACCGGCCTACCGGCAGCGGCTGCGTGCGGTCTACGCCGACCTGGCCAAACAGTACCAGACCGGGTTGCTGCCGTTCCTGCTGGAGGGCGTGGCGCTGAACCCGGCGCTGATGCAGGACGACGGCCTGCATCCCACCGCCGCCGGCCAGCCGAAGGTGCTGGACAATGTGTGGCCCAAGCTCAAACCCTTGATCGGGGGGTGATTCTTGCGCCGGTCAGGCAGATGAAGCGCTCTTCACGCCATCACCACTTCGCTTCCGGCATGTTTCACAAAGCTGAAGACTGAGGAAGCTCTATGCGTCAGACCAAGGAAACCTCCGGACTCGTTCTGGTCGTCGAGGACAACCGCAACATCTCCGAAATGATCGGCGAATACCTGGAAGGCCGCGGATTCGAAGTGGATTACGCCTGCGATGGCCTGGACGGCTATCGCCTGGCGGCGGAGAACAGCTACGACGTGGTGGTGCTGGACCTGATGCTGCCGCGCCTGGACGGCATCGAGGTGTGTCGCCGTTTGCGCAACGACGCGCGCAAGTCCACGCCGGTGCTGATGCTGACCGCGCGCGACACGCTCGACGACAAGCTCACCGGCCTGGGCTTCGGCGCCGACGATTATCTGACCAAGCCGTTCGCGATCCAGGAACTGGAAGCGCGGCTGCGTGCGTTGATCCGCCGCGAGCGCCGCCAGGTGGGTTCGGAAGTGCTGAAGGTGGCCGATCTGGTGCTGGATCCGGTGAGCATGCGGGCGACCCGTGCCGGCACCGAGCTGCAGCTGTCGCCGATCGGCCTGCGCCTGCTGACCATCCTGATGCGCGAATCGCCGCGCGTGGTCACCCGCCAGGAGATCGAGCGCGAGATCTGGGGCAACGGCCTGCCCGATTCGGACACGCTGCGCAGCCATCTGTACAACCTGCGCAAGATCATCGACAAGCCGTTCGACCGGCCGTTGCTGCACACCGTGCAGAGCGCCGGCTACCGCATCGCCGACATCGCCCAGCCGATGAGCTGAGCAGCGCCGGCTTTCGTTAAGAGCCGGCGTTCGTTACGCAGCAGGCCCCGACAACGGGGCCTGCTTGCACGGCGGATTCACCATTCGCCCTCTTATAATCGCGGCGACGTCACACGGAAGCTGTAATGCCGCACGGTTTGCCGCGCAAAATCCGCCTTGCCCTGATCGCCCGGATCCTGTTCGCTGGCTGCATCGTCGCGTTGGGCAGTTACCTGGTGGTGGCGGTCGTGCAGCACTCGCTGGTGGGGTCGGTGATGCGGCAGGAAGCCGCGCACTATTGGCGCCTGTACGCGCAGTCTCCCTCGCAGCCGCCGCCGAACAGCCACACCTTGCACGGCTACCTGGTGCCCGCCGGGCAATCGGATGCGGCGGTGCCGGCGAATCTGCGCGGCCTGGAGCCCGGCCTGCACGAGAACCGCCCCGGCGGCGAGATGGTCCTGGTCGACGACACCAAGGCCGGGCGCCTGTACCTGGTGTTCCTGCGCGCGCAGGCGCAGCGCCTGGCGTTCTGGTTCGGCATCGTGCCGGCGCTGCTGACCCTGGTCGCGGTGGTGGTGGTGGGGTGGCTGACCCATCGCGCCTCGCGGCGCCTGCTGTCGCCGGTGAACTGGCTGGCGCGGCGCGTGTCGCAATGGGACCCGCGGCATCCGTCCACCGCCGACCTGGCGCCGGAAAACCTGCCGGCCGACGTGCAGGGCGAATCGCGGCAACTGGCCGCCGCGCTGCATGCGCTGGCCCTGCGCGTGACCGACCACGTGTCGCGCGAGCGCAACTTCACCCGCGACGCCAGCCACGAATTGCGCACGCCGCTGACCGTGATCCGCGTCGCCAGCGACATCGCGATGACCGATCCCGACCTGCCGCCGCGGCTGGGCCGCAGCCTGCAGCGCATCCAGCGCGCCGGCCGCGACATGGAGGCGGTGATCGACGCGTTCCTGATCCTGGCGCGCGAGGCGGACGTGGTGCCGCAGAGCGAGACCTTCGAGGTCGCCGACGTGGTCGAGTACGAGGCAGAGAACGCGCGCGAGCTGTTGACCGGCAAGCCGGTGACGCTGAGCGTCAGCGTGCTGGCCGCCACGCGCCTGCACGCGCCGCCGCGGGTGCTGCACGTGGTGGTCAGCAACCTGCTGCGCAACGCCTGCAGCTATACCGATGCCGGCAGCATCGTGGTCGAGATCGGCAGCGACCGGATCAGCATCCGCGATACCGGCATCGGCATGTCGCACGAAGCGCTGCAGCGCGCGTTCGAGCCGTTTTTCCGTGCCGAGCCCGACCGCCCGCAGGGCACCGGGCTGGGGCTGTCGATCGTGCGCCGGCTGTGCGAGCGCTTCGGCTGGCGGATCGGGCTGGAAAGCACGGAAGGCGGCGGTACCACCGCCACGGTCAGGTTCGATCCGGCCAAGTGACCGGCGCTGGCGTGACTCGCCTTCGGCGGGGCGTTTGCCGGGACGATCGCCATTGCAGGCCCACGCCGGCGACAAGGCAGGATGTTCCCGGGCGCGATCGACGCCACGTCAGGTTTTTTCGCCTGCCTCCCAGCCGCCACCCAGCGCGCGGATCAAGGCGACGCTGGCCCGCAACTGCCGGGTTTCCAGATCGATGACGCTGCGCCGCGCATCGAGTTCGGCTGTCTGCGCCTGCACCACCTCGAGGTAGCCGACCGCTCCCTCGCGGTAATGATTGAGCGACAGGTCGACCGAGCGCTGCGCGGCATCGGCCGCCGCGCGCTGATCGGTCAACGCCGTGCCCAGGTCGTGCAGCAAGCTGAGGTTGTCCTCGACCTGGGCGAAGGCAGTGAGCACCACGTCGCGGTATTTCGCGCCGGCCTCGGCGGTCGCGGCCTGCGCCGCTTTCACGCCTGCCTTGCGGCGACCACCATCGAACACGTTCAGCAGCAGGCTGGGGCCGATGGCCCAGAACCGGTTGGGCGCGGTGGCGATGCTGCCCCAGCGATCGCTCTGCCACCCGCCTTGCCCGTCGATGGTCAGTTGCGGGAAGAACGCGGCGCGCGCGATGCCCACCTGGGCGTTCGCCGCTGCGGTACGCCGCTCCGCGGCGGCGATGTCCGGGCGACGCTGCAACAGCGTCGAAGGCACCTGCAGCGGGATTGTCGGCACCGGCACCTGCACGGTGTTGGCCGCGAGCTGGAAGCTGGACGCGGAATCGCCGACGAGCGCCGCGATGCCGTGCAGCACCAGCGCGCGTTGCGCTTGCGCCTGCGTGCGCTGCGACTTGGCGTTGGACAACTGCGTCTGCGCGCGCGCCACGTCCAGGGCCGAGGCGATGCCCCCGGCATGACGCGACTGGGTGAGCTGCAAGGCCTTGCCGAACGCGTCGATGCTCTCGCTCAACACCTGGATCTGGCGGTCGTAGCCGTTGAGTTGCAGGTAGCTGTCGGCGAGCTGCGCCTGCAGGCTCAGGCGCGCCTGTGCGAGATCGGCGGCGGAGGCGGCCTGCTGCGCTTCGCCAGCGGCGACGGTGTCGCGCACGCGGCCCCACAGGTCCACTTCGTAGTCGAGCTGGGCGCCGACGGTGTACGCGTCGTAGTAGGCCGGTGAAGTGGCGCCGCGCAGCGGGCGCGTATCCGATTGGCGGTTGCGCGCGGCGCTGCCGTCGAGGCCCAGGGTCGGGAAGTACCCGGCGCGGGCCTGCTGGGTGAACGCCTCGGCCTGCTGGTAATGGGCAAGCGCGGCAGCCAGCGTGGCGTTGTTCGCCAGCAGGCGCGCCTGCAACTGGTCGAGCCGGTCGTCGCCGTAGACCTTCCACCAGCCGTCGCGGTCGAGACGGTCGGCGGGCTGCGCTTCCACCCACGGCGACCGGGAATCGCTGTACTGCGCCGCCACCGGCACCTCGGGTGCCTGGTAGGTGGGCGCCAGCGAGCAGGCCGCCAGGCCCAGCGACGCCAGTACCGCGGTCGCGGCAAGCCGTGCGCGGACGCGATCAGACCTTTGCATGTTCGCCTGCCGGCTTGGGCGCAGCGATGCGCACGCGATCGCCTTCCGCCAGGCCATCCGGCGGGCTCTCGATCAGGCGGTCGCCGGCGGCGATGCCCGAGCCGAGCTGCACGGTCTTGCCGAAGTCGCGGGCGATGGTCACGGTCTTGAACGCCACGGTGTCGTGCGCATCGACCACCGCCACGCGCAGGCCCTTGTCGTCGAACACCAGCGCGCTGGCCGGCACGCGCAGCAGCGTGGCGTTGGCGGCAAGCGCGAAGGTGACGCTGGCATAGCCGCCCGAAAGCAGCTTGCCGTCCTGGTTGTCCACGGCCACCTGGACCAGCGTGGTGCCGGAGGCGGCGTTGATCGCCCCCGACGACCTGTAGACGACACCGGCGAAGGTCTGGCCCGGATACTCCGGCACCGTCAGGGTCACGCTGGTGCCCGGACGCACCGACGGCGCGTAGTTCTGCGGCACGTTCACGTACATGCGCAGCTTGCGCGTGTCGGACACCACGAACAGTTCCTGGCCGCTGCCGCCGGCGTTGACCAGCGCGCCGACATCGGTCTCGCGCGCGGTGACGGTGCCGTCGAACGGCGCCACCAGCTTGGCGAAGCCCTTCAGCGCCTGGATGCGTTCGACGTTGGCCTGCGCGGCCTGCGCGAGCGCGCGCTTGGCCGCGTAGTCGCCGCTCTTCTCGTCCACTTCCTGCCTGGAAACCGAGTCGGAATTGCCCATGGCCTGCCAGCGCCTGGCGGTGGTCTGCGCCAGTGCCGCGTTGGCGCGGGCGCTGGCCAGGTCGGCCCTGGCCTGGAGCAGTTGCTGGTCCAGGTCGGGGGTTTCGATCTCGGCGAGCACGTCGCCGGCCTTCACCTTGCTGCCGATGTCGGCCTTCCACCATTTCAGGTAGCCGCTGGTGCGGGCGTAGATCGGCGCGCGCGCATACGCCTGCAGGCGGCCCGGGAGGTTGAGCGCGCTGTCGCCCTGGCCAGCCTCCGGGGTCACCAGTTGCACCGTCGGCATGGCCTGGTCGTCGGTCCACACGCGCAGCGTGCGTGCGTCGTTGGCGCGCGTGGCGACCCCGGCCACGACGATGGCCAGGACCACGATCAGCGCGATGATGCCGGCCAGGCGGAGGCGGCGCGGTGGCCGGGTGTGCGGGGTATCAGGCGACATGCAGGGACTCTCCGGAGGCGTTCGCCGGGGGGGAAGACGGATGGGCGCGACGGCTGTGGATCATGCTGAAGACGATCGGCACGAAGAACAGCGTGGCCGTGGTGGCGAAAATCAGGCCGCCGATGACGGCGCGGCCCAGCGGCGCGTTCTGCTCGCCGCCTTCGCCCATGCCCAGCGCCATCGGCGCCATGCCGATGATCATCGCCAGGGCGGTCATGAGCACCGGACGGAAGCGGACGAAGCCGCCCTCGAGCGCGGCCTTGGCCGCGTCGCCGTGCTCGGCCAGGCGCTCGCGGCAGAAGCTCACCACCAGGATCGCGTTGGCCGTGGCCACGCCCATGCACATGATGGCGCCGGTCAGCGCCGGCACCGACAGGCTGGTATGCGTGGCGAACAGCATCCACACGATGCCGGCGATCGCCGCGGGCAGCGCGGTCACGATCACGAACGGATCGCTCCACGACTGGAAGTTCACCACGATCAACAGGTAGATCAGCACGATCGCGCCGAGCAGGCCGAAGATGAGCCCGGAGAACGCGTTGTTCATCGTCTGCACCTGGCCGAGCAGCGCGGTGCTGGACGCCTTGGGCAGGAATTTCTGGTTGGCATCGACGATCTTCTGGATGTCGGCGGCGACCGCGCCGAGGTCGCGGTCCTGGGTGGCGGCGAAGATCTCCACCATCGAATTGATGTTGTACTGGCTGACCACCGCGTTGGTCGCGGTCCGCGACACCGTCGCCAGGCCGCCGAGGATCTGCGCGCCGCCGCTCCCCGAGCTGGGGCTGATCGGCACGTTCTCCAGGCCCGGCAGGCTGTCGAGGCTGTACTGCGGCGTCTGCATCACGATCGGATACGACACGCCGTTCTGCGGATTCAGCCAGAAGGTCGGCGCGATCTGGCTGGAACCGGCCAGGTTCACCCCCAGGCTGCTGGTGACGTCGCGCTCGGTGATGCCGACCTGTTGCGCAAGACTGCGGTCCACGTTCACGTTGAAACCGGGGCTGGCCTGCGATTGCTGGATGCGCGCGTCCACCACGCCCGGCACGCGGCGGATCTCGCGCAGCAGGCGGTTGGCGTAGCCGAAGTTGGCCGCCAGGTTCGGGCCGCGGATCTGCAGGTCCACCGGCGCCGGCGAACCGAAGTTCAGGATCTGGCTGATGATGTCGGCCGGCGGGAACGAGAACACGACACCGGGGAACTGGCGCGGCAGGGTCTGGCGCAAGCGGCGCACGTAGTCGGCGGTGGGCGCGTGGCCTTCGTTCAGCGCGATCTGGATGTCGCCATCCTGCGAGCCGATGGTGCCGGTGTTGTTGTAGGCGTTGTTGATGCCCGAAGACGACAGGCCGATGTTGTCGACGACGCTGCCGAGCTGCTCCTTCGGAATCAGCGCGCGCACCGCGCCGGTCACGTCGGCGAACAGGCGTGCCGTCTCCTCCACCCGGGTGCCGACCGGCGCACGCACGTGCATCAGGATCTGGCCGGAATCCACCGACGGGAAGAAGTTGCGGCCCAGCATCGGCACCAGCAGGAACGACAGCGCCACGCAGGCCACGAAACCGGGCACGAACATCCTGCGTCGCACCAACGCGGTTTCGAGCAATGCGTGGTAGCTGGCCCGCAGGGCCTCGAAGCGCTTCTCGAAACCGCGCTGAAAGCGCAGCAGCGGATTGCGCGAAGGCGGTTGGCCATGGCCGTCGCCGTGCAGGTCGGTATGCGGCGCATGCGGGCGCAGCAGGTATTTCGCCAGCGTCGGCACCAGCGTGCGCGAGAGCACGAACGAGGCGATCATCGCGAACATCACCGCCTCGGCCATCGGCACGAATAGGAAGCGCGCCACGCCCTGCAGGAAGAACATCGGCACGAACACGATGCAGATGCACAGCAGCGAGACGAAGGCGGGCGTCACGATCTGCGCCGCGCCGTCCAGGATCGCCGTCTCCACGTCCTTGCCCTGCTCCAGGTGCCAGTTGATGTTCTCGATGGTCACCGTGGCATCGTCCACCAGGATGCCGACCGCCAGGGCCAGACCGCCCAGCGTCATGATGTTCAGCGTCTCGCCGATCGCCGACAGCGCGGCGATCGAGCTGAGGATCGCCAGCGGGATCGAGGTGGCGATGATCAGCGTCGAACGCCAGCTGCCGAGGAACAGCAGGATCATCAGGCTGGTCAGCGCTGCGGCGATCACGCCTTCGCGCGCGACCCCCTCGATGGCGCCGCTCACGAACAGCGACTGGTCGCCGATGGGGACGATCTTGAGGTCGGCCGGCAACGCGTCCTTCATCGCCGCGACCCGCTCCTTGACCCCGGCGATGATCGCCAGCGTCGACGCCGAACCGTTCTTCAGCACCGTCATCAGCACCGAACGGTCGCCGTCGACGTGCACGATATTGCTCTGCGGCGGCGCACCGTCGCGGACGTGGGCCACGTCGCGGATGAACACCGTGGCGCCGTCGACCACCTTCACCGGCAGATTGCCCAGTTCCTCGATGTCGGACGGCGAGTTGTTCAATTGCAGCGTGTATTCGTACCTGCCGATCTTCTGCGTCCCCACCGGGGTGATGAGGTTCTGCGCGGCGAGGGCGTTGGCCACGTCCTGTGCCGACAGCCCGCGCGCCAGCAGCGCCGGCGGATCGATATCGATCTGCACCTGGCGGGTCTTGCCGCCGAACGGATACGGGATCGCCGCGCCGGCCACCGAGGTGAGCTGCGGACGGATGATGTTGAGGCCGAGGTCGGCCAGGTTCTGTTCGGTGAGGCCTTCGCCCGACAATGCCAGCTGGATGATCGGCACCGTGGACGCGTTGTAGTTGAGGATCAGCGGCGGCGTGGTGCCCTGCGGCAACTGGCGCAGCATGGTCTGCGCGACGGCGGTGACCTGTGCGTTGGCGGTGCGGATGTCCGCGCCCGGCTGGAAGAAGATCTTGACGATGCCGAAGCCCTGGATCGAGCTGGCCTCGATGTGCTCGACATCGTTCACCGTGGTGGTGAGCACGCGCTCGAACGGCGAGGACACGCGCCCGGCCATCTGCTCGGGCGGCAGGCCGTTGTACTGCCAGACCACGGCGATCACCGGGATCCTGATGTCGGGGAAGATGTCCGTGGGCGTGCGCAACGCGGCCAGCGGTCCCACGATCAGGATCAGCAGGGCGAGAACGATGAAGGTATACGGTCGCGTCAGGGCGATCCGGACGATGCCAATCATGGAGGGCGGGTTCCGTGCGCGAATGTTGCGTCGCGGCGGATTCTGCTCCCGGACCTTCCCTGGGCGTAGTTAAGATTTATTTAGACGCGCAGGCGGCGGTCGAAAAAACGCGATGGCTGAAGGGCTTGCCCGCCGATCACGGCGCCAGTGGGCGCGCATCCGGCACGCTCTCGCCCAGTGCGTCGAGGCTGGCCGGTTTCGCGCGGCAGGAGGTGGCCGCGCGGCTTTCCGGCGGCGGGGCGGCGGCCGGGCAGAGCACCGAGAACACCGCCCCGCGCGCGTCGCCGCCCACACGCAGCGCATAGCCATGCAGGCGCACGATGGCGCTGACGATCGCCAGCCCCAGTCCGCAGCCGGGTTTGGCACGCGTCTGGTCGCCCCGGTAGAACCGGCGGAAGACGGCCTCGCGCTCCTCGGGCGGAATGCCGGGTCCGGTATCGGCGACGTCGATGCGGGCGTTGCCGGTCTGGTCGGTGAATGCGATCAGGCGGATCGTTCCCCCGTCTGGCGTGAATTTGATGGCGTTGCCGACCAGGTTGGCCAGTGCCTCGAACAGCAGATGGGGGTCGCCGCGCACGGCCGGCAATGGCTCCAGCGCCAGCTCGAAGGCCTGCCCGCGGTCCTCGGCCAGCGGTGCGTAGAAGTCATGGACATCGTTCAGCAGGGCGCCGAGGTCCATCATCGCGAAGCAGGCGCTGCGCTGGCGGTCTTCCAGCTCCGATACCCGCAGCAGGGCGCGGAACCGGGTCAGCACGGTGTCGATCTCGCCGACGCAATCGTCCAGTTGCTCGCCTTCGGGGCGGCCGGCGAACTGCTGCTGCAGGCGGTACAGGCGCGTGCGCATGCGCGTGAGCGGGGTGCGCAGGTCGTGGGCGATGTTGTCGGTGACGCCCTTCACTTCGCCGAGCAGGCGCTCGATCTCGCCGAGCGTCTGGTTCACGGTGGCCGCGAGCAGGTCCACCTCGTCGCCGCCGCGCGACACCGGCAGGCGCACGCTGAGGTCGCCCTGGCGGATGGGGTCCATGGCGTGCTGGATGGCGCGGATGCGCCGCGCGGGGCCGCGCGCGATGAGGATGCCGCCGAGCACGCCGGGCAGCAGGGTCAACGACAGTCCCCACAGCAGTCCGCGGCAGATGATCCCGCTGAGCCCGTCGATGACGGTGCTTTCCTTGGCCACCACCAGGCGCCGGCCGTCCGGCAGCTGCCGGGCGATGCCGCGCGCGCGGGTCTGGCTGCCGTGCCCGGCGTCGATCAGGCTGGCCTCGATGGGGCTGACCGTCCCGTCCTCGGCCATGCCCTTGGGCACCGCGTTGATGTTGCCGGCGATGCGGCGCCCCTGCGCGTCGAACAGGCCCACCCACATGAAGCCCTGGATATCGATGGCGCTGGCCGCGGCCACGGTGTCGGCCAGGCGCCTGGGATCGGTGTTCTCCAGGTAATGGATGCGCGCGGCCAGCATCTGGTCGACCACGTTCGACAGGTAGCGCGAGGACTCCCACTGCACCACGCCGAGCAGCACGATGCACCACACCGCGAACAGCGCCCCATAGATGAGGATCAGCCGCGAGGTGGCCGAACGCCAGGCGTCACTCAGCGGGCGCAAGCACATACCCCGAGCCGCGCATCGTGCGGATGAGCGGCGGCTGGCCGTTGCCGTCGATCTTGCGGCGCAGGCGGCCGAGATGGACGTCGATCACGTTGGTGCCCGGATCGAAATGGAAGCCCCACACGTGCTCGAAGATCATCTGCCGCGTCACCACCTGGCCGGCGTTGCGCATCAGGAATTCGAGCAGGCGGAATTCGGTGGGCAGCAGCGCGAGCGGCTGGCCGTTGCGCAATGCGTTGTGGCGGACCAGGTCGAGTTCGAGGTCGGCCACGCGCAGGCGGGTTTCCGGCGTGGCGCTCGCGTTGCGACGGCGGCGCAGCAGCACTTCGGCGCGCGCGGCGAGTTCGTCGGGCGAGAACGGCTTGGTCAGGTAGTCGTCGCCGCCGGCGCGCAGGCCGCGCACGCGCTCGTCCACCTCCGACAGCGCGCTGATCATCAGCACCGGCGTTTCCACCGCGCGCTTGCGCAGTTCGGAGACGACGTCGATGCCGTCCATGCCGGGCAGCATGCGGTCCAGGGTAATGATGTCGTAGCCGTCGGCCAGCGCGTGCTGCAGGCCGTCGCGGCCGTTGGCGATCCACACGGCGGTGAAGCCATGCGCGCCGAGTTCCGCGACGATGTCGCGGGCGGTCACTTCATCGTCTTCGATGACCAGGGCCCTGGGCATCCTGTGCAACTCCACGCTGGGGATAACGGAAAACGCCCGCCAAGGGTAGCCCTTCGGGCGGCCGGGCGGGCGCTATTTCCTATTTGCGCTGCAGGTACGGCCGCACCGTGTCGCGCCACAGCGCATAGCCGGCGGCGTTCATGTGCAGGTGGTCCGGGCCGAACAGTTCGCCGCGCGGTTGCCCGTCGGCGCCGAGCATCGGCGTGGACACGTCGATGAAGTCCACCCGCTTCAGTCCGGCGGCGGCCTTGCGGATCAGCGCATTGGCTTCGGCCGCCTGCGGCAGCAGCGCCGCGCGCGCCGGGCTCGGCTTGATCGAGATGTAGGCGATGCGGGTGGTGGGCAGGTCGCGGCGCACCCGCGCGACGAAGGCCAGGAAGTCGTCGCGCAGCTGCTGCGGGCTGCGGCCGCTGTTGAGGTCGTTGTCGCCGGCGTAGAACACCACCAGGCGCGGTCGGTACGGGACCACGATGCGGTCGGCATACCAGGTGCTGTCGCGGATCTCCGAGCCGCCGAAGCCGCGGTTGAGCGTGTCCACGCCGGGGAAATCGCTGGCCAGCGAGGTCCAGAAGCGGATCGAGGAACTGCCGACGAACAGCACGCCGCCGGGCTTGGGCGGATGCGCGGCATCGGCCTGGGCGAAGCGCTGCATGTCCTGTTCCCAGTCCGGGCTGGAGACCTGTTGCGGAATCTGCGGCGGGGGCATCAGGGTGAGCGCCAGGGCCGACTGCAGGCCCAGCAGGAACAGGCAGGTGGCGAGCAGCGCGGTGCGCAGCGGCGAACGGGGCATGAAGCACCTCCTAACGACAACGGAGCGGCGATGGTGCCGCAGGCGCCGCGCCGCAGGCAAATCCGCCGCCGGCGGCGGCCCGGCTCAGCGGCGAACGGGGGCTTGTGGCAAAATTGGCGCCTAGCCCGCTTCGCCATCGCCCATGACCGTTCCCTTCCGGCCGTCGCCGTCGCGTCTTCGTTCCCCAGGCCGGGCCTGAGCCATGGCCGACCAATTCGGGCACCTGCCGCGCGGACCGCGCCGGATGCTGATGGCGCTGCGCTGGTCGTACCAGGGTCTGCGCGCGGCCTGGCTGCACGAATCCTCGTTCCGGCTGGAAGTGTGCCTGTTCGTGCTGCTGGCGCCGTTGGCGCTGTGGCTGGGCGACGGAGCGGTGCAGCAGGCGCTGATGATCGGCTCGCTGCTGCTGGTGCTGGCGGTGGAACTACTCAATTCCGCGATCGAGGCGGTGATCGAGCGCTATGGCCCGGAACACCACGAACTGGCCGGTCGCGCCAAGGACATGGGCTCGGCGGCGGTGCTGCTGATGCTGGCCAATGTCGTGCTGTGCTGGGGCCTGATCCTGCTGCCGCGCGTGCTGTGACGTCCGCCTGTCTTTTTTACCGTTAAAGGATTCGACCCCATGGCTTTCGAGTTTCTCGCCGATCCCAACACCTGGCTGACGCTGCTGACGCTGAGCGCGTTGGAAATCGTGCTGGGCATCGACAACCTGGTGTTCATCTCCATCGCGGTGGGCAAGCTGCCGGAAGCGCAACGCCCGGCCGCGCGCAAGTTCGGTATCGCGGTGGCGTGCCTGACCCGCATCGCGCTGCTGGTGTCGCTGGCGTTCCTGGCGCGGATGCAGGGCGAGCTGTTCAGCGTCGCCGGCATGGGCATCTCGGTGCGCGACCTGGTGCTGATCGTCGGCGGCGTGTTCCTGCTGGTGAAGGGCACGATGGAGATCCGCGAGATGATCACCGGCGGCGAAGACGCCGACCCGACCACCAGCAAGGCCTCGGGCGTGTTCTGGATGGTGATCGCGCAGATCGCGGTGATCGACATCGTGTTCTCGCTGGACTCGGTGATCACCGCGGTCGGCATGGCCCAGCACATCCCGGTGATGGTGGCGGCGGTGCTGCTGGCGGTGGCGGTGATGCTGCTGGCGGCCAATCCGCTGGGCCGCTTCATCGACGCCAACCCGACGGTGAAGATGCTGGCGCTGGCGTTCATCCTGATGATCGGCGTGGTGCTGATCCTGGACGGCCTGGACGTGCACGTGCCCAAGCCCTACATCTACGCGGCGATGGGCTTCTCGGTGCTGGTGGAATGGCTGAACCTGCTGATGCGCCGCCGCGCCGCCGCGCACAACGTGCCCGGCGCCGGCCAGTGGTGAACGGCTGACGCCGCCGCGGCTGCGTTTTCACGGGGGGCGTGGCAAGCTGCGCCTTGTCTTTACCCCGGAGAGCGCCATGCGCCTGTTGTCCCGCTCGTTGTTCCTCGCCGCCGTGGTGGCGCTGTTGTCCGGTTGCGGCTACAACGCGATCCAGCAGAAGGACGAGGCGGTCAAGGCCGGCTGGTCCGAGGTGCTGAACCAGTACAAGCGCCGTGCCGACCTGATCCCGAACCTGGTCAACACGGTCAAGGGCTATGCCGACCAGGAGCGCCAGGTGCTGACCGACGTGACCAATGCGCGCGCGCGGGTCGGCCAGGTCCAGGTCAACGCCGACGATGCGGCCTCGCTGCAGCAGTTCCAGCAGGCGCAGGGCCAGCTGTCCAGCGCCCTGTCGCGGCTGCTGGTGGTCACCGAGAACTACCCCAATCTCAAGTCCGACCAGTCGTTCCGCGATCTGCAGGCGCAGCTGGAAGGCACCGAGAACCGCATCACCGTGGCCCGCGGCCGCTACATCCAGGCGGTGCAGGACTACAACACCTACATCCGCTCGTTCCCGCAGGTGATCACCTCGAAGATCTTCGGCTACAAGGAAAAGCCGAACTTCAGCGTGGCCAACGAGGCGCAGATCTCCGAGGCGCCGGCGGTGAACTTCGGCGGCCAGCCGGCGCAGACTGCGCCGCAGCCGCAGCCGCAGCCGCAGCCGGCACCGGCGCAGTAAGCGCACTGCAGCGCATCGCGGTGCCGACGCTGGCGCCGCGTCGCGCCGGCCCGCGCTGCGGCGTGCAGCCGGTATGTGCAGCCGGGCCGGCGGCGTGAGCCCGCCGGCCGCTTCCCGGGCCACGCCACCGTTGTGGTGTCCACCCTTCGATGCCGCCGCGCGATTGCGTCGGCAGGAGTCCGCAATGCGCGATACCACCACCCGCCACCGCCCCGCGCGCCGCGGCCGGCATGCCTGGCTCGGGATGCTGCTGCTGGCGCTGTTGCCGCTGCTGGCCTGGGCGCAGGCGACCGGCGAGGCGCCGATCCCGCCGCTGGACACGCCGGTGGTCGATACCACCGGCACCCTGCAGCCGACCCAGCGCCTCGCGCTGGAGCAGCAGGCGGTGCAACTGCAGCAGCGCAAGGGCAGCCAGCTGCAGGTGCTGGTAGTCGCGACCACTGCGCCGGAGACGATCGAGCAGTACACCCAGCGCGTGTTCGACCAGTGGCAGATCGGCCGCAAGGGCGTGGACGACGGGGTGCTGCTGGTGGTGGCCAAGGACGACCGGCGCGTGCGCATCCAGCCCGGTTATGGCCTGGAAGGCGCGATTCCCGACGCCACCGCCAACCGCATCATCCAGGAGTACCTGGCGCCGCGTTTCCGCGCCGGCGACTACGCCGGCGGCATCGCCGAGGCCACCGCGATGCTGGTCAAGCTGATCGACGGCGAACAGTTGCCGCCGCCGGTGAGCACGCATGCGGCCGAAGGGCGCTCCGGCGGCAAGCTGCCGTTGGGTTTCTTCGCCGGGCTGTTCGCCGCCTTCGTCGCGCAACTGCTGTTCGCGCGCGCGCCGCGGCTGCTGCGCGGCGTGCTGGCGGCGCTCGCCGGCGGCGGCGTGGGCCTGTTGCTGAGCCTGTCGCTGTTCGTCGGCGCGCTGACCGGGGCCATCGGGCTGGTGCTGGGCCTGCTGTCGGGTATCTCGCCGGGCCGCTCGGTCGGCGGCGGTGGCGGCGGTGGTTGGGGCGGCGGCGGCTTCGGAGGCGGCTTCGGCGGCGGTGGTTTCGGAGGGGGCGGCGGAGGCGGCTGGGGTGGAGGCGGCGGCAGTTCGGGAGGCGGTGGCGCCTCGGGGAGTTGGTGATGCGGCTGTTGCGCCATCTGTTCGCGCCGGCGGCGCGCACGTTGTTTCCCAACGCCAGCCTGGAGCGCATCGGCGCGGCGATCGCCGACGGCGAGCGCACGCACCGCGGCCAGGTGATGTTCGCGGTCGAATCGGCGCTGGCGCCGGCATCGCTGCTGCGCGGTATGGCGCCGCGCACGCGCGCCGAGCAGGCCTTCGCGCAGTTGCGTACCTGGGACACCGAGGCCAACAACGGCGTGCTGATCTATCTGCTGCTGGCCGACCACCGGATCGAGATCGTGGCCGACCGTGGCCTGCGCGGGCGCGTCGACGCCGCGCAATGGCGCGACGTCTGCGCGCTGATCGAGCGCGACATGCGCGCCGGCCAGCCCGAGCAGGCGGTGATCGCCGGGGTGGCGGCGGTGTCGGCCTTGCTGGCCACGCATTTCCCCGCGCAGCCGGGCCAGGCCGAGCCCGATGAATTGCCGAATATGCCGCACCTGCTGGATTGAGCGCTGCCGCGGCATGACCCCGCTGCGGTGCGGGTCGCGTCTATCCGCGGATGAAGCGCGGCGCCGCCGAGTCGACCGCGCCGCGGCAGTGGCCGGAGCCGATGGCAGACGCTTGCGCCTGCCGGCAGATGAAGCCTAGCGCGGTCCAAGTCGACCAAGACCACGGCAGTGGCCGGCGCCGATGGCAGACGCTTGCGCCTGCCGGCAGATGAAGCCTGGCGCAGTTCAAGTCGACCAAGACCACGGCGGTGGCCGGCGCCAGTGGCAGAATAGGCGACCCCCGCCCTCCGGCCGACGTTCCCGCATGACCTATCTCCACCAGATCGACCCCATCGCCTTCTCGCTCGGCCCGGTGAAGGTGCACTGGTACGGGCTGATGTACCTGGCCGCCTTCGCCTCGGCGTGGTGGCTGGGCCGGCTGCGCATCCGCGCCGGCCGCCTGCCGGGCGTGGACATGGAGGGATTCTCCGACCTGCTGTTCTACGCGATGCTCGGCGTGGTGCTCGGCGGGCGCATCGGCTACATGCTGTTCTACGCGCTGGGCGATTTCCTCGCCAACCCGCTGCTGATCTTCAAGGTCTGGGACGGCGGCATGAGCTTCCACGGCGGCCTGATCGGCGTGCTGGTGGCCGCGGCCTGGTGGTCGCGCAAGGCGCGCCTGCATTTCTTCGACACCATGGATTTCGTCGCGCCGCTGGTGCCGCTGGGGCTGGGCTTCGGCCGCGTCGGCAATTTCGTCGGCGGCGAGCTGTGGGGCAAGTTCACCGACGCCGGCTGGGGCGTGATCTTCCCGCGCGCGCCGGAGCTGCAGGACTGGCCGCTGGCGCAGATCCAGGCGCAGTACGCCAGCGGTGCGCTGGACAAGTTCGCGCGGCATCCGTCGCAGCTGTACGAGGCGGTGCTGGAGGGCCTGGTGATGTTCGTGGTGCTGTGGTCGTTCTCGCTGCGGCCGCGCGCGCGCTACGCGGTGTCCGGCATGTTCGCGCTGCTGTACGGCGTGTTCCGTTTCGCGGTGGAGTTCGTACGCGTGCCCGACGCGCCGATCGGCTACCTGGCGTTCCATTGGCTGACCATGGGCCAGATCTTGAGCACGCCGCTGATCCTGCTCGGCCTGTTCCTGCTGTGGCGCTCGCGCGGCGCGCCGGTGCTGCAACCGGTGCCGCTGGCGGCGGACGCCAAGCCATGAAGGCCTATCTGGACCTGCTGCGCCACGTGCTTGAGCACGGCGCGGAGAAATCCGACCGCACCGGCACCGGCACGCGCAGCGTGTTCGGCTGGCAGATGCGCTTCGACCTCAACGCCGGCTTCCCGCTGGTGACCACCAAGAAGCTGCACCTGCGCTCGATCGTGCACGAACTGCTGTGGTTCCTGAAGGGCGAGACCAACATCGCCTACCTCAAGGACAACAAGGTCAGCATCTGGGACGAGTGGGCCGACGCGCAGGGCGAACTCGGCCCGGTGTACGGCAAGCAGTGGCGGCGTTGGACCGGTGCCGACGGCCGCGAGATCGACCAGATGCAATGGCTGGTGGACGAGATCAGGCGCAATCCGGATTCGCGGCGCTTGGTGATCAGCGCCTGGAACGTGGCCGAGCTGCCGCAGATGGCGCTGATGCCGTGCCACAGCCTGTTCCAGTTCTACGTGGTCGACGGCAAGCTCAGCTGCCAGCTGTACCAGCGCAGCGGCGACATCTTCCTCGGCGTGCCGTTCAACATCGCCAGCTACGCGCTGCTGACCCACATGGTGGCGCAGGCCACCGGCCTGGGCGTCGGCGATTTCGTGCACACGCTGGGCGATGCGCACCTGTATTCGAACCACTACGAGCAGGCGCGCGAACAGCTGGCGCGCACCCCGCGGCCGCTGCCGACGCTGCGCCTGAATCCCGCGGTCAGCGACCTGTTCGCGTTCACCTACGACGATATCGCGATCGAGGGCTACGACCCGCATCCGGCGATCAAGGCGCCGGTGGCAGTGTGAGCGGCGGGGAATCGGGAATGGGAAATCGGGAATCGGCGAGCGCCACTGCGGCGCCACGACTGACCCTGATCGCCGCGCTCGACCGCGCCAACGCCATCGGCCGCGACAACGACCTGCCGTGGCGCCTGCCGGACGATCTGAAGCGCTTCAAGGCGCTGACCCTGGGCAAGCCGGTGCTGATGGGGCGCAAGACCGCGCAGTCGCTGGGGCGCGCGCTGCCGGGGCGCTTGAACCTGGTGATGACGCGCTCGGGGCAGGTGCCGTTCGAGGGCATGCAGGCGGTCGCCTCGCTGCAGGCGGCGATCGAACTGGCGCAGGCGAGCGGGGCGGAAGAACTGTCGGTGATCGGTGGCGGCGACATCTTCGCGCTGGCCCTGCCGCAGGCCGACATGCTGTACCTGACCCATGTGGACACCGTGGTCGAGCGCGCCGATGCGCATTTCCCGGCGTTCGATCCGGCGCAGTGGGAGGTCGTGGCGCGACAGCCGCATGCGGCCGATGCGAAGCATGCGCTGGCGTTCGAATTCGTCGATTACCGGCGCAGGCGTAGCGCGCCATAGCGTAGGCGCGGCGTGTTGTAGGAGCGGCTTCAGCCGCGACCGGACGTTACCGGGGAGATCCTGTCGCGGCTGAAGCCGCTCCTACACGTGCAGCCTGCGTGGCCGTCACCCGCTTGCCTGCCGCCAGCCATCGTCATTCCTGATCGGGCGGCGGCGGCGCAGCAGCACCCGCACCGCGACCACCGCTGGACCTGCGCCGCGGCGGCCGTGCGCGCGGCACCGGTGGCGGCCCTTCGATCGGGCGCCCTGGTACCTGCACCACCTGCAGGTCTTCGCTGTCCAGGCGCAATGCGGTGAGCTTGCCGCCCCACACCGCGCCGGTGTCGATCGCGTGCACGCCCTGGGTGATGGTCAGGCCCAGCGTGGACCAGTGGCCGCAGACGATCTTCAGGTCGCGCTCGGCGCGGCCCGGCACTTCGAACCACGGATACAGGCCCTGCGCCTGGGTGCCCGGGGTGCCCTTCTCCTCGATCGCGATGCGCCCGCGCGGGGTGCAATAGCGGGCGCGGGTGAACAGGTTGATGATCGCGCGCGAGCGGTCGTAGCCGGTCAGCCCCGGCGACCAGGCCGGGCGGTCGCCGTACATGTTGCGGAACAGCTTGCGGTAGCCGCTGCCGTGCAACTGCTGCTCGACTTCGCGCGCATGCTTCTCGGCCAGGGTGGTGGTCCACTTCGGCGCCAGGCCGGCGTGGATCATCATCCAGCCCAGCTCGCGGTCGGCGTGCAGCAGCTTCTGCATGCGCAGCCAGGTCAGCAGTTCGTCGCGGTCCTCGGCCAGCACGATGCGCTGCAGGTCCGGGTTGACCTTGCGCTGCTCGTCCGGGCTGCGCTCGCCGATCGCCAGCAGCGACAGGTCGTGGTTGCCCAGCACCACCTCGCTGTGCGCGCGCAGCGAGTGCACCAGGCGCAGGGTTTCCAGCGACTGCCCGCCGCGGTTGACCAGGTCGCCGCAGAACCACAGCCGGTCCACCGCCGGATCGAAGCGGATCTTTTCCAGCAGCCGCTGGGTGATGTCGTAGCAACCCTGCAGGTCGCCGATGGCCCACACGCTCATGCGGGCGCCATCAGTGCAGGGTCCGCGGCACGGTCAGCACGAACGGCGCGACCGGCGCGACGAAATGGGTGCCGTCGTCGGCTTCCATGTCGTAGTGGCCGCGCATCGTGCCGTGCTCGGTTTCCAGCATCAGCCCGGAGGTGTAGCGGAAGTCCTCGCCGGGCCGCAGCCGCGGCTGTTCGCCGACCACGCCGTCGCCGTCCACGCGCTCCACGCGGCCGTTGCCGTCGGTGATTTCCCAGTGCCGGGCGATCAGCCGCGCGGCGACGCGGCCACGGTTGTGGATGCGGATCGTGTAGGCGAACGCGTAGCGTCCGTCCTCCGGCGCCGATTGGTCGTCGAGGAACCGGGGCGACACTTCGACCTCGATCCGATAGGGGGCGTCATCGTTCATGCCTCACAGTGTAAGCAAAGCCGGCGCAGGAATGGACTGCGAGCCGTCTACCGGCGCACTGCGGGCAGCGCGCGCTGCGGCCGCTGCGCGTGGCGAGGCATGGCGCCGGCTGGCCGCGCAGTGCGATCTGCGACCCGCGCCGTTGCGATGTCTGCGCTGTGGCGTGCGCGTGGAGCGGAGACGCGGATCGCGCCGCGACGCGCGGACCCGGGGCTCAGGCCTGCGCCACGTTGGCCAGGCGCACGAAGTCGGCGACTTCCAGCTGCTCGGCGCGGGCATCCGGGCGTACCCCGGCGGCCTCGAACTGGGCCGCATCGCAGACCCCGCCCAGCGCATTGCGCAAGGTCTTGCGGCGCTGCCCGAACGCCGCGCGCACCACGTCGGCGAAACGCCGCCGGTCGGCGATGCCGATGTCCTGCGGCGCATGCGGCACCAACCGCACCACCGCCGAATCCACCTTCGGCGGCGGCCGGAACGCGCCCGGCGGCACCACGAACAGCGAGGTCACCTCGCAGTACGCCTGCAGCATCACGCTGAGCCGGCCGTAGACCTTGCTGCCCGGCCCTGCGGCCATGCGGTCGACCACTTCCTTCTGCAGCATGAAGTGCATGTCGGCGATCGCCGCGGCATGGTCCAGCGCATGGAACAGGATCGGCGAGGAGATGTTGTAGGGCAGGTTGCCGACCAGGCGGATGCGGCCGTTGCCGGCCAGTTCGGCGAAATCCACCGACAGCACGTCGCGGTTGAGGATGGTCAGTGCGCCGACCCCTTCCGCCGCGGCGGTCAGCGGCGCGATCAGGTCGCGGTCGAATTCGATCACGGTCAGGCGGCCGTGGCGGCGCAGCAGCGGGAAGGTGATCGCGCCCTGGCCGGGGCCGATCTCGACCAGCAGGTCGTCGGGCTTGGGATTCACCGCGCGCACGATGCTGTCGATGTAGTGGCGGTCGCTGAGGAAGTGCTGGCCAAGCGATTTCTTGGCGGGGGCGCTGAAGCCGGAATAGGAAGTCATGCGGGCATCTTATCGGGATGGGGCCGGGATGGCGTGCGCCTTCCTGTAGGAGCGGCTTCAGCCGCGACGGGGCGTTTACCGGTAGAGCTTGGTCGCGGCTGAAGCCGCTCCTACACAAGCGCCTTGCGCGCGGCCAGCTGCGCGCATTGCGCGACCGCGGCGAACAGGCTGGACGGGTCGGCGATGCCGCGGCCGGCCAGCTCCAGCGCGGTGCCGTGATCGACCGCCACGCGCGGGTAGGGCAGGCCCAGGGTCAGGTTCACCGCCTGCTCGAACCCGCTGTACTTGAGCACCGGCAGGCCTTGGTCGTGGTACATCGCCAGCACCGTGTCGAAGCCGGCCAGTTTCTGCGGCAGGAATGCGGTGTCGGCCGGCAGCGGGCCGACCAGGCGCATGCCCTCGGCGCGCAAGGCGGCGAGGACCGGCGCCATCACCTCGATTTCTTCGCGGCCCAGGTGGCCGTCTTCGCCGGCATGCGGGTTCAGCCCGAGCACCGCGATGACCGGCGCGGCGATGCCGAATTCGCTGCGGAGCGCGGCGTGGACGATGCGCAGGCAGCGTTCCAGCAGCGCGGGCGTCAGCGCGTCGGCGACCGCGCGCAACGGCAGGTGGGTGGTGGCCAGGGCCACGCGCACGATGTCGTTGGCCAGCATCATCACCACCTCGCGCCCGGCATGGCGGGCGAGCAGTTCGGTGGTGCCGGTGTAGGCGATGCCGCCGTCGTTGATCGCCGCCTTGTGCACCGGGCCGGTGACCAGGCCGGCCAGTTCGCCGCGCAGGCAGTCGTCGGCGGCCTGGGTCAGCGCGCCGATCACCGCGGCGGCATTGGCCGGTTCGGTGTGGCCGAAACGGCTGGGCACGGCATTGACGACCGCGCGCAGGCGCAGGTCGCCAGGGGCCACGGCAGACGCGGATTCGGGAAGCAGCTGCAGCGGCAGCGACAGCGCCGCAGCCGCGGCGCGCAAGGTGTCGGGATCGGCGAAGGCCAGCAGTTGGCAGTCGCGTCGCGGCTGTTGCGCCAGCCGCACGCACAGTTCCGGGCCGATCCCGGCCGGCTCGCCCGGCACCAGCGCGAGCGAGGGCAGCACGGCTTACGGCTTGGTGGCGGCCGGTGCCGGGGTCGCCGCCGGCGCGGTGGCGTCGGCAGCGGGCGCGGCGGAGCTCTCGGCACCGCCGACGCGCAGGTTCACATAGGCTTCGCCGCGCATTTCCTGCAGGAAGCGGTTGTACTCTTCCTCCAGCTTGCGGCGGCCGATGGTCTCGCGGACCTGGGCACGCTGGGTGTCGCTGGTCACGTCGGTCTGGCGCGTGGCGACGCGCTGCACGATGTGCCAGCCGGCCTCGGTGCGGAACGGCTGCGAGATCTGGTTGTCGCTCAGGCCTTCGATCTGGTGGCCGAAGTCCGGGCCGAACGCGTCGGCCGGGAACCAGCCCAGGTCGCCGCCCTGACCGCGGCTGTTGGCGTCGTCGGAGGATTCCTTGGCCACGGCCTGGAAGTCGGCGCCGCCGGCGATGCGCGCGCGCAGGGTCTCGATCTTGGCCTTGGCGGCGGCATCCGGCTGCGCCTCGTTGACGCGGATCAGGATGTGGCGGGCGTGGTACTCGGTGACCGTCTTCTTTTCCGGGTTGGCCGAGGCATCGCGGATCTCGACCAGCTTCAGCAGCTGGAAGCCGCTGGGTCCGCGCAGCGGGCCGGCGACCTGGCCCGGCTTCATGTCGCGGATCAGCTGCGCAAAGGCGTTCGGGATCTCGTCCAGGCTGCGCCAGCCGAGGTCGCCGCCTTCCAGCGCGTTGGGGCTGTCCGAATAGCGCACCGCAGCCGCGCTGAAATCGATCTCGCCCTTGTCGATCAGGGTCTTGACCCCGTCGATCTTGCTCTGCCCGGTCTTGATCTGGTCGGCGGTGGCGCCTTCCGGCAGGCCGACCAGGATGTGCGCCAGGTGGTACTGGGCACCGGTGGTGGCCTGCTGCGCCAGCGCCGCATCGACTTCGCTCTCGCTGACGTTGATGCGGCTCTGCGCGAAGCTCTGGCGCAGGCGCTGCACGGTGATCTCATCGCGCACCGAATTGCGGAAGTCGTCGAACGCCATGCCGTCGGCGGCGAGCTTCTTGCGCAGGCCGTCGACGTCGGTGCCGTTCTGCTGGGCGATGCTGCCGATGGCGCGGTTCAGTTCGTCGTCGCCGACGCGGATCCCGGTGCTGTTGGCGCGCGCCACCTGCAGCTTGACCAGCACCAGGCGCTCGAGCACCTGGCGTTGCAGCACGTTGTCCGGCGGCAGCTGCGCTTCGCGGCCGGAATACTGCGCCTTCACGTTGCGAACGGCACGATCCAGTTCGCTCTGCAGTACGACATCCTCGTCGACGACCGCAGCGATGCGGTCCAGTGGTTGGGTTTGTTGCGCGGCCGCCGGAGCGGACACGCCGGCGATCGCCAGCAAGGTGACGAGGAAAGCAGAGAGGGTATTGGTCATGGAATCAGGTTCGGATCGTAAGCGTCCGGATCGGTCGTGGTGTTGCTGGGCGGGACCAAGTACAGGTCGTCGCGGTTGTAGCCGAGAATAGCACGGCGCAGAACGCGGTCCGTGTCCTGGCCAAGCGAGGAGAGTCCCTTCAGCACGAACTCGACCTGGAACGCGGTGTCCAGATCGCCTTCGCGGTTGCGCACGTAGCGCCGCGCCAATGCGCGCACGGCGAGGCAGCAGCTGTCCCACTGCACGCCGGCGATGATTTCCAGCGGCTTGCTGTCTTCCAGCGAATAGTAGTGGCGCCCGACCAGGCTCCAGGTCGGGTTGATCGGGTACAGCACCGACACGTCGGTCTGCTCCAGCAGGTCGCGGCGGAAGCGGTAGCTGACGTTGATGATGCCGTCGCCCGGCAGCAGATAGCGGGTGCGGAAGCTGGCCAGGTCCTTGCGCCGGTACTTGGGGTCCCACTGGTAGGTGGCGCCCATCGTCCAGCGGTCGTTGATCATGTAGTTGGCGTCGGCGATCCACGCCGACTTGCCCTGCTCGATGGTGGTGTTGCTGCCGGGAAGGCTGACCCTGGAATCGTTGAAGTACAGGATCTGGCCGAGGCTGACCGACAGCTTTTCCTTGCCGTCGTCCTGGCGCAGCAGGCGCGAGCTCAGCGCCAACGTCATCTGGTTGGCGTCGTTCTGACGATCGGCGCCGGTGTAGCGCGAGTCGCGGAACAGCTGGCCCCAGCTGAAGGTGAATTCGCGCGTGTCGAAGATCGGCAGGTCGTCCTGGTTGCGGTACGGCGTGTACAGATAGAACAGCCGCGGCTCCAGGGTCTGCAGGTAGCTGGTGTCGCCGAACTTGGCGTCGCGGTCGAAATACAGGCCGGCATCGACGGTGGTGATCGGCAGGCTGCGCGAGGGCGAGGTGTCGCCGCCCAGCGTGGCCGCCAGATCCTTGTCCAGCTGGTAGGCGGTGTAGCGCCAGGCCACGGTCGGCTTCAGGAACCAGGCCGCGCCGGCCAGCGGCATCGAGATGTAGGGCTTGAGATCCAGGCGGCTGCCGCCGGGCATTTCCGTGGTCACCCCGGTCCGCTCGTACAGCGCGTCCTTGGCATGCACGTCGTCGTGCACGAAGCGCACCGCTTCGCTGTAGATGCCGGCTTCGAAGTAGTTGCCGAACGCCTGGTCCCAGTTGAAGAAGGCGCGCGGCTGGCGGTTGTACGGCAGCGCGGACTCGGTCAGGGTGTAGTCGGTCAGCTGCCAGCGGTCGGCCATCAACCCGGCGGTCCAGGTCTCGCCGGTGCCGTAGATGCCGACCGTGCTCTGCAGATTGGACACCGCGTTGCCGAGCAGGCGGTTGGAGAAGTCTTCCGTATAGCGCTCGTCGCTGACCCAGGCCACCGAGGCGCGGGCCTGCCAGTGCGAATCGATGTTGTGGTAACCCTGGTATTCGAACTTGCCGCGGTCCTTGTCGCGCAACTGGTCGTCGGGCATGTAGGTCGCCTCGATCTCGCCCTTGCCGCCGTCGTACAGGTAGCGGAACTCGCTGCCGAGCATGAAGCCGCGCGAACTCATGTAGCGCGGATACAGCGTGGCATCGTAGTTCGGCGCCAGATTGAGGTAATACGGCTGCATGTAATCGAAGCCGTTGCGGCTGGACATGCCGATCGCCGGGAACAGGAAGCCGCTGGTGCGACGGTCGTCGATCGGGAACTTGAACCACGGCGCGTACAGGATCGGCACGTTGTAGATCTTCAGGATCGCGTTGCGCGCGGTGCCGAAGCCCTCGTCGTTGTCGACGTCGATCTCCGGCGCATGCAGCTCCCACACCTGCTGCGAGGGATCGCAGGTGGTGTAGGTGGAGCGGTGCATCTGTCCCAGCGCGCCCTGCAGGTCGACCGAGTCGGCCTTGCCGTTGCCGCGGCGCTCGATCAGCTGGTAGCGGATGTTGGTGATCTTGTGGGTGTCGGTGTCCTGGTTGCCTTCGGCGCGGTCGGCGACCATGCGGATCGACGAATCCTGGTAGCGCACGTGGCCCTCGGCAATGTAGTTGCCGGTCTCGGTATCCACGCGCAGGCTGTCGGTGCCCATGAACTGGTCGCCGCGCTTGAGCGCGACGTTGCCGGTGTAGTTGGGAACGGTGGTGGTGCCGGACAGCTTGTCGCCGACGATATCGGTCGGCTGCTGATCGCGGATCGCGGCCAGTTTCGGGTCGACCTTGGGCGCGTCGTCGAACTTGGGCAGCACGTCCGGGGTCGGGCACAGGCCCCAATTGGGCGGCTTCTCGGCCGCCATCGCCGGCAGGCAGAGAGCGATACTGAACGGAAGGGGTAGCAGGCGGAGGGCTCGGCGCACGCGCGTCAGGTATCGGGCTAAAACGACCGCTAGCTTGCCCCATCCCATGCATGGGGGCAATGAAGACGTCCCCCGGCCGGGGGACGGGGTTCATCCGCCCGGGCCTGCCTCAGCGCAGCGCGTCGACGTGGGCGACGCTGCATTCGCGCAGCGCCTGCAGGTCGTAGCCGCCTTCCAGCAGCGACACCACGCGGCCGCGCGCATGCCGTTCGGCCAGCGCGCGCAGCTCCGCGGTAAGCCAGCCGAAGTCCTCGGTCTCCAGCATCAGGTCGGCCAGCGGGTCGCGCATATGCGCGTCGAAGCCGGCCGAGATCAGCAGCAGCTGCGGCTTGAACGCGTCCAGCAGCGGCAGCATCTGGTCGGCCCAGGTGTTGCGGAAACGGAAGCCGCCGCTGCCCGGCGGCAGCAGCGCGTTGTGCAGGTTGCCGACGCCGCGGTCGTGGACCCCGCCCGAGTTGGGGAACAGCCCGGACTGGTGGGTGCTGAAGTACTGCACGTGCGGATCGCGCTCGAAGATCGCCTGGGTGCCGTTGCCGTGATGCACATCGAAGTCGACGATGGCGATCCGTTCCAGGCCGTGCGTGTCGCGCGCGTGGGCGGCGGCCACGGCGATGTTGTTGAACAGGCAGAAGCCCATCGCGGTGGCGGCGGTGGCGTGATGGCCGGGCGGGCGCACCGCGCAAAAGGCGGTGTCGGTCTCGCCGCGCATCACCGCGTCCACCGCAGCCAGGCCGGCGCCGGCGGCGCGCAGCGCGGCGGCGCGCGAGCCGGGCGAGATCACCGTGTCCACGTCGAGCATGCGCTTGCCGTCGATGTCGGCCAGCACGCTGTCGATCAGCTCGCGCTCGTGGACCCGGGCCAGGTCGCCGAGCTTGGCCAGCGGCGCCTCGCGCCATTGCAGGTCGGGAAAGGCCTCACGCAGCGCCGCGGTGACGGCCTGCAGGCGTTCCGGCCGCTCCGGGTGCTCCGGGCCGGGGTCATGGCCCAGGCACGCGGGATGGGTATAGATCAGCATGCCTGCCGCCCGGTCCGCGCGCCGCCGCTGCCGCTCAGGCCTGGCGGCGGTCGTGGCGCCACAGCACTTCGCCCTGGCCATCGGCCCGGGCCAGTACCCGCGCCAGCACGAACAGCAGGTCGGACAGGCGGTTGAGGTAGCGCACCGCCTCCGGCCGCACCGCGTCCTGGCGCGACAGCGCCACGGTCTCGCGCTCGGCGCGGCGCACGATGGTGCGCGCCAGGTGGCAGCGCGCCGCGGCCTCGCCGCCGGCCGGCAGGATGAAGTCCTTCAGCGCGGGCAGGGTGTCGTTGTAGCGGTCCAGGTGCTGCTCGAGGGCGTCGATGTCGGCGTCGTGGATCGCCGCATGGCCGGGAATGCACAGCTCGCCGCCCAGGTCGAACAGCTGGTGCTGGATCGCGGTCAGCAGGCTGCGGACGTCGTCGGCCAGCGCACAGGCCAGGACCACGCCGATCGCCGAATTGGCCTCGTCGACGGTGCCGTAGGCGGCCACCCGCGCCGAATCCTTGCCGACCCGGTTGCCGTCGCCCAGGCCAGTGCTGCCGTCGTCGCCGGTGCGGGTATAGATCTTGGAGAGACGATTGCCCATCGGCGGCGATCCGGCCCCGGCTCAGTGGCCGGCGGGCTGGCCGCGCTGGCCCAGCCGCGCCAGCTGCTCGACGCCGACCTGGACCGCCGCGGCCAGCGCGGTGTACAGCGCCGCACTGCCCAGGTACGGCAGCAGCCAGTCGCTGTAGTTCTGCCACCAGCCGGAAACGGTCGGGTTCGGCACGCTGCGGCTGACCCAGTAGAAGCTGCCCTGCGCGATCAGGTGGCACACCGCCACCGCCACCACCAGGCTGGCGGCGGTCAGGCCCAGCGCGCGCCAGTCGGCGCCGCGGTAGCGTCGCGCCAGCCAGCTGCCGCCGGCCCACAGCGCGAAGTAGGCCGGGATGAGGCACCAGTATGCCGGCGACACGCAGTAGTGCTGCCAGAAGCTCAGGCCCTGGCCACGGATCACCAGGTAGTCGATCAGCACCGCCAGTGCCATCAGCCCCGGGAACGCCCAGCGGGTCCAGCCGCGCAGGTAGAAGCCGCCGACGAAGAACACCGCCCAGGAGGCGTCCGGAATCGCGCCGAAATGGTTGATGCGGGTCGCGGCCAGCAGCGCTGCCAGCAGGAGCAGGGCGGGAAGGCGGTGGCTGGAAGGGGTCATGGCGGATCACGGCGGGCGGCGGATGGGGCCGATTCTACTGGAAGCGCCGCGCGGCGGTGGCGCGCCATCGGGGCGCCGGGCCGGAGCGGCTGGCCTGCGGCATGGCGGGCACCGCGGACAAGCGCGGCAGGGGCGGCGGAGCGTGTGCCAGAACGTTGCCGGCAAGCGCACATCCTGGCAATGGCCTGCCACGCCCGGGCACTAGATTCGCAAGGCGCGGTGTCGCCGCTGGGTGCGTCGGTACGCCGGCGCCGTGGGATTCATGTCGATTCGTATCCAAGACGAGACGGTCCGGTCGTTCGCTGGCGGGAGGGCTTTGCCGCCCGCCAGCGACAGTGGATCGACGGGGGAGGGGGCATGCGGTATCGAGCCAAAGGCCAGGTCTGGCCCAGGGCCGGCGGGTGCGCTGGCGGATTCAGCCTGATCGAGTTGATGGTGACGATCGCCGTACTGGCGATCTTGCTGGCGATGGCGGTTCCCGCCTTCGCCGCGCTGATCAACGGTAATCGCCTGGTGGCGCAGGCCAACGAACTGGTGGCATCGCTGCAGCTGGCGCGCTCGGAAGCCGTGCGTCGCAACGCCAAGGTGGTGCTTTGCCGCAGCAGCGACGGCAGCAGCTGTGCCGGCGCTGGTGTCGCCTGGTCCGGGTGGATCGTGCGCGTCTCCAGCAGCGGCGAGCTGCTGCGGGCGAACCTGGTCAATCCCTCGGTGCAGGTGCACGCGAGCCCTGCGGTCAACGACAACGGCGCCGCGGTCGTGTTCTATCCCGATGGCCTGGCGCGCGACGCCAGCAACGGCCTGCTGGCGGCCAGCATCGCGGTGTGCATGGCGGTCAGCCGTCCCGAGAACAACCAGCGCCGGATCGGCATCGCGGCAGGCAGCCGGGTGGCGATCAGCAGCGAGAATACCGAGGCGGCCTGTGCCGCGCCGGCCGATGAGTGAGCGTTTGCCGCCACGCACGCCGGGGCCGCGCCGCCAGGCGGGCGAGTTGCTGCTGGAAGTGCTGATCGCGGTGTTGATCCTGGGGATCGGCCTGCTCGGCATCGCCGCGATGCAGGCCACCGCGCTGCGCAACAACCACAGCGCGATGCAGCGCAGCCAGGCGGTGGTGCTGGTCACGACCCTGCTGGACGCGATGCGGGTGAACCGCAGCGTGTCCCTGACCGGAGGCTATGCGCTCAGCCGCACCTGCACGGTGCCCGCCGCCGGCACGCTGGCCGCCACCGACCTGAACGGGTGGATGCAGTCGCTGCACAGCATGGTCGGCGCCAGCGCCTGCGGCACGGTCAGCTGCAGCAGCGGCCTGTGCACGGTCACCGTGGACTGGGACGACAGCCGCGCCAGCGATGCGTCGGCCAGCGGCGTCGGCAGCGGCGCGGCGCGCTACACCGTCAGCATGAGTACCCAGCTGTGAGCGCCCGGGCGTGTTCGCGGCAGGGCGCGGCGGGATTCGGCCTGATCGAGTTGATGGTCGGGATGATGCTCGGCCTGATGGTGACGATCGCGGCGATCGGGATCTTCCTCAGCAACCAGCAGACCTACCGCAGCACCGAAGGCCTGAGCCGCATCCAGGAAAGCGCACGTACGGCCTTCGACCTGATGTCGCGCGACCTGCGCGTGGCCGGCGGCAGCGCCTGTACCAGTCGGGCCTTGACCAACACATTGAGCAGCAGCGCGTGGTGGGGCAGCCTGAGCCGCTGGGGCGACGCGCTGAAGGGCTATTCCTCCAGCACCGAGTTTTCCGATGCCACGCCTGCGTTCGGCAGCGGCAAGGGCGCGCGCGTGGCCGGCACTGCGGCGCTGCAGATGTTCTCCGGCAGCGACTACGTCGCCTCCGTCGCCGCCGACAGCGGCACCGTCTTCACCTTGAACGGCAGCCTGCACGATTTCGTCAGCGGCGACGTGCTGCTGGTGTGCGACGGCAACACCAGCAGCGTGTTCGCCGCCTCCAGCGTCGCCACGACCAGCCTCTCCCATCCAGGCACCATCAGCTATGCCGCCAATGCCGCGGTGGCGCGCTTCAATGCGCTGCGCTGGTATGTCGCCTACAACGGCAACGGCAGCACCTCGCTGTACCGCAGCCGCCTGTATGCCGGAGCGCTGAAGCAGGAAGAGGTGGCGCAGGGCGTGTCGGCGATGGCGCTGAGCTACCTGGTCAGCGGTACGAGCGGCTATGTCGATGCGGCGGCGGTCAGCGACTGGTCGAGCGTGGTCGCGGTGCGCATCGCGTTGACCGTGGACAGCCCGGACAAGGTGGGCAGCGACGGCAAGGTGCTGCAGCGATCGCTGGTGCACGTGGTCGGCCTGAGGAATCGCGACGGATGAACATGCCGAAAACCCCGGTCCCGGGCGCCGCGCCGCAACGCGGCATTTCGCTGCTGGTGGCGCTGATCCTGCTGTTGATCATGTCGCTGCTCGCGGTGGCGGTGCTGCGCAGCACCGCGCTGGAGGAACGGATGAGCGCGAATCTGCTCGATCGCACCCGCCAGTTCCAGTCGGCCGAGTCGGCGCTGCGCATCGCCGAGACCGCGATCTCCGCCGGCATCAGCGTGCCCAGCAGCGGGTGCAACGGCGGCGTGTGCGCCACGCCGCTCGCGGGCGCGACCGATCGCTGGCTGGACAGCGGCTTCGGCGGCTGGGCGACGGCGAGCAAGACCGGCAACAACGATGCGGCCATCACCACCAGCTACATCGTCGAGTACATGGGCGACGGCGCCTACGGGCCGAACTGCACCACCTCCAAATCCACCGCGTCCACCGATGCCAACTGCGACATGCGGCGCTACCGGATCACTGCGCGCAGCGCCGGCAACGACCGCGCCGCGGTGATCCTGCAAACCAACTACCTGGTGGCCAAATGAGCGCAATGGCGCGCGTGCGCTGCATCCGCATCGGTCTGACGCTGTCGTGCCTGCCTGTGGTGGTCTCGATGCCTGCCGCGGCGGCGACCAGCGGCCTGGAGCTTCCCGACAATCCGCTCATCACCGACACCACGGTGGCGCCCAACATCCTGTTCATCCTCGACGATTCGGGGTCCATGGACTACACCTACATGCCGGACAGCGTGCCGGCGACCAGCACCTTGTCCGACGTCGCATCGAAGACCTATGCGCGCAATACCATCTACTACAACCCGGCCACCAGCTATGCGCCATGGGTGGACTCGACCGGCACGGAAATGACCGGCGGCACCAGCTACGACAGCGTGTACAGCAGCCTGGAATCCGCCTCCGGCAGTACCACCAGCCTGTATGCGAGCGTACAGACCTTCTACGTCCCCAAGAACACGGCCAGCACCGATACGGCGGTGTATCTGGCCAACGGCGCCAATTACTACCGCTACCAGATCCTGACGAGCGGGGCGATCTACCGCAGCGAGTACACCACCTACAGCGCCGCCAACACGCCTGCCGGCGCCTCCTCGATGGGCTGCGCCACCTCCACGTCGGGCAGCGGCTGGCGCAACTGCGTCAGGACCACGCCGACCGGGCGCAGCGAGGCCGCCGAGCGCAGCAACTTCGCGATCTGGTACTCGTATTTCCGTACCCGCAACAAGGTCGCCAAGGCCTCGGCCGGGCGTGCGTTCAGCGAATTGGGCTCGAACGTGCGGGTCGGATTCCGCACCATCTGGGCGCGGCAACTGCATACGCTGTCCAGCAACTACATCACCAATGCGTATCCGATTCCGGTCAACAACAACGATGGGCTGTTCGTCGACCCGAACGGGACCACCGGCGCCAACAACAACCGCACGCTGTGGTACGACCGCCTGTACAGCGCCAATGCCAGCGACAGCACGCCGTTGCGCGGCGCGCTGGCCTCGGCGGGAACCTACTTCAGCAGCACCACGTCCGCCGGCCCGTACGGCCCGGAGTCGGACACCAACCAATACGCGTGCCGGCAGAACTTCGCGATCCTCACCACCGACGGCTACTGGAACGAATCCGGCTACACCCCGGCCGCCGGCGAGCAGGACAACGCCAGCGGGTCGACGATCAGCGGACCCAGCGGCAATACCTATACCTACACCCCGGCGCGTCCCTACAGCAGCGCCTATGCGGACACGCTGGCCGACGTGGCGATGCGCTACTGGAAGAACGACCTGCGCAGCGACCTGTCCAACATCGTGCCGACCAACAGCGACGACCCGGCGTTCTGGCAGCACATGGTCACGTTCGGCATCTCCATCGGTGCGGCGGGCACGCTGGATCCGTCCACCGACCTGGCGGCGATCACCGCCGGCACCCTGTCCTGGCCGAAGCCGGTCAACAACACCATCGTCAACATCGACGACCTGTGGCATGCCACGGTCAACGGCCACGGCTCGTTCGTGGTCGCCAGCGATCCGGACAGTTTCGTCACCGCCTTGCAGTCGGCGCTGGCCGCGATCACCGAGCGCACCGGCTCCGGATCCAACATCAGCGCCACCTCCACCAGCCTCAGCAGCAGCACCCAGCTGTTCTCGGCGCTGTACGTCTCCGGCACCTGGAGCGGACAGTTGCTCGCCTGCGCGGCCACGGTCAGCACCTGCAACGCGAGCAGTGCGTCCTGGCTGGCGACGGCGGGCATGCCGGCCGCCACCGCGCGCACCATCGTCACCTACGAGAACGCGGCCGGCGCCAGCTTTCCCACCACCACCCAGCAGACCGCGCTCGGCGGTGCCGATATCGCCAGCTACCTGCGCGGCGACCAGAGCAACGAGAAGCAGAACGGCGGCACGCTGCGCAACCGCAGCACGGTGCTCGGCGACATCGTCGATTCCACGCCGGCCTACGTCGGCGACACCGGCACCGTGTACGTGGGCGCCAACGACGGCATGCTGCACGCCTTCGATGCCGGCACCGGCGCCGAGCTGTTCGCCTACGTGCCCGGGGCGCTGGCCATGCGCGATCTGGCCACGCTCGCCGATCCCGATTACACGCACCAGTTCTTCGTCGACGGTCCGGTGGTGGTATCCACGTGGACCCAGACCAGCAGCAGGAACATCCTGGTCGGCGCCCTGGGGCGCGGCGGCAAAGGCCTGTACGCACTGGATGTCAGCAGCCCGACCGCGTTCTCGGCCAGCTCCGTGCTGTGGGAGAAAACGGAAACCTCCGCCGGCAACATGGGCCAGGTGCTCGGCCAGCCGTTCATCGCCAAGCTCAACAACGGCGTGACCGCGCTGGTGACCGGCAACGGCATCAACAGCGGCAATGGCCATGCCGTGCTGTTGGTCTACAACCTGAGCACCGGTGCACTGATCCGGGAGCTGGACACGGGCAGCGGCGGGGCCACCACCGCCACCAGCAACGGCCTGTTCGCCCCGACCGGTTGGGATGCGGACGGCAGCGGCACGGTGGACTACGTGTATGCGGGGGATCTGCAAGGACATGTCTGGAAGTTCGACCTGTCCGCCAGCGCCGCCGCGTCCTGGTCGGTCGGTAACGGCGCGGCGGCGCTGTTCAGCGCGACCAGCAGCGCCGGCGTGGCGCAGCCGATCACCGGCGGCGTGCTGGTCGCCGAAGATCCCGGCACGTCGGACACCTGGGTGTTCTTCGGCACCGGCCGCTACCTGGTCAAGAGCGACCTCCAGGACACCTCGGTGCAGACCATGTACGGCATCGTCGACGCCGGCGCCACGGTGGCGCGCAGCGGCCTGACCGCGCGCAGAATCGCGGTCAGCAGCACCAGTTCCGGCTACAGCGTGCGTGGCTTCCAGAGCTATGCCGCGCTGCCGACCGGATCGCAGGGCTGGTCGCTCGACTTGCTGACCGATGCCAGCGACCCGCAGGGAGAGCGCGTCGTCGGCACCCCGGTGATCTCCGGCACGACCCTGGTGTTCAGCAGCATCATTCCCAGCAGCAGCGCCTGCCAGTCCAATGGCACCAGCTACGTCAACGCGATCAGCGCATTCACCGGGACCAGCACCAAGACCGGGTATTTCGACCTGGACGGCAACGGCAGCACCAGCAACGACACGCTCACCACCAGTGCCGGCGCCAGCGTCGCGGTCGGTTCGGTGGCGATCAGCAGCGGCATGGCCAGCGTGGCGGCGCTGCTCAACGGCAAGCTGGTGGTCAGCGACTCCAGCGGTACCAGCACCAGCCTCGCCACGTCGGCGATCAGCCCGAGCCGCGTGTCCTGGCGCGAGGTCATCAAGGAGAAATGAGCATGCAGCGCCAGCGGCACCCCCAGCGGCGGCGGATCGCCGGTTTCACCCTGATCGAACTGATGATCGTGGTCGCGGTGATCGGGATACTGGCGGCGATCGCCTATGCCAGTTACACCGCTTCGATTGTCACGTCGCGGCGGCGCACGGCGGCGGCCTGCCTGCAGGAGCGTGCCCAGTTCATGGAGCGCTACTACACCACCAATATGACCTATGCCGACGCGCCGGATCCGGCGCAGTGCGAAGCGGTCTCCAATTTCTACAGCGTCGCCTTCAGCGGCACGCCCAGCGCCACCGCGTTCAAGATCGTCGCCACCCCGCTCGCCGGCCAGGCCGTCGCCGATACCGCCTGCGCCGCGCTGGGCATCGACCAGACCGGGACGCGCAGCGCGACCGGCAGCGCCGGTGCCGGCAGTTGCTGGTAGCGCAACGGCGGCGTGTTCGTGGTCTGACGGCGGCGGTCGTATCATGGCCGGATGAGCAAACGACATGACGTAGTGATCGTCGGCGGCGGCCTGGTCGGCGCCAGCCTGGCCATCGCGCTGGACCGCCTGGGCGTGGACGTGGGGCTGATCGAGGCCGCGCCGCCGGGCGCGCTGCCGCCGGTGTTCGACCAGCGCAACCTCAGCTTCGCCGCGGCCACGGTCAACGCGCTGGGGGCGCTCGGGGTGATGCAGCGGCTGCGCACGCCGACCGGCCCGATCCGGCGCATCCACGTCAGCCGCGAAGGCGATTTCGGCCGGGTGCGGCTGGACGCGGCCGACTATGGGCGCGAGGCGTTCGGGCAGGTGGTGGTGGCGCGCGACTTCGGCGAGGCGCTGGAGGCGCGATTGGCCGAGGCGACCCATGTCAGCCGTTACCGGCCGGCGCAGTTCCTGGCGCTGGAGGCTGGCGAGGATGCGGCGCTGCGCTCCGTGCGCATCGCCCAGGACGGCGCCACCCAGGTGCTGCAGGCGCGCCTGCTGGTCGGCGCCGACGGCAGCGCCAGCGCGGTGCGCGGCGCGCTGGGCATCGAGGCTGCCCGTCACGATTTCGGCCAGACCCTGTTCGTGGCGCGGGTGCGCGGCAGCCGCCAGCCCGATGGCACCGCCTACGAGCGGTTCCGCGACGACGGCCCGACCGCGCTGCTGCCGCGCGGCGACCGCCACTACGGCGCGATCCATGCGGTCGCCGCCGAGCAGGCCGACGCGGTGGCCGCGCTCGACGAGGCCGCCTGGCTGCAGCGCCTGCAGGAGGCGTTGGGCTGGCGCGTCGGCCGCCTGCTGGGCAGTGGCGAGCGCAGCGCCTACCCGATCGTGCAGGTGCTGGCCGGGCGCCTGACCGATGCGCGCGCGGTGCTGCTCGGCAACGCCGCGCAGACCCTGCACCCGCTGGGTGCGCAGGGCTTCAACCTGGGCCTGCGCGACGCGCTGACCCTGGCCGAACTGATCGAGCGCGACCGCGCCGATCCGGGCGCGCCGGCGCTGCTGCAGCACTACGCGCAGCGCCGCGAACAGGACCGCCAGCGCACCGTGACCTTCTCCGGCGGGCTGGCGCGGCTGACCGCCAACCCTGCGCCGCTGCTGCGCCCGCTGCGCAGCCTGGGCCTGCTGGCGGCCGCGCAGGCCGCGCCGCTGCAGTCGTTCCTGGTCGGCGGCGCGATGGGCTTCCGCGGCGAAGTGCCGCAGCTGTGCCGGGAGGCGACGGCATGAGCCGGCGCGGCGTGCTGGACGTGGTGGTGGTCGGCGGCGGCGTGGTCGGCGCCGCCTGCGCATTGGCGCTGGCCGCCGAAGGCCTGGCGGTGGCCCTGGTGGAGGGCCGCGAGCCGCCGCGCTGGTCGCCGGCCGAGCCGGACCTGCGCGTGTACGCGTTCGCCCCGGACAACGCCGCGCTGCTGCAGGCGCTGGGCGTGTGGCCGCAGGTGCTGGCGCGGCGCGCACAGGCCTACCGGCGCATGCGCGTGTGGGATGCCGGTGGCGGCGGCGAGCTGGACTTCGATGCCGATGCGCTGGGCCGCGATCAGTTGGGCTGGATCGTCGAGCATGCGTTGCTGGTCGAACAACTGTGGGCGGCGCTGCCGGCGGCCGGAGTGCAACTGCACTGTCCGGCGCGGGTCGAGGCGGTGGAACTGGCGGAGGAGCGCGTGCGCCTGCGCCTGGACGACGGCAGCCGGCTCGACGCGCGCCTGGCGATCGCCGCCGACGGCGCCGATTCCACGCTGCGCGGCCTGGCCGGACTGGACGCGCCGGCGCACGACTACGGCCAGCGCGGCGTGGTCGCCTTCGTGCACACCGAAGTGGCGCACCAGGACACCGCCTGGCAGCGCTTCCTGCCCGGCGGCCCGCTGGCGTTCCTGCCGTTCGCCGACGGCCGCAGTTCGATCGTGTGGACGCTGCCCGAGGCCGAGGCGGCGCGGGTGCTGGCGCTGGACGCCGCCGCGTTCGGCGCCGAGCTGACCCAGGCCTTCGGCGCGCGGCTGGGCGCGGTGCGCGCCCTGTCGCCGCGGCTCGGTTTCCCGCTGCGCCGGCAACTGGTAGAGGACTACCACCGCGGCCGCCTGCTGGTGCTGGGCGATGCCGCGCACGTGGTGCATCCGCTGGCCGGGCAGGGCGTCAACCTCGGCCTGCGCGACGTCGCCGCGCTGGCCGCGCAGGTGCGCCAGGCGCAGGCGCGGCGGGTCGACTGGTCGGCGCCGCACCGGCTGGCGCGCTGGGCGCGCGGCCGCCGCAGCGACAACACCGTGGCCGCCTACGGCTTCGATGCGATCAACCGGGTGTTTTCCAACGACGAGATGCATCTGACCCTGCTGCGCGGCCCGCTGCTGGGCCTGGCCGGCAAGCTGCCGCTGCTGATGCACGGGTTCTGGAAGCGCGCTTCGGGGGTGTAGCGCGGCGCACCGGGCGCTGCGCGCTAGCGCCAGTGCCGTGCGATTGGCGCACCTGGAGCGACGCGCGCCAGGCACGGCCTGGTCGGTGTCGCATGCGCGGTGTGGCGTCCCGCCGGCGCTGCTGCGCCGGCGGTTGCAACGGTCACTGGATCCAGCCCTTCAGGTCTTGCTTGCTGAGGCGGCCGCGGTGATGCGCGTCCACCGCGTCGAACTCCGCCGCCAGGGTCGGGTCGGCCTTGGCCTCGGCGCGGCTGATATAGCCGTCGTGGTTCTTGTCGAGGGCGGAAAAGTCGATGCGGTACTGGCCGACGATCGAGTTCGGTTCGACCGACGTGACCTGCACGGTCTGGCCCTTGTCCTGCAGGGTGACGCTATTGCCGCCGGACTGGGCCAGTGCCAGCGTCGGGATGCTCAGTAGGCCGAGCGCGAGGGGAAAGAGTGGAGCAACGACAGATTTCATGGCACGACTCCTGTGGTGGGAAAGGAGCCATGAACATAGGCCTGGCGAAATTAAGCGGATTTGAAAAAAGCGCCTCGCCACGCATGTCCACCGAAGGCGTTTAGCGCCGGTTTCCACTCGCCGCCGCCGCGGTCGCCGCTTACGACGGCGGCAGCAACCAACCGGCCAGCTGCTCGCGGCTCAGGCGCCCGCGCCGTTGCGGATCCAGCGAATCGAATTCGTCGGCCAGCGCCGGGTTGGCCTGCGCTTCGCTGCGGCTGATGTAGCCGTCGTGGTCGCTGTCCAGCGCGTCGAAGTCGATGCGGTAGTTGCCGGCGACGGTGTCGGGCTGGACCGTGCGCACGGTGACCGGCGCCTGGCCATGCGGGACCTCGAGCCGCACCTGGTGGGTCACCTCGCCGCTGCTCAGTGGCTGCGCCTGCACGATGCTCGCCGGCACGTCGCGCAACGGCTCGGTGACGACGCTCGAGGTCGGGTTGAGGTTCTGCGCGGCGGCCGGGACAATGGCGGCGGCCAGCAGAAAGGCGGCGAGGGACGAACGGCAGTGCATGGACACAACGGACTCCGATGGTTCGAATGATGGGACGGCGCGGGCAGGCTCAGCCAGGGATGAACGGGAACGCCAGTTTCAGCAATCCCTTCAGCCCGCCCTCGGCGGTGCTGGCGATGGCCTTGGCGCCGAGGCTGTTGAGCGCGCGGCGCACGTCCTCCCAGCGTAGCTTGCCCACGTCCTTCTTCAACAGGTCCGCCACTTCCTCGGCGGTCGGGGTGAGCTTTTCCAGCTCGCGCACCACCTTCTCCGGTTCCGGTTGCAGGTAGCCCCAGCGCTCGGCGATCTTCAGCAAGGTGTCGAAGCGCACCGCGACCACGTCGCGGTTACGCTCGTACACCGGCATCGCACCCACATCGACGATGGCCTGCTCGAAGCGCTGCTGGTCGTCCGGATGCTCGATGCGGATCGCCAGGAAGCCTTCCTTCTTGCTGCGTTCGCTGACGTGCTTGGCCCCGGCGCGCAGATTGTCTTCGGTGAGCACCGTCGCCACGATGCGCTCCAGGGCTGCGTCGCCGTCTTCGGGCACCAGCGCGCGCCAGCGCGCATAGCCGTCGCGGCGCAGGCCCTTCACCTTGGCCGGGGTCACCCGCAGGCGCAGCGCCACCGCGTTGTTGGAGTCGCTGCGCGAGATCGCGCCGTCGCGTTCCAGCAGCACGAAGATCAGCAACTCCAGGTCGCGCTTGGTCAGCGACTGGAACCCCTGCAACAGGGTCAGGCGCAGGAATTCGTCGGCGAAGCCGGCCGGGTCTTTCAGTTCGATCGGCTGCATGTGCGCGGCTCTCCAGTCAGTGCAGGCAGGATGCCCGACGCCGATTGCGCGGACTGAGACCGCGATGCGATGCGCATCCCAGCGCCATTGTATGGACTAACGCCCGTATTCGCGCCCGCGGCGATCGCTGCGGAAGGTCTCGATCGCGCCGCGGTCCTGCAGGGTCACGTACACGTCGCGTCCGTCCTTGCCGCCGAAAGCCACGTTGGTGGGCTTGGCGCCCTTGGTGGCGATCTCGTGCAGGATCCTGCCGGCGGGATCGAGCACCAGCACCTTGCCGGCGTCGTAGCGGGCCAGGTACAGATTGCCGTCGGCGTCGCAGCGCATGCCGTCCAGGCCGAAATCGGGGAACGTCAGCAGCAGGAGCTTGTTCGACAGCGTGCCGTCGCCGGCGCGGTCGTAGACCCATAGCTTGCGCTGCACGCTCTCGTTGACGTACAGGCGCTTGCCGTCGGGGCTGACCTCGATGCCGTTGGTGGTGCCCATGCCGGTCTCGATCAGGTGCGCGCTGCGGTCGCGGTCGATGCGCCACAGCTGGCCGCCGTTGCCTTTCCAGTCCGGATCGCTGGCGTACAGGGTGCCGTCCGGGGCGATGGCGATGTCGTTGGGCTGGAACGCGCCGGGCAGCGTGGCATAGACCTCGATGCGCTTGCTGGTCAGTGCGATGCGCAGGATGCGGTGCTGGGCGTAGTCGGCCACGTACATGCGCCCCGCACGGTCGAAACGGATGCCGTTGCCGATGCTGCCCGCGGGCAGGTCCACGAACAACGCCGCCTGCGCGCGGCCATCGGCGGCGACGCTGACCCGGCCGATACTGCCCTCGTGGCCGAAGTTGACCGCGTACAGCGCGCCGTCCGGGCCGCTCGCCGGGCCTTCGATGCCGTGGGTGAACACGCCGTCGCCGATCAGGTCGCGGGCGCGGAACAGGTCGGCGTTCGCTGCGGAGGCCGCGGTGCAGGCGAGCAGCAGCGCAACGCCGGCAGCGGCGGGAAACGGCAGGCGAATGGACATGGACAGACCCGAAGCGGTGCAGGGCCGGGCAGTGTGCCAGAGGTGCCGGCGGCGCCGGGATGGCGCTCACAACGCCGGGCGCTGGATGCGTTAAGGTTCGGGCGGTCCGTGTCCGGCCGCCAGGGAGATCCGCATGTCGCTGTCCTCGCCGAATCGTCGCCGTGTGCTGCTCGCCGGGTTGTCCGCCGCGGGCGCAGGCCTGTTGGGATCGCCGTTGTTGGCGGCCCCGCGCGGCAAGCCGAAGAAACCGCTGGGGGTGGCGTTGGTGGGGCTGGGCAGCTATGCCACCGAGCGCCTGGCGCCTGGCCTGGCGCTGACCAGGCACTGCCGGCTGGCCGGCATCGTCACCGGCTCGCCGCACAAGATTCCGCAGTGGCAATCGCGCTACCGCATTCCCGATCGCAACGTCTACAGCTACGACGACCTGGAGCGCATCGCCGACAACCCGGACATCGACGTGGTCTATGTGGTCACGCCGACCTCTCTGCACGCGCCGCTGAGCCTGCGTGCGGCCGCCGCAGGCAAGCACGTGTGGTGCGAGAAGCCGATGGCGATGCATGCCGACGAGGCGCAGTCGATGATCGCCGCCTGCGCGCGCAACAAGGTGCGGCTGAGCATCGGCTACCGCATGCAGCACGAGCCGAACACGCGGCGGATCATCGCGCTGGCCGGCGAGCGCCCGTTCGGCGCGCTGCGCACGGTGCGCGCCGAGGCCGGCTACAACGGCTACGGCGACACCGATCCGGCGCAGCGGCCGTGGCGGCTGCGCGCGCAGTTCGGCGGCGGCGCGATGTACGACATGGGCGTGTATTCGCTCAATGCGGCGCGCTACACGGTCGGCGCCGAACCGCTGGCGGTCAGCGCGCACCGTTCCACCGACCGGCCGGCGCTGTTCGACGAGGTCGACGAACACATGCAGTTCAAGCTGGAATTCCCGCACGAAGTGCTCGCCGACTGCGCCACCAGCTTCGGCCGCAGCATGAACCGGCTGCGCGCCGAGTGCGAGCGCGGCTGGTACGAACTGGCGCCGTTCCAGAGCTACGACGGCATCCGCGGCAGCGCCAGCGACGGCCGCGTGTTCGACGCGAAGGTGCGCCACCAGCAGGCGCTGCAGATGGACGAGGACGCGCTGGCGATCCTCGACGGCACGCCGCTGCGCGCACCGGGCGAGGAAGGCCTGCGCGACATGCGCGTGATCGACGCGATCCAGCGTTCGGCGCGCGAGGGTGGCAAGCGGATCGTGCTGTAGCGGTGCGGTGGTTGCGGGGCCACGGCCGCGCGACGTTGGGTACGCTTGCTTCGATTTCCTGCAGGAGCGGCTTCAGCCGCGACCGGGCGTTGCCGGCGAGATCCTGTCGCGGCTGAAGCCGCTCCTACAGGAGACGCTGTTGGCGGGCGCAGTGGGCGCCCGCAACGTCAGGCCGGCATCGCCAGCACGGTGATCTCTTCGCGGTCGTGGTAGAGCTGCTTGGCGCGGATCTGCAGCGGGCGCTCGGCGCGTTCGGCGAACAGGTCCAGGCACAGCTGGGTCTCGTCCCAGCGCTTCTTCATCGGCAGCTTGAGGTTGAAGATCGCGTGCCGGCACCAGCCTTCGCGGAACCAGGTGCCCATGCGTTCGGCGACGCGGCGCGGCTGTTCGACCATGTCGCAGACCATCCAGTCCAGCGCCTGCGGCGGCTTCCAGTGGAAGCCGTCGGCGCGCAGGTGATCGACCAGGCCGCTGTCGAGCACGTGCTGGCGCAGCGGGCCGTTGTCGACGCTGGTCACGTGCAGGTGCTGGCGGGTCAGCACCCAGGTCCAGCCGCCAGGCGCGGCGCCCAGGTCGGCGGCGCGCATGCCGGGCTTGAGCAGCGCTTCGCGCTCCTCCGGCGCCAGCAGCGCCAGCAGTGCTTCTTCCAGTTTCAGCGCCGAGCGCGAGGGCGCCTCCGACAGCAGCTTCAGGCGCGGAATGCCCAGCGGCCACGGCGCGCTGTCGTCGCTGTCGGCGACGGCCAGCAAGGCGTGGGTGCCGGCGAGGAAGCACACGTGCAGGCGCGGCAGCTTCGGCTGCGGCTTGTCGCTGAGCAGGCCGGCCTTGCGCAGCGCCGGACGCAGCGCATTGCCGAAGCTGCGCGCCAGCCCGGACAGCTGCTTGCCTTCGTCCGAATCCGGGTGCTCCACCCACAGGTCGCCGAAGCGGCTGTGCCCGGCCAGCGCCTGCAGCATCGGTGCGATCCGGTCGGCCGGATCCAGCTCGCGCAGTTCGGCCAGCAGGCGCAGTTTCTGCCGCGCGAAGATCAGCCCGCGCCACGGCAACGCGCGCGGCGGCAAGGCGGTCTCGCAGACCAGCAGCGCGTAGCCGCTGTTGCGTTCGGTGCGCGCGTAGGCCGGCAGGTCGGCGCGCGCGGCGCGATCGTTCAGTTCGGCCGCCAGTTCGGGCTCGAAGCCTTGCCGGCAGTAGCACAGCAGGCCGTTCAGGGAGGACATGGAGGAAGCCTTCGCCGGGCGGCGGTCAGTAGCGGGGGCTGTCGAGCTCGCCGTAGCGGCGCAACACCGCGCAGGCGGCGTCGCGATGCAGGCCGCGCACCACCTCGATGCCGCGGCGCTCCAGTTCGCCGATCCAGTCCGCTGGCAGCGGGCCTTCGTCGAACGGGGTCAGCGCCATCACGTCCTCGGCGCTGGCGCCGATCAGCAGGCGGTCGATGCCGGCCCAGATGGTGGCGCCGTAGCACTGGCAGCACGGCTGCGCCGAGGTCGCCAGGGTCACCGGCGACAGCGCCGCGTTCAGCCGCGGCGTCTGCAGGCGCTGCTGCGCGAGCATGTAGGCCATGTTCTCGGCGTGCGCCAGCGACGTGGTCTGCGGCACCACCCGGTTCACGCCGACCGAGATGATGCGGTGGTCCGGGCCGAACACCGCCGCGCCGAACGGACCGCCGCTGCCGGCATCCACGTTCAGCCGCGACAGTTCCACCGCCAGCGCCACCTTGTCGGCATCGCCGGGATAGACCGCCTGCGGATCGACCGCCTCGTGGATCCAGGCGGGCAGGGTGAGGTGGACTTGCGCGTAGAGCATCAGCGGACGGGTTCGGCAGGCTGGGGGTCGCGCAGTGTATCGGCTTGCGCGCCCTTGGCGCTGCATTGCCCGGCCACGCACTGGCAGCCGCTGATCGCGCGCGAGCCGCACACGCTCATGCGGCCGCTGGCCTGGCATTGCGCCATCACGCCCTGCGGATCGGTGGGGCTGTCGCGGTTGACGCAGGCCGGCATCGCGCCGCAGCAGTTGCCGACGTCCTTGACCGCGCAGTCGGCGTCGCTGCGGCAACTGGTGTCCACCTTCACCGGCAAACCGGGCGCGGCGGGCTTGGCGCCTTCGCTGCGCGCGCAGCCGCTGAAGACGAGGGTGCCGGCGAACAGGCACAGGCAGCACAGCAACAGCGCAAGACGAGTGGACATGGCGACCTTCCGTGCGAGAGACCGCTGCCATCCTAACGCGCATGGCCGCGGCGCCGGCAACTCAGCGGTGGCCGACGGCGATCGTATCGGCGGTTTCCTGCTTGACCTGGAGCGCGGTGCCGTCGATGGCCTGGTGGATCGCCTGGCGGATGCTGATCCGGCCCTTCACCGCATTGACCTGCACCGGCGACAGCGACTGGTCGTCATAGACGATGCCGCAACCGGTGGCATGCGCCAGCTGCTGTGCGGTTTCGTCGAAGCGTGCGGCCGGCATGTCGTAATCGTGGTCGGGCACGGCGTCGCACTTGCCTTGCGCCGCTGGAGGCGCAGATACCGGCGCGGGTGCGGGCGTCGCGGCGGCTTGCGAGGGAGCGGAAGACGGTGCCATGTCGCACCCGGCGAGCAGGGCGAGCAACGCAAGGCTGATGCAGGAGGTGCGCAACGCAGCGGACATGGCGGGATTTCCTGGTGCTGGGGACGACGCGTGAAGTCTAGGCGGCGTGCCTTAACCCAAGGTTGCATCCGGCTTGCGCACCGGCGCAGGCGCGTGCAGCCAGGCGCACCCCAGCACGCCCACCAGCAGGCAGGCGATCGCCAGGGTCTCCAGCGGGGTGGGCCAGCGCGCCTCCCACAGGAAACCGTAGAGCAGCGCGAAGACGGTTTCGAACACGATCATCTGCCCGACCAGGGTCAGCGGCAGCAGCCGGCTGGCGTGATTCCAGCAGGCATTGCCGATCACCGAGGCGAACACGCCCAGCACGATCGCCACGCCCCAGAACCGCGCCCAGTCCGCCGCCGCATGGCCGTGGCCGAACGCGAACGCGGGGATCGCCAGGGTCAGCGCCAATGCGCCGGTGACCACGCCGGTCAGCATCGACCAGTCGCGCCCGGAGATCTCGGGCCGGCGCGCGAGCCAGCCGGCGTTCTTGACCGAATACGCCGCCCAGCACGCCAGCGCGCCGACCGCGCACGCCAGCCCGGCCGCGCGCGTGCCCACGCTGGTCTGCGCCGGGTGCGCGGCGTCGAGCGTCTGTGCCGCGACCAGCGCCACGCCGAGCACGCACAGCGCGCATGGCGCGGCCAGCCGGCGCAACCGCATCGCGCCGGCCGCGCGCGAACCGAGCACGGTGACCACCGCCGGCAGCAGGCCGATGATCAGGGCCGTGGCCGCGCCGCCGGCCCATTGCACCGCGCTGCCCAGCAACACGTAGTAGAAGATGTTGCCGAGCAGGCTCAGCCGCAGCAGCGCCCACCATTCCGGCGCCCCGAGCGCCGCGGTGGCGGCGCGCCAGCGCGGCGCGAGCAGCAGCGCGGCGACCGCGCCGTAGGCCAGGTAGCGCGACACCGACAGCTGCAGCGGCGAGAACCCGGCCAGCAATTGCGGCGCCAGGAACACCAGTCCCCACAACGCGCCGGCCGCCACGCCGCTGCCCACTCCCGCCCACAAACGCTTGCGCATGCCGTGTCCTGTTGCTTCGTTGCGTAGTGCGCCAGCATGGCCTGCGCGTGCCGCCCCGGCTTGTCCCAGGCTACTGGTCCGGCGCCACGGTGGCCGCCCGATGGCGTCGGCGATAGGCGGCAGGCGTGTGTCCGGTCTGGCGCCGCAGCGCGCGGGTCAGCGCGCTCTGGTCGGCATAGCCGCTGTCCAGCGCCAGTTGCGCGATCGGGCGCTCGCCATACGCCAGTTGCCGCCGCACCCAGTCCAGCCGCCGTGCCGACAGCCATGCCTGCGGCGTGCGCCCCAGCGCTTCGCGGAACAGCGCATGCAGGCGGCTCACGCTCAGGTGCGCGGCCTGCGCCATGCGTTCCACCGGCCACGGCTGGCCCGGGGCGTCCTCGATGCGCAGGCACAGTTCCTGCAGCCGCACCCATGCGCGGCGCTGCGTGCGCAGCTGGCGCAGCGCCAGCGCTGCGCAGGCCGCAGCGCCGGTGCCGGGCTGCACGGGGTCGAGCGAGGCCAACAGGCGTTGCAGTTGCGGCGGCAGGTCGAGGAAGGGCGCGCGCTGCAGGCGTTCGAGTGCGTGGTCGTCGAACGCGGCCGCATCGCAGTCCAGCACTAGGAAGCGGTTGTCGCCTTGTGCCGACTGCGCGTGCGAGGTGTGCGGTGCGACGACGGCCGCGCGGAACGCATCCAGGCGGCTGCCGCGTCCGCCCACCTCGATTTCCAGTTCGCCCTGCAGCGGCAACACGATCTGCACGTGTGCGTGCTGGTGGGCATGGCCGTCGCGGCCGTAGCTGCGCAGGCTCAGGGTGGGGGCGGGCGACATGGACGCTACGCTAACGCGCCGGCAATGCCGTTGGAAAGCGCGACGCTGGCGACCGTGGCGCCGGGGCGGCCATGGCGGCACGGCATGCGCTCAGGCAGCGCAGCGCATGCCGGAAACCGCGCCGGTGGCGCGGCGCGATCGGGTCAGGCTGCGCCCTGGCCACCGGTCCAGGTGTCGCGCAGGGTCACGCTGCGGTTGAACACCGGCGTGGCCGCACTGTGGTCGTAGCGATCGGCGACGAAGTAGCCGCTGCGCTCGAACTGGAACGCCTGCTCCGGCGCGGCCTGCGCGGCGGCCGGCTCCACGTAGCCACGCACGCTGCGCTTGGAGGCCGGGTTGAGGTGGTCGCGGTAGGTCTTGCCGTCGGATTCGTTGTCGGGCTTCTCCACCGAGAACAGGCGGTCGTACAGGCGGATTTCAGCCTCCAGCGCATGCGCCGCGCTGACCCAGTGGATGGTGCCCTTGACCTTGCGGTTGGCGCCTTCCATGCCGGGACGCGACTCCGGATCCAGCCAGCCGCGCAGCTCGACGATCTCGCCGGCATCGTTCTTGATCACCTCGTCGACGCGGGCGATGCCGGCACCGCGCAGGCGCACTTCGCCGCCCGGCACCAGCCGCTTCCAGCCCTTGGGCGGGACTTCGGCGAAATCCTCGCGCTCGATCCACAGTTCGCGCGAGAACGGCACCTCGCGCGTGCCGAAGGATTCGTCCTTGGGATGGTTGGAGAAGCTCAGCGTCTCGCTGTGGCCTTCCGGCAGATTGCCCAGCACCAGCTTGAGCGGGTCGATCACCGCCATGCGCCGCGGCGCGGCGGCATCCAGGTCCTCGCGCAGGCAGCCTTCCAGCACCGAGAAGTCGATCACCGAGTTCTGCTTGCTGATGCCGACCCGGTCCACCAGCAGGCGCAGCGCCGCCGGCGTGTAGCCGCGCCGGCGCAGGCCCTGCAGGGTGTACATGCGCGGGTCGTCCCAGCCGTCGACCAACTGCTCGGCCACCAGTTGGGTCAGCTTGCGCTTGCTCATCACCGTGTAGTTGATGTTCAGGCGCGAGAACTCGATCTGCCGCGGCTTGGCGGCCTCGCGCGGCAGGCCCTTGTCCAGCAGCGGCTGCAGCAGCTCGGGATGGCCGGCCAGGTCGACCTTGTCCACGCACCAGTCGTACAGCGGGCGGTGGTCCTCGAATTCCAGCGTGCACAGCGAGTGGGTGATGCCTTCCACCGCGTCGCCCAGCGAGTGCGCGAAGTCGTACATCGGGTAGATCGGCCAGGCGTTGCCGGTGTTCTGGTGCTCGACGTGCTTGATCCGGTACAGCGCCGGGTCGCGCAGGTTGATGTTGCCGCTGGCCATGTCGATCTTCGCGCGCAGGGTGCGCGCGCCGTCGGGGAACTCGCCGGCGCGCATGCGCCGGAACAGGTCCAGGTTCTCCTCGACGCTGCGCTCGCGGTAGGGCGAGTTGCGGCCAGGTTCGGTGAGCGTGCCGCGGTATTCGCGCACCTGCTCGGCGGAGAGATCGCAGACGAAGGCGTGGCCATCGCGGATCAGCTTCTCGGCAGCCAGGTAGTACACCTCGAAGTAGTCCGAGGCGTGGCGCAGCTCGGCCCAGTCGAAGCCCAGCCAGCGCACGTCGTCCTGGATCGCGGCGACGAACTCGGGGTCTTCCTTGGCCGGATTGGTGTCGTCGAAGCGCAGGTTGCAGCGCCCGGCGAACTCGGCGGCGATGCCGAAATCCAGGCAGATCGCCTTGGCGTGGCCGATGTGCAGGTAGCCGTTGGGCTCGGGCGGGAAGCGGGTGCGGATGGCCGCGTGCTTGCCGCTGGCCAGGTCCTCGCGGACGATCTGGCGGATGAAGTCTTTCTTCTCGGCCGGGGCGGTGGCGTCGGTGGCGGGGGTCTCGGACATGCGCGCTTCAGCAGAAAGTAAAGCGCAAGTTTAGCCGAGCTGGCCGCTGGCCGCCCCGCCGCGTACGCTGCGGGTCCGCCCATCCCCGAGATCGCGCCATGCCGCTGCCCCGTCTGGTCATCGGCGACAAGAACCTGTCCTCGTGGTCGCTGCGGCCGTGGCTGCTGCTGCGGCACTTCGCGGTGCCGTTCGAGGAAGTGCCGCTGCCGCTGGACACGCCCGAGTTCGCCGCGCGCATCGGCGCCTACTCGCCGACTGGGCGGGTGCCGGCGCTGTGGGACGGCGAGTTGCAGATCTGGGATTCGCTCGCGATCTGCGAGTACGCCAACGAGCGCTGGCTGGGCGGCCGCGGCTGGCCTGCGGCGCTGGAGGTGCGCGCGCAGGCGCGGGCAGCGGCCTGCGAGATGCATTCCGGGTTCCTGGCGCTGCGCCGGCAGCTGCCGATGCAGGCCTGCCGCCAGCCCGACGGCGAGCACTGGGACGCCGAGGCGCGGGCCGACATCGCGCGCATCGTGCAGCTGTGGGCGACGCTGCGCGAGACCCAGGGCGGCGGCGGGGCGTTCCTGTGCGGCGACTTCGGCATCGTCGATGCGATGTTCGCGCCGGTGGCGGTGCGTTTCGCCGGCTACGGGGTGGCGGTGCCGGCGCAGGCCGCGCAGTACATGGCGGCGCTGGAGGCCTTGCCGGCGATGCGCGAATGGCGCGCTGGCGCGGCCGCCGAAGTCGCCGTGCGCGGCTGAGGGCAGGCCATGCAGATCGCCTATCGTGCCCAGCACCTGATCGATGCGCACCTGGCCAAGCACGCGCTGGAGGATGCCGGCATCACCGCGTTCGTGTTCGGCGAGGCGCTGCTCGGCGGCGCCGGCGAACTGCCGTTCGGCGTGGTGCAGGTCTGCGTGGCCGACGAACTGCTGGAGAAGGCGCAGGAAGTGCTGACGGCACTGGGCCTGGGCGGCCAGGTCACGCGGGCGATGTAGCTGGGAGGCCGGGATTGGGGATTGGGGATTCGGGATTCGAAAAAGCGGGCGTGCGGCTCTTGCGAATCCCGAATCCCGAATCCCCAATCCCGGCCTTCAATTCAATCGGCGCGCCAGCCTGGTGGGGCGGCTTCCGGATCGGCCAGGGCGCGCAGGCGCTTGAACAGCACGGTGGTCTCGGCGACGTTCCAGACCCGCAGCGCGACTTCGAAGGTGTCCAGCGGCTTGGTCAGGAAGTCCTTGGCGCCCAGGCCGAGCGCGCGGTGGCGCGCGCTGCGGCTGGGGTCGGCGGTGAGCACGATCACCGGCAGGAAGCTGGACGCGCCGGCCAGCCGCGACAGCTGTTCCAGGATCGCGTAGCCGTCCAGCTCTGGCATCATCAGGTCGAGCAGGATCAGGTCCGGCGCGAACGCCGAGACCAGGCCCAGCACGCGTTGCGGATCGGTGGTCGCCACCACCTGCTGGAAGCCTTCGCGCTGCAGCAGGTCTTCGAGCAGGCGGACGTTCGCCGGTTCGTCGTCGACGATCAGGATGCGCGAGGCGAGGACATCGTTGCGGGTCATGCGAGGTGTCGGTCCAGAACGGTGAAGAATTCGGCCACGTCCAGCGGTTTGGTCAGGTAGGCGCGCACGTTGTCGCCCTGCACCCGCGCCAGCGTGGCGGGCGTCGCGTCGGCGCTGACCACCACCACCGGGATCGCCGCGGTGTGCGGCTGCGCGCGCAGTTGCCGCAGCAGGTCCTCGCCGTTGCCGTCGCTCAGGTGCAGGTCGAGCAGGATCAGGTCGGGGCGGGCCTGTTGCACCTGCGCGCGCGCCTGCGCCAGCGTCGCCGCCTCGTGCAGGCGCCAGTGCGGTCGGCGCTCGGCCAGGGTGCGGATCAGCGCCTGGTTGGAGGGATTGTCCTCGACGCTGAGCACGCTGCGCTGGCCATCGCCGGCCGCGGTCGCGGCGATCGCCGGGTGCGGTGCCGGCGCGTCGGCGGGCCGGTCCAGCGGCAGCGCGATCCAGAACCGCGAACCCTCCGGGCTGCTTTCCACCACGATGCGCCCGCCCATCGCTTCGGTCAGGCGCTTGCTCAACGCCAGGCCCAGGCCGGTGCCTTCGATCGCCGAGCGCTCCGCGCCGAGCCGCTCGAACGGGGTGAACAGGCGCTGCACCTGCTCGGCCGACAGGCCGTGGCCCTGGTCGTGCACGGCGATGCACAGGAACTCGCCCTGCTGCTCGGCGCTCACCCGCACCGCGCCGCCGGGGCGGTTGAACTTGATCGCGTTCGACAGCAGGTTGATCAGCACCTGGCGCAGGCGCTGCGGATCGGCGCGCACGGTCCAGGCGGGCGGGACCTGCAGCGGTTGCAGGGCGATGCCGCGGGTCTTCGCCTCGGGCGCGACCAGGCCCAGCGCTTCCTCGATCGCCGCGCGCACCGGGACCGGCTGCGGGCTCAGGTCGAGCTGGTCGGCCTCGATGCGGGCGATGTCCAGCAGCTCGGTGATCAGCCCGAGCAGGTGCCGCCCGGCGCCGAGGATGTGCTGCAGCTGGCCGCGCTGCGCGGCGCCGGGCAGGTCCATCTCCAGCACCTGCGCATAGCCGAGGATGGCGTTGAGCGGGGTGCGCAGCTCGTGGCTGCTGCGCGACAGGAACTCGGTCTTGGCGCGGTTGGCGGCCTCGGCCTCGCGCCGCGCCGACTGCGCTTCGGCGGCACGCGCGGCGAGCAGGGTGCTGGCCTGGTCCAGGCGTTGCGCGACCTGGCCCAGTTCGTCGCCGGTGCGCAGTTGCGGCGCCAGCGGCAGGCCTTCGCCCAGGCGGTCGGCATTGGCGGAGAGCACGCGCAGCCGCCGCGACAGCGAGGAGGCGAACCAGGCCACCGCGAACACCGCGCCGAGTCCGCCGAGCATCGCCGCGCACAGGGTGATCAGCAGGTTGCGCTGGCGCAGCGCCTGCGCCTTGGCGGTGCGGACCTGCAACTGCGCGGTCTCGTAGTTGCGCAGTTCGCGCAGTTCGGCGCGCAGGATGTCGAGCTTGACCTTGCCTTCGCTGAGCTGGCGGATCTCTTCCTCGCGGCTCAGGTCCGGCGCCAGCAGCCGGCGCCAGCCCTGCATCTTCTCCGCGAACAGCGGCTGGATGCGGGCGAAGCGCTGCGCCTGCCGCGGATCGGTGATGCGCTGCGCCAGGCGCTGCACCACGGTCTGCAGGCGCGGCTCGGCGTCGCGGTACGGGGTCAGGAACGCGTCCTGCCGCACCAGCCGGTAGCCGCGCACGCCGGCCGCAGTCTCGGCCAGCAGTGCATGCGCCTCGTACAGGTCGCTGAGCACTTCCAGGGTCTGGCGCACGTCGTTCTCGGCGGCGATGTTCTGCCGTTCCACGCTGTAGATCGCCACCAATGCCGCCAGCAGCAGCAACAGCGGCAGCGCGACCACCGCCAGGCTCTTGCGGGTCAGCGGCCAGTCGTTCCAGCGCAGCGTGGCCGCGCTCACAGCGCCATCCCCGCCTGCACCGCATACACCGCCGCCTGGGTGCGATCGGACACCTGCAGCTTCTGCAGGATGCGCTCCACGTGGACCTTGGCGGTGCCGGCGGAAATGCCCAGTTCCGCGCCCAGCCCGGCGTTGGTCAGGCCGCGCGGCAGCAGCGCCAGCACCTGCCGTTCGCGCGCGCTGAGCGCGCCCAGGCGGTCCGGCTGCGCCGGCTTCCTGCGCCGCGGCGCGCGCGCCGGTTCGGCCACCGCCGGCGCGAGCAGCGCGGCGATGGTCGCGATCGCCTGCACGTCGCCCGGCGCCGGCGCCATGCGCGTATTCCAGCCCAGGCACAGCGTGCCCAGCGTGGCGCCCAGCGCGGCGATCGGCACGCACAGCTCGGCCGCCTCGCCCGCGCGCGCGGCCAGGCGCCAGGACAGCGCCGGGCCGTCGCTGGCGACGCTGGCGCCGGGCGGCAGCGCGTCGCCATGGCTGGCCAGCACCAGGCTGCGGCTGCCGCGCAGCGCCAGTACCGCGGCGTGCGGCGCATCCACCAGCTCCCGCGCCAGGCGCAGCGCGTCGGCCCCGGCCTGCTCGGCGCCGCTGGCGCGCGTCACCGCGTCGGCGGCGTCGGCCACCGCCTGCCAGCGTGCGCTGTCGGCCGCTTCGCGGCGCAGCGCCTGCCGCCACTGGCCCGCATTGAGAGGGGGTTGCATGACGCTCTCCACTATGCCGATCGGCATATTCGAGGATATGCCGCCCAGCGGATTTTGCGCAAGCCGCCGCTGCCAATACTGGCTTCGCCCCGAGACGGCATTCCCTCATCCACAGCGGAGATCCACCATGCGTCGCATCCTGTTCACCCTGGTCCTGAGCCTGTCCGCCACCGCCGCGCTGGCGGCGCCGGCGATGCACTACGACGCCCGGCCGTCGCTGCCGGCGGCGGGCGAGGAGCGCGAGATCGCCGGCCTGTTCGACCGCTGGAACGCGGCGCTGGCCACCGGCAACGCCGACCGCGTCGCCGACCTGTATGCCCGCGACGGCGTGCTGCTGCCGACCGTGTCCAACCAGGTCCGCGCCAGCCGCGCCGAGATCAAGGACTACTTCGACCACTTCCTGGCGGCCAAGCCGCGCGGCGTCATCAACTACCGCCAGGTGCGGCTGCTCGACGACGACAGCGCGGTCGATGCCGGCGTCTACACCTTCACCCTGACCAATCCGGACGGCAGCACCCGCCAGGTGCAGGCGCGCTACACCTTCGTCTACGAGAAGCGCGACGGCCGCTGGCTGATCATCAACCACCACAGCTCGGCCATGCCGGAACTGGCGGACGGCGGCAGCAAGACCGCGGCGCACTGACCTGGAGGACGCGTGGCGTGGGCCCGTTGCGGCCCACCGCCACGGAAGGGCGCCGCACGCACCTTGAAAGCCGGTGCCGGCAGCGCCATCCAGGAGGCATCCCTTTCGATGCCAGGAGTCCGCGCCATGTTGGGAATCGGTGCCTTCAAGCAGCGCCTGCCGCGCCCAGGCGAAAGCCTGCCCGGCCGCGCGGAGCCGCTGCCGCTGCACAACCGCCACTTCGTCAATGGCCACCCGCTGCGCGACGCGTTCGCCGGCCTGCAACAGGTGCAGTTCGGCCTGGGCTGCTTCTGGGGCGCCGAGCGCAAGTTCTGGTCGCTGCCGGGGGTGTTCAGCACCGCGGTCGGCTACGCCGGCGGGCAGACGCCCAACGCCACCTACCGGGAAGTGTGCTCCGGCCAGACCGGCCACACCGAGGCGGTGCTGGTGGTGTTCGATCCGCAGGCGCTGAGCTTCGAGCAGGTGCTGCAGACCTTCTGGGAAAGCCACGATCCGACCCAGGGCATGCGCCAGGGCAACGATACCGGCACCCAGTACCGCTCGGCGATCTACTGCAGCACGCAGGCGCAGTACGACGCGGCCATCGCCAGCCGCGACGCCTACCAGCAGCGCCTGCGCGCGGCCGGCTACGGCGAGATCACCACCGAGATCCTGTTCCCGGCGCCGCCGTTCTACTACGCCGAGGACGAGCACCAGCAATACTTGGCCAAGAATCCGGGCGGCTACTGCGGATTGGGCGGCACTGGAGTCAGTTGCCCGCTGGGGCTGGAGGCCTGAGCAACCGGCCCCCGCGCCGCCGGCGCGGGGCAGGACTGGCGGCGTGGGCGCGGGACGCGTGCTGCCGCCGCCCCCGGCAATGGCGCGCTCGCGCCCGTCAGCGCACGCCGATCATTTGGCGGCGCTTGCACTGCGACCGCTGGCGACGGCGGGACGCAGCCGCAGCGCATAGCCGGCGAGTTGCAGTGCCTTGCGCGGCGACAGCTCGGCCTTGACCCGTTCGATCGCCGCGTCGCCCTCGCGGTTCCGGCCGAGGGCGTAGCAGGTCCGCGCCAGTTCGAGCGACGCGCGCTGGCGCACCGTCAGGTTGCCGAACGGATCGAAGAAGGAATCCAGCCGCGTGCGGTCCTGCACCCCGGTCCAGCCGAACGCGAGGTCGGTGGGGGCCTCCTTGGCGAGCCGGGCGTAGCGGCGCAGCGCCTCGCTCGGCGCGATGCGTCCGCTCAACAGCGCCAGGCGGATGCGCAACAGCGCCGTTTCGGCGGCGGGCGCATCGGCGGCGTAGGCGTCCAGGACGCGCGTCATCCACGCCCAGTCGACGTTGCCGGTGTCGGCCTGCGTGCCGAGCAGGTTGAAGGCGAGGATCGCCGCGCGGTGCGCCGCGGTGGTGGCGCGCTCGATTGCTTCGGCCGCAGGGCGCCCCAGCGCGGACGGCTGGACCAGCGCAATCGACGGATCGTGGGCGAGGATCGCCTCCAGGTCCGGCTTGTGGAAATAGCCCACCACGACCAGCAGCGTCTTGCCCGGGTGCGCCATCGCCGCGGCGCGGATGCGCTGGGCCTGCAGGAAGGTGCGGTACAGGTACAGGCGGCGCGGCAGGTCGAGATCGGCGCGCGGCGCCGGGGTTTGGGCCCACTGCCGCACCGCGGCCACGTTTTCGGCCGCGTCCGCGGCGAAAAAGTCGCGGTGCAGGATGGCCTTGTCGGGGAAGGACAGGAACCCCTGGAATCCCTGCGCCCGCCGGATCTCCAATGGCGTGTCCAGGTCCACGCCGAAGCCGAGCTTGGCGTCCTCCACCGGCGGCATCCAGTCGATCGGGCACAGGGCGACCGGGTGCGCCGCGGCATACGGCAGGATCACGCCCTGCACCTCGTAGGTGTACTCGTAGTAGTCGCCGCGCGCCGCCTGCTCCGGCGGGCGCTCGATGCACACCGCGTCCGGTGCGAGTTGCTCCAGGAACGCGGCCAGGACGCCGGGCTGGTCGTGCTCGGACACCAGTTGCGCCGCGTGCTCCACGCCCAGGATCGCGACCCGGGTCGGCGCAGGCGCGGCGGCCACGCCCGGGGCCACGGCAGCGGCAAGTGCCAGCAAAAAGAAACGACGCGCTCTCCATCTGCGCATGCACAATCTCCCTGTGAACGCTGCGGCAACGCCATCGCGACACCCGTTGTCGCGTGGTCGCCATTGCCCGGCGCGGCGACGCGCTCAGTCCACGCAGGCGCGCTGCATGGCGCAGTTGTCGTGCCTGGGCCTACGGCGGCGACTAGTGTAGGCAACCGTCGCCGCCGTCGTCTGCATGACAGTCGGCACTGGCCGCACTACACGAACTCGGCCGCGAACATCTGCCGCATCTGCGTGATCTGTTCCTCGCGCTCGGGATGCAGCACGCGCAGGCATTCCACCGCGAAGCTGACCGGGCTGGTGCCGGGTGCGGTGATCAGTCCGTCGGCGCTGGCCACTTTCTGATCCAGGTAGTGCGCCGTCCCGGCGTAGACGCTGGCGTGCTCGCGCAGGAAGGCTTCGGAATTGCTGGTATGCGGCCGCGTGTCGAGCAGCCCGGCGTAGGCCAGCGCCAGGGTCGCACCGCAGATCGCCGCGACCGCGCGCCCGGCGTCGATGCGTTGCTGCAGCAGCGCGCTGAGTCCGGGAATCTCGCCGGCCTGCCAGCGTTCGCTGCCCGGCAATAGCCACAGGTCCGCTTCCAGCGGCGCCAGGTCCGACAACGCGTACTCCGGATGCAGGTTCAGTCCGCCGATCGAGGTGACCGGTTTGCCGTCGATGCTGGCGACCCGTATCTCGTCGCCGAACCAGGCCCGCGCCGCCGGCAGGACGGTGCCGATCTCCCAGTCCGCCACGCCGTCGACCATCACTACCGCGATCGTTGCCATTGCCGTCCCTCTGCTGTGAGGTAGGCAGCATAGCGAGCGGAGAGTTGCGGCGGCGCCAACGCTATGCCGCACGACCGCTGTCACGCGTGCATCGGGTCTGTGCGTGTCCTTGGCGTCAGACCGCGTTGCCGCATCCACGCTGTGTGCAGCGGGCTATCGCGTCTCAACTACGATGGAGTCCGCAGCGAATCGGGAATCGAACGCAAAGCGGAGACCCGCTTCGCCCATTCCCCATTCCCGCTTTCCCATTCCCCGCAAAAAAGGAGCGGCGTTGCCGCCGCTCCTGGGTCGTGCCGTTGCAGGCTGCGCTCAGGCCGCCAGCTTCTGCCGGATCGTGTCGCGCAGCGCCTGCAGGTCCTTGGCGAAGGTGTCGATGCCGCTGGCCAGCTTCTCGGTCGCCATCGGATCGGCGGCCAGGTCGGTGGCGAACTGCTTGGCATCGATCGGCGCGATCTGCGCGCCGTCGGCCTGGCCGGGCGACAGCTTGCGCGGCAGCTCGCCATGGTCGGCATCGAGCTTTTCCAGCAGCTCCGGCGAGATGGTCAGGCGGTCGCAGCCGGCCAGCGCCTCGATCTGCGCGGTGGAACGGAACGAGGCACCCATCACCACGGTCTGCGAGCCGCGGCGCTTGAACTCGGCATACACGCCGCGCACGAACTGCACGCCCGGGTCGTCGTCGATGCTGGCCGGGGTCTGCCCGTTGGCCACGTACCAGTCCAGGATGCGACCGACGAACGGCGAGATCAGGAACACGCCGGCCTCGGCGCAGGCCAGTGCCTGGGTGCGGTTGAAGATCAGCGTCAGGTTGCAGTCGATGCCGTCCTTCTGCAGCTGGCGCGCGGCCTCGATGCCTTCCCAGGTCGCGGCGACCTTGATCAGGATCTTGTCCTTGGGCACGCCGCGTTCGGCGTACATGGCGATGAACTTGTGCGCCTTGGCGATGGTCGCGGCGGTGTCGTGGGCCAGGTCGGCGTCCACCTCGGTGGACACGCGCCCGGGCACCAGCGCGCTGAGCTTGCTGCCCACGCCGATGGTCAGGCGGTCGGCGATCTCGTCGACCAGGGCGGCGTGGTCGCCGTCCTGGCTGCGCGCCCAGGCCAGCGCCTCGTCGATCAGCTCGGCGTAGACCGGCAAATCCAGGGCTTTCTTCACCAGGGTCGGGTTGGTGGTGCAGTCGACCGGCTTGAGCCGCTTGATCGCATCGTAGTCGCCGGTATCGGCCACGACCACGGACAACTCGCGCAGCTGGGCCAGTTTGGAAGGAGCGGAAGACATCATCGGTATCTCTCGGAACGGATGAAATGGAGGATAAACCCGCGCACGTTAACCCGCCGCAGGCGCGAAGTCGCTTGCGGCCTGCACCGCGAGCACGCGCAGCCGCAGCGCACGGCCGCCGGGGCCCTGCCAGTCGATCGACTGGCCCACGGCCAGGCCGAGCAGGGCGCTGCCGACCGGCGCCAGCACCGAGATGCGGCCTTGCGCGGCATCGGCTTCGTGCGGATAGACCAGGGTCAGTTGGTGGCGTTCGCCGTGCAGTTCGTCTTCGCATTCCACGCGCGAGTGCATGGCGACGATGCCGGCGGGAATCTGTTCGGGCGGCACCACCGTGGCGCGGCCGAGTTCTGCGCCCAGCGCGAGCGCGGCCGGGTGCTGCTGCAATGCGGGGGATTCGAGCAAGGCCTCCAGACGGGCCAGGTCGTGGCTGGACACGATCAGTGAAGGGGGCAGGCCGCTTTGCGGTTGCGAGGACATGACAGACTCCTTGGGTCAAGAAAAAGGCGGCGCTGCGAGGCGCCGCCCGGATGGCGCTGGCTGCTGCGTGGCACCGGCCGCAGAGCCGGTGGCCGCGCTCAGACAGCGGTAGCTTGCGGCTGCGCAGGCAGCAGTTGCTCCAGCACCGCCAGCAGCAGCGGGCCGTCGAACAAGGCGGTATAGCTGACGCTGACCTTGCTGCCGCCGCGCAGCTGGAACTGCAGGCGCGAGGTCCACGCCGACACGTCCATGCCGACGATGTCGTCGATGCGGACCTCGTTGCCGGCGAAGGCGATGCGCTCGCGGCTCAGCTGCACCGTCTCGAGCGGGCCACGGGTGAAGCCCTTCATGTTGACCGCGAATTCGCGGCGGATCGCGCCGGCGGTGGTGACCATGCGGAAACTCAGCGTCTGCCCGGCATCGAGCTTGGCCATCAGCACCGGCACGCGCGCCTGCAGGTAGCCGTGCATGAAGCGGTCGAGGAACTTGTAGTAGCCGCCGATGTTGCCGTTGGCGGCCTGCCACTGTTCCTGGCCTTCGCGCCGCCAGCCCAGGTTGACCGACAGGCCGGCACGGTAGAACTGGCAGGTCTCGACGATGTCGCGATAGAGATAGGTGCCGTCGCTGCGCTCGGGAAACTGGCGCACGCCCAGCTCGCCCTGTTCCCAGCCGCCGCGGCGGATCGCCCAGCCCAGCAGGAGGGTCAACACGCCGACCAGGGCCAGGCCGAGCATGATCCATTGCAGCGTCTGCGCCGCTTCCGGCGCGACCTTGTCGCGCACCGCGAACAGCAGCACGCCGCAGGCCAGCAACGCCACGCCGAACAGCATGACCAGGATCGACAGCGTCGCATTGTTGCGATGGCGGCCGAGCACGGTTCCAATAGACGTCATCCGCATTCCTCTACACAGGTAATCGCGGGATTGTCGCACCGTCGGCCGTAAACCGGGCGTTAGCGTCGCCCGCGCGCCTTGCGCCAATGGCGCGGTGCCGTGCTCAGAGCGTCGCGGCGCGGGGCAGCGCGGCGGCCGTCGGGGCGAGCGCCGACGGTGCGGCCTTGGCCGACAGCAGCGCCTCGGGCAGCGCCTTGAACAGTTGCGCCAACTGCTCCAGGAAATCGCTCATCGCCGAGCTGCGGCGCCACAGCATCGCGATGCGCCGGCTCGGGCCGGAGGCATCGTCGAAGCGCAGCAGGTGGATATTGGACGAGTTGGTCACCGGCGGCTGCACCGCCAGCAAGGGCAGCAGGGTCACGCCGACATTGGCGGCCACCATCTGCCGCAGCGTTTCCAGGCTGGTGGCCTGGAATTCGGCCTTTTCCAGCGCGCCGGACAGATGGCAGACGTCCAAGGCCTGCTCGCGCAGGCAGTGGCCGTCCTCCAGCAGCAGCAGCCGTTGCTGGTGCAGTTCGCTCAGGCTCAACGAATCGCGCTGGGCCAGCGGATGGCTATCCGGCACCGCCAGCACGAACGGTTCCTCGAACAGGAATTCGGTATGCAGTTGGTCGTCGTGCAGCGGCAGCGCGAGCAGCGCCGCATCCAGCCGGCCTTCGCGCAATCGGGTCAGCAGCACGTCGCTCTTTTCCTCGATCAGCAGCAGTTCCAGTTGCGGGAAGCGCTCGCGGATGCCCGGGATCACGTGCGGCAGCAGGTACGGGCCCAGCGTCGGGAAGATGCCCAGGCGCACCGTGCCCGCTTCCGGGTCCTGGCTGCGCCGCGCTGCTTCCTTCATCTGCTCGATCTCGGCAACGATGCCGCGCGCGCGGCTGGCCGCCTCGCGCCCGGCCGGGGTCAGCATGACCTTGCGCGGCGCGCGCTCGACCAGCGGCACGCCCAGTTCGTCCTCGAGCTTCTTGATCTGCGTGGACAGCGTCGGCTGGCTGACGAAACAGGCCGCCGCGGCGCGCCCGAAATGCTTGTGATCGGCCAGCGCCACCAGGTATTTCAGATCACGCAGGTTCATCGGCAGGTTCCTTGGCGGTGCGTTCGGCGCGGCGTGGGGCCAGTCGCCCCCCGGGACAGCATAGGCCCCGCGCCGGGTCGCGGCGCGGGGCGATCGCGCATCAGGCCGCTTCGGCGACCGCGCTGCTGACCGGCGCGCTGCTGCGGATCAGGTGGTCGAACGCGCTCAGCGCCGCCTTGGAGCCTTCGCCCATGGCGATGATGATCTGCTTGTACGGCACCGTGGTGGCGTCGCCGGCGGCGAACACGCCGGGCAGCGAGGTCTGGCCGCGGTCGTCGACGACGATCTCGCCGCGCGGCGACAGCGCCACCGTGCCCTGCAGCCATTCGGTGTTGGGCAGCAGGCCGATCTGCACGAAGATGCCTTCCAGCGCCACGCGGTGGACGTCGCCGCCGACGCGGTCCTTGTAGACCAGCCCGGTGACCTTGCTGCCGTCGCCCAGCACCTCGGTGCTCTGCGCGTTGACGAGGATGTCCACGTTGCCCAGGCTGCGCAGCTTGCGCTGCAGCACTTCGTCGGCGCGCAGCTTGGCGTCGAACTCGACCAGGGTGACATGGCTGACGATGCCGGCCAGGTCGATCGCCGCCTCCACGCCGGAGTTGCCGCCGCCGATCACCGCCACGCGCTTGCCCTTGAACAGCGGGCCGTCGCAGTGCGGGCAATAGGCCACGCCCTTGTTGCGGTACTGGTCCTCGCCGGGCACGTTCATCTGCCGCCAGCGCGCGCCGGTGGACAGGATCACGCTGCGGCTCTTCAGCGACGCGCCGTTGGCCAGCCTGATCTCGACCAGGCCGTCGGCGCCGGCCGGAATCAGCTGCTCGGCGCGCTGCAGGTTCATGATGTCCACGTCGTACTGGCGCACGTGCTGCTCCAGCGCCGCGGCCATCTTCGGGCCTTCGGTCTCCTGCACCGAAATGAAGTTCTCGATCGCCATGGTGTCCAGCACCTGGCCGCCGAAACGCTCGGCCGCCACGCCGGTGCGGATGCCCTTGCGCGCCGCATAGATCGCCGCCGCCGCGCCGGCCGGGCCGCCGCCGATCACCAGCACATCGAACGGCGCCTTGGCCGCGATGTTGGCCGCGTCGCGCTTGGCCGCGCCGGTATCGAGCTTGGCCACGATCTGCTCCAGGCTCATGCGGCCCTGGTCGAACACTTCGCCGTTGAGGTACACGGTGGGCACCGACATGATCTGCCGCGCCTCCACCTCGTCCTGGAACAGCGCGCCGTCGATCGCCACGTGCTTGATGTTCGGGTTCAGCACCGCGGCCAGGTTCAGCGCCTGCACCACGTCCGGGCAGTTCTGGCAGGACAGCGAGAAATAGGTCTCGAACACGTACTCGCCGGGCAGGTTGCGCACCTGCTCGATGACCTCGGCGGTGGCCTTGGACGGATGCCCGCCGACCTGCAGCAGCGCCAGCACCAGCGAGGTGAACTCGTGGCCCAGCGGCAGCCCGGCGAAGCGCAGGTGGATGTCGTGGCCGGGACTGGTCAGCGCGAACGACGGGGTGCGCTCGGCGCTGTCGCGGTGCACGTCCAGGCTGATCTGGTCCGACAGCAGCACCAGGTCCTCGAGCAGGTCGAGCATCTCGCGCGACTTGGCGCCGTCGTCCACCGACGCGGTGATGTGGATGGGCCGAACGACCCGCTCCAGGTAAGCCTTCAACTGGGTTTTCAGATCGGCATCCAACATGGCGGACTCCTGACGATGGGCAAAGCGAGGGGAAGGCGTTGCTGCCGCGGGGGCAGAGCGCCGTAAAGAATTGGGAGGAGGGGTGAACCGCAGCCGGCGCGCGCTGCCGGTGGCTGGCGTGAGGCGGGCGTACCGGCCGCGACGCGGGCTGCGGTTCACCCCCACCCCCGCCGAAACGGCGGAGATGGGAGTGGGGCGCGGCTTAGATCTTGCCGACCAGGTCCAGCGACGGCTTCAGGGTCTTTTCGCCTTCCTTCCACTTGGCCGGGCACACTTCGCCCGGATGCGAGGCGACGAACTGCGCGGCCTTGAGCTTGCGCAGGGTCTCGGTGACGTCGCGGGCGATCGCGTTGTCGTGGATTTCCAGCGTCTTGATCACGCCTTCCGGGTTGATCACGAAGGTGCCGCGCAGGGCCAGGCCTTCCTCGTCGATGTGCACGCCGAACGCGCGGGTCAGCTGGTGGGTCGGGTCGCCGACCAACGGGAACTGCGCCTTGCCGACGGCCGGCGAGGTCTCGTGCCACACCTTGTGCGAGAAATGGGTGTCGGTGGTGACGATGTAGACCTCGGCGCCGATCTTCTGGAACTCGGCGTAATTGTCGGCGGCGTCTTCCACTTCGGTGGGGCAGTTGAAGGTGAAGGCGGCCGGCATGAAGATCAGCACCGACCACTTGCCCTTCAGGTCCGCGTCGGTGACTTCGATGAATTCGCCGTTCTTGTAGGCGTTGGCCTTGAACGGCTGGACCTGGGTGTTGATCAGAGACATGGAGTTTCCTCGTGGTTGCGAAGGGGAACGGGGGATAGAACGAGGCTCATCATAGGAGGGGTCGATAGATATCTCAAATCGATTGATGGAATTGAATAGATAGAGTTTGCCTATCGCTATTCAAGCCTGGCTCTTTGCTGCGCTGCGGTGGGCGCACACCGTTCAATGGTTCTACCACGTTGGCTTTTCCAGGCCGCTGCGGCATCGTGACGCCGATGAACGCCCCCACCCCCGAGTCCCTGCTGCGCGCGGCCAGCGCGCGGATCGACCGCGCCGATGCCGAAGCCTTGCTGATCCACGCCCTGCAGCGCGACCGCGCCTGGCTGTTCGCGCACGCCCGCGATCCGTTGCCCACGGCGGCGGCGGAGCGCTTCGATGCCCTGCTGGCGCGGCGCGCGCAGGGCGAACCGGTGGCCTATCTGACCGGTCGTCGCGGCTTCTGGACCCTGGACCTGGCGGTCGGCCCGGCCACGCTGATCCCGCGCGCGGACACCGAGCGCCTGGTGGAACTGGCGCTGGAGCGGCTGGACACGGCGCCGGGCCGCCGCGCCGCCGACCTGGGCACCGGCAGCGGCGCGATCGCGCTGGCGCTGGCCAGCGAACGGCCGCAGGCGCAGGTGCTGGCCACCGACCTGAGCGACGCGGCGCTGGCGGTGGCGCAAGCCAATGCGCGCACGCACGGCCTGCACAACGTCCGTTTCGCCCACGGTCCCTGGCTGGCGCCGCTGGCCGGTCAGCGCTTCGACCTGATCGCCAGCAACCCGCCCTACATCGCCGCCGGCGACCCGCACCTGGCGCAGGGCGACCTGCGCTACGAACCGGCCAGCGCACTGGCATCCGGCGCCGACGGCCTGGACGACATTCGGCTGATCGTCGCCGGCGCATCGGCGCATCTGCTGCCGGGCGGCTGGCTGCTGCTGGAGCACGGCTGGGAGCAGGGCGAGGGCGTGCGCGCGCTGCTGGCGGATGCCGGCTTCGATGCCGTGGCGACCTACCAGGACCTGGAAGCGCGCGACCGGGTCAGCCTGGGATGTTGGCCGGCTGGCTGATTCGAGCGCCGCCAGCCGTGTCTGCGCCGGAAGCCGGCGTGAGCGAACGGCGACGGCGGACGCCGCAGGGCCACGCCATCCGCGGGTAAAATCCGGTTTTCAAGCACCGTTTTCGAGCAGGAGCCGCCATGCGTACGCTGTATCCCGAGATCGAACCGTTCGACAGCGGCATGCTGCCGGTGGACGCCCGCCACACGCTGTACTACGAACAGTGCGGCAACCCGCAGGGCAAGCCGGTGGTGCTGCTGCACGGCGGGCCGGGCGGCGGCTGCAATGCCAAGATGCGTCGCTTCCACGATCCGGCCAAGTACCGCATCGTGCTGTTCGACCAGCGCGGCTCCGGCCGCTCCACCCCGCATGCGGACCTGGTCGACAACACCACCTGGGATCTGGTCGCCGACATCGAGACGCTGCGCGAAACGCTCGGCATCGCGCGCTGGCAGGTGTTCGGCGGCAGCTGGGGTTCGACCCTGGCGCTGGCCTACGCGCAGACCCATCCGCAGCGCGTCACCGAGCTGGTGTTGCGCGGCATCTTCATGCTGCGCCGCTGGGAACTGGAGTGGTTCTATCAGGAAGGCGCCAGCCGGCTGTTCCCCGATGCCTGGGAGCACTACGTCGCCGCGATTCCGCCGGTGGAGCGCGCCGACCTGATCTCCGCGTTCCATCGCCGCCTCACCAGCGACGACCAGGCCACGCGCCTGGCCGCGGCGCGCGCGTGGAGCGTGTGGGAAGGCGCCACCAGCTTCCTGCACGTGGACGCGGATTTCGTCAGCGGCCACGAGGACGCGCAGTTCGCGCTGGCGTTCGCGCGCATCGAGAACCACTACTTCGTCAACGGCGGCTTCTTCGAGGTCGAAGACCAGTTGCTGCGCGACGCCGGCAGGATCGCCGACATCCCCGGGGTGATCGTGCAGGGCCGCTACGACGTGGTGTGCCCGCTGCAGAGCGCCTGGGAGCTGCACAAGGCCTGGCCGAAGGCGACGCTTGAGATCACCCCGAGCGCGGGCCATTCCGCGTTCGAGGTCGAGAACGTCGACGCCCTGGTGCGCGCCACCGACGCCTTCGCCTGAGGCGGGCATGCCGTGCGCCGCACCCGCGGCGCACGGTATGCGGCAATGTCCACGCCGTGGGCCTGGATCGGGCCAGGTTGCGAGGCATCCGCGATGCCTGCGCGCTGCCGGCGTTGCAGGCGCCGCGACGCGGCTCAACGCTTTCGTTTTGCGGCGTTTCCACGGTGGTACACGCGATCGACCTCGAACACCCCGCCGCGCTGCGATTCGGCATGGCCTTCGGCGCGGATGTGCACCCGCAGGCTGTCCGCATCCTGCACATCGGTGGTGTAGCGGTAGGACACGCGGATGCCGTTGCTGGTGCTGATTTCCACCACCATGCCGTCGGGGTTGTCGTGCAGCAGCGCCTGCACGCCGGGCGCGATCTGCACGTGCGCGCCGGACAGCGGCAGGATCACCACGTCGCTGCTGCCGGGGCGGCCGAACACCACCGATTCGCGGGTGCGGTACAGCAGCAGCGTATCGGTCAACGGCGCGGCGAAGTCCATCTCCGGACGCAGCATCTGCAGCGGACCGCTGGCGCGGCGTGCGCCGGATCCGCCGCCGGGGGGGCCGCCCGGCGGGCCGCCTTCGCCGCCTGGACCGCCCGGTCCTCCCTGACCACCGCCCGGGCCTTCGCCGTCAGGCGCGGGTCCGCCGGCGGCGGCCGTTTGCCGCGGCACCGCGCGCTCGGCGGCCTTTTCTGCCTGCTTGGCGGCTTTCTTGTTGGCCTTGGCGTCGGCTTGCCATTGCGTCGGCGGGTCGGTGGCGACCTGTTGCGCGAACGCCGGGACCTGCAGCATCAGCACCAGCAGCAGAAGAGGGGGACAGCGACGGCGAACGGGCACGGCAAGACTCCGACTGGCAACGAGTCCGACGATGCTACGGCGCGGCGTTCGCGCGCTCTTGCCGTGGTGTGTCGCCGCCGGCCACGCAGCGCGCGTCGCTTCCTTTTCGCCGCGGGACCATGGTGTCGTGTCGGGGAAGGTTCCCGGCGGGCGGATGAAATGGCGACCGAAGCCTGGCGGTTCGCTGCAGTCGGGACTGAAGTCCCTCCCACAAACGGCCGGCCCGTCCAGCGCCTAGCCCCATGTTCCCGAAGGCGCGACCGCCGGGATGGCTTCGGGCCACCGGTTGCGCCGGACGCTGTCGGTACTGCCCGTCGCGACCGCTGCGCCGATCCCGCAAGCCACTGCGGGATGCGGCCGCATCTGGGCGAAACCGCCCTACAGGTAGAGTCCCTCGGTCCGCAGCGCCGCAGCGCCGTTGCCGGCGACCCCCGCGGCGCTGGCAGGACGCGGATCCAGCCGTGCCTGGTCGGTTTCGTCGGTCCACACCACGAACGATTCCAGCGTGTTGTAGCCGAAGGTGTTGCTGATCGCCACGTCGGCGGCGTCGCGGCCGCGCGCGATCAGCACCCGGCCGATGCGCGGCAGGTTGTGGCGCGCATCGAAGGTGTACCACTGCCCGTCCAGGAACGCCTCGAACCAGCCGGAGAAATCCATCGGCGCCGCCGAGGCGGGCACGCCGATGTCGCCCAGGTAGCCGGTGCAGTAGCGCGCCGGGATGTTCATGCAGCGGCACAGCGCGATCGCCGAGTGGGCGAAGTCGCGGCACACGCCGCGGCCTTCCTGCAGCGCCTGCGCCGCGCTCTTGGTCGGGCGCGCGTGCTCGTAGCCGAATTCGATCTGCGCATGCACGTAGTCGCAGATCGCCTGTACCCGCGCCCAGCCGGTCGGCGCGCTGCCGAACAGGTCCCAGGCCATGCCGCTGAGCAGGTCGGTCTCGCAGTAGCGGCTGCCGAGCAGGTACATCAGGGTGTCGTCCGGCAGCTGCTCCACCGGGGTCTGCGGCGCGTCGTAGCGGTACTGGTCGGGCAGGCCGCTGTCGCGCACCACCGCGTCGGCGCGCAGGGTCAGCACGCCGGCCGGGGCCAGCATGCGCGTGCAGCTGTTGCCGAACTGGTCGCGATAGCCGCGCAGCGGAATCGCCGGCTCGGTCTGCAGCGCGGTGGCCACGACGATGTCGGTGCGGCGGCTGTCGTGGATGTCGAGCATCGCCAGCACCGGGGTAGGCTGCAGGAAACGGTAGCGGATCTCGTAGCCGAGGCGGATGAGCATGGGGGCAGGGGGTCCGGTGCATGCAGCGAGGGGGCGTCCGATTGGACGGCGATGCACCGAGAGTGCGCAGCCTGCGCTCAGCCCGGTGTGAAGGCAGCTTGCAACCGATTCAGCATGCTGAGCAAGCGCTGTGCCCATTGCCGCTGTCCTGCACGGTCGGCGATCAGGTCCTGGCGGATCTCCAGTTCCACGTGCGCCAGGCCGCGCGCCTCGGCGTGCACCGGGATCGCGTAGTCGGTGGCGTCGCTGACCGAATACGGCTGGTTGTCGCCGACCACCAGGCCCGGCTCGGCGCGCAGTTCGGCCAGCAGCGCCTGCGCGAAGCGCGCATCGCGCTGGTACAGCACGCCGGCATGCCAGGGCCGGGACTCGCCCGCCATTGCCGGGGTGAAGCTGTGCATCGCGATCAGGATGGTGGTCAGGCCGGCGTCGCGGCGCCGGTCCAGTTCCGCGGCGATGCGCGCGTGGTAGGGCGTGAAGATCGCGCTGACGCGCGCCGCGCGCGCGGCGGCGTCCAGCCCCTGGTTGCCCGGCACCACGGTGCCGTCGCTGACCTCGGCGATCGAACCCGGCGCCGACAGCGGCCGGTTGCAGTCGATCACCAGCCGCGAATAGGTCTGCACGATCGCGAACGCGTCCAGCACCTGCGCCAGGTCGGCGGTGACGCCGGCGATGCCGATGTCCCAGCCGATGTGCCGGTCCAGTTCGCGCTGCGGCAGGCCCAGGTCGGCCAGCGCCTGCGGCACCCGCTGCCCGGCGTGGTCGGCGATCAGCAGGTAGGGCGAACGGCCGTGCGCCTGGTACACGGTGTAGGGCGGCGGATCGCCGGCGCCGAGCAGGGACGGCGCGGCATCCGCGTGCATCGTCGGCTCAGCCACGCGGGGTGCCGTCCAACTGGTGCTCGATCATCCACAGCCCGGCCCACAGCTTGGCGTCCAGCTCGTAGCCTTCGCCCATCTTCTGCACCAGCCAGGCCGCCGCGCGGGCGCGCGGCACCGTGTGCACGGTGATGTCCTCGCTGGCATCGCCGCCGCCGTCGCCGACCTTGCGCAGGCCGCTGGCACGGACGAAGGCGACCTTTTCGTTGCTGGCGCCGGAGGAGGTCGGGCCGATCATCAGCACCTCGGCGTGGTCGGCGGTCCAGCCGGTCTCTTCCTCCAGTTCGCGCACCGCCGACACTTCGATCGATTCGCCCGCGTCGATGTCGCCGACCAGCCCGGCCGGCATCTCGATGGTGCGCGCCTGCAGCGGCACGCGGAACTGCTCGACGAACAGCACCTCGTCGTCCGGCGTCACCGCGACGATGATCGCGGCCAGGCCGCCGGCGTGCACCCGTTCGGAATACTCCCAGGTGCCGCGCACCACCATGCGCTGGTATTTGCCTTCGTAGACGATGCGGGGCGGGGAATCGTGGCGGGTCATGGGTAGCGTTCGCTCGGTTCGGAAGGAAGAAGGTGGGCGCCGCGGATCGCGATCGCCGGATCACCGAAGTGTAGGGCCATCGACGTCGCGGCGATGCCATGGCGCCGCGCGCCGCTTGCCGTGTTCGAAGGCGAGAGACCCAGGCGCCACAAGCGGCGCGCTACCGCTTCGCCGGGAAGGCATGCGCGGCGTCGTGCTCGCGCAGCACCTCGATGAAGGCGCGCAGCGCGGCGGGGACGTGGCGGTGGCCGGGGTAGTAGAGGCATAGTCCCGGGAACCGGGGGCACCAGTCTTCCAGCGCGGCGACCAGCGCGCCGTGCGTGAGGTGCTGGGCGATCGAGGCCTCATGGGTCCAGATCAGCCCGACGCCCGCCAGCGCGGCGTCGATCAGCAGCGTGGAATTGTCCAGCGTCAACATGCCTTCCACGTCGATCAGCTGCTGCTGTCCGCGCTTGGCGAATTCCCAGCGATAGACCGCGCCGCCCTGCGGGTAGCGGCTGCGGATGCAGGTGTGCCCGCGCAGGTCGGCCGGCGTGCGCGGCGCGCCGTGGCGGGCGAAGTAGTCCGGCGCGCCGGCCACGATGAAGCGCAGCGGCGCCGAACAGGGGATGGCGACCATGTCCTGCGGCACCAGTTCCGCCAAGCGGATGCCGGCATCGAAGCCTTCCTCCACGATGTCCACCAGGCGGCCGTCGGTGACGATGTCCAGCCGCACCTCGGGGTAGCGCGCCAGGAACGCCAGGATCGCCGGCATCAGCAGGCGCGCGGCGCCTTCGGAGGTATTGAGGCGCAAGCTGCCGGTGGGGCTGTCGCGGAACGCATTGGCGTCCTCGATCGCCGCATCGATCTCGCGCAGCGCGGGCGCGATGCGGGCAAGGAAGCGTTCGCCGGCGTCGGACAGGGCGACGCTGCGGGTGGTGCGATGGAACAGGCGCACGCCCATGCGCTGTTCCAGCGCGGCGACCGCGTGACTGAGCGCCGATGCCGACACGCCCAGCGCGGTGGCGGCACCGCGGAAGCTGCGCTGCTTGGCGACGGCGACGACCGCCTGCAATTCGCTCAGGGCGGGACGGGGCATTGTGCGATCCTGTTCAGTACTGCATGCGGGATTGGTCGGATTGTCTCATGGGTGGGGCGGGTCGATCATGGCGGTACACCTCGCACAAGGAATCGCCGTCATGCGCAAACCCACCGTCCTGATTACCGGCGTCTCGTCCGGGTTCGGGCTCGCCAGCGCGCAGCTGTTCGCCGCGCGCGGCTGGAACGTCGTCGCCACCATGCGCGATCCGGCGGCCGGCGCGGCGCTGGCCGGCCCCGAGGTGGTGGTCGCGCGCCTGGACGTGCAGGACCGCGACAGCATCGCCGCGGCGATCGACGCCGGCATCGCGCGCTTCGGCGCCATCGACGCGCTGGTCAACAACGCCGGCTTCGGCCTGTTCGGCGTGTTCGAGTCCACGCCGCGGGCGAAGATCCAGGAACAGTTCGACGTCAACGTGTTCGGCGTGATGGACGTGACGCGGGCGCTGCTGCCGCATTTCCGCGCTCGTGGCGCCGGCACCATCGTGAACGTCAGTTCCGGCGCGGGCGTGTTCGGCCTGCCGATGATCTCGCTGTACAACGCCAGCAAGTTCGCCCTGGAAGGGTTCTCCGAATCCTTGTCCTACGAATTGCGGGCGCTGGGCATCGCGGTACGCATCGTCGAGCCGGGCGGCGTCTTGGACACCGGCTTCGGCCAGCGCTCGGCGCAGGAAGCCACCACGGGCGCCGCACCGCCGGAGGCCTATGCCGGCTTCGTGGCGCACAGCGCCAAGGTGTTCGACGGCCTGCGCGCCACGCGCCTGTCGACCTCGCAGGAGGTGGCGGAGGTGATCTTCCAGGCGACCACCGACACCGGCCCGCGCCTGCGCTACGTGGCGACCCAGGACATCGTGCCGCTGCTGGCGGCGCGGCGCGAGACCTCCGAGGAGCGCTACATGGCGCTGATGCGGGCGCAGTTCGATTCGGCGGGCTGAGCGCAAGCGGCGACACGCCGGCCGGCCTATGGCGTCCTCAACTAAAGCCACCGACAGCAGCGGTGTAGATCTATTTCAGGGATAAATGTGATGAGTATCAAAAATTTACGCGTACCATTCATGGACTATTAAAGGGCCGTTCAGGCATAACTCATCATTGAAAGGACGCATATGAAGCCTTTGATACGCGCCGCGATCGCGGTCGTCGTTTTCCTGCCCTGCTGGGCAATAGCCCAGAACACTCTCCCCACCGTGCAAGTCACCGCCACTACCTCGGATGGTTGGTCTGTGTCGTGTCGAGGGCAGGCATGCCAAGGGATCATGGTTGCGAACAGCGGCGGGACCATCAAGTACAACCAGCTGCCAATGGAAGGCAGCGGTGGCGGTGTGGTCAATGTGACTAAGTTCGAATTCTGCCAGATCGTCAAGACGCAGCAACCCGCCAACTGCAACACTGCCTCTCCACCACCCTCTCCTTTGCTCCCCGTTACCGGCAGGCCCGCCTGGCAGCCAAATGGCTGCGGTGTGGGTGGTTGGAGCAATACGTTGGCTAGCGCTGTCGCGGGGCAGGTAGCGGGCGCCAACTATTCAGGGAATCTCGACGCCCCGTCGTCCTCCGGTGTCAGTTTCTTGAGTGCATGCAACCAGCATGACCGCTGCTATGCGATGCAAGCAGGTAAAGTCAGCTGCGATGCTGCATTCTCGGCATCGATGCTTACAGCCTGCAACGGTGATGCGATATGCACAGGTTGGGCCAACCTTTACGCCGGTGTTGTGCAGACGTCGACCACTGCGACCGATGCGTACAACAGTAATTTCGCCGATCGAAATTGTGCACAATTTGCGGCGGATATGCGCGCGAACGGCTGCTTCTAAGGAGAACATCATGAAGACACTATTCAGCGCAACCGCAACCGCAACCGCAACCGCAACCGCAATCGCACTGGTGCTCGCTGCGTGTAATCCGCAGCCGGCAACGCAACAGCAAGCGGCAGAGCCGGCGGCTTCCCTGACGGCGCCGGCTACGGGTGCCAGCGTACCTAGCGCGGGAAACCTCGAGGTGCCTACTCACTACGCGCTTCGACCGAACGAGCAGGTGCCAGTGGCTCAGAGCTGGGAGACCTATCTGGGCAGCTTGTCAGCGGAGGATCGCCAGTACGTCGCATCTTTCAATGCGAAATATGCTGGCGCGCTGGAGTTCGCCTCGCCCGATGAGCTACAGCGGATGGCCGCGTTGGGTATTCCTTTGCCCTCTGAGGTTCTGGAGAGCAGGATGCTTACGGATAGCGAGCTCAAAGCCATGGCAAGCTCGGGCAATATCAAGGCACAGATGCTCTATGCAGATCGGGCGATCACCTCGGCGAGTGCAGCGCCGGCGGCGGCCAAGGACTCCAGTTCGGGAACCAGTCCTGCGCTAGACGCCATTTTGCTTGCGGCTAAGGTGGCGCAGTCCGATCCCAGTCCCTTCGGTGCCTATCTCGATGGACGGGCGCGCTACGAACTGGGCGTGGATCGGGCCCCGGAGTACATGGCAGGCGCGCTGGTGGCCGCACAGCAGCGCGGTGACATCCGTGCCTCGGCGATGCTCAACACGTTCTCGCAGAACAACCCGGAAATGAGAGCATCCACCGTAAACAGCGTCGCGCAGAGCTTGAGCGTTCAGCCCAAGCAGTGAGGTTGGCAGGCCCTTCCGTTTCTAGGCGGGGCCTGCTTTTGGTTTCGTGGGCTACTCGCCGACCGTCGCCAGCCCCGCCGCCTGCAGCAAGCGGCGCCGGGTCAGCGGGCCGAAGCGCAGCGCTTCGCACAGGCCGTGCAGCATGTCGGCGTCGGCCTGGCCGCGGGCGAAGCCCGGTGCGGCCGAATGCAGCGGCGCGTCCAGTGCGATGGTGGCCAGCTGTCGCCACAGCAGCGCGTGCTCGCGCTGCTCGCGCAGGCGCACCGCCATCTGCGCCGCGCCGCGCAGGCGCAGGAACGCCACTTCGTCGATCCGCGCCAGCAGCGTGTCCAGGTCGCCGAAATGCGCCAGCAGGATCGCCGCGGACTTGGCGCCGATGCCGGTGACGCCGGGAATGTTGTCGATCGCATCGCCGGTCAGCGCCAGGTAGTCGGCGATCTGGTGCGCGTGCACGCCGTGCCGCGCCTTGACCCCGGCCATGCCCCAGCGCTGGCCGCGCGCGTAGTCCCACTGTTCGTCGAAGTCGAGCAGCAGCAACTGCGACAGGTCCTTGTCGGCGGACACGATCACGCCGTGGAAACCGGCGCCGCGCATGCTGTGCAGGGCGCTGCCGATCAGGTCGTCGGCCTCGTAGTCGTGGTGCGCCAGCACGCCCAGGCCGAGCGCCGCGCACAGCGCCTTGCAGTGCGCGAACTGGCGCCGCAACGCGTCCGGCGCCGGCGCGCGATTGGCCTTGTAGGCCGGATACAGGCGATTGCGGAAGCAGCTGTCCAGTGCTTCGTCGAAGGCGATCGCGATGTGCTGCGGGCGCTCGCGTTCGAGCAGGTCGAGCAGGAAGCGGGCGAAGCCGTGCACCGCGTTGGTCGGCCAGCCCTGCGCGTCCTGGAACTCGTCGGGGATCGAGTGCCAGGCGCGGAACACGTACAGGCTGGCATCGACCAGGTACAGCGGCCGCGTCGGCGCCGCTGCGTTCACGGCGTCCAATCGCTCAGCAGCTGCTGCGGATCGGGACGCTCGCGCTCGGGCACCTGCATGCGCGGGGTGCCGATATGGATGAAACCGGCGATGCGCTCGTTCTCGGCTAGGCCCAGCCGCGCCGCCACCGCGTCGTCGTAGGCCATCCAGGCGGTCAGCCACTGCGCGCCGAAGCCGTAGGCCTGCGCCGCCTGCAGCAGCGCGAAGCAGACCGAGCCGGCGGTCAGCCATTGCTCGATCTCCGGCACTTTCTCCTCGCGCTGCAGCCGCGCGATCACCGCGATCGCCAGCGGCGCATGCGCGAAACGTTCGCGATCCTTCTCCACCGCGGCGGGCGGGGCGCCCGGGTCGCGCTGCAGCGTGCGCTCGGCCAGGAAGTCGCCCAGCGCCAGGCGCGCCTGGCCGGCGATGCGCAGGAACCGGAACGGCACCAGCTTGCCGTGATCGGGCACGCGCACCGCCGAGCGCAGCATCGCCAGCAGGGTCGCCGCGTCGGGTCCCGGCTCGCCCAATTGCTTGGACGGCACCGAACGGCGCTCATCCAGCGCTTGCAGCGAATGAAGTGTGCGCATAGTCTCGATTCCGTGGGGCGGGCGCCGAATTATAGTCGCGTGCCCAAAAGCGGCAGCGGATGCCGCGGTTACACGGAGAGTCAAGCTTCATCCTCGATCTGCCGCTAACTTCCGAATTGACGTCGGTCTCACTTGCGCTTGCGTATCACACTGCCATGACAATCGCCGAATATGCCGAGGAGCTGCTGCCCAGCCGCAATTCGGACCTGCTTGATCAGGTCCGGGACGTGGTATCGGTGCCGCTTGCAGAGGCGTTCGGCGAGGTCCTGGACGTGCTCGCCGATGCGCTGTTCCGCATGGCCGAGCGCGCGGGGCCGACCCAGAACGACTATTTCGAGGCGATCCAGCTGCTGCGGCAGCAGCGCGAGCCGATCGCGGCGCGCTTCCGCGGCCATCTGGCGCAGGCCTGGCAGGCCCTGGAGGCCGGTCGCCCGCTGTCGGTGGAACGCACCCTGGCGCGCGAGCGCGGCGACCTGAGCCTGGTCTCCGAACAGGAGCTGGACGTGCGCCTGGCGGTGCGCAACCTGGCCGGCGCGATCCAGCACCGCTGGCGCCCGGAACTGATGCGGCTCAACCGGTTCCTCGGTTTCATCGCCGGCGGCCAGCGCATCGATGCCGACAACAACCCGTTCGGTCCCGAGCATATCGGCGCGGCGGTGTATGCGGCGCTGCACGGTCTGGTGCTGGCGCCGCAGGTGCAACTGGCGATCGTCAAGATCTGCGAGCAGGAACTGCAGGAGCGGGTCGGCGAGCTGTACGCGCGGCTGGAGCAGCGCCTGGACCAGGTCGCGCGGGCGCGTTCGCTGCCGATGGGGCGCACCCGCCGCCGCGCCATCCCGCGCAACGGCGCCAGCGGCGACGAAGCGGCGCCGGACTGGATCAGCCGCTTCTTCGAGAGCTGGCATGCCGCCGCGCCGCTGTCGGCCGCGCAGCGGCGCGCGGCGCGCGTGCTGGACGCGCATGCCCGCGACGACCATGAGGTGCTGCCGCCGGCGCTGCGCGCCTTGCTGCACGAAGCGCAGCCGGCGGCCCCCGATCCCGCCGAGGATGCGCGCCGCAGCCTGTCGCCGCGGGAACTGCTGTCGGTGCTGTCGCTGCTGCAGACCACGCCGCTGGCCGGCTTCGCCGCGATCGCCGAACACGGTGAACCGCTGGCGCAGGGGCTGCGCCGGCAGGTGGTGGCGATCGGCGCGTCGCTGGGGCTGGATCCGGCCAGCACCCGCCTGGAGCCGGCCGATGCGGACACGCTGGACCTGGTCGGCCTGCTGTTCGAGGTCATGCTCGACGAATGCGTGCTGCAACCGGCGCAACGCGAACTGCTCGGGCAGATGCTGGTGCCGCTGGCCAAGGTGGCGCTGATCGACGGCCGCCTGTTCGTGCGCGACGGGCATCCGGCGCGGCGCCTGCTCAATCTGCTGGCCGATGCCTGCGACGGCAATGCCGGCGACAGCGCGATCGAGCAGGTGCTGCAGGCGCAGGCGCAGGCGGTGGTGGAACGGGTGGTGAGCGATTTCGACGAGCACCTGGCGGTGTTCCTGACCCTGGAGGCGGAATTCGGCAGCGCCTACGAGCAGTACCGGCGCCGGGTGGAGATCGCCGAGCGCCGCGCGGCCGAGCTGCAGCGCGCCGAGGAACGCCGCGACAAGGCGCGGCGGCTGGCCGCACAGGCCGTGGACGAACGCGTGCAGGGCGACGCGGACGGTGCGGCCTTGCCGTTGCCGATCGACACCTTCCTGCGCCAGCCGTGGTGCCAGTACCTGCAGCAGTCGGCGCTGCGCGACGACGGCCATGGCGCGGCGGTGAGCGCGGCGCTGGCGCTTGGCGATGCGGTGCTGGCGCAATGCCGCCAGGCGCAGACCGGCGGCGGCGTGCCGGCGGGCGGCTGGCTGCAGCCGCAGCGCGCCGAGCTGTTGCGGCTGTGGACCAGCGTCGGCCTGGATGCGGCCGCCGCCGAGGCCGCCTGGCTGGGCTTGCAGACGGCGCTGGACGATGTGGCGCATGCGCGCCCGCTGCAGGCGCCGGCACCTGCGCCCGCGCCGGCCGCTGCCGAGACGCCGGCGGCCGAGACCGTGCCGGCGTTGCCCGAGCCGGCGCAGGCGGCCGATTTCGACCACACCACCGCCGAGTATTTCCGCACCCTGGCGATGGGGACCTGGCTGGACTTCGTCGATCGCGAAGGGCGCGTGCAGCCGGGCAAATTGTCCTGGGTCAGCCCGATCTCGTCGCGGCTGATGTTCGTCAACCGCCGCGGCGGCCGCCTGTGCGTCGCCTCGCCGGAGGCGCTGGCGATGATGGTGCAGCTGGATCGCTTGCGCCTGCATCGCGACGACGATGCGTTCTACAGCGCGATGCAGGGTGCGGTGGACCGGTTGGAACGGGTCGCGGTCGCGGCCTGAACGCGCCTGGGTAGGCGCGTTTCGCACGGTCTTGCAGGTGACGTTACGTAAAGACCGCCTAGGATGACGGACGAGGTCACGTTCCGGAGCGTAAAATGTGTAGCGCGTCACGGTTGCTGTTCAGGTACCTTGCCTACCATGCAGAGGCGGAAACAGGGGCCGTGTCCGTTCGACTTCCTTTTACTCTTTTCCTAGCGCCGCTCCCGGCGCGGAGCCTTCGCGCATGAGTTTCAGCCCCAGCTCGCCGCACGCACATCCCGCGCGCGACCCGCATCTGCTGATGCAGGCGCGCGACGGCATGCTGCCGGTGCTGGGGCAGGCGTTCGCTGCCGCGTTGGCGCATTTCGACGACGTCCTGTTCGACCGCGCCGAGAGCGCCGGCGCCTCGCAGCTGCTGTTCCTGGACGGCATGCGCGAGCTGCGCCGCCGCCGCGACGAAATCGGCGTGCGCTTCCGTGCGCAACTGGACCAGGCCTGGCAGGCGCTGGAAGCCGGCGCGCCGCTGTCGGCCGAAGTGGCGCTGGCCGGCTACGGCCAGGGCCTGAGCCTGGTGTCCGAACACGAACTGGAATCGCGGCTGGCGGTGCGCAACCTGGCCAGTGTGCTGCTGCGCGAATGGAAACCGGTGCTCAGCCGCATCGACCGCCGCCTGGGCTGGATCGCCGGCGGCCTGGAACTGGACGCCGACACCAATCCGGTCGGCCCCGAACACATCGGCGTTGCGGTGCATGCCGCGTTCTCCACCAGCGATTTCGCCCCGGAAGTGCGGCTGGTGCTGATCAAGCTGTGCGAGCGCGACCTCACCGGCGGCATCGGCAAGCTCTACCAGGAGCTGGACGACAGCCTGGCGCGGGCCGGGGTGATGCCGGAAATCTCGCGGCCGCGCCCGCCACCGCCGCCGCGCCGCGCGCCGTCGCCGCCGGAAGAGCGCCAGGCACGCGGCGACACCCCCGGGTTCGGCGAGGACAGCGGCGCTGCCGGCGAGGCGGGCGAGTACGACGAGCAGTACGCGCCGGCCTGGGCCAGCCGCTTCGTCAACCGCTGGGCCGAGAGCCGCGGCCGGCTGCAGGCCACCGATGGCTACGCCGAGGCCGGCGCCAACCTGCCCGGCGGCAGCCAGGGCGTGTTGCTGGAGGCGCTGCACGAACTGTTGCAGCAGACCCGCAGCGTGCGCGAGAACGCCACCTCCGCGGCCAGCGCCGCGGTCGGCCAGCAGCGCTCGTTGAGCCAGCGCGAAATGATCTCGGTGCTGTCGCTGCTGCAGGCCACGCCCAGCGCCACGCTGCGCGCGGCGATCGGCGACGACGGCGAATCGCTGGCGCAGCGGCTGAAGAGCGAGGTGTTGTCCAACGCCACCCAGTTCGGCGTGGATCCGGCGCATGCGCGGCTGGATCCGGTCGACGAGGACGCGATCGACCTGGTCGGCATGCTGTTCGACGTGATGCTCGACGAACGCGACCTGGAAGGGCGCTCGCGCGAGCTGATCGGGCGGCTGGTGGTGCCGTTCGTCAAGGTCGCGCTGCTGGACCGGCGCATGTTCGTGCAGAAGACCCACCCGGCGCGGCGCCTGCTCAACTCGCTGGCCGAGGCCTGCGAAGGCAATACCGGCGAGAGCCCGGCCGAGCGCGTGCTGATGGGCAAGGTCGAGGAGATCATCGAGCGGCTGGTCGCCGAGTTCAACGAGAACCTGGCGATCTTCCTGACCCTGGAAGAGGAATTCCGCGAGTTCCTGGCCCAGCACCGGCGCCGCATCGAGATCGCCGAGCGCCGCGCCGCCGAGACCCAGCGCGGCCAGGAAAAGCTGGAACTGGCGCGGCAGCGCGCCGAGGCGGAACTGCAGGCGCGCTTGCAGGGCCGGCAGCTGCCGCGGGCGCTGGACGACTTCCTGCACCAGCCGTGGCAGCACCATCTGACCATGGCGGTGCTGCGCGAGGGCGAGGACGGCGCCGGCGTGCGCGACGCGCTGGCGCTGGCCGACGGCCTGCTCGAGGAAGCGGCCGAGGCGCAGCGGCACATCGTCGGCAAGCCCTGGCTGCAGGCCTGGCAGGGACCGCTGACCAAGGTCTTCGCCAGCGTCGGCCTGCATGCCGAGGCCGCCGCTTCGGCAATCAACGTGCTGCACGACACGCTGCAGGCGGTCGCCGAACTGCGCCCGGAACTGGAGCGCCCGCTGCCGGAACTGCCGCAGGTGACGCTGCCGCAACCGCCGGTGCAGGAGGCGCAGCCGGTGGAACTGACCACGCCGGAAACCGTGGACGACTTCGACAACGCCGATGCCGACCGCTTCCGCAAGATGGCGATCGGCACCTGGCTGGATTTCATCGACCGCGACGGCAAGGTGCAGACCGGCAAGCTGTCGTGGGTGAGCCCGATCTCGGCGCGGCTGCTGTTCGTCAACCGCCGCGGCGTGCGCTTCTGCGTGGCCTCGCCGGAGGAACTGGCGGTGATGGTGCGGCTGGGCCGGCTGCGCAGCCATATCAACGATGGCGCGTTCGACAGCGCGATGCAGGGCGTCATCGACCGGCTCGACCCGCAGAACGCGACGCTGCATTGAGGGCCGTTGGCGCGAGGCGGATGGATTCTGTCTCGCCGCCTTCTCAGGCTCTGCGCGCGGTGCATGCCCTTGTAGGAGCGGCTTCAGCCGCGACCGGGCGTTCCCGGGAATGCCGTCGCGGCTGAAGCCGCTCCTACAAAAACCGCCTGCGAACCGCTCGCCCGGCGCTGCCATCGCCGCGCGGACCCTGTAGCATCGGCGCCGACTAGGGCGGGCAACGCACGGGGAATCGCATGGCAGTGCAGGTGCTGGTGGTGAAGGAATCGGCGCACGGCGAACGCCGCGTGGCGGCGACGCCGGAGACGGTGAAGAAGCTGGTCGCGCTCGGCGCGCAGGTGCATGTCGAACCCGGCGCCGGCGTGTCCGCCGGCTTCGTCGATGCGGCCTATCTCGCAGCAGGCGCGCAGCTCGCCGATGCCGCGACCCCGGCGCAGGCCGACCTGGTGCTGTGCGTGCAGCCGCTGCCGGTCGTCGCGCTGAACCAGCTCAAGCCCGCCGCCGGCGTGGTCGGCATCCTGCAGCCGCAGGCCGACCCGGCGCGCGCCGAGGCGATGCAGGCGCGGCAATTGGTCGCCTTCCCGCTGGAACGGCTGCCGCGCACCACCCGCGCCCAGGCGATGGACGTGCTCAGCTCGCAGGCCGGCATGGCCGGCTACAAGGCGACCCTGATCGCCGCGCAGCTGGCGCCGCGCTTCTTCCCGATGCTGACCACCGCCGCCGGCACCATCCGTCCGTCCAAGGTGCTGATCGTCGGCGCCGGCGTCGCCGGCCTGCAGGCCATCGCCACCGCCAAGCGCCTGGGTGCGCAGGTCGAAGGCTTCGACGTGCGTCCGGAGACGCGCGAGCAGATCGAATCGCTGGGCGGCAAGTTCCTCGACCTAGGGGTCAGCGCGGCGGGCGAGGGCGGCTATGCGCGGCAGCTGACCGAGGAGGAGCGCGCCGAGCAGCAGCGGCGCCTGGCCGAGCACCTGAAAGGCATCGACGTGGTGGTCTGCACCGCCGCGGTACCCGGGCGGCCGGCACCGAAGATCCTCAGCACGGCGATGGTCGAGGGCATGAAGCCGGGCAGCGTGGTGGTGGACCTGGCTGCCGAGACCGGCGGCAACTGCGAACTGACCCGCCCCGGCGACACCATCGAGCATGCCGGCGTGGTCGTCGCCGGCCCGCTCGACCTGGCCAGCATGGGCGCCGTGCACGCCAGCGAGATGTATGCGCGCAACGTCTACAACTTCGTCGCGCTGTTCCTGAAGGACGGCGCGATCGCCTACGACTGGGACGACGAGTTGCTGGCCAAGACGCGCTGGACCGGTTGATCGGTGCTGTCGGCCGCGTGCCGCGCCTGACACGGCGGCCGGCACCGACGCCGCGCGCCGATGCGACAGGCGCCGGCGCTGCCAGAGCGTTGTCTCCCGACATTCCCCGCATCGTGCCGGCCCCAATGAGGCAACGGCCAGCCCCGCATCGTGCCGGCCCCAATGAGGCAACGGCCAGCCGCAAGTTGCAGGCGGTGGGCGAGCTGCGCGAGCCAACTGTGGGAGCGACTTCAGTCGCGACGGGCACTACCGATGTCGCCAGTCCCGAATGATCGCTCGATGGCCGCCGGGAAGCGCGCCCACCCCTGCAAAGTCTCCGAGCAATGCCGGCGCATTTCCGCCTCTGACGGTGGTGCGACGCAGCCTGGCGTTGCGTCGCGACGGATTCGACCGGCGGCCGCGTCGCGATCGATGCTGCAGACCGTTCCCCAGTCGCGACTGCAGCGTTTAGACAGCGATAGAAAAGCGCCGCCGCCTCGACGCGCTTACGGGTCGGTCACCTGGAACCCGGCACAGGCCTGGTGTCCGGGCTGGCGTTGGCCTTGATCCAGGCATCGCGCTGCTGCGGGGTCATCGCTTCCCAGCGATCGCGCAGCGCCTTGCGTTGCTCCGGCGGCAGCGCCCGCATGCGTTCGAACAGGACCCGCGCCTCTTCGCGCTGCTGCGGCGTCATGTCTTCGTAGCGGCGCGCGCCCTTGCGCGCGCGTTCGCGCTGCTCGGGGGTCATGCTCTGCCAGCGCTGCGCGTGCTCGAACATCCTGCGCCGCTGCTGCGGCGCATCGTTCCAGCGCTGGCGCATCGGCGCGATCAGCAGCTCGCGCTGCTGCGCGCTCAGGTGCTCCCAGTCCGGCAGCGGCGGACCCGCATCGGCGTCGGTATCCGCCGGCGGTGGCGGCGCGGCGAACGTCGCCAGCGGGGTGGCCGCGGCCAGCAGGGCCAGCGCCAGGGACATGCGGATCAGGCGGTTCATCGTGTTCATTCCATCGCCAGCGAAGTATCGGAACCCAGCCACAGGTACAGGTCGGGGTTTTCGTCGAGCAGGCCGGCCACGGCGTCGTCGCCGTCGCCTTGCGCGGCGACGCTCGCGGACACCGCGGCCGCGGCGGGAACGCCGGCGACGCTCGTCGCCTGGACCGCGACGGGCAGCGCCGGGCGCAGCAGCAGATGCATGCCGAAGGTGGCGCCGAGCAGGGCCGGGGCCGCCGCCAGCAGCCAGCCCCAGCGTCGCGCCGGCGCGGCGTGGGGGTGGCTGGCGGCGTGGCGGGCGGCGCGCAGTCGCGCCAGGGTCGGTGCCGGCAACGCCTGCAGCGAGGCCTGGTGCGCGCGGCGCATCTGCGCGTCGAACGCGGCCGAATGTGTGGTGTCGGGTTTCACCGGACGTCCTCCAGAAGTTTCTGCAACGCCTCGCGGGCGCGCGACAGATGGGTCTTGACCGAGCCTTCGGAGCAGCCCATCGCGCGTGCGGTGGTGGCCACGTCCAGCTCCTCGAGCACGCGCAGGGTGAAGGCTTCGCGCTGCCGCGCCGGCAGCGCGCGCAACGCCGTGACCAGGCGCGCATGCGTCTGCCGCTGCTCGTGGCGCTGCGCCGGCGTCGGGCCTTCGTCGGCCCAGTCCGGCTGGCTGTCCTCGCCGTACTCGCTGGCCGGCGCCCAGAAGCGCAGGCGGAAGCCGCGGCGGCGCTGCAGGTCGATGATGCGCCGGCGCAGGATGCTCCAGAACAGCGGGGTCCATTCCTGCGCCGGCCGCTCGCGGTAGGCGAGCAGCTTGATCATCGCGTCCTGCACGGCATCCAGCGCATCCTCGCGCTGGCGCAGGCCGGCCTCGGCGAAGCGGAACGCGCGCGGGCCGATCTCGGCCAGGAACGCGTCCAGCGACGCCGGCAGCGGACGCGCGGCGGCGTCGCTGTCGAGGTCGGTCGTCGGGGGATCGAGGGCGGGCGTGCTCACCAGCACAGCTTAGCTTCCTGGCGCGGGGATACCGTGGATAACGCGTTGCCGCCGCCGGGGTTGACCTGGCGCCGGCCCGGTTCGCCGCCGCTTGCCGCCGCAGACAGCCATCGCCCACCGATTCAGCACCCGGTTATGATTGCGGCGGTCGGGCGCGGCGCCCGGGAGAAGCGGAATGAGCGACGGTTTCGTGGCCTTGTACATCTTCATGCTGGCGGCCATCGCCGGGCATGTGATCATCTCGCGGGTGCCGGTGATCCTGCACACCCCGCTGATGTCCGGTTCCAACTTCATCCACGGCATCGTGCTGATCGGCGCGATGGTGGTGCTCGGCCATGCCGACACCACGCTGGAGAAGGCGGTGGGCTTCCTCGCGGTGCTGCTCGGCGCCGGCAACGCCGCCGGCGGCTACGTGGTCACCGAGCGCATGCTGGAGATGTTCAAGAGTTCCAAGAAGCCGGGGGACAAGCCATGAGCGCCGCGCAGCCGGCGCTGGTCGCGGCGCGCCCGCAGGGCGCCAGGGTCTGGTTCCAACTGTTGAGCTACCTGCAGTATCCGGCGCTGGTCGTGGCCGCGGTCTACGCGGTCAAGCCGCTGTTCGCCGGCATGGTCGGCATGTTCGACGACTGGAACTACGCCTTGCTCTACGCCGGCGTGGGCGTGGGTCTGTCCTCGCTGCAGGACCCCACCCGCACCCAGAACAAGATCTCTCACCGGGTCTGGCAGGACCCGCGCAAAGGCCGGCTGATGCTGTGGCTGCTGTCGATCGAGGCGCTGCTGCCGGTCGTGATCGGTCTGGTCGGCGCCTACCTGGCCAGCACCACCGCGCTGAACCAGCTGTCGCTGGGCCTGGTCGCGTTCGGCCTGGGCATGGTGGGGCTGCTGAAGACCGCGATCGAGATGTTCGAGCACCATCGCCTGGATCGTCAGCCGGATGCCGCGGCGCCGCTGGCAGGGGAACCCGCATGAGCACCGCCGAAGCACTGTCCTGGCTGGTGAAGGCCAGCTACCTGGTGGCCGCCACCCTGTTCCTGCTCGGCCTGCAGCGCATGGCCTCGCCCAAGACCGCGCGCAGCGGCATCCATTGGGCCGGCTTCGGCATGCTGCTGGCGACCGCGGCGACGTTCCTGCTGCCCGGCCTGCACAACCTGACCCTGATCCTGCTGGCGATCGTGATCGGCACCGGCGCGGCGTGGATCTCGGCCAAGAAGGTCGTCATCACCGACATGCCGCAGATGGTCGCGCTGTACAACGGCATGGGCGGCGGCTCGGCCGCGGCGATCGGCGCGGTGGAACTGCTGCGCTTCTCGTTCCTGGCGCACCGCGACACCTCGCACTGGAGCGAGAGCGCGATCGCCGCGCTGGCCGCGCGCCAGCCCGATGCGACCACGCTGGCGCTGGCCATCGTCGGCTCGGCGATCGGCGCGATCTCGCTGTCCGGTTCGGTCATCGCCTGGGCCAAGCTCGACGGGCGGCTGGACAAGCGCGTCACCTTCCCCGGGCAGCAGGCATTCAACCTGCTGGTGTTCGTGGCGATGCTGGGCCTGGGCGCCTGGGCCGCGATCGGGCTCAGCCCGGTGGCGATCGTCGCCTTCTTCGCGGTGGCGCTGGCGCTGGGCGTGCTGATGACGCTGCCGATCGGCGGCGCCGACATGCCGGTGGTGATCTCGCTGTACAACGCCTTCACCGGCCTGGCGGTCGCGTTCGAAGGCTACGTGCTCGGCAACGAGGCGCTGATCATCGCCGGCATGATGGTCGGCGCGGCCGGCATCCTGTTGACCCGGCTGATGGCCAAGGCGATGAACCGGCCGATCAGCGGCGTGCTGTTCTCCAACTTCGGCGGCGGCGGCCAGGCGCAGGAGATCAGCGGCGCGCAGAAGCCGATCGAGGCCGGCGACGTGGCGGCGATGATGGCCTACGCCGAACGCGTGGTGATCGTGCCCGGCTACGGCATGGCGGTGGCGCAGGCGCAGCACAAGATCTGGGAGCTGGCGCAGCGGCTGATCGAGCGCGGGGTCAAGGTCAAGTTCGCGATCCATCCGGTGGCCGGACGCATGCCCGGGCACATGAACGTGCTGCTGGCCGAGGCCGGCGTGCCGTACGACCTGATCGCCGACATGGACGACATCAATCCCGAATTCCCTAGCACCGACGTGTCGCTGGTGATCGGCGCCAACGACGTGGTCAACCCGGTCGCCAAGACCGATCCGGCCAGCCCGATCTACGGCATGCCGATCCTGGACGTGGTCAATTCCAAGAACGTCGTGGTGATCAAGCGCGGCAAGGGCACCGGCTTTGCCGGAATCGAGAACGCGCTGTTCTACGCCGACAACACGCGCATGCTGTACGGCGACGGCGCCGAGGCGGCCGGCGCGCTGGTCAGCGAATTGAAGGCGCTCGACGGCGGGCATTGAACCGGCGCCGGCGATCGGCGCCCATGGATGCTGTCGCGGCTGAAGCTACTACAGGGCTTGCGGGAACACTGTAGGAGCGGCTTCAGCCGCGACCATTGCCTTCAGCGCGCGCTGAAATAGGCCACGACCAGGCCGATGCCCAGCCACAGCACGTCGCCGGGGCGGTTGGCCAGCACGGTCAGCGTCCAGGCGTAGCGCGCGCCCAGTTTCAGCGACGAATCCCAGGTATCCAGGCCCAGCCCGGCGCCCACATGCGCGGCGGCGATGCCCCAGTTGGCGGCGACGATCACCAGCGCGGTGGCGAGCACCGCCACGGCGATGCGCAGCTTGCCGCGCGGCAGCGTGCCCAGGCGCAGCATCCACGCGACCTCCAGCGCCACCAGCACCGCCATCCAGCCGGATTGGTGGCCCAGGCTCAGCGCGACCAGCATCCAGGCGATCAGGGCGGTGAAACAGCCCAGGCAGAGCAGCAAGGGCCATAGCCAGTGCGAAGTCCTGGCCGGCGTGGAAGAGGGCGGCATGCGATGTTCCCGGAGAATCCGTACAGGATACCCTTCGCCGCGTTCGCCGCGCACTCGGATAAACTGGACGACTTGCACCGGCGGGGCCAGCCCCCATATCGCCCCCATGTACTCACGCAGCAGCGAACCTGTCCAATTCGAACGCGATTGCGCGGCGGTGATGGTGCCGCAAGGCGACGCGGTCACCCTGCCGGCCGGCAGCTACGGCTACATCACCCAGGCGCTGGGCGGCAGCTATACGGTGTTCGTGGAAGGCAACCTGTTCCGCATCGCCGGCAAGGACGGCGACGCGATCGGCAAGGAACCGCCGCCGGGCCTGGACCTGCCGGAAGGCGCCGGCGACGAGCAGGTCGAGGCGCTGATCTGGCAACAGCTGCGCACCTGCTTCGATCCGGAGATCCCGTTCAACATCGTCGACCTGGGCCTGGTCTACGAAGTCGACATGCAGCCGCGCGAGGACGGCCAGCGCATGGTCGAGGTGAAGATGACGCTGACCGCGCCGGGCTGCGGCATGGGCGACATCCTGGTCGACGACGTGCGCAGCAAGCTGGAGCTGATCCCGACCATCGCCGAGGCCGATGTCGAACTGGTGTTCGATCCGCCGTGGGGCCGGCATATGATGTCCGAGGCCGCCCGCCTCGAAACCGGCATGCTCTGACCCGCGCGCGACTGCGCGACCTGGGGCCGGGACAAGGCGCCGCCGCTGCGCTTCGATGATGCAGCGGCACGGCCGTCCCTCGACTACCACAGGAAACCCCGGTGTCCGCTACCGAGCCGTCTTCGCAGTTCCGCCTGATCCCGTCCACCACCGCACGCAGCGCCGACGCGCGCGCGCAGATCCTTGCCGCGCCGGGCTTCGGCAACTACTTCACCGACCACATGGTCGCCATCGAATGGGACCGCGAGCAGGGCTGGCACGACGCCCAGGTGCGCGCCTACGGCCCGCTGGCGCTGGATCCGGCCGCCTCGGTGCTGCACTACGGGCAGGAGATCTTCGAGGGCATCAAGGCCTATCGCCATGCCGACGGTTCGATCTGGACCTTCCGCCCTGACGCCAACGGCAAGCGCCTGCAGCGCTCGGCGCAGCGCCTGGCGCTGCCGGAGCTGCCGGTGGAGCTGTTCGTCGAATCGCTGCGCCAGCTGATCGCGGTCGATGCCGCGTGGGTGCCGTCGGCGCCGGAGACCAGCCTGTACTTCCGTCCGTTCATGATCGCCAACGAGGCGTTCCTGGGGGTGCGCGCGGCGCAGAAGGCCGGCTACTACGTCATCGCCAGCCCGGCCGGCGCCTACTTCGCCAAGGGCGTGGCGCCGGTGGCGATCTGGCTGTCCACCGACTACGCGCGCGCGGCCAAGGGCGGCACCGGCGCGGCCAAGTGCGGCGGCAACTACGCCGCCTCGCTGCTGCCGCAGCAGCAGGCGCAGGCGCAGGGCTGCTCGCAGGTGCTGTTCCTGGACCCGGTCGAGGGCAAGTACCTGGAAGAGCTGGGCGGCATGAACGTGTTCCTGGTGATGCGCGACGGCAGCCTGGTCACCCCTGCGCTGTCCGGCAGCATCCTCGAGGGCATCACCCGCGACAGCATCCTGCAGTTGGCGCGCGATCGCGGCATGCAGGTGGTCGAGCGCCAGGTGACCATCGACGAATGGCGCGACGGCGTGGCTTCCGGTGCGATCGCCGAGGTCTTCGCCTGCGGCACCGCCGCGGTGGTGACCCCGATCGGGCAGCTGAAGGGCAAGGATTTCGAGGTCGGCGACCTGACCGCACCGGCCGGCCCGGTGACCCTGTCGCTGCGCCAGGAACTGACCGACATCCAGTACGGCCGCGTGGCCGACCGCCACGGCTGGCTGTTGCGGCTGGGCTGAGTCCAGGCGTTCTCCCGCCCGCCGGCACTGCTGGCGGGCGCCGAGCTGGGCGTGGCGCAGGCTGCGCCCAGCTTCGATCCCCGGGGACGTCGTCCGTTCCCGGGGATGCCACGGGCGGCCCGTCAGGCCCGCCCCGGCACACCGCCCGGCGCGTGCGGCCGCGCATCGCCGCGACGTCCCCAATGCAATGCGCGCCTTGACCCTGCACTACCGCTGCGCAGGGCGTTCGCTGGCCCTGCCGCCGTCCGGCGCACCTGCTTCTACGGATGGGCCGCTGTCTGCATTGGCGCGTGACCACGCCCGCGCCGCGCAAAAATGTCCCGGGACTGTCTTCTCGGGTCATCGTCATTGCCTTCGTGTCGCAAAAAGATAAAGCGCAGCCCGTCTTTATGTTGACAACCGTCACGCTTATGAATTTTGGACGATCAAAAGTTGGTCCATACGCGTCTGTATTGGGATAGCGTCCGATGAACGGCTGGCAACAGGGGGCCGGCCTGGGAGTCGCGCTGCACTCGGATTCAGTGCCTGTTTAGGCCTCCGCAGCGCGAAAAATCGCCGTCAGGTGGCAATCAACGAAAAGGAAGTTCCGAATGTCCGAAATTTCGCAACGTGGTTCGCGCCAGCGTCCTTGGCTGATCGTGCTGGGAGCGTCCGCATTGACTTCGCTGTTGCTGGCGACCCCGGCATTCGCCGGCGACGTCAACCTCTCCGGCCTGAACGCCGAGCCGACCGTGCAACGTTTCATCGTCAAGACCCGCGATGCCGCCCCCGTCGGCGTCGCCAGCACGTCCGCCGCCACCACCTCGGCCTCGCTGCGCGCGACGCTGCAGTCGGTCGCCGCGGCGATGCCGGCCAAGAACGGCCGCGCGCTGGGGCTGACCAGCCTGCGCCGCCTGGCGGTCGGCCCGGAAGTGATCCAGTCCAACCGGCCGCTCGACCACGCCGAGGCCGAGACGCTGATGCGCCAGCTGGCCGCCGACCCCAATGTCGAGTACGTCGAAGTCGACCAGCGCATGACCATCGCGCTGACCCCGAACGATCCCAGCCTGTCCAACCAGTGGGCCTTCGGCACCACCACCGCCGGCATCAACGTGCGTCCGGCCTGGGACCAGGCCACCGGCAACGGCGTGGTCGTGGCGGTGATCGATACCGGCATCACCAGCCACCCCGATCTCAACGCCAACGTCCTGCCGGGCTACGATTTCATCAGCGTCGCCGCCGACGCGCGCGACGGCAACGGCCGCGACAGCAACCCGGCCGACGAAGGCGACTGGGCCGCGGCCAACGAGTGCTACTCCGGTTCGCCGGCGTCCAATTCCAGCTGGCACGGCACCCACGTGGCCGGCACCATCGCCGCGGTGACCAACAACAGCACCGGCGTGGCCGGTACCGCGTTCAATGCCAAGATCCTGCCGGTGCGCGTGCTCGGCAAGTGCGGCGGCTACACCTCCGACATCGCCGACGCGATCACCTGGGCCTCCGGCGGTACCGTCAGCGGCGTGCCGGCCAACACCACCCCGGCCGAAGTGATCAACATGTCGCTGGGCGGCAGCGGCACCTGCTCGACCACCTACCAGAACGCGATCAACGGTGCGGTCGGCCGCGGCACCACCGTGGTGGTGGCGGCCGGCAACAGCGCCGCCAACGTCTCCGGCTCGGTACCGGCGAACTGCGCCAACGTGATCGCGGTGGCCGCGACCACCTCCTCGCGCGCCAAGGCCAGCTACTCGAACTACGGCACCGGCATCGACATCTCCGCGCCGGGCTCGAGCATCCTGTCCACGCTCAACGACGGCACCACCACCCCGGGCAATGCCAGCTACGCGTCCTACAACGGCACCTCGATGGCGACGCCGCACGTGGCCGGCGTGGTCGCGCTGATGCAGTCGGTCGCGCCGTCCCCGCTGACCCCGGCGCAGGTGGAGAGCACCATCAAGAGCACCGCGGCCAGCTTCTCCTGCTCGCAGGGCTGCGGCGCCGGCCTGCTCGACGCCAATGCCGCGGTGACCGCTGCGCTGGGCGGCGGCACCACCACGCCCCCCACCGGCAACACGCTGCAGGACGGCGTGCCGGTCACCGGGCTCGGCGCCAGCAGCGGCTCGGAGCTGAACTACACCGTGACGGTGCCGTCCGGCGTCAGTTCGCTGACCGTCACCATCTCCGGCGGCAGTGGCGATGCCGACCTGTACGTACGCCTGGGCAGCGCGCCGACCGACAGCACCTATGGGTGCCGCCCGTATCTCAACGGCAACAACGAGACCTGCACCTTCAACGCGCCCAGCGCCGGCACCTACTACGTGCGGCTCAAGGCGTACAGCACGTTCTCGGGCGTCACCCTGACCGCGAACTACTGATCCGCACGCGGCGCGGCGCTCGCCTGGACGGCGGCGCCGCGTACGCCGCGAATGCCGAACGGATCGGCAGGGCAGGACGCCCTGGACGCTGCAGATACGACAGCCCCGCGCCCCGGCGCGGGGTTTTTTGTTGCGCGGCGTCCATCGCCGTCGCCGGCTGCGCGGAGATCTGCTCCTGCAATCCGCAACACGGGTGGCCTGCTGTCACAGATCGACACATTGGCAGCACGTTCCCCTGCGCCGGCTGCAGCCAGCGCCGATATGAAGGATGCAGGACCGTCTTCACCGGCTGCGGCGGCGATGCCGTCGCGGCCCAAGCGCGCTTGGTGGCGTCCGCCCAGCGCCAGGCACGGCCGACTGCGCCATGCGCCACAGGGGGGAGTCCGATGTCCAAGCATGCAATGTCTCGCCGTGCCCGCTGCGCTGCGATCGTCTCCATCCTGTCGCTGGCGGCCTGCGCAGGCGCTGCCGCCGCCGGCGAGATCGGTCTGCAGGGCCTGGCCTCGACGCCGAATCCGCAGCGTTTCATCGTCACCTACCGCGACGGCGCCCGTCCCGCGCTGTCGGCGCGCACGGCACCGCTGGCGGACGCGGCACGCATCCTGCCGGCGCGGCGCGGCCGCGCGCTCGGCCTGGCCTCGCTGCGGCGCCTGGCGACCGGCGCCGATGTGGTCGGTGCCGATCGCGCGCTGGACCGGGTCGAGGCCGAGACGCTGATGCGCCGCCTGGCCGCCGATCCGGCGGTGAAGAGCGTGGAGGTCGACCTGCTGTTGCGGCCGACGCTGGTCCCGAACGACCCCGGCCTGTCACAGCAGTGGGCGTTCGGCACCACCTCGGCAGCGATCAACGTGCGCCCCGCCTGGGACGTGGCCAGTGGCAAGGGCGTCGTGGTGGCGGTGATCGACACCGGCATCACCGCGCATCCGGACCTGGCCGCGAACGTGCTGCCAGGTTACGACTTCATCAGCGCCCCGCTGGTCGCTGGCGACGGCGGCGGCCGCGATGCCAATGCGGCCGATCCGGGCGACGGCTATCCGGCCAATACCTGCGGTGCCGGCACGCCCGGCGCATCCTCCAGCTGGCATGGCACCCACGTCACCGGCACCATCGCCGCGGTCAGCAACAACGCCGCCGGCGTGGCCGGCACTGCGTTCAATGCCAAGGTCCTGCCGGTGCGCGCGCTGGGCAAGTGCGGCGGTTACCTGTCCGATGTCGCCGATGCCATCGTCTGGGCGTCGGGCGGCAGCGTCGCCGGCGTTCCCGCCAATCCAACCCCGGCGCAGGTGATCAACCTGTCGCTGGGCGCCAGCGGCACCTGTTCGGCGACGATGGCCAATGCCATCGCCGCCGCCGTGGCGCGCGGAACCAGCGTCGTGGTGGCTGCCGGCAACAGCAACGGCAACGTCGCCGGCAGCGTGCCGGCCAACTGCCCGAACGTGATCGCGGTGGCCGCGACCACCTCCGCCGGCGCGCGCGCCAGCTTCTCCAACTATGGCGCCGGCGTGGATGTCGCCGCGCCAGGGCAGGGCATCCTGTCCACGCTCAACACCGGCACCCAGGCGCCGGCCGCGGCCGGCTACGCATCCTATAGCGGCACCTCGATGGCGGCGCCGCATGTGGCCGGCGTGGCCGCCCTGGTGCTGTCGGCAGCGCTGAACCCGCTGACCCCGGCGGAACTGGAGGCGCGGTTGAAGGCGACCGCCAGTGCATTGCCGGTGGCCTGCACGCTGGGTTGCGGCGCGGGCCTGGTCAATGCCGGCGCGGCGGTGGCGGCGACGCTGAAGGCGCAGACCCTGGTCCGCGGCGTGCCGCTGGGCAGCCTGGCGCTCAAGGCGGGGACCTCGCTGTACTACCAGGTCACCGTGCCGGCCGGCACGCCCTGGCTGAAGCTGGCCCTGGCCGGCGGTACCGGCAACGCCGACCTGTATCTGCGCGGTGGCGGCCTGCCGACCGACACCGTCTACGGCTGCAGGTCGATCGCGACGGCCAATGCCGAGAGCTGCACGCTCAACCTGCCTGCCGGGACCTACTACGTGCGGGTGAAGGCGGTGACCGCGGTGGTCGGGGTAGGCGTGACCGCCAGTTACTAGGGAACCTCACTCGCATAGGTCGCACGCGCGCGCCTGCAATACGTCAAGCAGGCGCTCGGCGTCGATTTCCAGCAGCAAGCCGCGCTGCCCGGCGTTGAACCACACGCTGCCCGGGGCCAGCGCCGATTGCTCGACCAGCACCGGCGCCGGCCGCTGCTGGCCCAGCGGACTGATGCCGCCGACCTTGTAGCCGGTGCGGCGCTCGGCCTCGGCCACTTCCATCATCCGTGCCGATTTGCCGGCGCCGGCCGTGGCGAGCTTCTTCAGCTGCACGCGGCGATCGGAGGGCACCACCACGCACACGGCGTTGTGGTCGATCCACGCCATCAGGCTCTTCAACACCCGCGCCGGCGGCAGGCCGAGCGCCTGCGCCGCCTGCAGGCCCTTGGCGCCGGCTTCGGCTTCGGCTTCGTAATCGTAGGGATGCAGGCGATAGGCGACGCCGGCCGCGTCCAATGCCCTGGTTGCGCGGGTGGCTTTGGACATCGCGGCTCAGACGGGCTCGAAGCGGTTCGCGGCCACGTTCTTGCGCACCTTCTGCGGATCCCAGATCTGCCCGTTCATGGCGATGTAGACCCCGGCCGGCAGCGACTGTACCGCGCCGACCGCGCAACCGATGTTGAATTCGGCATCGGAGCCGCGGAACCGCGCCGGGTTCAGCGCGCCTGTCATCACGATGGTCTTGTCAGGGATCGTCTGCAGCACCTTGCCGGTCTGCACCATCGAGTCGGTGCCGTGGGTGAGCAGCACGTGGCGCGCGGACTGCGCGGCGACGGTGGCGCGGATCAGCTCGCGGTCTTCGTCGGTGATGTGCAGCGAGTCCTTGCGGATGATCGGGATCACGGTGAAGCGGAAGGTCACGCCCAGTTCCTTGAGGATCTGGCCGATCTGCGGATCGCCGATCTGGTAGTCGGACTTGTCGTCGAAATAGATCTTGTCGATCGTGCCGCCGGTGGTGACGATCAGGAGTTCTTCCATTGCCGGTTCCTAGAGCATGACGGGGCGCGGCCGCGGTCGCGCAAGGCCGCCATGATACCGGCAGGCCGGCGGCGGCCGCTCAGGGCGTGTCGTGGCCGGGCGGCTTGGCGCCGCGCTTGCGGGCGAAACGCGCGCGCAGTCCCGGCGCGCTGGACAGGCCGATCGCCAGCAGCGCCAGCAGCAGTTCGGCCCAGGCGTAGGCGCGCTGCGGCGGATGGCTCCAGGCGGCCATCACCCCGTGGCTGAACCAGAACAGCCCGAACACGCCGGCCCAGAAGCGCGCCACCGCCGAGCCGCGCAGCACGCCGATCGCCAGCAGCAGCGGCGGCAGCGCGAACACCAGCAGCGCGGCGAGACGGTGGCGGTCGTCGTGGAACCAGGCTGCGTACAACAGCGCCAGCGCCAGCAGCGTGGCGGCCAGCGCATGACGCAGGCGGGCGCTGCTCATGGCGCCGCCAGGCGTTGCGCGATGCCGGCCAGGCGCCGGCCCAGCGCACGCGCCAGTTGCGCTTCTTCCTCGCTGGGGTGCGGATCGTCGTCGGCGCCGGCGACGTGGCTGGCGCCGTACGGGGTGCCGCCGCTGCGCGTGCTGCTGAGCAACGGCTCGGTGTAGGGAATGCCGACGATCACGCAGCCGTGGTGCAGCAGCGGCAGGTGCATCGACAGCAGCGTGGCTTCCTGGCCGCCATGCAGCGAGGCGGTGGAGGTGAACACTGCCGCCGGCTTGCCGGCGAGAGTGGCGCTGGCCCATTCGGCGCCGAGCCCGTCGATGAAATGCTTGACCGGCGCGGCCATGTTGCCGAAGCGGGTCGGGCTGCCCAGCGCGATACCGACGCAGTCGCGCAGGTCGCTGGCGTCCACGTACGGCGCGCCGCTGTCGGGCACCGGCGGCGCGCTGGCCTGGGTGACCGCGGCCACCGGCGGCACCGTGCGCAGGCGCGCGGCCATGCCGGGCACTTCGCCGACGCCGCGTGCGATCTGCCGCGCCAGGCGCGCCACCGAACCGCCACGGCTGTAGTACAGGACCAGGATCTCGGCCATGCGGCCCTCGCTTGCTTGCACCAGAACGGCCGCCAGTATCGGCGATGCCGGCATCCGTGCGCATCGGGTACCCTTGCCCGATGCAGCCTTTGGACACGGTCAATCTCTGGACGGAGCGGGTGCGCGACCGCGCGCGGATGCGCAGCTTCGCCGGGTTCCTGTGGCGGCGCTTCCTCGACGACCGCCTGTTCCAGGCCGCCGCCTCGCTGGCCTACACCACGATCTTCGCGCTGGTGCCGCTGGCGATGGTGGTGTTCGGTGTACTGTCGGCGTTTCCGGTGTTCGACCGCTGGAGCGACCAGCTCAGCGACTACATCTTCTCCAACTTCGTGCCGGCCGCGGCGCGCTCGGTGGAGGCCTATCTGCGCCAGTTCTCGGCCAGCGCCGGGCAGCTGACCAGCGCCGGCACCATCGCGCTGATGGTGTCGCTGCTGATCACCTTGAACAGCGTCGAGCAGACCTTCAACCGGATCTGGCGGGTGGTCTCGGCGCGGCCGCGGCTGACCCGCTTCCTGGTGTACTGGACGGTGCTGACCCTGGGTGCGCTGCTGGCCGCGGCGTCGCTGGCGGCGTCGGCGCGGTTCTTCGCGCTGCCGCTGTTCCGCACCAGCGAGGGCCGGCTGCTGGCGCAGATGGCGCTGGGCCTGGCGCCGGTGCTGATCGAATTCGTCTGCATCACCCTGGTGTACCGGGTGGTGCCGCACCACACCGTCAAGCTGCGCCACGCGGTGCCCGGCGCGCTGCTGGCGGTGGCCCTGCTGGAACTGGTGAAGTGGGGGCTGAGCCTGTACCTGGGCAGCTTCCAGTCCTACCAGCGCATCTACGGCACGGTCGCATTCGTGCCGATCTTCCTGCTGTGGACCTACCTGAGCTGGATCGGGATCCTGCTCGGCGCCTCGCTGGCATCCTCGATCGCCGCCTTCCGCTACCAGCCGGCATCGATGCGGCTGCCGGCCGGCTACGAGATCTACGGCTTGCTGCGCCTGCTCGGGCGCTTCGCGCAGGCGCGCAAGGACGGCCACGGCCTGCACGAGGATCAGATCCTGCAGCTGGAGCCGATGCTGACCGATTCGCTGGTGCAGGAACTGCTGTGCGAACTGGAACGCAGCCGCCTGCTCAGCCGTGCCGAGCACGGCGAATGGCTGCTGGCGCGCGACCTGGCCGACGTGCCGCTGACCGAACTCTACGAAAACTGCCAGCTGCGCATCCCGATCGCCGAAGCCTACCTGCCGTGCCGCGACGACGCGCTGGGGCAGGCGGCGTGGCGCGCGCTGGACGAATTGCGCATGCCGCTGCGCGACGTGCTGAAACGGCGCGTCGGCGACCTTTACACCGATATCGGAGACCTCGCATGACCCCGCGCATCCTGTTCCCGTTGTTCGCCGCTGCCGCGCTGCTGGCAGGCTGCGATCGGCATCCTTCGCCCGCCGATGGCGCCGCGCCGGGCGCGCCGGCGCCTGCGGCTCCCGCCGCCCCGGCGGCCCCTGCCGCGCCAACTGCCCCGACCGCGCCCGCCGCTGGCGAAGGAGCGAACGTGGTGCAGGAAACCCGGCCGCAGCCGACGCTGAAGGTGAAGGCCGTGGACGGCAGCGACTACGACCTGGCCGCGCATCGCGGGCAGTGGGTGGTGGTGAATTTCTGGGCCACCTGGTGCGCACCGTGCCTGAAGGAAATGCCGGAGCTGTCGGCGTTGCACGTGATGCGCGACAACATCGAAGTGGTGGGCCTGGCCTACGAGGACATCGAGCCGGCAGAGATGCAGGCGTTCTTGAAGGAACATCCGGTGGCCTACCCGGTGGCGATCCTCGACACCTATGCGCCGCCGGCCGATTTCGCGACCCCGCGCGGACTGCCGATGACCTACCTGATCGCCCCGGACGGCAAGGTCGCCAAGCAGTTCCTGGGTCCGGTCAATGCGCACGACATCGAGGCGGCGATCGCCGCGGCCGGCGGCAAGGTCGCCGGCCAGGCGAAGGCGGGCGGTTGATGGGGGCCGCCCGCTTCCTGGTCTCCGGCCGGGTGCAGGGCGTGTATTTCCGCGCCTCCACCCGCGAACGCGCGCTGGCGCTGGGGCTGGATGGGCACGCGCGGAACCTGGCCGACGGAAGCGTGGAGGTCATCGCAGCAGGCGAGGCCGCGGCGCTGGAGGCGCTGGCCGAATGGCTGCGGCACGGCCCGCCGGCAGCGCGGGTCGAGCAGGTGCTGCGCGAGCCGTGGCCGGAGCCGGTGGCGGCGGGCTTCGCGATCGGGTGACATCGCGGAAATCTTGGCGGCTCGCGGGGGAGGGGCTTCAGTCCCGACGAGGCCTTGCCGGTAGCGCATCGGGACTGAAGTCCCTCCCACACCACCGCCTGCCGCTGCAGAAGGCGTTTCAATCCGGCCGCGTCGTTGCGGAGGCGTCCGGTCGCGGCTGAAGCCGCTCCTACAGGAAACCATTGCGCCGTCGGGCGCGGACCGCATCATCGAGTCCCGAGTCCCGAGTCCCGAGTCCCCAATCCCGGCCTCAAACCGGATACGACGCGATCGGCTGCAACACGCCGAACTTTTCCTTGCGCGGTTTGTGCTTCAGCGGCGGCAGTTCCAGTTCCGGCTCCTGCAGCGGGGTGTCGGGCAACTGGTCGAGCAGATGCCGGATCAGGGTCAGGCGGCCGCGCTTCTGGTCGTTGAAGTCGACCAGCGTCCACGGCGCCTGTTCGCGGTGGGTGGCGTCCAGCATCGCCTCGCGGGCACGGGTGTAGTCGGCGTACTGGGCGCGCGACTGCAGGTCCACCGGCGACAGCTTCCAGCCCTTCAGCGGATCGTGCAGGCGTTCGGCGAAGCGCTTCTCCTGCTGGTCCTGGTCCACGCACAACCAGTACTTGAACAGGCGGATGCCGTCGTCGACCAGCAATTGCTCGAACAGCGGCGCCTGGCGCAGGAAGGCCTGGTATTGCGCGTCGCTGCAATAGCCCATGACCCGCTCCACCCCGGCGCGGTTGTACCAACTGCGGTCCATCAGCACCATTTCGCCAGCGGCCGGCAGATGCGTGGCGTAGCGCTGGAAATACCACTGCGTGCTTTCGCGGTCGGTCGGCTTGGGCAGCGCCACCACCCGGCATTGGCGCGGATTCAGATGTTCGGCGATGGCCTGGATCGCGCCGCCCTTGCCGGCGGTGTCGCGGCCTTCGAACAGCACCAGCACGCGTTCGCCGCTGTGCTGCAGCGCTTGCGCCAGCGCCGTCAGCTCCAGTTGCAGCGGTTGCATCAATGCCTGGTACTGCTTGCGCTTGAGTTTGCTCATTTGCTGCGTCTCGTGCGGGTGCCGGCCATGCTGCGCGCCACTTCCAGCAGCGCGCCCTGCTGGCGGCTGTCGAGCGTGCGATAGGCCTGCAATAGGTCGTGTTCGCCGCGGGTGCGGGCCGGGTCGAGCTGGCTGGCCAGTTCGCCGAGCAGCGCGCCCGCGGGAACGCCGAAAGCGCGCGCCAACGCATTGAGCTGGTCGCGGCCGGGCATCTTCTCGCCGGCCAGCCAGGCCTTGACCGTGGCGGCGCCGGCGCGCGGGATGGCGGCAGCGATGTCCGCGGCGGTCATGCCGCTGGCTTTGGCCAGCAGGCGCAAGGTGGTGTCCAAGGGCATGCGCGGTTCCAGGTCATTCCTTCAAGCGTGGGCGCAGCGTGGCCAGGTTGCACGGCCGGGTGCGCGCGTCGAGCTGCGCGGCGACGATCCTTTCCCAGGCGGTGCGGCAGGCCGAGGTCGAGCCGGGCAGGCAGAACACGAAGGTGGCGTTGGCCAGGCCGGCGAAGGCGCGCGACTGCAGCGAGGAGGTGCCGATCTCCTCGAAGCTGATCGCGCGGAACAGTTCGCCGAAGCCGGGCATCTGCTTGTCCAGCAGCGGCAGCAGCGCCTCGGGGGTGGAGTCGCGGCCGGTGAAGCCGGTGCCGCCGGTGACCAGGATGCCGTCGACCTGCGGGTCGGCGATCCACGCCGAGACCACCGCGCGCATCCGGTAGCGGTCGTCGGGCAGCAGCTCGCGCGCGTACAGGCGGTGGCCGGCCTCGCCGAGCACCGACACCAGGTAGTCGCCGGAACTGTCTTCGGCCAGGCTGCGCGTGTCCGAGACGGTCAGTACGCACAGGTTCAACGCGATGAAATCGGCTTTGGCGCTCATGCCCGAAGCCTAGCGGCTCGCCCGGTCGGCGTATAGCCTGCCGGCGCGCATCGGCGGCGTCCGTACAGGCGCCGTCGCAGAAGCAGGGCGATGCCGGTTCAGGCGGTTGCGTGCGCGGGCTGCGTCGGGGTGCCGGGCAGGGTCAGCGCGCGCGGCCGGTAACGGCTCACGCTGGCCGCGGGATGGGACGCCAGGGGCAGGCGCTCGGGTTCGCGCTGCAAGGCCCGACGCTGCGCGTCGGCGCTGCTCCATTCGGCGTAGTCGAGCAGGCTGAGGCCGTCGTCGGACAGGTGCAGGTGCGAGGCGATCAAGCCGCGCAGCGCGTGCGCGCCGTTCTGCAGCGCGGCGAACGCCGCGCTGGCGTGGAGTTGCGCCTGCGCGGCATCGCGGGTCGCCAGCCTGGTCACCACGACGCAGCCGGGCACGCGCTGCGGATCGGACACCCCGCTGCGGATGCGCCGGTAACGGTGCAGCGTCAGTCGCGGCGCCGGCGCGCGCGGGTGCAGGCTGCGGCCGAGCTGCGTGGTGTCGTCGCCGCAGCATTGTGCGTACAGCAGATCTGGCGAGGCGCTCAGCGATTCCAGCCAGGCCAGGGCATGCAGGCCGCCGCCGGGGTTGGCGTGCAAGCGGGCGAGCAGCGTCGCGCAGACCGGTGCCGAGGCGTGGGCGACCAGTACGCTGCGTGCGTGCGGGGAGGTGAGGTCGGGCGACAGGCGTGACGGCATCGGGGCGTGCGCGAACGGAAGGCGCGCAGTGTCGAACCTCAACCGCGCTTCAGGTCAAGCGCGTTCGTGCATGGGGGCGTTCGGCAGCGTGCGGCGATGTGCGTGCCGTCAGCCGCGGTCGGCTGCCGCTCGCGCTGCGTTGAAGAAGCGCGAGCGCCGATGCCGGCAACCTGTCGGGAGGTTCGGTCTGGATGCGAACGCCTCCGTTCCCGCGCGCCAGGTGTCGGCGCCGTCAAGGCCTGGCGATTGGCGGGCTACTGCGGCCCGCTCCAGCCGTGCCGGCGCGCGGTATCGCGCAACACGTCCGCGAAGTCCGCAGCGAAGCCCTGCATGTCGAACAGGCCGGCGCTGGCGCGGCGCTGCTGCAGCGTGTCGCGCAGTGCGCGCAGCGCCGCCGGATCGCGGCCCAGCTGCACCGCCCTGGCGACGAAGGCATCGTCGTCGGCGACGTTCATCGCGTCCATGCCCAGGTGATGGTTGAGACTGCCGGCCACGCGTGCGGCGAAGGTCGTGCCGGGGCAGGTCAGCAGCGGGCAGCCGGCCCACAGCGCGTCGGAGGCGGTGGTGTGCGCGTTGTACGGATGCGTGTCCAGGAACAGGTCGGCATGCCGGTAGCGGGCCAGGTAGTCGGCATGCGCCAGCTTGGGCATGAAGCGCAACCGCGCCGGATCCACTTCGGCGCGGCGCGCGGCATCGCGCAGCCGCGCATCGGCCTGGCCGGGCCCGGACAGCAGCCACAGCACGCTGTCCGGCACCTGGCGCAGCACCGCGAGCATGCGCGCCATGCTGCGCGGGGTCAGCTTGTAGCTGTTGTTGAAGCAGCAGAACACCGTGCCGTGCTCGGGCAGCCCGCAGTCGCGGCGCGACGGTGGCGCGCCGACGTGGCGGCTGTCGTCCGAGGGCTGGAACGCGCGCGGCAGGCGCAGCACGCGCTCGCTGTAGTGCGCGGCCAGCGCACCGGGCAGCGCGAACGCATCGCCGATGACGTAGTCGATCCACGGCGCGCCGGACGTGCCCGGGTAGGCCAGCCAGTTGATCTGCAGCGGTGCCGGACGCAGTGCCAGCACTTCCGGCGCACCGCCGCCGCCCCAGCCGCGCAGGTCGAACAGGATGTCGATGCCGGCAGCGCGAATGCCTTGCGCGATCGCCCGGTGCGGCTGTCCGGCGACGTCGTGCCAGGCGTGCGCCGCGGCGCGCAGGCGCGTGCGGATCGCGCTGCCGTCGTCGCGGTTCAATGCGAACAGCTGCACGCGCAGGTCGGCGTGCGCGCGCAGCCGTTCGAACAAGGCCACGGTCAGCAGCCCGGTGGGATGCGCGCCGAAGCCGTTGGACAGGAAGCCGACCTGCAAGGGGCCGGCGCGGCGCAGCGTCGCCGCCGGCAAGGGCGCCAGCGTCTGCGCCAAGGCGAGCGCACGGTTGCGCGCGCAGTGCAGCTGCTCGGCGGCGGTGGCGTCCTCGTTGAGGAATGCGAACGGTTCGATCGCCGGATGGCCCTGGCGCACCGCGCCGCGGACCTGCTGCGACAGCGCATCCAGCGCGCGCCAATCGCACAGTTTGCGCCGCCAGTTCAGCAGGTGCGCGGCGATCGACGGTTCCTGCGGCAGCAGCGCATGCGCGTGCGCATAGGCCTGCGCGGCGGCTTCGGCTTCGCCGTTGTCCTCCAGCGCATGGCCCAGCCACAGGGCGATGCCCGGGTGTTGCGGCGCGTGCTGCAGCGCCTGGCGCAACGCGGCGGCGGCTTCGGCATGGCGGCCCTGGGTCCAGCGGACGCGGCCCAGCCGTGCCAGGGCTTCCGGATGCGTCGGGCGCAGCTGCAACGCGCGCAGGGCGGCCTGTTCGCCGGCGGCGATCGCCCCGGCGCCGAGTTCGGCGTCGGCCAGCATCACCCAGGCGATGAAGTCCTGCGGGTCGCGGCGCACCGCGTCCTGCAGCTGGCGCAGTGCGTCCAGCGCGCTGCCGCTCACGCGCGCGCGGTGGCCGGCGCGTGCGCAGCGGCGCGGCGCATGCGCACGCTCACGGGCTGTCGCTCAGCCGCGCCAGTTCGTCGACCTGGTGCTCGTGGCTCAGCCGCTCGATCAGCGCGTCGAGGTCGCCTTCGATCACGTTCGGCAGGTCGTACAGGGTCAGGCCTTCGACCCGGTGGTCGGTGATGCGGCCCTGCGGGAAGCTGTAGGTGCGGATGCGCTGGCTGCGGTCGCCGCTGCCGACCTGCAGCTTGCGGTCCTGCGCCTCGGCCGCGGCCTGCTTGCTGCGCTCGGCGTCGAGCAACTGCGCCTTCAGCCGCTTCATCGCCTTGTCGCGGTTGGCGTGCTGGCTGCGCTCGGTCTGGCATTCGACCACCACCCCGCTCGGCACGTGGGTGATGCGGATCGCCGACTCGGTCTTGTTGACGTGCTGGCCGCCGGCGCCGGACGAACGGAACGTATCCACCTTCAGGTCGGCCGGGTTGATCGCGATCTCTTCCACGTCGTCGGCTTCGGGGATGATCGCCACCGTCGCCGCCGAGGTGTGGATGCGGCCCTGCGACTCGGTCGCCGGCACCCGCTGCACGCGGTGCGTGCCGGATTCGAACTTGAGCTTGGAGTAGGCGCCGCGGCCGACGATGCGCGCCACGATCTCCTTGTAGCCGCCGTGCTCGCCGGGGCTGTCCGATTCGACTTCCACCTTCCAGCCCTGGCGCTCGGCGTAACGCGCGTACATGCGGAACAGGTCGCCGGCGAAGATCGCCGCCTCGTCGCCGCCGGTGCCGGCGCGCACTTCCAGGAACAGGTTGCCGTCGTCGCGCGGATCGCGTGGCACCAGCAGCAGCGCCAGCTGTTCGTCCAGCGCGAGCAGGCGCGCGTGGGCGGCGGCGATCTCCTCTTCGGCCAGCTCGCGCAGTTCCGGATCGCCGCGCATCGCCTCGGCCGCGGCCAGGTCGGCCTTGGCCGCGGCCTCGTCGGCCAGTGCGGCGGCGACCGGCTCCAGCTGCGCGAATTCGCGCGAGTAGTCGCGGAAGCGCGCGTTGTCGCTCACCACCTCGGGATCGGACAGCAGGCGTTCGAGTTCTTCGCGACGCTCGGCCAGCGCCTCCAGCTTACGGCGCAGGGTCGGTGTCATCGGTCTTCAGAATGGGATGGAAATAGCCCGGTTTTTCCGGGAACAGGCGCTCGGCGGCGCGGGCCAGGTCGGCATCGCCGCTCAGCGCCGCCTCGCGCAGCGCCGCGGTGGGCGGATGCAGCAGGCGGTTGGTCAGGGTATTGGCGAGGAATTCCAGCACTTCGTCGGCCGGCTTGCCGTTGGCCAGCTGCTGCCGCGCCTTGGCCAGCACGTCGTCGCGGGTGCTGTCGCCGTGTGCGCGCAGGCGCTTGAGCGGCGCCTGGCGGGTGCTGGCCTGCAGCGTCTCGATGTAGCGCAGCACCTGCAGGTCGATGATCGCCTCGGCGGCCTCGGCCGCTTCGCGGCGGCCGCGGCGATTGTCCTCGACCGCACGTTCCAGGTCGTCCACGGTATACAGATAGGCATCGGCCAGCTCGGCCACGCCGGCCTCGATGTCGCGCGGCACGGCCAGATCGAACAGCAGCATCGGCTTGTGCTTGCGCGCGCGCAGCGCCTGCTCGACCTGCGCCCGGGTCACCACCGGCTCGCGCGCGGCGGTGGCCGAGAACACCACGTCGGCTTCCTGCAGATGCCGTTCCAGCTCGCTCAGCGGCAGCGCCACGCCGCCATGCCGGCTGGCCAGCTCCTGGGCGTGGGCGAGGGTGCGGTTGGCGATCAGCAGGCGCCGCACGCGGCCTTCGCTGAGGTGCTTGGCGGCCAGCTCGATGGTCTCGCCGGCGCCGACCAGCAGCACCGTCGATTCGCTGAGCCGGGCGAAGGAGTTCTGCGCCAGGCGCACCGCGGTGGAGGCCACCGAGACCGGATTGGCGCCGACCCGGGTATCGGTGCGCGCGCGCTTGGCCACCGAGAAGGTCTGCTGGAACAGCCGGTCCAGGCGGTTGCCCATCGCCCCGTGCTCGCGCGCCAGCGCCCAGGCGTCTTTCACCTGGCCGAGGATCTGCGGCTCGCCCAGCACCATCGAGTCCAGCCCGGTGGCGACGCGGAACAGATGCCGCACCGCGTCGGCATCCTGGTGCTGGTACAGATAGCCGTGCAGGCCGGCCGCGTGCGAATCCAGCCAGTCGGCCAGGCTCTGCGCGTCGTCGGCGATCGCGTACAGCTCGGTGCGGTTGCAGGTGGACAGCAGGGCGGCCTCGGCGACGTTGGGCAATGCGCGCAGCGACTGCAGCGCGCGCGGCAGCGCATCGCCGGCGAACGCCACCCGTTCGCGCAGGTCGACCGGCGCGGTCTGGTGGTTCAATCCGAGCACCCACAACGTCATCTGTTCAGTTGCTTGCGATAAGCTGCTGGCCATTCAGGGCCCCATTTTACGGCCCGGTTGCCCCCGATGCCCGCATTGATTCGCATCCGTATCGTTCTATTGCTGTCGGCGCTCGCCGCTTTGCCGGCCATCGGCGCCCCCGCCGCCGCGCCGACGGCCGTCGCCAAGGTGCCGCCGAGCGCCGCGGCGTCTTCGTTGACGCCGGTGCTGGCCGGCGAATTCGCGCTGCAGGCCGGGCAGCTGGCCGATGCCTCGCACTGGTACCTGCAGGCGGCGAACGAGGCGCCCGGCGATGCCGGTCTGGCCGAGCGTGCGACCCGTATCGCGATGCTCGCCAACGACAATGCGGCCGCGGCGCAGGCCCTTGCGCTGTGGCGTCAGCGCGCGCCGGAGTCGCTGCCGATGCGCGGCGCCGAGGCGGCGCTGGCGCTGCGCAACGGCAATCTGCGCCAGGCGCGCGGCCTGCTGGTGGCGCTGCTGCGCGACAAGGACGCACGCGGCTGGCGCTATGCGCTGGTGGCGCTGGTCAGCGGCAACCGCGATCCGGAGGTCGCGGCCAAGGTGCTGGACCAGCTGCTCGACGCCAATGCCATCCCCGACCAGCTCGAGGCCTGGCAGGAGTTCGGGCGCCTGGCGCTGCGCCTGGAACAGCCGAAGCTGGCCGAGCGCATCGTCGATCAGCTGGTCAAGCGTTTCCCGGAGGAGCCGCGGGTGGCCCTGCTGCACGCCACCCAGCTGCAACAGGCCGGCAAGACCGAGCAGGCGCGCGCGCTGCTGCAGGGCGTGGAGCCCAAGGCGCCGCGCGATCCGGAACTGCGCGGCGCGCTGGCCTACGCCTACGACGCGATCGGCGACACCGCCGCGGCGGCGCGGGTGCTGGCGCTCGGTCCGCAGGACACCCAGAACTACGGCCTGCGCGCTTCGATGCTGGCCAAGCTGCAGGACAACGCGGCGCTGAGCGCGCTGTACGCGGAGCTGAGCAAGGAGACCGCGCAGCCGGATCCGGAGCGGCGCCTGCTGCTCGGCAAGATCGCCGAGTTCCTGAAGCGCTATCAGGAAGCGGTGACCTGGTACCGCGGCGTGCCGGCCGGCCCGTTGCGCAACGAAGCGCGGCTGCGGACCGCCGGGGCGCTGTACGAACTCGGGCAGAAGGATGCGGCCTTCGCCGAGGCGCGCGCGCTGCAGGACGATGCCGAGGCCGACGATGCCGCGCGCCGCGACGCCTACGTGTTGGAGGCGGAATTGCGCCAGCGCAGCGGCGACGACGCCGGCGAACTGCAGGTGTTCGAACGCGGCCTGGCCGCCTATCCGGACGACAACGCGCTGCTGTACGCGCGCGGCCTGGCCTGGGAGCGGCGCGACCGCATCGACCGTGCCGAAGCCGACCTGCGCAAGATCCTGGTCACCGAGCCGGAGAACGTGGCCGCGCTCAATGCGCTCGGCTACACCCTGGCCGACCGCACCCATCGCTACCGCGAGGCGCTGCAGTTGATCGATCGCGCGCGTACCGCCGATCCGGACAACGCCGCGATCATCGACAGCTACGGCTGGGTGCTGTACCGGTTGGGCAAGACCCAGGAGGCGCTGGTGCAGCTGCGCCGCGCCTGGACCCTGTTCAAGGATCCGGAGATCGCCGCGCACATCGGCCAGGTGCTGTGGGAACAGGGCAAGCGCGACGAAGCCACGAAATACTTCGACGAGGCGCGCAAGCTCGATCCGAAGAATCGCGCGCTGCAGCGGGCGATGGAAAAGGTCGCGCCGTGAGGTCGGCGTTGCGCGCGGCATGGGCGCTGACGGCGCTGCTGGTGCTGGCCGGCTGTACTTCGCTGGCGCCGCGGCAGGCGCCGCCGGCCGCGAGCGCACCGCTCGGCGAGGCCGCGCGCCAGGCCGAAGCGGCCCGCGGCGCATGGCTGCAGGCGCATCCGCAGTGGTCGTTCCAGGGCCGGGTGGCGATCACCAAGGGCCGCAATGGCGGCAGCGGCCGCATCGACTGGGCGCAGCAGCAGCGCCAGTACCGGATCGAGCTTAGCGCGCCGGTGACCCGGCAGAGCTGGCGCCTGACCGGCGACAGCCAGCGCGGGGGAGGCCGTCTGGAGGGGTTGGAAGGCGGTCCGCGCGCCGGCGATGACGCGCAACAGCTGCTGCTCGAGGCCACCGGTTGGGAGATTCCGGTCAATCTGCTGCCGGATTGGGTGCGCGGACAGGTCGCGGCGGACGTGGGCGCACCCGAGCAGGTGAGCTACGACGCCGAGGGGCGCCCGCAGACGCTGCGGCAGATGGGCTGGGAGATCCAGTTCCAGGAGTGGTACCCGCCCAGCGACGGCCGTCCGGCCCTGCCGCGGCGCATCGAGGCGCGCAACGGCGACGCCAAGGTGCGCCTGTTGCTGGACCAGTGGCACTTCGCCGCGCCATGAGCGCCGTGGAAGAGGGCGGCTGGTCGGCGTGGCCGGCCCCGGCGAAGCTGAACCTGTTTCTGCAGATCACCGGCCGCCGCGCCGACGGCTATCACGAACTGCAGACCGTCTTTCGCCTGCTCGATTGGGGCGACACCGTGCATCTGCGCGTGCGCGCCGACGGCGTGGTGGCGCGGATCGGCGACTCCGTGGCAGGCGTCGCCGAGGCCGACGACCTGTTGGTGCGGGCCGCGCGACTGCTGCGAACGCACGCCAAGATCGCTCAAGGTGTCAACATCCGCGTCGAAAAGCGCATTCCTGCAGGTGGCGGTTTCGGTGGTGGCTCGTCCGACGCGGCGACCGCGCTGCTCGCGCTGAATGCGCTGTGGGGCGCCGGACTGGACGAGGATGCGCTGGCCGGCCTGGGTCTGACGCTGGGCGCGGACGTGCCGGTATTCGTGCGCGGCCGCGATGCCTGGGCCGAAGGGGTGGGCGAACGGCTGACCCCGTTGCGCCTGCCGCCGGCCTGGTACGTGCTGGCCGATCCGGCGGTTCACGTGCCCACCGCGGCGCTGTTCCAGGCCCCGGATTTGACGCGGGATGCTGCGCCCGCGAAAATGGCCGACTTCGTTTCAGGTTTCCTGCTCGGCAATGCGTTCGAGCCGGTGCTGCTCCGCCGCGAACCGGCCATCCAGGCCGTGTTCCAGGCGCTTGCGCAGATCGGCACGCCGCGCCTTACCGGGTCGGGGAGCGGGTGCTTCGTCGAGTTCGCCGATCGCGCTGCCGCCGTGCGCGCGCTGGCGGCCTTGCCGGACGGGTTGCGCGCCTGGGTGGCCGGCGGCGTGACCCGATCGCCGCTGCTCGATGCGCTGGAGGCATAGCAACAGTTTCATGCAGGGGCGTCGCCAAGAGGCCCAAGGCACCAGGTTTTGATCCTGGCATTCGTAGGTTCGAATCCTACCGCCCCTGCCAATTGTGTCTGCAGATCCCTCTGCAAGAGCCCGCACATCCATGTGCGGGGGTTCAACAGGTAGAAGCCTTCTTCGCCTGGGTTTTCACAAGTTTCATGCTGTTTCTTCGTTTCGCAGTTCTTCCGCCGCCGCCGCCCGAGACACTCCTCATGCAAGATCAACGTAACCTGCTGGTGTTCTCCGGCAATGCCAACAAGCCGCTTGCCAAGAGCATCTGCAAGGAGCTGGGCGTGCGTCCGGGCAAGGCGATGGTGTCGCGCTTCTCCGATGGCGAAGTGCAGGTGGAGATCGAGGAGAACGTGCGCCGGCAGGAAGTGTTCGTGATCCAGCCGACCTGCGCGCCCAGCGCGGAAAACCTGATGGAGCTGCTGGTGCTGATCGACGCGCTCAAGCGCGCCAGCGCCGCCAGCGTCACCGCAGTGGTGCCGTACTTCGGCTACTCGCGGCAGGACCGGCGCATGCGTTCCTCGCGCGTGCCGATCACCGCCAAGGTCGCGGCGAAGATGTTCACCGCGGTCAATGCCGACCGCGTGCTGACCGTGGACCTGCACGCCGACCAGATCCAGGGCTTCTTCGACATCCCGGTCGACAACGTCTACGCCTCGCCGCTGCTGCTGGCCGACATCTGGCGCGCCTACGGCACCGACAACCTGATCGTGGTGTCGCCTGACGTGGGCGGCGTGGTCCGCGCCCGCGCCGTGGCCAAGCGCCTGGACGACGCCGACCTGGCGATCATCGACAAGCGCCGCCCGCGCGCCAACGTGTCCACGGTGATGAACATCATCGGCGACGTCGAAGGCAAGACCTGCGTGCTGGTCGACGACATCGTCGACACCGCCGGCACCCTGTGCGCCGCGGCCGCCGCGCTGAAGGCGCAGGGCGCGCTGAAGGTGGCCGCGTACTGCACCCATCCGGTGCTGTCGGGCCCGGCGGTCAGCAACATCAGCAATTCGCAGCTCGACGAGCTGGTCGTCACCGACACGATTCCGTTGTCGGACGCCGCGCGCGGCTGCAGCAAGATCCGCCAGCTCAGCGTCGCCGAGCTGCTGGCCGAAACCATCCGCCGCATCGCCTTCGGCGAGTCGGTGAGTTCGTTGTACGTGGATTAAGGCTGGGAATGGGGAATCGGGAATAGGGAATCGCAACGGCGCAGTGTCGCGCTTTGTCCGATTCCCCATTCCCGATTCCCCACTCCCGGCTTCACAGACTCTTCTGGTCGCGGAAGAGTCCTCAAAACCGCCGCGAGGCGGTTCATTCAACCAAGGTAGTAAACGCAAATGGCAACCACACATGAAATCAAGGTTCAGCGCCGCGAGGTCGAGGGTAAGGGTGCGAGCCGCCGCCTCCGTCGCGACGGCCTGATCCCCGCCATCGTCTACGGTGGCGAACTGAAGCCGGTCAACATCGAGCTCAACCACAACGAAGTCTGGCTCGCCAGCCAGAACGACTGGTTCTATTCGTCGATCCTGAGCCTGAGCCTGAACGGCGACATCCAGAAGGTGCTGCTGCGCGATATGCAGCGCCACCCGTTCAAGCAGCTGATCATGCACATCGACTTCCAGCGCGTGAACGACAACGAGGCGCTGCACGCTTCGGTGCCGCTGCACTTCCTCAACGAGGACACCTCGCCGGCCGGCAAGTCGGCCGAAGTGGTCGTCACCCACGAGCTGAACGAGATTCAGGTCGTGTGCCTGCCGAAGGACCTGCCGGAGTTCGTCGAAGTCGACCTGTCCGCGCTGTCCGTCGGCGACGTGATCCACCTGTCCGACCTGAAGCTGCCGGCCGGCGTCGAGCTGCCCGAGCTGAAGCTGGGCAAGGAGCACGACGTGGCGGTGGTCATCGCCAAGCACGGCCAGATCGAGGCCGAGCCGGAAGCGACCGAGGCTCCGGCCGCGGCCGAGCCGGCGAAGAAGGACGGCAAGTAATCGCCTGCGCAGCGCCCGGGCCATCGGGTCCGGGCGCTGCGGCGATGCTGCGGCATGACTGGTCTGCGTCTGATCGTCGGTCTGGGCAATCCCGGAGCCGAACACGCGAACACCCGGCACAACGCCGGGTTTCGTTTTGTCGAACACTTGGCCGAGCGGGCCGGCGCGCGCTGGAGCGTGGACGCCAAGCTGTTCGGCGAAACCGCCAAGGTCGATGTGGCCGGGCAGGCGCTGTGGCTGCTGAAGCCGGCCACCTTCATGAATCTCAGCGGCAAGTCGGTGACCGCCGCGTTGCGCTACTGGAAGATCGAACCGGCGCAGGCGCTACTGGCGCACGACGAACTGGATCTGGCGCCGGGCACGGCGCGGCTCAAGTTCGACGGCGGCCATGGCGGGCAGAACGGCTTGCGCGACACCATCCGCCTGCTCGGGCATGCCGGCTTCCATCGGCTGCGCATCGGCATCGGCCATCCCGGCCACAAGGACAAGGTCGTCCCCTGGGTGCTGGGGCGTGCGAGCAAGGACGACCAGATCCTGATCGACCGCGCCATCGACGACGCCATCGCGGTGCTGCCGCTGGCGGTGCAGGGCGATTTCAACGAGGCGATGAAGCGGTTGCATACGCAGGGGAAATAGGGAATGGGGAATGGGGAATGGAAAGGCGGCTATGCTTTTCCGATTCCCTATTCCCGATTCTCCATTCCCGGATTACAAACATGGGCATCAAATGCGGCATCGTCGGCCTGCCCAACGTCGGCAAGTCGACTCTGTTCAATGCGCTGACCAAGGCGGGCATCGCTGCGGCCAACTTCCCGTTCTGCACCATCGAGCCCAACGTCGGCGTGGTGCCGGTGCCGGATCCGCGGCTGGGCGAGCTGGCCAAGATCATCAATCCGCAGAAGGTCGTGCCGACCGCGGTCGAGTTCGTCGACATCGCCGGCCTGGTCGCCGGCGCGGCCAGCGGCGAGGGTCTGGGCAACAAGTTCCTGGCGCACATCCGCGAGGTCGATGCGATCACCCACGTGGTGCGTTGCTTCGAGAACGCCGACGTCATCCACGTCAACAACAAGGTCGATCCGATCTCGGACATCGAGACCATCGATACCGAGCTGGCCCTGGCCGATCTGGACAGCGTCGAGAAGGCGTTGAACCGCGCCGAGCGCAGCGCCAAGGGCGGCGACAAGGACGCGGCCGCGCGGAAGCCGGTCCTGGCCAAGCTGCAGGCCGCGCTGGCCGACGGCAAGGCCGGGCGCAGCGCGGGCCTGGACGAGGAGGAGAAGGCGCTGGTGCGCGACCTGTTCCTGCTCACGCTCAAGCCGGTGATGTACATCGCCAACGTGCTCGAGGACGGCTTCGAGAACAACCCGCACCTGGACGCGGTGCGCGCGCGCGCCGCCACCGAGGGCGCCGAGGTGGTGCCGGTGTCGGCGGCGATCGAGGAAGAGCTGTCGCAGCTGGACGACGCCGACCGCGACACCTTCCTGGCCGACCTGGGCCTGGCCGAGCCGGGCTTGAACCGGGTGATCCGCGCGGCGTATTCGCTGCTCGGGCTGCAGACCTATTTCACCGCCGGCGTCAAGGAAGTGCGCGCGTGGACGGTGAAGGCCGGGTCGACCGCGCCGCAGGCCGCCGCGGTGATCCACACCGATTTCGAGAAGGGCTTCATCCGCGCCGAAACCATCGCCTACGACGACTTCATCAAGTACAAGGGCGAAGCCGGCGCGCGCGAGGCCGGGCGGCTGCGCCTGGAGGGCAAGGAATACCGCGTGCAGGAAGGCGACGTGCTGCATTTCCGCTTCAACGTCTGACCCGCATGCGCGCGTTCGCGCCGTGCCACGGGCGCGGCGCGCGCGGTGCGCGTTTCCTGCGACATCGCGTCAAAATACTGTTGACAAGGCAGGGATGTCAGGGAAGAATAGCGGGCTGTTTCACCCCGGACTGATTTCGGCCTTGCGGCCTGGTCGGGACGGGTAGCTGGAGGGATACCCAAGCGGCCAACGGGGGCAGACTGTAAATCTGCTGGCTTACGCCTTCGGTGGTTCGAATCCACCTCCCTCCACCAGTTTTTTTGTTGTGGCAGTGCGGCATCCCGTAGCGGGAGTAGTTCAACGGTAGAACCTCAGCCTTCCAAGCTGATGGTGCGGGTTCGATTCCCGTCTCCCGCTCCATTGAACGCGCTTGTGTCACAATAGAACTACGCTCACGTAGCTCAGTCGGTAGAGCACCTCCTTGGTAAGGAGGAGGTCGAAGGTTCGATTCCTTTCGTGAGCACCATATTCAGTCTCCAAATCTTTCTACGATCACCGAGAAGAAGCAGCCATGGCCAAGGGTAAGTTCGAGCGCACCAAGCCGCACGTCAACGTCGGCACCATCGGTCACGTCGACCACGGCAAGACCACGCTGACCGCGGCGCTGACCAAGATCGGCGCAGAGCGCTTCGGCGGCGAGTTCAAGGCGTACGACGCGATCGACGCGGCGCCGGAAGAGAAGGCGCGCGGCATCACGATCTCGACCGCGCACGTGGAGTACGAATCCCCGAACCGTCACTACGCGCACGTCGATTGCCCGGGTCACGCGGACTACGTCAAGAACATGATCACCGGTGCGGCGCAGATGGACGGCGCGATCCTGGTGTGCTCGGCCGCTGACGGCCCGATGCCGCAGACCCGCGAGCACATCCTGCTGTCGCGCCAGGTCGGCGTGCCGCACATCGTGGTGTTCCTGAACAAGGCCGACATGGTCGACGACGCCGAGCTGCTCGAGCTGGTCGAGATGGAAGTGCGCGAGCTGCTGAGCAAGTACGACTTCCCGGGCGACGACACCCCGATCATCCACGGTTCGGCGCGTCTGGCGCTGGAAGGCGACCAGAGCGAGATCGGCGTGCCGTCGATCCTGAAGCTGGTGGAAGCGCTGGATTCGTTCATCCCGGAGCCGCAGCGCGACGTGGACAAGCCGTTCCTGATGCCGGTGGAAGACGTGTTCTCGATCTCGGGCCGCGGCACCGTGGTGACCGGCCGTATCGAGCGCGGCGTGATCAAGGTGGGCGACGAAATCGAAATCGTCGGCATCCGCGCCACGCAGAAGACCACGGTCACCGGCGTGGAAATGTTCCGCAAGCTGCTGGACCAGGGCCAGGCGGGCGACAACGCCGGTCTGCTGCTGCGCGGCACCAAGCGTGACGACGTGGAGCGCGGCCAGGTGCTGTGCAAGCCGGGTTCGATCAAGCCGCACACCGAGTTCGAGGCCGAAGTCTACGTGCTGTCGAAGGACGAAGGCGGCCGTCACACCCCGTTCTTCAAGGGTTACCGTCCGCAGTTCTACTTCCGCACCACCGACATCACCGGCGCTTGCGAGCTGCCGGAAGGCGTGGAGATGGTGATGCCGGGCGACAACGTGAAGATGGTGGTCACGCTGATCAACCCGGTGGCGATGGACGAAGGTCTGCGTTTCGCGATCCGCGAAGGTGGCCGCACCGTCGGCGCCGGCGTGGTGGCCAAGATCATCAAGTAATGCCCGCTGCGGCGACTTCGGTCGCCGCAGTTTGACGATGTGCAGGCGGCTTCGGCCGTCGGGTTCAGCGAAGGGCGGGCCGGAACCTTCGGTCCGCCTTCGCCGTCTAAGGGAAGTGCAGTCGTTCTTACTACACGCCAGTAGCTCAATTGGCAGAGCAGCGGTCTCCAAAACCGCAGGTTGGGGGTTCGAGTCCCTCCTGGCGTGCCAATCTGCCGCACCCTATCCAGTGACCTTGGTCGCATAGCCGCAAGAGTCGGATGAACAGCAAGATCGAGCATTCCAAAGGCACCGCCGCTTCCTCCGGTGGCGATATCGTCAAGTACGTCATCGCTGCCTTGCTGGTGGTTGCGGGCCTGTTTGTCTGGTTCTGGTTCGGCGAGCCGAGTCGTGCGACGCAGCTGGGTAGCTGGTCCGGGCCGCTGCGTGGCCTGGCGGTCATCGTTGGCCTGGTCGCGGCCGCCGCGGTGTTCCTGCTGACCGCCAAGGGGCGCGAGTCCCGCGAGTTCGTCTCCGAGTCCCGGTTCGAGCTGCGCAAGGTGGTCTGGCCGACCCGTCAGGAAGCGATCCGCACCACCTGGGTCGTGATCGTGGTGGTGATCATTCTGAGTCTGCTGTTGGGCGGGTTCGATTTCCTGATCCAGAAGCTGATGCAGTGGTTCGTGAGTCGTTGAGGAGAGTGCAGCAGTGAAGCGTTGGTATGTCGTTCACGCCTATTCAGGCTTCGAGAAGTCCGTGGCCCAAGCGCTGCGCGACCGCATTGTGCGTGACGAGATGCAGGAGCGCTTCGGTGACGTGCTGGTGCCGACCGAGGAAGTGATCGAAATGCGCTCCGGCCAGAAGCGCCGTTCCGAGCGCAAGTTCTTCCCGGGCTACGTGCTGGTGCAGATCGAGACCCACGAAGAGGCCGGCATCCCGCGCATCGACAACGAAAGCTGGCACCTGGTCAAGGAAACCCCGAAGGTGATGGGGTTCATCGGCGGCACCGCCGATCGTCCGCTGCCGATCCGCGACGAAGAAGCCGATGCGATCCTGCAGCGCGTTCAGGATGGCGTGGAGAAGCCGCGTCCGAAGGTGCTGTTCGAGCCGGGCCAGATGGTCCGCGTCACCGATGGTCCGTTCAACGATTTCAACGGCGTGGTCGAGGAAGTCAACTACGAGAAGAGCCGCCTGCGCGTCGCGGTGCTGATCTTCGGCCGGTCCACCCCGGTGGAGCTGGAATTCGGCCAGGTCGAGAAGGCCTGAGCCCCGCGCCGGCGCAGCTGCGCCGGACGCCAAAATCTCTGCTATACTGCGCGGCTCGCTGTCCAGGCTCGCCGCCTGGCAGGACCGGAAGCCGCCGCAAGGCGGCTTTCTGCGCACTCCAAACGTGATGGCGGGACACGTGATTTTCCCGTCGCGATGGGGAGCCTGCAAGTTGGGCGCTAGCACCCGGAGACCACTGAAATGGCAAAGAAAGTAGTCGGTTACATCAAGCTGCAGGTGAAGGCCGGTCAGGCCAATCCCTCGCCGCCGGTCGGTCCTGCGCTGGGTCAGCGCGGCCTGAACATCATGGAATTCTGCAAGGCGTTCAATGCCGCAACGCAGAAGCTGGAGCCGGGCCTGCCCACTCCGGTCATCATCACGGCCTATTCGGACCGTACCTTCACCTTCATCACCAAGAGCACCCCTGCGAGCGTGCTGTTGAAGAAGGCTGCAGGCGTCACCTCCGGTTCCAAGCGCCCGAACACCGAAAAGGTGGGCAAGGTCACCCGCAAGCAGCTCGAAGAGATCGCCAAGGCGAAGGAAGCCGACCTGACTGCAGCCGAGCTGGAAGCGGCGGTGCGTACGATTGCGGGTTCCGCCCGCAGCATGGGCCTGACGGTGGAGGGTTAAGCGATGGCACAGACCAAGCGACAGAAAGCAATCCGTGCTGCCGTGCAGCCGGGCAAGGCGTATTCGATCGACGAAGCGCTGAAGATCATCAAGTCCACCAGCAAGGCCAAGTTCGTCGAAGCCGTCGACGTGGCCGTGCGCCTGGGCGTGGATGCCAAGAAGTCCGACCAGCAGGTGCGCGGTTCCACCGTGCTGCCGGCCGGTACCGGCAAGAGCGTGCGCGTGGCGGTGTTCGCCCCGGCCGGCGCCAAGGCTGACGAAGCCCTGGCCGCTGGCGCCGAAGCCGTCGGCATGGACGACCTGGCCGAGAAGATGCAGGCCGGCGACCTGAACTACGACGTGGTCATCGCCACCCCGGACGCGATGCGCGTCGTCGGCAAGTTGGGCACGCTGCTGGGCCCGCGCGGCCTGATGCCGAACCCGAAGGTCGGCACCGTGTCGGCCAATCCGGCCGAAGCGGTGAAGAACGCCAAGTCGGGTCAGGTGCGCTATCGCACCGACAAGGCCGGCATCATCCACTGCACCATCGGCAAGGCCAGCTTCGAAGACGATGCGCTGAAGAACAATCTGCAGGCGCTGTTGATGGACCTGGTCAAGGCCAAGCCGGCTACGTCCAAGGGCACCTACCTGCAGAAGATCTCGGTGAGCTCGACCATGGGTCCGGGCGTCACCGTCGATCAGGCTTCGCTGTCCCTGAAGTAATCGCGAGACGGTGGCGCTCCGCGAGGCGCGCCGCCGGTTCCACCCTTTTGAAGGCGTCGCCGAGGGGCAACCCGGAGCGAAGCCGTCAAAGACCGCAGGCGCGGTCGGCGCATACCGACGACGGGCACGGAAGCTCGATATGGCAAGGAGTCGCCGTCGGTACAGCGGGATCGCTTAATCCAGTCCCCTCGGGGACGCGCCGGCGTAGATGGTGCCGCCTTTCTGGAGTTTTTCTGGTTCAGGCCAGTTCGGGATTTCCCGAGCGCGCTCACTCCAGGTCTGGAACGGCCACCAACTGGGATGCCATTCGGCGTCCCCGGCATCCAGGATGGAGGCCGCCCAGGACCGCAAGCGGCAGGAGCCGCGAGCGGAGTATGTTTGAAGCAGGGATTCGGGATTCGGGATTGGAGAGTGGCAAGAGCGCATCACGGCTCCTGCGACTCTCGAACCATCGGCCTGGAGCCCAGCTTTAACGGAGGAGTGCAATGGCTCTCAATCTGTCCCAGAAGCAAGAAGTCGTCGCCGAACTGGCAGACGTTGCCGCGAAGGCTCACTCCTTGGTTGCTGCCGAGTACGCCGGCATCACGGTCGCCCAGCTGACCGCGATGCGCAAGAAGGCGCGCGAAACCGGTGTGTACTTGCGTGTTGTCAAGAACACCCTGGCCGCGCGTGCCGTTGCCGGTACCGAATACGAGTGCGTCCAGGACGCGCTGGTCGGTCCGCTGCTGTATGCGTTCTCGACGGAAGAACCCGGCGCTGCCGGTCGTCTGATCAAGGAATTCGCCAAGGGTAACGACAAGCTGCAGACCAAGGTCGTGTCGATGGGTGGCCAGCTGTATCCGGCCGCTCACCTCGAGGTGTTGGCATCGCTGCCGACCCGCGAGCAGGCGCTGGCCATGCTGGCACGCGTCCTCGCCGAGCCGGCGAGCATGTTTGCACGCGCGGTCAAGGCAGTGGGCGACAAGCTCGGTGGTGGCGAAGAAGCCCCCGCCGCAGCGGAAGAAGCCCCGGCCGAAACGGCTTAAGTTCGCGACACCTGAAACGGTTCACTAGAACCTCATCCAGAAAAAAATTCCAAAGGTAATCACAATGTCCCTGTCTAACGAACAGATCGTCGACGCAATCGCCGAAAAGACCCTCATGGAAGTGATGGAGCTGGTCAAGGCCATCGAAGAGAAGTTTGGCGTTTCCGCCGCCGCCCCGGTCGCCGCTGCCGGCCCGGCCGCTGCTGCCGCCCCGGTCGAAGAGCAGACCGAGTTCAACGTCATCCTGAAGGCTGTCGGCGAGAAGAAGGTCGAAGTCATTAAGGCCGTCCGCGCCATCACCGGCCTGGGCCTGAAGGAAGCGAAGGACCTCGTCGAAGGTGCTCCGCAGACCGTCAAGGAAGCCGTGTCGAAGGAAGATTCCGAGAAGTTCAAGAAGGATCTCGAGGCCGCCGGCGCGACCGTCGAAATCAAGTAATCGGCATCTTGCATCGCCAGCGTGTCAGGTGATGCATCGAAGGCTGGGGACGCAAGTCCCCGGCCTTTGGCCGTTGTTGCAAAGCCGGGATTAGAGATTCGGCATTGGAGATTCGGTGGCGGGCGAGTGGCCCATCCCGAATCCCGTCATCCCCAATCTCGGCCTTACCGAGTTGGTAGTTGGAAGTAGCAAGAGAAGGCGTGCTGGTGCCGGCAATACCAGCGACTTCCAACTGACAATTTATGTTCACTCAGGGTCGCGGACGCGCGGCCCGCACAGCCAAGGTGATACCTCATGACGTCTTATTCGTTCACCGAAAAGAAGCGTATCCGCAAGGATTTCGGCAAGCAGCGCTCGATCCTCGAAGTGCCGTTCCTGCTGGCGATCCAGGTGGATTCCTACCGCGAATTCCTGCAGGAAAACACCGAGCCGAACAAGCGTTCGGACCACGGCCTGCACGCGGCCCTGAAATCGGTGTTCCCGATCTCCAGCTACAGCGGCAACGCGGCCCTGGAGTACGTCGGCTACAAGCTGGGCGACCCGGTGTTCGACGAGCGTGAATGCCGCCAGCGCGGCATGAGCTACGGCGCCCCGCTGCGCGTGACCGTGCGCCTGGTGATCTACGACCGCGAGTCCTCGACCAAGGCCATCAAGTACGTGAAGGAGCAGGAGGTCTACCTCGGCGAGATCCCGCTGATGACCGACAACGGCACCTTCATCGTCAACGGCACCGAGCGCGTCATCGTCTCGCAGCTGCACCGTTCGCCGGGCGTGTTCTTCGACCACGACCGCGGCAAGACCCACAGCTCGGGCAAGCTGCTGTACAGCGCCCGCATCATCCCGTACCGCGGTTCCTGGCTGGACTTCGAGTTCGACCCGAAGGACGCGCTGTTCACCCGTATCGACCGCCGCCGCAAGCTGCCGGTGTCGATCCTGCTGCGCGCGCTCGGCTACTCGAACGAAGAGATGCTGGCCGAGTTCTTCGAGATCAACACCTTCCACATCGACCCCAAGGAAGGCGTGCAGCTGGAGCTGGTGCCCGAGCGCCTGCGCGGCGAGACGCTGAACTTCGACCTGGCCGATGGCGACAAGGTCATCGTCGAGGCCGGCAAGCGCATCACCGCGCGCCACGTCAAGCAGCTGGAAGCCGCCGGCGTCGCCGCGCTGGCCGTGCCCGACGAGTACCTGGTCGGCCGCATCCTGTCGCACGACGTGGTCGATGCCTCCACCGGCGAACTGCTGGCCAGCGCCAACGACGAGATCAGCGAAGATCAGCTGACCGCGTTCCGCAAGGCCGGCGTCGATGCCGTGGGCACGCTGTGGGTCAACGATCTGGATCGTGGTCCGTACCTGTCCAACACCCTGCGCATCGATCCGACCAAGACCCAGCTGGAAGCGCTGGTCGAGATCTACCGCATGATGCGTCCCGGCGAGCCGCCGACCAAGGACGCCGCGCAGAACCTGTTCCACAACCTGTTCTTCACCTTCGAGCGCTACGACCTGTCCACGGTCGGCCGCATGAAGTTCAACCGCCGTGTCGGCCGCAAGGAAGTCACCGGCGAGTCGGTGCTGTACGACAAGAAGTACTTCGGCGAGCGCAACGACGAAGAGTCCAAGCGCCTGGTCGCCGAGCATGCCGACAGCTCCGACATCCTGGAAGTGATCAAGGTCCTGACCGAGATCCGCAACGGCCGCGGCGTGGTCGACGACATCGATCACCTGGGCAACCGTCGCGTGCGTTCGGTCGGCGAAATGGCCGAGAACGTGTTCCGCGTCGGCCTGGTCCGCGTCGAGCGCGCGGTCAAGGAGCGCCTGTCGATGGCCGAGTCCGAAGGCCTGACCCCGCAGGAGCTGATCAACGCCAAGCCGGTGGCCGCCGCGATCAAGGAGTTCTTCGGCTCCTCGCAGCTGTCGCAGTTCATGGACCAGAACAACCCGCTGTCGGAAGTGACGCACAAGCGCCGCGTTTCCGCGCTGGGCCCGGGCGGCCTGACCCGCGAGCGCGCCGGCTTCGAAGTGCGCGACGTGCATCCGACCCACTACGGCCGCGTCTGCACCATCGAAACGCCGGAAGGCCCGAACATCGGCCTGATCAACTCGCTGGCGGTGTATGCCCGCACCAACCAGTACGGCTTCCTGGAGACGCCGTACCGGAAGGTCGTGGACGGCCAGATCACCGACGACGTCGAGTACCTGTCGGCGATCGAAGAGAACGAGTACGTGATCGCGCAGGCCAACGCGCTGCACGATTCCAAGAGCCGCCTGACCGAGCAGTTCGTGCCGTGCCGTTACCAGGGCGAGTCGCTGCTGAAGCCGCCGGCCGAAGTGCACTTCATGGACGTGTCGCCGATGCAGACCGTGTCCATCGCGGCGGCGCTGGTGCCGTTCCTGGAGCACGATGACGCCAACCGCGCACTGATGGGCGCGAACATGCAGCGCCAGGCCGTGCCGACGCTGCGTGCGCAGAAGCCGCTGGTCGGTACCGGCATCGAGCGCGCCGTGGCGCGCGACTCGGGCGTGACCGTGAACGCCCGCCGTGGCGGCGTGATCGAGCAGATCGACGCCGGCCGCATCGTGGTCAAGGTCAACGAGGAAGAGATCGGCGGCGGCACCGATGCCGGCGTCGACATCTACAACCTGATCAAGTACACGCGTTCCAACCAGAACACCTGCATCAACCAGCGTCCGCTGGTCAATGTGGGCGACGTGATCGCGCGCGGCGACGTGCTGGCCGACGGCCCCTCGACCGACATCGGCGAGCTGGCCCTGGGCCAGAACATGCTGATCGCGTTCATGCCGTGGAACGGCTACAACTTCGAAGACTCCATCCTGCTCTCCGAGCGCGTGGTGGAAGAGGATCGCTACACCACGATCCACATCGAAGAGCTGACCTGCGTGGCGCGCGACACCAAGCTGGGGCCGGAGGAAATCTCCGCCGACATCCCGAACGTGTCCGAGCAGGCGCTGAACCGCCTGGACGAGTCGGGCGTGGTGTACATCGGCGCCGAAGTGCGTGCCGGCGACATCATGGTCGGCAAGGTCACGCCGAAGGGCGAGAGCCAGCTGACCCCGGAAGAGAAGCTGCTGCGCGCGATCTTCGGCGAGAAGGCCTCGGACGTGAAGGACAGTTCGCTGCGCGTGCCGCCGGGCATGGACGGCACCGTCATCGACGTGCAGGTGTTCACCCGCGACGGCATCGAGAAGGACAAGCGCGCCCGCCAGATCGAGGAAAACGAGATCAAGCGGGTCAAGAAGGACTTCGACGACCAGTTCCGCATCCTGGAAAGCGCGATCTATGCTCGTCTGCGCACCCAGCTGATCGGCAAGGTCGCCAACGGCGGCCCGAACCTGAAGAAGGGCGACACCGTCACCGACGCGTACCTGGACGGGCTGAAGAAGTCTGACTGGTTCGCGCTGCGGATGAAGGACGAGGAGCCGTCGGACGCGATCGAGCGTGCGCAGAAGCAGATCCAGGCGCACGAGAAGGAATTCGAGCGTCGCTTCGCCGACAAGCGCGGCAAGATCACCGCCGGCGACGACCTCGCCCCGGGCGTGCTGAAGATGGTCAAGGTGTTCCTGGCGGTGAAGCGCCGCATCCAGCCCGGCGACAAGATGGCCGGTCGCCACGGCAACAAGGGTGTCGTGTCGATGATCCAGCCGATCGAGGACATGCCGTACATGGCCAACGGCGAGACCGTGGACATCGTGCTGAACCCGCTCGGCGTGCCGTCGCGCATGAACATCGGCCAGGTGCTGGAAGTGCATCTGGGCTGGGCCGCCAAGGGCCTGGGTCGCAAGATCCAGAACATGCTCGAGGCCCAGGCCAAGGTCGCCGACCTGCGCAAGTTCCTGACCCAGATCTACAACCACGACCAGAAGCTGGGCGAGGACCGCGTGGACCTGGATCAGTTCAGCGACGCCGAGCTGCTGGCCCTGTCGAAGAACCTGACCGACGGCGTGCCGATGGCCACCCCGGTGTTCGACGGCGCCACCGAAGCGGAGATCAAGCACATGCTCGAACTCGCCGACCTGCCGATCAGCGGCCAGACCCAGCTGTACGACGGCCGCACCGGCGAGGCGTTCGATCGCCACACCACGGTCGGCTACATGCACATGCTGAAGCTGAACCACCTGGTCGACGACAAGATGCACGCGCGCTCCACCGGTCCGTACTCGCTCGTCACCCAGCAGCCGCTGGGCGGCAAGGCGCAGTTCGGCGGCCAGCGCTTCGGCGAAATGGAAGTCTGGGCGCTGGAAGCCTACGGCGCGGCCTACACCCTGCAGGAAATGCTGACGGTGAAGTCCGACGACGTGCAGGGCCGCAACCAGATGTACAAGAACATCGTCGACGGCGAGCACGAGATGGTCGCGGGCATGCCGGAATCCTTCAACGTCCTGGTGAAGGAAATCCGCTCGCTGGCCATCAACATGGAACTGGAAGACTGATCGCGCAGGCGCGGATGCCCAACGGCATCCGCGCCGCCGCAGCGCTCTGACAGCCCATCGACACGTATTCCTCCTTTCGGAGAAACACCATGAAAGACCTGCTCAACCTCTTCAACCAGCAGCGCCAGACGCTGGACTTCGACGCGATCAAGATCGCGCTGGCCTCGCCGGACCTGATCCGCTCGTGGTCCTTCGGCGAAGTGAAGAAGCCGGAAACGATCAACTACCGTACCTTCAAGCCCGAGCGCGACGGCCTGTTCTGCGCCGCCATCTTCGGCCCGATCAAGGACTACGAGTGCCTGTGCGGCAAGTACAAGCGCATGAAGCACCGTGGCGTGGTCTGCGAGAAGTGCGGCACCGAAGTGACCCTGGCCAAGGTGCGCCGCGAGCGCATGGGCCACATCGACCTGGCCTCGCCGGTCGCGCACATCTGGTTCCTGAAGTCGCTGCCGTCGCGCATCGGCCTGATGCTGGACATGACCCTGCGCGACATCGAGCGCGTGCTGTACTTCGAAGCCTACGTGGTGACCGAGCCGGGCCTGACCGCCCTGGAGCGCCGCCAGCTGCTGACCGAAGAGCAGTTCCTCACCGCGCGCCAGGAGCACGGCGACGACTTCGACGCCGCGATGGGCGCCGAGGCGGTGTACGAGCTGCTGCGCACGATCGACCTGCAGTCGGAAATGACCCGCCTGCGCGAAGAGATCGCCGGCACCGGGTCGGAAACCAAGCTCAAGCGTCTGACCAAGCGCATCAAGCTGGTCGAAGCCTTCCTCGAGTCGGGCAACCGACCGGAGTGGATGGTGATGACCGTGCTGCCGGTGCTGCCGCCGGATCTGCGTCCGCTGGTGCCGCTGGACGGCGGCCGCTTCGCGACCTCCGACCTGAACGACCTGTACCGCCGCGTCATCAACCGCAACAACCGCCTGCGCCGCCTGCTCGAGCTCAACGCGCCGGACATCATCGTGCGCAACGAAAAGCGCATGCTGCAGGAATCGGTGGATGCGCTGCTGGACAACGGCCGTCGCGGCCGTGCCATCACCGGCACCAACAAGCGCCCGCTGAAGTCGCTGGCCGACATGATCAAGGGCAAGCAGGGCCGGTTCCGCCAGAACCTGCTCGGCAAGCGCGTCGACTACTCCGGCCGTTCGGTCATCGTGGTCGGCCCGACCCTGCGCCTGCACGAGTGCGGCCTGCCGAAGAAGATGGCGCTGGAGCTGTTCAAGCCGTTCGTGTTCGCCAAGCTGCAGCGTCGCGGCCTGGCCACCACCATCAAGGCCGCCAAGAAGCTGGTCGAGCGCGAAGAAGCCGAAGTCTGGGACATCCTAGAAGAGGTCATCCGCGAGCATCCGGTGCTGCTGAACCGTGCGCCGACCCTGCACCGTCTGGGCATCCAGGCGTTCGAGCCGGTGCTGATCGAAGGCAAGGCGATCCAGCTGCATCCGCTGGTGTGTACCGCGTTCAACGCCGACTTCGACGGCGACCAGATGGCCGTGCACGTGCCGCTGTCGCTGGAAGCGCAGCTGGAAGCGCGCGCGCTGATGATGTCCACCAACAACATCCTGTCGCCGGCCAACGGCGAGCCGATCATCGTGCCGTCGCAGGACGTGGTGCTGGGCCTGTACTACATGAGCCGCGCCCTGGAGAACAAGAAGGGCGAGGGCATGGTGTTCGCCAACATCGCCGAAGTGAAGCGCGCCTACGACAACCGCGTGGTCGAACTGCACGCCAAGGTCAAGGTCCGCATCACCGAGACGGTGATCGACGAGGACGGCAACCGCAGCAAGAAGACCTCGATCGTGGACACCACGATCGGGCGCGCGCTGCTGGCCGAAATCCTGCCGGAAGGCCTGCCGTTCGCGCTGGCCAACACCGAGCTGACCAAGAAGAACATCAGCCGCCTGATCAACTCCAGCTACCGCCAGCTGGGCCTGAAGGACAGCGTCGTGTTCGCCGACAAGCTGATGTACACCGGCTTCGCCTACGCGACCCGCGCCGGCGTGTCGATCGGCATCGACGACATGCTGATCCCGTCGGAGAAGAAGGGCATCCTCGGCGAAGCCGAGCAGGAAGTGCTGGAAATCCAGGAGCAGTACCAGTCCGGTCTGGTCACCGCCGGCGAGCGCTACAACAAGGTCGTGGACATCTGGTCGCGCACCAACGAGCGCATCGCCAAGGCGATGATGGACACCATCGGTACCGAGAAGGTCACCAATGCCAAGGGCGAGATCATCGACCAGAAGTCGATGAACTCCCTGTACATCATGGCCGACTCCGGCGCGCGTGGTAGCCAGGCGCAGATCCGTCAGCTGGCCGGTATGCGCGGCCTGATGGCGCGTCCGGACGGCTCGATCATCGAGACCCCGATCAAGGCCAACTTCCGCGAAGGCCTGAACGTGCAGGAGTACTTCAACTCCACCCACGGCGCGCGTAAGGGTCTGGCCGATACCGCGCTGAAGACCGCCAACTCGGGTTACCTGACCCGGCGTCTGGTCGACGTGGCGCAGGACGTGGTCATCACCGAGCCGGATTGCGGCACCAGCGACGGCCTGACCATGACCCCGATCGTGGAAGGCGGCGACGTGGTCGAGCCGTTGAAGGATCGCGTGCTCGGCCGCGTGGTGGCCGAGGACGTGTTCCTGCCGGGCAACGACGAGGACCCGATCGTCACCCGCAACACGCTGCTCGACGAGCAGTGGGTGGCCAAGCTGGAAGAGGCCGGCGTGCAGACGCTGAAGGTGCGTTCCACGATCACCTGCGAATCCTCGTTCGGCGTGTGCGCCCGCTGCTACGGCCGCGACCTGGCGCGCGGTCACCTGGTCAACATCGGCGAAGCGGTCGGCGTCATCGCCGCGCAGTCGATCGGCGAGCCGGGTACCCAGCTGACCATGCGTACCTTCCACATCGGCGGCGCGGCCTCGCGTGCGGCGGCGGTGGACAACATCACGGTCAAGACCACCGGTTCGATCAAGTTCAACAACCTCAAGTCGGTCGAGCACGCCAACGGTTCGCTGGTGGCGGTGTCGCGTTCGGGCGAACTGTCCGTGCTCGACGGCCACGGCCGCGAGCGCGAGCGCTACAAGCTGGCCTACGGCGCCACGATCACCGCGAAGGACGGTGACGCGGTCAAGGCCGGCCAGTCGGTCGCCAACTGGGATCCGCATAACCACCCGATCGTGTCGGAAGTGGCCGGTTTCATCCGCTTCATCGACTTCATCGACGGCGTCACCGTCATCGAGAAGACCGACGACCTGACCGGCCTGGCCTCGCGCGAGATCACCGATCCGAAGCGTCGCGGCACCCAGGCCAAGGACCTGCGCCCGATCGTGCGCATCGTCGACGGCAAGGGCAACGACCTGACCATCCCGGGCACCGATCTGCCGGCGCAGTACCTGCTGCCGCCGCGCTCGATCGTCAACCTGCAGGACGGTGCGGCGGTGGGCGTGGGCGACGTGGTCGCCAAGATCCCGCAGGAAGCGTCGAAGACCCGCGACATCACCGGTGGTCTGCCGCGCGTGGCCGATCTGTTCGAAGCGCGCAAGCCGAAGGATCCCGCGATCCTGGCCGAGCGCTCGGGCATCATCAGCTTCGGCAAGGACACCAAGGGCAAGCAGCGCCTGATCATCAAGGACACCGATGGTTCGGAACACGAAGAGCTGATCCCGAAGTATCGCCAGATCATCGTGTTCGAAGGCGAGCACGTGGCCAAGGGCGAGACCGTGGTCGACGGCGAGCCGAGCCCGCAGGACATCCTGCGCCTGCTCGGCGTGGAGCCGCTGGCCGCCTACCTGGTCAAGGAAATCCAGGACGTGTATCGCCTGCAGGGCGTGAAGATCAACGACAAGCACATCGAGGTCATCACCCGGCAGATGCTGCGCAAGGTCGAGATCACCGACCAGGGCAACAGCAAGTTCCTCAACGGCGAGCAGGCCGAGCGCCAGCGCGTCATCGAGGAAAATGCCCGCCTGGCGACCCGCAACGAACTGCCGGCCAAGTACGACCCGGTGCTGCTGGGCATCACCAAGGCCTCGCTGGCCACCGAGTCGTTCATCTCGGCGGCGTCGTTCCAGGAAACCACCCGCGTTCTCACCGAGGCGGCGGTCCGCGGCACCAGCGATACGCTGCGCGGCCTGAAGGAAAACGTGATCGTCGGCCGCCTGATCCCGGCCGGCACCGGCCTGGCCTACCACAGCCTGCGCCGTCGCAACTCCAGCGGCCTGACCGAGTCGGAGATGCAGACCCTGTCCGGCGGCAACGCCGAGCCGGCGGTCGAAACGCCCGCACCGGCGGCTGCCAGCAGCGAAGAGTGAGCCCGATCGGCCCCGTGCGCGGGGCCGGTCGTACCAAGCGAAAGGGGGCGCAGCGGACGCGCCCCGTGTTCCGGTCCGGGAGGGACCAGCAAGTTAAGTTTCCGTTGAGTTGACGGAGCTTTTACTTGCCCGCTATACTTTCCTGTCTCGGCAGGCCGTCCTTCGGCCTGCCTTCGTTTTCACGCATCCAGGCCCCACGGCCTCAATCAGAAGAATCCACTGATGGCGACGATCAACCAGCTGGTCCGCAAGCCGCGGCAGGCGACCACCTACAAGAGCGCCTCCCCGGCGCTTGACAAGTGCCCGCAGCGCCGTGGCGTCTGCACGCGCGTGTACACCACCACCCCGAAGAAGCCGAACTCGGCCCTGCGTAAGGTCGCCAAGGTGCGCCTGACGAACCAGGAAGAGGTCATCAGCTACATCGGCGGCGAAGGCCACAACCTGCAGGAGCACTCCGTGGTCCTGATCCGCGGCGGTCGCGTCAAGGATCTGCCGGGCGTGCGCTACCACACCGTGCGCGGTTCGCTCGATGCCGCCGGCGTCGCCAAGCGTCGCCAGGGTCGTTCCAAGTACGGCGCCAAGCGTCCGAAGAGCTAAGGGAAAGCACACAAATGTCTCGTAAAGGTTCTACTCCGCAGCGCACCGTCCTGCCGGATCCCAAGCACGGCAGCGAAACCATCGCCCGGTTCATCAACATGGTGATGCTGAGCGGCAAGAAGTCGGTCGCCGAAAAGATCGTCTATGGCGCAATGGACGTCATCGGCGAGAAAAGCCCGAACGCGGTCGAGCTGGTGCAGAAGGCACTGGACAACGTCGCTCCGGCGGTCGAAGTCAAGTCGCGTCGCGTCGGCGGTGCCACGTACCAGGTGCCGGTCGAGGTGCGTTCCTCCCGTCGCATGGCGCTGGCCATGCGCTGGCTGATCGACTCGGCGCGCAAGCGCGGCGAGAACTCGATGCCGCGCAAGCTCGCGGCCGAGCTGGTCGACGCCTCGGAAAACCGTGGTGGCGCCATCAAGAAGCGTGAAGAAACCCACCGCATGGCGGAAGCGAACAAGGCGTTCGCGCATTACCGCTGGTGACCTTCCGGGCCTTGGAAACAGGGCCCGTCAGCACAATCTATATGTGCTGCTAGCGGCGCCGCTGAGCGCTGCACAAATCCGAAGGCCGCCGCAAGGCGGCGTTCGGCCATCCGCAATCCAAGAATTCTGAGAGGCTCCCTGTGGCCCGCAACACTCCCATCGAGCGTTACCGCAACTTCGGCATCATGGCCCACATCGATGCCGGCAAGACCACCACCTCCGAACGCATCCTGTTCTACACCGGCGTCAGCCACAAGATCGGCGAGGTGCATGACGGTGCCGCGACGATGGACTGGATGGAGCAGGAGCAGGAGCGTGGCATCACCATCACCTCCGCCGCGACCACCGCGTTCTGGAGCGGCATGGACAAGTCGCTGCCGCAGCACCGCTTCAACATCATCGACACCCCCGGGCACGTCGACTTCACCATCGAAGTCGAGCGTTCGCTGCGCGTGCTCGACGGCGCGGTGTTCGTGCTGTGCGCGGTCGGCGGCGTGCAGCCGCAGTCCGAGACCGTATGGCGCCAGGCCAACAAGTACGCGGTGCCGCGTCTTGCCTTCGTCAACAAGATGGACCGTACCGGCGCCAACTTCGACAAGGTGGTCGAACAGCTGAAGTCGCGCCTGGGTGCCTACCCGGTGCCGATGCAGGTGCCGATCGGCGCCGAGGACGGCTTCGAGGGCGTGGTCGACCTGCTCAAGATGAAGGCGGTCCACTGGGATACCGCCTCACAGGGCACCGTGTTCGAATACCGCGAGATCCCCGCCAACCTGGCCGACAAGGCCGTCGAGGCGCGCGCGTTCATGGTCGAGGCCGCGGCCGAAGCCAACGAAGAGCTGATGGACAAGTACCTCAACGAGGGCGAGCTGTCCGAAGAGGAAATCGTCAGCGGCCTGCGCGAGCGCACCCTGAAGGTGGAAGTGGTGCCGGTGTACTGCGGCACCGCGTTCAAGAACAAGGGCGTGCAGGCGATGCTCGACGGCGTGATCCAGCTGCTGCCGTCGCCCAGCGACCGTCCGCCGGTCAAGGGCATCGACGAGGACGACAAGGAAGACAGCCGTCCGGCCACCGACACCGCGCCGTTCTCGGCGCTGGCGTTCAAGATCATGACCGATCCGTTCGTGGGCTCGCTGACCTTCTTCCGCGTCTACTCCGGCACGCTGAACTCCGGCGACCAGGTGTACAACCCGGTCAAGTCGAAGAAGGAGCGCGTGGGCCGCATCCTGCAGATGCACTCCAACAATCGCGAAGAGATCAAGGAAGTGCGCGCGGGCGACATCGCCGCGGCGGTGGGCCTGAAGGACGTCACCACCGGCGACACGCTGTGTGCGCAGGACCACATCATCATCCTGGAGCGCATGGTGTTCCCGGAGCCGGTGATCTCGATGGCGGTGGAGCCGAAGACCAAGTCGGACCAGGAAAAGATGGGTATCGCGCTGAGCCGTCTGGCCCAGGAAGATCCCTCGTTCCGCGTCAACACCGACGAAGAATCCGGCCAGACCATCATCCGCGGCATGGGCGAGTTGCACCTGGAAATCATGGTCGACCGCATGAAGCGCGAGTTCAACGTCGAAGCCAACGTCGGCAAGCCGCAGGTGGCCTACCGCGAGACCATCCGCAAGGCGGTCAAGCAGGAAGGCAAGTTCGTGCGCCAGTCCGGCGGTAAGGGTCAGTACGGTCACGTCGTGCTCGAGATCGAGCCGCAGGAGCGTGGCCTGGGCTACACCTTCGAGAACGCGATCGTCGGCGGCGTGGTGCCGAAGGAATACATCCCGGCGGTGGACAAGGGCATCCAGGAAGCGGTGGCCAACGGCGTGATGGCCGGCTACCCGATCGTGGACATCAAGGTGCGCCTGATCGACGGCTCGTACCATGACGTCGACTCCTCGGAAATGGCGTTCAAGATCGCCGGCTCGATGGGCTTCAAGGAAGGCTTCAACAAGGCCAGCCCGGTCCTGCTGGAGCCGATCATGAAGGTCGAAGTGGTGACCCCGGAAGACTATCTGGGCGACGTGATGGGCGACGTCAGCCGTCGTCGCGGCATCCTGCAGGGCCAGGACGACAGTCCGTCCGGCAAGGTGATCAACGCGATGGTGCCGCTGGGCGAAATGTTCGGCTACGCCACCACGCTGCGCTCCATGTCGCAGGGTCGCGCCACGTTCTCGATGGAATTCGACCATTACGCCGAAGCGCCGGCCAACATCGCCGAATCGGTCATCAAGAAAAGCTGACATCAGTGAGACGGGATTCGGGATGCGGGCATAGCCAGTCCCGCATCCCGCTCCCTTGTCCCCCATTACGAATTACAAGGTAAATACATCATGGCAAAGGGTAAGTTCGAGCGCACCAAGCCGCACGTCAACGTCGGCACCATCGGTCACGTCGACCACGGCAAGACCACGCTGACCGCGGCGCTGACCAAGATCGGCGCAGAGCGCTTCGGCGGCGAGTTCAAGGCGTACGACGCGATCGACGCGGCGCCGGAAGAGAAGGCGCGCGGCATCACGATCTCGACCGCGCACGTGGAATACGAATCCCCGAACCGTCACTACGCGCACGTCGATTGCCCGGGTCACGCGGACTACGTCAAGAACATGATCACTGGTGCGGCGCAGATGGACGGCGCGATCCTGGTGTGCTCGGCCGCTGACGGCCCGATGCCGCAGACCCGCGAGCACATCCTGCTGTCGCGCCAGGTCGGCGTGCCGCACATCGTGGTGTTCCTGAACAAGGCCGACATGGTCGACGACGCCGAGCTGCTCGAGCTGGTCGAGATGGAAGTGCGCGAGCTGCTGAGCAAGTACGACTTCCCGGGCGACGACACCCCGATCATCCACGGTTCGGCGCGTCTGGCGCTGGAAGGCGACCAGAGCGAGATCGGCGTGCCGTCGATCCTGAAGCTGGTGGAAGCGCTGGATTCGTTCATCCCGGAGCCGCAGCGCGACGTGGACAAGCCGTTCCTGATGCCGGTGGAAGACGTGTTCTCGATCTCGGGCCGCGGCACCGTGGTGACCGGCCGTATCGAGCGCGGCGTGATCAAGGTGGGCGACGAAATCGAAATCGTCGGCATCCGCGCCACGCAGAAGACCACGGTCACCGGCGTGGAAATGTTCCGCAAGCTGCTGGACCAGGGCCAGGCGGGCGACAACGCCGGTCTGCTGCTGCGCGGCACCAAGCGTGACGACGTGGAGCGCGGCCAGGTGCTGTGCAAGCCGGGTTCGATCAAGCCGCACACCGAGTTCGAGGCCGAAGTCTACGTGCTGTCGAAGGACGAAGGCGGCCGTCACACCCCGTTCTTCAAGGGTTACCGTCCGCAGTTCTACTTCCGCACCACCGACATCACCGGCGCCTGCGAGCTGCCGGAAGGTGTGGAGATGGTGATGCCGGGCGACAACGTGAAGATGGTGGTCACGCTGATCAACCCGGTGGCGATGGACGAAGGCCTGCGTTTCGCGATCCGCGAAGGCGGCCGTACCGTCGGCGCCGGCGTGGTGGCCAAGATCATCAAGTAATGCCCGCCCATGTCGGCGGCCCTTTCAGGGGCCGTCCGACCGGTGGCGACCGCGGCTTCGGCTGGCGGTTCAACGAAGGGTCGGCGCAAGCCGGCCCTTCGTCGTTTTGTGGGAGGGAAGGGCGCCATGAAATTCTTGCCGCGACATGTTGCGGGCGGGTGAAACAGCCGCTATAATGCGCGGCTCGGCATTCCTGGGTAGGGTGCCGGATACACCGCGAAAAGAGAGGCAGGATGCCCCTCGTGTTCGCCAGACCGGGAAGGTCGCGCTGCATTAAGCAATCAACGGCCTTGCGCTGTTGACGTTGTTTTATCTGCGCATTATACTTTTCCGTCTGGGCAGGCCGGGTAACTGGTCTGCCTCAGTTTTTGGGCGGAGGAATGGCCCTCGCCAGCTGGATGCTCGGCGGTATACGACGTCAGGAAATAATCGGGGCAGGTATCCCAGAGGCCTTGCCCGTCGCTCTTTTAACGAAGGAACCCACCGCCATGGCGGAGCAAAAGACCGGTCAGAAAGCGGATCAGAAGATCCGGATTCGGCTGAAGGCGTTCGATCATCGTCTGATCGACCGTTCGGCCAGCGAGATCGTTGAGACGGCCAAGCGGACCGGCGCGCAAGTGCGCGGCCCGATCCCGCTGCCGACCAAGATCGAACGCTACACCATTCTCGTTTCTCCGCACGTCGACAAGGACGCGCGCGACCAGTACGAGACCCGCACGCACAAGCGCGTGCTCGACATCATCGGCCCTAACGACAAGACCGTGGACGCGCTGATGAAGCTCGAGCTCGCGGCGGGCGTCGATGTCCAGATCAAGTTGACCTGAGGACTACGACCATGACGAAGAAATATTCGTTGGGCTTCGTGGGCCGCAAGGCCGGCATGAGCCGCGTCTTCACCGAAGACGGCCGCTCCATCCCGGTCACCCTGATCGAAGCGACCCCGAACCGCATCACCCAGCTCAAGACCGTCGAAAGCGACGGCTACAGCGCCGTGCAGATCACCGTGGGCGCCCGTCGCGCCGCGCTGGTCAACAAGCCTGCCTCCGGCCACTACGCCAAGGCGAAGGTCGAAGCCGGTCGCGGCCTGTGGGAGTTCCGTGTTGAAGACGCGCAGCTGGGCGATTACGCCATCGGCGGCGAGATCAAGGCGGACATCTTCGAGGTCGGCCAGAAGGTCGACGTCCAGGGCGTCACCAAGGGTAAGGGTTTCCAGGGCACCATCAAGCGGTACAACTTCCGCATGGGCGATGCCACCCACGGTAACTCGCTGTCGCATCGCGCGCCGGGTTCGCTGGGTCAGCGCCAGACCCCGGGTCGCGTTTTCCCGGGCAAGAAGATGTCCGGCCACATGGGCGCGGTGCAGCAGAGCACGCAGAATCTGGAAGTGGTCAAGGTCGACGTCGAGCGTGGCCTCATCGCCATTCGCGGCGCTGTGCCTGGCGCTGCCGGTGGCGACGTGATCGTGCGTCCGGCTAGCAAGGCATAAGGAGAGATGACGATGGAACTCGTTATCACGGGTAGCAACAACAAGGTCTCGGTCTCCGACGCCGTGTTCGGTCGCGATTTCAGCGAGGATCTGGTTCACCAGGTCGTCGTCGCCTATCGCAACGCCGGCCGCGCCGGCACCAAGGCGCAGAAGACGCGTTCGGAAGTCAACGGCACCACCAAGAAGTCGAAGAAGCAGAAGGGCGGTGGCGCACGCCACGGCGCGCTGACCGCTCCGATCTTCGTTGGCGGCGGCGTGACCTTCGCGGCCAAGCCGCGCAGCTTCGAGCAGAAGGTGAACCGCAAGATGTATCGCGCCGCGATCTGCGCGATCCTTTCGGAGCTCAACCGCCAGGGTCGCCTGATGGTCGTCGACGCGTTCGACGTCGAGGCCAGCAAGACCAAGGATCTGATCGAGAAGCTGAAGGGTCTGGAAGTGGGCAAGCGCCCGCTGATCGTGACCGAAGAGGCGTCCGAGCATCTGTACCTGTCGGCGCGCAACCTTCCCTACGTGGAAGTGCGTGACGTGCAGGGCCTGGATCCGGTGTCGCTGGTCGGGGCCGATACGGTCGTGATCACCGCCGATGCGGTCAAGAAGGTCGAGGAGTGGCTGGCATGAGCAGCAACGAAAAAATCTTCAGCGTGCTGCGTGCCCCGCGTGTCTCCGAAAAGACCGCGCGCCTGCAGGAACTCTCCAATCAGTACGTCTTCGAGATCTCGAGCGAAGCCACCAAGGCCGATGTCAAGGCCGCGGTCGAGCAGCTGTTCGACGTCAAGGTCGAGTCGGTCAACGTGTTGAACGTCAAGGGCAAGAACAAGTCCTTCCGTTCGCGCAGCGGTCGTCGCGGCGATTGGCGCAAGGCGTACGTGCGTCTGGCCGAAGGCCAGTCCATCGACGTAACGGCCAAGGCCTGAGGTCCATCCCATGCCATTGATGAAATTCAAACCCACTTCTCCCGGCCGTCGTTCGGCCGTGCGCGTGGTCACGCCCGATCTGCACAAGGGCGCGCCGCATGCCGCGCTGCTGGAGCCGCAGAGCAAGTCCGGTGGTCGTAACCACCATGGCCGCATCACCACCCGTCACGTCGGCGGTGGCCACAAGCAGCATTACCGCCTGATCGACTTCAAGCGCAACAAGGAAGGCATTCCGGCGCGCGTGGAGCGGATCGAATACGATCCGAACCGCACCGCCCATATCGCCCTGCTGTGCTACGCCGACGGCGAGCGCCGCTACATCATCGCGCCGAAGGGCCTGAAGGCCGGCGACCAGGTGATCGCGGGTTCGGATGCGCCGATCAAGACCGGCAACACCCTGCCGCTGCGCAACATCCCGGTCGGTACGACGGTGCACGGCATCGAGCTGAAGCCGGGCAAGGGCGCGCAGATCGCGCGCGCTGCCGGCGCCGCGGTGCAGCTGGTCGCGCGTGAAGGCATCTACGCCACCCTGCGTCTTCGCTCCGGCGAAATGCGCAAGGTGCCGGTCGAGTGCCGCGCCACCATCGGCGAAGTCGGCAACGACGAGCACAACCTCGAGAAGCTGGGCAAGGCGGGCGCCAAGCGCTGGCGCGGCGTGCGTCCGACCGTTCGCGGTGCGGCCATGAACCCCGTCGATCACCCGCACGGTGGTGGTGAGGCGAAGGCCGGTCAGGGTAATCCGCATCCGGTCACCCCGTGGGGTGTGCCGACCAAGGGTTACAAGACGCGCCATAACAAGCGCACCGAACAATTCATCGTCCGCGATCGTAGGGGCTAATCGACCATGGCACGTTCACTCAAGAAAGGCCCGTTCGTCGATCACCACCTCGTCAAGAAGGTGGAGGCCGCGGCCGGCAGCAAGCGTCCGATCAAGACCTGGTCGCGTCGCTCGATGATCCTGCCGGAGATGGTGGGTTTCACCATCGCCGTGCATAACGGCAAGAACCACGTTCCGGTGCTGGTCAACGAGAACATGGTCGGCCACAAGCTCGGCGAATTTGCCGTCACCCGGACCTTCAAGGGTCACGGTGGCGACAAGAAGTCGAGCCGGTAAGGAGAGATGACGATGGAAGCGAAAGCAATCCTGCGCACTGCGCGCATCTCCCCGCAGAAGGCCCGCCTGGTCGCCGACCAGGTGCGCGGTCTTTCCGCCGAGCGGGCGGTCAACCTGCTGAAGTTCTCGGATAAGAAGGCTGCCCACCTGATCAAGAAGGTGGTGGAGTCGGCGATCGCCAATGCCGAGAACAACCAGGGCGCGGATGTCGACGAGCTGAAGGTCAAGACCATCATGGTTGATGAAGGTCCGACCCTGAAGCGTTTCATGGCGCGGGCGAAAGGCCGCGGTACCCGCATCCTCAAGCGCACCAGCCACATCACTGTGGTTGTGGGCGCCGCCAAGTAAGCGGAAAGGAAAAGACGATGGGTCATAAAGTTCATCCGATTGGAATCCGCCTGGGTGTCTCCAAGGACTGGAATTCCAAGTGGTACGCCAACAAGGGCGAGTTCGCCGGTTACCTGGCAGCCGACCTCAAGGTTCGCGAAATGCTGCGCAAGAAGTTGGCGCAGGCGGGCATCAGCAAGATCCTGATCGAGCGTCCGGCCAAGACCGCGCGCGTGACGATCCACACCGCCCGTCCGGGCGTGGTGATCGGCAAGCGCGGTGAGGACATCGAGAAGCTGCGCAAGGAAGTGAGCGAGATGATGGGCGTCCCCGCCCACATCAACGTCACCGAAGTGCGCAAGCCGGAGCTGGATGCGCAGCTGGTCGCCGAGTCGATCGCGCAGCAGCTCGAGCGTCGCATCATGTTCCGCCGCGCGATGAAGCGCTCGGTCGGCAACGCGATGCGCCTGGGTGCCCTGGGCATCAAGGTCAACGTCGCCGGCCGCTTGAACGGTGCGGAAATCGCCCGTTCCGAGTGGTACCGCGAGGGCCGCGTGCCGCTGCATACGCTGCGTGCCGACATCGACTATGGCTTCGCCGAAGCCAAGACGACCTACGGCATCATCGGCATCAAGGTGTGGATCTACAAGGGCGAGATCTTCGATTTCTCCCAGGTTGGCCAGGAAAAGCAGGACGATTCCCCGCGCAACGATCGTAACGATCGCGGCGACCGTGGTGACCGTCCGTCGCGTCCGGCTCGTGAAGCGAGGTAACGGCAATGTTGCAACCCAAGCGAACCAAATACCGCAAGATGCACAAGGGCCGTAACGACGGCCTGGCATGGAGCGGCAACGCCGTCAGCTTCGGCGAGTACGGGCTGAAGGCCACTGCGCACGGTCAGCTGACCGCGCGCCAGATCGAAGCGGCGCGCCGCTCGATCAGCCGCTACGTCAAGCGCGGCGGCAAGATGTGGATCCGCGTGTTCCCGGACAAGCCGATCACCAAGAAGCCGATCGAAGTGCGAATGGGCTCCGGTAAGGGTAACGTCGAGTACTGGGTCGCCCAGATCCAGCCCGGTCGCATGATCTATGAAATCGAAGGCGTCGGCGAAGATGTCGCGCGCGAGGCGTTCCGCCTGGCCGCTGCCAAGCTTTCGGTGACCACCACCTTCGTCACCCGGACGGTACGCTGATGGACATCAAACAACTCCGCGAGAAGTCGGCTGACGATCTGAAGGCCCACCTGACCGATCTGCGCAAGGAGCAGTTCGCCCTGCGCATGCAGCAGGTCACCGGGCAGCTGCCGAAGACCCACGAAACCCGCCGGGTGCGCCGCGAGATTGCTCGCGTGAAGTACCTGATCGGCAGCACGAAGTAAGGATGGCCGCCATGAGCGACACTAACGAAAGCAAGACGCTGCGCACGGTCGAAGGCCGCGTCGTCAGCAACAAGATGGACAAGACCGTCACCGTGCTGGTGGAGCGTCAGGTCAAGCATGCGTTGTACGGCAAGTACATCAAGCGCTCGACCAAGCTCCACGCACACGACGCCGACAACGCCTGCAACGAAGGCGATGTCGTGCGCGTGACCGAGATTGCGCCGATGTCCAAGACCAAGAACTGGCGGGTGGTGGAAATCGTCACCCGTTCGGCCGAATAAGGGAGATCTGAATCATGATCCAGATGCAGAGCTACCTCGACGTCGCCGACAACTCCGGTGCCAAGGAAGTGATGTGCATCAAGGTGCTCGGCGGCTCCAAGCGCCGCTACGCGCACATTGGCGACATCATCAAGGTCACCGTCAAGGACGCGATCCCGCGCGGCAAGGTCAAGAAGGGCGAAGTCTACGACGCCGTCGTGGTGCGTACCCGCAAGGGTGTGCGTCGTCCCGACGGTTCGCTGATCCGCTTCGACGGCAACGCTGCGGTGTTGCTCAACAACAAGCAGGAGCCGATCGGCACGCGCATCTTCGGGCCTGTTACCCGCGAGCTGCGTTCCGAGAAGTTCATGAAGATCGTCTCGCTCGCTCCTGAAGTGCTGTGAGCGGAGGACATACACATGGCTAACCGTATCAAGAAGGGCGACCAGGTTGTCGTCACTACCGGCAAGGACAAGGGCAAGCAGGGCGAAATCGTCCGCGTCGACGGCGATCGGGTGATCGTCTCCAACGCGAACATCGTCAAGCGCCACACCAAGCCGAACCCGCAGGCAGGCGTTGCCGGCGGCGTGGTCGAGCGTGAAGCGTCGATCCATATCTCCAACGTGGCGATCGTCAACCCGGCAACGGGCAAGGGCGAGCGCGTTGGCTTCAAGGTGCTGGAGGATGGACGCAAACTGCGTGTGTTCCGCTCCAGCGGTGAGGCGCTCGACGCCTGAGGAATGACACAATGAATTCCCGTCTCGAAAAGATCTACAAGGAAGAAGTGGTACCGGCTCTGATGAAGAAGTTCGGTTACACCAATCCGATGCAAGTGCCGAAGCTGGTCAAGGTCACCCTGAACATGGGCGTGGGCGAGGCGGCGACGAACAAGAAGATCCTGGAAAACGCCGTGGCCGACATGGCCAAGGTCTCCGGCCAGAAGCCGGTCGTCACCAAGTCGCGTATCTCGGTGGCGTCGTTCAAGATCCGCGATGGCTGGCCGATCGGCTGCAAGACCACGCTGCGTCGCGCCAAGATGTACGAGTTCCTGGATCGCCTGATCAACATCTCGCTGCCGCGCGTGCGCGACTTCCGCGGTGTTTCGGGTCGCTCGTTCGACGGTCGCGGCAACTTCAACATGGGCGTGAAGGAACAGATCATCTTCCCGGAAATCGACTTCGACGCCGTCGATGCGATCCGCGGCATGGATATCGCCATCACCACCACCGCCAAGACCGACGCCGAAGCGAAGGCGCTGCTCGAAGCGTTCAAGTTCCCGTTCCGTAACTGATTGACAGCCGGGATTCGTGATTCGGATCCGGGATGGGAAGGGCGCTGCGCCCGCCACATCCCGGGTTCCGCAAATCTCCAATCCCCAATCTCGAATCCCGAGGATTTACAGATGGCAAAGACCTCCATGGTCAACCGCGACATCAAGCGGAAGAAGCTGGCGAAGAAGTTCGCCGACAAGCGCGACGCGCTGAAGAAGATCATCGCCGCCGACAGCTCGTCCTACGACGAGAAGGCCGACGCGGTGGTCAAGCTGCAGAAGCTGCCGCGCGATTCGTCGCCGAGCCGCCAGCGCACCCGTTGCGAGCTGTCCGGTCGTCCGCGCGCCGTGTACCGCAAGTTCGGCCTCGGCCGCAACATGCTGCGCAAGGCGACGATGAACGGCGACGTGCCGGGCCTGCGCAAGGCCAGCTGGTAACAACCGGCGGTCCCGGCTCCGTTCGCGGAGTCCGGGGCAGGGCGGTCGCCCGCCCGCTTGCTGTTCCGTCAACGAGTCCGACGCAAGTCGGACTTTTTGTCGTATAATCCCGCTCCTTGCCTGCGCCTGGCAGGGCGGGTTGCGGTAGGGCCCTGGCCTTCTCCAGGACGTTTCACGCTGCATATCACTGCTTCATTCCACAGCTTCACATCACAAGATTTTCGCGAAAGCGGATATCGGTGCACTCAAAGGTAGACACCATGAGCATGACTGATCCCATCGCCGACCTGCTGGTCCGCATCAAGAATGCGGCCGCGGTTGGCAAGCCGACGGTGAAAATGCCGTCCTCCAAGATCAAGGTAGCGATCGCAGAAGTGCTGAAGGCCGAAGGCTATATCGGCGACCTGCGCGTCAACCCGATCGAGAACAACAAGTCCGAGCTGGAAATCGTGCTGAAGTACTTCGAGGGCCGTCCGGTCATCGATACGCTCAAGCGCGTGTCCCGTTCGGGTCTGCGTCAGTATCGCGGTAAGGCCGAACTGCCGAAGGTTCTCGGCGGCCTGGGCGTTGCCATCATTTCCACGTCCAAGGGCATCATGACCGATGCGCAGGCCCGTCAGGCCGGCGTCGGTGGCGAAGTCTTGTGCTTCGTGGCCTAAGGGAAGGAGCAAGTAAATGTCCCGCGTAGCCAAGAAGCCGATTTCCCTCCCGAAGGGCGTCGAACTGAATGTCCAGTCCGAGCTGGTGAGCGTCAAGGGCCCGAAGGGCACCCTGTCGCTGCCGAAGCCGGCTGGCGTCGAAATCAAGCAGGAAAACGGTGTCGCCACGCTGTCGGCGAACGACCCGTCGCAGATCGCCATCACCGGTACCGTCCGCGCGATCCTGGCGAACATGGTGCACGGCGTGTCCGAAGGCTTCGAGCGCAAGCTCGAGCTGGTCGGCGTCGGCTACCGCGCCACGATGCAGGGCAAGGACCTGAGCCTGGCGCTCGGTTTCTCGCACCCGGTCGTGTTCAAGGCGCCGGAAGGCATCACCCTGACCGCCCCGACTCAGACCGAGATCGTGGTGCAGGGCGCCGACAAGCAGCGCGTCGGCGAAGTCGCCGCCAAGATCCGCGGTTTCCGTCCGCCGGAGCCCTATAAGGGCAAGGGTGTGAAGTACGCCGGTGAAGCCATCATTCGCAAGGAAGCCAAGAAGGCGTAATCCAGGCCGCTTTGCTGGGAGCCCGGCCATCCATGGCCGGATCTCCCGGACGAAACGCCCGGATTCCTTCAGCTTCCGTAGGACACAGACATGACCATCAACAAGAACATCGCCCGCCTGCGTCGCGCCAAGTCGACCCGTGCGCACATCCGCGAACTCGGCGTCGCGCGCCTGTCGGTGCTGCGCACCGGCCAGCACCTGTACGCGCAGGTCTTCACTGCCGACGGCTCCAAGGTGATCGCTGCGGCGAACACCCTGCAGGCCGACGTCAAGGACGGCCTGAAGAGCGGCAAGAACAGCGAAGCGGCCGTCAAGGTCGGCAAGCTGATCGCCGAGCGCGCCAAGGCCGCGGGCATCGAGAAGGTCGCTTTCGACCGCTCGGGCTACCGCTACCACGGCCGCATCAAGGCCCTGGCCGACGCCGCGCGCGAAGGCGGCCTGCAGTTCTGATCCTTGCGGGCGCGGCGTCCACGCCGCGCCCGACCTGCCGATGCGGGCTGCATCGGACCCTGGCGCGCCTTGTGTGCGCGTCCGGGGAACACGGTTCCAGTCAACAACTACAAGCGGCATGCAAGCCGTAAATCTTTCAACTACCAAGGAATACACAATGGCTGAAGAACAGCGTGCACCGCGGGGTCGTGATCGCGACCGCAACCGCGAAGAGAAAGTCGACGACGGCATGATCGAAAAGCTGGTCGCGGTCAACCGCGTCAGCAAGACGGTCAAGGGCGGTCGCCAGTTCACCTTCACCGCGCTGACCGTGGTCGGCGACGGCAACGGCAAGATCGGTTTCGGTTACGGCAAGGCGCGCGAAGTGCCGGTCGCGATCCAGAAGTCGATGGAATATGCGCGCAAGGGCATGCTCAACATCGATCTGAACAACGGCACCCTGTGGCACCCGGTGAAGTCCGGCCACGGCGCGGCGCGCGTGTTCATGATGCCTGCCTCGGAAGGTACCGGCGTCATCGCCGGCGGCGCGATGCGCGCCGTGCTGGAAGCGGTCGGCGTCAAGAACGTGCTGGCCAAGGCCGTCGGTTCGCGCAACCCGATCAACTTGGTGCGCGCCACGCTGCGCGGCCTGGAAGACATGCAGTCGCCGTCGCGCATTGCGGCCAAGCGCGGCAAGAAGGTGGAGGAACTCAACCATGGCTAATGAGTCCAACAAGACGGTGAAGGTGCGCCTGGTGCGCGGCCTTCGTGGTACCCAGTCGCGTCACCGCCTGTCGGTGCGTGCGCTGGGCCTGAACAAGCTCAACGATGTGCGTGAACTGAAGGACAGCCCGCAGGTACGCGGCCTGATCAACAAGGTTCAGTACCTCGTCCAGGTTGAGGAGTAAGCGACCATGACTTTGCATCTGAATGATCTGAAGCCCGCCGAAGGCGCGCGCACCGAGCGCACCCGCGTCGGTCGCGGTATCGGTTCGGGCCTGGGCAAGACCTGCGGCCGCGGCCACAAGGGTTCGTTCGCGCGTAAGGGCGGCGGCAAGATCAAGGCCGGCTTCGAAGGCGGCCAGACCCCCATGCAGCGCCGTCTGCCGAAGATCGGCTTCCGTTCCAAGATGGCCAAGGACACCGCCGAAGTGCTGTCCTACCAGCTCGACAACCTGCCGGAAGGCGAGATCGATTTCGCCGCGCTGCGCGCTGCGAAGCTGGTCCCGAGCACTGCGAAGAAGGCCAAGGTCGTCCTCAAGGGCGAGCTGAGCAAGAAGTTCGTGCTCAAGGGCATCGCCGCGACCGCCGGTGCCAAGGCGGCAATCGAAGCTGCCGGCGGCAGCGTGCAGGAGTAACACGCAGATGGCGCAGGCTGGCATGGGTAACCTCGGCGGCGGGCTTGGCAAGTTCACGGAACTTCGCCAGCGCCTGTTGTTCGTTCTCGGCGCATTGATCGTCTACCGCATCGGCTGCTATGTGCCGGTGCCGGGCGTCAATCCCGAAGCCATGCTTGCGCTGATGCAGGCGCAGGGCGGCGGCATCGTGGACATGTTCAACATGTTCTCGGGCGGCGCCCTGCACCGTTTCAGCATTTTCGCGCTGAACGTGATGCCGTACATCTCGGCATCGATCGTGATCCAGTTGGCCACGCACATCTTCCCGTCGCTGAAGGCGATGCAGAAGGAAGGCGAATCTGGCCGACGCAAGATCACCCAGTATTCGCGCATCGGCGCGGTGCTTCTGGCGGTGGTGCAGGGCGGCAGTATCGCGCTGGCGCTGCAGAACCAGACCGCACCGGGCGGTGCACCGGTGGTGTACGCGCCGGGCATGGGCTTCGTGCTCACCGCGGTGATCGCATTGACTGCCGGCACCATCTTCCTGATGTGGGTCGGCGAGCAGGTCACCGAGCGCGGCATCGGCAACGGCGTGTCGCTGATCATCTTCGCCGGCATCGTCGCCGGCCTGCCGGCGGCGTCGATCCAGACCGTGGAAGCCTACCGCGACGGCAACATGAGCTTCATCTCGCTGTTGCTGATCGTGCTGACCATCCTTGCCTTCACCCTGTTCGTGGTGTTCGTCGAGCGCGGGCAGCGGCGGATCACGGTTAACTACGCGCGCCGCCAGGGCGGCCGCAACGCGTACATGAACCAGACCTCGTTCCTGCCGCTGAAGCTGAACATGGCCGGCGTGATTCCGCCGATCTTCGCCTCGAGCATCCTCGCCTTCCCGGCGACGCTGTCGATGTGGTCGGGCCAGGCCGCCTCCAACAGCACCTTCGGCAGCTGGCTGCAGCGCATCGCCAATGCGCTGGGCCCGGGCGAGCCGGTGCACATGATCGTGTTCGCCGCGCTGATCATCGGTTTCGCGTTCTTCTATACCGCGCTGGTGTTCAACTCGCAGGAAACCGCGGACAATCTGAAGAAGTCCGGCGCGCTGATCCCGGGTATCCGTCCGGGCAAGGCCACCGCCGACTACGTCGACGGCGTGCTGACCCGCTTGACCGCCGCCGGTTCGCTGTATCTGGTGATCGTGTGCCTGCTGCCGGAAATCATGCGCGCGCAGCTCGGCACCTCGTTCCACTTCGGCGGCACCTCGCTGCTGATCGCGGTCGTGGTGGTGATGGACTTCATCGCGCAGATCCAGGCGCACCTGATGTCGCACCAGTACGAAAGCCTGTTGAAGAAGGCCAACCTCAAGGGTGGCTCGCGCGGCGGCGGTTTCGCCCGCGGTTGATTGCTATAATTTGACTTCCTTCGGTGAAGACGCCCCGGTTCCCGGGCGCAGTCTTCCCACTTGAAGGGCGGCCCATGCAGCGGTCTCGTGCGTGGGTGAGACGTGGTGGTCCTGCGCTGGAGTAGCGCGGGCGGCCGAGGTGGATCCTCACCCTGGCCAACGACGTCCGGCGCCGGAGCATGGGCACACTCCCCATGCCGGGCTTGCGGAACCGAAAGGTTCCACGGGCTTCCATGTAACCCGAGACCTTGCTAGACTTACAAGTTCACTTTTTGATCCATCCTGCCGGATGGCGCCACAGTGCGCCGTCGGGCCATCACTCAGTTGGAGAACCGCGTCATGGCGCGTATTGCAGGCGTCAACCTGCCAGCCCAGAAGCACGTCTGGGTCGGGTTGCAAAGCATTTTCGGCATCGGCCGTACCCGTTCGAAGAAGGTCTGCGAAGCCGCAGGCGTGACCTCGACCACCAAGATCCGTGACCTGTCCGAGCCGGAAATCGAGCGCCTGCGCCTCGAAGTCGGCAAGTACATCGTCGAAGGCGACCTGCGTCGCGAAGTGGGCATCGCCATCAAGCGTCTGATGGACCTGGGCTGCTACCGCGGCCTGCGTCATCGTCGTGGCCTGCCGCTGCGTGGTCAGCGCACCCGCACCAACGCCCGCACCCGCAAGGGCCCGCGCAAGGCGATCAGGAAGTAAGGGACAGACATGGCTAAGCCCGCAGCATCAAAAACCAAGAAGAAGATCAAGCGCGTCGTCACCGACGGCGTCGCCCACGTCCACGCTTCGTTCAACAACACCATCGTGACCATCACCGACCGTCAGGGCAATGCATTGTCCTGGGCGACCTCCGGTGGCGCTGGTTTCCGCGGTTCGCGCAAGTCCACGCCGTTCGCGGCGCAGGTTGCCGCCGAGAAGGCCGGGCGCGCTGCGCTCGACTACGGCGTGAAGTCGCTGGAAGTGCGCATCAAGGGCCCGGGTCCGGGTCGCGAGTCCGCCGTCCGTTCGTTGAACAACGTCGGATACAAGATCACCAACATCATCGACGTGACGCCTATCCCGCACAACGGGTGCCGTCCGCCGAAGAAGCGTCGCGTCTAAAGGAGCGATAAGAAATGGCTCGTTATATCGGTCCTACCTGTAAGCTCGCGCGCCGTGAAGGCGCCGATCTTTCCCTCAAGAGCCCGGCGCGTGCGCTGGACTCCAAGTGCAAGCTGGAGCAGAAGCCCGGCCAGCACGGCGCGACCGCCCGCAAGGGCAAGCTGTCCGACTACGCCACCCAGCTGCGCGAAAAGCAGAAGGTCAAGCGTATCTACGGTCTGCTGGAGCGTCAGTTCCGCAACTACTACAAGAAGGCCTCGACCAAGAAGGGCAACACCGGCGAGAACCTGCTGCAGCTGCTGGAAACCCGCCTGGACAACGTCGTCTACCGCATGGGCTTCGCCGTCACCCGCCCGGCCGCGCGCCAGCTGGTGTCGCACCGTGGCGTGCTGGTCAACGGCAAGTCGGTGAACCTGGCCTCGTACCAGGTCAAGGCCGGCGACGCGATCGCCCTGTCGGAAAAGGCGCAGAAGCAGCTCCGCGTGCAGGAAGCGCTGACCGTTGCCGAAACGCACGACCTGAACCCGTCCTGGGTCGAGGTCGATTCGAAGAAGTTCAGCGGCATCTTCAAGGCCGTGCCGGATCGTGCGGACCTGCCTGCTGACATCAACGAAGCGCTGATCGTCGAGTTGTATTCGAAGTAATCACATTGGAGAGCCTCCGGCAACGGAGGCTCGTCAGGAGAACCCGCAACATGACGGTTACCGCCAACCAGGTTCTGCGCCCCCGTGGGCCGCAGATCGAACGCCTTACCGACAACCGCGCCAAGGTCGTAATCGAGCCCTTGGAGCGCGGGTATGGGCACACGCTGGGCAATGCCCTGCGTCGCGTGCTGTTGTCCTCGATCCCCGGCTTCGCGATCACCGAAGTCGAGATCGACGGCGTGCTGCACGAGTACACCACGGTCGAAGGGCTGCAGGAGGACGTGCTGGATGTCCTGCTCAACCTCAAGGACGTGGCCATCCGCATACACACCGGTGACAGCGCCACGCTGTCGCTGTCCAAGCAGGGTCCGGGCACGGTCACTGCCGCCGACATCAAGACCGACCACAACGTCGAGATCCTCAACAACGACCACGTGATCTGCCACCTGACCAAGGACATGGCGATCAACATGCGTCTGAAGATCGAGCGTGGCTTCGGCTACCAGCCGGCCGCCGCGCGTCGCCGTCCGGACGAGGAAACCCGCACCATCGGTCGCCTGATCCTGGATGCGTCGTTCTCGCCGGTGCGCCGCGTCGCCTACGCGGTCGAATCCGCGCGCGTCGAGCAGCGTACCGACCTGGACAAGCTGGTCCTGGACATCGAGACCAACGGCACGATCGATGCCGAGGAAGCCGTGCGCACCGCCGCCGACATCCTCAGCGATCAGCTGTCGGTGTTCGGCGACTTCACCCATCGCGACCGTGGCGCGGCCAAGCCGGCCAGCAATGGCGTGGATCCGGTGCTGCTGCGTCCGATCGACGATCTGGAACTGACCGTGCGTTCGGCCAACTGCCTGAAGGCCGAGAGCATCTACTACATCGGCGATCTGATCCAGAAGACCGAAGTGGAGCTGCTCAAGACCCCGAACCTCGGCAAGAAGTCGCTGACCGAGATCAAGGAAGTGCTGGCCCAGCGTGGCCTGTCGCTCGGCATGAAGCTGGAGAACTGGCCGCCGGCCGGCGTCGCCCAGCACGGCATGCTCGGCTAAGCAGCCGCACCTGGCCGATGCCGCACCGGCATCGGCCACGGACGCTGCAGTCCGGTCATGGATGGCCGGGCAGGGCTCTACGGAGCCCGGGTAAGACCGCCAGGGACGGAAGCAGGGGCGCCTTCGCGGCGCCTCGCGCCGCATCAGTTGCACAACTACGCCGACGGGTCTTCAAGCCCGCGGCGTTGTCCGGTCAGGGACGGCCGGCTCGGACCATCCGCAGTCCATTGTTCAACGCCAGGACGGCGACAGCGATCTCCAGCAGTTTCAACTTTCCATAGGAACCAAGACCATGCGTCACCAGAAATCCGGCCGCAAGTTCAACCGCACCAGCGCCCATCGCCAGGCGATGTTCTCCAACATGGCGGCCTCGCTGTTCAAGCACGAGCTGATCAAGACCACCCTGCCGAAGGCCAAGGAGCTGCGTCGCGTCGCCGAGCCGCTGATCACCATCGCCAAGGTCGATGGCGTCGCCAATCGCCGTCTGGCCTTCTCGCGCCTGCGCGACAAGGAAGCGGTGGGCAAGCTGTTCGTCGAGCTGGGCCCGCGTTACCAGTCGCGTCCGGGCGGCTACCTGCGCATCCTGAAGTGCGGCTTCCGCGCCGGCGACAACGCGCCGATGGCGTACGTCGAGCTGGTCGATCGCCCGACCGCGATCGCCGAGGAAGTGGCCGAGTAAATCCGGCCCGCACCGCGTCAGCAAGAAGCCCGGCATGTCCGGGCTTTTTTGCGTCTGGACGGCGGCGGTTTGCGCCGCGCAGGCGCTGTCGCGTTCGCCGCACCCAGGGACGCACGGCACATGGTGGCGAGGCGGGCGATGGCGGATAATGCACTAACTGTTCATGTGAGCCCGACCCGATGAACCCGTTACGCTGGAGTTTCCGCGCGCAGTTCCTGTTCGGCTTTCTGATCTGTGCCGGGTTGCTGGGCTATGCGATCTACGTGCAGGTGCAGCTCGGCATCGAGCCCTGTCCGCTGTGCATCTTCCAGCGCATCGCGTTCGCCGCGCTCGGCCTGCTGTTCCTGCTCGGCGCCTTGCACGGGCCGGCCCGCAGCGGCGGACGCAAGGTCTATGGCGTGCTGGCGTTCCTGGCCGCGGCCGTTGGTGCCGGCATTTCCACCAAGCACGTGTCGGTGCAGCTGTTTCCCGATCCGATGGCCTCCTGCGGTCCGCCGCTGAGCTTCCTGCGCGAGACGATGGGGCCGTTCGAAGTGCTGCGCCGGGTGCTGACCGGGACCGGCGACTGCGGCAATATCGACTGGCGTTTTCTCGGCCTGTCGATGCCGATGTGGTGCCTGATCTGTTTCGTGGCGCTGGCGCTGTTCGCGCTGTATGCCGGGTTCAAGGCCCGGCGGCGCTCGCTGCACTGAGGTTTCCGCGTGCTGCGTCTTGTCGTGGGCTGAGAGGCAGCGCACCTGTAGGAGCGACTTCAGCCGCGACAGGTACTATCGGTAAGCCTCTGTCGCGGCTGAAGCCGCTCCTACACGGTGCTGCAGACGGTAAACGGATGACGTGAATCCGCGGGCAGCAGCGGCGCGGCCGCTGCGAACGATCGCGGCGCCGCACCCATCCATGCATCCAGGCCGGCCCGTCCTGCGGGCGCGGCCTGGCTGCGCACTTGCCTCAGAAATCCTGCTGCAGGCTCAGGTAGACGCCGCGGCGCGGCGCCCATTGCGGGGCGAACACGCCGATGCCGCCGCCGTCGCGCAGCTGGTAGGCGCGATCGAGCACGTTGAGCACCGCCACTTGCGCGTGCAGCGGATGCGCGCTGAGCGCGAAGTCGTGGCCGGCGCTGAGGTTCAGCTGGAAGTACGACGGCAGCTCGCCGCCGTTGGGCACGGTGTCGGTATCGGTGCGCAGGCCGCTGCCGAACAGATAGTTGGCGCCGATCCGGCTGGCGTCGTCGAGCGCGTAGCTGATGCCGCCGGACGAGGTGAACTTCTGGTCGTGGTCCAGGTGGATCCAGTTGTCGTAGACGTAGGCCAGCGCGTCCGGATCGAAGTTGTACAGGCTGGTCATGACCCGCTTGCCCATCGCCTTGCTGTAGGCGACGTTGAAGTAGGCGGTGACCGGCCCGTTGCTGTAGTCGGCGCTGAACTCCGCGCCGCGGATGCGGCCGTAGCGGTAGTTGAACGTGGAATACACGTAGGCGGCGCCGAACTGGCCTTCGTCCTGCAGGCGGTCGGCCTTGCGGTAGTAGGTGTCCAGGCCCAGGGTCAGGTGCTCGTTGACCACCTGCGAGATGCCCAGGTCGTAATAGTCGCTGCGCTCGCTCAGCGGCGTGGTCGCGCCGCCGGCGGTGGACTGCTGGTTGGTGGTGCCGTCGTACAGGGCGATGTCGCTGGTGGAGATCAGTTCGCTGGCCGGCGGGGTGAAGTAGCGCGCATAGCCGGCGTGCACGGTGGTGTCGGCGCTGGCCTGCCAGACCACGCCCAGGCGCGGGCTGAGCTGGCCTTCGGTGGTGCCGAACGCCTTGTAGCGGTCGCCACGCACGCCGTAGTTCACGGTCCAGTCGTCGCCGATCTTCCATTCGTCCTGCAGGTACACCGCGTAGGTGCTGGCGTGGAAGCGGCTGGCGTCGGGGATGAACACCGGCGTGTTGCTGGTCTGGTTGCCGTCGGCGTCGGCCGGGAACACATAGGAATTGTTGCTGGCGACGGCGTGCTCGAAATTGCCGTACACGCCGTAGCGCAGCGTGTGCGCGTCGCCGAGCGGGGTGGAGAAGTCGGCCTGCACGGTGTTGGCGCGGTTGCTGCGGTCCACCTGCGAGGCGACGCCGTTGAAGATCAGGTCGCCGGCGACGTCGGGCGAGAACGCGACGCTGCTGTAGCGCTGTCCGGCCGACAGCTGGTAGCTGGTGGCGCCGAGCGAACCCTGCAGCACCAGGGTGCCGAAGCGGGTGTTCTCGCGCTGGTTCTCGTCAAGCTTGGAGGAATCGAAATCGGTGGTGCCCAGATAGTCGTACGCCGGCGTCTGCCCCGGATTGTTCGGGATCTGGAAGCGGTTGTTGGCATAGCCGACCAGCAGGCTGAGCCGGGTGTTCTCGTCGATCAGGTAGCTGAGGTCGGCGAAACCTTTGCCCTGATGGGTCTTGTCGTGCTCGGGGTCGCGGCTGTTGACCGGATTCTCCAGGCCGAGCTTGTTCTGCTCGTAGTCGCCGGTGACGAACCAGCTCCAGCGGCCGCTGCTGCCCCACCAGGAGGCGTTCGGATTGAGCGTGCCGTAGGAGCCGCCGGTGATGCCGACGCTGCCGCCGTTGCCCAGTTCCACGCCGCTCTTGGTGGTGATGTCCACCACTGCCGCGGTGCGGTCGCCGAACTGCGCCGGCAGCGCGCCATCGAGCAGCTTGATGCTCTTGATCGTGCGCGGGTCCAGGCTCTGGCCGAAGCCGGAGATGGACTCGGGGATCAGCACGCCATTGATGCGGTACTGCAGATTGGCGTGGTCGCCACGCACGTGGATGCCGCCATAGGAGTCCTGGACCACGCCCGGGGCCTGCAGCAGCACCTGGTTGAGCGGGGTGGAGGCGCCCAGCGGCAGCCGCTCGATGTCCTCGGCGGTGATCGCGTACTGGCTGCTGCCGATGTCCGGCGACAGCGCGTTGCGCGCCGCTTCCAGCTTGGCGGTGACGGTGACCGCATCCAGGTCGGTGGTGCGTTCGGGACCAGTGTCGGCGCTAGCCGCATCGGCGGCGAAGGCGAGGCCGGGCGCGGCCAGCAGGACGAGGGCGATGGCGGCGGAGAGGGGGCGGGGCGTCATGGCGTAGGCGAGACCTGGGGAGGGGAAGGAAAAGATTTGTTATGTAATAACATTCTGCTTTCGCAGTGGCGTTGGCGTAGGCCGGAAGTCATGCCTGGCATGTGCGCTTTGCCTGCCGTTCATGTGCTTCACGCTGCTGCGGCCACGGCTGCGCAACCGCGTCACGCAGTGCTTTGCGTCGCGGCCTGGCTCTGCGAACATCGCAGGTTGCCAAGGAGTCCTTTCATGAACCTGTCCGTCCCCGCCGCCCCGCCCGAATCCGCTTCGCCGTCCTGGGCGCCCGCAAGCTGGCGCGGCAAACCCGCGCTGCAGATGCCGGTGTATCCGGACGCGCAGGCGCTGGAGGCGACGCTGGGCGAATTGCGCCATCTGCCGCCGCTGGTCACCTCGTGGGAGATCTTCGCGCTGAAGAAGCAGCTGGCCGAAGCGCAGGAAGGCAAGCGGTTCCTGCTGCAGGGCGGCGATTGCGCGGAGAACTTCAGCGATTGCGAGTCCGGCACGATCTCCAACCGGCTCAAGGTGCTGCTGCAGATGAGCCTGGTGCTGGTGCACGGCTTGCGCCTGCCGGTGGTGCGGGTCGGCCGCTATGCCGGCCAGTACGCCAAGCCGCGCTCGGCCGATACCGAGACCCGCGACGGCGTGACCCTGCCGAGCTACCGCGGCGACGTGGTCAACGGCCCGGAGTTCACCGCGCAGGCGCGCGTGCCCGATCCGCGGCGGATGATCACCGCGCACTCGCGTTCGGCGATGACGATGAACTTCGTGCGCGCGCTGATCGACGGCGGCTTCGCCGATTTGCACCATCCCGAGTACTGGAACCTGAGCTGGGTCGGCTACTCGCCGCTGGCCGAGGACTACCAGAAGATGGTGGCCTCGATCGGCGACGCGGTGCGCTTCATGGAGACGCTGTCCGGCGCGCAGCTGTACAACCTCAACCGGGTCGATTTCTACACCTCGCACGAAGCGCTGCTGCTACCGTACGAGGAGGCGCTGACCCGCGAAGTGCCGCGGCAGTGGGGCTGGTTCAACCTGAGCACGCATTACCCGTGGATCGGCATGCGCACCGCCGCGCTGGACGGCGCGCACGTGGAATATTTCCGCGGCATCCGCAACCCGATCGCGATCAAGGTCGGGCCGTCGGCGCAGCCGGACCAGTTGCTGCGCCTGATCGACGTGCTCAACCCCGAAGACGAACCGGGCCGGTTGACCTTCATCCACCGCATGGGCGCGGCACAGATCGCGCAGAAACTGCCGCCGCTGCTGGATGCGGTGAAGCGCGACGGCCGCCGCGTGCTGTGGGTGTGCGATGCGATGCACGGCAATACCGAGAGCACCAGCAACGGCTACAAGACGCGGCGCTACGACAACGTGCTGGGCGAGGTGGAGCAGTCGTTCGACATCCACGCTGCGGCCGGCACGCGGTTGGGCGGCGTGCACCTGGAGCTGACCGGCGAAGACGTCACCGAATGCACCGGCGGCGCGCGCGAGCTGACCGAGCGCGACCTGGAGCGGGCGTACCGCTCCAGCGTGGATCCGCGCCTGAACTACGAGCAGTCGCTGGAGATCGCGCTGGCGATCGTGCGCAAGCAGAACGGGCGCAGCGTGCCGTTGAGCACGGACTGACCGCGCGCTCCCTGGGTCACCGCAGCGGGCTTGCTGGTGCGCTGCGTGCGCCAGGTGCCGATGTCGTGGCGATGGCGCTCGTCGGCGCGCTTGAAGTCGTCGATATCCGACACCGCGAATGCAGCTGCAGCGCGCGTGTCGCGGCCTGCGATGGGGGGCTGGTTGGCGATGTCGGCGCCTCGGGGTCTTGGCAGGCGCCGCGGCTGCCGCATCCAGCTTCGGACGTAACTGAGGACGCACCATCTGCAGCGGCGGCCGCGGGCCGTTGGCGAGTTGCTTGTCGCCGCTCAGGAAGCACGCACGCTGCGATCGCGCACATCGGTCGTGGACTGCGCCAGGAACGGGGCGCCGCTCGCCCGCGATGCGCGTGTCGCGGATGTGCGCCGTGCGCACGCCTGGCGATGGTGCCGCGATTCGTGCCGCGGCACAGCGCTCGACACTGCGCTCATGCCTGCTTTGCCACACTGTCGCGACTCCTCCCCCCTTCAAGGAGCGCATCTTGAATCTGGATCTCGACTGGATCCCGTGGCGCGCTTACACGCTGCCGATCGGCGCCGCGGTAGTGCTCGGCTTCCTCGCCTGGTGGCTGTTGTTGCGCATCGCGCAGCGCATGCGCGGGCGCGACTACCGGCGCGCGCGCATCATCCGCGTGGTCAGCGTGCCGATGGCCTTCCTGCTGCCGATGCTGATGCTCAGCTTCGCACTGGAATCCACGCCGCTGGACGAGCGCGCGTTGACCGACCTGCAGCACCTGCTGCATATCGGCATGATCGGTTGCGTGACCTGGCTGCTGGTGCGCGGCGCCGCCGCGCTGGAAAAGGCCATCCTGCGCAGCTATCCGATCGAAGTGGCCGACAATCTGACCGCGCGGCGCATCCAGACCCAGACCCGGGTGCTGGCACGCGTGGCGATGGGCACGATCATCCTGCTCGGCACCTCGGTGGTGCTGCTGACCTTCCCGGCTGTGCGGCAGATCGGCACTACGCTATTGGCCTCGGCCGGCATCATCGGCCTGGTCGCCGGTATCGCCGCCAAGCCGGTGTTCGGCAACCTGATCGCGGGCCTGCAGATCGCCCTGACCCAGCCGATCCGGCTCGACGATGTGGTCATCGTCGAAGGCGAGTGGGGCCGCATCGAGGAGATCGGCAGTTCCTACGTGGTGGTGCGGATCTGGGACGAGCGGCGCATGGTGGTGCCGTTGACCTGGTTCATCGAAAATCCGTTCCAGAACTGGACGCGCAGCAGCGCCGACCTGCTCGGTACCGCGTTCCTGTGGCTGGATTACCGCACGCCGATGCCGCAGCTGCGCGCCGAGCTGGAGCGGATCTGCAAGAGCGAGCCGCTGTGGGATGGCCGCGTCTGCGTGACCCAGGTGACCGAGACCAGCGAGAGCACGATCCAGGTGCGCCTGCTGGTCAGCGCGCGCAATTCCGGCGATGCGTTCGACCTGCGCTGCATCGTGCGCGAACGGATGATCGATTTCCTGACCCGCGAACATCCGTATGCCTTGCCGAAGCTGCGCGCGGAGATCTCCTCGGACACCGCGCGCGCGGCACCACGGCCGCCATCGACGGCCAGCGACTCGGCGGCGATGCGCTCGCCCGGCGCCGAGGATGGCGCGCCGGCGGCGACAGCGGTGCAGGATCCGGGCGCGCCGAGGCCGGATACGGCATAGCGTTGGGTTGCGCCGTGTCGGCGTGGCGGCAGGCGCCTGCAGCGTCCACGCGTTGTTGGTGACGCATGGATTCTCATTGAAACCTGTAGGAGCGGCTTCAGACGCGACCGGGGCTTTCCTGGTAACGCCCGGTCGCGGCTGAAGCCGCTCCTACAAAGGCGTTCTTCGCCAACCGTCTGTCGATGGGTTGCGCGTTGGCGCCATTGCGGCGCTATTCGCTTTACGGATGCTCCGTGGCCTGCGGCAGCGTCGGCAAGAACGCCGGCGGCGTGCGTGCGCGGCTGCGCTGTTCGTAGGCGTAGCCCAGTTCGATCAGGCGCGGTTCGCTCCAGGCGCCGCCGATGAACACCAAGCCCAGCGGCAGGCCGTCGCTGGCGCCCATCGGCACGGTCAGGCTGGGATAGCCGGCCACCGCCGCCGCGCCGTAGCTGGCGCCGGGAAAGTCGTCGCCGTGGAGCGGGTCGGTCTTCCAGGCGCGGCCGGTGGTCGGCGCGATCAGCGCATCCAGCCGCTGCGCGCGCAGGGCCGCGTCGATGCCGTCCGGACCGGCCAGGCGCCTGGCTTTCGCCCGCGCTTCCAGATAGGCCGGGTCGTCCAGGCCGTGGGTGGCCTGCGCCTGTTCGAACAGCGCCTGGTCGAAGTGCGCCAGCTCGCGCTCGGCATGCGCGCGGTTGAACGCGATCAGTTGCGCCAAGGTGCGCAGCGGCGCCTGGCGCGTGTCGAGGTAGCGTTCCAGCCCGGCCTTGAACTCGGTCAGCAAGACGGTCAGTTCGGCGTCGTCCCATTGCCCGGCGGTGGGGATCCGCGCAGCGACCACGGTGGCGCCGGCCGCACGCAACGCGGCGACCGCGCGCGCCTGCGCCGCGGCGATGTCCGGGGTCTGGGTCAGCGGTGAGGGCAGCAGGCCGATGCGTGCGCCGCGCAGCGCGTCGCGGCGCAGGTGCGCGGTGTAGTCGTAGCCGGGCGGACGCGGTGCCGCGGCGGTGGCCGGGTCGGCAGGATCGGGCGCGGCCAGTACGCTCAGCAGCGTCGCCGCGTCGGCGACGCTGCGGGTCATCGGTCCGGCCGTGTCCTGGCTGGCGGAGATCGGGAGGATGCCGTCGCGGCTGACCAGGCCGACTGTCGGTTTCAGTCCGACCAGGCCGTTCACCGCGGCCGGGCAGACGATGCTGCCGTCGGTCTCGGTGCCGATGCCGGCCACCGCCAGATTGGCCGACACGGCTACGCCGGTGCCGGCGCTGGAGCCGCAGGGATTGCGATCGAGCACGTACGGATTGCGGGTCTGCCCGCCGCGCGCGCTCCAGCCGGAACTGGACTTGCTGGAGCGGAAGTTAGCCCACTCGCTGAGGTTGCTCTTGCCCAGGATCACCGCGCCGGCCTGGCGCAGGCGCTGCACCAGGAACGCGTCGTGCGGCGGCTGGAAGTCGGCCAGCGCCAGCGAGCCGGCCGAGGTGGCCATCGGCCGCGCATCGATGTTGTCCTTCAACACCAGCGGGATGCCGTGCAGCGGGCCACGCAGATGCCCGGCGCGGCGTTCGGCGTCCCGCTGCCGCGCTTCGTCCAGGGCGCGCGGATTGCGTTCGATGATCGCGTGCAGCGCAGGCCCTTGCCGGTCCAGCGCATCGATCCGTTGCAGGTAGGCCGCGGTCAGGCCGGCGCTGTCGAGCGTGCCGCGTGCCATCTGCGCCTGCAGCGTGGCGATGTCGGTTTCGGCATGGGCGAACGCGTCTGGGGCTTGTGGCGGCGCGGCACCGGCGGTGTCGGGCAGGACGGGATGCCGGCAGCCGGCGAGGGCGCCGCACAGCAACAGGACGGGCAGCAGGCGCATCGGCAGGTTCCCGGGGAGTCGTTCTCCAGGAGGCTACGCAGCGCTATGGGGATTGGCAAACCGATGCGGGCGCCTGCCCGCATGCGCTCAGTGCGCGGGACGCCGCCGGCGCCGGATCAGGTCGCGGGCCAGGATGCCGACCACGGCCAGGTTGATCGCCAGCACCGCCCACGCGGCCCAGCCGGGATGGCGCACGATCGCGTAGATGTCGAACGGCAGGTAGATGGCCGCGGAAATGCAGCCCAGCATCGACGCCCAGGCCTTGGCGCGCCACAGGCCCCAGGCTTCGACGATGTGCAGCACGCCGTAGGCGAGCATGCCGGCGGCGGCAAGATGCACCGCGCCGGGATTGATCATGGTGAGCAGCGACGGCAGCGCGCCGTGCTCCGGGTCCAGGCTGAAACGCACGATCAGCCGGCCCACCGCCGCGCGCAGCGGCAGCGGGCCCATCAGTTCCAGACCCGTGGCCGCGAGCACCGCGAGCAGGCCTTTGCCGGCCTCCAGCAGTGCGATCAGGTGCAGGCCCGGATGCGCGTGCGGATCCGGGTTGTACGCCTTCTTGCTGGCCACGGGAACTCGGCGATCAGCCGCCGCGACCGGCGCGCTTGCGATCGCTTTCGGTCAGGAACTTCTTGCGCAGGCGGATTTCCTTCGGGGTGACTTCGACCAGCTCGTCGTCCTCGATGAAGTCCAGCGCCTGTTCCAGCGTGTACTTGATCGCCGGGGTCAGCTTGATCGCATCGTCCTTGCCCGAAGCGCGCATGTTGGTCAGCGGCTTGGTCTTGATCGCGTTGACGGTCAGATCGTTGTCCTTGGAGTGGATACCGATCAGCTGGCCTTCGTACACGTTGTCGCCTTCGGCGGCGAACAGGCGGCCACGCTCTTCCAGCGGCCCCAGCGAGTAGGCGGGGGTGGCACCGGCGGCGTTGGCGATCATCACGCCGTTCTGGCGCTTGGCGATGGCGCCCTGTTCCTTCGGGCCGTAATGGTCGAACACGTGGAACAGCAGGCCCGAGCCCTGGGTCAGGGTGCGGAACTCGTTCTGGAAGCCGATCAGGCCACGCGCCGGGATCATGTAGTCAAGGCGCACGCGGCCCTTGCCGTCCGGCTCCATGTTCTTCAGCTGGCCCTTGCGGATGCCCAGCTTCTCCATCACGCCGCCCTGGTGCTGCTCTTCGATGTCCACCACCAGCTGCTCGACCGGCTCCATCAGCTTGCCGTCGATCTCCTTGACGATGACTTCCGGACGCGACACCGCCAGCTCGAAGCCTTCGCGGCGCATGTTCTCGATCAGCACCGACAGGTGCAGTTCGCCGCGGCCGGAGACCAGGAACTTGTCCGGGTCCGACCCTTCCTCGACCTTCAGTGCGACGTTGTGCAGCGTCTCGCGCTCCAGGCGCTCGCGGATCTGGCGGCTGGTGATGAACTTGCCGCCGCTGTGTTCCTTGCTGCCGGCGAACGGCGAGTTGTTGACCTGGAAGGTCATCGAGATGGTCGGCTCGTCCACGGTCAGCGCCGGCAGCGCTTCCGGGGTGTCGAGCGCGCAGATGGTGTCGGAGATGCTCATGTCGGCGACGCCGGAGATGGCGACGATGTCGCCGGCCTCGGCCTCTTCCACTTCCACCCGCTCCAGGCCCATGAAGCCCAGCACCTGCAGGATCTTGCCCTGGCGCTTCTTGCCTTCGCGGTCGACGATGCTGACCGGCATGTTCTTCTTGACCTTGCCGCGCTGGATGCGGCCGATGCCGATCAGGCCGACGAAGTTGTTGTAGTCCAGCTGGCTGATGCGCATCTGGAACGGGCCGTCCGGATCCACCTGCGGCGGCGCCACGTGCTTCATGATCGCTTCGTACAGCGGGGTCATGTCGCCTTCGCGGGCGCTGTCGTCCAGGCTCGCGTAGCCGTGCAGCGCCGAGGCGTAGACGATCGGGAAGTCGAGCTGCTCGTTGGTCGCGCCGAGCTTGTCGAACAGGTCGAACACCTGGTCGATCACCCAGTCCGGACGCGCGCCCGGGCGGTCGATCTTGTTGACCACCACGATCGGCTTGAAGCCCATCGCGAAGGCCTTCTGGGTCACGAAGCGGGTCTGCGGCATCGGCCCGTCCATCGCGTCGACCAGGATCAGCACCGAGTCCACCATCGACAGCACGCGCTCCACTTCGCCGCCGAAGTCGGCGTGTCCGGGGGTGTCGACGATGTTGATGCGGTTGCCCTGCCAGGTGATGGCCGTGTTCTTGGCCAGGATCGTGATGCCACGTTCCTTTTCCTGATCGTTGCTGTCCATCACGCGCTCGGCCAGCACCGTGCGCTCGGAGAGGGTGCCGGACTGCTTCAGCAGGCAGTCGACGAGGGTGGTCTTGCCATGATCGACGTGGGCGACGATGGCGATATTGCGAAGATTTTCGATGGACATGCGAAAGGGGGCCAACCGGCGCCAGAAAGGAAGGAGAGTAAGCCCCCTATTATACCTGTATCCCGACGCGCCTGCCGGTTCAGGATTCAGGCGGCGGCGGTGGCGCTGCCGGCGGCACCGGAGGCGGGCCAAACAGGCCGGCGTGTATCCTATGCGCCCCAAATGACGCCCCCGTTTCCAAGGAATCCCATGTCCCTGATCGCCCATTTCGACACCGCCCGCGGCCCGATCACCATCGAGCTGTATCCCGACAAGGCGCCGCTGACCGTGGCCAACTTCGTGAACCTGGCCAAGCGCGGCTTCTACGACGGGCTGAGCTTCCACCGCGTGATCGCCGACTTCATGATCCAGGGCGGCTGCCCGGAAGGCTCCGGCCGCGGCGGCCCAGGCTACCGTTTCGAGGACGAGACCAACAACGGCGTGCGCCACGAGCGCGGCGTGCTGTCGATGGCCAACGCCGGTCCCAGCACCAACGGCAGCCAGTTCTTCATCACCCACACCGCCACCCCGTGGCTGGACGGCAAGCACACCGTGTTCGGCAAGGTGACCCAGGGCCTGGACGTGGTCGACAGCGTCGCCCAGGGCGATGCGATCAACAAGATCACCATCGAAGGCGATACCGATGCGGTGCTGGCGGCCAAGGCCGACCGCGTCGCCGAGTGGAACCGCCTGCTCGACGCCTGAGTGCCGCCGCGACCGGCCCTGGCGGCCGGTCGCCGATGGCCTGCGTGCTAACATTTCCCGGTTGATTGCCGCGCCCGACCCTCGATGACGATGCGTCCCCTTTTGCTGTGCATGGTGCTGCTCGGAATCGGCGGCGGCGTGCACGCGTGGTGGCGCAGTTCGGAGGCCGCATCGGCGCCGGCAACGCTGGCGGCCGGCGATCCGCGGAGGCTCACCGGCGAAGACGGCATCGTCATGCTGGCCGCCGACTGGTGCGGCTACTGCCGCCGGCAACAGGCCGATTTCGAACGCGCCCAGGTCCGCTACCGCGTGCTCGACGTGGAGCAGGAGGAAGGCCGCCTGGCCGCCGCCGCGCTGGGCCGCGAAGGCGTGCCGATCACGGTGATCGGCCAGCACGTGATCGACGGCTACGACACCGCCGCCCTGGACGCGCATCTGCAGCCGCTCGGCTACCGCGTCTACTGACTCTTATCCCTTTTTTTAGCAGAGGAACCCCCCATGAAGACACCCGTACGTGTTGCTGTGACCGGCGCTGCCGGCCAGATCGGCTATGCCCTGCTGTTCCGTATCGCCTCCGGCGAAATGCTGGGCAAGGACCAGCCGGTGATCCTGCAGCTGCTCGAGCTGCCGATGGAGAAGGCCCAGGCCGCGCTGAAGGGCGTGATGATGGAACTGGAAGACTGCGCGTTCCCGCTGCTGGCCGGCATGGTCGGCACCGACGACGCCGAAGTGGCGTTCAAGGACGCCGACGTGGCCCTGCTGGTCGGCGCGCGTCCGCGCGGCCCGGGCATGGAGCGCAAGGACCTGCTGCTGGAGAACGCCAAGATCTTCACCGCGCAGGGCGCGGCGCTGAACAAGGTCGCCAGCCGCAACGTCAAGGTGCTGGTGGTCGGCAACCCGGCCAACACCAACGCCTACATCGCGATGAAGTCGGCGCCGGACCTGAACCCGAAGAACTTCACCGCCATGCTGCGCCTGGACCACAACCGCGCGCTGAGCCAGCTGGCCGGCAAGCTCGGCAAGCCGGTCGGCGGCATCGAGAAGCTGGTGGTGTGGGGCAACCACAGCCCGACCATGTATCCGGACTACCGTTTCGCCACCGTCGAGGGCGCGTCCATCGCCGAGGCGATCAACGACCAGGAGTGGAACGCCGGCACCTTCATCCCGACCGTGGGCAAGCGCGGCGCGGCGATCATCGAGGCGCGCGGCTCGTCCTCGGCCGCCTCGGCGGCCAACGCCGCCATCGACCACGTGCGCGACTGGGTGCTGGGCAGCAACGGCAAGTGGGTGACCATGGGCGTGCCGTCCGACGGTTCCTACGGCATCCCGGAAGGCGTGATGTTCGGCTTCGCGGTGACCACCGAGAACGGCGAGTACACCCTGGTCAAGGACCTGCCGATCGACGACTTCAGCCAGAAGTACATCGACAAGACCCTGGCCGAGCTGGAAGAAGAGCGCAGCGGCGTGGCGCACCTGCTGGGCTGATCGCTGCGATCGAGGTGCGGAAGACGCCGGGCTCGCCCGGCGTTTTTCTTTTGCGGGTACGCGCGCGCGACTACAGCGCTAGACTGCGCGGCCTGGAACGAGCATGGAGCGCACGATGCATCAACGGATATGGGGCTTGCTGCTGTTGTTGGCGGCTGGAGTGGCGTGGTCCGGCTCGGCCAAGGCCTGGCAGTCCTGCCAGGACGTGGTTGTCGGCATGTACAACAACCAGCCGGTGATGCAGAGCCAGTGCGCCTGGCTGGCCGGCGCGGTCGCGCTGGATCCGGCGACCCGCGCGATGGGCTCGGTATGGAATTACAGCGATGCCGACCAAGCCAAGGCGGCCGCCGCGCGCGACTGCGGTCCGTCATGCCTGGTGGTGAGCTTCTACGACGACTACTTCTATTTTGCTGCCTCGGACGAAGATGTCATCGGTTACGCCTCGACGGCGGAAGCGGCGCTGCGGCAATGCGAGCTCGCCAAGCCGGGCGTCCACTGTGACGTGGTCGTCTCGGCCGGCAGCGGCGGCCGCGCCGTGTATTGGCAATTCAATGCGCTGGGCTACAACGGTACCCAGCAGAAAGCCTATGCGGTCAGCGGCGGCGTGCGTCGCGGCGATGCCCGCCAGGCCGTGTTGCAGGCCTGCGGTGGCGAGGCGGCATGCTTCGCCTACGTGCATCAGCAGCCGCATGCGGCGATGGCGCTGGGCGACGACGGCAAGCTGTACGCAGCCGAGGGCAATAGCGCCTGGCAGGCGCGGCGTGCGGCAAAAAAGTACTGCGCTGGCGAGCAGAGCAAGAAGGCCAAGTGCGAGATCGTGGCCGAGACCAGCAAGGCCGCTTCCTAGTGTTCGGGCTGGCCCGCGCCGGACAAGCGGCTGGCGCGCCACCAGCTAGGTCGGGGGCGCCACGCTCGCGCGGCGGCGATGGTCGCCGTTGCATCGCCATTCCACGACTGCGCGCGACAGCCGGCCTCTGCGGCATGTCTTCGCCGTTCGGCCGGCCATGACGTTGCACCCGCGCGCGCCGGTTTGCGGGTGTGCTAGGTTTCCTCGGCCATTCATTTGGGGACATAGCATGACGCGCGCTCCGTACCGCTGGATCGGAGGGCTGGCGCTGGCCAGCCTGTTGCCGCTCGCCGCCAACGCCGCGGACAGCGGCTATCGGCAACCGCCGGAGCCGCTGCTGGGGGTGATGCGCGCGCCGCTGAATCCGTCGCCGCGGCTGGATCCCACCGGCAAGACCCTGCTGCTGGTGCAGCGCACCCAGTATCCGCCGATCGCACGCGTGGCCGAGCCGTATCTGAAGCTGGCCGGGGTGCGTGTGGAGCCGCGCAGCCACAGCCGCCACGACATGTCCAACGGTTACGGCATCCGCGCCTGCCTGGAAGGTTTTAGCCTGGTCGACGTGGCCAGCGGCAAGCAGACCGCGGTGACCCTGCCGGCCGGCGCCTGTCCGGCGCTGCCGGTGTGGTCGCCGGACGGGCGCCGTTTCGCCTTCAACAACACCGCCGCCGACCGCGTCGAGCTGTGGCTGGGCGACGTCGCCACCGGCAACGTGCGCCGCATCGACGGCGTGCAGCTCAACCCGGTGCTGGGCGGCGAGATCCAGTGGCTGGGCGGCAGCGACACGCTGCTGCTGAAGACCGTGCCGCAGGACCTGGGTGCGGCGCCGCGCAAGGCGGCGGTGCCGCCGGGGCCGGAGGTCAAGGAAACCATCCAGGGCAAGGGCGAGAGCAGCACCTACGAGGCGCGCGACACGCTGTCCAGCCCCGAGGACGAGGCGCTGTTCACCTACTACGCCACCTCGCAGCTGCTCACCGTCGATGCCGCCAGCGGCAAGCAGAGCAAGGTCGGCGCGCCGGCGGTCTATACCGCGGTGGACGGCGCGCCCGACGGCCGCCATGTGCGCGTGGAGCGGCTCAAGCGGCCGTATTCCTACGTCACCACCTATGCGCGTTTCGCCCACGATGTGGCGGTGCTCGATCTGTCCACTGGCGGCGAGCGCGTGCTGGCCGATCTGCCGGTCGCCGACCGGGTGCCGGTGCAGGGCGTGCCGACCGGCCCGCGTGCGTATTCCTGGCGGGCCAACCAGCCGGCCACGCTGGTCTGGGCCGAGGCGCTGGACGGCGGCGACTGGAAGGCCACCGTGCCCGCACGCGACAAGCTGCTGACCCTGGCGGCGCCGTTCACCGCCAAGCCGCGCGAACTGGCGCGGGTGACCCAGCGCTACGCCGGACTGTCCTGGTTCGCCCAGGGCGGGCAGGCGCTGCTGGACGAATACGACGAGAACCGCCACTGGCGGCGGACCACGCTGCTCGACGCCGACCGCCCCGGCACGCCCGGTCGCGTGCTGTTCGATCTATCCACCGACGATCTGTACGCCGATCCCGGCACCCCGGAACTGCGCGTGCTGGCCAACGGCGAAGCGGTGCTGCACGAGGACCGCGGCGCGCTGTTCCTGAGCGGGCAGGGCGCCACGCCGGCCGGCGACCGCGCGTTCCTGGACCGCTACGAACTGGCCAGCGGCAAGACCGAGCGCCTGTTCCGCAGCGATGCCAGCGCCGACGAGGTGTTCGCCGGGTTCGCCGGCGACGATACGACCAAGCTGCTGACCTGGCGCCAGTCGCCGACCGATCCGCCCAACGTGTACCTGCGCGCGCTGGGCCAGGCGCAGACGGATGCGGCGGCGGGCGAAGCGGTCTACGCCTCGAGCATCGCGCCGGTCACCCGCTTCCCCGATCCGACGCCGCTGGTGCGGCAGATCAAGAAGCGGCTGGTGACCTACAAGCGCAAGGACGGGGTGGAACTGTCGTTCACCCTGTACACGCCGCCCGGCTACAAGGAAGGCACGCGGGTGCCGGCGATCCTGTACGCCTATCCGCTGGACTATGCCGACCCGTCCAAGGCCGGCCAGGTCAGCGGCGCCAACGAGCGCGATTTCACCCGGCTGAGTTCCTACCAGCTGCTGTTGCTGGCCGGCTACGCGATCATCGACGACACCGCCTTCCCGATCGTCGGCGATCCCAAGACCGCCTACGACACCTATCTGCAGCAACTGGTGGACAACGCCACCGCCGCGGTGGACAAGGCGGTGGAACTGGGTGTGGTCGACCGGCAGCGGATCGGCGTCACCGGCCACAGCCATGGCGCGCTGATGGCGGCCAACCTGCTGGCGCATACCGACCTGTTCCGCGCCGGCGTGGCGACCAGCGGCAGCTACAACAAGACCCTGACCCCGTTCGGCTTCCAGAACGAGCGGCGCTCGTTCTGGGCCGCGCCGGAGGTCTACGCGCAGGCCTCGGCGTTCTTCCACGCCGACAAGATCAACGAGCCGCTGCTGATCGTGCACGGCATGGACGACGCCAATCCCGGCACCGAAACCACCCAGGCGCCGCGCCTGTTCCAGGCGATCCGCGGCAACGGCGGCACCGCGCGGCTGGTGCTGCTGCCGTTCGAGCCGCACTGGTACACCGCGCGCGAGTCCAACGAGGACGTGGTGGCCGAGATGCTGGAGTGGTTCGACCGCTACGTGAAGAATGCGCCGCCGCGTGCGGCGGCGGCGAAGGCGGCAGCGCAAAAGCAGTAGGGCAGTCCACCGGCGGCGGCACAGGCCGGTGACGCCGCGGCGTCGCGGGCGCCCTTCGACCAAGGTCGGAAGGACGCCCGCGACGCGCAGGGACTATGCTCGGCGTGGGTGCATCGCCTTGGGAGGGGCCGCATGGACTACGCGACGCTGTACCGGCGCTCGATCGAGCAGCCGGAGGAGTTCTGGGCGGAGCAGGCCAAGGCGATCCACTGGCAGCGGCCGCCGCAGGCGATCCTAGAATACGACCACCCGCCGTTCCGGCGCTGGTTCGGCGGCGGCCTGACCAACCTGTGCCACAACGCGGTCGACCGGCACCTGCCCGAGCGCGCCGCGCAGCTGGCGCTGGTGGCGGTGTCCAGCGAGACCGGGCAGACCCGCGAATTCACCTATGCGCAGCTGCATGCCGAGGTCAATGCCTTCGCCGCGGTGCTGCTGCGTCTGGACGTGCAGCGCGGCGACCGCGTGGTCATCTACATGCCGAACATGGCCGAGGCGGTGTTCGCGATGCTGGCCTGCGCGCGCATCGGCGCGGTGCACTCGGTGGTGTTCGGTGGTTTCGCCGCGCACAACCTGGCGCTGCGCATCGACGATGCGGCGCCGAAGCTGCTGATCGCCGCCGATGCCGGCAGCCGCGGCGGCAAGATCATCCCCTACAAGCCGCTGGTCGATGCCGCCTGCGCGGAAGCCAGCGCACCGCCGCCGAAGGTGCTGATCGTCTCGCGCGGGCTGGATCCGGCGCAGCCGCGCAACGACGGGCGCGACGTGGACTACGCCGAGTTGCGCGCGCAGGTCGGCGACGCGCAGGTGCCGGTGACCTGGCTGGAATCCAACGAACCCAGCTATCTGCTGTACACCTCCGGCACCACCGGCAAGCCCAAGGGCGTACAGCGCGACGTCGGCGGCTACGCGGTGGCGCTGGCGCTGTCGATGCGCACGGTGTTCGATTGCGCGCCGGGCCAGGTGATGTTCTCCACGTCCGATGTCGGCTGGGCGGTCGGCCATTCGTACAACGTGTACGGCCCGCTGATCGCCGGCTGCACCTCGCTGCTGTACGAAGGCCTGCCGGTGCAGCCGGACCCCGGGGTGTGGTGGGCGCTGTGCGAGAAGTACCGGGTGCGCACCATGTTCTCCTCGCCGACCGCGATCCGCGTGCTGAAGAAGCATGCGGCCAGCTACATCCGCGATCACGACCTGAGCGCGCTGCAATACCTGTTCCTGGCCGGCGAACCGCTGGACGAGCCGACCGCGTTGTGGATCGGCGAGGCGCTGGGCAAGCCGGTCATCGACAACTACTGGCAGACCGAGACCGGCTGGCCGGCGCTGACCCTGCTGCCGGGGCTGGAGATGCGGCCGGTGAAGCCGGGTTCGCCGGGGTTCCCCAACCTGGGCTACAAGATGAAGATCGTCGATCCGCACGGCGTCGAAGTGCCGGCCGGACGCAAGGGCGTGCTGGTGATCGAACCGCCGTTGCCGCCGGGCTGCATGACCACGGTGTGGAACGACGATGCGCGTTTCCTGCGCAGCTATTTCAGCCATTTCGAGGAACTGCTGTACAGCTCGCTGGACTGGGCGATCCGCGACGACGACGGCTATACCTTCATCCTCGGCCGCACCGACGACGTGATCAACGTCGCCGGCCATCGCCTCGGCACGCGCGAGATCGAAGAGGCCATCGCCGGCCATGCGGACGTGGCCGAGGTGGCGGTGATCGGCATGCACGACGAACTGAAGGGGCAGGTGCCGGTGGTCTTCGCGACGCTGAAACAACAGGCATCGCCCGATGCCGCCGCCGCCATTGCCGAACAACTGCGGCAATGCGTGGTGGAGCGGCTCGGTGCGGTGGCGCGGCCGGCGCAGGTGTATCTGGTGCAGGCATTGCCGAAGACGCGCTCGGGCAAACTGCTGCGGCGTTCGCTGCAGGCGCTGGCCGAGCAGCGCGATCCCGGCGACCTGTCGACGCTGGACGATCCGGGCGCGCTCGACGAGATTCGCCGCGCGTTGGCGCGCTGAGGCGCCACTGCATCGCGCAACAAGCGCGCCGGCTGCCGCTGACGCGCAATCACAGGGGAGGGCGGCGAATGAGTGAGCGCTATGCCAAGACCGACGCCGGACGGCAGGAGATCGCGGACCGCGCGCGCCGGTTGCCGGCGCAATTGCGCTCGATCCTGCTGGTGGTGGATGGGCACAAGGACGACAGCGCGCTGCAGCAGATCGTCGCCGGCCTGCATGCGCCGGAAGACGCCTTGGCGCAGCTGCAGCAGATGGGCCTGATCGCCCGCGGCGGCGATGCGTCGGCCTCGCCTGCGCCTGCAGCATCGTCATCGATATCGCCATCGAGCACGCCGCCGGCGGCGGCGACGTCGGCCGGCGCCATCGATCCGCTGGCCAGTCCGGGCGATGCGCCGGTATCGCACGAAGCGGCGCAACGCTATTCGCACCTTTACGACGCGATGAGCGAAGCGGTGCGCAAGTATCTGGGGCTGAAGGGCTATTTCATGCAGTTGCGGATCGAGCGCTGCAGCGACGCCGCCGCGCTCGAAGCGCTGCTGCCGGAGTTCACCGCCGCGCTCGGCAAGGCCAAGTCGCCAGCGCTGGCTGCGCGTTGGCTGCAGGACACGCTGGACGACGAGCGGCGGTAGCTGCGATCGAGCGCCAATTGGCGTGCGCACGCACATGCCGGCGTGTGATGGCGAGGAAGCAAGGTCCGCTGTTGTAGGAGCGGCTTCAGCCGCGACAGGATGTCCCGGTGCCGCCTGTCGCGACTGAAGCCGCTCCTGCAGGTTTCGTCTGTCTGCAGACAGATCAGGATGCGCTCTGACTGCGCTTGCTCAATTCAAGCCTTCGGCCTGCAGCGCCGCCTGCACCTGCGGATCGGCCGCCATGCGCGCGAAGAAGTCCTGCAGGTTGGCGCCGAGTTCGATCTTCAGCGCCTGCGCCCACCGCAGGGTCACGAACAGATACGCATCGGCGATCGAGCGCTGCGTGCCGGCGAGCCATTGCTGCGTCGCCAGCTGCGCGTCCACGCGCGCGTACAGCGTACGCAGGCGTTCGCGCGCGTGTTCCTGGGTGCGCGCGATCACCGCCGCGTCCTCAAGGTAGCGCGTGCTGCCGAACAACGGATGGAAGGCCGGATGCAGGTCGGCGTTGAGGAAGGCGAGCCAGCGCTGCACTTCGGCGCGACTGCGCGCGCTGCCGTCGCCGGCCAGCTGTGCCGCGGGCGCGCTATCGGCGATGTAGTTGAGGATCGCCGAGTTCTGGGTCAGCACCCACTCGTCCACCTGCAGCGCGGGCACCGCGCCGGCGGGATTGAGCGCGAGATAGGCCGGTGCCTTCATCGACGCGGCGTCGAGCACTTCCAGTTCGAACGGCAATTCCGCCCAGCGCAGCGCGATGTGGTCGGCCAGCGAGCAGGCGCCGGGCTTGGCATACAGTTTCATTGCAGACTCCGCACGAACAAAGGGCCGGGAAGCGTACCCGGCCCTGCGTGCGGTTGGCGATAGCGTCGTGCTGGCCGGTCAGGACGCGTTGCGCGGCCGCAGCTTCTGCACGCGGTAGAACGTGTGATCGCCGATCGTCGCCACCTGGTAGGCGTTACGCCAGCTCGGGCTGGCGATCGCATGTGCGGCGAAGTGGCTGGCGCCGGGCACGATCTCCTTGCGCTGGCCCTGCGGCAGCGCCCAGTTGCGCTCGGCGGCGAAGGCGACGTTGACCGCATCGGCCCAGGCGTCGTCGTTCTTCAGTTCGGTGCCGGGTTTCACCAGGCCCGGCGCGAACTGTTTGCGCGCGGTGACCACCTGGCACATCGAGTTGCCCCACAGGCCGCTGTCCAGGCGCCGCAGCGCCACCTCGGCGACCGCCTGCTGGCCGCGCAGCGTCTGGTCGCGCGCTTCCAGATAGACGGTGGTGCTCAGACACAGCGAATCGGCGGCGGGTTGCGGCAACAGTTGCGACAGCCAGAGTATCCAGGCCAGTTTCATATAACTCCTTGCTCCGTATGGGCCGTCATCGGGGCTGCACCGGGTGGCGCGGCAAGGCGATGCGGCTTGGCGTCATGGGGAGGCGGCCTGTCACGGGTCGCCCGGGTGCCGGCGCAATCTGGAGGCCGGCGGATCCACCAAGATGGGCGGATCGGAAGTGGCGCGCACAATAGGCGCCGCTTCCCCAATCGCAACTGAACCCCGGTTGTTGACAGGGTTCACTATCCGTGTGGTGCGCGCGGCGCGTGACGCCGCGCGCGGAGGTATCGAAGCGTGGTGTATCCGCTGCAACCAGGCTCAGGGAAACTGGCCGCGTTGCATCAGCATCGCGTAGACCTTCACCACCGGATCGCGATGCTCGGCCAACTGCGCGAGCCGTTGCGCGTGGTCGGGCCAGCGCTGCATCTGCCCGGCGACTACGCGCAGATCGCCGAACCAGGTGTCGTGGTCCTGCGCGTAGTAGGGGCCGGACAGCAACGACGCCATCAGCGCGACGCCGCGATCGCGCGACGCGCCGCTCGGCGCATATTCCAGATAGCGCAGCAGTTCGCGCAGCCGTGCACGCTGCACGCGGCCGCTGCCATCGCCTGCCGCGGTCTGCTGCAGAACGCCATGGTCGAGCTGGTCGAGGAATTCGGCGGAGGCTTTTTCCAGCGCCGGGTCGGCGGCGGAGGCGTCGGGCAGCAGCAGTTGCGTGCGCACGTTGTAGCCGGCTTCGCGGATCAGCGAAACCGCCTCGTCGTCGATCGATTCCTGCGCCGCCGGCGGTGCCGGCGGGATGCGTTCGTTCGGCAGTTCGGCGACGAAACGCTGCTCGAGCAGCCAGTGGTTGCCGAGCAGGCTCGCCGGGCAACGCGCCTGCGCCAGATGCGCCGCGACATAGGTGCGGTACGCCGCATGCAGCCGCTCGCGCAGTGCCGCGTCCTGCAGCCATTGCAGCAGCAGCGGCATGTCCGCGGCGACGCTCAGCTCGGTGGCGGTGAAGCCCGGATCGTTGCCGCGGATGCGCGCGAACATGCGCACCAGGCTGTCGGCGACCTGGGCTTGGCCGTTGCGCTCCAGCGCCGTGCTGGCGAGCACCATCTTCAGTGCCGGCGCCACGTCGGTTTCCTGTTGCGCCTTGTCCACGCGCTCGGCGAGCGCCGCCGCCTGCGGCGCGGCCTGGCCCGGCTGCAGTGCGGTCGCCAACGCGTAGGTGGGGCTGGGATCGTCGATCAGCTCGGCATCGCAGCCGGCGGCCTGCGGCGTCGGCAGCGCTGCGAACAGCGCGGCCGCCTGTGCGGGAGACGTCGCCAGGATGCGCGCAGCGCGCGTTTGCAGCGACAGCCGGTCCAGGCCGGCGGTGCGGGTGTCGCGCAATTCGTCGCCGTGCTCTTCGCTGACATAGCCGGCGCTGGCCAGGCCGGGCATGCGCCGCATCGCGCGTTCCGCCAGGACCGACGCCTGTTGCGCCAGGCGCAGCGCGGCTTCGCGGCGATCGCCGCCGGCCGGCGACGGCAGGTCTTTGGCGTCGGCGATGCGCAGCAGCGCGTCGGCCTGGAAATCGGCCGGTAGCGCCTGCGCCGCGGCGATGACCTCGCGCGCCGATGGGCCGGGCACGGTGTCGGTGGAAGAAGGTGACGCGGACGGCATGTCGGTCGCGGCGACAGCGCGATGCGCGGATGCCGGCGCGGCGGCTGGCGCCGTGGCGGCGCGTGCGCCTTGCGCAGTCGCTGCGCGTTGCAACAGGAGCCAGCTCACGCCGGCGACGAGGAGCAGGACAAGCAGGTGACGGGGACGTGGACGGGGAACGGGACGCATAGCGGATGCTTCCTGGGTGGAGAGTGCAGCGGGAAGCCGGGGAGCGAACTCCCCGGCCGGATCATGCCGCGATCACTCGTAGCGCGAGGTATTCCGGAAAATGTGCGAACGGGTAATGCTGAGCGGGTCGTCGCTGATGATGCTGGTGAAGCCGGCCAACGCCTGCACGCCGAAGTCGGAGCGGTCGTCGGCGACTTCGTTGCCGAAGTACTTGGTGCGCGTCAGGTAGTCGCTCAGCGCCGCGCAGCAGGTCCCGTTGCTGCGCACGAAGTGCTGGCCGTCGTGGCTGCCGAGTCGGTACTCGGGCACCGGCGAGAACGCACCGAGCGCGCGGTGATTGGCCTGCTCGCCGGCCAGCAGTTCGCCGGTCGGATCGCTGCGGCGCGGTTGTTTGTTGCCGATTTCCAGCCAGGCGAAGCCTTTCTCGCCGCGCGCCTGTTCGATCCACGCATTGACGCGGCAGAACGGCGTGTTGGGGCTGATCGTTCCGCACAGGCCGGTATAGCCGCCATCGGCGAGCCGGTCCATGTCGCCAGCGTAGACAGTCGGTGCGAACGCGACGCCCTTGGTGTAACGGGTGATGTCGCTTGGCGTGCGCGGCAGCAGCGAGGCGCTGAACTTCAGTACCACCTGGTTCTGCATGCCCAGGTAGAGGGCCAGGTCGGCAGCGCGCGACACCGCGTCCAGGGTCTTCAGGTCCAGCACCACGACCATGTGATTGGCGTTGCGGTGCACGGCATCCAACGCGTTGGCCAGCGGCACCGGGCGGTAGTTGGTCTTGGCGAAGTTCTTGTCGCGCAGGAACGAATTGACCAGCTCGTGGCTGGTCATGGTGCGGATGTCCGGATTCCAGCCGGACGGATTGTTGGCCGGCTGGAAGATGTTGAAGTCCGGCGAATGGGCGATCACGCGGCCGGCGTTCTGGTCGTGGAACAACCACGGCTGCCCGTCGGAGGACTGCTTGACGTCCAGTTCGATCGCTTCGATGTTGTTGTTGTAGGTGTTGAGGATGGAGCAGGTGGAATTTTCCGGGCAGCCGTTGCCGACCAGGCCGCGATGCGCGATCACCGCGACGCTGGCGCGGCTGCCCTGGTAGGGGCTTTTCATGGCGTTGAGGATGTGCTGCGGATTCCAGTTGTTGGCCGCCGAGGCGAGGCCGGACAACACGGTCAGCGAGGCGCAGGCCAGTACCAGCGATAGGCGTTTGAAGCGTTTCTTGGACGATTTCATGTGCTCTCCTGTTGGGAGTGGATGGATGGACGTGACACAGGCGCAATGACGCCGATGGCGGCCGACCGTGTTGGCTCGACCGTCGCGGCGAATCGCTCGGAACGACGGCTGCGCCATCCATGGGCGTGATCTGGCTCCATGCCGACCGTCTTGGGCTTGGCTCTCCGCGACGCGTTGCGACTGTCGCCGCGTCACGAGGATTGAGATCGACGACGGCTACCGGTGCATGTCCGATGCGCGCAAATAGCGTTGCAGTGCCGCTGGTTCGTCGGTCTGGATCATGCTCACCCCATGCGCGCGCAGCGCGCCCCAGACGCTGGCCGGATCGCGCAGCGCGCGCTGGTCGGTGTAGTTCGCCGACAGCCGCATCGGCCGGCCGCTGGCGATGTCGTTGGTCATCGTGTTGACGAACAGGCGCGTGCGCGGCGCCAGTTCGCGTTGGGCGATGTCCAGCACAGCCGGGTCGTCGAACATCACCTGCACCACCGCCGGACGCAACGCGGCGGCGCGGCGCAGCGCCTGTTGCGGCGAAAGCGCGGTGTCGCGTTGCAGGTACAGCACCTGCAGCGCGATGCCGGCCGCGTGCGCGCGCTGCAACGCAGCCGGTGGCACGTCCAGCGGGATGTTCAACAGCACGTCGCGTTGCGCACCGGCCGCCTCGACCACGTCCATGATCTGGTCCAGCGCGGCGGCCTTGACGTCCAGGTTCACCAGCACCTTGCCGCGCGCCGTTGTCAGCGCCTGCGCCAGCGTCGGCGGGTGGCGCTCGGTCAGGGTGCTGGTGCGGCCGCCGCCGCGGCTGCGCACGCGCAACGCGGCGATCTGCGCCGCGTCTAGGTCGGCTACCGCGCCATGTCCGTCGGTGGTGCGGTCCACGGTCTCGTCGTGCATCAACACCAGCGTCCCGTCGCGCGTGGTGCGCACATCCACTTCGACCATGTCCACGCCGTGCGCGATGCACGCGGCGATGCCGTCGAGGGTGTTCTCCGAGGCGAACTTCCAGCATGCGCGGTGCGACACCACCAGCGCATCGCCGTGCGGATCGCGCAGGCGCTCCGGCAAGTCCGTCGCCGTCGCCGTCATCAGCGGCAGCCAGATCGCCGCGCCCATCAGCAGTTTGCGGCAGCGCATGCTCACCACCGCCAGGTCAGCGATGCGTTGTAGTTGCGGCCGAAGATCGGACGCGCGTAGATCGCCTCGGCGGTGCCTTGCCCGGACAGCGTATCCACCCGCGCGTTGCCTTCGGTCAGGCCGATGCTGTTGTCGACGTTGGCCGCATGCAGCTGCAGTTCCAGGTTGTCGCTGAGGTGGGCGAACAGGCCCAGGTCGTAGGTGGTGTAGGCGGGCAGGGCGGTGGCGTTGGTGTAGTCGACGTAGCGCTGGCCCATGCGGTAGGCGGTGGCCGACAGTTCGAGCGGACGCCCGGCGATATCGAAGTACAGGGTCGGGCTGAGCGAGGCGATGAACTTGGGGATGCGCGAGATCTGCTTGCCGTCCAGGTCGCCGTAGCTGGCGCCGGTGGTGGCGTTGCTCAGGCTGCGGGTTTGCGGATCCTGCAGCGTCGCCGAGCCGGTCACACCGAAGTACGCCGACGGGCGCCAGGTGAACTCCGACTCCAGGCCGAAGGTCTGGGTCTGGCCGACCAGGGCCAGGGTCTGCACCGCACCGGTCGCGTCGAGCACGATCGCGCTGATCGACAGATCGTTGAAGCGGCTCCAGAAACCGACGGTGGAGAACGAGAAGGTATCGCCGAAGGCGCCGCGCAGGCCGGCCTCGGCCTGGTCGATGTCGGTGACTGCCGCGTTCTGCGTCTGGTAGACGTTCTGCAGCCGCGGCAGACGCTGCGAGGTGGTGTAGCGGGCGAAGGTCTGCAACTGCGGGGTCAGCGCGAACTCGGCGCCGAGCGTCCACTGCGTGGCATGGCGACGATCCTCGCGCGCGCTGAACGCGCCGCTGAGGCCGCCGGCGTTGTCGTCGGCCAGGGTGGTGGGATCGCCGAGGTTGCGCGTGGTGTTGGCGTACACGCCGCCGTCGGCGCTGTAGCGGGTGTAGCGCACGCCTGCATCCACGCCGAAGCGGCCGAAGCGCACCGAGTCCCACAGGTACGGCGACAGGTAGGTGCCGTTGACGAAGCCGCGGGTGACGCCGTTGCCGTAGCGCACGAAGCCGTTCTGGGTGACCGCGCCGACCACGTTGCCGGCCGCGTCGTAGGCCAGCACGTCCAGGCGCTGCGCATTGTTCTGCAGCGTGGTCAGCACGGTGTTCTGCAGGCGGTCCTGGGCGTATTCGAAGTGCTGCACGTTCACGCCGGCGGTGAGCGTGTGCTGGCCGAGCGCCGATTCGCCGAATGCCTTGCTCAGGCGCAGATCGTCGGACAGCGTGCGCAGGTGGGTGCGCGCGTTCCACAGGCCGCTTTCCAGCACCAGGCCGTCGGCACCGGCCGGGTCGTAGACGGCGCCGTCGCCGCTGCTGACGTAGCCGACGCGGGCCACGCGGTTGCCGAAGCCGGTGCGCGCGCGGCCGAGCTGGGTGGACAGATAGGCGGCGGCGTCGGATGGTGCGGCGCCGGAGAACAGCGCGGTGTAGTCCACCTCGGCATCGACGAAGCGCATGCGATTGTTCAGGGTCAGGCCGTCGTCCAGGTTCCACTCCAGGTGGGTGCCGAGTTGCTTGACCTTGTTGTGGATGCCGTCGGCCAGGTCCAGGTTGCGGGACACGAGGCGGTTGCCGTCGAAGGTCGGCACCGTGGTCCGGCGCAGGTCGTTGGACAGCAGGGTGCCGTCCAGCGGGTCGAGCAGCGCAGACAGCGACTGCGAGGGCGTGCGCGGATCGTCCAGCGGGATCGGGTTGTAGAACGCGGTGCGGTCGTCGAGGTACTTGGCGTCCACGTCGAGGATCGCATCGCCCATCAGGAAGGTCAGGTTGCCGCGCAACTGGCCGCCCTTGTCGGCGGTGTAGCCGGTCTCGCGCAGGCCGTCGTCGCTGCGGTGGTAGCCGCCGATGCTGTACAGCACGTTCTCGCTCAGCGGGCCGGAGCTGTAGGCGTCCTCGCGGCGCAGGCCGTCGCTGCCGACGGTCATGCGCACCGCACCCTCGGGCGTGGCGGTGCCGTGGCGGGTGATGGCGTTGACCGTGCCGCCCGGCGCGTTGGTCGCGAACAGCGGCGAGGTGCCGCCGCGCACCACTTCCAGGCGCTCGGTCATCATGTCCAGCGAAAACAGCGTATCGACGTTGAAGAAGCTTTCCTGCGGTTCGTCGAACAGGGTCATGCCGTCTTCCTGGTACTGCACGTAGTACCAGCCGCCGGCGGGCAGGCCGCGCACGTACAGGTTCTGGCCGCCGCCCTGGCCGCCGGAGGGCTCGGCCGAGAAACCGGGCACGGCGCGCAGCATGTCGACGCTGCTGCTCGGCGCCGCGCGATCCAGGCGTTGCTTCGACACCACGCTGATCGCGAACGGCGCGTCCTTCTGCGACTGGCCCTGCGGGGTGCCGGTGACGACGATCTGATCCAGGGTGGTGGTGGCGTCGGCGGCGGGCGCCTGCGGCGGCTCCTCGGCATGGGCGCCGGCGGCGAGAACGGAAGCCAGCGCCAGCGCGAGCAGGCTCAGGTGTGGATGGTTGGTGCGCATATGGAACTCCCCCATTAAAAGTATGTGGGGGTAATAGTATTTACCATGTATGAAACTTTCGTGTCCACATGCTAGCGTTGCCGCACATCCACTGCGGGGGTCCGCGTCGTCCCATGCTCCATGCCGATTTCCCGCCGCGCGTCAGCGCCGGCGGCCGCCAGTTGCTCGACCGTGTGTTCAAGGCAGGGGTGCAGACCCAGGCGGCGCTGAGCCGCGACCTGGGCCTGTCGCAGCCCACGGTTGCACGCCTGCTGCAGGGCTTCGTCCAGGACAAGATGGTGCAGCTCGGCGCGCGCGCCGCCGAAGGCCGTGGCAACCCCAGCGTCGATGTGCGTCTGGCCCCGGACTACGCCTACGCGTTCGGCATTGGCCTGATGGGCGACGTAGTGGCGCTGGCCCTGGTCGATTTCGCCGGCGCGGTGCGCGGCCAGCGTCGCATCGGCCTGGCCGACATGCGGCGCGCCCCGGTGCTGGCGCAGCTGCTGCGGTTCCGCGAGGAACTGTTCGCCGAAACCGGTGTGGATCCGGCGCGGGTGGTCGGCGCGGGCATGGCGGTCTCGGCCTTCTTCACCGGACAGGGCCAGCAGATGGCCGGGCCACCGGCGCTGGAGGACTGGACCCAGGTCGAGCTGGGGCCGATCCTGGAAGACGCGCTGGGCTGCGCGGTCACGGTGGAGAACGACGGCGCGGCGGCGGCGGTGGCCGAGAGCCTGTACGGGGTCGGCCGCGACTGTCGCGACTTCGCCTACCTGCACCTGACCAACGGCTTCGGCGGCGGCATCATCGCCGACGGCCGTCTGTTCCGCGGCCATCGCGGCAACGCCGGCGAGTTCGGCGGCATCTGGACCGTCGGCGGCATGGCCTACCCGAACCTGGATGCATTGCTGGCGCTGGCGCGCGCGGCCGGGCAGGACTACGCCGGCGTGGAGCAGATGCTGGGCGACATCGGCCCGCACAGCCCGGGCGTGGACGCCTGGCTGGCGCTGGCCGAAGCGCCGTTCTCGCAGCTGTGCGCGTACCTGGCCTACACCCTGGATCCGCAGGCGATCGTCATCGGCGGGCGCCTGCCGGCGCCGATCGGCGAGCGCCTCATCGAACGCATCCGTATTCCTCGTGCGCCCAACCGGCATGGGCTGGCGCCGCCGCTGCCGGAACTGCGCATCGCGCGTACCGCGGGCGACGCGGTGACCCTGGGCGCGGCGCTCATGCCATTGCAGCGAGCCTTCTTCGCCTGAGCGGGCGGCGCCCCGACAGCAACGCCAACAGCAGGCACAGCGCGCCGCAGGCCAGCGGACCGGCGGCCATCGCCCAGCGCAACAGCAGGCAATGGCTCTCGCGGTAGTCCACCGCGCCCAGCAGCAGTCCGATTACGGCGATGCCGGCCGCCAGCGCAAGCTGCGCGCTGGCGACCAATGCGGCGAAGCACAGCGCGTGCTGGGCAACCGCGCGCTTGGTGGTCAATTGTGCATGCCACGCCCAGACCAATTGGCCGCTGCTGCCGCCGATCGCGCCGATGCATGCGGCCGCCAGCAGACTCAGCTGCGGCTGCGCCGGCAGCGCCAGCGCGAACAGTGGCGCGCTCAGCAGCAGCGCCACGCCGAGCCAGGCCAGCCGTTGCCGCGGCGGATGGTGCCGGCCCAGCCGAGCGGCCAGCGGCTGCACCAGCACCGACCCCAGCGCATAGGCGATCAGCACCGCGCTGCCCCAGCCTGGCGAGAGCAGGCCGTAGGCGGCCACGTACGGCGCCAGTTTGGTGAAGGCGGGCAGGGTCAGCGAGATCGCGACGATCAGCAGCAGCGGCTGCCAGGGAATCGCGCGCCAGCACGGCGCCGGCTCGGTGCGCGTCGGTGCGTCGGCGATGGCGCCCGCGGGCGATGCGCCCTCACGCAGTAGCGTGCGCCGCAGATGCCAGGCGCATGACGCCGCCACCGCGGCCAACAGGGCGCTGGCCTGCAGTGCGAAGGCCGCGCCCTCGGCGCCGCGCGCCAGCATCGCGCCAACGATCACGCTGATCAGCAGCGCCGCGATGCCGCTGCCGGCCAGGCGCAATGCGCTGGCGCCGTCGTGGCCGCGCCACGGCCAACGCACCAGGCTCAACAAGGTGTTCTGTGCCACGTCGCAGACCGCGTAGGCGATGCGGAACAGCAGGCTGAGCACCAGCACGTAGCCCAGCCGCAGCGGCGCCGGCAGCAGCGGCGCGGCGAACACCAGCAGCAGCGCCAGCGCCGCCGCGCTCAGGCCCAGCCATTGCAGGCGCCCGATGCTTGCCACCCCACGCAGCTGCCGGCGCAGGCTCCAGCCGGCGCCGAGGCCGATCGCCGCGCTGACCAGCAGGCCCAGCGCCAATACCAGCCCGGCGGCGGTTGCCTCCAGTCCGGCGTGTTCGGTCAGCGAATAGATCAGCAGCAGTTCGCCGGCGTACCACAGCAGGCTCTTGCCGAAATGCGCGCAGGCATACGCCGCCAGCGCCGCGTGCGGCAGCGAGGGCAGTGTGGGCGAGGTGCGATGCATCTGCGCGTTATAGCGTCGCGATGCGACAGCACCGAGTCCGGGCCAGCAGATCGGTGCCTGCTAGGATCGGCGGCATCGGCCCGAGCGATCCGAGGTTTCCATGTCCCTGCGCATCCCGTTCCTGTTCGCGCTTTGCGTGTCGGCTGGCGGCGCGACGCCTGTGCTGGCAGCGCCTGCGCAGACATCGAACGCCGGTGTCTATCAACTATCCGGGACGCACTTGCTGCAACTGCTCAAGGGCGATCCGGATGCCGTTTCCGGGCTGGAACCGCACCTGGCCGAACGCCATCGCCAGCAGGCCAGCGAAGCGGCGAAGTTCTACATCGCCGGTGTCGCCGACGGCGCTGAAGGCGTGCAATGGTGCGCCGGGGCCGGCGTGCTGCGGCACGAACTGGCCGATCGCGTGTACACCGCGCTGAGCGCGTTACCGCCGGCCCAGTTGCAGCAGCGCGCCTCGATCGCGGTGATCCAGGCGTTGCGCGCGTCGTTTCCCTGCTCCAGGTAAGCGCGCCTACAACTGCGCCGCCAGGCGGCTGCCCTGGGCGATGGCGCGCTTGGCATCCAGTTCCGCGGCGACGTCGGCGCCGCCGATCAGGTGCGGCTTGCGACCGGCCGCCAGCAGCGCATCGTGCAGGTCGCGGCGCGGCTCCTGGCCGGCGCAGACCACCACGGTGCCGACCGGCAGCACCTGCTCGGTGCCGTCCACGCGGATGCGCAGGCCGGTGTCGTCCATGCCCAGGTACTCGACCCCGCCGAGCATGGTGACGCCCTTGGCCTTCAGCGTGGCGCGGTGGATCCAGCCGGTGGTCTTGCCCAGGCGCGCGCCGGGACGGCCGGCACTGCGCTGCAGCAGCCACACCTTGCGCGCCGGCGCTTCCGGCTGCGGCTTGCGCAACGCGCCGCGCGCCTCGAACTGCGGATCCACGCCCCATTCGGCCATCCAGCGCGCCGGGTCCAGCGCGGTCGATACGCCGGCGTGCACCAGGAACTCGCCGACGTCGAACCCGATGCCGCCGGCGCCGATGATCGCGACCTTGTCCGCCGCCTGCACCCGGCCCTGCAGCACGTCGAGATAGCTGACCACGTTGGGATGATCGGCGCCGGGGAAATCCACCGCGCGCGGCAGAATGCCGGTGGCCAGCACCACCTCGTCGAAACCGGCCAGCAGCGCCGCATCGGCGGTGGTGTGCAGGCGCACGTCCACGCCGGTGGCCTCGAGCTGGTGGCGGAAATAGCGCAGCGTCTCGTGGAACTCTTCCTTGCCGGGAATGCGCTTGGCCACGTTGAACTGGCCGCCGATTTCCGCGGCGCTGTCGAACAGGGTGACGCGGTGGCCGCGTTCGGCCGCTACCGTGGCGCAGGCCAGTCCGGCCGGGCCGGCGCCGACCACGGCCACGCGCCGGGGCGCCGTCGTGGGCAGGTAGTTCAGTTCGGTCTCGGCCGCGGCGCGCGGATTGACCAGGCAACTGGCGGTCTTGTTCTCGAACACGTGGTCCAGGCATGCCTGGTTGCAGGCGATGCAGGTGTTGATCGCCTGCGCCTGGCCGCGCCGCGCCTTGTTCGGCCATTGCGGATCGGCCAGCAGCGGTCGCGCCAGCGACACCATGTCGGCGCCGCCGCCGGCGAGGATGCGCTCGGCCACGTCGGGCATGTTGATGCGGTTGGTGGCGATCAGCGGCACCCGCACGTGCGGCTTGAGCTTGGCGGTGACGCCGGCGAACGCGGCGCGCGGCACCGAGGTGGCGATGGTCGGCACGCGCGCCTCGTGCCAGCCGATGCCGGAGTTGATCAGCGTCGCGCCGGCCGCCTCGATCGCCTGCGCCTGCGCCACGATCTCCTGCCAGTCGCTGCCGTCCTCGACCAGGTCCACCAGCGACAGCCGGTAGATGATGATGAAGTCCGGCCCGCAGGCCTCGCGGATCTGGCGCACGATCTCCACCGCGAAGCGCATGCGCCTGGTCGCGTCGCCGCCCCAGGCGTCGTCGCGGCGATTGCTGCGCGGGGCCACGAACTCGTTGATCAGATAGCCTTCCGAACCCATCACTTCGACGCCGTCGTAGCCGGCCTCGCGCGCCAGCCGCGCGGCGCGCGCATAGGCGCCGATCTGGCGCTCGACCCCGCGGGCGGACAAGGCGCGCGGCGTGAACGGATTGATCGGCGCCTTCAGCTTCGACGGCGCCACCGACAGCGGGTGGTAGGCATAGCGCCCGGCATGCAGCAGCTGCAGGCAGATCTTGGCGCCGTGGTCGTGCACCGCGCGCGTCACCTGCCGGTGCGGGCGCACTTCCCACGGCCACGACAGCTTGCCGCCGAACGGCTTCAGCCAGCCGACCACGTTCGGCGCGAAGCCGCCGGTGACGATCAGCCCGGCGCCGCCGGCGGCGCGCTCGGCGAAATACGCGGCCAGCTTGGGGAAGTCGCGCGCGCGATCCTCCAGGCCGGTGTGCATCGAGCCCATCAGCACCCGGTTGCGCAGCTGGGTGAAGCCCAGGTCGAGCGGGGCGAACAGGTGCGGATAGGCGGCGGAGGACGGGTCGGGCTGGCCGGAGGCGGGCGACATGGCTTTGGATACGCTGGCGTACGGAAGCGCGCAGGTTGCCCCGAATCCCGCGCTACGGCAAGAGGCGCGCGCGGATCGGCCGCCGACCGAGCGGCGCACCCGCGCGCGGCGCGGACGCCGGGCAGCAAGACCGCAATCCCAGAAACGGGTTTTGTCCAGCTGCGTCGGAGGGGGGAATCCATCGCCGTTCGTCATCGTCGGTGGTCCGGATGCGGCAGGACCCCGGACCGTCGCCAACCTGTCCCCTAAAAGGAGTTTCCCATGCGCCATCCGATCCGAAACATGGGCTTTGCGCTGTGCATGGCCGCAGCCGCGGCCGCACCCTCCCAGGTCTTCGCACAGTCGTGCAGCACGTCCACCGCCTATTACGGGGAACTGATTCAGACCGCCGACCTGGACGGCAACGGCAGTCTGGAAGCCGTCTGCAACGGCTACAGCGAAATCAATGTCGTCAGCGGCAGCGCCGCCACCCGCTATCCGCTGAGCAACACCCCCTGGACGCTGGCCTCGGTCATCGACGTGGACGGATCGCCCGGCGCGGAGGTGGTGCTCAAGCAGGGCAACCAGCTCACCATCGTCAAGCACTACGCGCGCACCACGGCCGCCATCTATATCGGCACCACCAGTTGGGACATCGGCGCATTCGCCGACGTGGACGCCATCGCCGGCAACGAGATCGCCATCACCACGCCGACCTTGCTGCGCATCGTCTATCCCAGGAACGGCAGCATCACCGACCACTACATCGGCACCGCCTCGCGCGTCGTCGCCGGCGCCGTCGCCGACATGGACGGCCTGCCCGGCGCCGAAATTCCGCTGGAAGCCGGCAGCAACCTGGTGGTCTACGGCCGCAATACAGGGCTGCGCACGACCTGGGTCACCAACGGGCCCAACTGGAAGATCTGCGCCGACATCGCCAACTGCGCCAGCGACATGAATGGCGTCGCCGGTGCCGAACTGCTGCTCGCGTTGCCCAGCGAAGTGAAGATCTACTCGCTGAAGTCGGGCGCATTGAACAGCTACTGGATCGGCAGCCAGTACGCGACCCTGGACAACGGCGTGCGCGACCTGGACGGCGTGGCCGGCAACGACGTCGCGATGGCGCAGGGCGGCAACGGCAACCTGCTGATCCTGCGCCCGGCCAGCGGCACCCTGCAGACCATCAACGGCGCCGGCAGCTTCGGCAGTTCGTGGACGCTGGTCGGTTACGCCAATCTCGACGGCGTGGCCGGGGACGAGATCCGGGTCCGCTCCAACAGCAACAACCGCATCTACCGCGTCTACCCGCGCTCGGGCACCGTGTCGGTCGAATGAGCGCGGACCCCGGCGCGGACGCGGTCCGCGGCCGCGCCCAGGGGCAGCGACGGCGCACGGACGCCGGCGGCGATGCGATCGCCGCCGGCGACCTGCGCAGGCAGATCCACCGTCGATCCTTTTACGGCTGGCGCGGACGCCGTTCCGACGCCAGCCATCGCCGCCGCGGCGCTCGCGGCGGCGCAGTTCAGCCCCAGCCGGCCAGCGCCAGCTTGCCGATGGTGCTGCCCGACTCCAGCCGCCGGTGCGCTTCGCGCAGATTGGCCGCATCGATCGGCGCCAGCGTCTCGGTCAGCGTGGTGCGCAACGCGCCGGCGTCGATCAGGCTGGCGGTGCGCGCCAGGATCCGGTGCTGCTCGATCATGTCGGCGGTCTTGAAGCGCGCCCGCGCGAACATCATTTCCCAGTGGATGCCGATGCACTTGGCCTTGTACGGATCGCCGATGCGCAGCGCGCCGGCCGGTTCCACGATCAGGCCGACATGGCCCTGCGGCGCGACCAGTTCGCCGAGCGCGTCCCAGTAACGATCGGTGTCGGCCAGGTTCAGCGCCGCATCCACCTGTTCGATGCCCAGCGCCTGCAGCTGCGGCGCCAACGGCTGGCGGTGGTCGATCACGTGCTGCGCGCCCAGTTGCAGGCACCAGTCGCGGGTCTGCTGGCGCGAGGCGGTGGCGATGACCTCGAAGCCGGCGTGCCGCGCCAGCTGGATCGCGATCGAGCCGACGCCGCCGGCGCCGCCGATCACCAGCAGCCGGCGGCCGCGGTTGCGCTCGTCGTCGAAGTCGAACGGCATGCGCTGGAACAGCAGTTCCCAGGCGGTCAGCGTGGTCAGCGGCAGCGCCGCGGCCTGCGCGAAGTCCAGCGTCGCCGGCTTGCGCGCGACGATGCGCGCGTCGACCAACTGGTATTGCGCATTGCTGCCGGAACGGCTGATGTCGCCGGCGTAGTAGACCTCGTCGCCGGGTTCGAAGCCCTCGACATCGGCGCCGACCGCCTCGACCACGCCGGCGGCGTCGTAACCGAGCACCTTGGGCTGTGCTTCCACCTGCGGCTTGGGGGCGCGCACCTTGGTGTCGACCGGGTTGACCGACACCGCTTCGACCCGCACCAGCAGGTCGAAGCCGGTGGGAACGGGCGGGGGGGGCAGGTCTGTATCGAACAGCGACTGCGGATCGTCGATCGGCAGGTAACGGGTCAGGGCGACGGCTTTCATGGTGTCTCCAGGAGTGGGGAGCGGTTGTTTCGGCGCGCGGCGTATTCGACTCAGACCGGGCGCGGATTGCGCTCGGCGAAGCCGCGCTGATGCCAGTACGGATACGGCGGCACCACCGCGCTGGCCGCGTCCAGCCGTTGCACCTGCGCGGCGTCGAGATTCCAGCCGACCGCGCCCAGGTTCTGCCGCAACTGCTCCTCGTTGCGCGCGCCGATGATGACGCTGCTCACCGTGGGCCGCTGCAGCAGCCAGTTCAGCGCGATCTGCGGCACGCTCTTGCCGGTCTCGGCGGCGATCGCCTCGAGCGCGTCGATCACCCGGTACAGGCGTTCGTCCTCGACCGGCGGGCCGGCTTCGGTGACCTTCTTGTCGTGCAGGCGGCTGCTTTCCGGCAGCGGCTGGCCGCGGCGGAGCTTGCCGGTCAGCCGGCCCCAGCCCAGCGGGCTCCACACCACCGCGCCGACGCCCTGGTCCAGCCCAAGCGGCATCAGTTCTTCCTCGTAGTCGCGGCCGATCAGCGAGTAGTAGGTCTGATTGGCGACGTAGCGCGACCAGCCATGGCGGTCGGCCACCGCCAGCGACTTCATCAGGTGCCAGCCGGAGAAATTGGACACGCCCAGATAGCGGATCTTGCCGGCACGGACCAGGTCGTCGAGCGTGGACAGGGTTTCTTCCACCGGCGTCTTCGCATCGAAGCCGTGCAACTGGAACAGGTCGATGTAGTCGGTGTCCAGGCGCTTGAGCGCGGCATCGACCGCGCGCAGCAGGTGGAAGCGCGAGGAGCCGACGCTGTTCGGATCGTTGGGGTCGAAGCGGAAAGTGGCCTTGGTCGAGATCAGCACCTGGTCGCGGCGGCCCTTGATCGCCGCGCCCAGCACCGATTCGGCGGCACCGCCGGAATAGATGTCGGCGCTGTCGAACAGGTTGACCCCGGCCTCCAGGCAGATGTCGATCAGGCGTCGCGCCTGGTCCACGTCCGAATTGCCCCAGGCGGCGAAGAAATCGTTCGAACCGGCGAAGGTGCCGGTGCCGAAGCTGAGGACGGGGACCTTGAAGCCGGAGGCGCCGAGATGACGGTATTCCATGGTGAGGATTCCTTATGCGGGGGAACGGAAGGGAGGTGCGATCAGCGTGGCTTAGCAGCGGCGGGGGTGCGTGTCGGCCGTCTCGCCGAGCACGCGCGCGGCGGCCTCGGCCATGGCGGCATAGCCGGCATCGCCGGGGTGCAGGTGGTCGCCGGAATCGAACGCGGGCAGCATGCGGGTGGGGTGCGCGGGGTCGCGGAGCAGGGCGTCGAAATCGATGATCGCATCGAAACCGTTGCCATCGCGTATCCACGCATTGACCTGCTGGCGCACGCGCTCCTTGTCCGCGCTGTAGTAGCCGCGGATCGGGGTGTCCGGCAACGCGCCCTCGAACGGGGTCAGCGTGGCGCCGATCACGCGCAGGCCGCGCGCCTGCGCACGCTGCAGCAGTTGCCGGTAGCCGGCGATCAGCTCCTGCGCGGCGACCGGCGCATCGTCCGGCGCGAACGGCGTGGCGTACCAGCTGATGTCGTTGATGCCGATCAGCAAGACCAGCGTGCGCACCCCGGGTTGCGCCAGCACGTCGCGGTCCAGCCGCGCCAGCGCATTGCTGCCCATGCGGTCGCGCAGCACGCGGCCGCCGGAGATCCCGGCGTTGAGCACCGCCACGCGCTGCGCCGCCAGCCGCGTGGCCAGCTGGTCCGGCCAGCGCCGGTCGCTGCCCGGGGTGGACGCGGCGCCGTCGGTGATCGAATCGCCCAGCGCCACCACCGCGCCGGCGGCGTCGGCGCGGCGCACCTGGATGCCGCTGACGAACAGTCGCACCGGCAGCGCCGTGGCGTCGTCCAGCGCCGCATCCGCGGTGCGCTCGCCGGCGGCCAGCCAGGCGCTCTGCAAGCCTTCCCAGTGGAAGGTGGACGGCGCGGTCGGCTGCGGCAGGTACAGGCTGACGCTGAGCCGGGCCAGGTCCGGCACGCTCAGTGCGACCGTATCGCTGAGCACCGGTGCGCCGGGCGGAATGGTCACCGCGTGCTGTCCGCCGAAGCGCAACTCGCGGTCCGAGCCGGGCACGATCGCCGCGCCGTCGCCGGCCAGCGCCAGGTGCGCGGCGCCGATCTGCAACGGCGCGCGGCCGTAGGCGTTGGACAGTTCCACCCGCACCGTCTCGCCGCCCAGGCTGACCCGCGCCACCTGGCGCACGGTCTGCCGCCACAGGTTGAACGGGGTCTGGGTCGGGAACGGGAAGTCGGCGGCCCACAGCGGCTGCGGACTCGCCTGCCAGGTCGCGACCCAGTCGCGCTCGGCGGCGCCGGCCGGTAACGCAACAGCGCCGAGCAAGGCCGTGGCCAGCGCGGCCTGGTGCAGGCGCCGGCTCATGCCGCACCGCCCGCGGCGCAGGCCGCCGCCGGCGCAGGTTCGGAGGCGGGCGACAGCCGCAGCGCCAGCAGCGCCACCGCCAGGCCGGCCGCAGTGACCAGCGCCGCCGCCCAGGGCAAGTACGCCAGGCTGCCGCCGTGGCCGATCACCAGTCCGCCGAGCCAGGCGCCCAGCGCATTGCCCAGGTTGAACGCGCCGATGTTCAGGCTCGACGCCAGATGCCGTCCGGCGTCGCCGGCCTTGCCCAGCACCCACAGCTGCAGCGGCGCCACGGTGGCGAACGCCGCCACCCCGAGCAGGCCGACCAACAGCACCATCGCCGGCGCCGAGCGCAGCGCGAAGGCCAGCGCCGCCAGCACCAGCGCCAGCAGGCCCAGGGTCAGCGGCAAGGCCTGCCGCGGATGGCGGTCGGCCAGGCGCCCGCCGAGCACGTTGCCGACGATCATGCCCACCCCGAACACCAGCAGCAGCGGCGACACCGCGCCGTCGGCCAGACCGGTGACCCGGGTCAGGATCGGCTGGATGTAGGTGTAGACGGTGAACACGCCGGCATAGCCGAGCACCGTCGTCGCCAACCCGAGCAGCACCGGCGCGCGACCGACTGCGTGCAGTTCGGCGCGCAGCGGCGGCGCCGGCGTGGCGTCGTCGCTGGCCGGGACCAGCGCGGCGATCACCACGGTGGCCAGCAGGCCGATCGCGGCCACCGCCCAGAACGTCGCGCGCCAGCCGAACTGCAGGCCCAGCCAGGCGCCGGCCGGCACCCCCAGCAGGGTGGCGACGGTGAGTCCGGTGAACATGGTGGCGATCGCCGAGGCCTTGCGCTGCGGCGCCACCAGGCCGGTGGCGACCACCGCGCCGACGCCGAAGAAGGTGCCGTGCGCCAGCGAGGTGACCACCCGCGCCGCCATCAGCGTGGCGTAGTCCGGCGCCAGCGCGCAGGCCAGGTTGCCGGCGGTGAACACCAGCATCAGCGCCACCAGCACGCGCTTGCGCGGCCAGCGCCGGCTGGCCACGGTCAGCAGCGGCGCGCCGACGAACACACCCAGCGCATAGCCGGAAATCAGCAGCCCGGCCGCGGGCACACTGACCTGCAGGTCGGCCGCGACCTGCAGCAGCAGGCCCATGATCACGAACTCGGTGGTGCCGATGCCGAACGCGCCGGCGGTCAGCGCGAACAAGGCGAGCGGCAGCCGCGGCGGCGGCGCGGTGGCGGGCGAAGGGGAGGGGGGCATGGTGGTTCCGGAAGGCGGGAGGACCACAGCCTATGACCGTGCTTTATCAGCACAAACTGGCAATATGTTGAGTGACTTTCAACGGAATCGAGAGAATGGATCGGATCGGCGACATCGCGCTGTTCCTGCGCGTGCTCGACCTGGGGTCGATCAGCGCCGCCGCACGCAGTCTGGACCTGTCGGTGGCGGTCGCCAGCCAGCGGCTGAAGCGGCTCGAGCGCGATCTCGGCGTGCGCCTGCTGCACCGGACCACACGGCGCCTGCATCCCACGCCCGAAGGCCTGCAGCTGGCCGAACAGGGCCGTGCGCTGGTCGAGGACCTGGAGTCGCTGGCCGGCGGCCTGCGCGAAGCCGGCCGCAGCGCCGCCGGCACCTTGCGGGTGACCATGTCGGCCTCGTTCGGGCGCCAGTACGTGTCGCCGCTGCTGCCGCAGTTCATGGCCCTGTATCCGTACATCCGGCTGAGCGTGCACCTGAGCGACAACGTGGTGGATCTGGTCAGCGAGGGCTTCGACCTGGCGATCCGGATCGGCGCGCTGCGCGATTCCAGCCTGGTGGCGCGGCGCCTGGCCGGCAACCGCCGGGTGTTGTGCGCCGCTCCCGACTACCTGCGCCGCCGCGGCGAACCGGCCACTCCGGCGGACCTGGCCGCGCACGCCTGCCTGCTGCTGACCGGCGCCGAAGGCCGCCAGGACACCTGGCACCTGCACGGCGCCGAGGGCGAGGTGGCGGTCAAGGTCGGTGGGCCGCTGGAATCCAACTTCGGCGAAGTGCTGCGCGATGCGGTGCTGAATGGCCAGGGGATCGCCCTGCATTCGGTCTGGCATGTGGCGGAGGATCTGCGGCACGGGCGCCTGCGCCAGGTCCTGCCGCAGTACACGATCGCCGAGACCGGCATCTACGCGGTGATGCCGCAGCGCCGGTTGGTGCCGCCGCGGGTGCGCGCCTTCGTCGAGTTCATGCAGGTTCAGCTGGCCGATCCGCCGCCCTGGGAGCGCCTGGAGTGAGACGGACGTGCAAGACCGGCACACTGTCTACAAGCGCCGGCAGGGCCCCAAGCACCGCATTGCATCATTTCATGAAGCTGTATACGGTGTATCCACGAGCGCCGAGGGTCTGGCCGTGGGTTTCACATGTTACGTGCCTGTTAACGCGGTCTTCACCATGCCGAGCATAATGTGCGCGGCGATGGCGTGCGGAACGGCCGTCTGGATGTGACGAGACATCTGTACTGAACCATGCCCTATCGGTTTCTATATCCCCGAAACAAGGAGCTGTATTAATGAACAAGAAAATTCTCACCGCCGCATTGCTGGGCGGTCTGGCCGTCGCCCAGGCAGCGTCCGCACAGGAATTCGACGACCGCTGGTACCTGACCGGTTCGGCCGGTTTCAACTTCCAGGACAACGACCGTCTGACCAACGACGCCCCGTTCGTCACCCTGGGTCTGGGCAAGTTCGTCAGCCCGAACTGGTCGATCGACGGTGAACTGAACTATCAGAACCCGAACTTCGACGCCAACCAGGACCTGAACTGGAGCCAGTACGGCATCTCGTTCGACCTGCGTCGCCACTTCATCCAGGAAGGCCGTGGCTGGAACCCGTACCTGCTGTTCGGTCTGGGCTACCAGCGTTCGGAAGAAGAGTTCGACACCGGCGGCGCCGTGTCCCCGGGCCAGCGCAAGGACGGCAACTTTGCCGCCAAGGCCGGCGTCGGTCTGCAGACCACCTTCGACAAGCGCGTTGCCGTGCGTGCCGAAGTGGCCTACCGCGCTGACTTCGACGACCAGAGCGTTGCCGCTCCGTCCGAGAACTGGTTCGGCGACGTGCTGGCTTCGGTCGGCGTCGTGATCCCGCTCGGCCCGCCGCCGTCGGCTCCGGTTGCCGCTCCGGCTCCGACCGCTGCCCCGAGCTGCGCGGACCTGGACGACGACGGTGACGGCGTCAACAACTGCGACGACAAGTGCCCGACCTCCCAGCCTGGCCAGACCATCGGTCCGGACGGTTGCCCGGTGCCGGTCTCGATCGACCTGAAGGGCGTCAACTTCGACTTCAACAAGTCGACCCTGCGTCCGGACGCGATCGCGATCCTGAGCGAAGCCACCGAGATCCTGAAGCGTTACCCCGACCTGAAGGTCGAGGTCGCCGGTCACACCGACTCGAAGGGTACCGACGCTTACAACCAGAAGCTGTCCGAGCGTCGTGCGACCACCGTGTATGACTACCTGACCAAGAACGGCGTGGACGCTTCGCGTCTGGTCGGTCCGATCGGCTACGGCGAGAGCCGCCCGATTGCGCCGAACACCAACCCGGATGGTTCGGACAACCCGGAAGGCCGTGCGAAGAACCGTCGTACCGAGCTGAACGTCCAGAACTAATCGGACGCTTCATGCTTCAAGCAAAGCCCGGCCTCGCGCCGGGCTTTGTTTTTGTGCGCCCGGAAAACCTCGCGCGCTTTTGTAGGAGCGGCTTCAGCCGCGACAGTTCCTCTCCGGCAACGCCAATGTCGCGGCTGAAGCCGCTCCTACAAAGGCGGCAAAAAGCTCTCTGCCAAGCTGAACTTTTTCAGCCTTCCCAATTATTTAGCGCATGCAGTGCCGGTATCGGTTGAAACTGCGCCTGGCCCTGCCTACACTCGCGGCGTCGTCTCGCCTGAATGGAAAAAAACCGATGCTGCGTATCGTTACGGCCGGCCTGCTTGGTCTTGCCTTGATTCCTGCCGCTCACGCCGCACCGGATTGTTCCGGCGACGTGCTGCCCAAGCCGCTGCCGCTGCCGGCCACGGTCGGTGCGCCGATCGCCTCGGAGCTGTACACGCGCAACCTGCAGCTGGGCATGCCCAGCGGCGTGCTGGCGCAGTCCTACAGCAGCGACCAGTCGCTGGACCGGGTGCTGCTGCGGCTGCGCGCCGAGGGCTGCCAGAGCCTGGCCAACGCGATGCCGGCCGGCGGCGCGGTGAAGCCGAACGATCCGGCCGCCTACAAGCCGACCACCGCGTTCGACAACACCCCGTGGCGCTTCGACATGAGCCAGAACGGCAAGCGCATGACCGCCGAAGAGTTCGACGCCTGGATGAAGGCACGCGGCGTGCGCGTGGTCAAGGCGCGTCCGGCGCCAGCCGCAGTGCCCGCCGCCGCACCGGCGCCCGACGCGGCCGCGCCGGTCGACAAGCAGTAAGCGCGGCGCGCGGTCGCCGACCGCGCCTGCGTACGAAGCGCGCGCGGTGAAGCCTCCTTCGCGTTCCCGCCGCCCCGCGCCGCGCACCGCGGTGCCGGCGGCCAGCGCCCCGCGGTCGCCGCGCGCGGCTGCGGCCGGCGAAGCCCGCCACGGCCTGGCGCGCACGCTGTCCAAGCTCGGCCTGTGCTCGCGCACCGAAGCCGCGCGCTGGATCGCCGCCGGCCGCGTCGCGGTCGACGGCCGCACCGTCACCGATCCCGAATTCCCGATCCTGCGCGGCCGCCACCGCCTGGCGCTCGATGGCCTTCCGCTGGCCGCCACGCAGCGCCTGTACCTGATGCTCAACAAGCCGCGCGGCCTGGTCACCACCGCGCAGGACGAGCGCGGCCGCGATACCGTCTACCGCTGTTTCGACGGCGCCGGATTGCCCTGGCTGGCGCCGGTCGGGCGCCTGGACAAGGCCAGCGAGGGCCTGTTGCTGTTCTGCAACGATCCGCAGTGGGCGGCGCGGGTCGCCGATCCGGCCAGCGGCCCGGACAAGACCTATCACGTGCAGGTCGATGCGCTGCCCGATGCGGCATTGCTGGCGCGCATGTGCGCCGGCGTGGTCGCCGACGGCGAGCCGCTGCGCGCCAAGCAGGTGCGGCTGCTGCGGCAAGGCGACAAGCACGCCTGGCTCGAAGTGGTACTGGACGAGGGCCGCAACCGGCAGATCCGGCGCCTGCTGGCCGAACTCGATCTGGGCGTGCTGCGTCTGGTGCGGGTGGCGATCGGCGGGCTGGCGCTGGGCGAACTGGGCAAGGGCGCCTGGCGCGAACTCAGTGCCGCCGAGGTCAGGGCGCTGGCGCCGGCAGCGGACGCCAGCGCGCCAGCCGTGCGCTGAGCAGGGCGGCGACCACCGCGTAGGCGCGCGCATCCTGCGGGCCGCGCGCATCGTGATGGCGGCCCTTGGTGTGGTTGCAGCTGGCGCAGGCCAGCGCCAGATTGCGCGCATCGTTCGGGTCGCCGCCGACCAGGGCGCATAGCGGCGCTGCCGCGCGGCGGCCGAACCAGGCCTGCGGCACCACGTGCTCCAACGTGCTGTGCCCGAGCGGTTCGCCGTCGGCGCGCAGGCGCAGGCGCCGGCGGCAATGCAGGCAGCGCGTCTCCCAGCCGTCCTCCAGCGCTTGCGCGTGTGCATCGGTCCGCGCCGCCAGCAACAGCCGTTGGCGCAGGACCGTGCGCATGCTCAGGCGGGGATGACGTTCAACTCGCGGCCGATGCGGACGAAGGCGTCGATCGCCCGGTCCAGCTGCGCGCGCGTGTGCGCAGCGCTGATCTGGGTGCGGATCCGCGCCTGCCCCTTGGGCACCACCGGGAAGAAGAAGCCGATCGCATAGATGCCTTCCTCCAGCAGCCGCTCGGCGAAGCGCTGCGCCAGCGGCGCGTCGTACAGCATCACCGGGCAGATCGGGTGGGTGCCGGGCTTGATGTCGAAGCCGGCCGCGGCCATGCGCTCGCGGAAGTGGCGGGTGTTCTCGACCAGTTGCGCGCGCAGGTCGGCGGCCGCGTCCAGCATCGCGAAGGCCTTGATCCCGGCGGCGACCACGTGCGGCGGCAGCGAATTGGAGAACAGGTAGGGGCGCGAGCGCTGGCGCAGCAGTTCGATCACCTCGCGCCGGCCGGTGGTGAAGCCGCCCAGCGCGCCGCCCATGGCCTTGCCCAGGGTGCCGGTGAAGATGTCGATCCGGTCCAGCACGCCCTTGACCTCGGCCGAGCCGCGGCCGGTCGCGCCGAGGAAGCCGGTGGCGTGGCACTCGTCGATATGCACCAGCGCGCCGTACTGCTTCGCCAGCGCGGTGATCTCGTCCAGCGGGGCGATGAAGCCGTCCATCGAGAACACGCCGTCGCTGGTGATCAGCTTGGTCTTGCAGCCGGCCGCGTCGGCGGCCTGCAGCTGCGCTTCCAGGTCGGCCATGTCGCAGTTGGCGTAGCGGAAGCGCTTGGCCTTGCACAGGCGCACGCCGTCGATGATCGAGGCATGGTTGAGCGCGTCGGAAATGATCGCATCGGCCTCGCCGAGCAGCGGCTCGAACAGGCCGCCGTTGGCGTCGAAGCAGGCGGCGTAGAGGATGGTGTCCTCGGTGCCGAAGAACTCGGCGATACGCGCTTCCAGTTGCTTGTGCAGGTCCTGGGTGCCGCAGATGAAGCGCACCGAGGCCATGCCGAAGCCGTGGGTGTCCAGCGCGTCCTTGGCCGCGGCGATCAGCGCCGGGTGGTCGGCCAGGCCCAGGTAGTTGTTGGCGCAGAAGTTCAGCACGCGGCGGCCGTCGGCCAGCACGATCTCGGCCGACTGCGGGCCGACGATGATGCGTTCGGACTTGAACAGGCCCTGCGCGCGGATCGCGTCCAGTTCGTCGGCGTAGTGCTGGGTGAGGCGGGAATCGGTCATGACGGGCACGCGCAGGCGGGAGAGGTGGAGATTTTAACGCGGCGTGTGCGAAGGTCGGCGGGCGTCATGCAAAAATGGCATAAGCATCGACGGCGAAGTCATTTCACCGGACCAATGCGGCTGCGCAGCATGGCGCACTGGCCGTGGTCGCATGGCCGGACCGCCCGTGCCCCCTGACCCTCTTCCGGAGATCCGTCCATGCCCAGCCTCCTGTCGCGCCGATTCAGCCCGCTGCTCGCGCTCGCGCTGTGCGCGTTCGCCGGCACCGCCGCCGCGCGCGACGTGCAGCTGCTCAACGTGTCCTACGATCCCACGCGCGAGCTGTACCGCGACTACAACGCCGCCTTCGCCAAGCACTGGGAGCAGACCCACAGCGGCGACAAGGTGACGGTGGAAACCTCGCATGGCGGTTCCGGCAAGCAGGCGCGCTCGGTCATCGACGGTGTCGAGGCCGATGTGGTGACGCTGGCGCTGGCCTACGACGTGGACGCGATCGCCGACAAGGGCAAGCTGATCGATCCGGGCTGGGCCAAGCGCCTGCCCGACAACAGCGCGCCGTACACCTCCACCATTGTGTTCCTGGTGCGCAAGGGCAACCCGAAGAAGATCAAGGACTGGCCGGACCTGCTGCGCACCGGCGTGTCGGTGATCACCCCGAATCCGAAGACCTCCGGCGGCGCGCGCTGGAACTACCTGGCCGCCTGGGCCTACGCCGACCATATCTTCAAGGGCGACCGCGAGCGCATCCTCGGCTACATGCGCGCGCTGTTCCGCAACGTGCCGGTGCTGGACACCGGCGCGCGCGGCGCCACCACCACCTTCGTCCAGCGCGGCATCGGCGACGTGCTGCTGGCCTGGGAGAACGAGGCGTTCCTGGCGCAGGAGGAACTGGGCAAGGACAAGTTCGAGATCGTGGTGCCGAAGCTGTCGATCCTGGCCGAGCCGTCGGTGGCGGTGGTCGACAAGAACGTGGACAAGCACGGTACCCGCGACGTCGCCGAGGAATACCTGAAATACCTGTATTCGCCGGAAGGGCAGAAGATCGCGGCCAAGCACTACTACCGCCCGCGCCATCCCGAATACGCCGACCGCGCCGACATCGCGCGCCTGCCGAAGGTGCAGCTGGTGACCATCGACCAGGCGTTCGGCTCCTGGGCCAAGGCCCAGGCCGAGCACTTCAACGACGGCGGCCTGTTCGACCAGATCCAGGCGAGCAAGTGACGCGATGGGAGTGAATGCCGCCGCGGCCACGCGCGCTCCGTCGCGGCGCAGGGTGATTCCCGGGCTCGGCCTGAGCCTGGGCATCACCCTGACCTGGCTGGGACTGGTGGTGCTGATCCCGTTGCTGGGCGTGGTGCTCAAGACCAGCGGCCTGGGCTGGCACGGCGTATGGCAGGTGTGGAGCGAACCGCGGGTGCTGTCGGCGCTGCGGGTCAGCTTCGGCACCGCCTTCGCCGCCGCCGCGTTCAATGCGGTGATGGGCACCTGGGTGGCCTGGGTGTTCGTGCGCTACCGCTTTCCCGGCAAGCGCCTGTTCGACGCGATGATCGACCTGCCGTTCGCGCTGCCGACCGCGGTGGCCGGCATCGCGCTGACCGCGCTGTACGGCGGCAACGGCTGGGTCGGCCGCTGGCTGGAACCGCTGGGGCTGAAGATCGCCTACACCCAGCTCGGCATCGTGGTGGCGCTGGTGTTCGTGGGGCTGCCGTTCGTGGTGCGGATCGTGCAGCCGGTGCTGGCCGAGGCCGAGCGCGACGTGGAAGAGGCCGCGGCCACGCTCGGCGCCGGCCGCTGGCAGACCATCCGCCGCGTGGTGCTGCCGGCGCTGTGGCCGGCGGTGCTGACCGGATTCGCGCTGGCCTTCGCGCGCGGCATCGGCGAGTACGGCTCGGTGATCTTCATCGCCGGCAACCTGCCCAACGCGACCGAGATCGCGCCGCTGCTGATCACCATCCGCCTGGAGGAATTCGACTACGCCGGCGCGACCGCGATCGCCGCGGCGATGCTGCTGCTGTCGTTGCTGATGCTGCTGGTGGTCAACGGCGTGCAGGCGCGCTTCGCGCGGCGCGGTCTGGCGGCGCATTGAGATGAACGATACCGTGTCCAGCTTGACCATCCCGTTCTCGGAGACTGCGTTGAGCGCATCGCCGCCTGCTGCCCGCCGTCGCGCCGCTTCGGTCACCACCGAGCCGTGGTGGGTGCAGGTGCTGCTGATCCTCGGCGCGCTGGGCTTCCTGCTGTCGTTCCTGTTCCTGCCGCTGCTGCTGGTGTTCGTCGAGGCGCTGCGCGGCGGTATCGGCGTGTTCTGGCGGGCGATCTCCGATCCCGATGCGCTCGCGGCGATCCGCCTGACCCTGCTGGTGACCGCGATCGTGGTGCCGTTGAACCTGGTGTTCGGCGTGGCCGCGGCGTGGGCGGTGAGCAAGCACTCCTTCCCCGGCAAGCGCCTGCTGGTGAGCCTGATCGACCTGCCGTTCTCGGTGTCGCCGGTGGTCGCCGGCCTGGTCTTCATCCTGATCTTCGGCCGCAGCGGCTGGGCCTGGCCGCTGATCGACGAAGGCTGGCGGCTGCACCTGCCGGTGTTCGGCGAGGTGCTGCTGCAACTGCCGCGGATCGTGTTCGCGCTGCCCGGCATCGTGCTGGCGACCACCTTCGTCACCTTCCCGTTCATCGCCCGCGAGCTGATGCCGCTGATGGAGCAGCAGGGCAGCGACGAGGAACTGGCGGCGTTGAGCCTGGGCGCCAACGGTTGGCAGATGTTCTGGCGGGTGACCATGCCCAACATCCGCTGGGGCCTGCTGTACGGCGTGCTGCTGTGCAGTGCGCGGGCGATGGGCGAGTTCGGCGCGGTGTCGGTGGTGTCCGGGCACATCCGCGGGCGCACCAACACGCTGCCGCTGCACGTGGAGATCCTCTACAACGAGTACGCCTACAGCGCCGCGTTCGCCTGCGCCAGCCTGCTGGCGCTGACCGCGCTGCTGACCCTGGCGCTGAAGTCCTACCTGGAATGGCGCCACGGCGAATCGCTGGCCGCCAATCACCGACACTGAGGTTGCGATGACCATCCGCGTACAGCACCTGGGCAAGCGTTTCGACGAGTTCGTCGCGCTCGACGACGTCAGCCTGGACATCCGCCAGGGCGAGTTGCTGGCATTGCTGGGGCCGTCCGGCTCGGGCAAGACCACCTTGCTGCGGGTGATCGCCGGGCTGGAGCATGCCGACGCCGGGCGCGTGCTGATCGACGGCGAGGACGCGACCGGTCTGCCGGTGCAGTCGCGCCGGGTCGGCTTCGTGTTCCAGCACTACGCGCTGTTCCGGCACATGACCGTGCGCGACAACATCGCCTTCGGCCTGCGCGTGCGCCGCGGCGCCGAGCGCCTGGCCGAATCGGCGATCCGGGCGCGGGTGACCGAACTGCTCGCGCTGGTGCAGCTGGACGGCCTGGAGTCGCGTTACCCGACCCAGCTGTCCGGCGGCCAGCGCCAGCGCGTGGCCTTGGCGCGCGCGCTGGCGATCGAGCCGCGCGTGCTGCTGCTGGACGAACCGTTCGGCGCGCTCGACGCGCAGGTGCGGCGCGACCTGCGGCGCTGGCTGCGCGAGCTGCACGACCGCACCGGGCTGACCACGGTGTTCGTCACCCACGACCAGGAAGAAGCGCTGGAACTGGCCGACCGCGTGGCGATCCTCAACCGCGGGCGCATCGAACAGCTCGGCAGCCCGGCCGACGTCTACGACCGCCCGGTGTCGCCGTTCGTGTACGGCTTCGTCGGCGCGGTCAACCGGCTGCCGGCACAGCTGCACGACGGCCAGCTGCAGGTCGCCGGCCTGGCGCTGCCGGCGCCGGACACGCCGCTGTCCAGCGGCCCGGTCGACCTGTACGTGCGCCCGGAAGACCTGGCGCCCAGCGACAGCGGCTGGGCGGCGACGGTGCTGTCCTCGCAGCGCAGCGGCTCGCGCCTGCGCCTGCGCGCGCAGCTGGCGCATGGCCAGGACGAAGTGGAAGTGGAGTTGCCGGCGGGCGAGGGCGCGACGCGCTATGCGCCCGGCCAAGTGCTGCAGCTGAGCGCACGCCGCTTCGGTCTGTTCGCGCAGCAGCGCGGGTAGGGGATTCGGGATACGGCGCGCAACGGCGCTCGCGCGTTTCGCTCGTCGTCTTTGTGCGGAAGCGACTTCTGTGGGAGCGACTTCAGTCGCGACGCCCGTTACCTGGGAAGCCCGTCGCGACTGAAGTCGCTCCCACAGTGTTTGCGGCCGGCAATCAGAACGAGAAGCGGGCCGGCCCGCTGGCGCGGCGCAGACCGCGGGCGCATGGCGTAGACAAGGTTTGACCCGAAGGACGCAGCCGCAAGGCCTGCGATGACTTGGTTTGTCTTGAAAGTGTTGCACTGCAAGAAAAAACCGGTTAAAAAAGTGTGAAGCCAGCATGGCAGTGCGCGCTGGAACCACCCCCTCGTCAACCCGCAGGAGAATTACCGGTGAACAAGATCAAGCTTGGTGTCGCCCTGGCCGTGGCGCTGGCCGCCTCCCCGCTGAGTGCGTTGGCCCAGGACGAGGCTGCTGCCTCGCCGATTACCGGCTCCTATGGCGTGGTCAGCGACTACGTGTTCCGCGGCGTCTCGCAGACCAACGAAGGCCCTGCGTTCCAGGCCGGCCTCACCTACACCTCGCCGTTCGGCCTGTATGTCGGCACCTGGGGTTCCAACGTCGATTTCGGCGCCGGCGACCCGGATTGGGAAGTGGACGGCTTCATCGGCTACAACGTCGATTTCTCCGAGAACTGGAACTTCGACGTGATGGTCAACCGCTACGGCTACCCGGGCTCCGGCAAGTCGAACTACAACGAACTGATCACCAAGACCAAGTTCCTCAAGACCTACTCCTTGACCGTGGCGTATACCGACGACGTCTACAACCTGGACGAGGACAGCTTCTACTACGCGCTGGACGGGAACTGGAGCCTGCCGAACGACTTCAGCATCGGCGCGCACGTCGGCCGCACCACCTATGCCAGCGCGCTGGCGCAGTACCAGGACTACACCGACTACAGCGTCAGCGTCGGCAAGATGGTCGGTCCGCTGGCGTTGAGCGTGGGCTACTACGACACCGACGACAAGGGCAACCAGAACTTCACCAAGAAGCTGGCCGACCACCGCTTCGCGGTCTCGGGAACGATCGCGTTCTGATCCGCGCAACACCGTCGCGAACGAAGAAGGGCGCCTTGCGGCGCCCTTCTTTTTGTGCGATCGCCAGGCCGACGACGCATGTCCTGGCGGCGCAGCGCGGCATCGCCGCCGCCGCGCCGGACCTCACCAGCTCAACACCACCTTGCCGGCCTTGCCTTCTTCCATCAGGTCGAAGCCCTTCTGGAACTCGTCGATGGTCAGCTGGTGGGTCAGCACCTTGCCGAGCGGGAAGCCGGACAGCACCAGCTGGGTCATCTTGTACCAGGTCTCGTACATCTTGCGGCCGTAGATGCCCTGCACGGTCAGGCCCTTGAAGATGATCTTGTCCCAGTCGCAGCCGGCGCCGCGCGGCATGATGCCGAGCATCGCGATCTTGCCGCCGTGGTACATGCAGTCGAGCATGTCGTTGAACGCGCGCGGGTTGCCGCTCATCTCCAGGCCGACGTCGAAGCCTTCCATGTGCAGGTCGGCCATCACCTCCTTCAGCGAGGTGTTGGCGACGTTGACCACACGTGTGGCGCCCATGTCGGCGGCGAGCTTGAGGCGGAAATCGTTGACGTCGGTGACCACCACGTTGCGCGCGCCGATGTGCTTGCAGATGCCGGCGGCGATGATGCCGATCGGGCCGGCGCCGGTGATCAGCACGTCCTCGCCGATCACGTCGAACTCCAGCGCGCAGTGCGCGGCGTTGCCGTACGGATCGAAGAACGCGGCCAGTTCGGACGGGATCTGGTCCGGGATCGGCCACAGGTTGGAGGCCGGCATCACCATGTATTCGGCGAAGGCGCCGTTGACGTTGACGCCGATGCCGACCGTGTTCGGGCACAGGTGCGGGCGCCCGCCACGGCAGTTGCGGCAATGGCCGCAGACGATGTGGCCTTCGGCCGAGACGCGCTGGCCGACCTGGTAGCCGCTGACCGCCGAGCCGAGTTCGGCGATGCGGCCGACGAACTCGTGGCCGATGGTCAGGCCGGGCTTGATCGTGCGCTGGCTCCATTCGTCCCACAGATAGATGTGCAGGTCGGTACCGCAGATCGCGGTCTTCTCCAGCTTGATCAGCACTTCGTTGGGGCCGGGCACCGGCACCGGCACCTGTTCCAGCCAGATGCCCTTGGCTGCGTCGCGCTTGACCAGCGCCTTCATTGTTTGCGCCATGGCGGTGCAAGACTCGGGTTGAGAGGGCGCGAAGTATAAGCCGGCCACGAACGCGGCCATGTTGCGGCGCGTGCCGGGGTGCCATTGGTCACGGTCGTGGCGGCGGTTGCATTCGTTACAATCTAACGTCTGTCTAACGTTAGTCGCGAAGGAATCCATTCGATGCGCTCGAATCTGCTGGCTGTCGCCGTCGTCGCCACCCTGGCCTGTGCCCCGGCCGCCCGTGCCGGCGAAGGCATGTGGGTGCCGCAGCAATTGCCGGATATCGCCGGCCAACTGCAGCAGGCCGGGTTGAAGCTGTCGCCGCAGCAACTGGCCGACCTGACCGGCGATCCGATGGGCGCGGTGGTGTCGCTGGGCGGCTGCACCGCCAGCTTCGTGTCGCCGCAGGGCCTGGTGGTGACCAACCATCATTGCGCCTACGGCGCGATCCAGCTCAATTCCACGCCGCAGAAGAACCTGATCCGCGACGGTTTCAGCGCGGCCAGCAACGGCGCCGAGCTCAGCGCCGGGCCGAACGCGCGCATCTACGTGCTCGACCGCATCAGCGACGTCACCGAGCAGGCCAAGGCCGCGATGGCCGCCGCCGGCAGCGACGCGCTCAAGCGCACCCAGGCGCTGGAGGCGTTCGACAAGGCGCAGGTCGCGGCCTGCGAAGCCGAGGCCGGCTACCGCTGCGAGCTGTACAGCTTTTCCGGCGGCAATACCTACCGGCTGTTCCGCACCCTGGAGATCCGCGACGTGCGCCTGGCGTACGCGCCGCCGTCGGGCATCGGCAAGTTCGGCGGCGACGTCGACAACTGGATGTGGCCGCGCCACACCGGCGATTTCTCGTTCTACCGCGCCTATGTCGGCAAGGACGGCAAGCCCGCGGCCTACGCCAAGGACAACGTGCCGTACCAGCCCAGGCATTTCCTGAAGTTCGCCGACCAGCCGCTGGGCGCCGGCGACTTCGTGATGGTGGCCGGCTATCCGGGCCGCACCAACCGTTATGCGCTGGCTTCGGAATTCGATGCCACCGCCAGCTGGGCCTATCCCACCGCCGCGCGCCAGTACCGCGACCTGATCGCGCTGGTCGAGCAGGCCGGCAAGCAGGACCCGGACATCCAGGTGAAGTACGCGGCGACGATGGCCAGCTGGAACAACGTCGCCAAGAACTACGAAGGGCAGCTGGAAGGCTTCAATCGCATCGACGCGGCCGCGCAGAAGCAGGCCGAGGAACGCGCGGTGCTGGCCTGGCTCAAGCGCCAGGGCCGCGACGGCCGCGCCGCGCTGCAGGCGCATGCGCAGCTGCTGGCGCTGGACGAGCAGGCCAAGGCCACCCGCGACCGCGACCTGATCCTGCGCCAGATGCGCCGCACCGGCGTGCTCGGCAGCGCGCTGTCGCTGTACCGCCTGTCGATCGAGCGGGCCAAGCCCGATGCCGAGCGCGAACCCGGCTACCAGGAACGCGACCTGCCGGAGATCGAGGGCGCGCAGAAGCAGATGGAACGCCGCTACGTCGCGTCGATGGACGGCCAACTGCAGCGCTACTGGTTCGACCAGTACCTGAAGCTGCCGAAGGCGCAGCGGTTGCCGGCGCTGGACCAGTGGCTGGCCGGCGCCGATGCGCAGGCCGCCGCCGCGCGGCTGGCCGGCACCAAGCTGGGCAGCACCGAGGAACGCCTGAAGTGGTTGCGCGCCGACCGTGCCGCGTTCGAATCCAGCGACGACCCGGCGCTGCGCTATGCGGTGGCGCTGATGCCGGCGCTGCTGCAGATCGAGCACGAGGAGAAGCGCCGCGAAGGCGAGGAACTGCTGGCGCGTCCGCGCTACCTGCAGGCCTTGGCCGACTACAAGAAGAGCCAGGGCGAGTCGGTCTACCCCGACGCCAACTCCTCGTTGCGCATCACCTTCGGCAACGTCAAGGGCTATGCGCCGAAGGATGGCGTGGCCTACACCCCGTTCACCACGCTGGAAGGCGTGCTGGCCAAGGACACCGGCGCCGATCCGTTCGATTCGCCGAAAGCCCTGCTCGACGCGGCCAAGGCCAAGCGCTACGGCGGGCTGGAGGACAAGCGGCTGGGTTCGGTGCCGGTCGATTTCCTGTCCGACCTGGACATCACCGGCGGCAACTCCGGCTCGCCGGTGCTCGATGCGCAGGGCAAGTTGGTCGGGCTGGCGTTCGACGGCAACTGGGAGTCGGTGAGTTCCAACTGGGTGTTCGACCCGGCCATGACCCGGATGATCGCGGTGGATTCGCGCTACCTGCACTGGATCATGCAGGAAGTGGCGCCGGCGCCGCGGCTGCTGAAGGAACTGAACCTGGCGCAGTAACCGCGCCTGGCGTGGCGGCGGCCTGTGCCGCCATTGCGCGGCCTGCCGGGCGTTAAACGCCCGGCGTGGCGGCCGCGGAGCGGGATGCGGTTCGGGGGTTTCCGGCGGCGAAGCAGGTATCATGCCGCTCCGTTTTCGCTCGCGAGACGGCAACCTCTCCCCCAACGGAATTCCAGCGCATGCGCATCCTGCTCGCTCGTCATGGCGAAACCCCGTGGAACGCCGAAGGCCGCTACCAGGGCCAGATCGACATCGCGTTGTCGCCGGTCGGCGAGGCGCAGGCACAGGCGCTCGGCGCGCGCCTGCGCGAGGTGCCGCTGACCCGCGCGGTGGCCTCGCCGCTGTCGCGCGCGCAGAGCACCGCCCGCTACGCGCTGGGCGCGCAGCGCGAGGCGATGCTGCTGACCGATCCGGACCTGCAGGAGATCGCGCACGGCGAATGGGAAGGCCTGCTTGCCAGCGAGATCAACGACAAGGATCCGGCACGCCTGCGCGCCTGGCGCGAGGAGCCGGACACGGTGCTGATGCCGGGCGGCGAATCGCTGCGCCAGGTGCTGGACCGTTCCTGGCGCGGCCTGACCCGCGCCGCCGAGGGCCTGGGCGAGTACGACACCTTGCTGGTGGTGGCGCACGATGCGGTCAACCGGGTGATCCTGTGCCGGGTGCTGGGCCTGCCGATTGCCAAGCTGTGGAGCTTCCGCCAGGCGCCGACCACGCTGAACCTGCTGGAAGGCCCGGACGTCGAGCACCTGGAAGTGGTGCGGCTGAACGATTGCGCGCACCACACGCCGTTCTTCGGCGAGGCCAAGCATCGGGCGCTGTAGGCGGCGAAATCCGCAAATTTGGAGTGGCGGCTCCGATTCCTGACCGAGTGCACGCTTTTGCTTTTGCTTCGCTTTTCGGGTCCCGTGAGACGCGGCACGTGGCATGGGCGAATACCCCGAAGGGGCGGCGCGCACGATGCGCGCCGTTTTTCGTAGGCACATGGATGTGCCTTCGAAAAATGCCCATGCCACGTGCGCACCCGGAGCGCGAAGCGCGGAGGGCGCGTCGCCCGGGTGTGCTTTCTTTTGGTTACTTTTCTTTGCACAAGCAAAGAAAAGTGACTCGCGCGTCAGCGCGAAAGCTGTTGCTTCCAAGAGGTGGGCGGGTGATCGAACGCGCCTCGTCGAAAGGCTGAAAATACACAGATGAAAACCCTCCCCGAATGGCTCGCCTACATCGAGCAGCAACACCCGCAGGACATCGCGATGGGCCTGGAGCGCGTGCGCGCGGTGGCCGCGCGCATGGGCCTGGACCGGCCGGCGAAGAAGGTCGTCACCGTCGGCGGCACCAACGGCAAGGGCTCGACCGTGGCCTTCGTCGAGGCGATCGCGCGTGCCGGCGGCTGGACCGTCGGCAGCTACACCTCGCCGCACCTGCTGCGCTACAACGAGCGCGTCCGCATCGGCGGGCAAGAGGCCAGCGACGCGCAGCTGGTGGCCGGCTTCGAGGCGGTGGACGCCGCGCGCGGCGATACGCCGCTGACCTATTTCGAATACGGCACCTTGGCCGCGCTGTGGCTGTTCCAGCAGGCCGAGCTGGACCTGGCGGTGCTGGAAGTGGGCCTGGGCGGACGCCTGGATGCGGTCAACCTGGTCGATGCCGACGTGGCGGTGATCACCACCGTCGATATCGACCACACCGACTGGCTGGGCGCGGACCGCGAGGCGATCGGCGCGGAGAAGGCCGGCATCGCGCGGCCGTGGAAACCGCTGGTGCTGGGCGAGATCGATCCGCCGTCGAGCGTGTTGCGCCGCGCCTATGCGATCGGCGCCAATGCGATCCGCGCCGGCAGCGATTTCTTCCATGAGCCGATCGATGCCGACCAGTGGCGCTGGCGCGACGTCGGCACCGAGCTGGAGTTGCCGTCGCCGCAGCTGCGCGCGCCGGTGCAGCGCGCCAACGCCGCTACCGCCATCGCCGCCTTGCGCGCGCTGCGCAGGGCCTTGCCGCGCACCGCCTACGCCGAGGGCATCGCCGCGGCGCAGTTGCGCGGACGGCTGCAGCCGTTCGTGCGCGACGGCGTCGAGGTGCTGGTCGATGTCGGCCACAACCCGCAGGCGGCGCGCGAACTGGCCGCGGCGCTGCAGGCGCAGCCCTGTGCCGGCACCACCCGCGCGGTGTTCGCTGCCCTGGCCGACAAGGACGCGGCCGGTGTGGTAAAGGCGCTGGCCGGGCAGGTCGCTGCCTGGCATCTGGCCGGGCTGTCCGGCGCGCGCGGCCAGAGCGGCGCGCAGTTGCAGGCGCGCCTGGCCGGTACCGACGCGGCCGCAGGCGTGGTCGCCGATAACGTGGAGCAGGCGCTGCAGCAGGCCCTGGCGCAGGCGCGGCCGGGCGACCGGGTGCTGGTGTTCGGCTCGTTCCATACGGCGGCCGACGCCTTGCACTGGCTGCATTCAGCCGGCTGACCGCGCCGGCAGCCGGCCGACCTTATAATCGCTGCGGCACTCCGCCATGCCGCCCCCTCAAGCTTTCCGTGGATACCGTCCTGAAACAGCGACTGATTGGCGCCCTTGTCCTGGTGGCGCTCGCCGTGATCTTCCTGCCGATGCTGGTCAAGGGCCCCGCGCCCGACAGCGGCGTCGCCAATGTTCCGCTGAAGGCCCCGGACGCTCCGGCCGACGGCCAGTTCCAGACCCGCGAGTTGCCGCTGGTGACGCCGGGCGACGCGCCCAGCGGCGGTGCCGTGGGCATGGCCAGCGCGCCGGCCGCGGCGCCGGCGCCGGTGCAGGACAACCCCGACGCCGCCGACCTGGCCACGCCGGCCGCGGCCGGCAGCGCCGCGCAGCCGTTGCCGCCGACCGTGGCCGCCGGCAACTACGCGGTCAATTTCGGCGCCTATTCCACCCAGGCCGACGCCGATGCGGTGATCGCGCGGCTCAAGCAGGCGCAGCTGCCGGGCTTCCGCGAAGCGGCCACGATCGGCGGGCGCCAGGCCTGGCGCGTGCGGATCGGCCCGTATGCCGACCGCGCCCAGGCCGAGTCGGTACGCCTGCAGGCGGTGAAGGTGCGCAACGACGTCAATGCGCAGGTGGTGACCCTGGACGCGCCGAGCGCATCCTCGGTGGCCGCCGCGGCGACGCCGGCAGCGACCGCGGCGCCGGCCAAGACCGAAACCCTGCCGCCGGAGCCGGCCAAGCCGGTGGCCGCGGCCAAGCCGCCGGTCGCCGCGGCGCCCAAGCCTGAGCAGCCCAAGCCCGAGCCGGCCAAGCCGGCGGCGACGCCGGCGCCGGTCGCCGCGGCCAAGCCCGCCCCGAGCGTGCCGAGCGTGCCGGCCGCGTCCGGCACCGGCTTCGCCGTGCAGTTGGGCGCCTTCGCCAAGGCCGAGGATGCCAACGCGTTGCGCGACAAGGTTCGCGCCGCCGGATTCAGCGCCTTCGTCGAACAGGTGCGTACCGACAAGGGCGCCTTGAACCGGGTGCGGGTCGGCCCGGTCGCCAATCGCGCCGATGCCGAACAGCTGCGCGCGCAGGTCGCCTCCAAGGTCGGCATCAGCGGTATGGTACGTCCACACCCTTGAACCGGGCTTCGGCCCGCGGAGTCGCAAGCATGTACCAGGGAAGGGAACCGCGGCGCGCTGCCGCCGCCATGGTGCGGCCCGGCCGCAGGAGGCGCGCATGATCGATATGGTGTTGCTGGCGGTGATCCTGGTCTCGGCGCTGCTCGGCGCGCTGCGCGGCTTCGTCGGCATCGTGGTCGGCACGCTGTCGTGGCTGCTGTCCGGCTGGGCCACCTTCCAGTTCGGCGGCAGCGCCGGCCGCTGGCTGGCCGACGGCGCGCATCCGAGCATGACCTACTATCTGGGCGGCTACGCGCTGACCTTCGTGGTGACGATGGCGGTGGTGGGCATCACCGGCATGGTGATCCGCAGCGCGGTCCGCGCCACCGCGCTGTCCGGCACCGACCGCGCGCTCGGCTTCGGCCTGGGCACGCTGCGCGGCGGGTTCTTCGCCGCGGTGCTGGTGCTGCTGATGAGCTTTACCCCGCTGACCCGCGAGCAGGCCTGGCGCCAGTCGGTGGTGCTGCCGGTGCTCAGCCCCGGCGTGCACTGGATGCGCGCGCAGCTGCCGGACTGGCGCATGCCGCAGATGCCGCAACTGGACATGTCGCAGATGAACCTGCAACAGATGAACATGCAGCAGATGGATTTGGGCAAGTTGCCCCTGGCAGGCGATAATGCCGCCCTGGGCAACGCCCTGTCGGCCAGTGGCCTGCAGGACGTGATGTCCAAGGCCCTGGGGCGTCCGGGTGCCCAATCCGCGCAGCCCGGCGGCGACCCGACCCAGGTCCTGCCTGCGAATATCGATCCGGCGCAGGCGCGTCCGGCAGCAAACGACCCGGCACGGGTCGAATCCAACGGCCAGGCACGGCCACCTTCCCAATAGCGGCGCAGTCGCCGCGGAGAGCGTTCAAATGTGTGGCATCGTCGGAATCGTCGGCAATCAGAATGTCGCAGCGCAACTGTATGACGGCCTGGCCGTGCTGCAGCACCGCGGGCAGGATGCCGCAGGCATCGCCACCGCCGATGGCACCCGCCTGCGCGTGCAGAAGGCCAATGGCCTGGTCCGCGACGTCTTCGACGAGAAGCGCATGGCGGTGCTGGAAGGCCGGGTCGGCATCGCCCATTGCCGCTATCCCACCGCCGGCTCGGAAGGCATGGACGAGGCGCAGCCGTTCTACGTCAATTCGCCCTACGGCATCGCGCTGGCGCACAACGGCAACCTGATCAACACCGAGGCGCTGCGCCAGCAGGTGTTCGAGGCCGACCGGCGCAACATCAACACCGATTCGGACAGCGAAGTGCTGCTGAACGTGTTCGCCTACGAGCTGGACGCGCAGCGCATGCTGACTCCGGAAGCGGCGATCCGCGCGGTGGCCGGCGTGCACCGCCGCTGCAAGGGCGGCTATGCGGTGGTCAGCGTGGTGCTGGGCCTGGGCCTGGTGGCGTTCCGCGACCCGCACGGCATCCGTCCGCTGGTGCTGGGCAAGCGCGAGGGCGTGGAAGGCGACGAATACATCGTCGCCTCCGAGTCCTCGGCGCTGGACATCCTCGGCTTCACCCGCCTGCGCGACGTGCGCCCGGGCGAGGCGCTGGTGATCACCGGCCGCGGCGAGCTGTTCTCCGAGGTCTGCGCCTCGCCGACCGACCACACCCCGTGCATCTTCGAGTACGTGTACTTCGCGCGCCCGGACTCGATGATCGACAACGTCTCGGTGCACAAGGCGCGCATGCGCATGGGCATGAAGCTGGGCGAGAAGATCCTGCGGCTGCGCCCGGACCACGACATCGACACCATCATCCCGATTCCGGACACCTCGCGCGACGCCGCGCTGGAGATGTCCAACGTGCTCGGGGTGAAGTACCGCGAGGGCTTCGTCAAGAACCGCTATGTCGGCCGCACCTTCATCATGCCGGGGCAGGTCGAGCGGGTGAAGTCGGTGCGCCGCAAGCTCAATCCGATCCATCTGGAATTCCGCAACCGCGTGGTGCTGCTGGTCGACGATTCGATCGTGCGCGGCACCACCAGCCGGCAGATCGTGCAGATGGCGCGCGAGGCCGGCGCGCGCAAGGTGTACCTGGCCAGCGCCGCGCCGCCGGTGCGCTATCCGAACATCTACGGCATCGACATGCCGGCCGCCGACGAGCTGATCGCGCATGGCCGCAGCGAGCAGGAGATCCAGGAATTCCTCGGCTGCGACTGGCTGATCTACCAGGACCTGGAAGACCTGGAGACCGCGGTGCGCGAGGGCAACCCGGAACTGAAGACCTTCGATTCCTCGTGCTTCAACGGCGAGTACACCACCGGCATCGAGCCGGGCTACTTCGAGCGCATCATGCAGCTGCGTTCGGACGAAGCGAAGAAGAAGCGCCGCGCCTGACGCGGTGTTGCGTGGCGCACCGATGCACGACGCGCACGCCGGCGGGGATCTGCTGCAAGCGGCGCGGCTGTGCCTGGCTGCCAGCGCGCCCGAGGACAAGGTCGCACTGACCCAGCGCTACGCCGCCGCGTTCGCTGCCGGCGCGCTGCGCGTGCCGGCGGATGCCGCCGAGCCCGAACCGATCCGCATGCCGGGGCGTTCGCCGCGGCCGTTGCTGGTGCATCCGCGCGACCTGCCGCGGCGCGGATTGGGCAGCGCCGAGGGCCGCGCCGCCTTCATCCATGCGATCGCGCACATCGAGCTCAACGCGATCGATCTGGCCTGGGACGCGGTGTACCGCTTCCGCGGCTTGCCCGACGCGTTCTACGCCGACTGGGTAGCGGTGGCCGCCGACGAATCGCGCCATTTCGCGCTGCTGCGCGACCGGCTGCGTGCGCTGGGCCACGACTACGGCGATTTCGCCGCGCACAACGGGCTGTGGGAGATGTGCGAGAAGACCGCGCACGACGGCCTGGCGCGCATGGCCCTGGTGCCGCGCGTGCTGGAGGCGCGCGGGCTGGACGTGACCCCGGGCATGATCGTGAAGCTGCGCGCACTCGGCGACGCCGCCACGGTCGAGATCCTGGAATTGATCCTGCGCGAGGAAGTGGCGCATGTCGCCGCCGGCTCGCGCTGGTACCGCTGGTATTGCGCGCGCGCCGGCATCGAGCCGCGCGCGCGGTTCGCCGAGCTGCTGCGCGAATACGCCGGCGGCTACCTGCACGGCCCGTTCAACCTGCCGGCGCGGCTGCTGGCCGGTTTCGACGAGGACGAACTGCTCGCCTTGCAACGCCAGGCCGGCTGAGGCGGCGCGCGGCGAAGCGGCCGGCGTTACCCGGCAGGCCGGCGCGACGGTTCCCGAACGATCGCCGTTTGGCGTGCGCCGCTGTCCTCTCCATCGCGGTGGCCGCGTGCTGTGAGTGCAGCGCGTGGATGCCGATCACGGCGCTAACTGGAATGGCCATCTCTGAGTGGACACGCGATCGATTTTGTTGCTTGCGCTGAACGTTGGCTGAGCGGCTAATCGGAATCCCCCGTGCGCTGTGCCCGACGCCTTCTGCGCGAGGGACGACGCTCCGTCTCTTCTCACCACCCCTGGGAGTACGACATGAAGTCGATGTGCTGCCTTACCGCGATGCTTGCCCTGTGTGTCGCCGGTTCCGCTTCCGCGGCCGGAAAACCCCTGTTCCAGAGCAGCCAGTACATTTCCAAGGCCATCCCCGGCGAGCCCGCATTGAGCCGGGTGCTGGCCAATCCGTCCACCGGCGCGGTGCAGAGCGTGCGCGTGGACGCCGCCGCGGTGGACGCCACGCAGGCGCAGCTGGAGCTGGACCTGCTTGGCCAGCGCGTCACCGCCACGCAGACCAGGACCGAACAGCTGGAAGGCGGCAACAGCATCTGGTACGGCAACCTCGGCAACGCCGCCGCGGCCAAGGCGCGCGCGCGCTCCGGCCTGGATCCGCTGAACTCGGCGATCCTGGTGCGCAGCGGCGACACCGTCACCGGCAGCATCCGCAGCAACGGCACGCTGTTCCACCTGCGCCCGATCGCCGGCGGCGGCCACGTGCTGGTCGAGGTCGACGAGAGCCGCATGCCGGCCGAGCATCCGGCCGAGTACGCGCTGCTGCCGACCATCCAGATGCCGCAGGCCGTGGTCGACGACCGCGTCACCGCCGCCGCCGCTTCGTCCGGCTCGCCGGCGACCATCCGCGTGCTGGTGGTGGCCACCAACCAGGCGGTGACCAGCTACGGCGGCAACATGCAGTCGCTGGTGCAGCTGGCGGTCGCCGAGTCCAACCAGGGCTACACCAACAGCAACGTCGGCATCACCATGCAACTGGCCGGCTACCAGACCACCAGCTACACCGAGTCCGGCGACTTCACCACCGACCTGAGCCGCTTCCGCGGCACCAGTGACGGCTACATGGACAGCATCCACACCACGCGCAACAGCGTGGCCGCCGACGTCGGCGTGCTGATCATCGACAACAGCAGCTACTGCGGCCTGGCCTCGGGGATCGGTTCGACCGCCGCCACCGCGTTCGCCGCGGTGTACTGGGACTGCGCCACCGGCTACTACAGCTTCGCGCACGAAATCGGCCATCTGCAGAGCGCGCGCCACGACGTCGCCACCGATTCGAGCACCTCGCCGTACGCCTACGGCCATGGCTATCGCTACGGCAACAGCTGGCGCACGATCATGGCCTACAACTGCCCGGTCAGCTGCCCGCGGCTGAACTATTGGTCCAATCCGAACATTTCCTACGGCGGCGTGCCGATGGGCAATGCCAGCACTGCGGACAATCAGCGCGTGCTGGTCAATACCAAGGCGGCGGTCGCCGCGTTCCGCTGATGTAGCGTTCAAGGGGCGCTCCGGTGCAGGCCGCGCCAGGCCTGCGCCGGGGCGTTCCGCTTGCCGATCCTGCAGGCCGGCCGGACGCCGTGGCGTCCGGCTTCGGCTATGCTGAGCGACGACGTGTCCGGCAGCGCCGGGCGCGCACCGCTCATTACTCCTGGAATCGGCGATGGTGTTGAAGAGCATTGGCCTGCCGGCGGCCTTGGCGCTGGCGATGTTGAGCATGGGCTGCGGCCCGGCGGCTGATCCAGCGGCCGCACCGCCGCAGGCGCCTGCGACCGCTGCGACCGCACCCGCCACGGGCGATGCGCCTGCGGCGGCGTTCGACGAAACCCGTGCGTTGGACATGCTGGAGACGCGTCTGGCGGCGGACCATGTCTATGCCGATGCGCAGTGCCTGCAATACGCCGCCGAGACCGACGCCGAACCCGCAGCCGACGCCGCTGCCTCGCCGTCGGCGACCACCGAACCCGCCGCCAGCGCCTCCGCCGCGATCGACTTTGCGGTGCGCGAGAAGCACGGCGACGGCTGTCCGGGCGATCCGCAGACCGCACCGGTCAGGGACCGCTACCGGGTCGAACGCTCCGGCGCGATCCTGTGGTACGACGTGGCCGAGGGCGATTTCGTCGGCTATGCGCAACGTGCGCGCGACAACGCCGGCGGCATGCTGTAACCGTCGCGGGCTCTGCGCGCGCGTTTCCCGCCGCTGCCGATTACAGCTGCTGCAGCCGGCAGCCCTGCGCATCCACGCGCAGCACCGAGCCCTGTTCGTACCAGTCGCCGAGCACGATGCGGGTGCAGCTGCGGCCGTTGGCGTCCAGCGCGTGCACGGCGGGGCGGTGGGTATGGCCATGGATCATCCGCGCCACGCCGTAGCGCGCGAAGCTGGCCACGACCTCGTCCGGCGCCACGTCGGTGACGGTTTCGAACTGGGCGCGGTCGCCTTGCTTCATTTCCGCCTGCCGCGCCTGGCTGGCGGCGCGCGCCTGCTGCGCATAGGCGATGCGCGCGGCCAGCGGCTGCGCCAGGAACTGCTGCTGGAACGCCGGGTCGCGGGTCTGCGCGCGGAACGCCTGGTAGGCGGTGTCGTCGGTGCACAGCAGGTCGCCGTGCAGCAGCAGCGTCGGCTCGGCGTACAGATCGATCACGCACGGATCCGGCAGCAGGCGCATGCCGGCGCGGCGCGCATAGTCGGCGCCGAGCAGGAAATCGCGGTTGCCGTGCATGAAGAACACCGGCACCCCGGCGTCGCTCAGCGCGCGCAGCTCCAGCGCCACCGCGTCGGCCGTTTCCGACGGCGTGTCGTCGCCGATCCAGGCCTCGAACAGGTCGCCGAGGATGTACAGCGCCTCGGCACCGCGCGCTTCGCCGCGCAGGAAGTCCAGAAACAGCGCGGTGATCGCCGGCCGGGCCGGATCCAGATGCAGGTCGGAAATGAACAGCGTGGTCATTGCCGCATTGTAATGGAGCCGGAAATGTAGAATGGGGAATCGGGAATGGAAAAGGCGCCGGCTCTTCCCATTCCCTATTTCCGGTTCTCCATTCCCAGCCTCAAACCACCCACAGCGACACCCCGGCCAGCAGCGCGCCGATCGCGGTGGCGGCGAGCACGTCGCTGGGATAGTGCAGGCCCAGCACCACCCGCGACAGCGCCACGCAGGCGATGAAGGGGATCAGCAGCGGCGCCAGCCACGGGTAGTAGGCCAGGGCGACGATGCCGAACGACACCGCATGCAGGGTGTGCCCGGACGGGAAGCTGAACTCGTCCAGCGGCGCCACCCAGGCGCGGATGCGCAGGTCGGCCGCGTACGGGCGCGGGCGCCGGGTCCAGCGCTTCAGGCCCTTGTACAGGCTCAGCGCGACCACGCCGGTGGCGGCCATGTGCGCGGAGGCGAACACGCCGCCCATGCCGTCGCAGACCACCAGCAAGGTCATCAGCGCATACCAGAACACGCCGTCGCCGAGGCGGCTGATCAGCGCGAAGAAGCGCCGCACCGAGCGCCGCCGGCACCAGTGGTTGGCTTGCCGGCACCAGCGGGTTTCGTGCCCGCGCAGAATCTCAAGCCGCGTCGACATGGGTCCTCCTGCTGTAAGCCAGTTCGCCGAGAAGCGCCTCGAAATCGGCCACGACCTGTTCCGGGCGCAGCTGCTGCATCGCCGCGCAGGCGGCCTCGCCCAGTTGCCGGCGCAGGGCGTCGTCGCCGGCCAGGCGTACCGCCGCGGCGACGAAGCCGTCGTCGTCGGCCACCGCCGCACCGTTGACGCCGTCGCGCAGGTATTCGCGCGCCGCGCCGTAGTCGAAGGCGACCGTGGCCACGCCGCTGGCCATCGCTTCCAGGGTCACGTTGCCGAAGGTCTCGCTGCGGCTGGGGAACAGGAACAGGTCGCCGCTGGCGAAGTGCCGCGCCAGCGCGTCGCCGCGCTGCACGCCGCAGAAGATGAAGTCGGGGTTTTCCTGCGCCAGGCGCTCGCGCATCGGGCCGTCGCCGACCCAGACGAAGCGCGCCTCCGGGCGCACCCGCTGCAGTTGGCGGAACGCGCGCACCGCCAGCGGCAGGTTCTTTTCCGAAGCGATGCGGCCGACGTACAGCGCCGCGCAACCGTCCGCCTCCAGGCCCCACTCGCGGCGCAGTTCCGCGTCGCGGCGCTGCGGTTCGAACTGGCGGTTGTCCACCGCGCGCGCCAGCAGGCGTGCGCGCTCGAAGCCTTGCCCGGCGAGGAAGCCAAGCAACTCGCGGGTCGGCACCAGGGTGGCGTCGGCCTGGTTGTGGAAGCGCCGCATCCAGCGCAGCGCGGTCGACTGCAGCCAGGCGGCGCCGTACTGGGGCAGGTATTCGTCGAAGCGGGTGTGCAGGCCGGTGGCGATCGGGATGCCCAGCCGCCGCGCGGTGCGCAGCGCCGACCAGCCGAGCGGGCCTTCGGTGGCGATGTAGACCGCGTCCGGCGGCGTGGCCTGCCACAGCCGGGACAGGCGCCGCGGCGCGGGCAGGCCGAACTTCAGGCCGGGGTAGCGCGGCAGCGCCGCGCCGCGCACCAGCAGCGCATCGTCGTCGTGCCGGTCGCCGACCTGGCGCGGGCGCACCACGTCGACCTGATGGCCGAGCGCACGCAATCCCAGTTCCAGCCCCTGCACGGTCAGCGCGACGCCGTTGACCTCAGGGGGGTACGTCTCGGTGACGATCGCGTAGCGCATGCTTCAGGCTCCGGTTTGCCAAAGCTTCGCGCGAGGCGGTGAAGCGAACATGTCCGCCGCATGTAGGAATGATGACGCCGGCCCAGGGCGTTTAGCCGCGCTTTCACCAGCGGCCCCCGATAAGGGCAATGCGGCTCGCAAAAAGCGCTCCAGCAGCCCGGCTTTTACGAATCCCGATTCCCGATCCCCAATCCCGGCCTTCAGGCCACAAACGGCCGGAAATTGATCCCCAACCCCGCCATGCCCTCGACCTCGCCGATCAGGTCGGCGCGCTGCAGCGGCCGCGATTCGATCCACGGCTGCGACAGGATCAGGTGCAGGTCGTCGCCGCTGGCCTTCAGGTCCAGCGACGGGATCGGCTCGGATTCGTGCGCGCGATGCAGCAGCACCGCCAGCCGCAGCAGCGCGGCCTTGCGCTTGGCGCTGAGCAGCAGGCGGTCGGGCAGGGCGTCGAATGCGGTCTTGGGCACGTTGCGGCGATGGGTGCGCACCAGCGTCGCCAGCACCTGCTGCTCCTGCCGCGAGAAGCCGGCGATGTCGGAGTGCTCGAGCACGTAGGCGCCGTGCACGTGGTACTGGCTGTGCGCGATGGCCTGGCCCAACTCGTGCAGGCGTGCGGCCCAGCCGAGCATGCGTTCGTCGTCGGCATCCAGCGCCCAATCGGTGGCGACCTGCGCGAACAGCGCCATCGCGGTGGCTTCCACGCGCGCGGCCTGCGCCTCGTCGATGCCGTAGCGCTGGGTGAGCGCGGCGATCGCGGTCTCGCGCGGATCGTTCTCGCCGCCGCGGCCGAGCATGTCGTACAGGATGCCTTCGCGCATGGCCGCCTTGCTGACCATCAGGCGCTGCAGGCCCAGGGCCTGGAACGCGGCTTCCAGCACCAGCACGCCGCCGGCGATGATCGGCCGACGGTCGGCGGACAGGCCGGGCAGGTCGATGTCCTCGATGCGCTTGGCCAGCAGCAGGCGTTCGCGCAGCAGCGGCAGCGCCTCGGCGGTGATCGCGCCCTTGGTCAGCTTCATCGCCGCGCAGATCTCGCCGATCGCCTTGTGCGTGCCCGACGAACCCAGCGCCTCGTCCCAGCCCAGCGTGCGGTACAGCCCGGCGAACTGCTGGAACTCGGCGCCGATCTCGGTCAGCGCGTCCTTCCATTTCTTCTTCGACAGCTTGCCGCCGGGGAAGAAGCGCCGCGTGCTGGCGATGCAGCCGGCCTGCAGGCTTTCGCGCTCCAGGGTCTGGAAACCGCGGCCGATGATGAATTCGGTGGAGCCGCCGCCGATGTCGATCACCAGCCGGCGCTGGTCCGGCTTGGGCGGCTGCGCATGCGCCACGCCCAGGTAGATCAGGCGCGCTTCCTCGCGGCCGCTGACCACTTCGATCGGATGGCCGAGCGCGGTTTCGCCGGGGATCAGGAACGCCTGCGGCGAGCGCAGCTGGCGCACGGTGTTGGTGGCCAGTGCACGCACGTGCAGCGACGGCACGTCGCGGATGCGTTGGCCGAAGCGCGCCAGGCATTCCAGCGCGCGCTGCCGCGCTTCGGCCGACAGCCCGCCCTTGTTGTCCAGTCCATCGGCCATGCGCACGGTCTCGCGCAGGCGGTCCACCACCCGCAGCTGCCCGAGCTGATACCGCGCCACGACCATGTGGAAACTGTTGGAACCCAGGTCGATGGCGGCCAGCAGGTCGCCATCGCGCAACGGCGTGTACGGGGAGATGGAAGGCATGGGCGGAATGGTAGCCGATGCACGGCGGCTGCCGTCCATCGGCGCGCAGGTGGCGTGGTTCAGAGCCCGTCGAGCAGCGTCAGCTGCGCCGAATGCGGCGGCTGGTCCTGGCCCGGCGCCAGCTTGCGATAGGCGCCGCTGGCGTCCAGTTCCCACGCATTGAGATTGTCGGCCAGATAGTTCTGCAACACCTCGCGATGGATGCGCTTGACCAGATCCGGATCCAGGATCGGGAAGCAGGTCTCCACGCGCCGCAGCAGGTTGCGCTCCAGCCAGTCGGCGCTGGCGCAGAACAGCTCCGGCGCGCCGTCGTTGCCGAACCAGTAGATGCGGCTGTGCTCGAGGAAGCGGCCGACGATCGAACGCACCCGGATGTTGTCCGACACCCCCGGCACGCCGGGACGCAGCGTGCACGCGCCGCGGATGATCAGGTCGATCTTCACCCCGGCTTGCGAGGCCGCGTACAGCGCGCGGATCACCTGCGGCTCGTTGAGCGCGTTCATCTTGGCGATGATGCGGCCCGGGCGCCCGGCCAGGGCCAGCTTGGTCTCGCGCTCGATCCGGTGCAGCACGCCCGGGTGCAGAGTGAACGGCGACTGCAGCAGGCGCTTGAGGCGGATCTTCGGCGCCAGCCCGGACAGCTGCTGGAACAGCAGGTGCACGTCGTTGCAGATGTCCGCGTCGGCGGTGATCAGGCTCAGGTCGGTGTAGGCGCGCGCGGTGCCGCTGTGGTAGTTGCCGGTGCCCAGGTGCACGTAGCGGCGCAGCTTGCGGCCCTCGCGGCGCACGATCAGCAGCATCTTGGCGTGGGTCTTGTAGCCGACCACGCCGTACACCACCTGCACGCCGGCTTCCTGCAGGCGATCGGCCAGGCCCAGGTTGGCTTCCTCGTCGAAGCGCGCGCGCAGCTCGACCACCACGGTCACGTCCTTGCCGTTGCGCGCGGCCAGCACCAGCGCATCGACGATGCCCGAGTCCTTGCCGGTGCGGTACAGGGTCTGCTTGATCGCCAGCACCTGCGGGTCCACCGCGGCCTGCTTGATCAGGTCCAGCACCGCGGTGAACGCATCGAACGGGTGGTGCAGCAGCACGTCGTCGGCGGCGACGATGGCGAAGATGCCGTCGCTGTCGCGCAGCGTGCGCGGATTCATCGGCGGATACTTCAACTCCGGGCGCTGCACCAGGTCGTAGACCTGGTTAACCCGGCTCAGATTGACCGGGCCGTTGATGCGGTAGACCGCGTTTTCCGGCAACTCGAAGTTCTGCAGCAGGGTGCGCACGATCGACTTCGGGCAGTCTTCGGCGATCTCCAGGCGCACCGCCGGCCGGTAGCCGCGGTTGACCAGTTCGTCGCGCAGCGCCAGCGCCAGGTTCTCCACTTCCTCCTCGTCCACCACCAGCTCGGAATTGCGGGTCACGCGGAACTGGTAGGAGCCCATCACCTCCATGCCCGGGAACAGTTCGTCGACGAAGGTGGACAGCACCGAGGACAGGAACACGAAGCTCTGTCCGCCTTCGGACAGGCTTTCCGGCAGCTGGATGATGCGCGGCAGCGAGCGCGGCGCGCGCACGATCGCCAGGTGGCCGACGCGGCCGAACGCGTCGGTGCCCTTCAGCACCACCACGATGTTCAGCGACTTGTTGAGGATCTTCGGGAACGGATGCGCCGGGTCCAGGCCCAGCGGCGACAGCACCGGCATGATCTCGTTGCGGAAATAGGCGCGCAGCCAGCGCTTCTGCCGCGCATTCCAGCTGTTGCGGCCGAGCACGCCGATGCCGGCGTCCTTCAGCGCCGGCCGCAGCACTTCGTTCCAGCAGCGGTACTGATGGTCGACCAGCTGCGCGGCACGGTCGTGGATGGTGTTGAGGACCGCGCTCGAACTCAGCCCGTCCGGCGCCGGCGGCAAGCCGAATTCCAGCGCGTGGCGCACGGTGGCGGCGCGGATCTCGAAGAACTCGTCGAGGTTGGTGCAGGAGATGCACAGGAAACGCAGCCGCTCCAGCAGCGGCACGCTCGGATCCTGCGCCTGCGCCAGCACGCGGAAATTGAAATCCAGTTGCGACAGTTCGCGGTTGAGATACAGCGACGGGTCGCGCAGCGGGTCGCTGGGAACGTCCGGTGGTGGCGTGGGCGGCAAAGCGGCGGCGCGTGGCATGGCGGTACTCGTTAGGCGGAGGTCAGGGTGGCATGGTCGTGCCGCGGATGCACGCGCCCGGCGCCGAAGTGGCAGGAAAACGTGCTGCCCTTGCCGACTTCGCTTTCGATGTCCAGCCGCGCCTGGTGCAGGCCCAGCACATGCTTGACGATCGACAGCCCCAGCCCGGTGCCGCCGCTTTCGCGCGAACGGCTGCTGGACACGCGGTAGAAGCGCTCGGTGATGCGCGGCAGGTGGTGCGACGGGATGCCGTAGCCGCTGTCGCGCACCGACAGCACCGCGCCGTCGCCTTCGCGGGCGAAGGTGATGCTGACCGAGCCGCCGGCAGGGGTGTAGCGCACTGCGTTGGTGACCAGGTTGGAGAACGCGCTGTGCAATTCCTTGTTGGATCCGACCAGGTCCAGATCGGCTTCGTCGTGCACCTCGATGCGGTGCCGGCCCTGGCTATGCGCTTCGGCCTCGCGGCGCAGCGTGGCCAGCATCGGCGCCATCGCGATGCTCTCTTCGTTGGCGTGTTCCTGCGATTCCAGCCGCGACAGGGTCAGCAGGTCTTCGACCAGCTGGGTCATGCGCTGCGACTGCTTGCGCATCTCGGCGATCATCGGCCCGGAATCGGGGAAATCCTCCGGGTCGAGCATGTCCAGGTAGCCGTGCACCACGGTCAGCGGCGTGCGCAGTTCGTGCGAGACGTTGGCGACGAAGTCGCGGCGCACCTGCTCTAGCTGCAGCAGCTTGCTGACGTCGCGCGCGACCAGCAGCCAGTAGTCGTCGGAGTAGGGGATCAGGCGCAGGTTCAGGCGCAGCCGGTCGTCGATCGGCGAGGGCGTGTCGAGCATCGGCTCGGCGTTGCGGCCGCCGGCCAGCCAGTGCGCCAGCGGCATCGGCTGCAGGCGTTCCACCACCGGCACGTTGAGGTCGCCGGGATGGCGCAGGCCGAGCAGGGTGCCGGCGGCTTCGTTGAACCACTGGATGCGCTGGCTGTTGCGGTCCACCACCACCACCGCGTCGGGCAGCGCGGCGGCGGCGGCGCGGTAGGCGCGCAGCATGTCCAGCAGGCGCCGCTTGCGCGTGCGCATTTCCGCCTGGCTGCGGTACAGCAGCCGGTCCAGTTCGTTCCACACGCCGGTGCCGGCCGGCGGTTCCCAGCGCTGGCGCGCGGTCAGCCGGCGCAACACGCGGCGCAGGCGCCAGTAGTGCCAGCCCATCACCATCAGCGAGGTCAGGGTCAGGGCCATCCACACATGGCCGCCGACCCAGCCGACCAGCACCGCCAGCAACAGCAGTGCGGCGAGGGTGCCGAGGGTCTTGAGCCAGGCGTAACGCATGTGGCGGGGCATCGGGAGCGCGCTCTGTCGCGATGGATCGTGTTCGTCGTCCGCCGTTTATAGCAGGCGACGGCGACAGTCAGATGGACGAGGAGAAGCGGTAGCCGGAGCCGCGCACCGTCTGCACCATGTTCTCCACCGCGAACGGCTCCAGGGTCTTGCGCAGCCGGCGGATGTGCACGTCGATGGTGCGCTCCTCGACGTAGACGCTGCCGCCCCACACGTGGTCGAGCAGTTGCGCGCGGCTGTAGACGCGCTCGGGGTGGGTCATGAAGAAGTGCAGCAAGCGGTATTCGGTGGGGCCGATCGGCACCGGCGCATCGCCGGCGAACACCCGGTGCGCGGCGCCATCGATGCGCAGGCTGCCGACCGAGACGCTGCCGTCCTCGTCGTCGTCGCGGGTCCGCCGCATCACCGCGCGGATCCGCGCCAGCAGCTCGCGGGCGGAGAACGGCTTGACCACGTAGTCGTCGACGCCGGCTTCCAGGCCGCCGACGCGGTCGTTTTCCTCGCCGCGCGCGGTGAGCATGATGATCGGCACCTCGCGGGTCATCGCATCCTTGCGCCAGCGCCGGGCCAGTTCCAGGCCGCTGGTGCCGGGCAGCATCCAGTCCAGCAGGATCAGGTCGGGGACGCGGTCGGCGATGGAGGTCTGCGCTTCCCGCGCGTCGCCGGCGTGGACCGGTTCGAAGTCGCCCTTGCGCAGGGCGAACGCCACCATGTCGCGGATGGCGGGTTCGTCGTCGACGATCAGGATGCGTTTCTGCACGACGGCACCGTGGGACTGGGAGGAGAGGTCGCCAGTAGACTACGGTTTTATTACTATTCGATGACCGCCGCCACACTGCGTTTCAGCGCTGTTTCACGTCTGGATCCTGGACGCCCTGGCGGCGCAGTTCCAGCACCGTGGGCGTGATCGCGGCAATCCGCGCATCGATGCGTGCGCGCGCCACGTAGTCGAGGTCGTCGCGCTTCTTCAGATTGTTGAGCTGGATCAGCGCCTGCTCGGGGCGTCCGTTCAGGTAGGCGGCCTCGGCGTAGGCTTCGCCGGCGCGGTTGCCGTCGCCGGCCAGTTCGCAGGCGCGGGCGAAGGTGCGCTGGAACACCGGGTCGTCGGCGGCCGCGGCCAGCAGCGGGCGCAGCACCGCCTGCGCGCGCTGCCCGGCGGCACGGCCGCCTTGCTCGTTCAGCGCCGTGGCATAGGTCAGCGCCACCGCGCGGTTGCTCGGCAGGCGCTTGAGCAGGGCGTCGAAGCGCTGGTTGGCCTGCTGGCTGCGGCCGTTGCGCGATTCGGCCTCGGCCACCGCCAGGCTCAGCCACCAGCTGTCCGGATGCGCCTTCAGCAGGTCTTCCAGGGTCTGCATGCCGTCCTGCGGGCTGCCGCCGCCGCGCAGCCGGGCCAGCGCCAGGCCGTAGCGCTGGGCGTCGCTGAGGCCCTGCTTGCTGCCCTGGCGCAGGCCCTCGTATTCGCGCACCGCATCGGCCGGGGTATTGGCGCTGAGCACGCGCAGGCGTTCGCGGGCCCACTCGAACTGGCCGCTGGCGCCGCGCGAATAGGTCTCGAACGGCAACTGCAGGCGCCCGGGCAGCAATGGGTTGCTGGGCGCGCCCAGCGGCTGGCTCAGCGACACGTCGTTGGGATCGACCCGCTCCTGCAGGGTGCCGCCGGGCACGCTGGTGGTCAGGGTCACCGTGTTCTTCTTCATCTGTTCGGCGCGCTGCCGCGCCTCGCTGATGCGGGTGGTGGTGACCGGGTGGGTCATCAGGTAGTCGGGGGTGCTGTAGCCGCCCTGGTTGCCGCGCATCGCCAGCGACATGCGCTCGAAGAAGCCGGCCATCGCGTCCACGTCGTAACCGCTGCGCGCCAGGGTGCGGATGCCCAGGCGGTCGGCTTCCGATTCGTTGGAACGGGTGTAGTCGATCTGGCGCTGCTGCATCAGCCCCAGGCCGCTGGCGATCGCCGCCTGGGTGGCGTCGCCGCTGGAGCGGCCGCCGGCCTGCTGCGCGGCGACCACCGCGGCGAGCATGCCGAGCAGGATCGGCACCTGGTCGCGCTGCGCCCGCTCCACCCCGCGCAGCACGTGCTGCTGGGTGATGTGCGCGATCTCGTGCGACAGCACCGCGGCGACCTCGTCCTCGCGCTCGGCGGTCAGCACCAGCCCGGCGTTGACCGCGACATAGCCGCCCAGGGTGGCGAAGGCGTTGATCTGGCGGTCGCGCAGCATGAAGAACGTGTACTTCTGCTGCGGCTGGTCGCTGTTGGCGCCGAGCCGGGTGCCCATGGTCTGCAGCCAGTCGTCGATCAGCGGATCTTCGAGCACGTAGTCGTAGTTGCGCAGCTCGGCCAGCATCATCTTGCCGTACTCGGCCTGGCGCGCCGGGGTCAGCAGCTCGCCGGCCGAGGAGCCGATGTCCGGCAGCTTGTTCTCCTGCGCCGGCGCGATGGCGGCGGCGGTAGCCAGGGTGATCGCGAAGGCAAGCGGCAGCGGGCGCAAGTGAGGCTCCAGGGCAGGGCGGGGTGCCGCGGCGGCGGCGGGTGAATCCAGGGTGGTTGAACCGGGGTGATCTGCAGTGTTGCGGCAGCGGACTCGAAAATCCACCTGGCCGCTACCATAGTGGCTTGGACCCCATTTCTTGCCCGGAGTTTCCCGTGGACACCCAAGCTACCGATGACGGCCAGGCCGGCGGCCCGCCGATCACCCTGTATTCCACCGCGATCTGCCCGTACTGCGTGGCGGCCAAGAACTTCCTGAAGAGCAAGGGCCGCAGCTGGACCGAGGTGCGCATCGACCTGGACCCGGCCGAGCGCGAGAAGATGGTGGCCCTGGCGCGCCGCACCAGCGTGCCGCAGATCTTCGTCGGCGACACCCATGTCGGCGGCTACGACGACATGATGGCGCTGCACCGCGCCGGCAAGCTGCAGCCGCTGCTCGATGGCCAGGCGCCCGAGGCGCAGGCATGAGCGCAGCGCAGGCGGACGGCGAGGGCGGTGATGGCCAGGACCGGGTGCGCGCGTTCACCGAGTTCCGCCAGCGCATGAACCAGCGCATCCTGGCCGAGCCGAACCAGGTGGTGCGGCGCTTCTTCGCGCTCGATACCCAGACCTACCAGGCCGGCGCGCTGGACGTGAAGACCAAGGAACTGCTCGGCCTGGTCGCCTCGCTGGTGCTGCGCTGCGACGACTGCATCAGCTACCACGTGGCCCAGTGCAAGGAGGCCGGCGTGCAGCGCGACGAGTTCTTCGAGACCTTCTCGGTGGGTCTGGTGGTCGGTGGCTCGATCGTGATTCCGCACCTGCGTCGGGCAGTGGATTTCCTCGACAAGCTCGAGGAGGGCGCCGCCGCCGCGCCGGCGGAGCACGCGCACGGCTGAGTGGCGCCGGATCCGCCCGGTACGCGCCGCCTGCGGGCGGCGCGCTGCGTTTTGCGCCTGCGCGGTTTGGGAGCCTTCACCGGCTTCGGGCATAATTACCGGTGAAACCTCCTTGCGCCTGCAGCCCGGGCTTCCGGTCGGCGCGTTCCCCCTCTGTACGGAAACCCCAATCCTATGACGCAGACAATCACGGTCATTCGTGGCGATGGCATCGGCCCCGAGATCATGGACGCCACGCTGTTCGTGCTCGACGCGCTGAACGCCGGCCTCACCTACGAATACGCCGACGCCGGCCTGGTCGCCCTGGAGAAGCACGGCGACCTGTTGCCGGCCGCCACCCTGGACTCGATCCGCAAGAACAAGATCGCGCTGAAGAGCCCGCTGACCACGCCGGTCGGCGAGGGCTTCAGCTCGATCAACGTGGCCATGCGCCGCCAGTTCGACCTGTACGCCAACGTGCGTCCGGCCAAGTCGTTCCCGAACACCAAGTCGCGTTTCGGCGCCGGCGTGGACCTGATCACCGTGCGCGAGAACACCGAAGGCGCCTACCTGAGCGAAGGCCAGGAAGTGTCGGCCGACGGCGAGACCGCGGTGTCGATGGCCAAGGTGACCCGCAAGGGTTCCGAGCGCATCGTCCGCTACGCCTTCGACCTGGCGCGGGCGACCGGCCGCAAGAAGGTCACCGCGGTGCACAAGGCCAACATCATCAAGTCCACCTCGGGCCTGTTCCTGAAGGTGGCGCGCGAAGTGGCGGCGAACTACCCGGAGATCGAGTTCCAGGAAATGATCGTCGACAACGCCTGCATGCAGCTGGTGATGCGTCCGGAGCAGTTCGACGTCATCGTCACCACCAACCTGTTCGGCGACATCCTGTCGGACCTGTGCGCCGGCCTGGTCGGCGGCCTGGGCCTGGCGCCGGGCGCCAACATCGGCGTCGACGCGGCGATCTTCGAGGCCGTGCACGGCTCGGCCCCGGACATCGCCGGGCAGGGCAAGGCCAACCCGTGCGCGTTGCTGCTGGGCGCGGCGCAGTTGCTGGACCATGTCGGCCAGCCGCAGAACGCCGAGCGCCTGCGCAGCGCCATCGTCGCCACGCTGGAAGCCAAGGACGGGCTGACCCCGGACCTGGGCGGCAGCGGCAACACCATGGGCTTCGCCAAGGCCATCGCCAGCCGCCTCTGAGCGCGTCGGAAGATCGCAAAAAAAGAAAGGGCGCCTCGGCGCCCTTTCTTTTGCTCGGAAGTTTGTCTGAAGCCACTTCCGCGCATCGATCACAGGGAGCCGCTCTTGCGATTCCCCAATCCCGATTCCCGACTCCCTGCTTAATTCCGCGACTGCAACTTCGACAGCAACCGCAGGAACTCGATGTACAGCCACACCAGGGTGACCATCAGCCCGAACGCGCCGTACCACTCCATGTACTTGGGCGCGCCCTGTTCCACGCCGCTCTCGATGAAGTCGAAATCCAGCACCAGGTTCAGCGCCGCCACCACCACCACGAACAGGCTGAACAGGATGCCGACCGTGCCGGAAGCGTGGATGTAGGGGATCTGGATGTTGAACAGGCCGAGCACGATGGTCGCCAGGTACACCAGCGCGATGCCGCCGGTGGCCGCCACCACGCCCAGCTTGAAGTTCTCGGTGGCCTTGATCAGCCCGCTGCGGTAGGCGAACAGCAGCGCGAACAGGGTGCCGAAGGTCAGCAGCACCGCCTGCAGCACGATGCCGTTGAAGCGGTGCTCGTACAGTGCCGAGATCGAACCCAGGAAGAAACCTTCCACCAGCGCGTACAGCGGCGCGGTGATCGGCGCCCAGGTCTTCTTGAACGTGGTGATCAACGCCAGGATGAAGCCGCCGATGGCGCCGCCCAGCACGTAGCCGATGATGCCCGGTGCGATCACTTCGTTGCCGGCGCCATCGATCGAGATCGACTGGCTCCAGGCGAACACCGCGGTCAGCACGGTCAGCAGCAGCAAGGCGCCGGTCTTGTGGATGGTGCCGTTCAGGGTCATCGCCTCGCCGTCGCGCGAAACGACGGCGCCGCTGCCGAGGTCGAGGAAGGTGGATTCCTTCAAGGCGGGGTTGCCGCTGCGGATCATGCTGTTTCTCCCTGTAATGAAGACGATTGGCCCGTATCGGCCGCAAGTGGCGAGCATAGCGCAGGCGCCGGTCACGCGATGTGCCGTTGACACCGGGCCGCGAGCTTCCCACAATAGCCGACCTTTCCGGCCTCGGCCGCGAGGGATGTTCCGCCGGGGTATAGCGCAGTCTGGTAGCGCGCCTGCTTTGGGAGCAGGATGTCGGGGGTTCGAATCCCTCTACCCCGACCAATCCGATGTCCAAACGGCGGAGAGGAATGCGACAATCCGGCCCGGGCGCCCGTAGCTCAACCGGATAGAGCACCGGCCTTCTAAGCCGGCGGTTACAGGTTCGATTCCTGTCGGGCGCGCCACTCCGGCGCCGGACAGGGTGTTGCAAGAGTTCAATGGTGGCTGTAGCTCAGCTGGTTAGAGTACTGGATTGTGATTCCAGATGTCGGGGGTTCGAGTCCCCTCAGCCACCCCATTGATCGCGTGACCCGATGCTTCGCGGGGTGTTGCAACGAAGCAAAAAAGCGCATAAGATGCGCGACTCAGTTTCAGGGCCGTTAGCTCAGTTGGTAGAGCAGTTGACTCTTAATCAATAGGTCCAAGGTTCGAATCCTTGACGGCCCACCAAATCAAGCAGCCACTTAGCGCAAGCCAAGTGGCTGTTTTTTTATGCGCCGATCGTGCGCGAGCGCATGCCGGCCATGGCGCCGCTGCCGCACGCCGCGGTCAGCGTTGCGCGGCCGCGATCGCCAGCGCCGCGTCCACCATCGCGTCGGGGTGCAGCGGATCGTCGTCGATGCGGATGTCCGGCGTCAGCCACCGCGGCGTGGCTGCGCCCGATGGCCGCACCAGCAGCAGGCGCGGCGCCCACAGGACCAGTCCGGTCTGCGGCAGCGCGATTTTCTGCACGCCGCCGGTCTGCGTGCTCCTGACGCTGGCGCCTTCTCCGATCAGCGTCCCGGCATGGAAATCCTGCATCGTGTTGGCGAACAGCACCGCCGAGGAATAAGTGCCGGGGCCGATCAGGACGTAGACCTTGCCGTCGAAGTGCAGGGGATCGTCGGTGCGCGGAGCGCTCCACGTCTCCACGGTTCCGCTCAGCACGTCGCCCGCCCGTTCGTGTTTCGCAGGGTCGTCGCGAAGCGCTTTCTTGGTGTAGCGCGATGCCCAGCGATAGGGGCGGTCGGCGAGGTAGGGCAGCAGCCCCTGCAGCCACAGCGCATCGTCGCCGCCGCCGTTCTGCCGCACGTCGATGACGAGTGTGCGCGTGCCGCTCGCCTGCATCTGCTGGAACGCGCGATGCGCGAACGCCACGAATGCGGCCGGTTCGGGCCAGGAGAAGGTGCGGATGGTCATGACCGCGGAGGCGTCCGGGCGCAGTCCGAACGCGAACTGCCGGTCGAAATCGTCCTCGCCGACCATGATCGCAGGACGCGCGTGGCTTGCAGGTCGGCGCAGCCGCGCCTGCGGCGACCCGGCGAACGTCAGTTCGAACGTCGCGGGCGCGCCATACACCTTCCAGTAGAAGAACCACCAGCGCCGCGACAACAGGTCGGCGCGGAAGCGCGCGCTGTCGCCGTGCACGTGCGCGAGCAGTGTGCGGGCGACAGCGCCCGCGGGAACGCCATTGATGGTCGCGACCGGGCTGCCGGAAAGCGCCGTCGCGGTGCCGCCCAGTTCGGAGAGGATCCGCACCCGCGCTTGCGCATCGACCGTGACCTCGAAGGGGAACAGGACGCCGCCGCCGCGCAGGTGCTGTTCCGTCTCTGCGCGCCAGTCGGCGTAGCCGACGAAAAAATGGCCATCGGCAAGCAGCGGGTTGAGCGTGGAGAAGTCCCGCCAGGCCGCATCGCGGTCCAGCCCGGTCGAGGCCCGCTGCCGCAAGGCAGCGATGGCAAGCTGGAGCTGGGCCGGATCGACCGAATGCGACGGATCCGGGTGGGTCGCTGCGATCCCCGCCTGCAGCGCGTCGAGGTCGGCATGGATCTGCTGCGTGCTGTAGCGTTCGGCCGCCTTGGCCGTTGGCGCCAGTGCCGACGCCACGGCAAGGAAGAAAAGGAAGAAAAGGAAGAAAAGGAATGCATGGAGCGGTTGCGGCCTTCGCATGAAGATCCCCCGGAAATGTTTTGAAAAAATACCATATAATTTCAACATGACGAAAAACGCCAAGCAGCCGTTCGACGCCACCGCGATCCGGGATCCGGCGCATATCCGTCTGTTGGCGTCCCCGGTGCGCCAGGAACTCGTGGACACGCTGGCGTCGTTGGGGGGAATGGCGACCGTCGCCGAGTTGTCCGAGCAATTGGGGCGGCCGGCGGATGGGCTCTACTACCATCTGCAGCTCCTCGCGGAGGGCGGCCTCGTGCAGGAAGGCGAGGGCGCCGCAGGGGAGCGGGTCTTCCGCTTGGCGGGCACTGCAGGCGTGCCGTTGCGCCTGTCCTACGACCTGGCCAGCGACGAGGCGTCCGCGGCCCTGGCCGCCTACGCCAAGGGGCTGGCGCAGGTCGCCGAGCGCGATTTCCAGGCCGCCTTGAAACAGCGCAATGTCGAGGTCGACGGCCCTGGCCGGCAACTGTGGGCGGCGCGCAACAAGGGCTGGCTCAACCAGGCGGAACTGGCCGAGGCCAATGCGCTGCTGGAGCGGCTATGCGACCTGCTGAGCCGCCCGCGCGATCCGTCGCGCGATCGGCCGATGTCGCTGGCGTTCGTGCTGGCGCCAGCGGCGGTGCGGGGGCGGCGCAGAGCGCCCAAGGGCGGCCGGGGCTGAAACAGGCTGCGCTTTGCGTCGTCAGCAGGGGGATGGTCGAACCCGGGGTGGCGCGCTGCGCATGGCGGGTCATGGGCGGCGCCGACCCGCGTAAGTCATTGATCGCACGCCCGGGCGGCATCGGTTTTCGATCGCTGCGCGCAAGCGTCGGCTCCTCGGCGGTGGATCGAGCGGAGCGGCATCGGCTCCGACGGACGCCTTTTTCTTTGCCGGCAGGCCTGCAACAATGCGCGGGCGAGCGCTTCCGGCGTCGCAGCGCGAAAGTGGCGGAATTGGTAGACGCCCTGGTTTTAGGTACCAGTGCCGCAAGGCGTAGGGGTTCGAGTCCCCTCTTTCGCACCATCCCGGCGCCGCTTGCGCGGCCCGCCGCGCCCCTGCCCCCCGTCCGCACCCCCGCCGCGCCAGGCCTGCAGCGACGCCGGCCGACCGGGTGCGCTGGCAGGCACCGCGGGAATAGGCGAAACTATCCGGCTGCGGCGGCCGTCCCGTGCCCGCGTCAACCCGTATTTTTCTACATCGTGCCGAGAGCCGTGGGCTCCCGGTGGCAGGAGTCCACATGCAAGCTTCGATCGAAACCACCGGTACCTTGGAACGGCGTCTGACCTTCACCCTGCCGGAGGAGCGCCTGGAGACCCATATCGGCGGCCGCCTGCGCGAAGTCGCGCGCACCGCGCGGATCAAGGGCTTCCGTCCCGGCAAGATCCCGCCGAAGGTGATCGAGCAGCGCTTCGGGCCGCAGATCCGCGCCGAGGCGCTGGACGGCCTGCTGCGCGAGACCTTCGATTCGGCGGTGCGCGAGCACGAACTGCGCCTGGCCGGCAACCCGCGTATCGACCGCGCCGGCGACAACGAGCTGCAGTTCGTGGCCACCTTCGAAGTGGTGCCGGAGTTCGGCGACATCGACGTGGCCAAGCTGGAAGTGATCCGCCACACCGCCGAGGTCACCGACGCCGACATCGAGCAGATGATCGAGAACCTGCGCCTGCAGCGCCGCACCTGGCAGCCCGCCGGGCGTCCGGCGCAGGACGGCGACCTGGTGACCCTGGAAACCTGGTCGCAGGCCGGCGACGAGCGCCTGCCCGCCGAGGGCGTGGAGAAGGGCAGCAGCGTGATCGGCTCGGGCGTCATGTTCCCGGCGATCGAGCAGGGCCTGGTCGGCCTGTCCAAGGACGAGGAAAAGACCCTGACGGTCGATTTCCCGGCCGACTGGCGCGTGCCGCAGTTCGCCGGCAAGCAGGTCCAGGTGCACGTTAAGGCGGTCGAAGTCGCCGCGCCGGTGCTGCCGGAAGTGGACAAGGAGTTCATCAAGAGCTTCGGCGTGAAGAGCGGCGATGCCGAGCAGTTCCGCAAGGACATCCGCATCAACCTGGAGCGCGAGCTCAAGGGCGCGCTGATGAACCGGCTGCGCCGCGAGGTCGGCGAGCAGCTGATCGCCGCCTACGCGTCGGTGGAAATGCCGCCACGGCTGGTCGAGAACGAGGCGCGTTCGATGCTGGCGCAGCAGGTGGAACAGATGCGCCGCTCCGGCCGCGACCCGGGCCAGGTGCCGGACGACGCCCACCAGGGCTTCGTGGACGCGGCGCGCAAGCGCGTGCTGGTCGGCCTGCTGGTCGGCGAGGTCGCCCGCCGCAACGAGCTGCGCCTGGACCCCAAGCGGGTCTCGGAAACCCTGCGCCTGATCGCCTCGACCTACGAAGAGCCGGAACAGGTCATTGAGATGTACCGCAACGATCCCCAATTGATGGGGGGACTGCAGAGCCGTGTGATGGAAGAGCAGGTGATCGACTGGATCGCCGAGCGCGCCAAGCACACCGAGCAGGCGATGACGTTCCAGGAAGCGATCCGCCAGTAAGGCGCCGCTTCGCGGCGGCCCGCATATTGCATGCGGGTTGGAGACGCAATCCAAGCCCTCGCAGCCGTGGGGGCGCGACAAGATGCGAAGCCCTGCACATCCCCGTGCAGGGACGACACAGAGCAGGAGTTCCCGCGTGGACAATGTGACCAAGGCCTTGAATCTGGTTCCGATGGTGGTCGAGCAGACCAGTCGCGGCGAGCGTGCCTACGACATCTATTCGCGCCTGCTGAAGGAGCGGCTGATCTTCCTGGTCGGTCCGATCGACGACCACATGGCCAACGTGATCGTGGCGCAGATGCTGTTCCTGGAAGCGGACAACCCGGAAAAGGACATCAGCATCTACATCAACTCGCCGGGCGGCGTGGTCACCGCCGGCATGGCGATCTACGACACCATGCAGTACATCAAGCCGGACGTGAGCACCATCTGCGTCGGCCAGGCCGCCTCGATGGGCGCGCTGCTGCTGGCGTCGGGCGCGGCCGGCAAGCGCTATGCGCTGCCGAACTCGCGGGTGATGATCCACCAGCCGCTGGGCGGCTTCCAGGGCCAGGCCACCGATATCGACATCCACGCGCGCGAGATCCTGACGCTGCGCTCGCGGCTGAACGAAATCCTGGCCAAGCACACCGGCCAGTCGCTGGAAACCATCGCCCGCGATACCGAGCGCGACAACTTCAAGAGCGCCGTCGACGCGCAGACCTACGGGCTGGTCGACCAGGTGCTGGAGCGCCGTCCGGAAGAGTCGATCCAGCCGGCATAAGGCTTGCATGTACTGCAAAACGCAGCGTATTCCGCAGGGCCGGGGCCGGGCTAGCGTCCTCCCGGCCCTGTGTTATTCTCGAAATCGAACCCCCGTTCATCGGGTGGGGTAACTGGGTAAGCGAAGCAATGAGCGAAGACCGGCAAGGCCGTTCCGGCGACAGCAACAAGATTCTGTACTGCTCGTTCTGCGGCAAGAGTCAACACGAGGTCCGTAAGCTGATCGCCGGGCCGAGCGTGTTCATCTGCGACGAATGCGTCGAGCTGTGCAACGACATCATCCGCGAGGAGCTCGAGGAGAAGGCGCAGTCCGCACGCAGCAGCCTGCCCAAGCCCAAGGAAATCCTCGAGGTGCTGGACCAGTACGTGATCGGGCAGCTGCGCGCCAAGCGCACGCTCGCCGTGGCCGTGTACAACCACTACAAGCGCATCGAGAGCCGGCAGAAGAACGACGAAGTCGAGCTGGCGAAGTCCAACATCCTGCTGGTCGGTCCGACCGGTTCGGGCAAGACGCTGCTGGCCGAAACGCTGGCGCGCCTGCTCAACGTGCCGTTCACGATCGCCGATGCGACCACGCTGACCGAAGCCGGCTATGTCGGCGAGGACGTGGAGAACATCATCCAGAAGCTGCTGCAGAAGTGCGACTACGACGTCGACAAGGCGCAGCAGGGCATCGTCTACATCGACGAAATCGACAAGATCTCGCGCAAGAGCGAGAACCCGTCGATCACCCGCGACGTGTCCGGCGAAGGCGTGCAGCAGGCGCTGCTGAAGCTGATCGAAGGCACCGTGGCGTCGGTGCCGCCGCAGGGCGGGCGCAAGCATCCGCAGCAGGAATTCCTGCAGGTGGACACCAAGAACATCCTGTTCATCTGCGGCGGCGCGTTCGCCGGCCTGGACAAGGTGATCCAGCAGCGCTCCAACGACGTCGGCGGCATCGGCTTCGGCGCCAAGGTGAAGAGTTCCGAGCGCAAGCGCGAAGTCGGCAAGATCCTGGCCGAAGTGGAGCCGGAAGATCTGATCAAGTTCGGCCTGATCCCCGAGTTCGTCGGCCGCCTGCCGGTGGTCGCCACGCTCGAGGAACTGGACGAGCCGGCGCTGATCCGGATCCTGACCGAGCCGAAGAACGCGATCACCAAGCAGTTCAAGAAGCTGTTCGAGATGGAAGGCGTGGAGCTGGAATTCCGGCCCGACGCGCTGCTGGCCATCGCCAAGAAGGCGCTCAAGCGCAAGACCGGCGCGCGCGGCCTGCGCACCATCGTCGAGTCGGTGCTGCTGGATACGATGTACGAGCTGCCGTCGCAGGAAAACGTCAGCAAGGTGGTGGTGGACGAGTCGGTGATCGAGCACAAGTCCGAGCCGTACCTGATCTACCAGACCCCGCCGCCGGCGCCGAAGGTGGCCTCGGCCGAGTGAGTGCCGGGTGAAGCCGCGGCGCTGTCCTGCCGCGGCCGTCGCGACTGGCTAAACGCTTGAAAGAAAAGGGTCTTTTTCGCTGCCCTTGCATCATCCAGCCGATGGCCCCATAACGGGGCCATCGGCATTTTTATGCCCGCCTTTCCGCATTCCCGCACCCCACATCGGAACCCTCATGGCCCAGTCCAAATCCGAAGTCCTCGACCTGCCGGTCCTGCCGTTGCGCGACGTCGTGGTCTTCCCGCACATGGTCATCCCGCTGTTCGTCGGCCGCGACAAATCGATGCGCGCGCTCGAGCACGCGATGGAGGCCGACAAGCGCATCCTGCTGGTCGCGCAGAAGTCCGCCGAGACCGACGATCCGGTGGCGGCCGACCTGTACAACGTCGGCACCCTGGCGCAGGTGCTGCAATTGCTGAAGCTGCCCGACGGCACCATCAAGGTGCTGGTCGAGGGGCTGTTGCGGGTCAGCGTCGACAAGGTGGTCGAGCGCGACGGCGCCCTGCAGGGCGAAGGCGGCGAGATCGATGCGGCCGAGTCGCGCGAGGAGCGCGAGGTCGAGGCGATCGCGCGTTCGCTGATGTCGCTGTTCGAGCAGTACGTCAAGACCAACCGCAAGCTGCCGCCGGAGCTGCTGCAGACGCTGTCGGGCATCGACGAGCCGGGCCGCCTGGCCGACACCATCGCCGCGCACATCGGCGTGCGCCTGGCCGACAAGCAGCGCCTGCTGGAAACCCTGGAAGTGGGCGAGCGGCTGGAGATGCTGGTCGGTCTGGTCGACGGCGAGATCGACGTGCAGCAGCTGGAGAAGCGCATCCGCGGCCGGGTCAAGTCGCAGATGGAGAAGAGCCAGCGCGAGTACTACCTCAACGAGCAGATGAAGGCGATCCAGAAGGAGCTGGGCGATCTGGACGACGCGCCCGGCGAACTGGAAGAACTGGCGCGCAAGATCGCCGAGGCGGGCATGCCCAAGCCGGTGGAAACCAAGGCCAAGGCCGAGCTCAACAAGCTCAAGCAGATGTCGCCGATGTCGGCCGAGGCCGCGGTCGTGCGCAACTATCTCGACTGGCTGCTGGGCGTGCCGTGGAAGAAGCGCAGCAAGGTGCGCAAGGACCTGAAGGTCGCGCAGGAAACGCTGGACGCCGACCACTACGGCCTGGAGAAGGTCAAGGACCGCATCCTGGAATATCTGGCGGTGCAGTCGCGGGTGAAGCAGATGAAGGGCCCGATCCTGTGCCTGGTCGGCCCGCCCGGCGTCGGCAAGACCTCGCTCGGCCAGTCCATCGCCAAGGCGACCAACCGCAAGTTCGTGCGCATGTCGCTCGGCGGCGTGCGCGACGAGGCGGAGATCCGTGGGCATCGGCGCACCTACGTCGGCTCGATGCCGGGCCGCATCGTGCAGAACCTCAACAAGGTCAGCAGCAAGAACCCGCTGTTCGTGCTCGACGAGATCGACAAGATGTCGATGGACTTCCGCGGCGATCCGTCCTCGGCGCTGCTGGAAGTGCTCGATCCCGAGCAGAACAACGCCTTCAACGACCACTACCTGGAAGTGGACCTGGACCTGTCCGAAGTGATGTTCGTGGCGACCTCCAACTCGCTGAACATCCCCGGCCCGCTGCTCGACCGCATGGAGGTGATCCGCATCCCCGGCTACACCGAGGACGAGAAGCTGGCCATCGCCATGCGCTACCTGGTGCCCAAGCAGCTGAAGGCCAACGGCCTGAAGGGCGACGAGCTGGAGATCGCCGCCGACGCGATCCGCGACATCGTGCGCTACTACACGCGCGAATCCGGCGTGCGCAACCTCGAGCGCGAAGTCGCCAAGATCTGCCGCAAGGTGGTCAAGGAAATCGCGCTGGCCGGTCCGCAGCCGGCGGTGGCCAAGAAGGCGCCGGCGAAGAAGGGCGCGGCGGTGCGCAAGGACAAGGCGCGGGTCAGCGTCGGCTCCAAGAACCTGGACAAGTACCTGGGCGTGCGCCGCTTCGATTTCGGCCGCGCCGAGGAGCAGAACGAAGTCGGCCTGGTCACCGGCCTGGCCTGGACCGAAGTCGGCGGCGATCTGCTGCAGATCGAATCGACCCTGGTCCCGGGCAAGGGCGCGGTGATCCTGACCGGCCAGCTCGGCGACGTGATGAAGGAATCGGCCTCGGCGGCGCTGTCGGTGGTGCGTTCGCGCGCCGAGCGGCTCGGCATCGAGGTCGACTTCCTGCAGAAGCACGACGTGCATCTGCACGTGCCCGATGGCGCCACGCCGAAGGACGGCCCCAGCGCCGGCATCGCGATGGTGACCTCGCTGGTGTCGATGCTGACCAAGGTGCCGGTCAAGGCCGATGTGGCGATGACCGGCGAGATCACCTTGCGCGGCCGCGTCTCGGCGATCGGCGGACTCAAGGAGAAGCTGCTGGCGGCGCTGCGCGGCGGCATCCACACGGTGATCATCCCGGAGGAGAACCGCAAGGACCTGGCCGACATTCCGGAGAACGTCACCCGCGACCTGAAGATCGTGCCGGTCAAGTGGATCGACGAAGTGCTCGACCTGGCGCTGGAGACGCCGCTGAAGCCGAAGGTCGCGGCCGCCGCCGAGGGCGAGCCGGTGCGGCGCAAGCCCAAGCCGAAAGCATCCTCGAACGCGCGCGTCAAGCACTGAAGGGCGCTGAACCGCGCCCGCCCAAGTGGCTCAAACCCGCGCCGTTGCTGGCTTTTCGGCTTGCGCGGGTGGGAGGCCGCTGGTATAAATGCACGACTTGCGAGCACTGCGAACGCGCGTGCTTGGTAGTGAAAAAATCAATCGGGGCCTCGTCGCAGACGAGGCAGGCCACGCCGACACCCGATCCTCAATTCCGCGGTTTTCTGCCGCACATGGAGTCATCAAGAAATGAATAAAGCCGAACTGAACGACGCTATCGCCGCCGCTGCGGATATCTCCAAGGCCGAAGCCGGTCGCGCCGTCGACGCCTTCGTGTCCGAAGTCACCAAGGCGCTCAAGAAGGGCGACAGCGTGACCCTCGTTGGCTTCGGCACCTTCCAGGTGCGCGACCGTGCCGAGCGCACCGGCCGCAACCCGAAGACCGGCGACTCGATCAAGATCGCCGCGTCGAAGAATCCGACCTTCAAGGCTGGCAAAGCGCTGAAGGATGCCGTAAACTAATCGACTCGCTAGGGTGCTTAGCTCAGCGGTAGAGCGTCTCCTTTACACGGAGAGGGTCGGGGGTTCGAAACCCTCAGCACCCACCAGAGCACCGAGCGACAAGTTTCAAAAGCGGAGTGGTAGTTCAGTCGGTTAGAATGCTGGCCTGTCACGCCGGAGGTCGCGGGTTCGAGTCCCGTCCACTCCGCCAGTTGCACCGAAGCCCCTGAGAAATCGGGGGTTTCGTTTCTCGAAGCATCCGCCGCGCCCTGCGCTGCGCAGATGCCGCAGAGATTGCGGGCCTCGTGCCTGCCTCCGTTCAAAAAGCGGAGTGGTAGTTCAGTCGGTTAGAATGCTGGCCTGTCACGCCGGAGGTCGCGGGTTCGAGTCCCGTCCACTCCGCCAGTTTTGTACGCGAAACCCCCGAGCGATCGGGGGTTTCTTTTTTTCCGGAGTGCGTTGCCGGCGCCCCCCAAAGCGGGCCGCGGATTCCATGCGGGCGCAGGCCGCGCGGCACGCCCTTCCGCCGCAGGGCGTGAAGCGGGTTAAACTGCGCGGCTCGCCAACAGGCCTCGGTTCCCAACCAATGCTGCAGAAACTCCGCGAAAAGACCTCGGGCTGGATCGCCACCGCGATCATCGGCCTGTTGATGATTCCGTTCCTGTTCGTCATCGACAGCAGTTATCTCGGTGGCGTCGGTGCCAACAACGTCGCCAAGATCCAGGCGCCGCCGTCGTGGTGGTCGTCGGCACCGTCGTGGTGGCCGGCCTCGCTGCTGTGGCGTCACCACGAGGTGAGCACCGAACAGTTCCGTGCGCGCTTCGAGGAAGCGCGGCAGCGGGAGCGCGAGCAGCAGGGCGAGAACTTCGATCCGCGCGAGTTCGAGAGCGCCGACAACAAGCGCAAGGTGCTCGACCAGTTGATCGACGAGCAGGTGGTGAAGCTGGCCGCCGAGCAGGCGCACGTGGTGGTTGGCGATGCCGCGGTTCGCGACTACATCGCCACCATTCCGGCGTTCCAGAACGACGGCAAGTTCGATCCGGAGCGCTACCGCCTGGCGCTGGCCTCGGGCACCCCGCCGCGCACGCCGGCGATGTTCGACCAGTTGGTGCGCGATGGCCTGCAGCAGTCGTTGATCCCGTCCGCGCTGATGGAATCGGCGTTCGCGACCAAGCAGGAAACCGAGCGCCTGCTGAAGATGCTCGGCGAGACCCGCGACGTCGACCTGGCGCTGTTGCCGGAACAGCCGGCCGACACCACCCCGGTCAGCGACGCGCAGGTGCAGCAGTGGTACGACGCGCACCAGGCCGATTTCAAGCAGCCGGAGCGGGTGTCGATCGAATACGTCGAGCTGGACGCGAGCAAGCTGCCGCCGGCCAAGCCGGCCGACGAGGCGGCGCTGCGCAAGCGCTACGAGGACGAGAAGGCCCGCTTCGTCGAACCCGACCAGCGCCTGACCTCGCACATCCTGATCAGCGCCGGCAAGGATCCCGCGTCGCAGAAGGCCGCCGAGGCCAAGGCCGCCAAGCTCGCGGCCGAAGCCAAGCAGCCCGGCGCCGATTTCGCCGCGCTGGCCCGCGCCAATTCCGAGGATCCGGGTTCCAAGAACGCCGGCGGCGACCTGGGCTGGGTCGAGCGGGGCGTGATGATCAAGCCGTTCGAGGACGCCCTGTTCGCGATGAAGGCCGGCGAGATCGTCGGCCCGGTGAAGAGCGAGTTCGGCTACCACGTGATCCAGCTGCGCGAGATCAAGGGCGGCCAGGGCAAGAGCTTCGAGCAGGTGCGCGACCAGCTGGCCGGCGAGCAGCTGCAGGCCGACAACGAGAAGGTCTACAGCGATCTGAGCGGCAAGCTGGTCGATCTGGTGCTGAAGAACCCGACCGCGCTGGCGCCGGCGGCCAAGGACGTCGGCTTGCCGGTGCAGACTCTTGGGCCGTTCTCGCGCGCCGACGCCAGCGGCGTCGCCGCGCAGCCGGCGGTGCTGCGCGCGGCGTTCTCCGACACGCTGGTGCAGGACGGCACGGTCAGCGATCCGATCAACCTGGGCCCGAACCACAGCGTGCTGATCCGCGTCACCCAGCACCTGCCCGAGCAGACCCAGCCGCTGGCCAAGGTGCGCGAGCAGGTGGTGGCCGCGGTGCATGCCGATCGCACCGCCAAGGCGGCCGCGGCGAAGGCCGACGCGCTGCTGGAGAAGCTGCGCAAGGGCGAAACGCTGCAGGCGCTGGCCGGCCCGGAGAAGCTGCAGATCAACCCGATGCCCGGGCTGCCGCGCACCGTGCCGATGCCGAGCCCGGAAGCCAACCGCGCGATCTTCAGCGCGCCGCTGCCGGCCGCGGGCAAGCCGTCGGTGGGCAAGGTCGAGCTGTCGGCGAACGGCGTGCCGGGCGGTGCCAAGCGCTACGCGCTGTTCGTGCTCAACAAGGTGAACCCGGGCGACCTGAGCAAGGTGCCGGCGGAGCAGCAGGCGACGTTGAAGCAGCAGTTGGGCCAGATCGAAGGCGCCGCCGCGGCGAAGGCCTACATCGACGCGATGCGCAAGCGCTACAAGGTCAGCGTGCAGGAAGCGGATCTGTAACTGCCGCTGGCCAATGCATGATGCGAACAAGCCCGGCACTGCCGGGCTTGTTCGTTTCTGGATCCTGCGCTCCGGGCGCCAGGGTAGTCGGATGCGCACTGGTGCCGTGCGCGATCAGCTGCGGCGTCGGCCAATGTAGGAGCGCTTGAGACCTCCAGCTTTTCTCCCGGTAGTTCGCAATGCTGTAGGAGCGACTTCAGTCGCGACAGGCTTTACCGATGAAGCCCGTCGCGACTGAAGTCGCTCCCACAAGTCGCCATCTTGAGCTGGCCGACATCGACATCGACAGCGCTGCCGGTGCCGTTGTCGCGATCTCGCCGCGCCCCGCCGCAGCGGGAGGCCGGCTATTCCTCGTAGCTCAGCACCATGCCCGGGCGCAGCACGCTGCGCGCGGACAGGCCGTTCTTCGCCAATAGCGTCTGCACGGTGATGCCGTAGCGCTTGGCGATGGTCCAGGCGGTGTCGCCGTCGCGGACCGTGTGGGTGCGGCGCGCCGATGGCGTGCGCGAACGAATGCGCGGCGGCGTGGGCTCGGCGATGCTGGCGACGGCGCGCGTCGCCGGCGCTTCGGCCTGCTGCGGTTGCGCCGCCGCCGCCATGGCATCGGCAGCGGCCGTGGCGGCGCTGCCGCCGCTGCCGACCGGCGCCAGCACCGGCAGCGCGCGCTTTTTGTTGCGCACGCTGCCCAGCGCCGGATTCAGTCGCGCGACCTGGTTGCCCTGCAGCGCCTGCTGCCGCGCCCACTCGTCCAGCGCCATGCCGGCGGGCAGGGTGCGCGCCTGCAGGATCGGCACCTCGCGGTCCAGCGAGGCCATCCATTCGTCGCGGGTCTGCGCCTGCTCCAGCACGCAAGCCAGCGCGTGCAGCTTCTCGACGTAGGCATAGGTGATCGGCGACAGCCCCGGCAACTTGGCCGGCTGCGCGTTCTGCGCGTTCATGCCGGCGCGGCGCATCGACTGCAGCACGCGGTATTCGCCGGCGTTGTAGGCCATGATCGCCAGGCGCCAGTCGCCGCCGAACATGCCGTGCAAGGTCTTCAGGTAGCGCACCGCGGCGCGGGTGGAATCCACCGCGGACAGGCGGCCGTCGTAGCCGCCTTCGACCGGCACGTCGTGGTTGCGGGCGGTATCGGCGATGAACTGCCACAGGCCGGCCGGGCCGCCGCTGTTGCGCGCGGCGGGGCGGTAGCCGCTCTCCACGAACGGGATCAGCGCGAACTCGGTCGGCAGGTCGGCGGCGCGCAATTCGTCCACCACGTAGCCGAACAGCGGCAGCACGTCCTCGTCCTCGTTGGCCAGCCGCGCCGGCGCGCGCGCGAACTGCTGCTTCCAGCGCGCATCGGTGGCGCCGCCGTCGCATTGCGCGTCGGCCAGGCCGTCGCGGAAGCTGGCGAGGATGGTGTGGCCGTTACGCGTGGTCGCCGGCGGCAGCGCCGCGGCGTCCATCGGCAACACGTTCAGTCCGGCGACGGTCTGCTCCAGCGCCGCCCCGATGGGGGCCGCCGCGCTCGCGGAGGGGGCTGTCGAGGCGATCGCCAACGTCAGCGCCGCCGTCAAAAGCAGCGACCTCATGCGCGGAAATCGTCTTTCCAGCGCCTCAATTCGGCGAATACTTCCACTTCGTCCTGGGCGTCGCGGCCGAGCCGGGCGCCGACCGCCTGCTGGATCGCCGCCGAGGCGGTGCGCAGGAACGGATTGGTCGCCACTTCGCTGGCGAGACTGACGGGAACAGTGGGACGGGCAGCATGACGCATGGCCTGGGCTTCCTGATGGCGCTGCCGCAAGGCAGCGTTGGTGGGATCGACCGTGACGGCGAATGCCGCATTGGCCAGGGTGTATTCGTGTCCGCAACACAGCAGCGTGGCACCGGGGAGGGCGGCCAGCCGTTGCAGCGAACCCAACATCTGGGAGGGCGTACCTTCGAACATGCGTCCACAGCCCAGGCTGAACAGCGTATCGCCGCTGAACAGATGGCCATGGCCGACATAGGCCACGTGCGAGCGGGTATGCCCCGGCACGAAAAGCGTCTGGAACTCCCATTGCAGCACCTGGACTCTATCGCCATCGCCGACGCGCTGGCTGGCGAACGGGATCCGCGGCTCGTCCGCCGGGGCGTACACCGGCAGGTCCGGCCAGCGCTCGCGCAGGGCCGCCACGCCGCCGATGTGGTCGTCGTGATGGTGGGTCAGCAGCACCGCGGCCGGTTGCAGCCCTTGCGCGGCGGCGTCGAACACCGGCTCGGCCTGGCCCGGGTCGACCAGCACGGCGCGGCCATCCGCGGCGGCGATCGCCCAGATGTAGTTATCCTGGAATGCGGGCAGGGCGATCAGTCGCATAGAATTGGCACCATGCCTGCCACCCCGTTCCCCCGTCAAGCCGCCGTCTCATCCTGGTTTGATACGGTGGTGGCGCAAAAGCTGCTCCAGGCCGAGCAGCCGTTGATCCTCGACGCCTTGCTCGGACGCCCCGCGCAGCCCTGGTTGTGGCTGGCGCCGGTGCCGTTCGCGCCGCTGGCGCGCGAGCTGCCAGGGCGCGGCGTGCGCCTGCACCGCACCGCGCGCGGCTACGCCGGCGACCTGGTGTGCACGCTGCCGCTGCCGCTGCCTTCGGAAAGCGTCAATGCGATCGTGCTGCAGCACGTGCTCGGCGCCGACGCCGCGGCGCTGCTGGAAGAATGCGAGCGGGTGCTGCTGCCGGGCGGCCGGATCTGGCTGTTCGCGCTCAATGCGGTGAGCCCGTACCGGCTGCGCTGGCGCCGCCAGGGCCTGGTGGCGCGGCCGCCGGGCAGCTGGCGCGGGCTGCTGGAGCAGGCCGGGCTGCCGTGCACCGATCCGCTGCGCTACCTGGGGCCGGTGTGGCCGACCCGCGGCGGCGTCGGCTCGGCGACCTCCGGCGCGCCGCTGCGCGCGGTGTGCCTGCTGCAGGCGGAAAAGCGCACCGCCGCCGGCATCGGCCCCATTCCGTTGCGCGCGCCGGTACGCTGGCGCGGTTCGACCGCCTCCATTTGATTCCTGGACGTACATGAAGACTGTTGATATCCACACCGACGGCGCCTGCCTCGGCAATCCCGGTCCCGGCGGCTGGGCCGCGCTGCTGCGCTACAAGGGCCTGGAGCGCGAAGTCGCCGGTGCCGAGGCGCACACCACCAACAACCGCATGGAGCTGATGGCCGCGATCATGGCGCTGGAAACGCTCAGCGAGCCGTGCCAGATCGTGCTGCATACCGATTCGCAGTACGTGCGCCAGGGCATCACCGAATGGATGCCGGGCTGGGTGCGGCGGCAGTGGAAGACCGCCGGCGGCGACCCGGTCAAGAACCGCGACCTGTGGGAGCGGCTGCATGCCGCCGCGCAGCGGCACGCCATCGATTGGCGCTGGGTCAAGGGCCACAGCGGCGATCCGGACAACGAGCGAGTGGACGTGCTGGCGCGCAACCAGGCGCTGCGGGTGCGCGCCGGCGGCGCCGCGGTCGCGTCCTGATCCTTTCCACGCCTCATCCTGCAGCGAGCCCCATGCGTCAGATCATCCTCGATACCGAAACCACCGGCCTGGAATGGAAGAAGGGCAACCGCGTCGTCGAAATCGGCGCGGTGGAACTGCTCGAACGCCGCCCCAGCGGGCGCAACTTCCACCGCTATCTGCGCCCGGACTGCGACTTCGAACCCGGCGCGCAGGAAGTCACCGGCCTGACCCTGGAATTCCTCGCCGACAAGCCGGAATTCCACGAGGTGGTGGACGAGTTCCTGGCGTTCATCGACGGCGCCGAGCTGATCATCCACAACGCCTCGTTCGATCTGGGCTTCCTCGACTACGAGCTGTCGCGGCTGGGCGACTCTTACGGGCGCATCCTCGACCGCGCCACGGTCATCGACACGCTGCTGCTGGCGCGCGAGCGCTTCCCGGGCCAGCGCAATTCGCTGGACGCGCTGTGCAAGCGCTTGGGCGTGGACAACTCGCACCGGCAACTGCACGGCGCGCTGCTCGATGCGCAGATCCTCAGCGACGTCTATATCGCGCTGACCTCGGGGCAGGAGGAGATCGGCTTCGCCCTGGCCGACGAGCGCGGCAACCACGCCGACGGTCAACGCGCTGTGTTCGACATGGCGACGTTGCTGCCGCGGCCGCGGGTGCTGCCGACCGCGTCGGAGCTGGAGGCGCACCAGGCGCGGCTGGAAAAGATGCGCAAGAAGGCCGGGCGCGCGCTGTGGGACGCCGCCGAGCCGGCGCTGGCCGAGGCTGTCGCCGGCTGAGTCGCCGCGGCGCCGGGTGCTGGCGTTTGTCGGCGTGCGCCGGCGAGGTTCGCCACGCCGGTGCCGGAGCCGGTCCGTGCGGCAATGGCCCGGGACGCCGCACGGCCATCTCGGCATGTCGGTACAGCGGGGACATGACCCGGTAGGAGCGCGCGCGTACTGACGCAGCGGTGGCGCGCGGCTTCTTGTGATGGCACGCGCTGCGGCATCGATGCCGCCGGCCTGCCGCTACCGCGCTCGCGGCCGGCGCCGGTCGCGCCGCCTGCCTGCGCTCAGTGGCAGCGCACCAGGATCGCGGTGATGTTGTCCGAGCCGCCGCCGTCCAGCGCGGCCGCGACCAGCGTGTCCACGCATTCCTGCGCGCTGCAGTCGTCGTGGCCGAGCGTGGCGGCGATGCCGGGGTCGTCCACTTCCTCGGTCAGCCCGTCGCTGCACAGCAACAACTGCATGCCCGGGCGCAGTTCGCCGGTCATCGTGGCCACGTTGAGGTGCAGCGGATCGGTCACGCCCAGCGCCTGGGTGACCACGTTGCGGTGGGGATGCGCGCGCGCCTGCTCGGCGGTCAGCGCGCCCTGCGCGATCAGTTCCTGCACGTAGCTGTGGTCCTGGCTGAGCTGGGCCAGTTTGCCGTCGCGCCACAGGTAGGCGCGGCTGTCGCCGACCCAGGCCACCTCGAAGCGGTTGCCCTGCACGCGCGCGGCGACCACGGTGGTGCCCATCGGCAAGGTGTCGTTGCGCCGGCGCGAGGCGCGGATGATCTCTTCGTCGGCGATGCGGATCGCCTGCGCCAGCGGCGTGCCGCCGCGCACCTCGCGGACGATGGCCTCGCGCGCCAGCGCGCTGGCGACCTCGCCGCAGGCATGGCCGCCCATGCCGTCGGCGACCAGCCACAGGCCGAGCTCGTTGTCGCCGTAATAGGTGTCCTCGTTGAGTTCGCGGCGCAGGCCGACGTGGGTGAGGTGTCCGAATTCGATCATTGCGTGCCCGCGGCTGGCCCGGCTTCCTGTCATTCAAACGGCATCATCGCGGCCAAGCGGACATCAGGCAATCGCCGGCCGCGCCGCGGGGCAGGCGGGGTTCATGGCGGTATGGGGGTAGGGACCAGGCCGCCTTGCGACGCGGCGCTTGTCCGCGCGCGGCGGGAACCGTATGATGCACGCCCCCGGTCCGCCGGGGACCACCCGGGAAGGTGGCAGAGCGGTTGAATGTACCTGACTCGAAATCAGGCAGGCGTTTATAGCGCCTCGGGGGTTCGAATCCCCCCCTTCCCGCCAGTTTTGCAGAAGGCCCCGTCAGGGGCCTTTTGTTTTTGACGGCTGCGGCTGCGGCTGCGGCCGCGCCGACATGGCTTTAAGGCCTGCTCGTTACACTTCCTTTCAACTCTCGCCTGGGTGTGCCCATGTCCGAAATCCTCGTCCCCGTGTCCTTCGGCGAACTGCTCGACAAGATCGCCATCCTGCAGATCAAGTCCGAGCGCATCGGCGATGCGGCCAAGCTGGCCAACGTGCGCGCGGAGCTGTCGGCGCTGGAAAAGACCTGGATGGCGCATCCGGCCGCCAGCGGCGACGTCGCCCGCCTGCGTCTGGAGCTGAAGGCGGTCAACGAGCGCCTGTGGGTGATCGAGGACGAGATCCGGATCAAGGAGAAGGCGCAGGCCTTCGACGAGGAATTCATCAAGCTCGCCCGCAGCGTGTACTACGAGAACGACGAGCGCGCGCGGATCAAGAAGGAGATCAACCTGGCGCTGGGCTCCAGCTACGTCGAAGAGAAGTCCTACCAGGACTACCGCGGCGCGGCGTCCTGAGCGAAGCATCCGGGAGGCGTCGCCGCCTCCCGGTGCGGCCCGTGCGGGCCAGGGACGGGTGGATCAGGCGCGGGCGACCAGGAGTGCGGTCAGCCGGCGCACCAGCGGCAACGCCAGCAGCAGGGTGGGGAAGGCGATCAGCCACGACAACGCCCAGGCGCCCAGCCACAGCGCGTACACGCCCGGCGCCAGGCCGACCGTGCGCAGGGTACTGATCATCGAGACCACGCAGGTCATCAGGATCGACAACAACAGCGGCATCACCCAGCCGGCATGGCGGGGATGCAGCTTGCGCGGGAAAAACCGAGGGGAACGGGACATGGTGCGAACTCCGTAAGCCGGTCGAAGCAAAGGCGCCACCCGCACGCGCCGGGGCGCTGACGGGAAACGGCCCCGGACGAATCCGGCGCGGTTGGCGCGTTGCTTGACGTTAAACGCTTACGGCGGCGTCCGCAGACCGAAACGGTGGCGGACGCGCAGGCGCAATGGTAAAGCCGCGCTCGGCCCGCGCACAAGCCGGCTTACATGCCCTGGTCGGCGCGGTAGCGCTCGAACGCGGCGATCGCGTCGTCCACGCCGATCAGCGCCATCACCGCGTCGACTTCGATCTTGCTGCCCCATTTCAGGTGTTCGGCCGGTTTGCCGAGGAACTTGCGCGCCGCCGCGTCGTACTTGTCCACGCAGTAGCGGATGTCCGAATACGGGCCGCTGCGGCGCGGGTTGCTCGCCGCGTGCAGGCCCAGCACCTTGCTGCCCACGGCATTGGCGATGTGCATCGGGCCGGAGTCGGGAGTCATCACCAGCGCGGCGCGCTGCAGCAGCGCCGGCAGCTGCTTGAGCGTGTCGCGGCCGACCAGGTCCAGCGCCGGCGCGCGCATCGCCGCGACGATGGCATCGGCGGTGCTGCGCTCCAGGTCGCTGCGCCCGCCGCACAGCACCACCCGCCAGCCCTGCGCGGCGGCGTGGTCGGCGACCGCGGCGTAGCGGTCGGCGTACCAGTTGCGCCGCACGTGGCTGGAGCAGGGCGAGATCAGCAGCGCCGGGCGGCCGTCCTCGGGCCATTGCGCCTGCGCCCAGGCGTGCGCGTCGTCCGGGATCGGCAGGTCCCAGCGCACCTCGGTCTGGCGCAGGCCCAGCGGTTCGCAGAAGCTGCCGATCGCGTCGAGCACGTGGATGCCGGGGCGGTCGGGGATGCGCTCGTTGACGAACAGGCCGTGCAGGTCCTTGGAGCGGCTGCGGTCGTAGCCGATGCGGCGGCGCGCGCGAACGAACGCGGACAGCACGTTGGCGCGCAGCGCCACCTGCATCTGCAGCAGCGCATCGAAGCCCTGCGCCGGCAGGTCGCGGCGCAGCGCGCGCATGCCGGCCAGGCCGCTGCGCTTGTCGTAGTCGTGGAAAATCACTCCGGGCAGGCCGTCGAGCAGCCTGTGCCCGGCCTTGTCGATGATCCAGTGCAGCGGCGGCGCGGCGGGCCAGGCGCGCTGCAGGGTGCGGACCAGCGGCACCACATGGGTCACGTCCCCCAGCGCCGACAGGCGCAACATGCACAGCGAAGGGAGCGTTGCTGCCATGGTGTTGTTAGACTCGCTGAATGGTTGCATTCGACGCCACCGAAGCGCTGACGCCGTACCGCGAGGGCCGCGGCTATGGCGCCATTCTGTTCGACCGCCAACGGCTGCGGCAAGCCGAGCCGGCGCTGTTCTCCGCCGCGTACTGGGCCGAGCGCGCGCGCCCGGTGGACGAGGGCGGCCGCGGTGGCGCCTGGTTCGTCGATGCCCCGTTCGGCGCCAGCGTGCTGCGCCAGTACCGGCGCGGCGGCCTGGTCGCCAAGCTCAGCCGCGATCGCTACCTGTGGTCCGGCGCCGACCGTACCCGCAGCTTCGCCGAGTTCCGGCTGATGCGCGCGTTGATCGCGCGCAAGCTGCCGGTGCCGCGGCCGCTGGCTGCCTGCTACCTGCGCCAGGGGCTGCGCTACCGCGCTGCGATCCTGATGGAAAGGCTGGAAGGGGTGCGCTCGCTGGCCGACCGCGCGCATGTCGCCGGGCGCGGCGCGCCGTGGGAGGAGACCGGGCGGCTGGTCGCGCGCTTCCACCGCGCCGGGCTGGATCACGCCGATCTCAACGCGCACAACATCCTGTTCGACGGCAACGGCCGCGGCTGGCTGATCGATTTCGACCGTGGCGTGCTGCGTATTCCGGCCACGCGCTGGCGCGAGCGCAACCTCAAGCGCCTGCACCGCTCGCTGCTGAAGCTGCGCGGCGAGCGCAGCGTGGACGAGGTCAACAAGGACTACGCGCGCCTGCGCCGCGCCTACGACCTGGCCTGGAACCGGGGCTACTGATGGCCTGGGCGCTGCGCTTCCAGGGCGTCGGCAATGCGTCGGCGGTGGAACTGGGGTCGCCGATGGCCACGATCGAGCGCGATGGCGCGCCGTGGCTGAGCATCGACTGCGGCGGCGAAGGCCTGAGCGCCTATCAGGCGCACTATGCGGCGATGCCGCAGGCGCTGTTCGTGACCCATGTGCATCTGGACCACGTGGCCGGGTTCGAACGGCTGTTCGTGGACGCCTATTTCTCGGCGCGGCGCGGCAAGGTGCGGGTCTACGTGCCGGCGCCGGTGCTGCCGCTGCTGCATCGCCGGATCGGCGACTACCCGAACGTGCTGGCCGAGGGCGGCGCCAATTTCTGGGACGCGTTCCAGCTGATCGCGGTCGGCGATGCGTTCTGGCACGACGGGGTGCGGCTGGAGGTGTTCCCGGTGCGCCACCACTGGCCGGACACCGCCTACGGGCTGCGCCTGCAGGGTGCGCTGGTGTGGAGTGGCGATACCCGGCCGATCCCGGAAATGCTGAGCCGTTATGCCGGCGACGGCGAGCTGGTCGCGCATGACTGCGGCCTTCACGGCAATCCGTCGCATACTGGGGTGGATGACCTGGAACGGGAATATCCCGCCGAGTTGCTGCAACGCATGATGCTGTACCACTACGCCAGCGCCGAGGATGCCGAGGCCTTGCGTGCGCGCGGCCACCGCGTCGCGCGGCCGGGCGAGTGCGTGGCGCTGCAGACGCCGCGCGCGCCGCAGGTGCCGGCGCCATGAGCGCCGTCCTGCGTCCGCCGCTGCCGCTCGCGCCCATCGCGCCGTTGGATCGGCTGGGGCGGCCGTTGCGCGACCTGCGCCTGTCGGTGATCGAGGCCTGCAATTTCCGCTGCGGCTACTGCATGCCGGCCGACAAGGTGCCCGACGACTACGGCTTCGATGCGGCCTCGCGGTTGTCGTTCGAACAACTCGAGACGCTGGTGCGCGGCTTCGTGCGCAACGGCGTCAGCAAGCTGCGCCTGACCGGCGGCGAGCCGCTGCTGCGCCGCGACCTGCCCGAACTGGTACGGCGCCTGGCGCGCATTCCCGGTCTCCACGACCTGGCCATGACCACCAACGGTTCGCTGCTGGCGCGGCACGCGCAGGCCCTGCGCGATGCGGGATTGCGCCGGGTCACGGTGAGCCTGGACGCGATCGACGCGGCGACCTTCCGGCGCATGTCCGGCGACCGCGGCGAGGTGGCGCAGGTGCTGGCCGGCATCGACGCGGCGGTCGCGGCCGGGCTGGGGCCGGTGAAGATCAATTGCGTGGTCCAGCGCGGCATCAACGACGACCAGGTGCTGCCGCTGCTGGCGCACTTCCGTGGTAGCGGCCACGTGCTGCGTTTCATCGAATACATGGACGTGGGTACCTGCAATGCCTGGCGCCGCGAACGGGTGGTGCCTTCGGCCGAACTGCATGCGCGCATCGCCGCACGCTGGCCGTTGCGCGCGCTCGATCCGCACTACGTCGGCGAAGTCGCCGCGCGCCATGCCTTCGTCGATGGCGGCGGCGAGATCGGCTTCGTCAGTTCGGTCAGCGCGCCGTTCTGCGGCGATTGCCATCGCGCGCGCGTGTCGGCCGACGGCCAGCTCTACACTTGCCTGTTCGCCGCCGCCGGCACCGACCTGAAGCCGGCCCTGGCCGGCGGCGAGGACGCGCTGGCCGAGCGCGTGCGGGCGCTGTGGGGCCAGCGCGGCGACCGCTACAGCGAACTGCGCGGCGATGCGCGTGCGGCGCGCGGCAAGCACGTCGAGATGTTCCTGATCGGCGGATGAGCGGAATGGACGAGGCGCTGAAGCAGCGGTTGTTCGCGCTGGAGCTGGAATTGCTGGAGCCGGCCACGCGCGCCTCGGTGGCGCGGTTGTCGGCGCTGCTCGACGAGGCGTTCGTCGAATTCGGCGCGTCCGGGCGAAGCATCGACAGACAGGCGTTGCTGCAGGCATTGCCGGCAGAGGCCGGCGCGGTCCGCTATCGCGCGTTCGATTTGCAGGCGTGGTTGCCGGCGCCGGATCTGGCGCAGCTGCGCTATCGCAGCGAGCGCCGCGATGGCGACGGCGCGCCGGTGCGGCATGCGCTGCGCAGTTCGCTGTGGCGCTGCCGCGACGGCGAATGGCGCATGCTGTTCCACCAGGGCACGCCGATTCCCGGCGCCGCCTGAGCAAGGTGCCGTGGGAGCGGCAGCGCAGTCTATGAGCGAAGAAAAGGCCAACTACGCCGTCGCGGCGCGCAAGCGGCTGACCCATCTGGACCCGCAGGGGCTGCCGACGATGGTGGACGTCTCGGCCAAGGCCGTCACCGCGCGCGTCGCGGTGGCCGAGTCGCGGGTACGCTTTCCCGCGGCGGTGGCCGCGCAATTGCGCGCCGACGCGCTACGCAGCGCCAAGGGCGGCATCGTCGACACCGCGGTGATCGCCGGCACCATGGCGGTCAAGCGCACCCACGAACTGATCCCGTTCTGCCATCCGTTGCCGATCGACGGCTGCCGCTTCGCGATCGACTGGGCGTCGCCGCAGGTGCTGCGGATCGAATGCACCGTGCGCACCGTGCACCGCACCGGCGTGGAGATGGAGGCGCTGACCGGCGCCAGCGTCGCCGCGCTGACCGTCTACGACATGTGCAAGGCGCTGACCCACGCGATGACGATCGGCCCGGTGCGGCTGCTCGGCAAGCGCGGCGGCAAGCGCGACGTCGGGAGCGCGGCATGAGCGTGCGCGTGACCGTGCTGTATTTCGCCAGCCTGCGCGAGGCGGCGGGCATCGAGCGCGAACAGGTGCAGACCGCGGTCGCCGACCTGCGCGCGCTGTACGCCGAACTCGACGCGCGGCATGGCCTGCGCTGGCCCTCGCAGCGCCTGCGCGTGGCCGTGGACGGCGCCTTCGTGGGCTGGGACGACGCGCTGCGCGAGGGCAGCGAAGTGGTGTTCATTCCGCCGGTCTCGGGAGGCTGACCAATGTCCGACACGCACCGCTTCCATCTCGCCGACAGCGCCCTCGACATCGCCGCGCTGCGCGCGCCGTTGGCGCATGCGCAGGCCGGCGCCTACGCCAGTTTCGAAGGCTGGGTGCGCGACCACAACGATGGCCGCGCGGTCGATGGCCTGCGCTACGAGGCCTATGCGGCGCTGGCCGAGGCCGAAGGCCGGCGCATCGCCGACGAAGCCCTGGCCCGCTTCGACATCCTCGACCTGCGTTGCGTGCATCGCGTCGGCGACCTGGCGATCGGCGACCTGGCGGTCTGGGTGGGCGTGGTCGCGGCGCACCGCGACGCCGCCTTCGGCGCCTGCCGCTACGTCATCGACGAGGTCAAGGCGCGGGTGCCGATCTGGAAGCGCGAGCGCTACCGCGAAGGCGATGCCGGCTGGTTGCACCCGGAGACCTAGCGCCTGCGGTGTCGGCCGCGACGCGGCGGACCAGCAGGCGCGAACCGCGCAAGCCGGCGTCGAATCGGCCCGTGCGGCTGCGCTGCGAAATTAGGGTGGCGACCCCGCCGGCTGACCGCGCTGAGGGAGCGCTGCCGTTGCGGGAATGTCCGGGCCGTCGCCACGGCCGGTGCCAATGACTGGCCAGGACTTGAGCGGATTGCCGCCATGCGATCCATGGCCATAGCTCGCGCGGACAACGCCATCTGTAAAGGCGTCGAATCGACCCGTGCGGCTGTGTTGCAGAATTAGGGTGGCGACCCCGCCGGCTGACCTCGGCGCCCGCGTCGATCGATACCGTTGCTGCCTTCCGGCCCTGGCGGAGTTTTCGACCTAGCGTCGCGAGGGGCCGACGGGGCCACCATAGAGACGAAACCGCGCCGTGGCGCGGTCTTTCCCTTTGAGTTCTTTCGCCGGCGGCGAAGAAACCCTGCGAGGGAAGCGCAATTCGAATCTGGCGGAGAGAGGGGGATTCGAACCCCCGAAGCGCGGTTTAGACGCTTACACACTTTCCAGGCGTGCTCCTTCAACCACTCGGACACCTCTCCGGACCTGCCGGCGCGAGGTAGCCGACGGCAGGGGCGGGATTCTAGCCGTCGCGGGCCCCGTTAACAAGGAGAGCTGCCTGCGGAAGCGGGGACGCGCCGCCAGTGCCGGTTTCCGGTCGCGGAAGCGCGCTGGCCGGCCGCCGTCCTGGCCAGTGGCGGCGGGCCGGTCGCGGCTGCCGCTGAACGATCGACGCGGCGCGACATGGCACAATGGCGGTTCAGATGAAGACGGTTGCCTGATGTCCTATCTCGTTCTCGCCCGCAAGTGGCGCCCCAAGCGTTTTGCCGAGCTGGTGGGGCAGGAGCACGTGGTCCGCGCGCTCACCAATGCGCTGGACAGCGGGCGCGTGCACCACGCGTTCCTGTTCACCGGCACCCGCGGCGTCGGCAAGACCACCATCGCGCGGATCTTCGCCAAGTCGCTGAACTGCGAGCAGGGCACCAGCGCCGACCCGTGCGGCCAGTGCCCGGCGTGCCTGGACATCGACGCCGGCCGCTACATCGACCTGCTGGAGATCGACGCCGCGTCCAACACCGGCGTGGACGACGTGCGCGAGGTGATCGAGAACGCGCAGTACATGCCCTCGCGCGGCAAGTACAAGGTGTACCTGATCGACGAAGTGCACATGCTGTCCAAGGCGGCGTTCAACGCGCTGCTGAAGACGCTGGAAGAGCCGCCGGAGCACGTCAAGTTCCTGCTGGCGACCACCGACCCGCAGAAGCTGCCGGTGACGGTGCTGTCGCGCTGCCTGCAGTTCAATCTCAAGCGCCTGGACGAGGAGCAGATCCAGGGGCAGATGACCAGGATTCTGGCCGCCGAGCAGATCGAGGTCGATGCCTCGGCGATCGTGCAGCTGGCCAAGGCCGCCGACGGCAGCCTGCGCGACGGCCTGTCGCTGCTCGACCAGGCCATCGCCTACGCCGGTGGCGCGCTGCGCGACGACGTGGTGCGGGCGATGCTGGGCACGGTCGACCGCACCCAGGTCGGGGCGATGCTGGAGGCGCTGGCCGATGGCGACGGGCAGCGCCTGCTGCAGGTGGTCGCCGGGCTGGCCGAGTTCTCGCCGGACTGGGGCGGGGTGCTGGAGGCGCTGGCCGAGGCGCTGCACCGGATCCAGGTGCGGCAGCTGGTGCCGGGCGCGGCGGCGGCCGGCTTGGACGGGCTGGACCCGGCGCCGTTCGCCGAGCGCCTGCGTCCGGAAATCGTGCAGCTGTGGTACCAGATGGCCTTGAACGGCCGCCGCGATCTGTACCTGGCGCCGAGTCCGCGCGCCGGGTTCGAGATGGCGGTGCTGCGCATGCTGGCGTTCCGCCCGGCGGGCGCGGCGCCGCTGCCGGCCGCATCCGGGTCGGGGACGACGACGGAAGGCCGTGCGCCCGCCGCACCGGCGGCGGCGCCTGCTGCCGCTGCGGCCAGCGTCGCCACGCCGTCCGTCGCCGCGATGCCTGCGCCCGCCGCACCGATGATGGCGCCAGCGCCGACAGCGGCCGCGGTCGCAGACCAGCCGGCACCGGCACCCGCACCGGTCGCGGCGCCCGCCGTGCTCGACCCGCCGTGGGAAACCGCGGCACCGGCACCGGCAACGCCGCCCGCCGCGACCATGGCGCCGGTCGCGCCGGTCTCCGCGCCCGCGGCCGAGCCGGAAATGGCGATGGTGCCACCGCTGGCCGTCGCTGCGCGCACGCCGACCGAATACGCCGCGCCGCGCGTGCTGCACGCCGCCGAAGACTGGCTGGAACTGGTCGCCGATTGCGGCCTGACCGGGCCGTCGCGGCAGCTCGCGGCCAACTCGGCCTTCGTCAGCCACGCCGACGGCGTGCTGCGGCTGTCGCTGTCGCCGGGCTTCGAATACCTGCAGTCCGAGCGCTCGCTCGGCGAACTGGCCGCGGCGCTGGCCGACGCGCTGGGCAGCCGACCGAAGATCGTGATCGAAAGCGGCATCGCGGTCGATGCCGAGACCCTGCACGAGCGCTCGCACCGGCAGCGCGGCGAGCGCCAGAGCGCGGCCGAGACCGCGTTCCTGCACGACCCGGCGGTGCAAGCGCTGATCCAGCAGCAGGGCGCGCGGGTCGTGCCCGATTCCATCCGCCCCTACCAAGAGTAATCAAGCATGCGTGGGAACATCGCCCAATTGATGCAGCAGGCGCAGAAGATGCAGGAAAACCTGCAGCGCGCCCAGGAAGAACTGGCCCAGCTGGAAGTCACCGGCAGCGCCGGCGGCGGCATGGTCAGCGTGACCCTGACCGGCGCCAAGGAGTGCCGCAAGGTGCGGATCGATCCGAGCATCCTCTCCGACCAGGAGATGGCCGAGGATCTGATCGCCGCCGCCTTCAACGATGCCTCCAACAAGATCGACGCCGAGTCCAAGTCGCGGATGGGCGCGGCCACCGCCGGCATGCCGATCCCGCCGGGGATGAAGCTGCCTTTCTGAGCAGACGGGATTCGGGAATGGGGAGTGGGGATTCGCCAAGGCAAGAGCGAAGCCGCTGCGTCCCGATCCCGGATCCCGACGTCCGACTCCCGAATTCATGTCTTCCCTGCTCGAACAACTGATCGAGGCCTTCCGGATCCTGCCGGGCGTGGGCCAGAAGTCGGCGCAGCGCATGGCCTATCACGTGCTCGAGCGCGAGCGCGAAGGCGGGCTGCGCCTGGCGAACGTGCTGGCCGAGGCGGTGGAGAAGGTCGGCCACTGCACGCAGTGCCGCGATTTCAGCGAGACCGAGCTGTGCGCGATCTGCGCCAGCGCCGGACGCGACCGCCAGCAGCTGTGCGCGGTGGAGTCGCCCGCCGACCGCCTGGCGATCGAGCACGCCACCGGCTACCGCGGGCTGTACTTCATCCTGCAGGGGCGGCTGTCGCCGCTGGACGGCGTCGGCCCGCGCGAACTCGGCCTGGACCGGCTGGGGACGCGGCTGGCGCAGGGCGAGATCGCCGAATTGATCATCGCCACCAATTCCACCGTCGAAGGCGAGGCTACCGCGCACTATCTGGCGCAGCTGGCGCGCCGCCATGGGGTACGCCCGAGCCGGCTGGCGCAGGGCCTGCCGCTGGGCGGGGAACTGGAATACGTGGACCGCGGCACGCTGTCGCATGCGTTCGGCAGCCGCAACGAGGTCCCGCGGGGCGGCGCAGGCGAGTAGGGCCTGTCGTCAGGCTGCGCCGCTCCTGTGCGCGTGCACGGGAACAAGCACCAGGAAGGACGACGCGGGGGCCTCGCGCGGCAGTGCCTGCGTGCCGCCGAATTCGGCTATAACGACTGCCCCCTTTCCGCTGTGCGAGCCAGTCCATGGACACCATCTTCGGCAAGATCATCCGCCGCGAAATTCCCGCGAGCATCGTGTACGAGAACGACGACGTGCTCGGCTTCAAGGACATCGCGCCGCAGGCGCCGGTGCACGTGCTGTTCATTCCCAAGCAGGTGGAGATCCCCACCCTCGACGACCTGGCGCCGGAGCAGGCGCCGCTGGTCGGCAAGCTGGTGCTGGCCGCCGCCGCGTATGCGCGCGAGCAGGGCCTGGCCGAGGACGGCTACCGGGTGGTGATGAACTGCCGCGAGCATGCCGGGCAGACCGTGTTCCATCTGCACCTGCACCTGCTGGCCGGCGCGCCGCTGGGCCGCTTCGGCACGCCCTGAGCGGCCGGCGCGGCGCGATTGGCCACAGCCCTGCCGGACAAACAGAAAACGCCGCTTTTCAGCGGCGTTTTCTTCTCCATCATGGCACAACGCGTGCCAGCGGGCGGCTTACCACCAGCCGCGGCCCCAGCCCCAGCGCGGACCCCACGGATCCCACGGGCCCCAGGGGCCGTACGGGTAGGCGGGCACCACGTCGACCTGGCGCACCACCGGCCACAGGTAGACCACGTCGGCGTCGATCTTCGGCAGGCGGTAGTCGTATTCGCCGATGCGGGTGCTCTCGTAGCCGGCGACGTGGCCGATGAAGGTCACCTCGCGGCCGGGTTCGAACACCGCCGGGTCGTAGAAGCCGGAGCGGCAGGCGATGAAACGGCCGTCGCTGGCGTCGGCCGAGTCGCTGTCCGGGCGGCCGCTGGCGCTCAACGGCCGCGACAGCATCTGGAAGCAGGTCTGGCCCTGGCCGGGCTTGGTCTGGATGATCTTGCCGCCCCAGCGCACCGAGGTACCGACCTGCTGGCCGGCGACCGAGTCGCGCGGGGTGACGGTGGCGAATTGGCCTTGCAGCGGCTTGGGCGCGGTCGCGCAGGCTCCCAGGGCGAGAACGGCCAGGACGGGGAACAGCAATCGGATCTTCATCGAGATGCTCCGGTGTGCGGACGGTGCCTGCGCAGGTCGCGCAACAATGAAGCCCTGTCCGAATCAGCGCCAGCGTAGCGCGAATCAGCGAAACGTTGGCTGAGCGAAAGCAACGCGTTTGCCTCCATCACCTGGTGTACACGCAGCGCCCACGCCAAGGCCGGTTCGTGCGCCTCGCGGCCCAGGCCGAGCCGGGCGTAACGCCGGCCCAGCCGGCGCCAGGCGCGCAGCAGCGGGTCGCGCTCGCGTTCGCCGCGCGCCAGCAGCCAGGCCATCCAGCCCAACAGCAGTGCGGCGAAGCCGGCGAACAGGGCGACCAGTTGCGCCGGCTCCAGCTTGGCGATGCCCAGCTCGCTCAGCAGCCGCTGTTGGCGGTTGGCGTCGAAGGACAGCACCAGGTCGTTCCAGCCGCGGCGCAGCCAGTCGCCGACGTCGCGCAGCTGCCAGTCGGCGATGCCGCCCTGGGCGCCGGCAGCGCTGCCGAGGCGGTCCTCCAGTGTGTCGTAGATGCGTTCCGGGGCGACCGCGGCGGTCGGGTCCACGCGCACCCAGCCGCGCTGCGGCAGCCACACTTCGGCCCAGGCGTGGGCGTCCATGCGCCGCACCACCCAGTAGTCGCCGAACGGATTGCGGGTGCCGCCGGCGTAGCCGGTGACCACGCGCGCGGGGATGCCGGCGCCGCGCATCAGCACCACGAAGGCGGAGCTGAAGTGCTGGCAGAACCCGGCCTTCTGCTGGAACAGGAATTCGTCGACGCCGTCGCGGCCGGGCAGCGGCGTCTCCAGCGTGTAGGCGAAATCGCGGCGGATCCATTGCAGCGCGCGCGCCACGATCGCGGCGTCGTCGGCGCCGGCCTGTTGCCGCCATTGCCGGGCCAGCGCCAGGGTGCGCGGGTTGTAGCCGGGCGGCAGCGCCAGCGCGCGCTGGCGCTGCGCCGGCGTCAGCGCGCTCTCGAAGCGCAGCGGCGGCGCCGAGCGCAGGCGCCAGCGGCTCAGCGCGCCGAGCGGGCGCTCGCTGTGCAGCACGTAGTCGGCGGAAAGGCGGGTGCCCTCGGGTGCCTGCAGCGGCAGGTCCAGCGCGACCAGTTGGCGGCGGTCGGTCGGCTCGACCTCGATCTCGTAGTCCCACGCGTTCGCGCCGGTCTGCACCGCCGGCGCCGGCAGGTAGTCGTTGCCGCGTTGCGCACGCCAGGTGCTGCCGTCGAAATCCCACAGCACCGGCCCGCGCCAGTAGCGCTGCGCCGGCGCGGGCACGCGGCCGAAGAACTGCACGCGCAGCGCCGGGGTGTCGTCGGCCATCAGGTCCAGCCACTGGCCGGGACTCATCGTGTCCGACAGGCCAGGCCGCGCCAGCGCGCGCTCGGGTACGCCCCACAGCGGCGAGCCCAACCGCGGGAACAGCCAGAACGCGGCCAGTGCCAGCGGCAGGCCCAGCGCCAGCAGCCGGCCGACGCCGCGCAGTTGGCCGCGCAGCGGCGGCGCCGCGCTGTGGCCTTCCTGATCGGCCAGGCGCTGCATGCACAGCAGCGCGGCGATCACCGCGGCCAGTCCGAGCAGCATCGTGACCGGTCCCTGGTCCAGCAGGAACGCGGCGAACGGCGCGAACAGGGCGAAGCCGAGCAGGCTGCGCGCGTCGCGCAGCGTCTTCAGTTCCGACGGCTTGATCGCCAGCATCGCCGCGAGCATGGCGCAGCCGGTGTCGCGGCCGAAGCGCATGCCGACCTGCCAGTAGATCGCCGCCAGCATCGCCGCCACCAGCAGCAGGCGCAGCGCGGCCGGCAGCGGTCGCCATGCCGAGCTGGCGCCGATCAGCAGCGCGGTCGCCGCGAACAGCAGCGCCAGCGCGCCAGGCAACTGCAGCAGCAGCGGCAGCAGCGACAGCAGGCCGGCGGCGAGTGCCCAGTGGCGGCTGGCGTCGCTCAGCGCGGGCGAGCGCGGCTCAGCCATGCGGCAGCAGCGCCAGTGCGCGCAGGCACAGGTGCCGGTGTTGCGGGCCGCGGCCCGGACCCAGCGGCGGCTGCCCCGGCAGCAGCAGGCGGTAGCGGCGGCCGTCGCGCTCGGCCTCGTTGACCCAGCGCGCCAGCCGCGCGATGCGGCGCTCGTAGGGCAGCGCCGGCAGGGTGCGCCAGTCCAGCACCACGTCCACGCCGATCGGGCGTTCGTATTCGCGCACCAGCAGCGTGTCGCGGCGCGCCGAGTGCTTCCAGGAGATCGCGCGCGGCGCATCGCCGGCGCGGTACGGGCGCAACTGGTGCAGCTCTTCGCCGAGCGCGTGCAGGCGGGTCTGGGTCGGGGTGCCGTCGCCGTGCGGCAGCGGCGGCCCGTCGTGTTCCGGTTGCGGGTAAACCAACAGCGGCGCGTCCGGCCAGAACCAGGCCCAGGCGCGCAGCAGGCCCAGCGGCTGGGTGGTGGAAACGCGGATGCGCTGCAGGTCGAGCCAGCCGCGGCGTTCAGTGGGCAGCTCCAGGTCGGCTTCGTTGGCGCCGTCGCCGTGCAGGTCGATGTAGGTGTGCCGGTCGGCATGCGCCACGCGCAGGCCGCGGCGGGGCCGGGCGTCGTCGGCGGCCAGCGCCAGGCGTAGCCGCAGCGGGGTGCCGGCCGCGACCGGTTCGGCCGACAGCGCGTCCAGGCGCAGTCCCGACAGCTGCAGGTGCGCCGCGATCGCGCTGGCGATGGCGGCCGCGCCGAGCAGCATCGCCAGCAGCAAGGCGGGGTTGTTGTTGTAGTTCAGCGCGCCGAGCAGCATTGCGCCGAGCAGCAGCGCCAGGAAGCCGCCGAACGGCGTGGGCAGGATGTAGATCCGGCGCCGGTCCAGCCGTACCGGCAGCGGCTCGGGATCGCGCGGCCGCGCCAGCCGTGCCAGCACCTGCCGCCACTCGCGCAGCCGTGCCCGCATTCGGGTCAGTCCACCGCGACGCTGTGCAGGATCGCCTTGGCCAGCGCTTGCCCGGAGGCCGATTCCTGTTCGGCCACCAGGCGGTGCTCTGCGACCGCCACGAACAGCGCCTGCACGTCCTCGGGCAGCGCATGCGCGCGACCCAGCAGCAGCGCGTGCGCCTTGGCCGCGCGCAGCAGCGCGATGCCGGCGCGCGGCGACAGGCCCACGCGCACGCCCGGATGCTGGCGGCTGCGCGCGAGCAGCGCCTGCACGTAGCCGACCAGCGCGTCGCTGGCATGGATCTGCTCCACGCTGTGCCGCAGCGTGGCCATGTCGGTGTCGCTGAGCAGCGGCCGCGCCTGTGCGATCAGGTCGCGGCGGTCGCTGCCGCTGAGCAGCGCGCGTTCGGATTCGGCGTTGGGATAGCCCAGCGCCAGCCGCAGCAGGAAGCGGTCCAGCTGCGAATCGGGCAGCGGGAAGGTGCCCGACAGGTCCACCGGATTCTGCGTGGCGATGACGAAGAACGGCGCCGGCAGCGGATGCGTGGTGCCGTCCAGCGTGACCTGCTGTTCGGCCATCGCTTCCAGCAGCGCGCTCTGCGTGCGCGGCGGCGCGCGGTTGATCTCGTCGGCGAGCAGCACGTGCGCGAACACCGGGCCGGGATGGAACTGGAACTGGCGCGATTGCGCGTCGTACACCGACACGCCGAGCACGTCGGCCGGCAGCAGGTCGGAGGTGAACTGCACGCGCTGGAAGCTCAATCCCAGGCTCGCGGCCAGCGCATGCGCCAGCGTGGTCTTGCCCAGCCCGGGCAGATCCTCGATCAGCAGATGTCCGCCGGACAACAGCGCGACAAACGCCAGCCGCACCTGTTGTGGCTTGCCCAACACCAGCGAATTGACCTGCTGCTGCGCCTGCGCGAGCGCCTCGCGCAGCGTATCGGTTAGCATTTCCGGCAAGCGGGGCGGAGTAGGCATCGCATTCTCGCAACGGTTTAGGGGAGTCTAAAGGCAATGCAAGGCGAACAACGTGCACGCACCACCTTCATGGTGCTGTGGATGCTGGTCACCGCAGCCAAGCTGCTGGTGGCCGCGCGCCTGCCGTTGTTCGTCGACGAGGCGTTCTATTGGCAGGAAGGCCAGCACCTGGCCGCCGCCTATTCGGATCTGCCCGGGCTGACCGCCTGGCTGGCGCGGCTGGGCGTGGCGCTCGGCGGCGAGCACCTGCTGGCGCTGCGCGCGCCGTTCCTGCTGGTGTCGGCAGCGATGCCGTGGCTGATCGCGCGCATCGCCACGCGCTGGTTCGGTGCGGTGGCCGGTTGGCGTGCCGGCAGCCTGACCTTGCTGATGCCGCTGTCGGGCACGCTCGGCATCCTCGCCCTGCCGGACGTGCCGATGGCGCTGGCGACGATCCTGTGCATGGACGCCAGCGCGCGGCTGCTGCGCCAGATCGATGCAATGAGCGCGGTGGAGCTGGCGCTGGGCCTGACCCTGGGCGCGCTGAGCCATTACCGCTTCGCCGGGGTGATCGGGGTCGGCGCGATCGCGCTGCTGCTGATCCCGCAGGGTCGGCGCATGCTGCGCGATCCGCAGGTGTGGGTGGCGCTGGCGATGGGCATCGTCGCCTGGCTGCCGTTGCTGGCCTGGAACGCCGACAACGGCGAGGCCGGGGTCAGGTTCCAGCTGATCGACCGGCATCCGTGGAGTTTCCAGCCCAGCGGCATCGCCTTCGTGCTGATCCAGGGCCTGCTGGTCACGCCGCTGCTGGCGGTGGCGATGTGGAAAGTGGCGCTGGTGGCCACGCGCGGCGGCGGCAGCGGTGGCGCGCGCGTGCAGTGGCGCTATTTCGGCCTGCTCGGCGGCGTGTCCACGCTGGGCATCTTCCTGCTCGGCTTCTTCACCGATGCCGAGCGCATCAGTTTCCATTGGCCGTTGCCGGGCTACCTGGCCTTGCTGATCGCCGCGCCGGTGATCCTCCACGGCTGGCCGAAGCCGCTGCGCCGCGCGACCTGGCTGCTGACCGGGCTGGGCCTGGTCGGCGCGTTCGGCTACTACCTGGCGGTGTCGGTGCCGGCGGTGCGCGAGCATGCCGCCGGCGACAAGTACTACCCGCGCAACTTCGCCGGCTGGAAGCCGCTGGCGTCGGCGGTACGCCGCGAACTGGCGGCGATGCCGGCGGGCACCCAGGTGCTGGCCGACAATTTCAAGGTCGGCGCCGAGCTCGGTTTCGAACTGGGCGATGCCGACATCGAGGTGCTGCCGCATCCGCTGAACGACAAGCACGGGCGCAGCGCGCAGCTGCGCCAGTGGGGCCTGCTCAGCGACGGCCGGCGCGATGGGCCGCGGCTGCTGGTGCTGTCGCCCAGCGACATGAAATACCGGCTGCTGCTGCAGCGCTATCACGCGGTCTGCGAGCTGGTCGGCCCGTTGCCGCCGCCGAAGGTGGTATCCAGCGATCACGGCAGCCAGCGCTTCCTGCTGTTCGCGCTGCCGGCGCAGCGCCTGCCGGGTCCGTGCACGACGCCGGCGATGGCCTGGTTCAATGCGCCGGAGGTGGGCGACAAGGTGGCGCCCCATTTCGCGGTGTCCGGCTGGGCGTTCAAGGACGGCGTGGGCATCGCCCGGGTCGAGGTGCTGCTCGACGGCAAGGTCGCCGCGCAGGCGCGCTACGGCGAGAACTACGACATCACCGCGTTCTGGAAGATCTCCACCGATCCGGGCCATCCCAACGTCGGCTTCCGCGCCGAGCTCGATGCCAGCGGATTGGCGCCGGGCACGCATTGGCTCGGCCTGCGCCTGCATGGCCGCGACGGCAGCGTCGAGCAGTGGTGGGAGCAGCCGATCGAACTGCGCCGCCGCTGATAGCATGGCGCGCCTTTCCACGCCCGCCGCGCAGGACCGCCCACCGCCCATGCCGAGTCTTTCTGCTGCCCACGCCGCGGCCATGCCGCGGATCGCGGTGCTGGTTCCCTGCCACAACGAAGCGGCCACGATCGCCCAGGTCGTCGCCGCGTTCGCCGCGCAGTTGCCGACGGCGAGCATCCACGTGTTCGACAACAATTCCAGCGACGCCACCATCGCGCACGCGCGCGCGGCCGGTGCGCAGGTGCGCGAAGTCGCACTGCAGGGCAAGGGCAACGTGGTGCGGCGCCTGTTCGCCGATGTCGATGCCGACGTGTACGTGCTGGTCGATGGCGATGCGACCTACGACGCGGCGATGGCGCCGGCGCTGATCGAGCGCCTGCTGCGCGATGGCCTGGACATGGTGGTCGGCGCGCGGCGCAGCGACGAGGCGGCCGCCTACCGCGCCGGGCACCGCGTCGGCAACGTGCTGCTGACCCGCTGCGTGAGCTTCCTGTTCGGGCGCAGTTTCGACGACATGCTGTCCGGCTACCGGGTGTTCTCGCGCCGCTACGTGAAGTCGTTTCCCGCCCATGCCGCCGGTTTCGAGACCGAGACCGAACTGGCGGTGCACGCGCTGCAGCTGCGCATGCCGGTGGCGGAGGTGGCCACGGCCTACGGCGCGCGGCCGCAAGGCTCGCAGAGCAAGCTGCGCACCTGGCACGACGGCACCCGGATCCTGCTGACCATCCTGCGCCTGTTCAAGGCCGAACGTCCGCTGCTGTTCTTCTCGCTGGGCTTCGGCGCCTGCGTGCTGCTGGCGCTGGGGCTGGCGGTGCCGCTGGTGCTCACCTATGCGCACACCGGCCTGGTGCCGCGCTTCCCGACCGCGATCCTGTGCTCGGCGCTGGTGCTGCTCGGCTTCCTGTTGCTGGCCTGCGGCCTGATCCTGGACACGGTGACCCGCGGCCGGGTCGAGGCCAAGCGCCTGGCCTATCTGGCGATCCCGGCGCTGCCGTTGCGGTCGCCGGCGGCGTCTCCCGCAGCCGAAGACGACCGCGCATGAGTGCGGCAAGCGCGGCGGTGCCGCGTCCAACTCGCCGCCAGCGCCTGCTGCGCGCGCTGGATCGCCGCTTCGCTTTCCACGACCGCGGCAACGTGATCGCCGCCGGCATCGCGGTCGCCCTGCTCGGCGGCGTGCTGTCGCTGCTGCTGGGCCAGGACGCCAACTGGGATCTGCGCAACTATCACCTGTACAACGGCTATGCCGCGCTGCATGGCCGCCTGGGCACGGACCTGGCGCCGGCGCAGCTGCAGAGCTACTTCAATCCGCTGCTGGACATGCTGCACTACGCGCTGATGACCGGCCTGCCGGCGCCGCTGGCGGGCTTCGCGATGGGCGCGCTGCACGCGCTGGCGTTCCTGCTGCTGGCCGGCATCGCCTGGCAAGTGCTGAATCCGCGCCTGGACCGGGCGCGGCTGGCGCCGTGGCTGGCCCTGGCCGGCATGTGCAGCGCCGCGTTCCTGTCCGAATTCGCCGGCACCATGGCCGACAACAGCAGTGCACTGCCGGTGCTGGGCGCGTTGCTGGCCGCGCTGCACGCGCAGCGCCGGCAACAGGCGGCCGGGCAGGGCGTGGCGATTGCGTGGTGGGCGCTGGCTGGTGCGTTGCTGGGCCTGGCGCTGGCCTGCAAGCTGACCAATGCGGCGTTCGCGCTCGCGCTGGGCGTGGCGGCGCTGGCCGCGGGCGGCCGCATGCGGCAACGCGTCGGCGGCGCCGCGGTACTGACCGCGGTCACCGTGCTCGGCTTCGCGGTCCTGGCCGGGCCGTGGTTGCTGGGCGTGTGGAAGGCCTTCGGCAACCCGCTGTTCCCGCAGTTCAACAGCCACTTCCTGGCGCCGCTGGCGCAGCCGGTGGCGCTCAGCGATACGCGTTGGCTGCCGCAGGGCTGGTTGCAGCGGCTGAGCTGGCCGCTGCACTTCTCGTTCGCGCCGAACCGGGTCAGCGAGGTCGCCTTGCGGCAGATCGTCTGGCCGTTGCTGTACCTGGTCGGCCTGGCCGCGCTGCTGCGGTTCGCGCTGCGCCGGCCACCCCGGCCCGCGGCGGCCAGCGACGTGGTCGCGCCGGCGTGGCGCGCGCTGCTGGTGTTCTTCGTGGTCGCGTACCTGGCCTGGCAGTCGGTCTTCAGCATCCAGCGCTACCTGGTGGTGCCGGAGTTGCTGGCGCCGCTGGTGCTGTGGGTCGGGCTGCGGCACTTGCTGCCGGCACGCATCGCCGCCCCGGCGGCGCGCTGGGCGCTGATCGCCTGCGCGCTGGTCGCGCTACAGGGCTGGGGCGACTGGGGCCACGAGCGCTGGGCGCGCGCGGCGTTCCGGGTGCAGGCGCCGAGCATGCCGCAGCCGGCGCGCAGCCTGGTGCTGCTGGTCGGCGACGTGCCGCAGTCGTGGCGCATCCCGTTCCTGCCGGCGCAGGCGGCGTACGCGTCCGTGGCGTCCAATTTCCCTGAATCGCCGGCCTACGCCGAGCGCGTGCAGGCGCTGCTGGCCGAACGCGGCCAGGGCTATGCGCTGTTGCCGGCGACGGTGGATCGCAACGTCGCGCGGTTGCAGCGGCTCAATGCGCTGGCTGCGCGGCTGGGCCTGGACCGGGGGCCGGACTGCCGGCTGATGCGGCGCCTGGCGCACCGGCCGGTACGCGCGGCGGTGACCGAGCGCGATGGCCGCTGCCAGTGGACGATCCTGCCGGAGCGGGCCATTGACATCGCCGCAAGCGACCGCGCGGCGCTGGCCCTGGCCGACCAGCAACTGGCCCGCTACGGCCTGACCTTGCAGCTGGACACCTGCGCAGTCCACGAATCCTGGGTCGGGCAGGCGCGCTTCCCCTACCAGTGGTGCCGCGTCGGCCGGCGTTGACGCCGGCCTCGCCGGGCTAGGGCATGTCATCGATTCCCGAGTAGGTCGCGTTGGGTCTGTCAGGTCGCCAGCCGGCGCTGCGTGGCGCAGCGCCTGACTGGCGGTCAGGTCAAGCCGCGCGGCGCCGGCTGGCGGCCTGACAGGCCCAACCCGCAGGGCCGCTCTTGTGCGTCTTCGGCGCTACGTCATCGCCCGGGCGGAACCATCCTCCATACCTTCCCGCTCTTGCTTGCCTCGTGCACCCACAAGAGCGGCGCGATCTGCTCGGGGATTGATGGCGCGCCCTAGGGCAGCACGTAGCCGGCCTCGCGCAGCAGCCCGGCCAGGCCGATCAGCGGCAGCCCGACCAGCGCGGTCGGGTCCTGGCTGTGGATCGCGCTGAACAGGCTGATGCCCAGGCCTTCGCACTTGAAGCTGCCGGCGCAGTCCAGCGGCTGCTCGGCGGCGACGTAGCGGGCGATCTCCTCGGCCTGCAGCACGCGGAAGCGCACTTCGGTCAGGTCGCACAGCTGCAGCGCCCGCGCGCCGCGCAGCAGGCACACCGCGGTATGGAAGCGCACGCTGCGCCCGGACATCGCCGCCAACTGCGCCTGTGCGGCCTCGGCATGGCCGGGCTTGCCCAGCGGCTGGCCGTCGAGTTCGGCGACCTGGTCGGAGCCGATCACCCAGGCATCGGCCGCGCCGGCGGCCACTGCCGCGGCCTTGGCCCGCGCCAGGCGCTGCGCCAGCGCCAGCGGCGCTTCCCCGGGCAGCGGCGTCTCCTCGACCTGCGGGCGGGCGCTGTCGAACGGCAGGCGCAGGCGCTGCAGCAGCTCGCGGCGGTAGACGGAGGTGGAGGCCAGGATCAGGCGCGGCATTGGCGAGGTCGGGCAGGGCGGCGCGGGCGCCGGGGCCGGCAGTCTGCGGCGCTGCGTGCGGCCGGGCAAGCAGGAGGACAGGACGGTTTGACAGAGCCTGCCCTAGTCCTTAACATTCTGCGGCTTATGTCCGCGAACGTGCCCGAACTGTTGGATGCCTGGCGGATGGTCGCAGCGCGCAGGGTCTTCGAAGACCGCCTGCCGCTCTCGGCGATGACCCGTCTGCAAGGCAGCCTGGCCGATACCGAAGGCGAATGCCGTTACACGCTGGAATTCGGCCGCGACGCTGTACTGCAAGTGTCCTACGTCGAACTGACGCTCGAAACCGAGCTGCCGCTGATCTGTCAGCGCAGCCTGCAGCGCTTCCTGCTGCCGGTGTCCAGCGTACAGCGGCTGGGACTGATCCGCAGCGAGGCCGAAGAGGCCGCGCTGCCGCCGGATTACGAGGCCTTGCTGGTGCCGGACGACGGCATGCTGCGGCCCGCCGATCTGGTCGAGGACGAGTTGGTGCTGGCGGTTCCGCTGGTGCCGGTGGCGCCCGGAAGCGAGGCGGTCGAACAGGACTGGCCGGCGACCGAGGAAGAGGTGAGCAAGGCCAACCCGTTCGCGGCGTTGGCGGCGCTGAAGAAACAGTAGCGGTCGGCCCGCCGGCGCGCTGCCTTGAAGGTTGTTGCCGGACGCGCGCGTCCTGCGCGACGTAATGACGACAGATGTAAACGAACCGAGTTTGGAGCAATCCCATGGCTGTGCAGAAATCCCGTGTCACCCCGTCCCGCCGCGGCCAGCGCCGTTCGCACGACGCCCTCAGCGCCAAGCAGCTGTCGACCGACCCGACCAGCGGCGAGATCCACCTGCGCCACCACATCACCGCCGACGGCTACTACCGCGGCAAGAAGGTGATCGCCACCAAGACCTCGCAGGTCGAAGAAGATTGATCCGTGCCCGTCCCTCGCGCCGCGGCGGACGGAGTCACCCATCTTCACAGGCCGCGCCCGCGCGGGCGGCCTGCGTAACAGGCAACAGGAATCAGCATGAGCAAGCGGATCTATTCCAGGATCGCGGGCACCGGTAGCTATTTGCCTGAAAAAGTGTTGACCAACGACGATCTGTCGCACATGGTCGATACCAGCGACGAATGGATCCGCAGCCGTACCGGCATCCGCGAGCGGCACATCGCCGCGCCGGGCCAGACCGCCGGCGACCTCGGCTACGAAGCCGCGTTGAAGGCGATCGAGGCGGCCGGTATCGAGGTCGCCGCGCTCGACATGATCGTCGTCGGCACCACCACCCCGGATCTGATCTTCCCGTCCACCGCCTGCCTGATCCAGGCGCGGCTGGGTGCGGTCGGTTGCGCCGCGCTGGACGTCAACGCCGCCTGCTCGGGCTTCGTCTACGCGCTCAGCGTGGCCGACAAGTTCATCCGCTGCGGCGACGCCAAGACCGTGCTGGTGATCGGCACCGAGACCCTCAGCCGCATCGTCGACTGGACCGAGCGCACCACCTGCGTGCTGTTCGGCGACGGGGCCGGCGCGGTGGTCCTGCGCGCCGACGAAGACACCGGCATCCTCAGCACCCATCTGCACGCCGACGGCAGCAAGAAGGAGCTGCTGTGGAATCCGGTCGGCATCTCCACCGGACTCGGCGACGGCACCGGCGACGCCTCCGCCGGCGGCATCCAGATGAAGGGCAGCGAGGTGTTCAAGTACGCGGTCAAGGCGCTGGACGCGGTGGTCGACGAGACCCTCGACGCCAACGGCCTGAACAAGGGCGACCTGGACTGGCTGATCCCGCACCAGGCCAACCTGCGCATCATCGAAGCCACCGCCAAGCGCCTGGAACTGTCGATGGACCAGGTGGTGGTGACGGTGGACATGCACGGCAACACCTCGTCCGCCTCGGTGCCGATGGCGCTGGACGTGGCGGTGCGTTCCGGCCGCGTGCAGCGCGGCCAGCTGCTGCTGCTGGAAGCCTTCGGTGGCGGCTTCACCTGGGGCTCGGCACTGCTGCGCTACTGATCGTCGCGCGGGCGCCCGCCGCCCGCGCCACCGCGTCTCCTCTCCTGCAAGACACCTGCGCGCCCGGCCGGCGCCCCGCCGGGCGCAGGGCTGTGGTCGCGCGGTTCCGTGCCCGCGGCCGTGTGCGCCATCCACGCGTGTCGATTTCCGTCTCCGCCGAGCGTCGTCAGGACAGCAGCGCCTCCGCGCCTGCTCCGGTCTTCACTTCGAGGTGTACGACGATGTCATTGACGCTCTATGCCCATCCATTCTCGTCCTACTGCCAGAAAGTCCTGGTCGCGCTGTACGAGAACGGCACGCCGTTCGCGTATCGCCAGCTGGCTGGCGGCGACCCGCAGCCCATGGCCGAACTGGGCGCACGCTGGCCACTGAAACGCTTTCCGCTGCTGGTGGACGCCGGCCGCAGCGTCGCCGAGGCGACGATCATCATCGAGCATCTGGCCTTGCACCATCCCGGGCCGGTGCCGTTGCTGCCGGCCGATCCGCGCGCGGCGCTGGAGGTCCGCTTCATGGACCGCTTCTTCGACAACTACCTCGCCACGCCGCAGCAGAAGATCGTGGCCGATCGCCTGAGGCCCGAGGGCGAGCGCGATCCGCGCGGCGTGGCCGATGCGCGCGCCACGCTCGACACCGCGTATGCGTGGCTGGATCGGACCATGGCCGACCGGACCTGGGCCGCCGGCGAGGACTTCAGCCTGGCCGATTGCGCGGCGGCGCCGTTCCTGTTCTATGCGGACTGGACGCATCGCATCGCCGCCTCGTTCGCGCATGTCCGCGCGTATCGCGCGCGCTTGCTGGCGCGCGCCGCGTTCGCCCGCGCCGTGGACGAGGCGCGGCCGTATCGCGGCCTGTTCCCGCTCGGCGCGCCCGACCGCGATTGAGCGTTTCCGGCAGCGCCCGCGCCTGGCGCGGCGCCGGCGTTGCTGCAGGCGCACATACGCCCGGGTACAGACGCACGGCCGGTTTCGCCCTTATCATCGCCGCTCGTTTTTCGCTGTTGGGCATTTCAGTGACCGATTCCACACTCGCCTTCGTTTTCCCCGGCCAGGGTTCGCAATCGCTGGGCATGCTGGCCGAACTGTCCGAACTGCACCCGCCGCTGCGCGACAGCTTCGTCGAGGCCTCCGACGGCGCCGGCGTCGACCTGTGGGCGCTGACCCAGGGCGGCCCCGAGGAAATGCTCAACCGCACCGAATACACCCAGCCGGCGCTGCTGGCGGCGAGCGTGGCGCTGTGGCGGCTGTGGCTGGCCCAGGGCGGCGCGCGGCCGGCGCTGCTGGCCGGGCACAGCCTGGGCGAATACAGCGCGCTGGTCGCGGCCGGTGCGCTGTCGCTGCACGACGGCGCGCACCTGGTGCGCCTGCGCGGCCAGTTGATGCAGGACGCGGCCCCGGCCGGGGTCGGCGCGATGGCCGCGGTGATCGGCGCCGAGGACGCGCTGGTCGAGGAGGTCTGCGCGCAGGCCGCCGGCAGCCAGGTGGTGGTCCCGGCCAACTACAACTCGCCCGGCCAAGTGGTGATCGGCGGCGACGCGGCGGCGGTCGACCGCGCGCTGGCGCTGCTGGCCGAGCGCGGCGTGCGCAAGACGGTGAAGCTGGCGGTCAGCGTGCCCTCGCATACGCCGCTGATGCGCGAGGCGGCCAACCGCCTGGCCGAGGCGATGCGCGGCATGGCCTGGCACGCGCCGCAGCTGCCGGTGGTGCAGAACGTGGATGCGCAGGTGCACGACGGCATCGATGCGATCCGCCAGGCGCTGGTCGAGCAGTTGTACCTGCCGGTGCGCTGGACCGGCTGCGTGCAGGCGCTGGCCGCGCGCGGCGCCACCCGCGTGGCCGAATGCGGCCCGGGCAAGGTGCTGACCGGGCTGATCAAGCGCATCGACAAGTCGCTGGACGGGCGCGCGCTGGCCACCCCGGCCGACTTCGCCACCGCGCTCGAGACCTGGGCCGCCTGATCCCGCTGCCGCGCGCGGGCGCTTGCGCCCGCGGCGGCGGCCTTTCCCGCGGCGCTTCGCGCGCCGTCCTTCCCCCAAGGAACAGCAGATGAGCAAGCCATTGCAGGGCGAGATCGCCCTGGTCACCGGCGCCAGCCGCGGCATCGGCGCGGCCATTGCCGACACCCTGGCCGCGCAGGGCGCCACCGTCATCGGCACCGCCACCTCCGCCTCCGGTGCGCAGGCGATCGGCGAGCGGATGGCCGCCAACGGCGGTCACGGCCGCGCGCTGGACGTCACCGACCCGGCCGCGGTCGAGGCGCTGATCGAGGCGATCGGCAAGGAATTCGGCGCGGTCTCGATCCTGGTCAACAACGCCGGCATCACCCGCGACAACCTGCTGATGCGGATGAAGGAAGAGGACTGGCAGGCGATCATCGACACCAACCTGACCAGTGTGTTCCGCACCTCCAAGGCGGTGCTGCGCGGCATGATGAAGGCGCGCAAGGGCCGCATCGTCAACATCGCCTCGGTGGTCGGCGTGACCGGCAATCCGGGCCAGGCCAACTACGCCGCGGCCAAGGCCGGGATCATCGCCTTCTCCAAGTCGATGGCCAAGGAAATCGGCTCGCGCGGCATCACCGTCAACGTGGTCGCGCCGGGCTTCATCGACACCGACATGACCAAGGCCCTGCCCGAGGCGCAGCGCACCGCGCTGCTGGAGCAGATCGCGCTGGGCCAGCTCGGCCAGCCGGCCGACATCGCCAACGCGGTGGCGTTCCTGGTCGGCCCCGGGGCCGGCTACATCACCGGAGAGACCCTGCATGTGAACGGCGGGATGTACATGCCGTAAGCCTGCGGCGCAAGGACTGCGCCTAAGTGGCTGATCGATGGGCGTTTGTGCAGCGATGCAAGCGCCGGGCGGTTTCCACTACACTATCCAACGCGGCCATCGCAGCCCGATGGCGTTTCGAACCACCACTACTCCATCTGGAGCGATATCCCAATGAGCACCATCGAAGAACGCGTCAAGAAAATCGTCGTCGAACAACTCGGCGTCAAGGAAGAAGAAGTCACCAACAGCGCATCGTTCGTCGATGACCTCGGTGCCGACTCGCTGGACACCGTCGAGCTGGTGATGGCGCTGGAAGAAGAGTTCGAGTGCGAAATTCCGGACGAAGAAGCCGAGAAGATCACCTCGGTGCAGCAGGCCATCGACTACGTCAAGGCGCACGTCAAGAGCTGATGCTCCGTTCTCGATCGCGATCGGCGCCTGCGTGGGTCCGGTCCGCGTGACAATCCCATGGGGCCGCGCATGCGGCCCTGTGTTTTTACAGCGTCAACGCCGCGCGCATCGCGGCGAGGAGATTTCGCAATGAGCCGTCGCGTCGTCGTAACCGGCATGGGCCTGGTATCGCCGTTGGGCAATGACCTGGCCAGCAGTTGGGAAGGAATCGTCAACGGGCGTTCCGGCATCGGCCCGATCACCCAGATCGATGCGTCGCAGTTCACCACCAAGATCGCTGGCGAGATCAAGGATTTCGATCCGACCAAGTTCGTGTCGGTCAAGGACGCCAAAAAGATGGATTCGTTCATCCACTACGGCGTCGGCGCCTCGTTCATGGCGCTGGACGATTCGGGCCTGGTGATCGACGACAGCAACGCCGAACGCATCGGCGCGATCCTCGGCTCGGGCATCGGCGGCCTGCTCGGCATCGAGGAGCAGACCATCAAATTCCACGAGGGCGGCGCGCGCAAGATCTCGCCGTTCTACGTGCCCAGCACCATCATCAACATGCTCCCCGGGCAGGTGAGCCTGATCAAGGGCCTGAAGGGCCCGACCTTCTCGGCGGTCTCCGCCTGCGCCACCTCCAACCATTCGATCGGCACCGCGCTGCGCATGATTCAGCACGGCGATGCCGACGTGATGCTGGCCGGCGGCGCCGAGCGCGGCTCCTCGCCGACCTCGGTCGGCGGCTTCTGCTCGATGAAGGCGATGTCCACCCGCAACGACGATCCCGCCGCCGCCTCGCGGCCGTGGGACAAGGGCCGCGACGGCTTCGTGCTCGGCGACGGCGCCGGCGTGCTGGTGCTGGAAGAGTACGAACACGCCAAGGCGCGCGGCGCGCGCATCTATGCCGAACTGGTCGGCTTCGGCGCCAGCTCCGACGCGTTCCACATGACCGCCCCGAGCGAGGACGGCGAAGGCGCCGCGCGCAGCATGCTGGCGGCGATCAAGGACGCCAAGCTCAACCCCGACCAGATCGACTACCTCAACGCGCACGGCACCTCCACGCCGCTGGGCGATCTGGCCGAGACCCTGGCGATGAAGCGCGCGCTGGGCGACCACGCCTACAAGACCATGGTCAGCTCGACCAAGTCGATGACCGGGCACCTACTCGGCGCGGCCGGCGGCGCCGAGGCGATCTTCTCGGTGATGGCGCTGCACACCGGCATCATCCCGCCGACGATCAACCTGGAAGAGCCGAGCGAAGGCTGCGACCTGGACTACGTGCCGAACGTGGCGCGCGAGAAGAAGATCGACGTGGCGATGTCCAATGGGTTCGGCTTCGGCGGGACCAATGGGACCTTGGTGTTCAAGCGGATGTGATTGAGCCGGGATTGGGGAGTGGGGATTCGGGATTGGCAAGAGCTGGAGCCGTCCCGGTTCCTCTCGCGATCCGCGCTTCGTTTGTTTGTCGGTCTGCCAAGACGCCTGGTGGTGCGGATGCTTCTGGGGTCGCGCGTTGTCCGGTACGCGCGATGACGCGCCTGCAGCGCTGAGGCGTAGTCCGCACGCGCCAGCGCTCTGGCGGCGCGCGTCGCCAGGTCAATTGCAGTCGCGGTGGTGCCGGATAGGCGTCGTGTAGCCTGGCAGTTTGCTGCGGTGACGGCGCCGGTTCGTTCTATCGCATGCTGCAGCACGCCAGTGCCAGGCGCTTCGCGCGGTAGCGGGTTGTAGGCGCCGATCGTTCGCATGGAGCAGGGCGCCGCCGCCTGCATCCGCATCACCTCCATCTTCCACCGGGTCTTCGATGCTGCGTACCGTTCCCCTGCCGGCCGACACCGATCTGCTGGCGCTGCATCGCCTGGCGCCGCAGCGCTATCCGTTGCTGCTGGAATCGGCGGCGTCGGGGACCGCGCAGGGCCGCTGGGACCTGTTGCTGATCGCCGGCGGCGAGGGCCTGCGCCTGGACCGCGATGGCGTCACCCGCGACTTGCGCGGCGCGGTTGTCGAGGGCGATTTCCTGGCCGCGCTGGACGCGCACTGGCAGGCCGAACGCTGCGCGCGCGACGAACCGCGCTGGCCGTTCCGCGGCGGCTGGGCGCTGCTGCTGGATTACGAGCTGGCGGCGCAGGTCGAGCCGGTGCTGCAGTTGCCGCAGGGGCAGGCGGCGGCGCCGGTCGCGCTGGCGTTGCGCTGTCCGGCTGCGCTGCTGCGCGACCATGCCAGCGGCGAGTGCGTGGCGCTGGCGGAAACCGCGCACGCAGGGCTGCTGGACCAACTGCTCGCCGATCTGCAGGCCGTGCCGGCCGCCGCGCCGCTGCCGGCCTGGACCCCGCCGCTGGCGATCGACGAAGACCCGCCGCAGCGCTTCGTCGATGGCGTGCGCCGCATCCTCGACTACCTGCGCGCCGGCGACGTGTTCCAGGTCAACCTGTCGCGGCGCTGGTCGGCGCGTTTCGCCGCCGCGCTGGATCCGGCCGCGCTGTACGCGCAGCTGCGCCGCGCCAATCCGGCGCCGTTCGCAGGCCTGTTCGTCGGCCATGGCCGCGCCGTGGTCAGTTCCTCGCCGGAACGGCTGGTATCGGTGCGCGGCGACGTGGTCGAGACCCGGCCGATCGCCGGCACCCGCCCGCGCGCGCCCGGCGACGACGAGGCCGCGCGCATCCGCGAGCTGGTCGGGCACCCCAAGGAACGCGCCGAGCACGTGATGCTGATCGACCTGGAGCGCAACGACCTGGGCCGGGTCTGCGCGCCGGGCAGCGTCGAGGTCGACGAGCTGATGACGGTGGAAAGCTACGCCCACGTGCACCACATCGTCAGCAACGTGCGCGGGCGGCTGCGCGCCGGGGTCAGCCCCGGCGACGTGATCCGCGCCACCTTCCCCGGCGGCACCATCACCGGCTGCCCCAAGGTGCGCTGCATGCAGATCATCGCCGAGCTGGAACAGACTCCGCGCGGCGCCTACACCGGCGCGTTCGGCTGGCTCAACCGCGACGGCGACATGGACCTGAACATCCTGATCCGCACCGCCGAAGTGGACGGTGCGCAGGCGCATTTCCGCACCGGCGCCGGCATCGTGGTCGATTCGCAGCCCGAGCGCGAACTCGACGAAACCCGGGCCAAGGCGCGCGGCCTGCTGCGCGCGCTGGAACCGTGAGCGGCACGGTCGCGATACCGGCCGATGCCGGCCGCGCGGTATCCTGCACCCCGTTGAATTCGCTTCGAGGTGGTCGTGGCTTGGGCTAAACGCGGGTGTCTGACCCTGCTGGCGGCATTGCTGGTGCTTGCGCTGCTGGCCGCCGCGGCCGGCGCGTGGTGGTGGCAGGGCTATCGCGCCTTCGCCGACCAGCCGCTGCACGCGGCGCAGCCCAGCGTGGAGGTGGCGCGCGGCGATTCGTTCAACGGCGTGCTGCGCAAGTTGCGTGCGGCCGGGGTCGAACAGGGCAGCAACCTGCAGTGGCAACTGCTGGCGCGCCAGCTCGATGCCGCCGGCAAGCTCAAGGTCGGCGAATACGCGCTGCAGCCGGCGCTGACGCCGCGCGAACTGCTGATCCGCATGCGCAAGGGCCAGGTGATCCACTACCGCTTCACCATCGTCGAAGGCTGGAACATCCGCCAGCTGCGCGCGGCGCTGAACGCGGCCACGCCGCTGCGCCACGTCGCCACCGAGTTCAGCGACAGCGAACTGATGGCCAAGCTCGGCCAGCCCGGGCAGCACCCGGAAGGCCGCTTCCTGCCGGAGACCTACCTGTACCAGCGCGAGGACAGCGATCTGGACGTGCTGCAGCGCGCCCATGCGGCGATGGACAAGGCGCTGGCCGAGGCCTGGGACGCGCGCGCCGACGGGCTGCCGCTGCAGTCGCCGGAGCAGGCGCTGACCCTGGCCTCGATCGTGGAGAAGGAAACCGGTCTGGCCGCCGAGCGGCCGCAGATCGCCGGCGTGTTCGTGCGCCGCCTGCAGCAGGGCATGAAGCTGCAGACCGATCCGACCGTGATCTACGGCATCGGCAGCGCCTACGACGGCAACATCCGCAAGCGCGACCTGGAAACCGATACCCCGTACAACACCTACACCCGCAGCGGCCTGCCGCCGACCCCGATCGCCATGCCTGGCCGCGATGCGCTGCGCGCGGCGACCAATCCGGCGCCCGGCGACAGCCTGTACTTCGTCGCGGTCGGCGACGGCAGCGGCGCGCACGTGTTTTCCGCCAGCTATGGCGAGCACACCGCGGCGGTGGCGCGCTATCTGCAGCGCTTGCGCCAGGCGCGCAGCGGCGCGGCGGTGACGCCATGAGCGAGGCCGTGCTGCGCCACCATCGCTTCGTCAGCCTGGAAGGCGGCGAGGGCGCCGGCAAGACCACCGCGATCAACGCGATCCGCGACTGGCTGCAGGCGCAGGGCCACGAGGTGGTGCTGACCCGCGAGCCCGGCGGCACCCCGCTGGCCGAACGCATCCGCGAGCTGCTGCTCAACAACGCGCCGGCGCTGCAGCCGGCCGAGCCGCTGGCCGCCGAGACCGAACTGCTGCTGGTGTTCGCCGCGCGCGCCCAGCATGTGCGCGAGGTGATCCGTCCGGCGCTGCAACGCGGCGCCTACGTGGTCAGCGACCGCTTCACCGATTCCAGCTACGCCTACCAGGGCGAAGGCCGCGGCCTGGACCGAGCCTGGATCGCCGACCTGGAGCGGCGCGCGGTCGGCCTGCAGCCGGGGCTGACCCTGCTGCTGGACCTGGACGTGCAGATCGGCCGCGCCCGCACCAGCGGCCGCGACCTGTGGCCGGACCGGATCGAGAGCGAGCAGGACGATTTCTTCCAGCGCGTGCGGGCCGGCTTCCGCCAGCGCGCCGCACAGGACCCGCAGCGCTTCCGCACCATCGACGCCAGCCAGCCGCCGCAGGCGGTGGCGCACGACGTGGCCGCGGCGCTGGCGGCCTGGGTACAGCAGGGGAGCACGCCATGAGCGAGCTGCCCTTCGCGCCCTGGCAGCAGCGCGCCTACGAGCAGACCGTGGCCGCGCTCGACGCCGGCCGGCTCGGCCACGGCCTGCTGATCTGCGGCCCGGACGGCCTGGGCAAGCGCGCGGTGGCGCTGAAGCTGGCCGCGCACGTGCTCGGCCAGGGCGAGCCGGCCGCGAACCTGCGCAGCGCGCAGCTGATCGCCGCCGGCACCCATCCCGACCTGCAGCTGATCTCGTTCATTCCCAACCGCACCGGCGACAAGCTGCGCACCGAGATCGTCATCGAACAGGTGCGCGAAATCTCGCAGAAACTGTCGCTGACCCCGCAGTACGGCGTCGCCCAGGTGGTGGTGGTGGACCCGGCCGACGCGATCAACCGCGCCGCCTGCAACGCCCTGCTCAAGACCCTGGAGGAGCCGCAGCCCGGCCGCTACCTGTGGCTGATCAGCGCGCAGCCGGCGCGGCTGCCGGCGACCATCCGCAGCCGCTGCCAGCGCCTGGAATTCAAGCTGCCGCCGGCCGACGAGGCGATCGCCTGGCTGCTGGCCCAGGAGTTCCCGGAAAAGACCGCGCGCGAAGCGCTGGCCGCCGCGCGCGGCCATCCCGGCCTGGCCGCGCAGTGGCTGCGCGAGGACGGCCTGAAGCTGCGCCGGCAGGTGGCCGCGGACCTGGAGCAGGTCGCCGCGGGCAAGCTGGGCACGGTCGAGGCGGCGCAGCGCTGGAGCGCCGACGGCTTCGCCGAGCAGCGCCTGGGCCATGCCGCCGACCTGGCGCTGGCGCAGGCCTCGCAGGCCGGCTTGACCGACCCGGCGCGATTGCACAAGCTGGCCACCTGGTTCGACGCAGCCAACCGCACCCGCGACCTGCTGCGCACCACCGTCCGTGGCGACCTGGCCATCGCGGAACTGTTGTTGGCCTGGCGCGATGGCGATCGCCCGGTCCGGAGAGGGGGACAACGATGAGTGCGATGAGCGGACGCCAGGGCATCCTGTCGCTGGCGGTGAAGGACAAGGCGGCGCTGTACAACGCGTACATGCCGTTCGTGAAGAACGGCGGCATCTTCGTGCCCACGCCCAAGCGCTATTTCCTGGGCGACGAAGTGTTCCTGCTGCTGACCCTGCCCGATTCCAGCGAGCGCCTGCCGGTGGCCGGCAAGGTGATCTGGGTGACCCCGATGGGCGCGCAGGGCAACCGCACCGCCGGCATCGGCGTGCAGCTGCCGGACAACAGCGAAGGCGAGACCATCCGCAACAAGATCGAGACCCAGCTGGCCGGCACCCTCAACGCCGACAAGCCCACCCAGACCATGTAGCGGCCGCGCCGGCACGGCCTCCGCGTAGGACCGTTGACGCCAGCCACGACAGCCCTATAATGTGCGGCTCGCGACACGGGCGGTTAGCTCAGCGGTAGAGCATTGCCTTCACACGGCAAGGGTCGCAGGTTCGAACCCTGCACCGCCCACCACGCGACAGACGACCAAGGCCACCCTCGCAGGTGGCCTTTTTCGTTGTGCCGATGAGTACGGCACGCTTGCCCTAGCCGTCGTCGTGTCGGTTGCTGCAACTGCCGCAGGCGCACGCGGGAAGCGGGCATGTCCGGTGGCTGGCGATCGCGCTGTGTTTTCGTAGCAAGAATCGCCGAGCAGTGTCTGCCCTTGCTGCATAGGATCGAAGAAATGTCCCTGAGTGAAACGGAAGTCGCGGCTGCGCTCGAGCGCATGCTTGGGAAGCTCAAAACGCTACCGGCGTGTTCAAGCAAAGAGGACGTGGTGCAAGCGCTCAGGGAGGCTGCCGCCAGTGCTCACGCCGACTGGACGGTTCCATCGCTTGCTCACGAAATGACCAAGTCATACGACGATGGGTCCGTACGCGTCGTACTCAACGCACATTTGCTTTTGATCAACCCAAGCGGGGCTTACAGAATCATTGATGTCCGCAAGGAAAAGATCTTCCATGAGTGTCCGTCGGCGTCTGGCGATCCATTCAAGATCCCGGAAGGATTCCGCATCTGACGGCAGATCACTAGCGTTCGCTTTCGGAATCACGAACCGCTCACGGCCGCCATCGATACTGCGGTCATGCCCGAAGGTCCTTCGATCGTCATCCTGAAAGAAGAGGCGGCCGCGTTCGCGGGGCGCAAGGTGTTGCGGGTGTCCGGCAACAGCAAGCAGGACCTGGAACGGATCCGTAACCGCAAGATTTTGTCGCTGCGCAGCTGGGGCAAGCACTTCCTGATCGAGTTCGGCGGGTTCAGCGTGCGCATCCATTTCCTGCTGTTCGGCAGCTACCGGATCAATGCGCGCAAGGACGCGACGCCGCGGCTGAGCCTGGGCTTCGCCAAGGGCGAGGAACTGAACTTCTACGCGTGTTCGGTCAAGTTCATCGAGGGCGCGCTGGACGAGGCCTACGACTGGCGTGGGGACGTGATGAACCCGGATTGGGACGCGGCGCAGGCGCGGCGCAAGCTGCGCTTGCGGCCGCGCACGCTGGCCGCCGATGCGTTGCTGGACCAGGACGTGTTCGCCGGGGTCGGCAACATCATCAAGAACGAGGTGCTGTTCCGCATCCGCGTGCATCCGGAGAGCGAAATCGGGGCATTGCCGCCGCGTAAGCTGGCCGAACTGGTGACGCAGGCGCGCGAGTACAGCTTCGATTTCTACACCTGGAAGAAGGCCTTCGTGCTGAAGAAGCACTACCAGGTGCATACCAAGACCACCTGTCCGCGCGACGGCCATCTGCTGACCTATCGCAAGCAGCTCGGCAAGGCGCAGCGGCGCGCGTTCTTCTGCGAGCATTGCCAGCGCCGGTACGCGCTGGACGCTTCCGAAGCATGAGCCTTCTAAAAAAACGTCGTTCGCGGCCGGTGAGTTCGGATCCCTATACGATCGCCGCGGCGCTCCTCGCTGTCGCGCGATCCGATGCTGAGACTCCTGCGTAGCGCATTGCAACCGTCGGAATGGTTTGCCGCTCAGGAAGCGAGCGGCAGTTCGTCCCCGGCAAGCCGGCCGATTCCCAGCTCGGTCTGCAGGCCGGCCCACCCGATGTCGGTAATGTGGATCGCACGCGTGCCCTGTTCGCGGCGCAGCCAGTGTTTGGCACAAAGCAGCGCAAGCAACTCGACGCCGAGCGGTCCGGCGAGGTGGTGCTTGCGTTCGGTCCAGTCCAGGCACTGTCGTGCGATGCCGAGCCTGGTCGGGACGAGGCGCGCAACGTCCAGCCCCATCCGCGCGAACCATGCGCTGCCTTCGGCGGACACCGCGTATTGCTTGTCGTCTTGTCTGACGATCAGCGCGCGCCGCTCCAGCGCTTCGGTCACCGCGATGCCCAGTCGCCCCGCCAGGTGGTCGTAACAGCATCTGGCCAAGGTCAGCGATTGTTGCTTGCGCCCCGCTTTCCGGCATCGCGGTGCGGCGGGCGCGGCGAGGGTCGCGAGGTTCTCCAGTGCGAACGCGACGTGGGAACCGGCCAGCCGGTAGTAGCGGTGGCGGCCTTGGACCTCGACCGCCAGCAAGCCGCCGTCCAGCAGTTTCGCCAGGTGCGAACTGGCCGTCTGCGGGGTGACGCCGCCGGCGAAGGCGAGCTCGCCGGCAGGCAGTGCACGCCCGTCGATGAGCGCCATCAACATGGCGGCGCGGGCGGGATCGGCGATGAGGAACGCGGTCGCGGCAAGCTTGGGCTGTTCGACCGGCATCGTGTGCACTCCTGGCGGGCACGGCCATCATAGACCGCGCCTCGCCGGAACGCTTCGACACGCATCGAATCGACGGCCTGCGCATGTTCCTAGACTGCAGTGCACTGTATCGGAGTGTCTTGCATGAGCGAAATCGAAGCGCGATCGAACGGATCGGAGGGCGATGCCCGCCGCATCTTCGAGCAATGGCACCACAGCGTTGTCGAGCGGAATCTGGATGCGCTGATGGCGTTGTACGCGGAAGACGCGATGCTGGAAACGCCCTTGGCCTATGTGGTCTCCGCGGAGCGGCAGGATGGAAGGCTGCAGGGACGCGAAGCGCTCAGGGCGTTCTTCGCGGCGTCCTTCGCCCAGCCCGAAAACGGCCTCGGCCGCTGGTATCGCAGCGGTCGTTGGCATGCTTCGCAGCGCCAGGTGGTCTGGGAATATCCGCGAGAAACGCCGGACGGCGATCAGGTCGATCTGGTGGAAGTCATGGACCTGGATGCGCGCGGCCTGATCGCGTGCCATCGGGTGTACTGGGGCTGGAAAGGCGTACAGACGCTGCTGACGGGGTTGGGCCGGAAGCCATAGTCGGTGCCGCGCGAGCTGCGCGGCGCAATCGGGTCTGGCAACGGCCATCGTCTGCTCGGTTCCGAGTGGGTGACGTGGCCATTGGCGATAGTCGATCGAAGGCGTTCCCGGCTTTGCAGCAAGCGTCCGCTGTGGAGCGAGGCCATCAAGAGCGCGATTTGGTGGCCGTGCTGCATACCTGCGACGGTTATGATGGTTGCCATGACAAACGCTTCAAAGAACTTGCGAAGCACTTGAAGGAAAAAAATGGCGATCACCCGGTTTCTGGCTATTGGTTTGTTCTCGCTTTGCCCCGTAGCGCCTGCACTCGCGGGCACGGCTGCGCTGCATTCGGGCAAGTACGAAGGGCTGATGCTCGCGGTGACGCCCGAGCATCGGATCGAAGGCTTCTACTCGGAAGAGATGGGCGAGGGCGTGAGCCGTGGCTGTTCGTTCTATCTGCAGGGCAAGGCCGAGGGGAACGCGCCGGTCTCGGTCACCACGTGGTCGCAAGAGGCCTACCCCGGAACCGTGGCGGCTTCGTCCGACGGCGTGACGCTGACCGTGAAGCAGGGCCGTCAGCATCCCGGTTGCCTCAGTGTGTTGATGCCGGAAATCGCCACTGGCCTGGACCTGACCCGGACCGCCAGCAACACATGGATCGGCCTGGTGACGGTGTCCGCCGACAAGGCGTATCTGCAGAAAACGCCGGGCCCCAAGACGCCCAAGGGTGCTTATGTCGTCAAGGGCGATGTGGTGGGCGTGCTGGCGTTCAAGGATGGCTGGGCCCAGGTCGAATTCATCAATGCCAATAATGGTTCGTTCACCGGTTGGATCGGCCGCGACCAGTACGCGCGCCTGGCCGCTCCTGCCCACTGATCGCGGGCGCGGCACCTCGCAATGGGGAGCGTGCCGGATGCAATTCCACGCTCTGCCGCACCGCCGGTTTCTGCCAGTCGATCCACGCAGTTTTGACGGATAAAGAAACCGGATGCATTCGGCCTGTCCATGGCGTTCGACCGAAGAGCATGGCTGCCTGCGTGCGCGCCATGCTCGGCAAGACTCGACCACGGTCGTGTGTTCGACGCATCGCACGCCTTGATCGAAGACGAAGTCCAGGCGGGCGTTCGCCCGCTTGAAATCCTGGTTGCGCACAGTCGCGTTCTGCAGTGACGTAGCCAGGTCTTCTGGCAGGTGGACGGTCGAGCGCGCATGCGTTCGGTGCTTGCGGTCTGCCGCGCATCGCCAGCGGCTTTTCTGCCGTCGAATTGCGCCAGCCAGCCAGCCCGAACGCGTCCCGAACAGCGGATGGCTGCGCGCACGCTCCGACATGGGCACCGTCCGTGCTTGCGCGATGGACGGCGCGCGGCGACGTTGCTGTCGCACTTCGCGCCGCTGATCCGATTGTTCGATCCGCCGCCGCCAGGTTTCGTCGCAACACGGCTGGCGACGGCAGTTGCCTTGGCTATCTTCCATCGGCGCTGTCCGCACTGAGCGGATGGCGATACGCGCGGCCCGATGCCGCTGCGGCCTGTTTGCCGGTGCTCTCGGTGGTGGTGTGGCGATGCCGCGCCGCGCGCTGCAGTGCTGTGCAGCGATGTGCTGCAGCGCTTCAACCCTGCGCGGCCGCATGGGGATGGCGGTCTTCGTCTCCGCTTGGGAGCAGCTATGAACAAGACACTCGCCGCGCTGGGTTTTTCGTGTTTGCTGATGGTGTGCGCGCCGGTGCAGGCGGCACCGGTGGAGTGCGACAGCATGGCCGCGACGGCCAGGCTCGTGGCCAGGTATCGCCAGTTGGGCGGGCCGTTGTCGGATATCGCCAGCCACGGTTCGATCGGGTCGAGCAAGGCCAGGCGCGAACTGGCTGCCACCATCTACCGCGAACGCCTGGGCGAAGCGGATGCGGTGCAGCGGGCGCTGCAGGCATGCAGCCGTGCAGCGGATGCGCCATCGGAATAACAGCGGCCTGTCTGTTCGTTGAGCATGGCATGCAGCATTGTGCTTATCGCTCAGTGGAAATCGCGGCTGCGGATGTCCAGTCCGAGCAGCAGCGGGGTCAGGTCTTCGAGGTGGCCGGCGATCAGGTGGCGCACGCCGTCGGCGGTTTCCAGGCGGCCACGCACTGCCAGCAGCCTGGATTCGATCAGGGCCTGGCGCTGGCGGTCGGCCAGGCGGCGCCAGACCACGACGTTGACCAGGCCGTGTTCGTCCTCGAGGGTGAGGAAGGTGACGCCGCTGGCGGTCTGCGGGCGCTGGCGCATGGTCACCAGGCCGGCGATGGCGACCGCGCTGGCGTGGGGCAGGGCGCGCAGTTCGGCGGAGTGGCGATAGCGGCGCGCTTGCAGTTGCCGGCGCAGCAAGGTCAGCGGGTGCTTGCCCAGGGTGGTGCCGATGGTCGCGTAGTCGGCGCGGATGTCCTCGCCGAGGCTGGGCAGCGGCAGCGCCACCTGCTGTTCCGGCGTGGCGGCGAGCGGCTCGAACAGTGGACGTTGCGCTTCGACGCCGGCCACCGCCCAGCGTGCGCGGTGGCGGTGCCCGGCCAGCGGTTTCAGCGCACCGGCGTCGGCCAGGCTGTCACGCGCCTTGTCGTCGAGCGCGGCGCGCTGGCACAGGTCGGCGAGATCGCGGAACGGCGCCTGCGTGCGCGCCTGCTGCAGGCGCAACGCGGCGTCTTCGGCCAGGCCGCGGACCATGCGCAGGCCCAGGCGGATCGCCGGCTGCACCGCCGGATCGGCGCTGTAGGCTTCCAGCCCGCAATCCCAGTCGCTGTAGCGCACGTCCACCGGACGCACCTGCAGGCCGTGGCGGCGTGCGTCCTGCAGCAATTGGTCGGGGCTGTAGAAGCCCATCGGCCAGCTGTTGATCAACGCGCAGGTGAAGGCCGCCGGTTCATGGCACTTGAGCCAGCAGCTGGCGTAGGTGAGCAGGGCGAAACTGGCGGCGTGGCTCTCGGGGAAGCCGTAGCTGCCGAAGCCCTTGATCTGTTCGAAGATGCGCGCGGCGAATTCGGCGCTGTAGCCGTTTTTCAGCATGCCGTTGGTCAGTTTCTCGCGGTGCGGTTCCAGCCCGCCGTGGCGCTTCCAGGCGGCCATCGAGCGGCGCAGCTGGTCGGCTTCGCCGGGTTCGTAGTCGGCGGCGACGATCGCCAGCTGCATCACCTGTTCCTGGAACAGCGGCACCCCGAGGGTGCGTTTGAACACCTCCTTCAATTTCTCCGGCAAGTCGTCGGGTTGTTCCTCGCCGCTGCGCCGGCGCAGGTAGGGATGCACCATGCCGCCCTGGATCGGGCCGGGGCGCACGATCGCCACCTGGATCACCAGGTCGTAGAACTCGCGCGGTTTGAGTCGCGGCAGCATCGCCATCTGCGCGCGCGATTCGATCTGGAACACGCCGATGGTGTCGGCGCGCTGGATCATCCGGTAGGTCTTGTCGTCTTCGGCGGGAATGCTGGCCAGGTCCAGATCGCGGCCGCGGTGCGCACGCAGCAGGTCCAGCGTGCGCCGCAGCGCGCTGAGCATGCCCAGCGCGAGCACGTCCACCTTCATCAACCCGACCAGTTCCAGGTCGTCCTTGTCCCACTGGATCACGGTGCGCTCGGCCATGGCCGCGTTCTCCACCGGCACCAGCGTGTGCAGCGGATGTTCGGAGATCACGAAGCCGCCGGGGTGCTGCGACAGGTGGCGGGGGAAGCCGATCAGCTCGGCGCTCAGCGCCAGCAGCCGGCGCATCAGCGCGGTGTCCGGATCGAAGCCGCGTTCGCGCAGGCGTTCGTGCGGCGGAACGTCGTCGTCCCACTGGCCCAGCGTGGAGGCCAGCGCGTCGATGCTGTCGCCGGGCAGGCCGAGCGCGCGCGCCACGTCGCGTACCGCGCTGCGGCCGTGGTACTGGATCGCCACCGTGGTCAACGCGGCGCGCTCGCGGCCGTAGTGGTTGAAGATGTACTGGATCACCTCCTCGCGGCGGTCGTGCTCGAAATCGACGTCGATGTCGGGCCGTTCCTTGCGCTCTTCGGAGATGAAACGCTCGAACAGCATGCCGATGCGGTCGGGGTCGATCGCGGTGACGCCCAACGCATAGCACACGGCCGAATTCGCCGCCGAGCCGCGGCCCTGGCACAGGATGTCGCGCGACCTGGCGAAACGCACCAGGTCGTAGACGGTGAGGAAGTACGACTCGTAGCCCAGGCGCTGGATCACGCCCAGTTCGTGCTCGATCAGGCGTCGCGCCTTTTCCGGCACGCCGTGCGGCCAGCGCGTGGCCGCGCCTTGCTCGGTGAGCGTGCGCAGCCATTGCGTCGGCGTCCGACCCGGCGGCACCAGCTCGTGCGGGTATTGGTAGCGCAGTTGGCCGAGGTCGAACGTGCAGCGCTGCGCGATGCGCACCGACTCGGCCAGCAGCGCGTGCGGATACAGCGTGGCCAGGGTCGCGCGCGGACGCAGGTGGCGCTCGCCGTTGGCGAACAGGTGCGCGCCGGCCTCGCTCAGCGGCAGGCGCTGGCGGATCGCGGTCAGCGTGTCCTGCAGCGCGCGGCGGCCGCGCGCGTGCATGTGCACGTCGCCGCTGGCGACGGCGGGCAGGTGCAGGCGCCGGGCCAGCGCCAGGCGCGCGTGCAGCAGGGCGTCGTCGTCTGGGCCGCGCAGCAGTTCCACCGCCAGCCACAGGCGTTGCGCGAAGCGCGCCTGCAGCCAGGCGCCGTCGCTTGCGTCGCCGCCATCGTCGTCGCGCGGCAGCCACAGGCACAGCAGGCCGTCGAGATCGCCGTCGAAGTCCTCGTGCAGGGCGCGGTACGTGCCCTTGTCGGCGCGACGGCGGGCCAGGGTGATCAGCCGGCACAGGCACTGGTAGCCGTGCAGGGTCTCGGCCAGCAGCACCAGCTTGGGGCCGTGTTCGAGCTGGAATTCGCTGCCGACGATCAGCGCCAGGCCGGTGTCCCTGGCCGCCTGCCAGGCGCGCACGATGCCGGCCAGGGTGCATTCGTCGGTGATCGCCAGCGCGCGGTAGCCGTGGCGTGCGGCGCGTTCGAACAGTTCCCGCGCATGCGAGGCGCCACGCTGGAAGCTGAAGTTCGACAGGCAGTGCAGTTCGGCGTAGTCCGGCGGCGGCGGCGTGCGTGCAGACGTGGAGGTGGCGTCGTGCAAGGGGGCAGGTGGTTGCGCGGCAGGCGCCGGAACGGCCCGCAGTCGCGGACGTGGCGGGCTGTGACTCATGCGAACCAGCCGTGCAGCATCAGCGCGTCCGGCGCATCGGCCGGCGCGAACACCCAGGCGCGCTGGCCCTGGCGGGTGCGCACGATGTAGTAGTCGCGGCGGATGTCGCCGTCGTCCCACCAGCCGCTTTCGATGCGTTCCGGGCCGGCCAGGCGTTCGGGGTCGCGCTCGCGCAGCGGAATCGGCCGGGTCAGCAGCCAGCCGGGGCGCGGCAGCGTGGTGGACGCAGCCGCGCGGGGCGCGCTCGGTTGGTTGGTCTTGCCTGCCTGCGCGGGCTTGCCGGATTCGGCGCGCCACGCCCATTCGGGGCGATGGTCGGCATGCGCGCGCAGGCCGTGCACCGCGTCGTCGCCGAGGCGGGCGCGCAGGCGTTCGCGCAGCTGTTCCCAGGGCAGCGCCTGCTGCGCGCGGTCGTCGAACAGTTCGCGCGCGGCCGGCACGAACGGCGGCAGTTCGTCGGCGCGCAGGCGCATGGCCTGCACCGGCGCCGGCACGCTGGCATGTTGCAGGCGGCCGCGCGCCAGTTCGAACAGCATCGCCGCATCGCGCTCGGCGGCGAGCAGGCCGACCGGCACCACGCTGTCGTCCAGGCCTTCGTGTTCCAGATGCAGTTGGAAGCGTTGCACGCCGCCATCGCGCCCGGCCAGGAACGCGGCCAGATCGGCAGTCAGCCGGCGCAGCGGGAACAGCAGGGCCTGGCTGTATTCCACCGCGTAGCCCAGTTCCAGCCGCGCATCGAAGCGGTCCGGCGGCAGGTAGTACTGCAGCGGCAGCGGCGCCTGCCCGCGCAAGGCGTCCAGGTGCTGCAGCAGCGTGGGCGGATAGCGCCGCGCCAGGCCGCTGCGCGGCAGCGCGAACAACTGCCGCAGCGTACGCAGGCCCATCCGCGCGAAGGCGTCGGCCAGGCCCGGTTCCAGCCCGGCGCGGGCGATCGGCAATTGGCCCAGTGCGCCGTGCAGCGCGGCGTTGTCGAGCAGGGCGATGCCGTCGTGCGCGTTGGCCAGCACGCGCGCGGCCAGCGGATGCGGCGCGACCACGATGCGGTGGCGGAAGCCCAGCGCGCTCAACTCCTCGCGCAGGCGCGCCTCGAAGCGCGGCCAGGGCCCGAACAGGCCCAGGCTGGCCTCGATTTCCAGCAGCAGCGCGCCGGGATAGTCGGTGCTGACCAGCGAGCTGAAGCGGTACGCCCACGCCGCCAGGAACTGCTGGCAGCGGCGGCTTTCCTCGGCATCGTGCAGGGCGGTGGCGAAGCGGTCGCACAGCGCCTGCGCGGTGGCCAGCGATTGCCCGGGCTGCAGGCCGCGCGCGCGCGCGGCGGCGTTGACCGCCTTCAGCGTGCGCCGCTGCGGCGGGCCGGCGAGCAGCGCCAGCGGTTGGTCCGGCGACGGCCAGCGCCGCAGCACCGTGTCGAGCGCCAGTTGCGGCAGCAGGATGCAGGCCCAGCGCATGCGCGCGTCCTCAAGCCGAGGCCGGCGACGGCATGGCCAGCGCGGACAGCGCAATGGCGCGCGCCGGCGGCATGCCGCCGCGGCACTTGAGCACGCGCAGCTGCGCCGGTGCGGCATCGATGGCGATGCGCAGCGCGGCCGGCGACGGATTGGCCGCGGCTTTCAGCGGCCGGTAGGCGAAGCCCAGCGCGCGCCCGGTCTCGGCCGCCACCTGCAGCCGGCGCAGGGTCTTGTCGTTGGCCTGCGCCGGCCAGCACAGCACCGCCGCGCAGCTGCCCGAGCGCAGGCATTGCTCGGCGGCCCAGGCCGCGTCCGCGCCGGCGCGCACGATCTGCAACTGCGGCAGCGCCACCCCGGCCTGTTGCCAGGCGCCGGGGTAGGGCAGATAGGGCGGATCGACCAGCACGATGCGGCCGCCGCCCTGCGACAGCCGCGCCAGCGTCGGCCACAGCAGCTGCAGTTCGCCGATGCCGTCGGCGGCGTGCAGCAGTTCGGTCAGCGCCATCTCCGGCCAGCCGCGCGCCGGCAGTGCGGCGTCGAGCGCGGCATGGCCGGTTGGCTGCGCGCTGGGCGGCAGCGCGGTCGGCTGGCCGCGCCAGACCCGGCGTTCGGCCAGCAGGCGGTCGAGGGCGACGACGGCAGCCATCAGCCTTGCCGGATCAGCCCGCAGTACTGCCCTTCGATGGCGAAGTCCTGGCCCGGCTGCACCACGATCGGCGCATAGGCCGGATTGCGCGGCAGCAACTGGATGCGTTCGCCATCGTGGTGATAGCGCTTGATGGTGATCTCGCCGTCCAGCCGCGCCACCACGATCTGGCCGTTGCGCGCATCGGCGCTGCGGCGCACGCCGACCAGGTCGCCGTCGAGGATGCCGTCGTCGATCATCGAGTCGCCCTGCACGCGCAGCAGGTAGTCCGGACGCAGCGCGAACACGGCGCGGTCCAGCCGCAGCTGCTGGTCCAGGCCGATATCGGCGCCGATCGGCGCGCCGGCGGCGACCCGGCCCAGCACCGGCAGCCGCAGCAGCCCGCTGCGCGGCTGTGCCTGCACCGGTCGCAGGCTGCGCGCCTGCTGCGGCACATGCTCCAGCAGCCCGGCCTCGACCAGCGCCTGCACGTGCTTGCGCGCCGCGTTGCGCGAGGCGAAGCCGAAGCGCTCGGCGATCTCGACCAGGCTCGGCGGCCGTCCGGCCTGCTCGGCGCAGTCGTGGACGTAGGCGAGGATCGCGGCGCGTTGTGGGGAGAGGGTGTCCATGGTGTACATTTGTACACCTTCATCGCCAGTTTGGCGACGCGGCTCACTGAATCCGGTCAGCCCTTTTTCTGCGGTGCGAGGGGGCGGGCTGCGATGCGGATTGCCGCGCAGCAACAGCAGGACATGCGCAATGGACGCCGCCGCCGATGCGGCGCTTGCCGCGCAAGCTGCCGCCCTCAGCCCGGCGTCGAACCCTCGGGCATGGCCCCGGCATAGCGCGCCCGCGGGCGGATCAGCTTGCCCAGCGCCTGCTGCTCCAGCGCATGCGCCAGCCAGCCGGACAGCCGGGCGGCGGCGAACAGGACCAGGGCGTGTGCGGCGGGCAGGTCGTGGATGAGGCAGAGCGCCGCGAGCATGCCGTCGATGTTGGGCGCCTGGCCGCTGCAGTCCTGCGCCGCGGCGAGCACTGTTTCCACATGCCGCATCTGCGGATGCTGGCCGCAGCGTTCGCGCAGCAGGCGCAGCACTTCGGCCGCGCGCGGGTCGCCGTCCGGGTAGAGCGCATGGTGGAAGCCGGGCAGGTCGTCGCCGCGCTGCCAGCGTTCGGCGATGAAGGCGGCCGGGTCGGCGGCGTCCTGGGCGTCGCGCAGCAGGGCGTGGGCGCGGGCGGTGGCGCCGCCATGGCGCGGGCCGGACAGCGCGGCCAGGCCGGCGCTGACCGTGGCATGCAGCGGTGCGCCGGTGGAGGCGACCACGCGCGCGGCGAAGGCGGAGACGTTGAGTTCGTGATCGGCGCACAGCACCAGGGTGGCGCGCACCAGTTCGGCGAAGTCGGCATCGCCCGGGCGCCAGCGGTCGGCGATCAGGCGATGCACCGGCCGGGTGTCCGGCTGGGTGCCGACCAGCAGCGCGGCGTTCTGCCGCAGCAAGGTGGCGGCGATCTCGCGGCGCACCGTCGGCGCGGCGTTGAGCGGTTGGCGCAGTTCCAGGGCCAGCAGCGGAATGCAGGCCATGGCGCGTTCCAGCGGCGGCAGCGTGGCGTCGCCGGCCAGCGGCGCCACCCGTTGCGGCCATGGCGCGACCGGGGCCGCGGCGAACGGGTCTTCGTCCAGGCACTCCCACAGCAGCCGCGCGATGTCCTCCAGGCCGGCGCCTTCGCGCACCGCGGCGACCGCCGAGCGCCCGCGGTAGTAGGGGCTGTCGGGCCGGATCAGCGAGATGCGCGTCTCCAGCACCGGCAGGCCGCGGTCCAGGCTCTGCGCGGCGCCGCGCGCGGCCCCGCGGCCGACCCGCTTGCGCTGCGCCAGCCGTTCCACTTCCGCGCGCAGGTAGGCGCGGCTGCGATGGTCGGCGCCGGCGCGGGAACCGAGCAGGCCGCGGCTCACGTAGGCATAGAGCGTGGCGCTGCTGATGCCGAGCAGGGCGCAGGCCTCGGCGGCGGAGATCAGGTGGCGGTCGGCTTCGGGGGACATGGGGATCCGCTGATAGGTTGATTCATTGAATCAAGATTGATCGGCCCGGGCGATGGTGCCAGATTGGCGCCCATCGCGGAACGGCCGTGCGGGCCGCCGCCCTCGCTCAGGAGTTCGCCATGTCGCACGTTTCTGCCGGTGCCCGTTTCCGCGCCGCGCTGGCCGCCGAATCGCCGCTGCAGGTGATCGGCGCGATCAACGCCAACCACGCGCTGCTGGCGCAACGCGCCGGCTACCGGGCGATCTACCTGTCCGGCGGCGGCGTCGCCGCCGGGTCGCTGGGCCTGCCGGACCTGGGCATCAACACCCTCGACGACGTGTTGATCGACGTGCGCCGCATCACCGACGTCTGCGAGCTGCCGCTGCTGGTGGACATCGACACCGGCTTCGGCCCGAGCGCGTTCAACATCGAGCGCACCATCAAGTCGCTGATCAAGGCCGGCGCGGCCGCCTGCCATATCGAGGACCAGGTCGGCGCCAAGCGCTGCGGCCACCGGCCCGGCAAGGAGATCGTGAGCCAGGGCGAAATGGTCGACCGGGTCAAGGCCGCGGCCGATGCCAGGACCGATGCCGCCTTCTTCCTGATCGCGCGCACCGACGCGATCCAGGTGGATGGCGTGGACGCGGCGATCGCGCGCGCCATCGCCTGCGTGGACGCCGGCGCCGACGGCATCTTCGCCGAGGCCGCCTACGACCTGGACACCTATCGCCGTTTCGTCGACGCGGTGAAGGTGCCGGTGCTGGCCAACATCACCGAATTCGGCAAGACCCCGCTGTTCACCCGCGAGGAACTGGCATCGGCCGGGGTGGCGATCCAGCTGTTCCCGCTGTCGGCGTTCCGCGCCGCCAACAAGGCCGCCGAGGCGGTGTACACGGCGATCCGCCGCGACGGCCACCAGCAGAACGTGGTGGACACGATGCAGACCCGCGAGGAGCTGTACGAACGCATCGGCTACCACGCCTTCGAGCAGCGCCTGGACGCATTGTTCGCCGGCAAGGGCGCATGATCCACGCCGGTTCCCCTGTCCGAGCATGTCCATGAACACCCACGTCGGCACCATGCCGCCACGCGGCCGCATCGACCGCCGCCAGACCGCGCGGCAGCTGCTGCAGACCGAACTGGAGAAACTGCCCGACGCCGAGCGCGAGGTGGTGGAGCGCTTCATCGCCAAGCGCCACGTGGCGCGCGACATCGTCAAGCAGGCCGATCGCGACCGCACGCTCGGCGAGCGCATCGCCGACCGGGTCGCCGAGATCGGCGGCAGCTGGAGCTTCATCATCGGCTTCGGCCTGGTGCTGCTGGCGTGGATCGCGCTCAACAGCCTGGTGCTGGCGCACGCGTTCGATCCGTATCCCTACATCCTGCTCAACCTGTGCCTGTCGTGCCTGGCCGCGATCCAGGCGCCGGTGATCATGATGAGCCAGAACCGCCAGGCCGCGGTGGACCGCCTGCGTGCGCAGAACGACTACGAAGTGAACATCAAATCCGAGCTGGAAATCCTGCAGGTGCACGAGAAGCTCAACCAGCTGCGCGAGCAGGACTGGGCGACGCTGGTCGACCTGCAGAACCGCCAGATCGCCATGCTGCAGCAATTGCTCGAGCGCGGCGGTACCCCGCCACCGGCCGCGCCCGCGCCCTGATCCGCCTCGATGACACGACCGCGCTACCCGGGAGACAACGCATGAACGACACCAACGCCAGCCAGGCCGCTCCGGCCTTCAAGCCGAAGAAATCGGTGGCCCTGTCCGGTACCGCCGCCGGCAACACCGCGCTGTGCACGGTGGGCCGCAGCGGCAACGATCTGCACTACCGTGGCTACGACATCCTGGACCTGGCGCGCAGCAGCCAGTTCGAGGAGATCGCCTACCTGCTGGTACACGGCAAGCTGCCCAGCAACAGCGAGCTGCGCGGCTACAAGGCCAAGCTGCGCTCGCTGCGCGGGGTGCCGGCCGCGGTCAAGGCGGCGCTGGAGCAGCTGCCGCCGTCGGCGCATCCGATGGACGTGATGCGCACCGGCGTGTCGGTGCTCGGCTGCGTGCAGCCGGAGAAGGACGACCACAACCATCCCGGCGCGCGCGACATCGCCGACAAACTGATGGCCTCGCTGGGCTCGATGCTGCTGTACTGGTACCACTACAGCCACAACGGCAAGCGCATCGAAGTGGAGACCGACGACGATTCGATCGGCGGCCATTTCCTGCATCTGCTGCACGGCTTCAAGCCGCACGAGGAGTGGGTGCAGGCGATGCACACCAGCCTGATCCTGTACGCCGAGCACGAGTTCAACGCGTCCACCTTCGCCTGCCGGGTCATTGCCGGCACCGGCAGCGACATGTACAGCGCCATCGCCGGCGGCATCGGCGCGCTGCGCGGGCCCAAGCACGGCGGCGCCAACGAGGTCGCGTTCGAGGTGCAGAAACGCTACGACAGCCCCGACGAGGCGGAAGCGGACATCCGCGCGCGGGTCGAGCGCAAGGAAGTGATCATCGGCTTCGGCCACCCGGTGTATACCGTGTCCGACCCGCGCAACCAGGTGATCAAGGACGTGGCGCGCGAGCTGTCCGACGCGCAGGGCAGCCGCAAGATGTACGACATCGCCGAGCGTCTGGAGGCGGTGATGTGGGAGATCAAGAAGATGTTCCCGAACCTGGATTGGTTCAGCGCGGTCAGCTACCACATGATGGGCGTGCCGACCGCGATGTTCACCCCGCTGTTCGTGATCGCGCGCACCGCCGGCTGGAGCGCGCACATCATCGAGCAGCGCATCGACGGCAAGATCATCCGCCCCAGCGCGAACTACACCGGGCCGGAGGATCAGACGTTCGTGCCGATCGACCGGCGCAGTTGATTGCTCCCCTCTCCCGTCGGGAGAGGGGCCGGGGGTGAGGGTACGGGCGCAGCCTCGTGGCGTTTGGTCGCACCAGGCTTCGTTCGTACCCTCATCCGCCTCATGTGGGCTCTCATTCGCATTAGGCTTCGCCCGTACCCTCATCCGCCCCTTCGGGGCACCTTCTCCCGATGGGAGAAGGGTCAGCCTTCGCTTTATTTCTAGTGTAGCCAGCCATGAACAGCCACTACCGCACCTCCCTGCCCGGCACTTCGCTGGATTACTTCGACGCGCGCGCCGCGGTCGATGCGCTCAGGCCCGGCGCCTATGCCGCGCTGCCGTATACCTCGCGGGTGTTCGCCGAGAACCTGGTGCGGCGCTGCGATCCGGCCACGCTGGACGCTTCGCTGATGCAGCTGATCGAATGCCGCCGCGACCTGGATTTCCCGTGGTTTCCGGCGCGCGTGGTGTGCCACGACATCCTCGGCCAGACCGCGCTGGTGGACCTGGCCGGGCTGCGCGATGCGATCGCCGAGCGCGGCGGGGATCCGGCGCAGGTCAATCCGGTGGTGCCGACGCAGCTGATCGTGGACCACTCGCTGGCGGTGGAATTCGGCGGCTTCGACAAGGCCGCGTTCGCCAAGAACCGCGCGGTGGAAGACCGCCGCAACGCCGACCGCTTCCACTTCATCGACTGGACCAAGCGCGCGTTCGAGAACGTCGACGTGATTCCGCCGGGCAACGGGATCATGCACCAGATCAATCTGGAGAAGATGTCGCCGGTGGTGCAGGTGCGCGACGGCGTGGCGTTCCCGGATACCTGCGTGGGCACCGACAGCCACACCCCGCACGTGGATGCGCTGGGCGTGCTGGCGATCGGCGTCGGCGGGCTGGAAGCGGAGAGCGTGATGCTCGGGCGCGCGTCGTGGATGCGCCTGCCAGACATCGTCGGCGTGGCGCTGCGCGGGCGGCCGCAGCCGGGCATCACCGCCACCGACGTGGTGCTGGCGCTGACCGAGTTCCTGCGCGCGCAGAAGGTGGTCGGCGCCTACCTGGAGTTCCATGGCGAAGGCGCGGCCGCGCTGACCCTGGGCGATCGTGCCACGATCTCCAACATGACCCCGGAGTTCGGCGCCACCGCGGCGATGTTCGCGATCGACCGGCAGACCATCGACTACCTGCGCCTGACCGGCCGCGACGACACGCAGGTCGCGCTGGTGGAAACCTATTCCAAGGTCGCAGGACTGTGGGCCGACGACCTGGTCGCGGCGCAGTACGAACGCGTGCTGCAGTTCGACCTGTCCAGCGTGACCCGCAACATGGCCGGCCCGTCCAATCCACACAAGCGCGTGGCGACCAGCGAGCTGGCCGCGCGCGGCATCGCCGACGAGGCCAAGTTGGCATCCGGCAAGGCCGAACAGGCGCAGGGGCTGATGCCCGACGGCGCGGTGATCATCGCCGCGATCACCAGCTGCACCAACACCAGCAATCCGCGCAACGTGATCGCTGCCGGTTTGCTTGCGCGCAACGCCAACGCACGCGGGCTGCTGCGCAAGCCATGGGTCAAGACCTCGCTGGCGCCGGGCTCCAAGGCGGTGCAGCTGTACCTGGAAGCATCCGGGCTGCTGCCGGAGCTGGAACAGCTGGGTTTCGGCATCGTCGGTTTCGCCTGCACCACCTGCAACGGCATGAGCGGCGCATTGGATCCGGCGATCCAGCAGGAGGTGATCGCACGCGACCTGTACGCCACCGCGGTGCTGTCGGGCAACCGCAATTTCGACGGGCGCATCCATCCCTACGCCAAGCAGGCGTTCCTGGCCTCGCCGCCGCTGGTGGTGGCGTACGCGATCGCCGGCACCATCCGTTTCGACATCGAGAAGGACGTGCTGGGCGTGGACAAGGACGGCCAGCCGGTGACGCTGAAGGACCTGTGGCCCAGCGACGCGGAGATCGACGCGATCGTCGCCGCCAGCGTCAAGCCCGAGCAGTTCCGCCAGGTCTACGAGCCGATGTTCGCACGCAGCGGGCTGGCTGCCGCGCAGGTGGCGCCGCTGTACGCATGGCGTCCGCAAAGCACTTACATCCGCCGCCCGCCGTACTGGGAAGGCGCGCTGGCCGGCGAACGCACGCTGCGCGGCATGCGCGCGCTGGCGGTGCTCGGCGACAACATCACCACCGACCACCTGTCGCCGTCCAACGCGATCCTGGCCGACAGCGCCGCCGGCGAATACCTGACGCGGATGGGCGTGCCGGAAGAGGACTTCAACTCCTACGCCACCCACCGCGGCGATCACCTCACCGCGCAACGCGCCACCTTCGCCAATCCGCAACTGCTCAACGAAATGGCCGTGGTCGATGGCCAGCCGCAGCGCGGTTCGCTGACCCGGCTGGAGCCGGAAGGGCAGGTGGTGCGCATGTGGGAGGCGATCGAAACCTACATGGCGCGCAAGCAGCCGCTGCTGATCGTCGCCGGCGCCGACTACGGGCAGGGCTCCTCGCGCGACTGGGCGGCCAAGGGCGTACGCCTGGCCGGGGTCGAGGCGATCGTGGCCGAGGGCTTCGAGCGCATCCACCGCACCAACCTGGTCGGCATGGGCGTGCTGCCGCTGGAATTCCGGCCCGGCACCACGCGCAAGACCCTGGGCATCGACGGCAGCGAGGTGTTCGACGTGCTCGGCGCGCGCACCCCTGGCGCGACGCTGACCCTGTCCATCGCCCGCGCCGACGGTAGCCGCGTGGAGGTGCCGGTGACCTGCCGCCTGGACACCGCCGAGGAACTGGCGATCTACGAGGCCGGTGGCGTGCTGCAGCGCTTCGCGCAGGATTTCCTGGAAGTGTCGAAACTGGCTTGACTGGTTCGTCGGTGTCATCAGGCGCGTACCATCCTGATGCGCGCCTTCACCGCTGAGGACACCATCATGAGCAACGGCAAGACCGGTACCGTCCGCCTGCACCGCGTCCTGCGCGCGCCGGCCGAGCGCATCTACCGCGCGTTCCTGGAGCCGGCGGCGCTGGCCAAATGGCTGCCGCCGCACGGCCACACCGCCACCGTGCACGCCCTGGATGCGCGCGTGGGCGGCAGCTTCAGGATCTCCTTCAGCAATTTCGGCGCCGGCACCAGCGAATCCTTCGGCGGCACCTATCTGGAACTGGTGCCGGGCGAGTTGATCCGCCACACCGACACCTTCGACAACCCGGGCCTGCCCGGCGAGATGATGGTGACGGTCAAGCTGCGCACGGTGGCCTGCGGTACCGAGCTGGACATCGTCCAGGACGGCATCCCCGCACAGATTCCCGTGGAGTTCTGCCATCTCGGCTGGCAGGAGTCGCTGACCCTGCTGGCGCAGCTGGTCGAGGCCGAGATTCCCGCCAACCCCTGAGCTACTCGCCGCCTGCGCGTCGATCGGAAAAACGCCATGTCCCACGTTCCCCAGCTCCGCATTCCCGCCACCTACATGCGTGGCGGCACCTCCAAGGGCGTGTTCTTCCGCCTGCAGGACCTGCCCGCTGCCGCACAGCTGCCCGGCGCCGCGCGCGATGCGCTGCTGCTGCGGGTGATCGGCAGCCCCGATCCCTACGCCAAGCAGATCGACGGCATGGGCGGGGCCACGTCCAGCACCAGCAAGGCGGTGATCGTGGCGCCGAGCGCGCGCGCGGACCACGACGTGGACTACCTGTTCGGGCAGGTGGCGATCGACCGCCCGTTCGTCGACTGGAGCGGCAACTGCGGCAACCTGTCGGCGGCGGTGGGGCCGTTCGCGATCGCCGCCGGGCTGGTCGATGCGGCGCGCATTCCGCACGACGGCACGGCCACGGTGCGGATCTGGCAGGCCAATATCGGCAAGACCATCCTCGCGCAGGTGCCGATCGTGGCCGGCGCGGTGCAGGAGAGCGGCGATTTCGAGCTGGACGGGGTGACCTTTCCGGCCGCCGAGATCCAGCTCGACTTCCTCGATCCGGCCGCGGACGAGGACGGCGCGGACGGGGCGATGTTTCCCACCGGCAACCTGGTCGATACGCTGGACGTCCCGGGCGTGGGCAGCTTCGAGGCGACGCTGATCAACGCCGGCATCCCGACCATCTTCCTCGACGCGCAGGCGCTGGGCTACCGCGGCACCGAACTGCAGGACGCGATCAACGGCGATGCGCAGGCGCTGGCCAGGTTCGAGATGATCCGCGCCTACGGCGCGCTGCGCATGGGCCTGATCGCCAGGCTGGAAGACGCGGCGACGCGACAGCACACGCCGAAGGTGGCCTTCGTCGCGCCGCCGGCCGACTACGTCGCCTCCAGCGGCAAGCCGGTCGCCGCCGCCGACATCGACCTGCTGGTGCGGGCGATGTCGATGGGCAAGATGCACCACGCGATGATGGGCACCGCCGCGGTGGCGATCGGCACCGCGGCGGCGATCCCGGGCACGCTGGTGAATCGCGCGGCCGGCGGCGGCGCACGCCAGGCGGTGCGCTTCGGCCATCCCTCCGGGACGTTGCGGGTCGGCGCCGAAGCGCAGCAGCAGGGGGACGGCCAGTGGAGCGTCACCAAGGCGATCATGAGCCGCAGCGCGCGGGTGCTGATGGACGGCTGGGTGCGGGTGCCGGGCGATATTTGCTGAGCCGGCAGCGCCGGCGGCAGGGCCGCATCGCTGTGGCGCCGCAAATCCGGGTCTTGTTCCTGTAGGCGCGGCTTCAGCCGCGACACGTTCTAACCGCAGTTGCTGTCGCGGCTGAAGCCGCTCCACAGGGGGCGGGTGGGCGCAGCGGCGCGCGCTGTTGCACGGCCGATGCCGCAGTGGCGCCGGCCAGCCGGAAATCCGCAGTGCGATGTTGATAGACCTGGGGCGTCTGGACAACGCACCTGCAGGGCACATGTGGCAGCCCATTGCGCTGCTTACAGCCTTAACACGTTCAAGTGACCGGGACATGCAAAGCGTGTGTATTTTGTGTTAATTATGTTGCGGCGCGGCATCGCTTGCCGGCGACGCGCATCCGCTCTTGCCCATTCCACTCCGGAGTCCCCATGTCCGCCAGTTGGTCGTTGCGCACCAGCGCACTTGCCGTAGCCGTCGTTTCCGCCCTCTCGTTCCCCGCCGCCGCCCAGCAGGCGGACAGCACGGACGGGGTCGCCCGCCTGGACACGGTCAAGGTCACCGCCGAACGGCGTTCGGAAGACTCCAAGGACGTGCCGATCTCCGCCAGCGTGCTGCGCCCGGAATACCTGGACGCGATCGCCACCAGCGGCTCGGACGTACGCGTGCTGGCCGGCAAGGCGCCCAGCCTCAATGTCGAATCCTCCAACGGCCGCGTGTTCCCGCGCTTCTACATCCGCGGCTACGGCAACACCGACTTCAACACCTACGCCTCGCAGCCGGTGTCGCTGGTGTACGACGACGTGGTGGCGGAGAACGCGTTCCTGAAGGGCTTCCCGATCTTCGACCTGGAAGGCCTGGAAGTGCTGCGCGGCCCGCAGGGCACGCTGTTCGGCCGCAACACCCCCGCCGGCGTGGTCAAGTTCAACTCGGTCAAGCCCAGCATCGGCGCCAACGACGGCTACGCCAGCCTGTCCTACGGCACCTACGGCACCATGACCATGGAAACCGGCCTGAGCATCGCCATGGGCGACAAGTGGGCCGCGCGCGTGTCGGCGCTGGGCCAGCGCCGCGACGACTGGGTCGACAACACCGTGGACAACCGTTCGTTCGAGGGCTACACCGACTCGGCGGTGCGGGTGCAGCTGCTGTTCCAGCCGGGCGAGGACTTCAGCGCGCTGTTCAACGCGCATGCGCGGCATCTCGACGGCACCGCGCGGCTGTTCCGCGCCAACATCTTCCAGCCGGGCAGCAACAAGCTGGTCGACGGCTTCGATCCGGACAAGGTGTCCATCGACGGCGGCAACACCCAGGAACTGCAAACCTACGGCGGCAGCGCCAACCTGACCTGGGACCTGGGCGACATCGTGCTGCACTCGATCACCGGCTACGAAGGCATCGGCAAGTACTACAGCCGCGGCGACATCGACGGCGGCTACGGCGCGGTGTTCGCGCCGCCGTCCGGCCCCGGCGTGATCGCGTTCCCGGTGGAAACCGCCGGCGGCATCAAGAACCTGGACCAGTACTCGCAGGAGCTGCGCGCCGAGTCGCAGTACGCCGGCCCGCTCAACTGGCAGGCCGGCCTGTACTACTTCCACGATTCGGTGGAAGGCGAGAACTACACCTACGACACCTTCGGCGGCGGCACCCTCAGCAGCTACCAGCTGACCCGCCAGCGCAACACCTCGTGGGCGGCATTCGGCTCGCTGAACTATGCGGCCACCGATCGCCTGAACCTGCGCGCCGGCATCCGCTACACCTACGACAAGAAGACCTTCGACGTGCTGGCGCTGGATCGCGTCACCCTGCTCGAGCCGTCCACCGGCAGCACCGACAATTCCAAGGTCACCGGCGACGTCAGCGCGACCTACACCATCAACGACAACGTCAACGTCTACGCCCGCGCCGCGCGCGGTTTCCGCGGCGCCAGCTTCGGCGTGCCGTCGGCGACCGCGCCGCTGACCGTGGCAGCGCCGGAGACCGTGGACTCGTACGAGATCGGCATCAAGTCCGACCTGTTCGACAAGCGCGCGCGGATCAGCTTCGACATCTACGATTTCCAGGTGAAGAACCAGCAGCTGACCGCGGTCGGCGGCACCTCCAACGACGTGCGCCTGCTCAACGCCGACAAGTCCAAGGCGCGCGGCGCCGAGTTCGACTTCGAGGCGCTGCTCACCCAGAACCTGCGCTTCACCCTCGGCGGCGCCTACAACTGGACCCGCATCGAGGATCCGACCCTGTCGGTCGGCGTGTGCCGCACCTGCACCGTGACCGATCCGCTCAACGCCGCCGGCAACGCCATCATCGACGGCAACGTGCTGCCGCAGGCGGCCAAGTGGATGGGCAACGCCACGCTGCGCTACGGCATCCCGGTCGGCGACGACGCCGAGTTCTTCTTCTACACCGACTGGTCCTACCGCAGCGAGATCAACTTCTTCCTGTACGACTCGCGCGAATTCGTCGGCCAGCCGCTGCTCGAAGGCGGCGCCAAGATCGGCTACAACTGGGGCGCCGGCGCGTACGAGGTGTCGGTGTTCTGCCGCAACTGCACCAACCAGATCCGCGCCACCGGTGCGATCGACTTCAACAACCTCACCGGCTTCATCAACGATCCGCGCATCGTCGGCGCGCAGTTCCGCGCCAATTTCTGATCGGCGTGCCAGCGATGCGATGAACCAGGGACCGCCGGCTATCATGCCGGCGGTTTCTTTTTATGGGAGGCGCGCATGCGCAGTCTGAAACGGTGGGCGGCGCTGGCGCTGCTGGCGTTGGCATCGGTTGCCGCCGCGGCGGCGCCGCCGGCACAGAAGGTGGTGGTGTCCACCGACATCGGCGACGACATCGACGATGCCTTCGCGCTGGCGCTGCTGCTGCGCAGCCCGGAGCTGGACGTGCTCGGCATCGCCTCGGCGTGGGGCGACACCGGGCTGCGCGCGCAGCTGCTGCAGCGGTTGTTGCAACAGGCCGGGCGCAGCGAGATCCCGTTGGCGATCGGCCATGCCACGCCCTCCACGATTCCCTTCAGCCAGGCGCGCTGGGCGGCGCAGGGCACGCGGCCGCGCAAGGCGCCGGACGCGGCGGACTTCATTCTGGCGCAGGCGCGGCGCCATCCCGGCCAGGTCACCTTGCTGGTGCTCGGACCGCTGACCGATGCGGCGCGCGCGTTGCAGCGCGACCCGCAGGGCTTCGCCCAGCTCAAGCAGGTGGTGCTGATGGGCGGGTCGGTGCGGGCGGGCTACGGCAAGTCGCGCTACCGGCCGCCGAGCGCGCCGGCGCCGGAATACAACATCGTCTCCGACATCGGCGCCGCGCAGCGCGTGTTCGCCGCCGGCGTGCCGATCGTGATGCTGCCGCTGGACGCGACCCAGGTGACCCTGGAGGAACCGGAGCGGGTGGCGCTGTTCGCGCATGGCGATCCGCTGACCGATGCGCTGACCCAGCTCTACTACCAGTGGCGCGACACCGACCAGCCCTGGGCCAGCGCCACGCCGACCCTGTTCGACGTGGTGCCGGTGGCGCAACTGCTCGACCCGAGCCTGTGCCCGACCGTGCCGTTGCGCATCGCGGTCGACGACCAGGGGTATACGCGGGAAGTGCCGCCTGGCGCGAGGGCAACTGGCGGCACTGTGGCCGTCGACGACGCGTCGGATGGCGGCCATGCGGCGCCCGGCGCCGCCAACGCCCAGGTCTGCCTTGCGCTGGACCGGCCGCGGCTGATCGCGCTGTACATGCAGCGCTTGTTGCATTGAGGCGGCGGCGAGTCCGCCGCTTCGCTCGTCGCGGCTGAAGCCGCTCCTACAGGGAACTTGCGGCCATCCAACCGGCTGCACTGTAGGAGGGGCTTCAGCCCCGACCGATTGCCGAACCGTCGCGATTCCAGGCTTCGCTCGTCGCGGCTGAAGCCGCTCCTACAGGGAACTTGCGGCCATCCAGCTGGGTGCACTGTAGGAGGGGCTTCAGCCCCGACCGATTGCCGAGCCGTCGCGATTCCAGGTTCCGCTCGTCGCGGCTGAAGCCGCTCCTACAGGGAACTTGCGGTCATCCAACTGGATGCACTGTAGAAGGGGCTTCAGCCCCGGCCGGTTACCGAAACCGTCGCGATTCCAGGCTCCGCTCGTCGCGGCTGAAGCCGCTCCTACAGGGAACTTGCGGCCATCCAGCTGGGTGCACTGTAGAAGGGGCTTCAGCCCCGGCCGGTTACCGAAACCGTCGCGATTCCAGGCTCCGCTCGTCGCGGCTGAAGCCGCTCCTACAGGGAACTTGCGGTCATCCAGCTGGGTGCACTGTAGGAGGGGCTTCAGCCCCGACCGGTTATCGAAACCGTCGCGATTCCAGGTTCCGCTCGTCGCGGCTGAAGCCGCTCCTACAGGGAACTTGCGGCCATCCAGCCGGGTGCACTGTAGGAGGGGCTTCAGCCCCGACCGATTGCCGAGCCGCCGCGATTCCAGGCTTCGCTCGTCGCGGCTGAAGCCGCTCCTACAAGGGCTTGTGGCCGACTGGTCGGGTGCACTGTGGGAGGGACTTCAGTCCCGACGGCATCCGGTCTGGGTAACCTGTGGCCTCATCGGCTGCTTCCACAGAGCCCGCACCGCATACACAGAAATCGCCGCGTGCACGGTCCGGCGGCGGGTGCCCGCCGCCGTCCACGGCCGCCTTGCCGGGCGCCGGCGAACGCCGCGTCCGCAATCTCGATTCCGAGTCTCCGGCGGTCGCGTCCGCGTTCTATACTCGCGCCACTTTCACGGAGCGAACGTATGCACACGGATTCGAAGCGGCAGTGGCGCCTCCTGCGCGCGGGGCTGTTGAGCACCTTCCTGCTGCTGGGCCTGGCGTTGGCACTGGGCGGCTGCAAGCGCAACGAATCCGGGCAGTTGCCCGACGCCAGCGGCGAGCCGGTCAAGGGCCAGAAGGAAGCGATGAAGGGCTTCGGCCTGGTTCGCGCCTATCCCGACCAGAAGGGCGACGGGCTGTCGCTGGCGCTGGAGTTCTCGCGGCCGCTGGTCGGCACCCAGGACTTCGACAAGCTGCTGCGCTTCGAAGAGAAGGTCGGCACCGACGAGAGCGCCTGGTCGCTGTCCGACGACGGCAAGACCCTGCGCTATCCGTACGTGGAGGCGGCCAAGGACTACACCGTACTGATCTCCGCCGACCTGCTCGCCGCCGACGGCAGCCGCCTGGGCAAGCCGCTCAAGCAGAAGGTCTACACCGGCGAACTGGAGCCGGCGGTCGGCTTCGCCTCGCAGGGCAGCGTGCTGCCGGCGCGCGAGAGCCGCGGCCTGCCGGTGGTGTCGCTCAACGTGCCGGAAGTGGACGTGGAATTCATGCGGGTCAAGGAAGGCTCGCTGCCGGCGTTCTTCGCCCAGTACCAGCGCGGCGGCCGCCGCGGCAGCTGGGAAATGGACAGCGACTACAGCGACCACACCCCGATCTCGCAGCTGGCCGAGTCGGTCTACGTCAACCGCTTCGTGCTCGGCGGCGACAAGAACGAACGCGCGCTGACCTATCTGCCGATCCAGGACATCAAGGAACTGCAGGAACCGGGCCTGTACTTCGCGGTGATGAAGCGCCCGGGCCGGTTCGAGAACGAATACGACACCGCGTTCTTCACCGTCAGCGACATCGGCCTGCACGCGCGCGCCTACAAGGACAAGCTGTTCGTGCACACCGCCTCGCTGCAGAGCGGGGAGCCGTTGAAGAAGGTGGAACTGCGCATCCTCGACGCCAAGGGCGAGCTGTTCCTGAAGGGCGAGACCGACGCCAACGGCAACGCGCTGCTGAACTACACGCTCGACGCCGGCCAGGTGCTGGTGGCGCGCAGCGGCACCGACCTGTCGATGCTGCCGTTCAACCAGCCGGCGCTGGACCTGAGCGAGTTCGCCGTGGCCGGGCGCGAGAACGCCTGGTTCGACGTGTTCGCCTGGTCCGGTCGCGACCTGTACCGCCCCGGCGAGACGGTCCGCGTGTCGGCGCTGCTGCGCGACAACGACGGCAAGCCGGTGGCGACCAGCGGCAAGGGGGCGCAGCCGGTGTTCCTGCGGCTGAAGCAGCCCGACGGCAAGATCTTCCGCGAGACCCGCCTGCAGCCGGGCGAGCAGGGCTATTTCAGCTTCGAGCAGCTGATTCCCGCCGATGCGCCGACCGGGCGCTGGCAGGTGGAGTTCCGCACCGATCCGTCCAGCAAGGAAGCGGTGCAGGGCATGACCCTGCGCATCGAGGAGTTCCTGCCCGAGCGCATGAAGCTGGACCTGGACAGCGCGCAGAAGACGCTCAAGCCGGGCGAGCCGTTCAAGCTGCAGGCCACCGCCGCCTATCTGTACGGCGCGCCGGCCGACGGCAACCGCTTCACCGCCAAGCTGGCGGTGGCGGTCGAGCAGCATCCGGTCGAGTCGCTGCCCGGTTATTTCTTCGGCGACTCGACGCTGCAGCTGCCGCGCGAAGCCAAGGACGTGATCGATACCGAATTCGGCGCCGACGGCAAGATCGCCGAAGACCTCGCGTTGCCGGACGAAGCCAAGCCGACCAGCACCATCGCCGCGCTGGTTTCCGCCAGCGTGTACGAGACCGGCGGCCGCACCGTCACCCGCACGCTCAAGCGCGTGCTGTGGCCGGCGCCGGCGCTGGTCGGCGTGCGCCCGCTGTTCGACGACAAGGACGGCGCCGATGCCAACGCCAACGCCCGCTTCGAGCTGATGCGGGTCGACGCGCAGGGCAAGCCGCAGCCGGCCAAGGGGCTGAAGGTGACCCTGGTGCGCGAGCTGCGCGACTACCACTGGGCGTTCGCCGACAACCGCTGGGACTACGATTTCACCCGCCGCTTCGAGAACAAGCAGACCCTCACCGTCGATGCCGGCAGCGCCGCGGCCAAGTTCGATTTCCCGGTGGAGTGGGGCGAGTACCGCGTGGACGTGTTCGATCCGTCCACCGGCCTGACCACGCGCTATCCGTTCCGCGCCGGCTGGAGCTGGAACGACGAGAACCGCGGCCTGGACGCGCGCCCGGACAAGGTCAAGCTGGCGCTGGACAAGACCGGCTACAAGGCCGGCGACACGCTCAAGGTCACCCTGACCCCGCCGCATGCCGGTCCCGGCGTGCTGATGGTCGAGAGCGACAAGATGCTGTACGTGCAGGACATCGACGTGAAGCCGGGCAGCAGCTTCGAGATCCCGGTGACCAAGGACTGGGAGCGCCACGACGTCTACGTCACCGCGCTGGTGTTCCGCGGCGGTTCGGCGCCGAGCAAGATCACCCCGGCGCGTGCGGTCGGCGTGGCCTTCGTGCCGATGGAGCGCAAGAGCCGGCGCGTGGCGGTGGGCCTGGTCGCGCCCAAGCAGATGCGTCCGGAGCAGCCGCTGCCGGTGACGGTCAGCGTGCCGGAACTGGCCGGCAAGCAGGCGCACGTGACCATTTCCGCGGTGGACGTGGGCATCCTCAACATCACCCGCTTCCCGGTGCCCGACGCCAACGCGCAGTTCTTCGCGCAGCGGCGCCTGGGCGTGGACGCGTACGACATCTATGGCCGGGTGATCGAGAGCTTCGAGGGCGGGACCGGCAAGCTGCGCTTCGGCGGCGACATGGCATTGGCGGCATTGCCGCAGGCCAAGCGCCCGACCGCGCGGGTGCAGACCGTGGACCTGTTCTCCGGTTCGGTGAAGCTCGACGCCAAGGGCAATGCGCGGGTGCAGCTGCCGGTGCCGGACTTCAACGGCACGCTGCGGGTCTCGGCGCTGGTGTATTCGGACGAGCGCTACGGCAACCGCGACGTGGAGACGCTGGTGCGCGCGCCGATCGTGGCCGAGGCCAGCATGCCGCGGGTGATGGCGCCGGGCGACCGCAGCACGGTCACCCTGGACGTGCAGAACTTCACCGGGCAGGCGGGCGAGTTCAAGGTGCAGGTGGACGGCGAAGGCCCGCTGGCGATCGCCGAGAACGCGCGCAGCGCCAAGCTCGGCAAGGACGGCAAGGCCACGCTCAGCTTCCCGCTGGTGGCGCAGGAGGGCTATACCGTGGCCAAGGTGCGGGTGCGGGTCGACGGCAACGGCTTCAGCGTCGACCGCCGCTACGACCTGCCGGTGCGCGCGGCGTGGCCGTCGGTGCTGCGCGCGCAGACCCGCGTGCTGGATCCGCTGGCGCCGGTGACGCTGGGCATGAGCGACGCCGAAGGCCTGATGGCCGGTTCGGTCAACGCGCGCATGCTGGTCAGCGCGTTGCCGCCGATCCCGTTCGCCAGCGCGCTGCAGGGCGCGCTGAACTACCCGTACGGTTGCGCCGAGCAGACCACCAGCAAGGGCTACGCCGCGCTGCTGCTCGACGACGCCACCGCCAGGCTGCTCGGCGCCAAGGGGCTGGACGCGGCGACCCGCCGCGAGCGCATGGAAGGCGCGTTCGGCCGGCTGGCCTCGATGCAGATCTCCAGCGGCCACTTCTCGATGTGGGGCGACGACGGCTACGTCAATCCGGGCCTGACCCCGTACATCGCCGAGTTCCTGCTCGACGCCAAGGACGCCGGTTTCGCGGTGCCCGACAACGTGCTGCAGAAGGCCCTGAACCGGCTCAGCGAGGACCTGCTGTCCGGCGGCAACAACTTCTACGGCCAGGATCGCCGCGAGAACCTGAAGTTTGCCAACCAGGCCTGGTCCGGCTATGTGCTGGCCCGCGTCAATCGTGCGCCGCTGGGCACGTTGCGTGCGCTGTACGACAACGACCGCGGCAAGGCGCTGACCGGCCTGTCGCTGGTGCACCTGGGCGTGGCGTTGTCGCTGCAGGGCGACAAGAAGCGCGGCGAAGCGGCGATCGCGGCCGGCTTCGCCAAGGACAGCGGCGACCGCCCGCCTTACTTCGGCGACTACGGCAGCGTGATCCGCGACGACGCGTTGATGATCGCGCTGCTGCACGAGCGCGGCCTGGCCAAGCCCGAGTACGACGCGCGCGCGGTGGCGCTGGGCCGCGAGATCGACGCGCGCCGCCGCAGTGGCTGGCTGTGGCTGAGCACCCAGGAGCAGGTGGCCCTTGCGCGGATGGGCAAGGCCTTGCTGGTCAACCAGAGCAAGCTGGTGTCCGGGCAGTTGGCGGTCGGCGACAGCAGCGAGGCGATCGGCGCGGCCAAGGCGTTCGGCCGCCAGTTCGGCGAGGCCGAGCTGGCGCGCGGGGTCAGCTTCGTGCCGCAGGGCGAGGCGCCGCTGTACGCCAGCCTGGAAATCGCCGGCATCCCGCGCAAGGCGCCGGAGGTGGACGAGAGCACGCTGAAGGTGGAGCGTGAGTGGTACGGCACCGACGGCAAGCCGTGGACGCCGCGGCCGCTGAAGGAAGGCGAGGCGCTGATCGTGCGCGTCACCATCACCTCCAACGTGGGCATGCCCGACGCGCTGTTGACCGACCTGCTGCCGGCCGGCCTGGAGATCGAGAACTTCAACCTGGGCGATGCCAAGCAGTGGGCCGACGTGGTGGTGGACGGCATCGAGATCAGCGACCGTTCCAACGCCGCCGACGTCAAGCACGAGGAGTTCCGCGACGACCGCTACGTGGCCGCGCTGAGCCTGGCGCAGGGCGGCAAGGCACAGGTGTTCTACCTGGTGCGCGCCGTGACCCCGGGGACCTACACGGTGCCGCCGCCGCTGGTCGAGGACATGTACCGTCCCGACCTGCGCGGGGTGGGGCGCAGCAACCCGGGCACGATCAGCGTCGTGCAGCCCTAGCGGGCGACGGTCCGGGCACGCGCCAGCGTGCCGGCCGCAGGTAGAACGGAGACGACGATAGGGCCCTTGCGGCCCTATCGTCGTTTTGGGCGGCCGTGAGCCGTGCGCCACCGTCGCGACGCTGCCGCGCCGTGCTGGACAATCGCGAGCGGCGCATTGTGCGGATGTCTCGTGGCCTTGGTGCTTGCAGTCCCTGCATCCGCGCCGTCCGCACCTGCCGGCATTTCCCTTCTCCCTGCGGGAGAAGGTGCCCCGAAGGGGCGGATGAGGGTACGGCGAAGCCTTGAACGTTCGGCAACACCCGGCGATCGGTTTCACCGTCCCCCTCACTCCCAACCCTTTCGCCGCGCTCTCGACACCCTGGACTCCATCCCCCACACCTGGCGCCCGCAGCGGCGGACCTGCAGCCAACCCGCCGCTCTCGCAACTGCCAACCCGGTGACATGGGCCTGTCATCGCCCCCTGGATAAAATTAACTACTTTGAAGTTATTAATTAATTTTGAAATTTTCCAGGGGATACGAGATGACGCGATCGCACAACCGCCACCAGCGCACGTTGCTGGTGTGCCTGCTTGCCGCCAGTTGCCAGGCCGCCCTCGCGCAGCAGGCCACGAGGCCGTTGCCGCCTTCCGCCGCGGACGGCGACACCACCGATATCGCCGCCGCTGCGCCGGCCGCCGCATCGCCGCCGGCCGCCGCCGCTGCGGGCGCGGCCAAGACCCTGGACAGCGTGGTCGTCACCGGCGTGCGCAAGGCCAATGCCGCGGCGATGGAGAGCAAGCGCGCGGCGACCAACATCACCGACGTGGTCAGTTCCACCGACGTGCGCGCGCTGCCGGACACCACCATCGTCGAGGCGCTGCGCCGCATCCCCGGCCTGTCGGTGCTGCCGGCGACCGACAACGAGCATCCGCGCGACGAGGCCGCCACGCCGGTGCTGCGCGGCCTCGGCCCGTCCTACAACAACGTCACCATCGACGGCCTGACCGTGGCGTCGCCGGGCACGCCGAACGGCACGCTCGGCTCGATCACCCGCGGCGTGCGCCTGGACATCCTGCCGGCGTCGATGGTCAGCGAACTGCAGGTGGTCAAGACCTTCACTCCCGATCTGGATCCCAACGCCACCGGCGGCGCGATCAACCTGCGCACGCGCAGCGCGTTCGAGAACGGCGGCAAGCCGTTCTTCACCAGCGAAGCCTCGCTCGGCCATGCCAACGATGTCGGCAAGCCGCGCGACCAGGACGATCCCGGCTACCGCCTCGGCGCCACCGGCAGCACCACCTTCGGCAGCGACCGCCAATACGGCCTGACCCTGTCGGGCAACTACCAGACGTTGAGCAGCTACACCGAAACCCACATGACCACCGACACGGTGCACTACGGGTTCTACGACGGCAACGGCGTGCTGCAGAGCGGCAGCAACCTCGGCAACGGCTGGGCGGTGCCGCAGCAGGACAAGTACTGGTACGTGATGGACAAGCGCGACCGCTACGGCCTGACCGGCAAGTTCGAGGCGCACCCCAGCGCCGACCTGCAGGCCTACGTCACCGCCGGTTACTACTATTTCAAGGACGACATGCAGCGCAACGAGCTGATCATCGATCCGCGCAACCGCAACCGCGTCGCCAACCAGACCGCGACCTCCGGCAGCTATCCGGCCGGCGACATCGAGGTCGGCTATTCCAACCAGGTCACCACCACCCGCACCAAGCTCGGCCAGGCCGGCATGGAATGGCGGCCGGACGACCACCAGATGTTCTCCGCACGCGGTTCGTGGTCGGATGCGACCTACGACGAGCCGATCCAGATGTTCAAGTATGTCACCGGCGCATCGCGCCCGGCGGCGGTTCCGGTCGGCCAGACCGGCCCCGGCGTTACCGTCGTTCCCAGCGCCGACTACGCCTTCACCTACGACACCTCGGCGCTGAACCAGCGCTTCCCGGTGGCGCCGCAGGCGTACTCCAACTACGACAACTACAGCCTGTTGTACTGGCGTCCGGACTACAAGCGCAGCGCGCGCGACCGCATCCTCACCGGACGCCTGGACTACGGCTTCAACCAGGGCGAGCAGGACCGCGGCCTGGGCTTCGGCGCCGGCGTGTCGTACACCACCGACAAGCCGTCGTTCGACATCTACCGCGACGACTACGAGCCCAACCGCAGCGCGCCGGCACTGAACATCGCCGACGTGCTGGCGCCGTCCAACGCGCCGCTGCGCTATCTGGGCCTGAACCTGATCACCATCGATCCGAACAAGGCCCGGCACGTGCTGCAGTCCACGCCGCTGAGCGCGTTCAACAGCACCGACCAGTCGGCCTTCAGCAACCAGGACAACTTCACCCATACCGAAAAGATCTTCGGCGCCTACGGCCTGGTCAGCTACCGTGCCGAGGCGTTCAACGTGGAAGCAGGCCTGCACTACGACGACACCGACCAGTCCACTGTCGGCCGCCAGCGCCAGCTGGATACGGCCAGCGGCAAGTACGTCTACGTCGATGCGCCGACCGATTCGCATTACGCCAACCTGCTGCCGTCGGCGATCATGACCTACCACCTCAGCGACCGCCTCGACCTGCGCGCCGGCGCCAGCCGCACGCTCGGCCGTCCGCCCTACGACGCCTACGCCGCGCGCACCTCGATCGGTTTCGTCAACAGCACCGACGCCGGCAATCCCAACGCGCAGGGCGTGACCGTGACCGTGGGCAATCCGGACATCAAGCCGCGCGTGTCGACCAACCTGGACCTGTCACTGGAATGGCGCCTGCCCGACGAGGTCGACGGCATGCTCGCCGCGGCGGTGTTCAACAAGCGCATCCAGGACGAGATCTTCACTCTGTCGCGCACCGACCAGTTCAGCTACAACGGCACCACCTATTCGAACGTGCTGATCAGCACCCCGGCCAATGCGTCCAAGGCGCATATCCGCGGGCTGGAACTGAGCGCGGTGCTCAACACCTTGCTGCCCGGCGTGCCGGCGCTGTCCGGGCTGGGCGGCAGCGCCAACCTGGCCTTGCTCGACGGCGGCATGGACGTGCCGTACAGCGTCGGCAGCGCGCCGAACGTGAGCCAGCGCCAGCGCAGCGTCGATCGCCTGGTCGGCCAGCCCGGCTACACCGCCAACGCTTCGCTGTTCTACAGCGTCGGCGGGCTGGAGCTGCGCGCGGCCTACAACCGCCAGGGCAAGGCGCTGCGCGCCATCGTCAGCAACATCGACTGGCAGGATCTGTACTGGGCGCCGCGCTCGCAGCTGGACCTGTCGGCGACCTATGCGGTCAACAAGCAGGTCAGCGTGGTCGGCCAGGTCAGCAACGTCACCCACAGCCGCATCACCAGCGTGACCGGGCCGGGCGAGAACCTGTTGAAGGACACCTACTCGGTGCCGACCACCTACTGGTTCGGCATCCGCTTCACGCCTTCTCTTTAAACCCTTCAATCCTTCGGACGCCCATCGCCATGAAATCCACTCTGTTGCCGCTCCTGCTGCTGGGCAGCGCGCTGACCGGTCCCGTCGCTGCGGCCCCCGCCGACAGCGCCGCCAGCCAGGCGCGCCTGGCCGATCCCGCCGGCGGCATCTTCGTCGTCGCCCATCGCGGCTGCCACAATCCGGCGCCCGCGCACGGCTTCCCCGGGCATGCGCCGGAGAACTCGCTGTCCGGCCTGGAGCGCTGCGTGGCGCTGGGCGTGGACATGCTGGAAACCGACATCCGCCGCGCGGCCGACGGCACCCTGGTGATGTTCCACGACGCCACCGTCGAGCGCACCACCGACGGCAACGGCAAGGTCGCCGAGATGACCTGGGCGCAGCTGTCGCGGCTGCGCCTGCGCGACGACGAGGGCGGCGCCGATGCGCCGCTCACCGACCAGCATCCCGTGACCCTGGAGCAGATGCTGGCCGCGGCCAAGGGCCGGATCATGCTCAATCTCGACGTCAAGGCGCCGATCTATGCGGAGGTGGCGGACGCGGTGCGGCGTGCGGGCATGCAGCGGCAGGTGGTGCTCAAGACCGAGGCCGGCGTGTACAGCCAGCCGCTGGCGTCGCTGCCGCCGTTCGACCAGATCAACTTCACCCCGGTGCTGCTCAATCCGCCGGGCACCGACGACCTGCTGCAGACCGTGCGCACCCAGATCGGCGGCAAGGTCCGCCCGGTGGCGATCGAACTGCCGCGGATGCGCGCCGAACAGTTGCCGGCGCTGGCCGCGTTGACCAGGCAGCAGCACGTGCGGCTGCTGGTCAACACGCTGTGGGAAGGGTTCGTCGCCGGCTACGGTGGCGACGCCGACGCGGTGCGCGATCCGGATGCGGTGTGGGGGCGGCTGTACCGCGACGGGATCGGCGCGTTCCAGACCGACGAGCCGGAAGCCCTGCTGCGCTACCGCGCTTCGCTCGAAAAAAAGCCCTGACCGCGCGCGGTTCGCCGCGCAACTGTCCGTAATCGGTCGCCGATCGTCCGCTTGCGGACGCGGCGGCCGCGCCCGATGCGGGCGCCATGCAGTCGTTTCAATGGGTTATCGCGCTTCGCCGATTGGCATGCGGCCTGCTCTGCAGTAGGCATGGATATCGCGAAGTCTCCCAACCGTTCGATCTGGCGCCACCGGCGCCGCTGGCTGGCGCTGGCCGTGGCGGCCGTGCTGCTGCTCGGCGTGGTCCTGTTGGGTGCGGGCCGCGCCGCGCCGCAGGTAAGCCGCAGCGAGCTGTGGATCGACGCCGCCACGCGCGGCGAGATGCGCCGCGAGATCCGCGCCAACGGCACGCTGGTGCCGCGGCAGATCCGCTGGATCACCGCCGGCGCCACCGCCACCGTGCAGCAACAGTTGGTCGATGCCGGCGCGCGGGTGCAGGCGGACACGCTGCTCCTGCAACTGGCCAATCCCGAGCTGGATGCCGGCCTGGACCGCGCCCGCGCCGCACTGGCCGGCGCCGATGCCGACCTGGCCGCGCTGCACGCGGCGCTGGCCTCGCAACTGCTGGACCAGCAGGCGCTGCAGGCGCAGGCCGCGTCCGATCTGCAGATCGCGCAGATCAAGGCGCAGGCCTACCGGCGCGGCCACGACGGCGGCGCGATCTCGGCGATCGACCTGATCCAGAGCCAGATCGTCGAGGCGCAGCAGCGCGCCCGCGCCGGCATCGAAACCCAGCGCGTGGCCGCGTTCCGGCAGAACATGGCCGCGCAGCTGCGCGCCGCCCAGGCGCGGCGCGCGCAGGCCGCCAGCGCGCTGGCCATCGCCGCGCAACAGGCCGCCTCGCTGCAGGTGCGCGCCGGCAGCGACGGCATCCTGCAGCAGGTCGACGTGGAACCCGGCCAGCGCGTCGAGGTCGGCGCCAAGCTGGCGCGGGTCGCGCGCCCGGACGACCTGCTGGCGCGGCTGCAGGTGGCCGAGGTGCTGGCCAAGGACGTGATCGACGACCAGCCGGTTGCGGTGGACACGCACAACGGCGTGGTGCGCGGGCAGGTGGCGCGGATCGACCCGGCGGTACGCAGCGGCAGCGTGGTGGTCGACGTGCGGCTGGCGCCGCCGCTGCCGCCGGGCGTGCGCCCGGACCTGTCGGTGGACGGACGCATCGTGCTCGGCACCCTGCGCGACGTGGTCAGCATCCCGCGCCCTGCGCTGGCCGTGCCGAACACCGCCGGCACCCTGTTCGTGCTGCGCGACGGCGGCGACCGCGCGCAACGCATCCGCGTGCGCTTCGGCGCCGCCTCCAGCGACCGCATCGAAGTGCGTGCCGGGCTGCATGCCGGCGAGCAGGTCGTGCTGTCCGACACCAGCCAGTGGAACGCCTACGACACCCTGCGCTTACGCTAGCGCTCCAGGAGACCCAGAATGACCGCAATTCCCGTAAGTTCCGCCGAGCCGCTGATCCACCTGCACGGGTTGGGCAAGGTGTTCCATACCGACGAAGTGGAGACCCACGCGTTGGCCGAGATCGCGCTGGACGTGGCGCGCGGCGATTTCGTCGCCATCACCGGGCCGTCCGGCTGCGGCAAGTCGACCCTGCTGTCGATCCTCGGCCTGCTCGATGCGCCCAGCGGCGGCACGTACCGGCTCAACGGCCGCAGCGTCGCGGAGCTGGACGCGGTCGGTCGCGCGCGCATTCGCAACGCCGAGATCGGCTTCATCTTTCAGGCCTTCAATCTGATCGCCGACCTCACCGTGGAAGAGAACGTGGCGCTGCCGCTGACCTATCGCGACGGCGCCGAGCGCGGCCAGATCCGCCAGCGCGTGCGCGAGGTGCTGGAGCTGGTCGGCATGCACCATCGCCACAAGCACTACCCGGGGCAACTGTCCGGCGGCCAGCAGCAGCGTGTGGCGGTGGCGCGCGCGCTGGCCGGCAATCCGTCGATCCTGCTCGCCGACGAACCCACCGGCAATCTCGACACGCGCAACGGCGAGGCGGTGATGCAATTGCTCGAACAGCTGCACGACAACGGCACCACCTTGTGCATGGTCACCCACGATGCGGCGTTCGCGCGGCGCGCGCAACGCATCGTGCACATGCTCGACGGGCGCATCGTCGACGAGGACACCTTCGAGCGCCTGCGCCACGAGCAGGACGTGGTGCTGCCCGCACGCGCCGCGGAGCAGGCGCGATGAGCGCCGCCGTGTACTGGGCCGAGGCCCGGCAATCCTGGCGCACGCTGGCGCGCAAGCCGGGCTATCTGCTGCTGGCGGTGCTGACCCTGGCACTGGGCGTGGCCACCACCACCGCGGTGTTCGCGTTGCTCGACCAGGCCTTGCTGAAGCCGCTGCCGTTTCCGCAGCCGCAGCAGTTGGTGACCCTGGGCAAGGCCGTGGATGGCGGCCACAACGTCGCCGCGCCGGGCTATTACCCGCCGCTGCGGCGCATGCCCGTCCTGCAGTCCATCGGCATCCTGCGCGGGTTTCCGGTGCCGGCCAACATCGCCCGCGGCGACAGCAGCGAAGTGGCCGCGGCGATCAGCGCCGACGCGGGCTTCCTGCGCACGTTGGGGCTGCCGATGGCGGCGGGGCGCAACTTCAACGCCGAGGAAGACCGGCCCGGCGGGCCGCAGGCGGTGATCCTTGCGCATCGTTTCTGGCAGCGCTATTTCGGCGGCGATCCGGCGGCGGTGGGGCGAACGCTGCAGGTGGAGGGCAAGCCGGTGCAGATCGTCGGCGTGTTGCCTGCGGACTTTCCCTGGGCCGAGCCGTTCGACGTGGTTCGCAACATGCAGCCGGACCTGGCCGCGACCAATCTGTCCACCAACGAGATCATCGTGGCGCGCCTGCGTCCGGGCGTCAGTGTGGCTGCCGCCTCCGCGCAGACCGCGGAGGTGCTCAAGGGCGTGCTGCGCAACAGCCGCTACATGACCGACGACTGGTGGCGCGAGCTGCAGCGCGAACCCCCCAATGCGTTGCCGTTGCAGGACAGCCTGTACACCTCCTACAGCGGCAACACGCTGTGGCTGTTCTTCGCCGCGGCCGCCTGCGTGCTGCTGATCGCGGCGATCAACCTGACCAGCCTGATGCTGCTGCGCGCGCTCGGTCGCAGCCACGACAGCGCGGTGCGCGCCGCGCTCGGCGCGCCGTGGCTGCGGCTGAGCCTGCCGGCGCTCGCCGAAGGCGTGCTGATCGGTGCGCTGGGTAGCCTGGCCGGGCTGGCCTTGGCCTGGCTCGGCCTGCGCCTGCTCGGCGGTTGGGTGCCGCTGCTGTGGATGCGCGGCGCGGCCCCGCAGCTGACCGGCGCCAGCGCGCTGTTCGCCATGCTTGCCGGATGCGCGACCGCAGTGCTGGCCGCGGCGCTGGGCATCGTCCGCGGCCGTCGCCGCAACCTGGTCGCGGAACTGGCCGGCGGTGGCCGTGGCGGCTGGAGCCTGCAGACCGGCCGCCTCGGTCGCACCCTGGTGATTGCGCAGGTGGCCATTGCGGTCGTGTTGCTGATCGGCGCAGCGCTGTTCACGCGCACCCTGCAGAAGCTGGCCGAGGTGCCGATGGGCTTCGAGAGCCGCGCCGCGGTGGTGTTCACCCTGTCGCCGGTGAAGGAGCGCTACGCCATCGTGCAGGATGCGGTGGAGCAGACCCGGCGCATCGTCGCGCGGCTGCAGCAGGTGCCGGGCATCGAACGCGTCGGCGTGTCCAGCAATCCGCCGACGGCGACGCAGCTGAGCTGGAGCGTGGAGGTGGACGGGGCGTCCACCATCGATAGCCAATACCGCGTGGTCACGCCGCAGTTCCTGGAGGTGTTCCGCATTCCGTTGCTGGCCGGTCGCGGCATCGCCGACAGCGACGTGGCCGGTGCCGAGAACGTCTGCCTGGTCAGTGCGGCGTTCGCCGAGCGCTACCTGCACGGGCAGGCGCTGGGCAAGATCGTGACCGTCCCCGACGATGGCGACAACCACCGTTTGTCGATGCGCGTGGTCGGCGTGGTCGGCGACGTGCGCCACACCAGCCCGGCCGAGCCGCCGGAGCCGACGGTATACCAGCCACTGGCGCAGATGAGCGAGCCGATGTGGCAGATCATGCGCAGCTTCGGCGCGTTGACCTATGCGGTACGGCTGCATGCCGGCGCGTTGGGCGCCGACGAGCGCGCGCTGCGCGCGGCGATCGACGAAGTGGCGCCGCAGCAGCCGATCGCCGATCTGCAGCCGATGCAGGTGCTGGTCGCCAGCACCACCGGCGAACAGAAGCTCAACCTGTTGCTGGTCGGCCTGTTCGCGGCGCTGGCGCTGTTGCTGGCCGCGGTCGGCCTGTATGCGGTGATGGCGGTGGCGGTGGCCGCGCGCCAGCACGAATTCGGCGTGCGCGCCGCGCTCGGCGCGCCGCCGGCGCGGTTGCGGCGGCAGGTGCTGCGCGAGGCCGGCCTGCAGATCGGAGTCGGGCTGCTGCTGGGCCTGGGCGTGGCGATGGCGCTGTCGCGGCTGCTGCAGCGCTTCCTGTTCGAAGTGCGGGTGGCCGATCCGCTGGCGATCGGCGCGGTGCTGCTGGTGCTCGCCGCGGCCGGCCTGCTCGCCGCATTGGCGCCGGCGCAGCGTGCGGCACGGGTGCCGCCGATGCAGGCGTTGCGTGCCGAATGAGGCGTCCCGCGAACCGAGTTGACTTGGCCGCCATGGCCGGCGTCGCGCTTGCCGATGGCGGCCAGCCGCTAGACTCTGCGCCATGACCGACGCTCGCACGCCACCCTTGCCGCGCATCCTGGTGGTCGACGACCAGGCCGACGTGCGCGAAGCCTTGCGCATGCTGCTCAAGAGCGCCGGCTACGGCATGGTCGGTGCCGAGTCGCCGGAGCTGGCGCTGGCCTGCCTGCGCGGCGACGACTTCGCCGCGGTGCTGGTGGACATGAACTACGCCCGCGACACCACCTCCGGCGCGGAAGGATTGGCGCTGATCGCGCAGATCGCCGCGCAGTGGCCGGGGTTGCCGGTGATCGCGATGACCGCCTGGGCCAGCATCGAGCTGGCGGTGGCGGCGATGCGCGACGGCGCGGTGGATTTCATCGAAAAGCCCTGGCAGAACGCGCGCGTGCTGGCGGTGCTGGACAGCCGCATCGCGCTGGACCGCAGCCGCCGCAACGCGCAGCGGCTCGGCGAGGCGCAGGCGCTGCTGCTGCAGGATGGCGCCGCCGGTTTCGTCGCCGAGTCGGCGCCGATGCAGCGCCTGGTCGAGGACCTGCGGCGCATCGCCGGCAGCGGCGCCAACGTGTTGCTGCTGGGCGAGAACGGCACCGGCAAGAGCCTGCTCGCGCAACTGCTGCACCAGTGGTCGCCGCGCCGCGCGCAGGCCTTCGTCAAGGTCAACATCGGCGGATTGGCGCCGACCCTGTTCGAAGCCGAACTGTTCGGCCATGTGCGCGGCGCCTATACCGACGCACGGCAGGACCGCGCCGGCCGCTTCGAACTGGCCGACGGCGGCACCCTGTTCCTGGACGAGATCGGCAACCTGCCGTTGCAGCAGCAACCCAAGCTGCTGCGCGCGATCGAGGATGGCGAGTTCGAGCGGCTCGGCTCCTCGCGCACGCAGCGCGTGGACGTGCGCATCGTCGCGGCGACCAATGCCGACCTGGATGCGGAAGTGGCGGCCGGGAATTTTCGCCAGGACCTGCTGTACCGGCTCAACACCTTCCAGCTGCGGGTGCCGCCGCTGCGCGAGCGCGGCGCCGACATCCTGCCGCTGGCGCGGCATTACCTGGCCGCCGCCTGCACGCGCTACCGGCGGCCGCTGCCGGTGCTGGCGCGCGACGCCGAGCGCGCCTTGCTCGGCTACGCGTGGCCCGGCAACGTGCGCGAACTGGCGCATGCGATGGAACGCGCCGCGCTGCTCGCCGACGGTACGACGCTGGGCAGCGACGACCTGCGCCTGCAGCCGGCGGCGGCTGCCGCGCCGGCCTTGTCGAGCCAGCTGACGCTCGAAGAAGCCGAGGCGTTGCTGCTGCGCCAGGCATTGGCGCAGCAGCAGGGCAATCTGCAGCGCGCCGCCGACCAGCTCGGCATCACCCGGCAGAGCCTGTACCGGCGCCTGGGCAAGCACGGCCTGCGCAGCGATGACGGCGGCTGAGCGGCAGCGGCGGCGACCGTTGTGGCTGGCGGCGCCGGCCTTGCTGGCGTTGGCGCTGGTGCTCGCGGTCGGCACGCCGCGGCCGCCGGAGGCGGTGTTGTTGATGCTGTGCGTGCTGGCGCTGACCGCGGCGCTGTGGCGCTGGCAGCAACGCGATGCCGGCCTGCGCCTGCGCACGCTCGGCGGCCTGCTCGAGGCGCTGCGCGAGGGCGATTACAGCGTGCGCGTGGCGCAGGACGCACGCGATCGCGACAGCGATGGCCTGCTGCAGCGCTTCAACGCGCTGGCGCAGCGGCTGCAGGACGAGCAGCGCGATTCGCACGAGAGCCTGCAGCTGCTGAGCAAGACCCTGGCGGCGCTGGACGGGGCGGTGTTCGCGTTCGAACAGGACCAGCGCCTGCGCCTGGTCAACCCGGCCGGCGAACGCCTGCTCGGCGCCGCCGCCGAGCACCTGATCGGGCAGTCCGCGCAGGCGCTTGGCCTGGCCGGATTGTTCGCGTTGCCGTCGGGCAGCATCCACGCGCATGCCTTCGCCGGCCAGCAAGGGCGCTGGCAGATCGGCCACGCCGCGTTGCGCAGCCGCAGCCAGGCCGGGCGCCTGCTGCTGGTGCAGCCGATGGAGCGCGCGTTGCGCGAGGAGGAGGCGCAGGCCTTCCGCCGCCTGTTGCGCGTGCTCGGCCACGAGATCAACAACTCGCTGGCGCCGATCGGCTCGATCGCCGATACGCTCGGGCGCCTGCTCGCGGCCGCGCCGGACACGCTCGACGCCGAGCTGCACGAAGACCTGCGCAACGGCCTGGGCGTGATCGAACAGCGCAGTGCAGCGCTGCAGCGCTTCCTCGGCGGCTACGCGCGCCTGGCCAGGTTGCCGGCGCCGGTGCCGGCCACCGTGGAGCTGGCGCCGCTGTGCGCGCGGGTGCGGCGGCTGCTCGACGATGCGCGGGTGCGGGTCGAGGTCGATGCGCAGTTGCGGCTGCACGCCGACGCCGACCAGCTCGAGCAGGTGCTGATCAACCTGCTGCGCAATGCGCTGGAATCCGGCGGGAGCGCACCGGTGACGCTGCGCGCGCGCCGCGACGCCAATGCCGCGCTGATCGAGGTCATCGACGGCGGCGCCGGGCTGCCGCCCAGCGACAACCTGTTCGTGCCGTTCTTCACCACCAAGCCCGGCGGATCGGGCATCGGCCTGGTGCTGTCGCGGCAGATCCTGGAGGCGCAAGGCGGCAGCCTGAGTCTCGAAGCGCGCACGGATGCCGCCGGCAGCGTGGCCACGCTGCGCCTGCCGCTGGCGGCGGACGGCCGCGGGGAGTGACGCCGGCCGCGCGGTCCTGTAGTCCGGGAGCGCAGGCGGCGATGTCGCAGATGCCGTCCCTGCACGGTCGGGCAGGGCGGTGCCATGCAGGCGTATGTGGGCGCTTGGGGATTCCGTAAGCGTCGCGTGTTTCTTCGAGCTCGACGCCTTGCCGGTGAAGCGTCGGGGCTGAAGTCTCTTCTTGCATGGTCGGCGTCGGGCAGCAGCGCGCACCGCGGCTCGTCTCCAAATGCGCGGCTTCGCCACGGCATTTCGTCCGCGCCTGTCTATGCGTCATTTTGCGTTTTGTTGCACGATTGTGCGTGTTTCAGTACAGTCGCCGCATGCCTGCCGACCCACCCATCGCCACCGCGGATCGCGTCGCTTCCGCCGTCCCCGACGCCGCCGCCAGGCCCGCGATCCGCGCCACCCGCTGGGTGTTCCTGCTGTCCGGCATCGCGATGGCCGCGTGGGCGCCGATGGTGCCGTACGTGAAAGCGCGCTTCGCGCTGGACGATGCCGCCCTGGGCCTGGTACTGCTCGCCTTCGGCGGCGGCTCGATCCTGGCGATGCCGCTGGCCGGCGTGTTCAGCCACCGGGTCGGCAGCCGCGCGGTCATGGTCGCTTCCGGGCTGGCGCTGTGCCTGGGCCTGCCGCTGGTGGCGCTGGCGCCGACCCTGCCGGGCGTGGTCGCCGCGCTGCTGTATTTCGGCGCCGCGCTCGGCGCGCTGGACGTGGCGATGAACGCGCACGGCGTGGAAACCGAAAAACGCGCCGGGCGTCCGGTGATGTCCAGTTTCCATGGCGTGTTCAGCGTCGGCGGGCTGAGCGGCGCGGCGGCGATGAGCGCGCTGCTCGCGGTCGGCGCACCGCTGCTGGCGGCCACGCTCGCGGTGTCGGCGCTGCTGCTGGCATTGCTGCTGTGGCAACGCTCCGGCCTGCTGCGCGTCGCCGCCGGCGACCCGGCGCAGCGCACCCCGCTGCGCCTGCCGCGCGGCGTGGTGCTGGTGCTGGCGGCGCTGTGTTTCATCTGCCTGCTCGCCGAAGGCGCGATGCTCGACTGGAGCGCGGTGCTGCTGCGCGAGTTCCATGGCGTGGAGACGCGTTACGCGGGCGTCGGCTATGCGCTGTTCTCGGTGGCGATGGCGGCCGGCCGCTTCGGCGGCGACTGGGTCGTCGCGCGGATCGGGCAACCGGCAATGCTGGCGGCCGGCGCCTCGCTGGCCGCCTGCGGCCTGCTGCTGGCCACGCAGGTGCCGGGCGTCGCCAGCGGCCTGCTCGGCTACGCGCTGGTCGGCCTGGGCGTGTCGAACCTGGTGCCGATCCTGTTCGGTGCGGCCGGACGCCTGCCCGGCACCTCGCCGGCGGTGGCGATCGCCGCGCTGACCACGCTCGGCTATACCGGCCTGCTCGCCGGCCCGGCGCTGATCGGCTTCCTCGCCCACGCCAGCAGCCTGCCCACCGCGTTGCTGGCGGTGGCCGGGCTGTTGCTGCTGGTGGCGATGGGGTCGCGGCTGCTGCGACACTGATCCGACCTAGGAGCACCACGCCATGCCAGCCACTCCCGCGCACGCGCCGCACACCGTGATCTTCGACCTCGGCGGCGTGCTGATCGACTGGAACCCGCGCTATCTGTACCGGCAACTGTTCGACGACGCCGCCGAGATGGAGCGCTTCCTCGCCGAGGTGTGCTCGCCGCAGTGGAACGAGCGCCAGGACGCCGGCCGGCCGTGGCGCGAGGCGGTCGCCGAATTGAGCGCCCTGCATCCGGCGCAGGCCGAGCGGATCGCCGCCTACCACCTGCGCTGGGAAGAGACGCTCGGCGGCCCGCTCGACGCCAGCGTGCAGATCCTGGAAGAACTGCACGCGCAGGGCGTGCGCCTGTACGCGCTGACCAACTGGTCGCAGGAGACGTTCCCGGTCGCGCTGCAGCGCTATGCGTTCCTGCAGCGTTTCGCCGGAATCCTGGTGTCCGGGCAGGAGCGCCTGGTGAAGCCGGATCCGGCGATCTTCGCGCTGCTGCTGTCGCGCTACGGCATCGATCCGGCGCGCGCGGTGTTCATCGACGACGCGCCGCGCAACGTCCACGCCGCCGCCGCGCAGGGACTGCACGCGCTGCAGTTCCGCGACGCGGCTACGCTGCGTGCCGAGCTGCGCGCGCTGGGCCTGCCGCTGCGCAGCGCCGGGTCGGGCGCATGACGGCCGCCGCCGACGCGCTGCCGCAGGAACGCCAGCAGGCGATCCTGCAACGCCTGCGCGAGCACGGCCGGGTCGTGGCCACGGAGCTGGCCGCGGCGTTCGCGGTGTCGGAGGATTCGATCCGCCGCGACCTGCGCGACCTCGCCGCGCAGGGCCTGTGCCGCCGCGTCTACGGTGGCGCGCTGCCGCCGACGCCCGACGTCGCGCCGCTGCCGCAGCGGCACGAGGAACATGCCGAGCGCAAGCGCGCGCTGGCGCAGGCGGCCGCCGCGCTGGTGCGCCCCGGGCAGGTGCTGCTGATCGACGCCGGTTCCACCAACAGCGCCATCGCCGCCGCGCTGCCGCCGCGGCAGCGCCTGACCGTGATCACCAATGCGCCGGACATCGCCCAGCTGCTGATGCCGCGCGAAGGCGTCGAGATCCTGCTGATCGGCGGCCGGATCGATCCGCGGATCGGCGCGGCCGTCGGCGCGCAGGCGCTGCAGCAACTGCGCCAGGTCCGTGCCGACCTGTGCTTTCCCGGCGCCTGCGCGATCGATGCCGAGCGCGGGCTGTGGGGCGTGGACGGCGAGGAGGCGCTGTTCAAGCGCGCGATGATCGAGGCCAGCGGCGAGACCGCGGTGGTGGTCACCGTGGACAAGCTCGGCGCGCATGCGCCGCATCTGGTGGCCGCGGTGGCGGCGATCGACCACCTGGTGGTGGAGCACGATGCGGCCCAGGCGCGGTGCGCGCCGTTCCTGGCGCAGGCGGTGCAAGTGCATCGCGCGGATGCGCCGGCGCCGCCGCAACGGGCAAAATAGCCGCTTCCATCGGGAGCCCGCATGTCACAGGACGTCTCCGCCGCCACGCCCCGCGCGCGGCGCACCCGGCGCTGGACGCGCCTGCTGCCACGGCCGCATTGGGGCCGCCTGCATTGGCGCGTGTTGCGCTGGGGCACGGTGGCGTTGCTGGCCACGCTGTTGCTGCTGGACCTGGCGTTCCCGCTGCCGCTGCCGAAATCGCGCGACACCTCGACCCTGGTGGTGGCCGCCGACGGCACCCCGCTGCGCGCCTTCGCCGACGGCAACGGCGTGTGGCGCTACCCGGCCACGCCGCAGAGCGTGTCGCCGCTGTACCTGCAGGCGCTGCTGAACTACGAGGACCGCTGGTTCTGGCATCACCCCGGGGTCAACCCGTGGGCGCTGCTGCGCGCCGGCAAACAGTGGGTGTTCTCGCGCCGCATCGTCTCCGGCGGTTCCACCCTGACCATGCAGGTGGCGCGGATCCTGATGCCGGACGACGTCAGCACGCGCAGCCCGCTGGGCAAGCTGCAGCAGCTGTTGCGCGCGCTGCAGCTGGAAGTGCACCTGAGCAAGCGCCAGATCCTGCAGCTGTACCTGGAGCGCGCGCCCTACGGCGGCACCATCGAAGGCGTGGACGCGGCCAGCTGGGCCTACCTGGGCAAGCCGGCATCGCGCCTGTCGCAGGCCGAGGCGGCGCTGCTGGCGGTGTTGCCGCAGGCGCCGAGCCGGCTGCGCCCGGACCGGCATCCGGAGGCCGCGCGCGCCGCGCGCGACAAGGTGCTCGAGCGCATGGTCGACCTGCACGTGTGGTCGCGCGAGCAGGTCGACGACGCGCGCATCGAGCCGGTGGTGGCGCGTTCGCTGCAGTCGCCGATGCATGCCGCGCTGCTGGCCGAGCGCCTGCGCCGGCAAGCGCCGCGCGCCGCGCACATCGTCTCCACCCTCGATGCGGATCTGCAGCGCACCCTGGAGGATCGGGTCAGCGCGTATTTCTCGCAGCTGCCCGAGCGCACCTCCGCGGCGTTGCTGGTGGTGGACAACCGCGACCTGCAGGCGCGCGCCTACATCGGCTCGGTGCTGTTCGGCGACCGCAAGCGGCTCGGCGACGTGGACATGGTCCAGGCCTGGCGCTCGCCCGGTTCCACGCTCAAGCCGTTCCTGTACGGCATGGCCCTGGACGACGGCCTGATCCACTCCGAAAGCCTGCTGGTGGACGCGCCGCAGAGTTTCGGCGACTACCGCCCGGGCAATTTCGACGAGGCCTTCAACGGTCCGGTCGGCGCCGCCAGCGCCTTGCGCCTGTCGTTGAACGTGCCGGCGGTGGACCTGCTCGAGCGGGTCGGCCCGGCGCGCTTCGCCGCGCGCCTGAACAATGCCGGCATCGGCCTGAAGTTTCCGCGCGGCAGCACGCCGAACCTGGCATTGATCCTCGGCGGCACCGGCGCGCAGCTGGAAGAACTGGTCGGCGCGTTCGCCGCGCTGAACCGCGACGGCATCGCCGGGCACGTGCGCTACACCGCCACCGACAAGGTCATCGACCGGCGGCTGATGTCGCCCGGCGCGGCGTGGATCGTGCGCGAGATCCTCGAGGCCAACCCGCGCCCCGGCTACGGCATCGGCACCTTCGATGTCGGCACGCGCCCGCGCGTGGCGTGGAAGACCGGCACCAGCTACGGCTACCGCGACGCCTGGGCGATCGGCAGCACCCGCCGCTACACGGTCGGGGTCTGGGTCGGGCGCCCGGACGGCACCCCGCTGCCCGGCCAGTACGGCGCGGTGACCGCGCTGCCGCTGATGTTCGAGACCATCGACAGCCTGCCGCGCGCGCGCGGCGACAACGCGCCGCGGCCGATGCCCGACAACGTGCAACAGCTGGACGTGTGCTGGCCGCTGGGCATCGCCGCCGAACAGACCCCGCCCGCGCTGTGTCAGCGGCGCTTCTCCGCCTACGCGCTGGACGGCGCGGTGCCGCCGACCTTCGCCGAGCGCGACGCGCGGCTATGGAGCGCGGGCCGCGACACGGTGCAGGTGGACGCGCGCAGCGGCCTGCGCCTGTCGCCCGACTGCGCGCGGCCGCACCAGGCGGTGCAGCGCGAACTCGCGCGCTGGCCGGCGTTACTGACGCCATGGCTGCACGCCAGCGAACGCCAGGCCGGGCAACTGCCGGCGCTGGCGCCGGACTGCCGCGACGACGGCCGCGGCGGCAACGACGTGCTGCGCATCGAAGGGCTCAACGACCGCGCCACCCTGGCGCGCGCGCCGGGCAGCCCCAGCGTGCGCCTGCAGGTGCGTGCGCTGGGCACCACCGCGCCGGTGGATTGGCTGCTGGACGGCCGCTGGATCGCCCGCACCGAAGGCGCGCGCAACTTCCAGCGCGATTTCGCCGATGCCGGCGACCACACCCTGACGGCGCTGGCCAGCAATGGCGCGTGGACCCAGGTGCGGTTCCGGGTGTTGCATTGAGCGCGCTTACGCGGGGCGGTCGGCGTCGGACGTCGCGTCGCGCAGCCCCGGATTCCCGCAGCCCGCGAAATGCTGTGGGAGCGACTTCAGTCGCGACGGGCATTCCCGGTAGAGCCCCTCGCGACTGAAGTCGCTCCCACAGCATGTGCGTCCCCTGCGACGACATCGGCCAGGGAAGCCCCAAGGGTCTTGCTCGGGCTCAGCCTTCTGTAGGAGCGGCTTCAGCCGCGACATGAACTTGCCGAAGGTCCCTGTCGCGGCTGAAGCCGCTCCTACAGGGAGTGCTGCGATTGCCTGCAAAAGGCCAGCGCTTGCGAACGGTCGCGGAAATCGTCGGGCTATCCTTCTGTCCGGTGAGGACGCCTGAAGAGGCGTGCCTCTGTAGGAGCGGCTTCAGCCGCGACATGAACTTGCCGAAGGTCCCTGTCGCGGCTGAAGCCGCTCCTACAGGGAGTGCTGCGGTTGCCTGCAAAAGGCCAGCGCCTGCGAACGTCGCGGAGATTGTCGCGGCATCCTTTCGAGCGGGGAGGGCGCCCGAAGAGGCGGGGCGCTCGGCGCGTCACGCGGACGCACGATCCTGTTCCGGCCGCGCCGCGCGTTACCGGCCATTCCCACCGCGGTTGCCGCGAAAAAAAGCGCCCGGCAGTGCCGGGCGCTGATGTCATGCATGCGACTGGTCGGATTACTTCCCGATCCAGCCTTCCAGCATGTCGGAGAACTCGTCGGCATGCTCTTCTTCCTGGGCCAGGATGTGCTCCAGGATTCGCTTGGTGGTGGTGTCCTTGTCGCCGATGAAATTGATCATCTCGCGGTAGCTGTCGATGGCGATGCGCTCGGCGATCAGGTTTTCCTTGACCATGTCGCGCAGGTCTTCGCCTTCCTTGTATTCGGCATGCGAGCGCGCGGTCAGCGTGTCGGGATTGAGGTCCGGCTCGCCGCCCAACTGCACGATGCGTTCGGCCAGCTTGTGCGCGTGTTCCTGTTCCTGCTGCGCATGCTCCAGGAACTCGGCCTTGACCGAGTCGGCGAGCATGCCCGAGGCCATGAAGTAGTGGCGGTAGTAGCGCAGCACGCAGACGTACTCGGTGGCGAGCGCATCGTTGAGCAGCTTGATCACCGCCTCGCGGTCGGCGCTGTAGCTCTTGGTGATCGCACCGTCCTCGATGCTCTGGCGTGCATTGGCGCGCAGCGTGGCGGTATCGGTGAGGCCGGCGGTGTGCTGCAGCGGCTTGGCGTCGTTGGCTGGCTTGTTGGACATGGCTGGCCGGTTCCTGTGTGGTGGGTGAAAGAAAGATTAGGTGGGGAGATGCTGCGGGTCGGGAAGGTGCTGCAGCACATAGTCGGCAGCGGAGACCTTGAATTCGCCCGGGGCCTCGACGAACAGCGCGCGCACCACGCCGTCCTCGGCGTACAGCGCGAAGCGCCGCGCCCGCACGCCCATGCCGTAGCTGCTGGCGTCCATTTCCAGGCCCAGCGCCTTGGCCAGTGCGCCGTTGCCGTCGGACAGCATCTGCAGGCCGTCGGGCACCAGCTGGCTCTTGCCCCAGGCCTGCATCACGAACGGGTCGTTGACCGCCATGCAGTACACCTCGATGCCGCGCTTGCGGAATTCCTCGAAGTGCTCGACATAGCCGGGCAGGTGCTTCTCCGAGCAGGTCGGGGTGAACGCGCCGGGCACCGCGAACAGCAGCACGCGGTGGCCGTCGAACAGGCTGCGGGTGTCCACCTGCTCCACGCCCTCGCGGATGCGTTGCAGGACCACTTCGGGAATGCGTTCGCCGGGCTGGATGGGCATGTCGGGCTCCTTGGATGAATCGAGTCTAGAAATCGGAATGGGAAGGCAGCGTCAAGGCCCCTTGAAAAGCGCAGGGCCATTCCTATCTGGCAGGCATGGCGGCGGGCCTGGCCCGCCGCCGCGAACCACCCGTCAGGGTTTATCCCATTCACGTTGCAGGAGACTACGAGATGAGCATCGTCCGTTATCGCCCGTTGCCGGCCCAGGCCGCCTTCCAGAACGAGATCAAGCAGGTGTTCGACCGCTTCTTCGACCCCAACGGCGGCACCGACGAGTCGGCCGTCGTCACCGCGCAGTGGGTGCCGCGCGTGGACATCAAGGAGGAAGCCGAGCGTTTCGTGCTGTACGCCGACCTGCCCGGCATCGACCCGGCCGAGATCGAGGTGTCGATGGACAAGGGCATCCTGTCGATCAAGGGCGAGCGCAAGAGCGAGTCCACCGCCGACAGCGAGCGCTTCTCGCGCATCGAGCGCCGCTACGGCAGCTTCCACCGCCGTTTCGCGCTGCCCGACAGCGCCGATCCCGACAACATTTCCGCCACCGGCTACCATGGCGTGCTGGAAGTGCGCATCCCCAAGCGCCCGGCGAGCACGCCGCGCCGGATCCAGGTCGACACCGGGGCCACGATCGTGCAGTAAGCGCCCGCCCGCGCCGGCGACGCCACGGCGTCGCCGCGCCTTCGCGGCCGGCCAGTAGAATGGCCGGGCGATGGTGCGCAGCATGCAACCGGCCCGTTGCCGCAAGGCGGCGGGCCGACTCTTTTTGAGGTGATGGATGGAATTCAAGGATTACTACGCGACCCTGGGCGTGGAGCCCAGCGCGGGCGACGCCGAGATCAAGACCGCCTACCGGCGGCTGGCGCGCAAGTACCATCCCGACGTCAGCAAGGAGGCCGGCGCCGAGGACAAGTTCAAGGCCATCAACGAGGCCTACGAGGCGCTGCGCGATCCGCCCAAGCGCGCCGCCTACGACCAGCTGCGCGCGCAGGGCTACCGGCCCGGCGAAGAGTTCCAGGCCCCGCCCAACTACGGTGGCGCGCAGGGCTATGACTTCGAGGAAGTGTTCGGCAACGGCGGCGCCGGCGGCGGCTTCAGCGATTTCTTCGAGAGCCTGTTCGCGCGCCAGCAGCGCGCGCGCCAGGGCGGTGCCGGCCCCGGTCCCGGCCCGGGCGCGGCGCCGCGCGGCGACACCCGCGCCAAGCTGGCGGTGCCGCTGGAAGCCGTGTATGCCGGCGACAGCGTGCGCATCACCATCAACGGCAAGCAACTGGACGTGCGCGTGCCCAAGGGCGTGCGCCCCGGCCAGGTGATCCGGCTGAGCGGGCAGGGCAACGGCGGCAGCAACCTGCTGCTGGAGATCGAATACGCCGCGCACCCGCAGTTCGAGGTGGACGGGCTCAACATCCTGTACACCCTGCCGGTGACGCCGTGGCAGGCGGCGCTGGGCACCAGCATCAGCGTGCCGACCCTGGGCGGTGCGGTGGAGCTGAAGATCCCGCCGGAGTCCGACGCCGGGCGCAAGCTGCGCCTGCGCGGCCGCGGCCTGCCGGGCACCCCGGCGGGCGACCAGATCGTGGAACTGGAAGTGCTGGCACCGGCGCCGGAGACCGAGGCGCAGCGCAAGGCCTATCGCAGTCTGGCCAAGGCGTTCGGCGAGGCAGTGTGAAGCCGGGATTCGGGATTCGGCATTGGGGATTCGAGTTTCCCAGGCCTGCCGCAGCTTGTGCTTCCCTGTAGGAGGGGCTTCAGCCCCGGTGCGTTACCGGTAAGGCGTCGGGGCTGAAGCCCCTCCTACAAAAAGCGCAGGGCGAGAGCGCATGGCCGCCTCGGCTGCACCTCAATCCCTAATCCCCAATCCCCAATCCCGGCTCCTCAGCCCTTCGGCGGGTCCTCGCCGCTGAACACCCGCTCGATCACCTCGGACAGCTCGTCCTCGGAGAACGGCTTGGTGATGTAGGCGCGGGCGCCCTGGCGCATGCCCCACATGCGGTCGGTGTCCTGGTCCTTGGTGGTGACCAGGATCACCGGGATGTTCTGCGTGCTCGGCTCGCGGCGCAGCGTGCGGGTGGCCTGGAAACCGTTGAGGTTGGGCATCACCACGTCCATCAGCACCAGGTCCGGCAGCGCCGCCTTGGCCGCTTCCACGCCGGCCGCACCGTCGGTGGCGGTGAGCGTTTCGTGGCCCAGCTTCTCCACGATGCGCTGGATGCCGAGCAACTGCGACGGCGAATCGTCGACGATCAGGATGCGTGCCATGTGTTTCCCCCTTGGAGCCACGAGTGTAGTGGCAGCGGCGCGCACCCGGAAAGCGGTGCGCGTCACAAACCCCCGGGCACGTCTACGCCGCCGGATCCAGCCGCACCACGGTGCGCCCGAACGACTGCCCGGCGAGCATCGTCGCGAACACTTCGGGCAGGCCGGACAGGTCCACTTCGCGGGTGCAGATCGCGTCCAGGTGGCGCGGTTTCCAGTCGCTGCCCAGGTGCTGCCAGATCAGGTCGCGCAGGTCGCGCGCGGTGCCGGCCGAGCCGATCCCCAGCAGCGACACGCCGCGCAGGATGAACGGCATCACCGTCATGTCCAGCTCCGGGGTCGCCGCCAGCCCGGCGCTGGCGACGTTGCCGTACGGGGCCGTCTGCGCCAACAGGCTGGTCAGCATCGCCCCGCCGACGTTGTCCAGGCCGCCGCCGAAGCGCACCGACTCCAGCGGGCGCTTGGTCTGCAGCGCGTCGCGGCCCAGCACCTGGCTGGCGCCCAGCGCCTTCAGGTGCTCGGCGCGGTCGGCCTTGCCGCTGACCGCATGCACCTCGAAGCCGGCGCGGCTGAAGATGTCGATCGCCAGCGAGCCGACCCCGCCGGTGGCGCCGGTCACGCACAGCGGGCCGTGGGCCGGGGTCTGCCGGTTGTCGAGCAGGCGCAGCAGCGCCAGCGCTGCGGTGAAGCCGGCGGTGCCCAGCACCATGCTCTCGCGCAGGCTCAGCCCGGCCGGCAGCGGCACCACCCACTTGGCCTCCAGCCGCGCGTACTGGCTGTAGCCGCCGTCGCGGGTCTCGCTCAGGCCGCAGCCGGTGACCAGCACCGCATCGCCTTCCTTGAAGCCCGGATCGCTGGAGGCGACCACGTGCCCGGCCACGTCGATGCCGCCGACCAGCGGGAACCGGCGCAGGATCTTGCCCTGGCCGGTGCCGGCCAGGGCGTCCTTGAAATTCACCGACGACCAGGCGCCGCGGATCACCACTTCGCCGGGACTGAGCTGGTCCAGCCCCACCGGTTCGACCGCGGCGCGGTAGCCGGCATCGTCCTGGTGGATGCGGAAGGCGGGGAAGCTGGCGGGGAGCGACATGGCGAAAACCTTGGTCGGCGCGAAGGAATGCACCAAGATAGCCCTTTCGAAACGTCGGATCTGCCCCATCTTGTAGAATCGGCGACTCACTTACGGTGACCGGCGCGGACCGACGCGCCGCCACCTACCTTCTTGGAGCATGCATGGCCTGGAATACACCCGGCGGCAAGGGCGGAGATGGCCCGGACAATAACGGGCGCAATCCCTGGAAGCCTCGTGGCGGCAATGGTGGCGGCAAGTGGGGCGGGTTGCCCGGTCCGTTGAAGGACCTGTTCGGCGGCGACGGCGCCAACATCGGCCGCTGGGTGCTGGCGGCGGTGGTGCTGCTGCTGTTGTTCAGTTGCTTCCAGCTGATCGGCGAGCAGCAGCGCGGCGTGGTGCTGCGCTTCGGCCAGTTCTCGCGGATCCTGCAGCCGGGCCCGAACTTCAAGCTGCCGTGGCCGATCGAATCGGTGCGCAAGGTCAATGCCACCGAGATCAAGACCTTCAGCAATCAGGTGCCGGTGCTGACCCGCGACGAGAACATCGTCAGCGTCTCGCTCAACGTGCAGTACCGCATCGACGACCCGCGCATGTACGTGTTCGGCTCGCGCAACGCCGACCAGGTGCTGGAGCAGGCCGCGCAGAGCGCGGTGCGCGAACAGGTCGGCCGCGCCGACCTCAACGTGGTGCTGAACAACCGCGGGCCGATGGCCACCGCCGCGCGTGACCGCCTGCAGGCCGCGCTCAGCGCCTACCGCACCGGCCTGATCGTGACCGGGCTGACCCTGCCCGACGCGCGCCCGCCGGAAGAAGTGAAGCCGGCCTTCGACGAGGTCAACGGCGCCCAGCAGGTCAAGGAACGGCTGATCAACGAGGCCCAGGCCTACGCCGCCAAGATGGTGCCGGAAGCCCGCGGCCAGGCCGCGCGCACCCGCACCGTCGCCGAGGGCTACAAGGAAGCGTCGATCGCCCGCGCGCAAGGCGATGCCGAGCGCTTCACCCTGCTGCAGCAGCAGTACCAGAACGCGCCGGACGTCACCCGCAAGCGGCTGTGGCTGGAGACGGTGCAGAAGGTGCTGTCGGAGAACCGCAAGGTCATCGGCGGCGACGGCCGCCAGCTGATCTACGTGCCGATGCCGGCCGACGGCGGCAAGAGCGGCGCCAGCGCCGCGCCGGCGCCGTCCGCCAGCGGCGGCATGCCGACGCTGCCGCAGGAAGTCCTGATGCCGTCGCTGTCCAGCAGCCCGGCCGAAAGTATCCGCAGTCCGGAGCGCACGCCGCGCCCGAACGGCCGTGAGGAGGTGCAGCCATGAGAATTTCCCTGTGGGCGGGCGTCGCGGTCGTGGCGCTGTTCGCGCTGCTGAGCTCGGTGTTCGTGGTGCGCGAAGACCAGACCGCGATGGTGCTGAACCTGGGCCGCGTGGCCCGTGCCGACCTCAAGCCGGGCCTGCACTTCAAGCTGCCGCTGGTGGAATCCACGCGCGTGTTCGATCGCCGCTTCCAGGTGCTGGACACGCCGCCGGCGCGCTACTTCACCGCCGAGCAGAAGGACGTCAGCGTCGACTTCTTCGCCATCGGCTACATCTCCGACGTGCGCGCCTTCTACCGCGCCACCGGCGGCGACGAGAAGGTGGCCAACGCGCGCCTGGCACCGATCATCATCGATTCGCTGCGCAACCAGATCAACTCGCGCACCTTGCAGCAGCTGGTGTCCGGCGACCGCAGCGAACTGATCGCGCAGCAGCTGAGCGCGATCAACGCCGCCGGCAAGACCCTGGGCATGCAGATCACCGACCTGCGCATCAAGCAGATCGACCTGCCGACCGACAGCCAGGTGATCACCGACGTGTACGAGCGCATGCGCGCGCAGCGCAAGCAGGAAGCCAGCAAGCTGCGCGCCGAAGGCGAAGAGCAGGCGCTGACCATCCGTGCCCAGGCCGACCGCGAGAGCACCGTGCTGGTCGCCGAGGCCGAGCGCGACGCGCAGAAGCTGCGCGGCGAAGGCGATGCCGAGGCCGCCAGCATCTACGGCAAGGCCGGCTCCGCCGACCCGTCGTTCTACGCGTTCTACCGCAGCCTGGAGGCCTATCGCGGCGCCATGGCCGACGGCAACGCGGTGATCGTGCTGGACAAGAACGATCCGTTCCTGCAGTACCTGAAGAGCGAGCGCTGATCGAGCCGGGGTTCGGCATTGGGGATTCGGGATTCGCAAGAGCGGATCCCGGTCCCCGCAGTCCCCTGTTGTAGGAGCGGCTTCAGCCGCGACAGGTCCTCTCCGGCAAGGTAAATGTCGCGGCTGAAGCCGCTCCTACAGGTGGTTCAAGGCGCTCCAGCGCTGACGCGTTCGCCCATTCCCTCTTACCCGAGACCCCATGCACGATCTGATCGCCGCGGTGTGCTTGATGATCGTCTTCGAGGGCCTGGTCCTGCTGGTCGCGCCGGAGGCCTGGAAGCGGCTGGTGCAGCAGATGCTGGCCATGCCGGCCGCGCAGTTGCGCATCGCCGGCGGCGTGGCCCTGGCGGTGGGGCTGCTGGCCTTGCTGTGGGTCCGCGCCTGACCCGCATCCGGTTCGCTCCAGCCGGGTACGTCGCTGAACGCGGCCGCGGAAGGGGTGGTGACCGCCACCCAAAACCCGGATAATGCACAAAAGCCGGCCGGGCCCGCTCCACACGAGCGCCTCGACCGGCTTTTTCCGTGTAAGGGCCTGCCGCCGCCTGGACGCTCCCCGATGGAGCGGCCGTACCGGCGCCGGCAAGACCCGTGCATGGCCACCACATCCGTGCGGCCCCGATGGCTGCGCAGCAAACCAGGAGTTACCCAGCCATGGGTCAGTCAGTTGTCGTGCTCGGCGCCCAGTGGGGCGATGAAGGCAAAGGCAAGATCGTCGATCTGCTCACCGAGGAAATCGGGGCCGTCGTGCGCTTCCAGGGCGGCCACAACGCCGGCCACACCCTCGTCATCAACGGCAAGAAGACCGTCCTGCACCTGATCCCGTCGGGCATCCTGCGCGAAGACGCGCTGTGCCTGATCGGCAATGGCGTGGTGATCTCCCCGGCCGCCCTGATCAAGGAAATCAGCGAGCTGGAGGAAGCGGGCGTGGAAGTGCGTTCGCGCCTTAAGATCTCCCCGGCCGCGCCGCTGATCATGCCGTACCACATCGCCCTGGATCAGGCCCGCGAGAAGGCCGCCGGCGGCAAGGCCATCGGCACCACTGGCCGCGGCATCGGCCCGGCGTACGAAGACAAGGTGGCACGCCGCGGCATCCGCATCGCCGACCTGCATTACCCGCCGCAGCTGGAAGAACTGCTGCGCACCGCGCTGGACTACCACAACTTCGTGCTGACCAAGTACCTGGGCGTGGAAGCGGTCGATTTCCAGAAGACCTTCGACGAGGCGCTGGCCTTCGGCGACTACGTGCAGCCGATGAAGTACGACGTGGCCGGCATCCTTCACGAGCTGCGCAAGCAGGGCAAGCGCGTGCTGTTCGAAGGCGCGCAGGGCGCGCTGCTCGACATCGACCACGGCACCTATCCGTACGTCACCAGCTCCAACACCACTGTCGGCGGCGCGCTGGCCGGCACCGGCGTCGGCGCCGATGCGATCGACTACGTGCTCGGCATCGCCAAGGCCTACGCCACCCGCGTCGGCGGCGGCCCGTTCCCGACCGAACTGGACGACGAAGTGGGCCAGGGCATCCGCGACCGCGGCGCCGAGTACGGCGCCTCCACCGGCCGCCCGCGCCGCTGCGGCTGGATGGACATCGTCGCGCTCAAGCGCGCCGTGGCCATCAACGGCATCTCCGGCCTGTGCATCACCAAGCTCGACGTGCTCGACGGCATGGAGAAGCTGAAGATTTGCATCGCCTACGAATACCGCGGCAAGCGCACCGAATACGCGCCACTGGACGCGCAGGGCTGGGAAGAGTGCACCCCGGTGTACCTGGAGTTCCCCGGCTGGACCGAGAACACCCACGGCATCACCGTGTGGGACGAACTGCCGCCCGCCGCCCGCGCCTACCTGCGCGCGCTGGAGGAGCTGGCCGGCTGCCCGATCTCCATCGTCTCCACCGGCCCGGACCGCGACCACACGATGGTGTTGCAGGATCCGTTCGCCTGATCCGGCGTCCCGGCGCATGTCGGGACTTGAGGTGCAGAGAGGCCCCGCAAGGGGCCTTTCTTGCGTCTGTGTGTCGAGCTGCAGAAGAGGCATTCCACATTCCGGAACATGGAATGCGGCCGAGACGCGCCCTGCTCCGGCGGGGCTTTCTTGCCGGTGAAGCCTGGTGGCCGCTGCAGCTGTGCTAGCGTTCTGCGCGCAACAAGCATGACGCCACTTCACCAAGGAAGACCGCTGATGCTCACAGCCCTGTTCGACAAGCTGTTCAATCGCAAACCCAGTCCTGATGCGTTCGCCACGTTGTTCGAGGGCGCGTTGCGTGCGCAGGGCTACCGGGAGGAGCTAACGTACCGGCCGGACGAATTCCGCCTTGTCGCGCCACGCGGGCGCATCATCAATCTGCACAACGCCTACCACGACTACACCACCGCCGATCGCCAGCGCCGCGCCGAGGTGCTGCGCAGCTATGCCGCGGCGTTCGTGGAGGAGGGCGGCGAAGACAACCAGATCGAGACGTTGGAGCAGGCGCGGCCGATGCTGATGCCCGTCGTGCGCCATCGCGCCATGTTCGAGGAGATGCGCCTGGAGCATATCCGCGCGCATGGCTGGGAGACGCCGTTCACCACCGTCTGGCGCGAGCTGAGCGAGGACTGCGTCGAGTTGCTGGCGATCGACCGCCCCGATTCGACCTCGACCCTGCTCGCTGGGCCGAAGGACGCATGGGGCATCACCTTCGAGCAAGCGCTGGCCATCGCCCACGACAACCTGCGCGACGCCACGCCGGACCGCTTCGTCGAGGTCGCCCCAGGCATCTTCCAGGGTGCCTGGCACGACGCCTACGACACCAGCCGCGTAGTGCTGCCCGACGTGCTGCAGCGCGTTCCGGTGAAGGGGCGGCCGGTGTTCATGCTGCCCACCCGCGATTGCCTGCTGGTAGTGGGCGACCGCGACGAAACCGCGATGGCGGGCATGCTGGAACTGAGCCTGGACGCGGCCGCGAACGGGCGCTGCATCTCCTCGCTGGCCTTCGCCTACGACGACGCGCGCCGGATCGTCCCATTCGCGCTGCCGCAGCCCGAGCACCGGCGCCGCCAGGCCGATCTGCAGCGCATGATGGATGCGCCGGCCTATTCCCTGCAGAAGGACCTGCTGGAAAAGATCCACGCCGCGAACCACACCGACATCTTCGTCGCCTCCTACCGCGTGTTCGAGGAGAACGACGGCAGCGGCCGGCAGTTCTCGCTGGCGACCTGGACCCGCGATGTCGACACCTCCTTGCCCAAGGCCGATCGCATCGCCTTCGTCGTGCCGAAGGACGAGGGCGACGCGGACATGGTGGTCGCGGACTGGGACAAGGCCGTCGCGGTGGTCGCCGAACTGATGGAGCAGGAACCGGACTTCTATCCGCCGCGCTTTCGCGTGCGTGACTTTCCCAGCGAGGCGCAACTCAAGCAGCTGGCGTGACTTAGCCGCTGCCATCGGGTCGGCAGGGCGGGGTCCTGGCGGCGCGAGCTGATTGCCCGCTGTCTGCGTTGCAGGCGGCCGCGTCGAACGCGCCGCGCCGTCTGTATCCTGCGCCGGCCCCTTCGAAGAGCCCCCATGCGCCAGATCCTCACGACCGCCATCGCCCTGGCCCTGGCCAGCGTCTCGCCGTGCACGTTCGCCCAGACGGAACGTCCCGCACCCAGCGTCGCCGCCGCGCCGGTCGCGTCGGTCACCACGCAATTGCCGCGCACCGCCAGGCCCCGGCATTACGCGCTGGAGATCACCCCGCACGCCGACACGATGACGTTCGACGGCAAGGTCCGCATCGCGCTCGACGTGCTGCAGCCCACCGACCGCATCGTGCTGCAGGCCGCCGACCTGCGCTTCGGCCAAAGCACCCTGACCGGCGGCAAGGCCAAGGCGGCGCTGGTGGCCAAGGTCGCCACCGACGCCGACGCGCAGACCGCCAGCTTCGTGTTCGACCAGCCGTTGGTGCCGGGCAGCTATGTGTTGTCCATCGACTACAGCGGCGTCATCAACACCCAGGCCAACGGCCTGTTCGCGCTGGACTACGCCACCCCGCACGGCCAGCGCCGCGCGCTGTACACGCAGTTCGAGAACTCCGACGCGCGCCGTTTCCTGCCGTCCTGGGACGAACCCGACTTCAAGGCCACCTTCGACCTGACGGTGAACGCGCCGGCCGCGCAGATGGTGGTCGGCAACATGCCCGTGGCCGCCACCACCGACCTCGGCCATGGCCTCAAGCGCGTCGCGTTCCAGACCACGCCGAAGATGTCCACCTACCTGCTGTTCCTGGGCGTAGGCGAGTTCGAGCGCACCGCGCTCAAAGGCGACAACGGCACCGAGATCGGCGTGATCGCCCAGCAGGGCAAGGCCGACCAGGCGCGCTTCGCGCTGGAGTCCGGCCGCGACGTGCTGCGCGAATACAACGACTACTTCGGCGTGCGCTATCCGCTGCCCAAGCTGGACAACATCGCCGCACCGGGCGGCAGCCAGTTCTTCAGCGCCATGGAGAACTGGGGCGCCATTTTCACCTTCGAACATTCCCTGCTGCTGGACCCGGCGGTGTCGGACGTGACCGATCGGCAGCGCGTGTTCACCACCGCCGCGCACGAGATCGCGCACCAATGGTTCGGCGACCTGGTGACCATGGCCTGGTGGGACGACCTGTGGCTCAACGAAGGCTTCGCCACCTGGCTGGAAGGCCGCACCACCGCCAGGCTGCACCCGGAATGGGATATCGACAAGACCGGCCCCGCCTACGTCAGCCGCGCCGCCATGGGCAGCGACGCCTACGCCACCACCCACCCGGTGGTGCAGAAAGTGGCCACCGTCGAACAGGCCAGCCAGGCCTTCGACGGCATCACCTACGAAAAGGGTTCGGCGGTGATCGGCATGCTGGAGGACTACGTCGGCGCCGACGCATGGCGCGACGGCGTGCGCCGCTACATCGCCAAGCGCGCCTACGGCAACGCCGTCACCGGCGACCTGTGGCAGGAAATCGACGCCGCCGCGCCCGGCAAGCAGTTCCTGCAGGTGGCGCACGACTTCACCCTGCAGCCCGGCGTGCCGCTGATCAAGGTCGCGACCAACTGCAACGCCGGCACCACCGTCGTGCGCCTGGAGCAGGGCGAATACACCCTCGACCGCCCCGGCAAACAACCGTTGCACTGGCACGTGCCGGTGGCGGTGCGCAGCGGCGACAAAGAAGTGCGCGTGCTGGTGGACGGCAGCGCGCAGCTGCAATTGCCTGGCTGCGCCGCGCCGGTGCTGGTCAACGCCGGGCAGAAGGGCTACTACCGCACGCTGTACGCGCCCGCGCAGTTCAAGGCGCTGACCGCCGGCTTCGCCACATTGCCGGTGGTGGACCAGCTCGGCGTGCTGCTGGATACCAGCGCATTGGCCACGGTCGGCCTGCAGCCGCAAGCGGACCTGCTCGGCCTGGCCGACACCGTGCCGGTGGGCGCCGCGTCGGACCTGTGGGTCACTGTCGCCACGGTCTACGCCGGCATCGACGACCTGTTCCAGGACGACCCGCAGAGCCAGGCGGCCTGGCGCCGCTACGCGCTGTCGCGGCTGGCGCCGGAATTCGCCACGCTGGGTTGGGACGGCCGCCAAGGCGATTCCGCCCAGGTCCAGCAACTGCGTGCGCACCTGATCGACACGCTCGGCGACATGGGCGACGCCACCGTGATCGCCGAAGCGCGCCGCCGTTTCGCCGCGTTCCAGGCCGACCCGACAGCCTTGTCGCCGGAACTGCGCTACAGCGTGCTGGGCATCGTCGCGCGCAATGCAGACGCCGCCACCTGGGACGCGCTGCACCGGATGGCGCAGAAGGAGACGTCCTCGATGATCCGCGACCAGGACTACCTGCTGCTGGCCGGCGCCAAGGACGCCACCCTCGCGCAACGCGCCCTGGACATGGCGCTGACCGACGAGCCCGGCGCCACCAACAGCGCCTCCATGATCACGACGGTGGCAGGCGAGCACCCGGACCTGGCCTTCGATTTCGCCGTGGCCCGCCGCGACCAGGTGGACACCCTGATCGACACCACCTCGCGCGCCCGCTACTACCCGCGCCTGGGCGCCGGCTCGGTCGACCTGAAGATGGTCGACAAGATCCAGGCGTATGCGCAGCGCTACCTCGCCGCGACCTCGCGCCGCGATGCGGACGCGGCCATCGCCGACATCCGCACGCGGGTGAAGCTGCGTGCGCAGCGGGTGCCGGAGATCAAGGCGTGGTTGGTGGGACGGAAGGGGTGAGGGTGGGTGGTGGCTGGTCGAGTTCGGCTGGCTTCCGACCAGGGAGCCTTCGCCAGGCCGAACCAAAAGGCTTTGCAAATACCCAAATTGGGTAGAAACCTACCCAATTTGGGTACGAAGGCTGGCGGGTGGTGCGCGCGGGTTGGACGGCCCGCGTCGCTTGCCGAGGACAGCGGCAAAGTTGAAGTCACAGCGCCCACCTGCCATCATGCGTTGCAATTGCAACGCACGAGGTGTCGCATGAAATCAGCATCCCTACCTTCGCTCCGGGTCGATCCTGCGCTGCGCGAAGCCGCTGAGGCGGTGCTGCAAAAGGGCGAAACCTTATCCAGCTTCGTCGAGCAGTCCGTGCGCGCCCAAGTGCAGCTGCGGCAACAGCAAGATGCGTTTGTCGCGCGCGGCCTGGCGTCGCGCGATAGCGCCCGGCAGTCGGGCCGCTACATCGACGCGAAAGACGTGCTGGCTGGGCTGCAGTCCCAGCTGGATACAGCCCGGAAGGGCTAGGCCGTCGTGGGATTCACCATCCGCTTCACGGAGGAAGCGCGCGAAGACCTCTCGCGCCTCTACGACTGGCTGCTGCAACGCGCAGAGAGCGACTTCACCGTGGCCGAGCGTGCGCTGCAGGCCATCCGAGACGGCATCACCGTGCTTGAGCTTGCGCCGTTGAGCTGCCGCAAAGCAGGCCCGGGTAACCCTTTTCTGCGCGAGTTGGTCATCGGCTTTGGCGCCAGCGGCTATGTGCTGCTGTTCGAGGTCGAGGACCGCCAATGCGTCACCGTACTGGCGGTTCGGCATCAGCGCGAAGACGACTATCACTGAATCAAAGCAGCGGGCTCGCAACTTTGTCGGCCCGCTACTTATTGGAAGATTATGGGAGCTGAAGATATGAGTCCGTTGAATGAACTGCTGAGTCGCTTCCGCACTGCAGCGGTGAGTGAGCGAGAGAAAGGCACCTACTTCGAGGAGCTGATCCTCGCCTACCTCCGCACTGAGGCTACCTACCGCGATCTGTACAGCCAGGTCTGGACCTGGGCCGAATGGGCGACGGCTCATGGCTTCAGTGCCAAGGATGATGGCATCGACCTGGTCGCCCAGGTAGCCGGTACCGGTGAAATCCACGCCATCCAGTGCAAGTTCTACGATCCGGACTACAAGCTGCAGAAGAAGGATATCGACAGCTTCTTCACCGCTTCCGGGCGCAAGCCGTTCGTTCACCGTGTCATCGTCAGCACGACCAACCACTGGTCCGACCATGCCGAGAATGCGCTGGTCGACCAGCAGCCTCCGGTCAGTAAGATCGACCTCCATGACCTGGAGGCCAGTCAAATCGATTGGGCGAAGTACCAGTCCAAGGCTGCGCCTGTCCTGAAGAAGAAAAAGACGCTGAGGGCGCACCAGGAATCTGCACTGCTTGCAGTGACGGCCGGCCTCAAGGATGCCGACCGAGGCAAGCTGATCATGGCCTGCGGCACCGGCAAAACCTTCACAAGCCTCAAGATCGCCGAGGCCATGGCGGGCAAGGGCAAGCGGGTGCTATTCCTGGTGCCCAGCCTGTCGCTGCTGTCGCAGACGCTGACAGAGTGGACCCAGGAGAGCGATGTGCCGTTGCACAGTTTCGCTGTCTGCTCGGACAGTGATGTGGGCAAGAAGAAGGGGCGCAAGGAGGACGATGCCGTCCAGACTTTCACCCACGAGTTGCGCTATCCAGCCACCACGAACGCCAGGAGTCTCGCACTGGGCGTGGCCGCTCGCCACGACAATGAGCACATGACGGTGGTGTTCAGCACATACCACTCTATTGGGGTCATTCACGACGCCCAACAGCAAGGACTGGCCGACTTCGACCTGATTGTCTGCGATGAAGCACACCGCACTACGGGTGCAACGTTCGACGGAGATGACGAAAGCGCGTTCGTGCGAATCCATGACGCAGCCTATGTTCGCGCCGCCAAGCGGATATATATGACGGCGACGCCGCGTATCTATGCCGACACTGCCAAGGCAGTGGCCGAACGCGACAATGTTGCCCTCTACTCGATGGACAACGAGGCCTGGTACGGCAAGCAGTTGTACCTGATCAGCTTCTCGGAGGCTGTCAAGCGTGGTTTGCTGGTGGATTACAAAGTCATCGTGCTGGCGGTGGAAGAGAGTCACATCAACCGCAAACTGCAGGGGCTGCTGAAGGACGAGAACAACAGCTTGCGCGTGGACGACGCGGCGAAGATCGTCGGCTGCTGGAAGGCACTGGCTAAGCTGGGCATTCATGAGGATGGCAACGACAAGCCCGAACCGATGAAGCGGGCTGTGGCGTTCTGCCAGGTGATCGAGCCCGGCAAGGGCGGCAAGACCCACAAGGTCAGTTCCAAGGAAATCGCTGGGATGTTCCAGCAGGTCGTGGAGGCGTACCAGGACGCCGAGGACATCGAGGAGGGCGCCCGCCTCACCTGCGAGGCGAAGCATGTAGATGGCGGCATGAACGCCAGCGAGAAGGAAGACAAGCTGGACTGGCTGAAGGCCCCCACGCCGCTGGAGACATGTCGTGTATTGAGCAACGTGCGTTGTCTGTCAGAGGGCGTGGATGTACCGGCGCTGGATGCCGTGCTGTTCCTGACCCCGCGCAATTCGCAGGTCGACGTGGTGCAGTCGGTTGGTCGCGTCATGCGAACGGTAAAGGACAAGGATGGCAATGACCTGAAGAAGCGTGGCTACGTGGTGCTACCGGTCGTCATCCCGGCCGGCGTAGAGCCGAACGAGGCGCTTAACGACAACCAGACGTACAAGGTGGTCTGGCAGGTGCTGCAAGCGCTGCGCTCGCACGACGATCGTTTCGATGCGATGGTCAATAAACTGGATCTGGTGGGGCCAGACCGCAGTAAGATGGAAGTCATCGCCATTGCAGACAACGTGCAGCGCAAGGCAGCGCGTTTGACCAGCAAAGCGGACAAGGCCAAGAGCAAGTTCAGCATTGGCGAGACGCCCGCGGACTATCCGGTCGAAGTACAAGGCGAGTTTGAGTTTGAGGTGGGCGAGATTGAGCGAGCCCTGTACGCGAAGGTGGTAGACAAGTGCGGTAACCGCCGTCACTGGGAGCAGTGGGCGGACGACATCGCTCGAATCGCGCAGACGCACATCGACCGCATCAAGGCGGTGTTGGAGGATGAAGGGCAGCCGAAGGCGCGGGCGGCATTCGAAGCATTCGCAGGAGAACTGCGCGACGACCTGAACGACAAGGTCAGTGACGGCGAGATCATCGAGATGCTGGCGCAGCACCTGATCACCAAGCCGGTATTTGAGGCGTTGTTTGCGGACTACAGCTTCGCCAGCCATAACCCGATGTCGCAGGCAATGCAGCAGGTGTTGGATGTGCTGGAAGCGGAGAATTTGCAGAAGGAGTCAGCCACGCTACAAGAGTTCTACGCCAGCGTGAAGCTACGGGCGGAGGGCATCGACAACGCCACGGGCAAGCAGAAGATCATCGTGGAGTTGTACGACAAGTTCTTCGCAAATGCGTTTCCGAAACTGCGAGACAAGTTAGGAATTGTCTACACGCCTGTAGAGGTGGTGGATTTCATCTTGCACAGCGTGAACCACTTGTTGCAGCAAGAGTTCGGGCAGACGCTGGGCAGCAAGGGGGTGCATATCTTGGACCCTTTCACGGGCACGGGTACTTTCATCACGCGCTTGCTGCAGTCGGGCTTGCTCAAGCCGGAGGAACTGGAGCACAAGTACAAGCACGAGATCCATGCCAACGAGCTGGTGTTGCTGGCGTACTACATTGCGGCCATCAATATCGAGGCTACGTACCATGGTCTGGCGGGTGGGGACTATGTGCCGTTCGAGGGCATCCTGTTGACGGACACCTTCCAGATGTATGAGAAAGACGATCTGGTGGATGCGTTGCTGGTGGACAATAGCAAGCGGCGTAGGCGTCAGAAGAAGCTGGATATTAGAGTGATTGTAGGGAACCCGCCGTATTCGGTGGGGCAGGGGGATGCCAATGCTAACAATGCCAACGTGGCGTATCCGTCCCTTGATGCACGCATCCGCGATACCTATGCGGCCCGCTCAGATGCCAACAATAAGAACGCACTGTACGATAGCTATATCCGCGCCATTCGCTGGGCAAGTGACCGTATTGGGGATGCGGGTGTCATCGGATTTGTCACCAATGCCGGGTTTGTCGAGGCGAATACCGCAGACGGACTGCGTCAGTGTCTTGCGGAGGAGTTCTCGGACATCTACGTGTTCCACTTGCGCGGCAACCAACGCACCAGCGGAGAAACGTCGCGCAAGGAGGGGGGCAAGATTTTCGGTAGCGGTAGTCGTGCACCCATTGCCATCTCCCTGCTGGTCAAGAACCCGCAAGCCGGCGCGCATGGTCGCGTCTTTTTTCACGACATCGGCGATTATCTGAGTCGCGACGAAAAGCTGGAGAAAATTTCCGGCTATGTCAGCGTCTCCGGTATTCCCTCAGAAGCATGGCAGAGCATCGTGCCGGACGCACATGGTGATTGGCTAAAGCAGCGCGATGGTGGGTTTGATCGTTTTATCGCGCTTGGCGACAAGAAGAGTGGCGAGCCGAAATTATTTGAAAATTACTCTGGTGGTGTTCAGACCAATAGGGATGCTTGGGTTTTTAATTTCTCTAAGGAAGCCCTTGAGTCAAACATGATTCGTATGATTGAAAAATACGAGTCCGAACTGGCGCGATTCAACGATGTCTTTGCTGTGGGTGATCGTGCCGCGCGCGAAGCCGCCGCGGCCTCATTCTTAGATGCGGACCCGACTTTGATTAGTTGGTCTCGCTCTCTTAGGTCGGATGCGGTTAAGAATAAGCGGCATGCCATAGATTATTCAAGGCTGACTATCGCAACATACCGCCCATTCACTAAGAGCTGGATGTACTTCGATAGGCGGCTTAATGAAATGGTGTTGCAGATGCCGAAGCTATTCCCTTATGCGGGAGCGGGTAATCTGATAATTACGTTCAAAGAGCGTTGGGGCGGGGACGGTCATTTCGCACTGATCACAAATGCGATCTTGGAGCAGCAGGCAGATGGAGGAGCGCAGTGCTTTCCTCTATATCTCTACGATGAATCGGATCAGCCATCCGACACTGGTTTGTTCGCCACACAGTCCGCTGATGTTCCGCGCCGCCGCGACGCCATCACCGATGCCGGCCTCGCACACTTCGCCAACGCTTATCCCGGCGAAACGATCAGCAAGGAAGACCTATTCTATTACGTCTACGGCATCCTGCATTCCCCCGACTACCGCGAACGCTACGCCGACAACCTGAGCAAGGAGCTGCCCCGCATCCCGCGTGTCCGCGCCGCCCAGGACTTCTGGCATTTCACCAAGGCCGGTCGCGCCCTGGCCGACCTGCACCTCAACTACGAAACGGTGGAGAAGTACCCGCTGACCCTCCAGGCCAAGGGGCCGCTAACCGACGCTGACTACCGCGTCGAGAAGATGAAGTTCGCCAAGAAGAAGGACCTGGAAACCGGAAAATCCGTCAACGACCGCAGTACCGTCATCTATAACAGCAAGATCACTATGGCCAGCGTCCCCGAAGCCGCCTGGGAATATGTAGTCAACGGCAAGGCCGCCCTCGATTGGGTGATGGAGCGCCAGGCCGTTCGCGTGGACAAGGCCAGCGGCATCGTTAACGATGCGAATGACTGGGCCATCGAGACCATGGGCAACCCCAGGTACCCCTTGGAGCTGTTCCAACGCGTCGTCACTGTCAGTCTGGAGACTCAGAAGATAGTCAACTCGCTACCCGCCCTAGATATCTTGGAGAACTGATCAATGGACGACACCGTATGGGGCATTCATGCTGGCCGCACCGGCGACGCTGACCTGCTGTTCCTAAAGCAGAACTGCATCGCTATCGGGTGGGAGGCAATGGGCGACTTGTCCACGCTGGCGGCGGAGCGTGATGCCTTCAAACAGCGTTACGTGCAGGCCTACCCCAATGCCAAGAAGGGCGGCATTGCCACCGTGTCCGGCGTGCCGTACCGCTTCCTGCATGAAATGAAGGTCGGCGACTTGGTGGCGTACCCATCCAAGCAGGACAAGTACATCCACATTGGACGTATCGAGGGCGAGTATCGGTACGAGCCTGCCGGCGAGAAGACCTATCCGCACCGCCGCAAGGTCAAGTGGCTCAAGCATGTGCCCCGTCTGGAGTTTACGCAGGGGGCGTTGTACGAGATCGGGTCGGCTCTCAGCTTGTTCCAGATCAAGAACTACGCCGATGAATACCGCTCCGTAGTCGAAGGCAAGGCACCTGCTGTGATCGGGGTGGACCAGGATTCGACCGTTTCCGCTGTGGCCGATGACATCGAAGACACGACCCGAGATTTCGTGCTCAAGCGCCTGGCACAAGATTTGAAGGGATTGCCACTGGAGGGCTTCGTTGCCCACTTGCTGCAATGTATGGGTTACCACGCTCGTCTGACCCGGAAGAACGAGCCGAGCGTAGACGTCATTGCCCACAAGGATCATCTCGGCATCGAACCGCCTATTATCAAGGTGCAGGTCAAAAGCAGCCCGGGTGCCGCCACTGACAAGGATGTGTCTGCGCTGTACGGCAAGCTATCTAACGGAGAGTACGGCCTGTTTGTGACCCTGGGTACCTTCAGTCCTCCGTCGCGCACCTTTGAGCAGAGCAAGCCGAACCTGCGGCTTATCGATGGCGATGAACTTGTGGAGCTGATTTTTGCTCACTATGAGCAGTTCGACTCTCGTCATAAAGGCCTTCTTCCTCTGCGGCGGATCTATGTTCCGCAAGTTTTGGATGCCGAATGAGCGGAAAATTTCGCATTATCCAATGGCTTTTGATAACTGGGATTGGCGTTTAAGTCAGGCTAGTTGACGGCCGTGGAATGTCGTAGCACTATTAGTTCAAGGAGCCTAGAAACTCCTCGTATAGCGGTACCCACCTCCGACAAACTGGTGGGTTTTTTGTGCCTGCTCACTTCGCAGGCGCAGCCGATGCGATCTCTGCGTCGGGAGGGCGGTGAATACAACACCCGCAAGGGGAATAAACCCGCCGGCTATACGCGGTTTCTAGCCTCCCGACTTCCCGTCCGCCATGGCGGCGGACGGCCACTTCATGGAAGGAGAGGCGACGATGTCGGAGTACAGAACGGACGATCTTGAAATGGCGGGCTATTTGCTGCCAGAAGATAGCCAGTTCCGGTTGGTGCGGCTGGGCGAGTTCATCAAGTTCCTCGCAAGACTGGCAGAGCCACGCAGCGTGGACGAAGAGCGGGAGGCCGCGCCGAAGGTGCGAGCGGGCGAGCTAGCGGTGTGCATGGAATTGCTCGCGGAGCAGATGGACATGGTGCTACGCGAGGTGTCGTGGCCGGCACAGCGTCAGTCTCTTTACTCGGGCCAGGATCTTGGCGGTGACACCGTGGACGCCCCGACGCGGGGGAGGGAGTGAGATGGCCGCTCCAACCTTTGCCCTCGGCATGACCATGGACCAGGTGGACACGCTCGACCGTCTGATGCGGATGATTACGGTCTATGGCGATGTGATCGCCACGGGCAGCGCTGCCAATTTTGATCACCGGACCTTGCCTGCGCTTGGCGAAGCGATCTATGACGCGGCGCATGCGGTGCGCGGCGTCCTTGATGAGGTGATCAAGCAGAGGCTTTGAGGAACGCGGCGCAATAGTGCGTTTGGCCTAGCTGCTGCGTGTGGCGTGCCGATCCGGCCGGTTGGCACGCGGTCCCAAGAAAGTGTCTGCCCCCGTGCGGCGGAGCTTGCGTATGCTTGGCCCCAGCAAGGAATCAGTGCGGCCAAGCGCCAAGGAACCACGATGCAGCAGAGCGAGGAGGCCGCCGCTGGCGGCGGTGAGGTGGGCGAGCGGTCGGAAAAGCGCAACACACCGGCCGTGCCGCTGTGGAGCATGTTGCGGCAGACGTTCGGGGTGGACCTGAAATGGCTGGTGCCGTGTTGGGGCGGAGGCATGGTGCTGGCGCACTTCCTGCGCATCGGCTACGTGCCGTCGCTGTCGCTCGGCGATCTTGGCGTGGTGTTGAGCGCCGTGGCGCTGTTCGGCGCGATCGCGCTGCTAGGTTTCCTGGCGGTGCTTGCGTTGCCGGCGTGGGTGATAGGGTTGCTGGTCGATCAGCATCTGCTGGTTGTCCCACTGCGGCCGAAACAGGACGATGCAGCGCGTAAGGGGCTGAAGTCTTACTACCGCCGCGCACAGCTTGCATTGGGTCGGCGGAGGGAGCGCGTCTTCGGTAGCCTATGGATGTTCGCGGGAGCGGCCCTGCTTAGCGCTATGTACTACGCATTTTTGCTGCTTTGCGAGCACTGGGGATTCGTTCGGTTCGCGGCCTATGGAGTTGTTTTCGGTTTTGGCCTTGGTGCGCTTGCTCTGGCGCTATTGACTGTGGTCTGGGACGTGGATCGAGTGCGGCGGTACTGGCCGGTACTGCGTAGGCCTCGCGGCACCCTTTCGTTGATGCTGCTGGTGTACTTGGCATTCTGGCCGCTCGCTGCATTTGCCGTGGGTTATGTGGCACCTCCGACTAAAGGATCAGACTGGTTCTATCTTGCAGTTGTAGTATTCATCGTCGTGTTTTTTCATTGGTTGGTGTATGCAACGCATCGTGTGCAGTTTTCCAAACGCTTTCGCGTTCTAGGTGCAGCGGTACTGATGGTTTTGGCATACAGCGGCGCGCTGCTTGGCACAGTAGACGTCACCGTGCGCAAGCTCGGCATCGGCATGCTGCCGGGCGTGCAGTTGCAATTGACGGAGCAGGGCTGCCAGATCGTCAAAGCCGCCTGGCCGGAAGCGCGCTGCGAGCGAGCGCAAACCGGATCGAACGTGTATGTGCTGCCTTCGGTCGATGTGCTGACCCGGTTGGGGTCGGATTTCTATGTGTCGCCGCCTGGTGGGCTCAGTGACGAGCACAAGCCGCGCTTCTTGATTCCTGCAAGCCAAGTGCTGAGTTGGAGCAGGGCCGAGGTGGTCAAAAAGACAGCCGCCGTCCCGGCCGTCGCGCCATCCGTCAAGTGATCGATTGCCCGTCAGCGAGCAGACGTTCGGTTCTGACATGAAGGTCGCATGTGGTCACTTCGACGGGGTGCAGGTCTTGCGTCGTTCTCTCGCGATAACACAGCGCCGCGATGCGCTCGCGCGGCAACATGCAGTTGCCGATGCCCGGTTGCAGCCTGCGGGAGAAACCTGGCACCGGCACGCCCATCAGTTCGCCGAAGGTGCGAAAGGCGGAGTTGCTGTTGATGGTGGTGCCGAGCAGCTTGAAGCCATAGTTGGGGTAGTCCAGGTCCTGGGCGTTGAGTTCGGGCATGGCGCGTAGCGCCGCGTGCCAGCGCGCCAGGATTTCGTGCTTGTCGCCGCTGGCGGCGGTGCGCGCCTGCTGGCCGTCGCGCAGGTAGCTGGTGCGGTCGGGCTGGGCGCCGATGGCGTTGGCGTAGTCGGCGTCGTGCGGGTAGTGCCAGGCGCGCAGCGCGTGCCTGCGCGCGTCGGTGCCGATCGGGATCGGCGTGCCGGTGTGCCGGTCGGTGGCCAGGCCGTGCAGTTCGGCCAGGGCGATGCCGCGCTCGTCGCGCAGCACCCAGTACGCGTGGCCGGCGATGCCGGCAATGCAGAGCAATCGTGCTTCGATCGAATGGTCGCGCATGGGGCTCTCTTTCCGTCTGCTCGAGACTAGCGCGGTGGGGTGGCGATGCAACGGCCCAGCGCGGTCTTGAGGTCCTGCATCGCCTGCGCCACGCCCAGGTCGGCGAAGTAGGCGCCGGCGCCCTTGAGGGCGATCCTGGCCTGGCCGGCGCCTTGCGCGCGCTCGATGCGCATGCGGAAGCCGCTGCGGTTGGCGTCTTCGAAGTTGCCCGATTCCAGCACGCCCCTGGCGTCGTCCTTGCGCGTGACTTTGGGCCAGGAACTGCTGGTCTCGGACAATCGGGCGATGCTGGTCTCGGCGCAGTCGAACAGGCGCTGGGTGGGCAGGTCCGCGGGGACGACCAGGACATCGGAGGCCATCGGGGTCTTCTTTGCGGCGGCGGACATGCTGCATGCGCCTGCGACGAACAAGAGGCCGGCGATCTGGGCGGCGACGCGCCACGGCTTCATGTGTTTCTCCTGGTGTGCGGTCCGGCGTGCCGCACCGCAGTGCTGCGGCGAGGCGATCTGAGCACTGTAGTTGTGCCAGCTGCGTCTGTCGATTCGATGCCAGGGCCGCGGGCTAGTCGTGCTGGAGGGTAGGCGATGGAGCGCCTGGCGCGGAACCTAGACGTGATCCTGCACTTACTGCCGCCACGCCCGTCTCATTCTCCTCCACCATTGGTCACCAACCGCAGAAACACCTCATGCTGGTACCGGCTCATACGCAGCTGCTGGCCGTTGTCCATGGTCACCACGTGGTGGCCGTTGAACCAGGGGTGGATGGCCTTGACCCGGCGCACGTTGATGATGGCCGAGCGGTGCACGCGGGCGAAGTGGCGCGGGTCCAGGCGCGCGCCGAGGGCGGCCATGGTCTCGCGCAGTTCGTGCACGGCGCCGGCCACGTGGAGTTGCACGGTGTTGCGGTTGGCCTTGATCCAGACGATGTCGTCCACGGCGACGAACACCACGTGTTCGTCCACGCGCACGGCGATGCGCTGCAGGTAGGCGTCGCGCTGGCGCAATGCGTCCAGCGCCTGCAGGAGGTGGGCGGGGTTGTTGCCGGCGCCGCCCAGCCGCGCCTTGGCGCGTTGCAGCGTGGCGGCGAAGCGCTCGCGGCTGAACGGCTTGACCAGGTAGTCCAGGGCGTTGGCTTCGAAGGCGCGCACGGCGTATTGCTCGTAGGCGGTGACGAACACGGTGGCGGGCATGCGCTCGGCGCCGATCTGCGCGACCACGTCCATGCCGGTCATTTCCGGCATCTGGATGTCGAGGAACACCAGGTCCGGCGAGTGTTCACGGATCGCCGCCACCGCGGCGGCGCCGTCGCCGCATTCGCCGAGCAGGGCGATGTCGGCGTGCTCGCGCAGCAGGCGCACGATGGCGTGGCGGGCGATCGGCTCGTCGTCGATGACCAGCGCGGCGATGCTCATGCGGGCACGTGCTCCGGCGCGCCTTCGGCGTCTTCCAGTTCGCGGAACGGCATGCGGATGCGGCACGCCACGCCTTGCGGCCAGATCATGTCCAGGCGGATCTCGGCGGCGTCGCCATACAGTTCCTGCAGCCGCAGCCGGGTGTTGGAGAGGCCGATGCCGTGGCCGGCGTTGCCGCTGCCGTCGCCCAGGGTGCTGTTGCGGTTGCGCACTTCGATGCGCAGCTGGCCGTCTTCGCGCCGGCTCTCGATCTCCACGCAGTCGGCGCCGGCATGGCGGCCGATGCCGTGCTGGATGGCGTTCTCCACGATCGGTTGCAGCAGCAGGCTCGGCACCGCGCAATCGAGCGTGGCCGGGTCGATGTACAGGCGCGTGGTCAGGCGGTCGCCGAAGCGCTTGCGCTGGATGCCCAGGTACAGGTCGAGCAGGGTGAGTTCGTGGCGCAGGGTGATTTCCTGGCCGTCGAATTCCTCCAGCAGCGCGCGCAGCAGTTCGCTCAGGCGCAGCAGCATGTCCTCGGCCGAGGCGACGTCGTCGTCGAGCAGGGTCACGATGGCGTGCAGGGTGTTGAACAGGAAATGCGGTTGCAGCTGGGTCTTCAGCGCCTGCAGCCGCGATTGCGCCAGTTCCGTGGCCAGGCGGCTGGCTTCCAGTTCGCGACGGTCGCTCTCGCTGCGGTAGTGCAGCGCTTGCTGGATCGCCAGCAGGCCCCAGTAGGTGAGCATGCCGATCGCGAAGTGCTTGCCGATGAACTGCCCGAGCTGGTCGAAGAACGCGCCCGGCGAGACGACTGCGCCGATGAACATCGCCAGCGCGGTGACGCCGATGCTGGCCAGCAGCTGCCGTCCCAGCGAACGCAGCTGCAGCGGGGTGACGATCGGGAAGCGTTCGCCCAACTGGAACACCAGTGGCGCCAGCGCGGCCCAGGTGTACCACTGGATCATCGACCAGCGCAGGTAGTCGCCGAGCTGCCAGCTGTGGCCGTTGTTGACGGAGTCGTACAGGCAGCCCTGCACGGCGAACGCCACCACAACGGCCGTCCACAGGCTCAGGTATCGGATCAGGCCGATTTCCGTGGAACCCAGGCGGATCTTCATCGGGCGATGCTCGAACGGGATGCGCCGATCCTAAGCGCGGTGGTGCGCGCTGAGAAGCGCGGCGATCAATGGCGACGATTGGTCACGCCGGTACGACGATTCGTCCCGGATCGCTGGGCGCGGGGCAGGGCGGGCGCGCCAGATATGCGCACCGCTGCCGCTGCGCGATGCGCGCCGGGCGGTATCCCTTCCTGTTGGAGATTCCCCGCCATGCCTTCATTTCGTACCGTTTGTCTGGCCAGTGTGCTGCTCGCCGCAGTGGCTAACGCCCATGCGCAGGACGCGAGCCGCACGCACTACGTCATGTTGGTCAACCGCGCGCACGACAGCGTGACCAAGCTGTCGGTCGCCGACCCCGGTAGCGGTGAATTTCGGGACGTGGTGGTGGATCCGCTGCGCGGCGGTGGCGACTCGGCCACCGTCGGCGTCCACGGTGCCGGCTGCCGCTACGACCTGCGTTTCGCGTTCGACGATGGCCGTACCCTGGTCTATCAGGATCTGGACGTGTGCCGCTACAGCCTGGTGCGGATCATGCCGCTGCCGCGCGATGGCGTGGGCGCCGCCACGCAATTCACGGTGTCGATGGCGCGCTAGAGGTCATGCATGAGTGTGCTGCGGCGGCGGCCGCTTTGCGGAGATTGCGTGATGGCGGCTCGGGATGGCCAGACGCGATTCGAATGGCCGGTGCCGTTTGTGCGCCCGAGCAGGCAGGGCATCCGAGCACCATGCTGGGAGCGGGGAGGGGGCGCGTTCGGGCGCTCCTGCATGCTGCTGCAGCGAGGCAGCAGCACGCCGTCGTCGCAATCGGTTAGCGCCGCGCGCGCCGCCAGGCGATCAATGCGGCGACCGTCGCGACTGCGGCAATCGTGCCGACTGCGGCCACCCTGGTCGCCAACTGTACACGTTCCGCGCGTCGGCGCAGGTCGCCATCGGCGCCGCCTGCGGACAGGGGCGACTGGAACACCTCGCTGCGGTTGGTCGATGCGCCGCGTGCGCGGAGCGCTGCGGCCGGTGCCTGCGCGCCGCTGTTGCCGGAGGCGTCGGCGCCATGGGCGCTGTGGAGGGGCGTGGCGGCTGCTGTGGTCATGCTTTCCGTCGTCCTGCGCGCTGCTGTCATGCGTGCGTATCGCCTGTGCTGTGGTGTAGGGACATTTTTGCATGCTCCCAAGCGGAACGTTAACGCAGCGCGGGCGAAAAGTAAGAATTCCCCTTGTGGGCGGCGAGATTGCGCCGCGTCGCAGCCGCTGATCCGTTCAGATGCTGGAATGGTGCCTCCTTCGCCGCGCCCCCATCTTGTGCCCATGGACCTGTTCGCCCAGCCCGACGACGCGCCGCATTGCCTGGTGCCCGATGCCGAGGGCGGTATCCGCTATTGGCCGCAGCTGCTCGATCCGGAGCAGGCGCAGGCGTGGTTCGCCGCCTTGCGCGACGGCGCGCAGTGGCAACAGCTGCGCCGGCCGATGTACGACCGGGTGGTGGACGTGCCGCGGCTGGTGGCGGCGTATGGGCTGCACGAGCTGCCCGAGGCGCTGCCGTTGCGCGCGCTGCATGCGGCGGTGCAGGCGCGGCTGCCGGCGCCGTACACCGACGTGGGCCTGAACCTGTACCGCGACGGCCGCGACAGCGTGGCGATGCATCACGACAAGCTGCATACGCTGCTGGCCCCGTACCCGATCGCGCTGGTGTCGCTGGGCGCGCCGCGGCGCATGAACCTTCGCACCACCGCCGGCGAGCGCAGGACCATCGGCGTGGAGCTGGCGCCGGGCAGCCTGCTGGCGATGAGTCATGCGTCGCAGCTCACCCACGAACACGGCATCCCCAAGACCGCCAGGCCGGTGGCGCCGCGAATGAGCGTGGTGTTCCGGGTACGGCCGCCGTCGGGCTGAACCGTTCGCGCCGCTACGGCGTGCGGATTCCGCAATAATGCGGGTCTGCCCTCGTCAGGAAGACCGCATGACCGCTCTCACCGAACTCTATGCGCGTGCCGTGGACTACGCGCGCATCGCCCACGCCGGCCAATTCCGCAAGGGCGGCACGGTGCCGTATTTCAGCCATGTGCTGGGGGTCTCGACGCTGGTGCTGGAGGCCGGCGGCAATGAAGACCAGGCGATCGCGGCGTTGCTGCACGACGTGGTCGAAGACTGCGGCGCCGGCCACGAGGCGGTGATCCGCGCGCAGTTCGGCGATGCGGTGGCGGCGATCGTGATGGGCTGCACCGACGCCAGCGCCGAGCACAAGGCGGCGCAGGAAGACGTGCCGGCGAGGCGCCGCGACTGGCGCACCCGCAAGCAGGCGTATCTGGCGCATCTGCGCGAGGCGCCGGATGCGGTGTTGTTGGTGTCGGCCTGCGACAAGCTTTACAACGCGCGCAGCATCGTCGCGGATCTGGAAGACCCCGCGGTGGGCACCGAGGTGTTCGCGCGTTTCACTGCCGGCCGCGAGGGGACGTTGTGGTACTACGCCGCCCTGCATGCGGTGTTCGCCGAACGCGGCGTGGCGGTGCTGCGGCCGTTCGCGGCGACGGTGGCGCGGATGCATGCGTTGGCCGGCGTGGCGTTTGCGGCGGACGATGCTGGTGCGTTTGCGGTGCCTTCGTTGGCCTAATCGCCTGGCGCCGACAGTCGCGGCCTCCGACGCTGACAGGTACAGCCTCGTGCGCTTGGATCAGCGAGACGCTTTCGCGCCGTACCCTCACCCCAACCCCTCTCCCGAGGGGAGAGGGGCTTAAACGCTGCGGCTGTTCCTTCTTCCATCGGGAGAAGGTGCCCCGCAGGGGCGGATGAGGGTACGGGCGGAGCCTGGTGCGCTTGGATCAGCGAGTCGCTTTCGCGCCGTACCCTCACCCCAACCCCTCTCCCGAGGGGAGAGGGGCTTAAGCGCTGCGGCTATTCCTTCTCCCGTCGGGAGAAGGTGCCCCGCAGGGGCGGATGAGGGTACGGGCGAAGCCTCGTGCGCTTGGATCAGCGAGTCGCTTTCGCGGCGTACCCTCACCCCAACCCCTCTCCCGAGGGGAGAGGGGCTTAAGCGCTGCGGCTGTTTCCTTCTCCCCTCGGGAGAAGGTGGCCCGTAGGGCCGGATGAGGGTACGGGCGGAGCCTCGTGCGCCTGGATCCGCGAGTCGCTTTCGCGCCGTACCCTCACCCCAACCCCTCTCCCGACGGGAGAGGGGCTTATGCGCGCTCGGTTTCTGCCGTGTCGAACGGTCCCAGGTAGTCGAGCTTGCCCACCGCCACGCCTTGCTGGCGCAGGATCGCGTGCGCGGTGGCGACATGGAAGAAGAAGTTCGGCAGGGCGAAGGTCAGCAGGTAGTCGCTGCCGTTGAAGTCGGCCTTCAATTTGCCGGCGCTCAGCGACACCGCGCGGTCCTGCGCACCGTCCAGGGCGGAAGCCTCCACGCCGTGCAGAAAGCGCTGGGTGGCGGCGATGCGCTCGCGCAGCTGTGCCAGGGTGGTTTCGTCGTCCGCCATCTTCGGCGGCACGATGTCGCTGAGGCGGCCGATGGTGTTCTTCGCGGTGTCCGAGGCGCGCTGGATCTGCGCGGCGAAGCCGAACATGTCCGGCGCCAGGCGTGCGTCGACCAGCGTCTGCGGATCCAGGCCCTGGTCCTGCGCATGGCGCTCGGCCAGGTCCACGTAGTGCTGCAGCACGTCCAGGCCACGCAGGAACACCGGGACGGTAAGGCGGTACATCGAGACGGACATGGGCGGTTTCCTTGAGGACGATAGGGGCGGGACGGACGCCGAAGACGGCGCAGCACGCACTGGATGGGGGATTGCGGATCGAACACAAGGGCCGCCATTGCGGCAGCCGGGTGCGGCGCGCCATACCTGCGCGTACTGGCTGCGCGATGGCGGTGCTGCGTCGCGACGAAAGATCGTCGTGTGCGGTGATTGCGAGGCGTCGTCCGTCGCCCCATCCGGCCCTGCGGGCCATCTTCCTCCCAAAGGGGGATGGCCCCGGTGGGAGAAGGGAACAGCCGCAGCGCCTTGGCCCCTCTCCCCTCGGGAGAGGGGTTGGGGTGAGGGTACGGGCGCGAAGCGCCTCGCCGACCGAGTGTGCGAGACGCGCCCCTCCGCCCTCGCCGAGAGCGTAGCCGCACTGCTGCCGTGCACGCGCCTCTTCCCAGAATGGGTGATTGCCGGCCGCGCCCACGCGTCGCATGCTGTGCGTTGTCGCCCGCTGCCCACAAGGATGCCGATGAGCCTGGCCGATACCCGTCGCCATCAGATGTTCCCGGTGCTCGAGCCGGCGCAGGTGGAGACCGCGCGCCGTTTCGCCAGCGGCGCGCCGCGCACGTTCGCGCCGGGCGAGGAAGTCTTCGCCGTCGGCGACCATCCGGCGCCGGTGTGGCTGGTGCTGCAGGGCACGATCGCGGTGGTGCGCCGTGATGGACTGGGCCACGAGAAGCCTGTCACCGAGCATGGCGCCGGGCAGTTCACCGGCGAGGTCAGCCAGTTGGCCGGCCGTGCGTCGCTGGCCGGCGGACGTGCCGGGGCGCAGGGCTGCGTGGCGGTGCCGTTCGATGCGGCGCATCTGCGCTCGCTGATGATCAGTTCGGCCGACGTCGGCGAGATCGTGATGCGTGCGTTGATCCTGCGCCGGGTCGGACTGATCGAAGGCGATACCGCCGGCTCGGTGCTGATCGGCGAGCCGGGCGAGGCGCGCTTGACCCGCCTGCAGGGCTTCCTGACCCGCAACGGCTATCCCAACACCTTCCTGGATGCGGCCAACGACGACGAGGGCCGCGCGCTGGTCGAGCGCCTGGGCATCCATCACGACGAACTGCCGCTGATGGTCTGCCCCAGCGGCACCGTGCTGCGGCGTCCCAGCGAGGCCGAGGCCGCGCATTGCCTGGGCATGACCCCGGAACTGGACCCCGACAAGCGCTACGACGTGGCGATCGTCGGTGCCGGCCCGGCCGGCCTGGCGACCGCGGTGTATGCCGCGTCCGAAGGGCTGTCGGTGCTGGTGCTGGACCAGCGCGCGATCGGCGGCCAGGCCGGCGCGTCGGCGCGGATCGAGAATTACCTGGGGTTTCCCACCGGCATCTCCGGCCAGGCGCTGGCCGGGCGCGCCTACAACCAGGCGCTGAAGTTCGGCGCCGAACTGGCGTTGCCGCTGGAAGTGGCGCAGCTGCATTGCGACGCGGCCACCGCCGAGGACTGCAGCGCCGCGCCGCTGCAGTTGCAGATGCGCGACGGCCTGCGCGTGCAGGCGCGCACCGTGGTGATCGCGTCGGGCGCGCGCTACCGGCGCCCGGACATCGCCAACCTGGCCGCGTTCGAGGGCAATGGCGTGTCGTACTGGGCTTCGCCGGTGGAAGCGCGGCTGTGCGAAGGCGAGGAGGTGGCCCTGGTCGGCGGCGGCAATTCCGCGGGCCAGGCGGTGGTGTTCCTGGCGCCGAAGGTGAAGCGCCTGCACCTGATCGTGCGCGGTGCGGGGCTGGAGGCGTCGATGTCGCGCTACCTGATCGAGCGCATCGCCGCGTTGCCGAACGTGGAATTGCATACCGGCACCGAGGTGGTGTCGCTGCAGGGCGATGCCGCGCAGCGCCTGGAGAGCGCGGAGTTCCGCGATCGCGCCAGCGGCGCCACGCATCGCTGCGCCTTGCACCATCTGTTCCTGTTCGTCGGCGCCGATCCCAACAGCGCCTGGGTGGACGGCTGCGTGCAGCTGGACCACGCCGGCTTCGTCGTCACCGGCGCCGACCCCATGGCGGGCCAGGTGCCTGCGCTGCCGTTGGAGACCGACCGGCCGGGCGTGTTCGCGATCGGCGACGTGCGCGCCGGGTCGGTCAAGCGCGTGGCCGCGGCGGTCGGCGAGGGCGCGGCGGTGGTCGCGCAGATCCATCAGTTCCTGGCGCGGCGCAGTGCGCCCGCCCCCATCGAGAGGGCCAGCCCATGAGTGCGCGTTGTTCCCACCTTTCCACCATCGTCGAGGTCACGCCGAGCGCGCGCGGCTGCGAGGAATGCCTGAAGATCGGCAGCCCCTGGGTGCACCTGCGCCTGTGCCGCAGCTGCGGCCATGTCGGTTGCTGCGACGATTCGCCCAATCGCCACGCGACCAAGCATTTCCACCAGACCGCACACCCGATCATCGAAGGCTACGACCCGCCCGAAGGCTGGGGCTGGTGCTATGTGGACGACACCGAAGTGGAACTGCCGGACCAGACGCCGCAGCTGGGGCCGATTCCGCGCTACGTGTAGCGGAAGGGGGCAGCGTCGGGACTGAAGTCCCTCCCACAGCGCGCCCAGCCAGTTCGCCGCAAGTCCCTGTAGGAGCGACTTCAGCCGCGACAGGCCGCTGAAGTGCCGACAAATCCCGGTCGGGGCTGAAGCCCCTCCTACAGTGCACCCAGCCGGCTCGCCGCAAGTCCCTGTAGGAGCGGCTTCAGCCGCGACAGGCAGCTTGGAGTGCCGACAAATCCTGGTCGGGGCTGAAGCCCCTCCTACAGTGCATCCAGCCGGCTCGCCGCAAGTCCCTGTAGGAGCGGCTTCAGCCGCGACAGGCCGCATGAAGTGCCGACAAATCCCGGTCGAGGCTGAAGCCCCTCCCACAGTGCACCCAGCCGGCTCGTCGCAAGTCCCTGTAGGAGCGGCTTCAGCCGCGACAGGCAGCATGGGGGCCGACAATCCCGGTCCCCTCCTACAGTGCACCCAGCCGAATTACCGCAAGTCCCTGTGGGAGCGACTCCAGTCGCGACGAGCGAAGCGGTGCACTCGACGGCTGCGGACAGCGTCGGGACTGAAGTCACTCCCGCAGTGCACCCGGCCAGTTCGCCGCAAGTCCCCTGTAGGAGCGGCTTCAGCCGCGACAGGCAGCCTGGGTGTCGACAATCCCGGTCGGGGCTGAAGCCCCTCCGACAGTGCACCCAGCCGGCTCACCGCAAGTCCCGGTGGGAGCGACTTCAGTCGCGACGAGCGAAGCGGTGCATTTGACGGCTGCCGATAGTGTCGGGGGCCGAAGCCCCTCCTACAGCGGCGTCTCGATTGGCTGGTGGGCATCATGTTGGAGGCGATGCCGCATGCACCGCGCCGGCCCATACACGGCACAGCCAACCGACCCGCTAAGCTTGTCCGCGTTCTCGCAGATGTGTCTCCCAGCCAATGCCAAAACCGCCTGCTTCCGCCGCCTCCGGTTTCGTCCGCGTCCGCGGCGCCCGCGAACACAACCTCAAGGATGTGGACGTGGAGCTGCCGCGCGATGCGCTGGTGGTGTTCACCGGCGTGTCCGGCTCCGGCAAGTCCTCGCTGGCGTTCGGTACGCTGTTCGCCGAGGCGCAGCGGCGCTATCTGGATTCGATCTCGCCCTACGCACGGCGCCTGATCGACCAGGCCGGCGTGCCGGACGTGGATGCCATCGATGGCCTGCCGCCGGCGGTGGCGCTGCAGCAGCATCGCGGCGCGCCGAGCACGCGCTCGTCGGTCGGCAGCGTCACCACCATCTCCAATTCGTTGCGCATGCTGTATTCGCGCGCCGGCGACTATCCGCCGGGACAGGCCATCATCTATGCCGACGGCTTCTCGCCGAACACGCCGGCCGGCGCCTGTCCCACCTGCCACGGCCTGGGCCGCATCTACGACGCCACCGAGGCGTCGATGGTGCCGGACCGCTCGCTGAGCATCCGCGAGCGCGCCGTCGCCGCGTGGCCGCCGGCCTGGCACGGGCAGAACCTGCGCGACATCCTCACCACGCTCGGCCACGACGTCGATGTGCCGTGGGCGAAGCTGCCGAAGAAGACCCGCGACTGGATCCTGTACACCGACGAGCAGCCGACGGTGCCGGTGTATCCAGGCTTCACCCTCGCCGAGACCCAGCGCGCACTGCGGCGCAAGCAGGAACCGGCCTACATGGGCACGTTCAGCAGCGCGCGCCGCTACGTGCTGCACACCTTCGCCAGCACCCAGAGCGCGCTGATCAAGAAGCGCGTGTCGCAGTATCTGCTGAGCACGCCATGCCCGACCTGCGACGGCAAGCGCCTGCGCCGCGAGGCGCTGTCGGTGACCTTCGCCGGACTCGACATCGGCGCGTTGTCGCAGCGTCCGCTCACGCAGGTGGCCGACCTGCTGCGTCCTGCCGCAGAAGGCCGCACCCGCGACGCCAAGCGGCATCCCGAGCAGGCCATCGCCGCGCAGCGCATCGCCCAGGATCTGCTGGCGCGGATCCAGATCCTGCAGGAGCTGGGCCTGGGCTATCTCACCCTGGAACGCAGCACGCCGACGCTGTCGCCGGGCGAACTGCAGCGGCTGCGCCTGGCCACGCAGATCCGCTCGCAGCTGTTCGGCGTGGTCTACGTGATGGACGAGCCGTCCGCCGGCCTGCATCCGGCCGATGCGCAGGCGCTGCTGGCGGCGCTGGACCAGCTCAAGGCCGCGGGCAATTCGCTGTTCGTGGTCGAGCACGAGATCGATGTGATCCGCCATGCCGACTGGATCGTCGATGTCGGTCCCGGCGCGGGCGAGCAGGGCGGGCAGGTGCTGTACAGCGGGCCGCCTGCGGGGCTGGCCCAGGTCGCCGCCTCGTCCACGCGCCGCTACCTGTTCGCCGAGCAGGCGCCGATCGCGCACGCGCCGCGCGCGCCGGGCGCGTGGCTGCAGCTGCGCGGCATCACCCGCAACAACGTCGCCGCGCTGGACGTGGACATTCCGCTGGGCGTGTTCACCACGGTCACCGGCGTGTCCGGCTCGGGTAAGTCGTCGCTGGTCAGCCAGGCGCTGGTGGAGTTGCTCGGTGCGCATCTTGGCCAGGAGCGCGTCGATCCGGAAGAAGGCGTGGATCCGCTGGAACGCAGTACGCAGGCGGCGACCGACGGACGCATCGCCGACGGCCTGCAGCACGTGCGGCGGCTGGTGCAGGTGGACCAGAAACCGATCGGCCGTACGCCGCGCTCGAACCTGGCCACCTATACCGGCTTGTTCGACCACGTGCGCAAGCGGTTCGCCGCGACGCCCGCGGCGCGCAAGCGCAAGTACGACGCCGGCCGTTTCTCGTTCAACGTCGCCAAGGGCCGTTGCGAAACCTGCGAAGGCGAGGGCGCGGTGTTCGTGGAGCTATTGTTCATGCCTAGCGTCTATGCACCGTGCCCGACCTGCCACGGCGCGCGCTACAACGCCAAGACGCTGGAGATCGAACTGCGCGGGCAGACCATCGCGCAGGTGTTGCGCATGACCGTGGCGCAGGCAGCGGACTTCTTCGCCGACGACGCGGCGATCGCGCGGCCGCTGCAGGTGCTGGGCGAGGTGGGGCTCGGCTATCTGCGGCTGGGCCAGCCGGCCACCGAGCTGTCCGGCGGCGAGGCGCAGCGCATCAAGCTGGCCACCGAGCTGCAGCGCGCGCAGCGCCGCGACACCGTGTACGTGCTCGACGAGCCGACCACCGGCCTGCATCCGGCCGACGTGGACACGCTGCTGCGCCAATTGCACGGGCTGGTGGAGGCGGGCAATACGGTGGTGGCGGTCGAGCACGACATGCGCGTGGCCGCGGCCAGCGACTGGATCATCGATATGGGGCCGGGCGCCGGCGATGAAGGCGGCAAGGTGGTCGTCGCCGGCGAACCGCAGGCGGTGGCGCGGCATGCGCGTAGCCGGACTGCGCCATTTCTCGCCGAGGCGATGCAAGGCTAGCGTGGCTTCTCTCTCATCTGTTGCAGGCAGTGAACCCTGTGGGAGCGACTTCAGTCGCGACGGGCTCTATCGGTGACGCCCGTCGCGACTGAAGTCGCTCCCACAATGATCTGTCTGCCGCGGATCGCTCCCGCAAGCGCATCGCATCGCCAAGGGTGCCGCCGACATGTACAACCGATGCTGTTCGGGCCGCTGCCGGCAGCCGCATTGCGCGGTTCATGTCGAAGGCGCTGCGGGGCTGACACGTTGCATCCTGCAGGAGCGGCTTCAGCCGCGACGGGCTTTACGGATGGTGTCTGTCGCGGCTGAAGCCGCTCCTACAGGGTTCGCTGTCGCGGAACGCTCCCGCTCAGTCCACCAAGTCGAAGCTCGCAGATAGGCCAGCCGCTTCGGCCGAGGGCGCCACCCACACATCGAACACGCCCGGCTCCACCGTCGGCTTCAACGCCTGCCCGACGAACAGCAGATCCTCGCGGCGCAGCACGAACTCCACGCCGACGCTGCCACCGGCCGCCACCGCCACCTTGCGGAAATCCTTCAGTTCGCGCACCGGGCGGGTGACGCTGGCGCTGCGGTCGCGTACGTACAACTGCACCACTTCCTCCGCATCGCGCGTGCCGCGGTTGTGGATCCGCGCGCTGATCCGCAGCGTGCCGCCGGCGGCGAGCCGCGCGTCGCTCAGCGCCAGTTCGCCGTATTCGATGCGGCCGTAGGTCAGGCCGTGGCCGAACGGGAACAGCGCGGCATTGGGCACGGTGCGGTAGTGGGTCTTGTACGGCTGCAGCGCGTCCGGACGCGGATCGGGGCGGCCGCTGGGCTTGTGCGCGTAGCTGTACGGCACTTGCCCGGCTTCGTGCGGGAAACTCACCGGCAGGCGCCCGGACGGGCCGTGCGTGCCGAACAGGATGTCGGCCAGCGCCGCGCCGGACGCCGAGCCCAGGAACCAGCTCACCAGGATCGCCGGCGCTTCCAGCACCGCGCCGTCGAGCACCAGCGCGCGGCCGTTGCTGAGCACCACCACCACCGGCGTGCCGGTCGCCGCCACCGCGGCCAGCAACGATTGCTGCGCCGGCGGAATGACGATCTCGGTGCGCGACTGCGCTTCGCCGGAATAGCGCAGCGGCTCGCCGATCGCCAGCACCGCCACGTCGGCGCCGACCGCGGCGGCGACCGCGGCCTGCACGCCGCCGGGCAGGCTGTGTTCGAACGCGCAGCCTTCCACCACCTGCAGCGTAGTGCGGTCGGCCAGTTGCGCGCGCAGCGCGGTGGCCAGGTCGTTGCCGCTGTCGTCGCCGCCGAACAGCGTCCACGGGCCGGCGCTGTCCACCCAGTTGGCGGCCATCGGCCCGATCAGCGCGATGCGCTGGCCGCGGCGCTTGAGCGGCAGCAGCTCGCCGTCGTTCTTCAGCAGCACCACCGACTTGCGCGCCGCCTCGCGCGCCAGCGCCAGCGTTTCCGGGCGCCGCTGCCGCGCCTGCGCGCGCTCGGGCACGATGCGCAGGAACGGGTCGTCGAACAGGCCGAGGTCGGCCTTGAACCGCAGCACGCGGCGCACCGCGGCATCGAGTTGCGCCATCGTCACCGCGCCGTCGGCGACCAGGCCGGGCAGGTGCTGCAGGTACAGCCCGCTCTGCATGCTGATGTCCACGCCGGCCAGGAACGCCAGCCGTGCCGCATCGCGCGCATCGGTGGCGAAGCCATGCGCGATCAGTTCCTGATCGCCGGTGTAGTCGGACACCACCAGCCCGCGGTAATCCCACTCGCCGCGCAGCACCTCGCTCAACAGCCAGGTGTTGGCGGTGGCGGGAATGCCGGCGATCTCGTTGAACGCGGCCATCGTGGTCACCGCGCCGGCGTCGAACGCGGCCTGGAACGGCGGGAAATACACCTCGCGCAGGGTGCGCTCGGAAATGTCGACGGTGTTGTAGTCCAGCCCGGCCTCGGCCGCGCCGTAGGCGGCGAAATGCTTGGGGCAGGCGGCCAGCGCATCGGCGTGGCCGATGCCCTCGCCCTGGAAGCCGCGCACCCGCGCCTGGGCGAAGCGACGGCCGAGCAGCACGTCCTCGCCGCTGCCTTCCACGCCGCGGCCCCAGCGTGCGTCGCGGGCGATGTCGACCATCGGCGCGAAGGTCCAGTCGATGCCTACCGCGCTGGCTTCCAGCGCCGCGGCGCGCGCGGTGCGCTGCGCCAGGTCCGGCTCGAAGCTGGCGGCCTCGGCCAGCGGCACCGGGAACACGGTGGTGAAGCCATGGATCACGTCGGCGGCGAACAGCAGCGGGATCTGCAGCCGGCTCTGCAGCGCCGCCTGTTGCAGCTGCTGGTGCCAGCGCACGTTGGAGCCGTTGAAGATGCCGGTCAGGCGCCCGGCGCGCGCCGCGGCCAGCTGGCCCTCGGCGGTGGGCCGCACGTTGACCGGATTGGCCGCGGCGGCGGCGTCGGTCTGCTGCGCCGAGCCGGACAGGGTCAGCTGCCCGGCCTTCTCTTCCACGGTCATGCGCGCGATCAGCGCATCGATGAAGGCCGGGGTCTTTGCCGCGCCGCGCGGCAGGGCGAAGCCCACCGGCACCTGCGACAGCAACGCGAACGAACCGGCGCCGAGCAATAGCCCGCGCCGCGTGGTGCGAAACGCCATGTGCGACTCCCCGTCAGCCCAGACGTAACGCTAACGGATCGGCCAGGAAAAGTTGTGATGCGCTGCACGATCGGCTGCGGCGTAGGCGGTTCCCAGGATGCTGCGCGATTGGCCCGGAAACGCCACGACGATGCTGCCGTCACCGGCATGTGCGGCTCGGTCTTGCAGCAGCCCGCGTCGGGCGGGTTCAAGCCTGGTACCACTCCAACGCATCCAGAAACTGTGTGGCCTGCGCGGCGCTGCCCAGGTACGAGGCCAGGGACGAGGCGACCGCCGCGCGCGCCGTTGCGCGCAACGCGTCGGTCTCGTCGAATGCGTCGTCGCCCAGTTCGGCCATGGCATTGGCGATGGTGGCCAGGCCGCCGAATGCGCTGTCCAGGCTGGCGGCCAGCCGCTTCGGTTGCCACGCACCGGCACCGTGAAACGCGAACAGCACCTCGCCGCTGGCGACGTCGAGAATGATGGGGTCCGCGCCCTGGTCGGCGACCACCAGCCACTGTTCGCTCCAGTCCGCAAGGCGTTCGCCGCCGACGGCATTCCACCGGTATCCGGCTTGCAGTTGCCAGAGCTTGTGCAGCGGCGGAATGTCGACCGGGTTGCCGCCGATGTCGAGCGACACGCCGGTCGGGCCCACGTGCGCGTGGTAGGTCTCGCCCCACGGCCCCACCTGTGCGTAGAAATCGGCGAGCGTCGCCGGCAGCGGGATCGGTCCCTGCCAGTCGGACGCCGGTTGCGGGCGTAGCTCGCCCCAGGGAGCGAGCAGGGTGCGAAGTGCGGCGTAGGACATCGGTTTCCTGCGGCAGTCGGGATGGACGACAGTATGCCCACGCACGCCGGGTCCCACGTGCCGTGCGCGGTGCGCGGTCGTGCAGCGCCACGCTGGCGTGCATGCGCGCCGCGCAGGGCGTGCGCCGCCGCTATCGGCGCCGCCTCAGAGGTCGAGGCCGACGGCGTGCGCGGCGGTCGCTTCGGGCAGGTAGACCCGTTCGTGCGGCACGCACAGCGACGCCTCGCCGTGGCGCAAATGGGCGGCCTGTGCGTGCACGAAGTCGGTGACGTCGGTGATCGCCATGGCCTGCTGCGCGCCGTAGCGGCGCAGCGCCTCGCCGCGCAGGCCCAGTTGCAACGCGCGACGTTCCAGGGCGGTGCCGTCGGGCGCATGGTCGGGATCCCATTGCAGGCGCACGTCGGAATGGCGGATCGCGGCCTGCCACTCGGCGTGGCTGGAAAAGCGCGACGGGTCGAACGTGGAAGGAACCGCCGCGCGCAACAGCGCATCGAAGAACGCACGCGGCAGACGCACCGCCAGGATCCGTTCCTGTCCTTCCTTTTGCGCCCATCCCGAGCGATACATCATCCACAGGAAGTTCGGCTTGATCCAGCTCATCCGCTCGTAGCTGAATTCTCCACCGAAGCGTTGCTGCGCGACCGCGAACTGCGCGATCGACGGGCGGTATGCCTGGTAGACGACGATCGATTCGGCGTCGAAGTGCGCCAGGATGTTGCGGCCCTGCCGCGGCCAGGTGGCTTGCAGTGCCACGTACGATGCTTGTTTCATTGCCGCGGAAGTGTACGCAGATGCGCTGCCGGGGTCGATTCTGCTGGCCGCGGGCGCGCGATCGCGGGCCGCTGGGCATGTGCTTCGCGCAGCGACTGGGCGCGTTGGGACGCCTACTGCCGGTCGACTGCGGCAACCTGCGCGTCGCGCGCATTGTCGCGTTGCGCCAGGTCCTTGCCGATGCCGTAGCCGAAGGCGACGAGCAGGAACAGGAACGCGAGCCCGGCGTACAGCTGTCCCTGGCGCGTATCGTTGCGCATGGCCATGATGGCGACGCAGACCAGGGCCGCGCTGAAGTAAAGGGGGCTAACGCACAGGCCGAGTACCACGAACAGGCTGATGGCGCCGGAGAGAGCGGGCGCGACGGTTTTGTTGGCGGACATCAGGATTCTTCCTTGTTGGCGTGGCTCAGGAGGGCCGCGCAGCGTGGCCGACTGCGCGGGTGCTGTGCGGCGGCATCGGCCGCCGCGTCGAGCATCGCCTGCGCGGCGGGGGGCGGTCAAGCCAGGCGGGGACATCCCGATTTCCCCGCGCTGGCGCTGCCGCGCAGACAGTGTTTGGGGCGCCGGTTCGCGCGTCCGGCCCGCTACAGCGTTTTGCCGTGCAGCGCCGCCGCCGCAGGCCAACCCCGGCTACAGCGCCGAGCGCGCCATGTCGATCACGAAGCGGTAGTGCACGTCGCCTTTCTGCAGTCGCGCGAATGCCTCGTTGATCTGCTCCATCGCGATCACCTCCACGTCGGCGACGATGCCGTGCTGCTGGCAGAACGCCAGCATCTCGTGGGTGTCGGCGGTGCCGCCGGCGCCGGAACTGGCGATGCGGCGGCGGCCCATGGCCAGGGTCATCGGAGCGAAATCCAGCGTGTCGGGCAGGCCCAGCGAGCACAGGGTGCCGTCGAGTTTCAGCGCCTGCAGCATCGGGTCCAGCGGGTAGGTCGAGGACACCGTGTCGAGAATGAAGTCGAAGCGGTAGGCCTGCGCCTGCATCTGCTCGGGATCGGTGGACAGCACCACTTCGTGCGCGCCCAGGCGCTGCGCTTCGGCGGCTTTCTTCGGCGAGGTGGTGAAGGCCACCACGTGCGCACCGAGCGCGCGCGCGAATTTCACCGCCAGGTGGCCAAGGCCGCCGATGCCGACGATGCCCACGGCCGTGCCCGGGCCGACCTTCCAGTGCCGCAGCGGCGAGTAGGTGGTGACGCCGGCGCACAGCAGCGGCGCCGCCGCGGCCGGATCCAGGCCGTCGGGCAGCGGATAGACGAAATGCGCGTCGGCCACGTAGTACTCGGCATAGCCGCCGCGGGTGCGGCTGCCATCGATGCGATCGATGCCGTCGAAGGTGGTGGTCGGGAATTCGCGGCAGTACACCTCCATCTGCGCGCGGCACGGTTCGCACACGCGACAGGAATCGACGATGGTGCCGATCATCACCCGCTGGCCGACCGCGAACCCGGACACCGCCGCGCCCACTTCCACCACTTCGCCGACGATTTCGTGGCCGGGCACCAGCGGGAATTCGCCGCCCCAGCGGTTCACCGAGTGGATGTCGGAATGGCAGACGCCGGCGTACAGCACCCTCACCGCCACGTCGCGTTCGCGCACGGCGCGGCGCTCGAAATGCCAGGGCACCATCGCGCCGCCTTTTTCCAGGGCGGCGTAGGCGCGGGTAGGGCGGGGCTGGGCCGGCGGGGCGATGGCGTTCATGCGGGGCTCCGGTGCTTTACAATTTGGCTGGAAATGTAATGTTGACAACTTTACAAATTATGTCAAGTGTAAAATCCGCTGCACCTGTTGCGGCTTTGCCGAGCAAGGAGACGCGCATCATGGATGCCGCCTTCCAGCTGTTCCTGCGCCACGGCTACCGCAAGGTCGGCATCGGCGACATCGCCGCGGCGGCGCAGATGTCGCGGCCGTCGCTGTACGCGTCGTTCCCGAACAAGGAGGCGATCTTCGCGGCGATGGTGCTGCGCCAGCGCGACCAGTGCCTGGCCGAATCCGGCGTGCGGTTGCGTCCGGGGCAGGACCTGGCGACGCGGCTGCGGCATCTGTTCGACATCTGGGTGCTGGAACCGGTCGCCGCGGTCATCGATTCGGAAAACGCCACCGAGCTGCTGGCCAAGTGCGGCGACTACGCGCCGGAAGCGCTGGCTGCGCTGTACGCGCAGTTCGAGGCGCAACTGGTGGCGACGCTGCAGCCGGAGGTGCAAGCGCAGGCGCCGCTGTCGGCGGCCGATCTCGGCTACATCCTGCGCCTGGCCACCACCAGCCTGAAGGCCTCGGCCGACAACGAGGCCGACCTGCGGCGCCTGATCGGCGGACTGATCGCGATGACGCTGGCGACGGTGCGTGCGGGTGAGGGGGCAGGCAAGGCTGTGGTTACGACGACGGCTGCGGCGGCGAAGCGGAAGCGCGGCAGCGGCTGAGTCGTTGGATCATCGCGATCCGCGCTGCGGATCGTTCCTCAAGCAAGAGCTTCGGCGCCGATCGAGTCCGGCGCCGTGAAGTGCACTGCTTCGTTCGTCGCGACTGAAGTCGCTCCTACAGGGGGCATGCGGCGAACTGGCTGGGTGCATTCTGGGAGGGGCTTCAGCCCCGACTGCATGAGGTTGGAAGTCGCGCGGCTTTTTGGCTTTGTGTTGTGGCGGAGGTTTGTGGTGGACTTGCGGTCGGTCTCTCAGCCATCACAGGCTGATAGGCGCGTCGTTTGGCGTGTCGCGGCTGAAGCCGCTCCTACAGGGGCTTGCGGTGAGTTGGCTGGGTGCATTGTGGGAGGGGCTTCAGCCGCGACTGCATGAGGCTGGAAGTCGCGCGGCTTCCTGGCTTTGTGTTGTGGCGGAGGTTTGTGGTGGACTTGCGGTCGGTTTCTCATCCATCACAGGCTGATAGGCGCGTCGTTTGGCGTGTCGCGGCTGAAGCCGCTCCTACAGGGGCTTGCGGTCGGCCGGGTGCACTGTGGGAGGGCTTCAGCCCCGACTGCATGGAGGTGGAAGTCGCATTGCTCCTCGCTGAATCGCTCAGTCTCGCCACGGTCGACGAATCGCGCGATGCGACGCGGGCTGGCTACGCTGGCGATCCGTTTTTCTCCGGAGTTCCGCGCATGAGCCGACGTTCCGGCAGCGCCGATCTGCCCCTGCACGGCGGCCGCGTACCGCATTGGCTGGGCGAGCGCATGACCCGGCTCGGCGCGGTGATGTGCCAGGCCATCGTGCACAGCTATGGCCGCGACGAACTGCTGCGGCGCCTGGCGCATCCGTTCTGGTTCCAGTCGCTGGGCGCGGTGATGGGCATGGACTGGCATTCCTCGGGCATCACCACCAGCGTGCTGGGCGCGCTGAAGCGCGGGCTGACGCCGCTGTCCGCCGAATTGGGCGTCCATGTCTGCGGCGGCCGCGGGCGGCATTCGCGGGCCACGCCCGACGAATTGTGCGCGGTGGGCGAGCGCACCGGGCTGGACGGCGCCGGCCTGGCGCGCGCCAGCCGGCTGGTGGCGAAGGTGGACAGCGCCGCGGTGCAGGACGGGTTCGATCTGTATCTGCACGGCTTCATCGTCAGCGACGACGGACAGTGGGTCGTGGTGCAGCAGGGCATGAACGGGGCCAGCAAGCAGGCGCGGCGCTATCACTGGCTGTCCGAGGGGCTGAACAGCTTCGTCGATGCGCCGCATGCGGCGATCGACGGGCCGGGGCAGGGCCGCATCGTCAATCTCGCCGACCATCGCGCGGCCGCCTCGCGGGCGGCGCAGGTGGAACTGCTGCAGGCGCTGGGGCCGGACCGGATCGCGCAGGAATACGGCGCGTTGCAAGCGTCTTCGGCGAACGCGGCGGCGTCCGCGCCGCGTGCGGCGACAGTCGCCGGCGCGAACTCGGTGCACGGCGCGATGGTCGCCGCGCACGCGGCGCCGGGCGCGCGCAACGTGGCGGCCGACGCGCTGTTCGCGCCGAGCGGCGACCTGTTCGCCGCCACGCCCGAGGCGATGCCGGCGCGCAGGCCGCCCGGTCTGCCGCACCTGTCGCTGCCCGACCACCACGACGTGCGTGGCAGCGACATCGTGACCCGGCGCCTGCACGGCAACCTGGCCGCGGCGGCCGAATGCGGGCCGCAGGATTTCACCGAACTGCTGCAGGTGCCGGGCGTCGGCGCGCGCACCGTGCGCGCACTGGCGCTGGTGGCCGAGGTGCTGCACGGCGCGCCGTGCCGGTTCACCGATCCGGCACGGTTCTCGATGGCGCATGGCGGCAAGGATGGGCATCCGTTCCCGGTGCCGACCCGCGTCTACGACCACACCATCGGTGTGCTCAAGACCGCGGTGGCGCAGGCCAGGCTGGGCCGCGAGGAAAAGCTGGAGGCGATCCGCCGGCTGGATGCGCAGGCGCGCCTGCTCGAGCCGCACGCGCGCGGGCCGTCGGTGGAGGCGCTGATCGCCGAGGAGCGGCGCGCGTCGCACGGGTACGGCGGGCGCAGCGTGTTCGGCTGGGAGCCTGCTCCGGTCGACGCGGCGAGTGCCGCCGGCGATGCGCCAACCCGACGCGTGCGTCGCCAGTAGCTCGCTGCACCAGGAGCGGTGCGCGCGCCGGCAGCGGCGCGCGGGAGCCCGATCGCCCGGCAATGCCAGGCGCTTGGTGCGCTGGTCGACGTCCGGCGGGGACGAAGCGCGAGATCTGCCGGCAGCCAGGGATGACGACTTCGGGAACATCGCCCAGGAAACGTCGCGTGGCACCGGCAATGCGATGCGTGCGCAGCGTGGCCGCCCGGATCTGGCGAGCGCGCTGCGGTGGCGGCATGGCGGCGTGTATCGCGTCTTGCCAGGGCGGGTGAGCGACACGTTCGAACGCAAGTGCGGTCTGTCTTGCGTATCACCCGGTCATGTCGAGCTGCGCGCGTACGTGTCGGCCGGCGTGTGCTCGCGGCATCGCACCGCTGCGCACCCGCAAAGCGCACTGCGCGCAGTGCACATCGGCTTCGCATGGTCTATGCCGGTTCTTTACTTTTTGCTTGTTACACCTGTGGCGATGGCCAGTTCCGGCCGCATGCAGGAGAACGACATGCCGACGCAATCCACCACCGCCCGCGTCAAGCGCGCCAAGCGCGAAGGCAAGGCGGGCAGCACCCAGGCCGGCGAATTCGTCCGCGAGGAGATCGACCGGGTGCGCGAGGGCAAGACCACGGTGAAATCGACCAAGCAGGCGATCGCCATCGGCCTGTCCAAGGCGCGCCGCGCCGGGGTCAAGACCGGTGCGTCCAAGACCGCGTCCAAGTCCACCAAGAACAAGGTCGCGCAGGAAGAGGCGAAGGGCGGCAAGGCCGGCGCGCCATCGCCGACGCGTTCGCGCGGCGCCAAGAAAGCCCTGAAGACCGCCAGCAAGGGCAAGACCGCCACGCGGACCGTGGGCAAGAAGGCCTTGTCCACGCAGGCCAAGACGGCGGCCAAGAAGCGCACCGCCAGCAGCCGTTCGGCCGCGGCGAAGAAAGCCGCACAGACCAAGGGCGCCAGCGTGCGCAAGAGCGCGGCGAAGAAGGCGGCGCGGACGCGGGCGAAGAAGGCCGCGAGCGGTGCCACCACTGCAAGGAAACCCGCGGCGAAGAAGACGGCGGCCACGAAGCGTGCGCCGCGCAAGCGTGCTGCGAAGAAGGCCGCCGCGCGGTAGGGGGCAAAGGCCTTGAAGGCTTCTTTCACCCCTCAATCTCTTGTAGGAGCGGCTTCAGCCGCGACAGACGCTACGGATAGAGCCTGTCGCGGCTGAAGCCGCTCCTACAACGGCGGGCGTGAGGCGGCGCCTACAATTCGGTGTATTTGGTGATGCGGCCCCTGGCGCGATCCACCGGGTACTTGGCGGCATTGACCTGCATCTTCTGCCGCGCCGCTTCGATCGGGTCGATGCCCAGCTTGTCGCACAGCTGCAGCAGGTACAGCAGCACGTCGGCGACTTCGCTGCCGACCTGGGCCTTCTTGTCGTCCGACAGTTGCCGGCTCTGCTCGTCGGTGAGCCACTGGAAATGCTCGAGCAGTTCCGACGCCTCGACCGACAGCGCCGCGGCCAGGTTGCGCGGGGTGTGGAACTGGCCCCAGTCGCGTGCGTCGGCGAACGCGCGCTGGGCGGCTTGCAGGTCGTGGAGGCTGTTGGGCATGGGCTGGATCCGCGGGCGGGAACGTGCATGGTAATGCACCGCCGGATCCGCTCGCGGCGGCCGCGGCGCGGCCTCAGTGGCCGCTTTCCTCGCGCCAGCGGGCGATGGCATCGGATACCGCTTCGCCGTGATCGCGCGACGCATCGCGCGGGTGCCGCGGCGACGCGGTGTCGCGGATTCGGGTGGCCAGGGCGTCGCAGGCGGCGTGTCCGCCCTGCTGTACCTGTGCGCATTCGTCGGGGTCGAGCCGGATCAACAGCGAGTAGCCGAACGCGGACGCGTTGCAGTTCACGTCCAGAAAGCGCTCCGTGCCGGATTGCAGCAGGAACCAGGCATGCGCGGCGTGGTCCAGTACGCGGAAGTGCGCGGCGCTCATGATGCGGCTGTCTGGTGGCGCGTCCCGTTCGCGCAGCGGCCGTGACGACGCGGGAGGGGCGGGAGCGCGACGTGAGTGCGGCCGAGCGGGCAGGGCTGGGTGTGCATTGTCATGGGGATAGCCTATCCCGATCGCATCGACGGGCCTCAGCGCTTGCTCGATCCAGATCGATGTCGTCTGTGCGGGCGCCTGCCGGTGATCTCGGGTCTTCGCTCGCGAAGGGCTTGGTCGGTCACGCCCGTCGCGACTGAAGTCGCTCCCCCAGTGTCGGGGATCTCTGTAAAAAACGCTTGCCGACAGGCCCCGGTCGCGGAAGCGGCGCCGCCGTCAGCGCGCCTTGCAGCCGAACAGCGACAGGTCGATGGCGTTGGCCATGCGCGCGTAGCCGGCGTCGTTGGGATGCAGGTGGTCGCGGGTGATGGCGGCCGGCAGCGATTCGGGGTTGTCGGGCATGCGCAGGATCGCGTCGAAGTCGATCACCGCGTCGAACGTCTTGCCGTCGCGGATGAAGGCGTTCAAAGCCTGGCGCGTGGCGGCGGACACGGGTTCGTAGCGTTCCGATGCGCCGAACGGGGTCAGCGTCGCCCCGATCGTGGCGATGCCGTGCTGGCGCAGGCGTTCGACCACTTGCCGGTAGCCCAGTTGCATGTCCGCCGCGGTGCGTCCGGGCGCGAACGCCGGCGGCCCGCTGTGGCGGATGTCGTTGATGCCTTCGAACAGCAGCACCTGGTCGACGCCGGGCAGCGCCAGCACGTCGCGGTCCAGGCGCGCGAGGGCGCTGGGGCTGCGGCCGGCGTCGAGCAGCTTGTTGCCGCTGATGCCGGCGTTGAGCACCACCACCTGGCCCGGGCAGGCCTGCTCCAGGCGCTTGCCCAGCAGCGCCGGCCAGTCGCCGTTGCTGCCGCGCGCGGCGGTGGCGCCTTCGGTGATCGAATCGCCCAGCGCCACCACCACCCGCGGCGCTGCGGTGGTCTGCGCATACACCGCCGACACCACGTTCTGCCGGTAGCTCAGCGCGGTGGCGTCGCTCACGTCGACATCGCCCTCGGCCACGCGCACCGCCGTGCGGCGCACCGCCGGCCGCGTGGCCTCCGGGAAATACAGCGTCAGCGCGATCTCGGCCAAGGCCGGCGCGCGCAGCGCCACCGGATCGCTGAGCAGGACGCCGCCGGGCGGCAGCACGATCTCGCGGCGGCCGTCGAACAAGACCGGCTGCGCCGGCCGGGCGGCACCGGCCAGGCGCACCGATGCCGCGCCGATCTTCAGCGGCGCGGTGCCCAGTTCGTTGCTGATGCGGAAGCGCAAGGCCTGCGCGGCGGTGCCCAGGCGCATGTCCTGGCGCACGCTCTGCCGCTCGAACTGCAAGGAACTGCCGGCCGGACCGTCGAGCCGGTCCGGCGTGGGCGAGGCGATCCACGCCGGCAGCCAATGCGCGGCCTGCTGCGCCGCCGCCGGCAGCGCCATGCACAGCGCGAGCGCGGCGGCGACCGTGCCCCTCCACAACAACGGCCGCAAGGGCGGGAATCGCAACGACATGAGCGTGGCTCCTACGCGTTCGGGTCAGGAAAAATACACGCCGCCGTTGACGTCGAGATTGGCGCCATTGATGAAGCTCGCGGCATCGGAGGCCAGGTACAGCGCCGCGTCGGCGGCTTCGGCGGCACGGCCTTCGCGGCGCAGCGGGGTGGCGTTGGCGACGAAGGCGCGCACTTCCGGCTTGGTGAAGTCGTCGTGGAAGCGGGTGGCGATCATGCCGCAGCACAGCGCGTTGACGCGGATGCCGCGCGGGCCCAGTTCCTTGGCCATCGCCCGCGAGAAGGTCATCACCGCGGCCTTGGCGGTGGCGTAGATCGCCGCGCCGGGACCGCCGCCGTCGCGGCCGGCCAGCGAGGCGAAATTGACGATCGCCGCGCCGGCCTGCATGTGCGGCGCCACCGCCTGCGTGGTCAGGTACACCGACTTCAGGTTGAGGTCCATGACCTGATGGAAGAAGGCTTCGTCGATGTCGGCCAGCGGCTTGCGCGCGAGCATGCCGCCGGCGACGTTGACCAGCACGTCGATGCGCTGGCCGAACGCCTGCTGCGTCGCCGCGACCAGCCCGGCCACGGCCTGCGCGTCGGCGGCGTCGGCGCGGTGCACGATGGCCTGGCCGCCGGCGGCCTGGATCTGGCGCAGGGTTTCCTCGGCGCTGGCCGCGTCGTTGGCGTAGTTGATGCACACCTTGGCGCCGGCCGCGGCCAGCTTCAGCGAAACCTCGCGGCCGATGTCGCGGCCGCCGCCGGTGACGATGGCCACCTTGTCTTTGAATTGCATGCGCGATGAGTCCTTGCGTTGTGGGGAAAGGGGATGCGATCAGCCGCGGGTGGCGGGATCGTCGAGTTTTTCGATGCGGCCGGTCACCAGCCACAGCGCGGCCAGCGAGGCCGGCACCAGCGCGGCGACGAGAATGAACATCGGCGCATAGGAGTGGGCGGTCATCACCGGCACCAGCCAGGTGGTGATCAGGGTGCCGGCGACCGCGGCCATGCCGCCGATGCCGGCCAGCGAGCCGACCGACTTGCCGTCGAACAGGTCGCCGGGCAGGGTCTGGATGTTGCCGATCGCGATCTGGAAACCGAACAGCACCGCGGCGATGGTCAGCACCGCGATGGTCGGATCGGCGGCAAGCACCGCGCCGAGCAGGGCCGGGGCCATGATCGCGCCGCCCAGGGTGATGGTCCATTTGCGCGCGCGGTCCACGCTCCAGCCGGCCGCGATCAGCCGCCCGGACAGCCAGCCGCCGGACAGGCTGCCGAGCATCGCGCCGACGAACGGCACCCAGGCGAACGCGCCGATCTGCTTGATGTCGAAATGGAAGGTCTCGGCCAGGTAGATCGGCAGCCACGACACGAACAGCCACCAGATCGGGTCGATGAAGAAGCGCGACAGCACGATGCCCCAGCTCTGCCGGTGCGACATGATCTGGCGCAGGCTCGGCAGGTAGGCCGGCTTGTCCGCGGCGCTGCCGTCGGCCGGCGCGTCCAGGATCAGCGCGCGTTCGGCGGCATCCACCCAGGGGTGTTTGTCGGGGCCGGCGCGGTAGATCACCAGCCACGGCAGCAGCCACACGAAGCCGAGCGCACCGACCAGCACGAAGGTGCCTTTCCAGCCCAGCCACAGGAACAGCAGCGCGATCAGCGGCGCCGACACGATCGCGCCGATCGAGGCGCCGGCGTTGAAGATGCCCTGCGCCAGCGCGCGCTCGCGCGCCGGGAACCACTCGGCGTTGGCCTTCACCGCGCCCGGCCAGGCGCCGGCCTCGCTGATGCCGAGCATCGCCCGCACGATGCTGAAGGAGACGATCGAATGGGTCAGCGCATGCAGCGCGATCGAGATCGACCACACCGCGATCGACAGCGAGAAGCCCATGCGCGTGCCGATGATGTCGAACAGGCGCCCGAACACGAACTGGCCGGCGGCGTAGAACAGCATGAAGATGGTCACCAGCAGCGCGTAGTCTTCCTTGGTCGCGCCGATGTCCTGCGAGATCGCCGGCCACATCACCGCCAGCGCGTTGCGGTCGATGTAGTTGATCACCGTGGCCACCGCGATCAGGCCCACGATCATCCAGCGCACCGCGCTGCGCTTGGTTGGTCTTGCCGCGCCTGCACCGGACATGGGCGTGCTCATTTGCCGCCCGCCGCGCGGTCGAAGCGCGCATAGCCGCCGCGCCACGTGTAGCGCTGGCCCTGCGCCTGCACGCTGTGTTCGCGCTCGGCGGCGGCATCGTCGGCCAACGCCAGCGCCAAGGTCTTGCCCGAGGCCAGGGTCAGCACGATCACCTCGGCATCGTCGCCGCGCACGCGGGCGATGGCGCGGATGCGGCTGTCGGCGCCGTGCACGTATTCGGCGGTGCCGTTGTACTCGCCGTGCGGTTCCAGCACGCCGAAGAAGCTCACGTCGGCCTGGCCGTCCACGCGCTGCAGCAGCATCGGTTCGCGGCGCAGGTTGAAGTCCGGATCGTTGGCGCCGCTCTCGGCCAGGATCGCGCGCGACGGCGCGCTGCTGCCGAAGCGATACGTGTAGAAGCGTCCGTCCAGCAGCCAGCTCAGGCTGCGCGGTGCCGGCGACGCGTCGCTGCTCGCGTCCACCCACAGGTGCTGATAGCCGTTGGCCTTGCCCAGCACCGGGCGTTCGGCCAGCGCGCGCTTGGCGTCGAAGCCGACCTGCATGATGTGGCCGTTGAAATGCAGCGGCAGGTCGTAGCGCGCCGGCTTGGCGCCGTGCACGCGCAGCAGGTCGATCACGATCGGCAGGCCGAGATCCGGATGCGTCAGCAGCGCCTGGGTGCGGGTGAAGCTGACCCCGTCGTAGGCATGGTCCATGCGCGCGGACACGATCTGGGTGTCCTTGTCGCGGGCGAACAGCAGCGGCGTCGGCGCGTAGTCCTCGCCCACCCGCCAGTCGCCGTCGAAGTGGCTGCGCTCGTTCACCACCAGCGTGTTGTGCGCCACCGTGGTCTTGGCCCAGCTGGTGTTCTCCGGCAGGTAGATGCCGCCGGACTTGGCTTCCACGTTGAGGAAGCGCGCCGCGCCGTAGTCGGTGACCACGCGCTGGCCGTTGTCGTAGAACAGCCAGTTCAACTTGTCGAAGTGGCCGTGGCCCATGCCCTGCGAGGTATTCTTCATCACCAGGGTCTGGCCGCCCTCGCCGCCGGCGCGCAGGATCGCCAGCGCGCCGTGATCGCCGTCGGCGCCGTCGCGCAGCAGCGCGGAGCGGAACGCGAACGGCTTGGCCTTGTCCTGCGCCAGCGCCACGGCCACGCCCAGGCCCTCGGGCGTCAGCAGCACGCGCTGCTGGCGTTGCGCGACCGACAGCAGCCGCGCGTCGTTGGTCTGCGCGAAGGCGATGCCGAGGCCGGCGACCAGTTCCTCGGTGTCCAGGCCCTTGTCCAGGATCGCGTCGTTGATCGGGAAGAAGTAGCCGGCGTAGCTGCTCTGCACCAGCGTATCGACCGCCTTCAGCAGTACGCCGTCGCGGCGCTGGAAGATCTTCTGCTGCGGCTGGTTGCGTTCGATCGCGTTGGCGAACAGCACGAACGGCGCCAACGCGTAGCGCTGGTAGTAGGGGCCTTCGGCGTAGTAGCCGTCCGGCGAGAACAGTTGATCGATCTGCTTGAGGAAGCCCGCGTTGCCGTCCTGCCTGCTGCCGCGCAAGGCCTTGTCGACCAGCGTCCGGTCGCGCAGCACGTAGCCGGTCATGCCGACCGCGGCCACCGCCCAGGTGGCGTGATTGTGGATCTTGTCGAAGTTGTCCGCGCTTTCGTCGCACAGGAAGTGCGCCATGCGCCGGAACACCTGCTGGTCGATGGTGTCGCGATCGGCAGGGGTGAGGCTGTCGCGGATCGCGTCGTAGCCCTGCGCGGCATACACCAGCCACACCGAGTCGTTGAGCGATTGCCAGAACAGCCGCCCCGGCACCTGGCCGCGCCCGGCCGGATGCGCGCCCAGGGTCGGGTACAGCTTGGCGTAGGCCAGCAGCAGGTCGCGCGCGTAGTCGGCGTAGGCGCGCTCGCCGGTGAGCCGGTACAGCGCGCCGGCGGCCTGGATCGCCTGGTAGTTGCGCTTGTGCTGCTCGTGGCTGGCGCCGCCGCCGGGGTCCTTCGGCAGCGGCACGTCGATGCCGGCCTGCATCGCCTTGCGCAGGCTGGCTTCGGCGCGCGCCTGCTCGCGCGCGAACAGCGGATAGCGCGCGCCATCGCTGGCCATCTGCCGCCATTGCGCGGCGGTGACCAGCACCGGGGCGGCGTCGCTGGCGGCATTGTCGCTCGCGGCCGGGGCCGCGGGCGTCGCGGCAGGCGCGGCCCAGGCGGCGGGCGCGCTAGCGGCGACGGCCAGCACCAGCAGCATCAGGCGAGTGGATCGGGTCATAGCAAAGGCTCCGCGCCGGCATCGGCCGGCAGGGCCGGGGTGCCGAGGAATTGGTTGCGGGTGGTGATCAGGTGTGGCGTGCCGGTGGTGCGCACGTCGCTGATCGCGGCGCTGTCGATGAAGCGGTTGTCGCGCAGGAAGGTGCGCTGCACGCCGTGCAGGCGCAGCGACGGCGCATCGGCGCCGCCGACGCGTTCGAAGCGCGAGCGGTCGATCGTCAACACCGGGCCGAAGGTGCTCTCGTCGCGGCCGCCGCGGTATAGGTCCACCGCCGGCCCGCCGATGCGGCGGAACTGCGCATCGGCGATCTCCACGCGCTCGGCGTTGTAGGTGCCGCGGTCGTCGGTTTCCGCATGCGCCGACAGCACCGCGCCGGAGACGTCTTCCACCACCACCCGGCGCAGCGCGATGCGCTCTGCCAGGGTGCCCTTGCCCAGCGCGATCACGTCGAAGCCGCGGTTGACGGTGAGGCCGTGGATGCGGCTGTCCTCGACGATCAGGTCGTAGTTGGCCGCATTGGAACCGGGCGCGGTGCGGATCACCGCATTGCCCACTTCATCCGGCGCGGCACTGCCGTCGATCTGCAGCCGCGCCAGCTTCAGCGCGCCGCCGGCTTCGATCTGGAACAGGGTGGCGCGCGAGAACGCGATCTGCGCCTGGCCGCGGGCCGGGCCTTCGACGCTGAGCGGATGGCGCAGCGCCAGCACCTGGTCGACCTGGTAGCGGCCGGCGTCCAGTTGCAGGCGATCGCCGGCACCGGCGGCGGCCACCGCATGCGCCAGCGTGTCGTTGCCGGGCCGCACGCGCTGGCGGCGGCCGCTGTCCAGCGCCACCGGCACCGTTTCCTTCGCATACCAGGCCACGCCGACGTCGTCGCGCGGCACATAGGTCAGCGCAGGGTCGGCGCCGATGCCGCAGGCGTCCGCCGCGACCAGCAGGCCGGTCGCGGCGCGCGTCATCGTGACTGTGCGGCCGGCGACGCCGCCGGGCAGCCGCGGCGAGGCGGCCGGACTCTGCAGGTTGCCGGCGAAGGCGATGCCGGACAGGTCGCCGAGCACGCGCACCGGGTCGTGCTCGGCGACGATCAGGTTGTCGGCGAAATCGCTGTCGATCGGCGCGGCGGTGCGTTCGTCGTCCTTGCCGGCGCCGAAGAACAGCTGCTTGCCGGCGACGAAGGTGTTGTGCTCGATCAGTGCTTGCTGCACCTGCACGTAGCGGTTGGCCGGCGAATCGGGCACGCCGTACATGATGCTCAGCGCAGAGGAATAGCCGTCGCCGGCCAGCCCTTCCAGGTAGTTGTTGCGCACGGTCTGCCTGCGGTTGATGACGCGGATGCCGCCGGTGTCGTCCTTGCCGTCGCCGAAGAACACGTTGTTCTCGACCAGGTTGCCGTCGCCGTGGCGCAGCACCAGCGCGCCGCGCGAGCGCTTGAACACGTTGCCGCGGTAGGTGTTGCCGCCGGACTTGTTGGAGACGATCTCCACTTCGCCGTCGCAGCCTTCGAACCAGTTGTTCTCGACCAGCGAGTTGGAATCGGAGCTGGCGTCGTTGCTGGTGCCGATGCGCAGGGTCTCGCCGCCGTTGGCGCCCAGGTTCGGCCGCGGGCCGAACCAGTTGTGGTCGATGCGATGGCGGTTGTCCAGGCCCTGCACCGTATCGCGGACCACGACCATGGTCGGGCCGGCGTTGTTCTTGCCGACCAGCTGGTTGTGGTCGAAGCGGTTGTGGTTGTCGTACATCGCCACCCAGTTGTCCGAGCGGCTACGCTCGGGCTGGTTGAAGCGGTCGATTACGACCCGGGTGATACGGCTGTGGCGCGCCCGCTCCTTGCTGGAGACGCGGTAGGACAGCACCGCCTCGGTCGGGCTGTAGCCGTCGCGGAACACCAGGTCGCTGACCACCAGATAGGCGCCGGCCATGCGCAGATTGGACTGGCCAGTGATGATGACCTGGCCCGGGGTCTGCGCGCTCAGGCGGATCGGCTGCGCGGCGGTGCCGGTGCCGGCGAACACGATCTGGAAGTCGCGCCACTCGCCGTTGGCCAGGATCACGTGGTCGCCGGGCTGCAGGGCGCCGCTGGCGGCGCGGTACTCGGCCGGGGTGGCGACGAGGATGTCGGCGGCATCGGCCTGGCCGGCGGCCAGGGCGAGCAACAGCAGGGCGAAGCGGTTGCACGCGGCGTTCGATGCCATGGTCTGCCTCCTCTCGATGCGTGCCGTGGCGGCGCCGCCGTGGGCCGGATGGTAGCAGAGGTCGAACGCTCGTCAACCAGATCTGCATACCAAAAATCATTTATCTGGAAAGGTAATTTGGCGCGGAATTCGTGCTGCAAGCGCACATAAAATAAGATCAATTGCACGTACCAATTGGCCTGGACGGATATTTCTACCAATTTGTTGACATTGGTCGGGGACCGGTGAAGGCTCCGCTCCCAAGTCGTAGCCCTTACGGCGTTCACTCGGGAGGAGAGACCATGCGGCACCCCTATGCGGCCCCGTCCGCCAAGCGCGCCGGCGCGCGTTCGTTGCGCAGCGTCCTGGCGTGCGCCATCGCGGCCTCGTTGACCAGCGGCGCGGCCTGGGCGCAGGAGCCGCCCGCCGCTGCGGCCACGACCGCCACGGCGCCGGCGCCGGCGAGCGGGGCGACGACGCTGGACCAGGTCCAGGTCACCGGCATCCGCGGCTCGATCCAGTCCTCGATCAACAAGAAGCGCGACGACACGGTGATCTCCGACGTGCTCTCGGCCGAGGACATCGGCGACCTGCCGGCGCCGTCGCTGGCCGACGCGATCGAGACCCTGACCGGCGCGGCCTCCACCCGCGACAAGACCGGCGCCTCGGAGATCTCCATCCGCGGCCTGGGCGCGTTCCTCAGCAGCACCCAGTTCAACGGCCGCGAGATCACCAACGGCAGCGGCGACCGCTCGGTGAACTTCAACATGTTCCCGGCCGAGCTGATCAACACCGTGGCCATCTACAAGACCCAGCGCGCCGACCTGATCGAAGGCGGCGTCGCCGGCACCATCGGCCTGGAGACGGTCAAGCCGCTGGACTACGGCAAGCGCGCGATCCAGTTCGACGGGCGCGGCAGCTGGGCCGAGTACGACAGCAAGTACCGCGACAAGGACGGCATCGGCTGGCGCGGCACCGCCAGCTATATCGACCAGTTCGAATTCGCCAACGGCGGCAAGCTCGGCGTGTCGATCGGCCTGCAGGCGCTGGACGGCACCGATCCGGAAGAGAGCATGACCAGCGGCTCCACCTGGTACGCCTGCGACGGCACCCAGAACGTGCGCAACGCCAATTGCGCCGAGGTCGGCGCCAACGCCATCGCCAACGGCGCGCCGTACTACCTGGTGCCGAGCAGCCGCATCTACCGGCTCAAGCAGGAGCGCAACGACCGCCAGTCCGAGTTCGCCGCGGTGCAGTGGAAACCCAACGAGGTGCTCGAGGTCAATGTCGACTACGAGCACACCGACCGCAACTGGCACGAGAAACGTTCCGACCTGAGCCTGTCCAACACCCGCCGCGGCATCGTCGATCGGCAGGTCGACGACAACGGCGTGCTGCGCAGCTATTCCGGCAACACCTCGATCGATTCCACCTCGACCCTGTACGACCGCAACGAGGAATACACCGGCGGCGGCCTCAACATCGTGCTGCGCCCGAGCGTGGCCTGGGAGATCGCCACCGACCTGTCCTACTCGCACACCGTGCGCGAGGACACCCAGCGCATGACCCGCCTGCGCGCCAACGCCCGCGACGTCAACAACGCGGTGGTGCCGGGGATCAGCAGCGGCGCCACCGGCTACGTCAACTACGACTGGGACAACCGCGGCGACGTGCCGAGCATCGCGCTCGATCCGGCGTTCGACGTCAACGACTGGGACGCCTATACCGGTGCGGCACGGGTCACCTCCGAAGAGGAGAAGAACGACCACCGCATCCGTGCCGGGCGGTTCGACGTCAGCTACCTGCCCGAGGACGGGCTGCTGACCAAGCTCAGCTTCGGCCTGCGCGCCAGCCAGGCCGACTACCGTTACTTCGACAACACCATCACCACCGACATCGCCTCCAGCGGCGCCGGGCGCGCGCAGATCGTCGCCGCCAACCAGGCCTGCCGCGCGGCGTTCCCGCAGGACGATTTCCTGGACGCGGCCAGCGGCAATACCATCTCCAGCTGGGCCTACTTCGATCCGCGCTGCCTGTACGAAGCGTTCCGCGGCAGCAGCGCCACCGGCGTGGACCCGGACTACATGGATCCGAACAACGTCGACGTGGTGGAGAAGACCAAGGCGCTGTTCCTGATGGCCGACTTCCGCAGCACGCTGTTCGGGCTGCCGGTGTCGGGCAACATGGGCCTGCGCTGGGTCAAGACCGACGTGCGCTCGCAAGGCGTGCGCGCCGACCTGGACCTGATCGACAACGGCGCCGGCACCCTGCGCCTGCAGCCGACCGGCACCTATCAGACCCTGGTCGCCAAGGCCGGCAACGACAAGCTGCTGCCCAGCGCCAATGCCTCCTTCGAACTGCGCGACAACCTGCTGCTGCGCGTGGCCGGCTACCGGGCGATGTCGCGTCCGGACATCGCCGCGCTGGGCTCGGGCCGCAACGTCAACCTCACCGGCACCGAGAACTTCACCAGCCTGGAAGAGGCACTGGCCGGCATCACCGCCACCGGCAACCCGGAGGCGAAGCCGTTGATGTCGTGGAACGGCGACGTGTCGCTGGAGTGGTATCCGAACGAGGACAGCATGCTGGCCGGCGCGGTGTACTGGAAGCAGTTCAACGGCGGCACCGAGACCGCGCTGTTCGACGAGACCTTCGTGGTCGATGGACAGAGCGTCACCGTGCCGGTGCCGCGCCAGGTGACCACCGACAAGAAGAGCACGCTGACCGGCTTCGAGCTCAGCGCCGCGCACCGCTTCTCCTACCTGCCCAAGCCGCTGGACGGGCTCGGCTTCAAGCTCAGCTACAACTACGCCGACACCGACTACGAGACCCAGGATCCGCGCCTGGGCGAGCAGGTGGATGCGGTCACCGGCACGGTGATCCCGGCGATCGTGGCCCCGGCCGGACTCAGCGGCTTCTCGCGGCATGTGCTGTCCGGCTCGCTGTACTGGGAACTGGGCCGCTTCGACATGCAGGCGATCGGCAAGTACCGCTCCAAGTACTACCAGGACTTCACCGGCAACACCGCGCAGCAGAACCGCTACTACGACGACAACACCAGCGTGGATTTCCGCGCGCGCTACCGGGTCACCAAGCAGCTGTCGCTGTCGCTGGAACTGATGAACCTGACCAACGAACCGCGCGTCGCATCCCAGCCTGTCTACGGCAACTTCCGCGAGTACGTGAGCTACGGGCGGCGCGCATATTTCGGTGTACGATACAAGTTCTGAACGCAGCGGCGCGGCTCCCGGGTCGCGCCGTTTTTCGAGCCGCAGCAGGCGCCGGCGCGTCGTCCCGGCACCGCTGTGGAATTCACCGACGGGTCCTTAGCGCGAATGTCCGAAAGCCGCCTCTACCAATCCATCGCCGCAAAGATCCTGTCGCTGATCGAATCGGGAGAATTCCCGACCGGTTCGCGGCTGCCGGGCGAGCGCGATCTGGCCGAGCGGTTCGGGGTGAGCCGGGTGACCATCCGCGAGGCGGAGATCGCGCTGGAAGCGCAGGGCTGGATCGCGATCAAGACCGGCTCGGGCGTGTACGTGCGTCCGCGTCCGATCGATGCGCAGGGCGCGCTGCCCGACGTCACCGCCTTCGACCTGACCGCCGCGCGCACGGTGATCGAGGCCGAAGCCGCGGCGCTGGCCGCCGGGCGCCTGACCGATGCCGACATCGAGGAACTGCAGACCCTGGTGACGGCGATGTCCGATCCGGCCACCACCGAGGAAATGGCCGGCGAATACGACCGCCGCTTCCACCTGGCGATCGCGCGCCTGTCCGGCAATCCGGTGGTGGAATACTGCATCCACCTGATCTGGCGCATGCGCAACGAACTGCCGCGGGTGCGCCAGGTGTATGCGCACGTCTGCCACCAGGACGATGCGACCCGCACCGACGAGCATGCCGCGATCCTGGAAGCGCTGAAGACGCGCGATCCGGCGGCCTCGCGCAACGCGATGCGCAATCACTTCCAGCGCCTGTTCGAGTCGATGCTGGAAGCCACCGAGAGCCAGGCCCTGGCCGAGATCCGCCGCCGCACCCAGCAGGACCGCGAGCGCTTCCTGGCCACCACGCGGATCTGAGCCGGGCGCCGTTGCCGGCGTAGCCGCCGGTGTTGGCGCTGCGGCGTGATGCGTGTCCGCGGATACGCGCGCGGCGTGTCGTTGCCGCCGCCATCGGCCATCGTCGGGGCGTGTTCGCCTCGTTTTGCGGCGTCCGCCTGTTGCGCAATCGCGCCGCAATCGCGGCCCATTGCGCCACGCGGCGACGGCGCAGATATCGGCACCTGAACGCCATCGGCGCACCGTGCGCCGACCGCAGCGTCAACCGCAGCGTCAACCGCAGCGCGGCTGTGTCGCGCGCAGCGACGCAAGCACGGCGGTCAATCGCGCGCACCGCGCTGCCCGCATTCACGCCTGGCGCTGCCCGCGCCTGTTAAGCATGAAGCCAAGCGGGCTCTTTGGCCCCTCTGGATCATCATGGCGTCCCCCTGGCGTGCGTTGCGTAGACGGCTGCTTCCTTATCGGCGCGGCCTCTCCGGCGTGCGCGCGATGTTTTTGCAGCATGGCCGCATGCGGCCGCCGACCGAGGAGCCGCTGCGCGCGCAACTGCTCAGCGCCGAACAGATGGCCGCGCACGGCGAAACCCTGGCGCGTAGTCACCGGGTGCGCGGCGGACGCAGCCCCGAGGTGTTGCTGGCGCGGCTGAAACAGAACGAGGACGTGCTGCGCGACGCCTTGGCGATGCTCGCGGCGATGGTCCGCGACGACATCCGCGTCACGCCGGCCGGCGAGTGGCTGCTGGACAACTTCTACCTGGTCGAAGAACAGATCCTGATCGCGCGGCGCCATCTGCCCGCCGGCTACAGCCGCCAGTTGCCGGCGCTGGCGCAGGGCGCGTCGGCCGGGTTGCCGCGCGTCTATGCGTTGTCGATGGACGCGATCGCCCACGGCGACGGCCGTATCGATGCCGACATGGCCAGCCGCTTCATCGCCGCCTACCAGACGGTGACGCCGCTGATGCTGGGCGAGCTGTGGGCGATTCCGATCATGCTGCGCCTGGGCCTGCTGGAAAACCTGCGCCGGGTCGCGGCGCGGGTGATGCGCGACGGCATCGACCACCGCCTGGCCAGCGACTGGGCCGACCGGCTCAATACCGCCGCCGTGCAGGACCCCAAGAGCGTGGTGCTGGTGGTCGCGGACATGGCGCGCTCGCAGCCGCCGCTGTCCGGCGCGTTCGTGGCCGAACTGGTACGCGGGCTGCACGGGCGCGGCGGGGTGCTGGCGATGCCGGTGACCTGGGTCGAGCAGTGGCTGGCCGACGGCGGCCAGCGCATCGACCAGATGGTGCATGCGGAGAGCCAGCAGCAGGCGGCCGACCAGGTTTCGATCAGCAACAGCATCGCCAGCCTGCGTCTGCTGGCGACGATGGACTGGCGCGATTTCGTCGAGGAGCTGAGCGCGGTCGAAGCGCACCTGCGCCGCGATCCGCACGGCACCTACGCGCAGATGGACTTCCAGACCCGCGACAGCTACCGGCACAGCGTCGAACTGCTGGCGCGGCGCAGCGGCGCCAGCGAGGACGCGGTGGCCGAGTGCGTGCTGCAGCTGGCGCAGGCGGCGGCCGTGGACGACCGGCGCCATGTCGGCTACTACCTGGTCGACGATGGCCAGCGCGACCTGCCGGCGGCGATCGCCGCGCTACCGCGCGCACGTCGGCGGCCGCACGTGGCGCGGCGCACGCTGCCGCTGCCGGCGTACCTGCTGCCGATCGCGGCCATCGCCGCGTTCGGCAGCTGGAAATTGCTGGCCCAGCTGCATGCGCTGGCCACCGTGCCGGTATGGTTATGGGCGACGACCGCGCTGCTGGGCGTGCTGGTGTTCAGCGAACTGGGCGTGGCGTTGGTCAACTGGGCGGCGACGCTGCTGGTGGCGCCGCGCACGCTGCCGCGGATGGACTTTTCCAAGGGCATTCCGGCGGGCGCGCGCACCCTGGTGGTGGTGCCGAGCATGCTCAGCGACGCGGCCACGATCGACGAACTGGCCGAAGGGCTGGAAGTGCGGTTCCTGGCCAATCGCGATGTGCAGCTGCATTTCGCGTTGCTGACCGATTTCCTGGACGCCGCGCAGGCGACGCTGCCCGGCGACGCGGCGCTGCTCGACCATGCCGCGCAGCACATCGCGCGGCTCAACCAGCGCTATGCGCCGGAACGCGGCGACCGCTTCTTCCTGCTGCACCGCCCGCGCCTGTGGAGCGCCGGCGAGCGCGCCTGGATCGGCCACGAGCGCAAGCGCGGCAAGCTGGCGGCGCTGAACCGGCTGTTGCGCGGCGGCGCGGCCGATGCCGATTTCAGCGCGGCGATCGGCGCGACCGCGCTTCTGGCGCAGGTGCGCTACGTGATCACCCTGGACGCGGACACGCGGCTGCCGCGCGACGCGGCGCGCGAGTTCGTCGCGACCCTGGCGCATCCGCTGAACCGCGCGCGCATCGATCCGGCGCTGGGCCGGGTGACCCGCGGCTACGGCATCCTGCAGCCGAGCGTGGGCAGCAGCATGAGCGGCCATCGCATCACCCGCTACGCGCGCCTGTTCGGCAGCGAGCCGGGCATCGACCCGTATACGCGCACCGTGTCCGACGTGTACCAGGACCTGTTCGGCGAAGGCTCGTTCGTCGGCAAGGGCATCTACGACGTGGATGCGTTCGAGCAGGCGCTCGACGGCCGCCTGCCCGACAACCGCATCCTCAGCCACGACCTGCTGGAAGGCTGCTACGCGCGTGCCGGCCTGGTCAGCGATGTGCGCCTGTTCGAGGACTACCCGGCGCGCTATGCGACCGACGTGAAGCGCCGCGCGCGCTGGATCCGCGGCGACTGGCAGCTGTTGCCGTGGCTGTTGCCGTGGGTGCCCGACGCCGCCGGCCGTTACCGGCGCAATCCGCTCTCGGCGCTGTCACGCGGCAAGCTGCTGGACAACCTGCGCCGCAGCCTGGTGCCGATCGCCGCCACCGCGTTGCTGGCGACCGGTTGGCTGTGGCTGCCGCGGCCGGCGGCGTGGACCGCCTGGCTGCTGGGCCTGTTCGTGCTGCCGATCGTGGTGCCGGCGTTGCACGACATCGTCGCCAAGCCGGTGGACATGGCCTGGCGCATGCACCTGGGCACGCTGGGCAAGGCCTGGGCGACGCAGCTGCAGCGCGCACTGGTGGCGCTGGCGTGCCTGCCGTACGAGGCCGGCTACGCGGCGTCGGCGATCGTGCGCACGCTGTGGCGCATGCTGGTCAGCCGGCGCCGCCTGCTGCAATGGCATGCATCCGGCGACGTGGCGCGCAGCCTCGGTCGCGGCAATGCGGCGGAGCTGGGCGGGATGGCGCCGGCGGCGCTGTGCGCGTTGGCGCTGCTGGCCGTGCTGGCCTGGCGGCAGCCGCATGCGCTGTGGGTCGCCGCGCCGATCGTGGCGCTGTGGATCGTCGCGCCGGCCGTGATGGCGTGGATGGGTCATGCCGCCGCGCCGCGCCGCGCGCAGCTGGCGCCGCCGCAGCGCGCCTTCCTCGGCCGGCTGTCGCGCCGCACCTGGGCGTTCTTCGAAGTGCACGTGCGTGCGCAGGACCATTGGCTGCCGCCGGACAACGTGCAGGAACATCCGCAACTGGTGGTGGCGCGGCGCACCTCGCCGACCAATATCGGCCTGGCCCTGCTCGGCAATCTGGCCGCCTACGACCTGGGCTACCTGCAGCCGGGCGGGGTGATCGAGCGCACCCGGCTGACCCTGGCGACGATGGAGACGCTGCCGCGCCATCGCGGCCATTTCTACAACTGGTACGACACCGAGACCCTGCTGCCGCTGCCGCCGGCCTATCTGTCGACGGTGGACAGCGGCAACCTGGCCGGGCATCTGCTGACCCTGCGCCAGGGGCTGCTGGCGCTGTGCGATGCGCCGCTGCTGGCCACGGCCACCTTCGACGGGCTGGCCGACACGTTCGGCGTGCTGCGCGAGGCCGCGCACGACAATCCAGTCGCAGCGGCGGTGCCGCAGGCGGCGCTGCACGACGTCGATCAGCGCCTGCAGGCGCTGTGCGCGGCCCCGCCGCAGACGCTGCCGCAGACCTGGCATGCACTGGCTGCGCTGGCCGTGCAGGCAGCCGCGATCGCCGAGCGCTGGCCGCCGCCGGCCGCCGCTACGGAGCAGTCCGCCGACGCGTTGGCGCCGCACTGGCCGCAGGTCCTGCTGGACGCGTGCAACGCGGCGCAGCAGGAACTGCACGAATTCGCGCCGTGGGCGACGGTGCCGGATCGCGACGACGCGTGCCTGCCGGCGACCGAGGCGGCGTTGCCGACGCTGCGCGCGCTGGCCGCGCAGACCTGCAACGCCGAGGCCGCCGAGCGCGCCCGCGCGCGCATCCACCAGCTCGAGCGCCTGGCGCATATCGCCGGGCAACTGTCGCTGATGGAATACGGCTTCCTCTACGATCCGGCGCGGCGCCTGCTGGCGATCGGCTACAACGTCGACGAGCGGCGCCTGGACCAGGGCTACTACGACCTGCTGGCGTCGGAGGCGCGGCTGTGCAGCTTCGTCGCCATCGCCCAGGGCCAGCTGCCGCAGGAAAGCTGGTTCGCGCTCGGGCGCCAGCTCACCGAGGTCGATGGCGAAGCGACGCTGCTGTCGTGGAGCGGCTCGATGTTCGAATACCTGATGCCGCAGCTGGTGATGCCCAGCTATGCCGACACCTTGCTCGACCAGACCGCCGTGCATGCGGTCAACGCGCAGATCGCGCACGGCGCGCGGCACGCGGTGCCATGGGGCGTCTCCGAATCCGGCTACAACGCGGTCGATGCGCGGATGAACTACCAGTACCGCGCGTTCGGCGTGCCCGGGCTGGGCCTCAAGCGCGGGCTCGGCGACGATTTGGTGATCGCGCCCTACGCCAGCATGATGGCGCTGATGGTGGCCCCGGAAGCGGCCTGCGCCAACCTGCAGCGGCTTTCCGAGTCCGGTTTCGGCGGCCGTTTCGGCCTGCACGAGGCGATCGACTACACCCCCAGCCGGGTGCCGCCCGGCCAGGACCATGCGCTGATCCGTTCGTACATGGCGCATCACCAGGGCATGGGCCTGCTGGCGCTGGACCATCTGCTGCGCGAGCAGCCGATGCAGAAGCGTTTCGCCGCCGATGCCGAATTCCAGGCCACCTTGCTCCTGCTGCAGGAACGGATCCCGCGGGTGGGCGTGTTCCATCCGCAGGAGGCCGACGGCGCCGCACGCAGCCCCCAGGACGCGCGCGAGGACGAGACCCAGCTGCGCGTATTCCGCGATCCGAGCGCGCCGCGGCCGGCGGTGCAACTGCTCTCCAACGGCCGCTACCACGGCCTGCTGACCAGCGCCGGCGGCGGCTACAGCCGCATGCGCGACATGGCCATCACCCGCTGGCGCGAGGACGCCACCCGCGACCATTGGGGCAGCTTCTGCTACCTGCGCGACGTGGACAGCGGCGACTACTGGTCGGCCGCCTACCAGCCCACCGCCGTGGCGGTGGACCACTACGAAGCGATCTTCTCCGACGCCAAGGCCGAGTTCCGTGGCCGCAAGCGCGGCTTCGACACGCACCTGGAAGTGGCGATCTCCGCCGAGGACGACATCGAGCTGCGCCGCCTGCGGGTCAGCAACCGTTCGCGGCAGCCGCGCACCATCGAGATCACCACCTATGCCGAAGTGGTGCTGGCGCCGGCCATCGCCGACGAACTGCACCCGGCCTTCAGCAACTTGTTCGTGCAGACCGAGATCGCCCGCGACACGCAGGCGCTGCTGTGCACGCGGCGCACCCGCGCGCACGACGAGGTGGCGCCGTGGATGTTCCATCTAGTGGCGGTGCACGATGCGCACATCGGCGCGATTTCCTACGAGACCGACCGCGCGCGCTTCCTCGGCCGCGGCAATACGGCGCGCACCCCGCGCGCGCTGAGCCGGGATGCGGCGCTGTCCGACACCGCCGGTTCGGTGCTCGACCCGGTGGTCGCGATCCGCTGCCGGATCGAGCTGGCGCCGGAGCAGACCGCGATGATCGACATGGTCTACGGCGTCGGTGGCGACCGTGCCGCGTGCATGGCGCTGATCGACAAGTACCGCGACCGGCGCCTGGCCGACCGCGTGTTCGACCTGGCCTGGACCCACAGCCAGGTGGTGCGCCGCCAGATCAACGCCTCGCAGGCCGACGCGCAGCTGTACGAGCGCCTGGCCGGGCTGATGGTGTACGTGAACCCGGCGCTGCGCGCCGACAGCGAACTGCTGCTGCAGAACCGGCGCGGCCAGTCCGGGCTGTGGGGCCATGCGATCTCCGGCGACCTGCCGATCGCGCTGCTGCAGATCGGCGATGCCGACAACATCGAACTGGTGCGGCAGATGGTGCAGGCGCATGCGTACTGGCGGCTCAAGGGCCTGCATGCGGACCTGGTGATCTGGAACGAGAGCCAGAGCGGCTACCGGCAACAGCTGCAGGAACAGATCCTGGGCATGGTCGCGGCCGATCCGGACGCCAGCGTGCTGGAGCGCCCCGGCGGCATCTTCGTGCGCCCGGTGCAGAACATCTCGCAGGAGGACCGCATCCTGCTGCAGGTGGTGGCGCGGGTCATCGTCAGCGACCAGCGCGGCACGCTCGCTGCGCAGATCGGCCGGCACCTGCCGCCGCCGCGCGGCATGCCGGAACTGATGCCGTTGCCGGCCGCCGCGCTGGCCGAGGCGCAGGAGCATGCACAGGCGCTGGCGCCGTTCGCGGCCGCCAGCGGCGACCCGCACGAGGATCCGTGGCCGTTCGCGCCGGCGCAGGGCGAGGTGCTGTTCGACAACGGCACCGGCGCCTTCGCCGCCGACGGCCGCGAATACCTGGTGGCGCTGCGCGAGGGCGCGCCGACGCCGGCGCCTTGGTCCAACGTGCTGGCCAATGCGCAGCTGGGCACGGTGCTCAGCGAAAGCGCCGCCGGCTACACCTGGTTCGAGAACGCGCACGAGTTCCGCCTGTCGCCCTGGCACAACGACCCGGTCGCCGACACCTGCGGCGAAGCGTTCTACCTGCGCGACGAAGACAGCGGCCGGGTGTGGTCGCCGCAAGCGCTGCCGTGCCGCGGCGAGGGCGACTACCGTACCCGCCACGGCTTCGGCTACAGCGTCTACGAGCATGTGCAGGACGGCATCGCCAGCGAGCTGTGGGTGTACGTGGCGCTGCACGAAGCGGTGAAGTTCTCGGTATTGAAGCTGCGCAACCTGTCCGGACGCAGCCGTCGCCTGTCGGCGACCGGCTATGTGGAATGGGTGCTGGGCGACCTGCGGGTGAAATCGCAGATGCACGTGGTCAGCGAGCAGGACGGCACGCACGGCGCACTGCTGGCCTGCAATCCGTACAACGCCGAGTTCGCCGCGCGCACCGCGTTCTTCGACGTGGATGCGGCCGCGCGCAGTTGCACCGGCGACCGCAACGAATTCCTCGGCCGCAACGGCGACATGGCCCACCCGCAGGCGCTGCGCCGCGAACGCCTGTCCGGGCGCCTCGGCGCCGGGCTGGATCCGTGCGCGGCGATCCAGGTGCCGCTGAGCCTGGCCGCCGGCGCCGAGTGCGAAACCGTGTTCCGGCTCGGCGCCGGCAAGGACCGCGATGCCGCGGTGGACCTGGCGCGGCGCATGCGCGGCCGCGACGCCGCGCACGACGCGCTGGACGCGGTGCGCATCCATTGGCGGCAACTGCTCGGCGGCTTGCAGGTGAAGACCCCCGATCCCAGCGTGGACCTGCTGGTCAACGGCTGGCTGCCGTACCAGACCCTGGCCTGCCGCTACCTGGCGCGCAGCGGCTATTACCAGTCCGGCGGCGCGTTCGGTTTCCGCGACCAGCTGCAGGACATGATGGCGCTGGTCCACGCCACCCCGGAACTGGCGCGCGAGCATCTGCTGGCCAGCGCCGCGCACCAGTTCCCGCAGGGCGACGTGCTGCACTGGTGGCATCCGCCGCAGGACCGCGGCGTGCGCACGCGCTGTTCGGACGACTACCTGTGGCTGCCGCTGGCGGCGTGCCGCTACCTGCAGGTCACCGGCGACCGCGGCGTGCTCGACGAAGACGTGCGCTACATCGAAGGCCGCGCCGTCGGCGCCGACGAGGAGTCGTACTACGACCTGCCGGCGCCGTCGAGCCAGCGTGCGCCGCTGTATGCGCACTGCGTGCAGGCGCTGCGCCGCGGCATGGCCCTGCTCGGCGAGCGCGGCCTGCCGCTGATCGGCACCGGCGACTGGAACGACGGCATGAACCGGGTGGGCGAGGGCGGCAAGGGCGAGAGCGTGTGGCTGGGCTTCTTCCTGTACCACGTGCTGCAGCAGTTCGCGGCGCTGGCGCGCAGCCGCGAGGATGCGGCCTTCGCCGACGAGTGCGATGCGGCGGCGCATGCGCTGCGCGCCAATCTCGAGGCGCACGCCTGGGATGGCGGCTGGTACCGGCGCGCATGGTTCGACGACGGCACTGCGCTGGGTTCGGCGCAAAACGCCGAATGCCGCATCGATTCGATCTCGCAGAGCTGGTCGGTGCTGTCCGGCGCGGCCGAACCGGCGCGCGCGCGGCAGGCGATGGCCGCGCTGGACCGGCATCTGGTCAAGCGCGACGCCGGCCTGATCCAGCTGCTGGAGCCGCCGTTCGACCGCATCGAGCACGATCCCGGTTACATCCGCGGCTACGTGCCGGGCGTGCGCGAGAACGGCGGGCAGTACACGCATGCGGCGGTGTGGGCGGCGATGGCCTTCGCCCGGCTCGGCGACGGCGAACGCGCCTGGGAACTGGCGCGGATGATCAACCCGATCCAGCACAGCCTGGATGCGGTGGCCAGCGAGCGCTACAAGGTCGAACCCTACGTGCTCGCCGCCGACGTCTACGGCGTGGCGCCGCACGTGGGCCGCGGCGGCTGGACCTGGTACACCGGCTCGGCCGGGTGGATGTACCGGCTGCTGGTCGAATCGCTGCTCGGCCTGCAGCGCGAAGGCGACAGCCTGCAGTTGCGGCCATGCCTGCCGGCCGATTGGGAGCGCTGCGAACTGCAGTACCGCCATGGCGGCAGCACGTACCACATCGAACTGCTGCAGCACGCAGCGGAGCAGGCAGGCGATGCCACCGATCCTGCCGACAGCGCCGGCCTGTTCGTGGACGGCCTGCGCCAGCGCGATGGGCGCATCGCGCTGGCCGACGACGGCAAGACGCATCGCGTGCAATGGCGGCAGCCGCGCGCGCCGGCATGAACACGCGCGCGCAAACGCAGGCGGCGTTGGCGCATATGGCGGCGATGCTGCCCGAATGGACCGCGCATCTGCGCCATCCGGACGAGTTCTGGCCGCAATTCAGCGCGCTCGCGCAGGAGCTGCTGGATGCGGCGGACCCGGACGATCGCGTGCAGGCACGCCAGGCACTGGCGGCGATGCTCGCCGAACACGCGATCGATACGCGGCTGCTGCCGCACTGAGTCGCGTTGTCGCTCGGTGAGCGCACGCCATCGTGCGGATCGCCCGGCAATCGGTGGCAGCCCTCAGCGCCGCGGCGTATGGCGCTGCGCCGATCCCGCCACACTGGCCTCACGGCATGGTCACCCTGGTTGCACGTCGCCTGCGGCAACACTGCGCTCCACGCCGTCGCAAGAGGACACCATCCGATGCAAGCTCTCACCTATCACGGCACCAAGGACGTGCGCGTGGAAACCGTTCCCGATCCGGTCCTGGTCGATGCCGACGACATCGTGCTGCGGGTCACCGCCACCGCGATCTGCGGCTCGGACCTGCACCTGTACCGTGGCAAGATTCCCGACCTGCACAGCGGCGACGTGCTCGGCCACGAGTTCATGGGCGTGGTCGAAGACGTGGGCCCCGGGGTGACGCGGGTGAAGAAGGGCGACCGCGTGGTGATCCCGTTCGTGATCGCCTGCGGCGAGTGCTTCCACTGCCGCCTGACCGAGTACGCCGCCTGCGAGACCACCAATACCGGCAAAGGCGCCGCGCTGAACCAGAAAGGCATTCGCCCGCCAGCGGCGCTGTTCGGCTACAGCCATCTGTACGGCGGCGTCGCCGGCGGCCAGGCCGAGTACGTGCGCGTGCCCAAGGCCAACGTCGGCCCGCTGGTGGTGCCGGACGCGCTGCACGACGAGCAGGTGCTGTTCCTGTCCGACATCCTGCCCACCGGCTACCAGGCCGCGCTCAATGCGGGCGTAGGGCAGGGCAGCACGGTGGCGATCTTCGGCGCCGGTCCGGTCGGGCTGATGACCGCCGCCTGCTGCCGCATGCTCGGCGCCGAACGCATCTTCATGGTCGACCGCTATCAGTACCGGCTGGATTTCGCGCAGAAGACCTATGGCGTGATCCCGCTCAACTTCGAACAGATCGACGATCCGGCCGACATCATCGTCGGCCAGACCGAGGGCCGCGGCGTGGATGCCAGCATCGATGCGGTCGGCTTCGAGGCCAAGGGCAGCACCGTGGAAACGGTGATGGCCACGCTGAAGCTGGAAGGCAGCAGCGGCACCGCGTTGCGCCAGTGCATCGCCGCCACGCGCCGCGGCGGCACGGTCAGCGTGCCCGGCGTGTACGCCGGTTTCATCCATGGCTTCCTGTTCGGCGACGCCTTCGACAAGGGCCTGACCTTCAAGATGGGCCAGACCCACGTGCAGCGTTTCCTGCCGGAGCTGCTGGAGCATATCGGCGAAGGCCGGCTCAAGCCGAACGAGATCATCACCCATCGGATGAGCCTGGCGCAGGCCGCCGACGGCTATGCGATCTTCGACAAGAAGGAACAGGACTGCCGCAAGGTGATCCTGACGCCGTAACGCGGCGCGACCGTCGCCTCGCTGCCGTCGCGCTGTACGCAGCCGACGGTGGCCGAGGCCGGCATCGTGCATGAACTCTTTATCGATGTGCACGTCGCGGTGCGGCGTGCACACGCTGCGTGGGCGCCGTGCCTGGTGTGATCGCGGCTCACCCATGCATCGCCTGCCGCGCATCCGCCGCGCCATCGCGTGTGTCGTTTTCCGAATTGCCTGAGAGACGTCCTTGACCGAACTGCTTTCCCCTGCCCCCCTGGGCGACGCCTGCGATCTGCGCAGTGCCGCCTTGCGCGTGCTCGAACGCTATCCGCAGCTGCCGCTGCCCGGCGCCGGCAACACCCTGGACCGCTGGCGGATCCTGGCCGAGATCGCCGCGACCGACGTGTGCCTGGCCAAGGTGCTGGAGGCGCATTACGACGCGCAGGCGATCCTGGCCGAGCTGGGCGCCGCACCGCCCGTGCCCGGGCAACTGTTCGCAGTGTGGGCCGCCGAAGCGCCGGATGCGCGTCTTGCCTACCGCAGCGCCGCCGGGCGTGGCGAAGTGCACGGCCGCAAGGCCTGGTGCTCCGGTGCCGGCCTGGTCGATTGCGCGCTGCTCACCGCGCACGAACAGGACCGCCAGCAACTGGCGCAGGTGCAACTGCGCCAGCGCGGCATCGCCATCGATACGCAGGCGTGGGCGGCGGTCGGCATGGCGCGCGTGGTCAGCGGGCCGGTGACGTTCGATGCGGTGCCGGCCAGCGCGATCGGCGCGCCGGGCGAGTATCTGACGCGTCCGGGGTTCTGGCATGGCGGCGCCGGCATCGCCGCCTGCTGGTTCGGCGCGGCGGCCGCGGTGGCCGAGCGCCTGCGCGCGCATCCCAAGCTGCAGCGCGATGCGCATGCGGCGATGCACCTGGGCGCGATCGACCAGCAGCTCGGCGCGGCGCGCGCGCTGTTGCGCGAACTGGCCGCGGCGATCGACGCGGCGCCCGAGCACGATCACCGGCACGCGGTGGTCCGCTTGCGCTCATTCGTGGAGCGGGCGGCCAGCGACGTGCTCGATCGTGTCGGCCGCGCGCTGGGCCCGGCGCCGCTGTGCAGCGATCGCGAACACGCCATGCGCTGTGCCGATCTGGCGGTGTTCGTGCGCCAGAGCCATGCCGAACACGATTGGGCGGCGCTGGGCCAGGCGCTGGCCGAACAGGTGCAGCCATGGCGGCTGTGAGCGCGGCGCAGATCCACGGCGACGGCACGCCCGAGTCGGCGTGGCAGCGCTCGCCGTGGCTGGCGGGCTTGCCGCAGCGCCGGATCGAAGACCTGCTCGCCGGCGCACGCCGGCTGGTGGTGGTGTCGCCGCATCCGGACGACGAAGCGCTGGGCTGCGGCGGCGCGGTCGCCTGTGCACGGCGGCTGCGCGTGCCGGTGTGCCTGATCGCGGTGACCGATGGCGAGGCCTGCTATCCGGACGATCCGTACTGGACGCCGCAGCGCCTGCGCGACGTGCGCCGCGCCGAACTGGCCGCCGCCGCGCAGTGCCTGGGCCTGGACGCCGATGCGATCTGTCACCTGCGCATCGCCGACGGCCAGGTCGGCCAGCGCGAATTCGTGGTCGCCGAACAGATCCACGCGCACTTGCACGCCGGCGATCTGGTGCTGACGACGTGGCGCCACGACGGCCATCCCGACCACGAAGCCACCGCGCGCGCGGTGCGGCGCGCCGTCGCCGCCTGCGATGCGCGCATGGCCGAATTTCCGGTCTGGGCCTGGCACTGGATGGACGCCGGCGCGCCGCAGCAGGCGCTGCCTGGCGCGGTTCGCTACGCGCTGGACGATGCCGACTGGCAAGCCAAGCAACAGGCGCTGCGGTGCTTCGCCTCGCAGCTGGGCACCGCGCAACCGGCGGTGCCGGCGCCGATCCTGCCGCCGCCGGTGCTGGAACGTTTCGCGCGCCGCTTCGAGGTCTTTGTCGCATGAGCGCGGTGCAGCAGTATTTCGGCGACATCTACCGCGACGACGACCCGTTCGGCTATCGCGAACGCTGGTACGAGGCGCGCAAGCGCGCGCTGCTGCTGGCCAGCCTGCCGCGCGCACGCTTCGCGCGCGCCTGGGAATTGGGCTGCTCCAACGGCGAACTGACCGCGGCGCTGGCGCCGCGCTGCGAGGCGCTGTTGGCCACCGACCTGTCCGAGCGTGCGGTGGCCCTGGCCGCACAGCGCAATGCGGATTTTGCGCACGTGCGCGTGCAGCAGGCCGAGCATCCGCGCAGCTGGCCGCCGGGCCGTTTCGACCTGATCGTGTTCAGCGAAGTCGGCTATTACCTGCCGTTGCCGCTGCTGCAGGACTGCATCCAGCGCCTGCGCGCCTCGTTGACCGAGCAGGGCGTGCTGGTCGCCTGCCATTGGCTGCATCCGTTCGCGCAGGCGTGCATGGACGGACGCGCCGTGCACGCCTGCCTGGCGCAGACCCTGCAGTTGCCGCGCCTGCTGCATTACCAGGACGACGACGTGCTGCTTGAGGCTTGGAGCGCCACCCCATATTCGGTCGCGGCCGCGGAGCGGCTGCGGTGATCGCGGTCCTGATTCCGGCACACGACGAGGAACGGCTGATCGGCGCCTGCCTGCGCTCGGTGGCGACGGCGGCGCAATGCGCCGGCCTGCGCGGCGAGGCGGTGCAGGTGTTCGTCGCCCTGGACCGCTGCAGCGACGGCACCGCCGGCATCGTTGCCGCGCACGGCGCGCAGGCCATCGTGCTGCAGTCCGGCAATGTCGGCAGCGCGCGCGCGGCCGCCGCCGAGGCCGCGCTGGCCGCTGGCGCGCGCTGGCTGGCCTGTACCGACGCCGACTCGGTGGTGCCGGCGAACTGGCTGTCGGCGCAGCTGGACTGCGCCAGCGACGCGTTCTGCGGCATCGTCACGGTCGGCGACTGGGACGACTACGACAGCGCGATGCGCGATGCCTACCGCGCCGGCGAATGCCGCCGCGACGACCACCCGCACGTGCATGGCGCCAACCTGGGTCTCAGCGCCGACCTGTACCGGCGCTGCGGCGGCTTCCTGCCGCTGGCCGCGCACGAGGACGTGGCCCTGGTCGAGGCGATGGTGCGCGCGGATGCGCGGATCGCACGCCGCGCGCAGCCGGTGGTGGTCACCAGCGCCCGACGCGTGGCGCGTGCGCGCGGCGGCTTCAGCGATTACCTGAAGCAAATGGAGCGCAGCCTGGCCGAATCGCTGCTGCCCACGCCGGGTGGCGACGTGCTGGCCTGAGCCGAGGTGCATAGCCCCTCTCCCGTCGGGAGAGGGGTTGGGGTGAGGGTCCGGCGCGAAGCGACTCGCTGCGATGGGGTGCGCGAGGCTGTGCCCCTCATCCGCCCCTGCTGGGCACCTTCTCCCGAGGGGAGAAGGGAACGGCCTAGCCCCTCTCCCGTCGGGAGAGGGGTTGGGGTGAGGGTCCGGCGCGAAGCGTCTCGCGGAGGTTGGGCGCACGCCGCTGCGCCCGTACCCTCATCCGCACCTGCGGGGCATCTTCCCCCGAAAAGGGGGCCATGGTCCCGAGGGGAGAAGGGAGCGATCAGGCACCACTCCACGCCCATGTCCGTCTCATGACGGCGACGACCCAACGGCCTGCGCAGGGCACGAGCACGTCCAGGGCAACGCGCATTCAGCCAGGAACGCGGAACCGCGCCGGCAGCGGACAGGCCTCGGGATAAGTTTTGTCTCGGGTTTGTTGCGGGACAGCAGCCGGCCCGGGCGTGGTTCCGCGTTTGTCAATAGGCGCCAAGTGGTTTCTTTTGTTTTTCAATCACTTGCTTCATGGCTTCCGCTGCGCCGGCGAGCGCGAGGTTGTCCACAAGGGGTGTGGATGACTTCTGCATAAGGGTGTGGATAAGCCCATCGCGGCCACGTGCCACAAGACTGTCAAGAGACATGGCGAAAAATTAGACAGGGCGATTTGCGGCACCCGGCGTCGTCCCGATTTCGGATGCCGGCAACGCCGTTCGTCGGCTCCTGAGAGGACGGGGCCGGACCGCCGCTACGGCCATGACACGGATGGGGTGGCGGGTGTAGGGGGGCTCGGGAGGCCGTACTACGTCCTGCCGGGGGAGCCACCTCTGCGGTCCGGCGCTTCCGCCGCCGCAAACCAAAACCGCGCCATGCGGAGGCATGGCGCGGTCGGGGCAGGGTGCCGCTGGCGACGCTGGCTCAGGCGAGCATGCGCAGCTTAGGTTCGCGGTCCCACTGGCGGGTCTTGGCCGCTTCGATGAAGCCCTTGCCGTTGCCGGCATCGAGCACGCCGGCGTCCTTGACCACGTTGCCGGCCTTCAGCAGCGGCTGCGCGCCGGCATCGGCGGCGATCGCCTTCAGGTGCGCGAAGGCGTTGCTGACGAAATCCACCGCCGCCGACTCCTTGCTCAGCTGCTTGCCGGCCTCGGCCGACAGCACCACCGCCACCGCGTCGAACACGAACGACGGGGTGCCGGCCAGTTGCCCATCCGCGGCCAGCTTCTTGCCGTCGCTGAGCTTGGCGCCGCCCAGCTTCGGCGCCACGATCTTGACCGTGGCGCCGGCGTCGCGCGCTGCCTTCTGCAGGTTCTTCACCGTCGCCGCGTCGGACCCGTCGTGGACCAGGATGCCGATCGCGCGGCCCTGCAGGGTCGGCTTCATCTTGCCGATCAGCTGCAGCGCCGGCGACGGCGGCATGTCCTGCGGCGCGACCGCGGCCGGCGGTGCCGGCGGCAAGGTGTCCATGCCCAGGCCGTCGGCCACGCGCTGCGCCAGCGCCGGATCGACGTGGCGCAGGTGTCCGACCACCGCCTCACGCACATGCGCGGTCTCCACCTTCGACAGCTCGAACACCAGCGCCGAGGCGACGTGCGCCTGCTCCGGCTTGCTCTGGCTGCGGAAGAACATGCGCGCCTGGCTGTAATGGTCGGCGAAGCTCTCCGCGCGCACGCGGCCCTTGGCGCCGTCCTCGCTGGGCGTGGCGTGGCTGGGGAAGCCGCGCGCGCTTTCGCGCGGGGTGTCGTCCTGCAGCGAGCTGGGTTCGTAGGCGACGCGGCCCTTGGGCACGCCCATCTGCATGTGCCCGTCGCGCTGCATGTTGGCGAACGGACACTTCGGCGCGTTGATCGGGATCTGGTGGAAGTTCGGCCCGCCCAGGCGGCTGAGCTGGGTGTCCAGGTAGGAGAACAGGCGGCCCTGCAGCAGCGGATCGTTGGAGAAGTCGATGCCGGGTGCGATGTTGGCCGGGCAATACGCCACCTGCTCGGTCTCGGCGAAGAAGTTGTCCGGCCAGCGGTCCAGCACCATGCGCCCGACGATCTTCAGCGGCACCAGTTCCTCCGGGATCAGCTTGGTGGAATCCAGATGGTCGAACGGGAACTTGTCCGCCTCTTCCTCCGTGAACAGCTGCACGCCCAGCTCCCATTCCGGGAAATCGCCTTGCTGGATCGCCTCGAACAGGTCGCGGCGGTGGAAATCCGGATCGGCGCCGGCCAGCTTCACCGCTTCGTCCCACACCGTGGACTGCAGGCCGAGCTTGGGCCGCCAGTGGAACTTGACGAAGGTGCTGTTGCCGTTCGCGTCGAGCAGGCGGAAGCTGTGGATGCCGAAGCCTTCGATCATGCGCAGCGAGCGCGGAATGGTGCGGTCGCTCATCGCCCACATGATCATGTGCAGCGATTCGGGGGTCAGCGAGATGAAGTCCCAGAACGTGTCGTGCGCGCTGGCCGCCTGCGGGAAGCCGCGGTCCGGCTCCATCTTCACCGCGTGGATCAGGTCCGGGAACTTGATCGCGTCCTGGATGAAGAACACCGGGATGTTGTTGCCGACCAGGTCCCAGTTGCCTTCCTTGGTGTAGAACTTGACCGCGAAGCCGCGCACGTCGCGCGGCGTGTCCACCGAGCCGGCGCCGCCGGCGACGGTGGAAAAGCGGGTGAACACCGGCGTCTTCACCCCGACCTCGGTGAGGATCTTGGCGGTGGTGTACTTGTCCAGCGAGGCGGTCAGTTCGAAATAGCCATGCGCGGCGCTGCCGCGCGCGTGCACGATGCGCTCGGGGATGCGTTCGTGGTCGAAGTGGGTGATCTTCTCGCGCAGGATGAAGTCTTCCAGCAACGTCGGCCCGCGCGGGGTGGCGCGCAGCGAGTTCTGGTTGTCGGCGATCGGAATGCCCTGGTTGGTGGTCAGCGGCGGATGCGTGCCGCCGGCGTGCTGGTGCAGTTCGTCGCCGCGACCGCGCTGGTCGGCGACGGCGCTGGTATCGACTGGCGTGCTGGATTTGCTGGGCTTGCGAGGGCTGGCCATGGATGTGCGCTCCGGGGGATGAGGCGGGGACGGCGGAAGGGATTCGCGCTGCAATGGCTGCACAATGCGCGGGAGAAAGAGAGGGTGTCAGGGGTCTGGCCGATGCTGGGCCGGCAGGCGTGAACGGTCCGTGCAACCTGTCCGAGCGTGGCGTGAGGACGGCGCAGCGGCGTGTGGTGCGGTTCGCACAACGTGGAGAGGCGCGAGCGGCGTGCATTCGCCATGTAGCGACGCGGCTCGCCGCCGTCGCCCGCGGCCTCTGCGGCGAACCGCGGTCGTACCGCTGCAGCTGGCCGTCGGGAGGCCGCAAGCGCCGCCAGGTGCGGGCGTTGCCGCCAAGCCGGGGCTACAGGACGGCGCCGCGCGGCCGATAGTGCGTTGCGCGGCGCTCCTTCCAGGGGCTGCGAGCGCGGGGACGGCGCAACGGCAGCGGCCGATGCAATGCAGCATGGCGTGCGACGGAGACCGAACGTGTTCTTGCCCATCCTCGTCATCGGCTTGTTGCTCGCCCATGCGCTGGCCGCGCACGCGGGCGGCAGCGCCGCGCCCGCTGCGCAATGGTGCGGCCTGGCGGTGCAGGCGATGGCGGTGCTGGCCGTGCTGCGCCGGCTGCGGCGTGCGCCGGCGATGGACCGGATGCCGTGGCGGCTGCTGGGCGCCATGGTCGGCGTGCAGATGCTGTGGACCGGCTGCAACCTGCTGGCATTGCTGTTCCCGCCGCACGGTCCCGCGCTGCAGAAACTGGGCGTGATGTTTTCCGGCTCGTCGATGATCCCGGCGCTGTACCTGATCGCGCGCTCGTTCAACCGATCGCAGCCGCGGCTGATCGTGGCACTGGATGCGGTGCTGGCGCTGGTCGGCGCCGGCCTGCTGTTCCTGCTGATCGACCTGGCGCTGTCGTCCAGCAATGGTTTCTCCGAACCCGACGTCAACCTGATCATCAATCACGCCGATGCGATCGACCTGCTGCTCGCGTCGATGGCCACGCTGCGCCTGCTCGGGGCCGGCGGCTGCAGCCGCCGCCATTTCTATCTCAGCGCCAGCGCCTACCTGTGGATCAACGGCGCGGTGGCGGCGCTGTACAACCGCATCGAACTGGGCGGGCTGCCGTGGTGGGGCGGGTTGCTGATCGATCTGCCCGGCATGGCGCTGGTGCTGGTCGCGTCGCTGCCGCGGGGGCGCTGGCTGCGCCACGCGCGGCCGAGCATGCGCAGCGCGGAACTGATCGCCGCGTTCGCGCCGATCGTGTTCTCGCTGGCGGTGCTGTTGCTGGCGATCAGCGTGTCGCGGGTCAGCTTCTTCTGGGGCATGGCCGCGGCGACCCTGGCGGTGATGGTGTACGGGGCGCACGTGGCGTTCCTGCACAGCGAGCATCTGGAGATCCAGCGGCTGAGCCGCGTGAGCACGCGCCGTCTGCAACAGCAGGTGGCGCGCGATCCGCTGACCGGCATCGCCAACCGGGTCGGCCTGGCGGCGCGGCTGCGCGATATGGACGACGGCCGGGACTGTTCGCTGCTGATGATCGACATCGACTTCTTCAAGCAGTTCAACGACAGCCACGGCCATGTACGCGGCGACGCCTGCCTGGTGGAGGTGGCCACCGCGCTGGCCGAGGCCTTGCCTGCGCAGACCGCCACGGTGGCGCGCTACGGCGGCGAGGAATTCGCGGTGGTGCTGCCGGACACCGTGGCCGATGCCGCGCACGCGATCGCGCGGCGCCTGCTGGCCGCCATCGAGCAGCGGCAGATCCCGCACCCGGCCAGCCCGCTGGGCGTGGTCACGGTCAGCATCGGCATCGCCACCCGCCCGGCCAGCGCCGAGGCGGCGATCGATCTGCTGCACCAGGCCGATGCCGCGCTGTACCGCGCCAAGCGCAATGGCCGCAATTGCTGTGCGCATGCGCAGGATGCGGCGGCGGAGATGCAGGGCGTCGCTGCGCCGGGTTGAGCGTGCGCGGCGAACGCTGCGCGGAAGCGTCGCCGAATCGTGCCACCATCGCGGTTCCATTCCCGCACGTCGATCCCGCGATGCCGCTCAGATCCCCCTGGCCGTGGTTACCCCTGTTGCTGGCCGTCGCCGGCGCCGCGCAAGCGCTGGATCCGCCGGCGGTGGTCTATCCGCAGTTGCCCGCGCAAGGCCGCGATGCCGCCGCATTCGTGCCGGGCGGCTGGACGCTGGAGTTCGAGCGCCGCGGCGATCTGAACGGCGATGGCCGCGCGGACCTGCTGCTGGTGCTGAAGATGGCCGATCCGCGCAACGTGCTGGACAACGCCGGCTTCGGCCCGGATCGCTTCGACACCAATCCGCGCATGCTGGCGGTGGGCTTCGCCGAGGGCGACGGTTACCGGCTGGCGCTGCGCGATCACGCGTTGATCCCGCGCCCGGACGCGCCGAACATGGAGGATTACCTCGACGGCGGCGAACCCGCCATCGCGCGCGGCGCGTTCTCGGTGAACCTGCACCAGTTCTCCAGCGCCGGCAGCTGGAACACCTCCGAGACGACCTTCCTGTTCCGCTACCGGCAGGACTGCTTCCAGCTGATCGGCTACGACATGCGCGGCCTGCACCGCGGCAGCGGCGAGGTCGACGAGATCAGCGTGAACTACCTGACCGGCAAGGCCAAGCTGCGCACCGGCAGCATCGAAGACAGCGCGCTGCGCACGCAATGGCGGCAGTTGCCAAAGCAGCCGCTGCGCTGCCTGCAGCAGGTCGGCGACGGCCTGGCCTTCGATCCCGGCGTGGAGCGCGACTGAGCTCAGCGCCTTCGGCAAAAAAACGCCAGCCCCGACATGCGGGGCTGGCGTGGCGATACGCGACAGGGCGGGTGGGCGTTACGCCACCACATCGTCCTTGTACGCATCCACCGGGATGCACGCGCACATCACGTGCTTGTCGCCGTAGACGTTGTCCACCCGCGCCACCGGCGGCCAGTACTTGGCCTGCTTGAGCGTGGGCAGCGGGAACGCGGCCAGCTCGCGCGGGTAGGCGTGGGTCCACTCGCCGGCGGTGACCTGCGCGGCGGTGTGCGGGGCGTGCTTGAGCGGGTTGTCCTCGCGGTCCAGGCGGCCGTCCTCGATCGCGGCGATCTCCTCGCGGATCTGGATCATCGCGTCGATGAAGCGGTCCAGTTCGTGCAGCGATTCGCTCTCGGTCGGCTCCACCATCAGCGTGCCGGCGACCGGGAAGCTCAGCGTCGGCGCGTGGAAGCCGAAGTCGATCAGGCGCTTGGCCACGTCTTCGGCGCCGATGCCGGTGCTCTTCTCCAGCGGGCGCACGTCGAGGATGCACTCGTGCGCGACCAGGCCGTTGCGGCCGGTGTACAGCGTCCGGTAGTGCGGGGCCAGACGCTTGGCGATGTAGTTGGCGTTGAGCAGCGCGACCTGGGTCGCCTTGCGCAGGCCGGCGTTGCCCATCATGGTGATGTACATCCAGCTGATCGGCAGGATCGAGGCGCTGCCGAAGCTGGCCGCGCTGACCATGCCGACGTCGCCTTCGCCGCCCAGCGTGCGCGGCAGGAACGGCGCCAGGTGCGACTTCACCGCGCACGGGCCGACGCCCGGGCCGCCGCCGCCGTGCGGGATGCAGAAGGTCTTGTGCAGGTTCAGGTGCGACACGTCCGAGCCCCACTTGCCGGGCTTGGCCACGCCGACCAGCGCGTTCATGTTGGCGCCGTCGGTGTAGACCTGGCCGCCGTGCGCATGCACCGCCTCGCAGATCGCCACCACGTCTTCCTCGAACACGCCGTGGGTGGACGGGTAGGTGATCATCAGCGCGGCCAGGCGCTCGCTGTACTTCTCGGCCTGGGCGCGGATGTCGTCGACATCGACGTTGCCGTTGGCGTCGCACTTGGTGACCACGACCTTCATGCCGCACATCTGCGCCGAGGCCGGGTTGGTGCCGTGCGCGGACTCGGGGATCAAGCAGATGTCGCGATGCGCTTCGCCGCGCGAACGGTGATAGGCGCGGATCGCCAGCAGGCCGGCGTATTCGCCCTGCGCGCCGGAGTTGGGCTGCAGGCTGACCGCGTCGTAGCCGGTGCATTCGACCAGCATCGCTTCCAGTTCGTCGATCAACTGCGCATAGCCGGTGGATTGTTCGGCCGGGGCCAGGGGGTGGATCGCGCCGAACTGCGGCCAGGTCACCGGGATCATCTCGGCGGTGGCGTTGAGCTTCATCGTGCAGCTGCCCAGCGGGATCATGGTGCGATCCATCGCCAGGTCCTTGTCGGCCAGCGCGCGCATGTAGCGCAGCAGCTCGTGTTCGCTGTGGTGGGTATTGAACACCGGGTGCTGCAGGAACGCGCTGCTGCGCTTGAGGTCTTGCGGCAATGCGTCGGCAGTGGCCGCATCGAGCGCATCGACATCGGCGCTCGCGCCGAACAGCTGCGCCAGCGCGACCACGTCGGCGCGGGTGGTGGTCTCGTCCAGGCTGATGCCCAGCGCCTCGCTGTCGATCGCGCGCAGGTTGATGCCGGCGGCCACGGCCTTGGCATGGATCGCATCGGCGTCGATGCCCTTGACGTGCAGGGTGTCGAAGAAGCGCTCGCCGACGCTGATGCCGGTGCTGCGCAGCGCCGCGGCCAGGATCGCGGCCAGGCGGTGGGTGCGCCGGGCGATGCGGGTCAGGCCGTCGGGACCGTGGTAGACCGCGTACATCGCCGCCATCACCGCCAGCAGCACCTGTGCGGTGCAGATGTTGGAGGTGGCCTTCTCGCGGCGGATGTGCTGCTCGCGGGTCTGCAGGGTGAGACGGTAGGCGGGGTTGCCGGCCGCGTCGATCGACACGCCGATCAGGCGCCCCGGCATCGAGCGCTTGTAGGCGTCGCGGCAGGCCATGAACGCGGCGTGCGGGCCGCCGAAGCCGAACGGCACGCCGAAGCGCTGCGAGTTGCCGACCACGATGTCCGCGCCCCATTCGCCGGGCGCGGCGATCAGGGTCAGCGCCAGCAGGTCGGTGGCCACCGCGACCAGGCCGCCGCGCGCATGCACGGCGTCGGCCAGCGCCTTGTGGTCGCCGATGTGGCCGAAGCTGTCCGGGTACTGCAGCAGCACGCCGAAGCACTCGGCCTGCAGCGCTTCCTCCGGTGTGCCCACGCGCAGCACGATGCCCAGCGGCTCGGCGCGGGTGCGCAGCAGCTCCAGGGTCTGCGGATGCACCGCGTCGTGCACGAAGAAGGTGTCGGACTTGGCCTTGGCCGAGCGCTTGGCCAGGGTCATCGCCTCGGCTGCGGCGGTGGCCTCGTCCAGCAGCGAGGCGTTGGCGATCTCCATGCCGGTCAGGTCGGCGCACATGGTCTGGAAGTTGATCAGCGCTTCCATGCGGCCCTGCGAGATCTCCGCCTGGTACGGCGTGTAGGCGGTGTACCAGGCCGGGTTCTCGAGGATGTTGCGCAGGATCACCTTCGGCGTATGGGTGCCGTAGTAGCCCTGGCCGATGAAGCTGCGCAGCACCTGGTTCTTGTCGGCGATGGCGCCGATCTTGGCCAGCGCTTCCTCTTCGGTGATCGCGTCGGGCAGCGCCAGTGCAGCCGGCGACTTGATCTTGCCCGGCACGATGGCGTCGGTCAGCGCGTCCAGCGAGTCGTGGCCGACGGTGCGCAGCATGTGCGCGATCTCGGCGTCGTTCGGGCCGATATGGCGTTCGACGAAGGCCGAGTGGTGTTCGAGGTCGCGCAGCGAGGGGGTGTTAGACATGGCGGTCGTCCGGCAGAGGAGGGCACGAAGGGCGGAGGACGCACGGATGCCGCCGTCGGCCGCAGTTGCGGACACGACCGACGGGAAGCCACATGTCTTCCCACTGCCCCTCTGTCCTTTTGCCTGAGAGTTTGGAAGCGGCGGCGGGCTGCGCTGCGCTTCGTGCCCCTTCGGCGCCGGGTTGGACCGGTCTCTCCAGAGTCTTGGTGCGGGTGGTATCGGGCCTGAGCGATTACGGGCGTTTGCGCCTTCGGCAGCGGGTCGCCCCGCTTCTCCCACCATGCTGCCCGGCGATTATAGCGTGGCTGGCGGCGCCCACGGGGCCGGCCCAGGCATGGCTGCGGCGGCCCTTGCGCCGGCTTGCTGAACCGTAGCGACCTGCTGCCGCGGCTTCATGTGGAGGCCATCCCGGTCGCATCGATATGCCCTGCGCGGTCGGCGCTTAACGCGCCATCGGCCAGGGTTTATCATGGCGGCATTCCTTTTCCCATCGTTCCGTCCCTTGGACGGTGTCGTCGCGTGTTCGCCCGCCCGGGCTGCGTGCGGCCGGCTTTCCAGGATCCTGCGCATGACGCTCCCGACGATCTCGACCCGCCGCCTGGCATTGCTGCTGGCCGGGCTGGCGATGTTCGGCCCGTTCTCGATCGACACCATCTTCCCGGCGTTCCCGCAGCTGGCGCAGCGCCTGCGCGCCGATCCGGTGGCGATCCAGCAGACGGTCAGCGTGTACCTGCTGGCCTACGCGCTGATGGGCCTGGCGCACGGACCGCTGTCCGACGCCTGGGGCCGCAAGCGGGTGATCGTCGGCGGGCTTGTGGTGTTTATCCTGGCCTCGGCCGGCTGCGCGCTGTCGCGCGACCTGAGCACGCTGCTGGCGTTCCGGGCGCTGCAGGGCGTTTCCGCCGGGGTGGGCATGATCGTCGGCCGTGCGGTGATCCGCGACCTGTACCAGGGCCACGACGCGCAGCGGCTGATGAGCCAGGTGTCGATGATCTTCGGCATCGCCCCGGCGATCGCGCCGATCATCGGCGGCTGGATCCTGGCCACCGGTGCCGGCTGGCCGCTGATCTTCTGGTTCCTGGTCGGGTTCTCGCTGCTGTTGCTGGTCGCCACGCTGCGCTGGATGCCGGAGACGCATCCGTTGGAGGCGCGCACACCGCTGGCGCCGCGCACGCTGCTGCGCGACTACATCGCCATCGCGTTCAACGCGCGCTTCCAGCGCCTGGCCGCCGCCGGCGCGTTCAACTTCGCCGGCGTGTTCCTGTACATCGCCTCGGCGCCGGTATTCATGATCGACCTGCTGCACCGTACCGAGCGCGATTTCGCCTGGCTGTTCATTCCCACCATCGGCGGCATGACCCTGGGCTCGTTCCTGTCCGGGCGCATGGCCGGGCGCATCGGGCCGATGCGGCAGGTGCGCATCGGCTTCATCTGCTGCGGCGTGTCGATGGTCGGCAACATCGCCTATACCGCGATCGCGCCGCAGATCGCGCTGCCGTGGGCGGTGCTGCCGATCTTCGTGGCCGGCCTGGGCATGGCGCTGATCTTCCCGATCCTGGCGCTGGCGGTGCTGGACATGTACCCGCGCCAGCGCGGGCTGGCCTCGTCGCTGCAGGCCTTCACCCAGCTGATGCTCAATACCGTGGTGGCCGGGGTGCTGTCGCCGCTGCTAAGCGGCCGGCCGATGCACCTGGCGCTGGGCTCGGGCGCGTTCTTCCTGATCGGCTGGGGCTTCTGGCGCTGGGAGCGGCGCAGCGGCAAGCGCCTGCCGCGGCCCGGCAGCCAGGTGCCGCAGCTGGAGCCGGCCGATCCGGTGTGACGCCGGCGCCGCGGTTGGGCTATCGTCGCCGGGTCATCGTTGAGGAAACCGCATGTCCATCCAGTCCAAGCAGCGCCGCGACGTGCGCAAGAAGCTTGCCGAACGCCTGCGCCACCGCAGCGAGGCCGCCGCCGTTGCGGCCACCGCGATCGAACCGCACGCCGAGCTGCGCGACCAGCAACGCACCTTGCTGGCTGGCATCGTGCGCCGCGACGGCGAGTGGGTGCTGGGCATGGACGGGCGCATCGCCGGGCAGAGCGAGAGCGCGGCGCAGGTGCTGTCGCTGATCATGCAGGCCGCGGAGCTGCACGAGCGCGCCGGCACGCCGGTGCGGCTGGTGTATTCGGATGCGCTGAAGGACGCCGCGCACGCCGATGCGCTGGCGCAGGGGCTGAGCTTCGACGAGTTCAAGGATCGCCACGCGCAGGTCATGCAGCGCGGTGCCGGCGCGGCGTTGCCGGGCTGAAGGCATGGGCCAGAGCGCGAGCCAGGCCGCGGACGCCGCCGTGTCGCTGGCGCGGGTGCGGCGCCGCGATGGCCTGGCGCTGATCCAGGCGCACCGTGCCAGCACCGCCCTGCATCATCCGTGGACGTATCCGTTCACCGACGTGCCCGGCTTCAACGCCTGGTACGCGCAGACCCTGGACGGCACTAACGTCGCGCTGCTGGCGCGCGCGCGCGACAGCGGCGAAGTCGCCGGCCTGTTCACCTTCAGCCAGATCGTCGGCGGCTGCTTCCAGAGCGCCTACCTGGGCTACCACGCGATGGCCGGCTGCGAAGGCCGCGGGCTGATGACGCATGCGCTGCGGCTGTGCGTGGCCTATGCGTTTTCCGAACTGGGCCTGCATCGGGTGGAGGCCAACATCCAGCCGGACAACGCGCGCTCGCTGGCGCTGGTCAAACGCGCCGGTTTCCGCCACGAAGGCTATTCGCCGCGCTACCTGCGCATCGGCGGAATCTGGCGCGACCATGAGCGCTGGGCGCGGCTGGCCGACGATTGAGTCGGCGGCCAGGTCGCCGCACCGCGGCGATCACTGCGGTTTCGGCGCCGTGGCGGCAGGGGCCGTTGCCGCCGCCTGTACTGCCTTCGGCGCCTCCCACCCGCACATCTGCCCCTGGTTCTGCTGCTTGAGCCACTCCTGCATCGGCGCGAAGTATTCCAGCAGCGGGGCGGCGTCGAGCTTGTCGTTGCCGGTCAGTTCCTTCAGCGTGGCCTGCCATGGCTGGCTGCCGCCACGCTGCAGCATCGACCAGAATTTCTGCCCGGCCTCCTTGTTGCCGTAGAAGGTGCACTCGTACAGCGGGCCCTTGTAGCCGGCGGCGTCGCACAGGCCCTTGTAGAACTGGAACTGCAGGATGTGCGACAGGAAGTAGCGGGTGTACGGGGTGTTGCCGGGGACGTGGTACTTGGCGCCTGGGTCGAAGAAGTCCTCGCCGCGCGCCGACGGCGGGGCCACGCCCTGGTACTTGGCCTTCAGGTCCCACCAGGCCTGGTTGTAGTGTTCCGGCGCGATCGAGCCGTCGAACACGCCCCAGCGCCAGCGGTCGATCATCAGCCCGAACGGCAGGAACGACACCTTCGCCAGCGCCATGCGCATCTGCGCGTTGATCAGTGCCTCGCGGCTGAGCTGCGGCGCCTCGACCAAGCCGATCGAATGCAGGTACTGCGGGGTCATCGCCAGCACGATGGTGTCGCCGATCGCCTCGTGGAAACCGTCGTTGGCGCCGCCCTGGAACAGCGGCGGCAGCGGGTTGTAGGCGAGGTCGTAATAGATGTGGCCGAGCTCGTGGTAGATGGTGGTGAAGTCTTCCTCGTTCGGCTGGATGCACATCTTGGTGCGCACGTCGCCGGCCATGTCCATGTCCCAGGCGCTGGCGTGGCAGACCACGTTGCGGTCCAACGGCTTGATGAACTGGCTGCGCGCCCAGTAGCTGTCCGGCAGCTTGGGCATCGCCAGCGAGGTGTAGAAATCCTGCGCGCGCTCGGTCATCTGCTTGGCGCTCTGCAGCTGCGCGTCGCGTTGGGCCATGAACCGCGCCTCCGGCGAAGTGTCGCCATTGCGCCGCGCCAGCGCCGCGCCGAGGTTGCTCTGGTACTGCTTCTCCAGCGTGTCGGTGATGTCCAGGCTGCCGGCGCCGGGGTAGGGCTGCAGCAGGTCCCACAGGTTGCTCCAGTCCTGCTGCCACATGTTGCCGAGCAGGTGCGCCGGCAGCAGGCCGCCGGCGACCTCGCCCTTGTCCTTGCCGTACTCGGCGTCGAGCTTGCCGCGGGTGTAGCAGTGCAATTGTTCGTACAGCGGCTTGACCTGGCTCCACAGCCGGTCGGTCTCGGCGGCGATCTGCGCCGGCGGCATGTCGTAGCCGCTGCGCCACATCGCGCCGGTGTCGGCGTAGCCCATCTCGCGCGCGCCTTCGTTGACCAGTTCGACGAAGCGCTGGTAGTCCTGGCGCATCGGCTGCGCGGTGCCGTGCCAGCCCTGCCAAGCGTCGAGTTGCTGGTCGTAGTCGCGGCTGCGGCGCAGCACGTCCTCCAGTTCGCCCAGCTGCCGGCAACGGCGCGCATCGCCCTCGCCGGTGCAATAGGACGCCGCGCCGTAAGCGCCTTCCATCTTCGAGGCCAGCTGGGCCAGTTCGGCCAGCTTGGCCGGGTCGCGCGGCGCCGGCATCGCGGTCATCAGCTTCAGCAGTTGCAGCGCACGCGCGCTGTCGGCCGACAGCGGCTTGCCCTCGTAGCGTTTGGCCTGCGCGATCCAGCCGTTGAGCGTGGTCAGCCAGCGTTCGTTGGCCTTGGCCACCAGCCGCTCCGAATCGCCGTTGATGTAGGTGATCGACAGCCACTGCGCCGAGGTCAGTTCCGGCAGCAGTGCGCGGTATTCCTCGTTGATGCGGGCGACGAACTGGTCGGCGGTCTCGCCGGGCGCGGCCGGCGCCGGCGTGGTGTCGGTTTCGGTGGTCGCTTCCTTGCGGCACGCGGACAGCGCAAGCATGCTCGCGCCGATGCACAGCGCAAGCAGCAGGGGGCGGTGGTTCACGGCGGATCCCTTCGGTGACGAATGCGACGAGGCTAGTGGTCCGCCCCGCCCGCCGCAAGGGCCGCCCGCGCCGACGGCGCAGGCGCGCGCCGCCGCCGCCGTCGCTTAGCGGCTTCCGGCGCCGGCGGTGATTGCGCTGCCGCCACCCGCGCAGGGCGCGAACAGGTCGCGCGAACGTTCGTAGACGCCGGTCTTGACCTGCATCAGGCCCAGCACCGACGGGAACAGGTTGTCCTGGTCGGCGTACTGGCGCGAACGCGCACGCACGCAGGCCAGGTCCAGGCCGCGGTCGCTGGCGAAGCCGGGCGAGAACCACATCACCATCGGCACGTGGGTCTGCTCCTGCGGGGCGATCGCATACGGCACGCCGTGCAGGTACAGGCCCTTCTCGCCCAGCGATTCGCCGTGGTCGGACAGATAGATCATCGCGGTGTCGTAGTCGGGCATCGCCTCCAGCGTGGACACGGTGCGCGCCAGCAGCTGGTCGGTGTACAGCAGCGAGTTGTCGTAGGCATTGGCGATCAGGTCGCGCTCGCAGTTGCCCAGGTCGGCGGTCTCGCAGGTGGGCGTGAAGCGGCGGAAGCTGGCCGGATAGCGTTCGAAATAGCTGGGGCCGTGGCTGCCGAGCTGGTGCAGTACGACCACCCGGTCGCCGGGCTTGGCGCGCACCTGGGTGGCCAGGTCCTGCAGCAGGATCTCGTCCATGCAGCGCCCGTCCTTGCACAGCTGCGGGTCCTTGGCATCGTCCAGGCGCTGGATCGCCAGGCCGTCGCACACGCCCTTGCAACCGGACTGGTTGTCGCGCCACAGCGTGGCGATGCCGGCGTGCTCGAGCACATGCAGCAGCGACTGGTGCTTGCGGATGTTGCCTTCGTTGTAGTCGTGGCGGCCGAACGGGGAGAACATGCACGGCACCGAGACCTCGGTGCTGGTGCCGCACGAATGCATGTCGGGGAAGTTGATCACGTCCAGCTGCGCCAGTTGCGGCGTAGTCTGGCGGACGTAGCCGTTCAGGCCCCAGTTCTGCGCGCGCGCGGTCTCGCCCAGCACCACCACCAGCAAGCGCGGCTTGCTGCCGGGTGCGCGCGGGGTGGCGATCGCATCGTGTTCCAGCGGCAGCTTCGGCGCCTTGTGCGTGGGGCTGTCGGACTTGAGGTTCTGCCGCAACGCGACCAGGTAGTTGATCGGCGTGGCCAGGTAGCGGATCTCGCGGTGGTTGCGCATCATCGCCGACAGGTCCTGGAACGACAGCATCGCGCCGACGCCGCCCAGCGCCAGCATCGCCAGCAGGAAGCCGGCGCGGATCGCCAGCGCCTTGCCTGGCGGACGCCGGACCAGGCGCAGCCGCCACAGCGCCAGGATCGGCAGCGCGGCGTAGAACAGCAGCGGCGCGATCAGCGCCGGGGTCATCAGTTCGCGCGATTCCTTGTGGTCGGTGGCCAGCACGTTGCGCAGCATGTCCGCGTCCAGGTAGACGCTGTAGCTGTTCATGTAGTGCGTGGCGAACGCCGTCGTGAGCAGTAGCACGCTCAGCAGCGGCTTGGACACCCCGCGCCACAGCAGCAGGCCCAGCAGCAGCCCGTGCACCGACAGCAGCAGCAGGAACAGCGACAGGCCCAGCTTCAGGTCGCCGGGGTGGCCGCTCATCGCGCTGCGCCAGAACATGCCGTTGCAGACCAGGGCGAAGAACGCGCTGGCGGCCAGCGCCAGGATTTCGTTGCTCACCAAGGGGCGGTGGCGCCACCAGTCGGTCTTGGACTGGCGGGTGCCGGAATGCGGCATCGAAACGCTCATGCGTGGCTTTCCTTCACGACAGGCAAGGGCAGATGCATGGATCGGGCCGAAACCTGCGGCTGCCACAGCAAGGCGCGGTACAGACCCAGGGCCACAGCCCAACTCAGGGACAGCGTCCACAGATCGTGGGACAGGAAGTGCGCACCGCGCAGCTGCTGGCCAAGCCCGAACAGCAGCCCGGCGCCAAGTCCGACCGCCAGTGCCGGCCAGCGCCAGGCCGGCTTCAGCGCCAGCGCGACGAAGTACAGCGCCACCCAGGCATAGCCGGCGCTGGAATGCCCGGCCGGGAAGCAGGCCGCATGCGGCATGCCGGCCGGCCGCGCCTCGAACAGGCCGATGTAGGGCAGGTGGCCGCCGTAGCGGCTCAGGTCCCAGGGGCAGTCCATGTGGGTCAGCGACTTCAGCAGCGACACCACGCCGGTGCTCAACGCCACCGCCAGCGCCAGGTACAGCAGCGGCAGCCGGTAGCGCTGGCCGTCGGCGCGGCGCCAGGCCCAGACCGCCAGGGCGGCGGTCGCCACCCAGGCCAACGTGCTGAGCAGCTTGCCGTCGTGATGGATCAGGCTGCTGGTCAGCGCCGCGTTCTTCAGTGCCCAGTGGCCGCCTTCCCAGCGGTACAGCAGGTCGGCGAACCAGAAGTCGCCGCCCAGGCCCATCAGCACGGTGCTGGCCAGCAGCGCCGCGGCCAGCGGCAGCCACAGATGCCGGCGATAGAACGCCGACGGCGCGGGCAGCACGGAAACGGCAGGCAGGGGCAGGGACGGGCTGTGCATGGGTGCAGGCGGGCTGGGCGCGCGAACGGTGGCGAGTGTCATGATGTTGCGCTCCTTGTCGGAGACCGGTCGGATTGGAGCGCCGCAGGCGCGACGCTTCAGCCCAGGTTGCCGTCGCGGTTTTCGGGTTCCGTCCAGGTTTCGTCGAGATTCGGTCAAGACGCAGCGTTCCGACCGCGTTCCGACGCGCATCCGCTAGCATGGCGCCATCCCCCGTCGTCCCGGAATGCGAGCGAGTGCCATGCGGCTGTTGGTGATAGAAGACAACCGGAACCTGGTCGCGAACCTGTTCGACTACTTCGAGGTGCGCGGCCACACCCTGGACGCGGCGCCGGACGGCGTCACCGGCCTGCACCTGGCCACTACCCAGCACTACGACGCGGTGATCCTGGACTGGATGCTGCCGCGCCTGGACGGCCCGCAGGTGCTGCGCGCGATGCGCGAGCAGCACCACGCCGAGGTGCCGGTGATCATGCTTACCGCGCGCGACGAACTGCCGGACAAGATCGCCGGCTTCCGCGCCGGCGCCGACGATTACCTGACCAAGCCGTTCGCGCTGCCAGAGCTGGAAGTGCGGCTGGAGGCGCTGCTGGTGCGCGCGCAGGGCCGCGGCCGCAGCAAGCTGCTGCGCGTGGGCGACCTGCAGCTGGACCTGGGCACGCTGGAGGCGACCCGCGGCGGCCGCACCCTGCACCTGTATCCGGCCTGCCGCAAGCTGCTGGAAGTGCTGATGCAGGCCAGCCCGGCCGCGGTCACCCGCGATCGCCTGGAGCAGGCGCTGTGGGGCGACGAGCCGCCGGACGGCGACATGCTGCGCTCGCACATCTACGACCTGCGGCGCAGCGTGGATGGTCCGTTCGCGACCAAGCTGATCCACACCCTGCCGCGCATCGGCTACCGGCTTGCGGTGGTGGACCCGCACGAGCAAGAGCATGCCGCGTAGGACCGGGCTGCGGCAGCGCATTACGCTGTGGCTGGTCGGCTATGCGGCGCTGCTGTCGCTGGCGGTATTCGTGCATGGCTACATCGTCAACGACCAGGCCGAGCAGCTGACCTGGCGTTCGCTGCTCAGCTCGGAACTGGAACATTTTCTGGCGCGCAGCGCGGTCGATCCGGACTACCGCTGGATCGACACCCGCACCGTGAGCCTGTACGGCGACGAAGGCGGCGAGCCGCTGCCGCCGGCGGTGGCGGCGCTGGCGCCGGGCCTGCACGACGACGTGCCGCTGGAAGGCCGCGACAAGGTGGTGCTGGTGCAGGACGTGCGCGGTCGCCGCCTGGCGCTGTCGCTGGACATCACCGAGCTGCAGAAGCACGAGGAGAACCTGGCGCTGTGGATGCTGCTGTCCAACGTGATCGCGGTGCTGCTGCTCGGCGCGCTGGTGGCCTGGGGCCTGGGCCGCGTGGTGCAGCCGCTCACCGACATGGCGCAACGCATCGGCAGCCTGCGCCCGGACCGGCCGGGCCAGCGCATCGAAGTGCATCCGCGCGCCAGCGCCGAACAGGTGGTGATCGCCGATGCATTGAACGACTACCTGCTGCGCAACGACCTGTTCGTCGAGCGCGAGCGCGCCTTCATCGACAGCGCCAGCCATGAATTGCGCACGCCGGTGGCGGTGATCGGCGGCGCCGCCGAACTGGCGCTGGAGCAGTCCGACATCCCGCCCAGCGCGCGCAACCAGCTGCTGCGCATCCGCCGCACCGCCAGCGGCGTCGGCCAGCTGATCTCGTTGCTGCTGGTACTCGCCAAGGATCCGGCGCGGCTGGCGCGCGGCAGCGACCTGGTGCGGCTGGACCAGTTGCTGCCGGACATCGTCGAGGACCATCGCCACCTGTGCGCCGACAAGCGCCTGGAACTGGTGCTGGCGCCGTTGCCGCCGTGCGAGGTGCTGGCGCCGCTGGCGATCGTGCAGGCGGCGATCGGCAACCTGCTGCGCAACGCCATCGAGAACAGCGACCAGGGCGTGATCCAGATCGCGATGCCGGCGCCGGGCGTGGTACGCATCGACGACCCCGGCCACGGCATGGCGCCGGAAGAGATCAGCGCGATCTACATGCGCATGGCCCGCGGCGGCGGCCGCGAGGGCAGCGGCATCGGCCTGGACCTGATCGCGCGGCTGTGCGAACACCTGGGCTGGTCGCTGCAACTGGATTCGGATGCCGGGCAGGGCACGCGGGCGACATTGGACCTGAGTCCGGCATTGAAGGACGGCGGCGCGGCGTAGCGCGTTGCCGCTCTTGCCCGAAGCGGCATCCGCTCGCGGCTCTGGCTGCGCAACCTGTAGCGCAACCTGTAGGAGCGGCTTCAGCCGCGACTGCGTCCGCAGCCGGGTTGGCATCCGTGCCCTGACGGCATCCGAAGCCTGGGCGCTATCCCGCTTCGTTCGTCGCGACTGAAGTCGCTCCCACAGTGGCCTGCGGCAGATTGGCTGGTGCACTCTGGGAGGGACTTCAGTCCCGGCCGCATGCGTAGCCGGTTGGCATCGGTGCTTCGTTCGTCGCGGCTGAAGCCGCTCCTACAGTGGCTTGCGGCAGATTGGCTGGGTGCATTGTGGGAGGGACTTCAGTCCCGACTGCATGTGTAGCCGGTTGGCATCCGTACTTCGTTTGTCGCGACTGAAGTCGCTCCTACAGGGGCCTTGCGGTTGGTCTGCTGGGTGCACTGTAGGAGCGGCTTCAGCCGCGACTGTATTCGCGGCCGGTGGGCATCCGCGCTTCGTTCGTCGCGACTGAAGCCGCTCCTACAGTGAACTACGGCAGGATTGGCTGGGTGCATTGTAGGAGGGACTTCAGTCCCGACTCATGGGTAGCCGGTTGAGATCCGTGCTCGGTTCGTCGTGGCTGAAGTCGCTCCTGCAAGAGCTCAGAGAGCCGAGGACATGGCTTGCGCGGGCCTCAGCCCTGCTGCGGCAACAGTCCGCGCTGCAGCAGCCAGGCGCGCGCGTCCTCGGCGTCCTGTTCGAACCAGGCGCGCGTGGAGCCCAGCCGGTAGGTGTAGCCCCAGGCATCCATGTCGGCCATCAGCCGCGCGCTGCCGACGCCGGGCAGCGCGTCGGCCAGCACGATCTGCAGGTAGCAGGTGGCGTCCTCTTCCTCGACCGAATCGGTGGCGTCGGTATGCACCAGCGCACGCCGTTCCGGCGGCAGCACGATCAGGTGGCAGGCTTCGTGCAGCAGCGAGTGCACCGGCGTGTCGTCGCGCACGTACACGTCGCTGGCGATCACCCCGGCTTCCGGTTCGCCCCAGTAGCTGCCGGGAATCTTGGCGCCGTCGGCGACCCGGTGCAGCATCAGTCCATGCCGGGCCAGCAGCGCGCGCGGCGCGTCCAGGCCGATGGCGCCGACGGTCAGGACCTCGGCAGCGGGTGCGGAGCGGGAGTCGTTGGTCTGCATCGGGAGGTCGGGAAGGAGGAGCGGCGCGAGACGCCATCGGCAACGGATTGGCGGCGGTTGGGCCGGCCGACAGCGCGACTGCCGTGCCGCTCGAGCTCAGGCGTTCGGCGAGCGCCGCTGGGGTTGTGCAGCCAACCGTGGCGCATTGCCGGCGCCGCAGTGCATCGTCAGGACGTTACGTCGAACGCACCACCGAACAATGCGGCGCCGGCTGCGCGCCACGGCCGCTGTCTGCGACCGCAGCGCGCTGCGCCCCTCAGGGCGTCGGCCCTTCCGGCAATGCCACCGAGATGTCGAGCACGTCGTGTTCGCCGTCCTTGACCAGGTCCACCTTGACCGCGTCGGCGTCGATGTTGACGTACTTCTTGATCACTTCCAGCAGTTCGCGCTGCAGCAGCGGCAGGTAATCCGGGCCGCCGCGGTGGTTGCGTTCCTGCGCGATGATGATCTGCAGGCGGTTCTTGGCCGTCTCGGCGGTGTTCTTCTTGGCCTTGAGGAAGTCGAATAGTCCCATGCTCACCCTCCGAACAACTTGGTGAAGAAGCCCTTCTTCTCCACGGAGATGAAGCGCATCGGGCGCTCTTCGCCCATGATCCGGGCCACGGCGTCGTCGTACGCCTGGCCGGCCGGTGACTCGCCGTCCAGGATCACCGGCTCGCCCTTGTTGGAGGCGTTGAGCACGTCGCCGGATTCGGGGATCACGCCGATCGCCTTCAGCCCCAGCACTTCCTCCACGTCGGTAATGCTGAGCATCTCGCCGCCTTCCACCCGGCCCGGGCTGTAGCGGGTCAGCAGCAGGAACGCCGGCACGGTCTTGCCTTCCTCGGCCTTGCGGGTCTTGGAGTCGAGCAGGCCGATGATGCGGTCGGAGTCGCGCACCGAAGAGACTTCCGGGTTGACCACGACCACGGCGCGGTCGGCGAAGTACATCGCCAGGAACGCGCCCTTCTCGATGCCGGCCGGCGAATCGCAGACGATGTATTCGAAGCCTTCGGCGACCAGGTCCTTGAGCACCTTCTCCACGCCGTCCTGGGTCAGCGCGTCCTTGTCGCGGGTCTGCGAGGCAGCCAGCACGTACAGGTTGTCGAAGCGCTTGTCCTTGATCAGCGACTGCTTGAGCGTGGCCTCGCCGTGCACCACGTTGACGAAGTCGTACACCACCCGGCGCTCGCAGCCCATGATCAGGTCGAGGTTGCGCAGGCCCACGTCGAAGTCGATCACGGCGACCTTCTTGCCGCGTCGCGCCAGCCCGCAGGCCAGGCTCGCGCTGGTGGTGGTCTTGCCGACGCCGCCCTTGCCGGAGGTGACTACGATAATTTCAGCCAAAGGAATGTCTCCTGATACGTTCGGTTGTAGGGCCGCGTCAATCTTGCGCGGCGATCTTGATCTGGTCCTGCTCCAGCCAGACCTGGACGGCCTTGCCACGCAGTTCCTTGGGAATATCGTCCAGCACCTTGTAGTGGCCGGCGATGGCGACCAGTTCGGCGTGGAAGTCGCGGCAGAAGATCCGCGCCTCGGTATTGCCTTGCGCGCCGGCCAGCGCGCGACCGCGCAGGCTGCCGTAGATATGGATGCTGCCGTCGGAGATCACTTCGGCGCCGGCGCCGACCGTGGCCACCACGGTCAGGTCGCAGTTCTCCGCATACAGTTGCTGGCCCGAGCGCACCGCGGTCCTCTGCATGCGGCCCGGCTGCGGGCGCGCCGCAGGGGCGGGCGGCGGCGGGGGCGGCGGCGAGACCGGGGCGGGCGCGGCGGCGAGGGCGCCGCCGTCGATGCGCTCGTACTGGGCGCGGAACTTGGCCAGCAGCGGCAGGCCCAGCGCCTCGGACAGCTGTTCGGTCTCGCGGGTGCCGTAGGCCAGCGCCACCGGCAGCACGCCGGCGGCGCGCAGGCCTTCCAGCAGCGCGCGCGCGGTGGCGGTGTCGGGCGTCTGCGCCAGGCCGCCGAAATCGATGATGACCGCGGCGCGGCCGAACAGCTTGGGCGCGCGCTGCACGCGCTCGCGCATTTCCTGGGTCAGGCGCGCCACGTCCAGGGTGCGGATGCGCAGGTTGGCGATGCCGACCTGGCCGATCTTCAGTTCGCCTGCCTGCTCGAAATCCAGATTCACCGACGACACGCTCAGGTCCCGGTCGGGCGCTGGGCCCGTTGCAGGCGACGGGCATGGCCGACCCAGGGCAGGTCGGGCAACTGCTCGCCGTAGGTCTCGCGAACCCAGGCGTAACTGCACAGATCCTTCAACAGCATGCTGGCACGCACCTCCACCTCGTTCATCGTGTTCTGGCCCACTTCGCGGAAACCGAAGCTGCCGTGGAACAGCAGCGCCGCGTCCGCGCCATGGTCCAGGAAAACCTCGCACGCCAGCTGCGGGTAGCGCAGCTCGGCGTAGCTCTGCACGTCGGCATAGAACGCGCGGCCGACGCCACCGCCGCGGCGGCGGCTGGCCACCACGATGCGGTCGATATAGAAGAAGGCCGGATAGCGCTCGCGAAACCAGGCGAAATTGCTGCTGTCGTGATCGCTGTCGCCGCCGAAGCCGACCAGGAAGCCGGCCAGGTTGCCGTCGCGCTCGGCGACGCGGAAGTACTCTGCGGTCTCGTAGAAGCGGTGCAGCTTGGCCGAATCCAGCGGCAGGATCGCCAGTCCGGCGTTGTTGTTCAGGGCCAGGACCGAATCGAGCTCGTGCTCGCGCACGTCGCGGATGACGATCGACATTGGGACTCCGTTGCTGATGCGCGCGCGGCCAGATGCGGACCGCCAGCCGGATTATCGCACGCGTGGCCCGGGGCGGCGAGCCGCGCATGCATGACTTCCGTGGGAGTGCATTGCGCGCCGTTCATCCTAAGATGCGTGCATGTTGGGAAACCTCAGCCATACCCGCGTCCTGCGCTTCGCCGGCCTGTTCACCTGGGCCATGATCGCCATGCCGCTGGTCTACACCTACTGGATCCCGGAGGAGGGCGTGAACCGGCGGGGCGGCTGGGAGGCGGCGATGATGTCCGGCTTCTTCATCGCCTTCGGCGGCAGCTACTACTGGCTGACCCGCGGGCTGGGCAGCGGCGGCCACGCGCATTGGTACGATCGCCTGATCCTGCTGCTGCTGACCGTCTGCGCGCTGGCGGTCAGCTATCTGACCGGAAGCGGGCTGGGCAGCATCCTGATGATGGTGGCGGCGGGGGTGATCCCGTGGCTGCTGCCGGTGCGGATCGGCGTGCTGTGGCTGGTGCTGAGCCAGTTGGCGGTGCTGCCGGTCTACTACCTGCTGGTCGGCTTTCCGCTGTTCGACGCGCTGATGCAGTCGTTGCTGTACGGCGGCTTCTCCATGTTCATCTTCGTCACCAGCCTGGTCGCGCGGCAGCAGGCCCAGGCCCGCGAGGAGCAGCGCCAGCTCAATGCCGAGTTGCGCGCCACCCGCGCGCTGCTGGCCGAAAGCGCCCGGGTCAACGAGCGCACCCGCATCTCGCGCGAACTGCACGACCTGCTCGGCCACCACCTGACCGCGCTGAGCCTGAACCTGGAAGTGGCCGGCCACATCACCGAGGGCCGCGCGCAGGAACATGTGCACCAGGCGCATACCCTGGCCAAGCTGCTGCTGACCGACGTGCGCGAGGCAGTCAGCCATCTGCGCGACAGCGGCGCGATCGACCTGGCCGCGGCGCTGCGGCCGCTGGTCGAGCGGGTGCCGTCGCTGCGGATCCACCTGCAGGTGGACGAGCCGTTGACCGTCGAGGATCCGGAGCGTGCGCATGTCTTGCTGCGCTGCACCCAGGAAATCATCACCAACACGGTGCGCCACGCGCAGGCCGACAACCTGTGGATCCAGGTGCGCCGCGAAGGCCCGCAGGTGGTGATCCGGGCCCACGACGATGGCCGCGGCTGCGAGGCCCTGCTGCCCGGCAATGGCCTGCGCGGCATGCGCGAGCGGCTGAGCCAGTATGGTGGCAGCCTGGAAATCGATGCGCCGCAGGGCACGGGCTTCCGCCTGCGCGCCTCGGTCCCGAGCGCGGCCGCCTTGCTGCCGCCCGCCGTTTCACAAGGAGTGTTGTGATGATCCGTGTCTGCCTGGTCGACGACCAAACCCTGGTGCGGCAGGGAATCCGCTCGCTGCTGGCGCTGGACGGCGGGATCGAGGTGATCGCCGAGGCCAACGACGGCCGCCAGGCGGTGGAGCTGATCCCGCAGGTGAAGCCGGACGTGGTGCTGATGGACATGCGCATGCCGGCGATGTCCGGGCTGGAGGCGCTGCAGATGCTGTCGCGCAACGGCACGCTGCCGCCGACCATCATCCTGACCACCTTCGACGACGACCAGCTGGTGCTGGCCGGGCTCAAGGCCGGGGCCAAGGGCTACCTGCTCAAGGACGTGTCGCTGGAACAACTGGTCGGCGCGATCCGCGCGGTGGCCGCCGGCGGTTCGCTGGTGCAGCCGGCGGTGACCCAGCGCCTGCTGTCGGGCCTGGAGCACATGCGCAACGACTTCGTCAGCCTGGACCGGCCCGACCCGCTGACCGACCGCGAGACCGAGATCCTGCGGCTGATGGCCAGCGGCTTCTCCAACAAGGAGATCGCCAACTCGCTGGGCGTGGCCGAGGGCACGATCAAGAACCACGTGTCCAACATCCTGTCCAAGCTGGGCGTACGCGACCGCACCCGGGCGGTACTGAAGGCGTTCGAACTGCAGTTGGTCTGACGGGACAGGATGCCCGGCCCGGCGCAGCGCGCCGGGCGTTCGCGGGCGCGCGAGCCAGTGGCTCGCAAGCAGCGCCCGCTTACCCTGTCCAAGCTGGGTGTGCGCGACCGCACCCGGGCGGTGCTGAAGGCGTTCGAGCTGCAGTTGGTCTGACGGGACAGGATGCCCGGCCCGGCGCAGCGCGGCGCGCCGGGCGTCGGGCGTTCGCGCGCACCGGTGCCGCGCCAGCCCTCTGTAGGAGCGACTTCAGTCGCGACGAACGCAGCGGCAGGCGCGCCGAGTCCGGATGCGGTCTGGGCCGACAGCCCGGCGTTACAACGCTCGGGATGCAATGGTCTGGCCGCCCGGATCGGCGGTGTCGCCCGCGGCCAAGCGCAAACGCCGCGCCATGTCTGGCCTGCCCGCAGCGACCCGGCGCCGGCAACGGCCTGTCCGCCGTTGCCGGCGCGACAATGGTCTGGTCGCCCGCCCGGCGCCGCGGCGGCGCTTTGCACGGCGCGTTCGCAGGGTTTTCGCCACTATGCCGAATTCCGCGTCGCCATCTGCTGACCACGAGCCGCGAAGCCTGCTAGGATGGGCGCTTCGCTTCATTAACCCGGCCGTGGGATCGGCCCCGGAGACCTCCTGAATGACCCGTATTATCGAATTCCTGATCGCACTGGGGATCGTGGCTGGCCTGTTCGTCATCGTCGGCCTGGTGCTGCCTTCGGAGCGTCACATGTCCGAGAGCGTCGAAACCAATCGGCGCATGACCATTGTCTATGACACGGTGAACAGCCTGCGTCGTTTCAAGGACTGGAATCCTCTGGTGCTACGCGATCCGCGTATCCAACTGAAGCTTTCCGGTCCTGAAGCCGGCGTCGGCGCCCGCCTCGACTACACCTCCAACGAGGGCTACATCGGCAAGGGCAGCTGGACCATCACCTCGACCGAGAAGAACAAGCAGGTCGTCATCGGCATCGAAGACGAGAGCAAGGGCAGCGACAAGACCACGTCGTTCAAGCTCGAGCCGACCGGCAAGAGCGGTCGCAACGTCAAGATCACCCAGGACTACACGGTCAAGTACGGCTGGGACCTGTTCGGTCGCTACGCCGGCCTGTACGTGAGCCGTCATGTCGGCGACGACATCAAGCTGGGCCTGTCGCGGCTGAGCAACGTGCTGGCCACCGTGCCGAACGTCGACTACCGCGCCGAGGAAACCCCGTTGACCGACCTGAAGGTCGTCGACGTCCCGGCCGAGGATCTGCTGGTGGTCAACGCCGGCAACATCGACCGCGACAACGACTCCATCAAGAAGTCCATCAAGGACAACCAGGAGTGGATCAAGCGGGTGATGGACGCCAACGGCCTGGAAGCGGCCGGTCCGGTGCGCATCGTCACCACCGATTTCGGTTCCGACAAGTACGCCTTCGACGTGACCCAGCCGGTGCGCAAGCGTGCCGGTGGCGCGCCGAAGCCGGACGCGGCGGCCAAGCCGGAAGAGAAGAAGGACGATGCGGCGGCTCCTGCGGCTCCGGTCGATGCGACCCCGGTCGCCGCCAGCGGCGATCCGCTGAAGCTGACCATCCCGCAGGGCGCGCCGGTCACCTACCTGCGTACCGAGGCGCACCGTTCCGCGTTCGCCAGCTACACCGGCCACATGGCGGGCCTGGATGCGGCGCGCAATGCGGTTCGCGCCTGGGCCGCGACCAGCGGCTACGACGTGACCGACCGTCCGTACGAGGCCTGGAAGGGCGGCGTGGACAAGTCGTTCACGCCGGAAGGCACGTACGACATCTACTGGGCGATCAAGTAAGCCGTCGCCTGGATGGATGAGTGACCCGAAACGCGCCGCTTCTTGCGGCGCGTTTCGTTTCTGGGGCCGGAACACCGGCCGCAACGGAGCATCGTCATGCTGAATCTCGATCGGCGTTCGCGCAAACGCTCCTGGCTGGCCTGTGCCGGCGGCCTGTTGGCGGCCGCCGCGATCGGCCTGTCCGCCTATGCCTCGCACGGCGTCGCCGAGCCGCTGGCGCAATCGCATCTGCAGACCGCCGCGCTGTATGCGTTCGGCCACGGGCTGGCGCTGGCGGCGTTGGGCCGCAGCAGCGAGCGCCTGCTCGCGCGCGCCGCACTGGTGCTGCTGCTGCTCGGCACGCTGCTGTTTTCCGGCAGCCTGGCCGGCAACGCGCTGGCGCAGTGGCCGACCCGGCTGGCCCCGGTCGGCGGGACGACGCTGATGCTGGGCTGGGTGCTGTACGCGCTGGATGCGCTGAGGCGTTGAGATGCCCCGTTACGCGCGCGGATTCGACACCCAGGCTGCCTACGACTACCTGAGCCGGCGCGACCGCAAGCTCGGCGCGTGGATGCGCCGGATCGGCCCGATCGCGCCGCAACCGGGCTGGGCCAAGCCATTCGATCCGGTCGATGCGCTGGCGCGCGCGATCCTGTTCCAGCAACTCAGCGGCAAGGCCGCGGCGACCATCGTCGGCCGCGTCGAAGCGGCCATCGGCAGCACTCGGCTGCATGCCGACACGCTGGCGCGGATCGACGATCCCGGCCTGCGCGCCTGCGGCGTGTCCGGCAACAAGGCGCTGGCGCTGCGCGATCTGGCGCGGCGCGAGGCGGCCGGCGAGATTCCTTCGTTACGCAGGCTTGCCTTCCTGGACGACGAGGCGATCGTGCAGGCGCTGCTGCCGGTCCGCGGCATCGGTCGCTGGACGGTGGAGATGATGCTGCTGTTCCGCCTGGGCCGTCCCGACCTGCTGCCGGTGGACGACCTGGGCGTGCGCAAGGGCGCGCAGCGGGTGGATCGACTGGAACGGCCGCCGACGCCGACGGAGTTGCTGGCCCGCGGCGAGCGCTGGAGCCCGTATCGCAGCTACGTGGCGTTCTACCTGTGGAAGATCGCCGACTTCAGCGCTGCCGCGACGCGGCCCACGCCGCGGTCGCAGGAGTAGGCCAGCCCACGTTTTCTGTAGGAGTGGCTTCAGCCGCGACCGGGCGTTACCGGGTAGGCAGGTCCTGGTCGCGGCTGAAGCCGCTCCTACAGGGAAGCGGGTCATCGACCTTTGGTCGCAGGCAGTGGCGGTGTTCGGCTGCATGTCCTGCGCCGCGTTCGCAGGCGTCGGAAGGGTCGAGCGATGTCCATGCCTGGAATCGCCGCCGCATCCCACCGGCGGCCATGAGGCGGTCAGGCAGTCGGAGGAATGGGGGCATCCTGGCTGGCCTGACCCGGCGTCGCCGCAATCGGCCGCGGCGGCGTCCGCCACAGCGGATCGTCGCTCAATCGTGGGCGTTGCGAGGACGGGAAACGCCGTTCCTGCTGCAGCCAGCGGTGGTACTGGAAGGTGCCGCGCGCCGCGCTCAGGTAGACCAGGATCACGATCACCCCGAGGGCCGCACCATTGAGACTTCCGGCGAGCAGGAAGGCGATCCGGACGAGGACGTAGTAGGCCAGCAGCACGCTCGCCGCCACCCGATGCTTGCGCCGGACGCCGTAGGCCAGCGCCGCGATGAAGAGGGCCTCGATCGCGCTGGTCGTACCGATAACCGTGTTGCCGTTCTTGAGCGCGAGCAGTCCGCTGAGCAGCGTGATCCCCGCTTGCAGCGCTGCGACGATCCAGCCGACCTTGATCCTGCGCAGCACGTCGTCCGGTGCCTTTCCCGGCGGCGCGGCGGGGCTTGCCTGCAAGTCGGCTGCCGGCGCCGAGTACGGGTTCTGTTCCATCAGCGTGGATCTCCTGGACATGTCGCTGCGATATCGGTCGCGTGCGCGGCAACTTGAGCGCATGCCCGCCGCAGATGCGCCGCGCGCGCCATCGCCTCCGGCTTCATGCCGGCAAATACTTGTCCCACAGCCGATTGCGGAAGCGCTGCTGCGGATCGATGCGGCGCTTGATGCGCGCGAACGCCTCGGCTTCGGGATAGGCCGCGGCGAACTGGTGCGGCGTGGCATGCAGCCGGTACGGCAGGTAGTAGCGCCCGCCGTGCGCCAGCGCCGCGTCGATCAACTGCCGGGTCCACACCGCCGCCGCCCGGTCCGGAGCGGCGCCGCTGCGCTGCTTGTAGTACAGCACGAAGGAGAACACCGGCTGCGGCGCCCAGCGCAGCAACGACACCGTATCGGCCGGCGAGTGGCGGATCGAGACATTGAGCGCGTTGACCTCGTGGCGGCGCAGGATCGCGCCCATCTCGCGCGCGAATGCGGCGAACGCCGGCAGCGGCAGGAAGTATTCCTGCAGCAGGTAGGTGGACATGCGCCGCGTGCGCGGTTCCAGCGAGCGCGCGTCCAGGCTGGCCTGGCAGTTGCGGCGCATCACCGCCGGCGTGTGCAGCAGCGGTTCGGTCTGGTAGCGCTCGCGCAAGGACTCGCCCAGCGGCAGTTCGGAGGCCGCCCAGATCAGGTTCTGTTCGCGCGCGTAGTCCTGCCCGCGCGGCACCAGCCGGCGCGTGTCGGTGGGCACGGCGTCGCTGCGCAGCCAGGTCACCGCCAGCGGGCGATCGAAGCGCGGCGGCATCAGGTCGGCGTTGTGCATCACCGCGCGCGGGTCGGCGGCGATGCGTTCGGCGAAGAATGCCGGATAGTCCGCCAGCGCGACGCGTTGCGCATGCCGCTCCAGCATGTCGTTGCCGGCCAGCGACACTTCCACTTCGGTGACCACGCCGAGTCCGCCGTAGCCGCCGATCGCCGCGGAGAACAATTCGGCATCGTGCTCGCGGTCGAGCTCGTGCACTTCGCCCTGCGCATCCACCAGTTGCAGCGCTCGCACCGTATGCGCGATCGGCCCGGCATGCAGGTAACGGCCATGGCAGTTGACCGCGACCGAGCCGCCGACGCTGAAATTGCTGTAGCTCTGCATCACCGCGACCGCCAGATCGTGCGGGTCGATCAGGTCCTGCACGTCGCGCCAACGCATCCCGCTGCGCACGCGAATGCGCTGCGCGGCTGGATCCAGATGCACCAGCCCGACCAGTTCGCGCAGGTCCAGATGCAGCGAGCCGGCGGCGCCGATCTGTCCGCCCATGCTGTAGCGCGCGCCGCCGATCGAGACCGCGCCGGTGCTGCCGCGCAACAGCGCGGCGACTTCGGCCACCGTGCGTGGCCGCGCGATGCGCGCGACCGCGGTGCGGTCGATGCCGGCGATGTCGGTGACCTGCGCCGCAGCGGCGGTCTCGCGCCGGCAACCGGGCATCGCCAATGCGGCGCCTGCGCCCAGCAGGGCGGCGGTGGCCGCGCGGCGCTGTTTGTCGATGTGCTCGTCCATAAGCAAGGCGTTCTCAATGGTATTGGCGGGGGCTGTAGGTCAATCGGCGACCAGTTCCACCTGCGTCTGCACGCGCACCCAGGCATCCTGGCTGGGATCGTTGAGCGTGGCGTGCAGCGTATAGGTGCCGAGCGGATCCTCCGGTTCGAAGCGCAGCTGCAGCGACAGCGGCGCCAGTTCCAGCATGCCCGGCGCGGCCGGTTTGCCGCCGATGGTCAGCGGTCGCGCAGGTTCCTGCAGCGCGACCTGGCCGTCCGGCCCGAGCATGCGCAGGCGCATGCGCGCGTCGCAGGCGCCGTCGTTGTTGGGACTGGGCGCGCAGCCCGAATACAGCACGACCACCCGCAGCGGTTCGCCGCGGCGCACGCGCGTGGCCGTGCGCAGTTGCGGGCCGTGGCGGCTGTCGGTCTCGGTCCACTCTTTTCCGAAACGCGCGAACGCGGCTTCGTCGGCGACGTGGACGCTCGCCGCGAAGTCCTTGTCGTGCGCGCGCTCGGCGCTGTCGGCGACCGGCTTACCCTGGCGATCGTGCCACTGCGCGGAGGCGCCGAACGGCAGCGCCAGCAATCCCAGGGCGCAACACGTCAGGCCTCCGCGCAACAGGCGCTCCATGCGCTGCTCCATGCCGACCTTCATGCCGGCGCTCCCGCGTGCCAGCGCCAATGCCAGGGTTCGTAGACGATGCCGTGCGGATTGTCGCGCGGATAGCTCATCCGGTAGCCGAAGTCGACGGCATGCGCGCGCAGCCAGGCGAAGGCCGCGGTGTGCTCGAAGCTCTCCTCGGCTGGCGGCTCGCCGGGCGTGCCGATGTCCAGCGCGTCGCCGCTGTGGTGTTCGCTGTAGCCGGGCGCGGCATTGACCTGCAGGATCTGCTGCAGGCTCTGCCCGCGCGCGAACTTGCGCGCGAAGATGCCCAGTTGGTAGGCGTGGCTGCGGTAGCCGGAGATCGCCTCCAGCACCACGCCGTCGCGGGCGGCGGCGCGCTGCAGCGCCTGCCAGGCGCGCGCGGCGCCGGCGCTCAGCCACAGCGGGCGCCGGTAGCGGTCGCGGCCGGCAGCATGCAGGGTGGCCGGTTCGGCGTGCAGCGGCAGGCCGGTGCTGCGCGTGTAGTCCTCGGCGTCCAGGCCGAGGCCGGCCAGGCGTTCGTGCAAGGCGCTCAGCGGCAGCGGTCCGGCGTCGTCGGGTTGCCGGCGCAGGGGCAGGGCATCGAGGCGATCCAGCGCCGCATCGATGCCGGGTTCGTGCATCAGCCGCGGCAGCAGCGCATGCAGGCCGCGCGCGGAGGCGGCCGCCAGGTAGCGGCCGTCGCACTTGCGCCGCAACAGCCAGGTCGCCTGCGCGAGCAGGCGCGCATCGACGTTGCTGCGCGCGCGCAGCAACCTGGCCGGCAGCAGTTCGATGCATTCGGTATTGAGCAGCAGGGCGGGAGCGGGGCGCATCCGCACAGGGTAGGGCTAAGCGCGGTGCGCGGCCAGCCGTTGCAGGTCCTGCAGCAACTGCCGCGGCTGTTCGGGGCTCAGCAGCAGCCAGCGCCCGTCGCGCAACGGCAGCGCCAGCACGCGGCTGGCATCGGTGACCAGGCAGAACGCGCGCTGGCCGTTGCGCATGCGGAAATAGCCGGATTTGAAGCCGGGCAACGCGTAGGCGATGGTCTTGCGGGTCGGCGCGAATTCGCCGTGCTCGGCCAGGTCCACCACGCGTGCCTGCGCCAGATCGATCTGCGCGATGTCGGTGCGCGTGGCGAACAGGCTGGAGCGGACCAGCAGCGTCCGTTCCTGCAGGCGGATGCCGCGGCGCAGGTAGAACAGGCTCAGCACCGTGCCGGTGGCTGGCAGCAGCACCAGGGTGGTCCAGTGCAGGCGGTGGCCGCGCTCCGGACTGGACAGGCCCACGGCGGCGACCAGGCCGGCGGCGAGCAGCAGCGGCAGCCACAGGCCCAGCAGCGGCAGGCGCCCGGGCGTGGCGACGCGGTAGTCGCGGGAGGTCGGTGCGGCTGGGGAATGGCTGTGCATGGCGGTCACTGTTGTGCGCGGATCCATTGCGCGGTATCGGCGATCAGCTGTGCGTCGACGTGCCCGGGCTGCGCGTACTCGGCGGGGTTCGGGGCGCCGCTGCCGGCGATGCCGAGGTGGTTGAGCTGCGCGTAGCGGTGCAGGGTCGCGCGCGGGTCGTCGCCCAGCGCCTGCTGCCAGCGCTGCCAGTCCGGCGCGGTGACCTGGAAATCGCGCTCGCCCTGCAGCCACAGCACCGGCTGGCGCAAGGCGAGGACGTCGGCCACCGGATCCACCTTGTCGAACGCGCGCCAGTACGCGGCCGGCAAGTCCTGCGGCGAATCGGTCCGCGCCACCGCACCGTCGCCGCGGACCTTGGCCACGCGCCGCTCGATCTCGGCTACGCGTGCCTTGCCCTCGGCGGACGGCGTGCCTTGCAGGCCGAGCAGATAGCGGTTCTGGTCGAGCAGCAGGTCCAGCAGCGAGCGCGCCGGTGCCGCCCACAGGACGATGCCGGCGGTCTTGCCGGACATGCGCGCGATGCGCGCGGCGAGCATGCCGCCCTGGCTGTGGCCCATCACGAAGATGCGCTTGGGGTCGATGCCGGGCGTGCGCGCCAGCGCCGCGACTGCGGCGACGGCATCGTCGGTGGTTTCGTCGTCCATGGTGAAGCCGTCCTGCATGCGCCCGGCGAAGCTTTCCGGCATGGCGAAGGTGCGCTTGTCGTAGCGCAGCACCGCGATGCCTTGTGCGGCCAGGCCACGCGCGACATCCAGGAACGGCCGGTTCGGGCCGATGGTCTCGTCGCGGTCGAGCGGGCCGGAGCCCTGCACCAGCACCACAGCCGGGAACGGTCCCTTGCCGGCCGGCAAGGCCAGGGTGCCGGGCAGCGGACCGACCGCGAACGCCTGTTCGGCGAAGCCGGCATCGGCAGCGGGCGGCGGTGGAGCGGGTGGCGCGGCCGGGGTCAGCAGCAGGCCGGCGATCTTGCCTTCGGCGTTCACCGAGACATGCAAGAGCATCGCGCCGCGTTCGAATTGCAGGCGTCGCTCGATCAGGCTGAGCCCTTGCTGCTGGCGTTCGGTGGCCGTGCCGCGCTGCTGCAACGCGCCCATCTGTGCGGACACCATGTGCCAGGCCGCGGCCAGTTTCTCGGCCGGCACCGCTTGCGCCATCGCGGGCGTGAAATCGCGTTCGGCCGCGGCGATGTCGCCGGCCTGCAAGCGGTCCAGCAGCGTGTTCGCCGCCTGCTGAGGCGAGGCCGCCAGGGCAGCGGCCGGGAACAGCAGTGATGCCAGCATGGGACCGAGGTGGCGGCGTGGGCGCATGTCAGCTCGCCTTCTTGAACACCAGCAGCACCGGCCACAGCCGCGGCGAGCTGATCACGTTGACCAGTTCCCAGCCCAGGGCGCCTTGCTTGTTCAGCTCGGCCTGGATCGGTTCGGCGTCCACTTTGCCGAGAAAGGTGGGCTTGAGATTCACTTCGACAGTGAGGTAAGTCCAGCGCGTGGTCATGGCTTGGGTTCCTGGTCCTCGCCGGGCTTGGGCAGCCGGCCGGCCTTGCGCAGCGCGTCGCGCAACACGTATTCGATCTGCGCGTTGAGGCTGCGCAGCTCGTCGTCGGCCCAGCGCTGCACCGCCGCCAGCACGTCGGCGTTGATGCGCAGCGGATAGGCCTTCTTCTCGCTCATGCGGGACGGCTCGTTTGCATCCGCGCTGCCGCTGCCGCACGGAGGTGGCAGGACTCGCGCATCAGTACAGCGAGCCGGCGTTGACGATCGGTTGCGCGCCGCGGTCCGAGCACAGCACGGTCAGCAGGTTGCTGACCATGTGCGCCTTGCGCTCCTCGTCCAGCTGCACGGTGCCGTTCTTCTCCAGTTCGGCAAGCGCCATTTCGACCATGCCCACGGCACCGGCGACGATGCGCGTGCGTGCGGCGATCACCGCGTTGGCCTGCTGCCGCTGCAGCATCGCCTGGGCGATTTCCGGCGCATAGGCGAGGTGGCTGATGCGCGCCTCGATCACGTCCACGCCGGCCTGGGTGAGGCGCTCGTCGAGATGGCGCTTGAGCTGCTCGCTGATCTCGGCGGGGTGGCTGCGCAGCGAGATCTGGCCGTCCTCGTGCTGGTCGTAGGGATAGCTGGTGGCCATCGCGCGCAGCGCCGATTCGGACTGGATATGCACGAAGCTCTCGTAGTCGTCGACGTTGTACACGGCCTCGGACGCATCGATCACCTGCCACACGATCACCGCGGCGATCTCGATCGGGCTGCCGTCCAGTTCGTTGACCTTGAGCCGGCCGCTCTCGAAGTTGCGCACGCGCTGGCTGACCTTCTTCTTCGAATAGAAGGGGTTGTTCCAGCGCAGGCCGTTGTCCTTGACGGTGCCGACGTACTTGCCGAACAGGCTCAGCACCGCGGCCTGGTTCGGCTGCACCGTGTACAGGCCGCACAGGCTGAACAGGGCGGCCGCGCCGAGCAGCAGCGACAGCAGCACCAGCGGCAGCGAGCTCGGCCCGCCGCTCACCGGATCCTTGATGACGCCCATCACGAACAGCCACAGCGCCAGCGCGGACAGCGCCAGGACGCCGAGCAGAAGCGGAATGCCGGGCAGCGAGCGAAGCGTGCGTTCTTTCATGGCGGTCTTCCCAGGTGTGTGGCGGAAAGATATCACTTTGATATCTGATTGCAAGGGGGCGTTTGCGGACGTCTGCGACAGGGAAACGGCACGGGCCGTTAGAATGGCGCCCCTCTTTCGCGCAGGCACCGCCGCCATGACCACCCTGGGAACCCCGCTGTCCGCTTCCGCCACCCGCGTGCTGCTGCTGGGCTCGGGCGAACTGGGCAAGGAAGTGGCGATCGAGCTGCAGCGCTTCGGCGTGGAGGTGATCGCCGCCGATCGCTATGCCGATGCGCCGGCGATGCAGGTGGCGCACCGTTCGCACGTGCTGGACATGCTCGATGCGATGGCGCTGCGCGAGCTGATCGCGCGCGAGCAGCCGCACCTGATCGTGCCGGAGATCGAGGCGATCCACACCGAGACGCTGGTGGCGCTGGAACGCGAGCATGGCCAGCGGGTGATCCCGACCGCGCGCGCGGCGCGGTTGACCATGGACCGCGAGGGCATCCGCCGCCTGGCCGCCGAGACGCTGGGCCTGCCGACCTCGCCGTACCGCTTCGTCGATACGCCGGAGGAGTACCGCGCGGCGATCGCCGCGGTCGGCCTGCCGTGCGTGGTCAAGCCGGTGATGTCGTCCTCGGGCAAGGGCCAGAGCACGCTGCGCAGCGAAGCCGAGATCGACGCCGCCTGGGAATACGCGCAGACCGGCGGCCGCGCGGGCGCCGGCCGCTGCATCGTCGAAGGCTTCATCGATTTCGACTACGAGATCACCCTGCTGACCGTGCGCCATGCCGCCGGCACGTCGTTCTGCGATCCGATCGGGCACTGGCAGAAGGACGGCGACTACCGCGAGAGCTGGCAGCCGCAGCCGATGTCGGCGCTGGCGCTGCAGCGGGCGCAGGAGATCGCGCGCGCGGTCACCGACGACCTCGGCGGCTGGGGCCTGTTCGGCGTGGAACTGTTCGTCAAGGGCGACGCGGTCTGGTTCAGCGAAGTGTCGCCGCGGCCGCACGATACCGGCCTGGTCACCCTGGTGTCGCAGGAACTGAGCGAGTTCGCGCTGCATGCGCGCGCGATCCTGGGCCTGCCGATCCCCGTGATCCGCCAGAGCGGGCCGTCGGCCTCGTGCGCGCTGCTGGCGCACGGCGAAGGCGTGCCGCTGTTCGGCAACGTCGCCGCCGCGCTGCAGGCCCCGGACACCGCGCTGCGCCTGTTCGGCAAGCCCAGCGTGCATGGCCATCGCCGCGTCGGCGTGACCCTGGCGCGCGGCGCCAGCATCGACGAAGCGCGCCAGACCGCCCGCGACGCCGCCGCCGCCCTGACCATCGAACTGAAGGCCTGACAGCAGGGGAAAAGGTCTGGCGGCACGGAAAAGGGACGCGCTCGTGGCGCCGTTCCCAATCCCCAATCCCGATTCCCCAATCCCGGCCTTCAACCCGGCGGCGCGAACCGCGCCGCCGCCAGGCGGATGCTCCACACCAGCTCCACCATCGCCAGGTTGTTGAGCAGCGCTTCGCCGCCGAGGATCAGCCAGTAGCCGCTGCCGTCCACCCAGAACGGGACGAACGACCAGTCCGGCAGCAACAGCTGCGGCTCGCTGTAGAACGACACGTAGCGCTGCGCGCCGCTCCAGCCGCGTGCGCCCTGCCGCTGGGCGAAGCCGGAGAAATCGGCCGCGGCCACGCTCAACGTGTCGGCCTCGTCCTGGTTCAGCCCGGCATGGCCCAGGCAGAAACCGCCGTCGGAGGCGAGCACGGCGCGGCGCTCGGCCGACAGCGGCGCGATCACGTGCTGGGCGAAATCGTCCAGGCGGATCTCCGGGCCGGGCACCGGGCGCCGCAACAGCTGGATCCACTGCCGTTCGCGCGCTTCGTGCAGCAGGCGCTGCGCGTCGCCGTCCACGCGCATGCGCCATTCCGGCAGCGACAATGCGCCGTGCGCGCTGAGCAGCAGTTGCAGCGCGCGCTGCATGCGGTCCGGGGCGGCGCTGGCGAAACCATGCAGTACGCCGTGCGGCGTGGGCATCAGCCAGGTGGGTTCTTGGTCGTCGTTCATGGCCGAGGGCTTGCAATGGAAAGAGGGAGGTCGGCGGCGACGCTGCGGCCGCCGAGCAGGTCGCGTTGCTGCAGCCAGCGTGCGGTGCGGTCCCAGCGGTCGCCCAGGGCGAGCGCATGGCGGCGCAGCTCGCGGCTGGCGAGCATGAAGGCGAGCTTGTCCTGGCAACTGATGCAGTAGTCGAGGAACTCGCGCTCGCAGCGCGCCGCGGTCAGCGGGGCGCCTTCGCACAACGCCTCCACCACCTCGCGCACCATGCGCCGCGAATGGTCGGGGCTGGCCCGGCGGACCCGTGCCGGCACGTCGGCCGAGGGCGCGCCAGCACGCTCCAGCGTGTGGCCAGGGCATTGATCGGCAGCAACGCGTGGCCATGGCTGTGGCGTTGGAAGGCCTCGGCCACATGCGGCGGCAGATGCGCGGCGGCCATCTGCAATGCCGCCTGGCGCAACGCGGTGTTGTGTCGCGGCAGCGCCACGAACAGGTCGGCGAGCACGCCTTGCGCCGGCTCGTTGTCGTGCAGCTGCAGCGCCGCATGCAGGCGCGCCAGATGCGCGGCGGCGTCGCGCGGATCGCGCAGCAGGGCGCGCGCATGCGTGCGCATCACTAGGCGGGCCGGATCTGCAGCGGTGGTGCGGTTGGCCATGGCGGTGCGCTCAGTCCAGCAAGGTGTCGATCAGGTCGATCATGAATTCCGCGTCTTCCATCGTCATCGCCTCGAAGCCGCGCTCCAGGCCCAGCGCATCGAGCACGCCCTGGTCCTCGCGGTGCGTCGCGTCGCCCAGCGCCAGCAGCGCCGTTTGCAACGCAGGCAGCTGCGCGGCGATGCGCGGATGCGCCAGCAGCACGTGGCCGATGTCGCACAGCGCACTCTCCACCAGCGGCCGCAACCGCTCGCGGGTCAGCCGCGACAGGCGGCGATAGGCGTCGGCCAGGAACAGGCCGGCATCGGCTTCGCCTTCCAGCAGCAGCCGCGCCACCGCGGCATAGCTGCTGGCCGGACGCCAGGCGATGCGCTCGGGGTCGAGGTCGGCCGGCTCCAGCAGGCGCAGCGCGATCAGGCGCACGTCGTGGTTGTCGGTCAGCGCGATGCGGCAGCCGTAGGACAGGTCTTCGACACGGCGCGCCGGCGCGTCCGCGGCGGCGGCGATCACCACTTCGTCGGCATGCGCGCGCGGGCGTGCGAGCGGCAGATAGCCGCGCGTGCGGATCAGGGCGCTGGCATCGAACGGACTGGCGTACACCAGGTCGACCACGCTGTCGTCGAGCAACTGCCTCTGTTCCGCGGCGTCGGCCGGCATCAGCAGGTGCAGGCCGACGCCGGTGCGGCGCTGCAGCACGGTACTGAGCAGGTACCAGCCGCAGAAGTTCTCCGGCGCGAAGTCCGGCGCGACCAGGAAATCGAGGCTCATGCCGGCGTCTCCGCGCGCTCGTCCTGCAGCCACTGCGCGTACAGCGGTTGCAGTGCGTCGATGCGCCGCCGCGAGGGCTTGCGCCGCACCGAGGTGAAGCCGACCACCTGGCCGTTGCGCACGTTCGGCAGCGCGGTGGCGTAGACCCAGTAGCAGGCGCCGTCGCGGCGCAGGTTCTTGACGTAGCCGTGCCATTTCTCGCCGCCCAGCACCGTGTCCCACAGGTCGCGGAACGCGCGCCTGGGCATGTCGGGGTGGCGCAGGATGCAGTGCGGCGCGCCGATCAGCGTCGCCCGCGGCCAGCCGCTGAGTTCGACGAAGGCGTCGTTGGCGTGGGTGATGACGCCGTCCAGGTCGGTGCGCGACACGATCAGGCGCCCGTCGGGGTAGGCCACTTCGCGTTCGCTCCAGTACACCAGGCGGCGGCTGCCGTCGTGGTAGCGCAGCTCGGCGCTGCGGTGCGGCTCGTGCGGCGGATCCATCGGCGGCAGCGGCATGGCGGCGCTCCTAGAGAATCTGCTGCAGCGCCTGGGCGGCGCGCTTGATGTCCAGGAACACCAGGCCGAGCTTGGCGCTGGGCTTGGCGAGCACGGTCAGCACCGCTTCGCGCCCGGCCGCGCTCATGATCACGTAGCCGAGTTCGCCCTGGATCAGCACCCGCTCCAGCGGCCCGCGCGCCAGCTCGCGCGCGCTGCGCTCGCCCAGCGCCAGCAGCGCGGCGGACATCGCGCCGACGCGGTCCTCGTCCATGCCCTGCGGCATCGCCGAGGCGATCATCAGTCCATCCAAGGAAATCAGCGCCGAGGCCTCGATGTCGGCGGTGGCGCCGTTGAGTCCCTCCAGCGCCTGTTGCAGCTGTTGCGTTCGCATGCTCGCTATCCGGTGACGCATCCCGACGGGGTGCGGCATGCATTGGATAGCGTTTGCGTGGTCTTGCCCTTGATCTGGATCAAGGCCGGGGTGCGGCGCCCCCCAAGTCCGGATCAGCCCGGTCGCCGGCCGTCCGCCCGCACCGCCAATCCCTAATCCCGACTCCCCAATCCCGGCTCCAAAGCCACATCCACCCACACCAGGTGATGGTCGCTGCCGTCGGCGATCGCCGCGGCCGGGGCGCTGGAGGCCGGCCAGAACACGCCGCTGTCCAGATAGCGGAAGCCGTTGGACGGCAGCACGTAGTCCAGCCGCATCGCGCCGGCCTTCGGCCCGAAATCGCCGGTGACCTGCTGCGGCGGGCCGCGGTGGGCGATGCCCTGCGCGGCATAGGCGCGCGCGGCTTCTTCGCCGCCGGCGCTGTGCGGGGTCGGGTAGTGCAGCACGCGCGGGTGTTCGACCAGCGCGCGGATCGCGTCGTGGCGGCCTTCGCCGTCGATGACGTCGTTGTTGAGATCGCCGAGCATCACGAAGCGTGCGCCGGCGGCCAGGCCGCCGCAACGGCCGGCGTCGTCGCACAGCCATGTCGCGCTGGCGCGGTTGTCGAGATATTCGCGCCACAGCCGCAGTTCGTCGTGGTTGCGCGCCGCGTTGCGCTTCTCGGCGCCGTCGAACACCGGCGGCGTGGGATGCGCGACCAGCGCGTGGACCACGCCCAGCGGCGTGCGTACCGGCACGTCCCAATGCGATTTCGACGACAGCCGCAGTTGTGCCCACACCGCATCGCTGTAGAACGTGCGACCCGTGGCCGGATCGATCGGCCGCAGGGCGCCGGGCATCGCGCTCCATTTGAACAGGCGGAAGCTGCGCACCGCCGCGGCGTCGATCGGGTACCTGGACAGCAGCAGCATGCCGTACTGGCCGGGATGCAGGCCGTAGCCCCAGGCGTCGTTGCCGCGCGCGCGGCCGTTGCCGCCGACGCTGCCGTCGTTGTCCAGGTCCAGCCCGCTGGGCACGCCGGTGTTGACCGGCGCCAGGTAGCGGTACGGGTAGTGCAGCGCGGCGCCGCCGAGCGGCTGGGCGACTTCCAGGTAGCGCTGTTGGAACAGGTCGGCGGCGCGGTGCGCGTCGTCGTAGTCGAATTCGTTGAGCAGCACCAGGTCCGGGCGCACCTGCTGCAGCACCGCGGCGATCTTGCGCGCCTGCGCGCTGTCGCCCTGTAGCGCCGCGATCAGGCCGCCGTCCTCGTCCGAATTCAGCGAGGTGTTGTAGGTGGCCAGGCGCAATGCCGCGGGGGCGGGCGCTGCGGGCGTGGCGGCGGTCGGGGCGGAGCCGGTATGCGAGCAGGCGCCGCACAGCAGGGTCAGGGCAAACAACAGGGCACGTGGCTTCATGCGCGCATTTTCGCACGCGGCGCATGTCCGAACGATGGCGCCGTGGCGGCGTGCCGAACGCGCTTGCCGAGGCGATGCACGCTGCGGGTCGCGGCGCCGGCAGGTGGCTCGGGACGACGAGCGTCTCGCGCGCCGTCAGCTCTCGCGGTCGCGCCGTGCATCGCTCATCGCCTCTCTCGCTCCCGTCGGTCGGTAAGCCGGAAGGCCGAATCGCGGTGCGGGCGCCCTAATCGCCGAGGCGGCCGGCGTAGTCGTCGAACGCGCGCCAGTTGCGCCCGTCGTAGGCCTGCAGCGGCCGGAAGCGGCGCTTGTAGTCCATCTTCTGGTGGCCGCGGATCCAGTAGCCCAGGTACAGATGGCTCAGGCCTTCGCGCCTGGCCCATGCGATCTGTTGCAGGATCGCCAGCGTGCCCAGCCCGCGCGCGGCGACGTCGGGATCGTAGAAGGTGTAGACCGCCGACAAGGCCTGCTCGGCGATGTCGGTGACCGCCACCCCCAGCAGCGGTCCGCGCTGTCCGTCCGCGGTCTTCTGGCGCATCTCCAGAAAGCGCCCGTGCGACCAGCGGCCGATCAGGAACTGGTCGAATTCGTGCGCGCCGTGCGCATCCATGCCGCCGCCCGGGTGGCGCATGCGCAGGTAGCGCTGGTACAGCGCCAACTGTTCCTCGTTGCGTTCGGCGGCGACGATGCGCGTGTCGATGTCGGCATTGCGCGCCAGGCAACGGCGCTGGCTGCGGTCGGGCACGAATTCCGCGACCGGGATGCGCACCGCCACGCAGGCGCGGCAGTGGTCGCAATGCGGCCGGTAAACCAGGTCGCCGGAACGGCGGAAGCCCCAGCTCAGCGCCAGCGGATACAGCGCGCCCAGGCGCGGGTCGTGCGGGTCCAGCACCAGATCGCGCGCCTGCCGCTCGGGCCAATAGCCGCACGCGTGCTGGCCGGTCTGGAACAGGCGCAGGTCGTCGCTGGCGTCGGTGTGGATGGCCATGCACCGAGCATAGCGCTTCGCGATCGCAGCGGCCGCGACTGTCCGCCGCATGAATGCGCCCCGGCCCGGGTCAACCGCGCCTGCAGCGGGGCGTTGATTGCAGTGAAGGCGCCGCTGCGCCGGCCCGCCTGGCGGTCCGTTCCTGCTGCGCTGGTGACTGCCGCATGCGCTTGCCGCGCCGGCAGGTGTCTTCCTTTCCCTCAGGGAGTTTTCCATGAAGTATCGCAACCCGCTGCTCGCCCTGGCCATGCTCGCCGTGCTGTCCGGCGGCGCCTATGCCGCCAACCCGCCGCCGTCGGATCCCGCCGCGCCGGCCGATGCCGGCGGCTTCGCCAGGCTGGACAAGAATGGCGACGGCGTCGTCGATCGCAGCGAGGCCGCGGCCAATCCGCGCCTGGCCGAGCACTTCGACGCGCTGGACAAGAACCACGACGGCAAGCTGACCCCCGACGAGTTCCCGCGCCATGGCCGTCACGGCGAGCGCGGCGGACGCGGCGAGCATGGCGCGATGTGGGCCAAGCTGGATACCAACAAGGACGGCCGCATCAGCCGCGACGAGGCCAAGGCCGATCCGAAGTTCGCCGCGCGCTTCGACAAGATGGACGCGAACAAGGACGGCTTCGTCGATCGCGCCGATTTCGAGCTGCGCGCCAAGCAGCATCGCGACGAATGGTTCGCCAAGGCCGACACCAACAAGGACGGCATGCTCAGCCGCGCCGAGTTCGATGCGGCGCAGTCGATGTGGATGCACAAGCCCGGCCAGAAGCCCGGGCAGAAGCCTGGCGCCAAGCCGATGCCGGCCGCATCCGACGCGAACTGACCGTTCCACCCCGCAACAGGCAACAAGCAACAAGGCGCCGATCGACAGCCGCCCCTGCGCAGCAATGCGCAGGGGCGTTTTTATTTGTCCATGCGTTGCTCCCGCAGCGCACGCGGCCAATCGCCATGCTCCTGTAGGAGCGGTTTCAACCGCGACATGCCCATTGGCGAAGTCGCGAACTTCGGCGACCTGTCGGGGCTGAAGCCCTCCTACAGTGCAGCCAGCCTATCGCGAGCGGCTTCAACCCCCACAGGCGCGGTGGCGAAATGGCCGGCTTGAGCGGCCGTCAACGGCCACCCCAAACCCTGCAAGAAACAGCATGCCTCTGCCGCCGATGGCTCAGTTGCCGCGCTGCGCCGGCTGCACCCGCACGCGCACTTCGTCGCTGTCCTGTGCTGGTTGCGAGGCCGGTGCGGCGGCTGGCGCGACAGCCGGGGGGGGCGCGGCGGCCTGGTTGCCGCGATGGCGCAGCACCGTCACCAGCGCCACCGCGCCGATCGCCAGCAGCAGCGCGACCCGCAGCCGCCAGGCCCAGCGCTTGCCGCTGTCCGGGACCGCCTGCGAGCGGAATTCGCTCAGGTACGGCAGCGTCTGCGCCGGGTCCTGACGGGTGCTGTCGATCAGGCCGGACTCGCGCAGCAGGGCGCGCGCGCGCGGCTGGTCGTCGGCGTGCACCACCCACACCGTCGGCTGCACCTGGGCCGCCACCGGGTCGATGTAGCTGAACTGGCCGCTGCGCCGGCTGCGGTAGGAACGGCCGTTGCTCAGCCGCACCTCGATGCCTTGCTCGCGCAACAGCTTGGCCACGCCTTCGGCGGTTTCCACGCGTTGACTGCTGAAGATCTGCCGCATCGTCGTCGCCTCAGTCCTTGGCCGGAACCTGCGCCGCGGCGCCGGCCTCGGGCACCACGCGGATCAGGCCTTCCTGCGCGGTGCTGGCGACCAGCACCCCGTCGCGGGTGAAGAACTGGCCGCGCGCCAGGCCGCGCGAGCCCTGCGCGCTGGGGCTGTCCAGCGAGTACAGCAGCCAGTCGTCGGCGCGGAACGGGCGGTGGAACCACAGCGCGTGGTCGAGCGAGGCCATCTGCACGTTCGGCGTGTAGTAGCTGATGCCGTGCGGAAAGGTCGCGGTGCCGAGCAGGTGGAAATCCGAGGCGTAGGCCAGCAGCGCCTGGTGCAGTTCCGGCGCGTCGCCGACCGGCTCGCTCAGGCGCAGCCACATCTGCTGGAACGGCGGGCGCTTGGGCGGGTTCAGTTCGTCGCGCGGGTACACGTGGCGGAACTCGAACGGGCCGCCGCGCGAGAGCCAGCGCTGCACCTTGGTCGGCAGCGTCGCCAGCACGTCCGGACGCGCGGCCTGGGTCGGCTCGATGTCTTCCGGCTGCGGCACTTCCGGCATCTTCAGCTGGTGGGTGGCGCCGTCTTCGCGCTCTTGGAACGAGGCGGCGCAGAAGAAGATCACCTTGCCGTGCTGGACCGCGGTGACCCGGCGCACCGAGAAACTGCCGCCGTCGCGGGTGCGGTCCACGTCGTAGACGATGGGGTGGTCGATGTCGCCGGCGCGCAGGAAATAGGCGTGCAGCGAATGCGCGCGGCGGCCGTTGTCCACCGTCGCCTGCGCCGCCGACAGCGCCTGCCCCAGCACCTGCCCGCCGAACACGTACTTGGTGCCGATGTCGCGGCTCTGGCCGCGGAACAGGTTGTCCTCCAGCCGTTCCAGCGACAGCAGTTCGATCAGTTCGGACACGACGGGAGCGGGCGGCTTGGCGGACAAGAGGCGGGGCCTGGGCGAGGAATGCCCACGATTATACCGGGCTGCCCGCGCCCGCCTGCGTGCCGGCGCGGCTCAGCGCTTGCCCAGCCTGGCCACCAGCGCGTGCAGCGCGGCCTGGGTGTCCGGCGCCTGCCAGCCGTCGACGAAGCGCTCGAGCTGGATGTGCTCGTCGGCCAGCGCGGCGCGCAGGTCGGCGCGGGCGATCGCGCGGGTCTGCAGCATCGGCTGCCGCGGCAGTTTCAGCAGCTCCTGCAGCCAGGCCACCGCACGCGCGACCACCAGTTCCGCGTCGACCAGTTCGTCGACCAGGCCGATCTCCAGCGCCCGCTCGGCGCTGACCAGCTCGCCGCCGACCAGCAGCCGTTCGGCGCGGTGTGCGCCGACCACGCGCCGCAGCAGGCGCTGGATGCCTTCCGGCGCGACCAGGCCGACCTGGGTCTCGTTGAGCCCGATGCTGACCGGATGCGCGGGCTCGGGACTGCGCGCCATCACCCGGTAGTCGCAGCACAGCGCCAGCACGCAGCCGCCGGCCGGCGCGTGGCCGGTCAACGCGGCCACCACCGGGATCGCGCTGTCGGCCAGCGCGCGGGCGGCGCCGAAGAACTGCTGCCAGCTGTCGAGCAGCTTGGCGCGATCGTCGCCGTGCCCGAGCAGATGCGGCACGTCCATGCCGGCGGAGAAGATGCGCTCGCTGCCGGACAGCACCAGCGCGTGCACCGCGTCGGCTTGCGCCTGCGCGATCGCCGCGGCCAGGTCGGCGCACAGGGCGGTGTCGAGCGCGTTGACCGGCGCGCGCGCCAGGCGCAGCTGGCGGATGGGGCCGTGGTCGAGAACCTGGATCAGCGAGGTCATGCGAAAGCTTCCGAAGGCGGCGCGGTGCGGGACCGCTATCATAGGGCCATGAAGCTCAAACCATCCGCATGCGTACGGGGGCTGGCCATCGGGCTGGCGTGTTTGGCCGGGTTGGCGCCGGGGGCGGCCTTCGCGGCGCCGGCGGCGGCCAAGGCCGATGGCTGTCTGCCGCAGTGGCAGGCGGGCTGGGCAAGGCTGCCGCCGAGCGCGGCGATGCCGATGGCCGCCGGTTTCGGCCGCCTGCACAACCCGTGCAAGCAGGCGCTGGCGGTGGTGTCGGCGCGCAGCCCGGCGTTCGCCGACGTGAGCCTGCACCAGACCACGCAGGTGGATGGGGTCAGCAAGATGCGCGAGATCGAGCGCCTGCCGCTGGCCGCCGGCGCCGATGCGGTGCTGCAGCCCGGCGGCCTGCACCTGATGCTGATGCAGCCGGCGCAGCCGCTGCGCGAGGGGGCGAGCCTGCCGATCACCTTCGTGCTGGAGGATGGGCGCGAAGTGCAGGGCGAGCTGAAGGTGAGTGCGGCCAAGCCGTAGCGGGGTGGCCGAGCGGTGGCGATTGCGATGGCGATGGCGATCGCCACGATTGCCGCTGCACCCTTTGGGTTCGGCGCGTCGCGACTGAAGTCGCTCCCACAGCACCTCCGGCCAACACGATGGAGTCCTGTAGGAGCGGCTTCAGCCGCGACAGGCATTACCGGTAAAGCCCGTCGCGGCTGAAGCCGCTCCTACAAGGGCGGGGATTCGGGATTCGGAATTGGGGATTAGCAAAAGCGATCTTGCGCGGGTCTGCCAATCCCGAATCCCGGCTTTCCACAGCCGAACGGCTGGTCATCCCGAATCCCCAATCCCCAATCCCGGCTTTTCAATCAGCTGCAGGCCGCGCGGATCTCGTCCGGCAGCGGCGCGCTCTTGCCGGTTTCGGTGTCGATCCACACCACCACCACGTTGCCGTCCGAGTGCAGCACGCGCTCGTCCTTCTGGTCGACGATGCGATGGCCGACGGTGATGCTGCTGCTGCCCATGCGCTCGACGAACAGCTCCACCACGATGTCGTTCGGCCATACGATCGGGCGCCGGTAGTTGACGTTGGTCGCCGCCACCACCGGGGCGATGCGGTTGCGCATCGAGAAGCCTTCCACGTTCAGCAGCCAACGCACGCGCGCTTCTTCCAGATAGGAGATGTACTTGGCGTTGTTGACGTGGCCCATGCTGTCCATGTCGCGCCAGCGCACGCTGATCGGCACGCGCGCCAGCGGCTTGTGCGAGGGGGAGGAATCGGTGGGGGATGCGCTCATCGTGCGGCCTTCTTGGTCGTGGTCTTTTTAGCCGCCTTCTTGGCGGCGGCCTTCTCGGCCTTGCTCTTGCGCGGCGGCAGCGCGTCGGGCTTGTTGGCCATCGCCGCCGGCTTGGTCGGCTTGGCCACGGTGCCGGCGGGCAGCAGCTTGGCCAGGAACTGGCCGGTGTAGGAGTCCGGATGCGCGGCGATGTCCTCCGGGGTGCCGGTGGCGAGGATGGTGCCGCCGCGATGGCCGCCTTCCGGACCCAGGTCCACCACCCAGTCCGCGGTCTTGATCACGTCCAGGTTGTGCTCGATCACGACCACGGTGTTGCCTTCGTCGCGCAGCTTGTGCAGCACGCCCAGCAGCGCCTCGATGTCGTGGAAGTGCAGGCCGGTGGTCGGCTCGTCGAGGATGTACAGGGTGCGGCCGGTATCGCGGCGCGACAGCTCCTTGGACAGCTTCACCCGCTGCGCCTCGCCGCCGGACAGGGTGGTCGCGCTCTGCCCGAGCTTGATGTAGCTCAGGCCGACATCGACCAGCGTCTCCAGCTTGCGCGCGATGGTCGGCACCGGCTCGAACAGCCGCAGCGCGTCCTCCACGGTCATCTGCAGCACGTCGTTGATGTTGAAGCCCTTGTACAGGATCTCCAGCGTCTCGCGGTTGTAGCGCTTGCCGTGGCACACGTCGCAGGGCACGTACACGTCGGGCAGGAAATGCATCTCGACCTTGATCAGGCCGTCGCCCTGGCACGCCTCGCAGCGGCCGCCGCGCACGTTGAAGCTGAAACGGCCCGGCGAATAGCCGCGCGCGCGCGATTCGGGCACCTGCGCGAACAGCTCGCGCAGCGGCGTGAACAGGCCGGTGTAGGTGGCCGGGTTGGAGCGCGGGGTGCGCCCGATCGGCGACTGGTCGATGTCCACCACCTTGTCGAACAGGTCCAGGTGTTCGATCTCGCGGTACGGCGCCACCGTATGCGAGGCGCCGTTGATCTCGTTGGCGGCCAGGGTGAACAAGGTGTCGTTGATCAGCGTCGACTTGCCCGAGCCGGACACGCCGGTGACGCAGGTCAGCAGCCCGGCCGGGATGTCCAGGTCCACGTTCTTGAGGTTGTTGCCGGTGGCCCCGCGCAGGTGCAGGGTCATCTTCGGATTGGCCTTGTGCCGCTTGGCCGGGATCTCGATGCGGCGCTTGCCGGACAGGTACTGGCCGGTCAGCGAGCGCGGCGCCTTCAGCAGGTCCGCCACCGTGCCCTGGCCGACGATCTCGCCGCCGTGCACGCCGGCGCCGGGGCCGATGTCCAGCACGTAGTCGGCCAGGCGGATCGCGTCCTCGTCGTGTTCGACCACGATCACCGTGTTGCCCAGGTCGCGCAGCCGCGTCAGCGTGCCGAGCAGGCGCTCGTTGTCGCGCTGGTGCAGGCCGATCGACGGCTCGTCGAGCACGTACATCACCCCGACCAGGCCGGCGCCGATCTGGCTGGCCAGGCGGATGCGCTGCGCCTCGCCGCCGGACAGGGTGTCGGCCTTGCGTTCCAGGGTCAGGTAATCCAGGCCGACGTCGACCAGGAAGCCGAGCCGCTCGGCGATCTCCTTGACGATCTTGCTGGCGATCTCGCCGCGCCAGCCGGGCAGGTCGAGCTGGCGGAAGAAGGTCAGCGCGTCGTCGATCGGCAGCACCACCAGGTCCGGCAGCGGACGGTCGGCGACGAACACGTTGCGCGCGGCCTTGTTCAGGCGTGCGCCCTTGCAGTCCGGGCACGGCCGCTGGCTGATGTACTTGGCCAGTTCCTCGCGCACCGCCGGCGATTCGGTCTCGCGGTAGCGGCGTTCCAGGTTGGGGATGATGCCTTCGAAGCGGTGCTTGCGCTGGGTGCGGCCGCCGGCATCGGTGAAGTAGGTGAAGGTGATGGTCTCGTCGCCGCTGCCGTACAGCACCGCCTGGCGCACGCTCGCCGGCAGCGACTGCCACGGCGCGTCCACGTCGAACTTGTAGTGCTTGGCCAGCGAGGCGATCAGCTGGAAGTAGTAGGCGTTGCGCCGGTCCCAGCCGCGCACCGCGCCGGCCGACAGCGACAGCTCCGGATGCACCACCACGCGCTCGGGATCGAAGAACTCGGCCACGCCCAGGCCGTCGCAGCTCGGGCACGCGCCCATCGGCGCGTTGAACGAGAACAGCCGCGGCTCCAGCTCCGGCAGCGAGTAGTCGCAGACCGGGCAGCTGTACTTGGACGAGAACAGGTGCGGCGCGGCGGCGGTGTCGTCCAGCGACTGCACCGACACCATGCCGTCGGCCAGCTTCAGCGCGGTCTCGAAGCTCTCGGCCAGGCGCTGCTTGATGTCCTCGCGGGGGCGGAAGCGGTCGATCACCGCCTCGATGGTGTGCTTCTGGCGCAGCGCCAGCGCCGGCACCGCGTCGATCTCGTACAGCTCGCCGTCCACGCGCACGCGCACGAAGCCCTGCGCGCGCAGCTGCTCGAACACCTGCGCGTGCTCGCCCTTGCGGTCGCGGATCACCGGCGCCAGCAGCATGTAGCGCTGCTCCGGGTCCAGGCTCAGGATGTGGTCCACCATCTGGCTGACCGTCTGCGCCTCCAGCGGATAGCCGTGGTCGGGGCAGCGCGGCTGGCCCACGCGCGCGTACAGCAGGCGCAGGTAGTCGTAGATTTCGGTGATGGTGCCGACCGTGGAGCGCGGGTTGTGCGAGGTCGACTTCTGCTCGATCGCGATCGCCGGCGACAGGCCTTCGATGTGGTCGATGTCGGGCTTTTCCATCACGCTGAGGAACTGCCGCGCGTACGCCGACAGCGACTCCACGTAGCGGCGCTGGCCTTCGGCGTAGATGGTGTCGAACGCCAGCGACGACTTGCCCGAGCCGGACAGGCCGGTGATCACGATCAGCTTGTCGCGCGGCAGGTCGAGGTCGAGGTTCTTGAGGTTGTGCGTCCGCGCGCCGCGGATGCGGATGAAATCCATCGCCATGAGGGGTCCGTGTTGTGCCGGCCGGGCGACAGCCCGGGGCCAGCGTGGGGGCGGAGAGGGGACGGCAATCGATCAGCGTACCCAGCTTGTCAGGTGGGGGCAATTGCCGGATTTGCCAGGATTCGGGGCGGGCCGCGGCTGGCCGGTTCAGCCAATCGCGACGGGGCGCCGGGGCCGCATCCGCGCCGGACCGGGGACTTGACCCTAACCCGCTGAAGCCATTACAATTCCGCTCCTGTCTGCCCGAAGAGGCACGGCAGGGGCGACCACAATAACTACAGAGGAAGTCTGGTCATGTACGCAGTACTGGTAACCGGCGGTAAGCAATACCGCGTCGCGCAGGGCGAAACGCTCCGCGTGGAAAAGCTCGAAGTCGAAGCCGGCAACGAGATCAAGTTCGACAACATCCTGATGCTGGGCGACAGCGACGGCATCAAGCTCGGTGACGCGCTGAACGGCGCCACCGTCACCGCGAAGGTCGTGGCCCATGGCCGCGCCGACAAGGTGCGCATCATCAAGTTCCGCCGCCGCAAGCACCACATGAAGCGTCAGGGACATCGTCAGCATTACACCGAAATCGAGATCACCGGCATTGCCGGTGGCGACAAGAAGTAAGGAGCAGCAGTCATGGCACACAAAAAAGGCGTAGGTTCCTCGCGCAACGGCCGCGACTCCAACCCGAAATACCTGGGCGTGAAGATGTTCGGCGGCCAGGCGATCGAGGCGGGCAACATCATCGTGCGTCAGCGCGGCACCCAGTTCCACCCGGGTTCGGGCGTCGGCCTGGGCCGCGACCACACCTTGTTCGCGCTGGTCGACGGCAAGGTCGAGTTCTCGGTGAAGGGCGCCAAGAAGCGTCGCACCGTGAGCGTGGTTGCCGAAGCGGCGACCGCCGAGGCGTAAGCGTTTCGCCTCCAGGGCCTGCGCCATGGCGCAGGCTTGCTGACGAAAGCCCCGCTTCGGCGGGGTTTTTTGTTGGAGGGCCGGGATATTGGGATTGGGGATTGGGGATTCGCGAAAGCGGATCCCGCCGAGTCCCTGATTCGTTGCCTCCGTTCTTTGCCGGGGCCGCTAAACTGCGGCATCCGGTGGTTTTTCCAATCCCGAATCGCGAATCCCAAATCCCATGAAGTTGGTAGACGAAGCAGAAATCCAGGTCAGTGCCGGCAATGGCGGCAACGGCTGCATCGGCTTCCGCCGCGAGAAGTTCATCCCGCTGGGCGGGCCGGACGGTGGCGATGGCGGCAACGGCGGCAGCGTGTGGCTGGTCGCCGACGAGAACCTCAATACCCTGGTCGATTTCCGCCACCAGCGCGCGTTCCGTGCGCAGCGCGGCGAGAACGGCATGGGCCGGCAGATGTACGGCAAGGCCGGCGAAGACCTGGTCATCACCGTGCCGGTCGGCACCGTGGTGATCAACGTCGATACCGACGAAACCATCGGCGACCTGGTCGCGCACGGCGACAAGCTGCTGGTCGCGCAGGGCGGCAAGGGCGGCCTGGGCAACATGCATTTCAAGAGCTCGGTGACGCGCGCGCCGCGCAAGGCGACGCCGGGCGAGGAGGGCGAGGAGCGCGTGCTGAAGCTGGAGCTGAAGCTGCTCGCCGACGTCGGCCTGCTCGGCTTCCCCAATGCTGGCAAGAGCACCTTCATCCGCGCGGTGTCCGCGGCCACGCCGAAGGTCGCCGACTATCCGTTCACCACGCTGTATCCGAACCTGGGCGTGGTCAGCGTCGAGGCCTATCGCAGCTTCGTGATCGCCGACATCCCGGGCCTGATCGAAGGCGCGGCCGACGGCGCCGGCCTGGGCGCGCAGTTCCTGCGCCATCTGCAGCGCACGCGTCTGCTGCTGCACCTGGTGGATCTGGCGCCGATGGAAGGCGGCGTCGATGGCGTGTCGCCGACCGAGCAGGTGCGCGCGATCGAGCGCGAACTGGAAAAGCACGACCCGGAGTTGCTGGCCAAGCCGCGCTGGCTGGTGCTGAACAAGGCCGACCTGCTGTTCGAGGACGAGGCGCGCACGCTGGCCGAGCAGGTCGTCGCCGAACTCGGCTGGACCCAGCCGTGGTACCTGGTCTCGGCGCTGGGCCGCGACGGCACCTGGCCGATCATGAAGGACGTGATGGCGTTCTTCGACCGCCAGCGCGAGGATGCGCTGGAAGCGGCCGCCAATGCTCCTGCCGCCGATGCGCTCTGAGCGCGGCGGCCGGCCCGGCGCGCGGTTGTCGCGAGCGGATCGCACGCACACGAAAAACCCGGCCGAGGCCGGGCTTTTTCGTAGTGCCGGAAGCGCTGGCGCCTCCGGCAACGACCGCAGCCGGTTAGGCGGCGGTCTTGATCGCCTTGATGCGGGCGGTCAGGCGGCTCTTGTGGCGCGCAGCCTTGTTCTTGTGGATCAGACCGCGCGAGCTGAAACGGTCGAGGATCGGCTGGGCAACGGCGAAAGCGGCTTCGGCGCCGGCGGCGTCGTTGGCGTCCAGGGCCTTGATGACCTTCTTGACGGCGGTGCGCAGCATCGAACGCTGAGCCGTGTTGCGCGCGTTGCGCACGACGGTCTGCTTGGCGCGCTTCTTGGCGGACTTGATATTGGCCACGGTGGTGGTTTCCTGGAAAGCTGTGTGGTGGATAAAAACAAGCGGGAGAGTATGAAGGTTCTAAACAACTGCGTCAAGCCAATTGTCAAGAGGGTCGCTGCATGAGCGCGCCGCGCATGTCCCGCGGGCTGCTTTCGTTCAGCAGCATGACCATGGTCTCGCGCGTGCTGGGGCTGGTACGCGATCAGGCTATCACCATTTCGTTCGGCGCCAACGCGACCACCGACGCTTTCTGGGTCGCGTTCCGCATTCCGAACTTCCTGCGCCGGCTGTTCGCGGAAGGCTCGTTCGCCACCGCGTTCGTGCCGGTGTTCACCGAGGTCAAGGAAACCCGGCCGCATGCCGACCTGCGCGCGCTGATGTCGCGGGTGTCCGGCACCCTGGGCGGGATTCTGCTGCTGGTCACCGCACTGGGGCTGATCTTCACCCCGCAGGTGGCGCTGCTGTTCAATCCCGGCTCCAGCGACGACCCGGCCAAGTTCGGCCTGATCGTGGACCTGCTGCGGCTGACCTTCCCGTTCCTGCTGTTCGTGTCGCTGACCGCGCTGGCCGGCGGTGCGCTGAACAGTTTCAACCGTTTCGGCTTGCCGGCGCTGACCCCGGTGATCCTCAACCTGTGCATGATCGCCGGCGCGCTGTGGCTGGCGCCGAAGCTGGAGGTGCCGATCCTGGCGATGGGCTGGGCGGTGCTGGTCGCCGGCGCGCTGCAGCTGCTGTTCCAGCTGCCGGCGTTGCGCGGCATCGACCTGCTGACCCTGCCGCGCTGGGGCTGGAGCCATCCGGACGTGCGCCGGGTGCTGACGCTGATGGTGCCGACCCTGTTCGGCTCCTCGATCGCGCAGATCAACCTGCTGCTGGACACGGTGATCGCCTCGTTCCTGTTCGCCGGCTCGCAGAGCTGGCTGTCGCAGGCCGACCGCTTCCTGGAACTGCCGCTGGGCGTGTTCGGCGTGGCGCTGGGCACGGTGATCCTGCCGGCGCTGTCGCGGCACCACGTCAAGACCGACCATGCCGGCTTCTCCAATGCGCTGGACTGGGGCCTGCGCACCACGCTGCTGATCGCGGTGCCGGCAATGCTGGGGCTGATGCTGCTGAGCCAGCCGCTGGTGGCCACGCTGTTCCAGTACGGCAAGTTCACCGCGTTCGACACGCGCATGGCGGCGATGTCGGTGTTCGGGCTGAGTTTTGGCCTGCCCGCGTTCGCGCTGCTGAAGGTGCTGCTGCCGGCGTTCTACTCGCGCCAGGACACCCGCACCCCGGTGCGCGCAGGCGTGGTCGCGCTGGTCGCGAACATGGTGCTGAACCTGCTGTTCCTGGCGATCCTGTACCAGCTGTGGGTGCCGGCCGAGCTGCGCGCGCAGGGCGTGCGCGCGGCGCTGGCGGCGGTGCCGGGCCTGCACCTGGCGCTGGGCCTGGCCAGCGCGGTGGCCAGCTACATCAACCTGTCGTTGCTGTGGCGCTGGCTGCGCCGCGCCGAGGTGTACCGGCCGCGGCCGGGCTGGGCGGGCTACCTGCTGCGGCTGGGCGTGGCCTGCGCGGCGATGGCCGCGGTGCTGGGGCTGGGCCTGCACTGGCTGCCGGGGTTCACCACCATGGACAAGTGGCACCGCATCGGCAGCCTGCTGGCGCTGGTCGGCGGCGGCGGGGCGGTGTACCTGCTGGCGTTGCTGGCGCTGGGCTTCCGCCCGCGGGATCTGCGCGAGCATTGAGGGCCGGGATATGGGGATTGGGGATTGGGGATTCGCAAGTGCGGCATTTGCGCTTTCTGTAGGAGGGGTTTCAACCCCGATGCTCTGCCGGTAAGGCGTCGGGGCTGAAGCCCCTCCTACAGAAAAGCGGCGCTTGCCTCGGTCCGATGGTTCCACTGGCGGCGGGCCTGCCGTCCCGGGTCTTGCCACTCCCCGCTATACTCGACGGTTACGCATCATCGGCCGGCGCATTCCAGCGCCGGCGCTTCGGACCGAGGAATGAGCAGGCTGTTTAGAGACGTCGAGGGCGGGACTTTGTTCCCGCAGGGAAGCGTGGTCTGCATCGGCGCCTTCGATGGCCTGCATCTGGGCCACCGCGCGCTGGTGCGCCATGCGCTGGCGCGTGCCCGCGCGCTGGGCGTGCCGGCAGTGGCGTTGAGCTTCGAGCCGCTGCCGCGCGAGTTCTTCGCGCCGGCCGCGCCGCCGCCGCGGCTGACCCTGCCGCGGGCCAAGGTCGAAGGCCTGCAGCAGCTCGGCGTGGACAGCGTGGGCCTGCTGCGCTTCGATCTGCGCCTGTCGTCGATGAGCGCGCAGGACTTCGTGCAGCGCACCCTGGTCGAGCGGCTGCAGGCGCGCGAGGTGTGGATCGGCCCGGCGTTCCGTTTCGGCCACAAGCGCGGCGGCGACATCGCGCTGCTGCGCGAGATGGGCGCGCACCTGGGCTTTTCCGCCGGCGAGATCGAGCCGGTGCACCTGCGCGAGGAACGCATTTCCAGCACCCGGATCCGCGAACTGCTGGTGGCCGGCGAATTCGCCCATGCCACCGAACTGCTCGGCCGCCCGTACGCGATCGACGGCCGCGTGGTGCGCGGCAAGCAGCTCGGGCGCACCCTCGGCTATCCCACCGCCAACCTGCGGTTTCCGCGCACGCCGGCGCTGTCGGGCATCTACGCGACCTGGGTGCACGGGGTGACCGAGCAGCCGTGGCCGTCGGTGTCCAGCTTCGGCACGCGGCCGACGGTGCAGGGCGTGGAGCCGCTGCTGGAAGCGCACCTGTTCGATTTCCACGGCGACCTGTACGGACGCCACATCGCCGTGGAATTCGTCGCCAAGCTGCGCGACGAAGAGACGTTCTCCGATCTGCCGGCGCTGACCGAACAGATGCACCGCGACGCCGCGCTGGCCCGGCGCCTGCTCGCGTCGGCGCAGCGCCCCGCGCTGCCGCCCGCACAAGCCCGCGCCTCCGCGCGCGGACTCTCCACTGAAGACAACCGGTAAATCCCCGTGACCCAGGACTACAAAGCCACCCTCAACCTGCCGGCGACGGACTTCCCGATGCGCGGCGATCTGCCCAAGCGCGAGCCGGACACGCTGGCCCGCTGGGAGAGCGAGGGGCTGTACGCACAGCTGCGCGACAATGCCCAGGGCCGGCCGCTGTTCGTGCTGCACGACGGCCCGCCGTACGCCAACGGCGCGATCCACCTCGGCCATGCGGTCAACAAGATACTCAAGGACATCATCGTCAAGTCCAAGTACCTGGCCGGCTTCGATGCGCCGTACATCCCGGGCTGGGACTGCCACGGCCTGCCGATCGAGATCGCGATCGAGAAGAAGTACGGCAAGGTCGGGGTCAAGCTGGACGCGGCGCAGTTCCGGCAGAAGTGCCGCGAGTACGCCAACGAGCAGATCGACATCCAGCGCCGCGATTTCAAGCGCCTGGGCGTGATCGGCGACTGGGACAACCCGTACCGCACGCTCGACTTCCATTTCGAAGCCAACGAGATGCGCGCGCTGGCCCGGATCGTCGACAACGGCCACCTGACCCGCGGGGTGAAGCCGGTGCACTGGTGCTTCGATTGCGGCTCGGCGCTGGCCGAGGCGGAGATCGAATACGCCGACAAGCAGTCGCCGACCGTGGACGTGGCCTACACCGCGCGCGACGGCGCGGCGCTGGCGGCCGCGTTCGGCGTCGCGCTGCCGGAGGATGTGGAAGTCGCGGTGCCGATCTGGACCACCACGCCGTGGACGCTGCCGGCCTCGCTGGCGGTGTCGCTGGGGCCGGACCTGAGCTACGCCCTGGTCGAAGGCCCGGCCCACGACGGCCGTCGCCGCTGGCTGGTGCTGGCCGATGCGCTGGCCGAGCGCGCGCTGCAACGCTACGGCGTCACCGAGGTGGTGGTGCACGGCCGCGTCGCCGGCGCGGCGCTGGAGCACCAGCTGCTGGCGCATCCGTTCTACGACGAGCGCGACATCCCGCTGATCCTCGGCGACCACGTCTCCGACGAGGACGGTACCGGTGCGGTGCACACCGCGCCTGGGCACGGCCAGGAAGACTACGTGGCGGCCAAGCAGTACGGCCTGATCGAGCGCTACACCGCCGCACAGATCAACCCGATCGACGGCCGCGGCGTGTACCTGCCGTCGACTCCGCCGGCCGACGGCGTGGCGCTGGCCGGGCTGCATATCTGGAAGGCCAACGACACCATCGCCGAGGTGCTCGCCGCGCGCGGCGCGCTGCTGGCGCACGCGAGCATGGTCCACAGCTACCCGCACTGCTGGCGGCACAAGACCCCGATCGCGTTCCGCGCCACGCCGCAGTGGTTCATCTCGATGGAGCAGGCCAACCTGCGCGCCGATGCGCTGAAGGCGATCGAGGGCGTGCACTGGTATCCGTCCTGGGGCCAGGCGCGCATCGCCGGCATGGTCGCCGGGCGCCCAGACTGGACCATCTCCCGGCAGCGCACCTGGGGCGTGCCGATCGCGCTGTTCGTGCACCGCGAGACCGGCGAGCCGCATCCGCGCAGCACCGAACTGATGCGCCAGGTCGCCGACCGCGTCGAGGAGAGCGGGGTGGACGTGTGGTACACGCTCGACGCCGCCGAACTGCTCGGCGACGAAGCCGCCGACTACGACAAGATCACCGACATCCTCGACGTGTGGTTCGACTCGGGCGTGACCCACGAGGCGGTGCTGGCCGAGCGCGGCATTCCCAAGCCGGCCGACCTGTACCTGGAAGGGTCGGACCAGCATCGCGGCTGGTTCCAGTCCTCGCTGCTGACCGGCGTGGCGCTGGACCAGGCGGCGCCGTACCGGCAGTGCCTGACCCACGGCTTCACCGTGGACGAGCACGGCCGCAAGATGTCCAAGTCGCTGGGCAACGGCATCGAGCCGCAGGACATCATGAAGACGCTGGGCGCGGACATCCTGCGCCTGTGGATCGCCTCCAGCGACTACAGCAACGAGATGTCGCTGTCGCAGGAGATCCTCAAGCGCAATTCCGACGCCTACCGGCGCCTGCGCAACACCGCGCGCTTCCTGCTCGGCAACCTGCATGGCTTCAATCCGGCCGCGCACCTGCGCACCCTGCCGGAACTGGTGGCGCTGGACCGCTGGATCGTGCATCGCGCCTACGAAGTGCAGGAGCAGATCAAGGCCGCCTACGCGCGCTACGACTTCGCCGCGATCGTGCAGGCGCTGCTGAACTTCTGCAGCGTGGACCTGGGTTCGCTGTACCTGGACGTGACCAAGGACCGGCTGTACACCATGCCGGAGGACTCGCACGGCCGGCGTTCGGCGCAGAGCGCGATGTTCCATGTCGCCGAAGCGTTCGTGCGCTGGATCGCGCCGATCATGAGCTTCACCGCCGACGAACTGTGGGGCTACCTGCCCGGCGCGCATGTCGGCAACGTGCTGTTCGCGACCTGGTACGAAGGCCTGGCGCCGCTGCCGGAAGATGCGCCGCTGAGCGCGGCCGATTTCGAGCAGCTGCTGGCGCTGCGCGAGCAGGTGGCCAAGGTGCTGGAGCCGATGCGCGGCAACGGCGTGATCGGCGCGGCGCTGGAGGCGGAGATCACCGTCGCCGCCGACGCGGCCACGGCCGCCAAGCTGCAGCCGCTGCAGGAGGAACTGCGCTTCCTGTTCATCAGCGGCGACGTGGTGGTGCGCGAGGCCAGCACCGACGAGATCTTCGTCAGCGCCCAGGCCACCAGCAAGCAGAAGTGCGTGCGCTGCTGGCACCACCGCGCCGACGTGGGCGTGGATCCGGCGCACCCGGACCTGTGCGGCCGCTGTGTCGGCAACGTCGAAGGACCGGGCGAGGAGCGCCACTGGTTCTGATCCGCCCCTGCGCGATGGGGACCGCGGCGGCGACGCGTTCGGCGTCGCCGCCGGCGTCCCCGCGTAGATTTCCGTTGCATCCATCCTTCGCCCGAGGCGGACCCCGCGCATGACCGTACGACCCAACCCCTCCGCCCTGATCTGGCTGCTGCTGTCCGCGCTGGTGATCGGCCTGGACCAGTGGAGCAAGGCCTGGGTGCTGTCCAGCCTGCCCGAGTTCACCGCGGTGCCGGTGATCGACGGCTTCTGGAATTGGTACCGGACCTACAACACCGGCGCCGCGTTCAGTTTCCTGAGCCAGGCCGGCGGCTGGCAGCTGTGGTTCTTCACCGCGCTGGCGGTGGGCATCAGCGGCCTGCTGGCCTGGTGGCTGGCGCGCACCCCGCGCGGCGACTGGCGCAGCGCAATGCCTTACGCCCTGGTCATCGGCGGCGCGATCGGTAACGTGATCGACCGGCTGATGCACGGCCACGTGGTCGATTTCATCCAGTGGTACGTGGGCGACCACTACTGGCCCTCGTTCAACATCGCCGACTCGGCGATCGTCGCCGGCGCCGTGGGCATCGCCCTGTTCGGCGTGTTCGACGGCAAGTCGAAGCGAAAAGCGGGATAATTGGCGCATGGACGTCCTGCTCGCCAATCCCCGTGGTTTCTGCGCCGGCGTCGACCGTGCGATCGAGATCGTCAAACGCGCCATCGAGACCCTGGGCGCGCCGATCTACGTGCGCCACGAGGTGGTGCACAACCGCTTCGTGGTCGACGACCTGAAGCAGCGCGGCGCGATCTTCGTCGAGGAACTGGACGAGGTGCCCGACGGCAACACGGTCATCTTCAGCGCCCATGGCGTGTCCCAGGCGGTGCGCCAGGAGGCCGAGCGGCGCGGGCTGAGGGTGTTCGACGCGACCTGCCCGCTGGTCACCAAGGTCCATTTCGAGGTGGCCCGGCACTGCCGCGCAGGCCGCGACGTGGTGCTGATCGGCCACGCCGGCCACCCCGAGGTGGAGGGCACGATGGGCCAGTGGAACCGCGAACGCGGCGCCGGGCGCATCTACCTGGTCGAGGACATCGAGCAGGTCGCCACGCTGGACATCCAGCAGCCGGAGAACCTGGCCTACACCACCCAGACCACGCTGTCGGTGGACGACACCCGCGGCATCATCGACGCGCTGCGCGAGCGCTACCCGGCGATGCAGGGGCCGAAGAACGACGACATCTGCTACGCCACCCAGAACCGCCAGGACGCGGTGCGCGACCTGGCCAAACAGTGCGACCTGGTGCTGGTGGTCGGCTCGCCGAACAGCTCCAATTCCAACCGGCTCAGCGAGCTGGCGCGACGCGACGGGGTGGAGTCCTACCTGATCGACGGCGCCGACGAGATCGACCCGGCCTGGGTCGCCGGCAAGCGCCGCATCGGCCTGACCGCCGGCGCCTCGGCGCCGCAGGTGCTGGTGGACGGGGTCATCGCGCGGCTGCGCGAGCTGGGCGCCGACGGCGTCGGCGAACTGGCCGGCGAACCGGAGTCGATGGTGTTCGCCCTGCCCAAGGAACTGCGCCTGCGCCTGGTCAATTGACCGGCGGCCGGCGCCCCCCTAGAATTGGCGGTTCAGCCGGAATAGCTCAGTTGGTAGAGCGGCGCATTCGTAATGCGTAGGTCGTAGGTTCGATTCCTATTTCCGGCACCATTAAATCAATGACTTACGGAGAGCCGGCCTAGTGCCGGCTTTTTCGTAATTGCACGGTACTGCAGGCAAAGCCTGGCGGCTTCGGAGGCCATTCTCACGCTCAGTAACCAATGGCGCGCATGATCCGTTACAGTCATGCGAGTGGGTAGGACCATGATGGAGCAACTAGCGCTCGCATCCTGGTCATACGGAATAGCCCGGTGCCGTTGTGGGCACTTGGCGTAATGGAGGCGTGTCCACGGCGATGCACATCACTTCGCGCAAAGAGCAATTCAATCGAGCCTTTGTCGGCGCGTTGGCGGCGCAAGCGGGCATCAATTCCTCGGTGCCGGTCGTTGACAATGACAGCGTCGACATCACGTTCATTGGCAAGGACTTTCCTGGCCTGATACGTGATCCGCAGATTAGTTTCCAGCTGAAGTGCACCCACCAGGATTTAAGGGTGGGTGACAATATTAACTTCTCACTCAGTCGAAAGAACTATGACGACCTGCGAGAGGTTAGGTTGAGCATTCCACGCTATCTGGCTGTGATGGAAGTTCCCGGCAACTGCGATGACTGGTCGCAGCACATCACCGAGGGAGTGCTACTTCGGACCCACTGCTACTGGGTATCGTTGAAGGGCCTTCCGCAAATTGATCAGCAATCGATCACAGTCAATGTCCCGCTGACACAGTTGCTAACCAGCGCTTCACTGGCCAACCTTCTTTCGCTTGCAAGCGAGCGGAGGGACGCATGATGGGCATTACGCTCAGTCAGTTGCGTGACTACCTCCTGGTGCAACGTTGGTCACTAATTGCCGCGCCCGATGCCTTCCTTGAGGTTTGGAGATATGGCGACGCGAATGGTGACGAAATTTTATTGCCAACCGAGCACGCTATCGACAAAGAGTTCTTGCTGCTAGAGGTGCTAAAGAAGCTCGCTATTATCAGGGGGCTAAGTGTTGGCGATCTGTCGCAAGAGGTTCGTGAGAGTACGGAGAATCTTATATCAATTCGTGTCGCTCATCCTGACGTTTATGATGGAAGTATTCCGCTTGAAGATGGGATTGCGCTGAACGCGAATGCAAAAGAGTTGATTTCTGCTGCGGCAAACGCCGTACTCGAAAGGCGATCCCTTTATCAGGGGAGACCGCCTGCGCTGGTGTCGGCGCTACTTCAGAATGCGCGTCTCGGCCAGACGACTCACGGCAGCTACGTGATTCACGTCTTCTGCAAAGATCCATCGCAGAACGAACAGCCGATGGATTTCGCGCGTGTTACAACCCGCACATTGGAGTCCGCCTTATTTGGTCTCAAAGAGGCCCTTGATAGCTACCAGGTAACTCAGAATCCGATTTCCTTTGAAGCGGCATTGATGCGCGGAGCAAGCGCGAATCTTTGTGAAGCGATTGCCCGATTCTCTGGAAAGGATCGCGCACGAACGGTTGAGATTAGCTTGAATACGAGTGCGGTCGATCAGTTGGCGCCTTCGCCGCGCACAACCATCGAATTTCCTCCTTCGCATCAGCCATATTTGCGGGTTGCCGCCGAGTACTATCGCCAGACATACACTCTGTCGAACGAAACAATAATCGGAGTTGTTGAGAGGCTAGATAGGCGGGTTGAGCAAGATGCTGGTCTAGTTCGTGTCGCCACGACGCTCTCGAATGGTGTGCAGCGCAGTGTCACTGTTCAGTTGAAGGCGAGCGAATATCCAGATGCAATCCATGCTCATGAAAACAAGCAGCTGGTACAGGTTAGCGGCAGCGTGATCGTAACGCCGCGAGCGGCCAGTATGGTGGAGCCAACCGGTTTTAGAATTTTTGGCAACTTTGATCTGTTCGGTAGCTCGTAAAGAAAGGGTGCGGCAATTCCCTTGGTGAGCTGTCGGGGGCAATGTAATCTCACAGTACCTAAGCGGTGTGCCGCGACTGATGGTGCGGTTTTACATGAACGCCGGCACTCACGCCTAATCCAGCTGCACCTTGGCGCTATTCGTTGCGCTCCACATGAACCTGCGGCGGGGCTTTGGTCGCGAACTTGTGACGGCTAGGCGCGATTACTGAGGCGTTGTCCTTCTTCCTCTGCTTCTTGCCGACTTCGCCGATGCACGCGATCGGCGCCCACCATTTCCCGGCGTAAGGTCAATCCCTGCTGCGCGCCAAATTTCGACATATTGTTATAGTTGCGCTGTTATCGCCTATGTTTTGCGCCTGGCGTACAGACATTCCGCGCCAACGATGACCATCCGTAACTTGCGGTCGTACTCGGTCTGGTCGAGTTCCCTGTACTCCATGTCGACCTCCAGCGGCTATTGAGAGCCAGAGCCACAACTCCGCGAGGCTTCACCTTCCTTGGCTGGGGGTGACTTCTTGGAGTCCTTCGTAAGTACGTCGTTTGCAGCGATTACGTCGATATCAGTGCCGCCACGCTTTATGTCGTCTGCTACTTTCCAGTGCAGCGTATTGCCCTGTTGCTCCGCCCGGACCAAGACGATGGCTTGATTGCGTATGCTCTCGACAGCCAGGACGGCTGTATTGCCTACTGCCGTTCCGACAATGCTCCCCTCGTCGGTCTGCCGCAGGTTGACGAGTGCGCCACCGAAGTCGCCACAGATACGGTCGCCGTCCTGCACGAGCGTAACGTTGAAACCACCGCAATCAAGCTGTGGATTTGTTTTGTCGCACCACTTTACCGACCATGCGCCATTGAAATCGGCTTTTGCAGCTTGCGCGATTGGGCTGGACATGCAAGCAACCAAGCCAGCGCACGAGGTCAATAGAAAAGTCGCCACCGTGCCGCGTGTGGATCTTCGGATTGCCATATGGTTCTCCTACCTTTTTACAGCTGGCAGTCTAGCCAAAGATGGAGTCTGGTCCTACTTTTCCAGGCTAGGGATTTTCCTACTTTGGCGTCAGGAAACGTCTCTGTCGGCTACTCTGCGTGCGTGGTGGCGGGCAGCGAGCAATTGGTGTCCGCGACGCCGGGCTTGCGCTGCCATTGCCACGTTGCCACGGTCTCACCACGCGGCTTGTACGAGATCGTCAATGGCTTGCCGTCGCGCTTCAACTGCAAAGTGAGAATCCCATCCTGCTCCCCCTGCAACTGATCCTGGCCGACCGGGCGAGTGATCTCGTCGCCGTTGCGGACGCCGGCCTTGGCAGCCGCCGAGTCGGGGATCAGGTCGCGGACGATGCGCGGGGATTCGGTCAGCGCCGCGGGGGCGAAGCCGAGTTCGTAGCGGCGCATGGGCTGGGAGATGCGTTCGAAGCAGGGGCCGAAGGCGTCGCTGGCCGGGAGCGGTGCGGCGCCTTCGAGCATGGCGTGCAGTTGGCGGACCGCGTCTTCGCCGAGGTTGTCGCGCAGCAGCGCTTCCCAGTCGGCGATGCCGAGCGGCTTGTCGCCTTGTCGGCGGTGCAGCATCGCCAGGATCAGATCGTCCAGCGATTTGCGGCCGCCGCTCGCTTTGCGCATCGCGTCGTCCACGGTGACGAAATACAGGAAGCCGCGATCGTAGGGCAGGGTGCGGATGCGGGTGTCCTGCCAGAACTTCGTGGACACTTCGCTGTTGGGGGCGTTGCCCAGGAGGTTGGTGTAATAGCGGGCGGCAGTGAAGTTGAGGTCTTTCAGGAACGCATCGGCGTCGATCATGCCGTAGCGGAATGGCAGGCGCGCCTGGTAGAACACCGCCGTGCCTTCGTTGAACCAGGCATCGGCGAGCGTCTCGCCGTCGTACTGCGAACTCATGTGCGGCTGGAAGGTGTGGAACATCTCGTGGGCGAGGGTCAGTTCCAGCTGTTCCGGATCGTTGCCGCGGTCGTCGTCGTAGGTGACGATGAAGGAGTTGTACATGCCCATGCCGCCGCCGGGGTTGACCCGGTTGCGGCGCAGGAACACGCCGTAGGGCGTGGCCGGCACGGCGAAGAAGGCCTGGTAGTGCTGACGCAGATGTTGGGTCCACGCCAGCAGTTTTTGCGCGTCGAACGGGGTGTTGCCCTGCCAGGCGGAGAAGAAGCCGGTGGCGTCGGGCGCCTGCGGGTACAGGCCGATCTTGCCGGCCATGAAGTAGCTGCTGTCCAGCGCTTCCATGCCGACGTCGCGGGCGTTGCGGTCCTGCAGGCTGCTCACGGCATGCGCGTCGGCGCCCAGCGCGGACAGGTCCCAGTGCAGCTCGATGTCGTGCCGGCCGCTGGTCGGATGCAGCAGGAAGGTGGCGCCAGCGCCGGAGAAGGCGCCTTCCTCGTTGCGCAGTTCGATGGGCGGCGCGGCGCCGCGCGCGGCCAGCGCTTCGGTCATCGCCGCTCGATAGGAGAAACGCAGGGTGCCTGCGACAGCGCGCTCGGCGTACCACTCGCGCTGCCGGGCCGGGCCTTCGCCTTGGTCGCGATAGCGCAACTGCACGGCGCCTTGATCGTCGCGCGCGGCCAGTTCGCCGACGCTGGCGGCGATGGTGGGCACGTTGCTGGTCACGTGCGGCATCGCCAGCACGGTGGTGCCGGCCGGCGTGGCCGGCAGCGGGATGGCTTCGTCCACCAGCAGTGCCTCGATCCTGCTGCCGGCGGCGTCCGCCTGCGCATGGATGGTGATCGCGTAGGGCGCATCGGTCGCGGCCAGGGCAGGAGACGCGGCCGCGGCGAGGGCGAGGAACAGGCAGCGTTGGCGTGGCATCTTCATCGGCAAGGGTCGCGGCAGGTGGGGATCAGGGCGAACAGCGGGCGGCCAGCGCCGGATCGACGGCGAAGCGCCAGGCGTCCACGCGCGCGCTGCGCGGCAGGTAGTCGATCTGCACCGGCTTGCCGTCGCGCTCCAGTTTCAGCTGCATGTGCGTGTGCTCGTCGGCCATCGCCTGTTCCAGCGGGGTGTAGTCGACGATGCGGTCGTTTTCCTGCACCCCGGCACGGGCGGCGGCGGACTCGGGCAGCAGGTTCTTGACCACGCCCATGCGCATGCGATCGAAGCCGAGTTCGAACGGCTGGTGCGGCGCCGGCACCACGCGGTAGCAGCCGTACGCCGGCGCGGGCGGCACGATCAGCTTGCCGGCGACCATCGCGTCGAACTCGCTGCCGGCGCCGGCGCCGAGTTCGCGCACCACCATCGCGCGCCATTCGGGTACGCCGATGGTCTCGCCGGCGCGCTGGCGCTTGAGCACTTCCAGGACAAGGTCGTCCACCGAATGCGCCTGCCGGCCATGCTGGCGCAGCTGCGCATCGACGCTCACCAGGTACATGAAGCCGCGGCCGTACGGCACGCGCTGGGCGCGCGCGTCCTTCCAGAAACGTTCGCCGGCGGCGCTGTTGTCGAGCGCGCGGAACGGGTTGTCGTAGTAGCCGTCGGCGCGGTGGTTGATCGCCTGCAGGAAGGCGTCCTTGTCGTACACGCCGGCGCGCAGCGACAGCAGCAGCGAGTAGAACTCGGCGGTGCCTTCGGTGTACCAGGCGGTGAGCGCGTGCTCTTCGCCGTCGAGCTTGGGCCAGGTGTGGGCCATCTCGTGCGCCAGCAGCGCCTGCGGACCCTCGGCGATGGTCTGGCCCTGCGGCCCGTAGCCGAACATGAAGGAGTGCGCCAGGCCGGTGCCGCCGCCCGCTGGATACGGATTGCGGCGGGCGAAGGCGCGATAGTCCGAGCCGTCGTCGCCGAAGAAGCGCGCCATGTAGCGGTACAGCTGCCCGGTCTGCTTGGCCAGCAGTTGCGCGTCGAACGGCGGGGTGTCCATCCAGTAGAAATGGAAGACGTCGTCGTCGTTTTCCGGCACCCGGTGCATCGCGCCGACGGCGTAGTAGGAGAAGCGCAGCAGGTCGGTCGGCGCGGTGGTGCGCTGCTCGCCTTCGCCGACGCTCCACACGCCGCGCGCACCGGCCGGCAGCGCGCTCAGGTCCCAGCGCAGATGGATCTGGCGTGGCGCCTCGCCCGGCGGCAACGCCATGAAGTAGACGCCGGCGCCCATCAGGCCGCCGTCCTGCGCGCGCAGGTCGAACAGCGGGCCGTTGCGGGTGTCGGCATCGACCTTGCGCGGCGGCGTGGCGTAGTCGACGTCGACGTCGCCGACGCTGGCGCGGGTGGCGAGGTAGTTGCGGTACTTGCCGGACGGGTCGGGCGCTTCGTCGACGGCGCGCAGCGGCAGGGCGCCGCGTGCGTCGCGCACCTGGATCTGTTCGGCGCTGTAGGCGGCGGTCGGCGTGGAGACCAATTCCACCGGCATGCGCAGCAGCGGCGCGCCTGTGGCGACCTTGGGCGCGGGCAGGTGCAGGTGCACCTGCAGCGCGCCGATCCGGCCGGCGTCGGCCTTGGGCGTGAGCACCACGTCGAGCTGGACCGGGGCTGTCGGCGGTTCGGCGGCGAGCGCGGCGCAGGCCGGCGCCAGGAGCAGGGCGAGGGGGAGCCAGCGGAAGGTGCGTGCGGTCATGGTGTGGCCTGGGGCAGGTAGGCGATGCATTCGATTTCCACCTTGGCGCCCAGCGCCAGGGCGTTGGCGCCGATGGCGCTGCGTGCGGGCAGGTGGCCGGGTTTGAAACGGCGCACGTACAGGGCGTTGAACGCGGGCCATTGCGCCATGTCGGTCAGCATCACCGTGCACTTGGCGACGTCGTCCATGCCGGCGCCGGCCAGGGCCAGGGCGCTGGCGACGTTGTCCAGCGCGTTGTTGGCCTGGGCGCTGAACTCCTCGGGCAATCCGCCCGGCGCGGCGCTGCCGATCTGGCCGGAGACGTAGAGCGTGTCGCCGGCACGCACCGCGGCCGAGAACGGCGCGCCGGGCGCGGTGCCGTAGTGGTGCAACGCTGCCGGCGCGGCCTGTGCGGTCCATGGCAGCAGCGTGCACAGCAATAGCAATGGGAGTCGCTTCATGACAGGGCCTCGATCAGGCGTTCGACATCGTCGCTGCCGTTGTAGAACGACGGCGACACGCGGAAGTAGTTGCGGTACAGGGTGACTTCGACGCCGGCGGCCTTCAGCTTCGGCGCCAATCGCTTGCCGACGTCGCGCTGGGCGAAGGACACCAGCGCGGAGCTGGAATCGGGCGGGGTCATCGCGTCGAAGCCGAGCCGCGGGATCGCGGCGTGCAGGCGCGCCAGCAGCGGTTGCCGCCATTGTTGGATCGCGTCCACGCCGATGCGCTCGATCAGTTCCAGCGACGTCGCCAGCGCGGCGGCGGCGGAATTGTTGAGCGTGCCGACCTCGATCTTGCCGGCCAGGCCGCCGATCGCCTGCGTCTCCAGCGGCGGCTCGCCGGGCGGGTCGAACGGCAGGATGTGCGAGACCGTTTCGCCTTCCTGGCGGTAGCCCCATACCATCTGCCGCAACGCGTCCTGGCTGCCGCGGCGCGCATACATCACGCCCAGGCCGAAGTCGCCCATCAGCCATTTGTAGGTGGAGCTGGCGGCGAAATCCACGCCGCTGCCGTGCAGGTCGATCGGGGTGTTGCCGGCGGCCTGGATCAGGTCGGCGTAGACCAGCGCGCCGCGGCTGTGGGCGAGGTCGCAGACCGCCTTGAGGTCGTGCTGGAAACCGTTGACGCTGGACACTAGGGTCAGCGCGACCAGGCGCGTGCCCGGGATGATCGCCTTGTCCAGATCCTCCAGGCGGATGCGGTTGTCGTGCGGGCGCACCACCTGCACGTCGAGGCCGCGCTTGGCCAGTTCCATGTACATGAACAGCGAGCCGTTGAAATGGTAGGCGTCGGTGACCACGCGTTGGCGGCTGTGCGGGATGCCCAAGCCGTTGAGTACCAGGTTCTCGCCGAACATGGTGCTGGGAATCCACGCCAGTTCGTCGCGGTCCGCATGCAGCAGCCGGCCCAGCGCGGCCATCGCGCGCTCGCGGTCGCCGCCCATGTCGACCTTGTCGGCTCCGGCGTTCATCAGCCGCGCATCGAGGAAGCCGCGCTGCGCCTGCGCGGCGGCACGGCTGACCGGATGCATGTAGGCGCCGTTGAGATAGCAGCCGGCGATCTCGAAGGCCTGGTTGAGGCCTTGCGGGCCGCGTGCGGGCGTGGACGCAGTGGCTGTGGCCGCGGCGGCATTGCCGGCGAGGCCGGACAGCGCGGCGGACAGCGGCAGCGCGCCGGCGGCCGCCAGCAAGTGCCGGCGGGTGGGATCGAAACGGGGCGAGCGCGTGTCCATGGTGGCGTTCCGGCAGGCGAGGGTCAGTTCAATGCAGTTCGGCTTCGGCTTCGATCTCGACCGGGATGCCGAACGGAAGCTCGGCCATGCCGACAGCGCTGCGTGCATGTTGGCCCAGTTCCGGCCCCCACAGCGCCAGCAGCAGGTCCGAGCAGCCGTTGATCACGTTCGGCAGGCGCTGGAAGCCGGGCGCGCAGCGGACCATGCCGAACACGCGCACCCAGCGCTTGATCCGCTCCAGGCTGCCCAGGCTGCGTTCCAGGCTGGCCAGCATCGACAGGGCGGTGGCGCGCGCGGCGGCATAGCCCTGGGCTTCGTCCAACTCGTCGCCGACGCGGCCGACGCCGCCGGCCATGCTGCCGTCGGCATGTTGCGGGCCGTGGCCGGAGATCAGCACGCGGGTGCCGATCACGTGCACCGGCGCGAACGGCAGGATCACCCCGTCGGGCACGCGCAGCGGCGGCGGCAGGGTCATGCCGAGCGCACGCAGGCGCGCGCTCACGGTGTCGGATGGGGGGACGTGCGGGGTCTGCATGGGATGGGGGATCGGGCTCATTGAAGTTTCTTTGGGGCCGGCGCGAACGGGGCCACGCCCAGGGCGCGGTAGATCTCGGCGGGCAGGTACAGGGACTGGTCCTTCACTACCAGCGCGGGCTGGCGGATCGCGGGGATGTCGGTGGTCGGATCGCCGGGCAGCAGCACGAAGTCGGCCTGCTTGCCCGGATGCACGCTGCCGAGCCGGTCGGTGCGGCCGAAATGCTGCTCGCTCTGCCAGGTGCCGGCGCGCAGCGCCTGCTGCGGGGTCAGCCCGGCGGCGACGTACAGCTCCAGTTCGCGGTGCACGGTGAAGCCGGTGGTGTCGTCGGTGCCGGGCAGCAGCACGGTGCCCTGGCGGTGCAGGCGGCCGATCAGTTGCAGGGTCTTGTCCAGCGCCTGCCGGTAGTGCGCATCGGTCTGCGCGTCGAGGTCGGGGACGAAGGTGCGCTGGCGGTAGCGCTGGTAGGCGATCGGCATGTGCGACAGGTACGGCGCATCGGCGGGCAGTACGCTGCCGGCGCGGCTGAGCATCAGCCGCTCCAGGATCACGTCGGTGGTGTCCAGGGCGATGTCGCGCTGGCGCATCAATTCCAGCGTATGGCGCACGTTCGGCGCGTCGAGGTCGAGCGCGGCCACGCGCTTCATCGCGGTCAGCCGCAGCGGCGTGCGCGTGTCTTCCTCGGGAGACAGCACCCAGCCCAGCATCAACTGGTTGATGTGGGTGATCTCGTCGTAGCCGGCGGCGATCATCGCGTCGGCGTTGGTGAAGGCCGGGATGTGCCCGGTGACGCCCATGCCCAGCGCATGCGCGCGATCGGCGATCGGCGCCACCCACGCCGGGTTCATCGAGTTGTAGAGCTTGATCTGCCAGTAGCCGTGGGCCTTGTACCAGGCGACGTCTTTCAGCGCGTCGTCCAGCGTATCGACGACGAAGCCGTTGCGCGCCGAGTACGCGCTGCGGCCTTCCAGGAAGCCATTGCGCACGATGCGCGGGCCGGCGATCTCGCCGCGTTCGATGCGCGCGGTCAGGTCGAGCAGGAAGGTGTTGTCGTTGCCCATGTCGCGGGTGTTGGTGACGCCCGCGGCCAGGTACCACAGTCCGGAGGACAGGGTGCTGTGCGAATGCATGTCGTGCAGGCCGGGGATCACCGTGCCGCCGTTGCCGTCGTAGACGCTGTCGCCGGGCGCCGGCTGCCAGCGCGCGTCCATCGAGACGATGTGCCCGTCGGCGACATGCAGGTTCACCGCGTCGCTGCGCAGTCCGTTGACCGGATCGAACACATGCACGTTGCGCAGCCACAGGCCGCGCGTCAGCGGATGCGCGAGCTGGCGCTGCAATGCCTGCGCATGGGCGAACTGCTGCGCCTTCACCGCGTCGGCGATGGTCGCCACCTGCGCCTGGTAGCCGTCGCGGATCGCCACGGCGTCGTCGTCGATGTCGGCCAGCAGGGCGTCGTCGGCATCGACGGCGAGGTAGTGCGGTTCCAGGTCCAGGCCGGACAGCCGCAGCAGCCGCGCCTGCAGCGGCGGCGCCCCGGCCTGGCCTTGCAGCGCCAGCGTGCCGACCAGTTCCAGTTGCATGCGGCCGCTGGGCAGCACGTCCAGGGCATGCTCGGGCGCGGCCAGCAAGGCCTTGGCGTAGGTCCACATCGCCCACGGACTGCTGTCGTTGGTGATGTACAGCGCCGGCCGCGGCTGCGGCCGGCGGCCGCTGTCGGCCTGGCTGCTCCATTCGGCGACGCCGTCGCGCCATCGGTAGCGCTCGGCGACCTGGCCGCCCATCAGCGAGGTGCCGGTGACCGACCAGGCCAGCGGCAGCGCGTGCTCGCCGAGCACGATCGTCTCGTGGTGCTTGGGGCCGCGGCCGTTGTTGTCGACGTGGTAATCGACTTCGTAGGTGTCGCCGTCGGCCGTGGCCTTCAGGTAGCCGACGTTCTCGCCGTTGGCGATCAGCACCAGCGATTGCGGCGCGGTGGCGGCGCTCGCGGCGTGGCCGGCGAACGTGCCGGCGAGGGCGAGGGCGAGGGCGGCGGACAGCGGCAGCGTGCGGGTCATTGCAGGAAGTCCTTCAGCAGGCTGTGCAACTGCGGGCGCAATGCGTCTTCCGCGAACACCGCATGGCCGCCGGGCAGCAGGCGGAAATCGATGCGCGCCGGATCCAGGGCGCTGTGGTGCAGCGCGTACCAGGGGCCGAGCGCGGGCACGGCCAGGTCGTAGTAGCCGTTGAGCGCCAGCACATGGAAGCCGGGATTGGCCTGCGCCAGCCGCGCCAGGTTCGGGGTGGGATTGAAGCGCAGCGCGCTGCCGAACGGGCGCGGGCCGGCGCCATCGTCGGCGGCGAAGCGCCAGGCCATGGCGATGTCGATGTCCAGGCTGACGTAGTCGCGCGGCAACGCAGTGCCGAACAGGCCGTGCAGGTAGTCGGCCATCACCGTGGAGGTGATCTGGTTGCTGCGGCCCAGGCCGAGCGCCGGATCGTTGGCGGCCGAGGGCCGGCCGTTGTCCGCCGCGTGCGGCGCCGGCAGCGGCGCGGCGATGCGGCTGTCGAGCCGGCCGATCTGCCGGCCGTCGGCGGCGAGCACGCCGAGCCGGAAGGTTTCGACATCGGGACGCAGGTCGGCCGTCAGCAGCGCTTGCGCCGGCAGGCCCAGCAGCGCGGCCAGGCGCGCGGCGATGCGGCTGCGTGCGTCGGCGGGCAAGGCGCTGCCCTGCAACAGGGCCTGTGCGTAGTCGCCGAGCGCGAACGTACGCGCCTGCGCATAGACGCTTGCGACCGGTTGCCCGGCCAGTTCGCCCTTGCCGTGGGCGGCGGCGGCGACGATCAGCGAGGGCAGGTCGAACATCGCGCGCAGGTCGTTGCCGGGGCTGTCGTCGCCGCTGGTGGCGTCGAGCAGCGGCGAGACCAGCAGCACGCCGGCCGGACGCAGGTCGGCGATGTCCGCGGCGAGCAGGGCGAGCCGGTAGCCGCCGTAGCTTTCGCCGGCGATGTACAGCGGCGCGCGTTCGCGCCCGTGCGTCTTCAGCCAGTGGCGGATCATCGCCTCCACGGCCTTGGCGTCGCCGTGGTCGGACCAGTAGCGCGCGCGTGCGCCGGCATCGGCCGGGGCCTGGCTGAAGCCGGTGCCGGGCGGGTCGATGAACACCAGGTCGGCGGCATCGAGAATGCTGTGCGGATTGGCGATCAGCGTCTGCCGTTTGCCGTTGCGCACGCGCAGCCGCGGGCCGAGGCCTTCCACCTGCAATACCGACGATGCGCCAGGCCCGCCGTTGAAGGCGAACAGCACCGGCCGCGTACCGGCATCGGTGCGCTCGGCCAGATAGCCGATGGCGCTGATCGAGGCGGCGCGGGCGCCGTCCGCGGCGGCGAAGTCGAGTTGGTCGAAGCTGACCCGATAGCGCAGCCGCTGCTCGCCGAGGCGGGACTGCTGCGGGCTGGACAGCAGGGTCGGTCGCGGCAGCGGTGCCGCGTCGTCGGCGACTGCGGCGAACGGCAGCGCCGTGCACAGCAGCAGGGCCAGGCCGTGGATCCATTTCATCGGGGAATTCCGCAACAGGAGGAAGGGCCGGCCGCCGTGCGGCGGCCGGCGAGGCGCATCAATAGTCCCAGGCCAGGGTCAGGCCGACCGTGCGCGGCTGGATCAGCGTGGCGCCGAGCGTCGAACTGGCCAGCGAGCCGCGGCGGTTGGCGTTGATGTAGCCGACCTCGTCGGTGAGGTTGCGCACGTACAGCGTGGCGCTCCAGGCCTGGCCCTGCACGCCGGCGTTGAGGCCGACGGTGGTGTAGCTGGGCAGGTGGATGCGCGGGATGCTGGCCGAGGTGGTGAACTCCATGTCGCGATCGCCCATGTAGGCCACGTCCGCGCCGGCGAAGCCTTCCAGGTTGCCGCCCAGCGGGAAATAGCGCTTGAGCGAGGCCGAGGCGCTGTTGCGCGCCGAGTACGGCAGGCGATTGCCGTCCTTGCCGTAGGCCGAGGACCCCTCGGTGTAGCCGGGGATGTCCTGCGCCAGGGTGGCGTCGGTGTAGGCGTAGCTGGCGGTGACCTTCCAGTCGGCCGACGGCACCCAGTTGACCGACAGTTCCAGGCCCTGGCTGGTGGCCTTGCCGGCGTTGGTGGTGTAGCTGCTGCCCAGGGTCGGCTCGACCTGCGAGATCTGCAGGTCGCTCCAGTCGATGTAGAACAGCGCCGCGTCCAGGCTCAGCGAGTGGTCCAGCAACTGGGTCTTCAGGCCCAGCTCGTAGCTCCACAGGCTGTCGGAGTCGTAGGAGAACGGGACGTTGGCCACCAGGGTGCCGTTGCTGCCGCCGGCACGGTAGCCTGAGGCCACGCGCAGGTAGGTCATCAACTCGTCGTTGAAGCGGTAGCGCGGCGAGAACAGGTAGGTGGTGGCGCTGTCCTTGTTGCTGTCGAAGCTCTGGGTCGGGTCCTGCAGCAGGCCGCCGGTGTCGCTGTTCTCGCGCAGGCTGTTGCGCGCGTAGCGGGCGCCGACCTGGATGTCGAACTGCGGGGTGAAGTGGTAGGTGCCGTCGGCGTACACCGCCTTCTCGCGGTAGGTGCTGTCGCCCAGCGAGACCAGCAGCGGGAAGTCGCGGTAGATGGTGCCGCCGGACTTGTCGGCGATGTAGAAGTTCTGCGTGCTCTTGGCTTCCTCGTCGCTGTAGAACGCGCCGACCTGCCAGTCCAGCGCATGCTCGCCCTGCGAGACCAGGCGTACTTCCTGGGTGGTGCGGTCGGTGTTGTAGCGGTTGTCGATCAGCGAACTGGGGTTGTCGCTGTCCAGGCCGAAGATGCCGGCGAACACCGGCGCGAGCCGGCCGATGGTGGTGTAGCCCACGTCCTGGTAGGCCCGGCTGCGGTGCTGGGCGTAGCCGCTGATGCTGTCCAGCATCGCCCAGCCCAGATCCCAGCTGACCTTGGTGGTGTAGAAGCGCACCTGGCCCTTGAAGGTGTCGCCGCCGTTGATGCGGTCGTGGCTGTACTGGCCGTACAGCGGATGCAGGTCGGGATCGGTGTCGACCACCGAGCTGGAGCCGGTCTCGGTGTCCTGGAACAGCGCCGAGGAACGCACGGTCACCGTGTCGCTGACGTTCCACAGCGCTGAGACGCGGCCGCCGCGCACCTGGCTGTCGTTCTCGTCGTCGCTGTTGGTGTTGTGCACGAAGGCCGGGTCCTGGCGCTGGAACAGGCTGACCCGCAGCGCGAAGCGGTCGGAGAACGGCAGGTTCACCGAGGTGCGCGCGTTGTAGCCGGAACCGCCGTGCGCGGCCGTGGAGCCGCCGGCCTCGACGCGGCCGAAGGTCGCGCTGGTGTCCGGATCGGTCATCACGTACTTGATCAGGCCGCCCATGCTGCTGGCGCCGTACAGCGTGCCCTGCGGGCCGCGCAGCACTTCGATCTGCTGCAGGTCGGACGGGTCCAGGTCGGGGATGGCGCCGGTGCTGAGCGCCGACCCGTACGGCACGTCGTCGATGACGATGCCCGAGGTCGGGCGGCTGCCGAGGCCGGAGTCGGTGGCGATGCCGCGCAGCACGATGTTGCTGCTCATCGGCGACTGGATGTAGGACAGGCCGGGCAACTGCGCGAAGTAGTCGGCCAGCTTGTAGCTGCCTTCGCTGCTCATCTTCTCGGTGTTGAGCACCTGGATCGACATCGGCACGTCCTGCAGCCGCTCGCTGCGCTTCTGCGCGGTCACGGTGATGGTGTCCAGCTGCTTGGCCGCGGTGGCGCCGTCGTCCTGTTGGGCGAGCGCGATGGACGGCAGCAGCAGGAGCGCGCTGGCCGGGCAGCACAGGGCGCGCGAAATGAACTGGGAGAGACGGTTGCGGCGGGCTACGGATGACATGGGCGGGACTCGTCTGGCGGGCGGTGGGCGGGATGGGTGGAGCGCGAACCACGGGTGCTGCGGGGACTGCGGAATGTCATGTCACCAGGTGCGGCGGACCATCTGGCGGATGTCGTCGGCGAGGCCGGCGGCGGTGCGCTCGACCGTGTACATCATGTGTCCGCCCTCGTAGTAGCGGGTGCGGACCTGCTGCATCGGAAACCCCGACTGCGCGGCGAGATAATCCATTGCGCCGATCGTGGTCTGGCTGTCGTAGTAGCCGTTGCCGACCAGCAACCGGCACGTCGGATTGGCCACCAGCAGTTCGCGCAGTTGCCCGACCCAGGGGTAGTCGCCGAACGGCGATTTGTTCGCGTCCCAGTCCCAGGCGTTGAAGTCGCTGGAGGTCGGCATCGCGGTGGAGTAGTGGCCCGCCTGCGCGGGGACCTTCAGCACCTGCCGGTAGTAGCGCTCGGCGGCGGCGTTGTAGTCGGGCACGCTGCCGGAATTGCCCTGCGCATCGAGCAGGTAGCGGCCATCGCTGGACGCCAGGATCCGGCCCGGAAACAGCTGGCGCGCGTAGGCGACCTTGGACAGTTTCAGATCGGCCTTGAGCCAGGCCTCCGCCGACAGGCCGGTGAAGCCTTGCAGCGTCTGCGCCACTTCCTCGCGCTGCTGCGCGCTGGCGCGGTTGCCGAGGAACAGGGTGCTCAGATAGCGCTCGCGGCCGTAGGCGGAGGCGTCGTCGACGAACTGCGCCAGGCTGCGGCCCTTGCGCTCGACCTTGCCGTGGTACCAGCCGAGCGCGGCCAGGGTCGGCAGCGACACCGCGTAGCTGACGATGTTGTCGCGGCGCTGTGCGTATTCGAGGATGTTGGCGGCCTGGCCGAGCAGGACGATGCCGTCCACCGCGATGCCGGCGGCCTGCAGTTGCGTGGCCGCTTCCGGCGCGCGCAGCGTGCCGTAGCTTTCGCCCAGCAGGTACACCGGCGAGCCGCGCCGGCCGTGCCGGTCCAGCCATGCCGCGACCAGTTGCGCGAGCTGGCGCGCATCGGCGCGGGTGGAGAACTGGCTGGCCGGCGCCACGCCCTCGGCGACGCGGCTGTAGCCGGTGCTGGCCGGATCGAAGATGACGATGTCGGCCGCGTCCAGCGGCGAATAGCGGTTGTCCACCAGCTTGAAGCCGGCGGCGTCGGCATGCAGGTCGTCGGGCACGGCCAGCCGCTGCGGGCCGAGCAGGCCGAAATGCAGTGGCGTGCTGGCGGCGATCGGGCCGCCGTTGAAGGCGAAGAGCAGCGGTCGCGCGCTGGCGGCGGACGTGGCGACGTAGGCGGTGGAAACCAGGCGTGCCGCCGGGCGCCCGTCGGCGTCGGTAGTGGCATAGGTTTCCACCGTCGCGGCGTAGGCGATGCGCTGGCCGTTGAACACGCCGCGGTGCAGGGTGGTGACCGGCGAGGGCAACGACACCGGGCCCAGCGTGGTTGGATCGACGAAGCCCGGCTCCGCGGCGTGCGCGGTGCCGGCAGGCAAGGCCATCGCCAGGGCCAGCGCCAGCAGCGGCTGCAGCACTCGGGTCTTCGGCGGCACAGGGCCGGGGCGTGCGGTCGCGGAGCGCATGGGCTAGTCCGTGCTGGGAAGAGAGGGAGAGGCGGCGAGGAAGGCTTCGAACGCGCGGCGGCCCTGGGCACGGCTGGCGCGTTCGGAGTACCACATGTGTCCGCCCTGCAGGCACAGGTTGGTCACCCGCGCCGCGTAGCGCGGGCCGGCGGCGCGTGCGGTTTCCACCGAGCTTTCGCAGGGCCAGCCGTCGTAGCGGCCGCGCAGGCTCAGCACGCGCAGCTGCGGGTCCTGGTCCATCGCCTTGCGCAGCGGCGCGTCGGCGCCTTCGGGAAGCTTCTGCGAGAAATCCCACAGTTGCGCCATCCAGTCGTCGGGCATTCCGGACTTCGGGTCGACGTAGCGCGGCAGCGGATGGAAGGCGTTGCCGAACGGACCGCGATACAGCAGGTCGCTCTCGAAGCCGAGCTGCTGGCGCAGGTAGCGGTTGAACACGCGCGAGGTGCCGTTCATCAGGCCGGCCATCGGCAGCAGACTCGGGTCGATCCCCGGCATCCACGGCGCGTCCTTGGCGCGGCGCGGCGCGGTCATGCGCAGGTCGTAGCGGCCCAGCTCACGGCCCTGGTCGGCGAGCAGGCGGTCGGCGAAATCGGCGGTGGAGATGGTCAGCTGTTTGGCGTCGATGTCCTGCGCGCGCAGGCCGCTGAAGCGCGCCAGTGCGGCCAGGATCCGGCGCCGCGCCTCCGGCGTCTGCGCCGCCGGCGCGGCCAGGAACGGCAGGTAGTCCTGCCGCATCCACGCCTGCGCCTGCGCGACCGCCGCCGTTTCGTCGAGCGCCTGCAGCGTGGCGTCGAGGCGATGATGGTAGTGCGCCGCGGCGGTGAACTGCGGCACGTTCAATGCGTCTTCCGGGTAGGCCGCCGGCGGCGTGCCCAGGTCGAAGTTGTAGGACACCAGCACCACCCCGCGCACCGGCATGCCGCGCCGTTGCAGCGCCGCGGCGACCAGCATCGCGCGGGTCACGCCATAGCTTTCGCCGGCCAGGTACAGCGGGCGGTCCCAGGCGTCGTGGCGGGTGAGATAGACCCGGATCGCTTCGGCGATCGTTTCGGCATCGCCATGCGAGGTGTAGAGCGTCGGCAGGTCCTTGGCCTCGACCGCGCGGCTGTAGCCGGTGCCCAGCGGATCGACGAACACCAGATCGCTTGCGCCCAGCCAGCTGTCGGCGTTTTCGACCAGCGGCCGCTCGCTCTGCGCCGGCGTCCAGTCCGGCAGGCGATCGGCGGTGTCCAGGCGGCGCGGGCCGACGCCCATATGCAGCTGTGCCGAATTGGAGCCGGGGCCGCCGTTCCACAGGAAGGTGAGCGGCCGCACCGCGCCGGCACTGGCCGGGGCGCTGTAGCCGACGAAGAACACCGACGCCATCAGCCGCCCGGTCGGATCGTCGTAGATCGGCAACAGCCCGGCCTCGGCCGCGTAGCGCAACGTGCCATGGCCCTCGACGACGACGCTGCCGGCCGAACGGACCTGCATGTCGGCGTGCGCCGGGACCGCCGCCGCCGCGTTGGCGACGCCGGCCAGCCACAGCGCCGACGCAACTGCGAACGGACGCAGCCAGGCGTTGGCGCGACAGCACGATCTGACGGACGGCATGGACGTCGACATGGTCTGCTTGGTTGTCCCCTGGAGCGTGGCGCCGCGCCCGATGCGAGGGCGCGGCGGTGGTTGACCGGCCCGCGGAACCGGTGGCGCCGCGGGCTGAATGTTGCTTCAACAGTTTGTTGATATACAAAAATAATTTGTATGTCAAGAGCGCGTCACATGGTTCCTGTGCGGACCTGCGCGGTTGCGTTGCCGTCTCGACGCCCGCGGGCGTAGCCGGCAAGATGGCCGGTGCGCATTCGCCGGGCACTGCTCAGGACGGGACGATTCGATGGCAACAGCGAAACAGGGCGGGGCGCCGCACAAGGGCGCGGCACCCGCCGCCAAGCGCAAGCGCGGCAAGGCGGCGCCCGCGCCCGCGCTTGCGCAAGGGCTGGGCGCAGGCGTGCAGGTGCGCGACCTGTTCGAACTGCTCAAGCCGGTGGTGGCGCTGCTCGGCGGGGTGATCGGCGAGAACATCGAAGTGGTGCTGCACGACCTGTCCGCGCCCGGGGCCTCGGTGCTGGCGATCGCCAATGGCCATGTGTCCGGGCGCAATCTCGGCGACCCGATCCTCAGCGGCCCGCGCGAGGACGCCGGCTTCAGCGAGCTCTACCGCGACGTGGCCGGCACCGGCACGATCAGCTGGGCGATCGTCGACGAGTACCAGACCACCAATGCCGCCGGCCGCCACCTGCGCTCGGCCACGCTGCTGTTCCGCGACGGCGCCGGCCAGCCGGTGGCCGCGCTGTGCCTCAACGCCGACATGACCGTGTTCGAGATGGCCCATGGCTGGCTGGAGCAGATGCTGCACCGGAAGGCGAAGCCGCCGCGCAGCGAGGCGCCCGCCGGCGAGGTCGGGCTGGAGGCGATGATGCAGGAGATCATCGACGACGCGGTCAAGCGCTTCATGAAGCCGCCGGCGCTGATGAACAAGGAAGAGAAGATGTACGCGGTGGAGGCGATGATGCATCGCGGCCTGTTCCTGATCCGCAACAGCGTGGAACAGGTGGCCACGGCGCTGGGGGTCAGCCGCTTCACCATCTACAACTACATCGAGCAGATCAAGCAGAAGAAGGCGGCGGCGCGGCCGTAGCGCTGGAGCAGGGGCGGCCGGGGCGTGCGGCGCTCACGCCATGGCCGGTCGCTACGGTCGCTCCTCGTTGAAAGAACGTATGCCGCGCCGACGCGGGTGCCGGTCGCGCCCGATTTCATCTCAAATTGTAACGAGATCGACGTCGCCGGCTGCGCGTCGCGGACCGCATGCGGCGATCCGTCGCACGCAGGTGCGGCAATGTGTCGCACGCAAAAACACGCCTGTGCGCACGCTCGGCCTTGTCAATGGCTTTCGGAGATGCCGCACGGCAGCATAAAATGCGTGGTCGATCGCGCATGCCGGCCAGGATGCCGCAGGAAACGCGGAAACGCCCGTCCGGGCCGCTCCCCGTTCGCCGTTGCGCGGTCCGCATCCCCTACGCAATTGGATCGTTCGATGATTCCGTTGAAACAACTCCGGCGCTCGCTGCGCTCCGGTCTGTTGCTCCTGCCCGCGCTGCTGCTGGCCGGGTGCGACGCGGCCATTCTCAACCCCAAGGGGCAGATCGGCCACGACGAAAAGACGTTGCTGATCACCTCGGTGGTGCTGATGCTGCTGGTGGTGGTCCCGGTCATCGTGATGACCCTGGCCTTCGCCTGGCGCTATCGCGCGTCCAACACCAAGGCCCGCTACGAGCCGAACTGGTCGCACTCCACCGCGATCGAGGTGGTGGTGTGGTCGATCCCGTGCATGATCATCCTGGTGCTGGCGGTGCTGACCTGGCGCTCCTCGCACGAGCTGGATCCGTACAAGCCGCTGGACTCCAAGGTCAAGCCGATCGTCATCGAGGCGGTGGCGCTGGACTGGAAGTGGATGTTCATCTATCCGGAGCAGGGCATCGCCACGGTCAACGAGATCGCGTTCCCGGTGGATACGCCGCTGAACTTCAAGATCACCTCCGACACGGTGATGAACTCGTTCTTCATCCCGCACCTGGGCACGCAGATCTACGCGATGGCCGGCATGGAGACCAAGCTGCACCTGATCGCCAACGAGCCGGGCGACTACTTCGGCCTGTCGGCGAACTACAGCGGCCACGGCTTCTCGAAGATGGGCTTCACCGCGCACGCCACCGACCAGGCCGGCTTCGACGCCTGGGTGGCCAAGGTCAAGGCCGCGCCGAAGGCGCTGGACCAGGCCGAGTTCCAGATCCTGGCGGCCAACCGCAACGACAAGGCGCAGTACCCGGTGACCTACTACTCGTCGGTGCAGGACGGCATGTTCAAGTCGTTGCTCGACAAATACATGATGGGCAAGGGCCACAAGATGGAAGGCCACGACGCCCATCCGGCATCGGCTGCTGAGCCGGTCGCCATGTGCACTTCTGGAGACAAGTGATGCTAGGCAAACTCACGCTCGAGGCGGTTCCGTACCACGAGCCGATCATCATGGCGGCGCTCGGCGGCGCCGGCCTGCTCGGCCTGCTGGTGGTCGCGGCGGTCACCAAGTACAAGCTGTGGGGCTATCTCTGGAAGGAGTGGTTCACCTCGGTCGACCACAAGCGCATCGGCGTCATGTACATCCTGGTGGCGCTGGTCATGCTGCTGCGCGGCTTCGCCGACGCGGCGATGATGCGCACCCAGCAGGCGATCGCGCACGGCGGCAACGAGGGGATCTTCCCGCCGCACCACTACGACCAGATCTTCACCGCGCACGGCGTGATCATGATCTTCTTCATGGCCATGCCGTTCATGACCGGCCTGCTGAACCTGATCGTGCCGCTGCAGATCGGCGCGCGCGACGTGGCGTTCCCGTTCCTGAACTCGCTGAGCTTCTGGCTGTTCGTGGCCGGCGCGGCGCTGGTCAACATCTCGCTGGGCGTGGGCGAATTCGCCCAGACCGGCTGGCTGGCGTATCCGCCGCTGTCGGGGCTGGAATACAGTCCAGGGGTCGGCGTCGATTACTACATCTGGGCCTTGCAGATATCGGGTCTAGGCACATTGCTGACCGGCATCAACTTCTTCGTGACGATCATGCGCATGCGCACGCCGGGCATGACCCTGATGCGCATGCCGATCTTCACCTGGACCGCGCTGATCACCAACATCCTGATCATCGCCGCGTTCCCGATCCTGACCGTGGCGCTGGCGCTGCTGGGCGCCGACCGTTACCTGGGCACCCACTTCTTCACCAACGACGGTGGCGGCAACGCCATGATGTACGTCAACCTGATCTGGATCTGGGGCCACCCGGAAGTCTATATCCTGATCCTGCCGGCGTTCGGCATCTTCTCCGAGCTGATCGCCACCTTCAGCCGCAAGCGCCTGTTCGGCTACACCTCGATGGTGTATGCGACCTCGGCGATCGGCGTGCTGTCCTTCATCGTGTGGCTGCACCACTTCTTCACGATGGGCTCGGGCGCCAACGTCAACGCGTTCTTCGGCATCACCACGATGATCATCTCCATCCCCACCGGGGTGAAGATCTTCAACTGGCTGTTCACCATGTTCCGCGGCCGGGTGCGCATGACCGCGCCGGTGCTGTGGACGATCGGCTTCATCATCACCTTCACCATCGGCGGCATGACCGGGGTGATGCTGGCGATCCCGGCGGTGGACTTCGTGCTGCACAACAGCCTGTTCCTGATCGCGCACTTCCATAACGTGATCATCGGCGGCGTGGTGTTCGGCTACCTGGCCGGCCTGACCTACTGGTTCCCGAAGGCGTTCGGCTTCAAGCTCAACGAGACGCTGGGTAAGGCCTCGTTCTGGTGCTGGATCATCGGCTTCTTCATCGCCTTCATGCCGCTGTACGTGCTCGGCTTCATGGGCATGACCCGGCGCATGAACAGCTACAACCACCCGGAGTGGGCGCCGTGGCTGATGGTGGCCGCGGCAGGCGCGGCGATCATCGGCATCGGCATCTTCCTGAACCTGGTGCAGATCGGCTACAGCGTCTGGAAGCGCAAGGACAACCTGGACCTGACCGGCGACCCGTGGGACGGGCGCACGCTGGAGTGGGCCACGTCCTCGCCGCCGCCGTTCTACAACTTCGCCGTGCTGCCGCACATCGACGACCGCGACCAGTTCTGGGAAGACAAGCTCAAGGGCAAGGGCTGGACGCGTCCGGCCAAGTACGAACCGATCCACATGCCGCGCAACACCGCGGCCGGGGTCTGGATCGGCGCCTTCAGCGTGGTGCTGGGCTTCGGCTTGATCTGGCACATCTGGTGGATGGCGATCATTGGCCTGGTCGGCATGATCGGCAGCTTCATCGCGCGCACGTTCGACGACGACGTCGACTACTGGGTGCCGGCAGAGGAAGTGGAACGCATCGAGAACGCGCGTTTCGCCCTGCTGGAGCAGCAACAGGCGGCACATGCCGCAAAGGCGGTCTGAACCATGTCCTCCACGACGCTCGACAACCACGCCGTCCACGCCGACGGCCACGACGACCACGCCCACCACGACAGCGGCGGCAACACCGTGTTCGGGTTCTGGGTCTACCTGATGAGCGACTGCCTCATCTTCGCCGGCCTGTTCGCGACCTACGCGGTGCTGGCCGGCGCGACGGTGGACGGCCCCACCGCCAAGGAACTGTTCGACCTGAAGTTCGTGCTGGTGGAAACCTTCCTGCTGCTGTTCAGCAGCCTGAGCTTCGGCCTGGCGATGATCTCCGCGCACAAGCGCAGCCTGGGCGGCCTGTACGGCTGGCTGGCGGTCACCGCGGCGCTGGGCCTGGGCTTTTTGGGCATGGAAATCTACGAGTTCCACCACCTGATCCACGAAGGGGCCGGCCCCGGCCGCAGCGCGTTCCTGTCCGCGTTCTTCACCCTGGTCGGCACCCACGGCCTGCACGTGGCCTCGGGCCTGCTGTGGATGGCGGTGCTGGTGATCCAGATCGCCAAGAACGGCCTGACCCCGCGCAACACCACCCGCCTGGCGTGCCTGAGCCTGTTCTGGCACTTCCTGGACGTGATCTGGATCGGCGTGTTCACCATCGTCTACCTGCTGGGAGCGCTGTAATGGCCAACCACCATCCTTCCGACGCACACGCCGAGCAGTCGCACGGCAGCGGCCTGAAGTCCTACCTGATCGGCTTCGTGATGGCGGTGGTGCTCACCGTGATCCCGTTCGGCATGGTCATGAGCGGCGCGTTCCCCAAGGGCGTGACCGTCATCGTCATCGCGGTGCTGGCCGCGGTGCAGATGCTGGTGCACCTGATCTACTTCCTGCACATGGACCGCTCCGCCGAGCAGCGCTCCAACGTGCACGTGGGCCTGTTCTCGCTGCTGATCATCGGCATCGTGGTGGTCGGCTCGCTGTGGGTCATGCACAACCTCAACGTCAACATGATGCATTGAGGCCGGGCACCGCCGCGCGCGCGAAGGCCGCCTCCGGGCGGCCTTTTGCGTTGTGGGGCTCGGGTCGGCGCGAATGTCGGCCGGTGTCGCCGGCGATGACGCCGAAGCATGACCAATGGCATAGAGCGCCACGGCGCGGGCGGCATAGGATCAACGGTTGCTCGTCCGTTGCATCCCCACTGGAGACCCCATGACCAAGTCCACCGCCTGGATGGCGCCGCTGCTGCTGGCCGCCACTGCCGCGTTCCAGGCCTCGGCGCAGACCGCGCCGCCGCAGGACGTGCCGTTCGCCGGCACGCTGAAGATCGACGTCGATGCCACCGACCTGGCGCATCGCATCTTCCGCGTGCGCACCACGATGCCGGCCGCGCCGGGTCCGATGACCCTGCTGTATCCGCAGTGGATCCCCGGCAACCATTCGCCGACCGGGCCGATCGACAAGCTGGCCGGGCTGGTGATCAAGGCCAACGGCCAGGTGTTGCCGTGGAAGCGCGACCAGTTCGACGTGTACGCGTTCAAGGTCGAGGTACCGCAGGGCGCCAGCGAGATCGTCGCCGAGTTCCAGTTCCTGTCCTCGCAGGGCGACGGCCAGGGCCGGGTGATGATGACCCCGGAACTGCTCAACCTGCAGTGGAACACCACCGCGCTGTACCCGGCCGGCTACTACGCGCGCAACATCAAGGCCCAGGCCAGCGTGACCCTGCCGCCGGGCTGGAGCTACGCCACCGCGCTGGAGACCGCCACGCGGGTCGGCGACACGGTGACGTTCAAGCCGATCGACTTCGACGACCTGGTGGATTCGCCGATGTTCGCCGGCAAGTACTACAAGCGCATCGCGCTGGATGCCGGCGGCAAGGCGCCGGTGTACCTGAACGTGTTCGCCGACGAGGCCAAGTCGCTGGAGGCCAGGCCCGAGCAGATCAAGGCGCACGCGGCGCTGGTGCAGCAGATGGACAAGCTGTACGGCGCGCGCCATTTCGACCACTACGAATTCCTGCTGGCCCTGACCGAGAAGCTCGGCGGCATCGGCCTGGAGCATCACCGTTCCAGCGAGAACAGCGGCCCGCTCAACTACTTCACCGAGTGGGACAAGAGCTGGGACCGGCGCGACCTGCTTGCGCACGAGTTCAACCATTCCTGGAACGGCAAGTACCGCCGCGGCGCCGACCTGGCCACGCCGAACTTCAACGTGCCGATGGGCGACAGCCTGCTGTGGCTGTACGAAGGCCAGACCCAGTTCTGGGGCGAAGTGCTGTCCGCGCGTTCCGGCCTGTGGACGCAGAGCCAGGCACGCGACATGCTCGCCGACGTCGCCGCCACCTACCAGCGCGGCCGCCCTGGCCTGGCCTGGCGCGCGCTGCAGGACACCACCAACGATCCGACCATGTCGATGCGCCGGCCGCGCGCCTATCGCAGCTACCAGATGAGCGAGGACTACTATTCCGGCGGGCAGATGCTGTGGCTGGAGACCGACGCCAAGCTGCGCGAGCTCAGCGGCAACAAGCGCTCGATCGACGACTTCGCCAAGGCCTTCTTCGGCATGCACGACGGCGCCTGGGACGTGAATCCGTACACCTTCGAGGACATCGTCGCCACGCTGGACGGCGTGGCCAAGTACGACTGGGCGACGTTCCTGCGCAGCCGCGTCGATGGCCACGGCTCGCTGGTCGGCGGCATCGAGGCCAGCGGCTGGAAGCTGGTCTATACCGACCAGCCGAACGAGGCGATCAAGACCTACGAAGCGACCAAGAAGGGCGTCGGCCTGACCTATTCGCTGGGCCTGAGCCTGGACGAGAAGGGCAGCGTGCAGGACGTGCTGTGGGACGGTCCGGCGTTCGATGCCGGCATCATCGCCGGCAACAGCGTGGTCGCGGTCAACGGCCGCGAGTTCAGCGCCGACACGATCAAGGAGGCGATCACCGCGGCCAAGGGCGGCACCGCGCCGATCGAGCTGCTGGTCAAGCGCGGCAACCGCTACGACACGCTGCGCATCGCCTACCACGGCGGCCTGCAGTATCCGCACCTGGAACGCATCGCCGGCAAGCCGGACCGGTTGAGCGAGCTGTACAAGGCGCGCTGAGCGCTGCGTGCATTCCACGACGCCGACGTTGCAAGATGTGGGGAGCGAGCTCATATGAAAGCGCGCAGCGGCAAAGGGCGGTCTCGAATCACGATGAGCGCCCCAGTCGATGATTTCGGTTGATCGCTGAACGCCAGGGTCCAGGTCATGCCGGCACCACAGGTGCAGTCGATTGCCCGGATGTATGCATTGTGCAAAAGGTCGCTTAGGAGAAGCCCGTGACAACGATGCTCGTCAATTCCAGCCGCAAGGCCATCGCCGGCTCCGTCAAATGCAGCGTAAGGAGCTTTCTCGGTAGGAGACAGAGCATCCATTCTTCTGGATGGGCGCTGAGCCTGGTTGTTCTGCTAACAGCCTCGGCGGCGTCAGCCGCGCCAGGCGATGCGCACGCCTTGCAGGTTATGTTGCAGGCGTCGTCACCTGGCTCTGCCGTGACCTGCACCAGCGACACGCACGGTAACCCTGCCTGCACCATTGACGGCATGGCGGTCGACGCCGGCGATGACTGCACCTCGAACCTGTCGTTCGGCGCGGTTGCAGCGGAAAATGGCGTCACACTCAAGGACAGTTTCAAACCAGCCGCAGGCACGCCCGTCGCACATGTCGGAGTAAACCAGCTGCTCTGCCTGCGGGCGGCCCAACGCAAGGAAGGGGTTTTGGTTCGTGCCCTGGTCATGGCGATTCCAACCCGTACCGTGAAGCTCTGTCAGGGCAACGCGATGTGCAAGGGCGCCGACTCGCCGACCGAATGGAAACGCCCGACAACCGGCATCGCCTGCACACTCAAGCCGGATGGTCACTACGCTGGCGACTGCGCCACCGGTTGGGTCGATGGCAAGGAGATCGAGGAATACTCGATGGGTCTTAAGCCCGAGGACACTGGTGCCTGAGGCACCCACGTCGCGACGACCTTCTGTCGCGCAACCTGAGACCGCCAGCGCCTATGCTGGTGCCTCCTGGCAGCGGACAAGAACGAGATGGCAAAAGCGAAAACGGCCTATGTATGCGGCGACTGCGGCGCCGAATACACCAAGTGGCAGGGCCAGTGCACCGAGTGCGGAGCGTGGAATTCGCTGAGCGAGATCGTGCTGGAAAGCGCGGCGACGGCGAAGGCGCCGGCCGCGGCGCGGCGCAGCGGCTGGGCCGGCAAGACCGAGGCGCCGAAGATCACCGCGCTCAAGGACGTGGAGCATCGCGACCAGGCGCGCGTGTCCACCGGCATCGGCGAGTTCGACCGGGTGCTCGGCGGCGGCCTGGTCGAAGGCGCGGTGGTGCTGATCGGCGGCGACCCGGGCATCGGCAAGTCGACGCTGCTGCTGCAGGCGCTGGCCAAGATGGCCGGCACGCTGCCGGTGTTGTACGTGACCGGCGAGGAATCGCTGGCCCAGGTCGCCGGCCGCGCGGTGCGCCTGGATCTGCCGCTGGACGGCCTCAACGCGCTGGCCGAGACCGGCATCGAACAGATCCTGCAGCACGCCAGCGCGGCGCGGCCCAGGCTGATCGTGGCCGACTCGGTGCAGACCCTGTGGACCGAGTCGCTGACCGCCGCGCCCGGCTCGGTCAGCCAGGTGCGCGAGAGCGCGGCGCGGCTGGTGCGCTACGCCAAGGAGACCGGCACGGCGGTGTTCCTGGTCGGCCATGTGACCAAGGAAGGCGGCATCGCCGGGCCGCGCGTGCTCGAGCACATGGTCGATGCGGTGCTGTATTTCGAGGGCGAGAGCGGCAGCCGCTTCCGCCTGCTGCGCGCGTTCAAGAACCGCTTCGGCGCGGTCAACGAGCTGGGCGTGTTCGCGATGGGCGAGAAGGGCCTGAAGGAAGTCTCCAACCCGTCGGCGATCTTCCTGTCCGGCAGCAGCGCCAACCAGCCCGGCAGCTGCGTGATGGTGACGCGCGAAGGCACGCGGCCGCTGATGGTGGAAGTGCAGGCGCTGGTCGATGCCTCGCCGCTGTCCAATCCGCGGCGGGTGGCGGTGGGCCTGGAGCAGAACCGCCTGGCGATGCTGCTGGCGGTGCTGCATCGGCACGGCGGCATCCTGGTCGGCGACCAGGATGTGTTCGTCAACGTGGTCGGCGGCATCCGCGTCCAGGAGACCGCGGCCGACCTGCCGGTGCTGCTGGCGGTATTGTCCTCGCTGCGCGACAAGCCGTTGGCGGAGAAGACCATCGCCTTCGGCGAGGTCGGCCTGTCCGGCGAGATCCGCCCGGTGCCCAACGGCGAGGACCGGCTGCGCGAAGCGGCCACGCACGGCTTCAAGCGCGCCATCGTGCCCAAGGCCAATGCGCCCAAGACCGGCGTGGTCAAGGGCATGGAGGTGATCGCGGTGGAGCGTCTGGCACAGGCGCTGGAGGCGGCGAGCGAGTAGCTGCAAGCGTTTCCCTGCGGCGGGGTTTATGCCACCATGCCGCCCGCTGCAGTGACGCAGCGGTTCGAAAAAAAGGGAAACACAATGGAATGGATGTTGATGCCGCTCAAGCGCTACGCGGATTTTTCCGGGCGTTCGCGGCGCAAGGAGTACTGGATGTTCACGCTGTTGAACATCGTCGTGATCACCGTGCTGATGGTGTTGATGGGAATCGGCGGCGGCGTCGGCGGCCAGAACGGCACCGGCGCGCTGTCGCTGGTGGCGGTCGTGCTGCTGGGCCTGTATTCGCTCGCGGTGCTGGTGCCGTCGATCGCGGTGCAGGTGCGCCGTTTCCACGACCAGGGCAAGTCCGGCTGGTACGTGCTGCTGGGCCTGATCCCCTGGCTGGGCGGCGTGGTGATCCTCGTCTTCATGTGCATGGAAGGGATCAGGGGCGCCAACGCCTACGGTCCGGATCCGAAGCAGGCCTGATCTGCGGTTCGATCCCGCAGCGGCCGGGTCTCGCGATCCGGCCGCTGCCGAAGCATTGGCGCGCATGCGCCGCCTGCGGTGATGCCGGCATCGACGCTGGAAAACCGCGGTACCCCGATCCGGGGCGCAGCGCTGTGGCGCTGCACGCGCAGCGACGCATCGGCGTTCGCCGGCATGCCGGCCGCAGGTGCAGCGCAGAGACAATCCGCATAACCGAAACGGCGCTCGCTGTTGCGAGCGCCGTTCTCGTTGGTGCGCGAACGCGAGCGACCCGCCGCGACGCGTCAGTTCTTCCGGTACACCACGCCGAGCTTGTCGATCGCGTCGCCTGCGCGGCCGGTGAAGCCGGCGATGTGCCAGCCGCTGGGCGCGGTCAGCGTATAGGTCTCGCTGGTCGGCTTGCCCGCCTGCACGCTGCGGCCGGTGCTGGTGCGCAGGCTCAGCGAGAACACGCGGGTCGTGTCGTTGTACTTGCCGACGCTGACGGTGGCCGAGGTCAGCGTCTCGTTGGCGCCCAGCGACAGGGTGGTCGCCTGTCCGCCGGTGCCGCCGTGCGCGAGCAGCTTGCCGGTGTCCAGGATCGCGCCGACGTTGTCCAGGCGCTCGCCGCCACGCAGGGTGACCCCGCTGAGCGGACGCCCGCTGGCGCTGTCGGCCAGATCGTTGAACGGGATGCCGTGCGGGCCGCCGACCTGGTCGCTGGTGCGCACGTCGGTGCCCACCGCCCAGCCGAACTGCGCGTACAGCGGGTAGTGGTCGGACAGCGGCTTGCCGGCGCTGTCGTAGAACGTGCCGGGGTCGAGCTGGTAGCGGTTGGCGACCAGGGTCAGCTGCGGCGCATCGCGGTACAGGATCTTGTCGACCACTTCGCAGGCATTGGTCGGCGGCGTGCCGCACAGCAGCGGCTCGGCGCCGGCGGCCGGCGCGCTGCCCTTGACCAGTTCCACCCACGGATCGGTCAGCCCGTTGGCCGCGATCAGCGTGCGGATGTTGTCGTCGGCGCGGGTATAGCGGGTATTGGAATCCATCATCACCAGCACCGCGTTGCCGGCCGACCAGGTCTGGATGAACTGCGAGAGCTGGCCGATGTTGGCGCGGCGCGCGGACAGGTCGCCGGCTTCGGTGCCGGCGTTGGGATGGGCGTTGTACACGTCCAGCAGCACGCCGTCGGCCAGGCGCACGCGCATGTAGCTGAAGCCCTTCGGGGTCAGGCAGTCGGTGCCGTTGCACTGGTTCCACTTGACCCGGGTGAAGTCGCTGAAGGGATAGTTGCTCAGCGTGTTGAGGCCGTCGCCGATGGCGGCGCCGCCGCTGGTGGCGGTGCGGTAGGGATGCGCGTCGCCGGCGTACAGGGTGGCGTGGTAGTTGAAGTCCTCCTGCACGTGGACCAGGCCGTACGGCGCCAGTTTCGGTGCCAGCTGCGCGGTGTTGGCTGAAGGGTTGCTGCTGGAAATGCCTTCGGGCAGACCGGCCACGTTGTAGCTGAGGACGTCGAGCACGCCGGTGTCCGATTGCGCGTGCGCCGCGCCGGCACAGGCCAGGCTCACTCCGATGCCGAAGCTCACGAGGGTGCGTAGATGCTGGATCATGAATCGCCTCTTGCGGTGGTGGGGAACAGCGGCTGGCACGATGGCCAGGGAAGCGGCGCGGGATGCGCCGATGCGGCAGCCATGGCGCCGGCCGGCGGCCGGAGGCATGGCGTCATTCGCTCATGAAGTGCGGGTCGATCGCGGTGCCGATCAGCGCCGCCAGCGTCGGCAGCGCACAGTCGTAGTCCGGGGTGGCGCTGCTGCAGCCGGGAATGAACACCGGCGCGGATGGCGGCGGCGCCTGCAGCGTCAGCGCGCGCTGTTCGCGCAGCTGGGCCAGGCTCTGCGCGGTGTAGCGCAGGCGGATCACGCGTTGCCCATCGGCGCGGCGCCAGCGCTCGAACACCAGCGCGCCGCCGGGCACGGTCTGGTCCGGCTGGTAGCCGGGCAACTGCCAGTGCAGATCGAGCATGCCGGCCAGCAGGGTCAGCGTGCCGTCGTGTCCGGAGACGACAACCAGCCGCGCAGCGCCGCCGATCGGCGCGGCATGCGCGGGGCTGTCGCTGCCTTGCTGCAGCGTGGCCAGCACGCGCGCGGCCAACGGCGAACTGGCCATGCGCGCCACCGTGGGCGCGCGCAGGCGCAGCGCGAACTCGGCCTGGTGCGGGGCGAACGCGCGCAGCAGGCTGGCTTCGTCCAGGCCTTGCCAACCCAGTGCGGCGAAGTCCTGGCCGTCGGCCCAGCCCATCAGCAGGCTTTCGCTGATGCCGGAGGCCGCCGCCGCCGGGCCTTCGACGCCGGGAATGCCGTCTTCGCTGTCGCCCATCCGCGCGGCCACCGCGTCCAGGCGCTGCTTGCCGGCGTCCGCGTCGGCCGGGCACGGCCGCTGCGCGCACTGCAACAGCAGCTGCTGCAGCGTGTCTATCGCATCGCGCTGCGCCGCGTTCCAGGCGGCGGCGTCGCCGCCGATGCGGCCGGCGATGGCTGCGCGCATCAGCGCGGCGGCGGCGGGTACGCGCAAGGCCGGCGCGCCGTCGAACAGCGGATCGGACGCGCCGTCGGCGACGCCGTGCACCTCGTTCGCGCAACCCGGCGTCAGCGTGCTCGCCAACGCCTGCGCCGAAGCGATGGTGCGCTGGGTGCGATTGGCCCAGTAGTAGGTGCTGGCGCAGGCGTCGCCGGCGAACAGGCCCTGCGGCGCATAGCGCGCGCGGTAGTAGGCGCCGAACAGCGCTTCCAGGCGCGCGCCGTTCTCGGTCAGGTGCCCGGCCGGGACGCCGAAGTGCGGCCATGGGCGCGCCGAGTAGCGGCCCAGCTGCTCCGGACTGGACATCGCCGAACGCACGCCGTGGCGCTTGAGGATCAGGACTTTTTCCAGGGTGTCCTGCGGTGCCGCGACGGCGGCGTGCGCGGCGGCGAACGGCAGCAGGGCGAGCGCGAGCAGCGCGGCGACGGCTAGGCGAGGGATCGATGGCATCGCATGTTTCCGGAAGAGGCGGTACGGCAAGGCGCGCCATGCCGCTGGCCGAGGCACCGGCCGGGAAGACGGGTCGGCGGACAGCGCCGCAGCGGGCGCGGCCGCCCTCGCGCGCGGCGCCGCACGACGGCGGCGACCGCGCGGGCTCGGCTCAGAATCGTGCGCGCAGGCCGACCGACCAGGTGCGGCCGTAGTCGGTGTAGCCGCCGAACAGGTGGTCGCCGACGTACTGGCGCTGCACTTCGCCGGTGAGGTTGATCGCGTTGACGAACACCGACAGGCTGTCGTTGACATTGTAGGCCACGTTCGCGTCCAGGCTGCCGAACTGGTCGCTGTTGAGCGTGGCGACGTTGGCGGTGCCGACCGCGTTGAGGATGTCGTCGCTCCAGCCGTAGCTGACCCGCGCCATCAGCGGTCCCTTCTCGTAGAACAGCACCGCGTTGTAGGTGTTCCTGGCCACGCCTTCCAGGCTGTCGGTGAAGGTGCGGGTGCCGTCGCGGTAGCTGGCCTCGCTGTCGGTCCAGGTGTAGTTGAGCTGCATGCCCAGTCCGTCCAGCGGCGCCGGCAGGCCGGCGAACACCTGCTGGTAGGCCACTTCGGCGCCCTTGACCTTGGCCTCGCTGCCGTTGGTCTTGGACGACAGCAGATAGGTCTGGCCCTGGTAGACCAGGTTCGACATCTGGGTCTGGATGAAGCTGGAGATGTCCTTGTAGAACACGCCGCCGGTCAGCGCCGAGGTGCCGTCGATGTACCACTCGAAGGTCAGGTCGTACTGCCACGCCTCGAACGGCTTGAGCCCGGGATTGCCGCCGCTGGCGGTGAGGATCTCGCCGCTGGAGTTGAAGGTGAGCTTGGACGACAGGTCGGTGAGGTCGGGGCGCGTAATGACCTTGGCCGCAGAGCCGCGCAGCACCATGTCCTCGCGCACGTCCCAGGCGGCGTTGAACGAGGGCAGCACGTTGTTGTAGCTGCGCTCGAAATGCACTGGCTGCGCGGTGCCGTTGACGTCTGCGTGGCCGTCGGTGGTCTGTTCGGTGCGCACCAGGCGCACGCCGAGATTGCCGCGCAGGGCGCGGCCGGCCAGGTCGCTGCCGAAATCGGCCATGGCGTAGGCCGAGCCGATCTTTTCCTTCACTTCATAGGAGTTCTGCAGGTCGGCGCTGTTGGGCGTGTTGGCCAGGTCCGCGGCGGTCGGCCAGTTGCCCCAGAAGGTGGATTCGATCGGCGCCAGCCATTGCCGCGGCAGGTTGCCGTTGGCGTCGGCGAGCATGTCGTCCACCGGCAGCGCGGTGAAGTTGCCGGCCGGGAAACGCACGCCGGCGATGCTGTTGAGCAGCAGATCGGCGCGGTCGTAGCTGCGCGAGCGCTGGCGGTATTTTGCGCCGGCCTTGAGGTCGCGGAAGAAGTCGCCGTCGAGCGCGCGCTTGGCGTCGAACTGCAGCGCGTCCTCCTTGTCGCGCGCGTCGATCTCGCGCCATTCCAGGCGCCGTCCGGCCACGGTGGACGGGTTGTTCGGATCGAAGCCGTTGGTGAAGCTCCAGTCGGGCACGTTGTCGCCGTCGGCCTGCGGCATCTCCACGCGCATCGACAGATTGGTGCCGCTGCGCAGGCGGGTGCGCCGGATCGGGTCCGAATCGTAGCTGTGCGCCTGCGAGTGGAACGCTACCGCGCCCAGCGTCCAGCGATCGCCGCTCCAGGTGCTGGACAGGCGCGCGCTGCGGTTGTCGTCGGTGATGCCGGAGGTCTCGCGCGAGATCTGCACCTGGCCGTTGCGGTAGTCGAAACCGGTGATGCCGCCGTGCTCGACGCGAATGTTGCTCATCTTCGCCAGGCTGTCGAAGCCCACGCCCATGCTGTACTCGTCGTAGTGCACGGTCTGCTTGGCGTAGAGCAGGTCCAGGTTGGTCTCCCATGCCGCGCTCGGTTTCCACTGCAGCGAGGCGGCCACGCCGGTGCGCTCGCGCTGCTCCAGTTCCAGCGTCGGACGCAGGCCGGTCGGCGCGTAATAGGCGCCGGGCGCGCCCGGCACGCCGTTGGGGTAGTAGTCCCAGCTCACTTCGTTGACCCGGTCCTGGCGCAGGCTGCGCTGCGCGTAGGCGCCGGAGATCAGCATGCCGAAGCTGCCGTCGGCGTTGACCCAGTTGAACAGGCCGGACACGCGCGGATCGTTGGCGTGGGTGCGCTGCGCCTGGCTCGATTCCAGCGATAGGTTGGTCAGGGTCTTGCCCAGTTCCAGCGGACGGAACGTGCGCACGTTGACGATGCCGCCGATCGCACCTTCGTCCAGGTCGGCGGTGGGACTCTTGATCACCTCCAGGCCGGACACCAGTTCGGCCGGCAGGGTGTCGTAGCGGAACTGGCGGCCGGTCTGGCCGGAAGTGCGCACGTTCTCGTTGACCGCCATGGTCTGGCCGTTGAGCGTGGTGACCTGGAAGTTCGGGCCCAGGCCGCGCACGCGCACGTACACGCCTTCGCCGCGGTCGCGCACGATCGACACGCCGGGCACGCGCTGCAGCGCTTCGGCCACGTTCTGCGCCGGCAGCTTGCCGATGTCCTCGGCGGCGATCACGTCGACCACGCTGTCGGCGTAGCGCTTCTCGCGCAGCGCGGCGCTGAGGCTGCCGGCGTAGCTGCCCAGCACCTGGATGCGGTCCAGTTCCTTCACCGGCGCGTCCGCCGTGGGCGCGGCGGCCGGCATTGCGGCGGATGCCGCTGGCGGTGCCGCCTGCGCCGCGTCGGCCTCTGCGCCTGCGGCTTCGATCGTCACCGTGGTCGGGTTGAGATAGCGGTAGCGCAGGCCGGTGCCGTCGAGCAATTGCCGCAGGGCCTGTTCCGGCGTGGCGCCGGCGCTGGTGCCGCGGGTCTGCGGATTGCCGGCCACGCCCGCGGCATAGACGAACTGCAGTCCGCTCTGCCGCGACAGGGTGTTGAGCGCGCGCGCCAACGGCTGTGCGGGAATCGCATCGACCGCGACGGACGTGGTCTGGGCGCCGGCGGTACCGGCATGCAGGGCGAGGGCGATGGAAAGGAACAGGGTGCGGCGCATCGTCGTTGTCCAGTGGGAGCGGAAGGTGGGGCGCAGCGCTGCCGCAAGGGCGGAATGCTGCGTTGTGCCTGGACTACGAGGATCGACAGCGACGATCGGGCACCGCTTTTCGATGAATTTTCTGTGACACGTGCGTGGGGGCGAGGGCGATCGGTCGTTTTCTCCGCTGGTCGCGCGCGCGCGAACGAACCTCGCACCACGACCGGGTGCGCGCTGGGCGGTGGTGGGTGGCGCGTCTGCACGCGTAGTGCCGCGGCGCTCGCGGTTGCGTAGCGATCTGGCCAGGCGCGCAGACGACGGTCGCCGCGTTCGGCGACTGACGCCGCAGTCAGCGTGCGACCGGTCGCGGCGCGGCGTGGCTGCCGACGCGGATCGCATCGGCGCTGACGGTGACGCGCAACGTCGGTTGGTCGGCGAGGAACGCGCGCAACGAGGCGATGTCATCGCCGCGCAGGTTGCCGGTCAGGCGCATCGCGCCGGCGGCGGTGTCGTCGATCAGCAGGCGGGTGCGGTTGAGCCGGTTGAAATCCTCGGCGACGTTGGCCAGCGGTTCGTCGCGGAACACGATGCGGCGTTGCCACCAGGCATGCATCGCGGCGACGTCCTCGCTGGCCAGTTCGACCCGGCCGCTGCCAGCGTCGATGCGCGCGCTCTGCCCGGCGCCGAGATCGGCCAGCATCGGCTGCCGCGGGCGATCGGCGCGCCATACGTGCACGCGGCCCTCGGCCACGTCGATGCGTGCCTGCTGCCGGTACAGGGCGATATCGAAGGTGGTGCCGATGTCCTCGACCCGCAGCGTGCCGGCCAGCACCTGCAGCGGGCGCCGATCCGGCGCGACCACGAAGCTGGCCTGGCCATGCAGCAGCTGCAGGCGCCGGCTCCACGGAGTCATCGTCGCGCGCAGCGCGCTTTGCGCGTTGAGGTGCACGGTGCTGCGATCGGCCAGCTGCACGCTGCGCTGTTCGCCGTGCGCGGTGCTGTAGGTCGTGGTGCGCGGCCAGGCCCAGGCGGCCAGCACCGCCACGCCGCACAGCGCCGCGGCCAGGCCCGTGCCCCAGCCGCGCAGGCGCGCACGCCGGCCTGCGGCGCGGGGCATCTGCGCGGCGGGGCGCGGCGGCCGTTGCGGCAGCGGCAGCGCGATCACGTTGCGCGGCGGCGCGTCGGTGTCGGCGCGACGGTCGGCGTCGAGCAGCGCGTCCACGTCCAGGTCCATGCCGCGCATGGCCTCGCCCAGTTCGCCGGCCACCCGCAGCACCGCCATGTATTCGCGCAGGTGCAGCGGCGATGCGGTCAGCCAGTCCATGAGCTGCGCCTGCTGGCTCGCGTCCAGCGCCTGCATGCGTTGCAGGGCATGCCAGTGCGCGGCCTCGGCAGTGGCGCTGCGCGGCGGGAAGGCGGCCTCGTTCACCAGCTTTCTCCGCTCTCGGCCAGCGCCCGCCGGCACGCCGACAGCCCGCGCACCACGTGCTTCTTGACCATGTGCGCGGACACGCCCATGCGTTCGGCGATCTGCTTGTAGCTGAGGCCGTCGCGGTACTGCATCACCAGCACCGCACGGGTGCGTTCGGGCAAGCCGGCCAGCAGGGCCTGCAGGCGCTGTTGCCGCTGCTGTCGCTGTGCCGTGTCTTCCACGTCGTCCCCTGCGGCCAGCAATTGCGAAAACTGCTCCATCTCGTCGATGCGCAGCGGCGCCTGCTTGCGCCGCGCGGCCTGTTCGCGCGCCAGGTTCAGCGCCACCGTGTACAGGTAGGCCTCGGGATTGGCGATCGCCTCGCCCTGGTGCTGGTGCGCGCGCAGCAGGCGCAGATAGGTTTCCTGCACCATGTCCTCGGCATCCTCGTTGGCGCCGCGACGCACGAAGAAGCCGCGCAGCACCGGACCATGTTCCGCGAACATGCGCGCCCACGCGCGCTTGGGATGTGCCGCCACCGACCTGCCTTGCCCCTTGGATGCGGCGCAGGCTAGAGGCTGCGGATGACGTTTCGGTGACGGGCTGCGTGTCCGATCCTTGGACAGGGCTTTCGCGGAGAAGCCTGATGGCATGCGGCCAGGGCTGTGCCGGATATCGATTTTTGTAGGAGCGGCTTCAGCCGCGACAGGCGCTGTCGGTAAGGCCTGTCGCGGCTGAAGCCGCTCCTACAACAGCGCGGCGCTAGTGCGAATCGCGCGCCACGTCGGCGCCGCTGCCGCCGACCAGGAAATCCAGGTCCGCGCCCAGGTGCGCCTGCTGCACGTGCTCCACGTACAGCTTGCTCCAGCCGCGTAGCGGCGTCGGCAGCGGCGTCCATTCGCTGCGCCGGCGCAGCAGTTCCTCGTCGCTGACCTCCAGGTGCAGCGAGCGCCCGGGCACGTCGAGTTCGATGATGTCGCCGTCGCGCACCAGCGCCAGGGTGCCGCCGGTGGCGGCTTCGGGCGAGGCGTGCAGGACCACGGTGCCGTAGGCGGTGCCGCTCATGCGCGCATCGGAGATGCGCACCATGTCGGTGACGCCGGCGCGCAGCAGTTTCGGCGGCAGCGGCATGTTGCCGACCTCGGCCATGCCCGGGTAGCCGCGCGGGCCGCAGTTCTTCAGCACCATGATGCAGTCGGCATCGATGTCCAGCGCTTCGTCGTCGATGCGCGCCTTCATGTCCTCGATGCTTTCGAACACCACCGCGCGGCCGCGGTGCCGCAGCAGGTGCGGCGAGGCGGCCGAGGGCTTGATCACCGCGCCGTCCGGGGCCAGGTTGCCGCGCAGCACGGCGATGCCGGCCTGTTCGCGGAACGGCGTGTCCAGCGCATGGATCACCTCGCGGTTCCAGCACGGCGCGTCGGCCACGTTCTCGCCGAGGGTGCGGCCGTTGACGGTGCGCGCGTCCAGGTCCAGCTCGGCGCCGAGTTCGCGCATCACCGCCGGCAAGCCGCCGGCGTAGTAGAAATCTTCCATCAGGTACTGGCCGGACGGCTTCAGGTTTACCAGGCACGGCAGCCGCGACCCCAGCTGGTCCCAGTCGTCCAGGCTCAGCGGCACGCCCAGGCGCCCTGCGATGGCGAGCAGGTGGATCACCGCGTTGGTGGAGCCGCCGATCGCCGCGTTGACCTTGATCGCGTTCGCGAACGCGGAGCGGGTCAGCACCTGCGACATGCGCAGGTCTTCCTCGACCATCTGCACGATGCGCCGGCCGCTGAGCCGCGCCAGCCGCGCGCGGCGCGCATCGACCGCGGGAATCGCCGCGTTCTCCGGCAGCGAGATGCCCAGCGCTTCGACCATGCTGGCCATCGTCGAGGCGGTGCCCATGGTCATGCAGCTGCCCTTGGAGCGCTGCATGCAGGCCTCGGCCTCGACGAACTCGTCCTGGCTCAGGGTGCCGGCGCGGACCATCTCCGACATCTGGATCACCCCGGTGCCCGAACCCAGCGGCTGCCCGCGCCAATTGCCGGACAGCGACGGGCCGCCGGACAGGCCGATGGTCGGCAGGTCCACGCTGGCCGCGCCCATCAGCAGCGACGGGGTGGTCTTGTCGCAGCCCATCAGCAGCACCACGCCGTCGAGCGGATTGGCGCGGATCGATTCCTCCACGTCCATGCTGGCCAGATTGCGGAACAGCATCGCGGTGGGCAGCATCTGCGTCTCGCCCAGCGACATCACCGGGAATTCCAGCGGGAAGCCGCCGGCCTCGTAGACGCCGCGTTTGACGTGCTCGGCCAGCTCGCGCAGGTGGCCGTTGCACGGGGTCAGCTCCGACCAGGTGTTGCAGATGCCGATCACCGGGCGCCCGTCGAACATGTCGTGCGGGTGGCCCGCGCTCTTGAGCCAGCTGCGGTAGTAGAAACCCTGCTTGCCTTCGCGACCGAACCACGCCTGGCTGCGGCGGACCGGTTTGGTGGGTGAGCCCATGCTGGCGGAATCCTCGAGACCTGATCGGCCCGGATCGGTGCCTGCGCGGCGTCGCCCCGGGTGCTTTACGTCGGCGATGCTAGCGGGCATATTGATACATGAAAAATAACAAATATCTGACTATGGATATTTGTTTTCATATATCAAAATCTCATCCACCTAGAGCGAAACGGCATGGACAACACGGCAAGCGCGGCGATTCCCGGCACCGGCAACGCAACCTACGGCAGCCTGCACGGACGCCGCGTCTTCATCACCGGCGGCGGGTCGGGCATCGGCGCGGCGCTGGTCGAGGCCTTCGCCGGGCAGGGCGCGCAGGTCGCCTTCGTCGACGTGGCCGCCGAGGCCAGTGCGGCGTTGGCCGAGCGCTTGGCCGCGGCCGGCCTGGCCAGGCCGTGGTGGCGCCGTTGCGACGTCACCGACGTGGCCGCGCTGCAGGCGGCGCTGGGCGAGGCTGCCGCCGAGCTGGGCGATTTCCACGTGCTGCTCAACAACGTCGGCAGCGACGACCGGCACGCGCTGGACGCGGTGACCCCGGAGTACTGGGAGCGTTGCGTGGCGATCAACCAGCGTGCCGCGTTCTTCGCGATCCAGGCGGCGGTGCCGGGCATGAAGCGGCTCGGTGGCGGTTCGATCGTCAATCTCGGTTCCACTGGCTGGCAGACCAAGACCGGTGGCTATCCGGTCTACGCGACCGCCAAGTCGTCGGTGAACGGGCTGACCCGCGGCCTGGCGCGCGAACTGGGCGCGGCGCGGATCCGGGTCAACGTGCTGACCCCGGGCTGGGTGATGACCGAACGCCAGGTCACGCTGTGGCTGGACGAGGCCGGCGAGCGCGAACTGGCGCGCAACCAGTGCCTGCCGGACAAGGTGATGCCGGAGGACATCGCGCGCATGGCGCTGTTCCTGGCCTCGGACGAATCGCGTGCGATCACCGCGCAGGAGTTCGTGGTGGATGGTGGGTGGACCTGAGCGAGCGGGTGCATCGCTGGCATGTCGGGGGAGCTTGGCTCCGCCGATCGTTGAAACGGTCGCGCTTCCAGGCTCCGCTCGTCGCGACTGAAGTCGCTCCCACAAGATGGTCGCGACTGCCTGGCGGGTTGCAGGGTGGGAGGGCTTCGGCTCCGATGGTTTGGCGGCGCGCATGGGCTGCGGCTGCGTTCGGTCGCGGCTGAAGCCGCTCCTACAGGGGGTTGCGGTTGGTCGGCTGGGTGCACTGTGGGAGGGGCTTCAGCCCCGACGGTGTGCGCGGACGGAATGTTTACCACTGCGTTCGGGCGGGGCTGAAGCCGCTCCTACAGGGGCTTGCAGTTGGTCGGCTGGGTGTACTGTGGAAGGGGCTTCAGCCCCGACGGTGTCCGCAGACGGAATGTCTACCGCTGCGTTCGGTCGGGGCTGAAGCCGCTCCTACAGGGGCTTGCGGTTGGTCGGCTGGGTGCACTGTGGGAGGGGCTTCAGCACCGACGGTGTCCGCGGACGGAATGTCTACCGCTGCGTTCGGTCGCGGCTGAAGCCGCTCCTACAGGGGCGTGCGGTTGACCGGCTGGGTGCACTGTAGGAGGGGCTTCAGCCCCGACCTCATCCTTCGGTTCGCGCATCCGCCGGCGCCACCGCATCCTCGGCCGGCGCGACGTAGCCATACACCGGCCCGGCGGCCGCCTGCAGGGCCTGCAGCATGATCCGCGCGCCGGGCGACAGCAGCCAGTCGGTGCGGGTGATGATGCCGAACGCGTCCATCCGGCACGACAGCTCCACCGGCACGATCGCCACGCTGCCGTGGTCGGCGAAATGCCGGGCCACGTCCACCGGCACCACCGCCAGGTAGTCGCCCAGGCGCAGCAACTGCGGCAGCACCACCAGCGCCGAGGTCTCCACCACCCGCTTCGGCGGCTCCAGCCCGGCGTTCTGGAACATCAGCTCGAAGCGGTGGCGCAGCACGCTGCCGTCCGGCGGCACGATCCAGCCGGCGTCGGCCAGTTCGCGCAGCGCCGGCTGCGGCATCGCCAGGATCGGGTGGCCGGGGCGGGCGATCGCGCACACCTCTTCCTCGGCCAGCGCCTGGTAGTGCAGGTTGCGCTTGTCGTGGCGCGCGAACAGCCGCGCCACCACGATGTCGAGCTTGTTCTGCGCCAGTTGCTCCAGCAGCACGTCGCTGCCGTCCACGCGTAGCGCCACGCGCAGCAGCGGATGCTGTTCGGTGACCTGGGCCAGCGCCGCCGGCAGCAGGGTCATCGCCGGCCCGGCGATGGCGCCGACGCTGACGCTGCCGAAATAGCCGGCCTTCAACGCCTCGATCTCGGCGCCGGCCTCGCCCAGGCTGGACAGGGCGATGCGCGCGTGGCGGATCATCGCCTCGCCGTACCAGGTCGGGCGCATGCCGCGCGGCAGCCGCTCGAACAGCGGCACCTCCATCATGTCCTCCAGGTCCTTGAGCAGCTTGGACGCGGCCGGCTGCGACATGTTCAAGGTCTCGGCGGCGCGATGGATGTTGCCTTCCTCCTCGATCGCCAGCAGCAGCATCAATTGCCGGGTCTTCAGGCGGGCGCGGACGAACCAGGGCGTGGCGGCAGGCATGGCGGCCCTATGCATATGAATGTTCGTATACATTAAGCCAAAAACGATATTTGTTGCATATAGGTCATCCGGCCAGAATAGAACCGCATCCGCGGCACCGGCGGTCTGTGCTGCCGCGCGGCTCTTTCGTATTCCGACAGGCGACCGATTCATGCGATTGATCCAACTGCTCGACGAGTCCGGCGTCCCCAGCGTGGGCGCGGTGGCGGCGGACGGCACCCAGGTGCGCCTGCTGCGCGAAGTCGGCTCGACCTATGCGCTGGCCAACGCCGCGCTCGCCGCCGGCCTCGGCCTGGACGACTACGCCACGCATCAACTCGGCGACATCGTGCTCGACTACGCCGAACTGCTGGCGAACCACCGCGTGCTGTCGCCGCTGACCCATCCGGACCCGGCGCACTGCCGCGTCACCGGCACCGGCCTGACCCACCTGGGCAGCGCCGCCACCCGCGACGCGATGCACCAGAACCTGCAGCAGCAGGCCGACCAGGGCACGCTCACCGATTCGATGAAGATCTTCCAGCTCGGCGTGGAAGGCGGCATCCCGCGCGACGGCCAGCCCGGCGCGCAGCCGGAATGGTTCTACAAGGGCGACGGCAGCATCCTGGTCGCGCCGGGCGCACCGCTGCCGTCGCCGGATTTCGCGCTGGACGGCGGCGAGGAGCCGGAGTTGGTCGGGCTGTACGTGATCGGCGCCGACGGCGTGCCGTACCGGCTCGGCTTCGCGCTGGGCAACGAGTTCTCCGACCACGTCACCGAGCGCCAGAACTATCTGTACCTGGCCCATTCCAAGCTGCGCGCCTGCGCGGTCGGGCCGGAGCTGCGCAGCGGCGAACTGCCGCGCGACCTGCGCGGCAGCAGCCGCATCCGCCGCGGCGATGCGGTGATCTGGGAGAAGCCCTTCGTCACCGGCGAGGCCAACATGTGCCATTCGCTGGCCAATCTGGAATACCACCATTTCAAGTACGCCGCGCATCGCGTGCCCGGCGACGTGCACCTGCACTTCTTCGGCACCGCCACGCTGAGCTTCGCCGACGGCGTGCAGGCCGAGCCGGGCGACCGCTTCGAGATCGAACTGCCGGAGCTGGGCGCGGCCCTGGTCAATCCGCTGCAGCGGGTGTCGGCCGGGTTCGAACTGGGCGGCGTGCGCGCGCTGTAACCGAACAGGAGAACGGCATGAGCCAACGTTTCCAGAGCTATATCGACGGCCAGTGGGTGGCCGGCAGCGACATCGCAGCGGACGAGAACCCATCCGACCTGTCCGCGCCGGTCGGCGAGGTCGGCAGCGTCGACGCCGACGCGGTGCGCGGCGCGATCGCCGCGGCCAACGCGGCGCAGGCCAAGTGGGCGGCGAGCACGCCGCAGCAGCGCGCCGACGCACTCGACTTCGTCGGCAGCGAGATCCTGGCGCGCAAGCAGGAACTGGGCACTCTGCTGGCGTCCGAAGAAGGCAAGACTCTGCCGGAGAGCATCGGCGAGGCCGCGCGCGCCGGGCAGATCTTCAAGTTCTTCGCCGGCGAGGCGCTGCGCATTCCCGGCGAAAAGCTCGCCTCCACCCGCCCCGGAGTGGACGTGGAGATCACCCGCGAGCCGGTCGGCACGGTCGGCATCATCGCGCCGTGGAATTTCCCGCTGGCGATCCCGGCGTGGAAGATCGCCCCGGCGCTGGCCTACGGCAACACCGTGGTGTTCAAGCCGGCCGAGATCGTGCCCGGCTGCGCCTGGGCGCTGGCCGAGATTCTCAGCCGCGCCGGCCTGCCCAGCGGCGCGTTCAACCTGGTGATCGGCAGCGGCCGCACCGTCGGCCAGGCGCTGGTCGAGGACCGCGGCATCGATGCGCTGAGCTTCACCGGCTCGGTGCCCACCGGCAACCACCTGCTCAAGCAGGCCGCCGCGCGCGGCTTGAAGATCCAGCTGGAAATGGGCGGCAAGAATCCGCTGGTGGTGCTGGCCGATGCGGACCTGGACCTGGCGGTGGAGATCGCGGTCAACGGCGCCTACTTCTCCACCGGCCAGCGCTGCACCGCGTCCAGCCGCCTGATCGTGGAGCGCGCGGTCTACGACGACTTCGTCGCGCGCGTGAGCAAGCGCCTGGCCACGCTGAAGATCGGCCATGCGCTGACCCCGGGCATCGATATCGGCCCGGTTGCCAGCGCCAGCCAGTTCGCGCAGGACCGCGACTACGTGCGCATCGCCCAGGAAGAAGGCGCCGAGCTGGTGTACGGCGGCGACGCACTGGAATGCGAGCACCAGGGCCACTACATGCGCCCGGCGCTGATCGCCGCGCAGCCGCAGCACCGCATCGCGCGCGAGGAAGTGTTCGGCCCGGTCGCGGCGGTGATGCCGGCCGACGACTACGAGCACGCGCTGGCGCTGGCCAACGACACCGAATTCGGCCTGTGCGCCGGCATCGCCACGCGCTCGCTGCAGCACGCCACGCATTTCAAGCGGCACGCGCAGGCCGGCATGGTGATGGTCAACCTGCCGACCGCCGGGGTCGATCCGCACGTGCCGTTCGGCGGGCGCAAGGCCTCCAGCTATGGCCCGCGCGAGCAGGGCCGCTATGCGGTGGAGTTCTATACGACGGTCAAGACGGCCTATACATTCGCGGGATGAACTGATCGATCCATTCGCGCGCCTGCCTGGGAGGGTGGGCGGCCGCCGCGGCCCGAACGCCGCGCGACCGCCAGCGTGCAACGAACGAGGAGGGGTTATGCAGAAGTCAGGTGTGCGTGCGGCGGTGCTGGGGATGGCGGTACTGCTGGGCGCGGCGTTGAGTGCGTGTTCCGGCGGCGGCAAGGATGCGGCCGGCAAGCCGGGCCAGATCACCGTGGGCTTCAGCCAGGTCGGCGCCGAGAGCGAGTGGCGCACCGCCAATACCGCCTCGGTCAAGCAGGCGATCGAGCAGGCGGGGATGAAGCTGAAATTCTCCGACGCGCAGCAGAAGCAGGAGAACCAGATCAAGGCGCTGCGCTCGTTCATCGCCCAGCGCGTGGACGTGATCGCGTTCTCGCCAGTGGTCGAATCCGGCTGGGAAACCGTGCTGCGCGAAGCCAAGGCGGCGAACATCCCGGTGGTGCTGACCGACCGCGCGGTCAAGGTGTCCGACGACAGCCTGTACACCACGCTGATCGGTTCGGATTTCGTCGAGGAAGGACGCAAGGCCGGGCGCTGGCTGCTCGAACAGTCGCCGTTGAAGGATGGCGACAAGCCGGTGCGCATCGTCGAACTGCAGGGCACGGTGGGTTCGGCGCCGGCGATCGACCGGATGAAGGGCTTCAAGGAGATCATCGCGGCCAACCCGCGCTTCCAGGTGGTGCGCTCGCAGAGCGGCGACTTCACCCGCGCCAAGGGCAAGGAAGTGATGGAGGCGTTCCTGAAGTCGGAAGGGCGCAACATCGACGTGCTGTACGCGCACAACGACGACATGGCGATCGGCGCGATCCAGGCGATCGAGGAAGCCGGGCTGAAGCCGGGCAAGGACATCCTGGTGATCTCCATCGACGGGGTGAAGGGCGCGTTCGAGGCGATGCAGGCCGGCAAGCTCAACGTCACCGTGGAATGCAATCCGCTGCTCGGCCCGCAACTGGTGCAGGCGATCCGCGACGTCAAGGCCGGCAAGGCGTTGCCCAAGCGCATCGTGGTCGAGGAATCGGTCTACACCCAGGAGCAGGCCGCCGCCGAGCTGCCCAAGCGCAAGTACTGACGGAGCCTGCCGATGACGCCGGTGGTGCTGCACGCGCAGGGACTGAGCAAGGCCTACGCCGGCGTCGCCGCGCTGGACGACGTGGCGCTGTGCCTGCGCCGCGGCGAGATCCACGCGCTGATGGGCCAGAACGGCGCCGGCAAATCGACCCTGATCAAACTGCTGACCGGCGCGGTCGCCGCCGATGCCGGGCGCATGGCGCTGGGCGGCGACGCGATTGCGCCGAACTCGCCGCTGCAGGCGCAGCAGCTGGGCATCAGCACCGTGTACCAGGAAGTGAACCTGTGCCCGAACCTGTCGGTGGCCGAGAACATCTTCGCCGGCCGCTATCCGTTGAAGGGCTGGCCGCGGCGCATCGACTGGCGCCGGGTCGAGGGCGAGGCGCGCGAGTGCCTGCAGCGGCTGGGCGTGGACATCGACGTGCGCCGCGCGCTGTCCGCCTATCCGGTGGCGGTGCAGCAGATGGTGGCGATCGCACGCGCGCTGAGCGTGTCGGCGCGGGTGCTGATCCTCGACGAACCCACCTCCAGCCTCGACGAAGGCGAGGTCGCCGAACTGTTCCGGGTGATGCGCGGCCTGCGCGAGCAGGGCATGGCGATCCTGTTCGTGACCCATTTCCTCGACCAGGTGTACGCGGTGTCCGACCGCATCAGCGTGCTGCGCAACGGCCGCCTGGTCGGCGAATACCTGGCCGCGGACCTGCCGGCGCCGCGGCTGATCGCGGCGATGGTCGGGCGCGAACTGGACGTGGCCGCCGCGGCCGCGGCGGCGGTGGACGCCGCGCCGCCCGAAGCCGCGCCGGTGCTGCTGCAGGCGCAGGGCCTGGGCCGGCGCGGCCAGCTGCACCCGATCGACCTGCAGCTGCGCCGCGGCCAGGTGCTGGGCCTGGCCGGCCTGCTCGGCGCCGGCCGCACCGAACTGGCGCGGCTGCTGTTCGGCCTGGACCGCGCCGATTGCGGCCGCGTCTCCATCGACGGCCATGACGTGGCGCTGCGCGGCCCACCCGACGCGATCCGCCACGGCCTGGCGCTGTGCCCGGAAGAGCGCAAGACCGACGGCATCGTCGCCGAGCTGTCGGTGCGCGAGAACATCGTGCTGGCGCTGCAGGCGCGCATGGGCCTGCGCCGGTTCCTGCCGCTGGCCGAGCAGGTGCGCATCGCGCAGGGCTACGTGGACGCGCTGGGCATCAAGACCGCCAGCGTGGAGACGCCGGTCGGCCTGCTGTCCGGCGGCAACCAGCAGAAAGTGGTGCTGGCGCGCTGGCTGGCGACGCGGCCGCGACTGCTGATCCTCGACGAACCCACCCGCGGCATCGACATCGCCGCCAAGCAGGACATCATGACCCGGATCCTGGCGCTGGCCCGCGAGGGCATGGCGGTGCTGTTCATTTCCGCCGAGGTCGCCGAGATCGAGCGCATCGCCGACCGCATCGCGGTGCTGCGCGAACGCCGCCTGGTCGGCGAACTGCCCGGCGGCTGCGGCGAGCGCGCGGTGTTCGACCTGATTGCCGGGAGCGCGGCGGCATGAGCGCGGCGGCCACCCGATCGCCCAGCGCGCCGCGGCTGCCGGCGCGCATCGCCGCCCACCCGCTGTTCTGGCCGCTGGCAACGCTGGCGCTGCTGCTGCTCGGCAACGGCCTGTGGAATCCCGGTTTCCTGGCGCTGCAATGGCGCGACGGGCACCTGTACGGCAACCTGGTGGACATTGGCAACCGCGCCGCGCCGCTGGCATTGGTGGCGCTGGGCATGACCCTGGTGATCGCGGTGCGCGGCCTGGACATCTCGGTCGGCGCGGTGGTGGCGATCGCCGCGACGGTGGCGGCATGGATGATCGGCGGCGGCGAGCACAGCCGCTTTCCGCTGTGGGCGGTGATCGTGGCGCCGTTGTTGGTCGCCGCCGCGTGCGGGCTGTGGAACGGCCTGCTGGTGGTCAAGGTCGGCATGCAGCCGATCATCGCCACGCTGATCCTGATGGTGGCCGGACGCGGCGTGGCGCAGCTGATCGGCGACGGCCAGATCCTGACCATCTACTACCCGCCGTACTTCTACCTCGGCAACGGCTTCCTGCTCGGCCTGCCGTTCGCGCTGTTCGTGGTGGCCGCGGTGTTCGTGGTGTTGCAACTGCTGCTCGGGCGCACCGCGCTGGGCCTGTTCGTGCGCGCGATCGGGCACAACCCGCGCGCGGCGCGGGTGGCCGGGGTCAAGGCGCGGCTGATCGCGGTGCTGCTGTACGTGTTCTGCGCGTTCAGCGCCGGCCTGGCCGGGCTGCTGATCAGTTCCAACGTCAAGAGCGCCGACGCCAACAACGCCGGCCAGCTGATGGAACTGGACGCGATCCTGGCGGTGACGCTGGGCGGCACGCTGCTCGACGGCGGCCGCTTCAGCCTGGCCGGCAGCCTGATCGGCGCGCTGATCATCCAGACCCTGACCGCGACGATCTACGCGATCGGCGTGCCGGCGCAGGTCAACATGCTGATCAAGGCGCTGCTGGTGTTCGCGGTGATGCTGCTGCAATCGCCGCAGTTCCGCGCCAGCGTGCGCGGCTGGGTGCGGCGTCCCGAGCCGGGAGCGGGGCGATGAGCGCAGCCGGCGTACCGGTCCAGAACGCGCGCGGCCTGCGCCGCGCCGGCACGCTGCTGCACGGCGCGCGCCTGCCGCTGGCGATCACCGTGGCCCTGTTCGTGGCCATGGCCGGCGCCGGCGGCGCGCTCTACGACGGCTTCCTGTCGCCGCAGGTGTTCGCCAATCTGCTGATCGACAACGCCTTCCTGTGCATCGCCGCGGTCGGCATGACGTTCGTGATCCTGAGCGGCGGCATCGACCTGTCGGTGGGCGCGGTGATCGCCTTCACCACGGTGCTGTCGGCGTCGCTGGTGCAGCACCACGGCTGGTCGCCGCTGGCGGCGATCCCGCTGGTGCTGCTGCTCGGTGCGCTGTTCGGCGCGTTCATGGGCATGCTGATCCAGCGCTATCGGCTGCAGCCGTTCGTGGTGACCCTGGCCGGCATGTTCCTGGCGCGCGGCGCCAGCTACCTGATCAGCGTCGATTCGATCCCGATCGACGATGCGCTGTACGTGGCCATCGCCCAGTTCCGCGTGCCGATCGGCGCCGGCGCCTCGCTGTCGATCGGCGCGCTGATCGCGCTGGCCACGGTGGCGCTGGGCATGTGGCTGGCGCACAGCACGCGTTTCGGCCGCGGCGTGTACGCGCTGGGCGGCAGCGAAGCCTCGGCGCGGCTGATGGGCCTGCCGGTGGCCGCGACCCAGGTCAAGGTCTACGCCTTCAGCGGGTTCTGCTCGGCGCTGGCCGGGGTGGTGTGCACGTTCTACATGCTGTCCGGTTACAGCCTGCATGCGTTGGGCCTGGAACTGGATGCGATCGCCGCGGTGGTGATCGGCGGCACCTTGCTGGCCGGCGGCAGCGGCTACGTGATCGGCACGCTGTTCGGCGTGCTGATCCTGGGCGTGATCCAGACCCTGATCGTGTTCGACGGCACGCTCAGCTCGTGGTGGACACGCATCGTGATCGGCGCGCTGCTGCTGGTGTTCTGCCTGCTGCAGCGCTTGTTGACCCGGCGCACGCCGGATTCGGGAGCGGACGCATGACGGAGCATGAAGAGGCGGGCCTGGCCTGCACACGGCGCGATTTCCTGCACTACGGCGGCGCCTCGCTGGCCGCGCTGGGTGTGCTGGCGCAGGGCGAGGCGCTGGCCGTGACGCCATCGGCTGCGCCGGCCGCCGCGAAACGGCAGCCAGCGGTGCAATTGCGCGAGCAGCCGTTCGCGATGGGCCAGGTGCAACTGCTCGACGGCCCGTTCCTGCAGGCGCGCGAGCGCGACCGCCGTTACCTGATGTCGATTCCCAACGATCGCCTGCTGCACAATTTCCGGCTTGCCGCAGGACTGGACTCGCACGCCGAGCCGCTGGGCGGCTGGGAATCGCCGCACTGCGAAATCCGCGGGCATTTCTCCGGTGGCCACTATCTGTCGGCCTGCGCGCTGCTGTACGCGGCGACCGGCGACGCGGCGCTGAAGGACAAGGCGGATGCGCTGGTCGCCGAGCTGGCGCGCTGCCAGCGCGCGGACGGCTACCTCGGCGCATACCCGTCCTCGTTCTACGACCGGCTCGGCCGCCGCGAGGAGGTGTGGGTGCCGATCTACACCGCGCACAAGATCCTCGCCGGGCACCTGGACATGGCCCGCCATGCCGGCAACGCACAGGCGCTGCGCACCGCGCAGCGCTTCGCCGACTGGCTGGGCGCGTGGATGGACGGCTTCGACGACGCGCAGTGGCAGCGCATCCTCGGCGTGGAGTTCGGCGGCGTGCACGAGTCGCTGCTGGAGCTGTACCTGCTCAGCGGCGACGACAAGTACCGGCGCTGGGCCGCGCGCTACGAGCAGGCATCGCTGCTAGAGCCGCTGGCGCAGGGCCGCGACGCGCTGGCCGGGTTGCATGCCAACACCCAGATCCCGAAGATCGTCGCCGCCGCGCGCGCCTACGAGATCGGCGGCGAGCCGCGCCAGCGCCAGATCGCCGAATTCTTCTGGCGCACCGTCAGCGGCCACCATGCCTATTGCACCGGCGGCACCAGCGACTTCGAGATGTTCGGCAAGCCGGACCACTTCGCCGGGCGCCTGAGCGGGCACAGCCACGAGTGCTGCTGCAGCTACAACATGCTCAAGCTGACCCGGCACCTGTACACCTGGCAGCCGGACGCGGCGCTGATGGATTACTACGAGCGCGTGCTGTTCAACGCGCGCCTGGGCACCCAGGACGAGGCCGGCATGATGATGTATTTCGTGCCGATGGATGCCGGGTACTGGAAGCTCTACAACACCCCGTTCGCTTCGTTCTGGTGCTGCACCGGCACCGGCGTGGAGGAGTTCGCCAAGAGCAACGACAGCATCTACTTCCGCGACGATGCCGGCCTCACCGTCAACCTGTTCATCGCCTCGCAGCTGGACTGGCCAGAGCGCGGCATGCGCGTGGTCCAGCGCACGCGCTTCCCGCAGCAGGAAGGCACCGCGCTCGAGTTCCAGTGCAAGCGCGCGCAGCAGATGACGCTGCGCCTGCGCATCCCGTACTGGGCCACGCAGGGCGTGCGCCTGCGCATCAACGGCAAGGCGCAGGCGGTCAAGGCGACCCCGGGCAGCTATCTGGCGCTGGAGCGCCGTTTCGCCGACGGCGACCGCATCGAACTGGACCTGCCGATGGCGCTGCACGCCGCGCCGCTGCCCGACGAACCCAGCCTGCAGGCGATGATGTACGGCCCGCTGGTGCTGGCCGCGCAACTGGGCAGCGACGGCATCGATCCGGCGCAGCTGCACGTGTCCGACCAGCGGCCGTCGTTGAACAGGATCGTCGGCCGCCAGTTGCCGGCGGTGTATTTCGCGCCGGAACAGCTGTGGGCGCGCAAGCGCGAGGGCCAGGAACTGGTGTTCGAGGCCGACGGACTGCAGGGCCCGCTGACCCTGGTGCCGTTCTACCGCATCGCCCACGAGCGCTATGCGGTCTATTGCCGAGCGAGGCCGGTATGGGAAAAGAATCCGCAGTTCTGAGCCGCTGGCGCATGGCGTCGGCGGTCCTCGTCGCGGCATGCGCGTTGCTGTGCGCGCTGCCGGCGCCGGCCGCCGAGCGCATGGTCGGCGAGGTGGCCAGTCCGGACGCGACGCTGCGCGCTCAGCTGAGCCTGGACGAGGCCGGCACCGCGCACTACCGCGTGCTGCGCGACGGGCGCGAGGTGCTGCTGCGCTCGCGCCTGGGCCTGGTCCGCGACGATGCCGATTTCTCCAAGGGCCTGCGCCTGCTCGAGGTGTCGCCCGTCGCGACGGTGCACGACCGTTACGAACTGCTCACCGGCAAGCGGCGCATCAACGACTACCGCGCCAACCGCCGGGTGTTCTCCTGGCGCGGCGCCAACGGCGAGCGCCTGCAGATCGAATTCCAGGTCTCCGACGACGGCGTCGCATTCCGCTACGACTTCCCGCAGCGCGACCCGACGATCCGCGAGCTGCGCGAGGACGCCACCACGTTCCGCTTCGCCGCCGCCACGCGCGCCTGGCTGCAGCCGATGTCGCCGGCCAAGACCGGATTCGGCAGGACCAATCCCTCCTACGAGGAGTACTACCTGCAGGACATCGGCGTCGGCACGCCGTCGCCGCTCGCGGCCGGCTGGGTGTATCCGGCCCTGTTCCGCCATGCGGCGGACTGGGTCCTGCTCAGCGAGGGCTCGCTCGGCCGCGGCCATGCCGGCAGCCGCCTGCGCGATGTCGCCGACGTGCCCGGCGAGTACGCGATCGGCATGCCCGATCCGCGCGAGGTGCTGCCCGGCGGCGCCGCGAATCCGCGCTTCGCGCTGCCGTGGCGCTCGCCGTGGCGCATCGTCGCGGTCGGCAGCCTGAAGACCATCGCCGAGTCCACGCTCGGCACCGACCTGGCCGATCCGCCCGCGGCAGCGCCGGTCGCGCCGCCGCAGCCGGGCAAGGCGTCGTGGAGCTGGCCGCTGCTCGGCGATGGCGCCACCACCTTCGCCGTGCAGAAGCGCTACATCGACTTCGCCGCGCGCATGGGCTGGCGCTACACCTTGATCGACGCCCTGTGGGACACGCAGATCGGCGAGGACAAGCTGCGCGAGCTGATCGACTACGCGCGCGGCAAGCAGGTGGCCATCCTGCTCTGGTACAACTCGGCCGGCAGCTGGAACGACGCGCCGCAGACCCCGCGCGACCGCATGCTGACCCACGCCAGCCGCATCCGCGAGTTCGAACGGCTCAAGGCGATGGGCGTGGCCGGGGTGAAGATCGACTTCTTCGGCGGCGACGGGCAGTCGATGATCGGCTACTACCTGGACATCATGCAGGACGCCGCGCCGTACGGGCTGATGCTCAACTTCCATGGCGCCACCTTGCCGCGCGGCTGGCAGCGCACCTGGCCGGACCTGATGACGATGGAGGCGGTGCGCGGGCTGGAATTCGCCACCTTCGAGCAGGTCAATGCCGACCAGGTGCCGGCGCATGCGGCGATGCTGCCGTTCGCGCGCAACGTGTTCGACCCGATGGACTTCACCCCGCTGGCCCTGGTCAAGCTCAACGACAAGGTGCAGCGCCGCACCACGCCGGGTTTCGAGCTGGCCGAGACGGTGCTGTTCGTGTCCGGCATCCAGCATTACGCCGAGACGCCAGAGAATCTGGAAAAGGCCGCGCCGGAAGTGCAGGCGCTGCTACGCGAACTGCCCTCGGTGTGGGACGACAGCCGCTATGTGGACGGCTATCCCGGGCGCTTCGCGGTGTTCGCGCGGCGCGGCGGCACGCGCTGGTACGTGGCCGGCATCAATGCCGACGCGCAACCGCGCACGCTGCGCCTGAACCTGGCGGAGCTGGGGGTGGCCGGCCGTGGTGCACGCCTGATCGTCGATGGCGACGGCCCGCTGGGGCTGGCCAGCCGGCGTATCGAAGTGGGGCCGACGCAAAACGTCGAGGTGGCGTTGCCGGCGCGCGGCGGTTTCGTGCTGCAGTTCGACTGAGCGCGCCTGCGCTTGCCGCGTGCAGGGGCGGGCACGGCCGCAACGGTGCCTGCGCATAGCGATGGCGCGGGATTGCCGATGCCGCGCTGGCCGCCAAGGCTGAATCCGCGCCATTGCGGCGGCGGCACGACCGCCGCACTCGCACGCATCGGCATCGCAGCGGCGGATGCGGCAGCATAGAATTGGCGCTCGCGACAGGAGCGCCGTCATGCTGAAGATCTGGGGCCGACACAATTCGAGCAACGTGCGCAAAGTGCTGTGGTGCGCCGAGGAAATCGGCGTGGCGTACGAGTCGATCGAGGTCGGCGGCGCGTTCGGCAAGACCGCCGATCCGGCCTACCGCGCATTGAATCCCAACGGCCTGGTGCCGGCGATCGAGGACCACGGCCTGGCGCTGTGGGAATCCAACGCCATCGTGCGCTACCTGGCCGCGCGCTATGCGCAGGGCACGCTGTACCCTGAAGATCCGGCCGCGCGCGCGCTCGGCGACAAGTGGATGGACTGGACCACGTCGACCTTCGCCGGTCCCTTCCGCGATCTGTTCTGGGGCACGCTGCGCACCGCGCCCGAAGCGCGCGACGAGGCTAAGATCGCCGCCGCATTGGCGCGTTGCGGCGAATTGCTGGGCATGGCCGATGCGGCGCTGGCGCAGCAGCCGTGGCTGTCGGGCGCGCAGTTCGCGATGGGCGACATCCCGCTGGGCAGCTTCGCCTACGCCTGGTTCGAGATGCCGATCGACCGGCCGGCGCTGCCGCACCTGCAGGACTGGTACCGGCGCCTGCAACTGCGTCCGGCCTACCGCAAGGGCGTGATGACGCCGCTGACCTGAGTATGGTGTGGCCTGCGGCCAGCGCTGCCGTACCCGTTTCGCTGCAGCGGCCATTCCGCTCGCGCGTATCCGCTACCTGACGGCAAGGAGCCGCCACCTTGATCGACATCCCGAAAATCGTGTTGTGCATTCCCGGCCCATGGCAGGACCGCTCGGATCTGGTTGCGCGCATCGTCCGCGACAGCGGCGGTTACCTTTTTGCCGGGCGGGTCCTGCTGCACACGGAAAGCGGCGACGCCTTCGAACTGCAATACGAGCCGCGCGACCCACGCATGGCGGACGCGTTCGCTGCCGCCGGGCCGCATTGGTTCGATTCCGACGACATGGCGCGCATCCACGCGCATGCCTCGGTCGTGTACCTGATCGGCGCTGGCGGTTCCCGGGCGCGCGCCGAGGCGATGATGCTGGCGGCCCAAGGGTTGCTGGATGCGGGCGGCCTGGGAGTGAAGGTCGAGAGCAGCGGCGTCGCGCACGGTCCGGGGGCGTGGCGCCAGCTGTGCGCGGACCTGGGCTTTTTCAGCGCCCATCGCGCCTATGTGTTGAACCTCACCGGCGAGCAGGTCCATTCCTGCGGCATGCACCATTTCGGCATGAAGGACGCGATCGTCGCGGCGCAGGCGGCAGACGACCCGGTCGCGCTGCTGCACACCTTCACCTGGTATCTGTTCACCGAAGCGCCGGAGATGCGCGAGGGCCACACCTTCGCCGTGGCGGAGGACGCGCCGCGCTACCGGCTCGACGCCGAACCCAGCACGCAGTTCCAGCCCGGCGACCTGTTCGCCAATCCCTACGGTTTGTGGCGGCTGACGCCGCTGTAAGCGGCCGGCACGGCTGCGCGGCACGCTCGCACGTGTTGTTGGCGCCGGACGCGATCGTGCGCGGTGACGCCTTGCACCCGCGCGGCGCCGGCGCCGCCGGCCATCGCCACGGTGCGTAGCGCGGGCAGCGGAACTACCTCCTGGAGGAGCCGTTGGTCGCGGCATTCGCCGCGGCCAAGGCGGCGTCGGCGGCCTCGTTGGCTTGGCGGATGGCAGCTGCCGCCACGGCCTCGGCTTCTGCGATGAGACGCTCGGCGATGCGCAGCGCCTCGTCCACCTGCTGCTGCGCCTGTTCGAGGTGTCGCTCGGCGTTCGCGCTTGCCTCGCGAACCGGCGGCGCAGCGGCTGCCGGGCTTGGCTGGGAGCGTCGCGACGGTGCCTTGGCGGCCGCGTCCACGGCGTCGGCGAGATCGGCGATCGTCAGGACGTCGCCAGTGAACTGCAACAGCACGCGGCGGTCCCCGTCTTGGGCCAGCCACTGCAGGCTGCTGCCGTCCTGGCCCAAGCGTCCTGGCTGCAGCGAAGCGTTGCCCAGCAACGCCTGCGCTGCCTGCAGCACGGACGCGACGCTGCGACGGAGACGATCGGGGTCGCCACCGAGGCCGGGAACCTGGCCTGCGATTTGTTGCGCGGCCAGCGACAGGCGCGGGAAGCCGATCGCGCGCCCCGTCGCCAGGTAGCTGTGGAGCGCGCGCGGCAGCTCGTCCACCGTGGGCGAGCCGTCGAACCTTGGCCCGCCAAGCGCATCGAACAACGCGGGCAACAGCGTGTCCAGCGCTTCGGTGGTGGCCTGTCGGCGTGCGGCGGCGCTGCGGCCATCGGCGGCGGACTGCAGGTAATAGCGGTAGTAGTCGCAGAATTCCAATGCAGACCGGGCCCGCGCCAGCGCGAAATCGGCGGCTTCGCGACGGCTGACGGCGCGCGCGGCCGGTTGTGGGTCCGCCGCCGCCAGGCGCCACACGGCCATGCGGTCGTCGAAGTCCAACCCCTGCAGCAACGGCGCCGTCGCCACCCCGAGTTCGGCCAGGAACGCATCGGCGGAAGCCAACTCGGCATTGGTCACCAGGTCGTGTGCGGCCAGCACGTCTCGCACCCGGCGCGCCAGCGCCTCGCTGTCGCCTAGGCTTTCGGCGTTATGGATCAGGGCGAGCTCATGGAGGGCCAACGTCAGCAGCTTGGCCGGCCCGACCTGCAGGCCGATCCGCGGCAGCCACAGCATGGAGGTGCCGTGCAAGCCTTGCTGCACGTCATCGAGCAGGCTGCGCTCGTCCGCGAAATCGTAACGTTGCGCGGACCCGCTCGCCCATTCGAACCACTGCGTGCCGCCATCGATGCGTGCCAGCGTCAGTTGCGCGGGTTCGGTGAGCGTGCGCGGGGATCGAAGCAAGCGGCCGGCAACGGACAAGGTCATCGCAAAAGCTCCTGTATGGGTCGTCGCCGAGCCGATGCTGCGGCGATATGGCCATGCGCAGCGTGCTGGACTGGCGCCGTCACCGCATCGGTCACCGCCTCAGCGTAGCAACGGCGTGCGGACCGTTATCGATGCGGCGGGCAGGATGTGGAGGAGTTTGCTTCGGAACTTAGATGCGCAGCACTTATTCGGGCGAGGCACGCCGTTCGGCTATCCGCTCTCCGCTCATGCCAGCGCGCGGGCGCGGGGCGTCTGGCCGCTAGGGCTGCCCGGGCATCGCTAGCGCGGCGGATGCACCGTCGCCGCCACCAGCCGCATCACCAGCGGCCGCACCACCAGGATGCAGCAGAACGCGGTCGGCATCGCCAGCCGGTACGCCCCGAGCACGCGCTGCAGATAGTCCTCGCCGAGCCCGGCATTGGCCGCGGTGATCACCAGGCACATCAGCATGGCCATGATCGTGGCCATGTAGAAGGCGAACACGAACGGGGTGGCGCGTACGCCCAGCTTCAGGCGGCGTGGCGCGGCGATGTCGAAATCCTGCATGGGCGATGCCTCGGTGGTCGTTGCGGGCCGGACGGCTCGGGAGGCGGCACGTTAGCAAGCCGATCGCAGCGCCAGTAGGCGAGGGCGGCTTGCGACTTTGTAAACTGCAACTTACGAATGCATCGCGTATACCGGTTTGCGTAGTGAATCTCCTTCAGTCCATCCGCAGTTTCATCCACACCGTCGAGGCCGGCAGCGTCGCCGGCGGCGCCAAGACCCTGGGTGTGAGCGCGGCGGCGGTGAGCCAGAACATCGCGCGGCTGGAGGCGCACCTGGGCGTGCGCCTGCTCAACCGCAGCACGCGCAGCCTGGCGCTGACCGAGCGCGGCGCGCTGTATCTGCAGCAGGTGCGGCGGGTGGAACGGGATCTGGAGCGCGCGCGGCAGTCGGTGGCCGATCCGCAGGCCGAGCCGGAAGGGCGGTTGCGCGTGGCCAGCACCGCCGCGTTCGGCCGGCATGTGCTGGCGCCGCTGCTGCCGGCGCTGGCGGCGCGGCATCCGCGCCTGGCGATCGAACTGTTGAGCGCCGATCACCGCGTGGACCATGCGCAGGAAGGCGTGGACGTCAGCATCCGCATCGAGCCGCAGTTGCAGGACGGCCTGGTCGCGCGCTGCATCGCCGCGGTGCCGTTCGTGTTCTGCGCGGCGCCGGAGTACCTGGCGCGTGCCGGCACGCCGACGACGCCGGAGCAACTGAAGGACCACGCCTGCCTGTTGCTGCGCTGGGCGGTGGACGGCCGCTACCTGCGCTGGGGCTTCGTCCGCGACGGGCTGCGCTTCGACGCCGAGGTGACGCCGGCGCTGGTCGGCGACGACATCGATGCGCTCGCCGGCATGGCCGCGGCCGGTGGCGGCATCACCCGGCTCGCGGCGTTCGTGGCGCAGCCGTACCTGCAGCGCGGCGCGTTGCGCGCCTTGTTTGAGTACGACGCGGCCGGTGCGGTCAACGCCGCGCCCGAACCGATGCGGCTGTACCTGTGCGTGGCCGACCGCCGCGACTTCACCCCGAAGGTGCGCGCCTTGCAGGAGCACCTCGTCGCCGGCCTGCCGCCGGCGTGGCGGGTGGCGTAGGCGTAGGCCCGCGCTGCGGGCGAGGCGTTACAGCCTGCCGCCCGCCACCGCCGGCGCCGCCTCGCGCGCGGCGGCGCGGCGCATCACCCAGTTGAACAGCGGTGTGGCCATCAGCGTGGACACGATCGCCATCAGCACCAGGATCGAGAACAGGCCCTGCTCGATGACCCCGGCCTGCAGGCCGATGTTGATGATGATCAGTTCCATCAGCCCGCGTGCGTTCATCAGCGCGCCGATCGCCATCGCGTCGCGGTTGTTCTCGCCACTGACGCGCGCCGCGGCCCAGCAGGCGATGCCCTTGCCCAGGAACGAGGCGAGCAGGATCGCCACGGCGGCGATCAGGATCTGCGGGTCCAGCAGCACGCTGAGCTGGGTCTTGAGCCCGGAGAAGGTGAAGAACATCGGCAGCAGGAACACCACCACGAACGGCTGCAGCTGTTCGCGCAGCTTCTCGGTCAGCGCGCCCTTGGGCAGGCAGGCGCCGAGCAGGAAACCGCCGAACACCGCGTGGATGCCGATCGCGTCCATCGCCCAGGCGCTCATGCAGAACAGCATCAGCACCACCGCCAGCACGCTGGCGCTGAGCGGCTGGTCGGGACGCACGTGATCGGCCAGGCGGCGCAGCCAATGGCGGCCGACCAGCATCATGAACAACGCGTAGCCCACGCCGCCGCCGATCGCCAGGTAGGCGCTGTTCCAGCTGCCGCCGAAACTGGCCAGCACGATCGCCAGGATGCACCAGGCCGCGGCGTCGTCCACCGCGCCGGCGGTGAGCGCCAGCGTGCCCAGCGAACTGCCGGTGAGGCCGCGCTCGTGGATGATGCGCGCCAGCATCGGGAACGCGGTGATGGCGATGGCCGCGCCCAGGAACAGCGAGGCTTCCAGGATCTTGGCCTTGGCCGAGAACAGGCCCGGGGTGTGCAGCAGCCACGGCACCAGCGCGAAGGCGAGCACGAACGGCACCGCGATGCCGGCCAGCGACACGCTCATCGCACTGCGGTAGCGGGCGCGGAAATGGTCGCCGCGGAAGTCGGTGCCGACCAGGAACATGTACAGGCCCACGCCGAACTGCGCGACCACGTACAGCATGTCCAGGGTCTGCTTGGGGAACAGCGCCTGCTGCACGTCCGGCAGCAGCCAGCCGAACAGCGACGGCCCCAGCGCCACGCCGGCGATCATCTCGCCCACCACCTGCGGCTGGCCCACGCGCTTGGCCAACAGGCCGACCAGCCGGCAGATCAGGAGGATCGCTGCCGCCTGCAGAAAGAAATAGACGGACATCTGCGGTGTGGTCATCGGCACGCATCCTTGATATGTCGGCGGATGATAGGAGCGCGGCGGGGAGAAAGCCACGCTTGCCCCCGCCCGCGCCGCGTGCCGGCCGGGGCGGCCGAGCGGCGTCGCGGGTGTCGCGGCGCGCGGCCAGCGGTACTTTCGGCACTGACCGCCGCGCGCCGGATGCAGTGCTATGCGGGGCGGCGCGCCCGGCCGGCAACGGCCACGGGCGGGGTATCACCTGATGACAGCGGGAGAGAAAGCGATGAGCGAAGCATGGACGCGGCGGCAATGGCTGGGCCTTTCCGGCAGCGCGCTGCTGGCGGGGCTGCTGCCCGGCACGGCGGCGGCGAGCGGCGCCGCGGCACGGCCCGCGAACGACACGGCCGGCAACGGCGCGGGCGCAACCGACGCGCAGGCGCTGTATCGCCGCGCCCTGGTGCTCGACGCCAACACCCTGGCCTCGATCGGCCGGCTGGCCGGCGACGGCGACAGCGCCGATCGCATACGCCAGTTGCGCGATTCCGGCGTGACCGCGCTGAAGACCACGCTGGGCGATGCCGACGGCGACTTCGAAGCGGCGGTGAAGGACATCGCCGCGGCGCAGGCGCTGGTCGAAACCTATCCGCAGCACTTCCTGAAAGTGCTGCAGCACGACGACCTGCAGCGGGCCAAGCGCGAGGGCCGGATCGCGCTGATCTTCTCCTTCGAATCGGCGGCGATGCTGGAGGACAAGCCCGAGCGTATCGATCTGTTCCGCCAGCTCGGCGTGCGCGTGATGCAGCTGTCCTACAACCGTGCCTCGCCGTTCGGCACCGGCTGCCTGGACGGCGATGCCGGCGGCGTCACCGCGCTCGGGCGCGAGGCGATCGCGCGCATGAACCGGCTCGGCGTGGCGCTGGACCTGAGCCATGCCAACGCGCAGACCACCCGCGACGGTATCGCGCTGTCGCAGCGTCCGCCGGTGTTCACCCATGCCGGCTGCAGCGCGGTGTTCGCGCATCCGCGCAACAAGCTCGACCGCGACATGCGCGCGCTCGCCGACAAGGGCGGGGTGATGGGCATCTACATGCTGCCGTTCCTGACCGAGGACAGCCGCCAGCCGCAGCTGGCCGATTATCTGCGGCACATGCGGCATGCGCTGGACGTGTGCGGCGAGGACCACGTCGGCATCGGCACCGATTCGATGTTCTTCCCGGTCACCGAGCAGGACATCCGCGAGATGGACACGCTGATGCAGCAGCGCCGCCACGACGGCGTCGGCGCGCCCGGCGAGAACCGCACCCCGTACCTGCCCGACGTCAACAGCGTGCGCAAGCTCGAACGCGTCGCCGATGGCCTGCTGCGCCACGGCTACAGCGCACGGGTGACCGAGAAGGTGCTGGGGCTGAACTTCGACCGGGTGTTCGGCGAGATCTGGGCGGCCTGAGGCGCGCCGGTAGGCATAGGCATATGCCGTCTTTCAGGCTTTCGTGCTTGCTCTGATCGTTCCTCAAGCGGGCCGCTTTCGCTCCGCTTCGATGCCTAGGGATGGGTTGAGAAGCGCGAGCGATGCGTGCCTGGATTGGTGCCGAACTGGCGTCGAAACGCGCGGCGCAGCTGCTGTTCGTCGCCATAGCCCACTTGCAAGGCGATGCTCTTCAGGGGCAGCCCGGTTTCCTCCAGCGCGCGGCATGCCGCCTCGAGCCGCATCAACTCGACCGTCTTGGCGGGCGTGCGCCCCACCTTGGCAGCATAGATGCGTGCGAAGGTTCGCGGCGCCATGTTTGCACGCTCCGCGAGCTGCGGGACCGACAGGTCCGCGCCCAGATTCGCCGCCATCCACGCGTGCAGCTCGACGAAGGCACGATCCCGCGCCTGCGCCGCCAACGGCACGCTGAACTGCGATTGCCCGCCGGCGCGCTTCATGAAGACCACCAGCTGTCTGGCGGCGTCGATCGCGACGCGCGGCCCATAGTCCTGCTCTATCAGCGCCAAGGCGAGATCGATTCCCGCACTCACCCCGGCCGAGGTCCACAGATTGCCGTCGCGGATGAAGATGCTGTCCGGATCGACCTCCAGTTCCGGATGCCGGCGCTTCAATTTATCGAGCCAGGCCCAGTGCGTCGCCACGCGCCGTCCATCGAGCTGGCCGGCGGCTGCCAGAAGGAACGCGCCCGTACAGACGGAGCAGAGCCTGCGCACCGATCCGGCGCGCGCGGCGATGAAATCACGCAAGGCGGGCGTGACCTCGAACTCCTCGCCCGCACAGCCGCCCGGCGCGATCAGCGTATCGATCGCGACGTTCGCCAGCGCGCAGACCGGGACGGTGACCACGGGCAAGCCCGACCCGGTGACAATCGGGCCGCCCTGTGCCGATGCCACGATCGTGTCATACCTCGCCGGCGCGCCCGGTCCCGCGCCCCGGTTGGCCGTGGTCAGCGCCTGCAACGGACCGGCGAGGTCGAGCAGGTTCATCCCGTCGTAGGCGAGAAGCACCACGCGCAGCGGTCCGTGCGGCTGTCCCACGCGACCGATGCCGATCGGCTTTCCATCTAGGACAGCTGGAGCGCTCCGCGCTGGCAAAGACGTCATGGGCTATTGTCCGATCGCGGCATGTGGCCACCATGTGCCCTGGACCCGATAACGCCGAGTGAGGGGAGCGCGCATGTCACCGTGCCGCCTTCAGGTCGCCCCACGGATATTCCATGGCAAGCGCGGACAGACGTGCGGTGCCGCTGCCGTAACGCTCGGCGATCAGATCGAAAGCGGCAGGAAGCGCCGTGCCGGCAGGGGCGGCCGCGGCCAATGCGATGCGCACGTCCGCAGTCGGGGACGCAGCCGCCTGGGTCAGCACGCGCAGGCCGCCGCGCAGCCGTACCGGACCGGCCGTGTCGGAGACAATCCGGACTTCGTTGCGCATCGTGCGCGACCATGCTTCGGCGTGCAGCGACAACGCCACCTCGTCGTCGCCGTCCCGCACCTCCAGCGCCACCACGTCTTCGCGCTCGACGCGCATGTTGGCGCGGTGCGTGGCCTGGTCCGTCGGGAGAACCTTGAACATGTCGCTGTCGTGCGCGGCTTCCCATGACGCAACGCCCAGGCGCTCGGCGGTCGCGCGTGCCGCTTGCGTCCCGGCGATCGTCTCGACCAGTGCGAGGCTGATCGGCAGCGCGGCAGAGACCCCTGCGCTCGAGGCGACATCGCCGTCGGCCACATAGCGCAGGTTCGTCAGCCAGGTGACCTGCCGGTAGTGCTTGCGACGCTCGCGCAGCGAGGCCCAGTGGCCCGTGGCGCGGCGACCGTCGAGTGCGCCGATCTCCGCCAGCAGCTCGACGCCGTCGCAAATCGACACCAGCGCTGCGCCGTGCGCGCGTTGTGCCCGCAACCAGGCCGTTTCCTCGGCATGCTTGTCCGCCGTCGCCGGGACGATCACGTAGTCGGCCCCATCGGGGTAGGCCTTGTCGAACGCGGAGACGGTCATGTCGGGCAACAGCGTGAGCGGGCCGGCCTTCAACGGACGGTCGGTCATGTTCAGGGCGATCACGGTTGCCGCACCGGATTGCGCCAGGACGCCGTATGGCACGACGAAGTCCGACAGCACGGCCTTGTCCTGGGCGACCACGACCACCACCGGGAGCGCGTCCGGATGCTTGCGGACGTGGACGATCGGCAAGCCCGTAACCCGCGTGTTCTCCGGCTGCGCTGTCGCCGCAGAACCGGCGGCGGCAATCGATCCAAAGACAGCGAAGAGGCCGGCGACGGCGCAAAGGGCGATGCGGGAGCGGAGACGGGGATGTGGCGACATGGTGAAATCCGATGTGGTTGGGGTCCCACTCTCTCGGGATTCACGCTTGGCTTAAAGGTCGATCTTCCATCATTTTCTGCCAGGAAGGGAAGCGAGGGGTTCCGGAAGCTCTTTCCCGTCCAGCGTCGTCGATGCCGGCTGCAGCGCGGTATTCGCGCATCCGCGCAACAAGCCCGCTCGCGACATGCGCGCGTTGGCCGACAAGGGTGGGCGATGGCATCGACGTGCTGCCGTTCCTGACCGAGCACAGCTGCCAGTCGCAGCTGGCTCACATCAGCCGCCTGGACACGCGTCGCGACAACACCGGCGAGCGGCCCGGTCGCGTCGTTGCACGCGCCGCGCCGGACTGTTCCAGCAGCGTGGCGCCGAAGGCATTGACCCGCCTGCGGCGCAGGTCCAGACTTGCGCCCTCGTCCACGTATCGCCCGCCCTCCCATGTCGCACGCACCGCTGCTGATATTGCCGACCGACGCCCTGCGCATCAGCGCGGGCCGGGTGCGCCTGCCTGACGGGATGGAACGAGCCGAGCCGTAGCGCTCCGCCGCCGCCGATCCGCCGCAGACAAGCACCCGATGGGTGCTTTTTTATTGCCTTTTTTCCAGCTGTCCCACTTTCCGAAACGCGAAGGAGAACGTGCCATGCACTACGCCGCCGAACCCGAAACCTAGCCGCATGCCCACGCGCCAACCGGGGCATGCGGCCTCCCCGTGTTGGCACTGGACTCCATTCTATGAACACCCAAACCCTTTCCCGCTGGCGCAACCTCGGCATCATCGCCCACATCGACGCCGGCAAGACCACCCTCACCGAACGCCTGTTGTGGGCCACTGGCGCGATCCATCGCGTCGGCGAAGTCCACGACGGCGCCGCCACCACCGACTTCTCCGACATCGAACGCGCCCGCGGCATCACCATCGGCGCGGCCGCGGTGCAGGCGCAGTGGGCGCCGCGCGGGCAGCCGGCGCATCGGCTCACCCTGATCGACACTCCCGGGCACATCGATTTCGCGATCGAGGTGGAACGCTCGCTGCGCGTGCTCGACGGCGCGGTCGCGGTGTTCTCCGCGGTCGACGGCGTGCAGCCGCAATCGGAAACCGTGTGGCGCCAGGCGCGCCGGCACGGCGTGCCGCTGGTCGCGTTCGTCAACAAGATGGACCGCGCCGGCGCCTCGTTCGAGGGCGTGCTGGCGCAGCTGCGCAGCAAGCTCGACGCCACGGTGTGGGCGGTCGGCGTGCCGCTGCCGGGCGATTCCGGCTTCGACGGCTGGGTCGACCTGGTCGGCCGCCGCGTGCTGGCGTGGGACGGCGACGGACGCATGGCCGCGCGTGCATGGAACACGGACGATGCCGCTGCGTTCGCCGAGGCGCGCGAACGGCTGGTCGCCGCGGTGGCCGAGCACGACGACGCGCTGGCGCAGGCCTATCTGGAAGAACGTGCGATCGACGACGACGCGCTGCGCGCCGCGCTGCGCCGCGCCACCCTGGCCGGCGCCGGCGTGCCGGTGCTGGCCGGCTCGGCATTCAAGAGCAAGGGCATCGAGCCGTTGCTGGACGCGATCGTCGACTGGCTGCCGTCGCCGCTGGACCGCCCGCCGGTGCCGGCGACGCGCGACGCGGACGACGTCGGCGGCACGGACATGGCGCACGTCGCGCAGCTGGCGCCGGATCCGTCCGGCCCGTTGGCGGCGCTGGTGTTCAAGGTCGCGCATACCGCACAGGGGCCGCTGGCGTTCGTGCGCGTCTATGCGGGCACCTTGCGCGTCGGCGACATGGTGTGGACGTCGCAGGCGCGGCGTCTGCGCCGGGTCGGGCGGCTGGCGGTGGTGCAGGCGCAGCGCACCCATGACGTGGCGCAGGCCTGCGCCGGCGAGATCGTGGCCATCCTCGGCTGGAAGGAGGCGGCCAGCGGCGAGACGCTCAGCGGCGGCGACGCGCGCTGGGTGCTGGAGAGCATCCGCACGCAGCCGCCGGTGCTGGCGTGGCGGCTGGGCGCGGCCAATGCCGCGGAGCTGGTGCGGATGGGGCAGGGACTGGCGCGGCTGGCGCAGGAAGATCCCTCGTTCCGCGTCGACAGCGATGCCGAGACCGGCGAAACCCTGGTCTGGGGCATGGGCGAGCTGCACCTGGAGGTGATGGTGGAGCGCCTGCGCAGCGAGTGGCAGGTGGACGTGCGTACCGGTGCGCCGCGCGTGGCCTACCAGGAAACGCTGCGCGCCGCGGCGCTGGGCGTGGTCGGGCGGCTGTCCAAGCAGAACGGCGGCCACGGCCAGTTCGCGCAGGTGGTGCTGGACCTGGTGCCGCGCACTGACGGCGCGGTGGTCTTCGCCGACCGCAGCCGCGGCGGCGTGGTGCCGAAGGCGTTCGTCGCCGCGACCGAGAAGGGCGTGCGCGCGGCGCTGGCGCAGGGTCCGCGCGGCTACCCGGTGGTCGGCGTGGAGGTGGTGCTGGTCGATGGCCAGGCGCATGCGGTGGATTCGTCGGACCTGGCGTTCCAGCGTGCGGCGTCGGACGCGGTGAAGGCGGCGCTGGCGCAGGCCGGCACGCTGCTGCTGGAGCCGGTGATGGCCTTGGCGATCGACACCCCGGCCGCCAGCGTCGGCGACGTGCTCGGCGATCTGCAGCGGCGCGAGGGACGCGTCGTGGCGATCGCCGAGCGCGGCACCCGCGCCGACGTGGTCGCGCAGGCGCCGCTGGCGCAACTGCAGGCCTACACCACCGCGTTGCGCTCGCTGACCCAGGGGCGCGCGTCGGCGAGCATGACGTTCGACGGCTACGCGGCGGTCAGCGCGGCGTAGCCCGCCGCCTGCGAGAGGCGCTGCACGAGGTCGAGGAGCCGGTTCGCCGGCTCCTCTTTTTTGCCCGGCGCTTGCGCACACGCCGCGATCCGGGCTTCATAGGCGCCCCCGATACCGGAGCCGCGCATGCGTCGACTCGTTGCCATCCTTGCCTTTTTGCCTGCGCTCGCCGCGGCGCAGGCGCCGCCGTGCGCGACGCCGCTGCAGGTGGCCGAACGGCTGTACCAGGCGCGCGATTTCTATTGGCGGCCGCAGAACCTGGACGGGCTGCTGACGCCGTCCTTCGCCCATGCGGTCAAGGACGAACTCGCCTGCGCCGAGCGCGAGGGCATCTGCCGCCTGGACTACGACCCGTGGACCAACGCGCAGGACGGCGACATTGAGGGCACTCCGCGCTTTACACTGGTGTCCGGCGGCTCCCTGGCGACGGTGCTGGAAGTGCGGGTGGACTATCGGCTGGCCATCGATGCGACGCGCAAGCAGCCTGGCAGCGTGAAGATCGAATTGCAGCGCCGCGGCAACGGCTGCTGGGCGGTCAGCGACCTGATCTCGCCGGACGGCGACTCGCTGTTCGCGCGGCTGTCCGACACCCCGGAATAGGCGCCGCGCATAAAAAAACCACGCCGACCTGCGCCGGCGTGGTTCGGACGACCTGCCCGCGCCCTGCAGCGGGAGGGTAGGCGCGAAGGCGTCCGCGACTATTGCAGCTTCAGCATCACGATCGCCTTGGCCGGCAGCGCCACCTTCAGCGTGCCGCCCTGCAGGCTGGCGCCGCCGAAGGCCGCCGGCTTCACCGCCTGCGGCTGTTCGAAGGTGTTAAGCGCAGTGATCTTCGGCGCGGTGAGGATCTGCCCGCTGACGCCGCTGGCCTGTACGCCGTCCACGCTCACCGCCACCTCCGCGGCGCGGTTCGGGTCCAGGTTGGTCAGCGCCACGTAGACGTGGCCGTCCTTCGCCTTGACCGCCGAACCGTGCACCGACGGCACCGTGTACTCGCCGTGCTTGTAGTCCGGCGCCTTGATCTGCAGCGGCAGCGCGGTCGCGTCCTGGTACGGCTTGTACATCGCGAACACGTGGTAGGTCGGGGTCAGCAGCATCTTGTCGCCGTCGGTGAGGATCATCGCCTGCAGCACGTTGATCATCTGCGCGATGTTGGCCATGCGCACGCGGTCGGCGTGCTGGACGAAGATGTCCAGGTTGAGCGAGGCTACCAGCGCGTCGCGCAGCGTGTTCTGCTGGCGCAGGAAGCCCGGGTTGACGTTGGGCAGGCCGCTGTACCAGGTGCCCCATTCGTCCACCACCAGCGCGACCTTCTTGCCCGGGTCGTACTTGTCCATGATCGCGCTGTGCTTGCTGATCAGCTCGTCCATCAGCAGCGTGCGCGACAGCGTCTCGATCCACGCGGTCTCGTCGAACTCGGTGGACGAGGCGCGCGGCGGCCAGCCGCCGGGGATGGTGTAGTAGTGCATGCTCAGCCCGTCCATGTACTTGGTGGCCTCGCGCATCATCACTTCGGTCCAGTGGTAGTCGGCATCGCTGGGGCCGGGCGCGATCTTCATGATCTTCTGGTCGGCCGGCGCCTTGACGAAGGTCTGGTAGCGGCGGTACACGTCGGCGGCGTATTCCACGCGCATGTTGCCGCCGCAGCCCCACAGCTCGTTGCCGACGCCGAAGTACGGCACCTTCCACGGCGCGTTGCGGCCGTTGCCGCGGCGCTGGTTGGCCAGCGTGGACTTGGTCGGCGCGGTCATGTACTCGACCCATTGCGCCATCTCGTCCGGCGCGGCGTCGCCGACGTTGCCGGCCACGTAGGCCTGGGTGCCGAGCAGCTCGGTGAAGTCCATGAACTCGTGGGTGCCGAAGCTGTTCGGTTCCTCGACGCCGCCCCAGTGCGTGTTGATGCTGGTCGGGCGCTTGGCGCGCGGGCCGATGCCGTCGCGCCAGTGGTATTCGTCGGCGAAGCAGCCGCCGGGCCAGCGGATGTTGGGCACCTCCAGCGCCTTCAGCGCCGCGACCACGTCGTTGCGGTAGCCGCGGGTGTTGGGGATCTTCGAGTCCGGCCCGACCCACACGCCGCCGTAGATGCCGTTGCCCAGGTGTTCGGCGAACTGGCCGAACAGGTTGCGCGAGACCTGCGCGCCCGGCTGGTCGGCGTGCAGCGTGCCGCGCACCGCGACGTCGGCGGCCTGCGCCAGGCCGGCGCCGACTGTCAGCGCGGCCACCGCGGCGGCCAGCGGCAGGCGTCGCCGCCAGCGTCGCGCGGCGTTCTTCAGTGAGCGGGTCGAGAGCATCGTGGGTCTCCTAGGTGGATGGTGCGGCGGTGCCGTGCACGGACGCCGCGTCGGTGATGAGGGGCGGCGCCGGCCGCACGCGGCGCATGCACGGGATCGGTGCTGCACGGGGCCGCTGCGGCGCACAGCGGCAGTCGCGGATGGCAGGGCGCGGCGTGGTGGCGGTATCGGTGCAGATCGCAGTCCTTGTGATCGGTGAGGGTGCGGCGCTGCGGCAGGCCCCGGCCGCGGTTCGAGCATAGGCAGGCCGGCGCGTTGCGACCAATGACGTAAATCCTCGCTGCTATAGCCGATTCGCATCGCTGGCGCGGCTGTCCGCTGACGTGGTCGCCGCGCCGTCCCGTTGCGCTCCCCGATGCGCGCATCGAGGATAGGCGAGCGACAGATAGCCGACCAATGATTTAAATCGGCGTATCGATATGGGGATTGCAATGATGCGATGCCGCAGATCGTGCATGGAGTGCGCCTCGCACCCATCTCGCCGTGGCGCGTGATCGCAGTCGCAAGCACGCGGCGTGGTGCATCGATGCACCAACCTGCGCGGCGATGGCTTGCGAGCGGCCGCGCTGGTTATGCTGCGCGGCACGCGTGGACTCCGCACGCGCCTACAAAGGACCCCGCATGTCATCGATCTTCGGCCAGCTTCCCGACGGTACCGCCATCCAACGCTTGCTCCTGGACAGCGGCGCCGGCTTGCGCGCGGAAGTGCTGACCTATGGCGGCCTGCTGCGCGGCTTGAGCCTGGAGACTGCGCGCGGCCGCACCGAACTGGTCCTCGGGCTGCCGACGCTGGACGCGTACCTGCACGACCCGGCCTATCTCGGTGTGCTGGTCGGCCGCTTCGGCAACCGCATCGCCGGGTCGGCGTTCAGCGTGGACGGGCAGCGCTACGCGGTCACCGCCAACGAAGGCGCCAATCATCTGCATGGCGGCGCGTGCGGATTCGGGCGCCGGGTGTGGTCGGTGCAGGCGCAGTCCGAGCGCAGCCTGCAGTTGCGCTACGACTCGCCGGCCGGCGAGGAAGGCTATCCGGGCAACGTGCGGGTCAGCGCCGAGTTCAGCGTGCACGGGCGCACCCTGGAACTGCAGTTCGCTGCGCAGACCGATGCGCCGACCCCGCTCAATCTCACCCATCATCCGTACTTCAACCTGGCCGGCGATGCCGGCGTGGCGGCCGCCGCGCAGTGGTTGCGCGTGCCGGCCGACCGCTACCTGCCGGTGGCCGACGCGGCGTTGCTGCCGACCGGCGAGGTCGCCGCGGTGGCCGGCACGCCGTTCGACTTCCGCCACCCGCGCGCGATCGCCGACAAGGACGGCGCGGCCGATCCGCAGTTGCGCCTGAGCGGCGGCTACGACCATTGCCTGGTGCTGGCCGAGCCGCGCGACTGCAGCGCCATCCTGTATTCGCCGCACAGCGGCGTGGCCATGCGCATCGCCAGCGCGATGCCGGCGCTGCAACTGTACGAAGGGCACTGGCTGGACCGCCAGCATCCGGGCCTGGGCCGCGGCGTGTGCCTGGAGCCGCAGGGCTATCCGGATGCGCCGAACCAGCCGGGCTTCCCCGACACCATCCTGCGTCCCGGCCAGGTCTACCGGCACCGCATCGAATACCGCTTCGCCGAGGTCGGCGCGCATGCCGATTGGACCGCGGTGGAGGCGGCATTGGCCGATTGAGGTGTGATGCAGAGCCGCCGGCAGGCAGCGCGCTTCCTGTAGGAGCGGCTTCAGCCGCGACAGAACGTTTCCGTAACCGACATTTCCTCGGCGCCGGCGTCGCGGCTGAAGCCGCTCCTACAGGGGAGGCATTGCATCCCCCAATGCCGACACGCAGCCGCTACTGCGGATGCCCGAGCACCAGTTCGATGACGAACTTGCTGCCGAAGAACGCCAGCAGCAGCAACAGCATCGCCGCCAGGGTCCAGTGCACCGCCTTGATCCCGCGCCAGCCGTAGCGCCAGCGGCCGAACAGCAACGCGCCGAACACGATCCACGACAGCACGCTGAGCACGGTCTTCTGCACCAGCCGCTGCGCCAGAAAATCCTGCACGAACAGCACCCCGGTCAACAGGGTCAGGGTCAGCAGGATGAAGCCGACCACGATGGTGCGAAACAGCAGCGTCTCCAGCGCGGTCAGCGGCGGCAGCGCGCGCAGCCACGGATGGAAGTCGCGACGGCGCAGCGCGCGCTCCTGCAGCCACAGCATCACCGCCAGCAGCGCGGCGATGCCCAGCGTGGCGTAGGCCAGCAGCGCCATCCATGCATGCAGCTGCAGCCGCCAGTCCAGGACCGGCGCCGGCTCGTGGCCGTGCGAGTGGTAGGCCAGCAGCAGCGCCGCCGACAGCGGGAACACCACCACGCCCAGCGCCGCCATGCGCCCGCTGGCGCCGACCAGTGCGGTCATCAGCGCCATGCCCAGGCTGACCAGCGACAGCGCGGCGAAGAAGTGCATGTCCGGCCCGCCGGCGGTGTGCAGCGCCACCTGCACGTGGTAGCCCGCATGCAGCGCCACCGCCGGCAGCGCCGCCCACAGCCAGCCGCGGCTGCGCTCGACCCGGTCGCGCACCACCGAGCCGACCAGCAGGCCGGTAGCGGTCAGGTACAGCAGGGTCGCGACGAGGATCAGGAGCATCGCGCCAGTTTCGCATATCGGGCCTGCGCTCGTGGCGGCGGCCCGGTCGATCGGACGCACCCGCTCGCGCCGCGCCCACGGCAGCGCGCCATGCGCGACGGCATCGGCGGCGCCGCGAGGAAGCCGGTAGGCGGCGGCGCCAGGGCGGGGGCGGCCTGCCGATGCCGCTACGGGCCCGAGCCGGGGCCGGCTCCGGGATCGCCGGCCGGCGCGGCTATAATCGACGACCGTTTCCCGTCTGCGACCCGCCCGCATGTTCGAATCCCTCACCCAACGCCTCTCCGGCACCATGCAGCGCCTGCGCGGCCGCGGCCGCCTGACCGAGGAGAACATCCGCGAAGCCACCCGCGAAGTGCGCATCGCGCTGCTCGAGGCCGACGTCGCGCTGCCGGTGGTGCAGGCGCTGATCGAGCGCATCAAGGTGCGCGCGGTCGGCCAGGAAGTGCTCAAGAGCCTGACCCCGGGCCAGGCGCTGATCAAGGTCGTGCGCGACGAGCTGACCACGGTGATGGGCTCGGCCGCCAGCGACCTCAACCTCAACGTGCCGGCGCCGGCGATCGTGCTGATGGCCGGCCTGCAGGGCGCGGGCAAGACCACCACGGTCGGCAAGCTGGCCAAGCACCTGAAGGAAAAGCGCAAGAAGAAGGTGATGGTGGTCTCCGCCGACGTCTACCGTCCGGCGGCGATCGAGCAGCTCAAGACCCTGGCCGAGCAGGTCGGGGTGCTGTTCTTCCCGTCCGAGGCCTCGCAGCAGCCGGTGGACATCGTCCGCGCCGCGATCGCCGACGCGCGCAAGTCCTTCGTCGACGTGCTGCTGGTCGACACCGCCGGCCGCCTCGCCATCGACGCGGCGATGATGACCGAGATCAAGGCGCTGCACGCCGCGATCAACCCGGCCGAAACCCTGTTCGTGGTCGATGCGATGACCGGCCAGGACGCGGCCAACACCGCCAAGGCGTTCAGCGAGGCGCTGCCGCTGACCGGCGTGGTGCTGACCAAGACCGACGGCGATGCCCGCGGCGGCGCCGCGCTGAGCGTGCGCTACATCACCGGCAAGCCGATCAAGTTCATCGGCGTGGGCGAGAAGCCCGACGGCCTGGACGTGTTCCATCCCGACCGCCTGGCCAGCCGCATCCTGGACATGGGCGACGTGCTGTCGCTGGTCGAGCAGGTCGAGCACCAGGTCGACAAGGACAAGGCGCAGAAGCTCGCCGAGAAGGTCGCCAAGGGCAAGAAGTTCGACCTCAACGACATGCGCGACCAGCTCGAGCAGATGCAGAACATGGGCGGCATTTCCGGGCTGATGGACAAGCTGCCGGGCATGGGCCAGATCCCCGAGCACCTCAAGCAGCAGGTCGCCGGCAACAAGGACGTGCCGCGGATGATCGCGATCATCGGCTCGATGACCAAGAAGGAGCGGCGCAATCCGACCCTGCTCAACGGCTCGCGCCGTGCCCGCATCGCGCGCGGTTCCGGCACCCAGCCGGCCGACGTCAACAAGCTGATGAAGCAGTTCCAGCAAATGGAAAAGATGATGTCGAAGATGGCCGGCGGCGGCATGAAGGGCCTGATGCGCGGCATGAAGGGCATGATGGGCGGCATGGGCGGACGCGGCGGCCTGCCGTTCCGCTGAGCCGCGGCACTAAAGCCCCTCTCCCACCGGGAGAGGGGTTGGGGTGAGGGTCGGGGCGAAGCCACCTCGCAATGCATGCAGAAGCTAAGGGTGCAGCCCCTGGTCATTCATGCGTGTGCAGCCTTCGCCCCGCGCATCCCGTGCCTACCGCACCCCGCAGCCGCTACACGGAAACTGGCGATATCATCCGCTGCGCTATCCGCCAGCCGCCACCGCGGCATCGACCCGCCATGAACGATTCGCTGCAACACCGCGTGACCGCGTTCTGCTCACGCTTCGGCTTGCGCACGCCGATCCTGCTGGCGCCGATGGCCGGGGCCTGCCCGGTGCCGCTGTCGGTGGCGGTCGCGCAGGCCGGCGGCATGGGCGCGATGGGTGCGGTGCTGTCCTCGGTCGCGGACATCGGCGCCTGGATGGACGCGTTTCGGCGCGACAGCGACGGGCCGGCGCAGGTCAACCTGTGGGTGCCGGATCCGCCGCCGCTGCGCGACGCCGCCGCCGAGGCGGCCACGCGCGCGTTCCTCGCGCAGTGGGGGCCGCCGGTCGAGGCTGCCGCCGGCGATGCCGGGCCAGCCGATTTCGACGCGCAGTGCGCCGCGCTGCTGGACGCGCGGCCAGCGGTGGCGTCCTCGATCATGGGCCTGTTCCCGCCCGCCTTCGTCGCGCAGCTGAAGCAGGCCGGCATCGCCTGGTTCGCCTGTGCCACCACGCTGGACGAGGCGCTGGCGGCGCAGGCCGCCGGCGCCGATGCGGTGGTCGCGCAGGGCGCGGAGGCCGGCGGCCACCGCGGCGCGTTCGATGCGGCGCGCGCCGAGCAGCAACTGACCGGCCTGTTCGCGTTGCTGCCGCGGCTGGCCGATCGGCTGGACGTGCCGGTGATCGCCGCCGGCGGCATCGCCGATGGCCGCGGCATCGCTGCGGCGCTGACCCTGGGGGCCAGCGCGGTACAGATCGGCACCGCCTTCCTGCGCACCCCGGAGGCGGCGCTGGCGCCAGCCTGGGCCGAGGCGCTGGCACGCGCCGAGCCGGAACAGACCGTGCCGACCCGCGCCTTTTCCGGCCGCCTCGGCCGCGCGCTGGCCACCGACTACGTGCGCGCCGCCGCCGAGCCGACGGCGCCGCCGCCGCGGCCCTACCCGGTGCAGCGCGGGCTGACCGCGCCGATGCGCCAGGCCGCGGTGCGCGAAGGCCGCCTGGCGGCGATGCAGGCCTGGGCCGGGCAGTCGGCGTGGATGGCGCCGGCGCTGCCGGCGGCGACGCTGCTCGACAGCTGGTGGGACCAGGTGCAGGCGCTGCTGTGAGCGCGAGGCTGTTCTGCAACGGACGGCCGGCGAGCGCGGAGGCATTGGCCGCGCCGGCGCTGGTCAACTACGGCCACTTCAGCACGATGCAGGTCCGCGACGGCGCGGTGCGCGGCTTCGACCTGCATCTGCGGCGGCTCGATGAGGCCACCCGCACGCTGTTCGGCAGCGAACTGCCGGCCGCCCGGATCCGCGCCGAGCTGCGCGCGGCGCTGCAGGCATTCGGCAGCGGCGATGCGTCGCTGCGCGCCAGCGTGTTCGCCCGCGACTTCGATTTCCGCCGCGCCCATGCGGCCTGCACGCCGGAACTGCTGGTCTCGCTGGCGGCGCCCGCGCAGGCGGATGCCACGCCGTTGCGGCTGCGCAGCGCGGTGTTCGCGCGCGAACTGCCGCAGATCAAGCACGCCGGCACGTTCGCCTTGTTCCACCAACGCCGGCTGGCGCTGCAGGCCGGCTTCGACGATGCGCTGTTCGTCGATGCGCAAGGGCTGGTCGTCGAGGGGTCGATCTGGAACCTGGGTGCGTGGGACGGGCAGGGCGTGGTGTGGCCGCAGGCGCCGGCCCTGCGCGGCACCCAGGAGCGGCTGCTGCAGGCCGGCCTGGCCAAGCTCGGCATCGCCCAGCAGGTGCGGCCGCTGCACCTGCGCGAACTGGCCGGGTGTGCCGCCGCCTTCGCCTGCAATGCGCGCGGCCAGCAGGCCATCGCCGCGGTGGACGGGCAGGCGCTGGGGCCGGCCGCGGAGCTGTTGCGGATACTGAACGCCGCCGTCGAGACCCAGGCCTGGCAAGCCATCTGACCGGTCTGGGGGCGACTTGGCAGCGTTCCGCCCGCCCGCTATAATCGCCGGCTTACCGCGCCATCCTGGCGACTGGGCAACACCGGAAAACTCACCATGGTCAAGATTCGCCTTACCCGTGGCGGCGCCAAGAAGCGCCCCTTCTACCACATCATCGTCACCGACGTGCGCAGCGCGCGCGACGGCCGCAACATCGAGCGCCTGGGCTATTACAACCCGGTCGCGCAGGGCGCCGAGCCGCGTATCGTGCTCGACCTGCCGCGCGTTGACCATTGGGTGTCCAATGGCGCGCAGCTGACCGACAAGGTGCGCAACCTGTACAAGGAAGCGACCAAGGCCCAGGCCACCGCGGCCTGATCCTGCGGGCCGCGCCTGGCGCGGCCCTTCGGTTTTTGCACCCATGAAAGACAGCCAGCGCCGTATCCTGCTGGGCAGGATCCTGGGCGCCTTCGGCGTACGTGGCGAGGCCAAGCTCGAGTCGTGGACCGAGCCGCGCCTCGCCATTTTTCGCTACCAGCCCTGGATCGTGCGCAAGCCCGACGGCAGCGAGAGCACCCTCAGCGGGGTGCGCGGCCGCGAATCCAGCAAGCATCTGGTGGTCACCTTGCCCGACGTCACCGATCGCGATGCGGTCGAGGCGCTGCGCGGCACCGAGATCTACGTGGCGCGCGACACCCTGCCGCCGCCCAAGCCCGACGAATACTACTGGGTGGACCTGGAAGGCCTGGACGTGCGCACCGTCGACGGCGTGGCCCTGGGCCAGGTCTCGCACCTGTTCTCCAACGGCGCCAACGACGTGCTGGTGGTGCGCGGCGACCGCGAGCGGCTGCTGCCGTTCGTGCAGCCGGACTACGTCAAGTCGGTGGATTTCGAGGCCAACCTGATCGTGGTCGACTGGGACCCCGAGTTCTGAGCGAGGCGGCCATGCGGCCGCTTTCGCTCTTGCTGTTCCCATTCCCCATTCTCGACTCCCCATTCCCGGCCTCATGCGCATCGACGTCATCAGCCTGTTCCCCGAGTTCGTCGCCCAGTGCGCCGCGTTCGGCGTGGTGGGGCGTGCGCAGGAGCGCGCGCTGCTGGCGCTGCACGGCTGGAATCCGCGCGACTACGCCACCGGCGGCTACCGCAAGGTGGACGACCGCCCGTTCGGCGGCGGCCCGGGCATGGTGATGATGATCGAGCCGCTGCAGGCCTGCCTGCAGGCGGTGCGCGAGGCCGACCCGCAACCGGCGCCGGTCATCTACCTGAGCCCGCAGGGCGCGCCGCTGACCCAGGCCAAGGCCCGCCAGCTGGCGGCCTTGCCGCGGTTGGTGCTGCTGTGCGGACGCTACGAGGGGGTGGACGAGCGCTTCGTCGCCGCCGCGGTGGACGAGGAGATCTCGATCGGCGACTACGTGCTGTCCGGCGGCGAACTGGCCGCGGCGGTGCTGGTCGATGCGGTCACCCGGTTGCAGGAGGGCGCGCTGAACGATGCCGAGTCCGCCGCCCAGGACAGCTTCGAAGGCCCGGACGGCCTGCTCGACTGCCCGCACTACACCCATCCGCGCGAGCACGCGCTGGGCGAGGTGCCGGCCATCCTGCGCTCCGGCAACCATGCCGCGATCGCGCGCTGGCGGCGCATGCAGGCGCTGGGCCGGACCTGGCTGCGGCGCCCGGACCTGCTGGACGAGGCGGCGCTGAGCGCGGCCGACCGCCGCCTGCTGGAAGAATTCCGCCAGGGCCTGCAGGCCGATCCGGCCCCCGTGCAGGAAAATCCATCCAAGCCCTAGCCATGGCGGCACGACTGGGTTAAAATGCCCGGCTTTCCGGCCTAGCCATCTGCGCTTGGCCCATCCGTATATCGCGCAATCGCCGTGCGGCGACTGCCGGACCACCTCACCAGACACAAGCGGTGCCCACCATGAGCAAGCTCAACAAGACCATCCTGGCCGACTTCGAAGCCGCCCAGATCCAGCGCAAGCTGCCGGAGTTCAACCAGGGCGACACCATCGTCGTCAACGTCAAGGTGAAGGAAGGCAACCGCGAGCGCGTTCAGGCCTACGAAGGCGTGGTGATCGGCACCAAGAACGCCGGCCTGAACTCCTCGTTCACCGTGCGCAAGATCTCCCACGGCTTCGGCGTGGAGCGCGTGTTCCAGAGCCACAGCGCGATCATCGACTCGGTCGAAGTGAAGCGCCGCGGCAAGGTCCGCGCCGGCAAGCTGTACTACCTGCGTGGCCTGGAAGGCAAGGCCGCCCGCATCAAGGAAGATCTGGCCGCCGCTGCACAGGCCAAGGTCGCGCGTCAGGCCGCTGCGGCCGCCGCCAAGGCCGAGTAATCCCCCGGCGACTTCGGTCGCTGCCGCGACGGCCGCCTTCGGGCGGCCGTTTGCGTTTGGGCGGCGGTGTGGCCGCGATGGCGCGTGGCTGCGCCGCTGCGCTCGATATGTCGGGCTTGCGCTCGGCATGACGCGGGCAGGGGATTTCCGGTCGGGGGGCGAAGGCTCCTGCCGCAGCGCACCCAGCAGGCCAGCCGCAAATCCTGTAGGAGCGGTTTCAACCGCGACCGAGCGAAGCCGCGGACCATTCGCGTGGCCAACGCGTCGGCGGCTTCAGCCCCGACGGCGTTCTCTCGATGTCGCTTCGGCCGAGGCGGAGTGAGCGCGCTTCCCGGAGCCGTCGAGGGTGGTATGTGGGAGCGACTTCAGTCGCGACTGAACTTCCCGGGAAATCCCGTCGCCATCGAGGCCGCTCCCACAGGCGATCGCCTCGATCGAAACGCGGGCGCGCACGCTCAGCGCGCCGGCTCCTGCACGATCGACACGTCCGCGACCGCAGCCGGCGGCGCCGCCGGTACTTCCGCCGGATGCGCCATTTCCTCGGGGCGCGGCTGGCTCAGCATCTGCGCCTTGCGCCAGTTGCCCCAGCGGTAATAGGCCAGCGATAAGGCCATCGCGCAGATCGAACTGGTCGGGAAGCTCCACCACACCGCATCGGCGCCGAACTGCGGCTGCAGCAACTGCGCGAACGGCACGCGGATGCCCCACAGCGCCAGCGCCAGGATCAGCAGCGGCGGCATCACCGCGCCGGTGGCACGGACCACGCCGGAGATCACGAAGGTCACGCCGAAGAACAGGAACGACCACACCGCGATGTGGTTGAGGTGGCGCGCGATCTCCAGCGCCGCGCTGTGCGGCGGCAGGAACAGCGCCAGGGTCCAGCGGTCGAGCAGGATCAGCGGCGCGATCAGCGCGCCGGTCAGCAGGAAGTTGAACAGCACGCCCTGCCGCGCGGTCGCCGCGACCCGGTCCCAGCGCTGCGCGCCGACGTTCTGCGCGGCCATCGACGAACAGGCCGCGCCGATCGCCATCGCCGGCATCTGCACGTAGGTCCACAGCTGCATCGCCGCACCGTAGGCGGCCGAGGTATCGGTGCCGTAGCCGTTGACCATCGAGATCATCACGATCATCGCCAGCGAGATCAGCACCATCTGCAGGCCCATCGGCACGCCCTTGACCACCAGCGCGCGCAGGATCGTCGGGTCGATGCGGAACAGCCGCGCGTCCTGCCGGCCCAGCCACAGCACATGGCGCTTGTGCCGCAGGTACAGCAGCAGGCCGCCCAGGGCGATGGCCTGGGCGATCAGCGTGGCCCAGGCCGCGCCGGCGATGCCCAGCTTCGGGAACGGCCCCAGCCCGAACAGCAGCAGCGGATTGAAGCCGATATCCAGCGCCACCGACAGCAGCAGGAAGCGGAACGGGGTGCGCGAGTCGCCGGTGCCGCGCAGCGCCGCCGACAGGAACGCGAACGCGTATAGCAGCGGCATCGCCAGGAAGATCACCCGCAGGTAGGCCTCGGCCAGCGGCAGCGAGGCGGCCGGGGTGCCCATCGCCGCGAGCAGGTGCCGCGCCAGCCACCAGCCGCCGGCCGCGATCAGCACCGAGATGCCGATGAAGAACGTGGCGCTGGTGCCCATCACCCGCCGCGCCTGGACCACGTCGCCGCGGCCCATCGCCTGGCCGATCAGGATGGTGGCGGCCATGCCGATGCCGAACACCGAGCCGATCAGGAAGAACATGATGCTGTTGGCGTTGGCCGCCGCGGTCAGCGCCGCCTCGCCGAGGTAGCGGCCCACCCAGATCGCGTTGACCGACCCGTTCAGCGACTGCGCGATGTTGCCGGCCAGGATCGGCAGCGCGAACAGCAGCAACTGCCGGCCGATCGGGCCTTCGGTGAGGGTGGCGGGCTTGGCCATCGCTTGCCTGCAGGGACGGGAGCGGGGAGCCGCGCACACTAGCACCTGCGCGCGACCCCGGGGAGGCGACGCATGGCAGATGTGGCGCGGCGGCGAACGTCCTAGACTGAAGGCGTCGATGCTGAAGCGGCGATCGCCGCCCGCCGATGGTGCGCCGGCCCGTCGGCGGTGCAGGCGCACGCGGCCGGGCCTTTCGGTGCAGTTTCAGGCCTGGGCGCAGGCTGTCGGCGCAGCACTCACCGGAGGAACTTGCAATGCCGCGATCGCGCCGCAATCTGCAGTGGATCGGATGCAGCGCGCTGGCGCTGGCACTGGCCGCTTGTGCCGACAACGCGCGACGGGACGATGCCGACCTGCGACCGGGCGAGCGCCCGGAATGCCTGGTCGGCGAGGACGCCAGCGCGCTCCCGCGCCGCGCCGACGGCCTGGCCGCCAGCCAGCGCCAGCAGCGCTGCCATCCGCAGGAGTCGCTGCAGTGGTCCGGCGAGCGACGCGACGATCGACCGATGAACGTGGATTTCCGTAAACGCGATGAATGAACCGCTAGCGCAACCGAGTGTGGTCCGGCTGGATGTCTGGCTGTGGGCTGCACGCTTCTTCAAGACCCGCAGCGTGGCCAAGCAGGCGGTGGAGACCGGCAAGGTCGACGTGGCCGGGCAGCGGCCGAAATCCTCGCGCGCGGTGCGCGTGGGCGAGCAGTTGCGCGTGGAGCGCGGCGAGGAGGTGTTCGAGATCCAGGTGCTGGCGCTCAGCGACGACCGCGGCCCGGCCAGCGTCGCGCAGACGCTGTACCAGGAGAGCGAGGCCTCGCGCGAGCGGCGCGCGCAGCAACGCGCGCAACGCAGCGCCGAACGCAACGGCTACCAGGCCCCCGAGGGCAAGCCGGACAAGCGCGCGCGACGGTTGATCCGCGCGCTGGGCGATCTGGACGCGCTGTAGGGGCTTTGACGGGGACGGCCGTTTCCGAAGACGCGACGACGCGGGCCAACGTGCGCTGGGCAGATGCGCCGCGCTCCGCTCGATGCCCGCGGCCCCTCGCTCGCTTTCGCCGGCTGGGGTGCTTTTCCACGCATCGTGCAGTCGGGACTGAAGTCCCTCCCACAGTGCAGGCGCCCCACAAATCCCCCTGTAGGAGCGGCTTTAGCCGCGACGAACGAAGCGGGGGACCGATCGGTGTCGGAAAGTGTCGGGGCTGAAGCCCCTCCTACAGTGCACCCAGCCAGCACGCCGCGGAGTTCCTGCAGGAGCGGCTTCAGCCGCGACAAACAACGTGGTGAACCTGATTGGTCAGGCAGGGCGGGGCAGATGGCCCAAGGCCACTCGAAGTCTCACATCAGCGCAACAGCCAACGTGCCGCGAGTCCCTGTGGGAGCGACTTCAGTCGCGACGAACGAAGCGGTGACCTGTCGGTGTCGGGTAGCGTGGGATTGAGGGCCCGAGTCACTTTCAACGACCAACTTGCATCAGCCTTGGCGTCGCGATGCCTATGTCATGACGCTCACGCAAACGCCCCGGCAAGCCGGGGCGTTTTTTATATGCCGCGCAGTGCAGCAACTGCGTCCGCCGACCCGCTCCGGATCATCCGGGCAGGCCTGACCGATCAGCAGCCCGCCCAATGCACCGGGCAGGCCCTCGATCTCACGCCGCCAGATCGAAACGGTCCAGCTGCATCACCTTGCTCCAGGCCGCGACGAAATCCCGCACGAACTTCTCCTGCGCATCGGCGCTGGCATACACCTCGGCCAGGGCACGCAGGATCGAGTTGGAACCGAACACCAGATCCACGCGCGTGCCGGTCCACGTTTGCTCGCCGCTGGTGCGATCGCGGCCCGCGTACAGTTCCTTGGTGTCCGAGGTCGCCTTCCACTCGATTCCCATGTCCAGCAGGTTGGCGAAGAAGTCGTTGCTCAGCGTGTCGGTGCGCTTGGTGAACACGCCGTGCGCCGACTGCCCGACATTGGCGCCGAGCACGCGCAGGCCGCCGACCAGCACGGTCATCTCCGGCGCGGTCAGGGTCAGCAGCTGTGCCTTGTCGATCAGCAGCGCTTCGGCGGAGACCGCGTAGCGGCGCTTGCTGTAGTTGCGGAAGCCGTCGGCCGCCGGTTCGAGCACGGCGAACGATTCGACGTCGGTCTGCGCCTGCGTGGCGTCCATGCGCCCCGGCACGAACGGCACGGTCAGGGTCTGCCCCGCGTTCTTGGCGGCCTGCTCGACCGCAGCCGCGCCGCCGAGCACGATCAGGTCGGCCAGCGAGATCTTCTTGCCGCCGCTCTGGGCGCCGTTGAACTGCGCCTGGATGCGTTCGAGCACGGACAGGACCTGCGCCAGCTGTTCGGGCTGGTTGACCTCCCAGTCCTTCTGCGGGGCCAGGCGGATGCGCGCGCCGTTGGCGCCGCCGCGCTTGTCCGAGCCGCGGAAGGTGGAGGCCGAGGCCCATGCAGTGGACACCAGCTGGGCGATGCTCAGGCCCGAACCGAGCAGCGTCTGCTTCAGGGCGGCGATGTCCTGCGCATCGACCAGCGCGTGGTCCAGCGCGGGGATCGGATCCTGCCAGACCAGTTCTTCGGCCGGCACCTCGGGACCCAGGTAGCGCGCACGCGGACCCATGTCGCGGTGGGTCAGCTTGAACCAGGCGCGGGCGAAGGCATCGGCGAACTGCTCGGGGTGTTCCAGGAAGCGGCGCGAGATCGCGGCGTAGGCCGGATCGAAGCGCAGCGCCAGGTCGGTGGTGAGCATGGTCGGCAGATGCTTCTTCGACGCATCGTGCGCGTCCGGGATCAGCGCCTCGGCATTCTTCGCCACCCACTGGTGCGCGCCGGCCGGGCTCTTGCTCAGCTCCCACTCGAACTTGAACAGGTGTTCGAAGAAATCGTGGCTCCACTGCGCCGGGGTGGTGGTCCAGGTGACCTCCAGGCCGCTGGTGATGGTGTCGCCGCCCTTGCCGCTGCCGAAACTGTTGTGCCAGCCCAGGCCCTGCGCGCCCAGGTCGCTGGCTTCCGGTTCGGCGCCGACGTGGTCGGCCGGGCCGGCGCCGTGGGTCTTGCCGAAGGTGTGGCCGCCGGCGATCAATGCGACCGTCTCTTCGTCGTTCATCGCCATGCGCGCGAAGGTGTCGCGGATGTCCTTGGCGGCGAGCAGCGGATCCGGATTGCCGTCCGGGCCTTCCGGATTGACGTAGATCAGGCCCATCTGCACCGCGGCCAGCGGGTTCTCCAGATTGCGCGTGTGCACGTCGCCATCGGCGTCGTCGTCGGAGACCAGCACGCCGCCGGCCTTGTCCACGCCGTCCGAGCCGTGCGCATAGCGCACGTCGCCGCCCAGCCAGGTGGTCTCGCGGCCCCAGTACACGTCCTGGTCCGGCTCCCAGGTGTCTTCGCGGCCGCCGGCGAAACCGAAGGTCTTGAAGCCCATCGATTCCAGCGCGACGTTGCCGGTGAGGATCATCAGGTCGGCCCAGGAAATCGCCTGCCCGTACTTCTGCTTGATCGGCCACAGCAGGCGCCGCGCCTTGTCCAGGCTGACGTTGTCCGGCCAGCTGTTGAGCGGAGCGAAGCGTTGCTGGCCGCGGCCGCCGCCGCCACGGCCGTCGCCGGTGCGATAGGTGCCGGCGCTATGCCAGGCCATGCGGATGAACAACGGGCCGTAATGGCCGAAATCGGCCGGCCACCAGTCCTGCGAATCGGTCATCAACGCGTGCAGGTCTCGCTTCAGCGCCTGCAGGTCGAGCGCGTTGAAGGCCTTGGCGTAATCGAACGTCTCGCCCAGCGGGTTGGATCTGGACGAATGCTGGCTGAGCAGGTCCACGCGCAATTGCTTGGGCCACCAGTCCTTGTTGGTGGTGCCTTCGGCGGCGGCGCTGTGGTTGAACGGGCATTTGGCTTCGGTGTTCATCGGTCTCTACCTTCGTGCGCAAGGGACGCGCCTGTGGGCCTGGCGGTCGCTGGGGATGGGGGCGGGTGTCGGAAAGCGCGGGGGCGCGTTAGCGATGCGTCGGCGCAATGCGGAAGAGGCGATCATTGGGCTGGCGCATGGCGGGCTCGGGCTGATTCGGTAGGTGCAGACTATCGGTGGCTGAATTCTTTATAAAATTGATTGATCGAAATGATTCGATAGGGAGCGGCAATCGAAAGGCGGGGCGGGGCGGGGCGTTGCGATCGTGGCGCATGCCGCGCGCGGTGTCTGGGAGCGGCGTGCGCCGCCGCCAGCGCGGTTCAGGCGCTGGGCATCACGTCGAAATCGCCGCCCAGCACGCGCTCCAGCCGGCCGCTGCGCCAACCGCGCACGCTGTCGCGCACCAGCGGCGCCGGCGCGATGCGGTAGCGGCGGCACACGCGCAGTTCGTCGTCGGCATCCGACGCGCGCCGGGCCTGTCCGGGCAGGTCCGGCGCGACCCGCACCTGTGCGCTGAGCCGGCGCAGCGCCGGTTCGTCGGCGTCCTGTTCCTGCACGTGCAGGCCGGTCTCCGGTTGCAGCAGATCCAGCGCGCCGAAGCCGGCGATCGCCAGCCAGGCGCGGCCCTGCTCCGGATCCTGCTGCAGCACCTCCACGCGCATGTTGCGTTGCGCGGCCCACGCCAGATACATCTGCAGCAACTGCTGCCACCAGCGCCGCGCGTCGGCGGGATGGCGGTGCAGTTCGCTGGCGCCGATGCGCAGGTCCAGCAGCGCGTCCTGCGGGCGTTGCTCCTGCAGCGCGTCGCTGGCCAGTTGCAGCAGCCACAGCAATTGCGCCAGGCGGGCGACGAATTCGCCGTCGCGCTGCGCGCCGTCCAGCCGCGCGCGCATGCGTCCGGCACTGTCCAGCGCGCTTTCGATGCGGTCGCGGCGTTCGATCCGGTCCAGCACCTGGAAGCGGGTGGGCTGCGACCAGAAATCGGGTTCGCCCATGCTGGCGAAATCCGCTTCCCGCGCCAGCCGCCATGCGCTTGCGGCGTGGGCCTCGTGGAGGACGTGCAGGGCCGTGTCCAGGCGCGTCAGCGCCGCGCCGCCGGTGACCGGCGCGTAGACGATGTCGCGCAGGTCCGCCGGCGCCGCCGGGTCGGCGACAGTGCCCGCTGCGGGCATGGGCGCGGGTGCATCGGGGGCGATGAAGCGCACGTCGAGGCGATCGCCGGCGCCGCGCACGAACAGGAACTGGTCGCCTTCCGGCGCGCGCTGTTCGACGATGCTGCGCGCCAGCGGCGCGAGCAGGTGCTGCTCGATCGCGCGGCGCAGCGGGCGTGCGCCCAGGTCCGGGGTGAAGCCGCGATCGAGCAGGAATTCGATCGCCGACGGCTCCCATTCCACCGCCCAGGCGCGGTTGCGCAGGCCGCGCCGGGTCAGCGTGCGATCGAGCTCCTTGTGCAGGATCTCGCGCATCAGCGCGCGGTCCAGCGGGTTGAACAGCACCACCCGATCGAGCCGGTTGATGAACTCGCGGCGGAAGGTTTCGTACACCGCCTTCTCCACCGCGCTGCGCGAGTAGCCGCCGGCGACGGTGGCGAAGCCGGGGCCGGCGCCGCGCGCGAGGGTGGCGCCGACGTTGCTGGTCAGGATGATGATGCTGTGGCGGAAGTCGGCGGTGTTGCCGTTGCGATCGCTCAGTCGCGCGTCGTCGAACACCTGCAGGAACAGGTCCCAGACCTTGGAGTGGGCCTTCTCGAACTCGTCCAGCAACACCACCGAGAACGGCTGCTCGCGGATCCGCGCGATCAGCGTGCGCTGGCCGGCGCTGTCGTCGCCGGTGAGCCGCGACAGCGCGTCCTCGCCCTGGAATTCGCTCATGTCCAGGCGCAGCAGGCGCTCGGCGTTGCCGAACAGCAGCTCGCCCAGCGCCTTGGCCAGTTCGGTCTTGCCGGTGCCGGTGGGGCCGGCGAACAGGAACACGCCGATCGGGCGATGGCTGTCGACCAGGCCGGCCTTGAGCATGGCGATGCGATCGAGCAGGGTCTCCACCGCTTCGTCCTGGCCGAGCACGCGCTGGCGGAAAAAGCGGCGCAGCGCGTCCAGTTCCAGCCGCTGGCGATCGTCGATCACGTCCAGCGGCAGGCCGCTGCGCTTGGCCACGGCCTGCAGCAGCGCATCGTCGTCGAGCGGCAGGCGCGGCGTCTCGGCGCCGGTCGCGGCCTGCAAGGTCTCGTCCAGCAACTGCAGCAGCCGCCCCGGCTCGTGCTGCTCGGGGAAGTACTGCGCGGCCATGCGTTCGGCCTCGGCCAGGGTGCGCGCGTCGATCACCTCCGCCTGCAGCGTCTGCCGCTGCGCCTGCGCCCACTGTTCGCCGATCTGCGCCAGCGCGGCGGGGGCGGCCGGCGCCAGCGTGACCACTTCGAAGCGCGAGCGCGTTGCCGGCCGCGCCACCTGCAGCTGCGCCAGCTGCCGCGGCGTGATTTCGCCGATCAGGCGCAGCTCGCCGCGCTCCAGCGCCGGCAGCACCAGGTCGAGGATGCCGCGCGGGTCGCGCGAGTGCGAGCCCTTGTGCAGCAGGTCGTAGAAGTCGGGCGCGCGCCACAACGCGCGTTCGCGGTGCAGCACCGCCAGCATCTCGCGGATGCGGCCTTCCAGTTCGCCGATGTAGCTCTGCCCGGCGAGGATCTCCGCCGCCGACGCTTCGAATACGCGCCAGCCTTCGGCCAGCAGGCGTTCGCTGAGCAGATCGATCAGCACGCTCTTGCCGACGCCGTGCTCGCCGACCAGCAGCACCGGCTGCGGCGGCGTGGCCACCAGCTGCTCGTAGGCGCGCTGCAGCGCTGCATCCAGCGCGGGATGACGCAGGCGCAGGCGCGGCGCCAGCGTGGCGACGACGCGGCCGAAACCGCCGAGCACGCGCTGCTCGCGGCGCAGGCTGCGCGCGTCCTGCAGGCGCTGCAGGAACGGCTCCAGCACCGGCTCCTTGAACTGGCCGAGGGTGTCGGCCAGCTTGGCCAGCGCCTCGTCGTCCAGTCCGTCGAACTCCACCGCGCGGTCCGCCGGCGCCTTGCCCGCGGCCCAGTGCAGATAGCCGCGCAGGCGCTGCCGGAACGGCACGAAGCCCCACCACCAGTCGCGCGCCTGGCGCAGCAGCAGATGCAGGTGATCGGCGTCCGGCAGCGTCTGCAGGTAGTCGAGCACGAAGTTGAGCGGATACGAGCCCAGGTGCGGCAGCAGTTCCAGCACCGCGTCCGGATCGCTGCGGCGGCGCTGCGGCAGCGCCACCGCGGCCATCGACGGCAGCGCGTAGCCGGGGCTGCCGAGCGCTTCGAGCACCGCCTGGTCGGAGAACTCCGCGCTGGCCAGCAGGGTCGCGCCTTGCTGGAACTGCGCGATCCGCAACAGATCGGCCGGGCTCTGGATCTGGTCGTCCAGCGCTTCCAGCTGCTGGCGCAACCGCTGCAGGTGCTGGGCCGGGGTTTCTCCGGCCAGCGCTTCGGGCGCTTCCGGCTTGGGGTCGGGTTCGGGTGCTGACTGCGGCGTGCGCGGAGCGGCCGATCCCGTGTGTCTGAAGACGTGCAACAGCAAACCGCCCACGACGACGCCGATCACGAACAGGTAGATCTCCAAGCGAGGCTCCTTCAGTGCCTACCGATGCGGTTGGAAGCGGCCACGTCGCGGTGCTGGATGGCGGCCCGGGTGCCGGACGCGGCTGCGTCGAGCGCAATGCCTGGTCGCGCCGGTTGCGGTGCCGTGGCTTGCGGGCGTATCGACATGCGTTGCCTTGCTTCCTTGTGCTGAGCGCGTCCACTCGCGCGGCTGATCCCTCGCCGGCGCATGCGCCGGCAATGCGGCCAGCGACGGCCTTGCGAGTATAGGGGCGCGTGTTTCGGGCGGGCTACAGCCGCGACGCGAGCCTCCACCCGGCAGCGGCCGGCTTGCGCGCGCCAGCGTGTCACCCCGCACCGGTTCGATGGCCTGCGCGCGCTCGCCCGACATGCCTGGAAGCGGGAGCGGATCCTTCCCGGCAGCGACCAGCACACGGCAAAGCCCACTATCCTGTCGCGATGGCCATCCGTGCGACCCGTCTGCTGCACCTGCTCGACGCCCTGCGCGGCCGGCGCCGGCCGGTGGCCGGTGCCCAGCTCGCCACCGCGCTGGGCGTCAGCCTGCGCACGCTGTACCGCGATATCGCGACCTTGCGCGTGCAAGGCGCCGACATCCTCGGCGATCCCGGCGTCGGCTACGTGCTGCGTCCCGGCTTCCTGCTGCCGGCGCTGAATTTCAGCGAGGACGAATTGGAGGCCGTGACCCTGGGCGCGCGCTGGGTGGCGCGCCAGGCCGATCCGGAACTGGCGCAGGCGGCGCAGCGCGCGGTGGCGCGGATCGCGGCCACGCTGCCCGGCAACCTGCGCCTGTCGATCGAGACCAGCGGACTGCTGGTGCCCGCCGCCGCGGACGTGCCGCCGCCGGCGCCGTGGCTGCCGGTGCTGCGCCGTGGCATCCGCCTCGAGCACGTGCTGCGGATGGACTACAGCGACGCCAATGGCGCGGCCTCGCAACGGTTGATCTGGCCGTTCGCGATGGCCTTCTTCGGCAGCTACGGCATGATCGCCGCGTGGTGCGAACTGCGCCGCGATTTCCGCCACTTCCGCGCCGACCGGGTGCTGGCCCTGGCCGACGACGGCGAACGCTATCCCTCGCGCCGGCACCTGTTGATCAAGCGCTGGCGCGCGGCCACCGGCTACGGCGCCGACTACTGACAGCACCTGTCAGCAGGGCAGGACCAGACTGCAGGCTGTTCACAACGGAAGTCTGCCCATGTCCACCGAGATCGTGCTTTACACCCACCCCATGTCGCGCGGCCGCGTCGCCCGCTGGATGCTGGAGGAAACCGGCCTGCCGTATCAGGCGGTCATTCTCGATTACGGCACCACGATGAAGGCGCCGGCCTATCTGGCGATCAACCCGATGGGCAAGGTGCCGGCGCTGCGCCATGGCGACACCGTGGTCACCGAGAATGCGGCGATCTGCGCCTACCTGGCCGATCTGGTGCCGGAGCGGCAGCTGGCGCCGCCGCCGGGATCGCCGGCGCGCGCCGACTACTACCGCTGGCTGTTCTTCCTGGCCGGGCCGTTCGAGGCGCTGTTGACCGCGAAGGAGGGTGGGGTGCTGGCACCGGCACGCAGCGCCGGCTATGGCCGCGAGGCCGACCTGCTGCAGACCCTGGAACAGGCGGTCGCGGACCGCGACTACCTGGCCGGCGATCGCTTCAGCGCGGCCGACCTGTATGCCGCCGCATGCCTGGGGTACTACCTGCGCATCGGCCAGCTCGAGCCGCGCCCGGCATTCGCCGCGTTCGCGCAGCGCCATGGCGATCGTCCTGCATTGCTGCGTGCCAGTGCGATCGATGCTGCGTTGATCGCGGCGCATCCGCATCCGGATATGCCAGCAAGTGTGGCGCCGGCGACGGCCTAGCGGCTGTTCCTTCTCCCCTCGGGACCATGGGCTCCCTTTTCGGGGAAAGGTGCCACGCAGGCGCAGATGAGGGTACGGGTGCAGCCTCGTGCGCCCAAACTCCGCGAGTCGCTTCGCGCCGTACCCTCACCCCAACCCCTCTCCCGGTGGGAGAGGGGCTCACGCGGTTCCTTCTCCCGTCGGGACCATGGCCCCTTTTCGGGGAGAAGAGGCGGATGAGGATACGGGCCAGCCTCGTGCATCCAAACACGGCGAGACGCTTCGCGCCGTACCCTCACCCCAACCCCTCTCCCGGTGGGAGAGGGGCTGAGGCCGCACGCACGCGCTACAGCAGCGACTTGAGGCGGTACAAGGCTTCCAGCGCCTGCTTGGGCGTCAGCTCGTCCGGATCCAGCGCGGCCAGCGCGTCCTGCGCCGCCGATGGGGCGGCCGCGAACAGGCCGAACTGCTGCGGCGCGTCCAGCGCCTGCGGCGCCATCTGCGAGGCGTGGCTTTCGCCGCCGCGTTGTTCCAGTTCCGCCAGCCGCCGCCGCGCCTGCGCGACGGTGGCCTTGGGCAGGCCGGCCAGCGCCGCCACCTGCAGGCCGAAACTGCGATTCGCCGGGCCGTCCTTGACCGCATGCATGAACACCAGTTTGTCGCCGTGCTCGACCGCGTCCAGGTGCACGTTGGCGATGCCGCTGGCGCCGCCTTCGACCGATTCGTCGGCCAGCGCGGTCAGCTCGAAATAGTGCGTGGCGAACAGGGTGTAGCAGCGGTTGTGGTGGGCCAGGTGGCGCGCCACCGCGTCGGCCAGGGCCAGGCCGTCGTAGGTGGAGGTGCCGCGGCCGATCTCGTCCATCAGCACCAGCGACTGCGCGCTGGCGTGATGCAGGATGTAGCTGGTCTCGGCCATCTCGACCATGAAGGTGGACTGGCCGCGCGCCAGGTCGTCGCCGGCGCCGATGCGGGTCAGGATGCGGTCGATCGGGCCGATCACCGCACGCGTCGCCGGCACGTAGCTGCCGATGTGCGCCAGCAGCACGATCAGCGCGTTCTGGCGCATGTAGGTGGATTTACCGCCCATGTTCGGGCCGGTGATCACCAGCATGCGCCGGTCCGGATGCAGGTCCAGGTCGTTGGGTTCGAACGGCTGCTCGCGCACCGCTTCCACCACCGGGTGGCGGCCGCGTTCGATGCGCAGGCACGGCGCGGTGTCCAGTTCCGGTTGCGCCCAGTCCAGCGCCTGCGCGCGTTCGGCGAAGCCGGCGAGCACGTCCAGTTCGCTGAGTGCGGCGGCGGCGCGCTTGAGCGGCTCCAGGCGATCGCCCAAGGTGTCCAGCAAGGCTTCGTAGAGCAGCTTCTCGCGCGACAGCGCGCGTTCGCGCGCCGACAGCACCTTGTCCTCGAAGTTCTTCAGTTCCTCGGTGATGTAGCGCTCGGCGTTGGTCAGGGTCTGCCGCCGCGTGTAGTGCACCGGCGCCTTTTCCGCCTGGCCCTTGCTGATCTCGATGTAGTAGCCGTGCACGCGGTTGTAGCCGACCTTCAGCGTGGCGATGCCGCTGCTGGCGCGCTCGCGCGCTTCCAGGTCGATCAGGAACTGGTCGGCATGGGTGCTGAGCCGGCGCAATTCGTCCAGCTCGGCGTCGTAGTCGGCGGCGATGACGCCGCCGTCGCTGAGCTTGAGCGGCGGCTGCTCGGCGATCGCCGAGGCGAGCAGGTGCGCGATCTCGTCGTGCTGGCCCAGTTCCGCGGCCAGCGCGGCCAGCCGCGGCGAATCCAGCGGTGCCAGGATCGTGCGCACCGTCGGCAGCAGGCCCAGGCCGTCGCGCAGCGTGGAGAAATCGCGCGGGCGCGCCGAGCGCAGCGCCACGCGGGTGAGGATGCGTTCGATGTCGCCGAGCGCGCGGAACGCGTCGCGCAGGTCGGCATCGGCGCCGCGATCGATCAGCGTGCCGACCGCGTGGTGGCGCTGCACCAGCACCTCGCGCAGGCGCAGCGGGCGGTGCAGCCAGCGCCGCAGCAGGCGACCGCCCATCGGCGTGACCGTGCTGTCCAGAACGCCGAGCAAGGTGTTGCGGGTGTCGCCATCCACCCGCGTATCCAGCTCCAGGTGGCGGCGCGTGGCCGCGTTCATCGCGATCGCCTCGGCCGCGGTTTCCATCGCGATCGCGGTCAGGTGCGGCAGGCGTTGTTTCTGCGTCTCCTCCACGTAGCCGAGCAGGGCGCCGGCAGCGGCGGTGGCGCGCGGTTTGTCGTCGATGCCGAAGCCGGTGAGGTCGTGCAACTGGAAGAAGTTGAGCAACTGGCGACGGCCGCTGTCGGCGTCGAACAGCCACGGCGCGCGGCGGCGCACGCCGCGGCGCTCGCGCAGGAACTCCGGCCACTGGTCCTCGTCGGGCACCAGCAGTTCGGCCGGTTCCAATCGGGCTAACTCCGCTTCCAGCGCGTCCTCGCTGTCGACCTCGTTGACCAGGAAGCGGCCGCCGGCCAGGTCGGCCCAGGCCAGGCCGTAGCCGTGTTTGTTGCGCGCGATCGCCATCAGCAAGGTGTCGCGGCGCTCGTCGAGCAGCGCCTCGTCGGTGACCGTGCCCGGCGTGACCACGCGCACCACCTTGCGCTCGACCAGGCCCTTGGCCAGCGCCGGATCGCCGATCTGCTCGCAGATCGCCACCGACTCGCCCAACGCCACCAGCCGCGCCAGATAGCCCTCGTAGGCATGCACCGGCACCCCGGCCATCGGGATCGGCGCACCACCGGAACTGCCGCGCTGGGTCAGGGTGATGTCCAGCAGGCGCGCGGCCTTGCGCGCGTCGTCGTAGAACAGTTCGTAGAAATCGCCCATGCGGAAGAACAGCAGCAGGTCCGGATATTCGGACTTGGCGGCGAAGAACTGCTTCATGAGCGGGGTGTGCTCAGCAGTGGAATTGGACGACAAGGGTTTCGCTTTGGAATCAGGGGTTTGCAAGAAGCCTTCCTACGGTCTGTAGCGGTCAATCCGGGTCACTGGCGGCAAGTAACGGTGTTCTTTGTTGCGCCGCAGTTGCGGCGCTCACTCAAACGGGATCAAATCGATGTTGCGACGGACACACAGCGGATCGACCATGGATACGGTTGTTGCGACGGAGGCAGATGCCCCGCGTCGCCGAGGCACCAAGTTTAAGCTGACCTACCGGCAAATCTGCGAACTGAGCGTGGCCAAAGGCCCCGTTGAGGGCCCGCAGGGCCGGGCCATCATCGCCCAGCGCCCGGTAGCGGAAGTGGGGAAGCCCTATCGGGTCTTGGATGGTAACCAAGGAGCGCCGACAGGCTTTGGCTTTTACGTAGGCACCACCCGCACGACATATGAGGTCGTAGTTCGAGGGCCGTCCGGGGTGCGGAGGTTCTCGCTGGGGAATGTGGCGGACATGGGGCCCGAGCAGGCCTACGAGCTGGCGCGACAGAAGTTGGCCGTGGTTCGAGAGACCGGGGAGCACCCGTCTCGCCAAGAGGCTCGAAGCGAGCACCTGCTCGAGCTCAAGGGGGTCACCCTGGCCGATTGCTTCGCCGCCTACATCGAAGACCTCGAAAAGAAGGTTCGCAACAAGAAGGCCAAGCCGGCCAGCGTCCGAGCGGTTCAGGACAGTTTGGCGCGGTTCGCGCGCGCTGAAGTCGGGCTGGCCGGCAAAGCCATCCTCCGGTTGACGGACCGGGACATCCACCAAGCCTTCGAGAACCTGCGACGGTCTTCCATGGTCCGGTCCAATCGCATCCCGACGGCGATGCGAACCGCACTGGCCGAGTATCCCGACTGGGCGGATCTCTCAACGCAGCAACTCGAAGCTCTGGGGATCAGCGGTCGATACCTTCAGCGGGTCAAGGCGGCTGGGCGGGCATCCACCGAACATTCGTTCACCGATGCCAAGCGGGCAGTTGACTTGGTGCTCAAGCGAGAGCGGAAGGCGGCTGCCCGGGAGCAGCGCGAGCCGGTGCTGCGCTACAACCCGTTCCAGGTCATCCACGACGACGACCTGCTGCGCGATGCTCAGGAGCTTCGCCGCCACTACGAGCGGGCTGAAGTTCGTAACCCGCTGGGCGACGATACGCTGCCCCGGGTCCTGAAAGTCATCTTGGCTCGGCGGGACGAGCAGGGCGGATTGAACGCGACCGGCGCGGATTACTTGCTGCTGACGTTGCTGTGGGGAACCCGCCGCAGCGAGGCTGCACAGCTTCGATGGTTCGACCGGTGTTCGCCTGGCGAACTGCGGCAGTCAGAGGTCTCTTGGGTCTGGCTGGCCGGGCCGGACGAGGTGAACCCCTACACCCGCCGTGCAGGCTCGCAGGTCTACCTGTTCGACACCAAAAGCGGGGAGGAGCGCTACTTGCCGGTGACTTACTTCGCTCAAAAGGTGTTGGAGCGCCGGTTCGAAGAGCGCCTTGATGAAGTGGAGGCGCGGAAGGCATTGGTAGACATCGAGGAGCTGCTGAAGGCGGCCAAGACCAAGGGATACCGCATCGAGTTGGTCGAGAGGCTGGAGAAAGAAGTAGAGCAGGCGCGTCGCGCGTTGGTTCGGTCGGTCTTCGTCTTCCCGGCTAGGTCCCATCGCAGCAAGACGGGACACTATTCCGACAGTAAGAGCATCGTGGCCAACGTCCGCCGGGATGCTGGACTCGTGGATGTGCGGGCCGAAGTGGACATCGGGCTGACCACGCACGATTTCCGACGAACCCTGGGCCGCTATGCAGCGCTGCTGTTTGGCGAAAGCCGGATCGTATCGCAGCTGCTTCACCATCACACGCCGGGACTCGGGACAGATCGCATGGCTGCGGTCTCCGAACGCTACACCGAGCAGGAGTGGTCCAAGCTCAGGGAGGCTATGGGACGGGTGGAAGAAAGCATGATTGCAATGAGTCCCCGTGTCTGGAACCGCCTCAAGGGAACCGACAAGCCCCGCCTCGACGAAATAAATGATAAGCCAGCCTCCATTTTCACCGGTAGGAACAGGCGGGGATTGGACTGAAGTTTCCAGTTATTTGACTTTAGGGGGGGGGCGAAAAATTGCTAGGGACGGGGGCCGCGGGATTTTCTTGGCGCCGTGGGGGGTGTAGCATTCGACTCGGGCTCCGCATCAGGCTCGGGCTCCGCATTAGGAAAGAGTGACTCTAGCTCCGAGGTCACCGTATTTATGAGTTCTGCACTAATCTGTTCTCGTCGTTTCACGCGGAATTCTCGGGCGCCATCTAATATTTCTTTCAAACTCAGATCAAGATTGACGCTGTCGTCGATGCGGCCAACGTAGATGTCTATCTTGCCTTTGACCGCTGTCAAAAGTCTTCCAAGTTTCATGTGGCTGTCCAGTTCGAGCCACCCGGGATGCCGGTGCATGGTTGGGCTGGCGCCTATTGTTAGTAGAGTGATAAATTGGATTCCATTGTCTCGGGAGCAAATGCTCTCAGGTTCGAAGTCGGACCAAATATCTGCCGCTACCTGGCTCTTCTCAATGCTCGACGCTACAGTGTGGTCGATAACACGTGGTTCTTCTTTGGATTTTCTGCGTGTTGTTCTTTGGCGTTTATTAGTGTTGGGATATCTCTCAGCAAGTTTCGCTTTGTATAGAGATTCTGCATTTTCTCGATATGAATCGTAATGTTCTGAGATTGCGCGTAGCGCTGAAAGCGGTGTTGCTATAATCGCGTCGGGCTCGTATGCAATGTAGTGAACCCAGCTCAGTAGTTTTCTGGATTCTTCGCTTACTTGTATGGCGTTCTCGACGTCTCTGGCAAAATCCATGAGTCGAATAAACTGCGGCTCGGGTATTTTCTCTTGACTAGCTCGCTCGGGCGAAATCTGATGGACGGAGAAGTTTCCGCAGCTGTCTGCGCACTTCGCTTGGAAGATTGCTAGTCTGCTTAATTTATCTGTCACTCTCAAGATTAACGCAAAATCTGCGCCAGTCGATGGTTCCGCATTTCTGGCGTTTCCGCTTTTGGCGAATCGGATCCAGTTGAGGTCAGGTTCCTGCGAGAGGGCTTGGAAGCACCAAGGGGCAGTGGCGGCTATGGCTCCAAGAAGAGCTCCTGTAGTTGTTTCTTCGTCGGCATTGCTGAAATACTCGCTACAAATGAATCCATTGCAGGCGAGCTGAAATGTAGCTGACAGGGCGCTGCGCTCCAGTTCCTCGCCAAAGTCAGGAAGCATCTTTTCGAATATCGATTGAAGTGAGTTGGGTGTCTCGGGGAGAGGGGCTGTCATGATCTCCTACGCTCTGCTTCCAAGTCGTTTGGAGTATACCTAACGTTTTGGCTCGAGTGATACGTCGCGCATTGGTTCCCAATGTTAGCTGATCTTCGTAGACGGCAGCAGCTCTACTTCGCCATCGGCTAGGCAGGGGTCGATTGATGGATTGAAGATCCTTCAGTGCCGGTGGATAGGGTGCTCCCTTGTCGGCCAGCCACTCCATCACCTCCCAAACATTTTTCGACTCCCAAGCTGCGGATTTTTGCAATAGCTCTTCGTAGAACGATTGCATCAATGCGACTTCCATCAGCGTTCCGTCGAGATATCTGGCGACTTCACTGAAGTAGCGGAACTCGCGGACTTTTTGCACTTCGCCATTAATGGTTCTCTGGAGTTGCCATCCTCTGCTGTCGTGTTGCAACTGGATTAGCTTCATCCCCAGCTTGCCAAACAGTCTTTCTGCGCGGTTTTTGTCCATTGCAAATTTCCCTTCCGATGCTGAAGACTATTCGGCTCGCTATGGCTGTCAAGGGTGCAATCAAAGATAAGGCAAAAGGGCGTTTTCTTTCCAAATCCGCTACTATCTTCCTCTCAGGAATCGAAAGACAGGGCCGGATGATTGAGGTCGTTCGTAGCAAGGAGCAATACCGCGCGCTGGTCGATGCTTCACTGGACAGGGAGTTGGAACGGGCCAGGGTCGGTCTGACCCCGTCGGTCAGTAGTAGAGCAGCGGCAAAATTCCTTGGTGTCCATGTCGACACCCTCGGCCAGTGGCGTCGGCGGACACCGCCATTGGGTCCTGCTTTTCAAAAAGGGGCAGGGGACAACGAGGGCGGAGCCAACCAGCACGTCCGCTATCTGATTTCCGTCTTGGAAGAGTGGCAGTCGGCCCGAACGGGGAAGACGGTCAAAGAACGGCGGCTCATGGATGAACTGGAGCGCGTGAAGCAGCGGGCTCGGGAGTTGGAAATGGAGCTTGAGCTCCAGTCCCTGCGAGAGCAGGTCGCTCGAATGACCAGGAAAACGGGTCGAGTGCTGGCCTTGGAGACAGTGAAGGAGTGCTTGCAAAACACCCATCACTGGGTGGTGGCGGAGGGGCGTGTCCTCGGCCATGTCTTGACCGTGCCTGCTGAAGCGCTTGAGATCGCCTTGGAGGGCGGGGACGTATTGGATGCCACGCTTAACGAGGTGCTCGGCATGTCGTGGGTCAACAGCGACAAGCGGGACGTCTTTGCGCAGCAAATGGACCAGGCTCTAGGCGAGCTGGCTGGGCGCTTGGCGCAAGAGCGCTCTGCACAACGCTCTCGGGATTTGGATGCGCAGCTTCCTCCGGCCCGGGAAAGCACGCGCACTCCTTTTTAAGCGAGAAAGGTCTTTCCACTGCCATGGTGAGCTAGGGAGCCAACCCAGCCATCACCGCGAGGATCGGTTCCGCTTGTCTGTGGTCAAGGGCCTAAGCCGGATCTGCTGGTCGCTGACGCTCAGCTCTGCGAGAGGTCCCTTTAAGGCCCCAAGCTGCACAACACTCGTTTGAAGGATGTTCAGTGAGCCCAGCCTTGAAGATTGCTTGGCGTTGCGATCGTAAGCAATGGCAATGAGCCCACCTGCATTGAACACCAGTGCGCTTGCTCCAATGGCCGCGCAGCCAGCGGAAACCTTCTTCACACCCGCGTCCACCATGACGAGCCGAAAACCATTGACCGTAGTGTCGGCACTGACGTGCCATCCGGCTTTTATTGCCTCCTTGGCCTGAGGCGAAAGGTTGGACGGAGCCGGGCGTGGGCACCGCGCATCGGCCTGCACCGGCTGCTTTGCCGACGGCAGTTGAGCGGTAGGCACTAGGCGAAGGGTTCCTACCCTCTCGGTCGACAGGGCGGGCGTTCCCGCATTCAACGGCGGCAGCGCTGATGCTGTCGCTGCGGCTTCTTCTTTAACGTTCCCATTTGGCACGGCCCTTGCTGAGCCTGCGACGCGCGCCATCAACGCTGTCGCCAGAATAAGGATTACGGCTGCAGAGACAGCCAAAGGAGCCCAATCCGCGACTCCCTGCGGGGCCCAGGCTGGCAATGAGGCGGGGTTAGGGTGGGTGGCCATAGCCCATCATAGATTGGGTTGGAAGGCGGAGCTATGATGGCGCTTCAAGCCAAGGGACAGGGAGATCCAGCGTCATGAATGATTTTGAACAGGTTCCTTTTGGGGCCAGCGATTTTGCCGAGAACCCTGAGAACCGCTGCGCCTGCCTGCTGTTGTTGGATACCTCTGGGTCCATGGCTGGCAAGCCGATCGAGCAGCTCAATGCGGGCCTGCTGCAGTTTCAAGAAGAGTTGAACTCGGACTCGCTCGCCGCTAAGCGGGTGGAGGTTGCCATTGTCACTTTTGGCCCGGTCCAGACCGTGACCGAATTCGTCACGGCAGACAGCTTCTATCCTCCCGTGCTGTCGTGCACTGGCGATACCCCGATGGGCGCTGCGATCGAACAGGGCTTGGAGATGGTTCGGCAGCGCAAGGAGATCTACAAGGCCAACGGCGTCTCCTACTACCGGCCTTGGGTGTTCCTCATTACTGACGGGACGCCGACTGACTCGTGGCAACGCGCCGCAGCCTTGGTCCGGGAAGGGGAAGCGACGAAGAACTTTCAGTTCTTCGCGGTTGGCGTGCAAGGGGCAGACATGCACATCCTCGGCCAGATCTCCACGCGTGCACCGCTGAATCTGAAGGGGCTCCAGTTCAAGGAACTCTTCAAGTGGCTGTCCAACTCCATGAGCGCAGTGTCCCGTTCGACCCCGGGCGACAATGTGCCTCTGGTGAATCCCACGGCCCCGGACGGGTGGGCCAGCGTGTAATGGAGCTGCAGGACTGGCGCGTCGTTGCGGCGTCCTCTATTGGCACGTCCCACATCAAGTTTGGGACGGATTGCCAGGACGCCTATGAACAGGAGTTCTTCCCAGAGCACAGCGCCGTGCTCTTGGTGGCGTCCGATGGCGCGGGAAGTGCCTCGCAATCAGAAACCGGTGCAAAGCTGGCAGCGGCGGAGATCCGGGACTGCGTGCGCAATCACTTTGAAGACGGCCATGGTGTTGCGGAGCTAACCCGGGACGTGGTCTTGAACTGGCTCGCCGGCGTTGCGGCCCGCATTGCGCACCGGGCCACGGCCGACGGGTTGGAGGTCAGAGAGTATGCGTGCACGTTGGTGGCGGCCATCGTCTCGCCGACCCACGCATGCTTCTTCCAAGTGGGCGATGGGGCCATTGTCATCCGCCCCCGCGGAGATGACTGGGCCTATGTGTTCTGGCCTCAGCACGGGGAATACATCAACACTACGGTCTTTGTCACCGATCCAGCTGCTGTTTTGAACGCAGAATTCTCGTGCAATACAGGCCCCGTGGATGAGGTCGCGGTGTTCACCGACGGCATCGAAGCCTTGGTGCTTCACCAAGCGACGCAGAGCGTTCATTCGCCTTTCTTCGACAAAATATTTGCGCCCGTTCGCGCGCTGGATGGCCCGGGCTACAACGAAGAGTTGTCCTCCAAGCTGGAGGCCTATCTTTCCTCGCCGGTGATCTGCGAACGGACGGACGACGACAAGACGCTGCTGCTTGCCAGTCGGCTGGCGAAGCTGCCCGACGCACCGGTGCTAGCCGAGGACTCCTAAGTGGCCTCACCTGTTCTGGTTGGCAAGGCCGGACCGGTCCGTCTGGGGAAACAGCTGGGCAAGGGGGGCGAGGGGACGGTCTTTGAAGTCGAGGGAAGGCCGGACTCGGCCGCCAAGATCTATTTGGCGGCGATCAGCAGTGAGAGAGCGGACAAGCTGGTGGCCATGGCCGCGCTGCGGACCGCCGCGCTGGATCAGCTCACCGCCTGGCCCACTGACGTCTTGCGGCAATCAGATGGCAAGGTCTGTGGCTTCGTCATGGTCAACCTTCGCACGTCGAAGGACATTCATAAGCTCTACAGTCCGAAAAGCCGTCTAGCGGAATTCCCTCAGGCCGACTGGAGACTGGTCGTTCGCGCGGCTTTGAACACGGCCCGTGCGTTCTCGGTCCTCCACCAAGCGGGTCACTTGGTTGGGGACGTCAATCACGGAGGCGTGCGGGTGTCACCCGATGCGACCGTGAAGCTGATCGACACAGACAGCTTCCAGATTTCGCACCAAGGGCGCACCTTCCTCTGTGAGGTCGGCGTCCAAGACTTCACGCCGCCCGAACTCCACGGAAAGGCCTTCAAACAAGTCACACGAACCGCTAACCACGACAACTTCGGCTTGGCCGTCCTGATTTTCCAGATGCTCATGAATGGTCGGCATCCCTTTGCTGGCCGATACAGTGGGCCAGGCGACATGCCAATCGAGAAGGCAATCCCTGAGTTCCGCTACGCCTACGGCAAAGACACTGCGCGGACCCGCATGAGCCCGCCGCCATTGAGTGCCTCGCCGGCCGCGGCATCGCCTTGGGTTGCAGGCCTTTGGGAAAAGGCCTTTGGCATCGAGGGAGCCAAGCCAGGCGAGCGCCCCAAGGCAGAAGACTGGGTCCAGGCCCTGACGAAGCTGGAGCAGCACTTCAAACGGTGTTCTTCCAGGCCATCGCATTTCTATTTCAATGGGCTTGCTGAGTGCCCATGGTGTCCGATTGAACGCGCAGGTATTGCGCTCTTTGGCGGTGCAGAGGTCGTCATCCCCAATCTGCCCTCGGGTCCCTTCAACCTAGATTCGGTTTGGCGAGATATCACGACGGCAGTGTTGCCACCCATGCATGCGCTGCCTCAGTTAAAGGCAGTGCCTGCCAATCCCCAGATTCAAGCCTTGGGCAGCCGGCGCACCTTCTGGAAAACGACAGGGTGGCTGGTGGGGCTGCTTATCGCGGTGCTTGGCATCTCACTTTCTGCAGTGTTAGCCCCAGTGTGGGCGTGCCTGGGGTGGTTGATGGGCGCGTGGATCAACAGTCGTGGCCGTTCGGACCTGGGGCCGCTGTCGTCCGGCTACCAGCAAGCGAAAGCCCAATACGACGGCCTCGTCGCTCGATGGAAGCAAGAGCAGGCGGACCCCCAGCTTCAGTCGAAGCAAAATCAGCTTCGCCCGCTGCGCGATGAGCATGCCGGTCTGCAGGAGGAACGAGAGAGGCGCTACCGAGCCCTGTTCAATAATCGTCGGCAGAGCGCTTTGAGACAGTTCTTGGATCAGTTCGAGATTGAACGGGCTTCCATTCCTGGGATTGGCGCAGCGAAGAAGGCGATGCTTGAGTCGTTCAACATAGAGACCGCAGCGGATGTCAATCGCAACGCAGTTCTGAATGTTCCAGGCTTTGGCCCGGCGCTGACCGACCGCTTGCTGAAGTGGCGACAGGAAAGGGAGGCGCGATTCCGTTTCGACCCTAATTCTGCGATCGACCCCAGGCAGGTCGCAGATCTGGACCGGACCATTCAATCACGAAGGGCTCAGATCGAAGCGGACCTGATGGCTGGCCGAGCCGCTATCCTTCAGATGCGACAGGCAGCGATGGCCCGTCGCAGGTCCTTGGAAGAAGCCATGCGTGCTGCGGTGGATGCTTTCTCACAGCGGACAGCGGACGCCAGGGCTGCCGGGGTTCTTTAAAAGACACTGCTGACGGAGGGGCTCGTTCAGGCCAACTCCCTCGGCATGACTCGAGACAGGCCCGCGATGGCTGAGGCGAACCCAGCGGCTGACCCGAGCCGGGACACCTGCAGGAGCTCGTTGAGGCCGGTATCACTGCGCAAAGCGACCTCCTCGTATTGGCACACTGGGATTTCCCGGTTGTCCTTGAAGCGGCGGTCAGGACCGCCCTTCTTATTGACATAGCGCCAAGTGCGATCAACGACCGTCGCGTCACGCGGAACGCCGCCGTCTTCGACAAAGCGAGTGGATGACACCAGGACCTGTAGCCCTTGGTAGCTCACCGCGCCAACGCCATTCGAGTCATAGACCAGGACACGGTCTGGGAAGAAGTGAAGGGTTTGCGTGCCGACGTTGACAGCGATTGTCTGGATGTTGGTCTGCACAAACGGAGGTGGCGCCGACACAAATCGTGTCAGCTTTCGCTCGACAACGGTTCCTGCCCCAGCATGGTATTTCCTGTCAAACACCTTTGCATGCGAGGACACATGCCAAGTAGCGCTGGCCGACGCCAGGGCATTCGCTCCTGCGTGGAGTGCCTCTAAGGCCTTCTCCATCGATTCGTCCAGCTCATACATCAAAACCACGGTCTTCCGAAGCTGATCCTTCTGGTGCGCCGCAATGATGGCTCCCATTGCTAAAATGGCCAGCACGACCAGTGCCCAGTTCGGGGCCTGGTTGCCGGCCGCGATCAGAAGCACCAGCGACGAAACCACGGCAACGCCTGGCCAGATGCGCCATTTCTGCTTCTTGGCGTTGAGCTCTTCCAGCAATGCCTGGGAGGACGAGTCCACAATCGTGGTCGCGTTGGCCGAGTCGATCTCGACCATCGGGCCATGGGTATGTGAGAAGTCGGGTGGTTGCTGGGTAGGGGCTGGATAGGGCGGGGCTCCGAAAGCGGGGCGGGCGGGACCACGTGGTGAAGGTGGACTCGAGCTCGAGGATCCGGCAGGGATGGTGGCGCGGTAGTAGATGCCGCCGGCGCCCATGTGCACGTAGTTGCCCCGAGGCCCAGTGCCGACCCGGAACCCTTTGAACCCAGCGGACACGCCGACGCCACCCTTGGATAGGTTGAACCGTAGCGGCCCTACCCGAACGCTCTTGCGTAGATACAGTCCCATGCTCAGGCCCCCTTTAGGCTCCATGCCGAGCAGTTGTATAGCATGGTCAGCATAGCCCCAAGCTGCTGCTATTTGTCGCTGGAAAAGGCAATGTCCAAGCGAGTTGGTGGCTAAATCCTTTAAACTCCGGACCTCCGGGATAAGACCCATGTTCCTAACAGGCGATGCGCTGAATGAGTAAGAAAACCATTGAGTCGATCACCTCTGCCAAGGCCAAGCTCGAAGAAGAGCTCCGCAAGCTTGAAGAGCAGGAAGCGGCTCTCCGCCAAGAACAGGCCGCCGCCGCTGTCGCGGAAATCACGGGCCTGCTGAGCCAATACAGCGAGCACTTCACCCCGAAGCAGAAGGCGGAACTGGCAGTCGCCATCGGCGCCAGCAGCCCGGGCCGCGGTCCCAAGTCCGCTCCTAACCAGGCCAAGAAGGAAGTCGCCCCCAAATATTGGCTGCCACATACCCATGAGACCTGGAGCGGCCGGGGCCGTCCCCCGCGCGCCTTCACGGCATGGGAGGGCACTGCTGCTTACAAGCAGTGGAAGGCTGGTCACCCGGACGAGAAGTTTCCGAAGTATCCGGGCTAAGCGCTGGTCCCTTTGTAGGAAGACGCTATCGGTAGAGCGCAAGCTCGCAGCTCATCTATGAGCTTGGCAGAGCGGTGGGCGTCGTAGAGCCCAGGGGCTCAGCGCTACGGAGTTGCCGGGCGGCTAGCTGGGCTGGGCCGGTCGGCCCAGCAAAAAAGTTTTTGGCGTCTCAGAATTTGCAACAAAGGAGCGATACGATTCGTCGGTGCCGGGCAATGCCCGCGCACCGCGGTCATCGCCTACAACTCTATCCAAGCTCAAGGATGACGCTATGTCGAACCCCCACGTTCGTCTCTCCCGCCGTATCGGTGTGGCCTGCCTGTTGTTGCTTGCCGGGATGCTGGTTTCGCCGCTGAGCTACGCGGCGCCGCAGCCGCAATACGGGCCACCCTATTCGGCCAACTCTACGAGCGGCTCGGCCGCCTTTCCGACGGTTGGTCAAGCGGTGCAGTTCATCCATGACGGGATCATGCGGCTGTGTGAAAGCGGCACGGGAGGTTGCGTCAACCCGCCTGTCATTACCGATTCCTACAGCGACGGTTTCACTGCTGCCTATGTTTATTCAAACGGGAGAGAGTGGGGGCGGGTCTATGCGAACGACAACATCGCAGGCCAGGGGTCGCCAGCCAAGAATGCGGGCAGTTGCAACGCCATGTGCACCGGCGGCCTGGGCCAGCAGGGCGACAACACGGGCCCGCATGGCAGCAGCGGCGACGCGGCGCTGAAACAGGGTGGCGTGCATCGGGGCAGTTCCTTCGAAGGCGACCCGATCAATACCGCCACCGGCAACATGTTCCGTCAGGACACCGACTACGACTCGCCGACCTGGCTGACGCTGCGCCGCTTCTACAACAGCAAGACCTTCGTCACCTCGGTCGCGCTGGGCAAGCAGTGGCGCCACTCGTTCGAACGCACGCTGGACGTTATGTTGTCTGGCGTCGCCAATGGCGGCAGCCGGGTCGAGGCCCGGCGTCCGGATGGCGGCGTGGAACGGTTCCGCCTGAGCAACGGAGTGTGGACGACGGATCCGGACATGCCCGACATCCTGACCGAGCGCCGGGACAGCGCAGGTCTGTTGCTGGGCTTTGCGTTGGAGGTCAGGGCCACGCAGCAGACGGAGATCTACGACACTGCTGGCCTGCTGCGCTCGGTCTTCGACCGCATGGGTCAGACGGTGCTGACCCTGGACTACAGCGATCCGCCGACGGTGCCCGGCACCAAGACCCCACCCAACCTGCTGCAGCGGGTGACCGACGCGGGTGGCCGCTCGCTGAGCTTCGCTTATGACAGCAATAGCCGCCTGAGCACGGTCACTTTGCCGGATGGCGGCACGCTGACTTACGGCTACGACACCACCGGCAACCTGACCTCCGTGCAATACCCGGATAGCAAGACGCGCCAATACGTCTACAACGAGCAAGCGCTCACCTCCAAGGCCAATCTGCCTACGGCCCTGACCGGGGTTATCGACGAGAAGGGCGTTCGTTTCGAGAGCACAAGCTACGCCAGCGGCGGCAAGGCGATTTCGTCGAGCTTCGCTGGCAATGTCGACGCCACGACGGTCGAATACGCGGCCTCGACCCAGAACTGGGGCATCCCGGCCACGGTCACCTCGCCATTGGGCACAAAGGTATTCCTGAGCTACACCGATAGCGGCTATGGCGCTTTGAAGCCGACCGGTGCCAGTGTGGCGTGCGGCGAGCAATGCAACCAGCCGTGGAAGTCGTTGACCTACGATGCCAACGGCTACCCTGCCTCGACGACCGACTTCAAGGGCAACATCACCAAGACCACCTATGCAGCCGGTGGCCTGCTCACCCAGCAGATCGACGCTTCGGGCACGGCACAGCAGCGCACGACCAACACCACCTGGAACACCAGCCTACGCGTGCCGCTGACCCGGATCGTGCTCGATGCCGCCGGTGCCACGGCGGCCAAGAGCGCATGGACCTATAACGCACGAGGCCAGCAAACCGCACGCTGCGAAGTCGATCCGTCCGTGTCCGCCGCCATGAGCTACACCTGCGGCAGCGCCGCCAACGCGCCGTCCGGCGTGCGCCAGTGGCGGACGAGCTACTGCGATACCGTCGATGGCACGCAGTGCCCGCAGATCGGATTGGTGCTGAGCCAGGACGGCCCGCGCACCGACGTGGCTGACACCACCACCTACCGTTACTACCTGACCGCCGACGAATCCGGCTGCGCCAGCGTTGGCGGCGCCTGCCATCGTGCAGGGGACCTGTATCAGGTGGTCGATGCGCTGGGCCGAGCCACCACCTATGTGGCCTACGATCGCAACGGCCGTCCGTCGCGCACCCAGGACGCCAACGGCCTGATTCGCGACCTCACTTACACCCCGCGCGGCTGGGCGGCATCGAGCACGCTGCGCGCGAATGCCGACGGCACGTCGTCGGACCAGGACCAGACCACGCTCGTCGCCTACGATGAGGTGGGCAACGTCAGTAAGGTCACCGACCCCGACGGCACGGTCGTCACCTACGGCTACGACGCCGCGCATCGCCTGACCGACGTGACCGATGGTGCCGGCAACACGATCCACTACTCGCTGGACCCGTCCGGCAACCGGTTCAAGGAAGACACCAAGGACGCGTCCGGCACGCTCAAGCACACGCTGTCGCGGATCTACAACAAGCTCGGCCAGCTGGCGACCCAGGCCACCGCCGAGGCCGATCCCACCGACTTCAGCTACGACCTCAACGGCAACGTGCAGTTGGTCACCGACGCACTCAAGCGGAAGACGCAGACCGACTACGACCCGCTGGACCGGGTCAAGCAGACCCTACAGGATGTCGGCGGCATCGCTGCGAAGACCCAGTTCGAATACGACGCCCTCGATCGCACCACCAAGGTCACCGATCCCAAGGGCCTGGCGACGAGCTACCAATACAACGGGTTCGGTGACGTGCTCAAGCTGACCAGCCCCGACACCGGCGTAACCAACTACACCTATAACAGCGCCGGTAACCTCGCGACCCAGACCGACGCGCGCGGCACCAAGACCAACTACGTCTTCGACGTGCTCGGCCGCCTGGCCAAGGCGACCTACGCGGACAAGGCGCTGATCGCCACCTACACCTACGATGCGAGCCAGACCGTTTGTCCGGCCGGCGAAACCTTCGCGCTGGGGCGTCTGAGCAAGCTGCAGGACGGCAGCGGGTTGACCCAGTATTGCTACGACCGCTTCGGGCGCGTGGTGCGCAAGGTGCAGACCACAAACGGCAAGGCGCTGACCGTGCGCTACGCCTACACCAAGGGCGGCCGCCTGAGCCGGGTGACGTATCCGGACGGCGCGGTAGTGGACTACGTGCGCAACGCGCTGGGGCAGGCGACGGAAGTTGGCGTCACGGTCGCAGGCGGCACCCGGCAGACGCTGCTCGGCGGCGCCATTTACTATCCGTTCGGCCCCAGCGCCGGCTGGTCCTACGGCAACGGGCGGCCGATGCAGCGAGTGCTGGACCAGGACTACCGCCCGCTGGCGATCCAGGACAGCCGCAGCGACGGCCTCAACATCGGCTTCGCCTTCGACCCGGTCGGCAACCTCACCGCGCTGACCGCGCCGGGCAACACGGCACCCGTGGTTAGCCTGGGCTACGACAACCTGGACCGGTTGACCGCCTTCAAGGACGGCCCGACCGGCGCCGTGATCGACGGCTACAGCTACGACGCCACCGGCAACCGGCTGAGCGCCCAGGTCAACGGCAGCACCCAGACCTACAGCTACCCGACCGACAGCCACCGCCTGGCAAATGTGGCCGGCGCCGCGCGCAGCTACGACGCCGCGGGCAACACCACTGCCATTGATGGCACGACACGCACGTTCGCCTACGACGCGACCGGGCGCCTGAGCCAGGCCACGCGCAGCGGCACGCTGGCGATGGAGTATCGCTACAACGACCGCGGTGAGCAGGTGCGCCGCTTCCTCGGCACGACCAACACTTACACGGTCTACGACGAAGCCGGCCACTGGCTGGGCGACTACGACACCAACGGCAAGGCGCTCCAGCAGGCGATCTGGCTCGACGACCTGCCGGTGGGCGTGCTGGCTGGCACCACGTTGAACTACATCCAGCCGGACCACCTCGGCACCCCGCGCACGGTCATCGACCCGGTGCGCGATGTAGCGATCTGGACCTGGGACCTCAAGGGCGAGGCGTTCGGCAACACGCCGCCGGACCAAGATGCGGATCGCGATGGCACGGCGTTCGTGTTCGGTATGCGTTTTCCCGGCCAGCGCTACGACGGTGCGACAGGGCTCAACCAGAACTATTTCCGAGACTACGACACGGGCAGTGGGCGTTATGGGCAGAGTGATCCAGAAGGTCTGACCGGGGGGATCAATACATACGCGTATGTAGACTCCAGTTCGTTGATGTTTTCTGACCATCTGGGGCTTGAAAAGGATCAGGCGTGCGTGGCCAGCTATACGGCTGCTGGGGCGGTCTGCGGAGGAGCTGTTGGTTACTATGGCGGCGGTATTGCTGGTGCGATTGGTGGTGGATTTGTATGTGCCCCCTCAGGCCCAGGCGCTGCGGCATGTGCGGCGGGTGGGGCAATGGCCGTTAGTCCTGCCGGAGGAGCCCTCGGCTCCATTGTTGGCGGTGTCACTGGGCATGCGATGGGCAATGCGATGTGCCCAAATGAACCTGATGACTCTGAGTTCTGCCATCAACGATACGAAGCGGAGCTTGCGACATGCAGAGGACTGGGGCGCGCGGAAAGGGCAGGCCGAGTCAAGAAAGGAAGCGCAGCGAGGTGCTATGGTTCGGCTGAAGAAAGATTGAATGCTTGTCTCAATAATAGGCCTGAGCCTCCTTTCCACGGCTGGCCACAATGAGGAACGCCATGTTTGAAGATTATCGCCATTTGGTTTATACCCATGCTCGTGATGGGCGATGGTATGTTCGCGTGGATAGGGTTTTGGGCGATAGGGTCGACTTTTACACGGAGATAGAAATTCCGTCTGTGGAGTCTGTGGACCAGTGGGACGTTTTTGATAAGCTCGGGGAAACTCTTGGGAAGACTATTTGCATTGATAGTCCATCAATAAGAAGAGAGCTGAAGATTGATGGTGATTAATACTTCAAGATAACCTCGGGTAGAGGTTGCTCCTTTGCAACGCAATCCCAGTCCGAGGCGTGGTGGCGCATGCGGTTTTTTCTGACATCGCGGCGGGGTAGTGTCTGATTGCCCTTCAGGGCTTGCCAGAGCCAAACTCTCCCCGTCGTCCAGGCCACTTCACCCACCATGGTTGGGGGACGGGGGCCAGAACCTCCACCTAAGCGCCGACGACCAAAGGCCTCGCATGCGAGGCCTTTGCTTTTTGTGCCTAAGGGCTCCTTGGTTAGGCAGGGAACTGTGTCAAAGCCAGTAGCCGACCTGCGGGGCGCCGTTCACTAGGGTGAGCGCTGCGGAAGTAGCATCATCGGCGGTAGGGTTGGAAGGAAACGTCACGCCGCCAAACACGACTTTGGATTGCTTGCAGGCGAGGAAGAAGGGGTAGTAACGAGAATAGTCCATGGTGGCACCGTCGACGCCCGTGTGGCTGCCGACTTCCCCGCCGAGCACGTAGAAAGCTGGTGCACCCGAAATGTCAGCGCTCATTTCGTCCAAGAATTCCTCGCCCAGCAGGAAGGCATTGTCGCGATGTGCTCCATTCGCGTAGACGCCATTCCCATCGGCGTTCGGGCCCGTGGCGAATACGATAAGGCATGGCCCGGCGCCAACGCTCCCGAACACCGTTGCCGCCTCCAGCTCAATGCCTACCACCTCTTGGTCTTGCTCGAACTCGTCAGTGAACGCCACCTCACCGCGTTGAAGGATTGGATTGGCGCCGCTGATGATTTGCTTGATGGCGTTGTCCGCGGTGGTTTCCAGGGCCTGTCTAACTGCCAATGGCACATCATCCAATGCGATGATGTCCTCGCCCTCCATGAAGTTGTCATCGATCGGATTGTAGGAGTAGCCCGAGTTCTGGTCGGTCCACAAGCCTTCATCGTCGTCGTAGTTCCACATCGCTGCATTCCTCGAAGTTGTTGTTTGTTTAAAGCCAGATCCCAAAGCGATTGGAGCGGCATCAGTCCTGACGCGGACCAGCCTTTCTGAAAACGCCATCGCGTCCCTCGCGTGAAAGCACTACAGGAAGGGGCAGGGATCCTCCACTCAGACGTCGACAACCAACGGCCTCGAATGCGAGGCCTTTGCTTTTTGCGTCTAGGGGAAGCTGGAAATGCCGTAGGAAGGGCCGCTGTTCGGCACACATTTGTCTATCTTCGTAGACGTTTTGAGCGGCCATTGGGCTTGCGCTTGCGCACCCATCTGGCCAGCAGTAGCGTTTTGGCGACGCTTTCTCGTCAAGGAACGAACGATGAAAACCTTCTCTGGAGCATTGCTCGGATTGGCCGTGCTGGCTGCTGGCTTTTCTCCGGTCGCCAAGGCGGCGGACCAAGTGATGAACCCGGCCGACATCATCGAGGGCATGGGGGAGCGCGTGCCGCCTGGCAAGAAAAACGTCAGCCTGTCGCCACTCTTCAAGGCTTACACCTTCGAGAAGGCCGGCCTCAAGTTCGTTCAAATCAACTCGCTGCAGGATGACGTCATCACGGTCATCGTCGTGACCCCGGGCGCCGAATCCCGCCTGCCAATTGGCTCGGCCGCGGCCCAGCCGCTGCTCGTGCTCAAGGATGACGCCGCCAGCTGAGTTGGCGTCCTAAGGGCGCTATCCCGTTGGGGCGCCTACCTAGAGGCTCAGGCTGGCCTCTAGGTTGCTGCCTGGCCGCGGCAAGCCTGCCAAAAGAAAACCCCAGGTGACCTGGGGCTTTAGAGGGGGCGTGTTGCGCCGGCGCGTGCTCAGCTCAGATCGCAGTTGCTCGGCAGCGCCCACGTCGAACTCGGCAACATGTTCTTCACCGTGGCCGACGCCGTGATGCCGACATTGCTGGCACCGATGAGCTCTTCCAGGTCGGCGATCGAGACGATGTAGTCGTCCAGCGCACCCAGCCCGGTTTCGTTCGGAATGATCCAGCTGATGGCCTTCTCCGCGCCCGTGCTCGGGTCGGTGGTGATGATCGTCTTCCAGAAGTATTCCGGTGTCCGAATGCCGTGGCTCGACAAGAAATAGTCGTTCGACGTGTCGCCGAAGACCACGCCGCCGTAGACCTTCACCGGCTTGATGTCGCGGTAGCACTCGGCCACGTTCTCGGCCTGCACCCAGATGCCCTGATTGAAGCCAGACACCTGCGGCACGATGTTGGACATCAGGTTGGCGCGAACGATGTAGGTCGCGTTGTAGTCCATGTGGTTGGACGTGACCAAGTGGCCGCGGTCGTAGCCCGAGCGCACGCTGGCGTAGGACTTGGTCGAGGTCTGGCCGCCGCAGCCGCTGGGCAGTGTGGTGTCGAGGTTGAAGTCAGACGGGCGAGCCGCGGAGCCTGTGTCCGCGTTGAGCGAGTATTCGTAGCGCGTGGCCGTGTGGGCGGTGCAGTCGTAGGTCAGGGTGTAGCCACCCTTGTTGAGGGTGACGACCTGGGCCTGGGCAGCAGCGCTGAACGTGGTGAGCAGGAATACGGCGAGGAAGATCCGGAATCGCATAGCGGCACATCTCCATGTGTTTTTTGGGGACGCACGAACCCTGCAGGCACGGGCGATGCCGTTGCCTCTTGAAGGACGCGCAAGTTGACGGAGGTGAAGCAGACAGCGAGAGCTGGCTCGGTTGGCCAGTGTGGTGGGGGATACAGCCACCGCGCCCCTTTGCCACGGAGTGGCACGCGGTGATCACAGATATCTAACAGAGCGCCGCCGGGGTCAACCGGGGATTGGCCAAGGTGTGACCTGGTCCCAAGACGCCATCGCTGTAAACCGGCATCCACAGCGATGCAACAAGGGCAGGGTATGGAGCAAAAAGAAAGCCCGGATTGCCGGGCTTTTTGATGCGGATGCTCTATCGGAATCAACTGGTCAGCTGCACCCACAGCACCAGCAACACCATCGGCAGCCCGCTCAAGAGAGAAAAGATCCAGAAGGACCCCATCAGAGCCAGCGGCGTCATCACCCACCACTGTCCAGCAGTGAACCCCCGGTCGCGCTGCCGAGCCGCACAGGCTTCTTGCGGGTAGAGGCGCTCCGCTTTCCGCAGGCCGCGCCGGGCCATCAGCGGCCCGACGATGAAGCCAAACGGCCCGAGCAGGAGCAGGGTCCACGAGAACCACCAGAAGAACCGGTTGTGGGGCGTCATTACTTTCCTGGGAGCGGCGCGTGGCGCGCCGTCCCCACGGAAACCGGCCACAGCACCCGCCGGCGTGCCGGCCATCGGGTCAGGGTTGGTCTTCATTTCGCGTAGGCCCTCCAGGTTCCGGATTCCCGCACGTAGCGCAGGTTCTTGCTCAGCGGAATCGGTACCTGCCGGCCCTCAATGTTGAGCACGGCTTGGCCGCGGGTATCGCAGCGGTAGCCGTCCGCGCCCTCCGCTTCCACGCAGCCGGTGAGTTCGAAGTTCTGGATGTCGGTGACTTGGCCAGCGCCGCTCTGTTGAAGCAGCCTGACGAATGCTTCCTTGGCGTCGTCGGCCGACGGCTTGCCGCTGCAGGCGGTGAGGCCCAAGGCCATGGTCAACGCGACCAGGCCGATCCATGCTTTTTTCATGTCGTTCCTTTGCTGAGGGATGGGTAGGGTTGGCGAAGCGGGGGCCTTACTTGTCGCGGTTCCCGTCCGGCTTGAAGCCCGCGATCCAGAGCCGGGTGTCCTTGAGGGGCGTCAGCAGGCCGCTGGCCCCCGGATGCAGATCTGCGGTCTGGAGGAAGCCAGAGACCCAGGCCACGCGCAGGGCGACGTCGACGGCGCGATCGGCGACGCCGGGCCGGCTCACGTTGACGACGAAGGGTTGTGCCGGCGGGTTGGGACCCGTGGAGCGCTGGCTGCTGGTGTTCGGCTTGCTGGACGGCACTCGAATGCCGTTGAGGGTGTCCCTTCCTTTCCAGAGAGCCGACGTGTTGAGCTCGGCTGTCTCTCCCAAGTCGTCGGTCTCAGCCAGCGGGGCATCGGCGCAGGCCCGGAAGGTCTCGACGCTCGAGGCAGTGGGGCCGGTCCAGATGCGAGCCTCGACGGTCCAGCAGGGCAGCTTCTCGCCCCACTCGACGTAGGTCAGCGCCACCCGGGGCCACTCCAGCTTCCCGAGCTGTGCCGCCTGGTGGTTGTCGCCCTTGAAGAGCCCGGGCAGCTTCCCGGCGCCACTGAGGGGCGTGTAGGTAGGACCGCTGCCGCTACTGCCGGCCTGGGCAGTGGACTTGCCCCCTGCATTCGGCTTGATGCCCACCATTTGCTTGCCGGCGTCCTTGAGGCTGCCGCCGAGCTGCCGGAAGAAGCCAGGCTTCTGGGCTTGGGTGTCCTGGGCTTGGGCGGCGGTGGGAGCGACCAGCGTCAATGCCAGGAGCGCAACGAACGCTCCTTGTCCTGCGTGCTTCATAGGAAAAGCCCCTGTAGACCGCCGGCCTGGCGGCATTTGCAAATATGGCAAATGCAGCGCAGGATTGGAAGCGGCAGACTTGCGGGTCAATTCATCATTCGTTGGCCTTCATGCCTGCTCCGCTGCCCCCAGCTTCAATCTTCGGCCGCCGTCTTCGTGAGGCCAGGCTTGCGCGGGGCATGAATCAAGCTGCCTTGGGGGCTGTTCTCGGGCTTGAGGACGAAAACACTGCCGCCCCCAGGATTTCGCGATACGAGCGAGGGGACCGCATGCCCGACAACGAAAGCATGGCAAAGCTGGCGGAGGCCTTGGAGTTGCCTGTGGCCTACTTCCATGCTGTCAGTGAGCCAATGGCAGGGGCGATCTTGATGATGTCGCAACTAGCTGAGGAGGAGCAGGAGGAGCTGCTGCGTAGGATGCGCGACTTCGTCCGAGACAGTTTGCGCGCCACCGAGGAGTAATAGCTGGGAAAGGTTTCGCCAATGGGCCTGCGCGGAACCACTGAGTCGCTCTCAACCATGGGGAGGTGGCAAGAGGCCATCTAAGATTTTGGCGATTTTCTGGAAGTCGACTTCGTATCTCTTTATCAGGTAATCAAAAATCTCCTCCTGTGTTGCGATTTTCTTCTCTTTAAGGTGATTTTCGAAGTCCTTGTCGCTAGTAAAGTTGTTTCGTGGGGTGATGAAAGGGAACGCGGGATCATCTTGCCTGGCTGCCCATAGCGCTTTTTCCACGCTTTCCAATGGGAGCGTGTGGATACTCGCGTGTTGAGCGTATTTTTCCTTGTATTGATCGCCGTCAAGGATCGCAATCACTTTCTCCGGAGCCGCCAGGAATCGATCCGATTCATTGCTTTCGATAAGGCCCGCAACTTGAGACGCTCCTCCGATGTAAATCACCTTGTAGCTCAGTAGCGTTGTTGGACAGTACCTTTTGACAAGGTGGTGGATTAGCGAAATAAGCTTCTTGTCTTCCGCCACGATATACCTGTCAAATCCGACGAACCCGAACAGTCTCGCCATTGCATAGCTGTAAGAGGTAGGCCTGATAGAGGCGTGGCCAGCCTCACCATCCATGTAGAAGAGCTCGTCGACTTCGAGCTGTTGCATGAGGGCGAGGGAATGAGTGGTGAAAAGAATTTTGCGGTCATATTGAGCACAAAACCCGCGCAGCCAAGCAGGAAGGTTCGCTTGGGCTGCCGCGTCTAGTGATAGGTCGATCTCGTCGATCACCAAGAGCTTCGATGGACCCTTGATTGTTCGGTAGAGATTGATGAGGAAGTGCTCTCCAGAGCTTAAGTAGTCCTCGCGGATGTAAGTGCCGTTTTCCCTAACAAGAGCGTAGAAGCTTTTCCCCTTAACCCGGACTTCAACCATTTTTGAGTAGTGGTCTGTCTCGTAGACCGAGTTGAGAAAGCTGATTAGCTCATCAGGGCTCCGATAGGTTTCCAGAGCAATGGATTTCCGAATGTCTAGATCGGCCTCACTGGCGCTTCTAAAGAAGTTGAATCGGGCCCCATAAGGCATGGGGAGCTCGGCTGCTATGAGGTCTCGCAGTGCCGCAGGGATTTGGTCACGGCAGTTAAGGGAGCGAATTTCACTGTCATAAGCAAAGGTGATCTTCGCCCCATCGAGGTCATAGACGATACGACTGTTTGCCGAGAAAGCGTAGGGCGTGGCAGTTCTCACAAACGTGTCTGCGTTCGATAGGTTCTTGAGGGCTCTTACCAGCGTTGTCTTTCCTGCCCCATTTCGGCCGACAATGCACATTAGGCTGTTCGTCGCCAGATCCACATCGAGGTTTAGGTTCGCCACATGCTGGATGGCTTCAAGGGTTACCTGAAGGCGGCTCATTGGGCCGACCTATGGAGAAGGCTATCGATGATGGTGGTGCCAAACTTGGATCTCAGCTTCTCGAAATAGGCGGGATTCGCTGCATATGCGTAGCTGATCAGGCCGCTGAGCCGTTCCAGGCCTTCTTCCATTCCCTCGCCGCGCTCCTCTTCAAAGATCTTCGCAAGGCGCGAGCGGTCGCGGATGTAAAAATGTATCCAAGATTCGATCCGGTTCCTGACATCTCGATCGATGACAATGGCCCCTGTGGGCAAAATGACTAGTCCCAGTAGCTTAATCTTTCTACCGATAGTCGTTAGCTTGCTCTTGCTTTGGTTGAGATTGAAGCCATCTCCAAGTTTGGAAGTGAGGCACTCCTCAATGACTTGGCTTGCATCCGCAATAGCTGAGCGATCACTCGCAGAGATGATGATGTCATCTGCGTATCGAGTGTAGATCCAGCCGCGTGTTTGGCTGATTTCAGCCAAGCGCTGGTCGAAGTCCAGTAAGCAAGCGTTACTCAGAAGTGGAGAGGTTGAATAGCCTATGGGGAGTTTGCCGTCGATAGTGAGCAGCCCAAGGATGTGCTCCAGGTGGTCGGAGAGGTCCGCCACGGGTGTTTGAGTTCCCTGGAGCACTGTCCGAACCAGCGGCGCAGTGATGCTGTCGAAGAACCTTTCTAAATCCGTTTGGAAGAAGGCGCGACTCCCGGAATGCGGCTCCACTGCCTGCAGAAGGGTCGACCCTTTGCGGTAGGCGAAGGAAACAGCCGTGTTAACCGGAAGATGTTCAAGGAGAAACCCGTTAAGAAAGAAGTGAAAATCCTTCAAGGTCTTAGAGGGCTTGTAAATCGTCCGCGTTTTCCAGCGGACCGGGCTGTAGTGCTCCTGTGGCTTGAGTGCCAGGAACTCTTCGAATCTATACTTCCCGTGATACATGGCGTCGAACAGCTGTTGAAGCGGCCGTGGGGTCATGGATCACTTGCCTTGTGCAATCGTCGATTAGTGAAGCGTAGCCGATTGCCCTTTCTAAAGCGCACATACGAAATGCCCGGTCGGGCGTAAGCCTGCGACCGGGCATGCGTAAGTAGATGAAACGCCCTAGGGACCAGACATTAGACTGGAGCTACTCCTAGTCGCTGGTATGGAAAAATCCTAGCACAGCAGAAGGGCCTCTTGCAAGTAGTTCTTAGGGGTGGAACTTGTTGGCGTCGGCCAGGCACGAAGCGAACTGCCCTCTCTGGTAGCGCGGCAACTCCACGTTGGGCTGATACAGCTCCAAAGCGCTGATCTGCTTGCTACGCGTCACCTGCGGCTTCTTGTGAAGGTAGTGCCTGCGTAGGACCTGAACCCGGTCGCGGGGGTCGGTGCTGTGGCCTGTGACCAGCGCAATCTCCTTCTCGGGAACGTCGTTGACATCGAGCTCCGTCGCCAGCGTGTGGCGGAAGGCATGGAATCCGATGCCTTTAGCAAAGCCTAGAGACTTGAGGTAGCGCCCGAAGTCCACGACAAACTGCTGGCTGTAACGCGCGTTGGTTTCCCCGGTGGTGCGGTTCACGCCAGCGGAGAGCAGCGGGAACAGTCGAGGATGGCCCGTTTCCTTCATGTCCTCCACGAACTCCAGGAAGCCTGCCTCCAAGAGCGGCTTCGCGATGGGGATGATGCGCATGCAGCCCGCGCCCTTCATGCTTTGCCGACACCGGCGCCTTTTCTTTGGGTCGGCAGCCAAGTCCTTGTCCACCGTCTTTTGGAAGGCGATGCACCAGATGCCGCGTTCCTCAATGATGTCGGTCAGCTTCAGCTGGCAGACTTCATTGACCCTGGCACCGGTATACAAGCCGATCATCGGGGCCCACCAATACTGGGGCTTCTTGGCCCAGGGCACGAAGGTGGTTGGGTCAAAGATGGCTTGGAGATCTTCGTCCTCGAACAGGCGGATGGCCTTTTCTGGGTCGATGGTGTCGTCTTCCTTCGGCTTTCGAAATGCCTTCATCGGTGACGAGTTGATGGCTTGTCCGTTGAAGAGGTGGTTGAAGAAGGCGACCAGGAATCTGCGGTGGCGCTCTTCGGTGGCCGGGGCCAACGGCGGCACGTCCTGCTCTTTTCCCATGGCGATGGCTTCGTCGAAGCTAAGATCCTTCAGCAGCGGATCCGACACCAGGTTCCTTGGGGCCCAGCGCAGCAGCTTCCAGAGCGCTTGGATGTGGTGATAGTCCACTCGAGCCGCGGAGATATTGCCGCAGGTAAGGAGCAGCAGCTTCAACGTTCGCTCGGTGGACTGGACAGTCTTCGGGTCGAGCTGGCGGCGACGCATGTCCTCCAGATGATCTTCGATCTCCTTGGCCAAGGGGCGCGAAGGCGTGCCCATGGGCAGCTGCGCGGGGTAGCGTGTGCTGTTCTTGAGGCCACTCTTCCGTCCGGTTTCGTCGAGCGCGGCGAGGATGCATTCCTGCAGGTTGATGGCGGCTTCCCGGCCTCGGATGATGGCGCGGTCGATGCGGAATCGGCCGATGTGGATGCCTTCCAAATGCAGGAGGCCGAACGGCGAGGCGATGTAATCGTTGAGTGTTGCGGAGGGGTTGCTGGTCATGGGTCACTTCCATCGAGAGATGGAAGTAGGGATAAAACAGGGCGCGAATTCGTCAATGGGGGCGATACAAAAATTTGCGGTGTAGACGAATACCTCAGGTGTTAGGGTCTCTCCGATGGGGTGCTTCCCGAATCCGCCAATTCGTTATCCGGCGAGAAGCCTTGTAAACCAAGGTTTTCGAGAGAATTTGTGTCGATTTATCGCAGTCAATTGCGTACTGTTTGCAGTAAATAAGCTAACTAAATAACCTTGAGGACGCGGCTTTAAGGTGAATATATCTTAAATGTTAGATTATTATTGTTAGTTTTATTTATTATTCTAAGGGTGAGGGCGATACCGCTGGCTCAGAAATTCCTGATGCCTAGGGTGGAAGAGGCCTGGTGCTTCACGAAATGCCCTTGGGGCGGAGCGGGACCGATGGCCGCTCATCCTGCGGCTCGTCTGAGCAGCGCTACGCCGGCACCTCGATCACTTTGACTAACGGCCGCCCTGAAACTTGAATGTGAAGCGAGCGGCGGATGCGGCGGTCCCGCTGCCGACGGGCACGGGTGTGGCGTCCACGAGCGTCAATATGCCATCAGCAACAGGGACGGGGACGCCCAGCGTGAGGTCCACCTCCTTGGACCAGCCGCCGCCAAGCACTGTTGCCCTGACGATCAGCCGGCCGGCCTGGATGCATTGAACGTCAGCTGGGCAACGGCTGTCTTCCATGACGCGGTCGGGACGCACCCTGGGGCCATCGACCGCGGCAATCTCTCCCAGCCGCACGGGGCCTTCGATGGGCTGGCTCGCGACCGGACCACCCGCCGCGCACCCGGCAAGCGATATGGCCATCAGCGCTGCAAGTGGCTTCACTCTCATCCAAAAGGTCCGGACAGCTTTTCGTTGTTCGATTCGCATGGCTGGGGGCGGCTCCGAAGACGGCCTGAGTGTCCCACAGCTCTGCAATCCAAGGTTGAGACGCGCACCAGGGACTGCCGAACTTGAATGCTGTGGGCATGAGCACTCTCAGTGAGCGGACGCTCCCGGCAGCGGCAAGCCAGCAGCCGGCAAAGCACGCCAGGACCATGGGCAACGTTGCACGCAGCCAGCACTCAAGTCCCCTTGGCTCTTCGATCACCGGCATGGGAGTCGCACATCATTGCTCTCCACCAGCGCTGGGCCTCTTGAAGGGAATCCTAGCTTCGCTGTCCCGACCGCAAGGGCCAGCCTCCTCCTCGGCGCTGACGCTCTGTTGCGGCCCTCCACTGCGCGCCGCTGCCGCGGTGCTCATTCCCGGGTGCGGTCGAGCCTAACGCTTCGCCTTCCGGTTCCCACGAGGCGCACAACGCGCTGGTGGAGAAGAACCGATGAAGCGCACCACCCAGGACCGCACGGCCCAATACCAGCTCCCGATGGACGAGGAGGGCATCTTGCTCGCCGCCGCCAACATCCTGGAACAGCGCCTCCAGCGGCAAGGCCGGATCCACAACCCCATCCACGCCGGCAGCTACTTGGTCGCCCGCTGCGCCCACCTGCCTCACGAAGTCTTCGGCGTCGTCTTCCTCGACACCAAGCACCACGTCATTTCTACCGAGCACTTGTTCTCCGGGACCATCGACGGCTGCGAAGTCCACAGCCGAGTCGTCGCCAAGCGAGCCCTGGACCTCAACGCTGCCGCCGTCATCTTGTTCCACAACCATCCGAGCGGAAACCCGGAGCCCAGCGACGCCGACCGCCAGGTCACCGAGCGCCTGAAGCAAGCGCTTCGCCTCTTCGACATCCGAGTCCTCGACCACCTGATCATCGGCGGCCACCAGCACACCAGCTTGGCCAGTAGGGGGTGGGCATAGCCCGCCCCTTCACCTATGCAGCGTGCCGAAGCTAGACTGCCAAGGCAGATGCACATCCATGGAGCAGGAATGAAAGCGTTTCACGTGCGAGGGATTGTCTGGGAGACCGATGGCAAGCGTCCTGCGTTGCCGGCCGAATCCACAGTTGAATGCGAGAGCGAAGAGGGTATCGCCGATGCCTTGAGCGACGCATACGGTTGGCTGGTGAGCGAGTTCGTTGTCGTAGAGGAGACCGGCGGCGACCACACCAGGAACGTGCGTCGGGATTGAAGGGTTGGCGAGTTGGTCGGCGCCCGTTTCCCGCTTCCGCTAAAGTGTCGGACCGTGTTTGAACTGGCGCTCGCCACCCGAGCGTGCGCTTAGAGGAAGTCGTTGTTGATGGCGTTGAAGGGTCTGTTGGTTCTGTCTTTGGTTTTTGCTTCGATTCCTGGCGTGGCAGCAGAGCTGGTCGGCCGCGCGACCGTTACAGACGGGGACACCCTCACGGTGGCGAAGCAGCGCATCCGCCTGTGGGGCATCGATGCCCCGGAAAGCACCCAGCAATGCACCACCAAAGACGGGCGCTCGTGGCCATGTGGCCGGCGGTCCGCCGCCGCGCTGGACGGCTACGTGCTGGACAAAACCGTTCGCTGCCAACCCAAGGACACCGACCGATATGGCCGGGTGGTCGCGGAGTGCTTCGTCCAAGGGCAGTCCGTCAACCGCTGGATGGTGCGCTCAGGCTGGGCGGTCGCGTATCGCCAATATGCAAAAGCGTTCATCGCTGACGAAGCCGACGCGCGCCAGCACCAGCGGAACCTCTGGCAAGGGCCTTTCCAGATGCCCGCCGACTACCGGCGCGGCAAGCGGGACCAGGCGAGCCGCCAGGCTCAGGTGACCACGCCGTCCGTGTCCAGCGGATGCCGCATCAAGGGCAACATCTCCCGCCAGGGCAAGAAGATCTACCACGTGCCAGGCCAGCGGGACTACGAGCGCACCAGCATCGACCTGAGCCGTGGCGAGCGCATGTTCTGTAGTTCCGAGGAGGCCGCGCGGGCAGGTTGGCAGCCGGCACAGCGCTGATCCATTGGACGCAGCCGGGTGGCCGCAGCAGGGGCGGGGCCCTTCCCCATTTGTCTGCCCAAGTCGCGGGCGATAGCGCTAGACTCAGATCACAGTAATCGATGGACGTGGGCCTATGGACGGGGCGCAACGCATGGAAACCAAGATGGCAAATCAGCCTAAAAAGGGCGAGTTCTTCCAGCTGCAGCCGGATGCTCGGCGTGGAGGCGAAGGTCACGGAGTGGTCTTTGAAAATGAGAGTGTTCTGCGAACGCCGCCGCGCCTCATCGTGAAGCCAACGGAGGGCGGGTTCCCGCCATTGCGCGAAACCCCGCGCCTGGTTTACTACCCCAGCGAGGGCGTGCCACCTGAAGATCTAGAGGGCAGCTTCAGCGGCTATTGGTTGGTTTCCGACCGGCTGCGTCGCGTGATGGAGTCAGTGGACGCGGGGGCCTTCGCTTTCGCTGAGGTCGACTATCGTTTGGACGATGGTTCCAAGGGGCCGACTGTATTCCTCTGCGACGTCGTCCGCACCTTGGATGCCTTGGACGAAGAGTCTTCCCAACTCAACATTGAAATCAGTGACGAATTTGAGGCCGGGAAATACTACGACCTCACCGGCGACATCCGTCTGGCCTTCAGGCGGGATGTGTTGGGTTCGGCGCATGTTTTTAGGTTGGCTTTCCATGGCGGTGTCTTCTGCGATAGAGCGTTCAAGGAGGCCGTTGAAGCGGCGGGCATTGTTACGCCCAGCAAGTCCAATGGGCTTTGGTTTTACGACGTTGTGAACTGCTGATTGCGAACACGGGCAGCAAGGAAGGAGCCTGATCCATGGCGAACTATCGGACGCTTTTCCAAGACCATCACAACATCGAACAGCAGACGCTGAAGAACAGCGAGCTGTTGGCGAAGTTGCAAGAGGTCGGGAAGTTTCATATCCATGCCCCTGAGAACCGTTTGTTCCTGCCAGCCAGTCCTCAACTGGCTGACGCGCTTGGGGTGACCCCACACAGTGGCGGTCCCTTGGCGGAATACCAGAAAGGCATGCTTGAACGGTTGAACCGCATCCAATCGACGCGGGATGGTCAAGCTGCTTTGATGGGTGACCCTGATGCGATGGATCGGGTCGCCAAACGTGTGGAGCAACTGCGCGATACGGTCAAGGTCGGGCTGATCAATGGCGACTTGAACACCAACACGCCAGTAGGCGAACTTCCGACGCAGACGAGCCAGAGAGTCCGTCAGTTCTTCAAAGACATCCCCGCCTACTATCAAACCCACTCTCAGCAGGTCGAGGCCTTGAAGGGCTTCACGGGGGTGGACCACGGCTGGGGTGCCGTCGCGCATTCCGAGTCGCGCATCGTCACCACGCTCAACCAAATCCAGGTCAGCAACGCCGCGATCGTTCGAGGCGGGGATATCCAGCTTCAGCGCAGCGGGTTGTCGCTCGCCATCGCCAACGCTCATCACGACGGGCGCGTGGTGTTGTCCGAGCAGGGCATCCTCAAGGTCGAGCAGGTGCTGGGTCCGGAAGCCGCACAGAATATTCGCGTGCCGCGCGGACAGCGTGGCGAAGTCGCCATGGAGCTGTTGATGGGGGAGGCGTCTGCCCGGGGCCTGACCCGTGCCGGTGGACTCCTGGCCACGGGCGCGGATGCGGTGATGACCGCCCGCATGGCCTCGGCGCTGATGGAGCAGGGCAACACCACGGCGGCGCAGTCGGAGGTTCAGCACGCCATTGCCCGCAATGCGGGCGGCTGGGCCGGCGGTGCGGCCACGGCGGCCGCGCTGGGCAGCAGCAGTGGGTTTGTGCCCGCGGCGCTGGTGGTGGGCGACGCTGTCTTGATGAGCAAGGCCTTCGACAAGGCCGTCGACCTCAAAGAGAACCGCGACATCTTCCACCAGACCGACAAGGCTGGAGTGGAGTGGCAGTTCAACGGACGGGATTGGGAGCGCCAAGGCGCGTTCGACCGCGCGCCCGATGGACGCGACACCCCCACACGGGCACCCGTGGGGGCCAGCTACGTGAAGTCTCAGGAATTGGGCGCCATGGCGAATGCCAAGGCCGCCGAGTTCGCGCTGGGTAAGGCGCCCCCACCGCAGGATCCATTCAACCTTCCGGCCCAGCCTGGCGATCGGACCGGGTTGGACAACCAGAACTGGCATCGCAATCCGACCACGGAGTCCTGGGAGCGTCAGGTCAAGACCGGCGTGACGGGCGGCAACGACCAGGGGGTCTACACACCGCAGACCGCTACCCCGGAGCAGGCGCAGCGCCTGAACCAGGAAGCCCTGGGGCGCATCGAGAACAACATCGCCACCGGCCGCGAGGCCATCGCCCAGGCCTACCTGGAAAGCCATGCCGCCCAGCGTGGGCAGGACTACGGGGTGGGCGTTCCTGCCGCCGTGGAAAGTGCTCGTGCCCAGCAGGACCGGGTGCAAGGCCACGATGGCGAGATCTACCAACGCAACGGGGCCGGACAGTGGCTCGGCAAGGACGGGGTGGCGACCGGCAACCTGGCGGTGGAGCTGGAGCTCACGAATCAGATGCGCCAGCCTTCGCTGGAGCGTGCTCAGGAGACCCTGGCGGCCATTGAGGCTCGCCCAGCGCCCACGCCGGCGCAGATGGAGCGCAACGAGCTTCTGCATCGGTATCGGGCCGCTGGCATCGACCTCAACGCCCAGGAGAACAACCTGCAGGCGGTGGAGTTGGCCACCCAGCGCACGAAGGAGGCCGAAGGCCTGACCGGCCCGACGATGCAGCAGCTGAAGCCGAACGAGCAGGGGCAATACGGCTACGACAGCCCGATTGCCCACTACCAGGTTGGCCAAGACGGGGTGGCCCACCAAGTGGCGATGACCACCTCTGAGGAACTGCGCCAGGCGAAGGCCGAGTTGGGCCAGCCGGCCATGGCGCACGTGCCGACGCTGGGCGCGGTCTCCGTGTCAGCACCTGGACGCAGCAAGGAGCAGGAGGCCGAACCGGCGCAGGAGAAGGGGGCACAGGGTCCGATGCTGGCCGACAACCCCGCGCATCCGGACCATCCCACCTACCAGACGATCCATTCCTGGGTCAGCGGAACGGGGAACTGGAACGAGGAGGAAAGTCGGAACGTCACCGCAGCCCTCTACAAGCAGCAGGCCGAGGACCCGCTGGTGAAGCGGGTGGACCGGGTGACCGGGGCTCTGGGCAAGGACGGGGCCGAGAACGTGCTTGCGGTCTACGCGCCGTTTGGCGACAAACTCCCGATGTTCCATGCTCGGGTGGATGGGAGGGAGGCGGCGCAGCAGCCAGCGGAGCAGAGCCTGCAACAGGCCGAAGTTATCAAGCAGGACCAGGTGCGACAGCAGCAGATGGAACAGACTCAACAGCGGACTCAGCAACAAGACTCTGGGCCGAGGATGACTATGTGACCCTGCCTTGGGTTATAATGTGCTGGCTCTGGCGATAGGCTTTGCGCCTGTCCCTCTATTCGTCACGAAGTGACTTACTCGACGCCGCATGTTTCTATTCGGTGGTCGCCGTTGGTTAAGTGTCCATGCGCCCTGCGCTAGGCAAGCCGGAGCTAAGAATAGAGGAGAGATCTTATGAAGAAATTTATTCGTAAGACCCGCCTAGTTCATGCGTTGCTGTCGTTTGGGGGCGGATTCTTCCGTTTCCTGGCGGCGCTCATGAACATGGCATCTAACTACTCGTGGGCTCCCCGATGAAGAGATGGGAACACCGCTTTGAGGTGAAGCCAGGACGTTGGGTGTATGTGCCGACACCCATCGGAAAAGCTTCCGGAGAATTGATTCGCCTGGCTGTGTCAAAGGTGTGGTCGCCTCCGCCGTTCTATTTTCATCTACGTGGGGGCGGACATGTGGCCGCTCTACATCGTCACACTGCGCATCAGTATTTTTTTCGGTGCGATCTTGATGATTTCTTTGGGCGTATCAATCAGTCGCGATTGACGCGTTGTTTGAAGCGACGTTTCTCCTACGCCGATGCAAGACGGATGGCTGGGGAGAGCGTAGTCATCAATCCAAAATCCAAGAAAACGATGCTTCCCTATGGGTATGTCCAGTCTCCGATTCTCGCGTCATTGGCGCTGGATAAGAGTCGGGTCGGTCGGTTCTTGCGCCAATGCGAACTATCGGAACATTTAACCGTTAGTGTTTACGTCGATGACATCGTGCTGTCCTCTGACGATGATGGGCTTCTTGGCAACGCTGCCGACGAACTCAAGCAGCTTGCGTTGGACGCGGGACTACCCTTGAGCCCCGGAAAGACAGTAGGGCCGGCTCCAGTAGTCACCGCATTTAATGTCGAACTCTCGCACGGGTCGATGAATTTGGTAGACGATAGGCTTCAACGCTTTCGAGAAGCGTATGCCATGGCGAGCTCATCGCAGGTTGCATCCGGGATCCTGGGCTACGTCCATACGGTCAATCCAGCGCAAGTTGCCTCCGTGCTTTAGCGAAGTGCGGTAGCTAGCGCCAATCAGGGCCCTAGCTCAAGGAGTGAAGATGACAGGCGAATGTCCAGTTGCGCAGAGGTCGACCAGCTCAGCGGACCTCGACGACCATCATTGGCCTGACACAGTTCGCTTCACCCCGTATTGGGGTGATCTTTATTTGGAGGGGATGAGCGGCCAGCGGGTGCTTTTGCTGGGCGAGTCGCACTATCGGAAAGAAGGGATGAGCGATTCGCTCGAAGTGACCCGCCCCTTCACTCAAGACCACTTCCGTGAGATGGCTTTGCCGGTCCGGAACGACCGCGACGGGCCCTTCTTCAAGGCACTAGACTTGGTGCTTACTGGGCAACAGGACTTCCAACTGCAGGAGGCTGCTGAAGCCTGGAGGCGCGTGGCATTCATGAACCTCTCCCAGGCGTTCGCAGGTTCCCAAGCGAACCACCGGCCGCGAAACAAGGCGCTGCGCGATGGCGGGGATGTCTTGATTCGGCACATTCTGCCGGTGCTTCGACCAAATGTTGTGCTGGTGCTGGGCCGAACCGCATGGCGGCTCTTTAGTCACGGTAGGCTGAAGCCGGGCTTAGAGCCGTTCACCGCCAGACAGGTCAATCGAGGAAAGAGCAGGCGGCGTTACATTGAGTCGCGCGAAATCTGGTCACTCGATTACCCGGGAGGCTCGACACTCATGACGTGGGTCTACCACCCCTCTTGGCATGTGGACACATGGCAGGATCGGGCGGCTGCGCTGCGTCACCTAGTGGCGCTTGCCAAACAAAACTGAGAATGCCAGGTGCACAGCGGGCGAGGGATTCAATGAGCGAGACCACAGACCTGACTAAAGTCGTTCGGAAGACGGCGAGCAGTGGCAAGCTGGACTATGTCCCCGTCGTCGTGCTCAATGAAACGTCTAGGACGAAGCTTCATGTCGTCGGGTGGCTGATTCCCCATAGTGACCATACTGGCTTCTCCATCAAGCTGGAGGGGTTCAAGAAGACGAAGGCTTCGCCGTGGGAAGAGGATCCGCCGAAGACTATCAGCTTGACCGAAATCTCCACACTGAAGCTTTTCAAATACCTTCAGACCCATCTTCCGTTGGCGCATCAATCGGAAGCCGGTGAGTTCATCCTTATCAAGGTGGCGAACGGGGCGGCCGACCTCACTGGGCATGACCCGCAGTCACTGGTAGGGGTCCTGACCAAGGTGCTCTCCCACTCGGATTTGGTCCAGCATCTGGCCAGCACGGAGCTGACCCAAGAGTTGACCGTGGCGCTGCGAGGATCCATTCGTCTCAATGAGATGCGCTCGGCGGTTGCTGAGCTCCGGTCCAGTTTGGGGCAGGGCGAGTCGGCCGAACACGTTTACCAGTCTTGGTGCGAGAAGCACTGCTGGGCCTTCGGGAATGCCTACGTCGTCCGGGACGAAGTGCGGACAATCACCGCCGGAGACAACATCGATCTGATGTTGCCTAACGTTATCGCTGGATATCGGGATATCGTTGAGCTGAAGCGGCCTGACATGGACGTGCTGCTTTACGACAAGGCGCACAAGAATTACTACTTTTCTGCAGACGTCTCAAAGGCCGTAGGCCAGTGCCATCGATACCTCGATATGCTGCACGAGTTCGCTGACAAAGGGCTGCTCGACCACAAGGAGGTCGTCGCGTATCACCCGCGTGCCACAATCGTCATCGGGCGCTCCCACGGTTGGGGCGATGAGCAGCAACGAGCGCTCCACGGGCTTAACCGTCGCATGCATGGGATCACCGTCATGACTTACGACCACCTCATGGCACAAGGGGAGCGGCTGTTAGAGATGATGGCCCCTGCAACGGATACGGACGCTGGCTCAGTCATTACCGCTCAGTCCGACAACGATATTCCTTGGTAGTCACTCCAAGATATAAATGCATGTGAGGAAGCAGCGCAGTCGGTTTGCCTGTGCCTTGTAGTTTAGGGAAGGGAGGTGGATCACTTTGAGGGGGTAGTGCTGGGCTAATACGGCTGACCGAAGGCTTTTCCTCAATGCCCAGTGTCGCATACTGTTTTAAAAATACACGCCCCAGCAAACGTCGAGGTTTAACGGGTATCACTCATCTTTAGGGGGAAGTTGTGATGCAAAAAACTCTGTTCCTGATGTCGGTTGCCTCCATGCTTCTGGCTGGATGCTCTACATACGACACTCGCCTGTCGTCACGCTCATTGCGAAGCAACGACAATCAAAATTTGGGCACGGTCTTCGTTTGGGACAATGACGTATCGGCTGCGGTAGCCTATCCGCCATCCACAACGCGGACTACAGCTGGAGATCGTCAGACTGGGCGTGCCGCCATCTGCATGCAGCGAGCGATGACCGCGGGTGCCACGGCGATGAAAGGTGATTTGAGCGTCTCCGATTCGTTCCTAACACTCGCGAAGCTGCCTGGGGCGCAGGGCGGGGATCTTGGAAAGGTAGCCGTGAACCTTAGTGAGTCGGTTCTTGCCCTAAGTGTATCCACCGAGCGCACCGCGTTCATCGACACGGCACTCTTCTACTTGTGCCAGATGGCCGCTAATGGCTCGCTGTCGGACGATCATCTGAGCACGGCTGTGACGACGTTGATTGAGACAGCTGGGGCCCTGGCAAGCTCAAGTGCCGAGCCTAAGTCCCAGGCGGCTCCAATCCTGCCGAACACAGTTGATAAGCCAGCAGGGGCAACTCCGGGTGCCGTCTCAAAGTGACGGCCTAGGCGACGGTGGAGCTGGTAGCTCATGTCTGCCGCCTCCACCAGCCGTCTTGCATGACAGGACTAGATCAATCCGCCTTGCATGGGTGGCAGCGTGGTTTCCGGCGCGGTTTTGTTCTCGATCATCTTGCTGTAGTCATCGCGACTGCGCAGGACAATGACGCGCTCCAGGGCGGAGACAGGACAGCGCAGCAAATCCATCCGATCCTGTTCCGAGCCATCAGCAAACGTGAGGTTCGCTTGGACTTTCGGCTCGCCATTGATGCGATCCAGATCTGTTGGGTAGGGCGCGGCCAGCCAGCGGCCATAGTCCAAGGCTGCACGCGATGCATGAAGACTCCCGCCCTTAAGGTCGGATTGAATCATGGCTACGCCCTGGGCAAGGCCGGCTTGGGTGCGATCCCGCTTGACGAAGAACTCGGGGCGCGGCTCAACACCAAATCGGTATTCGGAGACCAAAGCACCGCCCTTGTTCAAGATGTCCTCCGCCAGGCGTGCATTGGCTTTGGGGGATACTGTATGCAGGCCATGGGCCAGCACGGCGACCGTATGCCCATCACTGTCGAGTGCAGCTTGGTGTGCAATGGCATCGCACCCCTTGGCCAGGCCGCTGACCACACTCCACCCTTGCTCGGCCAAATACTGAGAAATTCGCTGGGCTATTAGGATGCCATGCTTCGTCGGCTCGCGCGTGCCGATGACCGCTACTGACTTGTCGGGCTCCAAGGCGAGTGCGCCGCGCACAAACAGCAAAAATGGATCGTCCTTCGTAGCCGCTAGTAGTGTCGGGTAGTCGGGATCCAGTGGCGATAGGATATGCGCACCATACCGCTCTGCTTCTTCGATTTGCTTCTCGGCACCCTCCAGCGCCTGAGCCCAGGCCTGGAGGTCGCGCAGGATGGTGGAGTTGGCAGGGAACTGATACGACATGCTCTCAGGTGTGGCTGTTTCGAAGTTGGCCATGCCCGCCATCTTGCGCAGGGTGGCAGGCCCGACGCCCTTGAGCATCGACAGCGCCAACAACTTGCCGGTGGCAGGTGAAATCTCGCTCACTGATACCTCAGGGGATCCGAAACAGTCTGGGCCAAGCTGAAACAGTCTACGGAATTGGCATGCGCTTCCGTAAGGTATTTTTTGGCATACAACAGGGTGGCGCCGGTGGTTGACACGTCATCGATGACCAAGAACTTCTTGCCTTGCACCCCCGCTGGATTGGCTACGTAGAGGTGATCACGGATGTTTGCGAATCGCTCCTCCTGACTCAGATGGTCGTGGCTTTGCGATTGCACGCCAGGCCGGTAGGCCAACACATTGGGGTCGAACGTCAAGCGCAGGCGGTTGAGGCGTGGGTTGGGGCCATAGGACGCTTGTAGCTGCATAACCAGGTGGCCAAGGCGGTGGAGCCGCCCAGGCCTAGCTGGTATGGCTGTGATGACTACTTCTGGACCGTTGCCACCAAAGGTTGGCATAGCAGTCAGAAAGCGGTAGTGGAAGGCGATGAAGCGTCGGATCGTCTCTATCCACTCCGGCGGGAAGGTCACGGCCTCTTTGTTGGCCTGAATGGACTGCGATAACGTGTGCCATGCCCTTCGATAATTCAAAGTTTCGTAGAACGGGAAGTAGCGCCCGGCAGCCTGCATGACGTGCCGGGCACGGTCGTTGGGAAAGAACTTGCCAATTTCGTCGAAACGCGGTTTCCCGGGTGCTTGAAGGCCGGCGTCTAGCAGGTGCTCCAAGTCGGGCAGGCCAGGTAAGGGGTTTTGTATACGAGCCCGTAGCTCTTCCGTATCGCCCACCACCACATCCGGTAGCAACGATAAGCTGCGCCAATGCGTGGACTCATAGCTGTGCGGCCAGCCCTTCTTGAACAAGGCTACGCGGCAACCCGCGTTGTAGGCAGCACGAATGTCCACGTCGCTGTCGCCCACCAGAAGCACATGCGGCAGTTCATCTGTATTGCCCATGCCCAGCGCCGTCATGGCGCTATGGATGCCTTGACCGTTGGGTTTGCGGTGCTGGACGTCTTCATAGGCAATCACGACATCCCAGTCTATGAGCGTGTAGGCATCAGCTAGGACTACATCCACATAGCGCCTTGGTGATCGGGTAAAGACGCCCAGCTTCAAGCCTGGAGTATCAGACAACAGCGCAAGTAGCGTAGTTTCATCGATAAGGTTCCGCTGGCGGCCTCTGAAAGCAAGCTGGACCTCGCCCGCATAGGCTGCGTCGTCGCGATGCTTGCCAGCCTCGCGGAGTTCTTTCATGTCCTCGGTATCGACCAGTGTTTGGTCTAGGTCGAACAAGCAAAGTCGGATCATCCTATGTCCCTATAAGTCCATTACCGACGAACACTATCTCAAGGATCTAGTGCATCCGCAACGGGAGCTTCGTTTCATCATAAAAGGGGCGGAAGAGCCTTGGTGCGGCGCCAAAAATTCTCGCTTCAGGCAGTCGCGGCTCCCCATGTAGAGCGCTACTGCTTCAATAAATATGAATATTCCTTGCTCTAAAATTCTGATCTGCTGTGCTCGCACCAATGGTGCGATAGCTTCTCAGCTTACTTCCCGCGGGCTATTGATGGAAAATACTGATGCGGCTAAGGAGATTGATTTTTTATCCGCCCTGTTCGTCAAAGAAATATTGATGGAATTCGCATGCGCTGGACGCTGCCAAGTCCTCTTAAAGGTCTCGGTGCGTTACCCAAGGTTGGCCTGTTCTCCAAAAACTCATGCCATCCTCGTCAGCGCTCGGTCGCGTTTAGTCAAGGCCAAATTGCTCCCTAAGACGGATAAGAAGCATGTCCGCTTCGCCATTGGGCATGGTGGCAGCGCTGAATGGAACATTGACGTAATAGCCTTGGCCGTCACTCTGAGGGATTAGCTCAATACCGGCGGCCAAATAGGCTTCTTCAAGCAATGCACTAAGAGGCGCGAAGATGGCGACACCTTTGCCCATGTCTCGTTCGTCCCAGATGGTTCGAAGGACTGCGAATAGCTTTGGAATGATCGCCGTGAGATGTGTCTTGGCATAGAGCGGACAGAGCTCTTCGATCGGCGTGGAATCTTCGATTGCGTCAAGATGCCCCATTATGTAGCCAGCCATTTTGAACGGCATGGCAATGGGCTCGCCCGCTTCGACTAGCAATCTGTCGACATCCCCGTGCATGCGAAACTCTTTCACCTTTTGCTGGGCGCGTTGTAGTGAATGGCCGGCAGACTTATCAAACTCTTGCGAGTATCGCTGTTTAAGTGCATCGCTGTCGCCTACCATTCCCGTCATCCTGCAGGCCGCATACTCTTCCCATGCAGTAAGTGCGGTCTGAAGTAGCATGCTTTCGACCCAGTCTCCTTCTGGCCTCTTAAGCATCAGGCCGGGCATCGCTTCGTCTCGCCACTTGAGCTCAGCTACGTGACCGAACTCGTGAGAGATGATGTGTAGCGCATCGAGGTGATAATCATGGCTTGAATCGACGAGCGGCGCAATGATGTTTCCGTTATAGACAACATGCGACATAACCTTCCCATCCCGAAGGACATTCATCGCCTTCGCAACTGCTACTACATCGCCGTTGTTCGTGTATTGGGTTGCTAACGTGGATTCATAGCCAAGGTCGACAGACTCAAGCGCTGCGCCAAAGTCATATCCGACAGTAACTCCGTCGAGACGCTCCAGATCAAGGAATCGTCCGCAGTCGATGATTGCATCTGTCATTTCTTTTATAAAGACTTGGATGAATTCCTGGTCATCCGGAAAGTTTAGCAGCGAGAGCTTTACTTGTTTCGGCACGGTGGATGGGGTGATTTCGTTGTTCATGAGGCCCGTCCTTCGGTAGTGGGCGATGCTAGTGCTTGCACATTGATTGCAGATTGGAGGTTGGCCGTAAAGCTCATAAGCTCCCATTGGCATTCAGCCAAGTGATCGACGGGGCCGTTAGGGCAACTTGGGGAGAAGCTTGGAGTGCACTAGGTGGCAGTGTCTAGTGCATTCGCTGTGGTTATCGTTCCTCATTTTTTAAGTGTAGCTCTCCTCGAGCAGCAGTTCGCTGGCGAATTGAAAGATCATTGCGGGCATCAATGTAATTCAAAATGGCTCCCAACAGCTCGGTGTCCTCAAGATCCTCGGCCCCGGCCAGAACGACTAGGCTGGAGACGCGTTGCCGTCGTTTGGCTTGTTCTCGCTTGGCAGCGTCTTTCGCTTTGCTCTCTCGCTTCTGGCCTGCCAAAAGCTCCCTTGCTTGCAGCTGAGCCAATCGCTTGGTCGCACGTGCGATTCGATCGTGGTAATGGTTGGTGGCGGTCATCTCGATCTCCTTTGGTCTCTTCAACCAGTGAATCAGGGAATTCCCGCTCGTCCATACATCGGAACTTCCCCACTGCTGGCCTCATTCGAGAACAAAAAATCCTTGGATTCCCATCAGTAAAGAAAAGAGCAAGAGCGCACCTAGGCGTTCCTACGGAACGCGTGCGCAAAGGGCTCCGCCCCTTGAACCCCAAGCGCCGGCGGCGCTTGCGAAAATCCAAAGCCGAGGCATAAACCAAGCAACCTCACTGCTTCGGAGCCGCCGCCTCATGGCCATCTACCACGCCAACGTAAAAACCTTCAGCCGCGCCAAAGGACATTCGTCCATTGCTGCGGCTGCCTACCGCGCTGGCCTGCTTCTCGAGGACGAGAAGACCGGGCAGCGCCACGACTACCGCCGCCGAGACGGCGTCGTCGAAACGCGCTGCATCGCCCCCGAGGACGCGCCCGACTGGGCTTTTGTCCCCGCCCAGCTCTGGCCGGCGGTGGAGGCTGCTGAGCGTCGCAAAGATGCGACCGTCGCCAGGGAGTTCGAATTCGCGTTGCCCCACGAGCTCAATGAGGCGCAGCGATCGGCGCTGGCCATGGAGGTCACCCGTGCCTTGGTGGCTCGCTACGGCTTCGCGGCGCAGGCCAGCATCCACAGCCCGGGCTCCAAGGACGGGCTGAACTGGCACGTCCACGTTCTGACCACGACGCGGCGCATCGGGCCGGACGGTTTTGTAGACAAAACGCGTGAGCTCGACGGTGGGCCTTCGGGCAGGACCGAGGTGCAGTGGGTGCGCGAGTTGATCGCCACGACCATCAACGCCTATCTCGAGGCGGCTGGCCTAGGAATCCAAGTGGACCACCGCAGTCTTGATGCTCAGGCCGGCGAGGCCCTGGCGCGCGGCGACCTGGTCGCCGCTGCCGTGCTCGCGCGCGAACCCACCAAACACGTGGGCAAGAACGCGACGGCCATGGCTCGGCGGGGCCAGGCCGCTGAGCGCGTGGAGGCAAACCGCCGGATCGAAGAGGGCAACGAGGAGACCTTCCAAAAACTCATCGCCGTCTTCGAAAACGAGGGGCGTGTGGCGGAGGTGCCCGACGGTCACAGCCACGAGCAGGCCCAACGGGAGGCTCGCCGTCCTCCGGCCGTGCTGGCCTTACCGTTGGGCCGCGGGGCAGGGCAGATAGAGATGTCTCGCAGCATGGGAGCCATTGCCCAACGGCTGGGGCTGCTGGAGGAGGGCGATCCTGGGGCGCCACGCCCAGAGCCGCTTTCCATCCCGGCGCTCGTTGCCGAGCTGAGCCAGGAATGGGGAGCGCTTCGCCAAGAGGGTGTGGCGCGAGCGCTCCATGCCACCCGCCAGCTCTTGGCCTGGGCGGCCGAGCGCGCCGCCGCGTTCGCTGAGCACACGCGGTTCCGCACGGACGTATTGGAACTGGCCCGGCGGTTGCGTCGCTTCAAAGCCAGCCTGACGAGGTTCGGACGGCGCCTGCAGGCCGAGCAACGCGCGTCCAAGCTCCGCCATCTGGCGGAGCGGTCCTGGGAGGAGTTCACCGTCAACCATCCTCAGCCCGGCACGTCGTGGTCGGAGCAGGCCTGGAAGCAACGGCGGGCATGGCGATTGAGCACCTTGGAGAAGCGGACGGCCGAGCTGGCCGCCGCGCGGGATCGGGTCACCCCGCAGCAAAAAGCCTTCTGCGATCAGGAGGCCGAAGAGAGTGGTCGCCATCTGGAGGCCTGGAGCCAAGAAATGCTCGAGCGCTATCCCCTTGAGCTCGACCAACCGCTGGTCTTCGGCGCCCAGGACGCTCAACCCGATGCGCTCTACGACCCGTCGGCCCCGGACCTTGCGCCGAGCGGCCCCCGTCCACCGCGCCCACGCCTCCACTGAAACAACGGTGCCCCGCTTGCGGGGCACTTTGTTGTTGGGTTGGCTGTGCGTATCAGTGAAGCGTCGGCTTCTTCTTGTTCGCCACCGGATCCGGGGCTGCCTTGTGGCGGCGGTTCTTGCGCCACTCTTCGACGGACGGCATGTCGCGCACCACGATCGCCTCCCGGGTTCGAATCTCTTGCAGGCGCGGTGCTTGCGGTGGCGATGATGGTGGCGGCGTCGGCGCGGGTTTGGGCGGGGCATAGTCGTGGGCGGAAGGCGCGGCGTTGCCTCCGCCGTGCTGGCGCAGCATTTCGGCGGCCACGTCCAGCGCATGTCGGATGTCGTCGATGCGGTCGGACAGGCGGCAATGCCGCTCCTGGCAAAGGAGCCCGGTGATGAGACGACTGGCGATATGAAGCGTGAGTTCGGACTGCATGGATGCTCCTTGGAGCCTGTGGGGGAGCCCTCATCCAAGCACCAAGCCGCCATACCGCAAGCGCAAATTCCTGCGCTATTTCACAAATATTAATAGGCGCCGCAAAGTTGGCTTTCCCATGTCCATGGATGCCTAGAAGGGGTCAGACGACGGTCAAGGATCGGCAATCTCAGAGATGCGTCCAGTCGACGCTCCAATTTGAGTGGCTCTCGTTGACTTGTTACACAAAGTTTTCAGGCTATTCGATTACCAAACGCAAAGCTTGCTCTAGCGAGACGGCTGCCGACTTTGTGGTCCGCTGGCTTCGCTTTGCAAAATGGCGGAGGATCGAGATCCTCCGCCAAAGTCTTTCTACCCCGGATATAGGGGCGACAGCTTCTGCCAGTTGTCGACAACCCATTCTGTCACTGTGGCGCGCCCCGGGGCTGTGGACTTGAAGTGCTCTTTAAGCATCCACTCCACGATCAGACGCGTTTTCACAGGCAAGTCGGCTCCCTTCTCTCCTGTGAGCTTATTGAGATAAAGCAGCATCTCGTATCCCTCATTGCGGCTGAGATGATGAGCGTCTTTTTCTATGAGCTTTGGGTTGTCACCTTCAGAAACTTTCCAGCTGTATTCGTAACGCAGATCGGAACGCTTGAGTGCAGGCATGGCTGGGAACTCCTTGGATCCGGACTGGATCACCAAGCACATGAGGTCGACCAATATTCCATTCAATGGATGTTCACAATTGCGCTCTATGTCCTGAAGGGAGCGATGGGTCGCTTGTTACCGTTGGCGACCATCAGATGCCTCAGAAACCTTGACGGCGTGTTGCGACAATGTTGCGACGTGAAGCTCCCAAGATGAGGCGTCATTCTTTATCGTTGCTGCACAAGGCTTCCAGTGCATATGATCCCGCTGCACCCTTTCTGCTTCATCAGCGGGGTGTGCTCCGCTGCGCTTCCGGGAGCTTGGGATTTTTCTCGATTTTGCATCTGATTCAATGGTTTAAGGAATTTCAGGTCGGCGGGCTGTGGGCAAGTATGGACGTGTGCAGCCAGCAAAGGACAGGGCGACGCGGCTTCAGCCTGGCTCCATGGCCCGACGCGCTACCTGCCGATCCACTGTGGAACGCCGGGTGCCGCTCCGTTTCCATGGAGACTTGCAGGAAGGCCAATCGGGAGGCAAGGAATGTCCGGTCGGTATGCAGTACGTGCAATGCCGAGTCCATGCCAAGTGCGGTCGAGTCGTCTGGGCGTCGGCTGCAAGTGTCCGTGGAAACGGGGATCGGCGACAGCGCGCAGTCAATCTCCAATCATGCGGCAAAGGATCGCCACACGGATCTCATTGCACGCCCTTCCGCAGCTTCGTGGGGCGGACTCTTTCGCTATTGGAAAAGCTAAGATCGAAACTTGTGCAGAGCCGGAGGCGCTTAATGATCGATCGTCGTACCTTTCTTGCCACGGGTGTTGTGGCCGTCGCCGCAGGTTTCAGCGCATCCGCCGCGCAGCTCGCGGCTGCGCCGCGCCCGAAGGGGCCGGCGCCGTGGGGCGCCGTACCCAGCGCGCGGCAGCTGCGGTGGCATCGGTGGGAGCAATACGCCTTCGTGCATTTTGCGATGAACACCTTTACCGACAAGGAATGGGGCTACGGCGACGAAGATCCGCGCAAATTCGATCCCAGCGATTTCTCCGCCGATCAAATCGTCGCCGCGGCCAAGGCCGGCAATCTGAAAGGGATCATCTTTACCGCCAAGCACCACGACGGGTTCTGCCTCTGGCCGACACGCCTGACCGAGCATTGCATTCGCAATTCGCCCTACAAGAACGGCAAGGGCGACATCGTCGGCGAAATGGCCGCGGCGTGTCGGCGCGCCGGCCTGGCCTTCGGCATCTATCTGTCGCCCTGGGACCGCAACCACGCCGAATATGGCCGCCCCGGCTATCTCGACTATTTCCGCAAGCAGATCGTCGAACTGTGCACGGGCTACGGCGACTTGTTCGAGTTCTGGTTCGACGGCGCCAATGGCGGCGACGGCTACTACGGTGGAGCGCGCGAAACGCGCAAGATCGATGCGCCCGCTTACTACAACTGGCCGCGGATGATCGAGCTGGTCCACCAGCACCAGCCGATGGCCTGCACCTTCGACCCGCTCGGCGCCGACATCCGTTGGGTCGGCAACGAGGACGGCGTCGCCGGCGATCCGTGCTGGCCGACCATGCCCAATGCGCCTTACACCCAGGAAAACGGCAATGCCGGCGTGCGTGGGGCGGCGCTGTGGTGGCCGGCCGAAACCAACACCTCGATCCGCCCGGGCTGGTTCTACCATGCCGATGAAGACGGCAAGGTGCGCAGCCCGGAGAACCTGGTGCGCTATTTCGACACCTCGGTCGCGCGCGGCACCAACATGAACCTCAATCTTCCGCCGGACCGACGCGGCCGCATCGCCGACCACGACGTCGCGGTGCTGCAGAGCTTCGGCGACGCGATCCGCGCCAGCTTCGCCATCGATCTGGCCAAGGGCGCCAAGGCCAGCGCCAGCGCGTCGCGCGGTCCCGGCTTCGAGCCGGCGCGCGTGCTCGACCGCCAGCCGGACAGCTACTGGTCCACGCCGGACGACGTCACCACGCCGACGCTGACGCTGGAGCTGTCGGCGCTGCGCAGCTTCGATTTGATCCGGCTGCGCGAATACCTGCCGCTGGGCGTGCGCGTCACCCGCTTCGCGATCGAAGCCGAGGTCGATGGGCAATGGCGGCGGTTGGCTGAAGCGCAATGCATCGGCGCACAACGGATCCTGCGCCTCGATGCCCCGGTCACTGCGCGCCGCGTGCGTCTGCTCGTGCTCGAGGCGCCGGTCTGCCCGGCGATCAGCGAATTCGCGCTGTTCCGCGCGGTTGCGCCGGTTGCGGTCGCGCGGCCGACGGCGAACGCGCCGGACGTGCTGTCCACCGCGGGTTGGCGAATCGTCGAGGCCAGCGCGCCGGGGGCGGAGAAGTTGCTCGACGACGATGCCGGCACGATCTGGATCGTGCCCGCGCCCAAGCCGGGCCATCCCGCCCAGGTGACCATCGACCTCGGCGCGCTGCGCCAGGTCGCCGGCTTCAGCCTCACGCCTTCGCGCGCGGTGCTGAACGGCGCGGCGCCACCGAAGGGCTATCGCGCCGAAAGCAGCGAGGATGGCCAGCACTGGCAGCCCGCCGGCGCCGGCGAGTTGTCCAACATCGCCTATGCGCTCTCGACCCAGCGTCTGAATTTCCCCGAGGTCCGCCAGATCCGCTACCTGCGGCTGTCCTTCGCCGAAACGGCGGTGCCCGCCGAGCGGCTGGCGATCGCCGGGATCGGTGCATTCTCGCGCTTGCGGTGACGGCTCGCGCTCCCTCACCGCATGCGCGGTGGGGGTAGCGGATCGCTGGGGCGACGCAGCTTCACGGGCTTGGAGATGCCCGAGGCGGTGAGGATCGGCTTCGGAGTGAAGCGTCGGCGACGTCACCCCAGCGTGCGTCGCCATCGCGCCGACCACGGCATGGGCGGACCTTGGATGGTGCGCCTGGGCGACTGCGCAGGAGGGACGTCGGGAGCGCCCGGCGCCCGCCGTGCGCGCGCCGGCGTGGATCCTTAAAAAAGACGCGCCCGCGTCAGGCCACGAACGGCCGCACCTTGGTTCGCACGCTCTTCAGCGCCAGCCGCGCTGGCGCCAGCCCAGGCGCGGTCGCTTCCAGCACCAGCGTGCCCGCCGTGCGCGTGGTCTGCAGCAGCGCCATGCACAGTCCGTTGAACGCGCGGCGGCTGTCACCCTTGTCGTTCTCGTGGCTGGCCGGATCGCCGTTGCCCAGGCCGATCAGCCGACCCGCACCGCGTACGGCGAAGCGCACAGCGGTGTCGGCGGTAGGGACGACGCGGCCTTGCGCATCGACGATCTCGACCGCGACCACGGCGACGTCCTCGGCGTCGGCCAGCAACTCGGGGCGGTCGCTGCGCAGGCGTATCGCGGCAGCTGCGCCGACGGTCGCGCGGGTCTGCACCAGCACCTGCTTGCCGTCGCGATAGCCGCGCGCCTCGATGGTGCCGGGCGCGTACTTGACCCGCCATTCGACGTGGCCGTAGGCGGGCACCTGCTGCAGGCCCTGGCTGGCGCCGTTGACCAGCAGTTCGACCGCGTCCAGGTTGCTGTGGCACCAGACGTCGACCATGCCGTTGTCGCGTTCGTCCAGCAGGCCGTCCCAGTTCCAGTGCGGGAACAGGTGCAGTACCGGCTCGCGCGTCCATTGCGCGCGGTAGTACCAGTAGTTGTCCTTGGGGAAGCCGCAGCTGTCGAGGATGCCGAACTGCGAGGCCACGTTCGGCCAGCGGTTGTACGGAGTGGGTTCGCCGCGATAGTCGAAGCCGGTCCAGACGAAGCCGCCGGCGATGTACGGCCGTTGCGCGACGTAGCTCCACCAGGCTTCGGCGCTGCTCGCCCACCACGGGTAGTCGAGGTCGTAGGCGCGGGCGTAGCCGCGCGCGTCGTCGGTGCGGTAATTGCCGCGCACGCCGACGGTGCTGCCGGTTTCGCTGCCGTAGATCGGGATGCCGGGATGGCGCGCGTGGAAGGCATCCATCTGCGGGGTGCGGTAGTTGAAGCCGACCACGTCCACCACCTGGCCGACGCCGTCGTCGAAGCCCTTGTCCATTGCGAAGGTGGTGGGGCGGGTCGGATCCAGGCGCCGCACCAGTTGTTGCATGCGCGCGACGATGCGTGCGCCGCGCGCGGTGACCATCTGCGGTTCCTCGTTGCCGAGCGACCACAGCATCACGCAGGGATGATTGCGGCCGCGCCGCACCATCGTTTCCAGTTCCGCCAGCGCCTCGCTGTCGGAAGACATGCGCCGGGTCTCGTCGATGACCAGCAGGCCGAGGCGGTCGCACAGCTCCAGCACTTCCGGTGCGGCCGGGTTGTGCGAACTGCGGTACGCGTTGCAGCCCATCGACTTGAGCTGGCGCAGGCGCCATTCGTGCAGGCGTTCGGGGATGGCGGTGCCGACGCCGGCGTGGTCCTGGTGGTTGTTGGTGCCGTGCAGCTTGAACGGCGCGCCGTTGAGCAGCAGGCCGCGCTGCGGGTCGAACTGCAGGCTGCGCACGCCGAAGCGCGTGCGCAGCGCGTCGCAGGCGCGGCCGTCGCTGTGCAGGTGGGTGGTCAGGGTGTAGCGCTGCGGCGTGTCCGGCGACCACAGCGCGGGCGTGCCGAGATCGAGCGCCTGTTCGACGCGCTGCACCACGCCCGGCGCCACGGTGACCTGCGCGCTGGTCGCGCGCGCGACGATGCGCCCGTCCGGCGCGCGGATCACCGAGGTGACGCTGCAATTGCGCGCTTCGGCGCCGCTGTTGCCGAGTTCGGTGCTGACCAGCGCCTGCGCGGCGCCGCCTTGCCACGGGCTGCGCACGAACACGCCGTCCAGCGGCACGTGCAGCGCATCGGTCTTGCGCAGCCACACGTGGCGATAGATGCCCGCGCCCTCATAGAACCAGCCTTCGCCCAGGCTGGCGTCCACGCGCACGGCGATGACGTTGCGCTTGCCGTAGTCGAGCACGTCGCTGAGATCGACCTCGAAGCCGCAGTAGCCGCTGCCGTTGCGGCCGACGATATGGCCATTGCAGAACACGATGCAGTCGCGGAACACGCCGTCGAATTCCAGGCAGATCCGCTTGCCCAGATCGTCGGCCGGAATCTCCAGTTCGCGCCGGTACCAACCGATGCTGGTCTGCGGGTCGTTGCGGCCGAGCGGCTTGTAGCCGTGCGCCGCTGCGGGATCGTCGACCAGGATGCTGGCGGAGGCGGGATCCTGGCGCGGCGGCAGCGCCACCGCCCAGTCGTGCGGCAGATCGATCGCGTCCCAGCGGCTGTCGTCGAAACCGGGCAGGGCCGCGTCGGCGGTGTCCTTGCCGGCCTTGGCGTAGGTGCGCTGGAACGTCCCGAAGTTGAAGTCGCGCGCCGGATCGTCGGCATGGCCGAAGTGGAAGCGCCAGCCGACGTCGCACAGCAGGCGTTCGCGCGGTGCCGGCGCATCCTCGTCCCAGGTCAGCGCCGGACCTGCGCCGGTGGCGCTCGCGGCCAGCGCTGCCGGCGCCAAGGCCGCCGCCGCGCCGGGAACGGCCACCTGGACGCCGCCGGCGACCAGCGAGCGCAGCAGGTCGCGTCGGCTCAGTTCGATCATGGTTGCGGGTCCTTTACCTGCGGCGTCGCCGCCGCGTCTGTCCTGGCCTGCGGCGCAGGCCGGTAGGCGTGGCGCATGAAGCCGATGCCGGGCAGCAGCTCGTTGCCGTGCGCGAAATCGAAGAAGCTGGCGTTCTCCCACGACGAGCCGGTGCCCCAGCGGGTCTTGCAGCTGCTGCTGGTCCAGGCCGGCTCCCAGTACACGACGCCGCTGCCGCCGTTGTCGATCACCAACTGGGTGAGATCGACCAGGTAGTCCAGTTGCCCCTGCGGGGTGGCCGGGTAGCCGGCGATGAGCGAGTCCTCGCCCAGCAGGTTGTGCGAGGCGTCGCCGCTGGCCAGCGTCCACGGGTAGGCGGTCTCCACCACCATCACCTCGGCCGGGTAGCGTTGGCGCAGGCGCTTGATGGTGGCGCCGAGCCCGGCCATCGATTCGCTGGACCACTTGCGGTAGTAGCTGATGCCGATGAAGTCGAAGTCGCGCACGCCGGCCTTGCTGGCCGCGGCGAACCACGGCTCCACGTTTTCCGGCTGGGCGATGTGCAGCATCACCTTCGGCTTGATCGCCGAACGTGCGCCGGCGTCGCGCACCGCCTGGATGCCGGCGCGCAGCAGCTTGGCGTTGCGCGCCCAGTCGATCGGCCGCCGCTTGTCCCACGGCTGGCTGTCCATCAGGTCCGAGTTGCTCTCGTTGCCGACCTGCACCAGCTCCGGCATCAGCCCCGCGCGGTCGAGCGCGCTCAGCGTGTCGTAGGTGTAGCCGTACAGCGTGCGCGCCAGTTCGTCCTGGTCGGTGATCGCGGCCCAGGCCTTGGGGATCAGTTGCTTCTCGCCATCGGCCCAGTCGTCGGAGTAGTGGAAGTCCAGCAGCACCTGCATGCCCTGCGCACGCGCGCGGCGGATGGTCTTCTTGACGTCGCTCAGGTCGCTGTAGCGGGTCCAGCGCGCATCGTTCCACAGGCGCACGCGCACCAGATTGGCGCCGTGCGCATGGAACAGGACGAACGGGTCCTGCACCGCGCCGTGCTCGCGGTACTGCACGCCGCAGTCCTCCATTTCGTTGACGTAGGACAGGTCGGCGCCCAGGTACAGCGGACCGGCGCCTGCGGCGGCGGAGACTAGGGCGGCGGCGAGGGCCAGCGCGAGCGCTGGCATCCAGTGACGGCGTATGTGCGGCATGCGGTACCTGCGGCAGAAGGGCTCAGAACGTGTAGGTGGCTTCCAGCGCGAAACGGCGGCCGAACAGCTGATAGCCGCCGTCGTCCTGGTTGGCCAGGCGGTTGCGCTTGTTGTCGCTGTAGGCGCGCAACGGCTCGTTGGTCAGGTTGCCGACCTGGAACTTCAGCCCCAGGTGCTCGCTGAAGCGCCAAGCCAGGCTCAGGTCCACCGTGCCTTCGCTTTCCAGCCGCGCCAGGCGTGCGGCGTTCCAGCCGTACACCACGGTGTAGGGGCTGTGGTACTTGTAGCCCACGCGCGCTTCGAACTTGCTGTTGCTGTACCACAGGTCGAAGGTGCCGGTGTTGCGCGCCAGGCCGCTGAGCGGCAGCGGATCGTCGGCCGGCGAGAACTCGTGCAGGCTGGACTCGACGTAGGAATAGTTCGAGTAGACGCCGAAGTTCTCCATGTGCGGGATGAAGAAGAACGGGGTCTGGAAGGTCAGTTCGGCGCCGTTGATGTAGCCGCCGCCGCCGTTGAACGGGCCGCTGATCAGGTAGTCGCGGCCGTCGATGGTCTCGTGCTGGGTCTTGTAGCCGATGCTCGAGTCCACCCACTTGCGGTACAGCGCCAGCGCGGCCAGCGCTTCCTTGTGGAAGTACCACTCGTAGGACAGGTCGAGCTGGGTGGCGCGGAACGGATTCAGTTGCGGGTTGCCGCCGCTGCCGGTGAGCTGGCCGACGGTGGTGTTGGGGTCGTCGAGCGCGCGGCCGGTGCGCAGTTCGTCCAGCGGCGGCCGCGCGATCACCTTGGCCACCGAGAAGCGCAGGATGCGCTCGTCTTCGAGCAGGAAGTTGAGCGTGGCGCTGGGCAATACGTCGGTGTAGTCGTTGCTGGCGCTGCTGGGCTGGACCACGCCGCCGACGGTGTCGTAGCCGTCGCTGGTGGTGTCGGTGTGGACCGCGCGCACGCCCACGTTGCCGGTGACGTCGATGCCGAACCATTGCGAACTGAACACCGCCTTGGCGAAGGCTTCGCGCACGTTTTCCTTGACGTTCCAGTGGTCCAGCAGCTGTTCGGTGTTCAGGCCCGGATCGAAGCCGCCGAAGCCGAGCCTGGCGATCGCGTCCAGATCGCCGCCGGTCAGCGTCGGCACGTTGAGGTCGGGCATCTGCACCGGATGGATCAGGTCCTGGTAGGCGGAGATCGGTTGGTCGTAGCCGGACTGGAAGCTGGTGAAGTGGCGGTTCTCCTTCTCGCGCCGCGCCGCGCGCGCGCCGAACTGCAGCGCGGTGATCGGCGAATCGGCGATCGTGCGGCTGGCGCTGAGCGCCAGCGCCGCGATCCGGTCGCGCAGCGCCTGCGGCTCGGTCTGCCCGCTGATGCCCCATTCCGGCGTATCGGAGCTGGTGCTGATGGTGGGGGTGACGCCGTGGCGGAAATCGAAGGACACCGTGTCCGGATTGCTGCCGAAGCGCACCGCGCGCCAGTCGTTGTCGCGCTTGGCCTGCGAGAACGACAGGTCGCCGCCCAGGGTCCATACGTCGCCGCTCCACTTCGCGTTGAGGCCGCCGGCGGCGAGCGTCTTGACCTCGCTGTAGTGGCTGATGACGTGGTCCACCTGCAGGTTGGAATCGGCCAGCGTGGCGGCGACCACGTCGCCGTCGACGATGGTGTAGGACGAACCCGGGGTGGTGTACGGATTGCTGGCGGAGAAGATGCTGTAGCCGAGGTTGTTGAACCAGTTCTGGCGCTGGTCCTCGTCGATCTTGATCCGCGAATACAGGCCGTCGAGCTTGAGTTCGAGGTTGCCCGAGCGCCACTGCACGGTGCCCATCGCGCCGGTCCGGGTCTGTTCGGTCAGCTTGAGCTGGTCGGCCGCGCCCCATGGCGTGTAGTCGACCTTGCCGTCGCCATCGACGTCGCGCGCGTTGCTGTCGTCGGTATAGCCCCAACTGCCGATCGAGACGCCGGCGTTCTTCTGCTTCTGGTAGGTGGCGCCGAGCGCAATGGCCAGGTTGTCGTTGAAGCGGTGGATCCAGCTGGCGCCGAGGCGGCTGCCCCACGGCGAATAGCCGTCCACGTCCTTGGCCTCATCGTAGTAGATCGGGCCGGCGGTGCCGACGAACGTGGGGCCGGTATGGTCGAGCGGGCTGATCGTGGAGATGTCCACCGTGGCGGCGATGCCGCCTGCCACCAGGTCCGCCGACTGGGTCTTGTAGACCTTGACCGTGGAGACGATCTCGGTGGGGAACACTTCCCAGCGCACCGCGCGGTTGGGTTCGGAGGAGGCGATCTCGCGGCCGTTGACGGTGCCCATGGTCATGCGCGGACCCAGGCCGCGCACCGTGGCCAGGCTTTCGTTGCCGCGGTCGCGGGTGCCGTTGACGCCGGGCAGGCGCACCAGCGCCTCGGCCACGGTGACGTTGGGCATCTGCCCCATGTTGTCGGCGGAGATCACCTCGACCACGTGGTCGTCGAGCTGCTTGGCCTGCACCGCCTGGTCGAGGCTGGCGCGCTGGCCGATCACCATCACGTTGTCCAGGGTGACCGGTGCCTGCCCGGCATCGCCGCTCGCGGTGCCGGCCGGCGGCGCCGGATCGGCGGCGACGCTCTGCGCGTGGGCGCCGAAGCTGCTGGCCAGGGCCAGGACGATGGCCGAGCCGAGCAGCGTGCGGGCGGCCTGGTGCTGCGCGCGCCGGCAAGCCGGGCGACACTGGTGTTGAAAAGGCATCTTTGTTCCCTCCCAGGACGAAAGTTACCGAGCAAGTTGAAATGGGACCGGGCAATCCGATCCTGGCCGCGCTGGCAGGGTCGCAGGGCCTGTGGCCATGCGGACATTGCGAACGTGTGGTGCATCGCGGCCTCGCTGCGCGAGGCTTGTTGCGTTCCGGTCGCCGTCGGTGGCGGACGTGGCCCCTTGCCGCCGCTGCGATTGCCTGGAACTGGGGCGAGCATAGGAGGCGTAGCCATTCCATTCCAATGAAGCATTTTGCGTCGGCTATCTTGTTTTGGAATTGATCGCCATGTTGCAAAGCGGCATGGCAGCAAGCGCTGCGGCGCTGTCGGCGGCCGCGCACGGCGCCCGCCGCGGCGGGGCAGGGCGGCGCGACGCCTTCGCTGTAGCGCCTGCGCAAGACCGATGTGTGTTTGCCGACGCGGCTGCGCGCGGCGCGCCGATCGCCGCGATTGTGCCGGCGGGGTGGCGGCCTCAGCCAGGTGCGTCCGTGGCGTCACCGCTGTCGAGCAGGGCCGCCGCCGCCGCCCCCAGGCTGCGTTCGCGATGGCGCAACGCGTGGAACGTGCGCGCGCCCAGCGCCGTGCCGACGCGTTGCAGGCGCCCGCTCTCCAGCCACGGCGCGGCCGCCAGTTGCGAGATCGCCGCCAGGCTGTGGCCGGCGTGCACCGCCGACAGCACCGCCTCGTTCGAGGGCAGGGTCAGCGCCACGCGCAGGCGTTCCGGTGCGACCCCGGCCGCGCGCAGCGCCGCTTCGAACTCCGAACGCGTGCCCGAGCCGGCTTCGCGCATGATCCAGGTGCTGGCCTCGGCCAGCCGCGGCAGGCCCAGGCGCAGGCGTCCGGCCAGCGGATGGGCCGGCGCGGCGACCACCAGCAGGCGGTCGTGGCCGAGCGCGGACAGTTGCAACTGCGGATCGTGCACGCCGCCTTCGACGAAACCCAGTTCCGCACGTCCCTCGAGCACCGCGTGCGCCACGCTTTCGGTGTTGCCGACGCTCAGGCGGATCTGGATCTGCGGGAAGCGCGCGTGGAAGGCCATCAGCCGCGTCGGCAGCCAGTAGCTGGCCACGGTCTGGCTGGCGTGCAGGTCCAGGGTGCCGCGCAGCACGCCGCGCCACTCGCTCAGGGCCAGCTCCGCGGCACGGGTGCGCGCCAGGATCGCCTTGGCTTCCTCGAAGAACGCCGCGCCGGCGGCGGTCAGCGCGATGCCGCGCCCGACCCGGTCGAACAGCGGCACGCCGTACCGGGTTTCCAGCGCCTTGATCGCGGCGCTGGCCGCCGACGGCGTGCGATGCGCGGCCTGCGCACCCAGGGTCAGGTGCTGGCGTTCGGCGACGGCGACGAACAGGGCGAGTTGTTCCAGGGTCACGGCGGGATCGTTCGATTGAGACGAACGAACTATCCGGCATTATGCGATGGAATGACAGGATGGCCGGGCGCATCCTGCCGCCACTTCGACAGGGTGGCGGCAATGTACAAGGCACGGGACAAGGGCGCGGCACTGTTGCCGGGGCTGCTGTTGGCGATCGCGGTCGCCGCGCTGGCGTCGCTGACGGAGCAGGCGCAACTGCGCTGGCTGGGCCGGCCGTGGATCGATGCGCTGGTGTTCGCGATCGCGCTCGGCACGCTGCTGCGCACCGCGTCGCATCTGCCGGCACGCGCCGACGCCGGCATCGCGTTCGCTGCCAAGCTGCCGCTGGAAGTGGCGATCGTGCTGCTCGGCGCATCGGTCAGCTTCAGTGCGGTCGGCGCGGCTGGGGGGCTGCTGCTGGGACTGATCGCGGCCACCGTGCTGCTGGCGATCGGCATCGGCTACGGCATCGGCCGCCTGCTCGGGCTGCCGGCACGGCTGGCCACGCTGGTGGCCTGCGGCAATGCGATCTGCGGCAACTCGGCGATCGTCGCCGCGGCGCCGGTGATCGACGCCGATTCGGACGAGGTGGCCGCCTCGATCGCGTTCACCGCGGCGCTGGGCATCGTGGTGGTGCTGGCCTTGCCCCTGGCGGTGCCGCTGTTCGGCCTGGATCAGCGCCACTACGGCATCCTCGCCGGCATGACCGTGTACGCGGTGCCGCAGGTGCTGGCGGCGACGCTGCCGGTGGGCGCCGTCAGCGCGCAGGTCGGCGCGCTGGTCAAGCTGATGCGGGTGGTGATGCTGGGGCCGGTGATGCTGCTGCTCGGGCTGACCGCCGGCCGGCCGGGCGCCGCGCGGTTGCCGCTGCACCGCCTGCTGCCGTGGTTCGTGCTGGGCTTCGTCGGCATGCTGCTGCTGCGCTCCTCGGGCCTGTTGCCGCTGGCGCTGGCGGGCGCGGCGCAACGCGTTTCGGCGCTGCTGACCCTGGTGGCGATGGCCGCGCTGGGACTGTCGGTGAACCTGCGCTCGGTGCTGGCCTCCGGCGGCCGCGTGCTGGCCGCGGGCACGCTGTCGCTGCTGGCGCTGGCCGGCATCAGCGCGCTGCTGGTGTGGTGGCTGCCGTGACGCGCGGGATGGCCGCAGATGCTGTGCGCATGCTGCGCGCTGTCGCAGCCAGCAGGAGCGAACCGATCCCCGGAACGCATCGCGCCGCTGCGTTCGCGTGCGGCAGCGAATCCTGGCGACGGTGCGGCTGCCGCTGGATCGATCACTTCACGCTGCGTCGCCGGTAGCGGCTCCAGCGTTGCATCCGCGCAGTGGCTCAATAGGCCAGCCGCATGCAGCCGCGGTGTAATAGTCTCCGCCGCAGGGCCGATCTAAGGTGGCGCATCTTCTTCGCACGCACCGTCAGGCCAGCTCATGGGACACGACCACAGCCACGCACCGACCGAGATCCGCCACGAGAAACCGCTGTGGTGGGCGCTGGGGTTGACCGCCACGTTCCTGCTGGTGGAGATCGCCGGCGCGTTCCTGACCAACAGCCTGGCGCTGCTGTCCGACGCCGCGCACATGGCCACCGACACCCTGGCGCTGATGATCGCGCTGGTCGCGGTGCGGCTGAGCCGGCGCCCGCCCGATGCCAAGCGCACCTACGGCTACGCGCGGCTGGAGGCGCTGGGCGCGCTGTTCAATGGCGGCATGCTGTTCGTGGTCGCCGCCTACATCCTGTGGGAAGCGGTGCAACGGTTCCGCCAGCCGCAGGACGTGGCCACGGTCGGCATGCTCGGCATCGCCGCGTTCGGCCTGCTGATCAACCTGATCTCGATGCGCCTGCTCAAGGCCGGCAGCGGCGAGAGCCTGAACATGAAGGGCGCCTACCTGGAAGTGTGGAGCGACATGCTCGGCTCGGTGGCGGTGATCGCCGGCGCGCTGGCGATCCGCCTCACCGGCTGGAAGGTGATCGATCCGATCCTGGCCGTGCTGATCGGCCTGTGGGTGCTGCCGCGCACCTGGGTGCTGCTGCGCGAGGCGATCAACGTGCTGCTGGAAGGCGTGCCCAAGGGCGTGGACATGGCCGCGGTGCGCGGCTATCTGCGCGACGTTCCAGGCGTGGAGGACGTGCACGACCTGCACGTGTGGGCGCTGGCCTCCAGCACGCCGGCGCTGACCGCGCACGTGGTGATCGCCGACGGCGCCGATGCCGACGCGTTGCGCGCGGCCCTGTGCGATGGCCTGCATGCGCGCTTCGATATCGACCACATCACCCTGCAGATGGAAGCCGGGCACTGCGGCGCAGAGCCGTGCGGCACGCCGGCGCGCGCTGCGCAGGGGGCGCGCGACGAGCATGCGGATCACGGGCACGGCAAGCACGACGACCATGGGCATCGGCACGGCCATGCGCACGGCGCGCATGGGCATTCGCATTCGTGACACGGGATCAGGCGTCTTCCGCTTCCTGTAGGAGCGGCTTCAGCCGCGACAGGATCTCTCGGTAACGCCTGTCGCGGCTGAAGCCGCTCCTACAGGGAGCGCGGAGGACGCACGGCGGACTCAGGCCACCGGCTCGCGCAGCACCGGCGAATCCCAGCCCGGGCGCGGCGCGAAGCGCTCGCCGTAGCGCGCCTGCAGGGCGCGCAGCCGCTCCAGCAGCGCGTCGGCGCCGGCCGCGCGGATGTGCTGGATCGGGCCGCCGCGGAACGGGGCGAAGCCGGTGCCGAAGATCACCCCGGCGTCGAGCAGGTCCGCATCGGCGACCACGCCGTCGTGCAGGCAGGCCACCGCCTCGTTGAGCAGCGGCAGGATCAGGCGGTCTTCCAGATCGGCCGGCGCCTGGTAGTCCTTGTCCACTTCCGGCTTCTTCGCGCGGCCGTTTTCCCAGGCGTACAGGCCCTGGCCATCTTTCTTGCCGCGCTTGCCCGGTTCCACCGTCTGCAGCGCGGCGGGGATCGGCAGGCCCAGGAACGGCGCCAGTTCCGCGCCGACCCCGGCGGCCACGTCCAGGCCCACGGTGTCGATCAGTTCGATCGGCCCCATCGGCATGCCGAACTTCACCGCGGCCTTGTCGAGCGCCGGGCCGGGGATGCCCTCGGCGTAGGCGGTGGCCGCTTCCAGCAGGTACGGGAACAGCACCCGGTTGACCAAGAAGCCGGGCGTGCCGGCGACCGGCACCGGCAGCTTGTCGATCGCCTTGCAGAACGCGGCCAGCCGCTTCTGGTTGTCCGCGGCCAGGCCGTCGTGGCAGACGATCTCCACCAGCGGCATCTGCGCCACCGGGTTGAAGTAGTGCAGGCCGGCGAACTGCGCCGGGCGCTGGATGTGCTCGCGCAGTTCGGTCAGCGGGATCGAGGAGGTGTTGGTGCTGAGCAGCGCATCGGGCTGCATCCGCGGCTCCAGCGACTGGTACAACTCGCGCTTGGCCTGCGGATTCTCCACGATCGCCTCGATCACCAGGTCGGCCACCGGCACGCCGTCGCCGGCCAGGTCGCCCTTCAGCCGCGCCGCCACCGCCGGGCGCTTGCTGTCGTCCTTGACCCGCTTGGCGAACAGCTCGCCGGCGCGGCTCAGCGCGCCATCGATGAAGCGCTGCTCGCGATCCTGCAGCGTCACCTCGAAACCCTTGTAGGCCGACCAGGCGGCGATGTCGCCGCCCATCACCCCGGCGCCGACCACGTGCACGTGGCGGATGCCATGGTCTTTCCCGCCCAGCGCCTTGAGCCGCTCGGTGAGGAAGAAGATGCGGATCAGGTTGCGCGCGGTCGGCGTGCTCGCCAGCTTGACCACGGCCTTGCGCTCGGCGTCCAGCCGCGCCTGGATGCCGCCGCCGCCGCTGCGCTCCCAGACGCCGATCAGCGCGTACGGCGCCGGGTAGTGTTCCTTGCGCGCCTTGCGCGCGACCTGCTTGCGCATCTGCGGCGCCAGCAGCTTGCGCGCCGGCCAGGTGTTGGTGGCCCAGGCGGTGGCGCGCTGCTTGAACGGGCGCGCGCTGCCGGTCAAGGCCAGCGCCACCGCGGTATCGACCAGCACCGCCGATGCGGCGACCTTGTCGACCAGGCCCATCGCGCGGGCCGCCGATGCCGACACGGTGCGCCCGGTCAGCATCAGGTCCATCGCCGCGGGCGCGCCGATCAGCCGCGGCAGGCGCGCGCTGCCGCCCCAGCCGGGAAAGATGCCGAGCTTGGTCTCGGGCAGGCCGATGCGGGTGGAGCCGTCGCTGGAGGCGACCCGGTAGCGGCAGGCCAGCGCGATCTCGGTGCCGCCGCCCATGCAGAAGCCGTGGATCGCGGCCACGGTCGGGCAGGGCAGTTCGGCCAGTTTCTGGAAGGTGGCCTGGCCGCGGCGGATCGCGTCGTTGACGGTGCCGCGGCGATCGAATTCCTGGAATTCCTTCAGGTCCGCGCCGGCGATGAAGCCGTTGGCCTTGGCCGAGCGGATCACCACGCCCTTGGGCGGGTCGATGGCGATGCGTTCGAGCAGATCGCCCAGCTCCAGCAGCACGTCCTGCGACAGCGCGTTGACGGGCGCGTCCTGGCGGTCGAGGCTGAGCACGACGACGCCGTCGTCGCGGATATCCGCTTGCCAGTGACTGAATCGGAGCCCGTCGAAGCCTGAAAGCATGGGGAGGACCATCCGCTTATGTATGGAGAAGATCGTTATCATCCAGAGGTTGTTTCCGTTGCGTCAAATCCCAATCCACAGGGGAGTGACGCGGGTCCCGCGACCGCTGGCATGCCGCCAGCCTAACGGAATGCGGGTTAACGTCGTGGGGCGGCGGTCCGCAGGGACGCTGAACTTTTTTCCGAATTGGCGGTCAGATGGTCCGACGTAGGTTGGGCTGACAGGAGTGCGGCCCGTTATGGCCGATGTCGAAACACCTCAGGAGCTGGACCTGGAACTGGTCCGGCGTGTGCAGCGCGGCGAAAGCGCGGCGTTCGATGTGCTGGTGCGCAAGTACCAACACCGGATCGTCGGCCTGATCGGGCGCTACATCGCCGACTGGAGCGAATGTCAGGACGTGGCACAGGACACCTTCATCCGCGCCTACCGCGCGATAGGGAACTTCCGTGGCGACGCCCAGTTCTCTACATGGTTGCACCGTATCGCCGTGAACACCGCCAAGAACTACCTGGTTGCGCACAACCGCAGGCCTCCGACCGACGACGTCGACGTGCTCGATGCCGAGCAGTTCGACAGCGGCACGCGCTTGCGCGACACCGACACGCCCGAGCGCGAACTGATGCGCCAGGAGCTGGAACAGACGGTGATGAAGGCGGTGAATGCGTTGCCGGAAGAATTGCGAACCGCCATCACCCTGCGCGAGGTGGACGGGATGAGTTACGAGGACATCGCGCAGAAGATGGGTTGCCCGATCGGCACGGTGCGCTCGCGCATCTTCCGTGCGCGGGACGCCATCGACGCCGAACTCCGTCCCCTGCTGGATACCGACAGCGCCACTCGTGAGCGACACCGCGTATGACCGATAGCACGCCCATTTCCCAGCCCGAGCCGACGCCCGGCGCCACGCCGCCGGACAAGTTCGAACTGCACTACCGGCAGCAGCTGTCGGCGTTGATCGACGGCGAGCTGCCGGCCGACGAGGCGCGCTTCGTGGTGCGCCGGCTGCAGCACGACGAGGAGCTTGCCGGTTGCCACGAACGCTGGCAGCTGTGCGGCGACATCCTGCGCGGCCGCGTGTGCATGCCGGCGCCCGCCGATTTCGGCGAGCGCGTGCGCCAGGCGGTGGCGGCCGAGGCGCAACGCGCCGAGGTGGCGCGCGCCAGCGATGCCGCCGGCAGCCGCCGCACCTGGCGCTGGGGCGGAAGCGCGGCGCTGGCGGCCTCGGTCGCCGCGATCGCCTTGTTCATGACCCGCGAGCGCCTGCCCGATGCGGCGCCGGCGGCAGCGCCCGTGCAGGTCGCCAGCTCAAGCGCTCCTGCCGCCGCGCCTGCGGTTCCGGCGGCCGTGCCGCAGGTGCCGGCACCGGCACCGGCAGATCCGCAGGGCGACCTCGGCGCGGCGGTCGCCGCGGCACCGGCAGTGGCCATCGCCGCGCACCGGCGCCAGGACGCCGCCACCCGCCGCGGCGCGACCCGAACCCAGCAGGCTGCGCGCAGCAGCGCGGCGCGGGCCGCCGAACCGGTACGCGCGATCGCCGCCGCGGCCCCGTCGCGGCCAGCGGCGACCGCGCTGCCGCTGCCGGCCACGGCGACCGGCCAGGCGCTCGCGCAGCAACATGCCGGCGATCCGTTCGCGCACCAGCCCGCACCGCTGCAGGCGCGGCCATGGCCGCGCTCGGCACTGGCGCCGGCGGCGTCCAGCGGCGAGTTCACCGCCAGTTTCCCGCGCCAGGGCGCGTCGGCGGCGTTCTATCCGTTCGAGCCGCGGCTGCCGGCCGATGCGGCGCCCGCGCCGTTGCCGCAGCAGCCTTGAACCCAGGCGTCGGTCGAAGCGCGTGCTTCGCTCCGGCGCGCGGTGCCCGCGGCACCGCCGTTGTTTTCCATCCCTTTCCCGAACCGGAGGCTCGCGTCCGATGACTCACCGTATCCGCAACCATCTGCTGGGCGTGTTGGCCCTGACCCTGCCGCTGGCCGCCTGCGCGCAGCAGCCCGAGTCGGCCGCGCCCGCTGCCGCCGCGCCGGCTGCTGCGCGCGCGGCGCCTGCGCCGCAGCTGGTCGCCGGCTTGCCCGATTTCACCAACCTGGTCGAACAGGTCGGCCCCGGCGTGGTCAACGTCGAGACCACGATCAGCCGCAAGGCCGCGGCCACGCGCGCCGGCGCCGGCGGCATGCCCGACGATGCGCAGATCCCCGAATTCTTCCGCCGCTTCTTCGGGCCGGACGGGATCCCGGGGCAACCGGGCATGCCCGGCAGGCCGGGCCAGCAGGGACCGGACGAAGACGACGCGACCCCCGGCGGCCGCTCGATGGGCTCGGGCTTCATCATCTCGCCCGACGGCTACGTGCTGACCAACCACCATGTGGTCGATGGCGCCAGCGAGGTCAAGGTCAAGCTGACCGACCGCCGCGAGTTCACCGCCAAGGTGGTCGGCAGCGACCAGCAGTACGACGTGGCGCTGCTGAAGATCGACGGCAAGAACCTGCCGACGGTGCGCGTGGGCGATTCCAACATGCTCAAGCCCGGCCAGTGGGTGGTGGCGATCGGTTCGCCGTTCGGCCTGGACCACTCGGTCACCGCCGGCATCGTCAGCGCCACCGGGCGCAGCAACCCGTACGCCGACCAGCGCTACGTGCCTTTCATCCAGACCGACGTGGCGATCAACCAGGGCAATTCCGGCGGCCCGCTGCTCAATACCCGCGGCGAAGTGGTCGGCATCAACTCGCAGATCTTCTCCGCCTCCGGCGGCTACATGGGCATCAGCTTCGCGATCCCGATCGACCTGGCGATGAGCGCGGTCGAGCAGATCAAGAAGACCGGCAAGGTCAGCCGCGGCATGCTCGGGGTGACCATGCAGCCGAACATCAGCGATGTGGAGGCCAAGGGCCTGGGCCTGAGCGACACGCGCGGCGCGCTGGTCAACGGCGTGCAGCCGGGCAGCGGCGCGGCCAAGGCCGGGATCGAGCCGGGCGACTTCATCGTTGCCTTCAACGGCCAGAAGATCAATACGCGCGAAGACCTGCCGCCGCTGGTGGGCATGCTGCCGCCGGGCAGCAAGGCGCGGGTCACCGTGATCCGCGACGGCAAGCCGCGCGACATCAGCGTGACCCTGAGCGAGCTCAGCGACGACGGCATGGCCATGGGCCAGCAGCAGCCGGGCCGCGGCGACGCGGCGCCGGCGCCGCAAGCCGCCGAGAGCAGCGCGCTGGGCATCAGCGTGGAGGAGATTCCGGCGCCGGTGCGGCAGAAGCTCGGGCTGCGCGCCGACGAAGGCGTGCAGGTGGCGCAGGTGAGCCGCGCGGTGGCGAGCAAGTCGCAGCTGCGTCCGGGCATGATCGTGCTGCAGGTCGGGCGCACGCCGGTGTCCAATGCGGCGCAGTTCCGCAAGCTGACCGCCGGCGCGAAGAAGGGCGACGTGGTGATGCTGCTGGTGCGCGCGCCGGGCAGCCCGGCCAGCCAGTTCATCGCGATCAGCGTCGACTGAGCGGCCGCTCGCGGCACCGCCAATGGCGCCCAGCGAACCCCGGTTCGCTGGGCGCCATTGATTTCATTGGGGTTTGTTTCCCGAAACGCTGCCCGCGCAGCCGTTGGCCCACGCGTGCCGCAGCCGGGGCGCCTGGCTCCCTCCGGCCATGCGATAATGGCCCGTTATCCTGACGACGGTCCTGGCCGCCGCCCACCTCATGTCCTCTGATTCGATGCGGAACATCCGCAATTTCTCCATCATCGCCCACGTCGACCACGGCAAATCGACCCTGGCCGATCGCATCATCCAGCTCTGTGGCGGCCTGCAGGCGCGCGAGATGGAAGCGCAGGTGCTCGACTCCAACCCGATCGAGCGCGAACGCGGCATCACCATCAAGGCCCAGTCCGTGTCCTTGCCGTATACGGCCAAGGACGGGCAGGTCTACCACCTGAACTTCATCGACACCCCCGGCCACGTCGACTTCTCCTATGAAGTCAGCCGCTCGCTGGCCGCCTGCGAGGGCGCGCTGCTGGTGGTGGACGCTGCGCAGGGCGTGGAAGCGCAGTCGGTGGCCAACTGCTACACCGCGGTGGAGCAGGGCCTGGAAGTGGTGCCGGTGCTCAACAAGATCGACCTGCCCACCGCCGACATCGCCCGCGCCAAGGCCGAGATCGAGGCGGTGATCGGCATCGACGCCGAGGACGCGGTGGCGGTCAGCGCCAAGACCGGGTTCAACGTGGACCTGGTGCTGGAAGCGATCGTGCACCGCATCCCGCCGCCCAAGCCGCGCGACACCGACAAGCTGCAGGCGCTGATCATCGACTCGTGGTTCGACAACTACCTGGGCGTGGTCTCGCTGGTGCGGGTGATGCAGGGCGAGATCAAGCCGGGCAGCAAGATCCTGGTGATGTCCACCGGCCGCACCCACCTGGTCGACAAGGTCGGCGTGTTCACCCCCAAGCGCAAGGAACTGCCCGCGCTGGGCGCCGGCGAAGTGGGCTGGATCAACGCCTCGATCAAGGACGTGCACGGCGCGCCGGTCGGCGACACCCTGACCCTGGCCGCCGACCCGGCGCCGCACGCGCTGCCCGGTTTCCAGGAAATGCAGCCGCGCGTGTTCGCCGGCCTGTTCCCGGTCGATGCCGAGGACTACCCGGACCTGCGCGAGGCGCTGGACAAGCTGCGCCTCAACGACGCGGCGCTGCGCTTCGAGCCGGAAAGCTCCGAGGCGATGGGCTTCGGCTTCCGCTGCGGCTTCCTCGGCATGCTGCACATGGAAATCGTGCAGGAACGGCTGGAGCGCGAGTACGACCTCAACCTGATCTCGACCGCGCCGACCGTGGTCTACGAGGTGCTCAAGACCGACGGCAGCGTGATCCCGATGGACAACCCGTCCAAGCTGCCGCCGCTGAACAACGTGGAGGAGATTCGCGAGCCGATCATCCGCGCCAACATCCTGACCCCGCCGGACTACGTCGGCAACATCATCACCCTGTGCGAGGAAAAGCGCGGCAGCCAGATCGGCATCAACTACCTGGGCAGCCAGGTGCAGATCAGCTATGAACTGCCGATGGCCGAGGTGGTGCTGGATTTCTTCGACAAGCTCAAGTCGGTGTCGCGCGGCTACGCCTCGCTGGACTACCACTTCCTGCGTTTCGACGCCGGCCCGTTCGTGCGCGTGGACACGCTGATCAACGGCGACAAGGTCGATGCGCTGTCGATCATCGTGCACCGCAGCCATGCCGACCGGCGCGGCCGCGAACTGTGCGAAAAGATGAAGGACCTGATCCCGCGGCAGATGTTCGACGTGGCGATCCAGGCCGCGGTCGGCTCGCAGATCATCTCGCGCAGCACGGTCAAGGCGATGCGCAAGAACGTGCTGGCCAAATGTTATGGTGGCGACGTGTCGCGCAAGAAGAAACTTCTGGAAAAACAGAAGGAAGGCAAGAAGCGCATGAAGCAGGTCGGCCGCGTGGAGATCCCGCAGGAAGCCTTCCTGGCTGTGCTGCAGATGGATAAGTAGCTGGGATTCGGGATTCGGGATTGGGGATTGGCAAGCGCGCAAGCCTGTCCGATGTCCCGCTCTGCCGAATCTCCTCATCCCCAATCCCGAATCCCGTTCCGAAGGAACACGAATGAAATGGTTTGAAATCGCGCTGGTGGTCCTGACCTTCGCCACCGGCATCGTCTGGTTGCTGGACAAGCTGTTCTTCGCCAAGCGCCGCGCCGCGCGCGCCGGCCTGCTGGATACCGAGCCGGTGCTGGTCGATTATTCGCGGGCGTTCTTCCCGGTGCTGGCGGTGGTGCTGATCCTGCGCAGCTTCATCGCCGAGCCGTACAAGATTCCGTCCAGCTCGATGATGCCGAACCTGCTGGTCGGCGATTTCATCCTGGTCAACAAGTTCGCCTACGGCTTCCGCCTGCCGATCACCAACCAGAAGGTGATCCCGACCAGCGAGCCCAAGCGCGGCGACGTGGTGGTGTTCAAGCCGCCGCACAAGCCGGACGAGAACTGGATCAAGCGCGTCATCGGCCTGCCCGGCGACCGCATCGGCTTCCACGGCGATACCCTGTACATCAACGGCACGCCGATGAAGTACCAGGTGCGCGGCGAGTACGTCGGCAAGGGCAAGGGCGCGGAGATGACCGGGTCCACGCTGCTCACCGAATACCTGCCGGGCCGCACCCACACCGAACTGGAGTGGCTGGACCGCAACAATCCGGCCGGCCAGGGCGATTGGGTGGTGCCGCCGGGCCAGTATTTCGTGATGGGCGACAATCGGGATAATAGCGAGGACAGCCGCTTCTGGACCCAGACCCACTTCCTGCCCGAAGAGAACCTGCGCGGCAAGGCGTTCCTGGTCTGGCTCAATTGCGAAGGCTGGTTCTGCAGCGGCAGTTTCGATCCCTCGCGGATCGGGACCGGAATCCAGTGATTTCTGGCGTAAGGGGAAGCGCGATGAAGCACAAGCAAAGTGGCATGACGTTGACGTCGTTCGTGATCGTGCTGGCGGTGGTCGGTTTCTTCGCCTACATCGGCATGAAGCTGTTCCCGATGTACATGGAGTACTACGCGGTGCGCTCGGCGATGAAGGGCCTGGCCGCCGAGCCGGGCAGCGCCGACATGGATCCGGCGCAGGCGAAGATGCTGCTGTTCCGCCGCCTGGACATCAACAATTCGGACAACGTGAAGCCGGACGACGTCAAGTTCGACCGCATGGATTCGGGCTGGAAGATGCATGTGGCCTACGAAGTGCGCAAGCCGCTGGTCGCCAACCTGGACGTGGTCGGCAAGTTCGACATCACCCAGGACCTGACGACGCGCGGTGGCGAGTAAAACGATCCTGCGCGGCGACCGCATCGGTCACCGCTTCGCCGACCCGCAGCTGCTGGCGCAGGCGCTGACGCATCGCAGCGCCGGCGCGCCGCACAACGAGCGGCTGGAATTCCTCGGCGACAGCATCGTCAACCAGCTGATCGCCGAGGCGCTGTACCGGCGCTGGCCCAAGGCCGACGAAGGCGCGCTGACCCGCGCCCGCGCCGAACTGGTGCGCGAGGCCTCGCTGGCCACCATCGGCCGCCAGCTGGAACTGGGCGAGCGGCTGACCCTGGGGCCGGGCGAGATGAAGTCCGGCGGGCATCGCCGCGATTCGATCCTGGCCGACGCGGTCGAGGCGGTGGTCGCGGCGATCTACCTGGACGCCGGATTCGAGGCCTGCCGTGCGGTGATCCTGCCCTGGTTCGAGACGGCGCTGGCCGCACTGCCGGTCGGCAAGCCGGAGAAGGACGCCAAGACCCGCCTGCAGGAATGGCTGCAGGCCCGGCAGCGGGCCCTGCCGGCGTACGAGCTGATCAGCGAAACCGGCGACGAACACGCCAAGCTATTCCGGGTACGCTGCGTACTCGCCGAGCCTGCCCTCACCACCGAGGGCGAGGGCACCTCGCGACGGCTGGCCGAACAACAGGCCGCCGCCGCCGCCATCGAGCAACTGGATTCCAGCAAGTGAACGAGCAAGCGTCCCCTTACCGCAGCGGCAGCGTGGCCGTGATCGGCCGCCCCAACGTGGGCAAGTCCACCCTGACCAACGCCCTGGTGGGCGCCAAGGTCAGCATCGTCTCCAACCGCCCGCAGACCACCCGGCACCGCTTGCTGGGCATCGCCAGCTTCCCGGAAGGGCAGTTGGTGCTGGTCGACACCCCCGGCCTGCACCGCGAGCAGAAGCGCGCGATGAACCGGGTCATGAACCGCGCCGCGCGCGGCTCGCTGGAAGGCGTGGACGCCGGCTTGCTGGTGATAGAGGCCGGGCGCTGGGACGACGAGGACACGCTGGCGTTCAACGTGCTCAACGATTCCGGCATCCCGGTGGTGCTGGTGGTGAACAAGGTCGACCGGCTCAAGGACAAGACCGCGCTGCTGCCGTTCCTGCAGCAGGTCAGCGACGGCCGCAGCTTCGCCGCGGTGCATCCGATCTCCGCGCTCAAGCGCAAGGGCCTGGAAGCGTTGGTGCGCGACCTGCTGGCGCTGGTGCCGGAAGCGCCGGCGATGTTCGGCGAGGACGAGATCACCGACCGCAGCCAGCGCTTCCTGGCCGGCGAACTGGTGCGCGAGCAGCTGATGCGCCAGCTCGGCGAAGAGCTGCCGTACGCGACCACGGTGGAGATCGAGCGCTTCGCCGAGGACGGCGCGCTGCTGCGCATCGGCGCGGTGATCTGGGTCGAGCGCGAGGGCCAGAAGGCGATCGTGATCGGCAAGGGCGGCACCCGCCTGAAGGACATCGGCGCCAAGGCCCGGCAGCAGATGGAGCGCCTGTTCGGCGCCAAGGTGTTCCTGGAGACCTGGGTGCGCGTGCGCGAGGGCTGGTCGGACGACGAGGCCGCGTTGAAGGCGTTCGGGTACGGGGAGTAAGGCCGGGACTCGGGACTCGGGACTCGGGACTCGGGACTCGGGACTCGGGACTCGGGACTCGGGATTTTCGCAAATGCACCGCATTTCCGCTTTTCTGTAGGAGGGGCTTCAGCCCCGACGCCTTACCGATAACGCGTCGGGGCTGAAGCCCCTCCCACAAAAAACCGCTGAGCCGGAATACAGCTGCCGCTTCTCTTCGCAGCACGGCGCTTTTTCCTCAAATCGCTTGACAGCGATTTGCCGCCGGACAGCATCCTGGAGTCCCGAGTCCCGAGTCCCGAGTCCCGAGTCCCGAGTCCCGAGTCCCGAGTCCCGAGTCCCGAGTCCCGAGTCCCGAGTCCCGAAGCGTCCATGCTCATCGAACACGAACCCGCCTTCGTCCTGCACGCGCGCCCCTGGCGCGAGACCAGCCTGCTGGTCGAAGTGCTGAGCGCGCAGTACGGCCGCCTGGGCGTGCTGGCGCGGGGCGTGCAGGGGCCGAAGAACCAGCCGCTGCGCGCGGCGCTGCAGCCGCTGCAGTCGATCCGCTTCAGCGCGCAGCGCCGCGGCGAGCTGGCCCAGCTGCGTGCGGCCGAGGCGGTGGATACGGCGCCGCGCCTGAGCGGGGACGGCATGCTCGCCGGGTTCTACATCAACGAACTGACCCTGCGCCTGGCGCCGCGCGACGATCCTGCGCCGGACCTGTACCTGGCCTACGCACGGGTGCGCGCGCGGCTGGGCGCGGAGGCGCCGCTGGCGTGGACGCTGCGCTGCTTCGAGCGCGACCTGCTGGACGCCCTGGGTGTGGGCTTCGACCTGCGCCACGACGGCGACGGCGAGCCGATCGACCCGGCCGCGCGCTACGTGCTGGACGCCGAACACGGCCCGCGCCGCCTGCTCAGCGACCGCGGCCACGACCAGCGCAGCGGCATGGCCACCGGCCGCGCGCTGCTGGCGCTGGCCGCCGACGAGATGCCGGTGGCCGAAGACCTGCCCGGCCTGCGCCGCGGCATGCGCGTGGTGCTGATGCACCACCTCGGCGGGCGTGGCCTGAAGTCGTGGGAGATGCTGCAGGACCTGACCCGCCAGCGCCGCGACGCGGAAGCCGGGGAACTGCCGCAGGTACCTGACTCACCGGAAGTGGCTGACCCGCAGGCGCCGAAGGCCGATTGAGCTGCGCTTGCGCTGGCCGGCTTACTGCAGGGGGCTTCAGCTCCAACCGCTCACCCACCATGCCGGCTTGCCGATGGTGTCTGTCGCGGCTGAAGCCGCTCCTACATGGGCGTGCGGCAAGTGCGCCTTTTACGAATCCCCAATCCCCAATCCCAAATCCCGGCTCAATGCAACAACGCCGCGACCGCCTCGCTGAACTGGCTGCGCGCCTGCGACGAGGCCGGGTCGCCCTGCAGCTGGCGTACCGCGCGCGCCAGCCGTGCGGCGCCGACGAAGCCGCAGCTGGCCTGCAGCCGGTGCAGGTGGTTGCGCACCGCCTGCTCGTCGCTGAGCTGCAGCGCCGAGGCGACCGCGTCGCGGGTGCCGGGCAACTCGGCCAGGAACAGTTCGCGCAGCGCGATCAGGTGCGAGCGCTCGCCGTTGAGCGCGACCAGGGCGGTGGTCTCGTCCCAGTCCACCGCCGCCTCCACCGCGCCCGGCGCGGTGCCGACGCTGCCACGCGCCAGCAACCGCCGCACCGCCTGCAGCAGGCGTTCGGGACTGAGCGGTTTCAGCAGCACTTCGGCGAAACCGGCGCCGAGCAGGTGCTCGCGGACCGCGCCGCTGGCGTCGGCGGTATGCGCCAGCGCCAGGGTGCCGGGGCGCTGCCGCTGCAGGCGCTGCAGCAGGTCGGCACCGCTGCCGTCGGGCAGGTTGGCGTCGATCAGCCACAGATCGTGTTCCTGCGCCTGCGCACTGGCCAGCGCGGAAGCGACGGTGTCGGCCAGATCGACCTGCGCGGGCAGGGATTCCAGCGTCACTTGCAAAAACGTGCGACTGATCGGGTCGTCCTCGACCAGCAAAAGTCGCGTCACAGGGTCCTGGGTCGATGCCATCCTTATGCCTCCATGCGGCCTGGGCGCATCTTAGCGGCTGCGACGATGCGTCGCATCACTTTGCGCCGCCGCCGCCGCGTCCGCAAGCCGGTGCCCCGGGCCCGCCGCCGGGGGGGGCCGCTGGCCGGATCGGCGCAGGCCAGGGCAACCCGAAGCGCCGCGTCCGGGCGCCGATAGGGCGGCGTCGGCGCCCGCGCACCGCAGGGCCGCTCCCCGCGCATCGGCAGGCCCTGGCGCATCTGCGACAATGGCCGCCCTTTTTCGCCCGCAGCCTGCCGCCACGTGGCCCGATCCAGAAAACGCCTAGACCGCACCCCGTTCCAGACCGATATCGTCGACCTCAGCCACGACGGCCGCGGCGTCGCCCGCCCCGAGGGCGAGGGCGGCAAGGTCGCCTTCGTCGCCGGCGCGCTGCCGGGCGAGACGGTGCTCGCCGAGCCCACCGCGCGTAACCGTCATTTCGACGAAGCGCGCACCCTGCAGGTGCTGCAGGCCTCGCCGCAGCGGGTCGAACCGCGCTGCCCGCATTTCGGGGTCTGCGCCGGCTGCGTGCTACAGCACCTGGCCGAGGACCAGCAGATCCTGGCCAAGCAGCGGGTGCTGACCGAGAACCTGGAGCGGATCGGCCACGTGACCCCGCAGACGGTGCTGCCGGCGCTGTCCGGCGCGCCCTGGGGCTACCGGCGCAAGGGCCGTTTCTCGGTGCGCCGGGTGGAGAAGAAGGACAAGACCCTGGTCGGCTTCCGCGAGCTCGACCCGCGCTTCGTCGCCGACCTGTCGGTGTGCCACACGGTGATTCCGCAGATCGGCTTCAAGGTGAGCGCGCTGGCCGAACTGGTCGAGAGCCTGGACGGCAAGCGCGACATCCCGCAGATCGAGTTCATCGCCGGCGACGACGCCGTGGCGCTGACTTTCCGCCACATGCAGCCGCTCAGTGCGCGCGACCAGGCGGCGCTGGTGGCGTTCGCCCAGGCCCACGAGTTCGCCATCTTCCTGCAGCCCGGCGGCGTGGACAGCGTGCATCCGCTGTATCCGCAGGACGTGCCGCTGTCGTTCCGCTTGCCGCAGTGGGACGTGGAACTGGCGTTCCGGCCGCTGGACTTCATCCAGGTCAACGCCTCGCTCAACCAGAAGATGATCGCGCTGGCGCTGACCCTGCTCGACGCGCAGCCCGGCGACCGCGTGCTCGACCTGTTCTGCGGGCTGGGCAACTTCACCCTGCCGCTGGCGCGCACGGTGCGCGAGGTGGTGGGCGTGGAAGGCGATGCGGGGCTGGTGGCGCGGGCGCGCGACAACGCGCAGCGCAACGGCCTGGACAACGCGCAGTTCTTCGCCGCCGACCTGACCCAGGACCAGCGCCAGGCGCCGTGGATGCAGCAGGGCTTCGACAAGCTGCTGCTCGACCCGCCGCGCTCCGGCGCGATCGAGGTGTTGCGGCAGCTGCCGCTGGAGACGTTCCAGCGCATCGTCTACGTCAGCTGCCACCCCGGCTCGCTGGCGCGCGACGCCGGCTACCTGGTCAACGAGCAGGGCTTCGTGCTGAAGGCCGCCGGCGCGATGGACATGTTCCCCCACACGGCGCATGTGGAGAGCATTGCGGTGTTCGAGAAGCCGGGAGTCGGGAATGGGGAATAGGGAGTGGTAACAGCGGCGTCCGCGCGCTGGCTTATGCTTTTCCCATTCTCCTTTCCCGATTCCCCATTCCCATGCCTATCGAAATCGAACGCAAATTCCTCGTCACCGGCGACGGCTGGCGCGCTGCGGCGCATCGGGTGATCCCGATGGCGCAGGGCTATATCAACGACCAGGCGGCGATGGACAGTGGCGCGCAGAAGGCCTCGGTGCGGGTCCGCATCCAGGACCAGGAGGCGTTCCTCAACCTCAAGTCGCGCGAGCTGGGGCACACCCGCCAGGAGTTCGAGTATCCGCTGCCGCTGGACGACGCGCGCGCGCTGCTGGCGCTGTGCGTGGGCGGGCTGATCGACAAGCGCCGGCACCTGGTGCAGCACCAGGGCCATCTGTGGGAAGTGGACGAGTTCCTCGGCGACAACGCCGGGCTGGTGGTCGCCGAGATCGAGCTGCAGAGCGCCGACGAGGCCTTCGCCAAGCCCGACTGGATCGGCGCCGAAGTCACCGACGATGCGCGCTATTACAACCTGGCGCTGGCTTCGCATCCGTTCAGTGAGTGGCCGGGATTTGGGATTCGGGATTAGGGATTGGCAAAAGCGAGTCAAGTGCGGCGATCAGGCTTATGCTTTTGCGAATCCCCATTCCCGAATCCCGAATCCCCGCTCATGCGCCTCGATATCTGGTCCGACGTGGTCTGCCCCTGGTGCTGGATCGGCAAGCGCCGGTTGCAGCAAGGCATTGCGGCGCTCGGCGCGGATGCGCCGGCGCTGGAGATCCATTGGCATCCGTACCTGCTCGATCCCGATGCCGGCACCGAGCCGGTGCCGCTGCGCAAGGCGTATGAAGCCAAGTTCGGCGGCGCCGCGCGCACCGAGCAGATCCTGGCGCAGACCCAGGCCACCGCGCGCGCCGAGGGGCTGCCGTTCGACTTCGACCGCGGCCAGGTGCGGGTGACCACGCTGCCGGCGCACCGGCTGCTGTGGCTGGCGGCGCGCGAAGGCGATGCCGAGGCGGTGGCCGAGGCGCTGTTCCACGCGCATTTCGCCGAAGGCCGCAACCTGGCCGAGACCGGCACGCTGCTCGCCGCCGGCGCCGCCGGCGGGCTGCCCGCGGCGCGGGTGCAGGCGCTGCTGGACGGCGACGAGGGACTGGCCGAGATCCAGGCGCAGCTGCAGCAGGCGCAGGCGATGGGTATCCGCGCAGTGCCGACCTACGTCGTCGACGGCCGCCACGCGATCCAGGGAGCGCAGCCGCCGGAGGTGTTCGCCGCGACCCTGCGCGGCCTGCTGCCGCCGGCGCCGGAGGCGGCGCAGGACTGCGGCCCCGACGGTTGCGCGGTGTAGGCCGGTCACACTAGCGCAACGTGGCGCAGCCACGGCGCGCCAGCGGCACGCGCCGGCACCGCGCGGCACTTGCGGCCTGTCGCCGGCGCCGGCATCTGCGACAATGCCGCCCAGGCGCGCTGAACAGCGCTGGCAGGAGAATCCCCCGCATGCTCGCGATCGGCGTCGCCGGTACCGAACTCACCGCCCAGGAACGCGACTGGCTGCAGCACGATGCCGTCGCCGGCGTGGTCCTGTTCAAGCGCAATTTCGCCTCCAGGGCGCAGCTGGTGGAGCTGACCGCGGCCATCCGCGCCGCGGCGCCGCGGCCGCAGCTGATCTGCGTGGACCAGGAAGGCGGCCGCGTGCAGCGCTTCCGCGAAGGCTATAGCGCCTTGCCGCCGCTGCACGGCTTCGGCGCGCTGTATGCGCGCGATCGCGATGCGGCGCTGGCGCTGGCCGAGCAGCATGCCTGGCTGATGGCCAGCGAGGTCCGCGCCAGCGGCGTGGACCTGAGTTTCGCCCCGGTGGTGGATCTGGCGCGCGGCAACCGCGCGATCGGCGACCGCGCCTTCAGCGACGATCCGCAGGTGGTGGCCGCGTTCACCGGCGCCTACGTGCGCGGCATGCACAGCGTCGGCATGGCCGCCACCCTCAAGCACTTTCCCGGCCACGGCACGGTGCTGGAAGACACCCACGTCGACAACGCCGTCGATCCGCGCCCGCTGCAGGAACTGCGCGAGCAGGACCTGGTGCCGTTCGCCGCCGGCATCGCCGCCGGTGCCGATGCGGTGATGATGGCGCACGTGGTCTACCCGCAGGTCGCGCCGGAACCGGCCGGCTATTCGCCGCGCTGGATCCAGCAGATCCTGCGCCAGGAACTGGGCTTCCGCGGCGTGGTGTTCTCAGACGACATCGGCATGGCCGCCTCGTTCGCCGCCGGCGGCGTCGCCGCGCGGGTGTCCGCGCACCTGGACGCCGGCTGCGACGTGGTCCTGGTCTGCCATCCCGAACTGGTCGAAGACTCGCTGCAGGCCGTGCGCGACCGCCCGCTCAATACCGCCGCGCTGCTCGGCCTGATCGGCCGCGGCGCCCTCGGCTGGGACGGGCTGCTCGCCGATGCCCGCTACGGCCACACCCAATCCCACCTGCTCGCAACCCTCGGAAAAACCGCCTGATGTCCACTCTCACCATCGCCCAGGCCCTGGCCCAGGCCGACCTGCTGGTCGATCGTCCGCACCTCGACCAGGCCATCGCGCGCATGGCCGACGCCATCGCCGCCGACTACCGCGGCGAGATCCCGGTCTACCTGACCATCATGCACGGCGCGCTGCCGTTCGCCGGGCAACTGGCGCTGGAACTGGGCGCGCGCGGCCAGGACCTGCAGCTGGATTACCTGCACGCCACCCGCTACCGCGGCGAGACCGTCGGCGGCGAACTGGTGTGGAAGCACCGCCCGGCCACCGCGCTGTACGGGCGCCGCGTGCTGCTGCTCGACGACATCCTCGACGAAGGGCTGACCCTGCTGGCGGTACGCCAGTGGTGCCTGGAACAGGGCGCCACCGACGTGCGCATCGCCGCGCTGACGGTCAAGCGCCACGACCGCCGCGTGGACGACGTCAACGCCGACTACGTGGGCGTGGAAGTGCCCGACCGCTACGTGTTCGGCTTCGGCATGGACGTCAACGAAGGCCTGCGCAACCTGCCGGCGATCTACGCGATGAAGGAATAGGGCGCGGCGCCTTTTCCCATCGCGCGCCGGCCGTCGCGGCCGGCGTTCGCGCACGTTCTGATTCGAGGATCTGCATGGACAACATCGCACTGGCCGTGATCGGCGGCACCGGCGTCTACAAGCTCGCACAACTGGACGACGTGGAGACCCGCCAGGTCGACACCCGCTACGGCAGTCCGTCCGGCCCGGTGCGCATCGGCACGCTGCTCGGTCACCGGGTCGCGTTCCTGGCCCGGCACGGCGAGGGCCATTCGCTGCCGCCGCACAAGATCAACTACCGCGCAAACCTTGCGGCACTGCAGCAAGTCGGCGCCACGCGGGTGCTCGCGCTCAACACCGTCGGCGGCATCGGCGAGCGCTTCGGCCCGCGCGTGCTGGCCTGCCCGGACCAGTTGATCGACTACACCTGGGGCCGCGTCTCCACGCTGAGCGAGGAGCCGGGCAGCGAGGTGCTGCACGTGGATTTCGGCCATCCGTATTCGCCGATGCTGCGCAGCAAGGTGCTGGCCGCCGCGCGCGTGACCGGCGCCGAGGTGGTCGATGGCGGCTGCTACGGCGCCACCCAGGGACCGCGACTGGAAACGATTGCAGAGATCGCCCGGCTGCGCCGCGACGGCTGCGACCTGGTCGGCATGACCGGCATGCCGGAAGCGGGCCTGGCGCGCGAATTGGGCCTGGAATACGTGTGTCTGGCGATCGTGGCGAACTGGGCCGCGGGCTGCGGCGACGCACAGGAAATCACCCTGGCCGAGGTGCTGGCGAATGTGGAGGCGGCGTCGGCGGGGTTGCCGGAGCTGATCGGCGAACTGGCGCGCGGGTGATTGTCTTCGTTGCCCAAGCTTTGCATACTCCGCCGGTGCGGGCTGCCGCACAACCACCACCCATTCATTGCACAAGGTCTCGCATCACCATGCCGAACGGTACCGTCAAGTGGTTCAACGACGCCAAGGGATTTGGCTTTATTTCACCGGAAGACGGCAGCGCCGATGTATTCGCGCACTTCTCCGCGATCAATTCCAAGGGCTTCCGCAGCCTGCAGGAAGGACAGCGTGTCAGCTATGACGTGACCCAGGGTCCGAAGGGCGCGCAGGCCTCCAATATTACGCCTGTCGAGTAAATCGCTTGCTCGGCTGAGCTGTTTTTGAGCCCCGCTTCGGCGGGGTTTTTTATGGATGGCGATACCGCTGCGGTGTCGCCCGCAATCAGTGGATGCGATGAAGCAACGGATGCAGATCGGCATCGTCGGCTACGGCACGGCGGGCCAGGCCCTGGCGCTGCTGCTGGCGCGCGACGGCCATCGGGTGCAGGTGTTCGAGCGCGCGCCGCAGCCGGGTCCGGTCGGCGCCGGGTTCCTGCTGCAGCCGACCGGGCTGCAGGTGCTGTGGCGGATCGGCCTGCTCGAGCAGGCGCTGGCGCATGGCGCGCCGGTGCGCCGCCTGTACGGCGAGACGCCGTGCGGCCGCGCGGTGATGGACATGCGCTACCGCGACCTGGACACGCGCCTGTTCGGGCTGGGCATGCAGCGCGGCGCGCTGTTCTCGCTGCTGGCGCAGGCATGGGACGGCTATGCCGAGCTGCAGCGCGACACGCGCATCGTCGCCATCGACGACGGCCTGCGCCGGGTGCAGGACCAGCACGGGCGCTGGCATGGTCCGTTCGACCTGGTGATCGCCAGCGACGGTTCGGCCTCGGCGTTGCGCGCGCAGGTGCAGGGCACGCGCCTGGACCGGGTCTATCCGTGGGGCGCGCTGTGGTGCCTGCTGCCGCGCGGCGACTGGGCCTTCGCCGACGAACTGCGCCAGCGCTACGTGGCCGCGCGGAAGATGATCGGGCTGTTGCCGGTCGGTACCCGGCCGGACGACCCCGAGCCGCGCATGAGTTTCTTCTGGAGCCTGCCCACCGCCGATTTCGATGCCTGGCAGGCGCGCGGCATGGAGGCGTGGCTGGACGAGGTCGCGCAGCTGTGGCCGCAGGCGCGCGAGCGCCTGGCGCAGGTGTGCGCACCGGCGCAGCTGGCGCGGGCCAGCTATCGCGATGCGGTACAGCAGCGCTGGTACCGCGGCCGCCTGGTGCTGGCCGGCGATGCGGCGCATTCGATGAGCCCGCAGCTGGGGCAGGGCGTCAACATGGCGCTGATGGATGCGTGGGTGTTGAGCGAGAGCCTGCGCGAAGCCCCGGACCTGGACGCGGCATTGGCGCGCTACCAGGCGCAGCGCCATGCACACGTGGCGGTGTACCAGTTCTGGAGCCGCTGGCTGACCCCGCTGTTCCAGTCCGAACGCGACCTGGTGGCGCGCGTGCGCGACCTCGGCATGCTGCCGGCCGGGCGCATGCCGGGCGGTCGCGGGCACATGCTGCGCGTGCTCAGCGGTACCCAGCACGGGTGGTTCGGCAAGCTGCCGCTGGAACCTGGATTTCTGCAGGCGCTGGCGGAGACGGCGGCAGTGCCACGGATTGCGGCGGGGCAGGCGCAGGGCGAACAGGTGCAGTGAGCCAGTGCGTTCGTGCAGATGGCGAACGACGTTGTTTCTGCGATCGGCCGGCCTGTTGCGATGCCGCGGCGGCAGCGCTTTCTTGTGGGAGGGACTTCAGTCCCGACGCTTTACCGATAACGCGTCGGGACTGAAGTCCCTCCCACAGGGGGTGCTCGGCGTATCCGGGGGCGCGCTATTTCATTGCCGCCGGCAACGCCAGCGTCGCGCCTTCTACGCAGACCACCAGGCGTTCGCCCGGGTCCAGGATCGGCACCACGCCGGCGGTGAACTGCGAGAACGCGGGCAGCACCGTCATCCGGTCGCGCAGCCAGAAGGCCGGCCAGCGTTGGCGCATGCCGGGTAGTTTCGCCAACGGATGCAGGTGCCCGCACAGCACGTGCAGCCGCGCGTGCGGCGCCGGATCGTGGCGCAGCGCGAACGGGCCGTCCTCCACCTGTTCGCCCAGCAAGGCGATGTCCAAGCCGGCGCCGGCCAATGCACGGTCGTGGTTGCCGGCGATCGCGGCCAAGCGCAGCTGCGGATGCGCATCGCGCCAGGCATGCCAGTCGCGCTGCCAGGCGGCCGCGGGCGCGGCGCCGTGCAGCACGTCGCCGAGGATCCACAGTTCCTGCGCGTCCTGTGCCTGCAGCAGTGCGGCGAGGCGCTGCAGGTCCAGCGCGGTGCCGCCACTGGGCAGGCCGATGCCGGCGCGGCGGAACACGTCGGCCTTGCCCAGGTGCAGGTCGGCGATCAGCAACCGCCGGCGCGCCGGCCAGTACAGCGCGCGCTCGCCGAGCAGGATCATCGGCTCGCCGGCCAGGCGCCAGTCCAGTTCAGCGCGCATGGCGTTGTTCCAGCTGCGCGGCCGCGCGCGTCACCCGCGCCTTCCAGTCCTCGGTGCTGAGCTGGCCGCGGATGCTCTCGGCCCACAGCGGGAACGACAGCGGCGTCAGGCTGCGCGGCGTGTACACGGCCAGTTCGCGCGCGGCGCAGTCGTGCAGGGTGGCGGCGAGCCGGGTCAGTTCCATCTCGCCCTGCAGCACTTCGCGTTCGGCCTGCGCCAGCAGCAGGTGCCCGGGATCGAAGCGGCTCAGCACGTCGTACAGCAGGCCGCTGGAGGCCTGTAGCTGGCGCAGGCTGCGCGGCGTGCCGCCGGGCAGGCTCGGCGGCAGCAGGCCGGACACGCGCGCGATCTCGCGGAACTGGCGCCGCGCCAGTTCGCCCAGGTTGAGGCTTTCGCGAAGGTCCTCGAACAGGTGCTCGGGGCTGAGCAGTTCGCGCAGCAGCGCTGCGTCGGTGGCCACTTCCTGCGCCGGCGACAGCACCAGCCCGTAGTCGTTGGCGGCGAAACTGAAAGTGTTGCGCTGGCGCCGGCCCCAGCGCAGCGCCAGCAGCGCGGCCAGACCTTCGTGCACCTGACGCCCGGCGAACGGATAGACGAACACGTGGCGGCCGTCGCGGGCGCGCACGCTCTCCACCAGCAGCCGCTGCGGCGACGGCAGCGCCGACAGCGCGCGCTGCAGGCCGAGCAGCGGCGCCAATGCGCGCAGTTCCTCCTCGCCGCGCGGCTCGGCGAAGACGGCTTCCACTTCATGCGCCAGCGCCGAGGACAGCGGCATGCGCCCGCCCATCCATTTCGGCACGCTGCCGTCGCCGCCCTTGGCCAGGCGCACGTAGGCGGTCATGTCTTCCAGCCGCACCAGTTCCAGCAGGCGCCCGGCGAACTGGAAGCGGTCGCCGCGGCGCAGGCGGCCGACGAACTGTTCTTCCACCGCGCCGAGCCGGCCGCCGCGCAGGAAGCGCACCGCGACGCTGCCGTCGCTGGTGATGGTGCCGATCGACAGGCGATGGCGCAGCGCGATGCGGCGGTCGTGCACGCGGTACACGCCGTCCTCGTCGCGCACCACCTTGCGGTAGTCCGGGTACTGCGCCAGCGCGCGGCCGCCCTGCACGACGAACTCCAGCACCGCGGCCCAGGTCGGCGCATCGAGCGCGGCGAACGCGGCGCTGCCGCGGACCTCGTCGAGCAAGGCATCGGCGCGGAAGCCGCCGCCCAGTGCGCAGGTCACGCAATGTTGCGCCAGCACGTCCAGCGACAGCCGCGGGGACGGGCGCGATTCGATGCGGCCGTGGGCGATGGCGCGGCGCGCGGCGGCGTACTCGACCAGCTCCAGCGCATGCGAGGGCACGCACAGCACGTGGCCGGCCTCGCCGGGACGGTGTTTGGCGCGGCCGGCGCGCTGCAGCAGCCGCGCCACGCCCTTCGGACTGCCGATCTGCAGCACCTGGTCGACCGCGGGAAAATCCACGCCCAGGTCCAGGCTCGAGGTCGCGACCACGCAGCGCAGGCTGCCGTCGCGCAGGCCTTGCTCGGCGGCGCGGCGCAGCGCTGGGTCCAGCGAGCCGTGGTGCAGGGCCAGGCTCTGCGCGTCCTCGGGCCACACCGATTCCAGCGCCTGGTGCCACAGTTCGGCCTGCGCGCGGGTGTTGGTGAACAGCAGGCTGGTGCGCACCGCGAACAGTTTTTCCAGCACCCGCGGCAACTGCGCCAGACCCAGGTGGCCGGCCCAGGGGAAGCGCTCGCCGCTGGCCGGGGTCAGCGTTTCCAATGTCAGCGTGCGCGGCTTGACCCCGGCCACGATCGGCGCATCCGCCACGTGCGGGAGCAGCACATCGCGGGCCTCGTCCAGATTGCCGAGCGTGGCCGACAGCCCCCAGGTACGCAGCGCCGGCGCCCACGCGCGCAGCCGCGCCAGGCACAGCTGCAGCAGCACGCCGCGCTTGTTGCCGAGCAACTCGTGCCATTCGTCGACGATCACGCAGCGCAGCGTCGCCAGCTGCGGCGCGGTGTCCGGATAGGACAGCAGCAGCGCCAGCGATTCGGGCGTGGTCACCAGCACGTCGAGCTTGCCGCTGCGCGCCAGGCGCTTGTCGCGCGCGCTGGCATCGCCGGTGCGCAGGCCGATCTGCCAGTCCAGGCCCAGCGCTTCCGCCGGTTCGCGCAACGCGCGCAAGGTGTCGGCGGCGAGCGCGCGCAGCGGGGTGATCCACAGCACTTTCAGGTCGCGCTGCGCCTGCCTGCGCGACCTCGATGCCGATGCGGTCTTGTCGGCAGCGGCTGCCTTGGCGCGGCGTGGCCGCTTGTCTGCCGCCGTCTGCAGCGCGGCCTGTTCGCGCAGGCCTTCCAGCAGCGGGCCGCCGAACGCGGCCAGCGTCTTGCCGCTGCCGGTGGGCGTGTGCAGCAGGCCCGAGCCGCCGTCCAGGTAGTGCCGCCACAGTGCGCGCTGGAATGGCAGCGGTTGCCAGCCTTGCGCGGCGAACCATGCGTACAGCGGCACATCGGCCGGGCGCTTGCGCGCCTGCGCCGCGGTCATCGCGCCAGCGCCTGCAGCGTGGCCAGCCGGTCGGCTTCGGCGAACGGCTTGTCGTGGCGCCAGCGCAGGATGCGCGGGAACCGCACCGCGATGCCGGACTTGTGCCGGCTGCTCTTGTTCACCGCCTCGAAGCCGAGTTCGAACACGTGGTACGGCGTCACCGCGCGCACCGGGCCGAAGCGCTCGGTGGTGTGCGCGCGGATCCAGCGGTCCAGCGCCAGGATCTCGCTGTCGTCCAGCCCCGAATACGCCTTGGCCACCGGCACCAGTTGCGCGCCGTCCCACAGTCCGAAGGTGTAGTCGGTGTACAGCGTGCTGCGGCGGCCGTGACCGGCCTGCGCGTACAGCAGAACCGCGTCGATGGTCAGCGGTTCGATCTTCCACTTCCACCAGTCGCCGCGGCGGCGCCCGGATTGGTAGGGCGACGCGGCGCGCTTGAGCATCAGCCCTTCCACGCCGCGCTCGCGCGAATCCTCGCGCAGCGTTGCGGCGTCTTCCCACGAGGCGGCCTGTACCTGCGGCGACAGCACGATGCGCGGATCGGCGTGCGCAGCGAGCAAGGCCTGCAGCTGCGCGCGGCGCTGCGCCAGCGGCTGCTCGCGCAGGTCGATGCCGTCCAGCTCCAGCAGGTCGTAGGCGAGCACCCGCGCCGGCGTGTCGGCCAGCGTCTTGGCGCCGGGCTTGCGGCGCTGGATGCGGGTCTGCAGCGCGGTGAACGGCAGCGGCGCGATGTCGCCGTCGCGCCAGCCCAGCAGTTCGCCGTCGATCACCGCATCGCGTGGCAGTGTGGCCGCGGCGGTCTCGATCTCGGGGAAGCGGCCGTCCAGGCGTTCCTCGCCGCGCGACCACAGCGCCGTCTCGCCGGCGCGGCGAATCAACTGCAGGCGGATGCCGTCCCACTTCCATTCCAGTTGCCAGTCGTCGATCGCGCCCAGCGTGGCCACGTCGTTTTCCAGCGGCGAGGCCAAGAAGAACGGGTAGGGCTGCTGGCGGTCGCTGGCCAGCACCTCGTGCGACAACAGGTCTTCCAGCGCGGCCGGGGTCGGCGACCACGCGCCGAGCATGCGCTGGGCGATGCGCGCGATGTCGATCCCCGACATCGCCGCCAGCGCCTGCTGCACCAGCCGCTGCGACACGCCCACGCGCAGCGCGCCGGTGAGCAGCTTGTTGAACAGCAGGCGTTCGTCGAACGCCAGGCTGCGCCAGCCGGCGAGCACCGCGGCGTGGCGCGCGGCCTCGTCCTGCGCGGCGACCGGCAGCAGGCGTTCCTCGATCCAGTCGCGCAGCGGCGCCGGATCGGAGGCTGCGGCCGGATCGTCGAGCAACAGGGTCAGGGTTTCGGCGAGGTCGCCGACATGGTCGTAGCTGTCGTCGACCAGCCAGCCGGGCAGGCCGCTTTCCTGCGCGATCCACTCGCGCAGTTCGCGGGTATTGGCGATGCGCCGCAGCTTGCCGCCGCTCAGCAGCCAGATCGCCCATGCCGCGTCGGCCGGCGGCGCCTGTTCGAAATACGCGACCAGCGCGGCGCGCTTGTCCAGCGTCGCGGTGCTCTGGTCCAACTGCCGGTACAGCGCGGCGAAGCGCTTCATTCCTCGGCACCGTAGTCGGTGCGGAACGCCTCGGCGGCGACGCCGCGTTCGTTCAAGGCGCGGATGATCGCGTCGGTGTTGCCGTGGGTGGCGATGACCCGTCGCGCGCCGGTTTCCTCGATGGTGCGCAGCAGGTCCGGCCAATCGGCATGGTCGGAGACCACGAAGCCGCGGTCGTAGTTGCGCCGGCGACGGTTGCCGCGCAGCCGCATCCAGCCCGAGGCGAAGCCGAGCTGCGCATGGCGGAAGCGGCGCAGCCACGGGCTGCCTGCGGCCGACGGCGGCGCCAGCACCAGCTGCCCGGCGTAGTCGGCGCGCTTGTCCATGTCGGCCACCGGGTGCGTGTCCAGCATCGCGATGCCGGCGTCGCGGTACACCGCCACACCGGCGGCGACCGCGCCATGCAGCAGCGCCGGCTGGTCGTCCCACGGCTGCAGCTCGGCCAGCACCCGTTGCGCCTTGCCCAGCGCATAACAGAACAGCACCGCGGCCTCGCCGCGCGCGGCGCATTCGTGGCGCCAGGCGACGATCTCGCGCGCCACCGCGGCGGTGTCCGGCCAGCGGTATACCGGCAGGCCGAAGGTGGCCTCGGTGATGAAGGTGTCGCAGCGCACCACCTCGAACGCCGCGCAGGTCGGGTCGGGCTGGCGTTTGTAGTCGCCCGAGGCCACCCACACTTCGCCGTCCACGTCGATGCGCACCTGCGCCGAGCCGAGCACGTGCCCGGCCGGATGCAGCGACACCGTTGCTGCGCCCAGCGCGAAGCGTTCGCCGTAGTCGTAGGCCCGGTAGGCCTGGTCGCCGAGGCGCCAGCGCAGGATCGGCAGGCCGGCGGCGGCGCAGTGGTATTCGCCCATGCCGGCGCGCGCGTGGTCGCCGTGGCCATGGGTGATGACCGCGCGCGGCACCGGCCGCCAGGGATCGATATGGAAGTCGCCGGCGGGGCAGTACAGCCCTTCCGGGCGCAGCACCACCAGGTCCTGGGAGGCGGGATTCGGCATGCCCGCCACTGTGTCCAACGCGGTGTGCAGGAGATGAGAATCCAGGCTGAGCGATTCACCGTGCGCACACGAATCGGCCACAATGCGGGACGCGCTTCTGGGAGGAAGATGGATGCAACCGGACCTGCCCGCCTTCGCCACGCACGTGGTCGACAACCAACCGCCGCCGTTCGAGCCGCGCGATCTGTGGGCCGACGATGCGGTGCTGCGCGGCGCGGTCGCGCGCGAGGGCGGCGAGGCGTTCGCCGCGCAGCTGGCGCAGTACGGCGCGCTGGCCGGGGACACGCTGTACCGGCTCGGCTTCGACGCCAATCGCGACCGCCCGCGGCTGCGCACGCACGACCGCTACGGCCACCGCATCGACACGGTCGACTTCCATCCGGCCTACCACCAGCTGCTGGATGCGGCCAAGACCCACGGCGTGGCCGGTCTGTCCTGGCACGTGCCGCGCCCGGGCGCGCACGTGGCGCGGGCGGCGCTGAGTTACCTGCATCACCAGGCCGAGGCCGGCACCAGCTGTCCGTTGACGATGACCCATGCCGCGGTCGCGGTGCTGCGCCAGGAACCGGCGCTGCGCGATTGGGCGCACAAGGCCGCCGCGCCGCACTACGACCCGCGCGACGTGCCGATCGCCGACAAGGCCGGCATCACGCTGGGCATGGGCATGACCGAGAAGCAGGGCGGCTCGGACGTGCGCAGCAACGCCACGGTCGCCACGTCGCTGGGCGCCGACGGCGCGTACGCGCTGGTCGGGCACAAGTGGTTCTTCTCCGCGCCGATGTCCGACGGTTTTCTGGTGCTGGCGCAGGCGCCGGGTGGATTGAGTTGCTTCCTGCTGCCGCGGCGCCTGCCCGACGGCCGGCTCAACGCGCTGCGGCTGATGCGGTTGAAGGACAAGCTCGGCGACTGGTCGAACGCCTCCAGCGAAGTCGAATTCGCCGGCGCCTGGGCGCAGCGCATCGGCGCGGAAGGACGCGGCGTGGCGCGCATCATCGGCATGGTGATGCTGACCCGGCTGGACTGCATGCTCGCCGCCGCCGCGCAGATGCGCATGGCGCTGGTGCAGGCACTGCATCACGCGCGACATCGCATCGCGTTCGGCAAGCGCCTGGTCGAGCAGCCGCTGATGCGCAACGTGCTCGCCGACCTGGCGCTCGAATCGGAAGCGGCCACCGCGTTCGCCATGCGCGTGGCGCGCGCGGTGGATGCGGCCGAACGCGATCCGGCCGCAGCCGCGTTCGCGCGCATCGCCACCGCGCTGGGCAAGTACTGGTTGTGCAAGCGCGCGCCGGCCTTCGTCAACGAAGCGCAGGAATGCCTGGGCGGTGCGGGTTATGTCGAGGAATCGATTTTGCCGCGGCTGTACCGGCAGGCGCCGCTGAATTCGATCTGGGAAGGCAGCGGCAACATCCAGTGCCTGGACGTGCTGCGTGCGCTGGCGCGCGAGCCGGCCAGCGCGGCGGCGCTGCTTGCAGAGTTGGAGACTGCGGCGGGTGCGAGCCCGGAGTACGACAAGGCGCTGGACGCGTTGCGCGCGCCGCTGGCCGGCAATGGCGAGGTGGACGAATACGCCGCGCGCCGCATCAGCGAACGCATCGCGCTGGCGTTGCAGGCTGCGCTGCTGTTGCGCAGCGCCAGCCCCGCTGCCGATGCGTTCGTGCGCAGTCGCCTGGCTGGCGCGCACGGGCTGGCGTTCGGGACGCTGGACGCGGATGTGCCGGTGGACGAGCTGTTGGCGCGGGTGTTGCCCTGACGGGTGGACAAGGCGGCGGGCGCCGGACCCTCACCCCAACCCCTCTCCCGGTGGGAGAGGGGCTAGTCGGCTGCTCCTTCTCCCATCGGGACCATGGCCCCCTTTTCGGGGGAAGGTGCCCCGCAGGGGCGGATGAGGGTACGGGCGCAGCCCCGTGCGCCCGAACTCCGCGAGTCGCTTCGCGCCGGACCCTGACCCCAACCTCTCTCCCGATGGGAGAGGGGCTAGTCGGCTGTTCCTTCTCCCATCGGGAGAAGGTGCCCCGCAGGGGCGGATGAGGGTCCGGCCAGCCAGTACGCCTAATGCCGCGTCCCGCGCTTGCCGCCGCCCTTGGCCTGGGTCGCCTCCACCGACAGGGTGAAGCTGCGCTCCTCGCCGTCCAGCATCGCGCCGACGCCGACCAGCTGGCGCTTGATCTCCTCGCCGCGGCCGTTGCGGATCGTCACCACCACCGTGTACTCCCACGCAGTGCCGTCGGCGGGATGCTGGATGGTGCCCTGCACGCGCAGCGGCACCGTCGCGGTCGGCGCCGATTGCTGCAGCACCGCCGAGTCGAAGCGCAGGTGGTGCTTGCAGGCCGGGCAGACGCTGGCGCTCTCCAGAATCGTCGCCTTGCAGTGGGGGCAGGTCCGGGTCGCCCCCGGGGTGCCGGGACGCGGCGTGCTCATGCGCCGGCGTCGGGCTCCGTCGGCTTGCCGCCCTTGCGGCCCTTGTCGTCTTCCCAGCCGAAATCGGCCTGGCCGCGCATCCGCGCGCCGGAGGCCACGGTCAGCGAGCCGGCCTTAACGTCGCCGATCAGCGCGCCGGAGGCCAGCAACTCCACCTGCGAGGCCGATTCGATGTTGCCTTCCAGCTCGCCGGCGATGATCACCTTGTTGGCGCGCACGCCGCCGCTGAGCTTGGCTCCGGTCTCGATGGTCAGGTCGCCCTGCACGTTGACGTCGCCCTTGAACTTGCCGGCGATGCGGATGTGGCCGGTGCCTTCGATCTTGCCTTCGATGGTGATGTCGGCAGCGATCAGCGACTCCTTTGCCGCCGGCGCTGCGGCGCGTACGGGGAGGGGAGCGGCCGCGGCGACGCTGACCGCGGACTCGCCGACCGCCGATTCGGTGGCCGGCCGCGGCTCGGGCACTGCGGTGCCGGCGGGGGCGCCGGGCAGCGGCAGGCCATCCTTGCGCGGGGTACCCTGATCTTTCCAGATGGACATGCGCAGACGTCTCCAGTCGGGGGAAACCCGACTATCGCCGCTCTATCGCGCAGGTTTTGTGACAACTATCGCTAAAGTGCGTTCCCCATGCGGCGATCGCGGCGATCACCCCATCCCGTCCAGCGCCGGATCGAACTGCTGCACCTGGTTGCGGCCGCTGCGCTTGGCCCGGTACAGCGCCGCATCGGCCTTGCGCAGCAGGGTGGTGGCGACCACGCCGTCGCGCGAATAGCTGGCCAGCCCGATCGAGACCGTGACTCCGGGCAACGCCTTGCCGTCCAGGGTGGTGGTCATCTGCTGCGCGGCGCTGCGGATCTGCTCGGCGATCGCCAGCGCCGCCTCCGCGCCGGTTTCCGGCAGGATCACGGTGAATTCCTCGCCGCCGTAGCGGCAGGCGATGTCCTCGCCGCGCAGCCGCGAGGCGAGCATCTGCCCGACCGCGGCGAGCAGGCTGTCGCCGCCGCCATGGCCGTGCAGGTCGTTGAAGTGCTTGAAGTGGTCCACGTCCAGCATCAGCAGCGACAGCGGCACCGAGCGGCGTGCGCAGCGCGCCAGTTCATGGTTCAGCGACTCCTCCAGGTAGCGGCGGTTGAACAGGCCGGTGAGCGGGTCGCGGATCGACTGCAGGCGCAGCGATTCGCGCAGGCGCAGGTTGCTCAGCGCCAACGACAGCTGCTCGGCGGCGGCCTCGGCGATGGCGATGCGCGGCAGCGGCCCGGAGCCGGGACCGGCCAGGAACACGAAGCCCAGCTGCGTGCCCTGCGCGGACAACGGAATGCAGGCGCTGCTGGCGCCGACCGCCTGCGGATCGTCGAGCAGATGCGCGCATGCCGAGTCGTGGCGCAGCGCGTGCACGAAATGCGCCTTGTCGCGGCGCAGCGCCCAGCATTCCTCGGGCGCCACGGCCGGTTCGCTGCGCACCGGCGCCTCGCCCCAGGCGACGATGGATTCGGCGCGATCCCGCGACGCACGCAGCAGGTACACGCTGCCGCCGGCGTCGGGCATCAGCGCGGCGAGCATGCGCGCGGTCACCTCCAGCGCTTCCTTGGGGTCCACGCAGCTCTGCAGCAGGCCGGTGTAGCGGCTGAGCGCATTGAGGTCGGCGCTGGTGCGCTCCAGGTCGTGGATACTGGCGGCCAGCTTGTCGTTGGCGACCGAAGCGGCATGCTCGGCGTTGCTGCGGTTGCGCAATTCGCGGAACAGCAGCGCATACACCACGCCCACGCTGCCCAGGCCGAACGGAATGCCGGCCAGGGCCAGCGCCAGCAGCAGATCCGAACTGCGCTGGTTGGAACGGTCGCGGCTCTGCAGCAGCTGTTGCTCCAGCTCGGTCATCTGCTGCACGTGGTCGCGGATCGCACCGGAGTCCTGGAACACGCTCGGCGCCATCGCGCGCTGCAGCGCCTCCAATCCATCGCGCTGGTAGAGGTCGAGCATCTGCCGCATCTGCGTCAGCCGCGCCTGCACGAGGCGCTGCAGGATGTCCAGGTTCGCGATCTGTACCGGATTGTCGACGACCAGTGCGCGCAGTTGCGCCAGGTGCCGCGGCACGCGTTCGGCGCTGTCGCGATAGTTGCTCAGGTAGGCCTGGTTGCCGGTGAGCTCGTAGCCGCGCGCCGCGGTTTCGGCCTGCAGCAAGGTCGATTGCACTTCGTCGATGCTGCGCAGCACCTGATGGGTATGGGCCACGCGCGCCGCATCGGAGATCGAACGCTGTGCGCCGGAAAACACCCCGAACCCGATCGAGACGAAGACCAGGGCGGAGAACAGAAGCGCTAGGCGGGTTCTGATCCGCACGCGTTGAAACGTCGACATGGGGGAATTGTAACCAGGGACCGGATCGGCCGAACCTTCGCGTGCAAAAGGTGCCGTAGGTCACGCCGCGACGCGGCCGGATTGCGACATCGGCGCAGCAACGCCGGTTTTGCCTGGGCTGCGCGGTTCGCGGAGCCGCAACGCGACCGCCGCACTCGTGCGCAGGGCGCGAGTGCGGCGGGGGCGGTCAATGCTTCTCTTTGTCGCCGTTGTGCGGATCTTCGTTGGCGTTCTCGCGCGCCTTGTCGGCGAGCTTCTGCGCCGCGCTGGCGGTGGCCTCGCTGGCGTCGGCCGCGGCTTCCTTGGCAGCGGCCGAGGCATCCTGCACCGCCTCGGAGTTGGCGGCGCGGTGTGCCGCGTCGCGGGCGTCGGCGGCGATTTCGTGGCCGGTCTGCGCGGCCTGGTCGGCGGCTTCCTTGGCCGCTTCGCCGGTCTGCTCCGCCGCCACCTTGGCGTCGCGCTGCGCCTGCTGCGCTTCCGGGCCTTGGCAGGCGGCCAGCGCCAGGGCGCCCAGCAGGGCCATTGCCGCGATCGGGGTCTTGTTCATGCGCGTTCTCCATTGCGGGGTGATGCGGCGCAGCCTAGGCGGGCGCGCATGCAGCCGGCGTCAATGCCGGCGCACGGCGCCGGCTCGCGTTCAGCTACGCCGCCAGCGCAGCCGCCGGCGCTGGTGCAGCAGGTCCCACGACCATAAGGCGAGCGCCAGCGCCGCACCGATCTCGCCGGAATGGAGCAATGCCAGCAAACCTTTGAACAGGCTGGGGATCACGAAGATCGTCCACCAGGTGCTGCGCACGCTCAGGCGATATTCCAGGCCGCGTCGCCGCCACACCCGTACGATCGACAGCAGCAGCGCGAGCATGGCGACGATGCTGCCGGGGATACGCTGTCCGGCGCCGTAGATCAAGCCCAGGGCGATGCCGACCAGTAAGGGAATGAACAACAACCGTAGCCACAGCGGCGCCGGCGAGCGATTCGCCGACTCCGGTTCGCTCTGCCAACGCAGCAGCATGCCGACCACCAGCCACACTGCCCACAGCGCGGCGATCGTCAGGGCGGCCATGCCGCTGCGCGACAAAGCGAACGACATCGGCACCGGATCCGGCGACAGGGCGCTGGCGGCAGTGGCCAGGACCACGACGATGGCCAGCAGCAGCGCGGCTGCGGCACATCGCGCCAAGCCGACCAGCAGCCGCGCGCGGGTCAGGTAGCCGGCGTCGGTGGCGCGCATCCAGAAACCGATCTGCTGCCGATCCAGCGGTGCCGGCAGGGTGTCGAGACGGCCCTGGTCCAGGCGCAGCAGCAATTGCCGCAATGCCCGCGGCCGTCCCGGCATCAGGCCTGTCCATAGCGCCTGCGGCAGCGCGAACGGACGCGTCAGCTGGCGCATCAGCGCGGGCACCCGATAGCGTTTGTCGCCGGCCGGATACACGCGCCGGGCAAGGGCGTGGGCGTTCCCCGGCTGCATTTCCCAGGCCAGGTGCAAGCGCTCCTGCAGCATCGGCAGCGTCTGCGCGGCGCTACCGGCAGCGATGTCGTCCAGGCCGAAGAAGCCGAGCAGGATCGCGAAACTGTCGCGCTGGATCGGCGGCATTCGCTGCTGCAGTCGATGGCACAGCAGCCAGCCGACGTGAGCCTTGTCGCGCAGCGACCATAGCGTGGGCTGCCGTTCCAGCCAGTGCTGCAGCGTCTGCGGCTCGGCGCGCGTGGCCAGGGCGAGCAGTTCGTCGCACAGCGCATCCGGATCGGGCGCGGGCAGCGGGGGAGGCTGCGCTACGTCGATCTGCGCAGGCGGCGGTGTCGGTGTCGGTGGCATCGGGCGTTGCTGCTGCAGCAGGCGCGCGTTGTCGCCGTCGGTATCTGGGGGGAGCCGCTCGGTATCGAGAAAATCGTTGTCCGTGGCGGATGCAACGGCCGGCTTCGGCTGCGCGTCGCGACGATCGGCGCCATCGCCATCGCCATCGCCATCGCTGGCGCCAAGGCCGGCAGCCATGGTTGCGGCCTCCGGAGCGGCGCGAGCGTCGTCGTCCTCAGCGTCCTCGTCCTCGTCGCTGCGCGCCCGCGCCCAGGCCAGTGCGGCCTGGTAGGCCGCGTGCAGTTGCTGGAAACCTTCCGGGTCGGTATCCGGGCGATGCTGGCGCAGCCGCTTGGCGTAGCTGCGCTTGATCGCGGTTTCGTCGGCATCGGGCGGCAGTTGCAGCCACCGCAACGCCCAGTTCAAGCGCGACGCTCCAGTGCGTCCAGCGCCTCGCCGAGGCGTTGCCGATGGTCGTCGATCAGGCGCAGGTCCTGGGTGTCGAGCGCGCCGCGGAAGGCGACGATCCAGGCCTGGATCTGTTCGCGCAGGTCCAGGTATTCCTCGTACATGCGTTCGGCGCGTGCGAGCAGGCTCAGGTTGTCCTGCTGTTCGCGCGGATGGATCTTCAGCGCCTGCAGCGCGGCCAGCCGTTCGCGGATCTGCTCGGCGCCGAGCAGGCCGGGATTCTGCTCCAGGATCAGTTCGTGCTTGAGACCGCTGTGGTGCTCGGTCACTTCCACCTGCAGCAGGCCGTTGTTGTCGTAGGTGAAGCGGGTGGTGACGCCTTTCTCGGCCTTGGGCAGGTGTTTGGGCAGCGGCACCCGCAATTCGCCGAGCTTGATGTTCTTGGCCACCAGCGGGCTCTCGCCCTGGTAGACGTCGATCACCAGGTGTTCCTGCTCGTCGTGGACCGGGTAGAAGCTGTCCTCGCGGCTGATCGGCACGGTGCTGTTGCGCTGGATGATCGGATGGAACAGGCCGGTGCGCAGCTGGCCGTGCGCGTCGCGCGAGGCGACTTCGGTGCCGAGCGTATACGGGCACACGTCGGTGAGGATCACTTCCTCCAGCGCGGCATTGCGCGCCTTCATCCCGGCCGCCACCGCCGCGCCCAGCGCCACCGCCTGGTCGGGATTGATGTGGCGCATCGGCAGCCGTCCGAACATGCGCGTGACCAGCTTGGCGACCAGCGGCATCCGCGTCGCGCCGCCGACCAGCACGATCTCGTCCAGTTGCGCCGGTTGCAGCCGCGCATCGCGCATCGCCCGTTCCAGCGGCGCGCGCATGCGCTGCAGCAGGGGCTCGGCCAGGCGGTTGAAGCGTTCCTCGTGCAGCGTCCAGTGCAAGGCCTGGCCGGCCACGCCGATCTGCACGGTCGCTTCCTGACCGCTGGACAGCGCGCGTTTGGCCGTTTCCAGCCGCCGCCGCAGCTGGCCGCTTTCCTGCACGCTCAGCGCCTGCGGCGCGAGCGCATGGTCGGCCAGGAAAGCCTGCAGCAGCAGTTCCAGGAAATCCTCGCCGCCGAGGAAATTGTCGCCGGCGCTGGCGTGGACCTCGATGACGCCTTCGAACATTTCCAGGATCGACACGTCGAAGGTGCCGCCGCCCAGGTCCAGCACCAGGAAGCGGCCATGGCCCTGGCGTTCCTGCAGGCCGTAGGCGAGGGCGGCCGCGGTGGGTTCGTTGATCAGCCGCTCGATGCGGATGCCGGCCAGTTCGCCGGCCGCGCGGGTGGCCTTGCGCTGGGCATCGGAGAAATACGCGGGCACGCTGATGACCGCTTCGCGCACCTTTTCGCCGAGCGCGGCTTCGGCATCGGCCAGCAACGAGCGCAGCACCATCGCCGACAGTTCTTCCGGGCGGAAGCGATGTTCGCCCAGCACGGTCTCGCGGTCGCTGCCCATCCAGCGCTTGAACGCCGCCACGCTGCGCTGCGGGTGGCTGACCAGGCGTTCGCGCGCGGCCTTGCCGACCAGGATGCCGCTGTCGTCGACGCTGACCACCGACGGGGTCAGCACCTCGCCGAGCGCATTGGGAAACAAACGGCTGCCTTGCTCGAAGTAGGCGCCGATCAGGGAATGGGTGGTGCCGAGGTCGATACCGACGATCATTGGCAGGTCCGTTGCGAAAGAAATGCGGCCGGGAAGTGGCGGCGCCGATGGCGCCGGCCAGGCGCTCGCGCTCGCCAATGATAGCGTCGGCCGAAAGCCCGGCGCAGCGTGCAGCGCCGGTGTCGCGCATGCGCTTGGGCAAATCGCAGGCAAAGAAAAAGCCGCTGGCGAACCAGCGGCTTCTTCAGACGTGCCTGAAGCGAGAAGTGATTACTTCTTGGCTTCTTCGGCAGCGTCCTTGGCCTTGTCGGCGGTGTCGTCAGCAGCCTTGGCGGTGTCGGCAGCCTTGTCGGCAGCGGCATCGGTCGGGGCAGCGGCGGCAGCGGCCGAAGCGTCGGCAGCGGTGTTGGCAGCGGTAGCGGCCGTGTCGGCAGCAGCCTGGGCGGAATCGGCGGTGGCGGCACCGGCGGCCGAAGCCTGGTCGGCAGCAGCCTGCGCGTCGGTGGCGGCTTCGTTAGCCGAAGCAGCGGCGTCCTGCGCCTGCTCCTGCTTCGAGCATGCGGCCAGGGCCAGGCCCAGGGCCATTGCGATCAGCAGCTTGTTGATGCTCATGTGTGTCTATCCTCGTCGTTTAGTTAGGCAACGCGCTATTGCGCGCCCTCAACATGATGACAAGCCAAAGTCGGCTGTCAAGCGCACGCGCATTCATTTTTGTGTTTTAAGGGTTAATCCCAATCAAATCAATTCGATGGCGACCGCTGTCGCCTCGCCGCCACCGATGCACAGGGTGGCGATTCCGCGGCGTCCGCCGCGGGTGCGCAACGCGTTTAGCAATGTCACCACCAGCCGCGCGCCGGATGCGCCGATCGGATGGCCGAGTGCGCAGGCGCCGCCGTTGACGTTGACCTTGGCCGGGTCCAGCCCCAGTTCCTTGATCGGCACCATCGGCACCACCGCGAACGCTTCGTTGATTTCGAACAGGTCGACCTGGTCCAGGCTCCAGCCGACCTGCTCGAGCAGCTTCCTGATCGCGCCGACCGGGGCGGTGGTGAACCATTCCGGCGCCTGCGAGAACGTCGCGTGGCCGACGATCCGCGCCAGCGGCACGACGCCGCGGCGGGCTGCGTCGTCGGCGCTGAGCAGCACCGTGGCGGCGGCGCCATCGGAGATGCTGGAGGAACTGGCGGCGGTGACCGTGCCGTCCTTCTTGAACGCCGGTTTCAGCGTGGGGATCTTGGCGATATCGGACTTGCCCGGCTGCTCGTCGCTGGTGAACACCGCCTCGCCCTTGCGGGTGGCCACGCGCACCGGCACGATCTCCGCGTCGAAGGCGCCATCGCGCTGCGCGGCCTGCGCGCGCGTCACCGACTCGATCGCGTACGCGTCCTGGTCCTGGCGGCTGAAGCCGAACTTCTCCGCGGTGGCCTCGCCGAACACGCCCATGGCCTGGCCGTCGTCGGGGTTGGTCAGGCCGTCCCAGGCCATGTGATCGACCGCCTGGAAGTTGCCGTAGCGGTTGCCGGTGCGCGAATTCGGCAGCAGGTGCGGCGCGTTGCTCATCGATTCCATGCCGCCGGCGACGACGATGCTGGCCGAGCCGGCCTTGATCAGGTCGTGGCCGAGCATGATCGCCTTCATGCCCGAACCGCAGACCTTGTTGATCGTGGTGGCGCCGGTGGCGTCGGGCACGCCGGCGGCGCGCGCGGCTTGGCGCGCCGGCGCCTGGCCGAGGTTGGCCGGCAGCACGCAGCCCATGATCACCTCCGACACGTCGGCGGCGGGGATGCCGGACTGCTCCAGCGCGGCGCGGATGGCCGCGGCGCCGAGTTCCGGCGTGGGCACGCCGTTGAACTGGCCCAGGAAGGCGCCGATGGCGGTGCGCTTGGCCGCGGCGATGACGATCTCGGTCATGGCAAACCCTTACGAAAGATTAGTCGCCGATTATCTGCCTCGGCGCCGCTCCTGCCAATCGCGGTGCGCGGGCGGGGATGGTGGCGGGGGCGGAATTCCGGTGTAGATTCGTGTCGATTCAGGCCGCCCGTTTGCGGCCGCTAACGCAATGTTGCCGGTCGACTTGGCCGGCGCGCTTATCTTCGGAGAGAGAGCATGCGGAAGTTGATGGCCCGGTCGCTGCTGGCGACCGCACTGGCGGTGGCGTTGACCTCCTGCGGCGGTGGCGGCGGTGGCGGGCTGACCCGTAGCGATCCGCCGCCGACCTCGCCGCCGCCCACCTCACCGCCGCCCCCGCCGCCGCCGACCTCTCCCCCCACCTCGCCGCCGACCTCGCCGCCACCGCCGCAGCCGGCGTTCGATGCGCATCTGGCGCTGACCAATACGCTGGCCGCGCACAACGCCGGCTACGACGGCAGCGGCTACCGCATCGGCGTGGTCGATACCGGCGTGAACCGCAACCACCCGGCGCTGGCCGGACGCGTGGTGTCCAACCTGATCTACGTCGATCCGGCCAAGAACAACGTCAACGTCGACGATGTCGACGGCCACGGCACCACGGTCGCGCAGCTGGCCGCGGGCAAGGCGGTGGGCGCGTGGCCCGGCGGCATCGCGCCCGGCGCGCAGATCGTGTCGGCGCGCATCATCAGCGACACCTCGCCCGACGACGACGGCAGCGGCGAGGGCAACCAGACCAGCGGCGCGCTGGGCCTGGCCTCCGTCCACCAGGACCTGATCAACGCCGGGGTCAAGGTGATGAACAATTCCTGGGGCGGCATCTACTGGACCGACCCGACCGCGACCAACGCCATCGCCGACGAATACCGCCCGTTCGTGCTGAGCAATGGCGGGCTGGTGGTGTTCGCCGCCGGCAACGAAGCCAAGGCCGATCCGTCGGACGTCGCCGCGCTGCCCAGCCAGCCCGGCCCCGGCGGCAGCCGTCCGGCGGCGGACCTGGAGCGTGGCTGGCTGGTGGTGGCCGCGGTGGATGCGAGCACCGGCAGCAAGCTGGAGTCGTATTCCAACGCCTGCGGCGTGGCCATGCATTACTGCCTGGTGGCGCCGGGCACGGAAGTGTTCGTCGATCCCAAGGCGACTACCGCCACCGCCAACCCGGACTACTACTACGGCAGCGGCACCTCCTACGCCGCGCCGCTGGTGTCCGGCGCGGCCGCGCTGGTGTGGCAGGCGTTCCCCTACTTCAGCAACGATCTGCTGCGGCAGACCCTGCTCGGCACAGCCACCGACCTGGGCACGCCCGGCGTGGACGCCACCTTCGGCTACGGCCTGCTCAACGTCGGCAAGGCGGTGCTGGGGCCGGCCAGGTTCGACTGGGGCGACGTCAGCGTGTCCTTCAGCGGCAGCTCGACCTGGGCCAACGACATCGCCGGCAGCGGCGGCCTGATCAAGCAGGGCAGCGGCACCTTGACCCTGAGCGGCACCCAGAACAGCTACAGCGGCACGACCCAGGTGCAGGCCGGCACGCTCAGCGCGGCCAGCCTGGGCGGCTCCAACGTGGCGATCAGCAATGGCGCCACCTTCATCGGCACCGGGCCGCTGCGCGGCAACGTCAGCAATTCCGGCACCTTCCAGGTCGGTGCCACGACGCTGAGCCTGAGCGGCAACTACGTGCAGGACAGCAACGGCCGGCTGGCCTTGCTGGTCGGCGACAAGCTCTCGGTGACCGGCACCGCGACGCTGCAGGGCGGCGCGCTGTACGTGCTCGGCAAGCGCGACTACGTGGTCAACAACACCGCCTACAAGGTGCTCGAGACCAGCGGCGGACTGAGCGGCACGTTCGCCTCGGTGACCACGCCGTCGAACGTGTTCCTGACCTCGTCGCTCGCCTACGACAGCACCAGCGCTTCGATCACCGTGCAGGCGCTGAGCGTCACCGCCGCGGCGGCGAGTTTCGGCAGCATCACCGCCGCCACGCTCGCCTCCGCCACGCGCGTGGATGCGGCGTTCGCGCAACTGGATGCGCAACTGGGCCGCGATCCGGCGACGGTCGATGCGTCGCTGCTGAAGGCGGCCGGCGCGGTGCAGCAATCGCCGAGCGCGGCCGCCGCGGCGGCGACGCTGCGCAGCCTGTCCGGCGAGGCGCATGCGGCGGCCACCGCGATGACCTTCGACAGCATCGACTTGCAGCGGCGCGCGCTGTCCGGCCGCTTCGACAGCCTGGTCGCGCAACCGCGCGCGATCGGCGCGTGGAGCCAGCGCCTGGGCGAGACCGGGCAGGGCAGCTTCGCCGGCAGCCAGTTCCAGCTCGACGGCTGGATGATGGGCCAGGACCTGCGCCTGGGCGAGCACGGCGTGGCCGGTTTCGCTTTCGGCGAGAGCCGCGCCGACGGCGGCGGTGACGGCGGCCTGGACCACAGCCGCGACCGCCAGGTGCAGGGCCAGGCCTATCTCGGCGCGGTCGCCGGCAATGCCTACGCGCTGGCGCAGCTGGGCACCGGGCAGTACCGGCGCCAGCTCGACCGCAGCCTGCTGCTCGGCGACAGCGTCGCCGATGCGTCCAGCCGCTACGCCGGGCGCTTCCTGTCCAGCAGCGTCGAAGTCGGCTACCGCTTCGGGCGCGGCAAGGCATCGCTGACCCCGTATGCCGGCGCCGACTACAGCCGCATCGACAGCGACGGCTTTCGCGAGCAGGGCGGCGACGGCTTCGGGCTGATGGCCGCGGCCGCGTCCTCTGCGCGCAGCCAGGCGTTGGCCGGCCTGCGCGCCGGTTACGGCGGGCGCGGCTGGTCGCTGCAGGGCTATGCCGAATGGCAGCAGACCCTGGCCGCGCAAGGCTTGCAGCGCCAGGCCAGTTTCGTTGGCGTGGACGCCTGGGCGCCGCTGGTGGACCTGCAGCCGGCGCGTTCGGGCGGGCTGTTCGGCGCGAGCCTGGACCGGCGCTGGGGCAGCAGCGCGCTGGGCATCGGCTACGACCGGCGCTTCGGCCCGCGCGGCGACGATCATGCGATGTCGCTGCGGTATCGTTTGGGGTTCTGATGCGGTGCGGGCCTGGTGTGGCCCGCGCTTGATTCGCAGAGGAGGCTTCGGCATCGACGCGCCGGGGCGGCGTCGGGTTTCCCTCTTCGCTTGTCGCGACTGAAGTCGCTCCTACAGGGGCGCCCGGTCCGGCGATGCCGTGCCGGCTTATGGTCGGAGGGATTTCGGCCCCGATGCGTATGGATTGCGGCAGGATCGGGGCTTCGTTCGTCGCGGCCGAAGCCGCTCCTACGGAAGTCATGTGGCCTGCCGATGGCGTGCCGGCTCTCGTGGGAGGGACTGCAGTCCCGACGCGCTGCGCGTCGGGAGGTCCTGCTGCCGGCTCGCCTACTCGCCGCGCAGATGTCCCATCGAGCGCGGGGCGGTGCGGCCCAGCGGCAGCTTGAGCTTGCCGATGGCGTGCATGCGCGCTTCGGCGATGCGGTCGGCGGCCTGCTGCGGCGGGATGTTGTCGCGCTCGGACAGGTCGAAGATCTTGCCGAGGTTGTGGTACAGGCTGCGGATCAGGCGCATCGCGCGCTCGCGGTTGTAGCCGTCGATCTCCAGCGACACGTTCATCACCCCGCCGGCGTTGACCGCATAGTCCGGGGCATAGAGGATGCCGCGGCGGTGCAGTTCTTCGCCCACTGCGGCGTTGGCCAGCTGGTTGTTGGCGGTGCCGCAGATGATCTTCGCCTTCAGCCGCGGCAGGGTGGCCTCGTCGATCGCGCTTTCCAGCGCGCACGGCGCCAGCACGTCGGCGGCCACGTCGTAGATCTCGTCCGGCTTGACCGCTTCTGCACCGTATTCGGCGACCGCGCGCTCGACCAGCGCCTGGTCCAGGTCGGTGACGTACAGCTTGGCGCCGCGCTCCTTCAGCAGTTTCACCAGCTCCATGCCGATGTGGCCCAGGCCCTGCACGGCGATGCTGGCCTTGCCGATCTCCTCGTGGCCGAGCTTGCGCTGCAGCGAGGCCATCAGCGCCTGCAGCGCGCCATAGGCGGTGAACGGGGCCGGATCGCCGGAGCCGCCGTGCACCTGGTGCACGCCGGTGACGTACTCGGTCTCCAGGTAGATCTGTTCCATGTCGTTGACGTCGGTGCCGACGTCCTCGGCGGTGATGTAGCGCCCGCCCAGCGAATCCACGTAGCGGCCGAACGCGCGGAACAGCGCCTCGGACTTGTCGGCCTTGGGATCGCCGATGATCACCGCCTTGCCGCCGCCGATGTTCAGCCCGGCCAGCGCGTTCTTGTAGGTCATCGTGCGGCTGAGCCGCAGCGCATCGTGCAGCGCGGCCTCGGTGTTGGGATAGGGGCGCATGCGCACGCCGCCCAGCGCGGGGCCGAGCACGGTGTTGTGGATGGCGATGATCGCCTGCAGGCCCACGTCGCGGTTGTGGCAGAAGACGACTTGTTCGTGGCCGGTGGTGGCTAGCGTTTCGAAAAGCATGGGGGCTCCGCTGGCGTTGCAGGTGTAGGACACCTTGGTTCCAGGAACTTGCCTAGTGAGGGTGCGCAAAACGAAAAACGCGACGGGTTCCGGAACGGGTCCTGATCGTCGCGATGAGCGCATTTTAAAGCAATTCCCTGCGGGCCGTGCAGTCTCCGGCAGCTCCGTGCAGACCCGTGCGGCATGGGCATCTCGGTACCGTTTGCGACGCTCGGACGGTGTCCAGGCGCGGTGCGGAGGGTGCCTTTGGCTCACGGCGCCGATCGCTGTTTCGTTCAGCGCGTGGCGGTCTCGTCGGCAAAGAGGGCGCTGGCCGCTTGCGGTCCGAGCAGGCGTTCGCGCAGTGCACGCGCCTGCCGCGCCTGCTGCTGCGGGTCGGTGCCGTGCGGCGCGCCTGTCGCTTCGGCCTGCAGATAGGCGGCGTAGCGATCGAACCAGGCGAGGATCTGACCCGCTTGCGCGGCGGGCATCGCGGCCAGGTCGCGCTCCAGGTCCTGGCGCTGCGTCGCCACGGCCTGTGCATCCACGGCCGTCAGATAGCGATCCAGGTAGTGCCGCAATGCCGGATCCGGCAGCAGCCGGCCTCGCTGGTCGAAGCGGGGTGCGTCGCGGGTCGGGGTGGCGCTCGGCGCGGCCGGCGCGCTGGCGACGGGCATGGCGGTGCGTTTGCGCGCCGCGACCGTCTTCGCCGTGGCGTCGATGGCATCGCCGAGTCCACGGTGCGAGGCCGCGTCGGTGGGGCGTTCGCGCCATGCGGCGACGCTGGCGATCGCCACCGCCAGCACGGTGATGGCGATCGCGTAGGTGCCTGGCGGGACGCGCGAGGGCATCGCTAGGATCCCGTGCGCAGCGAGCGCCGAATCAGGCCAGGCAGGCGATGGCCTGCAGTGCGCGATGGACCGCGCACCCCGTAGGCGCCACGCACGGCAGGGGCCGGCGACAACGGCAGGAACGCACGCGACAGCGAAGGCCTGAACATGCGTTCTCTCGGGAACCGGCGGGTGCCGTGGTCCGCGCACTATCGCAAAGCGCGATGAGGACGGTCACGACGCCGCGCAGCATCGTGGCGGCGGGAACATGGCCGCGCCGCCACGCCATGGCCTAGCGATGTACCCAATAGCCGTCGTGGAAGCGGTAGGCCGGGCCGCGATGCTCCCAGCGTGGGCCGACATAGACATAGCCCGGGCGTGCGACCACGTAGCGGCCGGCGACCCAGACATGGCGGCGGCCGTTCCAATGCCAGTAGCCCGGCGCCCAGACATAGCCCGGTCGCACCACCACACGTTCGAACCGCGGCGGCGGCGGCGCGGTCTGCACCGACAGTTCCACCACCGGTCGCGCCTGCGCGGGCGCGGCCAGCATGCCGCCGGCGAGCGCGCTGCCGAGCAGGGAGGTCAGCAACAAAGGACGAAGGGACATGCGATTCTCCAGGGACATCGGCGGTGTGCCGACGTCAACGCAAACGCGGCAGGCGCCGCCGCTGTTGACGCGCCGAACTGCCGCATTCATGTCCCGGATAGCTACGTTCGCCGTGGCGTCCGGCGGCACGCTCGCCGCCAGCGCGGCGGTTGTCGCATGTTGCAGCGCAACCTGCCCACGCTGCGCTGCGCGCCTAGAATTGTCGCATTCTCTTGCCGATGTCTTCTCGATGAGCATTCCCGCGTCCCGCGTGCCGCTGCCGCAAGCCGATACCAGCCCGCTGCGCTTCGTCACCGCTGCCAGCCTGTTCGACGGCCACGATGCGGCGATCAACATCATGCGCCGGCTGATCCAGGCGCAGGGCGCGGAGGTGATCCATCTCGGCCACAACCGCAGCGTGGAGGACGTGGTGCGCGCGGCGTTGCAGGAGGACGCCGACGCGATCGCGCTGTCCTCCTACCAGGGCGGCCACGTCGAGTATTTCAAGTACATGGTGGACATGCTGCGCGAACGCGGCGCCGGCCATGTGCGGGTGTTCGGCGGCGGTGGCGGCACCATCACCCCGGAGGAGATCGCCGAGCTGCAGGCCTACGGCGTGGAGCGCATCTACCACCCCAACGACGGCATGAAGATGGGTCTGGTGGAGATGATCGAGGACGTGGTGGCGCGCGCTTCGCGCGCGCGGGACTCGGGACCCGGGACTCGGGACCCGGAACAGGCCGGCGCGCTATTGCCGCACATCGACGACGAGATCGGTATCGGCAAGGTGTTGTCGGCGCTCGAGGATGGCGCGTTCTCCGAGTCCGAACTGGCCCTGCTGCGCAAGCAGTGGCAGTCCGGCCTGCCGGGTCCCGAGTCCCGCACGCGGCTCGCAGCGCCGGTGCTGGGCCTGACCGGCACCGGCGGCGCCGGCAAGTCGTCGGTCACCGACGAATTGCTCAACCGCTTCCTGGCCGGCTTCCCGCAGATGCGCATCGCGGTGGTGTCGGTGGATCCGAGCCGGCGCCGCACCGGCGGCGCGCTGCTCGGCGACCGCATCCGCATGAACGCCTTGCGCAGCCCGCGCGTGTACATGCGCTCGATGGCCACGCGGCGCCAGCACGCGGCCACCAACCGCGTGCTCAAGGACTGCATCGCGTTCCTGAAAGGCATCGGCTACGACCTGGTGATCGTGGAGACCGCGGGCATCGGCCAGAGCGATTCGGAGATCGTCGATCTGGTCGATTTCCCGGTGTACGTGATGACCAGCGATTACGGCGCGCCGAGCCAGCTGGAAAAGATCGACATGCTCGACTTCGCCGAGCTGGTGGTGCTGAACAAGTACGACCGGCGCGGCGCCGAGGACGCGCTGCGCGACGTGCGCAAGCAGTGGCGGCGCAACCGCGTCGCGTTCCAGCTTGAGGACGAGGCGGTGCCGGTGTATCCGACCATCGCCAGCCAGTTCAACGATCCCGGCATCAGCTGGATGTTCGTCAACCTGTGCCGGCTGTTGCGCGCGAAGCTGGGCCTCGAGGCGTCCGACCCCGGAGCCGAAACGAGCGACGCCGCCCGCCGCGCCGCGGCGTCGCCGCATTGCGATTTCCGGCCGCAGCTGGACACCACGCTGAAGGAGCCACGCGCCACCGTGCTGATCCCCGGTGCGCGCGTGCGCTACCTGGCCGAGATCGCCGAACAGGGCCGCGCGCTCAACGCCGGCATCGAACGCCAGGCCGAGGCCGCGGATCGCGCGCAATCGTTCTGGCAATCGCTGCACGAACTGCAGGACCCGCAGTTGCCGAAGCAGTTGGACCTTTACGCAGTCGAGGAACTGCAGCCACCCGCGCGCAGCGCCGATGCGCCCGCCATGGCCGGCGCCGCCGTCGATGCGACCTTGCTGCTGCTGCGCCAGCGCTACAACGACGCGCTGCAGGCGCTGTCCAGCGAGTCGCTGAAGTTGCTGCGCGAGTGGCCGCAGCGGCTGAAGTCGATCACCGACGAGGTCACCGAATACGAAGTGCGCGGCAAGGCGATCCGCGTGGAGAACTACCGCCAGTCGCTGAGCCATCAGCCGATCCCGAAGATCGCCGCGCCGCGCTACAGGAGCTGGGGCGAGCTGCTGCGCTTCCTCGGCAAGGAGAACCTGCCCGGCAGCTATCCCTACACCGGCGGCGTCTATCCGTACCGCCGCGCCGGTGAGGACCCGATCCGGATGTTCGCCGGCGAGGGCACGCCGGAGCGCACCAACCGCCGCTTCCACTATCTGAGCGTGGGCCAGCCGGCCGCGCGCCTGTCCACCGCCTTCGACAGCGTCACCCTGTACGGCGAGGACCCGGCACCACGCCCGGACATTTACGGCAAGATCGGCAATTCCGGGGTCAACATTCCCACCCTGGACGACATGAAGAAGCTGTACTCCGGCTTCGACCTGTGCGCGCCGACGACCAGCGTGTCGATGACCATCAACGGCCCGGCGCCGATGATCCTGGCGATGTTCATGAATACCGCCATCGACCAGCAGGTGGAGAAATACCTCAAGGCCGATGCGCAGCGCTGGGCGCAGGCCGAGCAGACTCTGGCGCAGTTGTTCGAAGGCCGGCAGCGGCCGCGCTATCACGGCGACTTGCCGCCGACCAACGACGGCCTGGGCCTGGCCTTGCTCGGCGTCAGCGGCGATCAGTTGGTCGACGCGCAGACCTATGCGCAGATCAAGGCGCAGACCCTGTCCAGCGTGCGCGGCACGGTGCAGGCCGACATCCTCAAGGAGGACCAGGCGCAGAACACCTGTATCTTCAGCACCGAGTTCGCGCTGCGCATGATGGGCGACATCCAGCAGTATTTCGTCGAGCAGAAGGTGCGCAACTTCTACTCGGTGTCGATCTCCGGCTATCACATCGCCGAGGCCGGCGCGAACCCGATCAGCCAGCTCGCCTTCACCCTGAGCAACGGCTTCACCATCGTCGAGTACTACCTGGCGCGCGGCATGCGCATCGACGATTTCGCGCCCAACCTGAGCTTCTTCTTCAGTAACGGCATGGATCCGGAGTACACCGCGATCGGCCGCGTGGCGCGGCGCATCTGGGCGCGGGCGATGCGCGAGCGCTACGGCGGCAACGAACGCAGCCAGATGATGAAGTACCACATCCAGACCTCCGGCCGCTCGCTGCATGCGCAGGAGATTCAGTTCAACGATATCCGCACCACGCTGCAGGCGCTGTACGCGCTGTTCGACAACTGCAACAGCCTGCACACCAACGCCTACGACGAGGCGATCACCACGCCGACCGAGGAAAGCGTGCGCCGCGCGGTGGCGATCCAGATGATCATCAACAAGGAGCTGGGGCTGAATTTCTGCGAGAACCCGTGGCAGGGCAGCTTCATCGTCGAGCAGCTCACCGACCTGGTGGAGGAGGCGGTGTACAAGGAGTTCGAGGCGATCAGCGAGCGCGGCGGCGTGCTCGGCGCGATGGACACCATGTACCAGCGCGGCAAGATTCAGGAAGAGAGCCTGTACTACGAGCACAAGAAGCACGACGGCAGCCTGCCGCTGGTCGGCGTCAATACCTTCCTGCCCAAGCAGCACGCCGGCGAGACCGCGACCCAGATCGAACTGATCCGCTCCACCGAGGAAGAAAAGGGCCAGCAGATCGCCAACGTGCGCGACTGGCAGCAGCGCCGCAACGGCATTGCGCCGGCACAGCCGCTGCAAGCGGAACCGGCCGAAGCGGCCGGCGCGCCGGCTCCCGGCGATGCGGCGGGCCTGGGCTATCTGCAGCGTGCCGCGCGCGAGCGCCGCAACGTCTTCGCCGCGCTGATGCAGGCGGTGAAGACCCACAGCCTGGGGCAGATCAGCCACGCGCTGTACGAAGTGGGCGGGGAGTACCGGCGCAACATGTAGCCGCCGGCCAACGGCGGCCGTGGCGCATGCGCTGCGGGGGCCTGCAGCCAGCCATCTCTGCGTTTGCCGCCGCCCAGCCCACTGCCTGCGGCACGTGCCTGGCGCCATTGCAGGCGCGGCCTGGGGAGACGCATAGTTGCGCATCGACGACTGGGGGGATGTGGCGGATGAAGATATGGGGATCGCTCCTGCTGTTGGCTTGCGCGGCGACCGCGCGAGCCGCGGCACCGACCGAGGACGGCACCGCGGGGCCGCTGTTCGACACGGTCGCCGCGCTGGACCAGCGCCTGTTTGGCGCCTACAACCGCTGCGACATGGCGGCGTTCGAGCAACTGTTCGTGCCCGACGTGGAGTTCTATCACGACACCGGCGGCGCCAGCTGGGACCGCAAGACCGTGGTCGACAACACGCGCAAGTGGATCTGCGGCAAGGTGCGCCGCGAATTGGTGGACGGCACGCTGCGGGTCTACCCGGTCAAGGACTTCGGTGCGATCGAGGAGGGCGAACACCGCTTCTGCGAGCTGGCCAGCGGGCGTTGCGAAGGCATCGCCAAATTCGTGATGGTGTGGCGCCAGGACCAGGACGGCTGGAAGCTGACGCGGGTGCTCAGCTACGGCCATCGCGTGGCGGCTGCGCCGGCGCCCTGAGCGTGCATGGCGGAGGCGCCACGCAGTCGCTGCAGCCTCGCGTGCAGGCCGCCGCGGCCGTTCAAGCAGGAGCCTGCGCGCCATGCTTGAATGGCGTGGCGCGCCTGGCCGTGGTTGCGCTTCCAGCCGGGTGGGGGATCTGGCGATCTTGCGGATGCCGATGATGGTGCCGTCGATTTGGATTGCAGGCGTTGCCGTCGCGCTGCTGCTGGGTATCGGCGGCTGGATGTGGCGCCGTGGACGCCGGCGCGGAGCTGTGGCGCCGATCGCCGTTGCGCAAACCGCCGCCGCGTCTGCGCACCGTGCCACCGCCGAAGACGCCGGCACGGATGCGGCGATCGCGGCGGAGCCGGGGCAGGGCGTGGCCGCAACTGCCGCCGAACTTTCCGCAGCGCAGGAATCCGCGCTGTTGCTGCGCCTGTACGCGCTGGCGTTCGCCGGCGTGCCTGCGCCCGAACCCAGCGCGGCCTCGGCTGCCGCGCAGGCCGAGATCGCCGCGGCGGCCGTCGCGGTCCTGGCGCGCATCGATGCGCATCCACGCTATACGCCGCGCCGCCCGCAGCTGCTGCCGCAGCTGACCCGCGCGCTCAACGATCCCGCTGCTGGCGCCCAGGCCATCGCGGCGATTCTCGGCCAGGATCCGGCGCTGGCCGGCAATCTGCTGCGCATCGCCAACAGTGCCGCGTACCGCCGCCACGCCGAGCCGATCGAGAACCTGGAGCGCGCGGTGGCCCTGCTCGGCACCGAGGGCCTGCGCCAGCTCGTGCTGGCCGCGCTGCTGCAGCCGGTCATTGCCGACGACGGCAGCGCGTTCGGCCGCTGCGCGGCGCTGCTGTGGGAGCACACCTTGCTGTCGGCCAAGGCCACCGCGCGCCATGCCGAGGATGCCGAGCGCGAGGATCCCGCGGCGGCGCAGTTGCTGGCGCTGCTGTATGGGTTGGGAGCCGTGGCGGTGGTGCAGGTGGTCCGCGATGCGTATGCAAGGCATGCCGCAGTGCGGCCGGATCCCGACGTGGTCGCCGGCTTACTGGAGAACTGGACTGCGCAGTGCGCGAAGGCCATCTCCGCCGATTGGGGACTGTCCGAGCGGGTGCAGAAAGCGCTGGAGCAAACCGAGGCTCCAACACTGCGGGGCGATAGTGCATTGGCGCGATCGCTGCGCAGTACGCGCGCATTGGTGGCTGCCGACCTGTTGGCTGCGCGTGATCGGCAGCACGATGCGACAGTGGGCGAACGATTGATCGACGGCCAAACGTGAGCGTGGCAATAGCGTAAGCGCCAAGCCAATTGTGGACGCGGCGGTCTTGATGCGTCTTGCGAGGATGTATGCCGACGCTTTGAATTGCCGTGTCCCGGACATGCGGCAAGTTTTGGATAGCGGCCAGCGTGGCCGCTTAGATCGCCGTTTCCTTTTGATGAGAGGAGTTACACCAATGGAAAGTACGCTGTGGGTACCGATCATTGCAGGCGGATTCGGTCTGATGACCTTGCACATCAACAAAAGAAACAAGGTGTCCGAATTCAGACAGGCCTGGATCGATGCGATGCGCGAGGAACTTTCCTTGTTCTGCAGCGCAGCCCGCACGCTTGGATCGTTGTTGGACCAGGGACAGGGGGCTGCGGCCAGCCGCAAGGTCATCGCCGACTGGGTACGCGATGTGGACGCGCATAACCAGAACGTGGAAAAGAACGGGTATTCAAACTTGAGGGTGGACGCGGAAGAGCGAAGGAAACACTTGCTGACGCTGACCGAACTCGAGGGAACCATCGCGACCAAGCTGGACACGTATCTGGATGTGTGCAGGAAAAACCATTACAAGATCACGTTGCGCTTGAATCTCGCTGCCGAGGGCGATAAAGGGACCGATCCGCTGCACCAGCAGATGGATGCGAAGCTCCAGTCGATCCTCGCCGGCCTCGGTCGCGGTTTGCAGGACCAGCCATTCTCCTACGACAAGTTGCTGCAGGACATCGACGACTTGCTCAAGACCTCCAGCCGCATGCTGAAACAGGAATGGGAGCGAGTGAAGGCAGGAGATCTGTTCCATGCACTGCGGGCCAAGTACCGGCGGCTCGGTGCCTCGTCCTTCGATGTAATGCGCGATGGTTAGTCGGCCTTGGCAGAACTGGCGCAAGTCTGCAAGGCCTCGATGCGGCCAGGCGGCCTGTCGGGTGGATGGCCTGCGCGTTCCTGACCGTTGCCGCACTTCGGTGCAGGTCGAAGCGTTGCGGACACAGGGCAAGGTGCCAGACTTGGTGGCGGCCGCCATTCCTACGACCAGTTACACCTGTCACGTCTGGCACCACCGCCGCTGCGCCCAGAAAACGCAGCGGCACCATTGGCCTTAATGTGTTTCGGCGCGCTCAGCGCAGCGGCACGTCCGCGACCTTGTCCTGGTAATCGCGCTTCGGGTCGATGCCGAACAGCACCTTGATGCCCGCCACCAGGCTGGAACCGTTGAGCCAGATCTGCGCGTGGTCCGGATCCAGGCGCAGCAGCGCCAGCTTGGGATCGTCCTTGCCTTGCTCGTACCAGGCGTCGATGAAGCCGTTCCACAGGCGCTCGATCACCGCCTGGTCGTTGTCCACGCTGAGCGTGCCGCTGATGCTGGCGAACAGGTCGTGGTCCTTGGCGCTGAACGCGGCGATGACACGCTGGCTCTGGGTCAGCTTCTGCACCAGGGCGTTGTCCTTGGAGGTGAAGAACCAGATCGGACCGCCGCGGTCGCCTTCGAATTGCGCCGTCATCGGTCGCGCATGGCCGTCCTCGACGCCGTCCAGGCCGAGCATGACCGTGCGGTCGGATTTGAGCGCTTTCCAGAATTTCTCTTCCAGTTCCTGCGGGCTGGCCATGCGGGTCTCCGATAGGGCGTGAATGCCTGCCCGGACTGTGCATTGCCGCGCGCAGGCGAGTCGTGACGGAGGCGTCGACGGGGCGTGTAGGCGCCGTCCGTCGCCCACGTCCGTACAGCGTTCCGGCCACGCAAGTTGTTCCCTGGGGCACAGCATGGTTTGCCGGTTCGGTGCCACACTGACGTCCTGTCGTTCGTCAAGGAGTGCGTCGCCATGGCATCGCTGGATCTGTATCTGCCGCAGTTGTTGCGGTTCGAAGGGGGCTACGTCGACGATCCGGCCGATCCCGGCGGCGCTACCAACCTCGGCATCACCCTGGCGACGTTCGAGCGCTATGCGCAGCCGTTGCTCGGCGAGCAGCCGACGCTGGACGCACTGCGCGCGCTGACCCCGGAGCAGGCCGGCGTCATCTATCGGAATGCGTACTGGGACAAGCTGGACGGCGATCAGATCGCCTCGCAGCCGCTGGCCGAGATCCTGTTCGATTTCTACGTCAATGCCGGGACCGAGGCGGTCCTGCTGCTGCAGCGGATCCTGCAGCAATCGGGCGCCACGGGTCTGGCCACCGATGGAGAAATGGGGCCGGCCACGCTGGCGGCACTGCAGGCGGCCGACCAGGCACAGGTCTATGCGCTGTATCGCCAGGGCCGGATCGACTACTACGACCGGCTGGCGCAGGAGCGTCCGGCCGACGACAAATTCCTGAAGGGCTGGCTGGCACGCGCGGAGTGGTTCCCGGCGACGTTGCCGTCCGCGTCCACCTCCGCCGCTCCGCCGGCCACCGGCATCGCCTGAGTCGATCCAGGCGCAGGACGAGGCAATAGCGCCTGCCATTGCGCATGGCCGGCAACGCCGCGGGAGGCACGCATTGGCGGGAGCCGGTACGGGACCGGTTCCGCCGGCGCCGATCAGTTGCCGCTGTCGGGCGTCTTCGCTTCGGCGTCCGCTGCGGCCTTGGCCGCCTCGCGGGCTTCGCGCTTGCGCGCGTCCTTCTCGTCCTGCTGCTTCTTCTTGGCGATTTCGCGCTGACGTTTTTCGAAGGAATAGTTGGGCTTTGCCAAGTGGATGCCTGCCGTGTGTGAGATGGGGCCCCCAGTGTAACCCCTGCATGCCGGGGTGGTGGCGGGCCGTACGGACAGGCCACGCGCGCGGCGTGGCCTGTCCGGGTCCGGGAGTACGGCCCTCCCGGGCGTGGGCTTACGGACTCAGGTAGGGCTGGATGGTGGAATACACGTCGGAAAAGCGCGAGTAGTAGTCCGGGTCGCTGGGCGCGCTGCAGTACGAGGTGCCGCCGTACAGGCCGCCGCGCAGCTGGTAGGCGCCGCTGCTGTTGACGGTGAACAGGCCCGAGCCGGAGGAGCCGCCTTCGGTGACGCCGGTGTTCCAGACCACCTTGTACAGCGGCGACTTGCCGTCGATCGAGGACGACAGCGCGGTGACGCTGCCCAGCGAGTACTTCTTCACGTCGCCGGCGGGGTGGTGGATGCCCTCGATCGCGGTGCCGGTGGAGCCGATCGCCGAACTGCTCCAGCCGGCATAGAAGGCGCCGCTGGGCGGAGCGGTCTTCAGTTCCAGCAGCGAGGTGTCGCGGGTGGTGTTGGCGTGGCGCAGATAGGCGCCGCCGCTGAGCGTGGTGTAGGACGAGCTGACCGTGGAGCCGTTGCAGGTGGTGGCGTCGTAGAACCAGTAGGTCTGCAGGGTGTTGGCCACGGTCTGGGTGCTGATGCAGTGCGCCGCGGTCCAGAACAGGTACTTCTTCGGCGAGTTGCTGTTGTTGAGCAGGGTGCCGGTGCACAGGTAGGAGCCGCTGCTGGTGCTGAACACCATGCGCGCCACCGACTTGGCGGCCGAGGTGAAGCCGCTGCTGGGGCTGGCGCGGCAGACGATGTCGCGCTCGCACGAATCGCTCTCGCCGATCATCGGCCGCATCATTTCCTCGCTGGCGACGGGATTGATGTCCATGTGCGAGATCTGCGGGATCTTCAGCGCGAAGCCCTGCGGATACTGGCCGGCCGGCAGTTCGATCTCCACCACCAGGCGCGAGCCGGACACCGCCGCGGACCAGCCCGGCTCGCTGCCGGCGAAATCGGCGCCGCTCTGTTCGAACACGCGGCCGTCGTCGCCGGCGAAGCGCAGCGTGGCCTTGCTCGGATCGCCCGGCTGGGCGCCGCTGCCGCTGAGCTGCAATGCCGCGCGCAGCGCCGCCGCATCGGTGGAGACGACTTCGAAGCTGGTGACCTGCGCGCCGTTGGGCAGGCTCTGCCAACTGAGCCGGCGCAGGTTGATCGCCGGCTTGGCGATGTCGCGCGAGAAGCCGATCTGCAGCGGCTGGCCATGCTTGACCTGCTGGCCGCGCAACTGCTTCATCGTCGCGGCCTGGGCGCTGTCGGGAGCGCCGAGTTCGATGACGCGCGGCGCATGCGCGCTACCGGTGGCGAGGCTGCGCAGTTCGGCGCCGCCGAGCGCGGCGGCATTGGGGCGGGCTTCGACGGGAGCGGAGTCCATCTCGGCCGCTGGGGGATTGGCGGCCATGGCGACGGGGGAAAGACCGGAGATGCCGGCCAGCAGGGCCAGATACAGCGCGTTCTTGCGATTCATGGATCTTCCTTCTGCTAGAAGACGACTAGACCATCCGGCAGGGGACCGGATGCCGTTGCACCCACTTCCACGGTGCATGCCGAGGCTACGGGCGCAGGCACGGCGATTGCGTGCGCGGCGTCACGCGTACAGGGCCGATTTCGTAGACAGGTGCGGCGTCGCGATACGCCGTCGCCTGCATCTACAACCGGTGTCAGTGTCGACGCACAGGGCGTCAAACGTCGGCGCCGCAAGGTGCGCGGCGTTGCGAACGCCTGTGCAGAAGCCGTGTTGCGACGCAACGTGCGCCCTCTCTAATTGTCATATAAATATGAACATAGCTTGAAATACAGCTTGAAACCCCTGCCTGCCGTCGCTGCAGTTGTCGCCACCACCGGCAAGAACTTCGCTGTCCATCGTGCGCAGCATCAAGGCCGATGTCGGTTTCGATACGAAGGTCAATTTCGTCAGTACCGGAGAGAGTTCGAATGACAAGTCGTGCGCCCTTCAAGCGTAAGTACCCCAAGCACAGGAATCCCCTCGCCAGCGCCTTGGGCCTGGCGATGCTGACGCCGTTGCTGGCGTGGGCGCAGGCCAAGCCCACCACTCCTGCCGGGCAGGGCGCGCAGGATGCCGCTGCGCAGCCGGCCGGCACCGACGTCAAGACAATGGACAGCATCGTGGTCACCGGCGTGCGCGAAAGCCTGCGCTCGGCGCAGGCGATCAAGCAGGACGCGACGCAGATCGTGGATTCGGTGCAGGCCCAGGACATCGGCAAGCTGCCGGATGCGAACACGGTGGAAGCGCTGCAACGCATCACCGGCGTGCAGATCCAGCGCCGTTACGGCGAAGGCGCCACCGATTTCGATCACCGCACGCAGCCGGCCGTCACCGTGCGCGGCCTGACCCAGGTGCGCAATTTCCTTGACGGGCGCGATACGTTTTCCGCTTCCGGCGGCCGCACGCTGGACCTGGAAGGCATTCCGCCGGAGCTGCTGTCCGGTATCGACGTCTACAAGAATCCGCCGGCGAACCTCATCGAGGGCGGCGTCGGCGGCGTGGTGAACCTGCGCACCCGGCTGCCGTTCGACGCGCCCGGCCGGGTCATCAGCGCCACCGCCAAAGGCAACTACTACGACCGCGCCGACAAGACCGGCGGGTCGGCGTCGGGCCTGTACAGCGACCGCTTCGACACCGACGCCGGCGAGATCGGCGTGCTGTTCAATGTCGGCTATGGCCGCTCCAGCTATCGCCAGGACGGCATCCTGACCGGCCCGTTCGTCGCGGTGCCGGACGGTGTCATCGCCGGCGCGCCGAGCGGCGCGCAGATTCCCTCCGGCTTCCAGATCTACGACGACGGCGGCGACCGCAAGCGCCTGGGCACGGCGGCCGCGTTGCAGTGGAAGCCGTCCGATACGGTGCTGGTCACCGGGCAGTTCCTGCGCACCACCTACGACTTCTACCGGCAGGGCAAGTACTTCTACCAGGCCAACCGACGCGATGCGGCGTCGCCGTTGGCGGGCGCGGACTTCACCTTCGACAAGAACGGCTACGCCACCTCGGGCGCGCTGGACAACCAGATGTTCGAGTCGGCGCGCTACGATCAGGATCTCACCTCGACCAATACCAACTACAGCCTCAACCTGCGTTGGAATCCCAGCGAGAAGCTGGCGGTGACGTTCGACGCGCAATACCTCACCTCGTCCTACGATGCCGACCGCAACGGCTTCGTCATCTCGCTCTACGACCGCGCCTCGGAGGACAGCAGCAACGCGGCCAACCGCTCGATCGTCGATTTCGACCTGCGCGGCGGCAACCCGCGCTTCAATGTGCGCGATCCGGCGTTGCTGAGCGATCCCAACAACTACGGCTTCAGCTATATCGCCGATGCGCTGACCCGCAACGACGCCGACCAGCTGGCGCTGCAATCGGACCTGGAATACTTCACCGAGGGCGGTTTGTTCACCAAGTTCAGCGCCGGCGTGCGCTACGCCGACAGCAGCATCGACCTGCGCGGCACCTGGAACGCCGCCTGCCTGGGCGTGACCGGGGCGGATCCGACCTGCGCCACGACCCTGGTCTACCCGTCGGTTTCGGCGCATCCGGAACTGGTGCGCAATGGGCCGTCGCCGGACTTCTTCGATGGCAAGACGCTGACCGGCGGCGTGCTGTATCCGGAGTTCGCCAGCGGCGGCGGCCTGTTCGACCGCACCGCGCGCACCGAGGCGCTGTTCGGCTTCGCGCCGCAGACGGCGTTCAAGCCGAGCGACCTCAACCACCAGACCGAAAAGACCTGGGCCGGCTATTTCACCGCCGACTACGACACCGATCTGGCCGGGTTGCGCCTGGACGGCAATATCGGCGTGCGCCTGGTCAGGACCACCACCGGCTCGGACGGCGCGGTGTTCATGGACGGCGGCGGCATCACCCCGCTGTCGGTCGAGCGCACCTACAACGACGTGCTGCCGTCGTTCAACCTGCGCGCGCACCTGAGCGACACCCTGCAGGCGCGCTTCGCCTATTCGCAGCTGATCGCGCGGCCCAACTTCGATCAGATGTCGACCAACGTCTCGCTGGGCGCATCGAGCCAGCTGAATCCGATCACCGGGCGGCCTGGCGGGTCCTCGGGCAATCCGTTCCTGCGTCCGGTCCAGTCGGACAACTACGATGCGACGCTGGAATGGTACTTCGCTCCTGCCGGCTCGCTCACCGCCGGCCTGTTCTACAAGAAGGTGGACGGCTTCCTGGCCAGCGGCACCGTGGTGCGCAACTACAACGGCCTGGACTACGACATCAGCACCTCGCTCAACACCGGCAACGGCACCATCAGAGGCGCCGAATTCGCCTACCAGCAGTTCTACGATTTCCTGCCCGGTTGGCTCAGCGGCCTGGGGTTCCAGTTCAACTACACCTACGTGGACAGCAGCGTGTCCAATCCCTTCGCCACCGCCGGCTCCGACATCCCGGCCACGGTGCCGCTGGAGAAGTTGTCCAAGCACAGCTACAACGCGGTGGCCCTGTACGAGAAGGGTCCCGTCACCGCGCGCCTGGCCTGGAGCTGGCGTGGCGAATACCTGGACACCACCCAGGGCAGCGGCGCCAACGGCATTCCGCAATACCAGAAGCCCTATGCCTCGCTGGATGCCTCGGTCAGCTACAACGTGAACGAGCACATCGCGCTGTCGTTCGATGCGGTCAACTTGAACAATCGCATGAACGAGATCTACATCGGCACGGCGAGCGCGCCGTTGCGCTACGAGCTCAACGACCGGCGCTACGGCTTCTCGGCACGGATCACGTACTGATGCGGTGGCTGCCCGCTTCGGTGGTTGAAGCGGGCTGCGTCCGGCCCATGCGTGCATGGGCCGGGCACCTGCGATCGATGTCTTGCAAGGACCGATGAAGATGCAATCACGCTCGGCAACGCAGCGGTACCGGTGGCAATGGACGTGAATGCCGGCGAGCCGTTGCGCCGCATCGCGATCGTCGGCGGCGGCACCGCGGGCGGGATGGCCGCGGCGGCCGACGAGACCCAATGCGGATTGGATTTGCCGGCATGCGGCGGCAGCCTGATGGTGACGCCGATGCGGGTGGCGCATGCGTAGCGCCGCACTGCATCGCCCGCGCACGTCGCGCACGTGGCCTGCGCTGCTGCGGCGCCGCTGGCTCGGCGGCATCGCGGTCGCGGCGCTGGCGCTACCGTGTCTCGGCGCGCCGCTGTGCGATGCCGACGCGCCGGTCACCGTCGCCTTGCGTCCGGACCTTCAGTCGCCGCGGACCCGCTTCGAAGGCTTCGGCACGGCGCTGGCCTGGTTCGCCAACGTGACCGGCACCTATCCGGATCCGGTACGCAACCGCCTGGCCGACCTGCTCTATGGCCGCGACGGCCTGGGCTGGGTGATCGCCCGCTACAACATCGGCGGCGGCAATGCGGCCGACACGCCGCCGTATCTGCGCCCCGGCGCGGCGATACCGGGGTTCTGGCGGCAGCCGGCGGGCGCATCGGGCAAGGACTGGTGGCGTGCGGACGATCCGGCGATGTGGGACTGGTCGGCCGACCAGGGCCAGCGCTGGTGGCTGGACGCGATCCGCGCGCGGGTGCCCGCGGATCTGCGCATCTTCGAGGCGTTTTCCAACTCGCCGCCGTGGTTCATGACCGTGAGCGGCCGCGTCTCCGGCGCCGAGCGCGGGCTGGACGACAATCTGCGGCCCGGCCAGGACGCGGCGTTCGCGACCTACCTGGCGCGGGTGGTCGAGGAACTGCAACGCCGCCACGGCATCGCGTTCCGCACCTTGTCGCCGGTCAACGAACCGGACACGCCCTACTGGTTCGCCGGCAACACCCAGGAAGGCGCGCACTGGAGCGTGCCGGCGCAGGAGCGCATCCTCCAGGCCAGCGACCGCGCGCTGCGCGCGCGCGGCCTGCAGACGCGGGTCGCGGCGATGGACGAAACCAGCGCGCTGGGCTTCATCCGCAACTGGTCCGGCTATTCGGAAGCCACCAAGGCGGTGCTGGGCCAGCTCAACGTGCACAGCTACGACAGCACCGGGCAGACCGGCGTGCGCGATATCGCCGCCGCCAGCGGCATTCGCCTGTGGATGTCGGAAAACGACCTGTCGCCGCCCAACGTGGCGGAGGGCGTGGACGACATGCGCCCGGCGTTGGCGCTGGCCGAGCACATGGTGCTGGACCTCAAGCGTCTGCAGCCGTCGGCGTGGGTGTTCTGGCAGGCGATCGAGACGTCCGCGGCCGGCAAGCCCGGCTCCGGCCGCCATTGGGGCCTGATCCGCATGGACCTGAGCGCAACCGCGGCGGCGGAGCATCCCTTCCAGATCACCCGCAAGTACTGGGCGATGGCCAATTTCAGCCGCTATCTGCGGCCGGGCATGCGCCTGCTGCCGGTGGACGATCCGGATACGGTGGCGGCGCTGTCGGCGGATGGTCGCGAACTGGTGTTCGTGCACGTCAACGCCGGGCTGTCGGCGCGGCGCCTGGCGATCGCGCCGCAGGCGCTGGGGGCTGGCGCGTGGTCGCAGCAGGTGATCGTCACCTCGGCCTCGCAGCGTGCCGAAACCGGTTGCCGCCGCGCGGCCGCGCCCGGTGCGCAAGCGGCGCTGGCGCCGCCGCAGTCGGTGGTCAGCGTGGTCCTGCGCAAACGATGAAGCCGGCCCGCGCCCAGCCGCGCGGCCGCGCGGCCGCGCATGTTCACGCGTCGCAGTACCGGCGCTGCATCCCGACGTCGGGAATCGCCGCCGCAGTGCGACCCGACCGCCCGTTTTGTACACGAGGGGCTTTCCATGAAACCGACAGTGCGACAACGACTCCTGGCCAGCGCAAGCGCCTTGCTGCTGATCGGCCTGCACATGGCCACGACTTCGGCCGCCGCCACGCTGCCCGAGTGGGAGCGCCCGGAGGTCAACGAGATCGACCGGCTGCCGGCGCGGGCCACGTCCTTCCCATACGAATCGGTGGAACTGGCCAAGGCCGGCCGCATCGGCGATTCCCGTTACCACCTCTCCCTCAACGGCGACTGGCGCTTCATGTTCTCGCCCACGCCGGAGCGGCGCCCGGCGCAGTTCTACCGCGACGATTACGACGTGTCGGCCTGGAAGACCATTCCGGTGCCGTCCGACTGGCAGGCGCAGGGTTACGGGCAGCCGCTGTACAACAACATCGACTACCCGTTCCCGGCCAACCAGCCGTTCATCGCCCACGCCATCAACAGCGTCGGCTCCTACCGGCGGGATTTCGAGGTGCCGCAGGGCTGGGACGGGCGCCGGGTGCTGCTGCACATCGGCGCGGCCGGCGCGGCCTACTACGTCTGGGTCAACGGCCAACGGGTCGGCTACAGCGAGGATTCCAAGCTGCCGGCCGAATTCGACGTGACCGCGCAGCTGCGTCCGGGGCGCAACTCTGTCGCCATCGAGGTCTATCGCTGGTCCGACGGCAGCTATCTGGAGGACCAGGATTTCTGGCGGGTCAGCGGCATCGAGCGCGATGTCTACCTGCTGGCCACGCCGCAGACCTGGCTGCGCGATTTCTTCGCGCGCGCCACGCTGGATGCGCGCTATGTCGGCGGCGCGCTGGATGTCGATGTCGGCCTGGTGCACGCGGCCAAGGGCACGCGGGTCACCGCCACGCTGCTCGACGGCGACACGCCAGTGCTGGTGCGGCAGGCGACGGTGGCGGCGGCCACGCAGGAGGCGGCGCTCACGCTGTCCGGGGCGATCGGCAAGGTGCGCCCGTGGAGCGCGGAAACGCCCAATCTGTATACCTTGCTGCTGGAGGTCCACGACGCCGATGCGCGGCTGATCCAGGCCAGCGCCAGCCGCATCGGCTTTCGCACCGTCGAGGTCAAGGACGGGCTGGTCAAGGTCAACGGCAAGCCGGTCAAGATCCGCGGCGTGAACCGGCACGAGCACGATCCGCAGACGTTCCACGTGATCTCCGAGGCCTCGATGCGGCGCGACATCGCGTTGATGAAGCAGAACAACATCAACGCCGTGCGCACCTCGCACTATCCGAACGCGGAGCTGTGGTACGCGCTGGCCGACGAATACGGCCTGTACGTGATGGACGAGGCGAACATCGAATCGCATGCCTACATGCAGGCCGGCAACGAGGGCATGCGTCCGCGCGAGAAGGTGCAGCTCGGCTACGACCCGACCTGGGAGCTGGCGCACCTGCAGCGGGTGCAGCGGATGTTCGAACGCGACAAGAACCATCCGTCGGTCATCTTCTGGTCGCTGGGCAACGAGGCCGGCATCGGCCCGAGTTTCGAGAAGGCCGCCAACTGGCTGCACGCGCGCGACACGACCCGGCTGGTGAGCTACCTGGGCTGGGGCACGCTGTACGCGCAGCACGCGCCCAATGCCTATGCCGACATCTACGCGCCGATGTACGACTCGGTGGCGCGCATCGTCGATTACGCGACAAGCACCGAGTATGCGCACAAGCCGCTGATCATGTGCGAGTACGCGCATGCGATGGGCAACAGCCTGGGCGACCTGAAAGCCTATTGGGACGCCATCTATGCGCACGACCGCCTGCAGGGCGGCTTCATCTGGGACTGGGTGGACCAGAGCATGCTGCTGAAGACCGCCGACGGCCGCCCGTACTGGGGCTATGGCGCCGACTACGGGCCGAACCCCTCGGGCCAGAGCGCGATCGAGTTCGGCGACGGCCTGCTGCAGTCGGACCGCACCCCGAACCCGCACCTGCACGAGCTGGCCAAGGTCTACGGCCCGATCCAGTTCGAGGCCATCGACGCCGATCGCGGGCGCTTCCTGGTGCGCAACCGGCATGCGTTCATCGACCTGTCGGGGTTCTCTTTCGACTGGCAGATCCGCCAGGACGGGCGGGTGGTGCAGGAGGGCCGCGCGCCGGACCTGGCGATCGCCGCCGGCGCCGCCGGCGAGCTGCAGCTGGACCTGCCGGCATTGCACAAGCAGGCCGGCGCCGAGTACCTGATCAGCGTGCGCGCCCACGCGCGCGAGGGCACGATTCCGCTAGTGCCGGCCGGGCACGTGGTGTCCTGGGAGCAGTTTGCGCTGGCCTCGCCGCCGGCGGCGGCCGTGGCGCGGGCGGACGGCGCCGCGGTCGCGCTGCGCGACGCGCCGGACGAGCTGAGCCTGCGCGCGGCGGGTGCGGAACTGCGCATCGACCGCGGCACTGGACTGGTCGCGCGCTATGCCTACCGCGGCCAGGAATTGCTGCAGGGCGGTGCGCCCAATTTTTGGCGCGCGCCGACCGACAACGACATCGGCACCGGCCTGTACGCGACGCACCTGGTGTGGAAGACCTTGTCGGAAACGCGCCGGGTCCGCTCCATCGCCGCCAGCAAGGCCGATGACGGCAGCGCCAGGATCGACATCGGTTTCGATCTCGGCGGCGATGGCGCGACGGCCGACGTGCGCTACGACGTCGCCTACGTAATGGCACGCGACGGCTCGGTGGAGGTGACCGCGCGCTTCGACCCGCGCTATCCCGGCCTGCCGGATCCGTTGCGCGTCGGCCTGGCATTCACCATGCCCAGCCGCTTCGTCGACCTGGCCTGGTATGGCCGCGGTCCGCACGAGACCTACGCCGATCGCTACAGCAGCGGCGAGATCGCGCTGTACGCGGGCAAGATCGCCGAGCAGCACCACGACTACATCCGCCCGCAGGAGACCGGCAACAAGGTCGGCGTGCGCTGGCTGCGGCTGGCGCCGGAGCAGGGTGCGGCGCTGACCGTGAGCGGGCGCGCGCCGCTGTCGGTCAACGCGCTCGCGTTCCCGTATTCCGACCTGGAGCGCAGGCCGGTCGGCAGTGCGCACAGTTCCGACATCCGTGCCCATGGCCGGGTGTCGCTGCTGATCGACGATCGCCAGATCGGCCTGGGGGGCGACGATCAGTGGAGCAAATGGGGCCAGCCGCACGCGGCGTATCGCATCGCGCTGCAGCCGGCGAGCTACCGGTTCCGCCTGCAGCCGAGCGCGACGCCGGGCAGCGTCGCGGAGCAGGCCGCGCCTGGGCGCGACGAATGAGCGGTGGCAGGGCAGCGCAGCACGGCGGGGCGCGTGGTGCGGGCCCATCGCCGGTCGCGGCGCGACCGCTTTCGCACGGCTGCCGTGAGGCGTTTGGCGGCCGGCGGCACGCGTGCGCGGCCGGTGCCCAGGACGTGTCCGCGGGTGTCCCGGGCCACCGGATTTGCCGTGAAAAAATCAAGACTTCCGCGCCGAAATCGCCGTGCTACTCTCGATCTTTCCTTGTAAAAACGGCTGCCTGCAATGAAATCGCACCATCTGGGCAGGGGGGCGCGACAGTTCGGAAGCACGACGCTCAGCTCGCAATTGCTCGATGCGCTGGGGCGCGATGTCGTGGCCGGCATCTACGGTTTGCAGAGTTTCCCCACCGAGGCGGAGATTTCCTCGGCGTACTCCACCAGCCGCAGCGTGACCCGCGAAGCGATCAAGATGCTGACCGCTAAGGGCCTGCTGTCCGCGCGCCCGCGCAGCGGCATCGTGGTCCGGCCCGAGCAGACCTGGAGCCTGCTGGATCCGGACGTGCTGCGCTGGATGCTGGAACGCAAGTTCTCGCACAGCCTGCTGCGTTCGTTCACCGAAATGCGCCAGGGCATCGAGCCGATGGCGGCCAAGCTGGCCGCGCAGCAGGGCAATGCCGAGGCGATCGGCAAGATCCAGCACGCGCTGCAACGCATGATCGCGGCCGGCCGCGGCGAAGACGATCACCTGTCCTCGGACGTGGCCTTCCATGTCGCGATCCTCGACGCGACCGGCAATCCGTTCTACATGCAATTCCACGAGCTGGTGAACACCGCGCTGAGTTTTTCGATCCAGTTCACCAACCGCATCGGCGGGCATACGGCGAGCATCCCGGCGCACCGTCGGGTCCTGAACGCGATCAAGAGCGGCGACGGGGACAAGGCGCAGGCGGCGATGTTCACCATCATCCACGACGTGCTGTCGCTGATTGCGGGCGAAGAAAGCCGGGAAGCGAAAAAGAAGAAGCGGTCGTAAGGATTGGCGCTGGGCTGCGCGCTTGTCGCCTGCGTGGTGGAAGCGCCGCTGTCGCGCCGTCGGCCGCCGGCCTGCCTCGCAGCGGCTGCATCGTCTACGAAAACAGCCCTCCTGCAGGCGCAGGAGGACTGTCGGTTCTAGCCTGTCTCGGCTGCGTCGCCGCGCGATCAGTGAGCGTGCGAGGTGGCCGGGACGAACTTGTACAGCTTGTGCACGCCGGTGCCGAAGTTGAAGCGGCTATAGCCCGCGCCCCAGTACACCGCGCCGTCGACCACGGCCGGCGCGCTGGACACCGAACCGCCGGCATCGAAGCTCCACAGGGTCTTGCCGGTCTCGGCGTCGAGCACGGTCATCGCGCCGGACATCGAACCTGCGTAGACCAGTCCGGGCGAGGACGCGAGCGGACCACGGCCGCCGGCGCCGAACGTGGTCTGGATCGGATCGATGCCCGGCACCTTCACCTGCCACAGGATCCTGCCGCTGGCCGCGTCCAGCGCCGCCCACGAGCCAGCGTTCCAGGTCTCGGTGTTGCCGGGGGCCAGGGTGTAGCTGGTGTGGTTGTTGTTGTTGATGGCGACGTAGACCCGCGATTTGAGCGGATCCACCGACGAGCCCCATTCGATGCCGCCGGCGGTGCCGCCCGGACCGACCTGGGTGGACCACACGGTGCGTCCGCTGTCGGCGTCGAAGGCCCAGTACACGCCGCTCTTCTGCCCGGCGCCGACCAGGGCCTGCGGCTTGCCGTTGCGGATCGCGGTGAACAGGTTGGCGCCGCCGCCGCTGAAGTCGTAGTCCGGCCCCTGCGGTTCCTGGCACACACCGGCGGTCGGCGCGACCAGGCACGACAGCGACCAGGCGTCGGCGCCCTGCAGGCGGCGCGTCCACACCGGCTTGCCGCTGCGCATGTCCAGCGCCAGCACCGAATCCACGTAGTTGTCCGGCGCCAGGCAGGTCAGCTGTGCGGTCTTGTCGCCGTTGGCGTTCTTGACGCAGCTGGCCACGTCCAGCGGCACCGAATAGTTGTTGCCGGTGGTGGCGTAGACGCGCTGCCGTTGCGGATCGATCGCCAGCGTGCCCCACACCGAGGCGCCGGTATAGCCTTCCGGTGCGGTGCGGAAGCTCCACAGCAGCTTGCCGGTCTTCAGGTCGAGCGCGGCCACGCTGCCGCGGAAGGAAAATTTGTAGCCAGGGCTCAGTCCGCCCCAGTCGCCGGAAGACACGCCGACGTAGACGCGATCGCCGTATACCACCGGCGAAGCGGTGATGCGCGCTTGCGCATTGGCTTCGACCAGGGTCTTCCACAGCAGCTTGCCGGTGTTCTTGTCGATCGCCACCACCGTGCCGCTGGCCTGGTCGCCGACCAGGACGCTGTTGCGCGCGATCGCCGGGCTGTTGCGCGACAGCGAGGCGGCATTGCCGGTGTAGTCGGACAGTTTCACCTGCCACACCGCCTTGCCCAGCGTGGTGTCGATGCGATACAGCTGGCCGCCCCAGTCGGGCACGTACAGCGCGCTGCCCTGCACGGTCGGCGTGGCGGACACGTCGCCTGCGGTGGTGAAGGTCCATGCGGTCTTCAGCCGCGCCGCGTTGAACGGAGTGATCTGCCATTCGGCCGGGGCGAAGCGCGTGTTGAGATAGCCGCCACCGGCGTTTTCCCAGCTGCTGCGCGTGGCATAGGGCGCGCCGCCGCCGAATGCCGTGCCATAGCCAGCGGTGGAACCGGAGCTTGCGTTGTCGCCGTAGCTGCCGCCCTGCGGGCTGGCGGACGCTGCGCTGTCGTTCGGAGCTTGCGCCGGGGCAGGGCTTGCGGATTGTGCCGACGCCGCCGTGGCGAGCATCAATCCGGGAGCCAACGCCAGCCACAGCAGAGAGAGTTTCCGGTGCGCGTAATGCCTGTTCATGCGGTGTCCTTCGGGGCTTGGAGTGGGGACCCCCCCTTCACTACCGACGCAATGGTAGGAACGGAAAACGGCGCGTGTCATGTACGTACAAAAAAGTTAGGGCCGGCGAAAAGGTTGCATGGATAGCGAAAAACAATCGCGCTCGCGGCATCGCGTAGCAAACGTGTGCATTGCCGATGGCAGGCATGCCGCAGCGTCTGCGCTTCGGCATTCGTCGCTTCCCTTGTCGGGCAACGGCTTGTGCCTCCGGCATCCGGTATGCGGGCGTTCGTCCTTGCGCGGTAGGCGTGCCGATGCGGGGCAGGCGCCGGCGCATGAGTGGCGACTGAATGCCGGGCGTGTGGCGCGGCGGCACGCCTGCGATCGGCCCGAGCGGAGGCTGCCGCGTGGCGTTTTGGTGACAGGTTGCGCGTCGCATCGCTGGCGTGTGCCGCGTTCGCGTGCGGATCCCTGGCGGATCGCCATTGCGCACATTCCCGATGTCGCATCGGTACGGCCGTGCGCCTTGTCGCTTCGGTGCCGCACACGAGAATCGATCCGTTCAGCGGCCGCGTGTGGTACCGCGCGCCACCGCGAACACCGGGCGGCGGTACATGGCATCGCCTCGTCCGTTCCGGCAGGCCCAGGTGTACGCATTCAACCGGGAATGTTTAAGCTGGCGCATCGACGCTGGGGGCTGACGCAATGAAGACGTTTTGCTTGGAAGGCCGCGGGGCGGCGGCAAGCGGCGCCGGGGGCGTGCTCGCGGCGAACGGTCGTGCTCGGCGGCTACGGCGCGGCCGCCCGAGTGCGAGGGGGCGGGCATGAAGTTGGCCGATTTCATCGAGGCGAATATCGAGCCGTTGTGCGACGACTGGATCGCGTTCGCGCGCACCCGCGGTGCGGAAGGCGAAGCGATGAGCGCATTCCAGTTGCGCGATCACGCCGCGCAGCTGCTGGCCGAAATCGTCGCCGACATGCGCGCGCCGATGAGCGCGACGGAACTGCGGCTCAGGTCGCTGGATGCCGGCTCGGAGCAATTCGAGACCGACGGCGCCGCGAGCCTGCATGCCCGGCAACGGGTCAAGCACGGCTTCGGCATGATGCAGCTGGTCTCGGAATTCCGTGCGCTACGTGCCAGCGTGATGCGTCTGTGGAGTCGATCCGGGCACACGCCGGGGGTGCAGGATCTGCCGGACATGAGCCGCTTCAACGAGGCGCTGGACCAGATCCTGGCCGATTCGGTGCGCGCCTTCATGGAGAGCGTGGAGCAGACCCAGCACCTGTTCATGGGCATCCTCGGCCACGACCTGCGCGGGCCGCTGTCGGCGGTGATGAGCTGCGCGGACCTGATGCTGGGGCAGGGCGAGGCGCAAGCGCCGCAGGCGCGCGTGTTGCTGCGCAGCGCCATGCAGATGAAGGCGATCCTGGACGACCTGATGGACTTCACCGGCGACAACCTGGGCGTGTCCACGCCGGTGCGTCCGCAAGCGGCCAGCCTGGACGCGCTGGCCCAGGACGTCGTCGACGAGATGGCCACGATCTATCCGAAACGGGCGATGCAGGTGCTCACGGTCGGCGATTTGCGCGGCAGTTGGGACGCGATGCGGCTGCGCCGGGTGATCGCGAACCTGCTGAACAACGCATTGAAATACGGCAGCCGCGATCAGCAGATCACGATCGCATTGAACGGCCTGGCGGCGGACGAGGTGGGCCTGAGCGTGCACAACCTGGGGCCGCCGATTCCCGAGGCGATGCTGGCCTCGGTGTTCGAGCCGCTGACCACGACCGCGCACGCCGACGGCACGCCACAGGTCGCCGGCGCGAATCTGGGCCTGGGCCTGTACATCGTCGACCGGATCGTCGCGGCGCATGGCGGGCGCATCGAGGTCAGCTCCTCGCAGCAGGATGGCACCCGTTTCCTGGCGACGCTGCCGCGGCAGGCCGCCGCCAGCAACTGAGCGAAGCCGGCCTGCCGCGCTACCAGCGACGGCGCGTTCCCACCGGAGCACAAGCCCCTCTCCCCACGGGAGAGGGGTTGGGGTGAGGGTACGGGCGCAGCATCGCCGAGGCGAGAATACGAGCGAGCTCCGTGCGCAGAAACCGCGGGTAACGCTGCATCGGCAATGCCGCGCACACTGCTTGTGCGCTCCGCGCACACCGCCCAAGCCACCGCCCCGCGCGCAGGCGCACGATTTGGATTAGGGTGACGCGTTTCCCCGAGCTGGAGGTGGATCGTGAAGCCCTTGTCGCATGCCGCACTGTTGTCGCTGTGCCTGAGTGTCGCCCATCCTGCGTTCGCGCAGACCGCCGCGCCTGCCGCCGACGCGTTGCAGGGCAAGGTGGACGCGCTGTACACGCAGGCGCCGGACACGCTGCAGGCCAAGGACGTGGCCGAGCTGCAGCAGCGCCTGCTGGACTGGGCGCAGCTCGGTCGCTATCGCGCCGACAACGCCGCGCTGGCGCCGCCGGCCGCGGGCGAGCGGCGCGTGGTGTTCTACGGCGATTCGATCACCGACATGTGGGGGCGTAGCGAGGGCGCCAAGTTCTTCCCCGGCAAGCCCTACGTCAATCGCGGCATTTCCGGGCAGACCACCGCGCAGATGCTGGTGCGCTTTCGCCAGGACGTCATCGACCTGAAGCCGGCAGCCGTGGTGATCCTGGCCGGCACCAACGACCTGGCCGGCAACACCGGCCTGTCCACGCAGCGCATGATCGAAGACAACCTGCGCTCGATGGCCGAGCTGGCGCAGGCCAACCACATCAAGCTGGTACTGGCGTCGGTGCTGCCGGTCAGCGACTACCCGTGGCGGCCGGGCCTGCAGCCGGCGGAAAAGATCCGCGCGCTCAACGCGTGGATCAAGCAGTACGCGCAAAGCCATGGCGCGGTGTACCTGGACTACCACGGCAAGATGAGCAATCGCCAGGGCGGCCTGGACAAGGCCCTGGCCAACGACGGGGTGCATCCCACCGCGGCCGGTTACGCGCTGATGGCGCCATTGGCGCAGCAGGCGGTGGAGCGCGCGTTGGCGCAGCCGTAGAGCGTGTCACGCAACAGCACCTGCTCGTGGAGCGATGACACGCCTTGAGTGTTGCCGCGGCCAGGCGTTCGGCGCAGCCGGAGCAGCCGATCGCGATCGCGCCAAGGCGCTAGGGCGCGCCGTTGGCGGGCGACACCGCGGCCACTTCGCGGCGCAGCCAGGCGCTCACCGCCGCGTCGTCGGCGAGGTACACATGCGGCGCATAGGCCTGCATCGCGCCGCGCTGGCGCCCCTCCAGGCGCTGCATCGGCAGCAGCAACGTCGCGCGTCCGCTCGGCAGCGGCACGCTTTCCACTTCGGTGTAGAGCGTGTCGGCGCCGGTCGGCTGGCCGACCTGCTCCACGCCGGGACCTTCCAGCAGCCGGTCCATGAAATCCAGGCAGGCGCTGATGCAGGCGCCATCGGTGATCGCGACGATGCGTGCCGGGCCGCCGCGCGGCGGGGTGCCGCCCGCCGCGCTCGGCAGCGGGTCGCGAAACAGCGCCTCTCCCTGGCGTTGCGCCGCGCGCAGGCCGTCCAGCAAGCGGTCGAAGCCGGGCAGTTCCTGCGGATAGCGCGCGGCGATCCGCGCGCGGCGCGTCTGCAGGTTGTCGATCACGCCGTCGGAGACCCGCCACAGCGAGGCGCTGGCGCGGCGGCGGTCCAGCGCGGGCAGCGCCTGCTCGCCCCAGATCGCGGCCAGCACCGCGTCGCCGGGCGCCGCGGCGCCGCCGCCGTTGCCGCGCAGGTCCAGGACCAGCAGTGCGGGCGTGTGCTGGCGCAGCGCGTCCGCCGCCGCGGCGATCGCGGCCTGCGTCGTTTCGAAGCCGGGATCGCCGGCATAGAAGGTCGGCAGGGTCAGTTTCCAGGCCGTCGGCGTGAGGCGTTCGAATGCGCCCTGCGCGGCGGTGTCGGGTGCGGGTGCGGTCGCGCTCGCGGCGGTGGTGTCGGGCGAGGCCAGTTCGATCGCGACATGCGGATCGCCGAACGAGGCGACATAGGCCTGCATGACCTGGGCATAGCCGGCACGATCGACGATGCGCCGCGCCTGGGCCTGCGCCGCGCTCGCTGCCTGCCGCGCCTGCGCGGCCAGCGCCGGATCCGCGCCGGGGGCCAGGCCCGGATGATCGGCGGCGATGCGCGCGGCGGCGAACTGCAGGTCGGCTTGCGCCACCGCGGCATCGGTCGGCGCCACGGCCAGTGCCGCGGCCAGAATCGTTGCGATCATGCGTGTCCCCTTTTGCCCGCGGCGAGTGTCGGCCGCCAGTCGCGACGCGCGCAATAGGCCGCAAGGCAGGGGGACTTCGCGCCGCCAGGCTCGATTGTGCGCGCCGGCACGGCTGCGTGCGCCGTGCGTCGGCGCGTCACCGGTTCCGGCCGCCGCCGCTCAGAAGCGCTCGCCGCCGGGCAGATAACGCCATTCGCCCGGTGCCAGCTTGCCCAACGGAATGCGGCCCACGCGCAGGCGCCGCAAGCTGATCGCTTCCAGCCCGACCTCGGCGCACATGTGCTGCAGCTGCCCGGGCTGCACGTGCTTGATCGCGAAGCGCAGGCGGTCCTCGTTCTGCCAGCTGACCTTGCACGGCGGCAGGCTGCGCTGCCGGTAGACCAGGCCGTGCGCCAGCCGCAACATGCCGTAGGGCCGCAGTTCGCCGCGCACCTCGACCACGAACTCCTGTTCGATCGAGGTCGCGTCCTCGGTCAGGCGGCGCAGCACGCGGCCATCCTGGCTCAGCACCAGCAGACCGCTGGCGGCGTCTTCCAGCGGCAGCGGCGCGTTCAGGCGCATGAAGTGGCGTTTCAGCACGCGTACGTCGGCCATGTCCAGGCCGCTGCGCGTCGCGGGCGTGACCAGGGCCAGGGCGGCGTCCAGGCCCAGCCCGGCCGGTTTGTGCAGCAGCAGGGTGGCCGGCTCGACCGCGCCCAGTTGCGCGTCGGCGGCCAGGGTCACCTGCTGCGTGGTCACCGCCGCCTGCGGTTCCTCGACCACCACGCCGTCCACGCTGACCCAGCCGCCCTCGATGTACTGCTGCGCTTCGCTGCGCGAGCACGGCAGCATGGCGGCCACGTATTTGTCGAGGCGGGTAGGGGCGGACATCGAATGGCTCGGCGATCAGGGCAGGGCAGTGTACGTGCAGCCGTCGCCGCGCTGCCATGCGTGGTACCGCTCAGCGGTCCGCGGTACCGGCGAGGTCGAGCTGGGTCAGGTACAGGCGCAGGTCGAATTCCAGCTGGTGGTAGTCCGGCGCCATGTGCGTGCACAGCTGGTAGAACGGCTTGTTGTGCGCGCTTTCCTTCAGATGCGCCAGTTCGTGCGCCACGATCATCTGCAGGAACGCCGCCGGCGCGTCGCGGAACACGCCGGCGATGCGGATCTCGCGGCTGGCCTTGAGCCGGCTGCCCTGCACCCGCGAGACGCTGGTGTGGGTGCCCAGCGCGTGCTTCACCGCCTGCAGCCGGTTGTCGTAGATGACCTTGTGCAGCGGCTCGGAGCTGCGCATGTGGCGGTCCTTCAGGGCCAGCGTGTAGTCGTACAGCTGGCGGTCGTTGCGGACCGGATTGGGCGTGTCGTAGCGCTTGCGCAGCCATTCGCCGAGGCGATCGCGCGCGATCAGTTCGCGGACTTGGTCCTGCACATGCGGCGGATAGCCGACGAGGTATTTCAGCGCTTGCATGGCGCCACGATAGCGCGCCATGGCCGCCGGCACGAGCGGTGGCCGCCGCCGCGCAGCCGCGGCCAGGGGTCTGCCGCAGCGGGTAAGATAGCGGCCAACGTCTTGGATCGACTGGATTTTCCCGATGCGCAATCCCCTGCAGGAACAACTGCTCAAGGCCGGCCTGGTGAAGAAGAACCAGGTGGCGCAGGTCGCGCGCGAGCAGGCCAAGGCGCGCCATGGCAAGGCGCCGCCGCCGCCCAGCGCCGAGCAGCTGGAGAGCGAGCGGCTGCGGCTGGAACGGGTAGAGCGCGACCGCGCGCTGGCCGCCGAGCGCAATGCGCAGGTGCGCGCGCAGGAACAGCGCGCGCAGGCGCGGCAACTCGTCGACAGCCACAAGCTCAAGGCCGATGGCGAGATCGACTACCACTTCACCGATGCCGGCAAGATCCAGCGCTTGCGGGTGGATGCGGCCTTGCGCGCGCAGCTGATCAGCGGCGCGGCGGTGATCGCGCGGCTGGATGCCGGCTATGCGCCGATTCCGCGCGCGGTGGTGGAAAAGGTGGCCAGCCGCGATCCCGCCGCGATCGTGCTCGACACCACCCAGGCCGCGCCGGCGGCCAGCGACGAGGACGACGCGTACTACAGCCGCTTCCAGGTGCCGGACGACCTGATCTGGTAGCCGCCGGCACCGCCACGCTCGACACCCCTCGGCGTGCGCGAAAAGCGGCGTGCGGCGTGCGCGGACACGATGCGCCGCGCCGCGTATTGGAATGGCCGCATCGGATCTCGCCCATGAACGTGGCGGCGATACGGATCGATCCATTGCCGCTGCGCGCACGTCGCGCCGCGGCTCACACGATGGTCGGAGTGATGCCGCCATCCACGCGCAGCGCCGCGCCATTGGTCGCCGCCGACAGCGGACTCGCCACGTAGGCGACCAGGCTGGCGACCTCTTCGGGCTCGATCATGCGCTGGATCAGCGAGCTGGCGCGTTCCTTGGCGAAATACTCGCGTTCCATCGCCTCGGGTGGCATGTCCGGATCGCTGGCGACGCTGCGCATGAACTCCTCGATGCCGGCCGAGCGCGTGGTGCCGGGCAGCACCGCATTGACGGTGACGCGGGTGCCCTTGGTGGTCGCCGCCAGGCCGCGCGAAATGGCCAGCTGCGCGGTCTTGGTCATGCCGTAATGGATCATGTTGGGTGGGACCAGGACCGCGCTTTCGCTGGAGATGAAGATGATCCGGCCCCAGTCGCGCGCCAGCATGCCGGGCAGGTAATGCCGGGCCAGGCGCGCGCCGCTCAGGACGTTGACTTCGAAGAAGCGCAGCCAGTCCGCATCGCTGATCTCGCCGAATTCCTTGGATTCGTAGATGCCCAGGTTGTTGATCAGCACGTCGACCTGCGGCAGCGCGGCGGTGAGCGCCGCGGCGCCTTGCGCGGTCGCCGGGTCGGCCAGCACGCTGCGCACGTTGCCGCCGATGCTGGCGGCGGCAGTGTCCAGATTGGCCTGGTTGCGGCCGCAGATGATCAGCTCGGCGCCTTCGGCGGCGAGCGTGCGGGCGATGGCCAGGCCGATGCCGGCGGTGGCGCCGGTGACGAGAACGGTCTTGCCGTCGAGTTGCAGATCCATGAGGTCATCCTTCGGTGAGAGAGAGGGAAGCGGTGCGGCGCTGGCCGCATCCGGCGGAAAAGGTGGGGTGCGGCGGGCGCTGCGCGCGCGGGTCCGGCATCCGCGCTGCCGCCAGGCGTGGCCGCGCTGTTCGTCCGGGGATCGATGCTGCGCTGGTGGAGGGCGCGGGCTTGCGGTTCGATCGGAAGCGCCACGATAGGCCGCGGCGGCGGATTTGATAATCCGCCGCGCACGCCTATGATCTGTGAAGCGTATTCACAGGTTGGACGCAATGGACAATCGGGCCGGCGAAATGCAGGTGTTCCTGCGGGTCGTGGAGGCCGGCAGTTTCTCTGCGGCGGCACGCCTGCTGCGCATGACGCCGTCCACGGTCAGCAAGCTGATCGGCCGCGTCGAGACCCGTCTTGGCGTGCGCCTGCTGGAGCGTTCGACCCGGCGCCTGTCGCTGACCGCCGAAGGCCAGGTCTACTACGAGCGCAGCCTGTCGCTGCTCGCCGAACTCGACGACGTGGAGCGCGACCTCGGCCGCGGCGCGGCCAGCGCCGGCGGCAGCGTGCGGGTGAATGCGTCGGTGGCGTTCGGCATTCTCGGCCTGGAGCCGCTGCTGCCGGCGTTCTGGCAGGCGCATCCGCAGATCGTGGTCGATCTTTCGCTGTCCGACGAGATGGTCGATCTGTACCTGGATCGCACCGACGTCGCGTTCCGCGTCGGCGCCTTGCAGGATTCGAGCATGATGGCGCGGCATGTCGGCGTGGCGCGGCGCAAGATCGTCGCCGCGCCGGCCTATCTGGCGCGCCACGGCACGCCGCGCAGCATCGACGCGCTGTCGCGGCACAGCTGCCTGGGCTTCAATTTCCGTCGCGCCGCACCGGTGTGGCCGCTCGCGCACAGCGGCCGCATCGTCGATCGCACGGTGCAGGGCGCGCTGCTCGCCAACAACGGCGAAACGGTGCGGCGCATGGCCGTCGCCGGCATCGGCCTGGCGCGGCTGGGCGATTATCACGTGCGCGACGATCTGGCTGCGGGCCGCCTGGTGGAAGTGCTGCAGGAAGCGGTGGAAGGCGATACCGAGGAGATCCATGCGCTCTATCGCGGCGGCCCGCGCTTGCCGCAGCGCGTGCGCGTGTTCCTGGATTTCGTGGTGCCGCGGTTGCAGCGGTTTCTGGCTGGGCGCGAGCCGGAACTGGGGAGCCGGGACGCCTGATCTTGCGCTACGGATCTAGTGCGCGATACGCGCGGGTTCCCGGCATCGGTGCAGTGGCCGGCTTTGCCGCGCCCGGGGTCGCGACTGAATCCCCAAGCAATGTGAAGGCGCCTGCCATTGCATTGGCGGGCGCCGGCCGCATCATCGGAAACAGGCGACACAGCAGGAGACGGCGATGGCCACAGGGTGGGCAAACGACGGCGCGGTGCAGGACCAGATCGACGCCACCGTCGAAGATGCGATCAAGCGTGCGCGCAGCCAGCTGCCGCAGGGCCCGAGCCTGGAGCACTGCGAAGCCTGCGATGCGCCGATTCCCGAGGCGCGGCGCAAGGCGGTGCCCGGGGTGCGCCTGTGCGTGGCCTGCCAGGAAGCGCACGACCACGAACGGCACGAGCACAGCGGCTATAACCGCCGCGGCAGCAAGGACAGCCAGCTGCGCTGAGGCGACTCAGTCGTCGTTGGCGGCGGTGCTGACCGGCGGTACCGGCCGCGAGTGCAGCGCGATGTTGAGTTGATCGACCACCATCGCCCAGTCGGCGTCGTCGATGCGTTCCTCGCGCAGCAACTGCGCCTGGGCCGGCGTCCAGAACGGCGCTTCTTCCAGCCGCATCGTGTCCGGCAGCGGCGAATGGCGGCCGATGAACTGGCGGATCTCGGTTTCGCTATTGGGCAGGCCCAACTGGGCGAACAGCTCGGCGAACGGGTGGACGGGTTGTTCCATGGGGCACCTTGTCGTTGGGGGCGCGTGCCGCGATGCGGCGGCGCACGAGCCAGGCACGATACCGCTCGTGCGATCAGTGTCTTGTTAGGACGTGCGCTTGCGCGCTAGCCGAGTCCCGGCGGCACCGGGTGGCCGCGCCAGCGCCGCGTGCTGCGCTGGAAGAACAGGCTGTTGGGAATCTGCAGCACGCTGTCGCCATCGTCGCCGCGGTTCTCGCGCAGCGTGGTGTAGATCAGGTTGATGTCCACCACCTGGCCCTTGAGTCCGGGCTTTTCGCCGTTCTCGAGCAGTTCGATGTGGTCGTGCAGGCGGAACGGCCGCGTGGCGAAGATCAGCAGCGTGCAGAAGATGTTCGACAGCACGCTCCAGGCCGCGAAGAACGCCACCGCCGCCACTGCGGCGAAGCCGGTGAACGCGGTCCACAGCACCGTGCCGGACACGCCGAGCCGGTCCAGGATCAGCAGCAGCGCCGTGCTGTAGATCACGAAGCCGCTGCCGCGGCGCGCCAGCATCGTCAGTTCGGGCGGCAGCGCGTGGTGCTCGCTCAGTCGCCGCACCAACCGCCGCAGCAACGTGCGCAACAGCCATGCGCCGAGCACGATCAGCGCGATCTGCGCGCTCGGCACGATCAGGTCCAGCCAGCGGTGGGCCCAGGGTGGCAGCATGGTGTGCAGCGAGGACATCGGCGGGTTCGGCATGGCGGGGGAGGCGCGATGGTCGCAATCGTCGCCGCATCGGGCAAGTGCGGATGGCGTCCGGCCGGCGCCATCGCCGCCACGCCGACGCTGCAGCGCAGGCGCGCGGCCGGGCGTCGCTCAGGCGGCCTGTTCCAGGCTGGCCCAGCGTTCCGCAGGGATCTCCGGCAGCGCCTCCAGCGCAGGCATCGCGAACAGGAAACCCTGGTACAGGTCGATGCCCAACGCGCGCAGCGCGCGGTACTCGGCGGGCGTTTCCACGCCCTCGGCAAGCACCTGGCAACCCAGTGCGGCCGCCATGCCGACGATGCCGGCGACGATATGCCGGCGCGGCGCGCTGGTATCGATGTCGCGGATCAGGGCCATGTCCAGCTTGAGCAGATGCGGCTGGAAATTGGCGAGCAGGTTGAGCCCGGAGTGACCGGCACCGAAATCGTCGATCGCGGTCAGGAATCCGCGCTGCGCGTAGTCGCGCAGGATCCGCACCACCTTGCTGAGATCGCGGATGTGCTCGGACTCGCTCATCTCGAAGATCAGATCGCCGGTCGGCACGCCGTAGCGCTCGGCCGCGGCCAGGGTCAGGCGGATGCAGGTCGCCGGTTCGTAGACCGCATTGGGAATGAAATTGATCGACAGCCGGGTGCGCAGGCCCAGCCGCGCCGCGGTGGCGATCGCCTGCACCCGGCAGGTCTGGTCGAAGCGGTACAGCTGCTGCGGGCCGACCCGCGCCAACACCGCGGCCGCGCCGCTGCCGTCCTCGCCGCGGACCAGCGCCTCGTAGGCGTAGATCGTGCGCGCGCGCGCATCGACGATCGGCTGGAACGCCATGCGGATGCCGAAGTCGAGCGGTTCGCCATCGCGGCAATTGCCGCAGGCCGGCTGGCCCAGTTCAGCGGAGAGGGATCGCAGGAGCATGCTACGTGCGTCTACCGCAGCGAAGAGGCCTGGATTATCGGCCGGCGCCGTGAAGACGGCGCCGACATCGGCTGCGGCGCTGCCGCAGCGCGCGGGCTCAGCCGGCTTCGGCTTCGTCGACTTTCTTCAGCACGCGGGTGGTGCCGAGCACTTCGACGCGGCCGCCGGCCTTGCGGAACGCGGCCATGTCGGCCTCGATACGCTCGCGGCTGAGGCCTTTCTGCGCCTTGTCGCCGGCGCCGCTGCGTGCGGTCTTGGCGGTCGGGGGCGGGGTCTTGCTGGTGGGACGTGCCATGGTGAATCTCCTGGAGTCAGTACATCGTCAGGGGAATGCCGCGCGCCAACTGATCGTTGTGGATGCGGCGGATGTCGCGGCAATACGGGCCGGCCATCGTGAACTTGCGGCAGATCGCCGGGCGCTGTTCGTAGATCGAGCAGCACATGCGCTTGCTGTCCACCGCCACGCACCAGCCGTCCTCGTCGCGGGCCATCACGTGCAGGCCCTCGGCGGTGTGCTCGGTGTAGTGGTCGGGCACCTTGTCGTCGGGCATCAGCAGCACGGTCAGGCGGCAGCAGATCGCGTCGCAGCGGTCGCAGGCGACGGATTTTTCGGCCGGGGCGCGCGGTGTTGCCGGTTGCGCGCTCACGCGTTGCCGCCGATGGGCATGGCATCGCGGCGAAAGCGCAATACGCGGCCGCGGTAGGGCGGCAGATCGTCCGGACCCAACGGCATTTCGCGCTGTTCGCTGAGCGCATAGCCCTGCGTGGCCAGCGCGCGGGTCAGCGCGGCGCTGTTGCCGCGGCCCGGATCGGCGATCAGCACTTCCGCGCTCGCCGTCGCATGCCGCGCCAGCAACTCGGCCAGCAGCGCCGGATGCTGGTGTTCGTACAGCACGTCGCTGCCGATGATCACGTCGAAACGGCCCAGCTCGAGGTTGGGCTGGTCCCAGTCGAGGCGGCGGTACGGTACCGCGGGCATTTCGTTGAGCGCGGCGTTGTAGGCCAGGAACACCTCGGTCAGCGGATGGCGGTCGCTGGCGACGATGTCGGCGCCGCGGCGGCGCAGCACTAGGCTGGCCAGGCCCAGGCCGCAGCCGATCTCGAGGATGCGCTTGCCGCCGAAGTCGTACAGCGCCATCGCTTCGGCGAGCAGCCGCCCGGCCGGCCACACGTTGCCGAACAGGCTCCATTGCGCCGAGGAAATGCCGGCCGCTTCGGCTTGCGCGTCGGGATCGGAGAACTGTTGGGTGTCGAGCAGCGAACGGATGCGATAGTCCTGGCCGCCCAGGTTGAGCGTGTTGATCTGGGTGGTGTAGCCGGACACAGGCGCTCCCGGTGGATCCGGCCCGAAGCGGGACGGAGGCTGGCGCGAGAAGAGGGGCGAGTCGGGCGACAGAAACGGCCGGACGAGACGCGTGTAGAAACGTGACGCTGAAGCGTGACCGCGCATATTACGCCAGTCGCGCCTCTTGCGTATGAACGGAACCTGCGCTAGCGCCTTGCGCACGCGCGGCCGCGCCAGCGCGCGCTGCGGCGCGGTTGGCGAGACGCCGCGGGCTGCGCCGGTCAGCGCTGCGCGGCGGCCAGGGCCAGACCCTGGACCACGCCGAACGAAGGATCGCCGTGCACCAGGCGCGCCTGCGGGAACGCGGCGGCGACCACCTGCTGGATGTAGCCGGCGCGCGACATGCCGCCGGTCAGGAACACCGCGGCCGGATCGCAGGCGATGTCGCTGCGGACCTGCGCGAGCAGTTCGCCCAGCGCTTCCAGATAGCTGCGTGCGGCGTGGGTCAGCTCGTCGGCCCGCACCTGCACCTGCAGCCCGGCTTCGATGTAATCCAGCGCCTCCTCGTGCTGCGCGCTGTCGCTGAGAAGGATCTTGCTGCGCTCCACCGCGCGGTACAGGCGCGCGGTGTTGCCGGTGTCCTGCAATGCCTGCAGCCGCGTGTCGTACGGGTGCGGCACTTCGTCGTAGCGATGCTGGCGGAAATCGCGCTGGCGCGTGGTGTCCTGCACCATCGCCGCTTCGACGTAGTGGTGCGCCGGCACGCGGGTGCTGCCGCGGCCGAACAGCGGCATGTAGCTGGCCAGGCTCAGCGCCAGGTCGATGTCGGTACCGCCGCGGGCGATGCCCCAGGCGCGATGCACCTGCGGCGCGCCGTCGCCGCCGACGCTGGCGTGGGCGATGTCGGTGGTGCCGCCGCCGATGTCCACCACCACCGCGTCGTGGCGCTCGCCGCTGCCGGCGTGGTAGTGCATCGCCGCGGCGGCGGGTTCTTCCAGGAACGCGATGTCGTCGAAGCCGGCGGCGATCGCGGCGCTGTGCAGGATATCCAGCGCCTGCGCGTTGCCGGCCTCGCCGATCGAGCTGCGGAACTGCACCGGGCGCCCAAGCAGCGCGCTGCGCACCTGCATGCCGAGTTGCTGCGAGGCGGTCAGGCGGATGTGTTCGAGGATGTGCGTGGCGATGCCGGTAATGGTTTGCTTGGCGCGCGGATGCAGGTTGTAGCCGAGCATCGATTTCGGACTCTGCACCAGGCTGCCTTCGCCTTCGACGAAATACGCGTCCAGCGCCGCGTCGCCGTACACCGCGTTCTGCAGCAGCGCCGCGGAACTGCGCGGCTCGCGCATCTGCGCTTCCATCCATTGCCGGCGCACCACGCGGATCGCGTCGCGGCGCAACTCGTCGCGGCTGCGCTCGCGGCCGGCGGCGGCCGCATCGCGGCGGCCGGCCTCGATCAGCTCGTCCACCTGCCGCTCCAGCACCGGGGTCAGCTCGAAATCGGACGGATCGCGCATCACTTCCGGGAAGTACACGGTGGTGCGGAACTGGTGCTGGTCGCCGAAGCCGATCGGCACCACGCGGCCATCGATCACCGCGGCGGCGGCGGAGTTGCTGGTACCGAAGTCGATGCCGAGTCTCATGTCGCTGCGGGGCCGGGCAGGGGGCCGCGCACTGTGCGGCAAGCCGCAGCGCGGCGCAAGCCGGCGGCGGCCGCTGCAGGGAGATGGCCGCGCCTGTGGCTGCCGCCGCCGCACAATGCACGAGGCCCGCGATTGCGGGCCTCGTGCGGTTGCAGCCGGGATGCGGGCGGTTACAGCGCCGCGCCCGCGTGGCCCTGGTTCTTTTCCTGCTCGGTGGCATCGCGCACGCCGGCCACTTCCACCGCGAAATGCAGCACCTGCCCGGCCAGCGGATGGTTGCCGTCGATGGTCACCAGCTCCGCGCCGACCTCGGTGACCGTGACCAGCAGCGGGCCCTGGTCGGTCTGCGCCTGGAACTGCATGCCGGGCTGCAGGCCCTCGGCATCCGGGAACGAGCTGCGCGGCACCTGCTGCTGCAGTTGCTCGTGGCGCGGGCCGTAGCCTTCGGCCGGAATCACGTCGACCTGCACGCGTTCGCCGGGGCGCTTGCCGGTCAGCGCCTTTTCCAGCCCCGGCACGATGTTGCCGGCGCCGTGCAGATAGCTCAGCGGATTGTCCGGCGCGGATTGATCGATCACCTCGCCGGCGTCGTCGGTCAGGGTGTAGTGGATGGTGGCGACAAGGCCATTGGCGATCTCCATGGGAAACCTCATTCAGTAGGAAGTGGGATACGCCGGCACAGTCACAGCGCGATGGGAGGTGCTACCCGAATACCCTAACGAAAAGCGGCGGCGGATCGCAAGTCTGCGCGCCGGATCGCGCGTTCAGGCCGGCGGCGGGGCGCGCAACGCGCTGCGTCGCGCCCGCCACGCCTCGGGCGTCTGCGGCTTGACGAACAGCGACTGCAATTCGGGGTGCTCGGCGCGCGCGGCGCGTTCGATGCGTTCGATGCAGGCCTCGATCTGCGCGGTGCTGCGCTGGTCCTCGAACTCGGCGCTGAGCGCGGCGACCACCTGCTCGGGCCCCATCTGCACGCTCAGCACGCCGTTGACCGCGCGCACGTCCGGATCGGCGCCGGCGATGCGGCGCAAGGCATCGCTCAGCGGCCGCGCCGCCGGTTCGCCGATCAGCAGGCCCTTGCTCTCGCGCGCCAGCACGAAGGCCGAACAGGCCAGCACCGCGGCGATGCCGATCGAGGCCACGCCGTCCAGCTCGGGCATCTGCAGCCACTGCGCCGCCAGCAGGCCGAGCAAGGCGATGAACAGACCGATCAGCGCGGCGCTGTCTTCCAGCAGCACGGTGAACAGGCTCGGATCCTTGCTCTCGCGGAACGCCTGCACGTAGCCCATGGCGCCCTTGCGCGCGCGGAACTCGCGCAGCGACACCCACCACGAACCGCCCTCGAACAGGATCGACAGGCCCAGCACCACGTAGTTGAGGGTGTGGTTGCTGGCCGGCTCCGGATTGCGGACATGCGCGATGCCTTCGTAGAGCGACACCCCGGCGCCGAGCGCGAACACCAGCAGGGCGACGATGAAACTCCAGAAATACAGCTCGCGCCCGTAGCCGAACGGATGGCTGGCATCGGCAGGCCGCGCGGCCCGGCGCAGGCCGTACAGCAGCAACAGCTCGTTGACCGTATCGACCAGCGAATGCACGCCTTCGCTGAGCATCGCCGAACTGCCGGACAACGCGGCAGCGACGAACTTGGCAATGGCGATGGCCAGGTTGCCGGCGAGCGCGGCATAGATCGCGAAGCGGGAACCGGAAGCGGCGGACATGGGATTCCTGCGGGAAGAGCGGCCGGGGCCGCGGCACGCGGCGGCGTGGAGCGGGCGGCTACAATAGGCGTCCTCCCGTCGTCGCCGTATCAAGGAACGCCATGTCCGCCGCACCCGCCTGTCCGCAATGCACCCTGCAAAACACCTATGTCGACGGGGCGCTGTGGATCTGCGCCGACTGCGGCTACGAATGGCCGGCGGCGGCGGACACCGCAGCCGCCGCGGAAACGGTGGTGCGCGACAGCAACGGCAACGTGCTGCAGGCCGGCGACACCGTGGTGGTGATCAAGGACCTGAAGGTCAAGGGCTCGTCGATCCCGCTGAAGCAGGGCACGGTGATCCGCGGCATCCGCCTGGTCGAGGACGATGCCGAGCACATCGAAGGCAATTCGGACAAGATCAAGGGCCTCGTGCTGAAGACCTGCTTCCTGCGCAAGGCCTGAGCCGCGTCGGCCGCCGGCGCCGGCATCGCGTTCGCGGCGAGCAGCGGCGGTGCGCGGCGCCGCGTAGCGGGCGTTGCGCACGGGACGCCGGCACTCGGCACGCGCATGGCCGGCGCCGGTGGTGGCGCTGCGGCTCACTCGTCGGCGTTCGCCCAGCCGTGCCGGCGTTGCGCGAATGCCCACGCCAGCGCCAGCAGCGCCAGCGCCACCCAGGACAGGGCGGCGGCGCCGGAACGCTGCAGCAATGCGCCGCCGAGCATGCCGCCGCCGGCGATCGCCAGGTTCCAGCCGGTGACCACCAGCGACTGCGCCAGATCGGCGGCGTCGCCGGCACGGCGCGCGATCGCGGTCTGGAACAACGTGGCGCAGCCGCCGAACGCCACGCCCCAGGTCGCCAGCGCCACCGCCAGCAACGCCGGCGAACGCGGCCACAGCGCCATCGCCAGCACGGCGAGCGCGAACAGGCCGATGCTGGCCAGCAGCAGCGGCCGCATCCAGCGGTCGATCCACACGCCGACCACGACGATGCCCAGCAGCGAGGCCGCGCCGAACAACAGCAGGTAGCGGTCCAGCGCCGCCGCCGCGGTCGACAGCGCCAGCAGCGGCGCCACGTAGGTGTAGAGCAGGTTGTGCGCGAGCACGAACAACAGCATCACCGCCAGCACCTGGGCCACGCCGCGCAGGCCCAGCACGCGACGCAGCGGCAGCGCCGCAGTCGCCGCCTGGCCGGCGAAATCGGGCAGCGCGCCGCGCGCCCAGCCGAGCAGGCCCAGGCTCAGCAGCGACATCGCGCCGAACGTCCAGCGCCAGCCCCACTGTTGCCCGAGCAGGGTGCCGGCCGGCACGCCCAGCGCCAGCGCCAGCGGCGTGCCGACCATCGCCACCGCGATCGCGCGGCCCTGCTGCGCCGGGGCCACCATCCGGCGCGCGTAGCCGGCCAGCAGCGCCCACAGCAACCCGGCGCTGACCCCTGCGAGCAGGCGCGCGGCCAGGATCAACGGATAGCTGGCGGAGATCGCGGTGACCGTGTTGGCCAGCGCGAAGCCGGCGATGGCGAGCAGCAGCAACGGGCGCCGCCGGTAGCGCCGGGTGGCGGCGGTGAGCGGGATCGCCGCCAGCAGCGAGCCGAGCGCGTAGAGCGTGACCAACTGGCCGACCCAGGCTTCGCCGACGCCCAGCCCCGCCGCCATCGCCGGCAGCAGGCCGGCCGGCAGCGCTTCGGTGAGGATGGTGATGAAGCCGGCGCAGGCCAGCGCGAGCAATCCGTTCCAGGGAAGGCGCCGCACCGCCGGCGGCGCGGTCGCCGCGGACGCGGCCGGGCGCGGCACGAGGCATTGGCCGCTCATGCCGATACCCCGCGCAGGCTGGCGTAGACCGCGTCGCGTAGCTCGACCACGAACGCCCCGGACATGCCTTCGTACAGCGTGTTGGTCAACGCCACCACGCTCAGCTCCCGCGCCGGATCGACGAACCAGTTGTGCCCGTAGGCGCCGCCCCAGCGCCAGGTGCCGGGCGCTTCCGGGGTCGCGGTCGGCGCGGGATCGCGCAGCACCGCAAAGCCCAGGCCGTAGCCCCAGCCGGGCCCGTCCGGCGGGCCGAAGTCGCCGGCCTGCGCGCGGCCCATCTCGGTGACCAGCGCGGCCGGCAGCAGTGGCGCGCCGCCGCCGCGCAGCGTCTCGAGCAGGCGCAGCACATCGCCGGCGTTGCCGACCATGCCCGCGCCGGCGGAAGCGAACGCGTCGCGGTCCAGCGCACGCGAGGGATGGAACACGATGCCGGCGCCCTCGGCGAACGGCGCGACGACTTCGCCTTCGCCCAGCCGATGCGGCGCCGGGGCGCCGTTGACGTAGGGCACGGCCAGGCGGGCCGCGTCCTCGGCATGGAAGGCGGTGGCGTGCATGCCCAGCGGCGCGGTGACCAGGTCGCGCACCAATGCCGGCAACGCCTGGCCGCTGGCCGCCTGCAGCACCGCGCCGAGCACGTCGATCGACAACGAATAGCCCCAGCCGGTGCCGGGCGCGTACTGCAGCGGCACCCCGGCGAGGCGGCGCAGGTTGTCTTCCAGGCTCAGCCCGCTGTTGTCCATGCCGTCGGAGACGCCGGCACGCGCATGCGCGCCGTCCGCCGGCTCCAGGAAGCGATAGCCGAGTCCGGCGCTGTGGCTGAGCAACTGGCGCAGGCTGATGTCCGGCACCCGTCCGTCGGGCAATGCGGGACGGAACCAGGGCAGCCAGCGCGCGACCGGCGCATCCAGCGCCAGGCGGCCCTGCGCGACCAGCACCAGCGCCGCCGTCGCCACCACCAGCTTGCTGACCGAGGCCAGGCGGAACGTCGTGTCCTCGCGCATCGGCCGCTGCGCCTCGCGGTCGGCCCAGCCGGCGGCGCGGCGGTACAGGCAGGCGCCGCGGTGGGCGACCAGCACCACCGCGCCGACCAGGCGTTGCTGGCGCAGCGCGGCGTCGATCGCGGCATCGAGCGGTGCGGCGTGGTGCGGCGACAGCGTCGGCGCAGGAGCGGCGGTGGGGGACGTGGGCATCGGCGCGACTCGCGGGGGAGGGAGGTGCAGCGTGGGCGCATGCCGATTGCGGAAAAAGACGGGTAGAGTTCCTGGCTACGAGGACGTAAATGTCCGCAATGGTGGCGGTGCGATGGACAGTCTGGGCAGCCTGCGCGGCTTCGTACATGTGGTGGAGAGTGGCGGCTTCGCCGAGGCCGGGCGGGTGCAGGGCCTGTCCGCGTCGGCGATGGCCAAGAGCGTGTCGCGGCTGGAGCAGTCGCTGGGCGTGCGTCTGTTCCATCGCAGCACCCGCAGCCTGACCCTGACCGCCGAAGGCCAGCTGTTCCTGCCGCGCTGCCGGCGCATCCTGGCCGAGGCCGAAGCGGCGCGCGGCGAGCTGGGCAGCCTGGCCACGACGCCGAAGGGGCGGCTGCGGATCAGCCTGCCGATGAACAACAACGTGCTGCTGCCGGTGCTGGCCGACTTCATGCGCGCCTATCCGCAGATCCAGCTGGACCTGGATTTCGACGACCGCCTGGTGGACGTGATCGAGGAGGGCTTCGATGCGGTGCTGCGCGTGGCCGAGCCGGACGACTCGCGGCTGGCCTCGCGCCGCCTGGGCCGCTTCCGCCGCTGCCTGGTCGCCGCGCCGGACTACCTGCAGCGCTGCGGCACGCCGCTGCGGCCGGCCGACCTGCTCGCCCACCAGTGCCTGCACTACCGCTTCCGCAGCAGCGGGCGCCTGGAAGCCTGGCCGATGGGCGCGGCGGCAGCCGGCCTGCAGTTGCCGGTGTCGATGGTCTGCAACAACATCGAGACGCGGCTGAGCTTCGCCCTGCGCGGCTGCGGCATCGCCTTCCTGCCGGAGCACTCGGTGCGCGCGGAGCTTGCGGCCGGCACGCTGCGCACGCTGCTCGACGACTACGTCGACTCCACCGGCACCTTCCACCTGCTGTGGCCGTCCGGCCGGCACATGCTGCCGAAGCTGCGCGTGTTCGTCGATTTCCTCGGCGCGCGGCTGGTGCTCTAGCGGCTGCCGTAGGCGGCTGCGGCGCGGCTATGATGCGCGCTGGGCGCAGGGGGCTGCCGCCCGGCAAGGAAACAGGGGACACCATGGAAAAGCAGGTTGTCGCGGCCGGCGGTCGCGTGGGGCGCCGGCTGGCGTGGCTGTTGCTGCTGGCGTTGTGCACGCTGGCATTGCCGGCGTGGGCGCGGATGCAGGAAGTCAAACCCGGGCAGACGCCGCAGCTGGCGCCCGACGAGGGCCTAGTGCTGGTCGCGGTGGATACCGATGTCGACCTGTACGGCGTGGAGTTGAACAAGGACGGCAAGATCTTCGGCGCCGGCACCATGTCCCAGCTCAAGCCGGGCATCAGCTACCGGCTGTACATCGCGCCGGTCGGCAACTACGCCTGGCGCAAGATCTCGCTGCTGCCGGGATTCAGTTACAACATGCGCGACAGCGACGAGTTCCGCTTCCGCATCCAGCCCGGACGCATCACCTATCCGGGCGACCTGTTGTTCCGGCCCAAGTCCCTGTTCAATTTCGACCTGGGCATGGTCAACCGTTCGCTGGCGGCGATGGACTGGCTGCAGCAGACCCATCCGGCAGTGTGGACGCACTACGAACTGGGCTATTCGGGGCACTATCCCGATCCGTTCCCGCAGTTCTACCGCCAGGCGCTGGCCCAGCATCCCAACGCCACGCCGGCGGCGAAGGTGGCGTTGCGCGCGCCGCCGCCGCCGGCCGCAATGCCGATCGCCCCCGCCACCGTGTTCCGCGGCGGTCTGGTCAACGCGCTGGAGCTGAATCCGCGCGGCGACCTGCTGGCGCTGCAGCTGCACGAGCGCAAGGACGAATGGCGCATCGAACTGCTGGATCTGGCCAGCAACCAGCAGCGCCTGCTGGCCACCAGCGTCGAGCCGATCAAGCAGCTGCTGTGGGCCGGCAACGATGCGCTGCTGTTCACCGTGCGCGTGCCGCATGGCCAGGACGTGGTGCGCGGCATGCGCGTGGATGTCGGCGCCGACGGCAAGCGCAAGTGGAGCGCGCTGACCCTGCCCGATGGCGGCTACATCGTCGATGCCTTGCCGCAGGCGCCCAACACGGTGCTGTACGCCACCACGCTGCGCAACGGCGACAACGCGGTGCAGTTGATGGACGTGTCCAGCCAGGCGGCGATCGACCGTTGGCGGCCGCGTTTCCAGGAACGGCTGAACATCGGCCTGGAACGCGACCTGGGCTGGCTGACCGACGGCAACGGGCGGCTGCGCCTGGCGGTGGTGCGGCGCGACGACGACTACGTGCTGCTGTACCGCGACGGCATGGGCGCGACCTACCGCGACGTGATGAGGCTCAGCGACCTGCGCGATTTCCAGCCGGTCGGGCTGTCCTTCGATGCCGGCGAGATCTACGCGGTGACCGACGAGGGGCGCGGCCAGCGCGATCTGGTCGCCTACGACGTCGCCGCGCGCAAGATCGTGCGCACCCTGTTCAGCCAGCCCGGGGTCGATGTGGTCGACCTGATCCAGGGCCCGCGGCGCACGCCGATCGGGGTCACCTACTACGAGAGCGGGCGCCTGGTCAGCCACTACTTCGAAAGCACCGACGAACGCCTCGGCCGCGCGCTGAGCGCCGCACTGCCCGGGCGCAACGTGCAGATCGCCGCGCGCAACGCGGACGGACGGCAGATGATCCTGTGGGCCGACGCCGCCGACCAGCCGCCGCAGCTGTACCACCTGGACCTGGACAAGCGCGCCGCCACGCCGATCGCCGAGGACATGCCGTGGCTGCAGGGCCTGCATTTCGCGCCCAGCGAGGTGCTCAAGTTCAAGGGCCGCGACGGGTTGCCGCTGGAGGCGTTCCTGACCTTGCCGCCGGGCGGCGGACGCAAGCCGCTGGTGGTGTTCCCGCACGGCGGGCCGATCGGCGTGGCCGATTCGCTGGGCTTCGATCCGGACACCCAGTTCCTGGCCTCGCTCGGCTATGCGGTGCTGCGGGTCAACTTCCGCGGCTCCGACGGCTACGGTCGCGCGTTCCGCGAAGCCGGGCGCGACGGTTTCGGCACGCTGATCGAGGACGACATCGACGCGGCGATCGAACAGGCGCTGGCGCGCTATCCGCTGGATGCGCAGCGCATGTGCGTGCTCGGCGCCAGTTATGGCGGGTACTCGGCGCTGGTGATGGCGATGCGCTGGCCGGCGCGTTTCCGTTGCGTGGCGTCGATCGCCGGGGTCGCCGACCGGATCCTGATCTATACCGCCAGCGACGGCGCGCGCGATGCCGACAGTCGCGCCGACCTGGAGCGGCTGCTGGGCAATCCGAACACGCAGCTGGAGCAGATGACCCGCACTTCGCCGCTGTACCGCTACGAGGCGATCAAGGTGCCGGTGCTGCTGGCGCACGGGCTGGAGGACCGGCGCGTGGACTACGAACACACCCGGCGCATGCTGCGGATGCTGGAGATGGCCGGCAACCCGCCGGTGGGTCTGACCTTCGCGGGCGAGGGCCACGGCTTCGCCGACGTCGATCACCGTGCCGCGCTGTGGAGCGGCGTGGCCGGCTTCCTGCAGGCGCATCTGTCTGCGGATGCGCCGCCGCAGCAGGCGGCGACGCCTTGAGTTGCAGCGGCGGCGGCACGCGTGTGCCGCCGCGCGTCTGGTTTCTCAGTCCAGCGTCGGGTAGTCGGTGTAGCCCTTGGCGCCGCCGCCGTAGAGCGTGTCCGCATCCAGGGGGTTGAGCGGCGCGTCGCGGCGCAGCCGCTCCACCAGATCCGGATTGGCGATGAACGGACGCCCGAACGCGACCGCGTCGGCAGCGCCCGCGCCGAGCACCCGTTCGGCCAGCGCCTTGTCGTAGCCGTTGTTGACCAGCCACGGACCGCGGAACTTGGCGCGCAGCGCGGCGTAGTCGAAGGCGATGTTGTCGCGCGGGCCGCCGGTGGCGCCCTCGATCACGTGCAGGAAGGCCAGGCCCAGCGGATCCAGGCGTTCGACCGCGCGCTCGAACAGCGGCTGCGGGTCGCTGTCGTGCGCGTCGTTGGCCGGGGTCACCGGCGACAGGCGCACGCCGGTGCGCTCGGCGCCGATTTCCTGCGCCACCGCCTGCACCACCTCGAACAGCAGCCGGGTCCGGTTCTCGATGCTGCCGCCGTAGGCGTCGTCGCGGTGGTTGCTGCCGTCGCGCAGGAACTGGTCGATCAGGTAGCCGTTGGCGGCGTGCACTTCCACGCCGTCGAAGCCGGCGGCGATGGCGTTGCGCGCGGCGTGGCGGAAGTCCTCCAGCAGCGCCGGAATCTCGTCCAGGCGCAGCGCGCGCGGTGCGGAGACGTCGCTGAAGCCCTCGGCGGTATAGGTCTTGGCGTTGGCGCGCAGCGCGCTCGGCGCCACCGGCGCGGCGCCGTCCGGCAGCAGGCTGACGTGGGAGATGCGGCCGACGTGCCACAGCTGCAGCACGATCCTGCCGCCGCGGCGGTGCACCTCGGCGGTGACCTGTTTCCAGGCGGCGACCTGCGCCTCGCTGTAGATCCCGGGCGTATCCATGTAGCCCTGGCCCATCGGGCTGATCTGGGTGGCCTCGGCGACGATCAGCCCGGCGCCGGCGCGCTGGCCGTAGTACTCGGGCGCCAGCGGCGAGGGGATGCGGCCTTCGCCTTCGGCGCGGTTGCGGGTCAGCGGCGCCATCACGATGCGGTTGGCCAGTTCGATCGCGCCCAGGCGCAGCGGGGCGAACAACGGGGAAGCGGTAGCGGTCATCGGTACGTTTCTCGAAACAGGAATGGGGGCATGGACGGCACGGCGCCGGCGGCGCCGGTCGTCACCCGTCAAGACATGGGGACGACCGCCACGGTTGCGCGTCGCCATGATGGGACAGTGCGTTGCCGGCGGTCGGCTCGCCAGCGAGGGTGCCTCCGTGTTGGAGCCGACGCGTGGAGTTGGCCGCGACGCCGTTGCGATCCGAGCGATAGCGATGCGGTGAACAAGGTGCTGCGCATGTCCGCCGCCACCGCGGCATCGCCCCGACGCGCTGCGCGCCAGGGGGTATTGGTGAGGTCGCTTGCTGAAGCCGTACAGCGTGGCTGCAACTCAATGCCCACGTGCCACGCTGCAACGCGCTGTTGCACGCGCATGGGTGCCCTTGCATGCTGCGATGCACAATAATGGGCGGCCCCTCATCAGGTCCCGGGCATGTCCACTCCCGTCACTCCCCAGGCGCCGCTGTCGCGCCGCGGCTACGTGCTGATCCTGTTCGCGCTGGCGATGGGCGGTTTCGCGATCGGCACCAGCGAGTTCTCCACGATGGGCCTGATGCCGTACATCGCGCGCGGGCTGGCGATCGACGAGCCGCAGGTCGGGCACCTGATCAGCGCCTATGCGCTGGGCGTGGTGGTCGGCGCGCCGTTGCTGGCGATCGTCGGCGCGCGCTGGCCGCGGCGCACGCTGCTGCTGGCGCTGATGGGCTTCTACGCGGTCGGCAACCTGGCCAGTGCGCTGGCGCCGGATTACCACAGCATGCTGCTGGTGCGCTTCATCGCCGGGCTGCCGCATGGCGCCTATTTCGGCGTGGCCACGCTGGTCGCCGCATCGATCAGCCGCCCCGACCAGCGCGGCGCGGCGGTGAGCCGGGTGCTGCTGGGGCTCAATCTGGCGGTGCTGATCGGCAATCCGTTGGCGACCTGGCTGGGCCAGGTGGCGCAATGGCGCTACGCGTACGCGCTGGTGGCGGCGATCGCAGTGCTGACCGTGGTGCTGGTCATGCGCCTGCTGCCGGCCGATCCGCAGGAACCGCGGCAGCAGCCGCTGCGCGAACTGCGCGCGTTCAACCGGCCGCAGGTGTGGCTGGCGCTGGGCATCGGCTCGGTCGGCTTCGCCGGCATGTTCTGCGTGTTCAGCTATCTGGCGCCGACCCTGACCCAGGTTACCGGCGTGTCCGAACGCTGGATCCCGTTCGCGATGTGCGCGTTCGGCTTCGGCGGCCTGCTCGGCAACCTCGCCGGCGGTTGGTTGTTCGACCGGTTGCAGTTCCGCGCCGTGCCGCTGGTGCTGCTGTGGTCGATGGCGGTGCTGCTGGCCTGGCCGCTGGCCGCGCATTCGCCCTGGGCGGTGCTGCCGGCGGTGGTCGCGGTCGGCACGATGGGTGCGCTGGCGCCGGTGTTGCAGACCCGGCTGATGGACGTGGCCAGCGAGGCGCAGACCCTGGCCGCGGCGTCCAACCATGCCGCCTTCAACCTGGCCAACGCGCTGGGACCGTGGATGGGCGGGATCGCGATCAGCGCCGGGCTGGGCTGGACGTCGACCGGTTACGTCGGCGCGGCGGCGGCGCTGGGTGGCCTGCTGGTGTACCTGTGGGCGCGCCACGACGCGCGCCGTGCGCAGCGCCTGGCGCAAGCCTGTTGAGCCGGGCGGCATAGGGCCTGGTGCGATCGCGCCAGGCGTGTGGGGCGGCGCGTTGTGGTAGGGGTGGCTGCGTGGATGCGCGACGCCGACGCCACGCGCGCCGCCCGATCGGCTCGCCCGCTGCGGCTCAGCGCTGCGCCTGGGTGTTGTGCGTCAACCGCCGCAACGCCTCCAGCTTGGCCTGGTAGCGCGGCTGCGCGGTCTTGTCGGCGTGCTCCACGGCTTGCTGCAACGCCCAGTTGGCGCGGCGCGGATCGCCATTGAGCAGATAGGCGCGGGCCAGGGCGAAATACAGCAGGTGCGCGTTGTCGTACAGGCGCAGCGCATGCCGGTAGTAGCCGATCGCCGCGGCATAGTCCTGGCGCCGTTCCGCCTCGTTGCCGAGCAGATACTGATGGAACGGATCGGTGAGCTGCACCCGTTGCAGCCGCGCCAGCATCGCCGCTTCGTGCCGGCTGTCGCCCAGGTGCCGGTACAGGATGGCGGCGTTGGACAGCGCGGACACGTGGCCGGGATCGATCGACAGTGCGGTCGCGTAGTTGTTCGCGGCAGTCTGCGGATCGCCCTGGCGCAGCGCCAGCACCCCGAGGTTGTTCCAGACGGCGGCGAAGTCGCGGTCCATCCGCAGCGCCATCTCCATGTGCTGCTGCGCGGCGGGCAGGTCGCCGTTGGCCATCAGCTCGGCGCCGCGGTTGTTGTAGTAGTGCGCCAGTGCGCGGCGGTCGGAAATCGGCTGCGGACCGCGCCGGTCCATCAGCACGCTGCGGTCCAGGTCCACGCTGCGGCGACTGCCGTCGATGCGCACCAGGACGTTGACGTGGCCGGCGTTGTACAGCGCGTTGCCGTCCTCGTACCAGCTCAGGACGCGGCCCACTTCCTGCACCTGCGCGTCCACCCCGGCGTCGCGCGCCAGGGCCACGAACAGCAGGGTGAAGGACAGGCAGTTGACGCGCCGCGTTGTATAGCTCTCGGCAACGCTGTTGGTGGCCTTGGCGTCGTACTGCAGATCCAGGCCGTCCACGTCGAAGGCCAGCCGCACCAACTGCTGCAGGCGCTGCTCGGGCGGGCTGTGGCGGTCGATGCGCTGCTGCACCAGCGCATGCAGCGCGGGCGGGACGCGCATGATTTCTTCGGGGACGAGCGGCGCAGATGGAGCGGGCGGCGACGGCGGTGCGGGCGGCGGCGCGATCGCCGTCGCGGCGACCAGGGCGAATGCGGTCCAGCCGAACATGGCGCACCTCGTTGGGAATCCCGGATGGGAGGGTCTTTCGGCAAATATAGCCCTTTGCCGGCGCGTCGCACGTGCCAGGGAATGCGGCCATCGCGGCCGCGTCCGATGGCGTGCCTGCCGGCTGGCCGGCGCCGCGTATTCATCCACAGCGATTGTGGATGAGTGCGGGGCAAGCATGTGGATAACTCCGCCGCGGCGTGCCGTGCCGGGCGCATGCACGGCCTGGCGAAAATATCGCCAGCGAATCCCGCGCGCTGGCGATGAATGTTCGTTCATGCCTGCCAGCGTCGCGTGAGGACGCAGCCGTTTCGGCTCACGTGCACTTTATGCCCCGGCGTCCAGCATCTCTCCCACGACGCAACGCGGCAAGACTCTTCATCCCGCGGCCAAGCGACATCCAGGGAACACGACCCGACGTGCCCGTTGCGCGATGTTCGCCGGCCCATTGCAGAAGGAGTTCCATCCATGAGCATTCAGAGCAAGACCACCCACAGCCTCAACGACCTGATCGCCATTTCCCGCGACGGCAAGGATTTCTACGAAGAAGCGGCGCAGAAGGTCGGCGATACCGAGCTGTCCGCGCTGTTCCTGCGCATTGCCGGGGTCAAGTCCGACATCGTCAGCAGCCTGAGCGCCGTGGTCCAGGCGGTCGGTGGCAAGCCCGACGAGCACGGCACGCTGGTCGGCAGCATGCAGCAGATGTATGGCAAGGTGCGCGCGACGCTGGGCGACACCAAGTACGGCTACGTGGCCGAGCTGGAAGAGTCCGAGGATCGCCTGTTGAAGGCGTTCAACGAGACCATCGCCGACAGCGATACCCCGGTCGCCGCGCGCGATGCCGCCACCAAGCTGCTGCCGGAAGTGCGTGCCTGTCACGACGTGATGCGCAACCGCAAGCTGGCGATGAAGAACGCGGCCTGAGCCGCGGGCCGGGCTCCCGCCTGGCCTTCATCGACGGCAACGCACGTTGCGATCCGCGCGGATCGCAGCGTGCCGATGCCGAAAGGCACAAAGGCCGACCGGATTCCGTCCGGTCGGCCTTTTGCGTTGCGCAGCGAGCGGTCGCGCGCCGGGCGCAACGCGCTTGCTACCATGGCGGTCCCTGTCCCGTCGCCGCAGCGCCTGCGGCGTCCGCACCCTGCCGATGGCCCACGATCCTTCTTCCGCAAACGCGCAGTTCTCGCTCGGCTTCGCTGCGCCCGCGCCGCGCGAGAGCCTGTTCTTCGCCGTGCTGCCGGACCCGGCCACTGCGCAGCGCGCCTTCGCGATTGGCGAGCGCCTGCGTGCCGCGCACGATCTGCGCGGTCGCGCGTTGCCGGTGGAACGTCTGCATCTGACCCTGCATTACCTCGGCGAATACGCCGGCATTCCGCCGCGGCTGTTGCAGCAGGCGCATGCCGCCGGACAGGCACTGGCGGCGGCGCCGTTCGAGCTGTGTTTCGATCGGGTCGCCAGCTTCGGCGGCCGCGCGCGCACGCGGCCGCTGGTGTTGCTTGGCGACGCCGAGCCGCCCGCGCTGCGCCGGCTGCGCGAGGCGCTGCAGCGGCAACTCGGCCGCCAGGGCGTGGCCACGCGCGCCGACACGGCCTATGTCCCGCATATCACCCTGAGCTACGACGAGCAGACGGTGCCGCCGCAAACCGTGCCGGAACTGCGCTGCACGGTCGCCGCGCTGAGCCTGATCCGCAGCGTGCAAGGGCAGGGACGCTATGTGCACGAGGCGACCTGGCCGCTGTCGGCGGATGCGGCCGGGCCTGCGTCTGCCGGCGGCGAGGCGATCCGATGAGCGAACCGGCGCCGCCGCTGACCCTGCCCGCCGCGCAATGGGAGCAGTTGCAGGCGGCCTATGCCACGCCGCCGCGCGCCTATCACCACTTCGGCCATGTGCAGGCGGTGCTGGGCCACTATGCCGAGGTCGCCGCGGCCCTGGGCTGGCGGCAGCCGCGCGAGGTCTACCTGGCCGTGCTCTATCACGACGCGGTGTATCAGGCCGGGCGTGGCGACAACGAGGCGCAGTCGGCACGCATGGCGCAGGCGGCGATCGCGCAGTGGCTGCCCGCTGCCGGGCTGGACGCGGCGCGCGTCGCCGCGCTGATCGAGCTGACAGCGCGCCATGGGCAACTGTCCGCCGCTGCGGTGGATGCCGAGGCGGCGCTGTTCCTGGATTGCGACATGGCCATTCTCGGCGCCGATCCCGCCGGGTTCGCCGCCTACGATCGCGCCATCGCCGAGGAATACCGCGGCGTGGTGCCGGGCTGGCTGTACCGGCGCAAGCGCCGGGCGTTCCTGAAGACGGTGCTGGCGCAGCCGCGCATCTTCCTCAGCGATTGGTTCCATGCGCGCTACGACGCGGCGGCGCGCGCCAACCTGCGCCAGGCGATCGGCTGAGCCGGCCGCGCCGGCGTTCTACAATGCGCACCTGTTCACGCCGCTGGCGTGCCACCCGCCGCGCACCGTGATGTCCGATCCCGATTCCGCCACTGCCGATCCGTGCCCGCAAGCGCCGCAGCCGCCGCTGCCCAGCGATTGCTGCAACAGCGGTTGCCCGCTGTGCGTCCACGACCTGTACAACGACGAAGTGGCGCGCTATCGGCTGGCGCTGGCGGCGTGGCGGCTGCGCCATCCCGAGGCCGACCCGGGCGCGTGAGCGCCCGCCTGCGGGCGGCCGTGCCGGCCCCGCGTGCAACGTCCCGGCGTACCCCGCATGAACCGGCGCCCGCGCCGTGCTTCGCGCCGCCGCCGTTCGGGATTATCTTTACACGCCTTTTCAGGATTGCCGGATGATGCGAATGCGTGGCGGATGGATGTGGGGATGTGCGTTGGCCGGCCTGGCCGCCGCGGTTGCCGCCTCGGCGGCGCCTGCGACGACGGCAGCGGCGCCAGCGCCAGCCGCGCCAGCGGCGACACCGGCTGCGGTCCCGGAGAAACTCAGCCACGGCCGCTTCGAACAGGTCCCGGTGCTGCTGCCGCATGGCGAGGCGCAGCGCGTGGTGCTGTGGTTCGCCGGCGGAAAGCACGGCGAGGCGGCGCGCATGCGCCAGATCGAGGCGCTGCGCGACGACGGCGCGATGGTGGTGGTGATCGATGGCGCGCACCTGCAGGCGGTGCTGGCCAAGATCCCCGGCACCTGCGGCTTCTCCGCCGGCGACGTGGAGAACTTCTCGCGCTACGTGCAGGCCTACTACCATGTGCCGACCTACCGCCTGCCGCTGCTGGTCGGCGATGGCGACGGCGCTGCGCTGGCCTACGCGGTCGCGGCGCAGGCGCCCAAGCACCTGCTGGCCGGCCTGGTCACCGAGGATTTCTGTCCGGTGCAGGTGCTGGACGACCAGATCTGCGGCGCCGGCATCACCGCGCCGGCGCGCGCGCTGCAGCCGGCGACGCTGCCGCTGCCGTGGCTGGCGGCGATCGATGCGCCAGGCAAGCGCCGCTGCACCCAGCAGAGCGATGCGTTCTTGCAGAAGGTGCCGCAGGCGCGGCAGTTCCGCCGCAGCGCCAGCGGCGATCCGCTGCCCGGACTGCGCGCGGCGGTGCGTTCGCTGGGCGCGCAGCGCGGGGTCAGCCTGCCGCCGACGCCGGTCGACCTGGCCGGGCTGCCGGTGGTCGAGGTGCCTGCGGTCGCTGCGCCGGCCGCGGCAGGCGCAGCGGCCACCGGCAACGCCAACGACCAGGTGTTCGCGATCTTCGTTTCCGGCGACGGCGGCTGGGCCGGGCTCGACCAGCAGGTCGCCGGCGCGCTGGCCCAGGCCGGCATCCCGGTGGTCGGCGTGGATTCGCTGCGCTATTTCTGGAGCGAGCGCACCCCGCAGGGCTTCGCCACCGACCTGGACCGCATCTACCGCCACTACAGCCACCTGTGGCAGCGCGGACGCGTGGTGCTGATCGGCTTCTCGCAGGGCGCCGACGTGCTGCCGGCGGCCTACAACCAACTGCCGCCGGCGATGCGCGAGCAGGTGCAGGCCACCGCGCTGCTGTCGCTGGGCAAGACCGCCGACTACGAATTCCACGTCTCCAACTGGATCAGCTCCGGCGACGACGGCCTGCCGATCGCCCCGGAAGTGGCGAAGATGCCGGGCGCGCACACCCTGTGCATCTACGGCGAAGACGACGACGACACGCTGTGCCCGGACCTGCCGCACGGCGGCGCGCAACAGGTGAAGCTGCCGGGCGACCATCACTTCAAGGGCGATTACGCGGAACTGGCCAAGCAGATCCTGCAGCGCATCGATTGAAGGCCGGGATTGGGGATTCGGGATTGGGGATTCGCAAGAGCGGCATGTGTGGGGGGGGGCTTCAGCCCCGACGCAGTGCCGCTGAAGCGTCGGGGCTGAAGCCCCTCCCACAAACCCCAGTTGCCGCAGAGACCTCTTCCCAGGTCCCCGAATCCCTGCTTCCGCAGCCGAATGGCTACCAATCCCCAATCCCCAATCCCCAATCCCCAATCCCGGCCGTCAATCGGGCTTACGCGGATCCAGCGAAATCAGCCGCGTCACGTCCAGCAGCGCCGCCGGCAGATGCATGCCGCCGGGCGCGGCCAGGTAGCGGGTGCGCCAGGCCGGCGCGAACTTGGACTTGAAGCGGCGCAGGCCGGTGAAGCCGTAGAAGCGCTCGCCATGGCGCACGATCAGGTTGCCGAAGCGGTTCCAGCGTCCGGCCAGGCGGTGCTGGGCCAGGCCCGACAGCGGCGCCATGCCCAGCGAGAAGCGCTTGTAGCCCTGTTCGCGGCCCCACAGGAACAGCTCGATGAACAGGAAATCCATGGTGCCCTTCGGCGCATCGGCGATGTGCCGCATTAGGTCCACCGACAGCTCGTGTCCGGCCGGCGCCTGCCACAGGTTGGCGAAGGCCACGACCTTGCCCTCGGCCTCGACCACCGCGATCGGGAAGCGGCGCAGATAGGCCGGGTCGAAGCTGCCCAGCGAGAAGCCCTTCTCTTCGCCGGCCTTTTCCTCCAGCCATTGCTGCGAGACGTCGGCCAGCACCGGCATCAGCGCGTCGATCTCCTCCAGCGGCACGATGCGGAAGCTCAGCCCGCTGCGCTTGCCGCGGTTCCAGGCCTGGCGCAGGTCGGCGCGGTCGCGGCCTTCCAGGTGGAAGTCTTCCAGCGACACCATCGCTTCCTCGCCGAGCTTGACCAGGGTCAGGCCCAGGTCGAGGTAGGTCTGCCAGTGCTGCTCGCCGACCTGATAGAACACCGGGCGCAGGCCCATCCGGTCGGCTTCCTCGCGGAAGCGCCAGATCAGCGCCCGCGCGACCTCCGGGGGCCCCACGGGGTCGCCCATCGCCACCAGCGAGCCGCCGTAGCGCTGCATCATCACGAAACCCTGGCCGCCTTCGTCGGGCAGCAGCGCCTTGTCGCCGGTCAGCACCAGGCAGGCCTGGGTGTCGGTGGCCGCGGCCAGCACCGGCGCCAGCGCGTCCAGCTGCGCCGCGTCGGCGGCCGGCAGCGGCGAACGCGTGCTGTGCAGCAGCCGCGCCAGCCCGAACACCACCACCGCCACGCTGACCAGCAGCACCGCGCGCAGCGCCCGCGGCGCATTGGCCGAGGTGGCGAACTGCCACCACAGTTCGTTCTGGTATTCGACGTGGCTGTAGACGAAAAACAGCAGCCACACCGTGGCGATCAGCACCAGCCCCAGGTTGCGCAGCCACGGCCACGACCAGGCCTCGTCGAGCAGCGCGCCCTGGCGGTAGAACTCGCGCCGCGCGCCCCACAGCCCGGCCGCCACCACCAGCGAGGACAGCGCCACCGAGGCGTGGCCGCCGCGCAGCCAGGCCGGCAGCGGCAGCAGCACGCAGATGCCGATCGCCAGCACCCAGGCCGCATGGCTGCGCCGCTGCAGGCCCTGGCCGATCAGCAGCAGCACCACGCCGCCGAGGCTGGCCAGCAGGTGCGAGGTCTCCACGATCGACAGCGGCGCCATGCCCAGGCGCCGCTTCGGCGTCGGCAGGGTGCCGTCGATGACCAGTGCCGCGCCGACCGCGAACACCGCCATCGCGATGATCTGCGGCAGCCACGGGCGCAGCGTGCCCCAGGCCACGCGCACCCCGCCGGCGCTGGCCGCCAGCGGCCGGCGCAGGCCCGAGACCGCGGCCATCAGCACCGACAGCAGCAGCGGCACCACGTAGTAGGTGATGCGGTAGATCAGCGCCGCCGCCAGCACCGCGGCCGGGGCCACGCCGGGCAGCAGCTTGAGCAGGCTCCATTCGAACACGCCCAGGCCGGCCGGCACGGTGGACATCAGGCCGGCCACCACCGCGACCAGGTACAGGCCGACGAAGCCGACGAACTCGATGCCCGATTCGTTCGGCAGCAGCACGTAGAACGCGGCGCTGGCCAGGCCCAGTTCGACCACGCTCAGCGCGGTCACGCCGAGCGCGGTGCGCCGGTCCGGCAACCACAGTTCGTGGGTGCGCCAGCGCAGGGTGCGGCCTTCGCGCCCGGCCAGCAGCAGCATCAGGCCGAAGCCCGCCAGCAGCGCGATGCCGAACGCGCGCACCGCCGAGGCGCCGAGCGGCAGCGCCAGCGCCGCCGACGCCGGTTCCAGGGTCAGCGCCAATGCCAGCAGCAGCCAGGCGCCGAACACGAAACCGAGCGTACTCATCAGCACCACCTGGCCGATCTCGGCCAGGCTCAGCCCGACCCGGCCGTAGCCGCGCAGGCGCACCGCGCCGCCGGTGAGCGCGGCGAAGCCCAGGGTCTGCCCGACCGCGTGCGCCAGGAACGCGGTAACGCCGATCCGCATCGGATGCAGCTTGCGCCCGCTGCGGTGCAGGCCGACCGCGTCGAAGCCGATCAGGCAGGCGTAGCTGCTCAGCCCCAGCAGCAGGGTCAACGCGATCTGGCCGACGCTGAGCTGGTTGAAGGCATGGCGGATCGCGGCGTAGCCGTGGGTGCTGAACTCGGTGGCCAGCGCGCGCAGCGCCAGCGCCAGGATCGCCAGGCTGAACACCACCGGCAGCGCACGGCGCCAGCCAGCGGCGGAGGGGGACGGGGAAACGGAGGGCGCGGCGTCGGTCATTGCAGGGGAGCGTAAGCGAAGGAGAGAGGGAACTGTGCGCAGGCGCCAGCGGCGTCGCGCAGGCATGTGGCGTTGGCGGTGCGGGCCAGCGCGATGGCGCGCCTGCAGGCGGAACGGGGCTGGTGCATCGCGATATCGGGTGGCCTAGGGCTGTACCGGCGACACCGGCGACGCGCATCATAGTGGAATCGCACGTCGGCACCGCGTCGGTGTGCGCGGAGGGTGCGGGCGCGCGCATGCGTCGCGCATCGCGTTCCCCGCTACGACCCGGAGCCGATCCCATGCCGACGCCCCTGGCCCGCGCCGCCGCGCCGCCGCATTGGCCGCGCGCCGCCGGCGCCCTCGCCACGCTGCTGTGCCTGCTGTTCCTCGGCGTGGCGCTGGCGCTGCAGCTGCTGCGCGCCGACCTGCACTGGCAGCAGGCGACGCTGAGCCTGTACCTGCACGGCCCCGGCGGGCTGCTGCTGCGGATTGTCTACGTGCTGCTGGCGGCGGGCATCGTCGCGCTGGCCGCCGGCCTGTATGCACAGGCCCCGCCGCCGGCACGCAGCGCCGCGCCCCTGCTGCTGTTCGCGGTCGCCGGGCTGGGCCTGTGCGGGGTGGCGATCGGCGACAGCTACCTGCCGCAGCGCGCTCCCTTGCTGGCGCCGCTGTTGCACGCGCTGTTCGCGCAGACCGCGTTCCTGTGCGCGACCAGCGCGATGCTGCTGCAGAGCGCCTGGCTGCGCCGGCAAGCGCCGTGGCAGGGCCATGCCGGCACGGTGATGGCCCTGGCGGTGGCGGCGTTCGTGGCGCTGTGGGTGCATGTGCTGTGGCGCGCGCCGCCGCGCGGGCTGACCCAGAAGCTGGCGATCGTGCTGATCCTGGCCTGGCTGCTGCTGGTCGCCTACCGGCTGTGGCGGCCTGCAGGCTTGGCGCAATCGCGCGACAATGCCCGGGTTTCCCCTCTTCAGGACACCGCCTCATGATCCAGCGATTCGATACCGGCCCGCGCATGTCGGAAATGACCGTGCACAACGGCGTGGCCTACCTGGCCGGGCAGATCGCCGACGACGCCAGCGCCGACATCGCCGGCCAGACCCGCCAGGTCCTGGCGGCGATCGACGAACTGCTGGCGCGCGCCGCCAGCGACAAGAGCAAGGTGCTGCGCGCGGAGATCTACATGACCGACCTGGCCGAGTTCGCCGAGATGAACAAGGTCTGGGAAACCTGGGTCTGCCCGGGCAGCACCCCGGCGCGCGCCACCGTGCAGGCCAAGCTGGCCAACCCGGAGTGGAAGATCGAGATCGTGATCACCGCTGCCGTGTGAGTGGAAGGCCGGGATTGGGGATTCGTGATTCGGGATTCGAACCTGCGATCCCCACTTCCGGTTGCCTGAACCATGCGGTCGGTCCAAGAGCCGATCGGCATCACGTCGCGCTTCAGAGCACGCAACCTCGCCTTTGCGAATCCCCAATCCCCAATCCCGAATCCCGGCGCTTCAGCGCCTGACGAACCGGTAATGCGCCACGCCCCACTGCTGGCCCTGCTCGTAGCCGAACAGCTCCGCGCAGGCCATCCAGAACATGCGCCAGCGCTGCCACCAGATCTTCGCGTCGCGGCCGTAGGTGGCCTGCAGCACCGGCATCAGTTCGGCGCGATGCCGGTCCTGGTTGCGTAGCCAGGCGTTGGCGGTCTTCTCGTAGTGTTCGCCGGACAGCAGCCAGCGCCGTTCCAGCGCCAGGTCGTCCTGGAACTGCAGCAGGGTGTCGGCGGCCGGCATCAGCCCGCCGGTGAAGAAGTGCCGGCCCATCCAGTTGTCCTCGCCCTGCACCTCGAACGGGTAGGCCAGGTCGCGGTGGCAGAAGATGTGCACGAACAGCCGACCGCCCGGCACCAGCCACTGGCCGATGCGCGCCAGCAGCTCGCGGTAGTTGCGCATGTGCTCGAACATCTCGATCGACACCACGCGGTCGAAGCTCGCGTGCGGCAGGGTCAGGGTGTTGGCGTCATGGGTGATGACCTCCACGTTGCGCAGCCCGCGCGCGCGGCACTGCGCCTCGATGTGCTCGCGCTGCGGCCGCGAGTTGGACACCGCGGTGATGCGTGCGCCGGGATAGTGCTCGGCCATCCACAGGGTCAGCGAACCCCAGCCGCAGCCCAGTTCGAGGATGCGCTGGCGGTCGCGCAGCTGCGCGCGTTCGGCGTACAGGTGCAGCATGCGCTCCTCGGCCGCGTCCAGGTCCTGGGTGCCGGCGTCCCAGTAGCAGCTGCTGTACTTCAGGCGCTTGCCCAGGCACAGCTCGAAGAAGCGCGGCGGCAGTTCGTAATGCTGGCGGTTGGCGGCATCGGTCTCGATCGCGATGGCGCTGCCGCGCAGGGCCTCGACGAAGGCGCGCTGGCGTTCCCAGGCCGCGTCGGCGCCGCCGCTGCGCTCATCGCGCAGGCGCTGCGTGCACAGCTTGCGCATCGCGGCGCGCAGCAACGCATCGGGCAGCAGGCCGGATTCGGCCACGCGGGTGGCCAGCGGTTCGGCCGGCAGCGCGGGCGCAGGCGAAGGGGCGAGGGTGCTGGACATCGGGCAATCTCCTGGAAGCGGGGTCATTGCCGTGGCGGCAACGGAAAGAAGGCGCTGGTGCTGCGCTGGTAGTCGGCGTAGTCCTGGCCGCGCGAGCGCAGCGCCTGTTGTTCGGTATAGGGAATGCCGGTGACGCGGTACAGGAACGCGAACATCAGCAGCGGCCCCAGCGCGGCGATGCCGACCCACAGCGCGCCGCTGCCCACCGCCAGGAACACGTAGGCGAACCAGTGCACGAACTCGAAGAAATAGTTCGGATGCCGGGAGTATCGCCACAGGCCGCGGCGGCAGGTCTTGCCCTTGTTGCCCGGATCGGCGCGGAACGCGGCCAACTGGCGGTCGGCCAGGCTTTCCCCCCCCACCGCCAGCAGCCAGGTCGCCAGCGCCAGCGTGGTCCACACGCTCCATTGCGGCAGCGGGGCGTGCGCGGCGATCGACAGCGGCACCGCGAACAGCACCACGACCAGCGCCTGGCCGAGGAAGAACAGCAGGAAGCGACGCTGGTCGCCGTGCCAGTGTTCGCGCAGCGCGCGATAGCGGCCATCCTCGTGCGCATCGCCGAACACGCGCACGCCCAGGTGCCAGGCCAGGCGCGCGCCCCACAGGCCGCCCATCGCCGCGGTCAGCACGCGCGGCAGCGCGGCGCCGTCGGCGCGCCAGGCGCAGTACAGCGCGGCCAGCGCCATGCATGCCGCCCACAGCACATCGACCACGCCGGCGTTGCCGCTGCGTCGCTGCCAGGCCCAACCGGCGAGCATGACCAGCGCAGTGAACGCACCCACGTGCAGCAGCGGCCAGGCGTTCATGGCGCGGCGCCTGCGATGCGTGGCGCGGGCTGCGCCGTCGCGGACAACCGCCGCGTCGCCACGCTCAGCACGACCAGCGCTGCGGCCCAGGCCAACGCCAGCGAGAGCACGGGGTGCAGCAGCGGCGCGCTCAGCGTCACCGCCTGCCAGCCGCGCGCGGCCAGCACGTAGCCGAGCGGGCCGAACACCGCGCCGAACAGCGCCGCGCGCCACGGGTGTCGCATGACCCAGGCCAGCGAATGGTTGAAGGTCAGCGCGAAGCCGGCCCACAGCGACAGGATCCACAACGGCGGCCACGGCGCCGGCGGCAGTGCCGCGGCGTAGCGTACCCAGCCGCCCGCGGCCAGCACGGTATCGACGCCGGCGCCGAGCAGCAGCGCCAGCGCCATCAGCGCCGCATCGCCGCGCGCGCGGCGGCGCGGCTGCAACTGGTACAGCGCGAACAGCGCCAGCGCCGCCGGGCCGGCCCAGGCCAGCCCGTGCCCGGCGCCCATCACGGCCACCAGCCACAGCAGTTGCAACGCGACGTAGTTGGCCAGGTTGCTCATGCGTCGTGCGCCAATGGCGGCGCGAACTGCGCCGGGCGCGCGCCGGGCTTGCTCAGCCACAAGTGCACGTCGCCGATCGAGCGCTCCAGGAAGCCGCCCTCGCAATAGGCCAGGTAGAACTCCCACATGCGGATGAAGCGCTCGTCGTAGCCCAGCGCGCGCACCTGCGGCAACTTGGCCATGAAACGCTGGCGCCAGGCGCGCAGGGTCAGCGCGTAGCTGGGGCCGATGTCTTCCAGGTTGAACAGGCGCAGGTCGCTGGCCCGCGCGATCGCGCCGGTCATCGCCGCCACCGAGGGAATGAAGCTGCCGGGGAAGATGTGGCGCTTGATGAAATCCACCGATTTCAGCGCCTGCGCGTAGCGGTGGTCCTCGATGGTGATGGCCTGGATCAGCGCCTGGCCGTCGTCCTTGAGCAGGCTGCCGACCTTGCCGAAATAGGTGTCCAGGTATTGGTGGCCGATCGCCTCGATCATCTCGATCGAGACCAGCCGGTCGTAGCGGCCGTCGAGGTCGCGGTAGTCGCGCAACAGCACCTCGACCCGATCAGACACGCCCGCCGCGTCCACGCGCTGGCGGGCCAGTTCGTACTGCTCGCGCGAGATCGTGGTGGTGGTGACGCGGCAGCCGTGATGTCTGGCCGCATGCAGCGCGAAACCGCCCCAGCCGGTGCCGATCTCGACCACATGGTGGTGCGGCTGCAGGTCGAGCTTGGCGCAGATGCGCTGCAGCTTGCGCTCGGCGGCACGCTCCAGCGCGGCGTCGCCGAGCGCGGCGTCTTCATCGCGGAAGATCGCCGAGGAATACATCAGGTTGCGGTCCAGGAACAGTTCGAACAGCGGGTTGCCCAGGTCGTAGTGCGCGGCGATGTTGCGGCGGCTGCCGGCGCGGGTGTTGCGCGCCAGCGCGTGCAGGCCGCGCATCGCCATGCCGCCGAGACGGGCCAGGCCGGTCTCCAGCGCGTCCAGGCGCTCGCGGTTGCGCACCAGCAGGCGCACCAGCGCGACCAGGTCGTCGCATTCCCACAGTCCGTCCATGTACGCCTCGCCGACACCGACGCTGCCGTTCAGCGCGGCCTGGCGGTAGAAGCGCGGATCGCGGATGCGCAGGTGCGCGTGCAGTGCGCTGTCCGCCTGCGTGGCGCTGCCCAGGGTGGCGCTCCCTGACGTGGCGCTCCCTAACGTGGTGATCGCGCCGGCTTCCTCGATGCGCAGCTGGCCGTCGCGCAAGCCGTCGAGCGTGGCCAGCAGGCGCCGCCGCAGCAGGCGGTCGAGGCCGCGCAGCGGCGGCGCGGCCGGGGTCAGCGCGACGGAAGCGGAGGAGGGCGCGTGCGGAGCGTTCATCGGCGTTCTCGCGGAAGGGAATGGTCGGGGTGGTCGTGCACCGGATTGCCGCGCAGCCACAGGCGCAACGCCTGCCAGTGGATCTTGGCCACGACCTGCAGGGTCATCGCCGGATAGCGCAGCAGCGCGCGCGCCAGGCTGGCGCCGGAGAGTTCGCGCCGCTGCAGCACCAGCGTGGCGTCGAAGCGCCTGGCCGCCGGCTGCGGATCCAGCACGTCCATGTGCACGCGCAACTGCGCGCCCGGCTCGCTGCAGCGCCATGCGTACTCGTGCGCCATCGCCATGAACGGCGAGACGTGGAAGCGCTTGTCGAAACGCCAGGCATGCACGCTGCCATGGCTGCGCGCGGCGGCCACCGGCAGCACGTAGGCGTGGCGCTGCTTCCACGGCGTGTTGGTGATCTCGGCGACGATGCTGTGCAGGCGCTGCTGCGCGTCGTGGCAGTAGTAGAAGGTGACCGGATTGAAGCAGTGGCCGAAGTAGCGCAGGTGGGTCAGCATGCGCACCGCGCCGAGCGGACGTTCGCCGCAGTGCTGCTGCACGCGGTCGCGCACGGCTTCGTCCAGCGGCTGCGCCGGATCGCCGAGGTAGTCGCTGCGGCGGAATTCGACCAGGTTGCGGTGGCCGACCGACCACAGCCAGCGCCGCGCGAACACCTGCTCGAGTTCGGCCAAGTCCAGGTACATCAGGAAGATCGGATAGCGGAACGCCAGCGGCTTGGGCGCATGGCGGCGGTGCCGGACCCAGCCGCTGTAGAGCGCGCTGTGCAGCCCGCGCTTGGTCGTGCCCGCCGCCGCCGGCGTTGTCGAGACGGCGCCAGCCGGCGGGGCGGACACGGTAGCGCTGCGCAGCAGATTCATGGCCAGGGTACCCCTAGCCCGGCGGCGACGTCGACCGCGCTGCGCAGGCCGTCCTCGTGGAAGCCGAAGCCCCAACCGGCGCCGGCGAACCAGGTGCCGCGCTGGCCCTGGATCTCGCCCTTGCGCGCCTGCGCGGCGACCGAGGCGTGGGTTTGCAGCGGGTGCCGGTAGCGCATGCGCCGCAGCACCTTGGCCGGATCGATGTCGTCGCTGCGGTTGAGGCTGACGATGAACGGCTGCGGCGAGGCGATCGACTGCAGCGCGTTCATCCAGTAGCTGACCGTGCATGGCGCGTCCGGATCGGCCGGCACGTGCGCGTTCCAGGCGGCCCAGGCGCGGCGGTTGCGCGGCAGCACGCGCGCATCGGTGTGCAGCACGGTGTCGTTGTCCTGGTAGGCGATCGCGCCGAGGATCTCGCGCTCTGCGGCGCTGGCGTCGTTGAGCAGGCGCAGGGCGTCGTCGGCGTGGCAGGCCAGCACCACGTGGTCGTAGTGCTGCGCATCGGCATCGCTGTCGGCCTCGGTCAGCACCGATACGCCCTGCGACAGCCGCTGCACCGAACGCACCGGCGTGCCGATGCGCTCGTGCACCCGCCAGCGGCTGCGCAGCGCGCGCACGTAGCTGTTGGAGCCGCCTTGCACCACTTGCCACTGCGGCCGGCCGCTGATCTGCAGCATGTGATGGTTGGCCATGAAGCCGATCAGCTGGCGCATCGGGAACTGCAGGATCCGCTGCGACGGCGAAGACCACAGCGCCGACGCCATCGGCACCAGGTGCGCGTCGCGGAACACGTCCGAATAGCCATGTCGCTGCAGGAATTCGCCCAGCGTCAGCTGCGCCTGCGCCGCATCGGCCAGTACCTGCGGCGCCTGCCGGTAGAAACGGCGCAGATCGCCCAGCATGCGCCAGAAGCGCGGGCTGGCCAGGTTGCCGGGCTGGCAGAACAGGCCGCCGAGACTGCCTGCGTTGTATTCCAGGCCGCTGCGCGCTTCGTGTACCGAAAAGCTCATCGTGGTCGGTTGCGCTGCCACGCCGAGCTGCGCGAACAGTTTGCTCAGCAGCGGATAGTGCTGCGGGTTGAACACGATGAAGCCGCTGTCCACCGCGTACTCCACGCCGCCCAGTTCGATCGCATGGGTATGGGTGTGCCCGCCGAAGTAATTGGCGGCCTCGTACAGGGTGACCTCGTGCCGTTGCGACAGCAGCCAGGCCGAGCCCAGCCCGGCGATGCCCGAGCCCACTACCGCGATGCGGCTCATCGTGCGCGCGCCTGCGCCCGTACCAGCCCTGCCGGTACCGGCCGCAACTGGCGGATCAGGCCGGTCCACGACAGCGCCTTCAGGCCATACCAGGTCAGGTCGATTTCCCACCAGCGGAAGCCTTGCCGCGCCGCGCCGGGGAAGAAGTGGTGATTGTTGTGCCAGCCCTCGCCGAAGGTCAGCAGTGCCAGCCAGGCGTTGTTGCGGCTGTCGTCGCGGGTGTCGAAGCGGCGGCTGCCGAAGCGGTGCGCCAGCGAGTTGATGGTGAAGGTGGCGTGGAACAGCGCCACGGTGGAGACGAAGAAGCCCCACACCAGCAGTTGCGGCCCGTCGGTGCCGAGTTGCGGATGGTGGCGTTGCAGCCAGCCGCCGAGCAGGAACAGCGCCAGCGCCAGCAGCACCGGCAGCAGCAGGTCGAAGCGGTCCAGGAAGCGCAGTTCCGGGAAGCGTCGCAGATCCGGGATCGCCTCCCAGTCGGTACGGAAGCCGCGCGGGGTCAGGAACCAGCCGCTGTGGCTCCACCAGAAACCGTGTTGCCGCGGCGAATGCGGGTCGGCCGGGGTATCGGTGTGGCGATGGTGGTTGCGATGGTGCGCGGCCCACCACAGCGGCCCGCGCTGCACGCAGGTCGCGCCGAGCGCGGCGAACAGGAACTGCACCACGCGCGAGGTCTTGAACGCGCGATGCGCGAAGTAGCGGTGGTAGAAACCGGTGAGCGCGAACATGCGCACGGCGTACATCGCCACCGCCATGCCCACTGCGAACCACGACGCGCCGACCCAGAACACGCCCAGGCAGGCCAGGTGCAGGGCGAAATAGGGTGCGGCGCGCAGCCAGTCGATGCGATCGGCGCGGGCCTCGTCCAGTTCGATCTCCGCGCCGGTATCGAACCAGCGCCGCAACGTGCGCGCCACGCCGCCGCGGCGCGCGGGCGCCTCGGCAGGCGCAGCGGTGGGTTCACGGGGCTGGTCCGGAACGGGGCTTGGCACAAGCGCATCTCGTGGGGATTCGGATAGCGATACGGACAAAGCCGGAAGACGGATGCACTCGCGTCGCGGCGTCTGTGCGCACTGCGGCCGGCATCGATGGCCGGCCACGGCAGCGCATGCGGTCGCCGCTAGCGGCGGCGTCCACGCAGGTCGAATCGTCGGAGGATCAGGCTGCCCGGCGCATGCGCGACGGCTGCGGCGATGCTGCCTGCGCGCGAGTGGTGGCCGGGTGAACGTGCGGGTTCGCGGTGCTTCTGATGATCACGCGCAGCGCGAGAGCCGAGCGTGTCATCGACGCACGGCGCTCAAGCCCCTCTCCCACCGGGAGAGGGGTTGGGGTGAGGGTACGTCGGCACGGCCAGGCTGGCGCATCTGGATCTGTGAGGCTTCGCCCGTACCCTCATCCGCCCCTTCGCGGCACCTTCTCCCGCAGGGAGAAGCGAGGTGCGCAGTCTGCGTTGCATTGTCTACGAGCCGCAGTAGCCCCTCTCCCGCCAGGAGAGGGGTTGGGGTGAGGGTGCGTCGGCACGGACAGGCTGGCGCATCTGGATCTGTGAGGCTTCGCCCGTACCCTCATCCGCCCCTTCGGGGCACCTTCTCCCGCAGGGAGAAGGGAGGCGCGCAGTCTGCGTTGCATTGTCTACGAGCCGCAGTAGCCCCTCTCCCGCCGGGAGAGGGGTTGGGGTGAGGGTACGTCGGCACGGACAGGCGGGCGCGTCTGGATCTTTGAGGCTTCGCCCGTACCCTCATCCGCCCCTTCGGGGCACCTTCTCCCGCAGGGAGAAGGAACAGCTGGCACCGCGGCGGCCCGCCTACGGTGCCAGGCGCAGCGTGCTGATACCGCCCTTTGCCACGATCGGACCGGTGGCGACGCCGCCGGGCGCGCCGCCGGGTGGTTCCATCGTCACCGCCAGCAAGGCGCCATCGCTGAGCAACGGCATCAGCGCGTCGGGAATGCGCGCCGCGCGCGCCTGCGCGTCGTCGAACACGCCCATCGAGCGCGCCTTGCCGTCGGCCGGGATCAGCCACAGCTCCGGCACGCGCGCGGGGTCGCGGCTGCCGGCCAGCGGGGTCAGGGTGATGCGCTTCTTGTCGGCGTCCATCAGCACCACGTAGCCGGGCTTGCCGTCGTCCTGCATCAGCGTCGAGGTCATCGCGATGCCGGTGTCGGCTGGCGCCGTGGCGACCGGCGGGGTGGGCGTTTGCGGCGGGAGCGGCTGCCGCGCGACCATCAGCGTGAGCATGCACGCCGCTGCGGTGGCGAAACCGCCGGCGCTCAGCCAGCGCCAGGTGCGCACGCTTTCCCAGAAGCCAGGCGATGCCGTCGGCGCGCGCGGCACCGGCGCATCCAGGCCGAGCGATGCGCGGATGCGCACCCACACGCGTTCCGGCACCGCGACCGGCGCGATCTCGTCGGCCAGCGGCATCAGGTGCTGCTGCCATTGCGTCACCGCCGCGGCGAACTCGGCGTCGGCGTCGATGCGTTGTTCGGCGGCGCGGCGTTCGCTTGCATCGAGCACGCCAAGCACGTATTCGCCGGCCAGCACGTCGCGCGGCGGCGGGGTTTCCTGCGGATCGGGCACGGATGCGTTCATCGTTCCAGGCACGCCTTCAGCTTGGCCAGGCCGCGCCGGATCCAACTCTTGACCGTGCCCAATGGCGTTCCGCTGCGGTGAGCCAGTTCCTCGTAGGTGATGCCCTCGAAGAACGCGGTGCGGATCAGGTCGCCGCGCGGCGGCTCCAGTTCGCCCATGCACACGTCCAGGCGCCGTCCGGCGACGCGCCACTCGGTTTCGGCCAGCGGGTCGCGGCCGTCGTCGTGCAGTTCGCCGGCGTCGTCGAGCGCCACGGAGTGACGCGCCGGTGCGCGCGCGCGCAGGTAGTCGATGGCCTTGTTGCGCGCGATCATGGTCAGCCAGGTGAGGCCGCGCGCGCGCTGCGGATCGAACTGCGCGGCCTTGCGCCAGACCGAGGTGAACACTTCCTGCAGCACGTCTTCGGCTTCGCCGCGCTGCGGCACGATGCGCAGGCACACGCCGAACAGGCGCGACGACGTGGTGCGGTACAGGCGTTCAAACGCGGCGCTGTCGCCGGCCGCAGTGGCGACCAGCAATTGGCCTGCTTCGTCGTGATCGGGCGTCTCGGTCATGCCGGGGAGCGGTGGCGAAGGTGGCAGCGATGCTACAGGCTTTCGGCGCGCGCGTCGCTCAACGACGCTGCCCGCGCCACAGCGCGAGCGCGGCGAGCAGCAGCGCGATCTCGAACACGGACAGGCCGGTGGTGGTCGGTCCGACCGGCCACAGCCGCAGCAGGCTGGCGCTGCGGTAGAGCACGATCGGCACGTAGAAGGCGAGCGCCAGCACCAGCCCGTTACGGATCTGCCCGCTGCGGGCGAAATAGCCGAACAGGAACGCCATCCCCAATTGCAGGCCGCCGTAGATGACCAGGTATTCGGACTGCCCGGAGCGGTCCAGGCCGATGTAGCCGACCGCGGCGGCGGTCTGCGCCGGCAACAGCGTGCACCACAGCGCGAGGACTGCGTAGAGCGCAGCGTTGAACCATAGATAGGCCTTGGCCATGGATGTTCCTTGTCGGGAGGTGTGGGAGACCGCTGCATAGGTGTAGCGGCCGCGACGCAGACGGACGTGAAGGTGGCGCCGGCGCGATTCAGCGCGCGGCGCATTGCGCGACCAGCGGTTGCTGCAGCGCCTGGTTCCATGCGGCGGCGTCGGCCTGGCCGCGCAGCCGCTCGGGAAAATCGATGCGCACCTGCGCGTAGCGGCCGCGCGCGTCGCGGACGTTGCCGATGCCGCGGAATTCGAGCAGGCGGCGGTCGTTGCGCGTGTAGGCGACCGCTATATTCGGCAGCACGCCGCCGTACCAGGCGTCCACCGACAGGGTGTAGCGCTGCACGCCGGCGTCGGCCGCCGCGGGCTTGATCTGGAACTCCAGCGTGCGCAGGGCGCTGGGCAACACGAAGGCGACGCGTTGCGGTGTGCCCTGGCGCAACGCGTCCCAGTGCAGGCGCAGAAAGGCATCGAATCCGGCATCGATCACCTGCGGCGCCGCCGTCGCCGGCAACGGCGCACTGCGTTCCGGCTCGCCGTCGCGCTGGCTGAACATCACTCGGCCGCCGCCGGCACGGCGCACGCCTTCGCGGTAGCCGCTGCGCGCGTCGACCAGTTCGAAATCCGGGGCGGTGCTGCCGTCGGCGATGCGCTTGCGCGCGAACGGCGTGCCGTCGGCGCAGCGGTACAGCACCAGCCGCGCGCCGTCGTCGCGCACCCAGTGGCTCTCGCGGTACAGCAGTTGCTGGCCGTTCGGCGCATAGGCCAGCCCGTCGTAGTGCAGCATCGCCTGCGCCGGGGCGGCGACGCCCAACACGGTCAGGTACACAGCGGCGGCCAGCGGCTGGCGCGCGCGGGCGAGTGGGGAAAGGGCGATCGGCATGGGCATGCGTGGCGCTTCCGCGAGTCGGTGACAGCTGGCAATACGCAGCGGGCGCCGATCCGGATGCGCTGACGGCCGCGCCGACGCCGGACGCCGGGGCGCGTCATCCATTCCGGGCAGGCCGCGTCAGGTCACGCGGCGCGGACCCGGCGGCTGTCCTGGCAAGCCCGGTTCGCAAGCGCGCTCCCGCGCCGGTACGGTGCTGCGGCATCTCGCGGGCGCGGACACGTGCTCATCCCTTTCCGCTTGCTTGCACCATGCACGCGCAAACGTGGCGCGATCCGTGCGGGGCGTCGGCGCCTAGACCGGGCGCAGCTCGATGCAGTCCACCGGGCATGCGGGCAGGCACAGCTCGCAGCCGGTGCACAGCGGTGCCAGTACCGTGTGCATGTGCTTGGCGCCGCCGACGATGGCGTCCACCGGGCAGGCCTGGATGCACTTGGTGCAGCCGATGCAGTCGGCCTCGATCACGAACGCCACCTGCGGCGGCTTGTGCGTGCCGCGGCGGCGGTCGTAGGGCAGCGACACGGTGCCCAGCACGCGCGCCAGCGCCCGCGCGCCGGCATCGCCGCCGGGCGGGCAGCGGTCCACCTGCGCCGCGCCACGCGCCATTGCCTCGGCGTACGGGCGGCAGCCATCGAAGCCGCACTGGCCGCATTGGGTCTGCGGCAGCAGGCGATCGAGGCGTTCCAGCAGATTGTCTTGGGCGGGCTTCATGGCGGATTCGGCGTGCCGGATGCGGCGCGCTGCAGGACAAGGGTCAGGCGATGCGGCGTCCGCGGTACCAACGCTCGTGCGCCAGCGCCAGCATCGGCCGGTCTTCGCGGCTGTCGCCGTAGGCGTAGACGCGCGGATAGGCGGCCACATCGTAGCGCGCGCGGATCAGGGGCGCCTTGTGCGGCCCACAATCGCCATCGGCGTAGCGGCCGGTCAGCCGGCCGTCGCGCGCTTCCAGGCGGTTGCAGATCAACGCCAGACCGTGCTGCTCGCACCAGGGCTGCAGGTACAGGTCCAACGATCCGGACACCAGCACCAGGCTGTGGCCCTGCGTGCGATGCCAGGCGATGCGCTGCATCGTCTCCGGGCGCAGCAGCGTCGGCAGCACCTCGTGCGCATATGCCTGGGCATGCGCGGCGATCTCTTCGACGGCCCGGCCGGCGAACACGATCCGGGTGACCCGCCTGCGGATCGCCTGCGCCGAGACCAGGCCCAGCCGATAGCCGGCCAACCACGGCCCCACCGACCACTTCGCCCGCGCCAGCTGCCGCGGCGTGGCGACGCGGCGCAGGAACCGCGAATAGGTATCGGTGGTGGTGACGGTGTGGTCGAAGTCGAAAAGGGCTAAGTGCATGGGAATGGGGAATGGAGAAACGGGAATGGTGGAAGCCGATCTATCGGCACGGACGAGGCTTTGCCTTTTCCCATTCCCGACTCCCGATTCTCCATTCCCGGCCTTCAGCGCACCGGCATCCCCGGCTGTGCGCCGCTGTCGGCGTCGAGCAGCGCCAGCGCGCCGCCGTCGAAGCCGGCCGACAGGATCATGCCTTCGCTCAGGCCGAAGCGCATCTTGCGCGGGGCCAGGTTGGCGATGAACACCACGCTGCGGCCGACCAGTTTTTCCGGCTCGGCGTAGCTGCCGCGGATGCCGGAGAAGATCTGCCGCTTGCCCAGTTCGCCGGCGTCCAGTTCGAAACGCAGCAGCTTGTCCGAACCCTCGACGAATTCGCAGACCAGCACCTTGCCGATGCGCAGGTCGAGCTTGGCGAAATCGTCGATGCCGATGAGGCCGGGATTGGGGAGTGGGGATTCGGGATTCGCGGCGGCTTTCGCTTCGGTCTTGGCCGGCGCCGGCTTGGCGGCGGCGGGCGCGGGGGCGAGGGTATCCTTGGAGGCGTCGGTCATGGCGTCGATCAGTTTGGGGTCGATTCGGGTGAACAGCGGGGTGTAGGACTGGATGACGTGCGCCAGCAGCGGCGCGTCGAGATCTTCCCAGGCGGTGAGCGGCGCGGACAGGAAGGCTTCGGCCTCGGCGCTGGTGCGCGGCAGCACCGGCTTCAGCGCGCCGGCCAGCACGCGGAACAGGTTCAGGCCCTGCGTGCACACCGCCTGCAACTGCGCGTCGGCGCCGTCCTGCTTGGCGATCACCCACGGCTTGTGTTCGTCGATGTACTTGTTGGCCTCGTCGGCCAGGGCCATGGTCTGGCGGATCGCGCTGGCCGCGTCGTTGCGCTCGTAGGCGTCGCGGATCGGCGCCAGCGCGGCGGCGAAGCGCGCGTACTGCGCTGGGTCCGGCAGCGTGTCGGCCAGCCGGCCGCCGAAGCGCTTGTCGATGAAGCCGGCGCAGCGGCTGGCCAGGTTGACGAACTTGCCGACCAGGTCGGCATTGACCCGCGCCACGAAGTCGCCCAGGTTCAGGTCCAGATCGTCCACGCCGCCGGAGGACTTGGCGGCGAAGTAGTAGCGCAGCGCTTCCGGCTCCAGGCCCACGTCCAGGTAGGTGCGCGCCATCACGAAGGTGCCGCGCGACTTGGACATCTTCGCGCCGTCCACCATCAGGTAGCCGTTGACGTGCAGCCGGGTCGGCGCGCGGTGGCCGGTGCCGTGCAGCACCGCCGGCCAGAACAGGCCGTGGAAGTTGACGATGTCCTTGCCGATGAAATGGTGCAGTTCGGTGGCGGTGCCGGCGGCCAGGTGCGGTTCGAACGCTTCGCCCAGGCTCGCGCACAGGGTCTGGAAGCTGCTCAGGTAGCCGATCGGCGCGTCCAGCCACACGTAGAAGTACTTGCCCGGCTGGCCGGGGATCTCGAAGCCGAAGTACGGCGCGTCGCGCGAGATGTCCCAGGCGCGCAGCCCGCCCTCGCTGTCCAGCCACTCCATCAGCTTGGCCTTGACCCCGGGCAGGGCCACGTCGCCGGCCAGCCATTCGCGCAGGAAGCCGTCGAAGCGGCCGACCTCGAAGAAGAAGTGCTCCGAGTCGCGCAATTCCGGAGTGGCGCCGGAGATCACCGACTTCGGCTCCTTCAGCTCGGTCGGCGCGTAGGTCGCGCCGCAGACCTCGCAGTTGTCGCCGTACTGGTCGGCGCTGCCGCAGTTCGGGCAGATGCCCTTGATGTAGCGGTCGGGCAGGAACATGCCCTTGGCCGGATCGTAGAACTGCGCCACCGAGCGCCGCGCGATGTGGCCGCCGGCCTCGAGTTTGGCGTAGAACGCCTCGGTCAGCGCGCGGTTGGCGGCCGAGTTGGTCGAGTCGTAATGGTCGAAGGCCACGCCGAATGCGGCGAAGTCGCGCTCGTGGCTGGCCTGGATGTTGGCGATGAAGTTCTCCGGGGTGACCCCGGCCTTCTCCGCGGCGAGCATGATCGGCGTGCCGTGGGTGTCGTCGGCGCAGACGAACCAGGTGCGGTCGCCGCGCAGCCGCCGCGCGCGCACCCAGATGTCGGCCTGGATATAGCCGACCAGATGGCCCAGGTGCAGCGGACCATTGGCATAGGGCAGGGCGGTGGTGACGAGAGCGGTGCGGGTCATGGCGAACGGCGATCCTGGGGGATCGCGATTATCGCATTACTGGGGAATGGGGAATCGGGAATGGGGAATTGGTCGAAGCAAACGCAGGCCGCTGGCTGATGGCTACAAAAAAAGGCGCCCTCGCGGGCGCCTGCCGTGTCGATTCCCGATTCCCGGTTCTCGATTCCCGGCTCTTACTCCCTGATCCAGGTCTGCGTCCGCCCCAGCGCCTCGATGCCGATATAGCCGCGCATCTGCAGCTTCTTGCCGCCGTCGGTGAGGGTGACCTTGGCCTTGTAGGTCTTGCCCTTGGCCGGGTCCAGCACCGAACCGCCGCTCCACACCGCGGTGCCGTCCGGCTTCAGTCCCCACAGGATGGTCATGCCCTTGATCGGCTTGCCTTTCTGCGCGCCGTCGCACTTGTCGCACATCGGGTTCGGGCCGTGGTTGGACTGCAGGATCTCGACGACCTTGCCGCTCAGCGTGCCGTTGCCGGCCTGCTCGATCTGCACGATGGACTTGGGCTTGCCGGTTTCGTCGTCGATGGTCTGCCAGCGGCCGACCGGCGAGGTGTCGGCGGCCTGCGCGACGAACGCGGCCACGCTCAGCGGCAGGGCCAGCAGCAGGGTCTTGAAGGTGGTGCGCATGTGTCCCCTCCCAGGGTGTGTGCGAAGCGGCCGGCGCGATGCCGACCTGGAGCCGACTGTATACCCAAGCGTATGGTGCTGGGAATCGCCGGACGCGGGCGGTTCAGCGAGTCGGCAGCGCTCTTAGGGTTCGGCAGTGGAAGCCGGGTTGCTTGGTCGCGGCGCCCCGGAGTCGCTTGCGTAACATGCGACGCGAACGCAGCGCGCTAGGAGTACGCAGTCGAATTGACGTGGGCTTGCGTCGCTTACGCGATCTCATACAGCTCCAGCGGCAGGTCGTCCGGGTCGGCGAAGAAGGTGAAGCGGCGCCCGGTGTATTCGTCGATGCGGATCGGCTCGGTCACCACGCCGTGGGCCTGCAGATGGGCGACGGCGGCGTCCAGGTCGGCCACGCGCAGCGCCAGGTGGCGCAGGCCGCAGGCTTCCGGACGGCTGGGCCGCGGCGGTGGCGCGGGGAACGAGAACAGTTCGATCTGGGTGCCGTCGGGCAGGGCCAGGTCCAGCTTCCAGGAGTCGCGCGCGTCGCGGTAGACCTCGGCGATCACGCGCAGGCCGAGAATGCGGCAGTAGAAATCCTTCGAGCGGGCGTAGTCAGAGGCGATGATCGCCACGTGGTGCACGCCGCGCAGGGTCAGGCTCATCGGCACAGCGCCTGGCCGAACTGCAGCAGGTGGCCGTCCGCATCGTGGATCGCGAACTCGCGCATGCCGTAGGCGAAGTCCTCGAGCGGATAGGCGATGCGCGCGCGCGGCTGCAGCCGCTGCCACCAGGCGTCGACGTCGTCGGTGCGGAAGTACAGCGAGCCGGGAAAACCGGCTACGGCAGTCTCGGTGGTGGCCTGCTGCGCGGCCAGCATCAGCGCCAGCGACCCATGTCGCAGCGTGGCCCAGCCGGCGTCTGCGCCACCGCTGTCGAGACGGAACTCCAGAGTGTCGATGTAGAACGCCAGCGCCGCGGCAAGGTCGGCGCTGCGCAGCATCGGCGTCAACGCGGTGAACGTCATGCGCTGCTCCGGCAAGGAAGGAAGAGGGTCGGCCATGCGCCGAGCATAGCGCAGCGCCAGGTGTGAGTCTGTGCGATGCGTGGCGCGGGATATGCGTTCGCATACGGCGGCGGTGCCGTCTGCTGCATGTGCGCAAATGGCGGTGCGCGCGACCGCCCACATTCTGCGCAGCGACCACTGCCTGACACAATGGCGGCATCACGTTTCGCCGGCGAGGACGCGAGCATGCCGCACAACCCGTTGACCGCGCTGCTGGCCGACGACCGCTGCATCGCGCTCGACGGCGCACTGGCCACCGAGCTGGAGGCGCGCGGTTGCGACCTCGGCGATGCGCTGTGGTCGGCCAAGGTGCTGCTCGAGCAGCCGCAGCTGATCCGCCAGGTGCACCTGGACTATTTCGAAGCCGGCGCGCAGTGCGCGATCACCGCCAGCTATCAGGCCACGCCGCTGGGGTTCGCCGCGCGCGGCATCGATCCGGTGCAGTCGCGGCGGCTGATCGTGCTGAGCGCGCAGCTGGCGCTGCAGGCACGCGACGTGCATCGGGCCGCGCATCCCGAGGCCGGCCCACTGCTGGTCGCCGGCTCGGTGGGGCCGTATGGCGCCTATCTGGCCGACGGTTCGGAATACCGCGGCGACTATGCGCTGCCGCAGGCGCAGATGCTGGACTTCCACCGCCCGCGCATCGCCGCGTTAGTCGAAGCGGGCGTGGACCTGCTGGCCTGCGAGACGCAGCCGTCGGCGGCGGAGGTCGCTGCGCTGCTGGCGCTGCTGCAGGAGTTCCCGCAGGGCACGGCGTGGTTTTCGTTCACCCTGCGCGATGCCACGCACCTCAGCGACGGCACGCCGCTGCGCGAGGTGGCGGCGCTGCTCGATGGCCATCCGCAGGTGGTCGCGCTCGGCGTCAACTGCATCGCGCCGGCGCTGTGCACCCCGGCGCTGCAGCATCTGGCGACCCTGACCCGGTTGCCGCTGGTGGCGTATCCGAACTCCGGCGAGCGCTACGACGCCGCTGGCAAGCGCTGGGATGGCGACGGCGGCGATGCCTGCGGTCTGGCCGGCCGTGTCGATGCCTGGCGCGCTGCCGGCGCGCGCCTGATCGGCGGCTGTTGCCGCACCACGCCGCGCGCTATCGCGCAGCTGGCGCAGCGGTTGCGCGCGAACGCGTTGCAGGATGGTTGATTCGGCGAACCTGTAGGCGCTGTACCGACGCCGGCTCTGGGGAGCAACGCAGGCTGCCCCGACGCGCCGGGAGTCCACTGTAGGAGGGGCTTCAGCCCCGACCGCTTTTACCGGCAAGGCCCGGTCGGGGCCGAGGCCCCTCCCATACGAGCCGGGCCGCGTCGCTCAACCCTTCTTGCTCGCCACCCAGCGTTCGATCTTCTCCTGCAGCACGTCCAGCGGTACCGAGCCGTCCTTCAGGATCTCGGCGTGGAACTCGCGGATGTCGAACTTGGCGCCGAGCTGGGTGCGGGCGTATTCGCGCAGCTGCAGGATCTTCATCTCGCCGATCTTGTAGGACAGCGCCTGCCCTGGGATGGCCATGTAGCGCTCGGCCTCGGCTTCGGCATCGGTGCGGCTGGTGGCCGAGTTCTCGAGCATGTAGTCGATCACCTGTTCGCGGGTCCAGCCCTTGCTGTGCAGGCCGGTATCCACCACCAGGCGGATCGCCCGCCACAATTCGTTCTGCAGGTAGCCGAAGTAGTTGTACGGATCCTGGTACAGGCCCAGTTCCTTGCCCAGCGATTCGGTGTACAGGCCCCAGCCTTCGATGTAGGCGGTCTCGCCGCCGAAGCGGCGGAACTTGGGCAGGTTGCTCAGCTCCTGCTGCAGGCCGAGCTGGAAGTGATGGCCGGGGATGGCCTCGTGCAGATACAGGTCTTCCGCGTCCCAGGTCTTGCGGCTGGGCAGGTCGTAGGTGTTGACGTAGAAGATGCCGGGGCGCGTGCCGTCTTCGCTGGGCCGCATGTACGAGCCGCTGGCCGCCGACTGCGCGCGGTACGGCTCCACCGGGCGGATCTCGAACGCCGCCTTCGGCTTCAGCGCGAACAGGCGCGGCACCGCCACGTCCACCCGCGTCTCCAGGCCGCGGTAGTAGTTCAGCAGTTCGTCTTCGCTCTTGAAGGTGAAGCGCTTGTCGCTCTGCATGAACTTGAAGAACTTCGGCATCGAGCCGCGGAACTTCACCTGCTTCATCACCACCTGGATCTGCGCCTGGATGCGCGCGACCTCGTCCAGGCCGATCTGGTGGATCTGCGCCGGGCTCAGGTCGGTGGTGGTGCTCTGGCGCACGTTGTACGCGTACCAGTCCGCGCCGCCGGGCAGCGCGCCGACGCCGGCGGTGCTGCGCGTGGCCGGCAGGTATTCGGTGGCGATGAAGCCGCGCAGCGCGCGGTAGGCCGGCATGATCCGGTATTCGATCAGGCGCTTGTAGTCGGCGGTGATGCGCTGCTTGTCGGCCTCGGGCATGTCCGCCGGCAGGTTGCGCACCGGACCCCAGAACAGGCTCTCTTCGGCGGTGGGCTTGATGATCGCGTCCAGCTGCGGCAGCACCTTTTCCATCAAGGCGCGCGGTTGCACCACGCCGGCCTTCATGCCGTCGCGCATGTTGGCGATGGCCTGGTCGAACAGGGCGGGAATGCCGAGCGCGCGCCGCGACCAGTTGTCGTAGTCCTTGACCGTGCGGAACGGCTGCGCGCCGGTGCCCGAGCCGAGCATCACCATGATGCTGCCGACGTTGTAGAACTGGTTCACCGGCTGCATCCAGCTCGGGTACTTCTCCGCTTCCAGCGCAGTGCGCGCATCGCTGACGAAGATCTCGTAGCTGAGCAGGTCCTGCCCGCTCAGCCCGTCCTTGCCGATCGCCTCGGCCTTGCCCAGCCACAGCACGGTGAAGTCGTGCGACTGCTGGCGGAACGCCGGCGACAGGAAGTTGGGCAACTGGTCGTTGTAGCGGCTGTCGCCCTGGAACGTGGCCTGCAGCGGATTGAGCTTCAGCGACGCTTCCCAGTAGTCGTCGTACAGGCGGTTGAGCTGCTCGGCCTTGCTGCGCACCACCGGCGCCGGTGCCGGTCGCGCCTTCTTGGCCTTGCTGCGGGTCTGCACGGTCTGCTGTTTCTTGACGGCCTTCTTCTTGGCCGCGTCCGCAGGTGCGGCCAGCGACAGGCTCAGGACGGCGGCGATGGCGAGCGACAGCAGGCGGGGAAAGCTGGGCGGCATTGCGGGCTCCAACGACAAGCGAGCACGGGAGCTTGCCCGATCCGCACCGTGGAGGCCACCCACCGCCGCGCGCGCGGTCAGGAAAAACCCGGGAAGCCAGAGGGCAGGTGCGGCCGGGACGGCGGGTGCGCACGGCGCGCGCGACCCAGGCGGGGCGGTTGTCTTCGGCGTTTGCGCCGGCCGTGCATGGGCGAGAAGACGGCCGCGCCAGCGGTGCGACGGCCGTGCGAATACGGGATGCATCCGGGCGCGCGGATCCGCTCGTTGCCGCGCCGGCGCGGCCGATCCGCGCACTCAGTCGGCCGCGGCTTCCTCGCGCAGCTGCTCGGCGCGTTCGGGGCTCAGGTAGTCGGTGATCAGCCGCCGCATCAGGTACAGCAGCGGGATCAGCAGCACCGCCAGCAGCATCTTGCAGATGTAGTTGAGCGTGCTCACCGCCAGGAACAGCGGGATCGACCAGTGCTGCGGGCCGAGCACGAAGGCGATGTAGATGACCACGAAGCTGTCGATCAGCTGCGACACCGCGGTGGAGCCGGTGGCGCGCAGCCACACGTGCTTTTCGCCGGTGACGTTGCGGATGCGGTGGAACACCGCCACGTCGATCAGCTGCCCGGCCAGGAACGCGACCAGCGAGCCGGCGATGGTCCACAGGCCCTGGCCGAACACCGCCGCGAACGCGGCCTGGTAGTCCGGCACGCCCTGGTGTTGCGCCGCGCCGACCCAGAACCCGGCCGGCGCCAGCGCGATCGCCGCGAACGCGAACAGGAAGCCGTAGCCGATCAGCGCCACCGCCAGCCAGGAGATGAAGCGCACCCCGCGGCGGCCGAAGAACTCGTTGATGGTGTCGGTGAGGATGAACACCAGCGGCCACAGCAGCGTGCCCGCGGTGAAGTTCATCGAGCCGGTCTGGCCGAACAGGTTCCAGTTCAGCGGCGCGATGCCCAGGGTGTCTTCCAGCGCGAAGATCTTGACCCCGATGAATTCGGCGAGCGCGGCATTGACGCAGAAGAACGCCGCCAGGCCGATGAACAGGCGAACGGCGCGATCGTCGAGCGTGCCGTTGCGCATGCGTCTTCCCTCAGCGGTCCATGGTGCGGGTGAACGGCACGCTGTCCGGCGCCACCGCGCCGCCGGAGATGATGAAGCTCATCGCCTGGTCCACGCTCCAGTCGGTGGGGGTCAGCAGCTCCACCGGCACGATCTCCAGGTAGCCGGAGGTGGGGTTCGGCGTGGTCGGCACGTACACCGCGGCCAGCTCGCGGCCGGTGCCCTGTTCCTTGATCACCCGGGTCACCAGGCCCACCGACTTCATGTCGCGGTGCGGGAAGTCGATCAGCACCACGCGCTGGGTGCTGCCGGGCTGGGTCTGCAGGATGTCCAGCAGCTTGCGCGCGCTGTCGTAGACCACGCTGGCCAGCGGGATGCGGCGCATGACCGCCTCGAACCAGCGCAGCAGGCGTTGCCCGATCACCCGCCGGCTGAGGATGCCGACCAGCAGGATCACCGCCAGGGTGGCGACCAGCGCGATGGTGTTCTGCACCCACAGCGCGGTGGCCCAGCCCATCTCGTGCGGGAACGAGGCGGCGATGCGCGCCGACAGCGGCACCACCCACGGGCTGCTGATGCCCGACAGCAGCACGAACACGAACTTGACCACGACCCAGGTCAGCCAGATCGGCAGCAGGGTCAGCAGGCCGGTGAAGAACAGCCGTTGCAGGGACGGGCGGGGGTGCGGAGCGGGGGTATCGGGCGACATCCGCCTAGTGTAGCGGCGCGCTGCGCCTGCCGCTGCGCCCGACGGCTAAGATGGCGCACTCCGTGCAGGTGCGATTGGGGAAGCGGCGTGGCAAGGATCGGCAAGTGGATCGGGGGCGGGCTCGGCGCGGTGCTGCTGCTGGCCGTGGCGCTGTATCTGGCATCGAGGTTGTGGCCGGTGCCGGCGGCGCAGCGTGCTGCGCTGGCGCAGCTGCGGCAACCGCCGCCGCCGCTGCAGGGGCCGAACCTGTTCGTCGACCTGTGGCTGCTGCCTTACGCCATTCCGCCGGCACAGCGGCAGGCGGTGCTCGACGAAGACTTGCGCAGGTTCCGCCAGGGCTTGGCCGGGCAGCCGTTGCGCAGTGCGGCCAGTGATTATCCGCGCACGCCGGACTGGCCGTCCGAGCGCGTGCCGCGTTGCAGTTGGAACGCCGACGATTGCCTGGCCAAGGTGCGTGCGCGGCCGCGGGACTATGCGCAGGCGCTGGCCACGCAGGATGCCTTGCTGGCGCGCATGCCGGTGCCGACGGCGGTATCGGGCTATCGCACGCCATTCCCGGCGCACCAGGAAGGGGCGCTGCCTGCGTTCTCGGTGCTGCAGACGCCGCAGATGCGCCGGGCTCTGGATTTCGTCGAGGGCCGGACCGATCCGGCCCTGGCCGGAGTCTGCAACGACGCCAGTGTGGCGCGGGTCTTGCTGCGCGGTGGCGACAACGTGCTGACGACGACGATCGGGGCGGCGATGTTGCGCGGCAATGCGCGCCTGTTCGCCGCCATGCTCGCCGAGCTGCCCGCGCAGCAGGCGCTGCCGGCGCAGTGCGCGCAGGCCTTCGCGCCGCTGTCGGTCGACGAGGTCAGCCTATGCCGGCCGATGCACGGCGAGGCGCAGCCGCTGTTCGCGGCGCTGGACGAACTCGACCGCACGCGCGCTGCGCCGCGCCGGCGCTGGTACGAATCGATGGGCTTGACGCTCTTGTTCGACCGCGCGCGTAGCGAGGCGCTGGTCGCACCGGCGTACACCCGGTTGTGCGCGGCCGATGTGCGCGCCAGCCTGCGCGAAGACCGGCGCCTGGCGCCGGCGCAGATGACCGCATCGGTGGGCTCGCCGTTCGCCTGCCTGGCCAATCAGTTCGGATGCGCGATGGTGAGCTTGCCGCCGTCCACCGTCGCCAGCGGTCCGCAATGGAGGCTGCAGGATACCGCTGCGGCGATGCGGCTGACCTCGGCATTGCTGTGGCTGCGCGCGCATCCCGGCACGCAGCCGCTGCCGCAGCGCCTGGCAGCGCTACCGCCCGAGTTGCGCGGGGAGCAGCGGCCGCTACAGGCGACAGCCGACGGGCAGGGCGTGCAGGTGGCGCTGTATGCCGACAGCGAGGGCGATGCGCTGCGCTTGCCGTCGCCGGGCAGCAGGCTGCGGCCCTGACGCGCTGCGTGCCGGCGCGGGAGCGGATGGTCCGGCGCTCGCGCCGTGAGTTCTTCGCAGGCACGGCATGCCGGCCATGCCGGTTACTGCCCCTGGGCAGGAGCGGTGCAACCGCGACGAACGAAGCAGGGTGCAGCATCGGGCTGAAGCCTTTCCTGCGAGGCCAGGGCCGCCGCTCAGGCAGCGTCGCGCGTTCGCGCGCATCCCGGCGCTGACGCCCTCGGCGTCGAACGGCTACCGCGCCGGCTTGCGCTTGACGTACAGCTGCTTGCGCGTGCGCGCCACCACCTCGCCCTGGGCGTCGAGGATTTCGTTGTCGAACCAGCGCAGGTATTTGTCGCCGCCGGCGGTGGCGGTGCGCAGTTCGTTGAGCAGCGCGTCGTCCAGGCGGAACTGCGCGCTCACCGTGCCGCGCCCCGGGCGCACGAACTCGATGCTGCCGGCCTTGTCCCAGACGTAGTAGGCGCTGCCCAGGTTCTGCATCGCCAGCAACATCCAGAACGGATCGGTCATCGCGAACAGGCTGCCGCCGAAATGGGTGCCGACGTAGTTGCGGTTCCACGGCCGCATGCGCAGCTCGACCCGCGCGTAGCGGTAGTCCGGGCTCAGCTCCACCAGGTGGATACCGGCGAACAGGAACGGCGGCCACAGGTTCAGGCCAAAGCGGAACAGTGAAGCGTTCATGACGGGTGGAGGCGGGACGAAGCGGCGAGCTTACCATTCGCATGGGTATGGTGTGCTGGGGTCTTCGGCATCCGTGGGTGCGGCCGCCCACGGTTTTGCGACGTGACACGTTCGCGGCCGGCGGCGTCGCGCCCTCGCGTATCGCCCGTCGGCTCCGCGTTGTTCGTTGCCGTGTGCACGCCGAACCGCGGCGTGGGCTATTTCATCGCTGTGCCGGACGCTGCCCGGGCGTGCTGCAGGCATAGCCGTCGCGGCCGGCGGTCTTGGCCCGGTACAGCGCCGCGTCGGCCTGGGCGAAGAAGTCGCGTTGGCGGGTATCCGCATCGACCGTGGTGCTGTGCACGCCGAGGGTGGCGGTGATCGGCACCGGGCCCTGTGGTCCGGGCACAGTCAGCTGGCGGATGTCCTCGAGCAGCGCTTCGGCGATCTGGCGCGCATCGTCCAGCGCGGTGTTGGGCAGGATCATCGCGAACTCGTCGCCGCCGAAGCGCGCGGCCACGTCGTGCGCACGCCGCGCATGACGTGCGACCGCCGCGGCGACCAGGGTCAGCGCGCGGTCGCCGCTGTGGTGGCCGAGGGCGTCGTTGTAGCGCTTGAAATGATCGACGTCGACCACGATCAGGGTCAGCGGCTTGCCGCTGCGCTGCGCCATCGCCAGTTCCTGATGGAAGGCGAGTTCGAAGCTGTGGCGGTTGGCCAGCCCGGTGAGTCCATCGCGATGGGCCTGGCGCCGCCAGTGCGCGATGCGCAGGCCGAGCCAGCAGGCCGACACCAGCGTCACTGCCGCCAGGCATGCGGTCGGCGCGAACCAGCGGCCGGTGGTCAGCACGCACAGCAGGCTGCCGGCCACGATCAAGGCCAGCATCACCGGCAAGGCCAGCCACGGCCAGCGCCGCTGGCGGACCGAATAGGTCATGCCGAGCACGGCGAGCAGGGCCAGCAGCGCCGAGGTGGCGATTTGCTGGTTCTTCGACAAGGGCGTGATCGCATGTCCGCCGAGCAGCATCGCGGCCACGTTGGCCTGATATTCGGCGCCGTTCATCCAGCTTTCGTGCGACATCGGGGTCAGGAAGCGCTGGCCCAGGCCGGTGGCGCCGACGCCCACGATCACCCGCCGGCCACGCAGCGCTTGCGCCGGCACACGACCTTCCAGCACGTCGACGTAGGACAGTTGCGGAAAGCTGCCGGGCGGTCCGGCGTAGCGGACCCCGACGTAGTCGTCGCGATGCCAGCGATACGGCATCGCGTCCGCTTGTCCGGCATCCGATGCCAGGCCGGGCCACGGCGGGGCGAGGCCGGCCAGGGCCACGCCCAGGGCCGGCCAGTGGGCATTGCCCAGGCCGGCGCGCAGGTAGATGCCGCGCGACACGCCGTCGGCATCGATCTCGATGTCGGTATGTGCCAGCCCGGCCGCGGCGCGGCCGATGGCCGGCACCGGCAGCAGTTCCTGCGGCATCTCGCCGGCGTCGGTGCTGCTGGTGGTCACCGGCAGCACGGTGTTGCCGTTGCGGCGCAGTGCCGCGGCCAGCCGCGCATCGTTGTCCGGGTCGGCCTGGTCGGGTTCGCTCAGCACCAGGTCCAGCGCCACGCGCTTGACGCCGGCCTCGCTCAGCCGGTCGAGCAGTCGTGCGTGGGTGCTGCGCGGCCACGGCCACTGCCCGAGCGCCTGCAGGCTGCGGTCGTCGACCAGCACCAGCACCACCGTGGAATCGGGCGTGTAGCGCCAGTGCGTCACCAGCGTGTCGTAGAGCGTGTTGTCCAGCCGCCACAGGCCGTCGGACAGGCCGAGCGTGGCGGCCAGCAGTGCCGCCGCCGCGGCCGCAAGCCAGCGTAGCGGCGTGGGCGCCTTCACAGCAGCAACCACAACAGCAGCGCGCCGGCACCGCCGCCCAGATAGCAGCCGCGGCACGGCAGCGAGATCGCCTGGGTCGGCGAGAACGGCGCCGCGTAGCCGTCGTCGTCCACCTCCTGCACGCGCACGTACCAGGTGCCGCCGCGCGGACGCGGCAGCGAGATCTGCGGGGTGTCGAGGGTGCGGTCGAGCAGCAGCGGCGCGGCGAAGTCCGGCGTGCGCGCGATCTGCACGTGGTAGCGCTGGCCCGGCTCGCCGGCCTGCCAGCGCAGCGTCAGCTGGCCCTTGGCCGCTTCCGGCGGCTGCAGCGACGGGTCCAGCGGCGCGTCGCTGATCCGCAGCAGCAGCGGTTGTCCGAACGGGCCCTGGCGCCCCTGCGTATCGCGCGAGGCCACGCGCCAGTAGTATTCGCCGGGAGGCAACTGCACAGGCGCGCGCAGCCGGGTGGCGTCGGTCGTGCGCTCGAACAGCAGCTCGCTGAACTGGGCATCGCGCGCCAGCTGCAGCACGGTGGCGGTGGCATCGGTGCTGCGGGTCCATTCGAAGCGCGGATGCGGCGTGCGCAATTGCTGCTGCTGCAAGGGTTGCAGCGTCAGCGGCGGCAGCGGCGTGGCCCACACCTGCAACGCCCGTTCGGCGTCCTCGCCTTCCACGCCGGTGGCGGCGATGCCGCGTACCAGCAACAGCAGGCGGCCGGCGGGCAGGTCGTCCAGCGCGATCTGCGCCTGCGTGGTCTGGCGCGCGAAGCGCAGCACCTGGCGGCGCTCGGCATCCACCGCTTCGACCCGGTACGCGGCCGCGCCCGGCAGCGGTTGCCAGGCCAGCAGATACGGCGCGCGGTCGAGGCGGCTGCGCGGCTCGTCGAGCGCCGGCGCGGGAAGCAGCTGTTCCTGCAGCGGCGAGGCGTCGGCGGCCATGCGTGAGGCCTCGCCGGGATGCAGCACCTGCCGGCCGTGGGTATTGCCGACCTGCACGACGCCGTGCAGCACCTCGGTGGCGGCCAACTTGCCGTCGCCGCCGGCGGCGGCGCGGAAGCGGGTGCCGCGCACGCTGCTGGTGCCGGCCGGGGTCTGGATGATGTAGCGCGACGCCGGACCCTGGGCCGGGACCACCTCGTTGCTGGCGCGGCCCTGTTCCAGCCGCACACGGGTATCGACCATGCCGGTGGCGCCGTAGCGGGCGAGTTGGTCGAAGCGCACGCGGCTGTTCTCGCGCACCTGCATCTGCGAACCGTCGGCGAACTGCACGGTCACGCTGGCCTCGGCCTCGGTCTGCAATGCGCTGCCGATCGGCAGCAGCATGCCCTCATGGACCGGTGCCGGCGCCGCGCCGACGCCGCGCACGCTGGCCATGCCGCGCAGCGCGATCACCCGCGCCGGCGCCGGTTGCACCCGCAGCCAGGCGATCGGGAAGCGCAACGGCTGCCCCGGCGGCAGCGCATAGGGGTCGGACACGCCGTTGTGCCGGCCCAGGCGCTGCCAGTCCAGGCCGGGCTTGAGGTAACGGTCGCTGAGTTGCCACAGGGTGTCGCCGGGGCGGACGCGATAGATCCAATCCTGGGCCGCGGCCGGGGGCGCGGCGGTCAGCACCGCGCAGGCCAGCAGCAAGGCGAGCAGCCGCCAGACGGGCAGGGGCAGGGGCAGGGCACGGCGGGAGGGGGTGCGGTTCTGGCTGCTCAACATCTCGCCCTGGCAAGGACCGGGTGCGCGACGCCGGACGGGCCGGGCCTGTGGATTTCCCCTGGTCGTGATGTCGCGGAGGGAGCCGGACCACTCGTCCCGCCACTGGGTGGCCGAACCGCGGGATCATCGCCAACCGATCCCATCCGTGACATGAATCTCAGAATAGCAGCGCCGACATCTTGCGCCGGTAGCGGCCGACCAGGTCCTCGTCCTCGATCACCCGGAACGCGTCGATCAGCGACTTCCTGGGCAGGCCGTCCTCGAAGCTGCGGTCCTGGCGCAGCATCTCCAGGAACTGCTCCAGCGCCGCTTCGTCCTCGCCGCCGACCAGGCGCTGCACGCCGAGCAGGTAGCGCGACTTCAGGTCGGCCGGGTCCTGCGCGATCGCCGCCTGCAGCGTCTGCACCGGCGGCGCCGCCTGCAAGGCGCTCACGAAGCCCAACCGCGCCCGCGCGCGCACCGCGCGCTCGTCGGTGGCCAGGTTGGCCGGCAGCGCGTCGATCAACGCCTCGGCTTCGCTGGCCGCACCGGTCTTCACCAGCGCCAGCGCCAGGTCCAGCTTCAGTTCGTCCTTGTCCGGCTCGGCGGCCACCGCGTCGCGCAGGCGCAGCACCTCGGCCTGCGGGTCCAGCGGCGCCGCGGGGGCGTCGTCCTGGACCTCGGCCGGCGCCGGCAGCGGCGCGATGCCGTGCTGGGTCAGGAACTCGCGCAGCTGGCCTTCTGGCATGGCGCCGGGGAAGCCGTCGACCAGTTGCCCGTCCTTGACCAGGAACACGGTCGGCACCGAGCGGATCTGGAACGCGGCGGCGATCTGCTGCTCCTGGTCCACATCGACCTTGGCCAGCTCGAACGCGCCATGGTACTCGGCGGCCAGCTTCTCCAGGATCGGGCTCAGGGTCTTGCACGGGCCGCACCAGGGCGCCCAGAAGTCCACCAGCACGGGGGTCTGCAGCGATTTCTGCAGCACTTCCGCTTCGAAGGTCTCGGTCTTGGCGTCGAAAACGTGGGGCATGTCGGACATGGGGGGCATCGTGGCTGGCGAAGAATGATGGGTTCTATGGTGGCAGACCGGCGGCGACGCAAGGGCGCGCAGGCCGGCGATGGCCTCCACCCCGGCGCCGCGGCGATCGCGACCGTGCCGGGCACGCAGGGTGCCAGCCGCGGCCGCAGCGGCGACAATGGGCGCTTGGCGCGCCGCGGTGGCGTGGCGGCGCAGGTGCCCGGAGACACGATGGCCAACCGATACGATCAGGCGCTGCGCTATGCAGGGCCGTTGCTGGCGCTGGCCGCCGTGGCCGCGGTGGTCGGCTTCGGACGGGCGCTGCCGGGCTACCTGCCGTGGTCGCATCCGGTCGCGCTGCTCGGCGCCAGCGGCATCCCCCATGCCTGGGCCTTCGACCTGCTGGCCTTCGTGCTGCCCGGGGCGCTGGCGGTGGCGCTGGCGCTGCGCCTGCTGCAGCGCAGCGGCCGTGGCGCGCCCTGGTCGCTGCGCGTCGGCGGCCAGTTGCTGCTGCTGGCCGGGCTGGCCTTCGCCGGAATGGGCCTGCTGCCGCTGGATCCGGCCGACCTGGAATCGCGCGCCACCCAGTTGCATGCCAGCGCCTGGCTGCTGTGGGTGGTGGCGCTGGTGGCGGCAGCCAGCCTGCTGGCCGTCGGCGCCTGGCGCCAGCCCGGCGCGCGCGGCTGGGCGCGGGCCGCGCTGGCGGTGGCGCTGCTGGCCGCGCTCGGCGCGTTCGCACTGGACGCGCTGCTGTCGGCGGCGGTGGCGCAGCGGCTGGTGTTCGCGCTGTGGTGGGCCTGGCTGGCGCTGCTGGCCTGCTGGCCCGGGCCGCAGGCGCTGCCGCGCCGCGGCTGAAACCGTCGCCGCCGCGCAATCGGCGCCGTCCCGCAGCGCATCGAACCGGCCTGGCGCGAGGCCGTTGCGCGGTCGGTCCGCCGCGCCGGCCGGCGCGGTCAGGGTGGTTTTCCCCGTATCCGACGCACTGGCAGCGATGCGCGTGGGGCTCGCCGGGCCGGGCGCGGGCGAGCGGCGCCGGCACCGCTCGTCGCCACGATTGGAGCCGCCTGCTGCGCTGCGGTACCCTTGCCTGCTTTGTTGCCGCCTGGCCCTTGCCCGTTTCCATGTCCGCCGTCGAGCCCACCGCCTACGACCCGCAGCAGGTCGAATCGTCCGCCCAGCAGTTCTGGGACGCCACCCGCGCCTTCGAGGTCAACGAGACCTCCGACAAGCCCAAGTTCTACTGCCTGTCGATGCTGCCGTATCCGTCCGGTGCGCTGCACATGGGCCACGTGCGCAACTACACGATCGGCGACGTGATCAGCCGCTACCAGCGCATGAACGGCAAGAACGTGCTGCAGCCGATGGGCTGGGACGCGTTCGGCCTGCCGGCCGAGAACGCCGCGATCAAGAACAAGACCGCGCCGGCGAAGTGGACCTACGCCAACATCGAGCACATGCGCAGCCAGCTGAAGTCGCTGGGCTATGCGATCGACTGGTCGCGCGAATTCGCCACCTGCCGTCCCGAGTACTACGTGCACGAGCAGCGCATGTTCACCCGGCTGATGCGCAAGGGCCTGGCCTATCGCCGCAATGCGGTGGTGAACTGGGATCCGGTCGACCAGACCGTGCTGGCCAACGAGCAGGTCATCGACGGCCGCGGCTGGCGCTCCGGCGCGCTGGTGGAGAAGCGCGAGATCCCGCAGTGGTTCCTGCGCATCACCGACTACGCGCAGGAATTGCTGGACGGCCTGGATCAGCTGCCGGGCTGGCCGGAATCGGTCAAGACCATGCAGCGCAACTGGATCGGCCGTTCCGAAGGCCTGGAGATCCAGTTCGAGGTGCGCGACGCCGACGGCGCGGCGCTGGATCCGCTGCGCGTGTTCACCACGCGCCCGGACACGCTGATGGGGGTGACCTTCGTCTCCATCGCCAGCGAACATCCGCTGGCGATGCACGCGGCCAGGTCCAATCCGCAGCTGGCCGCATTGCTGGCCGAACTGAAGCAGGGCGGGGTATCCGAGGCGGAACTGGAGACCCAGGAAAAGCGCGGCATGGACACCGGCATGGTGGCGGTGCATCCGATCAGCGGCGAGCAGGTCCCGGTGTGGGTCGCCAATTTCGTGCTGATGGGCTACGGCACCGGTGCGGTGATGGCGGTGCCCGGCCACGACCAGCGCGACTTCGAGTTCGCCAACAAGTACGCGCTGCCGATCCGCCAGGTGATCGCGCTGACGGCGCCGAAGAACGACGAGGAGCGCACCTGGGAGTCCAGCGTCTGGCGCGACTGGTACACCGACAAGACCCGCGAGTTCGAACTGGTCAACTCGGCCGAGTTCGACGGCCTGGACTACCACGGCGCGTTCGAGGCGCTGGCCGAGCGCTTCGAGCGCAAGGGCCAGGGCCAGCGCCGCATCAACTATCGCCTGCGCGACTGGGGCGTCAGCCGCCAGCGCTACTGGGGCTGCCCGATCCCGGTGATCTACTGCGCCAGCTGCGGCGCGGTGCCGGTGCCGGAAGACCAGCTGCCGGTGCTGCTGCCGGAGAACGTGGCGCTGAGCGGCACCGGTTCGCCGCTGAAGACCGATCCGGAATGGCGCAAGACCACCTGCCCGCAGTGCGGCGCGGCGGCCGAGCGCGAGACCGACACCTTCGACACCTTCATGGAGTCGAGCTGGTACTACGCGCGCTACACCTCGCCCGGCGCCAAGGACATGGTCGACAAGCGCGGCAACTACTGGCTGCCGGTGGACCAGTACATCGGCGGCATCGAGCACGCGATCCTGCACCTGATGTACTTCCGCTTCTTCCACAAGCTGCTGCGCGACGCGCGCCTGGTGGACAGCGACGAGCCGGCGACCAACCTGCTGACCCAGGGCATGGTGATCGCCGAGACCTACTACCGCGACACCGGCGACGGCGCCAAGGACTGGATCAACCCGGCCGACGTGGACGTGCAGCGCGACGAGCGCGGCCGCATCGTCGGCGCGACCCTGATCGCCGACGGCGCGCCGGTGCAGATCGGCGGCACCGAGAAGATGTCCAAGTCCAAGAACAACGGCGTGGACCCGCAGGCGATGGTCGGCAAGTACGGCGCCGACACGGTGCGCCTGTTCTCGATGTTCGCCGCGCCGCCGGAGCAGTCGCTGGAGTGGAACGAGGCCGGCGTGGACGGCATGGCGCGGTTCCTGCGCCGGCTGTGGGCGCAGGTCCACAAGCATGTCGCCGACGGTGCCGCCCCGGCGCTGGATGCGGCCGCGCTGGGCGCCGAGCACAAGGCGCTGCGGCGCAAGACCCACGAGACCATCGGCAAGGTCGCCGACGACTACGGCCGCCGCCACAGCTTCAACACCGCCATCGCCGCGGTGATGGAGCTGACCAATGCACTGGCCAAGTTCGACGACGCCGGCGACCAGGGCCGCGCGGTGCGCCAGGAAGCGCTGGAAGCGGCGGTGCTGCTGCTCAACCCGATCACCCCGCATGCCAGCCACGCGTTGTGGCAGGCGCTGGGACATGCGCCGACCCTGCTGGAAGATCTGCCGTTCCCGCAGCCGGACCCGGCCGCGCTGGTGCGCGACGCGCTGACCCTGGCGGTGCAGGTCAACGGCAAGCTGCGCGGCACCATCGAGGTCGCGGCCGACGCCCCGCGCGAGCAGATCGAGGCGCTGGCCCAGGCCGAGCCGAACACCGCCAAGTTCCTGGAAGGCCTGAGCATCCGCAAGATCATCATCGTGCCGGGCAAGATCGTGAACCTGGTGGCGGCGTGAACCGCGCCGCCGCGGTCGCACGCGTTGCCGCGGCGCCAGCTGCGGCGGCGCCGTCGGCGCGCGCTTCGGCACGTCTCAACCCTCGTTCACGCGGCATCGGGCAGGCTAGCCGCCTGTTGCCGCGCCCAGCCGGCTCCTCCAGACTGTGTCCATGACCCGACTCCTGCTCGCCCTCGTCCTCGCGACGACCCTGACCGCCTGCGGTTTCCATCTGCGCGACAAGCTGACCCTGCCGGCCGGCACGCCCTCGGTGAAGGTGGTCTCCTCGGCGCCGTACAGCGAGCTGGTGAAGCTGCTCGAACGCGGCCTGCGCGCCGCCGGCGCGGAGATCGCGCCGAAAGAGGTCAACACCGGCGTGGCGCGCCTGGAAGTGCTGTCCGAGCGCTGGGGCGACCTGCCGATCGCGCTCGACGCCGAAGGCCGCGCCCAGGAGTACAGCCTGCGCTATGCGGCGATCTTCGTGTTCCGCCGCGCCGACGGCAGCGTGCTGGTGCCGCAGCAGGTGATCGAGCTGTCGCGCGACTACGTGTCGCCGCCGACCGACGCCACCGGCACCACCACCGAGCGCGAGATCCTCGCCGACGAACTGCGCCGCGAGATGTCGGCCTCGATGCTGCGCCGGATCGACAGCGTGGTGCGCGCCGAAGTGCGCAACGGCAAGAACGTCAACGAGGCGCCGCCTGCCGCCACCGGCACGCCGGTCGAAGGCAAGCCGGATCCCGGCACGCCGCCGGCGACCTCGCCGCAGCCTTGAACCGCCGGCCACCGCCCGCCGCCCGCCGCTCGCCCGTCGCGGGCGATCCGCTGGCGGCGCGCAGCGACAGGCCTTAGGTTGCCGCCATGGAATTGCGTCCCGAACAACTCGTCACCCAGCCGGCCGCGCAGCCGCTGCATCCGGTCTACCTGATCGCCGGCCCGGAAACCCTGCGCGTGCTCGAGGCCGCCGACGCGGTGCGTGCGCGTGCGCGCGCCGAAGGCATCGGCGAGCGCGAGGTGTTCGACGCCGACGGCCGCGAGTTCGACTGGAGCCAGCTGTATTCCAGTTTCAATGCGCCGAGCCTGTTCAGCCCGCGCCGGCTGATCGAACTGCGCCTGCCCAGCGGCAAGCCCGGCAAGGAAGGCGGCGAGGTGATCAGTGCGTTCTGCGCCGATCCGCCGCCGGACGTGGTGCTGCTGATCACCTGCAACGAATGGAGCAAGGCGCACCAGGGCAAGTGGGCCGACGCGGTCGGCCGGCTCGGGGTGATCGCGGTGGCCTGGGCGATCAAGCCGCACGAACTGGGCGACTGGATCGAGCGCCGCCTGCGCAGCAAGGGCCTGCGCGCCGATGCCGGCGCGGTGCAGCGCCTGGCCGAGCGGGTCGAAGGCAATCTGCTGGCCGCCGCGCAGGAGATCGACAAGCTGGCGTTGCTGGCCGACGGGCAGAGCCTGGACGTGGCGGCGATGGAGTCGCTGGTCGCCGACGCCGCGCGCTACGACGTGTTCCGCCTGGCCGAGGCCACCCTGGCCGGGCAGGCGCCGGTGGTCGGACGCATGCTCGCCGGGCTGCGCGCCGAGGGCGAAGCGGTGGCGGCCTTGCTGCCGATCCTGATCAAGGAACTGCTGCGCACCGCGGCGCTGGCCAAGGTCCAGGCGGCCGGCGGCAACCTGGCCGCGGAGATGAAGGGGCAGGGCATCTGGGAGTCGCGCCAGGCGCCGTTCAAGCGCGCCCTGCAGCGGCATGCCGAACCGCGCCGCTGGGAGCGCTTCGCCGCCGAAGCAGGACGCATCGACCGCATCGCCAAGGGCCGCGCCGACGGCGACGCCTGGATCGCGCTGGAGCGCCTGCTGCTGGCCATCGCCGAGGCGCGGGCGGTGCGGTTGTTGGTGGTATGACCGCCGGGAATCGGGAATCGGGAATCGGGAATGGGAACAGCGGCGCTGCGATCGTGCCGGCCGCGCGTCAAGTTGCGGCTGTGGCTGTTGCCGATTCCCGATTCCCGATTCCCGATTCCCGGCCTTTCCTCAACCTGATCTACGGCGGCACCTTCGACCCGATCCACAACGGCCACCTGGCGATCGCGCGGGCGGCGCGCGATGCGTTCGGGGTGCCGGTGCGGCTGATGCCGGCGGCCGATCCGCCGCATCGCGACGCGCCGGGCGCCAATGCCAGGCGGCGCTGCGAGATGCTGGCGCTGGCGATCGACGGCGAAGCCGGGCTGTTGCTCGACCGGCACGAACTGCAGCGAGCGCTGGCGCAGCCGGGCGTGGCCTCGTACAGCATCGACACGGTGCGCGAGCTGCGCGCCGAACTCGGCGCCGACGCGCCGCTGGCGCTGCTGATCGGCGCCGACAGCTTCGTCGGCTTCAACGCCTGGCGCGACTGGCGCAGCCTGCTCGACACGGCGCACCTGGTCGTCGCCGACCGTGCCGGCAGCGGCTGGGAACGCGCTTTGCCGGCCGAACTGGCGCAGGCGGTGGCCGGGCGCTGGGCGGCGTCGCCGCAGGCGCTGGCCGGCGCGCCGGGTGGCCTGCTGTGGTGCCTGCGGCAGCCGCTGCGCAGCGAATCGGCCAGCCAGGTGCGCGAGCGCATCGCCGCCGGCGGCGACTGGGCGGCGCTGGTGCCGGCCGCGGTCGCGGACTACATCCGTGCCGCCGGGCTGTATGCGGCGGCCCCCAGCGGCGCCCGCGCCGACTAGCTGAATACGCGTCTTCGCGTAGTTCCCTATAATTCGCCCATTCCATCGAGTTCGCACCTTTGTCCAGTCAAGCCCACGTCATCAAGACCCAACTGCCCAACCCGCCGCCGTCGTTGCCGGTACTGCTCGCTCACGTCCGCAACGCGCTCGACGAGCTCAAGGCCAAGGACGCGGTGGAAATCGACGTGCGCGGCAAGTCCAGCGTCACCGACTACATGATCGTCGTCTCCGGTACCTCCACCCGCCACGTCAAGTCGATCGCCGACGAAGTGATCAAGCACGCCAAGAAGCTGGACGTGATGCCGCTGGGCGTGGAAGGCGAGCGCGAGGCCGAGTGGGTGCTGGTCGATCTCGGCGACGTGGTGGTGCACGTGATGCTGCCGCGGGTGCGCGAGTTCTATGCGCTGGAGCGGCTGTGGACGGTCGGCGACCAGCCGCCGAGCGACGCGGACGACGACGCGCGCGATGCCTGATCCGACGCCCCGGCGCGGTGACGCGCCGGTGGCGGATGCAAGCCCGGGCCTGACCCTGTCGGCCGCATTGCCGGGCGCCGGCAATGCGCTGCGCAGCGCCGCCGGCGAGCGCTTCGACAGCCTGGTGGTGCAGCTGGAGCGCAGCCGCGGCGAACTCGCCGCCTGGCGCGAGGCCCTGCCGCGCTGGCAGCAGCGCTTCCACGAACAGGTGCAGCCCCTGCTGCAGCGGCGCGACCAGTTGCACGTCGAGCGCGTGCTGGCGCTGGATGCGGCGGGCATGGCGCAGAAGCTGGGCAAGAGCGACCGCGCCGCGCTGTCGGCGCAGCTCTGCGCGCTGATCGAGCCGTTGATCGACGAGGTTGGCCTGCATGACCTCAAGCCGCTCTACGACCGCCATGCGGAAACCTCCTACGACGAACGCATCGCCGCCTCGGATGCGGCTCTGCGCGGGTTGATCGCCGCGCATTTCGGTGTGGACGCCGATGCCCTGCCGTATCTGGCATCGCCGCAGGCGTTGTTCGAGCGCCTGCAGCAGCGCCGCCGGCAGACCCAGGTCGCGGCGGTCGCACGCAAGGCGAAGAAGGCGCAGCGCGCCGCCTCGGTGGCGCCGGCGCCGGCGTTCGATCCGCAGACCGCGTTGCGCGAGCTGTACCGCAGGCTGGCCGCGGCGCTGCATCCGGACCGCGAGGCCGATCCGTTGCAGCGCGAGCGCAAGACCGCGCTGATGCAACGGCTCAACGCGGCCTATGCCGATGCCGACCTGCTCGGCCTGCTCGAATTGCAGTTGCAGGCCGGCCAGCTCGACGCCGCCGCGCTGGCGGCGATGGCCGAACCCCGCATCGAGCGCTACAACCGCATGCTCGGCGAGCAATTGCAGGCCGCCCAGGACGAGCTGCGGCGGATCGATGCCGCGTTCAAGGCCGACTACGCGGTGTTCGGCACGCGCCGGCTCAAGCCGGAGCGCTTGCATGCGGCGATGGCCGAGATCAAGCGCGCGCTGCAGGACGAGATCGACGAACTGGCCGAGGACCTGCGCGAACTGCGGCAGGCGCCGGCGCTGCGGCATTGGCTCAAGCGGCAGCACCCGCAGCCGCCGCAAATCTCGCGCGAGGCCATGCTGTTCCAGGCCATGCTGGACGACGCGCAGCGCGACGAGTAGCGCGCTGCAGGCAGGTGGAAGTGCGATGGCGGGTGGCCTGCCCATGGCGCGCTATGGGCGCGGCCGGTAAAAGCGGTCGCGGCTGAAGCCGCTCCTACAGGGACGGCGGCTGGCTTCACGACCAGGGCGCGACAGCCGCGCGCCGATCGCCAGGCCGCGCCGCGGCTATCATGCTGGCATGAAATGCAGACTCATCGCCACCGGCGAACGCGCGCCCGCCTGGGTCGCGCAGGGCTTCGCCGAATACCGCAAGCGCCTGTCGCACTGGCTGCCGCTGGAACTGGTCGAGATCGAACCGGGGTTGCGCGGCAAGGGCCGCGACGCGCAGCGCGCGATCGAGGACGAAGGTCGCCGCGTGCTCGCCGCGCTGCCGAAGAACGCGCTGGTGGTGGCGCTGGACGTACCCGGCAAGCCGTACAGTTCCGAACAGCTGGCGCAGCGCATGGAACACTGGCGCGGCCAGGGCCGCGACCTGGCGCTGCTGATCGGCGGTCCCGAAGGCCATTCGCCCGAGGTGCTGGCAGTGGCCGGCGAATCCTGGTCGCTGGGTCCGCTGACCCTGCCGCACATGCTGGTGCGGCTGGTGGTGGCCGAACAGCTGTACCGCGCCGCGGCGATGCTGGCCAACCATCCCTATCATCGCGCATGACCGCCAGGCTCGCCTGATTCGCCCCGCGCCTGCACGACGCGCCAGCCGCGCGTCGCCCGCGGCGCCGGCGCGACGCCGGCAACGCAATCGCCACGCCACCTGCGCAGCTCGGCGCAAACAAAAAAGCCCGGGCTCGCGCCCGGGCTCTTCCGTGTATCGCAACGCGTTCGATCAGTTGAACGTGTACTTCGCGCCCACCGTGAAGTAGCGGCCGACCGCGCCGCTGAAGTGCAGCGGGTTGTAGTTGACGCCGCCGTAGGTGGACGGATCCAGCGGCGCGATCCGGTCGAACACGTTCTGCACCGAGGCGTTGAGTTCCAACGCCTCGGTGACGTTCCAGCGGCCGGACAGGTCGAAGGTGGTGAACGAGGCGATCTTCTCGACCGGGCTGCCGTCGGCATAGAACGCCAGGTAGTCGCCGCCGCGGCTGTCCTTGTTCTCGATGCTGGCGATGTAGTTGACCACGCCGCTGACGCTCCAGCTGCCCTGCTTCCAGGTGCTGCCGACGTTGACCCGGTCCTGCGGGGTGCCGATGCAGTTGGTCACGTCGCAATTGCCGTGGGTGCCGACGTAGTCGTAGGTGGTGTCGCCTTCGGTGCGCTCGAACTTGAGCAGGTGACTCCATTGCGCGTCCAGCTCCAGCTGGCCCGGACCGATGGCGAAGGTCTGGCGGATGTCGGTATCGATGCCGCGCACGCGCGAGGAATTGGCGTTCACGTAATCGGTGTTCACCGCCAGGATGGTGCCGCTGTTGGCCACGCCGCCGATGTCGTTGCTGTCGCGCAGGACGTCGCCGGCGAGGATCGCGTCGCGCGTGTTGCCCTGCGCGATCTCGTTGGTACGCTTGATTTCCCACGCGTCCACGGTCAGCGAGGTGCTGGCGGTCGGCTGCAGCACGAAGCCCACCGAGTAGCTCTTGGACTCTTCCGGGGTCAGCGCCGAATTGGGGCGGGTGATGATCGCCACCGAGCGCGCGGTGCATTCGTTGGCCGGATCGATCGCGCAGCGGATCGGGTCGACCGCATTGGAGAATGCGGCCAGGCCGCCGTCGCCGTTCTCGGCCGGGTTCGGCGCGCGGAAGCCTTCGGCGTAGCTGGCGCGCAGGGCGATCCAGTCGGCCGGCGTCCACTTCACCCCCAGCTTCGGCGTGGCCTTGCTGTCGCCGCTCTCGTACTTGTCGTAGCGCACCGCCGCCGACAGTTCCAACTGCTCCAGCACCGGCGCCGACAGCTCGGCATAGGCGGCGTAGACGTTCTGGGTGCCGTCGTAGGACGAGTAGCCCAGGCCGATGATGTCGCCGATGTCGGTGTAGGTCTGCGGGGTCAGGCTGTTGCTGGTGCGGCGCCATTCGGTGCCCAGCGCCAGGCCCAGCGGGCCGCCCTGCAGGTCGGCCAGGCTGCGCGAGACGGTGAAGTTGAACATGTCCAGGCTGGACTTGGCGCGCGCGCTGATGGTCGGCGAGATGTAGTCGTACAGCGCCTGCGAGTTCAGCCCGGCGTCGTCGCCGATGCGCCAGGTGCCTGCCGGGCAGGCCGGGTTGCCGAGCACGCACCGCACCGCGCTGTAGCGCAGGAAGCCGGTGCGCTTGTTGACCAGGTCGGTGCCCGAATGCAGGTAGGCGGTGTCGTAGCTCCACTCGCCCCAATTGCCCTTGACCCCGGCCAGGAAGCGGTTGAACTCGTTGGTGTTGTCGGTCACCCGCGGGCCCACGTCCCAGGCGCTGTAGCGCAGGCGCGCGGCGTAGGGCAGCGGGTTGTCGGGATGGCCGGCGTAGAGCACGGTGGCGCCGGCGCCGCTGTTGGCATTGACCGGGCCGCCGGGATAGCCCCAGCCGCCGGACACGCCCGACGGCGTGTTGGAGAACACGGTTTCCTTCTTCGAGTAGCCGATCTCGGTGTAGATCTCGCCGCCCTCGCCGAAGGCGAAGCTGGCGCGGCCGAACACGTTGACGTACTTCTCCTCCGGGCTCAGGTCGCGGTATTGCTGGACCGCATCGCCCAGGCAGCCCTGGGCCTGCGCGGTGGCGTCGGTCTGGCCGGGGATGGTGCTGACGCTGGCGCAACCGGGCAAGGCCACCAGTTGCGGCGTGGCCGCGTTGTTGAACACCGAGCCGTTCGGGCCGGCACCGCCGGCGGTGCCGCCACTGAGATAGGCGCCGGTGATGAACTGTATGTCGGCGGGGTCGTAGCCGTAGCGGCGGATGTCGCCGGTGCCGATCCACTTGCGGTCCTTGCGGTCGCTGATCTTGATCGCGTCGGACTTGCCCACGTCCAGACTGAAGAACGCGTTCCAGCCGTCGTTGGCGAAGTTGCCGGTGCCGGCGGTCAGGGTCGCCTTGCGCGCGTTGCCGTCGCTGTCGCCGGACATGCCGTAGGAGCCGCGCAGGATCGCGCCTTCGAAGTCGCTGCGCAGGATGATGTTGACCACGCCGGCGATGGCATCGGAGCCGTAGATCGCCGAAGCGCCGTCCTTCAGGATGTCGATCCGCTCGACCGCGTCCAGCGGGATGGTGCTCAGGTCGGTGAACACCTTCTGGCCGTCGTCGGCCAGGCCGTAGGTGGCCATGCGCCGGCCGTTCAACAGCACCAGGGTGGAGCCGGCGCCCAGGCCGCGCAGCGAGATGCCGGCACCGCCGCCGGCGAAGCCGTTGCCGAAGCTCTTGGGAATCGAACCGGCGCCGTCGGAGGTCAGCGTCTGCAGGTATTCGGCCACCGTGCTCTTGCCGGTGCGGTCGATTTCCTGGCGGGTGACCACCTGGACCGGGGACGGGGTCTCGGTGTTGGTGCGGGGGATGTTGGAGCCGGTGACGGTGATGCGGTCGAGGTTGGTGGCCGCTTCTTGTGCGAATGCGGGGGTGGCCGCGGCGGTCGCGAGGGCGCTGCTCACGCACGCGCACAGGACAAGGCGGCGGGTCGCACGCCGTTGCTGCTGGATGTTCACAGTTTCTCTCCTAACTGGAAACGCGAGTTGTACGGCTAAAAATCGCAAGGGCGCCGACCTGTCCCGGTCGGACGCGTGCCATGTACTTGCAGGTATTGTGAAATTTCAGTGAAGCCTGGCGATGCAGCCGTCCCGCCGCGGGGTGTCGCAGCGGGACGGACGCAGCTACCTCAACGGCCCAGGGAAAAATCCACCGGCACCAGTCCATAAGCCTGAACCGGCACTCCTTGCTGCAGTGCGGCATGAAACTTCCAGCGCTTCAGCACCTGCTCGCGCGCGGCCTGGTCCAGGATCCGGTGGCCGCTGCTCTTGGCGATGCTGACCTCCAGCGGCTGGCCGTCGACGCCGACCAGCACGCGCAGCAACACGCTGCCCTGCAAGCCGTCGCGCAGCGCATCGCGCGGGTAGGGCGGGGCCGGCGCACGCAGGTACTGCAGCTGCATGCCGGCGACCGGTGCGCTGACCTGATCCGGCGGCACGCTCGGCTCGGCCGCGGTCGGGGCCGGATCGGCGGCCTCGGCCTGCATCGGCATCGGGCTGGCGTCGGCCAGCGGCGCCTGCACCGGGGTCGGTACCGGCACGGCGGTCGGCATCCGCGGCTGGGTCATCGGCCGCTTCTCGGGCTGCACCGTGGCTTGCGGCGGCGTTGGAGTGACCGGAACCACGATCGGTTGCTGCCAGATGGGTTGCGGCTTGGCCGGCTCCTGCGGCGGCGCCACGTGCGAGAGCGGGATCAGCAACAGCAGCATGGCCAACAGGTGCAGGCCGATCGCGGCGCTGAGCGCCAGGATCCGCGACAGGTCGATACCGAACGAGGGAGCGGGGAGTTGCGTGCGAACCATGATCCACCTCCATGATGAAGTGCGTCTTGTGGACTTGCGGTACGACCAAACGCGCCAGCGCGGCGGACGGGGTCGATGCGGCGCCCGCCCGCGCCTTCGACATTGCGCCTGTTGCCGTCGCCATGGCAAGCATCGCCGGCGGACCCGCACGCCAGCCCGGCGCCACGGCATCGCATGGGCGCAGAAACGACGACGGCGCCCGCAGGCGCCGTCGTCGGCAAGCTGGTGCGGGCGGGGCTTACTTGCCCAGTTCGAACACCACGTCCAGGTTGACCGACACGCTGCTTTCGCCGGTCGCCACCGGGGTGCTGTCCATCTCCGCCTTCATCGCCATCGTGCGCATCATCGGCATCGGGCGCACGCCGCCGCCGCTGCCTTCGGAGATGCTGACGATGCGGCGCACGCGCAGGCCCAGCGACTTGGCGTAGGTCTGCGCGCGGGACTGGGCCTTCTTCAGCGCATCGACCCGGGCCTGGTCGTACAGCGGTTCCGGATCATCAATCTCGAAGGTGGGGCCGTTGATCTGGTTGGCGCCCTGCGCGGCCAGCGCGTCCAGCACCTTGCCGAGCTTGGCGATGTCGCGCACTTTCAGGTTGACCGAATTGCTGGCCTGGTAGCCGAGGATCTGCGGCGCCTGGTTCTCGACGTACTTGTACTGCGGGCTGAGATTGATGCCGCTGGTCTGCACGTCCTTGTCGGCGATGCCGGCGGCGCGCACCGCGGCCAGCACCTTGGTCATCTGCTCGGCGTTCTGGCGCATCGCCGCGGCGCTGTCGCTGGCCTGGGTGACCACACCGGCCGACAGCGTGGCCACATCCGGCGCGTGCCTGGCCTCGGCCTGGGCGGCGATGTTGAGCAGGGTGCCGTCGGCGGGCACGGCGTAGCCCGGTGCGGCGGTTTGGGCATGGGCGGTCATCGTGCCTCCTAGGGCGAGGGTCAGGGCCAGCAGCAGCGGACGGATGGAGGGTGCACGCATTGGAGGTTCTCCTTGAAAGTGAGGCGAGGGTGTTGCCGCGACGATGAACGCGTCGTGATTCGGAGCGGGGTCGAGTGTGCGCCTCCGGAATTAGCGATCGTTCAGTCAGGCCCGCCGGGTTATCCTTCAGCCATGCTGTATCTCGCTTCCCGTTCCCCCCGCAGAAACGAACTGCTGACGCGCCTGGGCGTGCCGTTCCGGATCCTCGATCTGGAGGTGCCGGAGGTGCGCGCGGCCGACGAATCTGCGCAAGCCTATGTGCGCCGCGTGGCCTTGGACAAGGCCCGCGCCGGCATGGCGCAGCTGGCCGGTGCGGCCGGTGCGGTGGTGCTCGGCGCCGACACCGAGGTGGTGCTGGACGACCGCGTGTTCGGCAAGCCGGCCGACGCCGCCGACGCGGCGGCGATGCTGGCCGCGTTGTCCGCGCGCACCCACCAGGCGATCACCGCGGTGGCGCTGGTCGCCGCGGCGCGCGAGGACGTGCTGCTGGTGCCGACCCAGGTCAGCTTCGCGGCCTTGTCGGCGCAGGACATCGCCGACTACGTGGCCAGCGGCGAGCCGATGGGGCGCGCCGGCGCCTATGCGATCCAGGGCGGCGCCGAGCGCTTCGTCAGCCGCCTGGACGGCAGTTATTCCGGGGTGATGGGCCTGCCCCTGCACCAAACTTCCCAACTGCTGCGCGCCTTCGGAGTGCTTTGATGTCGCAAGAGATCCTGGTCAACGTCACACCGCGCGAGACCCGGGTGGCCGTCATCGAGAACGGCATGCTGCAGGAACTGCACATCGAGCGCGGCTGGCGCCGCGGGGTGGTGGGCAACATCTACAAGGGCCGGGTGCAGCGGGTCATGCCGGGCATGCAGGCGGCGTTCGTCGAGGTCGGGCTGGAGCGCGCGGCGTTCCTGCACGCCAACGACGTGGTGCGGCCGGCGCCGGTGGCCAACGGCGACACCGACGAGGCGCCGCCGCTGCCGGTGGCGGCGGGGGTGCCGATCGTGGAGCTGCTGCGCGACGGCCAGGACATCGTGGTGCAGGTGGTCAAGGACCCGATCGGCAGCAAGGGCGCGCGGCTGACCACGCAGATCAGCATTCCCTCGCGCTACCTGGTGCTGCTGCCGCAGTCGCGGGTGATCGGGGTGTCGGCGCGGATCGAGGACGAGGCCGAGCGGCTGCGCCTGAAGACCCTGGTCGCCGACCTGGCCGCCAGCCACGGCGGCTTCGGCTACATCATCCGCACCAATGCCGAGGGCCAGCCGGCCGAGGCGCTGGCCGAGGACATCGCCTATCTGTCGCGGGTCTGGAACGTGGTCGAGCGGCGCGGCCGCGACGGCGCCCCGGCCAGCATCATCTACGAAGACCTGAGCCTGCCGCTGCGCGCGGTGCGCGACCTGATCCGCAAGGACGTGGAGAAGGTCAAGGTCGATTCGCACGAGACCTTCGAACGGCTGCAGGCGTTCGTCGCCAAGTACATGCCGATCCTGGCCGAGCGCCTGGAGCTGTACACCGGCGACCGCCCGATCTTCGATCTGTACGGCGTCGAGGACGAGATCGCGCGCGCGCTCGACAAGCAGGTCCCGCTGAAGTCCGGCGGCTACCTGGTGATCGACCAGACCGAGGCGATGACCACCATCGACGTCAACACCGGCTCGTTCCTGGGCCAGCGCAACCTCGAGGAAACGGTGTTCCGCACCAACCTGGAGGCGGCGCAGGCGGTGGCGCGGCAGCTGCGGCTGCGCAACCTGGGCGGCATCATCATCATCGACTTCATCGACATGGACGACGCCGAGCACCGCCGCCAGGTGCTGCGCACGCTGGAGAAGGCCTTGTCGCGCGACCACGCCAAGACCACGGTGTACGAATTCTCGCCGCTGGGCCTGGTCGAGATGACCCGCAAGCGCACCGTCGAGAGCCTGGAGCGGCAGCTGTCCGAGCCGTGCCCGGAATGCAGCGGGCGCGGTTCGATCAAGACCGCCGAAACCGTGACCTACGAGATCTTCCGCGAGATCACCCGCGCGGTGCGCCAGTTCGACGCCGCGCGGCTGCTGGTGATCGCCTCGAGCAAGGTGGTGGCGCGGATCACCGACGAGGAATCCTCGGCGGTGGCCGAGCTGGAGGAATTCCTCGGCAAGAGCATCCGTTTCCAGGCCGACGAGCAATACCTGCAGGAGCAGTTCGACGTGGTGTTGTTGTGAGGCTGGGAGTGGGGAATCGGGAATGGGGAATGGGGCAAGAGCGTGATGTCGGCCCCGATGCATCCTGTTTTCGATCCACGAAGTCGTTTGCGGCATTGCACGCAGCAGTGAGTTGCCGGCGTCCTGCCCTTCCCATTCCCGATTCCCGATTCCCCACTCCCGGCCTCTGATGCCTACCCCCCTGCGCCGCCGCCTGCGCCTGGCCCGCCGTTTCGCGTTCTACGCGGTGGCGATCGGGCTGGTGTGCGTGGCGCTGGTGGTGGGGGCGCTGAGCCAGGCATTGCCGTTCGTGGAGCGGCATCCGCAGCGGATCCAGGCCTGGCTCAGCGAGCGCGCCGGGCGCCCGATCCAGTTCGACCGGGTCGAGACCGCGTGGACCCGGCGCGGTCCGCTGCTGCGCCTGGATGGCTTGCGCGTGGGCGCCGGCGATGGCGTGCGCGTCGGCCAGGCCGAGGTGCTGGTGTCGATGTACGCCGGCCTGTTGCCGGGCCGCTCGTTCACCGAGCTGCGCCTGCGCGGACTGGCGCTGACCCTGCTGCGTGGCGCCGACGGCACCTGGTCGGTGCAGGGCCTGCCGACCACCGGGCAGGGCGGCGATCCGCTGGACGCGCTGCAGGGCCTGGGCGAGCTGCAGGTCATCGACGGCCGGCTGGCGGTGCATGCGCCGGAACTGGGCGTGGAGGCGACGTTGCCGAAGATCGACCTGCGCCTGCGTGTGGACGGCGACCGCCTGCGCGTCGGTGCGCAGGGCTGGATCGATCCCAGGCAGGCGCCGCTGACCGCGGTGCTGGACATGGACCGCCGGCGCGGCAACGGCCAGGCCTATGTGGCCGCGCGCCCGGCCGAACTGGCCGGTTGGTCGGGGCTGCTGCAGGCCGGCGGCATCCGCGTCGACGGCGGCACCGGCCAGGTGCAGGGCTGGGCGCAGTTGCAGCGGCATCGGATCGTCGGGGTCAGCGTCGAGGCCACGCTGCGCGACCTGCGCCTGAGCGGCGCGGCGCCGGTCGCCGGCGCAGCACGGCTGCAGACCGCGTTCACCACGCTGCGCGCCACCGCGCGCTGGCGGCAGATCGACGGCGGCTGGCGGCTGGATGCGCCGCAGTTGCAGATCGGCCAGGCGGGCCAGCCGATGCAGCGCCTGGACGGGCTGACCGTGGCCGGCGGGCGCCGCTTCGCGCTGCTCGGCGAACACCTGGACCTGGCGCCGCTGTTGGCGGTGGCCGCGCTCAGCGACGGCCTGTCGCCGTCCCTGCGCGCCTGGCTGCACGCGGCGCGGCCGCGGCTGCAGCTGACCCAGGTGGCGCTGACCGGCCGCGCCGGCGGGCCGCTGTACGGCCAGGGCCGGCTGGGCGCGCTGGCGTTCGCGCCGGTCGGGCAATCGCCCGGCGTCAGCGGCCTGCGCGGACGCTTCGAGGGCGACGCGCAGGGCGGCGAGCTGGTGCTGGATGCCGCCAGCCCGGTGCGTTTCGACTGGCCCACCGGGTTCGGTGTGCCCCACGACGTGCAACTGGCCGGGCGCATCGTGGTGTTCCGCGACGGCGAGGACCTGCGCGTGGCGACGCCCGCGCTGCGCGTGCAGGGCACCGACTACGGCGCCGACTTCCGCGGCGGGCTGCGCTTCCAGGCCGACGGCTCGCGGCCGTGGATCGACGTGGCCGCCGAGCTGCAGGACGCGCCGGTGGTGGCGGCGAAGAAATTCTGGGTGCACTCGAAGATGAGCAAGGCGGCCACCGACTGGCTGGACGCCGCGCTGCAGGGCGGGCGCCTGCGCGGCGGCCGCGCGCTGGTGTCCGGCGACCTGGACCAGTGGCCGTTCGTCGACCACAACGGCCGCTTCGAGGCCAGTGCACGGCTGGACGACGGCAAGGTCCGCTTCCAGCGCGAATGGCCGGCGGTGGAGAAGGTGGACGCCGATGTCGTGTTCATCGGCAATGGCTTCCAGGTCCAGGGCCGCGGCGAGATGGGCGGGGTGCCGGTGGAACGGCTGTCGGCGACCTTGCCGGACTACAAAGAGGGCCAGCTCAGCGTGCTGGCCAGCAGCCGCGCCGAAACCGGGCAGCTGCTGGCGATGCTGCGCCAGAGTCCGCTGCGCAAGCGCTATGGCGACACCCTCGACGCGCTCAGCGCCTCCGGCCCGGCCGACGTCAGTTTCGACCTGCTGCAGCCGTTGCGCCGCGACGTGGGCGTGCATCATCTGCGCGGCAAGGTCGAGCTGCTCGGCGCGCACATCGCCGACCGCCGCTGGGATGTGGCCTTCGACGACATGCGCGGCAGTGCCGACTATCGCGATACCGGCTTCGAAGCGCCCAGACTGGCGGTGCAGTACGCGGGCCATGCCGGCGAACTGGCGCTGCGCGCCGGCGATGGCGTGAGCGATCCGCAGCAGGCCTTCGAGGCGGCGCTGAGCGCCTCGGTGGACGCCGACGAACTGCTCGACCGGGCGCCGGAAATGGCCTGGCTCAAGCCGTTCGTGCAGGGCCGCTCGCGCTGGAACATCGGTGTCGGCCTGCCCAAGACCGCCGATGGCGGGGTGCAGCCGCCGAGCCGTCTGCAGTTGCATTCGGATCTGGTCGGCACCCAGCTGTTGCTGCCGGCGCCGATGGACAAGGGCGTGACCGCGCCGCTGGCGACCTCGGTCAACGTGCCACTGCCGGTCGGCAGCGGGCGCATCGAGGTGGCCTTCGGCAAGCTGATGGCGCTGGTCGCGCGCAGCCAGAACGGCAAGACCGGGGTCAAGGTGGTGATGGGCAGCGACCACGTGGCCGAGGATCCGCCCAGCAGCGGCCTGACCGTGAGCGGCCGCACCGCCTCGTTGAACGCGATCGACTGGATCGGCCTGGTCAGCGGCCCGGATCCGAACAAGTCGGCCACGCCGGGCGCCGAAGACCCGATGCCGCTGCGCCAGATCGACGTGCTGGCCGACCACCTGCTGCTGCTCGGCGGCGTGTTCGACAACACCCGGCTGCGGCTGCAGCCGCAGGCCGACACGGTGGCGGTGCATCTGGACGGACCGGCGTTGGCCGGGGAACTCAGCGTGCCGAGCAAGGAGGGCGGGGTGCTCGGCGGCCGTCTGGCGCGGGTGCACTGGCGCGCCGCGCCGGCGGCGAGCGCGCCTGCGGCCGCGGCCGCGGCGCCGGCCGACGCGACATCCGATCCCACCCCCGCGGCCGCGGCTGCGGCGGTGCGGCCGCTGACCGAGGCGATCGATCCGGCCTCGATCCCGGCGCTGGCGCTGGACGTGGACGACCTGCGTTTCGGCGCGATGAACCTCGGTGCCGCCTCGCTGCGCACCCGCAAGCTGAGCGACGGCATGCAGGTGGACCAGCTGCACCTGCGCTCGGACAAGCAGAAGATCGACATCAGCGGCGACTGGCGCGGCAAGGGCGCCACCGCGCGCACCCAGCTCAGCGCCAGCGTGGACAGCCAGGACCTGGGCGAACTGATGCAGAGCCTGGACTTCGGCGGCCAGGTGCGCGGTGGCGAAGGCACGCTGACCCTGCGCGCCGCCTGGCCCGGCGATCCGGCCGGGTTCCAGCTGGCCACGCTGCAGGGCCAGCTCGACGTGGCCGCGCGCAATGGCCAGCTGCTGGAACTGAACCCCGGCGCCGGGCGCGTGCTCGGCCTGCTCAGCGTGGCGCAGCTGCCGCGCCGGCTGATGTTCGATTTCCGCGATTTCTTCTCCAAGGGCTTCGCCTTCAACCGCATCGACGGCCAGGTCCAGTTCGGCGACGGCGTCGCGCGCAGCGAATCGATGCTGATCGACGGTCCGGCCGCGGAGATCAAGGTGCGCGGGCAGGCCGACCTGCGCGCGCAGCAGTTCGACCAGACCATCGACGTCAATCCCAAATCCGGCAACCTGCTGACCGTGGTCGGCGCGGTCGCCGGCGGCCCGGTCGGCGCGGCGGTCGGCGCCGCCGCCAACGCGGTGCTGGGCAAGCCGCTGGGCGCGATCGGCGCGCGCACCTACCGCGTCACCGGCCCGTGGAAGGATCCCAAGGTGGAGGTGATCGAGCGCGAATCGGCGCGTCCGCCGGCACCGCCTGCGGCGTCCAGAAGTCCCTGAATCGGCGCCCGCGCCGCACCGCCGGCGCTTGCGCTGAGCGTCCCCGTCCCCCATGTTGAGCCCCATGACCGAAAACGCCCTCAGCCTCGCCGAAACCCGCCTGTTGCTTCCCGCCGGCCTCGATGCCACCAGCCTGGAGCGCGCCTTCGGCACGCTGCTCGGCCCCGGCATCGACTTCGGCGACCTGTATTTCCAGCATTCGCGGCGCGAGAGCTGGAGCGTGGAGGACGGCATCGTCAAGGACGGCGCCCATTCCATCGAGCAGGGCGTGGGCGTACGCGCGATTTCCGGCGAAAAGACCGGTTTCGCCTATTCCGACGACATCCACCGCGACGCGCTGCTGGCCGCGGCGCAGTCGGCGCGGGCGATTTCCCGCGACGGCGGCGCGCAGCCGGCGCAGTCGCTGCTGCGCGGCAACGGGCGCGCGCTGTATCCGGCGCTGGACCCGGTGGACGGCATGGGCAACGACCTCAAGGTCGAGATGCTGCGGCGCCTGGACCAGTTCCTGCGCGCCGCCGACCCGCGCGTGCAGCAGGTGATGGTCGGCCTGTCCGGCGGCGTGGACACGGTGCTGGTGGCACGCAGCGACGGCGTGCTCGCCGCCGACGTGCGCCCGCTGGTGCGGCTCAACGTGCAGGTGATCGTCGAGCAGGACGGGCGCCGCGAGTCCGGCTATGCCGGCGGCGGCGGCCGCTACGGTTACGAAGTGCTGTTCGCCGACGGCCGCCCCGAAGCCTTCGCCAAGGAAGCGCTGCGCCAGGCGCTGGTCAACCTGGAGGCGGTGCCGGCGCCGGCCGGGGTGATGCCGGTGGTGCTGGGTCCCGGCTGGCCCGGCGTGCTGCTGCACGAAGCGGTCGGCCATGGCCTGGAAGGCGACTTCGCGCGCAAGGGCACAAGCGTCTATGCCGGGCGCATCGGCCAGCGCGTGGCCTCGCCGGGCGTGACCATCGTCGACGACGGCACCCTCGACGGCCGCCGCGGCTCGCTGAACGTGGACGACGAAGGCACGCCGACCAACTGCACCACGCTGATCGAAGACGGCGTGCTGGTGGGCTACATGCAGGATTCGCTGAACGCGCGGCTGATGGGCGTGGCGCCGACCGGCAACGGCCGCCGCGAATCGTTCGCGCACCTGCCGATGCCGCGCATGACCAACACCTACATGCTGGCCGGCCAGCACGATCCGGAAGAAATGATCCGCTCGGTGAAGAAGGGCCTGTACGCGGTCAATTTCGGCGGCGGCCAGGTCGACATCACCAGCGGCAAGTACGTGTTCTCGGCGACCGAGGCCTACCTGATCGAGGACGGCAAGGTCACCGCGCCGGTGAAGGGCGCCACCCTGATCGGCAACGGCCCGGAGACGATGCAGAAGGTGCGCATGATCGGCCACGACCTGGCGCTGGACGAAGGCGTGGGCGTGTGCGGCAAGGACGGGCAGAGCGTGCCGGTCGGCGTCGGCCAGCCGTCGCTGCTGATCGACGGGCTGACCGTGGGCGGGACGGCGTAGGAGCCGGGAGTGGGGATTCGGGATTCGGGATTCGGTACAGCCGCGCGCGGTGGCTGTGGCGATGCCGATGCGTTTGGTCGGCGTCGCCGCCCCGCGTGCCGAAGCGGTCGCGGGTGCGCAACCGTGCGGGGCCGGCGCCGCCGCGGCTCAGTCGCGCGCGTCGTCCTCGAACGCGTCGTCGTCTACTTCCTCGAGTCCCGAGTCGCCGGTCCCGAGTCCCGCACCCTCCAATACCAACTCGCGCAACTCCCGGAACAACTCCCGGTAGGCGTGCGGCGGCTTGTTCTTCAGTCGCTCTTCCTTGGCGTTGCGGATCAGCTGGCGCAGGCGCTGGCGGTCGGCCTCGGGGTAGTCGCCCAGCAGTTCGGACAGCGCGCTGTCGCCGTCGGCGAGCAGGCGCGCGCGCCAGTCCTCGACGCGGTGGATCGCCGCCACTTCGCGGCGCGCGCCGTCGCTGTTGGCGTCCATCGCCTCGCGGATCGCGTCCAGGGTGGCGTCGTCCTCGCGGCGCATCTGCTTGGCCAGGAACGCCAGCTGCCGCTTGTGCGCGATGTGCGAGGTGATGCGCTTGCTTTCCTCGATATGCGGGATCAGCGACTCGGGCACCGGCAGCTTGGCCAGCTGCGCCGGGGTCAGCGCCACCAGCTTCTCGCCCAGGGTCAGCACTTCCAGCGCCGCGCGGCGCTGCTGGCTGCGGCTGTCGCCGCGGAATTCACCGGTGTCTTCGTCGCGTCCGCGCATCGTCGTACTACTCGATCAGTCTGAAACATCAAATTAGAAAGTCCGGCCATGGATGGCCGGGCTGTTGCGAAGGAATCGCACAATTCCAAGTCCGGCCATGGATGGACGGGCTCTTGCGAAGGGACTCGCACAACAAGGATAAAGCATTGAACGCGATCACTTCCGAACTGCGCCGCGACGACAGCCTGGAACGCCTGGAGCGCCTGTCCGGCATCGCCGAGCGGCTGCTGGCGCGGGCGCGCGAGCTGGGCGCCAGCCAGGCCGAGGTCAGCTGCAGCGAAGACCGCGGGCTGGACGTCAACGTGCGCCTGGGCGCGGTGGAAACGGTCGAGGCCACCCGCGATCGCGGCATCGGCGTCACCGTCTACTTCGGCCAGCGCAAGGGCAGCGCCAGCACCGCCGACCTGCACGAGTCCAGCCTCGAGGCGACCGTCGCCCAGGCCTGCGCGATCGCCCGCTATACCGAGGACGACGTCGCCTCCGGGCTGGCCGACGCGGCGCTGATGGCGCGCGACATGCCCGAGCTGGACCGCTGGCATCCGTGGGCGCTGGAGGCCGAGGAGGCGATCGAGCTGGCGCTGGCCTGCGAGGCCGCCGGGCGCGAGGCCGACCCGCGGGTGGCCAATTCCGACGGCGCCTCGGCCGGCAGCAGCGAGAGCCTGTCGGTGTACGCCAACTCGCACGGCTTCGTCGGCCGCGAGCGCAGCACCCACCATTCGATCGGTTGCGCGCTGATCGCCGGCCACGGCGACGGCATGCAGCGCGACCATTGGTACAGCAGCGCGTTGGCGCGCGAGGATCTCGAACAGCCGGCGGCGATCGGCCGCCGCGCCGCCGAGCGCACCGTGGCCCGGCTGCAGCCGCGCTCGCTGCCGACCGGTGAGCTGCCGGTGCTGTTCGCGCCGGAGATGGCGCGCTCGCTGGTCGGGCATCTGCTCGGTGCGGTGTCCGGCGGCGCGCTGTACCGCCGCGCCAGCTTCCTGCTCGACAGCGTCGGCAGCCGCCTGTTCCCGGAGTGGTTCGCGATCGACGAACTGCCGCACCTGCGCCGCGGCATGCGCTCGGCGACCTTCGACGGCGAGGGCGTGGCCACCCGTGCCGCGCCGCTGGTTGCCGGCGGGGTGCTGCAGCGCTACGTGCTGGGCAGCTACTCGGCGCGCAAGCTCGGCCTGCAGACCACCGCCAACGCCGGCGGCGTGCACAACCTGCAGGTGGCGGCGAACGCGGACGATCTGGCCACGATCGCCGCCGGCATCCCGCGCGGCCTGCTGGTCACCGAGCTGATGGGCAACGGCGTCAACCCGGTCACCGGCGACTATTCGCGCGGCGCCGGCGGCTTCTGGATCGAGAACGGCGCCATCGCCTACCCGGTGGACGAGGTGACCATCGCCGGCAACCTGCGCGAGATGTTCCAGCGCATCGAAGCGGTCGGCCGCGACATCGACGTGCGTTCGCACGTGCACATCGGCGCGGTGCTGGTCGGCAAGATGACGGTGGCCGGCAACGACTGAGGCCGTCGCTCCCCGGTCCGGACCGAAACTGGGCGAACGCGACCACCGCACAGGCATGCGCGCCGGGGCGCCGGATCCGACCGCATCGGCGCCGCAGCGCGCAGTGGCGGTGGCCGCGCATCTGTCGATGTGGCTGGTCGCGTTCGTCGCGGCGAACGGGCATCTGGTCTACATGCTGTACGCGCTGCTGTGCCTGTGGGTGCCGCCTGGCCGCCTGTGGCTGGCGACCAGGCGCCGCCGGCCCTTCGCTGCCGCGCATTGCGCGCAGGCGCTGGCCCTCGGCGCCTGCCTGTCGCTCCTGTGCGCGCTGCTGGCGCCGGCGTTGCTGGTCGTCGTTGCGGGGCTGCTTGCGCTGCCGCTGCTGATGCTGGTTATGTTGGCCAGCATGGGGTCTGGCCTGGCCGCCACCGTTGCGGCCGTGTGCGGCCGCCGCTACCGCCATCCCTTGCTGCCCTGGGGTGGCGATTGAGCAGGCGCCGCCCCGGCGCGGGGGGCCGGATCACTTGACAGGCTCGCGCGGGCCACCGAGAGTGGCGCGCGAAGCGCCTTGCCCACTCACCACCATAAGGAAAGGAATACCGATGAGCGAATTCGACAACGTGACCGCACCGCCGCCGCCGCCGGCTGCTGCCGGTCCGCAGGAAGACCGCACGGTCGCCTTGATCACCCATCTGTCGGGCATCATCGCCGGCTTCATCGTGCCGCTGATCATCTGGCTGATCAACAAGGACAACCCGGCCAAGTCGTTCCTCAACGATCAGGCCAAGGAAGCGCTGAACTTCCAGATCACCGTCGCCATCGCCTACGTGATCTGCGTGGTGCTCAGCGTCATCGTGATCGGCGGGCTGCTGATGCCGGTGGTGTGGGTGGTGAACCTGGTGTTCTGCATCCTGGCCGGGATCAAGGCCAACGAAGGCGTGGCCTACCGCTACCCGTTCGCGCTGCGCCTGATCAAGTAAGCGCGCGGTCCGGTTCGCAAAAAGGCCCGGCATTCGCCGGGCCTTTTTTATTTCGGCCGCTCGGCAACCGGCGGTTCAAGGCCAAGTCCCGGTGTCGCTGCGACAGCCGCGGCCACGAAGTCCATCACCGCACGCACCGGCGCAGATCGGCGCAGGTCGCGGTGCACGACCAGCCAGATATCGCGCGAGAACATGTTTCCCGCGTGTTCCAGTCGCTGCATCGCGGGGTCTGCGTCGCCCAGGAAGCACGGCAGGCCGGCGACGCCGGCCCCGGCCCGCGCCGCGGCCAGATGACTGCCGATGTCGCTGAGTTCGCAGCCCACCGTCCGCTTGCCGGCGATGTCCAGCAGCCACTGTTGCTGCGGCATGTCGGCGAATTGCGCGTCGTAGGCGATGAAGGTCCAGTCCTCGGGGTGGTGCGCCGCCGCGTAGTCGCGGCTCGCGTACAGCGCGAACGGCATCTGCGCGAGCCTGCGCACGACGCTGCTGGCTTCGGTGGGGCGTACCAGCCGCAGGGCGACGTCGGCTTCGCGCCGGCTGAGCGAGACCTGCTGCGCCTGCGCCAGCACCGACAGGCGGATGCCGGGGTAGTCGCTGCGGAAATCGGGCAGCCGCTGTGCCAGCAGGTGCGTCACCAAGACCGGCGGCGCGCTGAGCGTCACCGTTCCACTCAGCGGCGTGTGGTCGGCACGGACCAGGCGTTCCGCGGCGAACGCGGCCGCTTCCATCGTTTTGGCGTGTTCGTAGAGATGCGCGCCCATGGCGGTCAGACGACAGCAACGCGGCAGGCGCTCGACCAGCGCAGCCTGCAGCTCGGCTTCCAGCGCGGTCAGCCGGCGGCTGACCGTGGCATGGTCCACCTGCAGGGCGCGGGCCGCGCCGGACAAGGTGCCGGCACGCGCGACCGCCAGGAAATGACGAAAGTTCTCCCAATCGAACATTTGTGCGTTTTCTCCAGGCTGGCTGGCGATTTTAGGGAATTTGCGCGGATATGGGCGGCGCCTAGCATGCAGCGTCATCGCATTTCGGACGCATTCCATGGCTTCGCCTTCTCCCTCCGCGCGCGGCACCTTGCTGGCGGCCGCGCTCGGCTTCGTGGTCGTGCTGCTCGATGTCAGCGTGGTCAACGTGGCGCTGGACGCCTTGCGCCAGCGCTTCGCCACCGACGTGGCCGGCCTGCAATGGGTCATCAACGCCTATACGCTGGTGTTCGCCGCCCTGCTGCTGAGCAGCGGCGCGCTCGGCGACCGCTACGGCGCGCGGCGGATCTTCCTGCTCGGCTTCGCGGTGTTCACCCTGGCATCGGCCGCGTGCGGCCTGGCCGGCAGCCTGCCGCTGTTGATCGCCGCACGCTTGGTGCAGGGCCTGGGCGCGGCGCTGCTGGTGCCCAATTCGCTGTCCATGCTGCAACAGGCATTCCCGGACCGCGAGCGGCGCAGCCGCGCGGTGGGCTGGTGGGGCGCCTGCGGCGGCATCTCGCTGGCGGCCGGGCCGGTGCTGGGCGGAGTGCTGGTGACCCACCTGAGCTGGCGCAGCATTTTCCTGCTCAACCTGCCCATCGGCGCGATCGGGATCTGCCTGACGCTGCGCCATGTCGCCGCGCATGGCGGCAGTCATCGGCGCAGCCTGGACTGGGGCGGGCAGGCGACGGCCATCGTGGCGTTGGCGGCGATGACCATGGCCTTGACCGAAGCCGGCCCGCTCGGCTGGAGCCATGGGCTGGTCCTCGGCATGCTGTTGCTGGCGGTCGCGGCGGCGCTGGGGTTCGTCTGGATCGAGGCGCACAGCGCCGCGCCGATGTTGCCGTTGCCGCTGTTGCGGATTCCGACCTTCGCCGTGGCCTCGGTCGCCGGCGTGGTGGTGAACTTCGCCTATTACGGGTTGATTTTCGTGTTCAGCCTGTTCTTCCAGATCCAGCAGCAGCTCTCGCCGCAACTGGCGGGGGTTGCCTTCCTGCCGATGACGCTGGTGCTGATGGCGGTCAATGTGCTGGCCGGCCGCCTGATCACCCGCATGGGCAGCCGGCGCTTGATGGTCGCGGGGTTGCTGCTGGCGGCGCTGGGCTACGCGCTGCTGCTGCCGGTCAGCATCGATGGCAGCTATTGGCGCTTGGTGGGGCCGATGCTGCTGGCGGCCAGCGGCATCGCGCTGATGGTGCCGACCATGACCAACGCGACGCTGTCGTCGGTGGACGCGTCGCGTGCGGGGATCGCCTCCGGCGTGCTCAATTCCGCACGGCAGGTGGGCGGCATGCTCGGCGTGGCCATCTTCGGCTACCTGATCCGGGATACCGCGGCCGCGGCCTTCATGCGCGGCATGCATCTGTCGATCGGCATTTGCGTGGCGTTGCTGCTGTGCGGGAGCGTGCTGTGCTGGTTCGGCATCCGTCCGGAGCGTCCGACCGTGTGACCGGGTCTGTGGTGCCGCCTCGGCCTGCGCGTGGTTCCTCGCCCACGATCCGCTCTTCCGGCGAGCTCGCGCGGCAGGTTGCGGCTGCGGCCGGTCAACCCGGCCTGGTGTCGCGCGTTTGCATTACCGATGCCGAACCGGAGCGCCGCATGATCCGTCGCGAAACCCTGAGTGCCGCGAACCGCTTCGGTCTGGGCGCACGCCCCGGCGAACTGGCGACCATCGGCGATCCGCACGCGTGGCTGGCCGCGCAGGTGCGCGCGGCGCCCGCTGCCGTTCCCGCCATGCAGGGCTTGCCCGACAGCCTGGACTATCTGCGCCGCGAAGCCGACTACCAGCGCGAACGGCGCCAGGCGCGGATGCAGGCGCCAGCGGATGCCAAGCCCGCGCAGCAGGCGGCGCGCGGCCTGTACCGGCAGGCGCAGGCGCAGGAACTGGCGGCGCGCTACGCTGTCGCGGTCGCCAGCGCGGACGGTTTCGCCGAGCGCCTGGTGCATTTCTGGTCCAACCATTTCGCGGTCTCGGTCGACAAGCGTGCGGCCGCGCTGTACGCCGCGCCGATGGAGCGCGAAGCGATCCGCCCGCAGTGCATGGGCCGTTTCGCCGACCTGTTGCTGGCGGTGGAGCGGCATCCGGCGATGCTGCGCTACCTGGACAACGCCAATTCGATCGGTCCCGACTCGGTGCTGGCGCAACGCGCACAGCGCCGTGCGGCGCGCCAGGGGCTGGATGCGCCGGCGCGCCGGCCCGGCCTCAACGAGAACCTGGCGCGCGAGATCCTGGAGCTGCATACGCTGGGCGTGGACGGCGGCTATACCCAGGCCGACGTCACCGAGCTGGCGCGCGCGATCACCGGCTGGGGCGTGCCGACGCCGCGCGATTTCGAACAGGGCGCGCCCGATCGCGCCTTCGTGTTTCGCGCCCCGGCGCATGCCGCCGGCAGCCGTCAGGTGCTGGGCCGGCGCTACGCCGAGGCCGGGCTGGAGCAGGGCGAGGCGATCCTGACCGCATTGGCCGGGCACCCGGCCACCGCGCGGCATGTGTCGCTGAAGCTGGCGCGGCATTTCGTCCATGACGACCCGCCGCCGGCGCTGGTGCAGCGCATGGCCGACGCCTGGCTGCGCAGCGATGGGCATTTGCCCAGCGTGTACCGGGCGCTGATCGACAGTCCGGAGGCGTGGAGTGCGCAGGCGCGCAAGTTCAAGCCACCGCAGGATTTCGTGCTGTCGGCGCTGCGCGCCGGCGGCGAATGGCCGCAGGCGCCGGCGCAGCAGAAAACGGTGCTCGGCCTGCTGATGCGCATGGGGCAGCCGCCGTTCACGCCGCGCTCGCCCGCCGGCTATGCCGACGTGGCCGCCGAATGGAGCGGGCCGGATGCGCTGTGGAAGCGGGTGCAGGCGGCCGAGGCGCTGGCCGGGCTGGTCGCGCCCACCGATCCGCTGGCGCTGGCCGGCAGCGTGTTCGCCACCAGCCTGGACCAGGACACCGCCAGTGCCTTGCGCCGCGCCGAATCGCCGCGCGACGGCGTGGCCTTGCTGCTGGCCAGCCCGGCCTTCCAATGGCGCGCCTGAGCGGCGCGTCGCGCACCATGATCGCGGAGAGCGCCCGATGCAACTGACACGCCGCCGTTTTCTCGCCGCCAGCGGTGCGGCCACGTTGTTGAGCCTGTGGTCCGGTTCCGCTCTGGCCACGCCGGGCGCGCAGACGCGGCTGCTGGTGGTGCTGCTGCGCGGTGCGCTGGACGGCCTGCATGCGCTGGTGCCGCAGGGCGATGCGGACTACGCGCGGCTGCGCGGCGCGCTGGCGCCGCCGCAGACCCTGGCGCTGGACGGCAGTTTCGCGCTGCACCCGGCGCTGGCCTTCGCCCACGAACTGTATGCGCGCAAGCAGTGGCTGCCGGTGGTGGCGGTGGCGCCGCCGTATCGGCAACGCTCGCATTTCGAAGCGCAGGACTGCCTGGAAAATGGCACCGCGCGGCCCAGCGGCGCCTCCAGCGGCTGGCTCAACCGTTGTGCGGCGGCGCTGCACGGTGCCGACGCGCTCTCGGTGAGCACGGTGACGCCGTTGATCATGCGCGGTCCGGGCGCGGTCAGCAGTTGGTCGCCGCCGTTGCCGACCGCGGTCAATCCGATCCTGCTGCAGCGGCTGCAGCCCCTGTACGCCGCAGATGCGCAACTGGCCGACGGCTTCGCGCGCGCGGTGCGCGGGCAGGGCATGCAGGTGGATAGCGTCAAGGGCGGGCAGCTGCCGCAGGCGATGAGCGCCGCCGCCAGCTTCATGGCCAAGGCCGACGGCCCGCGGATCGGCTTTGTCGAGGATTCGGGCTGGGACACGCACGGCAACCAGGCCGCGGTGCTGCAGCGCAAGCTGGCCGAACTCGATGCCGGAGTGCGCGCGTTCCACGACGGCGCCGGCGCCAGCTGGGAGCGCAGCGTGGTCGCGGTGGTGACCGAGTTCGGACGCACCGCGGCGGTCAACGGCACCGGCGGTACCGATCACGGCACCGGTGGCGTGGCCTTCCTGGCCGGCGGCGCGATCCGCGGCGGGCGCGTTGCCGGCGACTGGCCGGGGCTGTCGCCGCGGGCCTTGAACGAAGGCCGCGATCTGCGCGCGACGGCCGACTTGCGCGGCCTGTTCAAGCATCTGTTGAGCGCCCACCTGGGCGTGTCCGAAGCGGCGCTGGAAACGCAGGTGTTTCCGGGCAGCGGTGCGGTGCGCGCGATGGAGGGACTGGTGGCGTCGCGCTGACAGGGCATGCCGACGCTGCACGTCGACGCTTCCGATCCGTGGTCGCATGCACGACAAACCGGCCGCCGCTCGGCATCCGATGCGGCGGCCATCACCTGGTACTGCGCTGCGGCACCGGTGCCGGCATGGGCTGCCGGCACCGGTCGCGCGTGCGCTGCGTGCGGCGCCAGGCTCAGTTCTGCGCCGGGGTGTTCTCGGCGAAGTACTCGTGGCTGTCGGCGTTCTTCACTGCGCGCGCCGGGTTGCTGGTAGCCAGGTTGCGCGCCGCGCTCTGGCCGTAGGCATAGTCCGAGGTGCCGGCGACCACGGTGAAGTGGCTCATCTCGTGGATCAGCGTGCCGGCCTTGGAGTCGGTGCCGGTCAGCGGCGCGCTCCAGAACGCGTTGCACACGTAGATCTGATACGGCTGGTTGGCGTAGACGTAGGCGTAGGAGCTGTCGCTGCAGCCGCAGTTGATGGTGACCTGGCCGTTGTTCTGGTCGATCGCCGCATCGATGTTGACGAAGTTGGAGGTGGCGGTGCTGTAGCGGCTGGCGTTGTACGCGCCGAACCAGGAGGTGTAGCGCGCGCCGGTGCTGCCGCCGTTGAGATAGGTCTTGGCGTTCTGCGAATAGGTGCGCGCCGAGTTCACCGCGCTGCCGATTGTGCTGATCTGGCTGCTGCTGCACGAGGCGTAGTTGATGCCGTTGACCACGGCCTGCGGACCGGCCATCAGCTCGTTGCGCACCGCGCGGCCGCGGCCGTCCAGCCACAATGTCAGCGGTGCGCTGGACACGGTCTGCGCCTGGCCGTCGGCGCGCTGCATCCGCTCGCCGTCGGCGAATGCGGCGTACTGCAGCGACGCGTTGAGGTGGATGGTGTAGTTGCCGCTGCGCGACAGGTCGTAGGCGTTGGCCAGGTCGATCTGCGCGTGCCGCGCTTCGCCCGGCTGCAGGGTCACGTAATCCTCGGCGCGCGGCGCGGCGCGCTTGACCAGTCGCCCGACGTAATCGACCGTGCTGCCGTCGCGTGCGATCTCGAACAGGCTGGCATCAAGTTCGCCCAGCGGCAGCTCCCACCTGGGCACGCGCGCCACGCGCTCGCCGGTGTTGCGCACGGTGACCGCGACCTGGCCGCGGTAGTGGCCGTCCGCGTCGGCGACCGGCGCCAGTTCGACCTGCAGCGGCGTGGCGGTGCGCGACAGCTGCGATTGCGCAGTGGCCGCCGACATGAGGCCGACCAGGCTGAAGCCGATGGCTGCCGAGATCAGGGATACGTGTTTCATGCAGGCTCTCTCCGTCGAAAAGGGGGTGCCCGTGCGAGGGCGTATGCAAACTAGCCCGACGATCCGCGGGCAACCGGCGTTTGCGCGTTTGTCTGCGATTCCGTCCAGCGAACCGGGCGATCGGTCCCACAAACGACGTTCGCGCGCAGACGCGGCGCAGCGATTCGCTGCAGGACGCGCGTGTAGCGCCTCGCATCGCCTGTTCGCCCGTGCGCTTCCGGTTTGCCGGTGCGCATGCCGATGCTAGAGTCGGGCATTCGCGCCTTGGGAGAGGGGATGTCATGGGAGTGCTACGGCTGTTGCTGGCTGCTGCATTGGGTTCGCTGGCAGCGGTTGCCGCGGCGCAGCCTGCGGTCCGCGAGATCGCGCTGGACGTGCAGGGGCCGACCTCGCCGCGCGATCGCTTCTACGACCTGTCGGTGGGGTCGGACTATTCGGGCACGCTGCTGCGCGAGGACAGCCTGGCGCAGCTGCGCACGGCCCGCGACGAACTGGGCTTCCGTTATCTGCGTTTCCACGCGATCTTCCACGACGTGCTCGGCACCTACCGCGAGGTCGATGGGCGCCCGGTCTACGACTGGAGCAAGATCGACCAGCTCTACGACCGCATGCTCGGCATGGGCATCCGTCCCTTCGTCGAACTGGGCTTCACTCCCGAGGCGATGAAGACTTCCGACCAGCAGATCTTCTACTGGAAGGGCAACACCTCGCATCCGCAGCTGGACAAGTGGAGTGCGCTGGTGGACGCGTTCGTGCGCCATGCGCGCCAGCGTTACGGCGAGGAGGAAGTGCGCCGCTGGTACTTCGAGGTCTGGAACGAGCCGAACCTGGCCGGTTTCTGGGAAGGCGCCGACCAGCCCGCGTACTTCGCGCTGTACGCCGCAACGGCGAAGACGATCAAGCGCATCGATCCGCAGCTCAAGGTCGGCGGGCCGTCGACCGCGGGCGCGGCCTGGGTGCCGGAGTTCATCGCGCATGCGCATGCCGCCGGCACGCCGCTGGATTTCATCGCCACCCACACCTACGGCGTGGACGGCGGCTTCCTCGACGAGAAGGGCGAGAGCGACAACAAGTTGTCGCCATCGCCCGATGCGGTGACCGGCGACGTGCGCCGCGTGCGCGAGCAGATCCAGGCTTCGGCGATGCCGGGGCTGCCGCTGTACTTCACCGAGTGGAGCGCCAGCTACAACCCGCGCGATCCGGTCCACGATGCCTACCTCAGCGCGGCCTACATCCTGAGCAAGCTCAAGGCAGTCGAGGGGCTGGCGCAGGGCATGAGCTACTGGACCTACAGCGACCTGTTCGAGGAACCGGGCCCGCCGACCGCGCCGTTCCAGGGCGGCTTCGGCCTGCTCAATCCGCAGGGCATCCGCAAGCCGGCGTACTTCGCCTACAAGTACCTCAATGCGCTGGGCGAGCGGCAGCTGCGCACTACGGATGCGCAGAGCTATGCGACCTACGACGGCGGCGTGCTGAAGCTGCTGGCCTGGGAGTTCGTCACCCCGCAGCAGGACAAGAGCAACCGCCCGTATTTCACCCAGGTGCTGCCGGCGGCCGCGACCACGCCGCTGCGGCTGCAGTTGCGCGGACTGGCGCCGGGCACGTATGCGCTGGCGATCCGCCGCACCGGTTTCGACGCCAACGATGCGTACAGTGCCTATCTGCGCATGGGCTCGCCGAAGGCGCTGAGCGCGCAGCAGCTGCGGCAGCTGCAGGAGCGGACGACCGACACGCCGGAATTGCGCCGCGTACGCGTCGGCAAGGACGGCAGCGCGCAGGTGGACGTGGCGATGCGCGCCAACGATGTGGTATTGGTCGAGTTGCGTCCGCGCTAGCGCGCGGGTTTTCGCGCCCATTGGCAGCGCGCGCCTGCAACCTGTAGGAGCGGCTTCAGCCGCGACCGGGTCGTTCCTGCCTGGGACAGCTCCGGTCGCGGCTGAAGCCGCTCCTACAACGTGCCAGCGCCCAGTCGTGCTGGAGGGCTACCGATGGAGTCCGTCGCGACTGAAGTCGCTCCCACGTGAACCTTCAGCCCGAAGGCACCGAGCCTATCCGATCCTGCCGCTGCCTCTGTCGCGGCTGAAGCCGCTCCTACAGGGCTTTACAGGGAGCGGCTGGATGGACTCAGTGCGAGCGATCCACCGCCAGCCGCGCCAGCGCCGCCAGCGTCTCGGCGCGGGCGCCGTGGCCATGCAGGCTGTCGCGCATCGTCGCCGCCAGTTCGGTGAGCTTGGCCTTGGCGCCGTCCATGCCGAGCAGTGCGGGATAGGTGGACTTGGCCTGTGCCGCGTCCTTGCCGGCGGTCTTGCCGAGCTGCTCGGAGCTGGCCTCGATGTCGAGGATGTCGTCGCGCACCTGGAACGCCAGGCCCAGCGCGCTGGCGAAGCTATCCAGTTGCGCGAGCGCGGCGGCGTCGGCACCGCCGGCCAGCGCGCCCAGGCGCACGCTGGCGCGGATCAGCGCGCCGGTCTTCAATGCGTGCATGCGCTGCAGCTCGGCCAGCGGCTGCACCGTGCCGGTGGCGTCGATGTCCAGCGCCTGGCCGCCGCACATGCCGGCCGCGCCCGCGGCCTCGGCCAGGGTCTGCAGCCAGCGCACGCGCAATGCCGCATCGGCCGCGTCGGCACCGGCCAACAGCGCGAAGGCCAGGCTCTGCAACGCATCGCCGGCCAGGATCGCGGTGGCCTCGTCGAAGGCGATGTGTACGGTGGGACGGCCGCGGCGCAAGGCGTCGTCGTCCATCGCCGGCAGGTCGTCGTGGACCAGCGAATAGGCGTGGATCAGTTCCACCGCCAGCGCCGGCGCGTCCAGTCGGGTTTCGTCGGCGGCGAACAGCGCGCCAGTGGCGTAGACCAGCAGTGGACGCATGCGCTTGCCACCGCCGAGGGTGGCGTGGCGCATCGCCGCGTGCAGGCGCTGCGGCGCGGCCGCGGCACTGGGCAGGTGCGCATCCAGGCCGGCTTCCACGCGCTGGCGCCAGCGCGCGAACGCGGCGTCAGCCGCCATGGAGCGGGGCGGGATCGAACGGCTCGGCGGTGTCCGGCTGCTCCGGGTCGCTGAGCAGGCGCACGCGCAGTTCGGCCTGTTCCAACGCCTGCTGGCACTGCCGGTACAGGCCGACGCCGCGCTCGTAGGCGCTCAGCGACTGCTCCAGGCTCAGGTCGCCGGTTTCCATCTTCTCCACCAGCACTTCCAGTTCCTCGAGCGATTGCTCGAAGCGGGCGACCGGGGAGGCTTCTTCTAATGACTTCTTGGGCATCGCGGAAGTGTGCGCGGCGCCGGCGGCAGGGTCAATGCGAGGCGGGTGACGATGGCGTGGCGGCGCTGTCCAGTACCAGCCGCGCGTGCCGTGCCTGCAGCCAGGCGTGCAGCGGCGCGGCGACGATCCGGTCGCCGGCGGCGAGCAGGCGCTCGGCGTCGAACAGCAGCGGCAGGCGCGCGCGCTGCCAGGGCGGCACGGCGCGCTCCTGCAGCAGTTGCTTGAGCGCCTGCGAGTGGAGGCGCCCGGGCAACAGGATGCGTTCGCCGCCCTGGCGCAAGCGCACCAGCAGCGGGGCGTCGAACACCAATGGGGTGTCGGCGAGCAGCCGCAGGCGGCGGCCGTCGGGCAGCGCCAGCGGTGCGCGGCCGTCCCACTGCGCCTGCCAGTCGGCGGGCAGCGGCGGCGGATCGCGTTCGGCGTACAGCGCCTCGCGCCAGCTGCGCAGCGTCGCGCCATGCCAGGCGAACTGCGCGGCGGCGTCGGCACGCGCGTGCAGCAGCGTGCGCTCGATCGCCAGCAGGCCGGCAGCCGGCAGCGGCGGCAGGCCGGCTTGCGCGATCCAGCGCCGCAGCACGCGCGCACGGCGCGGCGCCGGCAGTGCGCGCAGCTGCGGCAGCGACAGCGGCGCGGTGGCGTCGGCGCGCAGCGCCTCCAGCGCGGCCTGGTCGCCGTCGTCCAGCAGCGCGCCGGCCTCGCCGCACAGCTGCGCGCTGCGCGCCAGCGCGGCATCGGCATGCGGCCAGCGCTGGCGCAGCAGCGGCAACACCTGCAGGCGCAGGAAGTTGCGGTCGAAGCCGGGGTCGGCATTGCTCGGGTCTTCGATCCAGCGCAGCGCGTGCAGCTGCGCATAGGCCTGCAATGCGCTGCGCGGCAAGGCCAGCAACGGACGCCACAGCATGCCGTTGGCGAAGCTGCGCAGCGGCTGCATCGCCGCCAGCCCGTCCGGGCCGGACGCGCGCAACGCGCGCAGCAGAAATGTCTCGGCCTGGTCGTCGCGATGCTGCGCCAGCGCCAGCCACTCGCCTTCGCCCAGCACCTGGGCGAAGGCTGCGCGTCGCGCCTGCCGCGCCGCCGCCTCCAGGCCGTGGCCGCTGTCGCGCGGGACCTGCACGCGCAACACCTGCAGCGGGATCGCCAGGGCGGCGCAGCAGGCGGTGCAGTGCTCGGCCCATGCATCGGCGTCGACATGCAGGCCGTGGTGCACGTGCAGCGCGCGCAGCCCGGCGCGGCGGTACTGCGGCTGTCGCGCCAGCGCGTGCAGCAGCACGCTGGAATCCAGCCCGCCGCTGAGCGCGACCAGGACCGCCGCCGGCGCCGGGTCGGGCAGGGCGGCGCTCACGGCGCAGGACGATGCGATATCCGAATGGGGCTTCATCGCGTCACTTTAGAGGCTGGCGGCGTGGCCGCGAAGCATGCTGCGGACGGTACGTCGCGGTCGCGCAGCGGATTGTCCTGGAGGCGGCGGCGAAGGGTGGCCTGGATCGCGACCATGCGCTTGTATCGCTGCCCGATCCGATCCAATCCGACGCGGCCGCGCTCGGCATGCGGCGTATCGCCGCGCTGTCGGTGGCGGTGTCGGCAGGAACCTGCAGCCGATCCTGTCGAAGACGGCAGCGGCAACCGGCAACCGGCTGCCGGTTGTCGAGCGCCTGGAGCAGGGGCTCGGTGCCGTACCGCAGCGCCGCGTCCGCGCGCCGTGGCGGGTTGCGGCTCCTGTCCCGTTCGACGGTACGCGGCGGCCGCGCCGCAAGCTTCGCTTCGCGCCAGCGGCGCGGGCACTGAAAAGGGGATAGGGACGCAGTCCGCCGCCTGCTTTGTCGGTAGGCCGACGCGGTCGCCCCGCTATGGATACGCTCAGGGCTGCGGTTCGGGCACTTCGCGGTTTTTGCGGTCGATGGCGTACCAGCGCCCGCCCTCCATCGGCGTATGCCCGTCGCCATCGGGCGTGCCGCGGCGGCAGCCGTCGCAGACCCGGGCCACGCCGTTCTCGAACGGCCAGGCGAAGTCGTGGACCGGCGGAATCACTTCGCGCAGCTGCCGGTCGTAGAAACCGATGCGGCCATGGAAGATGCCGCGGGTGAGGCCTTCGGCGAAATAGTCCGGGCCGCTGTCCCAGAGGATCACCGGCAGGCTGCTGCCATCGGCGCGCACGTAGTAGAACTGGTCGCCTACGGTCAGCACCGACAGGCCATCGGCGTCGAACTGCAAGCCTTGCGCTGTCCGCGGCGAAAGCCGCAGGCGGCCATCGGCCGCGACGCTGCAGCCGGGCACGATGGCGCGGTCGGAGTTCGGGTCGGCGATCCGGCATGCGCTGTCGGCCTGCGCCCAGGCGGCCGGCGCCGCCGCGAGCGCAGCCAGCGCGACCAGCGCGACCAGCGCCGCCGCCCGCCGCCTTGTCGTCATCGCGTGCCGCTGCCGCGCCAAACTCACTTTGCGGTGGCGCCGGCAGCGTCGGCGACGAACGCGTCCGGCTTCGGCAACTGCACCGGCACGCCGTCGCCGTTGCAGGTGCCGGCCTGGCACAGGCGCCCGCGCAGCTTCGGCGTGGCCTGCACGATCACGTGGTAGATCACGTTCTCTTCCAGGCTGCCGCGGAACGCGTCGCTGCCGGGGCCGCGCGCCCAGATGCCGACGTCGTCGCCGCCATGGGTCTCGGCCTTGGTCGGCACCAGTGCTTCCTGCATGAAGTCCGGCTGTTCGGTATCGACGTGGGTCAGGTCGGGGCGGCCCTTGACCGGTTCGAAGCTGCTTGGCGCGTGCGGGAACTGTTTGATCCCGGCCGGCTGCTGGTTGCTGGCGCCGGTGTAGCCGGGGCCGTTGGCGTAGCTGAGCGTGGCATACGGCTGGCCGTTGCCGTCCAGCGCCAACTCGCCGGTGTTGGCGTCTTCGCCGCTGGTGCCGCGCACCTTGCCCAGGATCGGGTTCCCGCGCTGCGGGTAGCCGACGAAGTTGAGCGTGTGCGAATGGTCGGCGGTGACGACGATCAGCGTGTCCTCGGCCGAGGTCGCCTCCGCCGCGGCCTGCACCGCCTGCGACAGGGCGATGGTCTCGTCCAGCGCGCGGTAGGCGTTGCCGGCGTGGTGGGCGTGGTCGATGCGGCCGCCTTCGACCATCAGCACATAGCCGTCCTTGCCGCGCGACAGGGTGCGGATCGCGGCGCGGGTCATCTCGGCCAGGCTGGGGTCGCCGGCCGCGCTCTGGTCGCGGTCGTGGTCGAACTGCATGTGGTCCGGCTCGAACAGGCCAAGCAGCGCCGGCGCGTTCTGCGCCGCTTCCAGCTGTCCGCGGTTCCACACATAGGCACCCTGCGGGTGGCGCTGGCGCCATTCGCCGACCAGGTCGCGGCCGTCCAGGCGCAGGCCGACCTTGTCGTCGTATTCCGGGTCGCGCTGCTCGACCGTGGTGAACTGGCTGCGGCCGCCGGCCAGCATCACCTGCGGGCCGCGGCCGTAGCGCGCGCTCACCATCTGCTGGGCGATGTCGCGGCAGCCTTCGGCCACCGCCTTCTCGGGCAGGTCGGTGTCGCTTTCCCAGTTGCGTTCGGGGGTGTGCGCGTAGGTCGCCGCGGGGGTGGCGTGGGTCAGCCGGGTGGTGGTGACGATGCCGGTGTTCAGGCCGGCGCTGTCGGCCAGTTCCAGCCAGGTCAGCAACTGCTTGCCGAGGCTGTCGGCGCAGGCTTCGCGCTTGCCGGCGGACACGCCGATCGCGCCCATGTGGGTCTTCACCCCGGTGGTGATCGAGGTCATGGTGCCGGCCGAGTCCGGCGTCTGCGAGTCGGTGTTGTAGGTCTTGCTCAGCGCGGTGGCCGGGAACGCCTCCCACGACAGCTGGTTCTCCTCGCCGGAGGCGCCCTTGCGCTGGCCGTCGAGGATGCGCGCGGCGGCGACCGTGGTCAGGCTCATGCCGTCGCCGAGGAACAGGATCACGTTCTTGGCCTTGCCGCGCATCGCGCCGTTGTTGGCGGCCTTGGCCGCGCCGCTGCGGTACCACCAGTCCGGCGTCTCGCCGCCGGGATGGGCGACGGCCGGCACGGCGATGGGCGCGATGGCGGCGCTGGCAGGCGCGCGCGGCGCACTGGCGCAGGCCGCCAGCAGCAGGGTGGAAGCGGCGGCGAAAGCGGGAACGAGATGGCGCATGCGAGGAACGGCCCCTGGGCACGAAGTCCTGCGCATTATGCCGGCTGCGACAAGGCACGCCGATGACATCGCGCCTTTCCAGCCATGGCGTCGTCGCCCGCGCCGGCTTGCGCTATGGTGCAGGACCCCGAGATTTTCTGGACAGCATCGATGAAAGTGGTGACCGCCTGGTTGCGCATCCCGTTCTGGCAGCGCGTGGTGGCCGGCTTCGTGCTCGGTGCGTTGGCCGGCTGGGCGCTGGGGCCGGCGGCGGACACCTGGTTCGGGCCGCTCGGCGACCTGTACGTGACCCTGATCAAGATGATCGCGGTACCGCTGGTGTTCTTCGCGGTGATCAACGCGATCTCTTCGCTGCACGGCCAGCAATCGGTGGCCAGGCTCGGCGGGCGCACCTTCCTGTGGTTCGTGCTCACCGCCGCGCTGGCGGTCGGCGTCGGCCTGGCCGTGGGCACGCTGCTGCAGCCGGGCGCCGGCCACTTCGGCCTGAGCGTGGATGGCGCATGGAAGCCGCGCGACGTGCCCAGCCCGATCCAGGTGCTGCTGGACGTGGTGCCGTCCAATCCGTTCTATGCGCTGACCGGCATCGGCACCAGGACCAACGCCGCCGGCGAGACGGTGCTGGCGGCCGGGCGCGGCTCGATCCTGCCGGTGATCTTCTTCGCCGCGCTGCTGGGCTTTGCGATGGTCAAGCTGGGCGAGCGCGTGGCCGAGGCGCGCAAGCTCACCGGGCAGATGAGCGAGATCATGATCCAGGTCACCCGCTTCGTGCTGGAGATGACCCCGCTCGGCACCTTCGGCCTGATCGCCTCGCTGGTCGGCAGCTACGGCTTCGAGAAGCTGCTGCCGTTCGGCAACTTCGTGCTGGCGCTGTACCTGGCCTGCGCGATCCACATCCTGGTGGTGTACAGCGGCCTGCTGCTGGCGCACGGGCTGAACCCGTGGAAGTTCTTCCGCGGCGCCGCGCCGGGCATGCAGGTGGCCTTCGTCAGTTCCTCCAGCTTCGCCGCGATGCCGGTGGCGCTGCGCTCGATCACCCACAACCTCGGCGTCAACAAGGACTACGCCGCGTTCGCGGTGCCGCTGGGCGCCAGCATCAAGATGGATGGCTGCGGGGCGATCTTCCCGGCGCTGTGCGCAGTGTTCATCGCCCAATACACCGGGGTGCCGCTGACCGCCAACCAGTATTTCGTGGTGCTGATCGCCTCGGTGCTGGGCAGCTTCGGCACCGCCGGCGTGCCCGGTACCGCGGTGGTGATGGCCACGGTGGTGCTGAGCGCGGCCAACCTGCCGCTGGAGGTGATCGGCTACCTGTACGCGATCGACCGCGTGCTGGACATGATGCGCACCATGACCAACGTCACCGGGCAGATGCTGGTGCCGGTGCTGGTGGCCAAGGAAACCGGCCTGCTCGACCGCAGCGTGTACGAGGCGGCCTCGAGCAATGTCGGCCTGGAAGATCCGCCGGCCGACGGGTCCGGCCAGCTGCGTTGATTCCGCGGTGAGCACGCCAGCGATCAGTCTGCGCGAACAGCTGCAACAGCTTCCCGGGCTGACGCCGATCGATGGGGTGCTGGTGCAGCAGGCGCTGGCCGCCGATCCGTTCGAGCGCCAGTACCTCGCGGTCCGGCAGCAGGAAGGCCGCGTCTACAGCGACGCGCAGGTACGCACGCTGCCGCATCCCGGCGGGGCGCTGGCCGCCAGCCACGAGTGGCGGGTGCGTGCCGAGTCGTGCCGGCGCCTGCTGCGTCACCTGCGTGCGCGCGGCGGCAGCGGGCCGTTGCTCGAACTGGGCTGCGGCAACGGCTGGCTGTCGCAGCGGCTGGCCGAGGGCCTGCAGCGCGAGGTCTGCGGCGTCGACGTCAACCGCACCGAGCTGGCGCAGGCCGCGCGCGTGTTCGCGGCCAGTGCGCATCTGAGCTTCGTCGCCGGCGACATCCACACGCTGCCGCTGCCGCCGCAGCGCTTCGATGCGGTCGTGCTGCCGGCCTGCATCCAGTATTTCGCCGACCCGCGCGCGCTGATCGCGCGCCTGCTCGGCCTGTTGCAGCACGACGGCGAACTGCACGTGATCGACAGTCCGTTCTACGCCGACGCCGCGCAGGCGCAGGCCAGCGCCGCGCGCAGCCTGCGCTACTTCAGCGGACTGGGTTGCGCGGAACTGGCCAGCCAGTACCACCAGCACACCTGGGCCGCGTTCGAAGGCATCGCGCTGCGCTTGCTGTTCGATCCGCGCAGCCTGCGTGCCCGTTGCCTGCGCGCGCTGCGCCGGCCACAGCCGCACTTTCCGTGGCTGTGCATCCGCAAACGCGACAACCCGGCATTGGCGGTTGGTTAATTGCCGTCGCGATCGCGTGCGGGCGCCCCTGGCGAGGCAAGAGAGGCATTGGCGGTTCCCGCGCGGCGCCGTTGCCGGCCCTGAACCGCCGATCCGCGCGATGCGGCGGCGCGGCGCCTGCAGCATCGGTACGTGGCAGACTTCCGCTTCCTTCCTTTCCCTGGAGCCCCGATGAGCGGCACGCAACGCGAACTGACCTTCCGCTTCCTGGCCGAGCCGATCGACGTCAACTACGGCGGCAAGGTCCACGGCGGGGTGGTGATGAAGTGGATCGACCAGGTCGGCTACGCCGCCGCGGTGGGTTGGAGCGGACGCTACAGCGTGACCGTGGCGGTCGGCGGCATCCGGTTCGTCTCGCCGATCCGGATCAGCGACATGGTCACGGTCACCGCCAAGCTGGTCTACACCGGCAGCACCAGCATGCATTTCGCGATCGACGTGCGCGCGCGCGACCCGATGGGCGGCGATTCGCGGCTGTGCACCCACTGCATCATCGTGTTCGTGGCCCTGGACGGGGTGGAGGGCAAGCCGACCCCGGTGCCGTCGTGGCAGCCGGACACGCCGGAAGACCATCGCCTGTCCGAGTACGCGTTGAAGGTGATGGAGCTGAGCAAGGGCATCGAGGACACCATTTCCCACTACCAGGCCTGATATCGCGGCCAAGACGCCGCGCCGCGACTCAAGCGCGCCAGTCCGCAGGCGCGGTGCGGCAGTCGCCATCGAACAGGCGGCCGCCGTGCGCGGCCAGTTCCCGTTGCGCCAGCGCGAGCACCGGCGCGCAGTCCGCGCTGGCGAACAGCGCGGCGAAGGCGTGCTCGAAGCGCTGGCCCAGCGCGGGATCGATCCGCGCGAGCAGACGCGGCGCCCATTTGCCGCTGCCGGACCAGCGGCCGCGCCCGCGCAGCGCCAGTTCCGTCAGGAGCGGGTGCAACACGGCGCCGATCGCGACGATCTCGGCGGCGCTGCGCTCGCCGCACAGGTCGTCGATCAGGTCGGTGATCTGGTAGCGCAGCGCGTCCACTTGCGCCGGCGACAGCGGCGGCGGACCGGCCTGCAGGCGTGCGGCGATCTGGCCTTGCAGGGTGCGCGCGGGTTCGCTCGCGGTGCCGACGATGCAGCCCTCGGCGATCATGTGCAGCAAACTGGGGCGGCCGCGGGCCACGTCGTCATCGAGAAACCAGGTCAGCGTGCCCGGATCGTGGACGAAGGCTTCGACCGGCACGCCGTCGGCCAGGAACGATTCGCGCCGCGCCGCGGGCAACCGCTCGTAGACCACCACTAGATCGATATCGGACAGGTGGGTGCCTTCGCCGCGCAGGATCGAGCCGGCGGCGAAGCCGAAGGCCGCCCCGTCGTAGCGGCTGGACAGCAGCGCCTGCGCGATCGCCAGCGCTTGCGCGGGTGTGGGCAGAACGGGCGCGGCCGGCATCAGTGCGCCGCCTGCCGGCACCGCGGAGGGATGGAGGAACAACGGTGCCGGTGGACACGGCGCGGCGGCGCTGCGGGCGAGGGCGGTGGCGTCATTGTGGTCCCGGGGCATGATCGAGCCGGACCAGCGTAACGTGCCGCCAGCAGGGCAGCCAGGCGCCAGGCGCCGGATGGCGAACGATCGCCACAACGAAAAAGGCCGCTGTCTCCAGCGGCCTTTCTTTTTTTGCCTGCGTGCTGCGCGGCTTACATCGCCACGCGCCGCGCCTGCACGAACTTCTCGCTCCAGTAGCCGCTGGTCAGCGTGTCCACGCGCACGTCCTTGCCGCGGCTCGGCGCGTGCAGGAAGCGGCCTTCGCCGACGTACAGGCCGACGTGGTCGACGCGGCCCTTGCGGCCGAAGAACACCAGGTCGCCCGGCGCCAGCGCGTCGCGGTCCTTGATCAGTTCGGCATTGGCCTCGCGCGCCATCTCGCGCGACACGCGCGGCAGCTCGATGCCCAGCGCGGTCCGGAACACGTAGCCGACCAGGCCGCTGCAATCGAAGCCTTCGGTGTCTTCGCCGCCCCAGCGGTACGGGGTGCCGAGCAGCGCCATGGCGCGCTTGAGCACCGACTGCACCTTGTCGCCGCCCGGGACCACGCCCTCGCGCAGCGGCGCCTGGGACACGTCGTAGTTGGCCAGCAGGCGGCTGATGTCGCCGGCGAACATCGCCGAGCGGTCCATCAGCGGAATGGTGTCGTTGGCGGCCAGATGCGGGAGCAGGGCGGCCAGGGTGGCGGTGGCGGCGGCGTCGGCCTTGCTGCGTGCGGTGGCCGGGGCCTGCGCGGCGACCGGCTTGGCGGTCGCGGGCTGGGAGGTCGTGGGAGTGGTGCTGGTGGCGCCGGCGGCGGTCATCTGCGCCGGTGCGACGGGGGCGATCGTTTCGGGGATCACGGTGTCGGCCGGAGCCGACTGGGCCAGGGCCGGAACGGCCGAGAGGCAGAGCGAGGCGGTGCAGATTAAGCGGAAGGCGGCCCGGCGGGGGACGGAGGTCTTGCCTGGAGAGGTCTTGGCTTCGGTCGTCACGCTTCGATCACAAATTCAAACGATGGGCGATGATGCCCTGTAGACGGCAAGACGAAGTTCAAATTACGTTAATATTTCGTAATTATGAATGTGAGCGCAACCACAGTTCAGTGCAGGACGCGCTTGGCGCCGGTGTAGTGGTCGCGCCAATAGGTCCCGTCCAGATAGTCCAGGCGGACCGTTCCGCCGGTGCTGGGGGCGTGCACGAAGCGGCCCTCGCCGACATAGATGCCGACATGGCTGACCGTGCCGCCGCTGCCGAAAAACACCAGATCGCCGGTGCTCAGGCGTTGCGGATCGATCCGCGGACCCTGCACCGCGGCCAGTTCGCGCGAGGTGCGCGGCAGCCGCAGGTCGAGCATGTCGCGGTAGACGTAGGCGACCAGGCCGCTGCAGTCGAAGCCGGAATCCGGGGTATTGCCGCCATAGCGGTAGGGCGTGCCGACCAGGCCCAGCGCGCGCATCAGCACCGCGTTGGCCGCGGCCGGGTCGGCCGGCGCCACCTGCGGCCAGCTGCGCACCGCCACCGGCGGCGGGCGCGACGGGCGCACCTCGTGGCGGCCGCAGGCGGCCAGCACGGCCATGCACAGCAGGACCGCCCCACAGGGAAGAAGGCGCCGCGTGGACGTTGCAACTGGCTTGTTCTGCATGGAGCCGGGATAATGCGCAACCTTAGATGGCCGCCATCATGGCGGCGCTCCCGTCGGCCGACAAGCCGTCCACACCGTCTGCCATCGGCAGCCACAGCGCAGAGTTGCACATGAAGATCGAAAAAGACCGCGTCGTCCGTTTCCACTACACCGTCTCCGAAGCCGGCCAGGCGCCGATCGAGACGTCCAAGGACCGCGATCCGCTGGTGATCCTGATCGGCCACGGCAACATCATCCCGGGCCTGGAGAACGCGATGCTGGACCAGGAAACCGGCGCCAGCTTCGGCGTCGACGTGGCCGCCAAGGACGCTTACGGCGACTACCGCGAGGGCCTGACCCAGCGCGTGCCGAAGAAGCATTTCGGCGCGACCAAGCTGCAGCCGGGCAGCCAGGTGGTCCTGCAGACCAACTTTGGCCCGCGCGCGGTGACCGTGCAGAAGGTCGGCATGAGCGTGGTCGATGTCGACCTCAACCATCCGATGGCGGGCAAGGACCTGCATTTCGACGTGGAGATCCTCGAGGTGCGCGAAGCCAAGCCGGAAGAGATCGAGCACGGCCACGTGCACGGCGAGGGCGGTCACCATCATTGAGTGAGCGCGGCGCGGGTCCCGTTGGCGGGATCCGTCTGCGCCGTGCGGGTGCGCGCTGCGCCGCCGCTGCCTGATCGGCGTGGCCGAACGGCGCGGCCGCGCTCGCCGCTCGGCCACTTCCGTACTTCATGTACTTCGCGATGCGCCTTGGCGCATGCGCGCCGCGGCGATGGATAATCGCCGGTCTTTCGTCCGGTGCCACGCCTTGGCTTCCTCCGCTCCCGTGCTGCAGCCCGTAGCGCCCGCCGAACGCATCGTCACCCTGGACGTGCTGCGCGGTTTCGCGCTGCTCGGCATCCTGCTGATGAACATCGAAGGCTTCGTCGGTCCGCTGGATACGGCGATGACCGGGCTGGATCCGCTGTTGCGCGGTGCCGATCGCGTCGCCGATGCGGCGGTCTACCTGCTGGTGCAGGGCAAGTTCTACACCTTGTTCTCGTTGTTGTTCGGCATGGGCTTTGCGGTGATGGCGCAGCGCGCGGAGGCGGCGCGGCGCGAGTTCGGCGGCTTCTTCGTGCGCCGCAGCGCGGCGCTGCTGCTGATCGGCGTGCTGCATGCGGTGCTGCTGTGGTCCGGCGACATCTTGGTCAGCTATGCGCTGCTGGCGTTCATGCTGCTGGCCTTTCGCGAGGCGCCGACGCGCTGGCTGCCGTGGATGGCGTTGGCGGTCTATCTGTGCTCGCCGCTGCTGTCGCTGCTGACCGGCGCGGTCGGCTCGGCGGCGCAGGCCGATCCGCACGGCGCCGTGCAGTGGCGGCAGGTCATGGCCGAGCAGGCGCAGCGCGCGGCGGCGGCGCTGGAACAGCAGCGCCAGGTGTTCGGCCACGGCAGCTACGCGCAGGCGACCGCGCAGCGCCTGCGCGACCTGATCGATGCGCTGGGTACGCTGGTGTTCAATGCGCCGACCATCTTCGGCATGTTCCTGCTCGGCGCATGGTGCGTGCGCAGCGGCCTGGCGCAGCAGCCGCAGCGGCGTCCGCGGCTGCTGGCGGCGCTGCGCTGGGGCGTGCTGCCGGCGGGCATGGCGCTGATGCTGCTGAGCTTCCGGCTGGAACCGTGGATGGATCCGGCGCGCCTGGACCTGCGCCTGGCCAGCGCGTTCGCCTTGGCCACCGTGGCCAGCGGGATGATGGCGCTGGGCTATGCGGCCTGGTTGCTGCGCTTCGCCCCGGCGCTGCGCTGGCTGGCACCGGCCGGGCGCATGGCGCTGAGCAACTATCTGCTGCAGTCGCTGCTGTGCACCACGCTGTTCTATGGCTATGGCCTGGGCTATTTCGAGCGCCTGCCGCGCGTCTGGCAGATCCCGTTCGCGTTCGCGCTGTTCGCGCTGCAGGTGGTGGCGTCGCAGCTGTGGCTGCGCCATTTCCGCTTCGGTCCGGCGGAATGGCTGTGGCGTTCGGCGAGCTATCTGCGTTGGCAACCGATGCGCCGTCATGGCACTGCCTGAAACGCGACTGCCCATGACGATGCGCCGACCCCGTGTATGCCGCGGCATCCTCACGCGTGGCTCGCCACCGCGCGTGGCATGCTCGGAATCAGCATGAACAACACGACAGGACAACCGATGGCCGACCAGAGAGGCGGGCAGTCGCCCGCGATCGACCCCACGCCGTACCTCGGGGAGCGTGTGCAGTGACCGATGCCGTCTACGACTACGACCTGCTGGTGCTCGGCGGCGGTTCCGGCGGCCTGGCCACCGCGTTCCGCGCCGCCGGCCTCGGCGCGCGCGTGGCGATTCTGGAGCCGGGCGCGCTCGGCGGCACCTGCGTCAACATCGGGTGCGTGCCGAAGAAGGCGATGTGGCTGGCCGCCGACCTGGTCGGGCGCATCGACCTGGCCCGCGCCATCGGTTTTTCCATCCCCAGTTCCACCTTGTCGTGGCCGGAACTGGTGGCGCATCGCCAGGGCTATATCGGCAACATCCATGGCAGCTACCGGCGGCGCCTGGATGCCGACGGCGTGGTGCTGATTCCGCAGCGCGGCCGGCTGCTGGACGCGCATACGGTGGAATGCGGCGACGGCGTGCGGGTCAGCGCCGGCCACGTGGTGATCGCCACCGGCGCGCATGCGCTGCGGCCGCCGATCGAGGGCGCCGAACTGGGCCTGGTGTCGGACGATTTCTTCAATCTGTGCGAGGCGCCGCCGCGCGTGGCCATCGTCGGCGGCGGTTATATCGCGGTGGAGTTGGCCGGCCTGCTGCAGGCGCTGGGCAGCCGCGTCGATCTGTTCGTGCAGGGCGAACGCCTGCTGGAGCGTTTCGATGCGGAACTGGCGCGGCAGCTCGGCGAGAACCTGCGCCATCAGGGCGTGCGCCTGCATTTCGGCTATCGTGCCACGGCCCTGCGCCGCGGCGAGCAGGGCCTGCACTTGCACGACGGCGACGGGCAGCCGAGCGAGCCCGTGGACCAGGTGTTCTTCGCGATCGGGCGGCGTCCGAACAGCAAGGACATCGGCCTGGAAGCGCTGGGCGTGCGCATCGGCGACAAGTGCGAGATCGTGGTCGACGATTACCAGAACACCGACGTGCCGGGGCTGTACGCGATCGGCGACGTGGCCGGCAAGGTCGGCCTGACCCCCGTGGCGATCGCGGCCGGACGCAAGCTGATGGATCGCCTGTTCGGCGACCAGCCGCAGGCGCGGCTGGACTACGACAACGTGCCCAGCGTGGTGTTCTCGCATCCGCCGCTGGGCCAGGTCGGCCTGGGCGAGGAGCAGGCGCGGGCACGCTACGGCGACGCGGTGACGGTGTATCGCAGCAATTTCCGGCCGATGCTGCATGCGCTGGCCGACGCGCCGCAGCGCAGCCTGTTCAAGCTGGTCTGCGCCGGCGAGGACGAACGGGTGGTCGGTTTCCATCTGCTCGGCGACGGCGCCGACGAGATCCTGCAGGGTTTCGCGGTGGCGCTGAAGCTGGGCGTGACCAAGCGCCAGCTGGAAGACACGGTGGCGATCCATCCGACCTCGGCCGAGGAAGTGGTGCTGATGCGCTGAGGCGCGCGCCGTTGCGGTGCTGCTGCATGTTGTTGCGCCGAAACCAGGGAGGGCGCGGGCAAGGCGACGTTCGAGCGGTGCGGTCATCCGCCTTAGTGCAGTGCATTGCGGCGCCGGCGTTATGCAGGCTGGTTGCGGGTGGTTCGCGCCGATGTGCTCCGCTCTGCCGCATCGGTAGCGCTGCTGCAGCGGGCAGCGGCCGTAGAATGGGCGGCATGCACGATGTTCGTTTCCGCTTCGGCGCCGGTCCGCGATGAGCGCCTCCGAGCGCTCGACCGCCGCTCCGCTGGCGACGGCGCATGCCGACCTGGGCGGCGTGCTGCTGGCCGCCGGCGGCGCGATCGCGTTTTCCGGCAAGGCGATCATCGTCAAGCTCGGCTATCGCTACGGGGTGGACGCGGTGACCCTGCTGGCGCTGCGCATGCTGGTGGCCTTGCCGTGTTTCGCGGCGATGGCGCTGTGGGCCGCGCGCCGGGCGCCGCCGCTGCAGCGCGGCGACCGCTGGCGCATCGGCGCGCTCGGCGTGCTCGGCTACTACCTGGCCAGCTACCTGGATTTCCTCGGCCTGGCCTATATCACCGCGACGCTCGAGCGGCTGATCCTGTATCTGACCCCGACCCTGGTGTTGCTGATCGGCGTGCTCGCGTTCCGCCGCCGGCCGCAACGCCGCCAGTTGTGGGCGCTGGCGCTGAGCTATCTCGGCGTGCTGCTCGCCTTCGGCCACGACCTGCAGGTCGGCGGCGCGCGTACCGCCTGGGGCAGCCTGCTGGTGTTCGGCAGCGCGCTGGCCTATGCGCTGTACCTGGTCGGCAGCGGGCAGATGGTGGCGCGGATCGGCGCGGTGCGGCTGACCGCCTACGCCAGCCTGGTCGCCTGCGTGCTGTGCATCGCCCAGTTCCTGCTGCTGCGGCCGCTGCACGCCTTGCTGCTGCCCACGCCGGTGTACTGGCTGTCGCTGCTCAACGGCACGCTGTGCACGGCGGTGCCGGTGCTGGCGACGATGCTGGCGGTGCGGCGGATCGGCTCGGGCCTGGCGTCGCAGATCGGCATGCTCGGCCCGGTCTCGACCATCGTGCTCAGCGTGCTGTTGCTGGGCGAGGCGATGGGACCGTGGCAGATCGTCGGCACGCTGCTGGTGCTGGGCGGGGTGCTGACGGTGTCGCGGCCGGCACGGACGGTGCCGGCATGAGCGGGCAGGATTCCACGTCGGCTGCCAACGCCTCGGCGGCGGCCCAGGCACGGATCCTGGCGACGATCCGCGCGATCCCGTCCGGCCAGGTGCGCTGCTATGGCGAGGTGGCGATGCTGGCCGGCTTGCCCGGCCGCGCGCGCCTGGTCGCGCGGGTGCTCGGCGGCAACGCCGATCCGGCGCTGCCCTGGCACCGGGTGCTGCGCAGCGACGGGCGCATCGCCTTCCCGGAAGGCTCGCGCGGCTTTCGCGAACAGTGCCAGCGGCTGCGCGCCGAAGGCGTGGCGGTGCAGGGCGGACGGGTGAAGCGTGCCCCAACGCCGGCGCGCGACCTCGACGCGGCGTTATGGGGGCCGCGATAGCGAGCGGCTATGATGGTCGGCAGTTGCCACGGACACGACCATGTTTCCCAGACTTCCGCCTGTTACCCAAGCCCTGCTGATCGGCAATGTGGTGGTGTTCCTGCTGCAGCTGCTGCTGGGCGACGACACCTTCGCGCCGTTCATGCTGTGGCCGCTCAGCGACTTCGATGCGTTTTCGCCGGGACAGAATTTCCAGATCTGGCAGCTGCTGACCTATGGCTTCCTGCATGGCGGCTTCTCGCACCTGTTGTTCAACATGCTGGCGCTGTACATGTTCGGCGGGCCGCTGGAGCAGACCTGGGGCAACAAGCGCTTCCTGACCTATTACCTGGTGTGCGTGGCCGGCGCCGGCCTGTGCCAGCTGCTGGTGGGCTGGTGGACGGTGAGCAACGGCGGCGATCCGTATCCGACCCTGGGCGCGTCCGGCGGCGTCTTCGGCCTGCTGCTGGCGTTCGGCATGCTGTTCCCGAACCAGCGGGTGATGCTGCTGTTCCCGCCGATCCCGATGAAGGCGCGCACCTTCGTGATCGTGTTCGGCGCGCTGGAGCTGATCATGGGCTTCACCGGCTGGCAGCCGGGGGTGGCGCATTTCGCGCACCTGGGCGGCATGCTGTTCGGCTGGCTGCTGATCCGCTACTGGCGCGGGCAGCCGCCGTTCGGCAAGCGCAAGCCGCCGCGGCCGCGGATCGTGCGCTGAGGGACGTCGGCCTGCAGCGACGAGCGCCGCTGTGGTGAGTTGGGTGAGTTGGTCCGGCGTGCGCCGCGAACGCTCCTGAGCGGCGATCCGACATGGCCGCATGCAACGCGGCCACTGTCCACTTCGGCGGCGATGTTTTGCGACGCGCTCTTGGCGCATTTCGGGGGTGGGTGCATGCGCACCGCCGCAACCGACCGAGCGTGCGTTCGAGCGCATCGGGCACGTATCGTCGCAGCTGGAATGGCTTTGCGAGACGCCATCGGCTGATGGCGCGGCGCGCTGGCTTGGTCGCGCCGACGGCCGTTGCCAAACGCCGAGACGCTGGCGGGTTGTGCCGATCGCCATCGCCACAACGCACGACGGCGCGGTTGCCCGCGCCGTCGTGCATGCACTGCCTGGCGAATTGCGGTTACGGCCAGACGCGAATCTGCTCGGCGTCGCTGCGCACCATCGGCTGGCCGGCCTTGCAGGTGAAGGCGGCGGCGAAGGAGGGCAGGTTGGCCAGCGGACCGTTGGCGCGCCAGCGACCGGGCGCGTGCACGTCGGCGGTGACGCGTTGCACTGCCTCGTTCGGCGACAGCTGCTGCGCCCACAGGCCGGCCCAGGCCTTGTAGAACGCCTGCTTGCCGGCGTCGCCGGCGGCCGGCTGGGCGGCGGCATACGCCTGCCAGGCCAGTTCGACGCTGCCGATGTCGGTCAGGTCCTGTTCCTGGGTCAGCTGGCCGTTGACCTTGGCGCCCTTCACGCCGGGGAAGTCGTAGGCGCCGTACTGCGCGGCGGCGCGCGCGCTCAGTGCGGTCCACGCGCTCTTGTCTTCCGGGGTCCACCAGTTGCGCAGTTCGCCCTTGGCGTCGACCTGGCTGCCCTTGCTGTCGATCGCGCCGATCAGTTCGTGCGCGACCAGCGCGCCGTAGCCGCCGTACAGCGCGGCGGCATCGCCACCGGCGACGAACACCGGCGGCTGCAGCACCGCGGCGGTGACGATCAGGCGGTTCTGGGCCAGGTCGTAGGTCAGCGCCGGCTGCTGCGGCAGCACGTCCCAGCGGCGGTCGGCATTGCCCTTGCCGATGCGCTTCATTTCCTCGCGGTGGCGCCAGGTGGAGGCGATCAGCATGTTGCCGCCGAAGCTGCCGCGGCCCATCGGCTGCACGCTGTAGTCCAGGTCGCGGCGCGGCGCGCCGACTTCGATCTTCAGCGCGGCCAGCTTGGCCTGCGCTTCGGCGCGCGCCGACTCGCTCAGCCAGGTGTTGCGCTTGATCGCGGCGATCTCGGTGTCGCGCACCTGGTCGGCGATGCTCTCGGCCTGGCGGCGGGTGTCGGCGTTGAGATAGCGGCCGACGTACTCGCGGCCCAGCATCGGGCCGGCGGCGACGTTGATCGCGTCCAGCACCTGCGACCAGCGCTGCGGCGGCAGGGTCTGGCCTTCCAGCACGCGGCCGCGGAACTCGAAGCTGGCGTCGCGGAAGCTCTTGGACAGGTACGGCGCCATCGCGTCGCCGACGCGCCAGCGCAGGTAGGCCTTCCATTGATCGGGCTTGATGCTGACGATCATGCCGTCGAGCTGCTTGAACATGTCCGGATCGGCCATCGACACCAGGTCGTCGTTGACGCCCTGCGCCTTCAGGAACGCGTCCAGCTGCAGGTTGCGGTACTGCTTGTTCAACTCCTTGGTGGAGATCGGCGCGTAGTTGTTGAACGGGTTGTTGATGCCGGCCAGCGACTTGGCGCTGCGCGCCAGCGCGGTCTCGATCTGCAGCACCGACTGGGTGTCGGCCTCGAGCTTGGCCGCCGGGGTGCCGGTCAGGGTCAGGATCTGCTTGACGTAGGCGCGGTAGCGGCCCATCAGCGCCACGGTGTCGGCGTCGGTGCGGGTGTAGAAGGCCGGGTCGGGCAGGCCCATGCCGCCCTGCATGAAGTAGCCGATATGGCGGTCCAGCGCCTTCAGGTCGACGTCGGCGCCGAAGTTGAACGCCACCGGGATGCCGATCTGGTGCAGCGCGGCGATCGAGGCCGGGACCTCCTTGGCCTTCTTGATCGCGTCGATGCGGCTGAGCAGCGGTGCGATCGGGTTGGAACCGTCCTTCTCCACCGCCGCTTCGTCCAGGCCGCTGGCCCAGAAATCGCCCAGCGCCTTCTGCACGTCGTTCTGCGGCGACTGCATCGACGCGTCGAGCAGGTCGCGCTGCTGTTGCTGCGCGCGCGCGGACAACTGGCCCAGGGCGGTGACCGCGCCGGTCTGCGGCAGCGGGTTGCTCTTCAGCCAGTCGGCGTTGGCGTAGTCGTAGAAATCGGTGCAGGCGGCGCTGACGACGGGCGCCTTGGCGGCGGCGCGCTTCTTCTTGGGCGCGGCATCGGCGGTGGACGCCAGGGCGATCAGGCCGAGGGCGACAGCGAGGGCAAGCGGACGGGCATTGAGCATCGGGAGCGAATCCGGTCAGGATTAAAGTCGGCGGAGTTTAACAAGCTGCGGCCCGCAGCTGTGTCCATGCTGCGGCGCGGCTTTGCCTAACCGGTTCAGATGGATGCGCGGGTGGGTGCGGGGCGGTCGTGCGTGTGTCGCCGGCGCGTTGTCGCACACGCATCCAGGCGTGCGGTGCCGGCCGCTTCCGCGCCAGCGAGGGCTTCCGCGGCATGGCGCGCAGCGCGCAAAGAAAAGGCCCGGACATGCCGGGCCTTCTCGGGTTGCAGCGGATCGCCAGACTTACCAGATCACGACCTGCTTGTCGCCGGCGCGCACCATCGGCGATCCGGGCTTGCACTGGAACGCGGCGGCGAAGGCCGGCAGGTTCGACGGCGCGCCCATCGCGCGGAACTGCGCCGGGGCGTGCGGGTCGGTGGTCAGGCGCACCGCCGCGTTCTGCGGGGTGTACTTGGTGCGCCACACGGTGGCCCAGTTGAGGAAGAAGTTCTGGTCGCGGGTCATGCCGCCGACCTTCGGATCGTCCTTGCCCTCGGTGGCCTTCTTCATCGCGTCGTAGGCGGTGGACAGGCCGCCCAGGTCGGCGATGTTCTCGCCCAGGGTCAGCTTGCCGTTGACCGGCTTGCCGTCCACCTTGTACTCGTCGAACTGCTTGACAAGCTTGCCGGTGAGCCCGGCGAAGTTCTTGGCGTCGGCCGGCGTCCACCAGTTCTCGAAGTTGCCGGTCGGCCCGAAGCGCGCGCCCTGGTCGTCGTAGCCGTGGGTCATCTCGTGGCCGATCACCGCGCCGATGCCGCCATAGTTGAACGCGTCGTCGGCATTGGGATCGAAGAACGGCGGCTGCAGGATCGCGGCCGGGAACACGATCTCGTTCTGCAGCGGGTTGTAGTAGGCATTGACCGTCTGCGGGGTCATGCCCCATTCGGTCTTGTCCACCGGCTTGCCGATCTTGCTCAGGTTGTACTTGTAGTTGAACGCGGTGGCCGCGCGCACGTTGTCCAGGTAGCTGTCGCGCTGGGTGCTCAGGCCGCTGTAGTCGCGCCACTTGTCCGGGTAGCCGATCTTCGGGGTGAAGGTCTCCCACTTGGCGATCGCCTTGGCCTTGGTCTCCGGGCTCATCCAGGTGACGTTCTCGATGCGCGCCTTCAGCGCCTGGCGCAGGTTGTCCACCAGCTGCTGCATCTTGCTCTTGGCGTCGCGCGAGAACGCCACCTTGACGTACATCTGGCCCATCGCCTCGCCGGCGCCGTCCTCGATGCTGCCGAGCACGCGCTTCCAGCGCGGCTTCATCTCGGCCTGGCCGTTGAGCTCCTTGCCGTAGAACGCGAAGCTCTCCTGCGCGAACGCATCGCTCAGGTACGGCGAAGCGCTGTCGACGGTGTGGAAGCGCAGGTAGGCGCGCCACACCGACGGGTCGGTGTCGCCCAGCGCCTTGCTCACTTCCTGGTGGAACGCCGGGATCGCCAGCGAGAACTTCTCCGGCACCGCCACGCCCTGCGATTCGAAGAACTTGGTCCACGGGAAGTTCGGGGCCAGCTTGTCGGCCTCGGCCGGGGTCACCGGGTTGTAGGACAGCTCGGCGTCGCGCGACATCTGCTCGCTGGACTTGGAGACCTTGGCCAGGCGCGTTTCCAGCGCCACCACGTCCTTGGCCTGCTTGGCCGCATCGGCGGCCGGCACTCCGGACAGCTCCAGCACCTTGGCCACGTGCGCCTGGTAGGCGTTGAGCTTGTCCTTCTTGTCGGCATCGAAGTAATAGCCGCGGTCGGGCAGGCCCAGGCCGCCCTGCATCGCGTAGGCCATGTTCATCGAGGAGTTCTTGAAATCGGCCTCGGCGCCGAAGCCGAACAGGCCGTTCTCGCCCTTGGCCGCGCTCTGGCGCAGGTACTCGGCCACCGCCGGGCCGTCCTTGAGGCCGTCGATCGCGGCCAGGTCGGCCTTCAGCGGCTCGATGCCCTGCGCGTTGACCTTGGCTTCGTCCATGCCCGAGGACCAGAAATCGCCGACGATCTTGTCCACGCCCTGCGCGTTGGCCGCAGCGGCGGCCTGCTCGGCCAACTGGTGCTGCACGGCGACCGAGCGCTCGTCCAGGATCGAGAACGCGCCCCAGCTGCTGCGGTCCTTGGGAATTTCGTTGGCGGCCAGCCACTTGCCGTTGACGTAGCCGGCGAAGTCGCTGCAGGCCTCCTTGGTCGGGTCCAGGTCGTTGGCGCTGAACGCGTTGTAGGGCGGCAGCTTGCTGGTGTCGAGCTTCAGCTCGGCCGGCGCGGCGGCAGGCGCCGGCGCGCCGGCCTCGGTCTTGGCGGTGTCGGCGGCGGGCGCTGCCGCGTCGGGCTTGTTGCAGCCGCTCAGGGCGGCGCTCACGGCCAGGGTCAACAACAGCATCTGGGGATTGCGAAAGGTCACAAGGAAGCTCCAAGCCAGCGTGGATACGGAATGGCCCTAAGGGCCGTGGCGAGACTGTACGCCGCTGCCCGGGGTTTCAGGGGTGTCGAAGGTCATGGGCCGGGCGCCCGCGCTCAGCGGGCCTCGCTCAGCAGGCGTGAGGCCGGCGGGCCGGTATCATCCCCGGGATGAAGCGCGAACCGTCCTGCGATGCCCTGATCGTCGGCGCCGGCCACAACGGCCTGGTCTGCGCCGCCTACCTGGCGCGCGCCGGCTGGAAGGTCACCGTGCTGGAGCGGCGCGGCGTAGTCGGCGGCGCCGCGGTCACCGAGGAATTCCATCCGGGCTTCCGCAATTCGGTGGCGTCCTACACGGTGTCGCTGCTGCAGCCGAAGGTGATCGCCGATCTGGACCTGGCCGCACACGGGCTGCGCATCGTGCCGCGGCGCTGCAACAACTTCGTGCCGCTGCCCGACGACCGCTACCTGCTGGCCGGCGCCGGCATCACCCAGGCGCAGGTGGCGAAGTTCTCCGCTCGCGACGCCGAGCGCCTGCCGGCCTACGAAGCGCGGCTGGAGCGCATCGCCGACGTGCTGCGTGCGCTGGCGCTGCAGCCGCCGCCGAACGTCACCGATGGCGGCTGGGTGCAGGCGCTGCCGGAACTGCTGCGTGCCGGCCGCCTCGGCCGTCGCCTGCATGCGCTCGATCCCGGCCTGCGCCAGGAGCTGCTGGACCTGTTCACCATCTCCGCCGCCGAGTACCTGGAGCGCTGGTTCGAGAGCGACCCGGTCAAGGCCTTGTTCGGCTTCGACGGCATCGTCGGCAACTACGCCAGCCCGTACACGCCGGGCTCGGCCTACGTGCTGCTGCACCACGTGTTCGGCGAGAGCAATGGGGTCAAGGGCGCCTGGGGCCATGCGCTCGGCGGCATGGGCGCGATCACCCAGGCGATGGCCAAGGCGGCGATCGCCGCCGGCGCGCAGATCCGCACCGACGCCGGCGTGCGCGAGATCCTGGTCGAGGACGGGCGCGCGGTCGGCGTGGTCACCGAACACGGCGAGCGCCTGCATGCGCGCCGCGTTGTCGCCAACGTCAATCCCAAGCTGCTGTACGAGCGCCTGCTCGACCCGGCGCAGGTGCCGGCCGCCACCCGCGAACGCATGGCCAACTGGCGCTGCGGTTCGGGCACGTTCCGGATGAACGTGGCGCTGTCACGCTTGCCGCGGTTCCGCGCGCTGCCGGGGCAGGGCGATCACCTCACCGCCGGCATCATCCTGGCGCCGAGCCTGGACTACATGGATCGCGCCTACCGCGATGCGCGCGCGCATGGCTGGTCGCGCGAGCCCATCGTCGAACTGCTGATCCCCAGCACGCTGGACGATTCGCTCGCGCCGCCCGGCCAGCACGTGGCCAGCCTGTTCTGCCAGCACGTGGCGCCGCAGCTGGCGGACGGGCGCAGCTGGGACGCGCACCGCGACGAGGTGGCCGAGTTGATGATCGCCACCGTCGAGCGCTACGCGCCGGGCTTCGCCGACTCGGTGCTGGGCCGGCAGGCGCTGACCCCGCTGGACCTGGAGCGCACCTTCGGCCTGATCGGCGGCGACATCTTCCATGGCGCGCTGAGCCTCAACCAGTTGTTCAGCGCGCGCCCGATGCTCGGCCAGGCCAGCTACCGCGGCGCGATTCCCGGCCTGTACCTGTGCGGCTCCGGTACCCACCCGGGCGGCGGCGTGACCGGCGCGCCCGGGCACAATGCGGCGATGGCGTTGCTGGGCGATGGGCGGCGCTGACTGAGCGCGGTGCCGTTTGCCGGCGCCGCGGTGCGGTGCCTTCGTTTCACGGACGGCTGCGCCGGTGCCGCTGCCGCCATTGCGCCGCTCGGTGCGCGGGTCCGATGCGACGTAGCGCAGGCATCCGCTTCAAGGCCATCGTTCCGATCGCCGGGCATAATGGCTGACCGCTCGCTCGAACCGTGGCGTTCTCGCGCCGGCGCTGGCTTCCTCCGACATCAGGCCCCTCCATGACCGAACAGGTTCAGCTCTACAACCAGGCCGTCGCCGCGCTCAACCAGCGCGACTGGGGCCAGGCGCAGCGGCTCGCGCAGCAGCTTCTGCGCGCGTTGCCGCAACACCCCGGCGTGCATTTCGTGGCCGGCGTGGCGGCGTTGGAGTTGAAACAGATGCAACCCGCCGCGGCGCACCTGTATCAGGCGACGACGTTGAATCCGCAGCGTGCGGACTACGCGACGCAGCTGGCCAAGGTGCTGGCGATGGGACGCTTCATGCAGGAGGCGCAGCGCTTCGCCGACCAGGCGATGGCGTTGCGCCCGACCGACGCGCACACGCTGGACACGCTGGGCGTGGTCTATACCCAGGTCAACGAGCACGTCGCCGCGCTGCAGGCGTTCACCCAGGCGGTGCAACTCGCGCCGCAGCAGGCCAGCTTCCGCTACAACCTCGGCACCTCGCTGCTGTTCTCCGGGCGCCTGCAGGAAGCCGAGCAGGAATACCGGGCCTGCCTGGCGCTGGAGCCGCGCTACTGGAAGGTCTATCTGTCGCTGTCGCAACTGCGCAAGTGGAGCGCGGAGGAGAACAACCTGGCCATGCTGGAGCAGGCGCTGGCTTCGGCCGGCGACGCCCCGGAAGCGGTGCTGTATCTCAACCTGGCGCTGGCCAAGGAGCACGAGGATCTCGGCGACTACCATGCCGCGTTCCGTGGCTACGTGCAGGGCAAGGCGGTACAGAAGCGCGCGCGCGGCTACACGTCCGAGCACGATGCGGTGCTGTTCGAGGCGTTGCAGCGTGCCTTCCGCGCCGACGCTGCGCCCACGTCAGGCTTCGACAGCCAGGAGCCGATCTTCGTGGTCGGCATGCCGCGCAGCGGCACCACCCTGGTGGACCGGATCCTGTCCAGCCATCCGCAGGTGCACTCGGCCGGCGAGCTGCAGAATTTCTCGGTGGCGCTCAAGCGCCTGGTGCGCACGCCATCGCCGGCGATCCTGGACGTGGCCACGCTGACCCGGCTGCAGGGGCTGGACTGGCGCGAACTCGGCCGTGCGTACGTCGAGTCCACTCGTCCCGGCACCGCCGCCAAGCCGCGCTTCGTGGACAAGCTGCCGCACAATTTCCTGTACGTGGGACACATCGCGCGCGCCTTGCCGAATGCGCGCATCGTCTGCCTGCGGCGCGATCCGATGGACACCTGCCTGAGCAACTTCCGCCAGCTGTTCGCCTTGTCTTCGCCGTACTACGACTATTCCTTCGACCTGATGGACGTCGGTCGCTACTACCTGATGTTCGAACGGTTGATGGCGCACTGGCGCGCGCTGTTCCCGCAGCGGTTCATGGAGATCGACTACGAAGACCTGGTGCTGGAGCAGGAGCCGACCACGCGCCGCCTGCTGGAGTTCTGCGGATTGCCGTGGGACGACGCCTGCCTGCGCTTCGAGCAGAATCAGGCGCCGGTGGCCACCGCCAGCGTGGTGCAGGTGCGCACGTCGATGACCCGCGCCTACATGGGCCGTTGGCAACGTTACGGCGAGGATCTCGCCGAGCTGAAACAACTGCTCGAGACGCAATCGCTCGAAGCGGCGGGGCAAGGCAACCGCTGAGGCGGCACGCCCCTTACGGTAACCACCGACCGAACGAAAAGGCCGCGCCATCGCGTGTGCGGCCGTGGGTCATTGCGGGCGTCAAAGCGGACGCTTGCAGTCGCTGTCGCGCATATTCCGCCGGCAGGCGCCACGCATAAAAAAAGCCCACCCTCGCGGGTGGGCTTTGGTGTCGCTTCAGGCGCGATTACTTGCCGAACGAATAACGCATTTCCATAAGGTACGCGCGACCGTACACATCGTAGTTGTACGAGTTGTACGGCGAGCTCGAACTGCCCGGGTAGGACGCGTCGAAGGGCGGCATCTTGTTGAACACGTTGGTGACCATCAGCGACAGCTCCATGCCCTCGAACGCCGTGTAGGTGACGCTGGCGTTGTGGGTGATGTGCGACGGCAGCTTGCCGGCGCGCGGCGCGGCGTAGCCGGCGGTGCTGAGATTTGCCGCGTAGTTTGGGGTCTTGTCGAACCAGCTGGCGTACCAGGTGGTCGAGAAGTCGCCGATCTCCCAGGTCAGCGAGGCGTCGGCCTTGCGCTTCGGGTCCGTGCTCCAGTACGGGTTGTTGAGCAGGTCGACCGGTTCGTCACCCGCGTACTGCGTGTACTCGTGGCTGATCTTCTGCGTATAGCTGACCACGGTGCTGAGGTCGCCCCAACGTCCGAAGTCGTAGCCGTAGCGGAACGAGGCGACGGCCATTTCCAGCTTCTGGTTGGAGACGTTGATCTTCGGCGTGTAGATTGCCGTGATCTGGCCGGCCGCGTTGCGGGTGACCTGCGCCATCGCGCTGGTGCACAGCGCCGAGCTGATGTCGTCGATGCCGGCGCGGCAACGGTAGTCCTGCAGGCTCAGCGCATCGGCGCTCTGCTGGGTGACTTCATCGCTGATGTCCCAGTTGAGGTAGTCGAAGGTCAGCGCCATGCGGTCGACCGGCGACCACACGAAGCCTGCGCTCCACACGTCGGCATTGATCGGCTTCAGGCCGAGGTTGCCGGACTGCGTGCCCCGGAACTGGCGGCTGGAATAGGCGGCCGGGCAGCTGTCGGTGTTGCCCGGCAGGTAGCCGCGCTGTGCGCACTGGTAGTAGTCGATCACGCTGTTGTAGTAGCCGCTCTCGCCCTGGTACTGGTCGGACAGGGTCGGCGCGCGGAACGCGGTGCCGTACTTGCCGCGCAGCAGCAGCGACTGGAACGGACGGTATTCCAGCGCGATGCTGTAGGTCGGCTTGTCGACGGTGGTGCCGCTGGCCTTGAACGCGTCGTAGCGGCCGGCCAGGGTGATGGTCAGCGGATCGAACACCGGCATGCGCAGTTCCGAGGTCAGCGCGTAGCGGTCGCGGTCGCCGCCGCCGGCCACCGAGGTCAGGCCCCACACTTCGCCGTTGAGGATTTCCGGTGCCGGATCGTAGTCCCACTTCTGCTTGCCGTATTCGCCGACCACGGCCAGGCCCGCGTCGCCGCCGGGCAGGGCGAACAGCTTGGCGTTGGTCAGCTGCAGGCGCAGCATGCTGTCGGAGGTCTTGCTCTTGTTGGTCGCGTGGCCGGTGAAGCTGGCGAATTCTTCCGGCGTGATCGGCGAGTAGAACGCCGCGTAGTTGGGCGTATAGACCGGATAGGCGTTGTAGTACGGATCCAGGCCCTGCTGCGGTCCCAGCACCTTGTTGATGAAGAACTGGTCGATCGGGTCCTTGAAGCGGACGAAGTTGCGCTCTTCCAGCTTGTACTGGGTGTAGGTGACGCCGGCGTCGTAGTCCCAGCTCGACTGGCCGAGCGTGCCCTGCGCGCCGAAGGTGACGCGGACCGACTCGCTGGTGTCGCGGCTCATCGTGTCGTTGAAGCCGTTCGGACCGACTTCCTCAGGCGCGAACGAGCGCTGCAGGTTGACCAGGTCGTCCAGGTTCGGGTCGTAGTAGTAGCCGAAGTCGGCGCTGGTACCCCACCACAGATAGTTGCCGCCGGAGTTGTACTTGACCTGGTCCTTGCTGTAGAGGACGTCGCCGTACAGCTGCACGTTGTCGTTGAGGTCGAAGGTGCCGTGCACGTACGCCTGCAGCGACTTCTGGCCGTTGTCCAGGGTGCGGTAGCCCGGGGTGTACTTGGAGCCGCAGTAGTATTCGTCGCCGAAGCCCGGACGCTGCTGCAGGGCCATGGTGCCGCCGAACAGGCCGGAAACATTGCCGCAGTTGGCCGGGTCGAGGAACTTGTAGCTGGTGAACGGGCTGTACACCAGGAAGTCGCGGCTGATCAGCGGCGCGGTGTAGCCCTGCGTGTTGTACTGCTTGGTCAGGCTGCGGTCGTAGGCCCAGATCGGGTCCTTCTCTTCGTACTGCACGCCGCCGAGCACGGAGGTGCGGCCGTCGGCGGAGGTCCAGCCGTCGGCGAAGGTGGCGCGGAAGTTGCTGCCGCCGCCTTCGGAGTAGCCGCCGCCGCGGATGCTGAACACCGCGCCGTCCATCTTCTTCTTGAGGATGACGTTGATCACGCCGGCGATCGCGTCCGAGCCGTACAGCGACGACTGGCCGCCCGGCAGGATCTCGATGCGGTCGACCAGGTCGATCGGAATGCCGCTGATGTTGTTGAAGGTGTCGCTGCCGTTGTACAGCGCCGGGTAGTTCGACATCGGCCGGCCGTCGATCAGGTACTTCACGTAGCCCGGCGACAGGCCGAACAGGCTGACCGTCTTCGCGCCCTGGGTGAAGGAGCCGGAGGTCTGGCCGCCCTGGACTGCGCCGGTCGCGAACGAGCTCTTCTGCAGCACATCGGCCACCGAATTGAAGCCACGGGCCTTGATGTCTTCGGCGGTGATGGTGGTGACCGGCGTGGCGGTCTCGATCTCGCTCTGCGGGATCAGCGAGCCGGTAACGGTAACCCGCTCCAGGTCGGTGGCCTTGGTGTCGGTGCTGTCCTGCGCGAAGGCGCTGAACGCGGCCGGCACGACCATGGCGGTCACCAGCGCCGCGCTCAGGCGGCTGTGCTTGAAACTACGTGTCTGACGAGCAGTCATTTCTCTCTATCCCCGGAAATCAATAAAGAAAAGGCGGGTGGCGTCGTGCCACGGCATATGCCTTGAATTGGGGTCGCATCCATGCGAGCGACCCAAACGTAACACGAACTTAACGCGGTTTGTACAGGTCCGTCACGTTTTGGTGCTAGCAGTTGCATCTGCAGCGATCGGGCGGCAAACGCCCGGCAAATGTGGCTGTAGGTGTCGGGTGCGGCATCGCTCGCGCTGCTTTGCACCAATTCGGGGCCTGGCCGAGACAGGTAGATGAATGGGGTTCGGGGCGTTTTCGGCGCGTTTCAGAAAGCCTGAAAAGTCGGGTCTGTGCGCGGAAGGGACATCGCTGCGAACCCGATCGTCTGTACGCGCGGCATGCACCAATGCGGTGAGGCGTTTCGCCATAATGGGGAATGGATGGCGATGGCGAGTCGCGCCGCTGCCATGGATGCGTTGTTGATCGCTGCCGCAAGCGGGCACAGCAAATGAGGTAGCGGCGGTTGCATTACCCCGTGCGCTCGGCGATCGCGGGTTCGAACGCGCAAATGCGCGCGGCGCGCGACCGGCCGCGGCGATCGCGCGCCGCGTCCGGCCCGATACGCAAGACGCCCGCCCTGTGTCACCCTTCCTTTCTTTTCGCCAGCTGCAGCGCACTGCGCGCAGGCCGGCATCACCTCCGCGAGTTTTCCCATGACCGACCGTCCCCGCATTCCCGCCCACGCCGTCCAGCCCAACCTCGCGCCGCTGCCGCGGGTCCGCAACGTCATCGCCATCGGTTCCGGCAAGGGCGGGGTGGGCAAGTCCACCACTGCGGTGAACCTGGCGCTGGCGCTGCAGCGCCAGGGCGCGCGGGTCGGGGTGCTGGATGCCGATGTCTATGGCCCCAGCGTGCCGGCCATGCTCGGCCTGAGCGGCCGCCCGGACAGCCCCGACAACAAGTCGATCGAGCCGATGCGCGCGTTCGGCATCGAGGCGATGTCGATCGGCCTGCTGGTGGACCAGGACACGCCGATGATCTGGCGCGGGCCGATGGCCACCTCGGCGCTGACCCAGTTGTTCACCGATACGCTGTGGGACGACCTGGACTACCTGCTGATCGACCTGCCGCCGGGCACCGGCGACATCCAGTTGACCCTGGCGCAGAAGATCCCGGTCGCCGGCGCGGTGATCGTGACCACCCCGCAGGACATCGCCACGCTGGATGCGAAGAAGGCGCTGAAGATGTTCGAGAAGGTCGAAGTGCCGGTGCTGGGCATCGTCGAGAACATGGCGGTGCATACCTGCACGCAGTGCGGCCATGTCGAGCACCTGTTCGGCGAAGGCGGCGGCCAGCGCATGGCGCAGCAGTACGGCGTGCCGCTGCTGGGTTCGCTGCCGCTGGCGATCGCGATCCGCGAGCAGGGCGACGCCGGCACCCCGATCGTCGCCGCGGCCCCGGACTCGGCCGCGGCGCTGGCCTATCTGGCGACCGCGCAGCGCCTGACCGAGGAACTGCGCAAGCGGCCGCGCGCCTCGATCCCGATCGCCGCCTCGCTGCTCTGAGCGCCGCCGCGGCCGCCGCGAACGCGCCGCGACCGGCTAGAATCGCCGGTCACTGCGGCCCGCTCCGGCGTCGGCCGCGCTCCCGGCGGGCAGGTTCCGGCCTGCCGCCACAGGCATCAGGAAGACGTATGAGCATCAAGAGCGACCGCTGGATCCGCCGCATGTCCGAGCAGCACGGCATGATCGCGCCCTACGAGCCGGGCCAGGTGAAGCAGCTCAACGGCGAGCGCATCGTCAGCTACGGCACCTCCAGCTACGGCTACGACGTGCGCTGCTCGCGCGAGTTCAAGGTGTTCACCAACATCAACTCGACCATCGTCGATCCCAAGCGCTTCGATCCGAAGAGCTTCGTGGACATCGAGGCCGACGAATGCATCATCCCGCCCAACAGCTTCGCCCTGGCGCGCACGGTGGAATTCTTCCGCATCCCGCGCGACACGCTGGTGGTGTGCCTGGGCAAGAGCACTTATGCGCGCTGCGGCATCATCGTCAATGTCACGCCGCTGGAGCCGGAGTGGGAAGGGCACGTCACCCTGGAATTCAGCAACACCACGCCGCTGCCGGCGCGCATCTACGCCAACGAAGGCGTGGCGCAGATGCTGTTCTTCCAGTCCGACGCCGACGACGTCTGCGAGACCAGCTACAAGGACCGCGGCGGCAAGTACCAGGGCCAGACCGGCGTGACCCTGCCCAAGACCTGAGTTTTCCCAACAGCACAAGGAGCGCGCAATGAACGATCCCAATCCCTACCAGGCGCCCGAGGCGCCGCTGCCGTCGGCGCCGCTGGCGCTGGACGGCACCGAGGTGCTGGCCGGCCGCGGCGAGCGCTTCGGCGCGGCGCTGATCGACGGCGTGATTTCGCTGGCGACCTTTTTGCCGCTGGCCGCGCTCACCGGCTATTTCGGCAGGGTGATGGACGCGGCGCGCGGTGGCGAGCCGATGCCGTGGCTGACCATGGCCGGATACGCGGTGCTGTCGTTCGTGGTGTTCCTGGTGGTGCAGGGCTATCCGCTGGCCAAGACCGGGCAGACCTGGGGCAAGAAGCTGCTGTGGATCCGTATCGCCGATCTGGAAGGCGGGCAACCGCCGCTGTGGCGGCTGATCGCGCTGCGCTACCTGCCGACCCAACTGCTGGCGTTGGTGCCGATCGTAGGCAACTTCTATGCGCTGGTGGATGCGCTGTTCATCTTCCGCAAGGACAAGCGCTGCCTGCACGACCTGATCGCCGGCACCCAGGTGGTCAACGTCCGCCGTTGAGGCGCCGTGCCGGCCGCCGCGCATCGGCGGCCGGCAGCCAGGAGGGTGGAGATCGCCGGATCGAATCCCCAATCCCGAATCCCCAATCCCGGCATCTACTACTTGCCGCGCCCGAACAGCATGCCCACGCCGACCGCGACCAGGATCGCCGGCCACCAGGTGGCGATCAGCCGGCCCAGGCTGAGATTGGTCCAGCCCAGGTTGTTGGCCAGGAACACCAGGCCGATCACGATCAGCACGATGGCGGCGATCACATTGGATTTCATGGAGACGCGGCTTCCGCTAAAAGGGCGCCTATCGTAGCCGTTGCCGCCACGTCGCAACACGGGTCTGCAGGACATCGGCGTCCAGCCGCTGCGCCGTGCCGCTGCCCCATACCGGCCCGGGCCAGGCCGCGTCGCCTTCGTGGCGCCCGACCAGGTGCACGTGCAATTGGCGCACGATATTGCCCAGAGCGCCGATGTTGAGTTTGTGCACGCCCGGCTCGCCGCGCAGCAACTGCGAGAGCTGGTTGATCTCTGCCAGCAGCAGGCGCTGCTGGGCGCCGTCCAGGTCGATCCATTCGCTGGCGCCGGCCACGCGCGGCACCAGCAGCAGCCATGGGAAGCGCGCGTCGTCCATCAGCCGCACCTGCGACAGCGGGCCGTCGGCGACGAACGCGCTGTCGGCCTGCAGCCGCGGGTCGAGTGCGAAATCGGCCATGGGCGCGGCTCAGCGCAGGTGTTCGGCGAGGAACGCGAGGCTGCGTTGGCGCGCGCTTTCGGAACTGTCGGCCTCGTAGTGGTTCGGGTCGACATGGCGGTCGAAGCCGTGCCCGGCCGGATACACGTAGGTCTGCATCTGCGGCAATTTCTCGCGATGCTGCTGCACCGAGTCCGGCGGAATGCTGCTGTCCTGCGCGCCGAAGTGGAACAGCACCGGCGCCTTCGGCGTCTCGTCGAGGAACTGGGTGTTGCGCCCGCCGTAGTAGCTCACCGAAGGCAGGCCCAGCCGCAGCGCGGCCAGCAGCGCGACGCTGCCGCCCCAGCAGTAGCCGACAGTGCCCACCTTGCCGGCCGGCGTCAGCGCCTGCGCCGCGGCCTGCACGATGTCCAGCGCCTTGTCGAAGCCGAGCGCGCCGACCAGTTCCAGGCCCTTTTGCACGCCGTCCTGGTCGTAGTTCAGCTGCATGTCCTTCTCCACCGGATCGAACAGGCCCGGTGCCAGCACTTCGTAGCCTTGCGCGGCGTAATAGTCGGCGACCTCGCGGATGTAGGCGGTGACGCCGAAGATCTCCTGGATCAGCACCAGGCCGCCGCGCGGAGCGCCTTCCGGCACGGCGTGCCAGGCGGCGACCTGGCCGTGCGGGGTATCGAGGGTAGTCCAGTGGCCCATGGTGCGTTCCTGTGGCGGGGAGAGAGACGAGGATTATCCATGCCGGCGGCTAGGCGGCTGTCAACGCGATTGGGATGGGGTGTGCCATGCGCAGCGGCTTGCGTGCCCGTCGCGCAATCCGGCCGCGTGGCGGCTCCTGCCCGGTATAATCCGCGCGGTTTTTTCTCCCAGGCCCCTTGGACCCAGGCCCTCCATGTCCCTCGCGAACCCCAAAGTCGGCTTCGTCAGCCTCGGCTGCCCGAAGGCGCTGGTCGACTCCGAACGCATCCTCACCCAACTGCGCGTGGAGGGTTACGCGATCGTGCCCAGCTACGATGCGGCCGACGTGGTGGTGGTCAATACCTGCGGCTTCATCGACTCGGCCGTGGCCGAATCGATGGAGGCGATCGGCGAGGCCATGGCCGAGAACGGCAAGGTCATCGTCACCGGTTGCCTGGGCAAGCGCTCGGAGCAGATCCGCGCGGCCTACCCGGACGTGCTGGCGGTGTCCGGTCCGCAGGACTATCAGAGCGTGATGGAAGCGGTGCATGCGGCGTTGCCGCCGCGCCACGACCCGTTCGTGGACCTGCTGCCGCGCGGGCGCCACGGCGTGCGCGACGAGGACGGCGTCGGGGTCAAGCTGACCCCGCGCCACTACGCGTACCTGAAGATCTCCGAGGGCTGCAATCACCGCTGCAGTTTCTGCATCATTCCCTCGATGCGCGGCGACCTGGATTCGCGCCCGGTCGACGAGGTGCTGCGCGAGGCCGAGCGGCTGGTCAAGGGCGGGGTGCGCGAACTGCTGGTGGTGTCGCAGGACACCTCGGCCTACGGCGTGGACCTGAAATACGCCGAGCGCGAATGGCGCGGCCGCCGCTACCAGACGCGGATGAAGGCGCTATGCGAGGGGTTGTCGGAACTGGGCGTGTGGACGCGGCTGCACTACGTGTATCCGTACCCGCACGTGGACGAGGTGATCCCGCTGATGGCCGATGGCAAGCTGCTGCCGTACCTGGACATCCCGTTCCAGCATGCCAGCCCGCGCATCCTGCGGCTGATGAAGCGGCCGGGCGCGGTCGAGCGTACCCTGGAGCGGGTGCAGCGCTGGCGCGCGCTGTGTCCGGACATCACCTTGCGCTCGACCTTCATCGTCGGCTTCCCCGGCGAGACCGAGGCCGAGTTCGAGCAATTGCTGGAGTTCCTCGACGCCGCCCAGCTCGACCGCGTCGGCGCGTTCGCCTATTCGCCGGTCGAGGGCGCCAGCGCCAACGCGCTGCCCGATCCGGTACCGGAAGAGGTCAAGCAGGAGCGGCTGGCGCGCTTCATGGCCAGGCAGGCCGACATCTCCGCGGCGCGCCTGGAGGCCAAGATCGGCAGCGTGCAGCAATGCCTGGTCGATCTGCTCGAGGACGGCATCGCGGTGGCGCGCTCGAAGGCCGATGCGCCGGAAATCGACGGCCTGGTGCACATCCAGAACGGCGCCGAGCGCGGCCTGCAGCCGGGCGATCTGGTCGATGTGGAGATCACCGACAGCGACGAACACGACCTGTTCGGCGAGGCGTTGCCGGCGGGCACTGCGCAGCCGCGCGCGTTGGACCTGCGAGTGCTGTGAGCGAGGCCGCCGGCCGTGCCGGCGCGCCCCGGTGAGGACGGCGCGGCGCTCAGCGCGCGGCGTAGTCCACCGACACCACCACGAAGCTGTGGCGGCCGCCGGGCAGCTGCGCCTCGATCTCGTCGTCGATGCGCTTCTTCAGCAGCGCCCGCGCCAGCGGCGAGTCGATGCTGATCCAGCCGCGGCCGGCATCGGTCTCATCCGGGCCGACGATGCGGTAGCGCAGCAGCTCGCCGCTGTCGGCGTCCTCCAGTTCGACCACGGCGCCGAAGAACACCGCCTGCGGATCGGACGGCGCGGTATCCACCACGCGCAGCGCTTCCAGACGCTTGCTCAGGTAGCGCACGCGGCGGTCGATCTCGCCCAGCTGCTTCTTGCGGTAGGTGTACTCGGCATTTTCCGAGCGGTCGCCCTCGGCCGCGGCCGCGGCCAGCGCCTTGACCACCTCCGGGCGGCGCACGCGCCACAGTTCTTCCAGCTCGGCCTTGAGCCGGGCGTGGCCTTCGGCGGTGATCAGGGCGGTGCTCTTTTCGGCAGGGGGGCGCCAGCGGCTCATCGGGGTCGGGACTGCGGTGGAGCGGGGCACGATGCTAGCCCGTACGTGCGCCTTGCGCACGCGCGGGCGATGGCCGAAGCTGGCGCGGCCATCCACACGGACGTTGTTCGATGCTGATCCTGCCGTTGCACAAGCCGCTATCGCGGGAGAATTTTCCGCTGGTCACGCTGCTGCTGGTGCTGCTCAACGCGGCGGTGTATTTCGGCTGGCAGCGCCAGGACGCGGTGCCGCTGCAGCAGGCGCAACGCTACTACCTCGACTCTGGGCTCGGCGCCCACGAAGCGCCGGCCTATGCGCGCTACCTGCAGCGCAGCGGAAGCAAGGAAGCGCTGGCCGAGTTCGAGCGCATGCCGCCGACGGAGCAGGCGCAGTTCGTCGGCGCCGCGACGGTCAGCGACGTGCGCTTCGTGCAGGCGTTGCGCAGCGGCGCGGCGTTCGAGGATGCGGCGGCGTGGCAGGCGTGGACGCCGCTGCGCGCCCGCTACGACGCGTTGCTGGAGCGGGTGTTCACCTTGCGCCACCTGCAGCGCAGCTCCGAATGGTCGCCGGCACGGATGCTGTCCGCGGCGTTCCTGCATGCCGACGCGTTGCACCTGTTCGGCAACATGCTGTTCCTGGTCGTGCTCGGCACCTTGCTGGAAGGCGCGATCGGGCGCTGGCGGTTCCTGCTGGTCTACCTGCTCGGCGCGTTCGGGTCCAGCGCGGTCAGCCTGTGGTGGCGTTGGGGCGAGGCCGGTGGCGGGCTGGGCGCGTCCGGCGCCATCGCCGCGCTGATGGGCGCGTTCTGCGTGGTCTGGGGGCGGCGGCCGGTGCGCTTCTTCTACTGGTTCGCGGTGGTGTTCGACTACGTGCGCGGCCCGGCGATCGCGTTGCTGCCGCTGTGGCTGGGCTGGGAGCTGTACAACCTGCTGGCCAACGGCGATGCCGGGATCGGCTTCGATGCGCATGCCGGCGGCCTGGTTGTCGGCGCGCTGCTCGGGGCGGCGCTGGTGGCGATGCGGCAGACCCGCGAGGCGTTCATGCGCGACGACGCCGTGGTCGCCGTGGACGATCGCTGGGAGCGCGCGCAGCGGCATCTGGGGCGGCTGGAGAACCGCGAGGCCGCGTTCCTGCTCGACGAACTCGCCGCCGAGCAGCCACGCCGCTTCGACGTGGCGCAGGCGCGCTACCGGGTCGCACGCAATGCCGGCGATGCGCGTGCCGCGCAGGCGCGCGCGATCGAACTGCTGCGCCTGCCGGCGACCACCGCGCAGGAAGCGCAAGCGCAGGCGGCGTTGCTCGGCGACTGCACTGCCGGCGCCATCGCCGTGGATGCGGCGACGCGTGCGCTGCTGTTCGATCGCTGGCTGGCGCTGGGCCGGCTGCACGATGCCGAAGCGCTGCTGGCGCAGGATGCCGCGGCGGTGCCGCGCGCCGAACAGGCGCAGCACTGGTTCCGGCTCGCGCTGGGCCACGGCGAGCGACAGGCCGCTGCCGAATGGCACCGCCTGCTGCTCGCGGTGATCGAGCGCTACCCGGATCTGCCGCAGGCGGACAAGGCGCGGTTCCTGCTCGCCAACGCGTGAGTGCCGTTGGCGGCGGCATGGCCGCCCGGTCGTGCGCCGCTGCTAGGCCGGCGCGATGGTCAGCGCCTTCAGCGCCGCCTGCAGCTTGCCGCGTTGCGCCTCGTCCTCGCAGCGCGCGAGCGCGTCCTGCAGCAGCGCGCGCGCCTGCGCGTCGTCGCCGAAACGCTCGGCCAGCAACAGCGCCGCGCTCAGCGACCAGGCGCCGAATTCCGCCGCCTTGGGCCAGGCGCGCAGCGCGGCGAGCAGGCCGTCGAGCGAGAGCTTGAACTGCCCGGCCAGCTGCGCGCGCTCGGCCAGCAGCGAAGCCTGTTCCGGCAGCAGCGGGACGAAGTCGGGATCGGCGTCGAGGGCCTCGCGCAGCAGCGCCAGTGCGCGCCGCTCCTGCTTTTCCTGCAGCAGGCGATTGATGTACTGGCGGGTGTGGTCGCGGCGCTCGTCGGCGCGCCCGCCGGTGCGCAGCAGGCGCTGGTACAGCTCGTGCACCGCCAGGCTCACCGCGCGCGTGCGCACTTCGCCGCGCAGCAACTGCAGCGCCTCGGGCGCATGCCCGTCGCGCACGAACTGTTCGGCTTCGTCGAGCACGCGCTGGTCCGGATCGTGGCGGCGATACGCATCGTCGTTGCCGGCGGCCGGTTCGTAGCCCAGCACCTCGTGGTACTGGTAGACCAGATAGCCCATCAGGTGGAAGGCGGCGAATAGGCCCCAGATCGTCACCACGCCGATCGCCAGGTCGCTGGCCAGCGGCGGCAGGTAGTGCTGCAGCCATCTGGCCGCGGTCAGCGCGCTGGCCTGGATCACGAACAGCAGGCCGAACGCGGCCAGGTACGGCCAGCCGATGCGCAGCGCCAGGCCGATCGACACGGCCGGATTCAGGGCGCGGCGCAGGCTGCCGTCGATGGCCAGCGAGATCAGGAAGCCGGGCTGCAGCAGCACCACCGCCAGCAGCATCAGCAGGCCGGCGACCGGGCCGGCGAGCAGCGCCGCGGCGGCGACCGCCGCGCCGAGCACGATCATCAGCGCCAGCAGCCGCAGCACCACCCCGTCGCCGATGTCGAAGCCGCGTTCGGGCGCATCCATGTGTCCGTCGGCGGTATGCCGCAGGATCTCGAAGGCGTATTTGTAGATCGCCAGCGTGGTGACGATGCCGATGATCCAGCCGATGCCCGGCAGCATTCCCAGCAGGCGGCACAGGGTCAGCGCGATCAGGGCGAACAGCGCGCCGCCGTGCAACGGATACAGCGCGATGGCGCGGGTGCGCGCCCAGAAAGGTTCGGGTGTGCTGCGGCGCGCGCGGCCTGCGCCGGCGCGATGACGGTCTTCCATGACGCCCCCTGCGTTCAATGTGCGCCGATTGTGCGACGCGCCGGGCGGGCGTGCAATCGGGGTGCGCTCGCGCGCTTGGCCCGGGCGAGCCGTGCCGGGCAGGGCGCCGCTAGTCCCTCCGCGCATCGCGCTCGTGGCGGCGATGCTTGCGGTGCGCGCGCAGGCGGGCAGCGCGAGCCGGGCGGGATCGGTTCGCGGCGTGCAAGGTTCACTGGGCCGGGCGTTGCGGCGGGTCCTGGGTGGCGTCGCCGCGACCTGCGGGACGGCGGCTAGAATGGCCGTTCCACGGCGAATGCCGGCATTCCCCGGCGGCAATCCGCTGCGGGCGCCGGCACTGCCAGCTCATCGCATGGAGTGTCGTTTGAACCCATCCGCCACAGGCAATCCGCGTGTGCGTATCGAAAAGGTCGAGGTGCTGTCCGACAACTGGTACGTGCTGCGCAAGGTCACCTTCGATTTCCAGCGCAGCGACGGCAGCTGGCAGACGCTGTCGCGCGAGGCCTACGACCGCGGCAACGGCGCCACCATCCTGCTCTACAGCCGCGCCAGGCAGACGGTGATGCTGACCCGGCAGTTCCGGTTGCCGACGCTGCTCAACGGCAATCCCGACGGCATGCTGATCGAAGCCTGCGCCGGGCTGCTCGACCAGCACGATGCGCAGACCTGCATCCGCAAGGAGACCGAAGAGGAAACCGGCTACCGGATCGAGAACGTGCGCAAGGTGTTCGAGGCGTTCATGAGTCCGGGCTCGGTCACCGAAAAACTGTATTTCTTCGTGGGCGAGTATTTCGATCGCGACAAGGTCGGCGCGGGCGGCGGGGTCGCGGCCGAGGGCGAGGAGATCGAGGTGCTGGAACTGCCGCTCGACGCTGCGTTGGCGATGATCGAGACGGGCGAGATCGCCGACGGCAAGACGATCATGCTGTTGCAGTACGCCAAGCTGAAGGGATTGCTGGCCTAGCGCAGTGCTGTCGATTTGTCTCTGCGTGTGGCATCGCCTGGATCGAACGTGGCCTGCCGTGCCTGTCGGCGCGCGCTGTACACGCACCTGCGCCGCAGCGTGACCCGCGCCGCGTGGCCCTGGTTTTGGGCACGCTGCACCGATCGGGTCAGCGCACGCGCCGCAGGCGCTTGTCGGCATGCTCCGGCGGCATGCCGCTATGGCAGTTGAAGCCGTCCTGGGCCAGATCGTAGTCGGTGGCCGCGTCGCGGCGGCCGCGCGTCTGGGCCTCTTCGACACGGAACCCGTAGATGTTGGGGCCCACCTGCGGATCGTCGGGGTCCTCGAAGCCGAGCGTCAGGCAACTGCTGGCCATCTGGTCGATTCCCCACACGCCGGTGATGGTCCTGGGCGCGGCGTGCCGTGCGGCGCCGGCGATGCAGGTGGTCGTCAGCGTATAGCGATGGGCGGTCTCGCTCGCCGCTCCCACCTCAAGCCTGAGATCGGCGCGAACGGTCTCGCAATCCCGCGTATATCCCTGGAGTTTGCCGACGTAGCGGCCGGCCAGCAGTTGCTGCCGTTGCGGCGGCCAGTCATCGCCCGATGCCGGTTGCGCGGCATCGGCGGCCATTGCGGCTATGGCCGCCGCCAGGCCGAGCAGCAGGGCGCTCATCGCTTCCTTGTCCATGGTGGAACTCCTTGTGGTTGTCGGCTGCGCTCAGCGCTTGCCGCCGAAGATGCTGCCGAAGATGCCGCGCACGATCTGCTGGCCGATGCGGTTGCCGACGGTGCGCGAGGTCTGCTTGGCCATCGTCTCGAGCATGCCCTGGCGGCGCTTGGTGCCGAACACCGCGTCCTTGACCGCCTGGCCGAAGCCGCTGTCCTGCGCGTCGTCCTGCTCGCGCGTGCGCGCCGCCGGTGCCGCCGTCTTCTCGGCCACCTCCTCGACCCGGCGCGCCAGCATTTCCGCCGCCGACTCGCGGTTGACCGGGCTGTCGTAGCGGTTGCCGACCACGCTGCCGGCGCGCACCTGCGCGCGCTCGGCGTCGGAGATCGCACCCATCCGGCAACGCGGCGGCGCGATCAGGGTCTGCTGCACCGGCGACGGCACGCCCTTGTCCTGCAGCGTGGAGACCAGGGCTTCGCCGGTGCCGAGCTGGGAAATGGCCTTGGCCACGTCCAGCTTGGGGTTGGCGACGAAGGTCTCGGCGGCGGTGCGCACGGCCTTCTGGTCGCGCGGGGTGTAGGCGCGCAGCGCGTGCTGCACGCGGTTGCCGAGCTGGCCGAGGATGTTGTCGGGCACGTCGTCGGGGAACTGCGAGCAGAAGTACACGCCCACGCCCTTGGAGCGGATCAGCCGCACCACCTGCTCGATGCGCTGCACCAGCGCCGGCGGCGCGTCGTCGAACAGCAGGTGCGCCTCGTCGAACACGAACACCAGCTTGGGCTTGTCCAGGTCGCCCACCTCCGGCAGCCGCTCGAACAGTTCCGACAGCAGCCACAGCAGGAAGGTCGAGTACAGGCGCGGCTTGAGCACCAGTTGCGCGGCGGCGAGGATGCCGATCACGCCGCGGCCGTCGCTGCCGACCCGCATCAGCTCGGCCAGGTCCAGCGCCGGCTCGCCAAAGAAGCCTTCGCCGCCGTCCTGCGCCAGGCGCAGCAGCGCGCGCTGGATCGCCGCCACCGACGGCGCGCTGACCAGGCCGTATTCGGTGGAGATGTCCTTGCGCTGTTCCACCACCAGCGCCAGCAGCGCGCGCAGGTCGTCCAGGTCGAGCAGCAGCAGGCCGCGGTCGTCGGCCAGCTTGAACACGATGTCGAGCACGCCGGCCTGGGTGTCGTTGAGTTCCAGGATCCGCGCCAGCAGGGTCGGCCCCATCTCGCTGACGGTGGTGCGCACCGGGTGCCCGAGCTGGCCGTACAGGTCCCAGAACACCACCGGGTTGGCGGCCGGGGCGTAGTCGGCCACACCGATGTCCCTGGCGCGCTGCAGCACTTTCTCGCTGCCGTCGCCGGCCACCGCCAGCCCGGCCACGTCGCCCTTCACGTCGGCCATGAACACCGGCACGCCGATCCGCGAGAAGCCCTCGGCCAGGGTCATCAGGGTCACGGTCTTGCCGGTGCCGGTGGCCCCGGCGACCAGGCCGTGGCGATTGCCCAGGCGCGGCTGCAGCAGCACCGCGATGTCGTCGGTCAGGCCTTTGCCCAGCAGGATCGGGTCCATGAACAGCTCCGCGGTGAGGTGGGGCGGATTCTAGGCGTTCGCGCCGGCGCCCGCTTGCCGCGAGGGCGTCGGGGCCGCGGTTCGCCTGGCCTGGGCGATGAACGAATGCCCCGCCGGCGCGGTGCCGGCGCATGCCCGACCTTGCCGCGATGTGACAGCGGCGGCTACCCTGCGGCCTTTCCGTCGTCGCGTCCCATCATGCCCCTTTCGTTCCGTATCACCCATGGATGGCCCGCCGTGGCTGCCTTGGCGCTGGCTTGCGCCGCGCCTTCTGCCCACGCCGAACGTGTCTCCGCGCGCGACAAGGCCGCCATCGCCGTCCTCGACCAGCGCCTGGCGGCGGCCGAGAAGCGCTACAACGACGCGATGGTGCTGGTCGGCAACAGCGACCCCAAGGGCACCCAGGAAAGCGACGCGGCGCTGGAGGACATCGAGGACGTGGTCGATGCCTGCATCAAGCAGCGCGGCTGCCAGGTCGGCACCTACCTGGGCGCGTACAAGCGCCTGCTCAAGGCCAAGGCCGACGCGCAGGGCGCGGCGACCGATGCCGATGCGAGCGACGATGACGCCGTGCCGCTGCAGGCCGATCCCGACCACATCAGTCCGCTGGCCGCCAACGTGCCGGAAGCGGCGCGCGCGGCGAGCCTGCTCAACGACCAGCGCCATGCCTTCGACGCGATGGTCGAATACAACCCGGCGGTGCAGGCCGGCATCCGCCGCTGGCTCACCGACATGCGCCCGTCGCTGATGAACAGCTACGAGAACTACCAGAACCTGCGCGCGATCATGTGGCCGGAATGGGAGAAGCGCGGGCTGCCGGAGGCGCTGCTGTTCGGCATCATCGCCAAGGAATCCAACGGCCGCGTGCACGCCAATTCGCGGGTCGGCGCCGCCGGGCTGATGCAGTTCATGCCGGCCACCGGGCGCCGCTTCGGGCTGGGCCCGGACGGCACCGGCTTCGACACCCGCTACGACGCGCGCAGCGCCGCCGAGGCCAGCGCGGTGTACATCAACGAGCGCATGGCCGAGCTCAACCGCAGCATCGAACTGTCGCTGGCCGGCTACAACGGCGGCGAGGGCCGCGCCGCGCGCGTGTACAACCAGATGCAGGGACGCAGCTTCTGGGACGCCTCGGTGTACAACCAGTTCCCGGCCGAGACCAAGGACTACGTGCCGATGGTGATCGCCGCGGCGTGGATCTTCCTGCACCCGCAGCAGTACGGGGTGGCGTTCCCGAAGATCAACGCGCAGCCGGCGACGCTGCGCCTGGCCAAGTCCACCACGATCTACGAGCTGACCATCTGCCTGGGCAGCGACGGCACCCGCGACGGCTACATGCGCGCGCTGCGCAACCTCAATCCGCGCTACGAACCCGATGGCTGGATCCCGGCCGGGGTCACCATCAACGCCACCACCAAGATCGTCGGCCTGTACAACCGCTACTGCGTCAGCGGTCCGCGCGCCGATCTGGCGCGCGCGCTGATCACCGCCGACGTCAACGCCGCGATCCGCAGCAACACGCCCGTGGTCGCCGATCCCACCGGCAACGTGGCGGTGGGCGACGTGACGCCGGTGGCCGGCGTGCCCACCACCGTCGCCACCGGGCGCCCGGCGCCGGTCAAGCCCAAGCCCAAGCAGGTGCGCAGCTACCGCGTGGCCAAGGGCGACACGCTGGGCCGCATCGCCGACCGCTACAGCTGCGATCTCAAGCAGTTGGCCAAGGCCAATGGCCTGCGCGCGCCGGGCTATGCGTTGAAGCCGGGGCAATCGCTGAAGATGACCGGCTGCGACAAGTAGGCCTTCGTTCTCCCGCCGGGACCAAGACCCCCTTTTCGGGGGAAGGTGGCGCGCAGCGCCGGATGAGGGTGGGTGCGCAATCAATTGCTCGGGAGAGGTTTTCCACCCCTGCTATCAGGAGCGTCGCCCGCCTGGCTGCGGCGCCGTACCCTCATCCGCCCTTCGGGCACCTTCTCCCGATGGGAGAAGGGGGGCGCAACGCGCGGTGATGGTCCAGCCGCGCCTCACATCAAACGCGAAGCCATGATGTCCCTCTCCCGTCGGGAGAGGGGTAGGGGCGAGGGTACGGCAGCACCGGGAATGCAAGGCCGCCAGGGCGCGCTGTCGCCGCTCCGATACCCGCGCGGCGTTGCAGGCAGCGCCTGTGTGCCCAGCGTTCAACCGAGCCGGACCGGCGCTTCCGCTGCCAGCGCCGGATCGAGCGTCGCCATGGCTGGCCGCAACAGCACGATCACGGCGGAGCCGTGGTTGAAGCGCGCCGCGCCGCAGGACGGGAGCGGCGCCCCTGCGTCCGTCGCGCCGCCGTGCGTCAGCGTTGCACCCGCCTGGCGAGCGCCTGGCCGAGCCGTACCGGCGTTTCCGCCGCCAGCGTCGGATCGAGTTGTGCCATGCCGGGCGGCAACAGCACGATGACGGTGGAGCCGTAGTTGAAGCGTGCCATCTCCGCGAACCGCTCCAGCACGATGCCCTGGCCGCGCCAGTCCTTGCGGGTGATGCGGTCGCCGTAGCGCGGGATCTCCACGCCGCTCCACACCGTCTCCACCCCGCTGACCAGCAGCGCGCCGACCATCACCGAGGCCATCGGGCCGAACTCGGTGTCGAAATGGCAGACCAGCCGCTCGTTGCGCGCGAACAGCCGCGGCACGTTGCGCACCGCGTCCGGGCCGACGCTGAACAGCCGTCCGGGCACGTGCACGGTCTCGCGCAGGGTGCCGGTCCAGGGCATGTGCACGCGGTGGTAGTCGCGCGGCGACAGGTACACGGTGGCGTACAGGCCGTTGGCGAACGGTGCCGCCGCGGCGGCGTCGCCGAGCAGCTCGGCGGCGGTGAACGCCTGGCCCTTGGCCTGGAAGATGCGCCCGTCCTGGATCGGGCCGAGCTGGCTGATGCGGCCGTCGGCCGGCATCAGCAGCGCCTGCGGGTCGGGATCGGCGACGCGCGCGCCGGGCTTCAGCGCGCGGGTGAAGAACGCATTGAAGGTCGGGTAGACGCGCGGATCGGGTTCGGCGGCCTCGGCCAGGTTCACCCCGAAGCGGCGCACCACGGTGTCGATCAGCCATTGCTTCAGCCCCGGCCGCGACGAATACGCCAGGCGCCGCGCCAGCGAGGACAGCAGCCGGTGCGGCAGCACGTAGGTCAGCGTGGTCAGCAGGCTCATGGCGCGGTCGCCTTGGTCAGCGCCTGCAGGTCGGCGGCGATCGCCGCCGGCTCGAACGGCGGGCGGATCAGCCCGGCCTGGCGGCCCTGCGGGTCGAGCACGGCGATCGCGGCGGAGTGGTCCATGCTGTAGTCGTTGGGGTTTTCCTGGAAATGCTTGCCGGGCACCTTCTGGAACACGAAGCCCAGCGCGGTGGCGAAGCGTTCCAGCTCCGGCACGTCGGCGGTGGCGGCCAGGGTGTCCTTGTGGAAGCCGTGCGCGTAGGCGCCCAGCCGCGCCGGGGTGTCGCGCTCCGGATCGACCGAGACGAACAGCACCCGCGGGCGCAGCGTGTCAGGGATCGATTCCCACTGCTTCTGCGCGCGGGCCAGGTCGGCCAGGGTGGTCGGGCACACGTCCGGGCAGGCGGTGAAGCCCAGGAACACCAGCGTCCAGTGGCCTTTCAGCTCGCCGGGCACCAGCGGCGTGCCGTCGGACTGGCGCAGGTGGAAGTCGGGCAGGGCGCGCGGCTGCGGGTACAGGCGCACGCTGCGGGTCTCGGGCCACGCCGAAGCGCCGCCGCCGAAGTACTTCTGGGCCAGCAGCAGGCCCAGGCCGGCGGCCAGGGCGACCACCAGGACGATGCCGAAGTTGCGGTTGAACATACTGATTTCCCTTGCAACGAACGCTCATGATAGCGGCCGGGCCTCTATAATCGGGGGCCGAATTGCCTTGCCTGTTGCCATGACTGCCGACGCGGCCGCCGAACTCCACACGATCATCGACCTGATCCGCTACGGCACCAGCCGTTTCAATGCCGCCGAACTGAGCTTCGGCCACAGCTACGACAACGCCCTGGACGAAGCCACGCAACTGGTGCTGCACGCGCTGCACCTGCCGCACGACCTGGGCCCGGCCTACGGCGGCGCGCGCGTCACCACGCCGGAAAAGGCGCAGGTGCTGGCGCTGTTCGAGCGCCGCATCGCCGAGCGCATCCCCGCCGCCTACCTGACCGGCGAGGCCTGGTTCGCCGGGCTCAGCTTCAAGAGCGACGCGCGCGCGCTGGTGCCGCGCTCGCCGATCGCCGAGCTGATCGAGGCCGGCTTCGAGCCGTGGCTGGCCGGGCGCGAGGTCAACCGCGCGCTCGACCTGTGCACCGGCTCGGGCTGCATCGCCATCGCGATGGGCCACTACAACCCGAACTGGCAGGTGGACGCGGTCGACATCAGCGACGACGCGCTGGCCCTGGCCGCGGAGAACAAGGCGCGGCTGCTGGCCGACAACGTCGAACTGGTCAAGTCCGACCTGTTCGCCGGGCTGGGCGGGCGCCGCTACGAACTGATCGTCACCAATCCGCCCTACGTCACCCATGCCGAGACCGACGCGCTGCCGCCCGAATACGCGCACGAGCCGGAACTGGGCCTGCGCGCCGGCGACGATGGCCTGGACCTGGCGCTGAAGATCCTGCGCGACGCGCCGGCGCACCTGAGCGAGGACGGCCTGCTGATCTGCGAAGTCGGCGAATCCGAGCGCGCGCTGGTGCAGCTGCTGCCGGAAGTCGAGTTTGCCTGGGTCGAGTTCAAGGTCGGGCAGATGGGCATCTTCGCGGTGGAAGCCAGCGAACTGGTTGCGCACCACGCGCGCATCGCCGACCTGGCCGCGAGCCGGTGAGCCGGCGGCCATGAGCGCGAACAGCTTCGGCACCCTGCTGACCGTCACCACCTTCGGCGAATCGCACGGGCCGGCGATCGGGTGTGTGATCGACGGCTGCCCGCCGGGGCTGGAGCTGGACGCGGCCGAGTTCGCCCACGACCTGCAGCGCCGCGCCACCGGCAAGAGCCGCCACACCTCGGCGCGGCGCGAGGCCGACGAAGTGGAGATCCTGTCCGGGGTCTACGAGGGCCGCACCACCGGCACCCCGATCGGCCTGCTGATCCGCAACACCGACCAGCGCAGCAAGGACTACACCGACATCGCCCGCCAGTTCCGTCCGGGCCATGCCGACTACAGCTACTGGCAGAAGTACGGCATCCGCGATCCGCGCGGCGGCGGCCGCTCCTCGGCGCGCGAGACCACGATGCGCGTGGCCGCCGGCGTGATCGCCAAGAAGTGGCTGGCGCAGCGCTACGGCGTGCGCGTGCGCGGCTACCTGTCGCAGCTCGGGCCGGTCGTGCCGCAGGGCTTCGCCTGGGATGCGGTGGAGGACAACGCGTTCTTCTGGCCGCATGCGGCGCAGGTGCCGGAGCTGGAAAGTTACATGGACGCGCTGCGCAAGTCCGGCGATTCGATCGGCGCCAAGGTCACCGTGGTCGCCGACGGCGTGCCGCCGGGCTGGGGCGAGCCGATCTACGGCAAGCTCGACGGCGAACTGGCCGCGGCGCTGATGAGCATCAATGCGGTCAAGGGCGTGGAGATCGGCGACGGCTTCGCCGTGGTGGCGCAGAAGGGCACCGAGCACCGCGACCTGATCGCGCCGGATGGCTTCCAGTCCAACCATGCCGGCGGCGTGCTCGGCGGCATCGCCACCGGCCAGCCGATCGTCGCCTCGCTGGCGTTCAAGCCCACCTCCAGCCTGCGCCTGCCCGGCGCCACGGTGGACGTGGACGGGCAGGCGGTGGACGTCATCACCACCGGCCGCCACGACCCCTGCGTCGGCATCCGCGCCACCCCGATCGCCGAGGCGATGATGGCGCTGGTGCTGATGGACCAGGCGCTGCGCCATCGCGCGCAGTGCGGCGACGTCGGCAGCGTCGCCCCGCGCATCCCCGGCGGTGGCGATGGCTGAGTCGCGGCCACGGGTGTGGGTCAGCCAACCGCTGTTCGACGATGTCGTCGCACGGCTCGGCGAACATTGCGCGCTGACCACCACCGCGGACGTGACCAAGTACTCGCAGCAAGACCTGGCCGCGGCGCTGGCGCCGCTGGACGGCGCGCTGGTGACCCTCAACGAGCGTATCGGCGCGGCCGAGATCGCCGCCGCGCCGCGGCTGCGCGCCATCGCCAACGTCGGCGTCGGCTACAACAACCTCGACCTGGACGCGCTCAGCGCGGCCGGCATCGTCGCCAGCAACACGCCGGACGTGCTCACCGAAACCACCGCCGACCTCGGCTTCGCGCTGCTGATGGCCGCCGCTCGGCGCATCACCGAATCCGAGCGCTGGCTGCGCGAGGGGCAGTGGCAGCAGTGGTCGTTCCAGACCATGCTCGGCGCCGACGTGCACGGCAGCACCCTGGGCATCCTCGGCATGGGCCGCATCGGCCAGGCCATCGCGCGCCGCGCCGCGGGCTTCTCGATGCGCGTGCTGTACCACAACCGCAGCCGCCTGCCGGCCGAGGTGGAGCGTGCGCACGCCGCCGAGTACGTCGGCTTCGACGCACTGCTGGCGCGCGCCGATCACCTGCTGCTGGTGCTGCCGTATTCGGCACAGTCGCACCACATCCTCGATGCCGCCGCGCTGGCGCAGATGAAGCCGGGCGCCACGCTGGTGAACATCGCCCGCGGCGGCCTGGTCGACGAACTGGCGCTGGCCGATGCGCTCGCGCACGGGCGCCTGGCCGCGGCCGGGCTGGACGTGTACGAGGGCGAGCCGGCGGTGCGCCCGGAGCTGCTGGCGCTGCGCAACGTGGTGCTGACCCCGCATATCGGCAGCGCCAGCGCCGCGACCCGCCGCGCGATGGTGGCGCTGGCGGTGGACAACCTGCTGGCCGCGCTGGGCTTCGGTGCCGACGCCGGGCGTCCGCCGAATGCATTGAACCTGGATGCGATCGCCGCTGGCGCCGGCAATGGCGACGGCAGCATCGCGAGCAAAAAACGATAGGGAACCTCCGGCGACCTGAGCGGCGCGCTCGGGAGGTTCCCCGAATCCAGCTGGCAGTGCGGCTGTTCCCCCCTTTCTCCTACCCGATCGAACAATCTCCCATGAGCAACGAATCCCGTCGTTTCAACGTCGCCGTCGTCGGCGCCACCGGCGCTGTCGGCGAAACCATGCTGGCCATCCTCGCCGAGCGCGACTTCCCCATCGCCACGCTGTACCCGCTGGCCTCCGAGCGCTCCGCCGGCGGCCAGATCGAGTTCAAGGGCCAGAAGGTCACCGTGCTCGACCTGGCCACCTTCGATCCGACCGGCGTGGACATCGCGCTGTTCTCCGCCGGTGGCGGCATCTCCAAGGAATACGCGCCGAAGTTCGCCGCCGCCGGCGCGGTGGTGATCGACAACTCCTCGTCGTTCCGCTACGACGACGACGTGCCGCTGGTGGTGTCGGAAGTGAACCCGGAGGCGCTGAAGCAGCGCCCGCGCGGCATCATCGCCAACCCCAACTGCTCGACCATGCAGATGCTGGTGGCGCTGGCGCCGCTGCACCGCGAATACAACATCGAGCGCATCAACGTGGCCACCTACCAGTCGGTGTCCGGCGGCGGCCGTTCGGGCATGGAGGAACTGGGCAAGCAGACCGCGCAGTTGCTGGCGTTCCAGGACATCGAGCCGAAGAAGTTCCAGGTGCAGATCGCCTTCAACCTGATCCCGCACATCGACGACTTCCTCGAGAACGGCTTCACCAAGGAAGAGATGAAGCTGGTCTGGGAGACGCGCAAGATCCTCGGCGACGACAACATCCAGGTGAACCCGACCGCGGTGCGCGTGCCGGTGTTCTACGGCCACTCCGAAGCGGTCGCGATCGAGACCACGCGCAAGGTCAGCGCCGAGCAGGCGCGCGCGCTGCTGGCCGCGTCGCCGGGCGTGGAAGTCGTCGACGAGCGCAAGGCCGGCGGCTATCCGACCCCGGTCACCCACGCCTCGGGCAACGACGCGGTCTACGTCGGCCGCATCCGCGAGGACATCTCGCATCCGCGCGGCCTGAACCTGTGGATCGTCTCCGACAACATCCGCAAGGGCGCCGCGCTCAATGCGGTGCAGCTGGCCGAGCTGGTGGCGCAGGAAGGCTGAGCGATATCTCCCCTCTCCCCTCGGGAGAGGGGACGGGGAGGAGGGTGCGGCGCGAAGCCCTCGCACTGTTTCGATCCCATGAGGCTTCGCCCGTACCCTCATCCGCCCCTTCGGGGCACCTTCTCCCGATGGGAGAAGGAAGGGCTGCCCGAGCGTGCAACACAACAAGCGAAGCCAAGACGCCCCTCTCCCCTCGGGAGAGGGGCCGGGGGTGAGGGTACGGCGCGAAGCCCTCGCACTGTTTCGATCCCATGAGGCTTCGCCGGACCCTCATCCGCCCCTTCGGGGCCCCTTCTCCCGATGGGAGAAGGGGGTAGGGCCGCGCGAACCTGTGCAGGCTCCGTCGCATGGTCGCGTAGACGAACGCCACAATGCGAAGGGCAACGGCTATATTGCACGCCATGACACCAAGGGCAGGGGCGTGATGCGCCTACAACCACGCTTCTTCCGCCGCCGCCATGGCGGCGACGGCATTTCCATTGCGCTCGCTCCGAGCCGCGGCTGGCGTGCGGCGTGCGCGCTGCTGTTGCTGGCCTGCAGCCAGGCCGCGCTGGCGCTGGGACTGGGCGACATCCGCGTCCTGTCCAAACCCGGCCAGCCGTTCCTGGCCGAGATCCCGGTGATCTCCAACGAACCGGGCGAACTGGAAAACGCACGCGTCGCGCTGGCCTCGCCGGCGACCTTCGCCCGGGTCGGGCTGGAGCGCCCGGACGGCCTGGTCGGCAACCTGCAGTTCCGCTTCGCGCAGACCAACCAGGGCCGCGCGGTGATCCGCGTCAGCAGCCAGATGCCGGTGGAGGTGCCGTCGCTGAGCTTCCTGATCGAAGTCGATTGGGGCCAGGGCCGGTTGATCCGCGAATATTCGGCCTTGCTCGACGCGCCCAACACCGCCGCGGCGATCGACGCACCGGCGATCGATGCCCCCGCCGCCGCCGCGCCGTCCGACCGGATCGTCCGCAGCGAGCCGTTGCCGGCGCCGGCAACGGCTCCGGCGCCGGTCGCCCCCACACCGCCGCCCGCGGTGTCGGCCGCACCCGCCGCGCCGGTGCGCAGCGCCCCGGCGCCCACGGCGGCGCCCGGCGATGCGCTGGCGCCGGTGCAGCGCGGGCAGACCCTGTCGCAGATCGCCGGGCAGCTGGTGCGCGGCAGCGGCCATTCGCTGGACCAGACCATGGTCGCGCTGCTGCGCGCCAACCCGGATGCGTTCATCCGCGGCAACGTCAACCTGCTCAAGCAGGGCGCGGTGTTGCGCACGCCGCGCCAGGAAGAGCTGGCCAGCATCGATGCCGCTGCGGCCACCGCCATCGTCCGCGAACAGGCCGCGCAATGGCGCCAGGCGCGCGCGCCGGTGCCGCAACCGGCACAGGCGCAGCAGGCCGCTGCGGTTGCGCCGGCCGCCGCCAAGCCCGCCGCCGCGACCGCGGCGACGTCGGGCGCACGCCTGGAAATCGCGCCGGCGGTGCCGGCGCAGCGCGACAACGCAGGAACCAAGTCCGGCACCGGTGCCGGCGACGAGGGAGACATGGTGGCGACTCAACAATTGCAGCAGGCGCGCGAAGATCTCGCGGCACGCGATGCCGAGGTCCAGGAGCTGCGCTCGCGGGTCGAACAGCTGGAAAAGCTCAAGGCCCAGCAGCAGCAACTGATCGCGCTGAAGGACAGCGACCTGGCCGCGGCGCAGAAGCGCCTGGCGCAATCCGGGCAGACCCAGGCACAGGCGCAACCGGCGCCGGCCGCGGCCTCCGGCGGCTGGCCGCTGTGGCTGTGGGGCGGATTGGCGCTGCTGGTGCTGGGCATCGGCGCGCTGCTGCTGTCGCGCCGGCGCAAGCCTTCGCCGTTGCCGCCGCTGCCGCGGCATGGCTACGACGCGGCGGAACTGGCCGCGGCCGTGCCGGTGGTGGCGCATCGCGAGGTGGACGCACCGGATCTGCCGCCGCTGGACGAACACGAGCGCGAAGTGGCCGAGGACGCGGCCGACGAAGACCGGGCCTACCAGGACCACGCATTCGAGCGCGAGCTGGCCGCGCAGGCGCAGCATCACGCCGACGCCGACGCCGACGTTGCGCCTGCCGCGGAGCATCCGCAGTTCGCGCTACGGCCCGACGCCGAGATCGCGCCGGCGCCGCAGGCGCCGCTCGATGCCGACGAACCATGGCGGCAGCCGCCGGTGCTGGCGCCGACGCCGGTCGCGCCGGTGCTTGCGGAACGCCAGGAGCCGACCTGGCACCAGGGTGATCTGCCTGCCGCCGCCGAGCCGAGCCTCGAACCGGCGCCCGCGTATCCGCCGATCGGCCGCGAGCGCCTGGAACTGGCCGTGGCCTACATGGACCTGGGCGACAACGAAACCGCGCGGACCCTGCTGAGCGAAGTGGCGGCCGGCGGCGATCCGGCGGCGCGTGCCGAAGCCCAGCAGTTGCTGGCCCGCTTGAGCTGATGCGCGCGTGCCGCAGCGCAGCGCCGTGGCCGCTGCAGCCCGCAGTGCGCGTTGTGACGGAGTAGGGCGCGATGCGTTATGCGCTGGGCGTGGAATACGACGGCAGCGAGTTCCAGGGCTGGCAACAGCTGGGCGAATCCGGCGGGCCGAGCGTGCAGGCGACGCTGCAGGCGGCGCTTTCGTCGGTGGCCGATACGCCGGTGAGCGTGGTCTGCGCCGGGCGCACCGATGCCGGCGTGCACGGCGAATGCCAGGTCGTGCATTTCGATTGCGATGCGCCGCGCGCGCCGCGCGGCTGGATGCTCGGCGCCACCGCGCGCTTGCCGCCATCGGTGTGCGTGCGTTGGTGCGTGCCGGCGGCGGATGATTTCCACGCGCGCTTCTCGGCGCGCGCGCGACGCTACCGCTACCGCCTGCTCAACCGCCAGGTACGCCCGGCGCTGTACCGGCAGACGCTGAGCTGGGAGCGGCGGCCGCTGCAGGCCGAGGCGATGCATGCCGCCGCGCAGGCGTTGCTGGGCGAGCAGGATTTCAGCGCGTTCCGCAGCATCCAGTGCCAGGCGCTGCACGCGCGGCGCGAGCTGCAGGCGATCGCGGTGACCCGGATCGGCGAGGTCGTCGAGGTCCAGGTCCAGGCCAATGCATTCCTTCATCACATGGTGCGCAATATCGTAGGCTCCTTAATCATGGTAGGAGCAGGCGAGAAGCCGGTTTCCTGGATCGGCGAACTGCTTGCCGGGCGCGACCGCAGCGTCGCCGGCCCGACGGCGCCGCCGCAGGGATTGGTCTTCGTCGGTCCTCTCTACCCCGATATCTGGAAGCTACCGGCCGAGGTCACCCTATGAATCGAACCCTGTATCGCACCCGCATCAAGTTCTGTGGCATGACCCGTGCCGGCGACATCCGCCTGGCGGGCGAACTTGGGGTGGATTCGGTGGGATTCGTGTTCGCCCACGGCAGTCCCCGGCGGGTGGCGCCGGCCGAAGCCCGCGCGATGCGCCAGGCCGCCTCGCCGATGGTCGACGTGGTCGCGCTGTTCCGCGACAACCCCAAGGACGAGGTGCGCGAAGTGCTGCGCACGGTGCGCCCGACCCTGCTGCAGTTCCATGGCGACGAGGACGACGGCTTCTGCCGCGGCTTCAACCTGCCGTACCTGAAGGCGGTGCCGATGGGCGGCAGCGACATCAACGCGCGCACCCTGCAGCTGCAGTACCCGAACGCGGCCGGCTTCCTGTTCGACAGCCACGCCCCGGGCGAGAGCGGCGGCTCCGGCAAGACCTTCGACTGGACGCGCCTGCCCACCGGCCTGCACCGGCCGTTCCTGCTCGCCGGCGGCATCACCTCCGACAACGTGTTCGACGCGATCATCGCCACCCTGCCGTGGGGCGTGGACGTGTCCAGCGGCATCGAGAGCCAGCCGGGCATCAAGGACGGGCACAAGATGCGCAAGTTCGTCGAGGAAGTGCGCCGCGCCGATTGCCACGAGCTGAACACCAACTGCTAGCGCGGGCGGCGCCGCCACGCTAGGGCGTCCAGGCCGCGTACGCGGCGGTATGGCAAGAAAGTCGGCCGCCACGCGCGCCGGCCGTTCCGGGCGCGCCACCGCCAGGGCGCTCGCGCGCCGCGCTGGGTGCCGCCACGCCTTTATCGTATGATCCGGACCAGGGGTCGGTCGGCGATGCCGCGCCGCGCGACATGCGCGCTGCCGGCCGATGAGGATGAAGCGACAGCGCACGCGCCCGATGGCGGTGTGCGCCGCGCGCGCAGGGATGGATGAGGGAATGGCCGAGTTCTTGAGCGTCGCACTGGGGTTTCCCACGTTGCCGTACAGCATTTTGCTGGGATTCTCGGCGATCTACTGGCTGCTGGCCGCGACCGGCATGGCCGACCACCACCTCGCCGACGGGCATCTGCATGTGGACGGCGCGCACGGCGCCGAGCACGGCCTGCATGGCATTTCCGGCATCTTCGCTCGGCTCGGCCTGGGCGGCGCGCCGCTGATGCTGGTCGTGGCCCTGCTGGCGTTCTGGGCCTGGACCGGCACCTATTTCGCGCATCTGTTCCTGTTGCAGGCGTTGCCGGACGGGGTGCGCTGGGGCCTGGGCAGCGTGGTCGCGCTGTTGGCGCTGGTGCCGGCGGTGCCGCTGACCTCGTGGATGCTGCGGCCGCTGCGCCGGATGCTGCTGAAGCTGCGTCCGGTCGCGCAGCAGTCGCTGCTCGGCAAGGTCGGGGTGATCGCCTCGCCGCGCGCCGATGCCGGCAGCGGCTACGCCAATGTCGACGACGGCGGCGCCGGACTGGTGCTGCAGGTGCGCGCGCCGGCCGGCAGCCACTACCTGCGCGGCGAGCGTGTCGTGCTGGTCGACTACGTGCATGCGCACAACCATTACCTGGTGGCCCGCGAGCAGGATCAGCCGGGTTCGCCGTTACCCCATAGCCTGATTGCGGGCGATAAGGAGATCCACCGATGAGTTTTGCGACGATGGCGCCGTTTCTGATCGGCGTCGGCATCCTGCTGGTGCTGCTGCTGGGACTGGCCGGCCTGTTCAAGGCGTTCTACCGCAAGGTGGACCAGGGCGTGGCGTTGATCGTCAACGACATGAGTTCGACGCCGAAGGTGCATTTCACCGGCGCGCTGATCGTGCCGGTGCTGTACCGCGCCGAGCTGATGCGGATCAGCCTGATCACCCTGCAGGTCGATCGCCGCGGCAAGGAAGGCCTGATTTGCCGCGACAACATGCGCGCCGACATCGCCGTCGCGTTCTACCTGCGGGTCAACGAGACCCAGGCTGACGTGCTGCGCGTAGCCAAGGCGATCGGCGCCGACCGCGCCTCGGACAAGCATGCGGTCGACGAACTGTTCAACGCCAAGTTCTCCGAGGCGCTGAAGACGGTCGGCAAGAAGTTCCACTTCACCGAACTGTTCGAGAAGCGCCAGGAATTCCGCGACGAGATCATCGCGGTGATCGGCAACGACCTCAACGGCTACGTGCTCGAGGACGTGGCGATCGACTATCTGGAGCAGACCCCGAAGTCGCTGCTGGATCCGCACAACATCCTCGACGCCGAGGGCATCCGCAAGATCACCGAGCTGACCGCCACCCAGAACGTGGTGACCAACGAGCTGGAGCAGAACGAGAAGCTGGCGATCACCAAGAAGAACGTGGAAGCGCGCGAGGCGCTGCTGGCGCTGGAGCGGCAGCAGGCCGAGGCCGAGGCGCGGCAGAAGCGCGAGGTCGACACGATCCGCGCGCGCGAGCAGGCCGAGACGCTGAAGGTGCAGGAAGAACAGCGCCAGCTGTCGGAGAACGCGCGCATCGAGGCGCAGCAGTTGATCGACATCCGCGAGCAGAACCGCCTGCGCGAGGTCGAGGTCGCCGAACAGAACCGCCAGCGCGCGGTCGCCATCGAGGTCGAGCGGGTGGCGCGCGCGCGCCAGCTGGAGCAGGTCACCACCGATCGCGAGGTGCAGCTGCAGGGCGTGGAGCGCGACAAGGTGGTCGAGAACGGCAAGATGGACGTGGCCAACATCACCCGCGAGCGCATCGCCATCGACAAGACCGTGGCCCAGGAAGAGGAGCGGATCAAGGAAGTGCGCGAAGTCGCCGAGGCCGACCGGCACAAGCAGGTGACGATCCTGGAAGCCGAGGCCAAGGCGCAGGAACAGCTGGTGCGCCAGGTCAAGGAAGCGCAGGCGCGCGAGACCGCGGCCAAGCACCGCGCGGTCGAACTCACCACCCTGGCCCAGGCCGAGCACGAGGCCGCGGGCAAGCAGGCCGAAGCCAAGAAGCTGCTCGCCGACGGCACGCGCGCCGAAAAGGCCGCGCCCGGCCTGGCCGACGCGCAGGTCAAGGAAGCCTCGGCGCTGGCGATCGAGAAGGTGGGTATCGCGGAGGCGCGGGTGATCGAGGCCAAGGCCGACGCCAGCCTCAAGCAGGGCAGCAACGATGCGCGCGTGCTGGCCGAGACGCTGCAGGCCAAGGCGCAGGGCGAGGAGCAGATGGGCAAGGCCAAGGCCAGCGCGGCCGAGTCGATCGGCATGGCCGAGGCGGCGGTGGTGGAGAAGCGCCTGTTCGCCGAAGCCGACGGCTTGACCCGCAAGTTCGAGGCGATCGGTGCGCTCAGCGACACCGCGCGCGGCCACGAAGAGTTCCGCATGATGCTCGACAACAGCCTCAAGCAGGCGCTGGCCTCGATCGAAGCCGGCAAGGAAGTGTCCAAGGAAAACGCCGAGGTCATCGCCAGTGCGTTGCGCAATGCCGATATCGACCTGGTCGGCGGCGACGGCGGCATGTTCGAGAACCTGATCAAGGCGGTCTCGCTCGGCAAGTCGATCGAAGGCCTGGCCGACAAGAGCCCGATCGTGCAGGACCTGATGCAGCGCTACCTGGGCGTGGAGCGCCACAAGCCGGTGGCCGCCGATGCGGCCGGCGCGCTGCCCGTCGCGCAGCCGTGATCCTGGACCTGGGCTGATCCGCGCGCGCGGATCGGCCCGCCGGCGGCCGCGTGCCGCCGGACCCCGTTGAGAAGCCGGCGCGCGGCGACGCGCGCCGGCCGTATGCAAGCCGGCAGGAGCCGTTGACGATGGCAGCAACCCAATCCCCGACCGATCCACAGCCCGAGGGCGCCAATCCGTCCCAGGTCGACCAGGCCGTCGCCCAGGGCGGCGCCTACGACGTGCTGCGCCGGCGCCTGGTCGAGCAGGGCGCGCGCCTGCACGAAGCGGTCGAGGCGCTCAACGCGCAGCGGCTGCAGGAATTCGGCGACAGCCGGCTCGAGGTGGTCGGCCGCTTCCGCATCCGCACCGAGAACAATTGCGTCGGCCGCGACATCGTGCAGGTCGGCCAGGACATGCTGCTGTTCGGCTACAACGTGTTCCTCGGGCTCAAGAACCAGACCCGCATCGAGGACGTGTTCGGCCTGTACCGGCTGGTCGAGGGCGCCGATGGCTACGACGTCAGCCCGATCGACCTGGCCGGCAGTTTCCTCGGCCAGCCCGGCTTCGTGCACGATTTCGGCGAGCTGTACGCCTACTACAAGCACGCGCGACTGCTGCAGCTGATCGTCATCGGCGGCAAGCTGCTGGCGTCGTTCCAGATCGGCGAGCGCAGCGCCGACGTGCGCGTGTTCCGCTGGGCGATCGACAGCGCCGGCGAACTGAGCTACATCGACGCGCGCGGCGAACGCGACATCGCGCTGCCGCCGCCGTTCGATTTCGAATGGACCCGCGCCACCCGCGAGATGGCGGTGAACGGCCGCCACTCGCACCTGAACATCCTCGACACCCTGTTCGTGGAAACCATCGGCGGCGACCTGACCATCAAGGTCGAGAACAACACCGAGACCGGGCAGGGCATCTACAGCGAACCGGTCGAGGACAAGACCCAGTCGCTGGACGATGCGCAGTTCGATTTCGCGCGGGTCGGCACGCTGGTCCTGCTCAAGGTGCTGCCGTACCGCGAGACGCAATGGCGCGGGCTGATCTACAACACGCTCAGCGGCCGCATCGTGCGCAACGACGCCATCGTGCAGGCCTGCGTGCAGCTGCCCGAGGACCACGGCATCATCTTCCCCGGCGGCTATTACCTGCAGAACGGCGACCACAAGGCGTTCGACGCGGCGATGGACGGCATGCAGTTCAAGCGCGCGATCCGCTCGCCCAACGGTGAGGACGTGCTGTACATCTTCTACGAGCGCGAAGGCGGCAAGTCGGCGCTGTTCGTCTACAACACTATTCGCCGCGCGCTGCAGAACCCGGTGTTCGGCCACGGCTATGCGCTGCTGCAGGACGGGCGCATGGTGCTGTTCCATGCCGAAGGCACCGAGCCGACCCGGATCCATCCGATGCAGGTCTGGCAGACCCCGTTCAGCAGCGACGAATTCGCCGCCAGGCGCGCGCCGGGCAACAGCTTCCTCGGCCGCATCGGCAACGCCGAACTGGTGCGCGGCATCTCCAACCTGTTCGGGCTGGCGCGCGCGATCGAGCACGACGAGGTCTCGGTGCAGCGCTACGAATTGCTGGTCGAGGACGCGCGGCGCCTGTTCGACGCCCACCACTGGCTGGACGACGCGCATTGCGGCGGTCTCGGCGGCGTGCTGCGCGGCATCAGCGCCACCGGCGAAGCGGTGCTGGACGAATACGAGAAGGTGCTGTCGATCCGCCAGCAGTCCGAGCAGGCGATGGCCGAAGCCGTCGCCGCGCACAAGGCGCTGCTGGCGCGGTTGCAGCCGGAGAACTGGACCGGCATCCAGGAATTCGTCGAGCCGCTCAATGCCATCGCCGCCCAGCGCGGGCATCTGTTGACGATCCGCGAATACCGTTACATCGATACCGCGGCGATCGATGCGATGGGCGCGGCGCTGCAGCAGGCGCACGAGACGGTCGGCGCGGCCACCGGCCGCTTCCTCGGCAGCGAGACCGCGCTGGCGCCGTTGAACGCGCGCCTGGCCGAACTGGACGCGGCGGCGCAAGCGGCGGTCACCGCGCGCGCGCTGTCCGAGCAGTTGCAGGCGATGCAGGCGCTGTCGAACGACCTGGATCTGCTCTCCGAGCTGATGGCCGGGCTCAAGGTCGACGACGCCACCGAACGCACCCGCGTGGTCGAAACCTTGTCCGAAGTCTATGCGCGGCTCAACCAGGCGCGCGCGCGCGCCGAGCAGCGGCGCAAGACCCTGGGCTCGGCCGAGACCGTGGCCCAGTTCGCGGCGCAGTTCGCGCTGTTCGGCCAGGCCATCACCAGCGCGCTGTCCTTGTCCACCGATCCCGAGCGCGCCGACGAGCAGCTGTCGCGGCTGCTGCTGCAGCTGGAGGAACTGGAGAGCCAGTTCGGCGAGCACGAGCAGTTCCTCGGCGACATCCTCAGCAAGCGCGAGGAACTGATCGAGGCCTTCGACAGCCACAAGCAGGCCTTGCTCGACGAGCGCCAGCGCAAGGCGCGCTCGCTGCTCGATGCCGCCACGCGCATCCTCGACGGGCTGCCCAGGCGCACCGAACGCTTCGCCACGGCGGACGAACTCAACGCCTTCTTCGCCGGCGATCCGCTGATCCTCAAGCTGCGCGAACTGGCCGAACGCCTGCGCGGCTACCGCGACAGCGTCAAGGCCGACGATGTCGAGGCGCGCCTGAAGGGCGTACGCGACCAGGCGGTACGCGCCTTGCGCGACCGCAGCGAGCTGTTCGAGTCCGGCGGCAACGTGGTCCGGCTCGGCCCGCGGCACCGTTTCAGCGTCAACACCCAGGTGCTGGATCTGACCCTGTTGCCGCGCGAGGACGGACTGGCCCTGCACCTCACCGGCACCGACTATCTGGAGCCGCTGCACGACGCCGCGCTCGACGCGACGCGCGCCTACTGGCAGGTGACGCTGGATTCGGAATCGCCGGACCTGTACCGCGGCGAATACCTGGCCGGCAGCCTGCTGGAATCCGCGCTGGCCGGCCGCGACGGACTCGACCTGCCTGGCCTGCTGCAACAGGCGGCCACGCCCGACGCGCTGGCCCGCAGCGTGCGCGATTTCGCCGCGCCGCGCTATCGCGAAGGCTACGAGCGCGGCATCCACGACCACGACGCCACGCGCATCCTGCAGGCGCTGCTGCCGCTGCACCAGGCGGCCGGCACGCTGGTGCATGCGCCGGCCGCGCGCGCGCTGGCGATGGCGTTCTGGGCCGAGCGCCAGCGCGACGACGCGGTCGCGGCGTGGGTCGCGCGCCAGGCCGGCGCCGATGCGATCTTCCGCCTGTTCGGTGCAGACGAGGGTCGCCAGGCGCTGCAGGCCGAGATGCAGCAGGCGCTGCAGCGGTTCCTCGACGACAGCCTGCTGCCGTTCGACGCCAGCCACGCCGCCGCCGCGGCTGCCTACCTGGCCGCCGAGCTGGCGCTGGGCGAGCCGACCTTCCCGCTCAGCCGCCATGCGCGCGAACTGCTCGACGCCTTGCATGCGCGGCTGGGCGAGGCCGGCCTGCGCGAGGAGTTCGAGCGCTCGCTGGAGCGCGTGCGCGGCCAGCTCGCCGCCGGCTGGGCCCTGGCCAGCCACTGGCTGCAGGGCCTGTGCCAGGATCCGCGCTTCGTCGCCTATTCCGGCTACGTGCCGGAAGCGGTGGCGATCGTACTGCTGGCGTCGCGGCTGCGCAGCCAGCACAGCGAGGTGCTGCTGATGACCACGGTGGAGGGCCTGCTCGGCGAGCATCCGCGCATCGAGGGCGGCCGCCTGACCATCGCCATCGACGATTTCCTGGCGCGCCTGCACCGCCACGAGCAGAGCTTCGTGCCGGGCTTCCGCCACTACCAGGCCTTGCGCCAGCAGGTCATCGTGCGCGAACGCGAGCAGCTGCGCCTGTCCGAGTTCAAGGCGCGGCCGCTGTCCTCGTTCGTGCGCAACAAGCTGATCAACGAGGTCTATCTGGGCGTGATCGGCGACAACCTGGCCAAGCAGATGGGCACCGTCGGCGAGAACAAGCGCAGCGACCTGATGGGCCTGTTGCTGATGATCTCGCCGCCGGGCTACGGCAAGACCACGCTGATGGAATACGTGGCCAGCCGCCTCGGCCTGGTCTTCATGAAGATCAACGGCCCGGCGCTGGGGCACGCGGTGCGCTCGCTGGATCCGGAGCAGGCGCCGGACGCCACCGCGCGGCAGGAACTGCTCAAGCTCAACCTGGCGCTGGAGATGGGCAACAACACCATGCTGTATGTCGACGACATCCAGCATACCCATCCGGAATTCCTGCAGAAGTTCATTTCGCTGTGCGACGGCACCCGCCGCATCGAAGGCGTGTGGAAGGGGCGCACCCGCACCTACGACATGCGCGGCAAGAAGTTCTGCGTGGTGATGGCCGGCAATCCGTACACCGAGTCCGGCGAGGTGTTCAAGATTCCGGACATGCTGGCCAACCGCGCCGACGTCTACAACCTCGGCGACGTGCTCGGCGGCATGGAGGACGCGTTCGTGCTCAGCTACATCGAAAACAGCCTGACCTCCAATCCGGTGCTGGCGCCGCTGGCCACCCGCGAGCTGGCCGATCTGTACCTGCTGGTCGAGCGTGCGCGCGGCAAGGAGATTTCCACCAATGCCCTGAGCCACGCCTACAGCGGCGCGGAGATCAACGAGATCGTCGCCACCCTGCAGCGCATGCTGCGCGTGCGCGACGTGGTCTACCGGGTCAACCAGCAGTACATCGCCAGCGCCGCGCAGGACGATCGCTACCGCAGCGAGCCGCCGTTCCGGCTGCAGGGCAGCTACCGCAACATGAACAAGCTGGCGGAGAAGATCTCGCCGGTGATGAACGAGGCCGAGCTGCAGCAGCTGATCTCCGACCACTACCTGGGCGAGGCGCAGTTGCTGACCAGCGGCGCCGAGGAAAACCTGCTCAAGCTGGCCGAACTGCGCGGCACGATGGGGGCCGAGGAGCTAGCGCGCTGGGAGCAGATCAAGCGCGATTTCCTGCGCAACAAGGCGATGGGCGCGGACGAGGCCGACGTCGGCGGACGCATGGTGGCGCAGCTGGCCGATATCGCCAGCGGCCTGCAGGTGCTGCGCGCCGAACCCGCATCGGCGCAGCAGCGCTGGGAGCAGATGCTGGCGCTGCTGCAGCAGGTGCTGGCCGAGCGCGAGCGTGCGCCGGCGGCACCTGCCGTTTCCGAACCCAGTTCGGCGCCGCCGCCTGTTGCTCCACCCACACCGGAACTGCAGCCCTTGCTGGACGCGTTGGCGCGCTCGCACGAAGGCCACGCCCAGGCCGGGCAGGCGCTGGCGGGCCTGGCCGAGGCGGTCCGCGCCTATCTGCGCGAGCCGGCGACGCCGGCCGCGGTCGCGCCGCGCGAGCGCCGTCCGCGTACGCTGGCCGAACGCCAACTCGACGAAGCGCTGGCGCGGCATTTCTACGGCGAAGCCGGGGCCGCGCGCGGCGACGATCCGGAGCCCGGCCCGGCGTGAGCGCGGACATCGTCCCGGCGCTGCCGCAGCCGCCTTCCTCGCCGCTGGAGATGGGCGACGCACAGGCTGCGGCAGGCTACGCGGCGCCGTTGCTGGAGGCCGTCGGCCAGGCGCTGGCGCAGCGTGACACGACACCCGATAGCGGCGCTGCGCTGGTCCGCGAGCTGGAGCACATCCAGCAGGCGCTGCAGGCGCGCGATCCGCACCGCATCCGCCGCGCCAGCGGCGTGCTCGGGCGCCTGCTCGGACGCGACCTGGAAGCGCAGGCCGAGGCCGAGACCCTGAGTTCGCAGATGGGCGTGGTGCTGCTGCGCGCCGACCAGCAGGCGCTCGGACTGCAGCAGCGTCTCGATGACCATGGCGCGATGGCGGCCGCTGCGGATGCCGGCGTCGCCGCGCTCGAACGCTGGATCGCCGCCGCGCCGGTGCCGGCCAGCGGCACGCAGCTGACCGAAGCCTGGAGCCGGCGTCTCGATCACCTGCAGCGCGTCGCCGCCGCCTGGCAACTGGAGGCCGCGCAGTGGCGCCTGCTGCAACAGCAGGGCAACGAGCTGCTGCAGCGCTATCGGCATATCCGCGAGGTGTTGCTGCCGGCATGGCGCCAGGCCGAGTCGGCGGTGCACGCGGCGCATGGCGCGGCCCATGCCACCCGCGCCGCGCAGGCGCAGCAGCGCATCCTGGCCGAAGTCCAGGCGATGCGGGCTAGACTGCGCTGAGCCTGCGCCCGAGCCGCCGCGTCCCGCTATCGAAGGAGAGAAGCACGATGACCCAGGAAAATCCGCTGCTGCCGCAGGCTGCGCCGGCCACGCCCGACGCGGCCGAGCTCAAGGCCCTGGGCCTGGTGGCCGACGACCGCGAGCAGATCGTCGCCCTGGCGCAGGGGCTGCGCGACCTGGCCCCGGGCAGCCTGCACCTGTTCGGCAGCGAGGTCGCCGCGCATACCGCCGCGTTTTCCAGCCAGTTGCTGGACCAGGTGCGCAACCGCGATCTCGAAGCCACCGGCGACAAGCTCGGCGAGGTGGTGCGGATCGCCCGCGCGCTGAAGCTGGACCAGCTCGGCGAACGCTCGCGGGTGCCGCTGATCGGCGGCCTGATCGACCGGCTGCGCGCTTCCAAGGGCGAGCTGGTGCAGAAGTTCAGCGACACCAACCGCCAGATCGAGCAGTTGCTGCGCGATGTCGGCGCGCAGCAGGCGAATCTGAGCCAGCGCGTGGGCGAGTTCGACCGCATGCACCAGATGGTGCGGGCCGAACGCCGCGAGCTGGGCCTGCACGTGGCTGCCGGCAAGCTGCGGCTGGCCGAATTGCAGCAGCAGCATCTGGCGCTGGCGGGGCAGGACGATCCGCAGGCGCGCGGCGAGCGCGCCGAGATCGACACCGCCATCCGCCTGCTCGACAAGCGCGTCGGCGACCTGCAGGTGATGCAGCATGCGGCCGACCAGGCGCTGCCGATGATCCGCCTGATCCAGGCCAACGCATTGCAGTTGATCGAGAAGTTCAACACGGTGCGCGACATCACCATCCCGTCGTGGAAGCGCCAGTTCGCGATCCAGCTGTCGCTGAGCGAGCAGCAGAACGCGGCGGCCCTGTCCAACGCCATCGACGACGCCACCAACGACATCATGCGGCGCAACGCCGAGCTGATGCGGCAGACCTCGGTGGACACCGCACGCGCCAACCAGCGCGCGGTGATCGACATGGACACGCTGCGCCACGTGCACGAGCAACTGATCGCCACGGTGGAAGAGGTGCGTGAGATCCACCGCGACGGCATGCAGCAACGGCGTGCGGCCGAGGTCGAGCTGGCGCGGTTGCGCGACGAGCTGCAGCAGCGCCTGGCGGCGCCGACCCCGGCCGGCTGAGGCGCTAGCGTCGGCCGCGCGCAGCGGCCGATGCCTTTCGCCAGTCGGCAAGCCCCTATAGGAGCGGCTTCAGCCGCGACAGACATCCGAAAACGCGTCGCTCGCTAGGCCGTCGCGGCTTCGCGTTTCCGGTAGCGTCTCCGCAACGCGGGCTGCCGGCAACCAGGCGAAAGAAGGCGCTTATCCGCCGCCCAGCCGCAACTCGCCAGCCAGCCAACGCGCCAGCGCCTGCACCCGCGGGTCCTGCGTTTCCCGGCGCGTGCACAGTGCCCACTCGCCGCCGGTCTCGGCGAAGTCCCACGGCGCCAGCAGGCGCCCGTTGGCCAGGTCGTCGGCGACCAGCGGCTGCGGCGCGATCGCCACGCCGATGCCGGCCAGCGCCGCTTCGAGCAGGTAGTACAGGTGTTCGAAACCGGTGCCGTAGCGCAGCGCGGCAGGGTCCACGCCATGCGCCTGCGCCCAGGACGGCCACGCCTGCGGGCGCGAGGCGGTGTGCAGCAGCGGTTGCTGCAGCAGCGCCGAGGGCGGGCCGGCCGCCAGCGTCTGCGCCTGCGGCAGCGCCGGGCTGAGCACCGGGCCGATCCGCTCCGGCGCCAGCACGTGCACCTGCCAGCTCTCCGGCCATGGCGCCTGGCCGAGCAGCAGCGCCGCGTCCAGCCCGTCCAGGTCGGCGCCGAACTCGCCTTCGTGTGCGGACAGGTGCAGGGTCAGCGCGGGCAGGTCGCGCTGCAGCGCCTGCAGCCGCGGAATCATCCAGCGCGCCAGGATGCTGCCCGGGCACCCGAGCACCAGGGCGCTGGGCCGTGCCGGCCGGCGCAGTTCCGCCACCGCGTCCTGCAATTGGGCGAAGGCGCCGCCGGCCGCGTCGCGCAGCCGCTCGCCGGCCGCGGTCGGGCGGATGCCGCGGCCCTCGCGCTGCAGCAGCGCCAGCCCCAGTTCCTCCTCCAGCAGCCGGATCTGGCGGCTGACCGCGCCGTGGGTGACGTGCAGTTCGGCCGCCGCGCCGCCGACGCTGCGCAGCCGCGCGGCGGCCTCGAACGCGCGCAGGGCGTTCAGCGAAGGCAGGCGGCGCAGATTGGACATGTGAGATTTCCTGACGGGTATGCTCAGACTTTATCGGTTTTTGCCGGGCGACGCGTGCGCTAAAGTGCAGGCCTGTCCTACTTGCCGTGATTGCCATGTCCTCCGTTCCCATCAGCGACTTCCACGCCTACCCCGACGCCAACGGTCACTTCGGCCGCTACGGCGGCCGCTTCGTCGCCGAGACCCTGATCGGGCCGCTGCAGGAGCTGGCCGCGGCCTACGACCAGGCGCGCCAGGACCCGGCCTTCATCGCCGAGTACGACAAGGACCTGAAGCACTACGTCGGCCGGCCCAGCCCGATCTACCACGCCGAGCGGCTCAGCCGCGAAGTCGGCGGCGCGCAGATCCTGCTCAAGCGCGAGGACCTGAACCACACCGGCGCGCACAAGATCAACAACACCATCGGCCAGGCGCTGCTGGCCAGCCGCATGGGCAAGACCCGCATCATCGCCGAGACCGGCGCCGGCCAGCACGGCGTGGCCAGCGCCACGGTGGCCGCGCGGCTGGGCCTTGAGTGCGTGGTTTACATGGGCGCCACCGACATCGAGCGGCAGAATATCAACGTCTACCGGATGCAGCTGCTGGGCGCCCGGGTGGTACCGGTGACCTCCGGCTCGGCCACGCTCAAGGACGCGCTGAACGAGGCGATGCGCGACTGGGTGACCAACGTGCAGGACACCTTCTACATCATCGGCACCGTCGCCGGCCCGGATCCGTACCCGCGCATGGTGCGCGACTTCAACGCCATCGTCGGCCGCGAGGCGCGCGCGCAGATGCTCGAGGACTACGGCCGCCTGCCGGACGCGATCAGCGCCTGCGTCGGCGGCGGCAGCAACGCCATCGGCCTGTTCCACGCCTTCCTCAACGACTCGGGGGTGAAGATCTACGGCGCCGAAGCCGCCGGCGACGGCATCGCCACCGGCCGCCACGCCGCCTCGATCGCCGCCGGCCGCCCCGGCGTGCTGCACGGCAACCGCACCTACGTGATCTGCGACGACGACGGCCAGATCATCGAGACCCATTCGGTCTCCGCCGGCCTGGACTACCCGGGCGTCGGCCCCGAGCACGCGTTCCTGTCCGACAGCGGCCGCGCGGTCTACCAGGGCATCACCGACGACGAGGCACTGGCCGCGTTCCACCTGCTGGCGCATACCGAGGGCATCCTGGCCGCGCTGGAATCCAGCCATGCGGTGGCGCAGTCGATCAAGCTGGCGCGCGAGCTGCCCAAGGACGCACTGGTGCTGTGCAACCTGTCCGGCCGCGGCGACAAGGACGTGCATACCATCGCCGCGCGCGAAGGCATGGTGCTGTGAACGAACCTGGCGACGACCGCAAGGATCGTTATCTGACTTGGCGCGACCCGCAACACGGGCTCGCGGTCCGCTACGACACCGGAGAAGGCAACGTGACATCGATGTACTGGGGAAGCTGGGACGCCGTGCAACTGGTCGAGGGCTGCGCATGAGCCGCGCCGCGAACCGCATCGCCACGCGCTTCGATGCGCTGCGCCAGGCCGGGCGCAAGGCACTGATCCCGTTCGTCACCGCCGGCGATCCGTCGCTGGAGGCGACGCTGCCGGCGATGCACGCGCTGGTCGAGGCCGGCGCCGACGTGATCGAACTGGGCGTGCCGTTTTCCGATCCGATGGCCGACGGCCCCACCATCCAGCGCAGTTCCGAACGCGCCTTGGCGCGCGGCGCCGGCCTGGCCTATGTGCTGGAAACGGTCAGCGCGTTCCGCCGCGACGACGCGGCCACGCCGGTGGTGCTGATGGGCTACCTCAACCCGGTCGAGATCCACGGCACCGCGCGTTTCGCCGAGGAGGCGGTGGCGGCCGGCGTGGACGGCGTGCTGCTGGTCGACCTGCCGCCGGAAGAGTCGGCCGAGACCCTGGCGATCTTCGCCGCCGCCGGCCTGGACCTGATCGTGCTTGCCTCGCCGACCACCAGCGCCGCGCGTATCGGCCTGTTGTGCGATGCGGCGCGCGGCTACCTGTACTACGTCAGCTTCGCCGGCGTGACCGGTGCCGATCATCTCGATACCCGCGCCGCCGGCGATCGCCTGCGCCAGCTGCGCGCGCGTTCGCCGGTGCCGGTGGTGGCCGGGTTCGGGATCAAGGACGCCGCCAGCGCCAGGGCCATGGCGGTGGACGCCGACGGCGTGGTGGTCGGCAGCGCGCTGGTCGCGGCGCTGGCCGAGGCGACGACCCAGGAGGCGGTGCGCGAACGCGCGCTGGCGTTCCTGGCGCCGCTGCGGCAGGCGCTGGACGAGGAGTGAGGGCTCGTATCCGCCGGCGGTCGGTGCCGTCCGGCGGCAAGGTCGGCAGGCGTCTGCGGTAGCGGCTCGGCTGCGGATTTTCTGGGGGCGAGAGCAGGCTGCGCGGCTTCGCCCGTACCTTGCCGCTGTGCCCGGCCCGCGCCACCAGCGCGGGCGCTTCACGGCACGCGCGCCATTGGCGCGCAGGCCGTGCCCGCCCGCCCCGCCGGGAGCGGGGAGGCAAGCCCCCGCTTGCCATGCGACCCGATTGCGCGCCGGCAACGGGGCAGGGATGTTGCGGCGCATCAACCGGCGCGGCGCGGCGGCCCGCATGACCTCGTTGCGGCGCGATATCTGGCGGCGCGCTAGACTGTCGCCCCTTGGCGGCCTGGTGGGCCGCGCGACTGGATCGTCATTCCGCATGAGTTGGCTCAGCAAATTGATGCCCTCCGGCATCCGCACCGATAGCACGCCCAGCAAGAAGCGCAGCGTTCCCGAAGGCCTGTGGGAGAAGTGCCCCAACTGCAGCGCCGTGCTGTACCGGCCGGAGCTGGAGGAGAACCTGGAGGTGTGCCCGAAATGCGGCCACCACATGGCGATCCGCGCGCGCGCGCGCCTGGCCTCGCTGTTCGATCCGGACACCACGCCGACCGAGATCGGCGCGCGCCTTGGGCCGACCGACGCGCTGAAGTTCAAGGACCAGAAGAAATACAGCGAACGCATCAAGATCTCGCAGAAGAGCACCGGCGAGTACGACGCGCTGATCGCGATGCAGGGCCTGCTCAAGGCGCAGCCGCTGGTCGCCGCCTCGTTCGATTTCGCCTTCATGGGCGGCTCGATGGGCTCGGTGGTCGGCGAGCGTTTCGCGCTGGCCGCGGAGACCGCGCTGCAGATCGGCGCGCCATTCGTGTGCTTCTCCGCCAGCGGCGGCGCGCGCATGCAGGAAGGCCTGTTGTCGCTGATGCAGATGGCCAAGACCTCGGCCGCGCTCGGCCGCCTGCGCGAAGCCGGCCTGCCGTACGTGTCGGTGCTGACCCATCCGACCACCGGCGGTGTCTCGGCCAGCTTCGCCATGCTCGGCGACATCAACATCGCCGAGCCGCACGCGCTGATCGGCTTCGCCGGCCCGCGGGTGATCGAGCAGACCGTGCGCGAGACCCTGCCGGAAGGCTTCCAGCGCTCGGAGTTCCTGCTCGAGCATGGCGCCATCGACCAGATCTGCGACCGCCGCGAACTGCGCGACCGCCTGTCCGAACTGCTGGCGATGATGATGCGCCAGCCGGCCCCGGCGAAGACCGAGGTGGTGGCATGAAGGCCGGGAATCGGGAATCGGGAATCGGGAATCGTGGTGCCGCGCGGCGGATGGATTGCGCATCGAGCGCGCGCTTCGTTGGGCCGGCGCAATTCCCGGGCTTTGCCCCATTCCCGATTCCCTATTCCCCATTCCCAGCCGCATGAGCACTCGCAAGTACTTCGGCACCGACGGCATCCGCGGCCGGGTCGGACAGGGCGCCATTTCCGCCGATTTCGTGATGCGCCTGGGCAATGCGCTGGGCCGCGTGCTCGGCGCCGGCGCCGCCGGCACTGCGCGGCCGACGGTGGTGATCGGCAAGGACACGCGCATTTCCGGCTACATGTTCGAATCGGCGCTGGAGGCCGGGCTGGTCGCCGCCGGGGCCGACGTGCAGTTGCTCGGGCCGATGCCCACGCCGGCGGTGGCGTTCCTGACCCGCACGCTCGGCGCCGATGCCGGCATCGTGATCAGCGCCTCGCACAATCCGCACTACGACAACGGCATCAAGTTCTTTTCCGCTGAGGGCGAGAAGCTCGACGACGCCACCGAGAGCGCGATCGAAGCGGCGCTCGACGCGCCGTTCGCCACGGTGGAATCCGAGCGCCTGGGCAAGGCGATGCGCGCGCGCGACGCGATCGGCCGCTATATCGAGTTCTGCAAGGCCAGCGTGCCGCGCGGTTTCGACCTGCGCGGGCTGAAGGTGGTGCTGGACTGCGCGCACGGCGCGACCTACCACATCGCGCCGCTGCTGTTCCGCGAGCTGGGCGCCGAGGTGATCGCGATCGGCGCCGCGCCGGACGGGCTCAACATCAACGCCGGGGTCGGCTCGATGCACATCGACAACCTCGCCAGCAACGTGCGCCAGCATGGTGCGCAGCTGGGCATCGCCTTCGACGGCGACGGCGACCGGGTGCTGATGGCCGACGACCAGGGCAACCCGGTCGACGGCGACGACCTGCTGTACGTGCTGGCCTGCGGCTGGCAGGCCAGCGGCCGCCTGCGCGGGCCGGTGGTCGGCACGCTGATGACCAATTACGGGCTGGAACAGGCCCTGGCCGCGCTGCAGTTGCCGTTCCTGCGGGTCAAGGTCGGCGACCGCTACGTGCACCAGGCGCTGGTCGAGCACGGCGGCGTGCTCGGCGGCGAGACCTCCGGACACATGCTCTGCCTGGACCGCGCCACCACCGGCGACGCCATCGTCAGCGCGCTGCAGGTGCTGGAGGTGCTCAAGCGCTCGCGGCAGAGCCTGCGCCAGGCGCTGCAGGGGCTGCGCAAGGTGCCGCAGCAGACCGTCAACGTGCGCCTGCAGCAAGGCGCGCGCCCGGCCGAAGCGGCCAGCGTGCAGGCCGCGCTGGCCGCGGCGCAGGCGGCGGTGCAGGGCCGCGGGCGCGCCTTCCTGCGTCCGTCCGGCACCGAGCCGGTGGTGCGGGTCACGGTCGAGGCCGACGATGCCGCGTTGATGCGCGACACCCTGGAAAAACTCGCCGAGGCGGTTCGTGACGCGGCGTGAGTCGATCGCCATCGGCATCGCGGTGGTCGTCGCCAAGGCGGCCACCTTCTACCTGCTGTACCGCCTGCTGATCTGATCGCGGCGTCTTTCCCTTTCACGACTACGGTTCCCGCCATGACTGCGCGCATCCCGACCCTGGACATCACCCGCTTCGACACCGACCGCGACGCCTTCGTCGCCGAACTGGGCGCGGCCTACCGCGAGTGGGGCTTCGCCGGCATCCGCAACCATGGCATCGCGCAGGCGCAGATCGATGCGGCCTATGGCGTGTTCAAGGCGTTCTTCGCCTTGCCGGAGGAGGTCAAGCGCAAGTACCACGTGCCCGGCAGCGGCGGCGCGCGCGGCTATACCGCGTTCGGCGTGGAGACCGCCAAGGACTCCAAGCACTTCGACCTGAAGGAGTTCTGGCACATCGGCCGCGAGATCGGCGAGGATTCCAAGTATCGCGACGTCATGCTGACGAACCTGTGGCCGAGCGAAGTGCCGGGCTTCCGCGAGCACGGCTACGGCCTGTACCAGGCGCTGGACCAGCTCGGCGCGCGCGTGCTCGCGGCGCTGGCGCTGCATATCGGCCTGCCCGAGCACTACTTCGCCGACAAGACCGATTCGGGCAACGCGATCCTGCGCCCGATCCACTACCCGCCGATCACCGCCGACGACATCCCCAACGTGCGCGCCGGCGCGCACGAGGACATCAACCTGATCACCCTGCTGGTCGGCGCCAGCGCCGCCGGCCTGGAAGTGAAGTCCAAGCAGGGCGAGTGGGTGCCGTTCACCTCCGACGCCGACACCATCGTGGTCAACATCGGCGACATGCTGCAGCGCCTGACCAACCACGTGTATCCCTCGACCACCCACCGCGTGGTCAACCCGCCGGGCGAACAGGCGCGGCAGCCGCGCTACTCGGTGCCGTTCTTCCTGCACCCGAACCCGGATTTCGTCATCGACGTGCTGCCCTCGTGCATCAGCGCCGACAACCCCAGTCGCTATCCAGAGCCGATCACGGCGCAGGGGTATCTGGAGGAGCGGTTGCGCGAGATCAAGCTGAAGTAGCTGGGAGTCGGGAATGGGGAATCGGGAATCGTAAAAGCGGGTCTCCGTGGCCGGCCTTGTTTCAGGTCTTCGGAACCCTGCGCTCTCTCCATTCCCGATTCCCGGTTCCCCATTCCCGGCTTCAATCCAACGGCCTGATCCGCTGCGAGCCGCGCCGCATCGCTTTCAGCAGCAGCGCGTTCGGCAGCAATGCGACCAGGCCCAGCAGCGCGCGGTAGAACGCGCCCGGCACCACCCGCACGTGGCCGCGCTCGGCGCCGTCGATGCCGGCGCGCGCGACCGCGGCGGCCTGCAGCCAGGCCCAGCGCGGCAGCTTGTCCATCTGTTCGCGGGTGCCGGTCACGTCGTGGAATTCGGACCAGGTGAAACCCGGGCACAGCGCGCAGACGTTGACGCCGCGGTCGGCATTTTCCAGCGCCAGCGATTCGCTGAAGCGCAGCATGAAGCTCTTCGCCGCCGCGTACAGGGTCTGCCCGTCGGCGCCGGGCACCAGCGCGGCGAACGAGGCGACGTTGAGGATGCGGCCGTGGCCGCTGGCGCGCAGCGCCGGCAACAGGCGCCAGATCAGCTCGCAGACCGCGCCGACCATCACCTGCAGGAACGCGGCGTGGGTGGCCCAGTCGCTGTCGGGAAAGCGTCCCGGCACGCCGTAGCCGGCGTTGTTGACCAGGATCCGCACCGCCAGGCCGCGCCGTTCCAGTTCGGCCACCAGCGCGGCCGGTGCCGCCGGGTCGGCCAGGTCGGCGACCACGATCTGCACCGGCACCTGCGCGCGCAATTCCTCGGCCAGCGCCTGCAGCAGCGCCTCGCGCCGCGCGCTGAGGATCAACGGCACGCCGCGGCGCGCGTATTCGCGGGCGATCTCGCGGCCGATGCCGCTGGAGGCGCCGGTGATCAGGGCATGGCCGGAAGGCTGGGGCATGGCGGTCTCGCAGAGGCGGCAGAGGATGGGGCAGGGCGGCAGCGGACGCGGCGAAGCGCGGCGGCGGTGCCGGGCCTCACCGCGCATCGGCTATCCTTTCGGCACTTTTTCGCGGGAGAACGCGCCGATGCGACGCAAGATCGTAGCCGGAAACTGGAAGCTGCACGGCAACCGCCATTTCGCCACCGCGCTGGTGCATGAGGTGGCCGCAGGCCTGCCCGCCGACGGCGTGGAGGTGGTGATCCTGCCGCCGCTGCCTTACCTGGGCGACCTGATCGAGGATTTCGAGGACCATGCGTTGCGCTTCGGCGCGCAGGACGTGAGCAGCAACGAGAAGGGCGCCTACACCGGCGAGGTGTCGGCGGCGATGCTGGTCGATGTCGGGGCCGAGTACGGCCTGGTCGGACATTCGGAGCGGCGCCAGTACCATCACGAGAACAGCGAGCTGGTCGCGCGCAAGTTCGCCGCGGCGCTGCATGCCGGGCTGATCCCGATCCTGTGCGTGGGCGAGACCCTGGAGCAGCGCGAGGCCGGCCAGACTGAATCGGTCATCGCCGCGCAGCTGGCGCCGGTGCTGGCGCTGGTCGGCGCGCAGGGCTTCGCCCAGGCCGTGGTCGCCTACGAGCCGGTGTGGGCGATCGGCACCGGGCGCACCGCCAGCCCGGCCCAGGCGCAGGCGGTACACGCCTTCATCCGTGGCGAAGTCGCCGCCCACGATGCTAGAATCGCTGATTCGCTGCCGCTCCTGTATGGGGGCAGCGTCAAGCCCGACAACGCCGCCGAGCTGTTCGCGCAGCCGGACGTCGATGGCGGGCTGGTCGGCGGCGCTTCGCTGGTCGCCCAGGATTTCCTGGCCATCGCGCGAGCGGCGGCCGCCCGTTAACCGAACGGTCGCCGTGCTGGCGGCCGCTCGCTACTCAAGTCGCAACTGTCCGGACGGATTTCGAAATGCTGATGGTCATCCTCAATGTGGTCTACGTGCTGGTGGCGATCGCGATGATCGCGCTGATCCTGATGCAGCGCGGTTCCGGCGCGGCGGCGGGGTCGGGCTTCGGCGCGGGTGCGTCCGGCACCGTGTTCGGATCGCGCGGCGCGTCCAACTTCCTGTCCAAGTCGACCAAGTGGCTGGCGGTGGTGTTCTTCGGCATCAGCCTGTTCATGGCCTGGTATGCCGGCCACAGCGCGCGCCCGGCCGCGGAGGCCAACCTCGGCGTGATGTCGCAGGCCGCGACCCCGTCGCCGGCGGCGCCGGCCGGCGAGCTGCAGATCCCGCAGGCCCCGGCCTCGACCGCGCCGGCCGCCGCCGCACCTGCCGCTGCGGTGCCCGCGCAGCAGGTGCCGGAAAATGCACAACAAAAGTCGCCTGCCCCATCGCAGAAAGACTGAAGACGGTTACAATATGTTGCGCGGCGGGATGCTGCGCGCGATACGCAAGCCCAGGTGGCGGAATTGGTAGACGCACTACCTTGAGGTGGTAGCGACTTAGGTCGTAGGGGTTCGAGTCCCCTCTTGGGCACCATTGTTTGGCTACGGTTTCTGGGCAGGAACGTCATGTTCTTGCCGGAAGATCGTCTATCCCATGCCTGCGCGGCACGCGCGCGGGCACAGGCAAGAGAGAATTGCGAGTGCTGGCCGAATATTTGCCCACCCTACTGTTTCTGATCGTGGCCACCGGAATCGGCGTCGCGCTGATGCTGGTGGGGCGGTTCCTCGGTCCCCGGCGTCCCGACGCGAAGAAGCTCTCGCCCTACGAGTGCGGCTTCGAGGCTTTCGAGGACGCGCGCATGAAGTTCGACGTGCGCTACTACCTGATCGCGATCCAGTTCATCGTCTTCGATCTGGAAATCATCTTCATCGTGCCGTGGACGCAGGTGTTCATGGACCTGGGCGCTCGCTCCCTGGTCACCATGGGCCTGTTCGTCGGCATGCTGTTCCTCGGTTTTATCTACGTGTGGAAGAAGGGAGCGCTGGAATGGGAGTGATTCAGACCCTGGATCGCCTGATGACCAACCCGATCCCGGAAGGGCGGGTGGACGACATCCTGCGTCCCGAAGGCGAGAACCCGTTGCTCGAGAAGGGCTACGTGACCACCAGCGTCGATGCGCTGCTGAACTGGGCGCGCACCGGCTCGATGTGGCCGATGACCTTCGGTCTGGCCTGCTGCGCGGTGGAGATGATGCACGCCGGCGCCGCGCGCCTGGACCTGGATCGCTACGGCGTGGTGTTCCGCCCGTCGCCGCGCCAGTCCGACGTGATGATCGTCGCCGGCACCCTGGTCAACAAGATGGCCCCGGCGCTGCGCAAGGTCTACGACCAGATGCCGGACCCGAAGTGGGTGATCTCGATGGGCAGCTGCGCCAACGGCGGCGGCTACTACCACTATTCGTATTCGGTGGTGCGCGGTTGCGACCGCATCGTGCCGGTGGACATCTACGTCCCGGGCTGCCCGCCGACCGCCGAAGCGCTGGTCTACGGCATCTTGCAGCTGCAGAAGAAGATCTGGCGAACCCAGACCATCGCGCGCTGATTCCTCTTACTTCTTAAGAGCACGCCAAGCCCCCATGGCAGAGCAAGCATCTTCCTTTAGCGACCGACTCGGCGCCCGTTTCCCCGGCAGCCAGGTGTTCGTGGTCCTCCCGCGTGGCGAAGTCACCCTGGAAGTGCCGGCCGACGCCTGGCACGCCACCTGCCTGGCGCTGCGCGACGAGTTCGGTTTCGAACAGTTGTCCGACCTGTGCGGCGTGGACTACCTGGGCTACGGCAGCGACGAGTGGGATACCGCCGACGTGTCGTCGCAGGGCTTCAGCCGCGGCGTCGAAGGCAAGGGCGTGGGCCGTTTCGCCTGGGGCGAGTTCCCCAGCGGCGAGACCGCCGGCGACATCCAGCCGCTGCCGGTGCCGCAGCAGCGTTATGCGGTGCTCGCGCAGCTGATCTCCTATCGCCACAACCAGCGCCTGCGCGTGCGCTGCTATGCGCCGAACGAGGATCTGCCGGTGGTGGCCTCGGTCACCGACATCTGGCCCGGCGCGAACTGGTTCGAGCGCGAGGCGTTCGACCTGTTCGGCGTGGTCTTTGCCGGCCACCCGGACCTGCGCCGCATCCTCACCGACTACGGTTTCGTCGGCCATCCGTTCCGCAAGGATTTCCCGCTGATCGGCAACGTCGAAGTGCGCTACGACGAAGAGAAGCAGCGCGTGGTCTACGAGCCGGTGACCTCGGTCGAGCCGCGCGTCGGCGTGCCGCGCGTGATCCGCGACGATGCGCGCTACCAGACCGCCGCGGGCGAAGCATTCAAGGAGCCCGCCAAGTGAGCGAGTACCACCAGGCGCACGACGCCTTCGCCAGCAATCCCGCCGAAGCCAGGCAGGAGATCCGCAACTACACCATGAACTTCGGCCCGCAGCATCCGGCCGCGCATGGCGTGCTGCGCCTGATCCTGGAAATGGACGGCGAGACCGTGGTCCGCGCCGATCCGCATATCGGCCTGCTGCACCGTGGCACCGAGAAGCTGGCCGAATCCAAGCCGTTCAACCAGTCGATCGGCTACATGGACCGCCTCGACTACGTGTCGATGATGTGCAACGAACACGCCTATGTGCGCGCGATCGAGACCCTGATGGGGATCGAGGCGCCGGAGCGCGCGCAGTACATCCGCACCATGTTCGACGAGATCACCCGCATCCTGAACCACCTGATGTGGGTCGGCTCCAACGGCCTGGATCTGGGCGCGATGGCGGTGATGCTGTACGCGTTCCGCGAGCGCGAAGAGCTGATGGACTGCTACGAGGCGGTCTCCGGCGCGCGCATGCACGCGACCTACTACCGGCCCGGCGGCGTCTATCGCGACCTGCCGGACCGCATGCCCAAGTACAAGGAATCGCGCTGGCACAAGGGCAATGCGCTGAAGCGGCTCAACGCCGCGCGCGAAGGCTCGCTGCTCGACTTCCTGGAAGACTTCACCAACACCTTCCCGGGCCGGGTCGACGAATACGAGACCCTGCTCACCGACAACCGCATCTGGAAGCAGCGCACCGTCGGCATCGGCGTGGTCACGCCGGAGCAGGCCTACGGCTGGAGCATGACCGGGGTGATGCTGCGCGGCTCGGGCATCGAGTGGGACCTGCGCAAGAAGCAGCCCTACGCCAAGTACGACGCGGTGGATTTCGACATCCCGGTCGGCACCAACGGCGACTGCTACGACCGCTATCTGGTGCGCGTGGCCGAGATGCGCGAATCCAACCGCATCATCCAGCAGTGCGTGAAGTGGCTGAAGGCCAATCCGGGCCCGGTGATGGTCGAGAACTTCAAGGTCGCCCCGCCCAAGCGGGCGGAAATGAAGGACGACATGGAAGCCTTGATCCATCACTTCAAGCTGTTCAGCGAAGGCTATTGCGTGCCGGCCGGCGAGACCTATTGCGCGGTCGAGGCGCCGAAGGGCGAGTTCGGCTGCTACCTGGCGTCCGACGGCGCCAACAAGCCGTTCCGCGTGCACCTGCGCGCGCCGGGCTTCGCCCATCTGTCCTCGATGGACGCGATCGTGCGCGGGCACATGCTGGCCGACGTGGTGGCGATGATTGGTACCTATGATCTGGTGTTTGGTGAGGTCGACCGATGAAGGCGACAGGTAATTTCGAAGCGGCGCGCGACGTCGATCCGATGCTGGTGCTGAGCGACAAGACGCGCGCGCACATCGATCACTGGCTGGCCAAGTTCCCGCCTGACCGCAAGCGTTCGGCGGTGCTGCAGGGCCTGCACGCCGCGCAGGAGCAGAACCAGGGCTGGTTGACCGACGAACTGATCGTCGGCGTGGCCAAGTACCTGGAGCTGCCGCCGGTGTGGGCCTACGAGGTCGCCAGCTTCTACTCGATGTTCGAGACCGAGAAGGTCGGCCGCAACAACGTCGCCTTCTGCACCAACATCAGCTGCTGGCTCAACGGCGCCGAGGACCTGGTCGCGCATGCGGAGAAGAAGCTCGGCTGCAAGCTGGGCCAGTCCACCGCCGATGGCCGCGTCTACCTCAAGCGCGAAGAAGAATGCCTTGCCGGCTGCGCCGGCGCGCCGATGATGGTGATCAACGGCCACTATCACGAGCACTTGACCAAGGACAAGGTCGACGCGCTGCTGGACGGGTTGGAGTAACGGCAATGGCACAGCATCCCCACGCTCCCACCGGTCCGGTCGGCCCTGCGCCGCTGCCGCACCAGGTGGTGTACACCACGCTGCACTACGACACCCCGTGGTCGTACGAGAGCTACCTGAAGACCGGTGGCTACGCCGCCCTGCGCAAGATCCTCGAAGAGAAGATCGCGCCGGAGCAGGTGATCGAGATGGTCAAGCAGTCGAACCTGCGCGGCCGCGGCGGCGCCGGTTTCCCGACCGGCCTGAAGTGGTCGTTCATGCCCAAGGGCGCGCCGCAGAAATACATCCTGTGCAACTCGGACGAGTCCGAGCCGGGCACCTGCAAGGACCGCGACATCCTGCGCTACAACCCGCATTCGGTGGTGGAGGGCATGGCCATCGCCTGCTACGCCACCGGCAGCACGGTCGGCTACAACTACCTGCGCGGCGAGTTCCACCACGAGCCGTTCGAGCACTTCGAGCAGGCCCTGGCGGACGCCTATTCCAACGGCTGGCTGGGCAAGAACGTGCTCGGCAGCGGCGTGGACATCGACATCTACGGCGCGCTCGGCGCCGGCGCCTACATCTGCGGCGAAGAGACCGCGCTGATGGAGTCGCTGGAAGGCAAGAAGGGCCAGCCGCGCTACAAGCCGCCATTCCCGGCCAACTTCGGCCTGTACGGCAAGCCGTCGACGATCAACAACACCGAGACCTACGCTTCGGTGCCGGCGATCATCCGCAATGGGCCGGAATGGTTCCTGGGCCTGAGCAAGACCAAGAACGGCGGGCCGAAGATCTTCTCGGTGTCCGGCTGCGTGCAGAAGGGCGGTAACTTCGAGGTGCCGCTGGGCACCACCTTCGACGAACTGCTGGAGATGGCCGGCGGCCTCAAGCCGGGCCGCACGCTGAAGGGCGCGGTGCCGGGCGGCGTGTCGATGCCGGTGCTGAAGGCCGAGCAGCTCAAGGGCCTGCAGATGGACTACGACACCCTGCGCGCACTGGGCACCGGCCTGGGCTCGGGCGCCATCGTGGTGCTCGACGACAGCGTGTGCTGCGTCAAGTTCGCCTGCCGCATCTCGCAGTTCTTCCACAAGGAATCCTGCGGCCAGTGCACCCCGTGCCGCGAGGGCACCGGCTGGATGCACCGCGTGCTTGAGCGCATCGTCGCCGGCAAGGCCACGATGGAAGACCTGCACCAGTTGAGGACGGTGGCCGGCCAGATCGAAGGCCACACCATCTGCGCGTTCGGTGAAGCGGCGGCATGGCCCATCCAGGGCTTCCTGCGCCAGTTCTGGGACGAATTCGAGTACTACATCGTCAACGGTCATTCGATGGTTGACGGCAAGAAGGTGGAGGCAGCCGCCGCATGAGCGCGCAACCCAACAATCCTGGCGTGACCCCGGCCGTGGTGCCGGAGGGACATGTGACCGTCGAGATCGACGGCCAGTCCCTGGTCGTGCCCAAGGGCTCGATGATCATCCAGGCGGCCGACAAGGCCGGCATTCCGATCCCGCGCTTCTGCTACCACGAGAAGCTGCCGATCGCGGCCAACTGCCGCATGTGCCTGGTCGATGTGGAGAAGTCGCCGAAGCCGTCGCCGGCCTGCGCGACGCCGGTGATGGACGGCATGAAGGTCGCCACGCGCAGCGAGAAGGCGCTCAAGTACCAGCGCAGCGTGATGGAATTCCTGCTGATCAACCACCCGCTGGATTGCCCGATCTGCGATCAGGGCGGCGAGTGCGAGCTGCAGGACGTGTCGCTGGGCTACGGCCGCTCGGTCAGCCGCTTCAACGAGCGCAAGCGCGTGGTGGCCGACGAGGACATCGGTCCGCTGGTCGCCACCGAGATGACCCGCTGCATCCAGTGCACGCGCTGCGTGCGCTTCACCGCGGACATCGCCGGCACCTACGAGCTGGGTGGCATGTACCGCGGCGAGAACCTGCAGATCGGCACCTACGACGGCAAGCCGCTGACCACCGAGCTGTCGGGCAACGTCATCGACGTGTGCCCGGTCGGCGCGCTGACCAACAAGGTGTTCCAGTTCCGGGCGCGTCCGTGGGAACTGACCGCGCGCGAATCGCTCGGCTACCACGACGCGATGGGCTCCAACCTGTTCCTGCACGTGCGCCGCGGCGAAGTGCTGCGCACCGTGCCGCGCGACAACGAGGCGGTCAACGAGTGCTGGCTGTCCGACCGCGACCGCTATTCGCACCAGGGCCTGTACGCGGCCGACCGCGCCACCCGGCCGCTGCGCAAGATCGACGGCCAGTGGCAGGAAGTGTCCTGGGCCGATGGCCTGGCCGCCGCCGCCGACATCCTGAACAGCAACCGCGGCGATGCGCTGGGCGTGCTCGCGCACCCGGCCACCTCCAACGAGGAAGGCGCCTTGCTGGCGCGCCTGGCCGACGGCCTGGGCAGCGGCAACCTGGACCACCGCATCGGCAACCGCGATTTCTCCGATGCCGCCGTGGCCGAGCCGTTCGCGGTGCCGCTGGCGCAGATCGAGCAGGCCGACGTGATCGTGGTGCTGGGCAGCAACCTGCGGCATGAGCTGCCGCTGCTGCACGCCCGCATCCGCAAGGCGCGGATGCAGCGCCAGGCGCGCGTGTACTCGATCAACCCGGTCGATTTCGATTTCGCCTTCGACCAGGCCGGCAAGCAGATCGTGGCCCCGTCCGGTTTCGCCGCCGCGCTCGCCGATGCGGCGCTGCGCGAGGCGGTGCAGGGCGCGGCCGGGCGTGCGGTGCTGATCGTCGGCGCGCTGGTCGAGAACCATCCGCAGGCCGCCGCGCTGCGCGCCGCCGCGCGCGACTTCGCCGCTGCCACCGGCGCGGCGCTGTGCCGCGTGCCGCAGGGCGCCAATGCGGTGGGCCTGGCCAAGCTCGGCGTGCTGCCGAGCGCGCGCGACGTGGCCGGCATGTTCGCCGAGCCGCGCAGCGCCTATGTGCTCTACGGCATCGAGCCGGGCCTGGACTTCGCCGATGCCGGCGCCGCGCGCGCCGCGCTGGGCGCGGCCAAGGTGGTGGCGTTCAGCCAGTTCGCCTGCGCCTCCACCCGCGATGTCGCCGATGTGATCCTGCCGATCGGCGCGCTGCCGGAAATCGACGCGACGCTGACCAACCTGGACGGCGTCGAGCAGTTGGCGCGTGCCGCCGGCAAGCTGCCGGACCAGGCGCGCGAAGGCTGGCGGGTGCTGCGTGCGCTCGGCGGCGAATTGCAGCTGGCCGGCTTCGACTTCACCGACCTGGCCGGCCTGCGTGCCGGCGTGCAGCCGCGCAGCGTGAGCCTGCGCGGTTCGGCGCAGGGCGCGGCGGCGGGCGAGGGCATCGAAGTGGCGGCGACGCCGGCGATCTACCGCACCGATGCGGTGGTGCGCCGTGCGCCCGCGCTGCAGGCGCATCCGCTCAACGACGCGCCGGCGATCCGCCTGCATCCCGAGCATGCCGCGCAACTGGGCGTGGCCGCCGGGCAGGTGGTCAAGGTCGGCAACGCCGTCGGCAACGCGACGCTGCCGGTGGTGCTGGATCCGCGGGTTGCGGCAGGGGTGGCCTGGATCGAATCCGGCCATGGTGCGACGGCGCCGATCGGTGCCGGCCGGGTAACGGTGGTGGCTGCATGAACGAGATGCTGTTGAACGTGGTCGATCCGCTGCACCAGTGGTTCGTCGGCCTGGGCGCGATCGGCGTGGTCCTGTGGATCGTGCTGAAGATCCTGCTGATCGCCATGCCGGTGATCATCTCGGTGGCGTTCTACGTGGTCTGGGAGCGCAAGCTGATCGGCTGGATGCACGTGCGCCACGGACCGATGTACGTGGGCATGGGCATCTTCCAGGCCTTCGCCGACGTGTTCAAGCTGCTGTTCAAGGAAATCATCCAGCCCAGCAGCTCGCACAAGGCGATGTTCGTGATCGCGCCGCTGATCACCCTGGCGCCGGCGTTCGCGGCCTGGGCGGTGGTGCCGTTCGACGCCAAACTGGTGCTGTCCAATGCCAACGCCGGTCTGCTGTACCTGCTGGCGATGACCTCGCTGGGCGTGTACGGCATCATCCTGGCCGGCTGGGCGTCCAACTCCAAGTACGCGTTCCTGGGCGCGATGCGCTCGGCCGCGCAGGTGGTCAGCTACGAGATCGCGATGGGCTTCGCCCTGGTCGGGGTGATGATCGCCGCCGGCAGCCTCAACCTGAGCACGATCGTGGCGGCGCAGGCCGGCAACTCCGGCTTCTTCGACTGGTTCCTGGTGCCGTTGTTCCCGCTGTTCATCGTGTACTGGGTGTCCGGCGTGGCCGAGACCAACCGTGCGCCGTTCGACGTGGTCGAGGGCGAGTCGGAAATCGTCGCCGGGCACATGGTCGAGTATTCGGGCGGCGCGTTCGCGCTGTTCTTCCTGGCCGAATACGCCAACATGATCCTGGTCAGCTTCTTGGTCTCGATCTTCTTCCTGGGCGGCTGGCTGAGCCCGCTCCAGGGCTGGGTCACGGCGGACATCTCGCCGTGGGTCAACTGGATCTGGACCGGCGGCTGGCCGTGGCTGCTGATGAAGGTGTTGTTCTTCGCCAGCGCCTACATCTGGTTCCGCGCCAGCTTCCCGCGCTACCGCTACGACCAGATCATGCGTCTGGGCTGGAAGGTGTTCATCCCGCTGACGATCGTGTGGATCGCGGTGACGGCATTGATGGTGTTCTACGGCGTGATCCACAAGGGCGTGTAAGCGATGAATAAAGTCACCCATTACTTCAAGAGCCTGCTGCTGCTCGAGCTGCTCGGCGGCCTGTGGCTGACCCTGAAGTACACGTTCCGTCCCAAGTACACCGTGCTGTACCCGATGGAGAAGTTCCCGCAGTCGGTGCGCTTCCGCGGCCTGCACGCGCTGCGCCGCTATCCCAACGGCGAGGAACGCTGCATCGCCTGCAAGCTGTGCGAGGCGGTGTGCCCGGCGCTGGCGATCACCATCGATTCGGCCAAGCGCGAGGACGGCACCCGCCGCACCACGCGCTACGACATCGACCTGTTCAAGTGCATCTACTGCGGTTTCTGCGAGGAAAGCTGTCCGGTGGACTCGATCGTGGAAACCCACGTGCTCGAGTACCACTTCGAGAACCGCGGCGAGAACATCGTCACCAAGCCGCAGCTGCTGGCGATCGGAGACCGGCTCGAAGCCGAGATCGCCGAGCGCCGCGCCGCCGACGCCGCCTTCCGCTGAGGTCCCGAAATGGATTGGGTAAATATCGCTTTCTGGATCTTCGCCACCATCGCCGCGGTCTCCGCCGGCGCGGTGATCAGCGTGCGCAACTCCGTGTACGCGGTGCTGTGCCTGATCCTGACCTTCTTCTCCATCGCCTGCGTGTGGCTGCTGGTGGGCGCCGAGTTCCTCGGCGTGACGCTGGTGCTGGTCTATGTCGGCGCGGTGATGGTGCTGTTCCTGTTCGTGGTGATGATGCTCGACATCGATACCGCGCGGCTGCGCCAGGGCTGGGTGCGTTACCTGCCGGTCGGGCTGGTGGTGGCGGTGGCGATGCTGGTGCAGATGGTCACCCTGATCGGGGTCAAGGCGCGCACCGCCACCCCGTTCCCGGCCGACAACGCCGCTGCGCAGGCCGCCGACACCTCCAACATCACCTGGCTGGCCAAGACCCTGTTCACCCAGTTCCTGCTGCCGTTCGAATTCGCCGCGATCATCCTGACCGTGGCGGTGGTGGCGGCGGTGATGCTGACCCTGCGCAAGCGCACCGGCATCAAGACCCAGAACCCGGGCGAGCAGGCGCGGGTCAAGGCCGGCGACCGCTTGCGCATCGTCAAGATGGATGCCGAAACGCCCACGCTGCACACCCCGGCTCCGGCGCCGCAGGAGGGCCAGCCATGATCACCCTAGGCCACATGCTGGCGCTCGGCGCGGTGCTGTTCTGCATCAGCCTGGCCGGCATCTTCCTCAACCGCAAGAACGTCATCGTGCTGCTGATGTCGATCGAGCTGATGCTGCTGTCGGTCAACATCAACTTCGTCGCGTTCTCGCGTGAACTCGGCGACGCCGCCGGCCAGCTGTTCGTGTTCTTCATCCTGACCGTGGCCGCGGCCGAGGCCGCCATCGGCCTCGCCATCCTGGTGACGCTGTTCCGTACCCGCCACACGATCAACGTGGCCGAAGTCGATTCGCTGAAGGGCTGACCCGTAGATGGAAATCACTCTCTCCAAGAGTCTGCTGATCGCGGTGGTGCTTGCGCCGCTGGTCGGCAGCATCGTCGCCGGCCTGTTCGGTCGCCAGGTCGGCCGCAAGGGCGCCCAGTCCGTCACCATCCTCGGCGTGGCGATCAGCTGTGCGCTGTCGTGCTGGACGCTGTACCAGCTGGTCGGGCAGGGCGCGTCGCCGTTCAACCAGAACCTGTACACCTTCTTCGAGGTCGGCCACTACTCGGCCCACGTCGGCTTCATGGTCGATCGGCTGACCGCGATGATGATGGTGGTGGTGACCTTCGTATCGCTGCTGGTGCACATCTACACCATCGGCTACATGGCGGAGGATCCCGGCTACCAGCGCTTCTTCAGCTACATCTCGCTGTTCACCTTCTCGATGCTGAGCCTGGTGATGAGCAACAACTTCCTGCAGCTGTTCTTCGGCTGGGAAGCGGTGGGCCTGGTGTCGTACCTGCTGATCGGATTCTGGTTCAAGCGGCCGAGCGCGGTGTTCGCCAACATGAAGGCGTTCCTGGTCAACCGCGTCGGCGACTTCGGCTTCATCCTCGGCATCGCTGGCGTGCTGCTGTGGTTCGGCACGCTCGACTACGCCAGCGTGTTCGCCAACGCCACGGCGGTGCTCGGCAGCGAGACGGCCGGCGGCCTGGCCCAGGTGCAGCTGTTCCAGGGCCACCCGTGGAACGTGGCGACGATCATCTGCATCTGCCTGTTCATCGGCGCGATGGGCAAGTCGGCGCAGGTGCCGCTGCACGTGTGGCTGCCCGACTCGATGGAAGGCCCGACCCCGATCTCGGCGCTGATCCACGCCGCGACCATGGTCACCGCCGGCATCTTCATGGTGGCGCGCATGTCGCCGCTGTTTGAGCTGTCGGAAACCGCGCTGAACTTCGTGCTGTTCATCGGCGCCACCACCGCGTTCTTCACCGGCCTGATCGGCATCGTGCAGAACGACATCAAGCGCGTGGTCGCCTACTCGACGCTGTCGCAGCTGGGCTACATGACCGTGGCGCTGGGCGTGTCGGCGTACTCGGCAGCGGTGTTCCACCTGATGACCCACGCCTTCTTCAAGGCGCTGCTGTTCCTGGCCGCCGGCTCGGTGATCGTCGGCATGCACCACGAGCAGGACATGCGCAAGATGGGCGGCCTGCGCAAGTACATGCCGGTCACCTACTGGACCAGCGTGATCGGCACCCTGGCCCTGGTCGGTACCCCGTTCTTCGCCGGCTTCTACTCCAAGGACACGATCATCGAGGCGGCCGCGCACCATGCGCACGAGTCGCACAACTGGATCGCGACCTACGGCTACTGGGCGGTACTCGGCGGCGTGCTGATCACCAGCTTCTACAGCTTCCGCCTGCTGTTCCTGACCTTCCACGGCAAGGAACGCTTCCGCGATGCGCATGCGCACGACGCGCACGCGCACCACGACAGCGCGCATGCCGACGCGCACGACGCGCATGCGCATGACGACCATGGTCACGACGACCACGGCCACCATGGCGCGCACGAGCCGCACGAGTCGCCGTGGGTGGTGACGGTGCCGCTGGTGCTGCTGGCGATCCCGTCGATCGCGATCGGCTTCTTCACCATCGGCCCAATGCTGTTCGGCACCGATTGGGCGGGGCACCATGCCGCGGTGGCGATCAAGGGCCAGGCGGTCGGTTTCTTCAGCGGCATCATCGACTTCTACAACCCGGCGCGCGACAGCGTCGGCGCGCTGGCCGAGGAGTTCCACGGCCCGGTCGCGTTCGCGTTGCACGGCCTGACCCAGCCGCCGTTCTTCCTGACCCTGGCCGGCTTCGCCCTGGCCTGGATCCTGTACCTGTGGAAGCCCGAGCTGGCGGCGAAGGCGCGCAAGACGTTCTCGCTGCCGGTGTGGATCCTCGAGAACAAGTACGGTTTGGACAAGCTCTGGATCGACGGCTTCGCCGGTGGCGGCCTGCGCCTCGGCAAGGTGTCGCGTGCGGTGGACACGCATGTCGTGGACGGCGTCATGGTCAACGGCACCGCGCGCGTGATCGACCTGGCGGCCAACCTGCTGCGTCGCACGCAATCCGGTTTCCTCTATCACTACGCCTTCGCGATGATCATCGGTCTCATTGCCCTGTTGGGCGTGCTGATGCATTTCTGGCGTTGACCTGTACGGAATAAGAACACGTGTCGAACTGGCCCCTACTGACTCTCCTGATCTGGCTGCCGATCCTCGGCGGCGCGCTGATCCTCGCGTTGCGCGACGCCAAGGCGGCGCGCTGGGCGTCGCTGCTGGTCGCGTTGCTGACCTTCGCCCTCAGCCTGCCGCTGCTCACCGGTTTCGACTACGCCAGCGACGCGCTGCAGTTCGTCGAAACCCATGCGTGGATCCCGGCCTACGACATCGGCTACAACCTCGGTGTCGATGGCATCGCGATCGCGCTGATCGTGCTGACCACGCTGGTCACGGTGCTGGCGCTGATCGGCGCCTGGACCTCGATCGAGAAGCGGGTCAACCAGTACGTGGCCGCGTTCCTGATCCTGGAAGGCGTCACCGTCGGCATCTTCGCCGCTACCGACGCGATGCTGTTCTATGTGTTCTTCGAGGCGATGCTGATCCCGATGTTCCTGATCATCGGCATCTGGGGCGGCCCGCGCCGCATCTACGCCGCGGTCAAGTTCTTCCTGTACACCTTCCTCGGCTCGGTGCTGATGCTGGTCGGGTTGATCTACCTGTACCTGAAGGGCGGCAGCTTCCAGCTCGCCGACCTGTACCAGCTGTCGCTGACCTCCAAGGAACAGACCTGGTTGTTCTTCGCGTTCCTGATCGCGTTCGCGGTCAAGGTGCCGATGTTCCCGGTGCACACCTGGCTGCCGGACGCGCACGTCGAGGCGCCGACCGCCGGTTCGGTGATCCTGGCGGCGATCGCGCTGAAGATCGGCGGCTACGGCTTCCTGCGCTTCAATCTGCCGATCCTGCCCGACGCCAGCAACGAGTGGGCCTGGCTGGTGATCGCACTGTCGCTGATCGCGGTGATCTACGTCGGCCTGGTCGCGCTGGTGCAGGACGACATGAAGAAGCTGATCGCCTATTCGTCGATCGCGCACATGGGCTTCGTCACCCTCGGCACCTTCATCGCCTTCGCCCTGGTCGGCTTCGGCAGCACCGATGCGGCGCGCCTGGGCCTGCAGGGCGCGATGGTGCAGATGATCTCGCACGGCTTCGTGTCCGGCGCGATGTTCTCCTGCGTCGGCGTGCTCTACGACCGCATGCATACCCGCCGCATCGCCGACTACGGCGGCGTGGCCAACGTGATGCCGTGGTTCGCCGCGTTCTCGATGCTGTTCTTCATGGCCAATGCCGGCCTGCCGGGAACCAGCGGGTTCGTCGGCGAGTTCATGGTGCTCATGGCCAGCTTCCAGACCCATCCGCTGCTGGCCGTCGGTGCGGGCACGACCCTGGTGATCACCGCCGCCTATACCCTGTGGCTGTACCGGCGCGTGTTCTTCGGCGAAGTGGCCAACGCGCACGTGGCCGAGCTGAAGGACATCAACGGCCGCGAGGCGCTGGTGCTGGGCGTGTTTGCGGTGGGCGTGCTGGTCCTGGGCCTGTATCCGAAGCCGCTGACCGACCTGATGGAACCCTCGATCGCAAAGCTGGCGGCGCAGATCGCCACCAGCAAGCTGTAATCGGGCCGTCGAGCGAAATGATTCCAGAGATTTGATGATGACCACCCCTGCGCTACTGCCCCTGACCGCCGTCGACCTGCCGCCCCTGCTCCCCGAGCTGGTGCTGACCGGCGGCGCCTTCGCCCTGCTGATGCTCGATCTGTTCGTCAGCGAGCGCAACAAGGCCTGGACCCATATCGTCTCGGTGGCGATCCTGGTCGCGGTGTTCGCGATGCTGCTCGCCGGCGTGGGCGGGCAGGGCGAGGTGTTCAACGGCATGTTCGTGCGCGACGCCGCCGCCGACGTGATGAAGACGGTGATCGTCGGCCTCAGCGCGCTGACCCTGATCTACGGCTGGAGCTACCTGCGCGAGCGCAAGCTGTACCAGGGCGAGATTCCGGTGCTGGTGCTGTTCGCCACGGTCGGCATGATGATCCTGGTCTCGGCCGGCAGCCTGCTGATGGTCTACCTGGGCCTGGAACTGCTGGCGCTGTGCTCGTACGCGCTGGTCGCGTCGAACCGCGACAACGGCATGGCCACCGAAGCGGCGATGAAGTACATCGTGCTCGGCTCGCTGGCCTCGGGCCTGCTGCTGTACGGCATGTCGCTGATCTACGGCGCCACCGGCACGCTGAGCCTGACCGGCATCCACGAGGCGATCGGTTCGACCCACGAGCGCACGCTGCTGCTGACCGGAACCATCTTCATGATCGCCGGCGTGGCGTTCAAGCTCGGCGCCGCGCCGTTCCACATGTGGCTGCCCGACGTGTACCAGGGCGCGCCGGCACCGATCGCGCTGTTCATCAGCTCGGCCTCGAAGCTGGCCGCGTTCGGCATGGCCTACCGGCTGCTGGAAGTGGGCGTCGGCCCGCTGGCCGAGCAGTGGCACTGGGTGATCGGCGGCCTGGCGGCGCTGTCGCTGCTGGTCGGCAACCTGATGGCGCTGGCGCAGAGCAACCTCAAGCGCATGCTGGCGTATTCGACCGTCTCGCACATCGGCTTCCTGCTGCTCGGCGTGGCCGGCGGCGGCGAGCGCGGCTATGCGGCGGCGCTGTTCTATGCGATCTGCTACGCGGTGATGTCCACCGCCTCGTTCGGCGCGATCATCGCGATGTCGCGCAAGGGCTTCGAGGCCGAGCACATCGACGACTTCAAGGGCCTGAACGCGCGCAACCCGTGGATGGCGCTGCTGGTGCTGTGCATCATGGCCTCGCTGGCCGGCGTGCCGCCGTTCCTGGGCTTCTGGGCCAAGCTGGCGGTGCTCGGCGCGGTGGTCGCGGTGCCGACCGACAACCTGTGGTGGACCGGCCTGGCCATCCTGTCGGTGCTGTGCGCGGTGATCGGCGCGTTCTACTACCTGCGCGTGATCAAGGTGATGTATTTCGACGAGCCGGTCGGCGAGCCGTTGCCGGCCAACGACGACCGCGTGCTCGGCGTGGTGCTCGGCGTCAATGCGATCGGCTTGCTGGCGCTGGGCCTGGCCTGGAGCCCGCTGATGGCGTGGTGCCAGCGCGCGTTCGCGCATCTGGCCTGATCGCGCGCCAAAGCGCTGTTTTCAAGCTGTTTGCGACAACGCCGCCGTCCTGGCGGCGTTGTCGTTTGTGCATCGAGCGATGCTATCGGTATTCCGTTATCGGTCGCGTGCGGTTATCATGTCGCTCGAAGACCGGCGGCATCGCCACCGGGTCGGATGAAAATCAGGGCTTGCAATAACCGCGCTGGTTCTTCATAATTCCGCTTCTGCTGCGGGGTGGAGCAGTCTGGCAGCTCGTCGGGCTCATAACCCGAAGGTCGCAGGTTCAAATCCTGCCCCCGCTACCATATTTGTCTACAGCGGCAACCAGTTCACCGGTTGCCTGCGGTAGGGAAATTTGGGCTTCGCGAAGACGCATGTTCCCGTCTTTGCAACCGGAATCCAGCTTTACCGGAGTCGTACCGGACAAGGGGCCCAACGGGCCCTTTGTCGTTTCCGGGGTCCGGGAAAACCGCCAGGACCGATTTCATTCATTCAAATGCAAGGCAGGCTGTGAGCGACAAGGCAAACGAAATCGCGAATCTGCTGGGCCCGACCGTGGACGCGTTGGGTCTGGAACTGCTGGGGGCGGAATACCTGCCGGCCCCGGGCGGCGCCACGCTGCGCCTGTATATCGACGTGCCGCTGGCCGAACAGCCCGAGCGCATCGTCAACATCGACGATTGCGAGCGGGTCAGCCGCGAAGTGTCGGCGCAGCTGGACGTGGAAGATCCGATCAGCGGCAACTACACGCTGGAAGTGTCCTCGCCCGGCGTGGACCGTCCGCTGTTCACCGCCGCGCAGTTCGCGCGCCACCAGGGCGAGTCGGCCAAGGTGGTGTTGAAGCTGCCGCAGCAGGGCCGTCGGCGCCTGCAGGGGCGCATCGCCCAGGTGGACGCGGACGCCGGCCGCATCGTGTTCGAGGTCGACGACGCCGAACTGGCGGTGGACTTCGACAATATCGACAAGGCGCGGATCCTGCCCGACTGGGCGGCGCTGGGCCTGGCCCCGACCAAGCCGGGCAAGACGCCCAAGCAGCCGGGTAGCACCCCAAAGCCGCCGGCCAAGCGCCCCAAGCCGGCCGGCAAGACCGCAAAACCCAATAAGAAACCATCCAACGAACCGGCAGCCGACAAGGCTGCGCGCGGAGCGAAAGAATGAGCAAGGAACTGTTGCTGGTAGTCGACGCAGTGGCCAACGAAAAAGGCGTGCCGCGCGAAGTGATCTTCGACGCGATCGAGGCCGCCTTGGCCTCGGCGGCGAAGAAGCGCTACCCCGATCAGGACGTGCTGACGCGCGTCACCATCGATCACAAGGACGGCAATTACGAAACCTACCGCCGCTGGGAAGTGGTGGCCGACGACGTGGTGATGGAATCGCCGGACCGGCAGATCCGCCTGATGGACGCGGTCGACGAAGCCGAAGGCGTGGACGTCGGCGACTACATCGAAGAGCAGATCGAGAACCCGGATTTCGGGCGCATCGCCGCGCAGGCCGCCAAGCAGGTGATCGTGCAGCGCGTGCGCGAGGCCGAGCGCCAGCAGGTGGTGGACGCGTGGAAGGACCGCATCGGCGAGCTGGTCACCGGCGTGGTCAAGCGCGCCGAGCGCGGCAACATCTATGTCGATCTGGGCGGCAACGCCGAGGCCTTCATTCCCAAGGACAAGGGCATCCCGCGCGACGTGCTGCGCGCCGGCGACCGCGTCCGCGGCTACCTGGCCGAAGTGCGCTCGGAGCCGCGCGGCCCGCAGCTGTTCATCAGCCGCGCCGCGCCGGAATTCATGATCGAGCTGTTCAAGCTGGAAGTGCCGGAAGTGGGCCAGGGCCTGGTCGAGATCAAGGCCTGCGCGCGCGATCCGGGCGACCGCGCCAAGATCGCGGTGCTGGCGCACGACACCCGCACGGACCCGATCGGCGCCTGCATCGGCATGCGCGGTTCGCGCGTGCAGGCGGTGTCCAACGAGCTCAACGGCGAGCGCGTGGACATCGTGTTGTGGAACGACAACCCGGCCAATTTCGTCATCAACGCGATGGCGCCGGCCGAGGTGCAGTCGATCATCGTCGATGAGGAAAAGCACTCGATGGACCTGGCGGTGGCCGAAGACCGGCTGGCCCAGGCGATCGGCAAGGGCGGCCAGAACGTGCGTCTGGCCAGCCGCCTGACCGGGTGGCAGCTCAACGTGATGACCGCCGAGCAGGTCGCGGCCAAGTCCGAGGCCGAGCAGACCGTCGCCCGCCAGCTGTTCATGGAAAAGCTGGAAGTGGACGAGGAAATCGCCGCGATCCTGGTCGCCGAGGGCTTCAACTCGGTCGAGGAAATCGCCTACGTGCCGGTCGGCGAGCTGCTGGCGGTGGAAGGCTTCGACGAGGACATCGTCGAGGAGCTGCGGGCCCGCGCGCGCGATGCGCTGCTCAACGAGGCGCTGGCCGCCGAGGAAAGCGACGACAGCGGCGTGCCGGCGGCGGATTTGCTGTCGCTGGAAGGCATGGACGAGGCCACCGCCTACGCGCTGGCCAGCCATGGCGTGCGGACCAGCGAGGACCTGTCGGATCTGGCTGCGGACGAAATCCTCGAATTCGGCATCGAGGATGTGGACCAGGAGCGCGCCGCTGCGCTCATCCTGGCAGCCCGTGCCGAGGAGATCGCCCGATTGGAACGCGGCGAATGAGTCAGCGATGAATGCCGCCCTGAACCGATCAGGGCTTAGAATCCGCGCTACCTTCGCACGCGAGGGGGCGCCAACCAGATCATAGGATCCGAATGTCGCAGCAAACCACCATCCGCAAGCTGGCCGAACTGGTGAATACGCCGGTCGATAAACTGCTGGTTCAACTGGCCGAGGCCGGAATGAAGTTCAGCGGTCCCGACCAGGTCGTGACCAGTACCGAAAAGATGAAGCTGCTCGGCTTCCTGCGCCGTACCCACGGCAAGACCGACAAGCCGGTCGAGGAAGAAGCCCAGGCCGCGCCGAAGAAGATCACCCTGAACCGGCGCAAGCTGCAGGAAGTGACGGTCAGCGCCGGTCGCAGCAAGACCACGGTCAACGTTGAGGTCCGGCAGAAGCGTACCTACGTCAAGACCGCCGAAGACCTCGCTGCCGAGCGCGCGGGCATGTCGTCGGGCGGACGGGTGGATGACGAGCGCGCCGAGATCCTGCGCAAGCTGGAAGCCTCCAAGCAGCGCAACCTGGCCGAACAGCAGAAGCTCGCCGAGCAGGACCGTGCGCGCGCCGAGGAAATCGAGCGCAAGCGCCAGGCCGAGCAGGATGCGCGCGACCGCGTGGAAGCCGAGCGCAAGGCCGCGCAGGCCGCGCTGGAAGCCGAGTCGGCGCCGCCGGCGGCCGCGGCTGCGCCTGCGTCCGCTGCGACCCCGAATACCGGTGCCGGCACTGGTGCCGCCGCTGCGCCGCGTGCGCCGCGTCCGGCCAGCGCGCCGCACCATCCGCCGAAGCCGGCCGCGCCGCGCAGCGACGACCGCAACGCCGGCAACAAGCACAAGACCCGTGGCTCGCACGTGATGGTCGCCGGCGTCGAGGACGACGACAGCACCAGCCGCTTCGCCGGCCAGTTGCACCTGTCCGCGGCCGATCGCGCGCGCCGTTCCAACGTGCGCGGCAAGCCGCGCGGCGGCAACAGCGGCGGCCGTCGCCAGCCCGAGCCCTCGCGCAGCGGCGGCGGCGCGCATGGCTTCGAGCGTCCGACCGCACCGGTGGTGCGCGAAGTGGCGATCGGCGAGACCATCACCGTGGCCGACCTGGCGCAGAAGCTCGCGCTGAAGGGCGGCGACGTGGTCAAGGCGCTGTTCAAGATGGGCGTGATGGCCACCATCACCCAGTCCATCGACCACGACACCGCGGCGCTGATCACCGAAGAGCTCGGCCACAAGCCGGTGCGTGCGGGCAGTGCCGACGCCGAGGACGCGCTGCTGGCGCACACCGAGGACGAGCAGGGCGAGAAGCGCTCGCGTCCGCCGGTGGTCACCATCATGGGTCACGTCGATCACGGCAAGACCTCGCTGCTGGATTACATCCGCCGCACCAAGGTCGCCTCGGGCGAAGCCGGCGGCATCACCCAGCACATCGGCGCGTATCACGTCGAAACCGATCGCGGCGTCATCAGCTTCCTGGATACCCCGGGCCATGCGGCCTTCACCTCGATGCGCGCGCGCGGCGCCAAGCTGACCGACATCGTGGTGCTGGTGGTGGCGGCCGACGACGGCGTGATGCCGCAGACGATCGAGGCGGTCAAGCACGCCAAAGCGGCCGGCGTGCCGCTGATCGTGGCGGTCAACAAGATCGACAAGTCCGGCGCCGACCCGCTGCGGGTCAAGAACGAACTGCTCTCGCAGGACGTGGTCGCCGAAGAATTCGGTGGCGACACCCAGTTCGTCGAAGTCTCGGCCAAGACCGGCGCGGGCATCGACACGCTGCTCGACGCGATCTCGCTGCAGGCCGAAGTGCTGGAACTGAAGGCGGTGTTCGATGGCCGCGCCAGCGGCGTGGTGATCGAATCCTCGCTGGACAAGGGCCGCGGCCCGGTGGCGACGGTGCTGGTGCAGCAGGGCAGCCTGAAGCGCGGCGACTACCTGGTGTGCGGCGTGCAGTACGGCCGCGTGCGTGCGCTGTTCGACGAGACCGGCGGCCAGCCGGCCGAGGCGGGTCCGTCGATCCCGGTGCAGGTGCTCGGTCTGTCCGGCGTGCCGGATGCCGGCGACGACTTCGTCGTGGTCGACGACGAGCGCCTGGCCAAGGACGTGGCGCAGCAGCGCGAGGCCAAGCGCCGCGAGTCGCGCCTGGTGTCCTCGGCGGGCAGCCGCATGGAAGACATCATGTCGCAGCTCGGCAAGGGCGAAGGCCAGCTGTCGCTGAACCTGGTGATCAAGGCCGACGTGCAGGGTTCGGTGGAAGCGCTGAAGCAGTCGCTGGTGGCGCTGTCCAACGAGCAGATCCGGATCAACGTGATCCACTCCGGCGTCGGCGGCATCACCGAGTCCGATGCGAACTCGGCGCTGGCCTCCAAGGCCACGGTGATCGGCTTCAACGTGCGTGCGGACGCTTCGGCGCGGCGCATTATCGAAACCAACGGCGTGGACCTGCGCTACTTCTCGATCATCTATGACGTGATCGACCAGGTGAAGCAGGTGGCCTCCGGTCTGCTCGGCGTGGAAATCCGCGAAGAGATCATCGGTACCGCCCAGGTGCGCGACGTGTTCCGCAGCTCCAAGTTCGGCGCGGTCGCCGGCTGCATGGTCGTGGAGGGCGTGGTCAAGCGCAACAAGCCGATCCGCGTGCTGCGCGACAACACCGTGGTGTTCGAGGGCGAGCTGGAATCGCTGCGTCGCTTCAAGGAGAACGTCGACGAGGTGCGCAACGGCACCGAGTGCGGTATCGGCGTGAAGGCCTACAACGACGTCAAGCCGGGCGACCAGATCGAGTGCTTCGAGCGCATCGAAGTGCAGCGCACGCTGTAAGAAGCCGGGAGTCGGGATTCGGGAATCGGGATTGGGAAAAGTGGCGGCCTGGTGCGCGTCGCTCGTTCCCGCCCATTCCCGGTCCCGCGCTCCGAACAGAGAGATTCCGGACCATGGCAACAAAATCCTTCCACCGTACCGATCGCGTGTCTGCGCAGATCCGCCGCGACCTGGGCACGATCGTGCATTCGGCCGTGCGCGATCACGGCCTGCCGTCGGTCAGCGTTTCCGACGTCGAGGTCACCCGCGACCTGGCCCATGCCAAGGTGTTCGTCACCGCGTTGCTGCCCGAGCGCTCCGTAGAGGCGGTCAAGGGCCTGAAAGAGCTGGCGCCGCAACTGCGTAGCGAGCTGGCGCGGGCGATGAAGCTGCGCCACGTGCCCGAACTGCATTTCCACTACGACGATTCGGTCGATCGCGGCGAGCGCATCGACAACCTGCTGCGCGACATGCCCGAATTGCAGCAGTCGGAAGACGCCGAGGGCGACAGCGACGGCGACGCGGTCCCGCCGAAAGCCTGAGTCGTTGCCGCCGGTGCGATTGCATCGGCACCGCGCGTCGGGCGCACTGCAGGCCACCCATGTTTGCGGCGGCCCGTGCTCCGCAGCCTTGTCTGCGCGGCCGGCAGATCCTTCTGCATCGGCCTGCTTTTCCTTGTGGCCTGCGACGATCGCAGGCCTTACCGTTCGATTCCCGATTCCCGATTCCCGATTTCCTAATCCCGAATCCCGAATCCCGAATCCCGAATCCCCCAGCTTCCAACGCCATGCCCGTCTTCGGCCCCCGACTGCCCCGCATCTCCTTCCGCCGCCTCGACGGCATCGTGCTGCTCGACAAGCCGGCCGGCATGAGTTCCAACGCGGCGCTGCAGGCGGCGCGGCGGCTGTTCCGTGCCGAGAAGGGCGGCCATACCGGCAGCCTGGATCCGCTGGCCACCGGCCTGCTGCCGCTGTGCTTCGGCGAGGCGACCAAGCTGGCCGGGCTGCTGCTGGGGTCGGCCAAGGCCTACGAAGCGGAGATCGTGCTCGGCGTGAGCACCGACAGCGACGATGCCGACGGCGCGGTGCTGCGCACCCGGCCGGTGCCGGCGATCGATGCGGCGACCCTGCAGGCGGCGCTGGCGCCGCTGCGCGGACGCATCCGCCAGCGCGCGCCGATCTATTCGGCGCTGAAGCAGGGCGGCGAGCCGCTGTACGCGAAGGCGCGCCGCGGCGAGGCGATCGAGGCGCCGGAGCGCGAGGTCGAGGTCCACGCCATCGACGTGCTCGCCCACGAGAGCGAGCGGCTGCGCCTGCATGTGGCCTGCGGTTCCGGCACCTATATCCGCAGCCTGGCCCGCGACCTGGGCGAGGCGCTGGGCTGCGGCGCGCATATCGCCGGGCTGCGGCGCTTGTGGGTGGAGCCGTTCCGGCAGCCGCAGATGGTGACCCTGGAACAGCTGCAGCAACTGGCCGCGCAAGAGCCGCAGGCGCTGGAGGCGCTGCTGCTGCCGCTGGCCGCCGGCCTGGTCGACTTCCCGCCGTTGCGCCTGGACCATGCTGCGGCGCAGCGTTTCCGCATGGGCCAGCGCCTGCGCGATGCGGCCTGGGCGCCGGGCGCGGTCGCGGTGTTCGGCGAGGACGGTCTGCCGCTGGGGCTGGGCCAGGTCGATGCCGGCGGGCTGCTGGCGCCGCAGCGCATGTTCAACCTCTGATTCGCGACCTGCCGAGGAGCCCGGCGCGGGCCGCGATGCGGCCGGCCTGGCCGTGACGCGGCGTTAACACCTTGTTCGTCCGGGCTGGGGCCGGTACAATTCGGCGGCCTTTACGGCAACCCTGCGCTCCGGCGCAATCCTTCGCAATCGGCGAGCCAGGCGGTGCGTCTCATCAGCACGTTTCTGCCGGCCCCGCATCTCAGAGAAAACACACCATGTCCATCGACACCCAGAAAGTCATCGAAGAAAACAAGCGCGGCGCCGCCGACACCGGCTCCCCGGAAGTGCAGGTCGCCCTGCTGACCGCGCGCATCGAGCTGCTGACCGGCCACTTCAAGACCCACAAGAAGGACCACCACAGCCGCCGCGGCCTGCTGCAGATGGTCAACCGCCGCCGCAGCCTGCTCGACTATCTGAAGAAGAAGGATGGCGAGCGCTACAAGGCGCTGATCGAGAAGCTCGGCCTGCGTCGCTGAGTCAACGAACCCTACCGCGGCGCAGTGATGCGCCGCGGTTTTGTTTTGGGTAGTACCGTGGCCCGGGGAATGCTCCGCGCCGCCGGCCGGATCCTCCCGGCCACCCGCCAGCGGCATGGGCCGTCAGCGGTCCATTCGAAGACAGCATCATCCAAGGAAACCCCGTGGCAAAAATCACCAAAACCTTCCAGTACGGCAAGCACACCGTCACCCTCGAAACCGGCGAGATCGCCCGCCAGGCCGGCGGCGCCGTCATCGTCAAGATGGACGACACCGTACTGCTGGTCACCGCCGTCGCCGCCAAGAGCGCGCGCGAAGGTCAGGACTTCTTCCCGCTGACGGTCGACTATCAGGAGAAGTTCTACGCCGGCGGCCGCATCCCCGGCGGCTTCTTCAAGCGCGAGGGTCGTGCGACCGAGAAGGAGACGCTGATTTCGCGTCTGATCGACCGTCCGATCCGTCCGCTGTTCCCGGAGGACTACAAGAACGAAGTGCAGATCATCGCCACGGTGATGTCGATGAACCCGGACATCGACGGCGACATCGCCGCGCTGATCGGCGCCTCGGCCGCGCTGTCGCTGGCCGGCACCCCGTTCAACGGCCCGATCGGCGCCGCCAAGGTCGGCTACAAGAACGGCGAATACATCCTCAACCCGACCATCACCGAGCTGAAGGATTCGCAGCTGGAGCTGGTCGTGGCCGGTACCGCCAACGCGGTGCTGATGGTCGAGTCCGAAGCGGCGCTGCTGTCGGAAGAAGTGATGCTGGGCGCGGTCACCTTCGGCCATCGCGAGATGCAGAAGGTCATCAACATCATCAACGAGCTGACCGTCGAAGCCGGCACCAAGCCGTCCGACTGGGTCGCCCCGGCGAAGAACGAAGGCATGATCGCGGCGCTGAAGGAAGCGGTCGGCGATCAGCTGGCGTCGGCGTTCCAGGTGCGCGACAAGCTGCAGCGTCGCGACGCGATCTCGGCGATCAAGAAGGACGTGCTGGCGCAGCTGGCGCCGCGCGCCACCGTCGAAGGCTGGGTCGCTGCCGACCTGTCCAAGGAATTTGGCGAGCTGGAATACCAGACCATGCGCGGCTCGGTGCTGAGCACCAAGGTGCGCATCGACGGCCGTGCGCTGGACACGGTGCGTCCGATCAGCGTCAAGGCCGGCGTGTTGCCGCGCACCCATGGCTCGGCGCTGTTCACCCGCGGCGAGACCCAGGCGATCGTCATCACCACGCTGGGCACCGCCCGCGACGGCCAGGTGATCGACGCGGTCAGCGGCGAATACAAGGAAAACTTCCTGTTCCATTACAACTTCCCCCCCTACTCGGTGGGCGAGTGCGGTCGCTTCGGTGCGCCGAAGCGGCGCGAGATCGGTCACGGCCGCCTCGCCAAGCGCGGCGTGCTGGCAGTGATGCCGAGCATGGAAGAGTTCCCGTACACGATCCGCGTGGTGTCGGAAATCACCGAGTCCAACGGTTCTTCGTCGATGGCCTCGGTGTGCGGCAGCTCGCTGGCGCTGATGGACGCCGGCGTGCCGGTGAAGGCACCGGTCGCGGGCATCGCGATGGGCCTGGTCAAGGAAGGCGACGACTTCGTGGTGCTGTCGGACATCCTGGGTGACGAAGATCACCTGGGCGACATGGACTTCAAGGTCGCCGGTACCGCCGAAGGCGTGTCCGCGCTGCAGATGGACATCAAGATCGAAGGCATCACCGAAGAGATCATGAAGCAGGCCCTGGCGCAGGCCAAGGCCGGCCGCCTGCACATCCTCGGCGAGATGGCCAGCGCGCTGACCAGCCCGCGTTCGGAACTGAGCGACTACGCGCCGCGCCTGCTGACGATCAAGATCCACCCGGACAAGATCCGCGAAGTGATCGGCAAGGGCGGCTCGACCATCCAGGCGATCACCAAGGAAACCGGCACCCAGATCGACATCCAGGACGACGGCACCATCGTCATCGCCTCGGTCAACGCGATCGCTGCGCAGGCCGCCAAGGCGCGCATCGAGCAGATCACCTCGGACGTGGAGCCGGGCCGCATCTACGAAGGCAAGGTCGCCAAGATCATGGACTTCGGTGCGTTCGTCACCATCCTGCCGGGCAAGGACGGCCTGGTGCACGTGTCGCAGATCTCCAGCGACCGCGTCGAGAAGGTCAGCGACGTGTTGAAGGAAGGCGATCTGGTCAAGGTCAAGGTGCTGGAAGTCGACAAGCAGGGCCGTATCCGCCTGTCGATGAAGGCCGTGGAAGAAGGCGAGGGCGTGACGGCCGAGTAAGCCGTCGGCGTCCAACGCTGCAGCAAGGAAAAAGCGGGCTTCGGCCCGCTTTTTTCATGCGCGGCGTTTGCGCGCGATGCGTTCGGTGAGCGGCCGGAATGCGGCAGGCCGCGATCCTCGCGATCTCCCCGCGATCCCTTGTAGGAGCGGCTTCAGCCGCGACAGGAGCTTTCCCGGCAATGCCAGGTCGCGGCTGAAGCCGCTCCTACAGGAGCAATCCAAAGTACTAACCAAGCGCTCAGTCCGCCTCGTCGCCGATCACCGGATAGCGCGCCAGGTGCGCCGACAGCGGCCCCGGGTGCGCCAGTTGGTAGCCTTGCCCGTAGCGCGCGCCCAGCGCCTGCAGCGTGGCCAGTTCGCTCTCGGTCTCGATGCCTTCGACGATCACGCTGGCGTCGGTCTCGGCGGCGAAGGACAGGATCGCCAGCGCCAGCCGCTGGCGCCGCGGTTCGGCGTCGATGCCGCGGGTCAGGGTCAGGTCCAGCTTGATGATGTCCGGCGACAGGTGCAGCAGGTGGCGCAGGCTGGCGAAGCCGGTGCCGGCGTCGTCCAGCGCGATGCGCAGGCCCTGCCGCTGCAGCGCGCCGATATGCTCGGACAGGCGCGGATAGTCCGGCGCCTGCAATTGCTCGGTGATCTCCAGCACCACCCGCGACAGGTCGTGGCCGTGCAGCAGCGCCTCCAGCTGCGGGTGCAGCAGGGTCTGCGCGGAGACGTTGATCGCCAGGTACAGCGGGGCCGGCAGCTGCGGCAGCACCTGCAGCGCCTTGCGCGCCGCGGCCAGCTCCAGTTCCAGCGCCAGCCCGACCCTGCTCGCGTCGTCGAACCAGCGCAACGGCGCCAGGCCGGGATTGGACGGGAACCGCGACAGGGCCTCAACGCCGACGATGCGCTGCGTGGACAGCGCCAGCACCGGCTGGGTCACGATCTGCAGGCGCTCGTTGGCGACCACCTCGCGGATGCGCGTGGCGATCGCCGCCTTCTCGCGGAACGCGTGCTTCTCCGCGTTCTGGCGACGCGCGATATCGGTCTGCAGCGCGGCGCGGTCCATCGCCAGCGCCAGCGTCGCGCCGACCAGGGTCGCCAGCATTTCCAGCGTGCGTACGTCCTGCGGGGTATAGCTGCAGCGGTACGGCGACATCACCTTCAGTACGCCGATGCCGCGGTCGCCGTAGCGCAGCGGCACCACCAGCATCGAGCGCAGGCCGACCTTGCGGCAGGCGACCAGATTGACCCGCGGGTCTTCTTCCGAATCGTCGCACTGCAGCACCTGGCCGCTGCGCATGCACAGGCCGGACAGGCTGCCATCGCTGGGCAGGCGCAGGCCCAGGTGTCGTTCGGCGATGCCGCTGGCCGACCAGTACAGCATGTCGTTGCCGTCGCACATTTCCACCACCGCGCCGGTGGAGCGGGTCAGCTCCTGCGCGCGGCGGGTCACCACATCGACCACTTGCAGCGGGTCGCTGCCGGCGGCGGCGATCTCGCCCTGGGCGAGGATGATCCGCGACAGCAGCAGCGCATCCTCGCTCATCGCCGAGGCAACGGGGCCGCGCTCGGCAGCGGTATCGGCGGGGCGTTGGACCCAGTCCGAAATGTCGGGTTCCCTGGTCATGTCGCGATCATGCGCCTATGGTTCGGCGCAGGGCAATCGGAACGCGCCGGGGTTGCGCTAGCGAAGCACGGAACTGCCGTGCGCATCACGCCGCGCCGCCGCATGCCGCGTCGCGGCGCTCAGCCGGTGGCGCCCTTGCGCGGCTTGCCGTACAGGCTGCGCAGTTCGTCCTTGGCCTGTTCCAGCACCTCGCGGCGCTGGGCCGGCAGCTGCTTGCCGGCGCGGTTGATGTAGAAGGTCAGCATCGACATCGCCGAGCGGTAGGGACCGGTGCGGCGCCGCGCGCTCTGGTCGGCGGAGTGCTTGAGCGAACGGGCGATGGACACCGGGTCGTCGCGTTCGAACACGCTGGGCGTGAGGTCCAGCGCATCGCTGCTCTCGTTGACGCGCTGCACCCAGTGGGCGGTGGAAACATTCGAGCTGCTGTGTGCCATTGGTGATGCTCCTTGGCTAGGGAAGTGAAGAGTGGAAGTCGACGCGGAATCGCCATGCCGCCGATGGCGAGCAAATGGGTGGAGCGAAGAAACCATCGTCGTCGGTGCGGACGCTGCCGCGATGCACGCCGATACCGCACACGCGCGTTGCGATGCTGTCGCGCGTGGCGGCCATCGCGGACCACCTGCGTTGCGCAATGCCATCGCGCGCGCAGGCATGCGCCGCGCCTGCGTGGCTGCGCCGGCATCGACGCGGTTGTTCGATCATGCTGCCATGCTGCATGCAAGGCTCCCCGAAGCGAATTTCACGTCCGTTGCGTTGACGCTAGAGGCGCAGGCGTGACGTCATCGACAACATAACCGCGCATCTCGGTGCTCGTGGTAGACAGTGCGCTTTTCACTGAACGATTAACCGAAAAATCCCTTGAAAACAGCTGCGCCGCGCATGCTCGCTTGATCGGGGCTGGTAACGTCACCATCTTGCGCATGCGTCATTGACGCGGTTGTCGCACCGAGGACAATCGAGACATTCCACCTTTCGCGCGCAGTGCATCCGATCGCAATCGCGCGCCGCAGGAGACCGCATGTCGCTCGTGCAAGCACGCTTCCATCCTGCCGTCGCCCGCTGGTTCGAGCGCTGTTTTGCCGCGCCGACGCCGGCGCAGCTGGCCGCATGGCCGGCGATCCAGGACGGGCGGCATACCTTGGTGGCGGCGCCCACCGGCTCCGGCAAGACCCTGACCGCGTTCCTCGCCGCGCTCGATGCGCTGCTGCGTGAAGGCCTGCGCGATGGCGGACTCGCCGATCGCACCCAGGTGCTGTACGTGTCGCCGCTGAAAGCGCTTTCAAACGATATCCAGCTCAATCTCGAGGCGCCGCTGGCCGGTATCCGCGCCGAGCTGGCCGTGCTGGGCCTGCCCGATGTGGAGATCCGCACCGCGGTGCGCACCGGCGACACCCCGCAGCGCGAGCGCGCGCAGGCGCGGCGGCGCCCGCCGCACGTGCTGGTGACCACGCCCGAGTCGCTGTACGTGCTGCTCGGTTCGGTGTCCGGGCGCGACGCGCTGCGCCACGTGCGCACGGTGATCGTCGACGAGATCCACGCGCTGGCCGCGAACAAGCGCGGCAGCCACCTGGCGCTGTCGCTGCAGCGGCTGCAGCAGTTGTGCGCGACGCCGCCGCTGCGCATCGGCCTGTCGGCGACGCAGAAGCCGATCGATGCGGTCGCGCGCTTTCTGGTCGGCAGCGCTGCGGTGCACGCAGGACAACCGGATTGCGCGGTCGTCGACATCGGCTACGCGCGGGCCCGTGATCTGGCGCTGGAGCTGCCGCCGACGCCGCTCAGCGTGACCATGTCCAACGACCAGTGGCAGCAGGTGTACGCGCGCCTGGCCGAACTGGTGCGCGCGCATCGCACCACGCTGGTGTTCGTCAACACCCGGCGCATGGCCGAACGCACCGCGCGGCACCTGGGCGAGCTGCTCGGCAACGAGGCGGTGGCGGCGCACCACGGCAGCCTGGCGCGCGAGGCGCGGCTGCTCGCCGAGCAGCGGCTCAAGGCCGGCCAGTTGCAGGTGCTGGTCGCCACCGCTTCGCTGGAACTGGGCCTGGACATCGGCGACGTGGACCTGGTGTGCCAGCTCGGCTCGCCGCGCTCGATCGCCAGTTTCCTGCAGCGCGCCGGGCGTTCCGGGCATGCCGTCGGCGGCACGCCGAAGGCGCGGCTGTTCCCGCAGTCGCGCGACGACCTGGTCGAATGCGCGGCGCTGCTCGACTGCGTGCGCCGCGGCGAACTGGATGCGCTGCGCATCCTCGACGCGCCGCTGGACGTGCTGGCGCAGCAACTGGTTGCCGAGGTGGCCTGCCAGGAATGGGACGAGGACGCGCTGTACGCGCTGGTGCGCGGCGCATGGCCGTACGAGACGCTGCCGCGCGAGCGCTTCGACACGGTGCTGCGGATGCTGAGCGAAGGCTTCAGCACGCGGCTCGGCCCGCGCGCCGGCTACCTGCATCGCGACGCGGTGCATCGCCGCGTGCGCGAGCGCCGCGGCGCGCGCATGGCGGCGCTGACCTCGGGCGGCACCATTCCCGAGACCGGCGACTACAGCGTGTTGCTGGAGCCGCAGGCCGAGACCATCGGCACGGTCAACGAAGACTTCGCGGTGGAGAGTCTCAGCGGCGACGTGTTCCAGCTCGGCAACGCCAGCTATCGCATCCTGCGCGTGGAGCCGGGGCGGGTGCGGGTGGAAGACGCGCGCGGCGCGCCGCCGAACATCCCGTTCTGGCTCGGCGAAGCGCCGGGGCGCAGCGACGAACTGTCGGCCGGGGTGTCGCGGCTGCGCGCGCAGCTGGAGCGGTGCCTGGAGCAGGGCGGTGCGGCGCAGGCGTTGGCCTGGCTGCACCAGGAGCTGGCGCTGGACGCCGCCGCCGCGCAGCAACTGGTGGACTATCTGGGCCGCGCCCGCACCGCGCTGGGCGCGCTGCCCACGCAGCGCTGCATCGTGCTGGAGCGCTTCTTCGACGACAGCGGCGGCACCCAGTTGGTGATTCACAGCGTGCATGGCAGCCGCATCAATCGTGCCTGGGGCCTGGCCCTGCGCAAGCGCTTCTGCCGCACCTTCAATTTCGAACTGCAGGCGGCGGCCACCGAGGACGCGATCGTGCTGTCGCTGTCGACCCGGCACAGTTTCGCGCTGGAAGAGGTCGCACGCTACCTGCATGCGTCGTCGGCGCTGGAGGTGCTGGTGCAGGCGTTGCTGGACGCGCCGCTGTTCGGCGTGCGCTGGCGCTGGAACGCCACCAACGCGCTGGCCTTGCCGCGCTTCACCGGCGGGCGCAAGGTCGCCCCGCAGCTGCAGCGGATGAAGTCCGAGGATCTGCTCGCCACGGTGTTCCCGGACCAGGTCGCCTGCGCCGAGAACCTGGTCGGCGAGCGCGAGATCCCCGAACACCCGCTGGTCGCGCAGACCCTGCACGACTGCCTGCACGAGGCGATGGACAGCGACGGCTGGCTGCAGCTGCTGCGCGGCATCGAGGACGGCAGCGTGCGCGTGCTGGCGCGCGATCTGGCGGCGCCGTCGCCGTTGGCGGCCGAGGCGCTGGACGCGCGGCCGTACGCGTTCCTCGACGATGCGCCGCTGGAAGAGCGCCGTACCCAGGCCGTGCACAGCCGCCGCTACCAGGATCCGGACAGCGCCGACGACCTCGGCCGGCTCGATCCGGACGCGATCGCCGCGGTGCGCGAGGAAGCCTGGCCGCAGCCGCGCAGCCGCGACGAGATGCACGAGGCGCTGGTCGCGCTCGGCGTGCTGACCGACAGCGAGGCCGCCGCACACGCGGCCTGGCCGAACTGGCTGGCCGAGCTGGCCGCCGACGCGCGTGCCACCCGCCTGCAGGGCAACGGCGGCGACGGCGTCGCGCTGTGGGTCGCGGCCGAGTCGCTGGCGCTGATCGCGCCGCTGTATCCGCAGGCCGCCGCGCAGCCGCGCATCGCCGTGCCGGAGGGCTACGCGATCGACGACTGGCAACGCGACCACGCACTGCGCGAACTGCTGCGCTCGCGCCTGGCGGCCCTGGGTCCGGTGACCGCGGCGGCGCTGGCGGCGCCGCTGCAGATGCCGCTGCGCGAGGTGCAGGCGGCGCTGCTGGCGTTGCAGCAGGACGGCTACATCCTGCCCGGCCGCTTCACTCCTGAAGCCGGCGACGACGAGTGGTGCGAGCGCCATCTGCTGGCGCGCATCCACCGCTACACGCTGGGCCGGCTGCGCCGCGAGATCGAACCGGTGGCGCCGCGCGACTACGCGCGCTTCCTGTTCCGCTGGCAGCACCTGGATGGCGAGGGCCGCGTCGCCGGCGCGGAGGCGCTGGCCAGCGTGCTGGCGCAACTGGAGGGCTTTGAGGCGCCGGCGGCGCTGTGGGAGGCCGACCTGCTGCCGGCGCGGGTGCGCGACTATGCCCCGGCCTGGCTGGACGAACTGTGCAGCGCCGGACGCACGCTGTGGACGCGCCTGCGCCCGGCAGCGACTGGCGCGGTCGGTGCGGGTGGCACGGGTTCGCTGCGCAGCACGCCGATCCTGCTGCTGCCGCGGCGTAGCGCCGCGCAGTGGTCGCGTCTGGCGCCGGCGGCGGCCGAACCGGGCACGCTCGGTTCGCGCGCGCAGAAGGTCGCCGATTACCTGGGGACGCACGGCGCCTCGTTCTTCGACGAGATCGCCGATGCGACGCGGCTGCTGTCCACCGAACTGGAAGAGGCGCTGGCCGAGTTGGTCGGCGCAGGCCGCATCCACTGCGACAGCTACGCCGGCCTGCGCGCGTTGCTGGTGCCGGCATCGAAGCGGCCGTCGGCGCTGGCCCGGCGCCGGCGCCGGGTGCCGCTGTACGGCATCCAGGATGCGGGACGCTGGGCGTTGCTGCGCGTTGCTGCGGATGCCGGCGACGCAGCGGCGCGGGGCGAGGCGCTCGAGCACCTGGCGCGGACTCTGCTGCGCCGCTACGGCGTGATCTGCTGGCGCCTGCTCGAACGCGAGGCGGCGTGGCTGCCGCCGTGGCGCGAGCTGCTGCGCGTCTGTCAGCGCCTGGAGGCGCGCGGCGAGATCCGCGGCGGGCGTTTCATCAGCGGGCTGTCCGGCGAGCAGTTCGCGCTGCCCGAGGCGATCGGCCTGCTGCGCCAGGTGCGGCGGCAGCCGCACGATGGCGCCTGGCTGTGCGTGGCCGCGGCCGATCCGGCCAACCTGCTCGGCAGCGTGCTGCCGGGCAACCGGGTGCCACGCGTGCCCGGCGCGCGGGTGCTGTATCGCGATGGCGTGCCGGTGGCGACGTGGGTAGCGGAGCGTTTCGAAACGTTGCAGGACCTGAGCGCGGCCGACAGCGCCGTGGCGCGGCAGCGGTTAACAGAGACGGCGACGTCCGGCACACGCGATGCCATCGCCGAAATGCTCGCCAGCCTTCGTTGAATACGCGGAATACGGATGTCGCCACGAAGCGGTATCGCGTAACACTAACTCATTCACATAACAACGCGGCGGCGTCGCGGTTGTGCGGTTTTCACGTCTTGTCTACAAATAACTTAGGTGTTCATCCCAGTTGTTCGTCACCTGTGCGCGGGCGAAAAACGGCGCACAGAACAAGTGCGGCATGCGTGTCGGGCCTGGCCCAAGCCTCCTGCTGCAGCGCATGAACACTGCGCGGAAAGGCTCGGCGCGTATTCATCGAAGCAGCGCAAATGTGCACATGTGTGCTGAATTCCGCAGTTGTGCGGCCGATTAAAGGCGACTTTCCGGTCTGCCGATAGCCTTCAAGCAACGGGCGACGCAGCGCCGCGCCGATAAAGCATGCCGCATGTGCCGTTGCGATCGTTCCCGATCCACGAGGTGCAACGGGAAGGGACATCCAGACGCGTCGTCGTGGCGCGGTCGTTAGCAAACAATCGGGGAAGACATCATGTTGGGCAATATGAAAATCGGCGTCAGGCTCACCTGCGCGTTCTTGATCGTGGCGGCCATCGGCGCGTGCATCGGCGCGATCGGCATCCGCAATTCCGGGCGCATCAACGACTACGCCACCGTGCTGTACGAGCGCGAACTGCTCGGCCTGTCCAACATCAAGGAAGCCAACGTCAACCTGATCTATGCCGGCCGCGCGCGTTCCAACCTGCAACTGGCCACCACCCAGGAAGAGCGCGCCAAGCATCTTGCCAGCATCGATAAATACACCGCGAACGTGATCGACTACGTGGCCAAGGCGCGTACCTCGTTCGAGAGTCCCGAGTCCAAGGCCAAGCTGGCGCGCTTCGACGAGGTATGGAAGCAGTACCTGACGCATCGCGCCCAGTTCATCGAAAAAGCGGCGCAGCAACCGCTGCAGCAGCCCAATCCGGAACTTATCGCGCTGTCAGCCACGGTGCGCAGCGCCTCCGACGAACTCGACACGCTGATGAGCGAACTGGCCGCCATCAAGGAAACCCGTGCGGCTGAGGCCAGCGCTGCCACCAACGCCATCCACGTCAGCGGCGCCAGGACGCTCACCGCGATCATCGCCGGCGGCGTATTGCTTGGCATCGGTCTGGGCTTTTTCATCAGCCGCAGCGTCACCAAGCCGATCGGCAAGGCGGTAGATGTCGCTAATGCGCTGGCCGATGGCGATCTGAGCATCCTAATCGAGAGCAGCTCCAAGGACGAGGCCGGGCAGCTGTTGCTGGCGATGCGGCGCATGGTCGAGAAACTGCAGCAGGTGGTCGGTGAGGTCAACGCCAGCGCGCAGACCCTGGCCGGCGCGTCGGAAGAAGTCAGCGCGACCGCGCAGTCGCTGAGCCAGGCGTCGACCGAGCAGGCCGCGGGCGTGGAGGAAACCAGCGCCTCGCTGGAGCAGATGACCGCCTCGATCGGGCAGAACACCGAGAACGCGCGCATCACCGACGGCATGGCCGCGCAGGCCGCCAAGGAAACGGTGGAAGGCGGCGAAGCGGTGGTCGCCACGGTGGCGGCGATGAAGCAGATCGCACAGAAGATCGGCATCATCGACGACATCGCCTACCAGACCAACCTGCTGGCGCTGAACGCGGCGATCGAAGCGGCGCGTGCCGGCGAGCATGGCAAGGGCTTCGCCGTCGTCGCCGCGGAAGTGCGCAAGCTGGCCGAACGCAGCCAGGTGGCCGCGCAGGAGATCGGCGAGGTCGCCGGTTCCAGCGTGGAGCTGGCGGAGAAGGCCGGACGCCTGCTGGAGACCATCGTGCCCAGCATCAAGAAGACCTCGGACCTGGTGCAGGAGATCGCCGCGGCGTCGCAGGAGCAGTCCTCCGGCGTGGCGCAGATCAACTCGGCGGTGGTGCAGCTGAGCCAGACCACGCAGCAGAACGCCACCGCGTCCGAGGAGCTGGCCGCGACCGCCGAGGAAATGAGTTCGCAGGCCGAGTACCTGCAGCAGTCGATGGCGTTCTTCCGCCTGGGTCACGCCGAGGCGCCGCGGCCGCCGCGCGTCGCCGACAAGCCCAGCGCCAAGGCGATCAGCGGCCGCGTCGAACCCAAGCGTGTGCGCCCGCGCGCGCCGCAGCCGGCCTACGCGATGGCGAGCCCGGACGAATCCCAGTTCGCCAGCTTCTGAGGAGCAGACCATGGGTACGCATCTGGACAACGCAGCGGCCGTGCCGCTGCAGACGCAGGAGGCGCCGTCGCAGTTCCTGACCTTCCAGCTGGAACAGGAACTGTTCGGGCTGAACATCGACGGCATCCACGAGATCATCGAATACCGTGCGCCGACCCCGGTACCGACCATGCCGGCCTGCGTGCGCGGCGTGATCAACCTGCGCGGCGCGGTGGTGCCGGTGGTGGACCTGCAACTGCGGTTGGGGCGCGCGCCCAGCCGCGTCACCCGGCGCAGCTGCATCGTGATCGTCACCGCCGAGGAAGGCGGCACGATCCAGGCATTCGGCCTGCTGGTCGATGCGGTCAGCGCGGTGCTGGACATCCCGGCGCAGCAGATCGAGGCGGCGCCGTCGTTCGGCAGCGGCATCCGCGACGAGTTGCTGCAGGGCATGGGCAAGCTGGAAGACCGGCTGGTGATCCTGCTGGATCGCGCGCGCCTGCTGCGCGTGGACGATATCGCCGACGTGGCGTTGCCGGCCGCCGCCTGAGGCGGCGCAACTGCGCCACTGCACCGGCGCGGTGGTTGGGCGACGCGGCGTGGCAGTGTGTACCCGGTGCCTGCGCAACGCAGGCGCTGCGGCCGCGGGCACCGCAGCTGGTGCTGCGCAGGCCAGAAGCGGCATCGTCCGAATCGACAGGCGGCTGCCGTGATATGCGCATCACGGCCGCCTCGCTAGTGTCTGCGCGACAGGGCATCCGCCCGCCATCGCGAGATCCGGACCATGGCAGACAACGACAAGCAGCCCGACGCGCAGCAGGGCATCCAGGACGGTCGGCAGGACCGCGCGCAGGACGAGGTGGCCAAGCAGCGCCCCGGACTGGAGGACCAGAAGTTGCGCGAAGCGCACGAGCGCGGACCCAAGTCCGGCGACGGCCAGAAGACCGGCTGAGCCGCGCTTCGCGCGCCGCCATCGGCGCGGCCCGCGAGGCGGCCGCGGCGTGCCGCCAGCGCGCAGACACAAAAAAGCCCCGGAGGCGACTCCGAGGCTTTTCGTCTGAACAAGTGGTGGAGCGGAAGGGGATCGAACCCTCGACCTTCGCATTGCGAACGCGACGCTCTCCCAGCTGAGCTACCGCCCCACATCAGACGCATAGTCTAACTGGCCCGGGGCATGCGTGCCAAGAGGGGCGATGCGAGGCGCCGGCGCGGCGCCTTCGCATCGCTGCCGGTCGGCCGCGGTTGGGGCTGCCGCCGAACGCGGAAATGAGGCGCCGTATCCGGGCAGCCGCCGGGCAGAGCCGATATAATCGTGAGCCGAAATCCTCGCCAGACGATTTCGTCGTTCCGGATGAAATATTCCGTCCGTTCCAAATCTTTTATCCACGGGTCTTTGAAAAATGACGGAAGTTCGCAACTTGCAGCAGATCGCAGAAGCCAAGGCCAAACTGCACGAAGAGATTCGCAAGCTGGAAGAGCAGGAGAAGCAGGCGCGCGAAGGCGAGACCAGCGCCGCGCACGCCAACATCCTGTCGCTGCTCGAGCAGTTCGCCGAGTTCTTCAGCGCCAAGCAGCGCAACGAGATCGCGGCCTACGTGACCAGCGCCGCCCCGAAGGTGGCCAGCGCCAAGTCCGCCGGCGGCCGCAGCGAGGTCAAGCCGAAGTACCAGCTGCCGCACACCGGTGAGACCTGGTCCGGCCGCGGCCGCACGCCGAAGGCGTTCGCCGCATGGGAAGGTACCGCCGCCTACAACGAATGGAAGGCGCGCCATCCGGATCTGAAGTTCCCGCTGGTCAAATACTGATCGGTCGAAAAAGGCCAGGCTTCCTGGCCTTTTTTATGCGCGCTGGTTTTATGCGGCCTTGGCGTCGTCCGCGCTTTGCCACGGATTAACCGTGGTGGAGAAGCGTTCGATGAAGGGGATGCGCCTGGATTGACCGAGGGCCGGGCGGCGGCATGGTCGTCGCTGTGACCCTTGCGCCGTTGTTCGCGGGCGACAGATCCCTGTAGGAGCGGCTTCAGCCGCGACAGACGTTATCGGTAACGCCCGTCGCGGCTGAAGCCGCTCCTACAAATACCAAATACCCTCGAATCCCTCAGCCCGCGCTGCCGAGCAGCGGCTGCAGCGTCGCTTCCAGTTCGCGCCGGCGCCAGCCGGCCAGCGGCTGCGGCCATTGGCCGCTTTCCAGCAGGGCTTCCAGGTGCTTGCGCGAGGCGAGCAGGCCGTCGGGCAGGCCGAGTTCGGCGCTGCGTGCGGACACCGCGTCCTGCAGCCGCTTCAAGGCCGCCTTGTTGTCGTCGCTGGAGGCCAGCGCCAGCGGCGCGTCCGCCTCGTCGGGCAGCGGCGTGGTCAGCGCCTGCCACAGCGCGTCGCCGAGCTTGCGCGGCGCCTTGGGGTGCTTGTCCAGCAGCGCCTGCAGCTCCTGGCGGTCGGCCGGGGGGAAGCGCGCCAGGGTGGCGGCCAGTTCGTTGTCCAGGATCCAACTGCGCGGCTTGTCGCTGTGCCGCGCCTGCACGTCGCGCCAGCGCAGCAGGCGCAGCAGGCGCTGCTGCGAGGGCCGGTCCATGAACTGCGCCGAGCGCATGCCCAGGTGCGGCCAGCGTTCGCCTTCGTCGTGCTCCACGGTGCCGAGCAGGCGCTCGCCGTCCTCGTGCAGCCAGGCGCTGCGGTCCAGCGTCTGCAGCCGCTGCTGCAAGGCGTCGTGGATCGCGAACAGGTGGCGCACGTCGTCGGCGGCGTAGTCCAGTTGCGCCGGCGACAGCGGGCGGCGCAGCCAGTCCGAGCGGGTTTCGCCCTTGGCCAGGTGCACGCCTGTGATCTCCAGCACCAGCTTCTGGTAGCCCATGCCGGCGCCGATGCCGGCCAGGCCGGCGCCGATCTGGGTGTCGAACAGGGGCCGCGGCAGCGCACCGCAGGCGCACTTGAACGCGACCAGGTCTTCGCTGGCGCTGTGCATGACCTTGAGGATGGACGGGTCCGACAGCCATGGCGCCAGCGCCTGCGGCATGCCGGGAATCAGCGGGTCGATCAGCAGGATCTCGTCGGCCACCGCCATCTGCACCAGTGCCAGTTGCGGCCAGTAGGTGCGTTCGCGAACGAATTCGGTATCCAGGCCGATCCTGGCCGGGCGCTGCGCCAGCCGTTCGGCCAGCTCGGCGGGTTGCTTGATCCAATAGGGCACGTGGTTTCCGTCGAATGCAGGGTTTGCTCAGGCAGGCGAGAATAGCCTAACGTCGGCCCGCCGGCCGCACGGACGGGGTGGCGCGGATGCCATCGGGAGGCCAATGTCGTTGGGAGGAAGCGTGCGTACGAGCGGCCCTGTGATCGCCTGGACCCTGCTGGTCGCGCTGGCGTGCGGCTGCAGCGGGCCGGCACCTGCGCCACCGGCGCAGCCCGCCAGGCCGGCGCAGGCGGCGGCAGCGGCGGCCGGCAAGCCGGTGCAGGCGCCCAGCGTCACCATCGGCGGCGAGGATGCCGCCGAGACGGTGGCGCGCTGGCAGCCGCCGCTGCCGACGCTCGAGCGCGCGCAACTGGCGCAGGCGCGCCGCGACGCCGCGCGCGCGCTGGCCGAGGATCGCCTGTTCGAGGACGCGCAGTCGGCGATCCCGCTGTACCTGGCGATCCGCGCGCTGGCGCCGCAGGACCCGGTCGCGCGCGACGGCCTGCGCAAGGCGCGACGCCGGCTGCTGCAACTCGGCGGCGACCTGCTGCGCGTATCGGAGCAGCAGGAGCAGGCGCTCGAGCGCGCCGATCGCATCGCGATGGTGGCGCTGTCGCTGGATGCCGACGATCCGGCGGTGCGGCGCCTGCAGCAGCGGGTGGAGACCGCGCAGCGGGTGCTGGCCTACAACCGCGCCGGCGAAGACGATCTGCGCGCCGGCCGGCTCGGCGAGGACGGCAACGGCGCGCTCGCCAACTTCCGCGAAGCGCTGCAGTTGGACGCGGACGATGCGCGTGCGCGGCAAGGCGTGGCGGCGGTGGAGAGCGCGCTGATCCGGCGCGCCGAGGCGGCCGCGACGGTGTCCGATTTCGCCGCCGCCGGCAGCTGGCTGGCGCGCGCGGCGCGGATCCGCGACGCCGCCGCCACCGTGCGCGACGCGCGTGCGCGGGTGGAAGGCGTGCGCACCGCGCGCATCGCCGCGCTGCGCGACGCCGGCCTGCGCGACCTGGCCACGCCGGCCGGACTGAAGGCGGCGCGCGAGAAACTGGGCGAGGTGCTGCGCATCGCCGATCCGGGCGATCCGGTGGCGGCGATGCTGCGCGAGCGCATCGACCTGGCCACCCACTACGGCAGCTTCCGCCCCGGCCAGGTGTTCACCGACGGCATGAGCAACGGCGAGCGCGGGCCGCAGATGATCGTGGTGCCGCACGGCGGCTTCCGCATGGGCGCCAGCGCGACCGAGCCGGGCGCGATGCCGGCGGAGCAGCCGCTGCACTACGTGCGCTTCGACCGCGGTTTCGCGATGTCGATCACCGAGGTCACCGTGGCCGAGTTCCGCCGCTTCGTCGAGGTCAGCGGCGCGCGGCCGCGGGCGACCCGGCGCGGGCATTCGATCGTCTACGACGAGCGCAGCGGCAACTTCGTGCGCCGCAGCGGCACCGACTGGCAGTCCGGTTACAACGGCGCGCGCGCCGCGCCGAACAGCCCGGTGATGCACGTCAGCGTGCGCGATGCCGAAGCCTACGCGGCGTGGCTGTCGCAGCAGACCGGACGCCACTACCGGCTGCCCAGCGAGGCCGAGTTCGAATACGCGCTGCGCGCCGGCGGCCGCGGCCGCTATCCGTGGGGCAACGCCGGCACGCCGCCGCGCGGCGCCGGCAACTTCACCGGCGGCGGCGACGTCTCGCCCAGCGGCCGGCACTGGAACAACGCCTTCGTCGGCTATGCCGACGGTTTCTGGGGGCCGGCGCCGGTCGCCAGCTTCAAGGCCAATGCCTGGGGCCTGCACGACATGGGCGGCAACCTCAGCGAGTGGGTCGCCGATTGCTGGCATTCCAGCTACCGCCGCGCGCCGGCCGACGGCGCCGCCTGGTACAACCCCGGTTGCCGCTCGCGGGTGGTGCGCGGCGGCAACTGGGCCAACGCGCCGGAGCAGACCCGTGCCGCCTGGCGCTTGATGCAGGACTCCGACACCACCAGCGCCAGGGTCGGTTTTCGCCTGGTGCGCGGAATTTGACGCGGCCGCGCACCGCACGTCGTTACAGTGCGCGGCACAGGCAGGCGCCGTCGCCGCCCACCAGCCAGCAAGGGGATTGGACATGAGCAACGTCTTCGGCCGCCAGGGCGGGGAACAGGGCGGAGGCCGTCGCGGGCCGCTGGGCGGGGTGCGCTGGCTGGTGCTGCTGGGTTTCGCCGTGTACGCGGGCTTCTATTGGTTCTCCAATCGCAGCGAGGATCCGTACACCGGCGAGAAGGTGCTGATCGACAATGCGCTCGGGGTCGAGGACGAGAAGGCGCTGGGCCTGCAGGCTTACCAGGAGATCCTGGCGCAGGAACATCCGGTCGATCCGCAATCGCAGGTGGCGCAGCAGGTGCGCGCGATCGCGCAGCGGCTGATCGCCAAGGTCGACGTGGTCGAGGACGCGCTGGCCGCCGAGCACGGCATGCAGGCCAAACACTATGCGCGCGGCTTCGACTGGGACGTCAACGTGATCGAGTCCGAGCAGGCCAATGCGTTCTGCCTGCCCGGCGGCAAGATGGCGGTCTACACCGGGCTGTTGCCGGTGGCCAAGAACGCCGATGCGATGGCGGTGGTGATGGGCCACGAGATCGCGCATGCGCTGCTGCGCCACGGTGCGCAACGCATGGCGCAGCAGAAGCTGACTCAGATCGGGCAGATGGCCGGCGCGGCCAGCGGCATGGACCCGCAACAGCAACAGATGGCGATGGCGGCGATGGGCTACGGCTACCTGCTGCCGTACGCGCGCAGCCACGAGACCCAGGCCGACGAGGTCGGGCTGATGCTGGCCGCGGCGGCCTGCTTCGATCCGCAGGAGGCGGTGCCGCTGTGGGAGCGGATGAGCGCCAGCAGTGGCGGCCAGGCGCCGCCCGAGTTCTCGTCCACGCACCCGAATCCGGGCACGCGGATCCAGAACCTGCAGGCGCTGATGCCCAAGGCGATGGAGTACCGGCAGCGCTTCTGCGAATCGGCGAAGACCGCGCAGCGTTGAACGTGGCGGCAGGCGCGGGCGACTGAGCCGGCGTCTGCGGCTGCGCATGTCGGGACGTGCGCAGCCTGCGCGCGCCTGCGCTCAGCGCGTGGACACCTGCGCTGCCGCCGCTGCGGCCGCGTCTGCCGCATCCACCGCATCCGCCACTTGTGGCGCGGCCAGGCGCTGACCGACCGCCAGCAATTCGACGAACTCGCGCCGGTCGCCGCTGCGGTCCTCGCCGGTCGCCGCGCGCGCCGCGTCGGCCACCTGCGCCCAGTCCCAGCCATCGATGTGGGTACCGCCGCGCAGCAGGTCGGCGTAGGCGGCGACCGCGGCAGCGAAACGCAGATCCGCGCTTGGCTGCGCCGTCGCCGCGGCGGTCGCGATCGTGCTCTGCAACAGGCGGCTGCGCTCCTGCCCCGGCAGCTTGTAGCGCAGCCGCAACTGCGCCAGTTCGCCGGCGTGCAGCGGCGTCTGCGCCGCCGGCGCCGGTGCGGCATAGCGCAAGGCCGGCAGGCGCTGCGGCGCGCTGCCCACCGGGGTGATCTCGTACAGCGCGGTGACGCTGTGGCCGGCGCCGATCTCGCCGGCATCGACCTTGTCGTTGGCGAAATCCTCGCGCGCCAGCAACCGGTTCTCGTAGCCGATCAGGCGGTATTCGGCGACCTGCGCCGGATTGAACTCGACCTGGATCTTGACGTCGCGGGCGATGGTCAGCAGCGTGGCCTGCATCTGCTGCACCAGCACCTTGTGCGCCTCGCGCGCCGAATCGATGTAGGCATGGTTGCCGTCGCCGACGTCGGCCAGGCGTTCGGCCATCGCGTCGTTGTAGTTGCCGCGGCCGAAGCCGAGCGTGCTCAGCGCCACGCCGCTGCGGCGCTGGTCGGCGACCAGGGTCTCCAGCGCGCCGCGGTCGACCGTGCCGACGTTGAAGTCGCCGTCGGTGGCCAGGATCACCCGGTTGCTGCCGCCGGCGACGAAACTCTTGCGCGCGGTCGCATAGGCCAGGCGGATGCCGTCGCCGCCGTTGGTGCTGCCGCCGGCCTGCAGCCGTTGCAGCGCGGCGAGGATCTGGGCATGGCGGTCGCCGGGCGTCGGCGGCAGTACCAGTCCGGCCGCGCCGGCGTAGACCACGATTGAGACGCGGTCCTGCGCGCGCAGCTGCGGCACCAGCATGGCGAAGGCCTGCTTGAGCAAGGGCAGCTTGTCCGCGCTTTCCATCGAGCCGGAGGTGTCGATCAGGAACACCAGGTTCGCCGGCGGCAATGCCTGGCGCGGGACGTCGTAGCCCTTGATGCCGATCATCAGCAGTTGCCGCTGCGGATTCCACGGCGCGGGCGCCAGTTCGGTGGATACCCGGAACGGCGTGTCGCGGTCGCGCGGCGCCGGGTGCGCGTAGTCGAAGTAGTTGATGAATTCCTCGGCGCGCACCGCATCGGCGGGCGGGCGCTGGCCATCGCGCAGCATGCGCCGCACGTTGGCGTAGCTGCCGGTGTCCACGTCGATCGAAAAGGTGGACAGCGGCTGTTCGCGCGCGCTGTGCACTGGGTTGTCGGTTGGATGTTCGTAGCGTTCGCGGTCCAGCGGCGGCATAGGCATGTAGACGTCGATGCCGGTATTGCCGGCCACCGACGGCGCGACCGACGCTGCGGCCTGCGCCGGCGGCGCGGGTGGGGATGGCGGGGCCAGCATCCGCGGCGGCGCGGGCTCGGCCAGGCGTTCGCTCGGGATGTAGGCCTCGGGCACGGCGGCGGCATCGATCGCCGCAGGCGCGCGTGCGGCGACGCGATCGTCGCTGGTGGTGCTGCAGCCTGCCAGCAGCGCGGCGAGGATCAGGGACGGCAGGACGGTGCGGTGCGGGCGTAGTTGCATGGTGGGCGCTCGGTGTGGGTCCGAGGCTGCAAACGCGCGATGGCCGGCAACGGGGTTGGGCCCCCGCCGCGGCTTCGGTCCGCCAGCTGCCTTGTGGCTGAACGCGCTGCGCGCACGCACGCGGCACGGCATGGCGCGGGTGCATCATTCGCGCATCGCCACCGGAGCATTCGCCATGAAACGTCTCTTGCTGTCACTGCTCGGACTGGCCGCGCTGGCCGGCTGCGCCACCAACCGGATCAGCGACGACGAGCGCCTGGCGCTGTACCACGCGCATGCCGCCGCGCCGGTGCGCGACTTCCAGTACTACAACCGCATCAGCGGCTGGACCGCGCTCGGCGACAGCGCGCTGGCGGTGTGGACGCGGCCCAACCAGGCCTATCTGCTGGAGCTGAGCGGCCGCTGCCCCGATCTGGACTTTGCGCCGACCATCGCCATCACCCACTTCAGCGACCGGGTGTCGGCGCGTTTCGACGACGTGCTGGTGATCGGCGGCAGCCCGGGCGCGATCCGCCTGCCGTGCCGCATCCAGAGCATTCGCCCGCTCGACGTGAAAGCGCTGCGTACCTCGGAAAAGGAGTTGCGCGAGGCCAAGGTGCAGGAGCGGGCGCAGCAGCCGGCGCCGGCGCAGTAGCGTCGGCGTCAGGCGGGTTGCGGTTGGTGTGGAAGCGGGCGGGCGCAGCGTGTAGGAGTGGCTGCGGCTGCGGCGGACTTTGCGGATGGGTTCTGTCGCGGCTGAAGCCGCTCCTACAGGGGGCGTGGCTTGCCTGGGCTCAGGATTCCTGTTCGGGTTCCACGTAGCCTTCGGGCTTGGGCGCGCCGCCCTGGAACAGGAATTTCTCCAGTTCCGTTTCCAGGAATGCGCGGTGCTTGGGATCGCGCGGCGACAGCCGGTTCTCGTTGATCAGCATGGTCTGGTGCGCCAGCCATGCCTGCCAGCCGGCCTTGCCGATCTGCGCGAACACGCGCTGGCCGATCTCGCCGGGATACGGCACGTAGTCGAGCCCTTCGGCGTCGCGTTGCTGGTACTGGCAGAAGACGGTGCGGGACATGGCGGTTCCTGGTGGCGCGGTGGGCGACGATCAGAGGCCGTCGAGCAGTTTGCGGATCGGGGCGGGCAGGCCGAGTGCGGACAGGTCGGCACGCGCGACCCAGCGCAGGTCGTCATTGTCGCGTACCGCGTCGCGCAAGGCGACCTTGCGCAGGCGCAGCGGCTGCAGGTGCAGGCGGTAGTGGCTGAAGGTGTGCACGATCGGCGGCATCGGCTCGGCATCGTCGAAGCCGCGGCCGCGGATCTCGCGTTCGAACCAGGCGCGCAGCGCGCTCTCGCTCTCGGCCTGCGGCAGCGTCCACAGCGAGGCCCAGATGCCGCTCGCCGGGCGCCGCTGCAGCAGCAGCTCGCCGGCGGCGTTTTCCAGCAGCAGCGCCAGCGCTTCGCGTTCGGGCAGGGTCTTGCCCGGTTTCGGTGTGGGCAATGCCTCGACCAGGCCGTCGCGGCGCGCCACGCAGTCGTCCTGCAGCGGGCACAGCACGCAGGCCGGGTTGGCGCGGGTGCACAGGGTGGCGCCGAAATCCATCTGCGCCTGGGTGTAGTCAGCCATGCGCCCGTCGGCGACCGCGGCCACGTGCGCCTGGGCGATCGCCCACAGCGGTTTCTCCACCGCCGGCAGGCCCGGATAGCCGGCGATGCCGTGGTAGCGGGTCAGTACGCGCTTGACGTTGCCGTCCAGGATCGGGAAGCGGTCGTTCCAGGCCTGGCTCAGGATCGCGCCGGCGGTGCTGCGGCCGATCCCGGGCAGCGCGTGCAGCGCATCGAAATCGCGCGGCAGTTCGCCATCGTGCAGCTCCACGCAGCGCTTGGCCGCGGCATGCAGGTTGCGCGCGCGGGCGTAGTAGCCCAGCCCGGCCCATTGCGCCATCACCGCATCGGTGCCGGCCGCGGCCAGATCGGGCAGGGTCGGAAAGTGCTGCAGGAAGCGCAGGAAATACGGGATCACCACCGCGACCTGGGTCTGCTGCAGCATGATTTCCGACAGCCATACGCGATACGGGCTGCGCGGATGCTGCCAGGGCAGGTCGTGGCGGCCGCTGCGGTCGAACCAGGCGAGCAGGCGGGGGGCGAAGGTGTCTGGGGGCTGGCGCATGCTGGCTTTGTCTTTCCTTCTCCCCTCGGGAGAAGGTGCCCCGAAGGGGCGGATGAGGGTACGGGCGAAGCACAGCGCGGTTCGGACAGCGCAAGTGCCTGCGCAGCGGACTTCGCCGTACCCTCACCCCAACCCCTCTCCCGACGGGAGAGGGGCTTTGGGTCAGGCGCCCAGCGCTTCCGGCAGCAGGGCGTCGACGAAGGCTTCGGCGTCGAACACGCGCAGGTCTTCCGGGCGCTCGCCGATGCCGGCGAAGCGGATCGGGATGCCGAACTCGCGCGCCAGCGCGAACACCACGCCGCCCTTGGCGGTGCCGTCGAGCTTGGTCACCACGAGCCCGGTGACGCCGACCGCGGCGTGGAACTGGCGCAGCTGCGACAGCGCGTTCTGGCCGGTGGTGCCGTCGATGACCATCAGCACTTCGTGCGGCGCGGCCGGATCGAGCTTGCCGAGCACGCGGCGGATCTTGCCCAGTTCGTTCATCAGCCCGGTCTGGGTATGCAGGCGCCCGGCGGTATCGGCGATCAGCACCTCGGTGCCGCGCGCCTTGCCGGCCTGCAGCGCGTCGAACGCGACCGAGGCGGCGTCGGCGTTCTGGCCCTGCGCGATCACGGTGACGCCGTTGCGATCGCCCCAGGCCTGCAGCTGCGCCACCGCGGCGGCGCGGAAGGTGTCGCCGGCGGCCAGCATCAGGCTGTGCCCGTCGTCCTTGAAGCGCTTGGCCAGCTTGCCGATGGTGGTGGTCTTGCCGACGCCGTTGACGCCGACGGTGAGCACCACGAACGGCTTGGCAGTGCGGTCGATCTGCAGCGGTTTGGCGACCGGCAGCAGGATCGCGATCAGGTCGGCGCGCAGCGCGCGCAGCAGCGCCTGCGCATCGACGAATTCGCGCGCCTTCATGCGCTTGCGCAGGTTCTCGATCAGCGCGGTGGTGGCCGGCACGCCGACGTCGGCGGTGATCAGCGCGGTCTCGATCTCGTCGAGCAGGTCGTCGTCGAGCTTGGGATTGCGCGAGAACAGGCCGCCGAAGCTGCGTGCGATGGCGCTGTTGCGCAGGCGTTCACGCCAGCCCGGCTTGCCGGCAGGTGCGGCCGGCGCGGCGTCGCTGCGCTGCAGGTCGTCGCCTGCGGCGAGCGCGCTCGCCGCAGGCGTGGGCATGGGCGCGCTGGGCGTCGCCGCGGCGGGAACGGCCGGGGCGGGAACGCGCGCTTCCGCTGGCGCGGTCGGCGCCTGTGGCGGCAGCGGCGTTGCGCCGGGGTGTGGCACGGCGATCGGGGCGGGCGGCAGCGGTGCGGCGTCGGCGCTCGGACGGCCGCTGTCGCGCGCCACCGGCGCTGCGGCTGGCGCCGCGTGCGGCGGTGCCTGCTCAGCGACAGGCGCTGCAACGGCGGCGGGCTCGGCGGCAGGCGCTGCGCCGGCCGGCTTGGGGAAGGCGGCGGCCAGTTCCTCGATGCTGTAGCGCTGGGTGCTGCGGCTATCGCCAGCGTGGTCCTGGGGCTTGTTGCGACGGAATAGGCTGACCATGGATAACGCGTGTACCGGAAACCGGGAATGCTACCACTAGCGCCTGTTAGGCCCCTGTGGGGCCGGGATTGGGGATTGGGGATTCGGGATTGGGGATTCGCAACGGCGGCATTTTTGCCTCCTGCAGAGGCAGCGCCCTTACGAATCCCCAATCCCGAATCCCCAATCCCGGCCTCTCAGAGCTTGCCCTTCATCGAGCGGTAGTCGCGCGGGGTCATGCCGACGGTGGCCTTGAACTGGCGCGCGAACGCGCTCTGGTCGGCGAAGCCGCAGGCCTGGCCGATGCTGGCGATGCTGTCCTCGCCGTGCAGCAGGCGCATCGCCGCTTCGATGCGCATCTTGGTCAGCAGCTGTTGCGGGGTCAGCTGGAACACGCGGCGGAAATGCCGTTCCAACTGCGCCACCGACAGTTCCGCCAGGTCGGCCAGGGTCTGCACGCGCAGGTTGTCGCCGTAGTGGGTCTGCATGTGCTCCATCGCGCGGCTGATGCGTTCGTAGGCCGAATGGCGGCTGTCGGGCTGGCCCAGGTCGCGGGAGATGCCGACCACGCCGATCACTTCGTTCTGCTCGCACAGCGGGCGCTTGAAGGTCAGGCACCAGCCCGGGGTGCGGTTCGGGAACAGGTGCACTTCCAGCTGGTTCTCGATCATTTCGCCGCACAGCACGCGCCGGTCCTGCATCAGGTAGCTGCCGCCCAGCGGCAGCGGGAACACTTCCAGCGCCGATTTGCCGATCAGGTCGGCCCGGTACTTCTTGCCCAGGCGCCGCACCAGGGTCAGGTTGACGTGGGTGTAGCGGCCGTCGCGGTCCTTGACGAAGAACACCACGTCCGGCAGCGCATCGAACAGCGTCTGCATCTCCAATGCGGAAATCAAAGTATCCATCTGCACTCACCGGGCGGTTGTAGGCTGCGGCGGCAGGCAAGCCGCGGCATGCCCACCCCTGAGCACCGATCCTAGCCTAAACCGGGCCTGCGGGGACGCCGGGGTTGTGCGAATTTCCGCATTTATGACAAGCAAACGCTGCTAGCCGCCGGCGGCCCGGAATGTGAGCATGGACCTATGCATACACTCGATGTGATCGACTCGCATACCGGCGGCGAACCGACCCGTGTCGTCGTCGCCGGCTTCCCCGACCTGGGCACCGGCCCGCTGGCGCAACGGCGCGATCTGTTCCGCGATCGTTTCGATCGCTGGCGCAGCGCCATCGCCTGCGAACCGCGCGGCTCGGACACCATGGTCGGCGCGCTGCTGCTGCCGCCGATCGCGGCCGACGCCTGCGCCGCGGTGATCTTCTTCAACAACGTCGGCTACCTGGGCATGTGCGGCCACGGCACCATCGGCCTGGTGCGCACGCTGGCCGAGCTGGGCCGGCTGGCGCCGGGCACGCACCGCATCGAGACCCCGGTGGGCACGGTGGGAGTGGAGCTGCACGGCGACGGCCGGGTTTCGGTGGACAACGTGGAAAGCTACCGCCATGCCGCCGGCATCGAGGTGCAGGTGCCCGGCTACGGCCGCGTGCGCGGCGACGTGGCCTGGGGCGGCAACTGGTTCTTCATCACCGAGCAGACGCCGTGCGCGCTGGAGCTGCGCAACCAGCGCGCGCTGACCGCGTATACCGAGGCGCTGCGGCTGGCGCTGGAGGCGGCCGGCATCCGCGGCGCCGACGACGGCGAGATCGACCATATCGAGATCAACGGCCCGGCGCCGGACACCGGCGCCGACGCGCGCAACTTCGTGCTGTGCCCGGGCCTGGCCTACGACCGTTCGCCGTGCGGCACCGGCACCAGCGCCAAGCTGGCGTGCCTGGCCGCCGACGGCAAGCTGGCCGCCGGCCAGGTGTGGCGCCAGGAGGGCATCCTCGGCAGCCTGTTCGAAGGCAGCTACGTGCCCGGCACCCGCGGCGTGCTGCCGCGGATCACCGGGCAGGCGCACATCACCGCCCGCGCGCAGCTGCTGATCGATGCGCAGGATCCGTTCGCCTGGGGCATCGGCGCGGGATGAGCGGTTTCGACCTGATCGTCGTCGGCGCCGGCATCGTCGGCGCGGCCTGCGCCGATGCGGCCGCCGCCGCCGGGCTGCGGGTGGCGATCGTCGAGTCGGGCACGATCGGCGGCGGTTCCACCGCCGCGGCGATGGGTCATCTGGTGGCGATGGACGACGATCCGGCGGAACTGGCGCTGTCGTCCTATTCGCTGCGCCTGTGGGAAGAATTCGCGCAGTTGCCGGCGGCCGAGTTCAGCCGCTGCGGCACGCTGTGGGTGGCGCGGCAGGCGCGCGAGCTGGAGGCGATCCCGGCCAAGATCCAGCGCCTGGCCGCGGCCGGCGTGCATGCCGAGGCGATCGATGCCGAGACGCTGTACCGGCTGGAGCCGGCGCTGGCGCCGGGACTGGCCGGCGGCATGCGCGTGGCCGCCGAAGCGGTGGTGTATCCGCCGCGGATGGCGCGGCATCTGGTCGAGCGTGCGCTCGCCGCCGGTGCGCAGCTGTTCGCCGGGCGCCGCGCGCTGGCGCTGGCCGCCGGCGGACTGCGCCTGGACGACGGCAGTACCCTCAGCGGCCCGGTGCTGGTCGCCACCGGCTGCGCGTTGCCGGAGTTGCTGCCGGAACTGCCGATGCGCGCGCGCAAGGGCCAGCTGGTCATCACCGACCGCTATCCGGGCTTCGTCGGCCACCAATTGCTGGAGCTGGGCTATGCCGACAGCGCGCACGGCAGCGACGGCAGCAGCGTGGCATTCAACGTGCAGCCGCGGCCGACCGGGCAGATCCTGATCGGTTCCTCGCGCGAATTCGATGCCAGCGACCGCAGCGTGTCGATGCCGATGCTGCAACGCATGCTCGAGCGCGCGTTCGCGTTCCTGCCGGCGTTGCGCCAGTTGCAGGCGATCCGGGTGTGGACCGGGCTGCGTCCGGCCACGCCCGACGGCCGTCCCTACCTGGGCGCGGTGCCCGAGCGTGCCGACGTGTGGGTCGCGGCCGGCCACGAAGGGCTGGGCGTGACCACCGCGCTGGGCAGCGCGCGGCTGTTGCTGGATCTGATTTTGCAGCGCACTCCCGTGCTGGACCCGGCGCCGTTCGCGCCGGCGCGGGCGCTGTCGTGAGCGCGCCGATGCTGCGCCTGCAGATCAACGGTCAGGCCGTCGAGGTACTGGACGGCAGCAGCGTGGCCGCGGCGGTGGCGCAGGTCGCGGTGCATTTCCGCCGCTCGCGCAACGGCCAGCCGCGCGCGCCGCTGTGCGGCATGGGCGTGTGCAGCGAATGCCGGGTGCGCATCGACGGCCTCGGCCAGTTGCGCGCCTGCATCACTCCGGTCCGCGACGGCATGCAGGTGTGGACCGATGGCTGAGCCGCGCGCGCTGCAGTACGACGTGGTCGTGGCCGGTGCCGGTCCGGCCGGACTGGCGGCGGCGCTGGCCGCCGCCGGGCATGGCCGGCGCGTGGCGCTGGTCGATCTGCAGGCGCGCGCCGGCGGCCAGATCTGGCGCCACGACGTGGCCCATGCGCCGCCGAAGCTGGCCGCGCGGGTGCTGGCGCAGCTGGCGGCGAGCAAGATCGAATTTCTGTCGCAGACGCAGTTGCTGATGGCGCAGGACCGGCAGCTGCTGGCCGATGGCCCGCAGGGCGCGCGCTGGATCGGCTACGACGCGCTGGTGCTGGCCACCGGCGCGCGCGAACTGCTGCTGCCGTTCCCCGGCTGGACCTTGCCTGGCGTCACCGGCGCCGGCGGCGCGCAGGCGCTGGCCAAGCAGGGCTGGCCGCTGGCCGGCAAGCGCGTGCTGGTCGCCGGCAGCGGTCCGCTGCTGCTGGCCAGCGCGGCGACGCTGCGCCGCCACGGCGCGCAGGTGCTGGGCATCGTCGAACAGGCGCCGCTGCGCGCGCTGGCCGGTTTCGCCGCGCAGCTGCCGTGGCGCTGGCCGGACAAGGCGCTGCAGGCGCTGAGCCTGCGCGCGCAGCTGGCCGGCGTGCGCTATCACAGCGGCAGCGTGGTGCTGGCGGCGCACGGCGACAGCCAGCTGCGGTCTGTGGAGATCGACGGCCCGCGCGGCCGCCGCCGCCTCGAGTGCGACCAGCTGGCGGTCGGCTACGGACTGGTGCCGAACGTGGAGCTGGCGCAACTGCTCGGCTGCCGCCTGGCGCGCAGCGGCGCGCATCCGTGCGTGGCGGTGGACGCGCAGTTGCGTACCAGCGTCGAAGGCGTGTACGCCGCCGGCGAGGCGCTGGGCATCGGCGGGCGCGATTGCGCGCGCGTCGAAGGCGCCATCGCCGGGCACCTGGCGGCGGGACAGGCGGCCGCGGCGCAGGCATTGCAGCCGCAGCGGCGGCGCGCGCGCGCGTTCGCCGCGTTGCTGCAGCGCCAGTTCGCGCTGGACCCGCGCATCCACACGCTGGCCGCGGCGGACACGCTGGTGTGCCGTTGCGAGGACGTGCCGCTGTCGGCGCTGCGCGGCCATGCCGACCTGCGCGACGCCAAGCTGGTCTCGCGCTGCGGCATGGGCGCCTGCCAGGGCCGCATCTGCGGCAGTGCGCTGACCGAGCTGGGGCTGGCGCCGCGGCACGACGATTTTTCCGACGACGGCCGCCGGCCGCCGCTGTTTCCGGTGCGCCTGGACGCGCTCGCCCAATCGCTTCCCGATCCGCTTCTTCCCGAACCTCCACTCACAACCCTCGACAAGGTGTAATCCCATGAGCAAGGCTTCTTTCTGGTACGGCGTGCTGCCGGCCATCACCACTCCGTTCAACGCCGACGGCAGCATCGACCACGCGTTCCTGGCCAAGCATGCGCAGGTCATGGTCGACGCCGGCTGCACCGCGATCGTGCCGCTGGGCTCGCTCGGCGAGGCCGCCACGCTCAGCTTCGACGACAAGGTCGCGATCCTGAAGACCCTGGTGCAGGCGCTGGACGGCCGCATCCCGGTGGTGCCGGGCATCGCCGCGCTGTCCACCGACGAGGCCGTGCGCCTGGCGCAGGCGGCCAAGCAGGTCGGCTGCGGCGGGCTCATGGTGCTGCCGCCGTACGTGTACTCCACCGACTGGCGCGAGATGGGCGCGCATGCGCGTGCGGTCATCGCCGCCACCGACCTGCCGGTGATCCTGTACAACAACCCGGTCGCCTACAAGACCGATTTCAGCCCGGCGCAGATCGCCGAGCTGGCCGCCGAATTCCCGAACCTGCAAGCGGTCAAGGAATCCTCCGGCGACGTGCGCCGCTTCGCCGCGCTGGGCGAGTTGCTCAACGACCGCCTGGTGCTGCTGGTGGGCATGGACGATGCGATCGTCGAAGGCCTCAGCATGGGCGCCAAGGGCTGGATCGCCGGCCTGGTCAACGCGTATCCGAAGGAGTCGGTGAAGCTGTTCGAGCTGGCCCGCGACGGCGGCTACCCGGCGGCCAAGGCGCTGTACGACTGGTTCCTGCCGCTGCTGCGCCTGGACACCGTGCCCAAGTTCGTGCAGCTGATCAAGCTGGTGCAGGAGAAGGTCGGCCTGGGCAGCGAGCGCGTGCGCGCGCCGCGCCTGGTCGTCGACGGCGCCGAGCGCGAAGCGGCGCTGAAGGTGATCGACCACGCCATCGCCACCCACCCCGGGCTCTGAGATGAGCATGCAGCCGCTGTTGCTTGCCGGCCATTGGCAGCCGTCGCTGGAAGCGCGCGGCAGCTTCCGCGCCGAGGACCCGCGCGACGGGAACGCGTTCGGACCGGAGTTCCCGGTCAGCGGCGCCGCCGATCTGGAAGCGGCGCTGAGCGCGGCGGTGCTGGTCGCCGACGCGCTGGCCGCGGCGGCGCCCGAACGCATCGCCGGGTTCCTCGACAGCTACGCCGCGGCGATCGATGCCGACGTGGAGCAGTTGGTCGCGCTGGCGCATGCCGAGACCGGCTTGCCGGTCGAACCGCGCCTGGCCAAGGTGGAGTTGCCGCGCGCCAGCGGGCAGTTGCGCCAGGCCGCGCAGGCGGTGCGCCGCCATAGCTGGACGCAGCCGGTGATCGACACCGCCGCCGGCCTGCGCGCGCAGTTGGGGCCGCTGCACAAGCCGGTGCTGGTGTTCGGCCCGAACAATTTTCCGTTCGCGTTCAACGCGGTGGCCGGCAGCGATTTCGCCTCGGCCATCGCCGCGCGCAATCCGGTCATCGCCAAGGCGCATCCGTCGCATCCGGCCACCAGCCAGCGCCTGGCGCAGCTCGCGCACCAGGCCCTGCTGGACAACGGCCTGCCGGCCGCGGCGGTGCAGTTGCTGTACCACTTCGACAACACGCTGGGCCTGGAACTGGCCGGCGATCCGCGATTGGGCGCGATCGGTTTCACCGGCAGCCGTGCCGGCGGACTGGCGCTGAAGGCCGCGGCCGACCGTGCCGGGGTGCCGGCCTACGTCGAGCTGTCCAGCGTCAATCCGGTGTTCCTGCTGCCGGGCGTGCTGGCCGAGCGCGGTACCGCGCTGGCACAGGAATTCTTCGCCTCGTGCACGATGGGCAGCGGCCAGTTCTGCACCAATCCCGGCATCGTGGTGGTGCCCGAGGGCGAGGACGGCGATGCGTTCGTCGCCGCGGCCAGCGCGCACTTCGCCGGTGCCGCGCCGAGTCTGCTGTTCTCGCGCGGCGTGCTCGAGCACCTGCAGCGCGGCGTGGCCACGCTGCGCAATGCCGGCGCCGGCGTGCTGGCCGGCGGCGACGCCGCGCCGGAGCCGGGCTATCGGCATGCGCCGACCTTGCTGGAAGTCTCAGCGCAGGCCTTCCTGCGCCAGCCCGAGGCGCTGCAGACCGAGGCGTTCGGTCCGGTCAGCCTGGTGGTGCGTGTCGACGGCCTGGCGCAGATGACCGCGCTGGCGCACAGCCTGGAGGGCAACCTCACCGGGACGCTCTACCGTGCGGCCGACGGCAGCGACGACGTGCTGTTCGCCGCGATTGCCGCCGCGCTGCGGCCGCGGGTGGGACGCCTGATCTGCAACAAGATGCCGACCGGCGTGGCGGTCAGCGCGGCGATGAATCACGGCGGTCCGTACCCGAGCACCGGCCATCCGGGCTTCACCGCGGTCGGCATGCCGGCCGCGATCCGCCGCTTCGCCGCGCTGCACAGCTACGACGGCCTGCCCGATGCGCTGCTGCCGGAACTGCTGCGCGACCGCAATCCCGGCGGCGTGCAGCGGCTGATCGACGGCCAGTGGAGCGTCGCCGACGTGGAGCGCGCGGCATGAGCGCCAGCGCGCAGATCGGCGGGCTGAGCCTGGCCATGGCGCATGCGCAGCTGGCGCCATGGCCGGCGCAGGCGCCGCCGATCCAGCCGCAGGAATATCAGCAGCGGCTGGCGCGGGCGCGCGAACTGCTGCGCGCGCAGGGCGCCGATGCGCTGCTGATCGGCGCCGGCGCCTCGCTGCGCTATTTCACCGGCGTGCCGTGGGGCGCCAGCGAGCGGCTGGTGGCGATGCTGCTGACCGCCGAAGGCGATCCGCTGCTGATCTGCCCGGCGTTCGAGGAAGGCTCGCTGGACGCGGTGCTGCGCATCCCGGTGCGCAAGCGGCTGTGGGAAGAGCACGAGGATCCGCATGCGCTGGTCGCCGAGGCGCTGAGCGAACTCGGCGCGCAGGCGCTGGCGCTGGATCCCGGCATCGCCTTCGCCGTGCACAGCGGGTTGAGCGCGGTGCTGGACCGGATCGCGATCCGCGACGCGACGCCGATCGTCGATGGTTGCCGCATGCGCAAGTCGGCGGCGGAACTGGCGCTGATGCAGCAGGCCTGCGACATGACCCTGCAGGTGCAGCGGCTGGCCGCCGGGCTGATCCACGAAGGCATCACCACCGCCGAACTGGTGCGCTTCATCGACCAGGCGCACCGTGCGCTCGGCGCCGACAACGGTTCCACCTTCTGCATCGTGCAGTTCGGCCACGCCACTGCGTATCCGCACGGCATCCCTGGCGTGCAGGCGCTGCGTGCGGGCGAGCTGGTGCTGATCGACACCGGCTGCACCGTGCACGGCTACCACTCCGACATCACCCGCACCTACATCTTCGGCGAACCGAGCGAGAAGCAGCGGCGCATCTGGCAGCTGGAACACGATGCGCAGGCGGCCGCGTTCGCCGCGGTGCGTCCGGGCGTGAGCTGCGCGGCGGTGGACCAGGCGGCGCGCGAGGTGCTGCAGGCGGCCGGCCTGGGCCCGGACTATCGCCTGCCGGGATTGCCGCACCGCACCGGCCATGGCTGCGGCATGAGCATCCACGAGGCGCCGTACCTGGTGCGCGGCAATGCGCTCGCGCTGGCGCCGGGCATGTGCTGCAGCAACGAGCCGATGATCGTGGTGCCGGGCGAGTTCGGCGTGCGCCTGGAGGACCATTTCTACGTCACCGAACACGGCGCGCAGTGGTTCACGCCGCCGTCGCCGGCGATCGATCGGCCGTTCGCCTGATGCAGGCGGCGGCCGCCGGCACGGTGCCGCCGCAGAGGTTCCATTCGCTTACCGGAGTCCGTCGATGAGATTCGCCCGCCTGTTGCTTCCCTGCGCGCTGGCCGCGGCGTTGCTGGCCGCCTGCCAGCCGGCCACGCCGCCCGCCTCGCCGCAGCCGGCGGCCGCGGCGGGTACACCGGCGCAACAGCCGGGCCAGGCCTTCGCCGCCTTGCTCGACGCGCAGTGGCAGTACCAGCTCGAGCACCATCCCGAGTTCGCCAGCATCATCGGCGACACCCGTTACAACGACCGCTGGAGCGATTACTCGCCGGCGGCGTTGCAGGCCGAACGACAGGCCACCGCGGATTTCCTGAAGCGTTTCGAGGCGATCGACGGCAAGGCGCTGTCGGCGCAGGACCAGCTGAGCCTGCAGATGATGCTGCGCCAGTTGCGCGACCGGCTGGAAGCGATCGCGCTGAAGAACGACGAGATGCCGCTGGAGCCGGTCGGCGGCATCCAGCTGGCGCTGCCGGGTTACGCGCAGGCGTTCCCGTTCGCCAGCGTCAAGGACTACGAGGACTACATCAAGCGCCTGCAGGCGATCCCGGTCTTGCTCGACCAGGTTGTGGCGCTGTCGCGCGCCGGCGCCAAGGACGGGCTGGTGCAGCCGAAATACCTGCTCGAGCGGATCCCGGCGCAGGTGCGCGCGATCGCCGCGCCGGCCGGCGCCGACAGCCCGTTCGCGTTGCCGCTGAAGAGCTTCCCCGACGCGGTGCCGGCGGCCGAGCGCACGCGCCTGCGCGAGGCGATGCTCGCGGCGATCGACCAGCAGGTGCGTCCGGCCTACGCCAAGCTGGCCGATTTCGTCGCCGACGAATACGCGCCGCAGGGCCGCGCGCAGGAAGGACTGTGGTCGCTGCCCGATGGCGAGCGCCGCTACCGCTACGCGATCCATACCCAGACCACCACCGACAAGTCGCCCGAGCAGATCCATCAGATCGGCCTGGCCGAAGTGGCGCGCATCGAAGGCGAGATGAGCGCCATCGCCAAGCAGCTCGGCTATGCCGACCTGCCTGCGCTGCGCAAGGCGGTGGCCCGCGACCGCAAGTTCTTCGCCAGTTCGCGCGAGCAGATCCTGCAGCGCTACCGCGACGACATCGCGCAGATGCAGCCGCAGCTGCCCAAGCTGTTCGGCACCTTGCCGAAGACGCCGCTGGAAGTGCGTGCGATGGCCGAGTTCCGCAGCACCGCACCGGGCGCCGAGTACTGGCAGAGCGACGCGCAAGGCAGCAAGCCGGCGCTGGTGATGGTCAACACCAGCGACTACGCGCAGCGCACCCTGGTCAACATCGAGGCCACCGCGTATCACGAAGGCGTGCCCGGCCATCACCTGCAGATTTCGCTCGCGCAGAGCCTGCCGCTGCCGCCGTTCCGCCAGCAATCCAGCTACAACGCCTACGTCGAAGGCTGGGCGCTGTATGCGGAGCGCCTGGGCAAGGACGTGGGCTTCTACCAGGATCCGTACAGCGACTACGGCCGCCTGGCCGGCGAACTGCTGCGCGCCAACCGCCTGGTGCTGGACACCGGCGTGCACTACAAGCGCTGGACCCGGCAACAGATGATCGATTTCTTCCACGCGCATCCGTCCGACGACGAGCCCAGCATCCAGGCCGAGACCGACCGCTACATCGTGTGGCCGGGCCAGGCGCTGGGCTACAAGCTCGGCGAGCTGGACATCCTGGCGCTGCGCGAGAAGGCCAAGCGCGAACTCGGCGCACGCTTCGACATCCGCGCCTTCCACGACCAGATCCTCGGCGGCGGCGCGATGCCGCTGGACCTGCTCGACGCCCGCATCGACGCCTGGATCGCGCAGGCCAAGGCCGGCGCGGCCGCCACTTCGGAGAAAGCGCAATGAGCCTGAATTCCCGACTTCGCGCACCGCTGTTGCTGGCGATCGTCTGTGCGCTCGCAGGGCAGGGCGTCGCCGCTGCCGCAGAACCCGCGCCACCCGCCGCGGCCACGGCGAGCAGCGACGCCGGCACGCGTTTCAAGGCGCTGTACCTGCGCGAGTGGAAATGGCGCCAGGAGCAGTCCGCCGGCGCCGACGACGAAGACAGCCAGGGGGCGGCAGCGGATCATTTGCCCAAGGTCGATCTGGCCACGCAGAACCTGCGCACCGCGTACTGGCAGCAGGTGCTGCGCGAACTGGATGCGATCGACCAGGCGCAGCTGTCGGCGCAGGACCGGGTCAACTACCAGGTCTACCGCCAGCAGATCGCGGTGTTCCTGGACCAGCAGCACTTCCGCGCCTGGGAGATGCCGTTCAACAGCGATACCGCGTTCTGGAGCAATCTGGGCTTCAGCGCCCGCGCCACGCTGCGCACCCGCGACGACTACCAGCGCTACCTGAAGATCCTCGCCGACATTCCGCGCTACTTCGACGAGCAGATCGTCAACATGCGCGCCGGCCTGGCGCGCGGTTTCAGCCAGCCGAAGGTGACGTTGACCGGCCGCGACCAGTCGATCGCCGACGTGGCCAACGCCAGCGGCGAGGCCAACCTGTTCTACACCCCGTTCAAGCAGATGCCGGCCAGCATCCCGGCCGACGTGCAGGCGCAGCTGCGGCAGCAGGCGCTGGACGCCATCGCGCACAGCGTGGTGCCGGCCTATACCGACCTGCTGCGCTTCATGCGCGAGGAGTACCAGCCGAAGGCGCGCAGCACGCTCGCTGGCGAGGCGTTGCCCGATGGCAAGGACTACTACCGCGCGCAGATCCGCGAGTTCACCACGCTGGACCTGTCGCCCGAGCAGATCCACCAGATCGGGCTGCGCGAAGTGGCCAAGCTGCGCAAGGACATGGACCAGACCATCGTCGCCAGCGGCTTCGTCGCACCGAAGGGGCAGCCGACCTTCCCGGCGTTCCTGAAATTCCTGCGCACCGATCCGCAGTTCTATCCGAAGACGCCGGAGGAACTGCTCAAGCAGGCGGCGTGGATCTCCAAGCGCGTGGACGCCAAGGTCGGCGACTACATCGGCCGCCTGCCGCGGCAGCGCTTCGCGATCGAGCCGGTGCCGCCGGACCTGGCGCCGTTCTACACCGGCGGCCGTGGCGGCCCGGGCATCTACCTGGTCAACACCTACGACCTGCCGTCGCGTCCGCTATACAACCTGACCGCGCTGACCCTGCACGAATCCTCGCCTGGCCACGCGCTGCAGATGCCGCTGGCGGCCGAACAGCAGGGCTTGCCGGACTTCCGCCGCTACGGCTACATCTCCGCCTACGGCGAAGGCTGGGCGCTGTATTCGGAATACCTGGGGCAGGAGATGGGGATGTACGACACCCCGTACGACCGCTTCGGCTACCTGACCTACCAGATGTGGCGCGCCTGCCGGCTGGTGATCGACACCGGCATCCACCACAAGGGCTGGACCCGCGAACAGGCGCAGGCCTACCTGCGCGACAACACCGCGCTGAGCGAACACGAGGTCACCACCGAGGTCGACCGCTACATCGCCTGGCCGGGGCAGGCGCTGTCGTATTACCTGGGCGAACTGAAGATCATCGAGTTGCGGCGCAAGGCCGAAACCGCGCTCGGCGAGAAATTCGACATCCGCGCCTTCCACGACGCGATCCTGGAAACCGGCTCGGTGCCGCTGCCGGTACTGGAGCAGCGCATCGACCGTTTCATCGCCGAGGGTGGCAAGTCGCCGTGGGCGCAGGAGGCGCCAAAGCAGTAGGCACGCTGAAGCCCCTCTCCCCCCGGGAGAGGGGTTGGGGTGAGGGGACGGCGCGAAGCCTCGCAGGGTCGAAACGACACGAGGCTGCGACCGTACCCTCATCCGCCCCTTCGGGGCACCTTCTCCCGAGGGGAGAAGGGACAACTGCAGGTAGTTAGGAATCGGTTACAACCTTTCCAGCGGGGGCACCATGACCACACAAGGCAAGTTCCACAAGCGTCTGAGCCTGACCGACCTGACCTTCATCGGGCTCGGTTCGATCTTCGGCTCCGGTTGGCTGTTCTCGGCCAGCCATGTGTCTGCCATCGCCGGCCCGGCCGGCATCGTGTCGTGGATCGCCGGTGGCGTGGCGGTGCTGCTGCTGGGCCTGGTGTATTGCGAACTGGGCGCGGCGCTGCCGCGCGCCGGCGGCGTGGTGCGCTACCCGGAGTACTCGCACGGCGCGCTGCTCGGCTGGCTGATGGGCTTCATCACCCTGATCGCGTTCTCCAGCCTGATCGCGATCGAGGTGGAGGCGGCGCGGCAGTACGCCGCGGCCTGGTTCCCCTCGTTGAACCAGGCCGGCAGCACCCATCCCAGCGTGGCGGGTTGGCTGCTGCAGTTGGCGCTGCTGGTGGCGTTCTTCCTGCTCAACTACTTCAGCGTCAAGACCTTCGCCACCGCCAACAACATCGTCAGCGTGTTCAAGTTCCTGGTGCCGGTGCTGGTGATCGTGCTGCTGATGGCCCACTTCAATCCGCAGAACCTGCACGTGCAGGGCTTCGCGCCCTCGGGCGCGGCCGGCGTGGAGGCGGCGATCTCGGCCGGCGGCATCATCTTCGCCTATCTGGGGCTGACCCCGATCGTGTCGGTGGCCAGCGAGGTGCGCGATCCGCAGCGCAACATCCCGATCGCGCTGATCCTGTCGGTGGCGCTGTCCACGGTGATCTACGTGCTGCTGCAGCTGGCGTTCCTGGGCAGCGTGCCGTCGACGTACCTGGCGCAGGGCTGGGGCGGCATCGACAAGGCGTTCGCGCTGCCGTACCACGACATCGCGCTGGCCCTGGGCATGGGCTGGCTGGCGGCGCTGGTGATCTGCGATGCGATGATCTCGCCCAGCGGCACCGGCAACATCTACATGAACGCCACACCGCGCGTGGTCTACGGCTGGGCGCGCAGCGGCGGCTTCCTGTCGGTGCTGACCCGGGTCGACGCCAAGTCCGGCATCCCGCGTCCGGCGCTGTGGCTGAGCCTGGCGCTGTCGGTGTTCTGGACCCTGCCGTTCCCGTCGTGGGAGACGCTGATCCAGGTGGTGTCGGCGGCGCTGGTGCTGAGCTATGCGGTGGCGCCGGTGACCGTGGCCGCGCTGCGCCGCAGCGCGCCGCAACTGCCGCGGCCGTTCCTGTTGCGCGGCTTCGCCGTGCTCGGGCCGCTGTCGTTCATCGTCGCCGCGCTGATCGTCTACTGGTCCACCTGGAACACGCTGTCGTGGCTGCTCGGCCTGCAGGTCGCGATGTTCGCGCTGTACGTGCTGTATCGGCTGCCCAGCGCGGCCGGGCGCGCGCAGCTGTGGCGGCAGGTGCGCGGCGCGTTGTGGCTGATCGGGTTCTTCGTGCTGGTGCTGCTGGTGTCCTACCTGGGCACCTTCGGCGGCACCGGCCAGATCGCGCATCCCTGGGACACGCTGAGCGTGGCGGTGATCGCGTTCGGCTGCTACCACTGGGGCGCGCGCACCGGGTTGCGCAGCGACGAGCTGGCGCTGGAAGAAGACGACGGCGAATAGGTTGCCCGCTTTTTGTAGGAGCGGCGTCAGCCGCGACAGCATGCTGCAGAGCCCCTGTCGCGGCTGAAGCCGCTCCTACAGAAGGGCAGGGAATTCAGGGGATATCGGAACGCAATGAACAGATTCGCTGCATCGATCGTGCTGGCTGCGGTGTCTTTCGCCGGCCACGCCCAGGCCGCGCCCAGCGCCGCCGACTACCAGCGCTCGCTCGGCCTGCGCGAGGCGTGGATGACGCTGACCGAGAACGTGACCTGGCCGGCGCAATGGCGCGACGACGGCACGTTCTATTACCGCAAGACGGTGCCCGGCGGCTTCGCCTTCGTGCTCGAGGACGTGGCCGGCCAGCGCAAGCAGCCGGCGTTCGATGCGCTGCGGCTGGCGCGCGGGCTCAGCGTCGCGGCCGGGACCGAGTACCCGGCGCTGCGGTTGCCGTTCGAGCGCTTCAGTTATGCGGCCGACGCCGGCCGCGACAACGCCGCGATCGTGTTCCAGATCGACTACGTGCCGTGGCGCTGCACGCTCGCCGACTATGTCTGCGCGCGCGCCGATACCGGTCCGCAGCCGCGGCCGCGCGGCTTCGGCGTGGTCCGCGATCCGGCGGTGGCCGCGGACAACACGCCGCGGCGTTCGCCGGACGGGCGCTGGGACGCGTTGGCCGACGGCCACGATGTGGTGCTGCGCAGCGTCGCCGACGGCCACGTGCTGCGCTTGAGCGAGGACGGCCGCGCCGACGATTTCTACGATCCGGAAACGCTGGCCTGGTCGCCGGATTCGCAGCGGCTTGCGGTGTACAAGGTGCGTCCTGGTTTCGCGCGGCGGGTGACGCGAGTGGAGGCGGCGCCGTCCGGCGGCGGCCAGCCGCGCGTGCGCACCCAGCTGTATCCCAAGCCCGGCGACGCGGTGGATATCGAGCGGCCGGTGCTGTTCGATCTCGCCGGCGTGTCCGCAGGCGCAGGCGCCGGCGCGCGGCGCCTCGCCATCGACGATGCGCTGTTCGCCAATCCGTACCAGCTGTCGCCGATCCAGTGGCGCACCGACGGCCGCAGCTTCGTGTTCGACTACGTGCAGCGCGGTTTCCAGCGCATGCGCGCGATCGCGGTGGACGCGGCCAGCGGCCGCGCGCACGTGGCGGTGGGCGAGGACGCCACGACCTTCGTCTACGCCGATCGCAGCTATCGCCACGACGTGGACGGGCTCGGCAAGGAGATCCTGTGGATCTCCGAACGCGACGGCTGGCGCCATCTCTATCTGTTCGATGGCGAAACCGGCAAGGTCAAGACGCAGATCACCAAGGGCGCGTGGATCGTGCGCGACGTGCTGCGCGTGGACGACGCGCAGCGCCGCATCTGGTTCTCCGCCAGCGGCATGGATGCGGGCAAGGACCCGTACTACCGGCAGCTGTTCGCGGTCGATTTCGACGGCCGCCACCTGACCCGGCTGACCACCGCCGACGCCGACCACGACGTGGCCATCGCCGACGACGGCCGCCACTACGTGGACACCTATTCGCGCCCGGACCTGCCGCCGGTGATGGAGCTGCACGCCATCGACGGCACGCTGCTGCAGGTGGTGGAACGCGGCGACATCGGCAAGCTGCAGGCCGCCGGCTGGCGCGCGCCGCAGACCTTCGTGGCCAAGGGCCGCGACGGCCGCACCGACATCTGGGGCATGGTGGTGCGCCCGCGCGACTACGATCCGCGCAAGACATACCCGGTGATCGAGAACATCTACGCCGGCCCGCACGACAGCTTCGTGCCCAAGACCTTCTGGCCGTTCGGCTACCACTCCGGCGGCGACAAGCAGATCGGCATGCAGGCGCAGGCCGACCTGGGCTTCATCGTGGTGATGATCGACGGCATGGGCACCGCCAACCGTTCCAAGGCGTTCCACGACGTGGCCTGGAAGAACCTCGGCGATTCCGGGTTCCCCGACCGCATCGCCTGGCACAAGGCGCTGGCGGCCAAGGATCCGTCCTACGACATCAGCCGGGTCGGTATCTACGGCGCCTCGGCCGGCGGGCAGAGCACGCTGGGCGCGCTGGAACGGCATCCGGACTTCTACAAGGTGGGCGTGGCGTTCGCCGGCTGCTACGACAACCGCATGGACAAGATCAGCTGGAACGAGCAGTGGATGGGCTGGCCGGTGGACGCCAGCTACGCCGCCGCCTCCGGCGTGGACAACGCGGGCAAGCTGCGCGGCGAATTGCTGATGATCGTTGGCGAGCAGGACAGCAACGTCGATCCAGCCTCGACCGCGCAGGTGGTGGATGCGCTGATCAAGGCCGGCAAGGATTTCGACCTGTTGAACGTGCCCGGCGGCGAGCACTCGGTCGGCCGCTCCACTGGTCCGATCGACTACGTGCAGCGGCGCCAGTACGACTTCTTCGTGCGGCATCTGCTGGGCGCGCAGACGCCGCGCTGGAATGCCATTTCCACGGGAGACGCACAATGACCCACCGCCATCCGCACTTCCCTGTAGGAGCGGCTTCAGCCGCGACCGATATGTCCGAAGCCAGAATCCGTTCGGCCCCGGTGTCGCGGCTGACGCCGCTCCTACACAAAGCGTCGTCAGTCGTTCGCTACGCCATGCTGGCCATGCTGCTGCCGCTGCTCGCCCACGCCGAAGACATGCCGCGCTACGTCAGCCGCGACGGCCACCACGCGCTGTTCGTGGACGGCGCGCCGTACAGCATCATGGCCGCGCAGCTGCACAACTCCAGCGCCTGGCCGCAAGTGTTGCCGCAGGCGCTGGACGCGGTGCAGGCGCTGCATGCCAATACGGTCGAAGCGCCGGTGTACTGGGAACAGTTCGAGCCGGAGCCGGGCCGCTACGACTACCGCAACGTCGATGCGCTGGTCGAGCAGAGCCGCGCGCGCGGGCTGCGTCTGATCGTGCTGTGGTTCGGCACCTGGAAGAACGGGCAGATGCACTACGTGCCGGAATGGATCAAGCGCGATCCGGCCACGTATCCGCGCATGCGCGACGCCAAGGGCGAGCCGGTGGATGTGTTGTCGCCGCATGCGCCGGCCAATGTGCAGGCCGACGCGCGCGCCTTCGCCGCGCTGATGCAGCACCTGCGCAAGATCGACGCCGGCCGCTACACGGTGATCGCGGTGCAGGTGCAGAACGAACCCGGCGCGATCGGCACCGTGCGCGACCACGGCGCCGCCGGCGAGCGCGCGTTCGATGCCGCGGTGCCGGCGGAAGTGCTGCAACGGCTGGGCAAGCCGGCCGGTACCTGGACCCAGGTGTTCGGCCGCGACGCCGAGGAAATGTTCAGCGCCTGGAGCAACGCCAGCTACATCCAGCAGGTCGCCGCCGCCGGCAAGGCCGCGTATCCGCTGCCGCTGTACGTGAACACCTGGCTGCGCTACAAGGGCCGCACCAAGCCGGGCGAGGAATACCCGGCCGGCGGCGCCACCTGGAACGTGTTCGACCTGTGGCGCCTGGCCACGCCGGCAATCGACTTCATCGGCACCGACATCTACACCAGCGACTACGACGAATACACCAAGGTGGTCGGCCAGTACGCGCGCGCCGACAACCCGGCCTGGGTCTCGGAGACCGGCTTCGAGGCGGCGACCGCGCCGTACCACTTCCACGTGCTCGGCCGCGGCGGCATCGGCTTTTCGGTGTTCGGCATCGACGGCAACGAGGACACGCCGGAGAACCAGGCCGCGATCGCCGCGCATGCGGCCGGCTTCGGCCTGCTGGCGCCATTGCAGCGCGAACTGGCCGCCGGCGCGTTCGCCGGCACCTTGCAGGCGGCGGTGGAGAAGGCCGGGGTGCCGAAACAGAGCCTGCGCTTCGGGCCGTGGCAGGCGCAGGTGTCGTTCGGCGCGCCGGGCTGGGGCGAGGCGCCGGCGATCCTGCCCGGCACGCCGCAGCACGATGGCCGCGCGCTGGTGCAGGAACTGCAGCCGAACGTGTTCCTGGTCACAGGTTTCAATTCCCGCGTTGAATTTGTGCGCGACCGTGCCGATGGCAAGTACGGGCAACTGCTGCGCGTGGAGCAGGGCCGCTACGTCGATGGGCAGTGGCGGTTCGTGCGCCTGTTGAACGGCGACGAGACCGACTACGGGCTCAACTTCCGGCGTGCCGATCCCTACGTGCTGCGGGTGACCGTGGGAACCTACTGACCTTGCGGCCGCAACCCGGCCGCCCGACGAGCAAACGCGCATGAGTTCCATCGCCTCGGTGTCCTCGATCGCCCTGTCCGGCATGCGCGCCGCCGCCTCCGGCCTGCAGGCGCGCGCGAACAATGTCGCCAACGCCGCCACCGAAGGTTTCCAGCGTCAGGTGACGGCCAACCAGGAAGCACCCGGCGGCGGCGTCAGCGTCCAGGTGCAGGCGGCGGGCCGCGAGGGCAGCGATCTGGTCGACGACATGGTCGGCGGGCTGTCCGCACGCAACGATTTCCAGGCCAATGCGCGGGTGCTGCGCGCGGCCGACGACACCATCGGCAGCCTCCTCGACATCCTGGCCTGAGGCCGCGCCGCTCTCCCGCTCCCTGCGGGATCATGGCCCTCTTCTTTGGGGAAAGTGCCCCGCAGGGGCGGATGAGGGGACGGGCGTAGCCTCGTGCACCCAACTCCGCGAGACGCCCCGCGCCGGGCCCTCCCCCCTCAGCCCCTCTCCCGGTGGGAGAGGGGCTAGCGGCTGTCCCTTCTCCCATCGGGAGAAGTGCCCCGCAGGGGCGGATGAGGGTACGGACGCAGCCTCGCGTACCTGCTCCTGCGCAACCCGCAAGAGCAAGCACAAAGCCCGGCGCAGCTCCTGCACCCCACCCGGCGCTATGCAATTTTCCGCACCGATCCTCGACACAGCGCACAAGACGTCGCCGCACCTGCGGCGCACGATGATGCGCTATTGCTCATCGGGGGACGGTACATGGATCGGAGAGATTTCCTGCGTCAGGGGCTGGCGGTCGGCGCGGTGGCCGGTGTCGAAGCGCTCGCCGGCGGCATCGCCGCGCCCGCGAATGCAGCGCCCGCCGCGGCGCCAGCACCGGCCCTGCCACGCCTGCAGCCGCTGGCCGCCGATGCGCTAGCCGGCCACACCCTGCAATGCCGCTTCACCGAGGCCGGCGCGCAGTGGCAGGTGTACGAAGACCTGCGCAGCGCCGATGGCGACCTGACCCTGCTCGGCCCCGGCGGCGCGCTGGTGCTGGGCAAGCGCACCGAAGCGGTCTACCCCAGCGCGCAGGCGCCGTACTTCGGCATGAAGCTGGCCGACGTGGCGCTGGCCGAAGCCGATCTGCTCGCCGACCGCCTGCTGCGCGACGGCGATCCGCGCATGGACGAAGTGCGCGACGCGGCGCCGCCGCCGGCCTCGCAACTGGATCCCAAGGACTACAACGGGCGCCTGCCGTGGACGACCTTCGTCGGCACCCGCGAATGCGCCGACACCATGCCCGTGTATCCGGACGGCCGCACCCGCGCCTATCGCGCGCTGCACGCCTTTCCCGAGCTGGGCAAGGCCGAACTGGTCGCACGCCGCCACGAAGGCCTGATCGGCGGCTGGATGCCGGCGGTGCGCAAGGTGGTGCCGGCCGGCGAGGGCCGCTACTACGATGTGCTGCTGTTCGCCGACGTGCTCGCCACCGATCGCTTCATCGTGCAGACCTGGCACCGCAGCGCGCTGGTCGAGCACGGCCAGGTGACCAAGGTGGTGTACGGCTACAGCTATCCCGACTATCCGCCGCGGCGCGGTCCGCGCAGCGCCGAGGACTTCTACCGCGGCCTGCTCGCGTTCGCCGGCTACTGGCAGGGCCTGCTCGCCGACACCGTGCAGGCGCAACTGCCCGATGCGAGCTGGAGCGACATGGCGCGCTTCGCCTTCGCCCGCGAACTGGTGGTGCGCCCCGGCGGCACGTATCCGAAGTACGGCGCGGTCGATCGCGACTACTACGGCAACGAATACGACGGCTTCCAGGACACCTTCACCAGCTCGCTGTACGCCAACCTGGAGTGGGGCCGCTTCGCCCAGGCCGGCGCGGTGCTGGACGGCTACTTCAGCGACTTCGTGCAGGACGACGGCATGGTCAACATGCGCGGCGCGGAGACCGGCCAGTTCGGCCTGACCCTGTCGCTGCTGGCGCGCTACCTGCGCTACACCGGCGATGCGGCGCTGCTGCGCAAACACCGCGGCAAGATCGAAGCGACGGTGCAGATCCTGCTGGAACTGCACGACGCCAGCCTGAAGCTGCCGGCCAAGGCGCCCGGGCACGGCCTGATCCATGGCTGGAACGAATCCGACGCCTGCCTGTTCCCGGACCCGACCCTGTGGTGGAAGCCGTACTACGCCAACAGCGCGCTGGCGATCCGCGGTTGGCAGGACATCGCCGCGGTGTGGACCACGATCGCCGGACCGGGCGCGCAGGCCGCCGCGGCGCAGTGGCGGCGGCGCGCGCAACAACTGACCGCGCAGCTGCACACGACCCTGCGCGCCAATATCCGCCGCGACCTCAAGCCGGCCTACATCGGCCCGCTGCCGGGAGTGAAGCTGACCTTCCGCCAGTCGCTGCAGCAGGAGAGCCCCAGCGAGCAGGGCTGGCCGCACCGTGCCTACGCCGAACTGCTGCAGGCCGACGTGCTGCCCGACGAGCTCGCGCACCTGGTCGTCGATTGCGTGCGCGGCCACGGCGGCACCAGCCTGGGCGTGGTCGGCAACATCGCCCCGCCCACCCCGGAAGGGCGCGACCTGCTCGGCTTCATCTCCTACGGCTACGCGCAGCAGCTGTTGCGCCTGGACCGGATCGAGGAATACCTGCTGTTCCTGTACGCGCACCGCTACCACGTGCACACGCGCGGCAGCTGGACCGCGGGCGAGGTCAGCGGCATCACCGGCGGCATGCCGCTGTTCTGCATCCCGGCGCAGATGACCATCCCGCTGCTGCTGCGCTGGATGCTGGTGTTCGAGGACAGCGCCGGCGAGGAACTGTTCCTGGCGCGCGCGCTGCCGCGCGCGTGGCTGGGCAGCGGCGAGCCGATCGCGATCCAGGCCGCACCGACCCGCTGGGGCGCGGTGTCGTTGAGTCTGCGCGGCGATCCGGCGCGCAAGCGCATCGACGGCACGCTGAGGTTGCCTGCGCAGGCACCGGCACGCACCTGGCTGACCCTGCGTGTGCCGGCCGGCACGCAGCTGCGCGAGGTGCTGATCGACGGCCGCGCGGTGGCGCTGTCCGGGCCGCGCAACGAGCGCGTGCAGGTGCCCGCCGGCGCGGCGCGGGAAATGACGATTTCGGCCGCCTACGGCTGAGTGGCGAAAAAGTCGGAAATGTCCCGTTGCGCGTCGCGCAATGCGATATTCCGCACGTTTAACCGATAAATACGACAAGACGACGCCATCACGGTACGCGCACATTGTGTCCGTGCAATGAAGTCTCCGGGGGAGATTCCTGCACGATGCAGCGCCGCACGCAGCGGCGACGGCGGCAGCTCGCGCTGCCGCCGCGCCTTGCACACGACGCCCTGTTCCGTCCCGCCAACGACCGCTGGCGATGGGGATGGCAGCCCGGGGAAGGGCATGCCGGCCCTGCCGATCGCCATGCGTCGCCGCCCAGGAGAATCCCGATGTCGTCTTTGTCTGAACGCGCTGCGCCGCTTTTCCCGTCTTCGTGGCGCCGCGCGCAGCGGCCGGGCCCGCTGGCAGCGGCGATCTACACCGCACTGGCGCTGGCCGCGACCGCGCCGGCCGCACTGGCGCAGGACGCCACGGCCGACAACGCGGCCGCCACCACGCTGGAAAAGGTCACGGTGACCGGCAGCCATATCCGCCGCGTCGATGCGGAAACCGCCAGCCCGGTGATCACCATCGACCGGCAGCGGATCGAGGACAGCGGCCAGGACACGCTCGGCCAGCTGCTGCAGCAGCTGCCGGCGATGGCCGGCAATATGCCCAACATCTCGCTCAATTCCGGTTTCAGCCACGGCCGCGCGCTGGTCTCGCTGCGCAACCTCGGCGCCGAGCGCACCCTGGTGCTGGTCAACGGCCACCGCATGGCCGGGCCGGCCAGCAGCGTGTCCGCCGCGCCCGGCGTGGACATCAACGCGATCCCGGCGGCGATGGTGGAGCGCATCGAGGTGCTGACCGACGGCGCGTCCTCGGTGTACGGCTCCGACGCCATCGCCGGCGTGGTCAACATCATCCTCAAGGACAAGTACGACGGCGCCGCGGCGACCGTCGACTACGGCCAGAGCACGCACGGCGACGGCAACCGCCGTTCGGTGGGCGTGGAGTGGGGCAAGACCTGGGAGCGCGGCGGGCTGATCCTGGGCCTGAGCCGCAGCTCGATGAACGCGCTGTACGACGAGGACCGCAGCTATGCCAAGACCGCGGTGAACTATCTCAACGGCCAGGTGGTGGAGCGCCGCGGCAACGGCACCCGCGCCTTCCTCAGCGACGGCAGCGTGCTGACCCCGAACAGCGGACTGGCGCCAGGTGCGGTCGATGCCAGCGACTTCCACACCTATAGCCAGGCCGTAGAAGGCTATAACTCCTATTACGGCCAGTACCTGATCACCCCGGTGCAGCGCACCAACTTCTCCGCCCACGCCAGCTTCGACTTCACCCCGAACGTGCAGGGCTACCTGGACATGTTCTGGACCCGCAGCGAGACCACCTCGCAGCTGACCGCCTATGGCCTGGAGCTGCCCAACGCCTCGCAGAACTACTACAACCCGTTCGGCAGCCAGCTGTCGCGCTACCTGCTGCGCTCGGAGGCGGCCAACACCCGCGTCTACACCTCGACCATGTACCAGACCAACATCGTGGCCGGGCTGCGCGGCAAGTTCGCCGACACCAGCTGGCAGTGGGACGCGGCGGCCGGCTATGCGCGCTACAAGGACACCCTGGTGCGCAACGGCTTCTCGATCACCTCGGCGCTGAACAACGCGGTCGGCGCCTCGTTCCTGGACAGCGACGGCGTGGTCAAGTGCGGCACGCCGGGCAACGTGATCTCCGGCTGTACCCCGATCAACGTGTTCAATCCGGACGATCCGGCGACCATCGCCGGGATCAAGGCCACCCAGAGCGCGGTCGACCTGATCGACGAGAGCACGATGAAGTTCGCCGAGGCCAGCGTCAACGGCGACCTGTTCGCGATGCCGGCGGGGATGGTGCAGGCCGCGTTCGGGCTGTCGTTCCGCAAGAACGGGTTCTCGCAGGGCACCAGCAATCCGGTCGCCGCCGCCGATGCCGAAGGCAACTGCGACTACAACGACGGCTGCATCATGAACCAGGGCCACGAGGAGACGATCAAGGAAGCCTACGCCGAGGTGCTGATCCCGCTGCTCAAGGACGTGCCCGGCGCGCAGGCGCTGAACCTCAACCTGGGCACGCGCTATTCCAAGTATGACTACTGGGGCAACACCACCAACAGCAAGGTCGCGCTGGAATGGCGGCCGATCGACAACCTGCTGATCCGCGCCACCGGCTCGGAGGTGTTCCGCGCGCCGGCGCTGGGCGACCTGTACGGCTCGCCGTACAACTCGGTCGTGGACAGCACCGGCGACTACACCGATCCGTGCAACGGCTACACCGGCGGCGGCAACGCCGCAGCCTGCGCCAACGTGCCGACCAACGGCAGCTTCGTCAACACGTCCTCGTTCACCGTGCTGACCACCGGCTCGGCCAATGCCGGCTTCGCAATCAAGCCCGAGCAGGGCCGCTCCTACAACGTCGGCGCGGTCTACGATCCGGGCTGGGCGGACGGCCTGTCGCTGAACCTGGACAGCTGGCGGGTCACCCTCGACGACATGATCAACGGCGTCGGCCTGGATCAGGTGCTGCAGAACTGCTACGACGGCCAGAGCGCCTACTGTCCGTTGATCCAGCGCAACGCCAGCGGGCAACTGGTCAGCGTCACCGTGCCGTTCGCGATCAACAGCGGCAAGGTCGATATCCGCGGCTACGACATCGGCATCAAGTACGCGTTGCGCGACACCGCCTGGGGCAACTTTCAGGCCGGCGTGGATGCCACGTTCCTGTCCAGCTACAAGTTCAGCGGCGACGACCACAACTACGTCGGCGAGATGTCCAGCTACGGCAACATGCCGCGCTGGCGCGCCAGCTTCAACCTGGGCTGGGACAACGGTCCCTGGCACGCCAGCTGGAACACGCGCCTGCTCGGCCCGACCACGGTCGGCAGCGCCTACGAGGACTTCTGCGTGAACACCGCCGCCGACGGCAGCTGCGTCTACTTCAAGGTCGGCACGGTGACCTACCACGACGTCTCGCTGAGCCGGAAATTCGAGAGCCTGCACACCACGCTGTCGGCCGGCGCCAACAACGTCGGCAACCGCAAGCCGCCGCAGTACTACGGCTATGCGAGCGCGGCCAATACCGACGCGTTCACCTACGACACGCTGGGACGCTACTTCTGGGCCCGGCTCAGGACCGAGTTTTGAGGTTGCCGGCAGGCGGTGTGGCCGCGGCATGGCGGCGGCCGCGCGCCGCCGCCGCGTTGCTCGCGGTGCTGCTGGGCGCGGCGTGCGGCGCGGTGGCGGCCAGCGCCGTCGCCGCGGCGGATGGCGAAGCGTTGCAGGCCAGCAACGCCGCGCTGGGCTATCCGCGCTTCAAGGGCACGCCGACGCCGATTCCGGACAGCGGCGTGGCCTTCGCGCCGGGCGGGCAGCTGCAGCGGGTGTTCGCCGCCGATCTGGCGGCCGGCGCCGGCACTGCGCCGGGCAGGGATTTCTGGATCGACCGCATGCTCGCGCGCAGCGGCACCGGCGGCGGCTTCGACGACGACAACAACTGGTTGTTCAGCCGCGGCCGCGCCGCCTACATGTACACCCACCAGCCGCAGCAGCCGGGTTTCGTCGGCGATGTCGCCTATGCGCACAAGACCGGCCACGATGCGCTGTTCCGGCTGCAGGCGGAGATCGACGGCAAGCCGCTGCACCTGGTCGAGGACAGCGCGCAGCGGCGGCAGACGCCGAGCTATTTCAGCAGCGTCTACGCCGATGCGGGCGCTGGCGTGCGGCTGCGCCTGGTCAAGTTCATCAGCGAGCAGAACGTGGCCGTGGCCGAGGCCACGCTGTCCAGCAGCGACGGCGTGGCGCGCACGCTGACCCTGCGCGCGATCTCGCCGATGGCCACGCATGCCGACGGCGCCGAGCTCACCGGCGCATTCGCCACCCACAACGCGATCACCACGGTGTTCCCGCGCCTGTCCGGCGACGGCTTCGCGGTCGATGGCGGTTCCATCGCGCGCCGCGTGGCGCTGCCGGCGACGGGCGAGGCGGCCGCGCTGAAGGTGCAGCTCGGGCTGGTCACGCGCGAACTGCCGGCGTCGTTGCAGGAGTACCGGCGCATCGCGGCGCAATCGCCGCAGCAGGCCTATACCGATCACGTCGTCGCCTACAACCGCTGGTGGGCCGACAACCTGCCGTACCTGGACACGCCCGAGGACAACATCGACAAGACGTTGTTCTATCGCTGGTGGCTGCTGCGCTTCAATTTCCTCGATGCCGCGGTGCCCGGCAACGACTACCAGTTCCCGGTGGCGATCGAAGGCGTGCTCGGCTACGACAATGCGATTGTGCTGACCACCGGCATGTTCATCGACGACCTGAAGTACCTGCGCGATCCCAGCTACGCCTACGGCTCGTGGCTGGGCGCCGGCGAGACCGCCGGCGGCGGCAAGTACGTGGACAATCCCGGCGCGCCGGAGAACTGGTCCAATTCCTACGCCCAATACCTCAGCGCCGCCGCCTGGCGCGCCTACCAGCTGCACGGCGGGCCGCCGGCGGTGGCGGCGCAGCTGGCGCGCTACGCCAGCGCCGACGTGGACGCGCTGCTGCGCGCCTACGACCGCAACGGCAACGGCCTGATCGAGTACGACTGGGCGGCGATGACCGGCAACGACGCCGACGCGGTGTCCTTCGACTGGGCCAAGCAGCACGGCCAGATCCGCATGGACCGCAGCGAGAGCGCCTACGTCTACGCCAACGCGCTGGCCGCGGCGCAGGCCGCGCAGCTCGCCGGCGATGCGGCCACCGCGCTGCGCATGCAGGCGCTGGCGGCGAAGATCCGCAGCGCCGTGCTCGCCGTGCTGTGGCAGGACCACAGCGCGACTGCAGACGGCATGGGCCTGCACGGCGACCTGCTCAAGCAGCGCCAGGCCGATGGCGCGCGGCTGCCGGTGGACTGGAAGGAGACCAACAACTACTACCCGTTCAGCGTCGGCCTGATGCCCAGGCAGGGCGATGCCGACTACGACCCGAAATACGTGCGCGCACTGCGCCTGTTCGCCGACGCGCGGCAGTATCCGATCTTCCCGTTCTACACCGCCAACCAGGCCGACCGGCAGGCGCGCGGCGCCAGTGGCAGCAACAACTTCTCGGTGATCAACTCCACCGTCGCCTTCCGCCTGCTCGGCAGCGCGCTGCGCGACTATCCCAGCCCGTACCTGGACGCGGGCAGCTACCGCAAGCTGCTGTACTGGAACGCCTGGGCGCACTACATCGACGGCGACAACCGCTACCCGGACCAGAACGAGTTCTGGGCGCAGGGCAGCGCCGCCGACGGTGGCAGCATCGGCTACCGCTCGTGGATCCACCATACCCAGCTCGGCGCGACCAACTTCACCGTGATCGAGGACGCGATGGGTCTGCGTCCGCGCAGCGACGCCAGGATCGAGCTGTATCCGATCGACATCGGCTGGGACCATTTCGCCGCCGACGCGGTGCGCTACCGGAATCGCGACCTGTCCATCGTCTGGGACCGCGACGGTCGCCACTACGGCGGCGCGGTGCCCAAGGGCTATTCCCTGTATCTGGACGGGAAGCTGGCGTTCACCGTCGATCGCCTGGCGCATGTGCTCTACGACCCGGCCAGCGGCCGCGTGCAGGCGCTGCCGGATGCGGTCAATGCGGACGCCGCGCAGCTGCGTGTGGTCAGTTCCAGGTCCATCGCCTTGCAGACACCGGCGCAGGTGCGCTTCGCCGCCGATGCGCGCATCGCCGCGGTGCTGGCCGACGCCGGCGTGGACACCACGCTGCCGGCGACTGCGCGCAACCTCGCGCAGGGTGCGACGGTGAGCGCCAGCTATGTCGCCGACGGCTTCCCGGCCGCCGCGGCAGTGGACGGCAGTACCGCCAACGAACCGTTCTGGGGCACGGCCGGGTCGCCGTCGCGCAGCGACTGGATCGAACTCGACCTGGGCCGGCCGCAGACGCTGGACGACGTGCGCCTGTACTTCTACCGCAGCTCCTCGCCGCCCGGCGAGCAGCACGGGTTTGCTTCCGGCACCCGCGCCGGCTACGCGCCGCCGTGGCTGTACGTGCTGCAGTATTTCGACGGGCAGTCCTGGAAGACCGTGCCCGGCCAGGTGCGCGATGCGCCGATCGCGCAGGGCAATCGCAACCGCGTGCGCTTCCCTGCGCTGCGTATGCAGCGGCTGCGCGTGCTGGTGACCCATGCGGGCACGCTGCGCACCGGGATCAAGGAAATCCAGGCCTATGCCAGCGGCGCGCGGGTGCCGGCGGCCAAGCCAAACCGGGCGCCGCAGGTCGAGGCCTGGCAGCAGGACGGCGTCGGTGGCGGCGCGCTGCGTGTCGTTGGCCGCGTCGGCGACGACGCGCTGCCGAATGGCAGCTTGGCGCTGCAGTGGCGCGTGCTGCAGGCGCCGCCGGGCGGCGCGGCGATCTTCGAAGAGCCGCAGGCGGCCAGCAGCAGCGTGCGCTTCACCGCGCCCGGCGCCTACACGCTGAGCTTGCAGGCCGACGATGGCGCGTTGCAAGGCCATGCCGACGTGGCCGTGGTCGCCGCGCCGACGCCGGTCGGGCAGGGCCTGGAAGTGCAGGGCGACGCCGAGGCCAGCGCGCAGGTCACCGCCGGCCACCACCGGTTGCAGGCGCTCAACGACGGGCTGCTGCCCGCGCCGGATCAAGCGCCGTCCGCGGATCGCCGCTGGGGCAGCTGGGGCCGCGCGCAACCGGCGTCGGTGTGGGTGCAGTACCAATGGCGGCAACCGCAGCGCTTGAACGGCGCCGCAGTCTACTTCTGGGACGACCAGCCCGACGGCGGCGTGGCGCCGCCGCGCGCGTGGAAGCTGCAATACCGCGATGGCGAGCAGTGGCGCGACATCGCGGTGCGCGGCGGCTATCCGGTCGCCGCGCGCGGCGAAGCGAGCCGCGTGGCGTTCGCACCGGTCACCACCACCGCGTTGCGCGCGGTGCTGGACACCGCGGCACAGGGAGACGGCCATGCCGCGGTCGGCATCGACGAATGGCAGGTCTTCGCCGAGCGCGCCGACACGGTCGAGCCGATCGACGTGCGGGTGGCGCCGGGCGAGACGCCGGCGCTGCCGCAGCGCATCGCCGCTTACTTCGCCGACGGCAGCTGGGACTGGCTGGGCGTGCGCTGGCCGCAACTCGACGCGGCGGCGCTGGCCAGCGAAGGCCGCGTGCAGCTGCAGGGCCTGGCCGACGGCGGCCTGCCGGTCAGCGCCAGCATCTGGGTGCGCGCCACCGCGCCGGGCCAGATCAACACGGTGCAGGCGCCGCCGCCACTGCACGTGCGTGCCGGGCAGGTGCCGGCGCTGCCGGCGTTCGTCGGCGTGCAGTACAACGACGGCTCGCGCGAACGGGTGCCGGTGCAGTGGCCACCGTTGGTGCCGGCCGCGTATGCGGCGCCGGGCACGTCCAGCATCGTCGGCAGCGCGCAGGGGCGCGGCGGCAGCGGGCAGTTGCCGGTGCGGCTGCAGATCGTGGTCGATGCGGCGGTGGCGCCATGAGCCTGCGCCGTGCCGCGCGTGTTGCCCGGCGCATCGGTGCCTGCCTGCTGCTGGCGCTTGCCGTTGCCGCAGCGCAGGCGGCACCGTTGCGCGCGCGCAGCGTGCACAGCGCCGGCAATCCGATCCTGGCCGACGGCCATGACTATTCCGCCGATCCGGCGCCGCTGGTCGCCGACGGCAAGCTGTACATCATCGCCGGCCGCGACGAGGCGCCGCCCGACGTCAACGACTTCGTGATCCAGCGCTGGCAAATGCTGGTGACCGACAATGTCGGCAGCGGCAACTGGACCCACTATCCCTCGTTGCTGCGTCCGGAGCAGGTCTTCGCCTGGGCCGCCGCGGGCCGCGCCTATGCCGCGCAGATCGTGCAGGGGCCGGACCGGCGCTACTACCTGTACGCGCCGGTGGAGGAAAAGCGCTCGCCCAACGCCGATCCGTTCGCGATCGGCGTGGCGGTCGCCGACAGCCCGCTGGGGCCGTGGCGCGACGCGCACCCGCAAGGGCCGATCCTGTCGCAGTCGCTGCCGGTCAGGAACACGATCCAGAACATCGATCCGACCGTGTTGGTCGACGACGACGGCCGCGTGTACCTGTACTGGGGCACCTTCGGCAAACTGTTCGGCATCGAGCTGGAACGCGACATGGTCACGCCCAAGGGCGCGGCGGTGGCGGTGACCACGCTGGACGGCTATTTCGAGGCGCCGTGGCTGTTCAAGCGCAGCGGCACCTACTACATGGCCTACGCCGGCAACCGCGCCGGACCCGACTCCGATTGCACCCCGACGCTGTATCACGCCTGCATCGCCTACGGCAGCGCGCCGTCGCCGCTGGGGCCGTGGACCTACCGCGGGGTGATCCTGCCGCCGGTGTCCTCCACCACCTCGCATTCGGGCATCGTGCAATTCAAGGGCCAGTGGTATCTGGTCTATCACACCGCCGATGCGAAGGGCGGCGGCCACTTCCGCCGCAGCGTGGCGATCGACCGGCTGGACTGGGACGATACGCAGCGGCCGGCACGCATTCGCCCGGTGCTGGCCACGCGCGCGCCGCAGCCGCCGCAGCCGGTGCAGCGCAACGTTGCCCGCTACGCATTCGCCAGCGCTTCCAACGGCCCGGACATCCCGCACCAGTACTGGATCGCCGCGCTCAACGACGGCGTGGTCAAGCGCAATCCGCTGCCGCCGCAGATGTGGGGCAGCTGGACCGCGCACAATCCGCCGCAGCAGTGGATCCAGTACAGCTGGGCGCAACCGGTGACGCTGCAGCGCAGCCGCATCGTGTTCTGGGCCGACCATCCGCCCGGCGCGAACGAGGGCGTGGCGCCGCCGGCGCGCTGGCATCTGGAATACCGCAAGGACGGGCAGTGGCTGCCGTTGGCACAGGCCCCAAACAGTCCGGTCGCGGGCCGGGTGCAGACGCTGCGTTTCGCGCCGGTGACCACGCGCTGCGTGCGCGCGGTGTTCGACGCCTCCGGCGGCGACGGCCGCTATGCCGCGCTGGCGGTGCAGGAATGGGAAATGTGGGCCACGCGCGCGCAGCGCCTGGCCCAGGCCGGCGTTGCCGATGCGCAGCGCTGCGACGCGCCCTGACCGGCACGGGGCGACACCGCATCGGAACGCCGCGACCGGCTCGGTTTGCGGATGGCGCCAGGCCGGAAGCGGCGCCTTGCCGTGTGCCGACCACCGCGCACGACGGCGCGGGAACGGGGCGCGCCACGCGCCAGCCGCCGCCACCGTTTGCAATGCATCTGCAGATTTCCGTGTCAAAGGCGATGCTTTTGCACAAGACGCTGCACACGAAGGCGTGAAAGGATCGTGGCTGGCGATGCGCGGCGATGCGCGCCGCGTTCCGTGCCGTGCGTGGATGCACGGCCTCCGATGATCGATGCGGGCTCTCGCTGCAGCAGGCGGCGAGGGCACTGCGTCGCCTGGCCTGAATCCAAGGCAGGCCGGTAGCCAAGAGACCGTGTATCCCATGCAACGCATTCGCTCGACCCCCCTCTCCCTGGCCCGCCTGCGCCGCGATCCGCGCAGCCACGCGCCTCGTCCGTTCTGCGCCGCCATCGCCGCGTTGTCGCTGCTGCCGGCACTCGCGCTGGCGGCAACGCCGAGCGCGGACGACTACCAGCGCGCGCAGGCGTTGAGCAGCCGCTACGAGGCGCTGGTCGACCACCAGCCGTCGCAGCCGGTGTGGTTGGACGCCGGGCATTTCCTGTATCGGCGTTCGCTGGCGCGCAGCGGTGCCGCACCGGCGATCGAGTATCGCCGGGTCGCGGTCGCCGACGGCCGCAACGAACCCGCGTTCGATCATGCGCGGCTGGCGGCGGCGATGTCCGCGGCCAGCGGCAAGCCGGTCGATGCGGCGGCGTTGCAGCTGTACGAGGTGAAGCTGGATGCGCACCGGCTGGTGTTCGAGAGCTATCGCGTGCGCTGGCAGTGCGACCTGCCGCAGTACCGTTGCACGCGCACCGAGATGGGCGCGTTGCCGCCCGATTCCTACGACATGAGCATCCCGCTCAAGCAGGGGCCGGCGTATGCGCAGGCGTCGCCGGACGGCAAGCGGCGCGCCTGGGTCGAGGCCGGCAACGTGGTGGTCGCACCGGCCGCCGGCGGCGCGCCGGTCGCGCTCAGTCGCGACGGCAGCGCCACCGAGTACTACGCGGCGGACAGCATCGCCTGGTCGCCGGACTCGACCCGGCTGGTCGCCTACCGGGTCAAACCGGCGCCGCTGCGCACGGTGTACTACATCGAGTCGGCGCCGCCGGACCAGTTGCAGCCCAAGCTGCACCAGCAGATCTACGCCAAGCCCGGCGATCCGCTGCCGGTGTTGCAGCCGGTGCTGTTCGACCTGGCCTCGCGGCAGGCAACGGCGGTGCCGGCGACGCTGTTCCCGAATGCGTTCGCGCTGAGCTGGCCGCAGTGGCGCAGCGACGGCAGCGGCTTCACCTTCGAGTACAACGAGCGCGGCCACCAGCGCTACCGGGTGATCGAGGCGGATGGACGCAGCGCGCAGGCGCGCACCCTGATCGAAGAAACCTCGCCGACCTTCATCGAGTATTCCGATCTCAGCGGCACCCACGAAGGCGGCGGCAAACGCTATCGGCACGATTTCGCCGATGGCGCGCGCACCCTGTGGGCCTCCGAACGCGACGGCTGGGAGCAGCTGTACCTGTACGACACGCGCAGCGGCGGCGCCCCGCGCCAGGTCACGCGCGGCGAGTGGGTGGTGCGCAAGGTCGAGCGCGTCGACGAGGCCGCGCAGCAGATCTATTTCACCGCTTCGGGCATGACCCCCGGCGAGGATCCCTACTACCGTCACGCCTATCGCATCGGCCTGGACGGCAGCGGGCTGACTGCGCTGACGCCGGTGCAGGCCGACCATGAAGTCATGCTGTCGCCGGACGGACGCTGGTTGCTCGACCTGTATTCGCGCGTGGATCTGGGCCCGGTGCTGGAATTGCGCCGCAGCGACGATGGCGCGCTGGTACAGCAGGTCGAGCGCACCGACCTGACCCGGCTGCGCGCCGCCGGCTGGGTGCCGCCGCTGCCGTTCCACGCGACCGGCCGCGACGGCAAGACCGAGATATGGGGCGTGATCCATCGCCCGCAGGGGCTCGATCCGCAGCAGCGCTACCGCGTGGTCGAGAACATCTACGCCGGCCCGCACGGCTCGTTCGTGCCCAAGGGCTTCAGCGCGCGCGTGCCGGCGCTGACCGGGCTCGGCTTCGCCGTGGCGCAGGTCGACGGCATGGGCACCAACAACCGCTCGCGCGCGTTCCACGACGTGGCCTGGCGCAACCTCAAGGACGCCGGTTTCCCCGATCGCATCGCCTGGCACCGCGCCGTGGCGGCGCAGTATCCGTGGTACGCGATCGAACAGGGCGTGGGCATCTACGGCACCTCCGCCGGCGGCCAGAGCGCGCTCGGCGCGTTGCTGTTCCATCCGGAGTTCTACGTCGCCGCGGTGGCCAATTCCGGCTGCCACGACAACCGCATGGACAAGATCTGGTGGAACGAGCAATGGATGGGCTGGCCGGTCGGGCCGTGGTATTCGGCCTCGTCCAATGTCGACAACGCCGCGCGACTGCAGGGGCACCTGCTGCTGGTGACCGGCGACATGGACCAGAACGTCGATCCGGCCAGCACCTTCCAGGTCGCCGATCGGCTGATCAAGGCCGGCAAGGATTTCGATCTGCTGGTGGTGCCGGGCGGCGACCACGGCGCCGGCGGCGACTATGGCCGGCGCCGCCTGGCGGACTTCTTCGTGCGCTGGCTGCAGCAGGCGCCGACGCCGGACTGGAACCGGCAGGCGGCGGCATCGGCGCCCGTCGCGCACTGAGGGTTGCGCGGGTGCCCGCGCGAGCTGGCGCGCGGCATGTGGCGGTGTCTGCGACACATCGCAACATATCGACAAATTTCCACGTCAAAGGCGACGTTTTTCCACAAGACGCTGACCCTGCCGACGTGAAACTCTGCAGTTGCGGTGCGTAGCGACTCGCAACGGGTTCTTACCGGGGCGCTAAGACGCGCAACGGTTTTTTCCGATGCGCGACACGCGCACCGCATTCTGCGCCGTGCGGGGATGCACGGCCTCCATCGATCGATGCAGGTTCTCGCTGCCATGCGCAGCGAGAGCACGGCGTCGTGCGGCCTGGATTTGCGTGCAGGCCGCTCAACCGAGAGACAGTCCATGCGCGACGTTCGTTTGCCTTCCCCATTTCCGGCCTCCGCCTGTCGCGATCGACGCGGACACGGGCGCACGCTGCTGTGCGCCGCGATCGGCATGGCGCTGCTCGCCGCGCTGCCGGCGGCGGCGCAGGAGGCGACCACCGTGCGCGACAGCGCCACCGCGGCCGCCGACGGCAGCGACAGCGCCGCCGACGCCAAGACCCTGGACAGCGTGGTCGTCACCGGTTCGCGCATCCGTCGCAACGACGCGCTGGACGGCCCCACGCCGCTGACCGTGATCGGCGCCGAGCAGATCCGCGCGGCCGGCTATACCGAGATCGCCGATGTGGTCAATCAGCTGCCGAGCCTGGCGCTGACCCAGACCAGCCAGACCAGCAACCTGGCCGGCAATCCCGGCATCAACGCACTGGACCTGCGCGGCATGGGGACCCAGCGCACCCTGGTGCTGGTCGACGGCCGCCGCCAGGTGCCGGCGATCCCGGGCACCTCGGCGGTGGACGTGAGCAACATCCCCTCCAGCCTGGTCGAACGGGTGGAAGTCATCACCGGCGGCGCCTCGGCGCTGTACGGCGCCGACGCGGTCACCGGCGTGGCCAATTTCATCCTGAAGAAGGATTTCCAGGGCCTGGACGCCAGCGCGCGCTATGGCATCTCCAGCCGCGGCGATATGCGCAGCAACAGCGTCGATGCGCTGTTCGGGCACAACTTCGCCGACAACCGCGGCAACGTGACCGTCTACGGTTTCTACGAGCGCGAGCCCGATTCGGTGTCCGGCCAGGACCGTCCGTGGACCGCCACCGGCTACCCGATGTACACGCGCAACAACCGCAACCAGCGCTACTGGATCTCCGACAACAACCGCAACATCAACAACGCCGAGGACGCGCAGCTGATCCTCGGCGGCCGCCACTATGCGATGACCGCCGATGGCCAGCTGCGTGCGCCGGTGCTAGGCCCGGGCGGTTACGTCAACAGCGTGCCGGTGAGCCTGGCCGATCCGTCCACCGCACTGGGCAGCCTGCTCACCGACGGCGGCGAGTACGGCGGCCGCTACGACTCGTGGTATCTGGCGGTGCCGTCGGACCGCTTCGCCAGCCGCGCCACGCTCAATTTCGATTTCAGCGACAGCCTGCGCTTCTTCGCCAACGTCGGCTATTCGCGTACCACCTCGCAATCGGCGTGGCGCGCGCTGAGCGCGTTCGGCAGCGAGGCGGTGCCGGCCGACAGCCCGTTCATCACCGACGAGATGCGCGCGGCCAACGGCGGCACGATCACCGACGGGGTCTACTTCGCGCGGCATTTCGACGACGAACTGGGGCAGGGCGGCAGCCAGTACCGGCGCCAGCTGCTGCAGGGCGTAGTCGGCCTGGAAGGCGACTTCAGCCTGGGCGGCCGCGCCTGGAACTACAGCGCGTACTACTCCTACGGCCGCACCGAGCAGCGCAACCGCGACATCGATACGGTGGCCTATACGCGCTACTACCTGGCGGTGGATTCCACCACCGCCGCCGACGGCAGCGCGATCTGCCGCAGCACGCTCACCGACCCGGGCAACGGCTGCGTGCCGTTGAACCCGTTCAAGCGCCTGACCGCGCAGGAGATCGGCTACCTGCGCTACACCTCGGACTGGGCCACCACCACCATGACCCAACAGGTGCTGTCGGCCTATGCCTCCGGCGGCATGTTCGACCTGCCTGGCGGCGAAGCGCAGATCGCGTTCGGCGGCGAGTACCGCAAGGAGCGCAACGACATCGGCGCGATCGCCCAGTACGATCCGGCCAATCCGGCCTACGACGCCAGCCTGGGCACCACCCAGCTGCCGCTGGTCGGCCAATACGACGTCAAGGAACTCTACAGCGAACTGCATCTGCCGCTGCTGGCCGACAGGCTGTTCGCGCAGCGCCTGGGCGTGGACGCGGCGGTGCGCGTGTCCGACTACAACACCGCCGGCCGCACGGTCACCAACAAGTTCGGCATCGACTGGGCGCCGATCCAGGACATCACCCTGCGCGGCACCTACGGCAAGGCGGTGCGCGCGCCCAACATCGGCGAGCTGTACACCGCCAGCAGCATCGGCGGCATGTGGATCACCGACCCGTGCAACACCTACAACCAGCGCTACCGCACCGACCGCAGCCAGTACACCGCGGCCAACTGCGCGCAGCTCAATCCGTCGGACAAGAGCACCTACTGGCTGTATCGCGACATCATCACCAAGGGCAACCTGGACCTGGCCAACGAGACCGCCAAGACCCGCACCGTCGGCATCGTGCTGCGTCCGCGTTTCCTGAAGGATTTCTCGCTGTCGGTGGACTACTACAACATCGACCTGCGCGGCGCGATCGATTCGTTCCCGGCGCAGACCATCATCAACAAGTGCGTGGACGCGCCGACCCTGGACAACCAGTTCTGTTCCTTCGTCAGCCGCGACGCCGACGGCAACCTGCTCAACGTGGTGACCCAGAAGCTCAACCTGTCGCGCTACCTGACCCGCGGCGTCGACTTCTTCGCGCAATACCGCTACGACCTGGCGGAGCGTTGGGGCCAGAATGCCGGCGCGCTGTCGTTCGACCTGAACTACACGCACCTGATCCGCCAGGACTACACGCTGGATCCGGACCAGCCCGAGGACGTCACCCGCTTCGCCGGCGTGTTCGGCTCGCCGTCCTGGAAGGGCGTGCTGCGCGGCACCTGGTCCAATGCGCACGCCGGCGCGACCTGGTCGCTGCGCCACTTCTCCAAGATGCGCAACAGCACCGAGATCACCGGTACCGACTACCAGAAGGTGTGGACCGGCAACGTGTTCTACAGCGACGTGTCCGGCTACTACCGGCTCAAGTCGGGGCTGGAAGTGTTCGGCGGGGTCAGCAATCTGTTCGATCGCGCGCCGCCGCGGGTGCCGGGGGCGGAGGCGGGCGGCGCCAACTTCGAGCTGGGCTACCACGCCGGCGTGTACGACGTGATCGGGCGCATGTACTACGGCGGGATCCGCCTGGCGCTGTGAGCGGCGGGCGCGATTCGGCACAAATCCGCATGTTCGCGCAGCCGTGGCGACAAGACGCGATGACGTATCGATGACACAGTGGCGACAGGCCGCCCGTTCGTGGCCGCGGTCGGGCTCGCGCCTGCCGCCGCCAAGCGCAAAGGAGCAAGCAATGCCGTCTCGCCTTTCCCCTGGGTTCCCCGTGGTCATCCATTCGCGCGGTGCCCGATGAGCGCGCGCTCCGGACATGTCCACACGGCGCACTGCGCGCACACCGCGTCCGCAGACGCGGCGGCGGCGCTGGATCCATCGCGGCGCCGTTTCCTGCAATGGAGCGCATTGGCCGTGGCCGCGGGATTGCTGCGTTTCCCGCTGGATGCCGCCGCGTCCAGCGCCGGTGCCGTGCAGGCGCTGCCGCTCAAGCAGGTCACGCTCAAGCCGTCGCTGTTCCTGGATTCGCTGCAGACCAACCGCCGCTATCTGCTGGAACTGGAACCGGACCGTCTGCTGCACAACTTCCTGCAGTACGCCGGCCTGCCGCCCAAGGGCGAGGTCTACGGCGGCTGGGAGGGCGACACCATCGCCGGGCACACACTCGGCCACTACCTCAGCGCGCTGGCCAAGATGCATGCGCAGACCCGCGATGCGGTGCTGCGCCAGCGCATCGACTACATCGTCGCCGAGTTGGCGCGTGCGCAGGCCAAGGACGCGGACGGCTACGTCGGCGGGCTCACCCGCAAGAACGACAAGGGCACCATCGACAACGGCAAGGTGGTGTTCGAAGAGGTGCGCCGCGGCGTCATCAAGGGCAGCAAGTTCAATCTCAATGGCAGCTGGTCGCCGCTGTACACGGTGCACAAACTGTTCGCCGGCCTGCTCGATGCGCACGAACTGGCCGGCAATGCGCAGGCGCTGCAGGTGCTGCTGCCGCTGGCCGGCTATCTGGGCGGGGTGTTCGACGCGCTCGACCACGCGCAGATGCAGACCCTGCTGGACACCGAGTTCGGCGGCCTCAACGAGTCCTACATCGAACTGGGCGCGCGCACCGGCGATCAGCGCTGGGTCGCGCTGGGCAAGCGTCTGCGGCACGAGAAGGTGATCGATCCGGCCGCGGCCGGCCGCGACGAGCTGCCGCACATCCATGCCAATACCCAGGTGCCCAAGTTCATCGGCGAGGCACGCCAGTTTGAGGTCGCCGGCGATACCGACGCGGCGGCGGCGGCGCGTTTCTTCTGGGAGACGGTGACCGGCCACTACAGCTACGCGATCGGCGGCAATGCCGACCGCGAGTATTTCCAGGAACCGGACACCATCGCCGCGTTCCTGACCGAGCAGACCTGCGAGCACTGCAACAGCTACAACATGCTCAAGCTGACCCGGCACCTGTACCAGTGGACGCCGCAGGCGCGCTATTTCGACTACTACGAGCGCACCCTGCACAACCACACCATGGCCGCGCAGCATCCGGCCACCGGCATGTTCACCTACATGACGCCGATGATCAGCGGCGGCGAGCGCGGCTTCTCCGACAAGTTCGATTCGTTCTGGTGCTGCGTCGGCAGCGGCATGGAGGCGCACGCGCAGTTCGGCGACTCGATCTATTGGCAGGACGCGGCCTCGCTCTACGTCAACCTGTACATCCCCTCGACCCTGGACTGGCCCGAGCGCGATCTGGCGCTGGAGCTGGACAGCGGCGTGCCGGACAACGGCAAGGTGCGGTTGCAACTGCGCCGCGCCGGCGCACGCACGCCGCGCCGCCTGCTGCTGCGGTTGCCGGCCTGGTGCCAGGGCGGCTACACGCTGCGCGTCAACGGCAAGGCCCAGCGCGGCACGTCCGCCGACGGCTACCTGGCGCTGGAGCGGCAGTGGCGCAGCGGCGACGTGATCGAACTGGAGTTGGCGATGCCGTTGCGCCTGGAGCATGCCGCCGGCGATGCCGACACGGTGGTGGTGATGCGCGGTCCGCTGGCGCTGGCCGCCGATCTGGGCCCGGTCGCCGATCCCTACGATGCGCCGGACCCGGCGCTGGTGGCCGCGGCCGATCCCTTGGCAGGGTTCGCCGAATTGCCGCAGCCCGGGCATTTCCTGGCCGCCGCCACGCAGCCGCCGGGGCTGACCTTCGTGCCGTTCTACGCGCAGTACGAACGCCGCAGCGCGCTGTACTTCAAGCGCATGGCGCCGGCGCAATGGGCGCAGGAAGCGGCGCGGCGCGCGCGCCAGCAGGCCGAGCGCGCCGCGCTGCAGGCCACCGCGGTGGACATGATCCAGTTCGGCGACGAGGCTTCCGAACAGGCGCACAAGCTGCGCAGCGATACGTCCTTCGGCGGCGCCTACCGCCGCCAGCAATGCCGCGACGTGCGCGGCAAGGGTTTCGTCGAGTTCCAGATGAAAGGCAGCGCGCAGCCGCTGGCGTTGCGCCTGCGTTTCTGGGGCAGCGACAAGGGCCGCTTCAACATCCTGATCGACGGCAAGCTGGCGGTGGAAGTGCAGGTGGACCGCAGCCAGGTCATCGACTTCGTCGATCGCGATTACGCGTTGCCGCCGGCGCTGACCGGCGCCAAGCAGCTGACCTTCCGCATCGAGCCGCAGCACGGCGATACCGCCGGGCCGCTGTTCGGCGGTTGGTTGATCCCGGCCGCGAGCGCATGACGGCTGCGGCAACGCACGTAGGCGGCGCTGGCGTCGCGCCCTGAAAGGAACCATCGATGGCGTCACGCTCGCGCTTCGCTTTTCCCGCCCGTCGCTGGCTGTGGCGCGGCCTGCTCGCAATCGCCGTGGCTGGCTGCGGCAGCTGCGCGCACGCGCCGCCGCCGGCCGCGGCGATGGCGCCGGCCAGCCCGCTGCACGGCATCTGGGTGATCGCGCAGGGGCCGTCGTTTCCCGGTCCGCGTTACCTGCGCATCGTCCAGCGCGACGGCCAGGCGCAGGGCAGCATCACCACCGATTGGTATGGCGACGTGCCGATGCAGCAACTGCGCATCGACGGCGACGTGGCCCATTTCCAGATCGACAACGGCAATCCGCGGCTGCCGGCGCAGCCGTGGACCGCGACCCTGGAGCACGGCCAGCTGCACGTGGCCGGCCGCATCTGGGACGAGCAGGTGGACGTGCGCGCGAGCCGCGGCAGCGAGGCCGATGCGGCACGGCTGGCGTTCCCGGTCGCGCCGCTGCCGGCCTATGCCGCACTGCCGGTCGACGGCCTGGCGAAGACCCCGCCGCTGGGTTGGAGCAGCTGGAACCGCTTCGCCGAACACATCGACGACGCCACCGTGCGCCGCATCGCCGATGCGATGGTCGCCTCCGGATTGCGCGATGCCGGTTACGTCTACGTCAACATCGACGACGGCTGGCAGGGCCACCGCGACCGCGACGGCGTGCTGCAGCCGAACGCGCGTTTTCCCGACATGCGCGCGCTGGCCGACTACGTGCACGGCAAGGGGCTGAAGCTTGGCCTGTACAGCTCGCCCGGTCCCAAGACCTGCGCCGGCTACACCGGCAGCTACGGCCACGTCGAACAGGACGCGCGCACCTGGGCCGGCTGGGGCGTCGACTACGTCAAGTACGATCTGTGCTCGGGCGAGGGCATCTTCCGCGAACCGCAACAGGTGCGCCGCGCCTACCTGCAGATGGGCCAGGCGCTGCGCGCGAGCGGACGGCCGATCGTCTACAGCCTGTGCCAGTACGGCCGCGACCATGTCGGCCAGTGGGGGCGCGAGGTCGGCGGCCATCTGTGGCGCACCACCGGCGACATCGAGGACACCTACGCGAAGATGGCCTCGATCGGTTTCGACCGCAACGGCGATCCCGCCGACGCCGGGCCGGGCGGCTGGAACGATCCGGACATGCTCGAGATCGGCAACGGCGGCATGAGCGCGGACGAGTACCGCACGCACCTGGCGCTGTGGGCACTGTCGGCGGCGCCGTTGCTGCTCGGCAACGACCTGCGGCAGATGACGCCGGCGACGCTGGCGCTGCTGCGCAACCGCGACGTGCTGGCGATCGACCAGGATGCGCTGGGCGTGCAGGGCAGGGCGGTGCGCAAGGACGGCGCGATCGAGATCTGGCGCAAGCCGCTGGCCGATGGCGGCGTCGCGCTCGGCGTGTTCAATCGCGATGCGCAATCGCATCGTGTGGCGCTGACGGCGGAGGATGCCGGCACCGCGCTGCGCGGACGCCGTTGGCGCGATCTGTGGCGCGGCGGCAGCCATCCCGCCGGCCAGCTGCGCGACGTGCAGGTCGCGGCGCATGGCGTGGTGTTGTTGCGGCTGTCGCCGCCGATCGCGCACCCGCATTGAGTTCGGCAGGAAGGCAGCGACGCGCCAGTACCGGCGCGGTCCGTCCTGCCTGCGCGCCTGCCTGCGTGTTGCGCGCGTGGCACGGTTTTGCGATGGATGACATCCATCGCCACGGAACGACACGCGTTGTGCCGAGTTCCACGTAGCGCGACGCCGGCATGCACCGGCTCCCTGGCTGAACCGAAAGCAACGGGCGTGCATGCCCGTGGGCCGCCCGATCGCGCCGCCGTGTCGCGACCATGCGTTATTCCGCATGCAGAACCGCTAATTGCGACAAGACGCGGGCCGTGGTTACGGGCACATTGTGATTGCATCGTTAAAACGTGATGACCTTTTGCTTTCCGGCCAGCGGCCGGTGCGCGGGACAGGATCCGCCACCGCCCTTCGCCACCCACCGCAGGACCGGGGATCTGCGCACGTGCAGCGTGCGAAGGACAGCAAGCATCCCCGCGATTGCGTCCGGCCTTGTCAAGCCGCGGCGCAGGATGCGTATCACCGGCGCCGCTGTTGCAGCGTCGTCCTCATCGCATGTTCCGCCGTTGGCGCAAGCCGGCGCGGACCCGTTCGGCCCACCGTTTTCGCTTACGCCACGTGTCGCCATCGCTCAGGAGATCTCCATGTCGTTTCCGCACGCACCCCATCCTTCCCATCGCCGCGCACCGGTGCCGCAACCGCTGGCACTGGCCGTGGTCGCCGCCTTGTCGCTGGGCACCTCCTGGTCGGCGCTGGCACAGGAGGCGAGCGCGGACGACGGCAAGACCCAGACCCTGGACAGCATCGTGGTCACCGGTTCGCGCCTGCGCCGGGTCGATACCGAGACCGCCAATCCGGTGGTGACCATCAACCGCGCGCAGATCGAGGCGACCGGCAAGGCCACGCTCGGCGACCTGGTGCAGGAACTGCCGTCGATCGCCGGCAACGCGACCAACCCCAATACCAACAACGGCGGCGGCACCGGCGCCTCGACCATCTCGCTGCGCGGCCTGGGCGAGAAGCGCACGCTGATCCTGGTCAACGGCACGCGCCTGGCCAGCAACGACGTCAACGCGATCCCGGCGACGATGATCGAGCGCGTGGAGGTGCTCAGCGACGGCGCCTCGGCGGTGTACGGCTCGGACGCGATCGGCGGCGTGGTCAACTTCATCCTGCGCAAGGGCTTCGACGGCATCGAGGGCACCACCGACTTCGGCACCAGCTCGCGCAGCGACGGCAACCGCCGCAACTTCTCGCTGACCGCCGGCAAGACCAGCGAGCGCGGCAGCATCGTCGCCGGGCTGTCCTACCACAACATCGATCCGGTCTCGGCCGGCGAGCGCAGCTATTCCAAGGATGCGCTGTCGCTGATCGACGGGGTGCCGGTGAAGCAGGGCTCCTCGGCCACGCCGACCGGCAGCATCAGCTTCGACGAAGGTTCCGCCCAGTCCAAGGCGCTGGCGGCGAGCAACGGCTGTTCGCGGGTCACCTTCAACGGCGGCAGCAGCAGCCCGACCAATGCCAGCCAGTACCACTGCTACGTCGCCTCCACCGACTCCTACAACTACCAACCGTACAACCTGCTGCAGACCCCGCAGGAACGCACCAACGCCTTCGTGCTCGGCAGCTTCCGCTTCAACGATCACCTGGAAGGCTACGTCAACACCTACTTCAGCAAGACCACCTCGTCCTCGATCATCGCGCCGATCCCGATCTTCGCCAACGGCGACAACTTCCTGGTCTCGGCCGACAGCTACTACAACCCGTTCGGGGTCAACTTCGGCACCGACCGCAGCACCGGTACCTCGTACAACAGCTTCAACACCCGCGCCACGGTGCTGGGCAACCGCCGCTACGAGTACAACACCTACAATTTCCAGATCAATCCCGGCCTGCGCGGCAGCTTCGGCGACAGCTCCTGGCAGTGGGACGCCAGCGTCAACTACGGCAAGGTCAAGCAGAAGTCGATCAACTACGGCTTCCTCGACTACGCCGGCTTCAACGCCGCGGTGGGTCCCTCGTTCCTGGACAGCGACGGCACGGTCAAGTGCGGCAGCGCCGGCGCGGTGATCGCCGGCTGTACCCCGATCGACGTGTTCAACCTCAACAGCGAGAGCAACAAGGCCGCGCTGGAAGCGCTGGTGGTCAACCCGATCGTCACCAGCGTCTACACGGTCAAGCAGTTCGAGGCCAACGCCAACGGCAACCTGTTCGACCTGCCGGCCGGCACGGTGAGCCTGGCGGCGGGCGTCTCCTACCGCAAGGAAAGCACCTCCACTTCGGCCGATGCGCTGTGGACCGGCGACGAGAACGGCATGTGCGGGGTGATCGAATTCTGCGCCACCGTGCTAGGCGGCAGCTTCAGCGTCAAGGAGGCCTATGCCGAGGCGCTGTTCCCGCTGCTGGCCGACCTGCCGCTGGTGCATTCGCTGAACCTGACCGTCGGCAGCCGCTTCTCCGACTACGACACCGTCGGCAGCAAGACCAACAGCAAGGTCTCGCTGGAATACCGTCCGATCGAGAACCTGCTGCTGCGCGGCACCGTGTCGCAGGTGTTCCGCGCGCCGAACATCAACGAGCTGTACGCCGGCGTGGCCGGCGATTCGCCGTCGGTCAACGATCCGTGCAACGGCTACACCGGCGGCCATGCCGCGGCCTGCGCCAACGTGCCCACCGACGGCAGCTACCAGCAGGCCGACAACCAGGTCGGCGCCAAGGCGTCCGGCGCGGTGGTGGCCGGCTACCAGCTCAAGCCGGAGACCGGCAAGTCCTACGACTTCGGCGTGGTCTACGATCCGGGCTGGCTGGACGGCCTGTCGATGAGCGCGGACCTGTGGAAGATCAACCTGCAGGACACCATCACCCAGGTGTCGGCGCAGACCGTGCTCAACCAGTGCTACGCCAATGCGTCCAGCGCGTTCTGCGCGCTGATCCACCGCAACGACAACGGCACCATCAACTACATCGCCGAGCCGACCGTGAACCTCGGCAAGCTGTGGGCCAGCGGCGCCGATTTCAGCCTCAACTACCGCCTGCCGGACACCGCGTGGGGCAGCTTCAACGCCAGCCTCAACGGCACCTACGTGATCCGCTACGACATCAACCCGGATACCACCGACGCCAGCACCGTCACCATCCACAACGCCGGCAAGTACACCTACGCCTACGGCAATTTCCCGCGCTGGCGCGGGCTGGGCACGCTGAGCTGGAACCTGGGCGACTGGAGCGCGTCGTGGCGCATCCGCTACATCGGCAGCACCGAGATCGGCAGTGCCGATACGCGGCAGGGGCTGTCGGCCGACGCCGACCAGGCCGCCGTGGTGCGCGGCATCGGTTCGTACGTGTATCACAACGTGCAGGTCGGCTATAACGTCAAGCCCTGGCACACCCGCCTCGAGCTGGGCGTGGACAACCTGGCCGACAAGCAGCCGCCGCTGTACTACGCCAACAACGTCACCAACGCCAACACCGACGTGGCCACCTACGATCTGCTCGGCCGCTACTACTGGGCGCGGGCGACGGTGAAGTTCTAAGCCTGCGTTCTGTCAGTCCGAACCAGGGCGTTGCAGATGCCGTTTCCGATTGGCGTCTGCTGACGCTTCGATGTAGTGATGCGCGATGTCGGCGGCAGCCTGTTCATGGCTGCCGCCGGTGCCGAGCAGATCCGCCGTGGGGCGCTTTGGCAAGAGTTTCAGGGTGTAGCGATCAGCGTTCATGGCGCTGGCCTGCTGCGCGAACGTGACGGCGCCTACTACTGGTTTGATGAGTGCAAGACTGCCGGTAGATCGGCGACCGCTGCAGTCCCGGCAATCCCATCGATCGGCGTGATGCCTGGTCGCCGTTGACGCTGGACGGCCAGGGCTTTGGATCGATTGGCGCGGTGCCTGGTCGCCTGCGCAGCTGTGAGGTGAGGTGGGGCGGGGTGGGGCGAGATGCTCGTACCGCCGCCGAGCTGCATCGGCTTACTCCAGCAACTTCAGCAGGTCCCGATGCAGGTCGCGTGGAATCCGCACGCCCTCGCGAAGGCTGCGTGCGCGCGCCTGATAGCGGCGTTGCGAGGGCAGTCGCGCACCGGTGTCCTGGTAGGCGGCGAAGAAGGTTTCGGCGCGTGTCATGTGCGTGGCCCACTCCGCGCCGAGGAAGCGCACCGGGTCCAGCGCCAGGATCAATTCGCCATGGTAGGGCGAGGCGCCGGCGCCGGCGTCGTGCGCCAGCGATTCGGCGCTGGTGAGATCGCCGATCAGCGGCCCGGCGATCAGTTCGATCATCGCCGACAGTGCGGAGCCCTTGTGTCCGCCGAAGGTCAGCATCGCGCCACCGCTGCCGGCGACCACGGTCGGATCGGTGCTCGGCTTGCCTTCGGCGTCCACGCCCCAGCCTTCGGGAATCGGCAGACCGGCGCGGCGGTGCAATTCGATCTCGCCGCGTGCCACCGCGCTGGTGGCGAAATCGAATACGAAGGGAAGCGCGTCAACGCGCGGCCAGCCGAACGCGAGCGGGTTGGTTCCCAGCAAGGGCGTATGGCCGCCGGCCGGCGTGACCCAGGCATGGCTGGGATTGCAGATCAGCGCGACCAGCCCGGCCTCGGTGATGCGTTCGACTTCCGGCCACAGCGCGGAGAAATGCACGCAATGGTTGATCGCCAGCGCCGCCAGCCCATTGCCGCGCGCCTTTTCGATCAGCGCCGGCAGGCCGCGCTCGAACGCCAGCAGCGAAAAGCCACCGCATGCATCGACGCGGACGATGCCGGGTGCCTGATCGTGCACGACCGGCTCGGCATCGCCCACCACCTTGCCGTTGCGCAGCGTCGCCACGCAGCCCAGGGTCCGGTAGAGTCCATGCGACGCGCAGCCATCGCGTTCGCCCGCGACGATCGTGGCGGTGAGGGTGCGCACATGCGCGGGGCCGAAGCCGGCATGGCGCAGGATACGTTCGACCAGCGCGGTGGCTTGGTCCAGGGACAGTGCGACGGGATCGCTGATGTTCATCGAAAAGGCGCGGACGGGAATGGCCTGGATTCTCACCTGTGTCGCGCTTTGTGAAAACCCTCGGGCTACCGAACGATACGGGGTTCTTCAGGGCTGACCATGAAGGGTCAAGCCGATAAACAAAGCCGGCACGATGCCGGCTTCGTTCTTCCACGTGCTTGGTCCGTGCCGCAGTCTTACGCCGACAACTCCAACAACAGCTTGTTGAGCCGCCGCACATACGCAGCCGGATCCTTCAGGCTGTCGCCAGCCGCCAACGCAGCCTGGTCGAACAGCACTCGCGCCAGGTCGCCGAAGCGCTCGCCGTCGGCTTCCGCATCCAGTTTCTCGATCAGCGGATGCGCCGGATTGAACTCGAACACCGGCTTGCTCTCCGGCAGCTTCTGCCCGCTGGCTTCCAGGATCTGCCGCATCTGCAGGCCCAGGTCGCCCTGGCCGATGGCCAGGATCGCCGGCGAATCGGTCAGGCGGTGCGACACGCGCACTTCCGAGACGTCCTCGCCCAGCGCCTGCTGGATGCGCTCGACCAGGCCCTGCTTGGCCTTGGCCGCTTCTTCCATGGCCTGCTTCTCTTCGTCGCTGTCGAGCTTGCCCAGGTCCAGGTCGCCGCGCGCCACGTCGACGAAGGACTTGCCGTCGAACTCGGTGAGGTAGCTCATCAGCCACTCGTCGATGCGGTCGGTGAGCAGCAGCACTTCGATGCCCTTCTTGCGGAACACTTCCAGGTGCGGGCTGTCCTTGATCTGCGCGTAGCTCTCGCCGCTCAGGTAGTACAGCTTGTCCTGGCCTTCCTTCATCCGCGCGACGTAGTCGGCCAGCGCCACGCTGTGCTCGGCGTCGCCGCTGTGGGTGGAGGCGAAGCGCAGCAGGCCGGCGATCTTCTCGCGGTTGGCGAAGTCCTCGGCCGGGCCTTCCTTCAGCACCTGGCCGAAGTTCTTCCACACGCTCTTGTAGCGCTCGGGTTCGTCCTTGGCCAGCTTCTCCAGCATGTCCAGCGCACGCTTGGTCAGCGCCGACTTCATCGAGTCGATCACCGGGCCGGACTGCAGGATCTCGCGCGACACGTTCAGCGGCAGGTCGCTGGAATCGACGATGCCCTTGATGAAGCGCAGGTACAGCGGCAGGAACTGTTCGGCCTGGTCCATGATGAAGACGCGCTGCACATACAGCTTGAGCCCGCGCGAGGCGTCGCGCTGGTACAGGTCGAACGGCGCGCGCCCGGGCACGTACAGCAGCGAGGTGTAGTCGAGCTTGCCTTCGACCTTGTTGTGGCTCCACGCCACCGGGTTCTCGTGGTCGTGCGCGATGTGCTTGTACAGCTCCTGGTATTCCTCGTCCTTGATCTCGTTGCGCGGCCGCGTCCACAGCGCGCTGGCGCGGTTGACGGTTTCCCATTCCGGCGTTTCCGGCTTGTCCTTGTCCTCGCCGTGGTGTTCCTTGGGCAGTTCGATCGGCAACGCGATATGGTCGGAATACTTGCGCACGATGCCGCGCAGCTTCCAGCCGTCGGCGAAGCTGTCCTCGCCCTCCTTCAGCTGCAGCACGATGCGCGTGCCGCGCTCGGGCTTGTCGATGGTGGCGACCTCGAACTCGCCTTCGCCGCGTGAGGACCAGTGCACGCCCTCGCTGGCCGGCAACCCGGCGCGGCGGCTGTACACGTCGACCTGGTCGGCGACGATGAAGGCGCTGTAGAAGCCCACGCCGAACTGGCCGATCAGGTGCGAATCCTTCTTCTGGTCGCCGGACAGGTGCTTGAGGAAATCGGACGTGCCGGACTTGGCGATGGTGCCCAGGTGCGAGACGATCTCCTCGCGGCTCATGCCGATGCCGTTGTCGTCGATGGTGACGGTGCCGGCGTCCTTGTCGAAGCCGATGCGGATGCGCAACTGCGCATCGCCGTCCAGCAGCTCCGGCTTGACCAGCGCCTCGAAGCGCAGCTTGTCGGCCGCGTCGGAGGCATTGGAGATCAGTTCGCGCAGGAAGATCTCTTTATTGGAATACAGCGAGTGGATCATCAGCTGCAGCAGCTGCTTGACCTCGGTCTGAAAGCCCAGGGTTTCTTTTTGGGTTTCCACGCTCATCGGTGCTTGCTCCATGGGTGATGGCTGGCCGCGCGGAGGAGGGCGCGACTCTGTCAGCGGAGATGGTGGCGGCCAGGCCCGGCTTCAAGCGCCGGCCGGCGCGAGCGGGCGTCATGGCGCTGGTCTATCATCCTGGCCCCGTTCCGTACCGCCGCCGTCGATGCCGATCCCGTGCCCGTTGCCTCCCGATTCCCGGCCGTCGCGAGGCCGCCGATGAGCCGCGCCGGCGCGGGCCAGGTACGCATCATCGGGGGGCGCTGGCGCAACACGCGGCTGCCGGTGCCGGACCTGCCGGGCCTGCGCCCGACCTCCGACCGGGTCCGCGAGACCCTGTTCAACTGGCTGCTGCCGGCGCTGCCCGGCGCGCGCGTGCTGGACCTGTTCGCCGGCAGCGGCGCGCTCGGCCTGGAGGCGGTGTCGCGTGGCGCGGCCTCGGCCTGCCTGGTCGAGCGCGACCCGGCGCTGGCCGCCGGCCTGCGCGCCAGCGTCGCCAGGCTGCAGGCGCAGGCGCAGATCCAGGTGGTGCAGGACGACGCGCTGCGCTGGCTGCAGGCGCCGGGCGCCGACGCCCCGGCCGACATCGCCTTCGTCGACCCGCCGTTCGCCGACGGGCTGTGGGATGCGGTGCTGCAGCGGCTGCCGGCGCGGCTGGCCGCCGACGCCTGGCTGTACCTGGAGTCGCCGGCCGGGCAGGCGCCCGCAGTGCCGGCGCCGTGGGCGCTGTACCGCGAGGGCGGCAGCCGCGAGGTCCGCGCTGCCCTGTACCGGCGCACCGCTGCTACACTTCCCGGCGACCTTCACGCGGTATCCAACGCATGACCGTGGCCCACAGCCGCATCGCCGTCTACCCCGGCACCTTCGATCCGATCACCAACGGTCACATCGACCTGGTCAACCGGGCCGCGCCGCTGTTCGAGCAGGTGGTGGTGGGCGTGGCGCAGAGCCCGTCCAAGGGACCGACGCTGCCGCTGGAATTGCGCGTGAGCCTGGCCCGCGAGGCGCTGGCCGGGCACCGCAACGTGGAGGTGATCGGCTTCGACACGCTGCTGGCGCATTTCGTGCGCTCGGTCGGCGGCGGGGTGCTGCTGCGCGGCCTGCGCGCGGTGTCGGATTTCGAATACGAGTTCCAGATGGCGAGCATGAACCGGCATCTGATCCCGGAGGTGGAGACGCTGTTCCTCACCCCGGCCGAGCAACACAGTTTCATTTCGTCGTCGCTGGTGCGCGAGATCGCGCGGCTGGGCGGGGACGTGTCCGGCTTCGTGCCGCCGTCGGTGGTGCAGGCGCTGGTCCAGGCCCGCCAAGCCGCGGCGCAGCGCTGAGCCGTCCGCCATTCACAGACAACAAGGGAGCCATCCATGAAGAACACCGTACGCGTGCTGCTGATCGCCTCGCTGGCACTGGGCTTCACCGCCTGCAAGAAGGAAGAGGCCGCCGCGCCCGCCGCCGACGCGCAGCCTGCGCTCACCGTGCCGTCCAAGGACGACGATGCCGGCTGGAAGAAGTACCTGCAGGAAGTGGCGCTGCAGAACATGGGCACCATCACCAACAGCCCGTTCCTGTACTACCTGCCGCCGGAGTCGGATGCGGACTTCCAGGCCAAGTACGATCGCCAGGTCGAAAGCGCCACCACCGCCATCGGCCGCGGCATCCAGCCGGGCAACATGCTGGCGTTCGGCTCCTCGGCCTCGGCCAAGATGGCCGACCTGATCGCCGCCGCCTTCGCCAAGGTCGAGCCGAACACGATGAAGGGCGTGCGCGTGGTCTACATCGGCAACGCCGCCGACAACGCGCGCGTGCAGACCGTGATCCAGCCGACCGGCGCCGAGTACATCTTCGTCGAAGCGAAGTGATGCAGCGCCGGCGTGCCCGCCCGGGCGCGCCGGCCCACGCGGCCCGCCAGGCGTTCGGCGCGGCGGGCCGCCTAGGGTGGCGGCCATCTGCGGCCGCCACCCGCTGCGGCTGAGGCAAGCTCAGTCGCCTGCGCTAGCGCCGAACGCCTGGCGACGCCTGCCGACCCACTCTCCGATCGTCGCAGGACGAAATCCTTGCAGTGCCGGCTGTGCCTGGAACGGCGCGGCCAGGATCGCATCGGCCTGGCTCGGGTGCGTGGCGAAGAAGTGGAACTTGGACGCCACCTGCCGGCCGCTTCCCGCGCCCAGCGCCGCATCGACCTCGCGCTCGAACGCCTCCAGCGGCTGCGCGCGGTACACGACGCGCCGCCCGAGTGCGGCCGACAGCCGCGCGGCGAATTCCTCGCCGACCACGCTCTCCGGCCCGGCGATGCGGTGCCTTCCGCCATCGACGCCGCGCTCGAGCAGGCTCAGCGCCGCCTCGGCGCAGTCCTCGGCCGAGGTCCAGGCGATCGCCTGTGTCGCAGCGATCGGCGGCGCGAACACGCCATGGTCGACGATGTCCGCGCGCGCCGACGGCTTCAGCAGATTGTCCAGGTACAGCGTCGGCCAGACGCTGGCGAACGGCAGCCCTGTGCGCTGGGCCAGGTCCTCGAGCTGCGCATTGGCGACGAAGCTCGGTTCGCTGCAGGGGGCGGGCAGACGCGCGCTCGCCAGTTTCAGGACGAACGAGCGCAGCCGACACGCGGTGATCGCCGCCAGCGCATGTCCGGCCTGGGCCAGCATCGCCGGTTCCGGTCCGGTGGGAATCTGCAGCACGGCATGGGCGATGCCCGCGCTGGCGGCGCGCAGCGACGCCGGATCGCGCAGGTCGCCCTCGGCAAGCTCGACGCCGAGGGCGGCCAGTGCCTGTGCGCGGCGGCGGTCGCGGACCAGCGCCCTGACCTGGAAGCCGCGGCGCAGCGCGGCATGGACGACGGCGGCGCCTTGCACGCCGTTGCCGAGATAGACGAGCAGCGAGCGGGGGGGATGCATGGATGACATGGAACGGCTCCTGGGATGGCGGATCCGCCGGAGCTGCAGGGTCGGCATGCTCACGGACAGACCCCGGGCATGGATGAAACGCGGGGACTGTCGGGGGATCGCGCGCGGCGCGCGGACCAGAGCTTCCCGGCACAGACAGGGAAGGGCTTGGGCCTACCGAGACCAAGCCAGCCATTTTCGACGGCGCGACTGTAGGCGCCGCGAGGCGCAGGTGTCAACGCCGCAGGCGTGCGTCGCGAGGCCAGCGCCGACCGCCGCCGCGCGCCAAGGCGACGTTGCGTTCCGCGCGCTCGCTGCGCCCTTCGCGGGGGCGCGCGGCCCGATCCGGTAAGATACGCGGGTTAGTGCCGAATCCAGCGAAATGTCCCTCAAGATCAACGAGCTCTGCGTCAACTGCGACGTCTGCGAGCCGGCCTGCCCGAACCAGGCCATCGCGATGGGCGAGACGATCTATGTGATCGATCCGGCCCGCTGTACCGAATGCGTCGGCCATTTCGACGAGCCGCAGTGCGTGGTGGTGTGCCCGGTCGAATGCATCGACCCGGATCCGGCGATCCCGGAAAGCCACGACCAGTTGCTGGCCAAGCTGCTGCAACTGCAGCGCGATCATCCCGAGTTTTACCGACAGGAGCCCCCCGCCGCATGAGAACCCTCGTCCGCCGTGTCCTGCTGCTCGCCCTGGTCCTGACGCCGCCGGCGTGGGCCGAGGCGCCGGTCGTTGCCGCTGCCTCTGCCGCACATCCGCCCGGTGCCGCCGTCGCCAGCGGCCACCGCCTGGCCACCGATGCCGGCCTGCAGATCCTGCGCGAGGGCGGCAACGCGTTCGACGCGGCGGTGGCGGTGTCCTCGACGCTGGCGGTGGTCGAGCCGATCAGCTCCGGCCTGGGCGGCGGCGGCTTCTTCCTGCTGCACGACGCCAAGACCGGCAAGGACGTGATGCTGGACGCGCGCGAAGTCGCGCCGGAATCGGCGACCGCCGACAAGTTCCTGGATGCCAAGGGCGCGCTGGACCGCGACCGCTCGGTCAACGGCCCGTGGTCGGCCGGCATTCCCGGCCTGCCTGCGGCGCTGGTGGAACTGGCGACAAAGCACGGCAAGCTGCCGCTGCAACAGTCGCTGGCGCCGGCGATCCGCATCGCCCGCGACGGCTTCCCGGTGTACCGGCGCATGGCCGAGGGCTACCGGTCGCGGCGCGAGGTGATGGAGCGCTATCCCGGCACCCGCGAGGTGTATCTGCGCAACGGCAAGCCGATCGCCGAAGGCGACCTGTTCAAGCAGCCGGAGCTGGCCAACACGCTGCAGTTGCTGGGCGCCAAGGGCTTCGACGGGTTCTACCGCGGCGCCACCGCCAAGAAGCTGCTGGCCGGGGTCAAGCAGGCCGGCGGCCACTGGACCGCCGAGGAACTGGCCGGCTACACGGTCAAGCAGCGCACGCCGATCCGGTTCGACTACAAGGGCTGGACCATCACCACCGCGCCGCCGCCGTCGTCCGGCGGCATCGCCCTGGCCAGCATGCTGCAGATCCTGGAAGGCTACGACCTGAAGGCGATGGACCCGGTGCACCGCACCCACCTGGTGGTGGAGGCAATGCGCCGCGCCTACCGCGATCGCACCTTCTTCCTCGGCGATCCGGACTTCACCGCGGTGCCGCAGCGCGTGCTGCTGAGCAAGGACTATGCGGTCGGCCTGCGCTCGACGATCAATCCGGAGAAGGCCACGCCCAGCGATCTGCTGTCGGGCCAGCCGACCCCGCTGGAAGACGACGAGACCACCCATTTCTCGATCATCGACGGCGAGGGCAACCGCGTCGGTGCGACCCAGACCGTGAACCTGCTGTTCGGCTCCGGGCTGATTCCCAAGGGCACCGGCGTGCTGCTCAACGACGAGATGGACGACTTCGCGCTCAAGCCGGGCACGCCCAACGCGTTCGGCGTGATGGGCTACGAAGCCAACGCGCCCAAGCCGGGCAAGCGCCCGCTCAGTTCGATGACGCCGACCTTCATGGAGAACGCCGACAAGACCATCGTGCTCGGCACCCCGGGCGGCAGCCGCATCATCACCATGGTGCTGCTCGGCATCCTCGGCTACGACGACGGCCTGAGTGCGCAGCAGGTCGCCGCGTTGCCGCGCTACCACCACCAGTGGCTGCCGGACGTGATCGAGGCCGAGACCGGCACCTTCGACGCGGCCACCGTGCAGGGCCTGCAGGCGATGGGCCATGCGCTCAAGCTGCCGGGCGACAGCGCCGAGGGCGGCCGCGGTTCCAGCCACGTGTGGGGCAACCTGCAGACGGTGGAGTGGGACAAGCGCAGCAACACGCTCAGCGGCGGCAGCGACCCGCGTAACGAGGTCGGCAGCGCCGAGGTCCTGCAACTGGCAGCGCCGGCGCGCTGAGTCGCCCGCTTCTGCGAATCCCCAATCCCGAATCCCTGCAATGAAGCTCTGGTCCATCCAAGGCAACTCCCAGAAACTCGACGGCGGCGCGATGTTCGGCAACGCGCCCAAGGCGATGTGGCAGCAATGGGCCGCGCCCGACGACGGCAACCGCATCGCGCTGGCCTGCCGCGCGCTGCTGGCGCGCCCGCTGGCCGGCAAGACGGTGCTGTTCGAGACCGGTGTCGGCGCGTTCTTCGCGCCGGCGCTGCGCGAGCGCTACGGGATCCAGGAAGAGCGCCACGTGCTGCTGGAGTCGTTGCACGAGGCCGGCGTCGCGCATACCGACATCGACGTAGTGGTGCTGAGCCACCTGCACTTCGACCATGCCGGCGGGCTGTTGGCGCCATGGCGCGAAGGCGCCGCGCCGGAACTGCTGTTCCCGAACGCGCGCTTCCTGGTCGGCGCGGCGCACTGGCAGCGCGCGCTGCAGCCGCATCCGCGCGACCGCGCCAGCTTCATTCCCGAATTGCCCGGCCTGCTGGAGGCCAGCGGCCGCCTGGAGCTGGTCGACGGCGACTATTCGCACAGCCTGGGCGAGGCGGTGCGTTTCCGTTTCAGCGACGGGCACACGCCGGGGCTGATGCTGGCCGAGATCGTCGGCGCGCAGCAGGTCGAGGGCCAGGCGCATGGCGGCGTCGCCTTCTGCGCCGACCTGATCCCCGGGCGCTCCTGGGTGCATGTGCCGATCACGATGGGCTACGACCGCAACGCCGAACTGCTGATCGACGAGAAGCGCGCGTTCCTGGAAGACGCGCTGGCGCGCAACGTGCACCTGTTCTTTACCCACGACCCGGACTGCGCGCTGGCGCAACTGGCGCGCGACGGCAAGGGCCGTTTCGTCACCACGCACGAGCTGCCGTCGCTGCAGGCGCGGTCGCTGGCGGGCTAGGGCGCCAGCCCCGATCGCGTGACAGGCCGCAGGCGCCGCGGCATTCCGGCTGGCGGCTGAAAGCGCGCCGCGCCGCGCTTGCAGCCGTCATCGCGGCCGGCCAGTATCGGCGCATGAACCTGCCTACCGCCTTGCGTTGCCTGCTTCTCGCCTGCCTGGTCGTCGGTGGCTGCGCCTCGCGTTCCGAGGATGCCGCCATGTCGCCGATCCGGCTCAACCAGGTCGGCTATCTGCCGGCCGCCAGCAAGCTCGCGGTGGTGCCCGATGGCCACGGCGACGCCTTCGCGGTCGAACGCGCCGACTCCGGCAAGGTGGTGCTGCGCGGCAGACTGGGGCCGGTGGCGACATGGGCGCCGGCGCAACAGGCGGTGCGCATCGCCGATTTCTCCGCGTTGCGGGAACCGGGCCGCTATCGCCTGCGCGTGGACGGGCTGGCGCCATCGGACAGCTTCGCCATTGCCGCCGACGCCTACGACGCGGTGACGCGCGCGGCACTGAAGGCCTATTACTTCAACCGCGCCAGCACCGCGCTGCCCGGCGAGTACGCCGGCCGCCACGCGCGCGCGGAAGGGCATCCCGACACCCACGTGCTGATCCATGCCTCGGCGGCCTCGCCGGGACGTCCGGCCGGCACCGCGATCTCCGCGCCGAAGGGTTGGTACGACGCCGGCGACTACAACAAGTACGTGGTCAATTCCGGCATCACCGTGTACACGCTGCTGGCCGCCTACGAGCAATTCCCGGCCTACTTCGCCGCGCAGAAGGAAGGCATTCCGGACAGCGGCGGCGGCGTGCCCGACATCCTGCGCGAGGTCGACTGGAACCTGCAGTGGCTGCTGGCGATGCAGGATCCGGGCGACGGCGGGGTCTACCACAAGCTGACCAACCTGGACTTCGGCGGCATGCAGATGCCCGACCAGGCGCGCGCGCCGCGTTACGTGGTGCAGAAGAGCACCGCGGCCACGCTCGACTTCGCGGCGGTGATGGCCCAGGCCAGCCGCATCTACGCCCCGTTCGACGACCGCTTCGACGGCGTGTCCAAGCGCATGCTGCAGGCCTCGCGCCGCGCCTGGGCGTGGGCGCAGGCGCATCCGGATGCGGTCTACCGGCAGCCGGCGGACGTGCACACCGGCGGCTACAACGACGACAAGCTCGACGACGAGTTCGCCTGGGCAGCGGCCGAACTGTACCTGGCCACCGGCGACGATGCGTTCTACGACGCGGCGATGGCGCGCAACGTGCCGGCGAGCGTGCCGAACTGGGGCTCGGTCGGCGGGCTGGCGTGGATGTCGCTGGCGCAGCACCGCACGCGGCTGACCGCGCACGCGGACCAGGCGCGTATCGCGCACGAGATCGACAGCGTGGCCACGCACTTGCTGCATGCCTGGCAGGGCTCGGCGTGGAAAGTGGCGATGGCCCCGGGCGACTTCCATTGGGGCAGCAACAGCACCGCGCTGAACCAGGCGATGCTGCTGCTGCAGGCCTATCGGCTGCAAGGCAAGCCGGAGTACCTGCAGGCCGCGCAGTCGCAGCTGGACTACGTGCTCGGGCGCAACCCGCTGGGCATGTCGTTCGTGACCGGCATCGGCGCGCGTTCGCCGCTGCACATCCACCATCGCATCTCCATCGCCGATGGCGTCGCCCTGCCGGTGCCGGGCCTGCTGGTCGGCGGTCCGCAGCCGGGCCAGCAGGACGCCCGGGAGTGCAAGCACGCCTACGCCTCGTCGTTGCCGGCGCTGTCCTACCTGGACCAGGAATGCAGTTATGCCAGCAACGAGGTGGCGATCAACTGGAACGCGCCGCTGGTGTATGTGAGCGCAGCGCTGCAGAACCTGCAGCGCTGAGCGTGGTGCGCCGGCGGTGCCGGCGCTGCGTGGTGGCCGCCGCGCCGTCGCCTGACGGCTGCGTCCCGCTTGCCGATGCCCGCGGCCGCCGTGGCGGCAGCGCGCCGCCACCGCGAGCGCACTAGGACTGGATCAGGTAAGGCACGCCGCCGTCGTTGACGCCGATGGCCGGCGCGACATTGCCGAGTCCGACCGCATCCTGCGGCGCCAATGCCGTGATCAGCGCCTGGTAGGCCTGGCTGGCGGAATTTTCCCAGTAGGCGAGTTGGCCGAACACGATGCAAGGCGGCGTGCTTCCCGGCGCCAGGCCGGTCTGCAACACGTTCAGCACCGTCGCTACGTCGGCGGCGGTGAACGTTTCGCCAAGGTTGTCGTAGAGGGGGAGATTGATCCCGATCAGGTTGCCGTTGCTCACTACGGCGATGCCCACGCTGGACAGGAAGGTGCTGAACTGCAACAGGGCGCCCTGGTTGTTGCCGCTTTCCAGATCCAGTTGCGCGAATTGCTGCGGGCCGATCGCCAGCGGATTGGAGGCTTGATTGAGGGAATAGCTCATGTGCCGTGTCCTGAAGGAAGGAGGGATGCGGCCGGCCCGGCGCGTCCGCGGTGGGACAGCGGGCGCGCCGACGGCGACGCCCGCCGCGGGGGTGCGGACGGAGACCGGGCCGCGGCCGCCGCCTGGGGCAGCGACGGCCATGGCCGCCTTGCCTAGAACGTGGACACGAACGCCTTGTGAGTGCCGCCGCGCGCGGCGGCGGCGGGCTCAACCCACTCGGGTGCCGAAGATGCGGTCGCCGGCGTCGCCGAGGCCGGGCAGGATGTAGCCCTTGTCGTTGAGGTGGTCGTCGATCGCGGCGGTATAGACCTCCACGTCCGGATGCGCCGCTTCCAGCGCGCGCAGTCCTTCCGGCGCGGCGACCAGGAAGATGCCCTTGATCCGCCGCGCGCCGGCGCGCTTGAGCATGTCCACGGTGGCGATCAGGGTGCCGCCGGTGGCCAGCATCGGGTCCAGGATCAGCGCGTCGCGTTCCTCCAGGCGGCCGGTGAGGCGCTCGAAGTAGGGCACCGGTTGCAGCGTCTCCTCGTCGCGCTGCAGGCCGACCACGCTGACCCGCGCCGCGGGGATCAGCGCCAGCACACCGGGCAGCATGCCCAGCCCCGCGCGCAGGATCGGCACCAGGGTGATCTTGGCGCCGGCGATGCGTTGCACCTGGGTGGGGCCGGCCCAGCCGTCCATCGTGTGCGTCTCGGTTTCCAGATCGGCGGTGGCCTCGTAGCCGAGCAGGGTGCCCAATTCGGTGACCAGTTCGCGGAAGCCCTTGGTGCTCAGTGCGGCATCGCGCAGCAGGCCGATCTTGTGCTGCACCAGGGGATGGCGGACTTCGACGATCTTCATGGGCGCACTCGCAACGGGGGTGCGCACAGTGTGCCGCAGCCGGCTCCGTGGCCGCCAGCTGCCTGTCCGGCGCCGGCGTGTCACTAGCACGCAACGTGTCGGAAATATGTTGTTTCCCAATTCTTAACGTTAGATGGGGATCCGCATCCGTGCATACCGTGCCTAGCAAGACTCCGCTGTTCGTGGCGATCGCGTTCGGCCTCGGCGCCGCCTGCGCCGGCTACGGCGCGCAGGCCGCCGACGCCGCCGATGCGGCGATCGATCTGGAGCGGGTCGAAGTCCGCCCGCAACTCGAGGCCCAGGCCCGCGCGGTGGATCTCAAACGTGGCGCCGACGCGATCCTGGACGCGGTCTCGGCCGACGAGGTCGGCGACTATCCGGACCAGAACGTGGCCGAATCGCTGCAGCGCCTGCCCGGGGTCAGCGTCACCCGCGACCAGGGCGAGGGCCGTTTCGTGGTGGTGCGCGGGCTGGATGCGGCGCTCAACAGCGTCAGCATCGACGGCATCGCCATCGGCACCCCGGAGAGCGACAACCGCGCCGCGCCGATGGACGTGATCCCGTCCGAATCCACCGAGCGGCTGAAGGTGGTCAAGTCGCCGACCCCGGACATGCCCGGCGATGCGATCGGCGGCGCGATCCTAGTCGAGTCGGCCTCGGCGTTCGATCGCGACGGCCGCAGCATCCGCGCCAAGCTCGAGGCCAATCACCAGCAGCTCAGCGGCAAGACCAGCCCCAAGGCCTCGTTCAACTACAGCGACCTGTTCGCCGACGACACGTTCGGGATCGCGCTGGGCCTGAACTACCAGGACCGCGAGTTCGAGTCCGACAACACCGAAGGCGAGTACGACGCGATCGACAACGGCGACCTGGTCATGGTCGAGCAGCAGCGCCGCAAGTACCACATCGACCGCAAGCGCATCGGCGCCACTCTCAACCTGGACTGGCATCCGGACCAGGACAACCGCTATTACCTGCGCACGCTGTTCAGCAGCTTCAAGGATGCCGAGACCCGGCAGAACACGGTGATCTCCTTCGACGCCGACGACATCCAGGCCAACGGCGACGGCACCTACTCGGCGCCGGTGGACAAGCTGTCCAAGCGGGTGCGCTACCGCACCAAGCAGCAGGACACGCTGGCGGCGAGCTTCGGTGGCGAGAACAACCTGGGCGGCGCGGTGCTGGACTACCAGGCCGGCTATACCAAGACCCGCGAGCGGGTGAACGACGAGAAGGAGGCGCGCTTCAAGTACGACGGCGACGATCTCGACGCGACCATCGACCAGAACGGCCGCCTGCCGGCCATCGGCCTGTCCGGCGACGACTGGGTGTCCAACGGCAACTACGTGTTCGACAAGTTCGTGCTCTCGCCCGGCCGCACCGACGACGACGAATACAGCGCAAAGATCAACGTGCGCTTCGACGCCGACAACGCCAGCTACAAATTCGGCCTGCTCGGGCGCTGGCGCGACCGCGACGTGGACAAGAACGAGAGCGAGCTGTCCGAAGGTCCCGACATCGACCTGGCCGACTGGACCGTGGCGCCGCCCGAACACCGCCACAACAGCCTGGGCCAGGCGTTGAGTTCCTCGGCGATGCGCGCCTACTGGGCGCGCAACGGCAGCCAGTACAGCGCCGACGACGGCGATGTCGGCAGCAATGCGGTCGGCGCGTTGTCGGAGGACTACGTCGCCAAGGAGGACGTGCTGGCCGCGTATGCGATGGGCACCCGGGATATCGGCGCGTTGCGGCTGATCGCCGGCGTGCGCGTGGAGAGCACCCGGTTCAAGGCCAGCGGCTACCAGGTCGACGTCGGCGACGACGGCGAGTCGTTCGCGGCCAGCGCGCTGCAGGCCAGCAGCAGCTACACCAACGTGTTGCCGGGCCTGCACCTGCGCTGGAACGGCGGCGAGGACTGGTCGCTGCGCGCGGCGCTGAACAAGACCGTGTCGCGGCCCGGCTTCGGCCAGGTCGCGCCGCACGCGACCATCAACAACGACGACGAGGAAGTGGAGCTGGGCAATCCGAACCTGGATCCCTACGCGTCGACCAACCTCGACCTGTCGTTCGAGCGCTACCTGGGCAAGACCGGCATCGTCTCGCTGGGCCTGTTCGGCAAGTCGATCGACGGCTACATCGTGGACACGGTGATCGACAATGCGCCGGCCTACGCCGGTTACGACGTCAGCATGGCGATCAACGGCAAGCGCGCCAAGGTCTACGGCGCCGAGTTCAACTGGCAGCAGCAGTTCGCGTTCCTGCCGGAAGGCTGGGACGGCCTGCTCGGCGGCGTCAGCGGCACCTGGCTGCATACCGAGTTCGACCCGGGCCTGGACGATCGCGAAGGCGAGGACTTCACCTTGCCGCGCGCCTCCAGGAACGTCTATACCGCCTTCCTCGGCTACGAACGCGACGGCTTCTCCACCCGGCTCTCGGCGGTGTACCGCAGCGCGTACCTCGACGAGCTGGGCAAGGCCCGCGACTACGATATCTTCGTGGCGCCCAACACCCAGCTCGATTTCAGTCTGGATTACCAGATGACCGACACCGTGCAGTTGTACTTCGACGCCTCCAACCTGCTCGACAAGCCGCTGGAACGCTACCAGGGCACGCGTGCGCACACCCAGCAGTACGAGGAATACGGGCGCACCTTCGCCGTCGGCGTGCGGGTGAAGCTGTGACCGGCGCGCATTCGATGCTGCGCCTGGGGGCGCTCGCACTGGCCTGCGGGCTGCTCGTGGCCTGTGCCAACACGCCGTCGACCGGCGCGGCGGCGGTACCTGCTACGCCCGTCGCCAAGCCGGCAGCGGCCGAGCGCGAACCGGACGAGGGCGCGCAACACGATCCGTTGCTGAGCGAGGCCAAGCTGCCGCATGAGGTGATCGCAGAAGCGTTCCTCACCGCGTCCACCCCGGCCGACAACCTCGATTCGCCGGCCAGCTGGACCACGCCGCAGGGCCAGCGTTGGATCATCACCACCGCCAAGAAGAGCGGCGAGCTGGTGGTGTTCGACGGCGACAGCGGCCAGCGCCTGCGCACCGTCGGCGGCAAGGGCGCCGCGCCCGGGCAGATGGACCGGCCCAACGGCATCGCCGTGGTCGGCGACCTGGCGTTGGTGGTCGAGCGCGACAACCATCGCGTGCAGGCCTTCTCGCTGCCGGACTTCGCCTCGGTCGCGCTGTTCGGCGCCGAGGATCTGAAGAAGCCGTACGGGCTGTGGGCGCAGCCGAAGGACGGCGGCATCGAGGTCATCGTCAGCGACAACTACATGCTCGGCGCGGACGAGGAAACCGTGCCGCCGCTGGCGCAGCTGGGCCAGCGCTTCCGCCGCTACCAGCTGCGCAGGCAAGGCCAGGCCTGGACCGCGACGCTGACCCAGACCTTCGGCGAGACCTCCGCGGCCGGCGCGATCCGCATCGCCGAATCGGTGTACGCCGATCCGGCGCACGACCGCCTGCTGCTGGCGGAGGAAGACGTGGCCAGCGGCACCCGCCTGCGCGAATACGGCCTGGCCGACGGCAAGTACCGCGGACGCGACATCGGCGCCGACCTGTACAAGGCGCAGGCCGAGGGCATCGCGCTGCTGAGCTGCGCCGACGGCAGCGGCTACTGGATCGGCACCGACCAGTTCAAGGACCGCAGCCTGTTCCACGTGTTCGACCGGCAGACGCTGGCGCATGTCGGCGCCTTCGCCGGCAAGGTCACCGCCAACACCGACGGCGTGTGGCTGGATCAGCGCGGCGACAGGCGCTTCCCGCAGGGCGTGTTCTATGCCTTGCACGACGACCAGGCGGTGGCCGCGTTCGACTGGCGCGACATCGCGCGCAGCTTGCGGCTGAAGGAGTGCGCGCGCTGAGGTGGATGGCGATCTGCCGCGCAACCCGCGCGCAGATCGCCCTTCGCCGGCACCACGCGCGCGGCCGTAGCCGATCGATCGGTTTCGTTCGAATCGGTGGCGCTATGAGGTGCGGTCGAATCGTCCGGGGGATGCCGCGCTCGCGCGACTCACTGCGCCATGCGGTAGAGCAGGAACGCCGCCAGCGCCAGCAGTGCCCAGCACAGCAGGCCGACCCCGATCACCGCGTCGTCGCTGGCGATCAGGCTGCCGCTGGCGTTGCGGTAGAACAGCGGCTGGCCGTGGCGGCGCTTGCCGGGCCGCCGCGGTGGCCGGTCGCGGCGGGCTTCGGCGCGGATCCAGCCCAGCGACAGCACCGGCAGCAGCAGGCGGCCGCTCCAGTAGCCGAACAACTGCAGGACGAGTTCGAACAGCGGCCGGGCGATCGCCTCGGCCAGTTCCTGCACCATGTGCCAGCCGGCCTTAAGCGGCGGCGGCCTGCGCCAGGCGCGGGCCCTCGCGCAGCGCGCGGCCGATCAGGCCGACCAGCAGGTCCAGTTCGTCGCTGTCCATCGCGAAATGCGGGGTGAAGCGCAGCGAGTTCTCGCCGCCGTGGATCACGTTGACCCCGTGCTGGCGCAGCCATTCCTCGGTGGAGCCGGCGCCGTAGCACTTGAACTGCGGGGCCAGCGCGCACGAGAACAGCAGCCCGGTGCCCTGCACCTGGGTGATCAGCCCGCCGAGCTCGCTCTTGAGCTTCTCCAGTTTCTGTACCGCCTCGGCGCCGCGCGCGCGGATGTTGGCGCGTACCTGCGGGGTCAGCTGCGCCAACGTGGCGCTGGCCACGTCCAGCGCGCGCGGGTTGCTGGTCATGGTGTTGCCGTAGGTGCCCTTGCGGTACAGCTGCGCGGCATGTCCGGTCACCGCCAGCACCGACAGCGGGTACTGCGCGGCGTTGAGCGCCTTGGAATAGGTTTCCATGTCCGGCGGATCGAGCTGTTCGAAGCCGGGGTAGTCCACCACCGACAGCACGCCGTGGGCGCGCAGCCCGGCCTGGATCGAATCGACCAGCAGCAGGCTGCCGTGGGCGCGGGTAAGTTCGCGCGCGGCGGCATAGAACGCCGGCGGCAGCGCGCGACCCGGGTCGCCTTCGCCCATCACCGGCTCCAGGAACACCGCCTCGACGAACCAGCCGTGCTGCTCGGCGTCGGCGAACGCGCGGCGCAGGGCCTCCACGTCGTAGGGCGCGATCGCGATCACCGAATCCTCGCCGCGATAGCTGGCCAGGTGCTGCACGTAGGCCTTGCGGCTGGAATCGGAATACAGGCCCGGCCGGTCGGTACGGCCGTGGAAGCTGCCCTTGACCACGATGCGCTTGATCCTGGCGCCGGCATGGCGCGCGCCCGGATCGGTCTGCAGCTTGGCGTTGATGTCGGCGATGCGCGCGGCCAGGCCCACCGCTTCGGAGCCGGAGTTGAGGCACATGAACTTGCTGTACGGACAGCCGCCGCGCTGCTGGCCGATCTCGGCGCGCAGCGCGCGGTCGAAGCGCAGCTGCGACAGGCTCGGGGTCATCACGTTGGCCATCGCCTGCGGCCGCGCCATCGCTTCCAGCACCGCGTCCGGGGTGTGGCCGAAGCCAAGCATGCCGTAGCCGCCGGCGTCGTACAGCACCGCGCCCTTCAGCGTGACCACCCACGGCCCGCGCGCGGCCAGCGCCACGTACGGGGTCACCGCGTCGTCGGCGTAGAAATTGACGAAGCCGGCCTGCAGCGTGCGGATCTGCTCGACCTCGTCCAGTTCGAGCAGGTCGGCGAACTCCGCGGCCAGGCGCGCATGGTCCGCGCCGGCGGCCTCGATCGCGGCGCCCAACTGCGGGTGCGAGGCGGCCAGGCGGTCGATGCTGGCATCGTCCAGGCCGGCGGTCAGGCGTTCGCCGGCATGGGCGCGCAGCGGGGCGAGGGGGCCGAGTACGGACATGCGGGATCTCCTGGAGGCGGGTCGTCTAGCGATAGACCTTCTATTATCAGGACCGGATCGTCGATTGGCAGAGTTGATTTGTGCAGGAAATCGGATAATTTCGTCGATTCGACGAAATCCGGCCGCGCATGAAGATCACGTCCTCCGACGAACGCCTGCTCTCGCTGCTGCGCGAGGACGCCCGCGCCTCCACCGCGCAGATCGCCCGCAAGCTCGGCCTGTCGCGCACCACCGTGCAGAGCCGGATCGAGCGGCTGGAGCGCGAGGGGGTGATCTGCGGCTATACGGTGCGCACCCGCGGCGACTTCGAGCAGGGCCACATCCGCGCGCACATCCTGATCACCGTGCTGCCGAAGAAGATGACCTCGGTGGTCAAGGCGCTGCGCGAGATCGACGAGATCCGCGTGCTGCACTCGGTCAGCGGCTCCTACGACCTGATCGCGCTGGGCGTGGTGCCGGGGGTCAACGACATGGACGTGCTGACCGACCGCATCGGCGCAGTGGATGGGGTGGAGCGCACCACCTCCTCGATCATCTTGTCGACCAAGTTCGAGCGGTGAAAAGGCCGGGATTGGGATTCGGGATTGGGGATTCGCAAAAGCGCAATGCCTGCTCCGCTTTACCCAATCCCCAATCCCGAATCCCCAATCCCGGCCCTCCAGCTACAATGACCGGCCACCTGCACTGTGATACGCCGGCCTTGAAGAAGTCCGATTTCCGCTACGAGCTGCCCGAGGAACTGATCGCGCAGGCGCCGCTGGCCGAACGTTCCGCCAGCCGCCTGCTGCTGGTGCCGCCGGCGCCGGCGCCGTTCGCCGATCGCCAGGTGCGCGATCTGCCCGAGCTGTTGCAGCCGGGCGATCTGCTGGTGTTCAACGATACCCGGGTGATCCCGGCGCGGCTGTTCGGCAACAAGAGCAGCGGCGGTCGCGTGGAGATCCTGATCGAGCGCCTGCTCGGCGGCCAGCGCGCGCGCGCGCAGCTGGGGGTGAGCAAGTCGCCGAAGGCCGGGGCGCGCATCGCCCTGGATGCCGGCGGCGAGGCCGAGGTGCTGGACCGCGATGGCGAGTTCTACGTGCTGCAATTCCACGTGCCCGACACGCTGGAGGCGTGGCTGCAACAGGCCGGGCGCCTGCCGTTGCCCCCGTACATCCGCCGCGAACCCGGCCTGGACGACCGCGAACGCTACCAGACCGTGTTCGCGCGCGAGGCCGGCGCGGTCGCCGCGCCGACCGCCGGCCTGCATTTCGATGCGCCGTTGCTGGAGGCGCTGCAGGCGCGCGGCGTGAGCGTCGGCCATGTCACCCTGCACGTGGGCGCAGGCACCTTCCAGCCGGTGCGGGTGGAGGCGCTCGCGCAGCACGTGATGCATCGCGAATGGCTCAACGTCGGCGCCAGCCTGGTCGAGCAGGTCCGGCGCACGCGCGCCGCCGGCGGCCGCGTGATCGCCGTCGGGACCACGGTGGTGCGCGCGCTGGAGAGCGCATCGAAGGACGGCGAACTGCATCCGTTCGCCGGCGAAACCCAGATCTTCATCCTGCCCGGCTACCGCATCCGCAGCGTCGATGCGATGGTCACCAACTTCCACCTGCCGGAAAGCACGCTGCTGATGATGGTCTCGGCCTTCGCCGGCCGCGAACGCATCTTCGACGCGTACCGGCATGCGATCGAACAGCGCTACCGCTTCTTCAGCTATGGCGATGCGATGTTGCTGTGGGGCGGGGAAACGGGAATGGGGAATGGGGAATCGTAGAAAGCACAAGCCATTGCTCCGTCCGTTGCCGTTGCCACTCCCGATTTCCGATTCTCTATTCCCGGCCTTTCAATGTCCCGATTGCAGTTCCAGCTAGACACCACCGACGGCGCCGCGCGCCGCGGCCGCCTGACCTTTCCGCGCGGCACGGTGGAAACCCCGGCGTTCATGCCGGTCGGGACCTACGGTTCGGTCAAGGGCGTGCTGCCCGAGCAGATCAAGGCGCTGGGCGCGCAGATCATCCTCGGCAATACCTTCCACCTGTACCTGCGGCCGGGACTGGACGTGATCGGCGACCACGGCGGTCTGCACGGCTTCGCCCGCTGGGACGGGCCGATCCTGACCGATTCGGGCGGTTTCCAGGTGTTCTCGCTGGCGCACCGGCGCAAGATCAGCGAGCAGGGGGTGACCTTCGCTTCGCCGACCGACGGCGCCAAGGTGTTCCTGGGCCCCGAGGAGAGCATGCGGATCCAGAAGGTGCTCGACTCGGACATCGTGATGATCTTCGACGAGTGCACCCCGTACCCGGCCACCGAGGACGTGGCGCGCCGCTCGATGGAGCTGAGCCTGCGCTGGGCGCAGCGCTCGCGCGATGCGCACGAGGCCTTGAGCAACGACGCCGCGCTGTTCGGCATCGTCCAGGGCGGCGTGCATGCGGACCTGCGCACGCGCTCGATCGAGGGCCTGCAGGCGATCGGCTTCGACGGCTACGCGATCGGCGGGCTGGCGGTGGGCGAGCCGGAGCACGAGCGCAACGCGATGCTCGAACACCTGCATCCGCGGCTGCCGGCCGACCGGCCGCGCTACCTGATGGGGGTAGGGCGGCCGGAGGACCTGGTCGAGGGCGTGGCCCGCGGCGTGGACATGTTCGACTGCGTGATGCCGACCCGCAACGCGCGCAACGGCCACTATTTCACCTCGTTCGGCACCGTACGCATCCGCAACGCCCGCTACGAGCGCGACCTGGCGCCGATCGAGCCGGGCTGCGGCTGCCACGCCTGCAGCGGCGGCTATACCCGCTCCTACCTGCGCCATCTGGACCGCTGCAACGAGATGCTGGCGCCGATGCTGGGCACCCTGCACAACCTCTGGTACTACCAGAAGCTGATGGCCGACATGCGCGCGGCGATCGCCGCGGGAACCTTTGCCCAGTTCCGGCGGTCCTTCTATGCGGCACGAGGCGTGGAAGCAACGCCACTCCCATCGGAGCAGGGATAAAGCCCCTCTCCCCCCGGGAGAGGGGTTGGGGTGAGGGTACGGGGCGCAGCCTCGCGGGCATCGAAAGCACACGAGGCTGCGCCCGTACCCTCATCCGCCGCTGCGCGGCACCTTCTCCCGGTGGGAGAAGGGGGGGGCTGCGGCCTGCTTCAGTAAGTGGCGGCGGCCTGTCGTAGCGGGAATAAGCCCCTCTCCCGTCGGGAGAGGGGTTGGGGTGAGGGTACGGGCGCAGCCTCGCGAGCATCGAAAGCACAGGAAGCTTTGCCCGTACCCTCATCCGCCGCTGCGCAGCACCTTCCGCCGAGAAGGGGGCTTGCTGCCGGTGGGAGAAGGCAGGGCGCGACGGTCGTTCCGGGCGTAAGGGGAGATCGTGGCATAATCGGCGGCTGCTTGCCGCCTCCGGCGACAAACCAGCAGTCCGCGCCTTCACCGGCGACGGGCTGCCCAAACCATAGGACACACCGATGAACCCGCTCGATTTCCTGATTCCCGTAGCCCAGGCGCAGACCGCCGGTGCCGCTCCTGCCGCTGGCGGCGGCATGCAGATGTTCCTGCTGCCGATCATCCTGATCGCGGTGATGTACTTCGTGATGATCCGCCCGCAGATGAAGCGGCAGAAGGAGCACAAGTCGATGCTGGACAAGCTCGGCCGCGGCGACGAGGTCATCACCTCCGGCGGCGTGGCCGGCGTGGTCACCGACATCGGCGACAACTTCATCACCGTGGAAATCGCCGACAACGTGCGCATCCGCGTGCAGAAGGGCGCCATCGGCAACGTGCTGCCCAAGGGCACGCTGAAGTCCGCCTGATCCATTTCTCTTACTGCTAGGCGCGGCGCCGGCGTGGCGTCGCGCGGGGTCCTGCAATGCTCGAGTTTCCGCGCTGGAAGTATTTCCTCATCCTGATCGTGCTGGCGTTCAGTGCGTTGTACGCGCTGCCCAACGTCTACCAGAAGGACCCCTCGGTACAGATCACCGCCAGCCGCGGCGGCCAGCTCGACGAGGCCCTGCGCGAGCGGGTCAGCGCCGAACTGAAGGCGGCCGGGATCACTCCCAAGTCGGTGGCCAAGGAGGGCGACAGCCTGATGGTGCGCCTGCCGAGCCTGCAGGCGCAGACCCGCGCCAACGACATCCTGCGCCAGCAGGTGGGCGAGAACTACACGGTGGCGCTGAACCTGGCCTCGACCGTGCCGCAGTGGCTGTCGGCGATCGGCGGCAAGCCGATGGTGCTGGGCCTGGACCTGGTCGGCGGCGTGCACTTCGCGCTGCAGGTGGACCAGAAGGCGGCGCTGGACAAGCGCCTGGACGCCTTCGCCGAGGACATCCGCACCACGCTGCGCGACAGCCGCATTGCCTACCGCTCGGTCGAGCGCCGTGCCGACAACAGCATCCAGGTCGGCCTGGGCGAGGGCGCCGACGTCAACGCCGCGCGTGCCGCGCTGGCCAAGGCGCAGCCGACGCTGAGCTATGCCGTATCCGGGCAGACCATCGCGGTCAGCGTGCCCGACGCCGAGCTCAAGCAGATCGCCGCCGGCGCGATCGAGCAGAACCTGACCACGCTGCGCAACCGCGTCAATCAGCTGGGCGTGGCCGAGCCGATCATCCAGCGCCAGGGCGAAGACCGCATCGTGGTCGAACTGCCGGGCGTGCAGGACACCGCCGAGGCCAAGCGCATGATCGGCGCCACCGCCACGCTGGAGTTCCGCGGCGTGGTCGAGGGCAATGCCGAGGACGCAGTGCGCACCGGCAACATCCCGCCGGAGGCCAAGGTGTTCCGCCTGCGCGACAGCGGTGCCCCGGTGCTGCTGAACAAGCGCGTGCTGGTGTCCGGCGACCAGATGGTCAACGCCACCGTCAGCAACGACCAGAACGGCCTGCCGGCGGTGTCGGTCACGCTCAACAACGTCGCCGGCCAGCGCATGTTCGACTACACCAGCGCCAACACCGGCAAGCTGATGTCGGTGGTCTACATCGAGCGCATCCCGACCGTGAGCATGGTCGACGGCAAGGAAGTGCGCAGCGTGCGGGTCAAGGAAGAAGCCCTGGCGCCGACCCGCATCGCCGGCGTGTTCGGCAAGAACTTCCAGACCACCGGCCTGGAGAAGGTCGAGGCCGAGAACCTGGCCAAGCTGCTGCGCGCCGGTTCGCTGGCCGCGCCGATGGACTTCGTCGAGGAATACGTGATCGGCCCGAGCCTGGGTGCGGAGAACGTCGAACGCGGCGTCACCGCGGTGCTGTACGCGTTCCTGTTCACCCTGGTGTTCTTCGGCGTGTACTACCGCATGTTCGGCGCGATCACCTCGGTGGCGCTGCTGATGAACCTGCTGATTGTGGTCTCGGTGATGTCGCTGTTCGGCGCCACCATGACCTTGCCCGGCTTCGCCGGCCTGGCCCTGTCGGTCGGCCTGTCGGTGGACGCCAACGTGCTGATCAACGAACGTATCCGCGAGGAGCTGCGGCTGGGCGTCCCGCCGAAGTCGGCGATCGTGGCCGGCTACGACAAGGCGGGCGGCACCATTCTCGACGCCAACCTCACCGGCCTGATCGTCGGCGTGGCCCTGTATGCGTTCGGGACCGGCCCGCTGAAGGGATTCGCGTTGACCATGATCATCGGCATCTTCGCTTCGATGTTCACCGCGATCACCGTGTCGCGCGCGCTGGCGACGCTGATCTACAGCCGTCGCAAGAAGCTCAAGTCGCTGGCGATCTGAGCCGCACGCGAATCCTTCGCACGACCCTGCGCATCGCTGCGCAGGGGATGAACAATGCGAGTCCTTCGCAAGAGCCCGCCCATCGATGTGCGGGGTCCAAAAAATTGAAGAGCATGTCTCCATGAAAATCTTCCCGCTTCATCTGATCCCGAACGACACCAAGATCGACTTCATGCGTTGGCGGCGTCCGACCCTGGTGCTGATGCTGGTGCTGGCGGTGGCGTCGCTCGGGGTGATCTTCGCCAAGGGCTTCAACTACGCGTTGGAATTCACCGGCGGCGCGCTGGTGCAGACCAGCTTCCAGAAGCCGGTGGACATCGACCATGTGCGCGAGCAGTTGGCCACCGCCGGCTTCGAGAACGCGCAGGTGCAGAACGTCGGCAGCGGCAACGAGATCGTGATCCGCCTGCAGCCGCAGGGCGAGCACAACAACGAGGACGTGACCAAGAACCTCGCCGAGCAGGTGCGCAAGGCGGTGACCACCGCGGAGAACCCGGCGACGGTGAAGCCGGGCGAATTCGTCGGCCCGCAGGTCGGCAAGGACCTGGCGCTGAACGGCGTCTACGCGACCCTGTTCATGCTGGTCGGCTTCCTGATCTACATCGGCTTCCGCTTCGAGTGGAAGTTCGCGGTGGTGGCCAGCCTGACCGCGCTGTTCGACCTGCTGGTGACGGTGGCCTACATCTCGCTCACCGGCCGCGAGTTCGACCTGACCGTGCTGGCCGGCCTGCTGTCGGTGATGGGCTTTGCGATCAACGACATCATCGTGGTGTTCGACCGCGTGCGCGAGAACTTCCGCAGCCTGCGCGTGGAGCCGGTGGAAGTGCTGAACCGCTCGATCAACCAGACCCTGTCGCGCACCGTGATCACCGCGGTGATGTTCTTCCTGTCGGCGCTGGCGCTGTACCTGTACGGCGGCAACTCGATGGAAGGCCTGGCGCTGACCCACATGATCGGCGCGATCATCGTGGTGGTGTCCTCGGTGATCGTGGCGGTGCCGCTGCTGTCGATCGGCCCGTTCCAGGTCACCAAGCAGGACCTGCTGCCCAAGACCAAGGACGTCGAGGCGTTGGCGCGTAGGCCCTGAGAAGCTGGGAATGGGGAGTCGGGAATGGGGAATCGCAAAGGCGTGATTCCCTGGCCCTCAAACAGTCCCATAAAAAAAGCCGCGCATCTGCGCGGCTTTTTTGTTGCTGTGGGGGGATTTCTCAGCGTCTCAACGTCGGCGGCAAACCGCTTTTCCGATTCCCCATTCCCGACTCCCCATTCCCAGCCCTCAAAACTTCGCGTCGAACTCCGCCGCATACCCCGTATTGACGATCAGCTTCTGCAGCGCTTCGCTGACCTTGATGTTGCCGGCCACGATCTGGTACTGCGGGGTGCCGCGGTCGTCGATGCGGCCCGGGGTGGCGCCCTTGAAGTCGGTGATGCGGCCGCCGGCCTCGCGCACCAGCAGCACGCCGGCGGCGATGTCCCAGGCCTTCACCCCGGCCTCGAAGTAGGCGTCGGTGCGGCCGCAGGCCACGTAGGCCAGGTCCAGCGCGGCCGAGCCGGTGCGGCGGATGTCCTCGGCCTGGACCATCAGCGCGTCCACGCACTTGAGCTGGGCGCTGGTGCGCTTGCGTTCGCGCGGGGCGAAGCCGGTGTTGACCATCGCCCCGTTCAGTTCCTTGCGCTCGCTGACGCGGATGCGGCGGTCGTTGAGCACCGCGCCGTTGCCGCGGCTGGCGGTGAACAGCTCGTTGCGCAGCGGATCGAAGATCACCGCGTCGATCGGCTCGCCGTTTTCGACCAGGGCGATCGACACGCAGTAATGCGGGAAGCCGCGCAGGTAGTTGCTGGTGCCGTCGAGCGGGTCGATCACCCACATGTAGCGGCCGCCGCCCTGCACGCCGCCTTCCTCGCCCATCACCCCGTAATCGGGATAGGCGCGGCGCAGTTCCTTGACGATCACCTTCTCCGCGTCGGCATCGACTTCGCTGGCGTAGTCCATGCGGTCCTTCTGCACCACGTTCAGCGCTTCCAGCCGGTTGATGTGGCGCAACAGCACATTGCCGGCGAGGCGGGCGGCCTTGACCATGACGGTGACGGCGGGTTTTTGCATGGCAACGGCTCCCGAGAGGGCGGAGAAGGATCTGGCGGAGGAAAAGAACAGTCCGGCGCGAAGGCCGGCCGCACAGTTTACCATCTACGCCCCGTTCGCTCCGCATCTTCCTGCCATGACCGCATCCGCCCGCATCCGCTTCGTCCTGGTCGGTACCCAGCACCCCGGCAATATCGGGGCGGCGGCGCGGGCGATGAAGACCATGGGCCAGGCGCGGCTGGTGCTGGTGGCGCCGGAGCGCGCGCTCGACGAGGACGGCTACCGGCGCTCGGCCGGCGCCGAGGACGTGCTGCAGCAGGCGCCGGTGCTGGCCACCCTGGCCGAGGCGGTCGCCGACTGCCAACTGGTGCTCGGCTGCACCGCGCGCAGCCGGCGGGTGTCGCTGGAAGAACTGCTGCCGGCGGACGGTGCGCAGCGGCTGGTGAGCGCCGCCGCCGAGCAGGCCGAGGTGGCGCTGGTGTTCGGGCGCGAGCGCACCGGCCTGACCAACGAGGAACTGCAGCTGTGCCACGCGGCGGTGCACATTCCCTCCGATCCCGCATTCAGTTCGCTCAACCTGGCCGCGGCGGTGCAGGTGCTGGCCTACGAACTGCGTCTGGCGCTGCTGCGCGGCGAGGCCGCGGCGCCGGCCGCCGCGGAACCCGGTTTCCGCGAGGCGCCGGCCAGCCATGCGCAGCTGGAGGGCCTGTTCGGGCAGTTGGCCGACACCCTGGACGACATCGACTTCCACAAGGGCCGCGCGCCGGATTCGGCGATGCGCAAGCTGCGCCGGCTGTTCCTGCGCAACGCGCTGACCGAGCAGGAAGTGCGGCTGCTGCGCGGCATCCTGTCCGATGCGCAGCGCATGGCGCGGCTGGCGGGCCAGGCGCGCAGTTAGTTTCGCGACTCGGGACTCGGGACCCGGCAAAGCGGGGATTCCGGTCGTCGGCGACGGATCGCTTGTCGCAGCGCACCGCAAGTTCTCTCCCTTGCTGCGCCATGACCGCCCCGAATCCCAAATCCCAAATCCCCAATCCCGGCGTCACCAGCTGTCGCCGGCTGACGCTTTCGGCTAGGCTTACAGCCTCTACATGGGGAATGTGGTTTGCAAAATCCGCGGTGGCGTTTCGTCATGGTGTGGCTGGCGCTGGCGATCTGCTGGCCTGGGCTGGCGCACGCGCGTCCGACGGTGCTGGTCCTGGGCCGCATCAGCGACAACCCCAAGGCCCATTACGAGCAGTTGAAGCCGTTGCTGGACTACGTGGTGCCGCGCATGCGCGATGTCGGCATCACCTCCGGGCAGATCCTGATGGCCCGCGACAGCCAGCAGATGAGCAGCTACCTGCGCCGCGGCCGCGTCGACTGGGTCACCGAGACCGCGGCCACCGCGATGGCGCTGCAACAGCGCGGCGGGGTGCGGCCGCTGCTGCTGACCGAGCGCAACGGCGTGCGCGAGTACCGCACGGTGTTCTTCGTGCGCCGCGACGGGCCGGTGCACACCCTGCACGACCTGCAGGGCCGCACCCTGGCACTGCAGAGCACCTTGTCCACCAGCGCCTACCTGGTGCCGATGATGACCCTGTTCGAGCACGATCTGCATCCGGAGATCCTGCTCTCGCCGAAGGATCAGGCCTCGGCGAACACGGTCGGCTACGTGTTCGCGCGCTCCGAGCTCAACATCGCCTCCTACGTGCACAAGCACCTGGTCGACGCCGGCGCGCTGAGCAACCTGGACTGGGACGACGACCGCCGCGTGCCGCCCGCGTTCCGCCGCGATTTCCGGGTGATCTACCGCACCGAGCCGTTCCCGCGCGCGGTGGAGATGGTGCGCAGCGACCTGGCCTCGCCGGTGGAGGCGCGTCTGCGCGAGGTGTTGCTGGAAGCCGCCGACGACCCGCAGGGCAGCGCCGCGCTGCACAAATTCTTCGGCACCTCCGGCTTCTACCCGGTCGATCCGGCCTCGCAGAAGCGGCTGGACCAGCTGCGTGCCGGCGTTGCGCAGGTCAAGCTGGAAGTCGAATGAAGAGGCTGCGTTTCGGATTGCAGGCCAGGTTCCTGCTGGCGATGGGCGTGGCCGCGTTGCTGATCATGGCGATCCTGGCGTTGATGCTGGAGCGGCAGGCGGCGATGCAGAACGAGGTGCGCACGCTCAGCGGCAACGTGATCCATGGCCTGTTCGACCGCAGCATGCGCACCCGCGGCGAAACCCTGGCGCGGCAGCTGTCCGATTCGCTGGCCAATCCGGTGTACTACTCGGACCTGGACGCGATCGGCACCCAGGTGCGCGCGGCGCTGGGCTACGTGGCGGTGGCCTACGTGCTGGTGTACGACGCCGACGGCCGCCTGATCCACGACGGCAGCGACGATCTGCCCGGCTACGGCCAGCGCATGCGCGGTCCGATGGCCGATGCGGCGATCAAGGCCAACGGCCTGCTGGCGCAGGAATCCGACGAGATCCTGGACGTGTCGATGCCGATCATGATCGGCGACCAGCGCGTGGGCGGGGTGCGCGTGGGCATGTCCTGGACGCGGGCGCTGGTCTACGAGCGCAAGGCCGGCGAGAACCTGGACGAACGCCTGGATGCGCTGGGCAAGCGCCATCTGGGCTGGCTGTTGCTGCTGCTGGCGGCGCTGGGGCTGACCGCGGTGATGGTGGCGATCTACGTGCAGCGCACGCTGGTGGCGCCGGTGCGCTGGCTGGCCGCGGCCGCGCGCCAGATCGAGGCCGGCGACTACGTGGTGGAGCGCCGCGACAGCGGCCGCCACGACGAGGTCAGCGAACTGCTGCGCGCGTTCGGGCGCATGAGCGAGGCGATCGCGCGCCACGACCGCGACGTGCGCCACATGGCCTATACCGATGCCCTGACCGGGCTGACCAACCGGCTCGCGTTCCGCGAAGCGCTGGACCACCGCATGCTGTCGGCGCGCGCCTCGCATCGGCGCCTGGCGCTGCTGTTTGCCGACATCGACGACTTCAAGCGGATCAACGACACCCTCGGCCACGAGGCCGGCGACGAGGCGCTGCTGCAGTTCGCGCGGCGCATCCAGCTGGCGGTGGATCAGCTGGGCGGGCACGACGCGCTGCTGGCGCGCTTCGGCGGCGACGAGTTCGTGATCCTGGTCGAGGACGAGCACGTGGTGCAGGTCGCCACCGGCCTGGCCGAGCGCCTGGTGCAGGAACTGCGCGAGCCGCTGCGGATCCAGGACCGCGAGGTGTTCATGGGCACCTCGATCGGCATCACCGTCTACCCCGGCGATGCCGAGGACGCCTCGGCGCTGTTGAAGAACGGCGACATCGCGATGTACCAGGCCAAGTTGGCCGGCAAGAACTGCCACCGTTTCTACAGCCGCGCGATGGACTATGCGGTGGAGCGGCGCGTGCACATGGAGCACGAGTTGCGCGGCGCCTGGGACCGCGACGAACTGAAGCTGGTGTACCAGCCGATCTTCCGCACCCTGGACCGGCGCATGGTCGGCGTGGAAGTGCTGCTGCGCTGGCAGCATCCGGCGCTGGGCACGATCTCGCCGACGGTGTTCATCGACGTGGCCGAGCAGAGCGGGTTGATCGAGAGCATCGGCCCCAAGGTGCTGCGTGCGGCCTGCATGGAGGCCACGCAATGGCAGCGCTTCGACGGCAGCCGCGACCTGTTCGTATCGGTCAACGTGTCGCCGCGGCAGCTGCGCAGCGGCGACCTGCCGGAAATCGTGGCCGACTGCCTGCGCGAATCCGGGCTGCCGGCGGCGCAGCTGCACCTGGAACTGACCGAGACCGCGGTGATCGGCGACGAGCTGCAGGCCGCGAGCATGCTGGCGCGGTTGCATCGCACTGGGGTCAAGGTGTGGCTGGACGACTTCGGCACCGGCTTCTCCGGGCTGAGCCACCTGCGCCAGGTGCCGGTGGACGGGGTCAAGATCGACAAGAGCTTCGTCGCCGACCTGCAGCGCGATCCCGACGACCTGGCCCTGACCACCGCGATCATCGCCATGGCGCATTCGCTGGGCATCACCGTGGTCGCCGAGGGCATCGAGCAGGAAGTGCAGTTCGAACTGCTGCGCGAGCGGGGCTGCGAACTGGGGCAGGGGTTCTGGCTCAGCCATCCGCTCAGCGCCACCGAGTTCCGGCAACTGCTGGCCAACGAGGGCATGCCGCGCGACTAGGCGCGGTGCCGATTCGGACGATCGCGCGCGTTTTTTGTAGGAGCGGCTTCAGCCGCGACAGGCATTGTCGGTAACGCCTGTCGCGGCTGAAGCCGCTCCTACGAAAGGCGGTGCCTCACCGCGCCACGTCGGGAATCGACACCCCGGCCTGGCTCTGCCGCACCGGTTGCATGGTGCCGTCCGGGTTGTAATGCAGGTACTCCACCGTCACCGCGCGCCGGCCGATGGCGCCGTTCAAGTCGCCGATCGCCAGGGTCGCGTTGTGCAGGAACAGGTACCAGTGCCGCTTGAACTCGACGATGCCCGGGTGGATGGTGAAGCTGTACTTGCCCGAGCCGGTCAGTTCGCCGCGATAGGTCCACGGCCCGGTGATGGCCGGCGCGGTCGAGTAGGACACGTGCTCGTCGCGTTGCGTGGCCCGGTCCAGCGAGGCGTAGGTCAGGTAGTACAGATCGCCGCGCTTGTGCAGCCACGGGCCTTCCTCGAAATGCGGCGGGGTGATCTCGCGGATCGGGCCGTCGAGTTCGATCATGTTCGGCTTGAGCTTGGCCAGATAGCACTGGCGGTTGCCCCAGGCGATCCAGGTGCTGCCGTCGTCGTCGGTCAGCACGGTCGGGTCGATGTCTTCCCAGCTGTGCGTGCCCTTGGGCGTCATCTCGTTGGTGATCAGCGCCGAGCCGCGCGCGTCCACGAACGGGCCGGTCGGCGTATCCGCGACCGCCACCGCGATCGCCTTGCCCGGATGCGTGGCGTCGTGCTCCACCGCCGCGTAGAAATAGAACTTGCCGTTCTTCTCGATGGCCTGCGATGCCCACGCATCCTGCTTGGCCCACTTGAAATCCTTGACGTTCATGATCGGCGCATGCGCGGTCCAGGTCTTCATGTCCCTGGTCGAATAGACCAGCCACTCGCGCATGGTGAACATCTCGTCGCGCTGCGCCTCGTCGTGGCCGACGTACAGATACAGCGTGTCGCCGACCACCAGGGGCGCCGGGTCGGCGGTGAACCGGTCGCGGACGATCGGATTGGAGCCGGCGGCCGCTGGCGGCTCCGCCGCGACCGCTGCGGTTGCCGCCGCGGCAAGCAGCGCCACGAGTGCGAAGCGGCATCGCCGGCGGCGCCAGGTCTTGGTCAAGGCATGCATCGGGGTCTCCCTTTGATAGCGCTAGCATCGCGGCGCAGCGGCGGCCGCATGCGCAGCCTAACTGAAGTGCCGGGACCGGGGACTCGGGACTCGGAGGAGTGGGGCGCCAGTACTGCAAGGCTCTTAATAAAATTGGCCGCGTAGATGGCGACTTTTTTATTCGGTAAAGGGTGCCAGGGAATGGGGTGTTGCCATCGTTCCCGGCGTCCCCGCTTTTGCTGTTCCGGGTCCCCGGTCCCGCGTCCCGAGTCCCGGCTCAACCTACAACGGGCGCTTGCCCGTATCGCCAGGGATCTCGCGCACCAGCTTCGGCACCAGATAGCCGGACAGCCGCGCGGCCAGGGCCTGGTGCAGCGCACGCGCGGTGGCGTCGTCCACTTCGAAATGGGCCACGCCTTCGACCTTGTCCAATTGGTGCAGGTAGTAGGGCAGCACGCCGGCGGCGAAGCTGCGCTCGCTCAAGGCGGCCAGCGCAGCGACGCTGTCGTTGACCCCGCGCAGCAGCACCGCCTGGTTCAGCAGTTGCGCGCCGGTGCCGCGCAGCTGCGCCAGCGCGGCATCCACGCTGGCGTCGAATTCGTTGGCGTGGTTGGCGTGGATCACGAACGCCACTGGCCACGGCAGCGTGCGCAGCCAGGCCAGCAGCGGCGCATCGACGCGCTCGGGCAGTACCACCGGCAGGCGGCTATGGAGACGCAGGCGCTTGAGGTGTGGAATGGCCGCCAGCGCCTCGCTCAGCTCGACCAGCTTGGAGGTGGCCAGCGACAGCGGGTCGCCGCCGGACAGGATCACCTCGTCGATGTCCGGATCGGCGGCGATCGCCGCCACCGCCTCGCGCCAGCTGTCGCGCGCCGCGGTCTCCTCGGCATACGGGAAGTGGCGGCGGAAGCAGTAGCGGCAGTGCACCGCGCAGCTGCCGGTGGCGACCAGCAGCGCGCGGCCACGGTATTTCTGGATCACCCCGTCGGCCTTCTTGGCCGCGGCGTCGCCGACCGCGTCCAGCGCGAAGCCCGGCACCCGGCGCAGCTCGGCGTCGATCGGCAGCACCTGGCGCAGCAGCGGATCGTGCGGGTCGCCATGGCGCATGCGTGCGACGAAGCCGCGCGGCACGCGCAGCGCGAACTGCGTCGCAGCCTGTTCGGAGACGCCGAGCGCCTGCGGGTCCAGCCCCAGCAATGCCAGCAACTCGCGCGGGTCGCGCACGGCATCGCGCCACAGCTGCTGCCAGCGCGGCGGGGCCAGGAAGGCGGGGGACGGGGACGGCTGCATCGGGCGGGGGGCTGCGGTTATCATATGCGGTCATAAAACGAGTGCCCGCCGGTTGCGGCGGGGCTTTCCATTCTATCCGGCCGGCCGCCGAACGCGGCGGGTTTGCCTTACCCGAGGAGTTTCAGATGGCCAGCTACGGCATGAACGACGTCAAGACCGGGATGAAGATCCTGGTCAACAACGAACCCGCGATCATCACCGAGACCGAATACGTGAAGCCGGGCAAGGGCCAGGCCTTCACCCGCATCAAGTACCGTTTCATCAAGTCCGGGCGCGTGGTCGAAATGACCATGAAGGCGACCGACAGCGTGGAAGCGGCCGACGTGGTCGATACCAACATGCAGTACCTGTACACCGACGGCGAGTACTGGCACTTCATGCAGCAGGAGACCTTCGAGCAGGTGCAGGCCGACAAGGTCGGCGTCGGCGACGCCGCCAAGTGGATCAAGGGCGAGGAGGATTGCGTGGTGACGCTGTGGAACGGCACCCCGATCCAGGTCACCCCGCCGAACTTCGTCGAACTGAAGATCGTCGAGACCGACCCGGGCGTGCGCGGCGACACCTCCGGCGGCGGCGGCAAGCCGGCCACGCTGGAAACCGGCGCGGTGGTGCGCGTGCCGCTGTTCGTCGGCCAGGACGAAATCATCAAGGTCGATACCCGCTCGGGCGAGTACTTCTCGCGCGTCAAGTAAGCCGACGCGCCTGCGGCCGCAGCCGGCCGCGGGCGTGCCCATGCGCTGGCGTGCGGCGGCCAGGCACTGCAATGCCGGATCGCCGCGGGGCGGTGCCGGCCGACCCCGCTTCCAGGAATTTCCGTGACGACCAGCCACGCCGACAGCGCCGATGCCAAGTACCCGCACGACCGGGTCGTGTTCTTCAGCGATGCGGTCTTCGCCATCGCCATCACCTTGCTGGCGGTGGAGATCAAGGTGCCGGGGCATGCGCAGGTCGAGGCCGCCGGCGGCATCCTGGCCGCGCTGCACCGGATGCTGCCGCTGTTCATCGGCTTCGCGGTGAGCTTCCTGGTCACCGCGCTGTTCTGGAAGTCGCACCTGCAGCTGTGCCGGCATATCCGCCAGTTCGACGACCGGCTGATCTGGCTCAACGTGCTGCAGCTGCTGCTGATCGGCCTGCTGCCGTTTTCCACCGCGCTGTATTCGGACTATTTCGGCAGCCACGAGGCGTTCTCGGTGTATTGCGCGCATCTGGCCGCGATCGGCCTGGCCGCCTACCTGTTGCATGCCTATGCGGTGCGCAAGGAGGGCCTGGCGCAGCGCCTGGGCGCGCTGCAGGCGCGGGCGATGACGCTGCGCGTGGCGGTCGCACCGGTGGTGTTCGCGCTGTGCATTCCGCTGGCAATGGTGGCGCCGTGGCTTGGACGCCTGGGCTTCCTGGGGGTGTTCGTGTTGCAGTGGCTCGTGATGCGCGTGTACCAGCGGCGCATTCGCCAGGCGCAGGCCGCCTGATCCTTCCATTTCCAAAGAGCGTGCGATGACCTCCATTCCCGAATCCTGCGACCTGCTGATCGAAGCCGGCTACGTGGTCCCGATCGAGCCGCATGCGGTGGTGCTGGAAGACCACGCGGTGGCGGTGCGCGGCAGCGAGATCGTCGCGGTGCTGCCGCGCGCCGAGGCGCAGGCGCGCTTCGCTGCCGCGCGTACGGTGTCGCGTCCGGACGCGGCGCTGCTGCCGGGCCTGGTCAATGCGCACACCCACAATCCGATGACGCTGCTGCGCGGCATCGCCGACGACCTGCCGCTGATGGTGTGGCTGCAGCAGCACATCTGGCCGGTGGAGACCGCGGTGATCGGCCCGGAGTTCGTCGCCGACGGCACCGCGCTGGCGATCGCCGAGATGCTGCGCGGCGGCACCACCTGCGCCAACGAGAACTACTTCTTCTCCGACGTGCAGGCCGCGGTGTACAAGCAGCACGGTTTCCGCGCGCGGGTGGGCACGGTGATCATCGATTTCCCGACCGCCTGGGCCAAGACCTCCGACGAATACTTCGAACGCGCCTGCGAGGTGCACGACCAGTGGCGCGACGATCCGCTGATCGGCATCGCCTTCGCCCCGCACGCGCCGTACACGGTCAACGACGCCAACTTCGAGCGGGTGCGGATGCTGTCCGACCAGCTCGACGTGCCGGTGCACCTGCACACGCACGAGACCGCGCAGGAAATCGCCGACTCGCTCAAGCAGTACGGCCAGCGCCCGCTGGCGCGGCTTGACCGGCTCGGCCTGGTCAACGACCGCCTGATCGCGGTGCACATGACCCAGCTCACCGACGCGGAGATCCACCTGTGCGCCGAGCGCGGGGTCAGCGTGGTGCATTGCCCCGAATCCAACCTCAAGCTCGCCTCCGGCTTCTGCCCGGCCTGCGCGCTGCAGCGCGCGGGCGTGAACCTGGCGATCGGCACCGACGGCTGCGCCAGCAACAACGACCTGGACATGTTCAGCGAGAACCGCACCGCGGCGATCCTGGCCAAGGCGGTGGCCAACGACGCCACCGCGCTGGACGCGGCCACCACGCTGCGCGCGGCCACGCTGGGCGGCGCGCGCGCGCTGGGCTTCGGCGAGAAGATCGGTTCGATCGAGGTCGGCAAGCAGGCCGACCTGATCTGCGTGGACCTGTCGGCGCTGGAGACCCAGCCGCTGCACAACGTGCTGTCGCAGCTGGTGTATGCGGCCGGCCGGCAGCAGGTCAGCGACGTGTGGATCGCCGGCCAGCGCAAGCTCGAGCAGCGCATGCTGGTGGACATGGACGCCGACGCGCTGGTCGCCAACGCGCGGCAGTGGCGCGAGCGCATCCGCAGCGTGCACGCCTGATCCGCTTTACTGCCGTGCCGCGATCCGCGCGCGGCCCAACCGAGATGCCGCCATGACCGCTTCCGCTTCCAACACGTCCGCCAACTTCGATCAGGCCGAACTGGACAAGTTCGGCGCGCTGGCCACCCGTTGGTGGGACGCCGACGGCCCCCAGAAACCGCTGCACGCGCTGAACCCGGTGCGCCTGCGCTACGTCGCCGAGCGGCTGCCGCTGCGCGGCGCCAGCGTGCTCGACGTGGGCTGCGGCGGCGGCCTGCTCAGCGAGGCGCTGGCCAAGGAGGGCGCGCAGGTCACCGCGATCGACCTGTCGCCGGAGCTGGTCAAGGTGGCGCGGCTGCACCAGTTCGAATCCGGGGTGGAGGTCGACTACCGCGTGCAGTCGGTCGAGGACCTGGCCGCCGAGCGCCCGGGCAGCTTCGATGCGATCACCTGCATGGAGATGCTCGAGCACGTGCCCGATCCGGCGGCGATCGTGCGCGCCTGCGCGACCTTGCTCAAGCCCGGCGGCCAGCTGTTCCTGTCCACGCTCAACCGCACCCCGGCCGCGTTCGCGCTGGCCATCGTCGGCGCCGAGTACGTGGCGCGGCTGTTGCCCACCGGCACCCACCGCTACCAGGATTTCATCAAGCCGGCCGAGCTGGCGGCGTGGCTGCGCCAGGCCGAGCTGCAGCTGCACGACGTCAGCGGCATGCTGTACGAACCGTGGCGCAACCGCGCGCGGCTGTCCACGCGCACCGAGGTGAATTACCTGGCGTGTGCGGTGAAGCCGGGAATCGGGAATGGGGAGTAGGGAATCGGCACAGCCGCCGCGCGACGGATTCCCGCGCGCGGTGCTGTTCGACCTGGATGGCACGCTGCTGGACAGTGCGCCGGATCTGCTGGCCGCGGCCAATGCGTTGCTGGTCGAGCGCGGGCGTGACGCGCTGACCCTGGAACAGCTGCGCCCGGTGGTGTCCAAGGGTTCGCGGGCGATGCTGGGCGTCGCCTTTCCCGAGTTGCCGGCCGCCGCGCGCGATGCGCTGATTCCCGATTTCCTGCGCCAGTACGAAACCCTGATCGGCCGGCATTCGCAGTTGTTCGACGGCATCGCGGCGTTGCTGCAGCGGCTGGAAGACGCCGGCTGCCTGTGGGGCATCGTCACCAACAAGCCCGAATATCTGGCGCGGCTGATCCTGCCGCAGCTGGGCTGGGAACGGCGCTGCGCGGTGCTGATCGGCGGCGACACGCTGGCCGAGCGCAAGCCGCACCCGCTGCCGCTGCAGGTGGCCGCACAGCGCATCGAGGTGCCGCCGGCGCAGGTCGCCTACGTCGGCGACGACGAACGCGACATCCTCGCCGCGCGCGCCGCCGGCATGGCCTCGGTGGCGGTGCTGTGGGGCTACCGCCTGGACGGCGAGGATCCGCTGGCCTGGCGCGCCGATGCGCTGGTCGCCGCGCCCGCCGACTTGCTCGATGCGCGCGCCTGGCCGGGCGCGCCGCAGCTTCCCTGACCTTCCGGACTTCCCGATCGCATGAGCAGCACCTCCGCCCTGGATGCCTTCCTCGACAAATGGCGCAGCCGCTGGCCGGAATGGACGGTGGCCGAGACCTTCGTGCCGGCGCCGCAGCGCGCGCGCGCGGTGGCCTGGTTCGCGCTGCTGCAGGAATTCGACGACATCCTCAACATCGCCGGCGATCCGCTGCCGGCCGACGCCAAGCTGGCGTGGTGGGGCGAGGAATTGCGCAGCTGGGCCGGTCGCCGCTCGCGGCATCCGCTGGGGCGGGTGCTGGAGCCGGTCGCAGCGCCATGGGCGCAGTTGGCCGAGGCCTTGCCGGGGCTGCTCGCCTCGCGCGCGGCCGCGGCCGATCCGGCGCATGCCTACGAGCGCCTGGAGCCGTTCGCGCTGGCCGCGGCGCAGGTCGAATGCGCGGTGTTCGAGGCACAGCGCGACGCGGCGGCGGCGCTGGCCACGCAGGTGCTGGCGCAGCGGCTGGCCGACGCCGGCATCGCCGCGGTGCCGCTGTCGCTGCGCGGCGGCGAGGCGGCGCAGGCGCAGCAGCGCTGGGCGCAGGCCCTGCTGCAGCGCTGGCCGCGGCGCGTGGCCGGGCCGCGGCCGCGGCGCATCGTGTCGGCGCTGGCGCGTGCGCGGATCGGGCAGCAGGCCCGCGCCGTGCGCAAGCCGCCGAGCGCGATGGTCACGCTGTGGCGCGCCTGGTGGGCCGGCCTGGGCTGAGCGCCGGGCCGGTCCGCAGCGCCGCTCCTGCGCGCGCCCGGGGCCGCGTCGTCCCCGGGCGCAGACGCATGTCGGCTTGCTGCGGCGTGCTCGTGCGATGCCCGAGCGGGAGCGGCGGCGCGCCCTAGTCGGCGCTGCCGGCACCGCTGTTGGCGTACTCGAAGAAGCGGTTGGCCGATTGCGTGCAGCCGCTGCTGCAATACGGCCGGCCGACCGTGGACGCGTTCCATGGCGCGCTCTTGCGCACGTGCGCGCCCAAGGTGGATTCGCGGATCACCACCTTGCCGTTGGGCGAGCTGCCGTTGACGTAGTTGGACAGGCTGCCGACGCTCTCGTCCCAGGCGCGGCCCAGGTACACGGTGTTCGCCGACGGGCTGCCGACCGCGTCGAAGGTGCTGGCGACGGCCAGGAAGCCGTAGCCGCTGCCGGGGCGGGTGCTGGGGGCGAAGATCACCCCGCCGTTGCCGGCGCCGCGGCGCGCGGCGGTGTAGCGGATGGTGCTGCCGGAGAACACCGCCACGCCCGAGCCGAAGATGAAGTCGGTATCGCCCTCGATGCTGCCGCCCTTGAAGAACGCGCGAATCACCGTGTTGGCGCTGCCGGCGCTGACCAGCAGGGTGTCCTGGTTGCCGGTGAGCGCCACGTTCTCCAGCACCGCCTTGTCGCCGCGCAGTGCCAGCGCCACCGCCGACTGGTTGCTGCTGGCGTAGGTGTCCTCGACGTAGCTGTTGACGATCGCCAGGTTGCGCGCCTGGAACTGTGCCGCGCGCACGGTGACGGTGCCGCTGTCGGAGGTGCCGACGGTGGTGCTGGCCGCGTTGCTGGCGCAGGGGTGGGTGGCGCTGCCGCTGGGTTTTGGCGTCGGGTTGGCGTTGCCGAAGCTGATGGTGGTGTTGGCCGGCGCGCTGCCCAGGCCGAACAGGGTGATCGGCGGCGCCGCCGCGGGCACGCAGACCACTTCCTTGTAGGTGCCCGGCTTGACGCTGATGTAGCGCCGCATCGTGCCGCCAGCCGCGACCGCGGCATCGACCGCGGCCTGCACGGTGCGGTAGCGGGTGGAGCCGTCGGCGGCGACTGCATAGTCGGCCGTGAGCAGGGCGACGCCGGCGCTGGGGTTCCAGTTGTCGGTCGTCAGCGCGCCGATGGTGCCGGCCTGGGCCAGGTGCTTGGCGACGGTCTGGTTGGCCGCTTCCGAGCTGGTCAGTTGCGGCCTGGAGGCGGTACCGGTCAGCGCCCAGGCGGTGGCGATGGCGCCGCCGGCCAGGGCGAGGGTGGCGGGGATCTGGAACCAGCGCGATGCGGTCATGGCGGTGCTCTCTCGGTTGGGATGGGGCCTGCGCCACAGCGGCACACCGTCGCCGACAAGTAATTGATACCGGTGTCATCCGGTAGCCGCATGTTGGCGATCGGTGGCCATGGCGTGGCCGGCGCGAATGCTAGGCGCGCCTTGGCGCGCTGCCGTTCGATGCCGCAGCCAAATCCCGGTTGTGACGGAGCGATCACGCTTTGGCGCGGGACGCGACCCGGCCGCCGTCGTCGTCGGCGCGGCTTGTGTGATCGGTTGCAGCGCCTGCGTGGAATCGGATCCCAGGCCAGTCGGCGGCCCCGTGCGCACGTCGCGCAGGCTGCTGCGTTGCGCCACGGCGCTGCGCGATGCCCGACAGGATCGCAGGCCACGTTTTCAGGCGGAGGCCCGACGCCGGCAGCGTCGGTGAGGGCGCGTTGCCGAAGCGGTGCCGCGTGCAGCGCCTGCGTTTGCCGGGACCGCCGGTTGCGCGCGCAGCTACGTGTCTGCGGCGGCGCTGTCCATGGCGTGGACAGTCGGGGCGGGGCTCAGTCCCGGAGCCGACTCACTCGGGGATCAGGAAATTGCCCAGCGGCTTGCGTGGCGGATCGTCGTCGGCCGACAGCGCCGGCGTGTCGGCCTGGTCCTTCAGCTGCACGCCGGACAGCTGCCGCCGGCATGCCTCGCGCATCAGCCAGGCCAGTTTGTGCGCGGCCTGCGCATAGCTCAGGCCGGCCTCGCGCACATTGGAGATGCAGTTGCGGCAGGCGTCGTTAAGGCCCACGCGCGGGGCGTAGGTGAAGTACAGGCCGAGGCTGTCCGGCGAGCTGAGGCCGGGGCGCTCGCCGATCAGCACCACGCTCATGCGCGCGTCCAGCAGTTCGCCGATCTCGTCGCCGATCGCCACGCGGCCCTGTTCGACCAGCGCCACCGGCGCCAGCGTCCAGCCTTCGGCCGCGGCCAGCGCGTCGATGCGTTCCAGCATCGGCGTGGCGTGGCGATGCACCGCCAGCGCCGACAGGCCGTCGGCCACCACCACGGCCAGGTCGTAGCTGCGGCGTTGCATGGCGATGAGGCCGCGCAGTTCACTGGCCGCGTCCTCGCTCAGCCGGCGGCCCAGGTCGGGCCGCTGCAGGTAGCTGTGGCGGTCGGCCGCGGCGCTGCGCAGCGCGACGTGCGCGCGGCCGCGTGCGTCCAGCGCCGCGGCCAGCGGCGCCGGATCGAAGCGCAGGTGCACCGCGTCGCGCGCCTGCGCATGCGCGAACTGGAAGTCCAGTTGCGCCGCGGTCGGCAGGCTGGTGCCGGTGCGGCCCAGGGCGATGCGCGCCGGGGTCAGCCGGCGCAGCGCGGCCCAGGGATCGGCGCGGGAGGGGCGTTCGCTGTCGTCGTGCATGCGCGGCCCGCTCAGCTCAGTTGCGCCAGCGCGCGCCGGAACGCGGCCGGCGGCTCGTGGCCGAGGCGGAAGCGGCCGTTGTCCAGGCGCAGGATGTCCAGCCGCTCCAGCCAGGCCTCGAATTCCGGCGCCGGACGCAGGCCCAGCGCCTGGCGCGCGTACAGCGCATCGTGGAACGAGGTGGTCTGGTAGTTGAGCATCACGTCGTCGGAGCCGGGGATGCCCATGATGAAGTTGATCCCGGCGGTGCCGAGCAGGGTCAGCAGCACGTCCATGTCGTCCTGGTCGGCCTCGGCATGGTTGGTGTAGCAGATGTCGCAGCCCATCGGCACGCCGAGCAGCTTGCCGCAGAAGTGGTCTTCCAGGCCGGCGCGGATGATCTGCTTGCCGTCGTACAGGTATTCGGGGCCGATGAAGCCGACCACGGTGTTGACCAGCAGCGGCTTGAAGCGGCGCGCTACCGCGTAGGCGCGCACCTCGCAGGTCTGCTGGTCCACGCCGTGGTGCGCGTCGGCCGACAGCGCGCTGCCCTGACCGGTCTCGAAATACATCACGTTGTCGCCGACGCTGCCGCGCCTGAGGCTCAGTCCGGCCTCGTAGCCTTGCTGCAGCAGCGCCAGGTCGATGCCGAAGCTGGCGTTGGCCTTCTGTGTGCCGGCGATGGACTGGAACACCAGGTCCAGCGGCACGCCGCGTTCGATCGCCTCGATCGAGGTGGTGACGTGGGTCAGCACGCAGGCCTGGGTCGGGATCTGGTAGCCGGCGATCACCGCGTCGAGCATCTTCAGCAGTTCGCAGATGGTCTGGGTGTTGTCGCTGGCCGGGTTGATCCCGATCACCGCATCGCCGTTGGCGTACAGCAGCCCGTCGAGCACGCTGGCGGCGATGCCGGCCAGGTCGTCGGTGGGGTGGTTGGGTTGCAGCCGGGTGGACAGCCGCCCGCGCAAGCCGAGCGTGTTGCGGAACGCGGTGACCACGCGGATCTTCTGCGCCACCAGGATCAGGTCCTGGATGCGCATCAGCTTGGACACCGCCGCGACCATCTCCGGAGTCAGGCCCGGGGCCAGCGCGGCCAGCGCGGCTTCGTCGGCCGCTTCGCCGAGCAGCCAGTCGCGGAAGCCGCCGACGGTCAGGTGCGCTACCGGCGCGAACGCGGCGGCGTCGTGGCTGTCGACGATCAGCCGGGTCACCTCGTCGTCCTCGTAGGGAATCACCGCCTCGTGCAGGAAGTGCCGCAGCGGGAGATCGGCCAATGCCATCTGCGCCGCCACCCGCTGCGGCTCGCTGGCCGCGGCCAGCCCGGCCAGGCGGTCGCCCGAGCGTGCCGGCGTGGCCTTGGCCAGCAGGTCCTTGAGGTCGTCGAAGCGCCAGGTCTGGCCGCCGACGCTGTGTGCGAAACCGCTCATGCCGGATCCTCCTGCAGGCGCCCGCGCGCGGCGGGCGCCGTGTCCTCGATCATGCCTCGCCGCTGGCCTCGGCGGCGATGACGCCGCCGTTGCCGCGCAGGCTCAGCGCGCAGCAGCCGGCGCCGAGCAGCATCAGGCCCAGGAACAGCAGCGCCAGCAGCGCGTTGAACCACACCATCGCCGCCAGGCACACCAGGGCCAGCAGCAACGCCAGCGCCGGTACCAGCGGATAGCCCGGCGCGCGGTAGCTGCGTTCCAGCTGCGGCTCGGCGCGGCGCAGCTTGAACAGGCTGAGCATGCTCATGATGTACATGACGATGGCGCCGAACACCGACATGGTGATCATCGCCGCGGTCAGCGACATGCCCTGCACCTGCACCAGCCCGTCGCTGTAGATCGCCGCCACGCCGACCACGCCGCCGGCCAGGATCGCGCGGTGCGGGGTGCGGAAGCGCGACAGCCTGGCCAGGCCGTGCGGCAGGAAGCCGGCGCGCGCCAGCGCGAAGAACTGCCGCGAATAGCCGAGGATGATGCCGTGGAAGCTGGCCACCAGGCCGAACAGGCCGATCCACACCAGCATGTGCAGCCAGGTCGAGTTGTGCCCGACCACCGCCTTCATCGCCTGCGGCAGCGGATCGTTGATGTTGGACAGGGTGCGCCAGTCGCCGACGCCGCCGGCCATGATCATCACCCCGAACGCCAGCGTCACCAGGGTCAGGATGCCGGCGATGTAGGCGCGCGGAATGGTGCGCCTGGGGTCCTTGGCTTCCTCGGCGGCCATCGCCGCGCCCTCGATCGCCAGGAAGAACCAGATCGCGAACGGGATCGCGGCGAAGATGCCGCCGATCGCCGCCACGCTGAACGTGTCCGATCCGGCCCAGCCGCCGCGCACGAAGTTGGCCACGCTGAAGCCCGGCGCGACCACGCCCATGAACACCAGCAGCTCGATCACCGCCAGCACGGTGACGATCAGTTCGAAGGTGGCGGCGATGCCGACGCCGAGGATGTTCAAGGTCATGAAGATGGCATAGGCGCCGACCGCGGCCAGGCGCGGATCCAGGGTCGGGAACTGCACGTTGAGGTAGGCGCCGATCGCCATCGCGATCGCCGGCGGCGCGAACACGAACTCGATCAGCGTGGCGATGCCGGCAATCATGCCGCCGGCGGTACCGAACGCGCGCAGGCTGTAGGCGAACGGGCCGCCGGCGTTGGGGATGGCGGTGGTCAGTTCGGTGAAGCTGAAGATGAAACAGGTGTACATCACCGCCACCAGCACGGTGGTGACCAGGAAGCCGAGCGTGCCGGCGGCGCCCCAGCCGTAGCTCCAGCCGAAGTACTCGCCGGAGATCACCAGGCCCACGGCGATGCCCCACAGGTGCAGGGTGCCGAGGGTGGGTTTGAGCTTGTCGATCGTCATTGCGCACATCTCCTGGACGGGGGGAGGGAGAGCGAACGCCGCGGCGAACCACCGCGGGGACTGCGATTGCGCATTGCGCGCCGTTGCCGGCGCCGGGCCAGCCGCCTTTGCGCTGGCCGCCTCACGGTTATACCGCAAAGCAGCATGGCGCCGCGGGTTCGGTCCGCAGCCGCATTTGGATACGATCGATGGCGGCGGCTGCGCTATCCTCGGGCGCAGATTTCAGGGGGCCGTCAGTCCGGTGCGGGACGGGCCACGCCGTGTTGGCGCGGACGCGACGAGGAAGACCGAGTGGATGTAGGCCGATGAGCGAGCGCACGATGCCGCCGTACCGGGCGCGCTCAAGCGCGTTCCGTCGCTCTGTCGTGGCCGTCGTCCAGGCGGGGGAGGGCGTCGCTGGCGAGCGGCGCGTCCGTCGCGGCGCCAGACGCCAGCGGTTGCACGCCGGACACATGGCCCGTCCCCATCGCGCCGGCCGGCCCTGATCGACGTATGACGCGTTTGTGCCGTTGCTCGCGCTGGCTGCTGTTGCTGTGCCTGTGCGTGGCCGAAGGCGCGCTAGCGCAGCACGTGCACCTGCAACGCCTGCCGGCCGATCCGCCGGCCGCCGAGGTGGTGGCGGGCGCGCATCTGGCGCAAGTGCAGGACGGTGCGCATGGCAGCGCCCTGTACGAGCCGCTGAAGACGCCGACCTGGTGGCGCGTCCGCGCCGACCGTGCGATCGGCGCGGACGGCGATCCGCAACTGGTGCTGCAGGCGCCGTACCTGACCCGGGTCGAGGCCTGGGTGCCGGGCCAGGCCGCGCCGACCAGGCACGCGCTGTACGGCGCCGATGCCGACCTGCGCTATTCGACCCGCGCGCTGGTTATCGCGCTGCCGCACGGCCTGCCGCAGGGCGCCTCGGTGTGGCTGCGGGTGCATGCGGCGGCGGCGATCCCGATGCCGGTGTCGATCGCGCCGCTGGCGCAGGTGCACCGCGACGACCTGCACTACGTCGGCTGGCGCGCCTTCATCATCGGCTCGACCGTGGTGCTGGCGATCCTGGCGATCGCGCTGTGGGCACGCCTGCGCGAGCGGGTCTACGGCTACTTCACCGCCAACGTGCTGTGCGTGCTGCTGTATCTGCTGGGCATCGGCGGCGAAGCGCGGGCGGTGCCGGGCCTGGACATCCTGTTCGCTTCTTCGCCGGCGCCGATACGGATCGTGGCGGCGCTCGGCGGCTTCTTCATCATCAACTTCCAGCGCCGGCAGCTGGAAATGCACCGGCACCTGCCGCGGCTGGACCGGGTGCTGCAGGCCTGCGCCATGCTCTTGCTGTGCATCGCCGCGGCCTGCGCGATCTCGACGGCGGCGTGGCTGAGCCTGCTCGGCAACCTCACGCTGATCGTCGGCGCCATGTTGCTGCTGCCGTGCTCGCTGCTGCTCGCCTTGCGCGGGCAGCGCTACGCCTGGCACCTGCTGGCGTCGTGGGCGCCGCTGCTGACGTTCTGCGTGTTGCGCTGCCTGGAACTGAGCGGATGGCTGCGCCTGGACCAGGCCACGCCCTGGGTGGCGCACGGCATCAGCCTGGCGCTGGCCAGTTCGTGCCTGCTGGTGACGATCGGCCTGGCCGAACAGATGCTGGAACTGCGCCGCGACCGCGACCGGGTGAACCGGCTGGCGACGGTGGACGGCCTCACCGGCATGCTGACCCGCGCAGCGATGCAGCAGCGCCTGGCGCAGGCGATGCTGGACGCCGCGGCCGCCGCGCAGCCGCTGGCCGTGGCCTATATCGACATCGACCACTTCAAGCGCATCAACGACGTGCATGGCCATGCCGCCGGCGACGACTGCCTGCGCTGGGTCGCCGCCTGCGCCCGCGCGCGCCTGCGCAGCACCGACACGCTCGGCCGCCAGGGCGGCGACGAAATGCTGGTGTTGATCCCGGGCGCCACGCTCGCCGCGGCGCAGCGCGTGGCCGAAGACATCCGCCGGCATCTGCACGAACAGCCGCTGCAGCACGGCGGGCAGACGCTGTCATGCACGCTGAGCGTCGGCGTGGCCCAATGGCAGCCGGGCGAGAGCATCGAGTCGCTGCTGCAGCGCGCCGACGCCGCGCTCTACGCCAGCAAGGCCGCCGGCCGCAACCGGGTCAGCGTATCCCCCATCACGTCCCCCCACGAGGAGTCGCCGCCATGACCGCACGTCCCGCCGTTTCCCCGATCGATCCCGCGCAACTGCGCGTCGCCGACATCCTGCTGCAACTGGGCCGGGGGCCGGTCTCGGAACTGATCGCCTGGTGCGGCGACAGCATCTACAGCCATGCCGCGATCGTGGCCGACCAGGGCGACCTGATCGAGGCCGCGGCCAAGGGCGTGCGCCGCTATCCGCTGCAGCAGCGGTTGGCCGATACCGGCAACTATCTGCTGATCGACGCCTATCGCCCGCTCAGCTATGCCGGCGTCGCGCTGGACGATGCCGATCGCGCCAGCGTGCTGGCCAAGGCGCAGTCGCTGCTCGGCGTTCCGTATCCGCTGGACAGCCTGGCCACGCTGGGCGTGCTGGTGGCGATCCGCGGCAAGTGGCCGCAGCACTGGCTGGCGCGGATCGTGGTGCGCGAGGCGCTGGACCACCTGGTCCGCGACAACCCCTCGCACATGGTGTGCAGCGAGGTGGTGTATCGCGCCCTGGCCGAATGCGATGCGCAACCCAGCGGACGGCTGGCGCCGCAGATCGTGCTCAGCGGGCCGACCCACCTGCCGTTTCCGGACATGGACTGGAAAGCGCTGTGGGAGGAGGTGTGGCAGCTGTTGCATCCGCAGCGGCAGCAGGCGCTCGGCGACGTGGCGCAGCGCCTGGCCGCAGTGGAAGGCGCGCCGGCGGGCATGCTGGCGGCGTCGCTGACCGCGGTCGGCGACGACGAGCTGGCCGCGCGCGCCAATGCGGTGCGCGCCGGGCTGGGCCTGGAGCCGCTGCCGGTCACCACGCAGGCGGAGGACGACGGTTCGCTGCTGCTGGAGGCGGCTGCCGACGCCACGCCGACGCCACTGCCGCATCCCAATCCCAAGCTGGTGATGCCGCTGGACCTGGCCAACAGCCCTTCGCACGTGGTGCTGGGGCGGCTGTTGCAGGCGGAGGATGCGCCGGCGTAGCGCAGGCTGCTTAAGCAGGAATTGCGTCAGCTGCGACAGTGCGTTTGCGGATGCTGCCTGTCGCGGCTGAAGCCGCTCCTACAAGGTGCGCGGGCACTTGCCGTGTGCACTGTAGGAGCGGCTTCAGCCGCGACCTCGTGCAAAGCCGGAAGGTTCACCGCTGCGCCGACCGCGACTGAAGCTGTTTCTACAGAAAAGGACAGACGCTCTTCGGCTTTTGTGGGAGCGACTTCAGTCGCGACGGGCTCTACCGGTAAGGCCCGTCGCGACTGAAGTCGCTCCCACAAAAAAGCAGTCGCTTCGTGCACTTCAGCGCCAACAGCGGATCGATACGCACATCGAACCGCGCAAGAAGAACGCCTCGGCTACGGAGATGAAGAACGCGCCGCTGCGCGCCGCAGCAGGCGATCAGCCAGACGGTTACTTCGTCCGCTCCAGCACCAACAGCGGATCGATGCGCACGTCGAACCGCGCAAGACCAACGCCTCGGCTACGGAGATGAAGAACGCGCCGCCGCGCGCCGTTGCAGGCGAACCGCCAGACGGTTATTTCGTCCGCTCCAGCACCAACAGCGGATCGATGCGCACGTCGAACCGCGCAAGACCAACGCCTCGGCTACGGAGATGAAGAACGCGCCGCCGCGCGCCACTGCAGGTGAACCGCCAGTGGTTACTTCGTCCGCTCCAGCACCAACAGCGGATCGATGCGCACGTCGAACCAGTTCATCCCCCAATGCAGATGCGGACCGGTCGCGCGCCCGGTGGCGCCGACCGCGCCGAGCACCTGGCCCTGGGCGATGCGGTCGCCGACCTTCACGTCGATCCGCGACAGGTGCAGGAAGTTGGAGCTGACCCCGTAGCCGTGGTCGAGCAGCACGGTGCCGCCGGTCAGGTACAGGTCCGGCGCGGCGAAGGTGACCACGCCGGCGGCCGGCGCCTTGACCGGGGTGCCGGTGGGCACGGCGATGTCCATGCCGGAGTGGCCGGCGCCGGGTTGCCCGTTGTACACGCGGGCATTGCCGAAGCGGCCGCTGATGCGGCCCTGCACCGGCCAGATGAAGGGCGTAGCGAAATCGGTGCGGTCGTCGTCGCGGTCGCGCGCGGCGGTGACCTGCGCCTGCTCGCGCTTGATCCGCTCGGCGATCGCCGGCGGCGGGTTGACCGTCTTCGGCGGCACGCCGTTGACGCGCTCGAGCGGCCAGTCGCGCGGCGTCACCGCGATGTCGATGCTCTCGCTGCCGCCGTCGGCGCGCTGCACCAGGATCCGCAACGGGCCGCGTTCGTCGCGGCCGATGCCGAACACCACGCTGCCGTAGCCGCTGACCCGCAGCGTGCGCCCGGCGTACTGCACGCGGCTGCCGGGCGCCACCTTGCCGATCACCAGCGCGCCCTGCGAGGCGCTGGCGGGGAACACGCTGCGCGTGTCGGCGCTGGCGGCGGACCCGGCCTGCGCCTGCAGCGACGGGATCGCCAGCGCCGACGCCAGCAGGCCGAGCGCCAGCGCGGCGCCCGGCACGCGTGCGCGCCGCATCAGCGGTCGAACGCCAGGCGCTGCCCGTTCGGGCTGCCGACCAGGCGCGCGCCGTCCCAGGCCAGTGCGCCGTTGACCCAGGTCGCGGCGATCTTGGAGCGGAACGTGCGGCCTTCGAACGGCGACCAGCCGCACTTGGACAGGATGTCCTCGCGGCGCACGGTGAAGGGCGTATCGTCGATCAGCACCAGGTCGGCGTGATAGCCCTCGCGCAGGAAGCCGCGCTCGTGCACGTCGAACAGCAGTGCCGGCGCATGCGCGAACTTGTGCACCACCTGGGCCACGCTGAGCCGGCCTTCGTGCACCAGCTCCAGCGCCGCGACCAGCGCGTACTGCACCAGCGGCAGGCCCGACGGCGCCTGCGCATACGGCTTGCTCTTCTCTTCCCAGGTGTGCGGCGCGTGGTCGGTGGCGAGCACGTCGATCACGTCCTCGGCCAGCGCGCGGATCAGCGCTTCGCGGTCGCTGGCGTCCTTGATCGCCGGGTTGCACTTGATCAGGTTGCCCAGCGCCGCGTAGTCGGCGCGGTCGAAGCGCAGGAAGTGGATGCAGGTCTCGGCGGTGATGCGCTTGCCCTGGATCGGGCCGGGCGCGAACAGCGCCAGTTCGTCGGCGGTGGAGATGTGCAGCACGTGCAGGCGGGTGCCGTGCTTCTTCGCCAGCGACACCGCCAGCTGCGAGGATTTGAGGCAGGCCTCGCGCGAGCGGATGTCCGGATGCATCTCCGGGGTCAATGCGTCGCCGTACTTTTCCTTGAACGCGGCCAGGGTCGCGTCGATGGTCGGGGTGTCTTCGCAATGGGTGATGATCGGGGTCGGCGCGTCGCGGAAGATCGCGTCCAGGGTCTGCGGGTTGTCGACCAGCATGTTGCCGGTGGAGGCGCCCATGAACACCTTGATCCCGGGTGCGGTCTTCGGGTCCAGGGTCTGGATCGCGGCCAGATTGTCGTTGCTGGCGCCGAGGTAGAAGCCGTAGTTGCCCCAGGCGCGGCCGGCGGCGGCGTCGTACTTGGCCTGCAGCGCCGCCGCGTCCAGGGTCGGCGGGTTGGTGTTGGGCATGTCCATGAAGCTGGTCAGACCGCCGGCCACCGCGGCCGCCGACTCGCTGGCGATGTCGCCCTTGTGGGTCAGGCCGGGTTCGCGGAAGTGCACCTGGTCGTCGATCATGCCGGGCAGCAGCCAGCGCCCGGCGGCGTCGACCACGGTCTCGCCCTCGCGGGCGGCCAGGTGCGGGGCGATCGCGGCGATGCGGCCGTCGGCGATGCGCAGGTCGCCCTGGGTTTCCTGGCCTTCGTTGACCAGGCGGGCGTTGACGATGAGGGTGGAGGAGGACATTCAGTGTTTTCCTGGGCAGCGGCAGGCCGGCGGCGCCGCGGGATCGGGCACCGGGTCGAACCCGCCGGGATGGAAGGGATGGCAGCGGCCGACGCGGCGGGCGGCCATCCAGCCCCCGCGCAGCGCGCCGTAGCGGGCGATGGCGGTGACCGCGTAGGCCGAGCAACTGGGCACGAAGCGGCAGCGCGGGCCCAGCAGGGGGCTGATGAAGCGCTGGTACAGGTGCAGCAAGGCGATGAGAGCGCGGGCGATCACCCGGCCATGATATGCCAGTTGCGCAACGGGCCGTCGCTCACCGGCCTGCCGTTCACCGGCGTGTAGACGGTGTGGTTGCCGCTGGGGGTAGGGTAGGCTATAAAGGCCCGCTTTCCCGGGCCCCGGGGAAACCAAGGAAGAGCGATTCGTGGCTGCTAAAAAACCTGCAAAGAAGGCCGTCAAGGCCGCCAAGAAGCCCGTCCAGCCCGTTGCCAAGAAGGCGACGGCGTCCGCTGCTGCCAAGCCGCTGAAGAAACCGGTGGCCAAGCCGGCAGCCAAGCCGGCGCCGGCCAAGAAGGCCCCGGCCAAGCCAGCCAAGGCGGTGGCGAAGAAGCCGGCGCCCAAGCCGGTTGCCGCCGCGCCGGCCAAGAAGGCCCCGGCCAAGCCGGCCGCCAAGCCAGCGAAAGCCTCCGCCAAATCCAGCGCCGCGCCGGTCGCCAAGCAGGCGGCAGCCAAGCAGGCCACGCCCGCAGAGAAGCCAAAGCAGGCCACCGCCCCGGTCGCCCCGGCGGTGTCCAAATCCGTACCGAAGCCGGCTGCCAAGCCGGCGCCGGCCAAGTCTGTCCCGGCCAAGGCCGCCACGCCCGCCGCAGCACCGGTTTCCCAGCCGGTCGCCGCCAAGCCCGCTGCGCCCTCGGCCCCGCCACATAAGAATCCCGTGTCCGTTTCGAAATCCTCCGCGAAAACCCCCACCAAATCCGAATCCACCCCCAAGGCGCCGATCGCCAAGCCGACCGGCAAGGTCGCCGTCGCGGTGACCGCCAAGTCCAATACCCCCGCCAAGCCGGCCAAGTACAAGGTGGTCGAGTACAAGACCGACGAAGCGACCGGTCGTCCGATCCTGCCCAAGGGCTACAAGCCGGCCGGCGACGAGGAGTACATGAGCACGCTGCAGCAGGAGTACTTCCGCCAGCGCCTGCTCAACTGGCGTGCCGACCTGGTCGAGGAATCCAAGCAGACCATCGAGAACCTGCGCGACGAAGTCCGCGACATCGGCGACGAGGCCGAGCGCGCCACCCGCGAGACCGAGAACTCGCTGGAACTGCGCACCCGCGACCGCTACCGCAAGCTGATCGGCAAGATCGACAGCACGCTCAAGCGTCTGGATGCCGGCGACTACGGCTACTGCGTGGATACCGGCGAAGAGATCGGCCTGGAGCGCCTGGAGGCGCGCCTGACCGCCGAGCGCACCATCGATGCGCAGGAGCGCTGGGAACACCTGCAGAAGCAGCAGGGCGACTGATTCGCCAACACCCGCGTCTGCGTTCGCCCAAGGCCCTGCTCGCGCGGGGCCTTGTGCTTTCTGGCCGTTCGCGCCGATCCGGCGGGCCCGGCCGGCCTGCCGCCAGGCGTGCGAGCCGGTGCCGCGGCGGTGGGCGGGAGCCCAGTGGCGATGGCGTCCGCGCCATGTGCGGCCGCTGCGCCTGGTGCGTGGGCCATGGCGCGCGCGCAGGTCTCGCGAACGCCGCCGATCCCGATTCGGCCCACCCGCGCCGCGCTGCGGCGCACGCCGCTCACCGCGCCGCGGGACGACGCCGGCATTCAGCGGACGCCGTTGACCAGGCCGCTCTTCGCGTCCTTGAGCAGTTGCAGGCCGGGCAGGCCGAAGCTGTCCAGGTCCGCCTTGCTCGCTGCGATGTTCAGCCCGACGATGGCCGAGGTGTCCGGATCCACGTCCACGCCCAGCGGCATGGCGGCGAACTGCACGTAGTCGCGGCTGTCGTTCCATTGCGGGCGGCCGCCGATCGCCTGGAGCAGGCGGTCGATGTGGGTGCCGGCCGGCTGGCCGAGCAGGTCGAAGGGCAAGGGGACGTTCGGATCGGCGAAGGCGATCAGGTTGGTGACCCGGTCGTTGCGGAAGCCCACGGCCAACTGGCTGTGGACGAGCGTGCCGGCCGGACGCGGATGGCGCGCCAGTTGCGCGTTGAGCTCGCGCGGGTACAGGTACACGACGCTGAGCGTCTGCGGGTGTGCGGCATCGGCGCGGGTGACGTCCGGCTGGCCGAGCGCGGCCAGGACCTGTTGCTTGCGCATGCCCAGCGCGACCGGGCCGATGCGCGTGCACGGAGCGGGCAGGGTGGCCGCGCTGGCGGAGGCGGCGAAGGCCTGCTGCAACGCGCGCGTGCAGGCAGCGGCGTCGCTGCCGGCGGCGTGGGCCTGCGCGACGGCCATGCCGAAGGCGAGCAGGCCGAACAGCGAAAGGGATCGGGGTGTCATGGGGATCTCCGTAGCGTGTCGTGGTGAATGAGGCCGGGATGCGCATCCCAGCCTCACCGCAGGGTGAATCAGTTGCCGTGCCAGCCTTCGCGGTGGCCGTAAGCCGTGACGAAGGCGCTCTGCTGGGCGCTGGTCAACGAGCTCCACTGGTCGGTCGGATTCAGGCCCGAATTGGTGGTGATGGTGGTGATCATCTCCGCGGTCGGGTTCTCGCTCGGCGGCGACCAGGTGCTGATGATCTGGCTGAGCGTGGCGGTGCCGTTGTTGTTGTCGTTGATCCGGTTCATGTTGGCCACCGCGGCGTCGAGCCCGGCCTGGGGATTGGAGAAGATCGCGAAGCCGCGATCGTTGCCGAGCGAGCCGTGGTCGTCGGCGAAGCTGCCGGAACGGATGTCGAGCGGGTTGTTGTCGCGGTTCGGGTGGGTGCCGGTGACCTGCTGGGTGGAGCCGTCTGCCGCGGTGTAGGTCACCGTGGTGCCGCTGGCCGATGCGGAGGTGGCCGGATTGGCGTTGCTGCCGGCGCCACCGTCGCCCTCGCCACCGTCGCCATCGCCGCCGTCACCGTCACCATCGCCGTCACCGTCGCCGCCATCTCCCTCGCCGCCATCGCCTTCTCCGCCTTCGCCGCCTTCGCCTCCCTCACCACCTTCGCCACCTTCGCCACCTTCGCCACCTTCACCGCCCTCGCCACCTTCACCGCCTTCCCCGCCTTCGGCCTCGATCGGCGCGTCGAACTCGGCGGCGGTCTGCATCGCCACCGCCTTGTGCATCGCCGCGTGGTGATGGTGGTGGGTCTTGGCCTTGGCGTGGTGCGCCTTCTTGTGCGCCTTGGCGTGATGGATCGAGCTGGAGAGCGGGTGCGCGCCGATCGAAGCGCGCGTGCCGCCGGCGACCATATCGATTTCGATGATATCGAGCGTTCTCATGTAGATCCTTTGACATGTTGCGGGGAAGGAGCCGTCCTCGCTTCGGCTGATCCGGCCGCACGGCGCATGGCCGCACGCCCGGATCGATCCTGCCGCGCGCGCTGCGCTGCGGCGACGCAACAAGCGTGCGGCCGGCCGTGGTCTCCTCGGCTGCGCGCAAACGCTCGAACGCGTAGAGATGGTTCATGCAGATCGGCATGCCGATGCGTCCCGAAAACCGGAGAACATCGCCGTGCCGAGGGTCGCTTGCGGTCGCAGGCCGGCGCGACGTGGTAGCCGGCAATGCGTGCCGCGTGCCACGCGTGGCTCCGGCAATCGCGCTTTCCGCAAGGATGAGCAGCGTGCCGAACGATCACATCCGGCGTTGCGCCTGCTCTCCCTCGCTGGAACACACCAGCTTCAACTGCAACTGGCGGACGGTCCAATGCGACGGCGTGTCGATCGTCCCGCTCGCGTGCACGTGGTAGGCGGGACAGTCCGCATCTTCCTCGGGATTGTTCTTGATGTCGCAGCTGCCCTCGATCAGGAACGTGTGGGCTCCCTTTGCCGCGCTGCGGGTGAATGTCAGGTTCGGGCACTCCCCGAACGTCCTCGCCAGGACGATGTCGTTCTTCAGGACGTAGGCGAGCGCCTGTTGAGCTTCGTTGCCGGGTGCGGGTTGCATCGCCTGCAACGACCCTTGCGCGGCGAAGACGAGAAGCGACGCCATGCACATGCGCGGCAGCCAGGGGGACTTCATGGGGAATCTCCGATAGGTGATTGTCTTCCGGGCCGGAGCGGTTCCGGCCCGGAAGAGGGGAGTGGGATCCGGGTTACTTGAAGACGCTGATATGGACGTGCGTCGTGTCGCCGCTTTCCCGGCTGGCGGCCGTCCAGTCCGCGGTGGGACTCGACCTGATGAAATTGCCGGCGGGGCCTTCCACGTAGCTGACGTTGGGATCGTTCATCGCGGCATTCTCCAGCGCCTGCGCGTTGTCGAAGCCCGTGCCGCTGGTGCCGACGTGCACGTCGTTGATGATGTTGATATCGACGGCGTTGCCGGTGTAGTGGGCGGAGTTGGGGTTGTGGCTGCCGTTGGTCGTGGCGGAGATGTCGATGCTGTTGACGCCATCGTCGCTGTCGAGCACCGAGTTCAGCGCCGAGGCCATCTTGGACGTGACCGGATTGTCGCTGCTCGAACCATCCTGCGTGTTCTGGTAGGTGATCGAAACCGTCCTGCCATCGCTGGTCTGGTGGCTGCTGCCTATGCTGGTATCGGCCGGCCCGTTGCCGTCCGCATCGTTGCCGTCGTCGTAACCGCCGCTGCCGTCGCCTTCACCGCCTTCGCCTCCCTCACCACCCTCACCACCCTCACCACCCTCACCGCCTTCGCCTCCCTCACCACCCTCACCACCTTCGCCTCCCTCACCACCTTCGCCACCTTCACCGCCTTCACCGCCTTCGGCCTCGATCGGCGCGTCGAATTCGGCGACCGTCTGCATCGCGGCCGACTTGTGCATCGCCGCGTGGTGGTGATGGGCCTTGGCCTTGGCGTGGTGCACTTTCTTGTGCGCCTTGGCGTGATGGATCGAGGTGGACAACGGGTGCGCGCCGATCGAAGCGCGCGTGCCGCCGGCGACCATGTCGATTTCGATGATATCGAGCGTTCTCATGTTGATCCTTTGACATGTTTGCGGGGAAAACCGTCCTCGCTTCGGCTGATCCGGCGGCACGCCGTTTCTGGCCGCGCGTCCGGATCGATCCTGCCGCGCGCGCCGCGCTACGACGACGCGGCAAGCGCCTGGCCGGCCGCGCCTTCCCCGGCCTCGCGCAAGCGCTCGAACGCGTAGAGATGGTTCATGTAGGTGGAGACGAAGATGCGCCGGCCGTCCGGCGAGACCGCGACGCCGTTGGTGACCGCATCCGGCAGTTGCAGCACGCCCTTGGTTTCCAGCGTGTCGATGTCGATCTCCACGACGCGGCCGCCATTGCTGCCGACGATGACGCGATTGCCCACGCGCTTGGGCGAGGCATACACCCGCGCGCGCAGATTGATCTTCTTGAGCAGCTGCATGGTGTCCACGTCGATGACGTACAGATGCCGGTCGCCGGAGCCGCAGAACAGTTTGTTGCCGGCGAACAGCGGCGTGGTGTAGCAGATCTCGTCGGTCTGCCATTCGCCGCGCTTCTCGCCGGTGGCCACGTCGAGGAGGTAGATCGACTTGTCGAAGGAGGCGAAGGCGGTCAGCCGGCGTTGTTCGTCGACGGCGGGCGCGTATTTCACCGAGCGCCGCGTCGGGAAGCGCCACACGATGCGGCCGGTCTTGGCCTCGAGCGCGAGCGTCTCGTGATCGGCGCTGCCCCAGATCACCAGGTCGCCGCCTTCCCAATAGCCCGGCGAGCCGTGCTGCAGCTTCTCGACCTGATGTTCCCAGACCTTCTCGCCCGTGCCCATGTCGTAGGCGGCCAGGCTGCCCTGCGCCCAGGGGCGGACGTACTCGATGCCGACACACAGCAGGTTGTGCTGCGGCAGCAGCAGCGGCGAGGCGCCGATCCAGTCGCCGTCCGGATGCGTCCAGATCTCCTCGCCGCTCTGCGCGTCCAGGCAATAGACGGTGCCGTTGTAGGCGCCGAAGTACAGGCGCCCGTCGTGATGGGCGGGGCACGACCAGATGCCTTTCTTGGTATAGGCCGCGCCGGTCACCTGGTATTCCCACAGCAGCCCGCCGGTCTCGGCCGAGAACGCCTGCATCTTCGCCGCGTCGCAGCCGCGGAAGATGGTGTCGCCGACCAGCAGCGGCGCGGACTTCGGTACCACGTGATAGGCGAAGCCGCCCGGTGTCGCCGTTCGCCACAGCTCGCGGTAGGCCTGCGTGGGGTGCGGCGCGCTGTGGTCCGGCGGAAGGTCGAAGTCCTTCAGGGTGAACAGCGATTGCACGGCGATGCCGTGGGTCTTGCGCCACTGCATGCCGGCCCTGGACAGGAAATCGACCACCACGAACACCTCGCCCAGCGGGTGGCCGGCCATGGCGATGACCGCGCGCGCCTTTTCGGCGCTGTTGCCGGAGTTGAGCGAGTCGTCGACCAGCACGATCGGCAGGTCCAGCACCTCGCCTTCGATCGCATTGCCCAGGCCTGTGGTCTTGCGGTCCTTGCGGATGATGAAGCCGTTGACCGCGCCGCGCTCTTTCGGCGCGGTCAGCAGCAACGCGGTGAGCAGCGGGATCGCCGCCGTCTCCAGGCCGCCGAGCTGGAACGGTTCGCGGCTGGCGTTGCGCTCCCAGAACGCGTGGGCGATCTGCTCGAGCGCCTCGCGCTGCATGAACACCCGGCGCAGGTCGAACAGCCAGGTGTACGCGCCGCCCTTCTTGGTGATCAGCGGAATGTTCTCGGCCGCGGTGTGCAGGCCGATGGTCTGGATGATGTCCCGGATCGATTGCATGGTCATCGTGTGCTCTGCGCGGGTGGTCGGGGAGGTCATGGGGACGCCGCAGCGTCCAGCGTCTTGAGGTAGGCATCGACCGGCGGTCCCCAGATCGCGGAGCCGCGGCGGCCGAAGAACAGGTGATGCCCGTCGTCGCCGTAGGCGGCGGGCGCGACCAGTTCGGCACGGCCGCCGGCCTGCACGAAGGCGCGATGCAGCGCGGCGGCCAGCGCCGGGTCGAAGAAGCTGTCGTTGCCGGTGTAGATCCACAGCATCGGCGTGCTTGCGGTCGTGCCGAAGCGGCCTGCCGCCTCGACCAGTTTTTCCGGCGCGCAATTGCTGTTGGCCCGATCGTGGAAGTGGCCGCCGCGGCCGCCGGCCATGTTGACGAAGGCCGCGACGTTCGGATGCGGCATGCTGTCGTAGGCCAGCGTGCCCCAGCCGCCGGCCGACTGGCCGACGACGATGGCGCGGCCCGGATCGAGGCCGGGCAGGGCGGTGACGAAATCCACGATCGTCTTGAGCTGCCGCGCCGTCTCCAGGCCGGCCTTGGCGTAGTCGGCGCGGTCGCAGCCGTCGTAGCCTTCGGTCCAGGGGCCGCCGGTCGCGCCGTAGCCCAGCCGCAGCACCAGCGCGACGGCGTAGTGCCGGTGCAGGAACCATTGCGCGGATTCGCCGCTGCAGCTCTCCAGCGTCATGCCCGGCCGCTCCGACGCTTTCGCCGGCGAGCCGTGCGCGATCACCACCAGCCGCGGGCGATGCACGCCCTCGGGGCGGCACAGGCGCCCTTGCAGCGTCCATGGATGTCCGCTGTCGTCGGCGATCGGGATCCGCAACGGTTCGCCCAGGTCGGCGCGGCTGCGGCCGAGAGCGTCCGCCTTCGCCGCGTGCGGCGCCACGGCGAAGGCCAGGAGCGCCGCCACGAGCGCGCTGCGTGGCATGGTGGTCTGCATCGGAAGTCGTCTCTTGCTGTGCTGGTCTAGCGGCGGATGCGCCGCATGTGGAACGCGAGGGTGGTGCACAGCGTCGGGCAATCGCGGGCCGGGGCGCGCGACGCACGGACGATGGTCCCGTCGAACAGCACCAGCCGGCCGGGACGCGGACGGATGGAGATGCATTCGCGCGCGGCATCGTAGAACACGGTTTCGCCGGCCCAGCCGTCCTTCCATTCGGTGCTGGTGTAGAGCAGGGCGACCCGCTCCTGGTCGGACGGCTTGGCGTAGTGATGCGCGGCGCCGTCCTGTCCGTGCGTGTGGCCGCTGGCGTAGGCGCGGACCAGGCCATAGTCGGGCGCCAGTTCTTCGCGGATGTGCCGCCACACGTCGTTGAGCGATTCCAGCCCCGGCGTGGCGTTGAGCACGTCGTCGTGGATGGCCCGGTCCTGCGCGTTGCGGCTGCCGCACAGGTGGATGTGCCAGGACGGATGCGCGTCGCCGAGCAGGCCCGGGTAGACGCCGTATGCCCAGCCGCCGCGACCGCTGGCCAGTTCCGGCAGATGCTGCACGTCGACGAAGTTGTTGACGACCTTCAGGGATGACGCTTCCGATGACGACACGGCGTTACCTCATGGTTTCGTGGAGGGCGAAAGGTGCGGGGATGGGCGGGCGCCACGCGTTCCCGGCGGAGGCCGCGGCGCGGCGTCGTCGCCGACGCCCGCCAGGAGCCGGCGTGGTCTCATGGCGCGTCTCCGATGGACGACGTCGCCGCGATGGGAGCCGCGTGGCGCGGCAGCGGACGCGTCACGGCTGCCCCTTCGCACAACTCGATGACACGGTCCGCATGCGCGATGGTCTCGGGCCGGTGCGCGATGACGATGCGGGTGATGTTCAGCGCCTTGATGGCGTGGTTGAGCCGCCGTTCCATGGCGACGTCCAGGTGGCTGGTGGCTTCGTCCAGCACCAGGATCTGCGGCCGGCGATACAGCGCGCGGGCCAGGAACAGGCGCTGCTGCTGTCCGCCGGAAAGGGAGGAACCCATGTCGCCGACCAGGCTGTGATAGCCCATGGGCATGGCCACGATGTCCTCGTGCACGCCGGCAAGGCGCGCTGCGTCCTCGATGTCCTGCGGCGTGGCGAGGGCGTCGAACAGACTGATGTTTTCTGCGATCGAACCGGTGAACAGGTGATCGTCCTGCATCACGCTGGCGGTCATCGCGCGATAGCGCGACTTGCCGAGCCGGCGCAGATCGATGCCGCCGATCTCGATCGATCCCTGCTGCGGGTCGAGCAGGCCGAGCAGCAGCCGGATCAAGGTGCTCTTGCCGCAGCCGGACGGGCCGACGATGGCCACCGATTCGCCCGGCCGCACCGCGAAGCTGCACTCGCGCAGGATCCACGGCTCGCCTTCGGCATAGCGAAAGCCGACCTTGTTGAACGCCACGCCCGGTTCCGGCAGCGGGCCGACGTGCTCGCTGCTGGCGTAGGCTTCCGGCGCGGTCAGCACGATGTCGGCCAGGCGCTCGGCCTGCAGGCGCAGCATGCGCAGCTCGATCGCGTAATCGATCAGGCTGGCGACGCGGCTGCTGAACTGGTCGCCGTAGGCGACGAACGCGGTCAGCATGCCGACGGTGAACTGGCCCTTCAGCCCCAGCCACGCGCCCAGCCACAGCACGCCCAGCCGTTGCGCGCCGGTGGCCAGGCCCTGCAGCGCGGTGAACAGCATGTCCAGGCGCTGCACCGCGATCGAGGTGTTGAGCGTGTCGGCCGCCGCATTGAGGTAACGCCCGGTCTGCTCGGCTTCCTGGTTGTGCAGGCGGATCGTCTGCACCCCGCGCACCGCTTCCAGGAAGCGGCTGTGCTGTTTGGCGGTCACCGTGATCTGGCTGAGGTTGGCTTCGCGGTAGATGCGGAAATACAGCAGCCGCAGGCCCGCATACAGGGCCACGGCGCTCAGCACGATGGCCGACAGCAGCGGGCTGTAGACGAACAACACGACCAGGGTGATGCCGGCCATGAGCCCGTCGAGCAGGATCTCGACGAAGCGCGTGGTCAGGGTCTGCTGGATCGCGTCGATCGCGCCGAAGCGCGACACGATGTCGCCGAGGTGGCGCGCGCCGAAGTAGGCGTGCGGCAGCCGCATCAGGTGCTGGAACACGTTGCCGGTCCAGCCCAGGTTGAAGTGGGTGCTGAGCCACATCACCGTCCAGCTGCGCAACGCGGAGACCAGCGTTTCCAGCACCATCAGCAGGGCGAAGCTGAGCCCGAGGAAGGTCAGCAGGTCGTGGTCGCCGTCGGCGATGACCTGGTCCACCACCAGTTGCATGAACAGCGGCGCGAGCAAGGCGAACAGCTCCAGCACCAGCGCCAGGCCGAAGATCTGCGCGAGCCCGCGGCCCAGGCCGCGGATCGAACCGGCGAGCGAGCGCAGCGAGACCGGCGGCGCCTCGCGCTGGCGCTGGAACGTGGGGCCTTTCGAAAACTCGATGGCGACGCCGGTGAAATGCCGTGCGACCTCGGCCAGCGGCAGGGTGCGCACGCCCACGGCCGGATCGTGCAGGGTGACCTTGTTCCTGCCGACCTCGTGCAGGACCACGAAATGGTCGAGATCCCAATGCAGCACGCACGGCGTCTGCAACTGGCCCAGTTCGTCCATCTCCAGCCGCAGCGGCCGGCTTTGCAGCCCCAGCGCGTGCGCCACTTCGATCAGGCGCCGCGCGGTCATGCCTTTCAGCGACAGGGTGAAACGCCGGCGCAGTGCCGCCAGGTCGGTGTGGTGGCCGTGGTAGCCGGCGATCATCGCCAGGCAGGCGAGTCCGCACTCGGCCGCTTCGGACTGGAGCACGTTCGGCAGGCCGCGCGCGCGCCAGAAACGCAGCCGCGGCGTGCCCTGCGCGCGAGCGGCATGCAGGCTGTCGTCGTTCGCGCTGCGATCCTCGGCGTGGCGGCTCACGAACCGCTGCTCCAGCGATGCCCCATGCCGTACAGCGGTTCGAAGATCCATTCGACGATGCGGCGCCGGTCCAGCAGCATGTCCGCCTCCAGCGCCATGCCCGGGCGCAGCGGCTGTTGCTGCCCGTAGGCTTGCACGTTCTGGTTGGCGAGATCCACGCGCGCCAGGTACAGCGAGTCGGTCGATGGCGGCGTGCCGCCGCCGAGCAGCAGGGTCACCTCGCCGGGCATCAGCGCGCTGCGCGAGACGCTGCGCACCACGCCATGCTGCAGGCCGAATTTCTGATAGGGAAAGGCCTGGTAGTGCAGGGTGACCTCCACGCCCGGATGCACGAAGCCGACCGCCTGGCTGGGCACCAGCAGCTGCGCCTGCAGCCGCGAACCGTCGGGCACGATGGCCAGCAGCGGCTGCCCGAGCGACACCGACGCGCCGGGCTTGACCAGCAGCGAGGACACGATGCCGCTGGCCGGCGCGCGCAGCTCGCTGGCGCGGGTCGCTTCGTTCTGGGCCAGCGCCTGTTCGACCTGCGCCAGTTGCCGGCGCAGTTCGTTGAGCTTGGCCGAGACCGCCAACGGCAGCTGGGTCAACTGGTCGTCGAGCGCGCTCAGTTGTTGGCGCGTGCCGGCGTGCTGCTGCTGCAGCGAGCGCAATTGCGATTCGTCGGCGAGCAGGGCCGATTGTTCCTGCTCGACCTGCAGCGCCGGGATGTAGCCGCCGGCCACCAGCCCGGACCACTTGTTCACCAGGTCCTGGACCAGCGCCATCTGTTTCTTCTCGATCGCGATCTGCGCGTCGATCTGCGCCAGCTGATCCTTCAGCAGGGTTTGCTGGGCGCGGTTGTCCTCGGCCTGCTTGTCGCGCAGGGTGAGCGCATCGCCGATGTCCTGGCGCAGGCTGCCGGCCTGCCGTTGCAGCTGCGTGCTGACGCCGGCAGCGGTATTGCCCAGCGCCTTGCTGGTGTGTTCGCCGGACAGGGACACCAGGATCTGCCCGGCGACGACGCGATCGCCTTCGGCGGCGGCGACGTGGTCGACCACGCCGACGGTGTTGGCGGTCAGGCTGATCAGGCCGGCGCGCGGCACCAGCAGGCCGGTGACGTGGACGCGCTGCGTGTAGTGTCCGGCGAACAGCCAGGCGAGGATCGCGGCGCCGATGAGCAGCGCGGCGACCGTCCATGCCTGGGTCGAGACCGGCGTGGCCAATCGCACTGTCCCCAGCCATGCCTGGCTGGGTGCGTCCAGCACCTCGCTGCGAAAAAGCGAACCTTCCATTTCACTTCTCTCCGTATGAACTTCGCACGGGAAAATGCAGGCAAGCGGCGAACCTGGCGTTCCGTCAAGGACCCTGCCGCTGGTCCGGGCGCAACGGTTCCAGGCATGGCTTTCGCGAACCTTTCGGCATCGCGGCGCTGCGATCCGGCCATGGCGCGCGCATGCGCCGCCTGCTGCAAGCGAGTGAGACGGCGTGCGTAGTTCGCCCCTGGGACGCAAGGAAATCGACGTCGCTGCAGCGCTGGCGGGCGTGCGCGAGCGGGCTCTGCGCGTGTTGTAGACAAATGCGCTGGACCTGCCTGCGGCGACGCAGGCGCAAGCCGAAAAGGGCGAGGTTGCGCTGCTGCATCCTCGCCGCGCATGCCGGACCGCGACCGGGTTTAAATGCGTCTGTCATGCCGCCGCCGCAGACTGGACGCGTGGCGGACGGCCACGCTGCCGCCGCCTGCCGATGCTCGCCAATCGCCTTTCCTGCCCGCCGCAGCACGTGGCCGTCGTGGTCGTGCACGCTTCCGCGACGTGCTGGGTCCGTGCTGCCGGTGCCGAGGGCGCTACGCAAGCCACGCCGCTGCGTTCGCCGCGGGCGCGGCGCCATCCGCGGCAGGCTGCGGACATGTGCGCATGACCTCTGCACGAGTGTCCGTTGCGGCGCCGCCGCCACGCCCAAGCACGTCCCGCGTCTGGCGCTATGCGCGCTGGCCGCTGTTGCTCCTGCTGGTGCTGCTGGCGGTGCTGGCAGTGGGGCCGCGGGTCAGCCCGGCGCTGCCGCAGGTCGCGTTGCCGGCGGTGCCGCAGGATCCGCTCGCGCTGCAGGCCTGGCTGGACGCGCGCGAGCGGGCCACTGCCGGCCTGCGTGCGGACAACCAGGCGCGCATCGTCTGGGCCGACCCGGCGCACCCGGGACGCCGCGACTGCGCCATGGTCTATCTGCACGGCTTCACCGCCAGCCAGGGCGAGGGCGCGCCGACCCACCAACGCCTGGCGCGCAGCTTCGGCTGCAATCTGTATCTGCCGCGCTTGCCGGGGCACGGGCTGGTCGCCGCCGACGCCTTGCGCGGCATCGATGCGCCGCGCCTGCTCGGTGGCGCCGCCGAGGCATTGGCGGTGGCGCGAGTGCTGGGCCGGCGGGTGGTGGTGATCGGCAATTCGATGGGCGGCGCACTGGCGCTGCAGACCGTGGCCGCGCACCCGCAACAGGTGCAGGCGCTGGTGCTGTGGTCGCCGCTGGTGCGCGAGCACGGCGAGCAGCTGCAGCCGATGCTGTGGCCGTGGGGCGCGCAGCTGCTGCTGTGGTCGCGCAACGGCGGCGATCCGGTCATGCGTTACCCGGTCGACAGCGGCTACTGGGCCGACGCCACCCATGTCGACGGCTACCGCGCGCTGGCCGCGCTGACCCGCGGCGGCATGCTGCCGGCGACCTATGCGCGGATCCATGTGCCGGTGTTCCTCGGCTACTACTATCGCGACGCGCAGCATCAGGACGCGACGGTGTCGGTGGCGGCGATGCAGGCGATGTTCGCGCGACTGGGCACGCCGCCGGCGCTGCGCCAGGCGGTGGATTTTCCCGGCGCCGGCAATCACGTGCTGGCCTCGCCGATCCGCTCCAAGGCGGTGCCGGCGGTGTTCGCGGCGACCTGCCGGTTCCTGGCCGGCAAGGGCGGGTTGACCCAGCCGGCGAACGTGCCCGATTGCGCGGCGGCGTGGAACGCCGACGAGCGCCTGGACGCCGCCGCGGCGCGCTGAGCGCGACGCGGCGGCTACTGCGCCGTCACTGCAGTTCGCGCAGGTCCAGTTTGCGCAGCTTCGGCGCTTTCCAGGCGGTGGTCGCGACCACGCCCAGGGTCACGCAGCCGCCGATCACCACCGCCGGCACCAGGCCGACCAGCCGCGCCATGACCCCGTCGTAGAACGCGCCCAGCTCGTTCGACGAGCCGATGAAGATGCCGCTGATCGAGGAGACGCGGCCGCGCATCGCATCCGGCGTGGCCAGCTGCAGGATGGTCGAACGCACGATCACCGACACCCCGTCGCACATGCCGTAGACCAGCAGGATCGCCGCCGACAGCCAGAAATGCCGCGACAGGCCGAAGGCGATGGTGCACAGGCCGAAGCCGGTGACCGCCAGCAGCAGGATGCGGCCGGCGTTGCGCTGCAGCGGGCGCCGCGCCAGCCACAGCCCGACCAGCACCGAACCCAGCGCCGGCGCGCCGCGCAGGATGCCCAGGCCCTCCGGACCGTAATGCAGGATGTCGTGGATGAAGGCCGGCAGCATCGACACCGCGCCGCCGAGCAGCACCGAGAACATGTCCAGCGCCATCGCGCCGAGCATGATCTGGTTGGAGAACACGAACTGCGCGCCCTCGGCAATGCTGCGGAAGATCGGCGCGCGCGGGCCGTCGTTGATCGGCTCGGCCACGCGCAGCAGCAACAGCGACAGCATCGCCACGCCGGCCACCGCCATGGCTACGCCATAGGAAAGACCCTTGCCGCCCCAGCCGACCAGCACCCCGCCCAGCGCCGGGCCGATCACCATGCCGGTCTGGAACACCACGCTGCCGATGCTGGCGCCGCGCGCATACGCATCGCGCGGCAGCGTGCGCGCGAACAGCGCGTTGTACACCGGCGACAGGAACGCCCGCGCCGCGCCGGTCAGCGCGATCGCCGCGTAGATCGGCCACACGCCCTGCACCGGCAGCCAGCCGTGGGTCAGCGCGGTCAGCACGCCCGCGGTCGCGACCAGGCCGAGGCTGGCGAGCATGCCCAGCCGGCGCCGCGGCAGGTGATCGACCAGGTAACCGGCGAACGGCGCGATGCAGAAGAACGGCAGGATCTCGGCGAGTCCGATCAGCCCCAGCGAGAACGGATTGCGGGTGATCTCGTAGATGTGCCAGCCGACCGTGACCGCGACGATCTGGTAGGACAGCATCGCGCAGATGCGATAGGCCAGTACCAGCGCGAAGCCGGGATGCGCCAGCAGCGTGCGCAGGCTCTGTGCGGGCGGGAGCGGGGTGCTCATGCCTGCGCGCGCGCGCTGTCCTGGATGAATGCCAGGATCGCGGCCAGGCCGTTGCTGCGGGTCGGCGACAGGTGCTTGCCCAGGCCGATCGCGGCGACGAAGTCCGGCGCGGTGGCCAGGATCTGCGCGGCGCTGCGCCCGGAGTAGACCCGCAGCGCCAGGTAGATCAGGCCGGAGACGATCGCCGAATCGCTGATCGCATGGAACACCAGCCGCTGCGCATCGCCCTCGGGCACGATCCACACCATCGACTGGCAGCCGTGCAGGCGGTGCTGCTCGGTCTTCCACTCCTCGGGGAACGCCGGCAGCTTGCGACCCAGATCGATCAGGTACTGGTAGCGCTCGGACCAGTCGCCGAAGAAGCCGAATTCCTCGGCGATGGCGGCCTGCGCGTCGGCGGGCGTGGGTTCGAGCGGGAAATCGGTATCGGTCATCGCAAATCCAGAATCAATCGGTAAAGCCCCTCTCCCTCCGGGAGAGGGGTTGGGGTGAGGGGAGGGGCGCAGCCTCGCGAGAAATCGACGGCAGTCGCTTCGCCCGCCGTCCTATCGGCGCTGCCGTACCCTCATCCGCCCCTTCGGGGCACCTTCTCCTGATGGGAGAAGGGAGGACTCAGCGTTGCGCGGTGTCTTCGAGCGCCATGTTCGAGCGGGAAATCGGTATCGGTCATCGCAAATCCAAGATCAAGCGGTAAAGCCCCTCTCCCCCCGGGAGAGGGGTTGGGGTGAGGGTACGGGCGCAGCCTCGTGAAAAATCGACGCCGGTTGCTTCGCCCGTACCCTCATCCGGCGCTGCGCGCCACCTTCCCCCGAAAAGGGGGCCGTGGTCCCGATGGGAGAAGGGAAAATCTCAGCTGCGCTTCCACCGCACGCCTTGCGCGGTGTCTTCCAACACCACGCCTTCGTCGGCCAGCGCCTGGCGGATCGCGTCGGCGCGGGCGAAGTCGCGGTTCTTCTTGGCGGCACTGCGTTCGTCGATCAGCGCCTGGATGCGCGCGTCGTCGCCGTCGCCGACGCCGCGGTTGAACCAGGCCTCGGGCGTCTGCTGCAGCAGGCCCAGCGCCAGGCCTGCGCCGAGCAACTTTGATCGGAGCGCCAGCAATTCAGGAAGGTGTGCCGAACGTTCGGCACCGTGCGCGAGCTGATTGCGCACGGCACGTGCCTCGGTGGCGATGCTGGCAAGGACCGACAACGCCAGCGGAGTATTGAGGTCATCATCCAGAGCGGCTTCCACTTCGTCAGGAATGGCCGTCTCCTTCATTGGTTCTGGGTTATCTGGGGAGCCGAAGACATCCAGGTCGCGCAAGGTGCCGTACAGCCGGTCCAGGGTGTTCTTGCACTGCTCGATCAGCGCATCGGACCAATCCAGCGGCTGCCGGTAGTGCGCGCTCAGCAACGCATAGCGCAGCGCTTCCGGCGGATGCCGGGCGATCAGGTCGTGCACGGTCTCGATGTTGCCCAGCGACTTGCTCATCTTCGCGCCGCTGAAGTTGAGCATGCCGTTGTGCAACCAGAACCGGGCGAAGGTGGCGCCGCCGTGGGCGCATTCGCTCTGCGCGATCTCGTTCTCGTGGTGCGGGAACTGCAGGTCCACGCCGCCGGCATGGATGTCGATGGTCGGCCCCAGGTGCGCGGCGGCCATCGCCGAGCATTCGATGTGCCAGCCGGGACGGCCGCGGCCCCACGGCGAGTCCCAGCCCGGCAGATCGTCGCTGGACGGCTTCCACAGCACGAAGTCGCCCGGGTCGCGCTTGTACGGCGCCACCTCGACGCGGGCGCCGGCCAGCATCTCCTCCGGGTCGCGCCGCGACAGCTTGCCGTAGCCGGCGAAGCTGGCCACCGCGAACAGCACGTGGCCCTCGGCGGCATAGGCGTGGCCGCTGCCGATCAGCCGCTCGATCATCGCCACGATCTGCGGGATGTGCGCGGTGGCCTCCGGTTCCAGGTCCGGCGGGGTCACGCCCAGCGCGGCCATGTCCTGCCGGTAGATGGCGGCGAAGCGGTCGGTGATGGTGGCGATCGGCACGCCCTGCGCCTGCGCGGCGGCGTTGATCTTGTCGTCCACGTCGGTGATGTTGCGCGCGTAGCGCAGCGCGCCGTAGCGGCGCCGCAGCAGTGCCGCCAGCACGTCGAACACCACCGGGCCGCGCGCGTTGCCGATATGCGCATAGTTGTAGACGGTGGGCCCGCAGACATACAGCGTGGGACCGGCGACCGGATCGAGCGGTTCGAAGACATCGACCCGGCGGGTCAGGTTGTTGTGCAGGCGCAGGCTCATCGGCATCGGGCGTGGGGAAGCCTTGCGATTCTACCGGCAGCGGCCCAGGGCGTCTCATCCCTTCCGGGCTGGGCCGCGTCGTGTCCGCCGGGTCGCCAGCGGGCGGCGGCGCGCCGTACGACGGACATGGCCAGGTCCAGTCGCACCGCGCCGGCTGGCGACCTGCCTGGCCCGACCCGAAGAACCGCGCTTGCGCGCGCCGGCCGCCGCGCCATCGCAGGTGTCGTCTTCCTAGCGCTTTCTTGTCGGCATACGCACGAAATCGGTGCGAACTGCGCCCGGAAATGGAGCTGTCCGGGACAGGCCGGGACAGGCCACGGGGCCGTAGGCTTGCGTTCAGCCCGACGCAAGCTGCGATGCCTACACTGATCGATCTGTCCTTCGAAGCCCGGTGCCGATGCGTCCGTACCTGTTGTTGCCGCTGGTCGGCCTGTTCGCATGCGCCGCGCCGGCCTGGGCGCAGGACAGCGAGGCGCGCAACCGCGTGGTGGTGATCGAGAACGTCAAGCTCGACTACGCGCAGGTGCTGAACGTGGAGCCGGTCTACCAGACCCTGCGCGCCACCCGCACCGAACAGCAATGCGACCCGGTGCAGACGCCGGCCCCGACCCCGGCGCCGGCCAAGCCGGAGGACGACAGCCGCCTGAACCGGCTGATGGATTCGGTCAAGGACATCTTCAGCCGCCGCCACGAAGAGGCACCGGCGCCGGCCGCCGCGCCGGCGCCGGCGTCGAGCGGGCGCAATTGCCGCACCGTCGAGGTCGGCCGCGAGTTCCGGCGTCCGATCGCCTACGACGTGGACTATGTCTACAAGGGCACCAAGTACCGCTCGCGGCTGCCGGAGGATCCGGGCAACCGGCTGCGCATCCGCGTGTCGGTGGCGCCGTACGTGCCCGACGCGGTCGTGGTGCCGCCGCGATGAGCGCGCGCGCTTGCGCCTGCGGCGTGCGCGTGCGAGGATGCGCGCCGATGAAAGCGAACCTGCCCCAGCACGATCTCAGCGCCGCACGCATGGCTTCGGGCATGACGTCGCGCGCGCGTCGACCGGAATCCCACATCCTGGCTGGGTAACCGGAGCGCTGTGCCGTTCGTTCTGAAAAACCCAGCCCGAGGCTGGGTTTTTTCGTTTTCATACCCCGGAAAGGTTTCACCCGTAAAGAACTACAGCGCGTCCCGCGCACGCCACCGCCGCGGTGGCTCCACGCAGCAAAGGATGGATCGATGTCTCTGAAGCACTTCTTGAACACCCAGGACTGGAGCCGGGCCGAGCTGGACGCGCTGTTGACCCAGGCCGCGCTGTTCAAGCGCAACAGGCTGGGCAGCGAGCTGAAGGGCAAGTCGATCGCGCTGGTGTTCTTCAACCCGTCGATGCGCACCCGCACCAGCTTCGAACTGGGCGCGTTCCAGCTGGGCGGGCATGCGGTGGTGCTGCAGCCGGGCAAGGACGCGTGGCCGATCGAGTTCGACCTGGGCACGGTGATGGATGGCGACACCGAGGAGCACATCGCCGAGGTGGCGCGGGTGCTGGGCCGCTACGTCGACCTGATCGGGGTACGCGCGTTCCCGAAGTTCGTGGACTGGTCCAAGGACCGCGAGGACCTGGTGCTGAAGAGCTTCGCCAGGTACTCGCCGGTGCCGGTGATCAACATGGAGACCATCACCCACCCGTGCCAGGAGCTGGCGCATGCGCTGGCGCTGCAGGAGCATTTCGGCACCCAGGACCTGCGCGGCAAGAAGTACGTGCTGACCTGGACCTACCATCCCAAGCCGCTGAACACCGCGGTGGCCAATTCGGCGCTGACCATCGCCACCCGCTTGGGGATGGACGTGACCCTGCTGTGCCCGACCCCGGACTACGTGCTGGACCAGCGCTACATGGACTGGGCGGCGCAGAACGTGGCCGAGAGCGGCGGCTCGCTGCAGGTCAGCCACGACATCGACAGCGCCTACGCCGGCGCCGACGTGGTCTACGCCAAGAGCTGGGGCGCGCTGCCGTTCTTCGGCAACTGGGCGCCGGAGAAGCCGATCCGCGACCAGTACCAGCACTTCATCGTCGACGAGCGCAAGATGGCGCTGACCAACAACGGCGTGTTCTCGCACTGCCTGCCGCTGCGCCGTAACGTCAAGGCCACCGACGCGGTGATGGATTCGCCGAACTGCATCGCCATCGACGAGGCCGAGAACCGGCTGCATGTGCAGAAGGCGATCATGGCGGCGCTTGCTTCGCAAGCGGGAATAGGGAAACGGGAATAGAGAATCGGTACAGCAACAGCGTTAGCCCCCACTTTTACGCGTGATAAGGAAACAACCATGAGCACTGCTTCTTCCATTCCCGATTCCCCACTCCCCATTCCCGGCACCAAGGACATCGTCCTGGCCTTCTCCGGCGGCCTGGACACCAGCTTCTGCATTCCCTATCTGCAGGCCAAGGGCTACGCCGTGCACACGGTGTTCGCCGATACCGGCGGGGTGGACGACGAGGAGCGCGACTTCATCGAGAAGCGCGCCGCCGAGCTGGGTGCGGCCAGCCACGTCACCGTCGATGGCGGCCCGGCGATCTGGAGCGGCTTCGTCAAGCCGTTCGTGTGGGCCGGCGAGGGCTATCAGGGCCAGTACCCGTTGCTGGTGTCCGACCGGTACCTGATCGTCGATGCCGCGCTCAAGCGCGCCGACGAGCTGGGCACCAAGATCATCGCGCACGGTTGCACCGGCATGGGCAACGACCAGGTGCGCTTCGACCTGGCGGTCAAGGCGCTGGGCGACTACGAGATCGTCGCGCCGATCCGCGAGATCCAGAAGGAGCACACCCAGACCCGCGCCTACGAGCAGAAGTATCTGGAGGAGCGCGGCTTCGGCGTGCGCGCCAAGCAGAAGGCGTACACGATCAACGAGAACCTGCTGGGCGTGACCATGTCCGGCGGCGAGATCGACCGCTGGGAAGCGCCGGGCGAGGGCACCCGCGGCTGGTGCGCGCCGCGCAGCGCGTGGCCGATCGAGCCGCTGACGGTGACCTTGAAGTTCGAGCGCGGCGAAGCGGTGGCGGTGGACGGCAAGCCGCTGGAAGGCGCCAAGCTGCTGGCCAAGCTCAACAAGCTGTTCGCTCCGTACGGCGTGGGCCGCGGCATGTACACCGGCGACACCGTGATCGGGCTGAAGGGCCGCATCGTGTTCGAGGCGCCGGGCCTGATCGCGCTGCTGGCCGCGCATCGCGCGCTGGAAGATGCGGTGCTGACCAAGCAGCAGAACCGCTTCAAGCCGGAGGTGGCGCGCAAGTGGGTGGAGCTGGTCTACGAAGGCTTCTACCACGATCCGTTGAAGACCGACCTGGAGGCGTTCCTGGATTCCTCGCAGGCCAAGGTCAACGGCGAAGTCACGCTGGAAACCCGCGGCGGCCGCGTCGATGCGGTGGCGGTGAAGTCGCCGCACCTGCTCAACGCCAAGGGCGCGACCTACGCGCAGTCGGCGGACTGGGGCGTGGCCGAGGCGGAAGGCTTCATCAAGCTGTTCGGGATGAGCTCCACGCTGTACGCGCAGGTCAACCGCTGAGGATAGAGCCCCTCTCCCTTCGGGAGAGGGGTTGGGGTGAGGGTGCGGGCGAAGCCTCGCAACATTTCGACCTGCAAGCTTCCCCGCACCTTCACCCGCTCGCGCGAAATTCGATTCACTAGGCTTCGCCCGTACCCTCATCCGCCCCTTCGGGGCACCTTCTCCCGGTGGGAGAAGGAACTGGCTTGATGGAACCCATGCACGCACTGCGCATCAGCATCGACAAGCAGGAACTGGATCTGCCGCTGATCCATCGCTTCCTCAGCGAACAGGCCTATTGGTGCCTGGGCATCCCGCTGGACACGGTGCAGCGGGCGATCGCCGGCTCGCTGTGCTTCGGCGGCTACGTCGAGGGCGCAGGGCAGGTGGCGTTCGCGCGCGTGATCACCGACGGGGCGACCTTCGCCTACCTGGCCGACGTGTTCGTGCTCGATGCGTACCGCGGCCGCGGCTACGGCAAGCAGCTGGTGGCGGCGATCATGGCCCACCCGCAGCTGCAGGGCCTGCGCCGCTTCATGCTCGCCACCTCCGACGCGCATGCGCTGTACGCCCGGCACGGCTTCGCCGCGCCGGCGCGGCCGCAGTCGCTGATGGAAATCGCCTATCCCGACCTCTACCGCACCAGCGCCACGGCTGCCTGACCCGCCATGACCGATCTGCTCGAACCCACCCTCGCGCACCTGCACCAGCTGGTGTCCTTCGACACCCGCAATCCGCCGCGCGCGATCGGCACCGGCGGCATCTTCGACTACCTGCGCGCGCAGCTGCCCGGGTTCCAGGTCGAGGTGATCGACCACGGCGCCGGGGCGGTCAGCCTGTACGCGGTGCGCGGCGCGCCCCAGTACCTGTTCAACGTGCACCTGGACACGGTGCCGGACTCGCCGCACTGGAGCGCCGACCCGCACCTGATGCGGCGGACCGACGACCGGGTGATCGGCCTGGGCGTGTGCGACATCAAGGGCGCGGCCGCGGCGCTGGTCGCGGCGGCCAATGCCGGCGATGGCGATGCCGCGTTCCTGTTCTCCAGCGACGAGGAAGCCAACGATCCGCGCTGCATCGCCGCGTTCCTGCAACGCCGCATTCCCTACGAGGCGGTGCTGGTGGCCGAGCCGACGATGAGCGAAGCGGTACTGGCGCATCGCGGCATCAGCTCGGTACTGATGCGCTTCGCCGGCCGCGCCGGGCATGCGTCGGGCAAGCAGGATCCGTCGGCCAGCGCGCTGCACCAGGCGATGCGCTGGGGCGGCAAGGCCCTGGACCATGTCGAGTCGCTGGCGCATGCGCGCTTCGGCGGCCTGACCGGCCTGCGCTTCAACATCGGCCGGGTCGAGGGCGGGATCAAGGCCAACATGATCGCGCCGGCGGCGGAGCTGCGGTTCGGTTTCCGGCCGCTGCCGTCGATGGACGTGGACGTGCTGCTGGCGACCTTCGCCGGTTTCGCCGATCCGGCCGCCGCGCACTTCGAGGAGACCTTCCGCGGGCCGAGCCTGCCCTCCGGAGAGATCGCCCGCGCCGAGGACAAGCGCCTGGCCGCGCGCGACGTCGCCGATGCGCTGCACCTGCCGATCGGCAATGCGGTGGACTTCTGGACCGAGGCCTCGCTGTTCTCGGCCGGCGGCTACACCGCGCTGGTCTACGGCCCGGGCGACATCGCCCAGGCGCACACCGCCGACGAGTTCGTGACGCTGCAGCAGCTGCAGCGCTACGCCACCTCGGTGGACCGCATCATCAACGGCGTGCGCTGAGCGCGCGCCGCCGGGGCCACGGCCCTTCCATCCCGGATCACGGAACCGCCATCACCGCCATGCACGCCAACAAGCAAACCCGCCAGACCATCGTCCGCCTGCTCTCGAGCATGGCCAGCGCCAAGGAGATCAGCCAGTACCTCAAGCGCTTTTCGCAGCTGGACGCCAAGCGCTTCGCCGTGGTCAAGGTCGGCGGCGCGGTGCTGCGCGACGATCTGGAGGCGCTGACCTCCTCGCTGTCGTTCCTGCAGGAAGTCGGGTTGACCCCGATCGTGCTGCACGGCGCCGGTCCGCAGCTGGATGCGGAGCTGTCGGCCGCCGGCATCGAGAAGCAGACCGTCAACGGCCTGCGGGTGACCTCGCCGGAAGCGCTGGCGATCGTGCGCAAGGTGTTCCAGGCCTCCAACCTCAAACTGGTCGAAGCGCTGCAGCAGAACGGCGCGCGCGCCACCTCGATCACCGGCGGCGTGTTCGAGGCGCAGTACCTGGATCGCGACACCTACGGCCTGGTCGGCGAGGTCAAGGCGGTGAACCTGGCGCCGATCGAGGCCAGCCTGCAGGCCGGCTCGATCCCGGTGATCACCAGCCTGGGCGAAACCCCGAGCGGCCAGATCCTCAACATCAACGCCGATTTCGCCGCCAACGAACTGGTGCAGGAACTGCAGCCGTACAAGATCATCTTCCTCACCGGCACCGGCGGGCTGCTCGACGAGGAGGGCAAGGTGATCGATTCGATCAACCTGTCCACCGAGTACGCGCACCTGATGCAGCAGCCGTGGATCAACGGCGGCATGCGGGTCAAGATCGAGCAGATCAAGGATCTGCTGGACCGCCTGCCGTTGGAATCGTCGGTGTCGATCACGCGCCCGGCCGACCTGGCCAAGGAACTGTTCACCCACAAGGGCTCGGGCACGCTGGTGCGGCGCGGCGAGAAGGTGCTGCGCGCCACGGCGTGGGGCGAGCTGGACACGCAGCGGCTGAAGTCGCTGATCGAATCCAGCTTCGGCCGCACCCTGGTGCCGGACTATTTCGACAAGACCCGGCTGCTGCGCGCCTACGTCAGCGAGAACTACCGCGCCGCGGTGATCCTGACCAACGAGGACGGCTACACCTACCTGGACAAGTTCGCGGTGCTCGACGACGCACAGGGCGAAGGCCTGGGCCGCGCGGTGTGGAACGTGATGCGCGAGGAAACGCCGCAGCTGTTCTGGCGCTCGCGCCACAACAACCAGGTCAACATCTTCTACTACGCCGAATCCGACGGCTGCTTCAAGCAGGAGAAGTGGAAGGTGTTCTGGTACGGCTTGGAGAACTTCGAGCAGATCCAGCACTGCGTGGCGCATTGCGCCACCCGCACGCCGACCTTGCTGGGCTGATCGCGATGAGCATGGACCTGCTGCCTACGCTGTGGCGCGAGGTGCCGAGCCTGCAGGGTAGGCATGCGTCGCTGGAACCGTTGCGGGCAGCGCACGCCGACGCGTTGCGCACGGCCTTGCACGGCAGCGGCCTGGAGCGGCTGTGGTACACCAGCGTGCCGGCTGCGGACAAGGTCGACGGCTACGTGGCCGCCGCGCTGGACGTGCAGGCGCAGGGCCGCGTGCTGCCGTTCGCGGTGCGCGATGCGGCCGGCGACGTCGTCGGCAGCACGCGCTTCTACGGGCTGGACGCCGAGGTGCCGACGCTGCTGATCGGCTACACCTGGTACGCGCCGCGGGTGCAGCGCAGCGGGGTCAACACCGAGGTCAAGCTGATGCTGCTGCAGTACGCGTTCGAGACCCTGCAGTGCATCAGCGTCGGCTTCGAGACCAGCTGGTTCAACCACACCTCGCGCGCGGCCATCGCCCGGCTCGGCGCCAAGCAGGACGGGGTGCTGCGCAACCACAAGCGCCACCCCGACGGCACGCCGCGCGATACCGTGGTGTTCTCCATCATCGATACGGAATGGGCCGGGGTGAAACGCCACCTGCAGTTCCGCCTGGACTCGCATACATGACTTCCCCCAAGACCTACGGCGTCGGCATCGTCGGCGCGCGCGGCCACACCGGCGCCGAACTGATCAAGCTTGTCGCCGCGCATCCGCACCTGCACCTGGCCTTCGTGTCCTCGCGCGAACTGGCCGGCCAGCGCGTGGCCGAGCACAGCGCGGACTACCAGGGCGAGCTGCGCTACGAAAATCTGGATGCCGATGCGGTCGCGGCCAAGGGTGCCGCGGCGGTGGTGCTGGCGCTGCCCAACGGCAAGGCGGCGCCCTACGTCGCGGCGCTGGATGCGGCGGCGGCCGAGACCATCGTCGTCGATCTGTCGGCCGACTACCGCTTCGATCCCGGCTGGTACTACGGCCTGCCGGAACTGACCCGCGGCCGCTATGCCGGGCAGAAGCGGATCAGCAATCCCGGCTGCTATGCCACCGCGATGCAGCTGGCGATCGCGCCGCTGCTCGACCAGCTGGCCGGGCCGCCGCAGTGCTTCGGCGTGTCCGGCTACTCCGGCGCCGGCACCACGCCATCGGACAAGAACAACCCCGAGCTGCTGCGCGACAACCTGATGCCGTACGCGCTGACCGACCACATGCACGAGCGCGAAGTGTCCACGCACCTGGGCGTGCCGGTGGAGTTCATGCCGCACGTGGCGCCGCATTTTCGCGGCATCACCATGACCGTGAACCTGTGGCTGCAGCAACCGCTGGCGCTGGACGCGATCCAGCGCCGCTACCGCGAGCGCTACGCCGGCGAGCCGTTGATCGAAGTGCTCGATGAAGCCCCGTGGGTCAGCCGCATCGCCGGCAGGCACGGCGTGCAGATCGGCGGCTTCACCCTGGCCCCGGGCAACAAGCGCCTGGTGGTGGTGGCGACCCTGGACAACCTGCTCAAGGGCGCGGCGACGCAGGCGATGCAGAATCTCAATCTGGCGCTGGGGCTGGACGAGCTGACCTCGATTCCCATGTGACACCATCGGGACTGGGGACTCGGGACTCGGGACTCGGAACGGCAAGAGCAGATGCTTTTGCTTCTCCGAGTCCCGAGTCCCGAGTCCCGGGTCCCGGCAAAAGGACCCCTCATGACCAATTTGTTGTGGCAAAAACCCGGCGTCGCCGTCGATGCCAAGATCCAGGCCTTCCTGGCCGGCGACGACGTGATCCTGGACCGCGAGTTCTTCCTGCACGACATCGCCGCCAGCGGCGCGCATGCCGAAGGCCTGCAGCGCATCGGCATCCTGTCGGCCGACGAACTGGCCGGGCTGCAGCGCGAACTGGCGATCCTGGCCGAGGATTTCCGCAGCGGCGCGTTCGTGCTCGACGAGCGCTTCGAGGACGGCCATTCGGCGATCGAGGCGCGGCTCACCGAGCGCCTGGGCGACGCCGGCCGCAAGATCCACACCGGGCGCAGCCGCAACGACCAGATCCTGGTTGCCACCCGCTTGTGGCTGAAGGAACGGCTGGCGCAACTGGCGCAGCTGAGCCGCGAGATCGCCAAGGTCGCGCTGGACCGCGCGCAGGCCGAGCAGGCGCTGCCGCTGCCGGGCTACACCCATATCCAGCGCGCCGTGGTGTCCTCGGCGGGCATGTGGTGGGCCGGCTGGGCCGAGGCCTTCATCGACGATGCGATCCGCGCCCACGACACGCTGCGCCTGATCGACGCCAACCCGCTCGGCACCGCCGCCGGCTACGGCGTCAATCTGAAACTCGACCGCGAGCACACCACCGCCGCGCTCGGCTTCGCGCGCATGCAGGTCTCTCCCATCTACGCGCAGCTGTCGCGCGGCAAGTTCGAGATGGCCGCGCTGGAAGCGCTGGGCAGCGCGACCCTGGACCTGCGCCGGCTGGCCTGGGACCTGTCGCTGTTCACCAGCGGCGAATTCGGTTTCGTCGCCTTGCCGGCGCAGTACACCACCGGCAGTTCGATCATGCCCAACAAGCGCAATCCCGACGTGATCGAACTGATGCGCGCCACCCACGCCAGCGTGGCCGCGGCGCGCACCGAGATCGAGCAGCTGCTGTCGCTGCCGTCCGGTTACCACCGCGACCTGCAGAGCAGCAAGGGCGCGATCTTCCACGGCTTCGGCCGCGGCCTGGCCGCGCTGGAGCTGCTGCCGGCGTTGCTGGCCAACCTGGAATGGCGCGAGGACAAGTTGCGCGCGGCGATCGACTCGGGCATGTACGCCACCGATGTGGCGGTCGAGGCGGCGCTGGCCGGCGTGCCGTTCCGCGAGGCCTACCAGGCCGCCGCCGCGTCGGCGGCCAGCGCAGGGCAGGGGCGCACGCCGGAAGGCAGCCTGGCCGCGCGGGTCTCGCCCGGTGCCGCCGCCGACCTGCGGCTGGCGGAATTGCAATCGCGCTGGGACGCGCTGGCCGGCTGAGGCCGGCACGGCCCAGGCCGTACGCTGCCACGCCGGATTTACGGGTTGCACCGGAAGGAGGATGCATGGACCGATCGACCGCGCTGCCGCAGGGACCCAAGCGCCATCGCTGGGCCGCGCTGGCGACGTTGCTGTTGCCGCTGCTGCTGGCGTTGTCCCTGCCGTCGCAGGCGGCAGCCGGCGACGCGCTGAAGGTGGCGGTGTACCGGGGCAAGGCCGGTTGCCGCGGTTGTTCGGAAATGGTGGTGAAGTCGTTGCAGGGAAGCGGCCTGGATCTCGAACTCGCCTATGTCGGCGAGCGCGAGCCGCTCAAGGTGAACGCGCGCACGCTGAGCGGCTTCGACCTGTACATCCAACCCGGCGGCGGGCAGGACATTCCTGCCGCCTATGCCGCCATCGGCGACGACGGCGCCAGCGCGATCCGGGCGTTCGTGCGCAGCGGCAAGGGCTTCCTCGGCTTGTGCATGGGCGCCTATCTCGCCGACCGCGACTGGATCGGGCTGGTCGACGTAGCGCTGCAATCGGAGGTCGGGCGTCCGGGTTCGGGCATCGACGACGAAGGCGACCATACGGTCGATGTGCGCTGGGACGGGACGCTGGAACGCTTCTACTATCAGGACGGTCCGTATTTCACCGGCAAGACCGCATCGGGCTATGCGCCGATCGCCCACTACCGCAACGGCGATGTGGCCATGGCCCGCTACGGCTATGGTGCCGGCACGGTGCTGCTGACCGGCCCGCATCCCGAAGCCGACGCCAGCTGGATGGACGAGGAGGGCGGCGACGCTGCGGCGCAGGACAAGATGCGGCGCCTGCTGCGCTACTTCGCGGCGACACGCACGGCTGTGGTGCGTTAGTGTCGGTAGCGGCCGCTGGCAGGCGGTGCGGGAAGGGCGGGCGGCCACGCCGGCCCGATGGTGACGTAGTCGATCGAGGAGAAGCAGGATGACGCTGTACCTGGTGATGGCGATGCGCAAGCCGGACTTTCCGCCGTCGGTGGTCCAGCCGCACCGCGATTTTCTCGCCGCGTTGCGCGCGCGCGGGCTGCTGGAACTGGCCGGCGGTTTCGGCGACGGCAGCGGCGGCGCCTATCTGCTGAAGAACGTCGCCAGCCTGGAGCAGGCGCGGGCGATCGTCGCCGAGGATCCGCTGGCGATCGAGGACGCGTCCGAACTGAGCGTGCATGCATGGAACGCGCAATGAGCCGGGCGCGGCCGCGATGAGCGTCGTGATCGCTGGCGCATCGGCGTTCGTCGAGCAGGCGCTGCCGCCGTGGCGGCGCGCGGTGCTGAAGGTCGGCAGCAGCCTGCTCGCCGCCGATGGCGGCGGGCTGTCGCCGCGCTATGCGCTGGGGCTGGCGCAGTTCGTCTCGGCCAACCTGGCGGCCGGCCGCGAACTGGTGATCGTGTCCTCCGGCGCGGTCGCCGCCGGCCGCGCGATCCTGCCGCGGGCCGCCGAGGCCGGCGCGGCGATTGCCGCGCGGCAGGCGCTGGCCGCGCTCGGCCAGGCGCAGCTGATCGCGCTGTGGCAGCGCTTCTTCGAGCGCCCGGTGGCGCAGGTGCTGCTGACCCACGACGACCTGCGCAACCGCCGCCGCTACCTCAACGCGCGCGCCACCCTGGGCGAGCTGTTGCGGCTGGGCGCGCTGCCGGTGGTCAACGAGAACGACACCGTGTCGGTGGACGAACTCAAGCTCGGCGACAACGACAACCTGGCGGCGATCGTCGCCGCGCTGGTCGATGCCGACGCGCTGTTCATCGCCACCGACATCGACGGCCTGTACACCGCCGATCCGCGCAGCGACCCGCAGGCGCAGCCGCTGGACGACGTACCGGAGCTGACCTCGGCGGTGCTGGCGATGGCCGGCGGCAGCGGCAGCCGCGTCGGCACCGGCGGCATGCACACCAAGCTGGAGGCCGCGGCCAAGGCCGGCGCCGCCGGCATCGAGACCTATCTGTTCAACGGCCGCAGCGCCGAGGTGGTGCGCGGCCTGGCCCAGGACCGCCTGCGCGGCACCCGCATCCATCCCGCGCGCACCCGCATCGCCGCGCGCAAGTACTGGCTGCGCCAGGTGCCGGTCGAACCCGGCGCGATCCTGGTCGACGCCGGCGCCGCCGCCGCGCTGGCCGACAAGGGCGCCTCGCTGCTGCCCGGCGGCGTGGCCGGCGCCGAAGGCGACTTCCGCCGCGGCGACATGGTCGAAGTGCGCCTGCGCGACGCCGACGGCGACCGCTGCCTGGCGCGCGGCGTCAGCCAGTACTCGGCCGCCGACGTGCGCCGCATCGCCCGCCGCCACTCGCGCGACATCGAGTCGATCCTGGGGTACAGCTATGGAGAGAATGTGATTCACCGCGACGATCTGGTGGTGATTCGGGACTCGGGATTCGGGAGCCGGGATTCGGGACTCGGGACTCGGGACTCGGTGTAAGCGCGCGAGACTGGTGCGACGTCGCGCGAAAGGGAATCGCGTTGCGTCGTTGCAGCGATCGCGCAAATGTTTCGACGTGTTTCGCCCGACAGCTTGACGATTCCCGCCGCTCGCGCAGCCTTTTCGAGTCCCGAGTCCCGCCTAACCACTGGAACCATCAATGAGCACGATCCGATCCCAAGCCCTGCAATGCCGCGATGCCGCGCAGGCGTTGGCGCAGTTGTCCTCGGCGGCCAAGCAGGCCTTGCTGGAGGCGATGGCGGCGGCGCTGGAGGCGGATGCGGAGACGATCCTCGCCGCCAATGCGCGCGACCTGGAGGCGGCGCGGGCCAGGGACGTCGGCAGCGCGATGCTCGACCGGCTGGCGCTGGACGGCAAGCGCCTGGCGGGCGTCGCCGCGGCGTTGCGCGAAGTGGCGGCGCTGCCCGATCCGGTCGGCCAGGTCACCCGCGACGACGTGCGCCCGAACGGCATCCGCGTGCAGAAGGTGCGGGTGCCGCTGGGCGTGATCGCGATGATCTACGAGGCGCGCCCGAACGTTACCGCCGACGCCGCGGCGCTGTGCATCAAGGCCGGCAACGGCGTGATCCTGCGCGGCGGCTCGGAGGCGATCCATTCCAACACCGCGATCGCCGCCGCGCTGCGGCGCGCGCTGCGCGAGGCCGGGATCGGCGAGGACGCGCTGACCCTGGTGGAGGACCTGCGCCGCGAGACCATGCTGGAACTGCTGCAGCTCAACGACATCGTCGACCTGGCGATCCCGCGCGGCGGCGAGGGCCTGATCCGCTTCGTCGCCGAACACGCGCGGGTGCCGGTGATCAAACACTACAAGGGCGTATGCCACCTGTTCGTGGACGCCTCGGCGGACTTGGAGCTGGCGGTGAAGCTGCTGGTGGACGGCAAGACCACGCGCCCGGCCGCGTGCAATTCGCTGGAAACGCTGCTGGTGCATGCCGACGTCGCGGCACGCTTCCTGCCGCTGGCGGCGCAGGCGCTGCAGCAACGCGGCGTGGCCCTGCGCGGCGACGACGCCAGCCGCGACCTGTTGCCGGACATCGACGCGGCCAGCGACGCCGACTATGCCGCCGAATACCTCGACCTGATCCTGGCGATCCGGGTGGTGCCGGACCTGGACGCGGCGATCGCGCACATCCGCCACTACGGCTCGGACCACACCGAAGTCATCGCCACCGCCGATGCGGCCAACGCCGAGACGTTCGTGCAGGCCTTGCGCGCGGCGGTGGTCATGGTCAACGCCTCCTCGCGCTTTTCCGACGGCGGCGAACTCGGCCTGGGCGCGGAGATCGGCATCTCCACCACGCGCCTGCACGCCTACGGTCCGATGGGCCTGGAAGCGCTGACAGTGGAGCGCTTCGTGGTGCGCGGCGAGGGGCAGGTGCGGCACTGACGCATCCCGCGTCGAACCGGGAATGCGTGCTGCTGTAGGAGCGGCTTCAGCCGCGACGGGCTTTCCTGGGAAGGCCCGTCGCGGCTGAAGCCGCTCCTACAAATGCTGTCATCCTCTAAACGCTCACAACACCTGCAAACGCCCGCCTTTCGCCAACTCGACCGTGCGCCGCGTGCCGTTGAACGCGATCTCGGTGCGGGTACCGCCGACGCTGCGCAGCGCGATCCGCGTGGCCTTGCCGTCGCGCCATTCCAGGTCCACCACGAAGCCGCCGCGCGCGCCGATGCCGGTGACCCGGCCGCGTTCGGCCCAGGCCTTCGGCAGCGCCGGCAACAGCGCGATATGGCCGGGCCGCGAGTACAGCAGCATCTCCAGCATCGCGGCGGGCGTGCCGAAGTTGGCGTCGATCTGGAACACGCCGCCCAGGGTGGGGTCGCCATGCTGGCTGAGGTCGTAGATGTCGAAGAAGTTCGGCGCGGTGCCGTTGCTGTGCACGATCGACGGCTTGAGGTTGGTCGCGACCAGCGCATAGGCGCGCTCGGCCTCGCCCAGCCGCGCCCAGCACAGCGCACGCCAGGCGCAGGCCCAGCCGAAGCTGTGCATGCCGCGCGCTTCCAGCAGCTTGCGTGCCGCGGCGACCTGTTCCGGTGGGGCCAGGTCCGGATGCAGGCGATGGCCGGGGTACAGGCCCATCAGCGGCGACAGGTGGCGGTGGTGCGCCTCGCCCAGGTCGTCGGGCGACATCCATTCCTGCAGTTGCCCGCTGCTCGGACTGATTTCCGGCAGGTACAGGCGCCGCTGCAGCTCGGCGACGGTCGCGGCATAGGCCGCATCGCGATCGAGCAGCGCGCTGGCCTGGCGGTATTGCCCGAACAGGTTCCAGGCCAGCTCCTGCGCGTAGGCGATGCCGCGCGCGTCTTCCGGGCCGTGCTCGGGCGACCAGTCGTGATCGTCGACCAGGCGCCGCTGCGGGCGGCCATCGGCACCGGTCACCTCCAGCTCGATCAGCCGCGCCTGCCAGAACTCGCAGGCGCCCTTGAGCAAGGGATAGATCCGCGCCAGGTAGGCGCGGTCCTGGGTGTATTCGTAGTGCTGCCACAGGCTGTCGCACAGCCAGGCGTTGCCGCCCGGGTGCCAGGACCAGCCGCTGCCGCCGAACGGATTGGTCGAGAACGCCACCGCCCAGCCGGCGACCTTGCCGGAGGTGTTGCGGAAGCGGTTGCGCGGGTCGTTGAAGTGCGCCTGGGTGATCTGCGTCCATGCCGGCAGCTGCGCCAGGCAGTAGCGGGCGAGGGCGTCGAAGCACGGTGCCAGCCCGGCCGCGTCGGTCAGCCAATAGTTCATCTGCAGATTGACGTCGCTGTGGTAATCGCTCATCCACGGCGGATCGTTGTTCTCCAGCCACAGCCCCTGCAGGTTGATCGGCAGCGCGTCGCGCGAGGCGGCGATGGTCAGGTAGCGGCCGAACTGCAGGTACAGCGCTTCCAGTTCGGGGTCGGGCGTGTCGGCCGCGGCGCGGGCCTGCAGCCGCTCCCACAGGTCGAGCTTGCGTTGCGCCGGGCTGGAGCGGCCCAGATCCACCTGCATGCCGTCGAACAGGGCGCGGTAGTCGGCCACGTGGGTGTACAGCAGCGCCTCGGGCGCGAGCCTGGCCGCCGCCTCGCAACGTTGCCGCGCCAGGGCCTGCGGATCCAGGTCCGGGTCGCGGCAGTTCCTGGCCAGGTCGGGCACGTAGTTGCTGCCGCCGCACACCACGATGCGCAGCGCGCTGCAGTCGCGGAAGTGCAGCGTGTCGCCGTGCAGTTCCACGTTGCCGTCGGTGGCGATCAACTGCACGTGCGCGCCATGGCGCAGGCCGTTGGCCAATGCGCCGGAAAATCCCAGCTGCCCGCTCGCATCGCCCTGCACCGGTGCGGCGTGCGCGCTGACCAGTCGCAGCCGGCCGCTGTGGCGGCCGCCCCCGCGCTGCTCGAGCTGGATCACGAGGGCGTCGTAGGGATGGCTGGCGAACACGGTACGGGTGAACTGCGCGGAGCCCAGCGCGTAGTGCACGCGCATGCAGCCGTTGCTCAGGTCCAGCTCGCGTGCGTAGTCGCGCAGCTGCGCCGGCGCGTGTCCGTCCAGTTCCAGATACAGCTTGGCCAGCATCACGAAGCTGCCGAAGTTGTCCTTCTCGTAGGGAAATTGGCCCTGCGCGTCGAGCACGTCGTTGCGCCCGCCGGTCCACAGGCTGGCATCGGACAGGTACAGGAAGTCGCGGTCGGGCGCGCCGCCGACCAGGGCGCCGAGCCGGCCGTTGCCGATCGGCAGGCCTTGCCGCAACACGTCGGCCTCGTTGGCCGCGCTGGCGTAGCGCATCCGCAGCGCCTGCGCCGGCGGCACCAGCGGCGAGCGGGCCGGGCGCAGCGGCGCGGCCAGCGTACGGCCGAATGCGGGCAGGCCCAGCAACGGCAGCATGGCCGCCAGGGCGCCGCCCTGTTTCAGGAACGCGCGGCGCGCCGCATGGCCGGGCGCGTGCTCGGAGTCGCTCATCGTGTGGGTCTCGCCGGCGCCCCGCACGCGGTTGCGGCGATGGGCAGAAGCATCGTTGTACCTGCCGTGCGCGCCGCAGGGAAGCTATCGCGTGCGGTTTCCGGTGCGGTGGCGCCGATGGCGCCAGGCATGTCCGCAACTGACCGGAGCGTTGGCGGTCGCATGGCCGTTCCCGCTCCGGATCCCGCCATTTCCGTGTCCTGACGCATGCGCACCGCGACCCCCGTGCGGACACGCCGGGCCGTCTGCGGCGCGCCGACACTTCCGCCCGGGCCGCGGTTGCGCCTACAGTCGCCGTCTCACTGCCCGGAGGTTCCATGCGTCCCATCGCCGCCCGCTTGCTCGTCACCGTCGTTGCCGCCGCGCTGGCCGCCGCCGCCCAGGCGCAGACCGCGCCGATGACGCCCGACATCACCGGCAAGGCCTTCGTCGCGCCGACCGAGGCCAACGACTACGTCAAGCGCGAGGTGATGATCCCGATGCGCGACGGGGTCAAGCTGCACACCGTGATCGTGCTGCCCAAGGGCGCGCAGCATGCGCCGATGCTGCTGACGCGCACGCCCTACGACGCCAGCGGCCGCGCCAGCCGCATGGCCTCGCCGCATATGCGCGACCTGTTGCCGCAGGGCGACGAGGTGTTCGTCGACGGCGGCTACATCCGCGTGTTCCAGGACATCCGCGGCAAGTACGGTTCGCAGGGCGACTACGTGATGACCCGGCCGCTGCGCGGGCCGCTCAACGGCAGCAAGGTGGACCACGCCACCGATGCCTGGGACACCATCGACTGGCTGGTCAAGAACGTGCACGAGTCCAACGGCAAGGTCGGCATGATCGGCTCGTCCTACGAGGGCTTCACCGTGGTCATGGCGCTGACCGATCCGCACCCGGCGCTGAAGGTGGCCGCGCCGGAAAGCCCGATGATCGACGGCTGGATGGGCGACGACTGGCTCAACTACGGCGCGTTCCGCCAGGTCAACTTCGACTACTTCACCGGCCAGCTGACCCAGCGCGGCAAGGGCAGCGGCATCCCGCGCCACGGCCACGACGACTACAGCAACTTCCTGCGCGCCGGCTCGGCCGGCGACTACGCCAAGGCCGCGGGCCTGGAGCAGTTGCCGTGGTGGCACAAGCTCACCGAGCATCCGGCCTACGACAGCTTCTGGCAGCAGCAGGCGCTGGACAAGGTGATGGCGCGCACCCCGTTGAAGGTGCCGACGATGTGGCTGCAGGGCCTGTGGGACCAGGAGGACATGTGGGGCGCGATCCACAGCTACCAGGCGATGGAACCGCGCGACACCGGCAACGACAGGAACTACCTGGTGATGGGGCCGTGGCGGCACAGCCAGGTCAACTACGACGGCTCGGCGCTGGGCGCGCTGAAGTTCGACGGCGACACCGCGCTGCAGTTCCGCCGCGACGTGCTCAAGCCGTTCTTCGACCAGTACCTGGTCGACGGCGCGGCCAAGGCCGACACCCCGCCGGTGTTCATCTACAACACCGGCGAGAACCACTGGGATCGCCTGCAGACCTGGCCGCGCAGCTGCGCGCAGGGCTGCGCGTCACGCAGCAAGCCGCTGTACCTGGCCGCCGGCGGCACGCTGTCGTTCGACGCGCCCACGGCCGGGCAGGGCGATTACGAGGAATACGTGTCCGACCCGGCCAAGCCGGTGCCGTTCGTGCCGCGCCCGGTCGATTTCGGCGATCGCGACATGTGGACCAGCTGGCTGGTGCACGACCAGCGCTTCGTCGACGGCCGCCCGGACGTGCTGACCTTCGTCAGCGAACCGCTGGATGCGCCGCTCAGCATCGCCGGCGTGCCCGAGGTGCACCTGCAGGCCTCCACCAGCGGCAGCGACAGCGACTGGGTGGTGAAGCTGATCGACGTCTACCCGGACGAGATGGCCTCCGATCCGAAGCTGGGCGGCTACGAACTGGCGGTGTCGATGGCGATCTTCCGCGGCCGCTACCGCGAGAGCTTCGAAACGCCCAAGCCGATCGCGCCGAACCAGCCGCTGGCCTACAGCTTCGGCCTGCCCACCGCCAACCACACCTTCCAGCGTGGCCACCGGGTGATGGTGCAGGTGCAATCCAGCCTGTTCCCGCTGTACGACCGCAATCCGCAGACCTACGTGCCCAATATCTACTTCGCCAAGCCGGGCGATTACCAGAAGGCCACGCAGCGCATCTGGCATACGCCGCAGCAGGCGAGCTACATCAGTCTGCCGGTGCGCTGAGCGCCGCTGCAGGGCGGTCGTGCGGGTGTGCAGCGCCGGCGAAGCCGGCGCATTCCGTGTGCGCGGCATGCCGTATCGCGCCGCCGCGCACCCGGCTCACAGACGCAGTGCGTCCAGGACCAGCGAGAACGCCGGCGAGTGCTGGCGGCGGCTGGGGTAGTAGAGGTGGTAGCCGGAGAACGGCGGGCACCAGTCTTCCAGCACCCGCACCAGGCGCCCGTCTTCGAGATGGGGTGCGAATTCCTGTTCGGGCAGGAACGCGATGCCGAGTCCATCCAGCGCGGCGCGCACGATCGGCGGCGAGGTGTTGAAGATCACCTGGCCTTCGACCCGCACGTTCACCTGCCGGTTGCGCCGCTCGAACTCCCACACGTAGATGCCGCCATGGGTGGGGAAGCGGATGTTGATGCAGCGGTGTTGGGTCAGGTCGCCCGGTAGCTTGGGCACCGGTCGCTGCTGGAAGTAGGCCGGCGCCGCGGCCGCGGCCATGCGCAGCGGCGGGCCGATCGGCATCGCGATCATGTCCTTGTCCAGGCTTTCGCCCAGGCGCACGCCGGCATCGAAACGGTCGGCGACGATGTCGCGGAAGCCGTAGCTGACATCGAATTCGATCTGCACGTCCGGGTAGCGCTGCAGCACCGGGGTCAGCTTGGGCAGCAGGGTGGTGTGCAGGATGTGGTCGCCGCTGGTGATGCGCACGATCCCGGCGGGCTTGTCGCGCAGGGCGGTCAGCGCGTCCAGTTCCGACTCGATCTCGTCGAAGCGGTTGCCGATGGCCTGCAGCAGGCGCTGGCCCGCCGCGGTGGGCGAGACGCTGCGCGTGGTACGCGTGAGCAGGCGGATCTCCAGCCGCGTTTCCAGCGCCTTGATCGCCTGGCTGAGCGCCGACTGGCTGACGCCCAGCGCCGCGCCGGCGCGGGTGAAGCTGCCTTCCCGGGCGACGGTGACGAAGGCCAGCAGGTCGTTGAGGTTGCGTCGTGCCATGGGTCGAGTCTGACAGTTCGATTGATTAGCTGGGCTAATAGGGGGTGCAAGGATTAATCATCTTATCAGCCGGGTGCGGTGTGCCGACAATGGCCATCCTCCCTTCTCACCGGAACCCCACCATGTCCGTCAACGCCTACGGCGCCCACGCCGGCGACCAGCCCCTCGAGCCGATGCGGATCGCGCGCCGTCCCCCCGGCCCGCACGACGTGCGCATCGACATCGCGTTCTGCGGCATCTGCCATTCCGACCTGCACCAGGCGCGCGGCGAATGGGCCGGCACCCGGTTCCCGTGCGTGCCGGGCCACGAGATAGTGGGCCGGGTCGCAGCGGTCGGCGCGCATGTCGCCGGTTTCCAGCCCGGCGATCTGGTCGGCGTCGGCTGCATCGTCGACAGTTGCAGGCACTGCGAGGAGTGCGACAACGGGCTGGAGAACTACTGCGACGGCATGACCGGAACCTACAACTTCCCGACCGCCGACGCGCCCGGCCACACCCTGGGCGGCTATTCGCAGCAGATCGTGGTCCACGAACACTACGTGCTGCGCATCCGCCACCCGGCACGGCAACTGGCGGCGGTGGCGCCGCTGCTGTGCGCGGGCATTACCACCTATTCGCCACTGCGCCATTGGGGCGCCGGCCCCGGCAAGAAGGTGGGCGTGGTCGGCATCGGCGGGCTCGGCCACGTCGGCGTGAAGCTGGCCCACGCGATGGGCGCGCATGTCGTCGCGTTCACCACTTCCGATGCCAAGCGCGACGCCGCCTTCGCATTGGGCGCCGACGAGGTGGTGGTGTCGCGCAATGCGCAGGAGATGGCGGCGCATGCGCAGAGTATCGACCTGCTCGTCAACACGGTCGCCGCGCCGCACGATCTGGACGCGTTGCTGGCCCTGCTCAAGCGCGATGGCGCGATGGTGCTGGTCGGCGCGCCGGCCAGCCCGCACCCGTCGCCGGCGGTGTTCAACCTGATCCTGAAGCGCCGCACTCTGGCCGGCTCGATGATCGGCGGCATTGCCGAGACCCAGCAGATGCTGGATTTCTGCGCCGAGCACGACATCGTCGCCGACATCGAACTGATCCGCGCCGACCAGATCGACGCCGCCTACGAGCGGATGCTGCAGGGCGATGTGAAGTATCGCTTCGTCATCGACAACGCCACCTTGGCCGCCTGACCGGAGAGACAGATGAAACGACTGCTGCTGATACTGGCCCTGGCGGCCAGCGCATCCACTGCGATGGGACAAGACATGGCCAATGGCGCGAACAACTTCTACAAGAGCGACACGCTGACCGCGGAAAAGGTCTCCTTCCGCAACCAGTACCGGATGACGATCGTGGGCAACCTGTTCGTGCCCAAGCAGCGCAAGGGCGGCGTCCGTTATCCGGCGATCATCGTCGGACACCCGATGGGCGCGGTGAAGGAGCAGAGTTCGAACCTCTATGCGCAGAAGCTGGCCGAGCAGGGCTTCGTTACCCTGGCGATCGACCAGTCGTTCTGGGGCGAGAGCCAGGGCCAGCCACGCAACGCTGTGCTGCCGGACCTCTATGCCGAGGCGTTCAGCGCGGCGGTGGATTATTTCGGCAGCCAGGCGTTCGTGGACCGCGAGCGCATCGGCGTGCTCGGCATCTGCGGCAGCGGCAGCTTCGTCATCAGCGCGGCCAAGATCGACCCACGCATGAAGGCCATCGCCACCGTGAGCATGTACGACATGGGCGCCGCCAACCGCGATGGGTTGAATCACGCGCAGACCCTCGAGCAACGCAAGCAGATCATCGCCGCCGCGGCGCGACAGCGCGACGTGGAATTCAGCGGCGGGAAGGCCGAGTACACCGGCGGCACGGTGCATGCGCTCGATGCGCGGACGCATCCGATCCAGCGCGAGTTCTACGACTTCTACCGAACCGCACGCGGCGAGTTCACCCCGGCGGGCTCTTCGCCTGCGCTCACCACGCATCCGACCCTGACCAGCAACGTCAAGTTCATGAACTTCTATTCGTTCGCCGACATTGAGACCATCGCGCCGCGGCCGATGTTGTTCATCGCCGGCGACCAGGCGCACTCGAAGGAGTTCAGCGAGGACGCGTTCCGCCTGGCGGGGCAGCCGAAGGAGTTGTACTGGGTGAAGGGCGCCGGCCACGTGGATCTTTACGACCGCACCGACCTGATCCCGTTCGACAAGCTGACATCCTTCTTCAAGCAGCACCTGGGCGCGCCGTGAGCGCACGCATGACGAATCGCCCGCGCCATCCGGCGCTGCCGCCGACCGCACTCAGGCATGCAGCTGGCCGCTGCCGCCAGGGCGCAGCGCGGTGAGTGCGCCGCTGCAGGCAAGTGCAGGACCCGGGCCGCGCGACGCCACGCCGCAGCCTGCGCACTGGGGCGGCGTGTGCGCGATGGCGCTGTGCGTGTTCGCGCTGATCGCGTCGGAGTTCATGCCGGTAAGCCTGCTGACGCCGATGGCCGCCGATCTGCATGTCAGCCAAGGCCTGGCCGGCTATGGCATCGCCATCTCCGGTGCGTTCGCGGTGCTCACCAGCCTGTCCATTCCCGCCTTGGCCGGCGCCATGGACCGCAAGCGCCTGTTGCTGGCGCTGACCGGGCTGATGGCGGTGTCCGGCGCGGTGGTCGCGCTGGCCCCGAACTATCCGATCTACATGGCCGGCCGCGCGCTCATCGGCGTGGTGATCGGCGGCTTCTGGTCCATGTCGGCCGCGACCGCGATGCGCCTGGTGCCGCCCGCGCAGGTGCCGCGTGCCCTGGCCATCTTCAATGGCGGCAACGCGTTGGCCACGGTGGTCGCGGCCCCGCTCGGAAGCTACCTGGGCGCGGTGATCGGCTGGCGCGGCGCGTTCCTGTGCCTGGTGCCGGTGGCGGCGCTCGCGTTCGCCTGGCAGTGGGCCAGCCTGCCGGCCATGGCCGCGGCGCGCGCGGCAGGCGCGCGCAACGTGTTCGTGTTGCTTCGGCACCGAGCGGTCGCCTTGGGCATGGCGGCCTGCGCTGCGTTCTTCATGGGGCAGTTCGCGTTGTTCACCTACGTGCGCCCGTTCCTGGAAACCGTGACGCTGGCGAACGTGCCCACGCTGTCGCTGCTTCTGCTCGGAATCGGTGTGGCCGGTCTCGTCGGTACCACGCTCGTCGGCGTCGCGCTCGAGCGCGGCCTGTATCGCACCTTGATCGCGATTCCGCTGCTGATGGCGGCGATCGCCTTGCTGCTGATTGCATTCGGCGCGCGCGTCGCTGCCGTGGCCGCATTGCTGGGACTGTGGGGATTGCTGGCCACCGCTGCGCCGGTGGGATGGTGGAACTGGATCGCGCGGGTGCTGCCCGGCAACGCCGAGGCCGGCGGCGGCTTGATGGTGGCGGTGATCCAGTTGGCCATCGCCCTGGGCTCGACCATCGGCGGCATGCTGTTCGATCGCAATGGCTACGCGGCGACCTTCGTGGCCAGCGCCGCGCTGCTGCTGCTCGCGGCCGCGCTGACCTGGCGCGCATCGCGCGCGAACGCGGCGCGCGGCGCATGAGCCGGCGCGATCGCCGCAGGTCGGCGCCATGGCCATGACCCGGCAACCAGACGATGGCGAGGCGAGGCCCGGCGCGCAGCGGCCCGTCGCCGGCAACGGCGCCGGGCATCGCAGGCGACGCCGGGCACTGCGCTGGCCGATACTGCTGGTCGGCTTGCCGGCACTCGGCGCTTTTGCGGCCGGCATGCGCGCGGAGGCGGCGCCGCCCGCGGCCGCCGCGGCATCCATCACTCCGGAGGACGCACGCATGTGGATGACCGTCGGCGATCGCCGTTTCGCCATCGCCTTGGCCGACAACACGGCCGCCCGCGCGTTCGCCGCGCAGTTGCCGCTGGTGCTGGACATGGCCGAGCTCAACGGCAACGAGAAACACGCCGAACTGCCGCAGCCGCTGCCGGCGGCTCCGCGCCGGCCAGGCACGATCCATGCCGGCGACCTGATGCTCTACGGCGCGCAGACGCTGGTCGTGTTCTATGCGAGCTTCGGTTCCGCCTATTCCTACACGCGGCTGGGACGTGTCGACGACCCGACTGCGCTGGCGCAGGCACTGGGCCGGGGCGACGTCCGGGTCGCATTCACCAACGACTAGCGGACGCCCCGCGTTCACCGCCGCAGGCCTCGCGCCGCCAGCGCCAGCCGCGTCCGCAGGGGTTTGCCGCAGACACAAAAAAACCCGGAAAACTGACGTTTTCCAGGCTTCTTGTGACCGTAAAACTGGTCGGGGAGACAGGATTCGAACCTGCGACCTCTACGTCCCGAACGTAGCGCTCTACCAGACTGAGCTACACCCCGAAGGAGCCGCACATGATACGGGGGTCACCCGCATTCGGCAAGATCCTTTGCGAAAAAATTTCAGTCGGCGGCGTCGGGGGCGGTGCCCTCGCGCGCCTCGAACCACATGCCGTTGAGGATGGCGGCGGTGGAGGCCAGGCCGACACCGAGAATCCAGGCGAAATACCACATGCTGCAATCTCCTATGCGAATGGGTTGAACGCGCTCAGTACGCGTTGGGGTTGTCGTCCATCGACGCGGCGCTGACCTTGCCCTTCAGCACCCGGTACACCCAGGTGGTGTAGCCGATGATGATCGGCAGGAACAGCGCGGTGGCCAGCAGCATGATCCACAGGGTCAGGTGGCTGCTCGAGGCGTCCCACACGGTCAGGCTGGAGCCGGGCTGGCTGGAGGAGGGCAGCAGGAACGGGAAGATCGCAAAGCCGACGGTGAGGATGATGCCGGCGATGGCCGCGCCGGAGGCGATGAAGGCCAGGCCGCCGCGCCGCTTGCGCAGCAGCACCGCGCTCAGCAGCAGGCCGAGCAGGCCGGCCACCGGCGCCAGTGCGGTCAGCGGCATCGACTGGTAGTTGTGCATCCAGCCGCCGACCTCGCCGAGCACCGCGGTCTTCAGCAGCGGATTGGTGGCGCCGTCGGTGACCACCTGCGAGGTCACCGCATAGCCGGGCAGGCCCATTGCGACCCAGGCGCCGCCAGCGGCGAACAGCGCGCAGGCGACCAGTGCCGCCACGCTGCCGTAGCGGGCCGCGCGCTCGGCCACCGGGCCATCGGTCTTCAGCACCAGCATCGCCGCGCCGTGCGCCATCAGCATGCTCACGCTGAGCAGGCCGGCGAGCAGCGCGAACGGCATCAGCAGGCCGAAGAAGCTGCCGGTGTAGAACACCCGCAGCGTGTCGTCGAAGTGGAACGGCACGCCCAGCACCACGTTGCCCACCGCCACGCCCATGATCAGCGCCGGGATGAAGCCGCCGATGAACAGCGCCCAGTCCCAGCCGTTGCGCCAGCGCTGGCTGGGCAGCTTGCCGCGGAACTTGAACCCGACCGGGCGCAGGATCAGCGCGAACAGGATCACGAACATGGCCAGGTAGAAGCCGGAGAAGCTGACCGCGTACAGCGGCGGCCAGGCGGCGAAGATCGCGCCGCCGCCGAGCACCAGCCAGACCTGGTTGCCTTCCCAGACCGGGCCGATGGTGTTGACCACCAGCCGGCGTTCGGCGTCGTTCTTCGCCACGAACGGCAGCAGCGCGCCGACGCCCAGGTCGAAACCGTCCATCACCGCGAAACCGATCAGCAGGATGCCGAGCAGCAGCCACCAGATCACGCGCAGCGTGGTGTAGTCCAATGCAATGAAGTCCATCGTCATTCTCCTGCCGGGATCAGAGTTGACCGGCGGCCGCGGACGCGGCGAGCGGGGTAGCGGGGCGCGGGGTCGGCTGCAGCAGCGCGGGCAGATTGTCCGGGCCCTTGCGGATCGCCTTGAGCATCAGCTTGATCTCGATGACCAGCAGCACGGTGTAGATCGCCACGAAGCCGGCCAGGGTGATCAGGATCTCGTGCAGGGCCAGGCCGGAGGCGGCGTAGAAGGTCGGCAGCACGCCTTCCACCGCCCACGGCTGGCGGCCGTACTCGGCGACGAACCAGCCGCATTCGATCGCGATCCACGGCGCCGGCAGGGTCCACAGCGCCAGCTTCAGGAACCAGCGCTTGTCCTCGAAGTTGTGCTTGCACGAGAACCACATCGCGGCGATGAAGAAGGCGATCAGGTAGAAGCCCAGGCCGGCCATGACCCGGAACGTCCAGAACAGCGGCAGCACGCGCGGCACGGTGTCGAGCGCGGCCTTGGAGATCTCCTCCGGCGTGGCATTGAGGATGTCGTCGCGGTAACGCTTGAGCAGCAGGCCGTGGCCCAGGTCCTGCCAGTGGCGGTCGAACACCTCGCGCGCCTGCACGTCGTTGCGGTCGGCCTTGAGCCGTTCCAGCGCGCCGTAGGCGATCTGGCCGCCGCGGATGCGGTGTTCGGCGCGGCCGACCAGTTCCAGGATGCCGGGGACCGGCGTGTTCAGCGAGCGTGTGGCGATCAGGCCCATCAGGTACGGCACCTTGATCGCGTAGTCGTTCTTGCCGGTGGTCTGGTTGGGGATGCCGAAGGCGGTGAAGTCGGCCGGGGCCTGCTCGGTCTCCCACATCGCTTCGATCGCGGCCAGCTTCATCTTCTGGTGTTCGTTGGCGGCGTAGCCGCTCTCGTCGCCGAGCACCACCACCGACAGCGAGGACGCCAGGCCGAACGCGGCGGCCACCGCGAACGAGCGCCGCGCGATGTCGCGGTGCGTGCCGCGCAGCAGGAACAGCGCGCTGATCGACATCACGAACACCGCGCCGGTCACGTAGCCGGCGCTGACCGTGTGCACGAACTTGGCCTGCGCCACCGGGTTGAACACCACCGCCATGAAATCGACCACTTCCATGCGCATCGTGTCCGGGTTGAACACCGCACCGGTCGGGTTCTGCATCCAGCCGTTGGCGATCAGGATCCACACCGCCGACAGGTTGGTGCCCAGCGCCATCAGCCAGGTCACCATCAGGTGCTTGACCGGCGACAGCTTGTTCCAGCCGAAGAAGAACAGGCCGATGAAGGTGGCTTCCAGGAAGAACGCCATCAGCCCTTCGATCGCCAGCGGCGCGCCGAAGATGTCGCCGACGTAGTGGCTGTAGTAGGACCAGTTCATGCCGAACTGGAACTCCATGACGATGCCGGTGGCCACGCCCATCGCGAAGTTGATGCCGAACAGGACGCCCCAGAACAGCGCCATGCGCCGCCAGACCTCCTTGCGGGTCATGACGAACACGCTCTCCATGATCGCGATCATGAAGGACAGGCCGAGGGTGAGCGGAACGAACAGGAAGTGGTACATGGCGGTCATGGCGAATTGCAGCCGCGACAGCTCTACGACAGTGGTGTCGATCATGGCTGTGCTACCTCGTGGGAAATGTGCATCTGGGTGGCCGAGTGGCGGTAGGTTGAGAGCGATGTTCCGCTTCCGCCGCGCGCGAAGCCTTGATCCAGATCAATGTCCTCGCCGGCCGCGATCGGCATCGTGGCGGCACGCGGCGGTCCCGACCGGGATGCCGCCTTACAATGGCGGCCTGTTCGCCGCGCAGAGTCCGTTTTGACCGATCCCGCCGAGTCGCCTGCCGCACCGCCTGCCGAGTCGCCGCACCTGCGGCGGCAACGCGTGCGCTGGCTGGCGTCGCTGGCCGGCGCGGCGCGTGGGCGGCAACGGCTGGCCGCGACCGCGATCAGCCTGTCCGGGGCGCTGCTGATCGTGCAGGCCGGCGCCATCGCCTGGTTGCTGCAGGCCTTGCTGGTGGAGCATCGCGCGCTGCAGCAGGCGCTGCCCGCGTTCGCCGTCCTGGCGCTGGTGCTGGCCGTGCGTGCGCTGCTCGGCGCCTGCGCGCAGCGCGCCGCCGGCGAGGTCGCCGATGCGGCGAAGTTCGAACTGCGCCGGCGCGTGTACCGGCGCCTGCTGCAGCGCGGCCCGCTGTGGCTGCGCGGCCAGCGTAACGGCGAGCTGGGCGAATTGCTGCTGGCGCACGGCGACGCGCTGGACGGCTACTACGCCGGCTACCAGCCGGCGCGGCTGGAAGTGAGCGTGGTGCCGCTGCTGATCCTGCTCGCGGTCGGCTGGAGCGACTGGGTGGTGGGCCTGCTGCTGCTGTTCACCGCGCCGCTGGTGCCGATCTTCATGATGCTGGTCGGCTGGGGCGCCGAAGCGGCCGGGCGCCGCCAGCTGCGCGAGCTGGCGCGGATGGGCGGGCATTTCGCCGACCGGCTCAAGGGCCTGGGCCTGCTGCGCCTGTACGGCCGCGGCGAGGACGAACTGCGCGGCATCGCCGCCGCCGCCGAGGGCGTGCGCGAGCGCACCTTGAAAGTGTTGCGCATCGCCTTCCTGTCCTCGACCGTGCTCGAGTTCTTCGCCTCGGTCAGCGTGGCGATGGTGGCGATGTACCTGGGCCTGAGCTACCTGGGCATGATCGCGCTGCACGCGGCGGTGCCGACCCTGGGCGTGGGCGTGTTCTGCCTGCTGCTGGCGCCGGAGTTCTACGCGCCGCTGCGGCGCCTGGCCGCGCACTACCACGACCGCGCCAACGCGCTGGCCGCGGCGGCCGAGGTGGAGCGCCTGCTTGGCGAGTTGCCGGATGCGCCGGTAGCGCTGGCGCCGTCTGTGTCGTCGCCGACGGTTGCCGCGCCGGCGCTCGCATCGGTGGCGCCGCCGTTGTCTGTGCCACCTGCGCCCGCAATGCCGGCGGCGCCTGATGAATCCGCAGTGCCGTCGCCTGCAGCACCGCCAACGTCTGCGGTGCCCGAAACGCTCGCAGTGCCTGAAAAGCCTTCAGTCCCCGCAGTGCCCATGGCGCTGGCGACGCCGGCAGCGCCAGCGCAGCCGCTGTTGCACGCCGAGCGCCTGACGCTGCGCCCACAAGGCGCACGCTGCGATGCGTTGCAGGATCTGTCCTTCAGTCTGCAGCCCGGCCAACGCCTGGCTCTGGTCGGACCCAGCGGCAGCGGCAAGAGCACGCTGCTCGAAGCGCTGGCCGGCTGGCTGCCGCCGCGCGCCGGCAGCCTGCAACTGCGGCGCGGATTGCGCGTCGGCTACGCCGGGCAGCGCCCGTACCTGTTCCACGGCAGCATCGCCGACAACCTGCGCCTGGCCGCTCCGCAGGCCAGCGCCGCGCAACTGCAGTCGGCGGCCGAGGCGGCGCAGGTCATGCGTTTCGCCGCACGCCTGCCGCTGGGCCTGGAGACCGTGATCGGCGAACGCGGCTTCGGCCTGTCCGGCGGCGAGGCGCGGCGCATCGGCCTGGCGCGGTTGCTGCTGCGCGATCCGGAACTGTGGCTGCTCGACGAACCCACCGCCTTCCTCGATCCGGACACCGAGGCCGAACTGCTGCGCACCCTGGCCGCCTTCAGCCACGGCCGCAGTGTGATCGTCGCCACCCACAGCGAGGCGGCGATGCGCTGGGCCGACAGCGTGCTGCGGCTGCCGGCGCGGGTGGCGGTGGGCGACGCGATCGGAGCCGCGCCATGACGGGCCCCGTGCGCGACGACGACCTGCGCAGCGTGTTCGGCCGCCATCTCGGCCGCCTGCTGCTAACCGCGCTGCTGCTGTTGTGCACGATGCTGGCCGGGGTCGGCCTGCTCGGCCTGTCCGGCGGCTTCCTGACCGCCGCGGCGCTGGCCGGCGTGGCCGGCATGGGCAGCGGCTTCAACTTCTTCTCGCCCTCGGCCGGCATCCGCGCGCTGACCTTCGCCCGCATCGCCTCGCGCTACGGCGAAAAGCTGGTCGGCCACGACGCCACCTTGCGCATCGCCCGCGACCTGCGCGTGTGGTTCTTCCGCCGTGCGTTGCCGCTGGCGCCGGCCAGGCTCGGCGCCAGCCGCACCGGCGAACTGCTGGCGCGCCTGATGTCCGATATCGGCGAGGTCGACGGGCTGGTGGTACGCGCCTTGGGGCCGCTGGTCGCCTTGCTCGGCATCGGCGTGGCCGGCGTGGCCGCGGCAGCCGCGATCTACTGGCCGGCGGCGCTGGTGCTGGCAGTGCTGGCGCTGGCGATCGGCGCCGGCGTGCCGTGGGTGGTCGCGCGCGGCGGCCGCATCCGCGAGCAGCGCCGCGCGCAGCAGCGCGAGACGCTGCGCACGCTGGCCTACGAAGGCCTGGAAGGCGCCGCCGACCTGGCCGCGCTGGACGCGCAGGCCGACTGGATCGCGCGCGTGGACGCCAGCGCGCACGAGCTGCGCGCGCAGGACCGCCGGCAGCGGCAGCGCCTGATCGGAGGCAATGCGCTGCACGCGCTGTGCGCGGCGCTGGGCTTGCTGGCGATGCTGTGGTTGGCGCTGGGCGCGGCGCGTGCCGCGCTGATCGGCGCCGAGCAGGCGGCCGGACTGATCTTCCTGACCGTGGCCCTGCTCGAGGTCTGGGCCGGTGCCGGCCTGGCCTGGCAGGCGCTGCAGTCCGGACGCGTCGCCGCGCGGCGGCTGCAGGCCATCGCCGGCCAGAGCGCGCCGGTGGCCGACGCCGCACAGCCGCAACCGCTGCCCGATGTCGGCGACGTGCAGTTCGACGCCGTGGTCTTCGCCTGGCCCGGCGAGACCCGGCACGTGCTCGACGGCATCGACCTGCGCATCGCCCCGGGCGAGCGCGTCGCCATCTGCGGCGACAGCGGCAGCGGCAAGACCACCTTGTCGGCGCTGCTGCTGCGGCTGTGGGATCCGCAACAGGGCCGCGTCCGCTATGCCGGCGTGGACCTGCGCGAGCTGGCCCAGGCGCAATGGCACCAGCGCATCGCCTGGTTGCCGCAGGGCGCGCCGGTGTTCGCCGGCAGCGTGCGCGACAACCTGCGCCTGGGCGCGATCGATGCCGACGACGCCACCTTGCAGCGCGCGCTCGCCGACGTGCGCCTGGACGCCTGGCTGCACGAAGTCGGCGGCCTGGATGCCTGGCTGGGCGAGAACGGCGCGACCATGTCCGCCGGCCAGGCGCGGCGCCTGGCCCTGGCCCGCGCGCTGCTGCGCAACGCGCCGCTGCTGGTGCTGGACGAACCCACCGAAGGCCTGGACGTGGACACCGCGCAGGCCTTGCTGCGCGACCTGACCACCGCGCTCGGCCAGCGCAGCCTGCTGCTGATCAGCCACGACGCGCTGCCGGAGGGCGTGGTGCATACGCGCTACCGCTTGCAGCAGGGGCGGTTGCAGGCCGAGCCGTAGCATCGCGGGCAGCGCCGACGATGATCGGAGCGGCGCATGCGCTGAGGGTGGATGCAGCCGGGACTGAAGTCCCTCCCACAAGGGCGGCATGCAGCGCCTGCATGTCGGACTGAAGCGCTCTCGCAAAAGCATCCGGCTCCCGCGCGTCCAGCAGTCTTCCTGTGGGAGCGACTTCAGTCGCGACGAACGCAGCGGTGACGCATCCGCCTGCGCGCAACGACGCAGCGCGCCGCGACCGCCTACAACGCGTCTAGGAACCCCTTCACCGCAGGCCCGAAACGCGCGAAATCGACCAGGAACGCATCGTGTCCCTGCGGCGAGTCCAGGCCCAGGAACTGCGCGTCGGCGCCGCCGGCGCGCAGGCCGTCGGCGATCTGCTGCTGTTGCTGCACCGGGAACAGGATGTCGGTGTTGGCGCCGATCGCCAGCGCGCGTTCGACGCGGATCGTCGCCAGTCCGGCCAGCACGTCGCCGCCGGCGTATTCGGCCAGGTCGAACCAGTCCATCGAGCGGCTCAGGTACAGGTAGCAGTTCGGATCGAAGCGGCGCACGAAGCGCCGCGCATGGCCTTCCAGGTAGCTTTCGACCTGGAATTCCAGGCCGAACGGATCGTCGTCGGCCTGGTCCGAATCCAGCCGCACGCGGCCGAAGCGGCCATCCCATTCCAGCGCCGAACGGTAGGTGATGACGCCCAGCTTGCGCGCCATGCGCATGCCCGATTCGGGATAGGTGGCCTCGTCGTAGTCGCCGCCGTTCCAGTTCGGATCCAGGCGGATCGCCTCGCGCTGCAGCGAGCGGATCGCGATCGAGAACGGCAAGGCCTGCGCGCTGCCGGAGATGTTGATGTGGCTGCGCGCCAGCCCGGGGTGGCGGCGCAGCAGCGCCAGCGCGGTCATGCCGCCCATCGAGTTGCCGATCAGGCATGCCAGCCGGTCGATGCCCAGCGCGCGCACCACGTGCGCGGCGGCATCGGCGACGTCCTCGATCGACAGTTCCGGGAAGCGCAGGCGATACGGCTGCGCGTCGTCAGGAGCCGGCGAGGCCGGGCCGGTCGAGCCCTTGCAGCTGCCCAGCGAATTCACGCAGATCACGAACCAGCGCTGCGTATCGATCGGCTTGCCGGCGCCGAGCATCGCTTCCCACCAGCCGGGGCTGGGATCGTCGGCATGCGCGGCGGCATGCGCGTCGGGCGACAGGCCGGTGACGATCAGGATCGCGTTGCTGCGGTCCGCCGCCAGCGTGCCCCAGGTCTCGTAGGCGACGCGCGCATCGCGCAGCTGGCCGCCGCGCTTCATCGGGAACGGCGAGGGCAGGGCGAGGAAGCGGCTGCCGGCAGGAATGAATTCGGTCATGCGCCGATTCTAGCCGTGCCGCGGCGGACGCGGCGTGCGTGCGCGTGCCCGGCGAAGGAGACGCGTAGACGAAGTCAGCAACGAGCGGCGCCCCTGTAGGAGCGGCTTCAGCCGCGACAGGCATTTTCCGCAACCGACATGTTCCTCGCGCCGGTGTCGCGGCTGAAGCCGCTCCTACAGGAGAACCCGGGCGCGCCGCGTCATGGCGTCCCGATCACCAACTCCACCGGTGTCGCCGTCGGCAGCGTCACCGTCACCGGCGCCGATTCCAGGTCGCCTTCCTGGCGCATCGCGTTGCCGCTGTTCGAGAGCCGCGCCAGCACCTGCACTTGCTTGAGCTGCGACAGCTTTTGCGTCGGCATCGGGCTGTCGCTGTCGCTCAGGGTCACGCGCAGCGGCAGCGACTGCAGTGCATGCTTCTGCACCGCGACCGGCATCGGCGGGCCGCCGGGCACGCGCGCGATCACGAACACACTGGCGTCGCCGCGCAGGCGCACCTGTGCGGCGAAGTCCGGGTCCAGCGACACCGCAACGGTGAGCGTGCCGGCGGCGGTGGATGCAGACGAGGCGGCGGGGTTCGGCGCGGCCGTTGCGCTTGCCGCGGCCGTCGCCGTTGCGGCTGGCGCGGCGGCCGGCAGCGCCGGCAACCCGGCATCGGCACGCGCCGCGTCGATCTGCGGGCGCAGCGCGGCGGCGGTAGCGGCATCCACGCGCGGCAGCAGTGCTTCCCAGGTCGCGGCGGCCTCGGCATGCTGGCCGCGCTGGCGCTGCGCGATGCCCAGGAACCAGGCCGCGCGCTCGTTGTTCGGTTCGACCTGCAAGGCATGTTGCAGCCAAGCGACGCCTTGCGCATCGAACTGGCGCTGCGGCGTGGCCAGCGCGCGCGCCTCGGCCGCCTGCACCAGCCATTGCGCTTCGTCCGGCGCCAGCTGCACTGCGCGTGCGAACGCGGCGGCGGCCTCGTTGGGGCGGCCCAGCGACATCTGCGAGCGCGCCAGCAGCGCCCAGCCTTCGGCGCGACCTGGATCCTTGGCCAGCGCCGCCTGCAACTGCGCCACGCCGTCTTCCAGATTGCGCGGCGCTTCGCGGTTCTGCGCCTGCAGCGCGCGCGGCGTGCCGACCAGCGCATACAGCGCGGCGGCGGCCACGCCCAGCGCCAGCACCGCAACGGCGAGCAGCGGCGTGCCGCCGCGGCCGCGCCGCAACGGCCACAGCACCGCGCCGAACACAAGCGCGGCCAGCACCGCCGCGGCGGCATGCATGCCCCAGCTCAGCATCGCCTCACCATTCCTGTTCCTCCTGCGCCGGCGGCGCAGCGCCGGCCGGCGCGCGGCGGCGCACCACCCAGACCACGAGCAGCGCACCGGCGCCGAGCAGCAGCAACGGCCCGAACCACAGCAGCCAGGTGCGCGCTTCCACCTGCGGCCGGTACAGCACGAACTCGCCGTAGCGATCGACCAGGAAGCGCTTGATCTCCGCGTCCGAACGTCCCTGCTGCATCAGTTGCAGCACTTCGCGGCGCAGGTCCAGCGCGATCTGCGCATGCGAATCGGCCAGCGACTGGTTCTGGCACTGCACGCAGCGCAGTTCGGCGGTCAGCGCATGGAAGCGCGCTTCCTCGGCCGCCGAGCGGTACGCCAGCGGGGTCGGGTCGGCCACCGGCTGCGCGCCGGCATGCCCGGCGCAGGCCAGCAGCACCAGCAGCAGCGCGAGCCAACGGCGCGTCACGGTGCGGCCCGGCCCTGCTTGGCGGTCGGCGCGTCGCGTTCGGCCTGCAACAGCGCCGGCAGCAGTTCGTCCTGCACGATCTGGTCGGTCAATGCGCCGGAATGCTTCCAGCGCACCACGCCGCGCGCATCGACCAGGAAAGTCTCCGGCGCCGCGGCCACGCCCCAGTCGATCGCGGTGCGCCCGTCCGGATCGAACAGCACTACGAAGAACGGATTGCCCAATTGCTCCAGCCAGTGCAGTGCGTCCTGCCGGGTGTCCTTCCAGTCGTAGCCGATCACCCGCACGCGCTTGGTCAGCGCGAAGCGGGTCAGTACCGGGTGCTCCTCGCGGCAGGTGGCGCACCAGCTGCCCCACACGTTGAGCACGTACGGCGCGCCGCGCAGTTCGGCGCTGCGCACGCGGATCGAGGCGTCGTGCAGCACCGGCAGGTCGAACGCCGGGGCCGGCTTGCCGATCAGCGCCGACGGCAGCGCATCGCGATCGGCCACCCCGGAACGTTGCACCGCGTAGAACATCAGCGCCAGCAGGCCGAGGAAGAACAGGGCGCCGAGCACGATGGCGGCGAGCGGCAGGCGGCGTGGAGCAGGAGCGGACATCAGGATTTCTCCGGGGAACGACGGAAGCGCCGGTCGCCGGCGGTGACGAAGCCACCCAGCGCCATCAGCGCCGCGCCGAGCCAGATCCAGCGAACGAACGGTTTGACATGCAGGCGCATCGCCCAGGCGTTGCCGCCCAGCGGTTCGCCCAGGGCGATATAGACGTCGCCGAACAGGCCGGGATGGATGCCGGCCTCGCTCAGGCTCTGCCCGCCGCTGGCGTAGACGCGCTTTTCCGGATGCAGCAGCGCCAGCGGGCGGTCGTCGCGCAGCACCTGCACGTGCGCGCGTTCGGACAGGTAGTTGGGGCCGCGGATCTGGTCCAGGCTCTGGAACTCGAAGCGGTAGCGGCCCATCTGCAGGCTCTGCCCCGGCGCCAGCGCCACCTCGCGTTGCTGGTCCAGCGCTTCCACCAGCAGCGCGCCGGTCAGGAACACCGCGATGCCGGCATGCGCCAGGGTCATGCCCAGCATCTCGGCGGTGAAGCGGCTGCCCTTGAGCTGGAAGCGGCTCCACACGAAACGCGCGGTGCCGAGCAGCACCCAGGCCGCGCCGGCCACGCCGGCGGCGGTCTTCCACGGCCCCTGCGGCGCCAGGAAGAAGCCGATCGCGCCGGCCAGCAGCGCCAGCCCGGCCCACGGCGCCAGCAGCGCCAGCGGCCGCGACGGCTGTTCGCGCTGCCAGCGGGTCAGCGGACCGAACGGCAGCAGCGCCACCAGCGGCGCCATCAGCACCACGAACAGGGTACCGAAGTAGGGCGGGCCGACCGACAGCTTGCCCAGCCCCAGCGCGTCGGCCAGCAGCGGATACAGCGTGCCCAGCAGCACCATCGCGCAGGCGCAGGTCAGCAGCAGGTTGTTGGCCAGCAGCAGGGTCTCGCGCGAGGACGCGGCGAAGCGCTGGCGTTCGTCGCCGGCGCTGGCGCCGAGGCGCCCGCCGCGCAGCGCGTACAGCAGCAGCGCGCCGCCGCAGACCAGGCTCAGGAACACCAGGATGAACAGCCCGCGGCCGGGATCGGCGGCGAACGAATGCACGCTGGTCAACACGCCCGAACGCACCAGGAACGTGCCCAGCAGCGACAGCGAGAACGCGGCGATCGCCAGCAGCAGCGTCCACGCGGTGAAGCTGCCGCGCTTTTCGGTCACCGCCTGCGAATGCAGCAGCGCCGCGCCGGCCAGCCACGGCATGAAGCTGGCGTTCTCCACCGGGTCCCAGAACCACCAGCCGCCCCAGCCCAGCTCGTAGTATGCCCACCAGCTGCCCAGCGCGATGCCGATGGTCAGGAAGCCCCAGGCCACGTTGGTCCATGGCCGCGTCCAGCGCAGCCAGCGCGCATCGACATGGCCGTCGAGCAGCGCGGCGATGGCGAACGCGAACGGCACCGCGAAGCCGACGTAGCCCGCGTACAGCAGCGGCGGGTGGATCACCAGGCCCGGATCCTGCAGCAGCGGATTGAGGTCGCGGCCTTCCAGCGGCGCGGGCAGCAGCCGCGCGAAGGGGTTGGAGGTGAACAGCAGGAACGCCAGAAACCCCAGGCTGACCAATGCCAGCGTGCCGATCACCCGCGCCACCACCGGCGCCGGCAGGCTGCGCGAGAACAGCGCCACCGCGCCGGTCCACAGCGCCAGGATCAGCGTCCACAGCAGCAGCGAGCCTTCGTGCGCGCCCCATACCGCCGAATAGCGGTAGATCAGCGGCAGCAGCGAGTTGGAATTCTCGGCCACGTAGGCCACCGAGAAATCCTGCACCAGGAACGCGTGGGTCAGCACCGCGAAGGCGCCGGCGACCAGCGCCAGCTGCGCGAACGCGGCCGGCCGCGCCACCGCCATCCAGCGCGCGTCGCCGCGCTGCGCGCCGGCCAGCGGCACCGCCGCCTGCAGCAGCGCGGCGAGCAGCGCCAGGATCAGCAGGATCTGGCCGAATTCAGGAAGCATGGGGTGTGCGCCGGGACGCGGGATCCGGGACGCGGGACCCGGAAAAGCGAACGCTCAGGCCGCGCGCGGTCTTGCTGTTACGAGTCCCGAGTCCCAAGTCCCGCGTCCCGCAAAAAGCTCCAGTCACCGCGCCGCCTCCGCCACATCGTGCTTGCGATGCGCGCTGCCCATCTTGTCTTCCAGTTCCTTGGGCATGTAGGTCTCGTCGTGCTTGGCCAGCACGTCCTCGGCCACGAACACGCCGTCGTGCATGCGGCCGGTGGCCACCACCGCCTGGCCTTCGCGGAACAGGTCGGGCAGGATCCGGTCGTAGCTGACGGTCAGCTGCGCATCGCCGTCGGTGACCCGGAACCGCGCCAGCAACGAGCCGGGCGCGCGCTGGAACGAGCCTTTCTCGACCATGCCGCCGAGGCGGAAGCGCGCGTGCTCGGCGGTCTTGCCGGCCAGCACTTCGGCCGGGGTGTACAGGTAGGCGGTATTGCGCTGCAGGGCCATCGCCACCAGCGTGGTGGTCAGGCCGGCGGCCAGCACCAGCACCATCAACAGCAGCAGGCGGCGCTTGCGTTGCGGGGTCATCGGCTCAGGTCCAGCGTGGCGGGGTCGGGCTTGGGCTGCTGCTTGCGTTGCGCGCGCAGCCGCGCCGCGCGCAGGGCGCCGCGCAGCTGCAGCCGCGCCAGCACGAAGTCGGCCAGCAGCACGCCGACGAACACCGCATAGGCGCCGATCACGTAGGGCAGGTAATTCATCCGCGCGCCTCCGCCAGTTTCGCCACCCAGTCCTTGCCGGCCTCGCGGCGCAGGTTGTCGGCGCGCGCGCGCGCCAGCAGCGAGCCGGCGAACCAGAACTTGGTCGCCGCCACCATCAGCCACAGCGGCGGCAGCATGCTCGGGTCCATGCTCGACTGGCCGAACAGGCGGATGGTCTGGCCCTGGTGCAGCGAGTTCCACCACACCACCGAATAGCGGATCACCGGCAGCAGCACCACCCCGACGATGGCCAGCAGCCCGGCCGCGCGCGCGGCGTTGCGGCGGTCCTCGATCGCCAGGTACAGGCCCATCACCCCGATGTACAGGAACAGCAGGATCAGTTCGGTGGTCAGGCGCGGATCCCAGTCCCACCAGGCGCCCCACATCGGCTTGCCCCAGATGCTGCCGGTCAGCAGGGTGATCACGGTGAAGGCGGCGCCGATCGGCGCGCAGGCCATCGCCAGCACCTCGCACAGCTTGATCCGCCAGACCTGCGCGATCGCCGCGTACAGCGCCATCAGCCCGAACACGAACAGGCTCATCCACGCGCTGGGCACGTGGATGTAGAGGATGCGGAAGGCGTCGCTCTGCAGGCGGTCGGCCGGTACCACGAACAGCGCCTGCCAGATCCCCAGCCCGCCCAGCAGCAGCGCGGCCAGATAGCACCACGGCGTCCAGCGCGCGGCGAAGCGGTCGAAGGCGGGGGGCGAACCGAGTTGGTGGAACCAGCGGACGACGGAGGACATGCGGTCGATTCTAGCGGGCGGGGGGCTTGCTACGGTGCGGCGACAGCGGTGCGACGATGGACCAGGACAACACGATGGTACGGCCCGCGCGGCGCCGGCGCTGCGCCAAATACGCTCAGCTCAACGAGATGCGGATCGCCGCCGCCGCCGCCAGCGGCGCCAGCACCAGGCCCAGCACCAGCCCGGCCGCCAGCAGCAGCAGGCCGCCGCTGGGATCCAGGCCCTGCGCCGCGGCCGCCACGCTGCCGGCACCGAACACCAGCACCGGCACGTACAGCGGCAGCGCCAGCAGCGCGACCAGGATCCCGGCGCGCTTCATGCTCACCGTTAGCGCCGCCACGACTGCGCCGATCAGGCTCAGCAGCGGCGTACCCAGCGCCAACGATGCCAGCAGCACCGGCATGCGGTCATGCGGCAGGTGCAGCAATTCGCCGAGCAGCGGGGTGGCCACGATCAGCGGCAGCGCGGTGGTCAGCCAATGCAGCAGCACCCGCACCAGCACCAGCCAGGCCAGCGGTACCGGCGCCAGCAGCCACTGTTCCAGCGAGCCGTCCTCGGCGTCGCCGCGGAACAGGCTGTCCAGCGCCAGCAGTCCGGCCAGCAGCGCCGCCAGCCACAGCGCGGCGCCGGCGACCTCGCCGAGCAGGCGCGGCTGGTTGCCCAGCGCCAGCGCGAACAGGGCCACGATCAGCAACGCGAACAGCGCCGGCTGCAGCGCGTCGCCGCGGCGCCGCCACAGCAGGCGCAGATCGCGCAGCAACAGCGCGCGGGTGGCCTGCCACAGCGAGGGAACCGGTGCGGCCAGGCTCATGCGGCCACCCCGCTCAGGCTCAGCATGCGCGTGCGCACCGGCGGCGCGGCGTAGGCGCCATGGGTGGTGACCAGCGCCGCGCCGCCGCTGCGCAGGTGCGCGGCGATCATCCGGTTGACCAGGGTGATGCCGTCCAGGTCGAGGTTGGCGTAGGGCTCGTCGAGCAGCCACAGCGGCGCCGGCGACAGCCACACCCGGGCCAGCGCCAGGCGCTTCTTCTGTCCGGCCGACAGCTGCCGCACCAGGGTGTCCTCGTAGCCGGCCAGGCCGACGATGGCCAGCGCGCTGCCCGGCATCTGCTTGGCGCGGCGGCCCTGCAGGCCGCACAGGTAGTGCAGGTTCTCCAAGGTGCTCAGGTCCGCCTTCAGCGCGCCCAGGTGGCCCAGATAGGCCATGTAGCGCGCGCGGTCGCCGCGGCGCACCGGGCGGCCGTCGATCTCGATGCGTCCGGCCTCGGCGCGCAGCAGCCCGACCAGCACCCGCAGCAGGGTGGTCTTGCCGGCGCCGTTGTCGCCCTGCACCAGCAGCGCCTCGCCCGCATCCAGATGGAAGTCCAGCGGGCCGAACACGGCGGCGTCGTCGCGGGCGAAGGTGAGCCCGTGCGCGGCCAGCAGCGGCGGCGGGGAATGCAGCGGATCGGTCATCGGCGGAATGCCGCGCCGGGACGGGCGCGGCGGCAGGCGGTGGGTGCGGGAGGCGCGCATTGTATCGGCATGCGGCCACCCGGCGCGGGCGCCGCCGCGGCGACGGCGGCGCCGGCCCAGTGGGCCGCGCGAAGAACGCTGTTTTGCGCGGCGACGACGCATCGCCGGCAAGCGGCTTTGCGTACACTCGACGCTTTCCCGCTCCCGTACCCGGACGCATGCACCCGCAGACCAAGCTGCCCAAGGTGGGCACCACCATCTTCACCGTGATGTCGCAACTGGCCGCCGAGCACGGTGCGGTCAACCTGGGCCAGGGCTTTCCCGACTTCGCCGCGCCGGCGCGGCTGATCGACACGCTCGCCCAGGCGATGCGCGACGGCCACAACCAGTATCCGCCGATGACCGGGGTGCCGGTGCTGCGCCAGGCGATCGCCGGCAAGGCGCTGCGCTGCTACGGCGCGCAGGTCGATCCGGACACCGAGGTCACCGTGACCAGCGGCGCCACCGAGGCGCTGTTCAACGCCATCCATGCGGTGGTGCGGCCGGGCGAGGAAGTGATCGTGCTGGATCCGGCCTACGACAGCTACGAGCCGGCGATCGACCTGGCCGGCGCGCGCGCGGTGCACGTGCCGCTGGACCCGCAAAGCTTCGCGGTGGACTGGGAGCGGGTGCGCGCGGCGATCACCCCGCGCACGCGGCTGCTGATCCTCAACAGCCCGCACAACCCGTCCGGCGCGATGCTCGGCGCCGACGACCTGCAGGCGGTGGCCGACCTGCTGCGCGGCAGCGACATCTTCCTGATCTCCGACGAGGTCTACGAGCACATCGTGTTCGACGGCCGCCGCCACGAATCGGTGCTGCGCTGGCCGGAACTGCGCGAACGCGCCTTCGTCGTCTCCAGCTTCGGCAAGACCTACCACTGCACCGGCTGGAAGATCGGCTACGCGATCGCACCGCCGGCGCTGAGCGCCGAATTCCGCAAGGTCCACCAGTACAACACCTTCACCAGCTTCGGCCCGGCCCAGTACGCCTTCGCCGCGATGATCCGCGACGAACCCGAGCACGACGAGCAACTGGGCGCGTTCTACCAGGCCAAGCGCGACCGCTTCCGCGAACAGCTGCTGGGCACCCGGCTCAAGCCATTGCCGGTGCCGGGCGGCTACTTCCAGCTGGTCGATTACTCGGCCATCAGCGACCTGCCCGACACCGAGTTCGTGAAGTGGCTGACCATCGAGAAGGGCGTGGCGGCGATCCCGCTGTCGCCGTTCTACCAGACCCCGCCGCCGGGCCAGCGCCTGGCCCGGCTGTGCTTCGCCAAGAACGAAGCGACGCTGGATGCGGCGATCGAACGGCTTCGCGCGCTGTAGGCGCGCGAAGCCGTTGGGAACGGGGAAACGGGAATGGGGAATGGTGAAAAGCGGCTGTTGCGCTTAGCCTGTGCCGATTCCCTATTCTCCTTTCCCGATTCCCGGCAATGAACGATCTGCGCATCTCCCTGATCCAAGGCGACACCCGCTGGCACGATCCGGCCGGCAATCGCGCGCACTACGCCGAGCTGCTGGCGCCGCTGGCCGGGGCCACCGATCTGGTGATCCTGCCGGAAACCTTCACCAGCGGTTTCTCCAACGAGGCGCTGGACCAGGCCGAGGGCATGGACGGGCCGACCGTGGCCTGGATCCGCGAGCAGGCGGCGCGGCTGGGGGCGGCGGTGACCGGCAGCGTGCAGTTGCGCGTGCCTAGCGAGGACGGCGCCGCAAAGGTGTTCAACCGCCTGCTGTGGGCCACGCCCGACGGCGCCCTGCAGCACTACGACAAGCGCCACCTGTTCCGCTACGCCAACGAGCACCAGCGCTATGCCGCCGGGCGCGAGCGGCTGTGCGTGGACTGGAAGGGCTGGCGGATCAATCCGCAGGTCTGCTACGACCTGCGCTTCCCGGTGTTCTGCCGCAACCGCTACGACGTCGAGCGCCCCGGCCAGCTGGATTTCGACCTGCAGATCTTCGTCGCCAACTGGCCGTCGGCGCGCGCCTACCCGTGGCGCACGCTGCTGCGCGCGCGCGCGATCGAGAACCTGTGCTTCGTGGCCGCGGTCAACCGGGTAGGCGAGGACGGCAACGGCCTGCACTATGCCGGCGACAGCGCGGTGATCGACTTCCTCGGCCAGCCGCAGCTGGAGATCCGCGAGCGCGAGCAGGTGGCCACCACCACGATCTCGGCGGCGGCGCTGGCCGCGCATCGCGCGCGCTTCCCGGCGATGCTCGATGCCGACGCCTTCACCCTGGGCGCGGCCAACGCCGATCGCTGAACGGCGCCGTGCCGGAGGCGGGTTTCACCACGCTGCCGTGCGCGGCGCGCTGCTACGCTCGGGCCGGTTTTCCATCCACGGAGCGTCGCCATGTACAACAAACTGTTGACCACCGCCGCGCTGCTCGCCGGCATCGCCTTCATGCCGCAGGCGCATGCCGCCGGCAACATCGATTGCCAGCTGCGCTTCAATCTGTCCGGCTGGTCGGTGTTCTACAAGACCGCCACCGGCACCGGCACCATCACCTGCGACAACGGCTCCAAGATCCCGGTCAAGATCAGCGCCAAGGGCGGCGGCCTGAGCGTGGGCAAGTCGAAGATCGTCGACGGCCGCGGCCGGTTCACCGGCGCCTACACCCTCAACGACCTGTTCGGCACCTACGCGACCGCCGAGGCGCATGCCGGCGCGGCCAAGTCTTCCGACGCGCAGGTGATGACCAAGGGCGATATCTCGCTGGCCCTGGCCGGCACCGGCAAGGGCTGGGACCTGGGCGTGGCGGTCGGCGGTTTCACCATCGAGCGGCGCTGAGCCGCGCGGCGCCGTCTGCGATCGCAGCGGCGCCAGGGCGAGGCGGCTTCCCGCAGGAGGCTGCAGCGCCGGCAGGTCCGCTCACTGCTGAGCGAACACCCAGGCCAGCTGGCCGCGCACCGGTTCCTTGGCGGCCAGCGCCTGCGCGTACAGCGTACGCGCGGCCCAGCAGGCGTCGGCGTCGCTGGCCTGCGCCATCTGCGGCAGCACCTTCACCAGGCGCTGCTGCTGATCGGCGGGCAGGGCGCCGATCAGGCTGGTCATCGCCGCCTGCACATCGGCCGGCGCCACGGTCTGCGGCGGCGTGTTGCTCAACTGCGCATCGGTCGCCTTGAGCGAAATCTCGAACCATTGATCGATCTGCGCCGGCGGCAGCGTCTCCAGCCCCTGCAGCATCGCCGCGCTCATCGCCTGCGCGTCGTTCGGGTTGCCGCCGCGGGCCAGCAGCGCGCACTTGGGCACGTCCACTTTTTCGCTGACCGCGGCAAGGATTTCCAGGCGCTGTTCCAGCGTGGCATGGTCCAGCCGGGTGATGCCCTTCTGCGCCAGTTCGAAGCCGGCACGCTGCGCCTGCGCCTTGTCGCCCTGCTTGAGCAGCGCGACATAGCGCGGATCGTTGACCAGCTTGCGCAGCATGCGGTCGAACGGCTCGTGCAGCGGCGAGCTCTTGGGGTAGGGGTTCTGCGCGGCGGCGACTTCTTCCTGCACCTTCTTGCACGCGCCCAGGCTCAGCACGGCGGCGATCAACAGGGGCAGCAGTATCTTCCGTGACATGGAATCTCCGATCGGTAGAGGCGCCGCCGCGGAAGTGGGCAGCTCAGGACGCCCAGGATATCGGCTTCGCCGCTTTTGCGCATCGGCGCCTCGGGCGTGCGGCCATGCGCGGATGCCGCAGCAGCCCTTGGCGCCATGCGCGTCATGTCCCGGCTGTGCGGACCAAGACCTATCGCATCGAACGCTTGTTCGTAGCCAGCCGCTTGCCGTGGCAAGATCGCCACCGACATCCGGCGGATGCGCATGCCGCAGGCAGGAGAGGCGATCGATGAGCAGGATCGGGCTGGCCGTTGTGTTTATGGCGCTGCTGTCGGCGCGCGACGTGTCTGCAGCCGGGCAGGGCATGCAAGCCTGCGAGATCGACAGGCCCAGGCTGCTGGCCCTGGATCAGCAGCAGTTCGATCAGGACGTGCGCGATGGCGGCGGCGGTTGGCGCGCCATTGCGGCGCGTCCCGGCTGCGAAACGGCCGCTGCCGATCTGATCCGCGATTACAGGAAGGCGCATCCCGACGACGCCAGTCTTCTCTATTGGCATGAGGGACAGCTGCGCGCGTTCGCCGGCGACTATCCCGCCGCGATGGCGCTGATGCAGGCGTCCAAGAAGCCTGCGTCGCAGGATCCTGCCGGATGGAATCCGTATGTCGATGCGACGATGGCGTTCCTCGCCCACGACCAGAAGGGCCTGGCAGCGGCGAAGAAGGCGCTGGACGCGGTGCCGCCGTCGCCGGACCTGCCGCCGTTGAAGGATGGAGTCATCGAGCTGCCGATGCAGGATGGGCAGGTGATCAAGATGCGCTGGCCGCCGAATGCGGACGTCGTCGAAGGGCTGGCGCGGTGCATGGAGAAATCCTACGCCGTGGCCTACAGCCAGGAATGCCGGGCAGGCTCGCCTTAGGGCGTGGCAGCAGGTCGCGCCGCGCTTGCGCGTGCATGGGGCAAAGCCAGCAAGGGAACCACGTCCGTGCCAGAGCGCTGATGCGGCAGCGCGCACGCGCAACAGCGGCCCTGTGGATTGGGCTTGTCGGGTGCCAGCCGACACCGCGCGGCTCGACGACCCGAGCGCCAGTCGGGCGCTGCGACGCAGTGTCGGCCGGCGCCCCGGCAGACCCGGCGACTGACTCGGCAACCGACGGCACGCCCTGGCCGGCGGCACCGCGGCGCGCGTCTGCGACGGGATCGCCTGCTCGATCTCCCGCTGGCCGCCTTGGCGGGCGAGATCCGGCAGCGCCTGCCGCATTTGCGCCCAGCAAAAAGGGCGCCGCATGCGCAGGCGCCCTTGGTCTTGGCTGCTGGGCCGGCAGCGGGTGCCGGCCGCGTGGTACTCAGCCGCCGCCGCGCGGACCGCGGTTGCCGCCACCGGGGCGACCGCCGCCGCCCGGACGCCCGCCGCCGGGGCGGTTGCCGCCGGGACGACCACCGGGGCCGCCCGGACCGCGCTTCTGCCCGTCGGCGCGCGGGCCGGCCGGACGCGCAGAGCGCGGCGCCGCGCCGTACGGGCTGAAGCCGGGGTTGGCATGGTCGGACGGGAAGCTGGGCGCATTGCCCGGGTGCCCGTACGGGTGCGCCTTGCGCTGGCCCTGTCCCTGGCCGCCGCGGCCCTGGCCTGCGCCCTGGCCGGCACCGGCGCCGGCGGGGCGCGGCTTGCCATAGGGACGACCCTGGCCTTGCCCCTGGCCCGGACCACGGGCAGCGGTGGGACCGGCATTGCGGTGGCCGGTCGGACCGGTGCTGACGCCGTCGGGCACGTACCAGGTGCGGAACGCGGCGGGGTTGCCGTCCGGCAGCGGCTTGGGCCCCTTCGGGGTGCGCTGCTTGAACGGCTTCTGCGCCTGCTGGGCGGCCATCTCGCCGCTGACGGTCAGCCCGCCGTGCGGCTTCTTGCCGCCGCGGCCGCGGCCGCGGTCCTCGCGGAAGTTGTCGAAGCGGCGCAGCTCGCGGCCTTCGTCGGCGACGTTGTGGCCGTTGACGTAGGCATTGCCGCCGCGGCCGACCTGCACGGTGGCCTTGGCCGCCTTGCGCTGGCCGATCACCGGCTGCAGGGTCAGCGCCGACGGGGTGCCTTCTTCCAGCTTCAGTTCGGCGCGCAGCGCCTCGACCTTGTCCTGCGCCAGCTCCAGCGACTGCCCGCGCAGCAGCTCGCGCGGCAGGCCCACCTTGCCGTAGCGGGTGCGCTTGAGGCGGCTGACCTGGCAACCCTGCGATTCCCACAGCCGGCGCACTTCGCGGTTGCGGCCTTCCTTGACCACGACGCGGAACCAGTCGTGCGAATCGGTGCCGCCGATGCGTTCGATCTCGTCGAACTTGGCGCCGCCGTCTTCCAGCAGCACGCCGCGCGAGAGGCGCTCGACCATGCTGTCGGGCACCTTGTCCTCGCCTTCCGGGGCGCGCACGCGCACCACGTACTCGCGCTCGATCTCGTAGGACGGATGCATCATCGCGTTGGCCATCTCGCCATCGGTGGTCAGCAGCAGCAGGCCGGTGGTGTTGATGTCCAGGCGGCCGATGGCGATCCAGCGCGCGCCCTTCAATGCCGGCAGCGCCTCGAAGATGGTCGGGCGGCCTTCGGGGTCTTCGCGCGTGGTCACTTCGCCTTCGGGCTTGTTGTAGATCAGCACGCGCGCCGGCTCGGTCAGCGCGCTGGCGACGAAGCTGCGGCCATCCAGCTCGATCCTGTCGCCGCTCTTGACCGACATGCCGGTCTGCGCGACCTCGCCGTTGACCTTGACCAGGCCGTCGGCGATGCGCTGCTCCAGCGCGCGGCGCGACCCCAGGCCGGCCTGCGCCAGGACCTTGTGCAGGCGTTCTTCCAGTTTCGGCTGCTCGCCGGCGGCATCGCGCTTGAGCGAGAGCTTGTTCAACGACAGCTTGCGGGAGGTGTCACTCATTTACTTGGCTCCGGCCGGCGCGGGGTGCGTCGGCCTGTGGTTCGGAATCGGCATCGTCAACAGCCACGGTCGTCGTCGCGACGGCGTTGTCTTCGGCTTCGTTCGCATCCGCCGCGCGCTCGCCCGGCGCGGCTTCGGGTTCGCCCGTCGGGGCGGTGTCTGCAGACGAGGCAGTCGCCGTGGCGGCGTCTGCATCGGTCTCGCGTTCGGTTTCGGTATCGCTGTGTGCGGCCGCCGTGTCGTCGGCCGCGTGGGAATCGGCTGCGCTGTCGGCTTCGGCCGGTGCTGCGTCCGGATCCGGTGCAGTATCCGGATCGGATGTGGCGCCGTTGTCTTCGTCGCTCGCCTCGGCAGGCGGCGCGTCGGCCGCGTCGGCATCCGCTGCCGACGTGGCTGCGTCGGCATCGGTGTCGGCATCGGCCGCTCCGGCCTGGGCCATGTCGCCGACCGGCAGGGTGTCGCGGTCCAGCTGCAGTTGCGGTTCCAGTTCGCCGATGTCCTTCAGTTCCGACAGCGGCGGCAGTTCGTCCAGGCGCTTGAGCCCGAAGTAGTCGAGGAAGCCCTTGGTGGTGCCGAACAGCGCCGGCTTGCCGGGCACGTCGCGGTGGCCGACCACGCGGATCCACTCGCGCTCTTCCAGCGCCTGGATGATGTTGCTGCTTACCGCCACGCCGCGCACCTGCTCGATCTCGCCGCGGGTGATCGGCTGGCGGTAGGCGATCAGCGCCAGGGTCTCCAGCGTGGCGCGGGTGTAGCGGGTCTTGCGCTCGGTCCACAGCCGCGCCACCCACGGGTGCACCTCGCTGTTGACCTGGTAGCGGAAGCCGGAGGCCACTTCCACCAGTTCCACGCCGCGCCCGGCGCAGGCCTCGCGCAATTGCTCCAGCGCCCGCTCGATGCTGCCCGGCGGCGCCGGCTCGTCCTCGGGGAACAGGCCGTGCAGCTGGGCCAGCGGCAGCGGTTGGTTGGCGGCGAGCAGGGCGGCCTCGACGATGCGGTTGATCAGCGCTTGATCCATGCGTAAGGGGGTCTTCGAAAACTCAGGTAGGGTCGTTGGCGGCGTCGGTATCGTCGAACTCGCTGTTGAACTGCAGCGGTTCGTTGGTGTTGCCCAGCGCCAGCGACTTGACGTAGATCGGCGCCAGCGGCAGCCGTTCGCCATTGCGAACGACCTGGTCCATCGGCTCCTGGACGATGTCCAGCAACTGCTCCTTGGCCAGTTCCAGCAAGGCCAGGAAGGTGACCAGCACGCCCAGCTTGCCTTCCTCGGCGCTGAACAGCGATTCGAAACGGTAGAACCGGCCGTCGTCCAGGCGGCTCAGCACATCGCCCATCCGCTGCCGCACGCTCAGCGCCTCGCGCTTGATCGCGTGGCCGCTGAACAGCTCGGCGCGCTTGAGCACGTCGTACAGCGCCAGCAGCATTTCCTTCAGCTCCACCGGCGGCGGCAGCTTCACCGCGGCGCGGTCGGGCACATGCGCCTGCACCGGCGTGGTGTCGCGGTCCTGCCGCGGCAGCGCGTCGATGTCCTCGGCGGCCTGCTTGAAACGTTCGTACTCCTGCAAGCGGCGGACCAGTTCGGCGCGTGGATCGGCTTCCTCGCCTTCCTGCGCCGGCGGCCGCGGCAGCAGCATCCGCGACTTGATCTCGGCCAGGATCGCGGCCATCACCAGGTATTCGGCCGCCAGTTCGAAGCGCAGCTCCTGCATCACGTTGATGTAGTCCACGTACTGCCGGGTGATCTCGGCGACGGGGATGTCCAGGATGTCCAGGTTCTGCCGGCGGATCAGGTACAGCAGCAGGTCCAGCGGGCCTTCGAACGCATCCAGGATGACTTCCAGCGCATCCGGCGGGATGTACAGGTCCTGCGGGATCTGCAGGACCGGCTGCCCATGCACCACCGCCAGCGGCATTTCCTGCTGCTGTGGCGCGGTCTGCTGGATTGGCGGGTTCGCGTCGAGCGCGAGTTCGGAGGTCATCAGTTGGACGTCAGGTACATCAGGTGTTGCGGTAGCGAAGGGCCGGGCAGGGGCGATCCGGCTCGGGGCCTTGCCAGCAGTACTGCAGTTCACGTCGCGTCATCCCCGCAACGCGATCCACACTTCAACAGGACACAAGGCGTACGCCGCACGAGTCGCGGCGACGGAACAGCTTGAGGAGGACGTCTGCGCGGGCGGTGTCAGGCAGCGAATCGGTCGTCGGAAGGGGCTGGGGGAGCCAATCACCGACGGGCCGCTGCATCCGGCCGCGTGCAATGGAACCAAGGGTAATGCGCCAGCCGGGTCGGTGTCCAGCGCCGTGGCGCTAGAATTGTGCGGGGTTCATACGCGAAACGAAAGGCGGGTGGCGGTATGTGGTACGTGATCGAGGGATACGACGGCGCCGATGCGCTGCCGCGGCGGGCGGCGGCACGGCCGGCGCACCTGGCCCGGTTGGAAGCTCTGCAGGAGGCCGGCCGCCTGCTGCTGGCCGGTCCGTGCCCGGCGATCGACGCCGAGGACCCGGGTCCGGCCGGGTTCAGCGGCAGCCTGGTGGTGGCGGCGTTCGACTCGCTGGCGCAGGCCCGGGCCTGGGCCGAGGCCGATCCGTACGTGGCTGCGGGCGTCTACGCGCGGGTCGAAGTGCGGCCGTTCCGGAAGACCTTGCCGTGAGCGGGCCTGCCGTGGGCGAGATGGCCGCGAGCCGGGTCACGCGCATCCGCGCCGCGTTGCAGGCGGCGTTCGCGCCGCAGTCGCTGGAAGTGGAGGACGACAGCCACCGCCATGCCGGCCACGCCGGGGCGCGCGACGGGCGCGGTCATTTCAATGTGCGCATCGTCAGTGCCGCCTTCGCCGGCATGGCGCCGCTGGCCCGGCACCGCGCGGTCTACGCCGCGCTCGGCACGATGATGGAGAGCGACATCCACGCGCTGTCGATCCGCGCCGAGGCGCCGCGCGAGGCCGCCTGACCCGTCGCGCAGGGCCTCGCGGCGGACCGTCCGCAGTGCCGCGCGCATGCCGCGGCAGCCGAAAAAAGCGGGATCCAGGCCGTCATTATGCTGCGGCGCGTCATGATTTTGGCGATTTTGCAATGGGTCAAGTGTTTGAATTGAAACGTTTTTATTGAAAAAATAACAAAAGGCTTCTGCCTCGTCCTGAAAACGATTACAGTCCGCGCCAGTTTCTCAATGTCTCGGCCGCGGAGGGCGGCACGATGGCGAAGAGCGCGGTCACCATCAAAGATGTCGCACGCGAGGCCCGGGTATCGGTGGCCACGGTGTCGCGTGCGCTCAACGGCCACGAGAACGTCGCCGAGCCGGTACGCAAGCTGGTGCTGGAAGTGGCCGAGCGGCTGCGCTACAGCCCGCATGCGGCCGCGCGCAGCCTCAGCAGCCGCCGCACCCAGACCCTGGGCGTGGTGCTGCCGGACCTGTACGGCGAGTTCTTCTCCGAGTTGATCCGCGGCATCGACGGCGCGGCGCGCGCGCGCCGCCAGCATCTGCTGGTGTCCAGCTACCACGGCGATCCGGAAGAGCAGGGCCGCGCGCTGCGCGCGATGCGCGGGCGCGTGGACGGCCTGCTGGTGCTGTCGCCGTACGCCGAGCGTCCCGGCTTTCTCACCGACAACCTGCCGCAGGCGCTGCCGACGGTGCTGATCAACACCTATCTGCCCGGCGCCGAGTATCCGGTACTGAGCATCGACGACCATGCCGGCGCGATGGCGATGACCGAGCACCTGCTGGCGATGGGCCATCGCCGCATCGCCTTCGTCGGCGGCCCGGACCTGAACTTCGATGCGCGCGAACGCCTGCGCGGGTTCCGCGACGCGATCGCCGCGCATCCGGGCCAGGCGCAGGGCCAGGAGTTTCCCGGACAGTTCGACGAAGCCTCGGGCCATCGTGCCGGGCAGGCGATGCTGCAGTCGGGCACGCTGCCCGATGCGGTGTTCGCCGCCAACGACATGACCGCGCTCGGCTGCCTGTACGCCTTCGCCCAGGCCGGCGTGCGCGTGCCCGACGACATCGCGCTGGCCGGCTTCGACGACATCCCGCTGGCGCGCTTCGTTCACCCGTCTCTCACCACCATGCAGGTGAGTATCGCCGGCCTCGGCGAGCAGGCGATGCGGCGCCTGCTGCAGTTGATCGATCAACCGGGAAACGACGAGGGGCTGCGGCAGACGCTGACGCCGCTGCTCGTCGTGCGCGATTCCAGTCGCAACGTCACGAAGAAATAGGAGGAGCAACGTCGCCGACGCCGCTGTCGCCATGCTGTTTTCAACGCTTCACTTGCTGCACTTTTTTCCTTGTTTACGCAGTCGCTACAACAACTAAGAACCAACCTGGAGGGTTTTCATGCATCAACGTAATCAGACCGCGGCTAGGCCTGCGCGCAAGCTTCTCACCTGTGCGCTGGCCAGCTGCCTGCTGCTGAGCGCCGCACCGGCGTTCGCGCAGAGCACCGCCGCCACGATCCGTGGGCAGGTCGCGCTGGAGTCGGCGCCGTCGGCGCAAGCGCAGGTCACCGCGACCAACCTGGCGACCGGTCTGTCGCGCACCGTGCAGGTCAACAACGGCAGCTATGCGGTCGGCGGCCTGCCGCCGGGTTCGTACCGCATCGACCTGACCGCCAATGGCCAGACCACCTCGCAGAACGTCACCGTGCAGGTCGGCCAGACCGCGACGCTGAACCTCGGCGGCGCCGCACCGGCCGCCAGCGCCGGCGCCGAAGGCGCCACCACGCTCGACGCGGTGCAGGTCACCGCGCCGCCGGTGCTGGTGGAGACCCGCACCTCCGAGAACGCCACCTACATCTCCAACGTGCAGATCGAGAAGCTGCCGCAGGCCACGCGCAACTTCCTCGAACTGGCCGACAGCGTGCCGAGCGTGCAGTTCCAGCGCGACGCCAAGGGCAACACCACGGTGCGCTCCGGCGCGACCTCGGCCAACGGCACCAACGTCTACATCGACGGCATCAGCCAGAAGAACTACGTGCTGACCGGCGGCGTCAGCGGCCAGGACTCCAGCCGCGGCAATCCGTTCCCGCAGTCGGCGATCGGCGAGTACAAGGTCATCACCTCCAACTACAAGGCCGAGTTCGACCAGGTCAGCAGCGCGGCGATCGTCGCCTCGACCAAGTCCGGCGGCAACGATTTCCACGGCAGCTTCTTCTGGGACACCACCAACGACGACTGGCGCGCCGAGAGTCCGCTGGAACGCGAAGCCGGCAAGCGCGACGATTTCTCCGAAACCCAGTACGGCGCGACGTTCAGCGGCCCGATCCTGAAGGATCGCGCGCATTTCTTCATCGCCTACGAGGCCAAGGAATACACCACGCCCAATACGGTGATCCCGGGCGGCATCTATGCCGACCGCGTCGATCAGCTGCCGAGCGAACTGCAGCCGCTGGTCACCACCTACAGCACCCCGTTCAAGGAAGACCTGTATTTCGGCAAGATCGACTGGACCATCGGCGACAACAGCCTGTTCGAGCTGAGCGGCAAGTACCGCAAGGAAGACGAGCTGTCGGACATCGGCGAGACCACCACCTACCAGCACGGCAGCAGCAACGGCCAGGAAGAGAAGCGCGCCAACCTGCGCTGGCAGTACACCGGCGCCGCGTTCCTCAACGACTTGAACCTGAGCTACGAGAGCGCGTACTGGACCCAGAATCCGCTGACCAACGGCAGCGGCTACGTGCTGTCGTACGTGCCGCAGGCCGGCAACGAGACCACCATCCTCACCGCCGGCGCCGGCAGCAGCTACCAGAACAAGGGGCAGGAAGGCTGGACCCTGCAGGACGACCTGACCTTGAACAGCATGGACTGGCACGGCAGCCACACGGTCAAGATGGGCTTCAAGTACAAGGACATCGAGCTGGATTCGACCCAGATCAATCCGGCCAATCCGCAGTATTACTACAACATCCTGACCGATACCGACACGCCGTACCGGGTGCGCTGGGGCGATACCAGCGGCGGTTCGGTGGTGTCCAAGAACAAGCAGTACGGCATCTATCTGCAGGACGACTGGGAAGTCAACGAGCACCTGACGCTCAACCTGGGCGTGCGCTACGACTACGAGAAGACCCCCTCGTTCCTCGACTTCGTGACCCCGGCCGACGTCGCCAGCGCGCTGCAGAACTGGAGCAACCTGGACAACGCCAACTACGACATCTCCAACTACATCAGCAACGGCCACAACCGCAAGGCGTTCAAGGACGCCTGGCAGCCGCGGCTGGGCTTCTCCTACGACCTGTTCGGCGACCAGGCGCACGTGATCTACGGCGGCGCCGGCCGTGCCTACGACCGCAACATCTTCGACTACCTGGCGCTGGAGCAGCTCAACAACAGCTTCAAGTCGTACAGCTACTACTTCAACAGCGTCAACAACAATGGCGTGGCGACCCCGTGCCTGGGCGACCCGTGCGTGCCCTGGAACGAGAGCTACGCCACCCAGGCCGGCCTGGACGGGCTGGCGTCGAGCAACACCGGCGGCGGCGGTCGCGAGATCTACCTGATCGACAACAACATCAAGGTGCCGTATTCCGACCAGTTCAGCCTCGGCATGCGCAACATGGTGCATCTGTGGGGCAACGACTGGTACACCGACGTGACCCTGAGCCGGATCGTGAGCAAGGACGGCTTCGTGTTCCTGCGCGGCAACCGTCGTGCCGACGGTTCGTTCTTCCTGCCCGGCACCACGTCCGGCGTGCCGACCGATTCGCCGAGCGGCTACAGCGCGATCGTGCTGGGCACCAACGGCCTGGAAACGCGCAACAACCAGCTGGCGCTGAAGCTGGACAAGCCGTACGACAAGGAGTCGGGCTGGGGCCTGACCGTGGCTTACACCTTCTCCGACGCCAAGGAAAACCGTCAGTACGGCGAGCACTACGCGCTGGACCAGGCGTCGATGGCCGGCTACGGCTGGCGCGAGGCCGGCGGCATCCCGAAGAACCGCCTGGTGGTGACCGGCATCTACGAGTTGCCGTACGCCATCACCCTGTCGGGCAAGCTGTCGCTGGCCAGCCAGACGCCGCGTTACGGTACCAACTGCCTGGCCGGCAACGACCAGTGCTATATCATCCAGTACAAGCCGGATGCCACGCTGGGCTACAAGGAATTCAGCCTGGCGGCGAACAAGGAATGGGATACCGGCGCGGGCATCAAGTTCAACGTGCGCGCCGACGTCATCAACCTGTTCAACTGGACCAACTACGCCGACTACAACACCGACACCGGGACCTACGACGACCTCAACACGTCGTACGGCACCGCGAACGGCGTGTTGGCGTCGCCGATGCGCACGTTCAAGCTGTCGTTCGGCCTGAACTGGTGATGCCGCGGCCGCGGCTCCCGACACCGTTCGGGGGCCGCGGCGGTTGCAGGGACATGTTGCAAGCGTGGATGCAAGCGATTGCCGGGGCGCGCACGAGGTCGAAACAGCGCGTTGTCGCAGGAACGGTGCCGCCGCAGCGCGAACCCGCGTTCGGCGATCCGAGTGCGACCTTGCCGCGCGTGGTGGGTAGTGCCGGTGGAAACGTTGGAAAAGCATGGGCCGCGCAACGTCGTCGCTGCCCGTGTCGCTGCTGATGATGCGTCACTTGTTGGATTTTTCTTTCTTGCATTCGGCCAATTCGCTCTTCCCTGCAACCAGAACATGAACAACCCCGGGAGGGTTTCATGAAAATTTCCATCCAATCGACGTGCCGGCCGCAACGCAGCGCACTTGCCTGCGCACTGGCCGGCTGTTTGCTGCTTGCCGCCGCGCCGGTGCTCGCGCAGAGCACCGCGGCCACCATTCGCGGCCAGGTGACGGCCGATTCGGCCGCTGCCGGCAGCGCGAAAGTGACCGCGACCAACCTGGCGACCGGCTTCAGCCGCAGCGTCCAGACCACGGCGTCCGGCAGCTATTCGGTCGCGGGCTTGCCGCCGGGCACCTACCGGGTCGACGTGCAGGCGGGCGACAGCACCAGCAGCCAGACCATCACCGTGCAGGTCGGCCAGGCGGCGACGCTGAATCTCGCCGCCGGTGGCGCCGGCACTGCCGCTGGCGGCGGCGCCACCACCCTGGACACGGTGCAGGTCACCGCGCCGCTGGCGGTGGAAACCAAGACTTCCGAGGTGGCCACCTACGTCACCACGCGCCAGATCGAGGCCTTGCCGCAGAGCTCGCGCAACTTCCTGGCCTTCGCCGATACCGTGCCCGGCATGGTGTTCGAGACCAGCCCCAGCGATGGCTCGACCAAGCTGCAGTCCGGCGCGCAGAGCGCGAACAACATCAATGTGTTCATCGATGGCGTCGGCCAGAAGAACTACGTGTTGGCCGGCGGCATCACCGGGCAGGACTCCAGCCGCGGCAATCCGTTCCCGCAGCTGGCGATCGGCGAATACAAGGTCATCACCTCCAACTACAAGGCCGAGTACGACCAGCTCAGCAGCGCGGCGGTGTCGGCGGTGACCAAGTCCGGCGGCAACGATTTCCACGGCAGCTTCTTCTGGGACTACAGCAATTCCGATTGGCGCGCGGCGCGCGAGTCGGAGAAGGCGCAGGGCAGCAAGGACCGTTCCAAGGACGAGCAGTACGGCTTCTCGTTCGGCGGCCCGATCGTCAAGGACGTGGCGCATTTCTTCGTGACCTACGAAGGCAAGGACTACTCCGCGCCGCAGGACGTGTATCCGGGCCAGGGCTACACCGTGTCCGAACTGCCCGCGTCGGTGCAGTCGGCGGTGCGCAACAGCACCGTGCCGTTCCACGAGGACCTGTACTTCGGCAAGATCGACTGGGCGATCGACGACAACAACCTGCTCGAATTGACCGCCAAGCGCCGCGAGGAAACCGGCCTGGGCAACGTCGGCGCGCAGAACACCGAGTCCTATGCCACCGAAAACCAGGTGGACGAAACCCGGGTGGACCTGCGCTGGCAGCTGACCATGGGCGACTGGCTCAACGATGCGCACCTGACCTACGAGAAGGCGTTCTGGTCGCTGGAGCCGAAGAACTTCGGCGACGGCTATGTGCTGACCGACGGCGCGGGCAACACCGGCAACGTGATCCTGGCCACCGGCGCCGGCTCGGGCGGCTATCAGCACAAGGGACAGACGGGCCACTCCTTCCAGGACGACCTGACCTTCTCCGGCTGGGAGGGCCACACCCTCAAGATGGGTGTGAAGTACAAGCAGGTCGAGCTGACCACGCTCGAGCAGCAGCCATACAACCCGCAGTACTACTACGACATCAACGACAGCACCTCGGTGCCGTACTACATCAGCTTCGCCTCCGGCCTTACCGGCACCAGCCAGGGCACGCTGACGTCCAAGAACAAGCAGTTCGGCATCTATTTCCAGGACGACTGGGAGGTCAACGACCGGCTGACCCTGAACCTGGGCCTGCGCTGGGACTACGAAAAGACGCCGAGCTACCTGAACTATGTAACCGATCCGGACGTGGTGGCGGCCATCTACAGCCAGGATCCGAACGCGCCGACTGGCCAGACCTATGCGCAGACGCTGGCGCTGGGCGGGATCGACATCTCCAACTACATCAGCGACGGCAGCAACCGGCATGCGTTCAAGGATGCCTGGCAGCCGCGCCTGGGCTTCTCCTATGATCTGACCGGCGACCAGAAGCACGTGCTGTTCGGCGGCGCCGGGCGCTCCTACGACCGCAACCTGTTCGATTACCTGGCGCTGGAGCAGACCAAGGCCACCTACGGCAGCTACGGCTATTCGGTCAACACCGCCGCGCATCCGTGCACGGTCGGCGTCAACAATTGCCTGGAGTGGGACGATTCGCTGCTGCAGCAGTCCACGCTCGACGGGCTGGTGGCGAACAACTCGGCGGCCGGCCGCGAGGTCGACCTGCTGGCCAACAACCTGAAGGTGCCGTATTCGGATCAGTTCAGCCTCGGCATCCGCGACACGTTCCAGATGCTGGGCTACGGCTGGAACAGTTCGGTGACCCTGCAGCGCATCGTGTCCAAGGACGGCCTGGTGTTTCTGCTGGGCAACCGGCGTCCGGACGGCAGCTTCTTCGAGGCAGGCACCATTTCCGGCTCGCCGTGGGACTACGGCGTGCCGGGCTACGGGTCGCTGATCCTGGGCATGAACGGTCTGGAGACGCGCAACAACTCGCTGCTGCTGAGCCTGGAGAAGCCGTACACGTCCGAGTCGCCGTGGAGCGTGAACTTCGCCTACACCTACAGCAACGCCAAAGAGAACCGGCAGTTCGGCGAGCACTATGCGCTGGACTACCCGACGCTCTCCGGCTACGGCTGGTTCACCTCCGGCGGCGTGGCGCGGCACCGCCTGGTGATCAGCGGCGTCGCCGACGGTCCCTGGGACACCACGTTCTCCGGCAAGCTGACGCTGTCCACGCCGGAGTACTACTACACCACCTATTGCCCGTCGGACGGGCAGTGCCGCATCCGCCAGTTCCATCCCGACACCACGCTGGGCATCAAGCAGCTGGACCTGGCGGCGCAGAAGGTGTGGGACACCGGGTCCAACGTCAAGCTGAAGATGCGCCTGGATGTGCTGAACGTCTTCAACTGGAAGAACTACGACTCGTACAGCGTCGATTGGGACAGCGGGACCTATACCGGCTACGACCAGTACGCGACCCGTACCGCGAAGCTGTCGCTGGGCCTGGATTGGTAAAGGCTTTGCCGCGGCCACCCCGGAACGTTTAGGGTGGTCGCGGCGAGGCGGGAAGTAGGATAATTTCGCACATGCATGTAAACGATTTCACAGGGGTGTCGAAGGCATGAAACTGGGCAGCGTCGCACGCTCACCATTGGTCCTGCTGCTGGCGGCGGCAGCGCTGCTGGCATCCTGCAAGAAAACCGAGGAGCCCTCCGTAGCGGACAAGAAGCCGGTAAAAGTGATCTTGATCGAAGCGGAACTTCCCCCCAAGCTGGTCAAACCCGAGTTGCCGCCGCTGTTCGACGACATCGAACGGCGCACCTTCCAGTTCTTCTGGGACACCACCAACGAGCAGAATGGCCTGGCGGTCGACCGCTACCCGTCGCGCCCGTTCGCCAGCATCGCCTCGATCGGGTTTGCGCTCACCGTCTATCCGATCGGTTACGAGAACGGCTGGATCAGCCGCGAGCAGGCGGTGCAACGCACCCTGACCACGCTGCGCTTCCTGCGCGACGTGCCGGTCGGTCCGCAGCGCACCGGCCGCGCCGGCTACAAGGGCTTCTACTACCACTTCCTGGACATGCAGAAAGGCCTGCGCTACGACCAGTGGGTGGAGCTGTCGAGCGTGGACACCGCGCTGCTGATGATGGGCGTGCTGTTCGCGCAGTCCTACTACGAAGGCGACAGCGCCGACGAGAAGGAGATCCGCCAGATCGCCGACACGCTGTACCGCCGCGTGGACTGGAAGTGGATGCAGCAGCGCACGCCGCTGATCACGATGGGCTGGTACCCCGAGCGCGGCTTCATCCAGCACGACTGGATGGGCTACAACGAAGGCATGATGGTCTACCTGCTGGCGCTCGGCTCGCCGACCCATCCGGTGGAACCCGATGCGTGGCTGGAGTGGACCCGCACCTACAACAAGGACTGGGGCGTGTACTACGGCCAGGAATACCTGGCGTTCGGGCCGTTGTTCGCGCACCAGTACAACCACGTCTGGATCGACTTCCGCGACATCCAGGACCAGTACATGCGCGAGCACGGCATCGACTACTTCCTCAACAGCCGCCGCGCCACGCTCGCGCAGCGCGAGTACGCCATCGACAATCCGATGAAGTGGAAGGAGTACGGCGAGAACGTGTGGGGCCTGACCGCCAGCGACGGCCCGCAGAACACCACCCAGGACTACCGCGGCGAACAGCGCCAGTTCTTCCACTACCGCACCCGCGGCGCCGGATTGTTCGAAGCCTTCGACGACGGCACCATCGCGCCGACCGCGGCGGTGTCCTCGATCGTGTTCGCGCCGGAAGTGGTGATCCCGGCGACCCAGGAGATGCACAAGCGCTTCGGCGACTACATCTATTCCAGCTACGGCTTCCTGGATTCGTTCAATCCCAGCTTCAACTACGATATCCCGCTCAAGACCGGGCGCATGCTGCCCAACCGCGGCTGGGTCGCCGGCGACTACATCGGCATCGACCAGGGCGCGATCGTCACCATGATCGCCAACTACCGCAACGAGTTCGTCTGGAACGTGATGAAGAAGAACAAGTACCTGCGGACCGGCCTGGAGCGCGCCGGCTTCAGCGGTGGCTGGCTGACCCCGGAGGGCGAGACCCAGCCGTTGCCGAAGAAGGACGAGCAGGCGGCCACGGCCCGGGCGCTGGGCATCGCCGAGTCGCGCGCCGCGTCCGCCGAAGCGCAGCCCAATCCCGCGCAGCGCCAGCCGCAGAATCCGCAATGAGCGCCGTGCGGACGATGCGCCGGTACGTGACGCTGGGCATGCTGGTGCTGGCCGTGTGCGGTTGCGCGCGCGCGCCGCAGGGCGAGGTGGTGCGGTTCTGGGCGATGGGCCGCGAGGCCGAGGTGGTGGCCGAGCTGATCCCGGAGTTCGAGAAGGAGAATCCCGGCATCCACGTGGACATCCAGAACATCCCGTGGACCGCCGCGCACGAAAAGCTGCTGACCGCGTTCGCCGCCGACGGGTTGCCGGACGTGTGCCAGCTCGGCAACACCTGGATCCCCGAATTCGCCGCGCTGGACACGCTGCAGCCGCTGCAGCCCTACGTGGACAAGTCCAAGATTGTCGATCCGAAGGACTACTTCGCCGGCATCTGGGACACCAGCGTCATCGACGGCCAGCTGTACGGGGTGCCGTGGTACGTGGATACGCGCCTGCTGTTCTACCGCAAGGACATGCTGAAAGAGGCCGGCGTGGAAAAGCTGCCGCAGACCTGGGCCGAGTGGGAGCAGGCCATGGCGGCGGTGAAGAAGCACGTGGGGCCGAAGCGCTACGCGATCCTGATGCCGATCAACGAATTCGAGCAGCAGCTGTCGCTGGGCCTGCAGCTGGACGATCCGCTGCTGCGCGACCACAACAACTACGGCAACTTCCGCAGCCCCGGTTTCCGCAAGGCGCTGGGCTTCTACGCCAACATGTTCGAACAGGGCTGGGCGCCGAAGATGTCCGAGACCCAGATCTCCAACGTGTGGGACGAATTCTTCAACGGCTTCTACGCGTTCTACATCTCCGGGCCGTGGAATATCCGCGAGTTCCGCAAGCTGGAGCCGGCGGCGCTGAAAGGGCAGTGGGGCACCATGCCGCTGCCGGGCCCGAGCGGCCCGGGCGCCGGCATCGCCGGCGGCACCAGCCTGGTGATCTTCCGCAAGTCGCAGCAGAAGGACGCGGCGTGGAAGCTGATCGAGTTCCTGTCGCGACCGCAGACCCAGGCGCGGTTCCATGCGCTGATCGGCGACATGCCGCCGCGGCGCAGCACCTGGGAGTACCCGTCGCTGGCCAACGATCCGTTGGCGCACGCGTTCCGCGACCAGCTGGAGCGGGTCAAGCCGGCGCCGAAGGTGCTGGAGTGGGAGCGCATCGTGCAGGAAATGCGGCTGGTCACCGAGCGCGTGGTGCGCGGCGGCGAAAGCCAGGAGAAGGCGGTGCAGGACCTGGACAAGCGCGTGGACGAAATCCTGGAGAAGCGGCGCTGGATCTACCAGCAGCAGCATCCGCAGGCAGCGGCCGCAGCGGCTGCGGGAGCGGCGCCATGAAGCGCGGTTCCCTGGCCGGCTGGCTGTTCGCCGGGCCGGCGCTGATCGTGATCGGCGTGTTCTTCGGCCTGCCGGTGCTGTCGGCGCTGGCGCTGAGCGTCACCGACTTCGACCTGTACGCGCTGGCCGACAGCAACCACCTGCGCTTCGTCGGCTTCGGCAACTACATCGAGTTGCTGCAGACGCAGATGTTCTGGAAGTCGCTGTGGAACACCACCTACTTCGTCATCGTCGGCGTGCCGTTGTCGATCGGCGCCTCGCTGGGCGCGGCGCTGCTGCTCAATGCGCCGGTGGCGCGGTTCAAGCCGCTGTTCCGCACCGCGCTGTTCGCGCCGGTGGTGACCACGCTGGTGGCGGTGGCGGTGATCTGGCGCTACCTGTTCCACACCAGCTACGGCCTGGTCAACTACGGCCTGAGCCATCTGGGCATCGGCCCGATCGACTGGCTCGGCGACCCGCACTGGGCGATGCCGACGATCATGCTGTTCGCGGTGTGGAAGAACTTCGGCTACAACATGGTGATCTTCCTCGCCGGCCTGCAGGGCATCCCGCAGGACCTGTACGAGGCTGCGCGCATCGACGGCGCGTCGAAGTGGCGGCAGTTCCTGCACATCACCCTGCCGATGCTGGGTCCGGTGCTGCTGGTGGTCGGGGTGATCACCGTGTCCGGCTATTTCCAGCTGTTCGCCGAACCCTACGTGATGACCCGCGGCGACCCGCTGCAAAGCACGGTCAGCGTGCTGTACTTCATGTTCGATGAAGGCTTCAAGTGGTGGAACCTCGGCCGCGCGTCGGCGGTGGCGTTCCTGCTGTTCCTGATCATCCTGGGAGTGACCTCCGTGATGCTGCGCTTCGGCCGCAAGAAGGACCTGGTATGAGCCGCGAAATCGGCGCGTCGCGCTGGAACACGCTGCTGGTCAACGGCGGGCTGCTGGTGCTGGCGCTGATCAGCCTGGCGCCGCTGCTGTGGATGGTGTCGGTGTCGTTCATGCCGGCGGGGCAGGCGAGCCGCTTCCCGCCGCCGATGCTGCCGACCGGCCCGACCCTGGCCAACTACGGCGAGCTGTTCTCGCGGACCGGCATGGCGCGCAACTTCGCCAACAGCCTGCTGGTGTCGTGCGCCATCACCTTCGGCTCGCTGCTGATCAACACCATGGCCGGCTACGCCTTCGCCAAGCTGCGCTTCGTCGGCAAGGAGCGGATCTTCCAGATCCTGCTGGCGGCGCTGGTGATCCCGGCGCAGGTGGCGATGCTGCCGCTGTTCCTGCTGATGAAGCAGCTGCACCTGGTCAACAACTTCGGCGGGGTGGTGGTGCCGGCGCTGGCGACGGTGTTCGGCATCTTCCTGGTGCGCCAGTACGCGCGCTCGATCCCGGACGAGTTGCTGGAGGCCGCGCGCATCGACGGCGCCGGCGAGCTGCGCATCTTCTTCCAGATCGTGCTGCCGATGCTCAAGCCGGTGCTGGTGACGCTGACCATCTTCACCTTCATGGCCGCGTGGAACGACTTCATGTGGCCGCTGATCGTGCTGACCGACCAGGAGCACTACACCCTGCCGGTGGCGCTGGCGGCGCTGTCGCGCGAACACATCATGGACGTGGAGATGATGATGGCCGGCGCGGTGGTGACGGTGATCCCGGTGCTGGCGCTGTTCCTGGCGCTGCAGCGCTACTACATCCAGGGCTTGCTGCTGGGTAGCGTGAAGGGGTGAGGGAACGCGCTTGCGAGCCACTGGCTCGCGCGTTCCCGAACGCCCGGCCATGGATGGCCGGGCCGGACGTTCTGGAGTGCGAGTGTTACGCCATGGATGGCAGCGGTTCTGCCGATCATGGAGCGCCATTGGCGCGCCTTGCGCCGAACGCCTGGCCGCGATGGTCAGGCCGGGTTGTCCGAAGCCGGTATGCTTCGCCAGGGACGGCATGGCGTATGCACTGGTGCGGGGTGTGCGACTCGCAGGTCATGGTGGACGCGCACCTGTAGGAGGGGCTTCAGCCCCGACGCCGTACCGGTAACGCGTCGGGGTTGAACCCCCTCCTGCAAAAAGCCAACGACACAACGGGGACGAGGTTCATGACGGGAGCGGCGATGACGAGCAGACGGTGGACGATGGCCATCCTGGGCCTGGCGGCGGCGCAGGCCTTTGCCGCGGTGCCGACCGCGCCGGTAGCGCTGGACAGCTTCAACAATCTCGACAACTGGCAGATCGTCGTCTCCAATCAGGTCACCGCCTCGACCCGGTTGGTGCAGGCCGCCAGCGGCGGCCGCGCCAAGGCGATCTGCCTGGACTACGACTTCAACGGCGTTTCCGGCTACGCCGGGATCCGCCGCGCGATCCCGATCGACTATCCGGACAACTACCAGCTCGCATTCCAGCTGCGCGGCGATTCGCCGAGCAACGACCTGCAGTTCAAGCTGGTCGACGCCAGCGGCGACAACGTGTGGTGGGTCAACCGGCCGCGCTACGACTTCCCCAAGCAGTGGAGCACGGTCAGCTTCAAGAAGCGGCAGATCGACAAGGCCTGGGGACCGAGTCCGGACAAGGAACTCAAGCACAGCGCGCAGGTCGAGTTCACCATCTACAACCAGGTCGGCGGCAAGGGCACGGTGTGCTTCGACCAGCTGACCCTGACGCCGCTGCCGCCGCAGGACACCTCGCCGCTGACGGTGAAGGTCAGCGCCGACACCGCGCCGGCGCTGGAGCAGCGCATCGCCGACGGCAAGCCCGACACGGTGTGGTACAGCGGCAACGCCAAGACCCAGACCATCATGCTCGACCTGGGCAAGGTGCGCGAGTTCGGCGGCGCCAAGGTGCAATGGGCGCCGGGCGTGTATGCCTCGCGCTACAAGCTGCAGGGCTCGGCCGACGGCCGCAGCTGGCGCGAGCTGCGCACCGTCACCGCCGGCAACGGCGGCACCGACTGGTTGCCGATGCCCGAAACCGAGGCGCGCTACGTGCGCATCGACTTGGAGGACGGCCCCAGCTTCCGCTACGGCATCGCCGACATCGCGCTGCAGCCGCTGGCCTTCGCCGCGACCCCGAACGACTTCGTCAAGTCGGTGGCGGCCGATTCCACCCGCGGCTGGTTCCCGCGCGGCTTCAGCGGCGAGCAGCCGTACTGGACCATCGTCGGCCTGGACGGCGGCCGCGAACAGGGCCTGGTCGGCGAGGACGGCGCGATCGAAGTGGGCAAGGGCGGTTTCAGCATCGAGCCGTTCCTGCTGCTGGACGGCAAGCGCCTGAGCTGGGCCGACGTGAAGACCGCGCAGAGCCTGCAGGACGACTACCTGCCGATCCCCAGCGTGGACTGGAGCCACGACAATGCCGGCCTGCGCATCACCGCCTTCGTGCAGGGCACGCCGGAGCAGGCGCAGCTGGTGGCGCGCTACCGGCTCAGCAACCCGAGCAAGAAGCCGCACGACTACACCCTGGCGCTGGCGGTGCGGCCGTTCCAGGTGAACCCGCCCAGCCAGTTCCTCAACACTGTCGGCGGGGTCAGTCCGATCCATCTGCTGGCGTTCGACGGCGGCCAGGTGCAGGTCAACGGCGAGCCGCGCGTGTTCGCGGTGCAGAAGCCCGACGCGGCCTACGCCACGGCGTTCGACGCCGGCATCGACATCGAGCGCCTGGCCGCCGACAGCGCCGCGCTGCCGCAGCAGGCGTCCGACGCCGACGGCCTGGCCTCGGGCGCGCTGCTGTACCGCGGGCGCCTGGCGCCGGGCGAAGTGCGCGAAGTGGCCTTGCTGATCCCGCAGACCGGCGCGCAGGCGCTGCCGTCCGGGTTCGATGCGGCGCGTGCGCAACAGCTGGTGGCCGAGCAGTGGCGCGAGAAACTGGACCGGGTGCAGCTGAGCGTCCCGGCCGAGGGCAAGGCGCTGGCCGACACCTTGCGCACCGCGCTGGCGCACATGCTGATCTCGCGGATCGGGCCACGCCTGCAGCCGGGCACGCGCTCGTACTCGCGCAGCTGGATCCGCGACGGCGCCATGATTTCCGAAGGCCTGCTGCGCCTGGGCCGCGCCGACGTGGCGCGCGAGTACCTGGAGTGGTACGCGCCGTACCAGTTCGCCAACGGCATGGTGCCGTGCTGCGTGGACGACCGCGGCAGCGATCCGGTGCCGGAGAACGACAGCCATGGCGAACTGATCTTCGGCGTCGCCGACTACTACCGCTACAGCGGCGACCGCGCGTTCCTGGAAAAGATGTGGCCGCACGTGCTGGCCGCGTACGAGTACATGGAACAGCTGCGGCTCAGCGAGCGCACCGAGGAGAACCGGGCGCGCAATCCGGCGTTCTACGGGATGATGCCGGTGTCGATCAGCCACGAAGGCTATTCGGCCAAGCCGATGCATTCGTACTGGGACAACTTCTGGGCGCTGCGCGGCTACAAGGACGCGGTGGAGATCGCCGCCGAGCTCGGCCGCGTCGACGATGCGGCACGCTTCGCCGCCGCGCGCGACGAATTCCGCCAGGACCTGTACGCCTCGCTGCAGACCGCCACGCAGCAGCACCACATCGATTTCCTGCCCGGTTCGGCCGAGCTGGGCGATTTCGATCCCACCTCCACGACCATCGCGCTGGCGCCGGGCGGGGAGCAGGGCCGGCTGCCGCCGCAGCTGCTGGGCAACACCTTCGAGCGCTATTGGGGCGAGTTCGCCAGCCGCCGCGACGGCAAGCGCGAGTGGAAGGACTACACCCCGTACGAATGGCGCAACGTCGCCGCGTTCGTGCGCCTGGGCTGGCGCGAACGGGCCTGGGACGCGACCCAGTTCTTCTTCAAGGACCGCGCGCCGCAGCCGTGGAACCAGTGGGCCGAAGTGGTCTCGCGCACGCCGCGCAAGCCGTTCTTCGTCGGCGACCTGCCGCATGCCTGGGTGGCGTCGGACTTCGTGCGCTCGACGCTAGACATGTTCGCCTACGCGCGCGACATCGACGACAGCCTGGTGCTGGCGGCCGGCGTGCCGGCGGCCTGGTTCGACGGCAAGGGCATCGCGATCCAGGACCTGCGCACTCCGCAGGGCGAACTGAGCTACCAGCTGCGCCGGCAGAAGAATCGCCTGACCCTGGGCATCAGCGGTGGCCTGCGCGTGCCCAGCGGCGGCCTGGTGCTGCCGTGGCCGTATCCGGGCGAGCCCGGGCGCACCTTGGTCAATGGCGAAGCGGCGCAGTGGGAAAATGGCGAGCTGCGGATCCGTTCTTTGCCGGCGGATGTGCAGATCGAGGTGCGGTGAGGCCGGGATTCGGGAGTCGGGATTAGGGAGTCGTAACAGCAAAAGCAAAAGCAAAAAAAGCGCCGGCATGCCGGCGCTTTTTTTGTTCGTTTCCCGATCGCGGGGAGCCGGGCTTTAGCGAATCCCTAATCCCGAATCCCGCGGACAATGGCCGCCGCCTTCGCCGCGCTCTCGCGCACCTTGTCCCACTCGCCATTGGCCAGCCAGTCCTTCGGCACCATCCACGAGCCGCCGATGCAGACCACGTTCGGCTGCGCCAGGTACTCGGCCGCGGTGCTTTCGCCGATGCCGCCGGTGGGGCACAGCTTCAGGTCCGCCAGCGGACCGGCCAGGCCCTTGAGCATCGCCAGGCCGCCGACCGCGGTGGCCGGGAACAGCTTGCAGACGCGGAAGCCGCGCGCCATCAGCGCCAGCAGTTCGGTCGGGGTGGCCGCGCCCGGTACCACCGGCAGCGGCGCCCGCGCCAGCGCGTCGGCCAGCGCCGGCGGCGTGCCCGGGGTGACGATGAAATCGGCGCCGGCGTCGATCGCCTGCTGCAGCTGGGTTTCGGTGAGCACGGTGCCGGCGCCGATCTTGATGTCCGGCAGTTCGCGCTTGAGCATCGCCAGCGCGTCCATCGCCACCGGCGTGCGCAGGGTCAGCTCGATCGCGGGCAGGCCGCCTTCGAGCAGCGCGGCGGAGACGCGGCGCGCCTCGTCCAGGCTGTGCACGGTCACCACCGGCAGGATGCCGGCGGCGCGCAGGAGCTGTTCGGCGGTGTTCTGGTGTTCGGCAATCGTCATGGCAATCTCGTAGTCGCGAAGATGGCGGGAGTGCATCGGCCGCAGGCGGCCGACGCGGGGGTGGCGTGGCGCCGGTGGCGCCGGTCGGGCCGCAGGCTTACGCGTCCTTCGCCTCGTGCGGCGCGTCGGCGGCCTCGCTGCTGCGGCCCAGGTCGTACTCGGCGTCGTAGTTCCAGTCGTCGCCGTCGGCGGCCGGCGGGCCGCAGGAGATCGACATCGCGCCCTGGTCGGCGGGACCGACCACGCGGCGGTTGATCGCGAACAGGTTGCGGCCGAGGTCGTGCGCAGCCGGCGCGGTGTTCGGCGCCAGTGCGCGCGCCGCCCATTCGGCGGCGTCCACCAGCACTTCCAGGGTGCCGGCTTCGCCGTCCAGGCGCACGATGTCGCCTTCGCGCACGCGCGCGATCGGGCCGCCGCGCGCCGCTTCCGGCGTCACGTGGATCGCCGCCGGGAACTTGCCCGAGGCGCCGGACAGGCGCCCGTCGGTGACCAGCGCCACGCGCCGGCCCTGGTTCTGCAGCAGGCCCAGCAGCGGCGCCAGCGAATGCAGTTCCGGCATGCCGTTCGCGCGCGGGCCCTGGTAGCGCAGCACCACCACGAAGTCGTGCGGCAACACGCCCGCGGCGTGCAGCTTGTTCAAGGCCTGCGGCGCGTCGATGACCACCGCCGGCGCCTCGATGGTGCGGAATTCCGGCTTCACCGCCGACAGCTTGATCAGCGAGCGGCCGAGATTGCCGCGCAGCAGGCGCAATCCGCCCTGCGCTTCGAACGGATTGGAGGCCGGGCGCACCACGCTTTCGTCGGCGCTCTTGGCCGGGCTCGGCACGTAGGCCAGCGCGCCGTTCTGCACGCACGGCTCGTCGCCGTAGGCGCGCATGCCGCCGGGCACGATGGTGGCCAGGTCGTCGTGCATCAGCCCCGCGTCCATCAGCTCGCGGAACACGAATCCCACGCCGCCGGCCGCGGCGAAATGGTTCACGTCGGCCTCGCCGTTGGGATACACGCGGGTCAGCAGCGGCACGATCTGCGACAGTTCGTCCAGGTCGTCCCAGGTCAGCACGATGCCGGCCGCGCGCGCCACCGCCAGCCAGTGGATGGTGTGGTTGGTGGAGCCGCCGGTGGACATCAGCGCGACCGCGGCGTTGACGATCGCGCGTTCGTCGATCAGCCGGCCGAGCGGGCGGAAATCGCTACCCAGCGCGGTGATGCGCAGCGCGCGCTCGGTGGCCTGCTGGGTCAGCGCGTCGCGCAGCGGCGTGCCCGGATTGACGAACGAGGCGCCGGGCAACTGCACGCCCATCGCTTCCAGCAACACCTGGTTGGAATTGGCGGTGCCGTAGAAGGTGCAGGTGCCGGGCGCGTGGTAGGACGCCGATTCGGCGGCCAGCAGTTCCTCGCGGGTGGCCTGGCCGGCGGCGTAGCGCTCGCGCACTTCGGCCTTCTGCTTGTTGGGAATGCCTGGGGTCATCGGCCCGGCCGGCACGAACACCGCCGGCAGGTGGCCGAACGCCAGCGCGCCGATCAGCAGGCCGGGCACGATCTTGTCGCACACGCCCAGGTAGAGGGTGGTGTCGAACATGTCGTGGCTGAGGCCGATCGCGGTGGCCTGGGCGATCACGTCGCGCGAGAACAGCGACAGCTCCATGCCGGGACGGCCCTGGGTCACGCCGTCGCACATCGCCGGCACGCCGCCGGCGACCTGCGCGGTGGCGCCCAGCGCACGCGCGGTGCTGCGGATGATCTCGGGGTAGTGCTCGAACGGCTGGTGCGCCGACAGCATGTCGTTGTAGGCGGTGACGATGCCCAGGTTCGGGGTGATCCCGCCTTCCAGCCGGCTCTTGTCGGTCGGGCCGCAGGCGGCGAAGCCGTGCGCCAGGTTGCCGCAGCTCAGGCGGCTGCGGAACGGGCCGTCGCGCAATGCGGCATCGATGCCGGCCAGGTAGGCGCGCCGCGACGGTACGCTGCGTGCGCGGATGCGTTCGGTGATCGCGTGGATTTTCGGATGCAGGCTCATTGGCTGAAGTGGCTATGAAGTGTGGGGGTGGCGTCGCATAACGGAGCGAGGAACTCGGACAAACCGGGACGGTGGCAGCGCGCGGCTGTTCCCATTCCCGATTCCCGATTCCCCACTCCCAGCCTCACTCACACCAATGCACGCGCAAGCGCGCACCAGGCGTGTCGAAGGCGACGCGGATCGGGAATTCGTGCGGATCGCTGCCGGCCAGCGCGCGCTCGAGCACGTCGAGCTTCTGCTTGCCGCGCAGCAACAGCATGCGCTGGCCGATCGGCGCCAACCCGGCCGGGGTCAGGGTGATGCGCAGCGGCCAGGTGTTGGCGCCGGGGCAGCCGGTGGCGTCCAGCGCGGCGTAGGGCAGGGGATTGGCCAGCGCCTTGTTCAGGTCGGTGGCGCCGGGGAACAGCGACGCGGTGTGGCCGTCGCCGCCCATGCCGAGCACCGCCATGCACGCGGCCGGCGCATGCTGCGCATGCAGGTTGGCGGCGTGCACGCAATCCTGCAGCGGCTTGCCGACCCGCACCAGCGGCTCGAAGCGCGCGCCTTCGGCACGTTCCAGGAAGCTCTGCCGGACCAGGTAGGCATTGCTGTCGCTGTCCTGCGGCGACAGCCAGCGCTCGTCGACCAGGCCCACTTCCAGCTTGGTCCAGTCCAGCGGCAACTCGGCCAGCGCCTGGTACACCGGCGCCGGGGTGGTGCCGCCGGACAGCAGCAGCCGCGCGTTGCCGCGCAGCTCGATGTCCGCGCGCAGCGCGTCGCCGATCTCTGCCGCCGCCGCGTCGATCCATTCGTCGGGATCGTCGTAGCGGATCAGGGTGATGCGATCGGACAACGTGGGGCTCATGTAACGACTCCTGGGGATTGCCGCTCGGCATCGACCGCGTAGGCGGCGGCGCCGAGCAGGCCGGGACGGGGGTGGATCACCGCCAGCGACGGTACCCGCGCCATGATCGACGAAAAGCGGCCCTTGTGCTCGAAGCGCTGGCGGAAGCCGGAGTGCTGCAGCGCGTCGAGCATCTTCGGCACCAGGCCGCCGGTCAGGAACACGCCGTCCCAGGCGCCCTGCACCAGCACCAGGTCGCCGGCGATGGCGCCGAACACCGCGCAGAACACGTCGATGGTGCGCATCGCGCGGTAGTCGCCCTGCGCGGCGCGGGCGGTGATGTCCTCCGGCTGCAGCGGACCGGGGTTGTCGCCGGCGATCTCGCTGAGCGCGCGATGGATGTTGACCAGGCCGGGGCCGCAGATCAGGCGTTCGTTGGAGACGCGGCCGAACTGCTGCGACAGCAGCTCCAGGATGCGGATCTCCTCGGGCGTGCCCGGCGGGAAACTGACATGGCCGCCCTCGGTCTCCAGCGGGATGCAACGGCCGCCGCGGGTCAGCAGGCCGCCGACGCCCAGGCCGGTGCCGGGGCCGATCACCGCGTAGTTGCGCGGCGTGGCGACCGGCGCCGGCTGCCACGCCGCGCCGCCGACCTGGACCACGTCCTGCGGCTGCAGCAGGCTGATCGCCATCGCCTGCGCGGCGAAGTCGTTGATCAGGTGCAGCTCGTCGAAGCCGAGCATGGCGCAGGTGCGCGAGCGCGAGATCACCCACGGGTGGTTGGTGATCCGCGCCTCGTCGCCGTCCACCCGCCCGGCCACGGCGAACACGCCGCTGCGCGCGTCCACGCCGGTCTGCTGCAGGTAGTGGCGCGCCGCGTCGCCCAGCGACGGGAACTCCACCACCGCATAGGTCTGGGTGCTGTCGTCGAGCAACGGCGTGGACGCGTCGAGGTCGGCGAGCGCGAAGCGCGCGTTGGTGCCGCCGATGTCGGCGACCAGCACCGGCCGCAGCGGCGCGCTCATGACGCGTCCCGCTGCACGGCGCTGGCGTCGTCGGCGGAGACGTAGCGTTCGGCCTCCTGCGGCCCCCAGCTGCCGGCCGGGTAGGGCAGCAGCGGCAATTGCGCCTGCGCCCAGGCGTCGCTGACGCTGTCGATCCAGGCCCAGGCCGCGCGCACTTCGTCGTCGCGCACGAACAGCGCGTGGTTGCCGTTGAGCGCGTCCAGCATCAGCCGCTCGTAGGCGATGCGGCGATGCAGGCCGGTCGGCACCGACAGTTCCAGTTCCAGCGGCTGCAGTTCCAGCGCGCCCCATTCCGGGCCGGCCAGGCTGCTCATCAGGCCCAGTTCGATGTTCTCCTGCGGCTGCAGCTGGAAGGTCAGCCGGTTCGGCGCCACGTGCTTCGCGTCGGGGCGCTCGAACAGCCAATGGGTGACCGGCTTGAGCGTGACCACGATGCGCGTGGTGCGTTCGGCCAGGCGCTTGCCGGTGCACAGCCGGAACGGCACCCCGGCCCAGCGCCAGTTGTCGATGTAGGCGGTGACGCCGACGAAGGTCTCCACGTCGCTGCCTTCCGGCGGCTGGTAGGCCTGCGCCTGCTGGCCGTTGATGGTGCCGGCGGTGTAGCGCCCGCGCACGCTGTCGCGCGCGGCGTGCGCGGCCTGCAGCGGACGCAGCGCACGCAGCACCTTGACCTTCTCGTCGCGGATGCGGTCCGCCTCCAGCGAGGCCGGCGGCTCCATCGCCACCAGGCACAGCAGCTGCAGGATATGGCTCTGGACCATGTCGCGCAGCGCGCCGGAACGCGCGTAGTAGGCGTCGCGGCCGTCCACGCCCTCGCTCTCGGCGACCAGGATCTCCACCGACTCGATGTAGTTGCGGTTCCACACCGCCTCCAGCAGCGTGTTGCCGAAGCGCAGCGCGATCAGGTTCTGCACCGCCGCCTTGCCCAGGTAGTGGTCCAGGCGGAACACGCGGTCCTCGTCGATCAGCGCGCCGATCGCCTGCAGGATCTCGCGCGCGCTGGCCGAGTCGTGGCCGATCGGCTTCTCCAGCATCAGCCGGTTCGGCGCGGCCAGCGCCCCGCCCAGGGCCAGGCCCTGGCAGGTGCTGATGTACAGCCCCGGCGGGATCGCCAGGTAGCTGACGCACTTGCGCGAGGCCAGCTCGCGCACCGCGTCGGCCACCGACTCGGCATTGCGCAGGTCCACCGAGCGGTAGTCGGTGCGATCCAGCAGCGACTGGATCACCGCCTCGCTGACCTGCGGCATCGCCGCCTGCAGCCGCGGCTTGAGGATCTCGTGGAACTTGGCGGTGTCGTGCGGCGACAGCGCCAGCGCGCGGATGCGGAAGTCTTCCGGCAGGAAGCCGTCGTCGAGCATGCGCAGCAGCGACGGGAACAGGTAGCGCTGGGCCAGATCGCCGGTGGCGCCAAACAGCAGGAACGTATCGTGCATCGACCGGTTTTCGGTTTCGGGTGACATTTCGTCGATCACCTGGGGGCTAGTAGTGACGTGGCGTTGGTAAGCAAGCGGCGGAAGCGGCCTGTATCCGTCCTGCAGCTCGCGCGGGGGCATAGCGATGACGACCGCCAGGCGGGACCGCACGATCCGGGAGATGAATACGACTGCCAGACCTCTGAGCATACCTGTCTAATGCCTCAAGCATCAGAGCCGGCGCTCGGCGCACGCCGGACGGCGGCGGCTGGCGGTTCGCATCGCAAGCCCTCCCAGGCGTCGATGTTGCCCCGTGAAAACGGTTACATGGCAGAATACCGCATTGCGATCCCATTGTTGCCTGTGTCGCTGGCACGATGCGAACCGCATTCGTATGCACTGCCTTCGGGAGGGACCGGCGGCAGCCCGTCTCTCCAGCCGGAAACCGGATACCGCACCATGGCGAAAGTACAACTGGACAACATCCGCAAGGTCTACGACAACGGCCAGGTCGCCGTGCACGGGGCCAGCTTCGAAGTGGCCGACGGCGAACTGATGGTGCTGGTCGGGCCCTCGGGCTGCGGCAAATCCACCCTGCTGCGCATGATCGCGGGCCTGGAGGAGATCAGCGGCGGCGAGTTGCGCATCGGCGAGCGCGTGGTCAACGACGTGGCGCCGAAGGACCGCGACATCGCGATGGTGTTCCAGAGCTACGCGCTGTACCCGCACATGACCGTGGCCGAGAACCTGGCGTTCGGGCTGAAGCTGCGCGGCGAGAGCAAGGACGTCATCGCGCGCCGCGTCGCCGCCGCCGCCGACACCCTGGGCCTGACCCCGATGCTGGACAAGCTGCCGCGCGCGATGTCCGGCGGCCAGCGCCAGCGCGTGGCGCTGGGCCGCGCGCTGGTGCGCGAGCCGGCGGTGTTCCTGCTCGACGAGCCGCTGTCGAACCTGGACGCCAAGCTGCGCCACTCGGTGCGCACCGAGATCGCGCAGCTGCACCGCAAGCTCGGCACCACGATGATCTATGTGACCCACGACCAGGTCGAGGCGATGACCCTGGGCCAGCGCATCGTGGTGCTCAAGGACGGGCGGATCCAGCAGATCGATACGCCGATGGCGCTGTACGACCGCCCGGCCAACCTGTTCGTGGCCGGCTTCCTCGGCAGCCCGGCGATGAACGTGTTGCAGGGCCAACTGCTCGAAGAGGGCGGCCTGCAGCAACTGCAGCTGGCCGACGGCAGCCGCGTGCCGCTGCACGGCGCGCATGTGGCGCCGCAATGGCTGGGCCGGCCGATCGCGATCGGCGTGCGCCCCGAGCACCTGCAGCCCAGCGAGGACGGGCAGGGTGGGTTCGAAGCCACGGTCGAGGTGATCGAGCCGGTCGGCAACGAGATCTTCGTCAACCTCAGCTACGGCAGCCAGCCGCTGGTGATGCGGGTGGCGCCGCGTACGCTACCCGGCCTGGGCGAGCCCCTGCGCGTGGCGGTGCGCGGCGAGGCGCTGCACTTCTTCGATCCGGAGAGCGGCGAGCGCCTGTCGCCGGCCTGAGGCATCGCGCCGGCCGGCGGCGGCGAGTTCTGACAGCGCGCCGCCGCGCCGACGCAGCCCGCTGCCGAGGAGGGCAGGACGGCGGGCTGCGAGGCTCGCTCAGCGTGCCAGGCCGTCGCGCAGCGGCTGCCAGTGCGCCGGATGCGCGCCGATGGACAGGCCGGTCGGCGGCGCCTCCTCCAGCGGCAGCACCGCCAGCGCCAGCGTGCCGGCGACGCTGACCACGCTGCCCAGCGGCTGTCCGTCGCGCAGCACCTGCGCGCCGACCTCGGCCGTGCCGTCCACCTCCAGCAATTGCAGTGCGCGCTTGGCCTTGCCCAGGAAATGGGTGCGGGCGACGATCTCCTGGCCCGGATAGCAGCCCTTCTTCACGCTGAACGCGTGCAGCCGGTCCAGCGCCAGCTGTTGCGGGGTCCATTGCTCGCGCTGGCCGGGATCGAGCCGGGCCAGGCCCAGGCGCAGATCGGCCTGGCGCCAGGCGGCGGCGAAGCTGGGGTCAGCCACGTCCTGCGTGGCTTGCGCGGCCGGCACCAACAGCAGCGTGCGCGGCAGGCCGTCGCCGCCCATGTCCAGTTCGATCGCCCCGTCGCCACGCTCGGCCAGCACCGCGCCTTGCGCATGCGCGGGCGCCGCCAGGCGCGCGTAGGCGTGCAGATCGTCGTGCGCGGCGATGCGCACCTTGCGCCGGAACACGAAACGGTTCAGCGCCATGGCCAGGTCCGCTGCGCCGCCGTCCGGCAGCAGCACCAGCAGGGCGTCGTCGGCGCGGCGCAGCAGCGCGAACAGCGCGATCACCCGGCCCTTGGCGCTCAGCCAGGCGTTCCATTGCCAATGGCCGTTGCGCAGCGCCTGCACGTCGTTGGCGAACTGCGCCTGGGCGAAAGCGACTGCATCCGCGCCGCTCAACGCCACGTATTGCAGGTCTGGGAGCGCGGAAAAACCGGCGGAAGTGAGATTCAGGTTGTCAGGCACGAGGGGGAGGACTAAAATTACGCTGTTGTGAGACCCGCATGATAGGCCAACCAACCCCCACACCCGAGCCCGATCCCGAAACGCAGCGACCCGCCGAGGAGAACACTCCGGAAGCGACGCCTGCGCCGCGGGAAATCGGCGGTCGCGGCGGCCTCGAGCCGACGCGCTACGGCGACTGGGAGAAAAACGGACGCTGCATCGATTTTTGAGCAGCTTTGAGCCAACGCGGCCTTAAGCACGCCGCCCAGCCGAGACAACGAGCCCAGCGAATGGCGACCCGCGAACGTCCTCTTTCCCCCCACCTGCAGGTCTATCGCTGGCAGATCCAGATGGTGACCTCGATCCTGCATCGAGCCACTGGCATCATCCTGTCGGTCGGTGCCCTGATCATTGCGGCCGCGCTGTTGGTGCTGATGCTCGGCCCGGCCTCCTGGAACTGCTTCCGCGGCATGGCCGGCGCCTGGTACGGCCAGCTGTTCCTGTTCGCCTGGAGCTGGGCCTTCGCCTACCACCTGTGCAACGGCCTGCGCCACATCGTGCAGGACTTCGGCCACGGCTTCAGCATCCCCGCCTTCGTGCGCAACAGCTGGCTGTCGGTGATCGGCAGCCTGGTGATCGTCGCGCTGATCTGGGCCTACGTGCTGACCGGAGCCGCCGCATGAGCCGATACCGCACCCCGTTGAAGAACGTGCGCGGCCTGGGAGCCGCCAAGTCCGGCACCGAGCACTTCGTGCTGCAGCGACTCACCGCCACCGCGCTGGTCGGCCTCACCATCTGGTTCCTGGTGTTCGTGCTGAGCCTGCTCGGCGCCGACTACGTCACCGCCACCGAGGCGGTGGCCAAGCCGTGGAACGCGGTGCTGCTGGTCGGCTTCCTGGTCGCGATGTTCTGGCATGCGCAGATCGGCCTGCAGGTTATCCTCGAAGACTATGTGCACAACTCGCTGCTGGCCCTGGCGCTGCAGACCACGGTGAAGTTCGTCGCCGTGCTCGGTGCGATCGTCGGTGTATTCGCGGTCGCCCGCATCGCGCTGGGCAGCGCCTGATCGGCGCCCGGAACAGGAATTCAAACTAGATGTCCGCTTACAAGATCACCGAACACAAGTACGACATGGTCGTGGTCGGCGCCGGCGGCGCCGGCCTGCGCGCCACCTTCGGCCTGGCCGCCAAGGGCCTGCAGACGGTCTGCCTGACCAAGGTCTTCCCGACCCGTTCGCACACCGTGGCCGCGCAGGGCGGCATCTCCGCCGCGCTCGGCAACATGGGCGAGGACGACTGGCGCTACCACTTCTACGACACCATCAAGGGCTCGGACTGGCTGGGCGACCAGGATGCGATCGAGTACATGTGCCGCGAGGCGATCCCGGCGATCATCGAGCTGGAGCACTACGGCGTGCCGTTCAGCCGCACCGAGGACGGCAAGATCTACCAGCGTCCGTTCGGCGGCATGACCACCAAGTACGGCGAAGGCCCGTCCGCGCAGCGCACCTGCGCCGCCGCCGACCGTACCGGCCACGCCATGCTGCACACGCTGTACCAGCAGTCGCTGGCGCACAACGCGCGCTTCATGATCGAGTACTTCGCGCTGGACCTGATCTTCGACGAGGAAGGCGTGTGCCGCGGCGTGCTCGCGCTGGACATGGCCGAAGGCTCGTTGCACCTGTTCCGCGCCCACGGCGTGGTGCTGGCCACCGGCGGCTACGGCCGCGCCTACTTCAGCGCCACCTCCGCGCATACCTGCACCGGCGACGGCGGCGGCCTGGTGATGCGCGCCGGCCTGCCGATGCAGGACATGGAGTTCGTGCAGTTCCACCCCACCGGCATCTACGGCGCCGGCTGCCTGATCACCGAGGGCGTGCGCGGCGAAGGCGGCATCCTGCGCAACAGCAATGGCGAGCGCTTCATGGAGCGCTACGCGCCGCACTACAAGGATCTGGCCTCGCGCGACGTGGTGTCGCGTTCGATGACCATCGAGATCCGCGAAGGCCGCGGCGTCGGCGAGCACAAGGACCACATCCTGCTCGACCTGACCCACCTCGGCCCGGAGGTGATCAACGAGAAGCTGCCCGGCATCGCCGAGAGCGCGCACATCTTTGCCGGCGTCGATGTGGCCAAGCAGCCGATCCCGGTGATCCCGACCGTGCACTACAACATGGGCGGCATCCCGACCAACTACCACGGCGAAGTGGTGCGCAAGGACGGCGACAACCCCGATGCGGTGGTGCCCGGCCTGTACGCGATCGGCGAAGCGGCCTGCGTGTCGGTGCACGGCGCCAACCGCCTGGGTTCCAACTCGCTGCTGGACCTGGTGGTGTTCGGGCGTGCGGTGGCCAACCGCTGCGCCGAGACGATCAAGACCGGCGCGCCGCACAAGACCCTGGCCAGCGATTCCTGCGACAAGGCGCTGGGCCTGCTCGACAAGCTGCGCAATTCCAATGGCGGCACGCCGACCTCGGTGATCCGCGACAAGATGCAGCGCACCATGCAGTCCGACGCGGCGGTGTTCCGCACCAGCAAGACGCTCAAGGAAGGCGTCGACAAGATGGCCGAGATCTACGCCACGTTCGAGGACGTGAAGGTCTCCGACCGCTCGCTGGTGTGGAATTCGGACCTGATCGAGACCTACGAGCTGAACAACCTGCTGCTCAACGCGGTGGCGACGATCAACTCGGCCGAGCAACGCAAGGAAAGCCGCGGCGCGCATGCGCACGAGGATTTCCCGGACCGCGACGACGTCAACTGGCAGAAGCACACCCTGGTCACCGTCGACGACAAGGGCCAGTGCAGCTTCGACTACCGTCCGGTGCACATGTACACGCTCAGCAAGGACGTCGACGTGGTGCCGCCGAAACCGCGCGTCTACTGACCAAAGCCGGGAAACGGGAATCGGGAATGGGGAATCGAAAAAAGCGCCTGCGCTCTTCGCCCCTGCTTCCCATTCCCCATTCCCCAATCCCCATTCCCGGATTTTAAAGCCATGGCAGAGTTCACCCTCCCCAAGAATTCCAAGATCGGCAAGGGCAAGCACTTTCCCGCCACCGGCGCGAAGAATGCTCGTACCTTCAAGGTCTACCGTTGGAATCCGGACGACGACAGCAACCCGCGCACCGACACCTACGAGGTGGATCTGGACGCGTGCGGCCCGATGGTCCTGGACGCGCTGATCAAGATCAAGAACGAGATCGATCCGACCCTGACCTTCCGCCGTTCCTGCCGCGAGGGCATCTGCGGGTCGTGCGCGATGAACATCGACGGCACCAACACGCTGGCCTGCACCAAGGCGATCGCCGACTGCGACAAGGCCGAAGTGCCGATCTATCCGCTGCCGCACATGAGCGTGATCAAGGATCTGGTGCCGGACCTGACCCACTTCTACGCGCAGTACGCGTCGATCAAGCCGTGGATCCGCACCCAGACCCCGCCGCCGCCGGACCGCGAGCGGCTGCAGTCGCCGGAAGACCGCAAGAAGCTCGACGGCCTGTACGAATGCATCCTGTGCGCGTGCTGCTCGACCAGCTGCCCGAGCTACTGGTGGAACGGCGAGCGCTACCTGGGCCCGGCGATCCTGCTGCAGGCCTACCGCTGGATCATCGACTCGCGCGACGAGGACACCGGTGCGCGCCTGGACGATCTGGAAGATCCGTTCAAGCTGTACCGCTGCCACACCATCATGAACTGCGCGCGGACCTGCCCGAAGGGGTTGAATCCGGCGCTGGCGATCGCCGAGATCAAGAAGCTGATGATGGCGCGTCGCGCCTGATCGGCTAGCGCTTCACCACGGACGGCAGGCCCGTCCGACTTGCGCGGCACCGGCTCTCGGGTTCGGTGCCGCGCGCGTTTCCGGCGGTCGCCGCAGCAGGCGTCCGCCCACCAAGACAGGGGTGCGATGCGATGGACGAAGCCACCGAACTGAAGAAGCTGCGCTGGCGCTGCCGGCGCGGCATGCGCGAACTGGACCAGCTGTTCGGGCGCTACCTAGACCGGCGCTGGGCGCAGGCGTCCGAAGCCGAGCGCGGGGTTTTCCTATACCTGCTCGACTGCGAGGACGATAAGTTGTGGCGCTGGTTCATGGGCTACGAGGCTTGTCCCGATGCACGCGCCGCCGATCTCATCGCCACCATCCGCGCCATGCCGGCTTGAGTGGCGTCCCTCGCGCTGGCTGCTGGCGGCGCTGGCGCTGCTGAGCGTGCTGGCGCCGCTGTCGATCCTGGGTTCGGACATGCCGCGCAGTTGCGCCTGGCCGGCGGCGGCGCTGGCCGCGCTGTATGCGGTACTGCTGCTGCGGCGCGAAGCCCGGCGCGCGCCGCGCGCGCTGCTGATCCCGCCGCAGGGCAGCGCCGCGGCAAGCCTCGACGGCCAGCCGTTGGCGGCGCTGCAGGTGGACTGGCGCGGGCCGCTGGCCTTCGTGCGCTGGCGCGACGCGGAGGGCCGGGTCGGGCGCCTGGCCTGGTGGCCGGACACGCTGCCGCCGGCGGCACGACGTGAACTGCGTCTGGCCGCTCAGGCCCGTGCCGCTTCGTCTGCGCCGCTGCAGATGGCACCATAGCGCTCCCTGGATGGTGGCTGCGCATGTTCAAACCCTTACCCGTGGCCATCGGCCTGCGCTATCTGCGCGCCAAGCGCCGCAACAACTTCATCTCCTTCATCTCGATGGCCTCGATCCTCGGCATCGCCCTGGGCGTGACCGTGCTGATCACCACGCTGGCGGTGATGAGCGGTTTCCAGAAGGAGATCCGCGACCGCCTGCTGCAGATGGCCGCGCATGCCACGGTCAGCGCGCAAGGCGCGCCGATGGAGAACTGGCAGCATGCGGTGGACGTGGCGACCCGCGATCCGCGCGTGGCCGGCGCCGCGCCGTACGTGGAAGAGGAGGCGCTGCTCACCGGGCAGCGCAACCAGCCGGCGATCGTGCGCGGCATCCTGCCCAGCGAAGAGGCCAAGGTCTCGGTGCTGGCGCAGAAGATGAAGCAGGGCTCGATCGACAGCCTCACCCCCGGCTCCTACAACATCCTGCTCGGCCAGGAACTGGCGCTGTGGCTGGGCGTGGGCGTCGGCGATAAGGTGGTGGTGATGCTCGGCGAACCGCAGGCCAGCCCGATGGGCATGGTGCCGCGCTACAAGCGCTTCACCGTCAGCGGCATCTTCGAAGCCGGCTACAACGAGATCGACCGTGGCCTGGCGGTGACCAGCATGCCGGACATGCAGCGCGTGCTGCGCATGGGCGACGGCGTCACCGGCGTGCGCCTGAAGCTGCACAACATGGACCTGGCCTGGGAGGTGGCGCGCGACCTGGCGCTGAACCTGCACGGCCCGTACATGGTCAGCGACTGGACCCGCGAGAACGCCAACCTGTACCAGTCGCTGAAGATGGAAAAGACGGTGATGGGCATCCTGCTGTCGCTGATCATCGCGATGGGCGCGTTCAACCTGGTGTCCTCGCAGGTGATGCTGGTCACCGACAAGCAGGCCGACATCGCCATCCTGCGCACGCTGGGGCTGAGCCCGGGCGGGGTGATGCAGGTGTTCATGGTGCAGGGCACGCTGATCGGCGTGTTCGGCACCATCGCCGGGGTGATCGGCGGCATCCTGCTGACCTTGAACCTGGAGCGGATCCTGGCCGGCATCGAGGCGCTGTTCAACATCAAGCTGCTGCCGGAGGACGTGTACTACATCACCGGCCTGCCCACCGACATGCAGCCGCACGACGTGGTGGTGATCACCATCGTCGCGCTGCTGATGAGCTTCCTGGCCACGCTGTATCCGGCCTGGCGCGCCGCGCGCACGCAACCGGCGGAGGCGCTGCGTTATGAATGAGGGCCGGGAGTCGGGAATCGGGAATCGGGAATCGGCAATGCACAAGCCACAGCAAGCGCAGGCGGCGATCCGTGCCGAAGGCCTGGGCAAGACCTACGCCGAGGGCAAGATGCGCACGCCCGTGTTCGACGGGCTGGACCTGGCGGTGGCGCCGGGCGAGACCGTGGCCATCGTCGGCGCGTCCGGCGCCGGCAAGAGCACGCTGCTGCACCTGCTCGGCGGCCTGGACGTCCCCACTGCCGGCGAGGTGTATGTGGCCGGGCAGCGCATGTCGGCGCTGTCGGACGCGGCGCGCGGCCAGCTGCGCAACCGCTCGCTCGGCTTCGTCTACCAGTTCCATCACCTGCTGCCGGAATTCACCGCGCTGGAGAACGTGATGATGCCGGTGCTGCTGGGCGGCGCCGCGGTCAAGGACGCCGACGCGCGCGCGCGTGCGCTGCTGGAGTCGGTGGGCCTGGGCCACCGCCTGGAGCACAAGCCCGGCGAGCTGTCCGGCGGCGAGCGCCAGCGCGCGGCGGTGGCGCGCGCGCTGGTCAACCGCCCGGCCTGCGTGCTCGGCGACGAACCGACCGGCAACCTCGACGACAAGACCGCGGCCAACGTGTTCGCGCTGATGCTCGACCTCAACCGCGCGCACGGCACCAGCCTGGCCCTGGTCACCCACGACCGCAGCCTGGCGCGCAAGCTCGACCGCGTGCTGGAACTGCACCAGGGCAAGCTGCGCGAACTGGCGCCTGCCGACGTGTAGCGGCAGGCATGCCGGCGTGGAAGGCGCGCCGGCATGGCCGCGGCCCGTCGGTCACGACCCATGCATCCCGGGAGCATGGCGGTTTCGGCGATCGGTCGCGGCTGAAGCCGCTCCTACAGTGCACCCCGCGAGTCGCCCGCGAGCTTCCTGTAGGAGCGGCTTCAGCCGCGACAAACGATGCCATCCTGCTATCCGGCTTCGGAAACAGTCGGGACTGGAGTTCTTTCCGCAGTGCACCCAGCCAGTCGGCCGCAAGCCACTGTAGGAGCGGCTTCAGCCGCGACGAGCAGAGCCATCCAGCTATCCGGCTTCGGAAACAGTCGGGACTGGAGTTCTTTCCACAGTGCACCCAGCCGGTCGGCCGCAAGCCACTGTAGGAGCGGCTTCAGCCGCGACGAGCGAAGTCGGCGTCTGCCCCGTCGCGGAACCGATGGGCTGATGGGCCGAGGCATGCGGAGTCGCTCCCGCAACGGGGGCGACCAACCGCATGAAGACCGCTCAAGTGTCCATCAATTCGACAATCCCGCACCGCCGCTCTCACAGCGGCGGCTATCCCGCCGATGCTGCGACCGTCAGGGGATCACCCGCTGCGCGCGCAGCCGCGCGAACAGCTCCAGGAACGACGCGCGGCTGTCGTAATAGCCGAGGAAGCCCAGGTCGCGGCTCTTGGTCATGTCGTTGACGCACTCGATCTCGCGGCCGAGGTCGGCGTCGGTGTGCCACCACGACGCCAGTTGGTTCACGTCCGCCTGCACCAGCCCGTGGCGCTCGGCGATCTCGCGCCACTGCGCCGGTGCGGTGTGCTGCAGGCGCGGCTGCAGCGGCATCGGCGCATCCGGATACGGTGCCGCCTCCAGGCCGAAGAACGCGGCGATCTCGCCCCACATCCAGCGCCAGCGGAACACGTCGCCGTTGACCGTGTTGAACGCCTGGTTGCGCGCAGACGGACTGGTCGCGGCCCAGGCCAGTTGGCGGCCGAGCAGGCCGGCGTCGGTGAGGTCGGTGAGGCTGTCCCATTGCGCGCGCGAACCGGGAAACACGAACGGTTGCCCGCTGTGCTTGCACAGCGCCGCGTACACCGCCAGGGTCACGCCCATGTTCATCGCATTGCTGCCGTTGGCCTGGCCGATCATGGTGTGCGAGCGGTGCACGCTCCAGCCGAAGCCATGGCGCGCGGCGGCGTCGAACAGCAGGTCCTCCAGCGTGTAGTAGAAATTCTCGCCGGGCTGGCGCGGCTCGCTCTCGCGGAACGGCGTCTCCGCCTTGCCGCTGCCGTAGTGCTCGAACGAACCCAGGTAGTGCTTGGTGCCGGTGACCAGCGCCATGTGCTGCAGCGCTGCGCTGTCCAGGCCCTCGCACAGGTGGCGCAGCATCGCGCCGTTGGCGGCGACGTTTTCCTGCTCGGTGTCGCGCCGCGTCCAGGTGCAGAAGAACACGTGGGTGATCGGCAACCCGCGCAGCGCGGCGATGGTCGCGTCGCGGTCGAGCAGATCGGCCGCGACCGGAATCACGCCTTCCTGCGCGACCGGACGGCGCGCCAGCCCATAGACGGTCCAGCCTTCGGCAACGAGAACGTTCGCCAGGTTGTAGCCGGAGATGCCGGTGACCCCGACCACCAATGCGGTGCCCTTGCGCATGCGCAGAATTCCTTCGCCATAAAGGGCACACGCTAGCCGCAGGCCGATGAACATGCGGCGAAGTCGTCGGTACCTGCGCGTCGCAGTCGCGAGAAGAGACGTGGGTCTTGCTGCCCCGAGGCGGTGCGGACTTCGGTTACGACGATGCGGGACGATACGCAGGCAGGAACGCGTCGATGGCGCTGAGCACGGCCGCCTGGCGGCTCTCGGCATCGGGCGGCGGGTCCAGTCCCCACAGCTGCCGTTCCAGCATCCCCGCTTCGCACAGCGACTTGAAGTACAGGCCGGTCTGCCGCGGCGCGGCGCGGCGCAGCAGGCCGCGCTCCATCAGGCTTTCCAGTACGTCGCAGATCGTGAGCAGGGTCTGCTTGGGGCCGTTCTCGTAGAAGATGCGGCTCAGCTGCGGCTGGCGTCCGGCTTCGCCGATGATCAGCCGGTTGAGCGCGACGACATCCGGGCGCATCACCAGCTCCAGGTAGGCCGTGCCCAGATGCAGCAGGCTCTGCTGCAGATCGGTGTCCTGTTTCGACGCCTCGAGCGCGGCGAGGCCGCCGCGGCCGGCTTCCACCACGAACGCTTCGAACAAGGCGTCCTTGCTCGCGAAGTAGCCATACAGCGTGACCTTGGAGGCGCCGGCTTCCGCTGCGATCGCCTCCATGGTCACCGCGCCGAAGCCGCGTTCGATGAACAGCTTGCCGGCGGCATTGGCGAAGCTCAGGCGGCGGACTTCGGTTTTCTTGCGCATCGTGCAGCGGGTCTCGTCGATATCCGGAAGGGAAGAAGGCCGTGGCGCGCTTGGCGGCCGGTGCGGTCTTCGCCGATAACATAGCTGATAACTGAACGACATCGTAAAGAAATGTTGACGTGACCCTTTCCTGGGCGGATAACTGTACGAATTAGTTCAGTTAAGAAGGGCCCGTGGCCAATCCGATGCTCGTTTCGCGACAGACGCCTAGCCTGGGCACGGATGGCCCCGTGGCCTGGACGTTGCGCACGACGCTTGCGGCGTTGCTGGCGCTGGCGATCGCCGCGGGCCTGGGCATCCAGCATCCGTGGTGGGCGGCGATGACGGTCTGGCTGGTCGCCCAGCCCACCCGCGGCCTGTTGTTGGAACGCGGTGTGGCACGGTTCGTCGGAACGGCGCTTGGGGCCATCGTCGGCGCCTTGATCCTGCACACGCTCGGTGGCGTTCCGGCCCTGTTGCTTGCGGCGATCGCCGTGTGGCTGGCGCTGTGCGCGGGCGTCGGCAGCCTGTTTCGCCATTTCCGCAACTACGGTTTCGTGCTGGCCGGCTATACCGCGGCGATCGTGGCGCTGTTCGGCCTCGGCGATGGCGCGTTCGACGCGGGGCTGGCACTGGACCGCGTGGTCTGCACCGTGCTCGGGATCGTCTGCGTAAGCCTGGTATCGCTGCATGGGGCAGCAGCGGCGCGCGGCGAGCACGTGGCGGTGCGCCTGGAGGCGGTTCTGCAGCGTTGCCTGTGCAGGGTGGAGGCGCAGCTGCGCGGCGCCGCACCGGCGCCGGCCGGGGCCGTCATCGCGCAGATCCAGGCGCTCGATCGGGACATCGAGAGCGACGCGGCCGGTTCGCTGAGCGGGCGTCGCGTCGCGCTGCGGGTGCGGCGCATCGCCGGCCCGGTGCTGGAGCTGATCGCGCTGACGCTGCAGCCGCCAGAGGCCACCGTTTCCGAGCTGCCGGCGATGCCGCACAAGGCCGACGATCGGCTCGTCCTGCTTGCCGCGCACGCCGCATCGGCCGGACAGCCGGCGCTGGCCGCGACGCTCGACGAACTGCGACAGGCGCTGCACGGACCCGCGGCCTCGCTTCCATCTGGCCTGGCATGGGACATCGATGTCGCCGCGATGTCGCGCGCGGCCTTGCGCCCGGTGGTCGCGCTGGCCATCGCCGCCGCGTTGTGGTGGGGCACGGGCTGGCAGATGGGCGCGATGATGGCGATGACCGCCGCGCTGTTCGCCTCGCTTTTTTCCAGCAGCGACCAGGGCAACCAGGCGCTGCTGCAGGTGCTGCTCGGCTCGCTGTCGGGCGCGCTCCTCGGTGCCGGCGCGCGCCTGCTGGTGCTGCCGCATGCCGAGGGCCTGCTGCCGGTGCTGCTGTGCATCGCGCCGTTCCTGCTGCTGGGCGCCTGGCTGATGCAGCGACCGCGCACGGCCAGGATGGCGATCGATCTGACCCTGACCTTCCTGCTCGTGGCCCAGCCCGGCTCGCCGCCGGTGCCGGCCGCGATGGCGCTGCACCAGGCAGCGGCGATCGTCGTCGGCGTGCTGCTGGCGGTCGCGACCTACTGGCTGATCCTGCCGGCCACGCCGGCGGCACGGCGCCGCCTGCTGCTGCGGCGCATCGCGCGCCTGGCCTCACGCGTGGAGCGGGCGCCCGATGCGGCGGCGGCACTGCGTGCGCACCGCCGCTTGCGCGCTGCGCAGGTCCGGTTGCTGGCCTGCAGCGATCCGCGGCAAGCGACCGCCGACACGCTGCAGTGCCTGGCGTGGGCGCGCAGGCGGCTGACCAGCCGTTCGCTCGCCGAAGCCGCCATGCCGCCTTCCACAACCGGCCGCGCCGCAACCGCCGCGCCTGCCGAACGCGTGCCCACCTCCACCAAGGACAACCACCGTGAGCGATAGCCGATACCCGAACGACTTCACCGGGCAGTACATCGCCGGCCAGTGGCGCCCCGGCAGCGCCGGCACCGTGCTGCAGGACCGTAATCCCTACGACCAGTCGCTGCTGACCGAGATCGCCAATGCGTCGCGGGCCGACCTGGACGCGGCCTACCGTTCCGCCGCGGCGGTGCAGCGCGACTGGGCCCGCGCCCTGCCGCGCGAACGTGCCGCGGTGTTCCTGCGCGCCGCCGAGGTCATCGAGCGCCGGCATGCCGAGATCGTCGATTGGTTGATCGCCGAATCCGGCAGCACCCGGCTGAAGGCGGAGATGGAATGGGGCGCGCTGCGCGCCGACGCGCTGGCCGCCGCGACCATGCCCAGCCGCGTGGCCGGCCGCATCCTGCCGGTGGACATCGCCGGCAAGGAAAGCCGCGTGTACCGCAGCCCGCTCGGCGTGGTCGGGGTGATCAGCCCGTGGAACTGGCCGCTGCACCTGTCCAGCCGCTCGGTCGCCCCTGCGCTGGCGCTGGGCAATGGCGTGGTGCTCAAGCCGGCCGAGGACACGCCGGTGACCGGCGGCCTGCTGCTGGCGCGCATCTACGAGGAGGCGGGGCTGCCGCCCGGGCTGTTCAACGTCGTCGTCGGCCAGGTCGCCGAGATCGGGGATGCCTTCACCCTGCATCCCATCCCGAAATTCATCTCCTTCACCGGCTCCACCCGGGTCGGGCGGCGCATCGGCGAGCTCGCCGTCAGCGGGCCGCGGCTCAAGCGCGTCGGCCTGGAGCTGGGCGGCAACGCGCCGTGCGTGGTGCTGGACGATGCCGACCTGGAGCGGGCGGTGACCGGCGCGATCGTCGGCCGTTTCCTGCACCAGGGCCAGATCTGCATGAGCAGCAACCGCATCATCGTCCAGGCGCCGCTGTACGACCGTTTCGTCGAGGCCTTCGTCGAGCGCGCGCGCGGGCTGAAAGTGGGCGATCCCAACCTGGCGGACACGGTGATTGGCCCGCTGATCAACGCCCGCCAGCTGCAGGCCGCCACCGAGCGCCTGGCCGCCGCGCAGGCCGAGGGGCAGCGCCAGGTGCTGGGCGGCGCGCCGATCGGGCAGGTGCTGCCGCCGCAGGTATTCGTCGATGTCGCCAACGACTCGGCGCTGGCGCAGACCGAGCAGTTCTGCCCGATCGCGCCGCTGATCCGCGCCGCCGACGAGGAGGACGCGCTGCGCATGGCCAACGCCACCGAGTTCGGCCTGTCCAGCGCGGTGTTCACCGGCGACGCGGCGCGCGGTCTGCGCTTCGCGCAGCGGATCGAGGCGGGGATGACCCACATCAACGACATCAGCCCGAACGACGATCCGTCGGCGATGTTCGGCGGCGAGAAGAACAGCGGCATCGGCCGCTTCAACAGCGACTGGATCATCGACGAGTTCACCACCGACCACTGGATCAGCGTGCAGCACCAAGCGTACGCCGCTCCGTTCTGACCCATCCGCCGGCACTCCCGCTGGCTCACCCCGCGCCAGGCCTTACCGAGCAAAAGGACAACACCATGAGCATGCTGTTTCCGCAAATCCCCGAATTCACCGGGCTGTACAAGCCCAGCCGCGTCGAAGCCGATGTGGTCGACCTGCAGATCGAAGGCGAGGTGCCGGCCGCGATCGACGGCGTCTTCTTCCAGGTCTCGCCCGATTCGCAGTACCCGCCGATGCTGGGCAAGGACATCTTCTTCAACGGCGACGGTCTGGTCAGCGCGTTCCGTTTCGAAGCTGGCCGGGTCAGCCTGCGCCGCCGCTATGTGCAGACCGACCGCCTGCTGGCGCAGCGCCGCGAAGGGCGTTCGCTCAACGGCGTCTATCGCAACGTGCACACCAACGATGCGCTGGCCGCCGCCAACAACACCACCGCCAATACCACCGTGCTGTTCCATGGCGGCGTGCTGCTGGCGATGAAGGAAGACGCGCTGCCTTACGCGCTCGATCCGCACACGCTGCAGACGCGCGGGGTCTGGGACTTCGGCGGGCAGATCACCTCGGCTACCTTCACCGCCCATCCCAAGGTCGATCCCGACAACGGCGACCTGCTGTGCTTCGCCTATGAAGCCAAGGGCGACGGCACGCCGGACATCGCCTATTTCGAGCTCGACGCCCAGGGCAAGCTGAAGCAGGAAGTCTGGTTCGAGGCGCCGTACGCGGCGATGATCCACGACTTCGCGGTCACCGAGCACCATGTCGTGTTTCCGCTCATTCCGCTGACCGTGGATGTGCAGCGTATGCGCCAGGGCGGGCAGCATTTCCAGTGGCAACCGGATCTGCCGCAATTGTTCGGCGTGCTGCCGCGCGGCGGCGGTGCCGAGGACGTGCGCTGGTTCACCGGCCCCAAGGACGGTTTCCAGGGCCATACCCTCAACGCCTACGAAGAGGGCGGCAAGCTCTATCTGGACATGCCGGTGACGTCGGGCAACGTCTTCTACTTCTTCCCGCAGGCCGATGGGTCGGTGCCGTCGCCGGAGACGCTGCGCTCGCAGCTGATGCGCTGGACGTTCGACCTCAGCGCCCAGGGCGGCGCGATCGAGCCGGTGGCGCTGACCGAATTCCCGTGCGAGTTCCCGCGCTGCGACGAACGCTACAGCGGCAAGCCGTATCGGCATGGCTTCGTGCTGGCGTTCGACCCGACGCTGCCGTTCGACGCCTCGCTCGGCGCGCCGCCGTTCCAGTTCTTCAACCAGCTGGCGCATGTCGATTTGGTGGCCGGCACCAGCGAAGCCTGGTATCCGGGCGATGCGCAATGCTTCCAGGAGCCGGTCTTCGTGCCGCGTTCTGCCGACGCGGCGGAAGGCGACGGCTATGTGCTCGCGCTGCTGAACCACTTGCACGGCGAGGATACCGAGTTGCTGGTGTTCGATTCGCTGCGCATGGCCGATGGCCCGGTGGCGCGCATCAAGGTGCCGTTGCGGATGCGCATGTCGTTGCATGGCAACTGGACGCCGGCCAGGGCGCTGGCGCCAGCGCCGGTCTGATCGCACTGCCGGGCCTGGCGCGGCAGGCATCGACGCAGGTCGCGTCGTCGGTCGTGCCGGGTCCGGGCGAGATCGCGTGCTTGCCCCTGGCGCGGTCGCCGTAGCTGCGCTCGCCTGGCGCTGCTGCGTGCCGCCGCAACGACGATCGGGACGCGGATGCGGGTGCGTAGCGACGGCACTGCGGCCACTTGGCGGGGATGTCGAGCGTTCCGGCCCGCCTCGCCGCGGCAGCGATGTCGGTTCGCCTCGCCCGCCGCGTCGCGGCCGGGCAGGGGATGCGGCCCAGCCACCGACCGATGCGGCGGCTGAGGCGAATTCCTACGCACTGCCCTGGACTTGGCCGATAGCGGTCGGTCGATCGGCGCGCGACGCTGGCGATGCGGTTTCCGTCGTGCTGGTCGCCACCGGTCGCGAACCGGGCCGTCGCATTTCCATCCGCACGTTAGTGCCCCGCCAAGGAGTGGCGATCGTATGCAGCAATGCCGCATATCCGCGAGTGGCCATGAGCGCGTGGCGCCGGCGTCCGCGCCGACGTCTGCGCCGTGGCACGGCATTGCGGTCGCCCCGTTCGGCATTGCCGTCGCCGCCAGCCTCGCCGCCGGCGTGCTGGCCGCCTTGTGGCTGCCGCGGTTGGCGCCGTGGCCGTTGTCGCTGGCGCTGCTGCTCGGCGGCATCGCGGTCTGCGTCGGCATGCCGCGCTGGCGATGGCTGGGCGCCTTCCCCGTGGGCTGCGGCTGGTTGGGGCTGATCGCCGGCATGGTGCTGGCGCGGCAACTGCCCGCCGACTGGGAGAAGCGCGTGGCGACGTTGCAGGGGCAGGTGGTGGAGCTGCCGCAGGCCGAGGTGCGGCGCACGCGGTTCATGTTCCGGGTGGACGCCGATCCGGCGCAGCCGGCGCCGTTGCGCGGGCGTTTGTTGCAACTGGCCTGGTACGACGACTTCGGTGCGCACGCGCCTGGGCCGCGCACGGCGCTGCATGCCGGCGCGCGCTGGCGTCTGAGCGTGCGCCTGCGCGCGCCGCGCGGGCTCAGCAATCCCGGCGGTTTCGATGCTGAGGCGTATGCGCTGGCGCAGCGGATCAGCGCCAGCGGCTATGTGACCGCGCCGCACGCGGCCGTCGAACTGGCGCCGGGACACGGCATCGATGCCTGGCGCGAGCGCCTGGCGGCGCGGATCGCGGCAGCGGTGCCGAATGCGTCGGCGCGCTATGTGCAGGCACTGGCGCTCGGCGACACGCGCATGCTGGACGACCGCGACTGGCGCATCCTGCGCGCCGCCGGCCTGACCCACTTGATTGCCATCTCGGGCTTCCATGTCGGCCTGGTCGCCGGCGCGTTCGCGTTGCTCGGCGGCGGCCTGTGGCGGCTGTGGCCGCGGCTGGGGCGGCATTGGCCGCGCCGCCAGGCCGCTGCGCTGCTGGCGGTGCTCGGTGCCGGCGGCTACACCGTGCTGTCGGGGATGGCGCTGCCCACCGTGCGCACCGCGTTGATGATCGCGGTGGTCGTGGCGGCGCGGCTGTGGCGGCGCCCGGTACGCGTGGTCGATGCGCTGGCGCTGGCGGCGATCGTCATGCTCGCGTTCGACCCGCTGGCGGTGCTGTCCGCCGGCTTCTGGCTGAGCTTCCTCGGCGTGGCCTGGCTGGCCTGGTGCATGCCGGTCGCGGGCAGCGGCTGGCGCGACAAACTGCGCCAATTCCTGTCGGCGCAGGGCGTTGCCACGCTGGGCCTGCTGCCGCTGAGCACGATGCTGTTCGGCCAGGCCTCGGCGGCCGGGCCGCTCGCCAACCTGCTGGCGATCCCGTGGTGGAGCCTGGTGGTGGTGCCGCTGGCGCTGCTCGGCAGCGCGTTGGAGGCGGTGCACGCCGGCGCCGGGGTGTGGGCATGGCGCGCGGCGGCGGCGTGCTTCGACCTGAGCTGGCCGCTGTTCACCGCGCTGGGCGAAAGCCGCTTCGCGCTGTGGTGGCTGCCGGAGGCGCGCGACTGGGCGCTGCCGCTGGCGTTGTTCGGTGCGTTCTGGCTGCTGTTGCCGCGCGCGGTGCCGGGCAAGCCGCTGGCGGCGCTGCTGTGGTTGCCGCTGTTCTGGCCGCCGCTGGAGCGGCCGGCGGCGGGCGAAGTGGAACTGGTGATGATCGACGTCGGCCAGGGCCTGTCGGTGCTGGTGCGTACCGCACGGCATCAGGTGCTGTACGACGCCGGCCCGGCGATCAAGGACGGCTACGACGCCGGCGAGCGCGCGGTGGTGCCGACGCTGCACGCGCTCGGCGTGGCGCGCCTGGACCGGGCCGTGATCAGCCATGGAGACAACGACCACGCCGGCGGCTTCGAGGCGGTGCGCGCGGCGCTGCCGGTCGGCCTGGCCGAGGCGCCGGCCGGCGCGCCGGTACGGGTCGACCGGCCGTGCCTGGCCGGAGCGGCGTGGGAATGGGACGGGGTGCGTTTCCGCTTCCTGCATCCGGCGCCCGGCTTTCCCTATCTCGACAACGAGTCCAGCTGCGTGCTGCGGGTGGAAACCGCGCATGGCGCGATGCTGCTGACCGGCGACATCGGCGATGTGATCGAGCGCCGGCTGCTGCGCCAGGCCCCGCAGGACCTGCGCGCCGACGTGGTGCTGGCGCCGCATCACGGCAGCGCGCATTCCTCGCAGGCGGCCTTCGTCGCCGCCACCGGCGCGCGGCTGGTGCTGATCTCGGCCGGCGAGGGCAACCGCTTCGGCCATCCGCGGGCGGCGGTGGTGGCGCGCTGGCAGGCGTCCGGCGCCGAGGTCGCCACCACCCCGCACGGCGGCGCGCTGCGCGTGTGGCTGGGACACGCCGGCCTGCAGCTGCGCGAACGGCGGCCGTGGCGGGCGCGGCTGTGGGATGCCGCGGAGCGGGCGCGGGCGGCTGCTATCCTATCGGCCAGTGAACGAACGGCCGAACGTGCCGGAGGGTTGCAACGTGTGGGAACTGGTCAAGGCCGGTGGCTGGCCGATGGTGCCGTTGCTGCTGTTGGGCGTGGTCGCGCTGGCGATCGTCCTGGAGCGGTTCTGGAGCCTGCGCCGTAGCGAAGTGCTGCCGCCGGGGCTGGGCCAGGAAGTGCGCAACTGGGCCACGCGCGGCAAGCTCGACCCGACCCACATCGAGTCGCTGCGGCGCAATTCCCCGTTGGGCGAGCTGCTCGCCGCCGGGCTGGACGTGCGCAGCCGGCCGCGCGAGATCGTCCGCGAACGCATCGAGGACACCGGCCGCCACGTCGTGCATCGCATGGAGAGGTTCCTGAACGCGTTGGGCACGGTGGCCTCGGCCGGGCCGCTGCTCGGCCTGCTCGGCACCGTGGTCGGCATGATCCAGATGTTCCTGGGCATCCTCGACCACGGCGTCGGCGACGTGAACCAGCTCGCCGGCGGGATCGGCAAGGCGCTGGTGTGCACCGCCACCGGCATGATCATCGCGGTGCCGGCGCTGGTCTTCCACCGCTATTTCAAGAGCCGCATCGCCGGCTACATCATCGAGATGGAGCGCGAAGCCACCGCCCTGAGCGACGTCCTCGACGGCCACGGCCGTGCGGGCGCGGCGACGCCGGCCGCGCCGCGTCCGGCTGCGCGCGGCGGCGCCGCTGCGCCGGCCAAGGGCTGAGCCGGTGCGGATCCGCGACGACCGCGGCCAGGACGAGCCGCATATCGACCTGGTGCCCCTGATCGACGTCATCCTTGTCCTGATCATCTTCTTCGTAGTGACCACCACCTTCGACGCTCGTTCCACGCTGCAACTGCAACTGCCCAACGCCAGCGACCAGCACAACCCGGCGCCGCCGCGTGCGCTGAGCGTGCTGGTCAACGCCGACGGGCACTATTTCATCAACGACCAGGAAGTGCTGCGCACCGATGTGGAGTCGGTCAAGCGCAGCATCGCCCAGGTCGCCGGCGACGACCGCGAGCAGCCGGTGCTGCTGCGCGCCGATGCGCGCACTCCCTACCAGGCCGTGGTCACCGCGCAGGACGCGCTGGGCCAGCTCGGCTTCCGCCGCATCGCCATCGCCACCGCGCCGGAAGTCAAACAGTGAGCGGCAAGATGGCACCGGTCTGGCCGATCTACCGTCGGCTGCTCGGATATACCCGCGCCTATTGGGTGATGCTGGCCGCCGCGCTGGTGGCGATGGTGGTGGAAGCCACCGCCGGCTACTTCTTCACCCGGCTGATGGACCCGTTGGTCAATCGCGGCTTCGTCAATCCGGAGCCGCGCATGGCGGTGCTGCTGCCGCTGGCGATCCTGGGCCTGTTCGTGATGCGCAGCTTCGCCACCTTCGTCGGCGACTACTGTATGGCGCGCACCGGGCGCAGCGTGGTGCGCGACCTGCGCGAGCAGGTGCTGGCCAAGTACCTGCACCTGCCGTCCTCGCACTTCGACGTGGAGGCCACGCCGGTGATGGTCAGCCGGCTGAACTTCGATACCGAGCAGGTCACCCAGGCCGCCGCCGACGCCTTGAAGACCATCGTCGCCGACACCCTGACCATCTTCTACATGCTGGTGGTGATGCTGCAGATGAGCGTCAAGGTCACCCTGGCGCTGCTGGTGGTGGCGCCGTTGATCGGGGTCATCGTCTCCTACGTTGGCAAGCGCTACCGCAAGATCAGCCGCGGCATCCAGGACGGCATGGGCTCGATGGCGCAGAGTGCCGAGCAATCGCTGAGCGCGCAGCAGGAAGTGAAGGTGCATGGCACCCAGTCGCTGGAGATCTCGCGTTACGCGGTGCTGGCCAACCGCATGCTGGGCCTGAACATGAAGGTCGAGACCACCCGCGCGCTGGCCTCGAGCATGGTCCAGTTCCTGGCCGCGGTGGCGCTGGCGGCGATCGTCTGGGTCTCCACCCGCGAGGCGCTGGCCGGGCGCCTGAACCCGGGCCAGTTCATCGCGCTGATGACCTCGATGATGGCGATCATCCCGTCGCTGCGCCGGCTGACCAGCGTGCAGACCTCGATCTCGCGCGGCGTGGCCGCGGCCGAACGTCTGTTCTCGATCCTGGACACGCCGGAGGAACGCGACAGCGGCAGCGTGTCGGTGCAGCGCGTGCGCGGCGAACTGGCGTTCGACAAGGTGATGCTGCGCTACCGCCAGGACAGCGGACTGGCGCTGGACGACATCAGCTTCACCGCCAGGCCGGGCACGGTCACCGCCATCGTCGGCCGCTCCGGCAGCGGCAAGACCAGCCTGGTGCGGCTGGTGCCGCGCTTCTACGAACCCAGCGGCGGCAGCATCACCCTGGACGGGGTGCCGCTGCACGACTACCGCCTGCACGACCTGCGCCGGCAGATCGCCCTGGTCGGGCAGCGGGTGATGCTGTTCGACGACACCATCGCCGCCAACATCGCCTACGGCACGCAGGCCAGCGACGCGCAGATCCGCGCCGCGGCCGAGGCCGCCAATGCCTGGGAGTTCATCGAGCGGCTGCCGCTGCAGCTGCGCACCCCGGTCGGCGAGAACGGCGCGCTGCTGTCCGGCGGTCAGCGCCAGCGCCTGGCGATCGCCCGCGCGATCCTGCGCGACGCGCCGATCCTGATCCTGGACGAAGCCACCGCCGCGCTGGACAACGAATCCGAGCGCCTGGTGCAGGATGCGCTGCACCGGCTGATGCCCGAGCGCACCACGCTGGTCATCGCGCACCGCCTGTCCACCATCGAGCATGCCGACCAGGTGCTGGTGATGGACCACGGCCGCATCGTCGAGCGCGGCACCCACCACGCGCTGCTCGCCCAGGGCGGCCTGTACGCCCACCTGCACAGCATGCAGTTCCGCGAAAGGCAGCCCTGATGAGCGGTCGCGGGCCACACACGCCTGGCTACTGGTATGGCCAGGGCACGCCGCCGCTGTACGCGCAGTTGCTGACTCCGCTGTACGCGGCGGCGATCGGCCTGCGCCGCGCGCTGTACCGGCGCGGCTGGCGCAAGCGCTACAGCATCGCGGTGCCGGTGGTCGTGGTCGGCAACCTCACCGCCGGCGGCACCGGCAAGACCCCGCTGACCATCGCCCTGGTGCGCAAGCTGCAGGACGCCGGCTGGACGCCGGGCGTGGCCACCCGCGGCTACGGCCGCAGCCAGGACCAGGTCGCGCGCTGGATCGAGCCCGGGACCACGCCGGAACTGGGCGGCGACGAGCCGGTGCTGATCGCGCACAAGACCGGCGCGCCGGTGCGGGTGGACCGCGACCGCGTCGCCGCGGCGCGCGCGCTGCTGCAGGCCGGCTGCGACATCGTGGTCTGCGACGACGGCCTGCAGCACTACCGGCTGCAGCGCGACATCGAGATCGAAGTGGTCGACGGCCACCGCCGCTACGGCAACGGCCGCCTGTTGCCGGCCGGGCCGCTGCGCGAGCCGGTGGCGCGCGGCCGCGAATGCGATTTCCGGGTCATCAACCTGGGCCAGGCCAGCGATGTCGGCGAAGTCCAGGCCGGTTTCGGCGAATGGGCGATGCGCCTGCGCATCGACAGCGCGCAACCGCTGCAGGGCGGCCGCGCGCGCGCCTTGCGCAGCTTCGCCGGGCAGCGCGTGCACGCCGTCGCCGGCATCGCCCATCCGCAGCGCTTCTTCGACATGCTGCGCGCGCATGGCATCGGCGTGGTGCCGCACGCGTTTCCCGACCATCACCGCTACCGCGCCGCCGACCTGTCGTTCGGCAGCGAGTTGCCGGTGCTGATGACCGAGAAGGACGCGGTCAAGTGCGCGGCGCTGGTCAACGACTGGTGCTTCAGCGTGCCGCTGGTGGCGGAGTTGCCGGCCGCGTTCTGGATCGGCCTGCTCGACCGGCTGGACAAGCTGCGCGGGCGCAGCGGCGACGCCATCGAATAGCGGCGCTGGCTGCGCTCAGGCGCAGTCAGCGGAGACGAGAGTGGCGGTGCAGGGCGCCGAGACCCTGTTGCATGCGGCCAGCCCGACGGCCTCGGCTGTCGGGGGTGCGGCTGGTTCGGTCGCGAGCACACCTCGATAGGGGCCACAGCTCGCTGTGTCGCGATGCGACGCAAGTGCTGTCCCGATCGCGCGCAGTAACGGACTTTCCGCAGGTGTGCGCGCAGCTAGTTCCTTGTCATATTCGCGATCGCTGCCACGCGCAGGCCGCTGACGTGGCGGCCGTGCGCAACTGCTGCCGCATGTTCCGCCTGTAGGCAGGCCTGCTGTTCGTTTCCAGGCCGTGGCCGACTTGATTGCCGCCGACCTCGAACACGCCTCCGCCGCTGACCCGTCAGCGCGTGGCCACGTGACGAGGAATTGCTCGTCGCGCTCGCCAGCGCCGTTCGGCAAGGCGGACATCGCCGCATCGCGATGTCCGCCGCGCACCCCCGCTCAGAACTTGTAGTTCAGCGACAGCGAGGTATTGCGCGGTGCGCCGTAATAGCCCTGCGCCCAGTACAGGCTGTTGATGTACTTGCGGTCGGTGACGTTGTAGACGTTGAGCGTGGCGCTGAACTGCGGGGTGAAGTCGTAGTGCGCCATCAACCCGAGCAGCGCATAGCTGTCCTGGCGGGTGAAGATCTCGTTGCCGCTGGTGTCCAGCGCCTGCTGGTCGCGGTAGATGTCGCCCTGCCAGGTCAGCGTCGCGCCCAGCTTCAGCGCTTCCCATTGCGGAACCGTGTAGGTGGTGGCGAGCTTGAAGGTACGGCGCGGCACGTAGGTGCGCACGTTGCGGCCCGCGTCGTCCTTCAGGCTCAGCTGGGTGTAGCCGGCGTTGAGCTGCCAGTGGTCGCCGAGCCGGCCGGCGAGGTCGAACTCGTAGCCGGTGGAGGTCGCGTCCACCGCCTTGTAGGTCTGCACGTTGCCGATGTAGAGGTCGGTTTCGGCGGTGTTGTCCTGCTTGGCGCGGAACAGCGCGAACGAGGCGTTGACCCGCTGCTGCAGCCACTGGCCCTTGATGCCCAGTTCGGCATTGCTGCCGGTGATCGGATCCAGCACCTGCAGGTTGCGGTCCAGCTCGGTCTGCGGATTGAAGATCTCCGCATAGCTGGCGTACAGCGCGTAGTTCGGATCGAAATTGTAGACCGCACCGACGAAGGGGGTGGTCTTGCTGTCGTCGTAGACGTGCTGCACGCCGTAATTCTGGCCGCGGCTCTCGATCTGCGTGTGGTTGACGCCGGTGATCAACTTCAGCGCGTCGCTCAGATTCCAGCGCGCGGTGGCGTAGGCGCTGCGGCGGATCATGTCGAATTCGGCGCCGGTCGGCGCGGTGGTGAACGCCGGCAGCGCGATGGCGCCGGTCCAGTCCTCCAGGCTGGGCAGCGCGAACCAGGCGCTGCTGTCGCTGGAATCGGGATAGGTCGAGATCTGCGAGACGTCGATGCCGGCCCATTTCACGCCCACCACCAGTTCGTGTTCGCGTCCGCCCAGGGCGAACGGACCGCTGGCGTAGAGGTCGGCGTACTTCTGGGTCTCGTGGCTCACGTAGCGCGAGGGATAGGAGTACAGCCCCAGCCCGGTGTCGCGGTCGGGCGTGCCGTAGACATAGAACAGGTTGCCGTCCGACTCCAGCTTGCGGTAGTTCAGTGCGGCCTTGAGCTGCCAGCCGCCGCCCAGCGCCTGCTGCAGTTCCACGAACGCGCGCTTGTCGGTGCTGTTCCAGTACGACCAGTCGGCCGAGGTGCTGGTCGAGCGCGCGTAGTGGGTGGCGCTGCCGTCGCTGTAGTACAGCGGCAAGGCGCCCCACATGCCGCCGTGCGGCTCGTTCTTCTGGTAACTGGCGCCGACGCTGAGCAAGGTACTGTCGCTGAGATCAGCCTCGACGATGCCGTAGACGCTGCGCTTCTTCAGCGAGTAGCGGTCCAGATAGCTGTCGCCGTCCTGGCCGGCGGCGACGATGCGCCCGCGCACGCGGCCGCTGCGGTCGAGCTTGCCGGACAGGTCGGCGTCCACGCGCCGCGTGTCCCAGCTGCCGGCGGTGACGCCGACGCTGCCCTGCAGTTCCTCGGTCGGGCGCTTGCGCACGAAGTTGACCGTCGCCGACGGGTTGCCGGTCGAGGACAGCAGGCCGTTGGCGCCGCGCAGCACCTCTACGCGCTCGTACATCGCGGTGTCCAGGTCGCCCTCGGCGCCGCCGTTGGTGAACGGCAGGCCCAGCCCGTCGACCTGGAAATTGATGATGTCGAAGCCGCGCGCGGTGTAGTAGGTGCGGTCGGTCTCGATCTTCTCGACGTTGACGCCGGTGGCCAGCGCCAGCACCGCATTGGCGCTGTCCAGGCCGAAATCGTCCATCTGCTCGCGGCTGATCGTGCTCACCGACTGCGGCGTCTGCAGCGGACTCAACACCAGGCCGGTGCCGGTGGCGCTGGCCGGCGGGGTATAGCCGTCGCTGCGCTGCGCCACCACCTGCAGCTTGTCCAGCAGCTTCGGTGCCGTGTCGCCGGCCGTGGCCGCATCGGCCGTGGCCGCTTCCGTATCGGCCGCGCTGGCGGCCAGCGGCGCGAGCAGGGCGGCAAGCGCCAGGCACAGGGCCTGGCGGCGGACGGGGAGGCGGGCCGGCGCGGCGGCAGACCAGGCGGAACGGGCAGGAAGGTTCATCGGGCGGGATCTATAGAATGGTGGGGGAGGGCGAAATGTCACGCGGCCGGCAGCGGACTGGAAACGGCGTGCAGTGGACGCCATCTGGTAGCCGCAGGTCGTCGCCGTTCTGGCGAATACGAACTATTCTCAATAAACGACAGGGAAAGAGCAACGCATGTTTCGGTTTGGTGAATTCCAGCGTTCAGCTATCGCCTCCGGCGCGAGCGCCCCATGAGCGCACCGCACGCGGCGCCGCCGCCCTTCGTCGTCGCCATTCCGGCGCGCTACGCCGCCTCGCGCCTGCCCGGCAAGCCGCTGCGCCTGCTCGGCGGCGAGCCGCTGGTGCGGCACGTGGCACGGCGTGCGCTCGGCGCCGGCGCGCAGCAGGTCTGGGTGGCCGCGGACGATCCGCGCATCGCCGCGGCGGTGGCCGATCTGGACGGGGTGCATGTCGCGCTGACGTCCGCGGCGCATGTCTCCGGTACCGATCGCCTGGCCGAATGCGCCGACATCGCCGGCTGGGACGACGCCACCCTGGTGGTCAACCTGCAGGGCGACGAACCGTTCGCGCCTGCCGCCGGCATCGTCGCGGTGGCGCAGGCGCTGGCCGACAGCGGCGCGGAGATGGCCACGCTGGGCACGCCGGTCGCCTCGGCCGACAGCCTGTTCGACCCGAACGTGGTCAAGCTGGTGCGCAGCGCGCGGGGCGATGCGCTGTATTTCAGCCGCGCGCCGATCCCGTGGCACCGCGACGCGTTCGCCGCCTCGCGCGAACGGTTGCCGCCGGGTCCGTGGCTGCGCCACATCGGCATCTATGCCTACCGCGCCGGGTTCCTGCGCCGTTTCGCGGCGATGCCGCCGGGCGGGCTGGAACAAGTGGAGGCGCTGGAGCAACTGCGGGTGCTGGAGGCCGGCTTCCGCATCGCGGTGGCGCTGTCGCCTGAGCCGTTCCCGCCCGGGGTGGACACGCCCGAGGACCTGGCCCGCGCCGAGGCGCACCTGCAGGCCCTGGCATGAAGCTGCTGCTGGTGTGTCTCGGCAATATCTGCCGCTCGCCGATGGCCGAAGGCGCGCTGCGCCACCATCTCGAGCGCTCGCCGCTGGCCGGCCAGGTGCAGGTGGATTCGGCCGGGACCGGCGACTGGCACAGCGGCGAGCCGCCGGACCGGCGCGCGATCGCCTGCGCCCGCGGCCATGGCGTGGACATCGCCGGGCTGCGCGCGCGGCAGCTGCGGGCGGCCGACTTCGCCGCCTTCGACTGGATCCTGTGCGCCGACGCGGCCAACCTGCGCGACGTGCGCCAGCGCGCGCCGGCCGCCGCGTTGGAACGGGTGGCGCTGTGGCTGCCGTGGGCCGGGATGGACGGTCGCAGCGAGATCCCCGACCCGTACACCGGCGGCAGCGACCACTTCGAGGACGTCTGGCGCCTGGTGGACGAAGCGGCGGCGCGCAGCGTGGCGCGACTGTCCGCCGACGGCGGCTCCGGCATAATCGGCCGATGAACTCGATCGCCGCCCTGGAACTGCCGCAGCCCGGCACCTGGCTCAATGCCGCGCCGACCACGCTGCGCGAGCAGCAGGGCCGCGCGCTGGTGCTGGCCTTCGTCAACGCCGCCTCGGTGTGGTGCGCGCAGCGCCTGGCCGAACTCAGCCAGTGGCAGGCGCGCAATCCAGGGCGCCTGCAGCTGATCGTGGTGCAGGTACCGCGCTTCGACAGCGAGCGCGAACCGCAGCGGGCGTTGAAGCTGCTGCGCAGCCAGGGCGTGTCGGCGCCGATCCTGCTCGACGCCGACTGGGCCGCCTGGCAGCGTTTCGACGTGCAGGCCTGGCCGACCCTGGTGCTGCTCGACGCCGGCGGTTATGAGCGCGAGCGCCTGGTCGGGATCGGCGGCGCCGATCTGGAAAAGGCGCTCAACGCGCTGTGCGCCGGGCAGTCGCTGCCGCTGGACGAGGAGCTGCGCGATGCGCGCGAGACCCAGCCCGAGCCGCGCCTGGCGCTGCGTTTCCCGGTCGGCCTGGCGGTCGCCGACGATCGCCTGTACATCGCCGACAGCGGCCACCACCGCATTCTCGAATGCACCACCGGCGGCCGCGTGCTGCGCCAGTTCGGGCTGGGTACCGCCGATTTCATCGACGGCGGCATCGGCGAGGCGGCGTTCCACCGGCCGCGCGGACTGGCGCTGGAACGCGGCGTGCTGTACGTCGCCGATACCGGCAACCACGCGCTGCGCCGGATCAACCTGCTCAGCGGCCACGTCGATACCCTGTGCGGCAACGGCCGCGCCGGCGAACCGGTCGAAGGGCCGGTGCAGCACGCGCAGCAGGCGCCGCTGAACCACCCGCAGGACGTGGTGGTGGCCGACAACCAGGTGCACATCGCGATGGCCGGCGACAACCGCATCTGGAGCTACGAACTCGGCAACCGCACCCTGCGCTGGCGTGCCGGCGCAGGCGCGCTGGAACTGCGCGACGGCAGCGGCCACCTGGCCGCGTTCGCGCAGCCGTGCAGCCTGGCCGCGGTGCAGCAGGCGCTGTACGTGTGCGACGCGCTGGGCTCGGCGGTGCGTTCGCTGCAGCTGCGCGGCGACCTGGTGCAGACCCTGCTCGGCGGCCAGGGGCCGTGGGACTTCGGCAACGAGGACGGCCCGCGCAGCCGCGCGCGCCTGCAGTTTCCGCAGGCGATCGCGCTGAGTCCGGAATCGCCGCTGCTGTGGATCGCCGACAGCGGCAACGGCAGCCTGCGCAGCCTGCGCCTGGGCGGCGGCGAGCTGTCGACCACCGCCCTGCCGCGGCGCCTGCACGGCCCGGCCGGGCTGGCGGTGAGCGCCGGCACGGTGTGGATCGCCGAGACCGACGCCCACGCCGTGTTGCGCTACGACATCGCCAGCGGCGAACTGAGCGACGTGCCGATCAGCGAATGACCGCATCCGCACTGCCCCCGTTCGACGGCAAGGCCTTCGCCGCCAACCTCAGTACCGCGCCCGGCGTCTACCGCATGTACGCGGCCGACGACACCTTGCTCTATGTCGGCAAGGCCGGCGCGCTGCGCAAGCGCGTGTCCAGCTATTTCAGCGCCTCGCCGAAGAACGCGCGGACCATGGCGATGCTGGCCCAGGTCGCGCGCATGGATGTCACCGTGACCCGCAGCGAAGGCGAGGCGCTGCTGCTGGAAAACCAGCTGATCAAGTCGCTGGCGCCGCGCTACAACGTGTCGTTGCGCGACGACAAGAGCTATCCCTACGTGCTGCTGACCCGCGAGGAATGGCCGCGGATCGCGCTGCACCGCGGCCCGCGCGCGCTGCCCGGACGCTACTTCGGCCCGTATCCCGGCGTCACCGCGGTGCGCGAGACGCTGAACCTGATGCACAAGCTGTTCAAGCTGCGCAGCTGCGAGGACAGCGTGTTCCGCAACCGCTCGCGGCCATGCCTGCAGTACCAGATCGGCCGCTGCAGCGCGCCGTGCGTGGCGCTGGTGCCGGCCGACGAGTACGCCGAATCGGTGCGCCGCGCGACGATGTTCCTGGACGGCCGCAGCGACCAGCTCGGCGAGGAACTGGTGCAGGCGATGCAGGCCGCCAGCGAGCAACTGGAATTCGAGCGCGCCGCGCGCCTGCGCGACCTGCTCGGCTCGCTGCGCAGCATGCAGAGCCGGCAGTACGTGGACGGCCGCGCCGCCGACCTGGACGTGCTCGCCTGCGCGATGCAGGGCGCCAACGCCTGCGTGCTGCTGCTGGCGTTCCGCGACGGCCGCAATCTCGGCACCCGCGCGTTCTTCCCCAAGACCAACGGCGAGGACAGCGCCGCCGAGGTGCTGGGCGCGTTCGTGTCGCAGTACTACGCCGAACAGCCGCCGCCGCGCGAGGTGCTGCTGGACCGCGAGATCGACGATGCGGAGATGATCGAAGCGGCCTTGAGTTCGGCCGCCGAACGCAAGGTGCAGCTGCGCTGGAACGTGCGCGGCGAGCGCGCCGGCTACCTGGAACTGGCCAGCCGCAACGCACAGGCCACGCTGGCCACCGAACTGACCAGCCGCAACGCGCAGCATGCGCGCAGCGAGGCCTTGCGCGAGATGCTGGGGCTGGCCGAGCCGGTCCGGCGCGCGGAGTGCTTCGACATCAGCCACACCATGGGCGAGGCCACCGTGGCCTCGTGCGTGGTGTTCGACGCCAGCGGCCCGGTGCGCAGCCAGTACCGGCGCTACAACATCAGCGGCATCGAGCCGGGCGACGACTACGCGGCGATGCGCCAGGCGATCGAGCGCCGCTTCCGCCGCGCCGCGGAAGGCGAGGGCAAGGGCGATGCGGTGCTGCCCGACGTGCTGCTGATCGACGGCGGCGCCGGCCAGCTGGCGCAGGCCAACGCCGCGCTCGCCGACCTGGGCGTGGACGGCATCCTGGTGATCGGCGTGGCCAAGGGCGCCGAGCGCCGCGCCGGCCACGAGACGCTGGTGATGCCGGACGGGCGCGAACTGCGCCCCGGTGCGGCCTCGCCGGCATTGCAGTTCATTCAGCAGGTGCGTGACGAGGCGCACCGTTTCGCGATCACCGGCCACCGCGGGCGGCGCCAGAAAGCGCGCATGACCAGCAAGCTGGAGGACATCCCCGGCATCGGTCCGCGCCGCCGCGCCAGCCTGTTGAAGCATTTCGGCGGACTGGCCGGACTCAAGGCCGCCGGCGAAGCGGAGATCGCGCGCGTGGAAGGCATCAACGACGCGCTCGCTGCACGAATCTACGCTAACCTGCACGGGCTGCCGGTGCCCGATCCGGCAGGCGAGTAGAGCAGCGCAATGAAGTTGACCATCCCCACCTGGCTGACGCTGCTGCGGATCGTGATGATTCCGGTGCTGGTGCTGGTGTTCTACCTTCCCTACACGTGGACGAACTTCGCCTCGGCGGCGATCTTCGGCCTGGCCGCGTTCACCGACTGGCTGGACGGCTGGGTGGCGCGGCGCTACCACCAGTATTCCGCGTTCGGCGCGTTCCTGGATCCGGTGGCCGACAAGCTGATGGTCGCGGTGGCGCTGTTCCTGATCGTGCAGGGCCACCCGACGCCGTGGATGGCGTTCTGGGCGGCGGTGATCGTCGGCCGCGAAATCGCGGTGTCGGCGCTGCGCGAGTGGATGGCCGAGATCGGCCAGCGCGCCAAGGTGCGGGTGGCGATGATCGGCAAGGTCAAGACCACCGCGCAGATGGTCGCGCTGCTGTGCCTGCTGTATTCGGTGATGCCCGACGGCTCGCCGCCGGAGAGCGTGTGGATGGGCCTGTTCATCTTCCACATCGGCGACTGGACCCTGGCGATCGCCTCGATCCTGACCCTGCTGTCCGGCATCCAGTACCTGCATGCGGCCTGGCCGAGCCTGCGCGCCGACGAGCGTGCCGCGGTCGCGGACAAGAATGCGAAAAAAATCGAAGGCAATGGTTGACAGCCTGCCGGTTCCCGGTAAAATTCGCGGCCTCAAGCGGGAATAGCTCAGTTGGTAGAGCGCAACCTTGCCAAGGTTGAGGTCGCGAGTTCGAGTCTCGTTTCCCGCTCCAGACGGTTTTGCAGGCATCCAGCGGATACCGGCGAAACGATGAAATCAGGACCTTCGGGTCCTTTTTTCGTTTCTGGCCGATGGCAGCGCAATGCGCTTGCGCGACGACGCTCCGCCCATCGGCACGGTGCTGCGCCTGGCGAGCGCCATCGCGCGAGTGCGGCCGCGCCTTCCGCTACGGCGTCGATGCGGTCGTCGCGTCGATACGCCGCACCGGCAGCGCTTCGCGCAATTGCCGGAAATAGTCCAGGCCACCCCATTGCTGCACATCGCCCAGCACATACAGGCGGCACTTGGCGCGCGTGATCGCCACGTTCAACAGGTTGGGCTTGCCTGCGGCCCAGGCACGCGCGCCTGCACCCTCCGCGCCCGGCGCGGTGCCGAGGACCAAGAACACGATATCCGCTTCCTTTCCCTGGAACGTATGTACGGTGCCGCATTCGATGCCGCTGACGCCGGCCTGCTTGATGTGGCTCCTGCAGGCCTGGGCGATCTTGCGGAAGGGCGAAATGACGAACACCTTGGCCTGCGTGTCCGGCTCATCCGGCGATCCCGACAGCACGCGTGCCGGCGTCTGCCGCAATTGCTCCAGGCATGCGAGCAGGTGAGCGATTTCGTCGCTGCAGACCGGGTGCTGGATCTGGCTGGATCGCACGTCCAGCCAGGCACTCTCGCCCAGCACGCAGGAGAACGCGATGGGCTGGGGTTGCCCGTGCTTGTCCACCCGGCCTTGCACCATCTGTCCTGCATAGGCGATGTCGTTGGCAACGGAAAACATCGGGTCGTCGCAGCGGCGATGCGTGCGCAACGGCATGCCGGTCCACAGGCGTTCCGGCGCATCGGCTGCGGCCGGATCGGATGCCATCGCGACCCATGAGCCGAAGGGCGTGATGCGATCGGCCAGCGTCTGCACGGATTCGTCGACCGGCGACCAGGTGCGGTCGACGCCATGCCGCTGGCGCAGGTCTTCGGCGAGGCTGAGCGGCACGGTGAAGACGGGTTCGATCTGCAGCGGGTCGCCCACGATCACGGCGCGGCGGCTGCGCCACAGGGCGCCTGCCGCCGACTGCGGCGTGGCCTGGCCGGCTTCGTCCAGCAGCAACCAGCCCAGGCTGTCCTGGCCCATGCCCAGGAACAGGCGGTCGAAGGAGGCGAGGGTGGTGGACACCACCGGCACGGCGAAGAAGAACGCGTCCCACAGTGCGGGGCGTTGTTCGACGGGGAGCTTGTCCCGCAGCGTGCCCATCAACATGCCGTTGACCGCGCGCAGATTGGCGATGAATTTGCCGGCGTTGGCCAGGATGCTCAGCCTGTGCAACTCCACCGCTTGCAGGAAGACCCGCGCACGCAGCTGGTCCAGCTCTGAATAGACCGCCACGCTGGCGCGTTGCAGGTCGGCGGGCTGCAGTTCCCACAGCTTGCGGTCCGGGAAGTGGCGGGCGCCCAGCGCGTAGCCGGCGTCCAGCGCCTGTCTGTGCCGTTGCAGGTCCTGGTCCAACTTGGCGCGCTCGGAGGACAGCAACTTCAGGCGCTCGTGCCGATGATCCAGCTCTGCCTGGCGTTGGGCGACGTCCTTGGCTTGCTGCGCAAAGGCCTCGGCGGACTCGGCTAGACGCCTGGCGGGCTCTTCCAGGGCTTGGCGCAATGCCGCCATCCGCTGCGTCTGGCGGCCGAACAAGCCCGATAGGCGGTCCTGCAGGTTGGGCGTCGCTGCCGCTTGCCGCTGCGCGAGCAGGGCTTTGTGGGCATCCAGCATCGCGCGTTGATCCGACAGCGCTGCCTGTTGTCGGGAGAGGATCAGTGCGCTCTCGGCGATGTCGCCGGTCACGCGATCGATGTCGGCCTGGAGCGCAGCCAGGTGGCCATGCTCGGCATCCAGCGCCTGGGCCGCTCGCTCTGCGCGCAGCAACGCCTCGCGGTGTTGCTCGAACTCGGACAGCAGTTGCAGGAAACCGCGTTTGGCGGTTTGCCATTCTTCCTGATGGCGTCGGTAGTCGGCATCGGCGGCGACCTCGAGCAGCTGCTTCATCGACGGCGGCAGTGCTGCGGCCGGAGTGGCGCCAGCTGATTCCTCGGCTTGCTGCTGCGTCGGTTCCGCATCCTCGCCGGGCGCCTCGGCGGTCTCGACCCGCGGCACATAGTCCTCGCGGAAGAACCCCTGGGCGAACGAGCGCCGATTGCCGGCGTTGCCCAGCGCCGCGGCGATCACGCCCCAGCCTTGCAGCGGCCGATCGTTGTCGTCCACGACCTTCTGCGCCTTGAATATCTCTGCCATGACCCCGGCGAAATAATCGACAGGGCCATACTCGTCCGCGATTTTCTTGCGTGCCGGCAACTCCTGGGTGATGTTCTTGACCGCGTTGTTGTTGGTGCTGGCGACCACGATGGAGGTGCCTGCGACCACCGAGGCCTTGAGCGGAAAGAAGCTCTTGCCGGCCACGCCGATCTTGTCCTCGAACAGGGCTGCAGGCCGGTCGAGCGCGGCGATCCGACGGGCGCGTTCGGTGACGATGTCGGCGACCACATCGCACAGCAGGGTGGTCTTGCCGGTGCCGGGAGGTCCATTGACGCCGATGACGCCATCGGCCGTTCCGAGCGTATGCAGCACCTGCGCGACTGCGGCTTGCTGCGCCAGTACCAATGGGTGCCGCGACGACGCGGGCCAACGTGCGCTGGGCAGATGCGCCGCGCTCACCAGCTTGGCCATTGCGGCATGCTGTACCAGAATGTCAGTACGCTGGCGCTGCTCGAGCGCTGGTCCCAGGTACGCGCTCAGCGCCGCGCCGAAGGGGCGGCCGTTCTGTGCCTGTGCAATCAGGCGATCGAGGTCGTCCAGGTAGAACGAATTCAGGAAATCGGTGGCGGCCTGCAGGCTGTCGCTCAGGTAGCGGCGTTTGACCCGGCTGCTGCGCACAACCACCCGCCAGTCCAGGGCTGGCTCGTCGGTGTCGTTGCCTAGCAACTGGCGCACCAGCTGCAACTCGGTCTCCAGCTCGTCCCAGGTCAGCGACAAGGCCGTCGCGCTCTCGCTCGCCGTGCGCGGAGCGGAGGCATCGTCGATCTCTTCGAGGCGGTGGCAGCGCTGGGCGAACTCGTCGCGCGCACGGCCCAGGCGCGCATTGACGTTCTCCAGCGTGTTGCTTTGCCGCAATGCCTGCACGCCGTGGGCGAAGCTGGCAGCGAGGTAGCTGTCAGGCTTGGGACGACCGTCCTCGTCGACGACGAAGGCGGCCAGCCAACCGTTGCCGGTGACACGTTGACGCTCGCGCTCGCTCAGGTCGCGCCCGGGGAAGATCGCGCGCAACAGCAGCCGAGAAAGAGCATCGGTATCGGCGACGCCGAGATAGACCACATGGACGTAGCCGTGTTCTGCCGTGGGCCTGAAATCGTGGCGATGCCAGGGCAGCGACTGGCCGTGGCGAAGGGTGGTGATCTTGGTCTGGCCGGTGGCATCCCGGGCCGAAGGCGCGGTAGGGATGTTGAAGACTTCCAGGTCGCGCCAAAAACCGAGGACGCGAAGGGGTTCGCTGGCCGAATTACTCAAGGTATCACTCCATTCAAGACACATCGGCGCGTTTCCTGCGCCTGCACGGGTCCTTGCCGGTCCCGTCGATGACAAAAGCAATGCGCTTCGAGCATAGCGCTTCCGAATTCGCCCCACCATGCAGTGGTCCGCAGGATGCCGTGCGCAGCATCGCAGTCTGGAGCGGTGCGGCGCCGGATTGTGGCGTCTATCACGCCGGCTATCGGCATGTGGTGCCGCGTGGGGCGCCGGTCGCATGGATGGTTCGATCCAGACGCGGGGAGTTTCTCCATCTGCGGCACCTCGGGCGCGGCCTGGCGCCAGCTGCGCGCCAGGCCCGCAGTGTCTACTGGACGCCAGTTGCGCGGGCCGAATCGCCTGCCGCGCGTGCGGCGGCCGGGTGTGCTTGAATCGGAATGCCCGTGCGCGATCGCAGTGTGGTCGGCGTGTGTCCTTCGTTCTTTCTTCGTTCGCATGGCATGGGAACGGTGGCGGTCCGAAGGCGGCGGCCTGTACCGCCATGTGTGGCTGCTCGAGCGCGCGCCGTTGCCGATCGCCAGCGATGGCGTGCACGCCGATCCGCGCCTGGCGAGGGTGGCAAGGGCGTATCCCGGCCAACGTCGCGCTGAACAACATCGGCGATGCCGCGGCGCAGGCGCAGCTGGTGACCGTGGCTACCGAGGCCGGCGGCGCCGGCCCGCATGCGCGCCGGCTTCGCGACTGGGATGGCTGTTCCGGAGCCGCGCAGTGTCGACCGCGCGCGCCGCGATCTGCGCTAGGTTCGGCCAGGCGGCATTGCATCGCGTGCAGGCGGGTGGAGGAGGCGGCGTTGCAGCCGCAGCGACCCGGCACGAGCAAGACACGACAGACGTTTGCATCGGGACCGGAACGGTCGGGCGGCAAGCGCATGCGCGGATGCCGGTCGCCCGGCGCACATCCATCTCACCGCTGCAGGAGCCACCATGAATTTCGAGATCGCGACCTGGTACGACACCTGGAACGGCACCGGTGCCGACAATCTTGCGCAGGGCAAGGTGCCGCTCGGCTATGCCAGCCGCTACAACCTGGCCTTCGGCATATTCGTCGAGACCGGCAACGGCTATACCCTGGACCTCAACGCGCAATTCGCCGCGCAGAATCTCGGCCAGATCAAGACGCAGGCGCCCGGCGCGCTGATCTATGCCGGCGTCGGCGACACCGGGCTGGTGGCGACGGTGGCGGACAATCGCGACAACGCCAACCGTTCCACCGCCAACATCGTGGCCTATCTGCAGCAGCAGGGCCTCAACGGCATCAGCATCGATTCCGAAGGCGACGGCATGTCCTCGGTGGTGGAGCTGGTGACGCAGCTCAGCCCGAGTTTCAAGGCGGCCGGGCTCGGCATCGCGGTGTCGGTGCCGTGGCCTGCCGGTGGGCCGGTCGCGCTGTACGGCGACGGCGCGGTGGCGGCGTTCAACCAGTACGTGGATGCCGCCGAATTGCAGGACTATTCGTCCTCCGGCACGCCGCAGGATGCGCAGGTGTGGATCCAGGCCGGGGTGCGCGCTGACATCCTGATGGGCGGGGTGGCCACCGAGAACGGCAACGTGCAGACCTCGCTCGAAGACACCGCGGCCTGGACCAGCTACGCGCTGCAGAACGGCTTGCGCGGCATGTTCAGCTGGAGGCTGGACAACGACCATGGCCAGGATGGCCAGGAAGAGGACGTGGATCCGACCTTCACCGGCGCCAAGACGATCTACGACACCGTCCATGCGCAGCGCGGCGCCGCGGACCCGCTGCGTTAGCGCGATTCTGCACGGCGGCAGTGCGCCGCCAGGCCTGGGTGCATGCGTGGCACGCTGCACGCCGCTTGCATCGTCGCGCGCACGATCGGGGCGTCATGCGTCGCTGGATATACTCCAGCGGCGCAGACGAGAGAGAAGACCGAGGAAGTGAGTGCCAGCCATGACGCCTACGCGGATCAGATTCGCTACCTGACCGAGCTGGGGCCGCGTGCGTCCGGTACGCCGGCCCACAATGCGCTGATCGACCATGTGGCGACCGCGTTGGCCGAGCTCGGCCTCGACGTGCGGCGCGATCCGCACACGTTCGAACGCTGGGAGGTCGACCGGGACACGCTGGCGCTGCAGGTGGGGGAACGTCGCATCGCGATCGCCTCGGCGTGGCCTTATTCCGGCGAAACTCCGCGCGAAGGCACGACCGCGCCGCTGGTCCTGCTGCGCGGGCGACGCAAGCACTGGCGAGCGGCCGCCGGCAAGATCGCGGTGATCGAAGTGCCGCACATCGCGGTGCCGACGACGCTGTTGGTCGAGGCCTGGGACGGGCCGCTGCCGTTCGACCGGGTCTCCAACCCGATCATCAGTTCCGAACTCGCCGGCACCGATCTGGCCAAGGCAAAGCGCGCGGGGGTGCTCGGCGTGATCGCGGTCTGGCGCGGCCTGCCCGATGCGGCCGCTGCGGGTCAGTATCTGCCTTTCACCCGCGGCTATCAGGGCCTGCCGGCCGTCTGGGTTGCCGAAAGCCAGCGCGCGCAGCTGCTCGCCGCCGCCGAACGCGGCGCTGTGGCCACGCTGACCGTGAGCGCGAGCAAGACCGCGAACGCGCGCATGGACACGCTCTGGGCCGTGTCGCCTGGAACCGGTCCGCGGGCCAGCGAGTCGGTGCTGGTGGTCACCCACAGCGATGGCGGCAACGCGGTCGAAGAGAACGGCCACATCGGCTTGCTCGCGCTGGCGCGCGACGCGGTCGCCGCGCCGCACGAACGCAGCATCGTCTTCGTCTACACCGCCGGCCACCTGCGTATGCCGGCCGTCACCGCGCACGGCCAAGCCACCACCGCCTGGCTCGAGACCCACCGCGACCTGTGGGCCGGAACACCTGGCGGCTATACCGCGGCCGCCGGTCTGGTCATCGAACATCTGGGCGCAAAGCACTTGCGCATCGATGCCGCCACCGGGCGCTACGCGTCCGACGGCACGCTCGAACCCGAACTGTTGTACGCCACGACACCCGAACTCGCCCGACTCACCCGCACGCTGTGGCGTGGCGCAATCGCCGATGCAGCGACCCCGGTCAAGCCCGGCGCGCTGCTGCATTTCGGCGAAGGCGAGCCGCTGTTCGAGCGGGGAATTCCTGCGGTCGCGCTGGTCACCGGTCCCGAGTATCTGCTTGCGGAGTGCGAAGGCGACCTGGTCGACATCGACGCGCTCGCGCGGCAAGTCGACAGCTTCCGCCGGCTGCAGCAGCACTTGGCCGGCAGCATCGATCGGGAATCCTTCGGCAAGGTCGCGCTGCCCGGCAAATGGAAGAAGGCGCTGGCGGCCGTCCGCGTCGGTGTGTTCCTGCTCCGGCGCCGTTGAACGCGCGCCGGCGGCGGAGATATGGAGCGTTCGCTGCGGATGCGGCCTGTCGATGCACGTGACCCTGTAGGAGCGGCTTCAGCCGCGACGGGCGTTACCGGTACGCCCGTCGCAATCGCAGTACCCGACCGCTGCGTCAGGGCATCGTCGCAGCCTCGCGGAAGCCCGCCCGTCCGCAGGCGGCATCGTAGGCGTAGTCCGTCGCAGCGAGTACGTGGCGGCCACTGTTGATGTGCGCGGGCGGTGCGTCGAGCGGTCCGCGCCATTGCACACTGTCCGGTGTCGCCGGTGCGGTGCCCCCGACCTTGAAGCCGTAGCTGAAGACCGGATGCCCGGCCGGACCGATGGCGAGCGTCATCTGCGTTCCTTCCGGTACCACCAGCGAAGTGGCCGCAGTGGCGTCGGAGGCGCGGCCGGACGTTGCGCTTGCAGGCTTTGCGGGTGTGGTCAGCTTCTGCTGCAATTTCGCCGGGGCAGGCGGTTGTTTGGTTGGGGTCAGCATCATGTAAGCGATGCCGGTATCCGGCAGCAGCTTGCCGCAGACCTGGTAATCGCTGCCGCTGGCCGGAAAACCGGCGCATGCGTTCGGCGCCTGCCAGTCGGCGCCACCGGCGGCACTCGCCGCGGCGCGCTGCAGCGGAATCAGCGAGAAGGCGCGCAGCGCCTGCTCGCTGACGCCCAGGGTGATGCCCGACGCGCTGACGATGTAGCCCGGGCTCATGTTGCCGGTACGCATCTGCACGAGGTTGAGAAACGGATTGCGTGCTGCCGCGACGCCGCGGTCGTAGCCCACGCCCATCATGCCGAAGTCGGGAGAGATCGTTTTGCAGTCCTTCAACGTCTGCGTGCCGCCGCTGCTCAGGGCGAGGGTGTTGTTGTAGGCCGCGCAGTTGTCCGGCGCCTGGCTCAGCGTCTTCGCCGACCCGGGCGGCGTTCCCTTCGGAATCGTGGCGACGTCGCAGGTGCATTGCGCGGCCAGGACCTCGATCGCGTCGATGCGCGCCGCGGCGCTGTTGCCGTCGGCCGATACGCCGAGCCGCATCGGCACCTGCACGTATTTGCCGGGGTGGTACTGGCTGTTGCTGGAATAGAAGATGTAGCCGAGCTTGGTCGAGGCGTCCCAGGCCTGCTGGATCGCCGCGCTGAGCGGCACCACCACGCCGGTGGAGCCGGTGTCCACTTCCAGGACCTGGCTGGCGGCAGCGGCGGAGGTCGCCGAGGCCGGCGGCGTGCCGACCTGCACCCGCACCTGGTAGGCGTATTTCGGCATGTTCTGCGAGACCAGCGGCAAGCGCAGGGTCTGCGTCTGCAGCCGACAGGACTGCGCCTGCGCGGCGCCGGCCGCGGCCAGGCAAACCACCGCGGCGCTGCAGCGTGTCCATCGGTTCATGGCGATCCCTCGTATGGATGTCGCTGCGATGCTAGGGGCATGGCCGGCGCAGGTGCGCAGCGACGCATGCACGTCCAGGCACTTGTCTACCTCGATGGGCGAGGCGCTGTGGTGGAGATTCCAGTCCGCGCTCGCGCCGGCGGCGCCGCCGATGCGGCAGCGGTCTTCGCCGGGGCAGGCGCCGCCGCGCGCCGCGGATCCGGTGCGGATGGCCCGTCGCACCGTGCTCCCGGCCGCGCGAACGCCACTGGCGGATTTTTTTGCCCGAAGGCTGGCGCAATGCGCAGGAGGGCTGTAGAATGGCTGGCTCCCAAGCGGGAATAGCTCAGTTGGTAGAGCGCAACCTTGCCAAGGTTGAGGTCGCGAGTTCGAGTCTCGTTTCCCGCTCCAGATTCAGACAGAGCCCCGTCAGCGGGGCTTTGTTTTGTCGGACACCGCTGTTGGCGGTTTCGGCTAGAATTCAGTCCACCGGCCTGGTGGCAGAGTGGTTATGCAGCGGACTGCAAATCCGCGTACGCCGGTTCAATTCCGACCCAGGCCTCCATCTGCACTTCGACGCCCGGTAGATCCACGATCTACCGGGCGTTTGCGTTCGTGGCTGCCCGATCTGGCGGGCGCTCGCCGCGGTGGATCGCCGCCGCGCTTGCCGGGCCCTTTTGCTGCGCGCCTGGAATGCCTGTCGTTCCCGTCGCCGACGGCGTGCCGGTCAGGCAGCCGCGAACAACGCCGCCAGCAACGCGGCCAGCAGCAGTGCGGCGCCGGTCAGCAGCCGCGGCCGCAGCCTGCGTGGCGGCTGGCGCTCGATCGCGTTGGCGCTGGCCCAGCGCAGCAGGCCGTGGGCGAAGTCGTGGCGATCCATGCTGCGGTCGCAGGCGTCCACGCAGGCGCCGCAGGCGGTGCAGGCGTAGTGCGGGCCGTTGCGCAGGTCGATGCGCGCGGGACAGGCGTCCACGCAGGCGCTGCAGTCCACGCAGTCGCCGAGTTGCGCGTCGGTGAACTTGGGCAGGGTGCCGGCGTAGGTGGCCAGCGCGTCGCCGCGGTGGCCGCCCTGGCCGGCGAGCCGGGCGATGCTGGCGCGCAGCGCATAGTCGCGCGCGGTGCCGGCGTCGAGCAGGCGCCGCCCGCGCTGGGCGACGCTGCCCTGGCCGCAGGCGCGCGCGCCGCGCGGCTCGCCGCGCATCGCGTCGTAGCCGATCAGGGGCGTGTCGCGATCGCACAGCAGCGGCTGCAGCCGCGCGTAGGGGCACAGGTAGCGGCACACCTGGCTGCGCAGGAAGCCGGCATTGCCCCAGGTGGCCAGGGCGTAGAACAGCACCCAGAAGCTTTCCCAGCCGCTCCAGGCGAATGGCCGCAGCCGCGCGACCAGGTCGGCGATCGGCGCGAAGTAGCCCACGAAACTGATCCCGGTCCACAGCGCCAGCGCCGCCCAGACCACATGCCGCGCGGCCGCCGGCCACGCGGCGAAGCGCCGTTCCAGCCAGGCGAATGCATGGCTCCAGACCGATTGCGGGCAGGCGAAGCCGCACCACACCCGTCCGGCCAGGGTGGTCGTCACCATCAATGCGGCGGCCGCGGCGAACAGCGCCAGCAGCAGCCAGCCGACATCGTGCGGCCACAGGGTCAGGCCGAACAGGTCCAGGCGCCGCGCGGGAAGGTCGAAGCGCAGCGCCTGGCGGCCGTCCCAGCGCAGCCACGGCAGCAGGTAGAACGCGGCGAACAGCAGCCACAGGCTGCAGCGGCGCAGGCGCGCGTAGCGGCCGCGCGGCGGCGCCGCGGCATCGGCGGCGCCGTGTGCGGCACTGGCGTCGTGCATGCGCAGGGGAATGCCGCGGGGCATCGGCGTTCCGCTCACGACAGCGACTCGTCGTCGTCTGCAGCGGCATGCGGCGCCGGCCGCAGCAGGAACCCGGTCAGCACGCTCGAGCTCAGCGTGGCCAACCAGAACATGAAGAAGCCTAGCGTGTAGCCGAGTTCGCGGCTCAACGGGCGGCCGGGGAAGGTGATGTCGCGCAGCGCCAGCGGATCGACCAGGGCGAAGAACAGCACGCTCATCGCGCCGGCGACCAGGAAGCTGGGCCACAGGATCACGCCCAGCCGCTGCACCAGCGGGCGCGGCGCGGCGGCATCGAGCGGATCGAGCAGGGGGTCGTCGCTGGGCGTCATGACGGGCGGGCTCCATCGCGGAAGGGGAGGTGCGGCATGCGCCTGGGTGGTGCCACGCATGGGCTGGCGCCGCCCGCACGCGGTCGCGCCGCCGCTCCCCGTCGGCGTCGGCGCAGGCGCATGCCGCCCATGCAGACTAGGCAGTGCCGCGCGTGGCGACATTGATCCTGATCAAGGCCGGGCCGCGGCGGCTGCGGATACTGGCGCCATCGAGCAGGAGCACCGACATGCATGACCACATCGCCGCGTTGCCGTTGCCCGGGCCTGAACTGTGCAGCGAAGAGGAAGTGAGCGCGCTGGTGGACGCGTTCTACCGCCGCGTGCGCGCCGACGCCGACCTGGCCGCGGTGTTCGCCGCGCATATCGAGGACTGGGACGCGCACCTGCTGCAGCTGACCGATTTCTGGTCGGCGATGCTGCGCGGCACCCGCCGCTTCCGTGGCGCGCCGATGCCCAAGCACATGGCCATGCGCGAACTCAGCGACGTCCTGTTCCAGCGCTGGCTAGGCCTGTTCCGCGCCACCACCGCCGAACTGGACAATGCGCCGATGCGCCTGTTGGCCGACGACATCGCCGCGCGCATCGCCGACACCTTCTGGCGCCGCCACCAGATGAGCTGGCGGCCGTTCGAGCCGGCGACGCCGTTGTCGCCTGTCGAGTGACGCAGCGGATCGATCCGGCGGATTGATCCAGGTCAAAGCGGCCTGCCGCCGCGCCGCGCATGCTGGCCGCCATGGACATCCTGACCGCCTCCGATCCCGCCGCCACCTGGACCTTCGACGCCGAGCTGCTGCGCCGCTACGACCGTCCCGGCCCGCGCTATACCTCGTATCCGACCGCGCCGCATTTCCAGGCCGGCTTCGGCCCGGTGCAGCTGTTCGCGGCGGTGCAGGCCAGCGATCCGACGCGGCCGCTGTCGCTGTACGTGCACGTGCCGTTCTGCCGCAACCCGTGTTTCTACTGCGGCTGCAACCGGGTCATCACCCGCGACACCGGCAAGGGCCGGGCCTACGTGCAGCGCGTGCTGCGCGAGGCGGCGATGATGGCCGCCTGCCTGGACACCGAGCGCGAGGTGGTGCAGTTGCACCTGGGCGGTGGCACGCCGAATTTCCTGGCGCCGGAACTGCTCGGCGAACTGCTGCAGGGCTTGCGCGGGCTGTTCCGCTTCAGCGAGGCGCCGGATCGCGACATCTCGATCGAACTAGACCCGCGCACGGTGACGCCGCAGGACATCGCCGCGCTGGCGGCGCTGGGGTTCAACCGCGCCAGCCTGGGTATCCAGGATTTCGATCCGCTGGTGCAGCAGGCGATCAATCGCCGCCAGGGCGTGGCCGAGACGCTGGACATCCTTCGCGCGTGTCGCGTGCAGGGCATGCGTTCGGTCAACGTGGACCTGATCTACGGCCTGCCGCGGCAGACCCTGGCCGGCTTCGAGCGCACCCTGGACACAGTGATCGCGGCGCGCCCGGACCGCCTGGCGGTCTACGGCTATGCGCACATGCCGCAGTTGTTCAAGGCGCAGCGGCGCATCGCCGATGCGGACCTGCCCGACGCCGAGCACAAGCTCGCGCTGCTCGGATTGGCGGTGCGCAAGCTGTCGGCGGCCGGCTACCAGTACATCGGCATGGACCATTTCGCGTTGCCGCACGAAGACCTGGCGCGCGCGCAGCGCCAGGGCGGGCTGCACCGCAATTTCATGGGCTACACCACGCATGCCGACACCGACCTGCTCGGCCTGGGCGTCAGCGCGATCAGCCGTATCGGCGACAGCTACAGCCAGAACCAGCGCGAGTTGCCGGCCTGGGAAGCGGCGGTGGATGCCGGCGATAGTCCGGTGCTGCGCGGCCTGCGGCTCAGCGCCGACGACGCGCTGCGCGCGGAGCTGATCCAGCAGCTGATGTGCCAGGGCCGCGCCGATGTGGCGGCGCTGGCGCAGCGCCATGGCATCGACTTCGCCAGCTATTTCGACGAGGAGCTGCAGGCGCTGGCGCCGCTGTGCGCCGATGGCCTGGCCGACTACCGCGACGGCACGATCCAGGCCACTGCGCGCGGGCGCCCGCTGCTGCGCCTGATCGCGATGTGCTTCGACCGCTATCTGCGCCAGCCGGCGCAACCGGCGCGCTATTCGCGGGCGATCTGAGCGCCACGCGGAGTCACCAGGTTCACCGTTGCCGAATGGCATCCCCGGCGCCGTCGTGGCGGCGACGCCGGGGTTCTTTTCGGGGGCCGCGCAGGAGCCTGCTGCCCGCGCCGCGGTTCACAAGCGGGCTGCAATCAGGCACGCTAGCGGCACCAGGCCCGGATGGCGAAACTGGTAGACGCATCGGACTTAAAATCCGCCGGGGGCGACCCCATGCCGGTTCGATTCCGGCTCCGGGCACCAGTGGCGTCGTTGACGCCGGGAATGGGGAATGGAGAGTAGGGAATGGGGAAAGGCGGGTCGGCTTCCGCGCATTTCCCAGACTGCACGCTCGTGATGCCGCAGCTGTAGCGTGCGCCGGCATGGCGCATCTTCGCGGGCTGGGCCGATCTGCATGAAGCACAACGTCATTGGACCGGCGCCGGCTTGGCATCGCCGGCGCCTTCGCTCGTTGCGCCGACGGCAAGCTCCTTATCCAGCCAGCGCGCCACCTGCTGCAGCAGATCGCGTTGCAGATCGCGTTCTTCCGGCCAGTGCGTGCTGCGCGGGTAGGTCACCATCTGCACCGGCGTGCCGTTGGTTTTCAGCGCCTGGTACAGCATCTGCCCTTGCGCCAGCGGCACGCGCTGGTCCTGTTCGCCGTGCAGGATCAGCACCGGCATGCGCACGCGTTCGGCGTAGCGCAGCGGCGAGCGCTCGTCCAGCATGGCGCGTGCGGCCAGGGCGTCGCGTCCGAAATAGCCGGGCAGGAAATCGTGCACGTCGGTGGTCAGCGCCATGCTGTACAGGTCGGTGACGCCGGCGCCGACGATGGCGGTGCGGAAGCGCCGCTGCGGGTCGTGGGTCGCGGCCCACGCCGCCAGGTAGCCGCCGTAGCTCCAGCCGCCGATGGCCACGCGCGCGGGATCGGCGATGCGCTGGGCCACGATCGCGTCCAGGCCGTCGAGCACGTCCTGGTAGTCGCCGCCGCCCCAGTCGTTGTTGGCCGCCTCGGTGAAGGCGGCGCCCTGGCCTTCGGAGCCGCGCGGATTCGGCAGCAGCACGGCGTACCCGTGCGAGGCCAGCAGCTGCGCCCAATCGTGCCAGGAGCCGAGCCAGCCGGACCACCACGCCCATGCCGGCCCGCCGTGGATCTGCAGCAGCGTCGGCAACGGCGTGCCGGCTTTCCATCCTGGCGGCAGCACCAGCACGCCGTCGATGCGGCGTCCGTCGCGCGAGCTGCGCCAGCTCAGTTCGCGCAATGTGCCCAGCGCCCATTGCCGTACCTGCGGATTGCTGTCGGTGAGCGCGTGCGTGCGGCCGTCGCGCAGCAGCCAGATTTCCGCCGGGGCCGTCGGCGTTTCGCCGAGGAAGGCGACACGGCCGTCGCGGGCGAGGGTGAACGAGGCCCAGGCCGCATGCGTGGCGGCCAGCGTGCGCGCCTTGCCGCTATCGGCGTCGACCTGCAGGAATTCGGCGCGCAGTCCGCGCTGGCCTTCGACCACGATGTGCGCGTCGTCGCGCCATTGCGCATGCCACAGCGTGCCGGTCCAGTCCGGCGCCAGGCGCACCTGGCGGTCGTCGGCCAGACGGTGCGCGAGCAGGGTCGAGGTCATCTTGCCCTGGCTCAGCGCCGCATACAGCAACTGGCTGCCGTCGGGCGACCAGCGCGGCGGCTGCGCGCCGACCGAGGCGGCGACCACGCGCAGCAGATGGCCGTCGGCGGCATCCACCAGCACCAGCCGCGAGCGGTTCCAGTAGCCGTTGAAACCGGGGGCGTCGGCCACGCGCAAGGCCAGCTCGGTGCCGTCCGGCGACCAGGCCAGTTGCGAGACCTGCAGGCCGGGCGCGGTCAGCGCGCGCGGCGCGCCGTCGGGCAGGTCGCGGACCCAGACCCGGTCGAATGCGACGTCGTGGTCCACCTGCTGCGCATCGTCCTTGCGCTGCAGGCGTGCCTTGCGCTCGGCGGACGGCGGATCGGTAGCGATCCAGGCCAGGCGTTTTCCGTCCGCCGACCAGGCAAAGGCGCTGACCGCGCCTGCAGCCGCGGTCAGTTGCTGCGGCGCGCCGCCGCCGCGGGCGATGCGCCAGACCTGCATGCTCGGCGCGTCGGCGTCCGCCGCCGCGTCGCCGGGAGCGCAGGCGGGGCGCGGGTCCTGGGTCTTGCCGCGATCGGACAGGAAGCCGATCCAGGCACCGTCCGGCGACCAGCGCGGAGACGTTTCGCCGGCCGCGGAGCTTCCCGCATCGGTCAAGGCATGCGCCGATGCCGCGCCGGCGGCGGTGTCCACCAGCCACAGCCGCAACAGCGGCGGCTTGCCGTTGTCGCGCGGGGTTTTCAGCACGTAGGCGACCTGGCGGCCATCGGCGGAAATCTGCGGATCGTCCAGATGGCGCAGGTCGACGATGTCGTCGGCGCTGATCGGACGCAAGCCCGCCGCCGGCGTGGCGACGCTCCATGCCGACACCAGCAATGCGGCGCACAACCGCCATGGCAACAACGTTCGGGTCATAGCGGGGCATCTCTTCGAAGAATGCCGCCGTGGGACGCGCGGCGGCAGGTGCGCGGCCGGTGGCGGCCGCGCAGGATGGCAAACGCAGGCTGCGGATGCCGGCTCAGAAATCGATCTTGACGTTGGCGGCGTAGGTGCGCGGCGCGCCGATCGCGAACTCGTAATAGCCCCCTTGCCAGTAGTCGCGGTCGAACAGATTCTGCACCTCGGCGCGCAAGGTGACGGGGCGGCCGCCGATCCGGGTCTGGTAACCGGCACCGGCGTTGACCACGGCATAGCCCTTGGCATAGACGGTCGTCTGCTGCGCGGTATTGTTGTAGATCGCGGTGCGCCCGTACCACTTCAGGTCCGAATGCAGCGCCAGGCCGTCGATGCCGGGCACCTGGTAGTCGGCGTCCAGGGTCGCGGTCAGCCTGGCGGTGCCTTCCAGTTGCTTGTCCACCAGCCAGGCGGTGCTGGTCTGCTGGTAGTAGGCGTCGAGCAGCAGCAGCGATGCGCCGAGGCCCAGCCGTGCGGTCGCTTGCACGCGGCCCTCCAGCTCCAGCCCGTCGTAGCGCAGGTTGCCGTTCTGCACGTAGACGTTGTCGGCATTGGCGTATTCGGCGCCGCGGTCGATCCGGAACAGCGCCGCCGCGGCCTGCCAGCCCGGCTTTTCGATCTTGTAGCCCAGCTCGTACTGCTTGCTCTGCAGCGGATCCAGCTGCGCGCCGGCATTGGCGAAGCTGTTGCCGACGCTGCTGCCCTGTTCCAGCGACTTCACGTAGCTGGCGTAGATCGTGGAGTCGGCGGCGGGCTTGAACAGCAGCGCCACGGTCGGCGTCCACACCGGCTTCTTGTAGATGTCGGTGACCTCGCCGGTGCCCCAGGCGTGGTTGGTCTGGGTGTAGTCGGTGAAGCGCGCGCCGAGCAGCAACGACCAGTGCGGCGAGAAGGTCAGGGTGTCGCTGGCGAAGCCGGCCAGCTGCTTGACGTCCGAATAGCGGAACAGCGCCAGGTTGTCGGAACTGGGATTCCAGGCGAAGCGCACCGGCACCGACAGGTAGCCCGAGCCGATCACGTCCCAGGAACTCAGGTTGCCGTTGCCCAGGTCCTGCGCCATTTCCTGCCAGGACGCGCCGACCACGACCTTGTGGCCGATCGCGCCGGTGGCGAAGCCGCCTTGCAGCATCGCCTGCGCGTACTTGAAGGTCCACAGGTCCAGGCCGTTGAACACCCAGTCGTCGTAGTAGCCGTCGGCGCCGTCCAGTTCGAAGTATTCCTGGCGCAGCCGGTAATCGTTCTTCAGGTAGCCCAGCGACAGCGTCGCCTTCCAGTCGGGCGAAATCTCCCAGGCCAGGCCGGTGGAGAGCATGCTGAACTTGTCGTGGTTGAGCGTGGCCGGCGAGGAATAGTTGGTGTTGCCGCTGATGCCGTCGGGCAGGTACTTGAGCGGGTAGCTCCAGGGATAGAAGTAGGGCGTGGGCGCATCGATCTGCTTGTCCTGGTACAGCAGGTCCGCGGTCCAGGTCACCGCCGGGGTCAGCTTGCCGACCAGCGACAGCGCGAACGCGTTGCGGTCGACGTGGCCGCCGGAATAGAAGTTGCCGGCTTCGTGCACGGCATTCATGCGATAGCCGAAATCCTTGTCCTGCCCGAGCCAGCCGCCCACATCGACGTGTTCGCTGACGACGCTGTCGGAGCGGTAGCCGATGTCGAGGCTGGCGATGTCGCCGCCGTCGGCAGGCGGCTTCTTGGTGATGTAGTTGACGATGCCGCCGGGCTGGCCGAACCCGTACATGAAGCCGCTGGCGCCCTTGAGCAACTGCACCTGTTCCATCGCCTCCAGCGGCAGGTTGACGCCGAACAGCGCGGTCGGCTGGCCGTTGACCTTCATGCTGTCCTCGAAGCTCAACGGCAGGCCGCGCACGATCAGCCGCGAGGCCCAGCCGTTGTAGTCGCTGCCGGCGCTGCGGCTGACGCTGGCGTCGCGCGAAAACACGTCCATCAGCGATTTGGCCTGGCGCGTTTCCAGTTGCTCCGCGTCCACCGTGCTGACCGAGAACGGCGTGTCCAGGTCGGATGTGTCGCCGAGCGCGCCGTTCTGCACCTGCTGTTTCTGTTTCTTGGCGGTGACCTCGACGCTGTTGAGATCGGTTACCTGGGTGCCGTCATCCTCCGCGGCGAACGCATGCTGCGTCAGCAATGCCAGCGCCAGGGCGACGGAGATGCGGCTGGACACCGCGGCGCGGCGGGGCAGGGCGTGGGAAACGGCACGGACGGGTATGGCGATCATGGCGGTCGAACCTCGCGAAAGTGGCTAGGCGAATGCCTCCACGCCGGGTCCGGCGAGCGTCGGCATACCGGCGCCCACGCACTGACTGCGCCGGTACGGGCGATGACGACGATCCGGCGAGCGGAAGGCAGAAGCGGAGGCCGGGCAGGATGGATCCCGCTCCAGCAGTGCAAGGCGGGCCTGTCCCCGGCCGGAAAGCGCATCCCCACTTTCTCTGCCTTGCTGTGATCCTATGTAGCGCGGCGCCGCGCTTGCGGCAATGCAGCATTTCTAGCGAATCCAATAGCCAGGCTGATAGATCGTGTTCACCGATGCTCCAGGGCCGCCAGCGCGCGCTGCTGGGTGCGGCGCATGCTGCCGATCAGCCACTCGGTGAAGCGTGCGGCCGAGCTGCCTTCCCGGGCCGGCAGCAGCGACATCAGCCGGTAATGCGCACTGGGCACCGGCGGCCGATCCAGCGCCGGCACCAGCAGGCCGGAATCGATCAGCCGCTGGATCCCGACCGAGCGCGCCATCGCCAGGCCGTCGCCGTAGATCGCCGCCTGGTAGGCCAGATAGGCCAGGTTGAAATGGCGTTCGGCGGTGATCCGCCAGCGCGGTTTCTCGGCCACGTGGTCCAGCCACTCGCGCCACTCCGCGCCGGCCAACTCGCCTTCCAGCCAGACCGCGTCGTCGTGCATCAGCAGCACGTCGCGCACCTGCGCCGGCTGCGCGTCCAGGCGTTGCCGCGTCGCCGGCGAGCACACCGGAAAGATCGTCTCGGCGAATTCGGCCAGCTGGCACAGGCCGGCGATCGGCGCATGCGAATAGCCGATCACCACGTCCACGCGCTGCTCTTCCATCCAGTACGCATGCGGCGCCACCATCTCCGCGCGCACATGCAGCTCGATGCCCTGGCATTCGCGGTAGAAGTCCGGCAGGTGCGGCATCAGCCATTCGATCGCCAGCGACGGCGGGCAGACCACGACCAGCGCGCCGCCCTGCGAACGGGCGATGCGCGACAGCGCGTCGTTGAGGCCGGCCGAGGCGCCGTTGACCGCGCCGAGCAGGGTCATGCCGGCCGGGGTCAGCGCGATCCTGCGCTGGCTGCGGCGGAACAGTTCGGTGCCCAGGCGCGCTTCCAGCCGCAACACGCGCTGGCTGACCGCGCCCTGGGTGACGTTCAGCGCCGCTGCCGCGCCGGTGATGCTGCCATGGCGGGCGGCGGCGCGGAACACCCACAGGTCCGACAGCAGTTGCGCGTCCAGGCGAAAGGCGTCCTGCTCGGCGCAGGACGACAGCACGGCGTCTTTCATTGAAACAGGCCCCCGCTACCGCCGATGAGCCCCCCCTGATGCGAATCTAGCCTTGCGCCTGGCTGGATGTGTGTCAAGGCGCGCAATACGGCGACGGCCGCCGCCCGATCGGGCGCAGACGCGATGCGTGCCGGGGTGCGCGAAGCGGTTCGCCCAGCCGCCGCTGCCGCCTGCCGGTCGGGTCCGCCGGCCAGGCCCGCGTTGCCGGGCGCTGTCCGCGCGCGGAAAGGAGCACGAAAGACAGCCCGCCTAGGCTCTGCCCGAATTAGCCGGAGAGCCGCCTTGCGCGTCCAGTGGAAAATTCTTTGCGATTTCGACGGTACCGTGTCGCTGCAGGATGTGACCGATACCTTGCTCGAGCGTCTCGGCCAGCCCGGCTGGCGCGCGTTGGAAGACGATTGGGTGGCCGGGCGCATCGGTGCGCGCGAGTGCATGAGCGGCCAGGTGGCGCTGCTCGACGGCGACGTCGACGCGCTGCACCGCGTGCTGGACGAGGTCCGCATCGATCCGGCGTTCGTGCGCTTCGTCGATCTGGCGCGCGACCTGGGCATGCCGCTGAGCATCGTCAGCGACGGCCTGGACTACCCGATCGCGCGGATCCTGGCGCGGCACGGCCTGCATCAGCTGCCGATCATCGCCAACCGCCTGCTGCGCACCGACGCCGGGCAATGGCGCATGGCCTCGCCGCACGCGCAGCCTGGCTGCGCCAGCGGTACCTGCAAGTGCGCGGTCATGGCCCAGCAGGAGCCGGCGCGCGCCACCTTGCTGATCGGCGACGGCCGCTCCGATTTCTGCGTGGCCGGCAAGGCCGATCTGGTCTTCGCCAAGGACGGCCTTTTGCGCCATTGCCGCACCAGCGGCATCGCCCACCGCGCGATCGGCGGTTTCGACGACGCCATCGCCCTGCTGCACGAGCTCGCCGCGCCTGCCGCCGCCAGCACCCGCTTCCCACTCCCCGTTCCCCAACGAGCCTGATCCCCATGAATCGGAATGTTCCGCTCCCCACCGCGCTTGCGCCGCTCCACGGCGATCTCGAGACGCTCGATCCGGCCGCGCACGACGGCCTGCAGCCGGCCTCGCCCGATCCGGACGCGCTGCTGCGCACCGGCCCGGCCTACCACGCCGCGCTCGGCGATGCGCAGATGCTGGCCGACGAGGCCGAGTACTGCTCGTTCGGCGACACCGTGCACTACAGCGAGCCGCCGCGGATCTTCGCGCACTGCGACGGCAGCTATCTGTACGACACCGAGGAGGTGCCGTACCTGGACCTGCAGATGTGGTATTCGGCGGTCAATTTCGGCTACGCCAATCCGCGCCTGAACGGCGCGCTGAAGCGGCAGATCGACACGCTGCCGCAGGTGGCCAGCCAGTACCTGCACCCGACCAAGATCGAACTGGCCAAGACCATCGCGGTGGATGCCGAGCGCAAGTGGGGCCGCAAGGGCCGCGTGCACTTCAACGTCGGCGGCGCGCAGTCGGTGGAGGATTCGCTGAAGCTGGTGCGCAATGCCACGGGCGGCAAGAGCCTGATGTTCGCCTTCGAGGGCGGCTACCACGGCCGCACCCTGGGCGCCTCGGCGATCACCTCCTCGTACCGCTACCGGCGCCGCTTCGGCCATTTCGACCGCGCCCAGTTCATCGAATTCCCGTACCACTTCCGCGGCCCCAAGGGCATTTCCAAGGAAGAGTACGGCGAGCAGTGCGTGGCCAAGTTCGAGCGCCTGTTCGAGACCGAGTACAACGGCGTGTGGGATCCCAAGGCCGGGCAGTGCGAGTACGCCGCGTTCTACGTCGAGCCGATCCAGGGCACCGGCGGCTACGTGATCCCGCCGCCGAACTTCTTCACCGGCCTGAAGCGGGTGCTGGACAAGTACGGCATCCTGCTGGTGGTGGACGAGATCCAGATGGGCTTCTTCCGCACCGGCAAGCTGTGGGCGATCGAGCATTTCGGGGTGACCCCAGACGTGCTGGTGTTCGGCAAGGCGCTGACCAACGGCCTCAATCCGCTGGCCGGCATCTGGGCGCGCGAGGAATTGATCAACCCGACCGTGTTCCCGCCGGGTTCGACCCATTCCACCTTCGCCTCCAACCCGCTCGGCACCGCGGTGGGCCTGGAGACGATGCGCATGCTGGCCGAGACCGACTACGAGTCGATGGTCATGGCCAAGGGCGCGCACTTCCTCGACGGCCTGCGCGACCTGCAGAAGCGCCATCCGGAAATCGGCGACGTCGACGGCCTGGGCCTGGCGCTGCGCGCGGAGATCTGCCAGGCGGACGGCTTCACCCCGAACCGCAAGCTGCTCGACACGATGGTGGACATGGGCCTGGAAGGCGAGCTGCGCCACAACGGCAAGCGCATCGGCCTGGTGCTGGACGTGGGCGGCTACTACAAGAACGTGATCACCCTGGCGCCGTCGCTGCACATCAGCCACGACGAGATCGATCTGGGCCTGTCGCTGCTGGACCAGTTGCTGACCCGCGCCAAGCGGGTGGCATGAGATGGCGGGAGACAGCGCGTTGGCGCCGCGTTGCCTCCCGTCGTCCGCCGCGGCATCGGCCTCAGCGCGCCTCGCGCAACGCGAGCACCGCGTTGAGGCCGCCGAAGGCGAAGGAATTGCTGAGCACCGCGCGCACCGGTTGCGCGCGGGGGTGGTTGGGGACGTAGTCCAGGTCGCAGTCCGGATCCGGATCCAGGAAGTTCGCGGTCGGCGGCACCGTCTGCTCGCGCAGCGCGCCGATCGCCGCGACCAGTTCCAGCGCGCCGGCGGCGCCCAGCGCATGCCCGTGCACCGCCTTGGTCGAACTCACCGCCAGCGCATCGGCGTGACTGCCGAACACCTCACGGATCGCCTGCGTCTCGCAGCGGTCGTTGGCCAGGGTGCCGGTGCCGTGGGCGTTGATGTAGTCGATCTGCTGCGGCTGCAGGCCGGCATCCTGCAAGGCCAGGCGCATCGCCGCGGCGGCGCCGTCGGCGCTGGGCGCGACGATATCGTGGGCATCGGCGCTCATGCCGAAACCGGCCAGTTCGGCCAGCGCCATGGCGCCGCGCGCGGCCGCATGCGCGGCGCTTTCCAGCACGAAGATGCCGGCGCCTTCGCCCAGCACCAGGCCGCTGCGCTGCGCGCAGAACGGCCGACAGGTGTCGTCGCTGATCACGCGCATCGCTTCCCAGGCGCGGATCAGCGGCAGGCTCAGGCAGGCTTCGCTGCCGCCGGCGATGGCCACGTCGGCCAGGCCGTGGCGGATCAGCAGCGCCGCCTGCGCCAGCGCGTGGTTGGCCGAGGCGCAGGCGCTGGACACGGCGAAGGCCGGGCCGCGCAGGCCGAAGGCGATGCTGATCTGGCTGACCGGGGCGTTGTTCATGCTGCGCACGATGGTCAGCGGATGCAGGCGCTCGGCCTGCTCGCGGTACAGCCGCCGCGACTGTTCGTCGCGGCTCAATTCGGCGCCGACGCCGGTGCCGATCACCACCGCGCCGCGTGCGGCGCCGGTGCCGTCCACGTCCAGGCCGGACTGGGCCACGGCCTCGTAGGCCGCGACCAGCGCCATCTGCGTCATCCGGTCCAACTGGCCGGGCGCGATGCCGCCCAGTTGCGCCGCCTGCGGCGCGAAGCCCGGCAGAGCGGCGGCCAGGCGCATCTTCAGGGTGGCCTGCGGATCGGGCGAGGCCAGCGCGGCGATGCCGCTACGGCCCTCGCACATGCCGCGCCACAGGGCATCGGCACCCAGGCCGAGCGCGCTGACCGCGCCCATCCCGGTGACGACGACGCGGTGTCCCTGCGCCGAGCGGTCCATGCCGGCTCAGTGCGCCGGTGCCAGCGCAGCGGCGGCCTTGGCGGCCAGCGCCTGGTGCACCGCTTCGGCCAGCTTGCCCAGCGAGCCGTCGTCCAGGTTCGGATCGCGCTGCGGGAAGGTGATGTCGAAGTGCTCCTCGATGTCGAACAGGATTTCGATCGCCTCGAGCGAATCCACGCCCAGGTCCTGCAGTTTGGTGTCGGCGGTCAGGCCGGCGGGATCGATCTCGCCATGCTTGGCGACGATGCTGTGGATCTGTGTCTCGATAGACGGGGTCATGGCAGTCCTCCGCGAAATGAATGGCCACCGCGCGGCGCGTGCCGCCGGTGGAAGGCATGCCACAGCCCACGGCGGCGGCATCCATCCTCCACGCTAGCCGGTCAATCTTGCAGATGCCTTTCGTAAGCCAACTCGAACCGCGGGCGCTGCAGCAGCAGTTCCTCGCGCATCCCCCGCAGGATTTCCAGGCGCGGACCCTGGAGCATGGCGTGCCTGCGTTCGACGCCGTGTTCGACCTGCTCACCACCGCCGATCCGGCGTTGCGCGCGCGCGTGGCCAGCTGGCCGCTGCAGCGGCTGTGGCGGCGCTGGCTGCGGCCGCGCACCAGCTTCGTCGGCAGTACCGTCAGCGAATACGCCTGGCTGCCGCGTGCGGCCGATCCGGCGCAGTTGCCCGGCCAGTGGCGAACGCAGCTGGGGCGCAAGCGCCCGCTGCTGATCGTCAAGGACATCCCGCAGCACTCGCCGCTGCTCGATGCCACCGACAATGCCTGGGCGCACGTGTTCCTGGAGGCCTGCGAACGCAGCGGCTACGTGCTGCTGCGCGGGCAGGCGCTGGCCTGGGTGCCGATCGATTTCGCCTCCACCGACGAATACCTGGCGCGGCTGTCGCGCGGCCGCCGCCGCAACATCCGCCGCAAGCTGCGCTCGCGCGCCGACCTGGAGATCGAGGTACTGCCGACCGGCGCCGCCTTCGCCGACCCGGCGCTGCGCGCGCACTGCTACGCGCTGTACCTGCAGGTCTATGCGCAGAGCGAGGTGCATTTCGATCTGCTGACCGCCGCGTTCTTCGATGCGTTGCTGACCGATGCCCAGTCCGGCGGCCTGGTGTTCACCTACCGCCACCAGGGCCGGCTGATCGGCTGGAACCTGTGCTACGTGCACGACGGGCGGCTGCTGGACAAGTACATCGGCCTGCACTATCCGGATGCGCGCGAACACAACCTGTACGCGCTGAGCTGGATGCACAACCTGGACTACGCCTGCCGCCATGGCCTGCGCGCCTATGTCGCCGGCTGGACCGATCCGGAAGTGAAGGCGCAACTCGGCGCCAGCTTCACCTACACCTGGCATGCGGTGTACCTGCGCAATCCGCTGCTGCGCATTGCGCTGCGGCGGCTGCGGCCGCTGTTCGAAGCCGACGACGTCGGCACTCCAGACCCTGACGCCGACGCGGCGGAATGACATGAGCGCACCGGTACTGCTGGACCTGGACGACTCGCTCGGCACGGTGCCGGGCGCGTTGCGCCTGCCGCTGCACGAGTGGTGCGACGGGCTGCGCTTCGCCTGTTCGCTGCGCCGGCTGCGGCGCTTCGGCGCCGCACTCGACCGCGTGCTGCCGGCGCGGCATGGCACCGTGCTGCTGGGCAGCGGCGATTTCCACCACCTGAGCCTGCCGCTGATCGTGCGACAGGCGCAGCGCGCGCAGGCGCCGCTGCGGGTGGTGGTGTTCGACAATCATCCGGACAACATGCGCTTCCCGTTCGCGGTGCATTGCGGCTCGTGGGTATGGCGGGTCGCGGCGTTGCCGCAGGTGGCGCGGGTGGAAGTGGTCGGCATCACCTCGGGCGATGTCGGCGCCGCGCACGCCTGGGAAAACCACCTGCGGCCGCTGTATCGCGGCAAGCTGCGCTACTGGTGCAGCGGCGTGGACGTGGGCTGGGCGCGGCGCCTGGGTCTGGGCCGCGCGGTGCGCGGCTTCGGCTCGAGCATGGAGATGATCGACGCCTTCCTGCAGCAGCTGCGCAGCACGCCGATGCCGACCTACCTGTCGCTGGACAAGGACGTGCTGGATCCGCAGGACGCGCGCACCAACTGGGACCAGGGCGAGCTGCGGGTGCCGCACCTGCTCACCGCCATCGCCTATCTGCACGGACAACTGCTCGGCAGCGACATCACCGGCGAGGTGTCGCAAGCGCGCTATCCGCAATGGTGGAAGCGGCGCCTGGCGGCGCTGGATGCGCAGCCGCCGCCGTCGCCGCAGGCGCTGCCGGCATGGCAGGCGCAGCAGCACGAGGTGAACTTGCGGCTGCTGGACGCGCTGGCCGAGGCCGGGCTGCGTCGATAGCGCATGCCCGTGCAGGAGCTGCTTCAGCCGCGACCCGCGTTACCGATGGATCCTGTCGCGGCTGAAGCCGCTCCTACAGGATTGTGCAGGGTGCGATGGTGTTGCGGGATCAGCCGATCCGCTCGGCACACACCTGCCGCAGCACCGCGACGATCGCCTCGAAACCCTCTTCGTGCAGCCACGGGCTGTTGCTGATGCTCAGGCAGCGCGCGGCGAAGTCGCGCGCGTTGGGCATCGGTGCGGGATCGACGATGTCGCGCAGATAGGCGTAGTCGGGCAGGGCGTGCACGAACAGCAGGCCGACGCCGAGTCCGCGCGGCCACAGCTGCGCCAGCGCGCGTTCGCGCGCGGCCGCGTCCGGCAGCAGCACCAGCAGCGCCGGCCAGCTGCCTTGCGCGCCGGCGCTGTCGGCGACGACGCGCAGCCCGGGCAGCGTGGCCAGGCGGGCGCTGCGGCGCCGGCCCTGGTCGCGCGCCTGCGCCAGGAACGCCGGCCAGCGCGCGCTGGCGCGCACGCCGACCGCTTCGCGCCAGGCGCCGACCGCGTGTTGCGGGATCGCCGCATCGAAATGGTCGCCGGCCGCGGCCACGCGGTCGCCGCGACGCAAGGCGCGACGCAGCGGCGCGCCGTAGGCCCAGCGCAAGGTGTGCGGCCGGTACAGCGCGGCGTAGCCGAGCAACTGCAGGCTGCGCTGCAGTTCCCAACGCCAGTCGCGCTGGCCCAGGCGCGCCGCCATCGCGGCCAGGCTGCGCCGCAATGGCGCGTGCGGCGACATCAGCAGGCCGCCTTCGTACAGGGTCGGGCCCTTGCCCACCGCCAGGCTGCAGAAGCCGATGTCGCCGCCCAGGCCGGCCGGCCGGCCGTCGGCGTGCACGCCGCCCAGCGCCTGCGCGGCGTCTTCGATCAGCATCGCGCCGCAGGCCGCGGCGGCCTGGCGCAGCGGTTCCAGGTCGGTCAGGCGCCCGCCCAGGTGGGTGGCGACGATCGCCAGGGTGTCGCTGCCGCAGCGCTGCGCCAGCTGCGCCGGATCGGGTTCGATCGCATCGGGCAGCAGATCGCACAGCACCAGCTGCAGGCCGCAGTGGGCCACCGCCAGCGCCACCAGCGGACAGGTGTAGGCGGCCACCAGCACCTGCCGGCGGCGGCTGCCGGCGGCCAGGGTGCGCAGCGCGACGACCAGCGCGGCGGTGCCCGAGCAGGTCAGCAGCGCATCGGGCACGCCGAGTTGCGCGGCCAGCCGCTGCGGCGTGCGCGCCGGCCACAGGTCGCGCCAGCGCAGCGGCAGGCCGGCGGTGGGCGGAACCTCAGTGCGCATCGGCCGGCGCGGCGCGCTCGCCGAGCGCGAGGCAGACGATGCCGGCCACGATCAGCGCCGCGCCGAGCGCCTGCAAGGCGCCGATCGGTTCGCCGAACCACCACGCCGACAGCAGCAGCACGCTGACCACCTCCAGGTGCGAGGCGGCGAACGCCGGGCCGATCGGCGCGTGTTCGAGCAGTTTCATCCAGGTGAAGAACGCGCCGACATAGCCCAGCAGCGCGGCGTACAGCCAGGGACTGGCGAGCAGGCGCAGCACCCAGGCCCACTCGGCCTGTGGCGGGAACGCATGCGCGCCGCCGAGCTTGAAGCCGAACTGGGCCAGGGTGTCGAAGCCCAGCAGCAGGGCGAAGCCCACGGCGTAGCGGTGCAGCGGCGGGCGGCTCATGTGCCCAGCCCGACTACGGCCACGCCGGCGCTGACCAGGCAGATTCCGGCCACCTGCATGCGTCCCAGCCGCTCGCCGAACAGCCAGCGCCCGGCGAGCATGATCGCCACGATGTTGATCGAGCCGAGCAGCACGCCGCGGCCCAGCGGCACCAGCGACAGGAACGCGGTCCAGGCCAGGAATTCGAACGCGTAGCAGGCCATGCCCAGCCACAGCCACGGTTGCCGCGCCATGCGCCGCCAGCGTGCCGCGCCGCTCGCCAGCGGATCGCTGGCGACGTGCTTGAAGGCCAGCTGGCCGACCGTGTCCAGCGCCACCGTCGCCAGCCACACGCCGACCACGGGCGCCTGCAGCGCCATCAGGCGGCCTGGCGCGGCGCGCCGGCCTGGGCGGCGAAGAACTGCGCCAGCCGCGCGCCGAGCACGCGGCGTTCGCGGTCCAGGGTGATCATGTGGTAGCTGTCGTGCAGCAACAGCAGTTCCACCGGCCCGGACACGCCGGCGACCACCAGCTGCGCGTTGCGCAGATGCGCGATGTCGTCCTCGGCCGCATGCGCGACCAGGCATGGCGCGGTCACCTTGGCCAGGTTGCGGCGCACCCGCCGCGACAGCAGGTGCATCTCGGCCAGCGCGTGCCACGGATTGCCGGGCAGGCCGGCGGCGCTGCTGTCGCCGCCGAGCATCGCGCCGCTGATCTGCGCGCGGATGCGCTCGTCGCGCAGGCCGTACGGCGGTTCTTCCAGGAACATGCGGCGGCGGCCGATGCCCAGGCGCTTGAACCACGGCAGCAGGAACGCCAGCCGCGCGCGCCGCGGGATGTTCCAGCCGTCGTAGCGGAAGGTGGCGCCGAGCACGCCGACGCCGTCGACCCACTCCGGCCGTTCTTCGGCCAGTTGCAACGCCAGCAGCGCGCCCATCGACAGGCCGGCCACGAACAGCTTGTCCACCTGCGGGCGCATCTGCGCCGCGGCCTGCTCGACGCTGGCGCTCCAGTCGCGCCAGCCGGTGGCGATCAGGTCGTCCTCGTTGCCGCAATGTCCGGCCAGCTGCACGCCATGCACGCTGAAGCCTTCGCGGTGCAGGCTCTTGCCGAGCAGGCGCATCTCGCTGGGGGTGCCGGTCAGGCCGTGGAGCAGCAGCACGCCGTGGCGGCCGCCCTGGAAGTGGAATTCGGCGGATTGGATCATGGCGGCACGGCGTCGGCAGCGGAGGAACGCGCGCAGCGTGGCGGACAGGCGTTTCAGCAGCCTTTCGTCAGCGTTGCGCGGCGGCCGGGTTGCGGAAGCGCACCAGCACGCGCTGGCCCAGGCGCAGCGCCGACGGTTGCCGGAACGCCAGCACGCAGGCCACGCTGCGGTCGTTGCCGGCGCTGGCGCCATCGGCGTCGTCGTGCAGTTGCGCCGGGCCGAACGCCGGCGCCAGCCAGCGCACCACCGCGGTGCCCAGTGCGGTCTGGCGGCCGTCGTCGCTGATCACCTCGGCCTGCATGCCGGGGCTCACCGCGGCGGCGTAGCTTTCGTTCAATTCGGCGCGGACCAGGCGCGGCGCGTCCGGCAGCAGGGTCAGCAGCGGCGTGGCGCCGCCGTCGCTGCGCGCGCCGACCGCGGCGGCCAGTTGCAGCACGCGGCCGTCGGCCGGCGCGGACAGGCGGTACTGGTCGCGCTGCAGTTGCGCCTGATGCACCTGTTCGGCAGCCAGCGCGGCGTCGCTGCGCGCGGCCTGCAGCGCGTCGGCCAGGGTCTGGCTGGCGTCGGCGGCATCATCCGCGCTCTGGCCGTCGCCGGCGCCGATCCGCGCCGCTTCGGCCAGCCGTCGCTGGCGCTGCTGCGCGTGCGCCAGCCGCTGCTGCAGCTGGCTCACGTGCGCGCTGGCCGCCTGCGCGCGGGTCTGCGCGATCTCCAGCTCCAGCGCGGCGGCGCGGTCGTCGGCTTCGATCAACAGCGCGCCGCGGCGCACCGCGTCGCCTTCGTGCACCGCCACCCGCTGCAGGGTCGCGGCGACCGGCAGGCTCAGCCGCAGCAGGCCGCCTTCCACGTCGATGCGCCCGCGCGCCACCGCCAGGTAGGCCGGCGCCGCGCTGGGCACGGGCGCCGCCTGCGGCGGCCGCGCGCAGGCGGCCAGCAGCAGGCCCAGCAGGGGAGCGGCGAGGAACGCTTTCATGGTGCGGACATCCGGGACGAAGAGGGGGGCGGAGGCGGCGGCGCCAGGCGGCGGTCGTCGAGGATGCGGCCGTCTTCCATCGACAGCACGCGGTCGGCATGGCGGATCAGCCGCGGATCGTGGCTGACGCACAGCACCATGGTGTTGTGGCTGCGGGCGATGCGGTGCAGCAGGTCGATCACGATCTGGCCGTTGCCGGCGTCCAGCGCGCTGGTCGGTTCGTCGGCGAACAGCAGCGCCGGGTGCTTGGCCAGTGCGCGCGCGATCGCCACGCGCTGCTTCTCGCCGCCGGACAGTTCGGCCGGGCGCAGGTGCTGGCGATGGGCGATGCCGACCTCGGCCAGCGCCGCTTCGGCGCGTGCGCGCACCTCGGCGGCGGCCAGGCCCATGTACTGCAGCGGCAGCCGCACCTGGTCCAGCGCGCTCAGCGCCGGGAACAGGTTGAAGCCCTGGAAGATGAAGCCGGTATGGCGCAGGCGGAAGCGCTCCAGCGCGGTCGCGTCGAGCGCGCCGAGGTTCTCGCCCAGCGCCTGCACCCGGCCGCTGTCGGCGCGCTGCAGGCCGCTGAGGATCGACAGCAGGGTGCTCTTGCCGCAGCCCGACGGTCCGGAGATCAGGGTCAGTTCGCCGGGCCACACCTGCAGGCTCACGTCGCGCAGCACCTCGGTGCGCAGCTTGCCGGAGACGAAGCTCTTGCACAGGGCGCTGCCGTGCAGCGTGGCGGCGTGCGGCAGCAGTGCGGCGTCGGCGGGGGCGGCGGCCTGGTTCATCGCAGCAGCAGCGCCGGGTCGGCGCGGCGCAGTCCGCGCAGCGCGGCCAGCGCCGAGAGCACGGTCAGCAACATCACCGCGACCACGCACGCGGCCCAGCCGTTGCCATCGAACGCCACCGGCACGTCGTGCGCACGCGCCAGCGCCACCAGCGCGGCGCCGAGCGCGCTGGCGCCGAGCAGGCCGAGCGCGCCGACCCAGGCCGCCTGCTCCAGCACCACCCAGCGCAGCGCGCGCATGCTCACGCCCAGGGCGTTGAGCGTGGCGTACTCGCGCGCCGCGCCGAGCACCGTGGCCAGCAGGGTCTGGCTGGTGATCGCCACGCCGACCAGCAGCACGATGCCGCCGAGGAACAGCACGCCGGAGCCGGCGCCGGTGTCGAACATCCAGAACAGGATGCTGCGCCGGGCGAACTGCGCCGCGCTCCAGGCCTCGATGCGCGCCGGCGCGGCGTTGCCGGCGAGGCTGCGCGCCACCGCCGCGGCGTCGCTGCCGGGCCGCAGCCGCGCGACCATGTAGGTCGGCCAGTCCGGGTGCACGGCATCGGTGTTCAGGGCGCGCGCGGTTTCCAGCGAGGCCAGCACGTTGACCCCGCCCAGTGCGCGCAGGCCGCGGCCGACCCCGATCACCCGCACCCGGTGGCCGTTGATGCGCGCGCTGCGGCCGATGCCGACGCCGAGCTTGTCCAGTTCGGCGCGGTCCACCACCACCGTGTCCGGTTCGCGCAGCGCCGCGCGCAGGGCGGGGCTCAGCAGCCGCGCGAACATCAGCCCGTCGGCGCGGGTGTCGATGCCGGAGACATAGATCGACACCGCGCCGGTGTCGTCGGGGCCGCGCCAGTCGCCGTCGAACCAGACGAACGGCTCGACCTGGACCACGCGCGGGTCCAGGTACAGCGCCGTAGCCGCATCCGGATCGATCGGGCGGCCCTGGTCCACGCTCTGCGTGCCCGGATAGCCCAGCCACAGGTCGGCGTCGGAGCCGGACACGTAGACGCTAGCGCTGCCGAAGATGCCCAGCACCAGCGCGGTCTGCAGCAGCAGCAACAGGCTGGCGAAACCGACCGAGACCACCACCGGCAGGAAGCGGCGCCATTCGTGGCGCAGGGTCTGGCGGGCCAGCGCGACCATCAGGGCGTTGCGCCTGCGCTGCCCGCGTCGCCGACGGTGGCGGTGGCCTGCGTTTGCGCGCTGCCCAGCGCGGTTTGCAGCGCGATGTAGTCGAGGTCGCGCTGGCGCTGCGCCTCGAGCAGCTCCAGCGCGATCTGGTCGCGCGCGGCCTGCTGGGTGGCCACGTCCAGATCGCTGCCCAGGCCCAGCCTGCGCCGCGCCTGCGCCGCGTCGGCGGCCTGCTGCAGCGCCTGCAGCGCCTGCTGCTGCGCCAGCACGCGCTGGCGCTGCTGTTCCAGCGCGGTCAGCGCGTTCTGCACTTCGGCCACCGCATCCAGCACGCATTGGCGGTAGGCCAGCGTCGCCGCCTGCAGCAGCTCGCCGCGGGCCTGCGCCGTGGCCTGGCGCAGGCCCCAGTCGAACAGCGGGATGTCGATCAGCGGACCCAGCGAGGCGATCTCGTGCGGGGTGGCGGTGCGGCGGTGCGAGAGCAGGTTGGTGGACCAGTGGATGGCGCCGCCCAGGCCGATGCTGGGGTAGCGGTCGGCGCGGGCGATGCCCAGTTCGCCGGCCGCGCGCAGCACCTCGGCCTCGCGCGCGGCGATGTCCGGGCGCCGCCGCAGCAGATCCGCGGGCACCGCGTCGATCGCGCCGATCTGCAGGCCCGACGCCGTCGCGTCCGGGGCGGCGGCTGCCGCGTCGGCGGCGCTCCACGCCGGGTCCGGTGCGCTGCGCGCCAGCAGCACCGCCAGCCGTTGCGCGGCGGCGGCGCTGGCGGTGCGCGGTTCGCCCAGCGCGGCTTGCGCCTGCAGTTGCGCGGCCTGCGCCTGGGCGGCGGCGGCCGGCGGCGCAAGGCGCAGCGCGACCAGGGAGGCGCTCAGCGTCGCCTGCCGCTGGCGGGCGTCGGCGATGCGTTGCAGCAGTTGTTCGGCCTGTTGCGCGTGGCGCAGTTCGATCCAGTTGCGCGCCACGTCGGCGACGGTGGCGGTGCGGACCTGCTCCAGGCTGGCCTGCGCGGCCTGCAGGTCGCCGCGGCTCATGCGGCGGGTGGCTTCGCCGCGCCCGAACAGCGGCAGTTCCCATTCCGCGTCGAAGCCGGCGACCAGGAACGAGGCGCTGGCGTCGGGGTCGATCGGTTCTTCGGTGCGCGCATGCAACTGCGGCTTCAGACTTGCCGTTGCGACGCCATCCATGCGCCGCGCCGCGCGCAGCCTGGCCAGGGCCTGGGCCACGTCGAGATCGTCGCGCAGCGCCTGCGCGACCAGCGCATCGAGTTGCGGGTCGTGGAAGTCCTGCCACCACGCGCTGCCGGGCGGTCGTGGAGTGGCCGCTGCCGGCAGCGATGTCCACTGCGACGGCAGCGGCTGCGTCAGCTCCGGCAGCGGGGTGCTGACGCAGCCGGCCAGCGCCGCGGCGCTCAGCACGGCAAGGCCGGCCAGCCGGGATGCGCGACGGCGGCTCATGCGGGCGTCGCCGCGCTGGCCGGCAGGTCCAGCTCCACGCGCAGGCCGCCCAGCGCCGAGCGCTGGTAGCGCAGGGCGGCGTGGTGGCGTGCGGCGATGCTGGCGACGATCGCCAGGCCCAGGCCGGTGCCGCCTTCGGGCGCATCCGGGGCACGGAAGAAGCGTTCGCCCAGGCGCGGCAGCAAGGCCTCGTCCACGCCCGGGCCGGCGTCGTCGACCGCCAGCTGCAGGTGCCGCGACTGCCGGCGCAGGCTCACCGTGACCATGCCGCCGGCGGCATGCCTGAAGGCGTTGTCGAGCAGGTTGTCGAGCAGTTCGCGCAGCGACCAGGCGTCGGCGGCGACCCAGGCCGGCCCGTTGTCGGCATCGTCGTCGTCGTAGCCCAGATCGACTCCGGCCTGCAGCGCGTCGGGAATGCGCTCGGCCAGCGCCTGCGGCAGCCACGCGGCCAGGTCCAGCGGCAGCAGCGGGCGGATGCTCTCGCGCGGCGCCTGGGCGCGGGTCAGCGCCAGCAATTGGGTGGAGCTGCGGATCGCGCGGTCGGTCAGCTGGCGGATGTGCTGCAGCGCCTGCGCGGTGTCCTGCGGGCGGGTGCTGGCCTGGGCGCGCTGCACGTGCATGCTCAGTCCGGCCAGCGGCGTGCGCAGCTGGTGCGCGGCGTCGGCGACGAAGCGCTCCTGCAAGGCCATCAGCTGCTTGAGCCGGCCCAGCAGGCCGTCGATGGCCTGGGTCAGCGGCAGCACCTCGATCGGGATGTCGGGGCCAGACACCGGGCTGAGGTCGCGCTGGCTGTCGTCGAGCCGGCGCACCGCCGGTTGCAGCAGGCGCAGGCCCACGCGCACCCCATGCCAGACCAGCGCCAGCAGCGAGCAGGTCAGCAGCAGTTCGGTCGGCAGCATCAGCATCAGGATCTCGCGCGCGCGGCGGTGGCGGTCGTCCAGGGTCTCGGCCACCGAGATCGTCAGCCGGTCGTTGGCCTCCCAGGCCGACGGCACGATCAGGCTGGCCACGCGCACCGGGGTGCCGTCGGCCATGCGTTCGTCGCGCAGCACCACCCGGCCGAGCGCGGCCGGCGCGGCGTGCGCCGGGATCGGTTGCGCGCTGTTGCTGATCACGCCGTGGTCGCGGCTGCGTACCTCGAAGAACACCCGGCCGTCGCTGCTGTATTCGAGCAGGCGCCGCGCCTGCAGCGGCAGCGGCAGGCGCGCGCCGGCGTCGTTGACCGCCTTGGCCAGGCCCAGCGTGTCCTCCTTCAGGTCCATGTCGTGGACGTGGTTGGAGTACTTGAGCATCAGCAGGTAGAACAGCGCCGAGACCACCAGCATCAGCAGCAGGGTCGGGATCAGCAGGAACGCCAGCAGGCGCCGGCGCAGGCTGGGATGGGCGGGGACTGCGCCCGCCGTCGCGGCTGCCACGGCCGCGCTCACGACGCGTGCGGGTCGTTGGCGGTGTCGGCGTCGGCGTCCGCGGTGCGGGATTCTTCCAGCAGGTAGCCCAGGCCGCGGATGGTGCGGATGCCGACCCCGGAGCCGTGCAGCTTGCGGCGCAGGCGGTGCATGGAGATGTCCAGGCCGTTGTCGGTGATCTCGTGCTGCCAGTCGCACAGCGCGTCGGTGAGCTGGCCGCGGCTGACCACGCGCCCGCTGCGCATCAGCAGCGTTTCCAGCAGCGCGAACTCGCGCGCGGTCAGTTCCAGCGGCTCGTCCTGCAGCCATACCCGGCGCCCGGCCAGGTTGATCCGCAGCTGGCCCAGGGCCAGCTCGGGGATGCCGCCGCTGCTGCGCCGGCGCAGCAGGGCGCGGGTGCGGGCCAGGAACTCGGACAGTTCGAACGGCTTGATCAGGTAGTCGTCGGCGCCCTGGTCGAGGGCGCGGATGCGGTCCTCCACGCCGTCGCGCGCGGTCACCACCAGCACCGCGACCTCGTCGCGGCGTTCGCGCACGCGCTGCAGCACCTGCAGGCCGTCGCGCCGCGGCAGGCCCAGGTCCAGCACCAGCAGGTGGTAGGACTCGGCGCTGAGCGCGCGCTCGGCGGCGGCGCCGTCGTTGACGTGGTCCACCACGTGCCCGCACTCGGCGAGCGAGTCGCGCAACGCAACGGCAATGGACGTATCGTCTTCGGCAACCAGGATGCGCATGGCGCGAGATGCTTGCAACGCGGATGTTGGAAAACCGTCGTAATCGGCGGTGGCGAGGCGATTACGATGGGATCCGTTTATGTAGCGACGGTGACGGTTGCGCGGCAACTGCGGCGCGGCCGGCGCCGAGCCGGCGCGGCCAGCGGGCGGCTCGGCCACGGCCGCGGTCCTCCCGCGGCGGCGCCTGCCGTTGCGCAAGCCGCCGCGCGTCGATGCGCGCACACCGTTGAAACCGGGCCCACAAGCGCGCAAGCTCCCGATCTGCTTCGCGGCCAGGGGATTGGCAATGCGCGGGATGCTTTTCTGTCTGTTTGCAGTTGCGGCGGCGTGTCCCACCGCGGCGGTCGCGCAGGCGACAACACGGCAATGCGGGGCAGTGGAGGAGGCGGGGCCGGCGTGCCTGCTGGCGCGCAAGCCGCTACCGGCGTTGCCTGCCGGGGCGGTGTTCTGGCATCTCGATCGCTTTGCGTCGAAGGCGTCCGCAGACGCTGCCGCCGTCCCGACCAGCGTGGTGGTGGAGGCGTTCGGATCGGTCTGGCTATTCACCCTCGCGCAGGCCGCATGGCATTCAGAGGGCGGCGAGCACGTGTCCACGGTCGGTCCGCTCGCGGTGGCGCCGGCGTCGACCTATGCGGCCGACTATCTGCGCTCGATCTTCCTCCCGGGGACGACGGCGCCGTTGCATGTCCATTCCGGGCCGGAGGCCTTCTTCGCGGTCAGCGGCGACACCTGCCTGGAGACGCCGGCCGGCGTCCAGGTCGGGCGCGGACCCGGCAACAGCCTGACGATCGAGGCCGGACCGCCGATGCTGCTGATGGCGATCGGCACGGTGCCACGGCAAGGCTTTGCGCTCATCCTCCACGACGCCGACCGGCCAGCGACGACCTTGACCCAGGCCTGGCAGCCGCAAGGACTGTGCGCGCGGCAGCTTGCGGCGGATCGGAGTCCTTAGCCCGCCCTCGATTGTCGGTCCGTGTCGGGAAATTCTGACGGCACGACACGGCATCGACCGATCGCGCCGGCACGTGGCCACAGGCATCCTGTGTCTGTCGGCAACGTCATCGCTCCCGCGCCAGGGATGCGCGCTTGCACGGAATCGAACGGATCTCGATTCGCCGGCCACCGGATTTCGTTCCCGCATGCGCCGACGGACCGGCGCGCGTGCATGCGAGCGGAGTGACACGGACGGAACGCACGACGCCCCGGCATGCCGGGGCGTCGTGCGTTTGGGTGCATCTTGCTTGGCCGCGCGCCTGCGCGGAATACCGGCCGAGCGATGACGTTCCCGTGGCGCCGATGCAGAAATCGGCGTCGCCTGGACGCTACTGCGGACTGTCGGTGCATCCATTCCCGGACCGTCCTTTGACCTTGCGATATCCGCTGGACCGCTGCTTCGCTAGCCAGGCAGGATCGCCGCTATCGCGGTCGCTTCGATCCTGCCGCCTGGCATCGAGGCGATCGGCTACGCGCGCTGAGGAAACACCGCGCCCTGCGCACGCCACCATCAGCGTCCGCCCAGGCGCGACGAATCCCCAATCCCCAATCCCGGCTCTACAACGCCCAATCCACGCGCATGCCGGCGACCAGCGCATTCGGCAGGTCGCGGGTCCGCGACGGGTCGTTGAACTGGTCCGGATGCACGATGTAGTGCAGGTTCGGCGCGATGCGCAGCTGCGGGGTGACCTGGATGCCGTAGCTCAGTTCCATCATGTACTGCGAGCTGTGCGGGGTGCCGCTGCCGCCGGCCGCGGCGCGTGCCAGGCGCAGGTCTTCCAGCGCGTCGTCGCTGTAGCGCTGTTGGGTGACGACGAAGGCGATGTTGTCCTGCTCGCGGCTGGCGAAGGTGCCGCGCTGGACCAGGCCCAGCTCCAGGAAGTGGTCTTCGATCAGCTGCCCGGAGGTGCCCTTGAGCACCGAGCCGAACAGCACCAGCCCGCGCGCGCTGTCGGCGTCGGGGCGGGTGACCTGCTGTTCGAAGCGGAAGAACGCGCCGGAGCGGCCGTTGCGGGGGGCGTAGTCCAGCCCGCTGAGCCGCGCCGGGTTGCCGTTGCGGTCGGTCAGCGGGTCGGTGTAGTCGGAGTTGTCCTGCCAGCCGCCCAGTTCGTACATCGCCGGGAAGCGCACGCTGGCCGCCTCGGTCTTGTAGCCGATCGCGTAGGGCACGATCACCCCGGTGCGGTCGCGGCTGCTCCAGTTCAGGCCGTGCTCGCCGTCCTCGGCCTGGGTCGGATTGACCTCGTAGGCGCCGACGTGCACGTACACGTTCGGGGTCACCCAGGCCTTGGCGTGCGCGGCCCAGCTGGACACCGGCCAGTAGGTGAAGTTGCTGGTGCGGAACACGAAGGTCGGATTGCCGCAGGCCGAGTTGCCCTGGAAGTAGCCGCACAGGTCCGAGCCGAGGAAATGGATGTTGGCCACGCTGCGGCCGGCCTCCAGTTCCAGGCGGTCGTCGAACAGCTTCTGCGCGATGGTGAAGTTGGCCAGGCGCGTGCCCTGACCGCCGTAGATTTCCTGCACCGAGGTGCTGTTGCCGATGTCGCTGTTGGCCAGGTTGGTGCCGTGGCGGTTGATCGCGTAGACCTTCAGCGTGGCGCCGTTCCAGCCCATCAGCCGCTGCAGGTCGACGTCGGTGCCGAGCATCAGCTGGCCGGCGTAGGCGCTGCCCTGTTCCTTGCCGCCGTCCAGCGAGACCGCGGCCTCGCCGGTGTAGGCGAGCTTGAGCTTGAACGCGTCGCTGGCGTCCTGGGCGTGGGCCAGCGGGGCGAGCGCGAGCGCCAGGGCGGTGAGCGACAGGCGCCGGGTGAGGGGGAGGGACATGGCAGAGACTCCTGGGGTGTGATGGAGGCCGGCGCGCCGCCGTGGGCGACGGGGGAGGGGACATCGCCCCCGGCAGCGCGTCGGCGCAGGACTTATTCGGCGACCGGCTTCTTCAGCACGCGCAGCGCCAGCGCGGTCAGCACGGTGCCGGCGAGCAGCGCGATCAGGTACATGCCCAGATGGGTCACCGCGTTGGGGATCGGCAGCACGAACACGCCGCCGTGCGGCACCTTCAGTTCGGCACCGGCGGCCATCGAGATCGCGCCGGCCAGCGCCGAGCCCAGCATCAGCGCCGGGATGGTGCGCAGCGGGTCGCGCGCGGCATACGGGATCGCGCCTTCGGTGACGAAGGCCAGGCCGAGCACGCCGGTGGCGGCGCTGGTGCCGCGCTCCTCGCGGGTGAAGCGGTTGCGGAACACCCAGGTGGCCAGCGCGATGCCCAGCGGCGGGGTCATGCCGGCGACCATCGCCGCGGCCATCGGCGTGTACACCTGGCTGGCGATCAGGCCGGTGGAGAACGCATAGGCGGCCTTGTTGACCGGCCCGCCCATGTCGAAGGCCATCATGGCGCCGAGCAGCAGGCCCAGCAGCACCGCGCTGCTGCCCTGCATGCCGCGCAGCCAGTCGGTGAGCCAGGCCAGCGCTTCGGCGACCGGCTGGCCGACCACGTACAGCATGGTCAGGCCGACCAGCAGGGTGCCCAGCACCGGCAGGATCAGCACCGGCTTGAGCCCTTCCAGCGTGCGCGGCAGCTTGATCGCGCGGTTCAGCGCGGCCACGCCGTAGCCGGCGATGAAGCCGGCGAAGATGCCGCCGATGAAGCCGGCGCCGAGGTTGGCCGCGACCATGCCGCCGATCATGCCGGGGGCGATGCCGGGGCGGTCGGCGATGGAGTAGGCGATGTAGCCGGCCAGCGCCGGCACCATCAGGGTGAAGCCGGCCTTGGCGCCGATCTGGAACAGCGACCAGGCCAGGGTGCCCTTGTGCGCGTCGTCGAAGGCGTAGATGCCGCCCAGCGCGAACGCCAGCGCGATCAGCAGGCCGCCGGCGGTGACGAACGGCAGCATGAACGACACGCCGGTCATCAGGTGCTTGTAGGGGCCGGCCGACTTCCCGCGTTCGCTGCTCGCCGGTGCGGCGCCGTTGCCGCTGGCCGCATGCACGCCGGCCTCGGCCAGCGCCTTGCGGATCAGCCCGGGGCCGTCGTTGATCGCCGGCTTGGTGCCGCTCTTGAACAGGCGCTTGCCGCCGAAGCGGGACAGGTCCACTTCGCGGTCGGCGGCGATCAGCACCAGGTCGGCGTCGGCGATTTCGGCGTCGCTGAGCGTGTCCTGGGCGCCGACCGAGCCTTGCGTCTCGACCCGGATTTGGTGGCCCAGGGTCTTGGCCGCCTGCTGCAGGCCTTCGGCGGCCATGAAGGTGTGGGCGATGCCGGTGGGGCAGGAGGTCACGGCGACGATGCGCTTGGGGCCATCGGTCTGCGTGGCCGCGCCGGCGGTCGTCGCCGGTGCGGCCGCGGCCGCGGCCAGCAGCGGCGCGAGCACGCCGTCGGCATCGTCGAGCACCGCATCCAGGCTGGCGCGCAGCGGCGCGGCGCCGGCGAAGCGCGCCGCATCGGCATCGCCGTCGCCGACCAGCAGCAGCGGATAGCCGCTGCCGGCCGCGGCCAGGTCCAGCGGCGCGATCACGCCCTGCGGCGTGCGCACCTCGGCGTGCACCACCGCGCCGCGTGCGCTGGCCGCATGGCGCAAGGCCTCGGCGGCGAGGACGGCTTCGGTGCTGCGTTCGCCGGCGACGATCACCACGAAGATAGGATTCATGCTTGCTCCCGATGGACGCAGGGGGACGCCGCGCGCGATGGCGGCGGCGTGCGGTTCGATGACATGCGGTTCGAACACATGCGGTTCGACGTGGGGTTCATTGCAGCGACTCGATGCGGACCGCGGCGGCGATGCCGTCGACCTGGTCGCGCGGCAGCCGGCGCGCGGCGCCGCTGCCGAGCGTGGCCACGGCGAAGGCGGTGGCCTGGCGCGCGCAGGTCGCCAGGTCGGCCTCGGCGAGCAGCGCCGCGACCAGGCCGGCGACCATCGCATCGCCGGCGCCGACGCTGCTGCCGCCGGCCAGCTGCGGCGGGCGTGCCAGCAGCGCCTGCTCGCCGCGCACGAACAGCGCGCCGTCGGTGCCCAGCGACACCACCACCAGCGCGATGCCGCTGGCCAGCAGCGCGCGGGTGGCCGCCAGCAATTCGGCGGTCGCGCGCAACGGCGTGCCGGCCCAGTCCTCCAGTTCGTGGCGGTTTGGCTTGATCGCGAACGGCAGCTGCGCGCGCGGTGCGGCCAGCGCTTCGCGCAGCGGCGCGCCGCTGGTGTCCAGCAGCACCCGCGCGCCGGCGGCGGCGGCCTGCGCCTGCAGCACGCGCCAGCTGTCGTCGGCCAGGCCGGCCGGCAGGCTGCCGGTCAGCACCACCGGCAGGCCCGGACGCAGCAGCGGGGCCAGGCGCGCGCCGACCGCGTGCAGCTCGGCCGCGCCCAGCGGCAGGCCGGGCAGGTTGATGTCGGTGGTGTCGCCGCTGTCGGCGGCGACCAGCTTGAGGTTGGTGCGGGTGTCGCCGGGCACGCGCAGGCAGCGGTCGTCGATACCGCGCGCGGCGAACAGGGTCTCGAATAGGTGCGCGTTGCCGGCGCCGAGCACGCCGAGCGCGGCCGTGGCGACGCCGGCGTCGGCCAGGCAGGCGGCGACGTTGATGCCCTTGCCGCCGGCGATGGCGTGTGCGCTGCTGGCGCGATGCACCTGGCCGGGCTGCAGCCGCTCGATCGCCACGGTCAGGTCGATCGCCGGGTTCAGGCTGACGCTGACGGCCTGCACGCTCATGCGCCGGCTCCGTCCAGCGCGCGCACGTCGGCCGCGCTTTCGCAGTCCAGCGCCCGCTGCGCCAGCGCCTGCAGCGCATCCAGGCGGCTGCCGCGCAGGCGCGCCTTCACCGCCGGCACGTCGTTCGGGGTCATCGACAGCTCGTGCACGCCCAGCCCGGTCAGCAGCGCCGCGCCGAACGCGTCGCCGGCCAGGCCGCCGCACACGCCGACCCAGCGCCCATGGCGCGCGGCGCCTTCGACGGTGGTGCGGATCAGGCGCAGCACCGCCGGGTGCAGGCTGTCGGCCTCGGCGGCCAGGTCCGGGTTCTGCCGGTCGATCGCCAGCGTGTACTGGGTCAGGTCGTTGGTGCCGATCGAGAAGAAGTCGGCATGCCGCGCCAGCGCGTCGGCCTGGATCGCCGCCGCCGGCACTTCGATCATGATCCCCAGCGGCACTTCCGGCGCGTCCAGCTCGGCGCGCAGGCGTTCGCACTCGGCGCGCAGCGCGACGATCTCCGCCGCCGAGGTGATCATCGGGAACATGATCGCCAGCTTGGCGCCGTCCCTGGCCGCGCGGTACAGCGCGCGCAGCTGCGGTTGCAGCAGGTCGGCGCGGCGCAGCAGCAGGCGCGCGCCGCGCACGCCGAGGAACGGGTTGTCCTCGCGCGGCAGGTTCAGGTGCGCGACCTGCTTGTCGCCGCCGATGTCCAGCGCGCGCACGATCAGCGAACGCCCGTCCAGCGCCTTGGCCATCGCCATGTAGGTGTCGTACTGCTCGTCCTCGCTCGGCGTGCTGCCGCGCTCCAGGAACAGGAATTCGGTGCGCATCAGGCCGACGCTCTCGGCGCCCTGCGCCAGCGCCATCGGCACCTGCTCGGGCAGGTTGACGTTGGCGCCGATCTCCACGCGGTGGCCGTCCTGGGTCTGCGCCGGCTGGTTGCGCTGCTCGGCCTCGCGCTCGCGCAGCTGGCGCTGTTCCTCGATGTAGGCGCGGGCCGAGGCCAGGTCGGCCTCCGACGGCGCCAGGTACAGGCGGCCGCTGTTGCCGTCGACGATGACGGTGGCGCCGTCGTCCAGGTCGAGCAGGTCGGCGCCGCCGGCGACCAGCGCCGGCAGGCCCAGGGTGCGCGACAGGATCGCGGTATGCGAGGTCGGCCCGCCCAGCGCGGTGGCCAGGCCGAGCACGCGGCTGGTGTCCAGGTGCGCGGTGTCCGACGGCGACAGGTCGCTGGCGAGCAGGATGCACGGACGGTCGGGCAGGTGCTCCAGGCTGCCGCTGGCCAGGCTCGGGTCGATCTGGGTCAGCACCCGGCGGCCGACGTCGCGCAGGTCGCTGGCGCGTCCGGCCAGCACCGCATTGCCCAGCGCCGACAGTTTGTTGGCCATGCGCTCGACCGCCTGCTGCCAGGACCAGGCCACGCCGTGGCCTTCGACCATCAGCTGGCAGGCCAGGGTGATCAGGTCGGTGTCGTTGAGCAGTTCGGCCTGGGCGCGGAAGATCGCCGCATCGCCGGCGCCGAGCCGGCGCCGGGTGTCGTCCTCGATCGCCTGCAGTTGCTGGCGGGTGCGCAGCAAGGCGTCGTGCAGCAGCGCGCCGCCGTCGCTGAGCGGCACCGGCGCGTCCGGCACCGGGCCGTCGTTGCCGGCCAGCTTGTGCACCACGCCGATCGCCAGGCCGGGGCTGGCGCCGATGCCGACGATGGCCGGCTGCGCCTGCGGCGGGGTCCAGCCGCTGACCGGGGCGGCACGGCGCTGCGCCGCGGCCTGCGCGTCGGCTTTCTCCTGTGCGGTGAGGCCGTCGATGACGCTGCGCAGCCGCGCCAGCGCGGCGGCGGCGTCCTGGCCTTCGGCCGAGATGGTCACCGTGTCGCCCGCATGCAGGCCCAGCTGCAGCAGCGACACCAGGTTCTTGGCATCGCCGGTCTGCTCGCCGGCGCGCACCTGGATCCTGGCCGCGAAACCGCGCGCGGTCTCCACCCAGCGCGTCGCGGGGCGCGCATGCAGGCCGGTGGGGTAGGCGACGGTCCATTCGAAGCGCTCGCCGAGATCGGCGACCGGGGCGCCGCTCGCCGCGACGGCCGGGTCCTGGCTCAGCGCGTCGACGATCGCCTGCGGGTCGTCGCTGGCGAACAGCGCGTCCAGCCGCGGCTGGTCCTGGATCAGCCGGGTCAGGCGCCGCAGCAAGGTGATGTGGGTATCGGACTGCGCGGCGATGGCGACCACCAGATGGGTGGTCTGGCCCGGATTCCACTCCACGCCGTCGCGGATCTGCAGCACCGCGATGCCGTCGCGCTGGACCAGGTGGCGGTCCTCGCCGGTGCAGTGCGGGATCGCCACGCCGTGGCCGAGGAAGGTGTTGGCCAGGGCTTCGCGGCGCAGCATGCTGGCCGCGTAGGCGGGCGGCACGCAACCGGCGGCGACCAGCAGCTGCGCAGCCTGGGCGATGGCGTCGGCCTTGTCGCGGACCTGGACGTTGACGCGGACCAGTTCGCTGGCGACCAATACGGGGGGATTCGTCTGGGTCACGCGGGGCATCCTTCGAGGGTCTGGGGCGGCGAGTGGGCGCAGTGTGGGAACGTTCCCACTCTCGCGTCAATGTGCACTGCACAATTTATTCGGGAAAACCCGGTGCTACTATCGAATTTGGCCACTTGGAAGGGGGTTGCAGTGGGAATTTTGCGGGAACGTTGCCAGTGACGGTCAGCATCCATGACGTGGCGCGGGTGGCCGGTGTCTCGACTTCGACCGTATCGCGGGCGCTGGGCCAGGGCCCGGTCAGCGAGGACGTGCGGGCGCGGGTCGAGGCGGCGGTGCGCGAGACCGGCTACCGGCCGAACCTGATGGCGCGGCGGCTGCGTTCGCAGCATTCGGGGATCGTCGGGCTGATCGTGGCCGACATCCGCAACCCGTTCTTCACCGCGGCGATCGGCGCGGTCGAGGAGGTGGCCTACCGCGCCGGGATGCGGGTGATCCTGTGCAACACCGACGAGGATCCGCAGCGCGAGGCGCTGTACCTGCAGCTGATGCAGGAAGAACGGGTCAGCGGCCTGATCTTCGCGCCGACCCGCACCACCCAGAGCCAGTTGCCGAAGTTGAACTTCGACTATCCGGTGGTGCTGCTCGACCGTGCCGGCAAGGCCGGCGTGCACGACAGCGTGGTGCTGGACAATGCCGCGGCGATGGCGAGCTTGATCGAGCACCTGGCCGAGCGCGGCTTGCGCCGCATCGGCGGGCTGTTCGGCAAGACCAGCAGCACCGCCGCCGAGCGCCGCGACGGCTATCTGGCGGCGATGCAGGCGCACGGCCTGGCGCCGAGCTACCGCGAGGTGGCGCCTAGCGCGGAGGCGGCGACCGCCGAGGTGCAGGCGTGGCTGGCGCAACCCGAGCGCCCGGAGGCGCTGGTGGCCAGCAACAGCCTGTTGCTGATGGGCGCGCTGAAGGCCGCGCGCGGCGCCGGCCTGCGCATTCCGCAGGACCTGGCGCTGGCCGGCTTCGACAACGAGAGCTGGACCGACCTGGTCGAGCCGGGCATCACCGTGATCGAACAGCCGGTGGAGGACATGGGCCGCACCGCGATGTCATTGCTGCTGGAGCGACTGAATGCGCCGACCCTGCCGATGCGCAAGGTGGTGCTGAGCGGACGCTGCATCGTGCGCGGGTCCAGCCTGCGCTGAGGGCGTGGCGTCGCAGGGCGCGCCGAGGGACGGACGCTGGCGCGGTGGCGCGAGCGTCGATGAGCGCGCTGGAGCGCAATGCTAGGCGCGTGCAGGCTGGAATCGCCGGCGCCGTGCCGCCGGCGGTGTGTCTGCCTACTCGCTGCCGTCCGGCCGCGGGTAGTCGTGCTCCGGATCGGCGTGGTCGCGTTCGGGGTCGCTGTCCGGCTGGTCGCGGTCCTTCCACTTCGCCGCGTCGTTGCGCAGCTTGTCGGGCGTGTGGCCGCGCTGCTGCGGACTGTCCGCGTTCTCGCGATTGGGTGGGTTGGACATGGGCGTGCCTCCAGGGTCAGGCGGGGACAGGGGCAGGATCGGGCTGAGTATCGCGCCGCTCGGAACCGTCTAGCCTGGCCCAGCAGGCCAGCACGAAGGCTTCGGCATCGTTCCAGGCGATGCGCGGCCACGGATGTTCGGCGTCGTAGCGCTGGCGCAGGCGCTGCATGCGCACCTCGTTGGACTCGCGCGGCAGCTGCAGAAACACATCGCAGGCCATCTTGATCAGACGCGCATGCTCGCTGAAGGACTGCGGCCCCAGCTTGCCTTCCCCGTGCAGCACCTTCCAATGCGCCAGTTCGGCTTCGACATCCACGAGCAGGCACGGAGCGTGGCTCACGGCAGGATCTCCTGTAGTAGTGATGAGGGGGTTGTTCTGGGAACTGCGCGGAGGCGCTTGGCCAGACTAGGGCGTAAGGCGTAAACGCCAGGTCACATCGGCGTCGCGGCCGTGGCAAGAACCGCGACAGGCTGGCGAGACGGTGTGTGCGATGGGCCAATGATAGGCATGTCGTGCGTGAAGGCAGTGCCCGCTTGGAGCGTGCCGCCGCGCCGCTTACCATGGCCGTGGGTCCGCGCCGCGGACATCCGCACTTCCGCGACCACCCGCATCGACGGCGCACGCCGCCGCTGCGCCCTGAAAGGAACGGCATGCCCGTCGATATCGTGTTCGATCCCGCGCAACTGCGCATCGCCGTCATCGGCCTGGGTTATGTCGGCCTGCCGCTGGCGGTGGCGTTCGGCGCGCGCTACGACACGCTCGGCTACGACATCGACGCGCAGCGCGTGGCGCAGTTGCGCGACGGCCACGACCAGACCCTGGAAATGGAACCGGACGAACTGCGTGCCGGCGTGCACCTGCGCTACAGCGACGATGCCGCCGCGCTGCGCGACCGCAACGTCTACATCGTCACCGTGCCGACCCCGATCGACGCCTACGAGCAGCCCGACCTGCAGCCGTTGCGCCAGGCCAGCGAACTGCTCGCCGGCGTGCTCAAGCGTGGCGACCTGGTGATCTACGAGTCCACGGTGTATCCGGGCACCACCGAAGAGGTGTGCGTGCCGCTGCTGGAACAAGGCTCGGGCCTGCGTTTCAACGAGGACTTCCACTGCGGCTACAGCCCGGAGCGGGTCAACCCGGGCGACCGCCAGCGGCGCCTGGCCGACATCCGCAAGATCACCTCCGGCTCCAGCGCCGCGGCCGCCGAGGCGGTCGATGCGCTGTACGCGAGCATCATCGACGCCGGCACCTGGCGCGCGCCGTCGATCCGCGTGGCCGAGGCGGCGAAGGTGGTCGAGAACATCCAGCGCGACGTCAACATCGCCCTGGTCAACGAGCTGGCGCTGATCTTCGACCGCCTCGGCATCGATACCCAGGACGTGCTGGAAGCGGCCGGCACCAAGTGGAACTTCCTGCCGTTCCGTCCCGGGCTGGTCGGCGGCCACTGCATCGGCGTGGATCCGTACTACCTGCTGCACAAGTCCGAGAGCATGGGCTACCACCCGGACCTGATCCACACCGCGCGCCAGGTCAACAACCGGGTCGGCGCGCACGTCGCCGCGCGGGTGCAGTCACTGCTGGCGGACAAGGGCGTGGCCATGGCCGCGGCCACGATTCTGGTGCTCGGCGTCACCTTCAAGGAGAACTGCCCGGACCTGCGCAACAGCCGCGCGCTGGAGCTGGTGCAGGCGCTGGCCGCCAGCGGCGCCCGGGTCGATGCCTGCGACCCGTGGGCCGAGCCGCAGCTGGCGCGCGAACATGGCGGGGTGGAACTGCTGCCGGCGCCGGTCGCCGGCCGCTACGACGCGGTGGTGCTGGCGGTGGCGCACGAGGAATACCGCGGCTTCGATGCCGCGCGGATCCGCGCGCTGGGCACGCCGAACCTGGTGGTCTACGACGTCAAGTCGGTGTGGCCGCGCGAGGCGGTGGACGACCGGCTGTAGCCGAAAGCGCCGCACGCTGTGCACCACCAAGCTGTACGCCGCCCAAGCGGGCGGTAGGCTGCGCCAGCGCCATTGCCGGCCTGCACCGCCTACACTCGCTGCCTTCCGAATCTCGCGAGGAACGCGATGCACCGCTACCTAGCCTATGTCGCCAGCTGCGTGCTGCTGGCGCTGTCCATCGCCCTGTGCGCGATCTGGCCGCTGTGGGGCTGGGGCGTGGCCGCCTTCGCGGTCCTGGCCCTGCTGGGCACCTGGGACCTGCTGCAGACGCGCAGCACGCTGCGCCGCAACTATCCGATCCTGGCGCATTTCCGCTATGGGCTGGAATCGGTCGGCCCGGAGATGCGCCAGTATTTCCTGCAGAGCGACATCGAGGAGGCGCCGTTCTCGCGCCAGCAGCGCGCCCTGGTCTATCAGCGCGCCAAGAACGTCATGGACGTGGTGCCGTTCGGCACCCTGCGCAGCGCCTACGCCACCGACTACGAGTGGATCAACCACTCGCTGGCGACCAGCGAGATCGCCCATCACGATTTCCGCGTCACCATCGGCGCCGGCTGCGCGCAGCCGTACTCGGCCAGCGTGTTCAACATCTCGGCGATGAGCTTCGGCGCGCTGTCGGCCAACGCCATCCGCGCGCTCAACGAGGGCGCGCGCCGCGGCGGCTTCTACCACGACACCGGCGAAGGCTCGATCTCGCCGTATCACCGCGAATGCGGCGGCGACCTGGTGTGGGAGATCGGCTCGGGCTACTTCGGCTGTCGCGATGCGGACGGACGCTTCAGCGAGGAGCGCTTCGTCGCCAACGCCACGCTGGCGCAGGTGAAGATGATCGAGGTCAAGCTGTCGCAGGGCGCCAAGCCCGGCCACGGCGGGGTGCTGCCGGCGGCCAAGGTCAGCGCCGAGATCGCCGCCACCCGCGGCGTGGCGATGGGCCAGGACTGTGTGTCGCCGTCGCGGCATTCGGCGTTCTCCACGCCGCTGCAGCTGCTGCAATTCGTGGCCCGGCTGCGTGAGTTGTCCGGCGGCAAGCCGAGCGGCTTCAAGCTGGCGATCGGGCATCCGTGGGAGTGGTTCGCGATCGCCAAGGCGATGCAGGAAAGCGGGCTGTACCCGGATTTCATCGTCATCGACGGCGCCGAGGGCGGCACCGGCGCGGCGCCGGCCGAGTTCATCGACCATGTCGGCGTGCCGATGCACGAGGCGCTGCTGCTGGTGCACAACACCCTGGTCGGGCTGGACATCCGCGACCGGATCAAGCTCGGCGCGGCCGGCAAGATCACCAGCGCGTTCGACATCGCGCGCACCCTGGCGCTGGGCGCGGACTGGTGCAACGCCGGGCGCGGCTTCATGTTCGCGCTGGGCTGCATCCAGTCGCTGAGCTGCCACAGCGACCGCTGCCCGACCGGCATCGCCACCCAGGACCAGCGCCGCTGGAAGCACCTGGATCCCACCGACAAGGCGGTGCGGGTGGAGCACTACCACGCCAACACCCTGCGCGCGCTGCGCGAACTGCTCAGCGCCGCCGGCCTGGCGGATCCGTCGCAACTGGGGCCGGAGCACATCCTGCGGCGCATCTCGCAGGTCGAGATCCGTTCGCTGGCCTCGCTGTACCGCTATCTGGAACCGGGCGAACTGCTGCGCGACGGCGTGCCCGACCACGCGGTGTTCCAGGAGTACTGGGCCGATGCGCGCAGCGATTCGTTCCAGCCGCCGGCGCGGATCCGCAGCCTGCGCGACAGCAAGTCGCGATGAGTGCCGCCGCGCCTCCGTCGGGCGCCGTCGCCTTGCGCGCGGCGCGGCACGCCGACATCGCCGCGATGTGGGCGCTGCGCACCCGCTGCGTGCGCCAGGTGTGCAGCACGCACTATCCGCCCGAGGTCATCGCGGCCTGGGCGTCGGCACCGGCGCCGGCGACGTATCCGCAGCTGATCGCCAGCGGCGGCGCGGTGCTCGCCGAGGACGCCGGCGGTCGCCTGCTCGGCTTCGGCGTGGCCGATCTGGCCGGCAGCGAGATCGACGGCCTGTTCGTCGATCCCGACGTGCGCGGCAGCGGACTGGGGCGACGCCTGCTGCAGGCGCTCGAAGCCAAACTGGTGCCCGGCGCGCGCATCCACCTGGCCGCCGCACTCAACGCGGTCGCGTTCTATCGGGCCCAGGGCTACGCGGTGCTGCAGCAGGGCAGCTATGCGCATCCCAGCGGCATCGCGCTGGCCTGCGTGTACATGGAAAAGCACCCCGCACAGACGCAGGCAGGCACGCCGCAAGCCGCCGTCTAGCGGCGCCTGCGGCGGCTGCCTGGAGCGGCGCGGCGGCCGGCCCGGGGCGTGACGCCCCCGGCCACCCCGCTGCGCAGGCACTGCTTGCGCCGCAGCACGTCACCTGCCGTGACACCCGCGCTGCGCGCCGAATGCGTGGTGCACGTCGCCAACCGCGATCGTGCGACTGCCATCGTCGCCCGCGGCCAGTTATCGTGACCGGCTCCCCATCCCGCTTGCCGCGCATGCCCCAGCGACCGCCCCTCGGCTTCATTCCCGCGCCGTTGCCCGCCGACGAACTGGAGCGGCTGCGCGCGGTGGCCGAACTGGGCATGCTGGACACGCCGCCGGAGCCGGTATTCGACGACCTGATCTGGCTGGCCAGCCAACTGTGCGACGTGCCGATCGCCTTGGTCACGCTGATCGACGAACACCGCCAGTGGTTCAAGGCCAGCCGCGGCCTGAATGTTTCAGAGACGCCGCGCGAGCTGGCGTTCTGCGCGCATGCGCTGCTGTCGCCGCAACTGCTGGAGGTGCCGGATGCGCTGCAGGATCCGCGCTTCGCCGGCAACCCGCTGGTGCAGGGGGCGCCGCATATCCGTTTTTATGCGGGCATGCCGCTGCGCGGCAGCGGCGGCCATCTCTACGGCAGCCTGGGCGTGATCGACACCATGCCGCGGCAGCTGGGCACGGCACAGCGCGAGGGGCTGCGGCGCCTGGCCGCGCAGGTGACGATGCAGCTGGAGGCGCGCCGTGACGCGCGCATCGCCCAGACCCAGGCGCAGATGCTGAGCCTGCTGCTGGAAACGGTGCCCGACGCGGTCGTGTCGTGTTCCGCCGACGGCACGCTCTCCCAGTTCAACCGGGTCGCGCGCGCCTGGCACGGCACCGATCCGCGTGCGTTGCCGCCGGCGCAGTGGGCGCAGTATTTCGATCTGTTCGACGCGGACGGCCAGCGCCTGCTCGAGCGCGAACGGATCCCGCTGTTCCGCGCCTGGCGCGGCGAATCGGTGCGCGATGCGGAAATCGTCGTCGCCGCCGCCGGACAGCCGCCGCGCAGCGTGCTGTGCAGCGCCGAGCGGCTCCACGACGCCGACGGCCACGCGCTGGGCGCGGTCTGCGTGATGCGCGACGTCACCGTCGAGCGCCAGGCCACGCGTGCCGCGCTGCTGGCCGGACAGCGCTTCTCCGGCGCGTTCTCGGCGGCGGCGCACGGCATGGCGCTGGTGTCGCTGCAAGGCGGCTGGCTCGAGGTCAACGACGCCCTGTGCGCGATGCTCGGCTACGATCGCGATGCGCTGCTGGCGCTGGATTTCCGCCAGCTCAGCCATCCGCAGGATGTCGCCCCGGACCTGGCGCTGGCGGCCGAACTGGTGGCCGGGCAACGCAGCGGCTACCACCTCGACAAGCGCTACCTGCGCCGCGACGGCGCCACGCTGTGGACGCGCCAGGCGGTATCGCTGGTGCGCGACGAACACGAGCGGCCGCTGCACTTCGTGGCGCAGATCCAGGACGTCACCGAGCAGCACCTGGCCGAGGCGCGCCTGCGCCAGAGCGAATCGCAGCTGCGCACTATCGCCGACAACGCGCCGACCCTGATCGCCTACGTCGACAGCCAATTGTGCTATCAGTTCGTCAACAAGCCCTATGCGGACTGGTTCGCGCTGGCGCCGGCGGCGATCGTCGGCCGGCGCATGCCGGAGCTGCTGGATGCCGAGCACATGGACAGGATCCGGCCGCATCTGCAGCGGGTGCTGGACGGCGAGGCGCAGCACTTCGATACGGAATTGCGCGACGCGGCCGGCGAACTGCGGGTCATGCACTCCAGCTACGTGCCCGACGACTCCATGGCGCCGGCGCGCCCCGGCTTCCACATCATGATCAGCGACATCACCGGGCAGACGCGACTGGCGCGGCTGATGGAAGCGCGCGCGCTGCGCGACGAACTGACCGGGCTGCCGAACCGGATGGCGTGGAACGAGACCCTGCGCCGGACCCTGGCCCAGCCCGGCCGCCGCGGTGCCGACCAGGTGGCGGTGATGTTCCTGGACCTCAACGATTTCAAGACGGTCAACGACCGGTTCGGCCATCACGCCGGCGACGCGGTGCTGGTGCATTTCGCGCGATTGCTCAAGACCTGCCTGCGCGAGGAGGATTTCATCGCGCGCCTGGGCGGCGACGAGTTCGTGGTGCTGCTGGACCAGTTGGCAGACGCCCGCAGCGAAGCGCACGCGGCGGCGGCGCGGGTGCTGGCCGCCGCGCGCGACGGTTGCGTGGTCGACGGGCAGCGCCTGCCGTTGCAGCCCAGCATCGGCATCGCGCTGCAGACCGGCCCGGAATTCGACCCGGTCCTGCTGATCCAGCGTGCCGACGAGGCCATGTACAGCGCCAAGCGCGATCCGCAGCGACGCGTGCAGATCGCCGATCTCTGATCCGCGGCGACGCGATGGGGGCGGGGCACGGCGACCCGATCGGCGCGCGGGGGGCGCCCTTGTTCGCGCGCTTATCGGTCTTCGTGCCTGCCTGCCGCGGACGCGCCCGGGCACGGCGCGGTCCTTCCCATCGCATTCGCGCGCCTCAGCGTACGCTGTCGGCCGGCACCCGGCGGAACGGCGAGTGAAAGCTTCCGGCGTCGATCGTACCCAGGTCGGCTTGGCCGGCGTCGAAGCGGATCACGATGTCCTGCGCGCTGAGGAAGAACGCATGCTCCGACGAGGGAATCAGCGGGTAGGCCTGATCCTTGCGCAGTTCGACCTGCAGGCCGCCAGCCCCTTCGCGGATGTCGAACGTGCCCAGCTCGGGAATGGCGAAGCGGCCGACGAAGCGGCGCAGCACGGCGATGTCCACGCTGGCGGCCTGGCGCTGGATCGGCCGGAAGTCGGGCCAGTCGTAGGCTGCGGCGACGGCGCGGACGATTTCCAGGCCCAACTGGTAGCCCTGGTCGCCGTTGCTCAGCACCACCGCGCCGTCGCAGCGGTCGGGATAGACGACCAGGGTGGCCTTGTAGCCGGCATTGGAACCATCGTGATAGGCGTAGCGGCGCGCGCCATGCCCGCCGATCTGCAGTCCCAGCCCGTAGTCGCCGCGCACCGGGGTCAGCATGCTGCGCACGCTGGCCGCGGACAGCACGCGGCCATGTCCGGCGCTGGCCGCGCACAGCTCCAGCGCATAGCGCGCCAGGTCCTCGGCATTGCTCCACAGCCCTGCGGCGGCCAGTTCCGGATAGACATGCGCGCCGCCTGCGATGGGCTGGCCCATGGCGTCGTGCGGTTGCGCCGCCCTGGCCAGCACCGCCACCGGCAAGGGTTGCGTATAGCCGCTGGCCTCCATGCGCAGCGGCGCCAGCACGCTGTCGCGGAGCAGGTCGGGGAACGGCTTGCCGCCGACGTCGATCAGCAACTGCTGCATGACCGTATAGCCGCCTCCCGAATAGCGGTAGCGTTCGCCGACCGGCGCATCCACCACCACCGGCGCCGAGTTGGCCGGCGCCTGGCCGTCGAGCACCTGCTGCAGGGTCGGGACCGCCGCGCCCTGGGCATAGCCGTCGAAGCCGTGCACGCTGGTGCCGGCGCTGTGCGACAGCAGTTGCCGCAGCGTGACCGGGTGATCGCGGGTGTAGACGGAGTCGGGCAGCTTCCAGGTCTTCAGCAGCGCATTGACCGGCGCATCCAGCGCCAGGCGCTTGTCCTGGACCAGCTTCAAGGCCGCCATCGCCGCGACCGGCTTGCTCACCGAGCCGGCCTGGAACAGGGTCCTGGCGTCGACCGGGGCGCCGTCGGCGGCGGTGACACCGTACCCCTTGGCCCAGTCGACGCGGCCGCCGTGGATCACCGCGATCGACACGCCCGGCACGTGCAAGGCGTCCATCTGCTCGCGCAGCGACAGCGTCGTGGTGGCCTGGTCCTGCACCACGACGGCCGGCAAGAGGCCGGTTTCCACCCGCCGCATCTGCGCGGAGGACGCCGGCGGCGCGGCGCCGGCGATGTTGCAGCTCACCACACCGAGTGCGAGAAGGGTCAACAGGCGCATGCGTGCTCCGGGTCGATGGCGCCGTTGCGGCGGCCACCGCATGGATATGCCACGCCGCGGCATGGCCGACAGGCCCGAAGGTCATTGGCCGTTCCGGCGCCCCTTGCGGCCGATGCCGCTCAGCCCGTCGTCCGTTGCAGCCAGGCCACCGCGCCACGCCCGGCGCGCAGGCCGCTGGCGAAGCAGGCGCTGAGCAGGTAGCCGCCGGTCGGCGCTTCCCAGTCGAGCATTTCGCCGGCGCAGAAGGTGCCGGGCAGGGCGCGCAGCATCAGCGCCGGGTCCAGCGCTTCCAGGCGCACGCCGCCGGCGCTGCTGATCGCCTCGGCCAGCGGACGCGGGCGCAGCAGGGTCAGCGGCAGCCGTTTCAGCGTGGCCGCCGCACGCGCCGGATCGTCGCCGGCCTGCTTGCCCAGGATCTCGAACAGCAGCGCCGCCTTGACCCCGTCGATGCCGGCCTGGCGCCGCAGGTGCTCGCCGAAGCTGCGCCCGCCGCGCGACTTGCCCAGTTCGGCCTGCAGCCGCGCCAGCTCGCGCCCCGGCGCCAGGTCCAGCCACAGCGTGGTCGCGCCGTGCGCGGCGATGGCCTCGCGCAGCTCCGCCGACAGCGCATAGACCAGGCTGCCTTCGATGCCGTGCTCGCCGACCACGCATTCGCCCTGCAGCGCGTGTTCGCATCCCTGCGCATCGCGCCAGTGCGCGATCACCGGTTTCAGCGGCGCGCCGGCATGGCGCTCGCGGAAATGCGCGCTCCAGTCGATATCGAAGCCGCAGTTGGTCGGCCGCAGCGGCGCGAGGTCGACGCCGCGCACGCGCAGCGTCTCCTGCCAGGCGCCGTCGGAGCCGAGCTGCGGCCAACTGCCGCCACCCAGCGCCAGCACGCAGGCATCGGCATGCACCAGGCGCTCGCCGTCGGCGCCGGCGAAGCGCAGCGCGCCGGCGCTGTCCCAGCCCAGCCAGCGATGCTGCACGTGGAAGCGCACTCCGGCGTCCTTCAGCCGCCGCACCCAGCCGCGCAGCAGCGGCGCGGCCTTGCGGTCCAGCGGGAACACGCGGCCGGAACTGCCGACATAGGTTTCCACGCCCTGCGCCTGCGCCCAGGCGCGCAGCGCGTCTGCGTCGAAGTCGGCCAGCCATTCGCCGACCTGCGCGGCACGCTCCCGGTAGCGCGACACGAACAGCGCGAACGGATCGGAGTGGGTCAGGTTGAGCCCGCCCTTGCCGGCGATCAGGAACTTGCGCCCGACCGAGCCCTTGCCCTCGTACACGTCGACCTCGGCACCGGCCGCGCGTGCGGTCTCGGCGGCGATCAGCCCGGCGGGGCCGCCGCCGACGATGGCAATGCGGCCGCGCACGGCGGCGGCGAGCTTGCTGGCGGACATCGGCGGCAGCGGCTCAACGCGGCTTGACGTCGAGCAGTTCCACCTCGAACACCAGCGAGGCGTTCGGCGGAATCACCCCGCCGGCGCCGCTGGCGCCGTAGCCGTATTCCGACGGGATCATCAGCTTGCGCTTGCCGCCCACGCGCATGCCGGCCACGCCTTCGTCCCAGCCGCGAATCACCTGGCCGCCGCCAAGGGTGAAGCTGAAAGGCTGGCCGTGGTCGGCCGAGGCGTCGAACTTCTTGCCATGCTGGTCCTTGGCGGCCTCGTCGTACAGCCAGCCGGTGTAGTGCACGGTCACCTGGTTGCCGGGCCGCGCCTCGGCGCCGCTGCCGACCTGCTCGTCGATCATCTGGAACGCGGCGATGCTGCCGCCCGGCGGCGGACCCGGCGGCGTGCAGCCGCTCAACAGCCAGGCCGGCAACGACAGACTCAACAGCAACAGGACACGGCGCATGCGGTCATCCATGGGCGAACAGGGCGTGCAAGGGTAGCGCATCGCCGCAGCGGCTATCATCGGCGCATGGCCAAACTGCTGCTCAACCTGCGCCACGTGCCCGACGACGAACTCGCCGAGGTGCGGGCACTGCTCGATGCCGCGCGCATCGACTACTACGAAACCCGTCCCGGCACCTTCGGCATTTCCGCCGGCGGCGTGTGGCTGCGCGAGGACGCCGAGCAGGCGCGGGCCAAGGCGCTGCTGGCCGACTACCAGGCGCAGCGCGGCGAACGCGCCCGCGCCGAGCGTGCCGCGGCGCTGCGCGACGGCAGCGCCGAGACCTTCGCCACGCTGCTGCGGCGGCGCCCGCTGTTCGTGCTGGCGACGCTGCTGGGCATGCTGCTGATCGCCTCGCTGGTGCTGCTGCCGTTCTTCCTGTTGCGCGGCTGAAGCCAGCCGGCACGATTGGCAGGGGCGCGGCGACCGGCGTGACGTGGCTGGGCGTGTCCCGGAAGGATCGTCGCTCGGCGACGCAGGCGACGCATGGGGCCTCATTGCTCCCTTGCCCTCGCGCATGAGCGCGGCGACGCCATCGCCCTCGCGCTGCCAGCCCCGGCTGCACGCCGCGCGCTAAAATGCGCGGATGATCGCCAATACCGCCGCCTACCATTTCGTCGCCATCGCCGATCCCGACGCGCTCGCCGCGCGGTTGCAGGACTGGGCGCAGGCCGGCGCGTTGCGCGGCACCATCCTGGTCGCGGGCGAGGGCATCAACCTGTTCCTGGCCGGCGCGCCGGAGGCGATCGACGACTTCTACGCGCAACTGCGTGCCGACCCACGCTTCGCCGCGCTGCGGGTCAAGACCAGCCTCAGCGCGCAGCAACCGTTCGCGCGGCTGAAGACCAAGGTCAAGCCGGAGATCATCAGTTTCCGCCGCGATGCCGCCTCGCCGCTGGCCGCCGAACGCGCCCCGGCGGTGGCGCCGGCCACGCTGCAGCGCTGGCTGCGCCAGGGCCACGACGATAGCGGCCGCCGCGTGGTGCTGCTGGACACGCGCAACGCCCAGGAAGTGGAGTACGGCACCTTCGCCGGCGCGCTGACCCTGCCGATCGTCAAGTTCACCGAACTGCCCGAGGCGCTGGCGCCGCATCGCGCCGAGCTGGCCGACGCCACCGTGGTCAGCTTCTGCACCGGCGGCATCCGCTGCGAGAAGGCGGCGCTGTGGATGCGCGCCGACGGCATGCACAACGTGCTGCAGCTGGACGGCGGCATCCTCGGCTATTTCGAGGAAGTGGGCGGCGAGGGCTACGCCGGCCGCTGCTTCGTGTTCGACGAACGCGTGGCGCTGGACCCGCAGCTGCGGCCGCTGGTGGACGATCCGCAACCGGCGAGCCTCAGCGCGACCGCCTGACCGCAGCGACGCCGCGAGCGCGGTTTTTCATCCAGAAATAGCCCGGTCCGGCATCTGCATCAAGCAACATTGGTGCCCCTTGCCGTCCGCGTCCTCGCGATAAGTCCGCAGCCGCTGCAACACGGCGCCACCCCATTCCCCATTCCCGACTCCCCATTCCCAGCGTTTCAGGCGTACTGCATCTTGCGCGTCATCCCGCCATCGACCACGAAGTCCTGGCCGGTGACGAACCCGGCATCGTTCGACAGCAGGTACACCGCCAGCGCGCCGATATCCTGCGGCGTGCCGACCCGGCCGGCCGGATGCTGCGCATGGTCCTGTCGCGACAGCGCCGGCTTGCGCCGCGCACTGGGCTTGCGCCAGGCATCGGTGGCGATCCAGCCCGGGCTGATGCAGTTGACCCGCACCGCCGGCCCGGCGCTGATCGCCAGCGCATGGGTGAAGGCCAGCAGGCCGCCTTTCGCCGCCGCATAGGCTTCGCTGTCGGGTTCGGACTGGTGGGCGCGGGTCGAGGCGATATTGACGATCGCGCCGGCGCTGGCGCGCAGTGCCGGCAGCGCGTGCTTGCTGCACAGGAAGGCGCCGCCCAGGCTCGCGCCCAGGCGCCGGTTCCATTCGCGCAGCGCCAGGCGCTCCAGCGGGCCGCTGTGCGGATCGGCGACGCCGGCATTGTTGACCAGGCCGTCGATGCGGCCGAACCGCGCAAGCGCGGCATCGACGAAACGGCGCACGCTGGCCTCGGCGGCCACGTCCAGGCGCCGGAACAGCACCCGGTCGCCGGCATCGAGTTCGGCGACGCAGGCGCGCCCGGCCTCGGCGTCCAGATCGCCGAACGCGACCCGGCCGCCGGCGCCCAGCACCGCCTGCACTACGCCGCGGCCGATTCCTTGCGCGCCGCCGGTGACCAGCACCACGCGGTCGCGCAGCGGCAGGGCGGGAGTGGTGGAGACTGGTGGGATCAGGGGCATGGCGCACACCGGGCAGGGCGGGAGTGCAAGCGTAGCCAGGCGGTCGTGCAGTCGGCGTTGCCGTGGCGCGCTTGCGCGTGGGTGTCGAAAGACAGTGGGCGGCCGTACTCTCATCCGCCCCTTCGGGGCACCTTCCCCCGAAAAGGGTGCCATGGTCCCGGAGGGAGAAGGGAGCGCTCGCTTGCTCGAGCCCCTCTCCCCCCGGGAGAGGGGGTGGGGTGAGGGTACGGCCGCACGCGAACCAGCCACGCCGCCATCGCAAATCAGCGTTCCGGCGCCGGCCGCTGCAATCGGCCCGTCCGTCCCCATTTCCACTGCATCGCTTTGCAGGAACCCGCTCTCCATGATGCCGATCTCCATCCTCGATCTCGCCCCGGTCTGCGAAGGCAGCGACACCACCCAGGCCTTCGCCAACATGCTGGATCTGGCGCAGCACGCCGAGCGTTGGGGCTATCATCGCTACTGGCTGGCCGAGCACCACAACATGCCCGGCATCGCCAGCGCCGCCACCGCGGTGCTGATCGGGCATGTGGCCGGCGGCACGCGCCGGATCCGGGTCGGCGCCGGCGGCATCATGCTGCCCAACCACGCGCCGCTGCAGGTGGCCGAGCAGTTCGGCACGCTGGCCTCGCTGTATCCGGGGCGCATCGACCTGGGCCTGGGCCGCGCGCCCGGCACCGACCAGCCCACCGCGCGCGCCTTGCGCCGCTATTTCGACAGCGCCGACCAGTTCCCGCAGGACGTGGCCGAGCTGCTGCGCTATTTCGAGCCGGCCGAACCCGGCCAGCTGGTGCGCGCGGTGCCGGGCGCCGGCATCGAGGTGCCGGTGTGGCTGCTCGGCTCCAGCCTGTTCAGCGCGCGCCTGGCGGCGGCGCTGGGACTGCCGTTCGCGTTCGCCTCGCACTTCGCGCCGGATGCGATGGACGAGGCGCTGGCGGTCTACCGGCGCGAGTTCCGCCCCTCGGCGCGGCTGCGCGATCCGTACGCGGTGCTGGCGCTGAACGTGGTCGGCGCCGAGTCCACGGATGCGGCGCGGCGGCTGTTCACCACCCAGCAGCAGAGTTTCGTCAATCTGCGCCGCGGCCGCCCGGGGCTGATCCCGCCGCCGATCGACGACATCGAGGCGTTCTGGCAGCCGCACGAGAAGGCCGGCGTGGAGCGCGCGCTGGCCTGCACCGTGCTCGGCGATGCGGCCGAGGTCGCGCGCGGCATGGCCGAGTTCGTCGCCCGCCATCGCCCCGACGAACTGCTGCTGACCGCCAACATCCACGACCACGCGGCGCGGCTGCGCTCGTTCGCGATCGCCGCCGAGGCCTGGACCCAGGCGGCGGCCGCGTAGGCGGCGGCAGGCGCGGTCGCACTGCGTGGCCGCGTTCGCCAGGCCGGCGGCCTGGGCCGTCTTGGCGCGCAGCGTAGACAAGTCGCGGCGACGGCGGCGGTTTTCACTGCGCCTTGTCGGTGCCTTGGAGCAGATTCGGATGGCACGCCATGGGTTGGCGCGCACGTGGCGGCAGGACCCGGCATCGCACCGGTCGGCGCCACGCATCCACGGATCGAAACAGGGGGCGTCACATGGAATCCGAATACCTGCCGCCGGCCGCGCGCGGCTGCGGCCTGGAGGCCGTGTTGCATCAGCTCGCGCTGCAGCTGCAACGTCTGCAGCGCGCGCCGGAGGACGCCCGGGCGGCGCAGCCGTTGCGCAGGCAGGTGTTCGCCGAGGCGCCGGTTTCGGAGTAGCGCTGCGTCGCGAGAGATGCGTGCCGGTGGCGCGCGGGCGCGGTTTCGCGCCAACTGCGGGCTACAGCTTGTGCATCCACTCGCGGCCCAGGTCCACCACCTGGTCCGAGGCCAGGCCCAGGCCGACCGCCACCGCGATGCCGCCCAGCCAAGACACCAGCATCAGGCCGCCGTCGCGTTCCAGCAGGGCCAGCGAGAACAGCAGCAGCATCGCGCCGAACGCATAGTTGGTGAAGGGAATCGGCAGCGACAGCAGGATCCCCAGCACCACCAGCAACAGGCCGCTGAAGGCGCGCGCCGGCAGCGTCTCGACCAGCGCCGGTAGGCGCGGCTTGAGCAGCTTGTCCAGCCGCCGCAGCCACGGCGCGATGCGCCCGACGAAGCGCTGCATGGTGCGCCGGCGCGGGCCGCGTTCGCCGATGAAGCGCGGCAGCCAGGGTTTGCGCAGGCCGATCAGCATCTGCGCGCCGATCAGCGTCACCAGCGGTCCGCTGATGCCGCCGGCCAGGCCCGGCACCGGCAGGAACGCCGGCAGGATCGCCACGAACAGGAACATGCCGAACGCGCTCTGCTGCAGGTCGGCCAAGATCAGCCGCAGCCGCAGCTGTTCGTCCGGATCGCCGAGCAGGAAGGTGTCGAGCAGGGTGCGGATGCCTTCGGCGCTGTAGCCGTGAGCGTCGTCCGTGCCGGGTGTCTCACCCGGTGATGTCATCGCTGTTCTCGTCCTGCAGCTTGCTCAACAGCAGCTTGTCCACGCGCGCGCCGTCCAGGTCGACGATCTCGATGCGCCAGCCGGCCCAATCGAAGAACTCGCCGGCGTGCGGGATGCGGCCGAAGTAGTAGATGCACAGGCCGGCCAGCGTGTTGTAGTCGCCTTCCTCGGCGTTGGGCAGTTCGGCGCCGCCGAGCAGCTCGCGCAGGTCCTCGATCGCCAGCGAGCCGTCGATCAGCAGCGAGCCGTCGGCGCGGGTCACCACCAGCGCGTCCTCGTCGGCGTTGTCCACCGACTGCAGGCGCCCAACCACCGCGCCCATCAGGTCGCTGATCGTGACCAGGCCCTGGATCTCCCCGTATTCGTCCACCACCAGCGCCATCGACTGCTGTTCCTCGCGGAAGATCTCCAGCAGCTTCATCGCGTGGGTGGATTCGGAAACGAACAGGGTCTCGCGCAGGCTCTGGAACAGCTGGGTGGCGTTGCCGTCCATGCGCGTGACCAGCGATTTCACTTCCAGCACGCCGGCGATGTCCTGGTCGCTGCCGCGGTAGACCGGATAGCGCGAGAACTCGTGCTCGCGCATCACCTGGAAATTGCGTTCGGCCTCGGCATTGGCGTCGAGCCAGGCGATGCGGTTGCGCGGCGTCATCAGGCTGTCGGCGGTGCGGTCGCCCAGGCGCATGACCCGGTTCATCATGTCGCGCTCGTGGCTGTCGATCACGCCGGCCTCGTGGCTCTCGGCCACCAGCATGCGGATCTCCTCTTCGGTCACCGACGCCGACTGCTCGTTGCCCAGGCCGAGCACGCGCAGCACCAGCCGGGTCGAGCGCGACAGCACCCACACCGCCGGCGCGGCGATCAGCGCCAGCCAGCCCATCGGCACCGCGACGAAGCCGGCGATGACTTCCGAGCGGGTCAGCGCCAGGCGCTTGGGCACCAGTTCGCCGAAGATCAGCGTCAGGAAGGTGATCAGCACGATCGCCAGGGTCTTGCCGATCACCGCCGAATACGGCTGCGGCTGCCCGATCAGGCTGAAGGTGGCCGACAGCGCCGGGAACAGCGACTGCAGCTTGGCCGCGATCGCCTCGCCGATGGCCTCGCCGCCGAACACGCCGGTCAGGATGCCGATCGCGGTGATGCCGATCTGCACGGTGGACAGGAAGTTTTCCGGATTCTCGGCCAGCGCCAGCGCCTTGGCCGCGCGCGTGCTGGATTGCGCCATCTGCTTCAGGCGGCTCTTGCGCGAGGTCATCAGCGACATCTCGGACATCGCGAAGAAGCCGTTCAGCAGCACCAGGGCTGCCACGACCAATAGTTCAAGCATGCGCGCGCTCCCTGGCGGCGAGGGAAGCGGGGACATGGGCGCCAAGGCGGCGCGGGGGAGGGGGGCTAGGGTGGTCGTCCATAGGGTGCGCCTAGCGACGGCGCGGCTGCATGGTAGCAAACCCGGGTGGCGGGCGCGTCCACGCGGCGCCGGTGCGCTGCCGCCGGTCGCCCGATTTCCCCGTTTTGTCAGCAAACGGTCATAATTCCGCCCCGGTGCCGTCCCTCCCGCGACGGCGGGATTGCGTTTCATGTTCTCGTTGCAGACCATCTTCGGTTCCGGCAAGCAGTTCTACACCCTGCTCGACGAGGCGGCCCAGGCCGCCTACGACAGCACCAAGGCGCTGCATTCGATGATGCGCGAGTCGGATCGGCAGCCGGCGCTGGACGCCTTCAAGCTGGCGCGGCTGCGCGAGCGCGCCGCCGCCGACAAGATCGGCCAGGCGCTGGTCGACAGCTTCATGACCCCGATCGAGCGCGAGGACATCGAGGCGCTGGGCTCGGCGCTGTACAAGATCCCCAAGCAGGTGGAGAAGTTCGCCGACCGCTATTCGCTGGCGGTGCAGCACCTGGAGCACATCGATTTCGCGCCGCGCGCGGCGATGCTGGAACAGGCCGCGGCGGTGGTGGTGGAGATGGTCCACGACCTGCGCAACATGCACCTGGACCGGATGAGCGCGCTCAACGACAAGCTGCGCTCGCTGGAGAACGAGGCCGACCGGCTGATGCTGGAGCTGTACCGCGACATCTATTCCGGGCGCCTGGACAACCTGCAGATGTTCCTGCTCAAGGAGTTCTTCGAGATCCTGGAGAAGGCCATCGACCGCTGCCGCGAGGCCGGCGTGGTGGTCTACCAGATCGTGCTGAAGAATTCGTAATGGGCACGCTCCGGATCCGCTGCATGCGCGGCTGCGCCGCCATGCCCGCCGCCGCGGCCGCCATGCGTGAGGCGAGGAGCGCACGATGCTGACGCTGGTCCTGATCGTGATCCTGGCCGCGCTGGTGTTCGAGTTCATCAACGGCTTCCACGACACCGCCAACTCCATCGCCACGGTGGTCGCGACCAAGGTGCTCAGCCCCGGCTGGGCGGTGATCCTGGCCGCCGGCATGAACCTGATCGGCGCGCTGACCGGCACCGCGGTGGCGATGACCATCGCCTCGGGCCTGCTCAACACCGACGTGGTGACGGTGACCCCGCAGGTGATCCTGTGCGCGCTGCTCGGCGGCATCGTCTGGAACCTGATCACCTGGTGGAAGGGCCTGCCGTCCTCGTCCTCGCACGCCCTGATCGGCGGCCTGTGCGGCGCCGGCCTGGCCGCGGCGCACAACAACTGGGGCGCGTTGATCTGGTCGCAGAACGTCGGCGACTGGGCCAAGAACAAGGGCCTGCTGTGGAAGGTGTTCGTGCCGATGATCACCTCGCCGATCGCCGGCTTCCTGCTCGGCATCGTGGTGATGCTGCTGCTGTGGGCGATCATCGCCGGCATGGCCGGGCTCGGCGGCCGCATCGGACGGCTGGCGCGGCCGCGCTGGGTCAACGCCTTCTTCGGCAAGGCGCAGATCGCCTCGGCCGCGTACATGGGCTATGCGCACGGCCACAACGACGCGCAGAAGACCATGGGCATCATCGCCATGACCCTGGTCGGCGCGCAGAGCACCGGCGCGCTGGACGACCTGCCGGCGTGGCTGGCGTTCCTGCACCCGGCCGCCAGCCAGGGCCAGGGCATCGCCACCTGGATCGTGCTGACCTGCGCGGTGGTGATGGCCGCCGGCACCGCCTCCGGCGGCTGGAAGATCATCAAGACCCTGGGCCACAAGATGGTCAAGCTGCACCCGATCCACGGCTTCGCCGCGGAAACCAGCTCGGCGACGATCCTGACCCTGGCCGCGCACTTCGGCATGCCGGTGTCCACCACCCACAGCATCTCCACCGCGATCATGGGCGTGGGCTTCGCCAAGAACCCGCGCTCGCTGCGCTTCGGCGTGATCGAGCGCATCGTCTGGGCCTGGATCCTGACCATCCCGGCCGCCGCCGGTGTGGCGTATCTGATCTTCCGGATGTTTGCGCTGTTCGGTTGGACGTGAGGTAAAGCCGGGACACGGGAATGGGGAAACGGGAATCGTAAAAGCCGAAGGCATCTGTCCTTCGGATGCGCGGGGAGCCGCTTTTGCGATTCCCCATTCCCGATTCCCCACTCCCCGCTAGTTGGCCCGATACATCGCCAGCACATCCCCGCGCAACGCGCGCTGGCTGTCGGGGCGGTTGTAGAACATGTGCCCGCCCGGATAGTTCCTGACCTGTACCCGGGTCGGGTCGTTGCCCATCACCGGCATCTGGTCCACGGTCAGCACCGAACCCATGAACGGGCACGACAGGTCGTTCCAGCCGTGCACGATCAGCACCCGAAGCTTGGGATCGATCGCCACCGCCTGGCGCAGTTCGGTCACCGAACCCTTGCGCAGTTCGTCGTTCCAGTCCCACAGCTTGTTCACGTCGTAGTTCAGCGCCTGGTAGCGCGCATCCACCTTCCAGCCCACCACGCGGGTCACGAAATCGACCATCGCGGTGGTGGTCGGGGCGATGATGCTGTCCAGCAGCGGGTCGTTGGCGCGCTGCTCGGGCGCGTTCGGGAACGGGTCGAAAGCGGTGACGTTGGAGTCGTAGCGGCTGCCGAGCTGGCCCTTGTCGCGGAACACCTCGCGCAGGTAGGCCTGGGTTTCCAGGCGGCCGCCGGCGCGGCGCACGTAGACCGGGTCCAGTCCGGTCATCGCCGCCACCTGCTGGATCATGCGTTCGCTGCCGGCCGCGTCGGAACGCCCGCGCAGCAGCGCAGTGACGTAGTCGCCGCGGGTGTAGTCGATCACCTGGCGCATCGCCTCCGGGGTCAGCCGCTGCTCGCGCTCCAGGTGCGCGGCGGCGATCGAGGGTAGGGTCAGCATCCACGCCAGCGGCGACACGTCGCCGTTGTCGTCCAGGGTCGGGTTGAGGTACGGCGAGACCAGCACCACGCCGTTCATCGCCACGCCCAGCTGGGTCTGCAGGTAATGGGTGATGCGCGGCCCGCGGAAGCCGCCGTAGCTCTCGCCGACCAGATACTTGCGCGACTGCAGGCGCTGGTTCTTCAGCAGCCAGTCGTAGATCGTGCGCGACAGGTATTCGATGTCGGCCTGCGGGTTGTAGAACAGCTTCTTGGCCTGCTCGTCGGCGACCCGCGAACGGCTGAAGCCGGTGCCGACCGGATCGATGAACACCAGGTCGGTGAAATCCAGCCAGGTGCCGGGGTTGTCGTGCAGCGTCGCCGGCGCCGAGGCGCTGTCGCCCTCGCTGCCGAAGGTGACCACCTTCGGCCCGATCGCGCCCAGGTTGAGGTAGACCGACGCGGCGCCGGGGCCGCCGTTCAAGGCGAAGGTGACCGGGCGGTCCTTGCCGTCCACGGTGTAGGCGGTGAACACCACGTCGGCGACGGTCTTGCCCTGTGCGTCCTTCACCGGCAGCGTGCCGACCGTGGCGGTGTAGCTGAGCGACTTGCCGTCCACGTGCGTGACCTGGCGCACCTTCGCGTCGGCCGGCAGCGCGGCCGGCTTTGCTTGCTCGGCGCTGTCGGCCTTGTCGGGTTTGTCCGCCTTGTCGGCGCCGTCGGCATCGGCAGCCAGTGCGGCGGAGATCGGCAGGACGGCCAGCAACAACGCCGCCAGCAGCGGCTTGGACAGGTTCGGCACGGGGAGGGCGCTCGGCAGAAGGGAAGCCGGCATGCTAGGCCGCGGCGCGGCGCGCGCGGATGTGCCCAAAGGCATGGTCGGCACGCATGGCGCGACGGGCCCTATCATGTCCCGCCCTGCCTGCCCGGAGACGTCGTTTTGAAGTTCAGAAGCCTGTTGCCATTGGCGTTGCTGCTGGCGCTGGCCGCGTGCCTGAGCGTACCGCGCGTGCGTCATGCGGCCGATCCCGACGCGCTGTGGCGCATCATCAACACACACTGCCTGGCCGCCGACGCGCCGCGCGCGGTCGACTGCGCCGCGGTGTGGTCGCAGCCGGAGCGGCGCTCGGTGGTGCTCAAGGACAATCACGGCGACTTCCAGTTCCTGCTGCTGCCGATCGACCGCATCACCGGCATCGAGGACCCCCGCCTGTTGCAGGCCGGTTCGCCCAACTACTTCGCCGCGGCGTGGGACGCGCGCATCTTCGTGGAACGGGCGCTCGGCCGTCCGCTGCCGCGGCAGTATCTGTCGCTGGCGCTCAATTCCCCGCATGGCCGGTCGCAGGAGCAACTGCACATCCATGTCGATTGCCTGCATCCGCAGGTCCGACGCGAGCTGGATGCGATGCAGGCGCAGGTCGGTACGGCGTGGCGGCCGCTGCCGCAGCCGCTGCTGGGCCACCGCTACCTGGCCCGGCGCCTGCCAGGGGAGGCGCTGTCGGCCAATCCGCTGCGGCTGCTCGCCGAGGGATTGCCGGCCGGCGACGCGCTGCGCGACTACTCGCTGGTCGTCGTCGGGGACGCCAGTCCGGCGCCCGGGTTCGTGTTGCTGGCAACGCGAGTCGATGCCGCCAGCGGCAATCGCGCCAGCGGCGAGGAACTGCAGGACCATGCCTGCGGCCTGGTGACCGGCGCGGAGCAGGTGCTGCCGGGCGTGCGCTGAGCGCCTCCCCCGGGGAGGGGCGGCGCGAGGACCGGTCTACCGCGATGCCGGCGAGCGCCTGGAATCGAACGCCGCTCCTCTCAGTGGCCGGCCGCGCGTGACGGCGCCGCTGGATCTGCAACCATGGCCGGCACGCAGCGCGGTGCCAGATGGCCGGGGCCGTCTGGCTCCGCTCCAACCGAATCGCATTCCTGTCACCAGTGGCAGCACGGGCAACGCATGGAGTCTATCGGGCTAACCCAATCCCCAATCCCGACTCCCCAATCCCGGCCCCTCAGACCTCCAGCGACGCCAGGTCGCCCTTGGTCTCCAGCCACTGCTTGCGATCGCCGGCACGCTTCTTGGCCAGCAGCATGTCCATCAGCGCACGGGTTTCGTCGCCTTCGTCGACGGTCAGCTGCACCAGCCGCCGCGTGTCCGGGTGGATGGTGGATTCGCGCAGCTGCTGCGGGTTCATTTCGCCCAGGCCCTTGAAGCGGGTCACGCTGAGCTGGCCCTTGAGCTTGTCGCGCGCGATCTTCTCCAGCAGCGAGCGCTTCTCTTCTTCGTCCAGCGCGTAGAACACCTGCTTGCCCACGTCCACGCGGAACAGCGGCGGCATCGCCACGAACACGTGACCAGCCTTCACCAGCGCCGGGAAGTGGCGCAGGAACAGCGCGGTGAGCAGGGTGGCGATGTGCAGGCCGTCGGAGTCGGCGTCGGCCAGGATCACCACCTTGCCGTAGCGCAGCCCGGTGATGTCGTCCTTGCCCGGGTCGCAGCCGATCGCGATCGCCAGGTTGTGCACTTCCTCGGAGGCCAGCACGCTGCCGGAGGCCACTTCCCAGGTGTTGAGGATCTTGCCGCGCAGCGGCAGGATCGCCTGGAAGTCCTTGTCGCGCGCCTGCTTGGCGCTGCCGCCGGCCGAGTCGCCTTCCACCAGGAACAGCTCGGTGCGCGACAGGTCCTGGCTGATGCAGTCGGCCAGCTTGCCGGGCAGGGCCGGGCCGGAGGTGACCTTCTTGCGGGTGATCTGCTTCTCGGTCTTCAGCCGCGCGCTGGCGCGATCGATCGCGATCTGCGCGATGCGCGTGCCGGTTTCCACGTTCTGGTTCAGCCACAGGCTGAAGGCGTCGTGCGCGGCGCCTTCGATGAAGCCGGCGGCCTGGCGCGAGGACAGGCGTTCCTTGGTCTGGCCGCTGAACTGCGGGTCGGTCATCTTCAGCGACAGCACGAAGGTGACCCGGTCCCACACGTCTTCCGGCGCCAGCTTGACCCCGCGCGGCAGCAGGTTGCGGAAGTCGCAGAACTCGCGCAACGCGTCGGTGAAGCCGCTGCGCAGGCCATTGACGTGGGTGCCGTGCTGCGCGGTCGGGATCAGGTTGACGTAGCTTTCCTGCACCAGCTCGCCGTCGGCGACCCAGGCCACCGCCCAGTCGACGATCTCGCGATCCTTCTTCAGATTGCCGACGAACAGGTCGGCCGGCAGCAGTTCGCGCTCGGCCAGTTCGCCCTTGAGGTAGTCGCGCAGGCCGTCCTCGAAGTACCAGGTGTCCTGTTCGCCGGTGGCCTCGTCGTGCAGCTTCACGGTCAGGCCGGGGCACAACACCGCCTTGGCGCGCAGCAGGTGGCGCAGCGCGCGCACCGCGAACTTGGGCGTGTCGAAGTATTTCGGATCGGCCCAGAAGCGCAGCCGGGTGCCGGTGTTCTTCTTGCCGACGCTGCCGACGATCTCCAGCTTCGAGGTGGGGAAGCCGTCGCCGAATTCCATCCGGTATTCGTTGCCGTCGCGCTTGATGAACAGCTCCACCTTCTTGGACAGCGCGTTGACCACGCTGACGCCGACGCCGTGCAGGCCGCCGCTGAAGGTGTAGTTGCGGTCGTTGAACTTGCCGCCGGCGTGCAGCCGGGTCAGGATCAGTTCGACGCCGGAAATCTTCTCTTCCGGATGGATGTCCACCGGCATGCCGCGGCCGTCGTCGGCGACCTCGCAGCTGCCGTCCTTGAACAGGGTCACCTCGATGTGCCGGGCATGGCCGGCCAGCGCCTCGTCCACGGCGTTGTCGATGACTTCCTGCGCCAGATGGTTGGGGCGGGCGGTGTCGGTGTACATGCCCGGCCGGCGCTTGACCGGGTCCAGGCCAGAGAGAACTTCGATGTCGGCGGCGTTGTAGCGGGTATTCATGCGTCTCAACAGGTGGCGCGAAGCAGATCCGGAAGTGTGCGGTGTGCGGCGGCTTTTTGCACGTCGCCGGTGTTCAGGGCCAGTGCCGTGGCCGTGCGCTAGCCTTGCACTGGAAAATCGGTAACGGCATCCCCATTGTCGTTGCAGCCTCACACAGGAGTACGCCATGAACGTTCGCAAGCTGTTGACCCTGGCCGCGCTGGTCGCCGCCGCGGTGGCCATCCCGGTCGCGATGGCCCAGGCGCAGAGCGCCGATCCGGCCACCTCCGGCGCCGCCGCCTACGAGGCGCAGGTCGCGAAGGAGAAGGCCGAGGCCGATGCCAAGGCCAAGCGCCGTGCCGCTGCGGCGGCCGAGCACAAGGCCGGCAAGGATGCGGCTACGCCGAAGAAAGAGGAAGAAGAGGAAGCGCGCAAGCCCTGAGCGCGCGCCCTGTTGCGACCTGCGACGCCCCGGCTGGTGCCGGGGCGTCTTCTTTTTGTGCGGTCGATCGGTCCGAAAGCGCTTGGGCAAATCGGCTTCACCCGTTAAACTATGGCTTTCCGGGAGGCCTTCGAGCCATGACCCCCCTGATCTTCGTTACCGGCGGCGTAGTGTCCTCGCTTGGCAAGGGCATCGCGGCCGCTTCGCTTGCGTCCATTCTCGAAGCACGTGGCCTGTCGGTCACGATGATGAAGCTGGACCCCTACATCAACGTCGACCCGGGCACGATGAGCCCGTTCCAGCACGGCGAGGTGTACGTCACCGACGACGGCGCCGAGACCGACCTGGACCTGGGCCACTACGAGCGCTTCGTGCGCACCCGCCTGTCGCGCAAGAATTCGGTCACCACCGGCCGCATCTACGAGAACGTGATCCGCAAGGAGCGCCGCGGCGACTATCTGGGCGCCACCGTGCAGGTGATCCCTCACATCACCGACGAGATCCGCCGTTGCGTGGACGAAGCCACCGCCGGGTTCGACGTGGCGCTGGTGGAAATCGGTGGCACCGTCGGCGATATCGAGTCGCTGCCGTTCCTGGAAGCGATCCGCCAGGTGCGCACCGAGCGCGGCGCCGAGCGCGCGCTGTTCATGCATCTCACCCTGGTGCCGTACATCGCCGCTGCCGGCGAGCTGAAGACCAAGCCGACCCAGCATTCGGTCAAGGAGCTGCGCTCGATCGGCATCCAGCCGGACGTGCTGCTGTGCCGCTCCGAGCAGGCGATTCCGGATTCGGAGCGGCGCAAGATCGCGCTATTCACCAACGTCTCCGAGCGCGCGGTGATCAGCGCCGCCGACATCGACGTGCTCTACGGCATGCCGCTGGAACTGCACCGGCAGGGCCTGGACGAGATCGTCATCGACCAGTTCAAGCTGCGCGACAAGGTCGGCCCGGCCGATCTGTCCGAATGGGAAGCGGTGGTGGACGCCACCAAGCACCCGCTCGACGAGGTCACCATCGCCGTGGTCGGCAAGTACGTGGACCACCAGGACGCCTACAAGTCGGTCGGCGAGGCGCTCAAGCACGGCGGCCTGCGCCAGCGCACCAAGGTCACCTTGAAGTGGCTGGAGGCGCAGGAACTGGAAGGCAGCGACCTGTCGGCGCTGGCCGACGTGGACGGCATCCTGGTGCCCGGCGGCTTCGGCGACCGCGGCTTCGAAGGCAAGGTGCTGACCTCGCGCTATGCGCGCGAGCACCGCGTGCCGTACTTCGGCATCTGCTACGGCATGCAGGCGGCGGTGGTGGACTACGCGCGCCATGTCGCCGGCCTGGACGGCGCCAACAGCACCGAGAACGACCGCCAGTCGCCGTATCCGGTGATCGGCCTGATCACCGAGTGGCGCACCGCCAGCGGCGACGTGGAGAAGCGCGACGAGAAGTCCGATCTGGGCGGCACCATGCGCCTGGGCCTGCAGGAGCAACGGCTCAAGCCCGGCACGCTGTCGCGCGAGATGTACGGCAAGGACGTGGTGTCCGAGCGCCATCGCCACCGCTACGAGTTCAACAACCGCTACCGCACCCAGCTCGAGGACGCCGGCCTGGTGATTTCCGCCAAGTCGATGGACGACACCCTGGTGGAGATGGTCGAGCTGCCGCGCGAGGTGCATCCCTGGTTCCTGGCCTGCCAGGCGCACCCGGAGTTCCTGTCCACGCCGCGCGACGGCCATCCGCTGTTCATCGGCTTCGTGCGCGCCGCGCGCGAGAAGAAGGCCGGCGGCAAGCTGTTGAAGGAAGCGCGCGCCTAGTTCCTTCTCCCATCGGGAGAAGGTGGCGCGAAGCGCCGGATGAGGGGACGGGCGCAGCCTCGCGCGCCTGAATTCCTCGAAGCTTCGCCCGTACCCTCACCCCAACCCCTCTCCCAATGGGAGAGGGGCTCCAATCGATAGGTGATCCGATGAAACTGTGTGGCTTCGAAGTCGGCCTGGACCAGCCGCTGTTCCTGATCGCAGGCCCGTGCGTGATCGAGTCGATGCAGCTGCAGCTGGACGTGGCCGGCAAGCTCAAGGAGATCACCGGCAGGCTGGGGATCAACTTCATCTTCAAGTCGAGCTTCGACAAGGCCAACCGTACTTCCGGCACCAGCTTCCGCGGCCCCGGCCTGGAAGAGGGGCTCAAGGTGCTGGAGGCGGTGAAGAAGCAGATCGGCGTGCCGGTGCTGACCGACGTGCACGAGTACACGCCGATGCATGAGGTGGCGGCGGTGGTGGACGTGCTGCAGACGCCGGCGTTCCTGGTGCGGCAGACCGACTTCATCAAGAACGTCTGCGCCGCCGGCAAGCCGGTCAACATCAAGAAGGGCCAGTTCCTGTCGCCGTGGGACATGAAGCCGGTGGTGGACAAGGCCAAGTCCACCGGCAACGAGCAGATCATGGTCTGCGAGCGCGGCGCCAGCTTCGGCTACAACAACCTGGTCAGCGACATGCGCTCGCTGAGCGTGATGCGCGAGACCGGCTGCCCGGTGGTGTTCGATGCCACCCATTCGGTGCAGTTGCCGGGCGGGCAGGGCAGCACCTCCGGCGGCCAGCGCGAGTTCGTGCCGGTGCTGGCGCGCGCAGCGGTGGCGGTGGGCGTGTCCGGCGTGTTCGCCGAGACCCACCCCGATCCGTCCAAGGCGCTATCCGATGGCCCCAATGCCTGGCCGCTGGACAAGATGGAGGCGCTGCTGGAGACGCTGATGGCGCTGGACGCGATCACCAAGCGCAGCGGCTTCTTGGAGCACGGGCTGGGCTGATGCGGCGGCGGTGCGGGTGCGCCGGCCCCTGGATGCACCCGTCTCTCGCACAGCGCTCGCGTTGTTCGGACCCGTGCGCGGCGCCGGCGCGGCGCGCGGTTCATTTGGCAAGCAGCGGCGCTGCGGCCATAATCCGACGGTTTCCGGTGTCCCCCTCCTTTCCTGGTAACCGACTGGACTTATGACCACTATCGCCAAGATCCACGCCCGCGAGATTCTCGATTCCCGCGGCAACCCCACGCTCGAAGCGGAAGTCACGCTGGCCGACGGCTCGCTGGGCCGCGCCGCGGTGCCGTCGGGCGCTTCCACCGGCACCAAGGAAGCGGTCGAGCTGCGCGATGGCGACAAGACCCGCTACCTGGGCAAGGGCGTGCGCAAGGCGGTGGAGAACGTCAACACCACGATCGCCAGTGCGCTGCAGGGCTTCGACGGTGCCGACCAGCAGGGCCTGGACCGGCGCCTGATCGACCTGGACGGCACCGAGAACAAGGGCCGCCTCGGCGCCAACGCGCTGCTCGGCGTGTCGCTGGCCAACGCGCATGCAGTCGCCGCCTCGCGCAAGCAGGCGCTGTGGCAGTACCTGGCCGGCGCCAACACCGCCAACGTGGCGCTGCCGGTGCCGATGATGAACATCATCAACGGCGGCGCGCATGCCGACAACAACGTCGACTTCCAGGAATTCATGGTGCTGCCGGTTGGCGCCGCCTCGTTCTCCGAAGCGCTGCGCGCCGGCACCGAGATCTTCCACGCGCTCAAGGCGGTGCTGAAGGGCCATGGCCTGTCCACCGCGGTGGGCGACGAGGGCGGCTTCGCGCCGGACTTCCGCAGCAACGTGGAAGCGCTGGACACCATCCTCGAGGCGATCGGCAAGGCCGGCTACACCGCCGGCGAAGACGTGCTGCTGGGCCTGGACGTGGCCTCCAGCGAGTTCTACGACAACGGCAAGTACCACCTGGTGGGCGAGGGCAAGCGCCTGACCAGCGAGCAGTTCGTCGACTTCCTCGCCGACTGGGCCGCGCAGTACCCGATCATCAGCATCGAGGACGGCCTGGCCGAGGACGACTGGGCCGGCTGGAAGCTGTTGACCGATCGCCTTGGCAGCAAGGTGCAACTGGTCGGCGACGACCTGTTCGTGACCAACCCGAAGATCTTCAGGCAGGGCATCGAGTCCGGCACCGCCAACGCGATCCTGATCAAGGTCAACCAGATCGGCACCCTGACCGAGACCCTGGAAGCGATCGCCATGGCCGACACCGCCGGCTACGCCGCGATCGTCTCGCACCGTTCCGGCGAGACCGAGGACACCACCATCGCCGACATCGCCGTGGCCACCACCGCCACCCAGATCAAGACCGGCTCGCTGTGCCGCAGCGACCGCGTGGCCAAGTACAACCAGCTGCTGCGGATCGAGGAAGCGCTGGGCAGCGGCGCGCGCTACGCGGGGCGCGACGCATTCGTCTCGCTCAAGCGGTAAGCCGTGCGCAACTGGCGCTGGCTGCTGCTGGTGCTGGCGGGACTGCTGGCGTGGCTGCAGTACCGTTTCTGGCTCGGTCCGGGCAATTCCGGCGAGGTACTGGTGCTCGAGAGCCAGGTCGAGCACCAGAAGCGCGATAACGAAGGCCTGCAGCAACGCAATGCCGCGCTCGCCGCCGAGGTCAAGGACCTCAAGGACGGCGAGGCGGCGATCGAGGAGCGCGCGCGCAGCGAGCTGGGCATGATCAAGCCGGGCGAGAAGTTCTATCGCGTCGTCGAGGACGCGCCGGTGCCGGTCGCGCCGGCCGCCGACGGCGCCCCGGCGCAGGCGCCGGCCGCGCCGAGCGAGCAACCCTGATGGCCACGGTCTGGGCCGTGGTGCCGGCCGCCGGCCGTGGCACCCGTTTCGGCAGTCCCGTGCCCAAGCAGTATCTGCAGGCCGGAGGGCAGCCGTTGATCGCGCATGCGCTGCAGTCCCTGCTGGCGCATCCGGCGGTGGTCGGGGCGATGGTCGCGCTCGGCACCGACGATGCCGATTGGCCGGGCTGGAACGAACTGGACGGCAAGCCGGTGCTGACCTGCGTCGGCGGCGCCAGCCGTGCCGGCTCGGTGCTGGCCGCGTTGCAGGCCTTGCCGGACTCGGTCAAGGCGGACGATTTCGTGCTGGTGCACGATGCGGCGCGCCCGAACCTGGCGCTGGCCGACCTGGACCGGCTGCTGGAAACCGGGCGCGGCGATCCGGTCGGCGCGATCCTGGCCGCACCGGTGCGCGACACGCTCAAGCGCGCCGGCGACGACGGCGGCATCGACGCCACCGAGCCGCGCGAGCGCCTGTGGCGCGCGCTGACCCCGCAGTTGTTCCGGCGCCTGCAGCTGACCAGGGCGCTGGAACAGGCCGCGGCCGCCGGCGTCGAGGTCACCGACGATGCGATGGCGATGGAGTTGCTGGGCCTGCGGCCGCTGCTGGTCGAGGGCGCCGAGGACAACTTCAAGGTCACCACCCCGGCCGACCTGGTGCGCTTCGAGTTCGAACTGTTCCTGCGCGCGCGGCAGCCGTGACGCGGCCGCGCCGCGCTGCGGCGTCGCGCCGCCGATGCCTTCCTTTTTTCCTTTTGCGATCCTGCGATGCCCATGCCTGACTTTCCTCCGTTCCGTATCGGCCAGGGCTACGACGTGCACGCCTTCGGCGACGGCGACCATGTGATGCTCGGCGGCGTGCGCGTGCCGCACACGCGCGGCGTGCTCGCGCACAGCGACGGCGACGTGGTGATCCACGCGCTGTGCGACGCGCTGCTCGGCGCACTGGCGCTGGGCGACATCGGCCAGCATTTCCCGCCCTCGGATGCGCGCTGGAAAGGCGCCGACAGCGCGCAGTTCCTGAGCCATTGCGAACAACTGTTGCGCGAGCGCGGCTGGCAGCTCGGCAACGCCGACGTCACCGTGATCTGCGAGCGGCCCAAGGTCGGCCCGCATGCGCTGGCGATGCGCGAACGCCTGGCCGCGCTGCTGCAGGTCGGCGTCGAGCGGGTCAGCGTCAAGGCCACCACCAGCGAGCAGTTGGGGTTCACCGGCCGCGGCGAAGGCATCGCGGCGCAGGCGGCGGTGTTGCTGGTGGCGCTGTGAGCGACTTGCCGCGCGCATTCGGCGCCGCGCCGTTGCAGGCGCGCATGCGCAGCGTGGCCGAGGATTTCCAGGTCGACGAAATGCCCGCGTTCGAGCCGAGCGGCGAGGGCGAACATCTGTTGCTGACCGTGCGCAAGCGCGGCATGAACACCGCATTCGCCGCACGCCGCCTGGCGCAATGGGCAGGTGTGACGGAGATGGCGATCGGCTATGCGGGCATGAAGGACCGCCACGCGGTCACCACCCAGCGCTTCTCGGTGCACCTGCCCAAGCGGGTGGCGCCGGCGCTGGAGGCGCTGCACAGCGAGGACCTGCAGGTCGTGCAGTCGCAGTGGCACAACCGCAAGCTGCCGCGCGGCGCGCTGGCCGGCAACGGGTTCGTGCTGGTGTTGCGCGAGGTGCGCGGCGAGCGCGCCGCGATCGAGGCGCGGCTGGCGCAGATCGCCGCGCGCGGCATCCCCAACTGGTTCGGCGAACAGCGCTTCGGCCGCGACGGCGGCAACGTCGGCAACGCGCTGGCGATGTTCGGCGGGCGCCGGGCGCGGCGCGAGCAGCGCTCGCTGCTGCTGTCGGCGGCGCGCTCGGAACTGTTCAACCGGGTCCTGGCCGCGCGCGTGGCGGCGGGCAACTGGGACGGCGCGCTGGATGGCGAGGTGTGGCTGCTCGACGGCAGCCGCAGCGTGTTCGGCCCGGAACCCTGGTCCGACGTGCTGGCCGAGCGGCTGCAGCGTTTCGACATCCATCCTTCGGCGCCGTTGTGGGGCGCGGGCGAGTTGCGCAGCGCCGACGCGGCGCGCGCGCTGGAACTGGCCGCGCTCGAGGATGCGACGTCCGTGCGCTTGCGCGAAGGCCTGGAGCGCGAAGGCCTGAAACAGGAGCGGCGCGCCACCCGCTTGCGCGCGGCCACGCTGCAGTGGCGCTGGCTGGACGCGCACGACGACGCGCTGGAACTGCGTTTCGCGCTGCCGCCGGGCAGCTATGCCACCGCGCTGCTGCACGAGCTGGGCGAGGTCGTCGATGCCGGACAGGGCGCGCAGGCCGAGCCGGCGGCGCAGGAGTGAGCGGCGCGGCGTCAGCGCCGCGCCAGCAACACCAGCATCGCCCCGGTACCGCCTTGCGTGGGCGGCGCCGAATGGAACGCCAGCACGTCGTTGCGCTGCCGCAGCAGGCGATCGACCAGATTCTTCAGCATCGGGATGCCGCCGGACTGCAGGCCCTTGCCGTGCACGATACGCACGCAGCCGAACTCGTGCGCATGCGCCTCGGCGATGAACTGCCGCAGCAGCGCCTCGGCCTGCGCCGCGTTGGCGCCATGCAGGTCCAGTTCGTCCTGGGCGGAGAACTGGCCGCGGCGCAGCCGCTGGAACACCCGCGCCGGCACGTTCTCGCGGCGGTAGCTGGCCACGTCGCCGGCCTCCAGCGGCGCGCTGTCGCGCAGCAGGCGCTGGAATTCGCTCTGCGCCTCTGCGTCGTCGCGCTCGGCCATGCGCGCGCGCGGCTTCGGCCGCGGCTTGGCATTGGCCGGCGGCGTCGCGTTGAGCGGCGTGACCGCGCCGATCGCCGCGCGGAACAGGGCGGCGGGATCTTCGTCTTCGGGATGCGACATGGCGCACAGCGTAACCCGCCGGTCACGCGGCGCAAGCAGTGCAAGCGTGCATGAGGGCGGAAGGCGAGGGACGCATCCGGTATCATGGCCGGGTTATCCGAGGAGTCCCATGCGCGTATTAGTGAGCAACGACGACGGCGTCGACGCCCCCGGCATCAAGATGCTGGCCGAGCAACTGCGCGGCGCGGGCCACGAAGTGACCGTGGTCGCACCTGATCGCGATCGTTCCGGCGCCAGCAACTCGCTGACCCTGGATCTGCCGATCCGGATCAAGCGCATCGACCCGCACACCTGCAGCGTCGCCGGTACGCCGACCGATTGCGTGCACCTGGCGCTCACCGGCATGCTCGACGACGAACCGGACATGGTGGTTTCGGGGATCAACAACTCGGCCAACCTGGGCGACGACGTGATCTATTCGGGCACCGTCTCGGCGGCGATGGAAGGCCGCTTCCTGGGCCTGCCCGCGCTGGCGATGTCGCTGGTCACCCACAACCACGAACCCAAGCACTTCCAGACCGCCGCGCGCGCCGCGGTCGAGATCGTGGCGCGGCTGAAGGCCGATCCGCTGCCGGCGGACACCATCCTCAACGTCAACGTGCCGGACCTGCCGTGGGGCGAGATCAAGGGCTTCGAGGTCACCCGGCTCGGCAACCGCCACCGCTCCGAACCGTGCCTGCCGCAGCCCGATCCGCGCGGCGGCACCGTGTACTGGATCGGCCCGGCCGGCCGCGAGCAGGACGCCGGCCCGGGCACCGATTTCCACGCGGTGCGCACCGGCTTCATCTCGATCACCCCGATCCAGGTCGACCTGACCCGCTACCAGGCGCTGGAGACGGTGGCCAGCTGGGTCGGCGGCCTCACCGCCGCGCTGGACAACCCGGCATGACCCCGCGGCTGCGCCTGCAACCGGAAGCGATCGGCATCGGCATGACCTCGCAGCGCGTGCGCGACCGCCTGGTCGAACGCCTGCGCGAGTCCGGCATTCGCGACGAGGCCGTGCTCAACGCGGTGCGCACGGTGCCGCGGCACCTGTTCATCGACGAAGCGCTGGCCTCGCGCGCCTACGAGGACACTGCGCTGCCGATCGGCCATGGCCAGACCATCTCGCAGCCGTGGGTGGTGGCGCGGATGACCGAGACCGTGCTCGAGGTTGCACCGAAGAAGGTGCTGGAAGTGGGCACCGGCTCCGGCTACCAGGCCGCGATCCTGGCCGCGCTGGGGCTGGAGGTCTATACCGTGGAGCGCATCGGCGACCTGCTGCGGCAGGCGCGCAAGCGCTTGCGCCAGCTCGGCATGAACGTGCGCAGCAAGCACGACGACGGCCGCATCGGCTGGGCCGAGCACGGCCCCTACGATGCGATCGTGGTCACCGCCGCGGCGCCGGCGCTGGTCGATGCGCTGGTCGAGCAACTGGCGCCGGGCGGCTGCCTGGTGGCGCCGGTCGGCGGCCCCTCGTCGCAATCGCTGGTGCGCCTGCGCCGCGATGCCGAAGGCCGCATCGAACAGGACATTCTGGCGCCGGTGACCTTCGTCCCGCTGCTGTCGGGCATGCTGGATTGAGTCACCCTGGATTGAATCACCGGAGCTGGGTTGCATGAAGATATTCGGGCCGTTGTACGAACGTGCCATCGCCTGGTCGCGCCATCGCCGCGCGCCGACGTTCCTGACCGGGCTCAGCTTCGCCGAGGCGATCGTGTTCCCGGTGCCGCCGGAGGTGATGCTGGCGCCGATGTCGCTGGCGCAACCGCGGCGCGCGCTGTGGTTCGCCACGCTGAGCCTGATGGGCTCGCTGGCCGGTGCGCTGGTCGGCTACATGCTCGGCCATTTCGCCTTCGCCGCGGTGCAGCCGCTGATCGAATGGCTGGGCTGGACGCAGAAGATCGATGCGCAGGTGACTCATCTGCGCGAGGTGGTCGCCGAGTCGCCATGGCGTGCGTTCTGGCTGCTGGTGCTGGCCGGTTTCACCCCGATCCCGCTGAAGATATTTACCTGGGCCTCAGGCATCGTGGGAATCCCGCTGCTACCGTTCCTGGCGAGCATGCTGGTCGGCCGCGGCAAGCGCGTGTACCTGGTGGCCGGCGCGATCCGCCTGGGCGGGCCGCGTGCGGAAGCCGCGTTGCGGCGCTGGATCGAACCGCTCGGTTGGGTCGCGATGGCGATCCTGGCGCTGCTGGTGGTGTGGGTCATATGGAGAGCGAAGTACGGATGAGCGTCGATCGGGTGGTGCGCAACGGCCTGCGTTGCAGCGTGTGGTTGCTGGTGGCGGCAGGGATGGGCGCGTGCAGCAGCGCCACCGTGGTGCGGACGTCCGGAGCGCCCGGCAAGCCCGGCACGTCGGCGCCGCGTCCGTCCGTGCCCAAGCCCGGGGTCAGTGCGACCGTGCGCCGTGGCGACACGCTGTATGCGATCGCCCGCGTCAACAACATCAATCCGCAGGACCTGGCCGCCTGGAACCGGTTGCCGCCGCCGTACACGATCTATCCCGGGCAGTCGCTGAAGCTGTACCCGCCGGGTGGCGGCAGTGGCGGCGGCACGGTCGTCGCGCGGCCGGGTAGCGCTCCGGTCGCGCCGTCGGGTTCTGCGGGAACGGCCGCGCGGCCGCCGGTCGCTGCGCCGACGCCGGTGAGCAGCGGCTTCAGCTGGCGCTGGCCGGCCGACGGCGCGGTGGTGAGCCGCTTCGTGGTCGGCGAGACCACCAAGCAGGGCGTGGACATCGCCGGCAGCAGCGGCCAGGCGGTGCGTGCCGCCGCCGATGGCGTGGTGGTCTATTCGGGCGCCGGCCTGGTCGGCTACGGCGAACTGATCATCATCAAGCACAACGAGCAATGGCTGTCGGCCTACGGCCACAACCGCAAGCGCCTGGTCAACGAAGGCCAGAACGTGAAGGCCGGCGAGCAGATCGCCGAGATGGGGCGCAGCGGCGCCGCGCGCGACATGCTGCACTTCGAGATCCGCTACAACGGCAAGCCGGTCGACCCGCTGCTGTACCTGCCCAGCAAATAACCGGCACGTCATCGATCGGGCGGATCCCCGGCCCGGCGCAGCGCGCCGGGCGCTCGGCGGCGCGCGGTCCGGTGGACCGCAGGCGGCGCCGCCTAGCCCGCTACAACGGCCAAGCCGGTCGATCACGCTGCTGTATTTGCTGAGCAAGCAAGCGGCGGATCGGCGATGGGGCGTATTCCGGCGCAGCGCGCCAGTGGATCGGACGGCGAAACGCGGTCCGCGCAGACAGCGGCGGTGCCGCCGCTCAGCCTTCGAGCAGGAACCCGACCGCCACGCGCCGGCCTTCCGCGGCCAGTACGTTGTAGGTGCGCGCCGCCGCGGCGTTGTTCATCACTTCGATGCCGATGCCGCGGGTCAGGAACAGCGCCAGCGCGGCGGCAGAGGGGAAGACCTGGCGTTCGCCGGTGCCCAGGATCACCAGGGCCGGGTTCATTTCCAGCAAGGGCTGCAGGTGCTGTGGCTGCAGCTCGGTTGCGACCGGTGCGTCCCACGCCTCGACCAAAGCATCCGGGGCGAGAATGAAGCTGCGGGTGAGCAGGCGGTCGTTCACCTTGGCCTGGCGGCCATCGGCCATGCGCAGGGTGTAGGCGTAGTCGGGCAGGTCCTGGGTCAGCTGCATGAGGGCACCGGGAAGCGGGTCAGCCGCGCGGCAGCACGATCTGGCGGTCTTCCTTGGCCGGGCGATACAGGATCGCAGTGTGGCCGATGCGCTGCACCAGCACGCTGTGCGATTGCTCGACCAGGCTGGCGATGCTCGCGTCGCGGGCCTCGCGGTCGTCGCCGCCGACCTTCACCTTGACCAGTTCGTGGCGCTCCAGCACCTCGTCCAGTTCGGCCAGGAAGGCCGGCGTGACGCCCTTGCCGCCAATCTGCAACAGGGGTTTGAGGTCGTGCGCCAGGCCGCGCAGGAAGCGGTTCTGGGACGGAGTCAGGCTGATCGACATGCAGGCGGGAACGGGGTTGCCAAGGGCGATCAGGGTATCATGGCCGCCCACCACGACCGCGATCCCATGGCAACCCGCAGCAAAAGCAGCCAACGCTGGCTCCGCGAACATTTCGCCGACCCCTTCGTGAAGAAGGCCCAGGCCGAAGGCATGCGTTCGCGTGCCGCCTACAAGCTGGAAGAGCTGCTGCAGCGCGACAAGCTGCTCAAGCCGGACATGCTGGTGGTCGATCTCGGCGCCGCGCCAGGCGGCTGGTCGCAGCAGGTGCGCAAGTCGCTGGGCGAGCGCGGCCGGGTGCTGGCGCTGGACATCCTGGAGATGCCGCCGCTGGCCGGCGTGGAGTTCCTTCACGGCGACTTCAGGGAAGACGCGGTGCTATCGCAGTTCGAGGAAATGCTGGGCGGCAACCCGGTAGACCTTGTGCTGTCGGATATGGCCCCCAATAAAAGCGGCATGGATGCGGTCGACCAGCCGCGGATGATGCATCTGGCCGAATTGGCGATGGCGTTCGCCGATACCCACCTCAAACCGGGCGGGGCGTTCCTGATCAAGCTGTTCCAGGGCGTCGGGTCCGACGACTACATCCGCGAGATGCGCCGCCGTTACGAGAAGGTGTCCATCCGCAAACCGGCGGCATCGCGCAAGCGCTCGCCGGAGGTCTATGTCCTCGGACAGGGCAAGCGTGCCCAGATCAAGTAAGCTGAACCCGTCGCATCACGCATCGAGAAAGAGTTGAAGGGACACCGGAGCCAATGAGGATGAACGACTTGACCAAGAATCTGTTGCTGTGGGTAGTCGTCGCCGTCGTGCTGATGGTGGTGTTCCAGAGCTTCTCGCCACGGCTGGCCGGCGGTCCCGGCAACGACACCGTGACCTATACCCAGTTCCTGAAGGAAGTGGACGGCGGGCGGGTGAAGTCGGTCGACTTCACCGACGACACCGGGCTGTCGGTGACCGCGATCCGCTTCAAGCGCAGCGACGGTAGCGAGAGCACGGTCTACGGCCCGCGCGACGACAAGCTGGTCGACGTGCTGTACAGCAAGAACGTGGAGATGACCCGGCAGAAGCCGGCCAACGGCCCGAGCTTCTGGTCGCTGGTGCTGAACTTCCTGCCGGTCATCCTGATCATCGGCTTCTGGCTGTTCATCATGCGCCAGATGCAGGGTGGCGGCGGCGGCGCCAAGGGCGCGATGTCGTTCGGCAAGTCGCGCGCCAAGCTGCAGGGCGAGGACCAGATCAAGATCACCTTCGCCGACGTCGCCGGCTGCGACGAGGCCAAGGAGGAAGTCAGCGAGCTGGTCGACTTCCTGCGCGATCCGACCAAGTTCACCAAGCTCGGCGGCAAGATCCCGCGCGGCGTGCTGATGGTCGGCCCGCCCGGCACCGGCAAGACGCTGCTGGCCAAGGCCATCGCCGGCGAGGCCAAGGTGCCGTTCTTCAGCATTTCCGGTTCCGACTTCGTCGAGATGTTCGTCGGCGTCGGCGCCAGCCGCGTGCGCGACATGTTCGAGCAGGCCAAGAAGCACGCGCCGTGCATCATCTTCATCGACGAAATCGATGCGGTCGGCCGTCATCGCGGTGCCGGCCTGGGCGGTGGCCACGACGAGCGCGAGCAGACCCTGAACCAGTTGCTGGTGGAGATGGACGGGTTCGAGGGCGGCGAAGGCGTGATCGTGATCGCCGCGACCAACCGTCCGGACGTGCTCGACCCGGCGCTGCTGCGCCCGGGCCGCTTCGACCGCCAGGTGGTGGTGGGCCTGCCGGACGTGCGTGGCCGCGAGCAGATCCTGAAGGTGCACATGCGCAAGCTGCCGCTGGCCGACGACGTCGAGCCGATGGTGATCGCGCGCGGCACCCCGGGCTTCTCCGGCGCCGACCTGGCCAACCTGTGCAACGAGGCGGCGCTGTTCGCCGCGCGGGAAACGGTGAAGGAGGTCCGCATGGATCACTTCGATCGCGCCCGCGACAAGATCCTGATGGGGTCCGAGCGCCGTTCGATGGCGATGAGCGAGGAAGAGAAGACGCTCACCGCCTACCACGAGGCCGGCCATGCCATCGTCGGTCGCCTGGTACCGGAGCACGATCCGGTCTACAAGGTCACCATCATCCCGCGCGGGCGTGCGCTGGGCGTGACCATGTACCTGCCGGAAGGCGACAAGTACTCGATCAACCGGGTCGCGATCCAGTCGCAGCTGTGCTCGCTGTACGGCGGCCGCGTCGCCGAGGAGCTGATTTTCGGCACCGACAAGGTCACCACCGGCGCCTCCAACGACATCGAGCGCGCGACCAAGATGGCGCGCAACATGGTCACCAAGTGGGGCCTGTCCGACGAGCTGGGGCCGATCGCCTACGGCGAGGAAGACGACGAGGTGTTCCTGGGCCGTTCGGTGACCCAGCACAAGAGCGTGTCCGACGATACCGCGCGCCGCATCGACGAAGTAGTGCGTTCGATCCTCGACAAGGCCTACGCCAAGACCACGCATATCCTGACCGAGAACCTGGACAAGCTGCACGTGATGGCCAAGTTGCTGCTGGAGTACGAAACCATCGACGTGCCGCAGATCGACGCGATCATGGAAGGCCGCGATCCGCCGCCGCCGATGGGCTGGAACAAGTCCGGCAAGGATGGCAAGGACGGTGGCAACGACAAGGGCAGTTCGCGGCCGCTGCCGCCGATCACCGGCCCGGCCGAGCAGCTGTAAGCGCCCGCTCGGGTCGATCGGAAAGCCAGGGAGCGATCCCTGGCTTTTTTGTTGCCTGCGCTTTTGTAGATCCGGTGGTGCAGGACAGGCCGCCGCAGCGGCGATCGCATCGCTCCGGCCGAGCTTGTGGACGCATCCTGCCGCCGCGTCGTCGTAGGCACTGCGACTGGGCGACAATGGCGCCCCGTCATCACTGTCCGCCGCCCATGCCAACGCCCGCTTGTCCATCGCTGTCGCTGCCTGCGAACGCCGTCGTCGCCACGACGCGCCGCGCCGCTGCACGAAGCGCAACGAAGCCCGTGCGCGGCATCCCCATCCGGTGCGGCAACCCGCAGGAGTACCGCTGATGTTCGAAACCTCGCCGAGCCTGGATTGCGGCGGACGCCGCCTGTTGCTGGATCGTCCGCGGGTGATGGGCATCGTCAACGTCACCCCCGACTCGTTTTCCGACGGCGGCGCGCATGCGACGGTGGAAGCGGCCGTCGCGCATGGCCTGCGCCTGGTGGAGGAGGGCGCCGACCTGCTCGACATCGGCGGCGAATCGACCCGTCCCGGCGCCACCCCGGTCCCGGTGGAAGAGGAATTGCGCCGGGTCATCCCGGTGATCGAGCGCCTGGCGGCGCAGACCACGTTGCCGCTGAGCGTGGACACCTTCAAGCCGGACGTGATGCGCGCGGCGGTCGCCGCCGGCGCCGGCATGATCAACGACATCCAGGCCCTGCGCCGGCCCGGCGCACTGGACGCGGCGGCGGAACTGCGGGTGCCGGTGGTGCTGATGCACATGCCCGACGACGCCTATGCCGCCGGCAGCGCGCCGCACTACGACGACGTGGTCGGCGAGGTGCACCGGTTCCTGGCCGAGCGCCTGTTCGCCGCGGAAATGGCCGGCATCGACAAGCGCCGCCTGCTGGTCGATCCGGGCTTCGGTTTCGGCAAGGGCACCGCCGACAACCTGCAGTTGCTGGCGCAGCTGTCGCGCCTGGTCGAACTCGGCGTGCCGGTGCTGGCCGGGCTGTCGCGCAAGCGCAGCATCGGCGAACTGACCGGGCGCACCGCACCGGAGCAGCGCATGGCCGGCTCGGTGGCGGCGCACCTGCTGGCGGCGCAGCGCGGTGCGCTGCTGCTGCGCGTGCACGACGTCGCCGCCACGGTCGACGCGCTGAAGGTCTGGAATGCGCTGGCGGCGGTGCCGCTGCCGCGCAGCGGCGCCGCGCCCGCCGCGCTCCGCTGGCCGGACGAGGACTGATGCCCGCCGACCGGCGCCCGCGCGCCATCGCGCTGATGGGGCCGACCGCGTCGGGCAAGACCGCCGCGGCGATCGCCCTGGCCGAGCGCTACGGCGGCGAGATCGTCAGCGTCGATTCGGCCCTGGTGTACCGCGGCTTGAGCATCGGCGCGGCCAAGCCCGATGCCCGGCAGCTGGCGCGCGTGCCGCACCATCTGCTGGACCTGCGCGATCCGTGGCAACCCTATTCGGCCGCCGAATTCGCGGTGGACGCGCGTGCCGCGCTGGAGGCGATCGTCGCCCGCGGCCGCCTGCCGATCCTGGCCGGCGGCACCGGCCTGTATTTCCAGGCGTTGCTGGAAGGCCTGGCGCCGATGCCGCCGGCCGATCCGCAGCTGCGCGCAGCGCTGGCCGCGCGCGCGCAGGCCGACGGCTGGGCGGCGCTGCACGCGCAACTGCAGCAGGTCGATCCGCTGGCCGCGCGGCGGATCCGGCCCGGCGACGCGCAGCGCATCCAGCGCGCGCTGGAAGTGTTCCAGCTCAGCGGCCGCCCGATCAGCGCATGGCAGGCGCAGCCGGGGCCGCCGCGGCTGCCGTTGCGGGTCCTGAAACTGGTGCTGGCGCCGCCCGACCGCGCGCTGCTGCACCGGCGCATCGCGCTGCGCTTCGACGCGATGCTGGAGCAGGGCTTCCTCGACGAGGTGCGTGCGCTGCGCGCCTTGCCGGCGTTGCGCCAGGTGGCGCGGCCGCTGGAGCTGCCGGCGGTGCGCGCGGTCGGCTACCGCCAGGCCTGGGAACACCTGGACGGGGCCAGCGATGCGGCCACGTTCCGCGATCGCGCGATCTCCGCTACCCGCCAGCTGGCCAAGCGCCAACTGACCTGGCTGCGCGGGGAGCTGGACGCGCGCTGGTTCGACCCCGAATGCGACGGCGCGCGCCTGGATGTCGCAGTGGCGGACTTTCTTGGCTGATTTGGCTACACGCCGCGCTGTGCTGGAGCCCGCGGTTGTGTAACATCGGCGGTCCGGGCCACGGCAGGGGAGCTGCAGTGCCGTCCCGGGCACATAAAAACAATAAACGGGAGTGAAGCATGTCCAAGGGGCAATCCTTACAGGATCCTTTCCTGAACGCGCTGCGTCGCGAACGGGTGCCGGTCTCGGTGTATCTGGTCAACGGCATCAAGCTGCAGGGTACCATCGAGTCCTTCGACCAGTTCGTGGTGCTGTTGCGCAACACCGTGAGCCAGATGGTCTACAAACACGCCATTTCCACCGTGGTGCCGGCGCGCAACGTGCGCGTCGGACCGGGCGGTGGCTATGTGCAGCAGAACGAGGGTGGTAGTGCGGACGATGACGAAGCCGAGTAAGACGCTGGTGAAGACCGGAGCCGCGGGTGTTTGATCGTTCCCGCCGCGGCGAACACGCACTGCTGATCCAGCCCTATGCCGGTGGACCGTTGGAGGACGATGTGCTGGAGGAGTTCGCCGACCTGGCGCGCTCCGCCGGTGCCAGCATCGCCGCCACGCTGACCGCGCGCATCGACAAGCCCAGCCCGTCGACGCTGATCGGCAGCGGCAAGCTGGAAGAGGTCAAGGCCGCGGCCGAGGCCAGCGGCGCCGATCTGATCCTGGTCAACCATGCCCTGAGTCCCGGCCAGGAGCGCAACCTGGAAAAGTACCTGGAGCGGCGCGTGATCGACCGCACCGGGCTGATCCTGGACATCTTCGCGCAACGCGCGCGCAGCCACGAGGGCAAGCTGCAGGTCGAACTGGCGCAGCTGCGCCACATGGCCACGCGGCTGGTGCGCGGTTGGACCCATCTGGAGCGCCAGCGCGGCGGTTCGATCGGCCTGCGCGGTCCTGGCGAAACCCAGCTGGAAACCGACCGCCGGCTGCTGCAGAAGCGGGTCGAGCAGTTGCAGAAGCGGCTGGAAAAGGTCGAGGTGCAACACACCCAGATGCGCCGTGCGCGGGTGCGCAGCGAACTGCCGCGGATCGCGGTGGTCGGCTATACCAATGCCGGCAAGTCGACCCTGTTCAACGCCTTGACCGGGGCCGAGGCCTACGCCGCCGACCAGCTGTTCGCGACCCTGGACCCGACCGTGCGCCGCATCGCGCTGCCGGGCGGCAACGCGATGCTGGCCGACACCGTCGGCTTCGTGCGCAACCTGCCGCACGAACTGGTCGCCGCGTTCCGCTCGACCCTGTCCGAGGCGCGCGAGGCCGATTTCCTGCTGCACGTGGTCGATGCCGCCGATCCGTTGCGCGAAGAGCGCATCGCCCAGGTCGACGAGGTGCTGCACGCGGTCGGCGCCGGCGATCTGCCGCAGTTGCTGGTGTTCAACAAGATCGACCGCATCGAAGGCGCCGACGTGCGCCACGATGCGCAGGACGGTGTGCCGGACGAGGCGCGTCGCGAGCGGGTCTGGATCTCGGCGCGCGACGAACGTGGCCTGGACCTGCTGCAGGGCGTGCTCGGCCAGCGGCTGGGGCTGCAGCGCGTGCAGGGCGGCCTGCGCCTGCCGTCCAGCGCCGGGCGCCTGCGCTCGCAACTGCACCAACTGCAGGTGGTCCGCAGCGAGCAGGCCGACGAAGACGGCTGGCTGCTGCAGGTGGACATCCCGATCACCGAGGCCGAGCGCCTGGCCGCCAGCGCCGACGGCGCGCCGATCCGCGCGCTGTTGCCGCCGCGCGAGGAAGAGGAGTGGCAGCAGCGTTAGCCGCAATGCCGGATGACGCCGCTGCACGCCTCGGCTAAGTGCATTTGGACTCGGCCGTTTGCGGCTTGCGCAAGGCCTGTAGGCGCGGCTTCAGCCGCGGCGGGCTCTACCGATACGGTCCGTCGCGGCTGAAGCGGCTCCTGCGGTGATGTCATATGAATCGGCAAGTCGCTGTTCTTCCCCGCTGCGCGAAGACGCTACTGATGGTGGCGGCATGCAAGCGAGCCTGCGCCTGAAGCACCAGCACCAGCCCGCTGCGCCACCATCGCTGAAGCCACGCAGGGCCGCGCGCTGCGCAAACGCGACAGCCGTGGCGAATTCGGCTACAAAGCGCATTGGTTTCCCGAGCAGCGCCATGAACGTCCCCACCGACCCGCAACTCCTGCAACTCGCCACTGCGCTCAGCGATCAGCTGCGCACCGCGCGCGAGCGCCTGGTCACCGCCGAGAGCTGCAGCGGCGGCTGGATCGCCAAGGCGATGACGGATATTTCCGGCTCCTCGGACTGGTTCGACTGCGGCATGGTCGCGTACAGCTACGAGGCCAAGCAGGCGCTGCTCGGCGTGCGTCCGCAGACCCTGGAGCACCACGGCGCGGTCAGCCGCGAGACGGTGATCGAGATGGTGTCCGGCGCGCTGGTCAATTCCGGCGCCAGCATCGCGGTGGCGGTGACCGGCATCGCCGGCCCCGGCGGCGGTTCCGCCGACAAGCCGGTCGGCACCGTGTGGGTGGGCTGGAAGCGGCGCGGCGGCTACGCCAGCGCGCAGTTGTTCCATTTCGACGGCGACCGCGACGCGGTGCGCCGGCAGACCGTCGCCGCGGCGCTGCACGGCCTCGGCGCGCTGCTGTGAACGCCGACGGGCGCTAGGTGGCGACCGCGATGTGGGAGGCGCTGAGCACGGTCCGCGACCTGGGGCGTTTGCAGGAAATCGCCTCGGTGCTGATCCGTTACGGCTTCGGCGACGTGGTCCGCCGCATCGGCATGGCCGACGTGCTGGAACGCGCCGGACGCCTGCTGCACTGGCACAACGCCGAAGAGATGCTGCGCATGTCGGCGCCGCAGCGGGTGCGGCGTGCGTTGCAGGATCTCGGGCCGACCTTCGTCAAGCTCGGCCAGGTGCTGGCCACGCGCGTGGACCTGCTGCCGCCGGAGTGGATCGACGAACTCGGCGAGCTGCAGAACGCGGCGCCGGCGTTGCCCTACGAACAGATCCTGCCGCAACTGCTCGAGGCGTTGGGCGAGGCGCCGTCGGCGATCTTCGCCCAGGTCGAGGAGACTCCGCTGGCCGCCGCGTCGCTGGCGCAGACCCACCGTGCCTGGCTGCACGACGGCACTGCGGTGGTGATGAAGGTGCGTCGCCCCGGCATCCGCGACGTGATCGAGGCCGACCTGCGGCTGCTGGCGCGGCTGGCGGAGATCGTCGAGGCGCGTGCGGCCGATCTCAAGCGCTACCACCCGGCGGAGGTGGTGCATCAGTTCACCGTGTCGCTGCGGCGCGAACTGGATTTCGCCGGCGAATGCCGCAACGCCGAGCGCATCGCCGCCAATTTCCAGGGCCACGACGAGATCCTGATCCCGCGCGTGCACTGGCAGTGGACCTGCGAGACGCTCAACGTGCAGGACTTCGTCGCCGGCATCGGCGGGCGCGACCTGGCGGGTGTGGATGCCGCCGGCCTGGACCGCCGCCGACTGGCCCGCGTCGGTGCCGAGATCGTGCTGAAGATGGTGCTCGAGGACGGCTGCTTCCACGCCGATCCGCACCCGGGCAACATCTTCTACCTGCCCGGCGAACGCATCGCGGTGATCGATTTCGGCATGGTCGGGCGCATCTCCGAGCAGCGCCGCTACCAGGTCGTGCAGTTGCTGCACGGCCTGGTCACCCAGGAGGCCGAGGCGGTCACCGACGTGCTGCTGGAATGGACCGACGGCGATGCCGAGATCGACGAGGCGCGGCTGCAACTGGAGATCGCCGGCTTCGTCGACCAGTACCGCGGCGTGCCGTTGAAGGAGCTGAGGGTCGGCGCGATGCTCGGCGACGTCACCGCGATCCTGCGCCAGCACGCGCTGGCGCTGCCGGCCGACCTGGCGCTGATGATCAAGACCTTCCTGACCCTGGAAGGGGTAGGGCGCCAGCTCGATCCGGACTTCGACATGGCCGGCGCCGCGGCGCCGTACCTGGAGCGGGTGATGCTGCAGCGCTTCGCCCCGCGCGCGATGGCCAAGCGCGGCCGCCGCACCGTGCTCGGCGCGCTGGAACTGCTCGGCGACCTGCCGCGCGACACCCGCCGGCTGCTGCAGGCGGCGCGGCGCGGACGGCTGCAGCTCAACGTCGAGACGACGTCGCTGAAGGGCTTCGGCGACCAGGTCAACCGCGCCGCGAATCGGCTGACCATGGGCATCGTCACCGCCGCGCTGATCATCGGCTCCTCGATCGTGATGAACAGCGTCGGCGGCGTCTCCAGCCGCTGGCTGCTGGCGATCGGCGTGGGCGGCTTCATCGGCGCGGCGCTGTCGGGCGTGTGGATCCTGATCTCGATCTGGCGCAGCGGCCGCTGAGCGGAGCGGGTTGTCGCTGCGAGCGAAGTCCCGGTGTGCGGGTGTGGCCGCAAGGCCCAGCGGGGCGGGCAATCTGCGGAACGGCAGCCCCCTTGATGCGATCACGCAGGGGTTGCCCATTTCCGTTTTTAGTAGTATTACTACTAACCATGGAACTGACCGAAACCCAGCAAGCGATCCTCGACCTGATCGCCCAGCGTATCGAGCACGACGGCGCACCGCCGTCGCAGACCGAGATCGCCCGTGCCTTCGGCTTCAAGGGTGTGCGCGCCGCGCAATACCACCTGGAAGCCCTGGAGCAGGCCGGCGCGATCCGCCGCGTGCCGGGACAGGCGCGCGGCATCCGGCTGGTGAGCGGCGCGGCCGCACCGGCGCCGGCCCCGCAGGTGGACAGTGCCGACATCCTGCGCCTGCCGGTGCTGGGGCGGGTCGCCGCCGGCCTGCCGATCGGCGCGGACATCGGTTCGGACGATTTCGTGGTGCTGGACCGGGTGTTCTTCTCGCCGGCGCCGGACTACCTGTTGAAGGTGCAGGGCGACTCGATGCGCGACGAAGGCATCTTCGACGGCGACCTGATCGGCGTGCACCGGACCCGCGACGCCCGTTCCGGGCAGATCGTGGTGGCGCGGATCGACGAGGAGATCACGGTCAAGCTGCTGAAGATCGGCAAGGACCGCATCCGCCTGCTGCCGCGCAACCCGGACTACGCGCCGATCGACGTGCTGCCCGACCAGGATTTCGCTATCGAAGGCCTGTATTGCGGCCTGCTGCGCCCCAACCGTTGATGTTGGAGATTGCACTACACCGCAGGCCGGATTTTCCCGACCCGCACCATCGCTGTTCGCCGCTGCTGTAGACCTGCCCGGACGAATTATTTTTTCTTTGCCCCGCACTGTCTCAGCCCGTGCGATACCTGGCCGCTAAATTGAACCTACCCCGCAAATCATCCTCACCTCCGAAGGACACCAAAATGGACGAGAACAAGAAGCGCGCGCTCGCTGCCGCACTGAGCCAGATCGAGAAGCAGTTCGGCAAGGGTTCGGTGATGCGGATGGGCGATCGCATCATCGAAGCCGTCGAGGTGATTCCGACCGGCTCGCTGATGCTGGACATCGCGCTGGGCATCGGCGGCTTGCCGAAGGGCCGCGTCGTCGAGATCTATGGTCCGGAATCCTCGGGCAAGACCACGCTGACCCTGCAGGCCATCGCCGAGTGCCAGAAGAAGGGCGGCACCGCGGCCTTCATCGATGCCGAGCATGCGCTGGACCCGATCTATGCCGGCAAGCTCGGCGTCAACGTCGACGAACTGCTGCTGTCGCAGCCGGATACCGGCGAGCAGGCGTTGGAAATCGCCGACATGCTGGTGCGTTCGGGCTCGGTCGACATCGTGGTGGTCGACTCGGTCGCCGCGCTGACCCCGAAGGCCGAAATCGAAGGCGAGATGGGCGACCAGCTGCCGGGCCTGCAGGCCCGCCTGATGAGCCAGGCGCTGCGCAAGCTGACCGGCAACATCAAGCGCTCCAACACGCTGGTGGTGTTCATCAACCAGCTGCGCATGAAGATCGGCGTGATGATGCCCGGCCAGAGCCCGGAAGTGACCACCGGCGGCAACGCGTTGAAGTTCTACGCCTCGGTGCGCCTGGACATCCGCCGCATCGGCGCGATCAAGAAGGGCGACGAGATCATCGGCAACCAGACCAAGATCAAGGTGGTCAAGAACAAGCTGGCGCCGCCGTTCAAGCAGGTCATCACCGAGATCCTGTACGGCGAGGGCATCAGCCGCGAAGGCGAGCTGATCGACATGGGCGTGGAAGCCAAGCTGGTCGAGAAGGCCGGTGCCTGGTACAGCTACGGCAGCGAGCGCATCGGCCAGGGCAAGGACAATTCGCGCCAGTACCTGCGCGACAACCCGCAGGTGGCGGCGAAGCTGGAAAGCGAGCTGCGCGAGAAGTTCCAGCCTACGGAAATCGCGCCGAGCGCGGCCGAAGCCGAGGACGCCGACGCAGACGCCGAGGCGTGATGGTCTTCTGCCGGGGGAGCGGTGGAGTCAGTGCCGCTCGTCTCCCTCGGCAGTCTTGAGCAAGCCAGGAGGGCAGGTGCCAGGGACGGCACATTGACGATCGTGGCGGTGAGCCTGCATGGGTGACGACGAACAAGCACAGGAACCGCGCCGGCGCCGCCGGCAGCCGGAACAGACGCCGTTGCAGCGGGCCTTGGGCCTGCTGGTGCGCCGCGAACATTCGCGCAAGGAACTGACCCGCAAATTGCGGGCGCGCGGCGTGGAGCAGGATGCCGCCGCCGCCGCGGTGGAGCGCCTGGCGGGCGAGGGCTGGCAGGACGATGGCCGTTTCGCCGAACTGCTGGTGCGCAGCCGGGCCAATACCGGCTATGGACCCTTGCATATTCGTGCCGAACTGGGCACCCACGGCCTGGATAGCGAGGCTATCGCCACGGCGATGGCCGCATTCGACGGCGACTGGAGCGAAAACGCCCGCGATCTGGTGCAGCGCCGCTTCGGCGCGGCCGGACCGGTGGACCTGGCACAGCGGCGCAAGGCCGCCGATCTGCTGGCGCGGCGCGGTTTCGATGGCGACAGCATCCGCGCGGCCACGCGCTACGAGCCGGAGGACTGAGCGGGCCGGGCCTGCTAACCTTGGCGGATTGTCTTGTCCGGTTTCCGCACGCCCTTATCTTGAGGGGGTACGCCCGGAAACCCGTCCGCTCGTCTATAGCCAGCCCATGAACGCACCCGCCAAATTCTCCACCTCCCAGATCCGCAGCGACTTCCTCGAGTTCTTCAACGGGAAGGGCCATACCATCGTTCCGTCCGCGCCGCTGGTGCCGGGCAACGATCCGACGCTGTTGTTCACCAATTCCGGCATGGTGCAGTTCAAGGACGTGTTCCTCGGCGCCGAGAAGCGCAGCTATGTGCGCGCGGCCGACGTGCAGCGCTGCCTGCGTGCCGGCGGCAAGCACAACGACCTGGATTCGGTCGGCTATACCGCGCGCCATCACACCTTCTTCGAAATGCTGGGCAACTGGTCGTTCGGCGACTACTTCAAGAAAGAGGCGATCGCCTGGGCCTGGGAACTGCTGACCCAGGTCTGGAAGCTGCCTGCGGAGCGCCTGCTGGTCACCGTCTACCACACCGACGAGCAGGCCTACGAGCTGTGGCGCGACATGATCGGGGTGCCGCCGGAGCGGATCGTGCGCATCGGCGACAACAAGGGCGCCCCGTACGCCTCGGACAACTTCTGGCAGATGGCCGACACCGGCCCCTGCGGCCCGTGCACCGAGATCTTCTACGACCACGGCGCGCATATCGCCGGCGGGCCCCCGGGCTCGCCGGACGAGGACGGCGACCGCTTCATCGAGATCTGGAACCTGGTGTTCATGCAGTTCGACCGCCAGCCCGACGGCACCCTGGTGCCGCTGCCGGCGCCGTGCGTGGATACCGGCATGGGCCTGGAGCGCCTGGCCGCGATCCTGCAGCACGTGCACAGCAACTACGAGATCGACCTGTTCCAGACGCTGATCCGCCACGCCTCCGAGCTGACCGGCATGGCCGACCTGGAGAACAAGTCGCTGCGCGTGATCGCCGACCACATCCGCGCCTGCGCGTTCCTGATCGTCGATGGCGTGCTGCCCTCCAACGAGGGCCGCGGCTACGTGCTGCGCCGGATCATCCGCCGCGCCCTGCGCCATGGCTGGATGCTCGGCGTGCGCCAGCCGTTCTTCCACAAGATGGCGGCCACCCTGTCCGACCTGATGGGCGAGGCCTATCCGGAACTGCCGGCGGCGCTGTCCACCGTGCAGCGGGCGCTGCAGGCCGAAGAGGAGCGTTTTGCCGAGACCCTGGACTCGGGCATGAAGATCTTCGACGAGATCGCCGCCCGCGCCAGCGGCAGCATCCCCGGCGCGGACGCGTTCCGCCTGTACGACACCTATGGCTTCCCGGTCGATCTCACCGCCGACATCGCCCGCGAGCGCGGCATGGAGGTGGACATGGCCGGCTTCGAAAGCGCGATGGAGCGCCAGCGCGAGACCGCGCGCGCGGCCGGCAAGTTCGGCGGCGGTACCACGCTGCCGGCGGACCTGGTGGCGCAACTGGTTCCCACGATGTTCCTGGGCTACGACGCGCTGCAGGCCGATGCGCTGAAGGTGGTCGCGCTGTTGAAGGACGGGCGTCCGGTCGAGTCGGTCGAGGCCGGCGATGCGGCGATCGTGCTGCTCGATCGCACCCCGTTCTATGCCGAATCCGGCGGCCAGGTCGGCGACCTGGGCCAGTTGAGCGCGGACGGCGTGCTGTTCCAGGTCGAGGAGACGCAGAAGTTCGCCGGCCAGTTCCATGGGCATGTCGGCCAGCTGCGCAGCGGCCGCCTGCAGGTCGGCGCCACGCTGTCGGCGCAGGTCGACAGCGACCGCCGCGGCGCCACCATCCTCAACCATTCGGCCACGCACCTGCTGCACGCCGCGTTGCGCGAGGTGCTCGGCACCCACGTGCAGCAGAAGGGGTCGCTGGTCGCGCCGGACCGGCTGCGCTTCGATTTCTCGCACTTCCAGCCGATGAGCGCCGAGGAACTGGCGGTGATCGAGCGCAAGGTCAACGCGCAGGTGCGTGCCAATCACGCGGTCGAGGTGCACCACATGGGCATGCAGGAGGCGCTGGACTTCGGCGCGATGGCGCTGTTCGGCGAGAAATACGGCGAACGTGTGCGTGTGCTGAAGATGGGCGACTACTCCACCGAGCTGTGCGGCGGCACGCACGTGGCGCGCACCGGCGACATCGGCCTGTTCAAGATCACCAGCGAGGGCGGCGTGTCGGCCGGCGTGCGCCGGATCGAGGCGGTGACCGGGCAGGGCGCCCTGGACCATGTGGCGGCCGAAGAGGCCAAGCTGCACGAGGCGGCCGAGCTGGTCGGCGGCAGCGCCGGCGACGTGGTCGAGAAGATTCGCCAGCTGGGCGACAGGCACAAGCGCCTGGAGCGCGAGCTGGAGGCGCTGAAGGCCAAGTTGGCGTCCGGCGCCACCGCCGACCTGGCCGCCACGGCGGTCGAGGTGGCCGGTGTGAAGGTGCTCGCGGTGCGCCTGGAAGGCTTCGATGCCAAGGCCTTGCGCGAGGCGATGGACCGCCTGAAGCAGCAATTGGGCGACAGCGTGATCGTGCTGGCCGGCGCCAGCGAGGGCAAGGCGGCCCTGGTCGCCGGGGTGAACGGCAGCCCAATGGGCCGGGTCAAGGCTGGGGAACTGCTGAGCCATATCGCCGGTCAGATCTCGGGCAAGGGCGGCGGCCGCCCGGACCTCGCCCAGGGTGGTGGCGAGGACGGGCCCGCCCTTGCCCTTGCGCTCGAGGGCGTACCCGCCTGGGTCAAGCAACATCTCCCCTGAACACGAACTCGCGCCGCCTTGCTGGCAGGGCGCGGCTTCCCTTAACATCGATCTTCTTTTCCCTTTCGTGATGGGGCGTCCCGGCTCGGGACGCCGTACCGGTGGGAATCACCGGTTCCCTGGAGAATTTTAAAAATGTTGATCCTGACTCGCCGGGTAGGCGAAACCTTGATGATCGGCGATTCGGTCACCGTGACGGTGCTTGGGGTCAAGGGCAATCAAGTGCGCATCGGTATCACCGCACCGAAGGATGTCGCCGTGCACCGCGAAGAAATCTATCAGCGCATCCAGCGCGGCGACGAGCCGACTTCGCATGGCGGCGGCCATGGCGATCAATCTTCCGATTGATGCGTCGAAAGGGTTTACCTGAGACCCTACAAACCGTTATCCTTCGCGCCCGGTCGCGGAATATCCGCAGCGTCTAAATCCGGAGTGATGCCCGAGCGGCTGAAGGGGCTCCCCTGCTAAGGGAGTATAGGGTCAAAAGCTCTATCGAGGGTTCGAATCCCTCTCACTCCGCCAGTGTCAAGGAAACGCCCGCAAATCAACGATTTGCGGGCGTTTTTCTTTTCGCCCACCTTGGACACTCGCTTGGACACTTCCATGCGAGTAGCGCACTCCTCAGGCGCGGCTCGACTGGCCGCTACTACGTCCGTTTGCGCGTTCCTGCCGATCTGCAGGCAGGTCTTCACGCGCGGCACCGGGACGACATGCGATCGCGCTGCCTCGGCTCAAGCCTTCGCAGCCATCAGGAATGGCAGCACGGGATCGGAGCTGGATGAGTGCTTGAAGAGCTTTGAAGGGACGCCGCCACTGGAGCTGATCAAAGGCGTGAAGCTGCCGGGCGGGGCATCCGGTCAGGTCGGAATCAACGACATCACGACTTGTCGCTGTTCCAGCGGTTGGCAGCGCAGTGCCCGGCCCGCACCGGCGCCGTTCCCGCCGAGGGGCATCCAGCCTATCGGCGAGGCGCGCCCCCGCCGGCCTAACCCTCGCAGACGCCGGCGCCAAATATCTGGGTAGCATCTAGGGCAGAACTACCCGAAGACGATCGTTCAAACACCCGCACCCTCAAGGATGGATGCCTTCGTGGCGGTGCAGCGCAAGGCCAAGCGTGCCGTGCGGCTGGGAAAGCTGACGCGAACCGGCTTCTTCGAGTGGTTCCTGCACGAGACCGCGCAGAAGCGGGTCATCATCTGCATCTACATCACCAACCGGTTCCCGGCCTGCGCCAACTTCATCAAGCGAGTGCCGGCGTGCCGTTGCCCCGGTCGGCAGGCGCAGTTGTCTTGGCGTGCGCATTTGCATCACGTTGTAGGCCGCCATGTTCAGCACCAACACATGGTCAACTTTCTCCAGGCCGTGTACCTCGCCTGCCGGATACGGCCTGATGACTTGGTCCAGCCCAATCCCTACACGAGCAACTCGCTTTTGCGCTGAGAGATCGCCCCATCCTCGCTGGCCGCGACCGCATCGGCCATCGCCGAACGTCGGCCTGGCGCACTTCTGCGTCACACGCGGCAGGATCTTCAGCCTATCCTGCGCCTGGATGAACTCGGCTGGGTCATAGCGCCTTGTCCGTTCCAAGTGTCAGCACCGCGTCCCGTGCTGCTGCTTGCCGAGCATCGGCTAGCACGCCCTATCGCCCACGTATTGACGATCGGCCCATGGCGGTTGTCGATCAGGACGCGGACGTTTCCGGACGGTCAGTGCGCGCGCACCTCGTCTTCATTCCAGGGCGATCCATGCTCGCAACAGAATCGAAGGAGACGAGGATGAAAAACCGCGTACGCGCTATGGCCGTCGATCTCGGCTAGGCAGCACTCAGAACCTCCAGCAAAACCGCTCAAACACTGCATCGGTCGCGGCAGAGTTATCCGCATGACTCATTGCAAAGAAATACTGCTGCCGGCATCTGATCGTCGATCGCAATGGTGCCTCTGGCGCTTTGTATTGCCCAAGCCAATCGGCACGATTTGTTGATGCTTCAGATGCTTCAAGAGTTGATCGATACCTTGTTGCCAATGCCGGCAGGCGGGGCGTCCATGGCGCGGACCAAGCGAGTTGCCTACAAGGGCTGCGACATCGACCGCTGCCGTGATCGCTTCAAGCTAAGCGGCTTTGCGCATCGCGCGCCAGGCGATCAAGGGTGATGACCTGGTGGCGCCTCGTCGGCCGGTCGAGCGGAACGGCGTTCAGTCCGCCGGCACGGCAAGTTTGCATCCGCTTCGAGCGCTGGATCGACATGCGCTAGGTATCTCTTCCCCGGTTTACTCAGCATCTGTCTACGGCGTCTTTCTTGGTTTGTGATATCAATCTAAAATATTTTCGAGTAAGTCCGTCACATTCGGATAACCATCTGTGGGGGCAGAAGGATATTGCCGGTCTCTTAAATGGGGAGAGACGGCGATCGCGATCGCGACGCAGACAGGATGCTTAGAGCGATATGGATACCGCGGTTATTGGGATGGCGTTTCGATTTCCAGGGGCGAACGACAGTACGACGTTCTGGGGAAATTTGATTGACCGTAAATCGAGCGTGACCGAGATTCCAGCGCAGCGCTGGGATTGGCGCGGCGTATGGGGCGATCCAAAGCAGACGGTCAATAAAACCGACAGCAAATGGGGCGGATTCATCGACGCGGTCGACGCGTTCGATCATGAGTTCTTCGGTTTTCTGCCCAAGGTGGTGCAGTCCATGGATCCGCAGCAGCGGATCATGCTGGAGCTCGCCTGGAATTGCATGGAAGACGCCGGTGTGGCGCCTTCGAGTGTGCGCGGACGCAAGATCGCCGTTGTCGTTGGCGTCTTCAATCACGATTACAAGGAACTGCAGGAGCGCGACGAGATTTCGATCGAAGCGCATCATTCCACCGGTACCGCGACCGCGGTGATCGCCAATCGCGTCTCGCATCACTTCGACCTGCGCGGGCCTAGCGTGCCGATCGATACGGCGTGTTCTAGTTCGCTCAACGCGATCCACAGCGCCATCCAGGCCTTGCAATACGACGATTGCGAGATGGCGCTCGCTGGCGGCATCAACCTGATGTTGACGCCGACCCGCCATATCTCGTTCTCGAAGATGGGCATGCTCTCGCCGAGCGGCACCTGCAAGACGTTCGACAACGCTGCCGACGGCTATGTGCGCGGCGAAGGCGCGGCGTTCTTGCTGCTCAAGCCGCTGGAGCGGGCCATCGCCGATGGCGACGCGATCCATGGTGTGATCAAGGGTTCCGCGGTCAATCACTGCGGCAGCACCTATACCTTGACCTACCCGAGTCCGCAGGCGCAGGCCGAGGTCATCATGGCCGCGCACGAACGCGCCAACGTGGCCGTCGACAGCCTGGGATTCGTCGAACTGCACGGCACCGGCACACCGAAGGGCGATCCGATCGAATTCGAAGGCCTGCTGCAGGCCTTCGGTGGCCTGGCGCGCAAGCAGGGCATCGAACTGCCGTCCGCATACTGCGGCTTGAGTTCGGTGAAAACCAATATCGGCCATCTCGAGGCGGCCGCGGGCGTGGCCGGCGTGATCAAGGTGTTGCTGGCGATGCGGCATCGCCGCCTGCCGCCGTTCCAGAATTTCGCCCGGCTCAACCACCGCATCGCTATCGATGACACGCCGTTCTATGTCCTCGATGACAGCCGCCCCTGGCTGCCGCCTGCGCCGGGGCAACCGCTGCGCGCCGGCGTGAGTTCGTTCGGATTCGGCGGCACCAATGCCCACGTGATTCTGGAAGAGGCGCCGGCGGCGCCGGTCGGGCAGGGCGTCGGTCGCGTTCGTGGCGATGAACCGGTGTTGATCGCCTTGTCGGCCAAGACGGCATCGGCCTTGCAGCGCCGCATCGCGACACTGCGCGATTGGGTACGGGACGATGCGGGACGGACGCGGCTGATGGATGTCAGCCGAACGTTGCTATTGGGCCGCGACGCCTTGGCTTGCCGGTTCGCATGCGTGGTGGATAGCCCGGCTGCATTGCTGGATGCATTGAATCAAGCGATGGATGCGAACACGCAAGGCGCCGCCACATCCGAAAATGTGGACGCTGAGGCGCTGCAGGCGCTGCTGTCGAAATGGCCAAAGCTGAAGAAACAGGCGCGCATCGACGCATTGAGCGCCTTGGCGAACGCCTTCCGTGGCGGCGCGAAGCTGTCGTGGCCGCCGCTGTTCGCCGGCATGTCGGCGCAGCCCGTGCGCCTGCCCGGCTACCCCTTCAAGGGCGCGACCTTCTGGACGCCCGCATCGATCACGGCGGATCTGCGCGGCGAGGCCAAGGCCGAAGCCCGCCTGCACCCGCTGCTGCACAACAACGTGTCCGTCCTCGGCCGGCAGCGCTTCCGCTCGACCTTCGACGGTCGCGAATTCTTCCTTGCCGATCACGTCGTCGACGGCCGATCGATCCTGCCTGGCGTCGCGTATCTGGAAATGGCCCGCGCCGCTGCGCGTCTTGCGCTGGCCGATGGTGCGGATGCGGGGGCCGTGTCCACTGTCAGCTTGCACGACGTGGTCTGGCAGCGTCCGCTCGAAGTGACGGGCGCTGCGGTGTCGGTCGAGTTGGAGTTGGATGCATCCGGCGACGGTGTGGCGCAGAACGCCGGCCCGGCTCGTCTGCGCTTTCGGGTCATTGACGCGGAAACGCGGGAATCGGCGCAGGTGTACTGCCAGGGCCTGTTGGACGTCGATCGGGATACCGGCGAAATGCTGGTGGATATCGGCGCGATCGGCAACGACTGCACGGCCGGCCTCGTCGATTCGGCAGCCTGCTACCGTGGCTTGGCCGGATTGCAATTGCAATACGGACCGAGGCACCAGTCGATCGCCGATGTGCGCCTCGGCGCCGGCCAGTGTCTGGCGCGGATCGTGTCGCCCACGCAGCTTTCGGCCGGCCACGTGGGGTTCGTCGTGCATCCGAGTACGGCTGATGCGGCACTGCAGGCGGCGGTCATACTTGCGTCCGCCATCGACGCGACTAACGCACCGCGCGCGCATGCGCCGTGCTTGCCGTTCGCCCTGGATCGTCTGGATGTTCTGGATGCGGGAACGGGTTCCGATTCGAATACAACCGAGCTGTACGCTTGGGCGCGATTCGCGCCGACCTCGTCCGGCAGCGAGCGAATTTCCCGGTTCGATATCGATCTGATCGAGTGCGAGCCCGGCCAATCCGTCGGTCGTGTGTGCCTGGCATTCCGTGGATTGAGCTTGCGTCCACGCATGGCGCAAACCTCGGTGGCGCAGGGCCCCGCCGCCGTTGCGATGCGTCTTCCGCCCGAATCGATTGCCGGCGATCTCTACGCACCGCTGTGGGTGCAGGCTGCGGCAGCGAGCGCGGTGCAAGCGCCCGCGACGGTGGTGATGATCGGCGAGCGGGACGATCTCGACAGCCTGCATGCGCTGCTTGCAGGATCGCTGCGGTTCGCCGGCACGAGTTTCGAATGCCTGCCGGTCCTGGCCGCGGACGCCGGACTCGCGCCGGCAGAGCCGGGCAAGGTTCTTCGCGCCGGTTCGCTCGCCGATGCCGAGGCCGTGGTCGCAGCCTGGAAAGCGCGCGGCGCGCAACCGGAACACTTTGTCTGGGTCGCGCCGAGGCCGGGCAAGAACCTGTCCGTGCAGGCGCGCATCGACACCAGCGCGCGTGCCGCGTTCGCATTGGTCAAGGCGATGCTGCGCGGTCCTAAGCGCGCGCGCTTTGTTCATTTGGCTCAACAAGACAGCGAAGGCGTGGCGAATCGCGACGGGCTCGGCGTCACCGATGTCGTCGCGCTGGGCGGGTTCTACAAGACGCTGTCGATCGAAAAGCCGAGCTTCAACGGGCGCGTTGTGCAATGCCCGGCCGATAGCACGGGCTGGGCCGACCTGGTCGCCGACGAATTGCTCGCCGCAGACAAAGTCACCGACGTGCGCTATCGCAACGGCCTGCGCGAGACGCGCCGGTTCGCGCCCGTGCATTCGAACGCCCTGCCGGCCGCGGCTCACGCGAGCGGCATGGACTTTCGGGCGGGCGGCGCATATCTCATTACCGGCGGACTCGGTGCGCTCGGCCTGATCGTCGCCCGCCATCTGTGCGAGCGCTATCGGGCCACGGTCTATCTGACCGGTCGCAAGCCACTGTCCGAGGCGCAGCAGCCGGCGCTCGACGCCTTGGCCGGCCTGGGCGGTCATGCGATGTATTTGGCGTGCGATATCACCGACCGCGACGAAGTCCGGCGCGTGTTTGCGGCGATCCGCGAGGATCTGCGTTTGCGCGATCAAGTGCTGAACGGCGTGCTGCATTCGGCCGGGGTCATCGAGGACGATTTCCTGCTGCGCAAGCCCGCGGAAGCGTTCTCGCGCGTCATTGCGCCCAAGACCCTGGGTGCCTGGTGCCTGGATCAGGAGACGCAGCGCGATCCGCTGGACCTGTTCGTGCTGTTTTCCTCCGTCACCGGTGTGCTGGGCAATGTCGGGCAGAGCGACTACGCGTTCGGCAACGCGTTCGAGGATGAGTTTTCGGCGATGCGCGAGGCGCTGGTCGCAGTCGGCCAACGCAGCGGCAAGTCGGTGTCGATCAACTGGCCGTATTGGCAGGACGGCGGCATGCGGCTTAGCGACAAGGAAGAGGAAGCGCTGCGGCGCAGCTTCGGTATCGTGCCGTTGACGACCGAGCGCGGTATCGAGGTGCTGGAATACGCGATTGCGCAAGCGCAGCCGCAAGTCGTGGTGATGCCGGCGGGCGATATCGATAAGGTGCGCGAAGTGCTGGGTGTGATCGCCGAGGATCACCGGCCCGTGGCTGCCGCCATCGCCATCGCCGCGCCGCGTGCCGACGGGAGCCATGCCGATCACGATCCTTCTGCCTGGCGCGCGCCGGTATCCAGTTTCCTCGCGAACTTGTTCGCCTCGCAGCTCGGCATTTCCGCCGACTTCGAGCCGGACCGCTCGTTCAAGGATTACGGCTTCGATTCGGTGGTGATGATCGACCTCATCGCCGATCTGGAAAAACCCTTCGGCACCTTGCCGAAAACGCTGTTCTTCGAATACCAGACGCTGGCCGAACTCAGCGCGTACTTTATCGAGCAGCACCCGGATCGTTGCCGCGCGATCGCGAATCCCACACAAGCCGCCGTCGACATCGCCGCTGCATCTGCCGCATACACGGCCGCGCAAACGCCGCCTGCGCCGACCATCGCGAACGATTCCGGGCGCGCTGCCGCCTACGCTGTATCCTCGCCGATCCGCCGCGGTGCCGTCGAACCCGCATCCCCGCCGCAGCGCGACGACATCGCGATCATTGGCCTGGCAGGTCGCTATCCGCAGGCGGAAACGCTGGAAGCGTTCTGGGAAAACCTGCGGCTGGGCCGCGATTGCGTCGAGGAAATTCCCGCCGAGAGGCCGGATCTGGCGGCGAAGTTCCGCTTCCAGCCGGGCGAAGCGACGCGGGCCAACAGCTACAGCCGTTGGGGCGGATTCCTGCGCGATGTCGACCAGTTCGATCCGCTGTTCTTCAATATTTCGCCAAAAGAAGCGGAGAACATCGATCCAAACGAACGCCTGTTCCTGGAGATCGCCTCGCAGGCGATCGAGGATGCCGGTTATACGCCGGACACGCTGGCGCAGGCGCGTGGGTATCGCGAGAACCCGGTCGGCGTGTATGCCGGTCTGATGTGGGGTGACTACCAGCTGCACGGCGTGGATCGTCCACGTGACAGCTGGGTGGTGCCGCACAGCTTCTATTGGGCTGTCGCCAATCGGGTTTCGTATCAGTTCAATTTTTCCGGTCCGAGTCTGACCATCGACACCGCCTGCTCGTCCTCGCTGACCGCGATTCATCTCGCCTGTCAGGCGATCGGCGTGGGCGAGATCGACGTGGCCATCGCCGGTGCGGTCAATCTGTCGCTGCACCCGAACAAGTACAACCTGCTCTCGGACATGCATTTCCTGTCCAGCGACGGCCGCTGCCGCGCCTTCGGCGAAGGTGGCGACGGGTATGTGCCCGGCGAAGGCGTCGGCGCGGTGGTGTTGAAATCCCTCGCTCAGGCGCGCCGCGACGGCGACCACATCTACGGCATCATCCGCGGCTCGTCGATCAATCACGGCGGCAAGGCCTCTGGGTTCACCGTGCCCAATCCCAAGCGCCAGGCGGCGCTGGTGCAGGAAGCGCTGGATTCGGCGGGCGTGGATGCGCGCCATATCAGTTATGTCGAGGCGCATGGCACCGGCACGAGCCTGGGCGATCCGATCGAGGTCGCGGGCCTGACCAAGGCCTTCGCTCAAAGCGAGCATCAGTACTGCGCGATCGGTTCGGCCAAATCCAATCTGGGCCATCTCGAAGCGGCCGCGGGCATCGCCGGCCTGACCAAGGTGCTGCTGCAGATGCGGCATTGCAGTCTGGTGCCGTCGATTCATTCCGATGCGCCCAATCCCTACATCGACTTCGCGCACAGTCCGTTCCGCGTGCAGCGCAGCTTGCAGCCTTGGCGGCGTCCGGTCGTCGAACATGCCGGGGCGAGCACGGAATTGCCGCGCCTGGCCGGCATCAGCTCGTTCGGCGCCGGCGGCAGCAATGGCCATCTGATCGTCGAGGAATACATCGAGGAGGCTCGCGGCAGCGTGGGCGCCGATGCACCGGTCATCGTCGTGCTGTCCGCGCGTCGCGATACCGCCTTGCGCGAAATGGCCGCCAGGTTGGCCCAACGATTGCAGGACGATCCGACGATCGGTTTGCAGGATGCAGCATATACCTTGCAGATCGGCCGCATCGCGATGGAAATCCGCGTCGCTTTCGTGACGACATCGCGGCGCGAGCTGCTGGATGCGCTGCGACTGTACGCCGAGCGGGGTCTGCTGGCCGCGCAAGCGTGGTCCGGTCATCGCGATGCCGCCAAACGCGACCCTGCGGTGGCCGCACGCGGCGCCGCCGCGACGGCGCGGCTGTCGGAATCGCTCGCCGCTCGCGATCTGCCCGCCTTGGCGCAGGCCTGGGTAGACGGCGTAGCGATCGATTGGCGCGTGTTGCATGTCGCCGGCAGCCGGCGCCGTGTGCCGCTGCCGGGGTATGCATTCCAACGCCAGCGTTACTGGGTCGAGACATCGGACGTCGACGCGAGCGGCGGGGGCGGCATCGCTACATTGCATCCGTTGATCGACGTCAACGTGTCCACCTTGGAAGAACAGGCTTTCCTGAAGACATTGCGGCCCGACGCGTTCTATCTGCGCGATCATCGCCTGGGCGACAACCGCGTCCTGCCGGGTGTGGTGTATCTCGAACTGGCCTTGCAGGCAGCGCAGCTAGCCGCGCCCGGGCGCGTGGTGACGGCAATCGAAGACGTGCATTGGTACAAGCCGATCGTGGTCAACGATGCGCCGCAAACCGTACGGATTTCGCTGCTGCCTGAGCGTGGCGCGGTTGCCTTCGCTATCGGCGCCGTCGGCGGCGATGCGCAACAGCCGTATGCCGATGGTGCGATCGTGCTCGGCGATGCTTTCGTCGCTGGCGAGGTTGCGGGTGTGGATCTGGCCGCGATAGCGGTCCGCACGGCCGCGCTCGACGGCACCGACGTTGAAGCCGCGTTCTCGGCCATGGGCTTTGCCTTCGGAAAAAGTTTCCAGGTCTTCGAAAGCCTGCGTCACAACGCCGATGAAGCGCTGGGCGTGTTGCGCCTGCCGCGTATCGTCGGGGTGGAGGCGGGCGATTTCGTCCTGCATCCGGCGTTGATCGACGGTGCCATCCGCGTCGGTCTCGGCGTCGGCGGGTTCAGCGCGAACGGCGATGGCATCCGCGTGCCGGTACGGTTGCGCCGGATCGAGATCCTCGCGATCCCGGGCGAACGGGTGTTCGTGCATGCGTGCAGGAGCACGATCGTGCACGGCGATATGACGCCTGAGCAATCGCACTTCGACCTGAGCGTGTGCGATGCGCAAGGCCGGGTACTGGTGCGCATCGAACAACTCACTATTCAGTCCGCGCCGCAACTGTCGCTGCTCGCGCGTGCGCGTACGGCGCCGAAACCGGTGGCCGCGAAGGCCCTGCCGGCGGCGATGCAGTCGTCTGCGGTTGCGGCGAACTCGACCATGGCCGAACCGGAAGCCCTGCAGGCGATCGCGACCGCGCGCCTGGTCGAACTGCTCGCCAACGTCACCAAGCTTGCGCCGGCGCAGATCGATCCGCATGCGCCGCTGGAAAACTACGGTATCGATTCGGTCATGATCGCTGCCTTGAACCGCGAGTTGGAGCTGCGCTTCGGCGAAGTGCCCAAGACGCTGTTCTTCGAGTACCAGGAACTGTCCGGCATCGCGGGCTACCTCGCAGAAAATCACGCTGAGCTGTTGCGCGCGATGGCGCCTGCCGCCGAGGCGCACGCACCGACGACGCAAACCTTCGCTGTCGCGCAAGAACCGCTTGTCTCCGTCGATGCACCGCGACTGGCCGCGCAGGAATTCCTGCGCCGCATCCTCGGCGAAACGGTTGGCCTGAGTCCGTCCGATATCGATCCGAACGTGCCGCTGGAAAACTACGGCATCGATTCGGTGATGATCGTCAAACTGACCGGTCGTCTGGAAGAGACCTTCGGCGCAATCTCCAAGACGCTGTTCTTTGAATACCAGGACGTCGCCAGTTTTGCCGAGCATCTGGCCGAGGCGTTCCCGGAGGCCGCTCAATCCTTGGCCGGAGCCGGTTCCGCAGCAACGTCGGCGGCATGGATCGCGCCGGCCAGCGTGAGCGATGAGGCGCCGGTAGCCGCGGAAGGCGGTGATGCGAGCGTGCAAGAACATCTGTTCCGGCAACTGCGGCGGATTCTCGGCGCGGAAGCCGCGCGCTGCCGCGTCGACACGCCGATCGCACATTGGCCTCTGGACGCGGTCAACATCGTCACCGTGCTGCATGCCTTGGCGCAGGATTTCGAAGGTGTGGATGCGTCCGCTCCATACCGCCATGGCACGCTGGCCGATTGGGCCGCCGACCTGCATTGGCGGGACGGACGCGCTCAGCACATCCGCGCGGAAGTGCACACGCAGGCGAGCGCCGCTAGTCCGACGCCCGCGAGAGCGCGTGGGCTCAGTACGTCGGGCGCGTTCCGCCGTCTGCGCGGCGGCGCGGATCGCTTCGAGCCGGAAGACATCGCCATCGTCGGCCTCAGTGGCCGTTATCCCGGCGCGAATGATCTGCACGCGTTCTGGCAGAATCTCTCGGCCGGCCGCGACAGCGTTAGCGAAATTCCGCTGTCGAGATGGGACCACAGCCGTTACTTCCATCCCGATCGCACGCTCAAGGGCGCGGTCTACAGCAAGTGGGGGGGCTTCATCGACGGCGTGGATCAGTTCGATGCGCGCTTCTTCAATATTTCCGCGCGCGAAGCTGAACTGATCGATCCGCAGGAGCGCTTGTTCCTGCAAACCGCCTGGGAATGCGTCGAGGACGCCTGCCAGACCCGGCAGTCGCTCAAAGGCCGGTCGGTCGGCGTGTACGTCGGGGTGATGTGGGGCTACTACGGTCAGATCGACGTCACAGACGAGCAGCTCAAGTCGGGACGGCCGAATCCGCCGTTCTCCTCGATCGCCAACCGCGTTTCGTACTTCATGAATTTCAACGGCCCGAGCATGGCCATCGATACGATGTGCTCCTCGTCGTTGACCGCAATCCATCTGGCGTGCCGCGCTATCGACAACGGCGACTGCGACATGGCGCTCGCCGGTGGCGTCAACGTGATCGTGCATCCGAACAAGTATCAGAAGTTGTCCGCCGCGCAGTTCCTGTCCAGCGACGGCCGCTGCCGCGCGTTCGGCGCCAACGGCGACGGCTACGTGCCGGGCGAGGGCGTCGGTGTGGTAATGCTCAAGCGCTTGAGTCAGGCGATCGAGGACGGCGACCACGTCTACGGCGTGATCAAGGCGACCAGCCTCAATCACGGCGGCAAGACCGATGGCTACACCGTGCCGAATCAGGTCGGGCAGACCAATGTGATCGGCAAGGCGCTCAAGCAGGCCGGTTGGAATCCACGCAGCATCGATTACATCGAAGCGCACGGTACAGGCACGTCCTTGGGCGATCCGATCGAGATCGCCGGGCTGATCCGCGCATTCGATACGGCCTCCGCTTCCTTCGGCCGCGGCACCGAATCGAGTCTCCAGAAGTGCCGCATCGGTTCAGTCAAGTCCAATGTCGGCCATCTGGAATCGGCTGCGGCCATCGCCGGGTTGACCAAGATCCTGCTGCAGTTCCGCCACCACGCCATCGCACCGTCGCTGCATGCTTCGCCTGCGAATCCGAACATCGACTTCGCCCAAGCGCCTTTTCGCGTGGTTCAACAGCAAGAGCCGTGGGTCGCGACCGGCGTGCACAGCCCACGTCGCGCCGGTTTGAGTTCCTTCGGTGCAGGCGGGGCCAACGCGCATTGTCTGATCGAGGACCATCCCAGGACCTTGCCGGCGGTCGCCGACGGTCGACCGGTGCTGTTCGTGTTGTCGGCCGACGGCGAAGAGCGCTTGATGCGCTATGTCGATCGCATGATCGCGTTCCTGGAACGTGGCGGCGATCCGGATGTCGGTCTGGACCTTCGTTCGCTCGCCTATTCCTCGCAGATCGGCCGCGAGGCGATGGACGAGCGCCTCGCGATCGTTGCGACCAGCGTCGCCGAACTGTTGAACGCGTTGCGCGCCTGTCGCGCCGGTTCCATTGCCGAGGGTGTGCTGCGCGGTTCGCCGCGCCGGCAAGGCGAGAAGCTCGATGCGATCGTCGAGGAGGGCGAGCGCGACGCGATCATCCGCACCTTGATCGCCGGCGGCCGCTTGCCCCAGTTGGCGCGCGCCTGGGTCTCGATGCTCGACGTAGATTGGGCGCGTTATGTCGACATCTTGTATCCGGTCAATGCCGGTGGCGCCCGACCGCGTCGTGTGCCGTTCCCGACCATGCCCTTCATCACCCAGCGCTATTGGGTCGACGAGAAGCGCCGCGATGCGGTTGCCGACGCCCCGCATCCGCTGATCGACCGCAACCTGTCCACTCTCGCCGCGCAGATCTATCGCAAGCGTTTCGATGGCCAGGAGTTCTACCTGCGTGACCATATCGTCCATACCGACCGCGACCGTAGGATTCTGCCGGGCGTGGCCTATCTGGAAATGGCGCGTGCGGCCGGCGATCTTGCGGCGGGGGAAGGTTGGCGCGTGTCGCGTATCCGCAATTTCGCCTGGCGCCAGCCGTTCGAAATCGCCGGCGCGCCCGATGCGCTGACGATCCGCATGCACAACGACGAGGCCGGATTGCAGTTCGATATCCTGCGCGAATCGGATGCGGCGATCTGCGTGGACGGCGAACTGCTGTTCCAGGGGGCCGGGGACGAGGTCGCCGACGAGTGGCTGGACATCCAGGCCATGGTCGCGCGCGGCACCCGCATCGAACGCGGTCCGGAGGAGATCTACTCCGCCTTCCGCCGCATGGGCTTCCATTTCGGCCCATCCTTCCAGGTCACCCAGGCTCGCTATCGCCTGGCCGAAGGCGCGTTGTGCGAGCTGCGCCTGCCGGCGCATCTGCGCTCGGGCGTGAGCCAATTCGCTCTGCACCCATCCTTGCTCGATGCTGCATTGCGCGCCGGGCTGGCGGTCGAGATGGCCGGTAGCGGTGATCCGGTGGTGCCGATCGTGCCATTCGCACTGGATGAGTTGGAGATTCGTCACCCGCTCACCGAAACCTGCTATGCGCATGTCGTGCGCAGCCGCGATGCGCTGGCGACCGCGCTGCCGGCCGGATTGGCGTCGACCACCGACGCGACCGCCTACAAGTACGACATCTTGGTGACCGACGCGGATGGTCGCGTGCTGGCGAAGTTGCACGGCTTCAGCGGCCGCGCGCTGGTTCGTCAGGAGGTGCCGAGCCGCGCGGTGCAGTTCTTCGACGATCACTGGGTGCCTGCGCCGCTAGCGCAGGTCACGGTCGCGAGCCGTGCCGCGCGCACGGTGCTGGTGATCGCGGACGACCGCGAGTTTGCGCATGGTTTGGTTCGCGCCTTACCCAAGGGCGATCGCGGCGTCGCGATCGCGTTCGCGGCGGATGGAGAAGAGGCATCTGCGCCGGATCGCTTCGATCCGTTCAATGCTGCGAGTGCGTCGGCCCTGTTCGATTCTCTGCGCGAGCGCGATCTGCTGCCGGACCATATCGTGATTAGAAGCGGTGCGCCCGCTGCCGCGTGGTCGGCCGAGGGCGCCGGACAGAGCGCTTTGCATCGCGGACTGCAGTCGGTGCGCCAATTGTTCATTGCCTCGGAGCGGGCCAATCCCGGCGCCGCGGTGCGGTTGCTGTATGCGTATCGCGATGACGGCGACGTCCAGCCGCAACACGAGGCGATCATTGGATACGCGCGTTCGCTGTTGATGGCCAATCATCGTTTCGAACTGTCCACGCTGAGCGACGATCGAGATCGGATCGAGGTGTGCGCACGGGCGATCATCGACGAGCTGGACGTCGATACTGGTTTCGGCGCCAACGAAATCGCCTGGCGCGGCGGCCATCGGCACCGCCGGGCGTTGCGCGTCCTGCCGATGGCCGCGCACGATGCGAATGCCGCATTGACGTTGCGCGATCACGGCACGTATCTGATCACCGGCGGCGCGGGCAAGCTCGGGCTGGCGGTGGCGCATTGGTTGGCGACGAAGTGCCGGGCGCGGCTGCTGCTCTGCGGTCGCTCGCTCGAGTTGCCGGCGAGCGCGTGCGAGGCGGTCGACGCGATCCGCGCGCTCGGCGCGCAAGTCGAGTATCGCGGCGTCGATATCGCCGATGCGGCCGCGGTTGCGGCGTTGGTGACGGTGGCCGAGCGCGAGTTGGGCGGCTTGAACGGCGTCATTCACTGCGCCGGCGCGGCCAGCGATCGCTCCATTCTCGAACTCGACGATGCCGGTTTCAACGCGCTGCTCGCGCCCAAGGTCGACGGTTTGATCGTGCTCGACCGTGCGACCGCGGCATTGCCGCTGGATTTCTTCGTCGCATTCTCTTCGGTCTCGGCGCTGATCGGCGATCTGGGATCGGGCGCGTATGCAGCCGGCAATCGCTTCATGGATGGCTATGCGCTGTGGCGCGAGGCGCAGCGCGCCCGCGGCCTGCGTCATGGTCGCAGCCTGTCGATCGGTTGGCCGTTGTGGGCGACGGGCGGCATGGAAATCACCGGCGGCGATTCGGTGGTGTTCGGGTTCTCCGGCATGCAGGCGCTGAGCGAGGCCGAAGGGTTGGAGATCCTCGACACGCTGTTGCGTTCGGCGCAGGGACGCGTGCTGGTGACGGTCGGCGATCCGCAGCGCATCGCGAAGACCCTGAGGTTGACGGACGACGCTGTGCCGCAAGCGGACAAGCCGGTCGCCGTCGAGCGCGCCGTTGCGATGCGCATGATCGATGCCAAGCCAGCGGTGCGCGACATTGCGCCGGCCGAGCCGCCGTTGGCCGCGCGTCCCAACCAGCAAATGTCGCCAGCCGCGCACCGCGTAGCCGACGTTAGCGTCATCGACGACACGCTGCTTATCGAGGTCGAACAGTTCATCAAGCAATGCATGGCCGCAGTCACCAAGACCCAGGCCTCGGCGATCGGTTCGCGTGCCAGCTTCGAGCAGTGCGGGATGGATTCGGTGTTGATGCTCGAATTGCACACCGCACTGCGTGCGGACTTTGCCGAATTGCCGAAGACCGCGCTGTTCGAATACGACAGTGCCGCGCAGCTCGCGCGCTATCTGCTTGCGCGTTATCCGGAGGCGGTGCGCCAGCGTTTCGCCATTGCCGACGCGCTGGCTACCGGCATCCCGGTTCGCGAGGCGCGCGCAACGCCGGCCGTGCCGTCGCCCGCTCGCGAGAAGACCGCCGCGCCGATGCACTCCAAGCGGCTGCCGGCCGGGCGCGCGCCGTCCGCCGCGGCTGAAGCCATCGCGATCGTTGGCATGGCCGGTGAATTCCCGTCCTCGCCCGACCTGGATCAGTTCTGGCGGAATCTGCGCGAAGGCCGCGATTGCCTGACCCGTATTCCGCTGGCACGCGGATTCGCATCTTCGCTCAACGAGCATCGCTCGCGCTCTGGCCAATCGATCGCCGACGTCGGAGGTTTCCTGTCCGATGTCGAACTGTTCGATCCGAAGCTGTTCCGCATGTCGCAGGCCGAGGCCGACAAGGCCGATCCGCAACTGCGCGTATTGCTGCGCGCCGCGTGGCGTGCGGTCGAGGATGCCGCGTATACGCCGCAGGCCTTGGCTGCCTCCAAGGTCGGCGTGTTCGTTGGCGCGATGAACGACGACTTCAGCCGTGTCGCCGCCGACATGCAGCGGAGTAGCCGCGAGTACATCGGCCCGGGTTCGGTCGCCAGCGAGCTGTCGAACCGCTTGTCGTTCGTGATGAACTTCCATGGGCCCAGCCTGACCGTTTCGACCGCATGCTCCGGGGGGCTGACCGCACTGCATCTGGCGCGGCAGTCGATTCTTTCGGACGATTGCGAAATAGCCCTGGTCGGCGGCATCAATCTGTCGCTACATCAGAGCAAGTACCAGTTGTTGCACGATATGAAGGTATTGTCGCCTGACGGCAAGGAACGCACCTTCGATGAAGGCGCCAATGGTCTTGTGCCGAGCGAGGGTGCCGGCGTGGTGGTGCTCAAGCGGCTCAGCCGTGCGCTTGCCGACGGCGATCATATCCACGGTGTCATTCGCGCTTCGCGCATCGGCCACTTCGGCACCGGACCGGGGCAGTTCATGCCGAATCTGCAGGTGATGGAAGACACCGTCGCCGACTGCATTCGCGATGCCGGTCTGGTCGCCGACGACATAGGGTGCATCGAAGCACACGGCACCGGTACCGAATTGGGTGACCCGATCGAATTGAAGGCGCTCGACAATGCGCTGCGGCGTACTTCCAGCGCGATCGGCCGGTGCGCGATCGGCAGCAAGGCCGGCATCGGGCATATGGAGGCCGCGTCCGGCATCGGTTCGCTGATCAAGGTGTTGTTGAGCATGCGCCACGGCGAATTCGCGCCCTGCGCGAAGCTGCGCCGGATCAACAGCAATTTCGATCATGCCGGTTCAGCCTTCCGTTTTCCCGATGTGGCGACGGCGTGGCCGCGCAATGCCAAGGGCACGCGTATCGCCGGCGTCAACTCGTTCGGCATGGGTGGTTCCAATGCATTCGTGATCGTGGAATCGCATGAGTCCGCGCCGGCCGAAGCCGCGAGCGTCGCGGTGCCGGTCTTGTTCGTGTTGTCGGCGCGTAGCCAAGAGGGATTGAAGAGCTACACGGCCTCGCTTGCTGCCTTCATGCGCGAGCAGATCGCGCAGGGACTGACCCAGTCTGCATTCGCCGACCTCGCCTACACCTCGCAAGTCGGGCGCATCGCCTATCGTCATCGTCTGGCGGTGGTTGCCGCCGATGCGCAGGCGCTGATTGCAGCGCTCGAGCACCCGCACGAGGCCGGCGGCCGTAGCGGCATGTTCTCGGGCGATACTGAAGCCCATGGTTCGCTGGACGTGCTGCGTTTGCTAGACGGCGATGCCGGAGACGGCTTCGTCGACACGCTGCTGCGTGCGCGAGACCTCGACAAGCTCGCCGAGCTGTGGGTGCGCGGTGCGGCGATCGATTGGTCCGAGATCCACCATGGCCAACCGCGCCGTCGCGCCTCGTTCCCGGGCACGCCGTTCGAACAGGTACGTTGCGATTTGCGCAATGTAGTCGTCCCGGACGGTGTGGCCTCTGCTCAGTCGAGGCCGGTTGACATCCTGGCCGACAACCGCCTGCAAATCAGCGAAGCCGAAGCCCCCACAGGAGCAGTGGAAGCATCCGCGGAATGGCGCCGTCTGTCGGATGTCGCCTCCACCGACGTCGAAGATGCATCAGGCTGGACCGCGGCCGATGAGCCTTACGAGGAATGGGTGCGCCGCTACTGGGTCGACCACCTGGGCGACGCGTCCGATACCGTGGTCGCCTTGGGCGAGCGCATGTCGCTGGAGTCCGCGGCACCGGGGGGCGATGGGCCGGGGACGGTGCATGCCGTGTCCGAGGTGGTCGATCCGGCATTGACGCAGTTGCTGCAGGTCTTTGGTTCGCGCCACAGCATCGCGCTGGAAACCTTGATCGCCGCGGCCTGGGCCGTGTTGCTCAATCGATACAGCAATGCCCGCTATTCCCAGTTTGGTCTCCTCGGCGCCGATCATGCCGGTGAGGCGGTCCTGCTGCCGGTGCGGGTGCGCACCGTCGGTCGGCAGAAGGTGCTCGAATGGCTGGGTGAGTTGCAGACGACCTTGCTGCGTAAGCATCGCCACGCCTCCACGACGGTCGAACGGATTGGCGAATGGGTCGGGCGCGAGCAGTTGTTCGATTGCGTGGTGAGCTTCGGCTCGCCGATCGAGCCAGGCGAGGATGGCGAACGCCACCTGGCCTCGGAAGCGTATCCCTGCGGCCTGCGCCCGCGCATGGAACTGGCTGCGGCGATCGACGTCGATTCGCTGGAGCTGAGCTTGATCTATCGCGCGGTCGAGCCCGACCACGCCAGCGCGGCGATGCTGCTCGAACAGATCACCGTGCTGCTCGAAGGCATTGTCTCCAATCCCGATCGCATCCCGTCCGCGCTCGGCATGCGCACCAAATCCGAGAGCCGGGAACGCTTCTGGAAGACCATGGAAGCCAAAGCCATTACCACGGAAGGTTCCTGAATGACTGTATTCGTCACTGGCGGCAATGGCTTCGTCGGTCTCAACATCGTCTCCGCGCTGGTATCCGCCGGGCATCGCGTCACCGCCATGGTGCGGTCGGATTCGAACACGAAGTACCTGGAACCGTTCGGCGTGGACATCGTCCGTGGCGGTCTTGACGATGTGGATGCACTGTCGCAGGCCATGCGCGGCGCCGATGCGGTGATTCATGCCGCCGGCAACACCAGTTGCAAGTGGAGCGACCTGCCGATGTTGCAGGCAGCCAATGTGCACAGCACGCGCAACGTCGTCGATGCGGCCTTGCGCAATGGCGTACGCCGGCTGGTCTACACCAGCACCACATCGACGATCGGTGCTTTCGACGACGCGTCGCGCGTCGCCGATGAAAGCGTGCCGCTCACCGGCTACCGTAGGCGCAGCCCGTACGCGGCGACCAAGCAGCAGGCTGAGCGCGTCGTGTTCGAGGCCAATGCGCGTGGTCTGGAGACGATCGTGCTCAATCCGGCGGAGGTGGTCGGGGCCTACGATCACAACCTGCAGTGGGGTCGGTTGCTGATCGCCGCACACTACGACCAACTTCCGTTCAGTCCGCCAGGCGGTGCGACCTATTGCTCCGCAGCCGAGGTGGGGCGCGCGCATGTCAGTGCGTTGTCCCTTGGAAGGCCCGGAGAGCGTTATCTGCTGGGCGGAGAGAATATTCGCATCGCTCGTTTCCTGAACGTGATCGGCGAAGTCTTGGAAAAGCCGTTGCGTATTCCGAAAGCGAATTACCGCTGGTTGCGCCTGAAGACCACTCTGCAGGAGCGCCGGTTCCCGTTCGTACCCGGCCAGCCCGCGGTCGAGGCGTACCGGATGCGCGTGATGGGATGTACGTATTACTTCGATTCGAGCAAGGCCGAGCGTGAGCTCGGCTATCGCTCCGCGCCGATCGAAGCGATGGTTCGCGACAGCGCGGAGTGGTACAGGCGCAACGGATTTTTCGGCTGAAGGCTCTGCGTGGACGATGCTCAGGACGCGGTAGGGACACTTAACAGGAAGGATAGGGAAAGAACATGGACTCAAGAGCTTTGATCGAACTCGAACGCAAGCCTTTCAAAGAGCGGCTCGCGCACCAGTACGAAACCTATGTGAAAGAGTTGGAGGCGGGGTACATGGTCGGCCGCCAGGGCTTCGGTCCGGTCGATCGCCGCATGAAGTACAAGGAACTCAACAGCGAGGTCTTCAATGAGGTCCTGGTATTCGGTTCCAACAGCTATCTGGGTCTGTCGAACGATCCCTATGTAAAGCGCAAGGTGATCGAGGCGGTCGAACTGTACGGCATCGGCAGCGGCGGATCGCCGGCGTTCTCCGGCTACACCAAACAGCATCGCGATCTGGAACTGCGTCTGGCCAAGTTGGCCGACCACGAAGATGCGGTGCTGTTGCCGGGCGGCTACATGGCCAATCTGTGCTGGGTCAGCGGCCTGATGAACCGCAACGACGTCATCGTCTACGACAAGAACAGCCACGCCAGCGTGATCAACGCGATTAAGATGGCCGGCGTACCGTTTTACACCTTCGACCCCGACGAACTCGATGGCTTCGAGAGGATTCTCGAGCGGATCAAGTCCAAGGCCAAGCCGGGCGCGCAGATCTTCTCCACGGTCGAGGGCGTGCGCTCGGTCGACGGTCTGATCATCGACCTGAAGAAGTATGTCGAGATCTGCAAACGCCACGATGTGATCACTATCCTCGACGATGCCCACGGCCTGGGCACGGTCGGCCGCAACGGGCGCGGCACGTTGGAGCATCTGGATCTGCTGGGCCAGGTCGACCTGCGCATGTCCACCTGCAGCAAGGCGATCGGTGCGCAGGGCGCGTTCGTGTCGGGCAGCAACGAGCATATCTTCCTGCTGCGCAATTTCTCGTATCCGTACCTGTTTACCTCGGGCCTGGCGCAGCCGACGATCGCCGCGATCTCGGCCGCGCTCGACGTGATGGAGCGCGAACCGCAGCGCATCGAGAACTTGCATGCCAACGTCCGCTACATCCAGGACCGCCTGGAGGCGGCGGGCATGCGCATCGCTCGCGGCGAATCCGGGATCGTGCCGGTGTTCTTCGGCGAGGATGGCGCGGTCAGGCGGCTGAACAAGGAGCTGTACCGTCGCGGCCTGTTCGCCAACATCATGGAATACCCGATGGTTCCACCGGGTGCTGAGCGCCTGCGTCTGTCGGTCATGGCCACGCATACGCGCGAAGAGATCGACGCCGCGGTCGATCTGATCGCATCGACCGCGCGCGAGATGGGGCTGCTCTAACGCCGGTTTTTCGCCATTCGCGCGCCGCAATGCGCGCCAACGAGATCCGGGCGAGCGCTGCTTCGTGCCGGACGCAATGTCAGCTGAGGAGAGAGACATGAACGTGTACGCAGAAGTGTTGTCCGCCATCAACGAGATCAAGCGGACCGGATTCACCGTCGATACCGTCGAACCGGACTTCTATCTCGGTGGCGATCTGGGCGTGGATTCGCGGGAAATGCTGGAAATCTGGTACGAACTGGAGCAGCGCCTGAGCGTGCGCATCGCCGATTCGGACAAGCGCGACCGCTACACGCTGCAGGACGTCGTCGACGTGCTGAGCGCGCAGCTGAACAACCGCGCGCTGGTCGCCTGAGACGGACGAGGACGGCGCGATGACGACGGTATGGGTGTTTCCTGGACAGGGATCGCAGCACAAGGGCATGGGCGGCGAGCTGTTCGGGCGCTATCCGGAGCTGGTCGCGCAGGCCGACGCGGTCCTGGGCTACTCCTTGCGCGAGCTGTGCCTGGAGGATCCGAACGGCCTGCTCAACCAGACCGAGTACACCCAGCCGGCGCTGTTCGCAGTGTCGGCGCTGGCGTTTCTGCAGGCCCGCGACGAGGGTGCGGCAGTTCCACAGGTCTTTGCCGGCCATAGCCTCGGCGAATTCGCCGCGCTGTTCGCCGCGGGCGCGTTCGATTTCGCGACCGGCATCGAGTTGGTCGCCAAGCGCGGGGCATTGATGGCGCAAGCGCCGCGCGGCGCGATGGCGGCAATCATCGGACCGGAGCTGGCCCACGTGCGGACGATTCTGGACCAATCGGGGTTGAGCGGCGTCGATATCGCGAACATCAATTCCGACACTCAGCACGTCATTTCGGGTCTGCACGAGGACATCGGTCGCTGCGAGGCCGTGTTTGCCGGGGCGGGCGCGCGTTTCGTGCGCCTGAAAGTCAGCGCAGCCTTCCATTCGCGCTATATGCGCGAAGTCGAGAATGCCTACGCCGAGTTCGTCGGACAGCTGTTCGAACAAGGCCGTCTGCATCCGCTGCGCGCCGATGTCGTCTCCAATCGCACGGCGCGCCCGCATGCGCGCGAGGCCTGGCTGCCGAAGTTGATCGAGCAGATCAGCCATCCGGTGAACTGGTACGAATCGATGTCGTGGCTGCTGGCGCAGGGCGAGGTCGCGTTGCGGGAAATCGGGCCGGGCGATGTGCTGAGCGGCTTGTTCGTGAAGATCCGCAAGGCGCCGATGATCTTGAGCGCTGCCACGGAGCCAGCCCGCTTCGCGGCGAAACCGCGCATCGTCTTCATGTACTCGGGCCAAGGCTCGCAGTACTACGGGATGGGGCGAGAGCTGTATGCGAAGAACGCCGCGTTCCGAGAGGCGATGGACGCGTGCAACGCCATCTATCGGGATATGACGTCGCGCGATCTGGTCGCCGAGCTCTACGACGAAGCGAGCAAGCGCCGCGAGATGACCGATATCGGTTTGTCGCATCCGGCCATCTTCAGCATCGGCTATGGCCTCACCCAGGCGATGGCGCATGCCGGCATTCGTCCGGATGCCGTGCTCGGCTACAGCCTGGGCGAGTACGCGGCCTCGGTCGCGGCCGGAACGCTGTTGCACGAAGACGCGATGCGCATCGTGATCCGCCAGGCCGGGGTGTTCAGGAGCGAGGCCGCCGGCGGCGGCATGCTCACCGTGATGGCGCCGGTCGGACATTTCCACAGTCATCCCGAGCTCTACGGCGGTACCGCGATCGGCAGCGTCAATTTCGACGGCAACTTCGTTGTCAGTGGCAGTCGTGCGGCCATCGACGACACCCGGCGCAAGCTAGATGCTCGGGCCGTCGTCTCGATGCGTCTCCCGGTCGAGTATCCGTTTCATTCGCCCTTGCTCGCGCCGATCGAACCGACCTTCCTGCGCATGTTCGATGGGGTGCCGATCTCGGTGCCATCCATCGCGCAGTACTCCTCCGCGACCGGTGGTCGCCTGGAGCGGGTCGAGCCGTCGCACTACTGGAAGGTGACCAGCGAGATGGTGGATTTCCGCGCCGCGATCGCCGCGATCGCCGCGGAAGGGCCGTGTCGCTTCGTCGATCTCGGCCCCACCGGCACGCTGTCGGGTTTCATCAAATACGGTTATGGCGATCGCCTGGAACAGATCACCACGATCAATCAGTTCGGACGCAACGCGGAAACCGTCGCCGGCGCGATCGACAGGCTCGCAGCCTGAAGCGTATCGGACCTTTCGGTCCGCATCATGAGGACAGGACCGGCTGGAAAGCCGGTTCGATGCAGCAAGGACAGGGAATAGGGATGTCAAACGGGAACTTCTTGGACGCTTCGATCAGCACCGGCATCGGTTCCGATGCGGGTACATCAACGGTCAACCCTGCGATCGGCAACGACTTCGATCGTCACGTCGCCTATTGGCGCGACGCGCTCGCCGGCGCACCGGCCATGCTCGAGTTGCCGACCGACCGTCCGCGTTCCGGGCGACGGGACCCTGCTACGGTCAGCGTCGCGGTCGCTATCGATCCCGAGTTGACCGTGCGCCTGGACGCGCTCGCCGCGCGTCACGACGCGACCGTGCAAACCGTCTTGCTGGCGGCGTGGGCGGCGACGCTGGCGCGCTTGTCGAGTCAGGACGATGTCGTGATCGGCGTGCCGACCGATGGCGATGCGCCGGCCGGTTCGATCGGCGATGTGCTGCCGCTGCGCATCGATCTGAGCGGGCAGCCGAGCGTTGCCGAACTGCTGGCCCGGGTCGACCGGCGTCTGCGCGATGCCTTCGCGCACGCAGTGCCAACCTTCGAAGGCATTGTCGCGTCGACCGCATCGCTGGCCGGCGCGCTGCCGGCGCCTGTGTTTCAGAGCGTGCTGGCCTTGCGCGACGCCGATGCGCCATCCCAGGCACAGTCGCCAGGCGTGGATCTGGCCTTGAATCTGCGCGGGACCGGCGAGGGCATCGCCGGCGAACTTTACTACGCGGTCGCCTTGTTCGACGCCGACAGCGTCGAACGCTACCTCGGCCACTGGCAGCGCTTGTTACGCGCGATGACCCTCGACGAGACGCGGGCGGTTTCGCGCCTGCCGATTCTTGGCGAGGAGGAGCGCCGCTTGGTTCTGGAGACCTGGAACGCGACGTCGATCGAATATCCGCACGACGCCTGCATGCACGAGTTGTTCGAAGCGCAGGTCGTGCGCTCGCCGGATGCGGTGGCGCTGGTCGCCGGCTCCAGTACGCTGAGCTATGCGCAACTCAACGAGCGCGCCAACCGCCTCGCGCATCATCTGCGCGCGCTTGGCCTTGGCCCGGACGAGCGGGTCGGCATCTGCGTGCAGCGCAACGCCGAGATGTTGGTCGCGCTGCTGGCCTCGCTGAAGTCCGGCGCCGCCTATGTGCCGCTGGATCCGGCCTATCCGGCCGATCGTCTGGGCTACATGCTCGACGACGCCATGCCGCGCGTGGTGCTCACCGATGCCGTTGGTGGTCCGGTGCTGGCGCAAGCGCTGGCCTTGGCGGAACAGGCGCAGTCGTTGGCCGTGCTCGACCTGCAGGCCGATGCGGCTGCGTGGGCGAACGCACCCGGCGAGAATCCGTCGGCGCAAGCGGTCGGCCTGCACTCACGTCATCTGGCCTATCTGATCTATACCTCCGGTTCGACCGGCCGGCCCAAGGGCGTGGCCATCGAACATCGCAACGGCGTCAACTTCATTTGCTGGGCCTTGCAGGAGTTCTCGCCCGACACGCTGCGCAACTGCCTGTTCTCGACCTCGATCAATTTCGATCTGTCGATCTACGAATACGGCGTGCCGCTGTCGTGCGGAGGCTGTGTGACCCTGGTCGACAACGCGCTGACCTTGTTGAACGCGGCCTTGCCGGTCACCCTGATCAACACCGTGCCTTCGGTGATGATGGAGCTGACGCGCGCCGAGGCGATTCCGCCGAGCGTGCGGGTGGTGAACGTCGCCGGCGAGCCCCTCAAGCGCGCGCTCGCCGAACGCATCATCGCGACCCCGCAGGTCGAGCAACTGTGCAATCTCTATGGCCCGTCCGAAACCACCACCTATTCGACGTGGACGCGGATGGATCGCAGTACCGGCTTCATCGCCGACGTCGGCCGTCCGGTCGGCAACACGCAGGTCTATATCCTCGATGAGGCCGGCACTCCCGCGCCGGTCGGCGTGGCCGGTGAGATCTTCATCGGCGGCCATGGCGTCGCCCGCGGCTATCTCGGCAAGCCGGAGCTGACCGCGGATCGCTTTCTCGATGATCCCTTCAGCGCCGAGCCCGGCGCGCGCATGTACAAGACCGGCGACCTCGGGCGCTGGTCGAACGACGGTACCATCACCTTGCTGGGTCGCAACGACTTCCAGGTGAAGATCCGCGGCTTCCGCATCGAGCTGGGCGAGATCGAAGCCAGGCTCGGCGAATGCGCGGGTGTACGCGAAGCGGTGGTGGTCGCACGCGACGACGACAACGGCGGCAAGCGTCTGGTCGCCTACTGCCTGGCCGACGAAGCGCTGGACATCGCGGCGATTCGCGAGCATGTCGCCAGCGCTCTGCCCGAATACATGATGCCGTCGGCATTCGTGCGTCTGGAAGCCTGGCCGCTGACCGCCAATGGCAAGCTCGACCGCAAGGCGTTGCCCGCGCCCGACGACGACGCGTATACGCGCCGTGCGTATGAGGCGCCGCAGGGCGAGATCGAGACGACGCTCGCCTCCATTTGGTCCGATTTGTTGCGGCTCGAAAAGATCGGACGCAACGACGATTTCTTCGAACTTGGCGGGCACTCGTTGCTCGCCGTACAGCTGGTATCGCGCGTACGCAAGGCGCTCGATGTCGAGCTGACGTTCCGCGATGTGTTCGAAGCCTCGGAACTGCGGGAGCTGGGCGAGCGCCTGCCGCGCATCGCCGTCTCGAGCCTGAGCCAGATCGTGCCGGTGGCGCGCCGGCCGTTGATGCAGATGCCGCAGATCGTGCGCGGCTTCTGGGTCATGACCCAGCTCGGTCAGGCGACCTCAGCGCATCACATCGGCGGCGCGTATCGCCTCGCTGGCGACCTCGATCGTCCGGCACTGGAGCGCAGCTGGCGCGCGATCATCGCGCGACATGAGATCCTGCGCATCCGTTTCGTTCAGGTCGATGGCGAGCCCATGCTGGGCGTCGACCAGACTGCGCCGTTCGATTTGCGCTTTCAGGATATCCGTGGCGCCGAAGATACGGCCGCTCGTTGCGACACGCTGTATTCGGAACTGTACGCGGAACCCTTCGATCTCGGTCACGACGTTCCGCTGCGCGCACAAGTCCTGCAACTGGACGAGCATGCATTCGAGCTGCAATGGGTGACCCATCACATCGTCTCCGATGGCTGGTCGATCGGTGTCATGCTCAAGGAACTGAGCGAGTTCTACGCCGCCGAGACCGGCCACGCTCAGGCAGCACTGCCAGCGCTGCCGGTGCAGTACCTTGATTACGCGTTCTGGAAGGGCGAGCATCTGCCGGCCGCGGAGCAGGATCGGCAGATCGGCTACTGGCGCGATGCGCTGGCGGGTGCGCCGCCGCTGCTCGAGTTGCCGGCCGATCGCCCGCGCCCGCCGCAGCAGGATTTCGCTGGTGCAGCGATCGATCTGCATCTGGGCGAAGCCTTGACCGCACGGCTGAAAGCCTTGAGTCGGCGCCACGGCGTCACCCTCTACATGACGATCCTGGCCAGCTGGGCGGCAGTGTTCTCGCGCCTGTCGGGTCAATCGGAGGTCGTGATCGGCAGCCCGATGGCCAGCCGCAGCCGTGAAGAGATCGAGCCGCTGATCGGCTTCTTCATCAATACCCTGGCGTTGCGGATCGATCTGGACGGCAATCCCTCCACCGGCGAACTGCTCACCCGCACGCGCCAGCGGCTGCTCGATGCGCAGGCGCACGGGGATGTGCTGTTCGACCGCGTGGTCGAAGCGCTCAAGCCGCCGCGCAACAGCGCCTACAACCAGATGTTCCAGGTGATGTTGGCCTGGCAGAGTCAGGACGAGGGCGAATTGGCCCTGCCAGGCATCGAAGTCCTGCGCGCGCCGAAGGCGATGAAGACCGCGCAGCTCGATCTGCTGGTGGATCTGCGCGAGAAGGACGGCTGCATCAGCGGCTTCCTGAATTACATGACCGCCTTGTTCGATCGCGAGACGATCGAGCGCTTCGTTGGCTACTGGCAGCGCTTGCTGACAGCGATGGCCGACGACGATGCGGCGCCGGTGTCGGCGCTGCCGTTGCTGGGCGAGGCCGAACGCGCGCAGGTGTTGCACCGCTGGAACGCGACGGCGCAGTCCTATCCGCGCGACACCTGCGTGGGCGAGCTGTTCGCCGCGCAGGCCGCGGCACAGCCGGACGCGGTGGCCTTGGTGTGGGGCGAGCAGCGGGTCAGCTACGACGCGTTGAATCGCCGTGCCAATCGACTTGCCCACTGGTTGGGGGCGCAGGGCATCGGCCGTGGCGCACGCGTCGCTCTGTCGCTGTCGCGCGGCGTACCGATGGTGGAGACGCTGCTCGGTGTATTGAAGGCGGGCGCGGCCTACGTGCCGATGGCGCCGGATCTGCCGGCGGCGCGGGTGGCATTCATGCTGGACGACGCGCAGCCGGCTCTGCTGATCGCGGACGCGAGTGCGCAGCTGCCAGACATGCCGGGTGTGCCGGTGGCGCGATTGGAGACATTGGCCGAGGCGCTGTCGGCGCACCCCGATCACGATCCGGCGCTCGCGCAGATGGATGCGACGCAGCTGGCGTACGTGATCTACACCTCCGGCACGACCGGGACGCCCAAGGGCGTGCAGGTCTCGCACCGCAACGTGGTGAACTTCTGCTGCTGGTGCCGCGATGCCGGATTGCTCGCAGCGGGCGTGCGCATGACCCAATTCGCGCCGTATACCTTCGACGCATCGGCGGGCGAGATCTTCGCCGGCCTGCTCGGCGGCGCCGAGCTGCACCTGCTGGACGAAGCGACGATCCAAAGCCCGCAGCGCCTGCAGGCGTATCTGCTGGAGCAGCGGATCGGCTTCGCGGCCTTGCCGCCGGCGTATCTGCAACAACTGGATCCGGCGCTGGCCCCGGCCGGCATGAAGCTGCTGACCGCCGGTTCGGCGCCGACGCCGGAGCTGGTGCGGCGTTGGGCGGGTCGCGGCGAATACGTCAACGGCTACGGCCCGACCGAGACGACGATCCTGTCGACCACGACGGCGCTGAGCGCCGACGAAGCGCGCATCAGCATCGGCCGTCCGATCGCCAATACCCGGGTGTACGTGCTGGACGCGCACCGTCAGCCGGTGCCGGTCGGTGTGACCGGGGAGTTGTGGATCGGCGGCGACGGCGTCACGCCGGGCTATTTGAACCGCGATGCGCTGACCGAGGAGCGCTACGTCGCCGATCCGTTCTGCAGTGAACCCGGTGCGCGCATGTACCGCACCGGCGACCTCGGCCGCTGGTCGTCCGACGGCAGTCTGGAGTTCGCGGGTCGCAACGACTTCCAGGTGAAGATCCGCGGCTTCCGCATCGAGCTGGGCGAGATCGAAGCCAGGCTGGTCGAATGCCCCGGCGTGGGCGAGGCGGTGGTGGTCGCGCGTGAGGAGGGCGGCGAGCCGCGGCTGGTGGCGTACTGCCTGAGCGATGGCGCCTCGGACGAGGCGTTGGACGCCGGTGCGTTGCGCGAGCGCCTGGCGAGCCAGTTGCCCGAGTACATGGTCCCGGCGGCGTTCGTGCAGATGCACGCGTGGCCGCTGACCGCGCACGGCAAGCTGGATCGCAAGGCGCTGCCCGCGCCGGACGACAGCGCCTATGCGCGGCGTGCGTACGAGGCGCCGCAGGGCGAGATCGAACACACCCTGGCGCAGTTGTGGAGCCAGTTGCTCAGGGTCGAACAGGTCGGCCGCCACGACGGCTTCTTCGAACTGGGAGGGCATTCGCTGCTCGCGGTACAGCTGAGTTCGCGCGTGCGCCAGACCCTGGGCGTGGAACTGCCGCTGCGGTGGGTGTTCGAAGCGCCGGTGCTGTCGCAACTGGCGCAGCGTCTGGCGACTGGCGAAACCGCGCAACTGACCGCGATCGCCGTGGCCGAGCGTCGCACCCACATGCCGCTGTCGTTGGCACAGCAACGCTTGTGGTTCCTGACCCAGCTCGACGGCGCCAGCGCCGCCTATCACACGGCGGGCGCATTGCGCTTGACCGGCCGCTTGGACGTGGCGGCGCTGGAGCGCTCCTTGCAACGCGTCGTCGCGCGCCATGAATCGCTGCGCACGCGCTTCGTGCTGGTCGACGGCCAGCCGATGCAACGGGTCGACGCAAGCGCAAGCGTGCGACTGCGCTTCGAAGACCTGCGCGGCGAACACAATCGCGAAGCCTTGCGCACCGCCCGAGGCGAAGCGCTGTACGCGGAACCGTTCGACCTGAGCGCCGATCCGCCGCTTCGGGTGATGCTCATGCAACTGGAGGACGAGGATTACGGATTGTACGTGGTGGTGCATCACATCGTCTCCGACGGTTGGTCGATCGGCGTCATGCTGGAAGAACTCAGTCGCCTGTATACCGCCGAGGTCGACGGTGCGGCCGATCCCTTGCCGCCGTTGCCGATCCAGTACATCGACTATGCGCAATGGCAACGGCAGTGGCTGGCCGACGGCCAGCTGGAGCGTCAGGTCACGTATTGGCGCGAAGCCCTCGCCGGCGCGCCGACCTTGCTGGAAGTGCCGACCGATCGCCCGCGTCCGCCGTATCAGAGCTTCGCCGGCAGCGCGCTGGACGTCGTACTCGATGCGACCCTGACTGCGCAGCTCAAAGCGCTGAGCCAACGCCACGGCGTCACGCTCTACATGACCCTGCTGGCGAGCTGGGCGGCGCTGCTGGGCCGTCTGTCCGGCCAAGACGAAGTGGTGATCGGCAGCCCGATGGCCGGCCGCAACCGGGCCGAGATCGAGCCGCTGGTCGGCTTCTTCGTCAATACCCTCGCGCTGCGTATCGAACTGGGCGGCGAGCCCACGGTGGCGGAACTGCTGACCCGCACACGCCGTCGCGTACTCGACGCGCAATCGCATCAGGACCTGCCGTTCGACCACGTGGTGGAAGTGACCAAGCCGGTGCGCAGCACCGCGCACACGCCGATCTTCCAGGTGATGCTGGCATGGCAGAACCAGAACGAAGCGCGGCTGTCGATGCCTGGCGTGGCCACCGAGAGCCTGGAACAGGAAGCGAGCAACGCCCAGTTCGAATTGATCCTGAACTTGCGCGAGCAGGGCGAGGAGATCGTCGGCGCGCTGAGCTACATGACGTCCTTGTTTGACGAAACGACAGTCGCACGTTACTTCGGCTATTGGCGGCGTCTGCTGGCCGGCATGACCCAGGACGACACCGCGGCGATGGCGCGCCTGCCGTTGCTCGGCGCCGCCGAACGCCACCGCTTGCTGAATGAGTGGAACGCGACCGAGCGCAGCTATCCAGACACCACCGTGCATGCGCTGTTCGAGGCGCAGGCGCAACGCAGCCCAGATGCGATCGCGCTGAGTTACGAGGACGGCGCCGGAGGCAATGCGCTGAGCTACGCCGAATTGAACCGCCGCGCCAACCGCCTTGCCCATCATCTGATCGCGATGGGCGTGGCCGCGGAGGATCGTATCGCGATCTGCATGGAACGCAGCCTGGACATGGTGGTCGGCCTGCTGGCGATCCTCAAATCCGGCGCGGCCTATGTGCCGATCGATCCTTCGTATCCGCACCATCGTCTGCGCCACATGCTGGACGATTGCGCGCCGAAAGCGGCACTCAGTCATGGTCAGTTGACGCAGACGATCGCTGCGCTGGCCGCAGCGTCCGAAGCGCCGTTCCCCGTGCTCGACCTCGATCGGCTGTCGACGCAGTCGCATAGCGATGCGAATCCGTCTGTCGCGGTGAGCGGGTCGCACCTGGCCTACATGATCTATACCTCTGGTTCGACCGGCCTGCCCAAGGGGGCGATGAACGAACATCGCGGCGTGGTCAATCGTTTGCTGTGGGCGCAGGATCAGTTCGGGCTCGACGCAAGCGATCGCGTTCTGCAGAAGACCACCTTCGGCTTCGACGTGTCGGTATGGGAGTTCTTCCTGCCGTTGCTGGCTGGCGCGCGCGTGACCCTGGCCCGTCCCGGCGGCCATCAGGACCCGGCGTACCTGGTCGAGATGATCGAGCACTGCGGCATTACCGTGATGCACTTCGTGCCCTCGATGCTGCAGGCCTTCCTGACGCAGAGCGATCTGGCGCGCTGCGGTTCGCTGCGTCACGTCAAATGCAGCGGTGAAGCCTTGCCCTATGCCTTGCAGCAACGCTTCCGTGCCGCATTGCCGCACGCGCAGTTGCACAATCTGTACGGGCCGACCGAGGCCGCCGTCGACGTCACCTACTGGCGGTGTGTCGATGACGCGCATGCCGGCACCGTGCCGATCGGAAAGCCGGTCGCCAACACCTCCGTCTATCTGCTCGACGCGCATGGCGAGCCGGTTCCGGTCGGCGTCGCCGGCGAATTGCACATCGGCGGTGTGCAAGTCGGCCGCGGCTATCGCAACCGCGCGGAGCTCACCGCAGAACGTTTCATCGCCGATCCCTACTCGCGTGATCCACGGGCACGCCTGTACCGCAGTGGCGACTTGGCGCGTTGGTTACCCGACGGCAACGTCGAGTATCTCGGACGCAACGACTTCCAGGTGAAGATTCGCGGCTTCCGTATCGAACTCGGCGAGATCGAAGCCAAGCTCGCCGAATGCGAGCACGTGCGCGAGGCGGTGGTGCTGGCCCGCGAGGACGTGCCGGGCGAGAAGCGGTTGGTCGCCTACCTGACCATGTCGGTCGAGTCTTCCACGGCCGTCGCCGACCTGCGCGCTCAGCTGTTGGTGCAGCTGCCCGACTACATGGTCCCCAGCGCGTTCGTCATTCTGCCGTCGCTACCGCTCACGCCGAACGGCAAGCTGGATCGCAAGGCCTTGCCAGCGCCGGACGGCGCGGCCTATGCGCGCCGCGGCCATGCGGCGCCGCAAGGACATGTGGAAGCCGCTCTCGCGAAGATCTGGATCGAACTGCTGAAGCTCGACCGGGTCGGCCGCTTCGACGACTTCTTCGAACTCGGCGGACATTCGCTACTCGCGGTGCAGCTGGCGACGCGCGTGCGCGATGCGCTCGATGTCGAGCTGAACCTGCGTGACGTGTTCGAAGCCTCCGAACTCGCACGCCTGGCCGAACGCGTATCGCTCGCGACCTCGTCGGTGACGACGGCGATCGAGATCGTGCAGCGCCAGCCATACATGCCTCTGTCGCCGGCACAGCAACGTCTGTGGTTCCTGACCCAAGTCGACGGCGCAAGCGCCGCTTATCACTCGGCCGGCGCTCTTCGCCTCACCGGTCCATTGGATCGCGGCGCGCTGGCGCGGGCGCTGCGGCACATCGTCGAGCGACATGAGATCCTGGGGGCACGCTTCGTGCTGGTAGAAGGCGAGCCGATGCAGCAGTTCGTCGGCGCAGATGCGTTCGATCTGCGCTTGGAAGACGTGCGGGCCACGCAAGATCCTGAGGGCGCCAGCCAAGCGCTCGGCACCGCCTTCCTCGCGCAACCCTTCGATCTGGGTGTGGCACTGCCGATCCGCATGCAATTGGTGCAGATCGCGCACGACGTCCATGCCTTGCACGCGGTGCTGCACCACATCGTCTCCGACGGTTGGTCGATCGGTGTGTTGCTCGACGAACTCGGCGCGTTCTATGCCTTGGAAGTCGGAGCCGCGGCGCAATCGCCGGCGCCGTTGCCCGTGCAGTACATCGATTACGCCCAATGGCAATGGCAATGGCTGGCCGGCGGTCCGGCCGAGCGGCAGGCGAAGTACTGGCGCGAAACCCTGGCCGGTGCGCCGACCCTGCTCGAGCTGCCGACCGATCGTGCACGCGCGCCGCATCAGGATTTCGCCGGCGCGGCCATCGGCCTGCATCTGGACGAAACGCTTTACATGGGTCTGAAGAAGCTGAGCCAGCGTTACGGCACGACCCTGTACATGACCCTGCTCGCGAGTTGGGCGGCGGTGTTGAGTCGCTTGTCGGGGCAGGACGAGGTCGTGATCGGCAGCCCGGTCGCAGGCCGCGCTCGCACCGAGATCGAACCGTTGATCGGCTTCTTCGTCAACACGCTGCCGCTGCGCATCGACTTGAGCGGCGAGCCGACCGTGGCCGAGCTGTTGTCGCGCACGCGAGCCCAGGTGCTCGACGCACAGGCGCACCAGGATCTGCCATTCGATCGGATCGTCGAAGCGGTGAAGCCGCCGCGCAGCACCGCGCATTCGCCGGTCTTCCAGGTGATGCTGGCTTGGCAGAGCCAGGCCGAGGGCCGCTTGCATCTGGCCGGCATCGACGTCGCCGAGCAGGCACTGGCGACGACGACCGCGCCGTTCGAGCTGATTCTCGATCTGCGCGATACCGGCAGCGCTATCGAGGGCGCGCTCGGCTATATGACCTCGTTGTTCGATGCGGAAACGGTATCGCGCTACGCCGAATACTGGCAGCGCTTGCTGCACGCCATGGTCGCCGACGGCGAGGCCTTCGTCGCGTGCTTGCCCTTGTTGGGCGCCGCCGAGAGCGCTCGGATGCTGTCGGAATGGAACGCGACGGCATTGGCGTACCCGCGTGAGGCTTGCCTGCACGACCTGTTTGAAGCGCAGGCGCAACGCACGCCTGACGCGATTGCCTTGGTGGCGGGCGAGGAGCGGCTCAGTTACGACGAGCTGAATCGCCGCGCGAATCGTTTGAGCCGGCATTTGCGCAGCCTGGGCGTCGCCCCCGACGATCGGGTTGGTCTGTGCCTGGAACGCAAGGCCGGGATGATGGTGGCGTTGCTGGCGACGTTGAAGTCGGGCGGGGCGTATGTGCCCTTGGATCCGGCGTATCCGCCGGATCGCCTGACGCAGATCCTCGACGATGCGACGCCGCGCGTGGTGCTTGCCGATGCGGTGGGCCTGCCGGTGTTGGCACAGGCCTTGGACCGCGCCGAAAACACATCCTCGCCGGTGATCGTGGATATCGAAGCCGATGCCGCACAGTGGGCAAACGCCTCCGATGAGAACGTCGCGGCCGCTGGTTTGCGCTCGTCGAATCTCGCTTATCTGATCTACACTTCCGGCTCGACCGGACGGCCCAAGGGCGTGGCGATCGAGCATCGCAACGCGGTGAACTTCCTCAGCTGGGCCACGGGGGCGTTCAGCGCGCACGACCTGAGCAACTGCCTGTTCTCGACCTCGATCAATTTCGATCTGTCGTTGTTCGAGTACGGTGCACCGCTGTCTGTCGGCGGCACGGTGACCTTGGTCGCGAATGCGCTGACATTGTTGGACACCGCGCACCCGGTGACGCTGATCAATACCGTCCCCTCGGCAATGGCCGAGTTGACCCGTGCGCAGGCCATTCCGCCCAGCGTGCGCGTGGTCAATGTGGCGGGCGAGGCGCTCAAGCGTTCGCTGGCGGAACGCATCCTGGCCAGCGCCAACGTCGAACGTCTGTGCAATCTGTACGGGCCGTCGGAGACGACGACCTATTCGACCTGGACCACGATGACGCGCGACAGCGGCTTTGTCGGCGATATCGGCGGCCCGGTCGGCAACACGCAGGTCTATGTGCTGGACACGGCCGGTGCGCCGGTGCCGATCGGCGTAGCCGGCGAGATCTGGATCGCCGGTGCGGGCGTGGCGCGCGGTTACCTCGGCCAACCCGAGCTGACGGCCGAGCGCTTCGTCCGCGATCCGTTCGCGGCCGATCCCGCCGCGCGGATGTATTGCACCGGCGATCTGGGCCGTTGGTCGGATGACGGCAAGGTCACCCTGCTGGGCCGCAACGACTTCCAGGTGAAGATCCGCGGCTTCCGCATCGAGCTGGGCGAGGTCGAATCCAAGCTGGTCGAAAGCCTGGGGGTTCGCGAAGCGGTCGTGCTGGCGCGCGAGGATGCGGCTGGCGAGAAGCGTCTGGTCGCGTACTGCCTGGCCGACGAAACGCTGGACATCGCCTCGGTGCGCGAGCATCTGGCCAAGCGCTTGCCGGAGTACATGCTGCCGTCGGCGTTCGTGCGATTGCCTGCGTGGCCGCTGACGCCGAACGGCAAGCTCGATCGCAAGGCATTGCCGGCGCCGGACGACTCTGCATATGCGCGACGCGCTTTCGAGGCGCCGCAAAGCGAGACCGAGCGAGGCCTGGCGGTGATCTGGGCCGAGTTGCTGGCGGTCGAGGCGATCAGCCGCTTCGACGATTTCTTCGAACTCGGCGGACATTCGCTGTTGGCCGTGCAATTGGCGTCGCGGGTGCGCAAGACGTTCGATGTCGACTTGTCGATGCGCGAGCTGTTCGAGTTGCTGACCCTGTCGCGGCTGGCCGCGCACGTCGCGGCGGGGCAGCGCTCGGATCAATCGGCAATTCTGCCGGCGGCACGGCAGGCGTTCATGCCCTTGTCGCAGGCACAACGGCGTCTGTGGTTTCTGAGCCAGATCGACGGCGCGAGCGCCGCCTATCACTTGTCGGGCGCGCAGCGTCTGCGTGGCGCGCTGGATCTGGCCGCGCTGTCGCACGCGCTCGATCAGGTTGTGGCGCGGCATGACGTGCTGCGGACGCGATTCGTGTTGGTCGACGGGCAGCCGATGCAGCAGGTGGCGGCGCACGCTGCGGCCGATCTGCGCGTGCGTGATCTGCGCGGTCACGACGATGTCGAAGCGGCGAATTCGACACTCAACGAGGCCTTGTTCGCGCAGGCCTTCGATCTGGAGCACGATCCGCTGCTGCGCGTGCAGGTGGCGCAGCTGGGCGAGAACGATTTTGGATTGGCGGTGGTGATGCACCACATCATCTCCGACGGCTGGTCGATCGGCGTGATGCTGGAAGAGCTGAGTCGCCTCTATGCCGCGAAACTGCAAGGCGATCGCGATCCGCTGCCGCCGTTGCCGGTGCAATACGTCGACTACGCGCAATGGCAGCGGCAATGGCTGGCGGACGGCCAGTCACAACGCCAGATCGCGTATTGGCGTGAGGCATTGAGCGGCGCGCCCGCTTTGCTGGAACTGCCGACCGACCGTCCGCGTCCGTCGCATCAGGATTTCTCTGGAGCCGCGCTCGAGCTCAGTCTGGATGCGGATCTGACCGCGCGGCTGAGAGCGCTGAGCCACCGCCACGGTGCGACCTTGTACATGACCCTGCTTGCGAGTTGGGCGGCAGTGCTCGGCCGTCTATCCGGTCAGGACGAGGTGGTGATCGGCAGCCCGGTCGCAGGACGCAACCGCGTGGAAATCGAGCCGCTGATCGGTTTCTTCGTCAACACGCTGGCGTTGCGCATCGATCTGGCCGGCACGCCGACGGTCGCCGGGTTGCTGGCGCGCACACGCGGTTGCGTGCTCGAGGCACAGTCGCATCAGGATCTGCCATTCGATCAAGTGGTCGAAGCGGTCAAGCCGCCGCGCAATCCATCGCATACACCGGTGTTCCAAACGCTGCTGGCTTGGCAGACACAGGACGAAGGCCAGTTGTCGTTGCCCGGCATCGAAGCGACGGCCGTTGCCACGGTGCTGCGCACGGCGCAGTTCGATCTGACCCTTGGCTTGCGCGAAACCGTGCAGGGTATCGAGGGCGGCCTGAACTACGCGACCGCGCTGTTCGATCGAGCAACCGTGGCGCGTTACGCGGACTACTGGCAGCGCTTGCTGACAGCGATGGCCGACGACGATGCGGCGCCCGTGTCGGCGCTGCCGTTGCTGGGCGAGGCCGAGCGCGCGCAGGTGTTGCACCGCTGGAACGCGACGGCGCAGTCCTATCCGCGCGACACCTGCGTGGGCGAGCTGTTCGCCGCGCAGGCCGCGGCACAGCCGGACGCGGTGGCCTTGGTGTGGGGCGAGCAGCGGGTCAGCTACGACGCGTTGAATCGCCGTGCCAATCGACTTGCCCACTGGTTGGGGGCGCAGGGCATCGGCCGTGGCGCACGCGTCGCTCTGTCGCTATCGCGCGGCGTGCCGATGGTGGAGACGCTGCTCGGTGTATTGAAGGCGGGCGCGGCCTACGTGCCGATGGCACCGGATCTGCCGGCAGCGCGGGTGGCATTCATGCTGGACGACGCGCAGCCGGCTCTGCTGATCGCGGACGCGAGTGCGCAGCTGCCAGACATGCCGGGTGTGCCGGTGGCGCGATTGGAGACATTGGCCGAGGCGCTGTCGGCGCACCCCGATCACGATCCGGCGCTCGCGCAGATGGATGCGACGCAGCTGGCGTACGTGATCTACACCTCCGGCACGACCGGGACGCCCAAGGGCGTGCAGGTCTCGCACCGCAACGTGGTGAACTTCTGCTGCTGGTGCCGCGATGCCGGATTGCTCGCAGCGGGCGTGCGCATGACCCAATTCGCGCCGTATACCTTCGACGCATCGGCGGGCGAGATCTTCGCCGGCCTGCTCGGCGGCGCCGAGCTGCACCTGCTGGACGAAGCGACGATCCAAAGTCCGCAGCGCCTGCAGGCGTATCTGCTGGAGCAGCGGATCGGCTTCGCGGCCTTGCCGCCGGCGTATCTGCAACAACTGGATCCGGCGCTGGCCCCGGCCGGCATGAAGCTGCTGACCGCCGGTTCGGCGCCGACGCCAGAGTTGGTGCGGCGTTGGGCGGGTCGCGGCGAATACGTCAACGGCTACGGCCCGACCGAGACGACGATCCTGTCGACCACGACGGCGCTGAGCGCCGACGAAGCGCGCATCAGCATCGGCCGTCCGATCGCCAATACCCGGGTGTACGTGCTGGACGCGCACCGTCAGCCGGTGCCGGTCGGTGTGACCGGGGAGTTGTGGATCGGCGGCGACGGCGTCACGCCGGGCTATTTGAACCGCGACGCGCTGACCGAGGAGCGCTACGTCGCCGATCCGTTCTGCAGTGAACCCGGTGGGCGCATGTACCGCACCGGCGACCTCGGCCGCTGGTCGTCCGACGGCAGTCTGGAGTTCGCGGGTCGCAACGACTTCCAGGTGAAGATCCGCGGCTTCCGCATCGAGCTGGGCGAGATCGAAGCCAGGCTGGTCGAATGCCCCGGCGTGGGCGAGGCGGTGGTGGTCGCGCGTGAGGAGGGCGGCGAGCCGCGGCTGGTGGCGTACTGCCTGGGCGACGGTACCTCGGACGAGGGGGTGGACGCTGGTGCGTTGCGCGAGCGCCTGGCGAGCCAGTTGCCCGAGTACATGGTCCCGGCGGCGTTCGTGCAGATGCACGCGTGGCCGCTGACCGCGCACGGCAAGCTCGATCGCAAGGCGCTGCCCGCGCCGGACGACAGTGCCTATGCGCGGCGTGCGTACGAGGCGCCGCAGGGCGAGATCGAACACACCCTGGCGCAATTGTGGAGCCAGTTGCTCCGGGTCGAACAGGTCGGCCGCCACGACGGCTTCTTCGAACTGGGAGGGCATTCGCTGCTCGCGGTACAGCTGAGTTCGCGCGTGCGCCAGACCCTGGGCGTGGAACTGCCGCTGCGGTGGGTGTTCGAAGCGCCGGTGCTGTCGCAACTGGCGCAGCGCCTGGCGACTGGCGAAGCCGCGCAACTGACCGCGATCGCCGTGGCCGAGCGTCGCACCCACATGCCGCTGTCGTTGGCACAGCAACGCTTGTGGTTCCTGACCCAGATCGATGGCGCCAGCGCCGCCTATCACTCGGCCGGAGCCTTGCGTCTGAGCGGCCGCTTGAATGTGGACGCACTGGAGCGCTCCTTGCGACGGATCGTCGCGCGCCATGAATCGTTGCGCACACGCTTCGTGCTGGTCGATGGCCAGCCGATGCAGAAGATCGATGCAGAGGCGACGCTGCAGCTGCGCTTCGAAGATCTGCGTGGCGAACAAAACCGCGAGGCGTTGCGCGCGGCCCGAGGCGAAGCGATCTACGCAGAAGCCTTCGACCTGCGCACCGATCTGCCCCTGCGGGTGCTGCTGGTGCAGCTGGAAGACGAGGACTACGCGCTGTACGTAGTGATGCATCACATCGTCTCCGACGGTTGGTCGATCGGCGTGATGCTCAGTGAACTCGGCCGGCTGTATACCGCCGAGGTCGAAGGTGCGGCCGATCCCTTGCCGCCGCTGCCGATCCAGTACATCGACTATGCGCAATGGCAACGACAGTGGCTGGCCGACGGTCAACTCGAGCGGCAGACCGCGTATTGGCGCGAAGCCCTCGCTGGCGCGCCGACCTTGCTGGAAATGCCGACCGATCGCCCGCGTCCGGCGCATCAGAATTTCGCCGGCGCCGCACTCGCAATCGATCTGGATGCGGGGCTCACCGCGAGCCTGAAAGCGCTGAGCCAACGCCACGGCGTCACGCTCTACATGACCCTGCTGGCGAGCTGGGCGGCGCTGCTGGGCCGCCTGTCCGGCCAAGACGAGGTGGTGATCGGCAGCCCGATGGCCGGCCGCAACCGGGCCGAGATCGAGCCGTTGATCGGTTTCTTCGTCAACACGCTCGCCCTGCGGATCGACCTGGGCGATGAACCGACGGTAGCCGAGTTGCTGGCGCGTACGCGCCGACAAGTCCTCGATGCGCAGTCGCACCAAGACCTGCCGTTCGATCACGTGGTCGAAGTGACCAAGCCGGTGCGCAGCACCGCGCACACGCCGATCTTCCAGGTGATGCTGGCGTGGCAGAACCAGGACGAAGCGCGCTTGTCGATGCCTGGAATTGCGACAGAGGGATTGGCCCAGGAAACCAGCAAGGCCCGGTTCGATCTGGCCCTGGACCTGGGCGAACGTGATGGCTCCATCGTCGGTGCGCTGACCTATATGACGGCGCTGTTCGATGAAGCGACCGCGGCCCGCTACGCCGGCTACTGGCAGCGTCTGCTGGCGGGAATGGCGCAGGACGAGTCCATGGCCGTGGCGCGTCTGCCGCTGCTCGACGAAGCCGAGCGCATGCGCATGCTGCACGAGTGGAACGCGGCCCGCGAAACGCATCCGGAGTCGACCGTGCACGCGCTGTTCGAAGCGCAGGCACGGCGCACGCCCGATGCGCCGGCGCTGATCTGCGAAGACGACACGCTCAGCTATGCGCAACTGAACCGTCGTGCCAACCAGGTGGCGCATCGCTTGGTCGCCCTGGGCGTACAGCCCGACGATCGGGTGGCGATCTGCACCGAGCGCAGCCTGTCGATGATCGTGGGTCTGCTCGGCATTCTCAAAGCCGGCGCGGCCTACGTGCCGTTGGATCCCAGCTATCCGGCAGATCGTCTGGCCTACATGCTCGAAGACAGCCGGCCCACGGCATTGCTGACGCAAGCACAGGTGCACGCCCGCTTGCCATTGCTGCAGGCTGCGCAAGCGCCGGTACTGGTGCTGGACGACGGTAGCCTGGATGCGGCGGACGCGCACGATCCGAGCATCGCGGGTCTTACTTCGCGCCACTTGGCCTACGTGATCTACACCTCCGGCTCGACCGGTCAGCCCAAGGGGGTGATGGTCGAACATCGCTCGCCGGTCAATTTCTGGCGGGCGATGCGTCAGACCACCCATCGCGAGCTGGCGCCGAATTCGCGCGTTGCCTTGAACGCGGCATTCTCTTTCGACATGTCGCTGAAGGGCATTCTGCAGTTGCTGTCAGGCCACTGCGTGGTGCTGGTGCCGCAGGCGATCCGCGCCAACGGTCCGGCCTTGTTGGCCTTCTTCGATCGCTACCGGATCGAGGCGATGGACAGTACGCCGTCGCAATTGGAGGTGCTGCTGTCTGCGGGCCTGCTCGAATCCACTGGGCATCGTCCTACCAGCATCTATCTGGGCGGCGAGCCGGTGGGCCGCCGCATGTGGGAGCGCCTGAAGGCCTCGCCGAAGATTCACTTCCACAATATGTACGGCCCGACCGAATGCACGGTCGATGCGACCATCGGCAGCATCCGCGAGTCGCTGGGTGGCCCTGTGATTGGCAAGCCGATCCTCAACACGCCGGTGTATGTGCTCGACGCCTATGGCGAGCCGTCGCCGGTCGGCGTGCCCGGGGAGATGTTCCTCGGCGGCGTGCAGGTCGCGCGCGGCTATCTGGGGCTTGCGGAGCTGACCGGCGAGCGCTTCCTGCGTGATCCGTTCGCGATGCAGGCCGGTGCGCGCATGTACAAGACCGGCGATCTCGCTCGCTGGACCGCGAACGGCGAACTCGAATATCTGGGCCGCAACGACTTCCAGGTGAAGATCCGCGGCTTCCGCATCGAGTTGGGCGAGATCGAGGCCAAGCTGGCCGCATGCACCGGTGTGCACGAAGCGGCGGTCGTGGCGCGCGAGGATGTGTCGGGCGAGAAGCGGCTGGTCGCCTACGTGACGCTGCGCTCCGGGGCGACCTCGGCGATCGCCGACTTGCGCACGCAGTTGCTGTCACAATTGCCGGATTACATGGTCCCGGCGGCATTCGTGGTGTTGCCGTCGCTACCGCTCACCCCAAACGGCAAGCTCGATCGCAAGGCCTTGCCGGCGCCGGACGATGCCGCTTACGCGCGGCGCGAATACGAAGCGCCACAAGGGCGTGTGGAAACCGCGCTGGCGACGATCTGGGCCGACTTGCTGCACGTCGACCGGGTCGGCCGTTCCGACGATTTCTTCGAACTCGGCGGTCACTCGCTGATGGTGTTGGTGGTGATCGACAGGCTCGCGGCCCTGGGCATCGAGTTGAAGATTCCCGACATCTACCGGCTCGGCACGGTGCAGGCCATCGCGGCCGCGATCGAGGCCGATAGCGATGCGGCCGCCGCCGACCTCACGATGGAAGCGTGGCTGGATCGTCGCGGCTGGAGTTACCGTGCCGAAACCGTCGAAGGGCGTCGGATCCTGCGCCTGTCGCCGGCCACGCCGGCCGACATTATGGCGTTGAAGAAGTTCAGCGCTTCGCTGAGCGGCGCAGCGAATCCGAGCCGTATCGTCATCGGCGAGGAAACGCCCGCGGCCAGCAACGCACGCTTCGATCAACGCGCGTTCCTCGCCGACCTGGACGCCTCGCTTGCGCAAAGCGAACGCGCCATCCGCGCGGCGGGCGTCGCCGAACGGTATGCCTTCAGCGAAGTGCAGAAGTCCGGCATCGAATGGCACGATCGCGTCTCCCAGCACGTCGTGCCGGTGAACGGCTTGTGGTCGGCGGATGAGTTGCGCGCTGCGTTCGCCGTGCTGGTGCGCAGTCAGGACATGCTGCGTGCGGCCGCCGATCTCGACGCGTTGAGCTGGGACGTGCTGGAACCGGCGGCGTTCCGTGCCGACGACGTGCCGTGGCTCGACCTGCGCCAGCTCTCGTCCAGCGACGCCGATGCTGCCTGGCCGGAGATCGTCGCCGCGCTGCATCGGGCGCAGTCGACGTCACGCCTATGCCATGCCGCCGTGCTGCTGTCGCACAGCGATACCGAACATCGCTTGCTGATGGTGAACGATCACCTGATCAGCGACGGCCGCTCCTTTGAAGCCGTCGCCGACGGACTGCGTCGGGTCCTGATCGGGGACGGCGAACCGACCCGGGGCTGCTATCGCGAGTTCGTCGCGGCGTGCGCGCAGCAACACGATCCGTCCTTGCTCGAGCGGCTGGCGCTCGCGCTGGACAACACGGGCATGGCGCAGGCGACGCGGGCCACCGCCGATGCACTCGCGGCGAATGCGGATCAGCCCACACGCATGTTGGTGATCGAAATGCCGGCGGCATCCTCCGACGGCGCGGCCAAGCAAGCCTTCGATCTGTTCCGCACGCTGGTCGCAACGGTCACCGGGCTGGACCGCTTCGCGATGGCGATGACCCATCACGGAAGACAACTGGCGAACCGCGGGTTCGCCGGTCAGTTCGGCCTGTTCCTCGACAAGATTCCGGTCGCCGTCGGCCCGGAGAGCGCGCTCGAGGATGCGATCGAACGCGCCAACCTGCTGCATCGCCAAGGCGTTCGCTTCCTCGACTGGTATCGCTCCGGCGACGCCCGCGTCGCGGGAACGCTGGCCTCGGCACAGAGCGAAGTCGCCTTCAATTTCCAACGTGTCGCCGGCCATGGACTGGACCACTCGCATGTCGACTTCCAGGCGCTGCACGCCAAGATCGAAGCCGTGCAGGGCGTCGTGTTCGACGCCTACGCCGGCAGCGAAAGACTCGACGCCATATTGGTATTCAAAGGAAGCAATGCGATGGTCGAAGAAGTGAACGCCTTGATCGCGTCGGCGGGAGGGATGCTCCGCACCGCAGACGCCAGCGCCGGCGCCGATCCGGTACCTGCGCCTGTACTGGCGGCGGCACCGATCCTTGCGGTGGTGGCGCCGTCGGTCGCAGTCGCGGAACCTGCCATCGTGGTGCAGGACGTGTACAAGCGCTATGGCGATGTCGAGGTGGTCAAGGGCCTTACCTTCAGCGTGCCAAAGGGGACTTGCTTCGGCATCCTCGGCCCCAACGGCGCCGGCAAGACCTCGCTTCTGGGCATGATCGAAGGCATCGTTCCGATCACCTCCGGCCGTATCACCATGCTCGGCATGGACGTTGGCACGCAGATCCGCAAGATCCAGCCGCGGCTCGGCGTGCAGTTGCAGAGCAGCAACTACTTCCAGTTCCTCACCGTCGAGGAATTGCTGACCTTCTACTCGCAGTACCGCGCCGCGGCGAGCGGCAAGCGCAGGCTCGACACGACCGCACGCTTGCTCGATCGCCTGGATCTGGCCGACAAGATGAAGTTCAAGGTCGACGACCTGTCCGGCGGGCAGAAGCAGCGCCTGTCGATCGCGATCGCCTTGCTCGGCGATCCGGACATCCTGTTCCTCGACGAACCCAGCGCCGCCCTCGATCCGCATAGCCGTCGCCATCTGTGGGAGTTCATCGAAGAACTCAAGCAGGAGCGCACCCGCACCATTGTGCTGACCACGCACTACATGGAAGAGGCCGAGCGTCTGTGCGACGAGATCATGATCATGAATCAGGGGAAGATCGTCGATCGCGGCGATCCGAAGTCCCTGGTGGCGCAGTTGAACGCGACCCAGCAGGTCGTGGTCAAGCTCGGCATCGGCGCGCCCGGTGAAGGGATCGCCGTGGAAATGGCGCCGAAGTTCGTCGCGACCTGGGATGCCTTCACCGACTCGCTGCGCATCCCCACCGACGACGTGACCGGCGCGATCCGCCAGATCCTCTCCATCACCGAAGCGCGCGGCGTCGCGGTGGCCGGCATACAGGTCGACCGTTTGAATCTGGAAGACGTGTTCTTGAACAAGACAGGGAAGGAACTGAAGTCATGAGAACGGTTTGGGTGTTCTTCAAATTGCGCATGCGCCAGCTGCGCTACGACAAGGTGGCGCTGGTGTTCTGCTATATCTTCCCGGTGGTGCTGCTGCTCGGTATCGGCTATCCCTTGGAGTTGTCCGGCAATCACAAGATCAAGGTCTCCTACCTGGAAACCGAGATCGCGCCGGCCGGAAAGTCCTTGGTCGACGCGCTCGGCAAGCAGGACCTCGTCCACGTCGTGCCCTTCGTGGGCGAGCGCGGGCAGGCCGAGAGCGCGCTCAAGAACAACGAGATCCAGCACCTGCTGAGCGTGTCCGGCTCCTCGGAAGGCGGGCCGGCGAACGTGACGATCGAAAGCAACTCGCTGGAAGAGAACCGAATCTCGGCGATCGCGCTGGCGTCGATCCTGAAGGCGAACGCCTCCGCCTCGCCGGCAGCCAACCTGCGCCTGCAGAACGTGCAAGTAAGCCGGCGCTCTTCCTATCTGGCCACCTTGTTGCCGGGCCTGATCGGGATGACGATGCTGGTGATCGGCTTGAGCGGTTTCGGGTCGGTGCTGATCGGCGAGGAAAGCGCAGGGCTGTTCAAGAATCTGAAAGCCATCGACGTTTCGCCGACGCCGTTCTTCGCCGGACTGTTTCTCTCGCGCGTATTGGTCGCCTACAGCGTGGTCGCCGGCATGCTCGCCGTCTCGGTGCTCGGGCTCGGCGTGTCGGCCGACATCAACTATCCGTTGCTGTTGCTGGCGGTGACCATGGGCGCGACGACCTACCTCGGCATCGGCCTGATCGTCTTCCTGTTCAGCCGCTCGGTAATGGCGTTCAGCGGCATCGTCAGCTTCATCCAGGTGCCGATGCTGCTGCTCGGAGGCGCGTTCTTCTCGATCAAGCTGTTCCCATCCTGGTTGCAGCCGATCGCCGAGCATTCGCCGTTGGCACCATTCACCTCGATCCTGCGCGAGCTGATGTTCGGTGGCGTCGGTTTGCGCGACGTCTCGCAGCTGTATCCGTCGCTGATCACCATGTCGATCTGGATGGTGGTGATTCTGTTGCTGGCGCGCTGGAGATTCCGATGGTGAGCGCTGCGCCTGTGTGGCGGATAGGCGTGGGCATCGTCGTGCAGGACGACGGAATATTCATGCGCGGCCGCAGCAGGCGCGGGGCAGGGCGGCATGGAGGGTGTGCCGTACGAAACGAACGGCAGCGGCGATTATCGCATCCGGATATGAGAGACAGTCCCCAGTTTCGATCCATGTATGCCATCAGTTGGGTGCAAATGACGGGCACATCCATTGATATTGGCAGTGCTGGTGTTATGGCTGCCTACAGCACCATTTATCTAGCGCAGGGAAGTGCGATGGATCACACGCTCGGAAGTTCTCACGTCGTCTCGTTCGCTCCGCCATCGTCGCCACAGCTGGCCGCGCTGGCGACGGAGCGTCACGAGGTGGCCGCCGCGCCGACACAGGCGCAATCGCCGCAGCGGTTCGATGTGCACATGTCGCTGGCTCGTTCCTACCGTTCAAATACCGAAGTGGCCTCGCCATGAAAATGCGTCCCATGATCTACGCTGTAACCTTGCTGGGCACCGGTTTGGTGTTGGGGCTTTTGCTCAGCGGCCGGCCCGCGAAGTCTGCCGTCACCACCAACCAAGCCACGCCGCCACTGACGGTCAGCATCGTCAAGCCGCAACGCAAGGCGCTGGCCGAGGCGGTTTCCGTGGTCGGCGCGACGCGCAGCCGCGAGAACGTACCGGTGATCCCGCAGTTGTCGGGCCTGCAGGTGCAACGCGTGGAAGCCGAGGTCGGCGACTACGTCAAGGCCGGGCAGGTATTGGCGGTGCTGGACGGCAAGGGCATGGGGATCTCCAGCAACGAGCTGCGGTCGGACTTCGAGCGCGCGCAGGGCGACTACGAGCGCATGCGCCTGTTGCTGCCGCAGCAGCTGGTCAGCGTGGAGTCGTTCAAGCAGAAACAGGCGGATTTCGAGGGCGCACGTGCGCGCTACGAGAACGCACGACTGAGCGTGCAGCGCACCAGCGTAGTCGCTCCGGCCGCAGGCTTCGTCTATCGGCGCACCGCCGAGATTGGCAATCTCACCAGCGATAGCGTCGCCTTGTTCGAAATCGCGAAGGACGGCGAGATGGAGATGGATGCCAGCGTGCCCGAAGCGGTGGTCGTGCGTCTGAAGCCGGGCATGAGCGCGAGCGTCAAGCTGGCCGGGCACGCCGAGCCCATCTCCGGCGAGATTCGGCTGATCACCCCGAACGTGGACAGCACCACCCGTTCGAGCGAAGTGCGGATCCGTCTGCACACGCAAGACGTCGTTCCGGTCGGCATCTTCGCTCAGGCGCGCATCGACCTGGCGCAGGTGGAAGGCTGGACGATTCCGCGCACGGCGATGCAGCAGGATTCGCTGGGCAGCTATGTCTGGCGTGTGGGCGACAAGGGCCTGGTGTCGCGCATGCCGATCACGCCGACCTTGCAGACCGTCGACGAAGTGGTGGTGTCGGAATCTCTCGGCGATCTGCGCATTGTGGCCAAGGCCGGTCCGTTCCTGCGCGAGAAGGACAAAGTGCTGATCGCCGACGCGAGTCGCTGACCGCGCGCGTCGATGATCCAGGTACCGCAACGCTCCACCTGCCGCACTTCCTCATTGGATAGAGACCTTTCGAAATGAACTTCGGCTTCTCCACCTGGGCGATCCGCAATCCGGTGCCACCGATTCTGCTGTTCGTCATGCTCACGCTGGCGGGCATCGTCGCCTTCATGCAGTTGCCGATCACCGCGATGCCCAACGTGGTCACGCCTGTCGTCGACGTGTTGATTCTGCAGCCAGGCGCGACCCCCACCGAGCTGGAGACGGAGACGACACAGAAGGTCGAAGATGCGGTGGCGTCGATCCCGGGCATCAAGCGCATCGTGTCGACAGTGACGGAAGGCCAGTCGACGACGCAGATCGAGTTCAACCTCGATATCGGCGTCGATCGCGCGACCAACGACGTACGCAACGCGGTAGCCGCGATCCGGCAGAATCTGCCGGCGACAGTACGCGAACCCATCGTGCGCCGCGCTAGCGATACCGGCCGGCCGGTCGGCATCTACATCGCCGAAGCGCCGGAAATGCCGATGGAAGACCTGAGCCGGTTCGTCGACCAGACGGTCGCGCGCGAACTGCTTACGGTCAAGGGCGTATCGCGTGTCGACCGCAGTGGCGGCAGCGATCAGGAAATCTCCATCGTGCTCGACCCGGCGATACTGGCGTCGCTCGGAATCAGCGCAGCCGACGTCAGCCAGCAAATGGTGGCCAGCAACGTCAATTCTCCGGGCGGACGCTTCACCCTCGGCGCGACGGAATACGCGTTGCGCACGATCGGCCGCGCCGACAGTCTGGATGCCTTGGCGGGAACGCGCATCGCGGTGCCGGGCGGACGCAAGGTGAAGCTGTCGGACATCGGTGTCGTTTCCTACGGCCCGTCGGAGGTGCGCAACATCACCAAGGTCGATGGTCGCCCGGCGGTGACCTTCATGGTCTATAAGGATCCCGCCATCAGCGAGGTCTCGGTCGCCAAGGCGGTACGCGAGCGTCTGGAAGCGTTGTCGAAGACGGGTGGGGTGAAGTTCCGTGTAGCCTTCTCGGATATCGATTTCGTCGAGATCGGCTATCGCGCGACGATGTTCAACTTCTTCGAAGGCGCCATTCTCACCGTGCTGGTGGTGTTTTGGTTCCTGCGCAATCGGCGCGCCACCTTGATCGCGGCGCTGACGATCCCGTTGTCGATCATTCCCACGTTCCTGGTCATGCAATGGCTGGATTTCAGCTTGAACATGATCAGCCTGCTGGCGATCACCTTGGTCACCGGCGTGCTCGTCGATGATGCGATCGTCGAGGTCGAGAATATCGACCGGCATATGCGCTCCGGAAAATCGGTCATGCAGGCGGCGATCGAAGCCTCGGAAGAGATCGGCCTGTCGGTGATCGCGACGACCTTGGTGATCTGCGTCGTGTTCATTCCAGTCAGTTTCATGGGCGGGCTGCCGGGCCTGTACTTCCGCCAATTCGGTCTGACCGTGGCGGTCGCCGCGTTCTTCTCGCTGATGGTGGCGCGCTTGCTGACGCCGATGTTGGCGTCGCGACTGATGAAAGTGCCGACCACGGATCATCCGCAGGACGGCGCCTTGACGATCCGATATCTTGCGATCGTCCGATGGACGCTCAAGCACCGCATCAAGACGCTGGTGATGGCGCTGCTCGGCGTGGTCGCTTCGTTCGGGCTGGTGCCCTTGTTGCCGCTCGGCTTCATGCCGTACGACGATTACTCGGTCTCCAGCATCACTCTGGAAGTTCCGCGCGGCAGCACCATCGAGCAGACCGATCAGGCAGCGCAGCAAGTCGCCGCAGTGGTGAGCAAGCACGCGGAGGTCGAGTACGTCCTCACCCTTTCCGGCGGCGCCGACGGCGCGGTCAACAAGTCGCGGATCTACGTCAAGCTGGTTCCTCCAACCAAGCGCGACATCAGCGAGCGCGAATTCACCACGCGCGTCTATCCGGAGATCGCCAAGCTGGCCGACATGCGGGTCAGTTTCGACAGCCTGTCGGGTCGAAAGGACGTGTCGATCGCGCTCGTAAGCGACGACGATCGCGCGCTCACCCGCGCGGCCGATGCGGTGAAACGCGACATGCAGAAGATTCCCGGGCTGATCGGCGTCGATACCAGCGTCGGCCAGGAGCAGCCGGAAATCGTCGTGCAGATGGATCCGCTCAAGTCGGCCGAGTTCGGCATCACCGCGCAGCAGGTCGGCGAGGCCGTCAGCACCTCGACGATCGGCGACGATATTCCGCGACTGTCCAAGTTCAATTACATGAGCAGGGAAATTCCGGTGCGCGTTCGCCTGCCGCGCGAATACGGCACCGATCTGGGCATCTTGCAGAATCTCAAGCTGCGCACGGCCGCTGGCGACAGCGTGCCATTGGCGTCCGTGGCCACGCTGCGATTCGGCAAGGGGCCGGCCACCATCGAGCGCTACGACCGGCAGCGTCGCATCGATCTGCAGGCCAATCTCGACGGCGTCGCCCTCGGTACCGCGATGGAGGCGGTCAACGCCTTGCCATCGATCAAGCACCTGCCGCCGGGCGTGCGTGTGCTCAATACCGGCGACGCCGAGTTCGTGAACGAACTGATGGTGAGTTTCCTGAAGGCGCTCGGTACCGGTCTGTTTCTGGTCTATGCGATCCAGGTCTTGCTGTATCGCGACTGGTTGCAGCCATTGGCGCGGATGATGGCGTTGCCGCTGTCGATCGGCGGCGCGTTCCTGCTGCTGTTCGCGACCGGCATGGAGCTGAGTCTGCCTGCCTTGCTCGGCATGCTGATGTTGATGGGTATCGCCGATAAGAACTCGATCCTGCTCGTGGATGCCATGTTGGAGAATATCCGCGAAGGCGTGCCGAGATTCGACGCAATCATGCTGGCCTGCCGCGCCCGCGCGCGCCCGATCGTGATGACCTCGGTGGCGATGACTGCGGGCATGCTGCCGTTGGCGTTCGGCGTATCGCTGGACTCCGCGTTTCGCGCGCCGATGGCTATCGCGGTGATTGGTGGACTGATTTCCTCGACCGTGCTCAGCCTGATCCTGGTCCCGGTGCTCTTCAGTTTCGTTCATGACATCGAGCTGTGGCTCGCGCGGAAATTTGGTCCCAAGGTGCAGGCGATCGTGTCCAGTGCGGCGTGATCGGGGGCATGACGAGCGACGAGCCAATGGGAGGGGCGAGTGGCGATGCATGGGCAATCGCTGTTGCCGCAACGCAATCGGCGTGCGGTGCCTTGCTAGGGCGCGCTTGCCGAGCTGCCCCGATGGCGTTTCTCATGGAGCATCTCATCCACTCCGTCTTGCTGGCGTGCGAAACCTGGGGTCATGACGAACGTCGAACATAGATGCCCATCCGCGCTGGGTGTTCCGCCAGGGGGTGGCGGGGCGGGCGTCGATGTCTGGCTCGCGTTCTATGACCACATCGCCGAAGACGCACTTGCCGGCATTCTGCCCTTGTTGAATGCGGACGAACGCAGTCAACAAGTGCGGTTCTTGCTCGAAGATGACCGCAAGCGTTACCTCGTGACCCGTGGCATGGCGCGTACGGTGTTGTCCAAGTATGTGGATGTGTCGCCGGAGGACTGGAGTTTTCTGAAGGATGGCTTCGGGCGTCCACACATCGCGGATCGGCATGGGGTTGATGCGTGCAGTCTGTCCTTCAATATCTCGCATACGCGTGGGTTGATCGCCATGGCCGTTACCTCGCGCCGCGCGGTGGGCGTGGATGTCGAACAGATCGTGGCGCGGCAGGTGTCCATGGGAGTGGCGAACAGTAATTTCGCCCCGGAGGAGATCGCCGATCTCGCCTGCGTGCCTACCGATCAACAGCAGGATCGCTTCTTCGAGTATTGGACCTTCAAGGAATCCTACGCCAAGGCGCGCGGTCTGGGGATGTCCATGCCGTTGGAGAAATTCGGCTTTCGGTTGGGGGACGGACGCTCAGTGCGGTTGGTGGCAGATCCGAGCCTGGACCACGACGTGAGCCGCTGGCGTTTTTGGCAATGCCGGCCCACGCGCGATCACTTGTTGGCGCTTTGCGTGGATGTAGGCGACGACGCGGTGCCGCAGGTCATCATCCGCCGCTGGATTCCAACTGGCGCGCATGCCGTGCTCGATCTGGAGTTTCTGAAGACCTCGTGAGAGATCCGGATGATTCAAGTGCTCCGTGTCGAGGGGGGTGCTGGCGTGTGCCTCTGACCCGCGAGTGCGAACGCTGGTTCCGGAAAAGCTGTGTGACTGGCAAGGAAGATTCGCCGCTATGGGCCGACTGGGCATGAGGCCCTTGCCTTGGCTGCATTTGGCTGATGCGAAAGAGCGCGCCGGTGCAGTCTGGCCGCTACGAATCGACTGTGACCAAAACGGGGGCAGATCCGAAGATCTGCCCCATGTCAACGCGAGTACGCCGGTCTGGATGGATGCCGACAACCGGAACTTCGTCAAAGGCGTGTTATGGGCGATACGCCCGGCCACGCCTGGCCCATTACTGCAAGCCGCTGTCCGCGTGCATCATCGCGAAACTCCCTGGAGCGCCGATGGCTTGGCCCTGGCTGTCGTGCTCGAAACCGGTTGCTCGGGATCCAAGCAAGGACGCCTCGAAGCCATCGTTCAAAGACTTGCGCCCAGCGAGGTCTTGGAAGCGCTGCGGCGCTGCTCAGTGGCGGGCGTTGTCCCGTGCCTTGCCGACTTCGCTCTGAACCTTGCCTGCGCCCTTCTGCAGTTTGCCTTCGACTTCCTTCAACTTGTTGCCGGTGACCTTGCCGACGACTTCCTTGACGGTGCCCTTGACCTGGTTCTTGGCGCCTTCAGTGCGATTCTTATCCATCGTTGACTCCGCGAGTAAGTTAGAGCCCTTGAGCGGGCATCGCCAAACTGCGCGTGCAGCGGTATGGCGCGAGTGAAGATTGGGCGCAGTCGGAAGTGCCGTTTAATCGCTGGAAAGTTTGGGCGCCGAGGCGATGCTTCGGTCCGGTTCTCGTGTCGTCCATGGGCGCAGCCTGCACGCGATGCCATGGGCCATGGCGCTGCGCTGTTGCGCATCGGCGTTGGCTCCCGGGATCGTGCGTCTTGACGTGTCCACAGGCGTACAGACAGCGGCGAGCGGGTCGCTGCGATGGTCGGAATGCTGGAATCGTGGCTTTGCGATCCGCCAGCTTTGGATAAGACTGGCGATGACCTATTTCCGCTTTTTCCTCCTCCTTGGATGTCCGATACCAGCCGCCAGATGCGGCGTGCCGACTATTCTGAAGGCTGGATCCGGGCTGCGCTTTCCGCGGCTGCAGCACGCCGCATGCGACACCCGGCTACCGCTCGCGGCCTCCGGGTGGCGCATGTCGTCACTGAGGCTGCGACGCTTGGCACTCGAACACGCTGACGCTGCGCGGCGGCGCCAGGAACTCGCTGGCACCTGCGGGCATGCTGTCGATCTGCAATGCGTCGTCGGTGGACAGCACCAGCTTCCAGTGCAGTTCCTCCTCCGACGAGGGCAGGGTGAAGTTCACCCCTTCGTGGTAGGCGTTGATGACGATCAGCAGCGTGTCGTCGTTGGCCAGTTCCCTGACCCCGGAGGTCTGCGCCTTGCCTTCCAGCAGCAGCCCGACCACGCGGGCGCCGGCATCGGTCCAGTGCGCGTCTTCCATCTCGGTGCCGCCGGGATTGAGCCAGGTGAGATCGCGCACGCCGGCTTCTTCGTTGTACTGGCCGTTGAGGAAGCGCCCGCGGGTCAGGATCGGGTAGCGCTTGCGCAATGCGCTCAGCGCTTTCACGAACTCGGTCAGCCGGCCTTCGGTTGGGTCGTGGTCCCAGTCTAGCCAGGTGATCTCGTTGTCCTGGCAATAAGTGTTGTTGTTGCCGCCCTGGCTCTGCGCGCGTTCGTCGCCGGCGAGCAGCATCGGCGTGCCTTGCGCCAGCAGCAGCGTGGCCAGCAGGTTCTTCATCTGCCGCTCGCGCAGTTGCAGGATCTCGGCGTTGTCGGTCGCGCCTTCCTCGCCGTAGTTGCAGGAGCCGTCGTTGGACGAGCCGTCGCGGTTGTCCTCGCCGTTGGCGTCGTTGTGCTTTTCGTTGTAGCTGACCAGGTCGCGCAGGGTGAAGCCGTCGTGCGCGGTGATGAAGTTGACCGAGGCCCAGGGCCGGCGGCCGCGGCGATCGAACAGGTCGGCCGAGCCGGTGAAGCGGGTGGCGAACTCGGCGAGCATGCCGTCGTCGCCCTTCCAGAACGCGCGTGCGTTGTCGCGGAACTTGTCGTTCCACTCCGACCAGCCCGGCGGGAAATGCCCGACCTGGTACCCGCCCGGGCCGCAGTCCCACGGCTCGGCGATCAGCTTCACTTCCGACAGCAACGGATCCTGGTTGCACGCATCCAGGAAGCCGCCGCGCTGGTCGAAGCCGGTGGGTTCGCGGCCGAGGATGGTGGCCAGGTCGAAGCGGAAGCCGTCCACGTGCATCTCGCCGGCCCAGTAGCGCAGCGAGTCGTTGACGAACTGGATCACCCGCGAGTTGCTCAGGTTCAGCGTGTTGCCGGTGCCGGTATCGTTGATGTAGTAGCGCTTGTCTTCGGCCAGGCGGTAGTAGCTGGCGTTGTCGATGCCGCGGAACGACAGGGTGGGGCCCAGTTCGCTGCCTTCGGCGGTGTGGTTGTAGACCACGTCGAGGATGACCTCCAGGCCCTGGCGGTGCATGGCCTTGACCATGTCGCGGAATTCGTCGCGATGGCCGCTGGCCAGGTAGCGCGACTTGATCGCGAAGAAGCCCAGGGTGTTGTAGCCCCAATAGTTGCGCAGGTCCTTGTCGAGCAGGTGCTGGTCGTCGAGATAGGCATGCACCGGCAGCAGTTCCACCGCGCTGACGCCCAACTCCTTGATGTAGCGCAGCACCGGTTCCTGGGCCAGACCGGCGCAGGTGCCGCGCAACTCCTGCGGTACCTGCGGGTGGCGCATGGTGTAGCCGCGCACGTGCGTCTCGTACACCAGGGTGTCGCTCCATGGGGTCAGCAGCCGGGCGTCGTCGCCCCAGTCGTAGGTGTCTTCGACGACCACGCACTTGGGCATGAACGGCGCGCTGTCGCGTTCGTCGAAGCTGAGGTCGCCATCCGGGTGGCCGACGGTGTAGCCGTAGAGTTCGTCGGCCCAGATCAGGTCGCCCTCGATCTCGCGGGCGTAGGGGTCGAGCAGCAGTTTGTTGGGATTGAAGCGATGGCCCTCGCTGGGCGCGTACGGGCCATGCACGCGGTAGCCGTAGCGCTGGCCGGGCTTCGCATCGGGCAGGTAGCCGTGCCAGATCTCGTTGGTGTACTCGGGGAGGTCCAGCCGCGTTTCCGTGCCGGATTCGTCGAACAGGCACAGCTCCACGCGCGTGGCGTGCGCCGAGAACAGGGCGAAGTTGGTGCCCTGGCCGTCGAACACGGCGCCGCGGGGGAAGGGGCGGCCCTGGCGGATGCGCGAGGGGGTGGCGTAGACGGCGCTGGTGGGGTGTCGCATCGGTGCAGGGCTCTTGGCCGGCATGCCGGCGTGTGGGGAAGAGCGCAAGCATTGACGCGGATGCCGTGCAGGACGCGTCATGGCCTGTCGAGGGGCGCGTGAGGAGCGGGCATTGCGGCACCGGATCCGTGCCTGGCGTTGCGATCGGCGCGCTGCGCGGTGGCTGCCAGTGCCGCCGCGGATGCGCGCTGTGCCGTGCGAACACGCAGAACCCGCCATCGGGCGGGTTCTGCGGGCACCGCCTGTGCTGCGGCACCGGTCGGGCCGGCGTCGCGGCTCAGCGCGGCAGGTCGAACAACAGGAATTCCGTATCCCGCGCATCGGCGAAGGTCAGCTCGGCCTCGTCGACGATCTGCGCCGCGTCGCCGGCCTGCAGCGCCTGGCCGTTGACCGTCAGCGAACCGCGGATGACCTGCACATAGGCGCCGCGCCCGTCGGCCAACACATGGTCCACGCGTTCCTCGCCGTCCAGGATGGCCGCATAGATGCGCGCATCCTGGTGGATCCGTACCGCGCCATCCTCGCCCTGCGGCGCGGCGATCAGGCGCAGTTGGCCGCGCTTGGTCTCCGGGGCGAAGTGCTTTTCCTCGTAGCCGGGTTCGATCCCGGCGCGTTCCGGCAACAGCCAGATCTGCAGGAAGTGCACCGACTCGCTGGCGGAGTGGTTGAACTCGCTGTGGGTGACCCCGGAGCCGGCGGTCATGCGCTGCACGTCGCCATAGCGCAGCACCGAGCCGTTGCCCATGCTGTCCTTGTGCTCCAGCGCGCCGTCGAGCACGTAGGAGAGGATCTCCATGTCGCGGTGCGCATGGGTGCCGAAGCCCTGGCCCGGCTGCACCCGGTCCTCGTTGATCACCCGCAGCGGTCCGAAGCCCATGTGGCGCGGATCGTGGTAGTGGCCGAAGGAGAAGGTGTGGCGCGAGGATAGCCAGCCGTGCTCGGCGCGGCCACGGGTATCGCTGGTGCGGATCTGCAACATGGGAAGCTCCTGATAGTGGCGATATGTGCAAGTGGATCGATAAGGCAGGGCGGTGGCGATATCTGGTTGATTTCGTGGCCGCCTTGCGGTGAGGGACAGTATCCGCACTGTCGCCGGGTTTGAAAAACGGATAGATTCGGCACCTATCATCGAAAAATTCGAATGCTCAAGATCAGCCTCGACGCGCTGCAGATCATCGACGCCATCGACCGCCGCGGTTCGTTCTCGGCCGCCGGCAAGGCGCTGTACAAGGTGCCGTCCACTATTTCCTACACGGTGGCCAAGCTGGAGGAGGACCTGGGCGTGCAATTGTTCGATCGCCTGGGTCCGAAGGTGGCGCTCACCGCGGCCGGGGCCGAGCTGTTGCGCGAGGGCCGCCACCTGCTGCGCGCGGCCGGGGACCTGGAACTCCGCGTGCGCCGCGTCGCGTCCGGCTGGGAGACCGAGTTCGCGCTGGCGCTGGACTCGGTATTCGCCCCGGACTGCCTGGCCGAGGACATCGCCGCGTTCTATGCGGTCGCCGACCAGACCCGATTGCGGATCGTGCAGGAATCGCTGTCCGGCACCTGGGAGGCGCTGCTGGACCGGCGCGTGGACCTGCTGGTCGGCGCGGCCGGGGAGGGGCCCAGCGGCGGCGGCTATGTGGCCGAGGCGTTCGGCTCGCTGTCGTTCGTGTTCGTGGTCGCGCCCACGCATCCGCTGGCGCAGGCGGCCGAGCCGCTCGGCCGCAGCCAGCTGGCCGAGCATCGCGCGATCGCGGTCGCCGATTCGGCACGGCGGCTGCTGCCGCGCACGGTCGGGCTGCTGTTCGGCCAGGATGCGCTGACCGTGCCGGACATGCGCAGCAAGTACCGGCTGCAGGTGGCGGGGCTGGGCTTCGGTTTCCTGCCCGAACCCTACGCGCGGGCGGCGCTGGCGCGCGGCGCGCTGCTGCGCAAGCAGGTCGAGGAGCCGAAGCCGGACGAGGTGTTCCAGTTGGCGTGGCGCAGCGGCGAGGAGGGTGCGGCGCTGGCCTGGTGGCGCGCGCGCATGCGCCAGCCCGGGGTGTTCGAGGCGTGGCTGGCGCGGCTGCAGGCGCGATTGGACTGAGTGTGGGCGGGTCTGTTCCGCTGGTGAGGCGGCATCGCGCGCGCCGGGCGGCGATGCCGGGAGGATAATGGCGCATCCCTTTCTCCCCCAGGCGCAGGCTCGGCCATGCAGGAACTGATCGCGCGTTACGGCCTGGGCCTGGTCTTCGTCAACGTGCTGGCGTTGTCGCTGGGCCTGCCGGTGCCGGCCCTGCCGACGTTGATCCTGGTCGGCGCGACCTATGCGCTGCTCGATGGCAGTGCGGTGTGGAGCAGCCTGCTGGCCGCGCTGTCGGTGTCGATCGTGGCCAGCCTGATCGGCGACCTGGTCTGGTTCGGCGCCGGCCGCCGCTATGGCAACCGCACGCTGCAGTCGCTGTGCCGCCTGTCGCTGTCGCGCGATACCTGCATGAAGCAGACCGAGCGCTTCTATACCCGCTGGGGCGTGCGCGTGCTGGCGGTGGCCAAGTTCGTGCCCGGCCTGTCGATGGTGTCGGTGCCGATGGCCGGGGCGATGCGGGTGCGGCCGGGCGCGTTCCTGCGCTACGACGCGCTGGGCGCGGCGCTGTGGGCCGGTTGCGGGCTGCTGCTGGGCCTGGCGTTCGCCGACCAGGTGCAGGACGTGCTGGACTGGCTGAGCCTGCTCGGCTCGCGCGCGGTGCTGCTGCTGGCGGGCGCGCTGGCGCTGTATATAGGCTATCGCGCGTGGCGCCGGCATGCGCTGCTGAAGTCGATGGAGACGCTGCGCATCGACGTCGACGAGCTGTACGCCCTGATGCAGGGCGAGGCGGTGCCGGTGTTGCTGGACATCCGCGCGCCGGGATATCGCGCGCTCGAGCCGTATGCGATTCCGGGCGCGATGGAGGTGGACGATCGCCGTATCGACGCCATCGTCGAGGCGTTGCCGCGCGATCGCAAGATCGTCATCTACTGCGCCTGCCCGAACGAGGTGTCGGCGGCGGTGCTGGCCACGCGCCTGCGCCAGCGTCACTACGAGGACGTGGTGCCGCTGCGCGGCGGACTGGATGCGTGGCGTGCCGCGGGCTATGCGGTGATCGAACTGGGCGGCGGCGCGGCAGCGCCGGCGGCCGACCTCGGCGGCAAGGTCGCCGCGTAAACGCGCGCGCTTGCGGCGCGAGCGTAGGCAAACGGAAATGCAAAAAAAACGACAAGCGCAGGCTTGTCGTTTTTCATCTGACTGGTGCGCCCGGAGAGATTCGAACTCCCGACCGCCTGGTTCGTAGCCAGGTACTCTATCCAACTGAGCTACGGGCGCGTTGTCAGGCGCGGGATTATTCCCGAGTTCTGCCGATTCGTCTACAGCGGCGTGCGCCGATGCGTCGTTGCGCTGCGCAACGTCGCGGTCGCATACCTGCAATAGCCGGCGAACGCGCAAAAAAAAACGACAAACCGAGTTTGTCGTTTTTCATCTGACTGGTGCGCCCGGAGAGATTCGAACTCCCGACCGCCTGGTTCGTAGCCAGGTACTCTATCCAACTGAGCTACGGGCGCGTCGTCAGGAGCGGAATTATTACCGAGTCCCCCGGACCCGTCAATGCCCTTCGCGGAAAAAATTCAGTCTGCGCTGCCGAGCAGGGCCTGCGCCACGGCCGCCGGCCGCTTCATCCAGGCGAAATGGTCGGCCGCAGCGCCCAGCTGCGCCGCATCCAGCGAGTGCAGCTCGAGCGTGCGCGGCGCCAGTTTGCGCAGCAGGGCGCGCAGCGAGGTGGCCGGCGCCAGCCAGTCGTCCTGCAGCACCACGCCGCGCACCGGCGCGGTCACCTGCGCCAGCAGCGCTTCCAGATCCGCGGCCATGCCGGCCGCCGCATAGCGATTGCTCAGGCCCACCCGCGCCCAGTCCGCGATCAGCGAGCGCGCTTCGGTCCCGCCGAAGCCGAGCCTGCGCCCGTGCAGCACGCCCTGGCGCTGCGCCAGCCACGGCAGGAAGCGGTACGCCAGCGGCAGCAGATAGCGACGCGGCGCGGCGAACTGGCGCCAGTACGGCGTGCCGCTGGCGACCAGCCACAGCTGGGCGAAGGCCCGCGGATGCAGCGCGGCGTAGCAGCAGGCGATTTGCCCGCCGAGGCTGTGGCCGCCGATGGTCAGCGGCAACGCGCCGTGCTGCGCGATCGCCGCGTGGCTGACCGGCAGATCCTCGCACAGCAGTTGCCGATAGCCCCAGTCCTGCGTGCGCGACGGACGCAGCGCGCTGCTGCCGTTGCCGCGCCATTCGTGCAGGAACACCGCCACGCCCTGCGCGGCCAGCGCTTCGGCCAGCGGCAGATAGTGGCGCGCGGCCACGCCGAGCGCGGGCAGCCACAGCAGCGCCTGGCGCGGCGCCGCGGGGATGCGTGCGAGCAGCGTCCAGCGGTGGCCGTCGCCGGCGACGGCCGGCAGCGCCTCGCTCGCTGGCGTGTGCGTGCTCATGCGTTGCGCGCGGCGCCGAAGTGGTCCAGCACCACCACCTCGCTGCGGCCGGGACGGTAGCCGCCCTGCAGCGCGCGGGCGACGTAGTCGATCGCTGCCTCGCAGGCCACCGGCAGCGCCAGTCCCTGGCATAGCTGCGCGGCGATCGCCGCGGCGAGGGTGCAGCCGGTGCCGTGCGCCTGCAAGTCCAGCCGCGCATGGCTGAATTCGCTGCGGCTGACCCCGTCGTCGTAGCGGTCGATCACCCGATGGCCTTCGGCCAGGTGGCCGCCCTTGAGCAGCACCGCCTGCGCGCCGGCCGCGAGCAGCGCGGCGGTGGCGTGCTCGGCATCGTCGGCGTTCTCGATCGTGCGGCCCAGCAGCAGTTGCGCTTCCGGCGTGTTCGGCGTGACCAGGGTCGCCAGCGGCAGCAGGCGGCCGCGCAGCGCATCGAGCGCGTCGTCTTCGAGCAGCTTGGCGCCGCTGGTCGCGACCATCACCGGGTCCAGCACCACGAACGGCGGGCGGTACTGTTCCAGCGCGTCGGCGACCAGATGGATCACCGCGGCGTTGGCGAGCATGCCGAGCTTGACCGCGCCGATGTCGAAATCGGCGAAGCAGGCGTCGAGTTGCGCGCGCAGGAACGCCAGCGGCGGCACGTGCACGGCGCTGACCCCGCGGGTGTGCTGCGCGGTCAGCGCGGCGATCGCCGACAGTCCGTGCACGCGGTGCGCGGCGAAGGTCTTCAGGTCGGCCTGGATGCCGGCGCCGCCGCCCGAGTCGGTGCCGGCGATGCTGAGGGCGGAGACGACGGTGGGTTCGCTCATGCGCCGATTGTGCAGCGCCCGCCGCGGCTTGGCGACCGCGGGTCAGCGCTGCTGGCGGCGGTAGTGGGCCTGCAGCGCGTAGATGGTGCCGACCAGGCCGGTCAGCAGCGCCGGCGCCAGCAGCGCATCGAAGCCGACATGGCGGTAGGCCCAGGCGCCGAGCACGCCGCCGAGCAGGAAGCCGCCGATGATCAGCAGGCTCAGGCGGATGCGCCGCCGCGGCAGCGGCAGGCCGCGCAGGGCCTGGCCCAGGCCGATGCCCAGGTCGGTGAACATGCCGGTCAGGTGGGTGGTGCGCACCACCGCGCCGCTGTAGGTGGTGGTCATCGCGTTCTGCAGGCCGCAGGCGGTGGCGGCGAACAGGGCGCCGACGAGCTGTTGCTGCTTGAACGCCTGCATCGCCGCCAGCAGCAGCAATGCTTCCAAGGCAAGCGCCACGCCATAGCGGCGGCCCAGGCGCAGCCGGCTGTCCTGCACCACGATGCCGCTGAGCACGGCGCCGCCGAGGAAGGCCAGCACCACGCCCAGCAGGTTGCCGATCACGCGCATGTCGCCATCGGCCAGCGCCGCGCCGAGCAGGGTGGTGGTGCCGGTCAGGTGGGTCACCGCCTGGTGCTCGAAGCCCAGATAGCCGACCACATTGACCATGCCGGCGACGCAGGCCAGCGCGCCGGCGAACGCCCAGGCCCAGCGCGGCAACTCGAAGTTCATGCGCCGGTGCGGCGCCGCGGCGCGGCGCGCGACAGGCTGGGCGAGGGCTGGCGGCGCATGCGTCGCGGCCTACTTCGCGCCGTTGACGGCGATCTCGGAGAACGTGCCGCTGTCCGGGTCGAACACCGCGCCCCAGAAGCCGCCGCCGCCGCCGCACACGCGCACCGCGTCGACGCTGGGATCCAGGTCGCTGTCGTCGTGCGGCTTGAACGCGTTGACGTAGATCGCCTGCTTGCCGCGGTAGAGGATGCCGACGTACTGGCGGTCGGCGCCGGCTGGATCGGCGATGTCCGGCTGCAGTTGCGCCAGCCGGGTTTCCAGCCGTGCGATCTGCTCCACGCTCGGCACCCAATAGCCGCTCACCGCGCCGTCGTGGCGCGCCGGGCTGTCGCGCGAGCAGGTGTCGAGCACCTGCGCGGCGGTGCTGTTGCGGGTGACGATCCACGATTGCCCGGCCTTGATCGCGGTCGGCACGCTGACCGGCCCGCGCGTGGTGGTGCACGCGCCGAGCAGGGCCAGGGCCAGCGCCGCGCCGCCGAGACGGCATGCGCCGGCGGCGTTCACAGGACCTCCGAGGCGTAGTCGGCCAGGCGCGAGCGCTCGCCGCGGCGCAGGGTGACGTGCGCGCTGTGCGGCCAGGCCTTGAAGCGGTCCACCGCATAGGTCAGGCCCGAGGTGGTCTCGGTCAGGTACGGCGTGTCGATCTGCTCGACGTTGCCCAGGCACACGATCTTGGTGCCGGGGCCGGCGCGGGTGATCAGCGTCTTCATCTGCTTCGGGGTCAGGTTCTGCGCTTCGTCCAGGATCAGGTAGCGCGACAGGAAGGTGCGTCCGCGCATGAAGTTCATCGAGCGGATCTTGATCCGGCTGGCGAGCAGGTCGTTGGTCGCCGCGCGGCCCCAGGCCCCGCCTTCCTGGTTGTGGGTCAGCACTTCCAGGTTGTCGGTCAGCGCGCCCATCCACGGCGTCATCTTCTCTTCCTCGGTGCCGGGCAGGAACCCGATGTCCTCGCCGACGCTGACCGTGGCGCGGGTCATGATGATCTCGCGGTAGCGCTGCTGGTCCATGGTCTGCGCCAGGCCCGCCGCCAGCGCCAGCAGGGTCTTGCCGGTGCCGGCGGTGCCGAGCAGGGTGACGAAGTCGATTTCCGGATCCATCAGCGCGTTGAGCGCGAAGTTCTGTTCGCGGTTGCGCGCGGCGATGCCCCACACCGCGTGCTGGCCGCTGCGGAAGTCGTCGACCAGGGCCAGCGTCGCCTTGCGCTCGCCGCTGACCTTGACCACGCGCAGTTCCACTTCGTCGTCGCCGGGCAGGTACAGGTACTGGTTCGGATACCAGTCCTCGTCGTCGGCCAGCGCGATCTCGTAGCAGGTGCGGCCCTTGTCGCTCCAGCTGCGCAGGTCCTGGTTGTGCTTCTGCCAGAAATCCTCCGGCAGCTCGATCGCGCCGGTGTACAGCAGGCTGAAATCGTCGAGCGCGCGGTCGTTCTCGTAGTCCTCGGCGATCAGGCCGCTGATCGCCGCCTTGATCCGCAGGTTGATGTCCTTGGACACCAGGATCACCGGCGTTTCCGGGCCGTCCTCGCGCAGCGCCAGCACCGCGGCCAGGATCTTGTTGTCCGGCGCCACGGTGCCGAAGCTGCGCCCGGGCTCGACCGGGCGGGTCTGGAAGTACAGCCGGCCGATGCTGCCGCTGCTCTTGAGCTGGATGCCCTGCGGATGGCTGAGCGGGATGCCCGACTCGATCTGCTCGGCGCCGGCGCCCTCGATCAGCTCGTTGAGGAAACGGCTGACCTGGCGCGCGTTGCGGCTGACCTCGGACATGCCCTTCTTGGCGTTGTCCAGCTCCTCGATCACCTGCATCGGCAGGAACACGTCGTGTTCCTCGAACTTGAACAGCGCGGTCGGGTCGTGCATCAGCACGTTGGTATCCAGCACGTAGATGCGCTTGCCTCGGGTCATCGTGGATTCCTGGGAGTGGGACAGGGAAAGACCATCACGGCCTGCGCAGGGCAGGGTGATGCGACGTGCGGGAAACGCGAATGATCACTGCTGGGCGGCGGCCTGCAGTGCGTCGAACACGGCCTGGGCGTGGCCGGGAACCTTGACCTTGCGCCAGCTGCGCAGCAGCCGGCCCGAGGGCGAGATCAGGAAGGTGCTGCGCTCGATGCCGAGCACCTGGCGGCCGTACATGTTCTTTTCCTTGATCACGTCGAACGCGCGGCACAGCGCCTCGTCGGCGTCGCTGACCAACGGGAAGCGGAAGCCCTGCTTGGCGCAGAAGTTGTCGTGCGACTTCAGTGAATCGCGCGAGACGCCGAGCACGGCGGCGTTGGCCTGCTCGAACTGCGGCAGCAGTGCGTTGAAGTCGATGCCCTCGGTGGTACAGCCGGGGGTGCTGTCCTTCGGATAGAAATACAGCACCAGCCAGCGGCCGGCGTAATCGCCGAGCGTGGCGCTGGCGCCGCCGGACAACGCCAGCGGCAATGCCAGCGTGGTGCGGTCCAGGGTGTCGCCGTCCTTCATGGGGTGTCCTCCGCGTGCATCGCCATCATCTGCGTTCGAATGCATCGATGTCCAGCGCGGATCAGAACTTCATCGGGTCCATGATCGCGTCCAGGTTCAGGTGGTCGCAGAACTCGAGGAAGTCGTCGCGCAGCGCGGCGATGTGCATGTTCGCCGGCACCCCGATCGTCACCTGCGCCGAGAACATCTCCGCGCCGGTCTGCATCGCGCGGTAGCGGGTGCTCTGCAGGTTCTCGATGGTGATGCCCTGGCGGTCGAAGAAGTCCGCCAGCTGGAACAGGATGCCCGGCTTGTCGGCGGCGATGACCTCGACGATGTAGGGCAGCAGGTTGGACTGCGCCTGCTTGGCGCCGGTGCGGTACCACACCAGCTTCATGCCTTCCTCGCGGTCGAGCCGGGTCAGCATGGCTTCGAGCTTGGCGACCGAATCCCACGAGCCGGTCGCCAGCGCGGTCACCGACACGTCGCGGCCGACCGTGGCCAGGCGCGCATCGACGAGATTGCAGCCGCTGTCGGCGATACGGCGCGTCACCGGCAACAGCGGCGACTCCGGATGCGTCGTATAGGCGTTGATCAGGAGGTGGTTTTCGGTCGGCGCGGGCCGGGGCGTGGTGTCTGTCAAAGGGGCTTCCGGCATTGCGTAGGATTGCGTAAGGCTGAACGGCGTCCGGGCGGTCGCTCGGCGCAGTATGCAGCATACTTGCCCGCGCTTTCGGGCCGCAAGTAACATGCGGGACGAATCCCGTCCGTGCGGGCTGCACGCGGCCCTCTCCAAATCACAGCGAGCATCACGCATCTTGTCCCTCTCCGGCATCATCACCGCCCTGGCCACGCCCTTCCAGGGCAATGGCGACCTCGACCTCGACGCCTGGCAGCGGCTGCTCAAACGGCAGCTGGACGGCGGCGTGCAGGGCGTGGTGGTGGCGGGATCGACCGGCGAGGCGGCCACCCTGCTGGACGAGGAGTACGACCTGATCCTGCGCGAGGCGGCGCAGGCGATCGGCGGGCGCGTGCCGCTGCTGGCCGGCACCGGCCTGTCCGGCACCGCCAAGACCGTCGCGCTGACCCGCCGCGCCGCGGCCAACGGCGCCCAGTACGCGCTGGTGGTGACGCCGCCGTACGTGCGCCCGACCCAGGCCGGCCTGCTCGCGCATTACCTGGAGGTGGCCGAGCACGGCGGCCTGCCGGTGGTGCTGTACAACGTGCCCGGGCGCACCGGCTGCGACCTGCTGCCGGAGACGATGGCGCAGCTGGCGCAGCATCCGAACATCGTCGGCATCAAGGAAGCCAGCAGCGATCCGCAACGCATCGCCGCGCTGCTGGCGCTGCGCAGCGACGGCTTCGCCGTGCTCAGCGGCGACGACGGCAGCGCCGCGCAGGCCATGCTCGGCGGCTACGACGGGCTGATCTCGGTCGCGTCCAACGCCTTGCCGGCCGCCTACCGCCGCCTGTGCGACCTGGCGCGTGCGCGCCAGGCCGAGCCGGCGCAGGCCTGGGACGCGCGCCTGCAGCCGTTCCACGCCTTCTGCGGCATCGAATCCAACCCGATCCCGGTCAAGGCGCTGCTGCAGCGCGCCGGTATCGGCCAGGGGCTGCGGCTGCCGCTGCTGCCGCTGTCCGCGGCGCACCACGCCACGGCCGACCGTCTCGCCACCGACGCAGCCGCGTTGGAAGAACTATCCAGCCGCGAAACGCTCGCGGCCTGACCCTCAGGAGATTTATCGATGCGTGCTTCCGTTCCCTACGTCCGCGTGCTGTCGGCCGCCGTGCTGGCGACCACCATGGTCGCGGCCACCAGCGGTTGCAGCTGGTTCCACAAGGGCAAGCCGCGTGGCGACTATGCGCTGGCTCCCGAAATGCGTCCGCTGGAAGTGCCGCCGGATCTGACCGCGCCGGATACCTCGGCGGCGATGAAGGTGCCGGCGCTGGCCTCGGCCACGCAGCGCCCCGGCGCCGGCAGCGCGCCGGCCCAGGCGCCGGCGGCGTCGAACAGCGGTTTCGTGGTGCCGGGCGCGCGCGACCAGGTGTTCGGCCAGGTCGGCGACGCGCTGGGCGGCATCGAGGGCGTCACCATCGCCAGCCGTGCGCAGGTGCTGGGCTCCTACGACGTGGCCTACGAAGGCAGCAACTTCCTGGTTCGCGTGGTGGCGGTGGATGCCGGCGTGTACGTGTCGGCGGTCGATCCGCGCGGCATGCCGGCCAACGGCGATGCCCCGGTCAAGCTGATCGCGGCGCTGAAGGCCAAGCTCGGCCATTGAGCCGGCGTCGCCGGCCGGCGTGCGCGCCGGCTGTGGCGATGGACAGAGACGGGCGCCGCAGGGCGCCCGTTTCGTTTTGGGGAAGATGTGGATTGCGCCCGGATGCTGAGGTTCCAGGAATCCCCTGTAGGAGCGGCTTCAGCCGCGACAGGCTTTACCGATGGAGCCTGTCGCGGCTGAAGCCGCTCCTACAAAAACCGCTCGCGCAGCTTGGGTTGCCTCGACGGCGCTGCGCGCCGGTTACTTCAGCAGCAGTGGCAGCTTGTTCGGCTTGCCGTCCCACTCGGCGGCGTCGGGCAGCGGTTCCTGGCGCGTGGTCAGCACCGGCCAGGCCTTGGCCAGCTCCGCGTTGAGCGCGACGAAGCCTTCCTGTCCGGCTGGCACGTCGTCCTCGGGATAGATCGCGTTGGCCGGGCACTCCGGCTCGCACAGGGTGCAGTCGATGCACTCGTCCGGATCGATCACCAGGAAATTGGGACCCGCGTGGAAACAATCCACGGGACACACTTCCACGCAGTCGGTGTATTTGCACTTGATGCAGTTTTCGGTGACGACAAAAGGCATGGTTCGATCCGGCGGTTAAGCGCGCAATTCTAAAGCAGTCGGCGCCGGCGCGTGGAGAATGCGCGTGGCGGTGCCGGCGCGGGTCCCGCCGCGCCGCGGCAGGTGGGCCTTGCGGCGCGGCTTGCAGGCGGCGCCGGGGACGGTGCGGGGATCAGACGCCGATGCCGCCGCGGCGTTGCGCCAGGCGGTACAGGCCGCGTGCGGCAAGGTCTTCCGGGTGGCTGTGGACCGCGCTGCCCAGCGCGCGCAGCGCGTGCGCGTAGCGGTTCAGCAGGCCGCTGCCGCCGATCAGGTGCACGCGCGGCGCCAGCGGCAGGCGCGCGCGCAGCTCGTGGCCGATCAGCAGGCCGGACAGGTAGGACGGCGCGGCCGCCGCGCTCAGCCGCTCGAACAGGCCCAGGCTGCGCACGCCGAACAGGTGGTGCAGCAGGCCGCCGGGCTCGCCGCTGCGCTGCAGGCCGGCGTCGAAGCCGGCGCCGTCGAACTGCGCGTCGTCGGCGTCCATCAGGCGCGCCAGCAGGCTGTGCTGGCGCAGCAGCGCGTACAGCTCGCCGGTCATCATCGTGGCCAGGGCGGCGATGCGACCGTGTTCCAGATCGACCCATTTGCTGTGGGTGCCGGGCAGGCACACGCTGTGGCGGCCCGCGTCCCGGGCGTCCTGCGCCAGGACGTCGAGCAGCCCGATCAGTTGGGTCTCCTCGCCGCGCATCACGTCCGGCACCGCCTCGGCGCCGCTGGCCACGCCGGGCACGAACCACAGTGTGCGCCCGGACAGGGCCGGGTCCTGCAGCGGCTGCATCGCCGCGGCCAGCGCGTCTGCGTCGGCCGGGCAGGGCGCGTAAGGCAGTTCGATCCAGCCGTTGCGGCTGCCGATCATGCCGCACAGCACCGCGTCGCCGGGCCAGCCGTCGATCAGCGCCGCCAGGGTCGCGGCGAAGCGGCCCTGGCAGGCGCCGATGCCCTGGTCGCTGCGGCGCTGCTCGAGGACGCGGCCGTCGGCGGCGAGCCGGTAGCCGCGCAGGCTGCTGGTGCCCCAATCGATGGCGATCATGCGCTGGCGATGCGTCCTTCTGGCAGGCCGGCGATGCCGACCGCGGCGACGAACAGGCCGCCGGCCTGCGGCGTGCGTGCCAGTTCGGCGTCGGCGTGGTCCATGCGCGACGTGCTCAGGTACAGGGTGCGGCCGTCGGCGCCGCCCAGTGCGGGACAGGTCGGATGCTTGACCGGCAGCGCGACGCTGCGCTCGACGCTGCCGTCGGGCCGGTAGCGGACCACGCGCCAGGCGCGCCATTGCGCGTTCCACAGGTGGCCTTCGGCATCGACGATGGCGCCGTCGGGTTCGGCGCCGGGGTGATCGAGTTCGGCGAACACGCGGCTGTTGCCGGTCTGGGCGTTGGCGGCGTCGTAGTCGCAGCACAGGATCTGCGGGCGCACCGAGTCGCAGTAGTACAGGGTGCGGCCGTCGGCGCTGAAGCAGATCGCGTTGGGGATGGCCACGCCGGGCAACGGCAGGCGGCGCAGGCCGTGGCGCGCGGACCACTGGTAGAAGCTGCCGACCGGGGCCTGGTCGGCGCGTTCGCTCATGGTGCCGAACACGAAATTGCCGTGGCGGTCGGCGCGGCCGTCGTTGGCGCGGGTGTCGTCGCGCTCCGGTTCCAGATCGGCCAGCTTGTGCAGCGGCAAGTCGGTCGCGTCGGCGGCGCTGGCGTCGGGATCGGCGGCGTACACGCCCTTGGCCAGCGCCAGCAGCAGGCGGCCGTCGTCGAACAGGCCCAGGCAGCCGGGGCGGTCGGGCAGGGCCCAGTGACGCGTGGCGCCGCTGGCCGGGTCGTGGCGCCACAGCTGGCGTCCGTCGATGTCGACCCAGAACAGCGCTTGCCGGCGTTCGCACCAGACCACGCCTTCGCCGTGGGTGCAGCGGCTGTCCACCGCCAGCGTGGCGGTGTGTGCGGATTCGGTGCTCATGGGCTCACTCACCATTCGGCGATGCTGCCGTCGGCGTGGCGCCAGACCGGGTTGTGCCAGTCGGGCGGATTTTCGTTGGCATGGCGCAGGCGCTCCTCGTCGATTTCCACGCCGAGGCCGGGCTTGGGCAGTGCGGCGATGCTGCCGCTATCGTCGCACGCGAAGTCTTCCTTGTTGATCACGTAGTCGAGCAGGTCGGCGCCTTCGTTGTAGTGGATGCCGATGCTCTGTTCCTGCAGCACCGCGTTGTGCGAGACGAAATCCACCTGCAGGCAGGCGGCCAGCGCGACCGGGCCGAGCGGGCAGTGCGGGGCCAGGCCGACATCGTAGGCGTCGGCCATGCTGGCGATCTTCAGGCATTCGGTGATGCCGCCGGCATGCGACAGGTCCGGTTGCAGCAGCGACAGGCCGCCGGCCTGCAGCACCGGCTTGAAGTCGAAGCGCGAGAACATGCGTTCGCCGGCCGCCAGCGGGATCGGCGTGGACGCGGCCAGGCGCGGATAGTATTCGGCCAGTTCCGGCAGCACCGGTTCCTCGACGAACAGCGGCTTGAACGGCTCCAGTTCGCGCAGCAGCACGCGCGCCATCGGCGCGGCGACACGGCCGTGGAAGTCGATGCCGAAGTCGATGCTGGTGCCGAACGCCTCGCGGATCTGCGCGACCTTGGCCACCGCCGCGTCCACCGCGCGCGGCCCGTCGATCAGCTTCATCTCCTCGGTGCCGTTGAACTTGAAGGTGTCGAAACCCAGCTCGCGGTAGCCCTGGATCTGCGCGATGGTCGCCGACGGGCGGTCGCCGCCGACCCAGCGATAGGTCTTCATGCGGTCGCGCACCAGCCCGCCGAGCAGTTCGTACACCGGCACGCCCAGCGCCTTGCCCTTGATGTCCCACAACGCCTGGTCGATGCCGGCGATGGCGCTCATCAGGATCGGCCCGCCGCGGTAGAAGCCGCTGCGGTACAGCAGTTGCCAGAGGTCGTTGATCCGCGCCGGATCCTTGCCGATCAGGTAGCCGCTCAGTTCGTGCACCGCGGCGTCGACGCTGCGCGCGCGGCCCTCGATCACCGGTTCGCCCCACCCGGTGATGCCTTCGTCGGTTTCGATCTTCAGGAACAGCCAGCGCGGCGCGGCGTGATAGGTGGTGAGGCGAACGATCTTCATGCGTGGTCCAAGTAGGCTTGGCGGAAGGCGGCGGCCTGCGCCCGGGTCTGCGCGAGCGCCTGGCCGGGCCGGTACAGTTCGCCGCCGATGCCGGCGCCGATCGCGCCGGCGGCCAGGTAGTCGTGCAGCGTGTCGGTGCTGACCCCGCCGACCACGAACAGCGGCACCGTCGGCGGCAGCACCGCGCGCAACGCGCGCAGGTGGCCGGGACCGTAGGTGGCGGCCGGGAACAGCTTGAGCATTTGCGCGCCGGCGTCGAGGGCGTCGAAGGCTTCGGTGGCGGTGGCGAAGCCGGCCACCACCTGCAGGCCGCGCGCGACCGCGTGGCGGATCACCGGCGGCCGCGTGTTCGGGGTGACGATGAAGCGCGCGCCGAGATCGGCGAGGACATCGACGTCGGCGATCTTCAGCACGGTGCCGCCGCCGATCCAGCAGCGCTGGCCGAACGCCTGCACGGCCGCGCCGATGCTGTCGGCCCAGCGCGGCGAGTTGAGCGGGATCTCGATCGCGTCGTAACCGGCCTCGGCCAGCGCGCCGACATGGTCCAGCGCGTCGTCGGGGGTGAGGCCGCGCAGGATCGCGATCAGGGGAAACTGGAACGGGGAGACGGCGGACATCGGCTTACCTGGCAACGTGCGTGGAGCGGAAGGCGTCCACTGCGACGTCGTCATCGCGCGGCCGCAGTGGCGCGCAGGTGAGCGACCGTCCCGTTGGCGACGAACGGGCGGGCGCCATCGACCGGTGCGCTGGCTGATCGTCCTGCTCATCTACGCTGGCGCGGTGCGCCGGCGCCTTCACGAGGCGGGTGTGGCGGTGGGACGGCGTCGCGGCCGGAGTCGCGACTGGCCGATAGCCTGCGCGCGTGAAGATATGCTCGGCAAATGAAATTTTAGACATATGCTATTCCGGTGGTGAATACGCATCTTCTCGCTCAGGACGCTTTCCGCTTATGACCGCTACCGCCAATCCCTGGTTCAACGCTGCTCGCCTCAAGACCCGGCATCTGTTGCTGCTGTTGCAATTGCACGAGCATCGCTCGGTGCTGCGCGCGGCCGAGGCGGCGAGCATGACCCAGCCGGCGGCGTCCAAGCTGCTGGCGGAAATGGAGGATCTGCTCGGGGTCAAGCTGTTCGAGCGGCATGCGCGCGGGGTGGAGCCGACCTGGTACGGGCAGGTGCTGATCCGCCGTGCGCGTTCGGCGATGTCGGAGATCGGCCGCGCGCAGGAGGAGATCGCCGCGCTGCGCGAGGGGCGCATGGGCCAGGTCTCGATCGGCACCGTGGTCAATCCGGGCACCAACCTGGTGCCGCAGGCGATCGCCGAGGTCAAGCGCGAGTTCCCCGGCATCCTGGTGCGGGTGGAGATGGACTACAGCCGGCCGCTGGTGGCCAAGCTGCTGGACGGCCAGCTCGACATCGTCATCGGCCGCATCCTCGGCCCGTATGGCGGCGACGAACTGGAGTTCGAGCCGCTGGCCGACGAGCCGCATTCGGTGGTGGCGCGCGCCGGGCATCCGCTGTCGGCGCGCGCCGACCTGCGCCACGCCGACCTGGCGCGCTACGGCTGGGTGCTGCCGCCGGTGGACAGCGTGCTGCGCGCGCGGCTGGACGCGATGTTCATGGAGCACGGCGTGCCGACCCCGCAGAACGTCATCGAGACCTCGTCGTTGCCGGTGATGACCAGCCTGCTGCGCGGCAGCGACCTGCTGGCGGCGCTGCCGGCCGACGCGGTGGCGCCGTACGTGCAGGCCAAGCTGCTGACCGTGCTGCCGATCGCGCTGGGGGTGCGGATGGAATCGTTCGGCATCATCCGCCGCCGCGACTACATGCTGCCGCCGGGCGCCGAACGCATCCTGCTGGCGCTGCGCAACGCCGCCAAGCGCCTGTATCCGGATCGGGCGCCGGGCTGAGCCGCGGATCCGCGGGTACCGTCTCCTGATGCAGGGCAGGGGCGATCGGGCGGTGGGCCTGCCGTGGATCGGCACCCGTTGGCATGCGTTGCCGGGGTGCTTGTGTCTGCTGTGAATGCCGCTGATTGAGCCGAAATATTTGCCGTCCAGATAGTCGAAAAAAACATAGGTTGGCGTGAATTTTTCATTTGCTTAACGCGAAATTCACTTCTAGGCTCAGCCGATCGTGACCGATGTCGCGGCGCGTCGCTCGGTTGCGACGCCCGCCACGCCTAGCGATACGGCAGCGGGCCATGGCTTGCCGCCGTCACAACCAGCAAGGCGGCGCGCACGCGCGACCGTCACCCGTGTGTGCATGTGTCCTGGGAGGGAAACATCATGTCATCGCGTCATTACCGTGGTCCGGCCTCGCCGACCGCAGCGGTTCGTACTACCTGTCTTTTGCGTCGTTCGGCCATGGCGCTGAGCATCGGCCTGTTGTTGAGCGCGCAGGCGATGGCACAGGACGCCGAGGACAGCAGCAAGAAGAAGAGCGCCGATCCGGTGACCCAGCTCGACGCGATCGAGGTCAAGGGCGTGCGCGCCAGCCTGATCAAGTCGCAGACGATCAAGCACGATGCCGAGCAGATCGTCGATTCGGTCAGCGCCGAGGACATCGGCGCGCTGCCCGACCGCAGCGTCACCGAGACCCTGCAGCGGGTCAGCGGCGTGACCATCGACCACTTCATGGCGCGCAACGACCCCGACCATTTCTCCGCCGAAGGCAGCGGCGTGATGATCCGCGGCATGACCCAGGTGCGCGGCGAGCTCAACGGGCGCGACAGCTTCAGCGCCGCCAGCGGCCGCGGACTCAGCTTCGAGGACGTGCCGGCCGAACTGATGGCCGGCGTGGACGTGTACAAGAACCCGTCGGCCGAGATCATCGAAGGCGGCCTCGGCGGCACGGTCAACCTGCGCACGCGCATGCCGTTCGACCAGCCCGGCCGGGTGATCGGCTTCACCGCCGACGAGAACTACGGCGACTTCAGCAAGACCTACAAGCCGTCCGGCTCGTTCCTGTTCAGCGATCGCTGGAACACCGGCGTCGGCGAGATGGGGCTGATGCTGGACGTGGCCTATTCGGAACTGGCCACCCGCAGCGACGGCATCCAGGTGGAGCCGTTCGTGCGCCGCACCGATGCGGCGTTGCTGGCCGGCACCGATTTCGACAAGGTCTACGTGCCCGGCGGCGTCAACTGGCGGCAGCTGGATTTCGAACGCAAGCGCAAGGGCGTGGCCGGGGCGTTCCAGTGGCGGCCCAGCGACGACACCGAAATCTACGTGCAGTACATGCGCTCCACCTACGACATGAACTGGCAGGAGCGCGCGGCGTTCTTCAACGACGACACCAACGCGATCAGTCCCGCCCCCGGCACCACCTTCACCTACGACGCCGACGGCCGTTTCGTCAGCGGCTCGCCGGTGTCCAGTTCCTGGCGCGGCAACGTCACCGGCAACGATGGCGTGCGCTTCTACACCGACAACCGCTACGCGCAGCAGAGCACCACCACCTCCGACCTGTCCGGCGGCTTCACCCACAAGCTCACCAGCAACCTCACCGTGCGCGGCGACATGCAGCTGGTGCAGTCGGAAAGCGATTCGCTGGACTTCACCCTGTTCAGTTCGGTCTACCTGCCGGGCCTGACCTTCGACCTGAGCGGCAAGTACCCGGCGGTGTCGATCGCCGATACCAGCTATACCTCCGACCCCTCCAATTATTTCTGGAGCGCGGCGATGGACCACCTGGCGAAGAATCGCGGCCGCGAACTGGCCACGCGCTTCGATCTGGAATACACCTACGACGACAATCCGTGGCTGCGCACCTTCCGCGCCGGTATCCGCGCCACCGACCGCACCCAGACCAACAAGAACTCCGGCTACAACTGGGGCGTGATCAGCGACAACTGGGCGACGATTCCCGAAACCAGCACCGGCCTGGCCGACCTGGCCAGCTACATGACCTCGTCCTCGCAGCTGTATTCGTACTCGAACCTGTTCCGCGGCAAGATCAGCGTGCCCAATAGTCTGTATTTCCCGAGCAATGCCGCGGTCAAGGACTATGCCGGCACCTCCAAGCTGATCGAGCAGATCGTGGCGCTGCGCGGCTGGGGCTGGGCGCCGGACCAGTACCAGTTGCAGGACACCAACCGCCAGTTCGAGCGTACCCAGGCGGCCTACGCGGTGCTGTACTTCGGCAACGACGACGCGCTGGGCGTGCCGGTGGACGGCAACATCGGCGTGCGCATCGTGCAGACCAAGACCGAGGCCACCGGTTACGGCCAGTTCCCCGACCTGTCGGCCACCGCCGCCTCCGATGCGCTCAAGGCGCAGTACACCGGGCAGTTCTTCGCCAACAACGCGCAAGGCAGCTACACCAACGTGTTGCCGAGCTTCAACATGCGCTTCAAGTTCTCCGATGCGCTGCAGTGGCGCATCGCCGCGTCCAAGGCGATGGCGCGGCCGGACTACACCCAGCTGCAGCCGTACCTGCTGCTGGCGGCGACCACCGAGGAGGACGGCACCGTGTCCAAGTGGACCGGCACCGCGGGCAATCCGAACCTCAAGCCGATGAAGGCCAACCAGTACGACACCGCGCTGGAATGGTATTTCGACACCAGCGACATGATGTACCTGACCCTGTTCTACAAGAGCGTCAAGGACTACTTCTCCACCCAGACCACCACCGAGACCTACGGTGGCCAGGACTGGCTGGTGACGCGGCCGTACAACATGTCCAAGGGCCGCATCCGCGGTTTCGAGTACGGCTACACGCAGTTCTTCGACTCGTGGCCGGGCTGGCTGAGCGGCTTCGGCGTCAATGCCAACTTCACCTTCGTGGACAGCAGCGGCGGCGTCAATTCCGCGACCGATCCCTACACGCAGACCACCGTCACCGGTGTGAGCCTGCCGCTGGAAGGCCTGTCGCGGCGCAGCTACAACCTCGCCGGCATCTACGAGAAGGGGCCGTTGTCGGTACGCCTGGCCTACAACTGGCGTTCGCGCTACCTGCTGACCGCCAGCGACGTGGCGACCAAGCTGCCGACCTGGTCGGACGACTACGGCCAGCTCGACGCCTCGGCGTTCTATCGTTTCACCCCGCATCTGCAGCTCGGTGTCCAGGCCAACAACCTGACCAATACCGTGACCAAGGTGTTGATGGGGCCGACCTCCTATGCCGACGGCGAGGTCGACAACCACCTGTACACGCGCAGCTGGTTCGTCAACGACCGCCGCTATTCGCTGGTGCTGCGCGCCAACTGGTAAGCGACGTTCGCCAGGACGCTGTCCTCGGCCCGCATGCGCGACGCATGCGGGCTTTTTTTATGGCGTTGCGGATGCGGTCGGCGTCGCGCCGAAACGAAACAGCTACGCAGCGGCGGTATGCGGCTGTTTACAGGCGGACTCGCTTTTCGTATGTGGAAAACATATAGCTAACTGTAAATATTTCATTGGATGGCATGGTGACTGCAACCTATTCTCAGGTCCGAGTCGTGATCGTCTCCGATCGCGTGCGCGCTGCGGCAACCCCGCTCGTGTCCGACTTGCGGCCAGCATCCCATTTCGGCAGGTGCGGCCGGACAACTTAGAAACGGCGACGTTGCCCTTGGCACGATCGCCGAATCGTTTGTACATGTGTCCTGGGAGGGAAGCACCATGTCAGCGCCCCATAGCCATTGTCCGCCTGCGCGGACCGTGGCGCTCCGTTCTACCCGTTCGATTTCCGGCCGCGGCGTCCGCCGCTCCGCCATCGCCCTGGCCGTCGCCGCGCTGGTCGCCGCGTCCGCCGCGCAGGCCCAGCAAGCCGAGCAGGCCGCGCCTGCGCAGGCCGACGACGCCACCACGCAGCTGGACACGGTGCAGGTCAGCGGCACCCGCAGCAGTGTGACCAAGGCGCAGCTGGTCAAGCAGAATTCCGAGCAGATCGTCGACTCGATCGTGGCCGAGGACATCGGCAAACTGCCCGACAACAACGTCGCCGAGGCGCTGCAGCGCATTTCCGGCGTGCAGATCGCGCGCAACTACGGCGAGGGCAGCAGCATCGCGATCCGCGGCCTGACCCAGGTCCGCACCGAGCTCAACGGCCGCGACATCTTCACCGCCAACGACGGCCGCGGCCTGAGCTTCGAAGACGTGTCGGCCGAACTGCTGGCCGGCGTCAACGTCTACAAGAATCCGTCCGCGGACATGATCGAAGGCGGCCTGGGCGGCACCGTCGACCTGCGCACGCGCCTGCCGTTCGACTACGACGGGCGCAAGATCGCCGGCAGCGTGCAGTACAACCACTACGACCTGGCCGACGACAGCAAGCCGGCGTTCTCGGGCATGTACAGCGACCGCTGGCAGACCGGCATCGGCGAGATCGGCCTGCTGGTGAACTACTCGCAGCAGACCAGCCCGTTCCGCCAGGACACCATCTCCATCGAGCCGTGGTATACGCAGACCGATCTGCCGGGCTATGAAGGCCAGGAGATCTCGGTGCCGCATGGCGCCGGCACCAACACCACGGTCGGCGAGCGCAAGCGTAAGACCGGCGCGTTCGCGCTGCAGTGGCGGCCGAACGACGACGTCGAGGTCACCGCGCAGGTGCTGCGCTCGGACTACGATTTCCGCTGGCACGACTATTCGTTCTTCGCCTACAGCGGGCAGAACCCGATGCAGGGCTACGACGACATCTTGGTCAACGACCGCAACGAGTTCGTCAGCGGCACGTTCCAGAACACCCCGGCCGATTCCAACACCAGCCTGACCGAGCGCCATTCGGTGACCACCGATTACTCGCTGGGCGCCAAGTGGACGGTATCGCCGAACCTGACCCTGAGCACCGATTTCCAGTACATCGATGCCACCACCAAGGGCACCCGCTACATCCTCGGTACCGGCATGGACACCACGCCGCTGTACACCATCGACTTCCGTGGCGACCTGCCGCGCCTGTCGGTGACCGATGCCGCCGGCAACCCGGGCTACCTGGCCGACCAGGCCAACTACAGCGGCTGGAAGTTCCACCTGGACAACAAGGACGACAACAAGGCCACCGAGTTCGCCTGGCGCAGCGACATGGACCTGGCGTTCGACGACAGTTTCGCGCGCAGCTTCAAGGCCGGCGTGCGCTATACCGACCGCGATGCGCAGAACAAGGGCAACGTGTGGCGCTACATGTACCTGGGCGCGCCGTTCTCGCAGTACCCGGATGCGCAGGTGATGCAGAATCCGATCACCGATTTCTTCCGCGGCGATTCGCAGACCTTCGGCCCCAGGCTGACTCCGTCCGACGCGCTGGTCGACAACTACGCGCAGGCGTTGTCGGTGTTCGGCGCCTCGCCGCTGACCTTCGCGCCGAACAACATCAACGGCCAGGGCGAGAAGACCTACGCCGCCTACGGCGTGCTGCGCTTCGGCGTGGACAGCGGCGCGATCCCGTTCGACGGCAACATCGGCCTGCGTATCGTGCGCACCAAGGTCGATTCGCAGGGCGTGCGCACCGGCACCGACGCCGAGGGCGGCGGCCTGCTGCCGGTGGACGTGCAGCAGACCTACACCGACGTGCTGCCGAGCCTGAATCTGCGGTGGATGCTCACCGACACGCTGCAGTGGCGCTTCGCCGCCTCGCGCGGCATCTCGCGTCCGGATCTCAACGAACTCAATCCGAACCTGAGCCTGGGCACCGCCACCGGCAACGACGGCACCACCCGCCGCACCGGTTCGGCCGGCAATCCGGACCTGCGGCCGATGAAGGCCGACCAGTTCGATACCGCGCTGGAGTGGTACTTCGGCAAGGGTTCGATGATGTACGGCACGGTGTTCTACAAGAAGGTCGACGGTTTCATCGCCGATGCCGTGTTCGAGGAGGTCTACGGCGGCCAGACCTGGGAGATCACCCGCCCGGTCAACGGCAAGGACGGCCGGATCAAGGGCGCGGAGCTGGGCTATACCCAGTTCTTCGACTTCCTGCCGGGTTGGCTGAGCGGCTTCGGCCTGCAGGCCAACTACACCTACGTGGACAGCGAGGCGCCGAGCCCGACCGCCACCGACACCAACGGCCAGGCGCTGACGGTGCCGTTGCAGGGCCTGTCCAAGAACAGCTACAACCTGATCCTCAGCTACGAGATGTCGCGCTTCCAGGCGCGCGTGGCCTACAACTGGCGCAGCGACTGGCTGGTGACCACGGCCGGCAACGGCACCGGCAATCTGCCGGTGTACAACAAGGGCTTCGGTCAGCTGGACGCGTCGGTGCGCTACAACATCGACGACGTATGGTCGGTGTCGGTGGATGGGGTCAATCTGCTGGATACCCGCAACGAGAGCTACCTGGGCGTGGAATCGCGTTACCGCGACTTCGTGATCAACGACCGTCGTTACGGCCTGACCCTGCGCGCCAGCTTCTGAGCACGGCGCGGTCGATCCGCTCCGGCGCGCGCAGCGTGGCCGGAGCGGGGGTTTTCCTGCCGACGGCGTGGCCGTCGGTTGCACTCGGAGTAGGGCGCACGATGCGGCAACATCGCTTGCTAGGATCCGACGCACTGCCTGGCATGTCGCAGCGTGCCGGGCGGCTGCGTTCGGCCTGGCTGGCGCTGCTGCTGGCCTTGCTGTGCGGCGCGGTTCCGGCGCTCGCGGCGCCGCCAGTGCCTTACCAGTTCCGCAGCGTCGCCATCGGTGGCGGCGGTTTCGTCAGCGGCCTGCTGTTCCACCCGGCGCAGCAGGGGCTGCTGTATGCGCGCACCGACGTCGGCGGCGCCTACCGCTGGGACGCCGCGTCCGCGCACTGGGTCGCCTTGACCGACTGGCTCGGGCCGGCCGACCAGAACCTGATGGGCATCGATGCGTTCGCGATCGACCCGCACGATCCGCAGGCGCTGTACCTGGCCGCGGGCACCTATCTGCACGAGCGCGCCGGCAACGCCGCGATCCTGCGTTCGCACGACCAGGGGCGCCACTTCGTGCGCACCGATCTGCCGTTCAGGCTGGGCGGCAACGAACTGGGCCGCGGCAACGGCGAACGGCTTGCCGTCGACCCCAACGACGGCCGCGTGTTGCTGCTCGGTTCGCGCGATGCCGGCCTGTGGCGCAGCGCCGACCGCGGCGCGCACTGGCAGCGGGTGCAGTCGTTTCCGGCGGTGGCCACCGGGCCGTCGGCCAGCGCGGTGAACCATGCCGGACGTCGCCAGCAGGTCGGCATCGCCTTCGTGCTGTTCGACCCGGCCAGCGCCGCCAGCGGTGGCGCGTCGCAGCGGATCTATGTTGGCGTGTCCACGCCGGAACAGAGCCTGTTCGAGTCCGCGGACGGCGGGCGCAGCTGGCGGCCGGTACCGGGGCAGCCGACCGGATTGCGCCCCAGCCACATGGTGCGTTCCAGCGCCGGCATCTACTACCTCAGCTACGGCGACCAGCCGGGTCCGGACCTGATGGCCGACGGCGCGGTCTGGAAGTACGAACCGGCCGCGGCGCGCTGGACCGACATCACCCCGGTGCCGCAACCGCGCAGCGGGCCGGGCTTCGGTTGGGGCGCGGTGGCGGTGGACCCGCGCCGGCCGGACACGCTGATCGCCAGCACGTTCCGCCGCTACCAGCCGGGCGACGACATCTACCGCAGCACCGATGGCGGACGCAGCTGGGCACCGCTGTTCCCGCGCTCGCGCTTCGCGCACGACGCGGCGCCGTGGACCGCGCAGGCGCGCCCACACTGGATGGCGTCGCTGGCGATCGATCCGTTCGACAGCGATCGCGCGCTGTTCGTCACCGGCTACGGCGTCTGGGCCTCGCGCAACCTGCGCGCGTTCGATGCCGCCGATGGCGTGGTGCAGTGGTGGTTCGCCGACGCCGGGCTGGAGGAAACGGTACCGCTGGACCTGCTCAGCCCGGCGCAAGGCGCGCACTTGCTGAGCGCGCTCGGCGACATCGATGGCTTCCGCCACGACACCCTGGACCGCGCGCAGTCGCAGTTCGCCGGGCCGCGCCTGACCAACGGCGAGAGCATCGATGCCGCCGGCCAGGCGCCGCAGTTGGTGGTGCGCAGCGGTACGTTGCGCGAGCGGCGCAACGGCGAGGTTCGCGCGGCATGGTCGCGCGATGGCGGCGCCAACTGGACGGCATTCGCCAGCGAGCCGCCGGTGGGCGAGGGCGCCGGGCATATCGCGATCAACGCCGACGGCAGCCGCGTGATCTGGTCGCCGCGCAACGGCGGCAGCGCCTGGGCCAGTGACGATTGGGGCCGGCAGTGGCAGCGTATGGAAGGTTCCTCGGGCAGCTTGCTGATCGAGGCCGACCGGGTCGATCCGCAGCGCTGGTACGCGGTGGATGCGGCCAGCGGTCGTTTCTTTCTCAGCGAAGACGGCGGCCGCCGGTTTCGCGACAGCGGCGTCCAGGTCGGCGCGCCGTCCGCTGCCGAGCGCACCCGCCCGCAGCTGCGCCCGGATCCGCTGCGCGCCGGCGTGGTCTACCTGGCCAGCCCCAGCCACGGGGTGCTGCGCTGGCAGGACGGCAGGCTGCAGGTGCTGTCGAACGTGCAGGAAGCGCGCTCGCTGGGCCTGGGCCGGGCGCCGCGCGAGGGTGCGCCGCCGATGCTGTTCCTTGCCGGTACCGTGGACGGCGTGGGCGGGCTGTTCCGCTCCGAGGACGAAGGCCACCGCTGGCAGCGCATCGACGACGACGCGCACCGGTTCGGCCGCCCCTACGCCGTCACCGGCGACCCGCGTGTGGTCGGCCGCGTCTACTTCGCCACCGGCGGCCGAGGCATCTTCTATGGCGATGCGCCGTAGTCCGCGCGGCCAGCGCGTTGCATGCGGCCGTGCGCGCGCCTGCGCGGGCGCTGCGCTGGCTTCCCTGTTGCCGTGCGCGCCGCCGGCGGCAACGACCGATGCAGGAACGATCCGATGAACGCACGCTCGACCCGTTGTCTGTACTGGCTGGCCGCCTTGGCGCTGGCGGCATTGCCCGCATCGGCCTGGGCGGAATTGCAACTGCCGTTGCTGTTCGCCGACGGCGCGGTGCTGCAACGCGATGTGCCGATGCGCGTGTGGGGCTGGGCCACGCCGGGCGCGCGCATCCAGGTGCGCCTGGACGGTGCCGCGGCGACCGCCGTCGCCGCCGCGGACGGGCGCTGGCAGGCGCAGCTGCCGGCGCATGCGGCCGGAGGGCCGTATGTCTTGGAGGTGCAGGGCGACGGTGCGCAACGCCGTCTCGGCGACGTGCTGGTCGGCGACGTGTGGCTGGCCAGCGGCCAGTCCAACATGGAGTGGCCGCTGGCGCAGGCGCGCGACGGCGCGCGCGAGGTGGCCGCGGCGAACGATCCGCAGTTGCGCCATTTCAAGGTGCCCAAGTCGTGGTCGCCGCAGCCGCAGCGACAGCTGGCCGGCGGCGAATGGAAGGCCGCCACGCCGCAGGACGCCGGCGCCTTTTCCGCGGTCGGCTATTTCTTCGCGCGCGAGTTGCGCAGGAGCACCGGGGTGCCGATCGGCATCGTCGACAGCAGCTGGGGCGGCAGCGCGATCGAGGCGTGGATGGATGCCGCAGCGCTGGGCATGGATGCCGCGCAGACCGAGCACAGCATCGCCGCGCTGCAGGCCAAGGACGCGCAGACCCTGGCCGCGGTGCGGCAGCGCATCGCGCGCTGGCCGGCGGTGGCCGATGGCGCCGAACAATGGCGCGCCGCCGACCTGGACGACAGCGACTGGGACCGGATTGCGGTCGATCGCAACTGGGAGGCCAGCGGCTACGACGGCATGGACGGCATCGCCTGGTACCGCACCGCCTTCACCCTCAGCGCGGAGGAGGCCGAGGCCGGCATCACCCTGGGGATCGGCCAGGTCGACGACTCGGACATCACCTACGTCAACGGCCAGCCGGTCGGGCATACCGAACAGCGCTGGAACCTGCCGCGCGTGTACCGCGTGCCCGCGGCGGCGCTGCACGCCGGAGTCAACCGCATCGCGGTGCAGGTGACCGACCTCAGCGGCGGTGGCGGCCTGCACGGCGATGACAGCGAACGCTTCGTGCAACTCGGCGACGGCACGAAGCGCCCGTTGCCGGAATGGAAATTCCGTCCGGCCAAGGTGAGCGTGACGCTGGACGACGGCAGGAACCAGCAGCCGACGCTGCTGTACAACCGCATGATCCATCCGCTGCAGCCGTTCCCGCTCAAGGGCGTGATCTGGTACCAGGGCGAGAGCAATGCCTACGAAGGCGGCGCGCTGCGCTACCGCGAGCAGTTCGCGACCCTGATCCGCAGCTGGCGCGAGGAGCGCGCACAGCCGCAGTTGCCGTTCCTGTGGGTGCAGCTGGCCAACTTCCAGGCAGGCTCCGACAAGGGCGACCTGAGCCCGTGGGCGCAGCTGCGCGAATCGCAGTCCAGGACCCTGGCGCTGCCGGCGACCGCGCAGGCGGTGACCATCGACATCGGCACGCCCGGCGACATCCATCCGACCAACAAGCAGGACGTCGGCCATCGCCTCGCGCTGGCGGCGCGGCATGTGGCGTATGGCGAACAGCTGGTCTACAGCGCGCCGGTATTCGCGCAGGCCGAGTTCGGCCGGCATGCGGTCGCGTTGCGTTTCGATCCGATGGGCAGTGCGCTGGCGATACGCGGTGGTGCCGCGCAGCTGCGCGGTTTCAGCGTGGCCGGCGCCGACCGCCGCTTCCATCCGGCGCAGGCGCGCATCGACGGCGACCGGGTGGTGGTGGTCGAAAGCGCCGAAGTGGCGCAACCGCAGGCGGTGCGCTATGCCTGGAGCGAAAACCCGGCCGAGGCCAACCTGGTCAACCGCGAGCAGTTGCCCGTTTCCCCCTTCCGAACCGATACCTGGTGACACGGAGTCCTATCCGCATGCATTCCCTCGCTTCCCGCACGTTCCTCGCACGCCGCCGCTGGCGCCCGCTGCTGGCCGCCACGCTCGCGCTTGGCCTGGCGGCGTGCGCGCCCGAGCAGGCGCCGCCCGACGCTGCTGCGGCCAAGCCCGGCGCGGCCAAGCCCGCTGCCGACCAGGCCAGCGTTGCACCGGCGGCGCCGGCACCGATCCCGCAGCTGGTCAGCAAGGACGGCAAGCACGCGCTGCTGGTGGATGGCGCGCCGTTCCTGATTCTCGGCGCGCAGGTCAACAATTCCAGCAACTATCCCGCCGCCCTGGAAAAGGTGTGGCCGGCGATGCAGTTCCTCGGTCCCAACACCGTGCAGGTGCCGATCGCCTGGGAGCAGGTGGAACCGGAGGAGGGCAAGTTCGATTTCTCCTTCGTCGATACGCTGCTGGCGCAGGCGCGCCAGCACAAGGTGCGGCTGGTGCTGCTGTGGTTCGGCACCTGGAAGAACAACGGCCCGGCCTATACGCCGCACTGGGTCAAGACCGACAACGTGCGTTTCCCGCGGGTCGTCACCCGCGACGGCAAGGCGCTGGGGTCGCTGTCGCCGCTGGCGCCGGCCACGCTGGACGCTGATCGCAAGGCCTTCGTCGCGTTCATGAAGCACCTCAAGCAGGCCGACCCGCAGCGCACCGTGCTGATGGTGCAGCCGGAGAACGAGCCGGGCACCTACGGCAGCGTGCGCGATTTCTCGCCGCTGGCGCAGCGAGCCTTCGATGGACCGGTGCCCGAGGCGCTGCTGCAGAAACTGGGCAAGCAGCCCGGCACCTGGGCCCAGGTGTTCGGCGCCGACGCCGACGAGTTCTTCCACGCCTGGCATATCGGCCACTTCATCGACCAGGTGGCCGCGGCCGGCAAGGCCGAGTACCCGCTGCCGATGTACGTCAACGCGGCGCTGCGCGGTCCGTTCAATCCCGGCCAGCCCGGCCAGTACGCCAGCGGCGGTCCCACCGACAATGTGCTCGACGTGTGGAAGGCCGCTGCGCCGCACATCGACCTGTTGGCGCCGGACATCTACCTGCCCGACTACACGCCGTACATCACCGTGCTCGATCGCTACGCGCGGCCGGACAACCCGCTGTTCGTCGCCGAGACCGGCAACCGGCCCGAATACGCACGTTACCTGTACGCCGCGCTCGGCCACGACGGCATCGGCTGGTCGACCTTCGGCATCGACTACAGCGGTTATTCGAACTGGCCGCTGGGCGCCAAGAAGGTGGACGAGCCGACCATGGCGCCGTTCGCGCTGGGCTTCAAGGCGGTGGGCATGGGCATGCGCCCGTTCGCCAAGGCCGCCTCCGAAGGCAAGCTGCACGGCACCGCCGAGGAACCCGGGCAGCCGGTGCAGGAGCTGCGGCTCAACGCGCGCTGGAGCGCGACCATCACCTACGGCGTGCCGCAGTTCTGGTTCAAGGGCACGCCGCCCGGCAATCCCGAGCCGACCGGCGCGGCACTGATCGCCGAACTGGGCCCGGACGAATTCCTGGTCACCGGCTACCACGTGCGGGTGAACCTGCACCCGGCCAGCGAGGCGACCGCCAACATGGTCTACGACCGGGTCGAGGAAGGCTTCTACGATGACACGCAGTGGCGGTTCCAGCGCAACTGGAACGGCGATCAGACCGACTACGGCGTCAATTTCTCCGATGTGCCGCAATTGCTGAAGATCAAGCTGGCCACCTACTGACACCTCGGCGCCGCCAGCGTGCGGCGCCGTCACCCGCTACAGAGGGAGTGAACATGTACAACGCGAACCGTCCCGTCCGCCTGGCGATGAAGCCGCTGCCGCGCCTGCTGGCCTTGTCGCTGGCGCTGCTCGCCGCCGGCGCGAATGCGCAGGAAGTGAAGAAGGACGCCGATGGCGTCACCGTGCGTCCCAGCGCCAAGGGCGCCGCGCCGGTGCGGCTGCAGGTGGTGGACAGCGGCATCATCCGCGTCAGCGCCGATCCGGACGGCGATTTCAAGCGCACCCCGAGCCTGATGCGGGTGCCGGTACAGGGCGACACCGCCTACCAGTTCGACGAGCAGGGCGACACGGTGCGGATCAAGACCGCCAAGGTCACCGCGCAGGTGTCCACGCGCGACGGCCATGTCAGTTTCGCCGATGCCGACGGCAAGCCGCTGCTGGCGGAAGTGGCGGGCGGGCGCAGCTTCGCGCCGCTGAAGGTGGAGGGCAAATCCTATCTGAGCACGCGCCAGCGCTTCGCCTCGCCCGACGACGAGGCCTTCTACGGCTTCGGCCAGCACCAACAGGGCTGGATGAACCAGAAGGGCCACAACGTCGAACTGCTGCAGAGCAATATCGACCTGGCGGTGCCGTACCTGGTGTCCAGCCGCAACTACGGCATCCTGTGGGACAACAATTCGATCACCCGCATGGGCGACCCGCGCGGCCTGCAGCCGCTGCCGGCGTCGCTGAAGCTGTACGACGCCAAGGGCAAGCCGGGCGCGCTGACCGCGCGCTATTCGGTCAACGGCAAGCAGGTGCTGGAGCGCCGCGAGAAGGAGCTCAACTACCAGTACATCAAGGACCTGGCCAAGTTCCCGGCCAAGGCCAAGCCCAGCGACAAGAGCCGCATGCAGGTCAGCTGGGAAGGCGAGATCGAGGCCAGGAGCGGCGGCGAGCACAGCTTCTCGCTGTACTCCAGCGAGTACGCCAAGCTGTGGGTCGACGGCAAGCTGGTGGTCGACCGCTGGCGCCAGAACTGGAACCCGTGGCACAACGAGTTCACCCTCGCGCTGCAACCGGGCCAGCGCCACAAGATCAAGGTCGAGTGGGACCTGATCGACCCCAGCTACATCGCGCTGCTGCACCGCGACCCGCTGCCGGCGGCCGAGGCCAAGGACCTGTCGCTGTGGTCCGAGGCCGGGCAGATGATCGACTACTACTTCGTCGCCGGCGCCGACGCCGACCAGGTCATCGCCGGTTACCGCGAACTGACCGGCAAGGCGGTGCTGCTGCCGAAGTGGGCCTACGGTTTCTGGCAGAGCCGCGAGCGCTACAAGAGCCAGGACGAACTGGTCGCCGCGCTGGCCGAGTACCGCAAGCGCAAGCTGCCGATCGACAACATCGTGCTCGACTGGTCGTACTGGCCGGAGAACGCCTGGGGTTCGCACGACTTCGACAAGGCCCACTTCCCCGATCCGGACGGCATGGTCAAGTCGGTGCACGACATGCACGCGCAGATCATGATCTCGATCTGGCCCAAGTTCTATCCGACCACCGCCAACTACAAGGAACTCGACGCCGCCGGGCACATGTACAGGCGCAACGTCGAAGTCGGCGAACTGGACTGGATCGGCAAGGGCTACAAGAACTCGTTCTACGACCCGTATTCGGCAGACGCGCAGGCGATCTACTGGCGCCAGATCAACGACAAGCTCAACAGCAAGGGCTTCGATGCCTGGTGGATGGATGCCGACGAGCCGGACGTGCACTCCAACCTGGACATCGGCGAGCGCAAGGCGCGCACCACGCCGACCGCGCTGGGCCCGTCCACCGAGTTCTTCAATTCCTACCCGTTGCCGCACACCCACGGCGTCTATGCCGGTGACCGCGCCGCCGACGGCAAGCGCGTGTTCATCCTCTCGCGCAAGGGCTATGCCGGCACCCAGCGCAATGCGGTGGCGGTGTGGAGCGGCGACATCGTCTCGCGTTGGGACGACATGCGCGACCAGATCTCCGCCGGCGTCAACGTCTCCATGTCCGGCCTGCCGAACTGGACCTTCGACATCGGCGGTTTCGCGGTGGAGAAGCGCTACGAGGACCAGGACCCGGCGCACCAGAGCGAATGGCGCGAGCTCAACACGCGCTGGTTCCAGTTCGGCGCGTTCGTGCCGCTGTTCCGCTCGCACGGCCAGTTCCCGTTCCGCGAGATCTGGAACATCGCCCCGGAAGGCACGCCGTACTATGCGAGCATGGCGTACTACAGCCGCCTGCGGTATGCGCTGTTGCCGTACATCTACACGCTCGCCGGCGATACCTATCACCACGACGGGGTGATGATGCGCGGCCTGCCGATGGACTTCCCGCACGATCCCAAGGTCGCCGACATCAACGACGAGTACCTGTTCGGGCCGGCCTTCCTGATCGCGCCGGTGACCCGTTTCGGCGCCACCTCGCGCCAGGTCTACCTGCCGGCCGGGACCTCGTGGATCGACTTCAACAGCGGCAAGCGCTACGACGGCGGCCAGAGCATCGACGCCGACGCGCCGCTGGAGCGCATGCCGCTGTTCGTGCGCGCCGGGGCCATCGTGCCCACCACCACCGTGCAGCAATACGTGGACGAGGTGCCGAACGCGCCGCTGACCGTGGTCGTCTACACCGGCGCCGACGGCCAGTTCTCGCTGTACGAGGACGACGGCAAGGGCTATGGCTACGAGAAGGGCGAGTTCAGCCGCATTCCGCTGAGCTGGAACCAGGCCAAGGGCGTGCTGACCATCGGCGCGCGCGAGGGCAGCTGGCCGGGCATGCTGGCCAAGCGCACCATCAACGTGCGCTTCGTCGATGGCGTGCGCGAGGAGACCGGGGCGCTGGAGCCCAAGGCCGACGCCAGCGTGCAATACAGCGGCAAGAGCCTGAGCGTGGCGCGCAAGGCGGTGAAGGGCGCCAAGCGCAACAAGGGCAGCAAGGCGAAGTGATGGCCGAGGTGCGCGGCAACCCGGGCAGGGGCGGCGGCGTGACGCGGGCGCCGCTGCGGCGCGTTTGCGGCACGAGCGGTGCCGCTGCGCGCCCGGATTCGGTCCGGGTCCGGTGCGCGCGGGCGGCCTGCACCCGCAGCGCGTGGCGGCGCTGGCGTCCGCCGCATGCGGGCGGGGACGCAAAGTGAGCATCGCGCTGACCCGCCGCGAGCTGTGCAAGGCGATCGGCGGCGGCCTGGTCGCCGGTCTCGCCGTGCCGGGCGCTGCGCTCGCTGCCGATGCCGGTGCCGCGCGCGTGCCGGTACCGGCGACCGCCGCCGAACCTGCCGCGCTGCAGCTGTGGTATCCGCGCCCGGCCACGCAATGGGTGGAGGCGCTGCCGCTCGGCAACGGCCGGCTCGGTGCGATGGTCTGGGGCGGCATCGCCCACGAGCGCCTGCAGTTGAACGAAGACACGCTGTATGCGGGCCAGCCCTACTATGCGACCTCGCCGGAGGCGTTGGCGGCGTTGCCGCAGGTGCGCGCACTGATCTTCGCCGGCCGCTATGCCGAGGCCGAGGCATTGGCCGACGCGACGATGCTGTCGCGCCCGCGCAAGCAGATGCCGTACCAGCCGCTGGCCGACCTGCTGCTCGACTACGACCGTGCCGACGGCATCGACGGCTATCGGCGCGAACTCGATCTGGACACGGCGGTGGCCAGCACCCGCTTTGTCTCGGGCGACGCCACGCATGTCCGCGAGGTGTTCGTCTCGCCGACCGAACAGTGCATCGTGGTGCGCCTGTCCTGCGATCACCCCGGCCGCATCTCGCTGCGCATCGGCATCGACAGCCCGCAGGCCGGCGAGGTCACCGAAGAGCAGGGCGCGTTGCTGTTTGCCGGGCGCAACGCCGGTTTCGCCGGCATCGAGGGGGGACTGCGCTTCGCGTTGCGCGTGCTGCCGCAGGCCACTGGCGGCCAGACCCGCATCGAGCGCGGGCGGATCCGCATCGAAGGCGCCGACGAGGTGGTGCTGCTGCTGACCGCGGCCACCAGCTACCGGCGCTACGACGACGTCGGCGGCGATCCGCTGGCGCTCAGCGCCGCGCAACTGCGCAAGGCGGCGGCGCTGCCCTATGCGCAGTTGCTGCAGCGGCATCTGGCCGAACACCGGCGCCTGTTCCGCCGGGTGGCGATCGACCTGGGCGGCAGCGCTGCCGCGCAGCTGCCTACCGACGAGCGCGTGCAACGCTACGCCGACGGCAACGATCCGGCACTGGCCGCGCTCTACCACCAGTACGGCCGTTACCTGCTGATCAGCAGCTCGCGGCCGGGCAGCCAGCCGGCCAACCTGCAAGGCGTCTGGAACGACCTGATGCAGCCGCCGTGGGAAAGCAAATACACGGTCAACATCAACACCGAGATGAACTACTGGCCCAGCGAGGCCAATGCGCTGCACGAATGCGTGGAACCGCTGGAAGCCATGCTGTTCGATCTCGCCGAAACCGGCGCCCGCACCGCGCGGGCGATGTACGCCGCGCCGGGCTGGGTGGTGCACAACAACACCGACCTGTGGCGCCAGGCCGGGCCGGTCGACGGGGTGAAGTGGAGCCTGTGGCCGATGGGCGGCGTCTGGCTGCTGCAACAGCTGTGGGACCGCTGGGACTACGGCCGCGATCGCGCCTACCTGCAGCGCATCTATCCGCTGTTCAAGGGCGCGGCCGAGTTCTTCGTCGCCACCCTGGTGCGCGATCCGCAGACCGGCGCGATGGTGACCAACCCATCGATGTCGCCGGAGAACCGGCATCCGTTCGGCGCCGCGCTGTGCGCCGGCCCGGCGATGGATGCGCAATTGTTGCGCGATCTTTTTGCGCAGTGCATCAAAATGGGCCGCTTGCTGGGCGTGGACGCGGCCTTCGGCGAGCGCCTGGCGGCGTTGCGCGCGCAGCTGCCGCCGGACCGCATCGGCGACGCCGGGCAGCTGCAGGAGTGGCAGCAGGACTGGGACATGCAGGCCCCGGAAATCCACCATCGCCACGTCTCGCATCTGTATGCGCTGCATCCGTCCAGCCAGATCAACCTGCGCGACACCCCCGAGTTGGCGGCCGCGGCGCGGCGCTCGCTGCAGATCCGCGGTGATAGCGCTACCGGCTGGGGCCTCGGCTGGCGCCTGAACCTGTGGGCGCGACTGCACGACGGCGAGCACGCGCATCGTATTCTGGCGATGCTGCTGGCGCCCGAGCGTACCTATCCGAACCTGTTCGACGCGCATCCGCCGTTCCAGATCGACGGCAACTTCGGCGGCACCGCCGGCATCACCGAAATGCTGCTGCAGAGTTGGGGCGACAGCATCTGGCTGTTGCCGGCGCTGCCGCAGGCCTGGCCGCAGGGCCAGGTGCGCGGGTTGCGCGTGCGCGGCGCGGCCGGCGTCGATCTGGCCTGGCGCGATGGCCGCCTGCAGCATGCGCGACTGAGCAGCGAGCGTGGCGGGCACTACACTTTGGTTTACGGCGGGCAGACCCTGACCGCCGATCTTTCTCCTGGAGCGACGATGGAACTGGGTTTGCACGACGATCGGCTGGTGCGGCAATGAGTCTGTACATCGGCCTGGACGTGGGCACGCAGAGCGTCAAGCTGCTGGCCTACGATGCGGACAGCCGCCGCGTGGTCGCCACGCACGGCCATGCGCTGGAACTGATCAGCCGCGACGACGGCACCCGCGAGCAGCAGGCGCAATGGTGGATCGACGGCATCGTCGCCTGCTTCGCCGCGCTGACCGCGGAGCAGCGTGCGCAGGTGCGGGCGATGTCGGTGTCCGGGCAGCAGCACGGCTTCGTGCCGGTGGATGCGCAAGGGCAGGTCACCGCACCGGTCAAGCTGTGGTGCGACACCAGCACCCAGCTGGAGTGCGAGGAGATCATGCAGGCCGCCGGCGGCGAACAGCGCTGCGTGGAGCTGGCCGGCAACCCGATCCTGGCCGGCTACACCGCCTCCAAGCTGCCGTGGACGCGCAAGCACCGCAGCGACGCCTACACCGCGATGACCTCGGTGCTGCTGCCGCACGACTACGTCAATTTCTGGCTCACCGGCGAGCGCTACACCGAGTTCGGCGACGCCTCCGGCAGCGGCTGGCTGGACGTGCGCACCCGGCAGTGGTCGGCGCCGCTGCTGCAGGCGATCGATCCGCAGCGCGACCTGGCCGCGGCGCTGCCGCCGCTGGTGCCGACCGAGACCACCTTCGTCCTGTCCGCGGCCGCGGCGCAGACCCTGGGCCTGCCGCGCGACGTGCGCGTGGCCACCGGCGGCGGCGACAACATGATGGCCGCGATCGGCACCGGCAACGTGGTGCCGGGACGGCTGACGATGAGCCTGGGCACCTCCGGCACGCTGTTCGCGTACGCCGATCGTCCGGTGGTGGACGATGCCGCACGCTGGGCCGCGTTCTGCTCGTCCAGTGGCGGCTGGCTGCCGTTGATCTGCACGATGAACTGCACCGTGGCCACCGAGACCATCTCGCGCCTGTTCGGGATCAAGACCGGGCAGGGCGAGGCCTTGCTCGAGGCCACCGCGCCCGGCGCCGGCGGGCTGGTGTTGCTGCCGTTCTTCAACGGCGAGCGCACCCCGAACCTGCCGGCCGCGCGCGGCTGCATGACCGGCATGGACCTGCACAACACCACGCCGGCGCATTTCTACCGCGCGGCGATGGAAGGCGCCACCTACAGCCTGCGCAACGGCTTCGACGCCTTCGTCGATGCCGGGCTGGCGTTCGACTCGATCTACGTCACCGGCGGCGGCAGCAAGAGCGCCGGCTGGCGGCAGCTGATCGCCGACCTGTTCGGCTTGCCGGTGCACGTGCCGGCGCAGGCGGAGGGTGCCGCGTTCGGCGCCGCGCTGCAGGCGCTGTGGGCCGACGGCCACGCGCAGGGCGACCAGGCCAGCCTGGCCGAGGTCGTGCTGCAGCACCAGCAGGACGAGGCGACGCTGTCGGCACAGCCCGATCCGCAACGCGGCGCGCAGTACCAGGCGCACTACCAGACCTTCTTGAAGCACTTGCACGCCATTGGCCCGCTCTACGCCGGCTGATCCACTTTTTCCCCCGCAAACGCACACCAGGACTTCGTCATGAGCAACTCCGTCTACATCGGCGCCAAGGAATACTTCCCGGGCATCGGCCGCATCGCGTTCGAAGGCAAGGCCTCGGACAACCCGCTCGCCTTCAAGGTCTACGACGCGAACAAGCGCATCGGCGACAAGACCATGGCCGAGCACCTGCGCTTCGCGGTGGCGTACTGGCACAGCTTCTGCGGCAACGGCGCCGATCCGTTCGGCCCGGGCACGCGCGCCTATCCGTGGGACGCCGGCAGCGACGCGCTGGGCCGCGCCGAGGCCAAGGCCGATGCGGCGTTCGAGTTCTTCACCAAGCTCGGCGTGCCGTACTACTGCTTCCACGATATCGACCTGGCGCCGGACGCGGACGAGGTCGGCCAGTACGAGAAGAACCTCAAGCACATGGTCGGCATCGCCAAGCAGCGCCAGGCCGACACCGGCATCAAGCTGCTGTGGGGCACCGCCAACCTGTTCTCGCATCCGCGCTACATGAACGGCGCCTCGACCAACCCGGACTTCGACGTGGTCGCGCGCGCGGCGGTGCAGGTCAAGGCGGCGCTGGAGGCCACGGTCGAGCTGGGCGGGGAGAACTACGTGTTCTGGGGCGGCCGCGAAGGCTATGCCAGCCTGCACAACACGCAGATGAAGCGCGAGCAGGACAACATGGCGCGCTTTCTGACCATCGCCCGCGACTACGGCCGCAGCATCGGCTTCACCGGCAATTTCCTGATCGAGCCCAAGCCGATGGAGCCGATGAAGCACCAGTACGACTTCGACAGCGCCACGGTGATCGGCTTCCTGCGCCAGCACGGCCTGGACAAAGATTTCAAGCTCAACATCGAGGCCAACCACGCCACGCTGTCGGGCCACAGCTTCGAGCACGATCTGCAGGTCGCCAGCGATGCCGGCCTGCTCGGCAGCATCGACGCCAACCGCGGCAACCCGCAGAACGGCTGGGACACCGACCAGTTCCCGACCGACCTGTACGACACGGTGGGCGCGATGCTGGTGGTGCTGCGGCAGGGCGGGCTGGCGCCGGGCGGGCTGAACTTCGATGCCAAGGTGCGGCGCGAGTCGTCCGATCCGCAGGACCTGTTCCTGGCCCACATCGGCGGCATGGACGCGTTCGCGCGCGGGCTGGAAGTGGCGCATGCGCTGTTGACCTCCTCGCCGCTGGAGCAGTGGCGCGCCGAGCGCTACAGCAGCTTCGACAGCGGCGCCGGCGCGGCGTTCGCGGCCGGCAGCAGCACGCTGGCGGACCTGGCGGCGCACGCGGCCAAGGCCGGCGCGCCCAAGCAGGTCAGCGGCCGCCAGGAAGCCTACGAGAACCTGATCAACCAGTACCTGATCCGCTGATGCGCGCGACGGCCGGCGGCACCCTTGCCGCCGGCCGTGCTGTCCTCCCCCGATGGCCGGCTTCCTTTCTGCACGACACCAGGTGACTCAATGTCCAGCGTATCCCTAGACCGCGCCCATGGCGCAGGCGAGAACACGCGCCTCATCATCCTCATCAGTTGCGTCGCCACCATCGGCGGCTTCCTGTTCGGCTTCGACAGCGGCGTGATCAACGGCACCGTCGACGGTCTCAAGCAGACCTTCCATTCCAGCGCCGCCGGCACCGGTTTCGAGGTTGCCTCGATGCTGCTGGGCTGCGCGATCGGCGCGTTCTTCGCCGGCTGGCTGGCCGATCGCCTCGGTCGCCGTGCGGTGCTGATCATCTCCGCGGTGCTGTTCCTGCTGTCGGCGCTCGGCGCCGGCGCTTCGCACAGCTCCGCGTTCTTCGTCTTCGCGCGGGTCATGGGCGGCTTCGCGGTCGGCGCGGCCAGCGTGATGTCGCCGGCGTACATCGCCGAGGTCGCGCCGGCGCGCTATCGCGGGCGCCTGGCCACGGTGCAGCAGATCGCCATCATCAGCGGCCTGTTCACCGCGTTCCTGAGCAACTACGTGCTGGTCAAGCTGGCCAGCGCCTCGACCGAGCCGCTGTGGCTGGGCCAGGCCGCGTGGCGCTGGATGTTCTGGATGCAGGCGTTCCCGTCGCTGCTGTTCCTGCTGCTGTTGCTGGCGATCCCGGAAAGCCCGCGCTACCTGGTGGTCAAGGGCCGCCGCGAGGACGCGCTGGCGGTGCTGACCAGGCTCTACGGCCCGCGCGAGGCGCAGGCCAAGCTGACCGAGATCTCCGCCTCGCTGGCCGCGGATCAGCACAAGCCGAAGCTGTCGGACCTGGTCAGCAAGGTCACCGGCAAGGTGCGTCCGATCGTGTGGATCGGCATCGGCTTGGCCACCTTCCAGCAACTGGTCGGCATCAACGTGGTGTTCTACTACGGCGCGGTGCTGTGGCAGGCGGTGGGCTTCTCCGAAAGCGATTCGTTGTTGATCAACGTGCTGTCCGGCGCGCTGAGCATCGGCGCCTGCCTGATCACGGTGATGCTGATCGACAAGATCGGGCGCAAACCCTTGCTCTGGATCGGTTCGGCCGGCATGGCGGTGTCGCTGGCGCTGGTCACCCTGGCCTTCGCCAGCGCCTCGCTGGACGCGGCGGGCAAGCTGGCGATGTCGCCGGGCATGGGCCGGCTGGCGCTGGTCGCGGCCAACGTCTACGTGATTTTCTTCAACATGTCCTGGGGCCCGGTGATGTGGGTGATGCTGGGCGAAATGTTCCCCAACCAGATCCGCGGCTCCGGCCTGGCGGTGGCGGGCGCGGCGCAGTGGACCTCGAACTTCGCCATCACCGTCTCGTTCCCGATCCTGCTGGGCAGCATCGGCCTGGCCGGCGCCTACGGCATCTACACCGTGGCCGCGTTCGTCTCGGTGTTCTTCGTGCTCAAGTACGTGTACGAGACCAAGGGCCGCGAGCTGGAGCAGATGCAGGGCTGAGCGCTGTCGCCGGCGCGGCCCATGCGGCCGCGCCGGCGCACGCGGCGCCGCGCCCGGCGCGATCGCCGGCAGTGCGGCATCGCCTGCGGTTACGCCGCGGCGCCATCGCCCCTGCTGATGGCCGGGCCGGAAAGACCGTCTGCACTTGCCCGGCAGCAGCGCCCTCGCAGCTGCCGGCCTGTGCCGGCAAGCACCATCCCGTCTGCCAGCTGACTGCCGGTCGCAATGCGATGGCGGTCGCACTGCGTCCGCGATATGTTACTTAGTAACATTTTGCCGTGGAGCATTGCAGTGTCTGGTCGCGACTTTCGGTTCGGCTCCCGTTACATCCGCGATTTCCGCTCCGCGCCAGGGCGAGGCCGCGCATGAATCGGCGCGAATGGCTGGGGATGGCGGGCACCGCACTGCTGTTGGCGCCGGCCTGGGCACGCGCCGGATCGCCGCCCAGGCTGACCGGCGGCCACCTGGAAACCGATGACGGGCGCCTGCGTTTGCGCCTGCAGCTCGACGCGACGGTGGACTACCGGGTGTTCGCGCTGTCCGATCCGGAGCGGCTGGTGATCGATCTGCCGGGGATCGCCGCGCCGGCGCCGCCGATCCTGCTGCCGGAACCCGACGCGGTGGTCGCCGCGATCCGCAGCGGGGCGCAGGCCGATGGCCTGCGCATCGTGCTGGACCTGCGCCGGCCGGTCACCGCCAGCGCGCACTGGGACACGGATGCGGGGGTGTCGCCACGGTTGCTGCTCGATCTCGGACCGGCCGACGCCGCGGCTGCCGCGCCCGTTGCCGCGCTCGTCGTGCCGCCGCGCACCGCGATCGCGACGCCGTCGCGGCCGCGCGTGGTCGCCATCGATGCCGGCCATGGCGGCAAGGACCCGGGCGCGGTCAGCGCCGATGCCCGCTACGAGAAACACGTGGCGATGGCCGTGGCCGGGCGCCTGTACCACGCGCTGCAAGCCGACCCGCGCTACCGGCCGACCCTGATCCGCAGCGACGACCGGTTCGTGCCGCTGCACGAGCGGGTGGTGATCGCGCACCAGCGCAAGGCCGATCTGTTCGTGTCGATCCATGCCGATGCGGCGCCCAACCGCAGCGCGCAGGGCGCTTCGGTGTATGCGCTGTCGGAGAACGGCGCCAGCTCGGCGCTGGCGCGCTGGATCGCCGACAGCGAGAACAGCGCCGACCAGTACGGCAACGTCGCCGAGCGCTATCTGCGGCAGAAGGACCCGGTGCTGTCGAAGGTGCTGGTGGACCTGTCGATGAGCGGCACCATCGCCACCAGCCTGCAGTTCGGCAAGCACATGCTCGGGCGCCTGCAGCAGGTCACCCGGCTGCACCAGGGCGATGTCGGCCAGGCCGGCTTCGCAGTGCTCAAATCGCCGGACATTCCGTCGTTGCTGGTCGAGACCGGCTTCATGAGCAACGCCGACGATTGCCGCCGCCTGGTCAGCGACCGCCACCAGGAGGAACTGGCGCAGTCGCTGCAGTTGGGCATCGACGACTACTTCCAGGCGTTTCCGGTGCATGCCTGAGCCGCTGCCGGCGCATGGCGCCGCCGCTGCATTCCTTTCCCTTTGCTGGCCTTGCCAATCCGATGAACCTGCCGATTCCACCGCCGTTGCCCGACGTCGCCAGCAGCGAACCGTCCACGATCGTCGCGCCGCTGCACTGGGTCGGCATGGACGGCATCGCCTTGCCGATCCGCCTGTGCGACACGGCCGACACCGAGCCGCTGCCGGCGCAGGCGGCGCTGCATGTCGATCTGCCAGCGGCGCAGGTCAAGGGCATCCACATGTCGCGGCTGTACCGGCTGCTGGACGAGCATGCGCGGCAGCCGCTGTCGCCGTCGCGGCTGGCGCAGCTGCTGCACGCGATGGTGCACAGCCATGCCGACTGCGCCTCCACCGCGGCGCGGGTCGGCTTGCGCCTGTCCCTGCTGCGGCGCAGCCCGGCGCTGCGCAGCGAAGGCCTGGCCGGCTGGAAGGCGTATCCGTTGCGGATCGACGCGCTGCTGCGCGGCGCCAGCGTGCGCATCGAGGTCGGGGTGGAGGTGGTCTATTCCTCCACCTGCCCGTGTTCGGCGGCGCTGGCCCGGCAATTGCTCAGTGCGGCGTTCCTGCAGCAGCATGCCGGGCAGCCGTCGCTGCGGCGCGAGGCCGTGGCGGACTGGCTGCTGCGGCACGGCAGCCATGCGACCCCGCACAGCCAGCGCAGCATCGCCACGCTGCGCGTGGCGGTGTCGCCGCGCGCGGTGCGCTTCGACCTGGAGGCACTGATCGCGCTGGCCGAGCAGGCCCTGGCCACGCCGGTGCAGGCCGCGGTGCGGCGCGCCGACGAGCAGGCCTTCGCCCGCCTCAACGGCGCCAACCTGATGTACGTGGAGGACGCCGCGCGGCGCCTGCAGCAGGCGCTGGGTGCGCGCTACCAGAGCGTGCGGGTGCAGGTGCGGCACCTGGAGAGCCTACACCCGCACGACGCGGTGGCCGAGGCCGGGGCTCCCGAGCGCGGATCTGGCGATCCGGACCCGTTCGCGGCGGGCGAGGGCGCCCGATGATCCGCCGCAATCCGCGCGGCGACCTGCCGGTGGTCGACGAGAGCGCGTTCGTCGATCCCACCGCCATCCTGTGCGGGCGGGTCGTGGTCGCCGCGCACGTGTTCATCGGCCCGTATGCGGTGATCCGCGCCGACGAGACCACCGCCGACGGCGATATCGAGCCGATCCACATCGGCGCCTACGCCAATATCCAGGATGGGGTGGTGATCCATTCCAAGGCCGGCGCGGCGGTGCTGATCGGCGCGCGCACCTCGATCGCGCACCGCGCCATCGTGCACGGGCCGTGCACGGTCGGCGAGCGCGTGTTCATCGGCTTCAACAGCGTGCTGTTCAATTGCGAGGTCGGCGACGGCTGCGTGGTCCGGCACAACGCCGTGGTCGACGGCTGCGATCTGCCGCCGGGGTTCTACGTGCCCTCGACCGAGCGCATCGGGCCGCGCACCGACCTGTCGAAGATCGCGCGGGTCAGCGTCGCGGCCAGCGAATTCTCCGAGGAGGTGGCCGCGACCAACATCCGCCTGGTCGAGGGCTACCGGCGCCTGCGCAACCAGTGGTGAGCGCACCCGGTCCGGGGCCGGCCCCACAACGCAAAAGCCCCGCCAGGGCGGGGCTTTTGTGGTTTTCGCTGCAGGCGAGGCGGCGATGGTGCTCCCTAGGGGGCTCGAACCCCTGTTTTAGCCTTGAGAGGGCCACGTCCTAACCATTAGACGAAGGGAGCAGGTTGGTCGCATCGATTGCAGGGCGCTAGTATATGGGGCTAGCCGCCCGGCGGCAATCCCGCAACTCGATACGGAAGCGCCATCATCAATCCGCCAGTTCCTGTGCCGTTCACCCTGCAACTGATCCCGCGCGATCAGCACAACGTCTCGCGCAAGGACATCAGTCCCAATGCGTTGCGCGTGCTGTACCGGCTGCGCGAAGCCGGCTTCGGCGCGTACCTGGTCGGCGGCGCGGTCCGCGACCTGCTGGTCGAGCTGCAGCCCAAGGACTTCGACGTCGCCACCGACGCCACCCCCGAACAGGTCAAGCAGCTGTTCCGCAACTGCCGCCTGATCGGCCGCCGCTTCCGCCTGGCGCACGTGGTCTACGGCCGTGAGATCATCGAAGTGGCCACGTTCCGCGCCAACGTCGACGACGGCAGCGGCGACCGCGAGCTCGACAACGGCCGGCTGGTCCGCGACAACGTCTACGGCAGCATCGAGGACGACGCCGTACGCCGCGACTTCACCTGCAACGCGTTGTACTACGCGATCGAGGATTTCTCGGTGCGCGACTACACCGGCGGCTTCGCCGACGTGCAGGCGCGGCTGATGCGCATGATCGGCGACCCCGAGCAGCGCTATCGCGAAGACCCGGTGCGCATGCTGCGCGCGGTGCGCCTGGCCGCCAAGCTGGACTTCGAGATCGAGCCGAGCACCGCCGAACCGATCCCGCGCCTGGCCGGGCTGCTGGCCGAAGCGGCGCCGGCACGGCTGTTCGAGGAAGTGCTCAAGCTGTTCCTGTCCGGCGACGGCGTGGCCAGCTTCGAAGGCCTGGAGCGCTACGGCCTGCTCGCCGCGCTGTTCCCGGAAAGCGCCGCGGCGCTGCATTCCAACCGCAGCGGCGCGTTGCGGCGGATGCTGATCGAAGGCCTGCGCAACACCGATGCGCGGGTGGCCAACGACGAGCCGGTGTCGCCGGCGTTCCTGTTCGCGCTGCTGCTGTGGCCGGCCTACTGTCGTGCGCTGATGGCGCTGCAGAAGCAGGGCATGCAGCTGGAGGAGGCGCAGCGCCGCGCCGCCGACCGGGTGACCCTGCACCAGCTGAGCACGGTCGCGCTGCCGCGGCGCTTCTCGCTGCCGATGCAGGAGATCTGGCTGCTGCAGTCGCGCTTCACCTCGCGCCAGAAGAAGCGGGTGGTGCGCACGCTGTCGCATCCGCGCTTCCGCGCCGCATTCGATTTCCTGATCCTGCGCCAGTCGGCCTCGGCCGAGCACGAGGCCGACATCGCCTATTGGCGCGAGCTGCAGCAGCAGCCCGGCTACGCGCCGCCGCCGCGCGGCTTCGATCCGGAGATCGACTACGTCGGCGACGAGGTGGCGATGGCCCCGGCCGACAGCGAGGAAACCCCCAAGCGCCGCCGGCGCCGGCGCCGGCGTCCGGATGCCGCCGCACCGGCCGAGTGAGCGCCTCGCCTGGTCCGGCGCCGGTGCAGGCCTGCATCGGCCTGGGCGGCAACCTCGGCGATGCGGTCGCGACCCTGCGCGCGGCCATCGCCGAGCTGGACACCCTGCCGCACACGCGCCTGCTGCGCGCCTCGCAGCTGTACCGCAGCCCGGCCTGGGGCAACCAGGCGCAGCCGGACTTCATCAATGCCGCGGCAGTGCTGAGCACCGCGCTGCCGGCGTTGGAGCTGCTGCAGGCGCTGCTGGCGCTGGAAGCCCGCCACGGCCGCCAGCGCGCGCCCGGCGAGCGCTGGGGCCCGCGCACCCTGGACCTGGACCTGCTTTTGTACGGCGACGCGGTGATCGACCTGCCCGGGCTGCAGGTGCCGCACCCGCACCTGCACCAGCGCGGCTTCGCCTTGCTGCCGTTGGCCGAGATCGCCGCCGAGGCGAGCATCCCCGGCCATGGAACGGTGCGTGACATACGCGACCGCATCGAAACCGACGGGATCGTGGCAATCGGTAGATAATGCCCGGCTTATCACCGCACCGCATGAGCTTATGAGCAGCCACGCCGACAGCAAGCCCTGGACCGTTCCCGCCCTGGCCGAGGCCAAGCGCCGCCAGCAGAAACTGGTGATGCTGACCGCCTACGATGCCGGCTTCGCGCGCGCGTTCGACGCCAATGGCGTGGACCTGATCCTGATCGGCGATTCGCTGGGCATGGTGGTGCAGGGCCACGACTCGACCCTGCCGGTGACCGTGGACGACATCGTCTACCACACTTCCGCGGTGGCGCGGGTACTGCAGCGCGCGCTGCTGGTGGCCGACCTGCCGTTCCAGTCCGACGCCACCCCGGAGCGCGCGCTGGACGCCTCGACCCGGCTGCTGCAGGCCGGCGCGGAGATGGTCAAGCTGGAGGGCGCCGGGCACAAGCTGGAGGTGATCCGCTTCCTCAGCGAGCGCGACATCCCGGTGTGTTCGCACCTGGGCCTGACCCCGCAGTCGGTGCTGACCTTCGGCGGCTACAAGATCCAGGGCCGCGAGGAGGCCGCCGCGGCCAAGCTGCTCGCCGACGCCAAGGCGGTGGCCGCCGCCGGCGCCGCGCTGCTGGTGCTCGAATGCGTGCCGTCGCCGCTGGCGGCGCGGATCACCGCCGAGGTGGAGATCCCCACCATCGGCATCGGCGCCGGTCCCGACTGCGACGGCCAGGTGCTGGTGCTGCACGACTTCCTGGGCCTGGACAGCGGCCACCGGCGGCCGCGCTTCGTCAAGGATTTCCTGGCCGAAGGCGGCTCCATCGCCGGCGCCGTGCGCGCCTACGCCGACGCGGTGCGCGCCGGCACCTTCCCCGACGCCGAACACGCCTACGCCAAATGATCGAGACCATCACCGACCTGGCCCGGCTGCGCGCCGTCGTTTCCGGCTGGAAGCGGCAGGGCCTGCGCGTGGCCTTCGTGCCGACCATGGGCAACCTGCACGCCGGGCATTTCTCGCTGGTGATGCTGGCCCGGCAATACGCCGACCGGGTGGTGTCCAGCGTGTTCGTCAATCCGACCCAGTTCGGCCCGAACGAGGACTTCACCCGCTACCCGCGCACCCCCGAGGCCGACACCAGCGGCCTGGAAGGCGCCGGTTGCGACGTGCTGTGGCTGCCGACGGTGGAGAGCATGTACCCGCTGGGCGTGGAGCTGGCGTTGCGCATGCACACGCCCGGGGTCAGCGAGGTGCTGGAAGGCGCCTGCCGGCCGGGGCATTTCGACGGCGTGTGCACCGTGGTCGCGCGCCTGTTCAACCAGGTGCAGCCGGACCTGGCCGCGTTCGGCAAGAAGGACTACCAGCAGCTGGCGGTGATCCGGCAGATGGTCGCCGACCTGGCGTTCCCGATCGAGATCCTGGGCGGCAGCATCGTGCGCGAGGCCGACGGTCTGGCGATGAGCTCGCGCAACCAGTACCTGTCGGCCGAAGAGCGGCCGCGCGCGGCGCAGATCCGCCAGACCCTGCTGGCGATGCGCGACGGGCATGTCGCGGGGCATCCGCGCGCCGAGATCGAGGCGGCGGCGACCAGGCAGTTGCAGGAGGTCGGCTTCGAGGTCGACTACACCGTGCTGCGCCTCCCCGACCTGAGCGAGCCGCACGACCAGGACGGCCCGCGCGTGGCCTTGATCGCCGCGCGCCTGGGGCGGACCCGGTTGATCGACAATCTGGAGTTCTGAGCGCGGTAGCCGATGGCGGTCGCTCCCAGCGGGATTCGCGGTCAGGCAACTGGTTGGATTGTGGGAGGAACTTCGTTCCCGACCCTGTCCGAAGTCGTTGGCCTCGCCACTTCGCTTGTCGCGACTGAAGTCGCTCCCACAAGGGGCTTGCGGCGAGCCGGTCGGGTGCACTGTAGGAGGGGCTTCAGCCCCGACTGTGTCCGAAGCCGTCAGGCCTGCCGCTTCGTTCGTCGCGGCTGAAGCCGCTCCTGCAGGGGCTTGCGGCGAGTCGGTCGGGTGCACTGTAGGAGGGGCTTCAGCCCCGACTGTGTCCGAAGCCGTCAGGCCTGCCGCTTCGTTCGTCGCCGCTGAAGCCGCTCCTACAGGCGTCGCGGCTGAAGCCGCTCCTACAGGGAATTGCGGCGAGCCGGCTGGGTGCATTGTGGGAGGGGCTTCAGCCGCGACGCTGTCCGAAGCCGTCAGGCCTGATGCTTCGCGACGCGATCCGCAACCGCGGGATCCGCCGCGCGACCGGCCGCGGTTGGCGTCGCTCGCATCGCCCATTGCCGCGTCAGGCAGCCAAATCATGTCCTGCGCTCGGCATGCCGGGACGCGCAGCGGACAACGCCACGCACCTGCCGCCAAGCCTTGCTGCCACTGCCGCTTAACCCCTCGGCTGCTAAACTGCACGTCTTTCCCCACCGCAGTACCGCAAGCATGCAACTGAGCCTGTTGAAGACCAAGATCCACCGCGCCACCGTCACCCATTCGGAGCTCAACTACGAAGGGTCGATCGCCATCGACGGGCTGCTGCTGGACGCCACCGGCATCCGCGAGTTCGAGCAGGTGCATATCTGGGACGTCACCAACGGCGCACGCTTCAGCACCTACGCGATCCGTGCCGACGAAGGCAGCGGCATCGTCTCGCTCAACGGCGGCGCCGCGCGCCACGTGCAGGTCGGCGACCTGATCATCATCGCCGCCTTCGCCGGCATGAGCGAAGAGGAAGCCGCGCGCTTCCAGCCGACCCTGGTCTACGTGGACGGCGCCAACAAGATCACCCATACCAACCACAGCATCCCGAAGCAGGCCGCATGACACAGTCCAACGGTTTCGACGCACTGCACTCCCACGCCCAGCGTTTGCGCGGGGCGCGCCTTCCCGAATTGCTGGCCGCCGAGCCCGGCCGGGTCGAAGACCTGGCGGTGCAGGTCGGACCGTTGTACTTCAACTTCGCGCGGCAGAAATACGACCGCGCCGCGCTCGACGCGCTGCTCGCGCTGGCCGCCGAGCACGACGTGGCCGGCGCGTTTCAGCGCCTGTTCCGCGGCGAGACGGTCAACGTCACCGAAGGCCGTGCTGCACTGCATACCGCGCTGCGCGGCGAGCTCAGCGGCGCGCCGGTCGCGGCCGAAGCGAACGCCAGCGCACGCGAGGTGCAGCAGCGCATGCGCGCGCTGATCGACGCGCTGGCGCAGACCGAGGTCACCGACATCGTCAGCGTCGGCATCGGTGGTTCCGACCTGGGCCCGCGCCTGGTCGCCGACGCGCTGCGTCCGGTCGAAGGCGCGCGTTTCCGCGTGCATTTCGTCTCCAACGTCGACGGCGCGGCGATGCAGCGCACGCTGGCCACGCTGGATCCGGCGCGCACCGCCGGCGTGCTGATCTCCAAGACCTTCGGCACCCAGGAAACCCTGCTCAACGGCCAGATCCTGCGCGATTGGCTCGGCGGCAGCGAGCGCCTGTATGCGGTCAGCGCCAATCCCGAGCGCGCCGCCAAGGCCTTCGACATCGCCGCCGGCCGCGTGCTGCCGATGTGGGACTGGGTCGGCGGGCGCTATTCGCTGTGGTCGGCGGTGGGCTTCCCGATCGCGCTGGCGATCGGCGCCGACGGCTTCGAGCAGCTGCTGGCCGGCGCCGCGCAATTCGACGAGCACGCGCTGAACGCGCCGCTGCAGCGCAACGTGGCGGTGCTGCATGCGCTGACCACGCTGTGGAACCGCAACGTGCTCGGCTACGCCACGCAGGCGGTGATGACCTACGACCAGCGCCTGGCGCTGTTGCCGGCCTACCTGCAGCAACTGGTGATGGAGAGCCTGGGCAAGCGCGTGCGGCTGGACGGCAGCCCGGTGCAGGCCGATACCGTGCCGGTATGGTGGGGCGGCGCCGGCACCGACGTGCAGCACAGTTTCTTCCAGGCGCTGCACCAGGGCACCAGCATCGTGCCGGCCGATTTCATCGGCTGCATCCACAACGACGACCCCTACACGGTCAACCACCAGGCGTTGCTGGCCAACCTGCTGGCGCAGACCGAGGCGCTGGCGAACGGGCAGGGCAGCGACGACCCGCACCGCGACTACCCCGGCGGCCGCCCGAGCACGCTGATCCTGCTCGATGCGCTGACCCCGCAGGCGCTGGGCGCGCTGATCGCGATGTACGAGCACAGCGTCTACGTGCAGTCGGTGATCTGGGGCATCAACGCCTTCGATCAGTTCGGTGTGGAGCTGGGCAAGCAACTGGCCAGCCAGCTGCTGCCGGCGCTGCAGGGCGAAACCACCGAGGTCGCCGACCCGGTGACGCGCGCGGTGCTGGCGCGCTTGCGCGGCTGAGGCGCGCTTTCGGGTGTCCTGCAACGGGGCCTTCGGGCCCCGTTCGTTTTTGCCGCGCGCCACGCTTTCGGTATCCGTGAGCGGACTCGTCCTGCACGGCAGGCGTCGACTGCCCGCTCGAGAAACCGCAGCGGGCTCACGCACCTTGCTTGTCGGTTGACCTGCCGCGCGATAGCGGAGAAAAGTCTGTGGGAGCGACTTCAGTCGCGACGAGCGGAGATGGGCGCTGCAATCGTCCGACTGGATCGGCGCTAAAAACGCTGCGTCGCGTGACGCTGCAGACCGTCCACAGAGGGCGCCATCGCCGCCGCAGAGTTGCGCAGTTCTCCGGCACGGCAGTGTTGCGGCGCAACAAGCGTATTTGCCGGCGCGACCATGGCGGCGGCTGGCGATGCTGCGATCACGCGGCGGGCCGGCCTTGCCGGTATTCCATCGCTATAGCGCAATCCAATATCCGTAGCGGGGCAAGGCATACCTCGCGGCGTGGTTGACAGGGTCGGGGCGAGTAATGAAGCGTAGGCGCCGGTCGCGCGTCTCGGGAGGGAGCGCGGCCGTCGTGTGTCGCGCGTTCGCCGTTCCTGGGAGGGAAGACCTTGCAAAAACAGTCCGCTGGCGTGTCTGCGCCGATTCGCAATGCGCTGGCCACCGCGGCCGCGCTGGGCCTGCTCGCGTTGGCCGCGGCCGGCCCCGGCCAATCGGCTCCGGCCGCCACTGCCGCCGCTGCACCGCCGGCGATCCATCCGCAGCTGTGGCCGTCGCCGGCCTGGCCGCTGGCCGAGGACGCGGCGCTGGAAGCGCGCATTTCCAAGCTGATGGCGCAGATGACGGTGGAGCAGAAGGTCGGGCAGATCGTGCAGGGCGATATCGCCAGCATGACCCCGGACGACGTGCGCAAGTACCACATCGGCTCGGTACTGGCCGGCGGCAATTCCGACCCCGGCGGCAAGTACGACGCCAGCCCGGCGGAGTGGCTGAAGCTGGCCGACGCCTACTACGCGGCGTCGATGGACAAGGGCAACGGCGGCCTGGCGATCCCGATCATCTTCGGCATCGATGCGGTGCACGGACAGAGCAACATCGTCGGCGCCACCTTGTTCCCGCACAACATCGGCCTGGGCGCCACGCGCGACCCGGAGCTGATGCGCAAGATCGGCGCGGTCACCGCCGCCGAGACCCGCACCACCGGCATGGAGTGGACCTTCGCGCCGACCGTGGCGGTGCCGCAGGACGATCGCTGGGGCCGCACCTACGAGGGCTATTCCGAATCGCCCGAGGTGGTCGCCAGCTTTTCCGGCAAGGTGGTCGAAGGCCTGCAGGGCGTGCCCGGGCAGCCCGGCTTCCTCGACGGTTCGCACGTGATCGCCTCGGTCAAGCACTTCCTCGGCGACGGCGGCACCACCGACGGCAAGGACCAGGGCGATACCCGGGTCAGCGAACAGCAGCTGCGCGACATCCACGGCGCCGGCTATCCGCCTGCGATCGCCGCCGGCGCGCAGACGGTGATGGCCTCGTTCAACAGCTTCAACGGCGTGAAGATGCACGGCAACAAGCCGATGCTGACCGACGTGCTGAAGGGGCAGATGCATTTCGGCGGCTTCGTGGTCGGCGACTGGAACGGCCATGGTCAGGTGCCCGGTTGCCGCAACGACGACTGCCCGGCCGCGTTCAACGCCGGCGTGGACATGCTGATGGCGCCGGACAGCTGGAAGGGCTATTACGAGAGCGCGCTGAAGGCGGTCAAGTCGGGCGAGATCCCGATGACGCGGCTGGACGACGCGGTGCGGCGGATCCTGCGGGTGAAGCTGCGGCTGGGCCTGTTCGAGGCCGGCAAGCCGTCGCAGCGCCCGCTCGGCGGCAAGTTCGAACTGCTCGGCGCGCCTGAGCACCGCGCGGTGGCGCGGCAGGCGGTGCGCGAGTCGCTGGTGCTGCTGAAGAACCAGAAGCAGCTGTTGCCGCTGAAGCCGCAGAGCAAGATCCTGGTCGCCGGCGACGGCGCCAACGACATGGGCAAGCAGGCCGGCGGCTGGACGCTGAACTGGCAGGGCACCGGCACCAAGCGCGCCGACTACCCGAACGGCAACACCATCTGGGAAGGCCTGCAGCAGCAGGTCAAGGCCGCCGGCGGCAGCGCCGAGCTGGCGATCGACGGCAAGTACCAGGCCAAGCCGGACGTGGCGGTGGTGGTGTTCGGCGAGAACCCGTACGCCGAGTTCCAGGGCGACATCGCCACGCTGCTGTACAAGCCCGGCGACGACAGCGATCTGCAACTGATCAAGAAGCTCAAGGCCGACGGCATTCCGGTGGTGGCGGTGTTCCTGAGCGGGCGTCCGCTGTGGGTGAACCGCGAGATCAATGCCGCCGATGCGTTCGTCGCCGCGTGGCTGCCGGGGTCGGAAGGCGGCGGCATCGCCGACGTGCTGCTGCGCAAGCCCGACGGCGACATCCAGTACGACTTCCACGGCAAGCTCAGCTTCTCCTGGCCGCGCACCGCGACCCAGTACGCCAACAACGTCGGGCAGAAGAACTACAACCCGCAGTTCGCATTCGGCTATGGCCTGCGCTATGCCGACAAGGGCGATCTGATCCGCCTGTCCGAAGTCTCCGGCGTGTCCGGCGCGCAGGCGGTGGGCGGGGTGTACTTCGAACGCGGCAAGCCGGCGGCGGGCATCAACATGGTCCTGCAGGGCGCCAGCCAGGCCAATCTGCCGGCGGTGACGACCCCGGCGGCGCTGGCCGACGGGTCGCTCAAGGTCACCGCGATCGACCACAAGGCGCAGGAGGATGCACGCCGGCTGGAGTGGTCGGGCAAGGGCAAGGCCGGGATGGCGCTGGTGCTGCCCAGGCCGCTGGACGTGTCGCGCGAGAGCAACGGCGACGTGCAGCTGATCCTGACCTTGAAGGTGGACGCGGCGCCGAGCGGCGCGACCCATATCGGCGTGGCCTGCGGCAATGGCTGTGCGGCGCAGGTCGATCTGGGCAAGGCGCTGGCGGCGCTGCCCAAGGGCGAATGGCGCACGCTGGGCGTGCCGTTGAAGTGCTTCAGCGTCGCCGGCGCCGATGTCTCCAAGCTGGAGCGGCTGCCGGTGATCGAGAGCGACGGCACGCTGGACCTGGCGCTGTCGCGGATCGCGCTGGGCGCCAGCAACGACGCGCAGAGCGTGGTCGACTGCCCGGTGCGCTGATGCGCGCCTGACCAGGATGCAGCGGCGCCATCGCCGGATGGCGTCGCCTGCGACCGATACGGACGCAAGCGGCGCAGCGCGCAATGCCAGGGCTGCGGCGAAGGCGGATAGCGCCAGCCGCTGGCCGAACCGCCTGCTGCGTGGTCGCTGCGGCAGCGGTCGCAGCAGCGGCATCGGGCGACAGGACGCGCTGCGACAAACGATCCGCGCGACGGCCGATGCGCGACGGCACGGCGGCGGCGGCCGCTCGCGGTCGCGCTAGGCCATTCAAAGACAACGCCCGTCCTGTGCGGATGGGTGCATCGATACACAGGCGAAAGGGCCGCGGCCCGTGGGAGAAGTGCAGTGGGTCTGGCGACGTTGGATATTGCGATCGTATTGGTCTACCTGACCGGCATCTTCGTGCTCGCGCAGTGGGTGTCGCGGGAAAAGGCCGGGCACAGCAAGAGCGCCGAGGACTACTTCCTGGCCGGCAAGACCCTGCCGTGGTGGGCGATCGGCGCGTCGCTGATCGCGGCCAACATCTCCGCCGAGCAGATCATCGGCATGGCCGGTTCCGGCTATGCGATCGGCCTGGCGATCGCATCCTACGAATGGATGGCGGCGCTGACCCTGCTGATCGTCGGCAAGTTCTTCCTGCCGATCTTCCTGCGCAACGGCATCTACACCATGCCGCAGTTCCTGGAGCAGCGCTACGGCAAGTGGATCCGCACGTTGATGGCCGTGTTCTGGCTGCTGCTGTACGTGTTCGTCAACCTGACCTCGATCCTGTGGCTGGGTTCGATCGCGGTGAGCCAGGTCACCGGCATGGACCAGACCCTGGCGCTGGCCCTGATCGGCGTGTTCGCGCTGGTCTACCAGCTGTACGGCGGGCTCAAGGCGGTGGCGCTGACCGATATCGTGCAGGTCACCCTGCTGGTGCTGGGCGGATTGCTGGTGGCCGGGCTGACCCTGTCGCGCATCGGCGACGGTGCCGGCGTGCTGGCCGGGTTCAAGCATCTGTGGAACGCGCACCCCGAGCACTTCCACATGATCCTGAGCAAGGACAACCCGTTCTACAAGGACCTGCCGGGCCTGAGCGTGCTGCTGGGCGGGCTGTGGGTGATGAACATCAGCTACTGGGGCTTCAACCAGTACATCATCCAGCGCGCGCTGGCCGCCAAGGACATTGGCGAGGCGCAGAAGGGCATCGTGTTCGCCGCGTTCCTGAAGCTGCTGATGCCGTTGGTGATCGTGGTGCCGGGCATCGCCGCGGTGGTGCTGGCGCCGGACCTGGCCAAGCCCGACCAGGCCTATCCGACCATGATGCAACTGCTGCCCAGCGGCATCCTGGGCCTGGTGTTCGCCGCGCTGGTGGCGGCGATCGTGGCCTCGCTGGCGTCGAAGATCAATTCGGTGGCGACGATCTTCACCCTGGACTTCTACGCCAAGTTCCGCCCGCGCACCGAACAGAAGCAACTGGTGCGGGTCGGCCGCATCGCGGCGGTGACGTCGGTACTGGTCGGCATCCTCACCGCGCGGCCGTTGCTCGGCAACTTCGACCAGGGCTTCCAGTTCATCCAGGAATTCACCGGCTTCTTCACCCCGGGCGTGGTGGTGATCTTCATGCTCGGCCTGTTCTGGAAGCGCGCCAACGAAGCCGGCGCGCTGACCGCGGCGATCGGCTCGGTGGTGCTGTCGTTCGCGCTCAAGTTCGCCTGGCCGGAACTGCCGTTCATGGACCGCATCGGCGTGGTGTTCGTGGCGGCGCTGGTGCTGGCGGTGGTGGTGTCGCTGGCGACCGCGGCCACGCAGGCGCGCGACCTGATCCGCACCGACGACGTCGGCTATGCCACCACGCTCGGCTTCAAGATCGGGGCGGTGGGCGTGGTCGCGATCCTGATCGCGCTGTACACGGTGTTCTGGTGAGCGACGCCTGAGCGCCGCCGCCGTGACCCCAGGGGTGCGCAGGCGGCGCGTTCAACCGTGCGCCTGGTCGCGCCATGGCGTGGCCAGCCAGGCCTCCAGCGCCGCCGCCGGCATCGGCCGCGCGATCCAGTAGCCCTGGCCCTCGTCGCAGCCCCAGTCGCGCAGCATGTCGTAAATCTGCTCGGTCTCGATGCCTTCGGCCACCACCTGCTGGCCGAAATCGTGGCCGAGCCGGATCATCGACGGCACGATCATGCAGTCCTTGCGGCTGCCCGGCAGCGAGCGGATGAACGACTGGTCGATCTTCAGCGCGTTGGCGGGGATGCGCTTGAGGTAGCTGAGGTTGCTGTAGCCGCTGCCGAAGTCGTCGATGGCGATCCTCACCCCCAGCGCGCTGATCTCCTGCAGTTGTTCGGCCACGCGCTCAGGATGCCGGATCATCGCGCTTTCGGTGAACTCGATCTCGATGCGGCCCGGTTCCAGCGCGTGCCGCGTCAGCAGCTCGCGCAGCGTGGCGATGAAGTCGGCCTGTTCCAGGTCCACCGCCGACACGTTCAGCGAGACGCTGAAGCGATGGCCCTGCTGCTGCCACAGCGCGGCCTGCGCGATGCCGGCCCGCAGCACCCAGGCGGTGACCCGGCTCATCAGCGCGGTCTTCTCCGCCAGCGGGATGAAGTCGTTGGGCGCGACCGTGCCGAGCAGCGGATGCTCCCAGCGCAGCAGCGCTTCCACGCCGACGCAGTCGCCGCTGCGCAGGCTGACCCGCGGCTGGTAGTGCAGGCTCAGTTGCTCGCGCGCGCTCAGCGCTTCCGGCAGCGCGGCCAGGATCCGGAACGCATTGCGCTGGCTGGCGTCGTGGCTGCGCTCGTACAGGCTCCACGGCAGGCCGCGCTGGCGTGCCATGTCCACCGCGGTGGTCAGCGAGCGCAGCGTGTGGTTGGCGCTCAGCACGCCGTCCAGGCTCACCGCGCCGAGCGACGGGGTCGCGGCATGCGGAATGCCCTGGTGCTCGATCGCCTCGGCGAAGGCGCCGCACACGCGTTCGCAGCGTTGCGCCAGCTGTGCCGGGTCGTTGCCCTTCACCACGAAGGCGAAGCTGGTGGTGTCGATGCGGTAGGCCGGCAACCCGTCCAGGGCTTGCAGCAGACGGTCGCGCGCGGCCAGCAGGTAGCCCTCGGCGTATTCCCAGCCCAGGGCCTTGACCATGTCGCGGAAGTACTCGGTGCCGCAGACGTCGATCGCCACGCCGGTGTCGTGCTGGTCCGCGCTCTGCAGCGACAGCCACATGGTCAGGTCTTCGTTGAAGCGGCTGCGGTTGGGCAGGCCGGTCAGCGCATCGACGTAGCCGGTGTTGCGCAGGGTCTCGATCCGCAGCAGCAGCAGGTCGCGCAGCTCCTGCAGGGTACGCCGCGCGTCGGCGTCGAATTCGCTGCGCGGTTCGCTGTCGATCACGCACAGCGTGCCCAGGCCGGTGCCGTCGGCCAGCATCAGCGGCGCGCCGGCGTAGAAGCGGATGAACGGCGGCCCGGTGACCAGCGGGTTGTCGCGGAAGCGCGGATCCTGCCGCGCGTCGGCCACCACCAGCAGCTCGGGGCTGTGGATCGCATGCGCGCAGAAGGCCTGGCTGCGCGGCGTCTGCGGCGCGTCCAGGCCGACCCGGGACTTGAACCACTGGCGCTGCTCGTCGATCAGCGAGACCAGCGCGATCGGGGTGCGCAGGGTGCGCGAGGCCAGCTGGGTGATCAGGTCGAAGACGCGGTCGGCCGGGGTATCGAGCAGGCACAGCTGGCGCAGGGTCGCCAGCCTCGTCGATTCGTCGGGCGGCAGCGGATGAGAAGAAGGGCGCATGCAGGATTTAACGGCGCCTGCGTGGGCGACTTGAGTCGGCGCGCGGACGGCGAACAGCCGCGGGTCGGGAAAGTGAAGCCGGTGTGTACGACGGTAGACGGCGACGCCATGCGCAACCGCACCACACTCAGCGCGGCGGCTCGCGTTGTGGGCTGGGGCGCTTGGCCAGTTTGCGCTGCAGCGAGCGGCGGTGCATGCCGAGCAGGCGCGCGGCCGCCGAAACGTTGCCGCCGGTCTCGTGCATGGCCTGCTGGATGTGCTCCCACTGCAGCCGGCTCAGCGGGGTCATCGCGTCCGGCAGTTCGAGTGCGTCGTCGTCCTCGGCGCTGTCCGCCTCCAGGCTCAACGCGCGCAGGATCATCTGCACGGTGGCCGGCTTGGGCAGGTAGTCGTCTGCGCCGAGCTTGATCGCCTCCACCGCGGTGGCGATGCTGGCGTAGCCGGTGACCAGCAGGATGCGCATGTCGGCGCGGATCGCGCGCAGCGGCTGGATCAGCGCCAGGCCGGATTCGTCGCCCAGCTTGAGGTCGATCAGCGCGTAGTCCGGCGGCGTCGCCGTGGCCAGCGCCAGCGCCGCGGCACCGCTGTCGGCGGTCAGCGTCTCCAGCCCGCGGCGGGCGAGGGTGCGTTGCAGGGTGCGCAGGTACAGCGGGTCGTCGTCGACCAGCAGGCCCAGCGGGGCGTCGTTGCTCATGCGGGCGTCTCCAGGGCGAGCAGCGGCAGGCGGAAACCGACCCGTGCGCCGTGGTCCGGCGCCGGCTGGGTCCACAGTTCGCCGCCCAGGCGTTCGATGGTGGCATGCGACAGTGCCAGGCCTACGCCCATGCTGTCGGGCTTGCCGCTGCGGAACAGGGTGGCCGGCAGCGCGACCTGGTTGGCGTCGAAGCCGCCGCCGTAGTCGCGGACCTCGCCGACCAGTTCGCTGCCGGTGACCCGCACGCTCAGGTCCACCTGCGGATGGCCGGCGCGTTCGCCGGCGTCGGCGGCGTTGTTCAGCAGCACCTGCAGCAGGTGGCCGATCGCGCTCTCCAGGCGCAGCTGCAGCGGCGCGTCGTCGTTGCGCCGCAGTTGCACGGTCGGGCGCACCAGTTGCCACTGGTGCAGCACGTGCGCCAGCGACACCGTGCCGCCGCCGGCGCGCTGCGCCGGTGCGGCCAGCGCCAGCACCCGTTCGCGGCACTGCACCAGCAGTTCGCGCAGGGTTTCCAGGTCCTCGCGCAGTTCCGGCTGCTCGATCTGCTCGACGATGTCGTCGGTGAGCAGGGTCATCGTCGCCAGCGGCGTATTCAGCTCATGCGCGACCGAGGCGGCGTGGGTGGCCAGGGCGACGATGCCTTCGTTGCGGGTGAAGCGCTCGCGCAGCAGCGCCAGCTCGCGCTCGCGTTCGCGCAGCGACAGCGCCAGGCGGGTGGAGAACACCAGCACCACGATGGTGGACAGCAGGAAGTTGGCGGCCATGCCCCAGCGCTGCAGGTCCAAGGCCTGGTGCGGGCCGCGCGGCAGCGGCAGGCCGAACAGCGCGCTGACCGCGTAGCCGGCCACGCAGGCCGCCGCCACCGCCAGCGCCCAGCGCAGCGGCAGGGCGAGCGCGGCCAACGCGATCAGCACCAGGAACAGCGAGCCGAAGGCGTTGCCGATGCCGCCGCTCCAGCCGACCATCCAGGTCAGTACGGTCACATCGACCAGGATGTGGCCGAACGCGGTGGCCGGCGCGGCGGTGTCGGCATGGCGCAGGCGCAGCTGCGCATACAGGTTGAACAGGGTCAGCGCGGCCACGCCGGACCACAGCGGCAGCTGCGGCAGCGGCAGCCGCATCGCCCAGGTCGCGACCAGGATCGTCGCCGCCTGCCCGGCGGTGGCCAGCCAGCGCAGGCTGCACAGGGTGCGCAGGAACGAGGCATCGGTGGAGGTCATGGCGCGCATCGTATGCGCTGGCGCGCACGGCTGTCTGCGACAAACCGTCGCAGTCCCCGGCGCCGGGGTGGGGCACGGCCGCCCGCTCACGCTAAAATGCGCGCATGTACGACGCCGTCAGCCGACCCACCCCCCCCAGCGACGCCGCGCCCTGGGCGCGCCGTTCCACCCAGCCGGTCCGCGTCGGAGGCGTCGTCGTGGGCGGCGGCAAGCCGATCGTGGTGCAGTCGATGACCAACACCGACACCGCCGACGTGGCCTCCTCGGTCAAGCAGGTGGCCGAGTTGTGGCGCGCCGGCTCGGAACTGGTGCGGCTGACCGTCAACAACGCCGAATCGGCCGCGGCGATCCCGCGCATCGTCGACAAGCTGCGGATGATGGGCATCGAGGTGCCGCTGATCGGCGACTTCCACTACAACGGGCACCAGCTGCTGGCCGCCGAACCGGCGTGCGCCGAGATGCTGGCCAAGTACCGGATCAACCCCGGCAACGTCGGTTTCGGCAAGAAGAAGGACACCCAGTTCGCGCAGCTGATCGAGTTCGCGCTGAAGTACGACAAGCCGGTGCGCATCGGCGCCAACTGGGGCTCGCTGGACCAGGCCCTGGCGGCGCAGCTGATGGACGAGAATTCGCGCCGCGAGACGCCGTGGGACGCCGGTCGCGTGCTGCGCGAGGCGCTGATCCGCTCGGCGCTGGATTCGGCCGAACGCGCGGTGGAACTGGGCCTGGGCCGCGACCGCATCGTGCTCAGCTGCAAGGTCAGCGGCGTGCAGGAACTGATCGCGGTCTATCGCGACCTGGCGCAGCGCTCGGATTTCGCGCTGCACCTGGGCCTGACCGAGGCCGGCATCGGCAGCAAGGGCATCGTCGCCTCCAGCGCGGCGCTGGCGGTGCTGATGCAGGAAGGCATCGGCGACACCATCCGCATCTCGCTGACCCCCGAGCCGGGGCAGTCGCGCACGCAGGAGGTGATCGTCGCCCAGGAACTGCTGCAGACCACCGGCCAGCGCGCCTTCACCCCGCTGGTCACCGCCTGCCCGGGCTGCGGCCGCACCACCTCCGAGTTCTTCCAGGAACTGGCCAAGGTGGTGCAGAACCACGTCCGCGCGAAGATGCCGGAGTGGAAGGTGAGCCATCCCGGCGCCGAGAACATGACCCTGGCGGTGATGGGCTGCGTGGTCAACGGACCGGGCGAATCGCGCCACGCCAACATCGGCATCTCGCTGCCGGGGACCGGCGAGGCGCCGTCGGCGCCGGTGTTCGTCGACGGCGAAAAGACGGTCACCCTGCGCGGCGAGAACATCGCCCACGAGTTCGTCGCGCTGATCGACGACTACGTCGAAACCAAGTATGTCCGCCGCGCCGGGTGAGAGCCCGGCCGAGCGCGCCGCCGGCGTGCGCCACTGGTTGCGCCGCAACGCCTGGCGCATCGGCCTGCTGTTCGCCGGCGTGCTGCTGCCGATGGGCGTGTTCGTGGCGCTGGCCGACGAGGTCCACGAACTGGAGAATTTCTATTTCGACGAGCCGCTGCTGTGGAGCATGCGCGCGTTGGCCTCGCCGGGCTGGGACCGGTTCTTCACCGTCATCACCGAGGCCGGCTACCAGTACGGGGTGATCCCGCTGGACACGCTGATCGTGCTGCTGTTGCTGGGCCTGCGGCGCTGGCGCGAGGCCATGTTCGCCGGGTTCTCGTTCGTCGGCTCGGCGCTGTTGAACATGAGCGCCAAGCAGTTCTTCCAGCGCGACCGTCCCAGCCTGTGGGAATCGATCGCGCCGGAACACACCTTCAGCTTCCCCAGCGGCCATGCGATGGGGTCGATGACCCTGGCCGCGGTGCTGATCGCCCTGGCCTGGCGCACCCGCTGGCGCTGGCCGGTGCTGCTGCTGGCGGGTTCGTTCGCGCTGCTGGTCGGCGTGTCGCGGATCTACCTGGGCGTGCATTACCCCTCCGACATCCTCGGCGGCTGGTGCGCGGCGCTGGTGTGGGTGGTGGGTCTGTACCTGCTGATGTTCCGCGGCGAACGGCGTCCTCGCTGGTGCCGCCGCCGCGCGGTGTCGCCCGCTCGCGGTTAGTTGCAATCCTTCAGTCGTTTTTCATTCTGGGGAACAGCAATGCTGTGGGTACATCAATCAAATCCCCAAAGCCCAGGATGCACTTGCTTGTCAGGTCCTTGCGGTCACGCAACCGCGCCTTCTAAGCATCAAGCGCTATCCGAATCAACCAAGTAGCCTCCCACGCTTGTAGACAAAATTAGAAGCCGCCAGCTGGCGCTGATTGTCTTCCGATGCGTTCGCTATTAACGTATTTTTTGCCGGGTTGACTGGTCGGCAGTTGCGCGGTTGATTGCTTGATTTCACTAATTCATGGAATAGGGATGTTTTATGAAGTGGCAATTGAGTGTCGCTTGCACAGTGGTGGGCCTGGGGATTCTGTTGGGCGATTCGACGTCGGTGCAAGCAGCGCAGGTCGGCGATGCCGCCGCGGAGGATGTGGCTGCGCAACTCGGCAGCCACTATGCGGAGCAACAAAAGATCATTCGGAAAAATGCTCTCGTGCACTCGCAGGTAGGGCTTTTCGAATACTTGAAAAAGTCGAAGGGTGGTGATTCTCCGCTCGATTCGCTTTCTCCTTCGGCGCGCGCACGTTTCATCGAATCGCTCAAGCTCAATGAGGGCGGCGTCACCTCCTTCTATTACGCCGATATCGAGGCGGAGTTGAACAGCAGTCAGGCCTATGCGTTGCTTTCGCTGTTTGGCTTGCAGAGCACGTTGCGGTTTATGCCGAAACTCCGGGTCGACAACGATAGCGACCGGGAAATCATGCGTGCCTTCGGTAGTGGCACTCCAGGAATTCCGCTGCCTGAAGACCATAATGACTACTGGTGCAGTGGTCGTGCCACATGCTCGCGTAACGTTGGTTCAATTTGCACGGGCAACTGCTGATGCGCTGTGTCGCATGCGTCGGTGCCGCCATCCTCTGGGTGGTGGCACTTCTTGCGCCCCCGGCATCGGCGGCGCCTGGAAAAGCGGCGGTCGCGACGCTCTATGAGCAGTTGGCGGACTTGAACGCACAGTTGCGTAGCGGGAGCGGGCAGTCGCGAAGCGATGCAGTCGTGCGCCTGTATCGCCAGCTGACTGCAGATGTTCATCCGTGCTTGGAGGGCGACGCTGGCGACTTCAATGACGATGACCTCTTTAGAGCGACGGCATTCGCTGAACTCTATTCCCTGGAGACTGCCGACGTTGACGCGCTGGGTTGCCTGTATCGCAAGTTGGCCGCTGCCGGCGCTTTGACGGGATGGCACACGCAAACCTATGCCGGCGCGCTGGTGAGCGTTTCGCGTTACTCCGAGGCCAACGAACTGCGTGCGCGCACGCAGGCGCCAGGGTTGCCCGTATTGCCTGTGTTGCAGGTTCTTCCCGGGAGTGCAGCCCAGGGCTGGCGAATGCTTTCGATTCAAGATCGCATGCAGGCACAGGTGCAGGCCTGGAATCCGCGCGCCCATCATTCCCATGTCGTTGCCGTCGTCCATCCAGCTTGCGCCTTCTCGGTTCGCGCCTTGTCCGAGATTGACCGGCGACCGGAGCTGCAATGGCTACGCGACAACCTGCTGCTGGTCGTACCGCCGGACGCATCGCTTCCGCTCGACGGCCTGCTCGCATGGAACACGGCGCATCCGGGCCTGCCAATGCACCCGATGTACCTACGCGCCGACTGGAAGGCGTTGACCAGTCTGGATACGCCAACGTTCTACCTGGTCCGCGACGGACAGGTAGTCGCTTCCTTCGAGGGATGGCCGAATCCGCAAGGCGTGGCTGCGTTGCGGGCAGGCCTGTTGCGCTGACAGCTACAGGACGGCGCCCTGCATCCGCAGCCGCTGCCGGTCATGCCGAAAAGACGTGCTGCGACCGTGGACTCTCGCGCGATCATCGCCGTGATCGAGGCCGTCGAGCGCAGCAAGCGCCAGCTTGCGACACGCGCTGGCGCTTGCCGCGCGTAGCGGCTACCAACTCGAACTCGCGCCGCCGCCACCGGAGCTGCCGCCGCCGGAGGAGGACGAACTGCTGGACGTGGACGAGGACGATCCGGAGGACGCCGCCTCGCTGGCGTAGTAGGCCGCGGTATAGGCGAACGCGCCGGTCCCGGTCTCGACCACATGGCCCTTGCGGATCAGCGCGTTGCGCGTGCGCTCCTGCTGCTTCAGGAAGCGTCGGTAGCGCTGCGGCGAGCGGTAGCGGCGACCCGACAGCGCGAGCGCCAGCCCCAACGCCAGCAGCTCGGCGGCGATCCACAGCCAGAACGCCAGCGGGAACAGCGCCGACAGGATCAGCACGAACACGCCCGGATTGACGGTCAGGAACAGCTTGATGAACAGTCCCGAGGACGCGCGCTTGCTGGAGGCGGCGATCTCCTCGGGCGCGTCGGCCAGCTCCGGGTGACGCTGCAGCAGGCGCGTGCGCAGCCGTCGCTGCCGGCGCTCCAGCAGCGGCGGCAGCAGCCAGATCAGCGCAAGCAGGCCTGCCCAGGCGGCGACGCCGCGTTTCCAGTCGCTCTGGTCGCCTCGTTCGGAAGCGGACGGCGGCCGCGCCAGTTCCGCGAGGCTGTCCGGGTCCTTGGCCGCCACGCGCGCCATGAAGCCGAACGCATCGACGATGGCGCCGGCGGTGTCGCCCTCGCGCATCTTCGGCGCCAGATGATCGTCCAGCGCACGCCTGGCGACCACATCGGGCAGCACGCCCTCCAGCCCGTAGCCGACTTCGAAGCGCGAGCGCCGGTCCTGCATGGACAGCACCAGCAGCAGGCCATTGTTGGCGTCCTTGTCCCCCAGTTGCCAGGTCCGGAACGCATCGTCGGCCACGCGCTCGATGTCCTCGCCTTCGAGCGAGGGGACCAGATACACCGCGCCCCAGATGTGCTGCTCGTCGCGGATCCGCTGCAGTGCTGCATTGACACGCTGCTGCTGCGCGTCACTCAGCACCCCGGCCGGATCGACCACGTTCGGCGTGTACTCGGGAATCGCGCTTGCCAAGGCCGGCATTGCCGGGCACAGCAGCAGGGCGAGCGCGGCGATGGCGAACAGGCGAAGGATGCGCATGGTGGTCTTTGCAATCGAGCGTGCAGCCATTATGGAGTCTGCCGGAGCGCATCGCCGCATGCAGGCGGACGCTTGCCATTCCATACTGGGCAGCGCGTCCGCGTCGCCGCTAGGCCAGGCTGTGCAGTGCCGCCGCGTGCGCATGCAGTGCGGTGGTGTCGAACAGTGGCAGCATGGCGTCGCCGGCGCCGATCAGCAGCGAGATCTCGGTGCAGCCCAGGATCACCGCCTCGGCGCCCTGCGCCTGCAGCGCCGCGATGACCTGGCGGTAGCGCCGCCGCGAGGCGTCGCGGATCACGCCCTGGCACAGTTCGTCGTAGATGATGCGGTGGACGTCCTCGCGCCCTGGCAGGTCCGGTACCAGCACCTGCAAGCCGCGCCGCTGCAGCCGAGCACGGTAGAAGTCCTGCTCCATGGTGAAGCGGGTGCCGAGCAGCCCGATCCGGGTGATGCCGGCGGCCTGCACCGCGTCGGCGGTGGCATCGGCGATATGCAGCAGGGGCAGCGGCACCGCCGCGGCGATCGCGTCGGCGACGCGGTGCATGGTGTTCGTGCACAGCACCAGGAAATCGGCGCCGCCGGCCTGCAACGCGCGCGCGGCCACGGCCATCGCTTCGCCGGCCGCGTCCCAGTCGCCGGCCTGCTGCAGTTGCTCGATCTCGTGGAAGTCCACGCTGTACAGCAGCAGCCTGGCCGAATGCAGCCTGCCCAGCTGCGCGCGGATCGTTTCGTTGATGTGCCGGTAGTAGGGCACGGTGGATTCCCAGCTCATGCCGCCGATCAGGCCGATGGTCTTCATGCCGTTCTCCACGTGTCGCCCGTTCGCCGGGTGCGGACAGCGATGATCGCGCACTGTCGCCGGTTCGTGCGCGGCCCGCGCGCCTGGCGCCGGCACGGCCGGACAGGCGCGCTCATTCGCCAGGCTTGGCCGCCGCGGTGGCCGCGGCGCTGGCGGCGCGCCGCGCCAGCAACGCCTCGCGGTGAGCGATGTAGGCATTGGCGCCGAGGATGATCAGCGCGCCGAGCACGGTCCAGCGATCCGGCGCTTCGCCGAACAGCCACCAGCCGAGCACGGCCACGAACGGCAGCTGCACGAAGCTGATCGGGGTCAGCGCCGAGACTTCGCCGATGCGCAGCGCGCGCGTCCACAGCAGTTGCCCGAGCGTGCCGAACAGGCCGGTGGCGAGCAGCCACAGCCAGTCGATGCCCTGCGGCCAGGTCCAGGCGAACAGGGCGGGCAGCAGCGACATCGGCACCCAGAACGCATAGGTGTAGAACACCACGGTGTTGGCCGAATCGACCCGTGCCAGCTGCTTGATCTGGATCGCCACCAGTGCGCCCATCACCGCCGCCAGCAGCGCGATCAGGGTGCCGGCGCTGAACGTGGCCGCGCCCGGGCGCAGGATGATCAGCACGCCGGCGAAGCCGCACAGCACCGCCATCCAGCGCCGCAGGCGCACGTTCTCGCCGAGCCAGAACGCCGCGGCCAGGGTCACGAACAGCGGCGTGGAGTAGGACAGCGCGATCGCCTGCGACAGCGGCAGGTGGCCGATCGCCCAGAAGCCGGCCAGCATCGACACCAGGCCGATCGCGGTGCGCAGCAGGTAGCGCGGCAACTGCGCGGTGCGCGGCAGCGACTGCCCCGGCCGCAGCAGCATCGGCAGCAGGAACAGCAAGCCGAACAGGTTGCGGAAGAACGCGATCTCCACCGTGGACAGGTGCGCGGAGGCCAGCCGGATCGCGATCACCATCAGTCCGAACGACAGCGTGCTGGCCAGCATCAGCGCGGCCGCGCGCAGCGACACCGGCTGCTTCACCAGTGCGCGCCGACGATGCGCGGTTCCGGCTCCAGGATCACGCCGAAGCGCTCCAGCACCGAGGCGGAGATGCGCCGCGCCAGCGCCAGCAGCTCGGCGCCGCTGGCCTGGCCGTGGTTGACCAGCACCAGCGCGTGCGCGGCGGACACGCCGGCATCGCCGTCGCGGTGGCCTTTCCAGCCGCAGGCCTCGATCAGCCACGCCGCCGACAGCTTGCGCTGGTCCTCGCCGTCGCCGGGGAACACCGGCAGCGCCGGGTACGCGTGCTGCAGCGCCTGCGCCTGTTCGGCCGGCAGCAGCGGATTCTTGAAGAAGCTGCCGGCGTTGCCGAGCACCTCCGGGTCGGGCAGCTTGCGGCGGCGGATGTTGATCACCGCCTGCGCCACGTCGGGCGCGCCGGGCATGGCGATGCCGAGCGCCTCCAGTTCCTCGCCGATGCCGGCGTAGTCCAGGCGCAGCGCATGCAGCCGCGGCAGGTTGAATTCCACCGCGGCGATCAGGTAGCGGTCGGGCTGGCGCTTGAACAGGCTGTCGCGGTAGCCGAACTCGCAGGCGGCCGCATCCAGCCGCACGAAGCGCGCGTCGGCGCGGTCGTAGGCCTCGACCACGTGCACGAACTCGCCGACCTGCGCGCCGTAGGCGCCGATGTTCTGGATCGGCGCGGCGCCGACCGTGCCCGGGATCAGCGCCAGGTTCTCCAGGCCCGACAGGCCCTGTGCCAGCGACCACATCACCAGTTCGTGCCAGCCCACACCGGCGCCGGCGCGGACGATGGCGTAGTCGGCGCGGTGTTCGAGCGTGTCGATGCTGCGGTTGGCGAAGGCCAGCACCACGCCGGGCGCGTCGCCGGCGAACAGCATGTTGCTGCCGCCGCCCAGCGGCAGCAGCGCCGCACCGGCCAGCTGCGGCGCCAGCAGCGCCTCGGGTAGCGCGTCGGGGGCGAAGATCTGCAGCAGCCACGGCGCCTGCGCGGCGACATGGAAGGTATTCAGCGCCTGCAGCGGCGCATTCGCGGTCAGCGACCAGGCGTTGCTCATAGCGCGGCGACCGCGCCGCGGCTGGGCGCTTCGCGGCGCCGGCGCATCGCCTCGACGCATTCGCCGATCAGCTCCGGGCCGCGGAACACCAGCCCGCTGTAGCACTGCACCAGCGCCGCGCCGGCGGCCATCTTCGCCACCGCATCAGCGCCGGACAGGATGCCGCCGACCCCGATCAGCGGGATCGCCTCGGGCAGGCGCGCGCGCAGCCGGCGCAGCACCAGCGTGGACTGGCCCAGCAGCGGCGCGCCGGACAGGCCGCCGGCCTCGGCGCCCAGCGCGTTGCGCTCCAGGCCGGGACGGGCGACGGTGGTGTTGGTGGCGATGACGCCGTCCACTTGCAGGTCCGACAGCACCCGCGCCGCCGCGTCGATATCGCTGTCGCTCAGATCCGGCGCGACCTTGACCAGCATCGGCACGCGCTTGCCGTGGCGCGCGGCCAGCGCTTCCTGCGCCTCGCGCAGCTGCGACACCAGCTGCCGCAGCGCCTGTTCCTCCTGCAGCTCGCGCAGGCCGGCGGTGTTCGGCGAGGAGATGTTGACGGTCACGTAGTCGGCCAGCGGGTAGACCTTTTCCAGGCAATGCAGGTAATCCGACGCGGCGTCCTCGTTCGGGGTGTCCTTGTTCTTGCCGATGTTGATGCCGAGCAGGCCATGGCGGCGGCGCGCGCGTTCGACGTTGCGCACCAGCGCGTCCACGCCGAGGTTGTTGAAGCCCATGCGGTTGATCACCGCCTGCTCGCGCGGCAGCCGGAACATGCGCGGCTTGGGATTGCCCTGCTGCGGGCGCGGGGTGATGGTGCCGATCTCGACGAAGCCGAAGCCCAGCGCGAGCAGCGCGTCGATGTGCTCGCCGTTCTTGTCCAGGCCTGCGGCCAGCCCGACCGGATTGGGAAACTCCAGACCGAACGCGCGCGTGGGCATCGGCGCGATCGCCCTGGCCAGCAGCGGATTGGTGCCGGTGCGGTAGGCCATCTCGATCGCGCGCAGGCCCAGCGCGTGGGCGCGCTCGGCGTCGAAGGCGAACAGGAACGGGCGGGCGAGGGAATACATGGGCGCAGCTCAGTTCAACGTGCCGGCGAAGGCACGGGTACGGTAGTGGACATCGACCAGGCCATCCACCTGGTGGCGATCGAACAGCACGCGCAGCGCGGCCAGCATCGGCGCGTGGCGCGGATGCCCGGCCAGCGGCGCATAGGAGGAGGACAGCAGGCGCCCGCGCAGGCCGTCGTAATCCAGCTTCTGCACGTTCGGGAACTGGGCGGTGCCGCGCAGCCCGGCGCCGAACCAGCGCTGCATCGTCGCATCGTCGTGGTAGCGCTCGGCCACCGCGCTGTAGTCGGTGCCGTAGTCGAGCAGCAACTGCTCGTAGTCCTGCAGGAACGGCGTGCCGTCGAGCAGTCGCGAGTTCCAGTACACCAGCGCCAGTCCGCCGGGGCGCAGCACGCGCGCCCATTCGCGGCGTACCGCTTCCAGATCGAACCAGTGGAAGGCCTGCGCGGCGCTGATCAGGTCGACGCTGGCGGCGGGCAGGGTGGTGGCCTCGGCGCTGCCGTCGACCGCGGCGAAGCCGGGGAGGTCGCGCAGCAGGGTCTCGGCGGCGGCGCGCATCGCCGCGTTCGGCTCCACCGCCAGCGTCGGATGCCCGGCCAGCAGGAACATGCGGGTGGAAATGCCGGTGCCGGCGCCGATGTCGGCGACCTGCGCATCGCGTGCCACGGCGAGTTCCCCGTGCACCCAGTCCAGCAGCGCGGGCGGATAGTCAGGGCGGTAGCGGATGTAGTCGGCGACGCGGTCGCTGAAGCGTTCGCGCGGAGCGGAGGCGTCCATCGGCTCAGGCCTGGGTGCTGGCGAACCAGGCCAGCCCGCCGAAGAACAGCACGAACGCCAGCACCGACAGGATCGCGACGATCACCGCGGCCCAGCCCAGGATCAGCCCGCCGACCGCCAGTCCGTCGCCCTGGAAGCGTTGCGGCTGGCGGCGGATCTCGGCGCGCGCCAGGTGCCCGGTGATGATCGCGCCGAGGCTGCCGAGCACCGGCATCAGGGTCCAGCCGAGGATGCCGGCGACCAGGCTGACCACGGCGAGGGAATTGGTTTCGCGTACGGCACTCATGTGCGGATCCTCGTGAAGGGGGCAGCGGGTTCGCTCGCATGCACGGTGCCCGAATTATCCCAGAAGCGCGCCTGCCGTGCGCCGTTCATCGGCGCGTGCGGCCGTGGCGCAACGCATACGCCCACTCCGGCTGGCCATTGCGTTCGGCCTGCAGCGCGGCGCTGGCGTGGTCGTAGTCGACCGCCAGCAGTTGCGCGTCCCAGCGGCCCTGCACGCATTGCAGGATCGCGTAGCGCGCCTGCGGCGTGCCGGTTTCCACCCGGTACGGCTGCGGATGCGCCTCGGCGTAGGCAGGCAGCCCGACGCTGCCCGGATTGCACAGCAGCCGCCCGTCGTCCAGGCGCAGCGTGCGCGGCACATGGCTGTGCCCGCACAGCACCAGCGGCGCCGGCGGCGTATCGCCGAGCCGTTCGCGCACGCGTTGCGCGCTGGCAGGCAGCAGGTGCGGTGCGGCCAGGTCGTCCAGCAGCCAGCACAGGTCGTCGTGCGGGGTGCCGTGGCACAGCAGCGCCTGCGGCAGGGACAGGGTCGGCGGCAGTTCGTCCAGCCAGCGCCGCTGCGCCGGCGTCAGCTGCGCATGCGCGTAGGCATCGCTGGCGCCCATCGCCGCGGGCGCCAGCTCGCATAGCTGGCGCTCGTGGTTGCCGCGGACCGTGGGCAGCGCCAGCGGCATGAGCCGCTCGGCGGTCTCGCGCGGCCACAGCGGACCGGAGACGATATCGCCGAGGTTGACGATCCGCTCCACGCCGCGCCGCCCGATATCCGCAAGCACCGCCTCCAGCGCGGGCAGGTTGCCGTGGATGTCGGACAGGGCGGCGATGCGCATCGCTTACAGGTCGAACTTGATGCCCTGCGCCAGCGGCAGCGAGTCGGAGTAGTTGATCGTGTTGGTCTGCCGGCGCATGTACACCTTCCACGCGTCCGAGCCGGATTCGCGGCCGCCGCCGGTGTCCTTCTCGCCGCCGAACGCGCCGCCGATCTCCGCACCGGAGGTGCCGATGTTGACGTTGGCGATGCCGCAGTCGCTGCCGGCCGCCGACAGGAACTTCTCCGCCGCCTTCAGGTTCTGGGTGAAGATCGACGAGGACAGACCCTGCGGCACGCCGTTCTGCATGTCGATGGCCTCGTCCAGGCTGCTGTACTTCATCACGTACAGGATCGGCGCGAAGGTCTCGTGCTGCACCACGTCGTCGCCGTTGTGCAGGCCGGTGACGATCGCCGGCAGCACGAAGTTGCCGGGGCGGTCCAGCGCGGTGCCGCCGGTCTCGACGGTGCCGCCGGCGGCCTTGGCCTTCTCGATCGAGGCCAGGAACTGCTCGACCGCGCCGCGGCTGTTCAGCGGCCCCATCAGGTTGGCCGGGTCGGTGGGGTCGCCGATCTTGCCTTCGACCTGCTTGTAGGCCTTGAGCAGCGTCGCCAGCACGGTGTCGTAGATGGAGTCGTGCACGATCAGCCGGCGGGTGGTGGTGCAGCGCTGGCCGGCGGTGCCGACCGCGCCGAACACGATGCCGGGGATCGCCAGCTTCAGGTCGGCGCTCTCGTCGAGGATGATCGCGTTGTTGCCGCCCAGCTCCAGCAGGCAGCGGCCCAGGCGCCGCGCGCACTTCTCGGCGACGTTGCGCCCGACCTGGGTCGAGCCGGTGAAGCTGATCAGCGCGATGCGCTTGTCGTCGACCAGGGTTTCGGCCAGTTCGGTGCCGGCGTCGTTGATCAGGAAGAAGATGTCCGGGAAGCCGGCATCGCGCAGCGCGTCGTTGCAGATCTTCATCGATGCGATCGCGGTCAGCGGGGTCTTGTTGGACGGCTTCCACAGGCAGATGTCGCCGCAGATCGCGGCCAGGAAGGCGTTCCACGCCCACACCGCGACCGGGAAGTTGAACGCGCTGATGATGCCGACCAGGCCCAGCGGCTGGTACTGCTCGTACATGCGGTGGCCGGGGCGCTCGGAGTGCAGCGTGTAGCCGTACAGCATGCGGCTCTGGCCGACCGCGAAATCGGCGATGTCGATCATCTCCTGCACTTCGCCGTCGCCTTCGGGCTTGCTCTTGCCCATTTCCAGCGCGACCAGCGACCCCAGCGCGTCCTTGTGCTTGCGCAGCGCCTCACCGCACAGCCGCACCGCCTCGCCGCGGCGCGGCGCCGGCGTGGTGCGCCACACCTTGAACGCGGCCTGCGCGCGGGCGACCACGGTCTCGTAGTCCTGCGCGGTGGTCGCCTGCACTTCGGCGATGATCTCGTTGCTGGACGGGTTCAGCGGCTGCAGCACGCCGGCGCCGGTGGCCGTGGACCACTCGCCGTTGCCGAGATAGGTGCCGGAATTGGACGCGGTCAGGCCGAGCGCCTTGAGCAGGTCAGCGGACATGGAATCTCCTGGGTTCGTTGCGACAGGGAAGGCGACCGCAGGCGGGGGACGCGGGACGCGATTAGCCCGCAATTTTAGCAGACCGGGCGGGCCAGGCCGCATCCGCCGCGCGCCGCGGCGGGCTTGGCAAGCGCGGCGATCGTGCGACAATGCGCCGGCCAAGGCCCCGTAGCTCAGCTGGATAGAGCGGTCCCCTCCTAAGGGATTAAGACAACCCGCTCCCCTTATATTTCAAGGCTTTCAGCCGCGTAGCGTGGTGCATTTTGGTGTGCTTTGTGGGCCGGTTGAGCACAGTTAGCACAGCTACTTCCGCCGAGACCAGGAACCGATCTTCGACACGGCATCCTTGCCGTGGCCTGGGGCGTGGTGAGCGTACCGCTCGGTGACCGCGATGCTCGAGTGGCCTGCCAGCTCCTTGACCTGGTGCAGGCTTACGCCGGACTGTACCAGCGACGTGCAGAACGTGTGGCGCAGCCAGTGCATCGAGCCCTTCAGCCCAGCGTCGCGCGCCTCGTCGATCGACCAGTGCGTCAGCGTGTCCACCTCCGCCTCGATCAGCCGATCCTTCCCGAGATGCTTCAGCGACGCCTTCGCGGCGGCGTTCAGCGGGACCGCGCGCCAGCGCAGGTTCTTCGTGCGCCCGGTCGCCTCGCTCTCCACGTAGATCATCCCGTCCCGAATGTCCGCGCGCCGCGCCTTGGCGATCTCCGCGCGCCGCAGCCCCGTGTTGGCCAGGAACACCCACAGCGCCCCGTGCACGGCCGCGGCCAGCTTCCGCATCTCGGACGGCCGGTAGTAGGGCGGCGCGCGGCTGGTCTTCGACTTCGGGATCGACACCCCCAGCATGGGGCTGCGCGAGATGGTGCGATGCTTCAGTGCGCGGTTGAACGCCGCCCGGGACAGCTTCAGCGCCTTCTCGGTCTGGCCCTGCCGCTCCTCCTTGGCGGCCCAAGCCTCGACCTCGGCCGGCGGCAACGCCTCGGCGCCGTAGCGGTCGAACTTCTCGCGGAAGCGCCGAAGCGCGCTGGTGGCCTGGCGGAACGTGCCGGCCCGGGCATCCTTGTACCAGGCCATGTACTCGTCCATTACGTCGCGAACCGTCACGCCGCGGGTGACGGTGATCAACCCTCGGAGTTCGGCCTCTTTCTCGGTGCGTAGGGCCTCAGCCTGACGCTTTTCAATCGGGCCGAGGGATCGCCGGAACTGGACGCCTTGGTCGCGCCAGTTGAGATACCACCGTCCGCCTCTTTCGTAGATCGTTGCCATTTGCGTCCTGCCAGTGCTGCATCCAAGGTGTGTCGGTTGTAGACCTTGCGGCCGCCGGAGTTGCTCGCCGGCAGCTGCATCTTGCGGAATGCCCAGAGCGAGCATCGGCAGTGGTCGGCGGCCTCTTGTTCAAGCAGCCATTCGGGTAAGGATTCAGCTGCACCCATCGTCGTTCTCCTGTTGTGCGGGACGCTCAGCCATGGCTGCCTCCTTTCTTCCACCATGTCCACGGATCGCCGTACATGACGGCCCCATGGATCGGAAACCCAACGACAAGTAGCGTGCCGAAGACGATCAAGAACGTAGCCATTCGACACCCCCATGCACCCGCAGAAAGTCGTCGTAGTCACCCTCGCCGCGGTGGAAGAATTCGAGCCACTTCTGGTATTCGTCGGCCATCTCCTTATGCGCACCCTCCGGCACCGCAGCTACGTGCGCCTGGGGCTGCGATGCGAGGGCGGCCAGCCATGCTTGATGGAGTAGATGCGACTCCTCGGCGAAAAACCTGCCATCTTTGGCACGGCCCCACGCTCGCTTTACGTGGGGCTGCATGCGCTCCCACCACTCACGGCATGCAGTTTGGCTCTCGGTCTCCGGTGACGCGTCTTTGTGGCTCATACGCCGCTCTCCTTCTGCTGGCGCTGCATGGCGCGGATGCGTTCGTAGTTCGACTGCATTTCAGCCAGGGCATCGGCGGCCATGGCCGGGAAGTCACGCACGTTCTTGATCCACTGCACTCCGTTACAAGCGCAGTCGGCCCACTCGTTCGCGATGTGCTGCCAGTCCACGCCCTGCGCTGCCGGCTTACCGGTAAGCAATGCCCTCAGTGCGTCCGCGTGCATGATGACCGGGCACGACAGCGATTCCGGATAGTCGTACCCGTCGCCCTGCCAGAACCACACCTCCTTCATGTCGATACGCAGCGGGATTTCTGCGCGAGCGCGCAGGCTGGTCAGTTCGTCGTCGCCCACCAACGTATAGCCGACCGGGATGTGATCGGCGTTGGCGACCGCAATGGCGGTGACGATTGCCGTCTGCAACCGGGCACGGCGCTGCGGCTCGCTGTCCGGCGTGAAACGGCGGGCTACTTCCAGTGCGACCATGTCGGCGCCATCCACCGGCACAGCAGCAGCTGGCGCGGACGTTATCAGGTTCAGCGCGTCACGCACGTCTTCGATGAATTCCGAATCATCGCCACCCGTGGCCCAGCCAGATGCCGCGAGCGCTTCGGCTACGACCTTCACCGCGTGGTCGTCAACCGGCATAACAGGCTGCGCAGCCTCACCGGCGACGGGGGCGGCGCGGCGCTCGACTTGATAGTCCGCTTCGAACTCGTCGCCCGTGCCTGGGAACCACGGACTCCACCCGGTAGCAGGGCCGGCGCTGACGCGATACTCCTGCCCGCCCGCGCTGCTCGCCGGCTGCGCTGCCAGTAGCTCGGGGAGGGCGCACTCCAGCATCCGCTGCACATCGGGTCGATGCATGTTCCACTGGGCACATACGGCGGCAGTGGCGCGCTCCAGCGCCTCGGGGGTGATGTTCGGGGTCATGGTTAGAACTCCGTCGTAGCGAACATGCGGGGGAAATTGCCGCCCTGGGCGACCTCGATCGCCAGTTGCTGGCGGAAGGTGCGCGGGTCGCCGATGGTGCGCTCGTCCTCATCGGTGTCCACGAACTTCAGGCGGTCCATGTCGTCATCGCTGATCTCATGGAAGTCCTCCAGGTCTTCGGCTTCCATGCCGGTCTCGTCCTTTACCGCGGCCAGCACGCTCTCGGCGTCCTCACCGATCCACCAGTCGCAATCGTCGATTCTGAAAATCTTCACGTGATGTCCTTCGGCGCGCGGCGCCGGCTCAGGGTGATGCGGCGCCACCACGGCGCGCGCAGGCGTTCGTTCTCGGCGCGCAGCCGCTCGATCTCGCTGGCGGCCTGGGCCAGCTGCTCCCGAAGAATCGATTTCCGGGGCTGGCGCATGCGACGCGGCTGGCGGGGGAATAGCTGGTCGGTCATGCGGCGTCTCCGAATTGCAGGCCGTGCTGCTGCGGTGCTGCGTCAGCCGCTGCCTTCGTGGCCAGGGCAGCGGCAATGCGCGCCTCAGCGATCGCGGCATAGGCCGGGTCCAGCTCGATGCCTACGAAGCGGAAACCCTCAAGCACAGCCCCCCTACCGGTACTGCCGCTGCCCATGAACGGATCCAGCACCAGCCCACCGGCCGGCGTGACAAGGCGGCACAGGTAGCGCATCAGGTCTGTTGGCTTCACGGTAGGGTGGTTGTTGGCACGTGGCGTCACTTCGTAGCCCTCGTCGCGCCGGGTCATGTGCTGGCCGCTGGTGTTGCTCACCATGCCCGCCGCCCTCGTCTCAAACCCGACCAGACCTGCATCGCGGTCAGCCTTGCTGGCTTTCGCGCAGTAGAAGAAGCGCGCGGCGCTTGTTTCAGTCTCGATGCGAGCGAAATGATCCAGTGCAGGGCGCATGCCGCCGAATATTCCGTTTCGTGACTGCCTGCACTTCGCGTGCCGACGCAGATCGCCCTGCTGGCCTTTTGCAGCCGGGAACGCTGCCAGCACCTCCTCGCTGCCGTCGTGGATCAGGTTCGCAGGCCAGCGGCCGAGCTGCGACGGAGTGGAACGCTCGACTGTCTCTCCATCCTGCCCAGGAACAGCAGTGAGCTTCTTCGCAGGGCCACCCCATCCAGGTGTGCCGATTTCTGGTGCTACGCCGCCAGGCCAGCCCACGCGGCACTCGTCAATGTTCAGCGCACCCGTCCCATGTGCCAGGACGTTGGCAGCGACAGTGCCGGACAGCGGCTTGCGGGCCACGGTGATCGGCTCAAGCGCTGGCTTCAGTGCCGTGCCCCAACCTTCGTGCGCCCCCGCCAGGTTGTGCGACTTCGGGAACCCAGAGCCGTATATCCACGCGATCATGTCGCGGATCTCAAACCCTGCGTCCTCGATGCGCACAGCCATACGGTGCTGCGTGCGTGTGCCGGCGAACGCCAGTAGGTGGCCACCCGGCTTGAGCACTCGCAGGCATTCCGCCCACACCTCGACGCTCGGCACGTCGTAGTCCCAGTGCTTGCCCATGAACGACAGGCCATAGGGCGGATCGGTCACGATCGCGTCGACCGAATCCGCGGCTATGCCGCGCATGACTTCCAGGCAGTCACCGACGTGGATCACCGCCGAGCCTCCTGCTGCGCATCGTCGCGCAGCTGCTGCAGCGCCGGCAGGACGTTGAGGCGGACCAGCTCGTCGCTGGCGGCGGCCGCGCGTGCGCGCTCGACGGCCCATTGCAGGGCAGCCAGCTTGTCGTTGGCGTGGATGTTCATCGTGCCTCCGGGAATTGATCGTGCTGCTTGCCGTCCAGCAGGCGGCCAGCGGCCTTCTTGCCGACGCGGCTAACGTAGGCGTCGCCCTGGCGGAAATGGCCTTCGGGGTTGCCCGGCCCGTGCAGATGGCGCACGACGCCGCTGCGAAGATCGCCGCCCAGATCGCCGCCGGCCTTCACCTCGTGCGGTGCCCATTCGCCCCATTGCTTGAACAGGAATGGCACACGCCAAGCTGCGCACTGGTCACGCAACATACGCACCCACGTCGGGTTCATCGGGCGGGCGCCGTGGCCGCTTTCGCCGCCAGCGATCACCCAATCCAGCCCGTACAACAGCGGTGGTTCCGTGGGCTGCCCCATGCAGCCACACTCGTTGCTTGCACCGCCACAGCATCGGGGCGGGCCTCCAGGGAAAAGTCCTTCCGGGTATTCAAGATCCACCGGCCCCAGCAGCGGTTCCATCGACAGGAACTTCACCGCCGCGCCCGTGGCCAGCAGCTTCGGGATGTCGCGTTCGGCCTCGGCCTGGTTCGCGATCGTGGCGCCGATCCAGACGTGCGGGTAGAGGCGGTCGAAGTCGAACGGCACCGGCAGCATGTTGCCGACGTTGCCGATGCGCTTGGTCAGCAGCAACCAATCCAAGTTCGGGGTGGCGCCGATCAGGTCGAAGAGGTCATCGCGCCATTGCGGATCGACCTCGTTGTCGAACACGTCGGCCAGGCTCGCGCAGAAGACGCGGCGGCGGGCCGGGATCATGTCGAGAGCGTCGCAAGCCGGGCAGGAGGGCAGACCATCCGTCAGCGCGGTGCCTGCGATCGATGGCTGGTCGCCGCGCCATCCGCATGCGCGGCAGGCGTAGAACGGTCGAGCGTTCCAGCGCAGCGGCATCTTCCAGTTGGCGGCGGTGGTGCGGCGACGCGGCTGGCCGGCGCCCCATTTGATGCCGAAGGTGCGCGCAGGCGTGCTCACCGCCGCGTAGCAATGGTCGCAGGCGGGCGAGATCTTAGTGCAACCGATCCACGGATTGAACGTGGAATCGCACCATTCGATTGCGGTGGTCTGGCTCATTCGGTCACTCCCATGGCGACCAGGTCGATCTCGTCCACCTTGTCGCGCAGCTTGTGGCGCGCGCGGCGCAGGTCGTTGGCGATCGAGCGGCGCGGGGTGGCCGTGTCGAAGGTCAGCTGCCAGAAGTGGCAATGGCCGCTGTGGTCGCGCCGGAACAGGCGGTAGGTGACCGTCGTGTCGCTGAGCAGCACGCGGCCCCAGCTGAAGCCGCCGTTGCGTTGCGGCTTGCGGCGGGTGAGGTGGCGGGTCATGCGGTTGCTCCTTCGCAGATTTCGATGACGCGGCGGAGGTCGTCGTCCGACATCCACCCGATGTGGCATTCGCGCTCGTCCAGGCCGGTGCGTTCGCGCAGCCACGCATAAGCCGCTCCGCGCTTCATGCCGCCCGACTTCCACAGCGGATCGAACGCGGCGTGCGCGCGCATCTTCAGTTGCCGCGTGGCCGCGTTGGCGAGGCGACCCATGCGCTTCTCGGTGCCGGGGTGGCACCCGGACCACGCGCGGCACTGCATGCACGCCCAGAGCGGCTTGGCGAACAGGTCGGGGCGGTGCGGGTAGACCTCGCGACCGCTGACCAGGCGGTCGGTCTCGCCGCAGTAGGGACATGGCCTGGGGCTGGAGCGGTTCATGCGGCACACCGCAGCAGCTGGGTGCGCTGCACCGGGCCATGCCAGATCGACACGGCGTTGTTCAACCTGACCTGCTCGCGATCAACCAGGATCGGCGCCAGCGGCGCGCGCATGCGCTGCACGTCGTTGTCGCAGAGCCGGCAGGCACCGCGGCGCTTGCCGCCGGCCAGTGGGAACTGATCCTCGGGCAGCCGGCGCTCGCAGTGGGTGCAGGTCCGGCGCATCACGCGGCCGCCTTCGCCACGGCCAGGGCCAGCCGGCGCTGCATCGCGTCGACCATCGCCGGCAGCCGCGCAGCGTCGTACAGCTTCGACGCCCGCTCAGTGGCGACCGGCTGGAAGCCCAGCTCGGCCAGGCCGTCGGCGCTGATCGACAGCGGCGCGATGAGGGCGTTGATCTCGCCGAGCTTCAGCTTGCGCATCGGCGCGCTGGCGCCGACCAGGCTGGCCACGGCCGCGTAGTAGGTGGGGGCGGGCGACTGTCCCAGCCCCGGCGATGCCGGCGTCACCGGCTGAGGCACCGCCGCCGGTTCCGGTTCCGGCGGCGGGACGGCGACCGCCTGCAGCTTGGCCAGCTCTTCCTGGCGGATTTCCTCGCGCTTCTTCTCCTCGCTCGCCTCGTGCTCGGTGATGCGCGTGGTGACCAGGTTGCGCAGGTCCTCCAGATCCTTGCTGGCGCACAACTGCACTCGATCGGGGAACAAGCTGGCATGGGCCGCATGGTTGTCGAGAAGCGCCATGTTCGTGCGCACGCGCTCGGCGGCCTGACTGGCGGCGATCTTGGCGTTCGCCGCGGCCGTGCCGACGGCGTCCTGCATGCTGGCCAGGGACTTCTTCCCCTTGATCACAAAGCCGATGTCCATCGACAGCGACTGCGGCGGCTGGATCCGGTGCTGGCCGAGCGTGGCGTTGATCGCGTCGTAGTGCTCGCGCACGGCCTGCACACCGTTGGCGACGATCTGGCCGCGGCGGTTCTCCTTCTCGACCTTGACCAGCCGGTCCAGCTCCAGGCGCACGCGCCGCGCCTCGGTGGCGACCTCGTCCATGGTCCGGAATACGGCGTCGATGTCGGCGGTCTGGCCCAGGATCTGCTGCTTGGTGGCCTCCAGCCGCTCCTCCACGCCCTTGCACCACTTCACCGTCTGCTCGGCGTCGGCGAAGTCCTCGTCGGTCTGCAGGTCGCGGTTGATGCGTGACAGCACCGACAGCGCGGAGCCGCGGAACTCGGCCAGGTTGGAGGCGGTCACCATGCCGGTCACCTGCACGTTCAACGACGGTAGCGTCTGCGGCACGCGGCCGACAACTGGCGCCGGCAGCGGCTTGTCCTCGTAGGCGCACACGTCGCGCTCGAACTGCTCCCAGCCGGCGACGATGCGCGCGCGCAGCTCCGGGTTCGGCGTATACCAGCAGTGGCGCTCCTCGATGAGGTTGCCGTCCTCGTCCCACTCCGACGCCATGAAGAGCGTGCGCTCGGCGTCGGACACCATGTGCTGCTGCTCCATCTGGATCTGGTGGTAGAGCGGCAGGTCCGCGCCGGTGCATCCCTCGATCATGCAGGCGCGCAGCGTGGCGTTGAGCATCTTGTGCTCCCAGTTCACGTCGCCCAGCATCGTCAGGCCGTCGTAGGAGGCCGACAGCTTTCCCTGCACGCCAACGCATGGGTACAGGTCCTCGCCGATGATCGCCTCGGCCAGCGGCCGGGCCAGCGCCTCGAAGCGATGCCCGTCGTCGAAGATCTGCTGCAGGAACCAGCTGATTTCCGACTCCACGCCGGTCGCGCGCACCTTCAGCAGTTCGCTGCGGGTGACCGATGGGAACTCGCCCAGCATCACTGGCGCCTCGCTGGCGTTGAGGTGCTGCGCCCGGTGCCGGTGCCATTCCGGCGTGCCCTGGATCAGTTCGATGATCTGCATGTTCAGCGCTCCACTGCGGTCTGGGTCAGGCCGCCAGCAGCAGCCGCAACATCGCTCTGCGGCTCGTCATCGGGTAGCGGGAAATCGGGGTTCGGCTGGGCCTCGCCGGCGGTCTCGGCAGGCTGCTCCGGCGCTGGCTCGGCGCATGCGCGGATCCGCTTCTGCTGGTCGTCGGTCAGCGGCGCCTTGGACTTCGCCATCGTGATGATGTCGTCGGGCGACTTCTTGCCCGCGGCGATGACCTTCGCCCAGTTGGCGAGCGACGCGGCGAACGCTTCCTCGGTCCATGCCGCCGCCGCCGGCTTGCCGCCCGCTGGCGCCTGCGTGGTGGCGAACGCATCTTCCGGCGTGGTGTCGCCTTCCTTGATCGCGGTCAGCATGCCGCGCAGCAGGACCAGGTGTTCCAGGCCGATGTCCTCGACGCCGGGAACTTCCAGCTTCGCGCAGACCTGCTCGGCGGAGACGCCGAAGCGCTGGAACACGGCGAGCGCGTCGGCGCGGCGGTTCGCCAGCGTCTTGACGTCGCCCATGATCACCTTGCGGGCCTCAACGTACATGTCCTCCCAGAACGCCTTGGGCACGCCCTTGAGCACCGCGTTGCGCAGCGCGATCGAGCACGCCGCGTTCGCGGTGACGCCGATCATGTCGGCCTTGTAGCGGCGACCGGACTTGTCGGTGATGCGGCGCTGCACCTCGTAGGTGATCGCCACGTTGCGCTCCAGGTCGTGGAACACGCCCTGCGCGATGATGAACTCGCCCTTGTCCTCGATGACCCGGGCGCCGGCGCGGTTGTTGCCCCAGGCCGACGCGATCACCTCGGCGAAGCGCGCCGACGGGCCTTCGATCGTCTTGCCGTCGCGGGGCAGGGCATAGACGCACTGCTCGGCGATGCTCTGGCTCAGCGTGACCATCTGCAGCGCTTCGTCGCGGAACCGCTTCAGCGAGCGCGGGAAGCGCCGCGCCGTCGCGATCTGCTGCTCGATCTCCGAGCGGTTGATCATCGCGGCCATGCCTTCCTCGGGGATCAGCTGGCCTTCGTGTACCTGTGCGTTCATTGCGTGATTGCTCCAGCCGGCGGGTCCGGCGAGGTGGGAATGAGGTGCCGGCGTGGCCCGGCCGGTGCGGGTGGCTCAGCGGCGGGCGCCGAGCCGGGATGTCGTCAGGCCGCCTTCTTGCCGGCTTCGATCAGGCTCGCCGCTTCCGCCGCGGCGTCGGCCGCTTCCTGCGCATCCAGCGTGTCGCCGCCGCTGAGGTCTTCCTGCTGGCCGTCGCGCTTCTGCGGCACCAGCGTCAGCAGCACGTCCTCGCGGATGAAGGCGGCCGAAAGCTCGCTGATCTCGTCGGCGTCGACCTCGGCCGACGCGGTGAACGTCATGGCGACGCTGCCGCCTTCCTTGGGCTCGATCACGAAGCGCTTCAGCTTCACGTCGACCAGCACCACCGGGTCGCCGGCTTCGAGCAGGCCGCCGATGTGCAGCTCGTAGCCGGTCAGCTCGTGGTTAAGCTTCAGCGGCTCGAGCGCCGGGTGCTTCACCGCGGTCAGGCCGGCGCCGCCGATCTGCGGCAGCTCCTGCTGCTCGCCGCTGCCGGGCTTGCGGAACAGGTCGGCGCGCAGCGTCGCGTCGAAGGAGTCCAGCACGTCGTTGCCCGCGCTGAGCGCGAACTTGATGTCCGCGGCGAGCTGGCGGTCTTCGCCGTGCCGCTGGATGCGCTGGTTGACGTTGGCGATGGACGCCTCGTGCTTGTCGAGTTGGAACATGGGAACCTCGGTCAGTAGTTGCGGGAGGGCGCTGCGTCGTGGCCGGGCGTCGCCGAGTTGTCGAGCCATACCGACGCGAGTTCGTTCACCTGCAGGCGCTGATCGTCGAACCACTGGCCTTCGCGCAGCTTCCCTTCGGAATCGACGCGGGGAACGACCAGCGTCTGGTTGCAGCCGGTCAGATATTCGACATGACCAACCGCCACACCATTGAATCCGGTGATGCGGTCGGTGACGGTGGAGCCGAGAATGCGATTGCTCATCTGGAACCTCTTCGGTAGTGCCGGCCGCGCCGGCGTGGGTTAAACCTGCTCGGATGCAGCGGCTTCGGCTTCGGCGAGACGGCGCATGTCTTCCAGCGCATCGTCGTTGCCGCAGTAGAAGTCGGGCATGCGCTCCAGCTTCGGATCGCTGGACATGTAGATCAGCGCCGCGGCAGCGGACGTGCCGAACGCGTACTCCAGAGCGCGGCCGCCATCGCCGGCCAGCGTCACCACCCAACCGGCCCGGCAATGCGTGGTGTTGCAGGTGTGCCACGAGCCCATGTCCAGCGCCGCCGGCTTGGATGCGGCGGCGTAGACGGCCTGGTGGATGTTCTTGATCACGACCGGGCAGGCGTGGCCATCGGCACCGCTCAGGACGGCACCGCGCAGGACGGCACCGCGCAGGACGGCACCGCGCAGGACGGCACCGCGCAGGTCGGCACCGCTCAGGACGGCACCGCGCAGGACGGCACCGCTCAGGACGGCACCGCTCAGGACGGCACCGCGCAGGACGGCACCGCGCAGGTCGGCACCGCTCAGGACGGCACCGCTCAGGACGGCACCGCTCAGGACGGCACCGCGCAGGACGGCACCGCTCAGGACGGCACCGCTCAGGACGGCACCGCGCAGGTCGGCACCGCGCAGGTCGGCATCGCGCAGGACGGCACCGCTCAGGTCGGCATCGCGCAGGTCGGCACCGCTGGCCACCGCCGACTTGACGGCAAAGCCCAGCTGCAGGCCATAGGATTTGCCGGCGATCTCGGCGGACAGTTCGCAGGTGTACTGGACGTTGCCGGTCCAACGGTTCTTGATTTCGAATTTCATGACGCTTCCTTGTTGGGCTGGGATCAGCGGATATCGCGCTTGGGCTGCGCGGGGAATTCGGGGGTGAGCGCATCGGGCGCTGCAGGTTCGGTCGGCAGCCAGCCCCGGCGAGCAGCGCGCCACGACCAGCGCGTGGCGATCAGCGCCAGCACCAGCAGCGCGGCGACGACAGGGCCGACGCTCCACGCCTCGACGATCACGCAGCGGCGGAGCATGTCGCCGAGGAAGCTGACGGCAGCGCCGCACAGCAGCAAGCGGAGGAGGGCGAGCGCCTTCATGCTTCGCCTCGGGCCTTGGCCAGCGCAGCACGGGCGCGCTCGACGGCCTTCTGCGGCTCGTCGTTGTGGAAGTGCACAGGGCCAGGAACCCAGCCGATCAGATCGACCAGCGCCTCGTAGAGATCCGGCGCGCTCGCGATGAGGTGGGCGGTTGCCTCCCGCTCCTCCATGTCTGTCCGAGTGCGACCATGTGTACTCCAGCCGCCTTCTACGCGCGCACTGAATCGATTGGTGCCTTCGACATTTAGTGCATAGACGGTGACGCCATCTACCAGCCAATCCTGCTTAGTCCACTTCGCCTCACTCATATCGAATCTCCTCAGAAAGTGCGCAAATTCCCTCGATGCGCTCAAGGTCGGAAAGCTCAAGGTCGGCGTTGCCGGTCAGAATCCCCGAGCAGTCCGTGACCTCAAGCCCGTCAGGCTGCGGCAGCGGCGGAATGCCCTGGCTCATCGCTGCGATGAAGTCGTGGTCATTCATTGAATGTGGTCGCCCTGTCCAAAGCACTTAGCGGTTAGATCGGAATTTGTGTTTCGTGGAATCGGCTGGAACTTATGCAGTTCACGCTTAGCGGCGCAGTAGGCGTCGTGCGCTTCATGCTCTGTTCGAAACATGCCTAGATATCGTCTCTTGCCGTTGTATCCGATTTGGGCCTGCCACTTTCCTGCCCCCTTATGCCAGACGACGCCAACGTATTTGCTGACGCTCCCGACGTTTGCAGCGCGGTTTTGGTTGTTCTCCAAATTGGTCGCTTCACGTAGATTGATGATTCTGTTATCAACCTTGTTGCCATTTATGTGATCTATCTGATCTGCTGGCCACTGGTTATGGTGCAAGGCCCATGCGACACGATGCGCGGCAACGCGTATACCATCCACAATGACCCTGTAGTACCCGCTTCGGTGCAAAGAGCCGGCTGCACTACCGATGCGAACAGGGCCGCGCCTCACGCGCCACGCAAGCCCGCCAGTGTTGGCGTCATATTCGAATAGCTCGCGCAGGCGCTTGATTGGCGGGAGTTTAGGCTTCACGGCAGAACCGCCATGACGAACAGCGAGAACACAGCGCCGCAGCAGAACGAAATCGCGTAGACGACCGCATGGCTTACCAGCGCGCAGTCGATCGGGGGAAGTTCTTCGTAGTCGTTCACGGCCGTGGCTCCTTCGCCAGTTCGGCCAGTAGGGCGTCGGCCTGCGCGACCGCGTAGCGAGCAATCAATTCCGAGGGCGAATCCGCATAGCGGTCGGAAGCGGAAAGGCCCTGCATCGCCATCGCTGAAAACAGCTCGCGCTTGGTCAGGCCAGATGTACTGAGGAATCCATCGTTCGTCGGGGCGGCCAGCGCATTCGGCATCGCCGCCATATCTCCGTTCTTCATGCTGCCTCCGGTCCTTCATCGTCAGGGTTGTGCATGCGGGCGCGGCGCGCGCGCTCCGCCAGTTCGTTGCGCTGCTGCTGCGGGCAGCCGGCGGCGAGGAAGTCGCGCTCGGCCTGCTTGGGGTCATGGCCGAGTTCGGCAGCCAGGCGGCGCACGTGCGACACCTGGTGCTTGTCGTAGCTGTCCCGGATCGGGAACTGCAGGATCTGCGCGCTCATACTTGCCACGCTCCGTTGAGTGTTTCGGTGGCGAGTTGTGCGCGAGCAACCGCAGTGAGGTCGGCGTGCAGGTCGCGGTTGTGGTTGTCGATCGCACTGGGGATACGCGCGAGCTTCCGATTGCACTTGGCACACCTGACGGTGCCGAACTGGTGGCGCGTCGCCCATCGCGGTTCGACCACAGGTGCCGGCGGCGGGGGCGGCATCAACTCATCGCGAATCTTCGCGAAGTTCTTGCGATCACCTTCCGTGGCCTCACGCTCCCATGCATCGCCGCTGCAGTAGGACATCACGTCATCCGCAACTTCGATTGCCTCGAGCGCAAGGTTGTAGCGCCGCTCCAGTTCCTCGCGCGAGAGCGACGCGAGCGCATTGATCTGGTCGCTCATGGCGTCGCTCCGCAGCGGGCGAGGGCGGCGGTGAATTCCGCGCGCGCAACCTGCAGGGCATCGAATAGCCGGCGATACCCCACGTGATCCTCGCTGCACGCAAGTTCGGCCTTGCGATATGCCGCGCCCTTCTCGATCAGCTCGGCGATGGCGGCGCGGGCTTCAAGCGCAACACCCGGCTGCAGTTGCATGTGCGCAGGCGCACTCGTCTCGATGATGGCGCGCGCGGCATCCCAGACCGCCAGCACATCCACGGCCTTGGTCTGCCCGCTCATTGCGCACCGCCTGCGCCGGCCAGCGCCTTCATGCAGCGCGGGCACGTCACGGCCTCGCCAGCGCGCAGAGTCCACCCGACCGACCGGCGGCCGGGTGTCGCCCCGCACATCGCACTTCCGTGCGCCTCGTTGTATTCGGAGCGAATCTGCGATGCGGGGATTGCATGAATCCTCGCGCCCTGGCCGCGCTCCATCCCGTTCGCACATCGCCCGGCCAGCTTCGCGGCGACGACATCCACGCCCTTGGTCTGCGCGGTCATGCCGCACCGCCATCGCGCAGGGCGCGCAGGACCAGCGTCGGATTCAGGCCGGCTTCGGAGCGCAGGCGCTTGCGGACGCTCCGCGCCTGGCACTTGAGCCGCAGTGCCCACCGCGCGACGTGCTCGTCGGTCATGCGCTCGATCAGCGCCAGCGCCTCAGTACGTGCAGCTGCGCTCGCGTTCCGAAGCCCGCGCATCACCGCCTCGGTCTCGCGCTGCTGCTCAGCCTTGTACCGGTCGATGGCCGTGTCGATGTTGCCGCGCTTGCTGAGCGGGACATTCAGGACGCCGTGGTCGATGCTCATGCCGATGCTCCGGTGGCGAGCGCGCCCAGCTCGCGCTTCAGGCGCTGCTCGTCGTGGTGTGAGGTAAAGGCCAGCAGGGCGCGCAGCGTCTCGCGGTCGATGCCGAGCGAGTTCACCGGCTCGTACTGCGACAGCAGACGTGCGCGCGCGGCCTTCGCTTGGGCAAGCTCAAGGCGGGCCGTCGCGTTCTCGCGCTCAGCCCTCCAGCGGCGGACCTCGCAATCAGCCAGGAAGAGGGAATCCAGGTCGCCGGCGCTCATGCCGCGCGGCTCCACGGCATGGCCGGTGCCGGCTTCGGCGCGACCTCGTACACGTCCCGCATGCGCTGCACGGCTTCCAGGCGGCTCATGCCGTCGTCGGCGACGCGGCGCTGGATCTCCGACTCCACGTAGTCCGCGACCACGCTGCGCAGGATCTCGCCCAGGCCAGCGTCGTTGCCCGACGCCAGGTGCCCGGCCAGCAGCGCGTGCTGGTCCGTCGTCAGCTGGCCCAGCGCCTCGCTGAAGACCGCTCCGGAGGAATGCAGATCAAGCGCCAGCGCCTCGGCGCGCGAGTCGGCCTGCTCCTGACGGCTGCACGTCGTGCAGCCGCAATTGGTGTGGTAACTGTGGCAGCGGGCCATGGTTCAGGCCTCCAGCGTCGCGGAGGTGGCGAGCTCGACGGCCACGGCCAGCTGGCGGGCCAGCTCAGCTGCGTCCGCCGCCGGCATCCGGATGTAGACGCAGCCGGAGACGACCTCGACCTCTCCGGTGCTCTCCAGCAGCCCGGCGGTGACCGGTTCTGCGAACTGCCTGATTCCTGCGTGTGCCATGTCCTGGTCCCGTCTTTTGCCCTTGTGGGCTGACGGTTCCTAAGTTAGGCATTCCTACGATTGCTGTCAATAGGCATTCCTAACTTTTTTGCATTTTGCAAAAAATAGCCCCGCACGGGCGAGGCTGGATGACGCTTCGTTCAGACTACCGGTACTAGGTCACTATTTAGTTGAGCTCGATACCTTGCCTTGATCGAACCCAGCGACATCGAACTCAAAGATCTGGCTACCGTTCTGATAGACACCGACCTCCACGAGCAGCTTCTTCGATTTTCCGAGGCGGCTAGCGATGGACTTGTATCCGGGGAGGAAGATCGCCTCGGTGCTGTTATCTCCCGGCTCTTGTCCCTGCACCGTGTATGGCTTGTCGTCGTCAAATCGCAACTGAACCGGACATCCGCTATAGCTACGGCATAAAAGCTGGCCCTTCTCGATCGAGAAGATCACGTCGCCCCCGTATCGTGGATGCTTTCGCAGCATCAGGCTTGCTCGCTGTTCTCCAGCGTAGGGGAAGTCCAAAGAGACTCGGTTTTTACTGCTTATCTCCGCAGTCGAGGTGACCTGTCCGGTCATCTTGTCTTCGTTGTGAAAATAGTTCCACTGCGCACCAGCATCATGATTTTGGAGACTCTGCTGCAGATCTTCCGCAGTCGATCGCTTATGGGTTTGTTGTTCTATTGCTGCGGAATTCCTGAGCATAGCCAGCATACTCTTGGCCTTTAGGCCTTCGGGTGATTCAGGGAAGCGATGAACTAGGCTTCTTGCTGCACCCAATCGATCCGACGCTGGCTTCGATTCGTCATTCAAGATTTCCATCATCGAGCGCTTGTGACGCTCTAGCTCTGCAGCGGCCGCTTCGCGCGCCCGATCTGCATCCGGGCCGTAAGGGGATCGCCCGCACGCGCCAGTCGCAAGTATCACTGCCATGGCCGTTGCAACTGTCCTTGTGGCAATTTTCATGAGCTATATCCCCCTCTTCGCCAGCGTTTCTAGTGAGCCGGCAGGTAGTCCGCGATGCTGGAGCCTGTCTCCGCCGCGTCCACATAGCCGTGCATCCGATCAAGCAGATCGTCAAGCTGCGGCGCTGTCAAATCGGAAAGGTAGGGCGCGCTCTTCATGTCCAGGAAGTGCGTTATCGCGGAGTGCCATCCATACATGTCGGCGATCCGCACGATAGCGCGCATTTTCTTAGCGCGCGGCGACATATCAAGCGGAGGGTGTAGCGTCTCCACCGCGTGCGCTGGCGGTAGATTCGACTCGGCCAACATCGTTGCAAGATCCTCACGCAGCATTGCAATCGTATCCATCCTCAAGCCCTCATGGTCTCCAGAAGTCCAGCCAACACCGCCTGCACCGCATCAGCGGATTCGACGGACAAGACGTGCGGGCTTTCGTAGACGCGCTTGATCATGTTCGCCTTGAACTCAGGCGGGACGCTCTTCCTGCTGTCCTTGATCGCGCCTTCCACAACAGCTATCACCGTCGATAGCTTGGACAGATCCAGTCCCACAGGTTGCGACTGGCTGGAGGGAGAGGCGCGCCCGGTCATGATGTACTCGGCCGTGGTGTTCAGGTATGCCGCAGCGGCCACGAGGTTGTCCCCCGAAATCATCTTCGTCGGCTTCCCCTGGCCGAACCAGCCGCTGATTGACCCCGGCTTGACGCCGCATGCGCGCGCCAGGTCGGCCGGCTTCTTGCCGGCCGCAACCATGCGTTCGTGAATTCGTTCTGCCCAGGATTCCATTAGGCGAGCCTAATGGTTGGCGAAGTAGGAATGCCTATTGACAATCTCAGTAGGAATGCCTAACAATCGTCGCCCATGGACGCCAACCAGATTATCGATGCTCTCGGCGGCACCTTCGCGGTGGCCCGTCTCTGCAAGGTCAAGCCGCCGTCCGTCAGCGAATGGCGACGCAGCGGCATCCCGGATGCACGACTGCAGTTTTTGCAGCTTGCACGTCCCGACGTTTTCGAGACCGCCACCCCCGACCACCAAGAGGCCGCCTGAGATGGCCTGGCTCCTGCGCCGCTGGTCGGGCGCGCCGCTGCGGGCACACACGCCCAAATTCTCCGTGTCGGACGCAGAGAATTTGCGCGCGGCATGGAACGCGGCCCTTAGCGGGAAGGACGATTCGTCCTGGATGGAATTACTGCCCCGCGATCGTCCGCAGTCCCTACTGAAGTCTCGGCTAGCGATCCATCGCCAGCGGTGCGCCATCGCGTATCGGCTCTGGCGCCCCCATGTGCGTGCCGGCCTCTTAGGCCCAGCCGTCTTCTCGATCAGTTTGTTGGCCCAGACGATGGTGATGGTGGGGCATTTTCCGCCTTGTCTGCCGCGCGGAGCATGGCATGTGCCAGCTCTCGAAGCTGCCATGGATGAAACACGAAATTGGGAGACGCATGCGCGTCTGCCACGCGCTCCATCGGACTCACGAGGTAGCGCAGCGTGATGGCGACTGCGCCCATCGATGGCACCACGCGTAGTTGCCAGCCCGTCGCAGGTGCGAGGGTCAATTCTTCCGTCATGTCCGTCTCCGGTAGTGGTGGTGGGGTCGCACTCCCATCCTACCGGCAGGCGGACTCCCGCTTCCTTGGCACTCATCTCGGTAGCAGCCACGGGTCAAACCGGCTCTCGGCGCAGCACGCGCGTTACCAGTTTTCCGTCGACCCATCGAGCCGACAGCCAGTTCCCTCCGACTTTCACCAGCGCGGTGACGTTGCTGCCGCGCGGTACGCGCACCTGGCCATCCCTGGCCCGCTTCCCTGCTGACTTGATCTTCTCCATGGCGCAGATGTTGCGCCGCCGCACGACTGCATTCCACGTTCACCGAGATCACCCATGCACATCATCGACGCCGCCCACAAGACCGTGCACGCCTACCCAGGCGGCAGCGAGTCGCTGGCACCGCGCATCGGCATGTCCGCCGCTGTGCTGCGCAACAAGGTCAATCCCAACAACACCACGCACCACCTGACGCTGGTGGAAGCCAGCGAGGTGATGGGCGTCACCGGCGACGACCGGATCCTGCACGCGCTGGCTGCGCAGCACGGCTACACGCTGCAGAAGGTCGAGGCGCCGACGCAGGGCTCGGTGGTCACCGCGCTGCTCGCCGCGGCGTCGCTGAAGGGCAAGCTGGCGTCGCTGGTGGCCGAGGCCATCGCCGACGGCCGCATCACCGGCAACGAGGCGCGCGAGATCGCCGAGGTCTGCGGCGATGCGCAGGCGGTGCTGGCCCAGGTCGCGCAGCACGCGCGCGCCGCGGCGAAGTCGGGAGCGCCGGCATGATCTTGCAGCGCATCACCGACTGGCGCCGCGAGCGCCGCATCCGCCGCCTGGCCGCCGCACTGGTGCTGGCCAACGCCGCGGACGAGCGCGAGTTGGCTGGGGCTCTCTGGCTGAGCTTGCTCCGCGAGTGTTTTGCACGCAGCGCCGGGCAGGTGGCCCGCATGGAGCGGGCGAGGGGCTTGGCGTGAGCACAGACGCGCGCCTGAGCGTTGGACTGCCCGGGCATCCCAAGACGAAGAAGCTGATCCGCAGGCTGGGTGCCAGCGCGGGCTGGTCCCTGGTGTGCCTGATCCTATGGGCGCGCGCGAACCGTGCCGACGGCGACCTGACTGGCATGTCGGCCGAGGACATCGAGCTTGCCGCGGACTGGGCCGGCGAGAACGATGCGCTGGTGCGCGAACTGGCGTCGGTGGGCTTCCTGGATGGGGAGGAGGGCGCGTATCGGCTGCACGACTGGGCGGAGCATCAGCCCTGGTCGGCCGGCTCGGAGGCGCGCGCGGATCGAGCGAAGTGGTCGGCACTGTGCCGCCGGCACGGTCGCGAGGAGGCAGCGCGGCTCATGCCCGAGTACGCAGCCCGTCTTGCTAAAGACGCGGATTCGTCTGCTAGTAGCAGCCAGAATCCTGCTAATAGCAGCGAGTTAGCAGGCGACGATCCTGCTAAAACCGAAAAACCGTCTGCCCCGTCTCCGTCTCCGTCTCCGATACCGTCTCCGTCTCCAAAAGCAGAAGCTTCCTCGCTTCGCTCGGAGTCGTCCGCGTCGCTGACGCTGACCCCGCCGTCGCCACCTGCTGACCTAAGCCACCGGAAGACCCAGCGGATCCAGCAGATCGCCGAGGAGGCCCAGGCCGCCTACAACCGGCTGCTGGCCAAGCCGGCCGGCGAGCTGATGGCCTGCAACGTCCTGAACAAGCCGCGGATCAAGGCGGTCGAGAAGGCCCTGCCGACGGCGCGCGCCATCTGCCGGCAGCTGTACGGCAACGAGCGGATCACGCCGCAGTTCTGGACCGCGCTGTTTGAGACCGCGGCCGATGACGACTTCCACTCCGGCCGGAAGCCCGGCGGCGCTGGCCACGAGAACTGGAAACCCGATTTCGAGTACCTGCTGCGCGAGAACGTGATCGCGAAGCTGTTCGACCGGGCGATGACGGAGCACGCCGCATGAACGCCCACGAGGAGACCGAGCGCATGGCGGCGCTGTACGGGGAGCAGCGCAGGCAGGAACATCACGCCGCGCTGCGTGTGCCGCCGCACAGCGCCGATGCCGAGCAGGCGGTGTTGGGCGGCCTGATGCTGCGGGCCAGCGCCTGGGACCAGGTCGCCGACATCGTGACCGAGCAGGACTTCTACCGCCGCGACCACCAGCTGATCTGGCGCGCGATCCGCGAGATGGCGACGTCGGTGCCGGCGCGGCCGTTCGACACGGTGACGCTGGGCGACTGGTTCGAAGCCCAGGGGAAGCTCGAGATGGTCGGCGATGGCGCCTACCTGATCGAGCTGTCCAGCACGACGCCGTCCGCGGCGAACGTCCGCGCGCACGCCGAGATCGTGGCCGACAAGGCGCGGCTGCGCCGCATGATCGAGGTGGGCACGGAGCTGGTGAACGACGGCTTCGCCGCCGCCGGCCGCAGCAGCGTGGAGCTGATCGGCGAGGCGCAGACGCGGATCGGCCAGCTGCTGGACACCCAGCCGTGCGACTTGGAGCTGGTCGCGCCGGTGATGCAGCGCGTGTTCGATCGCCTCGGCGACCGTTCCCGCGGCGAGGGTGACGCGCACGGCCTGCCGACCAGCATCGACGATCTGGACGCGCTGCTGGGCGGCCTGAAGCCGGGCGGCCTGTACGTCCTGGCGGCGCGCCCGAAGATGGGCAAGACCACGCTCGCGCAGAACATCGCCGAGCACGCGGCGCTGAACCGCGGCGTGCCGGTGGCGGTCTTCAGCTTCGAGATGCAGCCGGAGGAGCTGGGCGACCGCATGCTGTCGTCGATCGGCGGCATCGACGGCGGCCGGATCCGCTCCGGCGATTTGGACGACATCGACTGGACGAACGTCACCGCGGCGATGAAGCGCCTGCGCGCCGCGGAGATCTACGTCAGCAAGCCGCGCAACGCCCGTGTGGAGCATGTCGTCGCGCAGGTTCGGCGCCAGCACGCACGCAAGTCGCTCGGCCTGGTGGTGATCGACTACCTGCAGCTGATGCAGATCAGCGGCGACAACCGCGCGCAGGGCTTCGGCGATATCACCAGGGCGCTGAAGCTGATGGCCGGCGAGCTGGGCATCCCGGTGCTGCTGCTGAGCCAGCTCAACCGTGACCTAGAGAAGAGGCCGGACAAGCGCCCGATCCCTTCGGACCTGCGCGATTCCGGCTCGATCGAGCAGGACGCGGACGCGGTGATCTTCATCTACCGCGACGAGGTCTACAACCGCGGCAGCCGCTGGAAGGGCACGGCCGAGCTGATCGTCGCGCTGCAGCGCAACGGCCCGGCCGGCGAGGTGCGCGCGCTCTACATGCCGGAGCGGTTCAAGTTCCAGAACCTGCCAGAGTACTGGCAGCCGGCGCCGATCGAGAGCGACGACAAGCCGGCACCCGCGCGCCGCGGCTTCCGCAAGGTAACGGCCGCCGCCGCGCGGCAGGACGGCGACGAATGACCATGACCGCAGCAGCGAAGAAGATCCGGCAGAAGCGCGCCTCGCGTCCGATCTACATGGTCGTGCGCCGGCTGCTGGACCCGGTGACGCGGCAGGAGGTGGGCGCGCTGGTGCCGGAGAACCAGGTCGACAGCGAGCTGATGCGAGCGCGCGGCTACCGCGTCGGGCAGGAGCTGCGCGCCGAGCTGAAGGCGCCGCGCGACGGCTGGCGCCACCGGCTGCTGCACAAGATCGGCGCGCTGATGGTCGAGAACGTCGATGGCTGGGAGGCGCTGGACACGCACGAAGCCGTGAAGCGCCTGCAGCGCGAGGCCGGTGTGTGCTGCGAGCAGGTCGACATGGACGCCACGGCGGTGGTGTCCGCGGTGCTGGCGGCGGCCGATGCCGCGTTCGGCCCGGGCGCGGCGAAGCTGCTGCGCGAGGTGCTGCCGCGGATCGAGACGATCCCGGTCACCGTCGCGCGCTCGCTGGCGTTCGACTGCATGGACGAGGACGAGTTCCGCCGGCTGTTCGAGGGCATCACCGCGCACATCGGGCTGCACTACACGCAGGTGATGCTCGAGGACGTGGTCGACGAGTTCTGGCTCCTCGTGAACGGGCAGGGCACGCAGCCGGCGTCGGTGCAGCGCAGGGAGGCGGCGTGAAAGCATCGGAGATCAAGGCGGCATTCCCGACCGAGGCGTCGCTGTGCGATTGCTTCCTGGCCAGTCTGAAGAAGCTCGGCGGCTGGACCGCGTACCCGGAGACCGCTGGCTTCGACATCCTCGCGGTATACGACGCCACGGGCCACCAGCTCGGCATCGAGGCGAAGTTGGCGCTGAACGCGAAGGTCGCCGACCAGATCTTGCCGGATCACTACATGGGCTATGGCACCGAGGGGCGCGAAGGCCCCGACTTCCGCGCCGTCATCGTGCCGTCGATCACCGATGCCTCGGCGGGCATCGCGAAGATGCTCGGCATCCTGGGCGTGATGGTTTGGGCGCCGGAACCTGGCTACAGCCGCGGGTGGAGCTTCGATCGCTGCCTGTCCAAGCATGGGAGCGGACGCGGGCGTCCTGACCGGCGTGCATACGATGCCGAGGACGGTCCGCTCAACGATTGGGACATGGCCTGGCACGACTGGAACCCGGCGCGGCGCTGCACGCTGCCGGAGATCGTGCCCACGGTGCGCTGCGGCGTGCCGGCGCCGCTGCGGCTGACGCCATGGAAGATCGGCGCGCTGCGCGTGCTGGCGCAGTTGGAGGTCGAGGGCTTCGTCACGGCGAAGTCGGTCCGCGACTGCGGAGTGGATGCGCGCCGGTTTTGCGCCAGCGATGGCTGGCTGGAACAGCTCGGCGGCGGACGGTGGGGCCGCGGCAAGATGCCGGCCTTCGATGCGCAGCACCCCGAGGCCTACGCGCAGGTGCTGGCCGAGGCGCATGCCAAGCGCCAGCAGGCCGCGGCATGAAGCGCGGCCGCAGCACCAGCACCCCGACGCGCGCGCAGCAGGCGCGGTTCGACGTCATCCGCGACATCGGCTGCATCGTCGCGCACTCGCGCGGCCTCGGCTACGTGCCCGCAGAAATTCATCACCTGACGATCGGCGGCAAGCACGGCGCCCCGCGCCGCGGCCACGACTACACCGTCGGCTTGAACAGTTGGTCGCACCGCGGCGAGCCGTTCGGCGGCATGTCCGCCGCGCAGTGCGAGGCGCTGTTCGGCCCTTCCTACGCGCGCCAGCCGCGCGCATTCCGCGAGCAGATCGGCCGGGACGACTACCTGCTGGACCTGCAGAACACCTTGATCGAACAGCACACAGCGAGGGCAGCATGAACGCACCACAGATCATTTGGATCGTCCTGGCCACGGTCGGCCTGACGCACAGTCTCGTCAAGGACGGGCAGCCGCAGACGGGGAACCACAATTTCGCCACGGACCTGTTCGCGACCACAGTGGTGGCGCTGCTGCTGTGGTGGGGCGGCTTCTTCGGAGGTGCCCGATGAACCAGCAACGCCGGAGCGCCGCATGATCGATATCCAGAAGGCGTCGGAAATCGTGATGCTTACCGGCGAGCAAGTGGTCACTGATAGCAAGAAGGTTGCTGAGGCATTCGGAAAGCAGCATGCGCATGTGTTGCGTTCGATCCGCAAGGCAATCGAGGGCGCGCCTGACGATTCTGCAAAATCCAATTTTGGGCTTTGCTTTGAAATCAATGATCTGCAGAACGGGAAGCCTCAGCCGTACTACCTCCTGACCAAGGACGGATTCATGGCAGTGGCGCTGGCGTTCACTGGCCAGGCCGCAGCGGCCGTCCGCTGGGCGTTCATCCGAGCCTTCAACCAGATGGCCGAGTTCATCCGTGTCCAGGCCGACGGCAATCTGCGGCGCTGGGAGGCCGCCTATCTCGAATACCGGAACGATCAGAACTACGCGTCTCGCTGCGGTACTGGGCTGGTGGCGTGGAAGAACAGGAAGCCGGCGCACCTGGCGCGGCTCGAACAGCTCGACCCCCAACTCAAGCTGCCATTACTGCCACGGAGCGCCGCATGAACATCCTGAGCGAAGACGCTGTGCAGATCGCCGATGCCGTGCACCAGCGCATCGCGCGCGGCGGCGGCACGTGGACCGTGTACGCCTCGATGTCCGGCCTGGTGGCGATGGACAAGCTCGGGGACGTTCGGCGCTCCTACGACTTGCCCGAGAATTTCATGATCGGGCGGTACACCAAGGCCGCTGGCGTCGAGGACATCCTGGACGACATCGTGCAGCACCGCACCGACCTGTTCGCGAGCATCGAACAGCGTGTTCCTGGTGGCGTGCAGCTGCGGGGCACCTTGTGAGCCGCGCCGCGCGGGTGCGGGCCTGGCTGATCGCCGCCGGCGGGATGCGGTCGGCCGGCGAGGTGTCGGATGGGCTGGGCGCCACCGGCAAGGAACGGCAGATGGTGGCGTGGACGATCCGCACGATGGTGCAGGGCGGCCAGTTGGTCAGCGAGGGCATGGGCCGGGGCATGCGCTACCAGTTCGTGCAGATGCCGACGCGCGCATCGAAGCTGACGCCGGAAGTGCGCAAGCAGAAGCGCGCGGCGATGGCGCGTGCGCGGCACAAGCGCGACGGCGGGCTTTCCCGCGATGAGCTGGCCGTGGCGCGGGAGCAGCGGCGCCTGGCGCGCGAGGCTGAGCGTGCCCAGCGGCGGGCCGAGCGCGAAGCCCGCGTGCGCGATCTGCCCTACGCCAAGCAGCGCGCCGCCGAGCGCAAACGACTGGCCCGCCGCGCGGCCGGCGGCATGACCCGCGCCGAGTGGCTGGCGAAGGTCGCCGCCGGCAAGCAGGAGCGTCCCAGCGCGCCGCGGCCTGCGCCGACCCGGCTGCAGCGCGTCGGCAGCGTCGCCGGCATGACGCCCAAGCCGGTGGTCACGCCATCAAGCCGCCCGGCGGAGACCGTCGAGCAGTTCCTGGCGCGCGGCGGCGCCGTCGATCGGCTGCCCGGCATCCAGGCCGCGCCGGCGCCGCGGACCATCCCGACTTGGAGAAACGCAGCATGACCCTTCGCGTAGTTCTTGGCGCTGACCCGGGCATGTCGGGCGCAGTCGCCGCGCTGATCGACGGCGAGGCCGGGCCGGTCATCGACATGCCGACCATGGCGGTGGGCAACAAGCGCGAGGTGGACGCGCGCGCAATCGCCGTTTTCATCCGATCGCTCCGCGCCGCGCACCCTGGCGCATATTTCTCCGGCTGCGTCGAGCGCGTCCGGGCAATGCCGCCCAAGGGCGACCGGCGGCCAGGCGCGCAATCGTCGATGAACTTCGGCGAGAGCTACGCCAAGGTGAAAGCGGTCTTCGAGGTGATGGGCATCCCCTTCAGCCTCGCCGAGCCGGCCAGCTGGAAGCGGCACTACGGCCTGATCGGCAAGGGCAAGGACGCCTCGCGGCTGCTGGCGATAGCGCGGTTTCCGTCGGCGGCGGCGCTGCTGCAGCGGAAGAAAGACGATGGCCGCAGCGAGGCGCTCTTGCTGGCGCTGTACCACGAGCACACCGAACTGGGAGCCCGCGCCGCGTGAGAAACCCCGACGACCTGACACGACAGGAGCGCTACACCGAGCGCCACCACGCCAAGGTGCTGCGCAAGCGCATGGACGCCGACCGCCGCCGGCACGGCAACTGCTGCATCTGCCTGCACCGCGCCACGACGATGGGCGTCCTGCACTGCCGCGGCAAGGAAGACCGGCAAAAGGGCTGCTGCAAGTGGGATGGCCAGCAGCCGCAATTTCAACTCGACCCGAACACCCTGGAGAAGTATCGCGATGCAGCCTGACACCATGAGCGAATACGTGCGGCGCCGGCTCGAGCGCTGGGGCGAGGTGTTCGCGCTGGCGCGCGACTGCGAGTACCTGGGCCACGCCTCGAAGAACCTGCTGCAGGTCCTGATCGACCACCGAGGCGAGATGCCGAGCCGGTCCATCGGATTCAAGCCGCTGGAGGTCGACGCCGAGGCGCAGCAGATCGAAGATGCCGTCTTCGAGATCGCGCGGCATGCGCCGGCGCTGGGATGGGTGCTGCGCGCCTACTACTGCGGCCAGGGGCGCCGGAAGATCGAGCGGTGGGAGACGGCGAACTTGCTGCTGACCACTGCCGGCCTGGCCGCTGTGAGCCAGCCGAGCTACCTGGACATGGCGCGCCGTGGGACCGAGCGGGTTCACGGGATGCTGCTCGGGGTTTCAAGGGCTGCATAAGCAAGCAAAGATTGACAATGTGCTTGCTTGATGGTGATATGCAAGCAACTGAGGGCTGGAGCTTGCTAGAAATGGTCGAGGATTCCGGAAAGGCGAAAGGTGGTAAAGCGCGCGCGGCGTCACTGACACCGGAGCGTCGCCGGGAGATTGCGCGGGAGGGTGCTGCGGCACGCAAAGAGGTAGCCTCGCTGCCAAAAGCAACACATGGGTCGGCTGACCGTCCGCTGCGCATTGGAGACGTCGAGATCCCCTGCTACGTGTTGGATGACGGCACGCGAGTTCTTTCCCAGCGAGGCCTCATTTCTGGCATCGGCATGAGCCTCGGGTCCTCCAAAAGCGGCGATGCTCGCCACATCGTTTTGTTCGAGTCTGACGCAATGAAATCCCATGTAAGCAAGGACTTACTGGCGATGCTGAGGGCGCCTATTCGCTTCCGACCCCCGCACGGCGGCGCGACCGCATTCGGATATCCGGCGACAATTTTGGCTGACGTTTGCGAGGCGGTCCTCTCAGCTCGCGCAGACGGCGACCTCCCCTTGCGTCTGGCCCACATAGCCGATCAATGCGAGGTACTCGTCCGTGGCTTCGCGCGAGTCGGTGTTATTGCGCTCGTCGATGAGGCGACTGGCTACCAGAAGGAGCGAGCCCGCGATGCGCTTGCTCAGATTCTGGAGGCATTCGTCGCCAAAGAGCTGCAGCCTTACGTGAAAACCTTTCCCTCCGACTACTACGAACACATGTTTCGCCTTCGCGGGCTCCCTTACCCTCCGGAGAAGGCTCACTACCGTCCGCAGTACTTCGGGGTGCTCACGAACGACATCGTCTACAAGCGCTTGGCCCCTGGATTGCTGACGGAGCTGAAAGCCCAGGCAGCCAAGGACGAGAAGAAGGGGAAGTTGATGCAGCGCCTCACCAACAACGTTGGTCATCCGAAGTTGCGTGAACACTTGGCTTCGGTAGTCACGGTTATGAAGCTGAGCAAGGACTACGATGACTTCACCCACAAGCTGGATGTGGTGCACCCGAAGTACAGCGAAACCATCGGGATGGATCTGCCAGAAGGTGATGCTGAAGGGCCTTGACGGATAATCCGGAAAGGTGTCCAATCCGTGAAGCTGACATAGAAGCCCTCGGGATACCCCGGGGGCTTTTTCGTTTCCGCCCGGCCCCTCGCCAGACCAAGCCATGCGTCCAGCTGGACCGCGGGCCGGGCACCTATTGCATGCGGGTTGGGCTGGCTGCTGCCGGCCGATCAAGGGCCGGGTTCGGCCGCCCGCGCCACACTGGAGAATCCCATGGCGGTCATCACGCCCGAGCAAGCTGGTGGCCGCAACGTCGTGGCCTTCCTGGACATGCTGGCCTGGTCCGAGGGGACCGACAACGGCAAGCAGGCGACCAAGAACCACGGCTACGACGTCATCGTCGGCGGCAAGCTGTTCACCAGCTACGCGGACCATCCGCGCGTGCTGGTGGACCTGCCGGCGCTGCGCATCCAGTCGACGGCGGCCGGGCGCTACCAGTTGCTGCGTCGCTACTTCGACGCCTACCGCAAGACCCTCGGCCTGGCCGACTTCTCGCCGCTGAGCCAGGACAAGATCGCCCTGCAGCAGATCCGCGAGCGCAAGGCGCTGCCGCTGATCCAGGCCGGCAGGATCCACGAGGCCATCGTGCGGGTGTCGAACATCTGGGCGAGCCTGCCGGGTGCCGGCTACGGGCAGCACGAGCACAAGTTGGACAACCTGCTGGCCGCGTACAAGCGCGCCGGCGGCCAGGTCGTGGAGGCCTGACGTGGCGCGCATCACCCTCGCGCAGGCCGCCGCGGCCGTGCCGATCATCGGCGGCATCGTCGCCATGGCCGACAACTGGCCGGCGGTGAAGCTATTCCTGATCGACATGGGCACGTTCCTCTCGGCCCCGCAGGTCGAGGCCATGTGGATGAGCCTGGCGATCAGCGTCGCCATCGGCCTGCTGCTGCCGCACCTCCCGCAACAGATCGGCATGCGGGCGTCGTGGCCGCCGGCGTTCACCAAGGCGCGGATCCGGTTCTGGAGCTGCTTGCTGGCCATCGTCATCTGCTGGGCGAAGGTGCCGACGCCGCGCGGGGCGTGGTTCGCACTGATGACCGGCTTTGCCGCGATGGGGTTGTGGACGACGGCGTCGAACGTGCTCTATCGCATGTTCCCGTGCGCGAAGCCGGAATCCCTGCAGCCCAACGACCCGCCGGCCGCTGGGGAAGGGGACGCATGATGCCGGACCTCGACGACGCCACGCTGCTGGACGCCGAGCGCCAGTCTCTGGGGGAGGCGGTGGCGCTGCTGCAGGAGGTGTGGGGCCGCTCCCCGCGCCCGCGCCGCGACAACCGCAACGTGCTGCGCCTGGGCTACGGCCGGGCGATCGAGACGCGGGACCAGAGCGAGCGCGCGGCGACGCTGGAGCTGACCGAGGACTGCATGGAGGCGCAGGAGACGCTGCGCGGCCGGTTCTTCGAGCTGCTGGCGGTGCACCCGGAGATGCGCCCCTCGCTGCCGTACATCATCGCCATCGCCGACATCATCGGCGCCGAGGACGTGCGCGACAGCAGCGACCTGTGGGCCGCCGCGCGCCGGGGCGACTGGATGGAGTTCGGGTCGGTGATCCAGGAATTCCGCTGGGAGCGCTTCAACGACGCAACCGAGCAGGACAACCGGGCCGTGTCGCGCCTGGTGATGCGCCTGGCCATGGGCGCATCCCAGGCCGCGGCGTGAGCGACCGCTGGGACCGTGGGCTGCCGCCGGCTGGCGATCCGCCCGGGTGGTTGGTCGCTGCGCTGTGCGTGGGCCTGCTGGCCGTGCTGGCGGTGGGCATCTACATCAACGTGAGGGGCTGAGCATGCTGAACGATTTGAATCCGGCGGCACGCTCTGCTGCCATGCGTGGCGGCACTGAAGGCTGGGGCTGGCATGGATCTGTCAACCACGTGCGCTATGCCGAGGCTGTGGAATCCAAGTCCCGGCGGCGATGCCACTGCGGGTGCAAGCGCCGCGCAACACATCGCGGCATGGCCAACGGCATGGCACTCACCACGGCATGCGAGTTGGGGATTCGACGCTGGGTGAAGACTGGGAGCGTCCGATGAACCGCTGGCTGACGCTGGCCGTATTCGTTGCCTGGACCGGCGTGGCGTTCTGGGCCGGGCGCGAGTGGCGCGACCGCAGCGCAGACCTGGCCACGTCCCAGCAGCAGACCGCCGCCGCCCAGGGTGAGGCCAAGGCCCAAGCCGGCGCGCGCGAAATCGAGCACACCCAGGGCCAGGTGCTGGCCGACATCGGAGTGAAGCATGAAGAAGACCGCACCGCGGCCCAGGCCGTCCCTGCTGCTGTTGTTGCTGGCGTGCGTGACGGCAGTCTCCAGCTGCGCGACGACCTCGCCACCTGCAGCACCAGCCTACTGTCCCAAGCTGTCGCCGGCACCCTCGAACGTGATGCGCACGCCCAACTACGAGCAGAGGTTGCGGGAGATCTTGTTCGTCTCACCCGCGACGCCGACGACCAGCTCCGAGCAGCGCAAGCCGTGATCCTCGCGGATCGGGCCGAGCCCGGCCAGGTGAAGCCGTGACGCTGAGCTGCTCAGGCTGCAAGCGTCGGCGGGCGTGGATGACCAAGGTGGCGGGAATCGCGCTCGCCCGAGGCAACGAACTGCTGGAGAGGATGCGTGGACGAGGAACTGAAGGCGCTGTTGAAGGCGCAGACATCGGCCATGCAGGAGCACACCCTGGCCATCACCAAGCAGAACGACCTGCTGCTACAGATCGTGGCGATGAACGCTGACCTGATGGCGACGGTTGCCGGAGACCAGGACGCAGGCGGTGAGCCGGCTTTCGATCTGGCTGGCAGGCCGATCAACGGATGAGAGCCATGAGCGAGAAGCCCGAGCCCGTCGTCTTCCATCTGGCGCATCACCTGAGCGACGAACAGATGGACGAACTCGCGGCCAATTTCCGCAAGGCGTACGGCGATCGGATGGTGGTGGTCCTCCCGCCGGGCATCACCAAGAGCGACAGCGAGCAGCTGGGCCGCATCGAGCAGAAGCTGGACGCGCTACTGGAGGCGCTGGCAGCCGAGGGCGAGGAAGGGCAGGAGGCCCCGGCCGTCAGCCTGGATGGTGACGTGATGCCGGGCGAGCGCGACCAGTCGCAGAGCCTGGGCTGATGGAGGACTCGCACATCCACGCGCCAGATGATGGACGCGGTCCGCGCAGGGTAATGGTGGACGGCAAGGTGGTGGAGAAGGTGACCTACGCCGACACCCGGAAGGGCATCGTGCACCACGCCGACACGCCTCCGAAGATCCACAAGCACGGAAAGCGAATGATCGAGCGCACCAAGCGTGGCACGGTCCGCGTGGAGATCCTCTGATGGGCCGCCTCCGCATGTTGACCCCACGCCTGGAGACCCTCGCGCCCAGGGTCCAGACGATGGCACAGGCAGTCCCTACCTACGGCCACGGCCGAGGCGGCAGGCCATGGCGGAGGAAGCGCGAGGCGGTGTTGAAGCGCGACCAATACCTGTGCCAGCCATGTCAGAGGGCAGGCCGCATCACGGAGGCCACTGAGGTGGATCACATGCTGAACTTGGCAGAGGGTGGCACCGACGACGACACCAACCTGCAGTCGATCTGCACGGACTGCCACCAGGCCAAGACGCAAGCAGAAGCCCAGCGCGGCGTGAAGGGGTCTTGGTAATGATGGCGTGCAAGAGCTGCGGCAATGCCACGGGCGGAACCTCAGTAGGTCGGCCACGCCTGTACTGCCTGACTTGCAGGCCGCACACCAAGCAGCAGGTGGCGCTGTCGCAGCAGCCGAAGGTGGGCAGGGGGAAGGCGTGCGGGTGGTGCCAGGGGCCGTTTACCAGCCTCGGCAACGGCGCCTACTGCAGGGTGGAGTGCAGGCAGGCCAGGAAGAACGCCCAGCAGTCGGGCAGCACGCACAGCAGGAGGGCGCGGAAGTACGGAGTGGCATCGGAGCACATCAGGAAGGAGAGTGTGTTCGAGGCCGAAGGGTGGTGCTGCTACCTGTGCGGCTGCGACACACCGCGAGAGCTCATGGGAAGCGCCGAGCCGAACGCGCCCGAGCTCGAGCACGTGATCCCACTCAGCAAGGGCGGAACCCACACGCGCGACAACGTGCGGTGCGCATGCCGCGCCTGCAACCTGAACAAGGGGGCGAACATGCCCGGGGGGGAGGGGGAAAACTTCAAGGCCGTCTCGCTGGACACCTGCCGCCCACTCATTTGTGAGAAAAATCCCGGGCAAGGGGGAATCAGCAAATGGCAGGCGTGAAGGGACGAAGCGGAGGGCCGCGCGAAAACTCGGGCGGTGCCCGTCCCGGCGCGGGCCGTAAGCCAGCGAAGCCCAAAAAGTCGAAATCGAAGGCGTACCAGACCACCGATCCTGACGAGTTCCTGCGTGCGCTGATGGCTGACCCGAATGCCGACTTCAAGGACCGGATGGCCGCGGCTATGGCCCTGAAGAAGACCGGGAAGGAGCCTGGTCCGGCAGGCAAGCGGGAACGGTCCCAGCAAGCTGCGCAGGCGTTGGTGTCCCGGTCTCTGGCGCCTTCTGCACCGCCGAGCAGGCCGAGGCTGGTAGCGGTCAAGTGAATCCGACATGGACAACGGCCTGCCCGGACTGGGAGCGTCGCTTCAAGTCGGGCGAGAGCCTGATGCCGTGCGGCCCGATCTTCCCGGCCTACGCCGAGAAGGCGATGCAGGTGTTCGAAAGCCTGCTGGCGGTGGACGTGGAAAACCCTACCGGGGAGGTCGATCCGGAGACAGGGCTGCCCGTGCCTCCGACCTACGGGCAGATTTCCCGGAAGTGGCTGCTGGATCTGGCGGCCGCCATCCTAGGGTCGTATGACGAGGAAACCGGGCAGCGCCTCATCCGCGAGGTGCTGCTGAAGGTCCCGAAGAAGAACTGGAAGTCCGGGTTCGCAGCGGGGGTGATGCTCACGCTGATGATCCTCAACTGGCGATCGTCCAACGGCGCCGCGATCATCGCGCCGACGAAGGACACCGCCGACAACTGTTTCGACCCGATGAAGGTCGCGATCGAGAATGATCCCGAGCTGTCGGCGATCTTCCACATCCAGCCGATCAACCGGAAGATCACGCACCGCATCACCAAGATGAGCTGCCGCGTCTACGCGGCGGACACCGACGCGATCTCCGGCAAGAAGTGGGCCTTCGTGATCCTCGAAGAGCTTTGGCTGCTGGCGAAGCGGAAGGGCGCCTCGGACATGATCCTTGAGGCGACCGGCGGTCAGGCTTCGCGGCCGGAGGGCGTGGTGATTTCGATCACCACCGAATCCGATGAGGAGCCGGTGGGCGAGTACAAGGCGAAGATCGAGTTCGCCCGGAAGGTCCGGGATGGTGAGATCGACGCGCCGTGGTTCCTGCCGCTGCTGTACGAGTGGCCGAAGAGCCTGATCAAGTCCAAGGCGTACCTGGACGTAGCCAACGCCCGGCTGGTGAACCCGAACTTCGGCGCCTCCGTCGATCCCGAGGACTTCGCTCGGAAGATGGAGGAGGCGAAGGAGGCCGGCGGCGAGAAGCTCCGCGTGTTCCTCGCCAAGCGCCTGAACGTGCCTCCGTCCGAGAACATGGGCGGCGGCTGGGCTGGGGCGGAGTTCTGGAACCGCCGCGGCGACCGCACGCTGACGCTGGACAGCCTGCTCGAGCGCTGCGAGGTGGCGACGATCGGCATCGACGGCGGCGGCCTGGACGACCTCCTGGGGCTGGTGGTGCTGGGACGCGAGAAGGGAACGCGCCGGTGGTTGTGGTGGGCGCATGCATGGGCCCACGAGATCGTGCTGGATCGGCGCAAGGACATCGAGCCACAGCTGCAAGGGTTCAAAAAGGATGGCGACCTGACGATCGTGGAACTACCTGGCGAAGACGTCGACCAAGTGGCCGACATCGTGTGCCGGGTGGATCGCGCCGGGCTGCTTGCCGAACACCAAGCCGTCGGAGTGGATTCCGCCGGCATCTCAGCGATCGTCGACGAGCTGACCACAAAGGAACGCGGCATCGATCAGAGCCGGATCGTATCGATCGGGCAGGGTTGGAAACTCAACGGTTGGACCAAGACCACCGAGCGCGCACTGGCCGGTGGCGACATCGTGCACGCGGCGCAACCGCTTATGGCGTGGTGCGTAGGCAACGCGAAGATGGTGAACGCAGGAAACGCCAGCTACATCACGAAGCAGGTATCGGGCAGCGCGAAGGTGGATCCGCTACTCGCGGGCATCAACGCGGTGGCGCTGATGTCCCTCAATCCGAGCCCGCGCAAGAACAAGAAGCTCGTCCTCATGACCCTGGGAAACTGAGATGACCATGAAAGCCTGGAGCCTGCTGGAGGTGAAGCAGGTCGATGATGAGCGCCGTGAGATCCACGGCATGGCGACCACGCCGACTGTCGATCGTATGGACGACGTTGTCGATCCGGAGGGTGTCGTCTATCGAGGCCCGGTGAAGCTGCACCTGTACCACAAGCATGATCTGCCGGTGGGGCGGGTGACGTTCGATCGGCCCACGAAAAAGGGCATCCCGTTCAAGGCGACAATCCCGGACGTCAGCGAAGCCGGAACCGTACGGGAGCGCGTCAACGAGGCATGGCACTCGGTCAAGTACCGCCTTCTGGATGCCGTCTCCATCGGCTTCAACCCGCTAGAGGGCGGCGTCGAACTGCTGAAGTCGGGCGGCCTGCTCTTCAAGAAGTGGGAAATGCTCGAGCTAAGTCTCGTCGGTGTTCCGGCCAACCCGGATGCCGTCATCACCGCATTCAAATCTGCCGATGCCGCGCTGATCCGTAGCGCACTCGGCATCAAGGCCGCGTCCAGCGTTCTGGAGCGTCAAGCGCTCGTGCGGAACTTGCTGGGTGGCGGCGTCCCCCTCATCCAGCGCCAGGCGGCACCGGTCGAACGACCGGCCGGCGGCGCGGTGAAGTTGCTGCACTGAAGCACCGGGCCGCATGGCTCCGCGGGGTGGAACCCGCTTTCCCAATCTTGCAGGCACTGCCCGGCGTGGAACCCGGGCCGAACGGCTGCGCCATCATCAAGGAAACGAAATGAAGACCATCGCCGAACAGCTGGAAGCGCTGCGCGCGACCCGCGAAGCGCACCAGAAGAAGCTGGGCGACATCGCTCAGAAGTCCATGGACGAGAGCCGTTCCTTCAACACCGCCGAGCAGGAAGAGTTCGACGACCTGGAAGGCCAGATCAAGTCGCTGGACGGGGACATCGACCGCCTGACCCGCCTGCAGGCCGTGCAGGCCAAGTCCGCGGTGCCGGCGGCGATCATCGCCAAGGGCAACGAAGACCCCGTGTCGCGCGGCGATGGCCGCTCGCTGGAGCCGGCGCAGCTCAAGAACACCCAGAAGCTGGAGAAGGGCATCGAGTTCGCGCGGTACGCCATGTGCCGTCTGAAGGCCAAGGGCAACCCGGAGACCGCGTTCCGCCTGGCCGAGCGGCACTTCCCCGACAGCGAGCGCATCGTCCGCACGTTGAAGGCGCAGGCGGAAGGTGCTGACCTGGAGATGATCATGAAGGCGACCATCGAGGCCGGCACCACGCTGGACTCGACTTTCGCCGCACCCCTGGTGGACTACCAGACCTTCGCGGGCGATTTCGTGGAGTTCCAGCGGCCGCGCGGCATCATCGGCCAGTTCGGTCAGGGCAACGTGCCCGGCCTGAACAGCATCCCGTTCAATGTCCGTATCGCCGGGCAGACCAGTGGCGGCAACGCCAGCTGGGTGGGTGAGGGTGCTCCGAAGCCGCTCACCGGTTTCGACTTCAACGCGGTCGAACTGCGCTGGGCGAAGGTCGCGGCGATCTCGGTCCTGACCAACGAGCTGATCCGCTTCTCCAGCCCGTCGGCCGAGCGCCTGGTCCGCGATGCGCTGGCCGGCGCGGTGAACGAGCGCCTGGACATCGACTTCATCAACCCGGCGAAGGCCGCGGTGGCGAACGTCTCGCCGGCGTCGATCACCAACGGCGCGACCGCAGTGGCGTCCTCGGGCAGCGATGCGGATGCAATCCGCGCCGACCTGAAGGCGCTGTGGGCTCCGTTCATCGCGGCCCGCAATCCGCCGCGCAGCGCCGTCTATATCATGGACAGCACCACGGCGCTGGCCCTGAGCCTGATGCTGAACCCGCTGGGTCAGCCCGAGTTCCCGGGCATCACCATGAACGGCGGCACCTTCAACGGCGTGCCGGTGATCGTGTCGGACTACCTGCCGGTCACCAGCGACGGCAGCATCGTGGTGCTGGTCAACGCCTCGGACATCTGGCTCGCCGATGACGGCCAGGTCACCGTCGACGCCTCGCAGGAAGCGTCGCTGCAGATGCTGGACAACCCGACCAACAACTCGGCGACCGGCACCGCCACCAGCATGGTCTCGATGTTCCAGACCAACAGCACCGCGTTCCGCGCCGAGCGTTACATCAACTGGCAGCGCCGCCGCGCTTCCGGCGTGGCGTACCTGACCGGCGTGAGCTGGGGCGCCGCGTAACCCCGAGCGGTCGACGGCGGCGGGGGCTTCGGCCCTCGCCGCTTTCGTGCGTTTACCTGACCAGGTGAGGACTCAATGACCAAGGTCGAAATCGAAAAGCGCGGCCGCGTGGCGAAGGTGCACCCGCGCGTTGCCGACATGCTCGTGTCGCGGCACGGCTATCTGCGCCGCGACATGCAGGCGCAGGCACCCGCAGATGCAACTCCGCCCGTGCCGCCCACCTCGTTGCAGGCGACCCCGGCGCCGGAAGCTCCGGTAGCCGCGCCTGCATCGTCCGAGTCTCCCAAGGCCGACAAGGCCGGCACGGCGCAAGCCAAGGCGGCAAAGAAGGCGGCGCAGTCGCCTGCCAAGAAGGACGAATCCGAATGACTGGTTTCTCGCCCCGTGAGCTGGCAACGGAGGCCGGCGTCCGCAGGTATGGCGTGGACTACCTGCGGAGCCTGTCGCCCGTCGCCGCGCCTGCGCGGCGAGAAGGCTGGAACCCGCTGACCGTGCGCGAGCCGTTCTCCGGCGCCTGGCAGCGCAACATGGAGGAACGGCAGAGCACGGTTCTGTGCTACCCGACGCTCTACGGCTGCCTCAACCGCATCGCCTCCGACATCGGCAAGCTGCCGTTCGTGCTGAAGATCGAGGACGGCAACGGCATCTGGTCGATCGACACTGCGAACACTGCCTACTGGCCGGTGCTGCGAAAGCCGAACTCCTACCAGACCGCGCAGCAGTTCCGCGAAGCCTGGATTCTTTCGAAGCTGATCCAGGGCAACACCTACGTGCTCAAGGGGCGCGACGATCGCCGTGTCGTCACGCGGCTGTGGGTGCTGGATCCGTGCCGCGTGCAGCCGATGATCTCGGACAGCGGCGACATCTTCTACCAGATCAACTACGGCATCGGGGAGAACCTGCTGCCGGCGAACTATCCGGGCGACCAGCTCATCGTGCCGGCGAGCGAGATCATCCACGACCGGATGAACTGCTTCCGTCACCAGCTGATCGGCGTGCCGCCGCTGTGCGCGGCGCACTGGCCCGCGGTGAAGAACCTCAAGATACTGAAGGACTCGACCACATTTTTCAGCAATGGCGCTAACCCTGGCGGCATCCTTAGCGCTCCAGCCGGCATGTCGGAAGACGACGCGCAGCTGGTCAAGGACTATTGGAACACCAGCTTCCAAGGATCAAACGCGGGCAAGGTCGCGGTGATCGGCGCGGATATGAAGTTCACGCCCTTCTCGTTCAAGTCGGCAGATAACCAACTCGTCGAGCAGATGGAGTATTCCGACCAGCAGATCACCCAGCCGTTCGGCATCCCGCCCTTCAAGGTGGGCATCGGCACCGTCCCGGCCGGCATGAAGGTCGACGACCTCAACTTGATGTACTTCGCCGACGCGCTGCAGACCCACATCGAGGCGATGGAGGCGCTGCTGGATGAGGGCCTCGGCATCAGCCGCCCACGCGGCGTGGAACTTGATCTGGAGCCCCTCCTGCGCATGGACGTGGGCAAACAGGCCGAGGTCGTCACGAAGTTGATTGGCGGGAAGGCCCTGACGCCAGACGAGGGACGGCGGAAGCTCGGCTACGGCGCCACGGGAGGCGGCGATACGCTATGGGGACAGAACCAAGACTATCCGCTCGCGATGCTGGCCGACCGCGCCAGTTGGGACCCTGAGATGCAGAGTCAGGCGACTCCCGGCGAGCAAGATGGTGGAACCCCCGCTGCGGATGAGCAGCAAGAGCTGCAACTCCTGACGGCCATAGAGAAATGGTTCCCTGAGGAAGGTGACGATGAGGTTGACCTTCTGCCAAAGAGTGCCCTTGACACCATGCGAGGAATCTCCGAAGCAGCGATGTCCTACCTCTCGGGACGGATTTCGCGGGATGTGCAGCGCGAAATTGCCGCGGGGGTCGGCAAGAGGAAATTCAAACCTAACAATTCGGAAGGGGAAGGCAATGTTGACTGAGGTTCAAACAAGCGACGCAGAGGTCGCAGCTTTCGTGGCGGGCCTGCAGAAGATGTTGCTCCGCACAGCGAAGCCGGTGGAGAAATACTATTTCGGCGAGATCAGGCTTGGGTATGCCATAGGCGCGGCCGTGGGCCGCAGCGTCGATCCCCTGAACTATCAGGGGCCTGAAATCTCAGTGCCATCTACAAAGTAGGTGACGGTGACGCCCATCGCCGCGCAGAGCTTCAAGACCGTGGAGGCCCGCAGGTCGGACTTGCCAGACTCAAAAGTGGCGATCGTCACGGGGCTTACGCCTGCCGCGTGGGCGAGTTCAGCTTGGGTCATGCCTTTGAGGGCACGGATCGCCTTGAGTTTTGGGCCAGTGAGCATGGCCGGCATCGTACCGTTCATGAGCTGAAAGATAAATGCAGTACAGTGTTGACGCAATACAGATAGCTGTATTAACCTGACGGTGTGGCGCTAGGCACTTCGCCAAAGAGCAGGCCACCGACCGAGGGTTAAGACATGGCTTCCATCGCTTTTCGCATCACCGGCACGTCTCCCCTGCTGATGCAGGCCGAGACCCTGGCGAACCCGCTTCACCCCCTAACGAGGGCCCACAAGGCCGTATCAACCAAGCGCAAAAAGTCCGAAGACGACTATCTGTGGCTCATGGAGTCGGAGTGGTCGGCATCCATGTACTACGATGAGGAGATTGGGCCTTTCATCCCGGCCCTCAACATCGAGAGCTGCATCGCAGAAGCCGGCAAGATTCACCGTCTGGGCAAGACGATCAAGCAGGCCGTGCAAGTGGTTACGGACCGGGCGAAGCTGGAATATGAGGGTCCGCGGCAAAAGGAGAAGCTGTGGAAGTCCGAGCGATTCGCTGACGTTCGGACCGTTACGGTCAACCAAAAGAGGAACCTGCGCTGCCGTCCGATTTTTCTTCGGTGGTCAGCGATGTTCGATGTCGAATACATGGAAGACGTGCTTGACCGAGGTGATTTGGTTCGCGTGGTTGAAGAGGCCGGCCGGCGCATTGGAGTAGGCACCTATCGCCCTCGGTTCGGCCGCTTTGAGGTCGAGGTGCTTTCGTGACCGGCGTTCAACTGTTGCCGGCATGGAGGAACGCGGCCGCTGAGTTGTTCAACGGCCAGTACACCTACGGGGAAGTCATCCCGCATAGGGTGCTGCGGGCCGCGCTCCGACTGCCGGAGCCAAAGGGCAGGCTCACGCGGGAGGAATGGGAGCGCTGGCGCCTTGATCTGGTAGCCCAGGTCGATGCATTGGCGGACTGGCTGCTTGAGGAAAAGAACATCTGCCTGAAAGTGATGCACGGCGAAGGCTACATGTTGCTTTGTCCTGGCGAGCAGACTGAGTTCGCCGTGAAGCAAGGTCGCAAGAAAATCCGCGCCGAGCTTCGCAAGATGGGGCGCAGGCTGAGCTTCATCGACCATGCGTCGCTTTCACAGGAGCAGAGGAAGGCGAACGCAGACGCGCTCGCGCGCCTGAGCTTCATGGAACAGCAGTTCCGCAAGGCGAAGCGCCGGAGCTTGTTCGATGCTCCGCAGAAGGCGATTGGGGCGCGCCGGCGATGAGCGAACAAGAGCGGGACGTTCGCCTCCCAGAGCGTGATCGTATGAAGGTTCCTGATGCAGCAAAGCATCTTGGAGTCAGCGTCAGTACCTTGGACAAGATGCGCCACGAGGGCCGCGGCCCTCGGTATTTGAAGATAGGAGGGAGGATCTTCTACAGGGTGGCTGACCTGGATGCATATATCGATGCGTCGGTGGTGGAAACCATCGACAGCAGAGAAAAGAAGTAGGACTTGATTTTCCCGCGTCCCGGCCAGGCTAGGCGCGGCAAGGTGAGGTCGGGCGCGGCGTGGCAAGGGCTGTAAACAGCCTGCTGTATCTTCAATCGAGGGTGCAGCGGGGTGTGGAAGCACCATGTGGTGAGTCATGGCCAGGTGCGGCTAGGTACGGCGTGGCGAGGATAGGCGTGGCCGGGCAAGGCAAGGGCTGTCAACAGCGGTCTGCCCCTTCGATGAGGGGGCTTTCCGGTGGCGATAGCTACCACGCGGCACCGCTGGGTTAGGCGTGGCGCGGCACAGCAAGGCGCGACGTGGCAAGGGCTGACAACAGCGTAATGGGTGGCGTGCCATCCATTTCGGTGTGGTAAGCGCCAGTGCGGTTCGGCAAGCCTAGGCTAGGCATCGCTGGGCTTGGCATGGATCGGTTCGGCAAAGCAAGGGTCGTCAACGACAAAGGGAGCTATCGGCAACGGTAGCTCCCTTCTTTTTGGAGTGTCTATGAACGTGGAAAAGATGGCGGAAGTGATCGCTGCCTCTGTAGGCCGAAAGCTAGCCGTCTTTCGCAAGTCGGTTGCGGACGCGATTGTGCAACTCGACGACCGGCTAAAGGCGCTTGAATCGCGGGAACCCACGCCAAGCGTCCTCAAATTGGAAGCTGACCCGTCCGATGTTCAGGATATGGTGAAGGCCGCGGTTGCGGAGTTGCCGGCGCCGCGCGACGGCCGAGACGCCGATCCCGTGACCGACGAGCAAGTCGCGAATGCAGTCGCCAAGCACATGCAGGAAAACCCTGTCTCCGACGGCAAAGATGCTGATCCGGCCCTGGTGGCGAAGATGGTAGAAGAGGCCATGGCCGCGCTGCCGCCGCCGAAGGACGGCAAGGATGCCGATCCCGTCTCGGACGAGCAGGTGGCGGCGCAGGTGGCCCGCCACCTCGAGCAGCACCCGCCGCGCGACGGCCTGGATGCAGATCCCGTCGACGTCGATGCGGTGGCCGATGCGGTCGTGGCGAAGCTGCTGGCGTCGGATCGGCTGAAGACGCTGGTGGACCTGGCGACGACCGAGGCGGTCGCGAAGCACTTCGAAGCCAACCCGGTGCGCCACGGCCGCGATGCGGACCCGGCGGTGATCGACCTGGCGGTGAAGGCAGCGGTCGCCGCGTTGCCGGAACCGAAGGATGGCCGCGATGCCGACCCGGTGTCGGACGAGCAGATCGGAGCCCAGGTCGCCAAGCATCTGGCCGCTAATCCGCCGAAGGACGGCGCCGACGGCGTGGGCCTGGCCGGCGCGATGATCGACCGCACAGGGGAACTGGTCGTCACCACCACCAAGGGCGAGGCGATCAAGCTCGGCAAGGTGGTTGGCGAGGACGGCCGCGACGGCCTCAGCTTCGAATCGGCGGCCGGCGAATACGACGCGGAGCGCGGCTTCGTGATCACCCTCAGCGCCGGCGAGCGCCGGAACGAACTGGTGCTGCCCTACATGGTGCACCGCGGCTTCTGGCGCGAGGGCCTGGGCACGAAGGCCGGCCAGTCCATCACGCACGACGGCGCGCTGTGGATCGCCAAGCGCGACAACGCCTCGCGGCCGTGCCTGGAGAACGAGCAAGACTGGGCGCTGGCAGCGCGCAAGGGGCGCGATGGCAAGGACGGGAAGAGTGTGCGCGTTCCGGCCGAGCCGGTGAAGCTGACCGCACGAGAGGAGGGCGCGTGATGCAGCGTCCAATTCAACCACTCATGTTGCTGGATCGGCCCGAAATGCCGCTGTCGCGGATGGTCCGGGATGGAACGGTGGGTTCGTGCCCGGCCTGCGGCTCCACGATGATGCGCAAGCGCTGGCTCTTTTTCGGTGCGCGCCCCGGCTGCATCCATCCCGAGTGCAAGAACTACGGTGGCCGCAATGGCTGAGTTCGTCACAGCGGCTGACGCACGCGAGCAGCTGCGCATCGACAGCGATGCCGACGACCGCTGGCTGGCCATCTGGATCCCGGCCGTGTCTGCGTCGGTGGCCGCGTGGCTGAAGCAGGAGTGGCGTCTGTATGTGCTGCTGCGCGACTCGAACGGCGACCTGGTGCGGGACAGCGCCGGCATCCCGCTGCCGGCCGAGGACAGCAATGGCGCGCTGATCCTGCACCCCTCGGTGATCGCCGCCACGCTGCTGGAGCTGGCGTCGCAGTACCGCTACCGGGAAGGCGAGGGCGACAACGTCGTTCCGGCCGACGCAGGCCACGGCTACGTGCTGTCCAGGGCCGCCACGGCACAGCTGGCGCCCCTGCGCCGCACGACGGTGGCGTGATGAGCAACGTAGCGGCGGGCGACCTGCGGCACCGGGTGCTGATCCAGCAGCAGGTCACAACCCGGGACAGCGACGGGGTATCCCAGACGGTGTGGGAGGACGTGGCCACGGTCTGGGCGGCGGTGGAGCCGCTGTCGGCGCGCGAGTTCATCCAGTCCAGCCAGACCCAGGCCGCGGTGACGGCGCGCATCACCATCCGCTACCGCGCCGGGCTGGCGCCGACGATGCGGATCCTGCACCGCGGCCAAGTCTTCAACATCGCCGGCCTGCTGCCGGACAAGGCCTCGGGGCTGGAGTACATCACCATCCCCGTGTCGGCCGGGGTCAACGACGGCCAATGATCGAGTTCGACCTCCTGGGGCCAGGGCCGAGCGCATCGGCTGAGCTGGCGGAACGACTGCGCGCGCGCCGCGTTGGCGTGGTCGGCAATGCCTTCGAACTGGCGCCGTGGGCGGAGTTCCTGGCGGCCAGCGACCGGCAGTGGTGGGACAAGTACCCGAAGGCTCGCGAGTTCGCTGGCGGCCGCTACAGCAGCCATCGGATGAGCGGCGTGCACCAACTGGCAGGTGCGCTGACCAACTGGAACAGCGGCGTGCTGGCGCTGGCGGTTGCCGCCAACTTGGGCGCGACGCTGGTGCGCCTGCATGGCTTCGACATGCACGGCACGCACTTTTTCGGGCCGTACGCCAACGGCCTGGCCAACACGGCGCCGGCGCGGCGCGAGATCCACAAGCAGCAGTTCGCACAGTGGGCGCAGCAGAACCCGCGCGTCCGCGTTGTGAACTGCACTCCCGGTTCTGCCCTCAGGTGTTTCGACTTCGATGAACAGATTGCCTCTTAACTCGGTGCGCGGCCGCATCCGCGCCTACATCGAGAGCCATGCCGGCGCGCTGGGCGATGACGTGCTCGAGGTCGGCAGCCGAATCCATGACCCGGCCGCGTGGTGGTGCACGAACCGCGACCTGGCGACGGGCCAGTGGACCGGCATCGACATGCAGGCCGGCGAGGGCGTGGACCTGATCGCCGACATCCACGACCTGCCGGAGGACTGGTCGGGCCGGTTCAGCGGCATCATCTGCTCTGAGGTGCTGGAGCACGTGGCCCGGCCGTGGATGGCCCTGCCGGAGCTGCGCCGCGTCCTGCAGCCGGGCGGCCTGCTGGTGACCACCACGCTGTTCGCCTTCCCCGAGCACGGCTACCCGGACGACTACTACCGATTCAGCCGGAGCGGCCTTCACCTGCTGCTCGCCGATGCCGGCTTCAGCGACATCGCCACCGAGTACGCAGGTGAGCTGCCGATCGAGCTGAACGACCACGGCGAGCGCGGCGTGGCGCGCCGGCGCCTGCCGATGCACACTTTCGCGGTGGCGCGGTGCTGACGCTGCTGACCGCCACCGGTGCCAGGCCGGTCGCCTGGGCGCTGTGCGAACGCTGGATGGCGCGGCAGGACTACGCCGGTCCGGTGCGCTGGGTGATCGTGGACGACGGCCCAGAGCCGCAGCCGGTTACATTCCGGCGGGACGGGTGGCAGCTGGTTCTGGTGCGCCCGTCGCCGCACTGGGCGCCTGGCCAGAACACGCAGGCGCGCAACTTGCTCAAGGGCCTGGCCGCCGTTGGCGCAGGCGAGCGGCTGGTGATCATCGAAGACGACGACCACTACGCGGCCGACTGGCTCAGCACCGTCGACCAGGCGCTGGATCGTGCGGAGCTGGTTGGCGAGCATCGGGCGCGCTACTACAACGTGCAGCAGCGCCGCGGCCGGCAGCTCGCGAACACCGGCCACGCCAGCCTGTGCAGCACAGCGATGCGCGGCAGCGCGCTGCAGGAGTTCGCCGCGGCGTGCGAGGCGCGTCCCAAGTTCATCGACCTGGAGTTGTGGCGGCGCGTGCGCGACCGCTACCTGTTCGGCGGCCACCGCGTGGTCGGGATCAAGGGCCTACCCGGCCGCGGCGGCATCGGCATGGGGCATGACGAGGGCTTCACGGGACAGCCCGACGCCGACGGCGCGCTGCTGCGGTCCTGGGTCGGCGACGACGCGGAGCTATACCGGTGAAGAGTGGCCTGGAAATCAAGGGCATCGACGGCGTGCTGAACTTGCTGCGCTCGCTGCCGCCGGAGGTGGTGAGCAAGCGCGGCGGCCCGGTCAAGTCGGCGCTGGCGAAGGGCGCGCGCTTCCTGCGCGACAAGGAGCGAGAGAACCTGCAGGCAGTGCTGGAGCCGGGCGAGGAGTCCACCGGCCTGCTGGCGGAGAACATCATCGCCAGCCGCGGCAAGGCGCCGATCGGCGGGAAGGGCGAGCGCTACCTGGTCCGCATCAAACGGAAGATGTACCCCGGCCGCAAGGGCGAGCAGGTGAGCACGCTGAAGTCCGCGCAGATCAAGGAATACGGATCGGTGAAGCAGCCGGCCCGTTCCTTCATCCGCCGCACGGTGATCGAGCAAGGCTCGCAGACAATCAAAGTGGTGGTGACCGACTTGGTCGCGCGCCTGGATCGTGTCGTGAAGAAGCTGGCACAACAGAACAAGGGCCGCTGATGTTTCCCAAGGTCTACCACACCATCCACACGCCGGCCGTGGCCGCGATCGTGGGTGATCGAATCAGCCGGCACGGCGAGATCGCGCAGACGGAGACGCGGCCGTACATCACTTGGCAGATCGTCACAGGTCAGCCATACGACAACCTCAGCGATACGCCGTGTGGCGACTTCACCAGCGTCCAACTGGATGCCTACCACGCGACGGACGCGGGTGCCGAGCAACTGGGCCTGGCGATCCGCACCGCGCTGGATGCAGCACTCATCTGCAACAGGATCGTGATCGACAACCGCGACCCGGACACCAAGCTGTACCGCGTCGGCATCGAAGCCGACTTCATCGACCAGCGCTGAGCCGCTGGCATACCAACCACCAGCCGCCGAAAGGCGGCTTTTTCATTGAGGAATCGAAATGACCGCTGGAACCCTTCGTACCCAGGGAACCGAGCTTTACCTTGTCGACAAGCTGAGTTCCAGCGTGGAGCAGGTCGTCAAGTTCGCGTGCCCGACCGGCATCACCGGCATCGGCGGCGGCACCAAGGATCAGCTCGAGGACACCTGCCTCGACAACGAGGAGGACAAGACCTACAAGGCCGGCCTCGGCAATCCCAACGCGATCTCGGTGCCGTTCAACTTCATCCCGTCCAGCTTCAGCCACCAGACCCTCTGGGACCTCAAGGCGAGCGGCGAGAACCAGGAGTGGATGGTCGGTTTCTCCGACGGCCGCGGCATCGCCCCGACGCTGGACAGCGAGGGCCACTTCGTGCCGCCGGCCTCGCCGCTGCGCACCACGATCGGCTTCGACGGCTACGTGTCGGAAGTGAACATCGACGTGGCCACGAACGAGATCGTCCGCGGCACGCTGACCATCCAACGCTCCGGCCCGGAACGCCCGTTCTGGAACGGCCCGCAGCCGACCTGACCCCCGGCGTCGGCTCTGCGCGGCGTGCTGCTGCGCATCCGGCGTCCCATCTACCTACGGCAGAGACGCATGGACAAAAAGCTGCTCCTCACCCCTTCCACCGCGGTCGAGCGCGAGATCACGCTCGCCGATGGCCAGAAGCACACCACCTGGTTCAAGCCCGTCACCGGCGGCGAGTTCTTCCGCTTCCAGCGCGACACTCGCTCCGAGGACGAGAACGTCCGCATCTTCGCGATGCAGCGCCTGATCGCCTGCAGCCTGTGCGAAGACGCGCGCGGCCGACCGACGCTCACAAACGACGAGGCCAGAGCCCTTTCGATCGACGCGATCAACGTCCTGTTTCCCCACGTCATCGCGGTGTCGCGCACGGTCGAAGAGGAAAAAAAAGACTCGCCGAGCGAGGGCCCGCGTGGTTCCGACACGCCCTTGGGCTAGCGCTCGGCAAGTTCATCTGGGAGATCGATCTGCTACCGCAGTCCGAGATCGACTCTTGGCACGCGTACTACCTGCTGTACCCCTTCGATGACCTTCACCGCTTCCACCGACCGGCCGCCGTCTTGGCTGCTTCGAACGGAGCGAAGTTCGACGTGACGATGGATTTCCTGGCTCCGGATCCGGCCTTCGCCGGGTACGAAGACGCCGATGTCGCAACCATGCGGGCCTTCGGCCTGCGCCCGCCGATCAGGACCTAGACCCATGGCAGCAGGCTCCATCATCATCGATCTGCTGATGCGCACCGGCAGCTTCGTCACCGACACGGATCGGGCGTCGAAGCGGCTGAAGCAGTTCGAGCGGGAGGCCAAGGACGCGGGAACGGCGATCGGCGCGGCCCTGGCCACGGCGGCGACCGCGACTGCCGCCTTGCTGCAGCAGTCCGTCAACACGATGGACGACATCAGCAAGGCGGCGCAGCGCTCCGGCACCACAACGGAGGAGTTCTCCAAGCTGAGCTACGCCGCAGGCCTGGCCGACGTGGCGATGACCGACCTGCAGACGTCGCTGGGGCGCCTGACTAAGGCGCAGGCCGAGGCACTGGACCCCGCGTCCCAGCAAGCCAAGATTTTCAAGGCGCTGGGCATCGAGATCACCGACACCGCCGGCAACCTGCGCAGTTCGACCGACGTCTTCAAGGACTTCGCCGACGTCTTCGAGGAACAGAAGGGCTCGCCGGAGATCATCGCCGCCGGCCTGAACATCTTCGGTCGCAGCTTCCAGAACCTGATCCCGCTGCTGAAGGACGGGTCGAGCGGGCTCAAGGATGCCGCGGACGAGGCGGCCGCATTCGGCCAGGTCATCAGCACCGAAGCCGGGGCCAATGCTGAAGAGTTCAACGACAACCTCAGCCGCATGAAGCTGTTCGTCACCGGCGTGGCGAACGCGGTCGCCGCTGATCTTCTTCCGGATCTCGTGGGGTTGCAGGAACGATTTCTTGACGGTGCGCGCGATGGCGACAAACTGCAGTCCGTGGCTGAGGACGTGGCGAACGTTTTCCGGGTCTTGGGCGGGGCGATCGAAGCTGTATCCGTTCCGCTTGGCTGGATCGACGACCGGATCCAGGGCACCACCATGGCGCTCCAGGGCCTCGCGGAGGTGGCCAAGGGCGTCATCGGACTGAACTGGGACCAGATCACCCGTGGCGCCGTGCTGACGGGACAGAACACGGGCAACGCTCTGGGGCTCCCGGATTTCCTGAACCCTCTGGGGCGTAGCGGAAACAAGTCGTCTGGCGCCGGCGGAGACATGATCTCTGCTGGCGCTGGCGGCGGTCTAGGCCTGTTCGCCAGCAGCGCAGCCGAGAAGGCGGCCCAGGACAGGGCGAAGCGTATCCGCGACTCGGCATTTGGTCCCTCCGCGAAGAAGGGCAGCTCTGGCGGAAAATCCGATGCCGAGAAGGAGGCCGATAAGCTCGCCGCGGCATACAAAAAGACCAACGAGCAGTTGGAAGAGCAGATCGCGCTGAACGGCAACAACAGCGCCATGGCGAAGCTTGCGTTCGAACTGCAGAGCGGCGAGTTGTCCAAGCTCAGCGACGCGCAGAAGCAGGACCTGACGGACAAGCAGGCCAAGGTCGATTTGCTGGAGTTGGAGCGCGCAGCGCAGAAGGAGGTGAACGAACAGTCTGAGGACTACGCGCGCGCCGTCGCCGATCAGGCCAAGGCCTTCAAGGACCATGCGGATGACCTGCAATTCGAAATCGACTTGCTCGGCAAGAGCAACAAGGAGCGCCAGCGCGAGATCGAGCTGCGCTATCTCGGCGTGGGCGCCACCGAGGCGCAGCGCGACGCCATTGGGCGACTCTCGGATCAGCTATACGAGGAAGGCGAGGCGATGCAGCGGAGCATCTACCTGCAGGATGACTTTCGCGATTCGTTCTCGGACGCGGCGAAGGATCTCATTCGCGGCAGCTCGTCGGCCAAGGAAGCGCTGATGGACTTCCTGGACTCGATCAACGATCGGCTGGCGAAGATGGTCGCTGACGGCTGGGCCGACAAGCTGTTTGGGAAGCAGGGCGAGAACGGCGGCGGCGCCGCGGGTGGTTGGCTTTCCTCGTTGGCCGGGGCGTTCGGCGGGAGCGGCGGCACGTCGTCTGGCGCTTCGCAGGGCGGCGGCTGGAGCGACTGGATCGGCACCATCGCCGGTGCCTTCGGCGGCGCCAAGGCGAGCGGCGGCGACATCCTGGGAGATCGGGCCTATCTGGTCGGCGAAGACGGCCCGGAGATGTTCGTGCCCAGGACCGCCGGTCGCGTCTACACGGCGCCGCAGACCCAGGCCATCACCGCCGGTGGCGGCGGCCGCGGCCTGACGCAGATCAACAACTTCAACACGCAAGGGCGCCTGGACTATCGCACCCAGCAGCAGCAGGCGGCGCTGGCTGCGCGCAAGGCCAACTCCGCCACCTCACGAGGCATCAGCTGATGGCCTATCTGGATGCCTACTTGCCGCCGTGCCCGGGCTATGGGTTCGAGGGCGGCCCAAAGTTCTCGACCCGAATCGTGCAGATGGCGAACGGCCGTGAGCGCCGCAACGCCAACTGGAGGAGCGCGCAGCATGCCTACACGGCTCCGTTCCTCAACATCTCAAGGCAGGCGTATCGAGAACTGAAGCGCATGCACTTGGTGTGTCGCGGAATGGTCCACTGCTTCCGCTTCAAGGACTATCTCGATTTCGAGGCGTTGAACGAGGTCTTCGCAATAGCCGATGGCGTGCGGACGACGTTCCAACTGGCGAAGTTCTCCACCGTCGATGGCATCTCCTACGAGCGTGAGGTGTACGCCATCGTGGCCGCGACCATTACTGATAATGGTCTCGCGGCATCGCCCTCGGTGGACATGCAGCGCGGGACCGTGACCTTCGCGTCGCCGCCAGCGAATGGGCATGTGCTGCGCTGGAGCGGTGAATTCGACGTGTGGGTCCGATTCGACCAAGACGACCTGCCGTTCACGCTAGACAACGTGGACGCGACGAACGGCCAAGTGAGCCTGCTGGAACAGCCGCCGCCGGAGGAAGAGAGCTGATGCCGAGGAACATCCCCATCGCGCTACGCGCCCACCTCGCGCAGGACGCAACCACCACCACCGTGCTGCTGCGCATCGCATCCGTGCGCCCCGGCGTGGCGCCCTATGGCGCCGTCATGACCGACCGAGAAGTGGTGTACGACGATGGCGACGGCGCCATCGCCTATTCCCCGATCATCGGCATGCAGCTCAGCACCATGGCCGCGGGCATGGACATGAGCGTCGACAACGCGGAGGCCACCGGCCTGCTGCCCGAGTTCGACCTCCCGATCAGCGAGGCCGACATCCGCGCCGGGGTCTACGACTACGCGCGATGGGTTGCCTATCTGGTCAACTACGAAGACCTGACCCAGGGCCACGTGGTACTCGGCGCCGGCGAGATCGGCCGCGTGTCCATCAACGACGACGGCCTGTCGTTCGTCGAGGAGCTGTTCGGCAAGACCAAGCGCCTGCGGCAGTCCGTGGTGGAGCGGGACTCCCTGACCTGCAGGGCGATCTTCGGCAGCCAGCCCATCGGCACCGGCGGTGGCGTGCCGGAGCAGCGCTTCCCGTGTGGCTTCGATGCCACGAGCCTTCTGGTCGCCGGCACCATCACATCGGTCGGTTTGGAGACCAACATCACCTTCGCCTCCGCGGATGTGGCAGCGGCGTTCGGCGTGGACGAGCTGGCCCCGGGAAAGGTGTACTGGAAGACCGGTTTGAACGCCGGCCGTGACACCGAGATCGAGAGCAACACCACCGGGGGCGAGGTCACGCTCTCGTTCAAGACCGACTATCCGATGCAGCCGGGCGACACCTTCGACATCCGGCCGGACTGCAGCAAGCAGTGGGACGACGCGGACCACGGGTGCTTGCGCTGGTGGGCCGTGGAGCGAGCGAACCACTTCCGAGGGGAGCCGCACATACCGATCGGTGATGCTGGCCAGCTCAGCGTGCCCGGCGCATCGGTCGGTCCCAGCCTGGGCGGCAACACGTCGCAGGACTTCACCGAGGGCGATACCGCATGACCGCGCTGGTCGCGGCCGCGCGCGCCTATCTGGGCGTGCCGTTCCGTCACCGCGGCCGGTCCCGCCGCGGCCTCGATTGCGCAGGCCTGCTGGTGGTGGCGTGCGGGGACATCGGTAAGCCGATTCCGGATCAGCGCCACTATGGCCGGGAGCCATTCAATGATGGCCTCATAGACGCCGGCATGCGCGCCTTCGGCCAACCGGTCGCGGTTGGACCGGTGCCGGTGCAGTTCCTGCAGGCGGGCGACGTGCTGCTGCTACGGTTCGACGTCAACCCGCATCACGTCGCCATCGTCGCTGACCACCCGCTGGGCGGCCTGAGCATCATCCACGCGAACGCGGACGCCACACAGCGCGGCCTGGTCGTCGAGCAGCGCCTCGACTCGCTGTGGCTGTCCCGCATCACACACGTCTTCCGGATCACCTGATGGCACGTCAAGTTCTTCCCATCGTCGGCGCGGTCGTCGGCGCCTTCATCGCGCCTGGCGTCGGAGCATCATGGGGCTACGCCATCGGCGCCATGGTCGGCAACGCCGTCGACCCGTTGGTGGTGCAGGGGCCGAAGATCGGCGACACCGCCATCCAGACTTCCGCCGAGGGCGCATATCGCGCGATCGTGTACGGCACCGCCGCTGTCGCCGGCAACTTGATCTGGACCGGCCCGAAGATCATCCGCAAGGAAGAGGAACAGGCAGCCAAGGGCGGCGGCGCGGTCACGGAGTACGAGCGGCTGTTCCAGTCGTTCGCCATCCGGATCTGCGAGGGGCCGATCAGCGGCATCCTCCGCATATGGGAAGACGAGAAGCTGGTCTATGATGTGCGCGAGGGATCAACGATCCCCGAGGACAGCACGAAGTTCGCCAGTCGGTTCGTGCTGCATCTGGGCGGCGAGGACCAGTTGCCCGACTCCGAGATCGAGTCTGTGCTCGGCATCGGCAACGCGCCGGCCTACCGCGGCAGCGCCTACATCGTCTTCCCGAAGGCCGACCTGACCGATCGCCGCGGTAGCATTCCGCAGTACCGGTTTGAGGTGGTCTCCAAGGACGCCGACATCACTTGGTCGCCGAAGGTCGTCACGACGGGCGAGCGATTCTCTGGGGTGTTGACTGACCTTGAGCCCACGGCCGAGACCACGTTCTCCACTACGACCGCGCTAGCGAAGAAGGGCATCGCCCTCTCTTCTGACGGCAGCATAGCCGTCGGCGGGTATGGCAGCGGAGACAGGGTCAGGGCCTTCAAGTTCGATCGCGATAGCGACAGCTTCGTGCCCTTGCCGATCACTGGCGAGCTTCCGGACCGCTCCATTCGTGTGGTCGCATTCTCACCTGACGGGAACTACCTCGCAGCCATCTCGCTCCTCGGCAAGCGGGTGTGGGTCTACACGGTGTCGAGCACAGGATTGACGTACTTCGGTTCCCCAGATGTCTCCGATTTGGGTTCGGCCGAAGCTGTCAATGCCTCGTGGTCTCCGGCCACGAATGATCTCGCCGTGTTGATGAACGGGGACAACCGCGGCTGGGTGAAAGTCTACCGTCCAGTGCTGTCTGCTATGGCGACGGTGAACGAGAGCGTGCACATCGTCGGCTACCATTCCTCGATGGCGTGGCGGCCAGATGGGGGTATGTTGTTTATCGGATATCTGAACGACTTCGCCGTCCTCGTCGCCTCTCAGAATCCCATGCAGGCCTTGAACCTCGACAGGTCTGAAGCGTCAGGTACGAATTGCACGGCCGGAGCGTTCTGGTCGGCCTATCTCGATTTTTTCTATCTGGCAAACCCAGCTAGCAATGTAATGAGAGTCTTCCGCTTGCTCGGATTGGGGTCAGAGGAATACACGCTTCAGCGCTATCCGGATTCTCCGCCAGCACCATTCAATATCAGTGGAGGTGCGCTCAGCTACGATCGCCGCAGCTTGGTCGTCGGCAATATCAGCGGCGGCTCGGGCGTATACGTGTATTCCACGAACGGAATTCAAACCCTAACAGGTGTGGGCCGCTTCGGCAGCGGAGTGGCCGAATCGATCGCGATCAACGAGGGCATCAGCGCTGGTTCCGGATCTGCGGTGCCCGGCACTCTCTCGTCGATCGTCGCGGACATCATGGACCGGTGCGGCCTGGTCGCCCAGGACTACGATGTCTCCGAGTTGGAAGACCCTGTGAGCGGCTTCGTGCTGGCCGGCAGCTACACGGGCGCGGCGGCGATCAACGCACTGCGCGCCCCTTATTTCTTCGATGCCAGCGAGTACGACAAGGTCATCCACTTTCCGAAGCGGGGAAAGCCGGTTGTTCGGACGCTGACGTTCGATGACCTGATCGACGAGCCGGAGACATCCACGCGAGAGGACGCGCGCGAGTTCCCGGCGAAGCTGCATCTGGAGTACCAGAACGCCATCAGCGGGTACGAGACGGCGAAGGCAACCAGTGCACGCAGCAGCACCGACGTGCGAGTCACTGGCGAAACGTCGGTCTCGGTGCCCGTGGTCATGGACTCGACCGAGGCGCAGCAAACCGTGGTGAAGCTGCACAAAGTCGCGTGGACCGATCAGGAGGGCGAGCTTCCGTTCTCGATCTCGGACGAGCACCTGGACCTGGTCGCCGCGGACAACATCGGCCTGGCGCTGCGCGGCAGCGTCTTTCGCCTGCGCATCGAGAAGTTCGAGCATGCCGCCGGCGAGATCAAGCTGACCTGCAGGCACGACCGCCAGAGCGCATATACCGCGAACGTTACGGGTGTTCCGCTGCCGGAGCCAACGCCGCCGCCCAGCAGCATCGTCGGGGCGACCCAGCTTGCCGTATTGGATATTCCGGCGCTGGTCGACATCAATGACCTGGCCAACCCGGTCGAATACGCAGCAATGTCGGGCATCAGCGAGGCCTGGTACGGCGCCACGCTGCAGCGCAGTCTGGATGGTGGCAGCAGCTTCGGCTCCGTGTTGCAGGATGCCAGCGGCACGCCCATGGGCACCCTGCTGGAGGAAGTGCCAGCGGCCAGCGAGTTCTATCGGGACCGGACAAATCGCGTCGTGGTCTCGCTGAGCAACCCGAGCGATGTCCTGGAAGACCTGTCCGAAGCGAGATTCTTGAGCGAGGGCGGGGCGTTCGCCCTGGAGACTTCCGGCGGTGGATGGGAGATCCTTCAGTACAAGGACGTTGACGAGGACAGCGCCGGAAACTGGATCCTATCGGATCTGCTGCGTGGCCGGCTTGCCAGCGGCGCCAGCGCGCACGCGATCGGCGCCAGGTTCGTGCTGCTTGCAGGGGTCAAGGTGCTGAACGTGACGAGCGGGCTGATCGGGCAGACGGTGGTCGACCGTGCTGTTTCCAGCGGCACATCCCCGGAGTCGGCAACGCCGCAGGCCCATACGGTGACGGCACAGTCGCAACGTGAGTGGCCCGTCGCGACGCTGCGCGTGGTGCGTGCCGGCTCGACGGTCTCCGCGACGTGGGCGCCTCGGCATCGGTTCGGCACTGAGTTGAACCCGATCGCGTCGATCAACTTCCAGGGCTTCAGGGTGACGCTTAGCGACGGCGTGGCGCCACCCATCACGTTCGACACGACCAACACCACCTTCACGTACGACGCTTCCGCGCTCGGGCCTGCGGTGACAGTCAGCGTTTCTTCTATCAACCGCATCACCGGGCCAGGCCCGGCTACGTCGGAGACAGTATGAGCACCCCGATCCTCCCGTTCGAAGTCTGGGAATCCGGAACCAACCAGAACAGCATCCCGGCGAACGACAATGCGCTGCGCAGCGAGATCCTAAACGGCCTGGTGATCTCCGCCAGTACCACGGCCCAGCCGGCCAGTCCGGCCAACGGGGACATCTACATAATCCCTGCGAGTGCGACAGGAGCGCAGTGGGCGACGTTCACTGCATTGGACCTGGCCATCTACCGCAGCGGCACCTGGTACGCCTATGCCCCGGTCACCGGCATCGTAGTTAATCTGGCTGGCACTCCGAATGCGTTCAACGGCACGGCCTATGTGGCGGTCGGCGGGGGTGGGGGCTCGGGCGATGTCGTGGGGCCCGCAGGCGCGACAGCCGATCGCATCGCGGTGTTCGACGGGACCACGGGCAAGTTGATCAAGGACGGCGGCAAGACCATCGCCAGCCTGCGTGCACCTGCTATCCAGTCTGTGACGAGCGCGGCCACGGTGACGCCGACGTTCCTCAACGACCTGGTCAAGATCACGGCCCAGGCGGTGCCCCTGACGCTCGCCAACCCAACGGGCACAGCGATCGACGCGCTCGGCATGGTGATCAGGATCAAGGACGATGGGACCGCGCGCGCCATCACCTACGGCAGCCAATACCGGGCGATCGGCGTGGTGCTACCCACGACGACGGTGGCCACCAAAACAACTTACCTGGCCATGATCTACAACGCGCAGGACACCACTTGGGATGTGGTCGCGGTGGGTACGCAGGCATGATGCCGTTCAGCGCAATGGCGCTGCGCACGAATGCGCCACCGAACACTGCATTCGCTGATGCCGTGACCACCGACGCGCCTTACCTGTGGTGGCGTTTGGGCGAGGCATCGGGCGTCACAGTTGCGGATAGCTCCGGCAACGGTCGTGGCGGGACCGTGTCTGGAACATCGGGCACAAGCTACGACCGTGGCGTAGCCGGCCTGGTGGGAGATAGCAACCTGGCGACTAGACTCAAGCAGAACTCTGGCGCGCTGCAATCGGCCGCGGCAATCTCGGCGTCATTGCTGGCGACTAGCAAAACACTGGCCCTTGCGGTGCGCATCGATAGTGGCGCCGGCGCAGGGACGATCCTGGGACTCAACGACGGAATTTCTCCAACGGGCACGAGCGGTAGCCGTGATCGGGTTTTGTACGTGAACACCGCTGGCAAGTTGGTTGCCGGCATCTACAGCGCCGCGGTTCGAACGATCGTAAGTACGGCGAGCATCAACGACGGCCAGAAGCACCTCATCCATCTGGCGATGGGGGCGAACAACACCGAGGGATCGGAGCTGTACATCGACGGTGTCAGCGTCGGAACCATCCCCTACGTAAGCAATGACACATCCGGCACGCGCTACCTCTATGGCGGCTCCCTGAACTTGTCTGGTTGGCCGAACGGTGCGGCTGCAGCGGCGACGGCATTCGGAACCTACGACGAGGTCTTGATCTTCCCCACGCGGCTTACCGCAGCGCGAATCCTCGCGCAAGCCCAGGCCGGCGGTTTCGCGTAGGGCATTTCCGACACGCCGTCGGGCTGATCGCCGATACCGCCAGGCCGGCGCCGGCGCGATCCTGGCCATGCCGGACGCGGGGCCAGGGTGGCCGCTCAACCCGCGTGGCGCCTGAGCAGCGCCGGGCCGGCGATCTGCCCGATATGGGAATTCCCATGTCGCTACTGCCGCAAGGGTTTCGGTGTGGCGATCCAGCGGCACCGTGACCGCTTCAGCCTACCGTCTCGGCCGGTGCGACGCCGGCCGGTAGCATGCCGGCCATGGCACTACCCGACGACATCGCATGGGATCCTACCGACCAGTGGGGTAGGGACTGGCTGAGGCTCGGCCGGAAGATCGTTGCAGGGGTCAGCAATACCGTCTTCGAGGATGGCCGGTGGATCGCCCGGGTGAACCGGCACGACGAGAACACGGCCTCTTACCCGCACGCATACTTCCGCAAACGGGGCGCGGCGATGCGCTCGGTTGAGCGCTGGGCCTGCGCCCACGCCGAGCGGCTGCGCAGGGAGGTCGCGACCGGCGCGCGGGAGAAGAGGGTCGGGGTGCAGCCCAGCCGGGAGGAGAAGCGGCTGGCGAGGCAGATGCGCGGCTGATCGATCCGGTACAATCCGCGGGCAGCGGGGATTGGCGCAAGCGCAACAAAAGCACAGTGGCTGTGCCGAATCCCCGGAAAGCCTTATGGCCCCGTAGCTCAGCTGGATAGAGCGGTCCCCTCCTAAGGGACAGGTCGTGCGTTCGAATCGCGCCGGGGTCACCACCGCAAGTTGGTTTGCGCGCTCGGCGCGGCCGCTGCCGTCGCGTGCCGGTGACGTGGGCAAGGACCCGTCCCGGGTTCAGGCTTGCGCCGCGTTGCGCATGTCGATGCGCCGCAGTCGCGCGTGCCGGAAGGCGGATCGCCTGCCGTCGCCTCACGCCATCGGGCCGCTACGCGCCGGCCCGCATAACGCCGTTTACACCTTTCGCCGACGCTGCCTGAGCAGTGCGTTGCGTAGGCTGCAACCGTCCGCTGATGCTGGAAAGGACGGCATCGCAATGCCGCGATGCGGATCCGCTCCGGCAACCCGGGACGCACGGCGACGGGCCTGTCCCGTTGCAGGCGCCCCCAGGCACGGCTGCAGGAATGCGCCAGCGATGCGTCCATCGCATGGCGTACGGCGCCACGTCGTTGCCATTGGCCGGTTGCCCAACGCAGGGCGATGTCGGCGTCCTGGATTGCGGGCTTCATCTCGTCCGGCCAGCCACGGCGGCCGCTCCCCACAACCCCATGCGAATGCACAGCAGGAGTCACTCAATGAGCAGAACGTTGAAATTCGTATTGATCGGTTCGCTCCTGGCGGGCCTGGCCGCTTGCCAGCGCGATGGCGACAAGCCGGCCCAGGACCAGAACCCGACGCCGGCAACCCCCGCGACGGACGCCAGCCAGGCCGACAGCGCGACGGCACCGGCGAGTACCACCAGCGGCGACGCCGCCGCCGGCGCGCCCACCGGTAGCGACGGCACCCAGGGCACCCCGCCTCCGGCCGATCCGCAGCAGCCCACCAGCGATCCGCAGCAACAGCCGCCGGCGGATAACCAACAGCACTGATCCAACGCAGCGTTAACGGCGCATGGCGCGTGGACGATAGGTCCGCGCGTCTTTCCCAAAAGCTTAGTTTTGCTTTGCCTTGCTTAGTGCCTGCGAGTGCTGGCCGGAAGCAAATGAATCGCACCGAACCGCGCACTGAACACACCGCAACCACAGGCCGTTTTTGTCGCGCCGAACATGGGCCAGCACAAACGCTTGCCTACAGTGCGGCGCATGAATCCCGTATTCGCCGCGCTCGGCATGATGCTCCTGACAGTGGTCGCGCTGATCGCGTCGGAACTGTCCAAAATGGTGGACAAGATCGTGGCATGGATGCGCCATTCGGCGATGCCGCGCAAATCGGCATGGCAGGCCGGCAGGCCCCATCATCCGCTCCGGCCACGGCGCCGGTGAGAGGGGCCTGCCGTGCCGCTGGCGAAGGTTCTGTCGCGCCGGCGCCGGATAGTAACTTTTGCAACGGATCGATCCGGGCGCGGTCCGCATGCCGCCGCGCAGCAGACAGCGCTTGACAGCACCCCGGCGCATGATGTCCTCTTGCGCCCATGCCCAACGTTCTCGCCCTCGTCACCAGCTTCGTGCCGCCCGCGCTTCGGTGCCAGGCCGCCTGCTGCGCGGGCATTACCACCGGTATTACCACCCACACCATTCGCCCGGTGCGGCCCGTCGTTTTCGCGTAACTGTCGAAACCCACGGCCCCGCACCCGGATCAGGATGCGGGGGAACCCGTCGGCCTGATGCGAGCGGGGCCTCCACTCCGAGGTCTCCCATGCCGTCCCCCGCCGTCGCTTCCGCTCCCGCCGCAGACCCCGCGCTCGCCGCGCGCACCGTCGTCCACAAGTTCGGCGGCACCTCGGTGGCCGACGCCGAACGCTATCGCCATGTCGCGCAGTTGCTGCTGGCGCGCCCGGAAACCCTGCAGATCACCGTGGTCTCGGCGATGAAGGGGGTGACCGATGCGCTGATCGGGCTGGCCGAACTGGCCGCCAGCGAGAACAGCGACTGGCGCGAACGCTGGCACGAGACCCGCGCGCGGCACCGCGCCGCGGCGGTGTCGCTGCTCGGCGAGCATGCCGGCGTCACGGTGGAATGGCTGGATGCGCGCTTCGACCATCTCGCCGAGATCCTCGGCGCGCTGGCGGTGATCGGCGAACTGCCGCGCGAGGTGCTGGACCGGGTGCAGGGCCTGGGCGAGGTGTATTCGGCGCAATTGCTCGGCGAGCATCTGCGCGCGCTGGGCGAGGATTGCGCGGTGCTGGACGCGCGTGAGGTGCTGGTGGTGGATCGCGGCGAACTGGGCGTGGACGTGGATTGGGAGACCAGCGCGGCGCGCCTGTCGACGTGGCGCGCGCAGCATCCGCAGCAGCGTGTCGTGGTCACCGGCTTCGTCGCCCGCGACCGCGCCGGCCGCATCACCACGCTGGGCCGCAACGGCAGCGACTACTCCGGCGCGATCTTCGCCGCCCTGTTCGATGCCGACGAATTGCATATCTGGACCGACGTGGACGGCGTGCTGTCGGCCGACCCGCGGGTGGTGCCCGAAGCGGTGCAACTGGAAACGCTGAGCTACGACGAGGCCTGCGAGCTGGCCTATTTCGGCGCCAAGGTGGTGCATCCGCAGACCATGTCGCCGGCGATCGAGCGCGGCCTGCCGATCATCATCCGCAACACCTTCCAGCCCGAACATCCGGGCACCCGCATCACCGCCAGCAGCGCCAGCAGCGGCCCGATCAAGGGCCTGACCCTGAGTCCGGACCTGGCGGTGCTGAACCTGGAGGGCACCGGCCTGATCGGCGTGCCCGGCACCGCCGAGCGCGTGTTCGCCGCGCTGCGCAACGCGCGGGTGTCGGTGGTGATGATCTCGCAGGGCTCCTCGGAGCATTCGATCTGCTGCGTGGTGCGGCAGAACGAATGCGAGCGCGCGCGCGACGCGTTGCTGTCGGCGTTCGCGCACGAGCTGGTGGTCGGCCAGGTGCAGCGGGTGCAGCTGACCACCGGCATCAGCGTGCTGGCGGCGGTCGGCGACGGCATGGCCGGGCAGCCGGGCGTGGCCGCGCGCCTGTTCGAATCGCTGGGCCGCGCCCAGGTCAACATCCTGGCGATCGCGCAGGGCTCGTCGGAACGCAACATCTCGGTGGCGATCGACAGCGCGCACGCGACCAAGGCGCTGCGCGCGGCACACGCCGGGTTCTGGCTGTCGCCGCAGACCTTCTCGGTCGGGGTGATCGGCCCGGGCAACGTCGGCGCGGCGCTGCTCGACCAGCTGCGCGTGGCACAGCCGCAGTTGCTGGCCAAGGCCAACCTCGACCTGCGCCTGCGCGCGATCGCCTCGCGCAGCGCGATGCGCCTGGAACCGCGCGCGATCGGCGGCGACTGGCGGCAGGCCTTCGCCAGCGGCCAGCAGCCCACCGACCTGGACGCGTTCACCGCGCACCTGCTGTCGGCGCACCTGCCGCATGCGGTCATCATCGATTGCAGCGGCAGCGCCAATGTCGCCGACCGCTACGCCGACTGGCTCGCCGCCGGCATCCATGTGGTCACCCCTAACAAGCAGGCCGGCGCCGGGCCGCTGGCGCGCTTCCATGCGATCCGTGCCGCCGCCGAGAGCAGCGGTGCGCGCTTCCGCTACGAGGCCACGGTCGGCGCCGGCCTGCCGGTGATCACCACGCTGCGCGATCTGGTCGACACCGGGGACGAAGTGACCGCGATCGAGGGCATCTTCTCCGGCACCCTGGCCTGGCTGTTCAACAAGTACGACGGCAGCGTGCCGTTCTCGCAACTGGTTACCGATGCGCGCGGCATGGGCTATACCGAGCCGGATCCGCGCGACGACCTGTCCGGCACCGACGTGGCGCGCAAGCTGGTGATCCTGGCGCGCGAGGCCGGGCGCGAGCTGAGCCTGGAGGACGTGGCGGTGGAGAGCCTGGTGCCGGAGGCGCTGCGCCAGGCCAGCGTGGAGGATTTCATGGCGCGCCTGCACGAAGTGGACGCGGCGTTCGCGCAGCGCCTGCAGGCGGCCAGGGCGCGCGGCTGCGTGTTGCGCTACGTGGCGCAGCTGGCGCCGGACCGCGCGCCCAGCGTCGGCCTGGTGGAACTGCCGGCCGAGCATGCCTTCGCCAACCTGCGCCTGACCGACAACGTGGTGCAGTTCACCACTCGCCGCTATTGCGACAATCCGCTGGTGGTGCAGGGCCCCGGCGCCGGTCCGGAAGTCACCGCCGCGGGCGTGTTCGCCGACCTGCTGCGGGTGGCGGCGGGCGAGGGCGCGCGGCTGTGAGCCAGGCGCAGACCTCGCTGGCGCCGCACGCCGCCGCCCGCGCCTTGCCGCGCGAGGCGCGCGAGGCGCGCGCGTTCGCGCCGGCCTCGGTGGCCAACGTGGCGGTGGGCTTCGACCTGCTCGGCTATGCGGTGGAGGGCGTCGGCGACACGGTCACCGTGCGCCGCATCGACGCGCCGCTGGTGCGCGTCGCCGCGATCCGCGGCACCACGGTGGCGTTGCCGCTGGAGGCCGCGCGCAACACCGCCGGCGCGGCGCTGATCGCGCTGCGCGAGGCGCTGGCGCTGCCGTTCGGTTTCGAACTGGAGATCGACAAGGGCATTCCGCTCAGCTCCGGCATGGGCGGTTCGGCGGCGTCGTGCGTGGCGGCGCTGGTGGCGGCCAATGCGTTGCTGGACGCGCCGTTGTCGCGCGAGCAGCTTTATCCGTATTCGCTGGAGGGCGAGGCGGTGGCCAGCGGCAGCCGCCACGGCGACAACCTCGGCCCGATGTTCCTGGGCGGGCTGGTGCTGTCCACGCTGCAGCAGATGGTGCCGGTGCCGGTGCCGGCGGCCTGGCACAGCCTGCTGGTGCACCCGGACGCGGTGCTGGAGACGCGCCGCGCGCGCGAGGCGCTGGCCGGCGACTACCGGCTCGGCGAGTTCGTCGCGCAGAGTTCCAATCTGGCGCTGGTGCTGGCGGGGTGCCACGCGGGCGACGAGCAGTTGGTACGCGTCGGCTTGCGCGACGTGCTGATCGAGCCGCGGCGTGCGCCGCTCATCGTCGGTTTCGATGGGGCCAAGGAAGCGGCGCTGGCGGCGGGCGCGATGGGCGCGAGCATTTCCGGCGCCGGCCCCAGCGTGTTCGCCTGGTTCGCGACGCGTGCGGCGGCGGAGGCGGCTGCGCCGGCGGTGCAGGCGGCATTCGCGGCGGCCGGCTTCGACAGCCAGCATTGGGTATCGCCGCTGCAGTGTCCGGGCGCCCGATTGCTGTAGCGGCGCGTAGCCGAGCTGTTGCTGTTGCTGTTGCTGTTGCTGTTGCTTTCGAGGTTGTTTTTGCTGTTGCTTTTGCTGTTGCTGTACCGGGTTCCCTTCCGCAGCGGCGGCCATGGCGGGGAAAAACCCCGAAGGGGCGGCGCACATGGATGTGCGCCGTTCGCGGCAGGGGCAGGATGCCCCTTCCGCGAATCCCCGTCATGGACGCGGACCCGGAGCGCGCAGCGCGGAGGGCGCTCGGCAGGGCGCGCTTTCTTTTGGTTACTTTTCTTTGCGCGAGCAAAGAAAAGTGACTCGCCGCAAGGCGAAAGCCTTTGCCTTTGCCTTTGCTTTTGCTTTGGTTTGAAGATTCAAATCAAGAGCAAGAGCAAGAGCAAGAGCAGGAGCAGGAGCAGGAGCAGGAGCAAAGCTTCCGCTGGCGCGGGTCACTTTTCTTTGCTTGTGCAAAGAAAAGTAACCAAAAGAAAGCACACCCGGGCGGCGCGCCCGCGCTACGCGCGGGTCCGCAAGCAGGATGGGAATTTTCGGAAGGCACATCCATGTGCCTGCCGAAAACGACGCGCATCCTGCGCGTCGCCCCCTGCGGGGGTTGTACCCATCCTGCTTGCCGCGCCTCACGGGAGATCGAAAAGCAAAAAAAGCAACAGCCGAAGCAAGGGCAGAGCAACAACAAGAGCAACGACAAGAGCAGCAACCAAGCAGTGCCACAGTCACGGATGACAGCGCGATCGAACTCCCCCTGTTGATGGAACCACCATGAACTTCATTTCCACCCGTAATGCCGCGCCCGCCGCCAGCCTCAGCCAGGCCATCGCCGCCGGCCTGGCGCCCGATGGCGGGTTGTACGTGCCCGAGCGCATGCCGCCGGTGCGCGAGCTGCAGGCCGGCGCCAGCCTGGCCGAGACCGCGGCGACCCTGCTGGCCCCGTTCTTCGACGGCGACGCGCTTGCCGCCGAGCTGCCGGCGATCTGCGCCGAAGCCTTCGATTTCGATGCGCCGCTGCAGCCGCTGGCCACGCCCGGCGACCATGCGCTGGAGCTGTTCCATGGGCCGACCGCCGCGTTCAAGGACTTCGGCGCGCGCTTCCTCGCCGCCTGCCTGGCCCGGCTGCGCCGCGATGCCGCCACGCCGCTGACCATCCTCGTCGCCACATCCGGCGACACCGGTGCGGCGGTGGCCGCCGCGTTCCATCGCCAGCCCGGCCTGCGCGTGGTGGTGCTGTATCCGGACGGGCGCGTGTCGCCGCGGCAGGCGCACCAGTTGGGTTGCTTCGGCGACAACATCCAGGCGCTGCGCGTGGCCGGCTCGTTCGACGACTGCCAGGCGCTGGTCAAGCAGGCCTTGAACGATGTCGAACTGCAGGCGCAGGCGCCGCTGAGTTCGGCCAACAGCATCAGCCTGGGCCGCTTGCTGCCGCAGATGAGCTATTACGCGCATAGCGCGCTGGTGCATTACGCCGGGCGCGCGCAGCCGCTGAACCTGGTGGTGCCGACCGGCAACCTCGGCAATGCGCTGGCTGCGATCCTGGCGCGCGAACTGGGCGTGCCGCTGGGGCGCATCGTGCTGGCGACCAACGCCAACCACGTGCTGCCGGACTACTTTGCCGGCGCCGACTACGCGCCGCAGCCCAGCGTGGCCACCGTGGCCAATGCCATGGACGTCGGCGCGCCGAGCAATTTCGAGCGCCTGCGCTGGCTGTATCGCGGCGACGATGCCGCGCTGCGCGCGCAGTTCCAGTCCTATTCGGTGGACGACGCGCAGATCCGCCAGCTGATCGGCGAGCGCTTCCGCCGCTACGGCGAGGTGCATTGCCCGCATACCGCGACGGCGTTGCACGTGTTGCAGCAGATCCGCGCCGAGGGCGCGGAGGCCGATGCCGGCGATTGGGCGGTGGCGGCGACCGCGCATCCGGCCAAGTTCGAGGCGGTGGTCGAGCCGCTGATCGGTCAGCCGGTGCCGGTGCCGCCGGCGTTGGCGGCCTTGTTGCAGCGACCGGCGCACGCCGAGCCGATCGCGCCGGACTACGCGGCGCTGCGCGCGCGCCTGTTGGCCGGCTGAGATCTGCCGCCGCCTGACCCGGCGGCGGCACCGCTGTCCGGGCCGCCGCGCCGCCGCCTGCGTCCCGCGCGCACCGTGGCGCGCGGTCCGGGGCGCAGCTCAGTCCTGATCCTGCGGCTGCAGCCGCAACCAGGCGGCCTGCACCACGCTGCGCACCTGCAGCCAGTCCAGGCGCGAGCGGGGATGGTCGCGCAGGAACACGTCGCGCAGCTGCGGGGCGACGTCCTCGAAGCGCTGGCCGTGGTACTTCAGGTAGGCGTCGTAGGCCAGTTTCAGCGCCGGCTCGTAGTCGGCGAACGCATGCCCGGGCTGATGGAACGGAGCCTGGGCGAAGTGCGCCTTCCAGAAGTCCAGTTCTCTTTCGCGATCCAGCATCACGCAGGCGCGGGGGTCTTGCGGCACATCGATGGCGACGAACATGGTTGCCCTCCCGTTGGTTCCCCCCTCCGGCACCGCGGCGCCGCCGCAGGTGTATCGCGGCGCAAGTCTATGCCCGCGCGCGTGGCAAGGCATGGCTCGGGTCTGAAGCATTCATGGAGATGTCGCCGGGCGGCGTTCGCGCCGATCCGGAGGCGTCGGCTCGCTCGGGTTGTCCAGCCAGGCGCAATCTGCGTCGGGAGCCCAAAGCGTTCGCGGGCGGGCACGGCGGGTTGTCCACAGCGGATGTGGAGCGTTGCCCTGGAAACCTGTGGATAAGTCGGTGCGGCCCCGGTGGTGCAAGGTGTAGACAGGGGCTGGCGAAAAAATCGCCGCCGTCGTCCTGCTCAGTCCTCGTCGGACGCCAGCCGGTGCAAGGCGGCGAAGTCGCGGATCTCGACCACGTGCAGCTGCGGCAGCGCGATCAGGCCTTGCTGGCGCAGCTTGGTGAAGGTGCGGCTCACCGTTTCCATGGTCAGGCCCAGATGATCGGCGATGTCGCCGCGGCCCATCGGCAGGGTCACCTTGTTGCCCGAGTCGCCCTGGCGCGCCGCGCGTGCGGCCAGTTTGAGCAGGAAATCGGCCAGCTTCTCGGACGGCTGCAGCCGCGCCAGTGCCAGCGCCGCGTCCTGCGCGGCGTCCAGTTCCAGGCAGGCGCGTTGCAGCAGCTTGCGTTCCAGCTGCGGGAACTGGCTGCGCAGCTGCTGCATCTGCGCCACCGGGACCCGGCACACGCGGCTGTCGGCGATGGCTTCGATGTCGTGGCGGTGCTTGGCCGATTCGCTGAGCCCGACGTAGTCGCCCGGCAACACGAAGCCGGCCACCTGGCGGCGGCCGTCGGCCAGCGTGCGCACCAGGCGCAGGGCGCCGGCGGTGACGGTATAGACCGCCTGCCGCGCTTCGCCGGTGCGGGCCACGGTGGCGCCGGCGGCGTAGGCGTGCGAGGTGGTCGCCCGTTCCAGCGCCTGCACCTCGTCGCAGGCCAGCGCCGAACAGATCGCCAGGTGCCGCACCGCGCAATGCAGGCACTCGTGCGCGCGCGGATCCCGTGCCGCGGCGGGCTCGGCATAGGGCAGGGCGAATCCGGAAGGAGGCCTGGTCATGGGCGTGGCAGCGGCGTCGGCACCGGGGAATGATACGACGATGCGGCCGCCAGCAGTCGGTGCGGCTAGAATTGGCGTCCGCTCGCCCCCGAATCGCAGGAGTTTTGCACGTGATCAAGCCCCGTACGCCGCCCGGCATCATGGAATTGCTGCCGCGCGAGCAGATCGCGTTCCAGCGCATGCTGGACGTCATCCGCCGCAACTACGAGCGGTTCGGGTTCCTGCCGGTGGAGACGCCGGTGTTCGAACTGTCCGACGTGCTGCTGACCAAGTCCGGCGGGGAGACCGAGCGCCAGGTGTACTTCGTGCAGTCCACCGGCGCGCTGGCCAACGCTGCGGCCGACGCCGGCGGCGAGGGCGGCTTGCCGGAGCTGGCGCTGCGCTTCGACCTGACCGTGCCGCTGGCGCGCTACGTGGCCGAGCACGAACACGAGCTGAGCTTCCCGTTCCGCCGCTACCAGATGCAGCGCGTGTACCGCGGCGAGCGCGCCCAGCGCGGCCGTTTCCGCGAGTTCTACCAGTGCGACATCGACGTGATCGGCAAGGATGCGCTGAGCATCCGCTACGACGCCGAAGTGCTGGCGGTGATCCACGCGGTGTTCGCCGAACTGGGCATCGGCGCGTTCGCGGTGCAGTTGAACAACCGCAAGCTGATGCGCGGCTTCTTCGAGAGCCTGGGCGTGGCCGAGGGCGAGCGCCAGCTGGCGGTGCTGCGCGAGGTCGACAAGCTGGACAAGCGCGGCGCCGACTACGTGCGCGAGACGCTGGCCGGCGAAGGCTTCGCGATCCCGGCCGAGCAGGTCGAGCAGATCCTGGCCTTCGTCGCGGTGCGCTCCAGCGGCCACGACGACGCGCTGGCGCGGCTGGACGCGCTGGCTGCGGCCGCCGAGTCGAGCGCGACGCTGCGCGAGGGCGTGGCCGAGTTGCGCGAGGTGCTGGCCCTGGTCAAGGCGCTGGGCGTGCCGGAAACCGCGTACTGCCTGAACTTCTCCATCGCCCGCGGCCTGGACTACTACACCGGCACCGTCTACGAGACCCTGCTGACCGACTACCCGCAGATCGGCTCGATCTGCTCGGGCGGGCGCTACGAGGACCTGGCCAGCCACTACAGCAAGTCCAGGCTGCCGGGCGTGGGCATCTCCATCGGCCTGACCCGCCTGTTCTGGCAGCTGCGCGAGGCCGGGCTGATCGACGGCATCGCCTCCAGCAGCGTGCAGGCGATGGTGGCGCTGATGGACGAGGCCAAGCTGGACGACGCGCTGGACATCGCCCGTCGCCTGCGCGCGGGCGGGATCAATACCGAAGTGCAGATGGAGCCGAAGAAGGTCGGCAAGCAGTTCCAGTACGCCGCGCGCGCCGGCATCCGCTTCGTGGTGCTGGCCGGCGACGACGAACTGGCGCGTGGCGTGGTCGCGGTCAAGGACCTGGTGCGCGAGCAGCAGTTCGACGTCGCCCGCGACGAACTCGCCAGCACCCTGCTGGTCGAGCTGGAGCAGGCCAAGGTCATGCCCTGAGCGGGCCGGCAGGGCCGGGGATGGCGCAGCCTGGACGGGCGCGCCGCATGTCCCTTGTAGGAGCGACTTCAGTCGCGACGCGGATGACCAGAGCCTGCCGCCACTGAAGCCGCACACGCAACGGCGAGCACAATGCGCGTTCGCTGTTGCACCCAGGCGTTCCCGTGGCGGCGGCCGGAGCGGTGCGTGCACCCTTGGCCGATGCGATCGCTGCGAGCGCCTGTCGCGGCTGAAGCCGCTCCTGCAGGGAGCGGTATGCCTGCGTTGCAGGAGCGGCTTCAGCCGCGACAGATCGCATGGCGACCTCGCGCCCATCAAGGGCCGAACACAACAATCGCAGAACGCCCGCACGCCGCGGCTTGACCCGGTCTGTCCAATCGCGCTAATGTACTAACACGCTATTACATTATCGCAATGAAACAACGACCCGCCACGCAACCCGATCGCGACAGCGACACCTCGTTCAAGGCGCTTTCGCGCGCCCTGGCCCACCTGAGCAAGCCGCAGGAGGTCGCCGCGTTCCTGCAGGACCTGTGCACGCCGGCCGAGCTGGAGGCGATGTCCGATCGCTGGCGGGTGGTGCCGCTGCTGCTCAAGGGCGTGCCGTACCGCGAGATCCACGAGCTGACCCAGGTCAGCGTGACTACCATCGGCCGCGTCGCGCGGACCCTGGAATACGGCGCCGGCGGCTATGCCACGGCGCTGCGCCGGCAAGCGGCGCGCCCCTCCGATTCCCATTGAGATGTCCTGATGAGTGCTTCCCTGGCAGCGCCGGCGCGTGACCGGCTGCGTATCGCGATCCAGAAGAGCGGCCGCCTGGCCGAGCCGGCGCGGGCGGTGCTGGCCGCCTGCGGGCTGAGCTGGCGCGAAAGCCGCGACAAGTTGTTCTGCTACGGCGAGTCGCTGCCGGTGGACCTGTTGCTGGTGCGCGACGACGACATCCCCGGGCTGATCGCCGACGGCGTCTGCGATTTCGGCATCGTCGGCCGCAACGAGCTGGAAGAGCAGGCCGGCGAGCGCCGCCGCAATGGTCTGCCGGAGGCCTACCGCGCGTTGCGCGGGCTGAACTTCGGCCAGTGCCGGCTGATGCTGGCGGTGCCCGACAGCTGGGAGTGGACCGGCTCGGAACAACTGCAGGGCAAGCGCATCGCCACCAGCTATCCGGCGGTGCTGGCCGACTGGCTGGAAGCGCGCGGCCTCGACGCGCAGGTGGTGGAGCTGTCCGGCTCGGTGGAGATCGCGCCACGCCTGGGCACTGCCGACCTGATCTGCGATCTGGTCTCCAGCGGCGCGACCCTGGCCGCCAACCAGCTCAAGCCGGTGGAGACGTTGCTGGAAAGCGAGGCGGTGCTGGCCGGGCCGGTGCGCGAACCGGGCGACGCCCGCGCCGGGCTGGCGGCGATGCTGCTGCGCCGGCTCGACGGCGTGCTCAAGCTGCGCGACAGCAAGCTGCTGATGTTCCGCGCTTCGCGCGACCACGTCGCCGAACTGACCCGGTTGCTGCCCGATGCCGACCCGCTGGTGCAACTGCCCGGCGACGCCGACGGCCCGCTGCACTTGCAGACCATGTGCCACGGCGCGATCACCTGGCAGCGCATGGAGGAACTGGAGCGCGCCGGCGCGCAGGGGCTGATGGTGTTGACGGTGGAGCGTTCGCTGGCATGAACCGACTGGACTGGAATTCGCTCGACGCGCAGGCGCGCACGCAGGCTCTGACCCGGCCGGCGCAGACCGTCGCCGCGCAGACTCGCGCCGCGGTGGCGCAGCTGCTGGACGACGTACGCAGCCGCGGCGACGCCGCGCTGCGCGAGATCACCGCGCGTTTCGACGGCGTGGTGCTGCAGCATTTCGAGGTCGGCGCCGACGAGTTCGCCGCCGCCGAAGCGGCTGTACCTGCGGTGCTGCGCGAGGCGATGGCGCAGGCCGCGGCGCGGATCGAGACCTTCCACCGCGCCGGCATGACCCAGCCCTATGCGGTGGAAACCGCGCCGGGCGTGGTCTGCGAGCGGGTGGTGCGGCCGATCGGTCGGGTCGGCCTGTACGTGCCGGCCGGCAGCGCGCCGCTGCCGTCCACCGCGTTGATGCTGTGCGTGCCGGCGGCGCTGGCCGGCTGCCGCGAGGTGGTGCTGTGCACGCCGCCGCGCGCCGACGGCTCGGCCGATCCGGCGGTGCTGGTCGCCGCAAAGCTGACCGGCGTGGACCGCGTGTTCAAGCTCGGCGGCGCGCAGGCGATCGCGGCGATGGGCTTCGGCACCGAGTCGGTGCCGTCCTGCGACAAGCTGTTCGGACCGGGCAACGGCTACGTCACCGAGGCCAAGCAGCAGGTGGCGCAGGCCGGTGCGGCGGCGATCGACATGCCGGCCGGCCCGTCCGAGGTGCTGGTGATCGCCGATGTCGGTGCCGATGCCGCGTTCGTCGCCGCCGACCTGCTGTCGCAGGCCGAGCACGGCCCGGATTCGCAGGTGCTGCTGCTGTCCGACAGCGCCGAGCTGATCGATGCGGTCGAGAACGAGATCGAGCGCCAGCTGGCGACGCTGCCGCGTGCGGCGATCGCGCGCCAGGCGCTGGCCGCGTCGCGGCTGATCCAGGTCGGCACGCTCGAGGATGCCTTCGCGATCAGCAACCGCTATGCGCCCGAGCACCTGATCCTGGCGCTGCGCGAGCCGCGCGGCTGGCTGGAGCGGGTCGAGGCGGCCGGCTCGGTGTTCCTCGGCGACTACACCCCGGAAGCGCTGGGCGACTATTGCAGCGGCACCAACCACGTGCTGCCGACCAACGGCGCGGCGCGCGCCTACAGCGGGGTCAGCGTCGCCAGTTTCCAGAACTTCGTCAGCGTGCAAAGCGCCAGCCGCGCCGGCATCGCCGCGATCGGTGCCTGCGCGGTGACCATGGCCCGCGCCGAGGGCCTGGACGCGCATGCCAATGCGGTGGCGCTGCGCATGGAGAAGGCGGCATGAGCGCGCACAACGGAATGCAGATGCCGGGATCGATGCTGGCGCTGGTCCGCCAGGACCTGCGCGACTTCGCAGGCTACTCCTCGGCGCGCAGCAGCGCGCTGCACGGCGAGGTCTGGCTCAACGCCAACGAATCGGCCTGGGCCAACCCGGCCGACCGCGACGCCGGCAACCGCCGCTATCCGGATCCGCAGCCGCCAGCGTTGCGTGCGGCCTTGGCATCGCTGTACGCCTGCGCGCCGGAGCAGTTGCTGCTCGGCCGCGGCAGCGACGAGGCCATCGACCTGCTGCTGCGCGCGCTGTGCGAGCCGGGCCGCGACGCGATCGTGATCACCCCGCCGGTGTTCGGCATGTATGCGGTCTGCGCGCGCCTGCAGAACGCGCGCATCGTCGAAGTGCCGTTGCGCGAGGACGTGGCCGGACTGGTGACCGACGTCGATGCGGTGGTCGATGCGGCACTGAGCCAGATGGCCAAGCTGGTGTTCCTGTGCTCGCCGGGCAATCCCAGTGGTGCGGCGATCCCGCTGGCCGAGATCGAACGCGCCGCCGAGCGCCTGCACGGGCGCGCCTTGCTGGTGGTCGACGAGGCCTACGGCGAATTCTCCGATGTGCCGTCTGCGACCACGCTGCTGGCGCGTCACGCCAATCTGGCGGTGCTGCGCACATTGTCCAAGGCGCATGCGCTGGCTGCGGCGCGGATCGGCTGCGTGATCGCCGATCCGGCGCTGATCGCGGTGCTGCGCCGCTGCCAGGCGCCGTATCCGATTCCGGCGCCATGCACGCAGCTGGCGCTGGCTGCGCTACAGGCCGAGCCGTTGCGCCAGACCGCGGCACGCGTGGCCGAGATCCGCCGCGAGCGCGAGCGCATGTCCACCGCACTGGCCGCGCTGCCCGGCGTGCGCCGCGTGTATCCGTCGCAGGGCAACTTCCTGCTGCTGCGCTTCGACGATGCCGAAGCCGCGTTCCGCGCCTTGCTCGGCGCTGGCGTTGTGGTGCGCGACCAGCGTGCCGCGCCGACCCTGGGCGATGCGCTGCGCATCACCCTCGGTACCGCGGAGCAGAACCAGCGCGTGCTCGGCGCGCTGCAGGCGGGGAGGGCGGCGGCATGACCCCGATCCTGTTCGTCGACCGCGACGGCACCCTGATCGAGGAGCCGGCCGACTTCCAGATCGACGCCTACGAGAAGCTGCGCTTCGTGCAGGGCGTGATCCCGGCGATGTTGAAATTGCGCGATGCCGGCTACCAGTTTGTCATCGTCACCAACCAGGACGGCCTGGGCAGCGAAGCCTATCCGCAGGCCGCGTTCGACGGCCCCAACGACCTGATGCTGCAGATCTTCGCCAGCCAGGGCATCGCTTTCCGCGAGGTGCTGGTCGACCGCAGCTGGCCGGCCGACAACGCGCCCACGCGCAAGCCCGGCATCGGCCTGATGCTGCCGTACCTGCAGGACCGCAGCATCGACTGGGCGCGTTCGGCGATGGTCGGCGACCGCCTCACCGACATCCAGTTCGCCGACAACCTGCGTATCCGCGGTTTCCAGCTGAAGACCGAACAGTTCGGCGGCGACTGGGACTGGGCCGGCATCGCCCACGAACTGGCCGATGCGCCGCGCCGCGCCAGGGTGCAGCGCGACACCAAGGAAACCCGGATTGCGGTCGAGATCGACCTGGACCTGGCGCGCGACCCGCACTGCGCCACCGGCCTGCCGTTCTTCGACCACATGCTTGAGCAGATCGGCAAGCACGGCGGCTTCGCGCTGGACGTGCGCGCCGAGGGCGACCTGCATATCGACGAGCACCACACCATCGAGGACACCGGCCTGGCGCTGGGCCAGGCCTTGCGCCAGGCGCTGGGTGACAAGCGTGGCATCGGCCGCTACGGCTTCACCCTGCCGATGGACGAGACCCTGGCCAGCGCCGCGCTGGATTTCAGCGGCCGCCCGTACTTCGTGTTCGAAGGCGAGTTCAGGCGCGAGCGCGTCGGCGACATGCCGACCGAACTGGTGCCGCACTTCTTCCGTTCGCTGTGCGATGCCGCTGGCCTGAACCTGCACCTGCGCGTGCACGGCGACAACGACCACCACAAGGTCGAGGCCTGCTTCAAGGCGCTGGCGCGCGCCCTGCGCCAGGCCGTGCGCCGCGAGGGTGCGGCGCTGCCTTCGACCAAGGGCGTGCTGTGATGCGCGCAGGTGCTTCGAGGACGCTGCGATGACCGATGTCGCCCTGATCGATGCCGGCGGCGCCAACCTCGGGTCGGTGCGTTACGCGCTCGAACGCCTGGGCGTGGAAGCCAGGCTGGTGCGCGACGCCGCCGGGCTGCAGGGCGCCGACCGGGTGATCCTGCCCGGCGTCGGCGCTGCACCCCACGCGATGGCGCGGTTGCGCGAGCAAGGGCTGATCGAGCCGCTGCGTGCGCTCGAGGTGCCGCTGATCGGCATCTGCCTGGGCATGCAGCTGCTGTTCGAGCATTCCGAGGAAGGCGATGTCGATTGCCTGGGCCTGCTGACCGGCGTGGTCCGGCACATGCCGCCGGCGCTGGGCATCCGCATCCCGCACATGGGCTGGAACCGGCTGCTGCCGATGCGTCCGTCGCCGCTGCTGGACGGCCTGCCGGACACCGCCACCGCCTACTTCGTGCATGGCTACGCCGCACCGGTGACTGCCGACACCGTCGCCGCCTGCGACCATGGCGGCCTGTTCACCGCGGTGGTGCAACGCGGCCGCCGCTGCGGCGCGCAGTTCCACCCCGAGCGCTCGGCGAGCACCGGCGCGCGCATCCTGCGCAACTTCCTCGAGACCGATTTCCCATGAGCTTCATCGTCTATCCCGCGCTGGACATCCGCGACGGCCGCGTGGTGCGGCTGGCGCAGGGCGATTACGCCCGCGAAACCCACTACGGCGACGATCCGCTGCCGCGCGCGCAGGCCTTCGCCGACGCCGGCGCAGGCTGGATGCACCTGGTGGACCTGGACGCGGCGCGCGCCGGTGGCTACACCCTGGCGCCGCTGCTGGGCCAGATCGGCGCGCAGACCGGACTGCAGGTGCAGACCGGCGGCGGGGTGCGCTCGCGCGCCGACGTGCAACGCATCCTCGACGCCGGCGCCGCGCGCGTGGTGATCGGCTCGCTGGCGGTGCGCGACCGCGAGTCGGTGCTGGAATGGCTGGCCGAGTTCGGCGCCGAGCGCATCACCGTGGCGCTGGACACGCGGCAGGACGCGCAGGGCGTGTGGCGGTTGCCGGTGCTGGGCTGGACCGAGACCTCCTCGCTGACCCTGGAAGCGTTGGCGGTCGAGTACGCCGCTGCCGGGCTGAAACACCTGCTGTGCACCGACATCGCCCGCGACGGCATGCTGTCCGGGCCGAACCTGGAGCTGTACGCCTACCTGCGCCGGATCGCGCCGGGCGTGCACGTGCAGGCCTCCGGCGGTATCCGCGACGCCGCCGACGTGCGCGCCGCGCGCGAGGTCGGCTGCGCCGGCGCGGTGCTCGGCAAGTCGCTGCTGGAAGGCCGGCTGCGCCTGGACGAGGCGCTGGCATGCTGAGCCGGCGCATCATCCCGTGCCTGGACGTGCGCGACGGCCGCGTGGTCAAGGGCGTCAAGTTCCGCGACCACATCGACATGGGCGATATCGTCGAACTGGCCTTGCGCTACCGCGACCAGGGCGCCGACGAGCTGGTGTTCTACGACATCGGCGCCAGCCCGGAAGGGCGCTCGGTCGACTACGCCTGGGTCGAGCGCGTGGCGCGGTTGATCGACATCCCGTTCTGCGTGGCCGGCGGCATCCGCGACGTGGCCACCGCACGTGCGGTGCTGCATGCCGGCGCCGACAAGATCTCGATCAATTCGCCGGCGCTGGAACGGCCGGCGCTGATCGCCGAACTGGCCGAGGCGTTCGGCGTGCAATGCGTGGTGGTCGGCATCGATTCGATCCGCGAGGACGACGGTGAATGGCGCGTGCGCCGCTTCACCGGTGATCCCAGCAAGACCCAGGCGCTGCGCGTGCGCACCGTGGATTGGGTGGTGGAGGCGCAGCAGCTGGGCGCCGGCGAGATCGTGCTGAACTGCATGGACAACGACGGCGTACGCCGCGGCTACGACATCGCCCAGCTGTTCGAGGTGCGCTCGCTGTGCAAGGTGCCGCTGGTCGCCTCCGGCGGCGCCGGCGAACTGCAGCACTTCGCCGACGTATTCGAGCAGGCCGACGTGGACGGCGCCCTGGCCGCCAGCGTGTTCCACAGCGGCGCGATTCCGATTCCCGACCTCAAGCGCTTCCTGCGCCAACGACAGATCGAGGTGCGCGATGGCGCATGAGCACGAAGCCGCCGCCGCGACTGCGGATGCGGATGCGGAACTGGACTGGAGCAAGGGCGATGGCCTGCTGCCGGTGGTGGTGCAGGACGCGGCCACGCTGCGCGTGCTGATGCTCGGCTACATGAACGCCGAAGCGCTGGCGGCGACCCGCGCCAGCGGCAAGGTCACCTTCTACAGCCGCAGCAAGCAGCGCCTGTGGACCAAGGGCGAAAGCTCGGGCAACACCTTGGACCTGGTGTCGATCGAGACCGATTGCGACCGCGACACGTTGCTGGTGCTGGCGCATCCGCACGGCCCGACCTGCCACCTCGGCCGCACGAGCTGCTTCCCGCAGGCGCCGGGCCAGTTCCTGGGCGCGCTCGACCGCCTGGTCGCGCAACGCGAACGCGAGCGTCCGCCGGGCAGCTACACCACGCAATTGTTCGAGAAGGGCACGCGGCGCATCGCGCAGAAGGTCGGCGAGGAAGGCGTGGAGACCGCATTGGCCGGCGTGGCGCAGGACGATGAAGCGTTGCTCGGCGAATCGGCCGACCTGCTGTATCACCTGACCGTGCTGCTGCGCGCGCGCGGCCTGGCGCTGGCCGACGCGGTCGCGGTGCTGGAAGCCCGGCACAAGTAGGCTGGCGCGGCGGCAGCCAGCGTCGTGCCGCGACGGTGGCTGCCATCGCGGCCTGTTTCGATCGCAGGACTCCACGCACGTCGCCGCGCGGCGCAGTGCTCACCTGCCTGCCGACTGTCGCGGCATCCTCGCTGGTGCAGCTGGCGACGATCGGCGGCAGCGTCTACCGGGAGCGCGACGGCCACGTGGGTCGCAGCACCGGCGAGCGCGGCATCGCCGGCGTGCAGGTGTCGACGGCGTGCACATCGTGCGGACCGATGCGCCGGGCCGCTACAGCCTCACGGTGGAGCAGGGGTGCGCGGTGTTGGTGATCGAGTCCGACGGCTGCTCCGCCGGCCTGATGCCGCTTGACAACGACCATGGCCATCCATAAGCATCCGCATGCCGGCGATGCTGGGCGCGGAATGCCGCAGTGCCGGGATGCTTGGGCCACGCACAGCGCTTGCGCCGATCAACTCACATGCAATGGAGATGCAATGGCAGGTAAGCTGGATGCAACCGCCGCCGATCCGGGCGATGCGCTTCCTGAGCGGTACGCCGACCTCGGCCGGACACCGAAAGCGCGTATCCCATGTCTCCAATGGAACCGCCATGTTCCTTGGAGCCGTGCCACCCGCAGGCTTGAGCGCCAGCCGAATGCGCTAGTCGGGGATCGGCAGGGGGGCGTCGGGAGTCACGCGTGGTTGAACAGGCGGTTGGTGCGTCGGTGTTCCCGCAGGTCCCTGCACACCGAGATCGTCGCTTCCGGCTGCAACCGGCGACCGTATCTGGGTTTCCTGATCATCGGCGACGCTATGACAACGCGCGGGCGATGCCGCGTGCCGTCGTGAGTTCCCAGGCGAGAGAGTCCGGCGGCGCCCTCCAGCTGGCGCGCGTCATCAGGCGGCTCAAGGAGCAGGTGCTCCCCGGTGAGCTGGGCGCGGAGACCGTCGAACACCTTGTGCGCCGCTACTCGCGCGTGCGCCCGCCGGCGCTGGAGCTGGACATGCAGAGCCGGTACGACGCGGGCTGGCCGCAGGCATTCGAGGACGAGCGAGGCCGGCTGCTGGAGGCATTGGTCGGCGAGGACGTGGTCGGCATCGAACATATCGGAAGCACGTCCATTGCCGGCCTGCCGAGCAAGAACATCCTGGACATCGCGGTGGCGACCGGCGCATCGCTTCCGGCCGAGCGCCAGTCGCGGATATTGGCCGGGCTCGGCTATCAGGCGTATGGCGAAAGCCCGATCGATGCGGGGTTCTCGTGGCATTGGCGCATCGGCCAGGACGGCGGCCGCTCGTTCGTCGTGCACACCTGTGCCGCCGACAATCCTCGATTCGCCGACATCCTGAATTTCCGCGACTTCCTGCGCGCCTTCCCGGAGGAGCGGCAGGGCTACCTGGACCTCAAGCAGGCGCTGGCGGCGGTGCCCGGTCAGACCTGGATGGAATACAGCGTGTTCAAGAAAGTCCTCGTCGTGCGGATCACCGCGCGCGCCAACGCGTGGCGCATGCGCAACTGACATGCCCGCAACCGCCGTCGCGACGCACGCTCTCCGCTTTCAGACGCAACCCGGTGCGGCATGAACGCTTCGCATAGTTTGATCGCCCTGCGTTGCCTGGTCCGGCGCGAGGTCGCGCACATGTTCCGCATGTGGGTGCAGACCTTGGTCCCGCCCCTGGCGATGATGGTTCTGTACTTCGCGATCTTCGGCAAGCTGATCGGAAGTCGCATCGGCACCTTCGACGGGTTCAGCTATGTGCAATTCATCGCTCCCGGCCTGGTGATGATGTGCATCATCACCAACAGCTACGCCAACGCTTCCAGCGCGTTCTATTTCATGCGCTTCAACCGCGCGATAGAAGAGCTGCTGGTATCGCCGATGCGCGATTGGACGATCCTGCTGGGCTATGTGACCTGTGCGGTGGTGCGCGGTTTCCTGGTCGGCGGCCTGGTGTTGCTGGTCGCGTTGTCGCTGACCTCGCTGCGCATCGCGCATCCCTCCATCGTCTTCCTGTCGGCACTGCTGGCCGCCACGATCTTTGCCCTGGTCGGCATCATCGTCGCCATATACGCGAAGAACTTCTACGACACCGGGCACGTGTCGACCTATGTCCTGACGCCGCTCTCCTATCTCGGCGGCGTGTTCTATCCGGTCGGCCTGCTGGGCGAACCCTGGCAGAGCATTTCGCGGCTCAATCCGCTCATGCACATGATCAGCGCGTTCCGTTATGGCGTGCTGGGCATGGACACGGCGGGCATCGGCACTTCGCTTGTGGTGATGCTGTTGTTCATTATAGGCTTGGCCGCCTTCGCGCTGACGCTGCTCGGCAGAGGCATCGGCATCAGGTCCTGAGCATCGTGGGGAAGCGTGCGCGGGACGCAGCGGCGATGATCGGCCACCAGGATCAGGTATCTCGCGACATGAAGATCATCGATGCATCGCTCGCACCCGAGCGAGTGGAAGCCGCTCTGGAACAGCAGGTGTATCGGGACGACCGATGCGACGTGCGCGTGCGCGACCTCATCGAGGTGTTCCGACGCGCGGGCAAGCGCGTCTTCATCATCGGAGGCACGCCGAGGGATTGGCTCGCAGGCCGGCCGGCCAAGGACATCGATGTGGCGCTGGACTGCGGCCTGGACGAAACGCACCGCCTGCTGTGCGACGCCTATCCCGGTACCGACGCCGCTGCGCTGCGCATGCGCAACGACCGTTTCGGCGTCCTGCGTTGGGGCGACGCCGCTTCAGGCGCGGTGGACATCAATATCCTGCGCAGTTGGAAGGACATCCAGAACGGCGACATGTGGAACACGCGTTTCGTCGCGCGCGCCGATCTGACCGAGGACGCGCTCATGCGCGACTTCTCGGTCAATGCGTTCTACTACGACTGCGCCGAGCGGGTCCTGCTCGATCCCCTGGGCTGCGGCGTCGGCGATCTGCACGAAAAATCGCTCAGACTCATCGCCCATCCTCGCGTGCTGGAAGCCAGTTACCGGATGACCTTCCGCATCGCCCAATTCCTCAGCCGCGGCTACTCGGCCACCAGCAACGTGCTCGCCTATCTGGACAGTCACGCCGATCGCGACATCCAGGGCATGGGCACGCGCATCCGGCGATGGACTCCCGAGCATCTGCGTGTGGAGAGCGACCAGCAGGAGGCGTTCAAGCGCGCGCTCTATGCGCACGCCCGCCAGCCGGCCTCGATCGACACGCTGGATTCCTTCTTCGCCTGAGAGGCTCGCATGGATGCACCGATCGCCACGCCGCCGGCGCCTTTCCGCCGCGTCTTTCAGGCCGGGATGCGCGACGGCGGTGGCCGACTGCTCAGCGGCACCGAAGTGCTGCACCTGGTGCCGCATCGCGGGCGGCTGTTTTCTTCGCTGTCCTACACCCACAACCGGTATCTGCCGGGCGATCCGCCGGTCGGCGCGCAGATCGCCGTGCTGGACCGGGCGGACGGCGAGTGGCGGCAGGCCCACGAATACGATCGCGACTATTGGCGGGTGTTGCTGAAATCGGTGGCGTTCACCGAGGACGGGCGCGGCCGCACGCTCGATGCCCCGGTCTCGCTGCTGCTCGCCGGTCCCTCGAACAGCCAGGGTGCGGTGTATGTCGATTGCTTCGACGACGAAGCCGGGACGTGGGCGCGCACGCGCCTGGGCGTCGGCTCCGGCCTGACCAGCACCCGCAGCTTCTTCGTCCATCGCGACACCGTGACCGGGCAGGAGCGCGTCTTTGCCGGGACGTTGCCGCTCGGCATTTTCAGCGGCAGCTACGACCCGGACGCGCCGGGCAAGATCCGCTGGGACGAACACGCCGAGTTGTCCGGTTATCGGCGCCGTCCGATGGCCTTCACCCAATGCGATGGCCACCTGTACGTCAGCATCCGGCCGCACCTGTATCGACGCATCGACGGGCCGGCGCCGCGATGGGAGAAGGTCCACACCATCGCGGACCCGCTGATCTTCCCCAGTTGCGGATACCGCGGACTCACCGCCGTTGCCCATCCCTCGGGATCGGGCCAGGTGCTGCTGGCGGCGCTGGAAGGGGACCGCTGCCGGATAGTGCGGATCGACCCGCGCGACGATTTCCGCGAGACCCTGGAACTGGACGTGCTCGACTTCCTGGGCATGCACTGGGGAAAACGGCCGGCGTTCGGCGTGGTGGCCTACGACGACTTCACGCCCGTGGTCGATCCCGGCACCGGACAGGCGCTGTTGCTGGCCGGCGTCGGCGCCAGTTACAGCACGCGGGTCGACATCCATCCGACGGATGAGTGGGTGCGGGATGCCTGGTATCTGATCCGCGATCCGGGAGGGCGGCGGCATACGCTCGGACGGATCGAAACGGCGGACCTGGAACCGCCGGCAGCGCTTTTCGCCGCTCGCAGCTTCGCTGCGTCTCCCTTCGAACCAGGAACGCTGTACGTCGGCGGTTGCGATCCCAACAACCAACCCTGCCGCGAGACCGCGTGGGTGTTTTCGGCTCCGATCGAAACGGTGCTCGCGCCGCGAACGCGGTGATGTCGACGCGCGGATATCCGGCGGGCGATGCCGTCGCTTGTCTACATTTCCGCTGCGTCTTCTGAATATACTCGGCAAATGCCCCCGGAGCATAAGGAAATGCACAATGATGCGTTGTGCATCTGACAGCCGTGTGTCTGCGGCCTGCGGGATTCTTTCAAGGACGAACGCGCATGACCTCGCACCTGTTGGCTTCCTGGACTGCTTCTCCGGACACGACCTCCGCGGAGCCGTATGCCGGGAGCCTCTGGGCCGAAGCCATGCCTTCGCAGCGGCTCAACGACTATCTGGCCTTGCAGGGTTCGACCACCTTCTTTCTGGAGGCCGTCGCCGGATTGCCCGTAGAGGTTGAAGTCCTCGGCCAGTGCATCGAGACGCAAGCCGACGGCAGCGAGGTCCTGCGCCGTCGTTCCCGGCTGTACGTGCGCGACCCGGGCAACATCCTCCTGGTCGCCGAATCGTCGATCCAACTGGCCTGCATCGACGCGGAGCAGCGGCAAAGGCTTCTCGACGGCAGCGTGGGCATCGGCAAGCTGTTCGATCCGCACGACCGCGGTCTGCTCGAAAAGACCGACCTGGAAACCCTGCGCGTGCCGGCGCCGCGCAGTCTGCGGACGGAATCGACCTGGGCGATATCGCGACGCTACGCGATGCGGCTCAACGGCGCCCACTGCGTCGAAGTGAGCGAAATCCTCAACAACGAATCCCTGGAGCGCGCGCGATGAACGCAGCGGCCTTCGCTCCGTTCCGCGCGCAGGGCTGGCGCGACGCGCTCGCCGCCAGCGGCAGCGTGGTGCATCTCAATGGCGAGAGCGCGACGCTGAAGGAGCTCCTGGACAGCGGGCGCGAGCGATGGCAGGCCTACCGCATGCACAGGCGGGTCGCGCTGCTGGGAATCGGCGATCTCGGCATGCTGTCGCTGCAGCTGACGGCCATCGTCGACGGGCATCCGCTGCTGCTCTGCGCGGGTGACGCCACGCCACCGGCCCTGTGCGACGCGCATATCGGCGCTGCGGTCGGGAACGAGGCAACGGCCTCGCCTCCGGAGATCGCGCCGCCGCCCGCCGGGCATGGGCAATGGCCGGACGGGGTGGCGGTGCTGTCCTCCGGTACTGTGGGCACGCCGAAGGTGATCTGGCATGCGTACGACGATCTGCTCGCGACCGGCGCCATGGTCCTGCGCCGGCTCGAACTCGGCGCGCACGACCGGGTGCTGATCACCGTTCCCCTGCACCATATGTACGGCCTCGGCGCGGCATTGATTCCGGCGTTGCTGGCCGGCGCGCAGATCCACTTGCTGACCAGGGCCAATCTGCTCGGCTTCAACGATGCGCTGCGGGCCGCCCAGCCGACCTGGGTCTTTTCCACGCCGCACTTGTTGCGCATGCTGCTGCAGCGCAAGAGCGATGCGGTCGCCAGTTGCCGCGGCCTCGTGCTCGCCGGCGACGGCACGCCGCCCTCGCTGCACACGCAGGCGCAACGGGTGTTCAACCGCGTCTTCGACCTCTACGGAAGTTCCGAGCTCGGCGTGGTGGCGATCTCCGAGCCCAACGCACCCAAGGCGCTGCGTCCGCTCGAAGGCGTGCGCGCATGCCTCGCGGACGCGGACGCCGCGCAAGGCACTCTCATCGTGAGCCATCCGCATGCCGCGACGCATATCGCCCACCAGGGAACGCTGTCGGCGTTGCCCGCCGAGTGGGACACGCGCGACATCGCGACCTTCGACGACAGCGGCGGTTTCGCGATACGCGGCCGGGCCGATCTCAGCCTCAACCGCGCGGGCAAGCTGCTGATCCTGGCCGATCTCGAGGGCGCCATCATGGGCTGGCCGGATGTCGACCAGGCCGTGGCGATCGTGCTCGAAGACGAGACCACGGCCGGCAAGGCCATCGCCGCCGTGATCAAGCCCTCGACCTCGGCCTTGACCATCGACGCCCTCAAGCGCCACGCATCGATGACCCTGCCGGCCTTCGCCCGGCCGGACCACTACACGCTCGTGTCGGACCTGCCTTGCCTGGGTAGCGGAAAACCCGACAGGAAGACCATCATCAAGGAGTATCGCCATGGATAAGTCTCAGATCGTCGACACCTTGAAGCGCCTCATCGCCGAGGACCTGGATCTCAACGTGCGCTACGAGCAGATCCAGGACGGGGCTTCTTTCCTGGAAGACGGGCTTGCGCTGGATTCCATCAGCATGGCCGAGTTCATCGACCATCTCGAGCGCCGCTTCCCGATCCGCATCCTGGACGAAGATCTGGATTCGGGCACGTTCAAGTCGCTCGACAGCGTGGCGGCGCTGGTGCTGAAGCGCCTGCCCGAGCACGCGGACGAGGCCAGCGCGTAATGACGAACCTCACGATCGCGCTGGTCGGCGACGCGGGCGCGCCGCCGATCGAAGCGCCGCCGGACTATCGCAACGAAGCGCCGAACCGCGACGGCTTCGTGGTGGCGTGGCCGCCCCAGCGTTACTGGAAATCGGCCGGCGACGCCGATCTGCTGTCCGAAAAGCCGCTGCATCTGTACTTCCATATTCCGTTCTGCCTGCAGCGCTGCCGCTACTGCTTCTTCAAGATCGAGATCCTGTCCGAGTCTTCGCACGCGGTCCGCGAGCGCTACGTCGACGCCTTGTGCCGCGAGATCGAGCTGGTCGCCGACGCGCACAGGCTGCGCGGACGGACCGTGAAGTCGATCTATTTCGGCGGCGGCACGCCCAGCGTGATCCAGCCCGAGCAGCTGCGGCGGATCAAGCGCAAGATCGAGGAATGCTTCGTGCTGGACGCGCCGGAGTTCGTTTTCGAGATCGAGCCGATCACGCTGAACAACCGCATGATCGACGGTCTGGCGGACCTCGGCGTCAACCGGATCAGCTTCGGCATTCAGTCCTTCGACGACCGCGTCGTCGCCTTGACCGGCCGCCACGATACCGACGAAAAGAATTCGCGCGCGATCGAGCGCGCGCTGAGCACCGGCGCAGTGGTCAACGTGGACCTGCTGTCCGGGCTCGAAGGCGAGACGATGCAGAGCTGGCAGCACTCGATCAATCGAGCCGTCTCGCTCGGGGTGCATGCCGTCACCGTGTACAAGATGGAGCTGTACTCCAACGCGCACTACATGAACGACGTCCGGCAAGGCACGCTCTCGCTGCCCGGGCCGGATCAGGAGATGGCGTTCGCGCGCTGGGGTCTTTCGCGCCTGCGCGAGGCCGGCTACCTGCCGTCCACGTACTTCACCTTTACCCGTGAAGGGAAGTATCCGCAGCATCACATCATCAGCCGTTGGCGCGGCGAAGACATGTATGGCTTCGGCGCGTCGGCGTTCGGAACCGTCGGCGGCCGCAGCAGGCAGAACATCACCGAGATCGACGCGTATCTGGAACGCGTCGAGAGCGGACTGATCCCGACCCAGCGGGTGCTGGAGATCAGCAGCGCCGACCATATGCTGCGCGACCTGGTGATGGGGCTGAAGACGACCTCGATCGATCTCGACGACTACCAGAACAGGCACGGCGTGCACCTGGACATGATGCTCGCCGAGGATCTCGCGCACCTCCAGCGCCAAGGCCTGGTCACCCTCAAGGACCAGCGACTGCGCCTCACCGACGAGGGCGTCATCTACGGCGACTATTGCGGCCGTTATCTCGGCGCGGCGTTGAGGCGTCGGCTCACCGGCAACGCGAGGCCGCTCAAGGCCTGACCACGATGCTGATAACGCCGGATTTCGTTTTCATCCACATGCCCAAGACGGGCGGAACGTTCATCACCCAGATGCTGCGGCGCGTGTATGGCGCGCAGGCCGTGGAAACCGGGCGGAAACACGCCACCTGCGACGAGATCCCGGACGCCGACCGAGGCAAGCCCATCCTCTCGGTCATGCGCTCGCCCTTCGACCGCTACGTGTCCCAGTACCACTACGGCTGGTGGAAGACGCATCCGCAGGAATACTGCGATCCGGCGCTGATCCAGCGGGACTTTCCCGAGTATCCCCAGGTCGGTTTCGACGCGTTCGTCGCGATCGCCAATCGCTTCTTCGTCAACGTGCATCGCGGCGTAGCCAGCGGATACGACACTCCGAAGCTGCCGGCGGAGCGGGCGCTCGGTTGGCACACGGAGCAGTTCATCCGCTTCTTCTGCAAGGACCCGAAGAGCGCATTCGCCGGCATCGGCGAGCAAGACCTCGATCGGGGACACCTGCAGGCGTTCGAGTATCCGATCGAGTTCCTGCGGACCGAGACGCTCAACGACGACCTCGCCGACTATCTCGAGCGCCATGGCGCGGATGCGTCGCTGTCGAAAACCGTCCGCGAGCACGGCCGGGTCATGCCGGACGAGGCCCACGAAGCGCGGGCGCGCCCGCACGCGCGCGACTACTTCGACGACAACCTGCGCGATTTCGTCGTGCGCAGGGAAGCCTTCCTGTTCAACCGTTTTCCGGAATACCGGATGGATGCAGCATGACCGAAACGACAGCCGGCGATCGCGTCGCCCTCATCAGCGGCGGCAATCGGGGCATCGGCCTCGCCGCATGCGAAGGCCTCGCCCAGCGCGGCGTGCATGTGTACATGGGCTGCCGGAATCTGGCCGACGGCGCGTTGGCGGTCGAGCGTCGCCAGCTGACCAACGTGACGCCGATCCAACTGGACGTCTGTTCGGAAGCTTCGATGGCGGCGGCGATCGACGTCGTCGCCCAGGCCCACGGGCATATCGACCTGCTCGTCAACAACGCCGGTGTCTCCGTCGGCGTGCGCGACAAGCCCAGCACGGAAGCCCAGGCGCAGGCGCGGGCGACGTTCGACGTCAATTTCTTCGGCCCGTGGCGCCTGATCCAGCTCGTCCTGCCCTTGATGCGCGAGCGTGCGCAGGCGCAGATCATCAACGTGTCCAGCGGCCATGGCAGCTCCACCAAGATCGAAGGCAACAACCTGGCGTACCGAAGCTCGAAGTCGGCGCTGAACGTGCTGACCCAGGCGCTGGCGATCGAGCTTGCCGACAGCGGCATCCGCGTCAACTGCATGACCCCGGGGTGGGTCAGGACCAAGCTCGGCGGCATCGCCGCGCCGCGTTCGCCGGAGGAGGGGGCCGAGACCATCCTGTGGCTGGCCGATGGCGGCGGCGAGACCGGAAAGTTCTACAAGGACAGGGCGATTTTTCCGTGGTGAAGGCGCCGAATCTCTTCGTCATCGGCGCGCCGCGATGCGGCACCACGTCGCTGTTCGCCGCGCTGAAGCAGCATCCCGATGTCTACGCGTCCGTGCTGAAGGAACCGCATTTCTACGCCGCGGATCTGCCTGCTCAGCCGCACACCGTGTCCGATCCTGCGGATTACCAACGGCTGTTCGCCGTTGCCGGCGATCAGCGCTATCGCGCCGAGGCCTCGGTCTGGTACTTCTACAGCCACGAGGCGCCGGCGTTGATCGCGAAGGCGCATCCCGATGCGCGCATCGTGCTGCTGTTGCGAAATCCGGCGGACATGCTGGTCAGCCTGTACGAACTGTATCTGCGCACGGGCAACGAAGGCGACGCGGACCCCGAGGCGGCGATCTTCCGCACCGGCGAGACGCGTTTTGCGACCACGTATTTCCCGTTCGGACTGCACTACCTCAACCTGCTGGACGTGACCGGGCCGCTGTCGCGCTGGCGCCAGTTCTTCCCGGAAGAGCGGTTGCGGTTGATGACGTTCGAGGAGATGTACGCGGCACCGGGCGCCGGTTTCCGCGACCTCTGCGGCTGGCTGGGGATCGACCGGGACGCTGCGGTGAGCTTCGACTCCCGGCAAGCGCGCGAGGCGGTGCGGGCGATGGCGATGAAGCAACTGCGCGACCTGCCGGAGCATCTTCGCCGCAAAATGAATCCCGACGCTTCCCGGTTGCACGCCGGCAAGGGGGGAGTCGCGATCCCCGACGCGCTGCGCCTGCGCCTGCGCCAGCGCGCGCGGGAGCTCAACGCCGGTTTTCCGGTGGCGGCGGGCAGGCCATGGCCTGACGCCTGGGGACATGCCTGACGGTTTCGGCCCGAAGCGCGTCAGTCGCCCGCGAAATCGCAGGTCGGCAGGGATTCGGGCCTGCCAAGGTTGCGCGCGGTCGGGTTCGCCGGCCGCGCTGGTTGCCGGTGCGCACCGCATCGGGATGCGCGCCTTGGACCCTTGGTGTGGAGAGCAGCGCGCGAGCAGCGGATATGGACCGCGGGACGCGACACCGCGAGCGCCGCGGATTGATGCGATGGGTTTCTGGCTTGGCGAGCGGCGAGCGTTTGTCTTCCTGCGGCGGGACTGAAGTCCATCCCACACTGCACCCGGCCCGCTGCTGCGCGCCTTTGTAGGAGCGGCTTCCGCCGCGACGCGCGACGAACCAGCCGGCGAACTGGCCGGCTTCACAAGCGCGCTGTCGCGGCCGAAGCCTCTCAATCGGTGCGTGGTGGCCGGCATCGACCCAATCCGCGAAGCCGCCGGCCAGTGGCGTGCGCTCTGCACACCGGCGCGCCGGCTGACGCGGCCGCGTCGCCGCAGTGCCGTGAGGGATGGCTACAATCGCGACTTCTTACGCTTTCCCGGGTCCATGCCATGTCGCTGCGCGTCGTAATGCTCACCTGCCTGTTGACTGCCGCGCTTCCGGCGCTGGCGCAACCGGCGACGATCAGCGGCAGCGTCTACCAGGAGCGCGACGGCCACGCGGGCCGCGGCAACGGCGAGCGCGGCATCGCCGGCGTGCAGGTGTCCGACGGCGTGCACATCGTGCGCACCGATGCGCAGGGCCGCTACAGCCTCGCGGTGGAGCCGGGGCGCACGGTGTTCGTGATCAAGCCCGACGGCTACGCCTTCGCCAGCGCCGGCAACGGCTTGCCGGACTACTGGCGGCACTATGCACCGGCGGGATCGCCCAAGCTCAAGTATCCGGGCATTGCGCCCACCAGCGGCGCCACCAGCGGCTGGGATTTCGCGCTGCGCGCGCAAGCGCCGGCGGCCAGCACCGAGGTGCTGGTGTTCACCGATACCCAGACCGCCTCGGCGACCGATGTCGGCTACTACGCGCGCGACATCGTCGCGCCGCTGGTGGGCAAGACCCACGCGCGCCTGGGCACCACCCTGGGCGACGTGGTCAGCGACAACCTGGCGCTGTATCCGGCGCTGAACGCCGAAACCGCCAAGCTCGGCGTGCCGTGGTTCCATGTGCCAGGCAACCACGATCTGAATTTCGATGCCGCCGACGATGCCGGCTCGCTGTCCAGCTGGCGCGCGATCTATGGCCCGGACACCTACGCGGTGGAGGAGGGCGGCGCCAGCTTCGTGTTCCTCGACGACGTGGTCTATCGGCCGAAGCAGCAGCCCGACTACATTGGCGGCCTGCGCGAGGACCAGTTCGCGTTCCTGCAGGCGTACCTGGCGACGCTGCCCAAAGACCGGCTGCTGGTGCTGGGCATGCACATCCCGCTGTTCGACGCCGCGCCGGGCAGGGAGACCTTCCGCCATGCCGACCGCGCGCGCCTGTTCGGCTTGCTGCAGGCGTTTCCGCACGTGCTGGTGCTCAGCGGCCATACCCACACCCAGCGCCACTATTACCACGGCGCCGACGACGGCTGGCACGGCGCGCAGCCCTTGCACGAATACAATGTCGGCGCGGCCTGCGGCGCGTACTGGTCCGGCGTCAAGGATGCCGACGGCATTCCCGCGACGACGATGGCCGACGGCACCCCGAACGGTTATGCGGTCCTGGACGTGAAGCGGGGCGGCGACTATGCGCTGGCCTATCACGCCGCGCGCGCGGCCGGCGACCCACAGCTGCAGTTGCACGCGCCCAGGTTGCTGCGCCGCAAGGCCTATCCGGACTTCGGGGTGTACGCGAACGTGTTCATGGGCGAGGACGACAGCCGCGTGGAATATCGCATCGACGAGGGCGCATGGAAGCCGATGGTCCGCGTGCAGCGGCCGGATCCGGACCTGCTCGCCGAGAACGCGCGCGACGACGCCGCCGAGGCGCTGCGCGGCTACGATCGTTCGCCGGAAGCCGTCCCGTCGCAGCATCTGTGGCGCGGCACCCTGCCGACCGACCTGGCCGCCGGCGCGCACCGCATCGAGGTGCGCGCCTTCGACCGCTGGCGCGGCGAGCAGCGCGCGAGCACCGACTACCGCCTGCAGGACGCGACGCCCTGAATGCGCGTCGCGGGTCGGCTCGTGGATCGACGGGTTCCTAGCCGATGCAAGAAGCGGCGTGCGGCGAACGGTCCGGTTTCCTGCGTCGGGACTGAAGTCCCTCCCACACTGCGTCAGCGCCGCGCTGGTGCGCGCCGACAGCAGCCCAACCCGCTGCTGCGCGCTTTTGTAGGAGCGGCTTCAGCCGCGACGAACGAGCCGGCAAACCGGTCGGCCCCGCCAGCGAACTGTCGGGGCTGAAGCCCCTCCTACAGTGCACTCAGGCTGGCTTTCTTCGCTTCCTGTAAGGGAGGCTCTAATCGCGACAATGCGGCAGTGAGATAGGTGGCTTCGTCAGCAGTCGGGACTGAAGTCCTTCCCACACTGCGTCCAGCCCGCTGCTGCGCGCCTTTGTAGGAGCGGCTTCAGCCGCGACGAACGAGCCGGCAAACCGGTCGGCTCCGCCAGCGAACTGTCGGGGCTGAAGCCCCTCCTACAGTGCACTCAGGCTGGCTTTCTTCGCTTCCTGTAAGGGAGGCTCCAATCGCGACAATGCGGCAGTGAGATAGATGGCTTCGTCAGCTGTCGGGACTGAAGTCCTTCCCACACTGCGTCCAGTCCGCTGCTGCGCGCCTTTGTAGGAGCGGCTTCAGCCGCGACGAATGCGTTGGCAAACTGGTCGGCTCCGCAAGGCAAACTGTCGGGGCTGAAGCCCCTCCTACAGTGCACCCGGTTGGCTTGCCGCGAGTCCTTGTGGGAGCGACTTCAGTCGCGACGAGCGCGAGTGGCAACCCCTTCAGAGCTCGCGGATTTTTCGGCACCGCAGACCAAAAGACCAGTAAGTGGAGTTTCCGAATCCCGAAAACAAAAACGCCTCCGCGCGGGAGGCTGTCGAAAGCGGGTGATCCTGGCTGGCGAGCGAAGGCGAGCGGGCGGAAGGATCGGGAGCAGCTGGCTGGCATGAGGCTGGCGGGCTTGCTGCGGGGCCAAGTCTAGCGAGTGCCACGATTCGACGATCAAACGCGACTCACTCGCATTTGTTCGCGAGGCGGCGTACGAGAGGCATGCACTCGATGCCGCGCTGCGTACTTTGTCGGATCGTCTTGCGAGGCTGTCGTCGCGCGATACCCATGGTCGGTACGATCGCGGAGGGCGATGCCCATCGCCACATTGAAGCTCATCTTCTCGCGGCGACCGAAGGAAGTGCCCGTGGGAAGAGGTGGGTGGTGTGAGGGCGAGGGCGAAGCCACCTCGCCATCCCTTCGAATGCTGTCGCGCGCGCACTGAGCCCGCCGTTTCGGCCTGGTGATCCGAATCCTTGTCCGGCTGCGCTATTGCCCGGCTGTGACGTCGGCCGCTGTGTCCGGCGCTGCTGTCGTCTGCGTCTCCGGTTTCGGTTCCGGTTCCGGTTCCGGATAGGGATAAGTCGGTGCCGCAACCGGCGGCAGCTGCGCACGCCAGCGCTGCAGCAGCGGCGCGATGCGCGCGCCGACATACAGCTGCGGATACGACGGCGCTTCGCCTTCGGCCTGTTCGCGCGCGGTGATCTCGGCCGTGGCCAGGCGATAGCTCTCGACGAAATCGGTGGTGCGCGCCAGCGCGTCGATCAGCCAGGCGCGGCCGAAATAGGTCGCGCTGGCGGTGTTGCCGCAACCGAACGAGGGCCGGTCGCGGCGTGCGGCGGTGATGATCAGCGTGTCCGGACTCTTCAGCGCCGGCACGAAGCCGCCCGAGTAGCACGCCGACAGCACGATCACCCGGTTGCGGATGCCGGCATCGTCGAGCAGTCCGCGCAATTCCTTGGGCGTGATGGTGTCGTAGTCGGCGTCCTCGCCGGGGCCGAACTGCACATACAGTTCGTGCTGCTCGGTGCCGTGGCTGGTCAGGAACAGCAGCAGCGCGTCCTCGCGCCGGTCCATCAGCTTGCCGATCCGCTGCAGCGTGTCGGCCAGGTTGTCGTAGGAGGCCTGCGGCGCGTAGGCGTGGGCACCGAGATTGTCGGCGTGGTTGATCAGGGTGACGATGCGCCCCGCCGCGTCGAAGCGCTGCGCGAACAGTTGGCGCAGGTACTGGGTCTCGTTGCGGAACACGTCCTCGCTGGCGTCGCCGGCGAAGCCGACCACGTACAGGTCGGTCGTGCCCGGCCGCTGTGGCCGCAGTGCGCCCAGCGCCTTGCGCAGTTGCGCCTGGTCGATCGGATCGACCGGCGCCGCCGCATCGGCCTGCGCCTGCGCCGAACCGGCATCCGCATGGCAGGCGGGCAACAGCAGCGCCAGCAGCAGGGCCAGGGCCAGGCGGCGGTGCGGCACGCGGTGCTTGCGCAGGAACCAAGGCATGGGAGCGGCGGCAGAGAAGATGCGGCGTTAGCGCGCAGCGGGTGCCGCGACGCTCAGAGCGCCAGCTCGGCGAAGCTCTGCACGCGCCGGTGACCGTTGCAGGCATCGCCCAGGCGCGGTTCGGGATAGTCCTCGCGGCGATCGACCAGCACCGTGTCCAGCCCGGCCGCGCGCGCGGCATCGAGTTCGGCGACGACGTCGGACAGGAACACGATCTGCGCGGCCGGCACGCCGGTCGCCTCGGCGATGCGCGCGTAACTGGCCGCTTCGCGCTTGGCGCCGACCTCGGTGTCGAACCAGCCGGAGAACAGCCCGGTCAGGTCGCCGGCGTCGCTATGGCCGAAGAACAGTTTCTGCGCCGGCACCGAGCCGGACGAGTACACGTACAGCGGGTGGCCGTCGGCATGCCAGCGGCGCAGCGCCGGCGCGGCGTCGGGATAGATGTGCGCGGCGAAGTCGGCGTCGCGGTAGCCGGCCTCCCAGATCATGCCCTGCAGCGCCTTCAGCGCGGTGTGCTTGCGGTCCTGGTCGATCCAGCCCTGCAGCGTCTCCACGATCACCGCGTCGCTGCAGATGCCGCCGCATTCGCTCGCCACCGCGTCCAGCCACTGCCGCACCTGCGGCTGCTGGCCGTGCGCGCGGACGAAGTCGGGCAGGGCGCGGCGCGCGTAGGGGAACAGCACATCCTTGACGAAGGAGATGCTGCTGGTGGTGCCTTCGATGTCGGTCAGGATCACGCGCGGGCTGGCCATCGCTCAGCTCGCCTCGCCGCGCAGCGCCGCTTCGTAGCGCGGGAAGCGCTGGGCGATGTCGGTGCCGGTGAAATGGCCGACCCAGCCGTCCGGCTCGGTGAAGAAGCGGATCGCGATGAAACGCGGCTCCGGCCCCATGTCGAACCAGTGGTGGGTGCCGTCCGGCACCGCGATCAGGTCGTTCTGCACGCATTCGATCTCATAGACCTTGCCGTCCACGTGCAGGGTGAACAGGCCCGAGCCGGCGACGAAGAACCGTACCTCGTCTTCCTTGTGGAAATGCTCCTCGAGGAATTTCTTGCGCATCTCCTCGCGCTGCGGATGGTCCGGAGCGATGCTGACCACGTCCACGGTCTTGAAGCCGTGCGCGGCCACCAGCCGGTCGATGTCGCTCTTGTAGGCGGCCATCACCGCTTCCGGGGTGGCGCCGGCCTCGATCGGCTGGTCGGCCTGCCAGCGCTCGAAGGTGACGCCGATCTTGCGCAGTTCGGCGGCGATCGCGTCGCCATCGCGGCTGTCGAACAGCGGCGCGTCGGGAGTGGTTTCGGCGAAGATGCGGAGTCGGCTCATGGCGGCGGGCGAGGGCGTCGAGGAGGGGAGGAAAAGGGTAGCAGCTGGCGGGGAAGCCGCCGTTGCGGCGCTGGAACGCTGTCGCGCGGGCGCCGTGCGCCGGGCTCAGCCGGTTGCGCGCAGCTTGCGCAGTTCCAGCTCGCAATGCAGCAGGAACTCGATCGCTTCCAGGTGGCGGCGCGCCTCGGCCATGTCGCGGCCCCAGGCGTACAGGCCGTGGCCGTCGATCAGGTAGCCCCACAGCGGGGCGCGGTCCAGCAGCGCGTCCACCTGCGCGGCCAGCACGGTCATGTCCTGGGTGTTGGCGAATACCGGCAACTCCACGGCGGTCTCGTGGGTCTGGTTGCCATGCAGGGCCTTCAGCAACTCGTAGCCTTCCAGGCGTACGTGGCCGGCATCGGCATACAGCCGCGAGGCGATGGTCTGCACCGGCGAGTGCGTGTGCAGCACGCAGCCGACCTCCGGGAAGCGGCGGTACAGCTGGGTGTGCAGCAGGGTCTCGGCCGAGGGCCGGTGATCGCTGCCGACGGCCTTGCCGTCGAAGTCCACCACCATGATGTCGGCCTCGACCAGCCGGCCCTTGTCGCGGCCGGACACGGTGATCGCGGCATGCGCGGCGTCGAGCCGGTGCGAGAAGTTGCTGCTGGTGGCCGGAGTCCAGCCGGCCGCCGACAGTTCGCGGATATTGCCGATCAGCAGCTGGGCCAGCGTGCGCAGGCGTTCGGTATCGTAGGGCTGTGCGTTCATGCCCCTATTCTAGCGAGCCTGTGTGGCACGCAGACGGCTGTGGCGGAAGCCGTAGCCGAAATAGATCAGCAGGCCGAGCACGGTCCAGCCGGCCATCAGCAGCCAGTTGTGCGCGGTCATCGCCGACAGCAGCGCCAGGCAGCTGAGCACGCCGGCGATGCAGATCGGCCAGGCGAACGGGATGCGGAACGGGCGCGGCAGGTCCGGCTGGGTGCGGCGCAGGATCAGCACCCCGGCGCAGACCGCGGCGAAGGCGATCAGCGTGCCCATCGAGGTCAGCTCGCCGAGCACGTCCAGCGGGAACAGCGCCGCCAGCAGCGCGATGCCGATACCGGTGATTACCGTGTTGACGTGCGGGGTGCGGTACTTGGGATGGATCTTGGTGAACAGCGGCGGCAGCAGCCCGTCGCGGGCGATGATCATGAAGATCCGCGGCTGGCCGATGATCATCACCAGCACCACCGAGGACAGGCCGATCAGCGCGCCGACCTCGACCACCACCCGCAGCCAGGCCAGCTGCGGATGCGCGCCCACCGCGGTCACCACCGGCTCGTCGGTGCCCAGCTGGGTGTACGGCACCAGCCCGGTCATCACCGCCGCCATGGCGATGTACAGCACGGTGCAGACCACCAGCGACAGGATCATGCCGATCGGCAGGTCGCGCTGCGGCCGGTGCGATTCCTGCGCCGCCACCGACACCGCCTCGAAGCCGATGTAGGCGAAGAACACCATCGCCGCGCCGCGCAGCACGCCGTCCATGCCGTACTTGCCGGGGCCTTCGTTGGCCGGAATGAACGGGTGCCAGTTGGCCGTGTCCACGTACTTCCAGCCGGCCGCGATCACCAGCAGGATCAGCCCGGTCTTCAGCACCACCATCGCCATGTTCATCGCCGAGGACTTGCGGATGCCGACGTAGCACAGCCAGGTCAGCAGCAGCACGATGCCGGCGGCGGGCAGGTTGGCGATCGCGCCGGTGCGCTGCAGCTTGCCGTCCAGCGGCGCGTTGACCAGCGCCGCGGGCAGGTGGATGCCGAAATGGTCGAGCAGGCTGAGGAAATAGCCGGTCCAGCTCACCGCCACCGCCGAGGCCGACACGCCGTATTCCAGCACCAGCATCCAGCCGATGAACCAGGCCGCCAGTTCGCCGAAGGTGGCGTAGGTATAGGTGTAGGCGCTGCCGGACACCGGCACCATCGCCGCGAACTCGGCGTAGGCCAGCGCGCAGAACGCGCAGCACAGCGCGGCCAGCACGAACGACAGCATGATCGCCGGGCCGGCGTGGTTGGCCGCGGCCTGCCCGGTGATGACGAAGATGCCGCCGCCGATCACCGCGCCGATGCCCAGCGCGGTCAGGCCCCAGGGACCGAGCGCACGCTGCAGGCCCAGGCCGCCGGCGTCCTCGTGGGCGGCATGGGGGTGTTTGGTGGCCCAGAGTTGTTTGAACATGGAGCGGTTCCAGCCTGGCGCTGCGCGCGATGGACGAAGGGACGAACGCACAGACCGGCGCGGGCGCCGGTCTGTGGGGACGGATCAGGCCTTGGTGGTGGCCAGGCGGCTGTGGCGGATGCCGTAGCCGAAATAGATGAACAGGCCGATCACGGTCCAGCCGACGAACACCTTCCAGTGTTCCTGGAACGCCTGCAGGAACAGGAACAGGCAGGCCAGCGCGCCGAGCGGGCAGATCACCATCGCCAGCGGCACCCGGAACGGGCGCGGCAGGTCCGGCTTGGTGAAGCGCAGCACCATCACCCCGACGCAGACCGTGGCGAAGGCGAGCAGGGTGCCCATCGACACCAGTTCGCCGAGCACGTCCAGCGGGATCAGCCCGGCCAGCAGCGCGGCGACCACGCCGACGAAGAGGGTGCCGACGTAGGGCGTGTGGAACTTGCGGTGGACCTTGCCGAACAGTTTCGGCAGCAGGCCGTCGCGGGACATGGTGTAGAAGATGCGCGGCTGCGCCATCAGCATCACCAGCACCACCGAGGACAGGCCGGCGATCGCGCCGATCTCCACCGCGGTCTTCAGCCAGGCCAGGGTCGGATAGTGCTCCAGCGCGGTGGCCACCGGCTTGGCGGTGCCGAGCTGGGTGTAGGGCAGCAGGCCGGTCAGCACCGCGCAGACGATGATGTAGATGACCGTGCACACCGCCAGCGACACCAGGATGCCGATCGGCATGTTGCGCTGCGGGTCCTTGGTTTCGCCGGCCGAGGTGGAGACCGCGTCGAAGCCGATGTAGGAGAAGAACACGATCGAGGCGGCGCGGAAGATGCCGCTCCAGCCGAACTCGCCCGGCCCGGTGTTCTCGGGGATGAACGGGTGCCAGTTGGCCGGATCGACGTGGGAAATGCCGAAGCCGACGAACAGGCAGATCACCGCGACCTTGATCGCCACCACGATCGCGTTGGCGAACGCCGACTGGGTGACGCCGACGTAGCACAGCGCGCTGACCGCGACCACGATCAGCACCGCCGGCAGATTGACGATGCTGCCGGAGGCGACGAAGGTATGGCCGGTCCAGGTCAGCGGTGCGCCGGCCAGTTCGGCCGGGAACGGCAGCCCGAGCGTGCCGGTCAGGAAGCTGATCAGGTAGGCCGACCAGCCGACCGCGACGCTGGAGCCGGCGAACAGGTATTCCAGCACCAGGCACCAGCCGATGAACCAGGCCACGCCTTCGCCCAGGGTGGTGTAGGAGTAGGAATAGGCGCTGCCGGAGACCGGCATCATCGCCGCGAACTCGGCGTAGCACAGGCCGGCGAAGGCGCAGGCGATGCCGGCGAACACGAACGACAGCATCACCGCCGGTCCGGCGTGATTGGCCGCGGCCTGGCCGGTCAGCACGAAGATGCCCGCGCCGATCACCGCACCGATGCCGAGCATGATCAGGTGCTTGGCGGTGAGGGTCCGTTTCAGCGTGGCTTCGCCTTCCAGGCTGCCTTCGAACGGTTCGCCGGCATCGACGTGGCCGGCGGGCTCGATCGGCTTGACCCTCAACAGAGACTTCAGCATGCGGTGCATTCCCCGGTGGCGATCGGGACAGTAGTGCCCCGGTAAAGATGGTGCGCTAGGCCCAAGCAGGCCACGCAAGCGTCGTACCATGCCAAAGCCGGACGGCCGCCACAAGCCGCGCCGCACCGTCGGCGGCGATAATGGCCGCCCCCGATCGCGAGAACCGCCCATGCCGGACCTTTCCCTGCGCCGCCAGTTGCAGGCCTATGCCGCCCGTTGGCCGCAGGAGGCCGAGGTTGCCGCGCAATTCCTGGCGTTGCTGGACGATGCGCAGGACCCGTTCGTGCGCGATCGCCTTGACGGCCATTTCACCGGGTCGGCCTGGCTGGTCAGCGCCGATGGTGCGCGCACCCTGCTGACCCACCACCGCAAGCTGCAGCGCTGGCTGCAGCTGGGCGGACATGCCGACGGCGACCGCGACCTGGCGCTGGTGGCGCTGAAGGAAGCCGAGGAGGAATCCGGGCTGCCGGGCTTGGCGCTGGAGGACGGCGCACTGTTCGACCTGGACCGGCACTGGATCCCCGCGCGCCAGGACGTGCCGGGGCACTGGCATTTCGACGCGCGCTACGTGGTGCGCGCCGGCGCCGACGAGGCGTTCGCGGTCAGCGCCGAATCGCTGGCCCTGGCCTGGCGCCCGATCGCCGAACTGCTGGCCGAGCCGGACCTGGATCCGTCGTTGCGGCGCATGGCCGGCAAGTGGCTGGCGCACAGCGGCGGCTGACACGCCGGTGACGGGCGCTGCCGGACTGGCTGGCGGGTCCAGGCACTGAGCGGCCGCCGCTGGCTGGGCGGGCATGGCGGGATTGGGTACCCTTGGGCGCCCGTTGCCTGTCCATGCCCATGTCCCGCGCCGCTGCTTCGTTCACCTACCGCCTGGCGTTCCGTCCGGTCGACGACCGGATGGAGTCGGCCGAACTGGCGCGCACCGTGCAACGCACGCTGCTGGCGTTGAGCGGGCCGCCGCATGGCGTGGCGATCGTCAGCCTGCAGCGCCCGCCGCGCGAGGACGGCGGCGGCCTGTACATGGAGGCGGTCACCACCGGCCCGGAGCGGTGGTACCTGAAGGCCGACGACTATCTGTTGAGCCAAGGGTTGCGCGGCGAGCTGCAGCCCTGAGGGGCTGGGATTCGGGATTCGGGATTTGGGATTCTTAAGAGCGTATGTCGCGTGATCCGCGTTCGCGCGCTTGTTTTGGCATTCCGCATTCGTGTCGGAGCCACCGCCAAGCCAGATCGCAGTCGGAAAAAGGACGCGCCAGTGCCACCGCTCTTCCCAATCCCGACTCCCCAATCCCCGTCAGTAAAGAATCCGCGTCCGCAAGGTGCCGGCGATCTGCCCCAGTTCGTCCTTCAGCACGCCCGCCAGTTCCTCGCTGGCGGCGACGTCGATCACCACGTAGCCGACCTTGGGGTCGGTGCGCAGGAACTGGCCGTCGATGTTGACGTTGTGGCGCGAGAACAGTTCGTTGATCTGCGACAGCACGCCCGGCACGTTGCGGTGGATGTGCAGCAGGCGCAGGCTCTCGGCGTGCTCGGGCAGGGTGACCTCGGGGAAGTTCACCGCCGACAGGGTGCTGCCGTTGTCGCTGTAGCGCACCAGCTTGGCCGCCACTTCCACGCCGATGTTGTCCTGCGCTTCCAGCGTGCTGCCGCCGACGTGCGGGGTCAGGATCACGTTGTCGTGCGCGGCCAGCGGCGATTCGAACACGTCGCCGTTGCCCTTCGGCTCGACCGGGAACACGTCCACCGCCGCGCCGCCGATGTGGCCGGAGGTCAATGCCGCGTCCAGCGCGGCGATGTCGATGACGGTGCCGCGCGAGGCGTTGATCAGGTGCGCGCCGGGCTTCATCTGCGCGATCTGCGCCGCGCCGATCATGTCCTTGGTCGACGGCGTCTCCGGCACGTGCAGGGTCACCACGTCCGAGCGCGCCAGCAGGTCGTCCAGGTCGGTCGCCGCGCGCGCGTTGCCCAGCGACAGCTTGGCCTCGATGTCGTGGAAGATCACCTGCATGCCCAGCGATTCGGCGAGCACGCCGACCTGGGTGCCGATATGCCCGTAGCCGACGATGCCCAGCACCTTGCCGCGGGTCTCGTGGCTGCCGGCAGCCGACTTCGACCAGCCGCCGCGATGGCATTCGGCGTTCTTCTGCGGAATGCCGCGCAACAGCAGGATCGCCTCGGCGATGACCAGCTCGGCGACGCTGCGGGTATTGGAGTAGGGCGCGTTGAACACCGGGATGCCGGCCAGCTCGGCCGCGTCCAGGTCCACCTGGTTGGTGCCGATGCAGAAGCAGCCGACCGCGATCAGGCGCTTGGCCTGCGCCAGCACTTCGGCGCTGAGCTGGGTGCGCGAGCGGATGCCGACGATGTGCGCGTCGGCGATGCGCGCCTTCAGTTCCTCTTCCGGCAGCGACTTGGCGTGCAGTTCGATCTGCGAGTAGCCGGCGGCGCGGAACACGTCGATGGCGGTCTGGCTGATGCCTTCGAGCAGCAGGACGCGGATGTCCTGCTTCGGAAACGAGGTTTTCTTGGGCGACATTGCGGCGGCGAGGCGAGGCGGAAGGGTCGGTCACTATGCCAGATGCGTCTGCGTTTTGGTGCGTCGCAATAGGACGCCGGGGGCGCGCAGACGCAACGCTGGCAAAGGTTTCAGTTGCATCTGTTCGGGACTCGGGACTCGGGACTCGGGACTGGGGACTGGGGACTGGGGACTCGGAAGAGCAGGAGCATCAGCATGAAGCGAGAGGGCAAGGTCAGACCCAGGCTCCCTGCAAGTTCCCAGTCCCGAGTTCCGCCCAACTGGACGCCGCTAGCCAACGCTGGCAGGCTTGAACGCTTGCCTTCGCCCGATCCCGACCCATGAACGACCCGCGCCTGGACGCCCTTACGCACTCCGTTCCCGGACTGCGCCTGAAGACCGACCCCGCCGACCTGGAGCACTACGGTCGCGACTGGACCCGGCGCTGGACGCCGGCGCCGCTGGCGATCGCGCTGCCGGCGACGGTGGAGGAAGTGCAGGCGACGCTGCGCTGGGCCAACGAGCACGCGGTGGCGGTGGTGCCTTCCGGCGGCCGCACCGGCCTGTCCGGCGGCGCGGTGGCCGCGCACGGCGAACTGGTGCTGAGCCTGGAGCGGATGAACAAGGCGCTGGCGTTCGATGCGGTCGATCGCACCCTCACCGTGCAGGCCGGCATGCCGCTGGAGGCGGTGCACAACGCGGCGCGCGAGCACGGGCTGGTGTATCCGGTGGATTTCGCCGCGCGCGGCTCGTGTTCGATCGGCGGCAACATCGCCACCAATGCCGGCGGCATCCGCGTGATCCGCTACGGCAATACCCGCGAGTGGATCGCCGGACTCAAGGTGGTGACCGGCAGCGGCGAGCTGCTCGAACTCAACCGCGGGCTGATCAAGAACTCCAGCGGCTACGATTTCCGCCAGCTGCTGATCGGTTCGGAAGGCACGCTCGGCATCGTCGTGGAGGCCACGCTGCGGCTGACCGATCCGCCGCCGCCGAGCAACGTGATGCTGCTGGCGCTGCCTTCGTTCGAAGTGCTGATGCAGGTATTCGCCGCGTTCCGCGGCCGCCTGCAACTGGAAGCGTTCGAATTCTTCACCGACCGCGCGCTGCAGCATGTGCTGGCGCATGGCGCACAGGCGCCGTTCGACACGGTCTATCCGTATTACGTGGTCACCGAGTACGCCAGCGGCGACGAGGCGCAGGAAGCCGCGGCGCTGGCCGCGTTCGAAACCTGCATGGAGCAGGGCTGGGTGCTGGACGGGGTGATCAGCCAGAGCGATGCGCAGGCGGCGCAGCTGTGGCGCCTGCGCGAAGGCATCACCGAGGCGGTGGCGCGCTACAAGCCGTACAAGAACGACGTGTCGGTGCGGATCTCGGCGATGCCGGCGTTCCTGGCGCAGACCCAGGCGCTGCTCGGCGCAGCGTATCCGCAGTTCGACGTGGTCTGGTTCGGCCATATCGGCGACGGCAACCTGCACATCAACGTGCTCAAGCCCGACGCCACCGCCGACGCCGACTTCATCGCCGCCTGCGAGCAGGTCACCAAGCTGCTGGCGCAGGTGCTGGCCGAGCATGGCGGCAGCATCTCCGCCGAACACGGCATCGGCCTGGTCAAGAAGCCGTACCTGGAAAGTACCCGCAGCGCCGAGGAGATCGCGCTGATGCGCGCGGTCAAGCGCGTGTTCGATCCGGCCGGGCTGCTCAATCCGGGCAAGCTGTTCGATCCCTGAGCCGCGCGCGCCGTGCAGGCATGCGCGCGGCGGCGGCGACGGCGCTCGCGCTCGCGGCGGCGGCCGGCTAGGCTATGCCGGCGCGGCCACGGCCGCGCCTCTTTCCCGATCCCGTTGGAACCGATGCGATGAACCGAGTGACCGCGCGCTGCGCCCTGTTGTTGATCCTGACCGTCCCCGCGTTCGCGCAGGCTTCCAGCTTCGCCGGCAGTTCCGCCGGTTCCGCTTCGGCCGGTTCCGCCGGCAGTTCCGCGTCTTCGGACAGCAGCTCCGGCGACGACAAGCTGGTGCTGCAGGCGCGCGACGACGCGGCCGGCTTCGTCGCCAGCGCCGGCCGCATCCGCGGCGTGCAGCTGGAGGCGGCGCTGCGCGTGCTGCGCGAGCGCAACCCGCAGGCGCAGCAGGCCAGCGACCTGCAACTGGCGCAGGCCATCCTGGCGCTGTGATGCCGCGCCGGCGGCTGCGCCGGCTGGCGTGGCTGGCGCTGCTTTGGCTGGCTTGCGCACTGCCTGCGCAGGCAGTGCGGTTGCAGGTCGATCCAAGCGGATTGAGCGCTTCCGAACGCGCGGCCAGCCAGGCCCTGCTCGACGCGACGCTGCCGACGCTGCCGCCGGCCTGGGCCGCGGCGATCGAGGCGCCGCTGACGCTGCAATGGCGCGACGACCTGCCCGAGCAGGTGCACGGCAGGGCGCAGGCGCGGCACCTGTTGTTGAACAAGGCCTTGCTGCGCGCGTGGCTGGCGCCGCCTGCCGCCGGTGCCGCCGACGGCGGCGCCGACCCGGCGAGGCGTCCGGCGGTCGCTGCGCTGCTGCACGAACTGGCGCATTTCTACGACCGCTCCGCGGCCGGCCGGCTGTCGTCGGATCCGCGCCTGCTGGATCTGGCCGGCTGGCAGGTCAGTCCGATGCGGCTGGGCCTGCGCATGGGCCGCAACGCCTTCAGCGAGCGCAGCCCGGACCGCTACGAACTGGCGTCGCCGACGGAATTCGTCGCGGTCAACCTGGAACATTTCCTGCTGGATCCCGACTACGCGTGCCGGCGCCCGGCGCTGGCACGGTATTTCGCGCAGCGCCTGGCCTGGTCGCCCCCGACAAGCGCCTGCGCGCCCGGCCTGGCCTATCTGCAGGATCCGCTGGCCGACGAGACGGCGCTGCTGCAACTGGATCCGGCGCGGGTCTACGCGATCGATTACCTATTGGCCGAGGGCAACGCGCAGCCGATGAGCCATTGGGGCCACAGCATGCTGCGGCTGGTGATCTGCGCGCCGGGGCGTGCGCCCGGTCCCGATTGCCGCCTGGACCTGGCGTATCACAAGGTGCTGTCGTTCCGCGCATTCGTCGACGACGTGCAGATCTCCAGCGTGCGCGGTCTGATCGGTTCGTATCCGTCGCGGCTGTTCGTGCTGCCGTTGCGCCAGGTGGTGGACGACTACACCCAGGTGCAGCTGCGCGGGCTGCAGTCGATTCCGCTGCGGCTGACCGCCGACGAGCGCGCGGCGTTGCTGGAGCGCGCCGCGCAGCTGCACTGGAGCTACGACGGGCGCTATTACTTTCTCAGCAACAACTGCGCGGTGGAAACCTACAAGCTGCTGCACGACGGCGTGCCGCGGCTGGCCGGCGCGCGCCTGGCCGGGATCAGCCCGACCGGCCTGCTGCGGCGCCTGGGCCGCGCCGGCATCGCCGACACCGCGGTGCTGGACGATGCCGAAGCCGCCGCACGCCAGGGCTACTATTTCGCGCCGGCAAGCGCGCACTACGCGGCGATGTTCGCGGTCGCGCGCGCGCAGCTGGCACTGCCGGTGCGCAGCGTGGAAACCTGGCTGGACCTGCCGGCGGCGCAGCGCGCGCCCTGGCTGCAGCGTGGCGACCTGCGTGCGAGCGCCGCACTGCTGCTGCTGGAGAACGCCGCGCGCCGGCGCCAGGAGCAGCGCGGCCGCGATGCGTTGAAGCGGCGTTATCTGGCCAGGGCGCATCTGCCTGCGTCGAAGATGGCCGATTCAGGCGCCGGCGCGGATGCCGGTGCCGGTGATGGTGCCGGTGATGGCACCACGGTCGCCGACGCGGCGGGTTCGCAGACCCGGGATGCCGCTGCCGCAGTTCGCGCGGTGCTGGCGCAGCAAGGCCTGTTGAGCCAACCGTCGACGCTGCTGCAGGGCCAGCCCGGTTATGGGTTGCCGCAGGCGCAGGAGCGCGCATGGCTGCAGCAGCAGGGGCAGGCGCGGATCGACGCGCTGCGCGGCGACGGCGCCGCGCTGCAGGCGCGCCTGCACGCCTTGCTGCCGCCACCGCTGCGCGCGGAACTGCGGCAGATCGATACGAATCTGGCGACAGTGGGCGCGCGGCTGCGCGATCTCAATCGCGAAGGCGGGGGGCTACAGTTGCTGTCGCCGTCGCTGCTGCAGCCTGCGGACACGAAATGATGGCGCTGGCAAGGTGGTCCGCGGCTGACGCGAGCCGCTTGTTGATCCGATTCCGATCACGACAGGGTTTGTCAGAGAGCGCCCCATAGCGTCTTGACGCCATCGGGCGCGAATGGATTTGCTGACACGGTGTGTCGCGGCTGAAGCCGCTCCTACAAGAGATTGCTGCCCCCCTGTAGGAGCGGCTTCAGCCGCGACAGGACCATCGGCGCAACTCGCCCAACCAGCCGCCATTACGGCAAATCGAGATCCACGTCTTCCCCGTAGCGACTCAACCAGGCGTCGCGCACAGGATCCTGCCGATACTGCGCCCGCAACCTGGTCCAGGTCGCCTCGTTGCCGTCGCAGTACTTCGCCATCGCCTTGTCCAGTTCGCGGCGCCGCGCGGCATCGTAGGGCTCCTCGCCGGCGAAGTGGTTGCAGACGTCCTGGCGCGCGACGAAGGTGCGGATCTCCTGCGGCAGCGCGCAGAAGCCGGCGTGGTGCTCGGGATCCACCTCCGCCGGGATCGTGCAGCCGGCCTTGGCCGGCGCCGCGACCGCAGGCTTGGCAGCAGCGGCCGCCGCCAGGCCCGGCAGGAGCATCAGCACGGCCAGCGCCATGCAGCGGCGCGGACGCACGGACTCAGTCCGCGCGACCGGCGAACTCGCCGGTGGTGGTGTTGACCAGCACGCGCTCGCCGTTGCCGATGTACTCCGGCACCATGATCTCCAGCCCGGTATTGAGCTTGGCCGGCTTCGGCCGCTTGGTCGCGGTGCCGCCTTTCAGCTCCGGCGGGGTTTCGATCACTTCCAGGGTCACGCTCTGCGGCAGTTGCACCGCCACCGGCTGGTCGTCGATGACCTGCACGTAGATGCCGGTCAGGCCTTCGGTGATGTAGCCGGCGTCGTCGCCGATCACGTCGGCATCGAGCGTGTACGGGGTGTAGTCCTCGTCGTCCAGGAACACGAACGCGTCGCCGTCCTTGTACGAGAACGTGGCCTGGTGGCGGGTCAGCTCGACCTCGCGCAGGTCGTCGTCGCCGTCGAAGCTGGCGTCGAGCTTGTTGCCGCCCGGCACGCTGTACATCACGAAGCGGAAGCGCACGTTGCCGCCGCGGCCCTGCGGCGAGCTGCGTTCGATGTCGCGGATCTGATAGACGCCGTTGTTGTACTCGACGACGTTGCCTTTCTTGATTTCGTTGGCTTTCATGGGGGCTGGGAGTCGGGAATGGGGAATCGGGAATGGGAAAATCAAAAGCGGGAGAGCGAGTATCCGGAGGAGGGGAGCGCTTTGCGATTCCCCATTCCCGATTCTCCATTCCCGGCTACTTGGGTGCCAACCGCACCGCGCCATCGAGGCGAATGACTTCGCCGTTGAGATAGCGGTTGCGCAGCAGGAACATCACCGTGTCGGCGAATTCCTCGGGGCGGCCGAGCCGCGGCGGGAACGGGATCGAGGCGGCCAGCGACTGCTGCACCGCCTCGGGCATGCCGTCCACCATCGGGGTCCAGAAGATGCCCGGGGCGATGGTGTTGACGCGGATGCCGAAGCGCGCCAGTTCGCGCGCCATCGGCAGGGTCATCGCCACCACGCCGCCCTTGGAGGCGGCATAGGCGGCCTGGCCGATCTGGCCTTCGTAGGCGGCGACGCTGGCGGTGTTGACGATCGCGCCGCGTTCGCCGTCCTCGCCCGGCGGGTTGTGCTGCATCAGATCGGCGGCGGCCTTGGCGACGTTGAAGCTGCCGACCAGGTTGACCATCACCGTGCCCTGGAACGTGGCCAGCGCCATCGGCGCCTCCTTGCCGAGCACGCGGCCGGCGCCGAGGATGCCGGCGCAGTTGATCGCGGCGTTGAGCCCGCCGAGGAAGTCGCGCGCCGCGCCGAGGTGCGCGGCCACCTGCGCCTCGTCGCTGACGTCGGTGCGGAAATAGCGCGCCTGCGCGGCGCCGAGCGCGGCGACCGCGGCCGCGCCCTTGTCGTCGTTGAGGTCGAACAGCGCGACCTTGCCGCCGTCGGCGACGATGCGTTGCGCGACCGCCAGGCCAAGGCCGGAAACGCCGCCGGTGACCACCGCGCGGATATCGGCAAGCTGCATGGATGTTCCCTCCCAGGAAAGCGCGCATTTTAGCCGACTCTCCGCTGCCGCTGCCGCTGCCCGGCTGGCGACGGCAAGCGCGTGAAAGCGCCTGCCAGGCCTGGCGGGCGCATCGTGCTTCGCGTTCGCTGCGTCTGCCTGCACGGCGGCGATTGCATGGAACACGGCGCACCCGCTTCGGCCGGTGCGCGCGAGGAGGACATGCGCCGCTGGTCGGCGCCCGTATCCGCGTCAGTGCCGTGCGCACCGGCCTGGACTGTCCTCGACCTGCACGCCCGGCAATGGCGTGGGCGTCGTTGCCGGCGCAGGATCGGTGGGCCTTGCCGGCGCGCCGATCCCGCCGCGCCGGTCGGCCGCGGTTACGCTGCCGCCAGCGCCTGGCCGACCTTGCTGCCGGTCGGCCTGCCGAGTTTCTGCGCCAGCCAGCGCCCGGTCGCGGCCAAGGCCGGCAGGTCGATGCCGGTGGCCACGCCGTTGCCGTGCAGCAGGTAGACCACGTCCTCGCTGGCCACGTTGCCGCTGGCGCCCCTGGCGTACGGACAGCCGCCGGCGCCGGACACCGCCGCATCGACCACGCGCACGCCTTCTTCCAGGCACGCGGCGATATTGGCCAGGGCCTGGCCGTAGGTGTCGTGGAAATGCACTGCCAGCGCCGGCATCGGCACCTCGGCGGCGACCGCGCGCAGCATCGCCCGCGCCTTGCCCGGGGTGCCGACGCCGATGGTGTCGCCCAGCGAGATCTCGTAGCAGCCCATCGCGTGCAGCTGCCGCGCCACCCGCACCACGTCGGCCAGCGGCACATCGCCCTGGTAGGGGCAGCCGAGCACGGTGGACACGTAGCCACGCACCTTGACCCCATCGGCGGCCGCGCGCGCCAGCACCGGCGCGAAGCGTGCCAACGATTCGTCGATGCCGGCATTGGTGTTGGTGCGGTTGAAGGTCTCCGAGGCGGCGGTGAACACCGCGACCTCGCGCACGCCGACCGCGGCCGCACGCTCGTAGCCCTGCAGGTTCGGCACCAGTACCGGATAGTCCACGCCCGGCGCCGGCACGATGCCGGTGTAGACCTCGGCCGCGTCGGCCAACTGCGGCACCCATTTCGGGCTGACGAAACTGGTCGCCTCGATGCTGCGCAGGCCGGTGCGCGACAGCTGCGCGATCAGCTCGATCTTGTCGGCGGTGGCGACCCAGGCCTTTTCGTTCTGCAGGCCGTCGCGCGGTCCCACTTCCACCAGGCGGACGAAGTCGCTCATCGGCGGCGCCTGCACTGGGGCGCGCAAGCGGGCGCGGTCGGCAGAGGCGGCGCGGGGCAGGGCGGAAACGGCGAAGTGGCGGTCACATGCAGTCCTTGAAGTGAACGGCTGCGCGCCGTTGCCGAGCGGCGCAGGCCGCAGCCTGCGCGAAGTGCGACCGCCATCAGAGGGCGCCGCTCAGGCGCTCGCCGGCCGCTGGCAGACGGCTTCGATGTTGTGTCCATCCGGATCCAGCAGGAAGGCGCCGTAGTAGTTGGGGTGGTAGTGCGGACGCAGGCCTGGGGCGCCGTTGTCGCGACCGCCGGCGGCCAGCCCGGCGCGATGGAAGGCATCCACCTGGGCGCGGTCGGCGGCGACGAAGGCCAGATGCAGCTGGCCGCCGGCGCCGGCGGCGCCATCGGTCAGCCAGACGCTGGGCTTGCCGTCGCGGCCGAAGCCGATGTGGCGGCGATCGCCGCTCTGTGCCGCGCTCACCTCCATCACGATGTCCAGCCCGAGCGTGGCCAGTGCGGCGCGATAGAAGGCGAGGCTGCGCTCCAGGTCGACGCAGCGCAGGCCGATGTGGTCGAACGGGCTCACCAGAATCCCAGCCAGTTCGGGTCGCGCTTGTCCAGGAACGCGCTCAGGCCTTCCTGGCCTTCGGCCGAGACCCGCAGCCGCGCGATCAGCGCGGCGTTGTCGCGGTCCAGCGTGGCGTTGTCGCCACCGGCGGCGACCCGGCGCACCAGCGCCTTGGCGCCGGCGGCGGCGAGCGGGCCGGCCTGGCCGAGCAGTTCCACCTGGCGCTGCACCGCCGCGTCCAGCGCGGTCGGCGCCACGGTCTGGTGCACCAGGCCGATCTGGGTAGCGGTCGCCGCATCGAACGCTTCGGCGCTGGCGAACCAGCGCCGCGCCTGGCGCGCGCCGATCGCGGCGATCACATACGGCGAGATCACCGCCGGCAACAGGCCCAGGCGGCTCTCGCTGAGCCCGAAGCGGGCATCGGTGGAGGCCACCGCGATGTCGCAGCAGGCGACCAGCCCGACCGCGCCGCCGAAGGTCGCGCCGTGCACCCGCGCCACGGTCGGCTTGGGCAGTTCGTCCAGGGTGCGCATCAGCTGCGCCAGCGCCAGCGCATCGGCCAGGTTGTCGGCCTCGCTGGCGCCGGCCATCGAACGCATCCACTGCAGGTCGGCGCCGGCCGAGAACGCGGCGCCGGCACCGGCCAGCACCACCACCTTGACCTTCGGATCGGCGCCGATCTGGTGCAGCGCTTCGGTCAGCTGCGCGATCAGCCCGGCGTCGAACGCGTTGCGCACCTCGGGTCGGTTCAGCCGCAGCGTCAGGACCTTGCCTGAGCGCTCCAGCAGCAATGCATCGCTCATCGGCAGTTCTCGTACGGAGGGATAACGGCAGCCATATGGGAATCATAGCGGGCCGCGCCGGCCGCGCCATCATGCGCTGCGACGGTGCTACAATTGATAACCATTCTTATTCGACGGAACGTTCCGTGACGTTGTCCGACATGCCGTTGCGCAGCACCGCCACCGTAGAGACCGTGCACGACCGACAGCCCAACGACGCCATCGCGCGCCGCCTGCGCGAGCTGGGGTTCGTCGCCGGCGAACAGGTGCAGGTGCTGGCCAGCGGTCCGGTCGGCGGCGAGCCGTTGCTGGTGCAGGTCGGCTATACCCGTTTCGCCCTGCGCCGCAGCGAAGCGGCGCGGGTGCAGGTCAGCGTCGGTGCCGCCGCCGAGGCGCAGTCATGAGCGCGGACGCCGTTCCGCTGCGCCTGGCCCTGGTCGGCAATCCGAACTGCGGCAAGACCGCGCTGTTCAACCAGCTCACCGGCAGCAAACAGAAGGTGGCCAACTACGCCGGCGTGACCGTCGAGCGCAAGGAAGGCCGCTTCCGCGCGCCGTCCGGGCGCGACTTCGCCGTGCTCGACCTGCCGGGCGCCTACAGCCTGCAGCCGGCCAGCCTGGACGAGGCGATCACCCGCGACCTGTGCCGCGGCTTCTATCCGGGCGAGCCGGCGCCGGACGTGCTGGTGTGCGTGGTCGATGCCACCAACCTGCGCCTGCACCTGCGGTTCGCGCTGGAGCTGCGCGAGCTGGGCAAGCCGATGCTGGTGGCGCTGAACATGGTCGATGCCGCGCAGCGCCGCGGCATCCAGATCGACCGCCAGGCGCTGGAAGACGCGCTCGGCGTGCCGGTGATCGAGACCGTGGCGGTGCGCCGCAATGGCGCCAGGGCGCTGGTCGAGCGGCTCGACGCGCTGGCTCCGGCGCTGCCGCCGGCGGTGGCGCCGGCCGAAGGGCAGGGCGACTACCACCAGCAGGTGCGGCGCATCCTCGCCGCCGCGGTGTCGATGCCGACCCGCACCTCGCGCATCGACGACGCGCTGGACCGCTGGCTGCTGCATCCGGTCGCCGGGCTGCTGACCCTGGCGGTGGTGATGTTCCTGATCTTCCAGGCGGTGTACGCCTGGGCGGCGCCGCTGATGGACTTGATCGACGGCGGCAGCAAGGCGCTCGGCGCCTGGGTCGGTGCGACGCTGCCGCCCGGTCCGCTCAACAGCCTGCTGGTCGACGGCATCATCGCCGGCCTCGGCGGGGTGGTGATCTTCCTGCCGCAGATCCTGATCCTGTTCGCCTTCATCCTGGCGCTGGAGGAATCCGGCTACCTGCCGCGCGCGGCGTTCCTGCTCGATCGCATGATGGCGGCGGCCGGATTGTCGGGGCGCTCGTTCATCCCGCTGCTGTCCAGCTTCGCCTGCGCGGTGCCCGGCATCATGTCCACGCGCAGCATCCAGGACCCGCGCGACCGCCTGGCCACGATTCTGGTCGCGCCGCTGATGACCTGCTCGGCGCGCTTGCCGGTGTACGCGCTGCTGATCGGCGCGTTCATCCCGCAGAAAAAAGTCTGGGGCGTGTTCAACCAGCAGGGCCTGGTGCTGTTCGGCCTGTATTTCGCCGCCATCGCCAGCGCGCTGGCGGTGTCGTGGACGATGAAGAAGTGGCGCCGCGACAAGGGCGAGCACCCGTTGCTGCTGGAGTTGCCGTCGTACCGCGTGCCGCACCTGCGCGACCTGGCGCTGGGCCTGTGGGAGCGCGCGGCGATCTTCCTCAAGCGCGTCGGCGGCATCATCCTGGCGCTGACCATCCTGCTGTGGTTCCTGCTGTCGTTCCCGGCCGCGCCGGCCAACGCCACGTTGCCGCCGATCGACTACAGCTTCGCCGGCCGCATCGGCCATGCGATGACCACGGTGTTCGCGCCGCTGGGCTTCAACTGGCAGATCTGCATCGCGCTGATCCCCGGTCTGGCCGCGCGCGAAGTGGCGGTGGCGTCGCTGGCGACGGTGTACGCGCTGTCGGCGGCCGACGACGATGCCGCCGCGCAGGCGTTGTCGCCGCTGATCAGCGACGGCTGGTCGCTGGCCACCGCGCTGTCGCTGCTGGTCTGGTACATCTACGCGCCGATGTGCATTTCCACCCTGGCCACGATCAAGCGCGAGACCAACTCGTGGAAGCAGATGAGCTTCGCCGCGTTCTACCTGTTCGCGCTGGCGTATCTGGCCTCGCTGGTCACCTACCAGGTCGCGGCGGCACTGGGAGCCGGCTGAGATGAGCGCTTCGCTGCTGTTGCAGTACTTGGTGATCGCACTGGCGGTCCTGCTCAGCACCTGGGTGGTGCTGAAGAAGCAGTTTCCCGGCACCGCACGCAAGCTGCGCGGGGCCATCGCCGTGCGCCTGCTCAAGCCGGGTCGCGCATCCTGGTTGCAGGCCATTGGCCGCAGGATCGCGCCTGCGGCCACCGCCGGTGCCGGTGCGTGCGGCGGCTGCGACAGCTGCGGCCCGGCGCCGCCGCGCCGGCATTGAACTGGCAGCGGCGGGCGGCAACGATGCGCCGACACCGGCTGCCATGAGCGATCTGCCGCTGCCCATGCCGCTGGCGGCCGCCTTCTTCGGCCTGGATCTGCAGGCGCTCGCGCCGCCGCAGCGCGACGCATTGCGTCACGCCGATGCCGATTTCCGCGCCGTCGCGGCTGGCCGCGTGCCGCTGCACGCGCGCATCGATCCCGAAGCGCCATTGCCGGCCGACGGCGGCACCCGCTATTACCGGGGGCAGGGCTATCGGTTGACCGTGCTGCGCCGCCTGTCCTCCATCGGTGCGCAGACCACGATCGCCTACGGCCCGATCCTGCAGTTGGACGAGGCGCTGTTCGCGGCGGCGGCCGCACTTCCCGCCATCTCGGATGTGCGTCTGTATACGCCTGCCGCGCTGGGGTAATTGTCGGGCGCCGCAACACAGGCTTGATGCCGGCACCCGCGGACCGTTGTTCGGCGGCCGTCATAGCGGCGGCTGCGACTGCTGCGGCCTGTCACCGTCGCGGCGGCATCGACGTTGCCGGCAGGCGAATGGCGGAGGCGACACTTGCTGCCGTGAGGCTGCGCCATCGGGCTGTGCCTGCGGCGATGGCTGTTGCCGACATCGCGTTGCGCTCAAAAAAGCCTGCCCGCATCCGCGCGCACGCGACCGGTTCGCGTAGCGGTCGCGCCGCAGCGTCTTGGCTGCACGATGCGCTCTGCGCTGGCGCTGCGTTGAAGCGCTACTGCCATGCCTGCGTGATAAGCAACGTAGAAGGCTCAGAGGCGATCTTGCGGGAAGGTGGGGCAGCGGTCGCTGCCAGCGCAAGCGCGGGGCCGGCCGACCGGATTTTCAAATTAGTTCAATATTATAATATTAATACAATTTGATTTTCTGCATCCAGTTAATTTTGCGTGCCACCAATATGTAGCATTGCCTGGATAGGCTGCGCACCGTCACTCCAACTGGAATTCCTTGGTAAATGTCGATCGAAATACTCCGCACGCCATGCGGAGGTTTTCGCTGCGTTTTCCAGGGTGGTCGTGTGTGACGCAGTGGCGCTATTTGTCTACATCTTGGGCTGGCTTATTTATTAGGGAGAGTGGTATGTCGAAATTGAAAGTAAGGGTCGTCTTGTTTTCGTTGGTCCTATTCTTATTCAGTGGCGTCGCCGCTGCAGATCCGTCTACGCAATTGAGAACCACCTTCGGCGGCTGGGTCGGCAAGCAGCAGCGTTCCGAATATATCGACGGATCGGACTGGCATTACTGCTTCAGCAACCAGGGCGGTTCCTGCGGTTCGGTGGCGCTGACCACGGGCCACAGCTCTTGCGTGACCCGTGGATTCAATATCGGTATCAAATGGGCGGTTCCCACCCGGGTCGGTTCGATGGAAATCAACGGCGGTTACAACAACTCTTGGTCGGCGTGCAATGTCCGTTCGGAAACCGTGACCTGTTCGCCGAAACCGGGCTGGAAGGGCCGCGCTGCGATCCTCTTCAGCGAGCGTGTCGGCACGGTCAACGTGGTCGGTGGCGATCCGGATTATTACGTCACGTTGCGGTCGTCCTGTCCGGCAGGCTGGAAGTCGAACTGGGAGGGTGGCTCCGGTTGGTCCTGTCGCTACGACGGCGGCACCTATTCCCGACAGGGTTATCTGCCGGAATGGCGCGGCAGCACCTGCGACTACGAGCGCATCTAAGCGCGCCTCGCGATGGCGGAAGCTCCCCGTGCTTGCGCGTCAGCGCAGGTACGGGGTCGTGCCGGTGTTCTTCCAGACCTGTGACAATCCAATGAAAATAATGAAGAGTCCTGTACGTCGCGGCTACCTGCCGCTGGCGATCGTCGGCGGTTTGTTCGCCTTTACCGCGGTGTACTTCTACCAGCATGCGCACGCGGACCTGCCTGGCGCGGAAGGCGAGATCGCCGCGCCGGCAGGCTCCTCCGGCCAGGTTCGCCTCGGCATGGCCATCGATGCGGCCAATCCTCATCGCTCCGCGCAAGCCGCGATCGAAGATGCGCCAATGCGAGACGGCGCCGCCGACGCGGCAACGCCGTTCGACGCCGGCGAGGTCCAGCGCCGTCTGCGCGAGTTCTTTGCCCGGGTGAACGCCAACCCGCCGCCGTCGCGCGCCGAGCGGGACGCGTTCGCGGCGCGGTTGCTGGCGTCGGTCGACGGCAGCGCCGAGGCGAGACAGGCGGTGGCCGAGGCCTACCGGGCCATGCCGGCAAGCCAGGCGATGGAACGCGACATGTTGCGCGGCATGCTGGTGCCCTCGCCGCAGGGACGCGCGCTGGTACTCGACGAGGCCAACCAGATCTGGGCCGGCAAGGACAAGGGACTCTACGCAGAAATGTACGAGACCTATTTCAACCTGCCTGGCCAGGCAACGCGGGAGGTCTATGCCGATGCCCTGGCGACCCTGGACGCGCGCGGTACCGATCAGCGCACCGCGGTGGCCGCGCTGAACTTCATCGGCACCATCGAGAACGACGTCTCGCCCGGTGCCGACGCGCTCAAGCGCAGCGCGGTGGCGCAGATGGACTCGCTGGCCTCGGGCGATGGCGACGCCTTGGTGCGCGCCCTGGCGGTGCAGAAGATCTACCGCCTCTCCGCTCCGGACGAAGCTGCGGATGTGGCGGTGAACTACATCGCACGTGGCGCCACCAGCCCCTTGGTGATGACCACGCTCGATGCCGTCGCCAGCGGCGACGTGCAACTGAGCCCGACCCTCAGGTCCACGCTCGCCAGCGCGGTTGCGCGCCCCTCGGCGTCCAGTGCCGAGCGCCAGCGGTTCGGGCAGGTGGTCGGAGCGGGTCGATAGCCGGCCACCAGGTCTGCGCGGCCAGCGAGGACACGGCGCCCGTGTCGGGCCAGCTGGCGTCCGCCGGCCGGCGCAGCGAACTCTGCCGCTGCAGCCACCCCGTCCGCAGCATCGAGATCGCGCCGGACCAGCGCTCGGCGCTGGTCGAGGCGCGCCACCCTGGGCGCTCCGTTCCTGCGGACCGCCACGCCTAGCCACGCCACGATCGTGCGTCGACGTTGCCGGACCCATGCCTGTGCCAGCGCAGGCACGACCTGGGTCGGCCCGGTCCATCGCCGACCGGCGCTGTCGCTTGCGCTGCGCTGCACAGTGGAGCGCGGCCATGCTGCCGCTATGCTAGTGGCCATGACGACCTCCTTCCAGTTCTCCCGCCGTGCGCAGGCGCTGACCAGTTCGGCGATCCGCGAAATCCTCAAGGTCACCGAACGCCCGGAGGTGATCTCGTTCGCCGGCGGGCTGCCGTCGCCGGACACGTTCCCGGTGGCGCGCATGCAGTACGCCTGCGACAAGGTGCTGCGCGAGGCGCCGCAGGCGGCACTGCAATACGGCCCGACCGAAGGCTATCTGCCCTTGCGCGAATGGGTGGCGGCGCGGGTGAGCCGCGACGGCGCCAGCATCCGTCCCAGCCAGGTGCTGATCACCACCGGATCGCAGCAGGGCCTGGACCTGCTCGGCAAGGTGTTCATCGACGAAGGCAGCAAGGTGCTGGTGGAGACGCCGAGCTATCTCGGTGCGCTGCAGGCGTTCTCGCTGTTCCAGCCGGCGTTCGCGGCGATGCAGTCCGACGACGACGGGCTGGTGGTGGATGCGCTGGACGACGCGCAACTGGCCGGCGCGCGCTTCATGTACTGCCTGCCGAACTTCCAGAACCCGACCGGGCGGCGCCTGCCGCTGCACCGGCGCCAGGCGCTGGTCGCGCGCGCGGCCGCCGCCGGCGTGCCCATCGTCGAGGACGACCCCTACGGCGAGCTGTGCTACAGCGGCGACACGCTGCCGAGCCTGCTGTCGATGAATCCGGACGGGGCCATCTACATGGGCTCGTTCTCCAAGGTGCTGGCGCCGGGCCTGCGCCTGGGGTTCGTGGTCGCGCCGGAAGCGGTGCACGCCAAGCTGGTGCAGGCCAAGCAGGCGGCGGACCTGCACACGCCCTCGTTCAGCCAGCGCATCGTCTACGAGGCGGTGCAGGACGGCTTCCTGGATGCGCACATCCCCGGTATCCGCAGCCTGTACGCGAGCCGCTGCCAGCAGATGCTGGCGGCGCTGGAGAAGTACTTCCCGTCGCAGGTGCGCTGGAACCGTCCCGCCGGCGGCATGTTCATCTGGGTCGAACTGCCGGCAGGCATGGACGGCGGCGCGCTGCTGGCCAAGGCGATCGAGCGCAACGTCGCCTTCGTGCCGGGCGCGCCGTTCTACGCGGTCGAACCGCAGCGCAATACCCTGCGCCTGTCGTTCGTGACCGTGCCGGAAGAGCGCATCGAGCGCGGCGTGCGCATCCTCGGCGAACTGCTGCAGGCCGAGATCGCCGCGCATCGCAGCGCGGCGGCCTGATCCGGCACCCGGACGCCTGCGCATGCACTCGGCTGCGGCATTGGACCTGGGCGTGGACGCGGTGCTGGTCGGCCGTGCGCAGGCGTTCACCCGGCCCGGCAGCCGCAGCGCGATCGCCAAGCGGCCGCTGCCGGGGCGGTTGCGGATCGGCATCGACGGCCTGGAACTGGACGAGCAGGGCGACCGCCGCGTGCACGGCGGCCCGGACAAGGCGCTGCACCACTATCCGCGCGACCACTACGCGGCCTGGCGCCAGGAACTGGGTGTGCATGCCTTGCTGGAGGCGCCGGGCGCATTCGGCGAGAACCTCAGCACGCTCGGCGCCACCGAGGCCGACCTGTGCCTGGGCGACCGGCTGCGGCTGGGCACGGCCCTGGTCGAGGTTTCGCAGTCGCGGCAGCCGTGCTGGAAGCTGTCCGACCGCTTCGGTGTGGCGGCGCTGGCGCGGCGCGTGCAGGAAAGCGGCCGCACCGGCTGGTATTACCGCGTGCTGCAGCCGGGCGACGTCGCCGCCGGCGATCGCCTGACCCTGCTGGAGCGGCCCTACCCGGACTGGTCGCTGACCCGCCTGATCCAGCTGCTGTATCGGCGCGAGGTCGATCCGGCGCAGCTGGAGCAGGTGCTGGAACTGCCGCTGGTGCCGAACTGGCGCGTGCTGTTCGAGCGGCGTCTGGCCCAGCGCGAGGTCGAGTGCTGGGACAAGCGCCTGCTGGGGCAGCCGGCGGCCGAGTAGGGCGCTCAACCGCAGGGCCAGCGGCGGCGACCGGCGGAACCGCGGACCTTCCGGGGTTGAATGGTGTCGGGCCTGCAGCCCTTCCACAGTGCACCCAGCCCGCTGTCCGCAAGCCCCTGTAGGAGCGGCTTCAGCCGCGACAAGGGATGTCAGTAAGCCTTGCGATTTTGCTTGTCTGTCGCGGCTAAAGCCGCTCCTGCAGGGCACGCTGCAAGGGAGCCACAAGACCGTTGTGGGAGCGACTGCAGCCGCGATGAACGGGACGGTAGACCCTTCCGTTGCCGGATGCCGTCAACGCTCGACCCGCCTGCGTTGCCGACCAACGCCAAGGCGCCGCACCCCTGTCGCGGATCGCGACAAACCGCTAGCCTTGTGCGATGACGACTTCCCCCGTACGTGTGTTGATTCATGGTGCATCCGGCCGCATGGGCCAGGCGCTGTTGCGCCTGGCGGCGCAGGACCCGGCGCTGCAGGTGGTGGGGGCGGTGATCCGGCGCGCGCCGGCGCAGCGGGTGGTCGACGGGGTGCCGTACTTCGCCGCGGCCGAGCTGAACGGCGCGCCGGCGTTCGACGTGGCGGTGGATTTCAGCCTGCCGCAGGGCTTCGACCCGGTGCTGGCGCTGTGCGTGGCGCGCGGCGCGGCGCTGGTGTCCGGCACCACCGGCCTGGACGCGGCGCAGCGGCAGGCACTGGCCGACGCGGCGGCGGGCATCCCGCTGATCTGGGCGTCCAACTTCAGCCTCGGCGTGGCGGTGCTGAACGACCTGGTGGAACGCGCCGCCGCGGCGCTGCCGGGCTGGGACTGCGACATCGTCGAATCGCACCACGTGCACAAGCAGGACGCGCCGTCCGGCACCGCGCTGACCCTGGGCGAGGCCGCCGCGCATGGCGGCGCGCAGCCGCGCTACGCCAGCCTGCGCGCCGGCGACATCGTCGGCGAGCACCTGGTGCAGTTCGCCGGACTCGGCGAGCGGGTGGAACTGGTGCACCGCGCCAGCAACCGCGACATCTTCGCCCGCGGCGCGCTGCATGCCGCCGCGCGCCTGCCGGGCCGCGCGCCCGGGGCCTACCGGCTGCGCGATCTGCTCGGCTGAACGGCGCTTTCACATAAACGTCTGGCGCGGACAGGTCCGCGTCGGTACAATTCTCGCTCGCCTGTTACCCATCGCCACGGACCCGGAGAAGCGCCGAGTTCGCGGTTTCTTGCAGCCGCAAGTTGGTGGGGCAGGGTTCCTCTCTCCCCAAGGCGAACCCCGTGACTCAACCCGCAATCCTTGTCCTTGAAGACGGCACCGTGTTCGAGGGCGAATCCGTAGGCGCCGCCGGCCTGTCCGTCGGCGAAGTGGTGTTCAACACCGCGATGACCGGCTACCAGGAGATCCTCACCGATCCCTCCTACGCCCGTCAGCTGGTCACCCTGACGTACCCGCATATCGGCAACACCGGCTGCACCGACCAGGACGACGAAGCCGCCCAGGTCTGGTCGGCCGGGCTGATCGTGCGCAGCGTGCCGCGCCGTCCCAGCAACTGGCGCAGCCAGGTATCGCTGCCGGACTGGCTGATCCAGCGCGGCGTGGTCGCCATCGCCGGCATCGACACCCGCAAGCTGACCCGCATCCTGCGCGAGAAGGGATCGCAGAACGGCGCGGTGATGGCCGGCGAAGTGAACGTGGACACCGCGCTGGAAGCGGCGCGCAAGTTCCCCGGGCTCAAGGGCATGGACCTGGCCAAGGTGGTCTCCACCGGCAAGGCCTATCCGTGGCGCGACGGTCAGCTCGACCTGGACAGCAACGCGTTCGCCCAGGCCGCACCGAAGTACAAGGTGGTGGCCTACGACTACGGCGTGAAGCTCAACATCCTGCGCATGCTCGCCGAGCGCGGTTGCGAGGTCACCGTGGTGCCGGCGCAGACGCCTGCCGCCGAGGTGTTGGCGATGCAGCCGGACGGCGTGTTCCTGTCCAACGGCCCGGGCGATCCGGCGCCGTGCGACTACGCGATCGCGGCGATCAAGGAAATCGTGGCCAGGAAGATCCCGACCTTCGGCATCTGCCTGGGCCACCAGCTGCTGGCGCTGGCCGCCGGCGCGCAGACCCTGAAGATGGGCCATGGCCACCACGGCGCCAACCACCCGGTGCAGGACCTGGACAGCGGCCGGGTGATGATCACCTCGCAGAACCACGGCTTCGCGGTGGACGAAGCGTCGCTGCCGGCCAACGTGCGGGTGACCCACCGCTCGCTGTTCGACGGCACCAACCAGGGCATCGAACTGACCGACGCGCCGGCCTTCAGCTTCCAGGGCCACCCGGAAGCCTCGCCGGGTCCGCGCGACGTGGCGCCGCTGTTCGATCGCTTCACCGCGCTGATGGCGGCCGCCGCCTGATGAGCGCCGCGCTGGCGCCGTCGCTGCGTCCACGCCGCTGGCGTTGGGGCGTATTGGCGTTGCTGGCGCTCGCGGCGTATCCGCTGTTCGTGCTGGTCGCGGTCTACGCGCAGTGGCTCGGCGCCGGGCTGCCCGGCGGGCGCAACGGCCCGGCCGATGCGTACCGCCACAGCCTGGCCAGCGCCATCGTCGCCTACACCTTGTCGCCGCGTTGCGTGGACTGGGTGACGGCGGTGATGGAGCGCGACGGGCGCGGCAACGCGAGCCGGGCGATGGATGCCCACAACAACCGGATCGGCGCGCGCATCGGCGCCGCCGCTCCCAGCTGGGCCGCGATGCAGCGCGAGGTTCGCGCCGCGGTCGACCATGGTGCGATCGACGCCCGATCGTCCGACCAGATCACCTGGCGCGCCCCCGCGGCGTGGCAGGACCGACTTTACTGAGAATCCCCATGCCCAAGCGCACCGACCTAAAAACCATCCTCATCATCGGCGCCGGCCCGATCGTCATCGGCCAGGCCTGCGAGTTCGACTACTCCGGCGCGCAGGCGTGCAAGGCGCTGCGCGACGAGGGCTACCGGGTGGTGCTGGTCAACAGCAACCCGGCCACGATCATGACCGACCCGAACATGGCCGACGCCGTGTACATCGAGCCGATCAACTGGCAGACGGTCGAGAAGATCATCGCCAAGGAAAAGCCCGATGCGCTGCTGCCGACCATGGGCGGGCAGACCGCGCTGAACTGCGCGCTGGACCTGGCCGACCACGGCGTGCTGGAAAAGTACGGCGTGGAACTGATCGGCGCCAAGCGCGAAGCGATCATGATGGCCGAGGACCGCGAGCTGTTCCGCGTGGCGATGGGCGAGATCGGCCTGGAATGCCCGAAGGCGGCGGTCGCGCACACCCTTGAGGAAGCGCTGGAGATCCAGACCCGGGTCGGCTATCCGACCATCATCCGCCCCAGCTTCACCCTCGGTGGCAGCGGCGGCGGCATCGCCTACAACCGCGAGGAACTGATCGAGATCGTGACCCGCGGCCTGGAGCTGTCGCCGACCAGCGAAGTGCTGGTCGAGGAATCGGTGCTCGGCTGGAAGGAATTCGAGATGGAAGTGGTCCGCGACACCGCGGACAACTGCATCATCGTCTGCTCGATCGAGAACCTGGACCCGATGGGTGTGCACACCGGCGACTCGATCACCGTGGCGCCGGCGCAGACCCTGACCGACAAGGAATACCAGCGCCTGCGCGACGCCTCGATCGCGGTGCTGCGCAAGATCGGCGTGGACACCGGCGGCTCCAACGTGCAGTTCGGCATCAATGCGCAGACCGGCCGCGTCGTCGTCATCGAGATGAACCCGCGCGTGTCGCGTTCCTCGGCGCTGGCCTCCAAGGCCACCGGCTTCCCGATCGCCAAGGTCGCCGCCAAGCTGGCGGTCGGCTACACGCTGGACGAACTGAAGAACGAGATCACCGGCGGCCTGACCCCGGCCTCGTTCGAGCCGTCGATCGACTACGTGGTCACCAAGATCCCGCGCTTCGCGTTCGAGAAGTTCCCGCAGGCCGATGCGCGCCTGACCACGCAGATGAAGTCGGTGGGCGAGGTGATGGCGATGGGCCGCACCTTCTCCGAATCGCTGCAGAAGGCGCTGCGCGGCCTGGAGACCGGCAAGATCGGGCTCGACCCGACCGGGCTGGACCTGGGCAGCGAGGACGACATGGCCGCGCTCAAGCGCGAGTTGAAGGCGCCCGGTCCGGAGCGGCTGTTCTACGTCGCCGATGCGTTCCGCGCCGGCATGAGCGTGGAGCAGGTGCATGCGCTGTCGTTCATCGATCCGTGGTTCCTGGACCAGATCGAGGACCTGATCGCGCAGGAGAAGCAGCTGGCCGCCGACGGCCTGGGCTCGCTGGATGCCGCGCGCCTGCGCACGCTCAAGCGTGCCGGTTTCTCCGATGCGCGCCTGGCCGAACTGTGCGGCACCAACGAGGCCGCGATCCGCGCGCTGCGCCGCGCGCACAAGGTGCGCCCGGTGTACAAGCGGGTGGACTCGTGCGCGGCCGAATTCGCCACCGACACCGCCTACCTGTATTCGACCTACGAGGACGAGTGCGAGGCCAAGCCGAGCAACCGCGACAAGATCATGATCCTCGGCGGCGGCCCCAACCGCATCGGCCAGGGCATCGAGTTCGACTACTGCTGCGTGCACGCGGCGCTGGCGCTGCGCGAGGATGGCTATGAAACCATCATGGTCAACTGCAACCCGGAGACCGTGTCCACCGACTACGACACCTCCGACCGCCTGTACTTCGAGCCGCTGACCCTGGAAGACGTGCTGGAGATCGTCGAGCTGGAGCAGCCCAAGGGCGTGATCGTGCAGTACGGCGGGCAGACCCCGCTGAAGCTGGCGCGCGCGCTGGAGGCCAACGGCGTGCCGGTGATCGGCACCAGCCCGGACTCGATCGACCTGGCCGAGGACCGCGAGCGCTTCCAGCAGCTGGTCGACAAGCTGGGCCTGAAGCAGCCGCCGAACCGCATCGCGCGCAACGCCGACGAGGCGCTGGTGCTGGCGCGCGAGATCGGCTATCCGCTGGTGGTGCGCCCGAGCTACGTGCTCGGCGGCCGCGCGATGGAGATCGTCTACGGCGAATCGGACCTGGCGCGCTACGTGCGCGACGCGGTCAAGGTCTCCAACGACTCGCCGGTGCTGCTCGACCGTTTCCTCGACAACGCGGTCGAAGTGGACGTGGACATCATCGCCGACAAGGACGGCCAGGTGCTGATCGGCGGGGTGATGGAGCACATCGAGGAAGCCGGCGTGCATTCGGGCGATTCCTCGTGCTCGCTGCCGCCGTATTCGCTGTCGGCCAAGACCCAGGCCGAACTGCGCCGCCAGGTGGTGATGCTGGCCAAGGGCCTGAACGTGGTCGGGCTGATGAACACCCAGTTCGCGGTGCAGGTGGACGAAGCCGGCGACGACATCGTGTTCCTGCTGGAAGTGAACCCGCGCGCCTCGCGCACGGTGCCGTTCGTGTCCAAGGCCACCGGCATGGCGCTGGCCAAGATCGCCGCGCGCTGCATGGCCGGCAAGACCCTGGCCGAGCAGGGCGCGCTGAAGGAGATCGTGCCCGACTACTACTCGGTGAAGGAAGCGATCTTCCCGTTCGCCAAGTTCCAGGGCGTGGACCCGATCCTCGGCCCGGAGATGCGCTCCACCGGCGAGGTGATGGGCGTGGGCCGCAGCTTCGGCGCCGCGTTCGCGCGCGCGCAGGAAGCCGGCGGGATCAAGGCGCCGCCGCTGGGCAAGGCGTTCCTGTCGGTGCGCGACCCGGACAAGCAGCGCGTGCTGCCGGTGGCGCAGGCGCTGGTCGAGCGCGGCTACACGCTGGTGGCCACCAGCGGTACCTGCGCGTGGCTGCGCCAGCATGGCCTGCAGTGCGACCAGATCAACAAGGTGGCCGAGGGCCGCCCGCATATCGTCGATCTGATCAAGAACGGCGAAATCGTGTATATCGTCAACACCACCGAGGGCCGTGCGGCGATCTCCGATTCGTTCTCGATCCGGCGCGAAGCCCTGCAGCAGCGCGTCACCTATTCGACCACCGTTGCCGGCGCCCGCGCGCTGGTGCATTCATTGGAATTCCGCGGCACCGGTCCGGTCTGGGCGCTGCAGGAACTGCACAAGGAGCTGGAAGCGTGAGAGCCCCGATCACCATGCAAGGCGCGCTGCGTTTGCGCGAGGAACTGGACCAGTTGAAGTCGGTCAAGCGGCCGCAGGTCATCGCCGCGATCGCCGAGGCGCGCGCGCACGGCGACCTGAAGGAAAACGCCGAGTACCACGCCGCGCGCGAGCAGCAGAGCTTCATCGAAGGCCGCATCAAGCAGCTGGAGAGCGAGCTGTCGCATGCCGAGATCATCGACGTCAGCAAGCTGGCGGTCGGCAGCAAGGTGGTGTTCGGCGCGACCGTGACCCTGGCCGACGTGGAAAACGACGAAGAGAAGCGCTACCAGCTGGTCGGCGATCTGGAAGCGGACATCAAGCTGGGCCTGATCGCGATCTCCTCGCCGCTGGCGCGCGCGCTGATCGGCAAGCTGGAAGGCGACAGTGTCAGCATCGACGCCCCGGCCGGCCGTCGCGAGTACGAGATCGTCAGCGTCGAATACGTCGGCTGACGTCGTGGCGGTCGCCACCTTGTTGTTGCCGGAGCGCGCGCGCCTGGCCGCTGCGGCGCTGACCGGCGAGGTGGCGCGGGCGTTCGGCCGCGCCGACCGCGAGCGCCTGGAGCCCGGTTCCGAAGCGCAGTTGCGCCGCCATTTCACGCTGCCGCCCGGGCAATGGCCGGTGGCGGCGTTGACCCGCCAGCTGGACGCCGGCGACGCCGGCGACGCCGTGTGGCTGCGCGCCGATCCGGCCTATGTGGTGCCGGACATGCAGGGCGCGCGGCTGATGGCGCATGGCGACATGCTCGCGATCGACGCGATCGACCTGGCCGCGCTGCTGCCGTCGCTGCAGGACCTGTTCGCGGAGGCCGGCCTGGTCCTGGACGCGCCGGAACCCACCCGCTGGTATCTGCGCCTGGCGCCGGACAGCGTACTGCCTGCGTTCGCCGCACCGGCGCAGGTGCTCGGCGCCGATCTGTTCGACCATCTGCCGCAGGGCGAGGGCGGGCGCCGCTGGCGGGCGCTGCTGACCGAGGCGCAGGTGCTGCTGCACCAGCATCCGTGGAACCGCGAACGCAGTGCGCGCGGGCAGCCGGCGATCAACTCGCTGTGGTTCTGGGGCGGCGGCGCGTTGCCGGCCACGGTGACCAGCGCGCATGCGCAGGTGCGCAGCCGCGAGCCGCTGCTGCGCGCGCTGACCCAGGCCGCCGGCATCGACGCCGGGCAAACGCCGCGCGTCGATGCGCTGGTCGATCTGCGCCAGCTGCGCGCGCCCGAGCAGTTCGTCGGCGAGGTGATGCAGCCGCTGCTCGAAGCGCTGCGCCTGGGCGAACTGCAGCAACTGCTGCTGGATTTCGAGGACGGCACCCGTTTCCGGATCGAGCGCGAGCAGCGTTGGCGCTTCTGGCGGCGGCCGCTGGCGCGCCTGGACGCATGAGTCCGGCGCTGCGCATCACCCGGCGGCCGGCCGCCGAGGGTGGGCCGTGGACGGACAGCGTGCTGCCGCTGCTGCGCCGTATCTACACCGCGCGCGGCGCCCACGACGCCAGCCTGGCGCAGCCGAAGCTGGCGCAGCTGCTGCCGCCGGATGCGCTGAGCGGCATCGACGCGGCGGTCGCGCTGCTGGCCGCCGCGATCGCCGCCGGCAAACGGATCCTGGTCGTCGGCGATTTCGATTGCGACGGCGCCACCGCCTGCGCGGTCGCGGTGCGCGGGCTGCGCCTGCTCGGCGCCGCGCAGGTGCTGCACGCGGTGCCGAACCGCATGGTGCACGGCTACGGCCTGTCGCCGGCGCTGGTCGCCGAGTTGGCGCCGCTGCAGCCGGACCTGCTGGTCACCGTCGACCACGGCATCGCCTGCCATGCCGGCGTCGCCGCGGCCAAGGCGCTGGGCTGGCAGGTGCTGGTCACCGACCACCACTTGCCGGGCAGCGTGCTGCCGCCGGCCGACGCGATCGTCGATCCGAACCTGGCCGGCGACGCGTTCCCGAGCAAGATGCTGGCCGGCGTCGGGGTGATCTTCTACGTGTTGCTGGCGTTGCGCCGGCACCTGCGCGAGCGCGGTGCGTTCGCGACCCAGGCGCCGGATCTGACGGTGTTGCTGGACCTGGTCGCGGTCGGCACCGTCGCCGACCTGGTGCCGCTGGACACCAACAATCGCGCGCTGGTGTCGGCCGGGCTGCGCCGCCTGCAGCGCGGCGACGGCTGCATCGGCCTGCGCGCCCTGATCGAAGCCAGCGGCCGCGATCCGGCGCGGCTCAGCGCCAGCGACATCGGTTTCGCGCTGGCGCCGCGGCTCAACGCCGCCGGCCGGCTCGAGGACATGGCGCTGGGCATCGAGCTGCTGCTGTGCGAGGACCCGCAGCAGGCGCGCGAGATCGCCGCCACGCTGGAACAGATCAACGGCGAGCGCCGCGCGGTGCAGCAGCAGATGACCGACGAGGCCGAGGCCACGGTGGCGCAGGCGCTGCTGGCCGCGCCGGACGCGCCACCGGTGGCGGTGTGCCTGTTCGATGCCGACTGGCATCCGGGCGTGATCGGCCTGGTCGCCTCGAAGATGAAGGACCGCCTGCACCGTCCGGTGATCGCCTTCGCCCCGGCCGAGCCGGGCAGCGACCAGTTGCGCGGCTCGGCGCGCTCGATTCCCGGCTTCCACATCCGCGACGCGATGGCCGCGGTGGAAGCGCGCCGGCCGGGGCTGATGGACAAATTCGGCGGCCATGCGATGGCCGCGGGCCTGAGCCTGCCGCACGCCGCGTTGGCCGAGTTCGAACAGCTGTTCCGCGAGCATGCGCTGGCCAGCCTGGACGCGGCGCTGCTGCAGGCCGAACTGCTCAGCGACGGCGCACTGGATCCGCACGAGCTGGACCATCGCCATGCCGAGGCGCTGCGCCTGGCCGGGCCATGGGGACAGGGCTTCCCCGAGCCGCTGTTCGACGGTGAGTTCGAGGTGCTGCAGTGGCGCCTGCTGAAGGAGCGCCACCTCAAGCTGAGCCTGCGCTGCGCCGGCCGCGGCGAGCCATTGAACGCGATCCATTTCAACGGGTGGCGCGGCGACGAACCCGGCCGCCGCGTGCACATCGCCTACCGCCTGGTCGCCGACGACTACCGCGGCGGCGACGCGGTGCAACTGGTGGTGGAGCACTGCCGGAGCCTGTCGGGCTGATCCATTGCCCTTAGCCCCTCTCCCTTCGGGAGAGGGGTTGGGGTGAGGGTACGGCGCGAAAGCGACTCGCAGCGTTGGGTGCACGAGGCGGCGCCCGGACCCTCATCTGGCCCTGCGGGCCACCTTCCCCCGAAAAGCGGGCCATGGTCCCGACGGGAGAAGGGAACAGCCAGCCTCTCTCCCCCGCAGACGGCTTGGGTGAAGATGGGATCAGCCGCATCGATGCAAGACTCAGCGGCCCGAGCACACCGCGCGAAGATTCTGGATAACCCCGCTGCGCCGCCCCGGACGTTCAAGCTGTACCGTCCCATCAAGGAGTGATCCATGCCGTACGTCGCGCGCAAAGGCCTGTGCCTGCTGTTGTTCTCGCTGTTGTCGGCGGCCGCCGTGCCGGCCTTGGCCCAGACCGCGCCGCAGCGGCAACTTCTCGCCCCACTGCTGAAGACCGATCACAGCGAGCGCCCGGTCGAGCTGCGCTCGGCGACGGTGAGCGCGCACGCCGCGGCCGGCCTGGCCGAAACCACGGTGGAGCTGCTGTTCTTCAACCCCAATGCGCGCGTGCTGGAAGGGCAGCTGGCGTTCCCGCTGCGCGACGGCCAGCAGATCAGCGGCTTCGCCTTGGACATCGACGGACAGATGCGCGACGCGGTGCCGGTGCCGAAGGCGCGCGGGCGGCAGGTGTTCGAGGCGATCGAGCGGCGCGGCGTGGACCCGGGCCTGGTCGAGCAGACCGCCGGCAACCAGTTTCAGCTGCGGCTCTATCCGATTCCCGCGCACGGCAGCCGCCGCGTGCGCCTGGTCTATCGCGAGTCGCTGCCGCGCACTGCCGCCGGTTGGCAGTGGCGGCTGCCGCTGGGCTATGCGGCCAGCGCCCAGACGCTGCGCCTGGCATTGAGCACGCAGGCGGCGCCGGTGGACACCGCCGCGTTGCCTGCGGGCCTGCGCCTGTCGCCGGCGCCCGGCGGTTACGCGGCGGCATGGTCGGGCACGCCCGCGCAACTGCCGAGGGAACTGGCGCTGTCGTTGCGCGCGACCAGCGATCCGCGCGTCGCGGTCGGCAGCCACGACGGCCAGCGCTATTTCCAGGCGCTGCTGCCGATCGCCGATCTGCACGGCGCACGCCCGTTGCCGCAGCGCATCGGCCTGCTGTGGGATGCATCGGGTTCGGCGCGGCAGCGCGACATTGCCGCCGAACTGGCCTTGCTGCAGCGCTATTTCGCCGCGCTGGGCAACGCGCAGGTCGATCTGGTCGTGCTGCGCGACCGCGCCGAGGCGCCGCGCCGGTTCCAGGTGCGCGCCGGCGATTGGAGCGCGTTGAAAGCGACGCTGCAGGGCCTGCAGCCGGACGGCGCCAGCGCGCTGGGCGATTGGCGGCCGGTGGCGGACGTGCAGGAGTATCTGTTGTTCAGCGATGGCCTGGGCAACTACGGCGCGCAGGCCTTGCCGGCGCTGGCGCCGGGCCAGCGCCTGTACGCGGTCGATTCGGCCGGTGCCCATGCCGATGCCGCACGCCTGGCGGCATCGGCGGAAGCGCGCGGCGGCCGCTTGATCGAGCTGCATGGCGTGCAGGGCGTGCAGCAGGCCAGCGAACGGCTGCTGCAGCGCGGCGGCGAACTGGTGGCGTTGCAGGGCGAGGGCGTCGCCGATCTGGTCGCCGATTCGCGCTACGCCGACGACGGCTATCTGCGCATCGCCGGGCGCCTGCTCGCGGCCGATGCGACGCTGCACCTGGAGATCGCCACCGCCGCCAGCACGCGCCGTCTGAGTCTCCCGTTGCGCGACGCCAGCGAGGTGCCGGGCGAGCTGGTGCCGGGCGCCTGGGCGCGGGCCATGCTGCGCAGCCTGGCCGCCGATCCGACAGGCGACGCCGCACGCCGCCAGCAGCTGGCCAGCCGCTTCGGCCTGGTCAGCGCCGAAACCTCGCTGCTGGTGCTGGAGAACGTCGACGACTACGTGCGCTACGCCATCGCGCCGCCAGCGGCGCTGCGCGAGGCGGTGGCGCGCGCGCAGGCGCAGCGCCAGCAAGCGCAGGGCGAGCAGCGCAAGCAGCGCATCGATCGCGTCGCCGAGGATTTCGCCCAGCGCGTCGCCTGGTGGCAGCGCACGTTCCCGAAGAACGCGCCGCCGCAGCCCAAGCCGCAACGCGAGGAGCACGACGCCAGTCGGGAGCGGCGGGACGGCGTTTCCCGGCCCGCACCGGCGATGGCCATGGCGCCGCCGCCTGCACCCGCCGCGCCGATGCCGGCCGCGGAGTCCGCCGAGCTGGAGGCGGTGGTCGTCACCGGCGCGGTCGCGGCCTCGGACGGCGACGCAGCGAACGCCGATGCGCGTGCCGGCGCGCCCGCATCCACCACGATTTCCCTGGCATTGCAGCCGTGGCAGCCGGATTCGCCCTACGCCCGGCGCCTGCGTGCCGCCGCGCCGGAGGCGGTCTATCCGCTGTACCTGAGCGAGCGCGCCGCGCATGCCGACAGCGTGGCGTTCTACCTGGACGTGGCCGACGTGCTGTTCGAACGCGGCCAGCGCGAGCTGGCGCTGCGCGTGCTGTCGAACCTGGCCGAACTGCAGCTGGAGAACCGCCATGTGCTGCGCGTGCTCGGCTACCGGTTGCTGCAGGCGGGCAGGGCGGACCTGGCGGTGCCGGTGTTCGAGCAGGTGCTGCGGCTGGGCGAGGAAGAGCCGCAGAGCTTCCGCGACCTGGGCCTGGCCTACGCCGCGCGCGGCGACGCGCAGGCCGCGATCGAACAGCTGTACCAGGTGGTCGCACGCGACTGGGACCCCCGCTTCGACGGCGTGGCGCTGATCGCCTTGAACGAATTGAACGCGATCGTGGCGCGCTCGCAGCGGCCATTGCAGACCGCCTTCATCGACCCGCGCCTGCAGCGCAACCTGCCGCTGGACCTGCGCGTGGTGCTGAACTGGGACAGCGACAACAGCGACATGGACCTGTGGGTGACCGATCCCAACGGCGAGCGCTGCTACTACGCGCACCGCTCGACCTACCAGGGTGGGCAGCTGTCGCAGGACTTCACCGGCGGCTACGGGCCGGAAGAGTTCTCGCTGCGCCGGGCCAAGCCGGGCAAGTACAAGGTGGAGGCGAACTTCTTCGGCGACCGCCAGCCGCTGGTCACCGGCGCCACCACCTTGCACCTGCAGCTGAGCACCGGCTGGGGCAGCGCCACGCAGCGCGACCAGCAGGTGACGCTGCGGCTGAAGGACAAGAAGGAGACGATCCTGGTCGGCGAGTTCGAGGTGCGCTGAGGCCGTCCGCGCGCCGGCCATTGCCGAGTGGCCGGCGCGCTAAAATGCGCCATGTCCGAATCGCCCGCCACCAGCGTCTACGCCCGCTTCCTGCCGTGGCGCCGCAGCTTCGAGATCGGCTTCTGGGTCGCACTCACCCTGGTCAACAGCACCGCCAACAGCGTCACCGTGCTGATGGACATCCGCAAGGCGGGACTGCACTTCGCCGCGTGGGAGCCGGCGCTGTGGGAATGGTCCAGCAATCTGGTGTTCCTGCTGATCGTGCCGCTGCTGGCGGCGCTGACCCGGCGCCATCCGTTGCATTGGGACAACTGGCGGCGCCGGCTGCCGGCCTACCTGCTGGGCAGCGTCGCGCTGTCGGTGCTGCACGTGCTGGGCATGGTCGCGATCCGCAGCGCGGTGTACCGCCTGCAGGGGCTGCACTACGACTTCGGCCCATGGCCGCAGGGGCTGGCCTACGAGTATCTGAAAGACGTGCGCAGCCTGGCCTCGATGCTGCTGTGCGTGGAGATGTACCGCTTCCTGCTGCGCCGCTGGCAGGGCGAGGCGGCCCTGCTCGGCGCGCCCGACGAAGGCCCGCCGGTGGAGTCGCTGGAGCGCCCGGAGCGCTTCCTGGTGCGCAAGCTCGGCCGCGAGTTCCTGGTCGCGGCCGCCGATATCGAATGGCTGCAGGCCTCGGGCAACTACGTCAACCTGCACGTGCGCGGCCACGACTACCCGCTGCGCAGCACCATGGCCGCGATCGAGGCCAGGCTCGACCCGGCCGTGTTCGTGCGCATCCATCGCAGCTACATGGTCAACCTGGGCTGCGTGGTCTCGATCGAACCGCTGGATGCCGGCGAGGCGCGCGTGCACCTGCGCGACGGCAGCCATGTGCCGTGCAGCCGCCGCTACCGCGCCGCCCTGCGCGCGGCGGCCGGGGAGGGCGAGGCGGCGATCGCCGAGTGATCGCGGCCCGGCCCGGCCGCGGCAGTGCGCGCGCTGTGGCGCGGCGGCCGGAATTGCTAGAATCGCGCTCTTGTTTGCCGTTTGCCGGAATGCCGCCATGATCGAACTCAATCCCATCCGCCACCGCATCGCCGATCTGTCCGATCGGGTGCTGTCGCTCCGGGGGTTTCTTTGACTACGACGTCAAGAAAGAACGCCTAGAGGAAGTCACCCGGGAGCTTGAGAGCCCCGATGTCTGGAACGACCCCGAACGCGCCCAGGGCCTGGGCCGCGAACGCGCCAACCTGGAGAAGACCGTCGGCGGCATCGCCAGCGTGCTCGACGGGCTGAACGAGGCGCTGGAGTTCCTGGAACTGGCCGAGAGCGAGGACGACGAGGACACCGCGCTGGCGGTGGTCGCCGATGTCGACCGCTTCCAGGCGCACGTGGAGAAGCTGGAGTTCCAGCGCATGTTCTCCGGGCAGATGGACGCCAGCAACGCCTTCGTCGACATCCAGGCCGGCGCCGGCGGCACCGAGGCCCAGGACTGGGCCGAAATCCTGCTGCGCATGTACCTGCGCTGGTGCGAGTCGCGCGGCTGGAAGACCGAGCTGATGGAAGTCTCCGGTGGCGAAGTGGCCGGGATCAAGTCGGCCACGCTGCGCGTGGAAGGCGATTTCGCCTACGGCTGGCTGAAGACCGAGACCGGCGTGCACCGGCTGGTGCGCAAGTCGCCGTTCGACTCGGACAACCGCCGCCATACCAGCTTCACCTCGGTGTTCGTGTCGCCGGAAGTGGACGACAACATCGACATCGACATCAATCCGGCCGACCTGCGGACCGACGTCTACCGCTCCTCCGGCGCCGGCGGCCAGCACGTCAACAAGACCGAGTCGGCGGTGCGCATCACCCACATCCCGACCAACATCGTCGTGGCCTGCCAGACCGGGCGCAGCCAGCACCAGAACCGCGACAACGCGATGAAGATGCTCGCCGCCAAGCTGTACGAGCTGGAGATCCAGAAGCGCAACGCCGAGCGCGACGCGGTCGAGGCGACCAAGTCGGACATCGGCTGGGGCAGCCAGATCCGCAACTACGTGCTCGACCAGAGCCGGATCAAGGACCTGCGCACCGGCATCGAACGCACCGACACGCAGAAGGTGCTCGACGGCGACCTGGACGAATTCGTCGAGGCCAGCCTCAAGTCTGGCCTGGAAGTCGGCGCCAAACGCAGCGACGCCTGAACCGTCGGCCCCCGCCCGCCGTGGCGGAGGCCGGCCACGCGGGGCAGCCCCCCGCATCTGCTGCATCCTCTCCCTTCTTCTCCGCGTACCCATTCCCATGACCGAGCAGACCCCCGCGCCGTCCCTTCCCGTCGACGAGAACGGCCTCATCGCCGAACGCCGCGCCAAGCTGGGAGCGCTGCGCGCGCAGGGCGTGGCCTATCCGAACGATTTCCGCCGCCACGATTTCGCCGGCGACCTGCAGGCCGAATTCGCCGATGCCGAGCGCTGGAGCGCCGAGGCGCTGGAGGCCGAAGGCCGCAGCCTGCGCCTGGCCGGGCGCCTGCTGGCCAAGCGGGTGATGGGCAAGGCCAGCTTCGTGCAGCTGCAGGACGAGTCCGGGCGCATCCAGCTGTTCCTGCAGGCCAACGCGCTGGGCCCGGCCTATGACGCGTTCAAGGGCTGGGACATCGGCGACATCATCGGCGTGGAAGGCGGGCTGACCCGCACCAAGACCGGCGAGCTGTCGGTGCGGGCGACCGCGCTGCGGCTGCTGACCAAGGCGCTGCGTCCGTTGCCGGACAAGTGGCATGGCCTGTCCGACGTGGAGCAGCGCTACCGCCAGCGCTACGTGGACCTGATCGTGTCGCCGGAGGCGCGCGAGGTGTTCGTCAAGCGCTCCAAGATCATCCGCGCGATGCGCGCCTGGCTGGACGCGCGCCGCTTCCTGGAAGTGGAGACGCCGATGATGCATTACATCCCCGGCGGCGCCACCGCCAAGCCGTTCACCACCCACCACAACGCGCTGGACCTGGACCTGTACCTGCGGGTGGCGCCGGAGCTGTACCTGAAGCGGCTGGTGGTCGGCGGCCTGGAACGGGTCTACGAGATCAACCGCAATTTCCGCAACGAAGGCGTCAGCACCCGGCATAATCCCGAATTCACCATGATGGAGTTGTACGAGGCCTACGCCACGTACCACGAGGTGATGGACCTGACCGAGAGCGTGATCCGCGACGTGGCCCAGGAGGTGCTCGGCACCACCCAGGTGCACTGGGACGGCGCCGACATCGACCTGGCCCCGGCGTTCCGCCGCTGGCGCATGGACGAGGCGGTCCGCCACCACAACCCCGAGATCAGCGCCGCCGACTGCACCGACCGTGAGGCGCTGCTGCGCCACTGCGAGCGGCTGAAGATCCGCACCAAGCCGTCCTACGGCTGGGGCAAGCTGCTGCTGGAGATCTTCGAGGCCACCGTCGAGCACACCCTGATCCAGCCGACCTTCATCACCGACCACCCGGTCGAGGTGTCGCCGCTGGCCCGTTCCAGCGACACCGAACCCGGCTATACCGACCGCTTCGAGCTGTTCATCAACGGCAAGGAGATCGCCAACGGCTTCTCCGAACTCAACGATCCGGAAGACCAGGCCGCCCGGTTCCAGGCCCAGGTGGCGGCGAAGGAGGGCGGCGACGACGAGGCCATGCACTTCGACGCCGACTACATCCGTGCGCTGGAGGTCGGCCTGCCACCCACCGGCGGCCTGGGCATCGGCATCGACCGGCTGGTAATGTTGCTGACCGGCAGCAATTCGATCCGTGACGTGCTGCTGTTCCCGTACATGCGTCCGGAGGCTTAATCTAGCCGAAGGCGGCGGTGGCCTTGGCGTGGGGTTCTCGTATCGGGCGTCGGCAAGCAAGCGGTTGGCAAGCAAGCGAAGTGAGGCGGTTGGGTCGGCATAGCCGGCGCCGGAGCGTTTCCCGTTATTGTCTCAGCAGCCCGAAGCCCGTGGGCAAGAGGATCGCAGATGCAAGATGCCAGCATGAGCCTGTCCGGAGTATCCTCCAGCAGCGACCGCCCGGACTGGGCGGAGGGGGCGGACAATCGCTTGAACATCGTCATCGTCGACGATCAGACGTCCGCGCGCACCATGCTGCGCCACGTGATCGAGGACATCGCCCCGGAACTCACCGTCCGCGACTTCGGCGACTCGCAGGCCGCCCTGGCCTGGTGCGAGGCCGGCAAGGTCGACCTGTTGCTGCTCGACTACCGCATGCCCGGCATGGACGGGCTGGAATTCGCGCGGCGGCTGCGGCGCCTGCCCAAGCACCGCGACATTCCGATCATCCTGATCACCGTGGTCGGCGACGAGCCGATCCGCCAGGCCGCGCTGGAAGCCGGGGTCATCGACTTCCTGGTCAAGCCGATCCGCCCGCGCGAACTGCGCGCGCGCTGCCACAACCTGCTGCAGCTGCGGCTGCAGAGCGAGAACATCAAGCAGCGCGCGATGTCGCTGGAGCAGCGCCTGCTGGCGAGCATGCGCGAGGTCGAGGAACGCGAGCGCGAGACCCTGTCGCGGCTGGCGCGGGCGATCGAGTACCGCGACGCCGGGACCAGCGCCTACCTGGAGCGGATGGCGCACGTGGCCGGCCTGATCGCCGAGCAGCTGGGCCTGTCCGAGGACGAGGTGCGGGTCATCGAAATGGCCGCGAGCCTGCACGACATGGGCAAGATCGCCATTCCCGATGCGGTGCTGCTCAAGCCCGGCAAGCTCAACGAGGAAGAGATGGCGGTGATGCGCATGCACCCGCGCATCGGCTACGAACTGCTCAGCGGCAGCCAGAACCGCTTCATCCAGGTCGGCGCGCTGATCGCGCTGCGCCACCATGAGCGTTACGATGGCAGCGGATACCCCGACGGACTGGTCGGCGAAGCGATCCCGCTGGAGGCGCGGATCGTGGCGGTCGCCGACGTCTTCGACGCGCTGATCTCGCCGCGTCCCTACAAGGAAGCCTGGACCATGGATGCGACCCTCGCCTATCTCTACGCGCAACGCGGCCGCCTGTTCGACCCGCGCTGCGTGGACGCGCTGTTCCGCGGGCGCGAGCAGTTGCATCTGATCTGCGAGAAGTTCTCGAGCGCGTCGGTCCGGCCGGGGGTCGCGCTGTGAAACCGCGGCTGGAATGGATCAGGGCCCGCTTGCGACAACGCACGGACACCGAACACGGGCAGACGCTGATCCGGGTCGGCATCTTCCTGTGCGTCATCGTCTGCATGACGATCGCCGAAAAGCTGGGTCAGCTCGCACCCGATGTATACCTGACATCGGTGCTGATGAGCGGCGTCGGCGTGCTTGTCGGTCTGGCGCTGTTCGCCGCGATTCTGGTGCGGCCGGGCACGTCGAACGTTCGGCGCGTCATCGGCATGGTGACCGACTATGGCCTGATGACGGTGGCGATGATCCTGCAGGGAGAACCGCTGGCCTGGCTGTACGTCATCATCATGTGGGTCACCGTCGGCAATGGCCTTCGCTACGGAAACCGCTATCTGATCGGCGCCGTGGTGTCCGCCTGCATCAGTTTCGGTTGCGTGGTCCTGCTCAATGGCTACTGGCGCGAGAACATCACGCTGAGCGCCGGGCTGTGGGCTGGTCTGATTGCCATTCCCATGTATCTGTCGGGGCTGCTGCGGCAGTTGACCCAGGCGACCGCGGAGGCGCGGCGCGCCAGCGAAGCCAAGAGCCGATTCCTTGCCAACATGAGCCATGAGTTCCGGACCCCGTTGAACGGGTTGTCCGGCATGACCGAAGTCCTGGCCACCACCAAGCTGGACGCGGAACAGCGCGAATGCGTGGGCACCATCCAGGCCTCCGCGCGCAGTCTGCTGTCCCTGGTGGAAGAGGTGCTGGATATTTCCGCCATCGAGGCGGGCAAGATCCGCACCGAGAAACACGATTTCTCGCTGCGCGAGACGCTGGCGCAGATCGGCTTGATCCTGCAGCCGCAGGCGCGCGCCAAGGCGCTGGGCTATCACCTGGAGGTCGCGGCCGATGTGCCGGACAATGTGCGTGGCGACGCGGGGCACCTGCGGCAGATCCTGTTGAACCTGGCCGGCAACGCGATCAAGTTCACCAACATGGGGCGGGTGGACATCCGTGTTCGGATACAGCGCAACGATGCCGGCGAACCGTTCCGGTTGAGTTTCGACATCGTCGACACCGGGATCGGCGTGCCGCCCGCGATGCGCCCGCGCCTGTTCGAGGCCTTCGAGCAGGCGGACGTGGGCCTGTCCCGGCGCTACGAAGGCACCGGCCTGGGAACCACGATCGCCAAGGGCCTGGTCGAAGCGATGGGCGGCAGCATCGGCTACCAGGAGAGTCCTCCGCGCGGGAGCCGTTTCTGGTTCGAGCTGCCGTTCGAGGCGGCCGCCGCCGCGCCGCTGTCCAGCACCGCTCGGGATGGCGCAAGCGAAGAAGAGCCGTCGCCGAGCGGCAACATCATCGCGTTCACGGATCCGTTCTTGCGCCATCGTGCGCGGGTGCGCAGCATGCGCATCCTGGTCGCCGACGATCATGCGGCCAACCGCATGGTGCTGCAGCGCCTGCTGCAGAAGGCCGGCCATCGCGCGATCTGTCTCGATGGCGCGGAAGCGGTGCTCGATGCGCTTGCCGAAACCGATTTCGATGCCGTCATCGTCGATCTGCACATGCCCGGGATGAGTGGCCTGGACATGCTCAAGCACCTGCGGATCATGCAGGCCGGCCGCTCGCGCACGCCGGTCGTGGTGCTCAGCGCGGACGTCACGCCGGAGTCGATTCACCGCTGCGAACAGGCCGGCGCACATACGTTCCTGGCCAAGCCGGTGGTGGCCTCGCGGCTGCTGGACACGCTGACGGATATCGCCACGGACGGCAGGTTGCGCCCGGCCGAACCGCAATCGCGGCTTTCCAAGGAGGGTGTGTTGGATTCGTCCGTGCTCGACGAACTGGCCGGTCTGGGCATGGGCGACGGATTCGAGCGGGAATTCATTTCCCAGTGCCTCAACGATGCCGATGGCTGCCTGGGCGGAATGCAGGTGGCGGGCGAGTCCGAGAATTGGGAGCGGTTGCGCGAACATGCGCATGCGGTAAAGGGCGTGGCGAGCAACCTGGGGCTGGTGAAGATGGCCAACCTTGGCGGCGAACTGATGCGGATGGCAGATTGGCAGATGCGCAGCGAGTGGCGGCAATGCCTGGCGACGCTCAATGCCAGCCTGACCGAGGGCAGGGAGGTGCTGGACCTGCGGGCGCTGCGAAGCAGTCAGCAGGACGGCAACGAGCTGCGCTGAGGGGAAAGCCCGGCATACGGCCGGGCCCGGCCCCTTCCGGTCCGAGTCTTCTAGGCGAGCGCGGCGACGTTGTGCGCGCGCCGTGTCTGCGCCCGCACCAATCGGTCCATCATGCGTAGCGACTTGTCGTCGAGCGCAAGCGCCGTGTCTACCCAGACTTCGGTGATGTCCATGAGTTCCCGCAATGACACGTGTTGCGAGATGCGGCGTGCCGCGTTCATCGCGAGATAGGACAGCTTGCTGCGCTGCTGGATGCGGATCAGTTCCTCGACCGCCGCCTTTCCCTCGCCCTTGGGGACCAGGATGTCGACCACGCCGAGTGCGTGCATCTGCTCGCTGCTGTAGACGGTTCCTTCCAGAATGATCTTCTCCGCCAGTTGCGGCGATACGCGCTGGCACAGGAAGGAATAGGCGCCCATGCCTGGGAACAGGCCGAACATCACCTCAGGCAAGCCCATGCCGACGCCTTCCTCCGCCACGATGGTGTGGCATGCCAACGCCATCTCCAGGCCTCCGCCCAGGGCGTCGCCCTGCAGCAACGCGATGGTACGTACGTCGCCGCCGAGGCCGGTATGCAGGGTATGCACGCCTTCCACGCAGCGCTTGGCGTAGGCGAGCAAGCTGTCCCTGTCGCGCAGGCGAATGAGCTGGGTAAACAGCTCCAGGTCTCCGCCGAGGTTGAACACGTTCGCATCCGAAGCCAATACGAAGTGCCGCAGTTGCCCGCGCTGCAGCGCATTGCCGCCGCTCAGGGTGATCGCATCGGTAAAGCTCCACATGTCGTCGAGCAGATCGTCCCTGAAGCACGGGCGCGAGCCGATGGCCGCGTCGTTGTGCATGAACATCCAATGCGCGTTGCCATCCACGCTCGACTCGACGCGGATGGTGGGGAAGCTGGGGTTGAAGAAGCGTTTGTCAACGTTCATGGGATTTCCTCGGTGTTTTGGTTGGCGGCGAAACGGCGTGCGCAGGGGCCGGGAAGCGGCGCGCGAGCCGATGCTACACCTACGTAAACTGAGGACTGATGGCGACGCAGACAGAGAAATTCGCGTCTGCTGGCGCGCGTGGCTGGCTGCAGCCACGCGGCTTGGCGGCAGGGGCCGCGAAGGGGAGGGCAGGGGGTGGCGGGCCCTCCCTTGCCCGGGTGGCGTGGACCCGCAGTCCACGCCAGCGGCGAACTAGGCCGCCGGCGGACTGTCGCGCAATTCCCGCCGCAGGATCTTGCCGACATTGGTCTTGGGCAGTTCCTTGCGGAACTCGACGATGCGCGGATGCTTGTAGCCGGTCAGGTTGGCGCGGGCGTGGGCCTTGACGTCCTCGGCGGTGAGGTTGGGGTCCTTCTTGACGATGACCACCTTGACCACTTCGCCGGACTTCTCGTCCGGCACCCCGACCGCGGCCACTTCCAGCACGCCGGGCATCATCGCGATCACGTCCTCGACCTCGTTCGGGTACACGTTGAAGCCGGAGACCAGGATCATGTCCTTCTTGCGGTCGACGATGTAGAAGAAGCCCTGCGGATCCATCCGCGCCATGTCGCCGGTGTGCAGCCAGCCGTCGGCATCGATGGCGCCGGCGGTTTCCTCGGGACGGCGCCAGTAGCCCTTCATCACCTGCGGACCCTTGATGCACAGCTCGCCGACCTCGCCGGGCGCCATGGTCTGGCCCTGGTCGTCCTTGACGCAGGCGTCGGTGGACGGGATCGGCAGGCCGATGGCGCCGTTGTATTCCTTCAGCGTCAGCGGGTTGATGCAGGCGGCGGGCGAGGTCTCGGTCAGGCCGTAGGCCTCGACCAGGGTCACCCCGGTCACCTGCTTCCAGCGCTCGGCCACGGCGCGCTGCACCGCCATGCCGCCGCCTAGGGTGAACTTCAGCGTCGAGAAATCCACCTTGTCGAAGCCGGGCGTGTTGAGCAGGCCGTTGAACAGCGTGTTGACTCCGGTGAAGGCGGTGAAGCGGGTCTTCTGCAGCTCCTTGACGAAGCCGGGCATGTCGCGCGGATTGCTGATCAGGTGGTTGAGGCCGCCGAGCTTCATGAACACCAGGCCGTTCGCGGTCAGTGCGAAGATGTGGTACAGCGGCAGCGCGGTGATGATGACTTCCTTGCCTTCCTCCAGCTTGCCGGTCGCCGCGATCCAGGCGCCGGCCTGCAGCATGTTGGCGACCAGGTTGCGGTGGGTCAGCATCGCGCCCTTGGCCACCCCGGTGGTGCCGCCGGTGTACTGCAGGAAGGCGATGTCGTCCGGCTCGATGTCCAACTGCGGCAGCGTGTGCAGGCGGCCCAGGGTCAGCGTGTCGCGGAAGCGCACCGCGTTGGGGATGTCGTAGTCGGGCACCAGCTTCTTGACGTACTTGAGCACGAAGTTGACCAGCGCGCCCTTCGGGAAGCCGAGCATGTCGCCCAGGCCGGTGGTGATGACCTGCTTGAGCGGGGTGTCGGCCAGCACTTCCTGCACGGTCTTGCCGAAGTTGTCGATCACCACGATCGCGCTGGCGCCGGAGTCGATCAGCTGGTGGCGCAGTTCGCGCGGCGTGTACAGCGGATTGACGTTGACCACGGTCATGCCGGCCAGCAGCACGCCGAAGGTGGCGATCGGGTACTGCAGGCAGTTGGGCATCATCAGCGCGACGCGGTCGCCCTTCTTGAGCTGCAACTCGCCCAGCAGGTAGGCGGCGAAGTGCCGGGCCAGTTCGCCGGTCTCGCGGTAGGTCAGGGTCTTGCCGAAGTTGCAGTAGGCCGGACGGTCGCCGAACTTGGCGACGGAGGTTTCGAAGACGGCGGCGACGGACCGGTACTCGTTGACATCGATCTCGGCGGGAATGCTGGCCGGATAACTCTGCAACCACGGACGTTCCTGACTCATGTACTCCCCCCTCGTGTGGAATGCTGCCGCACGCCGACGCAACGCTGCGGCGTGGCGAGTGGCAGGATACCGTTCCGCATGGAAAAGGCGAAGCCGAGGAGGAAACCGGATGCGACAGGCATGGGCGTGGGGATGGGGATGCGCGTTGCTGCTGGCCTTGCCCGGCTGCCAGCGCGATTCGGCGGAACAGCGGCTGCGCAAGGACATCGCCGCCATGCAGGAGGCGGTGGAGGAACATCGCCTGCGCGATGCGATGGCCGCGGTGGCCGACGATTTCGCAGGCGAGGCGGGGATGGATCGTGCTGCGCTGCACAACCTGTTGCGCGCGCAATTCCTGGCCAACGCGCGGATCGGGGTGAACACCGGACCGCTGTCGATCGCGCTGCAGGGCGACAACGCCACGGTACGGTTCGACGCGGTGGTCAGCGGCGGCGATGCGCGCGCGTTGCCGGAGCGGATGCAGCGCTACGAGGTGGTCACCGGCTGGCGCGAGCAGGACGGGCGCTGGCGGCTGCGGCATGCGCAATGGAAGACAGCGCCGTAGCGAGCCGTGCGTAGCGCCAAACGGCAATCGCCCCGTTCGGGAAACGGGGCGCCTTCAAATACGGTCTGTCTGGCGGGCAAAGACCCGTTATTTCGAAACGCGGTGCCGATGAAAAGGCGGTGCGCGTGCGTGGCGGTGCGTCCCCGCGCGGGCGTGCGCGGCGCCCGGGCAGGCGCCGCGCCGCCATGGCCGCTCAGGCCGCCTTGCGCGCCGCCAGCTGGCGCAGCACGTACTGCAGCAGGCCGCCGTGCTTGAAGTACTCCACTTCCTTCGGCGTCAGCAGCAGCACCTTGACCTGGAACTGCTTGACGCTGCCGTCGGCCTTCTTCGCATCGACGGTGGCGCGCTTGCTGGCGCCGTCCTGCAGCCCGGTGATGTCGAACACTTCCGAACCGTCCAGGCCCAGCGACTGCGCGTTCTCGTTGTCCAGGAACTGCAGCGGCAGCACGCCCATGCCGACCAGGTTGGAGCGGTGGATGCGCTCGAAGCTCTCGGCGATCACCGCCTTGACCCCGAGCAGGTTGGTGCCCTTGGCCGCCCAGTCGCGCGAGGAGCCGGTGCCGTACTCCTTGCCGGCCACGACCACCAGCGGCACGCCGTCGGCCTTGTACTTCATCGCCGCGTCGTAGATCGCCAGCTTCTGCGGCTGCGCGCCGTCGGGCCCGCGGTACAGCGTGTTGCCGCCTTCTTCGCCGCCGAACATCAGGTTCTTGATGCGGATGTTGGCGAAGGTGCCGCGCACCATCACGTCGTCGTTGCCGCGGCGGCTGCCGTAGCTGTTGAAGTCGGCCGGCTGCACGCCGCGTTCCTGCAGGAAGCGGCCCGCCGGCGAGTCCTTCTTGATGTTGCCGGCCGGGGAGATGTGGTCGGTGGTGATCGAGTCGCCGAACAGGCCGAGCACGCGCGCGCCGTGCACATCGTCGATGTTGCCGACCTGCATGGTCATGCCGTCGAAGTAGGGCGGGTTCTTGATGTAGGTGGAGGCCGCGTCCCAGGCGTACAGCTCGCCGTCGGGCGAGGCGATCGCGGCCCAGCGGCTGTCGCCCTTGAACACATCGGCATAGTTCTGCTTGAACATCTCCGGGCCGACCGTGGCGGCGATGGTGTCGCCGATTTCCTTGTTGCTCGGCCAGATGTCGCGCAGGTATACCGGCTGGCCGTCGCTGCCGGTGCCCAGCGGGTCGCGGCTCAGGTCGATGTCGGTGGTGCCGGCGATGGCGTAGGCGACTACCAGCGGCGGCGAGGCCAGGTAGTTCATCTTCACTTCCGGGTGCACGCGGCCTTCGAAGTTGCGGTTGCCCGACAGCACCGAAGCCACCACCAGGTCGTCACTGGCGATCGCCGCCGACACGTCGTCCGGCAGCGGGCCGGAGTTGCCGATGCAGGTGGTGCAGCCGTAGCCGACCACGTAGAACCCCAGTCGTTCCAGGTCGTCCATGACCCCGGCCTTCTTCAGGTAGTCGGTGACCACCAGCGAACCCGGCCCGAGCGAGGTCTTGACCCAGGGCTGCGCCTTCAGGCCCTTGGCCACGGCATTGCGCGCCAGCAGCCCGGCGCCGAGCATCACCGCCGGATTGGAGGTGTTGGTGCACGAGGTGATCGCGGCGATCACCACCGAACCGTCGCGCAACTGCCAGCCAGCGCCGCTGTCTTCGCCGGTCTCGGCCTGCGAGGCCTTGGCGCCGACCGCGGTGCCGCCGCCGCCTTCGTTCTTGAGCCGGTCTTCCTGCTTGAGGTCGCTGTGGCGCTTGTGGCGCGCTTCGGCGAAGGGCACCAGGTTGTCGCGGAAATTGCGCTGCATGTCTTCCAGCAGCACCCGGTCCTGCGGCCGCTTGGGGCCGGCCAGCGATGGCTTGACCTGGCCCATGTCCAGTTCCAGCGTGGCGCTGTAGTCGGCATGCGCGGTGTCGGCGTCGTGCCACAGGCCCTGCGCCTTGGCGTAGGCCTCGACCAGCGCGATCTGCTCCTCGCTGCGCCCGGACAGGCGCAGGTAGGTCAGCGATTCGGCGTCGACCGGGAAGATGCCGCAGGTAGCGCCGTACTCCGGCGCCATGTTGCCGATGGTGGCGCGGTCGGCCAGCGGCAGGTGCTGCAGGCCCTCGCCGAAGAACTCGACGAACTTGCCGACCACGCCGTGCTTGCGCAGCATCTGCGTCACCGTCAGCACCAGGTCGGTGGCGGTGGCGCCTTCGGGCAGCCTGCCGGTCAGCTTGAAGCCGACCACCTGGGGGATCAGCATCGACGAGGGCTGGCCGAGCATCGCCGCTTCCGCCTCGATGCCGCCCACGCCCCAGCCGAGCACGCCGATGCCGTTGATCATGGTGGTGTGGCTGTCGGTGCCGAATACGGTGTCCGGATAGGCGATCGCCTCGCCGTCGCGCTCGCCGGTCATCACCACCCGCGCCAGGTGCTCGAGGTTGACCTGGTGCACGATGCCGGTGTTCGGCGGCACCACCTTGAAGTTGTCGAACGCCTTCTGGCCCCAGCGCAGGAAGCCGTAGCGTTCCTTGTTGCGCTGGAATTCGATCTTGCCGTTGAGATCGAGCGCGTCGGCCTTGCCGAACACGTCCACCTGCACCGAATGGTCGATCACCAGTTCCGACGGGATCAGCGGGTTGATCTGCTCCGGGCGCCCGCCGAGCTTGACCACCGCATCGCGCATCGCGGCCAGGTCGACCACGCACGGCACGCCGGTGAAGTCCTGCAGCACCACCCGCGCCGGCATGAACGCGATCTCGGTGTCGGGTTCGGCCTTGGGATCCCACTTCGCCACCGCCTCGATGTGGTCCTTGCCCACGGTGACGCCGCCGTCTTCGTGGCGCAGCAGGTTTTCCAGCAGGATCTTCAGCGAGTAGGGCAGGCGGGAGATGTCGAACTGCTGTCCGAGCTTGGGCAGGCTGAAGTAGCCGTAGGTCTTGCCGCCGACGTGCAGCTGGCTGCGGCTGGAGAACGAATCGCTCATTGCAGATGGCTCCTTTTGCTGATGGCTTGCAACGGCTGCGCCGGAACGCGCGCCTGCTTGCGGCTGCGCCGGGCTCGCTGTGCCCGCCGCTGCATCGCAGTATGCGACAGCGGCGGCGGCGTGCCAGCCCTGGGCTCAGGACGCAAGGTTACACGGGCATGTGTAGTGTCGATGTCATGGCTTGCCGCGCCACTGGCTCATCAGCATCTGCAGGAAGCGCTCGGCACTGGGCGACAGCAGCGCGCCGCGACGGCGCACGATGCCGATCGTGCGCGAGACCACCGGGTTGCCGATCGGGCGAGTGACCAGGGTCGCGTGTTCGCCGTCGGGGGTGGCCATCTTCGGCAGCACCGACACGCCGATGCCGGCCTCCACCATGCCCAGCGAGGTGGACAGATGGGTCACTTCGTAGTGCCAGCTCAGTTTGAGATTCTCGCGCGCCAGCGCGCCGTCGAGCAGGGTGCGGTTGCCGCTGGTGCGGTGCACGGTGATCAGCTGATGGCGGGCCAGGTCGGCCCATTCCACTCGCTTCTTCTTCGCCAGCGGATGGTCGCGCCGGCAGGCGAGCACGAACGGGTCTTCGGCCAGCACGTCGAAATCCAGATTGGGGTCGTTGGCGCCCATGAAGTTGATGCCGAATTCCACTTCGCCACGCTCCACCGCCTGCAGGCCTTCGGTGGCGGGGATGTCGAGGATGCGGAAGCGTACCTTCGGGAACGCCTCGTGGAAGCGCGCCATCACACTGGGCAGGAAGTAGAACGCGGCAGTGGGCAGGCAGGCGATGGTGACCTGGGCGCCGCGGGTGTCGTCCTGCCCGCGTACCGAGAACAGCGAACCATCGAATTCTTCCAGCATGCGCCGGACCAGCGGCAGCAGGTTCTCGCCGACCGCGGTGGTGGACACGCTGCGCGTGGTCCGCTCCAGCAAAGGCGCACCGACCGCCTGTTCCAGCTTCTGGATGCGCCGGCTCAGTGCCGGTTGGGAAACGTGCAGCGCCTCGGCGGCGCGGTGGAAGCTGCGGGTCTCGGCCACCAGCAGAAAGGCACGTAGATCGAGGATCTCGCAATTGATGCTCATGAGGTATCAATCATCCAAAAAATAGCAATTCACAGATCAATCTTGCTCATGCCAGTATCGAATCACAGAAGTTAATTGATCTGATTGAGACATCAATCTAGCACATGTATGGCCAACGATCTCACCAGCATTCCCTGCGTCCTGATGCGTGGCGGCACCTCCAAGGGGCCGTTCTTTCTCGCCACGGATCTGCCTGCCGACACCGGATGGCGCGACCGCCTGCTGCTGGAGGTGATGGGTTCGGGGCATCCGCTGCAGATCGATGGCATCGGCGGCGGCAACGCCCTGACCAGCAAGGTCGCGATCGTCGATCGCGCCAGCCGACCGGACGCGGACGTCGACTATCTGTTCGCCCAAGTCAGGGTCGAGCAGCGCGTGGTGGATACCTCGCCGAACTGCGGCAACATGCTGGCCGCAGTGGGGCCGTACGCCATCGAGAAGGGCCTTGTCGCGGCGCGCCACCCGCGCACGGAAGTGCGGATCCACAACGTCAATACCGGCAAGATCATTCTGGCCACGGTCGAAACCCCGGGCGGGCAGGTGGTGTACCGCGGCGACACCCGCATCGCCGGAGCGCCCGGCAGCGCCGCACCGGTACGGCTGTCGTTCCTGGACGCCGCCGGCGCCAGGACCGGCCGGCTGCTGCCCACCGGCAATGCACAGGACCAGATCCAGGGCGTGCCGGTCAGCCTGATCGATTGCGCCATGCCGATGGTGATGATGCGTGCGCTCGATCTGGGTGTCCGTGGCGGCGAAACACCGGCCGAACTGAATGCGAATCGCGCGCTGCTGGAACGGATCGAGGCGATCCGCATCGAGGCCGGGGCGCGCATGGGCATCGCCGACGCCGGCAGCAAGGTGATTCCCAAGCCGGTGCTGCTGTCGGCAGCCGAGCACGGCGGCGCGCTGCAGGTGCGCTACTTCATGCCCCATCATTGCCACACCGCACTGGCGATCACCGGCGGCGTCGGGATCGCCACCGCCGCGGTCACCGCAGGCACGCTGCCTAACACGTTCGTCGGCTGTGTCGAGCTGCCCGCGGAGATTACCCTCGAACATCCGAGCGGCGCCCTGGACGTGAGCTTGAGCCGCAGTTCCGAGAATGCGCCGGTCGTGGCCAGCGTGGTCCGCACCGCCCGGCGTCTGTTCGAGGGCCGCGTGTTCGCCACCTCGCCATCTTCCACCGAAGCAAGCCAATGGACGTCCGCTGCATGACTTGACACCGTCGCGGCGGTGCGCCACGGGTGGCGCGCCGTTCCGACACCACTACGGCAACAACGTTCCACAATCCTGGGAGGGATGATGTACAAGCAGATTCTCAAGGCCGCGCTGGTCGCGGCGACGCTGGCGCTGGCCGCCTGCGGCAAGGGCGACGCCGAGGGCGCCGGCGCCGACAATGCGCCGGTACGCATCAGCGTCGGCTCCTACAACATCAACAACCTGCCGTTCTTCATCGCCGATGCGAACGGGTACTTCGACCAGGTCGGATTGAAGGTGAAGACCGAGAACTTCGCCCAGGGCGGCTCGAAGGTGCTGCAGGCGCTGGTGGCCAACTCCACCGACGTGGCGGTCGGCTTCTACGACCACACCATCCAGATGCAGGCCAAGCACAAGGACGTGGTGGGTTTCGTGCTGTTGTCGCGCAATTCGGGCCTGGTGCTGGCGGGGCCGGACGACACCACGTTCGATCCGGCCAGGCCGGAGACCATCAAGGGCCTGAAGGTAGGCATCACCGCGCCGGGCTCCTCGTCCGATTTCTTCGTGCGGCACTTCCTGGCCCGGCACGACATACCGGTGGACAGCGTCTCGCTGATCGGGGTGGGTTCCGGTGCGGCTGCCGTGGCGGCGCTGGAACAGCGCAAGATCGACCTTCTGGTGAACTACGATCCTGCCGCCACGCTGATCACCGAGCGCAAGGTCGGCCGCATCATCATCGATGCGCGCAGCGATGCGGGCGCGCGCCAGGTGTACGGCGGCCTGTATCCCACCTCGGTGATGTACGCCAATCGGAGTTTCCTGGAGCGGCGCCCGGATGCGGCCGAGAAGATCGCGCGCGCGCAGCAGATGGCGTTGCGCTTCATCGCCGACAACAGCGCCGAGGACATCGTCGCCGCGTTGCCCGATGCGTACGTGTCCGGCGACCGCAAGACCTACGCGCGCGCCGTCGACAACGCCCGCGCCATCTTCACCCGCGATGGCCGCTTCATCCCCGCCGACCTGCAGACGCCGCTGGCGGTGCTGCGCGAGTTCAACAAGGACGTCGCCGCTGCCCGGATCGATCTGTCCAAGACGTATACGAATGCCTTCGTCGAGCGTGCCGGCGCCGCTGCGCCGGCCGCCCAACCGTAACCTACAAGGGAGACTCCCCATGGCACTCAATGCCACCGTGCGCCAGTTCAATGGCGTGCCGCAGCTGGAGCCTGCGCAGACCATGGTCAGCATCGACCGGATGAGCATGTCCTTCGGCGATTTCACCGCCGTGCGCGACGTCGATATCCAGGTGCGCGACGGCGAATTCCTTGCCATCGTCGGCCCCACCGGCTGCGGCAAGAGCACCATTCTCAATTCCGTGGCTGGCCTGCTCAAGCCCACCGCCGGCGAGATCGCGATCGATGGCAAGCCGGTCGCCGGCGTGCAGGAGGCGGTCGGCTACCTGTTCCAGCAGGACGCCTTGCTGCCCTGGAAAACCGCCTACCAGAACGTCGAACTGGGCCTGCGTTTCCGCGGCGTCGGCGAGGCCGAGCGCAAGCGCAAGGTCACTGCATGGCTGGCGAAAGTCGGCCTGACCGGCTTCGATCACCGTTACCCGCACCAGCTCTCCGGCGGCCAGCGCAAGCGCGTGCAGATGGCGCAGGCGTTGATCGTGGAGCCGAAGGTGATCCTGATGGACGAGCCGTTCTCGGCGCTGGACATCCACACCCGGCACCTGATGCAGAACGAACTGCTGCGGCTGTGGCAGGAGGATCGCCGCTCGGTGATCCTGATCACCCACGACCTGGAGGAAGCGATCGCGCTGGGCGACCGGGTGGTGGTGCTGTCCTCCGGCCCGGCCAGCCGGGTCGTACGCAGTTTCGACGTGGACCTCGAGCGCCCGCGCAACGTGGCGGAGATCAAGCTGGACGAACGTTTCACCGATCTGTACCGCGACATCTGGGCCTGCCTGCGCGGCGAAGTGGAGAAGAGCTATGCACGACAAGACTGACCGTTTCCTGCAGATCGCCCTGGTGGCCGCCGTGTTCGGCGGCTGGCAGGCCGGCAACGCGCTGGGCTGGATCGACCCGTTCTTCTTCCCGGCGCCATGGGAGATCTGCAAGCAGATGTACGCCTGGCTGGCCGACACCGCGTTCTACCAGCACGTGTACATCACCCTGGCCGAGACCGCGCTGGGCTACCTGATCGGGACCGCGTTGGGCGTGGCCGGCGGCGTCTGGCTCGGGCTGAGCCGCCGCTCCGCGCGCATCCTGGATCCGTTCATCAAGGGCTTCAATGCGATCCCGCGTGTGGTCCTGGCGCCGATCTTCGTGCTGTGGCTGGGCCTGGGCCTGTGGTCGAAGGTCGCACTGGCGGTGACGCTGGTGTTCTTCACCACGTTCTTCAACGCCATGCAGGGCGTGCGCGAAGTCAATCCGGTGGTGCTGGCCAACGCGCGCATCCTCGGTGCCGGGCGCCGCGATCTGCTGCGCCACGTGTATTTCCCGGCGGCGGCGAGCTGGATCCTGTCCTCGCTGCGCACCTCGGTGGGCTTCGCGGTGGTCGGCGCCATCATCGGCGAGTATCTGGGCGCATCGGCGGGCCTGGGCTATCTGATCGCGCAGGCCGAAGGCAATTTCAACGCGGTGGGCGTGTTCGCCGGCATCATCATCCTGGCCGCCTTCGTGCTGGTCATCGATGCGCTGCTCGACCTGGTCGAGAATCGCGTCATCACCTGGCGCCCCAACGCGTCGCAGTCCGCCACCAGCTGACGCCTGGCCCGGCGGCGCCGGTTGCCGGCGCCGCCGCGGCCTTCGCCTTTTCCGCACCCACCAGATACCGGGCAGCATCCGGCCAGGCGCCGACTGGCCGGGGAGAGAACCCATGCAAACGTTCCATGTGCTGCCCCGTGCAGCGCTGTCGGTGGCGCTCGGCCTGTTGTTGACCAGCGGCCACGCCGGCGCCCAGACCTCCGCCGCGCCGCCGCCGCTGAGCCAGGCCGAACTCACCGCGCTGGTCCGGCAGCAGGCCCGGCAGATCCAACAGCTCGAAGCGCGGCTACGCGCCGTCGAGGGGGCTGCCGCGCCGATCGCCGGCACAGCGGCGCCGATGTCGGCGCCGCCGGCGGCGCTCGAACAACGCGTAGCGGCCGTGGAAGCCGCACAGTCCAGGGCACCACGGGTGTCGTGGTCAAAGGGCGCGCCGGAGTTCAGCAGCGCCGATGGCGAGGCGACCTTCCGTCCCCGTGGGCGCCTGTTCGCCGACCAGTCCAGCACCTCCGGGTCCGACCACGCGGCGCGAAACCTGTCCGGTACCGAAATCCGTTCCGTCCGCCTGGGTGCCGAAGGCCGCTACGGCGTCCTCGGCTATGTGGTGGAAGGCGACTTTGCCGACAACGAGGTGGCCTGGAAGTCGGTGTACGCCACGGTCGACCACCGTTTGTTCGGGCAGGCGGCCGAACTGACCGTCGGCAACCGCCTCAACGATCGCGGCCTGGACGGATCCAGCAGCACCTCCAACACCCCGTTTCAGGAGCGCAACGTGGTCGGCACGCTGGTGCTGCCGCAGCGCGGCTTGTTCGGCGTGGGCCTGACCGAACGGGTCTATGGCAAGGCCTGGCATGCCAGCGTGTCGGCGGCCGGCAACGACCTCAACAACAGCGGCAGCGACAACGACAGCCTGACCTGGGCCACGCGCGCGCACTGGAATCCGCTGCTCGGCAAGCGCGCCACCGTGCACCTGGCCGGCTGGGCCTTCCACGAGGAACTAACCCGCGACGCGTCCGGGGTGCTGCGCGCTTCGGCGATCGGCGGGCATTTCAACGATGAGGTCAAGGTGGCGCCGGGCGCGCTGGCCGGCGCCGAGCGCAGCACTGCCTGGGGCCTGGAGGCGGCGGGCTTTCTCGGTCCGTTCTGGACCAGCGGCGAGTGGGGCACGCGCAACGTGCGCGGGATCGGCGCGCGTGGCCGCTACGCCCTGGATCACCAGGCCTGGGCGGTCGGGGCAGGGTGGTTCGTGTCCGGCGCGCTGCCGGCGTATTCGGCCAAGGCGGGGACCTGGGGCAGGGTGAAGGTGGCCGAACCGGTGGGGGCCGGCGGATGGGGCGCGTTCGAGCTCAAGGCGCGCTACGAGGACGTCGACTATGCGCACCTGCCGAGCGGCGGTACCGGGCACGCATGGACCGCCGGCGGCAACTGGTACCTGAACGACTACAGCCGGATCATGTTCGATGTCGTGCGCTGGCGCACCGACAACCGCAGCGGCGCCTACCTCGGGCCGGACCAGGGCACCACCGTCAATACGCGCCTGCAACTGGCGTTCTGAGCGGCAGCGGCGTCCACGGGTGGATCGCGTCCGGGAGCGCAGATCGTCGCGGTGCTGGCGGTATGCCATCGGAGGTATGTATAATTCATGCATACCTTGGAGGTCCACCGATGGAAGCCACCGTTGCCGAGCGCGGCCAGATCACCCTCCCCAAGGCGGTGCGCGATGCCTTGGGCCTGACCAAGGGCACGCAGTTGACCGTCGAGCTGGAAGGCGGCCGGATCATCCTGCGCAAGAGCGTGGACGACGCCATTTCCCGCGCGCGCGGCAAGTTCGCGCTGGACGGTTTCGCCTCGTCCGACGCCGCGGTCAAGGCTGTCCGTGACGAAGACTGAGCCGGCGATGATCGCGGTCGATGCCCCGGTCCTGATCGAGTTGCTCAGCAACGGTCCGCAGGCCGATGCGGTCGAAGCCTGCCTGCGCCAGAACCTGGTCGGTGGGCGCGTGGTGGTCTGCGCCGCAACGCTGGCCGAGCTGTGCGCCGCGCTGCGCGGCGGCGCCGAAGTGCTCGAGGCGCTGGAGGAAATGGGCGTGCATTTCAATGCGCTGGAAGCCAAATCCGCATTGCGCGCTGGCGAGATGCAGCGCCGCCACCGGCAGCGCGGCGAAGGCCGCCGCAGCCTGGACGCTTTCATGGTGGGGGCGCACGCACTGCTGCAGTGCGATGGCCTGATCACCTGGAACGACAAATTCTATCGCGACTACTTCAAGGGCCTGAAGCTGATCGTGCCGCAAGCCTGAGCCCACTTCATTTTTTTAAACCGCATTCTTCCCGAAGAATCATCTGGAGTTGCCATGTTGGAAGCCTACCGCCACCACGTCGCAGAGCGCGCCGCGCTCGGTATCCCGCCGCTGCCGCTGAGCGCGCAGCAGACCGCCGAGGTGGTCGAGCTGCTGAAGCAGCCGCCCGCCGGCGAAGAACAGTTCCTGGTCGAGCTGCTGAGCCAGCGCGTGCCGGCCGGCGTCGACGACGCGGCCAAGGTCAAGGCGTCGTACCTGGCCGCGGTCGCCTTCGGCAGCGAGCAGTGCACGCTGATCTCGCCCAAGCGCGCCACCGAACTGCTGGGCACCATGCTCGGCGGCTACAACATCCACCCGCTGATCGAGTTGCTGGACCACGCCGAGCTCGGCGCGGTGGCCGCCGAAGGCCTCAAGCACACGCTGCTGATCTTCGACGCGTTCCACGACGTGCAGGAAAAGGCCGAAGCCGGCAATGCGCACGCCAAGGCGGTGCTGCAGAGCTGGGCCGACGCGGAGTGGTTCACCAGCAAGCCGGAAGTGCCGCAGAGCCTGACCGTCAGCGTGTTCAAGGTGCCGGGCGAGACCAATACCGACGACCTGTCGCCGGCGCCGGACGCGACCACGCGCCCGGACATCCCGATGCACGCGCTGGCGATGCTGAAGAACAAGCGCGACGGCGCCGCGTTCGTGCCGGAAGAAGACGGCAAGCGCGGCCCGATCCAGGCGATCGCCGACCTCAAGGCCAAGGGCCACCTGGTCGCCTACGTCGGCGACGTGGTCGGGACCGGGTCCTCGCGCAAGTCGGCGACCAACTCGGTGCTGTGGTGGACCGGCGAGGACATTCCGTTCATTCCGAACAAGCGCTTCGGCGGCGTGTGCCTGGGTTCGAAGATCGCGCCGATCTTCTACAACACCATGGAAGACGCCGGCGCGCTGCCGATCGAGCTGGACGTGTCGCAGATGGAGCACGGCGACGTGGTCGAGCTGCGTCCGTACGACGGCAAGGCGCTGAAGAACGGGCAGGTGATCGCCGAGTTCGCGATGAAGTCGGACGTGCTGTTCGACGAAGTGCGCGCCGGCGGCCGCATCCCGCTGATCGTCGGCCGCGGCCTGACCGCCAAGGCGCGCGAGTTCCTCGGCCTGCCGCCGTCGGACCTGTTCCGCCTGCCGATGGTGCCGCCGGATACCGGCAAGGGCTTCTCGCTGGCGCAGAAGATGGTCGGCCGCGCCTGCGGTCTGGCGGAAGGCCAGGGCATGCGCCCGGGCACCTATTGCGAGCCGAAGATGACCTCGGTGGGCTCGCAGGACACCACCGGGCCGATGACCCGCGACGAGCTGAAGGACCTGGCCTGCCTGGGCTTCTCCGCCGACCTGGTGATGCAGTCGTTCTGCCACACCGCCGCGTATCCGAAGCCGGTGGACGTCAAGACCCACCACACCCTGCCGGAGTTCATCTCCACCCGCGGCGGCGTGTCGCTGCGCCCGGGCGACGGCGTGATCCACAGCTGGCTCAACCGCATGCTGCTGCCCGACACGGTCGGCACCGGCGGCGACTCGCACACCCGCTTCCCGATCGGCATCTCGTTCCCGGCCGGCTCCGGCCTGGTCGCGTTCGCCGCCGCCACCGGCGTCATGCCGCTGGACATGCCGGAAAGCGTGCTGGTGCGCTTCAAGGGCGAGATGCAGCCGGGCGTGACCCTGCGCGATCTGGTCAACGCGATCCCGCTGTACGCGATCAAGGACGGCCTGCTGACCGTGGCCAAGCAGGGCAAGAAGAACATCTTCTCCGGCCGCATCCTGGAGATCGAAGGCTTGCCGAACCTGAAGGTGGAGCAGGCGTTCGAACTGTCCGACGCCTCGGCCGAACGTTCCGCCGCCGGCTGCACGGTGCGCCTGGACAAGGCGCCGATCATCGAATACCTGACCAGCAACATCACCCTGCTGCGCTGGATGATCGCCGAGGGCTATGCCGATGCGCGCACGCTGGGCCGCCGCATCAAGAAGATGGAAGAGTGGCTGGCCGATCCGCAGCTGCTCGAGCCCGATGCCGATGCCGAGTACGCCGCGGTGATCGAGATCGATCTGGCCGACATCCACGAGCCGATCGTGGCGTGCCCGAACGATCCGGACGACGTCAAGACGCTGTCCGAAGTCGCCGGCGCGGCGATCGACGAGGTGTTCATCGGCTCGTGCATGACCAACATCGGCCACTTCCGCGCCGCGGCCAAGCTGCTGGAAGGCAAGCGCGACATCCCGACCCGGCTGTGGGTCGCGCCGCCGACCAAGATGGACGCCTCCGAGCTGACCAAGGAAGGCCACTACGGCACCTTCGGCGCGGCCGGCGCGCGCATGGAAATGCCGGGCTGCTCGCTGTGCATGGGCAACCAGGCGCAGGCGCGCGAGGGCGCCACGGTGTTCTCCACCTCCACCCGCAACTTCCCCAACCGCCTGGGCCGCAACACCAACGTGTACCTGGGGTCGGCGGAACTGGCGGCGATCTGCTCGCGCCTGGGCCGCATCCCGACCAAGGACGAGTACATGGCCGACGTGGGCGTGATCAAGACCAGTGGCGAGCAGATCTACCGCTACATGAACTTCGATCAGATCCAGGAATATCAGGACGTGGCCGATACCGTCGCGGCCTGATCCAGGCGGTCGAACAGTGCAACGAGAAAGCCCGGCGATGCCGGGCTTTTTCGTTTGCGCCTGGCCCTGCAGTAGGGACGGGCCGATGCGGCGACAGCGCTGGCGCAGAAGGTCGCACCGGCACCGCGCCGCTGATCAAAGCCCCTCTCCCCCGGGAGAGGGGTTGGGGTGAGGGTACGGACGCGAAGCGCCTCGCGAAGTTCGGGTACATGAGGCTTCGCCGGTACCCTCATCCCCCTTCGGTTCGGTCGTGTTGTGCTGCCGGAGCATTTCGCGTCTGGATCGATCGCTGCGCCGGCCGGCATGCCGACTTCGTTGGTCGCGGTTGAAACCGCTCCTACAGTGAACCCAGGATGCTCTCTGTAGGAGCGGTTTCAACCGCGACCGCTTGCGTAACGACCTGCACTCAGGCGCTTTCCACCCGGTTGCGGCCGTTCTCCTTGGCCCGGTACAGCGCCTGGTCGGCGAGGTTGGTCAGGCGCGTGCTCGACAGGCCGGACCGCGGCGATTTGCTGGCGCAGCCGATGCTGACCGTCACCAGCCGGTGGCGCGCGCCCGGGGCGTGCGCCACCGCGCAGCCCAGCACCGCCTGGCGCAGCCGTTCGCCGACCGCATGCGCGGCCTCGCTGTCGCAGCCGGGCAGCAGCGCCACGAATTCCTCGCCGCCGTAGCGCGCCAGCACGCCGTCCTCGCGCAGTTGCGCGGCCATCGCCAGCGCTACCACGCGCAGGCAGTCGTCGCCGGCCAGATGGCCGTAGTGGTCGTTGAAGCGCTTGAATTCGTCGATGTCGATCATCAGCAGTGCCAGCGGCCGCTGCTGCGCCTGCATCTGGTCCCACAGCCGCTGCTGGCTTTCGACGAAATGGCGATGGTTGGCGATGCCGGTGACCGGGTCGCGCTGCGCCTGGTCGGCGAGGCGGTGGTTGGCCTGCTCCAGTTCCCGGGTGCGGGTGCTCACCAGTTGCGCCAGCAGGTCGCGCTGGCGGCGCAGCCGATAGCCGTGCACGCGCCAGCCGAGCAGCAGCGCGGCAAGCAGCAGCACCGCTGCCGCACCCCAGCTCAGCGGCGACAGATACCACGGCGACGGCTGCCGGAAGCGCAGCCGCGCCGGCGTGCTCGACCAGGCGCCGGTATCGCCGCGCGCGATGATTTCCAGGGTGCTGTCGTCCCATGGCAGCAGCGGGAAGTGCAGGCTGCGCTGCGCGCCGATGTCGGTCCACGCCGGGTCCTGTCCCGGGCGGGTCAGCCGGTAGCGGAAGCGGGTCTTCTCCGGCGCGCTGAGGTTGATCGCGGTGAAGCCCACCTCGATGTCGTGGCTGTGCGGCGGCAGGCGCAGCTCCGCGGCCAGCGGCACGCTGCGGCCGCCGACGTCGAGCGACTGGATCCGCACCGGCGGCGCCTGCACGCGGCGCTCGCCGAGCGCGAGCGGATCGATCTCGGCGAAGCCGGAAATCAGCGGGAACCACAGCTTGCCGGCGGCGTCGCGCAGGCACGCCGGCTGGCCGCCGCCGTTGGTTTCGGCCGGTTCCAGGCCGTCGCTTTCGGAAAAGCCGATCGCGCTCAATTCCTCGCTGCCGGCGGCGGCCTTGGCCAGTTCCTCCGGCGGCAGCAGGGAAATGCCGCGGTTGCCGCTGAGCCACAGCCCGCCGCGCGCGTCGGCGACCATGCACGAGACCACGTCGTCGAACAGGCCGCTGCCGCGATCGAAGCGCTGGACGCGGCCGTTGCCGATGCGGTTGAGGCCGCCGCCATAGGTGCCGATCCACAGCGTGCCGTCGGGCTGTTCGTACAGCGAGCGCACGAAGCGGGTGGACAGGCCGTTGCCGGTGTTCCAGCGTTCCACCACCCGTTGCCGCCGCCAGCGCACCACGCCTTCGCCGCCGGCCAGCCACAGGCCGCCTTGCTGCGCCGGCTGGATCAGGGTGACGCTGCCGGGCAAGCCGGGGAGGCGCTGCGGCGTGCCGGTCTCGCCGCCGGCGCCGACCGGAACCGCGTAGACGCCGTGGCCGCTGGCGACCAGCAGCCTGTGCTTGGCGGTGCGGTACAGGGCGCGGATCGGCAACTGGTCCGGCCATTGCGCCACCAGCCGCAGCGCCTGGCTGCGGTAGGCGTCGTTGTCGCGATCGGCGCGGTCGTCCTGCGCGTCGGGCCGCAGATAGCCGACGCGGCCATCGACGGTGCCGATCCACAGGCCGCCGGCCTCGTCGCGGTGCAGCGACCACACGCACTCGTTGCCGAGCGCGGATTGCAACGACCAGCGGCGCAGGCGTCCGCTGGGTGCGTCCCAGTGCCGCAGTCCGCCGCACACGGTGCCCAGCCACAGCCCGCCGCTGCCGTCGCCGATCACCGGCAGGCCGGGCAGGTCCATGCCCTGCTGCGCGTCGTTGAGCAGGCCGATGCGCGAGCGCGCGATGCGCAGCAGGCCGCGTGCGTTGCTGCCCAGCCACAGGTTGCCGTCGCGGTCGCTGAGCAGGCTGTGCGACGCCGGCAGTGCAGGCGTCGTCAACGGACGCAGCCCAGCGCCATCGTCGTCGTCGCGGAACAGCTGTCCATCGACATCGACCGCCCACAGCCGGTGCTGCGCATCGCGCGCCAGCGCCTGCGCGCCGCGCACCGGCGCCGCTGCCGGCAGCCATTGCCGGCGCAGCGTGTCGTAGCGGTGCAGGGCCGCGCCGGCACCCACCCACAGCACGCTGCCTTCGCTGTGCAGCGAACTGACCCGGGTTTCCCCGGCCGGCAACGGCACCGCTTCGCGGCGTCCCTGGCGCAGCCGCCACAGGCCTTGCCCACCCAGATAGAGCTGTCCGTCGCCGCCGAGCGCGGCGGCCATGTCCAGCGCCTGCGGCTGCTGTTCGAGGGTGCGCAGGGTGCGCGGGTCGATCCGGTAGGCGCCGGCACTGCTGAAGACCCACACGCTGCCGTCGGCCGCGGCGACGAAGCGGCGGATCAGGCAGCGGCCGCCGCACAGGTCCAGGCGCAGGAAGCGGCCGTCGCGATAGACGCTGACGCCGGCGTCCTCGCTGCCGATCCACAACTGGCCGCGCTCGTCCTCCAGCAGTTGCAGGATGCGGTCGCTGGACGGGCCGCTGCCGGCCAGGCTGCGGTAGACGCTGAACCCGCTGCCGTCGAAGCGTGCCAGCCCGCCGAAGGTGCCCAGCCACAGGAAACCGTCGCGGTCCTGCACGATCGCGTTCACCGAATTCTGCGGCAGGCCGTCGTGGGTGGAGAAGCGGCGCACGACGTCGGGATAGGCAGGGCGCAGCGTCTGCGCGGCGAGCGCAGCACTGGCGGACCACAGCAGCAGCGACAACAGGAAGCGGATCGGCATTGCCTGACGGGGGGTAAAAAAAACGTGCTGCGGATCAAGCAATAACTGTGCCGCGACCGGCTACGGAGGCGCCGCGCCGGACGTTGCGGGCGGCGCGGCCGCTGCCGCCTCGGCCCGATGCGCGCCGATCCAGTGTTCCAGCTGCGTCGCCGGCAGCGCGGGCGCGAACAGGAAGCCCTGCAGCACGTCGCAACCGAGCCACGCCAGGAAGGCCCGCTGCGCCTCGGTTTCCACGCCCTCGGCGACGGTATGCAGGCGCAGGCTCTCGCCGATGCGCAGCACCGAGGTGGTCAGCGCGCGTGCGGTCTCGCTGTGTTCCAGGTCGCGGACGAAGCTCATGTCCAGCTTGAGTTCGTTGACCGGCAACTGGTGCAGATGGCTGAGGCTGGAATAGCCGGTGCCGAAGTCGTCCAGCGACAGGCGTACGCCGCTGGCCTGCAACTGACGCAGATTGGCCAGCACCGCCGGTGCGTTGGACAGCATGACGCTCTCGGTCATTTCCAGCGCCAGGTCGCTGGGCGCCAGCGCATGCGCGCTCAGCATCTGCGCCACCCGCGCCGGCAACTGCGCGTCGGCGAAGTTGCTGGCCGACAGGTTGACCGCCACGCGCGGCACCGGCACGCCGCGCAGGCGCCAATCGGCCATCTGCCGGCAGGCCTGGCGCAGCACCCAATGCCCGAGTTCGTCGATCAGTCCGCATTCCTCGGCCATCGGCACGAAGCGCGCCGGCGAGATGTCGCCCAGATGCGGGTGCTGCCAGCGCAGCAGCGCCTCCACCCCGTACAGCGCGTAGGGCGGCTGGCTGTGCAGCTGCGGCTGGTAGTGCAGCTGCAGCTGGTCGCGGCGCAACGCTTCGCGCAACGCGGTCTCCAGCGCCACGCGCTCCTGCGCCATGCGGTTCATGTCGGCGCTGAAGAAGCGGAAACTGCCGCCGCCTTCGTTCTTGGCCCGGTACATGGCCAGGTCGGCATGGCGCAGCAGGGTCTCGATGTCGCGGCCGTCGTCGGGGAACATCGCCACGCCGATGCTGGCGCCCGGGTGCAGGGTCACGTGCCCGACCACCAGCGGCTCGGCCAGCGCCAGCAACAGGCGCTCGGCCACCCCGGCGGCCTGCTCGGCGCCGCACTGCGGCAGCATCAGCACGAACTCGTCGCCGGCCTGGCGGCCGATCAGGTCGGTCGCGTTCAAGGTCTCGCCCAGGCGCCGCGCGATGTCGCGCAGCATGCCGTCGCCGGCGGCGTGGCCCTGGGTCTCGTTGACGCGCTTGAAGCGGTCGATGTCGACGAACAGGATCGCCACCGGAAACGCGTGGTATTCGGCGGCGGCCAGCGCCTGCTCGGCGCGGGCGCTGAACATCACCCGGTTGGGCAGGCCGGTCAGCGAGTCGTAGAACGCCAACTGGTGCACGCGCGCCTTGGTCTGCTCGCGCTCCAGCGCCAGCGCGCACAGATGCAGGCACAGCTCGATCAGCCGCAGGTGCCAGGCCTGCGGTTCGCAGACGTCGCGGTAATACAGCGCGAAACTGCCGAGCACGCGCCCGCCGCTGGACTTGATCGGGCTGGCCACGCAGCTGCCCAGGCCGAGCTGCTGCACCAGCGGCCGGTACTCGGCGAACAGCGGATCGGTGGCGGCGTCGCGCACCAGCACCTGCTTGCCGCGCCAGATCGCCGCGCCGCAGGCACCGGCGGTGGGACCCACGCGCATGCATTCGACCGCCTCGTTGAAGGCGGTCGGCAGGCTCGGCGAGGCCAGCGGGTGCAGCCGCCCGTCGCCATCGACGCTGATGATCGAGGCCACCACCTGCGGGGCGATGCGTTCGACCTCGCTGCAGATCAGCGTGGCCACGTCGACCAGCGGCTGTTCGCGGACCAGCGCGTCGAGCACGTTCTTGTGCAGGATCTCGTGCATCTTGCTCTGGGTGATGTCGGTGAACGAGACCACGTAGTGCTGGATGCCGCCGTCCGCGTCGGCGATCGGATTGGCCATCAGCGTGGTCCACAGCGGCGAGCCGTCCTTGCGGTAGACCAGCAGATCGGTCTGGTGGCCCAGTCCGCCGACCACGCGTTCGCGGGTCAGCCGTACCGCCTGCATGTCGGTGCCGATGCCGGGCAGCACGCTGCTGGGCAGCAGTCCGCGCACTTCCTCGGCGGCATAGCCGAACATGTGCACGAAGCCGGCGTTGACGTACAGGATCGCCAGCTGCGGGTCGCAGACCACAATGGCGTTGTCGCTGCGGTCCAGGGCCAGCGACAGCAGCCGCATCTTGGCGTCGCGCTCGCGTTCGGCGCTGATGTCGCGCACGAACACCACGGACAGCGGCGCCGGTTGCTGCGGCACCGTGGCCGCGCTGACCGACACCCAGCGCTGCACGCCGTCGTTGCCGGGCAACTGCAGTTCGTAGCCGTCGCCGGGCGTGTCGGCGCGCTGCCGCATGCACCTGGCCAGGAACGGCGCGCGCGCCTCGTCCGGTACCAGCTCACCGAGCGAACGCCCCAGCACCTGCGCCTGCGACAGGCCCCACAGCGCCTCGGCGGTCTGATTGAAGGCGAGGATGCGCGCGTCCGCGTCGATCACCACCACGCCGTCGGGCGCCTGCTGCAGGCAGCTCAGCAGGGCCTGCTCGGAATCCTGCAACCTGGCCAGGCAGGAAGCCGAGGTCGCAGCGGGTTCGCTGGGCGCGTTCGGGGTGCGGACGCGCTGGCGCGGCATGGGGCTAGCGGGCCTGGTTGGACAAGGCGATCAGGCGTTCGGCGATCCGGTCCAGCGGCAACACCTCCTGCGCGGCGCCGAGCCGGAATGCGGTGCCGGGCATGCCCCAGACCACGCTGGTGGCTTCGTCCTGGACCAGGGTGCTGGCGCCGGCCTGCAGCATTTCCAGCAGGCCGCGTGCGCCGTCGTCGCCCATGCCGGTCAGCACCGCGCCGATCGCGTTGGCGCCGGCGTTGCGCGCCACCGACTGGAACAGCACGTCCACCGCCGGTTTGTGCCGGTTGACCGGCGGGCCGTCGTCGATCTTGCAACGCCAGCGGGCGCCGTCGCGGACCACCTGCAGGTGCTTGCCGCCGGGCGGCAGGTAGGCGTGGCCGGGCAGGATCGCTTCGCCTTCGCTGGCCTCGCGCACTGCCATCGCCGAATGCCGGTTGAGACGGTCGGCGAAGGCGGTGCTGAAGCCGGCCGGCAGGTGCTGGGTCATCACCACCGCCGGCGCATCGGCCGGCATGCCTTCCAGGACCACGCGCAGCGCCTCGGTGCCGCCGGCGGAGGCGCCGATCGCGATCAGCCGGTCGGTGGTGCGGAATTTCAGCGTGGACACGGCGCTGGGCGTGATCACCGCGTTGCCGGCGGGCCGCGGCGCGGCCGGGCGGTCGAGCGCGCGGACCTTGGCCTTGGCCGCGGCCTTGACCTTGCCGACGATTTCCTCGGCGTATTCCTCCAGGCCGCGGGCCACGTCGAGCTTGGGCTTGGAGATGAAATCGACCGCGCCCAGCGCCAGCGCCTGCAGCGTGGTGTCGGCGCCGCGCTCGGTCAGCGAGGAGATCATCACCACCGGCGTGGGCCGCAGCCGCATCAGGTTTTCCAAGAACGCCAGGCCGTCCATGCGCGGCATTTCCACGTCCAGGGTGATCACGTCCGGATTGAGCCGCTTGATCTTCTCGCGGGCCAGGATCGGATCGGCGGCCGAGCCGACCACTTCGATGCCGGGCGCGCGCGACAGGATCTCGGTCAGCATTTGCCGCACGACCGCGGAGTCGTCGACGATCAGCACGCGGCAGGGGATTTCTGACGTCATTCGAACAACTCCACGGCGCCGGTGACGGGCGCTTTGGCGAGGCGGGCACGCACCGCCGATTCGGCGGCGGCGATTTCGGCTTCTTCGTGCGCATGCGGCAGGCGCTGCACGACCACGCGGCCGGTGCCGGGGAAGAACCAGATCTTGCGCGGATGGATGCCGCGCAGGTCCTCGGCCACCACCGGAATCTGCTCGGCTTTCAGGTAGTTCAGCACGAACTCGGCGTTGCGGGTGCCGACCGGGTTGTTGGTGAAACCCTTGAGCACGTTTCCGCCGCCGAACACCTTGGCTTCCAGGCGGCTGCGGCTGGCGCCGCGCTTGAGCAGGTCGTTGATCAGCACTTCCATCGCATAGCTGCCGTAGCGCGCCGGTGCGCCGTCGCCGGCCTGGCCGTCGGGCAGCATGAAGTGGTTCATGCCGCCGATCTTGAGCAGCGGGTCGCGGATGCAGGCGGCCACGCAGGAACCGAGGATGGTGGTCAGCGCGGTGTCGTCGTCCACGACCAGATACTGGGTCGGCAACAGCTTGGCCGCCATGGTCTGGAAGCGGGTGTCGTGGTAGCGCATCACCTGATCCGCGACCATCGTGGCGGCTCTCATGCGCGTGCCTTGGCGGCGCGCCGGTACAGCGTGCGGCCGCAGGGCTGGATCAGGTCGGCCGCATGCAGGTAGTTTTCCGAATGGCCGGTGTAGAGCATGCCTTCGTCGTCCAGATGCGGGATCAGCCGCGACAGGATGCCACGTTGGGTGGGCTTGTCGAAATAAATCATCACGTTGCGGCAGAACAGCGCCAGGTACGGGCCGCTGACGTCGTAGCGCGGCTCCAGCAGGTTCAACTGGCGGAACTCGAGCAGCTCGCGCAGCGCCGGCACCACCCGGCACTGGCCCTCGTTGGCGCCGCTGCCGCGCTGGAAATACTTGCGCTTGAGCGCCGGGTCCAGGCTGGAGATGCGATCGACCGCGTACACGCCGCGCGAGGCGGTCGCCAGCACCTGGGTGTCCACGTCGGTGGCCAGGATCCGCACCGGCGGGGTCAGCGTGCCGAACGCCTCGCAGGCGGTGATCGCCAGCGAATACGGCTCCTCGCCGGTGGAAGCGGCGCACGACCAGATCTTCACCGGTGCCGAGGCGGCGTGCTTCTGCAGCTCTTCGCGCAGGCGCTCGAAGTGGTGCGGCTCGCGGAAGAACGAGGTCAGGTTGGTGGTCAGCGCGTTGGTGAACGCCTCCCACTCGTCGCCGCCGTCGCGCTCCAGCCAGTCCAGGTACTCGCGGAACGAGCGCAGGCCCAGCGTGCGCAGGCGCCGCGACAGCCGGCCGTAGACCATGTCGCGCTTGGCCGGGGCCAGCGCGATGCCCGCCTTCTGGTAGATCAGGTCGCAGACCCGCTTGAAATCGCGATCGCTGAATTCGAAGTCGCGGTTGTCGGAACCGGGGTGGGGCAGGGAAGACGTTGGAGTGGCCATGGCTCGCAGCGGTGATCGGTCTATCGGGTTATCGGCCGGCGCCGGGCGAAATTGACGCCGGAACAAGGCGCGGCCTGGGCCGCCGCCGCTGCCGCCGTCAGAACTCCTGCCACTGGTCTTCGGCGGCGGAGGCGCGTGCCGTGCCCGTCACGCTGCGGATGCGCGCAGGCGCACGCGGTGCGGTCGCCACCGGAGAGGTCTTGGCGCGCACGGACGGCCTGGCTTTTGCGACCGGCGCGGCCTGCGGCGCCGGTGCGCTGGCCTGCGGGTCCAGCTTGAACTCGGCGACGGTGGCGCTGAGCTGGCCGGCCTGGGTCTGCAGCGTACGTGCCGCGGCGGTGGCTTCCTCGACCAGCGCGGCGTTCTGCTGCGTGGCCTCGTCCATCTGGGTGACGGTCTGGTTGACCTGCTCGATGCCCAGCGACTGCTCCTGCGAGGCGGCGGAGATCTCGCCCATGATGTCGGTGACGCGCTGCACCGAGGACACGATCTCCTGCATGGTCTGGCCGGCGCGATCGACCAGCGCCGAGCCTTCGGCGACGCGGGTCACCGAGTCGTCGATCAGGCCCTTGATTTCCTTGGCCGCGCCGGCCGAGCGCTGGGCCAGCGTCCGCACCTCGCTGGCGACCACGGCGAAGCCGCGGCCTTGTTCGCCGGCACGCGCCGCTTCCACCGCGGCGTTGAGCGCCAGGATATTGGTCTGGAAGGCGATGCCGTCGATGACGCTGATGATGTCGGCGATCTTCTTCGACGAGGTCTCGATGCCGCTCATGGTGGCGACCACCTGGCCGACCACGTCGCCGCCCTGCGAGGCCACCGCGGCCGCACCCACCGCAAGCTGGTTGGCCTGGCGCGCGTGTTCGGCGTTCTGCTTGACCGTGGAGGTCAGTTCCTCCATCGAGGCGGCGGTCTCTTCCAGGCTGGCGGCCTGCTGCTCGGTGCGGCGCGACAGGTCGTCGTTGCCGGCGGCGATTTCCGACGAGGCGACGTTGATGCTGGCGGCTGCGCCCTGGATGCGGCCGACGATATCGGCCAACTGCTCGGCGGTGGCATTGGCGTCGTCGCGCATCTTGGCGAACACACCGTGGAACTCGCCATGCATGCGCACGCTCAGGTCGCCGGCGGCGATGGCCTGCAGCAGCTGCGACAGCTCGCCGAGGGTGCGGTCGCTGACCTCCATCATCGCGTTGAGGTTCTGCACCATCGCCCGGAAATCGTACTGGAAGCGCTCGGCGTCGCCGCGCGCGCTGAAGTCGCCGATCGCCGCGGCTTCGGCCAGTTGCTTGACCTGTACGTTCATCGCGGTCAGGTTGGCCTTGGCGGTGTCCATCGCCTCGGTCAGCACGGCCTTCTCGCCGGGCAGGCGTTCCATGTCCTCGGACAGGTCGCCGATCGCGTAGCGCTGGATGATCTGCACCAGGCGCAGCTTCACCGCCACGTGCGAGGCGACCAGATCGTTGGTGGCCTTGACCATGTGCCCGTAGTCGCCGGGGAAGGCGGTCGCGTCCATGCGATAGCTGATCGTGCCCTGTTCGTGGCGCTGCGCCATCAGGTTCTGCGCATCGATCACCTCGCGGATGCGGCTGCGCATGTCCAGCATGTCGCCCATCAGCTGGCCGACCTCGTCGTTGGAGCGCGCGCGCACGGCGCTGTCCAGTTCGCCGCGGGCGATGGCCTGCGACAGCTGCCGTGCCGCGTCGAGCTGGCGCGCGATGCCGCGCGAAATCATCCAGCCGACGCTGGCTGCGGCCGCGATGGCCAGTGCGAGCAGGCTCATGATCAGCAGCTTGGTGCGCGCCAGCTGCGCGTTGATGGTGTCCATTTCCTGGTTCAGCTGGGCGACGTTGTAGTCGGTCAGCGCCACGATCCGTTCGAACAGGTCGCGCCGCAGCGGCCGCGACTGCTTGTCGGAGATGGTCTGCGCCGCGGCGACGTCGCCGCCGCGCATCGCATCGCCCATCAGCGTGTTGGCCTGCAGATAGGCGTCCAGTTTTTCCTTGACCCCGGCATACATCTGCCGCTGCGTCTTTTCCAGCATCACCCGTTCGATGATGGCCTGGTTCTTCGCCACTTCCGTGCGCACCTTCTGCATGCGCTTGAAATAGTCGGCCATCGCTTCCGGGTCGTCGGCGCGCGCGATCTGCGCCAGCTCGTAGGTGCGGAACTCGCCGAGCTGCGCGCGCACTTCGGCCAGCGCCTGCGTGGCCGGCACCCAATCCAGCTCGATGCGCTTGAGCTCGGACATCGCCAAGGTGGTGCGCGAATAGGTGAACACGCCCAGGATCACGGTCAGCAGCGTGGTCAGGGCGAATGCGAAGATCAGCTTGTCGCGGATTTTCAGTTGCTTGAAGACGTTCATTGGCGTTTCCGTGCAGCGGATTGGGCGATGGCGAGGCAGTACCGCAGAGGGGCTAGCGGGCGACGTAGGCGGGCGCGTCCGCGTCCGGATGCAGCGCGTGCGCGGCGTTGACCCGGCTCAGTTCCTCCAGGTCGGCGAACAGGGCGCGGCGCTGCGGCAGCGCCTGTTGCGTGGACAGCTGGCGGGCGCGTTCGCGATCGCCGGCATGCACCGCGCTGCTGATCTGCCGGTGCAGCTGCAGATAAGCGTCCAGCTCCGCCTGGACCGTGGCGAAGCGGCGGCGTTCGTCGCCGCTCGGCGCGGTAGCGATGTACCGCGCCACCTGCGTGCGCGCGCCGCGCATCGAGCGTTCGATGCGCTGGTCGTAGTCGGCCACTTCCGCGGCATTGCCGGTCGCGGCGATCAGCGACAGCTGGTATAGACGCAGTTCCGCGAGCTGCGCGCGCAGCTCGCGCAAGGCCATCGCCGACGGCGCTTGCCGGGTCTGCAACTGCAGCAGGTGCTGGCGCGAGTCGTCGAGGGTGCGGGTGCTCAGATGCGCCATCCCGATCACCGCGGCGCAGCCGAGCACGCACAGCAGCGACGCGAGCAGGGACGATTTCAGATCGGTATAGCGCGGCATCTCAGGCTCCCGAAGCGGCGGCAATGGCGAGGTGGCTGCGGTGACCGCATTCACGCATCGTTAATTCGATATCGACTGCGGGGACGGACGCTTGAGATCGCCCGTGCGCGGCACCGATGCAACTGTGATGCAAGTCCGATTGGATGGCCGGGCCGCGGCGCAGCGCTCAGAACTCCGCCCAGTCCGTTTCCGTCACCGCCGCGCGCTTGCCCGCCGCCTGGCGCGGGGCCGGTTTGGCCGCCGCCGGACGCGACGCCGCGCGTGCGGGCGCTGCGCGCACGCGCGTGGCCGCAGCGGGGTTGCTGCCGCCGCCGGTGCCGAGCCGGAACACCGCTGCGGCCTCGCTCAGCCGGCGCGCCTCTTCCTCCAGCGCCCGCGCCGATGCGCTGGCTTCCTCGACCAGCGCGGCGTTCTGCTGCGTGGCCTCGTCCATCTGGGTGACGGTCTGGTTGACCTGCTCGATCCCGGACGACTGCTCCTGCGAGGCGGCAGAGATCTCGCCCATGATGTCGGTGACGCGCTGCACCGAGGACACGATCTCGGCCATGGTCTGCCCGGCGCGATCGACCAGTGCCGAGCCTTCGGCGACGCGGGTCACCGAGTCGTCGATCAGGCTCTTGATTTCCTTGGCGGCGTTGGCCGAGCGCTGGGCGAGGGTACGCACCTCGCTGGCGACCACGGCGAAGCCGCGGCCCTGTTCGCCGGCACGCGCCGCTTCCACCGCCGCATTCAAGGCCAGGATATTGGTCTGGAAGGCGATGCCGTCGATCACCGAGATGATGTCGGCGATCTTCTTGGAGGAGGTCTCGATGCCGCTCATCGTGCTCACCACCTGGCCGACCACGTCGCCGCCCTGCGAGGCGACCGCGGCGGCGCCGACCGCGAGCTGGTTGGCCTGGCGGGCATGTTCGGCGTTCTGCTTGACCGTGGAGGTCAGCTCTTCCATCGAGGCGGCGGTCTCTTCCAGGCTGGCCGCCTGCTGCTCGGTGCGCCGCGACAGGTCGTCGTTGCCGGCGGCGATCTCGGTGGTCGCGGTGTTGATGCTCAGCGCGGCGGTCTGGATGCGGCCGACGATGTCGGCCAGCTGGTCGGCGGTGGCATTGGCGTCGTCGCGCATGGTCGCGAACACGCCGTGGAACTCGCCCTGCATGCGCACGCTCAGGTCGCCGGCGGCGATGGCCTGCAGCAGCGTGGACAGCTGTCCCAGGTTGCGGTCGCTGACCTCCATCATCGCGTTGAGGTCCTGCACCATCAGCCGGAAGTCGTGCTGGAAATGCGTCGCATCGCCGCGGGCGCTGAAGTCGCCGGCGGCGGCCGCCGCGGCCAGGCGCTTGATCTCGGTGTTGATCGCCAGCAGGCTGGCCTTGGCCGCATCCATCGATTCGTGCAGCACCGCGCGGCTGCCGGGCAGGCGCCGCGCATCGCGATGCAGGTCGCCGTTGGCGTATTCGTTGAGCACCGCGATCGCGTCGACGATCGCGTCCAGGTGCTCGAACATCATCGTGTTGATGCTTTTGCTGAGCTCGCCGTACACGCCGGGGAAGTCCTGCGGCATGCGGTGCGACATGTCCTTGTCGGCGTGCAGCACCGCCATCTTCGCAGTCTCGCTGGAGAAGCGTTCCAGCATCTGGATCATCTCGCCGGTGGCGCGCAGCATCTGCCCGGTCTCGTCGCGTCCGGGATTGTCGATGCGCACGCTCAGGTCGCCGCGGGACACCGCGCGGATCGCCTGCAGCGTGCGCGACACCGGCACCAGCACCGAGCTGCCGATCAGCCAGTTGATGCCGAAGGTGATCAGCACCAGCACGCCGCCGGCCACGGTCATCACGCCGGTGAACAGCAGCGCCTGCGCCTGCACGTCGTCCATGTACACGCCGGTGCCGATCACCCAGTTCCAGGGCTTGAACGGCGCGTTGTAGGACACCTTCTCGACCGGCTTGTCGTTGCCCGGCTTGGGCCACAGGTAGTCCACATAGCCGCCGCCGGCCGCCGCTGCCGCGGCGAACTGGCGGAAGATCGGCTTGCCGTCGGCGCTGAGCACGTTGCCGATGTCCTTGCCGACCAGGTCGTGGCGGGTCGGGTGCATCAGCATGGTCGGACGCATGTCGTGCACGTAGAAATAGTCCACGCCGTCGCGGGCGCGCATCGACTCCAGCGTGGCCAGCGCGGTGCGCTGCGCCTCGGCCAGCGGCATCTGCCCGCCCTCCACCTTGGCCGCGTAGGCCTGGACCACGCCGATCGCCAGTTCGATCTGGCTCTTCAGCGCCTGCTCGCGGGTGTTGCGGATATCCACGTACTGCATGCGCGCGGCGAGGATCGCCAGCAGCACGATGCCGCTGCCGAGCAGCAGGGTTTGCCAGACGAACTTGCGACGCAGCGGCAGATCCGACAGGCGAGCGACGAGCGACGGATACGACATTGGATGGACACCTTCGAGTGGTTCTCGAAGGCTTTAACGGCGCGGCGGTAACAAAATTGAGACAAACCCGCGCGGGCCCGGCCGAGCCGCCGTGGCCGGGACCGGCGGTGGCCGACAAAAAAATCCCCGGCGCGGGGCCGGGGATCGGGACGTGCCTGAATGCCGCGACTGCCGGCGCCTCAGAACTCCTGCCAGTCCGAATCGGCCAGAGCCGGTACGGACTTCTTGCTGCCGGTGGCCAGCGCCGGCTTGCCCGACGGCACCGCGACCGGCTTCTTCGCCACCGTGCGGATCGAGTGCACCTGCGCATGGCGCGGCGCCGGCGCGCTGGCCGGCGACTGTTCCACGCGGAAGATCGAGACGGCCTCGGTCAGCTGCCCGGCCTGTTCTTCCATCGAGCGTGCGGCAGCGGTGGCTTCTTCGACCAGCGCGGCGTTCTGCTGGGTGGTCTCGTCCATCTGGGTGACGGTCTGGTTGACCTGCTCGATGCCGGACGACTGCTCCTGCGAAGCGGCCGCGATCTCGCTCATGATGTCGGTGACGCGCTGCACCGAGGACACGATCTCGCTCATGGTCTGGCCGGCCTGGCGCACCAGCGCCGAGCCGTTGGCGACCTGGCTGACCGAGGCGTCGATCAGGCCCTTGATCTCCTTGGCCGCATTGGCCGAGCGTTGGGCCAGGGTCCGCACTTCGCTGGCGACCACCGCGAAACCGCGGCCCTGTTCGCCGGCACGCGCCGCTTCCACCGCGGCATTGAGCGCCAGGATGTTGGTCTGGAAGGCGATGCCGTCGATCACCGAAATGATGTCGGCGATCTTCTTGGAGGAGGTCTCGATGCCGCTCATCGTGGTGACGACCTGGCCGACCACGGCGCCGCCCTGCGAGGCGACGGACGCGGCGCCGACCGCGAGCTGGTTGGCCTGGCGCGCATGCTCGGCGTTCTGCTTGACCGTGGAGGTCAGTTCTTCCATCGAGGCGGCGGTTTCTTCCAGGTTCGCCGCCTGCTGCTCGGTACGGCGCGACAGGTCATCGTTGCCGGCGGCGATCTCGCCGGCGGCGGCGTTGATGCTGATCGCAGCGGTCTGGATGCGGCCGACGATGCCGGCGAGCTGCTCGGCGGTGGCGTTGGCGTCGTCGCGCATGGTCGCGAACACGCCGTCGAACTCGCCATGCATGCGCGCGGTCAGGTCGCCCTGCGACAGCGCGGTCAGCAGCTTGGAGACTTCGCCGATGCTGTCGCCGTTGGCCTGCAGCAGGCCGTTGAGCTGCTGCGCCAGCTGCAGGAAGAAGCCCTGCTTGCCGTCGGTGGCCACGCGCCCGGACAGGTCGCCGGCGGCGGCGGCCTGCACGATCTTGGCCACCTCTTCTTCGACCTGGGCCTCGACGGTGCGGTCGCGCGATTCGCAGACGAAGCCGACATGGCTGCCGTGCGCGTCGCGGATGCTGGAGACGATCTGGGCGATGCGGGCGTGGCCGTAGGCCATCTCGCGTTCGGCCACGCCATGCTTCTCGATCGCGGCCACGGTGCGGGTGTCGATCTGGTTGCCGTATTCCAGCACCGACAGCGAGGAACCGACCAGCGGCATGCTCGAATCGAACGCGGGAGCGACCTTGCGGATCTGGTCGGCGTACTTGTCGACGATGCCCTGCATCGACGGGTTCGCATAGACGATGGCGTAGTCCAGGTCGGCGATGAACATGCCGGTGGAGGAGTTGTCCAGCGCGGTGCGGATGCGCAGGTTCTCGGACGCCACGGCCGCGTCGCGCTCGGTGCGCTCGCGCAGGTCCTGCTGCATGCGCTTGAGCGCCTGCATCAGTTCGCCGATCTCGTCCTGGCCGCTGGCGTCGATGTGCCCGTCGAGCTTGCCTGCGGCGACTTCATTGGCGATCTTGACCGCGCCGCGCACGTTGGTGGCCAGCATGCGCCCGAACAGCCAGGCCAGGCCCACCGCGCCGGCGACGCCGATCAGCAGGCAGACCAGCAGGGTGGCCGAGGCCTTGCCGTAGGTGTTGGCTGCGGCGTTCGCGGCGACCTCGGCTTGGCGATTGTTCTCCGCGATCAGGTCGATCACGTCGGCCACGACCTTGTTGTGCAGGGTGCGCGTCTCGCTGGTGAAGGTGTCGATCGCATCGTCGTGCAGCTCCAGCTGCAGCATCTCGTCGACCGATTTGTACGAGTCGCCGGCTTTTTTCCAGTCGGCGACGGTGCGTTTGTAGATCTCGCGTTCCTTTTCGCTGCCGATCATCGGCGGGTACTTGGCCAGGATCTCGTCCAACTGCTTGCCCAGCGCAACCTTGCGCGCCTCCGATTCCTTCTTCAGTGCATCGCTGCTGCGGATCAGGCTCTGGTAGGCCGCATTGCGGTATTCGCCGAGGATGCCGCGCATCTCGCCGCCGGTGCGCACGCTGGGCACCACCTGTTTGGAAACGCCGTCGGCCACGCCGTTGAGCGAGTGCAGGCCGTTGTAGGCCGCCAATCCCTGCACCAACATGATGGCGAGTACGAGACCGAACGCCAGCATCAGCTTCGGCATCAACTTGAGATTCTTTATCCACTGCATGAACGCATTTCCCCTTGGTTCGACGACGGCGGCGAAGCACCAAAAAAACAAAAGCGCCGCCATGCCGGAAGCGCGAGGGCTCCGGCGCGGCGACGCTTCGTCTTACTTGATCGTGGCCAGCTTCAGGCTGGACGGCGCGCTGACCTGGATCTCGGCGCGCGAGCTGTCGCGTTCGATCTTGCCGATCACGCACACGTCCTTGCCTTCCAGGGTTTCCGGCGCGAAGCCGAACTTGCCGCGGTCGGCGCCGGCGATGCGCGCGGAGAAGGTGTGGCGCGGGAACATGCCGCCCATGTACAAGAAGGTCGGCTCGCCTTCGGAGTTCTGCGCGTACTTGGCCTTCTCGACCTTGCCGCAGACCATGCCGTCCTTGCCGACGAAGCGGGCCGCCATCTCCGGCGGGATCATCTGCTGCGACTGGGCGAAGGCGCTCGGGCTGGCGGCAAGCAGCAGGACCAGCAGCAGGGGAAAGCTCGGCTTCATCGGGGGAAACTCCTTTAGGGGTGGGCGAAAGAGGTCGGCCCAGGTGCTTGATCGGGCCACCTATCAGCTATCGGCGTGGTAACGACGAACTTGACCGGCGCAAGTGATAAGCAGTTCGCATTTCCGAAAGAAAAAACCCGCCGATGGACGGCGGGTCGGGAATTGCGTGCGGAACCGCGGCGCGGCCGCGGCTCGAGCCGGCTCAGGCGGCTTCGTCGACGTGCGCGTGCTGACTCAGGTCGGCGCTGTCGAGCAGGGTCTCGATGTCCAGCAGGATCAGCATCTTGTCGTCCTGGGTGCCGATGCCGGAGATGAAGCGGGTGTCCACCGCGGCGCCGAATTCGGGCGTCGGCCGGATCTGGTCCTCGTTCAACGGGATCACGTCGGAGACGCTGTCCACGACGATGCCGACCACGCGGTCCTCGACGTTGAGCACGATCATCACGGTGAAGGCGTCGTAGCGGGCTTCCTTCAGGCGCAGCTTCAGGCGCAGGTCGATCACCGGCACGATGGTGCCGCGCAGGTTGATCACGCCCTTGATGTACTCCGGGGCGTCCGGCACCCGGGTGACCGAGTCGTAGCCACGGATTTCCTGCACCTTCAGGATGTCGACGCCGTAATGCTCTTCGCCGAGGGTGAAGCTGAGGAATTCGCCGCCGGTGGCACCGGAGGCAGAGGTGTTCTTGTCGTTCATCGTGTGCTCCTGGTGCGCACGGATTGCGGAGGGATGGCGGGAAGCGGGAAATGCGGCTCTTGCACTAGATCGGCGTGGTGGGGCAGAACTTTAGCGGTCCCTCCTGATGCATCCGAGACAGACATATAGAAAGCGTTGCCTGCAGGAGCGGCTTCAGCCGCGACCGGGACTTTCCTGGTAACGCCCCGGTCGCGGCTGAAGCCGCTCCTGCAGGATGCGTGGTGCATGGTCGATGCGCCGTTCAGGACAGCACGCCGCTCTTGCGTGCGCTGCGCTGGCGCTCGATGCGGAAGATGTAGCGCTGGATCGCCGCATCGGCGCCGCGCGGCAGGTCGGCGAAGCGCAGCCCCACCCGCAGCGTGTCCTGGCCGTTGGCCAGCTTGTGCGGGTACATGTTGCAGACCTGCAGGGTCAGCTTGATGGCGTCGGCGTCGGGCAACTGCAGCACGCAGCGCGGGTAGCTTTGGCGCTGCTCCGGCACCGGCTGGCCGGGGACCAGCGCCACCGCCAGGCCGCCGCCGCTGATGTCGATGACCCGCAGCACCAGTTCGGTGGGCGGGCTGGCATCGTCCAGCCGCAGTACGCACATCGGCGATTCGGTGATCGGCGTCTCCAGGCGGAAGTGCTCGCGGCGCTGCAGGTAATACAGCGAATCGGGCAGCGGCGCGCGAAAGCCGGGCGTGCCGTCGCTGTCGACCCGTTCCAGGTCGGCGATGCGGAAGCGCAGGCGCACCTTGTCCAGCTGTGCGAAACACAGCAGGTACTCGGCGTGCTCGGCGGAGCGGTTGCTGGCCTCGTTGACGCTCAGGTCCAGCAGCAGGCTGTGCTCGTCCAGTTCCAGCAGCGCGGTCGAGAACGACTGGTCGCGGCCGCCCAGATGCGCACTGATCTGCGAGCGCTGGTTGATCAGCGACTGCAGCAGCTGCCGGATCTGGCGCGGGTTGGTCAGCAGGAAGCGGTCGTCCTGTTCCGTCGCCTCGTGCGGAGACGGTTCGGGGGAGTCGCTGGGAATGCCTTCGGCCATGGGTGGGCAATGCGATCGTGGATGGGGCGGGGCGGCGCATTCCGCCCGTCCCACGATGCTATCGGCCGTGACCGGCTTTTTTGTAGCCTGGATGCAATGTGGCGATGTTTCCCGCGGCGCCGGCCGGCGGGCGCTGGTCAAGTGTGAAGGAGGCGACCGCACGCGCCAGCTCGCCGGCCTGGCTTTCCATCGAACGCGCACTGGCGGTGGCTTCCTCGACCAGCGCGGCGTTCTGCTGGGTGGCCTCGTCCATCTGGGTCACGGTCTGGTTGACCTGCTCGATCCCGGCGTACTGCTCCTGCGAGGCCGAGGAGATCTCGCTCATGATGTCGGTGACGCGCTGCACCGAGGACACGATCTCCTGCATGGTCTGTCCGGCGCGGTCGACCAGCGCCGAGCCTTCGCTGACGCGCGCGACCGACTCGTCGATCAGGCCCTTGATCTCCTTGGCCGCGCCGGCCGAGCGCTGGGCGAGAGTGCGCACCTCGCTGGCGACCACGGCGAAGCCGCGGCCCTGTTCGCCGGCGCGCGCCGCTTCCACCGCGGCATTGAGCGCCAGGATGTTGGTCTGGAAGGCGATGCCGTCGATCACCGAGATGATGTCGGCGATCTTCTTCGACGAAGTCTCGATGCCGCTCATGGTGGTGACCACCTGACCGACCACGTCGCCGCCCTGGGTGGCGACGGAGGCGGCGCCGACCGCGAGCTGGTTGGCCTGGCGCGCGTGTTCGGCGTTCTGCTTGACGGTGGAGGTCAGTTCCTCCATCGAGGCGGCGGTCTCTTCCAGGCTGGCGGCCTGTTGTTCGGTACGGCGCGAGAGGTCGTCGTTGCCGGCCGCGATCTCGCTGGCGGCGGTATTGATCGCATCCGAAGCGCCCTGGATCTGCCGCACGATCGTCGCCAGTTGCTCGGCGGTGGTGTTGGCGTGGTCCTTCATGTTGGCGTAGACGCCCTGCAGGTCGGCGTCGATGCGGGTGGACAGGTCGCCTTCGGACAGCGCCTGCAGCATGTGCTGGATATGCCCCAGGCCGGAGGCGCTGGCTTCCAGCAGGGCATTGATCTGTTCGGCCAGCTGCAACAGGAAGCCCTGCTTGTTGTCCAGGCGCACGCGTCCGCCCAGGTCGCCAGCCACCGCGCCACGTACGATGCCGGCGATTTCCTCTTCCACGCTCACCTCGTCGGTGCGGTCGGCCCATTCGACGACGAAACCGAGGCGATTGCCGTCGCCGTCGATCACCGGATTGACGATCAGGCGCATGGTGCGGCCGCCGACGCGGATCTGCGCGCGGTAGGTGGTCTTCAGTTCGGCCAGCAGGCGCGCCTGGTGTTCGGGGTGGCGATGGAATACGTCGATGGTGTTGCCGATCAGCTTCTGCACGTCGAAGTGCGGCAGGTCGCGGCGCAGGTCGTCCTGCACGTCGCCGAGCATCTTCACCAGCGGACGGTTGACGTAGACGATGCGCCGATCGGCGTCGGCGATCATCACGTTGGTGCTGACATCGTCCAGCGCGACGCGCACGCGCAGATTCTCCGCCGCCACCACGCGCTCGGTGCGCAGCCGTTCGCGCAGATCGTCGCGCATGCGGCGCATGCCGTGCAGCAGCCGGCCGACGTCGTCCTGGCCGTGGCCGACCTCGATATGGCTTTCCAGGCGCCCGGCGGTGATGTCGCCGACCACCTGCTCGATCACCGCCAGCGGCCGCGACACCATGCGCCGGGCCAGCACGAACACCAGCACCGCGCAGCCGACCAGCATCAACGCGGAGAACGCCAGGATGCTGCGCATCAAGGCCTGCAGCGGCGCCTCGATGGCGCTGCGCGGCTGCGCGCCGAGCAGCACCCATTGCCACGGCCGGTAGGCCTGGGCGGTGACCAGGAACGGCTCGGCCGCCGCATCTGCGGTCGCGTCGCGCTTGAGCCGCAGCGTGGCGCTGGCCTGCTTGCCCTCGAGCAAGGCCTGTAGCAACGGCTTGTCCGCCTCCACCACCAGGGCCTCCACGTTGGCGGCCTTGGAAACCGGGTGCGCGAGCAGTTGCCCGCGCCGCGCCGGGTGCATGTCCACGGCGATGAAGTGGCCGTCTTCGCCGATGCGCGTGCTGCGCAGGCGTTCCTGCAGCGCGGCCAGGCCCTGGGTGTAGTTGCGGCCGACGAACAGCGCGCCGACCAGGTTGCCCTGCGCGTCGTGCAGCGGCTGGTAATGGGTCATGTAGTCGTTGCCGAACAGATGCGCCGGCCCGGTGTAGGGCTTGTTCTGCAGCAGCAGCGCATAGGCGGGATGCGCATGGTCCAGCACGGTGCCGACCACGCGTGCGCCGGACTGGTCGTGCAGCGAGGTCGCGATCCGGACCAGATCGTCGCCGCTGCGCACGAACACGGTCGCCACGCCGCCGCTGGCGTCGGCGAAATGGTCCACCGAGGCGAAATCAAGATTCAGCACATGCGGCCCGAGCCGCAGCGTCGGCGTCTGCACGTCGCCGATCTGTACCGTCTTGGCCGGCTCCAGTTGCGCCGCGCCGGCGGGCAGCATGGTCGCGAACATCTGCCCCATCCGATCGGTTTCCTCGCTCAGCACCCGGTCGTACATCGCCACCGACTGATTCATCAGCGTGGTGGCCGATTCGATCTCCTTGCGTACCTGGGTCTCATGGCTGCTGGCGGACTGGCGGTAGATCAAGGTGGCCAGCAACACCAGTGCGGCGCTGACCGCGATGGTGAGCAGGGCCGACAGCTTGGTGCCGACCGAGAGATGGCTGAATTTTTTCATGGCAACGCCTATGCGGACGGAATAGGGCGCCTGTGTGAGCGGCGCGTGAAATCCTATCGGCGGCGATGACGAAAAATTGACCGAATAGTGGCCCGTTGCAGGCAGTTTTCCCTGCATTTCGGCCTGTCCCGAGACAGTTGGGTACATGATCGGGACATTCGCGAAGCCGGCAGGTCCCCCAGCCCCTGCGGCAAAGACGTTTGCTATGGCGACGCATGCGCGTCGAAGCGATATGCGTCCCCGCGCTCCGGTGAGCGCGGGATGTCGGTGTGCGGCTGGCCGGGCGGCTGCGCTGCGCGGGATCAGAACTCGCGCAACTCGGTGCCCGTGGCGACGGCGATCGGTGCGCTGCGCACTGCTGACAACGCGGCCGGCTTGCTGGCAGGGCGAGGCGCTGCGGCGGGATGCGCGCGCAGCGTGGCGGTCGTTGCCGCGTCGGACAGCTTGAACGCCGCGACCGCGTCGGCCAGCTGCCCGGCCTGTTCCTCCAGCGCCCGCGCCGATGCGCTGGCTTCCTCGACCAGCGCGGCGTTCTGCTGCGTGGCCTCGTCCATCTGGGTGACGGTCTGGTTGACCTGCTCGATCCCGGACGACTGTTCCTGCGAGGCGGCGGAGATCTCGCCCATGATGTCGGTGACGCGCTGCACCGAGGACACGATCTCGCTCATGGTCTGGCCGGCCTGGCGCACCAGCGCCGAGCCGTTGGCGACCTGGCCGACCGAGGCGTCGATCAGGCCCTTGATCTCCTTGGCGGCGGTGGCCGAACGCTGGGCGAGGGTGCGCACCTCGCTGGCGACCACGGCGAAGCCGCGGCCCTGTTCGCCGGCGCGCGCCGCTTCCACCGCGGCATTCAAGGCGAGGATGTTGGTCTGGAAGGCGATGCCGTCGATGACGCTGATGATGTCGGCGATCTTCTTCGAGGAGGCCTCGATGCCGCTCATCGTGGTGACGACCTGGCCGACCACGTCGCCGCCCTGCGAGGCGACGGAGGCGGCGCCCACCGCGAGCTGGTTGGCCTGGCGCGCATATTCGGCATTCTGCTTGACCGTGGAAGTCAGTTCCTCCATCGAGGCGGCGGTTTCCTCCAGGCTGGCGGCCTGCTGCTCGGTGCGCCGCGACAGGTCGTCGTTGCCGGCGGCGATCTCGCCGGCGGCGGTATTGATCGCATCCGAGGCGCCCTGGATCTGGCGCACGATCGTCGCCAATTGGGTCGCGGTCGCGTTGGCGTCGTCGCGGATGCGGGCGAACACGCCATGCAGATCGCCGTCCATGCGCGCGGTGAGGTCGCCCTGCGACAGCGCCGACAGCAGCTGCGAAATCCGCGCCAGGCCGTCGGCGTTGTTGTCCAGCAGCGTGTTGAGCTGCTGCGCCAGCAGCAGGTAGAAGCCCTGCTTGCCGTGCAGGCCGATGCGGCTGTCGAGGTCGCCGGCGGCGGCCGCCCGCACGATCTGGGTCACTTCCTCTTCCACCTGGATTTCGCCGGTACGGTCGGCCCACTCCACGACGAAGCCCTGGCGCTCGGACGCGCTGCTGACGATCGGGTTGATGATCAGGCGCATGGTGTGCCCGCCCACCCGGATCTGCGCGGTGTGGGTCTGCTGCAGCGCCGCCAGCAGCTTGGCCTGGTGCTCGGGCCGCTTGTGGAAGATGTCGATGTTGCGCCCCAGCAGGGCGTCCGCATCGAAGCCCGGAAGCTCGCGGCGCATGTTTTCCTGCGCCGCCGACAGCATCCGCGCCAGCGGCTTGTTGACGTAGACGATGTTGCGCTCGGCGTCGGCGATCATCACGTTGGCGGTGACGTTGTCCAGGGCGGTGCGGATGCGCAGACCCTCGCGCTGGATCTCCGCGTCCTGTTCGCGGCTGCTCAGCAACTGCTCGCTGGCCACCACCAGGGTATGGGCGATCGAGCCTTCCGGCAGGGTCAGGCCGCGGATCGAGGCCGGCAGCGGTTGCTGGCGGGCCATGGCGCGCGCCAGCAGCGCCAGGTCGCGCGGGTCGTGGCCGACGTCCAGCAATTGTTTGCGCATCTGCACCGCCATCGCCACCAGGATCCCGGCTTCGGCCACCACATAGCCGGCATGGGTGGCCAGGATGCCGATCCCGGCGTCGGCCGCGAATGCCTGCAGCGGCAGGCCGCGATGCTGCAGCCAGAAGAACAGCACGTGGTGGACGGCGATGGCGGCGGAGGCGACCACGATCGGCCGCCAGTCGCGGTAGTACAGCAGCAATGCGATCAGCACGATCACGCCGAAGTGGACTTCGGCCATGCCGCCGGCCTGCTGGATCAGCACGGCGGCCAGCACCATCAGGCCCAGCGCCACGGTGCAGCGGCTGAGCAGCGTGCCGGGATAGAGCTTCACCTGCAGGGCGATGATCGCCAGGGTCGGCAGCGTCACCGCCAGCCATGGCGTCCACACGTCCTGGCGCCAGGCGGCGGCGAGGCTGACGATGGCGGTGAACGCGGCCACCGCCAGGAACAGGCGGTCGGCCTCCGCAGCCAGTTTCTGCAGATAGACGTAGCGCTCGTTGCCTACGAGAAAGCTTCCCTGGGTGGTGGCGGCGCTCATGCGGATGATTCCTTTGGGCATGCACAGTGGGTGAGAAGGATCAGCGGCGTCGCATTGCTGGCCGCGAGCAGGCGCGGCAGCAATGACGCGGCGGGAATGGCGGCGCCGCAGCCCTCGATGTGCGAAGGGCCGGCGTAGACCAGGCGGCCGTCGGCAGCGAGCACGATCAGCGGGTAGGGCAGCGCCTCGGGCGCCGGCCGGTCGCCCAGGTCGATGTTGAGCAGGCCCGGCAGCGTGGGCGCGGGTCCGCGAGGCGTGCAGCCGCATTCGGCCAGGCGCAACTGGAACGCCACGGCCTGGCCGCGCGGCGGCGTGGAGGACGCGAAGGCCTGCAATTGCCGGCGGATGGTGTCGGCGCTGGCGCCGGACGACGGCTTGGCGAGGTACGCCAGGCTGGCCGCCGACCACGCGGCCCAGACGGCGAGCAACAGCATGCCGACCGGCAACGGCGAGCGCCGGCGCGGACGATTCGCCTCGGCGATGGTGGCATCGTGCATGGGCCCCCCGATGGGCGCTGCGCCGACAATCACCGGCTCTTCACGTTATCGACGGGAACCCGGCTGGCTTTAGGCAATTGCCGATTCGGAAGCCGGAAGCGGGGCAGGGCGCTTGCCCCAGGCCTTCGCCGCCGACCCGCCGTCGCCCGGGTGGCGACGCGGACCGCCTCGGCCGCGGGAACGCTCCACGGCCGGTGCGGGTCGGCGCAGGGGTCCGGCGCCGTTGGGCAGGGTGCGTTACGGCCCTGCCATCGCCGCGCTGCCGTGGCTGGCATACGCGGGCTGCGGCTTGCGTTCGGTCGCCGAGGCCGGCGCGTTTGCCGCTGCCTTGGTTGTCGCAGCGGAGCGGGACCGCGGCGATGGCGTGGCATGGGTCGGGTCGATCTTGAATAGCGCAACGGTCTCGGTGAGCTGGCCGGCCTGTTCTTCCATCGCGCGCGCCGCGGCGGCGGCTTCCTCGACCAGCGCGGCGTTCTGCTGCGTCGCCTCGTCCATTTGGGTCACGGTCTGGTTGACCTGTTCGATGCCGGCGTACTGCTGCTGCGAGGCGGCGGAGATCTCGCCCATGATGTCGGTGACGCGCTGCACCGAGGAGACGATCTCGGTCATGGTCTCACCGGCCTGGCGCACCAGGGTCGACCCGTTGGCGACCTGGCCGACCGAGTCGTCGATCAGGTGCTTGATTTCCTTGGCGGCGTTGGCCGAGCGCTGGGCGAGGCTGCGCACCTCGCTGGCGACCACCGCAAAACCGCGGCCCTGTTCGCCGGCGCGCGCCGCTTCCACCGCGGCGTTGAGCGCGAGGATGTTGGTCTGGAAGGCGATGCCGTCGATCACCGAGATGATGTCGGCGATCTTCTTGGACGAGGCCTCGATCCCGCTCATGGTGCTCACCACCTGGCCGACCACGGCGCCGCCCTGTGCGGCGACCGACGCGGCGCCCACCGCCAGTTGGTTGGCCTGGCGCGCGGACTCGGCGTTCTGCTTGACCGTGGAGGTCAACTCTTCCATCGACGCGGCGGTTTCTTCCAGGCTGGCCGCCTGCTGCTCGGTGCGCCGCGACAGGTCGTCGTTGCCGGCGGCGATCTCGCTGGAGGCGCTGTCGATGCTCGATGCGGCGCTCTGGATGCGGCCGACGATGCCGGCGAGCTGCTCGGCGGTGGCGTTGGCGTCGTCGCGCATTGTCGCGAACACGCCGTTGAACTCGCCGTGCATGCGTGTGGTCAGGTCGCCGGCGGCGATGGCCTGCAGCATCGCGGACAGTGCGTCGAGGTTGCCGTCGGCGGTGGCCATCAGCCGGTTGAGGCTGTCGACCATGGCACGGAAGTCGTACTGGAAGCGTTCGGCGTTGCCACGCACGCTGAAGTCGCCGGCCGCGGCGGCGGCGGCGAGCTGGTTGATCTCGCGGTTCATCGCGGTCAGGTTCTGCTTGACCGTGTCCATGGTCGCGGTCAGCGCGGCTTTCTCGCCGGGCAGGCGCTCCATGTCCTCGCTGAGGTCGCCGATCGCGTAGCGGTCCATGATCTGCGCCAGGCGCAGGGTGACGGCGATATGCGCCGCGGCCAGCGCATTGCTGTCGCGGACCATGCGCCCGTAGTCGCCGGGGAAGGCGCTTTCGTCCATGCGGTAGCTGATCTGGCCGGCGTCGTGGCGCCGCGCCATCTCGACCTGCGCCGCCAGCACGCGCTGCAGTTGCTGCTGCATCTGTTGCATGTTTGAGAGCAACTGGCCGCTTTCGTCGCGGCTGGACACCGCGATCGCGGTATCCAGGCGGCCCTGCGCGATCTGCGCGGCGACGCTGGCGGCGTTGCGGACGTTGCGGGTCAGCACCGACAGGGTGTGGACGCACAAGGCGACGATGAGCAGCGTCAGCAGGCTCAACCCGGCGATCGTCCACCACATCGCGCTGCGCGCGTCGGCCAGGTGCCGTGCCGACTGCCGCTGCAGCGCTTGCAACGACGTCGCGCTCAGCGCTTGCAGCGCATGGCCCCAGGCGTCGAGCGCGCGGTTCCAGCGGCGGTCGGCATCGGGCGCGCCACTGTCCAGCGCGGCGGACAGTTGCTGCAGGGCGTCGTCGGCGTGGCCTGCTTCGGTCGCGACGGCGGCGGCCAGCGATGGATCCGGTTGCTCGAGCAGGCCCACCGCCTTTTCCATTTCGTTGCGCAGCCGGGCATGGTCGCGCGCGATCTGCGCGATCTGCTCGCGCAGCACCGGCGCATCCGCGCCGGCCTGTGACGGATCCGCCGCCGCATCCAGGCGGGTCAGCGCTTCGCTGGTATCCGGACCGTAGATCAGGCTGGCCACCACCAGGTGATAGCTCTCCACATACGGGGTATAGACCAGTTGGCTGTCGTCGCGCAGCGCATCGAGCGCAGCAGCGGCCTGTTCGCCGACCGCGCCGCTGTCGCCGCGTCCGTCAGCCAATGCCTGGCGCAAGCGCGCCAAGGCCTTGTCGCTGCTTTCGAAGCCGGGCAGCGCCGCAACGGTGCGCTGCAGATCGGCCAGGGACCGGTCCGCAGCGCGTGCCGCAGCGGCGGCGGCGGCGCCGGTTTCGACGCGTTCGGCCTGCAGCGCCGCCAGCAGCGACAGCATTTCGCGCAGCGGCGCATAGCTGCGCAGTTCGTTGCGGCTGATGCCGACGCTTTCGTTGAGCTTGTCGCTGTAGAGCAGGACCGGGATCGCCAGCCCGAGCAGGACGAGGATGCCGATGATGCTGAGCTTCCTGGCGATGGCGAGATCGTGCCAGGCACGCAAGACGCGCTGCGACCCGAGGGCGGAGCGGGGATGGCCGACAGCGGCCTGGGGAACCTGTTGTGACATGAAAAGTCTCTGAGCGTCGTGGTGGCGACAGGTCAAGCAGCGCGCGATTGCGACTGCACGGCATCGTCTGCTTGCAGATACGGATCCGCGGCGCGCACGGATGCAGGCAGTGGGCAGCGCGATAGGGAATGCTTCATGGCGATCACTGCTTGCGGAAGCGGCTTGGTGTCGATGCAGTAACGGCGTGCGGACTGGATTGTTGAAGCGCGTCCGGCGTGCGAGTCAGCCGGCGATCGAGTTTGTCGCGTGGCTGTGAGCGCCTGGTTACAGCGCCGTTGCATCGACTGGCACTGGGCGTGGCGCTCGATCCGACACGGTGGGCCGATTCCGGGGCGGTGCCGTCACTGCCGGCGATCGGCGTGAGCTGCGTGGGAATCCAAGCGACCGCTGCAGAGCGCGAGTCTGGAGGCGCTCGCGCTGCGCGTGGCAGGCACAACGACGATCGCCATGCCGGAACGGCATGGCGATCGTGGGCATTCCGATGGCAGGGCTTTAGAACTCGTGCCAGCTGGTATCGGTAGCGGCGGCGCCAGCGCCGACCGCACGCTTGGGTGCGGCGCGCACGGTGCGGGTCGCTGCCGACACCTGTGCCTTGACCATTGCGGACACGGAAGGTGCGCTGATCGCCTGGCGCCGGCTCGCCGGTGCCGTCGTCGCCGGAGCATCGTCGATCTTGAACACCGCGACGGTTTCGGTGAGCTCGCGCGCCTGCTCTTCCATCGAGCGTGCCGCGGCGGTGGCTTCTTCCACCAGCGCAGCATTCTGCTGCGTCGCCTCGTCCATTTGGGTGACGGTCTGGTTGACCTGCTCGATGCCGGCGTACTGCTCCTGCGAGGCGGCGGAGATCTCGCCCATGATGTCGGTGACGCGCTGCACCGAGGACACGATCTCGGTCATGGTCTGGCCGGCCTGGCGCACCAGCGCCGAGCCGTTGGACACCTGGCTGACCGAGTCGTCGATCAGGCTCTTGATTTCCTTGGCGGCGTTGGCCGAGCGCTGGGCGAGGGTACGCACCTCGCTGGCGACCACGGCGAAACCGCGGCCCTGTTCGCCGGCCCGCGCCGCTTCCACCGCGGCGTTGAGCGCCAGGATGTTGGTCTGGAAGGCGATGCCGTCGATCACCGAGATGATGTCGGCGATCTTCTTGGAGGAGGTCTCGATGCCGCTCATCGTGGTGACGACCTGGCCGACCACGTCGCCGCCTTGCGAGGCGACCGCGGCGGCACCGACCGCAAGCTGGTTGGCCTGGCGGGCATGTTCGGCGTTCTGCTTGACCGTGGAGGTCAGCTCTTCCATCGAGGCGGCGGTTTCCTCCAGGCTGGCGGCCTGCTGCTCGGTACGGCGCGACAGGTCGTCGTTGCCGGTGGCGATCTCGCTCGAGGCACTGTTGATGCTCAAGGCGGCGGTCTGGATGCGGCCGACGATGGCGGCCAACTGCTCGGAGGTGGCGTTGGCGTCGTCGCGCATCCGGGCGAACACACCCTGGAATTCGCCGTGCATGCGTGCGGTCAGGTCGCCGGCGGCGATGGACTGCAGCAGCGTGGACAAGGACTGCAGGTTGCCGTCGGCGGTGGCCATCAGCTGGTTGAGGTTGTCGACCATGGCGCGGAAGTCGTACTGGAAGCGCTCGGCGTCGCCGCGCACGCTGAAGTCGCCGGCCGCTGCGGCAGTGGCCAACTGGCTGATCTCGCGATTCATCGCGGTCAGATTCTGCTTGACCGTGTCCATGGTCTCGGTCAGCACGGCCTTTTCGCCCGGCAGGCGATCCATGTCCTCGCTGAAGTCGCCGATCGCATAGCGGCCCATGATCTGCGCCAGGCGCATCTTCACCGCGATGTGCGAACCCGCCAGCTCGTTGCTGTCGTGCACCATGCGGCCGTATTGCCCCGGGAACGCCTTGGCATCCATCCGGTAGCTGATCTGGCCGGCATCATGGCGCTGGGCCATCTCGGTCTGCGCGGCCAGGACCGCCTGCAGCTGCGTCTGCATCTTGTTCATGCTGAGCAGAAGGCGGCCGGTTTCGTCGCGCGACCGGGTGTCGATGGCATTGTCGAGATTGCCCGAGGCGATGGCATCGGCGACCGAAATGGCCTGGCCCATCCGCTTGACCAACTGGCGGCGGATCACCAGGCCCATGCCCACAGCGACCAGCACCGCGATCAGGCTGCCGATCAGCACCGACCACTTGCCGCGGGCGCGGACCGCTTCCAGCTCGGCGCTGCGCTTGGCCAGCAGACTGGTCTCTTCGTTGGCGAAGTCGGCGAGCAGCTGGCGGATCTTGCCCATCGCGGCGCGGTCGCGTCCCTCGCGGAACACGGCCAGGGACTGTTCGGCACCGTTGGCCGCCTCGCGTATGCCGATGGTGTCTTTTTCCACGTCCAGGAATTGCCGGTATGCCTTGTCCACCTCGACCAGGCGCGCCTGTTGCTTGGCATTGTCCGCGGTCAGCTGCTTGGCATCGGCATAGCCCTTTTCGAACGCGGCCTGACCCTTCTCGAACGGCTGCAGATGCTGCTTGTCGCCCGACAGCAGATAGCCGCGCGTGCCGGTCTCGATATTCAGTGCGTTCTCCTGCATCTCTTCGCCGGTGGCCAACACCTTGAACGTGTGTTCGTTGATCTCCATGGCGCTGTTCAATTTGGACTGGCTGCTCAGGCTGATGCCGCCGACGACGAGCAAGACCAGCACCACGGCGCCGAAGCCGATGGCGAGCTGGGTGGAGATGGATGGATTTTTGGATGTCATGTGGCTCTACCGGGTCAGGTTAACGAATGGTCGAACTGTGGAAGTACGGGCCCGGCAGGGAGAACGGTCTGCATGGCGCCGGAGCTCAGCAGACGTGACGCGGATGCAGGAGAAGCGGTTGGCACTGTGCGTCTGGCCCACAGACGCGACCGTCCGTCTGTCGGACGGCGGCGGTCCTTAGCAGAGAAGGGCGAAAACTTTAGTAGTATTTTTTAGACAAATTCTCATATTGAGACTTTTAGCGGCATTGGCCGGATGGACTTTAGGGGGCGAACCGAAAAATGTTCGGCTCAAGATGCACATCCCAGAAAACTTGAGGGGTTTGAGCAGGTTTTTTTTGTGTCGTGCATGAGAATGATTCCCATGCCTTGCGGCGCTGTCGCTGTGCACTGGCCGACGCGCCTTCCGGCGCATGCTCGTGCGGCGCCGCGACCGTTGCGGTGCGACGCGATCTGTCGGGTGCGCGGCGCATATTCGCGCTGCGGACATTAAAAAGCCCGAATCCACGATCCGGGCTTGCCGATCATGCGATGCCGGCCTGGCCGGCCGCAGTCGCCATGCCGTGGCGGGCATGGCGACTGCGGAACTCAGAACTCCTGCCAGCTGGCGTCGCCGCCGCCTCCGGCCGCGCGCTTGGGCGCATTGCGCACCGCACGCGTCGCAGCGGCGACCTGTGCCTTGACCACGGCCGCCACCTCCGGCGCGCTGACCGTGGGGCGGCGGCGCGCTGCCGCGGGAGCGTCGTCGATCTTGAACACGGCCACCGCTTCGGTGAGCTGCCCGGCCTGTTCCTCCATCGAGCGCGCCGCGGCGGTGGCTTCCTCCACCAGCGCGGCGTTCTGCTGGGTGGTCTCGTCCATCTGGGTGACGGTCTGGTTGACCTGCTCGATGCCGGCGTACTGCTCCTGCGAGGCGGCGGAGATCTCGCCCATGATGTCGGTGACGCGTTTCACCGAGGACACGATCTCCTGCATGGTCTTGCCGGCCTGGTCGACCAGTACCGAGCCCTCGGCGACGCGGGCCACCGAGTCGTCGATCAGGCCCTTGATTTCCTTGGCCGCGCCGGCCGAGCGCTGGGCGAGGGTGCGCACTTCGCTGGCGACCACGGCGAAACCGCGACCCTGGTCGCCGGCGCGCGCGGCCTCCACCGCGGCATTGAGCGCGAGGATGTTGGTCTGGAAGGCAATGCCGTCGATCACCGAGATGATGTCGGCGATCTTCTTCGACGAGGCTTCGATGCCGCTCATCGTGCTCACCACCTGGCCGACCACGTCGCCGCCCTGGGTGGCGACGCCTGCAGCGCCGACCGCGAGCTGGTTGGCCTGGCGTGCGTGCTCGGCGTTCTGCTTGACCGTGGAGGTCAGCTCTTCCATCGACGCAGCGGTTTCTTCCAGGCTGGCCGCCTGCTGTTCGGTGCGGCGCGACAGGTCGTCGTTGCCGGCGGCGATCTCGGTGGCGGCGGCGTTGATGCTGACCGCCGCGGTCTGGATGCGGCCGACGATGCCGGTCAACTGATCGGCGGTGGCGTTGGCGTCGTCGCGCATCCGCGCGAACACGCCGTGGAACTCGCCGTGCATGCGCGCGGTCAGGTCGCCGGCGGCGATCGACTGCAGCAGCGCGGAGAGCTTGCCGAGGTTGCGGTCGCTGACTTCCATCATGGCGTTGAGGCCTTCCACCATCAGGCGGAAGTCGTGTTGGAAGTGCTGCGCATCGCCGCGGGCGCTGAAGTCGCCGGCGGCGGCGGCCGCGGCCAGGCGCTTGATCTCGGTATTGATCGCCAGCAGGCTGGCCTTGGCCGCATCCATCGATTCGTGCAGCACCGCGCGGCTGCCGGGCAGGCGCCGCGCGTCGCGGCGCAGGTCGCCATTGGCGTATTCGTTGAGCACCGCGATCGCATCGACGATCGCGTCCAGGTGCTCGAACATCATGATGTTGATGCCCTTGCTCAGGTCGCCGTACACGCCGGGGAAATCCAACGGCATGCGATGGCTCATGTCCTTGTCCGCATGCAGCTCGATCATCTGCGCGGTTTCGCTGGAGAAGCGCTGCAGCTGCGTCTGCATCTTGTCCATCGCATTGAGCAGGCGGCCAGGCTCGTCGCGCGCATCGGTGCGCACGTCGTTGTCCAGGCGCCCGTCGGCGATCGCCTCGGCGGCGCGGGTGGCGCGATTCAACGGTTGGGTCAGGCTGCGGGTGATCGCCCAGGCCAGCAGGCTGCTGACGATCAGTACCGCCACGCCGCCGGCGATCAGCATGTTGCGACCGCTGGCGATCGCCTGCGTCGCCTCAGCATAGGCCGTCTGCAGCTGTCCGTCCTGCAGGTCCACGTTCTCGCGGATCTTCGCATTCCAGGCGAGGGTGGCCGGGCGCGAGTGTTCGCTCAGCGCAGTTTGCGCTTCCGCATTGCGGTTGGAGGTGGCGAGCGCGATGACTTCGTCGTTCATGGTGCGGGCGGTGGCGCGTGCGGCGTCGATCTCGGCGCGAAGCACCTTGCCTTTCTCGCTCGGCGGAAACGCGTCCAGTTGCTTGCGCAAATCCGCATAGCGCTGGCGCTGCTTCTTGATCTCGGCCAGCGCCTGATGATTGAGTTCCTCGCTGGTGACCATGGACAGAGTGCCCAGCGCGACCAGGATATTGGTATTGGCGTCGAGCATGCCGTTGCTGATCCGGGTCTTCTCGACGCTGACCTTGACGATGTTGTCGAGTTCCTGTTTGGCACGCGACATGGAAAGCAGCCCGGCCGCCACCAGCAGGCACGAGAGCAGGATCAGAAGACCGAAGGCGCCGCCGAGGCGGCGGCCGACGTTGTAGCGTTGCAGGAACGAATTCATGGCTGACCTCTTTGGATTACCGAAGGTTGGCTGTCGCGGTTCGATTGGCCACGCCCAATGGGCGGTGCCGAAAGAAACCTTGAGCGGCGAGACGTGGCGGTAAGCAAATGGAGCGAGAATTCAACTGTTTCGTTGTACTGGTGTGCAGCTGCCGTGCCGTCGCCTCAAGGCTCTATCGGCACGGAAACCGGGGTGCTGCATGAAACATTAGGCGTAAGGCGATTCCCGACCTCGGGTGCGTGCGCTCCCTACGCCTGGGAGGCGCGCCATTGCGCCGCGTCGTGCATGTCGCGTCGGTACCGAAGGCCAGCCGGGCGAACTGTCCGGCTGGCCCTCGGTCAGAACTCCTGCCAATCCGTCTCGGCCGCGGTACTGGCGGCGGCGCGGTTGCCGGGGATCACGCGCATGGCGGGCTTGCGCGCGCCGCTCGCCGGCTGAGGCCGCTTCGCTTGCGTCTGCGCCGCAGCCACGGGGCGGCTCGGTAGCGCCGTGCCCGGCGCGCTGCCGTCGAGCCTGAAGATCGCGACGACCTCGCTGAGCTGGCCGGCCTGTTCTTCCATCGCGCGCGCCGCGGCGGTGGCTTCCTCGACCAGGGCGGCGTTCTGCTGCGTGGCCTCGTCCATCTGGGTGACGGTGTGGTTGACCTGCTCGATGCCCGCCGACTGTTCCTGCGAGGCGGCGGAGATCTCGCCCATGATGTCGGTGACGCGCTGCACCGAGGACACGATCTCGGCCATGGTCTGCCCGGCGCGATCAACCAGTGCCGAGCCTTCGGCGACGCGGGTCACCGAGTCGTCGATCAGGCCCTTGATCTCCTTGGCCGCACCGGCCGAGCGCTGGGCGAGGGTACGCACCTCGCTGGCGACCACGGCGAAACCGCGGCCCTGTTCGCCGGCGCGCGCCGCTTCCACCGCGGCGTTGAGCGCCAGGATATTGGTCTGGAAGGCGATGCCGTCGATCACCGAGATGATGTCGGCGATCTTCTTGGAGGAGGTCTCGATGCCGCTCATCGTGGTCACCACCTGGCTGACCACGGCGCCGCCCTGCGAGGCGACGGAGGCGGCGCCGACCGCGAGCTGGTTGGCCTGACGCGCGTGTTCGGCGTTCTGCTTGACCGTGGAGGTCAGCTCTTCCATCGAGGCGGCGGTCTCTTCCAGGCTGGCCGCCTGCTGCTCGGTGCGGCGCGACAGGTCGTCGTTGCCGGCGGCGATCTCGCTGGCCGCGGTGTTGATATTGCCGGCGGCCTGCTGGATGCGGCCGACGATGCCGGCGAGCCGTTCGGCGGTGGCGTTGGCATCGTCGCGCATGGTCGCGAACACGCCGTCGAACTCGCCGTGCATGCGCGCGCTCAGGTCGCCGTCGGCCAGTGCGCTGAGCAGGCGCGACACTTCGGCGATGCTGCCCGCATTGGCGTCGAGCAGGCCGTTGAGCTGCTGCGCCAGCAACAGGAAGAAGCCCTGCTTGCCGTCGCTGTCGATGCGTCTGGACAGGTCGCCGGCCGCGGCGCTGCGCACCACCTCGGCCACCTCCACTTCGACCCTGGCTTCGGCGGTGCGGTCGCGCCATTCGCAGACGAAGCCGACGTGGGCGCCGACCTCGTTGCGGATCGCGGAGACCTCCTGGGCGATGCAGGCTTCGCGGTAGCGCACCTCGCGCTGCGCGACGCCCTGGCGGTCGAGCTGCTGGTAGATCTCGGCGTCCTGCGAGTTGCCCACTTCCAGCAACGACACCGGCTGGCCGAGCAGGGGGCTGGAACGCTGGAACGCCGGCGCACAGGCGTGGATGTCGTCGGCGTAGGTGTCCAGCAGTTTCTGCAGCGCGCCGTTGGCGTAGACGATGGTCAGGTCGGGATCGGCGATGTACATGCCGGTCGAGGCGTTGTCCAGCGCGGTGCGGATGCGCAGGTTCTCGGCGGCGACGCTGCGCTCGCGTTCGATCCGCTCGCGCAGTTCGCGCTGCATCCGCGCCAGCGCCGCCATCAGGCTGTTGGCGTGCTTGGCGGCGACCGGAATCGGCTGGTCCAGGCGGCCCGCCGCGATGTGTTGGGCGGCGGCCATCGCCACGCTCGGCTCGCCGCCGAGCAGGCGCGAGACCGAGCGCAGGATCCAGCCGGCGGCCAGTCCCAGGCACAGGATCGCCAGCACCACCGCAGCGGACTGTTGCCAGGTCACGCGGTGGCTGTACTGCTCGGCCGCGCTGCGATTGGCCTCGTTCAGCGCCGCGATGCGGTCGCTGATCGAGCCCATGCGGGTTTCGAGCTGCTCGAACTTTTCGGTGAAGGCGGCATAGGCGGCGGCGCTATCCGCACCCGTTTCGACCAGGCCCACGACCTGGCTCGCCGCGTCGATGTAGCCCCGCAGCGCAGGCGTGACCGCGTCCAGTTCGCGACGCAGGGCCGGATCCAGCGGCAGCTTGCGGTTGTCGGCCAGGGCCTGGCGGAACTCCGCGGCGTGCTCGCCCAGCGAGGCGCGCGCGGCCTTGATGCCGGCATCGTCCTGGCGCGAGGCGGCCAGTAGCGCGGTGGTGACGTCGCCGCGCAACGCGTCGTGCATCATGTCCGCCTGCATGTGGTTGCGCAGCGCATCGGACGAGGTGACCTGTGCGGCGACCGCGCCGAGCAATCCTTGCTGGGCGCTGTAGCCGACGCCCCCCAGCGCCAGCAGTGCGAGCACCGCCACCAGCACCAGGATTGCGAGCATGTGCATGATCTTCATCGGTATCGCCTGGTTCGGTTCAAAAACGGAAAGACAAACCCGCGCCGAGCGCGTGATCCGGCGAACGATCGTTGAGGCCGTAGCTGTAGGCCACATCCAGTTGCACGTCGTTGCTCAGCAGCCAGGCCGAGCCGACGTCGAGCAGGGCGACGGTGCCGCCGTCGTCGCTTTTCGCGATCTGCGGCAGCGCCAGTTCGACGAACGAACGGCTGCGTTCGCTCCATGACTTGCCGAGCACCACGCCGAAGATGCCGGCCGCGTAGCGGTGGCCATCCTCGTTCTCGTCCCAGATCACGCCCGGCATCACCCCGGCGGAGAGGCTGTCGCTGAGCTCCCATTCGGCGACCAGGCGGAACGAAGGCCGCGCGCCGTTGCCGCGCAGGCGGCGCGCGCCGCTGGGCAGGTCCACGTGCAGCAACCACGCCAGCGAGGCGCCGCCGTCGTCGGACGCGGCCAGGTGATGCTTGACCCCGAGCGAGACGTCGGCGAAGCCGGAGATGTCGCCATCGCCGCCGGGCACGTCGTTGTGCTGCCAGCCGTCGGTTTCCAGGCGCAGTTCCCAGGTCGGGCCGAGCCCGTAGCGGAACAGGGTGGGCGTGGCGTAGCCGTCGACACCGTCGTCGCGCTCCCAGGCCACGCTGGTTTCCACTTGCAGGCGGCGATCGCCGACGGTGAGGCTGGATTCGACGAAGTCGGGGCGATCGGTGGCGATCGGCTCCTCTTCGGCGTGCGCGAGGCTGGCGATGCCGAACAAGGTCAGGCAGCTGGCAAGAACGATAGGTTTCATTGTGTTCCCCGTGAACGGTCGACCGTGAAACGCATGCGCCTGGCCGGGCTGTCCCGGACTGGCCGCATGGTCCGTTTGGACCGGCTGTCGCGTCCCCAAGACGCGGTCAGCCAAATGTCATACTGGCTAGCGGCCAGACGCGACGTATCTTTAAACATGTCCGACCGATGGCGCGCGGAGGTCATCGAAAGGACAACGCAGCGGCGGTTGGCGTGGCGTGCTTGTCGCACGTCACCCCAATCCTCTCTCCCGCAGGGCTTTCCTTCGGTCGCCGGTGGGAGAGGGGCCCAGCCGATGGCGACGCGATGGAACGGCTGGCGACAAGCCATCCAACCAGGCACAGCCGCCCATGCCGTTGCGGCGCATACCCGCGGTGGTGCGGGTATGCGCCGAACCGCAACGGCTCAGAACTCGTGCCACTGCGTGTCGGCGGTGCTCGCCGGCTTGCCTGGCACCGCGCGCATCGGCACGTTGCTGCGCCTTGCCGGCGCGCGCTTGGCGTTCGTGCCTGGCGCGGCGACCGCGAGGCCGGGCTTGGCTACGGCTGCCGGCGTGGAGACGGCGGCGTTGTCGAGCTTGAACACGGCCACGGCCTCGGTGAGCTGGCCGGCCTGTTCTTCCATCGCGCGCGCCGCGGCCGTGGCCTCCTCGACCAGCGCGGCGTTCTGCTGCGTGGCCTCGTCCATCTGGGTCACGGTCTGGTTGACCTGCTCGATGCCGGCGTACTGCTCCTGCGAGGCGGCGGAGATCTCGCCCATGATGTCGGTGACGCGTTGCACCGAGGACACGATCTCCTGCATGGTCCTGCCGGCCTGATCGACCAGTGCCGAGCCCTCGCTGACGCGGGTCACCGATTCGTCGATCAGGCCCTTGATCTCCTTGGCCGCGCTCGCCGAGCGCTGGGCGAGGGTGCGCACTTCGCTGGCGACCACGGCGAAACCGCGGCCCTGTTCGCCGGCACGCGCCGCTTCCACCGCGGCATTCAAGGCGAGGATATTGGTCTGGAACGCGATGCCGTCGATGACGCTGATGATGTCGGCGATCTTCTTCGACGAGGTCTCGATGCCGTTCATCGTGGTCACCACCTGGCTGACCACGTCGCCACCCTGCGAGGCGACGGTGGCCGCACCGACGGCGAGTTGATTGGCCTGGCGTGCGTGCTCGGCGTTCTGCTTGACCGTGGAGGTCAGTTCTTCCATCGACGCGGCGGTTTCCTCCAGGCTGGCCGCCTGCTGCTCGGTGCGGCGCGACAGGTCGTCGTTGCCGGCGGCGATCTCGCTGGAGGCGCTGTTGATGCTCAGCGCGGCGGTCTGGATGCGGCCGACGATGGCGGCCAACTGCTCGGAGGTGGCGTTGGCGTCGTCGCGCATCCGGGCGAACACGCCCTGGAACTGGCCCTGCATGCGGGCGCTCAGGTCGCCGGCAGCGATGGCCTGCAGCAGCGTGGACAGCGCTTCCAGGTTGCCATCGGCGGTGGCCATCAGCTGGTTGAGGCTGTCGACCATGGCGCGGAAGTCGTACTGGAAGCGCTCGGCATCGCCGCGCACGCTGAAGTCGCCGGCCGCGGCGGCGGAGGCGAGCTGGTTGATCTCGCGGTTCATCGCGGTCAGGTTCTGCTTGACCGTGTCCATGGTCTCGGTCAGCACGGCTTTTTCGCCGGGCAGGCGGTCCATGTCCTCGCTGAAGTCGCCGATCGCGTAGCGGCCCATGATCTGCGCCAGGCGCAGCTTCACCGCGATATGCGACGCGGCCAGCGCGTTGCTGTCGCGGACCATGCGTCCGTAATCGCCGGGGAAGGCGCTTTCGTCCATGCGGTAGCTGATCTGGCCGGCGTCGTGGCGTTGCGCCATTTCCTTCTGCGCATCGAGCACGGCACGCAGTTGTTCCTGCATCCGCTGCAACGAACCGAACAGGCGGCCCAGCTCGTCGTTGCGCTGGTAGTGGATGCGGCTGTCCAGGCGCCCGGCGGCGACGGCGCCGGACACCTCTACGGCGTTGGCCAGCGGGGTGACCACCAGGCGCCGCAGCAGGAGGTAGAGACCGGCGCTGAGCAGCAGCGCCGCGCACAGGCCGACCGCGACGATGGTCCACAGCAGCGAGCGCGCCTGGGCCATCAGCAGTGCGCGCGGCACCGCCACGCCCAGCGCGAAGCGCTCCTGTGCCTGGCCGATCTGCAGCGGCACGTAGACTTCGATGTCGGTGGCGCCGGTCTGCGCATCGGCGACTTCGCGGGTCACGCTCTCGCCCTTGGCGATGGCGGCCAGCAAGGTGCGCGTGCCCGGGTCGTCCAGCTTCTTGCCGACCTTGGCCGGGTCGCGATCGGCGATGATCGCGCCGCCGGGCGACAGCAGGCGCACATGGCCGGCGCCGAGCGGGCGCAGCTTGGACAGGCGTTCCTGCAGCTTGGCCAGGCCGAAGTCGGTGGTCACCACGCCCAGGAACTTGCCGTCCTCGAGCACCGGCGTGGTCAGCGTGGTCATCAGCACCTTGTTGCCGCCGATCTCGTACACGTAGGGTTCCACCACGGTCGGGCGGTGCTGCTGGCGCGCCTTCAGATACCAGTCGCCGGAGCCGGGCACCTCGTAGTCGCGCAGCGGTTCGCGCACCTGCTTGTCGCCCTGCCAGGCCCAATACACCATGTAGCGGCCGCTGGCGTCGTGGCCGTCGGCGTTGGCATAGGCCGTGTCCTTGCCATCGAACGCCTGCGGCTCCCACAGCGTGCCCAGGCCGGTCCAGTCGGGGTGCTGGCGCAATTCGCGCAGCACGATATCGCTGAACGTCTCGCGCACCTTGCCGTCCTGGTTGCGCTGCGCCAGCAGGCTGTTGGCGAATACCTGGTTGGAGACGAAGGCCGCGCCGATATCGTTGGAAATGCGCTGCGCTTCCAGGTAGGCGGCATCGGTCATGCCGGCTTTGGCCGAGGTGAGCAGCGCATCGCTGCTGCGCACGTAGATGATCGCGGCGGTCACGCCGAAACACAGCACGGCGATCGCGGCCACGCCGAGCATCAGGCGGGTGGCGACGCTGGTGAAGCGGGGGGCTGGGGTCGGGCTCATGGCGTTCATCGCTGGCAGAAGTGGAGAAAAACGAAGCAACCGATCCGTTCGCCCGCGCTGTGGTGCCGCGTTTCTTGTTGGGTACGACGGTATCGGCACTATCCTGGGTCTGATTCCTTATCGGCACTGCGTCTCATAAATTGAATCGGCCGCAGCGAGCTGCGGCCGATCGGAACCTCATGCAGCGGTGGGAGCCGCCGCTGGACTCAGAACTCCTGCCATTCCGTTGCGGTCCCCACGGCGGCCAGGGCCCGCGGCCGCGGCGCCGGGCGCAGCGGCGAACGCGGGGCCGGCACGCTGCGCAGCCCGGGTCGGGCCGCGACCGCGTCGTTGGCGGCCTCGATCTTGAACACCGCCACGGCGCCGGTGAGCTGGTTGGCCTGTTCTTCCATCGCCCGCGCCGCGGCGCTTGCTTCCTCGACCAGGGCGGCATTCTGCTGGGTGGTCTCGTCCATCTGATTGACGGTCTGGTTGACCTGCTCGATGCCGGCGTACTGCTCCTGCGAGGCGGCGGAGATTTCGCCCATGATGTCGGTGACGCGCTGCACCGAGGACACGATCTCGCTCATGGTCTGGCCGGCCTGGCGCACCAGCGCCGAGCCGTTGGACACCTGGCCGACCGAGTCGTCGATCAGGCTTTTGATTTCCTTGGCGGCGCCGGCCGAGCGCTGGGCCAGCGTCCGCACCTCGCTGGCGACCACCGCGAAGCCGCGGCCCTGTTCGCCGGCGCGCGCCGCTTCCACCGCGGCATTGAGCGCCAGGATGTTGGTCTGGAAGGCGATGCCGTCGATCACCGAGATGATGTCGGCGATCTTCTTGGACGAGGCCTCGATGCCGTTCATGGTGGTCACCACCTGGCCGACCACGTCGCCGCCCTGCGCCGCGACCGAGGCGGCGCCGACCGCGAGCTGGTTGGCCTGGCGGGCATGTTCGGCGTTCTGCTTGACGGTGGAGGTCAGCTCTTCCATCGAGGCGGCGGTCTCTTCCAGGCTGGCGGCCTGCTGCTCGGTGCGGCGCGACAGGTCGTCGTTGCCGGCGGCGATCTCGCTGGCCGCCGCATTGATGCTGACCGCCGCGGTCTGGATGCCGCCGACGATGCTGGCCAGTTGCTCGGCGGTGGCGTTGGCGTCGTCGCGCATGGTCGCGAACACACCGTTGAAGTCGCCGCTCATGCGGGCGGTCAGGTCGCCGGCGGCGATGGCGCGCAGCATTTGCGACAGCGCGTCGAGGTTGCCGTCGGCGGTGGCCATCAGCTGGTTGAGGCTGTCGATCATGGCGCGGAAGTCGTATTGGAAGCTTTCGGCGTCGCCGCGCACGCTGAAGTCTCCCGCCGCCGCGGCATCGGCAAGCTGGCCGATCTCGCGGTTCATCGCGCCGAGGTTCTGCTTGACCGTGTCCATCGTCGTGGTCAGCACGGCCTTCTCGCCGGGCAGTCGGTCCATGTCCTCGCTGAGGTCGCCGATCGCATAGCGGCCCATGATCTGGATCAGGCGCATCTTCACCGCGATATGCGCAGCGACCAGGCCATTGCTGTCGCGGACCATGCGCCCGTAGTCGCCGGGGAAGACGCTCTCGTCCATGCGATAGCTGATCTGGCCGGCGTCGTGGCGCTGCGCCATTTCGGTCTGCGCGGCGAGCACGGCGCGCAACTGGTTTTGCATGCTGCTCATGCTGACCAGCAGGCGCCCGGTCTCGTCGCGCGATTGGGTATCGATGGTGTTGTCCAGCTTGCCCGAGGCGATGGCGTCGGCCACGTCGATCGCAAGGCCCAGACGCTTGACCAGCTGGCGGCGGATCACCAGGCCCATGCCCACGGCGACCAGGATCGCGACCAGGCTGCCGAGCAGCACCGACCACTTGCCCTGCGCGCGCACCGTTTCCAGCTGTTGGCTGCGCTTGACCAGCAACCCGCTTTCCTCGTCGGCGAATGCGCTCAGCAGTGGGCGGATCTTGTTCATCGCCTCGCGGTCGCGGCCTTCGCCGAACGCGGCCAAGACCTGTTGCTGGCTGTCGGGACGCTCGCGCAGGGCGATGACCTGCTGCTCGATCTGCACCAGCTCCTGGTACGCGGACTGCAATTGCGCCAGGCGCGCCTGTTGCCGCGGATTGTCCGCGGTCAGGCGCTTGGCCTCGGCGAAGCTCTTCTCGAAGCCGGCCTGGCCGAGTGCGAACGGCTGCAGGTAGTCCTTGTTGCCGGACAGCAGATAGCCGCGGGTGCTGGTCTGCACGTTCAGGGTGTTGGCCTGCATCAGTTCGCCGGTAGCCAGCACCTTGAAGGTATGTTCGTTGATGGCGACGGCGTCGTTGAACTGGAACTGGCTGCGCAGGCTGATCGCGCCGACGATGAGCAGCACCAGCACGACGGCGCCGAAGCCGATGGCGAGTTGGGCCGACAGGGGCAGATTCTTGGTCTTCATCGATGGATCCCGGAGTTGAGGATGAAACGGGCTATGAAAGGGCGACAGCAGCGCGTCGGATGCCGATCACTGCATCCATGTCCTCTGTAACGGCGGGTCTATCGTTAAATTCAATCGATTTCTTGATATCAATAGATAGTCAAAGCATATCGATATTTGGTTTATTGATGCATGACGCCTTTATCCGGCTGGCCAGTGACACGCGACGGCGTGCGGTTGTGGCTTGCCGCACAGCGGCCGCGTGCGGCGAATCCCAGCACGGGGTAAGTCGGCACTGTGTCCCAGAACGCGATTCGGCCGCGGGGGGGGCCGCGGCCGATCGGTGTCGCATTGCGCTGGGTCAGGTGGCGGCTGAGCTTGCGATCGCCGCCATTCCTGTCTGGCTAGGCCTGGCGTCTATGCCTGACGCAATTGCGCCGGCTGTGCCGGCAGGCTGCGCAGGGCGGCCCGGCTGGCCGGCGCGGCGTTGGCCGCCTCGAGCTTGAACACCGCCACGGCTTCGGTGAGCTGGCCGGCCTGGTCTTCCATCGACCGCGCCGCGGCGGTGGCTTCTTCCACCAGCGCAGCATTCTGCTGCGTCGCTTCGTCCATCTGGGTGACGGTCTGGTTGACCTGTTCGATGCCGGCGTACTGCTCCTGCGACGCCGCGGAGATCTCGCCCATGATGTCGGTGACGCGCTGCACCGAGGACACGATCTCGGTCATGGTCTGGCCGGCCTGGCGCACCAGCGTCGAGCCCTCGGCGACGCGGGTCACCGACTCGTCGATCAGGCTCTTGATCTCCTTGGCCGCACCGGCCGAACGCTGGGCGAGGGTGCGCACCTCGCTGGCGACCACCGCAAAACCGCGGCCCTGTTCGCCGGCCCGCGCCGCTTCCACGGCCGCATTCAAGGCGAGGATATTGGTCTGGAACGCGATGCCGTCGATGACGCTGATGATGTCGGCGATCTTCTTCGACGAAGTCTCGATGCCGCTCATCGTGGTGACGACTTGGCCGACCACGTCGCCGCCCTGCGAGGCGACGGATGCGGCGCCGACCGCGAGCTGGTTGGCCTGGCGCGCATGCTCGGCGTTCTGCTTGACGGTCGAGGTCAGTTCTTCCATCGACGCGGCAGTCTCTTCCAGGCTGGCGGCCTGCTGCTCGGTGCGCCGCGACAGGTCGTCGTTGCCGGCGGCGATCTCGGTGGCGGCGGCATTGATGCTGACCGCCGCGGTCTGGATGCGGCCGACGATGCCGGTCAGCTGGTCGGCGGTGGCGTTGGCGTCGTCGCGCATCCTGGCGAACACGCCATGGAACTCGCCGTGCATGCGCGCGGTCAGGTCGCCTGCGGCGATCGACTGCAGCAGCGCGGAGAGCTTGCCGAGGTTGCGGTCGCTGACTTCCATCATGGCGTTGAGGCCTTGCACCATTGCCTGGAAGTCGTGCTGGAAGTGATCGGCATCGCCACGCGCACTGAAGTCGCCGGCGGCGGCCGCCGCGGCCAGGCGCTTGATCTCGGTATTGATCGCCAGCAGGCTGGCCTTGGCCGCGTCCATCGATTCGTGCAGCACCGCGCGGCTGCCGGGCAGGCGCCGCGCGTCGCGGCGCAGGTCGCCGTTGGCGTATTCGTTGAGCACCGCGATCGCGTCGACGATCGCGTCCAGGTGCTCGAACATCATGGTGTTGATGCCCTTGCTCAGGTCGCCGTACACGCCGGGGAAGTCCAGCGGCATGCGATGGGTCATGTCCTTGTCGGCATGCAGTTCGATCATCAGCGCGGTTTCGCTGGAGAAGCGCTGCAGCTGCGTCTGCATCTTGTCCATCGCGTTGAGCAGGCGGCCGGGCTCGTCGCGGGCCTGGGTACTGACGTCGTTGTCCAGGCGGCCGTTGGCGATGGCCTCGGCGGCGCGGGTGGCGCGGTTCAGCGGTTGGGTCAGGCTGCGGGTGATCAGCCAGGCCAGCAGGCTGCTGGCCAGCACCGCGGCGATGCCGCCGCCGATCAGCATCGCGCGGCCGCGTTCGATATGGCCGACCGCGGTCGCATGCGCCTCCTTGCTGAGCTGGTTCTGCAGGACCGCGTTCTCGCGGATCTTGGTCTGCCAGGCGAGCGTCGCGGGACGCGATTTTTCGTGGAAGAGTTGCTGCGCCTGAACATACTCGCCCGCCTTGACGGCTTCGATCACCGCGTTGTTCAGCGGTCGTGCCTTGTTCATCAGGTCTTGGATTTCCGCACGCAGGCGCTTGCCGGCGTCATTGGTCGGCATCGCATAGAGCTTGTCGCGTTCGCTGTTGTAGTGCTGGCGTTCGGTCTGGATCACTGCCAACTCCTTGGCGGCATCGGTATTGCCGACCTGGGTGGCATACGATCCCAGTGCCACCAGGATGGCGGAGTTCGCATCCAGCATGCCGTTGGACAGGTTGATCTTCTCGATATTGGAATGGACGATGCTGTCCAATTGCTTGCGCGCGCCGGACATCGCGAACAATCCGGCGGCAACCAGCAGGCCGGAGATCAGGATCAGGATGCCGAATGCTGCTGAGAGTCGATTGCCAACGCTGTAGCGCTGCAGGAATGCGGTCATGTAGCTGGCTCCTTTCTTTCGTAGATGGGCTTTAATTCACTAAGCAATAATATTTTTTGAAACTGTGAATTTCGTCGTATTTTGTCTACTTCATAACGGCGGTGTGGTCGGGATCTTTAGCCGGTTGAGCGCATCGCAGCGCACCTGTAGATGGCAGGGTTCGGCTGCTAAGCGCCTGAGTGCCGGGCGGGATGCACCCTGGTCCGCGATCGGCTGCGGCCGGACTGAAGCGCGCGATGCGCCCATGCGCACAAAAAAGGCCGTGGGGTGAGCACGGCCGATGGGGCGCTTCGCAGGGCAATGCCCTGGCCTGGCTCAGAAGGTCTGCCAATCCTTCGCGGTGGAGGCTGTCGCTGCCAGCGCCGGCTTGGCGCGTACGGGCAGCTTGCGTGCGGGCACGGCATGCAGGGCCGGACGCGATGCGGCCGAGGTGCGTTGCGGCGAAGGCGCGGCGGCGGCTTCCAGCTTGAACAGGGCGACGGTTTCGGTCAGCTGACCGGCCTGTTCTTCCATCGAACGGGCCGCGGCAGTGGCTTCCTCGACCAGGGCGGCATTCTGCTGGGTGGTCTCGTCCATCTGGGTCACGGTCTGGTTGACCTGTTCGATGCCGGCGTACTGCTCCTGCGAGGCCGAGGAGATCTCGCTCATGATGTCGGTGACACGCTGCACCGAGGACACGATCTCCTGCATGGTCTGGCCGGCCTGGCCGACCAGGACCGAACCTGCGGCGACACGGCCGACCGAGTCGTCGATCAGGCTCTTGATCTCCTTGGCGGCACCGGCCGAGCGCTGGGCGAGGGTACGCACCTCGCTGGCGACCACGGCGAAACCGCGACCCTGTTCGCCGGCCCGCGCCGCTTCCACCGCGGCGTTGAGCGCCAGGATATTGGTCTGGAAGGCGATGCCGTCGATGACGCTGATGATGTCGGCAATCTTTTTCGACGAGGTCTCGATGCCGCTCATGGTGGTCACCACTTGACTCACGACATCGCCGCCCTGGGTGGCGACGGCCGCCGCGCCGACCGCGAGCTGGTTGGCCTGGCGTGCATGGTCGGCATTCTGCTTGACCGTGGAGGTCAGCTCTTCCATCGACGCGGCGGTTTCCTCCAGGCTGGCGGCCTGCTGCTCGGTGCGGCGCGACAGGTCGTCGTTGCCGGCGGCGATCTCGCCGGCGGCGGCGTTGATGCTGATCGCGGCGGTCTGGATGCCGCCGATGATGTCGGTCAGTTGCGCGACCGTGGTATTGGCATCGTCGCGCATCGTGGCGAACACACCCTGGAACTCGCCGTGCATGCGTGCGGTCAGGTCGCCTTCGGCGATGGAGCGCAACAGCGTGGACAGCTTGCCCAGGTTGCTGTCGCTGGCTTCCAGCATCGCGTTGAGATCCTGCACCATCACCCGCGAATCGTACTGGAACCGTCCGGCATCGCCGCGGGCACTGAAGTCGCCGGCGGCGGCGGCCGCGGCCAGGCGCTTGATCTCGGTGTTGATCGCCAGCAGGCTGGCCTTGGCCGCGTCCATCGATTCGTGCAGTACCACCCGGCTGCCCGGCAGGCGCCGCACATCGCGGCGCAGGTCGCCGATGGCGTACTCGTTGAGCACCGCGATCGCATCGACGATGGCATCCAGGTGCTCGAACATCATGGTGTTGATGCCTGCGCCGAGTTCGCCGTACACGCCCGGGAAATCCGACGGCATGCGGTGGGTCATGTCCTTGTCCGCGTGCAGTTCGATCATCAGCGCGGTTTCGCTGGAGAAGCGTTGCAACTGGGTCTGCATGCGATCCATTGCATCGAGCAGGCGGCCGGTCTCGTCACGCGCCTGGGTCTTCGCATCGTTGTCCAGGCGACCGTCGGCGATCGCCTCGGCAATGCGGATGGCGCGGTTCAGCGGCTGGGTCAGGCTGCGGGTGATCATCCAGGCCAGCAGGCTGCTGACCAGCAGCACGCCGAAGCCCCCGGCGACCATCGTATTGCGCCCGTTCGCCATTGCCCTGGTCGCCGTGGTGTAGGCGATGGCGGCATTCTTGCGCTGGGTGGAAACGGCGTCACGGATGCCTTTTTGCCAGGCGTTCATCGCTGATCCGCCTGTGCCCATCAACATCGCTTGCGCTTCTGCCTGGCGGCCTGCGATGGCGCTGGCGATGATCGCATCGTTCGCTACGCGGGCAATGTCCCGTTGCTTGGACACCAGCGCGCGGTTCGTCATGCCCTTCGCATCGGTGGGCGTGGCGAACAGCACATCGCGGTTGGTGTTGTAGCGCAGGCGCTGGCTATCGATGACGCCCTTGGCAGTGGCGATGTCGTCTGCATCCTTGGCGATGGACAGGTCGCGCAACGCGATCGAGATGCTGTTGTTGGCATCCAGCATCTCGCTCCATAGCCGGATCTTTTCCATGTTGACGTTGACGATGTCGTCGAGCTCGCCGCGCGCTTTGGCGAGGGTGACGAGGCCGGCGGTGACCAGCAGACAGGACAGCAGGATCAAAAGGCCGAAGGCCATCGTCAGCCGGCGGCCGACGTTGTAGCGTTGCAGAAGTGCGTTCATTGCAGAGTTCCAGGAAGCCCGAGGGCATGGAAGATCGGCTGACGTGAGGATGTCAGTTGCGTTTGCGGCGTCCCTGCAGGAAGGCCGCTGTAGCCGCAAGACCGCGCGCCATGCCCATGGATCCTGGGCATCGCGTCTGGGGTCTGCGGCGTAGCGGTCGTGGCGTCTGAAAAATGGAGCGTCGGCGGCCAGCGTCGGTGTCCGGCCTGCTTTTTCTTCGCGCCGGCGATGGTGCCGGCGTTCTTGGGGCGCATGCGGTGGGGTCGTGCGGCCTGCTGCATCGCCGCTGCAGCCTGCGCGATCGGCGCGCGATCCCGGCGAAGCGGGTCGAGCGCAGATGCGTGTTCGGCTACCTGATTTCTGGTGACTCTGCGGTATGCATCAGGCGCATCCGCGAGCAGGCATCATGCCCTGGGCGTTCTCGGCATTGCACCGAGCCGAACGCCAACGTCGATGTGTTCGACTGCACGGACCCGTCTGCGTCACGACGCGTGGGGAGTCCGTCCAGGATGCGGCGTGTTCCGAAAGCAACGGCTTCGGCCGCGATTTGGTTGGCCGACGACGCGCTGCCGCGTCGTCGGCGGTGCATCGACCGAAGCGATCAGGCCGCTTGCGGCACCTTCAGCGAACGCACCAGCCCGCCGATGTCCACGATCAGGGCGACGCGGCCGTCGCCGAGGATGGTGGCGCCGGAGATGCCGCCGATGCGCCGGTAGTTGTTCTCGATGTTCTTGACCACCACCTGCTGCTGGCCGACCAGTTCGTCCACTTCCAGCGCGATCTTCTGGCCGTCTGCCTCGACCACCACCACCAGCGGCTCGGCCTGCTCGGTGCGGCCGTAGCCGTACGAATCGCTGAGCGAGAGGATCGGCAGGTATTCGCCGCGGACCCGCAACACGCGGCCTTCGCCGGCCATGCTGCGGATGTCGTCGGGCTGCGGCTGCAGCGCTTCGAGCACGTAGGCCAGCGGCAGGATCAGGGTCTCGCCGGCGACCGACACGGTCATGCCGTCCAGGATCGCCAGGGTCAGCGGCAGGCGGATCAGCACGCGGGTGCCGCGGCCGGAATTGCTTTCCAGCTGCACTTCGCCGCCCAGGCCCTGGATGTTGCGGCGGACCACGTCCATGCCCACGCCGCGGCCGGACAGGTCGGTGACCGCGTCGGCGGTGGAGAAGCCGGGGGCGAAGATCAGGTCCCACACCTGCGCGTCGGTGGGGTTGTCCGGCACGCTCAGGCCGCGTTCGGCGGCCTTGGCCAGGATGCGGTCGCGGTTGAGGCCGGCGCCGTCGTCGCTGACTTCGATGACGATGTGCCCGCCCTGGTGCGAGGCGGCCAGGGTGATGGTGCCGGTCTCGTCCTTGCCGGCGGCGCGGCGCGCTTCCGGCATTTCCAGGCCGTGGTCGATCGAATTGCGCACCAGGTGCACCAGCGGATCGGCGATCTTCTCGATCAGGCCCTTGTCCAGTTCGGTGCCTTCGCCGATGGTGCGCAGCCGCACCTGCTTGCCGAGGCGGGTGGACAGGTCGCGGACCAGGCGCGGGAAGCGACGGAACACCGCGTCCACCGGCAGCATGCGCACGCCGATCACCGCTTCCTGCAGGTCGCGGGTATTGCGTTCGAGCAGGTCCAGGCCGGCGAACAGGCGCTCGGCATGGGCCGGGTCGAGATCGCCGGAGACCTGCTTGAGCATGGCCTGGGTGATGACCAGTTCGCCGACCAGGTTGATCAGCGCATCGACCTTGTCGACGCTGACCCGGATCGAGCTTTCCGCTTCGTGCGCGGCGGCGGCGTTGCCGGCCGGCGCGTTGGCGGCCACGGCAGCGGCCGGCGCGGCGGTGGCGCTGGCCGGCGGCTGCGCCAGGGTCGGGGCGGGCGCGCTGGCCAGGCTCGGCGGCGGCACCGCGCGGATGTCCAGTTCGCAGTCGTCGATCACCCAGGCGAAGGTGTCTTCGATCGCGCTGCGCGGGATCTTGCCGACCAGGCCCAGGTCCCAGGCCAGGTAGGCCTCGAGCGGGTCGAGGTCGCTGAAGCCGGGCAGGCGCGCGGTGCGGCAGGCGACCTGCAGCGGGCCGAGGTGTTCGAGTTCGCGGATGATGCGCAGCGGGTCGTTGCCGCTCATGAACAGCGACGGCGCCGGGGTGAAGCCGATCTGCCAGGCTTCCGGTTCGGCCGGCTGGTTGGCGGCCGGGGTCGCGGCGGGCGCGGCGGCGGCGTTGCCGTTGAGGGCCTGCTGCAGGCGGTCGTGCACCGCCTTGACCGCGACCGGATCGGCCGGGGTGCCGTGCTCGGCTTCGCGCAGCAAGGCGCGCAGCACGTCCACCGACCCCAGGATTGCATCGATCGCGTGCGCTTCCACCTCGCGCTTGCCCGAGCGCAGCTCGTCGAGCAGCGTCTCCAGCACGTGGGTCAGGCCGGCCATCGCCTCGAAGCCGAAGGTGGCGGCGCCGCCCTTGATCGAGTGCGCGGCGCGGAACACCGAGTTGATCACTTCGGGATCGCGGTTGCCTTCTTCCAGCGACAGCAATCCGGCTTCCATCGCGTCCAGCCCTTCGCGGCTCTCCTCGAAGAAGGTGGCGTGGAAACGTTGCAGGTCCATGCTCATGGGCGGGGAATCCGGAAAAAGGGTGGAGAGGAAATCAGCCCAGGACTTTCTGGACGGTGGCGATCAGCTGTTCCGGGTTGAACGGCTTGACCAGCCAGCCGGTGGCGCCGGCGGCCTTGCCTTCGGACTTCTTGTCCGCCGCCGACTCGGTGGTCAGCATCAGCATCGGCGTGAACTTGTAGTCCGGCAGCTGGCGCAGCGCGCGGATCAGCGAGATGCCGTCCATGTTCGGCATGTTGACGTCGGTGACCACCGCGTTGAAGCGCTGGCCCTGGGCGCGGCCGAGGGCGACCTGGCCGTCTTCGGCTTCCTCGACCGCGAAACCGGCCGAAGTGAGGGCAAAGGAGACCATCTGGCGCATCGACGCCGAATCGTCCACCACCAAGATACGTGCGCTCATGCGGCGTTCTCCACAGATTTCAGGTTGTCAGGGGTTGCAGGAAGGCCCAGCGATGCGCTGACCCCTAGCAGGCGTGCCGCGTCGCGGAACGTGTCGTTGCAGGTTGCGAACACAGTGCTCTTGCCGTCCTTCCGACGTGCATCGACGAATGCGCACAGCACCTGCACGGATGCGGTATGGATGCGGCGGACCTCGCCGGCGTCCAGCTGCAGCTCGTCGTCCGACGCCAGGAACGGGGTCAGCCGTTGTTTCAGGTCGGCGCTGGTCTCGATGCCGAGATCTTCGCCAAGGGTCACTGTGCTCATCATTGCTCCGCACGGAATGGTTCTAGGGCAGATAACGGCCAATGCGCGGGAAGCTTTAGCGGCGCATCGGGAAAGTGCGGCAGGGTTGGCAGTTGCCGGCTGCCGCTGCCACGGCGCATCGCCGCTGGCTCGGGGCCTGGGTTGGGGCGCGCCGCACACGGCCACTGGCCGTGCGGCGCCTGGGCGCGCACGGCACTGCGCCGTTGCGGGGCGCCTGCCGGCGCAGGTTCCCTTGCTGGCCCGGCTTGCCGCGCACGTGCGCAAGCACGGCGGGCCTGCCCTCGCGCGCTCAGTGCAGCAGTTGCTCGGCGTCGAGCAGGATCATCGGCTGCGGCCCCAGCCGCGCCACGCCGCGGAACAGGTGGTTGGAGATGCGGCAGATGCGGGCGTTGTCCGGCGGCTCGATCTGCTGGTCGGTGAGGCTGGCCACGTCCTCGACCGCGGACACGCGCAGGCCCAGGGTCTCGCCGTTCTCTTCCAGCACCACCACCCGGGTCAGCATGTCCATCTCGATCGGCGCGGCGCCCAGGTGGATGCCCAGGTCGATCACCGGCACCACCTGGCCGCGCAGGTTCATGATCCCCAGCATCGCCGTCGGGGTGCCGCGCAGCGCCAGCAGCGGCACCGGCAGCACCACTTCCTGCACCTTCAGCAGTTCCAGCGCATAGGCCTGTTCGCCGCAGCGCAGGCGCAGCCAGCGGGTGCTGCGGTCCGGCGCGCGACGCTGGTGCGGGGAGGCTTCGTGGGGGGCGCTCGGGGCCATGAACGCCTGCAGGTTGGGCGGCAGCCGCGATCCCGCGGCCTGCGCACGCTCGGCCTCGACGCGGCGTTCCGGCGGCACCGCCATCGGCGGACGCTTGACCGCACGCGCGGCGGCGGCGTCGTCTTCGGCGGCCAGGTCGCGCGGCGGCGCGGCGGCGCGTTGCATCTCCATCGCCGCCACCACCTCGAGATCGGCCTCACGGTCGGCGGCGGAGGGCGCCTGCTGCGACATGATGCCGGCCAGGGCCGGGTCGGAATCGGCTTCGGCCAGTACCGCGGCGGCGATTTCTTCGGCGGTCGGGCCAGCCGGCTTGGGTGCCAGGGCCTGCTGCGACATGATGCCGGCCAGGGCCGGATCGGCGTCGGCTTCGGCCAGCACCGCGGCAGCGAGTTCTTCCGGGGTGGGGCCGGCCGGCTTGGGCGCCAGGGCCTGCTGCGACATGATGCCGGCCAGCGCCGGGTCGGCGTCGGCTTCGGCCAGTACCGCGGCGGCGAGTTCTTCCGGGGTCGGGCCGGCCGGCTTGGGCGCCAGGGCCTGCTGCGACATGATGCCGGCCAGCGCCGGATCGGCGTCGGCTTCGGCCAGTACCGCGGCGGCGAGTTCTTCCGGGGTCGGGCCAGCCGGCTTGGGCGCCAGGGCCTGCTGCGACATGATGCCGGCCAGGGCCGGATCGGCGTCGGCTTCGGCCAGTACCGCGGCGGCGAGTTCTTCCGGGGTCGGGCCGGCCGACTTGGGCGTCAGGGCCTGCTGCGACATGATGCCGGCCAGGGTCGGATCGGAATCGGCTTCGGCCAGCACCGCGGCAGCGATGTCCTCCGCGGAGGGGACCACCGGCGCGGCGGCCTCGACGGCGCGCACCGGTTCCGGTTCCGGTTCCGGCGTCGCTGCGGCGCTGGCCGCGACGAGCGTGGCCTGGCGTTCGGCGTCGCGCTCTTCGGCGATCACGTCGTGCAGCAGGCCTTCCAGATAGTCGTCGATGACCCCGGGCGTGTTCATGCGGCCTGCTCCTGCTCCATGGGCGTGGCGTCGCTGGCGATCAGCCATTCCAGCGCGCGGCGGTAGGCGGCCAGGCCGCGGCCGGGGTAGTCGCCGGGGACGCCGGCCACCGTCAACGCCTTGACGTTGCAGATCTTGGTGTCGACCGGGATCGCGTCTTCCCAGACCCGCTCGCCGTAGCTGTCCTGCATTTGCCGCAAGGTGTCGTTGCCGGCGCGGGTGCGCTTGTCGAACAGGGTCGGCAGGATCGACGCGGGCAGGGGACGGCGGCGCGAGCGCTCGACCATGTCCACGGTGCGGACCATGCTGGCCAGGCCGTGCAGCGCCAGCGGCTCGGCCTGGGTCGGGATGATCACCCGGTCGGCCGCGGCCAGCGCGTTGATCATCAGCAGGCCCAGGGTCGGCGGGCAATCGAGCAGGATGTAGTCGTGCTGGCCGGCATGCCGCGCCATCGCCTGCTGCAGCGCCAGGCCCAGCCCGGGCTGGTTGGCGCTGCGCCGCTCCAGCGTGGCCAGCGCGGTCTGCCCGCAGACGTAGCTGAGGCGTTCGATGGCGCTGTCGCGGGCCAGCGCGGCCAGGTCGCTCGGCGGCGTGGCGAACAGGTCCAGCACGCCGCTCGGCGGCGGGTCCTGCGGCACGTCGAAGGCGCGGGTCAGCGAGGCGTGCGGATCGAGATCCAGCATCAGCACGCGGTGGCCGAGCATGGCCAGGCCACGGCCCAGCGCCAGCGTGGTCGTGGTCTTGCCCACGCCACCCTTCTGGTTGGCAATCGCCCAGATGCGCATCAGTTCACTCCTTCAATGGCGGCAGGTACCGCGCGGGACGGGCCGGCATTGCCGGTGGCCGCCGCGGCGGAATGTAGCGGGGTCGCCGGCGCGGCGCCGGCGGTATCGGTCAATCGGTCTTGCGGCGTCGGCGTGCCGGCCGCGGCGACGGGCGCCGTGCCGCTGCCGCTGTCGGGACCGCCGGCGTCGGCCAGGATCACCAGCACCACGCGGCGGTTGGCGTTGCGGCCGGCCTGGCTGTCGTTGTCGGCCCGCGGGCGGAACTCGCCGTAGCCGATCATCGACAGCCGCGACGGTTGCAGGCCCTGGTCGGCGAACAGATGCACCACGCTGGCCGCGCGCGCCGCCGACAGTTCCCAGTTCGACGGGAACTGCACGGTGGCGATCGGGCTGTTGTCGGTATAGCCCTCCACGCGCACGCCGTTGGGCACCGGCACCAGCACCTGCGCCAGCTGCGCGAGGGTGGCGCGGGCGCTCTGGTCCAGCGACGCGGAGCCGGAGCCGAACAGGATGTCGCTGTTGATCTCCACTTCGATCCACAGCCCGGCATGGCGCACGGTGATCAGCTTCTTCTGGATCAGCGGCGCCAGGGCGGCGCCGAGCCGGTCGGCGATGCCGTCGAGCTGGCGCTGCGCGCGCCGCAGCTGCTCCTCGTCGCGCAGCGCGCTGGGCGAACGCAGCGGCGAGGCCGAGGGCAGCCGGTTCGGATCGGGCAGGGACAGCGCCGGGCTGGACTTGATCGGGGTCGGGCGCGCGCCGCCCTGGCCCTGCATCAGGTGATCGCCGACCTGCACCGGGCTCATCGTCCGCGGCGCGCCGCCGAAGGCGGTGCTCATCGCGTCGGCCATGACCCGGTACTTGGCCTCGTTGACCGTGGACAGCGCGTACATCACCACAAAGAAGGCGAGCAGCAACGTCATCAGATCGGCATAGGGGATGGCCCATGCCTCATGGTTGACGTGATCTTCGTGCTGACGCTTGCGGGCCATAGTCGTCGGGTCAATGCAAGAAGCCGGCCAGCTTCGATTCGATGTTGCGCGGGTTCTCGCCCTGGGCGATGGCGATGAGCCCTTCGATGATCATTTCGCGCTCGCCGCTGCTGTGCTTGATCACGCTCTTGAGCTTGCTGGCCATCGGCAGGAACAGCAGGTTGGCCGAGGCGATGCCGTAGATGGTGGCGGTGAACGCGGCGGCGATGCCGTGGCCGAGCTTGCTCGGGTCGGCGAGGTTCTTCATCACCGCGATCAGCCCCAGCACCGCGCCGATGATGCCCAGCGTCGGCGCATAGATGCCCATGCCTTCGAACACCTTGGCCGCGGCCAGGTCGCAGTGTTCCTGGCCGTCCAGGTCGATTTCCAGCATGTGCCGGATCGATTCCGGCTCCACCCCGTCGACCAGCATCTGCAGGCCCTTGCGCACGAACGGGTCGTGCTGCTGCTGCACCTGGTTCTCCAGGCCGAGCAGGCCCTGGCGGCGGGCGATGTTGCTCCACTCCACGATCTGCTGCAGCAGCGCCTGGCGATCGCTGGCCGGCGGATGCAGGATCCACTTGGCGATCTGGAACGCGCGCTTGAACACCGCCGGCGGGGTATGCACCAGGATCGCGGCGACGGTGCCGACGATCACGATCACGAACGCGGCCGGCGACCACAGCGCCGACACGCCGGCGCCCTTGAGGATGCTGCCGCCGACCAGCGAGGCGATCGCCAACAGCAAGCCAATGAGACTGAGTTTGTCCATGCAGAAACTATCGGCAGCGAGGGGAGGGACTTGATGGGACGGCCGGGATTGGGGAGTCCGGAGTGGGGATTCGAGGCGCCCGGCCGTCGGCTGTCGAGCCGCGGATCGGCGCGCGCGCGGCACCCTGCAGGAGCGGCTTCAGCCGCGACGCGTTACCGGTAAGGCGTCGCGGCTGAAGCCGCTCCTACAGGAGCGCGCGGCGGGAAACCGACGTTGAACTTACCGGCAGGTCGATGACACTTTGGGCATCGGAGCGCCCGCCAGCGATCCGCACCGGGACCGCCTTCAAATCCCCAATCCCGACTCCCCAATCCCGGCTTCTCAGCTCTTCAACCCGTCCACATCCAGGATCAACGCCAGCCGGCCATCGCCGATCAGGGTCGCGCCGGCGTAGCCGGGCAGGCCGCGCAGTGCGCGCGGCAGCGGCTTGATCACCACTTCCTCGCGGCCGCGGACCTGGTCCACGACCAGGCCCATGCGCGATTCGCCGGCCTGCAGCACCACCACGGTCAGCAGCGGCAGTTCCGGCGCTTCGATGTTCAACCAGTGACGCAGGTCCACCAGCGGCAAGGTGTGCGATTGCCGGTCGAGCACGGCGCGGCCGTCGAACCAGCCCAGCGCGCGGCGCGGCGCGTGCAGCACTTCCACCACGCGCGCCAGCGGCAGCGCATAGACGGTGTCGCCGGCCTGCACCAGCAGGGTCGGCAGGATCGCCAGGGTCAGCGGCACGCGGATCAGGAAGCGGCTGCCGCGGCCCAGTTCGGACTGGATCTGGATCTGCCCGCTGAGTTCGCGGATGCGCGACTGCACCACGTCCATGCCGACGCCGCGGCCGGAGATGTCGGTGACTTCGGACTTGGTCGAGAAACCGGGCAGGAACACCAGGTGCAGGCATTCCTCGGTGGTCAGCCGCGCGGCGGCCTCCGGATCGATCAGGCCTTTTTCGCGCGCCTTCTGCCGCAGGCGTTCGGGGTCGATGCCGGCGCCGTCGTCCTGCACTTCGATGCTGACGTAGTCGCCTTCCTGCTGCGCCGACAGGCGTACGTGGCCGCCGCGCGGCTTGCCGGTGGCTTCGCGCAGCGCCGGCGTCTCGATGCCGTGATCGATCGCGTTGCGCACCAGGTGCACCAGCGGATCGGCCAGCGCCTCGACCAGATTGCGGTCCAGTTCGGTGTCGGCGCCGATCAGTTCCAGGTCCACCTCCTTGTTCAGGGAGCGGGCGACGTCGCGCGCGACCTTGGGGAAGCGCGAGAACACCTTGCCGACCGGCTGCATGCGGGTGCGCATCACCGCCGATTGCAGGCGCGAGGTGGCGATGTCCAGGCTGCTGACCGCGCGGTCCAGTTCTTCGTCGCGCAGGCGCACGCGCAGGGTCTTGAGCCGGTTGCGCGACAGCACCAGTTCGCCGATCAGGTTGACGATCGCGTCCAGGCGCTTGGTGTCCACGCGCACGGTGTGTTCGGGTTCTGCGGCCTTGCCGGGCGCAGCGGCGGGCTTGGCGCTGGGCGCCGGCCGCGGCGCGGCGGCCGGCACCGGCAGCGCGGCCGGCGCGGCACCGCCGTGCAACTGGTCGAGCAACGCTTCGAATTCGTCGTCGTCGATCATGTCGCCGTTGCCGCCTGCGGCGGGCGGCGGCGCGGCGACGGCGGCCTTGGCGCTGGGCGCGGCGGTCTCTTCGCCGCTGGTGGCGAACTGCGCGATCAGCTGTTGCGGCGCGCGCGGCGGTTCGCTGCCGCTGCCGAACGCGTCGAGCATCGATTGCAGGTAGTCCAGCGACTGCTGCGCGGCGTCGAAGTGCCGCGCCTGCAGGGTGGCCTGGCCGGCACGGGCCTGGCCCAGGGTGTCCTCGGCGGCGTGGCACAGCTCGACCATCGGGGTGATCGCCAGGAACCCGGCGCCGCCCTTGAGCGTGTGGAAACCGCGGAACACCGCGTTGAGCTGGTCGCTGTCCTCTGGCGCCTGCTCCAGCGACACCAACTGCTCGCCGAGCCGGTCCAGGATTTCCTGGGCCTCGATGATGAAGTCGGCAGCGATGTCGTCGGGCACGGCGCTCATCGGATTACAGCCCCAGTCCGGACAGCAGGTCGTCGGCGTCGTTCTGCGACACGCCGTGGCGGTCCAGCCCGGCCAGCGCCGGGCCGGCCAGGCTGCCGTCGGGCTTCTTGTCTTCCTTCGGCGGCAGGCCGAGCGCGCCGAAGCCCTCGTGCACGCGGCGCACGATGGTCGCCACGCGGCGGATGATCTGCCCGGTCAGGTCCTGGAAGCTCTGCGCCAGGGCCATCTCGGTGAGGTTGTGGCGGATCTTGTCGAGGATCTCGCCCTGGTCGCCGGTCAGGCCGCCGGCGCGCAGCTGGTCGGCCAGCGCGCGGCATTCCTCGGCCAGGTCCAGGGTGCGGTGACTGGCCTGTTCGGTCATCGCCACCACGTGGTCCAGGCGCGAGCAGGCGTCGTCCAGCTCGCCGGCTTCGGAGGGGATGGTGGGCAGCTCGCCGAGCGCCTGGCCCAGGTCGCGCGCCAGCCGGCTCAGGCCCTGCATCATCGGCCGCGTGCGCCACGCGGCGAGCGTGTCGATTTCCTTGCGCCAGGCGGTTTCGTCGCCGCGCTCCAGTGCGTCCAGCGCACCTTGCAGGCGTTCGATCAGGGCGCTGCGTTCGGCGGTGGCTTGCATCAGGCGGTCGCTCCAAGGCGTTCGAAGATCTTGCCCAGCTTCTCCTGCAGCGTCTGCGCGGTGAACGGCTTGATGATGTAGCCGTTCACGCCGCACTGCGCCGCCTCGATGATCTGCTCGCGCTTGGCCTCGGCGGTCACCATCAGCACCGGCAGGTGCTTGAGCTTGTCGTCGGCACGGATGTTGCGCAGCAGGTCGATGCCGGTCATGCCGGGCATGTTCCAGTCGGTGACCACGAACTCGAACGGTGCCGAGCGCAGTGCCGCCAGCGCACTGTTGCCGTCTTCGGCCTCTGCAGTGTTGGTGAAGCCCAGATCGCCGAGCAGATTCTTGACGATGCGCCGCATCGTCGAGAAATCGTCCACGATCAAAATCCGCATGTTCTTGTTCACCGCTAACTCCCTTGGGTCTTATTCTTCGTCTTCCAGGCCGGCGTCCGCCGCTTCGAACGCTTTCAAGCGTCCGCGCAAGCGTACCGTGGCCTGGCCGTGGATCTGGCAGACGCGCGACTCGCTGACACCGAGCACCGCGCCGATTTCCTTCAAGTTCAATTCTTGTTCGTAGTACAGCGACAGTACCAGCTGCTCGCGCTCGGGCAGCTGCGCGATCGCCTTGCCCAGTTCGCGCCCGAACTCGCTGCGCTCCAGCATCTGCTGCGGATTGGGCCCGCCCTTGGCGATGGTGTCCAGCTCGCCGTGGTCTTCGACCCGCGACTCCAGGCTCAGCACCTGGCCGCGCGCGGCATCTTCCATCAATCGCAGGTATTCGGGAAGCGGCATGTCCATCGCCGCGGCCACTTCGTTGGCGGCGGCGGCGCGGCCGGTGCTCTGCTCGATCTTGCGGATCGCCGAGGCGGCGTCGCGGGCGCGGCGGTGCACCGAACGCGGCACCCAGTCGCCGCGGCGGATCTCGTCGATCATCGAGCCGCGGATGCGGATCGAGGCGTAGGTCTCGAACGAGGCGCCCTGGTCGGCGTCGTAGCTGCGCGAGGCCTCGATCAGGCCGATCATGCCGGCCTGGATCAGGTCGTCGATCTCGACGCTGGCCGGCAGCCGCGCCGCCAGGTGGTGGGCGATGCGCCGCACCAGGTCCGAATGCTGGGCGATGTAGTCGTTGGAACTGTTGCGCTGCACGGCGCGGTACTGGGCGGCGGCGTTCATGCGGCGACCCCCCGCTGGATGATCCGTTCGACGAAGAACTCGACGTTGCCGCGCGGCACGGTCGGGGCCTGCCAGCGCGAGGTGCGGCGGGCGATCTCGGCGATCGCCTGCGCCGACGGGCTGGACGGGTAGGCCTTGACCACCGGCTGCTGGCGCTGCACCGCCAGGCGCAGCCAGTCGTCCTGCGGCACGCAGCCCAGGTAGTTCAGCGACACGTCGCCGAGGAACTTCTCGCACACCCGGCTCAGCTTGTCGTACAGCAGGCGGCCTTCGTTGAGGTCGCGGACCATGTTGGCGACGATCTGCACCCGGTCCACGCCGCGTTCGCGCGACAGCACCTTGATCAGCGCGTAGGCGTCGGTGATCGAGGCCGGCTCGTCGCAGACCACCACCACCGCGTCCTGCGCGGCCTGGCAGAAGGTCAGCACGCTGTCGGTGATGCCGGCGGCGGTGTCGATGATCATCACGTCCAGCTCGCGCTTGAGCTCGGAGAACACGTTGACCAGGCCGACGTGCTGGGCCGGCGGCAGCTCGGCCATGTGCCGGCGACCGGAGGCGGCGGGCACCACCATCAGCCCGTTGGGCATGTCGATCAGCACCTCTTCCAGGGTGCAGCGCCCGGCGACCAGGTCGGCCAGGGTGAACTTGGGGGTCAGCCCGAGCAGCACGTCGACGTTGGCCAGGCCGAGGTCGGCGTCCAGCAGCAGGGTGCGCTTGCCCATATCGGCCAGCGCCATCGACAGGTTGACCGAGATGTTGGTCTTGCCGACGCCGCCCTTGCCGCCGGTCACGGCGATCGTGCGCACCGGGCCGAGCGGTTCGCTGCGCGTTGCCGACAGGGGGAAGGCATTGGTCAGATTGGCGTAATCACGCGACGGCATGGTTCTGCTCCGGAGTACAGGGCTTATCGGCAGCGCGCCGCAAATCTTCAAGGCGCAATACCAGGCTGGCGGCGTTGGCGCGGTGCAGGTCGTCCGGCACGCGCTGACCATCGGTCACCCAGGTGATGGGAAGCCGGTGGTCCGCGACCACCGACAGGGCACTGCCAAACCGCCCGGTTTCATCCAGCTTGGTCAAGATCACCCCCTGCGGATCGGCGCCGGCAAACCGGCGCACCACCTCGTCCAGGTCGGAGAAATGAGCGTTGGCAGGGAGTACTAGCAAGGACCGGACCACTCGCGAGGCGCGCAGCCAGTGCAGCTGTGCGGCCAGGGCGCGGTCGCGCTGGCCCATGCCGGCGGTGTCGATCAGCACCAGCTTGTAGTCGCGCAGGCGCTCCAGCAGCTGCTGCAGGGCGGCGTCGCTGTCGGCCTCGTGCACGGCGATGCCGAGCTGGCGGCCGTAGCTGTGCAGCTGTTCGCGGCCGCCGACGCGGATGGTGTCGGTGGTGACCAGGGCCACGTCGCGGGCGGCGTGGCGCTCCAGGAAGCGCGAGGCCAGCTTGGCGATGGTGGTGGTCTTGCCGGCGCCGGTGGGGCCGATCAGGGCGATCACGCCGCCTTCCTCGATCGGGTCCAGCGGGGCAATCGGCAGGCGCTTGGACAGCAGCCCCAGCATCAGCCCGCGGCCGCGGTGCAGTTCCAGGTCGGCGGGGATCTGCATCACCACGTCGCGGGTCAGGCCGCTGTCGAAGCCGTAGTCGTCCATCAGCTCCAGCGCCTGGGCGCGCACCGGCGAGCCGCGCAGGCGTTCGTCGGTGAGCCGGTTCATCTCGCGCTCGATCATCTGCCGCATCAGCGCCAGTTCGTCGCGCAGCTGAGTCAATTGTTCGTCGTTCTGCACGCCGGGGAAGCTCGCCACCGGCGCCAGCGTCGGCGGCGCCGGGATCCCGGCGCTGGCCGCCGGCGCCGCGGCCGGCAGCGGCACCACGTTCGCGGCGCCCGGCGCGGCGGCCGGGGTCAGCGACACGGCGGCGATGTCCTCGAGCCAGGCCGGCACGTCGGCGGCGATCGCGGCGGCGCTGGCAGCGGCGGCCGGGGCGGCGAACGGGCTGGGCATCGGCACGCTGATCGGTGCGTTGCGGAACACGTCCTCGGGAATGCGGAATTCGGCGAAGGGGGCGGCTGGCTGGGCCGGGGCAGGGGCCCGCGGCGCGGCGGCGGGGCGGCTCGGCGCCGGCGCGGTGCCTGCGGGCATCGCCGAGGCGGCGATCGCGGCGGGCTGGGTCAGCGGCCGCGCCGGCGCGGCCTGCGCCACGCTCGCGCTGCTGCCGGCGCCGGCCATGGCGGCGGCCGGGGCGCGGCGCTCGCTGATCGCGGCCATCATCGCCATCGCCGGGTTGGCGGCGGCCTTGGCCGCACGCGGCGCCGGATTGGCGGCCGACACCTGCAGCCGCGGCGCCGCCTCTTCCGGACGCGCCGCGTCCAGCGCCTGCTGCACCAGGGCTTCGTCGTAGTTGCTGGCGGCGACGATCTCGATGCCCTCGTCGGTGCGCCGGTTGGACAGGATCACCGCATCCGGACCGTGCTCGTCGCGGACCATGCGGAACGCGGTGCGCATGTCGGGGGCTACGAAGCGTTTGATCTTCATGGGTGAACGCCGGGAATAGTGAATCGGGAATGGGGAATGGATGCGATGCCTGCGCCGGTGTCTGGCGGGCCGCGATGCCTGGTGCTGGTTGCTGTGGTCTTGCTCATTGCTCTCTCCGCTGCGGGGACGATGTTGCGATTCCCCATTCCCTGTTCCCGATTCCCGTCACCTCAGCTGATCGTCCCGACCAGCTTCAGCCGCTTGTCTTCCGGTACCTCGCTGTAGGACAGCACCGACAGCGAGGGGACGCTGTGGCGGACCAGCCTGGCCAGCGCGGCGCGGACTTGCGCCGGGACCAGCACCACCGCCGGTTCGTTGCGGGCTTCCTGCTTGCTGACGCATTCGGCCAGGCTCTGGTGCAGTCGCTCGGCCAGGCCGGGTTCCAGCGCGGCACCGTTGCCTTGGGTAGAGTCTTGCAAGACACGTTCCAATTGCGGGGCCAGGGTGAACACCGGCAGCTCCGCCGACATTCCGGCGATTTCCTGGACGATGAAACGGCCCAGCGCATTGCGCACCGCCGCGGTCAACGCGCCGGGTTCCTGACTCTGCGGGGCGTGCTCGACCAGCGCCTCGACGATCTTGCGCAGCTGCCGCACCGGAATCTTCTCGATCAGCAGGTTCTGCAGCACGCGCACCACCACCGACAGCGGCAGCGCCTTCGGGGTGAGGTCCTCGACCAGCTTCGGCGCGCTCTTGGCCAGGGTGGCCAGCAGCTGCTGCACCTCTTCGTGGCCGAGCAGTTCCGGGGCGTGCTCGCGGATCAGGTGCGACAGGTGGGTGGCGATCACGGTGGCCGGGTCGACCACGGTGTAGCCCATGGTCTCGGCCTGGGCGCGCTGGTGCGGCTGGATCCAGATCGCGTCCAGGCCGAACGCGGGGTCCTTGCCGGCGATGCCGTCGATCTTGCCCAGCGCGCCGCCCGGGTCCAGCGCCAGTTCGCGATCGGGGTGGATGTCGGCGGTGGCCACCGGCACCCCGTGCACCAGCAGGCGGTAGGCGTTGGCCGGCAGCTCCAGGTTGTCGCGGATGTGCACCGGCGGGATCAGGAAGCCGATGTCCTGGGTCAGCTTGCGGCGCACGCCCTTGATCCGCGCCATCAGTTCGCCGCCCTGGGCCTTGTCCACCAGCGGGATCAGCCGGTAGCCGACCTCCAGGCCCAGCGGATCGATCGGGCGCAGTTCGTCCCAGCCCAGTTCGGCGTTGGCCTGCGCGCCGGCGCTGGCCGCCTGCTGCGCCGGATCCGGCTTGGCTTCTTCCGGCAGCAGGCTGCGCTTCCACATCTTCCAGGCCAGCAGGCCCAGGATCAGCGCCAGCGTCAAGAAAGCGACGTTGGGCATGCCCGGGACCAGGCCGACCAGGCCCAGGATCGCCGCGGCCACCGCCAGCGCTTTGTGCTGGCCGAACACCTGGCCCATCATCGAGGCGCCCATGTCCTGCGAGCGCGAGGCGCGGGTGACCAGCATCGCCACCGCCGAGGACACCAGCAGCGCCGGCAGCTGCGCCACCAGGCCGTCGCCGATCGACAGCAGGGTGTAGGTGGACGCGGCCTGCGCCACCGGCATGCCGTGCTGCAGGACGCCGACCGCCATGCCGCCGATCAGGTTGATGAACAGGATCAGGATGCCGGCGATGGCATCGCCGCGGATGAACTTGCTGGCGCCGTCCATCGAACCGTAGAAGTCCGCTTCCTCGCGCACCTCCTCGCGCCGGGCCTTGGCTTCCTCGCGGGTCAGCAGGCCGGCGTTGAGGTCGGCGTCGATCGCCATCTGCTTGCCGGGCATGGCGTCGAGGATGAAGCGCGCGGTCACTTCCGACACGCGCCCGGCGCCCTTGGTGATGACCACGAAGTTGATGATGGTCAGGATCGCGAACACCACGATGCCGACCGCGTAGTTGCCGCCGATCACGAACTCGCCGAACGCCTCGATGACCTTGCCGGCGGCGCCGTGGCCGTCCTGGCCGTTGATCAGGATCACGCGGGTGGAGGCCACGTTCAGCGCCAGGCGCAGCATCGTGGTCATCAGCAGCACGATCGGGAAGATGCTGAACTCCAGCGGCCGCTTCACGTAGACCACCGCCAGCAGCACCATCAGCGAGATCGCGATGTTGAAGGTGAACAGCGCATCCAGCACCGGCGCGGCCAGCGGCACCACGACCATCGCCAGCATCGCCATCACGATCACCGGCGCGCCCAGGCCGTGCTTGATCATGTCCATCATCTTGCGCGTGTTCATCTGCGCGGCAGGCTGGCTCACGGCTTGCTCCCCGGGGCGAATTCATCGACCTCCAGCGGCGGCAACGGCGGCATCGGCCCGCTGCGCCAGGAGCGCAGCTGGTAGACGTAGGAGAGGATCTGGGCCACCGCCGAATACAGTCTCACGGGAATTTCCTTGCCGAGTTGCCCTTCCCGATACAAGGCGCGTGCCAAAGGTGGCGCAGACACCACTGCGACGCGGTGCTGCTCGCCGATCTCGCGGATGCGGAAGGCCAGTTCGTCCACGCCCTTGGCGACCACGGTCGGGGCGCGCATGCGGCCGCTCTCGTATTTCAGCGCCACCGCGTAGTGGGTGGGGTTGACCACCACCACGTCGGCGCTGGGCACCGCCTCCATCATCCGCCGCTGCGACAGCTGCATCTGCATCTGCCGGATGCGGCCCTTGACCTCCGGGCTGCCCTCGCTCTCCTTCATTTCCCGGCGCACTTCGTCGCGGGTCATCATCAGTTTGCGGGTGTAGTTCCACTTCTGGTACGGCGCGTCGATCGCCGCCAGCAGCGCCAGCGCGCCGGCGGTATACAGCAGCAGGTGCAGGGTGAAGCCCAAGCCGTCGCCGATGGCGGTCTCCAGCGGTTGCCGCATCAGGCTGCGCAGGCCGTCGACGTTGTTGGAGATGCACAGCGCGGCGGCGCCGCCGACGAAGCCCATGCGCAGCATCGACTTGAACAGTTCGGCCAGGCTTTCCGGGCCGTACAGCCGGGTCAGTCCGGCCATCGGGTTGAGCCGCTCGAACTTGGGGATCAGCGCCGCCCCGGAGAAGCGCAGGCTGCCCATCAGGATCGGCGCGACGAAGCCGGCCGCCACGCAGATGCCGACCAGCGGCAGGGTCACCCACAGCAGCCCCAGCAGCAGTTCGCCGAAGTGGCCGAACAGCGCGTCCGGGTTGTCGTGCAGGCGCGGATCCGGGCGCAGCGCGCCCTTCATCCAGTTCGCCGCGCCGGCCGCCAGCGAGCCGGACATCCCCATCAGGGCGAAGATGCCGGCGCTGAACACCGCCGCCGTCGCCAGTTCGCGCGAATGCGGGATGTTGCCCTGCTCGCGCGCCTCGCGCAGGCGTTTTTCGGTCGGTTGTTCGGTTTTTTCGGTGCCTTCTTCGTTTTCGGACATGACGGTGAGGCGTGCCGGGCAGGGGATTCAACCCAGCCTCCTGCAAGGACCGTACCGTTCGCTGCACGGCCGCGCCGCGTCGCCTCTGCCTAGTCCTGCTGCAGTTCCACGCGATTGCGTCCCAGGCGCTTGGCCCGGTACAGCGCCTCGTCGGCACGGGCCAGCAACTGCTGCAGGTTCTCGCCCGGCCGGTACCAGGCCACGCCGATCGAGGCGGTGACCGCCAGGTTCTGCGTGCCGACCCGCAGCGGATGCCCGGAGACCGCCACGCGCAGGTCCTGCAGCCGCTCGTGGGACGGGATCGGCAGTCCGGGCAGCACGCCCAGCAGTTCCTCGCCGCCGTAGCGGCCGATCAGGTCCGATTCGCGCAGATTGCTGTTCAGGCGCTGCGCGACCTTGGTCAGTACCGCGTCGCCGATCAGGTGGCCGTGCGTGTCGTTGATGCGCTTGAAGTGGTCCAGGTCGATCATCGCCACCGCCAGCGGCCAGCCTTCGGCCAGGCTGTGCCGCATCTGCGCGGCCAGCGCATCGAGGATGCCGGCGCGGTTGAGCAGGCCGGTCAGGGAGTCGTGCGAGGCCTTCACCGCCAGCGCGGCGCGGGCGATCTCCAGCTCGCGCTTGTCGTGCTCCAGTTCCTGGGTGCGCAGCGCGACCAGGTCGGCCAGGTGGCGCTCGCGCTGGCGCAGGCGGCCCTCGCGCCAATGCAGCGCGGCGATCGCCAGCCCGCCGCCGAGCAGCGCGTACAGCGCCAGCATGGTCTGGCTGCGCCACCACACCGGCGCCACCGAGAACGCCACCCGCACCGGCGCCGAGGCGCTGTGCCGGTAGGCGTCGAGCAACTGCAGTTCGAACGTGTAGTCGCCCGGCGCCAGCGGCGGGTGCTCGATCTCGAAGTTGGGCGTGTAGATCCATCGCGTATGCGCGCCTTCGAAGCGGTAGCGCAGTGAAACCCGGTTGCGGTCGTCGTACAGGTCCGGCGATCCGGCCTCGATGTGCAGCGGCTCCTCGTTCCAGGGCAGGCGCGCGCCGGCGGTGATCGGATGGCCGCCGCGGCTGAATTCGCTCAGCATCACCCCTGGCGCGTTGGCCTGGAACAGGCGCGGCGGGGCCAGGATATGGCTGACGCCCTTGCTGGTGCCGATCCACACCGAGCCGTCGTGGTCCTCGAAGAACGCCGATTCGGAGATGTCGTCCCACAGCAGCCCCTGCGACTGGGTCAGGCGCGACCAGCGGCGGCCGTCGTAGACGTCCACGCCCTGGTTGTGGCCGATCCAGATCCAGCCGTTGCGGGTGCGCCGTATCAGGTAGATCTGCAGTTCGCGCTGCTCGGGCTGGGCGCTCGGCCGCAACTGCAGGGTGTCGCCGTCGAGCCGGCCCTGCCACACGCCCGGGTTGTACAGCGCGGCCCAGACCTGGCCGTCTTCCTGGATCAGCAGCTTGCTGACCCACGGCTGCGCCGGCTTGCCGTCCAGCTGCAGCCGGATCGGGGTCCAGGTGTCGCCGCGCAGCCGGAACACGCCGGCCGCGCCGGCCAGCCACAGGGTGCCGTCGCGGCGCTGCTGGATGTCCGAGTACTCGCCGGCGGGCAGTGCCTGCACCCGCTGCGGCACGTCGTCGGACTGCGGCCGCTGCAGCAGGTACAGCCCATCCGCGGCGAGGATCCAGATCCGGCCGTCGGCATCCAGGAACACCCGCCTGATCGAGCCGCCCAGGCGCGGATAGCTGCGCAGCAGGCGGCCGTGGCGATCGTGGTGGCGCAGTTCGCCCAGCGAGCCCAGGCTCCACAGCGATCCGTCCGCCGCGATCTGCAGGCTGATGACCTGCAGCCCGGCATCCGTCAGCCAGGGCTGGAAGCGCTGGTCGGGACGGCGTTGGCGGTTGATGCCGGCTTCGTTGCCGAGCAGCAGCGCGCCGTCGCCGTTGCGCAGGATGCTCCAGGTCGGCGCGGTGCTCATGCCTTGCGAGACGTCCCAGTTCTCGATCCAGCCGTAGCCGTTCCAGCGCACCACGCCTTCGCCGTCCACCGTCATCCACAGGTCGCCGGCGCGGTCGAACAGCAGCACCACGATGCCGCCGTCGGGCAGGCCGTTGCTGCGGTCGAACTGGCGCCAGTGGCCATGTTCCCAGCGCGCCAGGCCCTGGCCGGTGCGGACCAGCACGCGCCCCTGCGGATCGAGCAGGATCTGCGCCTGGCCGACCACCTGGCGCTGGCCGGCGCCGGGCGGGGGCCGCGCGACGAAACGCTCGGCCGCGGCCGGCAACTGCATCACGTGGTGGTCGCCGCGCAGCCACAGCGCGCCGTCGTGGTCGCGCACGACATGGCGCCAGCGATCGGGCGGCAGGCCCTGCGCCTGGCCGTAGACCGTCACCGAACCATCGGCGGCGACCCGGCACAGCTCCTGGTCGCAGCCCAGCCACAGCGTGTCGGCTTCGCTCTGCGCCGCAGCGAGCTTGCCGAGCTGCGGCAGCCGCGCCAGGGTCGCCGCGTCGAACAGCGGCCGCAGCCGCCAGCGGCCGTCGCTGGCGGGCACCGCGCGCAGCGCCTGCTGGCCGTTGAGCAGCACCATGCCCCAGGGGGCGCTGGCCAGGCGCAGCTTGTTCTTGTGCAGCGGTCCGGTCTCCTGCGTGGTCAGCCGGCGCAGTTGGGTGCCGTCGCCGACATAGAGCGCGTCGAAGGTGGCCACCCACAACCGGTGCTCGGCGTCCTCGGTCGCGGCGCTGATGAAATGGCCGCGCTGCCCCTGCAGCGGCACCTGTTCGAAGCGATGGCCATTGAAGCGGTACAGCCCGCTCTCGGTGCACACCCACAGGCTGCCGTCGCCGGTCTGCAGCAGGCAGGTGTCGGCCAGGCCGAGCAGGCCCTGGTCGTGGGCGTAGCGGCGCAACGGAATCGACTGCGCACGGGCGACGCCGGCCGACAGCAGTTCCAGGGACAGCCACAGCAGCAGGGCCTGCAGCGGCCACAGGCCGCGCCGGCGCGCGCGCATGCCGGGCCCCTCAGCCGCCGCGTGTGCCGCGGCAGTCATCGGCGGGGGCTGGCAGGAAATCCGACATCGCGTGCGGCACCGGGCAAGAAGTGAAGTGGAGAAGGAGCGCGACCGTTGCGTGCCGTGGTCGCAGCGGTCGGCTGCCGTGGCGCTGCGCGCGCGTCGCTCGCTGTCTGTTATCGGCCGTGCCGCGGCTGGGCTTGAGCCGGCGCCGCTCAGCGCGGCACGCTGGCTCCCAGGGCCGGGTCCAGGTGCAATTCGATCCGGTTGCGGCCGCCATGCTTGGCCCGGTACAGCGCGTCGTCGGCGCGGCTGAGCAACTGTTGCACCGACTCGCCCTCGCGGTACCAGGCCACGCCGATCGAGGCGGTGACCTCGAGCAGGCCGGCGTCGGTGAGGAACGGGGTGGCGCCGATCACCTGGTGCAGGGCGCGCAGCCGGCTCTGCGCCGGCGGCGACAGGCCCGGCAGCACCGCCAGCAGTTCCTCGCCGCCGTAGCGGCCGATCAGGTCGGCACCGCGCAGGTTGGCGTTCATGCGCCGCCCGACCCGCGCCAGCACCGCATCGCCGATCAGATGGCCGTGCTGGTCGTTGATCTGCTTGAAGTGGTCCAGATCGATCATCGCCACCGCCAATGGGCTGCCGTCGTTCTGGCAGCGCTGGATCTGCACCGCCAGCGCGTCGAGGATGCCGACGCGGTTGAGCAGGCCGGTGAGGTCGTCGCGCACCGACTTCAGCGCCAGCGTGGCACGCGCCTGCTCCAGTTCGCGCTTGTCGTGCTCCAGTTCCTGGGTGCGCTCGGCGACCAGGCGCGCCAGGGTGCGCTCGCGCACCAGCAACTGCTTCACCCGCCAGCGCCAGACCACGGTCAGCAGCAATGCCGCCGCCAGCAGGTACGCCATCCATGCCAGCGGGCTGCGCCACCACGGCGGCATGATCGAGAATTCCAGGCGCACCAGGTTGCTGCGGGTGCGCTGGCGTTCGTCCAGCGCCTGCACCTCCAGCGCGTAGCGGCCGGGCGAGAGCAGGGTGTAGCTGAGATGCGCCTGCTGGGTGCCGGCCCATTGCTCCTGCAGGCCCTCGAGGCGGTAGCGGAAGCCGATGCTGTCGCTGCCGCCGACCGCGCCGGGGGCCGAGAAGGCGAACTCGATCGGCTGCTGCGACCACGGCAGCTGTGCGCCGGCGGTGACCGGTTTGCCGGCGCGGGTGGCGCGCAGCAAGCGCAACTGCAGCGGGCGCACGGCGAACAGCCGCGCCGGGTCCAGGATCTGGCTGACGCCCTTGCTGTTGCCGATCCACACCGAGCCGTCGCTGTCCTCGAAGAACGCCGATTCGGAGGTGTCGTCCCACAGCAGTCCGTCGGCCTGGGTGACCCGGATCCAGCGCCCGCCCGACCACAAATCCAGGCCCTGGCTGCTGCCGACCCACAACCGTTGCTGCCGGTCCTGGCGCAGCACGTAGGGCACGATCCGCGCCAGCAGCGGGTCGTCCACCTTGCGCAGCGACAGGCTGGCGCTGCGCGGGTCGAAGCGCCCGCGCCAGATCCCGACATCGTCGAACGACAGCAAGGCTTCGTCGCTGGCGTCGATGCTGAACTTGTCCAGTTCCGCATCCGGCAGCGCGGCGCCGCGCAGGCGGATCGACTGCCAGCCCTGCGCCTGGCGCAGGTACAGGCCGTTCTTGCCGACCAGCCAGAAGCGGCGGCGCGCATCGTAGCCGCCGCCGACGAACTGGTCGCGCGGCACGTCGCGCGCCGGCCGTGCGCTGGATTCGCCCGGCGGCAGCAGGAACATGCCGCGGGTGGTCAACAGCCACAGCGTGCCGGCGTCGTCGAAGAACATCCATTTCAGCGCCGACAGCACCTTGGTCCGCTCCAGCATGCGGCCGCTGCCGCGATCCAGCTGCAGCACCCGCCCGGACGACTGGCCCAGCCACAGGCTGCCGTCGGCGGCATCGATCAGTTGCACCGTCTGCCGCAACGCCTGCCCGTCGCGGTCGGTCAGCGGCAGCATGCGCCCGCTGTCGGCGTCGAGCACGTTGGCGCCCATTTCGCTGCCCACGTACAGGCGGCCGTCGCCGCGGCTGCGCAGGATCGACCAGGTCGGCCCGGTCGCCAGTCCCTGCGGTTCCTCCCAATGCTGGATCAGCCCGTAGCCCAGCCAGCGCTGCACGCCGCGGCCGCGGGTGCCCATCCACAGGCGGCCTTGGCGATCGCTGAGCATCGGGGAAATGTTGGCCGCCAGCGCGCCCAGGCCCTGCGCACGCTCGAACGCGCGCCAATGCCCGCCTTCCCAGCGCAGCAGGCCGGTGTCGCTGCGGGTCAGTACGCGGCCGGCGGCGTCCTCGACCAGGTTGATGCCCACCGCCATGGTCGACAGGCTGCTGCCCGGCGGCGGCGGCGGCGGCCGCTCGGCGAAGCCCGCCGCGCCGGCGGGCCAGGCCAGCACGTGGTGGATGCCGCGCGCCCACAGCGTGCCGTTGCGGTCGCGCAGCAGCGCCAGCCAGCTGTCGTCGGGCACGCCCTCGGCGCGGCCGAGCCGCTGCAGGCGGCCTTGCGCGTCCAGCCGGCACAGCTGGCGGCCGCAGCCCAGCCACAGCGCCTCGCCGATCGCGGTGACGCTGGAGATCTCGGCCAGCGGCGCGCCGTCGGCGGTGCGCAGCGGCGCGACCTGCCAGCCGCCAGCGGCGCCAGCGGCGATCCGCAGCGGCTGTTTGCCGCTCAGCGCCACGATGGCGTCGCCGAACGCCGCCAGCGATTGCCCCTGGTCGATCCGCAGGCGGCGCCCGTCGGCGCCGGGCACGGCGGCGAAGCGGCGCCCGTCGCCGACGTACAGCGCATTGGACGCGCCGACCCACATGCGTTGCCGGCGATCCTCGGCGATCGAATAGACCAGCGGACTGCCGAAGCCGGCATCGGTGCCGACCTGTTCGAAGCGTTCGCGCTCGTAGCGGTGCAGGCCCAGTTCGGTGCAGGCCCAGACCACGCCGTGCCGATCGGCGTACAGGCAATTGATGCTCAGGCCCTGCAGGCCGTCGGCCTGCGCGTAGTCGCGGAAACTGTATTCCTGCGCCGGGGCGGCGCCGACGCAGGCGCATAGCGCGAGCAGGGCGGCGAGCCGCCATGCGATGCCGCGCGACGGGGAGGGCGACAGCGGCGGGTGGCTGTTCGGCACGGCGATGACTGGCGTCCCCGGAAGGCGCTGCGCGGCGGTAAGTGCTGCACGCGCAACACCGTTGGAAAGGATATCGGCGCAGCCGCACGGGGCTTGAATGCGCAAGGCCCGGCAGCGCGCCTGCGCCCGCGTAGTCTAGGCGGTGACCTGCCGGGCGGCGTCAAAGGCGGCATCGAACAGGCGCTGCACCGGCGGCCCCATCTCGCCGACCAGCACCGCCAGCAGCGCCAGGCCGATCACCACCGCCACCGGCAGGCCGAGCTGGATCGGATTCAGCGCCGGCGCGGCCTTGGCCAGCGCGCCGAACGCCAGGTTCACCGCCAGCATCGCCACCATCACCGGCAGCGCCAGGGTCACCGCGCCGCGCATCATGCTCATGAAGAAATCCGGCGCCACCGAGGCCATCGCCTGCGCATCCGGCAGCGCATTGCCGATCGGCAGCGCCTTGTAGCTGTCCACCAGCAGCTGCACCACGGCGAGGTGGCCGTTGGCGGTGAAGAACAGCAGGCCGAAGGCCAGGTAGAACCATTGCCCGATCACCCCGGAGGTGACCCCGCGCAGCGGATCGGCCATCTGCGCGAAGCCCAGGCCGGTGCTCTGCGAGACCAGTTCGCCGGCCAGCGCGCCGGCCTCGAAGATCAGCCGCAGCATGAAGCCCATGCTCGCGCCCACCGCCAGTTCGCGCGCCACGCTCAGCACCACCGCGGCGTCGAAGCCGTTCCAGTCCGGCACCGGCGGCAGCAGCGGCGCCAGCGCCATCGCCAGCGTCGCCGCCAGCATCACCCGCACCCGCGCCGGCACCGCGCGGGTGCCGACCAGCGGCATCGCCATCAGCATCGCGCCGATGCGCAGCATGGTCCACAGGATCGCCCCGACCATGGCGAAGGCCTGCTGGCCATCGATGACCATTTGCGTTGCGGAATCCATGGCGCTGGCGGCCCGCTAGCCGATCAGATGCGGAATGCGCTGGAACAGCATGGTGGTGTATTCGACCAGGTGCGCCAGCAGCATGCTGCCGGTGGCGAACAGCATCGCGGTCAGGGTGATGACCTTGGCGATGAAGGCGATGGTCGGTTCGTTGAGCTGGGTGGCGGCCTGGAACACGCCGATCACCACGCCCACCACCAGCATCGACAGCAGCAACGGGCCGGCCACCCACAACACGGTGATCAGGCCGCCGCGCAATTCGGTCAGGGCCAATTCGGGACTCATCGGCTCAGACTCCGTTGAAGCTGGCGGCGAGGGTGCCGACGGTCAGCACCCAGCCGTCGACCAGCACGAACAGCAGGATCTTGAACGGCGCCGAGACCAGCATCGGCGACATCATCATCATGCCCATCGACATCAGCACGCTGGCCACCACCAGGTCGATGATCACGAACGGGATGAAGATCAGGAAGCCGATCTCGAACGCGGTCTTCAGCTCCGAGGTCACGAACGAAGCCACCAGCACCGGGAACGGGATCGCGTCGGGGCTGCTGTAGGTGCCGTTGCCGGCCATGCCGGCGAAGGTCATCAGGTCGGCCTCGCGGATCTGCGCCAGCATGAACGCGCGCAGCGGCTGGGTGGTCAGGGTCCACGCGGTCTGGAAGTCGAGCTGGCCGTTGAGGTAGGGGCTCATGCCCTGGCCCCAGGCCTTTTCCCACACCGGCATCATCACCAGCGCGGTCAGGAACAGCGCCAGGCCCATCAGCACCTGGTTGGACGGGGTCTGCCCGGTGCCCATCGCCTGGCGCAGCAGGCCGAGCACGATGGTGATGCGGGTGAACGCGGTCAGCACCAGCAGCATCGACGGCAGCAGGGTGATCGCGGTCATCAGCAGCAGGGTCTGCAACGGCAGGCTCACCGGCTGCGCACCGACCTTGCCGACGTTCACTTCCGGCAGCGAGGGCAGGGTCGGGGCGGCGTTCTGCGCGGCCGGCGCGGCGGGCGCGGTCGGCGCGGCCTGGGCCCAGCCCAGCGCCGGCAGCAGGCTCAGCGTCAGCAGGATCAGCAGCAGGCGCAGGCCGCGCGCATAACGGTTCCAACGAGGCAACATGATCATTTGTCCTTGCGCAGCTTCTGCGCCAGCAGCTGGGCGAAATCGGGGAGGTTCTTGAGCTGCTTGAGGTTCGGCAGCGACGGCGCCGGCGCCTGCGGCAGCGGCTCGGGCAGGCGATGCAAGGTGCGTACCCCGCCCGGCGACACGCCCAGCAGCAACTGCTCGCCGTTGACCTCGACCACCACCACGCGCTCCTTGGCGCCGACCGCCAGGCTGGCCACCACGCGCAGGCCCTCGGCCGGGCGGAAGCCGCTGCCGGGCAGGCGCTTGAGCACCCAGGCCATGCCCAGGATCAGCCCCAGCACCAGCAGCAGCGCGAACACCGCGCCGATCAGGCTGGGCGGCGAGGGCGCGGCGCTGCCGACGCCCGAGGCCGATTTGGCCGCCTGGGTGGCGGCCGCGAGCAATAGGCTCACCGCAGTCTCCGGATGCGTTCGCTGGGGCTGACCACGTCGGTCAGGCGCACCCCGAAGCGGTCGTTGATCGTCACCACCTCGCCGTGCGCGATCAGGGTGCCGTTGACGTACACGTCCAGCGGCTCGCCGGCGCCGCGCTCCAGTTCCACCACCGAGCCCTGGTTGAGCTGCAGCAGGTTGCGGATCGGAATGCGGTTGCGCCCGACTTCCAGCGACAGCGTCACCGGCACGTCCAGGATCATGTCCAGATTCAGCTCGTTGCCGTCGCTGCCGGTTTCCGGCTGCAGGCTGTCGAACTGGGTCGGGACCGGCTCGGGGATTTCGTTCTGGCTCATGACGCGTCTTCCTGAAGGGCGGGGCGGCGGCGCAGCGCGCCCGGGGGTTGGGTCGAAGTGATCTTCACGGCGTTCTGGCCGCGGGAAATGCCGAACTCGCCGGTGAACACCGGGATGTTCTCCACGCACAGCGGCACTTGCTTGGGCAGCTCGATCGGCAGCACGTCGCCGATCTTCAGCCGGGTCAGCTCGCGCAGGGTCATCTGCTTCTGCGCCAGCACGCTGGAGATGGTGACCTCGGCGGTGTTGAGCTGCTCGCGCAGCATGATGTTCCAGCTCTCGTCGCGGTCCACGCGGTCGCTCTGGATGCCGGCGTCGAGCAGTTCGCGGATCGGCTCCAGCATCGAGTACGGCAGGGTGATGTGGATCTCGCCGCCGCCGCCTTCCAGCTCCACGTGGAAGCGGCTCACCACCACGTACTCGCGCGGGGTGACGATGTTGGCGAAGTGCGGGTTGACCTCGGAGTTGAGGTACTCGAACTCCACCTCCATCACCGGCGCCCAGGCCTCGTGCAGGTCGGCGAAGGTCTGCTTGAGCATCAGCTGGATCACCCGCATCTCGGTCGGGGTGAATTCGCGGCCTTCGATGCGGGTGGGGTAGCGGCCGTCGCCGCCGAAGAAGTTGTCGACCACGGTGAACACCAGGGTCGGTTCGAACACGATCAGGCCGGTGCCGCGCAGCGGCTTGAACTTGATCAGGTTCAGGTTGCTCGGCACGTACAGCGAGTGCATGTAGTCGTTGAACTTGATCAGGTCGATGCCGCGCACCGACAGGTCGGCCGAGCGCCGGATCAGGTTGAACAGGCCGATCCGCCACAGCCGCGCGAAGCGCTCGTTGACCATCTCCAGGGTCGGCATGCGCCCGCGGATGATCCGGTCCTGGCTGGAGAAATCGTACTGGCGCGCTTCGCCGGGCGCCGGCGGCGCCGGCCCGGTGTCCACCGCACCGGCATCGACGCCATGCAATAGCGCATCGATCTCGTCTTGGGAAAGCAGGTCGGTCATCGCGGCGGCGCCTTACTGGGTCACGAAGCTGGTGAACAGCAGGTCTTCCACGCACTTCTTGCCGGTCTCGGCGGTCATCAGTTTCTGCGCGTCGGCCAGCGCCGCGGCCTGCAGCTTCTTGCGCCCGGCGATGTCGGCGATGTCCTGCGCCTGCACCTGCGAGAACAGCATCAGCAGGTGCGCGCGGATCGCCGGCGCGTTCTCGGTGATCAGCTTCAGCTCTTCCGGGTCGCGGGTCATCAGCTGCACTTCCATCTGCAGGTAGTGCGGGCCCTCGTCGGGGCTGCCGTTGAGATTGACCACGAACGCCGGGTCCATCGCGAAGTACTGCGCCGGCTTGGGCAGCTCGGCGGTCTTGGCCGCGGCCTTGCCATGGGCGGCATCTGGCTTCTTCAGGAAGAACCAGGCGCCGGCGCCGCCGCCGCCCAGCACCAGCACCGCGGCGATGACGATGATCAGCAGCTTCTTCTTCGACTTGCCGCCCTCCGGGGCCTCTTTGGCATCCTTGGCGTCGGCGGATTTCTTGGATTTGTCGGCTGCTGCTGCCACGGATGGGCTCCTTAAGGGGGGACTCTGCCCCTAAGGATGCAATCGGCGTGCCGAAACGGCGGGATGGACTCGCCGGATATTTGACGGTGGCCGTGACGGCCGATGGATGCGGCTTTTTGTGGGATGGAGTTCAACCCCGACGGGCTTGATCGGTGACCCGCGTCGGGGCTGACGCCCCTCCCACAAGCAGCGGTTGCGGCCGAGGCCGCCGCGATGCTGCGGTTGGCTTAGGCGTAGGCGTCGAGCAGGCCGCGCTGGCGCAGCACCACCGACGGAATCCCGACGGTGCCCAGCAGCTCGTCGCCAGCGCCGCCGCCGGCATTGCCGGCGTTCGACCCGCTGCCTTGGCGGGCGTTCTGCGAGGCCTGCTGTTGCTGCTGGCCGACGTCGGCCTGGCCGAGCTGGAAGCCGTGCTGGCCGAGCATGTCGCGCAGCCGCGGCAGGCTGTTTTCCAGCGCCTGGCGCACTTCGGGCTGGGCGCTGCTGAAGCTGGCGTTGACCTGGTCGCCGTTCAGATGCAGGCGCACCTCGACCGGGCCCAGGTCGGCCGGGCTGAGCTTGATGTGCGCGTGGCCGATCTTCTGGTCCGCCAGCCAGCTCATGCGCGCGCCGAGTTCGTCGTCGAAGTTCTCGCCGTGTAGGTTCGGGGTCGGGGTCGGCGAGCCGGTGAACGGCGCGGCGGTGTCGGCGCTGCGCGCCGGCGCGTGGATCCCGGCCGTGGCCAGCAGGTTGATCGGATCGGTGCCGGTGCTGGCCGCATCGCTGCCGCTGTCGGCGCTCTTGTCGGTGGCGGTCGCCAGTGCCGCCAGTGCGGCGACCGGGGCCGTGGCATCGCCGCCGCTGGCGGCCTGCGCCGCGGCCCCGGCGACCTGCGCCAGCATGCCGCCGAAGCCGGTGGCGCTGGCGCCGCTGTTGGCCGCGGCGGTGGCCGGCGCGGCGGCGGTCGCGGCCGCACCGGCGGCGGCGGTATCGGCGCCGGCCGCCGCGGCCAGGGTGTCGCCGCCGAGCAACGCGGCCACGCCCTGGGCGGCGGCGCCGGCGACGCCGATCGCCAGCCCGGCCGCGCCCAGCGGGCCGGCGCTCGCCGCCGGCAGCGCGGCAGCGAGCGTCGGCAACAGGCTCATGCCGATGCCCGCCAGGCCCGCCGGCGGCCAGCCGGCGTCTTCCTCGCCGTCCTCGCCTTTCTTGGCGGCGGCCTTGCTGTCCTTGCTCGGCGCCTTGCTGTCCTCGCTGCTCTTTTCGCTGTCGCGGGCGGCCTGGTTGCCGGCCTGCGCGCTGCGCGCCGGTTCGCTGGCGTTGTCGTCCGCCGCCTCCGGCCGCTTCGCCGCCGCGTCCTTGTCGGCGGATGCCTGCTGCGACTTGGCGCTCGACCGCGGCGCCGGCTTCGGCGCGGCGCGCGCGCTGTCGTTGCCTAGCAGCTTGTCGAAGTCCTGGCCGCCGCTGCGGTCGCGGCCCTGGGTGTCGGCGCTGTTGCCGGAGGCGCTGGCGCGGGCGTTGCCGCCCAGCGCGGAAAGTGCGTTGCTCATCGGCTGTCTCCGTTGTCGCTGTCGGCCGCGGCCACCGCCAGGCGCACCCGGCGCGCGCCGAGGTCGTCCATCTCGCGCTGGCTGCGGCGGTCGTCGACCTTGCGTTCCTGGGCGCGGTAGCTGGCCGCCAGTTGTTCCAGTACCTGCTTGTCGCGGCTGGCCAGCAACAGCCGGCTGCGCTCCATTTCCACCTTCTCGCGATTGCGGTCCACGGTCTGGCACTGCTGCTGCACCGCGCTTTCCAGGCGATCCAGGAACGCGCGGCGGTTGGCCAGTTGCGCCAGGCTGGTCGCGGCCATCTGGCTGTTGGCGTATTCCTCGGCGTAGCGGCGCAGTTCTTCCAGCCGCGACTCGTGGGTCTCCAGCGCGCGCTGGCGCTCGGCCAGGTCGCGGGCGACCTCGTCCTCGTGCTGCTGGGCGCGGCGGAGCAGGGGATCGATACGCTGTGATTGCATCATGGCTTAGTTCTCACGTTCGACCAGGCGCTTCAACGCGGCCTGGCTGTGGGGCAGATCTGCGGCCTTGGCGACATCCTGTCCGAGGAATTCCATGATTTCGGGCCAACGCTCCAGCGCCTCGTCCACGGCCGCATCGTTGCCGCGCTGGTAGGCGCCGATGGTGATCAGGTCGCGGTTGGCCGAGTACGCCGAGACCAGCCGCTTCAGCGCGCGGATGCGCAGCCGCCACGGCTCGTCGGCGATGTCCTGGACCACGCGGCTGACCGAGGATTCGACGTCGATGGCCGGATACAGGCCGCTGTCGGCGACGCGCCGCGACAGCAGGATGTGGCCGTCGAGGATGGCGCGGGCGGCGTCGGCGATCGGATCCTGCGGATCGTCGCCTTCGGTCAGCACGGTGTAGAAGGCGGTGATCGAGCCGCGGCCCTTGGCACCGTTGCCGGCGCGCTCGACCAGCGCCGGCAGCTTGGCGAACACCGACGGCGGGTAGCCGCGGGTGGTCGGCGGTTCGCCGACCGACAGGCCGATCTCGCGCTGCGCCTGGGCGAAGCGGGTCAGCGAGTCCATCAGCAGCAGCACGTTCAGGCCCTGGTCGCGGAACCATTCGGCGATCGCGGTGGCGCGGTAGGCGCCGTGCAGGCGCGCCAGCGGCGGGCGGTCGGCCGGCGCGGCCACGACCACGGCGCGGCGCAGGCCTTCCTCGCCCAGCGTGGTCTCGACGAAATCGCGCACTTCGCGGCCGCGTTCGCCGATCAGCCCGACCACGATCACGTCGGCGGCGGTGTAGCGGGTCATCATCCCGAGCAGGGTGGACTTGCCGACGCCGGAGCCGGCGAACAGGCCCACGCGCTGGCCGCGGCCGATCGGCAGCAGCGCGTTGATCGCGCGCACGCCCACGTCCAGCGGCATGGTGATCGGCTCGCGCGCCAGCGGATTGATCGAGATGCCGGCCATGCCGACCGAGCCTTCGGCGCGGATCGGGCCCTTGCCGTCCAGCGGCACGCCGTCCGAATCGATGACCCGGCCGAGCAGGCCTTCGCCCACTTCCACGCCGCCGCGGCGGCGCACCGGCACCACCCGCGCGTTGGGCAGCAGGCCATGGGTTTCGGCGCTGGGCATCAGCGAGGTGCGTTCGCCGGAGAAGCCGACCACTTCGGCATCGACCCAGCCGCCGTCGACCTCGACCTTGCAGGTGGCGCCCATCGGCGCCTCGCAGCCGACCGCTTCCAGGGTCAGCCCGACCGCGCGGCGCAGGATGCCTTCGCGGATCAGGCCGCGGCCGGCGGCGGCGTCCAGGTCGAGCTGGCCCAGGCGCGAGGCCAGGCGCAGGTTGCGCGCGTCCAGCCAGTCGGCCGGATGGGTGCCGGACAGCGCGCTCACAGGCCGGCTCCGGACTTGCGCATCACCGTCTCCAGCGCCGCGCGCAGGCGCGCTTCCAGGGTGCCGTCGATGCGCACCGCTTCGGCATGCACGCGCAGGTCGCCGCGGCTCAGGGTCAGGTCCGGCACCAGCCGGGTGCCGTCGGCCATCGAGGCCAGCAGCGGGGTCAGCGCGGCGATGTCGTCCGGATGCAGGCGCACCTCGACCTCGCGGCGCGCGCCGCCGACCGCATCCAGCGCTTCGCCGACCAGGTCCGCCAGCAGCGCCGGATCGGCCTCGTAGGCGCGGCCGACCAGGCTGCCGGCGATGCGCACCGCCAGTTCGCCGAGCGCGCCGACCACTTCGTTTTCCAGCCGCGCCAGCGGCCGCGAGAAATTGTCCAGGATGCCTTCGATCTGCGCGGTCAGGCGGCGGATCTCGGCCTGGCCCTGGGCCAGGCCCTCGCTGTGGCCGCGCTCGAAGCCTTCGAGCTGCGCGGCCGCCTCGATCGCCTGGATGTCTTCCAGGCTGGGCGGACGCAAGACCGGCTCTTCGGGCAGGGCGTCCTCGAACTGCGGCTCGGGTACCGGCGCGGCGTTGAGCTCCGGCGCGAACCAGCGCACCACGTTGCCGCTCATACCATCGCCTCCGCACCGGCGCCGCCGAGGCTGATCACGCCTTCATCGGCCAGCCGGCGCACGATGGTGAGGATTTCCTTTTGCGCGCCTTCCACATCGGCCAGGCGCACCGGACCGCGCGCTTCCATGTCCTCGAGCAGGATTTCGGCGGCGCGCTGCGACATGTTCTTGGTGATCTTCTCGCGCACCTTGATGTCGGCGCCGCGCAGGGCCAGGCCGAGGCGGTCGCCGCTGACTTCGCGCAACAGGGTCTGCAGCGCGCGGTCTTCCAGTTCGACCAGGTTGTCGAACACGAACATCAGGTCCTGGATGCGGGTGCTGAGCTCGGCGTCGATCTTGCCGATCGCCGCCAGCACGCCCTGGTCCTGGCCGCTGTCCATGAAGTTGAGGATGTTGGCGGCGACCTTGACCCCGCCGACGTTGGACGACTTCAGGCCCTGGTTGCCGGAGAACTGCCGCTCCATGATCTCGTTGAGTTCGTTCAACGCGTTCGGCGGGATGCCGTCGAGGGTGGCGATGCGCATCAGCACGTCGGCGCGCACGCGCTCGGGCAGCAGCTTCAGTGCCTCGGCGGCCTGGTCGCTGTCCAGGTGCGCCATGACGATGGCGATGATCTGCGGGTGTTCGTTGCGCACCAGGTCGGCGACCGCGCGCGGGTCCATCCACTTCAGCGTGTCCAGGCCGGTGGTGTTGCGGCCGAGCAGGATGCGGTCGATCAGGCCGCCGGCCTTGTCCGCGCCCAGCGCCTGCACCAGCACGTTGCGGATGTAGTCGTCGGCGCCCACGCCCAGCGAGGTCTTGCTGCCGAGTTCGTTGTTGAACTCGTCCATGACCTTCTCGACCTGGTCGCGCGAGATGCCGCTCATGGTCGCCATGGCGATGCCGATCTTCTGCACCTCCTTGGGGTCCATGTGCTTGAGCACCTCGGCCGCGTCGGCTTCGCCGAGCGACAGCAGCAGCACCGCGGCGCGCTGCACTCCATTGATTGCACTGGCATCAGGCTTCACTGGCGACCCATCCCTTCACGACTTGCGCGACACGCTTGGAATCCTGCTTGACCGCTTCGCGGGCCAGGCGCAGACGCTCTTCGTAGGCGTCGGGCAGGGCGATCGCGGGACGGCTGCCGCCGGCGATGCTGGCCGTGTCTTCGGCCATCGACGGCAGCAGCGGGTCGTCGTCGTCCAGCATCGACACATTGGCGTTGTGCGGCTCGGACTTGTCCTTGCCGGTGTTCTTGGCCGGCGCCGGGCCGGCGATCTGGCGCAGCGCCGGGCGCAGCACGCCGAACAGCAGGGCCAGTACCACCGCCGCGCCGAGCAGCAGGCGCAAGCCGTTCATCACCCGCGGATCTTCCCACCAACCGGGCTTGTCCGCCGCTTCCGGCGCTTCGCGCACGAACGGCGCATTCATCACCGAGACGGTGTCGCCGCGCTCGGCGTTGAAACCGACCGCCTGCTTGACCAGGCCTTCGATGCGGGTCAGCTCGGCGGCGCTGAGCGCCTGCTCGACCATCTTGCCCTTGGCGCCCGGCCGCGGCACGTGGTCGACCAGTACCGCCACCGACACGCGCTTGATCCGGCCCGGCGGCTGCCGGGTGTGCTGCAGGGTGCGGTCCAGCTCGTAGTTGCGGGTGGCGCTCTTGGAGGTTTCGGTCGGGGTCGCGGCGGCCGCCTGCTGGGTGTTGGCCGGGGTCGAGCCCGGGGTGCCGGCGGCACCGGGCTGGCCGGGCGCGGCGGCGCCGGGCGGCGAATTGCTGGTCGCGCCGGGCACGCCCTGCGGGCCGGCCGCGGCCATGCTGCTGTCGCTGACCTGCTCGCTGCGCAGCTTCGGCGGCTCGCCGTTGTACAGTTCGCGCGCTTCCTCGGTGACCGAGAAGTCCATGTCCACGCTGACTTCCGGATTGACCCGGCCGGGGCCGGTCATCGGCTCCAGCAGTTCGCGGATGCGCTGGTTGTAGGAGCTTTCCTGGCGCCGCACCTGCTCGAACTGGGCCGCGTTCAGGGCCGCGTCGCTGTTCGGGTCGGCGATGGTCAGCATGCGCCCGCTCTGGTCGACCACGGTGACCCGCTCCGGGGTCAGGTCGGGGATGCTGGAGGCGACCATGTTGACGATCGCATCGACCTGGTTGCGTTCCAGGGTGGTGCCGCCGCGCAGTTCCAGCACCACCGAGGCGCTGGCCACGTCGCGCTGGCGGGTGAACGCGCTGGGCTTGGGGATGGCCAGGTGCACCCGCGCCTCGCGCACCGGGCGCAGGCTGGCGATGGTGCGCGCCAGTTCGGTCTCCAGTGCGTGCTGGTAGCGCGCGTTCTCGACAAACTGGCTGACGCCGAAGCCCGGATCCTTCTCCATGACCTCGAAGCCCATGTTGCCGGTGTCGGTCAGGCCGGAGCCGGCCAGCTTCAGCCGCGCGTCGTAGAGCTTGTCCTCCGGCACGGTGATCGCGCCGGTGGTCTGGTCGAGCTTGAACGGGATCTGCGCGGTGCGCAGCAGGTCGGTAGCCTCGGCCGTGCCCTTTTCGTCCAGGCCGGTGTAGAGCGGGGTGTACGCGGGCTTCTGCGACCAGAAGAACACGAACAGGCCCGCGGCCACGGCCACGGCGATCATCGCCATCAGCCCGATGCGGCGGGTGATCTGCAGGCTCTGCAGGCGATCGAACCAGGCGCCTGCCTTTTCGCCGCTGAGAGTGTCTTTGCTGAGCGCAAGAGCCATCGTTGTCTACCTTACAGCGGCATGTTCATCACGTCCTGGTACGCCTGGACGAGTCGGTTGCGGACTTCCACGGTGGCGCGGAACGCCACCTGGGACTGTTGCGCGGCCATCATCACCTTGGCCAGGCCGGCGTTGGGGTCGCCCATTTCGAACGCCTTGGCCAGATCGCCGGCCTTCTGCTGGGTTTCGTTGACGCCGCTGATCGCGCTGCGCAGGGTCTCGCTGAAGCTCGGGGCCTGCGTGCCCTGGGTCCCGGTCAGGCCTTCGATCGCATTGCTGCGTCCGGCATCGGCCACCTGCGCAGGCGCGGCCTGGCCGACCTGGCTTTGGTAGCTGCGGATCTGCGAGAGGATGGAACTGATGGAGTCGCTCATACGGGGATGTCCATGCCGGGGCGGCTACCCGGGATGGATGCAAGCGGTGTGCCGAAATCCGGCGGGTGCCGATCGGCTACCCGGAAGACGGGCGAACGCATGGCCGCATCGAACGACACGAAGCGTCGCCCTTACCCTCATCCGCCCCTTCGGGGCACCTTCTCCCGGTGGGAGAAGGGAAGCGCGCGCCCGTGCGAGGGCGGGCGGCGGCGTCGGCTTCCCGACGCCGCCCGGCCGCTGTCTTCGCTGCCCTGGTGACGGCCGATTGACGCGCCGTGCCGGCTCGGGTCCTGGACCGGATCAGCAGGATGCAATCCTGGTGCCGGTCCCGGCGGCCGCTGCGCTCAGTCCGGCAGCCAGGCCGCGCGCCAGGCCTGCAGGTTGGCGCCTTCCAGCATCCAGTCGCGGCGCACCGCCGCGTGCAGCGCGTCGCCGGCCGCAGCCCGGGCGGGGGCATCGGCCAGGTGCATGCGGATCGCGTTGACCCAGTCGCGGAAGCGGTTCTTGACCAGGGTCGCCGGCAACCCGTGCTGGTAGGGCGGCAGGTCGCTGGCCACCACCGGGTAGCCGCAGGCGCCGTATTCGAGCAGGCGCAGATTGCTCTTGCAGCGGTTGAACAGATTGTCTTCCAGCGGCGCCAGCGCCAGGTCCAGGCGCAGCGCGGCCAGGGCCTGCGGATAGCGTTCGAAGTCCACCCCCGGGTGCACTTCGGCCACATGCGGGCGCAGCCGATCCGGGCACATGCCCATGAACACCCAGTGCACCTCGCCGGCCAGCGCCTGCACCACGTCGGCGATCAGTTCCAGGTCGCCGGTGTGGCTGGCGCCGCCGGCCCAGCCGACCCGCGGCTTGGCGCCGGCGCTGGTCCTGGTCGGCGCGGGCAGATCGCCCCACATGCGCGGATCCAGCCGGTTGTGGACCACGCGGATGTCGGCATGCAGGCCGGCGAGGGCGTCGGCCAGGGTCGGGGTCGACACCACCACCCGGTCCACCAGCGCCGCGGCGCGGCGCAGCGAGCGCAGCACGTCCTTGGGCATCTGCTCGCGATGCACGCTCTTCAACGGCAGGTTGGGCAGGTAGTCGTCCAGTTCGTAGACCTTGAACGCGGTGGAGAAGCGGCGCATGCGCTCCATCTTGGCCAGTTCGACGTCGCCGACCCGGCGTTGCACCACCACCGCATCCGGGGCGATGCGCTCCATCTCCACCGGGTCGAGCAGGCGCGCGTAGTAGACGCCGTCGATCTGCCCGGCCTCGGCCAGCGCCTGGAACGGCTGGATCACCCGGTAGTGGCCGCTGCCGAACGCGTCGCCGGGATGCGCCAGGATCCGCGGCAGCGGCTTCCACGCCAGCGGCTGCCAGGAGAACTCGGATTCGCCGAGCTTGAAGCCGCCCGGCTGCTCCAGGCCCAGGCTCGGCGAGTAGGCCGGATCGTGCGCCATGACCGGCAGCCAGCGTTGCAGCAGCGCATCGTCCGCGCTTTGCGGCCGTGGCGGCGCGGGGGGCTGCAGCAGCAGCGCTTCCGGCGTCCAGAGCGTCCATTCGCCCAGCGCGGCGGCGCGCAGGCACAGGTCCACGTCGGCGCCGCCGTCGCCGAACCCGCCCGCATCGAAGCCGGACAAGCGTTCGAACAGGTCGCGCCGCACCAGCATGCAGCGCTCGGACACGGCGCTGTAGCGGTGCGCCACCTGCAGCCGGCCCATGTAGCCGGCCTGCGCCATCGGCTCGCCGGCGAAGGCGTGGCCGGCGCCGGGCAACAGCCCGGGCAGCAGACCCGCGTGGGTGATGGTGGCGTCCGCGGACACGCCCTTGGCGCCGACGATGCCGACCTCCGGGCGCTGCGCATGGTTCATCAGTTCGTGCAGCCAGCGGCCCTGGACCACGGCGCTGTCGGCGTCCAGGAACAGCAGGTAGTCGCCATGCGCCTGGGTCGCGGCCAGGTTGCGCGCCTCGGCCTGGGCCACGCGCTGCTCCAGTGCGAACACGCGGATGCGGCCGTTGCCCAGTTCGGCCACCGCCTGCAGCCATGCGCCCACCGCCGGCGCGTCGCTGGCGTTGTCGACCAGCAGCAGTTCGTAGGCCGGGTAGGCGGTGGTCTCGAGCAGACCGACCACCAGGCGTTGCAGGGCCGGCAGATTGTCCTGGGCGATGGTCACGATCGAGACCGGCGCCTGCTGTGCATGGCCATAGTCGATGCGATGCAGCCCGCCAGGCAGCGCGTCGATCCTGGCGTCGGCATAGCCGCGTGCCCGCAGGTGGCTGGCGACGGCGCGCTGGCGCGCCTCGGCGCCCGCGGCGGCGTCGGCCGGCGCCGCGATCAGCAGCGGCTCGGGCAGATGTCCCAGGCTGGCGCCGGCATCGCGCTGGAACAGGCGCAGGATCAGCTCCAGTTCCAGCGCGCCGTCGTGATCGGGATCGAACCCGCCCAGCTCCTGCACCAGGGCGCGGCGGAACACCCAGTGCCCGGCGGTCGCCAGCGGATTGCCCAGCAGCAGGTCTAGATCCGGATCCGGGCGCAGCACCGGGGCGAGCGTCTGGCCGTCCAGCGCCAGCCATTCGTCGGCATACAGCGCGCTGCAGTGCGGCTGCTGCGCCAGCTCCAGCACCAAGCGCAGCAGGCCGCCCGCGCAGAAAACGGTGCCTGCGCGGGCGCACAGGAACCAGTCAGAGCGGTCGAGTTCGGCCAGCGCGGCGTTGCGGTCGGCGGCCTCGTCGGCGGACGCCAGCGGCAGATGCCGGACCCGCGGATCCGGCCACGGCGTGGCCGTCGCGGCGCCGAGCACGGCCACGCTCAGCGTGGCGAAGGCGGCGCCGTCGAGCAGCAGGCTGTGCAGGCTGGCTTGCAGCGCGGCCGCGTCGGCGTTGCGCGCGTCCAGCATTACCGCCAGCCGCGCGCCGCCGCCCAGTTCCGCCAGGCGCGCGTCGAACAGGGCGCGCTTGGCCGGCGGCAGCTGGCGCTGCGCCTGCCAGTCGCGCAGCGCCAGCTGGGCACGGCCGCGCGCATACGCGGCCTGGATCGCCTGCAGCAGATCGACCGGTTCGGCGCGGCCTCCGTCCAGCGGGGTCACATGGACCAGGCGTACGTCGCCGTCGCCGCGGTACCAGCCCATGGCGCGCACGCCGCGGCGGAAATCGTCGTGGCCCTGGTCGCCGATGCCTGGTTGGTCGCGGCCGGCCTGGCTGAATTGGTCCTGCGTCACTCGAAAGCGGGTCAGCGGCCTGGCCAGCAGGGCCAGGTTGCCGCGGTGCAGGAGCTTGGCGTACAGCGCCAGGTCGCCGACCCAGTGGATCACCTTGCCGTCCAGCATCATCAGCTGGTCGCCGATCTCCAGCAGATCCTGGCGCCGGCACAGCACGCAGCTGGGTTCGCCGATGAAGTTGATGGTGTGGTCGGCGAGGAAGGACAGCAGTTCGGGACCATCGAGCAGCACGTCGCCGGCGAACGGAAAGCTGGTGGCGTGGATGTCCGGCAGCGGCGCGTCGTCGCCGTCGATGCGCTGCCGGCGCGAGGACGCCAGCACCACGTCGGGGCCGGCCTGCATGGCCTGCACCAGCGCGGCGATGCAATCCGGTTCCAGCACGTCGTCGTCGTGCAGGAACTTGACGTACTCGCCCTGCGCCAGGCCGATGCCCTTGATGGTGCTGCCGAGTTCGCCCAGGCGGCTGGGGTTGCGCTGGTAGCGGATCGGGAAGCGCGCCGCGGCACGCCTGCGCTCCACCGCCGCGGCGATCGTGCCATCGGGGTTGTCGTCGCAGATCACCAGTTCCAGCGCCGGATGGGTCTGGCCCAGCACGCTGTCGAGCGTCCGCTCGAAGTAGCGGAACTTGTAGGCCGGCATGACGATGCTGACCAGGGCGTTGACACTCATTGGGACGGATGGTCTCTGAGAGGAAAGAGGGGGCGGTCGCGGTGTCGGCTCCCGCACGTACGGATGCCGGCGTTGTCGCCGCCAATCCGCTGGGGATGCAACATGCGTGCCGCAGGCGTTAGATCAGGCCCTGCGCGGCTCCGCCGCTCCGCGCCCAGGTGAGGATGCGACCGTGGATCGGTTGGCCGGTTGCCTGGATCGCAGCAGGCGGATCGCCGCCGCTGCCGCGTGGCGCGACCCGAGCACCAGACCCGACGCAGTCTAGTCGGAACTGGAGGGCGGGCTTTGCGGCGGCGCATCCAAGGCCAGGGCGGAGTACAGCGGGTCTTGCCGTTCCAGTTGCGCCCATGCCGGGTTCAGGTGCGCAAAGGCGGCAAGCGCTTGCCGCGCGCCATTGCTGTCGCCCAGCGCCATCTGCAGGCGCGCCGCGCGGCGCCAGATCCTGTCCCAGTCGGCGCCGAGCCTGACCGCTTCGTCCAGTGCGTCCCGCGCCTGCCCGGCGTTGCCCCGCCGCTGCGCGCGCTCGGCGCGGGCCATCGCGCTGTTGGCTTGATTCAGATCGAGCAGGTGGCGCAGCTCGGGCACCGGCTCGCTGGCGGCATCGACGCGCAGATCGATATCCTCGAATCCTCCCTGCGGCGTGCGCACCAGCAGGGCGGCGGACATCTTGCCGGTACTCTGGCCGCCGGCCTGCTGGCCGGCGGCGAGGGCGGCGACGAGGCGATCGGCGAGCGTACCGTGGCCGCCGAGGAAACTGTCACGCATCGCGGCGACGACCGCTTCGCTGGTCAGGCCATTGCCCTGAATCGCATAGCCCGGCCCGGTGATCGACCCGGCCCAGGCCGAGGCCATGGCCTGCGCGCCGGTAAAGGCCGCGCCTTCGCCGCGCATCCCGACCACGCCCACTTGCCGGAACGAGGCATCCTGCCCCTCGAACCCATCATCGGTTCGGACCAGTCCGTCGACCACCGCGCGGGCCGAGGCGCGCTGTTGCAGCAGGGCGATTCCCTTCGGTCCATAGGAGGGGTTGGTCTCGTATTGGGACGCCACCGCGCCGACCTGCGCCTTGGCGTAGATGACCGTCGCGCCCACCGCGAGATTATTGGTGGCCACCGCCGCCCCGCAGGTGCCGGACGGCGTGCAGGCCACGATGGAGAATGTCGCGAACGCCGGGCCGGTTGCGGCCAGGGCCATCGCCGCAGCCAGCAGCCGAAGCGCGATGCGACGTGCGGTGATGTTCGAACGCAGCATGCCGGGTTCTCGCTACTGGTGTGGTGGAGTGCCACAAGGTGACCTGGGCTCATTGCCGTCCCCGACGGCTCGACACGACGCCACTATGCAGAGCAAGGCTGCGTTGAGGAAGTGCCGGCCGTGACTTAACCAGCGACACTCAGTCCGACGACTGGGGATCGCACAGATCGCTGCCTGCGCTCATGGCTACGCGTCCAGCACTTCGGTGAGCTACCGGGCGCGCAGCGTCTGCTCCACGCGCAGCACGTCGCCCGGCGTATCCAGGGCGATCGATTGGTCGCTCATCTGCACCATCCTGACTTCGAAGCCCACCTCCAGAAGCGCAGGGTCTCGATGTCCTCGATCTCCTCCAGCGCGGTCTTGCGGGCAGGGCTCGGCGAACGCCTGCAGCGCCTGCCTGGGAAACGCGTAGGCGCAGACCTGGCGCCAGACGCGGTGGGATCAGGCAGTCGTTTGAGGTCATCAGCGTGCGGATACCGGCCTGTTCGTAGGTGGCGCAGATCAGGTCGCAGTCGGTGACCACCACGATACGCTCGGCAGGTGCGGCTTTTGCACATTGCCGATAGGTGCGCACGATCATGGGAACGCCGTCCAGCGCGAGCAGCGGCTTACCCGGCAGGCGCGAAGAGTCGCGGCGCGCTGGAATGACGATGGCGTAGTTCATGGGAATTTTATTTGCACGCCGAATTTCTTGGGTGCAACCAGGCATGGGCGAGCGTGATCCGCCACTTGAAATATGAATATTTTGATTGTGCGGCACTAGGTTGCTGAATTCAGCCAAGCCTGAATGCGCAGAGACGCAGCTTGCTGCGCCGATGCCGATCATCAAATGCGGGCTGGTTCTCAGTAATCGAGCAAGGCCAATGGTAAGTTGAATGGGTGGTGAATTCCTGCTGGAGGATGACAACATTCCGGTATTATTAAATATTAAAGGTCGAGATGCTCTCTGCTATTGGAGAAGTGATGAATTTCCAAAAATCTCTTATTTTTACAATCCTCATAATGGGGGTGGGTAAATTTTTGGATAATGCACTTCGAAATTGAATGCCTAAGGAGTTTCATATCATGCCAGATGCAATCTCAGGTGCAAATATTTATGTAAAAAGCGGTACGCGCGCGCAGTTTGATGCTGCTGCGACGGCTGGTGAACTCGCTGCCAGTGAGCCATATTTCATCACCGATGAAGGTCGGTTCGCGATGGGTACTAGCGCGAATAGCTACGTTACTTACGCCGTTGCCTTGACTCAGGATTTATCTTTGTATGTCTCCAGTACGGGCAGTGATTCCAATGATGGGCTAAGCGCTGCGACGGCATTTCAGACCATCCAACATGCTGTAAATGTACTGCGAACACGTTATTCGCTATGCGGCCATACGGTATTTGTCAATGTCGCAGACGGAACTTATGTAGAAAATGTTTCGACGGGCAACGTGACCGGTGGCGTCGTTCGGTTTGTAGGTGGCACGTCTGCTATTTGGCGCAATACCGCGGGATGGATCCTTGCGGTGGATGCCGGTAGCAGGGTTCAGGTTTCTGGTTTCACTTTAGGTGGCGGGGGCACAGCAAACGGCATAGTGATCAGTAATAGAGGGTCGTGTAGCTTCCTGGGCGGCCACGTTTTTGCAGCGATGACCGGTTCCCAAATCACCACAACCACCAATGGCGTCTGCTACGTCCAAGGCAACTACAGTATCACTGGAGGTGGCACCACCCATTATGGGATATACGATGGTGGTCAACTGGTTCTTGGTAGCATCACCGTCACCTTGACAGGTACGCCGACTTATACTATTGCCTTCGTTGACGCTGGTCGCGTGGGTAGCATAAATGGCGGTGACACAACATTTACGTTCTCCGGTGCGGCCACAGGTCTGCGGTATAAGGCTTATGCAAATGGGGTGATTTGGGTTAGTGGGAAAGGCCAAAATGTCTTTCCAGGAAGTGTGGCCGGATCCATTTATGCCGGAGGGAGTTATTCTTGATATTAGACCTTATGAAGGCCGTTCGTTCGTTAAGACTGGGATTCCTCATTCAGACCGGCGATTGGCCAAGCTGGTACGCTGCCGGTCCAGCTCGCCGATGCCCGGATGGTCGCGCCCAGCCTGACTGAACTGGACGATGAAGACGCGGAAGTGGGTCAGGGCCTGGACTGGACAGGAACGACAGGTTGCCGCGCTGCAGGGCCTTGGCGTACAGCGCCAGGTTGCCCATCCAATGGATGATCTTGCCGTTCAAAGACATCGGTTCATCGCCCAGGTCCTGGCGCCGGCATAGCACGCAACTGTGCTCGCCGATGAAGTTGATGGTGTGGTCAGCGAGGAAGGACCGCAGTTCGCGCCCATCGATCAGCACATCCTCGGAAAACGGAAAGCAGGTCGCCAGGATGTCCGGCAACGGCTCGCCTTGCTCATCAATGCGCAGCCGTTGCGAAGGACGCCATCGCAACACTGGGGTTTGCTTCCATCGCCGCCACCAGCTCCTGGATGCATTCCGGCATCAACACATCGTCGTCGTGCAGGAACTTGTGTACTTGCCCTGGGCTAGACCGATCCTTTGACCTTGCTAGCCAGCTCGAAGGCGGTCCTCATTCTTGAAGTAGCGAATGGGAAAACCGGCCAGGGCGCGCTTGTTCTCCACGATCCTGGAAACACCGCCGTCTGCGTTGTCGTCGCAGATCACCAGCTCAAGCGCCGGGTAGGTCTGCGCCAGCACGCTGTCCATGGCCTGCTCGAAATATGTCGCCTTGTAGGCAGGCATGACGATGCTGACCAGATCCAGTTTCACTTAGTTTCACCCGAAAATCGGCTGAGATAATCCAAATACTCCTTGCGCGTCAGCCCTGGATAGCGCCGTCTTAGAAGTTGGAATTTATTTACCAATCGCCGAGACATTTCCCCGCCATGCTCTCTCCGGACAACGACCTCGCGGTCCAGATTCTCTACGAGCTCGGTGTAGGCTTCATGTAGCTCAGTTGCAACTGAGGGGGCAGTGCTTTTCTTCAGATCCGGAAATTCAAAGCAGGGTCTGTCATGGGGTGCAGTGCAAGGCAGAAGGCCGACTGTGTCGAGAAAATCAAGAAATCCCTTATGCAAAGCCGGGTAAGCGTTGTTCATTTCCGAGAGGTCGAGGTTCTCGAAAACTTCACGGATGTTGCTTCGGCTGTGAATGGTAGGGTCATAAGGAATGCGAAGGAATTCGCAAGTTTCCCTGGCCCTGGAATCCGGATTGGTCACAATGGCGGGGACGCCGCTATTAATCGAGAGAATTGCGGAGTGAAGCCGGGTTCCAATCGTGAGGCAGTGGTCGTTGCTTTTGAAGAAAGTGGACCACTGATTGTAATCCGAGAAAAATTCCAAACGTCCAGTCATGGCCTTGGCCAGTAGTTGGAAGGACGTGGGTATTTCGTCGAGGTTGAAAGGTTGCGCTGTGATGTTGTGGGTCGGCGGTAGTGCTTTGTCAAGGTAGAGTAGGTTTATGAAATAAAGCTCATCCTGCAGTAGATGGGATGTCCGCGGAAGCTGGGAATTGAAGAATGTGGCCGTAGTGACGACCTTTTCCGCATTCCATGGTTTTTTGTGCAGAGTCCGGGTGGGTCCGTTCTCGAAGTAGCTCGGACAGCCAATCACTTTGACGTTCTTTATGCCGAGGCTATTCAAGACCTCGGCGGAATAATTTCCGCGAACACCAATCAGCTTGGACTTTTCGGAGAGAATGGAGAAAAATCGCTTTTGATTGGGGCTCAGGCGCTCGGCCAAGCCTAAGTCGTAGCCATTGAATGAGTTCGCGCAAAGGCTCACCGGCACGACCGGGATCATGATTTTTTCGAGAAAGTGCGTGATTCGCTCGATGGGGAGGCCCGAGAAGTCCTCCCGGATGTCGTCCTTCATCGTCCAGACGAGATGCGAGTATTTTCCGTTGATCTCTTCTACAAGTGGATCGGAGAGCGTTGCTTCCAGTGCGTTGGAAATGTGGTCAAGCTTCACCGGACGCCCGAACAGCGCTTTCAAAAAACCATAGGCGATGTAGCCGTTACCGATGTTCTGGCCTCTGATATTGGCTTGGGACGGTCCCATTCCTTTCAGGAAATCCGAAATTTCCAGGGATTCAGGAAGGGCCGAGTTGAAAAGGAAAATCTTGCTGGCGTCGGTCATCTCTCTATATTTTCCGGGTTATGAATGCCCCTAGGCTTAATTCGCCCAAGGCGGCGGCTCGGCTCCAGCGACGGGCGATGCATACAGAACAAGGTCGTAGTAATGGGCGGGAGAGTGCTGGCGTAGTCGGAAGTGGTAGCCATCCACCAACTTATCCAGTTGTTCCACGATGTCTAGCAAATCCTGGGCGTAGTGGTATACGCAAATAGCCATGCGGGGGCGCTGGGTATGGATGAGGCGAGACGCTCCTTCCAGTGCTCTGGCTTCAAATCCTTCGATGTCAAGCTTCAACAACGTCAGTTTTTCAAGTTCGTCGTCTAGGCGGGTGGTAGATACGGAAATTTCGCCATCCTGCGACACATGGCTGGAAACGGTGCCGGTCTCCTTGAAGCGCAACGTCGTATGCTCGTTGGAGATGGCTTTGTTGATGGTCCTGAGATTGCGAGGCAAAAAAGGGAGAGCGCCCCCGACATCCTGCAGTTTCTGGAAGTTGATGCGATCGGGCTCGAAGGCCGTGATGCTTTCGTATTGATGGCGGGATGCGTCAAGAAACTTGCGGACGATGGGCCCCTCGAAGGCGCCACCATCACAAAAATGTTCGCGCTTTCCCAGTTGAAAGGTGCTGCTGTCGGCGAATGTGGAAAAGTATTCGTTGATCGGTGCAGCCCAGCAGTCCCTTAGAAGGCTGGAATCGTAGGTCAGGCGGAACAATAGGTTGCTGTAGAGCGTAAAAACGCTGAATTCGTCGTCCAGGCGATCCGCAAGGCGCAAAAACTCGTCCAGGCGCAGAAGCGTGCGCTGGCGGTACACCTGGGCAGGTTCGTACACTGCTGCCAGCCCACAGTGGGCAATGGCCAGGCAGGCATCCACCCTTTCAATGCCTGCTTGCTCGCATAGCTTGCGGGCCAAACCAGATTCTTCTGGGCTGTAGGAGAAATCGATAGCCAATGCCCCGCGGTGGTGGGCCGCTTGTTCGACGAAATGGCGCAAACTCCAACGCGGCACGCCATGAACGGTGTCATCCTCGTTTGGCTTGTCATCCACGGCGGCGATGACATGTGTGGGGTGTTGGACGATCTGGGGAGCATAGATGTTGCCTATGCCAGAGCGCGGTTGGATGAGAAATAGAGGGCGCTGCTCAAAATGCGGGATCAGTGGATCCACGGAAGGCGCAACGCTCAGCTGTTCAATGTGCGCAGCTGCGCAGAGATTGGTGGCAAACGCACGGCCGCGCGGGCTACAAGAGAAATCGATAGCGATTGCATTGGGATACTGCCCCGCGTTCGCGAGAAACTCCTGACTGCTCCAGCGCGGCGCGCCGTGGATGTTATCCAGATGGGTGCTTTGGTCATCAACCGCGGCAACTACATGACGCAGGTTGGCCACGACCCTGGGGCCATGCACCATGCCTGCGTAGGACTCGGGAGCAACCAGGAAAACAGGGCGGTCGGCGATCGCGGGCAGGCGCGCAATGACATCGTCGAATGCGGGACGTTCCTGCTCCGCGATACGTAGAATGCGTTGGCGAAGCTGCTCATTTCTCGAGTGCATGGAGATCATCTATCGTAGGTATGAATGGGGGCGTCGTAGCGGGTATCGAAATAGGTCTTGGTGGGCACGTCCTCATCGTAAACACGTGGCCAGCCAAGTTCGCAGCTTCGGCCCACTTTGACGCCTGCGCGCACGATGGCGCCGGTACGCAGGACGCTGTTGCCGCCGATTTCGACGCCAGTGCCGATCTGAACGCCATGCTCTATCCAGCATGAGGATTTGATGCGGCATTCCGGACCAAGGTGCGCTCCGGCATGGATGACGGTGTTGTAGTCGATCCTGCAGCCGTGCCCGATGACAGCATTGGCGCCCACGAACGCGTTCAGGCCGATGACCGTGTCCGCGCCAATGGCGGCGCTGGGGTGTATGAACGGCTCCAGCCTGAAGCCACGCTCCATTGCTGCCTGCATCAGTTCCATGCGCTTGAAGTTGCCGAAGCGTTCGTCGAAGGCGGCGAACATGGCCCCGTCCGATGGATCCAGCCCATCCAGCACACCGAGATCGAACGCGTGATCAGCATCCTGCGGCACGTCGATCCTGATGACTGTCTCGTCCTGACGCGCCTGCTTCCAGGCATGAAAGGCCAGGTCGAGGTATTCGCTGCCGCCGATGATCCACCTAGATTTCATGTTCGGTTTCCATCAGTATCGTGTACCAGCGTTCGACCAGGCGATTCATGGATTCGTAGTCACCTTGAGTGGGCAGCGGAGCATCTGTGTGCAATGCGGCCTGCACCCGCTCCATGATTTCCACGTCTTCGCCCACCACCGTCTTGCTGCCGTGCATTTGTGCCAGCAACACCTGGCCGGAAAACCCGTAAGGCCGCTTCTTGCGTGCGCTGAACCAATAGATTTCCAGGTCGGTCTTGTCCGGCGCGATGGGGGTGTGGTGTTCCAGTGTGAAGGAATAGCCGCCATTTGCGCTTGCGATATGCAGGTTCGGGAAAGCCAGCCAGTTGAAGTAGGCGTCCTGCTTGCCCCAGCGTTCCACTTTGTCGTGCCAGCCGAAGTGTCGAAGGTCGGGGATGGATGCTTCAGCGCCGCCGAAGCTAAAACGACGCATTTCGCGCCTCAGGGACGCCGGCGATGTGTCTTGCAAGGCTTCCATGGACTCCTTGGCTTGTTCCGCGTTTACTTGGGGAACGAAGCTGACACTCTTGGCCAGGGTCTTGGGGTGGACGAAGCGGGGGTGATTGGCGTCCCGAAGGTTTTCGTAAGCGAGCTTCCAGTTGTACCGTCCATGCCATGTCGTCACCATGACCTCAGTGTCATAAGCGTTGGAGCTACTTTCCAGCAAGGCGATGAAGTCTGGCGAAAACTGCTCCTCGACTGGCATCGGGTTGGGATCCAGGTTGACGAACAGCACGTTGCCAATGGCGTGCAGTGAGAATTCGCGCAGCTTGAGGTTGTTCTTTTCACTATCGTCCATGCGATAGATCGTGCTGCGGTCCGGGATGTTCTTCACCCCGCCTCGTTCGTCGTAACTCCATGCGTGGTAAGGGCACACCAATGGGCGGCAACCGATGGCATCGGCCTGGATCAGCGCACTGCGGTGGAGGCAAACGTTCTCGAATGCGCGAATTTCACCATGGAAGTTCTGTATGACCAGGGGGACGCCTGCGATCTTGCGTGTGATAAAGCAATTGTGATCCTTCAGCAGCGTTTTGAGTCCTGCGAACAACCAGACCCTGCGGAAGATCTTGCGCTGCTCGCGATCGAAGATTTCCTGCGACAAGTAGTACTTGGGATGCATCCTGGAGCGCATGGATCAGTCCGTCTTGATGTTCTTGTGGAACACGATCTTGGCCGGATTGCCGAACACCGTGGCACCCTCTGGCACATCCTTCAGTACGACCGCACCGGTGCCGACGACAGCATGCTCACCCACCTTGACGCCGGGCACCAGGGTGGCACGCGGGTGCACGACTGCGAAGTCACCTATCTCCACGCCGCCGCCCATGAAAACCTGTGCGCCCACATGAGCGTAATTACCAATGCGGACGTCGTGTCCAATCACCGACCAGGTGAGCAGGTTGGCAAAATCCCCGATCCACACATCGGGGCCGACGTGGACGTTGTTGCCGAGAAAGCAACCTGTGCCTAGACGCACGCGGCGACTGAGGTGCGACTCGGTGCAGATCGGGGTGAACGCGGCCCCCTTTGCAAGCAGCGGTTGAACGTATTTGTGTCGTTCCAGTGGGTTTCCTTGCGCGCAGACAAAGGCCTCGTTGCCACGCGGCACGTACGTCAAGGGGTCGCCGACGATAGGTACTCCGGTATCGAAGCCATCGAGAATGTGCTCGCGGCTGTCCAGGAACCCGGTGACTTCCCATTCCTTGCGATGCGCGACATCACCTTGCATTTGCTCCAGAACCTCGCGGCCCCAGCCGCCCGCGCCGACGATGAGCACGGAATAGGTCACAGGACAGCCCCGCCGTCCATCACCAAACTGGTCCCGGTTACCCAGCGGCTGGCGTCGGACAATAGATAGATCGCAGCGTTCGCCACGTCCTCTGGCGTGCCTAATCCGAGCGGATGGCGTTTGCGCTGTGCTTCCAGGTGGGTTGCGTCCCAGATGGGCGTCACAACTGCAGACGGAGACAGGCCATTGACCCGGATCTTGCGTTTGGCCTGCTCCATGGACAGGCAGCGGATGATGCCGAGCAGGGCTGACTTCATGGCCGAATATGGGCCTACTCCGGGCGTGCCGATATGGGCCGCAGTGGAAAGCATGAAGACGATGGAACTTTGAGGCGCGAGAGCGTTGGCCTGCAACAGCCGCTGGGTGAGCATGACCGGTGCCAGGAAATTGACCGCATAGACATCGGCCATGAGCTTCTCGGTCAATTGCCGGATGGGGCTCAAGCGCTGCCCGCCAGCGCAGTGTACCAAGCCATCTACGCCGGAAATGGCCTGCACCAGTCGTTCACGGCCTTCCGCTTCGGTCAGGTCGGCCAGCACCTGGAGGTGTCCTTGGCCTTCTAGCAAATTGTAGGTTTCCTGAAGGCGATCTGCGTCCCGCCCGGTGATGACCAGGCACGCCCCGCGCCGCGCGCAGGAAACGGCGATTTGCCTGCCGATGCCTGACGAAGCACCTGTGACCAAAATGGTCTTGCCCGTCAGTGAAAAAGCGCGTTGCGCCGCGTTACTCATGCGTAGATGTCCATCGGTACAGAAAAACCACCATCAAGAATGAAGTGGTTGCGCGTGATCCAGCGGCTGGCATCGGAAAGATAGAACACTGCCGCATAAGCCACGTCTTCTGGCTCGCCCATGCCGAGTGGCGTCAATTCAAACAGGCTGTCCATGTTGCCGCCGCTTCCCTGCAGGCCATCCAGCAAGGGAGTGCGTACGTAACCTGGCGCGATGCAGTTGGCACGCATGCCTTGCTTGGCTACTTCCATGCCCAGCGAGCGCATCATGCCAAGCAGGGCACTTTTGCTGGCAGCGTAGGCACCGCTAGCCAGCGGGCCGATATGCGAGGCAATCGAGGCAATGAATAGCAGGGAGCCGCCCGGCGCGATCTGTTTTTTCGCCAATAGGCCTCGAGTCAGCAGCATGGGCGCGTAGGTGTTGCTCGCAAATGTCTCGTCCAGATGCGCACGCCCAATCATGCGGAAGGGGGTCAGCTTGGACATGCCGGCTGCGTGTGCCAGGCCGTCGATGACGCCGCTTGCACCCACTACGCGGTCAATGCCTTCCTTTTCTGCCAGGTCCGCCACGACTCGCGTGTGGCCTTGACCTTCCAGTTGATCGAATGTGGCTTGCAGCCGCTCGGCGTTGCGCCCGGTGATGACGACGAGCGCTCCCATTTGTGAGCAGGTTATCGCAATTTGTCGACCAATACCCGATGAAGCGCCAGTCACCAGGATACGCTTGCCTTCCAGGGAAAATGGATCGCGCTCGGCGTTCATGCTTCGATCAGCGCCGGAAAGGCCGCGTTCTCGACGTCCACGATGGCCGTGCCCCAGGAAAGGCCAATGCCGAAGCCGGCAAGCAACAGGCGGTGCTTGGCCTTGACTAGCGTATCGCTCAGACGGACGGTCATGGTGACGGGCAGGGAAGCGCCACTGGTATTGCCAAGGTCTCGCAGAGTCGACGGCACTTTCTCTGTCGGCAGCGCTAACTTCTTGCGGATGGTTTCGTTGATCATTTTGTTGGCCTGATGGAAAACGAAGAAATCAACGCTGTCCTTAGAGGCACAGGAATAGTCAAGCAGTCTTTCCACAGCTGGCGGCACACGCTGGGTCGAGAAACTCAATACGGCCGGACCGTCGAGAATCAGTTCACCTGGCCAGTGCAGCACACCGTTCTCGTCACGTGTAGGAGAAATATGCTGGTGTCCGTAAGGCTCACGGTGTCCGCCCACGGGCAACATGATGGCCTGGTAGCCGCTGCCGTCGCTGTTTAAGTCGAAATGCATTGGGGGTGCATTTTTGTCGAACTCCAGCGCCGTGGCGGTGCCCGCATCGGAGAACAATGGATCCATAAGCGTGGCAGAGCGGTCGCCGACCAGCAGAAGCGCTTTTTTGATGGTGCCCGCCGCAATCATGCTGCCCACCAGGTGCAGGCCAAAGGGATAGCCCGAGCAGCCAAGATTGACATCAAAGGCGATAGCGGTCTGCGGCAATTGCAGCCGGTCCTGCATAATGATGGCCGTGGCCGGGATGGGATAGTCGGGTGATTGCGTCACGACAATCAGCGCATCGATTTCTTTCTTGTCCCATTGCAGCTCTTCAAGCAGCTTTTCCGTGGCGATGAGCGCCAGATCGGAAAACGTCTGCCAGCTCGGGCAAATGCGACGAAACTCGATGCCGATGTTGCGCACCAGACGCTCGCGTTCTGAGCGCATCTTCGGCGGGCAATCGGTCAGGTTGGAAATGATCCGCTTGGGCACGCAACTCGCCATGCCCGCAAAGCGGACATTGCTGAGAGTGGACAATCCCATGGCTTTACCCCAGCAGTTTGTAGAGATCGTTGAGTGTGACGCAGTTCTTGAGATCGTCGCCGGTGATGACCTTTCCGTATTCCACGTCGAACATGACGATTACGCCCAACGCTGAGAGCGAATCCCACTCAGGCAAGTCAGCCAGGATGGTGTCCATGGTGACCTCCACCGGATCCTGAAAGTCGGTAGCGGAGAGGAAGTCCTCAATGAATTTCTGTTGACTCATGTTGTTCTATTTCCAGGTTGTGAAGCGTGGAGAAATTGCATTGGAGCCTATCAGCAAGGATGTGCGATCAACTGTGCGATTGCCTCGACGTCTGCGGGCGCCAGACCAGGATAGATCGGCAGGCAGAGGATCTTCTGCGCGATGTCGCGAGCGACCGGTAAATTATCCGGTGCAGCCGAGGCCAGGCTGCGATACATCGGCAGGTCACTGATCAACGGGTAGAAGTAGCGGCGGACCAGCACATCCTGTTCCCGTAGACGCTGGTAGAGCGCGTCACGCAACAGTGGATAGCCCGCATCTACCAGGATCGGGAAGTACGCATAGTTGGTTGCGGTCTTCTGGTCTTGGGGCAGGCAGCGGATGCCGGCGATATCGGCTAGCAGCTGCCGATACTGCTGGTCGATCAGGCGCCGCTGTTCCAGCGCTGCGTCGATATGCTTGAGTTGCAGCAGTCCGAAGGCGGCGCTGACCTCATTCATCTTGCCATTGATCCCCGGGGCGACCACGGTGGTCTCATCGACGATGCCGAAATTCTTCAGGTAGCCGATGCGGCGATAGGTGGTCGAATCCGGGCAGACGATAGCGCCGCCTTCGAAGGTATTGAACACCTTGGTCGCATGAAAGCTTAGAACGCTCAAATCGCCATGGCGCAGGATCGAACCGCCCTCATCGCGAACCCCAAAGGCATGGGCTGCGTCATAGATCACGCGCAGGTTGTAGATATCGGCAATGCGCTGGATGGCCTCGGTATTGCAGGCGTTGCCATAGCAATGCACCGGCATGATCGCCGTGGTTTGGGGAGTAATGGCCGCTTCGATCTTGGTCGGGTCCAGGCTCAGGGTTACCGGATCGATATCGACAAACACCGGGCGGATGCCGCTCCAATGCAGGGAATGGGTGGTGGCAACGAAGGAGTAGGGCGTGGTGATGACTTCGCCGGCGATGCGCAGCGCTTGCAAGGCGGTGATCAGCGCCAGGGTCCCGTTGCTGAGCAGGGCAATGTGGTTAATGCCCAGGTAGTCACATAGAGCACGCTCCAGGGCCGCATGCATGTCGCCGCCATTGGTCAGGATGCGGCTGCTCCAGATCTTCTCCAAGTACGGCACGAACTCGTCCAGGGGAGGCAGCAGCGGACTGGTGACGGGAATGGGCATGGTGGCCTGCGTGGGTACGTGTGGAGAATCCGCGGCGCGGATCGTTGCGACGGGGTTCCTGTTCTGAAAGCAAGCCATATGCCAACAGACGTGTCCACTGCTTCCGCGTTCGCCTGCGAGAAGCGTGCGAGCGCGCGACGATCCCCATCGTTCGCGACACAGCCGCAGCGGGCCGGCCGGACGCACGTCCGGAAAGCATGCGATGCGTAGAGGGGAGGGTACTTCAGTTTCGAACCGCGGTCGTTCCGTAGCGCAGCACGCGCGTGGCGACGCGGATCTGCTCGCGACGCGCGCTCAGCCAGCCAGTTCGGTCTGGTCGCGATCGATGCCGTACTTGCGCAGTTTCTCCACCAGCGTGGTGCGACGCAGGCCCAGCAGCTGGGCCGCATGCGCGACCACGCCCTGGGTGCGCTCCAGCGCTTCGTTGATCAGCGCCAACTCGATGTTGGCCATGTGCCCGCGCAGGTCCAGGCCGCTCTCCGGCAGCGTCGATGCGGTCTGCGCGGCCGCTTCGGACGGATCGGAGAACGCCTTGGGACCGACGTGCAGGTCGACCACGTTGGGCAAGCGGCGCGGATCCGCTGCTGCGATCGGCGCCGGCGGCGCCGACACGTCGATCGAGGAGGCGAAGTCGCCGCGGTAGCGCGCCGGCAGGTCCTGCACCCGCACCAGGCCGCTGGGATGCAGCACCGCCAGGCGCTCGACCAGGTTGGTCAGCTCGCGCACGTTGCCCGGCCAGTCGTAGCCGCGCAGCGCTTGCAAGGCTTCTTCGGAGAAGCGCACTTCGCCGCGCCCGGTGCGCGCCAGCTGCGCGGCGATGGTGTTGACCAGCGCCGGCAGGTCGTCGCTGCGTTCGCGCAGCGCCGGCATCTCGATCGGGAACACGTTGAGCCGGTAGAACAGGTCCTCGCGGAACTGGTTGCCGGCGATGCGCTCTTCCAGGTTGCGGTGGGTGGCGGCGATCACCCGCACGTTGCAGCGGATGGTGACGTTGCCGCCGACCCGCTCGAAACTGCGTTCCTGCAGCACGCGCAGCAGCTTGACCTGCATCGGCAGGCTCATGTCGCCGATCTCGTCGAGCAGCAGGGTGCCGCCCTCGGCCATCTCGAAGCGGCCCTTGCGCGCGGACAGCGCGCCGGTGAAGGAGCCTTTCTCGTGGCCGAACAGTTCGCTTTCCAGCAGATCCGGCGGGATCGCGCCGCAGTTGATCGCCACGAACGGGCCGTCGCGGCGCGGCGACTGCTGGTGGATCGCGCGCGCGACCACTTCCTTGCCGGTCCCGGACTCGCCCAGCACCAGCACGGTGGTGTCGAACGCGGCGACCTGGTCGATCAGCCGCCGCAGCCGCACCACCGCGGCGCTGTTGCCGGTCGGGCCGCTGTCCTGCACCGCGCCGGCCTGGTGCTCGGCGTCCAGGCGCTTGAGGCTGGCGCGGCGCAGCAGGGTTTCCAGCTGCGCGTGGCGCAGCGGCGCTTCCAGCTGCCACACGTTGGCTTCGTGCAGGCCGTGGCGCTGCGCGAACGCCTGCGCCTCACCGTTGAGCAGCAGCACCGGCGGCGGCAGCGGACTGCGCGCGACCCAGCCGAAGAACGCGTCGGCCTGGGCCTGGTCGTCGAGTCCGCCGACCAGGATCGCCATCCACTCGCTCTGCCGGTGGCGGCCGGGATTGACGTCGGCCACGTCGGTCACCCAACGCGGGTTGAGGTCCATGAATTCGAGCAGGCTTACCGTGCGTTCGGCGCGGACCGCGTCGTCATCGATCACCAGGATGCGCGATTCGCTCATGCCGGTACTCCCTCTGTGCGTAAGCCCTCCAGGATCGGCATCACTTCCTGGATGTAGGACAGCTTGCTGACGAAGTTGTCGGCACCGGCGCGCATGGCGTGCTCGCGGTGCTCGGCATCGTCGAAATGGCTGGCGATCACGATGTAGGGCGCCTGGTCCTGGGTCTTGATCAGGCGCGTGGCCTGCAGGCCGCCCATTTCGGGCATGGCCAGATCCATCAGCACCACCTGCGGGCGCAGCGACTCGGAGCGTTCGATCGCCTCCAGGCCGTTGGCGGCGCTGCCGATCACTTCCATCCAGTCGAGCTTGCGGAAGTGGCGCATCGCGGCGTTGATGAAGCCTTCGTGGTCGTCGACCAGAAGCACGGACAATTTGTTCATGTGTAGTGTTTCCTTAGCCCGCGCGGGCCAGCAGCGGTTTGGCGCGACGGCGTTCGCGGGCGGGGGCGATATCCAGTTGTTCACGGTACTTGGCCACGGTGCGCCTGGCCACGTTCACGCCCTGGCGCGACAACAGGCCGGCGATCGCCTCGTCGGCCAGCGGCCGCCCCGACGGCTCGGATTCGATCAGGCGCCGCACCATCGCGCGCACCGCCTGTCCCGAGACCGCGGCGCCTTCCAGGCGCACGGCGAAGAAATGCTTCAGTTCGAAGGTACCACGCGGCGTCTGCAGGTACTTGCCGGTGGTGATGCGCGACACGGTGGACTCGTGCATGCCGATCGCGTCGGCCACTTCCTTCAGGGTCAGCGGCGCCATCGCTTCCTCGCCCTTGACCAGGAACGCGGCCTGGCGTTCGACGATGGCGCGGGTGGTGCGCAGCAGGGTCTCGTAGCGCATCGACAGGCCGCGGGTCAGCCAGCGCGCCTCCTGCAGCATTTCGCGCAACGGCGCCGCCGCCTCGCCGGCCTCGGCCAGGGCGCGCTCGTGCATCGGATTGACGCTGACGCGGTGGGTGGTGGCCGGGTTCAGCGCCACCCGCCAGGTGCCGTCGCTGTGCCAGGCGACCACGTCGGGAATCACGTGGCCCAGGTTCTCCGGCAGCAGGCTGTCGCCGGGGCGTGGCTGCAGCGACAGGATCAGCCGCACCGCCTCGCGCACGTCGTCGGCTTCGGCGTCGAGCAGGCGCGCCAGCAGCGGGTAATCGTGGCTGGCGAGCAGATTCAGGTCGCCGGCGAGGATGCGCGCGGCCAGGTGGCGGCCGGCGACGCGGCCGGGCAGGGCGGCCAGCTGCACGCTCAGGCATTCGCGCAGGTCGCAGGCGGCCAGGCCGGCGGGGTCGCCGTGCAGCAGCCGCTGGCGGATCGCTTCCACCTGCGCGGCGGAGCGGTCGAAGCGCGCACAGGCGAGCAGGGTCAGGGTGTCCAGCGCGCCGTCGAGGTAGCCGGCATCGTCGCTGTGCTCCAGCCAGAACGCGGCCACTTCCAGGTCGCGCTCGTCCAGTTCCAGCGCCAGGCGCTGCAGCACGCGCAGCTGCGGATCGGTGGACTCGCCGGCGGCGATGCGCTGCATGCGGTCGTCTTCGCCCTCGCTCCAGCCGGCGGCGGGAATGTCCCACATCGAGGATTCGGGCAGCTCGTCGAACGCGGCGGTTTCCAGCGTGGTGTCGTGATCGACCACCGGCTCGAGCACGCCTTCCGGCTCTTCCAGTTCCAGCAAGGGATTGGTTTCCAGCGCGCGCCGGATTTCCATTTCCAATTGCATCCCGTCCAGTTGCAGCAGCCGGATCGACTGCAGCAATTGCGGGGTCAGGTGGAGTTGCTGGCCTAGCTGGGCGGAGACGGTCGGCTTCATGCGAACTTCCTCGGTTTGGCGCCAACCCTCTGGCGCCCGTGGAATGCATAGTGCTTGCCACCTGACGGTAACAGAATCAGGGCGTTCCTGAGTGAGGTAGTCAAATTCCCGACAGCATGTGGGGAAAATCCCTACATGACCGTAGGGGGCGCCGGTCGATCGGCGCTGCAGAGCCAACGCTGGCGGGCTTCGACGGTTTCACGGCGGCAGCTGAGCGGTTAAGGCAAGCCGCATGCCAGTGCGTCGCGTCGGGAACCCGTTCCCGGCCGCTCAGGTCAATTCGTTCTGGTGGCGCGCGGCCAGCAGGACCAGATCGTTGGCGCGCCGGCAGCCCAGCGATTCCATCATCCGCGCGCGGTGGGTCTCCACGGTCTTGACGCTGATCCCCAGGTCCGAGGCGATTTCCTTGTTGCTCTGGCCGCGGCCGATCTGGCGCAGGATCTCGCGCTGCCGCGGCGACAGCGCGGCGACGCCGACCGGGCGCTCGCGGCCCAGCATCGGCGCGATCATCTTCGAGGAGATCTGCGGGCTCAGGAACACCTGGTTGAGGCTGGCCGCGCGCAGCGCCAGTTCCAGTTCCAGCGGCGCCGCGTCCTTGACCACGAAGCCGGTGGCGCCGCGGTCCAGTGCGTCGCGCACATGCACCGGATCGTCGTGCATCGACATCATCACCACGCGGGTCTTGGGCGAGGTCTGCAGCACGTCGGTCAGCGCGTCGAGGCCGCTGCGCCCGGGCAGCGACAGGTCCATCAGCACCAGGTCGGGGCGGTGCAGGCTGGCCAGGTCCACCGCTTCCTGTGCGTTGCTGGCCTCGGCGATCACGTCGATGTCCGCGAACGTCTGCAACAGCCGGCTCAGGCCGGCGCGGACCAGGGTGTGATCGTCGACGATGATGACTCGCACAGTGGGAAGATCTCTCTACTCTAGTACCGCACCTTAGCCGAGCGCGCCGTCGCCGCCAACCTCGCGGCGCCGCGGCGGGGCGGCCAGCGGCGATTCAGCGCGCGCGCCGGCTGTCGGCGATCTGCCGCCGGTGCAGGCGGAACAGGTGCCGTTCCAGGGCTTCTTCCAGGCCGGGTGGCTGTGTCTCGAATCGTAGCCAGAGATAGAAACCGCCGCCAGCGGTGGCCTCGGCCAGCACCTGGACCGGCAGTTCGAGGTGGTCGGGCAGCCAGTCCGAGGGCTGCAGGCGCAACAGGCCGGCCGCGCCCGGCAGCGCGCCCGAGCGCGATCCCAATTCCAGTCTCAGGCCTCGGCGCGACCAGCGCACGGGACGCAGCGGCAGGCCTTCCTCGTGCTGCCGGGCCAGGCGGCCGAGCAGCACCAGCATCAGGTCGAGCTTGGCGTCCATGCGCTGCAGTTGCAGCGGCTGGTCGCTGCGCTCCTCGCCGCCGTCCTCGCTGCGCAGGTCCTCGACCTGGGCCAGGCCGCGCAGCAGGGCTTCGCCGGCGCCGAAGCGGCCGATGCCGTTGCCGAGCTTGAAGTCGGCCGGCAATGCCAGTTCGCAGCTGAGAGTGTCGTGGAACAGCTCCGTTTCGGCAGGGTGGTGCACGACGCCGTCGGACGCGCTGTTCATCTCAGCGATCCGGCCTGCGAATAGGCGCGCGCGGCATTGTTGGACAAGCGGTTGGCGCGCAGCCAGTCGCCGGCCTCGTCGCGCGCCTGCAGCATCTGCGCGATCACCGCTTGCTGCAGTTTCAGCAGCGAGCCGATGCCCTCGCGCGAGACGTCGCTGCCGGCCTGCTGCAGGTATTCGCGCAGGTGCTGGTCGTGCTCGGCGACCATGCGCTCGGCCAGCGCGTGGTCGTCGCCGTGCAGCACCTGCTGCAGTTGCTGCAGTTCGGCGTGCAGCGATTCGATGCTGACGGTGATCATAGGGTGGCGACCGCGGCGAGTTCGCGTTGCTGGACGGGAATGGCGTTCCACGCCGCATCGATCTCGCTGAGCAGTTCCAGCGACTCGACCAGCGCGCTGTCGTCGTTGTGCAGGTTGGCTTCGGTGAGCCGGTGCATCACGTAGTCGTACAGCGCCGAGAGGTTGTTGGCGATCTCGCCGCCGGCCTCGTGGTCCAGCGAGCCGTTGAGGTGGCCGACGATGGCGCAGGCTTCGCCGATCGCCTTGCCCTTGCGCGCCTGGTCGCCCTGCGCCAGGCAGGCCTGGGCCTGGCGGATGCGCTGGCACGCGCCGGCGAACAGCAGCGCCACCAGCTTGTGCGGATCGGCATCGGTGATGCTGGTGGACACGCTCATCTTGCGATATTGCTCGGCGTATTGGCGACTGGAACCGTGCATGGAAAACTCCCTCGGGTGGCCTGGTGCCGCGCTGCCGCGCCGGACGGCGAAGGCGCCGCGGCGGCGGTACGTGCTGCCAGTCCGGAATGACTGTCGATGCTAAAGATATCGGCAGCTGCCCGCTCGGACTTGAGCGCTGGCAGCGTCTTTCATTCCGATGCCGTTGCCGCTACGAGGTGAACTGGGAGAGGCTTTGGCTGATCGTCTGCATCTTCGCGACGATGGTGTCCATCGCGGTGAACCTGGCGGTGTAGTTGGTGGTCAGCGTGTCCATCCGCTTGTCCAGGTCGCTGAGCTGGTCGGTCAGGTCGCTGATGTGCTTGTTGAGCGAGGCGGTGCGCTGGGTGATGGTGCCGTTGGTGACGTCGAGGTTGCTGTTCAGCAGCGTGGTCACGCCCGCGGTGAAGCTGCCGTCGGTACCGAACATCGCCTTGGCCGAGGCCGGGTCGCTGGCGATGGCGCTGTCGAACTTGGCGCTGTCGAAGCTCATCACCCCGGCCTTGTCGATGGTCACGCCCATCGCCTTGAGATCGACGACGTTGTCGCTGACCTGCTTGCGCAGCGATTGCTGCAACCCGCGCACCATCGAGTCGCCAGTCAGCGCCGAGGCCTTGTTGTTGGTGGCGTCGTAGGCGCTGGAGGACTTCAGCAAGGTGTTGGCGGTGTTGTAGGCGGTCACGAACGCGGTGAGGTTCGCCTTCAGGCTGCTGCTGTCGTTGGCGATGGTCAGGCTGTACTTGGTGCCTTCCGCGGCCTTGGTCAGGTTCAGGGTGACGCCGGGCACGAGGTCGGCGATCGCATTGCTGCTGGAGGTGCGTTCGAAGCCGTCCACGCGCACCACCGCATCGGCCGCGGCCACGGTCTGGGTCAGGCCGCCGCTGCTGCCGCTGCCGTAGGTCAGCGCGGCGAGTCCGCCGTTGCCGCCGGCGCTGGTGATGGTCAGCGCGCCCTTGGTGCCGGAATCGACCGCGTTGAGCACCAGGTGGTCGCCGTCGTCGGCGCTGACCACGCTGGCGGTCACGCCGCTGCCACCGGCCGCCTTGTTGATCGCGGCGGCGACGTCGCTGAGCTTGCTGTTTTCGGCCACGGTGACGTTCAGCGTCTTGTCGCCATAGCCGATGGTCAAGGTGCCGTCGCCGACCACCGCGTCGTCGGCGTAGGCGGCCGAGGTCAGCTTCTGCCGTTCGGCCAGCTTCACCACTTCCACGCTGTAGTTGCCGGCGGTGGCGCTCTCGGTGACGCTGGCGGTATAGCCGGCGCCGTCGGCGACGGTGGCCTTGACCGCGCTCTTGTCGGCGCTCTTGGCGATCGCGTTCATCGCCGTCTGCAGGTTGGACAGCGCACCCTTGATCGTGCTCAGCGCCGAAAGTTGGGCGCTGGACGCGGTGCCGTCGGCGTTGATCCGGTTTTCCTGCGGAGCGCGCTGGGCGGCGACCAAGGTTTTGACGACTGCGGCGACGTCCATACCGGAGCCGACGGCAGAGAGCGATGAAGTAGCCATGGATGGGCTTCCTTACGGTAGCGGGCGCGGAGGCCAGCGGTAGATAGGGGTATCGGCGGCGCACGGCGGTTCTTGAGGTCGCGCGCGCGTCGGCAATGCCCCGGAGGCGATGCAAATCCTGTGCCTGCGCCCGGCCAGACGCAAAAAAGCCCCTCCTTGCGGAGGGGCTTCGGATGACACTGGTGTCGAGCGGGCTGTTACTGCAGCAGGCTCAGCACGTTCTGCGGGACCGACTTGGCCTGCGCCAGCATCGCGGTACCGGCCTGCTGCAGGATCTGCGTGCGGGTCAGTTCGGCGGTTTCCTTGGCGTAGTCGGTGTCGCGGATGCGGCTACGCGAGGCCGACAGGTTCTCCGAGGTGGAGCTCAGGTTGGCGATGGTGGAGGTGAAGCGGTTCTGCACCGCACCCATGTCGGCGCGCGAGGAGTTGACCGCGGTCAGCGCCTTGTCGACGATTTCCAGGGCCTTCTGCGCACCGGAGAAGGTGGAGATGTCCAGGTCCTTCAGGGTGTTGGTGGTACCGGCGACGGCGGTGGCCGACGCGGCGATGCCTGCGTTGCTGAAGGTGACGCCGGTGGCGCCGGTGGCCGAGCCCGCGGTGAACGAGAAGTCCTTGCCGGCCTTCAGCGATTCCAGCTTCAGCGCGCCGGTGGTGCTGTCGACCGAGGCATACACGCCGGTCTGGTCCAGCTTGTCGTTGATCGCAGCGGCGATCTTCTTGGAGATATCGCTGCCGGTGTCGCCGACGGCGACGGCGACCGAGGCGATGGTGGTGCCGTTGACCGACATGCCGGAGAAGCTGCCGCTGGCGGTCGCGGTGCCGGAGGCCAGGGCGGCCGAACCGGTCTGGGTGGCGGCGAAGCCGGCCTTGCCCAGCGAATCGACGTTGGCGTCGACGATGCTGTTGATGCCGATGGTCTGGCCGGCATCGGCGCCGACCTGGAACAGCGCGCCGGAGAACGAGCCGTCCAGCAGCTTGGTGCCGTTGAAGCTGGTCTGGTTGGCGACGCGGTCGATTTCCGAGGTCAGCTGCTTGACTTCCGAGTTCAGCGCCTCGCGGTCGGTGGCGGAGTTGGTGGCGTTGGCCGACTGCACCGACAGCTCGCGGATACGCTGCAGGTTGTTGCCGATTTCAACCATCGAACCTTCTGCGGTCTGCGCCAGCGAGATGCCGTCGTTGGCGTTGCGCGAGGCGACGTCCAGGCCGCGGATCTGGGTGGTGAAGCGCTCGGAGATCGCCAGACCGGCGGCGTCGTCCTTGGCGCTGTTGATGCGCAGGCCCGAAGACAGACGCTGAATCGTCGTCGCCATGCTCGCGCTGGTGCTGTTGAGATTACGCTGAGCGTTCAGCGACATTACGTTGGTGTTGATTACCTGTGCCATTTTGATATCTCCTCTAAGCGATTTATCCGGCAACCCATCGGTGCCTGGAGCCTCCGCAGGGGGGCCATCAATTGGCCGTTGCCGCTGCTGAGATAAATAACGGCGCGATGTCAACAACCTTTAGCGATTCGCTGCGGAAATTATCGCGATGTGGCGAACCGGGAGCCTGTGGCACGCGCGGCGAAGAGCTTGTTTCGGCCGCGGTTTGGCAAACTTTAGCGGCCTTGGCACGAAATTTGGCGGGATCGGCAGCGATGACGAACTCGGTATAACGGCAAAGGCCCGGCGGCATCGCTGCGCTCCGGGCCTTCGCGTATGGAGTGGAATCGGGATTCAGCGGATCATGTTGAACAGCGACATCGATTGCATCTGGGTGAAGATGGTCTGCGCCGATTTGAGCGCGGCCTGTTCCAGCTGGTACTGGCCGATCGCATCGGCGTAGTCCAGGTCGCGCAGCGAGGACAGAGTGGTCTTCAGCGTCACTTCGTTGGATTCGCGCAACTCGGCGGCGCTGTCGAGCGCGGCCAGCTGCGCGCCGCCGGCGGCGCGCGCATCGATCATCTTCGCCGAGGCCTGGCTGATGTCGCGCATCGACGACTGCAGGGTGTTCTGCAATGCGGCCTTGTCGGTGGCGGTGATCGGGTCGGTGTTCAGCGCATTGACCAGATTGGTGATGGTGGAGAACACGTCCTTGGTGGTGGAGGCGCCGATCTGGAAGCTGTCGCCGACCGCCGGCGCGCCGTCCAGGCGCATCTTCAGGCCACCGAAGCTGAGCGTCTCGCCGGCGGCGTAGGTGCCGGTGGTGACCACGGTGCCGGTACTGTCGCGTACTTCATAGGTGTCGGTGGCGGTGAAGGCGACGCTGTAGCTGCCGCCGTTCCAGCCGCCGGCGCCGGAGTCGCGGCTGTAGTCCAGCAGCAGGCCGGTGCCGGTGTTGGTGCTGGCCGCGTGCGCATCGACGGTGCCGTCGCCGGTGCGGATGCGCATGAAGATCTCGCTGCCGGGCAGGGCGTCGGCGACCTGGGTGTCGGCCGCCACCTCCACGCTGCGCTGGGTCTGGTCGCCGCTGTAGACCACGCTGCCGTTGACCACCGCGAACGGCGCCTTGTCGTCGGCGGCGCCGGCGAACAGGTAGCGGCCGCTGCCGTCGGTGCTGTTGGACAGGCTGAGCAGGCTATCGTGCAGCGATTTGAGTTCGGAGGCGATCGCCTTGCGGTTGTCGGTGGTCAACGCCGAACTGTTCGCTTCCACGGTCAATTCGTTGACCCGGGCCATCAGGTCGCCGGCCTGCGACAGCGCGTTCTCCTGCAGGCCCAGGCGGTTCTGCACGTTGTTGGCGTTCTGGCCGAAACGCTCCAGTTCGGCCACCGCGCGGTCCAGGTTGACCGCGGTGCCGGAGGCGACCGGATCGTCGGCGGCGGTGACCAGGCGCTGGCCGGTCGCCAGCTGCTGTTCCAGATGCGAGATCTTGGCCTGCTTGCCCAGCATGTTGTTGACCGACTGGCTGAACATCATGCCGGTGGAGATACGGTTGCTCATCGGATCGCACCCAGAATGGACTGGAACATCGTGTCGGCGGTGGAGATCAACTGCGAGGCGGCCTGGTAGGCCTGCTGCAGGCGCAACATGTCCGAGGCTTCCTCGTCCAGGTTGACGCCGGAAACCGAGTCGCGCGCGTCCTGCGCGCTGGTGTGGATCACTTCCTGCGCGTCGGCCGCGTAGGTCGCCTGCCGCGCCGCCGAGCCGATCGTGGTGGTGAGTCCGGACACCGCGCCATTGAGGGTGATGGTGCCGCCGTTGAACGCCTTGCTGTCGTCCAGGTTGGACAGGGTCAGCGCGTTGCCGTTGTTGCTGGAGCCGGCGCCGGTGGGTTTGACCGCGAAGGTGTCGCCGGCGACCGGCGCGCCGTCCAGGGTCATGCTCCAGCCGTTGGCGCTGATGGTCTGCCCGGCGGTGTAGGCGAACGGACCGGCGCCGTCGATGGTGTACTGGTTGGCGTCGATGAAGGCGATGCTGGAGGGCGTCAGCAGATTGGCGTTGCTGGCGTCGGTGGCGCGCACGTTGCTGACCTTGCCGGTGCCCAGGTTGTCCAGGTCGGCGCTGCCGGTGACCGGCGTGGCCGCGGCGATGCGCGACGGATCGGTGATCGCCACCGCCAGGCCGGTGACCGCGTTGGCGGTGGGTTGCAGCAGGAACTTGTCGCCGGCGGCGGCGCTGCCGGACACCTGCAGGGTCACCCCGTTGACCACGAACGGATCGGCGCTGCTGCCGGTGCCGGTCATGGCCACGCTGGCGCCGGTGTCGGCGCGGCTGGCGGTCCAGGTGCTGCCGTCGAACTTCAGCAGCAGGTTCTGCCCGTCGAGCTTGCTCAGGTCGCTGACGCTGGCGCTGAAGCTGGCAGTGCCGGTGTTGGCGGCGTTGGCGTTGACGCTGGGCGCGGACAGCGAGAAGAAGTCGCTGCCCAGGTTGCCGTACAGGTCCACGCCGGCCTTGTGCTGCTGGTTGTAGGTGACCGCCAGGCCGGTGGCGATGCGCCCCAGCTCGGCCTTGGTCGGATCCAGCACGCTGCTGCGGAACTCGAGCAGGCCGCCGATCTGCCCGCCCAGCGAGCTGTCGCTCAGGGTGATGGTGGTGCCTTGCGCCTTCAGCGCGACCTGCAGGCGCCCGGGCTGGTAGGGATCGGTGACCGTGGTCAGGGTGGAGGCGGTGGTGCCGACCACCAGCGCCTGGCCGCCGGAGGTATAGACGTTGATCGCACCGCCGTCCTGCTGCACCGCGCTGCCGCCGGTGTAGCCGACCAGCTGGGTGATCAGCGCATCGCGCCGGTCGAGCAGGTCCGGCGCGGCCGAGCTGGCGTCGCCGCCGATCTGGCCGTTGATCTTGGCGATCTCGGTGGCCAGGCGGTTGGCTTCCGTGGTGGCCGAGAGCAGGCCGTTGTTGACCTCGTTGCCGAGCGAATCCATCTGCCCGTTGAGCTGCTTGAAGCGGGTCACCAGCGAGTTGGCGTTGTCCAGCACGTTCTGCCGGCTGGCGGTGGCCGAGGCGTTGGAGGACAGCCCGGTGGTGGCGTCGAAGAAGTTCGACCACTGCCCGGAAATGTTGGTGGCCTTGTCGGAGAACAGCCCGTCGACGCGGTCGGACAGGCTCGACAGCTGTTTCAGCCGCGCCAGTTCGCCGCTGCTGTCCAGCAGCCGCGAGGTCGCCAGCTGGTCGGCGACGCGGGAGATGTCGGTGATCTTGGTGCCGTTGCCGATGTAGTCCGAGCCGTACTGGGTCGGCGTGGTGGTCGCGAACGACACGCGCTGCCGGCTGTAGCCGTCGGTGTTGATGTTGGCGACGTTGTGGCTCACGGTCGCCAGGGCGCGCTGGAAGGCGATGAGGGCGCTGGTGCCGGTGGACAGGACGGACATGGACGGCTACCTCAGCGCAGGACGCTGTTGGACGGATCGGAGGTGCTGGCGAACGCGCGTTCGATGCCGCTGGCGGCGGCGTTGCCGATCGCGGCGACGGCGCGGCCGATGGTCGGGCCGCCGGCGATCGCGGCGATCTTGGCGGCGTAGGACGGATCGGTGGCATAGCCGGCACGCTGCAGGCCCTGGGCGAAGCCGCGGATGTCGGTGCCGGCATTGAGCGCCTGCTGGTAGCGCGGATTGGTCTTCAGCAGGCGCACGTAGTCGGCGAAGCTCTCGGCCGGCGAGGCGTATGCGCGGAAATCGGCGGTCTGCGATTGCTTGACCCCACCGACGTATTCGTGGGTGCCGGTGGTGACGCGCTCGCCGCTCCAGCCGGTGGCCTTGATTCCGAACAGGTTGTTGGAACTGGCGCCGTCGCCGCGGGAAATGCCGCGGCGTCCCCAGCCGGTCTCCAGCGCGGCCTGCGCGACCAGCGCCCGCGCATCCACACCCAGTTCCTTGGCCGCCTTCTGCGCATGGGTCCAGATCTGCGCGACGAAGCCTTCCGGGGTGCGCTCGCCGAGGCTGGCCGCGGCGGCCTTGGCGGCGGCGGTAGCGCTGGCATCGATGCCGATGCTGTCGTCGGCCGCCGTCGTCGCCAGATCCGACCAGCGGTCGTCCGCCCCGGTCCAGGCCAGGCTGGCGCTGCCGTCGGCGGGATTGCTGCCGATCGCTTCGTGCATGGCGCTGGTCTCGCGGCCGGCGATCAGGTCGAGCACGCGCGCGACCTGCTGCTGCGGCGCGTCGGCGGCGTCCAGGCCGCCCCAGGCAGCGGCACCGGCACCGGCGACTGCGCCGGTATCGGCAAGCGCGGAGGCACCGGCGCCGGCGCTGTTGCCGGCGCTGCCGCCGCCCTGGCCGGACACCAGCGAATACGCCTTGGCCGCCTGCGCGGCACCGATCGACGTGTTGGTGGCCGGCGCGTCGGCGCTTTTGCCGCCGCCCAGTTGCTTGGCGATCATCGCCGCCAGGCCCAGCCCCTTGCCCTCGGTCAGCGCCTTGGCCATCTGCTGGTCGTACATGTCGCGGAAGGTCTGGTTCTCGCCCGGGAACAGGGAATCGCCGAAGCTGGCGTCGCGCATGCTCTTGACGAGCAGGTTCGCGAACTGTCCTTCCAACTGGCGCGACACCTTGTCGATCCGGGCAGGATCGTTCTGGGTGGTCGCGTTCAGTTCGATGGGAGAGGCCGAGATGCGCATGTCAGATCACCTCCAGCTCCGCGCTCAGCGCGCCGGCCTGCTTCAGTGCTTCCAGGATCGCGATCAGGTCGCCCGGCGCGGCGCCGACTTCGTTGACCGCGCGCACGATCTGGTCCAGCGAGGTGCCGCCCTCGAACTTGAACATGCGGCTGCCTTCGTTGGTGGCGGTGATGGTCGATTTCGGCGTGGCCACGGTCTGGCCGTTGCTCAGCGCGTTGGGCTGGCTGACCTGGGTGCCTTCGCTGATGGTGACGGTCAGCGAGCCGTGCGAGATCGCCGCCGGGCTGACCCGCACCTGCGCGCCGATGACCACGGTGCCGGTGCGGGCGTTGACCACCACCTTGGCCGGCGCCGCGCCCGGCGACAGTTCCACGTTCTCGATCCGCGCCAGCAGGCCGATGCGCGCGCTCGGGTCGGTGGGCGAGCGCACCGCGACGGTGCCGCCGTCGACCGCGTGGGCACTGCCGGGGCCGAAGGTGTTCTCCAGCGCCGCGACCATCCGCGACACCGTGGTGAAATCGTTCTGGTGCAGGTTCAGGGTGATCTCGCCGCTGCTGCCGAACACGTCCGGCAACGCGCGCTCCACCGTGGCGCCGTTGGGAATGCGGCCGACGCTGGGCACGTTCACCGAGATCCGCGAGCCGTCCTTGCCCTGCGCGCCGAAGCCGCCGACGATCAGGCTGCCCTGGGCGATCGCGTAGACCTGGCCGTCGGCGCCCTTCAGCGGCGCCATCAGCAGCGAGCCGCCGCGCAGCGACACCGCGTTGCCGATCGAGGACACGGTGATGTCGATCGGCTGGCCGGGCTTGGCGAACGGCGGCAGTTCGGCGTGGATCGCCACCGCGGCCACGTTCTTCAGCTGCGGATTGACGTTCGACGGAACGTTGACGCCCAACTCGCCGAGCATGTTCTTCAGGCTCTGCACGGTAAAGGGCGCCTGGCTGGTGCGGTCGCCGCTGCCGTCCAGGCCGACCACCAGGCCGTAGCCGACCAGCGCGTTGCCGCGCACGCCGCCGACCTGGGCCAGGTCCTTGATGCGTTCGGCGGCGGCCGGGGCGGCCAGGCCGGCGCACAGCGCGAACGCGGCGAGCAGGCGGCAGGACAGGGACAGAAGGTTCATGGCAGGCCTCAGTACGGCGAGATGCGCGAGTTGAAGAAGCGGCTCAGCCAGCCCATCGCGTTGGATTGGGCGACGGCGCCGCGGCCGCCGTAGGCGATGCGCGCGTCGGCGACCTTGCTGGACGGAATGGTGTTGTCCGCACCGATGTCGGCGGCGCGGACGATGCCTTGCACCTGCACCAGTTCGTCGCCCTGGTTCAGGCGCAGGTTCTTCTGCCCCTGGATCACCAGGTTGCCGTTGGGCAGGCGCTGCACCACGGTCACGGTGATGCTGCCCTGCATGGTGTTGCTCTGTGCGGTGTTGCCCTTGCCGGCGAAGCTGCGGTCGCCGCTGGTGCTGTTTTCGAGCACGTTGATGCCGTTGACCGTCAGCGGCGCGCCGAGCAGGGTCGGCGTGGCCATCGTCACCGCGTCCTTCTTGGTGATGCTGGTGTTGGCGGTGGAGCTGGCGTTGGTGCTTTCGACCAGGGTGATGGTCAGCAGGTCGCCGACGTCGCGCGCGCGCCGGTCCGAATACAGCGACAGGCTCGGGCCGGCGGCGTAGATCGCGCCGGCGCTGGGCTGCGCGGGCTGCGCCACCACCGGCACGATCGGCGCCATCGGCGCATACGGGCGCACGTCGCCGGCGGCGATGCCCAGCCCGGCGCAGCCGCCGAGCAGCGCGGGCAGGACCAGCGCAGCGATGAGAGAGAAGGAGGACGGACGCGACATGGCGGTTTCCAGAAGAAGTGTCGGGATCAGACGTTGTTGTTCAGATAGCCGAGCATCGAATCGGTGGTGGAGATCGCCTTGGCGTTCATCTCGTAGGCGCGCTGGGTCTCGATCATGCTGACCAGCTCCTCGACCACGTTGACGTTGCTGCCTTCCAGCGAGGCCTGCACGGTGGTGCCCAGGCCGTTGAGGCCTGGCGTGCCGTTCTGCGCCGGACCGGAGGCGGCGGTTTCCGCGTACAGGTTCTCGCCCTTGGCCTGCAGGCCCGAGGGGTTGATGAAGTCGCTCAGCGTCAACGAACCGATCTCCAGCGCCGCGGCGGTGCCGGCGACCTGCACGCTGACCGTGCCGTCGGTGCCGATGGTCAGCGACTGCGCGCCTTCCGGGACCTGGATGCCGGGCTGGATCGCGTAGCCGCTGTTGGTGACCAGCTCGCCCTGCGAGTTGATCTGGAAGCTGCCGTCGCGGGTGTAGGCCGAGGTGCCGTCGGGCATCTGCACTTCGAAGAAGCCGCGGCCGTTGACCATCACGTCCAGCGCGCGCCCGGTCTGCTGCGGATTGCCCTGCTCGAAATCCTTCGAGGTGGACACCACGCGCACGCCGGTGCCCAGCTGCAGGCCCGAGGGCAACTGCGTCTGCGCCGAGGTCGCGCCACCAGGTTGACGCACCTGTTGGTACAGCAGGTCCTCGAAGCTGGCGCGATCGCGCTTGAAGCCGGTGGTGTTGGTGTTGGCCAGGTTGTTGGACACGACCGACATGCGCGTCTGCTGCGCATCCAGTCCGGTCTTGGCGACCCACAAAGCCTGATTCATGACCCGATTCCTCTGATGGTGGCCCCGAGATCCGCGAGGGGCAGGGGGACTGATGCATGTGCCGTGCCACAAATGCGCCGGCTTTTCGTCGGCGGCGGCGCGGCGCCCGCGGCGGGCTTAGCCGTTCAGGCGCAGCATGGTGTTGGCCGACTGCGCGTTCTCGTCGCCGTGCTTGATCACCTTCACCTGCATCTCGAACTGGCGCTGCAGCTGGATCATCTGCACCAGCGCGCCGGCGGCATCGACGTTGCTGCCTTCCAGCGCACCGGTGTGCACGGCGGTGCCGGTGGCCAGGGCGAAGGCCTGGGTCGGATCGTCGCTGATGTTGCGCATCAGCCCGTCGGGGCGGCGTTCCAGGCGTTCGGCCGGCGCCTGCACCACCTTCATCTTGCCGACCACGGTCATCGCCTGCGGGCCTTCGCCCAGCGGCACGATCGACACCGAGCCGTCGCCGCCGATCTCCAGCGACTGGTGCGGCGGGATCGCCATCGGATTGCCCTGGTCGTCGAGCACCGCGCGGCCGCTGGAGGTGACCAGCTGGCCGTTCGGGGTCAACGCCAGTTCGCCGCCGCGCGTGTACGCCTCCTTGCCGTCGCTGGCCTGGACCGCCAGCCAGTTGTCGGCGCTGAGCGAGACGTCCAGCGCATTGCCGGTCACCTGCTGCGCGCCGACATCGCGATTGAAGCCCTGGTCGATGTGCAGCGCATCGATCCGCGACGGATAGCCGGCGCCCTTGATGCGGTACGCCTCGGTATTGGCCAACGCCGCCTTGAAGCCGGCGGTATCGACGTTGGCCAGATTGTGCGACACCGTGCCCTGCGCCTGTAGCGAAGCGCGGGCGCCGGTCATGGCGACGTAGAGTGCTTTGTCCATGGACGGGAACCGGGAATGGAGAATCGGGAATGGAGGAAAGCGGAAGTTCGGCGACGGGAACCGCGTTTACGATTCCCGATTCCCCGTTCCCGATTCCCGGCGGTCATCAACGGATATTGATGATGGTCTGCGTGACCTGATCCTGGGTCGAGATCATCTGCGAGTTGGCCTGGAAGTTGCGTTGCGCGACGATCATGTTGACCAGCTGTTCGGTGAGGTCGACGGTGGAGGCTTCGAGCGCGCCGGACTGGACGCTGCCGAAGTCCGAGGTGCCCGGCGCACCGGTGCGCGCGTTGCCCGAGGCCGAGCTCTCCGCCCATACGTTGTCGCCGAGCGAGCTCAGTCCCTGTGGATTGACGAAGTTGGTCATCGCCACCTGGCCCAGCGCCTTGTCGGCGTTGTTGGAGTAGCGCGCGTAGACCACGCCGCTGGCGTCGATGCTGATCGAGTTGAGCTTGCCGCTGGCGTAGCCGTCCTGGCGCGCGTCGCGCAAGGCGAACGCCTCGCCGTACTGGGTCGAGCCGCTGATGTCCAGGGTCAGGTTGAGGGTGCCGGCGCCGGTGCTGGGGGTGAAGGTGCTCAGCGCGATCCTGCCGTCGGCGGGCGTGGTGAGCTTGCCGTTGCCGTCGAACTGGATCGTGCTCGGCGTGCCGACCGCGGTGCCGTCGACATAGTTGTGCACCTGCCATTCGTTGGCGTTGGCGGTCTTGACGAAATACGAGGTCTGGGTGTGGCTGACGCCCAGCGAATCGTAGACGGTGATGCCGCCGGTGGAATGGTTGTAGCTGTTGGCGTCGGCCGGATCGAAGGTGGTCACCGTCGGCACGCTGGCGTTGCCGGGCAGGGTGAACATCAGGTTCACCGTTTCGCTCTTCTTGGGCGAACTGTCGGTGGTCAGCAGCTGCAGGTCGCTCAGCGTGCCGACCGCGAAGCCGTTGCCGTTGGCCGCCGGCGGGAACACCTGCAGCCTGGCGCCCTGCGGGTTGACCACGTAGCCGTTTTCGTCGGTCTGGAAGTTGCCGGCGCGCGAATAGACCTTGGCGCCGTTGTTGGTCAGGGTGAAGAAGCCGTCGCCGGAGATCGCCAGGTCCAGGTTGCGTCCGGTCGGGTCGACGTTGCCCTGCGAGAACTGCTGGGCGACGTTGCTGACCCGCACGCCGGCGCCGATCGCGTTGCGCGCCAGGCCGTAGCCGGTGGCGGAGAACAGGTCGGCGAACTCGGCGCGCGACTCCTTGAAGCCGGTGGTGTTGACGTTGGCGATGTTGTTGGCGGTGACGTTGAGGTCGGAGTTGGCCGCTTTGATACCGGACAGCGAAGTATTGAAACCCATGATGGACTCCTGTGGATTGGCCGGCTCAGCTGACGCGGAGCACGTTGGCGAGCGGGGCGGTGCCCAGCCCGGTCAGGTCGAGGTAGATGCCGTCCGAGCCGATGGTGGCGCTCTCGACCGGGGCCTGGACGTAGGTGGACAGCGCGGTGTTGGTGCCCTTGCTGTCGGTATGCGTGGCGGTGACGCCGTAGGCGCCGGCCGGCATGCGCTCGCCGGCGGTGTTGGTGCCGTCCCAACTGAAATTGACTTCGCCGGCCTTGCTGGCGGTGACGCTGATCTGCTTGACCGCGTTGCCGTTGGCATCGGTGACGGTGAGGTTGACGATGCCCGCGCTGGGCGCGGCGATCACGCCGGTGGTGCCGCCGTCGCTGCCCAGCGGCATCGTCGCCGACGGCACCAGCACCTTGTGCCCGACCAGCTGCGCGCCGCGCAGGATCTGGTCTGTGCTCATCGAATCGGATAGCGCGGTCACGGTCTTGTTGAGGTCGCCGATGCCCTGCACGGTGGACAGCTGCGCCATCTGCGAGACCATCTGGCTGTTGTCCATCGGCTTGAGCGGATCCTGGTGCTGCAATTGCTCGGTCATCAGCTTCAGGAAGTCGGCCTGGTCCAGCGACGAGGACTTGTTGGACGTGCTGGTGGTGCTGGAGGCGGTCAATCCGAGGCTGGAATAGATGTCGCTGGAAACGGTGCTCATCAGTACGTCCTAGGCCGTTAGGCGGGAGGGGAGGGCTCAGCGGCCCATGGACAAGGTGGCCAACGCCAGTTCCTTGGCGGTGTTGAGGACTTCCACGCCTGCCTGGTAATTGCGCGAGGCGGAGATCAGGTTGACCATCTGCGACACCGGGTCCACGTCCGGCGAGTAGATGTAGCCGTCGGCGTCGGCGAGCGGATGGCCGGGCTCGTAGCGCTTGATCGGCGGATCCTTGCTCTGGGTGATTTCCTTGACGTTGACCGCGGTCAGGCTGCTGTCGTGCGGGTTGCGCACCGCCTGGAAGATCGGCTCGATCGGCTTGTAGGCCGCTTCGGCCGACCCGGCCACCGAATCGGCGTTGGCCAGGTTGCTGGCGATGGTGCTCAGGCGCACCGACTGCGCTTGCAGCGCGGAGCCGGCGACGTCGAAAATCGGCAGATTGCTCATGCTTATTGGCCTGTGATCGCGGTGAGCATGCTGCGCACCTTGGATTCGACGAAGCTCAGCGAGGCGCGGTATTCCAGCGCGGCGCGGCCGTAGGCGGCACGTTCGGTGTCCGCATCGACGGTATTGCCGTCGAGGCTGGGCTGGTTGGCCTCGCGGGTGACCTGGAACGGATTCAGCCCGGTGCTGCCGCCGACCGCGATGTGGCGGCTGTCGGTGACCTGCATCTGGCTGCCGTCGCGCTGGCCCTGCGCGGCGCGCATCGCCGCGTCGAAATCCAGGTCCTGCGCCTTGTAGCCGGGCGTGTCGACATTGCTGAGGTTGCTGGCGATCAGCTTCATCCGTTGCTCGCGCAGCGGCAGGGCGTCGCCGTGGACACCTAGGTAGGATGAAATCAGATTGGGCATGGCGCGCTCCCGCGGTTCGTTGCAGGAGTACAGGCAAAGTCTGTGCCAGAACCGGGGTGCGCGCGCCGTGCGGCGCGGGGGAACGGCCTTCGCCATTGCGGCGGAAGGCGTGCTGCTGGGCGCCCGGCGTCGCGCCGGGGCCGCGAAACGCTAGGCGGCCTGGGCCTCGGCGACCACCCGCAGCCGCGCCAGCACGTAATCGGCCAGTTCGTGCGGGCTGTACTTGGCGACGAAGGCGTTGGCGCCGACGCGCTCGACCATGGCGTTGTTGAACACCCCCGACAGCGAGGTGTGCAGCAGCACGTACAGGCCGGCCAGGCCGGGGTGGCGCCGGATTTCCGTCGTCAGCGTATAGCCGTCCATCGCCGGCATCTCGATGTCGGAGATCACCATGGCGTAGCGGTCGGCCGGATTCTCGCCGCCGGCGTGGATCTGCAGGAGGTGGTCCAGGGCCTGGCGGCCGTCGGACAGCAGGGTGGCGCCGACCCCGAGCTGGTCGAGCACGCTGCGGATCTGTTGCCGCGCCACGCGCGAGTCGTCCACCACCAGCACCTGCAGCTGCGAGCCGGTGAGCGCCAGCGACGGGTCGATCAGCGCCTCGGTGCGGTTCTGGGCAATGTCGGCCAGCACGCTTTCCACGTCGATGACCTGGATCAGCTCGCCCTGGAAGCGGGTCACCGCGGTCAGGTAGCTGGATTCGGCGCCCAGTTCCGGCGGCGGATGGATGTCCTCCACCGCGATGTTGACGATGCGCTCCACGCCGCTGACCAGGAAGCCCTGCACCGAGCGGTTGAACTCGGTGACCACCAGGTAGCCGGGCGCCTTGTCGGCCTGCGTCTCGCGTTCCGGATGGCCGATCGCCAGGCCCAGGTCGAGCACCGGCACCGAACGGCCGCGCACATCGGCGACCCCGGAGAATTGCAGTGGCAGCCCCGGCACCTGGAACAGCTCCGGCCGGCGCAGCACTTCCTGCACCTTGAAGACGTTCACGCCAAAAAGCTGACGGCCGCCCAGCCGGAACAGCAGCAGGGCAAGCCGATTGTGGCCCGCCAAGCGGGTGCGCTGGTCGATTCGGTTGAGCAGGTCATGAGACATGGGGTTCATATCGGCGCCTTCGCGGCGGAACTTGAGGCCGGGCTGTCGGCGAGGGGCGCGAATTGCGGCACGGGCTTTGCATGGGACTGGCGACACCTTCATTAGAGAGACGGCCATGCGCCTGATCCTGTTAGTGGTCCTGCTGGCGGCGATGCCGGCCTGGGCCGCGGAATTCCAATCGGTGGACTCGATCCGCGCCGCGGCGCTGTCCACCCTTGGCGCCGATGCCGAAGCCGAGGCGACGCTGGACCCGTCGGTGCGCGTGCCGCTGTGCCCGGTGTCGCTGCAGGCGCAGCCGACCGGGACCACGACAGTGGAAGTGAGTTGTCCGCGCGAGGCCGGCTGGCGCCTGTTCGTGCCGGTCAAGGTGCGGCGCCTGCAGAACGTGCTGGTGCTGGGCCGCGGCCTGGCCGCTGGAGAAACCGTCGGTGCCGCCGATATGGTCGTCGAGAGGCGCGACGCGGCGCGGATCGTCGGTGCGGCAATGACCGATCCGGCCGCGGCGATCGGCAGGGTGGTGCGGCGTACCCTGCCGGCCGGCACCTTGCTGTCGGCCAGCGATCTGGTCGCGCAGCGGCTGGTGCGGCGCGGCGACAATGTGGCGCTGGTGGCGCGCAACGGGGCGCTGGAAGTGCGCATGGCGGGGCGCGCGCTCAGCGACGGCGGCGAGAACGAGCGGGTGACCGTCGAAAACCTGTCGTCTCGCCGCGTCGTTCAGGGAACCGTGTCACAAAATGGCGACGTTTTTGTGACGCGTTGAGATCTGGCCTAAAGTTCGTCGGTGTAGGGCCGTTACCTACACCGAACCCGTAGCAGGATTTCGTCATGAGCCAGAAAATTGAAGGGAACTCGCCGACCCAGGCCACCCTTCGCACGTCGACCGTCAACACCAAGGCCGCCTCCGGCGCGTCCGAGGACGGCAAGACGAATGCGGTGGGCGCCACGGCCGCGACCGACAGTCTGCGCCTGACCGGCGAAGCGTCCGGGCTGCAAAGCCTGCAGCGCGAGCTGGCGGCGGCGCCGGCGGTGGACAGCAACCGCGTCGAGTCGGTGCGCAGCGCGCTGCAGAGCGGCAGCTACAAGATCAATCCGGATGCGATCGCCAGCCGCATGCTGCAGATGGACCAGCAGCTCAGCGCATGAACACGACCGTGACCAACCCCTTGCAGCAGCTCAGCGACGCACTCGCCGGCGAACGGCAGGCGTTGTTGGATCACAACGTGGAAGGCCTGATGCAGGCGACCGGCGACAAGCTGGCCGCGCTGCGGGCGCTGGAGGCCAACGTGCCGGCCGGTGCCGAGGCCGAGTCGCTGCTGCGCCAGCTGGCCGACGCCAACCGCGCCAACGGCGCGTTGCTGTCGCGGCGGCGGCGCGAGGTCAACTGGGCGCTGCGGCATCTGGGGCGCAGCGAGAGCGCCTCGTCCTACGATGCCAACGGCCAGTCCAGCACCTTGCGGATGAGCCGCCCGCTGGCGATCGCCTGAGAAACGCCAGGCGCGTCACCGCATGCCGGCCATGTGCCGGCATCCACGCACCTGGCGATGGCATCGGCGTATATTGAGCGTCCGCTCGTTACCCGTTGCCTTTCGTGAATTTCGCCGATCCCGATTACACCGACACGGTGCCGTTGCCTTCGCGCAAGAGCTTGCTCGCGCTGAGCGAGCTGATCGACGAAGGCCTGGTGCTGTTCCGCGCCGATGGCCGCCTGCTGCTGGCCAACAGTGCCGCGCGCGGCCACCTGTGCAATGCCGAAGTCTTCGACGACTGCGCCCTGGGCGAGCGCCTGGCGCAGTGGCTGCCCAGCGATGCGCTGTCGCAGGCGCGCAGCCATGGCCGCTGGAGCGGCAGCCTGCCCACCGAAGAACACGTGGTGCTGGCGCATCTGTATTTCCATGCCGACGGCGACGATGGCCACTTTCTGGTGCTGATCCAGGGCATCGAAGGCCAGCAGGACTACGAACAGGAACTGCAGCAGCGCCACGCCGAGTTGCGCCAGGCCTATCTGCGCCTCAACGGCGCGCAGGAAAAACTGCTGCAGTCGGAGAAGATGGCCTCGATCGGCCAGCTCGCCGCCGGCGTCGCGCACGAGATCAACAACCCGATCGGCTACGTGCATTCCAACCTGGGCAGCCTGCAGGAATACCTGCGCAGCCTGTTCACCCTGATCGAAGCCTACGAGCGCGCCTTGCGCGCGCCCGATCCCAAGGCGCTGATCCCGGAAATCGACGACATCCGCAACCGCTTCGACATCGACTTCATCAGCCGCGACCTGCCGCAGCTGATGGCCGAGTCGCGCGAAGGCATCGAGCGGGTGACGCGCATCGTGCGCGACCTCAAGGATTTCTCGTACTCCGGCCGCGAGGAATCGTGGAAGCTGGTGGACCTGCATTCCGGACTCGAGTCCACGATCAACATCATCTGGAACGAGCTCAAGTACAAGGTCACCCTGGACCGCCACTACGGCAACCTGCCGCTGGTCGAGTGCCTGCCGTCCGAGCTCAACCAGGTGTACATGAACCTGCTGCTCAACGCCGGCCAGGCGATCGGCGAGCGCGGCACCATCGTGGTCAGCACCGGCCAGGACGGCGAGGAGGTCTGGATCGAGTTCAAGGACTCCGGCGCCGGCATCCCGGCGGACCTGCTGCAGCGCATCTTCGACCCGTTCTTCACCACCAAGCCGGTCGGCAGCGGCACCGGCCTGGGCCTGTCGATCTCCTACGGCATCATCAACAAGCACCACGGCCGCATCGACGTGACCAGCACCGTCGGCGAGGGCTCCAGCTTCCGGATCGTGATTCCGGTGAGGCAGCCGAAGTAGCCGGGAATGGGGAGTGGGGAATCGGGAATGGGAAAAGCGGACGCCCTGTCGCTGTTCGCTTCCTGCGCATCCGACACCGCGTTGACGATCTGATGCTGCGTCAATAAAAAGCCGCGATGCGGCTTTTTTCCATTCCCGATTCCCCGTTCCCCATTCCCTGCTCGCAACAATGAAAAGCCAGCGACGCGGCTTTTCCCATTCCCGATTCCCCACTCCCCATTCCCGGCCCCTCAGGGCCCCGCATCCCGCCGCTGTTCGTCGTGCGTGCGGAACGCCTGGCGGATGTGTTCGCGCAGTTCGTCGTCGTTCCAGGGCTTGGTCAGGAAGCGGTAGATCGCGCCGCGGTTGATCGCGTCGGTGACGGTGGCCAGGTCGGTGTAGCCGGACAGCACCAGGCGGATGGTGTCGGGGTAGAGCATCTTCACCCGGCCCAGGAACTCGGTGCCGCTCATGTCGGACATGCGCTGGTCGGACAGGATCACCTGCACGTCGTTGGTGGCGAGCAGGTCGAAGGCGTCGCGCACGTTGCCGGCGGCCAGGATCCGGTAGCCGTCGCGGCGGAACAGGCGCACCAGCGAGCGCAGCACGTTCTCCTCGTCATCGAGCAGCAGCAGGGTGCGGTCCGGGCGGGTCTCGGTGAACGATTCCGGGCGCAGGTAACGCCGGCGCAACGCCATGCCCGCGGCTTCGGCCGACATTGGCTCGCCGAACAGGTAGCCCTGGAAGATGTCGCAGTCGTTGCGGCGCAGGAAGCCCAGCTGCGCCTGCGATTCGACGCCGTTGGCGATCACCACCATGCCCAGCTGGTGGCCCATGGCGATGATGGCGCGGGCGATCGCCGCCTCGCGGTTGCCGGCCGGCGCGCTCTTGATGAAGCTGCGGTCGATCTTCAGCTTGTCCACCGGATAGCGCACCAGCGCGCTGAGGCTGGAATCGCCGGTGCCGAAGTTGTCCAGGCTCAGGCTGATGCCTTCGCGGCACAGGTTGGCCAGGGTCTCGTGGACGAAGTTGACGTTGTTGGTCAGCGCGCTTTCGTTGATCTCCAGCACCATCATCTGCGGCGGCACGCCGGCCGCCTGCAGCGCCGACATCACTTCGTTGAAGAAGGTCGGGCGCAGCAGCTGCAGGGTGGAGACGTTGACCGCGATGGTGAAGTCGTCGAAACCCTGGTCCCGCCACAGCCGCGCCTGGCGCAGCGCGCCCTCCATCACCCAGGTGCCGATCTGCACGATCACGCCCAGCCGCTCGGCGGTGCGCATGAACCGTTCCGGCACCAGGATGCCCAGCGTCGGCGATTGCCAGCGCAGCAGCGATTCCATGCCGACCACGCGGCCGTCGCGGGCGCTGACCATCGGCTGGTAGCGCAGGCGCAGCTCGCCGTTGGGGATCGCATCGACGATCTGCCGCGAGATGATGCTCTCGCTGTGCGCGCTGGGCGGGCCGTCGGCCGCGTACAGGCGCACCATGTTGCCGCCTTCGCGCGCGGCCTGGTAGACCGCGTCCTCGGCGTAGTCGAGCAGCGTGGACAGCCGCGTGGAGTGTTCCGGGCACAGGCTCACGCCGATCTTGCCGGTCATGAACAAGGTGTACGGCAGTACCGACAGCGGCAGTTCGATCTGCTGCCGCACCTCTTCGGCGAAGGCCTCCGGCGGCGGCACGTCGGCGGTGCGCGGCACCGCCATGACCAGTTCGTCGCTGCCGTGGCGCCACAGCAGGCCGCGCCCGCGCAGGTGCGCCTGCAGCCGATGCGCCAGCAGCGCCAGCGCGTGGTCGCCGACTTCCGCGCTCATGTTCTCGTTGATCGAGGCGAAGTGGTCGATGTCGATGTGCAGCAGCATCACCCCCGGCCCGCCGGCCAGCGCCTCGGCGATCATGCCGGTCAGCGCCGGGTGGCCTGCGCCCAGGCGCGACGGAAGTTCGTCGTCTGGCGGCACGGGGGCAGCGGGATTCCACATCGTCTTCAGGGTCCAGGTGGGTGCGTCGGCGTCGCCGCCGTCGTGTAGGGCAGGCACAGCGTCACCCGCGTGCCGGCACCGGGCGCGGTGTCGATCTGCAGGGTACCGCCTGCGCTCTGCGCGCGCTCGCGCATCACGATCAGGCCCAGTCCGCGCGGTCCGGCCGGATCGAAGCCGTCGCCGTCGTCGACCACCTCCAGGCGCAGCTGCCGGTGCTGCTCGTCGCTCAGCGCCATGCGCACTTCGCCGGCGCAGGCGTGGCGCAGCACATTGGTCAGGCTTTCCTGGGCGATGCGGAAGCAGGCCTGCTCGACCTCGCCGCTGGGCCGCGCGGGCAGGGTGGCGATCTCCAGCTGCAGGCGCACCGGCGAGGCGCGGAACAGCATGCCGGCCTGCCAGCGCAGCGCCGCTTCCAGCCCGAGCGCGTCCAGTTGCGGCGGGCGCAGCAGGGTGGACAGGTTGCGCAGCTTGGTGATGCTGCTGTCGGCCAGCTGCACGATCTCGTCGAGGTCTTCGCGGCGGCGCTCGGCATCGGTTTCGTCCAGCGCCGCGTGCGCGGACAGCTTCATCGCGGTGATCGCCTGGCCGATGTCGTCGTGCAGGTCGCGCGAGATCGCGCGGCGCTCGTCCTCCTGCAGCGAGAACAGCCGCCGCGCCATCGCCTGCAGCTCGCGGTTGCTCAGCGCCAGCGCGTCGCGCATGCGCTCGGGCTCGCTGAGATCGCGCACGATCAGCAGCTTGCAGTCGCGGCCGCTGTAGCGCACCTTGCCGAACGAAAGCCCGGCGTGGAACAGCGAACCGTCGCGGCGGCGCATGCGCGCGGCGGCGCCGCGCTCGCCCTTGTCGCCGGCATCGCGCATCTGCTCGCGCACCTGCTGCAGATCGCTGGGGTAGACCAGGCCCTGCAACGGTTCGCCGAGCAGGTTCTCGCCCTCGTAGCCGAACTGCCCGGCGCAGGCGGCGTTGGCGTACAGCACGTGTTCCTGGTGCAGGATCGCCACTCCGTCGGGCAGCACCCGCACCAGTTCGCGGAACTGTTCCTCGCGCTCGTGCAGCAGGCGCCGCGAGCGTTCGTGCTCGGTCACGTCCTGCAGGGTGCCGCGCACGCAGGCCGCGCCATCGTCGTCGTTGGCCGATTCGGCGCGCAGGTGCAGCATGCGCGCCTGGCCGTCGGCGGCCAGCACCGGCAGCAGCATGTCCAGTTGCACCGGTGCGGTGCCGCACAGGTCCTCGAGCATGCGCTGGATGCGCGCCTGCGACGCCAGGTCGGCGGGGATCAGCAATTCCTCCAGGCGATGCTGGCGCGGCGACTCCGGCGCGCGCCGGCCGAGCATCCGGTAGACCTGGTCGGAGTAGCGGCCCAGGCCGCTGGCCGGGTCCAGTTGCCAGGAACCGAGGCGGGCGATCGCCTGCGCCTCCTCCAGCCGCAGCAGCGCCTGGTCGCGGCGCTGCTGCGCCTCGTGCTCGGCGCTGCGGTCGCTGATCACCACCAGCCGCGCGCCGCGGCCGCGGTAGTCCAGGCCGGTGCTGCGCGCCTCGACCATGCGCTGGCTGCCGTCGCGCAGGCACAGCGGCTCGGCCACCACGCAGACCTTGGAGGGGGCGTCGCGGATCGCCTGGATCACGTCGCTCATGCGCTCGGCGGCGCCGGGCGGCCACAGCCGGCCCAGCTCCAGCCCGACGAAGGTGTCGTGCGGCCACCCGAAAAAGGCGATCGCCGCCGGATTGACGTCCACCACACGCAGCGTTTCCGGATCGTAGACCAGCATCGGGCTGGGATTGGCCTGGAACATCTGCCGGTAGCCGGCCTCGGACAGCGCCAGCTGCGCGTGCACCTGCACCGCCCCGCGCACCAGCGGGCGCAGCAGGCAGTACAGGGCGATGGCGGTCAACAGCAGGAACACCGCGTCGTTGACCAGTTGCAGCATGGCCAGGGTCTGCGTGTCGTCCACGAATCGAACCAGCAGCAGGTCGCTGCCCAGCGACCAGATCAGGCCGACCAGCAGGTACAGCAGCGCGGTCCGCCAGATTCCCCGGTCCAGCCGCTGCGCCAGACGCATGCCCGAGGACGGGGAGGTCGGGGAGAGATCGCGTTGTGGTTGCATGCCCCGACAGCCCGATGCGGCGGTATTCGTCCGCCGCCATCTTACCGGCAAGCGGCCATTGCGGCCCAGCGCGACCGGCGCCGCGGCCGGCCGGGCGCTCAATTAATGCCGCCGGGTGCCGTTATCACCTTCGTCCGCCAGCACCAGCGGCAGAAACGGAGCACCTCGGCGTGGATCAAGGCGTCATCGCAAGCTTGCTGCAGCATCCGCTCACCTCGGCCGTGGTCCTGTTGGACGCCGAAGGGCGGCCGCTGGCCGCGAACCGGGCCGCGCAGGCGCTGGAGCTGCCGCGTACGGTCGAGGCCTATGCCGAGCTGATGCGCGACGTGCGCGAGCGCCTGGTCAACGGCGAGAGCATGCTCGCCTGCGCGCTGCCCGGCACCGCCGGGCGGCGCCTGGACGGGTGGCTGCGCGCGGTGCGCGACGATGCCGGCGCGCTGTTGGCCTATACCCTGAGCGTGCCCGAGCCGGTCGGCAGCGACGGCGCCACGCGCTGGGAAATCGCCCTGGACAGCGCCGAACACGGCCTGTGGGACTGGGACATCCCCAGCGACCGGATCTTCCGTTCCGAGCGCTGGAAGCAGATGCTCGGCTACGAAGGCAACGCGCCGGACTACGGTCTCAACGCGCTGCTGCCGTTGGTGCACAACGACGACCAGGCCCGCCTGCGCGAGGCGATCCGCGCCCATTTCGAAGGCCGCAGCGCGACCTACGTGTGCGAATTCAGGCTGCGCCAGCAGGACGGCCAGTGGCGCTGGATCCTGGACCGCGGCCGCATCGTCGCCCGCACCGCCGACGGCAGCCCGCTGCGCATGGTCGGCACGCATACCGACATCCACGAACAGAAGCTGCTGGAGCAGCGCCTGCGCGACCAGCAGACCCTGCTGCGCGAGGCGCAGCGCATGACCAGCATGGGCAGCTGGTCGTGGGATCCGTTGCAGAACCGGATCTGGTGGTCGCGCGAGTTCCTGCGCGTGACCGGCCTGGCCGAGGATCAGGTGCCGAGCAGCCGCGGCTGGCTGCGCCTGCTCAGCCGCGAGTCGGCGGCGCAGGTGATCTCCACCTGGCGGCGCATGCAGCGCGACGGCAAGCAGGCCAATTTCGAGGTCGAGCTGGTACGCGGCAGCGAGGCGCCGCTGCACCTGCGGGTGTGGGCGCAACCGCAGCTGGAAGCGGACGGCGCCGTGCAGCGCGTGCTCGGCCAGGTGCAGAACATCACCGAGCAGCGCCAGACCGACGCGCTGATCCGCTGGCGCACCGAACTGCTCAACCGCGTCTCGGCGCTGGGCAAGATCGGCGGCTGCGAGATCGAGGTCGGCACCCGGCGCATGCAATGGACCGAGGAGTGCTACCGCATCCACGGCCTGCGCAAGGAAAACATCGACCTGGACCAGGCGCTGGCGCTGTACACCCTGGATTCGCGCGACGCGTTCGAAACGGCGCTGGCGCGGATCGCCCACGGCGGCCTGCCCGAGCAACTGGACCTGTGCTTCCATCGCCCCTCCGGGCACCGGGTGTGGGTGCAGGTGCTGATCGAACTTGACGACCGCGACGGCCTGCCGCCGCGCTTCGTGGTGCTGTTCCGCGACATCAGCCGCGAACGCGAGGCCAGCGAGCGCATCGAACTGCTGGCCCACTACGACCTGCTGACCGGGCTGCCGAACCGGCAGCTGCTGCGCGAGCAGGCGGAAGCGGCGATGCACGACGCGGTGGAGCGCGGCAGCACCCTGGCGATGCTGTTCGTCGACCTGGACGGGTTCAAGAGCATCAACGATTCCTTCGGCCATGCCACCGGCGATGCGTTGCTGAAACTGGCGGCCACGCGCATGCACCAGCAGCTGCGCACCAGCGACCTGTTCGGGCGCTTCAGCGGCGACGAATTCCTGGTGGTGCTGCGCGACCTGGCCGAGCCGGGCGATGCCGGCCATGTGGCGCGCAAGCTGATCGCGGCGCTGGCCGAGCCGCTGCACAACGGCGAGAACGTGATCAAGATCGGCGCCAGCATCGGCATCGCCTTGATGGAGGAGGGGCGCCAGGACTTCGACAGCCTGCTGCGCGCCGCCGATGCGGCGATGTACGCGGCCAAGGAATCGGGCCGCAACACCTGCCACTACTACAGCCAGGACGTGTTGCTGCGTGCGCAGCGGCGCCTGGAGATCGAGCATGCGCTGCACGGCGCGCTGGACCGCGAGGAGTTCTCGCTGGTGTACCAGCCGCTGGTGCATGCGGCCGGCGAACGCGCGCCGGCGGTCGAGGCGCTGTTGCGCTGGCACCGCCCCGGCCACGGCCATTGCAACCCGGCCGAGTTCATTCCCATCGCCGAGGAATGCGGCGAGATCGTGCGCCTGGGCGACTGGGTGATCAACGAGGCCTGCCGCCAGGCCGCGGCCTGGGATGCGGCAGGGCTGAGCTTCGACCGCGTGTCGGTCAACGTCTCGGCGATGCAGCTGCGCGACCGCGGCTTCGCCGAGCGGGTGATCGAGCTGTGCCAGCGCAATGGCTGGTCGCCCAAGCGGCTGGAGCTGGAACTGACCGAATCGGCGCTGATCCGCGACACCGAATCGCTGCGCCGCTGCTTCGAACTGTTCGAGCAGGAAGGCGTGCTGCTGGCGGTGGACGACTTCGGCACCGGCTTCTCCAACCTGCATTACCTCAACCGCTTCCCGGTGCAGCGGCTGAAGATCGACCGCAGCTTCGTGCAGGACATGCTCATCGACAGCGGCACCGCCAAGGTCACCCAGGCGATCGTGCAACTCGGCCATGCGCTGGGCATGCAGGTGGTGGCCGAGGGCGTGGAGACGCCGCAGGAGGAGGCGCTGCTGCGCGAGCAGGGCTGCGACGAGATCCAGGGCTATCTGCACTCGCGGCCGCTGCCGCCGCGCGAGCTGGCGGCCTGGCTGCGCGCGCGTCAGGCCGAGACCCCGGCGACGCTGCCGCGGCTGGTGCTTGCTGGCCAGTGAACGCTCGCCGCCGGCGCCCGTCGGACGCTGTTGCGGTACCGTGGTTGCTGGCTATACTTCGCGCCCATCGTTCCCGGCCAGAGGCCACTTCCTTGGACAGTCATCCTAGACCGACGCTGCAGCTGTCGAGCTGACAGGACCGCCAAGGTCTGGGTTCGTCCCAGATGGGTCCCGTCCGCTCAGGACGGGATCGTTCGCCACCGCCGCACCGGCGCTGGCAAGACACTCCCGCAGTACGCAAGCCCGATCCGCGAGGACCCCGAGCGTGTCCACTGGCGTTTCCGCATTCCGGAGCCGCCCATGCATCTGTCGTCGTCGTTGTCGCCATGCGCCGCTTGAGCGCCGCCGGTTGTGCGTACGCGCGCCCGCCGCGGTCCATGGTCCGCGGCGGGGCATGCTGCCGCCGCTGCTCGATCCGCGCTGCACGCCGGCGCGCGGCAGCGGCGCGGCTGCCGGTCGCGCCGCCGGCAACCCGATCCGGCTGGGCATGTGCCGTCACGGACGCGCTGCGGCCCTGGCCGACGCCGGCGCGCCTGCCGCGATCGACGCCGCGACCGGCATCGGCCAGGTGGCCTCTGGGCACACCACGAACGCGGCGCAGCAGCGGCTGACGCCTGGCTTGCATATTCGCTTGCCACACTGAGCGGTCGTCCCCCGCCGGTTTCCCTCATTCCCTACCATCCGTGCGGCGCAGCTGGCGCCGCCGTCCTGCCGGAACCTTCCCATGGTGCTATTCCCCCGCGACCGCAACGCGCCCGGTACTGTCGCCGCACGCCCCGGCGTGCTGCCCAATCTCCACGATCTGGCGGTGTTCGCGCTGCTGCTGGCGCTGGGCGTGCTGCTGTTGCACGGCGCCGCCGACATGCGCGCGCCGCTGCCGCCGCCGGGCACCGAAGCGGTCTCGCTGGATCTGCGCCAGCTTCCCGAATACGGCCTGCGCACCACCTTGCGCATGTTCGCGGCGATGGCCGCCTCGCTCATGTTCACCTTCGTCGTGGCGACCCTGGCGGCCAAGAGCCGCCGCGCCGAGCGGCTGATCGTGCCGGCGCTGGACATCCTGCAGTCGGTACCGGTGCTGGGCTTCCTGACCTTCACCGTGACCTTCTTCCTGGGCCTGTTTCCCGGCCGCCAGATCGGCGCCGAACTGGCCTCGATCTTCGCCATCTTCACCAGCCAGGCCTGGAACATGGCGTACTCGTTCTACCAGTCGCTGCGCAACGTGCCGCGCGACCTGGACGAGGTCACGCGCGGCTTCGGCCTGTCGTCGTGGCAGCGCTTCTGGCGGCTGGAAGCGCCGTATGCGACGCCGGCGCTGATCTGGAACATGATGATGTCGATGTCCGGCGGCTGGTTCTTCGTGGTCGCCTCCGAAGCGATCACGGTCGGCGACCGCACCCTGGAACTGCCCGGCATCGGCTCCTACCTGGCGTTGGCGATCGCGCAGCGCAATTTCGCCGCGGTCGGCTGGGCGGTGCTGGCGATGGGCGTGCTGATCGTGCTGTACGACCAGTTGCTGTTCCGCCCCATCGTCGCCTGGTCGGACAAGTTCCGCGCCGAACTCACCGCCTCGCAGGACAAGCCGCAATCGTGGCTGTACGACCTGCTGCGGCGCACCCGCCTGGCCAAGCGCCTGGTCGCGCCGCTGGCCTGGGTGTGGCAGCGCACCTTGCTGCTGCGCTGGGCGCCGCGGCGCCCGCGTCCCGCGTCGGCGTCCGTGCAGGACGCCAGCGGCAACGTCTGGGGCGACCGCCTATGGAGCGCGGCGCTGGCGCTCGCGGGACTGGCCGCGGCCTGGTTCGCGTTCGACTACGGCCGCCAGCACCTGCGCCTGCACGACCTGGCCGAGGCGTTCGGCGGCGGCCTGGCCACGCTGCTGCGGGTGGTGGTGCTGATCGCGCTGGCCAGCGTGGTGTGGGTGCCGATCGGGGTGTGGATCGGATTGCGCCCGAAGGTGGCGCAGCGGGTGCAGCCGCTGGCGCAGTTCCTGGCCGCGTTCCCGGCCAACGTGCTGTTCCCGTTCGCGGTGCTGGCGATCGTCGCCACCGGCGCCAATCCCAACATCTGGCTGTCGCCGCTGATGATCCTGGGCACGCAGTGGTACATCCTGTTCAACGTGATCGCCGGCGCCAGCGCGTTTCCCACCGACCTGCGCGAGGCGGCCACGGTCTACCAGCTGCGCTCGTGGACCTGGTGGCGGCGGGTGATCCTGCCGGGCATCTTCCCGTACTACATCACCGGCGCGCTGACCGCCTCCGGCGGCTCGTGGAACGCCAGCATCGTCGCCGAACTCGCCAGCTGGGGCGACACCCAGGTGCAGGCCTACGGGCTGGGCTCCTACATCGCCCGCGCCACCGCCGCCGGCGACGGCGCGCGGGTGCTGCTCGGGGTGGCGGTGATGTCGCTGTTCGTGACCGTCTTCAACCGCGCGGTGTGGCGGCGCCTGTACGCCTTCGCCGAACGCCGCCTGCGCTTCGACTGACCATCCTTGGAGATTCCGACCATGACCTTTTCCGCAAGCGCGCCCGAGCGCGCCCCGCTGGTCCGCGTGCACGGCGTGCGCAAGAGCTACGACAAGGGCGGGGCGACGCCGCTGGTGGTGCTGGACGATGTCGACCTGACCCTGCATTCGGGCCAGATCGTCGGCCTGCTCGGACGCTCCGGCTCCGGCAAGTCCACGCTGTTGCGCGCCATCGCCGGGCTGCTGCAGCCCAGCGCCGGTAGCATCGCGTTCCGCGACGCCACCCCGACCCAGGCGATCGACGACATCGCGATGGTGTTCCAGAGCTTCGCGCTGTTCCCGTGGCTGACCGTGCTGCAGAACGTGGAGGTCGGCCTGGAGGCGCGCGGCGTGGCCGCCGACGAACGCCGCCGGCGGGCGCTGGCGGCGATCGACCTGATCGGTCTGGACGGCTACGAGGGCGCCTACCCGAAGGAATTGTCCGGCGGCATGCGCCAGCGCGTCGGCCTGGCCCGCGCGCTGGTGGTGCGGCCGAAACTGCTGCTGATGGACGAGCCGTTCTCCGCGCTGGACGTGCTGACCGCCGAGACCCTGCGCACCGACCTGCTCGACCTGTGGTCGGAAGGGCGCATGCCGATCGAGTCGATCCTGATGGTCACCCACAACATCGAGGAAGCGGTGCTGATGTGCGACCGCATCGTGATCTTCGGCGCCAATCCGGGCCGGGTGATCGGCGAGATCCAGGTCACCCTGCCGCAGCCGCGCAACCGCCTGGCGCCGGCATTCCGCGCCCTGGTCGACGACATCTACGCGCGCATGACCGCCAGCCCGCAGCGGCCGCAGGCGCGCGAAGGCGTGTTCCCCGGCAGCGGCATCGCGATGGTGCTGCCGCGGGTGTCGAGCAACCTGCTGGCCGGCCTGGTCGAGGCGGTGGCGGCCGAGCCCTACCACGGCCGCGCCGACCTGCCGCCGCTGGCGGCCAGCCTGCAGCTGGAAGTGGACGAACTGTTCCCGATCGCCGAAACCCTGCAGTTGCTGCGCTTCGCGGTGTTCGAGCAGGGCGACCTGCAGTTGACCCCGGCCGGGCAACGCTTCGCCGAACTGGGCACCGACGCGCGCAAGCAGATGTTCGCCCAGCACCTGGCCACCTACGTGCCGCTGGCCGCGCACATCCGCCGCGTGCTCGACGAACGCCCGACCCACCATGCGCCGGCGCGGCGTTTCCGCGACGAGCTGGAAGACCACATGTCCGAGGACTATGCGGCCGAAACCGTGCAGGCGGTGATCAGCTGGGCGCGCTACGCCGAGTACTTCGCCTACGACAAGCAGGCGGACCTGTTCTCGCTGGAGAACCCGAGCTAGCTGGTTCGCCCGCGCTCTTGTAGGAGCGGCTTCAGCCGCGACCGGGTCTCACCCGGAACGCCCGGTCGCGGCTGAAGCCGCTCCTACAGGATTGGCGGCGCCAAGGCATTTCAGCGGCCGTGGCGATGTCGCGATGCGGTCGGGTGGCTGCATCCGCAAGCGCAGATGGCGGCGCGAGCGCGCAGACCGATTCAGTCGTTGTCGCAAAGTGCCGCGTAGCCGGGCAGCGGGTGCGGCGTGCCGGCCGCGGCGATGGCGGTCCCGCTCAGGCCCATGTCCCAGGCCAGGCCGGCCCAGATCAGGTCGGCGATGCCGTCGCTCTGCGCCATCGGGCCACGCCCGCCGAGCATCTGCCGCAGTTCGTCCTGCGCCAGCATTTCCAGCTGCCGCAGCGCGCTGCCCGGCTGGCGCCGCGCCGCGACGGGCGTGACGTTGGCGGCCACACCCGGTGCCGGGTGCGCGCGAGCGGGCAGGGCGCCGTGCTCGGCGCTCAGGTCGTCGCAGGACATGGCCTCGACTCGGGACTGGGACTGGAAAGGCATCGGCTCGAACGGTCGGAGGAGGGCAGACACGACAAGCCCCGGACAGGGCCGGGGACTGGTCGTTTCATGGTACGGCAGGATGCACGCGGTGTCGGTCAGAAAAGCTCGACGGTGCCGGCGCCCATGCTCTGCTGCGCCACCGGCTTGTGCGGCGGACGCTCCCACTCCACGCGCATCTCGCGCAGGCGGGTGCCGACCCGTTGCAGCGCATCGACCAACTCGCTGTCGAACACGCCGCCGTTGCGATGCAGCAGTTCCTGCAGGGCCACGGCCTCGCGGTTGATCGCGGTCAGGCGGTCCAGGTGGGTATGCACGCCACCCAGGGCCTGGGTCGCGATGTCCTCGAACTGCAGGGCGCGTACCGCTTCGGCGACGCTGCTGTCGATGGCGCGGCCGCACTCGGAGATCTCGCGCATGCCTTCGCCCAGCGAGTTGTTGATCGCCGCCACGTTGTCCAGCATCGACGCGGCCTCGGCGCGCGCCTCGCGGGAGCGGTCCATGTCGCGCGAGGCCATGTGCGAGACCGTCTCGCGGACCTTGGCGATGGCGTCCTTGGAGCTGTGCGCCAGCTTGCGGATCTGCTCGTTGAAGGTGGTCGAGCGCTCGGACAGGTTGCGCACCTCGTCGGCGACCACCGCGAAGCCGCGGCCCGCCTCGCCGGCACGCGCCGCTTCGATCGCCGCGTTCAACGCCAGCAGATTGGTCTGGTCGGCGATCGACTTGACGTCCTCCAGCAGGGCGAAGATGCCGTCCAGGTGCTGCGACATGTCGTCGATGTAGTGCACCGTGGCGCTGCTCTGGCCGCTGACCTGTTCCAGCGCCTCGACCAATTGCTCCATGCGCTGGCTGGCATGCTGGGCGAAGCGGGCCACGTCGACCCCGGCACCGCCGTCGTCGCCGGCGCGATCCACGATCCGGGCCAGCGCCACGCTCTGCTGCCGCGACTTGCGGTTCATCGCCTCGAAGCTGCCGCCCAGGCCGCTGACCGCCTGGCGGATCAGTTCGCGGGCCCGTTCGATCTCGCTGCGCGAGCCGTCGATCTCGTTGCCGACGAAGCTGCGCAGTTCGCTCAGCAGCTGATCCTGCTCGCGCATGATCTTGGACTGCTCCGGCGAACGCCGGCTCTGGCTATAGGCTGTCCAGGCGGCGAAGCCCAGCCAACTCAACGTCATCGTGGTGAGGATGGCCCAACGGACCGGGGCCGGCCAATCGAAACCGGCGGCGATGGGGAACAGCAGCGTCAGGGCGAGCGGAGCAGCCAGACGGATCAGGAGGCGTGAGTACATGGACGTTCTCGGCAGATTCACGATTGCTGTATCGGCCGTACCCCCTCGGTCTTTAGCCGCGGTGTGCTGCCGATCGCGTCCGCGCGGCGAAACGTGCGCTGCATCGAGCCTGCGCCGGCGGCGCCAGCGCCGCGCTCAGCCCAGCGCGCGGTCCACCGCGTCGATCATGCGCCGCTTGGCCAGCAGGAAATCCCACAGGCTGCCGCCCATCTGCCGCCACAGCACCGCCGAGCGCACCGCGGCCAGCAGCAGCGCGCGGATCTCCGCCACCACCCCGGCCTGGCCCAGGTAATGCGGATTGCCCTGCACCATCACCCGCGGACGCAGGTGGCTGATGGTGTCGGCATACAGCTGGCCGAGCGCGCCGATCACCTCCGGATGCGCGCTGTCGGCGTGCTCGGCCAGCCTAGGCGCGATCTGGGCGATGCCGGCGGTGACCTTGGCGCTGGTCTCGGTGTCGCGCACGAAGCGCCGCTCCAGTTGCAGCACCGCCAGCGCCAGCCGCGGCAGCGCCTCGTCCTGGCCCTGGTTGCGGAAATAGTTGTGCAGCAGGCGCAGCCCGGGCGCGACGTCGCCGACCCGGCCATAGACCGCCTCCGGCGTATCGGCATCGGTGCGGAACACGCTGTCCAGCAGGGTCCGCACCAGCGACGCCTCCGACTGCCCGGTCTCGGCGATGCGCCTGACCTGCTGCAGGGCCTGGGCGACGCCGGCCAGCGCCAGCACGCGCGCGTCCATGGAATCGGTCATCGGGTGGTTTCCTCATGTAGATCGGTGCGCTGCGCCAGACGGCGTTGCAGCGGGGCATCGGTGGTGGCGATCACGGCGCCGCCCAGGCACTCGTCGCCCTGGTACAGCACCAGCGACTGGCCGGGGGTCACGGCGCGCTGCGGGCGGGCGAAGCGCACCGCCAGGGTGCCGTCGTCGGCCACCTCGACCGTGCACGGCTCGTCGGCCTGGCGGTAACGGGTCTGCGCGGTGCAGTCGAAGCGCCGTGCCGGCGCCGATCCGGCGATCCAGTGGGCGGCTTCGGACTGCAGCTGCGTGGACATCAGATGCGGGCTGTCGCGATCCTGGTCCACGTACAGCACGTTGCGCGCCACGTCCTTGCCGACCACGTACCACGGCGCCGCCGCGCGGCCGCGTACGCCGCCGATGTTCAGGCCCTCGCGCTGGCCCAGGGTGAAATAGAACACCCCCGGGTGCTCGGCCACGACCTGGTCCTGCGGGTCGCGGATCTCGCCGCGCCGGGCCGGCAGGTAGCGGCCGAGGAATTCGCGGAAGTCGCGCTCGCCGATGAAGCAGATGCCGGTGGAGTCCTTCTTCGCGTGGGTCGGCAGTCCCGCCTCGCGGGCGATGCGCCGCACCTGTTCCTTGGGCAGCTCGCCGACCGGGAACAGGGTCGCGGCCAGCTGCGCCTGGCCGAGCTGGTGCAGGAAATAGCTCTGGTCCTTGTTGCGGTCCACCCCGCGCAGCAGCCGCCAGCGGCCGTCGGCGAACGCCACCCGGGCGTAGTGGCCGGTGGCGATACGCTCGGCGCCCAGTGCGCGCGCCGCGTCCAGGAAATGCTTGAACTTGACCTCGCGGTTGCACAGCACGTCCGGGTTCGGGGTGCGCCCGGCGGCGTATTCGGCCAGGAAGTGGGCGAACACGCCTTGCCAGTATTCCTGCGAGAAATCGCGGAAGTGGAACGGCATGCCGAGCAGGCCGCACACCGCCACCGCGTCGCGGCGGTCGTCCTCGGCGCGGCAGTCGCCACTGCCGTCGTCGGCCCAGTTCTGCATGAACAGGCCGGCCACGTCGGCGCCTTGCTGCACCAGTTGCCAGGCCGCCACCGACGAATCGACCCCGCCGGAGACGCCGACCATGATCCGCGCGCCGTTCATGCCAGTTGCCGCACCAGGTCCAGCGGATAGCGCTTGCCGGCGAGGAAATCGGCGGCCACCTGCCACACCAGCGGGCTGCGCCAGCGCGGCGCGGCGGCCTGCAGCTCGGCCGGGGTCATCCACAGCGCGCGCACGATGCCGTCGTCCAACGGACGCTGCGGGTCGTGCGCCACCGGCTCGGCGGCGAAGGCGAAGCGCAGGTAGTGGCGGCCGTTGTCGGCCTTCCACTGGTAGGCGCCGATGAACGCGGTCAGCCGCACCTGCCAGCCGGTCTCCTCCAGCGTCTCGCGCAGCGCCGCCTGCAGCAGGCTCTCGTCCGGCTCCAGGTGCCCGGCCGGCTGGTTCAGCACCAGTGCGCCGGCGATGGACTCTTCCACCTGCAGCAGGCGCCCGTCGCGGACCACCACCGTGGCCACGGTCACGTCGGGCTGCCAGGGGCCGGGGGCCAGCGCCATCAGAACGCGTCCTTGCCGGCGTTGAGTTCGGCATCCATCGCGTCGGCGCCGCGCGCGGCCGCTTCCAGCGCCTCGCGCAAGGCGGTGTCGTCGGCATCGGCGGCCACCTTGACCACGAACACCGCGGTGCCGCCCTGGCGCACCCAGCCGCCGAGGATGTCGGCCTGGGCGTCTTCCAGCAGGCGGTTGGCGACCGCAGCGGGCAGGGTGTCGCCCTTGGCCTGGTAGGCGGGCGACCAGATCTCGCGGATCCGGTGGCTGCCGAAGCTCTCCACCGGCGAGCGCACGTAGATCAGCTGCTGGCGCTCGCGGCCCTGTTCGCGCAGGCCGAACAGCAACTGGTAGTCGCCGTCGGCATCGGCCTGGACGTCGTAGCCCATCGCCTTCAGGCGCTTGCCCAGCGCCTGGTCCGGCGCGGCCAGCGCCGGCGCGGCGGCGCCGGCCAGGAGCGCGGCGAGCAGGGCGGCCGTGCGGAAATTCGTCGAATGCATGCGTTGCGCCATCAAAGGAGGGGAATTGTGCGGGTAGGATCGGCGATCGTCCAATCCGGGCCGACAGCCGCCGTATATAATCGGCGCATGCCTCGCAAGAATTCTTCAGACCACGACCACGGCGTAATGGTGGAGACCGGCAAGCCCGAAGTCGCCCGCCCGCCGATGTACCAAGTGCTGTTGCTGAACGACGACTACACCCCGATGGACTTCGTGGTGACCGTGTTGCAGCAGTTTTTCTCGCTGGACCTGGAGAAGGCCACGCAGGTGATGCTGCACGTGCATACCCGCGGCCGCGGCGTTTGCGGGGTGTACACCCGCGAAGTGGCTGAATCCAAGGTAGCTCAGGTCAACGAGTTTTCGCGGATGAACCAGCATCCCCTGTTGTGCACGATGGAAAAAGCCTGATATTGGTAAGCGTCGGTCACCGGTTTGCCCGGACTAACGCGGTCTGAACACACTGATCCGATAGGGTTGTGGAAATTCGCAACTCCAGCCGCATATTGTTGGCAACAGACGTCGGAGTGAACCATGTTCAGCAAAGATCTCGAGCAAACCATCGGCCAGTGCTACAAGCGCGCCCGGGAAGCCCGTCACGAGTTCATGACGGTCGAACACCTGTTGTTGGCATTGCTCGACAACCCCTCGGCGCAGGCGGTGCTGAAAGCCTGCGGCGCCGATACGGAACGCCTGCGCGGCGAGCTGGAGCAGGCCATCGAAGCCTCGGTGTCGCGCCTGGCCGAAGACGACGGCCGCGACACCCAGCCCACGCTGGGCTTCCAGCGGGTGCTGCAGCGCGCGGTCTACCACGTGCAGTCCTCGGGCAAGAAGGAGGTCACCGGCGCCAACGTGCTGGTCGCGATCTTCGGCGAAAAGGATTCGCATGCGGTGTATTTCCTGAATCAGCAGGACATCACCCGGCTCGACATCGTCAACTACCTGTCGCACGGCATCGCCAAGCTCGGCGAGGAGGGCGAAAGCCCGGCGCCGTCCGACGGCGAAGCCAAGGGCGAGGCGGGCGAAGGCGAGCCCAAGGGCGACGCGCTGGCCGAATACGCCAGCAACCTGAACGAACAGGCGCGCAATGGCCGCATCGACCCGCTGGTCGGCCGTGCCGACGAGATCGAGCGCACCATCCAGGTGCTGTGCCGCCGGCGCAAGAACAACCCGCTGTACGTGGGCGAGGCCGGCGTCGGCAAGACCGCGATCGCCGAGGGCCTGGCCAAGCGCATCGTCGAGGGCAGCGTGCCCGAGGTGCTGGCCGACGCGGTCATCTACTCGCTGGACCTGGGCGCGCTGGTCGCCGGCACCAAGTACCGCGGCGATTTCGAGAAGCGCCTGAAGGGCGTGCTGACCTCGCTGAAGAAGGTGCCCAACGCGGTGCTGTTCATCGACGAGATCCACACCATCATCGGCGCCGGCTCGGCGTCGGGCGGCACCATGGACGCCTCCAACCTGATCAAGCCGGCGCTGGCCTCGGGCGATCTGCGCTGCATCGGCTCGACCACGTTCCAGGAATACCGCGGCATCTTCGAGAAGGACCGCGCGCTGGCGCGGCGCTTCCAGAAGATCGACATCGTCGAGCCGACCGTGGGCGAGACCTTCGAGATCCTGCAGGGCCTGAAGCCCAAGTACGAGGCGCACCACGGCGTGACCTACGCCGACGACGCGCTGCAGGCGGCGGTGGACCTGTCGGTGAAGCACATCGGCGACCGCCTGCTGCCGGACAAGGCGATCGACGTGATGGACGAGGCCGGCGCGCGCCAGCGGCTGTTGCCGCAGGGCGTGCGCAAGGAGCTGATCGACATCGAGGAGATCGAGACCATCGTCGCCAAGATGGCGCGGATCCCGGCCAAGCAGGTCAGCGCCACCGACAAGGACGTGCTGCAGCACCTGGAGCGCAACCTGAAGATGGTGATCTTCGGCCAGGATCCGGCGATCGAGACGCTGGCCTCGTCGATCAAGCTGGCGCGTTCGGGCCTGGCCAATCCTGAAAAGCCGATCGGCAACTTCCTGTTCGCCGGCCCCACCGGCGTCGGCAAGACAGAGGTGACCAAGCAGCTGGCGCTGCAGCTGGGCATCGAGCTGGTGCGCTTCGACATGTCCGAGTACATGGAGCCGCATTCGATCAGCCGCCTGATCGGCGCGCCTCCCGGCTATGTCGGCTTCGACCAGGGCGGCCTGCTGACCGAGAAGATCGTCAAGACCCCGCACTGCGTGCTGCTGCTGGACGAGGTGGAGAAGGCGCATCCGGACATCTTCAACATCCTGTTGCAGGTCATGGACCGCGGCGTGCTGACCGACACCAACGGTCGCGAGGCCAACTTCAAGAACGTGATCCTGGTGATGACCACCAATGCCGGTGCCACCCAGGCCTCGCGGCGCTCGATCGGCTTCACCAAGCAGGACCATTCCACCGACGCGATGGAAACCATCCGCCGCAGCTTCACCCCGGAATTCCGCAACCGCCTGGACGCGGTGGTGCAGTTCCAACCGCTGGCGTTCAGCCACATCCTGCGCGTGGTCGACAAGTTCATCATCGAACTGGAGATGCTGCTGCAGGAGAAGCACGTGTCGCTGTCGGCCACGCCGACCGCGCGCGACTGGCTGGCCCAGCACGGCTTCGACCCGCTGATGGGCGCGCGGCCGATGGCGCGGGTGATCCAGGACAAGGTCAAGCGCCCGCTGGCGGACGAGCTGCTGTTCGGCAAGCTGGTCGGCGGCGGCCGCGTCACCATCGACGTGCAGGACGGCGAGCTGGTGGTGGACACCCAGGCCGAGCCGGAGCGCCTGCTGCCGGCGACCGTGGAGTGATGGCGCGCTAGAACGCCAGGCACGACAAAAGGCGGCTGCAGACCCTGCAGTCGCCTTGCGATGTCACCGATGAGAGACGAAAAGGCGGCCGATGGCCGCCTTTCTTACAACCGCTGCGGGGCGGTCACTTCATGCGGTAGGTGATACGACCCTTGGTCAGATCGTACGGGGTCATCTCGACCTTCACCCGGTCGCCGGTCAGGATGCGGATGTAGTTCTTGCGCATGCGTCCGGAGATGTGGGCGATGATCTCGTGCCCGTTTTCCAGCTTGACCCGGAAGGTGGTATTGGGCAACGTCTCGCTGACGGTGCCTTCGAATTCGATGGAGTCGTCTTTCGACATGTAATCCTGTGCGATTTCGCGTGCGGCCAAAGGCCTTAAGAGCGGGGATTTTACTCGCCTCGGCCGCAGCATGCAAAGTTTGCGTTAATGCGGCTCAGAGCAAGGCCAGTTCCGCGGCCGCCAGTTCGCCGAAACGCGGCGTCCACGGGCCGGCCGGGCCGGGCTCGGCCACCAGCGCGGCGATCGCGTCGAGGAACGCGGCACGCGGCCAGCGCTCGGCGCCGAGGCTGAGCAGGTGGTCGTTCTCGACCTGCGCATCGATCAGCGGCCAGCCCCAGCCATGCAGGCGCCTGGCCAATGCCGCCAGCGCCACCTTGGAGCCGCCGCTGCGCGCGCTGAACATGCTTTCGCCGAAGAACATGCGTCCGCGCGCCACGCCGTAGATGCCGCCGACCAGTGCCTCGCCGTCGAACACCTCCACCGAGTGCGCGTGCCCGGCGCGATGCAGGGCGACGTAGGCGGCGGTCATCTCGGCGGTGATCCAGGTCCCGTCCTGGCCGCGGCGCGGTGCCTGCGCGCAGGCGGCGATCACCTGCGCGAACGCGGTGTCCGCGCGCACCCGCCACGGCGAGTGGCGCAGCGAACGGCGGAAGCGTGAGGACAGCCGCACCCCGTCGCTGCGGAACACGGTGCGCGGGTCCGGGCTCCACCACAGGATCGGATCGCCGTCCGAGTACCAGGGGAAGATGCCGTGCGCGTAGGCATTGAGCAGGCGTGTCGGGGTCAGGTCGCCGCCGATCGCGAGCAGGCCTTCCGGTTCGCGCAGCGCGCTCGCCGCGGGCGGGAACGGGGCGGCCGGATCGGCGGCAAGCAGGGCAGGGAGACGACGCATCGGCGCAGGGTAGCCGATCGGGCGGGCGGTTCAGTCCTGGCGGAACGGCGAGTGCCGCAGCAGGGTCGCCGCATGCTGGCGCACCGCTGCGGTTTCCTCCGCGCACCAGTCCGCCAGCGGCGCGCGGAAGCCGGGGTCGGCGATCCAGTGGCGGCTGCGCACCAGCCGCGGCAGGAAGCCGCGGGCGATCTTGTGCTCGCCCTGCGCGCCGGGCTCGAACCGGGTCAGGCCTTCGCGTAGGCAGTAGTCGATGCCCTGGTAGTAGCAGGTCTCGAAGTGCAGGCCGGGCAGGGTCTCGCCGCCCCAGTAGCGGCCGTACAAAGTGTCGCCACCGCGCAGGCACAGCGCTCCGGCCACCGGCGCTTCATCCAGAATGGCTAGGAATATCAGGAAATTACGCGGCATTTCTCGCGCAAGATGCGAGAAAAACTCCAGCGTCAGCGCCGGCGAGTTCCCGTAGTCGTCGAAGGTGCGCAGGTAGAACGCGTACATCGCCTGCAGGTCGGCGGCGCTGGCCTCGTCGCCGTGCACGACGCGGAAGCCGATGCCGGCGCGCTGCACCTTGGCCCGCTCCTGGCGGATGTTCTTGCGCCGCTTGTGGTCCATCGCCGCCAGGTAGGCATCGAACTCGGTCCAGCCGGCGTCGTTGTGCCACTGGTATTGCACGTCGCTGCGCGCCAGCCAGTCGTCGCCGAACGCGGCATCCTCGTCGGCGCTGTGGAAGTTCACGTGCGCCGAGGACAGGCCGCTGGCCTGGGTCAACGCCTGCATCGCCGCCAGCAGCGCCTGGCGGCCGGCGCTGTCGCGCGCCAGCAGGCGCGGCCCGGTCACCGGCGAATACGGCACCGCGCACAGCCATTTCGGGAAGTAGTCCTGGCCGTAGCGCGCATAGGCATGCGCCCAGGCATGGTCGAACACGAATTCGCCGTGCGAGTTGGTCTTCAGGTACCCCGGCGCAGCGGCGACCAGCGCCTCGCCGTCCCACAGGGTCAGGTGCAGTGGATTCCAGCCCCAGTCCGGGCGCAGGCAGCCATGCCGTTCCAGGCCGGCCAGGAACGCGTGCGCGACGAACGGGTTGCGGCCGTCGTGCAGGGCGTCCCAGGCGGACGCGGCGACCTCGTCGAGCCGGTGCAGCCAGCGTACCTGGGTCATCGCCGGGCTGGTTCGGGACGGGCCGGCGCGGTGAACGAGAGCGGCAGGACGACCGCGGCGAGCGCCGGGTCGGCGCAGTCGAGCCCGGCCCTGGGCAACTGCGCCAGGCGCGCCGTCACCCGGGCCAGGCCGGCGGCACGTTGCGGCGGCGCCGCCGCCTGCGCTGCGCTGGATTCGAACGAGCCCGGGCAGGGCCGGTAGAGAAAGCGCAACTGGGCGCCATCGGACGCGTTGGCGCCAAGTTCGCTGGAGAACGTGCTCATCGCGCCGCGCAACAGCGCCGAGGCCAGCGCCAGGTGCTGCTGCGCCGCCTCGCTCTGCACGGCGGCCTCGGTCTTCGCGCCTGCCGGCGCCTGCGCCGGACGCGCTGCCAGCAAGCGTTGCACTTCGCTGGCGCCGCCCGGAAGATCGCCCAGCGCGACCAGGGCCGCAAGCGTGTCGGCCGCGTCGGCGGTGCCGCCAGCCGCGTCCTCGCGCAACCAGCCCAGGGCGCGCTCGCGGCGCTGCGCGGCTGTCGGAATGCCGGCCAGCAGGCACTCGCCGAGAAAACGGGTGAACACGGCCCGCGCGCCGGCATCGCCAGCGATGGCCTCGGCCGTGATGCGGTCGCCGGTGTCGCGCACGGACTTGCTCATCGACCTCATCAGCAGCTTGATGCTGTCGTCGGCCCCGGTGCCCAGCAAGCCGCCGGCCAGCGTCGCGGCCAGCGCATCGACCTGTTCCGGGGACATGCAGAACGCCATATGCGCCGCTTCCACCGAACCGATCGTCAGCGGCGGCGCCACGGGCTCGGCATGCAGCGCGCCCGCCGCCGCGAGCAGGCCGGCGAGCACGACGCCACGGCGGCCGCGCTCGCCGGCCCGGGAGCCCGATTCGGTCAAGCGCCCTTGTCCAGATAGCGCTCGGCATCCAGCGCGGCCATGCAGCCGAAGCCGGCCGAGGTGATCGCCTGGCGGTAGTGCTGGTCGGCGACGTCGCCGGCGGCGAACACGCCCGGCACCGAGGTCTCGGTGGCCGCCCCGCCGAGGCCGGAGCGGATCTCCAGGTAGCCGTTGTTCATCGCTAGCTGGCCGTCGAACAGCTGCGTGTTCGGGTGGTGGCCGATGGCCACGAAGAAGCCATGCGCTTCGATCTCGCGGGTGCTGCCGTCCTGGGTGGACTTGACCCGCACCGCGGTGACGCCGGCCTCGTTGCCCAGCACTTCGTCGATGGCGTGGTGCCAGACGGTCTCGATCTTGCCCGCCGCGACCTTGGCGAACAGCTTGTCCTGCATGATCTTCTCGGCGCGCAAGGTGTCGCGGCGGTGCACCAGGTAGACCTTGCGGGCGATGTTGGACAGGTACAGCGCCTCTTCCACCGCGGTGTTGCCGCCGCCGACCACGACCACGTCCTGGTCCTTGTAGAAGAAGCCGTCGCAGGTGGCGCAGGCGGACACGCCGCGGCCCTTGAACGCTTCTTCCGAGGGGATGCCCAGGTACTTGGCGGTGGCGCCGGTGGCGATGACCAGCGCGTCGCAGGTGTACTCGGCGCTGTCGCCGCTGAGCCTGAACGGGCGTTGCGACAGGTCGGCGGTGTGGATGTGGTCGAAGATCACCTCGGTATCGAAGCGCTCGGCATGCGCCTGCATCCGCGCCATCAGGTCGGGACCCTGCAGGCCATGGGCGTCGCCGGGCCAGTTGTCGACCTCGGTGGTGGTCATCAGCTGGCCGCCCTGCTGCAGGCCGGTGATGACCACCGGCTTGAGATTGGCGCGCGCGGCGTAGACCGCGGCGGTCCAGCCGGCCGGGCCCGACCCCAGGATCAGCAGGCGGGAATGCTTGGCGGAATTGGCGACAGAAGAGCTCATGTATACTCGCGAAGAGGTGGAAATGGCGGCGGATTCGCGGCATTGCGCGGCTTCCGGCGTAGTCGCATAGAGTGGCGGCCGGCCTGGGATGAATCAAGCCGCGTGGCGAGAACGCTGCGGCCTGCGGCCAGCGCGCCGCCTTGCGCCCGCCGCGTGTCCATGCCGCCGCGTCGCGGTGGGGGAGAGGGCGCTGGACGATTCAGGCTTCGCCTGCCGATCCGGTGCCGACTGCTGAAATGCCGATCCGATTCGTTTATTATCAATCACTAACGGTGTATTTCTAAGGTCTGGTCATAGCGTGGCGAAGCAGGTTCCGGAACGCGGCAAATCCCAGGGCGCCAACGCGGCCGCACGCAAGCAGGCCGCCGCGGCCAATCCGCGCCGGCAGAAGCTGTGGCGCGACCTGGCGCTGATCGCGATCGCGCCGCTGCTGCTGTACCTGCTGGCCAGCCTGGCCACCTATTCGGCGACCGATCCGGGCTGGTCGCATACCGGCAGCGTGGTCGCGCCGGTGCACAACATGGGCGGCAAGTTCGGCGCCTGGATCGCCGACGTGCTGCTGCAGCTGTTCGGCTACGTGGCGTTCCTGCTGCCGGTGGTGATCGGCGCGGTCTCCTGGATCGCGCTGTTCGGCATGGACAGCGATGGCGATGGCGAGGCCGACCTGGGCCCGGCGCTGCGCCTGGTCGGGATCGTCGGTTTCCTGATCGCCGGCACCGGGCTGCTGCACCTGCGCCTGTTCAGCGGCGACGTGGCCGGTGCCGGCGGCATCCTCGGCAAGCTGGTCGGCAGTTCGCTGACCGCCGGCTTCGGCGCGCTGGGCAGCAACCTGTTCGTACTGGTGCTGCTGCTGGTGTCGATCACCCTGGCCACCGGGTTGTCCTGGTTCGCGGTGATGGAGCGCATCGGCCGCGCGGTGATGACCCTGCCGACGCTGGCCCGGCGCGGCAGCCAGCAGGCCAACGAATGGCAGCAGACCCGCGCCATGCGCGAGGAACGCGAGGAAGTGCGCAAGGTCGATGCGGTGCAGCGCGCCAAGCGCGAACCGGTCAAGATCGAGCCGCCGCCGGCGCCGGTGGTGGAGAAGAGCGAGCGGGCCAAGCGCGAGCAGCAGATCCCGCTGTTCCACGGGACCGGCGGCGACCAGTCCGGCATCCCGCCGCTGGCCCTGCTCGACGATCCCAAGCCGCAGACCAAGGGCTATTCCGAGGAAACCCTGGAGACCCTGTCGCGGCAGATCGAGTTCAAGCTCAAGGACTTCCGCATCGAGGCGCAGGTGGTCGGCGCCTATCCGGGCCCGGTGATCACCCGCTTCGAGATCGAGCCGGCGCCGGGCGTCAAGGTCAGCCAGATCAGCTCGCTGGACAAGGACATCGCGCGCGGCCTGTCGGTGAAGTCGGTGCGCGTGGTCGACGTGATCCCGGGCAAGTCGGTGGTCGGCCTGGAGATCCCCAACGTCAGCCGCGAGATGATCTATCTCAGCGAGCTGCTGCGCTCCAAGGAATACGACAAGTCGGCCAGCCCGCTGACCCTGGCGCTGGGCAAGGACATCGCCGGCCGCCCGACCGTGGCCGACCTGGCGCGCATGCCGCACCTGCTGGTCGCCGGCACCACCGGCTCGGGCAAGTCGGTGGCGGTCAACGCGATGGTGCTGAGCCTGCTGTACAAGGCCTCGGCCAAGGAACTGCGGATGCTGATGATCGACCCGAAGATGCTCGAGCTGAGCGTCTACCAGGGCATCCCGCACCTGCTGGCGCCGGTGGTCACCGACATGAAGGAGGCCGCCAACGGCCTGCGCTGGTGCGTGGCGGAGATGGAGCGCCGCTACAAGCTGATGAGCACGGTCGGGGTGCGCAACCTGGCCGGCTTCAACAAGAAGGTCAAGGACGCGCAGGACGCCGGGCAGCCGATGATGGACCCGCTGTTCAAGCCCAACCCGGACCTGGCCGAGGCGCCGCGGCCGCTGGACACGCTGCCGTTCATCGTCATCTTCATCGACGAATTCGCCGACATGATGATGATCGTCGGCAAGAAGGTCGAAGAGCTGATCGCGCGCCTGGCGCAGAAGGCGCGCGCGGCCGGCATCCATCTGATCCTGGCCACCCAGCGCCCGTCGGTGGACGTGATCACCGGCCTGATCAAGGCCAACATCCCGACCCGCATCGCGTTCCAGGTCAGCTCCAAGATCGATTCGCGCACCATCCTCGACCAGTCCGGCGCCGAGACCCTGCTCGGCCACGGCGACATGCTGTACCTGCCGCCGGGCACGGCGATGCCCGACCGCGTGCACGGCGCCTTCGTCAGCGACGAGGAAGTGCACCGCGTGGTCGAGCACCTCAAGGCCAGCGGCCCGGCCGACTACATCGAGGGCGTGCTCGACGAGGTGCAGACCATGGGCGACGGCACCGTGGTCGGCGCCACCGGCCTGCCGGAGAGCAGCGGCGGCGGCGGGGACGAATCCGACCCGCTGTACGACGAGGCCCTGCGCATCGTCACCGAGACCCGCCGCGCGTCGATCTCCGGCGTGCAGCGGCGGCTGAAGATCGGCTACAACCGCGCCGCGCGGCTGATCGAAGCGATGGAGGCGGCCGGCGTGGTCAGCCCGCCCGAACACAACGGCGACCGCAGCGTGCTGGCGCCGCCGCCGCCGAAGTGAGACGCGCGACGCGGCCCGCATCCCGGTTCCCTGCCATCGGAACCGCTCCGCGCAGCGCCGCATGCGATGCTGGCGGCCGTTCCCGCCCGCTGCCGTTGCCGATGTCCCGAACCGCCTGCACCGTGCGCCTGTTGTTGTGCGCCGTCCTTGCCGTGGCCGGATCCGCTGCCGCCGCGCAGCCGCCAGCCGCTGCCGCCGCGGCGGCCAGCCCTGCAGCGGCCACGCCCGAAGTCGCCAACAACTACAGCTACGTACGCTACCGCGCCGACTACGAGGTGCGCGACGACGCCAGCAGCGTGGAGACCGACGAGTACGAGTTGCTGCTGAAGACCAAGGCCGGCGTGGACAAGTTCAGCCAGGTGCGGCTGAGCTACAGCGAGAAGCTGGAGACGCTGGAGGTGCTGGCGGCCTACGCGATCACCCCGGACGGGCTGCGCCACGACGTGCCGGCCGACAAGATCTACACCCAGGAAAGCTACTCCAGCGCCTCGGCGGCGATGTACGCCGACCGCAAGGTCAAGGTGGTGGTGTTCCCCAACCTGATGCCGGGCACGCGGCTGGTGTACCGGGTGCGCCGCACCCAAACCGTGCCGTACTTTCCGGGCTATTTCAGCCTGTGGGAGACCTTCAGCGTGTTCTCCCAGTACGACGACGCCACGGTGACCCTGGTCGCGCCGCGGCGCATGCCGATGCACGTGTCCACGCGCGGGGTGGACGGCGCCGACACGCCGAAGATCGACGGCGCGCAGGCGCGCTGGGAATGGCGCTACCAGCGCCGCGAGCCGATGAAGAGCCAGAACTGGGCGGCGGCGACCTGGGAGTTCAGCCCGACCATCATGGCCAGCAGCTTCCGCCGCTGGTCGCAGATGGGCCAGGCCTACCAGCGCAGCAGCGGCGTCGCCGCGCAGGTCACGCCGAAGGTGCGCGCCCGCGCCGAGCAGATCACCGCCGGCATCGGCGACCGCCGCGCACAGGCCGCGGCGCTGTACGAATGGGTGGCGCGCAACATCCGCTACGTGGCGGTGTACCTGGGCAACGGCGGGCTGGAGCCGAACAGCGCCGACAGCATCCTCGACAACCACTACGGCGACTGCAAGGACCACACCGTGGTGCTGGAGGCGCTGCTGGCGGCCAAGGGCATCGCCAGCACGCCGGTGCTGATCGGCGCCGAAGGCGGGCCGACCCTGCCCGAGGTGCCGGTGCTCGGCCGCTTCAACCACGCCATCACCTATCTGCCCGAGTTCAAGCTGTACGTGGACTCGACCAATCCCTACGCGCGCTTCGGCCAGCTGCCGGCCGGCGATCTCGGCGTGCCGGTGCTGCACACCGTCGACGGCAGCGTGGCGCGGACCCCGCCCAACGACGCGCGGGTGAACCTGTACCAGGCCGAGGCCGACTACCGCTTCGCCGCCGACGGCAGCCTGAGCGGCACCACCCGGCTGGACAGCGGCCAGATCGGCGAGATCGGCCTGCGCACCATGTTCGTGCAGCTCAATACGCAGAACCGCACCCGCATCGAGGAATCGATCCTGGCCACGTCCGGCTTCGACGGCAGCGGCGAACTGGAGCTGCAGGGCGCGCCGCAGGACCTGAGCCGGCCGTTCGGCTACGCCTATAAATTTCACGCCACCGACTACGTCGACTTCGGCGTGGTCGGCGGCATGACCCTGCCGCAGATGCCCGGCGCCGATTCGGTGCGCGGGGTCTATGCGACCACCTCGGCCGAGCGCAACCTGACCCCGTTCTACTGCAACGACAACGCGCGCAGCGAGACCTACCGGCTGACCTTCCCGGACAGCGTGCCGATCATCGCGATCCCGGCCGACACCCATTTCCGCAACGCCGCCGGCGAATACGCCGCGACCTGGGTGCGCGACGGGCAGACCGTGGTCGCCACGCACACGCTGCACCGGCGTGCGGTGCATGGCCCGCAGGCGCTGTGCCAGCCGCAGGACTATGCCGCGTTCCGCGAGCTGTACCAGCAGGTGCAGCGCGGCTTCCGCGGCCAGATCCTGTACGGCGACCTCGGCCGCATGCAGACCGGGCACTGATCGCCTCACCGTCTGATCGCCTATTCAGCTTGTTCGCGGCACACTTCCCACACTCCATCCGGAACTCCATCCGCATGCTTCGCACACTCCGCTATACCGTCCTCGCCAGCGCGCTGCTGGCCGGCAGCGCCTTCGCCGGCGCGCGCGACGACCTGAACACCTTCACCCGCGGGCTCAAGGGCCTGGACGGCCAGTTCGCGCAGAAGGTCTACGACGGCAAGGGCGCGCTGAAGGAAACCGCCAGCGGCCGCGTCGCGCTGTCGGCGCCGCGCCTGTTCCGCTGGGAATACCGCAAGCCCTATACGCAACTGATCGTCGCCGACGGCGCCAAGGTCTGGGTCTACGATCCGGACCTGAAGCAGGCCACGGTGCGCACGCAGGGCGCCGAGGAGCAGAACAGCCCGCTGACCGCGCTGATCGACCCGGGCAAGCTGGACCGCCAGTACGACGTCAGCGAGGAAGCGGTGGCGCGCGACGGCCTGCAGTGGCTGTCGATGACGCCGAAGGTGGACACCGAGGCCAGCTTCCAGATCGCCAAGCTCGGCTTCGACGGTAACGGCCTGGCGCGGATGGAGGTGGTCGATGCGGTCGGCCAGCGCACCGAGATCAGCTTCAGCGGCTGGCAGCGCAACCCGGCCTTCGCCGCCGGCACCTTCCGCTACGTGCCGGACAAGGACGTGGACGTGGTCGGCGACCGCTGAGGCGCCGAACGCCGGCTGCGGCCACGCCGGGCCGGCTCAATCGGGGCAGGTCTGCACTTCGATGCTGACGTGCCCCAGTGTCGCCACGCCCTCCAGGCGCGCGTGGTAGAACGCCGCCGGCCGCGGCCGGTGGGTCACCAGCGACACGATCGCCGCATGCTGGCCGGGGCCGATCCGCCACACGTGCAGGTCGGCGATGCGCTCGTCGTCCTGTTCCAGGCGTTGCCGGATCTGCGCCTGCAAGGCGGCTGGCGCCGAAGCGTCGAGCAGCACCGCGCCGGTGTCGCGCAACAAGCCCAGCGACCAGCGCGCGATGACGATGGCGCCGACGATGCCCATCAGCGCGTCCATCCACAGCCAGCCCAGGGTCTTGGCCAGCAGCAGGGCCACGATCGCCAGCACCGAGGTCAGCGCATCGGCCAGCATGTGCACGTAGGCCGAGCGCAGGTTGTTGTCGGTGTGCGCGTGCGTGGCGTGGTCACTGCTGCCATGCGTATGGTCGGGCCCAGGGGCGTGGGCATGATCGTGCCCATGCCCGTGCCCGTGCCCGTGCCCGTGTGCATGATCGTCGTGGTCGTGGTCGTGGTCGTGATGTGCGTGACGCTGCGCGGCCGGCGCCTGCGCCGCGTGGGAATGGCCGTGCCCGTGATCGTGGCTGTGATCGTGACCATGGTGATGGTCGGCACCGAGCATCCAGGCGCTGACCAGGTTCACCAACAGGCCCAAGGACGCGATCCAGATCGCCTCGTCGTAGGCGATGTGGACCGGCTGCGCCAGGCGCAGCGCCGACTCCACGCCGATGCCGAGCGCGATCAGGGCCAGGATCAGCGCGCTGCAGAACCCGGCCAGGTCGCCGACCTTGCCGGTGCCGAAGCTGAAGCGCGGATCGTGCCGGTGGCGGCGCGCGAACCAGTAGGCGAAGCCGGCGATCGACAGCGCCCCGGCATGGGTGGCCATGTGCATGCCGTCGGCGAGCAGCGCCATCGAGCCGGTCCACCAGCCGGCGACGATCTCCACCAGCATCATCGCCGCGGTCAGCGCGACCACCGCCCAGGTCCGGCGCGCGTTGCGCTCGTGGCGATCGCCGAGGAAGTCGTGCGCATGGGTGAAGGCGTCCAGCGTGCGGTGGTGGCTCATCGGGGCACTCGCGGGGCAGGGGAACGCAACGGATTGTAGCGACAGCGCGGCGCCGATTTGCGCTGCCGGCGCCACCGGCAACGCGCGGCCTGCACGTGCCGGCGATAGAATGCGCAGGTGGCCAAGCGCAAACTCCTCGCCCCCGATACCCCCGACCTGCTGAGCGTCGATCGCGATGCGATGCGCCCGCTGGCCGAGCGCATGCGCCCGCGCACGCTGGACGAAATGGTCGGGCAGAAACGCCTGCTGGCCCCGGCCAGCGCGCTGCGCCGCGCGGTCGAGTCCGGGCGCGTGCATTCGATGATCCTGTGGGGACCGCCCGGCTGCGGCAAGACCACCCTGGCGCTGCTGCTGGCGCACTATGCCGAGGCCGAGTTCAAGGCGATCTCGGCGGTGCTGTCGGGCCTGCCGGAGGTGCGGCTGGTGCTGGCCGAGGCCGCGCAGCGCTTCGCCGACGGGCGCCGCACGGTGTTGTTCGTGGACGAGGTGCACCGTTTCAACAAGGCGCAGCAGGACGCGTTCCTGCCGCACATCGAGCGCGGCACCATCCTGTTCGTTGGCGCCACCACCGAGAACCCGTCGTTCGAACTGAACTCGGCGCTGCTCTCGCGCTGCCGCGTGCACGTGCTGGAATCGGTGTCGCCGCAGGACATCGTCGAGGCGCTGCAGCGTGCGCTGCACGACAGCGAACGCGGCCTGGGCGAGGAGGCGATCCGGGTCTCGGACGCCGCGCTGCTGGAGATCGCCAGCGCCGCCGACGGCGACGTGCGGCGCGCGCTGACCCTGCTGGAGATCGCCGCCGAGCTGGCCCAGGGCGAGGACGGCGAGATCACCCCGCAGACCCTGCTGCAGGTGCTGGCCGACCGTACCCGCCGCTTCGACAAGGGCGGCGAGCAGTTCTACGACCAGATCTCGGCGCTGCACAAGTCGGTGCGCAGCTCCAACCCGGATGCGGCGCTGTACTGGCTGACGCGCATGCTCGACGGCGGCTGCGATCCGGCCTACCTGGCGCGGCGCCTCACCCGCATGGCGATCGAGGATATCGGCCTGGCCGATCCGCGCGCCCAGCAGATGGCGCTGGAAGCCTGGGACATCTACGAGCGGCTGGGCAGCCCGGAAGGCGAACTGGCCTTCGCGCAACTGGTGCTGTACCTGGCCAGCACCGCCAAGTCCAACGCCGGCTACGCCGCGTTCAACCAGGCCAAGGCCGAAGTGCGCGAGAGCGGTACCCAGGAGGTGCCGCTGCATCTGCGCAACGCGCCGACCAAGCTGATGAAGACCCTCGGCTACGGCGAGCACTACCAGTACGACCACGATGCCGAAGGCGGCATCGCCCTGGACCAGACCGGGTTTCCGGATGCGATGGGCGAGCGCGTGTACTACCGGCCGGTGGAGCGCGGCCTGGAGATCAAGCTCAAGGACAAGCTCGACCGGCTGCGCGCCGCACGCGAGCAGGCGCGGGCTGACAAGGCCAAGCCGACGCGCTCATAATCGGCATCAAGGAGATGGCATTCCTCCTCGAACCGCCCGCAGTCCCTGCGCGCTGATGATGCCTGCCCAACCCCCGCCGGGGCGGCAGGCCTGCGCCCCGGCATCGCCCGATCTGGAGACCACGATGCCGCACTTCGTTTTCGTTTTCCCACGCCGCCGCGCCGCCGCGCAGCGGGGCAGCGCATGAACTTCGCCCTGTGGTGGCAGCAGCTGTTGCTTGCGATGGCCGGCGGCGCGGTCGGCTCCGGTGTGCGCTTCGCCGTGGGTAGCGCCTTGTTGCAGCGCTACGGCGCCGGTTTCCCGTGGGGCACGCTGACGGTGAACCTGGTCGGCGCGTTCTTCGGCGGTTTCCTGCTGGTCTGGATCGAAGGCAAGGGCGCCAGCGCGCCGTACTGGCGTGCGTTGCTGGTCGTCGGCCTGCTCGGCGGCCTGACCACGTTCTCCTCGCTGATGATGGAAAGCCTGGTGTTCCTGCGCAACGGGCGCGGCGGCATGGTGCCGCTGTACCTGGCGATCACCCTGGCGGCGGGCCTGCTGCTGGTGATCGGCGGCGCCCGCGTGGCGACCGAACTGCGACCGCCGGCAGCCAGTGCCGGCAAGTGAGTGCATTGGCCGTGCGTGCTAGGACAGCAGCGCGGCCGCCAGCCCCAGCGGCGGCGCTGCCAGCGCCAGCGGCACGATGGCGCGCGGCCGGTACGGCAGCAGGCCGTAGGTCAGCAGCGCGGCGCTGGCGCTGAGCGTGCCCAGCCACAGCACCGGGCCGATGGTCCAGCCCAGCGCTGTCACGCAGCACGCGAACGCCGCGGCCAGCAGCAGCCAGCCGCCGATGCGCAGCTGGCGCATCCGCGCCGGCGCGGCGCGCTGCGCGCCGTACAGCTCCAGCTGGTGTTTCTCCATCGCCAGGCACAGCGCGACGAAGCCGGAAAAGGCCAGGCCCAGGCCGAGCAGGTTCATGGCGTCTCCAGTGCCGTGGTCGACACGGGCTGCGCCGCCGCCCGTTCGCGCGCGCGGCGTTCGGCCGCCGACAGCGGCGGCTGCCAGCGCTGCATGCGCCGCGCCGCGACCGCCAGCACGCAACCCAGCCCGAAGCAGACCAGGTCCACACCGGCCAGCGCCCAATCGCCGGCCGGCAGGGTATTGCCCAGATGCGCGTCGGTGGTCAGTGCGTTGAGCGCCGGCAGCAGCGCGAACAGGGCCGCACCCAGGTACAACTGCCAGGCCCACATCGCGCGCCTTGGCCAGACGAAGGCGGCGACCAGCGCCGCTGCCCAGGCAAGGAAGAACGCCGCCGCTTCCTGCTCCGGGCGCTCGGCCAGATGCACCGGGATCAGCCGGTTGCCCCAGAAATAGGCGGCGAAGGCGATCGGCAGGCCGGCCACCGTGCCGATGTTCAGCGCGTCGACCAGGCGCAGGCCGACACCGATCCGGCCGGCCTTGGCGTGCTTGGGCCGTTCCTTGACCGCCCACAGGATCACGCCGCTGGCCACCATCAGGCAGCCGAGCAGGCCGGAACCGAAGAACAGCCAGCGCAGCCCGGACCCGGCGAAGTGCGCCAGGTGCAAGCCGTACAGCGTGCTGCGGGTCTGCGCGGCCGCGCCGGGGCTGCCGCTGCGCGCCAGAACCTGTCCGCTGCCGGCGTCCAGCAGCAGCGACGGCGGGTCGTAGGCTAGGCGCCGGCCCTCGCCCTGGCGGATCTCGATCACCGCCGCGGCATCGCCCGGGTTGTACAGCGAGAACCCGGCGATCGGAGCCTGCGCGCCCCATTCGGCGCGCGCCACGTCCAGCAGGCGCGCGATCGGCAGGCGCGTGCCCGGCCGGCCGCTGGCTTCGCGGGGATTCTCCGGCTGCGAGAACGCTTCGGCGTAGAACGCTTCTTCGGCATTCGGATAGGCGACCTTGATGCCCCACGGCAGGTACATCAGCATCAGCGTGACCAGCCCGGTGTAGGTGATCATCGCGTGGTAGGGCAGGGCCAGCACCGCGCTGACGTTGTGGAAGTCCAGCCACGAGCGCTGGCCCTTGGCCGGACGGAAGGTGAAGAAGTCCTTGAAGATCTTCTTGTGGGTGATGACCCCGCTGATGATCGCCACCAGCATGAACATGGCGCAGAAGCCGACGATGTAGCGCGCCCACATCACCGGGATGTAGTGCAGGTCGAAGTGCAGGCGATAGAAGAACTCGCCGCCGCGGGTGTCGCGCGCGGTGCTGGCCTGGCCGCTGAGCGGATCCAGCAGCGCGTCGCCGAACATCTGCTTGCGGCTCTGGGCGCTGCCGTCGGCCGGCGGCGGATTGCGCCAGAACAGTTGCGTGAACGAGGAGCGCGCGCCCGGCAGCGACACCGTCCATTGCGGCGACTGCGGCGCTTGCCGCTCCAGAAACGCGACTGCACGTGCGGCCACGGTGTCCGTGCCCAGCGACGCGCGCGGCAGCTCCGGGCGCATCCAGCGGCTGATCTCGTTGCGGAAATAGCTGGCGGTGCCGGCCATGAAGATCAGCAGCAGCACCCAGCCGACCAGCAGCCCGGTCCAGGTGTGCAGCCAGGCCATCGACTGACGGAATCCCTGCTTCATGGCGTGTGCTGCTGCAGCCAGGCGATGGCCAGGGCCATCGGCGCCAGCAACGCGACGATCCCCAGCCAGGCGCGGGCGGCGCTGCGCGCGGCGAACGCCCACAACGCGGTGCAGGCGCAGACCAGGATGCCCAGCATCATGCCGCTGAGCACGGCCTGCGCACGCAGGCTCGGCCACAGCAGTGGCAGCAGCGCGGAGGTCGCCGCGGCCAGCGCATAGCCGCCGAAGATCGCCGCCAGGGTGCGCGACAGCACGCCCAGCCAGGGTGGCAATGGACGCCGCGACGCGGCGGGCGGGCGCGAGGCGTGGGGATCGTGCAGGGGCGCGGGAGGAACTGGATGCATGGAAGCCTGTCGGGAAAAGGCACCGGCTTGGCATCGGGCTAGGCGGGAGCGTGGCGGCGATGAAACAATGCCGAACAAGTTAATGATACGCATTCCTATCTTTGCTGCGCAATGCGCCGCCAGTGCGGGCAGTGGGGCGCAGCGCATGCCAGGACCATGCTGCGCAACGCGCCGCCGTGGTTGGCCGTCGGCTGAAGCGCTGGCGGAGCGATCCGCGGCGACGGCGCTCGAACCTTGCGGCCATGCCTGGTGCCATGGCCGCAGGTAGCGGAGGCGGCAGTCAGGCCACGGCGCCGGCAAGCGGCTCGGGACGAATGACGATCTCTCGCGGCATGTTCCGGCGCTGCCATCCTTCCCGCACTGCTGGCACCCTGGGCCAGGCAACGATGTCGAGCGCAAGGGACCGACGGCCGGTGCCGCGCTCCCGTCACGGCACGGTCCCGCGCCTGACGCGCACGATGGCCGATCGATGCCGGCAACGGATCACTGCGGAGATGCGATGGATGAAGATTCTCGTGGTCGACGATTACCGCACCATGCGGCGTGTCATCCAGAACCTGTTGAACCGGCTCGGCTACGACGACGTGGCCGAGGCTGCAGACGGTGCGTCGGCCCTGGCCGCGTTGCGGGCGGACAGGATCGGCCTGGTCCTGTGCGACTGGAACATGCAGCCGATGACCGGCCTGCAGCTCCTGCGCGAAATCCGCAGCGACCGTGCGCTGGCCGGCACGCCGTTCATCATGGTCCTGGCCAACGACAGGCGCGACGACATCACCGCCCTCAAGGAGGCGGGGGCGAGCGGTTACATCATGAAGCCCTTCAACGCCGAGACGCTGCAGGGCAAGATCAAGGCCGTGCTCTGACCGGTTTCGGCGATCGGCGATGCGACAGGGTCCAACCGGCCTGCGGTGCGTGCGCTGGTCGCGGCATGGCCAAGGCGGGCAAGCGCCGTGGCTGCGCAGCGCGACTGACCGGCAGCGCCGGCCACCTGCGGGCCGATCGCGCCGCAGGCCTCGATCGGCGCAAATGGCGCCTGGGCTCGTATGTGCGGGGAATGCCTAGGCGGCGCGCCGTCGCGGCGGTATCGACAGTCGCGCTTCAGCGTGCCGCCGTGGGCGCCGCGGCCATCGCGTCGGCGGCGGCGATCTTCTGTGCCACCGCCGCGCGCAGCGGGGAAGCGTCCGGCAGCAAGGTCCGCAGGTGACGCCAGCGCATCGCGGCGTTGGCGTAGCGGTGTTGCTGGAACTCGCCGATGCCGAGCATCCATAGCGCGCGCTGGTTGTCCGGTTGCCGCGCGAGGATGCGCTCGAGCATGCCGTGCGCGGCCGGGCCGACGGCGAAGTCGGGCTGCTGCGCCATGTCCGCCTCGACCCAGCCGAGCATCGCCTCGCTGTCGTCCGGGGCGATCCGCAGCGCCTGCGCGTAGGCCTCGCGCGCCTCGGCGCTGCGCTTGGCCTGCGCCGCGGCCGCGGCCTGCTCCATCCATCGCTGCAGCGCACGTTGCGCCGCGTCCGGGTCGGGCGCAGGCGCGGCTTGCACGGGGATGCCTGCCAGCGCCGCGGGATCGCCGACCAGCAGATACAGGCCCGCGCTCGCCAGTGGCAGCGTCACCGCCACCAGCGCCGCGGCGACGCAGCGCTGCACGCGGGCGCCGGGCCGCCGGCGCAGCAGCGGCCACAGCAAGGCGCCCAAGGCGATGCCGACCATTCCCGCGGCAGCAATGCCGAAGCCGGCCGTCACCATTGTTCTTCCGGCTCCTGGTCCGGCGCCACGTGTGCCGCGGCGGCGGCCCGGCGCCGCAGCGTGGCCACGACCATGGCCGCGCCGCCGAGCAGGAACAGCAGCGGGCCGAACCACAGCAGCCAGGTGCCGGGCGCCAGCGGCGGGTCGTAGAGCACGAACCGGGAATAGCGATCGACCATGTACTGCTTGATCTGCGCATCGCTGCGGCCGGCCTGCAATTGCGCGAACACCTGGTGGCGCAGGTCGCGCGCCAGCGTCGCGTTGGAGTCGGCCAGGTTCTCGTTCTGGCAGACCAGGCAACGCAATTGCGCGGTCAGGCGCTGGAAGCGCAGTTCCTGCTGCCGATCCCGGAACGGCAACGGATCCACCGCCTGCGCCGCCGCCGGCAACGCGTGGGCCAGCAGCAGCAAGACCAGCAGCGACAGCCACGGCTTGGTCCATGGCCGGCCGCGCAGCGCCCGCGCAGATGGCCCGCTCATCGCTGCGCTCCGTCCAGCGCGGCGATCGCCGGACGCAGTTCGCCGGCGATCACCGCACGCGTCAGCACGCCGACATGTTTGTAGCGGATCACGCCCCGGGCATCGATCAGGAAGGTTTCCGGAGCGCCGTAGACACCGAAGTCGATCGCGCGCTGTCCGTCCTGATCGACCACCACCAGCGCATACGGATTGCCGCGCTGCGCGAGCCAGGCGCGCGCGTCGCGCGGGTCGTCCTTGTAGGCGTAGCCGATCAGTGCGACGCCGAGGTCGTTGGCGTGCGCCAGCAGCAGCGGATGCTCCTCGCCGCAGGCCAGGCACCAACTGCCGAACACGTTGAGCAGGTACGGGCGGCCGCGCAATTCGGCGCTGCCGGCGCGTTGCGCGGGATCGTCCAGGCGCGGCAGCGAGAACGCCGGCGCCGGCTTGCCGATCAGCGGCGAGGGCACCTCGCGCGGGTCGTGCGCGCGGCTCCAGTAGATGCCGAAACCGAACAGCGCGGCCAGCAGCAGGAAACCGAGCAGGGGCAGCAGCCGGCTCATGTCGGTATCGCCGATGCGGTCGTGGCGAGCGGCGCGGCAAGCTCGGCGCCGGGTGCGACCGGGTGCGGCGCACGCAGCCGGCGCGCGCAGGCGCTGACGAAGCCGCCGAGCATCATCAGCAGGCCGCCCAGCCAGATCCAGCGGATGAAGGGTTTGTAGTACAGGCGCAGGGTCCAGGCGTTCTCGATGTGCTGGTCGTCCATCGGCTCGCCCAGCGCGACATACAGATCGCGGACGACGCCGGCATCGATCGCCGCCTCGGTCTGGATCCGTTCGCTGGAATACAGGCGCTTCTGCGGATGCAGCAGCGCCACCGCCGCGCCGTCGCGGCTCACCGTCAGCGTGCCTTGCTCGGCCTTCCAGTTCGGCCCGTCGATCATGCGCACGCCATCGAAGCGGAACGCGTAGCCGCCGATCTGTTCGCTTTGCCCGGGCGCCAGGCGCACGTCGCGCTCGATCGACAGGCTTTCCGACAGCAGCACGCCGGCCACGAACACCGCCACGCCGGCATGGGCCAACAGCATGCCGGCCAGCTCCGCCGGGAAACGGCGCCCGCGCGGCGCTTCGCGCAGGCGCTTGTAGGCATACAGCGCGGTGCCGATGCCGATCCAGGTGGCGGCGGCGACGCCGGCCACCGCGCGGGCCGAGCCGTCGGTCAACACGAAGGCGACCAGCGCGCAGGCCAGTGCGGCCAGCACCGCGCGCACGGCCACTGCCTGCAGCGCGCCCGGTTCGGTCCGGCCCCAGCGCAGGTACGGGCCGAACGGCAGCAACAGCACCACCGGCAGCATCAGCAGCGGGAACAGCAGGCCGAAGTAGGGCGGGCCGACCGAGACCTTGCCCAAGCGCAGCGCATCGCCGAGCAGCGGGAACAGCGTGCCCAGCAGCACCATCGCCGCGGCCACGGTCAGCATCAGGTTGCCGACCAGGATCGCGGTTTCCCGCGACAGCGCCGCGAACGGCTTGCCGGCGGCCAGCCGCGGCGCGCGCAGCGCGTAGAGCAGCAGCGCACCGCCGACCGTCACGATCAGGAAGCCGAGGATGTACAGGCCGCGGCGCGGGTCGGCGGCGAAGGCGTGCACCGAGGTCAGCACGCCCGAGCGCACCAGGAAGGTGCCCAGCAGCGACAGCGAGAAGGCCAGGATCGACAGCAGCAGGGTCCAGGCGCCGAGCGCGCCGCGCTTTTCGGTGACCGCCTGGGTGTGGATCAGCGCCGCGCCGACCAGCCACGGCATGAAGCTGGCGTTCTCCACCGGATCCCAGAACCACCAGCCGCCCCAGCCCAGTTCGGCATAGGCCCACCAGCTGCCGGCGACGATGCCGGCGGTGAGGAAGCCCCAGGCGACATTGGTCCACGGTCGCGCCCAGCGCACCCAGGCCTGCTGCTGTTCGCCGCCGAGCAGGGCGGCGATGGCGAAGGCGAAGGCCACCGAGAAGCCGACGTAGCCGGTGTAGAGCACCGGCGGGTGGAACACCATGCCCGGATCCTGCAGCACCGGGTTGAGTTCGTTGCCGTCCAGCGGCATCGGCGACAGCCGCGCGAACGGGTTGGAGGTGAACAGCACGAAGGCCAGGAAGCCGGCGGCGATCAGGCCGAGCACGCCCAGCACACGCGCGGCGAACGCCTCCGGCAGGTGCCGGCTGCTGCGCGCCAGCAGCACCGTCCACAGATCGAGGATGGCGATCCACAGCAGCAGCGAGCCTTCATGCGCGCCCCAGACCGCGGCCAGCCGGTAGTACCAGGGCTGCGCCAGGTTGGCGTTGGCGGCCACGTAGCGCACCGAGAAATCCAGGCGCAGCAGCGCATAGGCGAGCAGGGCGAAGGCCAGCCAGGCGAACAGCGCCTGCGCGCAGGCGGCCGGCCGCGCCACCGCCATCAGCGCACGGTCGCCGCGCCAGGCGCCGAGCAGCGGCAGCAGGCCCTGCGCCAGCGCCAGCAGCAGGGCCAGGATCAACGCGAGCTGGGCCAGTTCGGCGGTCATCGCGGCAGGGCGGCCGAGCGTGGCCAGCGCCGCGCGGCGCGGCGGGGCGGCATCGGCTTCATGGCGTCGCGGACGTGGCCGCCGACGCGGAAACCGCAGCTGCGGTACGGCCCTCATGGGCCTGCGCCATCGCGTCCTTCAGCTCCTGCGGCATGTAGGTCTCGTCGTGCTTGGCCAGCACCTCGGTGGCGACGAAAGCGGCGCCGTGCAGCGAACCGGTGGCGATCACCGCCTGGTTGTCGCGGAACAGGTCGGGCAGGATCCCGGTGTAGGCGACCGCGGTGGCGCCGGAGGCGTCGATCACGGTGAAGTCCACCCGCAGCGAATCGGCGCTGCGCCGGATCGAGCCGGCCTTGACCATGCCGCCGAGGCGGAACACGCGGTAGCCGTCGGCCTGGCCGGCCTGCACCTGGCTCGGCGTGAACAGGTAGCTGATGTTGTGCTGCAGGGCCAGCACGAACAGGCCGGTGGCGAGCGCGGCGGCGCCCAGCACCAGCAGCACGATCAGCAGGCGGCGCTTACGGGTGGGATTCATGGGCGGGACCTGGCGACAGCGGCGCGGCGCCGCGCTGGCGGCGACTGTGTTCGCGCACCACCTGTGCGCGCGTCTCGGCAAGCAGGCGCCGCTGCCGCCAGCGCGGCAGCAGCGTGTCCAGCAGCAGCACCAGCAGGAACAGCGCGTAGGCCGGCCATACGTAGGCGGCGTAGCCGCCCATCGCCCAGAAGCCGCTCATGCCGCGCGCTCCGCCGCCAGGCGCGCTTCCGGCAGCGGCGCCGGCGCGTGTGCGGCCAGGGCGAGCGCCCGCACCCAGCCCTTGCCGCGCTCCAGCGCCAGCAGGTCGGTGCGCATGCGGCCGAGCAGGCTGGCCAGGTAATAGCACTTGCTCGCCAGCACCGCGGTCAGCAGCGGCCACAACATCGCCAGCGGCATCTTCGACGGACCCAGCACGCGCACCGTGGAGCCCTGGTGCAGGGTGTTCCACCAGACCACGGAGAAATGCACGATCGGCAGGTTGATCAGCCCGACCAGCGCCAGCAGCGCGGCGGCGCGCGCGCCCTGGCGCGGATCCTCGATCGCGCGGTACAGGCCGATCACGCCCAGGTACAGGAACAGCAGCACCAGTTCCGAGGTCAGCCGTGCGTCCCAGGTCCACCAGGCGCCCCACATCGGCTTGCCCCACAGCGAGCCGGTGCACAGGGTGATGAAGGTGAACGCGGCGCCGATCGAGGCGGAGGCCATGCACGCCACTTCGGCGAGCTTCAGCCGCCACACCAGGGCGACGAAGGCGGCCGCGCCCATCGCGGCATAGACGAACAGGCTCATCCAGGCGCTGGGCACGTGGATGAAGATGATCCGGTAGGCGTCGTGTTGCTGGTAGTCCGGCGGCGCCAGCACCAGGCCGCCGTAGAACGCCACTGCGCCGAGCAGCAGCGCCGCGCCCAGCGCCCATGGCCGGATCGCGCCGGCGACGCGATAGAACGTCGGCGGCGAGGCGAGCCGGTGCATCCAGTGCGGAATCCACTTGGCCATGGCCGCTGCGCTCAGCGGGACGTCGTGGCGGCGCGGGGCAGCGCCTGTACCGCGGCGGCGGCATCCACCTGCAGCAGGCCGTCGCGTTGCCGGCTGGTCCGGCGCAGCAGCTCGTGCACGCTGCGCGCGTCCAGCTGCGGCGCCAGCGACAGCAGCAGCGCGACCACGCCGCTGACGTGCGCGGTGGCCATCGACGAGCCGGACGTGAAATCGTAAGCGCCGTTGGGCTGGGTGGTGAGAATGTCCTCGCCCGGCGCGCTGAGCACGCCCGGCGGCGACGCGGTAGCGCTGCTGGTGCGCACCACGATCACGCCCGGGGTGCCGTCGGGAAAGCCGTCCAGGCGGCCGTCCGGCGGCATCGCCGCGATCACGATGCGGCCCTGCCGCAGCAACTGCTCGAGCAGCTTGCGCAGCAGCGGATCGGCCGGCCCGCCCAGGCTCAGATTGATGATGCGCGTGCGCGTGTCGCCGATCGCGACCAGCGCCTTGGCCAGGGTGAAGGAATTGCAGCCGGCGCCGGCCCCGGCGCGCTGCGGGTACCAGCAGGCCTTGTACACGTCGAGCATGGCCTTGGGCGCCATGCCGACGATGCCCAGATGGTTGTTGCTACCGGCGGCGATGATCCCGGCGACCTCGGTGCCGTGGTGATCGCGATTGAACGCGGCGGGGTCGGCACCGACCAGGTCGCGCACCTCGCGCAGGCGGCCCTGCAGGTCGGGGTGGGCGGTGTCCACGCCGGTATCGACGATGGCCACGCCCACGCCCTGGCCCTGGCTCAGCACCTGCGCGGTGGCGGCGTTGGTCGCGGCGAAGCCGCGTTGCATGTCGACGTAGGGATCGTTGTAGCGCAGCGGCTGCGCGGGCTTGGCCGGCGGCGCCGGGTCGGCGTAGGTGGCGAACTCCTGCAACGGCTGCGACAGCGCGACGCGTTCGTCCTTGGCCAGCGCGGCGAGCAGCGCGTCGCGCGCCGCGCCCGGCGCCGGCTCGAACACCACGCAGTACACGCCCAGCGGCTTGATCGGCCAGCCGGTCACCTGGCGCAGGCCGTAGCGCTGGGCCAGCGCGTCCAGCGTCGCCGCCGCCTGGGTGCCGGCCCCGTAATACTTGGAAGAGGCATAGCCGATCAGGTTGGAGCCGGCATGCCGGCCCGGTGCGGCCATCGGGTTGGCCACCGCGAGCACGATCTGGCGCTGGCTGTCCAACGCCGGCGAGGCGTCCAGGGTCGGCGTCTTGGCCGGCGCCGCTGTGGCAGCGGCGGGCGCGTCGGCGCCACTGCGCCCGCCATGGGCGCAGGCGCCGAGCGCGAGGCAGGCCATCAGCAGGCAGAGACGACGCAGGCTCATGGTGCGGAAATCGGCTCCGCCAGGCGGATGCCGGGCGTCGCACGCAGCTGCTGCACGCTGCGCTGCGGCTGCGCCGGCGACCCGGCCTGGACCGGCACCACGGTGTAGGCGCCGGCGCCGTTGGGGCCGCCGACCACGCGCAGCTGCAGCTTGCGCAGCACGGCGTCCCAGTCGGCCAGGGTCATGCGCGCGTCCGGCACCACGCGGATCGCGTCGCTCGCCAGCGGCTGCGCGGTCTCGCTGAGGGTGCGGTAGCTGGCGCCCTGGCCCTGGTCGCTGGCGGACAGCCTGACCCCGAGCACGCCCAGCCCGACCGCCTGCACCAGCGCCGCGGCGACCAGCGCCCGCGTGGTCCAGCTGGAGCGCGCGCGCGCCGGCAGGCGCTGCGGTTCCGGCGCGTCGAGGCGGCCGAGCAGGCGCTGCAGCCCGGCTTCGGCGTCCACCGGCACGTCGCTGGGCAGCGACATCGCCATGCGCAGCCGGCTCTGCTGCGCGAACTCGGCGCTGCAGAAGCTGCACTTGGCCAGATGCGCGATCAGCCACTCGTGTTGCTCTTCCGTGGCGCTGGCCTGCAGCACCCACGGCATCAGTTCCCAGGCATGCGAGCACTCGTTGCCCGGCTCGTTGAAGCCTGTCTTCATGACACGCTCTCCGTCAGAGGGGAAGCGCCGCCGGCCAATCCCGGCAGCACGTTGCGCAGCTTGACCCGGGCATGGAACAGCCGCGCCTTGATCGTGCCCACCGGGCACTGCATGATCGCCGCGACTTCTTCCAGCTTGTGGCCCAGGCCGTAGACCAGTTCGACCACCAGGCGCTGGTCGGCCGACAGCCGCTCCAGGCCCTTGCCCAGCCAGTCGCGCAGTTCGCGGTCCTCGTCCGGGTCGGCGGAGGAGGCGAAATGCTCTTCGGCGCTCACCCCTTCCTCGATCGCCTCGTCGCTGTGGTGGCGGATCGCCTTGAGCCCGCAGCGGTAGGCGATGCCCATGATCCAGGTCGAGACCTGCGAGTCGCCGCGGAAATCGCCGGCCTTCTGCCAGGCGATCCAGAAGCAGTCGTTGATCGCCTCCTCGATGATGTCCGGGCGCCGGGTCAGCCGCGACAGGAACCGGCACAGGCGCCCGTGGTAGTTGCGGTACAGGGTGGCCAGCGCATCGCGGTCGCCGCCGGCCATGCGCCGGAGCAGCATGCGGTCGGTGGCATCGCCTAGTGGATCGGTGTCGGTCATGGAGGGCTGGCTTGGCAACGGGCACCGGTATGTGCCGGGTCGGCACGGAAAGGTTGCGTGCGGATCAGAAGGCGCGCGACACGGTGACCACCCACGGCCAGATCCCGTTGCCGCGCCTGGCGTAGATGCTGCGCGCGTCGCTGAACACGCGGTCGACCTCCACGCTCCAGGCGCCGGCGTTCCACATCAGCCCGGCGTGGCCGTAGCTGTAGTGGTCGGCGTAGTCCAGCCCGTACAGCGCCGGCGGGGCCTGGCTGATGCCGATCCCGGCCGACAGCGACAGCTGCCCCGGCAGCGGCTGGTGCACGGTGAGGTCGGCCGCGCCGTACCAGCGGCCGCGGTAGCTGTCGGGCAGCTCGAACGCGGCCAGCGACACGCTCAGCCGGTCCCGGTAGGACCAGCCGAGGCTGGCCTCGTTGCGGTTGAACAGGCGGTTGATGCGGTTGCCGGGGTAGTCGTAGCGCAGCAGCCCGGCCTGCATCTGCCAGCTGTCGGACAGGGTCCAGCTGCGCGACAGCTCGATCGTGGTCAGCAACTGGTGGCCCGGCGCGTCCAGCGCGGTACTGGCGGACGCGCCCAGCGACCAGCCCGGCGCGGGCAGCCAGTAGCCGGCGAGCTGCAGGGACGGCGTATCGGCGGTCACCGCGATGCCGCGATCGACCAATTGCGAACTGAGCCCGACCGCGCCGCCCAGCTTGGCCGCCAGCGCCGTGCCCGGCAGGCACAGCGCCGCCGCCAGCGCCAGCGTGCCGCGCAGCGGGCGCAGGCGCGCGGCACGCTGCGCCAGGTCACCTGCGGCCTTGGTCATGCCGGTCGGGATGCCCATGCATGGCGGTGTCCGCGGCGGCGGCCCATGTCGGTCGCGGGCAGGGCGGTCGGGGACAGGGAGCCGGCGGCGGAAGGGCGGTTGTGCACGGTCGCTCGATGGTCGCGGGTCGGATCGCAGGGGACGCTGGGGCGCGTGGCAGCGGCAACGCCGGAGCGCTCGCCGCGTGGACGCTCGCCATTATCGGCGTTGCGGACTGGCGGCGACACGGCGCACACCCGGCGTCGGACGCCGGGTTCAGTTTCGACTATGCCGGGGCCGGGCGCCGACTTCAATGCAGGGTATTGAGATAGGCGATGAGGTCCTCGAGCTGCTTGCTGTCGTCGAGCCCGTCGTACTTCATGTTGGCGCCGGGGATGCCCTTGGACGCGGGCTGGGCCAGGTAGCTGCGCAGCTTGTCGTCGCTCCAGGTCCACTGGGTCTTCTTCATCGCGTCCGAGTAGCGGTAGTCGGGCACGCTGCCGGCGCTGCGCCCGACCACGCCGAACAGGGTCGGGCCCTTCTTGTTCTTGCCCGGCGCCGCGCTATGGCATTCGGCGCATTCGGTGGCGAACACGCCGGCGCCGGGCAGGCCGCCGCCGGCATGCGCGGCGGGCGCGAGCGCGACGCCGAGCGGCAGCAGGCTGGCCATCAGGGTGCACCACAGGGGAAATGCGTTGGCTGGTTTCATGACGATCCGTACTGGGGGGAAAGGTGTGCTCAGAACGCGAGGCTCAGGGCCAGCGAGAACTGGTTCAGGTCGTGCGGGCGGGTCACCGGCAGGGCGCCGAACACGTTGCCGGTGGTGCCGTTGAACTTGCTGAAACGGAACCAGGTCGCGGACAGGCGCAGGTTGGCGATCGAGGTGAACGAGTCGTCCTTGCCGAACGGCGCCCAGGAGGCGCTGATCAGGTTGCTGGTGGTGTCGGGCGTGCCGTACGGGCTGTAGCGGAACGGGTCGGCCGAGCCGGTATTGATGAAGTGCGCCAGCAGCAGGCCGTAGCTCTGCTTGTAGGTGTAGCTGAGATTGATCGACTGGTCGCGGATGCTGCCGCGGCGCAGCCCGGCCACGCTGGGGTCGGCCGGGTCGATCGCCGCGCTGCCGTAGCGGCGGCGCTCGTAGATGTTGAGGTAGCCGAGCTTGAGGATGTGCTCGCGGGTGCCCAGGAACTGGTAGTTCAGGTCGTAGCCCAGGTCGGTGAAGTCGTCGCGCGGGCCGGTACTGCGCGGCAGCTGGCGATGGGTGGTCAGCGCGACCACGCCGGCGGAGAAGAATTGCTTCTTCATGTCCTTCATGTAGCTCAGGCGCAGGTAGCCGGTGTCGCTGAGCTTGCCCGGGTCGCCGCCGACCGCGTAGCCGAGGTCGTCCTGGGTGGAGACCGGCAGCGCGTTGTAGGTGCCGATCTCGCCGTACCAGTTGCGGTCGTAGACGCCGTAGACGCTGGTGCCGATCACCCGGTTGGACAGCGAGGACTGGTTGAGCAGGGTGGTGGAGCCGGCGTAGGCCGAGGCCGGACCCAGGCCGGAAGCATTGGGCAGCACGCCGATCGGATCCTGGCTGCCGGGGTTGTTGTTGACGCTCACCCCGAGCAGCGCGTCCTTGCCGCCGAGCTTGAAGGTCTTGGCGACGAAGCGCAGGTCCACGTTGTCCAGCTTGGTGGTGAACTTGTCCTTGCCGTTGTTGCTGCTGGAGACCTTGATGTAGCCGCCGACGTTGTCGCTGACCCGGCCGGCCAGGTACAGGTCGGCCTCGCTGAGCTGGTTGTTGGTCTTGCCGCGCACCGGCACGCTGCGGGTGCCGGTGAGTTGCGCCGAGGCCGGGATCTTGGTCCCGTTGCCGTCGCTGTCGGTGTAGCCGTTGAGCTTGAAGCGCATGCCGTACGGGGTCAGCGCCGGGCCGTAGGCGCCGATGTGGCAGTCCGCGCAGGAGGAGCCGGTCTGCCGCGCGAACGCCGGCACCGCCGCGGCGCGCGGGCTGGCCAGCAGCAAAAGCGAGCCGAGCGTGGACCACAGCAGCACCTGCTCGGCGCCACGCAGCGTGCCGGGACGGAAGAAGGAAGAAGGGGACGGGGTGGTCTGCATGCGATGGGTCCTTGAGCGGGTCGGCGCGGCGGCGGACGAGGGAAGGGCGTAAAGCACGGTTCAGCCGCGGCGCAAGCGCAGCATTCGCCGCAGGGTGTCGTCGCGGCGCACGAAGTGGTGCCATAGCGCGGCCCCGATATGCAGCAGGATCAGGCCGAGCAGCGCCCAGGCGGCATACACGTGCCAAGCGCCGAGCGTGTCGGCCAGATCCGGATCGGGGGCGACCAGCTCCGGCAGCGTGGCGGCGAACAGATGCACCGGCTTGCCCATGGACTGGCTCAGCGCCCAGCCCAGCACCGGCAGGGTCAGCAGCAGCGCGTACATGACCACGTGGGTGAGCCCGGCAAGCGCACGCAGCAGCGGCGAGGCGGCATCGGGGTCGTGGCGTTTGCCCAGGCGCAGGCGCAGCGCCACGCGCAGGAAGAACAGGCCGAGCACGAACAGGCCGAAATGCCGATGTCCCTCCAGCAACCACTGGCGCACGGCGCGGCCCTCGACCTCTTCGCGCAGCAGGATCAGGCCCGCCGCCAGCACCAGGCACAGCACGGTGAGCCAGTGCAGCAGCACCATCGGCCGCGGCAACCCTGCAGCGGCGGATGCGGGTGGCGAATGCGCCGCCGCGTCGGAGAGAGAGGTGCCGTCGTCGGCCTGCGTGGATGAAGTCATGGTGGCGTGCCCTGTCCAGGTCGTGTCGATGGAATGCGCGCTGCCGTTCGCGGCGTCGTGCTGCGCCACCGGCGGGCAGCGCAACGGCTGGCGCAGTGGTGGTCGCAGATGGGTGCCGGGGGCGCGGCAAAAGGTTGCGTCGGCGTGGCGGCCGCGTTCGGATCGCGCTGCGATGGCATGGCGCAACCTTTCCGCAGGCCGGCGGCACTCAGCCTGGTAACTCCGCGTCGGAGTCCGTGTCGGACACACTATGGCAATCGAACGAATCCAGTTGCGTACGCACGGCGACGAGCGCGGTCTGCTCGTGGCCCTGGAGCAGCAACGCGACGTGCCCTTCGACATCCGGCGCGTGTACTACCTGTTCGCCACCAAGCACGGCGTGCACCGCGGCCAGCACGCGCACCGCCATCTGAATCAATTGGCGGTGGCGCTGCATGGCTCGGTATCGTTCCTGCTCGACGACGGCAGCGGGCCGGTGCAGGTGGTGCTCGACGACCCCTGCCAGGGCCTGCTGCTCGGCAGCATGGTGTGGCGCGACCTGTACGACTTCAGCGCCGACTGCGTGCTGATGGTGCTGGCCGACCAGGCCTACGATCCGGCCGACTACATCCTCGACTACGACGAGTTCCTGCGCGAAGCCGCGGGCGAACGCAGGCAGGAGGCGTAGGGCCATGGCGAAACCGCTGGTCATCATCGGTGCGGGCGAACTGGCGCAGATCGCCTGCGAGTACTTCAGCCACGACAGCGACTACGAGGTGCTGGCCTTCAGCGCCGAGCGCGCCTACATCGCCGCGCCGACCCTGGCCGAACGGCCGGTGGTGGCGTACGAGGAGCTGGAACGGCTGTACCCGCCAGGCGAGGTCGAGGCGTTCGTGGCGATTCCCGCCAGCGGCCTCAACCGCCTGCGCACGCGGTTCTTCCTCGACGCCAAGCGCCGCGGCTATCGCCTGGCCAGCTACGTCAGTTCGCGCGCCTTCGTCTGGCGCAATGCGCAGCTGGGCGAGAACTGCTTCGTGTTCGAAGGCAATGTGGTGCAGCCGTTCACCCGCATCGGCGACAACTGCATCCTGTGGAGCGGCAACCACGTCGGCCACCGCACGGTGATCCACGACCATGTGTTCGTCGCCTCGCATGCGGTGATTTCCGGCTACTGCGAGATCGGCCAGAGCAGTTTCGTCGGGGTCAATGCCACCTTCAGCGACGGGGTCAAGGTCGCCGCGGACAACGTGATCGGCGCCGGCGCGCTGGTCACCCGCGACACCGAGCCGGGCCGGGTCTACGTCGGCGCGCCGGCGCGCGCGGTGGCCGGCAAGTCCAGCTTCGACGTGACGCTCTGACGCCATGTTCGACTGGAGCAAACGCGGCCTGGCGTTCGCCACCGCACGCGACGGCGTCGGCGGCTGGATGCGGCATTCGGCGTTGACGCCGACCCCGCATCGCCTGGATGCCGAGCTGATCCGCATCTACGCCGGCTTCCGCGACGACGCCGGGATCAGCCGCATCGGCTACGTCGACGTGCGCGGCGACGACCCGACCCGGGTGGTGCGAGTCAGCGCCACGCCGGTGCTGGATATCGGCCGCGACGGCTGCTTCGACGACAACGGCATGATCCTCGGCGACGTGGTCTCCGCGCCGGACGGGCTGTACATGTTCTATGTCGGTTTCCAGCGCGTGGCCAAGGCCAAGTTCCTGGCCTTCACCGGGCTGGCGGTGTCCAGCGACGGCGGCGAGACGTTCCAGCGGCGCCAGGACACGCCACTGCTGGACCGCGCGCCCGGGCGCAGCACCATTGCCGCGGTGCATTCGGCACGCTACGAGGACGGCCGCTGGCGGCTGTGGTACGCGGTCGGCGACGATTGGGAATGGATCGACGGCACGCCGTTCCCGCGCTACCACATCCGCTACGCCGAGACCGACGACCTGCAGGCGATCCCGTGCCAGGACACGCCGTGCCTGCAACCGCAGGGCAGCGAATACCGCATCGGCCGCCCGCGCGTGTATCGCCACCAGGGCGGCTACCTGATGTACTTCACCCGCGGCAACGTCGATGGGGCGTATTTCCCCGGCGTGGCGCGCAGCGCCGACGGCCGCCACTGGCAGCGTTGCGACGACACATTCGGTTTGGCGCTTTCGCCCGGCGGCTGGGACGCGCGCACGCTGAGCTATCCGGCGCTGATCCGGCACCGCGACCGCGTGCTGATGTTCTACAACGGCAACGACATGGGCCGCGACGGCTTCGGCGTGGCGGTGGCGCCGCTTGCGCAGGGTGCGGGCGAGGGGAGCGGCGATGTATTCGGTTAGGCCGTACCGCGCCGAGGATGCGCCGGCCTGGGACGCGTTGATCGCCGAATCCCGCAACGGCAACCTGCTGCACCGGCGCGGCTACATGGACTACCACGCCGAGCGCTTCGTCGACGCCTCGCTGCTGGTCGAACGCGGCGGTGCGCTGCTTGCTGTGTTCCCAGCCAACCTCGAGGGCACGCGCGTGGTCAGCCATGCCGGGCTGAGCTATGCCGGGCTGCTGTCCGCGCATGGGCTGCGCGCGGCGGCGACGCTGGACGTGTTCGAGCAGATCGCCGCGCATTACCGCGCCCGCGGCGTGCGCGAACTGCTGTACAAGGCGGTGCCGCACCTGTTCCATGCCACGCCCGCGGAAGAGGATCTTTACGCCTTGCATCGGCTCGGTGCGCGCCTGCAGCGCCGCGACCTGTCTTCGGCGATCGCCTTGCGCGAGCCGCTGCGCTTCGCCGCCGAACGGCGGCGCTCGGTCGGCAAGGCGCGCAAGGCCGGCCTGCGCGTGCAGCGCAGCGACGATCCGGCGCCGTTCCATGCGCTGCTGAGCGAGGTGCTGCAGCGCCACGGCGCCACGCCCACCCACAGCCTGCAGGAACTGCGCCTGTTGTGCGGGCGCTTCCCGGAACACCTGGTGCTGTACGAAGTGCGTGATGGCGAGACGCTGCTGGCCGGCACGCTGCTGTACGACTTCGGCCGCGTAGTGCACACCCAGTACCTGGCCTGCTCCGAGCAGGGCCGGCGCGTGGACGCGCTGAGCCTGCTGCTGGCCGAGCTGATCGAAGACCGCTACGCGCAGCGCGACTACTTCAGCCTCGGCATTTCCACCGAGCAGCAGGGCCAGGTGCTCAACGACGGCCTGGTCACGCAGAAGGAGCGCTTCGGCGCGCGCGGCGTGGTCCACGATTTCTACGCCTGGGACCTGCGATGAGCGTGCCGTTCCTGGACCTGCGCGCGCTCAACGCCCGCTACGTCGACGAACTGAAGGCCGCGGCTGCACGGGTCATCGACTCGGGCTGGTACGTGCTGGGCGCGGAACTGGACGCGTTCGAGCGCGAATTCGCCGGCTATTGCGGCACCGAACATGCGATCGGCGTGGGCAACGGCATGGACGCGCTGACCCTGATCCTGCGCGGCTACCGCGAACTGGGCCGGCTGCGCGACGGCGACGAGGTGATCGTACCGGGCAACACCTTCATCGCCAGCTTCCTGGCGATCAGCGAGAACCGGCTGCTGCCGGTGCCGGTGGAGCCGGATCCGGTCAGCTTCAACCTGGACCCGGCCAGCGTGGAACGCGCGATCGGCCCGCGTACGCGGGCGATCATGGCGGTGCACCTGTACGGCCAGCTGGCGGACATGGCGGCGCTGCGAACGCTGGCGCGACAGCATGGCCTGCTGCTGATCGAGGACGCGGCGCAGGCGCACGGCGCGCGCCGGCACGGGCGCCACGCCGGCAGTTTCGGCGACGCCGCCGGGTTCAGTTTCTTCCCCGGCAAGAACCTGGGCGCGCTCGGCGACGGCGGCGCGGTGACGACCGACGATGCCGCGCTGGCCGCGCAGATCCGGATGCTGCGCAACTACGGTTCGGACATCAAGTACCGGCACCTGGTGCAAGGCGTGAACTCGCGCCTGGACGAAATGCAGGCGGCGTTGCTGCGGGTCAAGCTGAACTACCTGGATGCCGACATCGCCTTGCGCCGCGATGTGGCGCGGCGCTACCGCGCAGGCATCGTGCATCCGCAGCTGCAGTTGCCGCAGGTGGCCGACGATGCGGCCCACGCCTGGCATCTGTTCGTGGTGCGTTGCGCCCGCCGCGACGCGCTGCAGCGCCATCTGCTTGCCAGCGGCATCCACTGCCTGGTGCACTATCCTCAGCCGCCGCACCGGCAGCCGGCCTATGCCGCACTGAGCGGACTCAGCCTGCCGCTATGCGAGCAGTTGCATCGCGAGGTGCTGAGCCTGCCGATCGGGCCGACCCTGGACGCGGATGCGGTGGAACAGGTGATCGCAGCCTGCCTGGAATTCGAGGCGGTGGCGGCATGAACGTGCTGCGCAGCGGCCTGTACAGCGGCGCGGCCACCGCGGCCAAGCTGCTGGCCGCATTGCTGGTGCTCAAGCTGGTCGCCGTCTACGCGGGGCCGGCCGGCGTGGCCCGGCTCGGCCAGTTCACCAGCCTGATGTCGCTGCTGGCGGTGCTGGCCGGCGGCGGCATCGGTGCGGGCATCGTCAAGTACGTGGCCGAGTACCGCGACGATGCGCAGACACTGGCGCGGCTGCTCGGTGCGGCGCTGGGCTATGCGTGCTGCGCCGCGTGCGTGATGGGCGTGCTCGCGCTGCTGTTCAGCCGCCAGATCGCGCAACGCCTGCTCGGCGATCCGCAGTACCAGAGCCTGATCTGCGTGCTGGCCGTGGCCCAGCTCGGCATCGCCCTGGTCAACTACATCCTGGCCGTGGTCAACGGCTTCATGGACGTGCGCCGGCTGGCCTTCATCCAGGTCGCCGGCTCGGTGCTCAGCGTGCTGGTGGTGCTGTGGCTGTCGCGCTGGCTGCAGTTGTACGGCGCGCTGCTGGCGCTGGTCGCCGGGCAGGTGCTGTGGCTGTGCGCCGGCCTGCCGGCGTTGCGGCGCAGCCCGTACTTCCGCCACGACATGCTGCGCATCCGCTTCGATGCGGAAATGACCCGGCGCCTGGCCGCGTTCTCGGTGATGACGCTGACCTCGGCGCTGCTGCCGCTGCTGGTCAACATCGGCGTGCGCGACCATCTGGCCGAGACCTTCGGCTGGCAGCAGGTCGGCTACTGGCAGGCGGTGAGCAAGGTCTCCGAGGCCTACCTGCTGTTCTTCACCACCGCGATCAACGTCTATTACCTGCCCAAGCTGGCGGCGTTGCGCGATCGCGCCGGGCTGCTGCTGGAATTGCGCACCGCCTACCGTTACGTGCTGCCGGCGGTGATCGCCCTGGCCGCGGCGATCTACCTGTGCCGCGACTGGCTCACCCGGCTGCTGTTCGCCGCCGATTTCGCCGCCGCCGCGCCGCTGTACGCGCCGCAGCTGGTCGGCGACGTGATCAAGATCGCCTCGTTCGTGCTGTCGTACCTGATGCTGGCCAAGGCGATGACGCGGCTGTTCGTGATCTCCGAATGCGTGTTCGCCGCCAGCTATCTGGGGTTGGTCTATCTGTTCACCGCGCGCATGGGCCTGATCGGGGCGGCCTACGCATTCGCAGTCAACTATGCGCTGTACCTGGCGTTCAACGTCGTGGTGGTGCGGCGCTATCTGGGAGGGTTGCGCTGATGGCCGAGCTTGGACCGCATCACGACGTGCCGCTGGTGTCCGTGCTGGTGCCGGCGTACAACCACGAACGCTTCGTGCAGCGCTGCCTGGACAGCGTGCTGGAAGATCCGTATCCGAACAAGGAACTGGTGATCGTCGACGACGGCTCCAGCGACGCCACCGCCGCGCGCATCGCCGAGTGGATCGCGCTGCACGGACAGCGCCTACCGGTGCGGTTCTGGCCGCGCGAGAACCGCGGCATCGCCGCCACGCTGAACCACCTGGTGGCGATGGCCAGCGGCGAGTTCCTGCGCCTGGGCGCCAGCGACGACTATCTGCTGCCGGGCGGTCTGGCCGCGCAGGTCGCCTATCTGCGCGCCTCGCCGGAGAAGACCGCGGTGATCGGCGATGCGGTCGTGGTCGACGCGGACGGGCGCCTGCTGCACCAGAGCAGCATGCGCGACCTGCACGGCGTGGACAAACGCCTGTACCTGAGCGACGCCGGCATCCGCCGCGCGGTGATCCGCCACTGGGCGGTGAGCGGGGCGGTGGCCCTGGTGCGGCGCAGCGCGCTGCAGGCGCGCGTGGCCTGGGACGAAGAGCTGCACATCGAGGACTGGGACTTCTTCCTGCGCCTGGTCGCGCGCGACGCGCTGGGCTTCATCGACGTCGGCGTCTGCGCCTACCGGCTGCACGGCGCCAACGCCAGCAGGACCCGGCACCTGCCCAGCCGCCTGGCCAATCTGACCGAGTCGCGGCAGGTGGCGCTGCGCCGCGCCGCGCTGTTCGATCCTCCATGCCGCACGCTGCTGCATGCGCAGGCGCACTACATCGCGGCCAAGATCGCGTTCCTGCGGCGGCAGCCGGCGGCGCTGGGCGGTCACCTGCTGGCGCATGCCTGGCTGTCGCTGCTGGCACGCCTGCGGCCGGCCGCAGCGGCACCGCTGGCGGAGCGCGCATGAAGCGCCTGTTGCGCCTGCCGTCGAGCTATTTCGGCCTGCCGTTGCTGTTCAGTTGCGCGCTGACCCTGCTCAGCTTCGATCTGCCGCCCGGCTATTCCGCCGGCATCGCCTTGCTGGCCGCCGCGGCCGCCGCGACGCTGCTGCTGGATGCGCTGCACGGCATCCGCCTGCCGTCGCTGGTCGCGTTTCGCGCGCGCCGCTATGCCGGCACGCGCGAGGCCTTCGTCGCGCTGTGCCTGGCCGCGCTGGTGGGCGTGTTCTGCGTGCTGGACCTGGCGCTGTTCCCGATCCCGCTGTTCACCAATCCCTCCGCGTATGCCGACCTGACGCCGCTGCATTCGCACGTGCGGCACCTGTCCAACATGTGCTGGATCCTGCCGCCGATCGCGCTGCTGTGCGTGCGCGACAAGACACTGCGCAACGCGATGATCGTCGCCGGCTTCGTGTTCCCGGTGCTGGTGATCGACCGCAACCGCATCTTCGCCGCCTTGTTCAGCTTCGCGCTGCTCCTGTTGCTGCGGCGCGATCCGGCGCGGCCGGTGCCGTGGAAGGCCATCGTGGCGTTGCTGGTCGCCGGCGGCGCGGCGTTCTCGCTGCTGGGCACGCTGCGTTCGGGGTCGCTGGATTCGGTGACGCTGCCGTTCGGCGCGCTGTACCGCGCCGCGCCGCAAGGCATCAAGTGGCTGCTGCTGTACATCGGCGCCGGCCCGTACAACTTCGGCGCGATGCTGGCCAAGGACTACGTCAACGCCAGCTTCCTGGTCAACCAGCTGGTGCCGCTGAGCGGCTCGATCGCCACCGCCGGCACCGGCATTCCGCTGGATGCGCCGAACATCAACGTCGGCACCGAATTCTTCCCGTTCCTGCTCGCCGGCGGCGCCGGCGCCGCGCTGGCCGCGATGCTGGCGCTGTACGCGGCGCTGCTGTGGAGCGTGCGCCTGCTCGGCAGCACGGTGTCGCTGTTCAACCTGCTGGTGTTCCTGCGCATCGCCTACGCCTGCCTGATGTCGCCGTTCGCGCCGCAGGCCTTCACCTGGACCAACGCCGGCTTCATCGCGCTGTGCCTGGTCCTGCACGCCTGCAGCGCGCTGCTGCCGAACCGCCGCGCGGCGCTGACGGCGCCGGGCGGGGCGGGGCAGGCGCCGTCGCCACCTTTTTCTCCGGGAAGTGCCTTGCCATGAAAGAAGACGAAATCTACCTGATCGACCTGTGGCGGATCCTGCGGCGCGAGTGGAGATGGTGCGTGCTGCCGCTGCTCGCCGCGCTGGCGCTGGCGTTCGCCTTCCTGCATGGCGCCACGCGCCAGTGGCAGGCCACCGCGTGGGTGCAGGTCGGCGAATTCGGCCCGACCCCGGCCGGGCGCGATCCCAAGCTGGAGCCGTTCCAGCGCGTGATCGAGCGGATCAAGACTCGGCTGTTCCAGGACCAGGTGCTGCAGAGCCTGGGCCTGCCGTTGAACGGGCGCGAGGCCGCGCTGTACCGCAGCAGCCTGAAGCTGGACCCGGATCCCTACGCCAACCTGATCGAATTGAGCCTGCGTGCCGATTCGGCGCAGCAGGCGCGCGCCCTGGCCACGGCGACCACGGCGCAGCTGCAGGCACTGCACCGGCGCATCCAGGCCGTGCCGATGCAGCAGACGCGCGAACGCCTGCAGGACATCGGCAGCGAGCTCGCCGCGACCCAGGCCGAGCGCGCGCGCCTGCTGCAACAGCAGGCCGAGGGCAAGGGCAGCGTCGAGCAGCAATTGCTCGGCAACATGCTGCTGTCGGAGAAGAACGCGACCATCCGCAGCCTGAAGTCCGAGCGCGACGACCTGCTCGCCCGGCTCGGCGCACGCTATACCTACGACACCTCCGCGCCATGGGCCGCCTACGTGCCCGAACGCCCCGCATTTCCCAATCCGGTGCTGGTGCTGGCGGTGGGGCTGATGCTGGGCGTCGGGCTTGGCGTGTTCGCCGCGATCGTCCGCAACGCGCTGCGGCGCCGGCAGGCCGCACGCGTGCCGCAGCCTGTGCCGGCTGGCAGCAGCGCATAAGCGCGAAGACCACCGACGCCGCTCACGGCGATTCAACCAAACCGCCCGCCACCCGCACTCACTGGCATACCGTGCGATCCGCGCTTGCGGCCGGCACGGCAATTCCCGACGACGACGGCAGGCGAGTGGAGAGTGGATGTGACTGCGAATGGCAAGCCCGGCGCCGCTGCGCGCGCGGCGACGATCGATCCGGCGCTGCTGCTGGAGACCCAGCGCGCCTTCGATAGCGTCGCCGCCGACTACGACGGCCCGCGCGGCAACAACGAGCTGATCCAGCGCATGCGCACCACCTTGTGGGACACGGTGGCCGCGCAGTTGCCGATTGGCGCTCGGCTGATCGACCTGGGCTGCGGCACCGGCCTGGACGCCCACGAGTTCGCGCAACGCGGCTATCGCGTGCTGGCCACCGACTGGTCGCCGCAGATGGTGGCGCGCACCCGGCAGCGGGCGCAGGACCCGGCGCTGCAGGGGCGGCTCAGCGCGGCGCACGTCGGCATCCAGCAACTTGACCGCCTCGACGGCGAGTTCGACGGCATGTATTCCAACTTCGGCCCGCTGAACTGCGCGCCGGACCTGCCCGCGGTCGCCGCCGAATGCGCGCGCCTGCTGCGCCGCGACGGGCGCCTGGTGTTTTCGGTGATCGGCCGCTTGTGCCCGTGGGAAGTGGGCCACTACGCGCTGCGCGGGCGCTTCCGCCGCGCCGCGGTGCGTGGCGCGCGCGGGGTCACCGCGGTGGGCATGAACGGGCACACCATCTGGACCTGGTACTACCTGCCGCGCGAGTTCTACCGCGCCTTCTCCGCGCATTTCGAACTGGACTCCTACCGCGCGCTCAGCCTGTGCCTGCCGCCGCCGTACCTAGTCGACCACTACCGGCGGCACCCGCGCTGGGGCGAGCGCCTGGGCCGGCTCGACGACCGCATCGGCGGCTGGCCGCTGCTGCGCGACATGGGCGATCACTTCCTGATCGTGATGCGAAAGCGCTGACCGATGCGCACGCCTTCCGCTGCTGCCGAGATCTGCCTGCACGGCGCGCGCCTGGCCACGCCGGCCGGCGCGATACGCGCGTCCCTGGGGTTGCGCGGCGCACGCATCGCCGCTGCGCCGGCCACTGCGGCGTACCGGGTCGCGCTGCATGGGCACCTGGTGTTTCCGGGATTGCTCAATGCGCACGAGCACCTGCAGGTCAACGCGGTGCCGCCGTTGCCGCAGGCCGCGCCGTTCGCCAACAGCTACGCGTGGATCGAGGCGTTCGCCGCGCATTTCCGCGATCCCGCCGTCGCCGCCGCGCTGCAACTGCCGAAAGCGCTGCGCCTGCGCCACGGCGCGCTGAAGAACCTGCTCGCCGGCGTCACCTGCGTCGCTCACCACGATCCGTGGCATGCCGAACTGGACGCGGCGGACTTCCCGGTCGCGCTGCTGCGCGAGTTCGGCTGGAGCTACGCCTTGCACGGCCCCGACTACGGCCCGCCGCTGGCGCAGAGCTTCGCCGCGACCGCCGCCGACCGCCCGTGGATGATCCACCTGGCCGAGGGCACCGATGCGGTCGCCGCTGGCGAACTGGCCGAGCTCGACCGGCGCGGCTGCCTGGCCGCCAACAGCGTGCTGATCCACGGGGTCGGCCTCGGCGCGGCCGACATCGAGCGCGTGCTCGCCTGCGGCGCCGCCGTGGTGTGGTGCCCGTCGAGCAACCTGACGCTGTTGGGGCGCACGCTGGATCCACGCCGTCTGTACGCGGGCGGGCGCCTGGCGCTGGGCAGCGATTCGCGCCTGAGCGGTGCGCGCGACCTGCTCGAGGAACTGCAGGTGGCCACCGCCAACGGCCTGGATGCCGGACAGGCGCTCGCACTGGCGACCACCGCCGCGGCGCGCATCCTGCGCCTGCCCGGACGCGGCAGTCTCGCGGTCGGCAGCGCCGCGGACCTGCTGATCGTCGGCGACCGCGGCGGCGATCCGGCGCATAGCCTGGTCGGGCTGGCACGCAGCGAACTGCGTGCGGTAGTGCGCGATGGCCGCCCGCGCATCGCCGATCCCGATTTCGCCGACTGGTTCGAGGCCACCGGCGTGGCGGCGGTGCCGGTCACGCTGGACGGCGTGCCGAAGCTGCTGGCCGCGGAACTGGCCGACCCCGCATTGCTCGCGCTCGAACCCGGGCTGGAGCTGCAAGGCGGCGCTGCGCTTCGCACGATCGCGCCGTCCGCGCTGCAGGCGCGCCGCGCATGAGCGCCGTGCCGATCCTGGATCCGGTCCAGGCCTATGCGTTGTGGGCGGCGAGCTACCCGGCGCACGCCCACAACCCGGTGATGCAGGCCGAGCAGCGCGCCATGCTGGCGCTGTTGCCGCCCGCGCTGCACGGCCAGCGCGTGCTCGATGCCGGCTGCGGCAGCGGACGTTATCTGCTGCATGCGTTGGAGCGTCATGCCGCGCACGCCACCGGCGTGGACCTGTCGCCGCAGATGCTTGGCCGCGCCGCACGCGAACTGGATGCGGCCGGCGCCGGCAATCGCTACACGCTGTGCGAAGGCAGCCTGGACGCGCTGCCGGTGGCCGATGCCGACGCCGACCTGAGCATCTGTGCCCTGGTCGTCGGGCATCTGCCGCGACTGCTGCCGGCGCTGGCCGAACTGCGCCGCGCCACCCGCCCGGGCGGCAGCGTGCTGTGCAGCGACGTGCACCCGATCGGCCACGCACTGGGCTGGAAGCGCGATTTCAAGGCCGCTGGCCAGCGCTACGCGGTGCGCCATACCCAGCACCTCTACAGCCACTGGCATGCGGCCTGCGCCGCGCTCGGGCTGGCGATCGAGGCGGTGCGCGAACCGATGCTCGACCTTGCCGACATTCCCGCCGGCGCGCACTTCGATCCTGCCGCGCTGCAGGTCCCGGTGGCGCTGGTGTTCCGGCTGCGGCGCCTGCCGTGAGCCTCGCCCTGCGGTCTCCTGCCATGCCTTCCACACCGAACACGCTGCTGGTCAATCCGACCATCACCTCGCGCGGCAACGCCCGCTTCCCGCTGGCGCTGCTGAACCTGGCCGCGGCACTGGACCGCCGCGGCGACAGCCGCATCATCGACGGCAACGTCGATCGCGGCTTCATCGACAGCGCGCTGCAGGCGTTGCAGCAACAACGCTACGACGCGGTCGGCATCAGCGTCATGGGCGGGCCGCAGATCGCGCCGTCGATCGCGCTGTCCACCGCGATCCGCGAGCGCTTCCCGGCCATGCCGATCGTCTGGGGCGGCTATTTCCCGACCCTGTACACCGACACCGCGTTGAGCGCGCCGTACGTGGACTACGCGATCCGCGCGCAGGGCGAGGACACCCTGCCGGAACTGGTCGCCGCGTTGCGCGGCGAAGGCCCCGGCCTGGCGCAGATCGACGGCCTGTCGTGGAAACAGGACGGTGCGATCGTGCACAACCGCAATCGCGGTTTCAGCCGCGGCGAGGCGGCGCCGGCGCTGCCGTACGACAAGCTCGGCGATCCGCGCCACTATCTCGGCCGCAGTTTCCTCGGCCGCCGCACCGCTTCGCACCAGGCCGCGCTGGGCTGCCGTTTCCGCTGCACCTTCTGCGGCGTGGCGGCGATGTTCGGCGGCGCCACCGCGCTGCCTACCGCGGCGCGGCTGGAACGCGAGCTGCGCTATCTGAAAGAGGAACTGGGCGCCGATTCGATCCAGTTCTTCGACCACAACTTCTTCGACCGCGAGGCGGAGATGATCCCGCTGCTGGAGGTCATGGCCAAGCTGGAGATGCCGTGGTGGTGCTATGCGCGCGCCGACGCGCTGCTCAACCTGTCCGAGAGCACCTGGAAGCTGGTGCGCAAGAGCCGGCTGCGCATGGCCTACATCGGCGCCGAATCGCCGAGCGGGGCGATGCTCAAGGAAATCCGCAAGGGCACGCGCCCGGACCAGACCCTGGAGGTGGCCGAGCTGTGCCGGCGCAACGGGGTGATCCCGGAACTGTCGTTCATGGTCGCGCCGCCGCAGGACACCGTGCACGAGACCGAGCAGACCTTCGAGTTCATCCGCGAGCTCAAGCGGATCAATCCGCAATCGGAAATCATCGTCTACGTATACACGCCGCTGCCGGAGGCCAGCCGCCACGAGAAGGACCGCGGCAAGCGCGCGTCGATGCCGCTGCGCGACCTGCACGGCGCGCCGGTGGTGTTCCCGCGCACGCCCGAGGAATGGACCCAGCCGCAATGGGTGGACTATGCCTGCCATGCCGACGCGCCCTGGCTCGACGACGCGCTGCGCCAGCGCATCCGCGACTTCGTCACCGTGCTGGGCTGCCGCTATCCCACCGCGCAGGACCTGCGCTCGCCGCGCTGGGCCAAGCGCGGCTTGAGCGCGATGGCGGCGTGGCGCTACCGCTACCGGCGCTACGACCGGCCGTGGGAACTGAACCTGGCCAATTGGCTGGTGCGCCTGCGCCGGCCGCAGGTCTCCGGCATCTAGCGAGTCGCCCCCCAGCGGAAACCCCATGCACGTCGCCCAGATCAATTTCGTCCGCACGCCGCCGGGACTGGCGCCGGCGCAGGTGTTCGCGCACTGGCCGTCGCTGGCCGACATCTCCGAAGCGGTGGCCAGCGCCGGTACCCGGGTGTCGGTGATCCAGGCCGCCGACGTATCGGAGCAGTTGCTGCGCAACGGCGTGGAATATCACTTCACCGATCCGGGCAATGCTGGCACCAGCAGCCGGGCGCGGCGCATCGCCGGCATCGTGCACGCGATCGGTGCCGACGTGGTCCACGTGCACGGCCTGGAGTTCGCGCGCGAGGCCTGCGCGATGGCGCGGCAGTTGCCGCAGGTGCCGATCCTGCTGCAGGACCACGCCAATCGCCCGCCGCGCTGGTGGCGCCGTTCGCAGTGGCGGCAGTGGTACGCGGCCGCAGCGGGAATTGCCTTCACCTCGCTGGATCTGGCGCGAACGTTCGTGCATGCCGGTCTGTTCGCGCCGTCCACCCGCCTGTTCGCGATCCCCGAATCCAGCTGTCGCTTCACCCCCGGCGATCGGGATCAGGCGCGGCGCGAGAGCGGCCTGCATGGCGCGCCCTGCGTGCTGTGGGTAGGGCACCTGAGCGCCGGCAAGGATCCGTTGACCGTGCTCGACGGCGTGGCCCGCGCCGCCGCGCGGCTGCCCGGACTGCAGCTGTTCTGCGCGTTCGGCAGCGCGCCGTTGCTGGAAGCGGTCGAGCAACGCGTGCAGCGGGACTCGCGTCTGCGCGGGCGCGTGCATCTGCTGGGCAAGGTCGACCACGCGCAGGTGCAGACGCTGATGCGCGCGGCGGATCTGTTCGTGTCGGGCAGCCTGGCCGAAAGCTGCGGCTACGCGGCGCTGGAAGCGTTCGCCTGCGGCACGCTGCCGGTGCTGACCGACATCCCGTCGTTCCGCGCGCTCACCGACTGCGGCCGCGTCGGCGAACTGTGGCCGTGTGGCGATGCCGGGCTGCTCGCCGAAGCGCTGGTGCATGCCGCCAGCGAACGGCCTTCGCCGGCGCAGGTCCGGGCCCATTTCGATGCGCAGCTGTCGTTCGCGGCGGTGGGCCGGCGCTGGTCGCGCGCCTATGCGCAGCTGCTGGAGCAAGCCGCGCGGAGCGACGCATGAAGCTGGCGCTGGTGGTGCCCGGCGGAGTCGATCGCAGCGGCGAGTACCGGGTGATCCCGGTGCTGCTGACCCTGATCGAACGCCTGGCGCGCAGCCACGAGGTGCATGTGTTCGTGCTGCACCAGGAGCCTGCGCCGGCGTGCTGGGAGTTGCTCGGCGCGCGCATCCACAACATCGGCGACGGCCGCACCCGCCTGCGCGCGGTCGCCGCGATCCGCGCCGAGCATCGGCGGGCACCGTTCGACCTGGTGCAATCGATCTTCTCCGGCCACTGCAGCCTGATCGCGGTGGCCGCCGCGCGCTTGCTGCGGCGGCCGAGCCTGGTGCACATCGCCGGCGGCGAACTGGTCGCGCTGCATGCCATCGGCTATGGCGGGCGGCGCAAATGGCAAGGGCGGCTGCGCGAGGCGCTGGTGCTGCGGCTGGCGGACGCGGTCACCGCGGCCAGCGCGCCGATCGTCGAGGCAGTGCAGGCGCTGGGCATCGCCGCCGAACGCGTGCCGCTGGGCGTGGACCTGCGCGCCTGGCCGCAGCGCGCGCCGCGCCGGCGCGGTGGCGGCACGGCGCAGCTGTTGCACGTCGCCAGCCTCAACCGGGTCAAGGACCAGCCGACGCTGCTGCGCGCACTGGCGGCACTGGCACGTGCCGGGGTCGCGTTCCGGATCGATATCGTCGGCGTGGACACGCTCGACGGCGAGATGCAGCGCCTGGTCGCGCAACTGGGACTGTCGCAGCAGGTGCGCTTTCTCGGTTTCAAGACCCAGCGCGAACTGCGCCCGCTGGTGGAGGCCGCCGATCTGCTGGTGCTGTCGTCGCTGCACGAGGCCGGGCCGATGGTGCTGCTGGAAGCGGCGGTGGCCGGCGTGCCCACCGTCGGCACCGGGGTAGGGCACCTGCTGGAATGGGCGCCGTCGGCGGCGTTGGCGGTGCCGACCGGCGACTGGGCCGGCCTGGCCGAAGCCTTGCGCCAGGTCCTGGCCGACGACGAACTGCGCCTGCGCCTGGCCTGGTCCGCGCAGTGCCGCGCGGTGCGCGAGGATGCCGAGCACACCGTGCGCAGCTTCGGCGCGATCTACCGCCGGCTGTGCCCGGCGCGCGCGTGAACATAACGTTTTCCCTGTAGGAGCGGCTTCAGCCGCGACAGCGTTTCCGGCACTGCCTGTCGCGGCTGAAGCCGCTCCTACAGGTAGCTACGTAGCTCAACGCGCCGCCGCATATCCCTGCAGCGCACTGCGCACCGCATACAGCGTATCCATCCGCGGCACCGGCCGCAGCAGGCGCAGCAGCACACGCCGGCGCTGCGGCAGGGCGACCCAGGATTGGCCCTGCAGCCACAGCTGGGTGCGGATCATGTCCGCGCGTTCCTGCCGGCTTTCCTGCGAAGGCTGCAGCCGCTGCCGCAGATAGCGTACGACCTCGCCGAGCGAGCGCGCCCACTCGATCCCGGGCAGCGCCGGCAGCCACAGCTGCGAGCACGAGGCGCGGGTCAGGTCCAGCCGCCGCGCGACCAGCCGCAGCAGCGGCGGACACTGCGCGCGCAGCTGCGCCAGCACCGTCTTCGGAATCGCCGTGCGGTAATAGCGCAGCACCAGCTGCAACGGCGGCAACGCCCACCACGCCGCGCCATCGGCGGCGTCGCACAGCACCCGCCAGTCCTTGCCGCTCATCCGCGTGGCCAGCAGCGAGATGTCGTGCAGATGCATCAAGCGCAGGCTGCGGCTGCAGATGCCGCCGGCCGCATGCAGCAGCAGATGGCTCATCAGCGCGCCGTTGGACGGGTAGGGGTTCAGCCCCGGGCGGCGGTCGCGCGGGAATATCCGCTCGCTGATATCGACCGTGGCCAGCGGCAGCCGCTCCTGGATGCGCAGGTGCAGCTCGATGTTGATCGGGGTGTCGCGATGCTCGCCCAGGCTGGCGACGGAGTGCGCCTGCGCGGGGCGGAAGGTCTGGTGCTTCCACTGCGCGAACTCGGCCACGTAGCCGAGCTCTTCCAGCAGCGCACCCACCTGTGCCGCATCTTCGGCGCGCACCAGCAGGTCGATGTCGGCCATCGGCCGGTCGCCAGGCAGGTACAGGCCTTGTGCGTGCAAGGCCGCGCCCTTCAGCGGCACGATCGCCACGCCGGCGGCCTGCGCCAGCGCATCGAGCCGCTCCAGCAGCGCGGCGATGCGCCGGTAGCGGTGGGCGACGTGCTCGCGCTGCTCGGCCAGGAACGCGCTCCAGTCGCGATCGGGCCATACCGACAGCCGGCTCAGCAACGGCCCGATGCCGTGCGCGGCGGCCGCCGCCGCGGCCAGCTGCCATTGCAGCCGGTCCCATTGCGGCATCGCGTTGCCCGGCCGCGCCAGCTCGCGCGCCAGGGTTTCGGTCGCCAGCCGCAACCCGGTTCCGACATGCTTCAACGCAGGTTGCGTCGCACGCTCGGCAAAGGGGTCGGCGGAGGAGGGCGCATGCGCTTGCGGCGTCGCCTGCGCGGTCATTGGCGTTGCACCAGCGGGATGCGGCGGTCGGAGGCCGTGGCTGCGGCCGGCAGGGCGGCGTCGGTCCGGTGCCGGCCTTCGCTGGCGATCAATGCGTCCCACTGCGCATCCAATGCCACCCAGTCCTGCGCGTAGTCCTGCGGCGGCCGCGTGGCCTCGCTGCGCTGCAGGTCCACCTGCCGGTGCAGCAGATCGCGCACCCGCCGGTAGAACTCCGAGTCGTAGGCGCCATGGAACATCATCGCCAGGTCGTCGCTGTCCTGCCAATGGGTCTTGCGGCCGAGCTGGTTCTTCACCTGCTGGTAGAACTTGGTTCCGGGCAGCGGGTAGGACACGCTGACGCCGATGTCGTCCGGACGCGCCTTCGCCACCAGCGCACGGGTGGCGAGGATGTCGTCCAGTTGCTCGTCCAGGTAGCCGAGCTGCAGGAAGAAACCGACGCGGATGCCGTGCGCGCCCAGGCGCTGGCGGGCGGCGATCACGTCCTCCACCGCGGTGCCCTTGGTCATCTTGTCGAGGATGCGCTGGCTGCCGCTTTCCGCGCCGATCCACGCTTCCGCGCAGCCGGCGCGGGCCAGCGCGGCGGCCATGCGCTCGCTGCCGAGATCGGCGCGGGTCTGGATGGTGAACGGGATCGAGCCATCGGCGGCGGCCAGCACCGCGGCGAATTCTTCCACCCACTCGATGTGGAAGCCGAAGATGTCGTCGGCCATCCAGATATGGTCGGGGGCGAAGGCACGCTTGAGATGGATCATTTCCGCGGCCACTTCCGGCGCGCTGCGACGCTTGTAGTGGTTGCCCCAGATCGGCTTGGCGCACCAGTTGCAGCGGAACGGGCAGCCGCGCGAGGCGGCCATGTTCAGGCTGAAATAGCCGTGCCGCTGCAGCCACAGGCGCCGGTAGCGCTCGATATCGACCAGGTCCCAGGCGGCCAGCCCGGACAGGCGCGGATCCGGCGGCCGCGCGCCGATCTGCGCGCGCTTGAGCTGCGGCAGCGCAGCGGTGGCGACATCGGCCACGTCCGCCACCCAGGCCGCGGCATCGATGTCGGGCGTTCGCTGCAGCCGCTCGACCAGTTCCAGCAGCGGCGCGATGCCTTCGCCGATCAGCACCGCGTGCGCGCCGGCGGCCAGGAACGCTTCGGGGTGGTCCGACGCGTCGGAGCCGGCCACGATCACCCGGCTGCCGCCGGCACGCGCCTCGGCGATCATCCGGCAAGCGGCCTCGCGCATCCGGCTCAGGCACATCTTGGTCAGGAAATTGAAGTTGTCCTCGTAGAACACCACCAGGTCCGGCTGTGCCGCGCGCAGCGAGCCCTGGTAGTCCTCCACGCCGTCGGCCAGCATCGCGTCGAACAGCGTCACCTCGTGCCCGTGCCGGCGCAGCAGCGTGGCCACCTGCAGTGTGGCCAGCGGCGGATACGGCTTTCCGCGCTCCCATTGCTTGGGGTCGTAGCGCAGGAAATAGGAGTGGCTGACCTGGATCTTTGGCATCGGCGGAAGGGTCTCGTTCGGCGCCGGCAACGGATGCCGCGGCGCATGCAGCAGTGGCCGCGCACAGGTGGCCGTGCCGTAAGTGCCGCCGGCGCCGTCTTTGGTTGTGCACGCCGCGCAGGCGCGTCGTCGCGCATGACCCGCGCAACCTTTCCTGCCGCTGCACGCACTCACGCGCATCGACCCCACGGACCCATCCCCGATGCAGCTCTCGACCATGCGCACGCAACGCTGGGAGCCTGCGGCCAGCACTGCCGCAACGCAGGCTGGCGTCGCCGCCGATCCGTTTCACGACCGGCTGCGGCGCGACCACGTGCTCAGCAAGCAATTGCTGGGCGGTCGCTTCCGCTTCGAAAGCAACAGCGAGGCCTTGCTGCAGTTGGTCGAAGCGGCGTTCGGCGGCGTACCGCCGCACCAGTTGCCGGAGGCGGCCGACTTTCATATCGAACTGAACCTGGTCGCGCGCCACGACGCCCCCTATGTCTTCGCGCTGCAGCCGCCGCCGGTGCAGACCCATTCCGGCGCCGGCGTACTGTGCGGGGTCATCGACGCCGACAACTACATGGTGCTGATGCCGGACCAGGGCAGGGCGCTGCTGGTGGTGTCGGAGGACATGCTCGCCCATCCCTACCATGTGCGCTACGAACTGATCGAGTTCGCGGTGTTCGTGCTGGCGGCGCGCGCGATGCGCCTGGTGCCGCTGCACGGCGCCTGCGTCGGCGCCGGCGGGCGCGGCGTGCTGCTGCTCGGCGCCAGCGGTGCGGGCAAGTCCACGCTGGCCCTGCACAGCCTGCTGCGCGGCCTGGAATTCCTCGCAGAGGACGCGTTGTTCGTCGAACCGCAGCGCATGCTCGCCACCGGCATCGGCAATTTCCTGCACCTGCGGCCGGATCTGCTGCGACTGGTCGACGCGCGGACCCGCGCCTGGATCGCCGCCGCGCCGACGATCCGGCGCCGCAGCGGCGCGGTCAAGCACGAAGTCGATATCCGCAACGGTCGCGCCTGCCTTGCGCCCGCGCCGTTGCAGCTGGCCGGCGCGGTGTTCGTCTCCAGCACGGTCGCCGCTGATCCGCAGCAGCTGTTGCGGCCCATCGCCGAGCCCGAGGTGCTCGAGCGCCTGACCGCCGACCAGCCGTACGCTGCCGCGCAACCGGGATGGCCGCTGTTCGCACGCCAGTTGCAGCGACTGGGCGTGCACGAACTGCAACGCGGCACGCATCCTGATGCTTCGGTCGACGCCGTGCTGCAGTTGCTGCGATGAGTGCGGCGACGACGAACGCATGCCGGCCATGAGAACGGAGACGTTGCGCGCAGGCGAGGGCGGCCGCGGCACCATGCTCGCAGTGGCGCGGCATGCTGGCGCGCCGCAGCCTGCCACGCTGACCTGCGAACGGGCGCCGTCCCCGGGCCGGCACCGATGACCGCGCACCGCCACAGCGCACCCGACCCGGCGCCGCTGCTGTGTACCTTCATCGCCACCCTGGATCGTGGCGAGCGGATGCGCATCTGTGTCTACGTCGTGCTGTCGTTGGTCTGCGCACTGGCCGGCGTCGTCGCCACGGTCGCTTTGGTGCCGCTGGTGCAGCCCGGGCATGCACTGACGCTCGGCGGCCGCGTGCTCGCGTTGCCCGACGGCGTCCTCGCCCAGGCGGCGATCTTCGTCGCCGCCAGCGTTGGCTTCGCGCTGCTGCGCTGGACGGGCGCGCGGCTGGCCGCCGACCTGGCCAGCGGCCATGCGGCGCGCCTGCGCCGCATGGTGCACGCGCGCCTGCTCGACGCGCCACTACCGGCGCTTGCCGATGCCAGTTCGGCGGAAATCGCCAACGTCCTCACCTACAACATCGAGATCATCGTCCAGGGCTTCAGCGCATTGCTGCAGTTGCTGGTGGCCGCCATCACCGCCGGCGTCAGCCTGGGCATCGCCTTCCTGGTGTCGCCGACCCTGGTGCTGGCGCTGCCGCCGCTGCTGGGCCTGGCCGTGCTCGCGTTCCGCATTTCCGGCCACGAACAGGCGCGGGTGAGCCGCCAGTACGTCGCCGACATGACCCGACTGTTCTGGCTCAGCGAGGATTTCCCGCGACGCCTGCGCCACGTGCGTTCGTTCGAACGCGAAGACCTGGAGAAAAGCGGCTACGACGCGATCTCCAGCCGGCTCAGCCATGGCTACTGGCGGCAACAGGCGCTGGTCGCCTCGGGCCGGCTGCTGCTCGAACTCAGCGCCGTCGCCGCCATCGCGGCGATCATGCTGCTGGCCGGCCTCTGGCACGGCATCGACCGCGGCGCGTTGATCACCGTGGGCCTGTTGCTGGGACGGCTGCTGCCGTATCTGGTCTCGACCCGGCAGAGCTTCCAGCAACTGCGTTCGGCGGCACCGGCGCTGGAGCTGTGGCAGCACTATGTGGGCCTGGGGGCGGCGAGGGCGACACCGGCAACGCCGCACGCGGCCGCGCCCATGCATGGCCCGTTGCGGATCCACAGGATCGGCCTGGCACCGCCGCTGGCCGCGGTCGCGATCGGCGAACTGATCCTGGCGCCCGGCAGCATGACCTTGATCTGCGGACACTCCGGTGCCGGCAAGAGCAGCCTGATGGACGTGCTCGCCGGCATGGTCGAACCGCGCGTGTTCGCGGCGCAATGCGATGGACAAACGCTTGATTTCACGGCGTACCGCGCCTTGATCCGGCATGGCGCCTATGTCGGCCAGAGCGTGCGCCCGTGGCAGCATACGGTGCGCGACTGCCTGGCCTGGGCCGAGCCGGGCGCCAGCGAAGCGGCGATGTGGCAGGCGCTGCGCGACGTCGGCCTGGTCGCGCGCCTGCAGGCTGGCGCGCAGGGCCTGGACACCACCTTGAACAGCGCCGCCGCCAAACTCTCCGGCGGCGAACTGCAGCGCTTGCTGCTGGCGCAGGTGATCCTCAGGCAGCCGCGGATCGCCTTGCTCGACGAAGCCACCAGCGCCCTCGACGCGGTCTCGGAGCAGCACGTGCTGGCGACGCTGCGGCAACGCCTGCCGCGCACCGCGCTGGTCGTCGTGTCGCACCGGACCAGCCTGTCCGCCGTGGCCGACCGCTGCCTGCACATGGCGCGCCCGGCTTCCGCGCCATTGCCGATGGCGCAGCCACAGCCGCACTGACCGCCGCCGCATCCGTGGCGCGATCCGCGATGGCGCGCCGCGCCGGGAAACGCAGTCGCCCGTATTGCCGACTTGCGCGGAACAGTCTACCGTCCCTGGCTTCGACAGCGATGCGCGCCGGCTGCTCGCCGAACCGCCGCGATGCGCGCCGCGCCGCCGTCACAGGCAATGGCGGCAAGGCAGGGGCAGGGCGGACACTTGGCCGCCAGGAGCGGCGTTCTGAACGACACGATGACCAGCAGTGCCCGCGAACTGTTGAAATGGATCGCCTTGCTGCTGATGACCGGCGATCACGCAGCGAAGGTGCTGGTCCACGGCTATATCCCGATCGTGTCCGAACTCGGTCGCGTCGCGTTCCCGCTGTTCGCCCTGGTCATGGCCTACAACCTGGCCCAGCCTGGCGCCGACCTGCTCAAGTCCGTGCGCAGGCTGCTGCTGTGGGGAATCCTGGCCCAGCCGGCGTATGGACTGGCGTTCGGCTACTGGATGCCGTTCAACGTGCTGCTGAGCTTCGCCCTGGCGGCGGCGGTGATCTGGAGTATCCAGCGACGGCAATGGACCTTGCTCGGCATGTGCGTCCTGGCGGCGCCACCGTTGGTGGACTACAACTGGGCCGGACTGATCCTGGTACTGGCCGCCTGGTGGGTGTTCCGTTTGCGCGCGATGCCGCACGCGCCACGCCAGGGCGCGCCCCGGCACGGCTTGCGCGACGTGATTGAACACCGTTATGCGCGCATCGCGGTACTCGTCGTGGCGTTCGGACCGCTGTGCTGGTGGAACGGCAACGGCTGGGCCTTGCTGGCATTGCCGATGGTGGTGCTGCTGGCGAACCGCGATTTCCCCATTCCACGGACGCGCTGGGCGTTCTACATCTACTACGTGGGGCATCTGGCGGTGCTGGCGGTGCTGGCGGTGCTGGCGCGAACGCTGGCCGTGCATGCCGCCTGAGACGTCGTTCCCAGGTGCATGGGTGTAGCATGCACGCATCGAAGAAAGCTGATTCAGGGTCGATGAAGAAGGCGAAACAGGCACAGCGCAACGATCGATTCCGCGATCTGCACGGGGCGTTGCTCGAGATCGTCGGCGTCATGAACAGGCCGCAGCGCGACGAGGCGATGATTCGCGAAGCGGGAATCTCCCTGGAACGCGCCCTGTTCCCGCTGCTGGTACTGGTGGAACGGCTTGGACCGATCGGGGTGGTCGAATTGGCCGATCGGGTGGGGCGCGACTACACCACCGTCAGCCGCCAGGTGGCCAAGCTGGAAGGCCACGGCTTGGTCGATCGCCGGGAAAGCGCCAGCGACCGCCGCATTCGCGAGGCCGTCGTCACCGACAAGGGCAAGGCGATGACGGACCGTGTCGACGAGGCACGCAAGCGGATCGGCGTCTCCGTCTTCGCCGACTGGGAGGATCGGGATGTCGAGGAACTGGTCCGGCTCATGTGCAAGTTCGCCGACGACATCAAAGGCAAGCTGCCCGCAGACTAGAGGCCGAGCGCCGCCAGGTAGTCGGCAAGCGCATGCCGTTCGCCGACCTGCGCGGTCATGCCGACATAGCCGTCGGGCCGCACCAGTACCACATCGCCCGGCGACAGCCCGTAGGCCGCGGCGAAATGCCCGCCAATGTCGCGCACGTCGCCGCGCTCGCCAACGGTATACGCCTGCACACCGCCACGGGCCGGCAGTGCCGCGTGTTCGATTTCGTAGCCCAGCAGCGTCCAGTGCGGCCCCTTGAACAGCTCGAACAGGCGCGTCATCTGGCCTGCCGCACCGAGCAGCGGCGCATCGGGCGCACGCGTTCCGGAGGCGATCCTGGAAGAAGACATGGCCGGTTGCACCAGGACCGAAGCGTCGTAGTACAGGTCCAGCTGTTGGGTCTCGCGGCCCCGGCGCATGTCGCCTTGCTTGGCCGCGCCCAGCAGCTCGACCGACAGGCCGAGCATGCCTGCGGCGATAGGGCGCCGCTCCTGCTCGTAACTGTCCAGCAACGCGTCGGCGGCGCCGGCGATCACCGCGGCCAGCTTCCAGCCCAGGTTGTAGGCGTCCTGCACGCTGGTGTTGAGGCCTTGTCCGCCAGTCGGCGGATGGATGTGGGCAGCATCGCCGGCCAGGAAGATGCGGCCGACGCGATAGCGATCGGCCAGGCGGGCGTTCATCGCATAGGCGGATGCCCAGAAGACCTGGTCGATGCGGATATCCGTGCGCCCGGTACGCTCCGCGATCATGGCATCGATGCCGGCAGCGGACAGGTCGACTTCGCCCTCCAGCGGAATCGGCGCCTGCACCTGGAACAGATCGGTGCCGGCAAGCGGGCACAGCGAGACGTGGCGCTGCATGGACGCTTCGTTGAAGCGGTGCCAGCAAGCACGATCCAGACCGCCCAAGGCGACGTCGGCCACGATGGCGCGAACCCCCAGCGTCTTGCCGGGAAAATCGACCGCCAGCGCGTGCCGCACGAAGCTGCGCCCGCCGTCGGTCGCGACCAGGAAGCGCGCGCGAATGCGATGCGTGCCAGCAGCGTCGACCACTTGGGCGGTCACGCCGTCGGCGTCCTGCAGCACATCCACCAGTTCGCACCCGTAGCGAGGGGCATGCCCGAATTCGGCCAGCCGCTCGCGCAGGACGCGCTCGGTCAGGAACTGCGGCACCATCAACGGCAGCGTGTACGGCTCGGAGGGCCGCGCTGGCGGCGCTTGTTCGGCAGCAGCGACGTACTCTCTGCCGTCCTCGCCGTACTTCCGCTCAGGCGGGTAGGGACCGCCCACCGCGGCGAGCCGATTGGCGATCCCCAGGTCCTCGAAGATCTCCAGCGTCCGTGGCTGGATGCCCTTGCCGCGGGACCCGCCGAACGGCTCGTCGATCTTGTCGATCAGGCAAAAGCCGACCCCGCGCCGCGCCAGCTCCAAGGCCAGGGTCAGGCCCGCGGCGCCAGCGCCGCAGATCAGGACATCCAACGGATTGCCTTCGTCGTTCATGTCGCCTCCATATGTGCAAAATGCACTTAACTGGACGGCAGCGTATGCCTACTGGGAGAAGAGTGCAATATGCACATAATTTCCTGGGCTGGAAATTCCAGATTGCAGGTCGGCGTGAATGGACTGTGCAGCTGGTCAAATTTGCCATGTGGCCGCCTGCGCACGGTTGTCGCATCTGTCTAAGCGTGCGCTTCGCCCGTCCCATATCATCCTTTCCACGGGGGTGAGCATGGATGTTCGTGTCGTGGGGCTGTTCTTGCTGTTGTCGGCATTCGCCGTGTCGGCGCAGACGCGCTCAGCTACCGGCCGTGGCATCGAGCGTGTGAACCCGAATCGCAACGTCGCTGCGGTTCCGAAGCTCGATTGTCGCAAGCTTCTCGCTAGCGATCCTCGGCCATGGGTGCATGCCTATTGCGAGCATGTCGACTTCGCGATGCAGGACGGCATGTCCCGCGCCTGGGGACGTCCTCGGCCATCGTCGGTTCTTCTCGATATCCCTGCGCTTGGTACCGCTGAGGCCAAGGCTTCTGGCGTCTCATGTTCCGAGGGCCGTGTGATCCGCAGGGTGGGCAATGGCTGGGAGCAAGCGCTAGATCAGCAGCGTAACTATCTGCGGTGCCGGCCGTCTGTCGAGTTGCCGGCGATATCTATTGGTCGATGAGAGGTGGAGCTGGCTTGAGGCTTTCCAGAAGCAGGAGCGGTGCAAGATAGAGCGGCAGCAGACCAGTGCAGCACCTCAGTTGATTTAACATAATATACATTATGCGAAATAGCGTACCAGGCGGCACGGGTTCGGGCGCGCTGGATTTGGCTGTGGATCAAGTCTTGCTTGCCCAAGCTGATTGCCGCGGAGGAAGTGCCCCGTTCCAGCAGACATACACCCCATTCGCTATGGTGATCTTCATCCTCGACCCCGGACAAGCCGGTGCTCGACCGGGCCGCCCTCGCCCTGCAGGATTGGCTGGCAGCGTCCAGGACCACCGAAGAGGCGATCTTCCGGCGGCTGTGGAAGCAGCGGGTCGGCCCTGCCCTGTCCCTGGCCGCCGTGGGGGAGATCGTGCAGCGGCGGGCGCGCCTGGCGGGTTTTGGCGGGCATAGTCTCAGGTCGGGGTTTGTGACCGAGGCCAGCCGCCAGGGCGTGACACTGCCGGCGATCATGCAGCTGACGGAGCATCGGTCGGTGTCGAGTTTCGTCGGCTACTTCCAGGCAGGCGAAGTCATAGGCAACCCGGCTGCCCGCTTGCTAGAGGATTGAAAGTCGGCGGCGAACCGCTGCCCGTTCCGTCATTCACCTTCTCTGCCCGCTCTTCATCTACCAAAAGGCTGAAGCAGGCATCCTATCGCCCCATACAGAGGACTCAAAATCCGCCGAGCTAACACTCGTGTGGGTTCGAGTCCCACCTTCGGTACCCTAAAAACAAAGGGTTAGGCTTCGCGGCCTAGCCCTTTGTTTTACTTGTAGCGCCTGTAGCCCGTGCGTAGCCGTGGGCGGCGCTATGCGGTGTATTCATAGTGCCGGTGGTTCACGTTGTCGCCGCACGCATAGCAGCGGCGATAGGCACCGCCCCGGCTCGCGTACCCAGCGCGTTCGTGCCCTAGCGGGCCGCCGCAACGTGGGCAATCGAACCCTTGGCCTCGCTGCCACTGCACTAGCCTGTAGGTGGGCGCAGCCACCAGCCACAACGTGGCCGCCAGCGCCAGCAGGGGCACCCAGCGCCCGACCACCACGAACCCGGCCAGCAGCGGGCTTGCCTGCCACTGCGAAAGCACGGCCGCCGACACCACGGCCACGAGAAGCGCGAACACGGCGGGGCCATAGGCCCGAACCGCTACCCAGTTCCATCGATCCATAAAGCCCTCCACGGCGACATTGCCTAGGCCGATTCTTCCGGCGGCCAGTCGCATAGGTTGAGACGCCCCGCGCCCATCATTCGCATGAAGGATCGAGAAATCGTTTCCAGCCGATTCTGACCTTGAAAGTTGATGCGGTGCCCCAACGGTAATCACAGGGGATCAATTAAACGGAGTTAATCGTGAGCGCAGAATGGGAAGCGTGCTTCGAGAAGTGGGCGCAATCGCCGAGCAATACCGAAACCGACAAGATTGAACACTCAATCACGGCCATCAAGAAGGCGCTCGCCGCCTGGCCGGCGGTGGCGACGGTAAGCCGCGCTTTCGTACAGGGCTCCTACCGGAACCGCGTAAATGTTCGCCAGGACAGTGACGTTGACATCGCGGTTGTCTATACAGGTGGGACGTTCTTCCCGGACTACCCCGAAGGAACGACACGCGAAACATTCGGAAATCTACCCGGCACCTACACCTACGCTCAGTTCAAAAATGACATTAGTGACGCCCTCGTAGATTATTTTGGCTCTACACACGTAACGCGCGGAGACAAAGCTTTCGACATTCACGAGAATACGTATCGAGTCGATGCGGACGCCGTCCCTGTTTTCGAGCATCGTAGGTACCGGCACACCGGGACGTACTTGAGTGGCACCCAGCTTTATACCGACAAGGGCGTAAAGATCATCAATTGGCCGGAACAGCACTACGCTAACGGAAACGACAAGAACAACAATACTCGGAGGGCATATCGCAAGATTGTCCGTATCGTAAAGAAGCTGAGGAACGTCATGGACGACGAAGGAGTTGCCGAAGCAAAGCCACTCAAGGGGTTCAATGTTGAGTGCCTTGTCTGGAATGTTCCGAACACGCTTTTCATGCACGACACGCTATTCCAGGACGTCACTGCGGCGCTGAACTATCTTTCTATTCAACTTTCAAGAATGGATGCCTGCGGCGAATGGGGTGAGGTAAGCGAACTCAAATATCTACTCAGGGGCAACGAAACGAAGCGACAGCAGTTCAAGGCATTCATTGATCGCGCACGCAAGCGAATTGGAATTGCATGATGGTCACTCGGCCACAAATCACTGCCGCACTGCTCATAGCCGCCGCAGCATGGGGAGTAGCGCTATTTCTTCAGGGAACTAAGCTGACATGGGAGCACGCGGCTCCGTTCACGACCGTTGTAACGGTATTGGTCCTCGTCGCCTACGCGATGGAGCACTGGCTATGGAAGCTCAAATTCCTGCAGGGATTTCTGTTCGATCGCCCAGACATTCGGGGGACTTGGAAAGTTACCATCCAGTCAAGCTGGGTGAACCCCGAGACGAAACAAGGCATCCCGCCCATATCGGCCTATGCCGCCGTCACGCAAACTGCATCGAAACTGGAGATCCACCTACTTACGCCCGAATCCGAGTCCTGTCTGTTGGCTCACTCGATCAAGCCCAGCACATGCGCATCGCGTTTTGAAATTGTAGTTGCCTATGCAAACACACCCAACGTGTCATTGCGGGGAGTACGAAGCGAAAGGCATGTGGGCGCAGCGGTGATCGCCACCCACGGCTCCAAGAAATACAAGCCGACCGCCCTAGAAGCCGACTATTGGACAGATCGCAAGACCGTTGGCCACATGGAATTTACGGAGCGAACGGATGAAATATTATCGCGATTCGCAGATGCGAAAGCCTACTTCGATGCGAAGGCGAACCCATGAACATAGCTATCGATATCGAGTCATTCGACCGTCAACTACCTTTCCTTATCGCGGACTCCAGCACGATCCAGCAAGGGGTGGTCATCGATGCGCCTGGCGGTGCGAAGCTGCACTTTCAAGGCGGGCTGATTCGCAAAGCAGTTGATATCCCCGAGATAAGCCAGTACATCCTGCAACTCGCGGTAGATATCGACGTCGGACTGTTCTCTGCATGGCTATATGACAAACTCAAGTCGCGCAGCGTCGAGCGCGTCATCATCAACCGGGTTGAAATCACCGAGATTACCGAGAACTCTATCCGGCGCGTTATCACCGAGCAGATTGAAGAATGGCATTAACGCGCCCACTTCACTCGTACGGCATCCACGGGTTCTGGCCGGGACAGGTCGAACACGGTGAGCGCCAAGGCCAGAGCAAGGTCGTCGTGCGCCCCGTCGCGGGGGCGTTCGATGCGCGGCAGCGGTTCGGCGGCCTTTAGTTTTCGGCTTGGCCCGCGGACTTGAACAGCTTCTCGGCCAGTTCCTGCTCTCGATCGGACTCGACCCGGTCGGTCCCCATGTCCAATCCTCCGAGCACTTCATGTCGCGCGGCATAAGCCGCTGGCCTAGGGTCGAAAGCCGCCATTCCCTACCCCCGATAAATCCGTCTAACCCCTGCCTTGGCAGCGTCTGCTCTCGGCGAAAAGCCGTCGTTAACAGGCGAACTTCCTTGTCCTCAGGCCCACACTATTGGGCTCGGTTTGGGGAAGGCAATACAAGCAGATCAGTAATCTTGTTTCGATGCCTTCTTCGCATGCCAAATTCTTATCTTCCCTTCATCGAGCAGCAGCCCGACAAGAACTGATCTAACGCCGCTCGAAGGAGCGTACTCACGTGACGATCGATACTTCCAAAACGTAATTGTGAAAACGAGTCGCTTGTTCAGGCTGGACAACGTCTCAGCGAGCCAATCGGGCGAAGCCCATAAAGCCTCACCGTCATCGTGGTGGCGGGATCCACGGTGATCATCGGGGTCGGGTTGCCAAGTGCCCCAGACTTGGCTCCTCAGCGCCAACTTACTATCAGCGGTATGCCAATCACCGCTGCCCGCCTGGTTGGCTAACATCAGACTGTTCGTGAGGTCAATTCCGAGACGCGGTCTTCCAGCCGCTCCCTTCGCCGCAATTTCATCACCTAAGTCGATGCCGAGACTGTGGGTCTCGGGCGCCCAGACCAATGGGGCAAAAATGCTCTTCTGCCGGTGACGACGGTCGTAAAATCCCTCGTCCCAGAACTCCGGCAGCCAAAGGTCATGACCGTGTTGTTTAGCGAATGCCATACAGCGGCCAATCGCGCCCTTCCGTTCCGTCAGCGCCGACGTGATTCTGACGTGCACGCCATCGGGCGAAGACCAGCGCCCATAGAGCAGGACTAGCGCGTCGTAGGTGTCCATGAGGCCCAGCTTCCGCAGCACCGTTTGTTGTTCCTGCAGTGTCTCTTGCTGGCCTGTCCTTTTGCCCAGCAGACTCTCCTTCGCCTGCCAGGGTATCGGATCCTTCCGATCCGATAGCCAGGAGCCATCATCGAAAGTCACGTCGTAGCGATTGCGCCATTCGAGCCAAGGTGAGCCGTCGCTAGCCTCATAACTCCGAACGACCACCGGCCGCGTCGTCGAAAGACTAGTTGCAGCGCTCAGCAGCGCGTGTTTTTGGACATGCTCGCGGTAGGTCTCGTATCGATCGCCCCGATCCCGGTCGTACCGTTGACGGCCGGGGAATTCGTTCAGCGAAGTAGCGCCCGGCCATCGATGCGTGATTTCTGTTGCCATTGCCTCCACCACCGTTGCCTCGTCGACATTGAAGAGCCAGGCGAGGGTACTGATGTCACTCTTGGCGAACTCGTAGTCGAAGTGGAAGCTCGACGTAGATTCTGCCGGGACCGGGTGAATATCGCTGGTGACGATGCCGCATGGTGGTTGGTCGATCTGATCGACCAACGCCTCCAGGTCTACGTCGCGCGCACCGTCGTTGCCGATATTTCTCAGACATCTAGCAATGTGCACTTTGTTAATGACATGGAGGTCGCTTCGTTGGGCGAGCGCCAGCAGTTGGCGTCTGAGACCGCCCATCGCCCCGGCGTGGCGCAAGGCAGCCCGCGCCAGACCCATCAGCAGCCACTGCTGGGAATTCTGGAATGGAAACCCCCGATCCGACGATGCCAAGGCCGCGATCTCCCTTTGGTCAAAGCGGTCGAGCAACAGCCCGAGCTCTTCGTCGAGACCCAACTCGACAAGCGTTTTCAAGCCCCTTGCGATGGTCCAGCGGAGATAGGCGTCTTCGTCGCCGAGAAGGTGCCAGATCACATCGGCGAAGAACGCCGCTTCATCTTCTTCGACGATTTGATCGGGACAGAACGGCCCCTCTCCGATCTCGTCGGCAATGCGGGAAGCCGGCCCGGACAGCAGCAACTCCAGCGCACCGAGGCCAGCCTGGCCCGAAGTGACATCGCACAGTGCGGTGGCCAACTGTAGCCACTCGTCGCCGTCGAGCTCCAACTCATCGGCCGCCACCTTGCGAAGGAGTAGCCGCAGTACGAAGTGCTTGTCACCGCAAAGTTCCGAGAGTCCGTGGATGCCGCGTACGATGTCGGAGAACTGACCTTCGAACAACTCAACGATCTTAGACTCGAACAACCGTTCAACCAACGCTTTCGCATTCGAAACGAGGTGCTTGGAGGATCCGCTCCAAACGGCGAGACACTCGGCAACTATGTCCAATGACTGGGTGATGCTCAGCTCGGATGCGTCGCAGACTGCGAACAATAGTGCCAACCGCCTAGAATACGGGCACGAGGCGAGCAATCCGGCGACGAAGCGCTGGCGTGCGTCATAGTATAGCCGGCCATCCGCTTTAATGGTCGACAGTGCTTTGTCGATCGAATGTGCTGATGACGGATCGCAGTCCGCGACCAGCGCTGCAATGAGACTGCCGACCTCTTCTTCACTCGGCTTCGGAGTCTGCTCGGCGAGGAAGTCCTGCTGCGATCTGTCGCGACTGTTGAACTCATCCTGCGAGCGTTGCGCTTCAACCCTGAGTCGCTCGACCGCCTCGTGAACATCAGTGGTAAGTGCGTTCGGGAACTGATCCCCCGCTTCCAGGAAGCCTTCCCAGAGTGAGGTCCAGCCACCGAACGGGTATCGGGCGCGTAGCTTCTCGACGATCGCCTGGAATATCCTCCTCTGATCGCTGGGCTTTGACAGTCTCAGCAGGTCGGCGACCCCGTCACCGGAACGCCAGTCCCACCAGCCATGGTCCTCGCAAATCGTCAGGACGAATGCGGCGCGACGTGGATCGAGGTCTCCGTTCTTGGCCAGAAAGCAAGCAAGCTGCGGCAATCCGTAGGAGAGGCCCGCGACGTCCTGATCGTGCCAGCGCACGATCTTGGCGATCGCCTGGAAGCCTATGGAATTAGCGGCGGCGCGCGCAAACAACGTCCAGCCGAACTTGCTCGGCTCATTCCGCACGATGGTCTGGCAAAGGTTCATCAACCGATGCGACAGCGCCGGCTTCAGGAAGCCGCCCCGCTGCACGCTCGCGAAACGAAGCAGCGAATAGATTTGCTCGTAGCTCTCTCCGCCAAGCTGGTCCAACTGGCCCAGACCTTGCCGGTAGTACTCGCGGGCTTCGTCAATGCTCATGGAAACGAGGGACGCAGCGAGATTGGCGTATGCGCCGCCGCGCTGATCGATATCGTCCTCATGGCCGATCTGTTCGGCGATGTGCTGCGCGAACTGGCCCGCGAGCTCATGGAGGTTTGATCGCTGGGCAAGCTGGCCCAATACAGACGTCTTCTGTCGGACGGAAAATCTTTCCGAGGAAGTCAGACCAACGATGGCCCTCGCCTGGTCTTCCGATATTCGGGGTGCATGGTCCAGCAGGATGTGGATGCAGCCGAGCCCGACGGTTCGAATGAACAAATCAGCTGCGACCTCGGCCCTCCAGTGCACTCCCTGTCGCAAGTGCTTGCGCCATCCGTCCAGGAAGTCGGTGACGATCGCATCAGAAAGGCCCCGGCGCGAGAGGGCGGCTTCCTCGATCGGCCGGGTCAGCTGGCGTGCCAGCTCGATGCACCTGCTGATGTTCTCGCAATCGCGGTCGCTGAATCTCGCGCCTTGCGGATTGCTGCCACGTTTCTTGCCGGGGCCGCCGGATGCAGGCTGGTGCAGCTTCTTCAGAAACGCGAGCACTTCTCTCTCGGACGTGACTGCCCTCGCCTGCTTGGTGATCACCAGTTCCCTCGGAAGCAGGTCATGGTAGGCGACCGGCCTTCCAGCCGACCATGCGCGAATGCAGGCGCGGAGGATCGGGCCCCAGACCCTCGAGGGGCCGTAACGCTCGCCATAGTCGTATACCGATGGTCGGGCCAGCGGCGCGTGGCGGATGATCGCTGCGGCAACGGCGCGCGAGCTGTAGAGGAGTGCTGTCAACGCCGCCTGTACGACGTGATCGCTGCCCCCTCTCTTGGACTCGGCTGAGAAGCCCTCGTCTTCGTCATCGTCATCGCCGGCGGGCAGTGGCGCTCCAGTCGACTTTGCCAGCGCGCCCACTTGTCGTCTATTGAGAAAGCGGGGTCGCGAGAGGAGCCGCAGCTTGAGCGCACGCGATTTTCCTTCGTCGCTTGCGGCGAAGGAGACTAAATCCGCGAGCAACGTAGTGCCGTTCGCATGGTCGAACAGTTCTAGCAGCTGCAAGAGCTCGCCGCTCGCAGACAGCGAAAAGCGATCATTCCATGCAGCGAGGTTACGATCGACCGCGTCAAACTTGCCTCCGGCGGAATGCTGGAACAGTACTGCTGCGAAGTCCTTGGTCTCCGGTCCGGCGAATTTTCCATGCGTCTCGTCGTGCGGCTGTGCGGCATGCCAGTTGATCCACCGCACCGTGCTCCCGCATTGGATCTCCGATTCCTCGGCGTTACCTGCGAAGCGATGAGCGATTGTCAGCCTTGAACTTCTGGCACCACGCCATCCCGAGCGATCCGCAATAAGGCGGCGATAGGAATCAGCGTCACCGAGCACGATCGCGAGCGCAGGTGAGCTTCGAATGAACTCGTCGCCTCTCAGATTGGCGGTGGCGGCTTGCGCCAGCCGCATGCTGAGGCCCAGCACACGGTCGAGGTCGTCTTCCGCAACCGCCAATCGGAAAGCCGCGCGAAGCCGTGCGAGCCTCAACCTTCGGCGGCCGAACTCCGACTGCACCGTTGCCGGGAAATTGGTTGAGTCGACGAGTGCGAACGCACGGTCACTGTCTTTAATGACGACCAGAAAATGCGGCAGCGCCTCGGCGGCATAGGCCGATGTCCCCTGCGAGGCCAACAGGCGGTCGGCGATGGCCTTTTGCGCTTCCGATACTTCGGAGTATGTCTCCCGAATATATGTTTCCGTGGGCTCGTCCCTGAAGATAGCGCCGTGCGATGCCACCTCAAGCATCGGGGCTAAATCCGATGCGGCGGTACGTACTTGAGCCGCAGACCATCCAAGCGCGTTTGCCAACTCGTCGAGCGGAATCGGCGGGGGAAGCAGCGACAGGGCGACGAAGAACTCTGCGACCTCCGACTCCAGCCATCCTGCGACATGAAGATCGGAGACGATCTTTATGCAACGCTGGGCGATAATCTCGGGGACCTTGATGAGACCAGCCGACGTGCCGCCGCGGACATTCTCGTCCCAGGTCTGGACGAGGTAGTCTAGGACGCGCGCGTTCCGGCCGGATCGCGCCAAGGCGGTCGCAACCTCCACGCCGGAAGCGTCAGGCTTGCGCTCCTGCAGGAACTCTCGGGCCTCCGGATCGGTGAAGGGGCCTAGCTCGACCCGACTCACCGTGCTGCGACCGATGACCTTGTCCTTGCGGTGCGGGCGCGCAGTAAGCAGTAGTTTCACGCCATCGATTGGATCTTCGTCGATGGTCGCAAGAAGAAGCTTCGGGAACGCCTCTTCATGGCGATGGTCGGCTTCCAGCTGGGCGTTGTCAGCGGCATCGATGACGATGAGCAAGCCGAGCTTTTCGGACTGGGTTTTGATTGCCGCCGCCGCTTGGGCAAGCCGTTTGCGCGCAGCCTTGACGACCTTGCGGCTATCGTCGCCGCTCGGCAGCATCGGATCACAAAGTGTCCGGGACGCCAGTTCGTTGACGATCTGCACAAGACCGATTCTGGGGAGGTGCCTGGAGTGATTGTCCGAACGGTACGACCCACCGCCGAAACAGTCGAAAATGACCACTTCGAATTCATTCGCCATCCTTGCGGCAAGACTCTGCACGAACACGGTCTTACCCACTCCGCCCTCCGCGTCGACGAAGACGGGCTTCACTGAGCTCTTGATCAGATCATGGACGGTCGATAGTTCAGATCTCTCGACGACGGCACCCACGTCGATGAATCGGGTGTCGGCCGGAAAGAGGTCCTCCGGAGCGCAATCGAGTGCATCCAGGACATCCTCACGGCGGATCAGATTCTTGCCTTGGCCACTCGGGCCGGCCTTTCTCAAGACGAGATCCTGGAGTCCGTAAAGGCGGCTCCTGGCTTCTGCATCGGCACCGGCAGACCAGTCGGTGAGCGTTCGCCTGAGCGCGCTGTCTTGACTCGAAAGACCCTTTTCTCCAGCCCGGAACACCATTCTGGAGAAAAGACGGCTTGCGTCGGATAAGCCCCCAGTAGCACAGCATTCCTTGAGATAACGAACCTGGTCGGCTGCTTCGCGACCTAAAGGCGTCTTCTCTTCGATAAGCGCCTCTATGGCCTCAGAAAGACTGTCCTTGAGTTCCGCGTTCGTGACGAAAATGAACACCGCTTTCGCGTCGACTTCGGCGGCCGGAAACTCCTTCTCATAGCCGGCAATCGTGCTAGAGAACTTTTCGATCGTCTTCTTCAGATAAGAGGCCGTAACAGCTTCACAGCGATGCTTGTACTTGAACTGGACGGTCTCAAGCCGCTCGCAGCTCTGAAAATTGTCTCCATCCCCGTAGTAAAGGACGAGGTCGGCGACATCTTCGGCCCACTTTCCGGGACTCGTCGTCTCCGTTGATGAAATCCCCTCCACGGCGATTGCGAATAAATCGTCGTTCGGAAAAACCAGCTGCAATGCCCGTCTGGCAGCCCATCTCTCGTGGAAGGTGTGACCACCGCGAGACCCGCGGACTGGATCTATACTTTCATCATCGCTAGGCATGCTCATACTGTGCCAGTACTCAGTCGTCCTTCATTCTATGACAGTTGCCGCAGATCAGGGGCTGTGCCGCCGACGCCAACCTCCCTCAGCAGAGTAGCCAGTTCGCCAAAGTCTGAGTGTACAATGCCCCGAGCATTGAGCTAGCCTAACTAGGAAACTGCGGCTACCGGCTATCAATACTAACTAAGAATCTTTCTAAATCATAGATTCTGAGTGTAAAACTTCAACAAGACATTCCTGCACTCGGACCCAAATTCCGCTAAGAGTCAAAAGCTGCCGCCCCTACCCCCGATAAAACATGCCTAATCCACCATCCAACGGGTATCCACCGGACCACTAATCGCGCGGGGCCTGACTCAGCCTCGGCTCTACTCCATGAATGAGCGCCTGGTCAAAATGCGCTGGTGACGCATCTGTCCTGCCGAGCATCGGACGTGCAGCTAGCTGCATGAGCGCCGCGATCTAACACGCTGCCAGGCCGACACCTTCTTGCACGCCGAGTCGCAGGTATTGAGACGCGAGCAGGGAAGGGTCTACATTAAGGTGCAGTAGTCCTTTTTTCTCATTCGACGCTCCTCAAGTCTTGGTGATGTGCTGACCAACTAGAGCTGCGACACCGTACAGGTCTGGCTCGTTTGCTCCGAAAATCTGCCGCTCGGCCGCAACTGCGATGAGACGATTGAACTCATGAGCCTGAGCGGCGTCGAAAATTCGCCCACTCGAGAAGCAATCGCTGGTCGTAATGACCAACGCCTTCTGCGGGGACAGTGGGTAGTAGAACTCGCAGTCCTGAACCGCTATATCCGCCGGAAGGTCTACGGCCAGCGTGTTGATGACAGGTTGGTCGCCGGTGATGAGTGGAACGTCGGTTTCGTTGATAAGTAGATATGGCTTCAAGGTGGCTCGCTCGGAAAAAAGCGTGAAGCCCGCCGCGGTTGCAAACATATGCCGCAACGCCCCCATTGATCGCTCGAGCGTGCCGCTGAACCGGCCATCCATTCCCCGCTTTACGTTCGCCGACAAGCGGGTCGTCCTGAAATACTGAGTCATCAGGAAATGCACAAAGACCATGTAGTCATCGTCATCGACCAGACAAAAGATTTCGGAGGCTAGCAATCGCTCCAAAAGCGGCAGCGCATTGTCCTCGATGTCCCCGTGTAGTTTTTCCTCGAGCTCGATATACAGCGGCTCAAGTGTGGATGCGGCGTCGATACCTTGCGCCTCAAGGAGACGTCGAATCCTGCCCAGGGCATTGAAGTCGCTCAGCCACCGCTCTGCCGAACGTCTCTGAATCTCGCTGTTCATTGGCGCGATGAAGGCGCCATGGACCAAAGTGACATCTTCATCTGTCATGTCCCGAACGCGATAGAAGTCTCTTTCCTGGCCAACTTTCATCAGACCAGCCCGGAAGGGTGCGTCTCCCATCGAGCACCATATCTGCTCTTTGCTGGCCCAGGCTCTCAGGTATTTGCGCCAGACCGTGTGTTGGCGTCGCGTGGGCTTGTTCATCTTAAGTAACCGCCGGTCACCGCTCGGCCTCTCCCGGCACCCACACAAAATACAGATAACAGACGCTTGGCCAGTGCCCTGCCCTCCTTGCTCAACGGCCTTGTGCTGACCAGAACCACTTCACACAGAACAGGCGTGCGCAGGGCTCTCCACTCATCATAAACCTCGCGGGTATCAGGATCGATGAAAGCGGCGGGATCCGGCTCCGGGCTCTGCCCAGCGGCATCCATCCATCGGTCCGTGTAGCTCATCGGCACCTCAACGCGTTTCCTTTCACGGGAGTCTACCCCTCATGCACACCTTGCGGCTCCTCATCGGCTTCTTGCGCGGCCAGACATGCTGCCATCTGGGCGAAGCCTCATATCTCCTCCACCAGCGCCGGCTCAAGTCGTCCATCTTCAGACCGACGTTCGGCGTCATTAGCGGTTCTCTGGGGATGGGGTCAGGCCGCCAAGCTCAGGGGCTCCCGGCCAGATCGGATGTAGAGCGAGCGCGGCAGCGGCCTTCGCGGCAGAAGCGCCGAGAGCCGGTGCGGGCCACGTGAAGCTCCGCCTTAGCGCTGCGGCTGCTGGCTTACCCTCGATAACGCCCCCTAATCACCCAATCCAAGCTCCCGTCCCTCCCCGCACATTTCGCCTGGCAGTTCTGGCGCTGCGCCGAATCTGCATCTCCAAGCGGTAGGGCGACGCATGTCCGGCGGTCTGCAAGTGCCGGCCCTTGCCATTCACTGCGTGATGGAAGCGACGGACTTCTGGCCTGATGCCCGGCTTTCGCGCGAGCGGGCCAGGGCGCGGAAGTCGCGGGGCGGCATGTCATACGCACGGCGGAACGCGTGGTTGAAATCCGCCGCACTCCTGAATCCCAGACCGTAAGCGATCTCCACGACCGGCGCCTTCGGAAATCGGATGAGTTCGTCCGCGGCCTCGCGCAACCGGCGATTGCGGATGTAGGTGGCCAGGCCGCCTTCATGCTCGAACAGGCGATACAGCGCGGCGCGGGACAGCTGCGATGCATCGACGATGCTCTCCAGCGACAGTTCCGGCTCGTGCAAGTGGTGCTCGACATGCTGCCGTACCCTGCCGAACACCGCTGCGCGGATCGCGGCGCGCGCGTCGCCACTCAGGCCGCACTGTTTGGCGAAGGCCCCGACGATCAGGTGCGCGCATGTGGCCATCATCGAGCGGGCTTCAGCCACGCTCATCGTATCGATGCTGCTGGAAAGCGCCTCCAGTTCGCCTAGAAACATGCGCGCGCGCGGCGATGCGTAGTCGATCACGCGGCCATGCAGCGATTCCGCATCGGGCAGCACCGATTCCACCAGTGCACGCGGCAGGAACAAGGCCATGACCTGGCTCCTGCACTCCCGCTCCATGCGCATCGTCTGGCCCATGTCCAGCGCCAGGATGCCTGGCCGGGATTGCAGCGCCTTGCGCCGCGGATACAGACCGGTTGTGGTTTCGACGCCGCCGCCCCCCACCAGCAGCACGTGAAAAACATAATCGCGCATGGTGTCCGTGGAAATTTGTGGCGCCGTGCGGGTCTGCGTGATCGGGTCGGTGCTGGCGTGGAGAAACCTCATGCCATCGACCAGGTAATGGTCGAGCGTGGCGCGAAACCCGTCAGCCACCTGTGCGTGCGACACCGCTATATCGAGAAAAGAGGAGGTTCGATCACGCCACGCCACCAGTTGCTGCGTTCGTGCGACGTCGCGTGTGCTGAAGTGGTGGTGGATCGGCACGCGAACGCTTGCCTCGACCTCGACATGGCTTGTGCTGTTGCTGGTCATCCCGGGCCCCCGTCCGCGCGCGCTCATGCTACAGGACGCGCGCCCGCTTTTATCCCCGCCTGTCGTGGCATGCCGCAACACCCTCCCACGCTGGCGCTCACGCTTGCTGGCACATCGAATCAGCGCCAGGCCTGGCGTATCGACTCGCTACCGCCTGCCGCCTTGCCGACGAAAACCCTTTTCCCCCATGTCGTCGCTCCCGCGAAGGCGGGAGGCGCTTTACAACAGCGAAGCCGGCAATTGCCCACAAAAGCGAACCGCTCCTCCACTGTGGCCTTGCCCTCGCAAGCGATCGCTCGTCACCCCAACGTCGTCATTCCCCCAACCTTCCCTTTCCAACTGAGACAGCCGATCAAGTCGCCTGTGCCCTAACGCGCAAAATTCCCAGCTAACCAACCCGGTCATCCGAGCCTGTCCAAGAGAAGCTTGCCCGGGGAAATCTGCGTTGCACCACAGGGGAATCGCATGAATCACATCTACCGGCTGGTCTGGAGCCAGGTCCGTCGCGTTTGGCTGGTCGTTTCCGAACTCGCCCGCGGTCGCGGCAAGGCCGGGCGTACCTCGACATCGCGCCGTACGCGCCGGGCCGGGTGGGCTGCGCTCCCCCTGAGCCTGCCGATGCTGGCCCTCGCTACCGCGTCAAGCGGCGTTACGGCGATAGATGGCGCCCGTCCGGCGGGCGCCATCGTCGCCGCTCATCCGACGCTCGCGCCGACGGTCATCGCGTCGGCGGCATCCTCGACCCATCCCGCCGGCGGCCAGGTCACCGCCGGCAGCGGCCGTATCGACTACGGCGATCACCTCACCACCATCCAGCAGAACAGCCAGAACCTGTCACTGAACTGGCTGAGCTTCAATATCGGCGCGCAGGACACGGTCAATTTCCTGCAGCCGAACGCGCAGTCCATCGCCGTCAACCGCATCGCCGACCCCAACGGCAGCGTGATCCTCGGCCACCTGAACGCGAACGGCCAGGTGTTCCTGATCAACCCCAACGGCGTGCTGTTTGGACAAGGCGCGCAGGTCAGCGCGGGCGGCCTGGTCGCCAGCACGCTCGACGTCAGCGATAGCCAGCTGGGTCGCGGCACGTTGCGCTTTACCGGCGCAGGCGTCGGCCGCGTGACCAACCTCGGTACGATCACCGCTGCACCCGGCGGCTACGTGGCCCTGCTCGGCCACGCGGTGTCCAACCAGGGTGCGATCCAAGCGCCTGCCGGCAGCGTGGCGCTGGCCGGCGGCAGCGCGGTCACCTTGCGTTTCGACGGCAACCGCCTGCTCGACATGCAGATCGACGCCAGCACCTTGAACGCGCTGGCCGAGAACAAGCAGCTGATCGTCGCCGACGGCGGCCAGGTGCTGATGAGCGCCGGCGCGAAGGATTCGTTGCTGGCCAGCGTGGTCAACAACAGCGGCACGATCCAGGCGCGGACGGTCGAAAACCGCGCCGGCAAGATCGTGCTGCTCGGCGGCATGGAAGCAGGCACCACGCAGGTGGACGGCACGCTGGACGCCAGCGCGCCGAACGGCGGCGACGGCGGCTTTGTCGAAACCTCGGCGGCGCATGTGCAGGTGGCCGACGGCGCAAAGATCACCACCCTGGCCGCCACGGGCAACGCCGGCACCTGGCTGATCGATCCGCACGATTTCACCATCGCCTTCAGCGGTGGCGACATAAGCGGCGGCACTTTGAGCAGCCAGCTTGGTGGTGGCAATGTCACCATTCAGTCAAGCCAAGGCGCCAACGCCAGCGGCAGCGGCGACATCCACGTCAATGATTTAGTGAACTGGGGCGCCAACACGCTCACGCTCACCGCCGCCCACGATATCGATATCAACGCCGTGATGACGGCCAGCGGCAGCGCCGGCCTCGCGCTGAATCCCAGTACCGCCAACGGCGGCGATGCGGCGATTGGCGGCGGCACCGTCAATGTCAACATGGTCAGTACCACGCCGGGCCAGAGCGGCCGGGTGGATTTCACCGGCGGCAGCAACACGCTGAAAATCAACGGCCAGTCGTACACCATCATCACGACGTTGGGTGCCCCCGGCAGCACGTCCGGAACGGACCTGCAAGGCATCAGCGGCGCCCTCAACTGTTTTTGCTATTTCGCGCTAGGTGCCAATATCGACGCCAGCGCCACGGCCAACTGGGGGGATTCCGCCTTCGGCTCTGCCATCGGCTCCGGCTTCGTGCCGATCGGCCACAGGTTCAACGCCACCGATTCCAAGATGTTCACCGGTACCTTCGACGGCCTCGGCCACACCATCAGTGGTCTCACCATCAACCGGCCCGGCTCCAACAACGTCGGCCTGTTCGGTTACACCTACACCACTACGAAGATCCGCAACGTCGGCCTGCTTGGCGTGTCGATCCAGGGGCAAAGCAACGTAGGCGGCCTGGTCGGGTACAACTACGGCACGATCAGCCAGGCCTACGCCACCGGTGCGATCAACGGCAATCTCGGCGGTGCCGACGTCGGCTTCGGCGGCGGTGCCAACATCGGCGGCCTGGTCGGATACAACGACAGCAGCGGCCGGATCAGCCAAGTCTATGCCAGCGGTGCGATCAGCGGCGCGACCACTGTCGGTGGCCTGATCGGGTACAACAACCACGGCCCGATCAGCCAAGCCTATGCGACCGGTACGGTCGGCAGCAGCGGCGGTGACGTCGGCGGCCTGATCGGGATCAACGACAGCGGCTCGATCAGCCAAGCCTATGCGACCGGTACGGTCAGCGGCAGCAACGACGTCGGCGGTCTGGTGGGATACAACATCAGCGGCGCGATCAGCCAAGCCTATGCGACCGGCGCGGTCAGTGGCAGCAACTATGTCGGCGGCCTGGTCGGGAACAACGTATCCGGCACCACGATCAGCCAGGTCTATGCCACTGGTGCGGTCAGCGGCACCGGCAGCAACGTCGGCGGCCTCGTTGGGTTCAACAATGCCGGCACGATCACCAACAGCTACTGGGATACGCAAACCACCGGTCAGTCCACCAGCAGCGGCGGTACCGGCCTGACTACCAAGGCACTGATCGCAGCGCTGCCCGCAGGTTTCACGGCCGCCAGGTGGGGCAATGTCGGCAACCAGACCACGCCATACCTGCTGGGCATGTCCGGCAATCAGGTATTCAACACCAACGACCTGCCCACAGGCACCGTGACGCCCAGCAACCGGCCCAACCTCTACACCGTCATCCTGGATCTGAATCAGTTGCAGGCCGTGAACACCGGCCTCGCCGGCCGTTATGTGCTGGGCAACGACATCGACGCCAGCGCCTCGACCGGGTGGGTTGGCCTTGAGTTCGACGCCCAAGGCCGGCCCATCTTCGCCTACAACGGCTTCAGGCCGATTGGCGCCTCAGGCGCAGCGTTCACCGGCGTCTTCGATGGCCTTGGTCACACCATCAACAACCTGACCATCAATTGGCCGAACACCGATGACGTCGGCCTGTTCGGCGTCACCGGCAACGGCAGCGCGATCCGCAATCTCGGTCTGCTCGGCGGGTCGGTTGCAGGCCGGAACTACGTCGGCGGCCTGGTAGGAGACAACGGCGGCACGATCACAAACACCTATGCCGCCGGGATGGCCGACGGCCTGACCTCTGACGAACGCGACTACGTTGGCGGCTTGGTTGGCTTCAACGAAGCGGGCGGCACGATCACCAACGCCTATGCCACCGGGGCGGTCAGAGGCAACAACTATGTCGGGGGTCTGGTCGGAAGCAACCTTGGCGCGATCACGAACGCCTATGCCACAGGGGCGGTCAACGGCATCTTTTATAGCGGCGGCGGCAACTACGTAGGCGGCCTGGTTGGCTCCAACGAAGCGGGCGGCACGATCACCAACACCTACGCCACGGGGGCGGTCGGCGGCAACAACTATGTCGGGGGTCTGGTCGGTCTCTACGGCGGAGGCGCCATCACCGGCAGTTACTGGAACAGGGAAACCACCGGCCGATCCACCAGTGACGGCGGCGGCACCGGCCTCACCACCGTGCAGATGATGGACCCGGCCAGTTTTGCGGCCTGGAGCACGGATATCAGCGCCGTCGGCGGCAGCTCTGCGGCCTGGCGGATCTACGCGGGTGACACCGCGCCGCTGTTGCGTATCTTCATGACTGGTCTGGCGGTCAGCGCCAAGAATCTCGGCACGGTCTACAACGGCACCGCCTTTGCTGGCAGTAGCAGCCTGGTCCTTGGCACGCTGACGCCGAGCTACTGGCGGCCGTCGAGCAGTGTGGATGCGAGCCTGATTCTGGGCGACGCCAACGCCAGAACCAGCACCCCGGCCACCAATGCCGGCAGCTACGCGCTGGCTAGCGACCTGTATTCCGGCCAGATGGGTTACGACATCGCTTTCACCCCCGGCACGCTGACCATCGCCCCAGCCACCCTGACCTATCTGGCCGATACCGCAACTTCCACCTACGGCAGCACGCCGATAGGGCTGACCGGCACGGTGACCGGCTTCGTCAACGGCCAGACTCTGGCCAACGCCACGACCGGTACCGTCAGTTTCGCCACCGGTGCTACAGCCACCAGCAACGTCGGCAACTACGCCATTATCGGTAGCGGCCTGACCGCAGGCTACGGCAACTACACGTTCGCGCAAGCGGCAGGCAACGCCGCGGCACTCACGGTGAACCCGGCTATCCTGACCTATTTGGCGACATCGACCAGCAGCATCTACGGCAGCACACCGGGCGGGTTGACCGGCACGGTGACCGGCTTCGTCAACGGTCAAACCCTGACCAGCGCCACCACCGGCACCGCCAGTTTCGCCACCGCTGCCACAGCCACCAGCAACGTCGGCAACTACGCCATCGACGGCAGCGGCCTGACCGCGAACTACGGCAACTACACGTTCGCACAAGCGGCAGGTAATGCCGCCGCACTCACGGTGAATCCGGCCCTCCTGACTTATGTGGCCGATACCGCCACTACGACTTACGGCAACACGCCGAGCGGGTTGACCGGCACGGTGACCGGTTTCGTCAACGGCCAGACCCTGGCCAACGCCACGACCGGTACCGTCAGTTTCACCACCGGTGCCACAGCCACCAGCAACGTCGGCAGTTACGCCATCGACGGCAACGGCCTGAACGCGAACTACGGCAACTACACGTTCGCACAAGCGACAGGCAACGCCGCCGCACTGACGGTGAACCCGGCCATCCTGACAATCACGGCGAATAACGCCAGCAAGACCTACGGTGACACGCTCACGTTTGCAGGCAACGAGTTCACGGCCAGCGGCCTGCAGAACGGCGAAACCATCGGCGATGTCGCGCTCACCAGCGCCGGTGCCGCGGCAAGCGCCGGCGTCACCGGCGGCCCGTACGCCATCACGTCGAACGCAGCTACCGGCGGCAGCTTCAACGCAGGCAACTACGCCATCACCTACAGGAATGGCAGCCTCACGGTGGGCCAGGCCGCGCTGACGGTCACCGCCAATGACGACAGCAAGACCTACAACGGCCTCGCTTACATGGGCGGCCACGGCGTCACCTACAGTGGCTTTGTCAACGGCGAGACCACCTCGGTACTCGGCGGCGCGCTGCGCTATGCCGGCGATGCGCAAGGCGCCACCAACGCGGGCGGCTACACGATCACGCCCGACGGCCTCACCTCCGGCAACTACGCCATCACCTACAGGAATGGCAGCCTCACGGTGGGTCAGGCCGCGCTGACGGTCACCGCCAATGACGACAGCAAGACCTACGACGGTCTCGCTTACACGGGCGGCCACAGCGTCACCTACAGCGGCTTTGTCAACGGCGAGACCACCTCGGTACTCGGCGGCGCGCTGCGCTATGCCGGCGATGCGCAGGGTGCCACCAACGCGGGCGGCTACACGATCACGCCCGACGGCCTCACCGCTGGCAACTACGCCATCACCTACAGGAATGGCAACCTCACGGTGGGCCAGGCCGCGCTGACGGTCACCGCCAATGACGACAGCAAGACCTACAACGGCCTCGCTTATACGGGCGGCCACAGCGTCACCTACAGCGGCTTTGTCAACGGCGAGACCACCTCGGTACTCGGCGGCGCGCTGCGCTATGCCGGCGATGCGCAAGGCGCCACCAATGCGGGCGGCTACACGATCACGCCCGACGGCCTCACCTCTGGCAACTACGCCATCGCTTACAGGAATGGCCGCCTCTCGGTGGGTCAGGCCGCGCTGACGATCAGCAGCAGCAACGTCAGCAAAACCTACGATGGCGGGCTCAGCGCGATCGGCACAGCGGTAGTGAGCGGCGGCACGCTGTTCGGCAGCGACACCCTCAGCGGCGGCAATTTCGCCTTTACCGACAAGAACGTCGGCATCGGCAAGCACGTGACCATCAACGGCGTCACCGTGAGCGACGGCAACAGCGGCGGCAACTATGCCGTCACCTACGTCGACAACAGCAGCAGCACCATCACCGCGCGGAGCATCACCGTCGATGCCACCGGTACCGATCGCGTCTACGACGGCACCACCGCCGATGCGGTAAAACTCGCCAGTACCGGCATCCTCGCCGGTGACACGGTGGACTTCAGCGGCACCGGCGCCTTCGCCGACAAGAACGTCGGTGTCGCCAAGGCGGTCGGTGTCAGCGGCATCGTCGCCACGGGCGCCGATGCGGGCAACTACAGCTATAACACCACCACGAACACGACGGCCGACATCAGCCCGCTCGGCATCACCGTCGATGCCACCGGTACCAACCGTGTCTACGACGGCAGCACAGCCGATGCGGTTACGCTGGCAAGCGCCGGCGTGCTGTCCGGCGATACGGTGAACTTCACCGGTACCGGCAGCTTCCTCACCAAGAATGTCGGTACCGGAAAAACCGTCAGCGTCTTCGGCATCGCCGCCGGCGGTGCCGATGCGGGTAACTACAGCTACAACACCACCGCGAACACGACAGCCGACATTGCCGCCAAGACGATCACGGTCGACGCGATCGGTGTGGACAAGGTCTACGACGGCAGCACGGTCGCGACGATCGCGGCACTGGGCACAACTGGCCTGGTGGCGGGCGATGCTGTCACCTTCGGCAACGCCTCGGCCGCCTTCGCCGACAAGAACGCCGGCAGCAACAAGGCGGTCACCGTCAGCGGCATCATCGCCAGCGGCGCCGATGTGGGCAACTACAGCTACAACACCACCGCGAACACGACGGCCGACATCAGCCAGCTCGGCATCATCGTCGATGCTACCGGTACCAACCGCGTCTACGACGGCAGCACCGACGATGCGGTTACGCTGGCAAGTGCCGGCGTGCTGTCCGGCGATACGGTGCACTTCGCCGGTACCGGCAGCTTCCTCACCAAGAATGTCGGCACGGCCAGGGCGGTCAGCGTGAGCGGCATCGCCGCCCGCGGCGCCGATGCGGGTAACTACAGCTACAACACCACTGCGAACACGACAGCCGACATTACCGCCAAGACGATCACGGTCGATGCGATCGGCGTGGACAAGGTCTACGACGGCAGCACGGCCGCGAAAATCGCAGCACTGGGCACAACTGGCCTGGTGGCGGGCGATGCCGTCACCTTCGGCAACGCCTCGGCGGCCTTCGCCGACAAGAACGCCGGCAGCAACAAAACGGTCACCGTCAACGGCATCACCGCCAGCGGCGCCGATGCGGGCAACTACAGCTACAACACCACCACGAACACGACAGCCGACATCAGCCGGCTCGGCATCACCGTCGATGCCACCGGTACCAACCGCGTCTACGACGGCAGCACGGCCGATGCGGTCGTGCTGGCAAGTGCCGGCGTGCTGTCCGGCGATACGGTGCACTTCACCGGTACCGGCAGCTTCCTCACCAAGAATGTCGGTAGCGGAAAAACCGTCAACGTCTTCGGCATCACGGCCAGCGGCAGCGAAGCGAACAACTACAGCTTCAAAACCAGCGCGACCACGACCGCCGATATCACCCCCGCGACGTTGACGTACCGCGCGGATACCGCCCACTTCAAGATCGGACAGATGCCGGCTGGTTTGAGCGGTGCCGTAACCGGGTTCGTCGGTGGCGATACCTTGGCCGATGCCACCGATGGCACGCTGACATGGCAGACGCCAGCCACCGCGGCCAGCCCGGCCGGGCCGTACGCCATCGACGGCAGCGGCTTGTCCGCACTCAACTATCTGTTTGAGCAGGCACCAGGCAACGCCGCCGCGCTACAGGTGGTCGATGGCAGCGCGCCACGCCTTGTCGCCAGCACCGTCGCCGGGCTGCAGCAATCCTCGGACGCCACCGATGCTGTCCACGCGCCGCATGCCCCGGATGTGCACATCGTCGACGGTGGAGTTCGTCTGCCGTGAATCACGCAACCCGCACATTCCGCGCCGCGCGCAAAGGATCACCGCATGCCGTCACCGTTCCGCTTTCGCTTCGCCCCGCTTGCACTGGCCTGCTGCGCCCTGCCGCTGGCCGCGCCAGCGCAGACGATCCCCAACAGCGGCCAGATCCTGCAGCAAGTGCCGCCGAAGCCGCTGGAGAAACCCGTCGCCGCACCCGGCCTGGTGATCGAATCGTCGACCAGCAACACCACCGAAGACGCCACCCCGTTCGCGGTGACGCACCTGCAGGTGGAAGGCAACACCATCTTCGACAACGCAACCCTGCATGCGCTGGTCGCCGACGGCGAAGGGAAAACGCAGACCCTGACCCAGCTCAACGCGCTGGCGCAACGGATCACCGACTACTACCACGCGCACGGCTACCCGCTGGCCCGCGCACTGGTACCGGCGCAGACCTTGAGCGGCGGCACGGTGCGGCTGCAGGTGGTCGAGGCGCGCTACGACCAGATCGAACTGGCCAACCAAAGCCGCATCGGAGACGACCTGCTGCGCGCCACGCTGGCGCCGCTGCACTCCGGCGAGGTCGTCACCCAGTCCACGCTGGATACCCGCTTGCTGCTGCTCGGCGACCTGCCCGGCGTGGACCCCCACGCCACCCTGCGCCCCGGTACAGAACCGGGCACCTCGACCCTCGACGTGCAGGCCGACGCCGAACCAACTCTGCAAGGCCAGCTGGTCGCCGACACCGCAGGCAGCCGCTACACCGGCCGCCTGCGCGCGGGAGCCTATCTCGACATCAACAATCCGATGCGCCACGGCGACCAGCTCAGCCTGGGGACACTTACCTCCGGCCGCGGCCTGCGCTACGGCCGGCTGGGCTACCAGGTCACCCTGAACGGGCATGGCACCCGGCTCGGCGCGGCGTATTCGATGCTGGCCTACGCGCTGGGTGGTCCGCTCGATGCGCTGGATGCGCACGGTACCGCCCGGGTTTCCAGTGCCTGGCTGACGCAGCCGCTGGTGCGCACGCACGACAGCCGACTGGACGTCCGTTTGCAGTTCGACCGCAAGCAACTGCGCGACCGCATCGACAGCACCGCCCTGCGCAACGACCGCCACAGCAACCACTGGACAGCCAGCGTCGTCAGCCAGCACGGCGACGACTGGGGCGGCGGCGGGCTGAGCAGCGCCAGCCTCAGCCTCGGCCACGGTCGGCTAGGCTTCGCCAACGCAGCGACAGCGGCCGCCGACGCTGCCACCGCACGCACGCAAGGTAGCTACACCCATTGGAACGCCAGCCTCGCCCGCCTGCAGAACCTCAGTGCCGCTACCCGCGTGTATGTGAGCCTCAGCGGCCAGTACAGCAACCGCAACCTCGACTCCTCCGAGCAGTTCCTGCTGGGCGGGTCGAGCAGCGTGCGCGGATACGACGTCTCCAGCATCGCCGGCGCCAGCGGCTGGCTGGGCACAGTAGAGCTACGCCACCACCTGCCGCTCGACTGCGCCGGCCGCTGCGAGGGCAGCCTGTTTGTCGACCATGGCAGCCTGCGCATCAATGCCGACCCGTGGATCGCCGGCCGCAATCAACTCGACCTCGATGGCGTCGGCATCGGCTTCAGCTGGGTCGGCACGCGCCATTGGCAGGCGCAAGTGCAACTGGCCACGCCGGTGGGCGCGACACCCACGTTGCTCGGCAAGCGCAGCTCCGCACGGGCATGGTTACAGTTGGTCAGGGGCTTCTGAATCCAGCCGGGCGGTCCTTCGCCGCATTCCTGGGTTATGGAGCCGCTCGATGGATTCGAACACACTCGCACCGGCCGAGGGACGCAGCCTGCGACGCGCCTTCGGCGCATACAACAACAGAAGCCTCGAAGTCCCGATCGTAACTGGGTGCGTGCGCCGACGCCGCTGCATCACGGTTCCAGTCGCAGCTGACCAGTCTGACGGCGCCGACTAGCCGAGGTCCGCTTCGGACCCAAAGCGAACTTGGCGACGAACGCCCGAGTTAAGCGGCGTCGCGATGCGGCGTCGGCTTGGACTTATAAAGTGAGGTCACAGCCAGGATGCACTGGGTGCGCACAACTGGATAGCAGGAGTCGATTTGCCGCCTTCCAGCGTTTGTCGCCGCGTCGGTTTCTCGTGGGAGTCGATCCGATAGCAGTCCTGCCGCTTCGAGCGATCGATCTATATCGACGATATTTCAGATCGAAATATATAGGCTTTGCAGATGGTTCGGCGAGGGCTAGCCTGCGGTTATTCCAACCGAGACCGACCTATGGACACCCCTCTCTCTACCGCAGCTCCCAAGATCGAGGTCACTCGCGAACGCCCCAATGTGGTCGTGAAGTCGCGTGGGCAGACGCATGGAACGATCACCCGCCTCGTCAGCCCCGGCGACATTGGCCAGCTGATCAAGCCTTTCGTGTTCCTCGACCGGGCTCGCCTCGCGTCAAACGGCAACGCGTTTTTTGGCCTGCATCCCCACTCCGGCATCGCGACCCTGACGGTCGTCCTTCAGGGCGGCCTTGAGTTCCAGGACTCGACCGGCGCGAGCGGCCAGGTGCCGACGGGTGGCGTCGAATGGATGCGCGCCGGTGCCGGCGCGTGGCACGACGGACGCGTCTACACGAGCGAGTCCCTGCGCACCTTCCAGCTCTGGCTTGCGCTACCGGCGCACCTCGAGCACGCGCCCCCGGAAAGCCGAAGCATCCGCGCAGACGAGATCCCGTCGGTGGGCCCCGCGCGCCTGATCCTTGGCGATTACGGCGACGCACACGGACCGATCGACGGCCCGCCCAACGTCAACTACCTGCACGTAGTCCTGAAGGACGGCGAGACTTGGACGTATACGCCGCCGGCCGGCCACACCGTGGGTTTCGTAGCCGTCGACAAGGGTGTCCTGGACTGTGGTGTCGATGTCGACGAAGGCGAAGTCGCGGTCTTCGAGGAATCGGATCAGGCCATCACGTTCGTGGCTCGGGGCGAGGCCAGCTTCGTGCTCGGTTCGGCGGTCAAGCATCCGCACGACCTGGTCACCGGCTACTACTCCGTGCACACCGACCCGTTCGCGCTTCGCAAGGGTGAGGCGGAAATCCAGCGGGTCAGTCGTCAGCTCGGCCGTGCGGACAACCCGCGCCTCAGCGCCTCGTACTGACCGCCTCCCAGCCGCAAGGCTGGGCACCGCTAGACGAGCCCAGCGTCGTCTGCGGCTTTCAACTGCGCAATGAAATGACGCCCTGCCGGACCCGGCGGGGCGTCCTTGCGATACACAATGTGCATCGAGATCCCGAGCTTGGGTCCTGCGAAACCTTCGACCTTGATCTCGACCAGCTCGCCGCGCTCGATGCCCTCCTGGACCATGTGCCGGGGCATGTGGCCCCACCCGAAGCCCGCGCGCAGGAACGCCAGTTTCGACCCGAGGTCGGCGAGCCTCCACGTCTGTGGCGACAGCACCGCGATGTCCTTGCCGGCCGAGAGCGACGACCGATCGGTCAGCACGAGCTGGACGTGATCGCGCAGCGCGTGCTTGGGCAGCACGCCCTTTGACCCGGCCAGCGGGTGATCGGGCGAGACGACGGTGGCGAACGGCACGTCGCCGAGTGGCTCGGAGACGAGCTCGCTTGGGACCAGCGGGAGCGAGCCCATGATCCCGATCGTGCAGGTCCCGTCCAGCACCGGCTGGATCACCGCCCCCAATGCTTCGACATAGAGCCGCAGCGGCGTGTGCGGAAAGTGCGCGCGCGCGAGTCCCGTGGCGTGGGTCAGGCTCGACATCGGGTACATGACATCGACGACCACGGAGAGCTCGGGTTCCAGGCCGTCGCGCATCGCCCGCGCGCGCGCCTTGAAGCCGTCGATCTGGTTAGCCACGGCCCGCGCATCGATCAGCAGGAAGCGACCGGCCTCGGTGAGCTGCGGATAGCGCGCCGTGCGATCGAACAGCATCACCCCCAGTTGCGCCTCGAGGTTGGCGAGCGTCTGGCTGACTACCGACTGCGCGCGCCGCAGCTTCCGGCCTGCCGCGGAGAAGCTTCCTTCCTCCGCGGCGGCGATAAAGGTCCGCAGCTGGTCCAGCGTCACTCCATCCAACATATCGGAATCTCCTATGTATTGGATCGGAACATATAGGCTACCAAGATGGTTTGGCTAGTCCTAGGCTGTCCATCACCCAATTGGATGCCCAAGCACACCGAAATTGTCATCGCCTGCGATTGCCCGCACGAAGTTTCCGCTGCCGTTTTCGCGGTCGAGCTGGAAGACGTGGCTATCGAACCGTGCGGCGGCTGGCCGTTGGCTTCGGCGCGTGGACCAACGCGGGCCTTCCAGTGACGCGGGCGCAGCGCCGCCCCCGTCGAAAACGCCGATAGAACCTATCGGCACACAGCGGGTTCCGCCCTTCATCTGGCGCGGCGCAACGTCGCCTCGCCCCCTGTACGTCCCCACTCAGGAGTTCCGCAATGGCAAAAGTCCTCATCCTCTACTACTCGAGCTACGGCCACATCGAGACCATGGCGTACGCGATGGCCGATGGCGCGCGTGCCGCGGGCGCCGACGTCACCGTCAAGCGTGTGCCGGAGACCGTTCCGGAAGAGACTGCCCGCAGCGCCTACTTCAAGCTCGACCAGGCCGCCCCGGTCGCGACCGTCGCGGAACTGGCCGAGTACGACGCCATCGCTGTCGGTACCGGAACGCGCTTTGGCCGAATCAGCTCGCAGATGGCGGCCTTCCTCGATCAGGCCGGCGGGCTCTGGATGCGCGGCGCGCTCGTCGGAAAGGTGGGTGCCGCCTTCACGTCCACCGGGACGCAGCACGGCGGCCAGGAAACGACGCTGTTCTCGATCATTACCAACCTGCTGCACTTCGGCATGACGATCGTCGGACTTCCCACGTCGCACCCGGGCCAGATGGTGACCGATCAGGTCGTCGGCGGAGCGCCCTACGGCGCGACCACGATCGCCGGCGGCGATGGTTCTCGCCCGCCATCCGAAATCGAACTCGCCGGCGCCCGCCACCAGGGCGAGATCCTCGCCAAAACCGCTGCCAAGCTCATCAGCTGATCACCCCACGGGCGGTGTCCGTTGCGGCGTCGCCAAGCCATCACCCAAAGGAACAATGACATGACTGACAACTACAAGCGCCTCGACGTCGAGAACGCCGCGCTGCTGATGATCGATCACCAGACCGGCCTGTGTAACGGCGTGCGCGACCAGAACCTCGCCGAGTTCAAGACAAACGTTTTGGCGCTCGCCAACATCGGCCGCGTCTACAAGCTTCCGACCATCGTCACGGCGAGCGCGCCGACCGGTCCGAACGGCCCGTTGATGCCCGAAGTGCTGGAGCGCCTGCCCGACGCGCAGGTCATCCTTCGTCCGGGCGAGGTCAACGCCTGGGACAACCCGGAATTCGCCGACGCGGTTCGAAAGACCGGCCGCAAGCAGCTGATCATCGCCGGCGTCTCCACCGAAGTCTGCGTGGCATTCCCTGCGCTCGCGGCCCAAGCCGAAGGCTTCGAGGTCTATGCGGTGATCGACTCGTCCGGCACGTGGAGCAAGACCGTGCAGGACAGCGCCGTCGCCCGCATGGCGCATGCCGGCATCATCATCACCTCGTGGGTCGCTGTTGCCGGCGAGCTGCAGCGTGACTGGCGCCGCGAGACCGGCCAGCAGCTCGCCGAGCTGATGGGCGAAGGCCTACCGTTCTACGGCAACGTGATCCAGAGCTGGGTCAAGCGCTAGGCGCAGCCGGCGGGCTCGACGGGGCATGCGAACGCCCCGTCGAGGCCGTGCGATCGCGGGAGCTCGGATGACGGACAAGCGCGAAACCGAAGGCGTTGGGCTGATGATTCGGCACAAAGTGGGTCGCGGGCATGCTGCGCGTTACGAAGCATGGTTAAACGACATCACGGCGGTTGCGTCCCGGAGCGAAGGTCATCAGGGTGCCCAGATCATTCGACCCGTCGACGACAGGGGCGAGTACCTGACGATCGTGCGGTTTGCATCGGCGGCAGCGGCGGATGCGTGGGCAGGATCGGAGGAACGGCGCCGCCTGGTCGCAGAGATTGCCGACGCACTTGATGTTCCGGAAAAGCCGGAGATCCGTCCAGGCGTGGAATTCTGGTTTGCGCCGCCGCCCGGGCAGCGCTCCGCCAAGCCGTGGAAACAGTGGTTGGTCACGACCTCGGTGATCTGGCCGGTTTCCACGCTCGTGCAGTTTCTATCCATCCCGTTCTTCGAGCACCTTCCTGTCCTCGGCATCTGGGGCGTCCGGCAAGGCATCGTGACGGTCATCGTGGTCGCCATCGTCGTGTTCCTTGTCATGCCGCGCTACGTCCGCGCCGTCGCGGGCTGGCTGTACCGGTAGCGCTGGCCACGCGCTGTACGCGACATCCCGCCTGCATTCGGTTTTAACCCATCCCCCTGAAACTAGCGGGTAAGCCCTCGTTGGAGTCGCCATGCTTGATCTCGTCATTGACCAGCGACGTAAGGACCTCGGCGGTTTCGAGGTCGGACGTGTACTGCCGTTCGCCCAACGCAAGATGGTGGGTCCCTTCATCTTCTGGGACCACATCGGGCCGGCCCAGTTTCCCGCGGGAATTCCACGGTCGGTCGACGTGCGCCCGCATCCGCACATTGGGCTGTCGACGGTGACCTACTTGTTCGCCGGCGAGATCCAGCATCGCGACAGCGCGGGATCGGAGCAACTGGTCCGGCCCGGCGAGGTCAACTGGATGACGTCAGGCCGCGGCATCACGCACTCCGAGCGCTTCGAGCAGTTGCGCGCCGAAGGCGGCCCGCTGCACGGCATCCAGTCGTGGGTCGCCTTGCCGGAAGAACAGGAAGAGATTGAACCCTCGTTCGATCATTACGGGCACGAGGCACTGCCCGTGCTCGAGGAGAACGGTCTGTGGATGCGCCTGGTGGCGGGCAATGCCTTTGGGTTGCGCGCAGCAGTTCGCACGCACTCCCCAATGTTCTACTTGCATTGCGTCGCCGAGCCGGGCACGCGCATCGCGCTTCCCGACGACTCGACCGAGCGCGCTGCGTTCGTGGTCGAAGGCGAAGTCGAAGCCGAGCACGCGGTGTACGGCCCAGGACAGATGCTGATCTTCCAGAACGGCAGGAACGCCTCGGTGCTTGCCCGCACCCGTGCGGTCGTGATGCTGCTGGGCGGCGAGCCGCTCGGGCGCCGCTACATCGAATGGAACTTCGTGTCGTCTCGCTTCGAACGGATCGAAGAAGCCAAGGCCGACTGGCGCGCGGGACGCATGAAGCTCCCCGATCTCGACAACGGCGAATTCATCCCCCTGCCCGCGGACCCGCTGCCGCCTCCGAACCCCATGTCCTAAGCGGCCCCTGGCCTGCGGCAACGCACTCAACCCGGCGCAACGGCATTCATGGACGCTGAAGGCCTGAAGAAGACCGCAGAAGCGGTCAGCCGATGCATTGGGGTGGACGCCCCCGGACGGCATCGATATGCCATAGTGGAGGCGTTGAAAGACCACTGAAAGTGGCGTCCATGGGTGAGGCCGGTATAGCCGGCCACTCGCTGGGTGCGCTGGAACTGTTCTCGTGAAAGCCCCACCGACACTCCCACGCGTTGCGCATGCGTAGCAGCAGCGCCCTGCGCTCTGTCCGCCTGCGTCTGCCCGCCATCAAGCCAAAACGCGCCTGTCTCACATTGGATTTCCGAATCATGAAGCGATTGATGCTGCTCGCCGCGCTGTGCCTCTCTGTTCCGGCACATGCCCAGTCTCCTGAAGACGGCGTAGCGACGTTCCTGAAGGACAAGATGCGCGACGAGCAGATTCCGGGGCTGCAGGTCGCCGTCATCCGCCACGGCAAGATCGTCAATCGGGCCGCCTTCGGCACTGCGAATGTCGAACACGCCGTGGCCACCTCGAACGAAAGCGTCTTCTCGATCAATTCCTGCACCAAGGCATTTACGGGCGTGGCGATCATGCAGCTGGCCGAAGCAGGCAAGCTCAAGGTCGACGACCCCATCTCGCTGTATCTCGACGACCTGCCCCAGGCATGGCGATCGATCACGATCAAGCAGGTGCTAGCGCATGTGTCGGGCCTGCCCAATATCATCGACGACAAGGAAAATCTGATCGGCGACGGTAGCGAGGCATCGGCCTGGGCCACTGTGAAAACGCTGCCGCTGGAATTCAAGGCGGGCGAGCGGTTCCGCTATAACCAGACTGGCTACGTCATCATTGGCAAAATCATCGACAAGCTGAGCGGCGAGCCGTTCGCGAGGTTCATCGAGGAAAAACAGTTCAAGCCGGCCGGCATGAACCACACGCGGTTTGGCGACTCTTCCGACGTCGTGCCCCATTCCGCAGGCGGCTACTCCTATCTCCACAACGTCGACGGCGAATGGAAACGCGGCGATCGACTGTCAGCCATCCACGTCACCTTCCCGACGTTTTTCAGGACCGCCGCCGGCATATTGTCGACCTCGACCGACATCGCGCACTGGTTGATCGCGCTGCAGTCGGGAAAGCTTCTGAAAGACGAGGCCAGCGTTCAACTGCTGTGGACCTCGGTCGTCCTGAACGACGGTACGACGGGGGGCATGAACGATTTGCTTCACGGATCGGGATTGGGCTGGCCTGTAACGACAAGAGCGGACCATCCGGCTGCCGGTCCGATCGGCGGCATGCGCTCGACCTTCTTTGTATATCCGAAGGACGATCTGTCCGTTGTCATCCTGACCAATCTGCAAGGGGCCAACCCCGAGAACTTCGCCGATGAAGTCGCCGCCTACTATCTCCCGGATATGCACGCATCCACAGGGTTCGGTCTGCCGCAAGACATCAGGCTTCTGCGTAGCGAACTGCTGCGACGAGGCTTCGAACGGGCGCCGCAAATCGCGGCCGAACTCCGCGCGAAGAATCCGTCGTTCCAGCTGAAAGAGGAGGATCTGAACGCCTGGGGATACACGTTGTTGAACCAGAAACAGCCAATTCAGGCGCTGGCGATCATGAGGCTGAATACCACGCTCTTCGCACAGAGCTGGAATGCCTATGACAGCCTGGGCGAGCTACTCGAAGATACCGGCGATCGGGCCGGGGCCATTGAAAATTACAAACTGTCACTGCGGTTCAATCCTGAAAACAATCATGCAGTCACGCGCCTTCAAAGCCTGCAAAGGAAATAGACTGTAACGCTGCTGCGATTTCACCCATGGGCAACTTCGGTTCGGAAGCGGCCCTCCCCTGCCCCCGATAGACATCCCTAATCCAGGGGCGGAGCTTGCCCTGCGCCGCACATGGCGAATCAGCGCCGTGCGCGTAGATGTACGAAAGCGAAGACACCAACGTCGCCCGTAGCCAGGCATCCATCACAACTTCATCGCGAAGACTGAGCACGTTCCGGTGCGGCGCACCGAAATATGCCGCACTCGAATGCGCGACATGGACATCCATGCCATGCCGTGTGCGGGGTGGTCGCATTTCGGCGTGCGACGGCCGTTCCTGCCATTGAAATCAATGTGTTACTGAGAGCGCATTGGGTGCGATGCCCGGTTTTCAGGCATCCAAGTGTTGCCGATTTTTGGACTTCAATGCAGTCCGCTGCCCAACACCGGAGGTCGCCCAGGTCCGATCCTGGCGGTGCTGGCCGAATTTGCCGCAGCTTACGTTGTTGTAGTTGGTTCAACAGGAAATCTACGTATGAAACGCAAGGAGCAGCTACAGGAAAGTCCGCAGTCTCCGGAGCGCTTGACGGAACAGCCATACGCCTGCGCAATGAGCGATGGCCCGCATCCGGGCGGCATGATCGGCAATTCGATCGAGTTCAGCCGGCTGCTCTGCCAGATCCAGCGGATCTCGCATACCGATGCACCCGTGCTGATCGAAGGCGAGACCGGCGTGGGCAAGGAGCTGGCGGCGCGCGCGATCCACTACTGCAGTGCGCGCAATGGCAAGCCGTTCGTGGCGTTGAATTGTGGCGCGGTGCCCGAGTCGTTGATCGAGTCCGAGTTGTTCGGGCACGTGCGCGGCGCCTTCACCGATGCACGCAGCAATCGCGACGGCGTGGTCGCGCAGGCACACGACGGCACCTTGTTTCTTGACGAGATCGATACCCTGCCTGGCAAGGGGCAGGTGGCGATGCTGCGCTTCCTGCAGGAACGTTGCTACCGGCCGGTCGGGCATTCGACCGAGCGCATCTCGCACAGCCGGATCATCGCGGCCACCAACCAGCCGTTGCGGGAACTGGTGCGACGTGGCGCGTTCCGTGGCGACTTGATGTACCGCATCAACATCATCCATCTGCGCGTGCCGCCGCTGCGGGAGCGCCGCAGCGACCTTGCGCCGCTGACACGCCATTATCTCAAACAGTATTGCGCGCGCTATGGGCTGCCGTTGCGGTCGCTGCGCACCGATTGCTGGGAGTGGATGATGCGCCACGATTGGCCGGGCAACATCCGCGAGTTGGAGAGCATGATCCATCGCGCGGTGCTGTTGAGCGACGGAGCGGAGATCGTGTTCGAAGATCTGCCGGAAAGCGAGGTGGCGGCCGTGGCGGCCACGGATGCGGGTACTGGTGCATCGGTTGTTTTCGATGAGCAGCACACGGACTTTCGCAGTGCCAAGTCGCGTGCCATCGAGATTTTCGAGCGCGACTACCTCCAGCGGTTGCTGGAAGTGACGCGCGGCAATGTGACCGCTGCGGCGCGGCTGGCATGCAAGGAACGGCGCTCGATCGGGAAGCTGATCAAGAAGTATGGGATTGCTGCGCGTTGAGGGTGTTCTCCGCGTGGCAGCGGCGTATGTATGTCGCGCGTGGCGTGGTTCGCGGCGGAAGCCGCTGCAAGCGGCGCGGGCCGGGTGGGTCGATCGTTACCCGGTGCATGCGTGCGTACCCGGGTTTGTGGGTCGGAAACGACCCGCTGCCCCGGGTGCCAACGGCGCAAACGTTTGATTTGCGACCCTCGACACGGTGGCACGCGTTTTGCGTTCCTCACTGGGCGTCCACGCCGACGCACAGCGGAGGCGCCATGTCGGCGGACGCACCAGGGATGTCCCAGGCGTTGTGCGATGCGTTGCGGCGCTACCTCGAGCGGCATCCCGAAGCCGCCGACAGCCCGGAAGGCATCCGTCGCTGGTGGCTGCCGCAGGCGTTGCAGGCAATACCGCTCGGAGTGCTGCTGCCGGCCCTGGAACACCTGGTCGATGGCGGCGAGATGCAGCGCACCACGCTGCCCGACGGCACTGCCCTGTATGCACGCGGCGATGTCGGCGTCGATCCCGAAAGTGTTCACCGCCAAGGCCACTGAGTCCGAGTCCACACCACCGCGCGGCGTCGCACGCCGACGCCACCGAAGGAGTTCCGTATGGCAGTCACCGTCAGCTATCCCGGGGTGTATATCGACGAAGTGTCGAGTGGGGTGCACACCATCACCAACGTCTCGACCTCGATCGCCGCGTTTCTCGGGCGCACCGGCAAGGGCAAGCTCAACCGGGCGGTGCGATGCCTGAGCCTGGCCGACTTCACGCGCAACTTCGGCGCGCCGCATCCGCAGAGCGACCTGGCCTTCGCGGTGCGGCAATTCTTCGCCAATGGCGGTACCGACTGCTATGTGGTGCGTATTGCCAGCGGCGCGGCGCGTGCCTCGATCACCCTGCACAGCCTGCTCGGTTCCGGGCCGCAACCGGTGCTGGTGGCCACCGCGAAGTCGGAAGGCGCGTGGGGCAATCAGTTGCGGCTGAGCGTGGACTACGCCACGCCGAGCCCGCACGACACGTTCAACCTGAGCATCGCGCAGGTCGAGGGCGGCGTGACGGTGGCCTCGGAACGGCACCTGGGCCTGTCGATGAATCCGCGCTCTCCGCGGTTCGCGCCGGACTTCATCACCCAGAGCTCGGACATGATCGAACTGGCGCTGGCGCCGGCGATGGGCGACCCGACCCTGCCCGGCTCCTTCATCAACGTGGCGGGCAACAGCTTCGACGGTTACTCGCAGGCGCGCCGCCCGTTGGGCGCGAACGTCGGGGCGGCGGCCACTGCCCTGCAGGCGCTGATCACCGGCGGCCGGGACACGCTGATGCTGTCGGTTAACGACGCCGCGCCAGTGCGCGTGTCGCTGGCCGGCGCGGCGCTGACCGCCGCCAATGTGGAGGCCGAACTCACCCTGCGCGCGAACGATGCGTTGGCCAAGCAGTCGCCGATCCAGACCGTGGCGGCCACCGTGGTCGATGGCGGTGCCAATGTCGGCCGGCTGCTGACCTTCACCGCCACCAGCGATGCGAAGGCGTCGGTACGGGTGAGCCGCGCCAGCAGCCGCGACATCGCCGGGCCGCTGCTGTTCGGGGTGGACCAGGGCGGCCTGGAGCAGACCCGCTTCAGCAATTTCCGGCCCGCGCCCAGCGCCGGCTTGTGGCACCTGCACAGCGGGGCCGCAGTGCCGTTCGAGCACCGCAACCTGGCCGCCTACGTCAACAACCTGGCCGGACTGACCCAGGGCGGGGTGACCTCGCTGGCGTTCAACGGCCAGCCGGCGCTGCCGCTGACGAGCGGCCCGTTCGACCTGCGCACGGTGGGTGCGGCGAACTTCTGGCACGAGAGCGCGCCCGGCAATGGCGATGGCGTACGCGAGAAGCTCGACATCCTGGTCGCGGCGATCAACTCGCAGGCGGCCGCCGCATTCCGCGCCGAGCGCTGGGGCTACGAGATCGCGCTGATCGCCAAGACCCCGGGCGTGGCCACGGTGCCCGCGGGCATCGTGGCGGCGCCGGCCGGCTTCAACACGGACAATGCCTTCAACACCGCGCAGACCGCGCTCGGCACCGCGAGCACCGGATCGTTTGCCTCCGCTGGCGTGGACGGCGACGAGGGCGGCGCGCCGACCGCAGCCGACTATTTCGGCGACGAGGCCACGCAGACCGGCTTCCATGCGCTGGATTCGGTGGACCTGTTCAATCTGCTGGTGCTGCCCGCCGACGAAGGCGTGCTGCCCGCCGTGCACCAGACGCTGTGGGGACCGGCCAGCGTGTACTGCGCCGAGCATCGCGCGTTCCTGCTGGTCGATTCGCCGGCGTCGTGGACCGACAAGGACAAGCGGCCGGTGGTGACCGGCGACACCGCGATGATCAGCGCGCTGGGGGTATCGGTGATCACCCATTCGGCGGTGTTCTATCCGCGGCTGATGTTCGACAACAACGGCCTGCGCAAGTACATCGGCCCGTCGGGTGCGATCGCCGGGCTGATGGCGCGTACCGATGCCACGCGCGGGGTGTGGAAGGCGCCGGCCGGGCTGGAGGCCGACATCCGCGACGTGCTCGGCGTGGAAGTGAAACTGACCGATGCTGAGAACGGCGTGCTCAACAAGAAGGGGGTGAACTGCATCCGGGTGTTTCCCAACGGGCTGGTCAACTGGGGCGCGCGCACGCTGGCCGGCGACGACGACCTGGGCAGCGAGTGGAAGTACATCCCGATCCGGCGCCTGGCGCTGATGCTGGAGGAGTCGCTGTATCGCGGCACGCGCTGGGTGGTGTTCGAGCCGAACGACGAGCCGCTGTGGGCCAAGATCCGCCTCAACCTCAACGCCTACATGATGTCGCTGTTCCGCCAGGGCGCGTTCCAGGGCACCGGTCCGAAGGAGGCGTTCTTCGTCAAATGCGACAAGGACACCACCACGCAGGACGACCGCAACAAGGGCATCGTCAATATCGAGGTGGGCTTCGCGCCGCTGAAGCCGGCCGAGTTCGTGGTCATCAAGATCCAGCAGATCGCGGGCGATTTGTAGCGCGCGTTGCTTCCATCCCGGCCCTGACCGCGGTGGCGGCGGGCCGATCCATCCAGGAGATCGCCCGTGGCAAACACCGGATTCGTCATCAATACCCATCGCTTCGACCCCTACAAGAACTTCAAGTTCCGCGTGCTGTGGGACAACAGGCCGGTGCTCGGGGTGAGCAAGGCCAGTTCGCTCAAGCGCACCACCGAGGTGGTCAAGCACCGCAGCGGCGGCGAGAACAGCATCGACCACAAGTCGCCCGGGCGCACCAGCTACGAACCGATCACCCTGGAGCGCGGCATCACCCACGACCCGGACTTCGAGGCCTGGGCGAACAAGGTGCACGCCTATGCCGGCGACCCGGTGATGGACCTGGCCGGCTACAAGAAGGAGCTGACCCTGGAGGTGATGAACGAGAAGGGCCAGGTCGCCAAGCGCTACTTCCTGCATGCGTGCTGGGTGAGCGAGTACACCGCGATGCCGGACCTCGACGCCAACGCCAACGCGATCGCGATCGAAAACATCAAGATCGAGCTGGAGGGCTGGGAACGCGACGTCGCTACGACCGAGCCGGGCGAGGCGGGCTGATGTCCGCCCGTCACGCCAGCGCCGCCCTGCCCGGTTTCCGCGCACGCGCCTTCGCGCGTGGCGGCGAGGACCTGGACATCGAATTCGACGCGCAGTCGGCGACGGTGGCGGCCAGCGAATTGCTGCTGCTGTGCCTGCGTGCGCCGGATGGTTCGGCGTTCGAGGCCGAGGCATTGCGGCATTGGAGCGTGGCCGAACGCCTGCAGGGTCTGCTGGCGATCGCGCGAGCGAGCGTGGGCGAGGTGCTGCCTGCGCTGGCGCGCTGCCTGGACCGCGAATGCGCGGGGCAAATCGAATTGGAGCTGGGGCTGCGGCAGTTCGAGCGGGTGGCGCCCGCGGACTTCGCGTGGTCGGCGCCGGACGGGCACACGGTGCGTTGCCGGCTGCCCACGCCGGTGGACCTGCAGGCATGGTGGCGCGAGGGCGATGGCGAGGAAGGCTGGCTGGCGCGTCGGCTGCTGCTGCAGGTCGATGGGCGGGTGCCGGCGCCCGAGTGGCCGTTGCCGGACGCGTGGCTGGCGCCGATGTCGCAGGCGCTGCAGGACGTCGATCCGCTGACCGCGCTGACCCTGGAGGTGCCCTGCCCGTTCTGCGGCCGCGCCACGCCGGTGGCGATCGACCTGGAGACGTTGCTGCTCGATGCGCTGCGCCGTCGGCAGCACGCGGTGCTGGAAGAGGTGCATCGGCTGGCGCGCGCGTATCACTGGAGCGAGGCGCAGATCGTGGCGATGCCTGCCTGGCGGCGCCGCCGCTACCTGGCGCGCGTGCAGGCGGAGTTCGCGTGATGAATCCCTACTTCGCCCGCTTGGCCGAACGCGGCGGCGGCGCCGATGTGTCCGTCGCGGGGCCGGCGCGCGCGGCCGAGCCGACGGCGCTGGAAACGATGCAGGACGCGCCGGAGAGCGCAAGCCCGCCTTTCGAGGAGATGGAGCGTTGGAGCGAGGCCGGGCCGGAACCGGTGGCGCCTGCGCTGGAGAGGCGCGCGACGCCGGCCGCTGCAGCGGATTCGGCGATCACGCACGACGCGGCTTCGCAACAGGCGGCGACGACCTCGGCCACGCCCGCAAGCGGGTTGCCGCGCACCGAACCGACGCCCATGCAAACGCATGCGCCGTCCACCCAGCAGACCGCTCGGGCCGCCGAACCACGTCGCCCGCAGACCCCCCCTTCACCGGCCTCACACGCCGCCGCGCCGCGGCCGCGCGTTGCGCCGCCGCCGGCGCGGGCAACCCCCGCTGCCGCTGACGCGGACGACTATCTCGAGACCCATGCGCACGCGGAGCCGGTCGCGGTCAGGGCGCCGGATTTATCGCCTGCGCCGGCCGCGGTGAGCGTGCCGGATTCGTCGCCTGCACCGGTCGCGGCGATGCGCGTGTTGCCGGTGCTGGCGCAGGCGGTGCCGGTGCCGGTGCGCGACGCGGCGCCGACTGCATCGCATGCGCCGCTTGCAGCGACAGCGCAGCAGGACGCCGCCACCCGCATCGCCGGGGCGCCGCGAACACTCGAACCCGCCGTGACCGCGCGACCACGCGACGCCACGCCGCTGCACATCGAACGCCGCAGCGACGCGCCGGCGCAATGGCAGATCCACATCGGCCGCATCGAGCTGGAGATCAGCGCCGCGCCGCCGGCGTTCGCGCCGAATCCCGCGCCGGCGCCCGCGGCGCCGGCCACTGCCCCGCCAAGGCCGGCGTTCAACCCGCGCCGCCACTACCTGCGGAGCGGCTGAGATGCCTCTGGCCGCTTCCCAGGAAGCGATCGGCGCGGTGTCCGAGGCGCTGCGCTCGCAACTGTCGCTGCGCACCGCGCTGCTGGTGACGGTGAGCCGGCCGGACCTGGCCGCGACCAGCGACGAGGAGCCCAAGCTCAACCTGTTCCTGTACCAGGCCGACTTCGATGCGTACCTGAAGAACCACCCGCTCGACGCCGGCCAGCCGGCGCCGCTGTGGTTGACCCTGCGCTACCTGCTCACCGCCTACGACCAGGGCCACGACAGCGACTCGGTCGCCGCGCACCGGCTGCTGGCGCGCGGCATGGCGTGCCTGCGCGAACTCAATTTCCTGCGGCCCACGGTGCCGGCGCTGGCCGACAACCCGGAGCCGCTGAAGCTCACCTTCGATCCATGCGACGTGGACCTGCTGTCGAAGATCATGCAGGGCACCGACGAGAAGTACCGGCTGTCGGTGGCGTTCCAGGTGCGGCCGGTGCTGATCGTGCCGGACGTGCCGCCGGCCTACGCGCCGCCGGTGCTGACCGTGGGCCCGGCCGGTGCCGAGGGCGTGACCGTGCTGCCGACGCTGGGGCCGTGGCTGGACGAGGTGGTGCCGGCGCGCTTCGAGGCCGGGACGCTGATCGAGCTGCGCGGCGCCGGCGTGGACGGCTCGATCGAACAGGTCAACGTCGGCCCGCTCGCGTTGCCGGTGATCGCCGCGCGCGAAGGTGCGGTGCAGGCGCGCATTCCGGCCACGCCGGCGCTGTCGCCCGGCTTCCATCCGCTCACTGTCGCGCGGCGGCTGCCGAGTGGCCGCTGGATGGGCAGCAATCCGCAGTTCGCCACGCTGCTGCCGACCGTGGTGTCGGCGGGGCTGGGCGCGCTGACCGACAACGCCGGCAAGCTGTCCGGCGACGTGAGCATCGCCGGGCAGCGCCTGGGCGGGCCCGACGACAGCGTCTTCGTCGCGTTCTATCGCGATGGCGTGGTGGCGCTGAACCTGGAGGCCGCCGGCACGCTGTCGCAGACCTCGCTGCTGGCCAGCGTGGACACCGCGCACGCCCTGGCGCCGGGCGAGTACTACCTGATCGTGCGCGTGAACGGCGCGCAGGCCACGCTCACCCCGCGCGTCGAGTGGCAGCTGTGAACGCCGCGGCGCCCGCGGTGATCGAAGTGCCTGCGGCCGAGGCGCAGGCCACCGCCCTGGACGAGGGCGTGGCGTTGAACGAGGCCATCGCCTTCAGCCCGAGCGTGCGGGTGAGCGATCCGCTCACCGCCAGTTGGCTGGCCGAGGCGACGCTGCGGCTGCGGCGCGAAGTGTGCTGGCTGTGGCAGCAGCGCGGCGGGCTGTCGCCCACGCTGGCCGGGGCCGCTGGATTGCTGCCGCCCGGCGGCGATGCGTTGCTGGAGAGCCTGGAGCTGCGCCGCTTCGCCGAGGATCGCCGGCGGCTGTTCGCCGAGGATGCGACCGCCGCGTTCCTGCAGGCGCGGATCGCGGCCTTGCGCGCGCAGCGGCAAGCGCTGCCGGGCCCGTGGCTGGCGATCACCGAGCGGCTGCGGCTGGGCGAGCCGGCGCAGTTCGCGCTGGCGCTCGGGCTGCTGGCCTACGCCGATCCGGCCAGCGGGCCGGTCCTGGCCGCGTGCCAGAACGACGCCACGCGGCTGCTGCCCACGCTGGCGCTGGCGCGACGCCTGTTCGACGACGAAAACGGCAATGATCTCGGACTGGACCAGGACGATGTGCATGCCCTGTTCCAGCATGCGTTGCTGGTCAACGCCGATGGCCTGCACGAGGGCGCCGCCTGGCACCTGCCCTTCGAGGCCGGCGCGCTGGTCGCGCAGGCGCTGCTGCACGACGACGGCCGGCTGCCCCCCGAGCTGCGGCTGCGCCACGTGCAGACCGAGGCGCCGCGACAGGCCGGCGCGGCGGCGGACGAGGCCGCCCGACTGCCCGAGGCGCTGGCGATCGCCGTGCACCTGCTGCGCGAGCCGCCGCCGCGCACGCAGTTCGTGCCGCTGCTCGGCGACGCCGGCTGCGACTTCGCCGAATGGGCCACGCGCCTGGCGGCGCAGCATGGCCGTGCGCTGGTCGAACTCATCGCCGATCCGTTGCCCGAACCGAACCGCTTGGCCGCCCTCGCCGCCTGGTGCTGGCTGTACCGGGCCGATGTGTTGCTGCCACTGCTGCAGCGGGGAGAGGAACACGCCGCGCGCGAAACCCCGCGCTGGCCGCGCACGCCGCTGCGCTGGCTGGCGCCGATGCACGACCTGTCCGCCACTTCGCTGCTGTCGCAGGGCGCGCTGCAGGCGGCGATCGTGTTGCCGGCGACCGACTTCGACACCCGCGTGCGTCGCTTCGCGCAGGCCCTTGGCCCGCGTGCGGGCGCGCTGGCGGCGGAGATCGACGAGGCCGCGCGGCGCTTCCGGCTCGGCCCGACGGCGATTGCCGCGGTCGGCGCGGCCGCGGCGCTGGAGCCGCACCTGGACGGCGCGCGGCTGCAGGCGATCTGCCGCAGCCAGACCCGCCCGGACCTGGGCAGCCTGGCGCAGCGGGTGGAGCCGCGCTTCGCGTTCGACGACATGGTGTTGCCCGCCGCGCAGATGGCGCAGCTGCAGGAGATCGCCCAGGCGATGCGTGCACTGACCCGCGTGCACTACGGCTGGGGCACCGCGCGCACCTGGAACGATGCCGGGCTGTCGGTGGTGTTCTGCGGCCCGCCCGGCACCGGCAAGACCATGGCCGCCGAGGCGCTGGCCAGCGAGTTGCAGCTGCCGATGTTCCGCATCGACCTGTCGCAGGTGGTCAACAAATACATCGGCGAAACCGAGAAGAACCTCAAGCGGGTCTTCGATGCGGCCGAGGAAAGCGATGCGGTGATCTTCTTCGACGAGGCCGATGCGTTGTTCGGCAAGCGCACCAACGTCAAGGACGCGCACGACCGCTTCGCCAACATCGAAATCAGCTACCTGCTCGAGCGCATGGAGCGGCTGAAGGGCATCGCGGTGCTGGCCACCAACCGCCGCAAGGACCTGGACGAGGCGTTCCTGCGCCGGCTGCGCTACCTGATCGAATTCCCGCTGCCGGGCGAACGCGAGCGCGAGCGCCTGTGGCGCGGCGTGTTCCCGCCGGACGTGGACACCGGCGCGCTGGATTTCCCGCTGCTGGCAAGGCTGTTCCCGCTGGCCGGCGGCCACATCCGCTCGATCGCCTTCAACGCCAGCCTGCAGGCCGCGCGCGACAACGCCGCGCCGCGCATCGACATGCCGCCGGTGCTGGTGGCGGTGAAGCGCGAGCTCGACAAGCTCAACCGGCCGCACGCGCCGGAGACCTTCGGCCCCTACGAGGCGCTGCTGCGCCCGCTGTTCGCGGAGTCGCCATGAGCGCCGCCCTGAAGATCGACCGGCTGACCCTGCACCTGCAAGGCGTGCGCCCGGACCTGGCGCGCGCGGCGCTGGACGGGCTGGACATCGAGTTGCTGCACCGTCTCGACACCCGCGCGATCGACCCGGCGCGCTGGCGTGCGCTGGCGCCGACGCTGCGGCTGCCACCGGTGGATGCGCGCGGCGCGACCGATCCGGCGCTGCTGCGCGGGCTGATCGCCGATGGCCTGGCCGCGCTGCTGGCACCGGCGCAGCCCGGCGAAGAAACGGAGGCGCCCTGACATGTCCGGCTTCCTGCTGCGTGGCGTGCTGGTGGAATACAGCGGCGACTTCATCGGGCCGATCCCGAACATCGTGTTCTTCCAGTTCAATCCGGAGCAGCTGGCGCGCTCGATCATCATCCCCGAGCCGCCGGCCGCCAACACCGGCGCCCGCACGCGCCAGCGCGAACCGGCGCAGACGCCCTCGCCGCCGAGCGAGAGCTTCACCGTGAGCGCGCACTTCAGCGCCGCCGACGACCTGGGCAGCGGCGGCGCGGTGTCGGCGATCCCGCGGGTGTTCGGGATCGGGCCGCAGCTGGCCGCGCTGGAGAAGATGGTGTATCCGGCCGCGCCGCTGGGCGGGCTGCTCGGGCAGGCGATCGACGCGGTCGGCAGCGCGCTGGGGCTGAGCGCGAACGCCACCCCGCCGACCCGCCCCACCCCGCGCGAAGTGCTGCCGCGGATCCTGTTCATTTGGGGTCCGTCGCGGGTGCTGCCGGTGCGGATCAAGAGCATGACGATCACCGAGCAGAAATTCGATGCATTCCTCAACCCGGTGCAGGCCGAGGTGCAGATCGGGCTGGAGGTGATCACCTTCAACCGCCGCAGCAGCGACAAGGTCGGCCAGGGCGCGCTGGCCTATACGCGCGCGATCAAGGACGTGCAGGCGGTCGCCAATCTCGCCAAGTCGGTGCAGAGCGCGATCGAGATCATCCCCTTCTAGTCGACCGGAGAATCACGTGTTCCTGAAGAACTCCCGTTACTACGGCCTGCCGACGATGAGCGCCGCCGACGCGCGCGGCGAGCCGGTGCAGGCGGTCGCGCCACGCCGCTTGCCGAGCGCGGCCGGCGAACCGACCAGCGTGCACGACCACGACCAGCTCGACGTGATGGCGTATCGCCGCTATCGCGACGGCACCCGGTTCTGGCACATCGCCGACGCCAACAGCGAGCTGGAAGCCAACACGCTGGTGCGCGAACCGGGCCGTCGCATCGACGTGCCGGCGAAGTGAGCCTCCCATGAGCCTGGTCGCACTGCGCGTGTTCCTCAACGGCCAGCCGGCCAGCGACGAGCAGTTGGAGCTGCTGCGCGAAGTGCGCGTGGACCAGGCGATAGGCGTGGCCGCCGAGGGCGAGCTGGACATCGACCTGACCCTGGACGACCAGGGCATGTGGTCGACGATCGAGGCGCCGTTCGCGCAGGCCTTCCAGCGGGTGCGGGTGGAGGTGAAGATCGGCGAAGGCGACTACAGCGCGCTGATCGACGGGCCGATCGTGGCGCAGCGCTTCGAACTCAGCGCCGGCCCCGGCGAGAGCGCGCTGACCCTGGTGGTGCACGACGACAGCGTGCTGCTCAGCCAGACCGAACAGGTGGCGCTGTTCGAGGACATGGCCGCGCACGAGATCGCACAGGCGCTGATCAGCGAGGGCGGGTTGATCCCCGACGTGCAGAGCGTGCCGGCCGCGGGCGCGGCGCACACCCGCTTCGTGGTCCAGCGCGGCAGCGCGATGCAGCTGCTGCGCGAGCTGGCGCGGCGCAACGGCATGTTCGTGCACGTCAAGCCGGGCGAGCTGCCGGGCCAGAGCGTGTGCGTGTTCGCGCGTCCCAGCCTGGCCGCGGACGATGCGGCCGAGCTGCTGTTGATCGGCGCCGAGCGCAACGTGCAGAAGTTCTCCGCGCAGCTGGACGCGCTGCAGCCGCTGGCCGCGCGCGCCGGCAGCGTGCGGGTGTCCGACAAGCAGCTGCTCGAAAGCCGTACCGACGCGCCGGAAGTCGAGGCGCTCGGCGACGAAACCGTACACGCGATGCTTTCGCCCAGCGCGCTCACGCTGATGAGCGACGTGCGCGAGGAGCAGGCCGACCTGGACGCGGCCACCACTGCGGCGGTGGACCTGTCCAGCTTCGCCTACACCGCCAGCGTGGAGCTGGACGCCAACGACTACGACCAGTCGCTGGCGCCGTACCGGGTGGTCAATGTCTCCGGCGCCGGCAGCCAGCTTGGCGGCGCCTATCTGGTCAGTCGCGTGCACCACGTCATCGGCGATGGCCACTACCGGCAGAACCTCACGCTCAAGCGCAACGCGCGCTCGGCCGGCGGGGCCTCGGCCGGCGGGCTGCTCGGGGGGGTGTTCTGATGTACGACGCCGGCATCGAACAACTCATCGTCGAGCTCGCCGAGCGGTCGCGCTCGCGCTTCTTCGGCAAGTATCGCGGCGTGGTCAGCGCGGTCGACGACCCGAGCCATCTGGGGCGACTGCGCGCGCACGTGCCGGCGGTACTGCAGGACGTGGAGTCGCCGTGGGCGCTGCCGTGCGCGCCGTATGCCGGCCCGAACCAGGGCCTGTACGCGGTGCCGCCGGTGGGCGCCGGGGTGTGGATCGAGTTCGAGGGCGGCGATCCGTCGCGGCCGATCTGGGCGGGCACCTGGTGGGCCGACGACGAGCTGCCGCAGAACGAGTCGGGCAGCGACGCCACGCCGAACCGGCGCATCCTGCGCAGCGACAGCGGCCTGCTGATCGCCCTCGACGATGACGCCAGGCAGATCTCGATCAGCGACAGCCAGGCCGACAACGTCGTCACCATCGAGGTCAACGCCGGCAAGGTGCGCATCGCCGCCGCCAGCAAAGTCGTGGTGGAGGCGCCGCAGATCGAGCTGGTCGAGAACTGCATGCACCCGCTGGTGTTCGGCGACGACCTGCTCAACTTCCTCAACCAGATGATCAACATCTACCAGACCCACACCCACCCGGGCGAGATGGCGCTGGGGGTGTTCCCGGTAACGCCGATGACGCCGGTGCCCCCGATGCCGCCGGCCACCCCGGCGCTGCTGTCGACCAAGGTCAAGACCGGATGAGCGCGCTCGCGACCCGCATGCGGAGGACACCGACATGGTCCTGAAGGCAGGCCGCGTCTCCGATTTCGGCAACAGCCTGGCCGAGGCGATGGAGCTGGCGATGAAGGACGAATGGCTGGCGGTGAAGGGCTTCGCGTTGCCCGAACAGGGCAGCGAAGACCGGCGCCTGCTGTTCGTCGCCTTCGCACGCGGCCTGTTCACCTACCTCAAGGCGCACGAGGACGAGGTGATCACCCGCATCACCCTGCGCGAAGACACCGGCATCGGCGCCGACGAGATCAACCTGGTCACCCAGCTGGAGCTCAACCTGTGAACGGCAACGGACGCCACCTCGCCTTCCCGTTCCGGATCGGCCGCGATGGCCGCACCGCGATGCCCGAGTCGCTGGATGCGCACATCCGCGGCGAGCTGCTGCAGCTGCTGCTGACCAACACCGGCGAGCGCCCGTTCCTGCCCGGCTTCGGCGGCAACGTGCGGCGCCTGGTGTTCGAGGGCAACGACCCGAGCAGGCTGTTCCAGCGCAACGACGAGGTCGCCGCCGGGTTGGCCAAGGCCAGCCTGAGCCAGGCGCTGAGCGATTGGCTGGGCCACCGGATCAGCGTGACCGCGCTCAACATCGCCTCCGAGGACGCGCGGCTGGACATCGAACTGAGCTACCGGGTGATCGACACCGGCGAAGAACGCCGGGTGCGCTTCGAACGCGGCGGAGGTGCGTGATGGCCCAGTCCAGCACCCGCATCGTCAACGAGGAAGTGCTGGCCGAGCGTGCGCGCAACCTTGCCGCGCGCGGCCTCAACGGCGTGCACCTGCTGTTCGTGCGGCTGCTGCCCGACCCGGCGCCGACCGAGGCCTGGCTCGACCTGGAATTCCACAACACCCTGCAGCTGGCCGCGATCCTGGGCGCGATCGGCGGCGGCACCGCGCCGCGCGCAATCTTCCCGATTCGCGGCGGCAGCCGGATCGTCGCCGGGCCGGCCCATGGCCAGGTCCAGGTCGCCCAGGTGCTGGCCGGGCCACAACCGAACCAGCTGCGGCTGAAGGTGCCGCTGATCGGCGACTACTCGACCTATACGCTGGCGGTGGACTTCGCGCTGATCGATCCGATGCTGTCGGAGATCGCTTTCAAGTTCCGCCCGGCCTGCTTCAACCTCAACTGCGCCGGCGAGCAGCAACTGCCCGCCGCGCCGCCGCTGCCGGATATCGGCTACCTGGCCAAGGACTTCGACTCGTTCAAGCACACGCTGATCTGCGCGATGCAGGACCGCGTGCCGGGTTGGACGCCGAGCAGCGAGGCCGACCTGGACCAGGTGCTCATCGACCTCATCGCCGCCGACGCCGACGAGCTGTCCGACTACCAGGACCGCACCATCAACGAGGCCTGGCTGGGCAGCGCACGCAAGCGCGTCTCGCTGGCGCGGCACGCGCGGCTGATGGACTACCACCTGCACCACGGCAACCAGGCCAGCACCTGGCTGGCGCTGGAAGTGGGCAGCGACACGCTGTTGCCGGTCGAGACCGGGGTGTGGACGGGCGACGATTGGCGCCGGCCGGGCGCGTGCATCTTCATCACCACCGCCGCGGTCGATTGCCGGCGCGTGCTCAACACGCTGGCGCTGTACAGCTGGGGCGGCAGCGTCACCGCGCTGGAGGCCGGCGCGACGAGTGCCGATCTGGCGCTGCCACCGCCGCTCAACGCCGACCTGCAGGCCGACGCGAACGCGCTGCGCGACCTGCTCAACGCGCCCGGCCGGGCGCTGCTGCTGCAGCAGCATCTCAATCCATCCACCGGCACCGTCAACGGCCGCGACCCGCGCGCACGCCAACGCCTGCTGCTGCGTGGCGACGCGCAGTCGGTGTTCGATCCGATGGCTGGCGCCGGCGGGCAATGGTGCGTGCGGGTGAACTGGGTGGAAGCCGATGCGCTGGCGCGGCGCTACTGCTTCAGCACCCAATGCGCTCTCGCGCTGCCGGATGATCGGGTCAGCCTGTTCCACGGCAATCTGGTCGCGATCAGCCACGGCCGCCCGCACCGCACGCTGCTGCGGCCCCCGGGCAGCGACCTGGCGGCAGCCAATCCCGACGCGTTCCGCTACACCGACGAGGCGTATTACGCATTCACCCGGCGCGGCGTGCTGGCCACGCTGCCGCATGCGCCGCTCGCCTATCTGGACGTCACTGCGCCCGGCGCCAGGCCCGATGGCATCACCCCGCCGCGCAGCACGCTGCTGGTGCGGGTGTCCGGCTTCGCCGATCCGTGGGCCGAGCAGAGCGACCTGATCGAATCGCGTCCCGAGCAGGAGCACTTCATCGTCGAGACAGACGAATCGCGCACCAGCCGGCTGCGCTTCGGCTGGGGCCTCAACGGCCGTGCGCTCGCACCCGATGCCACCGTGCGTTGCCTGTACCAGGTCGGCGATGGGCTGGATGGCAACGTCGGCTGCGATGCGATTACCGGCTTCGCGCCGGCCGCATTGCCGCCGGGCAGCCGGGTCTGGAATCCGTTCGACGTGGGCAACGGACGCGCGCCCGAACCGGTGGCCGAGATCCTGCGCAAGGTGCCCGAGGCCTATCGCCGCCGCCAGTTGCGCGCGGTGACCCTGGCCGACTACGCGCAGCGCGCCGAGCAACTGGCCGAGGTCGCGCGTGCGCATGCCAGCTACGCGTGGACCGGCTCGTGGCGCACCGTCCGGGTGGCGATCGATCCGCGCGACCGCAACGTGCTCGACGAGACGCTGCGGCGGCGCATCGCCGATTCGCTGGAGGCGGTGCGGCTGATCGGCGAGGACATCGAAGTGCGCCCGGCGCGCTACGTGCCGCTGGATATCTTCCTGCGCCTGTGCGCGCATCCGGACTATTGGCCCGAGCACCTGCGCCGCGCCCTGGAGCTGGAATTCTCCGCCGGGCATACCGCCGACGGCCGCCGCGGCTTCTTCCATCCGGACGCATGGACCTTCGGCCAGCCGCTGCATCTGTCGCAGCTGGTCGGGCGGGCGATGGCGGTGACCGGCGTGGGCCGCGTGCTGCTGGTCAGCGTACGCCGCCTGCACGGATCGAGCGGGCCGAGCCTGGCCACGATCACCGTCGCGCCCGGGGATGTGCCGTTGCCGATCGTCGAGAAACTCGCCGTGCGGCCGATGGAGATCATCCAGGTCCTCAACGATCCCAGCCACCTGGACACCGGGCGGCTCAACTTCGAGATCCTCGGGGGCCGGCGATGAGCTGCAAACACGATTGCCCGCGTCCGCCGCTGTTTCCGCGCACGCTCGACAACCGCCCGGGGCTGCCGCGCATCGACTACCGCATCGGCCGCTATCCGGAAGTGCGCGCGCATCTGTTCGAACGGCTCAACGCCGCGCCGGCGCTATCGGCGTGGACGCACCGCGAGGTCGACGACCCCGGCATCGCGCTGCTGGAGGCCGACGCGGTCGTCATCGACATCCTCACCTTCTACCAGTCGCTGTATGCGAACGAGGCCTGGCTGCGCACCGCGCAACTGCGCGAGAGCGTGGCCGACCTGGTGCGGCTCGGCGGCTATCGGCTGGCGCCAGGCGTGGGCGGCGAGGCGACGTTCGCGCTCAAGCTCAAGGGCAGCGTGGCGGTGAGCGTGCCGCTGGCGTTCGGGTTGAAGGCGCAGATCCAGGGCAGCGACAAGCCGGTCGACTTCGAGACCGATGCCGCGCTCGACGCGCTGCCGGCGCTGAGCGAGTTCTCGCTGTATCGCCCGCAGGCGGTGCCGGCGCTGAGCGCCGGCGCCAGCGTGCTGTGCGTGGACGACCCGGGCCTGCCGATCAAGCCGAGGGACCGCCTGCTGGTCGGCCAGCCGCTGCCCGAGGGCGCGGCCAATGCACGCATCGCCGATGCGCAGATCGTGGAGGTCGAGGCCAGCTGGGTGGAATTCGACCGGACCCATATCCAGCTGAAGACACCGCTGCGGCGCGCCACGCCGATCGCGAAACTGCGCGCGTTCCCGCTCGGCGACAGCCTGCGCCACTTTGGCCACAATGCGCCGGAGACGATCGCCACGGTGTCGGCACAGGGCGTGCCGAGCCAGCGCGCGATCTCGTTCGCGCGGCTCGGCAATGCCACCACCAGCGCGGACGTGGCGCCTGCGCTGGCGGCCAACGAATTCGCACTGGACCGCAGTTTCGACCGCATCCAGCCCGGCGACAGCGTGTTGGTGCAGGGACGCTTCGCCGCGAGCGCCGGCGGCGCGGGCCAGCGGATCACCCTGCTGCGGCGGGTGAACGAGGCCGAGTCGCGCTCGCTGCGCTGGGGCAGCAACAGCGGCGCCAGCAGCGTGCTGGGATTGGCGCAGGACCTGCTCGCCAGCATCGGCGCCAGCACCTATCCCTATCTGGACGTACGCACGCTGGGCCTGCTGCAGGTGAGCGCACCGGCGTTCGACGTGCACGCCCCGCCGCTGCCCACCGCCGCCGCGCAGGGCGACCTGCTGGGCTACTTCGGCACCGCGGTGGCCGCGCGCGCGCTGCGCGGACGCCGGCTGCTGTTCGCGCACGCCGACGGGCGCGTGGACGAGCGCGTGGTGCAGACGACGATCTCGCCGCCGGCCGGCCCCGATCCCACCCGCGAGGCCTGGCATCGGGTCCGCCTGAGCGCGCCGGTCAGCCACGGCGATTTCGATGTCGCCACGCCGAGCACGCGGGTGTTCGGCAATGTCGTGGCGGCCAGCCAGGGCAAGACCGTCGAACTGGCCGCGATCGGCTCCGGCGATGCGCGCGTCGCCTTCCACAGCGTGCCGCTGCCGAAGTCGCCGCTCACCTATCGCTTCGAGCCCACCCATCAACCGGCGCAGGTTCCGGCGCTGGAGATCTTCGTCGATGGCGCGCGCTGGCGGCAGGTCGACACGCTGTTCGACGCCGCGCCCGGCGACCGCGTCTACATCGTGCGCGAGGACGCCGAGGGCCACAGCGTCGTGCAGTTCGGCGATGGCATCACCGGCGCGCGCGCGCCTAGCGGCCGCGACAACATCCAGGCGCGCTACCGCACCGGAATTGCCGCGCACGGCGCGCTCAAGCCCGATACCCAGCCGCAGGCCACCGGCAAGCTGACCGGCCTGGACAAGGTGTTCCTGCCCGGCCCGGTCGACACCGGCGCGCCGGCCGAGAGCGCCGACAACGCACGCCGCGCCGCGCCGGTGCGGCTGCAGAGCCTGGGCCGGCTGGTCAGCCTGGCCGACCACGAGGCCGAGGCGCTGATGCTGCCCAACGTGGTCAAGGCCGGTGCGCGCTGGGATGCGCCCGACGGCGTGCCCGCGGTGGTGCTCACCGTGCTGACCGCCAGCGGCAACGACGCCGACCTGGCCGCGGTGCGCGAGGCGCTGGCCGGCTACCAGCGCTGCCGTGGCGCCGGCCGCCATCCGCTGCGCGTGCTGCGCGGCGAGCGCCGCTACGTCTACCTGCACGCGCAGGTGGCGCATGACGGCTCGCGCGAGACCGGTGCGCTCGCCCGCGACCTGCAACGCGCGCTCGGCGTGGCCGGCCTGGAGGCGGACGGCGTGGACGCGCGCGATGGCCTGTTCGGGCTGGACCGCCGCGACTTCCACGCTGCCGTGCACGGTTCGGAAGTGATCGCGGCGCTGCAGGGGGTCGACGGGGTGCTGTGGGTGCGGCTGCTGGCTGCGATGGCATTGCCGACCGGTTCGCCGCCGCAGGCCGATCCGTTGCTGCTGCCGCTGCCGGCCGTCGACGTGATTCCCGCCGCCGCCATCGCCTGCCCGCCGCGCGCATTGCTCGCGCTGCACGCACGCCACCTGCGGCTGAGCCTGACCCTGGACATCGGACAGGCGGAGTGCGCGTCATGAACAGTCCGCGTCGACCGATGTACCAGCGCCTGCCGGAGATCTATCGGATTCGTGACGAGGAACAGCAGCCGCCCGGCCAGCTCGCCGCATACGTGGGCCTGTTCGATGAAGCGCACGCCGCGCTGCGCGACAACATCGAGGCGCTCGGCGACGACCTGTTCATCGAGACCTGCGACGACTGGGTGATTCCATACATCGCCGATGGCCTGGGCGTGTCGCACCTGTCCGGCGATCCGTGGACGCTGCGCGCCGATGTCGCGCGCACCGTGCACCACCGGCGCCGCAAGGGCACGCTCGGCGCGATCGAGTCGCTGACCTGGGCGCTGTCGGGTTGGGCGATGCACGTGGTGGAGATGCGCGATCGACTGGTCTGGAACCAGCACCTCAACCACCAGCGCCCGGACGAAGGCGGCGTGCCGCCCCTGACCCGCAGCCGCTTCCTGGGCGATGCGCGGCGCGGCGGCACGGTCAACCTGCGCGGCCCCGCGTTGCTGCGCCTGCTCGATACCCCGTTCGATCCGTTCGCGCACGTGGTCGACGTCAAGCCGGCGGCCGGCTGGCGCGGCCTGTACACCCTGCCCAACCTGGCAATCTTCCTGTGGCGGCTGCACGTCTACACGGTGACGCGCACGCGTCCGGGTCGCACCCAGGTCGTCGTGCTGGCGCCGCTGGTCGCCAGCGATGCGCGCTTTGCGGTGCGCGTGGAACTGCATCCGCAGGCCGAGCCGCTGCAGCTGTTCAACACCCATCGCTACCAGGCCGACGCCGAGCCGCCGCAGCTGACCTCGGCCGACGCCGTGCCCGGTCCGATGCCGCCGGCGCGGCTCAGCGACGACACCCCGGCCGGCCGCGCGGAGGAATACGTCGAGGTGCTGAACTATCCGCAGGCCGGCGTGCCGCCGATCGTCGATCGCCTCGGGCTGAGCCTGCTGCTGCCCGCGTCGCCGTTCGCGGGAATCGGCTGGCGGTTCCGCGGCGCCAACCTGTGCGCGTGGGAAACCGGGCTGCAGCCGCCGCTGCGCGCGCACGAGATCGCGATTGATCCGCGCCGCGGCCGCGTCGTGTTCGGCGCGATGGGCGCCACCCAGGCCAGCGAGGCCGATGCCATCGCCGCCGCGCTGTTCGCATCGGCGACCTATGCCGCGCCCGGACCGGTCGGCGCGCACCCGATCGCGCGTGCGGCCAGCCCGCCGCAGTGGCTGGAGCAGACCCAGCTGCTGCGCCGCGTCGACACGCTGGCGACGCCCGGCTTCACCCTGCAGGACGCGCTCGCCAACCTGCACACGCTCGGCGCACCGTTGATCGTCGAAATCGCCGACAGCCAGGTGCACGCGCTGGACCTGGCTGCGGTCGCCGGCAGCGGCAACGAAGCCGGCCTGGACACGCTGCGGCTCGCGGCCCCGCTGTGGATCCGCGCCACCGACGGCGAACGCCCGGTGATCCGGCTGGCGCGTCCGCTCGCGTTCCGCCCGCACGCCGTGCTCGGCCCGAATGCCGCCGCGCTGATGGACGCGCTCACCGTGCGGCTGGAAGGCCTGTACCTGACCCGCGCCAGCGCGTTTCCGGCCACCGCCGCGCTGGTCGCGCGTGCCGCGGTCAACCAACTGCATGTGCGCGACTGCACGCTCGACCCGGGCGGCTGCATCGCGCTCGATGGCAGCCGCGCGCCGATCCGCCAGGCGCTGCGCCTGGACGATACGTACGGCTTCAGCGCCGCCAACGAACTCACCGCCTTCGACCAGACCCCGCAGATCGTCCTGCAGCGCACGATCGCCGGCCCGCTGGCGATCGATGGCGGCTACCGGCTCGACCTGGGCGACTGCATCGTCGATGCCGGCAGCGGCGTTGGCGCCGCCGTACCGGCGCTGGCCATCGGCGCAGCGAGCGGCAACCCCGAACTGACCTGGGGCCCACCGCTGACGGTCGCCGGCGTCACCTGCTTCGGCCGCGCACGGGTATTCAGCGCCTCGGGCCGCGGCGGCCTGTTCGTGCACGCGTTGCGGGTGCGCGACAACCAGTCCGGCTGCCTGAAGCACTGCTGCTTCTGCGGCGATGGCAACTGGCTGCCGCCCCACCATGCCTGCGTGGAGGGCAACACCGCACCGCTGCGCTTCGTCGCCGAGACCTTCGGCGATCCGGCGTATGCGCAGCTGGCCGCCGACAGCGACCTGCGCATCCGCGAACAAGGGCCGGACAACGACGAGATGGGCGCCTACGGGTTCCTGCTCAACAGCCATCGCATGAAGAACATCCAGATCCGTTACCGCGAATACATGCCGGTCGGCGTGCGCCCGGTGCTGGTGACGGTCACGTAGGAGGACGAGATGAAAGGTGACTTTTCCAAGTGGGGCCTGTCCTCCGCCGACAACTACAGCGGCGTGCTGCATCAGCAGGGCCGCGTGCTGCTCGATCAGGACTGGAACGCCGCCCAGCAGATCCAGGCGCTGTGGCGCGAGCAGGCCGGCCGCGACATCGTCGGCGACGGCGTGGTCGCGGTGCCGGTGGCCGCGCCCGACAGCCTGCAGATCCTCGGCGCCAGCGCCACCGCCGGCGGCGTGGAGTTGACGCTCGCGCCCGGGCGCGCCTGGGTCGACGGCGTGCTGCTGCACTACGCCGCGAGCAGCGCGCTGAACGCCGAATACCTGCAGGCGCCGCTGCAGGATCCGCCGTTCGATGTCTCCAGCATTGCCGCCGGCGTACGCGACGCCGTGGTGCTGGAAGTCTGGGACGAGGCGCTCAGCGCGTTCCAGGATCCGCTGGCTCTGCTGGAGCCGGCACTCGGCGGCCCGGACACCACCGCGCGCGTGCAGACCTGCCTGGCATTGAAGCTCAAGCGCCTGCAGCCGGGCGAAGACTGCGGCGACCTCGACCTGGACGACGACTTCGGCAGCCGCGGCAGGCTCACCGTCACGCCTTCGCCGACCACGGTGATCGCCGGCCCCTGCCCGGTGCCCGACAGCGGCGGCTACAGCGGCTTCGAGCACTATCTCTACCGCATCGAGATCGCCGAGCCCGAGGCCGGCGTCGCACGCTTCAAGTGGTCGCAGTTCAATGGCGGGCTGGTCGGCCGCGGCGAGTACACCCCGATCGATGCAAGCAGCGGCACTGTCGCGATCACCGCCAACCTGTCGATGCTCGAACAGAGCGGGCTGGACGATTTCTACTTCGAAGCGCTCGCGTTCGACCCGGCCGACGGCCACTGGCGCGTGCGCATGAGCGCGCAGGCCGCCCTCGGCGCGGGCGGCACGCTCGCGCTCACCGCGGTGGAGGGCAGCTGGCCGGCGCCGATGGAAACGGCCTTCTTCCGGCTGTGGAACGGCATCGGGAACGTTGGCGACTTCCCGCTCGGGCTGCCGCTGGACAACGAGCTCAACGACGGCATCCGCATCGCCTTCGACATGCCGGCCAGCGGCCTGTACGTGCCCGGCGACTACTGGACCTTCCCGGCGCGCGCGGCCGGCGTGGCATTCGATCCCGGCGTGTGGCCCAACGCCGCGCCGCCGCAGGGCGTCGTGCATCACCGCGCTGCGCTCGGCGTGCTGACCTGGAGCGGCAGCCCGCCGACTTCGCTCGCGTTGGGCAAGGACGACATCCACGACTGTCGCCAGCCGTTCCTGCCGCTGGCGAAGATGCGCGGCTGCTGCACCTACACCGTCGGCGACGGCCGCCACAGCTTCGGCCAGTTCACGTCCATCCAGGCCGCGGTCGACGCGCTGCCCGTCGAGGGCGGCACCATCTGCGTGCGCAAGGGCACCTATGACGAGAGCGTGCGCATCCGCGGGCGGGTCAACGTGCGCATCCACGGCTGCGGCCCGTCCACCCGCGTGCGCGCCATCCGGGACGAGCGCAGGGGCGCGCTGCCCGCGCTCTGGATCCGCGACTGCGACAGCGTCGCGCTGGAGGACATGGCGATAGAATCGGGCCCGCGCAGCGCCGTGCAGATCGACAACGCGCGCCACGTGCAGGTGCGCCGCTGCCTGATCCAGATGCGCGACGAAGACACCGTGTGGCAGGCGATCTATTCGCGCGGCGATGACATCCTGATCGAGCACAACATCATCGAGGTGATCGATCCGCGCGACCTCAAGCAAGGCCTCGTCCCCGGTGCGGCGCAGCGGCCACCGAAGCTCGGCGATGCGAGCGCGCCGGCCGGCGTGCACACCGCGCCCGATCCGGTGTGGCGTGGCGAGGCCACCCGCGGCGGCATCCAGCTGGCCGGCGGCTCGGACCGCGTGCGCATCGCCCACAACCTGATCCGCGGCGGGGTGTGGAACGGCATCACCCTCGGCAGCCTGACCGCCGTCGACGGCCGGCCCGACGACGACATCCCCGACAAGCCGCAGCCGCCGGACCGCTGCCATCCGTGCCAGCCGCCGGATCTGAGCGACGACGACGTGGACGACAACGGCCGCCCGCGCTACGTGTCCACCGGCGACCTGTACGACATCGAGATCGTCGCCAACCGCATCACCGACATGGGGATCAACGGCATCGGCACGGTGCGTTACTTCGACCTGGCCAAGGGCGGCGACCTGGTCGGCGTGCACGGCCTGCGCATCGCCGACAACGTGATCGCCCGCTGCCTGTACCGCGATCCGGCGCGCCCCAAGGACGCCTTCGCGCTGCTGATCGCCTACGGTGGCATCGCGCTGGCCAAGGTCACCGACCTGCGCATCACCGGCAACGAGATCGTGCAGAACGGCAACCGCTTCCAGCTGCCGGTGTGCGGCGTGTTCGCGCTGATCGTGCAGGGCCTGCAGGTCGACGCCAACCGCATCGTCGACAACGGACCGCGCGACGGCGCGCTGCGCGAGCCGCAACCCGGCATCCGCGGCGGCGTGCACGTGTGGCTGGTGCTGCCGCAGATCGAGGCGCCGGCGGCGGCCATGCTCGCCAGCGACCTCAAGGCCGACACCCGGCTGGTGCTGCGCAACGGCGCCACCGCGCTGATGGTACGCGACAACGTCATCGTCGCCCCGCTCGGCCGCGCGCTCACCTGCTTCGCGGTCGGCCCGGCCACGGTGGCGCGCAACCGGCTGGTGACCCAGGGCAACACCGGCACCGGGCTGGACCGCATCGCCGCCACCGTGCTGATCGGCGACCTGGGCATCAGCAACGAATGGACGCTGGGCCTGCTCAGCGTGCTGGTCCTGATGCTCGTGGGCGGCGACAAGTTCGACGACCGCAAGATCTTCTGCGAGTACGCGCGCACCTTCGGCGTGTACGACACCACCCGGAAGCCGCCGACGCTGTGGCCGCCGCTGGTGCGGCGCTGGGCCACCGGCAAGCTGCTGCTCAGCGAGAACCAGATCACCCTGGACGTGATCGACGACGAGGGCCTGCTCGGCATCACCTCGGTGCTGGTGGCGAGCCTGGACGACGTGGCCATGGTCGACAACCAGATCGAGATCAGCTCGACCCAGCAGGTGTACTTCTTCGCCAACCTGGCGATCGGCGGCAGCGTGCGCATGGCCGACAACCGCTTCAGCGAGACCTGGATGCGCGCGGCGTATTCGGGCGTGTCGATGGGGCTGATGAACACCACCACCGGCAACCAGTCCACCCACTGCATGCGCGCCAACGCGATGCAGCCCAACCTGCTCGTGTTCCGCGACAACCTCGCGCTGATCGAGGCGTTCTGCGAGGACATCTGCGGACACCGCAACGTCTGATCCCACTCCTGGAAAGGCAACCGACATGGTCAGTTCCGACAACTTCTTCGGCGATGCCGCCCGCATGGCAGGCAACGGCCGCGACCCGCGCGACGCGGTGATCGCGCGCGAACTGGAAAGCGCGCGCGCGCCGGCGCTGGCCGCCGCGCTGGAAGCGTTCGCGCTGCTCAAGCTGCTGCCGCGCGCCTTCGCCGATTCGCAGCGCCGCGAACTGCAGCGCGTACAGGCCTCCGACGACAATGGCAAGGACAGCCCGCGCGTGCAGCGCCTGCTGCACTCCATGGAACAGGCCGAAACCCTGCGCGGCACCAGCGAGCTGGGCCTGGCCCGGGTCGAGCGCATGCTCTCGCTGCAGGACACCGACGCGCGGCTGCTGCACGGCTTCGTCTCGGACTCGCAGCTGCGGCCGCTGTACAAGCTGCGCGTGCAACTGCAGCTGGACAACGACAAGCCGCGCAGCGCCAGTACCGGCGAGGACGGCTACTTCCGCATCGAGCTCGGCGACCGCAAGTCCAAGGCCGATGTCGGCAGCCTGGCCGCATTGCTCGCGCGCGGCACCGCCGGCGCCAAGGTCGATGCGAAGAACGCGCAGGTCAACGCGGCGGCCGCGGCGGCCCCCACCCCCGGTGGCTCCGCCGGCAAGCTGTCGATCCACGACGCCAACGGCACCCTGCTGTACGCCGATCCCGACGCCATCGCACTCGATGCCGGCACCGTCTACCGCGAATACCTGATCAGCGGCGAGGCGGCCGACGACGGCGACCCGCCGCCACCGCCGAAGGGCCGCACCGCGACCGGCACCACCGCCAACGACACGAAGGCGAAAGATGCCGCGACGGCCACGACGCAGACCGCAGCCTCCGCCGCCGCGCGCGAGGCCGCCAGTTCCGCAGCGACCAAGGCCGCCGATCCGGCAGGCACCACGGCCGACACCAGACTCGCCGAGGCCAAACCCACCGCCACCACGCGGCCCGCGACGAAGACGGTAACCAAGGCCACCGCCGCGAAGCCCGCGCTCGAACCGCGCGCATCGGCCCCCAAGGGACCCGCGGTCGCCCGATCGCGCAAGGCGCCCGCGACCCCACCCAAGGGCAGGCGCAAATGAGCCGCCCGCCTTCCACCGCCAGGCCCTGAGCCAGAGCGATGCGCAGGCACGGCACGCGTCGCATCGCATCCGCACCCGCGCGCGGCGGCCGCGGCGGTGGCGCAAGCGCGCGTGCCGGCGCTTCGCTCGCACCGGGCATGTCCGCGGGCGACAGCAGTGCGGCCACCGCCGCAGGCGCACGCGAAACCGGCGCCTCTACCGCCCCCACCCTCGCGCCTGCGCACGCGCCGTGCGCCTGCGGTGGCGGCTGCCCGCGCTGCGCCGCCAAGCGTGCCGCCGCCACGAACACCACCGCACCGGCGCCACGCGGCAGCGCCCCCGTGCGCAGCGATGCCGCCCTCGAACACGACGCCGACCGCGCCGCCAGCCGCGTTCGCGCCCAGCCCGATGGCGCCGCGCGCGCCCCGCCCCCCGCTATCGCCCACCCCACCCCTCGCCATCCCGACCTCGGCGCCGGCCAGCCGCTGCATCCGGCCACGCGCGCGCGCTACGAGCCACGCTTCGGCGCCAGCCTGGAACACGTGCGCGTGCATACCGATCCGGACGCCGCCGCACGCGCGCGCGAAATCCGCGCCGACGCCTACACCCACGGCGCCGACATCGTGTTTGCCGCGGACCGCTACGCGCCCGGCACCGACTCGGGCGATCGCCTGCTCGCACACGAACTGGCCCACGTCGTGCAGCAGACCACGCCGGCCGATGCGGCCAATGCCGCTGGCGCCGGCCCGGTCGGGATCCGCGGCGCCGCCCCCGCCGTCGCGCGCTCGGTTGACCAATGGCTCGCCGGCTCGGTCGCGGTGAACTCGCTCAGCTACACCCAACTGGTCGCCGAAATCGACGAACTCAACCAGTGGATCAACCGCCAGACCGCCACCACCGATGACCTGCAACGCGTCGAAGAAGCCCTGCGCCTGCTGCGCGCCGAGGTCAACCGCCGCGACACCGCGGCCGCCGGCCCGCGCACGCCGGCGGCACGCCGCACCCGCGGCGGCGCCCGTGCCGCACGCGCGCCGGCCCCCGCCGCGGCGGCCAGCAGCGAACCGCTGCCCGACCGCTACCCGCGCATCCTCACCGAGATGACCAGCGTGATGTACGAGAACCCGGCCGACATGCGCGCCGAGTACGACCTCATCATGCAGTGGCTGACCCGCCCGGAGATCTCCGCGCACGAGCGCAGCGTGCTCACCACCGAGCGCAACAACCTCGCCCCGCAGCTCAACGTCGATCGCGGCCGCGTGGTCGCCGAGCGGCATGCGCGCCGCGTGCAGGCCGCGCTGGCGCCGCCGGATCCCGCCGCCGTCGATGCCTTGGCCAACCTGGCCCGCACCATCCAGGGCATCGCCGGCGAACCCGGCAACCCGAACCTGTTCTACCTGTACCACCAGGGCGAGCGCGTGGCGATTTCCGCCGAGCAGGCGCAGTCGCTCCGCGGCACGCTGCACGACCAGCTCAGCCGCGCCGGCACCCGGGTGATCGGCAACTCCGAGTACTACTGGGAGCGATACCACGCGCAGGTCGCGCTCAACGACGAACACCCGATCATCGCCGGCATCAGCGGCTGGCTGGGCGATGTCGAAGACCCCGGCGCGGAACTGGCCACGCGCTGCTTCGTGGTGCAGGGCCAGGTCGGCACGCTGCGCGCCTACGTCGCCAGCGGCAACATGGTCGAGGCGGCCACGCTGCTGCCCACCATCGAGAACAACGCCGAGGCGATCCGCCAACTCGCGCGCGCCTACTACGAGGGCTACATCGAAGGCGCCGAGCGCGCGGTGCATTACCTGGAAATCACCCGCAACGCGTCGTTCGCCATCGCCGGCTCCATCGCCGCGGTGCTGGCCGCCCCGGTGGTGGCCGGCTTCGTGGGCGCCGGCGGCTTGGGCGTCACCGGCATCATGGGCACCGGTCTGACCGTGGTCGGCACCGGCACGCTGGTCGGCACCGGGGTGGGCGTGGTGCGCGGCGGTTCGGCCGCGCTCGGCACCGGCCTAGCCGGCGGCTCACTCGACGAGGCTGCCGCCGCGTTCCGCAGCGAAGGTTCCACCGGCTTCCGCGAGGGCTTCATGGCCGGGGCCGGCGGCGCCGCCGGCCGCCTGCTCGGCCCCGCGCTCGGCGTCGGCAGCAACCTCGGCGCGCAGGCGCTGCGCCGCATCGCCGCCGAAGCCATCGTCAACGGCACCTCCACCCTGATCGACGTGCTGATCCAGGGCGGCACGCTGGAGCAGGCGGTGCAGGCGGCGCTGCGCTCGGCCGTGCTCAGCGCCCCCGGCGCATTGGTCGGCGGCTCCAACAATCCGATCGCGCGCAACCTGGTGGCGCCGTTCACCGCCGGCGGCACCGCCTACCTCGGCGCGCGCGCCTCCGGCATGTCGCCGGAAGATGCGATGGCGCAGGCCGGCGTCGCCGTCGCGCAGAACATCGCGATGAGCCGCGCCACCCACGGTGCCGATGCCGACGCCGCACTGGTGGAGAGCGGCCGCAGCGCCGGTGCCGCCACCCGCGACAGCCTGCGCAGCACCGGCCGCACCGTGGCCACCTACTCGGCCGCGGTGTTGATCGGCACCGCCGACGCCCTGCCGCCGCTGCGCTCGGGCTTCGGTGGCAGCTCCATCGCCGCGCTGGAAACAGACGCCTCGCCGCGCATCGGCAGCGTGTCCGCCTCGCCCACCACGCGCAGCGCCCCCACGCCAGATCCAATGATCGAAACCACCACCCCACGCACGACGGCCGCGCCCGACATCGAGACCCCGGCCGCCGCGATCGGTGCGCCGCGTCCGGAGCTCGAAACCCCCACCGCCGCCACGCCCGCCCCCGCGCCGGACACCTCTGCGGCGACTGACGCCGCCACGCCCACCGCCGGCGCCGACGAACTCGCCGCTCCCGCCGCCACCACCGTCGCGCCACCCACGACACCCAGCGCCACCGAAGAAGTCGCGCCGGTCACCTCGGCGACGCGCGCGGTCACGCGCAATCCGAACGAAGCCGCCGACGCCGAGGCCTGGGGCGCGCAGATCACCGCCGAGCTGGGCCTGGATGCGCCGACCACCGCGCCACGTACCGGCTCGACCGCCACCCGCATCGCCGACGCCCACGCCGATGCCACCGCCGCCGGCTGGGTCGACCCCGCCGGCGATCCGGCCGCCGGCAGCCCGGTGCGCGCGGTCGTCGGCGCCCACGAGGACGCCAGCGAGCGCCGCGGCGCCACCGGCCAGACCGGACGCACCCGCGAGTCGGCGCACATCGGCGCCACCTCGCTGCTGCGCACCCTGCTCAACTACAGCCGCGCCCGCGCGCTCACCGTGCTGCTGCCACGCGCCACCCACCAGGCCTTCGACCACAACTGGATGCGTTGGATCTCCAACCGTCGCCGCGCCATCCGCGCCTTCGGCAGCAGCGACTTCACCGCCCCGCTGAGCGACGTGCTCGACGCGCAACGGCAGGCGCTGCGGCAGACCCCCGGGCTGTCGCAGGAAACCCGCAACACCCTGGAAAGCATGATGGATCGCGAGTTCGCCGAACTCGCCGCCCGCATGCCCGACGGCATGAACACCCGCGTGCCGCTGCCCGCGGTGTGGGGCAGCTGAGCCATGCGCCTGTCGCGCGAACGCCGCTCGCCCGCCGCGTCGCCGGCCAAGCGCGTGCAACCCAAGCCGGCCAAGCGCGCGCGCGGCGACGCACACGCCACAGCGTTGCACGCCGCCCCGGTGCAACGCCGCTGCGCCTGCGGCGGCGGTTGCCCGCGCTGCGCCGACAAGAAGCGCGAAGGCCTGCAACCACGCCTGGAGATCGGCGCGCCCGACGACGCCTTCGAACAGGAGGCCGAACGCGTCGCCGAACGTGTCGTCGCCGCCGCGGCCGGTGCACTGCCCGACCCGCCCGCCGCGCCACCGCACGATCCGCCGCCCGCGTCGCCACCACCACCGCCACCGGCAACCAGCGACGCCACCCCGCCCCCGCCTGCCAACAACGATCCGCGCGCGCCCACAGGCGCCGCATCGCGAGCCACCAACGCAACACCGCGCAGCGCCAATGCGAACGCCGACGTGCGCCTGCGCGTGAACCGCAGCCCGGTCCGCAGCGTGCGGCGCTGCGCCTGCGGCGGCAGTTGCAGCCGTTGCAAGGATGACGCCAGGCGCCGCCTGCAACGCGAAGGCGGCGGCGATCCCGCCCACTACCGCGGCGTGCCCGAACAGGCGCTGCTGCCGACCGCGCTGGGCCCCGGCCACCCGCTCGAAGCGCGCACGCGCGCCTTCGTCGAAGCGCAATTCGGCACCGACTTCGCGCCCGTCCGCATCCATCACGACGGCGCCGCCGCCCGCGCCGCCGCCGCCATCGACGCGCAGGCCTACACCTACGGCCAGGACATCGTGTTCGGCGCCGGCCGCTACGCACCGCACACGCGGCAAGGCCTGCATCTGCTCGCGCACGAACTCACCCACGTCGTGCAGCAGGGCGGTGCCGGCGCACGCGGCAACTGCGCCGCTCCCGCCGCGCCGCAACGCCGTGTGCAGCGCCAGGACATCCCCGGCTTCGAGCGCCCCGTCTCCGCGCCGGACAGCGGCGAACCGTGCCCGCCCACGCCGACCAACCTGGGCCTGCAAGCGCCGCAGCCGGCGTGCCCGCGCGCCAGCCACATCGGCACCAACGAAGTGCGGCGCTGGCGCTTCTGCCTGGATTCCAACCAGATCGCCCCGGGCCAAACCCTGCGCGACCTCGCCAACACAATCGGCGACCACCACCGCAACACCCGCTACCTGGTGCACGGCCACGCCAGCACCGATGGCGACGCCGGCTACAACCTCGCCCTGGCCTGCCACCGCGCCAACACCGTCGGCGCTGCGCTGCGCACCGCGCTGGCCGACAAACTGCGCCGCACCGGCAACCGCAGCGCCGAAGACGCGGACCTGCGCGAGCGCATGGAAGTGGCGACGCGTGGCGAGACCGCCGAGTTCGGTCCCGATCCGGCCGACAACCGCCTGGTCGTGCTCTACGCCGAGATTCCCGGTTCCACCACGCCCGAAGAACCCGACTGCGCCGACGCCCCACGCCACCTCGGCGACGTGCAGACCGAAGTGCCCTGCGACCGCGCTAGCGTCGAGCTGCGGGGCCGCAGTTCCAGCGCGCAGCTGCAGCACTTCCAGTTCTGCCAAGACTCCGACGTGTTCAACGATCGCGGCTCCTCCCGCATCGCGAGTTTCGCCGCGCACCAGGCCTCGGCCGCCACTTACGTGGTGCACGGCTTCGCCAGCCAGGAAGGCGACAGCGCCTACAACCAGCGCCTGTCCTGCCATCGCGCACAACGCGTCGCGCGCGAACTGCTCAATGCCGGCGTGCGCCCCGACCAACTGCGCGAAGTCGCCGGCAACGGCGAGACCACCGCCTTCAGCTCGGGCGAAGCGGGCATGGAAGGCCTCGATCGCGTCGCCGTGGTGCTGGCCGAGCAGGGCGCGGTCAGCGAACTCCGCGACCCCGATCGCCCCGCCGACACCGACGCGCAGAAGCAACGCATCATCGACGTGGCGCGCGCGCGCCTGACCGCCGGCCAGTACGAGTCCGCCGCCGACATCTACATCAGCCGCTGGACCTGCGGCCGCACCGCCACCGTGCGCCAAGCCGTGCAGCGGTTGCAGGTGTCGCTGCCGCAGAACGACAAGAACGAACAGTTCCGCGACCAGGCCAACGGCCAGGAGGAAAGCGGCGACCTCGGCGTCAACGGCGTGCGCCTGTCCAACACCGCCCTGCGTGCGGACAACCCGATCGAATGCGTGATGGGCCGCCTGGTCGACATGGCCTTCCACCACGCGGTGCTCCGCGACCCGGACCTGCCGAGCGACCTCACCGACGCGCGGCCCGGCAAGATCGACCCCAACGACAAGGCCGCCCCGCCCTCCGACCGCCACCTGGCCGGCCTGCACCTGATCCACCTCGCCGGCCTGGGCGCCTGCGAGGGCGATCGCCAGCGCATGGCCACTTCGGCGGCATTCGGCCCGATCGGCATCGACGCGCCGCTGGAGCGGGATCCGCGCACGGGCCTTCCGCTACCACGCTGCGCCAGCGCGCCGCAGCCCACCCGCTCCAGCGGCGCGATCGCCGGCGACGACGGCCTGCAACGCGCCGACTTCCTGACCGTGGACGCCACGCCCCCGCATTTCTTCAACTTCGTCGGCTTCGACGGCAGACTGTCCGCCGCCACCGGCAATCCCCAAGGCACCGAAAAGAACCAGCGCCCGATGACCTTCAACAGCGGTGCGATCATGGGCGCCTCGAGCACCTTGCAGACGCTCGGCGACCCGGCGCACTTCGCCGATTACGAAGTCGGCTTCATGCAAGGCGTGCTCGATGACCTGTTCCTGGCCGAATACGTCGATGGCACCCAGGTGTTGCAGCAGCTGCCCGTCCCGATCCGCGCCGCGCAGCTTCGCGGCGAAGCCGTGGCGCCCGCGCCATGGACCAGCGCCACCGCCTCGGGGCGTCCGGATTCGCGGGGTCTGGTCTCGATGCGCGCCACCTGGAAGCTGCCCCACAGCTTCGCGCTCATGCTCAACCTGTTGCGCCCCGCCACCGCTGGCTCGGTGGTGATGGACAACTGGCAGCGCCACACCCGGGTCGGCCTGTGGCTGGCCGCGCGCCGCCGCGGCGCGCCGCTGGACCGCTTTGGCGTGACGTTCATCGACGGCCTGAGCTACGACATCGATACCCACTACGACCAGCGCACCAGCCACATCCGCGGCAACCTCTCGCAGGCCGAACGCGACGTCAACCCTGCGCTGGGCCAAGACCCCGAGCGCGAGCGCTTCGCCTTCGACAGCGAGTTCCGCACCCTGCTCAACTCCGACGACATGCCCGACACGCGCCAGGCCCGTTTCGATCAGCCGGTGGCCTCGGACATCGACCTGTTCCGCCAGTTCCAGCGCACCATCGCCCCGCCCTCCGCGGCCAGCGCCGGCCAGATGACCGTGCCCGAATACATCCGCACCGCCACCACCATCCTCGACACGCTCAAGCTGCGTACCACCGAAGAGCTCGAACACGGCGAGCCCGAGCGGGAAATGCCGCGTCTGGGCTTCGTGTTCGCACCGATGGACATCAGCATCAAGGTCAACCCCGCCACCGGCCGCATGCAGCCCTACTTCAACGCCAGCGCCGCGGACAATCCCGTACAGGTGGTCTCGCCCAGCCTGGCCGACGTCGCGCGCCTGCACCTGGCCCGCGCGCTCGCGCTGCGCCTGCACAAGCGCGACTTCCTCGGCACCGGCCAGGCCGCCATCCTGCGCAACCCGCCCAGCAACGGCGTGGTCAGCTTCCACCTGGCACCCAAGGAAGCCGAACCGCTGCTGATCGACGACCCGAAGATCAAAGCTGAAATGGCGCAGATGTGGGCCTGCTCGGACGTCACCCAGAGCCCGCTGGAATTCATCCGACCGCGCGAATTCGCGCTCGCCTACGGCATCGACCGCGACCGCCAGAAAGTGCGAGCGCCCGAGGGCACCGATTTCTTCGAAGGCACCGGCGACGACGAACACCTGGAGACCGTCATCGATTGCAGCCGCATCCGCAAGGAAAGCTACGCCCTGGGCACCGTCCACACCCACCCCGAAGACGACGGCAACAGCCAACACCCCTCGCCGGAAGACAGCAAGAAGGCCGCCACCGCCTTCTGCGGCCACCAGCACTACCTCATCTCCGCCGAGCGCATCACCCTCTACCGCTCAGACGGCACCGAGCAGGACCTCGGCAGCCGGCAAGCCCTGCTGCCAAAGGGCGCGCAATGCCCGCAGAAGATCCGCCCCGATGGCGCGGAAGTCGAGTGAGCGCGCCAGCCCGCGGTGTGCGGCGCTGCCGCGCCTCATTCAGCGGTTGACGCCGTAGCGCCCGGCTGGCGCGGCGATGATGACAGCTTCCGGCCAGAAGCGGACATCTCCCTGCCCTCGATAACGCTCGCGAATCGTGCTGCGTTCGCGCTGCCTGCCCGTCTGTGTGCCCTGCATTGCTGCGCGATCCAGTGAAGACCTCAACGCGTCGTCAACAGCCCCTGCCCGCCTGCCCATTGGTTGATGTCATCGCGGCGGATCGCAGCGGCCATCAGCCCCGGAAATGCATCCGGCGTGCAGGCGAACGACGGGACGCCCAGTGTCGCCAGCTTGCCGGCCAAGGTTCGATCGTAGGACGGCGCACCCTCGTCGCTGAGCGCCAGCAGCACGATGAACTGCACGCCGGCCTCCAGCAACTCGCGGGCGCGGGCCAGCAGGTTGTCTTCCACCCCGCCCTCGTACAGGTCGGAGATGAGCACCAGGATGGCGTTGTGCGGTTCACGGATGATGCCCTGGCAGTAGCTCACCGCGCGGTGGATGTCGGTGCCGCCGCCCAGTTGCACGCCGAACAGCAGATCCACCGGATCGTCCAGCTGCTCGCTCATGTCCACCACTTCGGTGTCGAACACCACCAGGCGCGTGGCCACCGCCGGCAACGAGGCCATCACCGCGCCGAAGATGCTCGAATACACCACCGATGCCGCCATGGAACCGCTCTGGTCGATGCACAGCAGCACTTCCCGCTGCGGCTTTCTTGCCTTGCGGCCATAGCCCACCAACTCCTGTGGCACCACGGTGCGCAGTTCCGGCTGCCAGTGGCGCAGGTTGCTGCGGATGGTGCGGTGCCAGTCGATCTCGGCCAGGCGCGGGCGGCGGTTGCGGCGGGCGCGGTCCAGTGCACCGGTCACTGCAGAGCGCATGGGTTCCTCGAGCTGGCGCAGCAGGTCGTCCACCACCTTGCGCACCACCATGCGTGCGGTTTCCCTGGTCTCTGTCGGAATCACCCGGCTCAGGCCGATCAGGTTGGCCACCATGTGCACGTCCGGCTGCACCTGCTCCAGCATTTCCTTTTCCAGGAGCATCTGGGTGAGGTCCAGCCGCTGCAGGGCGTCGCGCTGCATCACCTGGACCACGGATGACGGGAAATAGCGGCGGATGTCGCCCAGCCAGCGGGCCACATTCGGGGAGGACGCCCCACGCCCACCGCGGCGACCCAGGCCGCCGGGGCCATCGGGCTCGTACAGCGCGGCCAGGGCCTGGTCGATGCCCTGCAGGCTCTGGGGCAACGCGCCGCAGCTGCGATCGGCCTCCTGGCCCAGAATCAATCGCCAGCGCTGCTCGCGCGAGGTGGGGGTGTCCAATGCGTCGGTGGTATCGGTCATGCGGGCAGCCCGAGCAGTTCACGCAGCATCGGCAACGCGCGTTCGGCGCGTGCCGCGTCCCAGTCCGGGGCCAGCACGGCCACGGGTTTCTGCACCGGGGCCCGCTTCACGCGGGTGCCCAGGTCACGGCGATCGGCGGCCTCGAAGGCCGCGAAGGTACGCCGTACCAGCGGCAGCACGCGCACCAGCTGCGCCTCGTCCAGCGCCACCACCCATGCGTCGATCATCCGCCACACCGCATCATCGTGCAGCAGCACGGTGGCGTTTCGGTTGAGGAAGCCATCCAGCCACTGCGCGGCTTGCAGCGGCTCGGCACCCGGCGACAGCTGCTGCTGCAGCTGCACGTGCACCAGTTCGGCCTCCGCCGCCTGGGTGTCGAACAGCAAGCGCAGCGCAACGCCGCGCAGCAGCGCGCTGCACGAAGACGACAGCGCCACCCGCAGCAATGCATGCTGCCAACCGGCGCTGCCGCCTGCGTCGTCACGCAGGCCAATGGCGCGGTCGGCGTCCAGCACCACGGTGCGGGCCTGTTCGGCGCGCGCTTCGTCCAGGCTGGAAAGGGCCAGCGTCAGGCCGATGACCGCACGTTCCAGCATGCTGTCGAACAGGTGCGCCACCTGCACGCCCTCGGTCTGACGCACATTGCCGTAGCGGTGGATGTTGGCCAGCGGCGGCAGTGCGCCGAGCAGGTCCAGCGGATCGGCATCCGTGGCTGCGCGCGCCTCCAGCTCGGCGGCAATGGCGCGCACCGCCTGCGGCAGATCGGCCAGCAGCACCTGGTCCACCAGTCCGGAAAGTTCCGGCAACGCTTCGGCCTTGCGCGCCTGCGCGATGGCCTTGCTGGAAGCGGCGTCCAGCAGGGTCTGCCCGTGGCGGCTCGCCTCCACCAGATCGACCAGGAAGTGCGGCTGCCATGCCAACTGCCAGACCTCGTGGAAGGTGCCGCGTACGGAATGCCCCGTGCGCGCAAGCCTGCCCCATTCGACGCCGATCAGCCGCAAGCGGTGCAGCAGGTGGCTTCGCGCCAGGTCGTTCTCCTTGCGCAGGTCCAGATCCAGGGTTTTTTCCAGCGCCTCGGGTTTCAGGCGCAAGCGTTTCTGCTGGGCTTCCAAGTCGCGCTGCAGCGGTACCACCGGCACGCTTTCGGGCACCTGGCCCAGCGCGTCGCCCACCATGAGGCGTTCGCGGATGAGCCGCATGGGCGCGTCGTCGCCATTGCAGATGACGGCGCGGCTGGCTTCGGCAATGTCTTCCAGCCCCGGCGAAGGATGGCCGCGAAGCGCGGCCAGGGTGTCGGCCAGGCGCGTGGCTTCAATGAGATGGGCCGGGGAGCAATCCAGCCCGTGCTCGCGCAGCAACCGGCCCACGCGGGCGTACCAACCCACGCTGCGCTGGTCGTGCGCGCCGGCGTTGCGCCACAGGTAGTCGTACCAGCCTGGCGCGTCCACGCCGGCACCGTAGCCGCTTTCGGCACTCAGATGGCGGTAGGTCCACGGCACCCAGGTGCTCTGCGTCTTGCGCTTGGGCATACCCTTGAGCAGGCGGTTGTCTGCCGTGGCGCTGTTGGCGCGCAGGGCGGCCGGCTGCAGGACCGGCACGTGCCAGGCCCCGCACACGACGGCAACGCGCGCGAATTCCTTGCTGGCGCTGCGTAGTGCGGTGCGCATGTGCGCCTCGCGCACGGCCTCGTGCTCGCCGCGCAGGCCGGGGTGTTCCGGTGCGTGCTCGCGCACGGCGGCCATGGCCTCGGCAATGGCGTCGAACAGCCCCTGCCCGTTGCCCCGCTCTTCCACCATGTGGTTCCACCAGGCCTCGCCGTCGGCATGGCCGGCGGCGCGCGCCAGCCAGTCCAGTGGATCGGCCGGGCGCGCTTCGGCGTCTTCTTCAGCGGCAGATCCGGCGTCGCCGTGGGGCTGCACCGCTGCTCCATCCGCCGCGTCCAGCGCCTCGGCCGCCTCCGGCACCGTGCGGTCCGCGCGGGCCTGCGCCTGCCATTCCAGTGTCAGCGCCGGGGGCACGTCGATGAAGCGCACCGGCACGCCGTTGCGCAGCGCCCAGCGCATGGCCTGCCATTCCGGCGAGTACAGCGCATAGGGATGGAACACCGCCAGCTGCGGGTCGTCCACGCTATAGGAAAGCAACGCCACCGGCGGCTGCATGCCCGCCTCCAACACGTGCGGCAGCAGCGCCTCGGTCCCCGCCGGGCCTTCAATCAACACGCAATCCGGCTGCAGCGCCTCCAGCGCCGCCAGCAGGCTGCGTGCGCAGCCCGGGCCGTGGTGGCGGATGCCGAAAAGGGAGATGCCTTCGCTCATTGGCGCGGGCCGCTCAGACGTGCTCGCGGAACGCGCGGTACAGGTCTTTCCAGTCGTCGCGTTCCTTCACCACGGTTTCCAGATATTCCTTCCACACCAGCGCGTCCTGCACCGGATCCTTGACGATGGCACCGATCATGCCGGCGGCCATGTCGCCCGGGCGCAGCACGCCGTCGCCAAAGTGGCCGGCCAGGGCCATGCCGTTGTTGATCACCGAAATGACCTCGGCGGTCGAAAGCGTGGCGGTGGGACTCTTCAGCTTGGCCTTGCCGTCTTCGGTAACGCCGTTGCGCAGCTCGCGGAAAATGCGTACCACCCGGGCGACTTCCTGCAGCGCCGGCGGTTCGGCCGGCAGCTCCAGCGCCACGCCCATTTCGGCCACGCGCTTGACCACGATGGCCACTTCGTCCTCCTCGCTGGAGGGCACCGGCAGGATCACCGTGTTGAAGCGGCGCTTGAGCGCGCTGGAAAGCTCGTTCACGCCCTTGTCGCGGTTGTTGGCCGTGGCAATCACGCTGAAGCCGCGCACGGCCTGCACTTCGCTGCCCAGCTCCGGCACCGGCAAGGTCTTTTCGGAAAGCACGGTGATCAGCGCGTCCTGCACATCCGCCGGAATCCGGGTGAGTTCTTCGATGCGCGCGATCTTGCCCAGGCGCATGGCGTTCATCAGCGGGCTGGGCACCAGCGCTTTCTCGCTGGGGCCATTGGCCAACAGTTGCGCGTAGTTCCAGCCATAGCGGATCTGCTCTTCGCTGGTACCGGCCGTGCCTTGCACCAGCAGGGTGGAATCGCCGCTGATGGCCGCGGTCATGTGCTCGGACACCCACGACTTGGCCGTGCCCGGCACCCCGAACAGCAACAGGGCGCGGTCGGTGGCGATGGTGGCCACGGCCACTTCCATCAGGCGCCGGTCGCCGATGTACTTGGGGCTGACCACAAAGCCGTTTTCCAGCGTGCCGCCCAACAGATAGGTCACCACCGCCCACGGCGAGAGGATCCAGTTGGCCGGGCGCTGGCGGGTGTCCTGGCGACGCAGTTCTTCCAATTCTTCCGCGTATTGGTGTTCGGCGTGCTGGCGCAGGACGGCAGTGCTCATGTTGGCTCCAATGAAAGGTCGTGATGATTAGAAAGCGGAATGCAGGGCCTGGCGCATGGCCAGAAGTTGGCGTGCCTGGTGCACGCAGTCGCGCATGGCCTCGGTGGCGTCGGCCGGTGCGTCGGCCATCTGCACCTGCGACAGCGCGGAGGGGTCGAGCACCGCCAACAGTTCCAGCAGCGCGTCGCGCAGGGTGTAGTCATGACGCAGGGACTCTTCGCCAAACAGCGCGCCCAGCCCGGCAGCCAATTGCCGCGAGTAGGCCGCGCTGAGAGTCTGGCCAAGGCCCGTGCTGTCCAGCACTTCGCCGAACAGGCGCTTTTGTTGAAGTTCGGTCGCACTGGTGGGCCAATGCCGTTCGCGTTGCGTCGGCGGGAGCATGGCCAATAGGTCGCCCAGGCTCATGTGCCGTTGCTCCACACCGATGAGGGCTTCCACCCATTCTGGTTCGCTGGCGTCCACACGCTCCAGCCAGGCGCGCAACAGCGCGTCGTACCAGTCCGTGCTGCGCGCCCAGGCCAGTACCTGCGCTGGCGCTTTTTCCAGGGTATGGCACCACCAGGCCAGCGGCAGCTGGCGCGCCAGCTGATAGAGCCACCAGGCACGCTCACCCAGCATGTCGTTGTTGGGGCGCTTGCCGTCGATGGCGGCGTCGGCCCAGCCGGCATCGGCTGCCGCGGGGGCTTCCAGGGTCCAGGTCGTACGGCGCATCAGCCCGCCGGGCTGGTGCCGCAGCAAAGCGCGCATCTGCGCCTGCACGTACTGCGCGTGCGGCGTGGACGGCAGCCGGGCCAGCATCGGGCCCGCCAGCATGCGCACCTCGCGGCTGCGGTCCTTCAACAGGGGCTGCAGCAGCGGCGCGTCGGCCTCGCTCAGCTGTGGCTGCAGCGCAGCGACGAAGTCCACCCGCTCGCGCGCGGAGAGGTCTTTCAACGTGCCCTGCAGGCGCGCGCGGGCGTCCTCGGGGTTGTGCGCACGCAGTTGCCGGAAGGCCAGCAGGCGCGCATCAAACGCGCCTTCGTTCCACATCTGCTCCAGGTCCGCCTGTGCATCCGCTTCGACCGCCACATCTGCCGCGTAGGCCCAGTCTGCATTGCAGGCCGCCAGCCAGCGGCCGCGCACACCCAGCACCGGGCGCAGGCCGGGACGCAGCGCGCTCAGGCGCGCACCGGCTTCCAGCGCCTGCGGCAATACCGCCGCCGGCAGGTGCAGATTGTGTGCGGCCAGCTGCGCGCAGGCCTCGTAACGGGTGCGCTTCATCCACGGCGACGGCTGTGCAGCGCTGAATAGTCCCTTCAACAGCGGTGCCCAGGCGTGACCGGCGGGCAGCACCAGAGGATCGACCTCCGCAGGCGGCGGCAGGGCCACCGGCGCGGCCATGCGCAAGGCGGCGCGCCGGCAGGCAGCCAGGACGCCCACCTGCCGGCTGTAGCCCAGTGCGGCGTCTTCCTGCGTGGCCACGGCGGCGAGCACTTCGCCCAGCGTGCCTTCGGCGGGGATGGCCTGCACGCGGTCTATGCCCAGCAGGGCCGGCTTCAACCATGCCTCGTTCATGCCACGCTCCTTTCCCAGCGCTCGCCCGGCGCGTTCCACGCGGCAAGTGGCAGCAGCGCCTGGCCATCCCACTCGCCCATCAGGCACAGCGGGTGGCCACCGGCAAATGCCATCAACGCCCAGCCCTGCATCGGCGGCAGCCGAAGCGGCAGCGTGCCTTCGGCGTGCTGTACCCAGGCGTTGCGGCCATCGTGTGCCACATGCGCCACTCCCAGGCGCATGGGCACCTGCGGCAGCCATGGGTTGGTGGCGTACGCCTGCGCGGCGGCGTCCAGCGTGTCTTCGCGCGGCGGCGCCGTAGCGGCGTCCATCCCCGCTTCCACTTCGCCCGGCACCGCGCGCAGCGGTACCGTGCCCGCGTGGAAATGCAGAGTGCCCGCATGAACGTGGCCGTTGCGCCAGTGCTGCTCCCAACCGCGCCCACCGTGGCTGTAGTCCTGCAGCAGCGCGGCCCGCCCGCTTTCCAGCCCGTGCAGCCACACGCGGCGTTCCATCAAGTTGCCCGGATGTTCGATCATGTGTTGGCCCTGCACGTGCCAACGATCGCGCACGGTCTCGCCCTGCCGCTGCGCCGCTTCGCGCTCCATCGGCCAGCCCAGTGCAGTGCGCAGGTCCGCCTGACGCGCAGCGCTGAAGGTTTCCATGCGGGACACCGCCTGGGTGAGCAGCTGCAACAGCCCCAGGCATTCACCCAGTTCGGCCAGCTGGGCGAGGTCGCGCCCGCCCTCGCCCAGCGCTCGTTCCAGTTGGCTGGCCAGTCCCGGGGCCTGGGCATCCACCATGCGCGCCATCATGCGCTGCGCTTCCTGCTCGAAGCCCGCGCCCAGGTTGGCCAGCCCCTGGCGGAACTGGTCGGCCACCCAGCGCTGCAGTTCTGCCGCACCGGTTTCCATGCGCGACCAGCGTGCCTGTTCGCGCTTGGCGGCAGCGGCCGCCTGCGCCTGCGGATCCGGCGGGGACACGCTGGCGGCGGCTTCCTCCTTCCGGACCGCACGGGCACGGCGGCCCTGCATCCACTCGTCCACCCAGCCCGGACGCACGCTCGGCACGCAGCGCGGGTTGCCGGCGGCATACAGCAGCATCAAGGCCAGGCCATGCTTGCAAGGAAACTTGCGGCTGGGACACGAGCAACGGCTCACCAGCGTGGTCAGCTCCACCTGGGTCTGGTATGGCTTGGCGCCGCTGCCTTGGCATTCACCCCACAGGGCTTCGGCGTCGGCGCCGAGCAGGCCCCACTTTCCGTCTGTGGCCAGACCACCGGCCGCCTTGCTTGACGATGCATCAGGCGCAAGCGCGAGCACCTGCTCGCGCGTGAGTCGCACTTCCATATCCGTACTCACATCAGATTGCGGAGGATGATAGCCGAGGTTGGACAGCTGCAGAAATCATGGTCGTTGAGAGTGCTGGTGAAGATGCCCACCTCAGCGAGTTGCAACGTTTTCGCGGCAGAGTTGCCAGAAAAAACCAATTCGCGCGATCTGTTCGCTTCCGACTAAAGCAGACATACCCCTACTCCGACAACGATCCCTAATCCCAGTCTGTTTGCTCGGATCCATCTACCCCCGATAGACCTCCCCAGTCGCATCTATCCGCCCGACCACACACACGATCACCAGATCCCGCTCATTGATCCGATACGCATATCTGGCATGTGACGCAAGCGGAAATCCCACTGCGCCTTCCCATCCCCACGAAGCCTTAACTCCCACCCCCTATCCTACCGACGCGCCGCACGACGCCCGCCACGCCCTCGCGTGGATCGTGGAGCACATACCACGTCGCCGGCCGCCAACGGACATCGACATCGCAAAGGAGACTCTATGAAGAAGCTGCACCTACTCGTGTTCGCCGGATGCCTGCTCGGCCTGAGCCCGCTGGCATCCGCCGAGGTCGTCAACCTGACCAACAGCGCGGATGGGGCCAATCGCGACGCCGGCATCGCCGCGGTGAAGAAGAAGCTGCAGGAGGCCTGCACGTCGCGCAAGGGCACGCCGGATCTCGAATCGTTCGAGGTGGTGTTCGAGAAGACCAGCCAGAATCCGGATGTCCCCAAGCCCTACTATGTGGACGGCAAGCTCAAGTGCAATCTGCCGTAAGGCCGATACCGGCGCTGCACCGGTCCGCGCCGTGAAACCCCGTCCCTCGAACAAGGCCCCGCTCGCGCGGGGCCTTGTTTTTGGCGTGCCGCGTACCGCGATCGCCTCTTCGGCACAACGCCAGCGACACCCCGGCGCCAGACCCGCGCCCTCCCTCGCCCGGTGCCCGCTGCTGATATAGTCCGGCCAGCACGATGGGCATGGTGCCCGTCCACGAATCAAACGGAGTTGTCATGGGTCTCGTCCAGGCAGTGTCAGGTGCGGTCGGCGGCGTTCTCGCCGATCAGTGGAAGGACTTCTACACCGTGCCGGCCGGCCTGCCGGCGACGGCGGCGCTGTTCGCCGCGGTGCCGCACGGCACCAATGCCGGGCGCGGTTCCAACACCGGCGCGTCGTCGAACATCATCAGCAACGGGTCGAAGATCGTGGTGCCCGAGGGCTACGGGCTGCTGCTGATCCAGGACGGTGCGATCACCGGTTTCGTCGCCGAGCCGGGCGGTTACGAATGGCGCTCCGACGATCCGAATTCGCAGTCGATCTTCGCCGGCGACGGCCTGGTCGCGCCGCTCATCCGGCAGAGCTGGGAGCGCTTCAAGTTCGGTGGCCAGCCGGGGTCGCAGCAGGCCGCGTTCTTCGTGTCGCTGAAGGAGCTGCCCGACAATCGCTTCGGCACGCAGTCCGAGATCTACTGGGACGACGGTTTCCTCGGCACCCAGGTCGGCGCGGTGACGCGCGGCGCGTATACGCTGAAGATCGTCGATCCGATCCTGTTCGTGAAGAACTTCGTGCCGGCGCGCTATCTGCAGCCGGGCCAGGTGTTCGACTTCACCGACCTCGACAACGCCGCCGCCAACCAGTTGTTCAACGAGGTGATTGGGTCGCTGGCGCCGGCCTTCAGCCTGTACACGAACGACCCGGGCAAGGGCAACCGCATCACCAAGCTGCAGCAGGATTCGCTCGGCTTCGCCAAGAGCCTGTCCGATGCGGTCGAGCAGGCGTACCAGTGGCGCTCCGAGCGCGGCCTGGCCATCGTCAAGACCGCGATCGTGTCGATCGAGTACGACGCGAACACGCGGGAACTGCTCAAGACCGTGCAGCGCGCCGATGCGCTGGCCGGCGCGCGCGGCAACTCCAACCTGCAGGCGAGCGTCGCCCAGGGCATCCAGTCGGCAGGCGAGCATGGCGGCGCCGCGGGCCTGGTCGGGGTCGGCATGGCCACGGGCATGGTCGGTGGCGTGGGCAGTCTGCAGCAGCCGGTCGCGCCCACCGCGCCGGCCGCCGACGATGCGGTGGCCAAGCTGAAGAAGGCCAAGGAGATGCTGGACCTGGGCCTGATCACCCAAGGCGACTACGACGCGGCCAAGGCCAAGGCGCTGGGCCTGTAAGCCGCCGGACGCCGCGATCATGTCCGACTCCAGAACCCCGCCGCCGTTGCCGCCGGTGCCGCCGCCCTTGCCTGCGGCGGCCGTGACCGGTCCCGGCTCGCCGCAGGACGTGCCGCCCCTGCCCGGCAGCTTTCCGCTCGATCCGGCCACCCTGCCCGCGCCGATCCGCGACGAACTGCAGGCGCCCGATCCGCTCGCCATCGACACCGCCGCCAACGAGCTGAAGGACGGCCTCAACCGCTGCCCGAAATGCGGCGCCACCGACATCCGTCCCAAGCTCGGCACCGACCTGCTGGTCTGCCAGTACTGCCGCAACGAATGGCATGGCGCGCGGGTCGAGGAGGTCTTCGGGTTCGGCGCCGGCATCGGCGAGCTGCGCGGCACCGTCATCGCCTCCGGCGCGCGCGATATCGCCGCCGACGCGGCCAGCCTGATGAGCTTCAAGTGCAGCGGCTGCGGTGCCGAGGTCACGGTCAATACCGAGAGCACGATGACCGCGCGCTGCCACTGGTGCCGGCACGTGTTCGGCGTCAACGAGCAGGTCGCCAACGGCGCGGTGCCCGACGCGGTGCTGCCCTTCCACATCAAGAAGGAGGATGCAGTCGCGCGCATCCGCCAGTTCGTGGACAAGCGGCGCCTGTTCGCGCTGAAGGCCTTCAAGGAGCAGTTCACGCCCGAGAACGTGGTCGGCGTGTACCTGCCCTACATGATCGTCGACGGCAACGTGAGCGCCAGCGTGGCCGGCAAGGGCGAGATCAAGACCCGCGAATACACGCGCGGTACCGAGAAGAACAAGACCACGTACTACGACGCCGACGTGTACCAGGTGCAACGGCACGTGGATTTCACCGTGGACGACCTGCCGCTGGAATCGTCTTCCGAACGCGGCAACCTGGATGCGCAGGCCAACACCAACAACATCATCAACACCATCCTGCCGTTCGACACCAAGAACGCGGTGCAGTGGAACGCGTCGTACCTGGCGGGCTTCACCTCGGAAAAGCGCAACCGCGACGTCGAACACCTGCGGCCGCGGCTGGAAGACCAGTTGCTGTCGATCGCCCGCGCCCAGGTCGAGGACTCCGTCGACCGCTACGACCGCGGCGTGCGCTGGGAGCAGGAGCGGCTCGAGGTCCACGGCACGCGCTGGGTGTCGATGTACCTGCCGGTGTGGCTGTATTCGTACCACCAGCCCGGTCGCAACGGCGGCATGCTGCACTACATCGCGGTGAACGGGCGCACCGGCGAGACCATGGGCAGCGTGCCGGTGCAGCAGTGGAAGCTGCTGCTGGCCGCGCTCACCGCCGGCAGCGTCATCGAAGCCATCGCCCTCTGGATCGTGGTGACCACCTCATGAGCGACGATAGTGGACTCTGGTTGCTGCTGGCCGGCCCGGCCGGCGCGAGCGCGTTGTACTGGGCCCTGTACCGGTACTACCGCAACACCGACAAATCGCACGCCTTCGAGCGGGAGACGAGCGTGGAGGCCAAGCCGGTGACCGGCTCGGACAGCAAGGTCGGCACGGTGACGGGTACGCAGGACCGGCGCATCCGCGGCGACAACGTGCGCGCGTACCGGGCGCGCGTGCAGCGGGAGACTGGCTGAGGCGCTGTCCAGCTCCATGCCCGGCCAAGGGGGCGGGCAGCGGTGCAGGCCCGAGATGCACCGCTTCGACGCGACGATCCATCCATGGCGCGATGCTTCCGCGCCGATCGGTTCGCACGCCCGTTCCTGCGCTCAACGCCCTTTGCGCAAGCGTCGCCGAAGCCCCGCGATCTGCCGCGGACTGAAATCCTGGGCATGGCGCTGAAGCAATGCGAGGATCGCCGCGTGCGCCTCGCGCGTGCGGCGCTGCAGTTCCTCTTCCGCAGCTCGCTCGATCGCCTGCCACTGTGAACGGGTCGTGCCGGTCGGGCCGGCTGGGCGCTTTGCAGTCAATGCGTTTGTCCGGTCATGGAAATCCAGGTTGGCCGGTTGCAACGGCCAGGCACAACTTTACCGCCAAATCCGCCGCGATCGGGCCGCCGTCGACGCCCGCGTCGCGCACCGCCGTTGCGGCCACGCGAGCGCGCGCGCACGTCGCGCGCACCTGGGCAGCCTTGCTCAACCGGCAGCCGAATGCGACGACCGGTGGCGGAAGCGCCGCGACATCCACTCGCCGAGATCGTCGACCAGGGTGAACGCGGCCGGGATCACGATCAGGCTCAGCAGCGTGGACGTGATCAGGCCGCCGATCACCGCGATCGCCATCGGCGCGCGGAAGCTGGAATCGCCGGAGAAGCCCAGCGCGATCGGCATCATGCCGGCGCCCATCGCCAGGGTGGTCATGACGATGGGCTGGGCGCGCTTGCGGCAGGCGTCGATCAGCGCGTCGTGCTGGCTCATGCCGTGCTCGTCCTCGGCCATCACCGCGTAGTCCACCAGCAGGATGGAATTCTTGGTGGCGATGCCGATCAGCATCAGCAAGCCGATCAGCGCCGGCAGCGAGAGCATGTTCTGGGTCAGCAGCAAGGCCCCGAACGCGCCGCCGGCGCACAGCGGCACCGCGACCAGGATGGTGATCGGCATCAGCGCATGGTTGAACAGCAGCAACAGCACCATGTAGATGCAGACCAGGCCGGCGGCCATCGCCAGCATGAAGCCGACGAACAGCTCCACGAACACTTCGGCATCGCCGGTGTTGAGAAAGCTCACCCCCGGCGGCAGCTGCTTCACGCTGGGCAGCTGCTGCACCTGTTCCATCACCTCCCCCAGCGGCCGGCCGTTGAGTTCGGCGGTGAGGGTGACGTTGCGCTGGCGCTGGTAGCGCGAGATCTGCGACGGGCCGCTGCCCATGCGGATCTCCGCCACCGCGGCCAGCGGCACCGGCCCGTAGCGGCCCGGCACGCGCAACTGGCCGATCAGGGCCGGGTTGGCGAGGGTGGATTCGGCGAAGCCGACCCGGATCGGGACCTGGCGGTCGGGCAGGTTGAGCTTGGCCAGGCGCTGCTCGTAATCGCCGGCGGTGGCGATGCGCGCGGCCTCGGCGATGGTGGCCGTGGCCACGCCCATGTCCGCGGCCCGTGCGGGATCGGGGACGATCTGGATCTCCGGCCGCAGCAGCGACGCGGTGGAGGTGACGCTGCCCAGTCCGGAGATGCCGCGCAGGTCGCGCTCCAGGGCGGTGGAGGCGTCCTGCAGGTGCTGCGGGTCGTCGCCGGCCAGGACCAGCTGCAACAGATTGCCCGGTTCCGAGCTCACGTAGCTCACGCGTACGCCGGGCATGTCCGCCAGGCGCGCGCGCGCCTCGCGCTCGAGCACGCGCTGGTCGCGCTCGCGGTGGTCGGCAACGCCCCAGTCCAGCACCAGCGTGGCCTTGCGCGCCTCGCCCACGCCGGTGGCGTTCGGATCGCCGAGGTCGAGCACGCTGCCGACCGCGGTGTAGACCTGCTTGAGTTCGGGAATGTCCTTGAGCAACGCGCGCGCGCGCTCGGCGACGGCGACGGTTTCCTGCAGCCGGGTACCGGGCGGCAGTTCCAGGTTCAAATTGCTGCGGCCCAGGTCCGATTGCGGGATGAAGGTGGCCGGGATCAGCGGCACCAGCGCCAGCGAGGCCGCGAACAGGCCGGTGGCGATCCACAAGGTGCGCGCACGATGGCGCAACGCCGCGTCGACCCAGCCCAGGTACCAGCGCATCAGCCGCGAATCGGCCTGCTCTTCGCCATGCGGCTTGAGCAGGTAGGCGGCCATCATCGGCGTCAGCAGGCGCGCCACCAGCAGCGAGAACAGCACCGCGGTGGCCGCGGTCCAGCCGAATTCGCGGAAGAACTTGCCGGCGATGCCGGGCATGAACGCCACCGGCACGAACACCGCGGCCAGGGTCAGCGAGGTGGCGATCACCGCGTTGCCGATCTCGCCGGCGGCGTCGCGCGCCGCTTCCAACGGCGGCTTGCCCATGCGCAGATGGCGCACGATGTTCTCGATTTCCACGATGGCGTCGTCGACCAGGATGCCGACCACCACCGACAGTGCCAGCAAGGTGATCATGTTCAAGGTGAAGCCGAACAGGTGCATCACCGCGAAGGTCGGAATGATCGACAGCGGCAGCGCCAGCGCGGAGACCCAGGTCGCGCGCCAGTTGCGCAGGAACAGCCACACCACCAGCAGCGCCAGCGCGGCGCCTTCGTAGAGCATGGTCATCGACGATTCGTAGGAGCGGTGGGTCTCGTCGATGGCGGTGGTGACCAGGCGGAAATCGATCCCCGGATGCGCGGCCTTGATGGCGTCCAGCGCCTTGTGCACGCCCGCCTCCACCTCGACCTCGCTGGAGCCGCGGGTGCGCGACATCGAGAACGCGACCACGTCGCGCCCGTCCAGCAAGGCGGCTTCGCTGGGATCGGCGGCGGCATCGGTGATCCGCGCCAGCGTGGACAAGCGCGCCGCGCGCCCGTCGGGCAGGCTGATCGAGAAATCGCGCAGGGCCTGCGCGTCGCCCACGGTGCCCAGGGTGCGGATGGTCTGCTGCGCGCCGCCGAGTTCGGCCTTGCCGCCTGCCCGCTCCACCTGGATCTGCGCCAGCTGCTTGGACACGTCGCCGGCGGTGATGCCGAAGGCGAGCAAGGCGTTGGGGTCCAGGTCCACCCGCACCTGGCGCTGCACGCCGCCCACCCGGGTGACCCGGGCCACGCCCGGTACGCCGTACATGGCGCGCGCGATCTCGCGATCGACGAACCAGCTGGCCTCGTCGGGCGTCATCCGCGGCGCCACCAGCGCATAGGTCATCAGCGAGCCGCCGATGTCGACCTTGGAGATCACCGGTTCCTGGATGTCCTGCGGCAGGTCGGTGCGGATGCGCGTCACCGCATCGCGGGTGTCGTCCAGCGCGGTGGCCAGGTCGGCCTCGAGCTGGAATTCGATGGTGGTGGTGCTGACGCCTTCGCTGACGGTGGACATCACCCGCTTGACGTTGGTCACCGTGGCCACGGAATCCTCGATCTTGCGCGTGACCTCGGCCTCCAGCTGGCTGGGCGAGGCGCCCGGCTGGGTGACCGTGACCGTGGTCATCGGAAAGGCGATGTCCGGGAAGCGCGCCACCGGCAATTGGTGGAAGCCCCACAGGCCGGCCACGCACAGCACGAAGAAGACCAGGATCGCAGGCAGCGGGCGGTTGATCGCCCAGGCGGAGATATTCATCGCGCGGCCGCCTTCGCCTCGGCCACCACGCGCACGCGGTCGCCCTCGCCCAGGAAACCGGCGCCATCCACCACCACCCGGTCGCCTTCCTTCAATCCTTCCACGATCTCGGTGCGCCCCTGCACGGTCTGCCCGCTGCGCACGCGCAGGCGCTGCACGTGCTGCCTGGCATCCACGGTGAACACGTAGCTGTGCCCGTCGCGTTGCACGATCGCGGCGCTGGGAATGGTCAGCGCCCGGCCATCGCCGGTGACGATGCGTCCTTCCACGTAGATGCCCTGCTTGAGCGGGCCGGGCGCGGGCAGATCCGCATAGATGGTGCCGGTGCGCGTCTGCGCGTCCACGCCGGGACTGACCGCGCGGACGCGGCCGGCGATGGTCTGCCCGGCGTACGGCAGTTCGACGCTGTTGCCGACGGCCACGCCGGCAAGCTGCGCCTCGGACAGTTCCGCGCGCCATTCCAGCCGGCCATCGCGGATCAAGCGCAGCAGTTCGTTGCCCGCCGCGACCACCTGCCCCGCCTGCACCAGCCGTTTGGAGATCACGCCGTCGGCGGGCGCCCGCAATTGCGCGAAGTCGCGCTGCAGTTGCGCCGCCTGGCGCCTGGCGCGGGCGGTGGCGGTCTGCGCCTCGGCGTCCACGCGCGTGGCGCGCAGTTCGTCCAGGCTGCTGGCGCTGACCAGCCGCTCGGCCGCCAGCTTCGCGCCGCGTTCGTAGTTGAGCCGCGCCAACTCCTGCGCGGTCTGCGCCTGGTGCAGCGCGGCGTCCGCCTGCGCCAGCTCGCTGTCCAGCGTGCGGTGGTCCAGTTCCAGCAGCACCTGGCCCTGCTTGACCCATTCGCCCACGTCCACCTTCAACGCCGTCACCCGCTGGCCCGACAGTTCGACCCCGAGCTGCATTTCCTCGTAGGCCGAGACCGGGCCGGACACGACCACCGTGCGTGCCAGCGTCTGCGTCTGCGCGGCCGCCACGGTGACCGCAAGCGCGGACGCAGCGCCCGCCTCATCGGCCTTCTTGTCCGTGCCGCCACAGGCCGACAGCAGCACGCCGATCAGGATCAGGGAAGCACAACGCAGAATCTGGATACGCATGGAGGACGCCTGTAGCCCACAGTGGAAGGGCGCTGGAAGAGTGGACGCTGGCGATGGCTGGCGGGAGGGGAAGCGGGACGCGATGGCGGTCATGGCGCAACGGCGGCCCGTGCCTGGGCAGGGAGGTCGCCGTGCTGGCCGGGTTGCGCGTCGGCCTGGGCCAGCCAGTGTTCGATGCCGTCCAGCATCAATCCCAGGCCCTGTTCGAAGCGCCGATCGAAATCCGGCTCGGTCAGCAGATGCCTGGCCTGCCAGCAGTAGGGAAAGCGCGCCTGGGACAACGCCAGGAACGCCTTGCCCACGTCCTCGAGGTGGCGATAGTCGGGCATTGCCTGTTCCTCGATGACGAAGCCCATGACGTAATAGGCCAGGTCCATCGCCGCAGTGGCGGCGAAGCCGACCGGCGCACCGGCCTCGGCCAGTGCCTTGATCATGGCTTCGCCCAGGCGCAGCACGTTATCGCTTGCGATGTAGGTGCCCGCATAGACGCGCGCGCCGTCGCGGTGCGCCTTGAAACCGCAGCGGAGCTCATGCGCGACCTGCAGCAGGGTCGCCCGCCACGGTTGATCGGCAGGAATGTCGCGGGCCACCTGCTCGATCAAGGCATCGGCCATGGCGTCGATCAAGGCCTGCTTGCTCTTGAAGTGCCAATACAGCGACGGCGCGCGGATGCCCAACTGGCAGGCCACCTTGCGCAGGCTCACGCCTTCGATGCCGGCCTCGTCCAGGAGCTGGAAGGCCGCGTCGACGATCTGTTCGCGCCCGAGGGGCTTGCGCATACCTACCCTAACGCTGTTAGTCGGCGAAATCTAACAGCGTTAGGGTGCGCGGGCAAGCGGCGTTCCGGCACGGCCTGTCGACCGCAGCGTCCCGGGCCGCCGATTCCGATCTACTGCCCTCGCGGCAACCGCACCCGCGCGCACAAGCCGCCGCCGTCGCGGTTGCCGAATTCCAGCGCGCCGCCGTGGGCATGGCAGATCGCCGCGGCGATGGACAGGCCCAGGCCGCTGCCGCCCGAGTGCCGGGCACGCGAATCCTCGGCGCGCCAGAAGCGATCGACCATCCGCGGCAACAGTTCCGGCGTCATGCCCGGGCCGCGGTCGCAGACGCAGATCAGCATGTCGTTGGCGCCAGCGCTCACTTCGATCAGCAGATGCTTGCCGGCCGCGGCATAGCGCAGCGCGTTGTCGATCAGCACCGACAGCACCTGGCCGATGCGGTCGCGGTCGGCGCTGATCGACACGCCGCCCGGCACGCGCACCTCCACCTCCATCTGCGCCGCCTGCAACGGCTGCGCCAGCCAGGCCAGGCGCTCGCGGATCAGTACGTCGAGCGGAAAGGTGTGCGGCTCCAGCATCAGCTGATTGGCCCGCGCCATCGACAGCAGATGCAGGTCGCCGACCAGGCGATTGATCTGCTCCAGCTGGCGATGGACCATCTGCAGCTGTTCGTCGCTGCACGGGAAGACCTGGTCCAGCATGCCCTGCACCCGGCCCATCGCCGCGTTCAACGGCGTGCGCAGTTCGTGCGCCAGCATCGCGCTGGAATCGCGCACCTCGCGCTCGTACTGCTGCAGCTGCGCGGTCATGCCGTTGAAGTCCATCGCGAAGCTGGCCAGTTCGTCCGGCGCCGAGGGGATCACCTTGGCGCGCGCGGAAAAGTCGCCGTCGCTGATGCGCCGGGCGGCCTCGGCCACATTGGAGAACTGGCGCGACAACGGCCGCGACGCGAGCAATCCGCACACCACGATGACCGGAATCGACGCGATGACCAGCACCGCCAGCAGCAGCCAGTCGCGGCTGGCCAAGCCAGGCAGGAAATCGGCGACGTCGTAGTAGCGTGCGAACAGCTGCCACAGGCGCTGCTCGTTGCTGTGCGGATCCTCGCGCAGTTCCATCATCTCCTGGCGCGCCGCCGGTGGCATCTGCCGCAGGGTCAGGATGTCCCAGATCGCGAAGCGCAGCCACATGCCGAACACGATCGCCAGGATGGCGACCACCGCCAGCGCGCTCATGCGCAGGCCCGCCCATCGCCACAGCGGCGTGTGTGCCTTGCGCCGGGCGAACGGCCATCTCATCGGAAGCGATAGCCGATCGCGCGCACTGTCACCAGCACATCGGTGATGCGCTCGCTCTCCAGCTTCTTGCGCAGGTTGTGCACGTGAGCGTCCACCACCCGCTCCAGCGCGTCGCTTTCCGGCAGGCAGATTTCCAGCAGTTCGCTGCGCGTATAGGCCTTGAACGGCGTCTTCAGCAAGGTGGCCAGGATGTTGAATTCGGTCGGGGTCAGGTCCAGCGGTACGTCGTGGCCGTCGGCGTCCTGCACCGTGGCCAGCACCGCGTTGGTGTCGACGGTGAGCCGCTCGTACTTCAGCGGTTCCTCGCTCGTCCTGGCCGGCCCGGCGCGGCGCAGCACCGCGTACACGCGCGCGACCACCTCCTTCGGGCTGTAGGGCTTGACCACGTAGTCGTCGGCGCCGTAGCGCAGCGCGCCGAGCTTCTCCGGCTCGTCGCCCATCGCGGTCACCATGATCACCGGCGTGTCGCCGCTGCGGCGGATCGTCGACAGCACTTCGGTGCCGCTCAGCTTGGGCAGCATCACGTCCAGCAGCACCAGGTCCGGTTTCCACTGCGCATGCAGCTGGATCGCGCGCGCGCCGTCGCCGGCGATGGCGACGTCGAATCCGTCGCGGCGCAGATACGCCTCGAGGATGCTGGCGCTGTCGGCGTCGTCCTCGACGACAAGAATCTTCTTGGAACTCATGCCCTGTGCCGCCCTGGTCGCGCGTCTTGACGGAATCTTGAAGATTCCTAGAAGCCAGCTTGAACTTGCCGGCCGACTCTATCACTCGAGATTGGCCACCCCGACTGACCCCCATGATTGTATCGCCCGCAGGCAAGCGTCCGTACCGCCCTCGCCTCCTCGTCGCCGCGCTGGCGGTGCTGCTCGGCGGCTGCTCGCTGGCGCCGGTCTACGAGCGCCCGCAGGCCACCGTGCCGAGCACGCTGGGCGGCGCAGCGGCGGCACCGCTGCCGCAAGCGAGCGCGGCGCCCGCGGTCGCGCTGTCGGAGCAGGAACGGCGGTTCCTGCGCGAATTCTCGCCGGCCCACGACCTCGCGCCGCTGGTGCAGCAGGCACTGGCGCACAATCCGGACTTCCGCAACACCGTCCTGCAAGTGCAGCAGGCCCGCGCGCAATACCGGATCGAGCGGTCGCAGCAGCTGCCGCAGATCGGCATCGATGCGCAGCAGGCCCGGCAGAGCTACGACGATCCGCGGCAGCAGGAGCGTTACGGGCAGAAGCTGGTCACCGCCGCGGTCGGCGTCGACGATTTCGAACTGGATCTGTTCGGCAAGCTGGCCGCGCTGTCCGCTGCCGCGCAGCAGCGCTATCTGGCGTCCAGCGCCGGCCAGCAGGCCGCGCGCGGCGCGCTGGTCGCCGAGGTGTTGCGCACCTACACGCTGGAACGCGCCGCCGCCCAGGCGCAGGCGCGTTTCCAGGCCATCGCCGACGACAGCAACGCGCTGTTGGCAGTCGCCGACGACCAGCACGATGTCGGGCTGATCTCCACCGACGCGCTCGACCGCCAGCGCCATCAGACCGACCAGGCCCAAGTCCGCGCGATGCAGGCGGCCAGCGACCACGCCGCCGCGCGCCGCGCGCTGCAACTGGTCGCCGGCTACGACGCACCGGCCAGCGCCGGCGATCTCGAGGACGTGCTGCCGGCCGACGCGGGCAGCATGGCGCTGCGCGACCTGGACTCGGCGGTCTTGCTGCAGCGTCCGGACATCCAGCAGGCCGAAGCCGAGTTGCGCGCACGCAATGCCGACATCGGCGCCGCGCGCGCCGCATTCTTCCCGTCGATCAAGCTCAGCACCTCGCTGGGAACCGCCAGCGATGTGCTCAGCGGCCTGTTCGCCGCCGGCAGCCGCACCTGGAGTTTCGTTCCGCAACTGACCATGCCGATCTTCGACTTCGGCCGCAACCGCGCCAACCTGGACATCGCGCAGCTGCGCAAGCAGGCCGGCGTCGCCGACTACGAGAAGGCGATCGAATCGGCGTTCCGCGAAGTGGCCGATGCGCTCGATGCCGGCCCTGTCCTGCAGCAACGCGAACAGCGCGAGCGGGCCAACCGCGATCGCGAACGGCAACGCATCCAACGCATGCAGCGCCGCGTCGCGCAGGGCCTGCAGGATCGCCCCGCGCTGCTCGGCGAACGCATCGCCGCCGAGCAGGCCGCCCTGGATCACCTGCAGGCCCGCCAGGACCTGATCCTCAACCGTATCGCGCTGTTCCGCGCGTTCTATGGCGTGCAACTGCCGCACGCCTCCTGATCCCTCCACGTCGAAGAGAACGTCCATGAAAATGATCGCCTTGTTCCCGCTCCTGGCCTGCGCCGTATCGCCGCTGGTGGCCAACGCCGCCGATGCGGACGCATCCGGCTTCCGCCTGTTCGGCCACCAGACCGAACTCAGCCTCGGCGCCGCCGCAGTGGCGGCGCCGCGCTACTTCGGCTCCAGGGACGACCGCGTGCAATTCGCCCCGGTGCTGGCGGCGCAGAGCGGCCTGCTGTTCTTCGACAGCGTGCGCGGCCTAGGCGCGCAATTCCAGAGCGATGGCGGCTTCTACGTCAGCCAGTCGTTCGGCTACGACCTCGGCCGGCTGGACCGCAACAGCAGCTGGCGCCCGGGCTCCAGAACCCTGGCCGGCATGGGCGACGTGCCCGGTTCGATCACCAGCCGCACCATGATCGCGCAGCAGTTCACCTCGTATCTGATGCTGGATGCCGAAGCCGAATTCGCCCTGAAGGACGGTGCGCGCCGCAACAACTATCGCGCCGGCGCCAAGTTCACCCTGCTGCAGAACGACCGCGACACGCTGACCATGAACCTGGACGCGCACTGGGGCGACCGCCGCTACAACCAGGCCTATTTCGGGGTCACCGATGCGCAGAGCGCGCGTAGCGGGTTTGCCGCCTACAGCGCCGGCTCCGGCCTGTACGCCTATTCGGTCGGCGCCAACTGGGACCACGCGCTGTCCAAGCACTGGAGCACCTCGCTGACGGTCGCCGGCACGCGCTATGTCGACAACGCCGACGGCAGCCCGATCGTGCAGCGCCGCGCCTTCGCCAGCGCCATCGGCGCCGTGACCTACACCTTCTGACCCGCCACATAGAATGCCCATGAAACCGAGTCTTGCGATGTTTCTCTGCGTCTGCGTGCCGCTGGCGGCAGTGGCGTTGACCGCCTGCAGCCGCGACCCGACGCCGCCTGCGGAAGCCCCGCGCACGGTGAAGCTGGAGGCCGTCGGCAGCAGCGCCGGCACCGACGATCGCCTCGTGGCCCAGGTGCGCCAGGAGCAGCGCGCCGAACTGGGCTTCGAAGGCGGCGGCCGCATCGCCTCGGTCGCGGTGGATGTCGGCGACAGCGTGCGCCAGGGCCAGATCCTGGCGCGGCTGGATCCGGAACCGAACCGCCTGCGTGCCGAGCAGGCCGAGGCCAACCTGCGTATCGCGGCGGCGGATCTGCAACAGCAGCAGACCCAGCTCGCCCAGCAGCAGGCCATGTTCGAGGACGGCGCCGCGTCCGCCACCACCTTGACCGCCGCCAAGACCGCCTTCGCCAGCGCACAGGCGCGCGTGCGCAGCGCGCAGTCGGACCTGGCGCTGGCGCGCCGCGGCCTGCGCCAGGCCGAGCTGCGTGCGCCGTTCGACGGCAGCGTGGTGGCGCGGCTGCAGCAGCCCGACGCCAACGTGGCAGCGGGCCAGCCGGTGCTGCAACTGGAAGGCCGCGGGCGTGCGCAGGTGACGGTCGCGCTGCCGTCGGCATTGGCAGCGACGCTGCATCCCGGCCAGGCGGCGACGGCGTATCGGGCCGGCGCGCCCGAGCAGGCGCTGCCGCTGCGGCTGCGCAGCGTGTCCGATCGCCTGGACGGCGGCGCCACCGTGCAGGCGCTGTTCGAAAGTGCCGCGGATCCCGCCGCTGGCTTGCGAAGCGGCGAGAACCTGCTGCTGGCCCTGCCCCACGCCGAAACGCAGCCATTGAGCGTCCCGCTCAGCGCGCTGGTGCCGAGCATGGGCAATGGCAAGCCGATGGTGTTCGTCTACCAGGACAGCAACGCCAGCGTGCGCCGGCGCCAGATCGTGACCGGGAATGCCGAAGGCGACCGCGTGCAGGTCCGCCAGGGACTGCGCGCCGGCGAACGCATCGTCGCCGCCGGCGCGGCCTTCCTCAGCGACGGACAGACCGTCGTCCCCTTCCATCCCGCTACGCGCCTGACCGGCACCGCCTCGCCATGAACCTGACCCGCGCCACCCTCGCTTCCAGCCGCTTCGCGCTGTTCACCGCCGCGCTGATCCTGATCGGCGGCATCGTCACCTTCCTGGGCTTTCCGTCGCAGGAGGAACCCAGCGTCACCGTCCGCGATGCGGTGGTGCAGGTCGCGTTTCCCGGCATGCCCAGCGAGCGCGTCGAGAACCTGATCGCGCGCCCGCTCGAGGAGCACCTGCGCGAACTGACCGGCATCAAGAAGATCGTCACCACGGTGCGGCCCGGCAGCGCGATCGTACAGCTGACCGCGCGCGACGACGTCGCCGATCTGCCCGCGCTGTGGCAGCGGGTGCGCACCAAGGCGGCCGATGCCAGCGCCGAGTTGCCGCCGGGCACGCAGGGGCCGTTCGTCGACGACGATTTCGGCCGTGTCGCGATCGCCTCCATCGCGGTGACCGCGCCCGGCTTCGCCACCAGCGAGATGCGCGCGCCGCTGCGGCAGATGCGCGAACAGCTGTACACCGTGCCCGGGGTGGAACGCGTCAGCTTCCACGGACTGCGCGAGGACCGCATCTACGTCGCCTTCGAGCGGACCCGGCTGAGCGAGGCCGGCCTGACGCCCAGCGCGGTCGCGCAACAGTTGCGCACCCAGAACGTGGTCGCCAGCGGCGGCCAGATCGCCGCGTCCGGGCTGGCGATGACCGTCACCACTTCCGGCGAAATCCGCACCCTGGACGAGCTGCGCAATACGCCGATCTCGGTTTCCGGCGCCGATGGCGCGCGCCAGATCCCGCTGTCGCAGCTGGCGCGCATCGCGCTGATGCCGGCCGATCCGCCGGAGAGCGCCGCGATCTACCAGGGCCAACCGGCCGTCGTGGTGGCGGTGTCGATGGCGCCCGGCTACAACATCGCGCAGGTCGGCCAGGCGCTGCGGCAGAAGCTCGGCGAGACCGCGCGCATGCTGCCGGTCGGCTTTTCCCAGCACGTGGTCACCTTCCAGGCCGACGTGGTCGAACGCGAAATGGGCAAGATGCATCACGTCATGGGCGAGACCGTACTCATCGTGATGGCGGTGGTGATGCTGTTCCTGGGCTGGCGCACCGGCCTGATCGTCGGCGCGATCGTGCCGCTGACCATCCTCGGCACGCTGATCGTGATGCGGGCGCTGGACGTGGAACTGCAGACCGTCTCCATCGCCGCGATCATCCTGGCGCTCGGGCTGCTGGTGGACAACGGCATCGTCATCGCCGAGGACATCGAGCGCCGCCTGGCCGCCGGCGAGGAACGCCGGCAAGCCTGCGAAGCCGCCGGGCGCACGCTGGCGCTGCCGTTGCTGACCTCCTCGCTGGTCATCGTGCTCGCGTTCTCGCCGTTCTTCTTCGGCCAGACCAGCACCAACGAGTACATGCGTTCGCTGGCGATCGTGCTGGCGGTGACCCTGCTCGGCTCGTGGCTGCTCAGCGTCACCGTGACCCCGCTGCTGTGCATGTACTTCGCGCGCGCGCACCGCAGCGCGCATGCCGAAGGTGCCGATGGCGCCGACCACTACGATTCCAGGCTGTACCGCGGCTACCGGCGCATTATCGAAACCCTGCTCCGGCACAAGGCGCTGTTCCTGGGCAGCATGCTGCTGTTGCTGGCGGTGGCCGCCACCATCCTGGGCTCGATTCCCTACAGCTTCCTGCCCAAGTCCGATCGCCTGCAGTTCCAGATGCCGGTGACCCTGCAGCCGGGCAGCGATTCGCGCGAAACCCTGCGCACCGTGCAATCGATCAGCCGCTGGCTGGCCGATCGCAAGCGCAATCCCGAGATCGTGGACAGCATCGGCTACGTCGCCGACGGCGGACCGCGCATCGTGCTCGGCCTGAATCCGCCGCAGGCCGCGGCCAACATCGCCTACTTCACCGTCAGCGTGCGCCCCGGCACCGACCTCGACGCGGTCATCGCGCGCGTCCGCCAGCACATCCGCCAGGGCTATCCCGCCGTGCGCGCCGAGCCCAAGCGCTTCTCGATGGGCTCGACCGAATCCGGCGTGGCGATCTATCGGGTGGTCGGCTCGGACGAAACCCAGCTGCGCCGCATCGCCGCCGGGATTGCGCAGGCGTTGCGCCAGCTGCCGGGCACGATCGATGTCAGCGACGACTGGGAGATCCGCATTCCGCGCTACGAGGTCCGCGTCGACCAGGTCAAGGCGCGCCGCGCCGGGGTCGGCAGCGACGACATCGCCCAGGCCCTGCAACTGCGCTACAGCGGCATCGACGCCTCGGTGATCCGCGACGACAGCGTCAACGTTCCGATCGTGCTGCGCGGCGGCGCCGATGAACGCGTCGCGGCCAGCGATCCGGGCAGCACCCTGCTCTATCCCGCGTCCGGCGCCGCCGCCGTGCCGCTGTCGGCGATCGCCGAGATCACCCTGTCCTCCGAGCCGTCCGCGATCCAGCGCCGCAACCTGAGCCGCGCCATCACCGTCACCGGGCACAACCCGAGCATGACCACCGACGAAGTGGTGACCGCGCTGGCCGGCAAGGTCGCCGCGCTGCGCCTGCCGCCGGGCTACCGCATCGAGATGGGCGGAGAACTGGAGGATTCGGCCGAGGCCAACCAGGCCTTGCTGCAGTACATGCCGCATGCGCTGGGCGCGATCCTGCTGTTGTTCATCTGGCAATTCAACTCGTTCCGCAAGCTGTTCATCGTCGTCGCCAGCGTTCCGTTCGTGCTGATCGGCGCGGCGCTGGCGCTGCTCGTCACCGGCTACCCGTTCGGCTTCATGGCCACCTTCGGCCTGCTCGCGCTGGCCGGCATCATCGTCAACAACGCGGTATTGCTGCTGGAGCGCATCGATGCCGAACTGGCCGACGGCCTGGACCGGCACGACGCGGTGGTCGCGGCCGCGGTCAAGCGCCTGCGCCCGATCGTGATGACCAAGCTGACCTGCATCGTCGGCCTGGTCCCGCTGATGCTGTTCGCCGGCCCGCTGTGGACCGGCATGGCGATCACCATGATCGGCGGGCTGGCGCTGGGCACGCTGGTCACGCTGGGCGTGATCCCGGTGCTGTACGACCTGCTGTTCTCGCTGCGCACCGGCCGCAGCGCACTGCGGACGGCCGCGGCATGATCGGCCAGCGCAGCCGCCGCCTGGCCTGGCGCATGTTCGCCGCGCTGTGCCTGGCGTCGGGCGCCAGCGGCTGCGCCATGGTCACACTGAAACCGGTGAGCGCGGCGGAGTACATCCAGGCCAGGCGCGGCGACCCGCTCGGCAACGGCCACCTCAGCATCCCGGCGATCGAGACGCTCGCGGTGATCGGCCTGAGCGAAAGCGCATGCAGCACCCGAACCCGGCAATGCGCCGAGCAGTTGCTCGACAACGACGGCGTGGTCCAGGAACGCAAGCTGGCGGCCGTCGCCGAGCTGTGGCTGCAGGCCTCGCTGCGGTTGGCCAAGCGCCAGCCGCGCAGCGACGCGGCACTGAGCGCCTGGCTGGAGACCGCGCGTTATGCCTATGCCTACCTGTTCTTCGGCGAGCGCGCGCCTGGCGAGCGCACCTTCGAGGACCGCCAGACCCAGGTCCGCGACTACTACAACTATGCGGTGCAACAGGCGGTGTCGGCGCTGTTCGTGCGCTTCCAGCAACAGGGCCAGCGGGCCGACAGCGCGGCCGAACTGTCGGCCCTGCCCGGCTGGAGGATCGCGCTGGACGTGAGCCGGTTGGGCGCCTTGCAGGACATGCCGATGCCGGATGCGATGTTGCCGGCCAGCGGCCTGCGCTTCACCGGGCTGCGCAGCGTCTACCGGCGCGACGGATTCGGCGCGGAGATGGTCGCGGTGCTGCCGGACGCGACGTCGCTGCGGAACGAGGCGAGCGAGTCGGACGCGACGAGCCCGGCCTACAGCGAAATGCCGACGCCGAGCCTGACCGTGCTGCTGCGCTTCGATGGCGACACGCTGGCCGAGGTGCTGGCCAGCCGCGCGGTGCGGGTGGAAGCCTACGATCCGTACCTGAGCGCCCGCGCCACGCTGGGCGGCTACGCGGTACCGCTGGCCGGCGACTTCAGTGCCGGCTACGGGGTGTGGATGGCGCGCTCGGGTTTCGCCGAGCAATCGCTGCGCACGCTGTTCGGCATGGCCCATGGCATCGACCGGCCGCACATCTTCCTGACCCAACCCTACGATCCCGACCGCCGGGTGCTGGTGCTGCTGCACGGCCTGGCCAGCAGTCCCGAGGCCTGGGTGAACCTGGCCAACGAACTGCTCGGCGACGAAAACCTGCGCGCCCGCTATCAGATCTGGCTGGTCTACTACCCGACCAACCTGCCGATCGCCTACAACCAGATGGAAATCCGCAATGGCCTGGAGCAGGCGCTGGACCATTTCGATCCGCAACGGCGCAGCGCCTCGGCGCACGACATGGTGCTGGTCGGGCACAGCATGGGCGGCGTGCTGGCACGCTTGATGGTGTCCTCCAGCGACGGCGACCGGCTTTGGCAGCGCCTGTTCGGCAACGCGACGCTCGCGCCGCAGGCGATGCGGACGCTGCGCGACACACTGTCGCCGATGCTGCACTTCGAGCCGATGCCGGAAGTCTCCGAGGCCATCTTCCTGGCCTCGCCGCATCGCGGCACCCCGCATGCCACCGGCATGCTCGGCAGACTGGTGGGACGCCTGATCGGCCTGCCCGCGCGCGTTCTCGACCAGTTCAAGGACATCACCGGCACCGGCCTGGTCGGCAAGCTGCCGACCAGCATGGACAACCTCGACGACCACGACGATTTCGTCGAAGCCGCGGCGCAGCTGAAGATCTCGCCGAAGGTGAGCTATCACTCGATCATCGCCCGCCGCGATCCGCGCGTGCCGCTGGCGCAATCGGACGACGGCTTCGTGCCCTACTGGAGCGCGCACCTGGACGGTGCGGCGTCGGAAACGGTGATCGCCTCCGGCCACAGCGTGCAGGAAACCCCGCAGGCCATCCTGCAGATCCGCAAGCTGCTGCGCTGAACCGCAGCGGCGAGCGACAACGCCGCCGACCGGGTGCCGGCGGCGCGCGAAACGCAGACAAAAAAACACCCGGCAGTGCCGGGTGTTTTGGTGTAGATGGCGTCCCCACGGGGATTCGAACCCCGGTCGCCACCGTGAAAGGGTGATGTCCTAGGCCTCTAGACGATGGGGACGCTGATAACGATGTAGCTTTTGCGGACAGGCCTAATGCCCGAAAAAGTTGGTGGAGCCAGCCGGGATCGAACCGGCGACCTCTTGCATGCCATGCAAGCGCTCTCCCAGCTGAGCTATGGCCCCACGTGTACTGGCAGAAGCGGAATCTTACTCGATTCCGGCGGCATGTACAAACCCCGCACAAAAAAAGTCCGGCATCGCCGGACTTCAGGTTTCTTGCAAATAAAAATGGCGTCCCCACGGGGATTCGAACCCCGGTCGCCACCGTGAAAGGGTGATGTCCTAGGCCTCTAGACGATGGGGACGCTGATAACGATGTAGCTTCTGCGGACAGGCCTAGTGCCCGAAAAAGTTGGTGGAGCCAGCCGGGATCGAACCGGCGACCTCTTGCATGCCATGCAAGCGCTCTCCCAGCTGAGCTATGGCCCCACGTGTGCTGCGAGGAGCGGAATATTAGCGACGGCATCCTGCCTGCGCAAGCGTTTTTTGAAGTTTTTTTAACGCGGCGGAGCGTGCGATTTAGGCGATCGGCTGGCGCAAGCGCCGACCGCATGCGTCCATCGCCTCGATGCACTGCCCTTCGATCGCATTCGATCGCCAGCAGCCGGGCGATATCGGTGTGCATGACCAGACAGTCGGGCCGACAGCGAAGCACTGCTTCGTCCATCGCACACCTAGAGATGTGTAAGACGAACTTGGTATCGGCGTCCAGCAGGAGTTCGCGTCCGCGGCATGGGTCGAGGCGCTGGTGGCAATCCGGATCCAGGGTCCGCCCCGGTGAGGAGCGGACAGATGCCCCGCTCGCCTCCGCAAGCGCAAACGGCCGGCGCCACCCTTCCAGAAGCCATGGTGTCGATGCGCTCGTCGCGGACCAGCGCCATCGGCACAAGCGCAGGTCGGTGCAGAGCTCCCACGACCCATCGCGCAAAAAACAAACGGCAGCCGAAGCTGCCGTAGGTTTCTGGTGCCGAAGGTGGGACTCGAACCCACACGCTTTTAAGGGCGGCGGATTTTGAGTCCGCTGCGTCTACCGATTCCGCCACTTCGGCGCGGCCGCGAAGTATAGCCGACCGCAACGGCCTGCGACAGGGGTAAACCCTTCATCTTCGTTGGGATCGCGATCCAACCAGCGCCATCGCGGCTGCCGCTATAATTTCCGTTCCCAAACCTTAACGAGCAAGCGATGTCGGCATTGCGGGGCCTGCGTATCCTGGTGGTCGAGAACGACGAAATGAACGCCACGCTGCTGGAATTGCAGCTTGCCCAGGCCGGGGCAGACGTCATCGGCCCGGCCGAGTCGGTGCGGGAAGCGCTTTTGCTGATCGACCAGGAACGGCCGGATCGGGCGGTGCTCGACTTCCGCCTGGCCGCCGGCGAGACCAGCGAGGCGGTCGCGCGGATGCTGACCGAGCGTGCGATCCCGTATGTGCTGGCCACCGGCGTCGCGGCCGAATCGCTTCCTGCCGGTTTCGCCGCCGGAGTGGTGCTGACCAAGCCGTATCTGTCGGAACAGCTGATCAAGGCGCTGGGCGATGCTCACGCGAAAATGACCGCTCGCCCTTGAGAATCCCGGATCGGGAGCCTGCCCTGCAGGGATCGATTCGAGGGATATCGCCATCAACGCTCATGACCGATCGCCCCCTCCTGTCTGGCTGCCCGCCAACAGCGTCACGGGAGGGTTGCTGCGCGCCATCGACTGGTCCGGCCACGAGCTGGGACCGCTGCACGAATGGCCGCAGAGTCTGCGTTCGGCGCTGTCGATCTGCCTGAGCTCGCGCTTCCCGATGGTGATCCGCTGGGGCGCGCGGCTGATCAACCTCTACAACGACGCCTACATTCCGATCCTGGGGATGCGCCACCCCTTCGCCTTCGGGCGCGCGGTGGCCGAGGTGTGGCCCGACGTGTGGCCGACGGTCGGCGAGCAGGCCGAACAGGTGATGGCCACCGGCGAATCGACCTGGAACGAGCACGTCCCGTTCGTGATGCTGCGCAACGGCTACAGCGAAGAGGTGTATTTCACCTTTTCCTACAGCCCGCTGTTCGACGACCAGGGCGGCATCGGCGGCGTGCTGTGCGTCTGCACCGAGGACACCGCCCGGATCAAGCTGGAACGCGAGCGCGATGCGTTGCTGAAGGCGCTGGATGCGCAGCGCACGCAGATGGCCGACGCGTTCGAGCAGTCGCCGGCGGCGCTGGCGATCCTGCGCGGCCCGGACTACGTGGTCGAAAGCGTCAACCGGCGCTACCAGCAACTGGTCGGGCCGCGCGAGGTGGTCGGCAAGCCGCTGGCCGAAGCGATCCCTGAGATCCAGCAGCAGGGCTTCATCCGCCTGCTCGACAATGTGCGCGCCAGCGGCCTGCCCTTCACCGGCGAGTCGATGACCTTCAACCTGCGCCGCACGCCGCACGAGACGGTCTCCGAAACCACGCTGGAATGCGTCTACCAGCCGATGCGCGACGCCGAAGGCAAGGTCACCGGCGTGCTGGTCCACGGCATCGACCGCACCGAGCAGACCCGCGCGCAGGCCCACGACAGCTTCCTGCTGATGCTGGAGGACGCGCTGCAGAACCTCGACAGCGCCGAGGCCATCTGCGAGACCGGCGCCGCACTGCTCGGCCGGCACCTGCAGGCGAACCGCTGCGCGTATGCGATCGTCGATGCCGACGAAGATGCCTTCGACGTGCGCGCCGACTATGTCGACGGCACCGCGCACCTGACCGGGCGCGCGCGCTTCAGCGAGTTCGGCAGCGACCTGCTGGAATGCATGCGCGAGAACCGGCCGTGGGTGGTGCAGGACACCGAGGCGTATGCGCCGCCGCTGCATGTCGACGACCCCGGCTACCGGCGCCTGGGCATGCGCGCGATGCTGAGTGCGCCGCTGCACAAGGCCGGCCGCCTGGTCGCCGTGATCGGCGTGCACCAGTCGCGGCCGCGGGTGTGGACCTCGGCGGAGATCGAACTGGTGCGGCTGGTCGCGGCGCGCTGCTGGGAGTCGATGGAGCGCGCCGGCGCGCAATCGGACCTGGCGCGCAGCGAGGCGCGCCTGCGCGAGTTGGCCGACGCGATGCCGCAGATCGTGTTCACCGCCACGCCCGACGGCAACGTCGACTATTTCAACCGGCGCTGGTACGAATACACCGGCCTGCCGGTCGGCGAATCCGGCTACGACAGCTGGCGCAAGGTGCATACCGAGGATGGCCTGGCGCGGGCGATGCAGGCCTGGCCGGACGCCGTGCGCAGCGGCCAGCCCTACGAGATCGAATACCCGTTGCGCCGCCACGACGGCAGCTATCGCTGGCACCTGGGCCGCGCGCTTCCGATCCGCGATGGCGGCGGCCGGATCGTGCGCTGGATCGGCACCAATACCGACATCCACGATCGCCGCGTGGTCGAACAGCGCCTGCAGGAAAGCGAACTGCGCTTCCGTAACCTCTGCGACAACGCGCCGGTGCTGATCTGGATGGCCAACGCCGATGGCGATTGCGAATACGTCAGCCGCCAGTGGTACCTGTTCACCGGACAGACCGAACAGGAGGCGATGGGCTCGGGCTGGATGGAGAAGATCCATCCCGACGACGCCGCGGCAGTCGGGCGTACGCTGGCCCGCGCCGCCGCCGATCGCCGCGCCTTCACCATCGAATACCGGCTGCGCCGCCACGACGGCGAGTACCGCTGGTGCGTGGACACCGCCTCGCCGCGCTTCAGCTCGTCGGGCCAGTTCCTCGGCTTCATCGGCTCGCTGCTGGACATCGCCGAGCGCAAGCGCATCGAGAACGCCACCGCCGCCGAGCGTGCGGCGTTGGAGATGATCACCACCGGCAAGCCGCTGACCGCGGTGCTCGAAGCGATCGCGCGCGGCATCGAGGCGCAGAGCGACGCGGGCCTGCGCTGCACCATCATGCTGGTCGACGAACACCGCCAGTGCCTGCTCGAAGGCGCCGCGCCGAGCATGCCCGCCGCGTTCCGCAAGATGGTGCACCGCTTGCCGATCGGCGAGCGCAGCGGCTGTTGCGGGCGCGCCGCGTTCCTGCGCCGGCAGGTGCTGTGCAGCGACGTGCGCGTGGACCCCAACTGGCAGGAGTATCTGGTCGCGGCCGCCGAAGCGGACATCGTCGCCTGCTGCTCCACGCCGATCCTGGCCAGCGACGGCCAGGTGCTGGGCGTGGTCGCGCTGTACCACCCGTTCGTGCACTACCCCACCGTGCACGAGCAGGACCTGGCGCGCTCGGCCTCGCACCTGGCCGGCATCATCATCGAACGCCGCGAAACCGACCTGCGCCTGCAGCAGCTGCTCTCCGCCGAGCAGAGCGCGCGCGGCGAGGCCGAGCGCGCCAGCCGCATGAAGGACGAATTCCTGGCCACGCTGAGCCACGAACTGCGCACCCCGCTCAACGCGATCCTGGGCTGGTCGCGGCTGATGCAGGGCGAGGCGGTGCGCGAGAAGGACCTGAGCCGCGGCCTGGAAGTGATCGAGCGCAGCGCCCATGCGCAGGCGCAGATCATCGACGACCTGCTGGACATGAGCGCCATCCTGTCCGGCAAGGTGCGGCTGGAGGCCACCGAACTGGATCTGTGCGCGCTGGTCGGCGAAGCGATCGATGCGGCGCGGCCCGGCGCCGAGAGCAAAGGCATCGACATCGCGCTGACCCCGTGCAGCGACGCCCCCGTGCTGCCCTATCTCGGCGACGCGGTGCGCCTGCAGCAGGTGCTGACCAACCTGATCGGCAATGCGATCAAGTTCACCCCCAGCGCGGGCAAGATCACGGTGACGCTCGACAACAGCACCACCCATCTGCGCGTCAGCGTCAGCGACAGCGGCGTCGGCATCGATCCGCTGTTCCTGCCGCATGTGTTCGACCGGTTTCGCCAGGCCGACGCCAGCAGCACGCGCAGCGCCGGCGGCCTGGGCCTGGGCCTGGCGATCGCCAAGCAATTGGCCGAAATGCACCACGGCCAGCTGTCGGTCAGCAGCGAAGGCATCGGCATGGGTGCCACCTTCACCCTGCTGCTGCCGCGCAACGATCTGCAGCGACTCGATCCGGCGCGGCGCAGCGATGGCGCGGCGAACGCCGCCGCGGCGTTGCAGCGCGGCGGGATCCGCCTGAACGGCGTGCGCGTGCTGGTGGTCGACGACGACATGGACTCGCGCGGGGTCACCCAGCGTTTTCTGCAGGAAGCCGGTGCGGTGGTCGAGACCGCGGTATCCGCCGACGATGCCGAGTCGCTGCTGCGCGAGCGCCCGTACGATCTGCTGGTCAGCGACGTGGGCATGCCGCGCCGCGACGGACACAGCCTGATCCGCAGCGTGCGCGCGCGCGGCGCCGGCGCGGTCAGCCGCATTCCGGCGATCGCGCTGACCGCCTACGTGCGCGGCGAGGATCGCTCGCTGGCGCTGGATGCCGGCTTCAACGCGCATCTGGGCAAGCCGGTGGATCCGGTCAAACTGATCGCGCTGGCCGCCTCGCTGGCACAGCCGCACAGCACCACCGAACAGGACCCGAACGCGCAGGCCGAACCGGCCTGAGCCCGCGCGACGCCGCGACGCCGAACGCGTGCCGCGGCCGCCGCGGCGCGCGTCCGCTCAGGTGCGCTTGGCGCGGGCGAACGCGTCGGCCAAGGCGCTGTTCAACGGCGGCGCAGCAGGTGCACGCGGCTTGCCGTTGCCGCCGCCATTGCCACTATTGCCGCCGCGCGCATCGCGCTCGCGACGCGGCGCGCCCGACGCAGGACGCGCGCCGCCATCGCGCTCGCCTCCACGCGCCGATGCCGCTGCCGGCGCATCGTCCAGGCGCCGGGTCAGCGCGATGCGCTTGCGCGCCACATCCACTTCCAGCACCTTGACCTTGACGATATCGCCGGCCTTGACCACATCGCGCGGGTCCTTGACGTAGCTGTCGGACAACGCGGAGATGTGCACCAGGCCGTCCTGGTGCACGCCGATGTCGACGAAGGCGCCGAACGCGGCCACGTTGCTGACCACGCCTTCCAGCACCATGCCCGGCTTGAGGTCCTTGATGTCCTCCACGCCGTCGGCGAAGCGCGCGGCCTTGAACTCCGGGCGCGGATCGCGGCCCGGCTTCTCCAGTTCCTTGAGGATGTCGCGCACGGTCGGCACGCCGAACTTTTCGTCGGTGAACTGGTCCGGCTTGAGCGCGCGCAGGAAACCGCCGTCGCCGATCAACGCCTTGATCGGCTTGCCGGTGGCGCCGACGATGCGCTCCACCACCGGATACGCTTCCGGGTGCACCGACGAGGCGTCCAGCGGCTCGTCGCCATCGGCGATGCGCAGGAAGCCGGCGCATTGCTCGAAGGTCTTGTCGCCCAGCCGCGGCACCTTCAGCAGATCCTTGCGGCGCTTGAACGGGCCATTGTCGTCGCGGTGGCGGACGATGTTCTCGGCCACGCTAGCCGACAGCCCGGACACGCGCGACAGCAGCGCCGCCGAAGCGGTGTTGACGTGGACGCCGACCGCGTTGACGCAGTCCTCCACCCGCGCATCCAGCGCCCGCGCCAGGCGGTACTGGTCCACGTCGTGCTGGTACTGGCCCACGCCGATCGCCTTCGGCTCGATCTTGACCAGCTCGGCCAGCGGATCCTGCAGGCGCCGCGCGATCGACACCGCGCCGCGCAGTGACACGTCCAGTTGCGGGAATTCCCTGGCCGCGAATTCGGACGCCGAATACACCGACGCGCCGGCCTCGCTGACCACGATCTTCTCCAGCTTCAGCTGCGGGTTCTGCTTGATCAGGTCGGCGGCGAGCTTGTCGGTCTCGCGGCTGGCGGTGCCGTTGCCGATCGCGATCAACTCCACGCCGTGCTGCGTGCACAGCTGCCGGAGCGTGTGCAGCGACTGGTCCCACTGCTTGCGCGGCTCGTGCGGATAGATGGTGTCGGTGGCCAGCAGCTTGCCGGTGGCGTCGACCACCGCGATCTTGCAGCCGGTGCGGATGCCCGGATCCAGGCCCAGGGTCACCCGCGCGCCGGCCGGCGCGGCCAGCATCAGGTCCTGCAGGTTGTCGCCGAACACCGCGATCGCCTCGGCCTCGGCCTTCTCGCGCGCCTGGTTGAACAGGTCCAGCAGCAGGTGCATGTGCAGCTTGGCGCGCCAGGTCAGGCGGCATGCGTCGAGCAGCCAGCGGTCGCCGGGACGGCCCCGGTTGGCGATGCCGGCGCGCACGGCGACACGGCCTTCGGCGTACTGGTGGCCGGCCTCGGCATCGCTGCCCGGGTCCAACTCCAGATACACGATTTCCTCGCGGCGTGCGCGGAACAGCGCCAGCAGCCGGTGCGAGGGAATCTTGCCCAGCGTCTCGGCGTGGTCGAAGTAGTCGCGGTACTTGGCGCCTTCCTGCTCCTTGCCTTCGGCCACGCGCGCGCGGATCACGCCGACCTCGGCGAGCCAGCCGCGCAGTTCGCCGACCAGCGCCGCGTCTTCGCCCCAGCGCTCCATCAGGATCGCGCGCGCGCCTTCCAGCGCCGCCTTGACGTCGGCCACGCCCTTGTCGGCGTCGACGAAGCCGGCGGCGAAACTGTCCGGCGTCAGCGACGGATCGGCCAGCAGGCCGTCGGCCAGCGGCTCCAGGCCGGCTTCGCGCGCGATCTGCGCACGGGTGCGGCGCTTGGGCTTGTACGGCAGGTACAGATCTTCCAGCCGCGACTTGGTATCGGCGGCGACGATCTCCGCGCGCAATTCGGCGCTGAGCTTGCCCTGCTCGTCGATGCTGGCCAGCACCGCGGCGCGGCGGTCTTCCAGCTCGCGCAGATAGGTCAGGCGGGTTTCCAGGTTGCGCAGTTGGGTGTCGTCGAGGCCGCCGGTGACTTCCTTGCGGTAGCGCGCGATGAACGGAACGCTGGCGCCTTCGTCGAGCAGGGCGATGGCGGCGCGGGCCTGGGCCGGCTGCGCGCCGATCTCGGCGGCGATGGTCTTGGCGATCTGCTGGGCGAGCTGAGTGTCGTGCATTGCATCCGGCCGAAGCCGCCTTGCGGAAAACGTCATTTTCGCAGCGCCGGCGCCGTCCGGGAACCCGTTGACAGGGGCGCGCCGACCTGTCGGCGTCAGCTCACGCCGCGGGCCGATTTGTCCGCATCAGCTCACGCCAGTGGGGCCGTCCAGCACGATGCGCACCTTGCGGATCAGCTCCTGGCGGTTGTATGGCTTGGACAGCACGTCGAATTCGGTGCCGCCGGCGTCGGTACGCTCGATCGAGGTCTCCGCGTAGCCGGTGGTCAGCAGCACCTTGATCTTGGGCCGGCGCCGCCGCACTTCGCGCGCCAGCATCACCCCGTTGAGGCCGCCGGGCATGATCAGGTCCGAATACAGCAGGTCCACCTGCAGCCCGTTGTCGACCAGTTCCAGCGCTTCGCGCGCGTTGTGCACGACGTGGGTGGCGTAGCCCTGGTCCTCCAGGAACAGCCGCGCCAGCTCGGCAATGTCCGGCCGGTCCTCCACGATCAGGATCGTCTCGTTGCCCTGCCGGTCGGAGGCGCGGCGGGCGCGCGCGTCGCGCGGCGCCAGGTTCTCGACGTTGTCGTCGATCGGGAAATACAACCGCACCGTGGTGCCGTGGCCCTCCTCCGAATACAGCCGCACCGCGCCGCCGGACTGTTTGGCGAAGCCGTAGACCATCGACAGGCCCAGGCCGGTGCCCTTGCCCTCGTCCTTGGTGGTGAAGAACGGATCCAGCACATGGGCCAGCACGTCCGCGGACATGCCGCTGCCGTTGTCGGTGACCGACACGCAGACGTAGTGGCCGGGCAGCAGGTTGTCGTAGGTGGTGGGCTCGTCGGCGCGGATCGTGACGTTGCGGGTGTGGATCACCAGGCGCCGTGCGGGTTGCTCGGCCATCGCATCGCGCGCGTTGATCAGGATGTTCAGCAGCGCCACTTCGGCCTGGGTCGGATCGATGCGGCAGTTGCGCAGGTCCGGCGCCAGGTCCAGCGAGAACGCGATGCCGTCGCCCAAGGTGCGCTCGGCCACGTCGCTCATGCCGGCGACCAAAGTATTGAGGTTGAGCACGCGCCCTTCCAGCTTCTGCTTGCGCGCGAAGGCCAGCAGCTGCTGGGTCAGCCGCGCGGCCTGGCCGGACGCGTCGCGTGCGCGCTCCACGCTCTTGCGCAGCCGCGCCGGATCCAGCGGCTCGCGCTCCAGGCCATGCTCGATCAATTCCAGGTAGCCGGACATGACCTGCAGCAGGTTGTTGAAGTCGTGCGCGATGCCGCCGGTCAGCTGGCCCAGCGCCTCCATCTTCTGCGCCTGGCGCAACGCGTCCTCGGTATCACGGCGGCGGCTGACGTCCAGCTGCGAGCCGAAGTAATAGACCAGCTCGCCGTGCTCGTTGTAGACCGGCGAGATGAACAACGCGTTCCAGAAGCTGGAACCGTCCTTGCGGTAGTTGAGGATCTCCACCGCCACTTCGTTGCGCCCGGCGATCGCCTCGCGCACGCTGTCCACGGTGTCGCGATCGGTGTCCGGCCCCTGTAGGAAGCGACAGTTGTTGCCGAGCAGCTCTTCGCTGCTGTAGCCGGTCATTTCCAGAAAGGCGCGGTTGACGAACACGATGGGATTGTCCGCCTGCCGCGGATCGGTGACGATCATCGGCATCCGCGTGGTTTCCACGGCGGCGAAGAAGATGTCGCTACGGTGCTCGGACAGATCGGCCGTGGTGCTTTCGTGGACGGTGACGCGCGGCAAATTGCTGGAGTCAGGTGCGGGCATGGTCGAGAAAAGATCGATGCGAACCGCTGCTGGCCCTGCTAGGCGGGCGACCACACCGGGGTTCGCATGCCGGCGTCAACGCGAATAGTACTGGTGCAAGCGTTCCACCACGATCTCCTCCTGCAGCGATTCCAGCGCCATGATCCGGACCCGGCGATCGCTCAGCGCGAGCACGCGCTCGACATAGATCTCCGGCCCCTCGTCGGTTTCCTTCATCGATTTGCTGAAGCCATAGGGCATCACGCCCTTCTGGCCATCCTTGCTGCCACCGATATACAGAACGACCGACATGACACTTCCTCTGCTGGGAATTCGTGGAACTGGCGCGCAGCCTACACAGCGCATCGTGAGGACTTTCTCCACGCAGGTTAATCGCGGCTGTTTGCCCGCACATGACTTACGCCGGCCTCACGCCGGTTTAACCGAATCTGAGCGTTAGTCGCGCACCTCCCACCGCAATCGACATGTATGGATCTCAAGAGCGGCTACCCCTTCTGGTCGGTGCGCAACGGCCTGATGCAGAGCTTCCCGCAGTTGCGCAGCGACCTGCGCTGCGACGTGGCGATCGTCGGCGGCGGCATCACCGCGGCCTTGATCGCCGACGAACTGGTCGCGCATGGCCATGACGTCGCGGTGCTGGAGCAACGCGACATCGGCTGGGGCAGCACCGCGGCCAGCACCGCGCTGCTGCAGTACGAGATCGACACGCACATGCTCGACCTGGCCAAGCGCTACGACGAGGACGCCGCCGCCCTCGCCTACCGGTCCTGCGCACAGGCGCTGGAACAGCTGCGTGCGCTGGTGCGGCCGCTGCGCGACGTCGACTTCGGCTGGAACGACAGCCTGTACTACGCCAGCCGCCGTCGCCACGTGCGCGTGCTGCAGCAGGAACTGCAGCTGCGCGCACGCCATGGCCTGGAGGTGGAATGGCTGGATGCGCAGGCGTTGCGCAGCGTGTACGGGGTCGAGGCGCATGGCGCGATCCTCAGCCACCAGGCCGCGCGCGTCGATCCGTATCGCCTCACCTACCGCCTGCTCGGCCGCGCGCACAAGCGCGGCGCCGGCGTCTACGACCGCACGCGCATCGCCGATATCCAGGTGAACGGCCGCGGCGCCACCCTGCGCACCGAGCGAGGCGTGCAGGTGCGCGCCGGCCACGTGGTGATGGCGGCCGGTTATGCCAGCCAGGGCTGGCTGGACCAGCGCGTGGCCAGGAACCGCAGCAGCTACGCCTTCGTCAGCGATCCGCTGGACGACGCCCAACTCGGTGCGCTGAAGGACACCATGGTGTGGGAAAGCGCGCGCCCCTATCTGTACCTGCGCAGCACCGGCAACGGCCGCATCGTCGCCGGTGGCGAGGACGACAGCGTGGACATTCCCGCGCGCCGCGATGCACGCGTGGACAGCAAGGCGCGCACGCTGTGCCGCAAGATCGCCAAGGCGATGCCGGGGCTGGAACTGCAGCCGACCTTCGCCTGGGCCGGCACCTTCGCCGAGACCGCCGATGGCCTGCCGTTCTTCGGCCCGCACCCGCAACACGGGCCGCGCATGCAGTTCGCAATGGCCTATGGCGGCAACGGCATCACCTACAGCATGCTCGGCGCCGGCCTGCTGCGCGCGCAGATCGAGCGCCGCGCGCATCCGCTCAAGCGATTGTTCGGCTTCGGCCGGCTCGACTGAGCCTCAGCGCCGTCCCGGCCACCAGCCGCTGCCGCGCAAGGCGTAGCGGTCGGCGGCGCGTTCGAACGGGTTGCGTACGCCGACCCCGCCGCAGGCGAAGTACACCGGCAAGAACAAGGGACCGAGCAGCAGATATTGCAGCACGTGGGCGCGCTCGTGGTCGCCCAGGCGCACGTTCGGATGCCGGCAGCGGCCGGCGGCATGTTCGTAGGTGGCGCAGGCCACGTCCAGGTCGTCGGCGCTGACCAGGATCACGGTGCCGAGCGTCAACGCGCCGCGCGGTCCCCAGGGGAAGCGGTCGAACACCAGCGCCAGCTCGCGCCGGCTGATCCGCGCACGCGCGCCGAACGGCATGCCGGCGACGCCGGCGACCAGGCCGAGCAGCGTATTGGGCGAGGTCCACAGCGCGCCGAGCGCGAAACCGGCCAGGCGCAGCGCGGCCAGCGCCTGCCGCGTCAATCGGCTTCGTTGGGAATCAGCAGCCACAGGATCAGATACACCAGGATGCCGGGGAACGCGGCCGAGGCGATCGAACCGACCACGTAGACCACGCGCAGCAGCGTAGCGCTCCAGCCGAAGCGGTGCGCGATGCCGCCGATCACGCCGGCGAGCATGCGGTCGTTGAGCGAGCGCGACAGGGTTGGGGTGGACTGGGACATGGCGGCGGCTCCTGCGACGAATGCGCGCTCAGTCTGGGCGCGGCGGCGCGGATGCGGCGTGACGGCGCAGCGCGGCCAACTGCTGTGCGAACCAGTTCGCCGCGTCCTGCTCCGCCTGGCCCGGACAGGCCACCCGGTAGGCCTTGCCGCTGCTGCTGCTGCGGCTCGCGCCGCGCTCGATGAACTGCTCCGCGCTGGCGGCCAGGTCGCGCTTGCGCAGGTAGTCGTACTTGCGCTGCAGATGCGCCCTGGCCTCCGCCGCCGGATACCAGCTGCCGTTGCGCTGGAACCGGCACGGCGAGGCCTGCAAGGCGGCCAGCAGCGCGTCGATTTCGCGCTCGGCGACCGGCGACGGCGCGGCCGCGGCGACCGTGCAGACGCAGGCCAGGCCGAACGCCAGCAGGAGCGCGCCGAGCCGGCGCGGAGATGGCGCGGCGCGCCGCATCACACCCTCACTCGCCGCCATCGCGCTCGGCCAGCCAGCGATGCAGCGCCGCCGGCACTTCGCGCTGCGCGCGGCCGGACACGTAGATGCCGATGTGGCCACCGCGGAAACTGAGCTCGGCATAGTCGTCGCTGCCGACCAGGCCGCGCAACGCGCGCGAGGCATCCGGCGGCACCAGGTGGTCCTGTTCGGCGTAGATGTTGAGCACCGGCATGGCGACCTTGGCCAGGTCCACCGCGTGCTCGCCGATGCGCGCGCGGCCGTGCACCAGCGCGTTGTCCTGGTAGAACTGCTTGACGAACTCGCGGAAGGTCTCGCCGGCCAGGTCGGGCGAATCGAAGATCCATTTCTCCATGCGCAGGAAATCCTCCAGCGCGCGCGGATCGTCGAGGATGTCCAGCAGCCCCACGTATTTCTGCAGGTTCAGCCGGAACGGCTTGAGCATCAGGTAGCTGGCGTTCATCAGGTCCGCCGGCACGTTGCCCAGCGTGTCCACGAACAGGTCCACGTCCACCTGTCGTGCCCAGTTGGACAGCATGTTGTCCGGGGTGTGGAAATCCACCGGCGTCACCATCGTCACCAGGTTGCGGACCTTGTGCGGCTGCAGCGCCGCGTAACACAGCGAGAAGGTGCCGCCCTGGCAGATGCCGAGCACGTTGACCGGCGCACCGGCAGCGGCCTCGCGCAGGTGATCGACCGCGCCGTCGATGTAGCGCAGCAGATAGTCTTCCAGGGTCAGGTAGCGCTCGGAACGGTCGGGATAGCCCCAGTCCAGCACGTAGACGTCCTCGCCCAGCGCCAGCAGGCCCTTGACCAGCGAGCGGTCGGCCTGCAGGTCGACCATGTACGGACGGTTGACCAGCGCATAGACGATCAGCAGCGGCACCTTCGCGGTGGGCGGCCGCTCGCCGACGAAGCGGTACAGCACCACCTTGCCGTCGCGCCACACCTCCTGCCGCTCGGTGACGCCGTACTGCACGTCGTCCAGCCCCGGCAGCACGCGCAGCCCTTCCATCAGCTTGCGCTGCAGCTCCAGGGTTTCCTGCAGCAGGTCGTCGCTGCTGAAGCTCAACGGCCCTTTCATGCGCGGCTCCGGCGCGGCGCGGCGCCCGACTTGCCGCGTGCCGGCTTGGGCGCAGCGGGCTTGGGTTTCGCGGCGGGCCTGGACTTCGGCTTCTCAACGGGCTTGGACTTGGCCGGTGGCTTGGACGTTGAAGCGGCGCGCGCAACGGAGGGCTTGGCAGCGGCTCTGGTCCTCGTGCCAGCCGCCTTGGACGGCGCAGCGGGCGCAGGCCTGGATCGCAACGGCGGACGCGACGCTGCCTTACCGCTCGCGGTTCGTTCCGATGGCGCCGCCGCGGCGGCCGGCGCAGCGCCCCGCTCCAGCCGGCGCAGCCGCCGCTCCAGATCGGCGATATGCCGATGCGCGGCATCCAGCTCGGTGCGGGTGGGCAGGCCCAACTGCTCGCACAGCTGCTCGGTCTCGCGTTGCAGCAGCGCACGCAGGCGCATCTGCGCATTGGCGAAGCCGGCGTAGACCTCGCGGAATTCTTCCGACAACGCGGACGCGGCGTAGGCCTCTTCGGCGGCGTCGATCCACAGGTCGAACATCGCCCGCGCGTTGGTCAGCTGGCGGCCCGGATCCTCGTGCTCGCGCAGCTTGGCCTCGAACACGCCGAAGGCGCGATCGATCGCGCCCTGCAACTGGCCCATGTACGCCTGCAACTGCGCCTGGTAGTCCTGCTGCGCCTTGGCCAGCGCGCGCCAGCGCGCATGGTGGTTGCGGCCCGGACCGAAGCCCGGCATCTGCAGCCACGGCCCGCTGTCGCGCTGCCAGCCCTGCAGCCATTGCGCCGCCTGCTGCAGCCAGGGATCCACGCCGGCCTGGCCGGCACCGCGCGCGGTGCCGAGCAGCCATTGCAGCATCTGCTCGCGCTGGCCCTGCACCTGCTGCTTCCAGGCCTCGGCCACGTCGGCACTGCTGGCATCGCGCCCGGCGAACTGCGCGGCCACCTGCTGCATCGCGCCGAACCACTCGCCGGCCTGCTGCTGCAACTGCGACACCGCGTCCTCGGCCTGCGCCCCGGTGCCGCGCGGCAACCACTGCGCCCAGGTGTCGATCGCCTCGCGCCACGACCCGTGGCCGGCACCATCGGCGGGCTGTTGCGCGGCCGCAGCGCCGCTCTGGCGCAACGCATCGCTCCACGCGCCCCAGTACTGCCGCGCCAACGCTTCGAAATCGCCGGCACCGCTGCCGCCGCTAGCCTTCATCGCCACCCTCCCAGGTCAGGAGGGGATGATAGCAACCTGCCGCCGCTCAAGGCTTGGGAATGCGCAGGGTCTTGCTGATCATCAGCGAACCGGACAACGCGAACAGCAGCACCAGCGGGTGCAGCAGCCATGGTCCCAGCCGCCATTCGCCCCACCACAGCGCATCGCCGAGATGGCCCAGGTGCGCGGCGACCGCGAGCACGATCACCAGCGCCAGGCTGCTCGGGATCGGCGTGCCCTCGAAATACGGCACCTTGTCGCCGTCGCCGGCCAGTTGCTCGGCGGTGACGTTGTAGCGCGCCAGGCGGCTGACCCCGCAGCACACGAAGAAACTCAGCACCAGCCAGTCCCAGCCGCCCTGCATGCCGCAGGCATACGCCAGCGCCGCCGGGGCGACGCCGAAGGAAATCACGTCGGCCAGCGAATCCAGTTCGCGCCCGAGCGTGGACGAGGACTTGTGCCAGCGCGCCACGCGCCCGTCCAGCGCATCGAACACGAATGCCAGCGGGATCAGCGCCATGCCGATCAGCAGGTCGCTGCGCCGGCCCTCCTGTAGGAAGCGCATCGACGCGAACACCGCCCCGGTGCCGCAGAAGGCATTGGCCAGGGTGAACCAGTCGGCCAACTGGAATTCGCGCAGCATCGAAAAGTGGCGTTTCATCGGCATAGCGTGGCGGATCCGGCGTGAGAAGGGTGCGACCGGCACAGGGTAGCGTGGCGCCACCGCACTGGCGAGGACCGGCGCCGTGGCGCCCTCGCCCCGCGCTGCTACGCTGCGCACCTTCCCTTTCCGACAGGTGCTTCCCATGCAGACCGTCCTGATCACCGGTGCCGCCAGCGGCATCGGCGCCGGCATCGCCCGCGAACTGGCCGCCGGCGGCCGCCATCTCGTCGTCAGCGACCTGAATGCGGACGCGGCCGCCGCCGTGGCCGCACAGCTGCGCCAAGCCGGCGGCTCGGCCGAGGCGGTGGCGCTGGACGTGGCCAGCGAGGCCAGCATCGGCGCGGCGCTGGCGGCGATCTCGCGGCCCGTGGACGTGCTGGTCAACAACGCAGGGCTGCAGCACGTGGCGCCGCTGCAGGACTTCCCGATGGCCAGATGGAGCCTGCTGATCGAGGTGATGCTGACCGGCGTGGCGCGCCTGACCCAGGCCGTGCTGCCGGGCATGCGTGAGCGCGGCTTCGGCCGCATCGTCAACATCGGCAGCATCCACTCGCTGGTGGCCAGCCCGTACAAGAGCGCCTACGTCGCCGCCAAGCACGGCCTGGTCGGGTTCTCCAAGGCCGTGGCGCTGGAAACCGCCGACACCGACATCACCATCAATACGCTGTGCCCCAGCTACGTGAAAACCCCGCTGGTGGACAAGCAGATCGCCGACCAGGCGCGCACCCGCGCCATTTCCGAAGCCGACGTGGTCGCGCAGGTGATGCTCAAGCCGATGCCCAAGGGCGTGTTCATCGACTACGACGAACTGGCCGGCTGCGTCGCGTTCCTGGCCTCGCCGGCGGCGCGCAACATCACCGCGCAGACCATCGCCATCGACGGCGGCTGGACCGCGCAGTAGCGCGCGGCGCGTTCGGCGAGATGGACGCCGCTCGGGACGGCGCTCGATGCTGGCGAAATTTTCGCCAGCATGGCGACAGGCGTTGCGCTGCAACGCGATCGCGGCCTTATCCACAGCGTTCGGCCGGTTCCATCCACACCCGCTGTGGAGAAGCATGGCGGCAATGGTGAAATTTTCGCCAGCCGGCAAAATGCAGCAGCAGTTTCAGCGACTTGCCGTGCTTGCCCACAGGCTTGTGCAGGATCGATCCACAGCCGCTGTGGACAAGCCAGGCGCAGGCTCGAGCGCGCTCAGACCCGCGAATAGCGCCACGACAGCATGCGCCCGTCGCGGTACGGCATCACCCCGTGGAACGGGCGCGGATCGCCGTCGAACACTAGCGGCAGGAAGTGGCGGTCGCCCTCCCACAGCGGCAGCGCTTCCATGTCCGCCACCGGCACCCAGGCCAATGTGCCCTCGGCGTTCTCGGTGAACGGTTCGCCGCTGTAGGCGCTGATCAGGAACAGGAAGCCCAGCCAGTCCTCGCCATGCTTGCCGAAGCCGGGCCAGCTGATCGTGCCGCGCAGTTGCAGCGCGTCGCATTCGATGCCGGCTTCTTCGCGGATTTCGCGGCGCATGCCGTCCAGCACGTCCTCGTCCGCCTCGACCTTGCCGCCCAGGCCGTTGTACTTGCCCAGGTGGTGGTCGCCGGGCCGCGCATTGCGATGGATCAGCAGCACCTTGGAGCGGTCGGGCGACAGCACGTAGCCCAGCGTGGCGACGATCGGGGTGTAGGGCATGCGGCGGGCGGGCGAGTCGGCGGGCGCGCAGCATGCCGCATCCGCCGCGCCCAACGGTCAGGGCGCGGCTGGCGTCGCGTTCTCGGCCGGGCGCCGCAGCGGGCCGGCCGGCTTCAGCGTGGCCACGCCGTGGCCGCGCTCGGCCAGGTAGTCCAGCCACTTGCTGAGGAAGGTATTCATGCGCATGCGGTGGCTGATCAGTTCCGCCGGCGGCGGATACAGCCCCATCACGTCCTGCCAGCGGCGGCCGACGTAGCAATGCGTGGTCTCGGCCTGGCGCGCGTCGCGGTACAGGCGCACGTAGGCCGACGGATCCGGCTCGCCGGTGAGCGGGTCGCACAGGTCGTAGGTGAGGCGCAGCTCCACCGTGTAGCGGTGGTGCTCGATCACGTCCAGGCGCAGGTCCAGGCCGTCGCCGATCGAGGACAGGTAGCTGCCCACGGCCAGGTCGGACGGCACGAACAGCCGGTTCAGGTGCACGAAGTTCTCGGCGTACAGCCCCATCAGCCAGCCGAATCGGCTCAGCCGGGGGATGCGTTCGCTGCGGGTCAGGGCGTGCTGCATGGAGCCGATGCTACACGTTGCAACGCCGACGCGGCAGCATTGACGGATCGCCCGCGCCGGCCTACCTTGGAAGTCTCGGCGCGGCGGTGAGACCGCCCCGCCGTTCTGCCGATTCCACGCAGGCGGCCCGCTCCGCCCCGCGGCGTTTCAGAACATCTCGCGCTGCAGCCCCAGCGTCGCCAGCACCTTGCTGGAAATCTCCTCGATCGAGGTATGCGTGGTGCTCAGGGTCGGGATCCGTTCCATCCTGAACATGGTCTCGGCCGCGGACACCTCGCGCCGGCACGTCTCCAGGTTGGAATAGCGCGAATTCGGCCGCCGCTCCTGGCGGATCTGCTGCAGCCGATCCGGATCGATGGTCAACCCGAACAGCTTGCTGCGATACGGTCGCAACCGCGGCGGCAGCCGGTCGTGCTCCAGATCCTCCTCGGTCAGCGGATAGTTGGCCGCACGCACGCCGTAGTGCAGCGCCAGGTAGATGCAAGTCGGCGTCTTGCCGGCGCGCGAGACGGCGACCAGGATCAGGTCGGCCTCGTCGTAGTTGATCGCGATGCCGTCGTCGTGGGTCAGCGCGAAATTCATCGCGTTGATGCGGCGGTGGTAGGTCTCGAAATCGACCAGGCCGTGCGCCTGCCCCACCCGCGAATGCCGCGGCGCGTTCAGTTCGCGCTCCAGCGGCTCGATGAACGGCGCGAACACGTCGAGCATCAAGGCCCCGCTTTCCGACAGCAGCATGCTCAGCTGCGGATCGACGCAGGAGTTGACCACGATCGGCCGCACCTGATAGCGCTCGCCCGCGGCATGGATGCGCTGCGCCGCCTCGCGCGCTTTTTCCGGATCGTCTACGAACGACATGCGGTCGGTGACGAAGCTGAAACCGCTGAACTGGGTGAGCAGGCTATGCCCAATGGTTTCAGCGGTGATACCGGTTCCATCGGACACGTAGAACACCGGTCGGATCGTCGACATTGCCTGGATTCTCCTTGCTGAAACCCAACGGATGCACCCCGCCGAGCTTGTGCCGACTCGGGTGCGCACTGCATGATATCGGCTTCTTCCCCCACGGACGCGGCCACTCTGCCCGCCTCGGGCGATGGCCCTACGGAGCATCGCGCTTGAACGAGAACATCCTTTGGTTGCACGAGTTGCGCCTGACCGACCTGGCCCGCGTCGGTGGCAAAAACTCCTCCCTCGGCGAAATGATCGGCAACCTGGCGGGTTTGGGAGTCTCGGTACCCGGCGGCTTCGCCACCACCGCCGAAGCGTTCAAGGCGTTCGTCGCCCACAACAATCTCTATCAGCGCATCTTCGACAAGCTGGCGACGCTGGACGTGGAAGACGTCGGCGCGCTGACCCTGGCCGGCAAGGAAATCCGCGGCTGGGTCACCGATGCGCCGCTGCAGCCGGAGCTGGACCAGGCGATCCGCGAGGCCTACGCGCAGCTGTGCGCCGAGAACGGCGGCGGCGACGTCGCGGTGGCGGTGCGCTCCTCGGCCACCGCCGAAGACCTGCCCGACGCCAGCTTCGCCGGCCAGCAGGAGACCTTCCTCAACGTGACCGGCGCCGACGACGTGCTGCACAAGGTCAAGGAAGTCTTCGCCAGCCTGTACAACGACCGCGCCATCGCCTATCGCGTGCACCACGGCTTCAAGCACGAGGACGTGTTCCTGTCGGCCGGCGTGCAGCTGATGGTGCGCTCGGGCGTCGGCGCCGCCGGCGTGCTGTTCACGCTCGACACCGAATCCGGTTTCCGCGACGTGGTGTTCGTTACCTCGAGCTTTGGCCTCGGCGAAATGGTCGTGCAGGGCGCGGTCAATCCCGACGAGTTCTACGTCTACAAGCCCACCCTCGCCGCCGGCAAACCGGCGATCCTGCGCCGTTCGCTGGGCAGCAAGATGATCCGCATGGTCTATTCGGACGTGCCCGGCGAGCGCGTGCGCATCGAAGACACCCCCGCCGAGCTGCGCAACACCTTCTCGATCAGCGACGAGGACGTGCAGGAACTGTCCAAGCAGGCGCTGGTGATCGAGAAGCACTACCAGCGGCCGATGGACATCGAATGGGCGAAGGACGGCGTCAGCGGCAAGCTGTTCATCGTGCAGGCGCGCCCGGAGACGGTGAAATCGCGCGGCCACGCCACCCAGATCGAGCGTTTCGCGCTGGAACAGCGCGGCACGGTGATCGCCGAAGGCCGCGCCATCGGCCAGAAGATCGGCGCCGGCGTCGCCCGCGTGGTGCGCAGCCTGGACGACATGAGCCGGGTGCAGCCCGGCGACGTGCTGGTCGCGGACATGACCGATCCGGATTGGGAGCCGGTGATGAAGCGCGCCTCGGCGATCGTCACCAACCGCGGCGGCCGCACCTGCCACGCGGCGATCATCGCCCGCGAGCTGGGTGTGCCGGCGGTGGTCGGCACCGGCAACGCGATGGAGCTGATCGAGGACGGCCGCGAGGTGACGGTGAGTTGCGCCGAAGGCGACACCGGGTTCATCTACGCCGACCTGCTGCCGTTCGACCGCACCACCACCGATCTGGGCAACATGCCGCCGGCGCCGCTGAAGATCATGATGAACGTGGCCAACCCGGAGCGCGCGTTCGACTTCGGCCAGTTGCCCAACGCCGGCATCGGCCTGGCGCGGCTGGAGATGATCATTGCCGCGCACATCGGCATCCATCCCAACGCGCTGCTGGAATACGCCAAGCAGGACGCGGCGACCAGGAAGAAGATCGACGAGAAGATCGCCGGTTATGCCGATCCGGTCAGCTTCTACGTCAACCGCCTGGCCGAAGGCATCGCCACGCTGACCGCGTCGGTGGCGCCGAACCCGGTGATCGTGCGCCTGTCCGACTTCAAGTCCAACGAGTACGCCAACCTGATCGGCGGCAGCAACTACGAGCCGCACGAAGAGAACCCGATGATCGGCTTCCGCGGCGCCAGCCGCTACGTCGACCCGAGCTTCTCGGCCGCCTTCGCGCTGGAGTGCAAGGCCGTGCTCAAGGTCCGCAACGAGATGGGCCTGGACAACATGTGGGTGATGATCCCGTTCGTGCGCACCCTGGAAGAAGGCCGCAAGGTCATCGAGGTGCTGGAGAAGAACGGGCTCAAGCAGGGCGAGAACGGCCTGAAGATCATCATGATGTGCGAGCTGCCGTCCAACGCGCTGCTGGCCGACGAGTTCCTGGAGATCTTCGACGGCTTCTCGATCGGCTCCAACGACCTGACCCAGCTGACCCTGGGCCTGGACCGCGATTCGTCGATCGTGGCGCACCTGTTCGACGAGCGCAACGCGGCGGTCAAGAAGCTGCTGTCGATGGCGATCAAGGCCGCGCGCGCCAAGGGCAAGTACGTCGGCATCTGCGGCCAGGGGCCGTCGGACCATCCGGACCTGGCCGAATGGCTGATGCAGGAAGGCATCGAGTCGGTGTCGCTGAATCCTGACACCGTGGTCGACACCTGGCTGCGCCTGGCCAAGCTGAAAGCCGCCGGCTGATGGGCACGGCAACGACGTTGCTGGCGGCGGTCGCGACGGCGGCCTCCGCCGCACCGGCGGCGCGGACACAGCAGCCGTTCAACTGGAGAGACCTGGATTGGGCGCAGTACGCGCTCAACTGGGGCGTGGCGCTGATCATCCTGGTACTCGGGATGTGGATCGCCAAGCGCCTGAGCCTGTGGCTGCAGCGCGCGCTGGTCCGCGCCCGGGTGGAGACCACGCTCAGCAACTTCCTGCGCAACGTCGCCTATGCGCTGCTGCTGGTGCTGGTGTTCGTCACCGCGCTGCAGAAGATCGGCGTGCCGCCGACCTCGCTGTTCGCCGTGCTCGGCGCGGCCGGCCTGGCGGTCGGCCTGGCGCTGAAGGATTCGCTGTCCAACATCGCCTCGGGGGTCATGCTGATCGTGCTGCGGCCGATGCGCGACGGCGACCACGTGGTGGTGGCGGGCCAGGAAGGCATCGTCGACGAGATCCGGATCTTCCAGACCCGCATCCGCAGCTTCGACGAGCGCATGATCACCCTGCCCAACAGCACCATCACCACCGCGCCGATCGTCAACTACAGCACCCTGCCCAACCGGCGCCTGGAGATCACGGTGGGCGTGGGCTATGGCGACGATCTGAAGAAAGCGCAGCAGTTGCTGCTGCAGATCGCGCAGGACAATCCGAACATCCTGGAGATGCCGGCGCCGTTCGTGCAGGTCACCAACCTGGGCGAGAGCACGGTGGACCTGATGCTGTTCGCCTACGCCAGGAACGGCGACTTCGGCGCGGCCAAGAGCAGCACGCTGGAGAACATCCGCAACCAGTTGCTGGAGAACGGGCTCAGCATTCCCTATCCGCAGCGCGATCTGCACGTGTACCACCACGACGCCGATGGGCGTCCGATCGCCGAGCTGCTGCTGAAGGGCGTGACCGACGACGGCGAGACCAAGCAAGGGCCGCCGCTGGCCCGGTGACGCTGGCCTTGCCGCAAGGCCGCGCAGTGCAGGCGCGGCCTGCGTGTGGCGCAACGCGACTCAGCGCGCGCCGTTGCCCTGCCCGCCCAGCGCGCCCATGAACGGGCGGTAGTAGCGCAGTTCGTCGATCGAATCGTGCACGTCGCTGAGCGCGGTGTGCGAGGAGGTCTTGTTCAATCCCGACGCCACCGACGGCGCCCAGCGCCGCGCCAGTTCCTTCAGCGTGGACACGTCCAGGTTGCGGTAGTGGAAGAAGCGCTCCAGCCGCGGCATCTGCCGGTGCAGGAAGCGCCGGTCCTGGCAGATCGAGTTGCCGCACATCGGCGACGCGCCCGGCTTGCACCACTGCGCCAGGAACGAAACGGTCTGCGCCTCGGCCTGGCCCAGGGTGACCTGGCTGTCGAGCACGCGCTGCCACAGTCCGGAATGCCGGTGCTGGTTGCGGTTCCACTCGTCCATCGCCTGCAGCGTCTGCAGCGGATGCGCGATGGCGAATTCCGGGCCCTCGGCCAGCACGTTGAGCTGGCTGTCGGTGACCACCGTGGCGATCTCGATGATCGAATCCTTGTCCGTGTCCAATCCGGTCATTTCCAGGTCGATCCAGATCAGACGATCGTTGTCCACGTGCGGTTCCGCCATATCACCATCCAGTCGTTCGCGGCGGCGCTGCCGGCGCGGGGGTTTCGTATCGGTCGTGCATGATACCGCGCGTGACCCGGCGGGTTCACGTCCCGCCAGCGCCGCACCGCGGCGCTCAACCGCCGAGCAGCGGCTTGCCGCGCTTGGCGCGGAAATAGTTGGTCAGGCGCAGCCCGGCCGGCGCCGCCAGCACGCCGCCGCGCACCTGCACGCGGTGGTTGTGGCGCGGATCGGCGAGCAGATCGAACACGCTGCCGCAGGCGCCGGTCTTCGGATCGGCGGCCGCGAACACCAGCTGCGCCACGCGCGCATGCACCACCGCCATCGCGCACATCGCGCACGGCTCCAGGGTCACGTACAGGGTGCTGCCGACCAGGCGGTGGTTGCCGAGCCGGCGCCCGGCCTGGCGCAGCGCCACGATCTCGGCGTGCGCGCTGGGATCGTGCTCGGCGATGTTGAGGTTCCAGCCCTCGCCCAGCACCTCGTCCTGCGCCGAGACCAGCACCGCACCGACCGGAATCTCGTCGAACTCGCGCTCGGCGCGGTCGGCCAGGGCCAGCGCGTGCAGCATCCAGCGCTCGTCGCGCGCGGCGGTGTCGCTGTCGCCGTTCATCGTGCCGCGGCGTGCTTGCGCACGAACTCGGCGAACACCGCCAGCGTGGCTTCGCTGACATGGTGCTCGATGCCCTCGGCATCGCGCCGCGCGATGTCCTCGTCGATGCCCAGCGCCAGCAGGAACTGCTCCACGGTCTGGTGCCGCTGCCGGCTGGCCGCCGCCAGCGCTTCGCCGTCCGGGGTCAGGAACACGCCGCGATACGGCCGCTGGATCACCCAGCCGCCCTTGACCAGCCGCTTGAGCATCTTCGCCACGGTCGGCTGGGCCACGCCCAGGCGCGCGGCAATGTCCACCTGCCGCGCCTCGCCGCCGTCGGCCAGCAGGTCGGAAATCAGCTCCACATAGTCCTCGATCAGCTCCAGGCGGTGCGCCTCGCGCACCTGGCGGAAGCTCTCGACCTGCACTTCGGCGTCGAGCAGCACCGCCCCCGGTGCCGTCAACTTCCCGCTTTTCTGCATCGCAACGCCCTTGTCCGGTGCCGGCGAACGCCGGCCGCTGCCTATTCTGGCCGAAATCGCGCCTATCGCAGCGATCCGATTTGCCAATGCTAAACAGAATAGCAAGTGCTATATACTGGATCGCGCTCCTCCCACGCACGTTTCCGCCATGGCCGATCCCCTGCCCCTGCCCGATTCCAATGCCGCCTGGCCGCAGGCCAGCGAGCCGCCGCGGCGCAGCCTCGGGCGCATGAACGGCAGCGTCGCCGTGCCCAGCGGCGGGCTCGGCTGGCGCCGCTTCCTGGCCTTCCTGGGGCCGGGCTACATGGTCTCGGTGGGCTACATGGATCCGGGCAACTGGGCCACCGACATCGCCGGCGGCTCGCACTTCGGCTACCTGTTGCTGTCGGTGATCCTGCTGTCGAACCTGATGGCGATCGTGCTGCAGGGCCTGGCGGCGCGGCTGGGCATCGCCACCGGCCGCGACCTGGCGCAGGCCTGCCGCGAGCACTATTCCCGGCCGGTCAACTTCCTGCTGTGGCTGGCCTGCGAGGCGGCGATCGTGGCCTGCGACCTGGCCGAGGTGATCGGCACCGCGATCGCGCTGAAGCTGCTGTTCGGCATCCCGCTGACCCTGGGCGCGATCATCACCGCGATCGATGCGCTGCTGGTGTTGTACCTGATGCGGCGCGGCTTCCGCACCCTGGAGGCATTCGTGATCGCGCTGCTGCTGGTGATCTTCGCCTGCTTCGTGGTGCAGATCGCGATGGCCGCGCCGCCGCTGCACGAGGTGCTGGCCGGCTTCATCCCGCGCGCCGAAGTGGTGACCAACCCGACCGCGCTGTACCTGGCGATCGGCATCATCGGCGCGACGGTGATGCCGCACAACCTGTACCTGCATTCGTCGATCGTGCAGACCCGCGCCTACGAGCGCAGCGACAACGGCCGCCGCTCGGCGCTGCGCTGGGCGCTGGCCGACAGCACCATCGCGTTGAGCCTGGCGCTGTTCGTCAACGCCGCGATCCTGGTGCTGGCCGCCGCGGTGTTCCATGCGCACGGCCGCACCGACGTGGAGGAGATCGAGCAGGCCTACGAGCTGCTGGCGCCGATGCTCGGCGTCGGCGTGGCCTCGACCCTGTTCGCGGTGGCGCTGCTGGCCTCGGGCATCAACTCCACGGTGACCGCGACGCTGGCCGGGCAGATCGTCATGGAAGGCTTCCTGCACCTGCGCATCCCGGCTTGGGCGCGGCGCCTGCTGACCCGTGGCCTGGCGATCGTGCCGGTGGTGGTGGTGACCTGGCTGTACGGCGAGCAGGGCACCGCCAAGCTACTGGTGCTGAGCCAGGTGCTGCTGTCGATGCAGCTGCCGTTCGCGGTGATCCCGCTGGTGCGCTTCGTCGCCGACAAACGCAAGATGGGCGCGCTGGTCGCGCCGCGCTGGCTGATCTGGCTGTCGTGGATCATCGCCGCGCTGATCGTGGCGCTGAACGTAAAGCTGCTCGGCGATACCCTGCTGCACTGAGCCGGCGCAAGAACCCGGGCACCGCGCTGACGCGGCGGCCGCGGCGACTCGGCGCAGGCGCGCTGGCCGGGCCAACGATGCCTGCGCTTACGAATACAGGGGCGCCGCTTCCGGTTTGTCCTGGGCGCCGGGATTGGCGCGCACCTGCTGCAACGCGGTGGCCAGTTCGTCCAGCCGGTAGGGCTTGGACAGGATCTGCACGCCCTGCGCCTCGGCCGCGGATTTCGCCGCTTCCGCGTAGCCGCTGGTGAGCAGGATCGGCAATTCCTGGCGCCGCAGGCGGATCTCGTGGACCAGCTCCAGGCCGTTCATGCCGCCAGGCATCATGATGTCGGAGAACACGATGTCCACCACGCGCTCGTTGGCCAACGCACCCAGCGCGGCAGCGGCGCTGGCCACGCGGGTGACCTGGTAGCCGAGCTGGCGCAGCATTTCGCCGACCAGGGCGGCGACTTCGTCGTCGTCCTCGACCAGCAGCACGTAACCGGCGTCGCCCGGGGCGCGACGCGCCACTTGTTGCAGGTCCACCAGATGCCGTTCGTCCGGCGCCGGCGCGCGGAACGAGCGCGGCAGCAGCAGATGGATCGCGGTGCCCTGCCCGGGTTCGCTGTCGATGTCGATGGAGCCGCCGGATTGCTGCACGAACCCGTGCACCTGCGCCAGACCCAGGCCCGAGCCCTTGCCGATGTCCTTGGTGGTGTAGAACGGTTCGAACACCCGCGCCTTCACTTCCGGCGCCATGCCGACGCCGGTATCGACGATCGACAGGCGGATGAAGTCCGGATCGGTCTTGCCCGCGCCGGGCACGTTCTGCGCCCGCACCACGATCGTGCCGCCATTGGGCATCGCATCGCGCGCGTTGACCGCCAGATTGAGCACCACCAGTTCCAGCTCGCCCGGATCCACTTCGATCGGCCACAGGCCGTCGGCGAAATCGAAATCCACGTGCACGTCGCCGCGCAGGCTGCGGTCCAGCAGTTCGCGCATGCCGCCGATCTGCCGGGTCAGGTCGACCGGCTCCGGCTTGAGCTCCTGCCGCCGCGAGAACGCCAGCAACTGCCGGGTCAGCCCGGCGCCGCGCTGCGCGGCCTTCTGCATGCCATCCATCAGCCGCTTGCGCACGGCCGGATCGGCCTGGGTGTCGAGCATCGCCAGGCCGCCGGAGATCACCATCAGCAAATTGTTGAAATCGTGCGCGACGCCACCGGTCAATTGCCCGATGGCCTCGATCTTCTGCGCATGGCGCAGGGTTTCCTCGACCCGCGCGCGCTCATCCATCTGCGTGCGCAGGAGGCGATTGGCCTGCTCCAGCTCGCGCGTGCGCGCCACCACCTGCGCCTCCAGCTTCTGCGCCGCCGACGCCTGTTCCCGCAACAGCGAGCGCACTTCGTATTGACGGGTACGGGCGCGCAGCGCGGCCTTGATGGTGCTGGTCAAGGTGATCGCCTGCACCGGCCGCTCGAGCAGGGCGACGTTGCGCAGCGAGGCCACCAGCTTGCGCCGCCAGGTCACCACGGACGGTTGTTCCTGATGGCTGGTCAGCACCACGAACGGCAGATCAGACCATGGCGGCTGCGCGTCGGCCCAGGCGAACAGCGCGCTCGCATCCTTGCCGAACAGGCCTTCTTCGGCGATGAACACTGCAGCGGCACCGATGTTCAGTTCGCGCACCACGCTGTCCAGGTCGGCGCAGTTGCATGCCACCACGCCGCCACGCCGCAGCAGTTCTACCGACGCATTGCCATCGCGCCCGATCGGAGCGTAGACCAGGACCCGGCTTTCGATGGCGTCACTGCTGCTCATGCGCAGCGGAATCCATGAACGGCAGATCGTTTCCGCCGTAGCGCGGCGTGCCGCTGAAGATCGCGCTGAACTGCTTGATCGGCGAGCCGATATCCAGGCCGTTGCCGCTGAGCCGGAACTCGCGGATGGTGGTCTCGTGGCTGCCGCTGCGTTTCTTCACTACCGACAGCGCCCGGCGCACCGTGCCGTCCACTTCGAAATAGCGCAGCATCAGCACCGAATCGCTCAGGTAGCTGAGGTCCAGCGGGGTTTCCATCGGCCCGACCAGTCCGTGCTGCGCCAGGACCAGGATGGTCAGCACGCCCTGCTGGCCCAGATAGCTGAGCAGTTCGTGCATCTGCAGGATCAGGAAGCGTTCGTCCGGCATCGCGTTGAGATAGCCGTTGAGGCTGTCGATGACGATCACCCGCGCGCCGTCCACTTCCACGCTGCGGCGCACGTTGGCCGCGAACTGGCCGGGCGACATCTCCGCCGGATCGATCTGCTGGAAACGGATCAGGCCGTTGTCGAGCTTTTCGTCGAGCGGCAAGCCCAGCCTGCGAGCGCGCGCCTCGACGGTGCTGCGCCCCTCGTCGAAGGCGAAGAACACGCTGTGTTCGCCACGCTGGGCCGCGGCGATGGCATAGGTCAACGCCAGCGAGGACTTGCCCACGCCAGCCGCGCCCAACAGCAAGGCGTTGGTGCCGCGCTCCAGTCCGCCGCCGAGCAGCCGGTCCAGCTCGGCGTTGCCGCTGGGAGCGACCTCCTCGATATGGTGGTGCTTGTATTCCCCCGCGATCAGGCGCGGGTAGATTTCCAGCCCGCCCTTCTCGATGGTGAAGTCGTGATAGCCGCCGCGGAACTGGATGCCGCGCATCTTGACCACGCGCAGGCGCCGGCGTTCGGCGCCGTAGTCGATGGCCAGCTGTTCCAGCAACACCACGCCATGGGTGATGGAGTGCAACTGCAGATCGTTTTCCTGCGAGGACAGGTCGTCGAGCAGGATCACCGTGCATTGCCGGCTGGCGAAGAAATGCTTCAGCGCCAACACCTGGCGGCGATAGCGCAGCGGGCTCTGCGCGAGCAGGCGCAGTTCGGAGAGACTGTCCAGCACCACCCGCGTGGGATTGAGCTGTTCGACCTTGTCGAAGATCAGCTTGGTGGTCTCGGTCAGCTCCATTTCCGCAGGATGGAACACGGTGAGTTCGCGTTCCGGATCCAGCACGATCTCCGGCGGCACCAGTTCGAACACGTCGACCTGATTCATGCTCCAGCCGTGGCGGGCAGCCACCAGATGCAGTTCGCGCTGGGTCTCGGACAAGGTGATGTACAGCACGCGCTCGCCATGCCGGGCGCCTTCCAGCAGGAACTGCAAGGCGATCGTGGTCTTGCCGGTGCCTGGGCGGCCTTCGTAGAGATAGAGGCGGTTGGGGTCGACGCCACCGCCGAGGATATTGTCCAGGCCCGCACTGCCGGTCGAGATGCGCGGCAGGTCGTCGCCGTGCGCGTGATCGGGTTGCCGGTGGGGGGTCATAGGGGTCCTTGAAGGTTGCGTGTGGATCGAACGTAATGTGTTGCAGCTGTCTTGCTAAGGACCGCGCGCAGCAACTCGCATCAGCAGTCTCCCTTTCGCCAGCACGCCTTGCATGGATGCCGCGACCGGCGCCTGCTCACCTGGGCGTGCCGCAACGCTCACGGTTCAGTGACGCCAAAACACACTACGTTCGGCAAAGTGATGTTGTTGTGTAGGCACAGCCTGCGTCCTGCGGGGCGGAGAAACGGGTCGCGAACATCGTCGAGCGACGGCCAGGCCCAATACCACGAACGCCTCGCCCGATCCCGAAACCGTCCCGCCCGAGCCGGTTGGTGGCTCGCCAAGACCCGAGAAGCCCGGCGTGCGCGGCCCCGGGCTGGCGGCGTTCATGCGTGGCCTTCTGGATCCAGCGTCCCCAGCAGTTCGTGCATGCGATACGGCTTGGACAGGAAACGCGCCGTGGGCGGCAAGGGCGGCAACTGCGACAGCGCATAGCCGGACAGCAGGATCGCCACGCAGGCCGGATTCATCGCCTGCGCGGTGCGCACGACCTCGATGCCGCTGACGCCGCCAGGCATGCTGATGTCGCTGATCACGCAGTCGAACCGCCCACTGGCCAGTTCCGCCTGCGCCTGGATGCCGTTGACCGCTTCGAGGACGTCGAACCCGGCATCCTTCAGGGCGAGGACCGTCACCATCCGCAGCAGCGCATCGTCCTCGACATAGAGGATCCTTCTCATGGTCATGGCGTCATCGCAACCGGAATGTACATGGTGACCAGGGTTCCCTGCCCCTGCCCGCTGTCGATGGTCGCGAACCCGCCGGACTGGCCGGCGAAGCCGAACACCTGGCTCAATCCCAGGCCGCTGCCATTGCCGACATCCTTGGTGGTGAAGAACGGCTCCATGGCGCGCAGCCGCACCTCCTCGGACATGCCCGGGCCGTCGTCCTGCACCGCCACGCACACGTAGTCGTGATCGGGCCTGGCTTCCGCGTGCAGGGACAGGCCGGAGCGGCACAGCCGCGTGGAGATCACGATCCGGCCCTGCCGCACCGCGTCGCGCGCGTTCGCGACCAGATTCATCAGCGCCGCTTCGAACTGGCTGGCGTCGACCACGACCGGCGGCAACGCATCGGCGAACGCGAACTCGCAGGTCATGGCATCGCCGGCCACGCGCCGGTACAGCTCGGCGGCCCCGACGATCAGCGCATTGACGTCGTTGGGTTCGGGGACCAGGTCCTGCCCGCGGGCGAAGGCCAGCATCTGCTGCGACAACCTGCTGCCCCGCTCCGCCGCATCGGTCGCCGCCCCGATCAGCAGTTTGCTGCGCGCGTCGTGTTGGGTCTTGGCCAGCAGGTCCAGGCTGCCGACGATGACCGCCAGCAGATTGTTGAAATCGTGGGCGATGCCCAGCGTCAGGCGGCCGATGGCCTGCACCTTCTGCGCCTGCGCCAGGGCGCGTTCGGCCTTGCGCAGGTCTTCCGCGGCATTGAACTGCTCGGTGACATCGCGGGTGACCTTGGCATAGCCGACCAGCGCGCCATCCTTCCAGACCGGATCGATGACCACGCTGGCACGGAACTGCGAACCGTCCTTCCGCACCCGCCAGCCTTCGGCCTCGTAGCGGCCTTCGCGCCTGGCCGCGTCCAGCCCCTTGCGCGGCAGGCCGGCGGCGGCGTCCTGCGGCGTGTAGAACCTGGAAAAGTGCTGGCCAACGATCTCGGCTTCCTCGTAGCCCTTAATGTGGCGGCCGCCGGTGTTCCAGCTGAGGATGAAGCCTTCCGGGTCGAGCATGTAGATCGCGTAGTCAGTCACGCTCTGCAGGAGCAGACGGTCTGCTTCGGTTGCGAGCGGAGTGCGCATTCAAGCCAGGTGAGGCGGTGAAGTCGGCCAAAAATAGCCAGCCAATTGTTAGTTTTTTGTGGACTGCGCGGCCCTCTCGCTGCGTGGCGCCGCGCACCTCGCTGCGGCCTGCAGTTAAGTAGTTGCGCGACCCACACGGCCAGGCTCCGGTGACGCCCGGTCCGGACGTCCGCGCCCGGCGGCCGCTGGCAACTGCGACTGCTGCGCGCGCGTCCAGTCGGATAGCGAATGCCGCAGACCGTCCAACGCCGGTGCCGCCCTGGGCGGGCTTCAACGCGCGAAACGCCAATCGTCGAAATCGAACAGCGACGGCTCCGCTCCGCCTTTGAACAGCATGTACAGATCGTGCGTGCCGACAGCGCCGGACACGGACGCCGTGCGTTCCTGCCACAGACCCACGGCATCGTTCGCGCCAACCTGCAGCGTGCCGATCAGCGGACCGTCCACGCCGTCGAGCCGCAGTTCGATCGACGCTGGCGCAACCGCGTTGGCCACGCTGGCGACAAAGCGCTTGGCGCCCAGCGTGCCGAAGTCGACGCCGGCGACCTTGATGTAGCTGCGGTCGGCGATGCGGGTGACATACACGCCGCTGCGCGCCTCACCGGCGGTGCTGACACCCGGCGCCCAGTCGTACGGCCGGTCGCGGTCGCGCTTGAGCCGCGACGTCCACGCGATCGTCTCGGCCTCCACCCGCGTGTACGGATCGACGGTGCCGAGCTGCGCCACCCCTTTGCGGTCCCACCACGGCTGCTTGGGAATGGTGCCGTCGGGCCGGTACTGGAACCTGGTGACGGTGACCGAGCGGCGTTCGTGATGGATCGGCGTCGTTTCGAAGTTGAGCCAGTAGTTGAAGCCGAACAGATAGGAGCCGCCCTTGTAGTCGACGATGCCGGGATGGTTGCCGGTGGAGCCCTGGTTCGGATCCATGATCTTGCCCTTGTGCACCCACGGACCGGTCGGGCCGTCGCTCATCGCATAGCCGATCCCTTCCGGACAACAGGTCGATGCGTAGGCCATGTAGTAGCGGCCGCCGCGCTTGTAGAACCACGGCCCCTCCTGATAGTCCGCCGGCTTGCTCTGCACTTTGGTGATCGGGCCGGAGTAAGACACCATGTCGGGGTTGAGCCTGACGTACCACAGGTCCGGGTTGCCCCAGTACAGGTAGGCCTGGCCGTCGTCGTCGATCCACACGGTCGGGTCGAAGAAGCCCTCCGCCGGCGCGATCAGCGGCTTGCCCAGCGCATCGCGGAATGGCCCATCGGGCGTGTCGGCCACGGCGACCGCGATGACGTTCTTGGGCGAACCGGCCACGCTGATCGGCACATAGAGATAGAACCTGCCGCCGCGCGCGACCACCTGCGGCGCCCAGGCATCGTTGCTCTGCACCGCCCACGGAAAGGTCTTGAGCGAGGCGACCACGCCGCGGTCGGTCCAGTTGACCAGATCGGTGGACCGGTACAGCCGCCAGTCGAGCATCTTGAAGCCGGCGGCATCGTCCTCGTCATGGCTGGTGTAGAGATACAGGACGCCGTCGTGGACCAGCGGCGCCGGATCCGCGGTAAACCGCGTCTGCACGATGGGATTGTCGGCGCGCGCTGCAGCGAGCGGCAGGCCGACGGCGAGGACCAGCGCGGCGAAAATGGCAGGCTTCGACAAGGCTGTACTCCTGCGGACAACGACGACGCGGGATTTCAGAACCGGACCGTGACAGGTTTTCCGGTATAGGAAATACGCTTGGTGACCGGCGCCGGCTCCATGCCGCCGCCGGTGGCGCCATCCACGAGCACGACGTCGAGCTCGCGCTGCGCGGTCATGCCGGGAAAGCCGCCTCGCCGCGGGCCGATGCGCAGCGTTCTGGCCGCATCGTTCCAGACCAGCTCGTAGGTGGCATAGGCGCCCTTTTCATAGGCATAGGTCTCGTTGTCGTCCTCGTACAGGGTGAAGCGCGCGTTCGCGCCCGGATAGACGTGGACTTCGTAGGGCGCCTGCGGCGCCTGCGTGGCGTATTGCACCTGCGGCCCCATCGGCACGATCGATCCGGCCCGCACGTAGAGCGGCAGCAGATCCAGCGGCGCGCGCCGGACGACGTGGCGGCCGCCATCGAAGCGCTGGTTGGTCCAGAAGTCGTACCAGTCCGCGCCCTTGGGCAGATAGGTGTCGACATTGTCGTCGAGGGCGGCGCGCGGCGCGCTGAGCGCCTGCCGCTCGCTCGGCGTTCTCCACGCCAGGCGCAGCATGCGCTCGGCATCGCCCTGGTAGTACTCGAGCCCGAGCTTGACGACCTGGCCCTTGCGCAGCGCGACCGTCGTCGCCTTGTACCGCGCAGCGCCGGCGTCCCAGTCCTGCACGACGGTCTTGCCGTCGAGCATCAGCCGGAAGCCGTCGTCGCCCTCGACCCCGATCTCGTATTCCCCTTCTTCAGGCGCGGTCAGCGTGCCCTGCCAACGTGCGGAGAAGTGCATCAGGCCGGAAAGGCCAGCCGGCACCTCGGCCAGCGGCGGATCGGGCCAGGTGTGGTCCACCTTCGGATCGACGAAGCGGCTCCTGGGCGTCTGGAAATGCTCGCCTTCGAAATACTGGCCGGCCAGGCCCGGCTTCCCGTCCGGCGTGCGCAGCACCTCGCCCGGGATGGTCGTCGCCGGCGGCGGTTCGACGTGGTACATCGCCCGCGTCACCGGATGGACGAGGAACGCGTTGCCGAACATGAAGGTATCGTCGATGGCGTCGATGGCGCGATCGTCGGGGAAATCCATCATCAGCGGCCGCATCAGCGTGTAGCCGTCCGCGGTCACCTTCCAGCTGAGGCTGTAGATGTAGGGCAGCATGCGATAGCGCAGCTGCGTGCTCTTGAGCAGCGAGGCATAGACCGCCGGGTCCATCGACTTGAACCGGTACGGCTCGCGCTCGACGTTGGTGCCGTGGATCCGCATGAGCGGATTGAACGCCGAGAACTGCAGCCAGCGCGCATAGAGTTCGCGCCAGGCCGGATTGTTTTCGCCGCCGGGGAAATCGGCGACGAAGAAGCCGCCCGTGTCCTGGGTCCAGTAGGGATTGCCGGTCACCGTCACATTGACGCCTTCGGTGACCTGCTGTTTCAGCGTCTTCCAACTGGCGTAGATGTCGCCGCTCCAGGACGCCGCGGCAGTGCGCTGCGCGCCCGCCCACGCCGAGCGGGTCAGCGTGAACACGCGCTTGTCGCTGGTGGCGCGCTGCCCGTCGTACGTGCCCTGCGTGGTGAGCAGCGAGTAAGGATGGAGATACCGCGTGAAGTCGCCCAGCGCGTTGGAGCCCAGCGCCTTGGTGTCGCGGATATTGTCCTGCGCGTTCCACATGGCGCTGCTGACTTCGATCTCGGTGCCGTCCATCCACAGCGCATCCACGCCCTTGTCGAGCAGGCCCGACTTGATGTGCTTGAAGTAGATCTGCCGCCCCAGCGGACTGTAGGCGTCGTACACGCGCGCATGCTTGGAGATCCAGTGCAGCGGCGCGAAACGCAACTGGTGCTGGTCCAGTTCGCGGGCCAGCGCGGTATCGTCGCCGACCGATGGCCAGATCGACACCATCAGCTTCATGTGCAGGTCGTGCACCTGGCGCGCCATGCCTGCAGGATCGGGATAGCGGACCGGATCCCAGGTCATGCCGCTCCAGCTGCCGTCCTTGTCCGATCCCCAGTACTGCCAGTCCTGCACGATGTAGTCGAGCGGAAATCCGTCCTTGCGGAAGCTGCGGGCGACGTCGAGCAGCTGCTCCTGGGTCTTGTAGCGTTCCTTGCTCATGAACAGGCCGAACGCCTGCTTGGGATACATCGGTGCCTGCCCGGTCAGCGCCCGGTAGGCCGCGACCACCGCATCCGGGGTATCGCCGCCCATGAAGTAGTAATCGACGCCGCCGGGCGCGCTTTCGGCCCACATCGATGCGCCGTCCGCATCGTCCTTGAAGCGCATCTGCGAGTACGTGTCCCACAGGATCCCGTAGCGGCGCGAGGACATCAGCACGGGGATGACGATGCCCACATTGGTCTGCACCAGCAGCAGTTCCTTGCCGCGCCGATTGCTGCTCTGCTCGCCGAGGAAACCCAGGCCATAGATCGCTTCGTCCGGGCGCAAGGTCAACCTGTTGGCGGCCTCGAACGTCGGCGCGCCCGACACGACCACCTTCTTCAACGTCTGCGGCGCGTCGCTGTTTTCTTCCGTATAGAGCTTGCCCGCAGCGTCGAGGAAACGCACCGCGCCGGTCCTCTTGCTGATTTCAACGCGCAATGCGGCGCTTTTGAGCGTCAGCGTGTCCTCGGTCTCGCCGGTGGCGAAGGCGATGGGTTGCGGCGTGCCGATCACCGCCAGGCTGGGGGCGGTCCAGTAGTTCTCTCCCAGGTTCGCATTCACGCGAACGGTCTGCGGCCCGTAGAAGATCACGTTCTTGGCGATCTGGCCGATGCGGACCTGGACGCCTTGCTGCAGCCGCGTGTACGCGAACGACTCGCCGCGTCCGGCCGCGACAGCGCGCAGGTGTCCGCGCGCATCCAGGCCGGTCTCCGCCGCACTTGCGGCCTGTTTCGTACCGGCAGCGAACGATGCCGGGATGGATGCCGAAAGCCCGAAGGCCAGGAACGCCGCCGCCACAACCCTCTGTCGCCCCATCCGCATGTGCCGCTCCCTCGTCGCCCGTCGCGGGCGCATGGCGTTCGCTTTCCGAAAAAAGTGTACGCCTTGCGCTCGCGCGATCAACCGAAGGTTGCAACTGCATCCATGCGGGCTCGGCATATGGGATCGCATCGGTCTGCGGCGGCACCATGCCTGCGATCTACCCCGACGGCATGACCGTCAAGCAGTCATTCGCGCCTCACGATCCACGAGCCGCCAGCGCGTCGGAAGACAGCGGCTGCCAGCCGCCACCGAGCGCCCGGAACGCGGCGACGGCGGCTCGCGCCGATTCGGTCTGCGCCTGCGCTCTCGCGTCGGACGCGTTCAAGAGCGATTCGTCGGCATGCAGCACGTCGATCAGGCTCGCGGTCCCGCGCTCGTACGCGGTAAACGCCAATCCCCTGGCACGAGTCAGCGATGCCTCGCCCTGCTTCAACAGCGTGGCCTGGTCCCGACGGTTGACCAATGCCGAAAAGGCGTTCTCGACATCCTCGGTCGCGCGCAGCACCGCTTGACGATAGGCGGCCAAGGCCTCGGCATCCTGACCCTTGGCCAGATCGATCTGCGCATTGATACGGCCGAAATCGAAAAGCCGCCAGCGCAGTCCCAACACGCCTGCCGCCTGGCTCGCGCCGCTGGTGAACAGGTTGCCGCTGGATATCGCGGTGGCGCTTCCCAGCAAGCCGCTCAACGAGAACTTCGGGTAATACTCGGCGACCGCCTCGCCGATGCGGGCATTGGCCGCCGCGAGCCGGCGTTCTGCGACGACGAGGTCGGGGCGACGTTGCAGCAGGTCGGCCGGGGAACCCATCCCGGCGATTCCCGGCGTCGCCGGAATCGGTGCGGCGGCTTCGAGTTCGTCCCGATGCGTTCCGGGCGGGACACCCAGCATCACATCCAAGGCGTTCATCGCCGCATCCAGGCCCGTCTGCAGGCTGGGAACCGTCGCCTGCACCTGCGACAGCGTGCCTTCCGTCTGTCGCACTTCGTACTCGGCAGCCAGTCCCTTTTTGTACAGCAGGCCCACTTTCGCCAGCAGGTCCTGCTGGGTCCTGACCTGGCGCCGGGCGATGTCGAGGCGCGTCTGCAGGCCGCGGATGGTGATATAGATGTCGGCGGTCTGTGCGGCTACCGCCAGCCGCACTGCCCCGGCACCGGCTTGCGAGGCTTGATAGTCGGCCAATGCCGCCTCACGACCACGCCGCAGACCGCCGAACACGTCCGCCTCCCAGCCTGCCTCCAGGTCCAACTCGTAGGCGCTTCCCAATCTGTCGTATCCAGGCGCGGCATCGAGCACCTGCCCCAACGGGGTTTCCAGCGACTGGCGCGCGCGCGCCGCCGACCCGCTGACGGCTGCCGACGGCAGCAGGGCCGCGTTGGCCGCGCCGAGCCCGGCGCGTGCCTGGGCGACGCGCGCGGCCGCCTGCGCCAGGTCCAGATTCTGCTCGAGCGCCGACGCCACCAGACGCGTCAGCAGCGGATCGTCGAAGTCTTGCCACCATGCCGCCAGGTCGACCGCAGACGGGCCGCTGGCCTGCCCAGCCTGCGTCTGCCCGATGTAGTGGCTGGACAACGGCGCCTCGGGTCGGCGGTAGTCGGGGCCGACCGCGCAGCCGGCCGTCACGCCAGCGCAGAGCAAAATGACGAGAGAGCGACGGAACTGCATGGCGATCCTGAAAGCCGGCTGATGTGACCATATTACGAAATGGTCACCTTTTGTCAAATCCACGGGCGGCGCGGTACCCTGTGACAATGACCAAGACCCCTTCTCCCGCGCCCCAACCCAGGGGACCTTCGGACCACGATGTCCGAGACCAGATCGTCGAGGCGGCGACCGAATATTTCAGCCTGTACGGCTACGACAAGACGACCGTTTCCGACTTGGCGAAAGCGATCGGCTTTTCCAAGGCCTACATCTACAAGTTCTTCGATTCCAAGCAGGCGATCGGCGAGGTCATCTGCTCCAATCGCCTCAGCGCGATCATGGCGGCGGTTGACGAGGCCGTTGCCGGCGCGCCTTCCGCCCCCGAGCGCTTGAGACGCGTTTTCAAGGCCCTGGTGGAGTCCAGTAGCGAACTGTTCTTCGACGATCGCAAGCTCTACGACATCGCCAGGAACTCGGCCGCCGAATCCTGGCCCTCCGCCCGCGCCTACGAAGAGCACATCAAGGCCCTGGTCCTGCAGATCGTGCGCGACGGTCGCGAAGCCGGCGAATTCGAGCGCAAGACCCCGCTGGACGAGACAGCCGGTGCCATCTACCTGGTCATGCGCCCGTTCATCAATCCGCTGTTGCTGCAGCACAACCTGGACAACACCACCGAGGCGACGGGCCAGTTGTCCGGCCTGATCCTGCGCAGCCTGTCGCCCTGATTCCTTCGTTTGTGACTATTGACCATTTTGGTCACATGTATAGAATGGGCGCCCTATCCCGTCAGGAAGGGTTCCCATGCTTCGGCGCCAGTTTGTTACGTATGCCTTCTGCCTGCTGCCTCTCGTCCTAGCGGCATGCGGTAACGAACATGCCGCCGATCCGCGTACGGAGGTGCCGCTGGTCAGGGTCGCGGCCGTCCACGGCGGTGCCGACGCACCGCGGTCGTTCACCGGAGTCGTCGCGGCTCGAATCCAAAGCGATCTGGCGTTTCGCGTGCCGGGCAAGGTGCTCGAGCGCCTGGTCGATACCGGGCAGACCGTCAAACGCGGCCAGGCGCTCATGCGCATGGACCCGATCGACCTGGGCCTGCAGGCACAGGCGCAGCAGGAAACGGTCGCCGCAGCCCGGGCGCGCGCCACGCAGACCGCCGACGAGGCGGCGCGCTATCGCGACCTGGTTGCCGAAGGGGCCGTCTCGGCATCCGCCTACGATCAGGTCAAGGCCGCCGCCGACACGGCGCGGGCGCAACTCAAGGCGGCCGAGGCGCAAGCCGGCGTCGCCAGGAACGCGTCGGGCTACGCCGTCCTGCTCGCCGACGCCGATGGCGTGATCGTGGACACGCTGGCCGAGCCGGGGCAAGTGGTCGGCGCCGGGCAGCCGGTCATGCGCCTGGCGCATGCGGGCCAGCGCGAAGCCATCGTGCAACTGCCCGAGACGCTGCGGCCGGCTGCGGGTTCGCTGGCGCATGCCAGGCTGTACGGCGATCGCCAGGCCGCGATGCCGGCGACCTTGCGGCAGCTGTCCAATGCGGCTGACCGGCTGACCCGCACCTACGAGGCCAGGTACGTGCTCGACGGCGCGTTGGCCCGCGCGCCGCTGGGCGCCACCGTCACCGTCGAGATCCCGACCGGCACGGACGCCGCCGCTTCGCTACAAGTCCCGATCGGCGCCGTGTTCGATCCGGGCAAGGGCCCGGGCGTGTGGGCCGTCGAGGGCAAGCCTGCCAAGGCTGTCTGGCGCTCGGTCCAGGTGCTTGGCTTGACCGACGAGGTAGCGCAGGTGAAAGGCAATCTCGAGGCTGGCGACCAGGTGGTGTCGCTGGGCGCGCATCTGCTTCGCGAAGGCCAGTTGGTCAGGCCGATCGGCCAGGGCCAGGCGCTGGCCGGCGGAGCGCGTCCATGAGCGAGGGGCGTTTCAATCTGTCGGCGCTGGCGGTGCGCGAGCGTTCGATCACGCTGTTCCTGATCTTCCTGATCTCCGTCGCCGGTGTTCTCGCGTTCTTCCAGCTCGGACGCGCGGAAGATCCGCCGTTCACGATCAAGCAGATGACGGTCGTCACCGCCTGGCCGGGCGCGACCGCGCAGGAGATGCAGGACCAGGTCGCCGAACCGCTGGAAAAACGCCTGCAGGAACTGCGCTGGTACGACCGCGCGGAAACCTATACGCGCCCCGGCCTGGCCTTCACCATGATTTCGCTGCTCGACAGCACCCCGCCTGCGCAGGTGCAGGAGGAGTTCTATCAGGCCCGCAAGAAACTCGGCGACGAGGCCAGGAAGCTGCCGGCCGGCGTCATCGGCCCGATGCTCAACGACGAGTACGCGGACGTGACCTTCGCGCTGTTCGCGCTCAAGGCCAAGGGCGAACCGCAACGGCTGCTGGTGCGCGACGCCGAGGCGCTGCGCCAGCAACTGCTGCACGTTCCGGGCGTGAAGAAGGTCAACATCATCGGCGAGCAGCCCGAGCGCATCTTCGTCTCCTTCTCCCACGACCGCCTGGCCACGCTGGGCGTCGCGCCGCAGGACATCTTCGCCGCGCTCAACAGCCAGAATGTGCTGACCCCCGCCGGCTCCATCGAGACCAAGGGACCGCAGGTGTTCCTGCGCGTCGATGGTGCATTCGACAGCCTGGAGAAGATCCGGCAGACCCCGATCGTCGCGCAGGGACGGACGCTGAAGCTGTCGGATGTGGCGACCGTGGAACGTGGCTACGAGGATCCCGCCACCTTCCTGGTCCGCAACAACGGCGAACCGGCGCTGCTACTGGGCGTGGTGATGCGCGACGACTGGAACGGCCTGGATCTGGGCAAGGCGCTGGAGGCGGAAGTGACCAAGGTCAACGCCGGGCTGCCGCTGGGCATGACGCTGAGCAAGGTGACCGACCAGGCCGTCAACATCGGTTCGGCGGTCGACGAGTTCATGGTCAAGTTCTTCGTCGCCCTGCTGGTGGTGATGGTGGTGTGCTTCGTCAGCATGGGCTGGCGTGTCGGCCTCGTGGTCGCGGCGGCGGTGCCGCTGACGCTGGCGGCGGTGTTCGTGGTCATGGCCGCGAGCGGCAAGAACTTCGACCGCATCACGCTCGGCTCGCTGATCCTGGCGCTGGGCCTGCTGGTGGACGACGCCATCATCGCCATCGAGATGATGGTGGTGAAGATGGAGGAAGGCTACAGCCGCGTCGCCGCCTCGGCCTATGCCTGGAGCCATACGGCGGCGCCCATGCTGTCCGGCACGCTGGTCACGGCCGTGGGCTTCATGCCCAACGGATTCGCGCGCTCCACGGCCGGCGAATACACCAGCAACATGTTCTGGATCGTCGGCATCGCCCTGATCGCATCCTGGGTCGTCGCTGTGGTGTTCACTCCCTACCTGGGCGTGAAGCTGCTGCCGGACATCAAGAAGATCGAAGGCGGCCACGCAGCCATCTACGACACCCGCCACTACAACCGCTTCCGGCAAGTGCTCGGGCGCGTCATCGCGCGCAAATGGCTGGTCGCCGGCACGGTGGCCGGGCTGTTCGCGCTGTCCATCGTCGGCATGGGCGTGGTCAACAAGCAGTTCTTCCCGACCTCCGACCGGCCCGAGGTGCTGGTCGAGGTGCAGATGCCCTACGGCACCTCGATCGAGCAGACCAGTGCGGCGACGGCGAAGGTCGAAGCCTGGCTGGCGAAACAGAAGGAGGCGCGGATCGTGACGTCCTACATCGGCCAGGGCGCGCCACGCTTCTTCCTGGCGATGTCGCCCGAACTGCCCGATCCGTCGTTCGCCAAGATCGTGGTGCTCGCCGGCGACGACAAGGAACGCGAAGCGCTCAAGTTCAGGCTGCGCCGGGCGGTGGCCGACGGCTTGGCGCCGGAGGCGCAGGTGCGCGCCACCCAGATCGTGTTCGGCCCGCCTTCGCCGTTTCCGGTGGCGTATCGCGTCATGGGTCCCGACCCGGACGTGCTGCGCAAGATCGCAGGCGACGTCGCCGATGTCATGCATGCCAGTCCGATGATGCGCACGGTCAACACGGATTGGGGACCGCGCGTCCCCACGCTGCGCTTCACCCTCGACCAGGACCGGCTCCAGGCCGTCGGGCTGACCTCCAGCGCCGTGGCCTCGCAGCTGCAGTTCCTGTTGAGCGGCGTGCCTCTGACCGAGGTGCGCGAGGACATCCGTTCGGTGCAGGTGCTGGGACGCGCAGCCGGCGAGATCCGTTTCGATCCTGCGAAGATCGGCGGCTTCACGCTGGTCGGAGCGGCGGGACAGCGCATTCCGCTGTCCCAGGCCGGCACCGTCGATGTGCGCATGGAGGATCCCATCCTGCGCCGCCGCGATCGCACGCCGACCATCACGGTCCGCGGCGACATCGCCGAAGGCCTGCAGCCCCCGGACGTTTCCACCGCCATCCTGGCCCAGCTGCAGCCGATCATCGGCGCGCTTCTGCCCGGCTACCGGATCGAACAGGCGGGCTCGATCGAGGAGGCCGGCAAGGCCACCAAGGCGATGCTGCCGCTGTTCCCGATCATGGTCGCGCTCACCCTGCTCATCATCATCCTGCAGGTGCGCTCGATCGCGGCCATGGTCATGGTGTTCGCCACCAGTCCGCTCGGCCTGATCGGCGTCGCGCCGACGCTGCTCGTGTTCCAGCAGCCCTTCGGCATCAATGCCCTGGTCGGCCTGATCGCGCTGTCGGGCATCCTGATGCGCAACACGCTGATCCTGATCGGGCAGATCCACCACAACGAACGCGAAGGGCTGAGCCCGTTCGACGCGGTCGTCGAAGCCACGGTGCAGCGGGCGCGGCCTGTGATCCTGACCGCCCTGGCCGCCATCCTGGCATTCATCCCGCTGACCCACTCGGTGTTCTGGGGCACCCTCGCCTACACACTGATCGGCGGCACCTTCGCCGGGACGATCCTGACCCTGGTGTTCCTGCCGGCGATGTATTCCATCTGGTTCCGGATCAGGCCGGGACCTTCGCGCTGATCAAGGCTTCACGAACCGATAGGCGAAGCGATGCCGCAGCCGCGCCCCTGGCCTGGATCAGCGCGGTATGGAGATCGGGGTAGAACAGGTGCAGCCACAGCACATCCGCTGGCTGCATGGTCTCCGGCATCGCCACGAGATCCGCCGAGACGACTTCGACGTTGTCTCGGCCTGGCTCCTTGGCAAGTGTACGTTGCGCTACCCGCCCTGGAGCGGATCGCGGGGCAACCGGATCGACCGCGGACGCTGCTGGCGCCGCGTCAAAAATGATCCAGCCTCCGCTGCTTGTCGCCAGCGCTACCGCCGCCCTGCCCTGCTGAACGGCGATCGGGTCGCGGCTTTTGTATCGACAAATGTCGGCCACGCACCCGGTCAGGACCGCCGCTTGGCACGGCCATATATTATGGTCATCATATAAGCAGCAAAGACGATGCGCCCCGCAGACGTCAATCTTGCTGAAGCCGTCCGCGCCCCTGCGCCGGCCCACATTGGAGAGATGCCAGTGAATCTCGTCGACGAAATTGCCCCCGGCCTTTCCGGGCTTGAGACCCTGCAGGCGCTGATCGCTGCCGGAGGCCGACCGCCGATCGGCGATTCGCTGGACTTCACTTTCGTCGAAGCCGGCGATGGATGGGCGGTCTTCTCAGGCACGCCCGGCGTACACGCCTACAACCCGATCGGCACGGTCCATGGCGGCTATGCCGCGACGCTGCTCGATTCGGCGTGCGGATGCGCCGTGCATTCCAAGTTGTCGGCGGACCAGGCCTACACCACCTTGGAACTGAAGGTTTCGTACCTGCGCCCGATCACCGCCGACACCGGCCCGCTCCGCGCGGAAGGCCGCGTCCTATCCGTCGGCCGCCGTGCCGCCTTTGCCGAGGCGACGCTGAAGGACGCCAACGCGCGCATCTATGCCAGCGCGACCTCGACCCTGCTGGTGATGGAGCGCCCGCAACGGCAGCGCTCCTGACCCGAAGAACACAGCAACCGCAAAGTTCGTCCGGGTACGCCGGAAGATCCGCAGTCGTCTCGCGGCTTCAGAGCCTTGATCGCGGCATCCGGCTGCATTTGCGCGTCGCCTGCAAAAGTACCGGAATACGATCTTGAGTGAGTCTTGGCAGGAAATGACCGTCTTCAGACACTCATGTCGAGGAAACCGTCAAGAGCTCACCTCTCCTGACGGCACTTCCGATTTTGCGGCGGGTCAATATGGGCGAGGTCCGTCGCGCAGGTCGGATACGCCCGGATCGGCAAAAATCACTCCCACTCGATCGTCGCCGGCGGCTTGCCGGAGATGTCGTAGACCACGCGCGAGACGCCGCGCAGTTCGTTGATGATGCGGTTGGACACGGTGCCGAGGAAGTCGTACGGCAGGTGCGCCCAGTGCGCGGTCATGAAGTCGATGGTCTCCACCGCGCGCAGCGCGATCACCCATTCGTAGGCGCGCGCGTCGCCGACCACGCCCACCGACTTGACCGGCAGGAACACCGCGAACGCCTGGCTGGTGGTGTCGTACAGGTCGGCCTTGCGCAGCTCTTCGATGAAGATCGCATCGGCCTTGGCCAGCAGCTCGGCGTACTCGCGCTTCACTTCGCCGAGGATGCGCACGCCCAGCCCGGGACCCGGGAACGGATGGCGGTAGACCATGCTGCGCGGCAGGCCGAGTTCCACGCCCAGGCGCCGCACCTCGTCCTTGAACAGTTCGCGCAGCGGCTCGACCAGGCCCAGCTTCATGTGCTCGGGCAGGCCGCCGACATTGTGGTGGCTCTTGATCACGTGCGCCTTGCCGGTCTTGCTGCCGGCCGACTCGATCACGTCCGGATAGATCGTGCCCTGCGCCAGCCACTTGGCGTTGGCCAGCTTGTTCGACTCCTCGTCGAAGATCTCCACGAACAGGTTGCCGATGATCTTGCGCTTGGCTTCCGGGTCGCTGACCCCGGCCAGCGCGTCGAAATAACGGTCGGCGGCGTTGACCCGGATCACCTTGACGCCCATGTGCTCGGCGAACATCGCCATCACCTGGTCGCCTTCCTGCCAGCGCAGCAGGCCGGTATCGACGAACACGCAGGTCAGCTTGTCGCCGATCGCCTTGTGCAGCAGCGCGGCGACCACCGACGAATCGACGCCGCCGGACAGGCCCAGGATCACCTCGTCGTCGCCGACCTGGGCGCGCACGCGCGCGATCTGGTCGTCGATGATGTTGGCCGCGGTCCACAGGGTCTCGCAGCCGCAGACGTCGACCACGAAGCGGCGCAACAGGGTCTGGCCCTGCAGCGTGTGGGTGACTTCCGGATGGAACTGCACGCCGTACCAGCGCTTGGCGGCGTTGGCCATCGCCGCGACCGGGATGCGGTCGGTGACGGCGGTGACGGTGAAACCCGGCGGCACCTTGGAGACGTGGTCGCCGTGGCTCATCCACACGTTCAAACGCGCCGCGCCGGGATGGTCGCTGAGGCCGGAGAACAGCGCGTCGGGCGCGACCACCTCCACTTCCGCATGGCCGAACTCGCGCTGGTCGGCGGCCTCGGTGGCGCCACCCAGCTGCGCGGCCAGGGTCTGCATGCCGTAGCAGATCCCGAACACCGGCAGGCCGCTGTCGAACACTTCCTGCGGCGCGACCGGCGCGCCCGGCAGCGTGGTCGACTCGGGGCCGCCGGACAGGATGATGCCCTTGGCGCCGAAGCCGGCGATCTCGGCCGGATCGTGGTCCCAGGCCCAGATCTCGCAGTAGACCCCCAGTTCGCGGATACGGCGCGCGATCAGCTGCGTGTACTGCGCGCCGAAATCGAGGATGAGGATCTTGTCGCTGTGGATGTTGGTCATTGGGGCCGGGATTGGGGATGCGGGATTGGGGATTCGCAACAGCGGGATGGCGGCGATGTGCACTGCCGGTGGAGACGCGGCGGGCTACTACGAATCCCCAATCCCGAATCCCCAATCCCGCGCATGGGCATCAGCCCATGCGGTAGTTCGGCGGTTCCTTGGTGATCTGCACGTCGTGGACGTGGCTCTCGCGCTGGCCGGCACCGGTGATGGTGACGAACTTCGGCTTGGTGCGCATTTCCTCGATCGTCGCGCAGCCCACGTAACCCATCGTGGCGCGCAGGCCGCCGATCAGCTGGTGGATGATGCCGCTGAGCGGACCGCGGTACGGCACGCGGCCTTCGATGCCTTCCGGCACCAGCTTGTCGGCGTCGGAGGCGTCCTGGAAATACCGGTCCTTGCTGCCCTTCTCCATCGCGCCCAGGCTGCCCATGCCGCGGTAGCTCTTGTAGCTGCGGCCCTGGAACAGTTCGACCTCGCCCGGGGCTTCCTCGGTGCCGGCGAACAGACCGCCGACCATCACCGTGGAGGCGCCGGCGACCAGCGCCTTGCCGATGTCGCCGGAATAGCGGATGCCGCCGTCGGCGATCAGCGGGATGCGGTCCTGCAGCGCCTCGGCGACCATGTCCACCGCGGTGATCTGCGGCACGCCGACACCGGCGACCACGCGCGTGGTGCAGATCGAGCCGGGACCCACGCCGACCTTGACCGCGTCGGCGCCGGCGTCCATCAGCGCCAGCGCGGCATCGCCGGTGACGATGTTGCCGCCGATCACCTGCAGCTGCGGATAGGTCTTCTTGACCCAGGCCACGCGGTCGATCACGCCCTGCGAGTGGCCGTGCGCGGTATCGACGATGACCACGTCCACGCCCGCCGCGGCCAGCAGTTCGATGCGCTGCTCGGTGTCGCCACCGACGCCGACCGCCGCACCGACCAGCAGGCGCGTGGCCGCGTCCTTGGCGGCGTTGGGGTTGTCGGTCTTCTTCTGGATGTCCTTGACCGTGATCAGGCCGCGCAGCTCGAAGCTGTCGTTGACCACCAGGATCTTCTCGATGCGGTTGCGATGCAGCAGCTGCAGCACTTCCTCGTCGCTGGCGCCTTCGCGCACGGTGATCAGCCGATCCTTCTTGGTCATGATGTGACGGACCGGATCGTCGAGCTTCTTCTCGAAGCGCATGTCGCGGCTGGTGACGATGCCGACCAGTTCGCTGCCGTCGACCACCGGCACGCCGGAGATGTTGCGCGCGCGGGTCAGTTTCAGCACTTCGCCGATGGTCGTTTCCGGACCGACGGTGAACGGCTCGGTGATCACCCCTGCTTCGAACTTCTTGACCTTGGCCACTTCGGCCGCCTGCTGCGCCGGGGTCAGGTTCTTGTGGATGATGCCGATGCCGCCGAGCTGGGCCATGGCCACCGCGAGGCGGTGTTCGGTCACCGTGTCCATCGCCGCCGACAGGATCGGCAATTTCAGGCGCAGGTCGCGGGTCAGCCGGGTTTCCAGGCTGACGTCCTTCGGCAGGACGATCGAATGGGCGGGGACGAGCGAAACGTCGTCGTACGTTAAAGCTTCAGCCTGGATGCGCAGCATCGGCGGACCCGAATGTGGGGAAGCGCGGCATTTTAACGCATTTGGGGCCGGGATTGGAGATTTGGGATTCGGGATTCGCAACGGCGAAGCCCTCCGCAGCCGGCCGTTTGCATGATTGCCTGGACGCCAACAGCCGGCCGACCTCGGAGGCAACCGCGATCGACCGACGCACGCGCTTTGCCGTTGCCTTTAACGAATCCCGAATCCCGAATCCCGGCTTTACACAGCCGAATGGCTGGTCATGCCGGCCGCATCAGCGGCCTCGATCGTGTTCTGCATCAGCGTGGCCACGGTCATCGGCCCGACTCCACCCGGCACCGGGGTGATCCAGCTGGCGCGTTGCGCGGCCGCGTCGAAGCCGACGTCGCCGACCAGGCGGCCGTCGTCGAGGCGGTTGATGCCGACGTCGATCACCACCGCGCCGGGCTTGACCCATTCGCCGGGGATCAGGCCGGGACGGCCCACCGCCACCACCAGGATGTCGGCATCGCGCACGCGCGCCTGCAGCACGTCCGGCGGGGTGAACTTGTGGCAGCAGCTGACCGTGCAGCCGGCGATCAGCAGTTCCAGCGCCATCGGCCGACCGACATGGTTGCTGACTCCGACGATGGTGGCGTTGCGGCCGCGCACCGGCTGGTCGGTATGCCCGAGCAGGGTGACGATGCCGCGCGGGGTACACGGGCGCAGGCCGAATTCGCGCAGCGCCAGGTGGCCGACGTTCTCCGGATGGAAACCGTCCACATCCTTGCGCGGATCGATGCGATGGATCAGCCGGCTGGCATCGGGAATGCCCGGCAGCGGCAGCTGCACCAGGATGCCGTGCACCTTGGGGTCGGCATTGAGGCGGTCGATCAGCGCCAGCAGGTCGGCTTCGCCGGTACCGGCCGGCAGGTCGTAGTCGAACGCCTCGATGCCGACCTTTTCCGCCGCGCGGCGCTTGTTGCGCACGTACACCGTGGACGCCGGATCGCCGCCGACCAGCACCACCGCCAGGCCCGGCCGCGGCTGTCCGGCCGCCAGCCGCGCATCGACCCGCAGCTTGAGCTGGTCGAGCAGTTCGTCGGCGATGCGCCGCCCGTCGAGGATGCGGGCCGGAACGGAGGAGACGGGCGCGGAATCGGTCATCGAGGCGAGCGGGTGTAGAGTCTGGGGACCCCTATTGTCCCCGATTCCGCCATGACCGACACCACCCGCATCGAGGCCGCCGCGTTCCGGCGGCTGCTGCAGCACCTCAACCAGGACCGCAGCGACGTACAGAACATCGATCTGATGATCCTGGCCGGCTTCTGCCGCAACTGCCTGGCCGACTGGTACCGCGAGGCGGCCGCCGCCGAAGGCGAGACGCTGAGCAAGGATCAGGCGCGCGAACGCGTCTACGGCATGCCGTTCGCCGACTGGAAGGCGCAGTTCCAGGCCGAGGCCACGCCGGAACAACTGGCGGCCTTCGCCGACGCGCAGCGCCGGCACGGATAGATGCTGCGCCACCTGGGCATCGTCGCGGCGATCGCGGTCGTCGCCTATCTGGTGGTCTGCGCCCTGCTCTACCTGGGCCAGCGCGAGCTGCTGTATTTCCCGCAGGCGACCCGGGTGGCCGCGGCGCAGACCGATTTCGTCCTGCAGCGCAGCCCGGTGCTGCGCCTGCGCGGCTGGCGGGTCAATCCCGGCCGCGACAAGGTGTTGCTGTACTTCGGCGGCAACGCCGAGGACCTGCGCCAGGCGCGCGCGCAGCTGGCGCCGCTGCTGCCCGACTACAGCGTGTACCTGCTGGCCTACCGCGGCTACGGCGCCAGCGACGGCACGCCGAACGAGGCGGCGCTGATCGGCGACGCGCTGGCGCTGTACGACCACGTGCGCGCCGCGCAGCCGCAGGCCGAGATCGCGGTGCTCGGACGCAGCCTGGGCAGCGGCGTCGCCAGCCAGCTGGCGGCGCGGCGGCCGCTGGCGCGGCTGGTGCTGGTCACCCCGTTCGACAGCCTGGCCTCGGCCGCGCAGGCGCATTACCCGTGGGCGCCGGTGCGCTGGCTGCTGCGCGACCGCTACGACTCGGCCAGCGCGCTGCGCGCCTACCGCGGGCCGTTGCTGGTGCTGCGCGCCGGCCGCGACCAGGTGGTGCCGGCGTCGAGCACGCAGCGGCTGCTCGATTCCCTGGCGCAGACACCCAGCGTGGTCGCGATGCCGCGCGCCGGACACGACGACATCAGCGCCGATCCGCGTTATGCGCAGGCGTTGCGCGCATTTCTGCGCTGAGGCGTTTCAGCTAGGACATTCGCAGTCCGCAGCCACTGTAGGAGCGGCTTCAGCCGCGACCAGGCATCACCGGTGATGCCCGGTCGCGGCTGAAGCCGCTCCTACAGGGCGGCGGTGCCTTAGTCGTTGCGGCGCTCGTCCACTGCCTCCGCCGCCGGCACCGCTTCGGGATTGAGCGTGCGGCTCTCGCGCCGCGGCGGAGTGAACGGGGTCGGCTTGGGCACCGCCGGGGCGATGTTGCCGTACATCAGGCCGCTGCCGGCGCGCACGTCGCCTGCGGCGATCTCCAGTTCCAGGCGCTCGGCGTCGCGGCGGCGGATCTCGCGGGCGATGCTCGCGGCCTCGTCCTCGGCCATGCCCAGTTCGATCAGCGCGGCCTGGCCGAATTCCACCGCCGACTCGAAGGTCTCGCGGATCTGGTAGTCCACGCCGGCGGCGATCAGCTTCAGCGAATGCTCGCGGTCGTAGGAGCGCACCAGCAGCTTGGCGTGCGGAAATTCCTGCGTGGCCAGCTCGACGATGCGGTTGGCGGCCTCGCGGTTGTCGATGCACACCGCGATGGCGCGCACGCTGTGCGCGCCGGAGGCATGCAGCACGTCCAGGCGGGTGCCGTCGCCGTAGTAGATCTTGAAGCCGAATTCGGCCGCGCTCTGGATCATCTCGATGTCGTTGTCGATGATGGTCACGTCCACGTCGCGCGCCAGCAGCGACTGGCTGGCGACCTGGCCGAAACGGCCGAAGCCGATGATCAGCACGCTGCCGGTGAGCCCGTCGGCCGCCTCCACGCCGTCCAGCGACGGCGCTTCCACCGGCGCCCAGCGCCGGTACAGCAGCACGAACAGCGGGGTCAGCGCCATCGACAGCACCACGATCGCGGTCAGGTTGGCGTTGACCTGCGCATCGATGACCCCGGCCGCACCGGCGGCGGCGAACAGCACGAACGCGAACTCGCCGCCCTGCGCCATCAGCACGCCGCGGTCCAGCGCCTGCGCGTGGCCGCTGCCGGTGAGCCGCGCGACCAGGTAGATGCACGCGGCCTTGGCCGCCATGAACGCAAGCACGCCGCTGAGGATCAGCATCCAGTTCGCCGCCACCACTGCCAGGTTCAGGGCCATGCCCACGCCGAGGAAGAACAACCCCAGCAGGATGCCGCGGAACGGCTCGATGTCGGCCTCGATCTGGTGGCGGAAGGTGGATTCGGACAGCAGCACCCCGGCCAGGAACGCGCCCATCGCCATCGACAGCCCACCGAGCTGCATCAGCAATGCCGCACCCAGGACGACCAGCAGCGCAGCGGCGGTCATCACTTCGCGCGCCTTGGCCGCGGCCAGCAACCGGAACAGCGGATTCAGCAGCCAACGCCCGGCCACCAGCAGGCCGACGATCGCCGCCGCGCCGATGCCGATGCCGATCCAGCGCGAGGGCGCATCGGCGGCGACCGGCACCGGCGCCATCCATGCCACCACGGCCAGCAACGGCACGATCAGCAGGTCTTCGAACAACAGGATCGCGACGATCTTCTGTCCCGCCGGCAAGGCGATGTCGCCGCGCTCGCCGAGCAATTGCATCACCACCGCGGTGGAGGTGAGCACGAAACCGGACGCGGCGATGAACGCCACCGGCAAGGACAGCCCCAACGCCAGCCCCACCCCGGTCAGCACCGTCGCGCACACCACGATCTGCGCCGTGCCCAGGCCGAAGATCTGCTTGCGCAGGCTCCACAGGTGCGAGGGCCGCATTTCCAGCCCGATCACGAACAGGAACATCACCACGCCCAGTTCGGCCACATGCAGGATCGCCTGCGGATCGGCGAACCAGCCGAATCCGAACGGCCCGATCGCCAGGCCCGCGGCCAGATAGCCGAGCACCGAGCCCAGGCCCAGGCGGCGGAACACCGGTACCGCCACCACCGCGGCGCCGAGCAACGCCACCACCTTGATCAATTCACTGCTGTCGGCTGCACTGGTCATGCGCCGATTCTACCCACAAGGCCGGGGCGACCCCATGCACCGGTGTGCGGCATGGCGACGAAGCACGACGGCGCATGCATGCAGTGCCGTAGCGCTTTACGCATCACGCATGGAGAGACGCCGCGCCGTCAAAGACGGCAGCGATCGCCCGTTCCTTCTCCCGCCGGGACCATGGCCCCCTTCTCGGGGGAAGGTGCCCCGCAGGGGCGGATGAGGGGACGGGCGAAGCCTGGCGATCGAACAGCGCGAGCGCTTCGCTCCGGACCCTCACCCCACCCCCTCTCCCGAGGGGAGAGGGGCTTACTCCGCGCCACAGAACTTCGCGTAGTCGATATAGCCGGGAAACGCGAGCCCGGGCGCGCATACCGGGCACTGCGGATCGGCGGCCAGGCGGGTTTCGCGGAAACGCATCGCCAGCGCGTCGAAGTACAGCAGGCGTCCGCGCAGCGGCTCGCCGATCTCCAGCAGCAGCTTCAGCACCTCGTTGGCCTGCAGCAGGCCGACGATGCCGGGCAGCACGCCGAGCACGCCGGCCTCGGCGCAACTGGGCGCGAACTCCGGCGGCGGCGGCTCCGGGAACAGGCAGCGGTAACACGGCGCCTGCCCGCGCCGGCGGCCGGCGTCGAACACGCTGACCTGGCCCTCGAAGCGCTGCACCGCGCCGTACACCAGCGGCTTGCCCAGCTTCACGCAGGCGTCGTTGAGCAGGTAGCGGGCAGGGAAATTGTCCGAACCGTCGAGCACCACGTCCACGTCCTGCAACAGGCGTTCGACATTGGCCGAGGTCACCCGTTCGCGTACCGGCTCGACCTGCACGCCCGGATTCAGCGCGGCCAGCGCCGCGGCCGCCGACGCCACCTTGGGCTGCCCGACCCGCGCTTCGGTATGCAGGATCTGCCGCTGCAGGTTGCTGCGATCGACCACATCGTCGTCGGCGATGCGCAGCTGGCCGACCCCGGCCGCGGCCAGGTAGAAGCCGGCCGGCGAACCCAGCCCGCCGGCGCCGACCAGCAGCACGCGCGCCGCCTGCAGCCGCCGCTGGCCGTCGATGCCGACTTCGGGCAGGCGCAGGTGGCGCGAATAGCGCTCGAAGAAATCCTGCTGCTCCGGCGCCAGCGCCGGCCGCTGCAGCGGCAATCCGTCGCGCTGCCAGCGCGTGGTGCCACCCAGCACCGACGCGACCGCGGCATAACCGGCCTGCTGCAGGAACAGCGCAGCCTCGTGCGAGCGCTTGCCGCTCTGGCAGATCAGGATCGTCTCGGCGTCGGCCGCGCCGACATGCGTGGCCGGGTCGTCCTGCAACTGCGCGCGGGCCACACCGAGCGCGCCCTCGGCCATGCCGGCGGCGCGTTCGTGTTCCTCGCGCACATCGATCAGTCGCGCGCCCTGGGCCACACGCTCGCGGGCTTGCTGCGGGGTCAGTTCTCGAATGCTCATGCGCGCATTATCGGCGCAAACTTGCAGCGCGTCCTTCGCGCGGGGGGCGGTGTGCGGTTCCCGAGTCGGCAGCGTCGGATCCGGCATCTTCGACGCATCGCCGACGCCTGCATCCGGCGGAGGGAACGCTATTCAAGCATGGTCGCCGCGGTGGCCAGGACGGTGGATCGGCGCATCGAGGAAATACTCCCCGAACCAGGCCCGTGACTGGCTGCCCACACACTCCCCGGAGACGAGTTCGCGATCGCCACGCAGTCCTGAGCGCTCGCCGGTTGCCGCGCGCATCGCGCGACGTGACGGGCGCCAGTGCGGAACGCAGGCCGGCTTCCGGCGATCGAGAACACCTTGACCTGCGGCGGCCGCCGCCGACGGCGGCGCGTGCAACCAGGCCGCAACCTGGGTCGAGCTGCTCCAGCCGTACGGTCTGTGCGGTCCGACCCGCATGAACGTTCGCGCGACCTGTGTGCGGACGCGCCCGCAACACTCAGTACGCGAACACCTCGACCACGTCGCCGGCATCGAAACGGCGCGCCCCCTCGTCCAGCCGCAGCAGCACGTCGCTGTCGGCGGCGCCGCGCAGGCGGTGCGAACCGTCGGCCGGGTTCGGCTCCACCCACAGCTGTCCATGCGCGTCGCAGCGCATGCGCCCGCGCAGGAACTCCAGGCGCTCGTGGCGCTTGTCCCAACCCGAGGCCAGCCGCGCGCGCCATTGCGGGCGCGGCTCGGCGCGCTGCTGCAGCGCGTCCAGCAGCGGCCGCCCGATCGCCATGAAGGTGGCCAGCACCGACACGGGATTGCCGGGCAGGCCCAGGAACAGGGCGCGGTCCAGCTCGCCGAACAGCAGCGGCATGCCCGGGCGCATGCGCACCTTCCAGAAATGGATGCGACCGCGCTCGGCCAGCAGCCGCGGCAGGTAGTCCTTCTCGCCGGCGGAGACGCCGCCGCAGGTCAGCACCACGTCGAACGCCGAGGCCGCATCGGTCAGCATGCTTTCGATCCGCTGCGGATCGTCCGGCAGCGTCGGCCACGCAGTCGGCTCCAGGCCGAGCAGGCGCAGTTGCGCCATCAGCATGTCGCGGTTGCTGTTGTAGATCTGCCCCGGCTTGAGCGGCATGCCCGGCTCGACCAGTTCGTCGCCGGTGGCGAACACCGCCACGGTCGGTCGCGCCGCCACGGCCACCTGCGCCACGCCGAGCGCGGCGGCCAGGCCGATCCGCGACGGCGTCAACGCCAGGCCCGCTTCGAGCACGCGCTCGCCGGCGCGCACGTCCTCGCCGCGCGCACGCACGTGCGCGCCGGCGACCGGCGCGGCCGGCACCTGCACCTGGCCGTCGCGCTCGACCACGCTTTCCTTGATCACCACCGTATCGGCGCCCGCCGGCAGCGGCGCGCCGGTGGTGATGCGCAGGCATTCGCCGGCGCCGATCGCCTGGCGCAAATCCTCGCCGGCGAACTGCTCGCCGGCCAGGCGCAACACGGTCGGCGCATCCGGCTGCAGATCGGCATGGCGCAGCGCGAAGCCGTCCATCGCGCTGTTGGCGAACGGCGGCAGGTCGATCGGCGCGTCCAGCGGTTCGAGCAGGATGCGGCCATCGGCGCGCGGCAGCGCCAGGCGTTCGGCCGGCAACGGGCGCGACTGGGCGACGGCGGCGACGATGGCCAGCGCCTCGGAATAGGCAATACGGGAGGGATAGTCGTTCATGGCGCCGGCAGGATACCCGCTGCGCGCAGGTCCTGCGGCGTATTGAGGTTGCCGAAGGTCTCCCCGGGCACGCGTGCGCGGACCATCGCCAACTGCTGCTGCAAGGCACGCGGCGCGTAGCGACCGGCATCCAGCGCCGAAGCCAACGCAGGCCGCAGCGCGGCGACGCGGTACAGCGCCACCAGCGGCTGTACGCCGTCGTCGTCCTCGGCATAGGCGCCATCCGCATCGCCACTGGCGTCGATCAACCTGCCCAGCAGCGCAGGCGAAAGCCGGCACAGGTCCACCGGCAAGGTCAGCAGCCACGGCGTGGCGCAGGCCGCGGCCAGCGCGTCCAGGCCGGCGATCGGCCCCAGCGAGCGCTCGGCGCCAGGCGGCGCGGCGATCCGGTCGGGCAGCGCGTGCAGTCCGGCGGCGGCGTAGCGCGGCAGGTCGCGGTTGGCGCTGACCAGCACCGCCGCGACCGCCGGCGCCAAGGCCTGCGCCAGGCGCTGCACCAGCGCTCGCCCGTCGCGTTGCAGCCAGGCCTTGTCGCAACCGCCCAGGCGTTGCGCGCGGCCGCCGGCGAGGATGCCCAGCGTGACCTCGCGCCGCGCGTCCATCGGCTACTTGCCGCGGACGTGTTTCATCAAGCGCCGCTTCTTGGCGATCTGGCGCTCGGTCAGCACGTTCTTCTTGCCTTCGTACGGATTGGCGCCTTCGCGGAACATGAAGCGCACCGGCGTGCCGACCAGCTTGAAGCGCTTGCGGAAGAAATTCTCCAGGTAGCGCTTGTACGACTCCGGCAGCACTTTCAGGCGCGTGCCGTGGACGATGAAGGTCGGCGGATTGCTGCCGCCCGGATGCACGTAGCGCAGCTTGGAGACGTGGCCGCGGATGCTCGGCGGCGGATTGGTCTCGTAGGCCACTTCCAGCGCCTGGTTGACTTCGCTGGTGCTGAATTCGCGGATCGCCGAGGCATGCGCGCTGTGGATCGCGCGGAACAGCTCGCGCAGGCCGGAGCCGTGCTTGGCCGAGATCCGCACCGCTTCGGCCCACGGCACGAAGCCGAGCTTGCGCGACAACAGCGCCTCGGCCTGTTCGCGCTGGTAGTCGGTCAGCCCGTCCCACTTGTTGACCGCCACCACCAGCGCGCGGCCGGCGTCCAGGATCGCGCCGAGCACGCTGGCGTCCTGGTCGGTGACGCCTTCGGTTGCGTCGAGCAGCAGCACCGCGACCTCGCATTGCTCGATCGCCTGCAGCGTCTTGAACACGCTGAATTTCTCCACCGCCTCCTCGACCCGGCCGCGACGGCGCAGGCCGGCGGTGTCGATCAGCCGGTACAGGCGGTCGTCGCGCTGCAGGTCGACCGCGATCGAATCGCGGGTGGTGCCCGGCACTTCGGACGCGATCATCCGCTCCTCGCCGAGCAGGCGGTTGACCAGCGTCGACTTGCCGACGTTGGGGCGGCCGACGAAGGCGATGCGCATGCGCTTGGGATCGGTGTCCAGCGTCTCGCCGGCGCCCTCTTCCGGCAAGCGCGACAGCACTTCCTCGAGCAGGTCGTCGATGCCGTGGCGATGCGCCGCGGACACCGCGATCGCCTCGCCCAGGCCATAGCGCGCGAACTCGGCGCGGACCTGGTCCTCGTCGGTGCCGTCGATCTTGTTGATCAGCAGCAGCGTCGGCCGCGCCAGCTTGCGCAGCCACGCCAGAATCTCGTCGTCGAGCGAGGAGGATCCCTCGCGGCCATCGACCACGAACAGCACCAGGTCGGCTTCGCCGGCAGCGGAGCGCGCCTGGTCTGCGGTCGCCCCGGCCAGGCCTTCTTCCTCGCCGGAAATGCCGCCGGTGTCGACGATCACGAACGGGGTGTCCGGCTCCAGCCGGCAGACGCCGTAATTGCGATCGCGGGTGACGCCGGGCTGGTCATGGACCAGCGCGTCGCGGCTGCGCGTGAGCGCATTGAATAGCGTGGACTTGCCGACATTCGGCCGTCCAACCAGGGCGACCAGCGGCAGCATCGCGAATTCCCTTCCTTTATTGACCCAACCGGAACGCGGTCAGGTCGCCTTTCGTGTTCTGGACCAGCAGGATGCCATCGGCTACCACCGGCTGCGCTACCAGCGCCTTGCGTCCCACCCGCTCGCGTGCGGCGATCTCGCCGTTGTCGAGCTTCAACCAATGCAGATACCCCTTGTAGTCGCCGACCACGGCGTAGTCGCCCTGGATCGCCACGCCGGTCAGCGAACGCCGCGCCAGCGCCGGCTGCGACCAGGTCGCCGAACCGGAGGCCTTGTCCAACGCCCACACCGAACCGGCATTGTCGGCCACCACCACGCTGCTGGAATTGACCGCGACACCGCCGGCACCGCCATGGTCGCGGGTCCACAGCGGACGCCCGCTCGGGCCTTCCAGCGCCACGGTCTGGTTCTTGAAGCTGGTCGCGTACAGGGTGGTGCCGTCGAGCACCGGCGCGCCGTCCACGTCGGCCATGCGCTCCAGTTCGGTGCGGCCTTCCGGCACGCCGATGGTCTGCTCCCACAGCACGCGCCCGTCCTGCATCGCCAGCGCCGCCAGCGTGCCGTCGTCGTTGCCGATGAACAGCACGCCCGGGCCGGACACCACCGGCGCGTTGCCGCGCACGGTCAGGGTCGGCAGTTCCTGCACATGGAACCAGCGCTGCTGCCCGGTGCCCGCATCGAACGCGGTGACGTGGCCGTCGTTGCTGCGCACGAACACCATGTTCTGCGAGACCACCGGCGCGGCGATCACTTCGTTGGGCACCTTGGCGCGCCACTTCTCGGTGCCGCTGGCGGCGTCGAGCGCGATCACTTCGCCATTCAGGCCGCCGACCACGACCAGGCCCTCGCCCACGCCAGGACCACCGGCGAAGCGCGGCAGCGGACGGTTCTTCTCCAGCCGCTTGCGCTCCTTCGCCTGCTGCTTCTCGTTGCGCAGGCGCTGCTTGTAGGCCGCACGCTCGTCCTTGGACAGGCCCTTGCTGGATTCACCCTCGACCTGGCTCTCCGGCTGCTGCTCCTGCACCTGCGACAGGCGCTCCTTGCGCGCCTTCTTGGCGTCGTATTCCCACAGCGTCTTGCCGGTCTGCAGGTCCAGCGCGTAGACCGAACCGGAAGCCGCGGCCAGGTACACCTTGCCGTCGGCCACGGCCGGATGCTGGCGCACGCCGATCCGCTTCTCGCCCTTGCCGGCGTCGGTGGACCACAGCTTGACGATCTTCACCGACGGCTTGAAATCGACCAGCTCGGCCGGCTCGGCGGCCTTCTTGGCGGCCGCGTCCTTGCCTGCGAACCAGCCCTTGACCGTGCTGCAACCGGACAGCGCCAGACCCAGCAGCGCGATGGTCGCGATGCGCTTGAACATGACTACCTTCATCAGATCGGCTCCGCAGGATTCGGCACGGTGCCGCCCGCATCCATCAACTTCGTTTCCAGCAGTCGCCGTTGCGGCGCCGCCACGTCCAGGGTGGTCAACGACTTGGCGTACGCCTCGCGTGCCGCATCGCGCTTGCCCTGCGCGATCAGCGCATCGCCACGGATCTCCAGGCTCTGGTTGTCGTCGGCCGCGGCCAGCAACTTCAGCGCTTCGTCGCTCTTGCCGGTCTGGATCAGCAACCGCGCCACGCGCTGGTCGATGAGCAGCTTCAGCTCGCCCTCGGCCTTGAGGCCGCGCAGCGTGGCCAGGGCCTGGTCGTACTTGTCGTCATCGGCTTGCGCCTTGGCCAGGCGCAGCGCGGCCAGCTCGGCATAGATGTTGGCCGGGCCCTGCTGCAGCGCCGCCATGTCCTTGCTGGCCTTGTCCAGTTGCTTGGCCTGGATGCTCTTGAGCACGGCGTCGTAGTGGGAATTGGCCTGCGCCAGGTCGTTGGAATGCTGCTTGGTCCACCACTGCCAGCCAATGATCGCGCCGATGCCCAGGGCAATGCCGCCGATCAGGCCGGCGCCGTTTTTCCTGAGCCAAGTGCGGACGCGTTCGCTTTGTTCGTGCTCGTCGAGCAGGTCGTCGATCGCCATGCGTACTCTCGCCCCGCCGCAACGACGGGACATGGAATGTTGAGATTGAGGAACCGCGCCGCCGTCACTCGGACGCTGGCACCACGGAACCGTCAGAGGATACCGCAAAGCGGGCCACGTTCGCGCGCTTGTACGGAGTCAGATCCACGGTACTACCGGATTGCTGAACCTGGACCGCCGACGCATTGCCGAGCACGATGCGGCCCACTTGACCCGGCGCGTAGTCGCGCTTTTCGCCGGCTTTCAGCAGCGCCTTTTCCAGCGGCGTGCCGTCCGGGGCGATGATCTGGACCCAGCTGTCGCCCTGGAACGACAGGCTCAGGCCGGGCTTCTCCGCCTCGCTGGAGGCGCGCGGCAGCGGCGTCAGCGAGGCGATGTACGGTGCCGCAGGCGGCGCGGGGCGATTGCCGGACGTGGCGGTGGGCGCCGGGTTGCCGCCGGTGCCCGCCGTCGCGGTCGGCGCCGCGTCGCCCGGCGCCGCCGGCACCACGTCCAGCGACGCGGTGCTCGGGCCATCGTCGGCGAAATGGGTGCGGGTCGCGTACCAGACCGGCACCGCCAGTCCGGCGGTGATCACTACGTACACCATGCGCCGGGTCGCGCTCTCGAGCATGCGCCGCAGCGGCGGGGTATGCGTATGGCTGATCAGCTCCACCGGCTGCACCGGCGCGATCTGCGCGCTGGCCAGCAGCGGCTCCAGGTCCACCCCGAGCAGGCGCGCGTAACTGCGCAGCTGACCGCGCACGAACACCGGCGCGCCGAGGCGCTGCCACTGCTCCGCTTCCAGCGCACCGATCACGTGCACCGGCATGCGCAAACGGCTACCGACCTCGTCGATGCTCAGGCCCGCCGCTTCGCGCGCTTCGCGGAGCTGTTGCCCGCAACCTTTGGCGCCGTCGAAAGCGTTCGGATTGGAATCACTGATCACAATGCACTAGCCCCGGGAGTCGTGGTCGCGGCATCGGGAAACTCCTTGCGCAACCGCTGTTGGTAACGGCCGGCAGCAGCCATGTCGCCCAGCCCTTGTTCAATCTGAATAGCAAGTTGTAACACGGATACAGTGGCCGGCGCAGCCGCCAGACGCCGTTCCGAGAAAGCCCGCGCCTCGAAAAAGCGCGCATGCGCCGCTTCGTCGCGCGCCATCGCTTCCAGCGCGTAGGCGTTGCCCGGCTCCAGCGCCAGCGCCTTGCGCAGGTCGCGTTCGCCGCGCTCGCGCTGGCCGATCTGCAACGCGCAACCGCCGGCATTGGCCAGGGCCGACGCCGGCGTGGCGTAGCCGGGCGCCTGCAGCGCACGATCGAACCACTGCAGCGCGTCGGCCGCGGCACCGTTCGCGCACAGCCAGGCGCCGTAGTTGTTCAAGGCCTCGCCGCGGTTCGGCGCCAGTTCGGCGGCCTTGCGGTAATGCTCGCCGGCAGTGGCGGTATCGCCGCGGCGGCCGGCCGCCACCGCCAGCAGCGTGTGCGCCTGCACCGAATCCGGGGCCAGCGCCAGCGCCTTGCGCGCATGCTCCTCGGCGCCGGCCAGATCGCCGCCGCTGAGCCGGTTGCCGGCCAGACCGAGTTGTTCCTGCAACGCGTAGCGCGCCTTGACCTCGCCGCTGTCGCGGAAATCGTAGTCCGGCGCCACCTGCTCGACGTTGCGCAGCTTGCCGGACTTGGTACCGTGCCCGGCACACGCCGACAACGCCAGCAGCGCCGCGGCCAACACAACGATGGCCAGAGGATGCTTAGGCCGCCGCATCCCGGTCCGCCTGGGTCTGCAACTGGCGCTGGAAGTCGGCCTGGCGCCGGGTGCGGTCCAGCACCTGCCCCTTGAGCTGGCCGCAGGCGGCATCGATGTCGTCGCCACGCGTGCGCCGCACCATGGTCAGCACCTGCGCATCGAGCAGGATCTTCTGGAACGCGCGGATTTCCGTCTCGCCGGAACGCTCGTAGCGCGTGCCCGGGAACGGATTGAACGGGATCAGGTTGACCTTGCCCGCGTTCGAGGCCTGCACCGCGTTGTCGAACTGGCGCATCAGCCGCGCCAGCTGCCGCGCATGTTCGGGCTGGTCGTTGATGCCCTTCATCAGCGTGTATTCGAAGGTGACCGATTCGCGGCGCTTGTTGGCGCGCAGATAGCGCGCGCACGCGGCCATCAGCTCGGCGACCGGGTATTTCTTGTTCAGCGGCACCAGCGTCTCGCGCAGCGCGTCGTCGGCCGCATGCAGCGAGACCGCCAGCGACACGTCGCTCTCGGTGGACAGGCGATCGATCATCGGCACCAGGCCGGAGGTCGACAGCGTGACCCGCTTGTTGGCCAGGCCGTAGCCCAGGTCGTCGCGCATCACGCTCATCGCGCGCACGACGTTGTCGAAATTCATCAGCGGCTCGCCCATGCCCATCATCACCACGTTGGTGAGACGGCGCTGCTGGTGCGGCACGTTGCCCAGATGCCGCGCCGCGACCCACACCTGGCCGACGATCTCGGCGGTGGACAGGTTGCGGTTGAAGCCCTGGGTGGCGGTCGAGCAGAACGTGCAGTTCAACCCGCAGCCGACCTGGGAGGACACGCACAGCGTGCCGCGGCCCTTGTCCGGGATATACACGGCCTCGATCGCGTTCTTGCCGTCGGTGCCCATGGCCAGCAGCCACTTGTGGGTGCCGTCAGCGGAAGGCTTGTCGAACACGATGTTGGGGACGACGACCTCGGCATGCTGCTGCAGCTTGGCGCGCAACGCCTTGCCGAGGTCGGTCATCTGGTCGAAGTCGGTGACGTAGCGATGGTGGATCCACTTCATCACCTGGTGGGCGCGGTAGCGCGCTTCGCCGAGCGTGTCGGCGAAGAAACGCTCCAGGCCCTCGCGATCGAGGTCGAGCAGATTCTGCTTGGTCGCGCCGCCGGTCCGGATCGGATCGGCGAGCGCCAACGGAGTGTGGACGACCTCGTTCACGATGACCTCTTAGCGCGAAACCACTTCGGTGGCGGCGAAGAAATACGCCACTTCGTTGGCGGCGTTCTCGACCGAGTCGGAACCGTGCGCGGCGTTGGCGTCGATCGAGTCGGCGAAATCGGCGCGGATGGTGCCCGGTGCGGCATCCTTCGGGTTGGTGGCGCCGAGCAGGTCGCGGTGCGCGGCCACGGCATTCTCGCCTTCCAGCGCCTGGATCATCACCGGGCCGGAGATCATGAACTCGACCAGCGCGTTGAAGAACGGACGCTCGCGGTGCACGGCGTAGAAGCCCTCGGCCTCGCGGCGCGACAGCTGCTTGTACTTGGCGGCCACGACCTTCAGGCCGGCCTTCTCGAAACGGGAATAGATCTCGCCGATGACGTTCTTGGCGACGGCATCGGGCTTGATGATGGACAGGGTGCGCTCCAGCGCCATGGGAATTTCTCCGTTGGGCGGGCCACTAGACTGGATGGCCCGAGGTTAGCATGAAAAAAACCCGCGTCAAAACGCGGGCTTAGCCAGAATTGCGATGGACAATTCTATCCAATCGCAGCGGGCTTTGCACGGCCGCCGGCTGAATCATGCTGCATCGCAACATGACGCGGCCGGATGCCAGGCCTAGACTCAAACAATCGTTTGATTGATTCCGGCGGCCGCATGGCAAAGCAAGCGCACTTCTCCACCAAGGACCGCATCCTCAGCGCGGCCGAGGAACTGTTCGCCCAGCACGGCTTTTCCGGCACTTCGCTGCGCCAGGTCACCAGCCAGGCCGACGTCAACATCGCCGCGGTGAACTACCACTTCGGCTCCAAGGAAAACCTGGTCAACGAGGTGTTCCGGCGGCGCATGGACGAGATGACCGCCGCGCGCCTGGCGCAGCTGGAAGCCGCGCAACGGCAGCATCCCGGCCAGCTCGGCCCGGTGCTAGCGGCGTTCGTGGAGCCGGCGCTGGCGATGGCCCAGGACCGCCAGAGCGGCGGCGCCTTCGTGCGCGTGATCGCCCGCGCCTACGCCGAGAAGAACGACAGCCTGCGCCAGTTCCTGTCCGACCACTACGGCCACGTGCTGCGCGAGTTCGGCAAGGCCATCGCCGTCTGCGTGCCCGAACTGAGCAAGGAAGAACTGTACTGGCGCCTGGACTTCCTGGCCGGCGCCCTGACCTATGCCATGGCCGACTTCGGCCTGATCAAGCGCCCCGCCGGCGTCAGCGAAGGCGCGCATCGCGCCCACGCCGCGCGCGAACTCATCCGTTTCGCCGAGGCGGGCTTCCTGGCCCGCTCCGCGCCGTAATTCCGCAAGAACCGTTCTGTCCACATCCCGCAATCGTTGACCCACAGAGGCTGATCGCTATGTCCAACCCCCTGCTAGTCCGCCGTGCCGCCGTCCTGGGCGCGGGCGTGATGGGCGCGCAGATCGCTGCGCACCTGACCAACGCCGGCGTCGACACCGTCCTGTTCGACCTTCCCGCCAAGGACGGCCACCCCGACGGCATCGTGCTCAAGGCCATCGCCAACCTCACCAAGCTGAGCCCCGCCCCGCTCGCCAGCGCCACGCTGGCCGAGGCGATCACGCCGGCCAACTACGCGTCCGGCCTGGAGCAACTGCGCGGCTGCGACCTGATCATCGAAGCCATCGCCGAGCGCATGGACTGGAAACAGGACCTGTACAAGAAGATCGCCCCGTTCGTGGCCGATCACGCGGTCCTGGCCTCCAACACCTCCGGCCTGGGCATCAATGCGCTGTCCGACGTGCTACCCGAGCAGCTGCGCCATCGCTTCTGCGGCGTGCATTTCTTCAACCCGCCGCGCTACATGCACCTGGCCGAGCTGATCCCGGCCAAGGGCACCGATGCGGCGGTGCTGGAAGGCCTGGAAGCGTTCCTGGTCACCACCCTGGGCAAGGGCGTGGTCTATGCCAAGGACACCCCGAACTTCATCGGCAACCGCATCGGCGTGTTCTCGATCCTGTCCACCATCCACCACACCGCGCAGTCCGGCCTGGGCTTCGACGAAGTGGACGCGCTGACCGGCCCGCTGGTGGGCCGCCCGAAGTCGGCGACCTACCGCACCTCCGACGTGGTCGGCCTGGACACCATGGCCCACGTCATCAAGACCATGGCCGACACCCTGCCCGACGATCCGTGGCACCAGTACTTCGCCTCGCCGAAGTGGCTGGACGCGCTGATCGCCAAGGGCGCGCTCGGCCAGAAGGTCGGCGCCGGCATCTTCCGCAAGGTCGGCAAGGACATCGTGGTGCTGGACCTGGAGAAGCAGGACTACCGTCCGGCCGACCGCAGCGCGGCGCCGGAAGTGGTCGAGATCCTGAAGATCAAGAACCCGGCGGAGAAGTTCGCCAAGCTGCGCGAGAGCCAGCACCCGCAGGCGCAGTTCCTGTGGGCGACATTCCGCGACCTGTTCCACTACAGCGCCTACCACCTGGCCGACATCGCCGAGACCGCGCGCGACGTGGACCTGGCGATCCGCTGGGGCTACGGCTGGTCGCTGGGCCCGTTCGAGACCTGGCAGGCCGCCGGCTGGAAGCAGGTGGCGCAGTGGATCGCCGACGACATCGTCGCCGGCAAGGCCATGTCCAGCGCGCCGCTGCCGGACTGGGTGTTCGACGGCCGCGACGGCGTGCATGCCGCCGAGGGCAGCTACAGCCCGGCGCGCAACGCCAAACTGCCGCGCTCGGCGCTGCCGGTGTACCAGCGCCAGCGCTTCCCCGATCCGCTGCTGGGCGAGAAGTTCGCCCCGGGCGAGACCGTGTTCGAGAACGACGGCCTGCGCCTGTGGCACGACGGCGACGACATCGCCGTGGTCAGCTTCAAGACCAAGATGAACACCGTCTCCGACCAGGTGCTCGACGGCCTGCAGGAAGCGGTCGGCCGCGCCGAGAAAGACTTCAAGGGCCTGGTGCTGTGGCAGCACAAGGAGCCCTTCTCCGCCGGCGCCGACCTGGCCGGCGCGCTGGGCCTGCTGCAGGCCGGCAAGGTCGATGCGTTCGAGGCGATGGTCGCCAACTTCCAGGCCACCAGCCAGCGCATCAAGTATTCGCTGGTGCCGGTGGTCGCGGCGGTGCGCGGCCTGGCCCTGGGCGGCGGCTGCGAATTCCAGATGCACAGCGCCAAGACCGTGGCCGCGCTGGAGAGCTACATCGGCCTGGTCGAAGCCGGCGTCGGCCTGCTGCCGGCCGGCGGCGGCCTGAAGGAGATCGCGGTGCGCGCCTCGCAGGCGGCCGGCCCCGGCGGCGACGTGTTCGCCGAGCTGAAGAAGACCTTCGAGACCGTGGCGATGGCCAAGGTCTCCACCTCGGCGGTCAACGCCAAGGAACTGGGCCTGCTGCGCGGCACCGACAAGGTCGTGTTCAACAGCTACGAGGCGCTGTACATCGCCAAGGCCGAAGCGCGCGCGCTGGCCGAGAGCGGCTACCGCCCGCCGCTGCCGGCCCGCCGCATCCAGGTCGCCGGCGACGTCGGCATCGCCACCTTCAAGATGCTGCTGGTCAACATGCTGGAAGGCCGCTTCATCAGCGAGTACGACTACGAGATCGCCACCCGCATCGCCACCGTGCTGTGCGGCGGCGAAGTCGACCGCGGCGCGCTGGTGGACGAGGAATGGCTGCTCAAGCTCGAGCGCAAGCACTTCGTCGAACTGGCCCAGCAGGAAAAGACCCAGGCGCGGATTGGGCACATGCTCAAGACGGGTAAGCCGCTTAGGAACTGAGAATCGGGAATGGGGAATCGGGAATGGAAAGACATTCCCGGCTCCTCCTTCTCCCCCTAATTTTCTGCCGGAAATAGGAATGCCGCAGATCGCGCGAATCCGCTCTTACGATTCCCGACTCCCCATTCCCCATTCCCGGCTTTCGGAGAAAGCCATGAGCAAACAGATCCAGGAAGCCTACATCGTCGCCGCCACCCGTACCCCGGTCGGCAAGGCGCCCAAGGGCGTGTTCCGCAATACCCGTCCGGACGACATGCTGGCGCACGTGTTGCGCGCAGTGGTCGCGCAGGCGCCGGGCATCGACCCCTCGCGCATCGACGATGCGATCATCGGCTGCGCGATGCCCGAGGGCGAGCAAGGCATGAACGTGGCGCGCATCGGCGTGCTGCTGGCCGGGCTGCCGAATTCGGTCGCCGGACAGACCATCAACCGCTTCTGCTCCTCCGGCATCCAGGCCGTGGCGCTGGCCGCGGACCAGATCCGCCTGGGCAACGCCGACCTGATGCTGGCCGGCGGCACCGAGTCGATGTCGATGGTGCCGATGATGGGCAACAAGGTGGCGCTGTCGCCGAGCGTGTTCGCCGACGACCACGTCGCCATCGCCTACGGCATGGGCATCACCGCCGAGAAGGTGGCCGAGGAATGGAAGGTGTCGCGCGAGGACCAGGACGCGTTCGCGCTCGCCTCGCACCAGAAGGCCATCGCCGCGATCGCCGCCGGCGAGTTCCGCGACGAGATCACCCCGTACGAGATCCTGTCGCACCAGCCCGACCTGGCCGGCAACGTCATCGCGCTGCGCAAGCGCCTGGTCGACACCGACGAGGGCCCGCGCCCGGACAGCTCGATCGAAGGCCTGGCCAAGCTGCGTCCGGTGTTCCGCAACGGCCAGTTCGGCGGCAGCGTCACCGCCGGCAACTCCTCGCAGATGAGCGACGGCGCCGGCGCGGTGCTGCTGGCCTCCGAGCAGGCGATCAAGGACTACGGCCTGACTCCCCTCGCCCGCTTCGTCAGCTTCTCGGTCGCCGGCGTGCGCCCGGAAGTGATGGGCATCGGTCCGATCGCGGCGATTCCGAAGGCGCTCAAGCAGGCAGGGCTGAGCAAGGACCAGATCGACTGGATCGAGCTCAACGAGGCCTTCGCCGCGCAGTCGCTGGCGGTGATCCGCGACAGCGGCCTGGACCCGTCCAAGGTCAACCCGCTCGGCGGCGCGATCGCGCTCGGCCATCCGCTCGGCGCCACCGGCGCGATCCGCACCGCCACGCTGGTGCACGGCCTGCGTCGCCGCCAACAGAAGTACGGCATGGTCACCATGTGCATCGGCACCGGCATGGGTGCGGCGGGCATCATCGAAGCGCTCTGAATCCCGCGCCGCGACCACGAAAAAGGGCAGCCTAGGCTGCCCTTTTTCTTGCGCGGCGGTTCGCGCTGCCGAACCCCGTACGCGACGCGGCAGACCCGCGCGCTCCGGCAGCGTTGCCGCGTTCTACTTGCTGCCGGCGTCCACGTCGGCCAGGGCGCGACGCATCATGTCCTGCGCCGGCTTGCTCAGCTTCTCGTGGTCCAGCGCATAGCGAATGGTCGCCTCGATCAGGCCGATATGGGTACCGCAGTCGAAGCGGGTCCCCTCGAAACGGTACGCATGCACCGGATCGCTCTCGATCAGCGCGGCGATCGCATCGGTCAACTGGATCTCGCCGCCGGCGCCCGGTACGGTCTTTTCCAGCAGATCGAAGATCTTGGAGCTGAGCACGTAGCGGCCGACCACGGCCAGGTCGCTCGGCGCATCGGCCGGCTTGGGCTTCTCGACGATCGCGGTGATCTTGCCTTCGCTGCCGTCGAACGCCTCGGTGGCGACGATGCCATAGCTGCCGGTGCTCTCGTGCGGCACGTCCTGCACCGCGATCACGCTGGCGCCGGAGCGCTCGGCCACGTCGGCCATCTGCGTCAGCGCGCCCGGACCGCGGTTCCAGATCAGATCGTCGGGCAGCAGCACCGCGAACGGCTCGTCGCCGATAATCGGCTTGGCGCACAGCACCGCATGGCCGAGGCCGAGCGCTTCGGCCTGGGTCACGAAGATCGCGCGCACGCCGTTGGGCAGCACATGGCGCACCAGTTCCAGCTGCTCGAGCTTGCCGGCGCGTTCGAGCTTCTGCTCCAGCTCGTAGGCCTTGTCGAAGTAATCCGCAACCGCGTGCTTGTAGCGGTTGGTGACGAAGATCAGGGTGTCGCAACCGGCCTCGATCGCCTCGTCCACCGCGTACTGGATCAACGGCCGATCGATGATCGGCAGCATTTCCTTGGGCACCGTCTTGGTGGCGGGAAGGAAGCGGGTACCCAGACCTGCAACCGGGAAAACTGCTTTGCGGATTCTCTTGCTCATCAGAGCCTTCTGGCCTCGCGTGCGGGGAATGGGACGATTGTAGCGGAGCTATCCTGACCGGCTTGTTGTCGCAGCGGCGCGAATTCGGGCATGGTGGTACGCAGCAATTTCTCGATCGCGTCGCTGTCGTATTCGGCCACCGCCGCGCGCAATTGCTGCAGGCCCTGCAGCACGTTCTCGCGCGAGAAACTGCGCGCGCCGGCCTCCAGGATCTTCGGATGCGAGGTGGGCCGATAGTTCTCGTCGGAATAGAACAAGGTCTCGTGCAGCTTCTCGCCCGGGCGCAGCCCGGTGTAGACGATCGCGATGTCGCGGCCGGGTTGCTTGCCGGCCAGGCGAATCATCTGCTCGGCGAGCAGGCGGATCGGCACCGGCTCGCCCATGTCCAGCGTGTAGATCGCGCCGTGCGAGGCCGACGCGGCGGCCTGCACGATCAGCTGGCAGGCCTCGGGAATGGTCATGAAATAGCGGGTCACCTGCGGATCGGTCACGGTGACCGGGCCGCCCTGGCGGATCTGCTCGCGGAACAACGGCACCACGCTGCCGGCCGAATCGAGCACATTGCCGAAGCGCACCGTGACGAAGCGCGTGCCCACCGTCTGGTCGTCCAGCGACTGGCACACCATCTCGGCATAGCGCTTGGAGGCGCCGAGCACGTTGACCGGATTCACCGCCTTGTCGGTGGAGATGAACACGAAGGTCGAGACCTTGGCGGCGACGCAGGCGCGGGCCACGTTCTCGGTGGCCAGCACGTTGTTGCGGACCGCCTCGCGGAACTGCCGCTCCAGCAGCGGCACCTGCTTGTAGGCCGCGGCATGGAACACCGCATCCGGCTCGGCGATGCGCATCGCATGGCGGGTCACGGCCGGATCGCCGCAGTCGCCGAGCACGCACTCGATCTCCAGGTCGGGGAAGGTGCGGTGCAGATCGGCATGGATGGTGATCAGCGCCAGCTCGTCGATCTCCAGCAGCACCACCTTGCGCGCGCCATGGCGCGCGCACTGGCGGCACAACTCCGAACCGATCGAACCGCCGGCGCCGGTCACCATGACCGTGCGCCCGGACAACCAGCCCTTGATCAGCTTCCAGTCCGGAGTCACCGGCTTGCGCCCGAGCAGGTCCTCGATCGCGACCTCCTTCAGTTCGCCCGGCAGAAAGTGGCCTTCGAGCACGTCGAGCAGGCGCGGCACGGTGCGGAACGGCAGCCCGGTGCTTTCGCAGATCGCCACCACCCGCTGCATGCCGGCCGCGTCCAGCGACGGGATCGCGATGACCAGCAGCTTGGCAGCGGTTTCCTTGGCGATCGCGCCGGCTTCGTCGATCCGGCCCAGAATCGGCAGGCCCTGCAGCTTGGCGCCATGCAGATGGCCGGCGTCGTCGACGTAGCCGACCGGGTTATAAGCGCCGGAACGACGCAGGTCGCGTACCAGCGCCTCGGCCGCACGGCCGGCGCCGACGATCAGCACGCGCCGCGCGGTCTCGTCCGAATGCGCGATCTGGTAGTCCTTCCATGCGCGGTACAACAGCCGCGGCGCGCCGAGCAGCGCCGACAGCGCGAACGGGTACACCATCAGCACCGACAGCGGAATGGAGTCGAAGCGGCTGTACGCCAGCCCCAGCACGATCGCGACCAGCCCATAGAAGCTGGCCTTGAAGATGTTCAGCAAGTCCGGAACGCTGGCGAAGCGCCATAGTCCGCGATACAGCCCGACCTTCCAGAACACCAGGCCCTGCGCCAACAGCACGATGGCGGTATTGAGATTCCAGAACGGCAGCGGATGCTCGCCGGGCAGCATCGTGTAGCGCGCCGCATGCAGCAGCTGCCAGCAGATCCAGACGATCACCAGATCGTGCACGACCACGGAGGCCTTGGGGAACAGCTCGGTAAAGCGGTCGCGGATCGAAAGCATCAGTTATCCATGAGAGTTCAGCGCAATCCCTTGCGCAAAGTCAGCCAAAGCGCGCTCGCCGAGAGGTACCAGGCAAACGCCAACCCAACCTGCCCCCCGGTGCGCAGCGTTCCACCGAACCAAGCGATTGTAATCGCGACAATGCTGAACAGGGCATAGGCGAAGGTCACAACCGTGTGGCTCCTGCCTGTATGTACCCAACGCTGGTAAAAATGTTGCGCATGCGGTTGCCACCAGCGTTCGCCGGCGAGCATGCGCGACAGCAGCGTGAAGCCTGCGTCGATGGCGAACGCGGATATTGGTATCAACAGCAACCATGGCGTGAGCCCGGTCGCAACATTGCACAGCGCGAACAGCGCGGCGACCAGATACCCCAACGCGCCACTGCCGACATCGCCGAGGAAGATGCGCGCCCGCGGATAGTTGAACGGCAGGAAGCCGGCACAGGCCACGATCAGCACCCAGCACGGCCAGCGCAGCGGCGCGGGCAACAGGACGGCGAAACCCAGCGCCACCAGCATCGCCTGGCTGGTCGCCAAGCCATTGATGCCGTCCATGAAGTTCCAGATGTTGATCAGCGAGATCGTCGCCAGCCAGGTCAACGCGGTCAGCCAGGGATTCTGGTGCAATCGGTAGACAAGTCCGGCCAGCAACGTGGCGGCCAGCGCATGCACCAGCAGCCGCAGCGCGGCCGACAGCGGGCGGTGATCGTCCCACCAGCCGATGCCGGCGACCAGCGCCAGTCCGGCAGCGAACGCCGCGATGGCCATGCCCTGCTGCGGCCAAAGCGCCGCCGCATACGCGCACCCCGCCAGCACCGTGGCCACGATCGCCACGCCGCCGCCGCGCGGCGTCGCCACCGTATGGCTGCGCCGCTCGCCGGGCGCGTCCATCAGCTTGCGCTTGAGGGCATAGCGGCGCGACAGCCAGGTCCCGACCGCGCTGAACGTCGCCAGCGCGGCGAGCAGCGCCCACCCTGCCAGCTGCATCTACACCACCGCGTAGTTGAGCAGGGGCTTGACCGTGCCCCACTCCTTGCAGCTCGGGCATTGCCAGTGATGGGTGCGCGCGCCGAAGCCGCAGCGCGTGCAGCGGTAGCTGGGATTGCGCACCAGCAACTGGTCGGTGATGTGCTTCAGGTCCTGCAGGGTGGCGGTGGAATCGGCGCCCTCGGCCAGGGTCAGGTCGATCAGCGCCGACTCGCCGCGGACCGACGGCCGATCCTTCAGCTGCCGCCCGAGATAGGCGCGCGCCGCAGACACGCCTTCCTGCGACTCCATCAACCGGGTCAGCGCCAGCACCGGGGCGATGCCGCGATAGTGCTCGGTCATTTCCGACAGGAAGGCGCGCGCGCCGCTGAGATCGTTGCCGCGGCGACGATAGCAATCCATCAGCGCCGGCATGATCTCCGGCAGGTAGTCCGGATCGTGCCGCGCGGCACGTTCGAAGGCGCGGATCGCGGCCTCGTCGTTGCCGTCGTCCACGTCGATGCGCCCTTCCAGGATGCCGGCGCGCACCGAGGTGGCGTCGGCCTGGTAGGCGCGCGCGATCGCCGAGCGTGCCAGCTCGGGCTTGCCGGATGCGCGATAGCGGTCGGCCAGCTCGCATTCGAACTGCGCGATCAGCTTGCCCATCGGCTCGCCGGTCACGTCTTCGTAGCGGGTGGCGTTGTCGATCGCCTTTTCCCAGTCGCGCTCGGCCTGGTAGATGCCGATCAGGTGCTTGAGCGCCTGCGGCGCGCGCTGGTCGATCTGCGCCAGCTCGGTGAACACGGTCTCGGCCCGGTCCAGCAGGCCGGATTTCATGTAGTCCTCGCCCAGCGCCAGCAAGGCCTGCACGCGCTGCGGATCGCTGAGATCGGCGCGTTGCACCAGGCCCTGGTGCAGGCGGATCGCGCGGTCGACTTCACCGCGGCGGCGGAACAGGTGACCGAGCGCGACCTGGGTCTCGAAGGTTTCCTTGTCCAGCTCGGCGATGTGCAGGAACAGCTCGATCGCCTTGTCCGGCTCTTCGTTGAGCAGGTAGTTCAGGCCGCGGAAATACGTGCTGGAAAGCCGGCTGACCTGCGTGTCGCCGTGGCGCTGGCCACCGCGGCGGCCGATCACCCATCCGCTCAGCGCCGCCAGCGGCAGGAATAGGAAGAACCAGAACCACTCGGTCAGGAAGTCCATCGAAGATCAGCGTCCGTCCACAGGCGGGGTATAGGTCGGTACCGGTGCGACGACCGGTGCGGCAGCAGCGATCGCGGCCTTGTTGGCGCGGCGCAGCTTGGCGTACAGCGGGATCACCAACGTGGCCAGCACCAGCGCCGCGCCGATCACCACGCCGGCGAACAGCGAAACGATGATGGCGATGCCGGAGGTGGTGTTGATGCCGGCGACACCGAAATTGATGACGATCTGCTGCGAATTCAGCGATCCGATGACCAGACCGGCCAGCAGGAACACCAGCAATATCAGCAGACGGGCAATTTTCATGAAGCTCTCCAGCGTCGGGAGACACTAGATTAGCCGAACAGGCGCGGGTTCCGGGAAAGTCCGGGAGGCCACGGCGCGGGCTCGGAGCGTATCAGGGCGTGTCGGACTCGACCGGAACGACGCCGCTGACGCGTTCGCGCAATTCCTTGCCGGGCTTGAAATGCGGCACGTGCTTGCCGGGAAGCGCGACGGATTCGCCGGTCTTGGGATTGCGTCCCAGGCGCGGCGGCCGGTAATGCAGGGAAAAACTGCCGAAACCGCGGATCTCGATGCGGTCTCCGCCGGACAGCGCGCTGCCCATCATTTCCAACAGCGATTTCACCGCCAGATCGACGTCGTCCGCCTTCAGATGCGCCTGCTTGCGCGCCAGGATTTCGATCAGTTCGGACTTGGTCATTCGGATTCGTGCGGTGGGGTCGCAACCCGGCACGGCCCGGATCGACCGGGCCGTGCCAGAAACGCTGCGTGTGGCGGATTACTCGGACTTGTTGCCGTTCAACTGCGCACGCAGCAGCGCGCCCAGCTGGGTGGTGCCGCCCGACGCGGACTGGTATTCCTCCAGCACTTCGCGCATTTCGGCATCGTCCTTGGCCTTGATCGACAGCTGCAGGGTGCGGCCCTTGCGGTCCATGCCCACGAACTTGGCTTCGATCTTGTCGCCGACCTTCAGGTGCTGGGTCGCATCGTCGACGCGCTCGTTGGCGATGTCGCGCGCGGCGACGTAGCCCTCGATGCCGTCGGCCAGGTCGATGGTGGCGCCCTTGGCGTCCACTTCACGCACCACGCCCTCGACCTTCGAACCCTTCGGATTGGCCGCCATGTACTGGCCGAACGGATCCTGCTCCAGCTGCTTGACGCCCAGGCTGATGCGCTCGCGCTCCGGATCCACCGCCAGCACCACCGCTTCCAGCGTGTCGCCCTTCTTGAAGTTGCGCACGATGTCTTCGCCGGTGGTGTTCCAGCTGATGTCCGACAGGTGCACCAGGCCGTCGATGCCGCCGTCCAGGCCGATGAAGATGCCGAAGTCGGTGATCGACTTGATCTGGCCGGACACCTTGTCGTTCTTCTTGTGGGTGGCAGCGAAGGTTTCCCACGGATTGGCGGCGACCTGCTTCATGCCCAGCGAGATGCGGCGACGCTCCTCGTCCACGTCCAGGACCATGACCTCGACCTCGTCGCCGACCTGCACGACCTTGGACGGGTTGACGTTCTTGTTGGTCCAATCCATTTCCGACACGTGCACCAGGCCTTCCACGCCCGGCTCGATCTCGACGAACGCGCCGTAATCGGTGACGTTGGAGACCTTGCCGTACACGCGGCTGTTGGCCGGGTAACGACGCGCGATGTTGTCCCACGGATCCTCGCCCAGCTGCTTCAGACCCAGCGAAACGCGGTTGCGCTCGCGGTCGAACTTCAGCACGCGCACGTCCAGCTCGTCGCCGACGTTGACGACTTCGGACGGATGGCGCACGCGCTTCCAGGCCATGTCGGTGATGTGCAGCAGGCCGTCGATGCCGCCCAGGTCCACGAACGCGCCGTAATCGGTCAGGTTCTTGACCACGCCCTTCAGGATCGCGCCTTCCTGCAGCTTGTCCATCAGCTGCTCGCGCTCTTCCGAGTGCTCGCTCTCGACCACGGCACGACGCGAGACCACCACGTTGTTGCGCTTGCGGTCCAGCTTGATGAGCTTGAACTCCAGCTCCTTGCCTTCCAGGTAGGCCGGGTCGCGCACGGGGCGCACATCGACCAGCGAACCCGGCAGGAACGCGCGGACATCCTTGATGTCCACGGTGAAACCACCCTTGACCTTGCCGCTGATGCGGCCGGTGATGGTCTCGTTCTTTTCCAACGCTTCTTCCAGCTCGTCCCACACCATCGCGCGCTTGGCCTTCTCGCGCGACAACACGGTTTCGCCGAAGCCGTTCTCGAGCGAGTCGAGGGCGACCTTGACCAGGTCGCCTTCGGCGACGTCGATCTCGCCAGCGTCGTTACGGAACTGTTCGATCGGCACGATGCCTTCGGACTTCAGGCCGGCGTTGATCACCACCACGTCGCCGCGGACTTCCACGACGGTACCGGTGACGATGGAGCCCGGCTTCAGCTTGGCCAGATTGGTTTGACTGGCTTCGAACAGTTCGGCAAAAGATTCGGTCATTTGAAATTACTCTCGTGGACACACGGACAGTGCGTTTCTTCTGGAAACGGCGGACTGCCCACCTGGTTAGTCGGCCCAAACCGCGGCCGGGTGTGAAATGGGAAAAACCGCAGCGCGACATTGCGCGGCGGCGCGTGGAACAACGGTATTGCGGCATTACGTGAAGCGGATTGCGGGTACATCGCCTGCACGCCACCGAAGCGGCGCCATGCTGCTGCCCTACTCCCGGCGCGACCCTCAGGCGGGCAGCAACTCCAGGACGCGGCCGACCACCTGTTCGATGTCCATGCCGGTGGTGTCGAGGAGGACGGCATCGTCTGCCGGCTTCAGGGGCGCCACCGAACGTTGGGCATCGCGTGCGTCGCGGGCCATGATCTCGCGCAGCAGGTCGTCGAATATAACGGAAACTCCTTTTTCCTTCAACTGGTTATGCCGGCGCATGGCGCGCTCCTCGGCACTGGCGGTCAGGAACACCTTGTACGGGGCGTCCGGGAAAATCACCGTGCCCATGTCGCGGCCGTCGGCGACCAGCCCCGGCGGGCGCCGGAACGCGCGCTGGCGCTGCTTCAGCGCCGCGCGCACCTCCGGAATCGCGGCGATCGCCGAGGCCACCGCGCCGGTGGTCTCCAGCCGCAGCTCGTCGGTGGCGTCGACCTCGTTGATCCTGACCCGCAGGCCGCGACCGGCCACGTCCTCGAAGGTGACATGGGTATCGAAGGTGCAGCGCACCAGCGCCGCGGCGTCGGAAATGTCCAGGTTCGCCCAGCTGGCGGCCACGCCGACCGCCCGGTACAGTGCGCCCGAATCCAGGTAATGCCAGCCCAGCTTGCCGGCGACGATGCGGCTGACGGTGCCTTTGCCGGCCCCGGAAGGGCCATCGATGGTCAGGACGGGAGCGGGGTCGTTCATGCGGTTCCTCGGACGGGGGGCGGCGCATTGTAGCCCCGGCGCCGGCCTGGCTGGCGCAAGCAGTTGAAACCATGAAGAAAACCAGGCTATACTCGCCGGCTTACTGATCCAGCGACGTGGTTTCGCCGCGCCGTTTCCTTCTCTAATCCACAAGTTTACGCCGAGGTGTGCCATGAAAGTCCTGTCCTCCCTGAAGTCGGCGAAGACCCGTCACCGCGACTGCAAGGTGGTCCGCCGCCGCGGCAAGGTTTTCGTGATCTGCAAGTCGAACCCGCGTTTCAAGGCTCGCCAGCGCTGATCCGACGACGGCCCGCCCTGCGGCACCGCGCGCACGGTTGCGGGTCATCGACGAAAGCCGCCTTCGGGCGGTTTTTTGTTGCCGAAATTTGCTGTAATCGCCGTTCGTCCTCTGGGGAGCACACCGTGATGAAGCACCGTCTGTCCGTACTGCCGCTGCTGGTCGTCCTGGGCCTGGCCGGGGGCGCCCACGCCGAGACCCTGCTGGTCGAACGGGTCAAGCAGGAACCCGTGGCGGCGATGCCGGCGCGCGGGCTGAGCATGGGCGAGGTCGAGTCGCGCTACGGCGCCCCGCAGCAGAAGCTGGAACCGCGCGGCGGACAGAAGCGGCAGTGGCCGACCATCAACCGCTGGGTGTATCCGGCCTTCACCGTGTACTTCGAGAAGCACAAGGTGGTGGACGTGGTCGCCAACCAGGCCGATGCCAACGAGGTTGGGCCCAAGCCTGCGATTCGGTGATGCGAGTCGGTGATGCGAGTCGGGATGCGAGCCCCTTCGCAAGAGCCCGATGTCTGCGAATCCTTCAAAAGCCCGCACATCCATGTGCGGGGACTTAAATAACAGCCTGGCTTCGGTCCGGTACGACGTGAGTAGTGGTCTGCAATGAGCGACAGCCTTCGCCTTCCCGCGGAATGGGAGCCCCAGTCCGCCATCCTGATCGCCTGGCCGCATGCCGGCACCGACTGGGCCGAGCGCCTGGCCGAGGTCGAGGAGACCTATATCGCGCTGGTCGCGGCGATCGTGCGCTACCAGCGCGTACTGATCTGCGTCGCCGATGCCGACCTGCAGATCTATGCCGAGGCGAGGCTGCGCTCGGCGCGGGTGGACATGCAGCGCGTGCAGTTCGTCGAGGCCGACTACGACGACACCTGGCTGCGCGATTCCGGCCCGATCACCCTGGCCCACGCCGGCGGCGGTTTCCGCTTGCTGGACTTCCGTTTCACCGGCTGGGGCGGCAAGTTCCAGGCCAGCCGCGACGACCAATTGGTCAGCGCGCTCGCCGCGCAGCAGCTGTTTGCGGACAGCGATGTGCGCAGCATCGATTTCGCGCTGGAAGGCGGCGCGATCGACAGCGACGGCGCCGGCACCCTGCTGACCACCTGGCAGTGCCTGCACGAACGCCATCCGCAGCGCTCGCGCGAATCGCTGAGCCGCGACCTGGCCGACTGGCTGGCGCAGCAGCGCGTGCTGTGGCTGGACCACGGCTACTTGGAAGGCGACGACACCGACGCGCATATCGATACCCTCGCCCGCTTCGCCAGCGAAGACGCGATCGTCTACCAGGCCTGCGACGACGCGAGCGATTCGCACTACGCCGAACTGCAGGCGATGGGCGCCGAACTGGCAGCGCTGCGCACCGCCGACGGTCGCCCGTACCGGCTGTTCCCGCTGCCGTGGGCGCAGCCGGTGATCGACCACGGCCGGCGCCTGGCCGCGTCCTACGCCAACTTCCTGATCGTCAACGGCGCGGTGCTGATGCCGGCCTATGGCGATGCGGCCGATGCGCAGGCGCAGGCGGTGATGGCGCAGGCGTTCCCGCAGCACGACATCGTGCCGATCCCGTGCCGCGCGCTGATCTGGCAGAACGGCAGCCTGCACTGCATCACCATGCAGCTGCCCGAGGGCGTGCTGGCGGCCTGATCCGCGTTCGCTGATCGAAGGCGCGCGGGAGCGACTGCAGGCTTTCGCCAGGCCGCACCGCCCCGCAGGCATCGCCATCCGCGCCGCCGGAGGACTCCGCTCCCGAGGCGGCGATGGCGACAGAACGCCGGCATTCATACCCCTCTGCGGAACCTGGGCAGCGCACCGCATTCGGCACCGCACGGCGCTCGCGCCTCAACGCCGTGCCCCCAGGAACATCGCCACGCCGCGCCGGGCGGCATTCATCTGCCGGGAACCTGCCGCGGCGCCATCCGCGTTACCATGCGCGCTTTCGCCGACCATCCTTCCGCAATGAGCCGAAACACTCTTTCCGTCGCGCTGATCCAGGAGCGCAACCATGGCGATGCCGCGGCGAATCTGGCGGTCATCGAATCGCGCGTGGCCGAGGCCGCGGCGCAGGGCGCACAGCTGGTGCTGCTGCAGGAACTGCACAACGGCGCCTACTTCTGCCAGCACGAGTCGGTGGACGAATTCGATCTGGCCGAGCCGATTCCCGGCCCCAGCACCGAGCGCCTCGGCGCGCTGGCCAGGCGCCATGGCGTGGTGCTGGTCGCCTCGCTGTTCGAGCGCCGCGCCGCCGGCCTGTACCACAACACCGCGGTGGTGTTCGAGAAGGACGGCAGCCTGCTCGGCAAGTACCGCAAGATGCATATTCCGGACGATCCGGGCTTCTACGAGAAGTTCTATTTCACCCCGGGCGATCTCGGCTTCACCCCGATCCAGACCTCGGTCGGCCGCCTCGGCGTGCTGGTGTGCTGGGACCAGTGGTATCCGGAAGCGGCGCGGCTGATGGCGCTGGCCGGTGCCGAACTGCTGCTGTATCCGACCGCGATCGGCTGGGATCCCAGCGACGAGCAGGCCGAGCAGGAGCGCCAGCGCGACGCCTGGATCCTCAGCCATCGCGGCCATGCCGTCGCCAACGGCGTGCCGGTGCTCAGCTGCAACCGGGTCGGCCACGAAGCCTCGCCGCTGGCTGCCGATGGCGTGGTGGGCGCGGCCGGCATCCAGTTCTGGGGCAACAGCCACGTGCTCGGCCCGCAGGGCGAATTCATCGCCGAAGCCGGCGCCGAACCGACCGTGCTGGTCTGCGACGTGGACCTGCAGCGCAGCGAGCACGTGCGGCGGATCTGGCCGTTCCTGCGCGACCGCCGCATCGACGCCTATGGCGATCTGCTGAAGCGCTACATCGATTGAGCCGCCTCTTGGACGACCTGCAGCTGCGTGCCGCCGAGGCCGCCGACATTGCCGCGATCGCCGCGCTGTACGCCGACGAGGTGCGCTGCAACGTCAATACCTACGAGTACGATGCGCCGGACCAGGCGGAAATGCTGCGGCGGATGCAGGACGTCGTCGCACGCGGCTACCCCTATCTGATCGCGCAGACCGCCGACGGCCGCCTCGCCGGCTATGCCTACGCGAGCAGCTACCGCGCTCGCATCGGCTACCGCTGGACGGTGGAGGACACGATCTACGTGGCGCCGGCGCTGCGCGGCCGCGGGATCGGCACGGCGCTGCTGCAGGCGCTGATCGCGGACTGCGAGGCGCGCGGCTTCCGGCAGATGGTGGCGGTGATCGGCGACTCGACCAACCAGGCCTCGATCCGCCTGCACGAACGCCATGGCTTCATCCCGGTCGGCGTATTCACCGGACTCGGCCGCAAGCATGGCCGCTGGCTGGACACCCTACAGATGCAACGCCCGCTGGGCTCCGGCGCCGACGAGGCGCCCTCCGATGAGTGATGGAATGAACGAACTTTCCCAGGCCGGCGACGACGCCCTGTTCGCCGGCCAGCCGTACCGCATCGTCGAGCGCGACGGCGTGCGCTATACCCTGCTCGGCACCGCGCATGTGTCGCTGGCCAGCGTCGCCGCCGTGGAACGGGCGATCGACAGCGGCCGCTTCGATGCGGTCGCGGTGGAGCTGGACCCGCAACGGCTGCAGGCGCTGACCGACCCGGACGCGCTGACCAAGCTGGACCTGGTGCAGGTGATCCGCAAGGGCCGGGTGGCGCTGTTCGCGGCGAACCTGGCGTTGGCCGCCTACCAGCGGCGCCTGGCCGAGCAGTTGGGCATCGAACCCGGCGCCGAACTCAAGCGCGCAGTGCTGTTGGCGCGCGAGCGGCAGCTGCCGGTGTACCTGATCGACCGCGAGGTCGGACTGACCTTCAAGCGCGCCTCCGGCCGGCTCGGTTTCTTCGGCAAACTCAAGCTCGGCAGCGGCCTGCTCGGCGGCCTGTTCGCCTCCGACGAGGTCGGCGAGGCGGAGATCGAGAAGCTCAAGCAGGGCGACATGCTCGAGGCCAGCTTCGGCGACTTCGCCAGCGAAAGCCCGGCGCTGTACGACACCATCATCGCCGAGCGCGACCGCTACATGGCCACCCGCCTGCGCGAGGAACACGCGCAGCGGGCCGCGCCCGGCCAGACGCCGATCGCGACCCCGGACTATCTCGACAGCGCACGTGCCGACGGCATCCGCGACGTGCTGGCGGTGGTCGGTGCCGGTCATCTGGCCGGCCTGGCCAGGCACCTGCAGGACGATCAGGACGATCCGGCCACGCTGCGCAAGACGCTGGAAGACGTGCCGACCAAGAAAAAGGTTCCGTGGATCACCCTGACCCTGACCGCGCTGGTGCTGGGCGGCGTGGCCTGGGGCTACTGGCGCGGCGGCTTCGCGCTGGGCACCGACCTGCTGCTGCAGTGGGTGCTGTTCACCGGCGGCCTGGCCGGGCTGGGCTGCCTGCTGGCCGGCGGCCATCCGCTGAGCATCGTCGCCGGCGCCATCGCCGCGCCGCTGAAGCCGTTCCGGCCCGGCGTGCCGGCCGGTGCGTTCAGCGCGCTGGTCGAGGTGCACATGCGCAAGCCGGCCTACGGCGACTTCCTGGCGCTGCGCGACGACGCGCAGAACCTGCGCGGCTGGTACCGCAACCGCGTCTCGCGGGTGGTGCTGACCTTCCTGCTGACCAACCTCGGCAGCATGGTCGGGGTGTGGCTGGCGGGATTCCGCATCTTCGGCAAGCTGGCCGGTTGAGCTAGCGCGCCGCGGCGGCAGGGCCATGCGCCCTGCCCCATCGCGTATGGCGGCCGTGTCGTCAACCGTCGTGGGAGGGGCTTCAGCCCCGACGCTCTATCGATAACGGCGTCGGGGCTGAAGCCCCTCCCCCAAGTTTTTGCACGATATGCCGCAGGCGACGAGCGCGCGAGCCATTCCGGCGCGCGGCACATCTGCCTTGGTCAGGACAGCTGCGGCGCCGGCACGCCGCGGCCGCCACGGGCGCGGCGTACCAGGTGCGCCACGCCGCCACTGAGATCGTCGAGGATCGCGTAGATGGTCGGCAGGAACAGCAGGCTGACCACGGTGGAGAACGCCAGGCCGCCGGCGATCGCGCGCGCCATCGGGTAGTAGGCCGGGCCGTCGCCGAACATCTGCGTGGTGGTCAGCGAGATCGGCACCATCGCCAGGATCGCGGTGCCCATGGTCATCATGATCGGCCGCAAGCGCTCGCGCGACCCTTCCACCAGCGCCTCGGTCCGGCCCAGGCCGCGCCGGCGCAGATTGTTGATGTGCTCGATCATCACGATGCCGTTGTTCACCACCACGCCCATCAGCACCAGGATGCCGATGAAGGCCATGATCCCGAAGTTGGTGCCGGTGATCCAGAACAGCCAGAACACGCCGAAGATCGAGAACAGCACGCCGCTCATGATCGCCGCCGGGAACAGCAGCGATTCGAACACCGCGGCCATCACCACGTAGATCATCAACAGCGCGATCAGCAGATTGAACATCATCTGCTGGCCGGCCTTGTCCTCGTCCTGGCCATCGGCGCCATCGAAACTGTAGTGGTAGCCGGCCGGGAAGCTGACGCCCTTGAGCGTGTCCTCCATCGCCTGCTTGGCCTCCGCCGGCGTGACCTTGACCCCGAGGTTGGCGGTGATGGTCAGCGTGGTCTGCCGGTTGGTGCGCCCGATCTGGGTCGCCGCCGGCCGCGTCTGCACGTCCACCAGGCTCAGCAACGGCACGCTGCGCCCGTCCTTGGTGCGCACGTTGAAGCTGTCCAGGTCCTCGGGCGTGGTCTCCTCGGCGCCGGCGAAGCGGACCCACACCGGCACCTCGTTGTCGCCACGGCGGAACTCGCGCAGCGAGGCGCCGCGCAGCGCCAGGCCGACGAAGCTGGCGACCTGCTCGGCGTTGAAGCCGAACGCCGAGGCGCGGTCGCGATCCACCCGCACCGCCAGCTCGGTGGTGCGGTCGCCGGTGTCCACGCGCACGTCGCGCAATTCCTTGCGCCGCGCCAGCAGCGGCACCACGTCGTCGGCGATCGCGCGCAGCGTCTGGGTGGAATCGCCGACCAGTTGCACCTGCACGCTCTGCGCGCCGCTGCCCTGTCCATTGCCGTTGCCGTTGCTGCCGACGCTGTAGTCGGCCAGCGCCGAGCGCGGCAGCTCCTTGCGGATCTGTTCGATCAGCGCCTGCAGGTCGCGCACCTGCTTGAGGTCCACGGTCAGCGTGGTGCTGCTGCCTTCCACTTCGCTGAACCACGAATACACCTGGGTGACGTGGTAGCGCTGGCGGCGCGCGTCGATGAAGCGTTCGAGCTTGGCGACCTCGGTGGACAGCTGCTCGCGCGTATACGACCCCTTCCACTGGTAGCCGATGAAGATCTGTTCGCCGCCGTCGCCGCCGAACATGTCCTTCTTGGTCTGCAGCATCGGCACCACGCTGAGCGCGGTGATCAGCGCGATCGCGGCCACGCTCCAGCCGCGATGGGCCAGCGACCAGCGCAGCACGCGGGCATAGCGGCGCTGCAGGCGCGGGATCAGGCCGCGCTCGGAGCGGACCAGCGCCGGCGTGCGCATGCGCGCGGACAGCATCGGGATCAGGCTCACCGCCACCAGCCACGAGGCCAGCAGCGACACCGAGATGGTGATCGCGATCTGCGCCATGAAGATGCTGATGTTGTTGGTTTCGCCGAACAGGTTCGGCACGAACACGATGCAGTGGCACAGGGTGCCGGCCGACAGCGCGATGGCCACGTTGCGGGTGCCGATGATCGAGGCCAGCTGCGGCTGGTCCGGCATGCGCTCGCGTTCCTGGTAGATGCTCTCCACCACCACCACCGCGTTGTCCACCAGCATGCCCACCGCCAGCAGCAGGCCCATCATGGTCAGGATGTTGAGGGTCACCCCGGCGAAGTACATGAAGCCCAGGGTGATGGTGAAGCAGATCGGGATCGCCAGGGTCACCATCAGCGTCGACGGCCAGTGGCGCAGGAAGAAGAACAGCACCGTCACCGACAGCAGCAGGCCGACCCCGCCGGCCTCGGCCAGTTCGGTCAGCGACGAGGTCACCGCCTTGCCCTGGTTGTCGATGACCTTGACCTGCACGTCGCTGAGCGCCGGCTGGGTGCGGATCTGCTCCACCTCGGCCAGCACCGCGCGCGACACCTCGACCAGGTTGGCGCTGCGTTCCTTGTACACGTCCAGGCCCACCGCCGGGCGCCCGTCCAGGCGCCGGCCGTAGTTCATCCGGGTCGGCTTCAGCCGGATGTCGGCGATATCGCCCAGGCGCAAGCCCTTGTTGTCGATGACCAGGTCGCGCAGTTCCTGCAGGTCGCGCAGTTCGCCGACCGGCTGCACCCGCAGGCGCTGGCCGTGGTCGTCGATCTGCCCGGCCGACAGCGAGAAATTGAGCTTGCCCAGGCGCTCGCTGAGATCGTTGAGGCTGAGGTTGTGCGCGCTGAGCCGGTCCGGCGCGATCGCGATCTCCACCTCGTTCGGCGGCGCGCCGGACACTTCCACCTTGGCCACGCCGGGGATGCGTTCCAGGCGCCGCTTGAACTCGCGGTCGAGCATGTCGTAGGCGCCGGTCAGGTCGGCCGCGCCAGCCAGGCGCACCTTCAATACCGGCTCGTCGCTGCTGGACCACTTGAACACGTGGTAGCGCTGCAGGTCGTCGGGCAGGTCGGCGCGGATCGCGTCGATGCGCTCGCGCGCGTCGGAGGCGGCGATGGCGATGTCGCGATCCCAATCGGAGAACTCGATGAAAATGTTGGCGCCGTCGGCGGTCGCGGTCGAGCGCATGCGCTTGATCCCGGTCATCGTCGCCAGCGCTTCCTCGGTCGGCCGCACCAGGTTGCGTTCGACCTCGTCGGGAGTCGAGCCGCTGTAGGGCAACTGCACGAACAGGAACGGCGCGGAGATATCCGGCAACGCCTCCAGCGGCAACCGGAACGCCGCGATCAATCCGACCACCACCAGCGACACGAAGCACATGATGGTGGTGATCGGACGGCGGATGCTGAACTCGGCGACGCTCATGCCGGTTCACCCGCGCCGTCGCCTGCGCCGTGGCCAAGCCCTTCCAGACGCCGCCGCGCGCGCTGCCCGCGCTCGGCGTAATAGCCGTCGGCGCGACGATCCAGGCGGTCGTAGACCACCGGGATCACCACCAGCGTCAGCAGCGTGGACACCAGCAGGCCGCCGATCACGGTGATCGCCATCGGCGCGCGTACTTCGGCGCCCTCGCCCGCTGCCACCGCCAGCGGCAGGAAGCCGAACAGCGTGCACAGCGTGGTCATGATGATCGGCCGCAAACGCGAGCGTGCGCCCTCGATCAGCGCCTCGCGCTTGGCCACGCCCTCTTCGCGCAGCTGGTTGACCTTGTCGATCAGGATGATCGCGTTCTTGGTCACCAGCCCGACCAGCAGGATCAGGCCGATGAACACCACCACCGATACCGGCTTGCCGGTCAGCAGCAGCGCCAGCACCGCGCCGACCATCGCCAGCGGGATGGTGAACAGGATCACGAACGGGTGCAGCAGCGATTCGAACTGCGAGGCCATCACCAGGTACACCAGGAAGATCGCCAAGCCGAACGCGAACAGCAGCGACTTGGCCGACTGCGCCAGTTCCTCGCCCTGCCCGCCGATGTGCATGCCGACGCCGGCGCCGAGCGGCTCGCGCGCGACCATGTCCTGCACCTCGCGCACCGCACCGCCCAGGTCGATGTCGCGCAGGTTGGCCGACACGATCGCCACGCGGATCTGGTCGGCGCGGTGGATCTCGCTGGGACCGGTGGTGGCGACCACGTCGGCGACCGCATCCAGCGTCACCGGCTTGCTGCTGCCGGGATTGACGATCAGCCGGCGGATGCTGTCGACGCTGGCGCGGTCGCTCTGCTGCGCGCGCACCAGCACGTCGATCTTGCGGTCGCGGAAGCTGTAGCGGGTGGCGACGTCGCCGCGCACCTTCTTCACCACCACGTCGGCGATCTGCCGCGTGGTCAGGCCCAGCGCACCGGCACGTTCCTGGTCGAAGCGGATCTGGATTTCCGGGAAGCCCTCTTCCACCGTCGATTTCACGTCGGCGTAGTGGCCATTGCCGCGCAACATCGCGGTCAGCTTCTGGCCGGCGTGCTGGATCGTCTCCAGGTCCTGCCCGCGCAGCTCGATTTCCAGCGGCGTGGAGAAACTGAACAGCTCCGGGCGGCTGAAACCGACCTGCACGCCCGGATGCTTGCGCATCGTCGCGCGCATACGGTCGCTCTGCTGCGCCTCGAACTGCGCGCTGCCGCCGCCGGCCATGGCGATGGTCAGCTTGCCGATGTTCTCGCCGCTTTCGGTGGGGCTGGCGTCGAGCCGGGTGCCGCTGCCGCTGACGCCGTACAGCGCCTGCACGCCGGCGTCCTTGCCGTGGGTTTCCTGCAGTTCGCGCACCAGCGCATCGGTCTGCCGCAACGGCGTACCGGCCGGCAGCTTCACCGTCATCTCGAAGCGGTCCTGCGCCAATTGCGGAATCAGGTCGGCGCCGAGCATCGGCACCACCGCCAAGGTCGCCGCGAATGCCAGCGCAGCCAGTCCCAGCACCTGCCACGGCCGCGCCAACGCGCCCGGCAGCAACCGCAGATAGCCGCGTTCGGCGCGCGCATATGGCGCCATCGCCAGGTCGCTGGCCTTGCGCATCACCGGCGCGATCACCGCCACGCCGCCGCGCCACAGCCGCACCACCAGCCACGCCACGCCGAAGAAACCGCCGCGCACCGCCGCGGCGGCACCGCGCCGGCCCCACGCCACCGGCTTCAGCCAGCCGCGCTGCGGCTGCCATTGCGGCTGCTCGGGTTCGGGCGGGAACGCCAGCGGCGGGCGTCCCTTCAGCGAACTGAGCATCGGGATCAGGGTCATCGACACCACCAGCGAGATCGCGATCGCGATCGCCACGGTCAGTGCCTGGTCTCGGAACAGCTGCCCGGCCACGCCCTCGACGAACACCAGCGGCAGGAACACCGCGATCGTGGTCAGGGTCGAGGCGACCACCGCCATGCTCACCTCGCGGGTGCCGGCGATCGCCGCATCGAGGATGCTCAGGCCGCGCTCGCGCGCCTTGGCGATGCTCTCCAGCACCACGATCGAATCGTCCACCACCAGCCCGGTGGCCAGCGCCAGTCCGCCCAGCGACATCACGTTCAAGCTCAGCCCGAGCTGGCCCATGAAGAAGAACGTGGCCACGATCGACACCGGCAGCGACAGACTGATCACGAACGTGCTCCAGCCGTCGCGCAGGAACAGGAAGATGATCAGGATCGCCAGCAGGCCGCCGATCACCGCGTCCTTCTTGACGTCGCCGATGGCGTGCTCGATGAAGCGCGACTGGTCTTCCAGCGTGGTCAGTTCCACGTCCGGCGGGATCTGCGTCTTCAGCTGCTCCAGGCGCTTGCGCAGCGCCGCCGCGGTGGACACGGTGTTGGCGTCGCCTTCCTTGTAGATCGCCAGTTCCACCGCTTCCTTGCCGCCCAGGCGGATGATCGCCTCGCGCTCCTTGTAGCCCTGCCGCACCTCGGCCACGTCCTTCAGCCGCACCGGCATGCCGTTGGCGATGGTGGTAGTGGAACTGGACGAGGCGCTCTGCGCCGCCGAGGCCGCGGCCAGCGCCGCTTCCGAGCCGGTCGAGGCGGCGATCGCGTACATCTGCTGCATCGCCGAGTCGGCGGCGCTGCTGCCCGCACCCTGCGTGGTCAGCAGCAGGTTGCGGATCTCGTCCAGATCCACGAACTGGTTGACCGTGCGCACCAGGTAGCGCTGCGAGCCCTGCTCCAGGCGCCCGCCGGAGATGTTGATGTTCTCTTCCTTGAGCCGGGTGATGACGTTGTCGATCGGCAGGCTCAGCTGCGCCAGCCGCTGCTGGTCGATGTCGACCTGGATCTCGTCTTCCAGTCCGCCGCCGACCTTGACTGCGGCCACGCCGGCCACCGGCTCCAGCTTCTTCTTCAGGTCTTCGTCGGCATAGCGGCGCAACTGGGTCAGCGCGCGCACCGCATCGGCGTCGCTGGCCGGCGTCGCCTTGCTCGCCAGCACCAGGCGCATGATCGGCTCGGTGGACGGATTGAAGCGCAGCAGCACCGGCGCCTTGGCTTCCAGCGGCAGCTCCAGCGCCTCCATCTTGTCGCGCACCTCCAGGCTGGCCTGGTCCATGTTGGTGCCCCAGGCGAACTCCAGCACCACGTCGCTCTGCCCGGTGCGCGACACCGACTTGAGCTTGCGCAGGTTCTTGACCACGCCGACCGCTTCCTCGACCGGCTCGGTCACCAGCGTCTCGATCTCCGACGGCGCCGCGCCGGTGTACTCGGTGCGCACGGTCAGGGTCGGATAGCTCAGGTCGGGCAGCAGGTTGACCTTGAGGCTGTTCAGCGCGATCACGCCGAACAGCAGCAGCGTCACCGTGGCCATCGCGATGGTGACGCGGCGGCGCGTGGCGAATTCGACCAGCCCACCGCCGCGCACGCCCGGCGGCGAATGTTCGTGCGGATCGCTGCCGTGATCGGAACCGGCGCTGGTCATCAGTGCGCTCCGACCGCGGCGCCGCCGCCGACCTCGGCAACCTCGCGCTGCGGCGCGATCACCTGCACGCGGCTGCCGTCGCGCAAGGCGACCTTGCCGGCGGTGACCACCTGGTCGCCGGGCTGCAGGCCGTCGCGGATCTCCACCCACGGGCCTTCGGAGTAGCCCAGCTTGACCGGCACCCGCGTGACCTTGCCGGCACTGACCCGGAACACCGCCGGCTCGCCGTCGTCGAGCAGCGCCAGGCGCGGCACCACCAGCGCATCGGCGCGCTGGTCGTAGTCGATGCGGATGCGCCCGAACATGCCAGGCTGCAAGGCTTCGGCCCCTTCCTCGAACGCGCACACCACGCGGAACGTGCCGCTGCCCGAATCCACCACCGGCGCGATGCGATCGACCTTGCCGAGGTACTGCTTGCCCGGCAGGGCATCGGCCAGCAGCGTCACCGGCTGCCCGGCCTTGAGCGTGGCCAGCTCGCGCTCGGGCACGTTGAGCGTGGCTTCCAGGCGCGAGTCGTCGACGATGCGGAAGATCGGCGTATTGATCTGCACGAAGTTGCCGGTCTTGATCGAACGCGACGCGATCACTCCGGAGATCGGCGCGACCACCGTCGCGTAGGACAGCTCCAGCGACGCCAGCTGGTGCTGCGCGCGCACGTTGGCCAGGTCGTACTTGATCTGGTCGACATCGGCGGCGCTGACCAGTTGCTGGCCGACCAGTTGCTCCGAGCGCCGGTAGTTGTTCTCCAGCTTGCGCAGCTGCGCCTCGCTCTGCGCCACCGCCAGCCGCGCGCGGTCCGGATCCAGCCGCACCAGCGGCTGCCCGGCGCGGACCTGCTGGCCCTCCTCGGCCAGCACCGCCAGCGCCACGCCGGAGGTCTTGGCCACCACCTGCGATTCGGCGCGCGCCTCCAGCGCCGCGGTGCCGCTGTAGCTGGCCGCCACCGCGCGCCGGCTGGCCTTGGCCACCTCGACCGGGACCGCGTCGGGCGCCTTCTCGGCCTCCTTGGCCTTGGCCTGCGCATCGCCGGCCGCCGGCTTGCAGCCGCCGAGCAACAGCGTGGAGGTGATCAACAGCGCGGCGGCGCAGCTGGCGGTGCGTCGGCGCGTGGAATATCGCGTCATCGTCGTGTCCCTGGTGGATGGCGTGAATGGTGTTGTAGGTAAGTAGATCACCTGATGACGCCCAGGTGAATGAGCCAAAGGTCATGGTCCACCGCACGGTGCGGCGTGGAGGATTCCCAAGGCCTGTTTCGGAGCCGCGAAAGGCCAGGCTATACTCGGGTCGTTCCGTGTTCCCCCACGCCGGAACTCCCAGTCCCGTCCTCCGGACCACGAAACCATGCGCACGCAGCCGCTAGCCGCTTGTTTTGCTTTGGCCGTACTCGTTTCTCTCGGGGTTGCCCCGGCCGCGGCGCAGACCGCGCCGGCGCCCGCCGCTCCCGCCCCAGCCGCCGCCCCGGCGGCGCCCGCTGCCGCCGTCGGCCATGCCGACAACGGCAGACTGCTGACCTATACCTGCCAGGGCTGCCACGGCGTCACCGGCTACAAGAATGCCTACCCGAGCTACCGCGTTCCCAAGATCGGCGGCCAGTCGGCGCAGTACCTGACCCAGGCGCTGACCGAATACCGGCTCGGCAAGCGCAAGCATCCGACCATGCAGGCCCAGGCGGAGAGCTTCTCCGACCAGGACATCGCCGACATCGCCGCTTACCTGACCACCCTCAAGTAGCCATCCCATGCCGAAAGCCGCGCACGCATTGCGTCCCGCCATCGTCCTGCTTGCTGCCCTGTGCCTGGGGGCGTGTTCGCAATCGCAGGTGGAATCCACCAGCCAGTCCGCCGGTGACCCCGGCCACGCCAGTGGCGAACATGGGTCCGGCTCGTCCGCCGGCCTGCCGAGCGGGCGCGCCGCCGCCGGCGAGAAACTGGCCCACGCCAAGGGCAAGGCCACCGGGCAGAGCTGCATCGACTGCCACGGCGCCGACGGCAACGCGCCGATCGACCCGAGCTACCCCAAGCTCGGCGGCCAGTACGGCGACTATGTCGCGCATGCCCTGCAGGCGTACCGTGCCGGCGATCGCCAGCATCCGCTGATGACCCCGCAGGCGGCGCCGCTCAGCGACCAGGACATCGCCGACCTGGCGGCGTATTTCGGATCGCGCGCCACCCAGCTGCGCGACCTGCACGGCGTGAAGTGATCGCGGCGCCGGCATCTTGCCGGCACCGGTTTCCACCGCAAGTCTGCACGCCAAACGCGACATAGCCGGCGTCAGGTGCCCGGCTTCGTGCCGGACCGGCCGAGATCGGCGAGGCGGTGTGTGCGCATCTGGATTGAGCGCGATCGCCCGCATGTCGGCGGCGAGCCACTCTTCTGTAGCCGCGGCGAACGCAATCCGGCGTTAAGCCGGTTTCGGCGATCGGTCGCGGCTGAAGCCGCTCCTACTGTGCATTCAACCCGTCGGCCGCGAGTTCTGTAGGAGCGGCTTCAGCCGCGACAGGCATTTACCGATAGATTCTGTCGCGGCTGAAGCCGTACCTGCAGGATGGCCGCATCAGCAAGATGGCCGCGCCTGCAGAATGCAGGAGGCAGGAGGCAGGCGTCTGCATGTTGGCGAATCGCTGCCGCATGCGTGCCGGGCAATCACGGCTGGCTGGACGCCACAGCGCAGATGCGCGAACTCCCGGCGCCTACTTCACGCTGCCGTTGTCTTCCTGCAGGCCCGGCTTGAACGGCACCGCCGGCGGCGGCCGCGCGCCGGCGGGCTGGTCGTTGAGGTTCGGATCGGTGATGCCGCAGCCGCCGCCCAGCTGCAGGATCGAGACCACGCAGGAAATGCTGCTGGTGGTACCGGGAATCGGGATGTTGACGGTCTTGATGCCGCGCCGCACCCACTCTTCCAGCAGCGTCGCGTTCGGCAACCAATACTTGTCGAACGAGGTCGGCTTGTAGTCGTAAGGCGGACGCTTGAGCCACTGCCCGGCATTGGCGATCTGGTCGCGCGACCAACTGTCGGTCTCGCTGCCGGGCGCGCCGCGCGGCGGCGCCTTGCCCTGCCCTTCGCCGCCAGGCACGCGCACGCTGCCATCGCCGTTGAACATGCCATTGCGCTGGCTGGCGCCGGCTCCGGCGTCGCCGGCGCGGTTGCGCGCCGAAGCGCCCCAGTCGTCGCCGCGTTGCGGCGTCGCCCAGCCGCCGTCGTGCGCGACCGCCGCCGGACCGCTGCCCGGCGCGGCCGCCTGGCTGCCCGGCGGCGCGGCACCGCTGCCAGCTGGCGTTCGCGACTCGGCCTTGCCTTGCGCCGCGGCGCTGGTCTGGGCCGCCGCCTGCGCCAAGGCCGCGCCAGCCGCCGATGCGCTTGCCGGCACCTCGGGCTGCACCGCCGCTGGCGGCGTCGGCGTCGCCGCCGTTGCAGGCGTCGGCAGTTCGATCTGCCGCACCTGCGGCGCCTCCGGCGTGCGCAGCGTCGGTGCGGGATCGCGCGCGCGGATCTGCGGCATCTGCACCTGGACCTGCGGCAGCGGCTCGGGCACTTCGCGCTCGCGTACCTGCAACTGGGGTTCCGACGGGCGCGGCACCGGCACGTCGCGCGGACGGATCTGCGCCACCGTCGGCATCTCGGTGACCACTTCGACTTCGCGCTCCGGCACCTGCACGCTCGGCGGCGCGATCTCGCGCAGGGTCAGCGTCGGTTCGCGCACGCTGGGCGGCGGCAGCACGAAATCGCTGCTCGGCTGCGCGGTCTCGGTGACCTGCAGCGGCTGATCCGGCGGCGGCGGTGGTGGACTGGGCACCGCCTGCGCGGTGCTCGCCGCTGGCGTGGCGGAGGCGGCCGGCGCCGCGGCTGCGGTCTTGGGCTGGGTGACGGCAGTCGTCGCCGCTGCCCGCTGCGCACTCGCCGCTGCGGCTTGCGCGGCGGCAGCGGCCGCCGGGTCTTGCGCGTCCGCGCCGCCACCGGTCTCGGCCGGCGTGCCGCGGCCCACGAATTCCACCTGCACGCGCCCGGCCTCGCTCGCGTCCGGGCGCGGCGGCAACAGGCGCACGAAGGCGACCCACAGCAGGAACAGCGCGAACAGCAGATGCAAGGCCAGGCTGACCAGCGCCGCGATCCGCCGCCACCAGCGCTGGTCGTACGGCGCCGGGTCCCAGTCCTGCCACCACAGTCGGCGGAATGCCTGCCATGGACTCAATGCGGGCAGGCGCGAGGTCGGTGCCGGCGCCGGTTGCGGCAACGCTGCGATCAACTCGGAGGAGACGAACGGACGCGGCTTGACCGGCTGCGAGGAGATCCAGTGCGCCCAGCCGTACGGCAGGCCGGTGCGGCGATCGCGCAGCAGCTTGCGCGGCGAGCGCGCCAACAGCGCGGCGAGGATGTCGGCGGCGCGCGTCACCGGCGTAGAGGAGGAATCAGGCCGCGGAATCGCGCGGGATGTACGGGGCGCTGCCGCTGTCGTGGTCGGTGGCGTCGCGCACGGCGGTGATGCCCGGCACGCGTCCCATCAGCGTCTTCTCGATGCCCTGCTTCAGGGTCACGTCGGCCATGCCGCAGCCGTGGCAGCCGCCGCCGAAGCGCAGCAGCACCACGCCCTCGGCCGACACTTCCTGCACCGCCACGCGGCCGCCGTGCTGGGCCAGCTGCGGATTGACCTCGTTCTCGACCACCCAGCGCACCCGCTCGACCAGCGAGGCGGCCTCGCCCGGCGCCTCGCCCTTGATCTTCGGCGCCTTGATCGTCAATTGCTGGCCGGTGCCCTGGGTAACGTAGTCGATCTCGGCGCCGTCCAGCCAGCCGACGCTGTCGGCGGCCACATACAGGGTGAAGCCGGCGCAGTCGATCGCCCATTCGTCGCCGGCCAGGTCCGCCGGCTCGGCGAACTCCAGCCGCGCGTCGGCGCGTGCGGTGCCGGGATCGACCGCGCTCAGGCGCACGCCCATGCCGGGCACGGCCTCGCGTTCGAGCAGTTTGCGGAAATGGGTCTGCGCGTTGTCGGAGATCTGGATCATGCGGTTATTCTAACGCTTCCACGCGACCGGCTCATCGCGAACTTTTCCCATCGGCGGCGCGTTCAGCCAGCCTGCCGCGGAGGCTCCAACAATGAACGACCTGATCCCGCTCGCACAGGCCCATTGCTCGCCCTGCAAGGGCAGCGAATACAAGCTCACCCAGGCGCGCCTGGCCGAATTGCTGCCGCAGGTGCCCGGCTGGGAGCTGGTCGAGAACGGCATGGCGATCAGCCGCACGTTCCGCTTCCCCGACTACTACCGCACCCTGGCGTTCGTGAACGCGCTGGCCTGGATCGCGCACCGCGAAGACCACCACCCCGACCTGGGCGTGCACTACGACCGCGTGGTGGTGCGCTATTCCACCCACGACGTCGGCGGCCTCAGCGAAAACGACTTCATCTGCGCCGCCAAAGCCTCGGCCCTACCGGAATGATCCCCATGCCTGCCGCATCCCGCCGTTCCATCCTCGCCGCCTCCTGCCTGCCGCTCGCTGCCGTCCTGCTGCTCGGCGGCTGCGGCAAGTCCGGGCAATCGCAGACCCAGAGCGTGGCCGCCGCGCCGACCGAAGTCGCCGCGGTACAGACCCCGCCGCCGGACTACCCGATCGAACTGGCCTGCGCCGGGCTCGGCGGCAAGGCAGTGCTGAGCGTGGTGGTCGGCGTGCAGGGCAAGCCCACCGACGTGCAGCTGGTCAGCAGCAGCGGCCAGCCCAAACTCGACGCGTCGGCGCAGCAGCGCGTGCGCGAGTGGATCTTCAAGCCCGCCACGCGCGACGGCAAGGCGGTGCCGCGCACGATCCAGGTGCCGGTCAACTTCAATCCGCCGCAACCGCGGCCGGACCGCTGCTTCGCGCTCGACGCGCAGGCGCACCACTCCAGCTGAACGCGGCCCGCGGGCCGCTTGCGCGCGCCGCCGGCCTTGGCGGTGCGCCGCCTTCACATTCCGCCAGCCTCGCGCCCGCTTCCATCCCTGTCTCCATCCCCGTCTCGACACAGGAGCCGCCTGGCGCATGCTGGATATTCCGTCGCACAACGTATGGATCGCCTTGGCGGTGACCCTGGCCGCCGGCCTGGCCACCGGCCTGGGCAGTGTGCTGGTGCTGTTCACCAAAGGCCCCAATCCGCGCCTGCTCGCCTTCGGCCTGGCCTTCGCCGGCGGCGCGATGGTGTACGTGTCGCTGACCGAGATCCTCGGCAAGTCGGTCGCCTCCTTCAGCCACGCGTTCGATCCGCGGCTGGGCTACGCCTATGCCACGCTGGCGTTCCTGGCCGGCATGGCGCTGATCGTGGTGATCGACCGGCTGGTGCCCAATCCGCACGAAAGCCTCAATGCCCAGGACCCGCTGTTCCGCGCCGACAACCGCGCCTACGTCAAGCGCGTCGGCCTGCTGACTGCCGTGGCGATCACCGCGCACAACTTTCCGGAAGGCCTGGCGACCTTCTTCGCCACCCTGGAAAGCCCCACCGTGGGCATGCCGCTGGCGTTCGCGATCGCCGTGCACAACATCCCCGAAGGCATCGCCATCGCGGTGCCGGTGCACTACGCCACCGGGCGCAAATCCTATGCCTTCGCCGCCAGCCTGCTGTCGGGCCTAGCCGAGCCGATCGGCGCGATCATCGGCTACGTGGCGCTGTCGCGATTCCTGTCCGAGGCGATCTTCGGCTCGGTGTTCGGGGTCATCGCCGGGGTGATGGTGTTCCTGGCCCTGGACGAATTGCTGCCGGCGGCCAAGCGCTACGCAAAGGGCCACGAAACCGTGTACGGACTGGTCGCCGGCATGGCCACGCTGGCGCTGAGCCTGGTGCTGTTCCGCCTGTCCACCACGCCCTGAGCCGGCAGCGGCGGCCCGGCTGAACGAACGCTGGCGCGCCCGTGTTGCAGCGCTTCGCAGAAAGCTTGCAGACATGCAACACAGAGCATCCTGCGCGCAACTTCCGAACACCACGTCGAAAAGGTGCAGCATGGATATCCGCTCCCTGCCATCAACGAAGTTGACGCTGGCGCTGGTCACCGCGGTGAGCGTGCTGGCGCTGAGTGCGTGCCAACAGCAACCGACGCCTGCACCGGCACCGGCCGCGGCGACCGCCGCCGCGCCCGCGCCCTACGTGCCGCCCAGCGCCGATCAGTTGTACAAGCTGGTCGCGCCGATCGCGCTGTTTCCCGACAAGCTGCTCGCGCAGACCCTGGCCGCCTCGGTGTATCCGGACCAGGTCGGCGATGCCCAGGGCTGGCTGCATAGCAACAGCGGCCTGGCCGCGGCGGACCGTCTGCAGGCGGCGGCAGCGCAGCCTTGGGATCCCAGCGTCAAGGCGCTGATCGCCTTTCCCGACGTGGTCGAGCAGTTGGCCAGCAACGGCGACTGGACCCGCGCGCTCGGCGATGCCTATGCGCACGACCCCAACGAGGTGCTCGACGCGATCCAGGTCATGCGCGGGCGGGCGCAGGCGCAGGGCCATCTGCGCAACACGCCGCAGCAACGGGTGCAGGTGGTGCAACGCACGGTAGTGGAACCGGCCTATGAAGACGAGCGGATCCCGCCGCCGCGCCAGACCATCGTCATCGAACCGGCGCAGCCGGATGTCGTCTATGTGCCGCGCTACGATCCGGACGTGGTCTACGGCGCCCCGGTCGACGTGTACCGCGAGTACCGCTACCGTCCGCGGTACTACAGCGAAGGCGATCTGGTGACCGCCGGCATCATCTCCTTCGGCGTCGGCGTGCTGGTCGGCGACGCGTTGGAACACCACCACCACGGCCCGCTGGGCTGGCTGGAACCGGAACCGGCCTGGCACCGCTGGGGCTGGAACAGCTGGGGCATGAACTGGAACGCCCCGCCCTCGGCACCGCACTACGTGGTCTACCAGAACCGCGTCTACGCGCCGCGCACCACCACCATCATCAACAACAACATCACCAATAACATCAGCAACAACCGGATCGACGCGCGCAGCTTCGTGCACAACGACAACCGCAGCTTTCCGCAGCGGGCGGCGCTGGCGGCGATGCCTGCGGCGGCCGCCGCGGCCGCGCTGGCGCCGCATCTGGCCCAGAACCCACGCGGCCCCGCGCCGCAGTTCGCACCGGCGGCGGCGGCACGCCACCCAGTCGACTATGCACAACTGTCCACGCCGCATTTCAACGAACGGATGCTGCAGCCGGGTCGTCCGGTCGTGGCGAATGCGGCGCAGCGGTCGCCGCTGCCCGGGCTGAACGGCCCGAACGCAATGAGTGCCGCACGCGATGCGCGTACGCAGTCGCCCTTCGCGCAATCGCCGCACGCGCCGATGCCGATGTCCGCGGCCGATTCCCGCCATGCCATGCCGATGGCCAACGCTGCCGCAGCGCCGCGCCGCGACATGCCGCAGGCGCCGCGCGCCAGCGCGCCGATGCCGATGGGGAACATGCAGATGGCGCATGCCGCACAGCCGCGGGCGATGTCGATGCCGGCACCGCACCGCGAGGATCCGCGTGCGCAGCAGGCCCGATTCGCCCAGCCCGAGCCGGCACGGCAGGCGCCGCACCAGTTCGCCGCGTTCAATGCGCAGCAGCCGGCACCCGCGCACCGGGAGGCACCGATGCGGGAGTTCCCTGAGCGCGTTCAGGCCATGTCGCGACAGGAACAGCAGCGGCCGCCGATGCAGGAGCAGCGCATGGCGCGGGTCGCATCGCCGCGGCCGCAGCCGATGCACGCGGCCGAGCCGCGCCCCGCTTCGCGTCCGCCGCAAGCGCATTCCGAGCCGCACCACGAGCACGACCACGAAAAGCACAACGGATAGACGGCACCGGCGGGCGGCGTACACACCGCCGCCCGTCCGCGCCTGGCTCAGCCGCCCAGGCTGCTCAGCGCCTCGGCCAGTTCGTCGGCCAGCGGCGCATTCAGCAGATACGGGGTCTTGCCGCCGTCGAGCGTGAATTCCAGCGACGCGGCATGCAGGAACAGGCGCTTGAGTCCGATCTGCTCGCGCAGGCGCTTGTTGACCGCCGGATCGCCGTACTTGTCGTCGCCGGCGACCGCGTGCCCCAGGTGCTGGGCATGCACCCGGATCTGGTGGGTGCGGCCGGTCTCGATCCGCACCTCGCAATAGGAATGCCCGCCGCGCCGCTCCAGCACCCGGAAATGGCTCAGCGACGCCTTGCCGGCCGCGTTCACCTGCACATGGCGCTCGCCGCCCTGGCGCAGGCCGATGTGCAGCGGCGCATCCACGCTCATCACCCCGTCGGGCATGCGCCCGACCAGCAGGGTCAGGTAGCGCTTGCTGATGCCACGGCCCTCAACCCGGTCGTCCTCGCGCATCAGCGCCTGCATCTCGGTCAGCGCCGAGCGCTTCTTGGCCACGATCAGCAGCCCGGAGGTGTCGCGGTCGAGCCGGTGCACCAGTTCCAGGGTCTGGTTCGGGCGCAGGGCGCGCAAGGTCTCGATCGCGCCGAAGCTGATCCCGCTGCCGCCATGGCTGGCGACCCCGGACGGCTTGTTCAGCGCCAGCAAGCGCGCGTCCTCATAGACGATCGCCGCCTCCAGCCGGGCCATGAACGCGTCCGGCGGCGCGGTCTTCTCGCCCTCCTCGTGCAGCTTCACCGGCGGGATGCGCACCTCGTCGCCCGCCTCCAGCTTGCGCTCGGCCTTGGTGCGGCCGCCGTTGACCCGGACCTGGCCGCTGCGCATCAGCTTGTAGATCAGGCTGCGCGGGGCGCCCTTGAGCTGGCCGAGCAGGAAATTGTCTACACGCTGTCCAGCCCTGTCTTCCGGGACCTTGAGAATGCGCACCGCGCTGGTCGCGACGTCGCGCGGCTTGGGAGGGATCGGGGAAGAAGTCATCAGGCAGTTTATTCTGTTACACTCGGGGGGCGAGATAAGGGTTTGATTTCGTTGGAAGTTAGCTCAGGGCCAGAAGCCCGGCTTGCGACGATTCCGGCACAGTGCGCGACCACCGCCCCCGGGGCGGCCATGTTAGCGGCTCACCGGCCTACCCGGCCATCGCCGGATGCCACAAGCGTCCGCGCTGAACATGCCCCGTGCGGCGCCCAGCCTGGCTGGAGTCGCCGCCGGTCCTGAACCACCTAAAAGAAAGAAGCGCTCCCGCGGCTCGCCGTGGTGTCGTAGCGCTGGAAACCCAAGCCGCCCTCCCCGCGCCTGCGCGATGGGCGGCGAAGCGTGACCAGAAGCGAAACCCCATGGCGTTCCGCGCGGTAGCAGCGCGAGGAACGCAACAATGAAGCGAATGCTGATCAACGCCACGCAGGCGGAAGAACTGCGTGTGGCCATCGTGGACGGCCAGACCCTGTACGACATCGACATCGAGCAGCCGTCCAAGGAACAGAAGAAGTCCAACATCTACAAGGGCCGGATCACGCGGCTCGAACCCTCGCTCGAAGCCGCCTTCGTCGAATACGGCGGCGAGCGCCACGGCTTCCTGCCGCTGAAGGAAATCTCCCGCGACTACTTCCAGGCCGGCGTCGACCACAACAAGGCGACGATCCGCGAACTGCTGCGCGAGGGGCAGGAGGTGGTGGTCCAGGTGGACAAGGAAGAACGCGGCAACAAGGGCGCCGCGCTGACCACGTTCATCTCGCTGGCCGGCCGCTACATGGTGCTGATGCCGAACTCGCCCAGCGCCGGCGGCGTCTCGCGCCGGATCGAGGGCGAGGACCGCGCCGCGCTGAAGGAAGCGCTGGACAAGCTGAATATCCCCGACGACATGGGCGTGATCATCCGCACCGCCGGCGTCGGCCGCGATGCCGAAGAACTGCAGTGGGACCTGGACTACCTGCTGCAGGTGTGGAAGTCGATCGCCGAGGCCGCGCTGGCCAAGCCGGCGCCGTTCCTGATCTACCAGGAATCGCGGCTGATCATCCGCGCCCTGCGCGACTACCTGCGCGCCGATATCGGCGAGATCCTGGTCGATACCCCCGAGATGTACGGCGATGCCCAGGAGTTCATGCAGCAGGTGATGCCGCAGAGCCTGCGCAAGCTCAAGCACTACACCGACGACATCCCGCTGTTCAACCGCTTCCAGATCGAATCGCAGATCGAGGCGGCCTACGAGCGCAGCGTGCGCCTGCCGTCCGGCGGCTCGATCGTGGTCGACCAGACCGAAGCGCTGACCGCGGTGGACGTCAACTCCTCGCGCGCGACCAAGGGCAGCGACATCGAGGACACCGCGTTCCAGACCAACCTGGAGGCCGCCGAAGAGGTCGCCCGCCAGCTGCGCCTGCGCGACCTCGGCGGCCTGGTGGTCATCGACTTCATCGACATGGCCTCCAACAAGCACCAGCGCGAAGTCGAGAACCGCCTGCAGAACGCGCTCAAGTACGACCGCGCGCGGGTGCAGATCGGCCGCATCTCGCGCTTCGGCCTGCTCGAAATGAGCCGCCAGCGCCTGCGTCCGTCGCTGGGCGAGTCCAGCCAGATCGTGTGTCCGCGCTGCGACGGCCATGGCCGCATGCGCAGCGTCGAGTCGATGTCGCTGTCGATCATCCGCGTCGCCGAAGAGCATGCGATGAAGGAGAACACCGGACAGGTGCTGGTGCAGGCCCCGGTGGAGATCGCCAACTACCTGCTCAACGAGAAGCGCCGCGCGCTCAGCGAGATCGAGAAGCGCCACGACGCGCCGATCGTCATCGTCGCCGACGAGCAGCTGCACACCCCGCACTACGAAGTGACCCGCCTGCGCGAGAACGAGCTCGGCGAGGAAAGCGCCAAGCCCAGCTACCAGCGCAACACCCCGCGCAAGCTGCCGGTGCATGCGCTGACCAAGGCGCAGCTGAACATTCCGGCGCCGGCGGTGACCAACGTGAAGCACTCGCAGCCGGCCCCGGTGCGCGAAGTGATCGAGGCACCGGAACCGGTCGCTGCGCCCGTGCAGGTCCAGGCGCCGGCGCCCGCCCCGGTCGCGGCGCCGGCCACCGGCGTGGTCGGCTGGCTGAAGCGGATCTTCGGTGCCGGCGAAAGCCCTGCGCCGGCCCCGGCCGCCAGCGAGCCGGCACAACGCCAGCGTGCCCATGACGGCAACCGCAACCGCAACGACCGCGGCGACCGCAACGCGCGTCGCGACGGCGGCAACCGCAACGGCGGCCAGGGCGGCAATGCCGCGCGCGGCAACGGCGGCAACGTGCGCCGCGACGAGCGTCGTCCAGGCAACGGCGGCGGCAACCCGCAGGGCGGCCAGCAGAACCTTGCGCCCAAGCCGCCGCGCAACGAGCAGGCGCCACAGCAGGCCAAGCCGCAGCAACAGAACCCGCAGCAGCAGCCGAAGGCGCCGAAGCAGCAGCAGCCGCAGAACCCGCCGCGCCAGCCCAAGCCGCAGCAGGATCCGGCGCAGGCCGCCCTGCAGGGCGACAAGCCGCAGCGTCAGCCGCGCCAGGATGAAGTCGCGGCCAAGCCCGTTACCGCACCTGCCGCTGCAACGCAGGACGCCACCACGATCGCGGCCGCTGCCGTGGCCGGCGGTGCCGTCGCGCTGAGCGGCGATGCGCCGGCCAGCGAGGCCACCACCACGGCCTCGACTCCGGTGGCGGCACAGCCGAACCCGGCACCGGCAGGCGTCGACGAGCGCGAGAGCGTTGCGGAAACCGCGCAGGCCGTACCGGTCGGCGAGAACGGCGAAGCCGACGACGCCAATGGCGAGGCCGGTGGCCGCCGCCGTCGCGGCCGTCGTGGCGGCCGTCGCCGTCGTCGCGGCAATGGCGAAGCCGGCAGCGGCAGCGAGGGTGCAGCGTTCGACGACAACGACCTGGATGCCGGCGACAGCGACGGCGACGGCGAAACCGCGCCGGCACCGAGCCGCAGCCAGCCGGAGTTCGACTTCGACGACGACGCAGCGCCCGCCGAGGCCGCCGAGGCCAAGCCGCAGCAAGCGCCGCGTGCGCCGCGGGAGAAGCGCGAGCCGCGGCCGCCGCGTCACGAGCAGGCCGCCAGCGCCCCGGCGCCGGTCGTCGCAGCTGTAAGTGTGGTGCCGCAGGCCGAGGGCGATACCGCCCCCGCGCAGCAGGCCGCACCGGTCGCCGCAACCGCAGCGCCGCAGACCGAGGACCGCACCGTGCAGGTGCAGGCCGCGCCGGTGGCCGCAGCCGCAGCGATCGCAACCACGCCTTTCGTTGCCGAGACGGCATCGGTCGACGCAGCATCGGGCGGTACCGCGCAGGCGGAAACGGTGGCGCCGGTAGCGGCGGCACCGCTGCCGTCCGTCGTCGCCGAGGCGCCAGCGGCGCGTTCCGAGGCAGCGACTGCCGCGGAGCCTGCTCCGTCGATCGTCACCGAGTCGGCCGCTTCCGCAACGGCGTCTCCGGAAACCATCGAGGACGCACTGCAGCCGACACCGGCGCCGATCGTCGAGCAGCCCGTCCCGGTCGCCACGACCAGGCGCGACGCCGGAATGGAGACTGTTGCAGCGTCGGCCGCGCCGGTCGCAGAACCGGTCACGGCATCCACGACGGACAGCAAGCCGCAGCAGGACGCTACGACCACGACGCAGCAACCGCTCGCCGAGGAAGAAGCGCCCAGCAAGCCGGCTTATGTGCCGGTGCAGACCACCCTGCTGGACGTCTTCCATGAAGAGCAGCCGGCCGCCGCGGTCGAACCGACGCCGGTGCACGCGCCGGTCGCCGCTGCTCCGGTGTCGGACAGCGCCGAAAGCCGCCACGTCGGCGATGCCGAACCGGCACCTGCCGCTGCGGCTGGCAATGGCCTGTTCGATGCGCCGCCCGCTGCTCCGGCAGACGCGCCGGTCAGCGTCGCTCAGCACCAGCCGCATGCCAGCAAGTCCGGCGAAGGCGAAAGCGACGACGACAAGGAGCACAAGGAACGCGCCAGCTGATCCGGCGCCGTTCTTCGCAGCAGAAAAAAGCGGCCTTCGGGCCGCTTTTTTTGTCTGGGCGTGGATCCATCTCTATTCGCGCACCGCATCCGGGCCGTGCGCAGCTTGGGCGCGCGATCGGAGCGGACCGAACACGGAATCGGGAACCGCTGGCGGGAGACGCTCGCCGTTGAAGCGACCGCTCAGGCCTCTGCGGTCCAGAGCCCCGGATAGTCGCGCACGAAGCCCTCGCCGGTCGCATGCAGCGTCGCCGAATAACCGAAGCGCTTCGCTTGGTAGGCGTAGGCATCGTCGGCGGTGCGCGCGTAGCGCTGCATGAGCTCGCTGAGCGTGCCGCCGCCGTCGAGGTCGACCCAGGCCGCCGGGGCGTCGGCGCCCTCGCCCACTGCCAGGCGGAGCCGGCGCAGTTGCAGCAGGTTGGTGGCCGGCGTGAAGCCGAGGTCGAGGTCGATGCAGTGCGACACGTCGGCCACCGGCCGGCCGTTGAGCTTCCAGTGGCCACGCGCATCGCGCGCGATCGCGAGGTCGACCGTCCCGCCGCCGAGCCAGCCGCGCACGGTGCCCCATTGCGTGTGCCAGTGCAGATCGCATTGCACGCGGTACTGCAACTGGCCGATGCGGCCATGTTCGAGGCGGAACACGGCGGCGCCGTCGAGCTGCCATGCGCTGGCGTTGCGCTGCAGCCGGCAAGCGTCATGGCCCGGTGCGTCGAGCCTGCGCCACAGGATGGAGGCAACGGTTTGCATGCCGCGGATGATGCCGGGGGCGGACACCCGAAGCAAACCCTGCAAACTGGCGACGTCCGACGGCACCGCATGCACACGCCGGACACAAAAAAAGCGACCCGTCAGGTCGCTTTCCTTTGCGCAAGGAAAATCCGTGGCGCTACAGCGGATGCGCCGGATCCAGCAGACCGTACTGCGTCGCCAGCCGCGCCAGCGCGATGTTGTCGTGGATGCCGACCTTCTCGAACAGCCGCGCCTTGTGCGTATTGACCGTCTTGGCGCTGAGGCTCAAACGCTTGGCGATGTCTTCCTGACGCAGTCCGCGGGTCAGCAGCAGCGCGACTTCCAGTTCGCGCGGAGACAGCGCATCGAACGGCGAACCGCCGCCTTCCAGATTGGCCAGTGCCAGGTTCTGTGCGATGTTGGCACCGAGATAGCGCTTGCCCATCGCCACGTCGCGCACCGCGCGCAGCAGCTCCTGCGCGTCGCCGGCCTTGCCCACGTAGCCGGACGCACCGGCCTCGAGCAGGCGCTTGGGCAGCGGGCCGTCCTCCAGCACCGACACGATGATGACCTTGGTGCCGTGATCGCCCTTGACGATGCGCTCGGTGACCTCGAGCCCGCTGACGCCAGGCATGTGCAGATCGCAGAGCACGATGTCCGGCTTGAGCTGGCGGATCTGCGGCATCGCGGCCTCGCCACTCTCGGCCTCACCGACGATCTCGATATCGGTCTGATTCGAAAGGATCAGCTTCATGCCGGTACGGACAAGAGCGTGATCGTCGACCAAAAAAACTCTAATGGCCATCTCGTATAACCCCAACGCAGCGAACGCCGCATAGTCAGACTAGCGGCGTGAATTGTTCAGGGCAACTACAATTTGTAGACAAAATTATCCAGATTTCACAGCCTGCTCAGCTAGCCACGCCGCACTGTCATCATGCTGAAAAAAACACCACACCGAGCTTACTCAAGGCTCGGCACGCAGGGCGAGTGACCAGCCTGTTCGCTCCTCTAGGAAAGCGCGGCGGTACCTGCGTCAGGCAGGCGCAGTATCGCGGCTAGCCAGCGACAACGTTATCAGGGCAAAGCCTGATATCGGGTCAGATTTTCCTGACCTCGCTCGACCCGAAATCCGAGTTTCGATGCAACAGTTGTACGCCGTACCGAAGCGGAATTTTCTGACGCTCCACAACGACCACATGTCAGGCGCGCATGGCGCATGCAACCAGCGCAATCGCACGCGCGAAGGGCGCGCTCGGCGCTTGTCGAAGAAACAGGGTCGAACCGACTGGCGGAGAGAGTGTCTGCGTCCGCCATATTCTCTACCGTTCGCCACCGTTCGCGAAACCGGCCGGAAGCCTTGGAAACGCTAGCTATTGGCGTTCGCCACCGTTCGCGACTTTCCGCTACAATCCGCGTCAATTGGGCGGGTAGTTGGGCGGGTAGACCAGGTGGCAAGGGAGATGTTCAAGCTGACGGCCCGAAAGGTCGCGACGGTCTCGGAGCCTGACTATTACCCAGACGGCGGCGGCCTGTATCTGCAGGTTTCGGCCACCGGTGCCAAGTCGTGGATCTTCCGCTACCGCTTCGGCGGCAAGCGGCCGGAGATGGGCCTGGGGCCCGTGCACACCGTAAGCCTAGCAGAAGCGCGTGAGGCGGCGCAGGCGGCGCGCAAGCAGGTGCAGGCCGGTGCCGACCCCCTCGCCGGCCGCCGGGCAGTCCAAGCGGCTACAGCCTCGATTCCGACGTTCTGGGATTTCGCCACCGAGTTCATCGAACAGCAGCGCGCGGGCTGGAAGAACGCGAAGCATGCCGACCAATGGAAGAACACCCTGGAGACCTACGCTAAGCCCTTCATCGGCGCCAAGCGCATCGACCAGGTGGAGACGGACGACATCATGGCCATCCTCCGGCCGATCTGGACCGAGAAGACCGAGACGGCAAACCGGGTGCGCCAGCGCATCGAGACGGTCCTCGACGCCGCCAGAGTGAAGGGGAAGCGGTCGGGCGAGAACCCTGCGCGCTGGAAGGGCCATCTGGCGATGCTCCTGCCCAAGCCCACCACGGTGACGCCGGTGCGGAACTTCTCTGCCCTACCCTACAGCGAGCTGCCGGCGTTCATGGTCGCGCTGCGAAAGCGCCACGGCGAGGCAGCGCGCGCCTTGGAGTTCACCATCCTCACCATCGCGCGCACCGGGATGACCTTAGGCGCCGTGCCCGGCGAGTTCCGCGGCGCCGACTGGACGTGCCCGCCCGAGCGGATGAAGTCGAAAAAGGAACATGTCGTGCCCCTGTCGGACGCCGCGCAGGCGATCGTGAAACCACGGCTTGAGCGCGATCTACTGTTCCCCAACGACGTGAGCGGCGAACCACTCTCCGAAAACGCGATGCTGGCGCTGCTCAAACGCATGGACCGAGGCGACATCACCGTCCACGGCTTCCGGTCGACGTTCAAGGATTGGGCGAGCGAGACCACCGATTTCCCGGACGACCTCTCCGAGGCAGCGCTGGCCCACGAGATCCCGGACAAGTCCAAGGCCGCATACAAGCGCGGCAAGATGCTGGAGAAGCGCCGGAAGATGATGGAGGCCTGGGCGGCCTACTGCGATTCGCACGTTCCTGCTGCCGACTAGCGGCGCCGCACGTCGATCGGAAGCGACTTCTGCGCCGCCACCCACCGCGTCACCCACCGCATGCCCTGCTCTTGGCTGGCGGCCACCGCATGATGCGACCGGTGCTGCCAGTTGATCCATGTCCGCCACTTGCCGTCCGGCTGGAGGCGCACTCCCGCCACGCCACCACCATTGCGGCGCAACAGCGCTACGTCCTCGTGGATCAGCCATTCGTAGGATTCGGGAAGCATCCGGGGATGCTACTGCCCAGCGTCCCACCGGCCGAGACAGGTCGATGAAGCGGTCAGGCGCCGGCCTGGGCTTGCTCAAGGCCCGCGGGTTGAGCGGCCACCTTGGCCCCGCGTCCGGCATTGACAGGATCGCGCGGCCGTCGGCCTGGCGCTATCGGCGATCAGCCCGCCGTGCTGTCGGAAGAATCCGACACGGGCCAGCCGAATGTCTCGGGCTGCGGCAACAGCGCCATCACGTCCTCGGGGGTCTCGACGCCGGCCGGCGTGTTCGCCAGGATCTCGTAGCCCATGGCGTAGACCGCGTCGCGCCACGCAATCGCCGCGACCGCCTCGGCCTGGAACTGCGTGTTCGTGCTGGCCGCGTATGAGGCGCAGGACACGATGTTGTCGTAGCCACGCGCCTGCACGACGCTGTCCAGCCAGGCGCCGATGCGTGCTTTCGTCTCGGCTACCGGATCCAGCTGCAGCAGACTCGCCGGCAGCTCATCGACCAGCGTTTCCCCATCGCTCAAGGGGTCGCCAGCAGCGATGGCACGGAATCTACGCCCATTGACTGCGTACATCGGTCACCTCGCGAATTTGTAGCCCATGACGCGGACAAACGCGCCGCCACCGCCGGGGGATGCGTTGTAGGTGTAGGTAATCTTCTGCGCAGAGTCCATCAGCAGCCCAACAGCCAAGTATGCGGTCGGGGCGGATGCCGCCAAATATGTCGAACTAGAAACTGCAATCGCTTCAGAGTTCGAAAAGAAGACGAAAGCTCCGCTAGCGCTGCTTGCTGAGTTGTAACAAAGCGCATCCGCTATTCTGGAGGTGACAGGGCAATAGATGGATACGTCAACGCTCGTGGCCGTGGTGGCATTGCCGGCATTCAGCACGATGTTATTGATAACGTTGTTCGTGTACTTGATGCTGTCGCCCGCGTGGACGAAGGGAAGCACGTTGCCGCTGGCGTCGGTGCGGATACTGCCGATGTAGCGCCGCGACGTGTTGCCAGCCTTGGTGCGGGCCGCACCGTTGTAGGCGGCTGCCGGCGCGGTGGCGGAGATCTCGATGTCCGGCGTGGCGACATTGAGATAGCCGTAGACGTGATACCAAGTGCTGGCGCTGAGCGAGAGTCCAGACTTTGTGACCGTCGCCGGGAACGCCAGCACGTAGCCCAGGCTCGGGACGTAGCATGCGCCGCTGCTGACACTGATCGACGTGTTGCTGATCCACGTCATCACCAGTCCAGAAATGTGGTCGGTGAATGCAGGCATCACCACGGCCCGCACACGTGCCGTCGTGAACCATTGATTCGTCGGGGTGGCGCTCTCGGGCAGGTCGTCCGTATTCGCCGCGACCTGGCCGGAGGTTCGGCCCTTGTCATCGCGCGTCGTCTTGTAGATCGCCGTGCCGGTGCCGCTGTTTGCAAGATCCGCAAGGCCGTGGGTCGTCACACCCGTCGCGCCGTCCACAGCCTTGGTCAAGTCGGCGGTGACGGCGAAGCCGCTGGCCAGCGAATACCAGCCGCGCAGGCCATCCGGGCCGGTGCCGTAGTAGTACGTGTTGCCCGGCGCGTCCAGGTCGCCGTCGAGCGTCACCTGCACGGCGCCGCCGGCCGGCGTGCCGGTTACCAGCACCGAGTCAATGCCCTGCATCTGGAACGAAGCGGATCCGCCGCCACCGCCGTCCATCAGCTTGGCGATCTGGGCCACGACGGCGTCGATCTGCTCCTGCAGCTCCGCGTTGCCGTCGGCGTTGTCGCGCAGCGCCAGGAAGAAGCTGTACCACTCCTGCGTCACCAGGCCTGCGCGGTCGGCGAGTGCGCCCTGTACGCGCGGGATCGCAATGGTGGTCATGCGGTGGTGGGACCTTCCGCGACCCAATCGAACGGCACCGCGGAGATGAACGACGCGTTGGACTGGCCGAAGTCGTCGGTGTCGAACTGCACCGAGAAACCCGTGGCAGACTTCGCCGTCACCGCTGGCACGCCGATCTGCCCCCCGGCGGTGTGGGTGACGTTGCGCGGCATGATGGCGATGAAATACGGGTCGCCGCTGAAGGGATTCGCGAACGTGACGCTGCGCGCCGTCTGCCGGCTTCCGGATGCCGGCGCGCTGTCGCTTCCCCACTGCCGCAGATAGGTGCCGACCTTCACCCGGTTAGTGAAGTTCTGCACCGGCAGGTCCGGCAGTTCCTGCTGGGAAATCCAGATCAGGTTCGAGCCGTCGGTGCTCAGGATCTTGTTCGCCGAGCCGGTCGGGTCCGGCACCTGCAGCACGTCGGACCAGATCAGGTTGCTGCCGTCGTTGCTCAGGAACTTGCCGGTCAGCAGCGCCGGGATCGTCGCGCCCGCGCCGGCGCCCGAGTCCACGTCGCGCGTCCACACCAACGTGCCGTCCGCGGCCCTGAGCACGACGCTGTAGGCGCCGTCGAGCCAGATATTCACGTTCGCGCGGCCCGAGCTATCCAGCGGCACCGGGTTCGTGTTCGGCGTGGTCAGATCCGAGTCGGACCAAGTGCCCTTCGGCGTGGTGGTCCCGATCGCGAAGAACTGCAGCGAGCCGCCCGCCAGCGGCGCGAGGCCCGGCAGGTCCAAGAAGACCGGGGCGGGGTTGTAGAAACGAAAGGACATGGCGTCTCCGGGCAAAAAGAAACCCGCGCGCGGCGGGTGGGGTTGTCTACGAATCGGGGCGATTGGGCGGTTACGCTCCGCCTGCCCAACAGGAGGGCGTTACAGGGGAATGGAATGACGACTTACTGGATCACCTTCCGGCTTGCTGCTGGCTCAGTAGGCGGTCGCGACTACGACACCCGCTACGGAGCGCTGATCGAAGCGGTGAAAGCCCATCGCGCGAACCATTGGTGGTATGAACCCACCTCTTTCTGGCTGATCGACAGCAACTCCACCGGCGCTCAGATCGCCGCGAGCATCAAGAACGCTATCGCCCCGGCAGAAGACCTCGCCTTGGTCGGCTCGATGGAGTTCAAGAATGCGGTGGCTGTGGGCAATATTGCAGAGATGGCCACCCTGAAAGCTCTGGTGCCGCTGCTCACGACTGCCTGACAAACCAGCTGGTGTGCACGTCGATCGGAACGCCGAACAATCGGGCCACCAGTTGAACCGCCTTGATGCGCATCTTGCCGAGGGCGTGGTAATTGCTCTTGTAGGTCATGATCTTCTCCAATGAAAAACCCCGCCGGGGCGGGGTCTGGGGGTTGGTGGTAGGATTCGGGCCGTCAACTACGCGGGGTGCGCCATGGATTGGAACGAGTTCCAGAACTGGAAGTGGAACAAGAAGGTGAAGGCGATGCAGGGGCCGAGTCCGTCGCGCCAAGGCGTTTTGCTGGTGCTCTGCCTCGCTGGGCTTTTCTTGATCGTCGGAAGTGCGCTGGTGAAGATCATTTACTGACGGGGCGCGCCAACCTGCGCTTTCAGATCATCCGCGAGTTGCACGGTTTCCTGATCGTCAGACCGCTCGCCGGCCTGGCGCAACACCTGGATCTGCGCAACCAGGTCGCCGGCGTCGCGCTTCGTGTTGGTAGCTAGCCAGTTCACAGCGCGGGGGTTGGTCATCAGTCGCGCGCCCAGGTTGTTCGATGCCGCGTACAGGACCGCCCCCGCTACCGTCTGGGCTGCGCCGCCGATGTCGCCTCGCAAGAGCTGCGGGATTGCAAGGGTTCCAGTTCCACCGAGCGTCGCGCCGAGCGCGAGCTGTCGCGCGGTGCCAGACGTGTTCTGGAACACCCTGCTGCCCGCGCTGATCTTGTCGGCCACCCGCGCGATCTGGTCCACGTCGTTGCGGAAGTCGCTTCCGTAGCGAGCGCTGCGAAACAGTTCCTTGCGCGCCTCCGGGCTGAGGTCGGCCCAATTGGTCAAAAACGTACGCATGGAGAAGGAATCTCCACTGGAGTCCCGCTGCCCTTTCACCGCCCGACCCATGCGCTGCAAAAACGATGCGGTGACTTCGGCACGCGCAGGCGCTGGCAACGCCCCCATCACACGGCGCAGGGATGTCGCGCCGTTCTGAGCGCCGTTGAACAGCGCCATATAGGCGGCCTCTGAGCCACCGTTCTTTTCAATGATCTTCTCGATCTGCTCGATCCGCTTCGACCCCATGTCGTAGTAGTTGTTCGCCCTCTCCATCAGTTGGATGGCGCGGGGGTTTCCGGTGGCCGCGACGGCCATGTTCATGTCCTCACTGAGCGATGCATACAGCGCGCGCAGCTGTTTGATATCGAAGTCCGGATTGAGGCCGGCGCCGTCGATCTTTTCGCCGACCATGCTGCGCACCCGCACCAGCGCCCGATACGGCAGAGATCCGCCGTTCTGCGCCATGTCGGCCTGTAGCGCTTCCGTCAGCTTGTCCATGAAGGGGTCGACCAGGATGTCCGACGTGTTCGATGCACCAGGCGTGCGTGCGGTGATCCCGGTGAGGTAGGTATCGGTGTTCATCGCCCGAACGGGGGTGTTCGGCGGCATCAGCTTGTTCAGCTCGTCGTAGAGCTTTTTCGAGGTCTTGCGGAACGATTCGATGAAGCCGCCCTGCCCGGTGATGCCTTGTTGCACCGTCGCTCCGACCTGCTGCGGCGTGAGGTCGGCGCCGTTGGGCGCGATCGCGTTCGACATTTCGTCGAGCCGGCCGCGCACCTGCTCCTGCTGCTGTCGACCCATACGCTCGATGCGGCCCGCGCCGCCCGGAGCGTTGCCCAGGTACGATTCCAGCGCCTGCGCCGTGCGGCTGCCCGTCGCCTGGCCGACGCTGGGGGCCGTGCCGGCGGCGTCGAACGCGGCGATGGTGTCCCGCAGCCCCTGCGCATCCTGGCCGCGCATCGCGCGCCGCGTGCCACCTGCGACGGCGGTCGGCACCGCGCCGACAGGTTCGGGGATCAGCTGGGCCAGGCGGTTCGGCAGCAGCGCGCGGCCAGCAAGCGCCGCGGTGCCGCTGGCCGCGCCCGGCGCGAGGCCGCCGAACAGGCCCGCGGCGATCTGCAGCCCGGTGCCGCCGCCCGCCTCGCGCGTTGCCGACGACGCGCCGGCGCCGGTGGCGGTGCTGACCGCCTGCAGGCCCGGGTTCGCGGTCAGCAGTTCGGCCAGGCGGTTGGTGACCGGCGCCGCGCCGCTGCGGCCCAGATTCGCCAGGGCGTTCACGCCCGAGCCAATGCCCATGGTCAGCGCGGTGCCGGTCAGGGCCTCGCCGATGTCGCCGATGACGCGCTCGCGCGCGTTCGCCGGCCGGCGCATGCCCATTTCGTCGGCAACCTGGCCAGCAGCATCGTGGTACGACTGGCCTCCGGTGCCCAGCTGCGTGCCCCAGCCCGCCGCGCTGTCGATCGGGTCGAGCACGTAGTGGTTCACCGCGTCGCCGCCCAGCGCTCCGTAAAGGCCCGCGGCGCCCTGCAGCACCTGCCGGCCGCCGATCTCGCCCAGGAAGCGGCCGATGGCGGTGCCTTCCTGCACCTGCGGCACTGCGGGCTGGCCGGAGACCATGCGCGCGAACGCGGAGCTGTTGGCCGGGCTCGGCGTGTCCGGTGCTGCTGGCGCTGCCGCGCCCGGCGCGTCATCCCATACGACCTGGTCAAGGTCGATCGGCTGCTGTGCGGCGGCCGCGGACTGCTGCGCGCGCAGCTGGCTCTCGCTCACGCCGCCGGTGATGTCGATCTCCAGCGGCTGCTGGCCAGCAGCCGGCGCCGGGGCGTCGTCCCACTTCACCTGCGCCAGCACGGACGGATCAATTGCCATAGTCGGTGGTCCCGTCGCTGTATTGGACGACCTTGCGGCCGTCGGGCAGCGTGCCGCTGCGCACGATGGTGCGGCCGCCGCCGCTGCCCTGCGGCGAGGCCGGCGTTGGGTCCGCGGGCTGCTGCGCGCCGCCGTACTGGCGCTGATACGCGGCCTGCATGCGTCCCTTCGCGGCGCTCGCATAGTCCATGACCTTCTTCAAGTTGGCCCGGAAGGATTCGGCCGACTGCGATCCGGCCAGAGCTGCAAGGTTGGATTGCAGCAGGCGGTTCTCCTGCTCCGACACGCTGCCCAGCGCGCCGCCCGTCTTCGATGCGTCGCGCATCGCCTGCAGCACGCTGAATCCGATCTGCGACCGCAGCGCCTCCAGTTCTGCGCGCGCGTTCGCCGCGGTCGATCCGGGGACATCGGGGATAGCGCCTCGCAATCCCGTGATGCCATCGAGGCCAGGGTGCTGCATCAGCGTCGCCGCCTGGGCGCTCATGCGATCGAGGTTCGAGGACGCATCTTGCAGGGCGGCGTAGGCCGGCGCAGACGCAGCCTGCTTCGTGGCGGCCGACTTGATCTGCGCTTCCCCCGCCGCGGTGCTGAGCGCCGCGTTGGAGCGCATGCCAAGTTCCTGGGGCAGGTACTGCAGCTGCGTCGTCTGCTTCGCTGCCTCGGTGGCCGCGGCCTGCTCTTCCGGCGCGCGGCCGACGAAGGTGCCGGCGCCCGCCGCCGGCGCGGCCGGCTGCACGCCGCCGTTGAACTGCGCGGCGCGGCTCTGCAGGAAGCGGTCGACCTGGTCGGCCGGGATGCCGGAGGCAATCATCTGGTTCGCCAGCTGCGCGTCCTGCTCGACCACCTGCTGGCCACCACCCTGCGGCAGGACCGGTGCGCCCTGGCCCCCTTGCGTCGGAGCCATGCCACCGGTCTGCGGGTCGAAGCTGGTGCCGTCCGGCAGGTCGATGCGGCCGGTGCGGCCGTTCATCACGCCGACGCGCTCGCGGCCATCCGGACCGGTGAACTTGACCTGCGTAAAGCCCGAGCTGGACGCGCGGCCCTCCTGTCCCAGTGCGATCTTGGCGGCGCTCTGGTATTCCGGCGTGCCCGGCTGCAGGCCGGCGGCGGCGGCCTTCATCTGGAACTCGCGGAAGCCGGTCGGCGTGCCCGCCTTCAGGTCCGGATCCAGGTGTGCGGTCTGTGCGAGGAAGCTCTGCACGCCGGCCATTTCCTGGCCGGGGTCCATGTCCATCGGGTATGCCGTCCCGGGCTTCAGCGTGTCCATGAACGGCTTGATGGTCTGCCGCGCGGCCATGATCTTCTGCTGATCGCCGGCCTGCAGCGCCGCCTGCAGGTACTTCGCCGCGCCGCGCGCGCGCAGCGCGATCGAGTCACCGCCGGCCTGGTACTGCTGGGCCGCCTGCGGGTCGATGGCGGCGGCCTGGGCGAACGCGGCAGGATCGCCCGATACGACCTGCGGCGCCAGCTGCGTGAGCCGGTTCTGCTGGCGCTGCTGGCGCTGCCGCTCGGTGATCGCGTTGCCCGCCTGGTAGCCGCCCAGGAAGTCCGTCAGTCCATTTGCCATTACGCCGCCCTCGCGAAGCTATACAGGTTGTTGCCGAAGTTGTAGTTGCTGCCGGCGCCGGTGCTGGCCTGGTTGCCGTACAGCGACGACGATCCCGTGGTCCCATAGCTGCTGGTGCGGCCGCTACCGGCGCCGTAGGTGCCCAGCAGGTTCGTGCCGATGCCGGTCAACAGGCCGGTGAGAGCCGCATCCGTGGAGCCGTTCGCCAGCGCGGTGTTCGCATTCGTGTTGCCCACCGCATTGGCGTAGTTCGTGTTGTTGCCGGCGAGCGAGCTGGCCGCGTTCTGCCCCATGCCAGCGATGTTCAGCAGCTTGTTGTAGTAGCTGTCGTAGTTCTGGGTGGCCAGGCCGGTGCCGTAGCTCAGCAGGTCGGCGCTGTGGCCGCCCGAGTACAGGCTGCCGCTCGCCGCCGCGCTGCGGTCCAGCGTCTTCAAGCCTTGATCGCGCGTCCACGCGTAATCCGGCGATTCGGTGAAGCTGGCGGTGTTGCCGGCGTTGAGCTGCTGCAGCTGCGTCAGCGCGTTGGTGCCGGCCGTCATGTACGGCTGCATGTTCGCGTTGTTGGCCGCCCACGAGGCGGACTGCGCCGAGTTCGACGCCTTGGCAGCATCGCGCGCCGCGTCCTTCTGCTGATCGGCCGAAACCGCGCCGCCGATGGCGGTCACCGCCACGGTCCCCACTGCTACCCAGCTCATGGCTTGCCTCCTTCGTGCGTGATCGCCGGCAGCTCTTCCGGCTCGATGAATTTCGACTCGATCGACGCGACATCCTGCAGCTTCGTCGGATGGACGTTGACCCAGATAACGTCGGTGTGGGCATAGCCCGCTTTCTTGCAGCCGGCCGGCGAGGCGAAAATTGCCGGCGCACGCAGCCGGCGCATGCCCTCCGGCGTGGTGACCTCGATCTCGCCCTGCATCAGGAAATTGAGGGTCGAGAATCGGTGCACTTTCCCGGTCAGCACCGTGCCGGCGGGGATGAAGACCTCGCGCCCGTAGATCCCGTGGGCGAAATGGTGTTTCACCGGGATGTCGGCCGGCGGGTGCTTGCGCAGTTCGTCCTCGAGCGCACGCAGCTGCTCCCGCGTCGGGTGTTTTCCGGGCAGCGCCAGCCCGCCCGGCGGCGCGCCAGGCTCGTGATCGATATCGGTCATCCCATCGCCTCGATCGACGCCACGGCGCCGTACAGGTCGCGCTTCACGGGGCTGGAAACGCGGATCTTGAACACCCAGTTGCGACCGGAGCCCAGGCGCTTGATACGGATGCGCCGGCTGAACTCGCCCATCTCGCCGAGCGTGTACTCGCGCCAGTTCGACCAGTTGTTCCCGCCGTCCTTCGAGTAGCAGATTTCGACCTTTCGATCGCTCATGGCGTGTACCCGTCGGTCAGCACTTCGATGCCCCAGCCCGAAATGTGCGAATGCAGCGCTTGCAGGCCTTTGAGCGAGATGGTGATGCCAGAGGTGAGCGGCAGGCTGCGCTCGATCGGCGAAGGCGTGAACGCGCCGGTGGGCGTCGGTGACGTGTTCGCGACCGCTTCCGTGCCGCTGGCAGAATGGAACTCGACGTTCGCCGTCGCGCCATCCGTCGCGATCAGATACAGCGAGGTGATGCGCACGCCCAGCACGCCGCTGCCGGTGATGTTCAGCACCCAACTGGTGCCGCCGGCGACGACGGACCCCGACCTGGTCAGGCCGATGATCGAGTCCGTCATGGCGTTGCTGTTCGCGTTCGGGTCGGGGGTGAAGGTGTAGCCCACATCCGTGGCGCTGATCGGCTGCCACACTGGCTCCGGCGGCGGGTCTGGCGCATCCGCCGGGACCGTCTCTTCCATGCCCATGCTCATCAACAGCTCGAGCGACGGCACGCCGATCAGGCCCTGGTTGTTGTGCACCCCGCCGGAAATGCGCTCCGACACCAGCGGCTGGTCGCCTTCCAGCAGATAGTCCTCGTCGAGGATCCACAGCTGGCCGTTCTGGAAGTCGCCGCCGATCCACTGGCCGTTCCAGTACACCAGATGATTGAGTCGCCAGCGATCGAGGCCGAACGACTGCCGGCGGTGCCACAGCCGCGTCACGACGTCGTAGCCCCAGGTGCGGCCGTCCGGAAACGTCAGGTAGTAGACCTTGTGCTGCTCGCTCTCCCACCTGAAGCCGAACGCCTGCTGCCAGTTGTTCTTGCGAATCGCCTTCTGGATTGCACCGGTGGAGATCGGCACGGCCTGGTAGCCGTCGAGGCGGTAAATCACCCCGTCGTTGCCCAGCCACATGAGGCTGTTGTCCAGGTTGACCACGCTGTCGCCGCTGGCGCAGCCGCGCTCCACCACGATGCCCTTGTTCTTGAACGTCTTGGTGTTCGTGCCCGAGTTGTAGAAAAATTCGATGGTGGTCTCGTTGAACACCACCGCCTCGCGCTGGCTCACCGCCAGCTCCACGATCTTGTCCGGCGACGCCTCGGACTCGTAGCGGTCCAGCGTGTTGTAGGACTTCGCGTCCGCCAATTCCGAGTGGAACCAGAAGCGGCCGAACGGCTCCACCTGCAGCAGGAAGCTGTCCATGTACGCGCCCGAGCGCGCGCCGGGGTAGCCTTCGTCGGTGATGCGCGCCAGGTTGCCGGCGACGGTGTCCCAGACGTAGCCGCTCTGCCCGTTCACCACCAGCAGCTGGTTGCCGCCGGTGATCTGGTTGTGCGCCATCCTGACGCGGCCGATACCCGGGATGACGCCGCGCGCCGTGGCCACGCCCTTCGGCGACACCTGGTACAGCTTGTTGCCGGAGACGCCGAACAGCGCGCCCTCGGCGACGTGCAGGCCGCGGATGGGGCCGTTGGCCAGGTTCACGAATGGGCGCAGGCCTGGCGGGGATGCCAGCTTCCACAGCGTGCGCGTGCCCGCCGCCTCGGCCTGCTCAGGCAGCCAGTTCACCGTATCCTGCACGCTCCACGGCCGGCTGTCGTCGGTGTAGAATCCGCCCAGCAGGTCGATCGGACGCGCGGCCATCAGCAGTTGTACCCGTCGCGCCAAGTGCCCCCAGGGCAACCCTGCCCCTCCGGCAAATCGGGGTAGGAGAGCCGCGCATAGCTGTTGGTCAGCGCCTGCGAACGCAGCATGGACAAGCCCTCCCGCGCCCTGGTCAGCACGTCAGGCTCCAGCGCTGCGCCGTAGCGCGCGCGCAGGCGCAGCGCCAGGTTATCGGTGATTGCCTCTTCCGCCTCGGGCGGCGCCGGCAGCGTGTCACCAGGCGCCGCCACGTCGCTCCAGCCGAGCGCCGGGCCTTCGACTTCCCACACGCGCATCATCATGTTGAGCGCGCGGATACCGGTCGCCATGTCCTCGGCTTCCGGCGCCTCGTTGGCGTCCACGACGCGCAGCAGCTGCAGCGCGTCGGTAACGACCGTGGCGACGCTGGTCACTTGCCGGCCTTCGGAGGACGGCCCTCATCCTTTGGGCGGTCGCCCAGCGGCAAGTAGCCGTGTGCCTTTTGCGCATCCTGCTCGGCCTGGCTGCCCACGATCACCGCGTCGTCGCCAAGCTCGCCGCGCTGATAGATCATTTTCGGGAATTCCATCGGTCCACCTCTCGAAAGAAAGGGGCCAGCCCGAAGGCCAGCCCCTGTAGGTCACTCGGTGATGCGCACCGAGTGGTCGCGGCGCACCGGCGCCTCGCCGTACAGCACGTCGATACGGGTGTTCTCCCGGTCGTTGTAGCCGTCGCCGAAGGTCATCACGCGCACGCTGATCTTGCCGACCGTGGCGGTGTAACCCTCGCAGGACGCCAGCACCGGCAGCGGCGCGAAGGCCGCGGCGAACGCATCGCGGTGGAACGCGATTCCCTGGCGCTTGGACTGCGACGCGGTGCCGAACACGGTGATGTTCGCGCTGTTGGCCGGCGACGCGGTCACGGTGCCGATCACCGTACTGGAGGTGGGGATGATCGCCGGGTAGATCGCGACGTTGCCCGCACCGCCCGCATAGTCCGCGGTCACCACGAACTGCCGCAGCACGCCCGAATCCACGCCGGTGATCGGGTGCACCGCGTTCACGCCGGCGATGGTGAACACCGTGCCCCGGGTCAGCGGGCCGGTGCCGGTGGTCACCGCCAGGCTTGCGCCCGTCTGCGCGGCACCGTTGACGACGTAGCCAGCGCCCGCGCCGTTCGCCTGCAGCGCCAGCGACTGCTGCTCGTAGAACTGGAAGCCGGCGAACATGCCCACCGCGTTCTCGCTGAATTCCGCTTCCAGTTCGTCCTTGGTGTGGAACAGCGTGGAATTCGCCTCGGCCAGCGCGATGTTGGCGTCCGACGAGAAATGCAGGCTGCGGTCGCCCTTCGGTGCCAGGAAGCGATTCAGCGATGCGCTGGCGGCGCGGTAAGTGGTGCGGGTCGACGGAATCGTGCCCCAGGTGCCCACCACATTGGGGGTCTGGTAGCGCATGCGGTTCAGCAGGTCGGCGTTGATCTGGGAGCCGAGCGCTTCCATCGCCGGCTTCAAGAACCGCTTCTTGAACTCGGTGATTTCGAGCTTCTTTTCCTTCGCGGTGAAGGTCAGGCCGACGTGCTTCTGGGTGTCCAGGGTCAGATCGACCGACGTCTCTTTCAGCGAGGGCGCGGTGGCGCTGCCGCCGGCGAAGACCGCGCCGTCGTAGACCACCGGCACCGGCGGGATCATCACCCGGACGGTGTCGCCCTTGCCGTAACCGTTGACCTCTTCGCCGAACTCGATGGACCGGTCCGTGTTGATGTTGCTGACGACCTCGTTGTCTTCGACGAGCATCTTGGCCGCCAAGCGGGCGACCATCTGGTGGGTGAGTGCCTGACCGACGTTGGCCATGTGTTGCTCCTATGGGTTATCGCTTGCGCCGGCGTTCGCGATCGCGATCGCGCTCGCGCGCGTACCACTCGTCGTCGGTCAGCTTTTCCGGCGGGGCTTCCGCAGAAGAGCGACCGCCAACGCGCGGAGGCGGTGCCGGGGCTTGGGAAATGGGCTTCGGGTTGGGAGTAGCGATTGCCGGGTTCACCAGCGCGCTCGCCGCGGGCGCGGCGGAGGCGTTCGGTTCCGGCGGCGCTTCGCTCAAGCGCGCGGCATAGCGGGCAATGGCCCGATCCAGCAGTTCGGGGCGCGTGGACGCCAGTTGCAGCAGCTCGTCCTCGTTCTGGGCGAGCCGATAAGCGATCTCCGGGCCTTTCTCGTGGCCGATGATCGCGGCCTGAAGTTCCGGCAGCAGCAGGGATGGATCGATCGAGCCGACGACTTCGAGATAATCCTCGTGGGTCGCGGCGAACGCGGTAGCGCGCTGCGCATACGCGTTGGCAGTTTCCTGTTGCTTCTGGGCTTGAGCCTTGGTCTGGTTCTCCGCGTCCCACTGCTTGCGGGCTTCCGCCAGCTCATGCTGGGTAAGCGCACGCTGGTACGCGTCCTGGTCGAAGTTGAATTCCTCCGGTTTCGGCGGACCCTTGGGTTCCGCCGGCTTCGGGAGTCGGGCCTCGATATCGGCGATCTTGCGCCGGTACTCGGCGTTCTCCGCGTTGATGCGGTCGATGTAGGCGCGCGTGCGGTTCTTCTTGCGCTCCGCTTCCTGCTGCTGTGCCTGCTCGGCGGCGCCGGGCTGTGCCGTGGCCTTCTCGGCTTCCAGCCGCTGTGCTTCGGCGTCGCTGCGCGGTGCCTGCTGCTGCGCCGGCGCATTCCCTTCGGCCACAGTCTGGCCGCCCTGGATCTGGGCTTCGTTGGTATCGGTCATTTCATCCTCGCGGGTTTCGGCCAGTCCGGGCCGATGCGGTCAGGCGGGTACGCCTGTGAGTGCGGGCAAAGAAAAACCGCCTTGCGGCGGTTGGGGTTGTGCGATCTGTTGTGGCGGCACCTGCATGCCCGCCATGGGGTCAGGTGGCGGCGCGGGCGGCTGCATGCCCTGCAGCTGGGCCAGCAACTGCGGCAGCATCTGCTGCAACTGCAGCTGCTGCGCCATGGTCAGGTTCTCCAGCTGCTGCCCCTCGGCCTGGGCGCCGTAGAGCTGCGCCTGCGCCGCGGTCTTGCTTGCGTCGGCCAGCACCTTCGGATCAGGCTGCTGCGGCGCTGGCGCCTCTTCGCCCTCCGCCGGCGCCATGACGCCCTGCGCGACCAGGATCTTGCGGAACGCCGCGTCGAGTTCGTCGGCGCCGGGCAAGTCCATGTTCTTGATCGCGGTGTAGGCCATCAGCGCAGCGATCGGCGGCGGCAGGCCCGGCCCCATCTGGCCCAACATCTGGGTGAACGCGTCGACGGCTTCCATGCGCTGGGTTGCGTAGCTCGGGCCTACGGTGATCGCCACGTCGTATTTGCCCTTGCTGATATCGTTCAGCACCACCGTCTGGCCGGTTTCCGGGTCTTTGACCTCTTGGTACAGCGTCTTCCACTTCTCGCCGCCGTCGGCGCCCAGCGTGCGCACGACGCGCTGCTTGTCGTACACCCGCGGGATCATGTCGACCAGGATCTCGTAGGTGAAACGGATCGCGTAGGCGAGATTGTCCAAATAATTGAACGTCGCGACGGCGCCTTGCATCTTTCGGGCGTTGATGGCCTTGCCGCTGGTCTCGTTCGACGTGGCGCCCAGGCTGGCGTTGAACTGGCCGGTGCTGGCCTTGATGTCCTCGTTGTCCATCGTCGCCAGCTGCAGCAGCGCCGTCGGCACCTCGGCCTGGCGCGAGCGCTCTGGCAACTCCTTCGCTTCATCCTTGACCGGTAGGTAGGGGTAATCCTCCGCGTTGGCGTTGTTCCAGAACCTCTCGTAGCCCTTGATGTCGCCCATGCGCAGGACGAAAGGCGCTTTCGGGGACTTGGCGACAGCCTCGATCGCCGCAGTGCGGTGCACGTTGTGCAGGCGCTGCTGGTCCTTGTTCGCACGGACCATGCCCTGCCAGTAATCCTCGCCGTCGATGTTGTCGATGTTGCCGTAGACCGGCACCAGCGGGATGAACTTGCTGGGGAAGTCGTGCGGCTCGGTCAGCCACTGGCTGCCGTTGCTCAGCCGCATGCGCACGACGTGGGAATCCACATTGCGGCGGCGCAGAATCTGCAGGCCGGCTTGCGCCAGCTCTTCCTCTTCCAGACCAGCCTCATCGGCGAACACCACCGCGCCACTGCTCAGCGCCCACAGCTCGCGCGTCTTCGGCTCCTTCCACCAGTATTCCACCAGGCGGATCTGCCCCTTCTCGCGCCACTTCGCCCTATCGCCGTCGCTGTCGAAATCCACCATCGCCACGCCAGGGAATCGGCGCTCGTGCTCTTCCTCGGGCATCAACTCCTCGACGAAAGCGTGCGTGCCGTCGCGGCGATCGAGGCGTTGCGCTGCCGGGTCGAATTTCACCGAGTAAGGATTGCGCACCGGTTCGATGAAGATGTCCTGGTCGAAATCGTCCTCGTTCGCGTAGTCGGTGCACAGGCGCCAGACGCCGTAACCACCCTTGGCCGCCTTCTCGTAGCCGATGTCGTACGCCTGCTCGGCGTTACTGACCGCCTCGATGTTGCGGCACATGCCCTGCATCAACTCGGCGAGCGCCTTGTCGCCTTCCTCGGTGCCGCGCACCTTGCCCTGCGGCCGGCTCTGCCGCATTTCGTTCACCATCTGCCGCACGTGCGTGGACAGCTTCGGGAACTCGTAGGTCGGCCGGTTGCGACGGCGCGCTTTCAGCTTCTCGTCCCACTGCGCGCCGGGGATGGTGACGAACCGCTCGTCGTCCCGCGCCGCGTCGTAGAGCGTGCTGCACGCTTCGTCCGCCTTGTCGTAACGCTTGCGCATTTCGGCCAGGCTGTCGTTGTCGGTGCGCTCGGTCATCAGTAGTCCGTCGTGTAGTTGTCCAAGCCGGAGGTATCCGGCTCGCCGCGGTCGGTGCTCAGGTAGTCCACCGCCATCATTCCGAAGCTATCGGCGCCGTGGCTGGCCCAGTCGTGATTGGGCCCGAACCCGATGTTTCGGCTCTCGTCCCGCTTCTCGTGATACCAGCCGAGCGCGTCGCGGCCGGCCTCGGTCGCGTCTTCTTCCAACCCTTCCGGGCCTTCGCGCAGATCGCGTACCGGCGCGCTGTTGAACCAGATGCTCGGGAACAGGCGGCGCGCCGATTCGATACGCGTCATCGCCGCGCCGGCGCCCATGTTCGGAATCACCTTCACCTCAAATCCGGCTTTGCGCAGCTCGCTCTCGTAGCTGACCGAAAACACCTTGTCGTGCGCCGCGCCGTCGTGCGGCAACACGCACATGGCGCTGGAGAAGCCATTGCGGCGCAGCCAGTCCACGTGCGTGGCCAGCGGCTGGCCGACGGCCTCGTAGTACCGCAGCACCCGGACCTCGCGGCCGATGAACTGCACGATCCAGATCGCGCAGGCGTCGGCCTTAGCGCCGGTGCCACCGATGTCCCAGTACGCCCGCAGCGTCATCAGCGGGTCGGCGGCAACCCGACCGATCCGCCCTTCCTGCTTGGCCAGCGCCATCGCCCTGGCGTAGTAGGCGCCGGACATGGCGGTCACGTAGTCGCCGTCCCAGATGTGGCCGTACTGGTCCGGCTCCATCCGCAGGCAGTCCAGCCGCTCTTGCTCAAGCTCCGGGGTGAACCACGGGTTGTCCTGCCAGTTCGCCCGCACCACCACCGCGCCGGTCGGGATCTGCGAGCCGCGCAGCATCACGTCCACCGGGTCCGACTTCCGCCGAGCGTTCCAGCTAAACCACAGCTGCGAGCCCGGCGCGCGGATCGTCGGCCGCAGCAGGCTCAGCGAGTATTTCGTGCCGGCCTGCGCCTCTTCCCACCACGCCCGCTTGAAGCCCTCCAGGGACTTGATCGACTCGGCCGTGTGGTCCTGCATGCCCTGGAACGTAATCACGCCGTCGCCGGGCGTGCTGATCTGCTCCTTGAAGACCTTGAAGCCCTGCCGCTCGCCGAGCCGCATGTCCTTGAGCTTCGCCTCGATCAGGCGCTTGCTCGACTGCTTCAGCGACTTCTGCACCTGGCGGATGCACACCGACAGCAGACCAGCGCCGCCGGACTGGCCAGGCTCGCTCAGCGCGTCATCGATCAGCAGTTCCGCGAAGAAATGCGACTTGCCCGAGCCGCGACCACCCCATGCCCCCTTGTAGCGGGCCGGCGCCAGCAGCGGTTCGAAGACCTCAGCTGTTGGCAGCGCCAGGACGGACAATGCGCCTCTCCACCACGGTGATTGCCGCTTCCACTGGGCCGCCGCCAGGCCCGCTCAGCTCGTGGCGGTTCGTGTACGCGCCGCCGGCTTCCTTCGCCGCCTGCTCGATCAGCTGCGCCGCCAGCGGCAGGTTCTTCATCGTCTCGGCCCGGGTCGCCATGCGGTTCAGCGCCCGCAGGCGGAACGCCTTGTTCGCGATCGGGATGTCGGCGGTGTCGCTCCGGAAGCGCTCGCGCGTCTCGTTGAACAGGTCCACCCAGCGCTGCGCCAGCCGCGCCCCGGCCTTCTTCGTCGGGTCGTGCCCTTCCACCGCCTGGCGGGTCACCGTGACCCGGAATTCAGTCTTGACGGCCTCCACCACCTGCGAGGGGGTGTCGAAACACGCCAGCTGCTGCACGATGAAGGTCTTTACCTCGCTGCTCAGGGCGGCCATTCGGTCGTTGTCTCGTCAAGCGCGGTCAGGATCAAGCCGCCCGCAGGAGGCAGGTTCCACAAGACCGTGCGATGTCCAGGTGGGCCACTTCCGGCCGCCCGTTGGCCGCGGCGACAAGCCGCTGCACCTCGGCGCCAGCGCCGTACCTGCGCACGACGCCGACGAACTCTTCCACGTCGTGGCCGCGCATGGTGAGCACCGCGGTCCCATCCTTGCGGAACCTCGGCGCACCGAACGCGTCGGCCTCCTGCGCGATGTGATACAGCTCGTGCTCGACCAGGGCGCACCACTCGACGTCGCTGCAGTGCGCGCTGTGGTCCGCCGCCAGGGTGATGACCACCTCCGGCACGCGGCCGAACCAATCGACCATCTGGCGCACCATGCGCGCCCGCTGCCAGCCGCCGGCGCGGAACGCGACCAGCTCGGCCTGGCCCACGACGGTGCGGCCCTGCTTCGTGAAGCTGCTTCCGGCCCACAGCACGGCGACGTCGGCGCCCTGCAGGTGCGCGTGATCGGGGTTGTGGATCCGGCCATCCTCGGCCAGCACCTCGGCCTCGATCCATTCCCAGACCTGCGGCGCCGGCTGGAAGCGCATCGCCAGGTCGTCCAGATCCAGGCCGTACAGCTCGGCCGGCGGCAGCGGGCGCGATCCGGCGGCCATCAGCCGGCCGCCCCGCAAGCTAGATCAGGCCGTTGCGGCAGCCAGCAGGGAGGAGCGAGCCTGTCGGACGATGAGGTAGAGCTCCTTCCGCGACAGCTGCCCGCCACCCGGGATCGGCGTTCTGCTGACCCGATCGCCGTCGCCGCATGAATATCTGACCTGGACCACGGCGTCTTCCGACTGCGGGCCTTGATCCACAACGATGCGCCACTGGATGCGGCCATGGCGCGAGGGCGTTCTGCGGTAGGCGTTTTGCATGGAGCGGCTCCTGCGGCTTGCTGCGCGGTAGTGTAGCTGGCAGCCATCAGGATGCTCGCCCTTCCGCGAACTTCTGCCTGCCACCGGCGCGGAACCGGACGATGGCGCGCATAGCGTCCGAGCCAACCACGGCCTCCGCGTCGCCATCCAGCCGCGCGCGCAACACCCACCCATGGTTGTGCCAAGCAACAGCCATCCGCGGCGCCTCCGGCGCGTAGTAGCCGTGGTCGTAGTCGCTGTGCTGCAGATCCATCAGGCGGCCACCGCACTCAGCACCAGCGGGCCGGACGTGATCGCCTCATCGCCGAAACTCGGCATCGGCGGCACCTCCACCATGAAGCGCTGCACGTAGACCTCGCCATTGTCCAGCGTGGCCACGCAGCGCAGCGCCACGCGGCCGGGGTAGCCGACTTGGATCTGCACCTGCGCCTGCCGGGTGGTCGGGATGGCTGCCGCGCTCATGGCTGCCACGCCCTGGCTGGACAGCCGCCATTCCACCGCGACGATCGAGCGGCCCGCCGGCAGCGCGCCGTTGTAGTCCGCCACCACGCAGCGGCGCTCGCCAGGGGGCACCTGGATGCTGTGCACGCGCAAGCGATCGTGCGCCGACACGAATGCGCGGCTGACGATACCGATTTCGTCACATGGGACGCTCACGGCTTCGCGTGGCCCTGCGGCTTGGACAGCTTGCGGATCTCGCCCATGCGGCGGTCGCAGTCCTCTTGGGTCGGGATGTTGGCGTTGTAGGCCGACACGACAGCCTCGACCGTCCGCTGCTTGGCGCGCACCGGCGGGCACGGCGCCGTCAGAGTCTCGGGCAGCTCGGCCGGCACCTCCACGCGCACGTACACCTTCTCCGGGATCTGCGGCTTCACCGCGCGGGAGCATCCGCCCCAGCCGGCCAGCGGCAGCAGCAGCACGATCAGCAGCAGGCGGTTCACGATCAGCCCGCCAGCTTGTCGCGCAGGCGGAAGCCCAGCAGCGGCCAGACCTTCGCCACGGCGTTCTGCCGCGCGATCTTGCGGCCCAGATCGGCGTCGAAGTTCTCCGGGCTGGCGCAGGCCGACTCGCCCGTCACGGTAAAGCCGTTGCGCAGGCGCAGGACGCAAAACGTCAGCAGGCCCAGTTCCTGGTAGTCCTCGGGCAGTGGCTCGAAACCCGGACTGGCGCCCCACACGCCGTTCTGCGCGGTGAAGTAGTGCTCGCTGGCGATCTCCGCCTCGATGTCGGCCGGCGTTACACGCGGCGCCGTCAGGCCCTTGGCCTGGATTTCCTGTTCGATCTGCTGGTCGGTCACGGCTCGCTCCTTCAGAGCAGGGGAATTTCGGGGCACAGCTCAAGCGCGAGCTGCGATCGACATGCCGGCTTGGCTTTGGCCGCCTGCAGTGCCTTCTCGGCCGCGGCCACCTTGGCCGCGGCGGCGTCGGCCGCCTTCGATGCGCGCACGTCGGCGATCTCGGCGGCCTTCTTCCATTCGCCGGCGCGCTGCTCGGCCAGCTTGGTTTCCTGGCTGATCTCGGCGACCACCTGGCCGCACGCGTTTGCCGCAGCGAGGTAATCGGCGGCCGCCTTGTCCGCCTTCTGACGATCGACATTGGCTTTCGCGACGGCCTTTTCGGCATCGGCCTGCTTGTTGTGCTCGCCGCGACTGCACCCGGCCACGAACAGGCCGCCGGCCAGCGCCACGTACAGCGCCACGTACAGCGCCACGCGGATCAGCGCCAGGTAGGGGCGCAGCGGATCGGGGATGGACAGGTTCATTGGGAAGCCCTCGATGCGCCCATGGCCAGGCGCATCACCAGGCGCGAGACGGCGCGGTTGTCCTGCTCGGTTGCGTCGTTGAAGCGCTCCCAGCGGAATTCCTGGATCACCGACCCGAACTCCATCCAGTCGCCTCGCCGCGCGGCGGCCCACAGGTCGCTGCTGTCCCGCACCACGTCGGCGCCGATGATGTCGGCGATGGCGATGATGTACGGCAGAGAGGGGCGCATCTCCGGGTGCACCGCCAGCAGCTCGAAGAACCGGCCGCGCAGCGTCTCCTGCGCCTCCATGCAGTCCTCGGTCAGCTCCAGGGTCGCCGCGCGCTCGCTCTGGTCGCGCGTCTCGATCGCCCGGCCGTAGCCCAGGCGCAGCACGTTGCGGTTGTCGCGGCGCGGGCGCGAGGAGCGGCCCCACACCTCCTGCAGCAGCGCGACCGCCTCTCCCAAGGACTGGCGCTCGGCGTCGATCAGCGTGGCATCGTCGAGGTCCGGCATCATGCGTCCCCGTCCCCGGCGGCCGGCGGGTCGTTGGCTTGCAGCGACTCCGGCTTGGCGCACGGGAACATGCGGTAGAGCACGTTCGAGGCGGTGGTCCACAGCCCCATCGCCGCGAAGCCGGTCATCAAGGCGAACCAGGCGCCCCGCGGCGTCGGCACCTTGGCCCAGCAGATCACGATGGCCAGCAAGCAGCTCCAGAAACGAATTCGCGCCTTGGTGAACGCCGGCGGCCAGGACGCCCGCATGCCGATCTGTTGCGGCAGGTGCGGCAGCAGCAGGCCGATCGCGACGCTGATCGCCAGGCTCATCCACATCGCCTCGACCTGCGGCGCCGACAGGAACGTGCCCATGTCGATCAGGAACAGCTTCACCGCCGGCCAGTTGTCTGCCATGGCGACGATGCCGCCGATGATCGGCACGGCCGCGGCGGCCTGCGCCAGCGTGATGCGCGCCACGTCAGGCCTCCACGACCTGGCCGCCAGCGCGCTTGTACGCCGCCAGCAGGTTGTCCACCTTGTGCTCGTGCTGGCCGTAGCCGGCGCCCGGCAGGCTCGCCCAGATGTTCGACACCCGCACGATGGCCTCCCGGATCCTGCCGGCCTGGATCAGCGGCAGCGCCTTGCGCTCCCGGATCTGCTGCAGCGCGATCTTGTCCTGGCTCAGCGGCGAGAAGTCGGCCAGGCCGAGCGTCTTGCGGTAGGCGTCGTAGTAGCGGCGCAGCAGCTGGTAACGGCCTGCAGCCGTCGACTGGATGCGCAGCGCCGGCAGGTCCACCAGCACACGCGGGTGGTCCGCGTAGCTGGTGAACAGCTTGCCGCCGACGATCACGTCGTACCCGTGGTTCGCGGTTGGCTGCTTGCCGTTGTCGGTCCCCTCGGACCAGGCCAGCATGTCCAGGAAGGCCACGACGTTGCGGCCACCAGCTTGTTCGGGCGTGATGGCCGCCATCGAGATCTCCGGAAATGAAAGAGCCCCGCCGGATGGCAGGGCTTGGGCGCGCGCCGCGACCAGGTTCTCCCAGTCCAGACGGCGCAAACAAAAAGCCCCCGGCTTTCGCCAGGGGCTTCTATGTCAACGTGCCTGAAATATCGCACCAGAGGTGTCACCTGTCAAGCGGCGCGCAGCATTCCAGACAGCATCCCGTAGATACGATCCTCTCCGCGACGCGCCATCTCCAAATAGGCCCGCACAGTCATGGCCGGCTGCCCTGCGTTGGTTAGCAGCAGCAGCGCTGTTTCGTAGCGCTCGACCTTCTTTCGGCCGCGGGCACAAAAATAGGCGCGTAGCACGCACGCCATGGACACGCCACCGCGGGCGATCTCGCACACTAGGTCTTCGATGCGCTGCGCGCGCGAGTCGCATTCAAGCGGCTTATAGCCCACGTTCGGCGGCGGCATCTCGCCGCGGTGGTCGATCAGCACTTGCAACATGTTCTTAGTGCAGTGCCCCAGGTACTCGAAATCTCGGTGCAGGGCGAACTCACGCCCCCAGTGCTCCAGCTCAGCGCGAACATAGGCGCCAAAAGTGTCAACTTGCATAGGCATGCCCCCTGCTTTTCTTCATTGGCTCAATTCCCCAGCGTTTGCCATGGCGCACAATTGCTCGGCCTGGGTAACGCTTGCCTGGAACACCGCACCGTTCGGGCCGCTAAGCCCAACCACACCGCCAGGCCCGCATACCTGCGGTAGCTTGTACGGCCCAACAATTTCGACGTGATACGGCCCAGCCGTAAGGCGGTTGAACCTCCAGTCGATGGACGGGGATATCAAGGACACTGCCGCCTCCAGTTGCTCACCAGCACGCCCACCTCCTCGATCGTGCTGACGACGTACAGCTGCCCACCCCTCCAGTCGCGCGAGAACGCCTGCTGGTTCTCGTTCAGTCCGGCACGCCCGTATCGGGTTTCAGGGTTCTTGAACTCAACGAGGCGATCGACACCGGCACAGCCCACCACCACGTCGGGCCAGCCAGGCAGTCCCGCATGCGACAGGTCCGCCACCGTGCAACCCAATTGCAGGAATGCTTTGGTCAGGGTGGCGTGGTTGTCGTCCCGCCTGCGCGCGTATCGGCTCATCGGTTCCACACCGGGCGCACGCCCTCGAAGCCCGGCAGCCTCATCACCTGCCCGCCCCGTGCCATAAACTGCTCCACCGACTCCGCACGGCTGGCTGCAAGCTGCTTCTTGGGAACCGGTGTGTTTGCAGCGCGCGCTCCGACTCGCACCAGGCGCGGCTGCACGCGCGGCTTCCGTGGTTGTGGCCGGCGCACGATCTTCCCTGCGGCCAGCTGCTCCAGGTACTGCTCGCGGCTCACCCCGCCGGCAGCAACGTGCCGCGCCCTGCGTAGCTCCGCCTCCCGTGCACGCGCCTGCTCCGGCGTCATCATCTTTGCCTGGCGCGGCATTTCCTTTCCGGTAACGGCGATCAGGTCTGTTCCCGGCACCTTGGCGGCGACCTGCGCCGCGAGCATGTACCGCACCGCGTCCCGTATGCGGCTACGGTCCTCCAGCTCGACCGCCCCCATCTCGACGTAGATCTGCGCGTAGGTCTTGCCCTCCGTCGCATGCTCCAGCATCCATGCGCGCACCGCTGCGGCGCTGAATGGCCCCCTGTTCCGCTTCACAGACATACAGCCTCCTGTTGCTCAAGCACGAACGTCTGCTGCTCGATCAGCTCGTCGTCCGTCCCGTAGGTCTCGTGGAATAGCCGCGAGCCGTCCATCAGGCTCGGGCCGTACTTCGCGCGCATAGCCGCCATGGACACGCCCTCCATCGGGTGCCGGCGGTGGTGCCACACGCACAGCGCGTAGCCGGCCATGTGGCCGCGGCGGACGTTCCCGCTCTTGGCGTGGTTGTAGTCGCAGCCGACCACAGCGTCATCCGGCGATAGCAGCCCGTCGGTGACGATCTTCACGCATGCCATGCACGGGCCTTCTTTCGCGGCCACGATGCGGGCCGCTTCTGCGATGGTCGGCGTCGTGGTGCTGCGGCCGCGCTTCATGCCGCTACCTGCATGCGCCCGGCGCAGCGCCGAGCCAGCTCGACCAGCCAGGCGGCCAGCGCCGGAGGCGTGTGCTCGCGCTCAGCCTTGGTGATCGACAGCAGCCGCGGGTAGCTCTTTGTGGGCCGCACACAGTGCGTCGGCCGGCCAGGCCTGTGCGGGATCGCCGGCAGCGCCGACGGGCAGCACCCCACGATGTACAGCCACGTGTCCTTCTCCGCTCGATGCCCAAAGTGGTACTGCTGCACGGCGATGGTGTAGCCGCCGAACTCGTCCGGGAACTCCAGCGGGTGCGGCATCCGGCAATGGTCGAAAAGGGTGCTTTCTGCTGGATGCTCCAGCACGCCGCCCCAGCGGCGCACGCGTTCCACGGCCCATGGGCCGAGTGCCTTTTCTTCGGGCGTGCCCTTGGCGAACTGGCGCAAGCGCGCCCACATCCTGCACGGCGGATGCGCCACCACCGGCATGCCGCCGGCGAACGTGCGCGCGTCGCGCTGGGCGTCGTACACGTCGCAGCCGTGGAGCGTCTTGTAGACGCTGTCGGCGCGGGCGAACAGGACGACTACCTGCTGCATCACGCCACCTCCGGCTGCGCAGCGCGCGCGAACTGCTCGGCCTGCTCGGCCTGCTCTTGGTAGTACCGCAGCCGCCGCTCGTCGCCGGGAAACTGCTTCGCGCACGTCTCCGCCGCTATGCGCCACTGCTCCGCCTTCGTCGCCGGATCGTCCCGGAACACGTCCAGTTGGTTGTTGTCGGAGCGCATCACCGCCGCTCCTGTTGTTCCAGGGAATCAACGAACGCCGCGCGGTAGCGGTATGCCGTTGCGCGACTGACGTTGAAGTCGGTGACCAGCCGGGCGATCGTCGGGACGTTCTGGCCGTAGCGACGCACCATCCGCAGGGCCAGCGTGAGCGTTAGGTTCTGCGCGCCACAATCGGGCCAGCCAGGCTCGCGCATCGTGTAATGCGTACACCGCTGCGCGGGCATCAGGCGACCTCCCTCTGCACTTCCGCAGAGCCATCGCGGCCCAGCAGATACGCCACGCCGTCGACGTGCACCACAGCCCATGCGGCGCCACGCAGCTGCAGCCAGTGGGTGGCATCGTCCAGGGACTCGAATTCCAGCCGGGCCATGCGCGCGTCGGAGCTGCTGCTCATTGCTCCGACTCCCGTCCCCACCCCAGTTCCTCCATCGCTCGCTCGGCCGCAGCGCGCGCAGCATCGCGGTCGGTCACCGCCGGCGCCTCGACCGGCGCAGCAAGCGCCGCGGAACTTGCTTCCGGCAGCGCGCCGCCGCGCATCACGTGGTCGCGGGCAAGCTCGTAGGCATCCCGCACGATCCGGTCCGCTGCGTCGCTGCTCGCGTTGCGGTAGCGGTGCGCGTCCAGCTTCTGCCAGACCAGCACGGTGAACGCGGAGCGGTCGCCGTTGCTGCGGATCTCGTTCGACACCTGCGCCAGCGTCGGCACGCCCAGGCAGCGCGCGCGGAACTCCGGCAGCGTGGGCGGCCACGGGTCCGCCGCGGCCAGGCACGCGGCCAGGCCGTCGCCCAGGCGCTGCACGCCGATGCCGGCCAGGCCCTTGGCCCAGGTCCGACCCGCGCCGGTGGACGGGTCCGCGCCGTAGCTGCTCGTCCAGCGGGTGCCGTAAATCTCAGACATCCGAATCCACAGCGTCGCGATCGAGGCCGTCGAAAGCGGCACCCCTCCCGGCATCGCCGGCGGCTGCTTCTCGCTGGACTGCTGCCGTTGCAAGGCGCCGGGTGCGCTCGGAAGCGCTTTCGCGAGGGACTGCATGGGGGGTGCCTCCTGGGGCGATGGCTGTTGCGCCCGCGGCGTGCTGTCGCCGCGCCGCGGCGATCAGGTAGCCGGCGGGCTTGTCGGGGTACATGTCGGCAAGTTCGATCAGGTGCTCGGCGGTCACGCCCTCGGCGGCCGCGGCGATCAGGTCCGGGTGCTGGCTCGTGATGCGCTGGTGGCTCCGGCCGGAAGCCATGGCGGCGCGGTTGAGCGATGCGGCGATCGGCCCCGGCGATGTTCCACACACAGCGCGCGGCTCGGCCGCGCCGTTGCTGTGTGGTTCTATGAGGGTTGCTTTAGGTTGCTTTAGGTTCGGGTGCAAAAGCTTTGCACCCTTTTCGGCGTCGTTTTGCACCCTTTCTTGCGCTGGTTTGCACCCTTTCCCGTCGTCGTTTGCGCCCTTCAAGGGTGAAAAATCTGCACCCTTTGGATGTTCCACGGCCGCATCAGGCAAGGGTGCAATATCTGCACCCTTCATCCATTCCGGGTTGATTCGGTACTGCCGCGTCCGCCCCCCTTCGTCCCGCCCCCTGCGTCGGCCGCCGATGCCATCGTTTACGAGGATCAGCCAGCCAGATGCCTCCATGCGGCGCAGCTGGTACTGCACTGACCGCTCCGACTGCCGCGTCTTGCGCGCCAGGTGCGCGATCGACGGGAAGATGTGCGTGCCGTCGTCGTGTGCGTGATCCGCAATCGCCAGCGCCAGCAGCATCTCGCCGCCGCCCACCGGGTAGCGATCGAACACCATCCCCCAAACCTTGCCGGCCACTACGCGCCCCTCATCGTCAGCGGTGCACGTGCTTGCGCGCGGAGCGTGGCGCCCCGCGGTCGGCCCAGCGCTTCGTCCACCATCGACTGCGCCACCATCGCGTCAACGCCAACGGCCGCGGCGATCTCTGCCGCGTTGCAGCCCTCTTTCAGCAGCTCCCACACCTGGTCGCAGGTCGGGCGCTCGCCCTTCTCGGTGCAGACAGGCACGTCAGGGCGCCTCGATTGGGATGATCCGATCGGCATCTGGGTCTTCGCCCTGTGGCTCAGAACCTGCGGGCGAAAACGGCCCGAAGACATCGACGCGAGTCACCCGCAAGAACGGCGGGATGCCGCGGTACTTCCAGTTTTGGACCCGCCGAGTTCCCTGCGGCATCTCGAAGCTCAGGCGGCGGGCAATCTTTGCCGGTCCACCAAGCCTGTTGATTAGCTCGGCGTCTTTGTGCAGCTTTGTCGCTGGATTCGCTTCCATGGCGGCGATCCTACACGTAACGTGTACACGTCACAACACGATTCGTGTATAACGTTATCTACACGGAATGTGTAACTTCTCGCCATGGATCTAGGCTCTCGCCTCAAAGCTGCGCGGATCGCCGCCGGGTATTCCCAGGGCAAGCTCTCTGAGCTATGCGGCTGGGATTCCTCGTCGCGGCTTTCCAACTATGAACAGGGCACCCGGGAACCTACCCTGGCCGACCTGCGATTGATTGCGAGCAAGGTCGCTACAGGCGGCTATACGCTCGCCCAAATCGTCCTCGGCGAAGAAGTGCCAACAGCCATGCCGGCGGTAATGCGCCTGACTGCGGCGCACGTGCTGGAGGCCGCCAGAATCGTGACGACCACACTCCCGTCGCCACGGAAGCTGGACCCGCTAGACCCGCTGGACGCCCAGATGCTGGCCAGCACCATCGCGGCGCTTGCGCACAGGGCGGCGCCGGCCGCCGACTCCGCTACGCTGCCACCGTTCCAGGGTTTGGAAGCGCAGCTTGCAGAGGGCGAGGCCGAGGTGGGCATCATCGCGGAGGCGATTAAGACGCAACATCCGAGCCAATCAGGCGCTCAATCCGACAAGCCCAGGAAAATGTCTACGCGAAAGGGTTGACCTCCCTGTAGCTTGACCATCTATGGAAGGGGTCAAGATATGGAACACGGAATCAGGCGCGTAGGGCTAGCGATCGCGATCGCGGGTGTGTATTACCTCGCCTACCGATTTGCATGGTTCCACTCTGCCGATCAATTCTTCTTGCCGGCCGGTCTGCGCATCGCCTCGCTACTGTTCCTGCCCTACAGATACTGGCCCAGCATCTTCATCGGCGACGCAGCCGCTATGGCATCGCTCCGCGTGCCATTCGCCGAGGAACGCGATTTCCCAATGATCTGGGCGTACGGCAGCTCCTTGCTGTTCAGTCCGGCTCTTGGTCTGGGCGTTATTGCGCTTCGCCGCTATTGGCCGGCCGGATTCCAAGATGAGCGGCGGCTCCCCTTCGGGCTGCTGGCGGCGGCTGTCTGGGGCGTGGTCGCGAACATCTCAATCAATTTCCTCCTCTCAGGCCCAATCGAGTCGCCTCTCGCAAGCTACTTCTACAAAGTGAGCGCCGGTCAGTATCTGACCTCGCTCGTCGCCGTGCTCCCCGTCTTTCTCTGGTTGCGTCGAGCGGAGATCAGGAACCCGAAGCGGCTCGCGCGCGACTCGGCGATTTGCCTTACCGTCCTGCTCGGTGCCTACTTCAGCGCGGACATGGCCGAGGCGACGTGGCAGCGCCTGGTGCTGCTTGGCTTGATGCTCGGCCCGACGCTCGCCCTCACCGTGCTCCACGGCTGGCGCGGCGCAGCGATCGGCGTCGTTGCAACCACCCTATCGCTCGGTCTTTCGATCCCCAGCACTGGCCTACCTGGCAATCGGGATGTCGTTGTGTTCGTCGTCCAGCAGACTCTCGTGGTGATGGGCACGTTCCTGCTGCTTGTGGGCGCGACCATCTCCAGGGAGCTTGATCGAAGCCATAGGCTCAGCAACACCACCCAGGAACAGCGGCTGCTCGCCAGGGCGAATCACCTTTACTTGGAGCAGTCCTTACGCGCCCAGGCTGAGTCGCTGGCAGCATCTCAACAGCGTACGAACGGCTGGTTCCGGGAAACCGTTCAGAAGCTCAAGCAAGAAGGCCATTACGAACTCGCGATGCAGATCAATGCACAGTACGTAGCAAGCACCCGCATGGCCTATCAGCAAGCGTCGGACTTGTACCCGTTCCAGATCGAGCTACGCGGACTATTCACCGCACTACGGTCCCCGCAATTCGCCAATCGAATCGGTGAGGCGCAAGCGACGTTCAACCTGCGCGGTTCACTGGAGGAACACAGCCTAACGCTGCAGCTCGTGACCTACCGCTGCATATGCCACGCAATCGAAGCTTGGCCGGCCGAGTCCTATCTCGTCAACGTCAAGACCGGGAACCATCGCGGTTCAAGCTGGATTGCAGTAACCATCACTACAGAAGCCGAGGCCATTCGCACAAAGGAGTCGCGAATGGCCGAAGTGCAGCTAGAAGCCAAGATGCAGGCTTATGCCGGCACGCTGAAGCGCAGCGCGCGGAAAGTGAGTTTTCTGCTTGTCGACGAGGATCAGTTCCTGCGGCGCGGAACAACGATCCACGACGGCTTGTCGCTGCCCTTCACGACTCTGACGATGAAGTCGTCCGAACTGTAGATCACGGATCCGATTTCAGCGCTTTGCGTGATAGTGACTCGATCGGCGTCGACGCCCATGGGCATCACCCATGAAACGTCACCGGCGCGGCCAACTGCGGCGCGCACTGCTCCGTACACATCGTTGACCTGCACGTAGTCGATCCCGTCGCGGGTGAACTGATACACGCCCCACGCCGGATCACTCGAAACGTTCTTCGCGGATGGGCTGGCCTCGCCCATACCCGTCGTCGCCTTTGCGCCCGGCACAGTTCCACCCGATGGGCAGCATTGCGCGGACACTTCACCTGCGGCCAGCGCCGTGACTGCGCCTATCGCAGCCAGCGCCATTAGTTGCACCGTTGCCATGTCCATCTCCTTGGTTGCCTGCCCAGCGCAGGTGAGCTTAGCTTAACGCCCGCTGCTGCAAGGCCCACTTGCCTGTTTGCTGACTAAATTCTGAATAGAGGAACCGCCGTTCAGTCTTCAAATACACGTTACGTGTTTACTTAGTACACGTTTCGTGTAGTATAGCCCTGTCCCCGACGACACCCACCCCATTGGTGGACGGGGCAAGAGACTGAAATGGATTCCTACATCGACCCCGCGCGCGTCGCCCTGCTCGAAAAGATGGATCTTGCTCGCGGCGGACACGACGACATTTCCGAAGGCATGTGCGTGATGGAGGCGGTGTCCTTCGTCGCCAGGGAGGACTGGTCCGACACGCCGTCCTGCGCATGCCCGGTGATTGGGGCGTTCCTGCGCAACTGGAACGACAACCTGCCCGACGACCAACGCACCACGCTGCTGCGCGACCTTGTGCCGCGGCTGGTTGGCACGCGCAGCACTCCGGAAGTCGAGCAGCGGCGTGCCACCATGGCGGCCGACTGGCTGATCCGCACGCATACGCCAGCCTGGCTGCGCATGGCTGGACTCACGGCCCAGGCCGATCTGCTGATCGCGCTGCCGGAAATCACCGACTTCGCGCAGTGCCCCAGCCTGATGCCTGCGTTGAAGGCCGTGCAGAGCGATGCGGCGGCGGCGCGGGCTGCGGCGCGGGCTGCGGCGCGGGCTGCGGCGGGGGATGCGGCGCGGGCTGCGGCGGGGGATGCGGCGTGGGATGCGGCGCGGGCTGCGGCGGGGGATGCGGCGTGGGATGCGGCGGGGGCTGCGGCGCGGGATGCGGCGTGGGATGCGGCGGGGGCTGCGGCGCGGGCTGCGCTGAAATCCACCAAGGTCGAGCTGCAGCAGTCGGCCAAGGCGTTGGTCATCCGCATGTGCGAAGTGGAGGCCTAAGCCATGGCTTTCGCATCCATGTGGCAGCGGGGCGACATCCTCGCCCCCGTTGGTAAGACTCGGTACGGCACGCCAGTGGTCGTAATCGACATGGCAGCGTGCTTTTCCGTGGAGCTAGGCGCCGACGAAGCGCGCAAGCTCAGCGCTGATCTGCTGCAAGCAGCTGCTGCCGCCGAAGCGGCGGTCGCCGAGATCATCAAGGGCAACGCCGACATCGACCAGACCGGCCAGGTGGTCGCATGAGCGCGCACCTGCCCAGCACCACGCCAACCCCTGGCCCCTTCGTCGCGCCCCGCGGCACGTGCACGATCTGGTCCGCGAACGGCGACATCCAGATTGCCGAGTGCAAGTCCCGCAGCCTGACGCCCGCGGGCAATGTCGCCAACGCGCAGCTTCTCGCACTCGGCGCTTCCTCGATCGAGCACCTGCGTATCACCCTGCAGCAACTCGCCGACCTGGGCATCAGCAACGAACCAGCGGCTGCGCTTGTCGCCAAAGCCGACGCCATCGGCAAGGAAGCTGCACGATGACCGCGCAGACCAAGGGCGTGGATGTTCCGGCGTTGCCGCGCGTGGAGCAGCGCCGATGGAGCGGTCCGAATGGATATTCCACCGTGCACTGGGTGGTACTGACCGCGGACGGTGAACTCCGGAACGACAAGCAGCGGGTCAAGAAGTTTCGCAGCCAAGAAGCGGCCAACGCCGCCATGACCCGCGTATGCGGTGTGCAATGAGCGCCCTCGCCTACATCGCCCTGGGCGTCCTCGTCGCGCTGCTGCTGGCCGTCCTGGGTAGCAAGGACGCTGCCGACGAAACCGCGACGTTCGGCAGCCTCGCCAACGCCCACCGCTACGCCCTCCAGCAGGACGCCGCCGGCTACGACTGCTTCGTCAGCCCGCGCGGAAATGGTCTGTGGGAAGTGCGTTGCTACCGCCGACAGGAGCGCGCCCGATGAGCGACCAGGTCGTCAGCCTCTACCCCGTCGCGCAGCGCGCCGACAGCGCGTGGGCTGCGTTCGTCGCCGTCTACCGAGCCGCCAAGCGTCTGGGGCACGCCCATCGGCCCGCGCTCGAAACAGCGCGTGCAGCGCGCGCCGGCGTGCTGTGCGGCCGTACCTCCGCCGCCGGGGCCATCGCCAACCTGAAACAGGATCTGCGCGGCAGCGCGCGAAGGAGCTTTCAGTGAGCATCACCATTTACAAGACCGTGGATGTCGAAGTCGATGTTGACGTAGGCATGGATGACATCGCCAAAGCGGTGGAGCACGCCTCCGAGAAAGAGAAAGCAGCCATCGCCGCCAAGCTGTTCGGTGGCGGCGTGCCTTTCGGCTTGGGCGACGGCGATGCAGAGCGCGCCGCGACGCTCATCGAACGCGCTTTCCTGGCCGCCAAGTCCCTGCCGAGCTGCCCGCCCGAGATCGCCGAGATGTTCTGGGTCGTCCATGGGCGGGCCATGGCATGACGGACGAATCCATCATCATCGGTGTTCCCATCGCTCCCGGCGGTGACGAAAGCAAGATCGAGTGGCGCGATCTGCATGCAACGCCTGTCGGGTTGCACTTCGCGGTCCATCCCGCAGTGAGTCCTCTGCGCTCTTGGACCGTCACGCATCGCGCCACGGGCCGGTCTGTCGCTTTCGCCGCATCGAAGTTGATTGCCATGGAAGCCGCCGCAGCTTTCGGGCGCACCAGGGTGAATTGGGAGCGAGCATCTCCACTGGCCGTCAAGGGTTGGGCTCCGGAGCTGCTAGCGACAATGCGCCGCATTTGGGAAGCCGCCGATGGTGGCGACATCGCCGCCCTGCGGAGCATCCCATGAGTCGATTCGAGAAACAGCAGGCCGTGGACGAACGCCGCACCCTGCGCGACATCGCGGTGATCGCCTTCTGCGCCGCCCTCATCGGCGCCAGCACGGTCCTGCTGCTGCAGGCGGTGTTTCCGTGATCGCGCACCGCACCTGCACTCAATGCGAGCGGCGCCTGCCCGAGTCGTCGTTCTTCGGCGCCGGCAGCGGCAAGCTACGCGGCAACTGCAATCTGTGCGAATACGACAACGCTCGCCTGCGCACCCGCCTGCGGCCCATCCCCGTCGATCGCGACCAGGTCCGGCTCAACAACACGTTCAACCTCTGGCACGGCCCCGCACAGCGCGCGCAGCTGAAGGCTTCTCCATGAGCCTGGAAACTTACACCGACCAGCAGCTGCTGGAAGAAGTCGCCAAGCGCCTGCAGCTCAAGTTGCCGTCCAGCGCGCGCGCCAGACCGCCGAAGAAGCACGCGACCAAAGCCGAGTGGGCCGACGCCAAGGCAGCAGAAATGCGCGCTCAGTACGAACAGGTCAGCGCCGAGCAAGTCACAGGCGAGGCAGCCGAGCGCAGAAAAATGGGATCGCTGCAGACGCTTCTCGATGAGGAAAACAAGTTCAAGCGCATGGCTGCGGCGTTCCGGAGGAAAGGACTGTGATCGAGAAACTGCCCCCGCGGCCGATGCGCCGCATGTTGCAACCCACGAAAGACACGATCCGCGACCAGCTCGCCGCCGCGCGCGAAGAGAACGCGCAGCTGCGCGCCGAGATCGAACGCATGCGCTCCACCTGGTGGCGGCGCCTCCTCAACTGGCGCCGAGCGCCCAAGGACTTCACGTGAAGATTTTCAGAATCGACGATTGCGACTGGTGGATCGGAGAGGACGCCGAGAGCGTGCTGGCCGCGGTAAAGGACGAGACCGGCATGGAAGCCAAAGACATGGAGGACTTCCATGAGATCAGCGATGACGACATGGACCGCCTGAAGTTCCACGACACCGACGAAGACGACCACACCATCGGCGAGCCGCGCACGTTCCGCGAGCAACAGGCGATCGAGGTTGCGCAAGGCGGCAAGTTCCCCCGCATGTTCGCTACGACGGAGTTCTAACCATGGCCCGCCGGATTGCTTTCGCCGTCTTCTCGACCCTCCACCGCCGTGTCGCAGCCAAGCGGCCGCCTGACTTCATCGTCGGCGCTGCATCGCACGGCGGCGCGTACCTGCATCGCTGGTATCTCACCCCGTGGCGCGCGTGGTATCGCGATGTTCCGGAGGCCGAGCGCACTCGCTGGCAGCGCCTGGCCGTAGGCGTGAGCCGATGCCTGCCCAACCTGTACCTGCACCTCTTCCTGCGCGACGACGACGACCGCGCCCTGCACGATCATCCGTCGTGGGCCGCGAGCCTGATCCTGTCCGGTGGCTACGTCGAGCACACCATCGCCGCCGGCGGCATCCACCACCGCACACGCTTCCGCGCCGGCAGCCTGCGGTGGCTCAAGACCACGCACGCGCACCGGATCGAACTGGAGCGCGATGCGCTCGGCCGCTCCCTCCCGTGCTGGACCCTCTTCCTCTTCGGGCCTGTGCGGCGCCATTGGGGCTTCCATTGCCCCGAGCGCGGCTGGGTGCCCTGGGAGGAGTTCACCGCGGCCGGCAAGCCTGGTGAAGTCGGCAAGGGGTGCGACGCATGAACACGATTACCCCCGAAGCGCTGGACTACACGCCCGGCGAGCTTGACCGCACGGCGCCTGCACGCATCTGGCTGCAAGTCGATTCGAGTTCCATGCACGATTTCCGGACCGACCCGTTCCCGGAAGACCACGCCGAGGTTACGTGGGAAGCGCAGTCCGTGGGCGGCCTGGAAGTCCAGTACGTGCGCGCAGACTTGGCAGCACAGATCGCCCCGCCCGCGCCTGCTGCTGTGCCGGTGGGACACGTCAGCGTCATCCAGCAGGACGCCAACAACTACTGCCTGATCCTCCGATTGCTCGGCATGGAGGACGAGGGCGACCCGGTGGCCGAGGTGCGGCAGTTGGTCGAGGCGCGTGACACCCAGCCGGCCGCGCCGGCGCCGGAGGTGCCCAATGCGTGAGCGCCCTATCCTCTTCAACGGCCCCATGGTGCGCGCCATCCTGGCCGGCGCGAAGACGCAGACCCGGCGAGCGATGAAGAACCAACCGCAACCGGTTGTCGTCCCTGGTCTCGGCCCGATGCTGGCGATCGATCAGCCGCGCGGCCAAAACCGATGGTTGTGGCCCAATGCTCGCGACGAGGTTATCGCGTCGTGCCCTTACGGCCGGCCCGGCGACCTGCTGTGGGTGCGCGAGAACGGGTTGGAGCATCGGCGAACCCGCCTTTTCATCCACGACGCCACGCCTGGACGCTGGTGGACCCCAGAGGATGGCGGGCGTTACGGCGCCAGCTACGGGCCGGGCATCACGCGCCAGAGCCTTCTGCGCGACCACAAGGTTCGTCCCTCGATCCACATGCCGCGGTGGGCCTGCCGCCTGGTGCTGGAGATCACGAACGTGCGCGTGGAGCGGCTGCAGGCGATCAGCGAAGCCGATGCTACCGCCGAGGGAGTCACCCCAAGCCTGTTGGCAGACATCCGTCTGCCGCGGACCCACCCGCGTGCCGAGCGCCCGATGGCGTATTCGAGCAACCGCGAGGTCTTCGCCGACCTGTGGGACAGCACCGGCGGCGATTGGTCGGCGAACCCCTGGGTCTGGGTCATCGAATTTCGGCAGTACGAACAGCAGGAGCAACGCGCATGAGCACGCCATCGTTCAAACAGATGATCCTGGACAAGACGGCGCGACGGGCCGACGCCATGAAGTTCCGCATCGAGGACATTCACGAGGAACCCGGCTTCAACTTGCGTGATGAACACGCCGTCGACGCGGACGGCGTTTCGTTTGAGGAGAGCATCGCGCAGCTGGCGAACTACATCCGGGCCGGCGGCATCCTCCCGCCGCTGGAAGTGCGGCCCCGCCCCGAAGGTGGCGTGTTCGTCGTAGATGGCTACCGCCGGCGGCGAGCCCTCCTGCAGGCGGCTGACTCGATCCGCGATGCGGCGGGCGAACTGTGGATCGCGGTGGTGCCTTTCACTGGCAACGATGCGGAGCGCACGGCGCGGATCATCACCAGCCAGCAGAACCGCAAGCTCGGGCCGCTGGAGTTGGCGCGGGGCTATGCCCGCCTCGTGGCGTTCGATTGGTCCACGGATCAGATTGCCGCGCGCGTCGGCAAGACCCGGCAGCACGTCGACCAGATGCTGATCCTGGCGCATGCCCCGTCCGCGGTGCAGGCCCTGGTGCGCGAGGGCAGCGTGGCGGCTACCAGCGCCATCGGCGCGGTACGCCAGCACGGCGAGGAGGCCGGCCCGGTGCTCGCCGGTGCCGTCGCCGTGGCCAAGGCGTCAGGCAAGCAGCGCGCGACGGTCAGCGCGATCAAGGGTAAGGCGCTGCCGCGGAAGGTCGTGGACGCGCTCGATGCCGTGACCGCGGAGATTGCCGCCTCCCTGGACGACGCTGCGCACGCACGGCTCGCGGAGATCGCCCCGGACGACGCATCCGCCACGGTCGCGGTTCCGGCCTCGCTGATCCGCGGCCTGCTGGCCGTGCGCGGCACGATCGCCAGCAAGCGGCCGGCGGCCGCGCACGGAGGCGCCGATGGCAGCTGCTGAGAAACTGGAGGAGCTATGCACGCTGTCGCGCGTGCGCGCCATGACGGGCCTGGGCACCACTTTCATTTACGGCGAGATCAAGGATGGCCGGTTCCCCAAGCCCATCCACGTCGGCCGTAGATCGCTGTGGGTGCTTTCGGAGGTGCAGCAGTGGGTGGCCCAGCAGATCAAGCGAAATCGACCGCTGCCGGCGGGTGGGTAGCTGGGTGGGTAGGCCACGGGTCAGATGCAGAAAACCCCGCATTTAGCGGGGTTTTTTGTAAGCCCTGGCGGAGAGAGTGGGATTCGAACCCACGGAAGGTTTGACCCTTCGCCGGTTTTCAAGACCGGTGCCTTAAACCGCTCGGCCATCTCTCCGATTGCGACTACACCACTTCACGCTGCATGACAGATTGCCTGGCATGCGCTTGCAACTGATTAGAACGGCTCACAGCGTTGGCGTGGCGCTGCGGCCGCGTATTTTCGCACGGCCGCGCCGGTTTTGCTCAGCCGGCCTCGACCGCCATCGCGCCCAGGGTCGAATGCTTGACCTTGATCCGCTCCGGGCAGCCGCTGCAGTCCAGGCGCGAGGCCTCGATCTGGCGTGGCAGGTGCTCGGCGAGGAAGTCGATGAACACGCGTACCGCCGGCAACAGGCCGCGGCGCGAGGCGAACACGGCGTGACAGATGCCCTGCGGCAGCGACCATTCCGGCAGTACCACTTCCAGTTCGCCGTTGCGCACCGCGTCGGCGCAGACCGTTTCGGGCAACAGGGTGATGCCGAAACCGTCCTTGACCATCGATTGCAGCAACGGGAAATCGAAGCCGGCCACGCGCGGCTGCAGGTCGACGCGGCGCACTTCGCCGGCCGGTCCATGCAGTTCCCAGCGTTGCCGCGCCTCGTCCTCGCTGATGCTCAAGGTCACGTGCGAGGCCAGCTCTTCCGGATCCTTGGGACGCCCGGCGCGGTCGAGATACTTGGGGCTGGCGACCAGCAGTTCCTGCACCTGGCCGAAGCTGCGCATCACCAGGCTGCCGTCGTCGTCCAGGCGCGAGCGCACCCGCAGCGCGACGTCGTAGCCCTCGTTGATGATGTCCACGCGGCGGTTGCTGATGTTCAACTGCAGGCGCACTTTCGGGTACTGGTCGAGGAACATCGGCAGCAGCTTGGGCAGCTGCATCTGCGCCAGCGACACCGGCACGCTGACCCGCACCAGGCCGCGCGGCTCGGCGCTGAGCCGATCCACCACCTCGCGCGCGGCCTGCGCCTCGGCCAGCATCGTCTGCGCGTGGCGATGCACGCTCATGCCCAAATCGGTGACCGCGAAGCGGCGCGTGGAGCGCTGCAGCAGGCGCACGCCCAGATCGGTTTCCAGCTGGCTGATGCGGCGGCTCAGGCGCGACTTGGGAATGCCCAGGGCGCGCTCGGCGGCGGCGAAACCGCCGTGATCGACCACCATCGCAAAGTAGTACAGGTCGTTGAGATCGTGCATGTTCTTTCGATATTTAGAACGATGGATGAAATCGCGTTGGATTCATTCTACTCCCACAACGATCCGCGCTGTGCAATCGGGTCTGCCTGGCATGGCACATCCCGAGCGCAGCCGCGGCGGCCGGTTCCGGCAGCAACGATGCAGCGGCTCTCAGTTCGCGGCAAAGTGATCACGTGAACACCCTGCCCGGCCCTGAGCCTTGCATCGGCACGTGGCTGTTGGGTCGTTCGCAGCCATTCAAGCATGCAGCAACACCGGCGTCTTGGTTGCCGGTGCGCCGATGCGATCGAATGCGCCTGACCCTAACGCAGACGAGCGACGTGCCAGGGATGCCAGGTCGGATGGAACTCTTGCCTGGGGGCGGGCGAATGCGCAGCCACCGCATCCGCACAGCGGCAAGGCACAGGACGCCACGCCGGAGCGGCTTTCGTCAACCGGCAACGACGGTGGGAGCGAGGTCAGTCGCGACAGGCGTTCCCGGCAATGCCCGTCGCGGCTGACCTCGCTCCCGCACTTGCCGCCGGAGACTGCCGCACGACCGGCCGCCGCGCCGCGTGCGCAGGGGCCTGAAGCTCAACCGATGCGGTCGATACCGCCCATGTACGGACGCAGCGCGTCGGGTACGTCGATCGAGCCGTCGGCGTTCTGGTAGTTCTCCATCACCGCGATCATCGCGCGGCCGACCGCGGTGCCGGAGCCGTTGAGCGTGTGCAGCAGTTCCGGCTTGCCGGTGGCGGGATTGCGCCAGCGCGCCTGCATGCGCCGCGCCTGGAAATCGCCGCAGTTGGAACACGAGGAGATCTCGCGGTAGGTCTGCTGCGACGGCAGCCACACTTCCAGGTCGTAGGTCTTGGTCGCCGAGAAGCCCATGTCGCCGGTGCACAGCAGCACCTTGCGGTACGGCAGCCCCAGCGTTTCCAGCACCACTTCGGCGCAGCGGGTCATGCGCTCGTGCTCGGCAGCGCTGTCCTCGGGACGGCAGATGCTGACCAGTTCCACCTTCTCGAACTGGTGCTGGCGGATCATGCCGCGGGTGTCGCGGCCGCCGCTGCCGGCCTCGGAGCGGAAGCACAGCGAGTGCGCGGTCATGCGCAGCGGCAGGCGCTCGGCCTCGACGATCTCGTCGCGGACCAGGTTGGTCAGCGAGATCTCGGAGGTGGAGATCAGGTAGCGCTTCTGCTCGCCGAGCTGGGTGGCGAACATGTCCTCTTCGAACTTGGGCAGCTGGCCGGTGCCGTACAGGCTGTCGGCGTTGACGATCACCGGCACGTTGGTTTCCTGGTAGGCGTGCGGACCGGTATGCAGGTCGAGCATGAACTGCGCCAGCGCGCGGTGCAGGCGCGCGATCGGCCCGCGCAGCACGGTGAAACGCGCGCCCGACAGCTTGGCCGCGGTCTCGCCGTCCAGCCAGGCATGGCGCGCGCCCAGTTCCACATGATCCTTGACCTCGAAATCGAAGGCGCGCGGCGTGCCCCAGCGCTGCACCTCGACGTTGTCGGCCTCGTCCTTGCCGGCCGGCACGTCGGCCTGCGGCAGGTTGGGAATCTCCAGCGCCAGCGTCTCCAGCTGCGCGCGGATTTCGTCCAGGCGCTGTTCGGAGGCCTTCAGTTCGTCGCCGAATCCGGCGACTTCGGCCATCAGCGCGGCCACGTCCTCGCCCTTGGCCTTGGCCTGGCCGATCGCCTTGGAACGGCTGTTGCGCAGGCTCTGCAATTCCTGGGTACGCACCTGGATGCGCTTGCGGTCGGCCTCCAGCGCTTCCAGGGCGGCCACGTCCAGCGCATAGCCGCGGCTGGTGCGCAGGCGCTCGGCGAGGTCGGCGGGCTGTTGGCGGAGCAGGACGGGATCGAGCATGGGCGCGGCACGTGGATGGATCGGAGCCGCGCATTATCGCCTGTCGGCCGCGCTTTTGCCGAAACAGCGAGGCTGCGCCGCGCTGCGCACCCGATTAACCGCGGCTATGCCAGAATCCAGCGGTTCCCTACGGTGAGTCCCATGTCCACGTCGCCTCCGTCCTCCAACACCGGCATCGTGCTGCGCCTGCCGCGCCGCCTCCTCGTGATCGTCGGCATCGCCTTCTGCGCAGGGCTGCTGCTGTTCCTGGCGGTATGGCTGGTCGGGCGCAAGGACAACGACTTCTACAAGCCGCAGCCGGCGCAGGTGCAGCAGGATGCGGCAGAGATCAAGCCGCTGCCCGAACCCCTGCCCGCCGGCAGCGGCGCCAGCGACATGCCGCAGGCGAAGCCGCCGGCAGCGGAGGAAGCGCCGAAGCTGGTGGAGACCGCGCCGCCGGCCCCGCCGCCCGCCGATGCGATGGCGCCGGTGCCTGGCGGCACCGAAGGCGCTGCTGCGGGAACGAACGCCACCGCACTGGCACCGGGCGATCGTCCGGTGCCGCTGGACGGGCAACCGCCGCCGCGCTATCCGTCGGCGGCCTTGCGCCGCGGCGACAGCGGCACGGTGGTGGTGCGGGTCGAGGTGGACGCCAGCGGCAACCCCGGTGGCGTGGCCCTGGTCAAGCGCAGCGGCTCGCGCGAACTGGATCGCGCCGCGATGGAAGCCGTGCGTCGCTGGCGCTTCCGCCCGGCGCAGCAGAAGGGCCAGGCGGTCGCCGGCAGCCTCGAGATTCCGTTCGACTTCAAGCCGGCTCAGTAAGCTGAACAAAACTTGCGGTGCGCGCTGCGCGTTCACAGGCGGCTGACACACCTTGAACAGGATCGAGGCAAGACTGGTCGCGTCCTCAAGACGCAGGAGCACGACCATGTCGAGACCGCACGATACCCAGGAGCTGTACACGCGGGAAAACGACACCAAGGCCCGTTCGCATGCCCATCGGGGTTCGCCTTGGGCATGGATCCTTGTCGTCGCGCTGGTGCTGGCCGCCGGCGGCTGGTGGCTCAGCCGCGATCGCAGCGACGACATGCCTACCAATGTCCCCGCGCCGGCGACGCCTGCCAACGATCCTCCACGCGCTCCGTAGCGGCGCGCTCGCCGGACCGCCACGCGGTCGGCAAACAATGCACACGTCGCGGCCTGCGCCTGGCAGGCCGCGGCCCCTCTCAATCGGCGGCGACCAGCCCGAATCCGGCATTGCGCGCCAGCGTGTCGAAGCCCGGGAACGAGGTCGCCACGTTGGCCACATCGTTGATCCGCACCTCGCCATCGGCCAGCTGGCCGGCAATCGCGAACGCCATCGCGATGCGATGGTCGCCATGGCTTTCGATCACCCCGCTACCCAGCAGGCCGCCATGGATCGTGGCGCCGTCGGGCGTCTCGTCGACGACGATGCCCAGGCTGCGCAGACCGGTGGCCATCGCGGCCAGGCGATCGGATTCCTTGACCCGCAGCTCGGCCGCGCCGGTGACCACGGTCTGGCCCTGCGCCGCGGCGGCGGCGACGAACAGCGCCGGGAACTCGTCGATCATGTCCGGCACCACCGCTTCGGGAATCTGCGCTCCGCGCAATGGCGCGTAGCGCACCCGCAGATCGGCCACCGGCTCGCCGCCGTGTTCGCTGTGATTGTGCTCGGCGATGTCCGCGCCCATCAGCCGCAGCGCCGCGAGCAGGCCGGTGCGGCGCGGATTGAGGCCGACCGCGCGCAGGGTGATGTCCGAACCCGGAACGATGCTGGCGGCGACGATGAAGAACGCCGCCGAAGAGAAATCGGCCGGCACCGCGATGTCGGTGGCGCGCAGCCGCTGGCCGCCACGCAGGCGCGCCTGGCCGGGCTCGAACGCGATCTCCACGCCGAACGCGGACAGCATGCGCTCGGTGTAGTCGCGGGTCGGATGCGCCTCCTGCACCGAGGTGACGCCGTCGGCATACAGCGCGGCCAACAGCACCGCTGACTTGACCTGGGCACTGGCCACCGGCGAGGCGAACTCAATGCCGTGCAAGGGCTGCCCGCCATGGATACGCAGCGGCGGCACGCCGTTGGCGTCGGTGTCGATGCGCGCGCCCATCAGCGCCAGCGGCTCGGTCACGCGGCGCATCGGCCGCTTGGACAGCGACGCGTCGCCGACCAGCACGCTGTCGAACGGCTGCGCCGCCAGCAAACCAGCGAGCAGGCGCATGCCGGTCCCGGCATTGCCGCAATCCAGCTCGCCCTGCGGCGCCTGCAAGCCATCGACGCCGACACCATGCACGATCCGCTGCGACGGCGACGGCGTCTCGATCCTGACACCGAGCCTGGCGAAGATCGCCGCGGTCGACCGCGTGTCCTCGCCCTCCAGGAACCCATCGATATGCGACACCCCATCGGCCAGCGCCGCGAACATCACCGCCCGATGCGAGACCGACTTGTCGCCCGGCACATTCAACGTCCCCTGCAAGGCAGAGCCCTTCGTCGCGATCCAGTACTGCTCGTTGCTCATCACCGTTCCTGAGATTGCCGTCGTCACCCGCAAGCGGGCCCCGCGCTGTTGATCTTGTTGTTGCAGCCGATTCCACCGTTGCTGCTGTTGCTGTTGCTGCTGTTGCTGTTGTTGCCCTTCGCTTTTCAGGGGTCCCCATTGAGGGTCGGCGAGCGGCCTGGGAAGAACCCCGCAGGGGCGGCGCGCAGGATGCGCGACGTTTTTCGCTGGCACATGGATGTGCCATCGAAAAATCCCAGGTTGCTCGCGGACCCCGCGCGCAGCGCGGGGCGACCCGACTGGGGCGGCCTTTCTTTTGCTTACTTTTCTTTGGCCGCACAAAGAAAAGTAAGTCGCGCAACGCGCGAAAGCCTTTGCTTCCAGCTCTGGCTTCTAGCGCTGGCTTCTAGCGCTGGCTTTGGTTTCCAGCTAAAGCCGCCCGTAAGTAAACCATCAGATCAGGGCACCGCCACCGGATACGACCCCAACACCTTGATCTGCGCCGAATGCGCCTTCAACTCCGCCAGCGCCTGCTTCATCGACTCGTCCTCCACATGCCCGGCCAGATCGATGAAGAACCCATACTCCCACTTCGCCTGATGCGAAGGCCGCGACTCGATCCGGTTCATGCTGATCCCATGCCGCGCGAACGGGCTCAGCACATCGAACAGCGCACCCGGCTTGTCGTGGATGAACACCAGCACCGACGTCCGATCGTGCCCCGACGGCGGAAAGATCTGCCGGCCGATCACCAGAAAGCGCGTCGTGTTGTCGTCGTCGTCCTCGATCGACTTCATGATCACCTTCTTCAGCGCATACACATGCGCCGCACTCTCCCCGCCGATCGCCGCCGCATCCTCCGCATTGCGTGCGCGCCGCGCGCCCTCGGCATTGCTCGACACCGGAATCTTCTCCACCTTCGGCAGGTGCGCGCGCAGCCAACCCGCGGTCTGCGCGAACGACTGCGGATGCGCATAGATGCGCTCGATCGCATCGAGCCGGCCGGTGCGCGACAGCAGATACTGGTGCACGCGCAGTTCGGTCTCGCCGCAGATCTTCAGGTTCGAGGTCAGGAACATGTCCAGCGTGACCTGGATCGTGCCCTGCCCGGAATTCTCGACCGGCACCACGCCGAAATCGGCGTTGCCGCTCTCCACTTCCTGGAACACCTCCTCGATCGTCGCCATCGGCAGGCCCACCGCCGAACGGCCGAAATGCTTGAGCACCGCCTGCTGGCTGAAGGTGCCTTCCGGACCGAGATAGCCGATCTTCAACGGCTCCTGCTGCGCCAGGCAGGCGGACATGATCTCGCGGAACACGTGCACCAGCACTTCGTCGCTGAGCGGCCCCTGGTTGCGGTCCACCACCATGCGCAGCACCTGCGCCTCGCGCTCGGGACGGTAGTAGTCCACCGCTGCGGCGAGCTTGCCCTTGGCCTTGCCGACCTGGTGCGCGAACTGCGCGCGCTCGGCGATCAGCGCCTGGATGGTGCGGTCGATCTGGTCGATCTTGGCGCGCACGTCGGCCAGCGCCGGCGCCGCCGCCGCGGGCTCGGCGATCGCCGTCGATTTCGGCTTGTCCGGCTTGGCCTTCCTGGTCGGCTTGCTCGATTCGGCGTCAGTGGTTCGGGATTTGTTCGGCTTTGCGGCCATGGATCGTGATTCCTCGATGTTCCGGAGCGCCTGTGAAGCATCCGGTCGCGGCTGAAGCCGCTCCTACATGGGGGGACGGCTCAGCCGTTGCGTTGCTGGAAGTCGCGCATGAAGGCGACCAGCGCCTGCGCGCCGGCCACCGGCATCGCGTTGTACAGCGAGGCGCGGATGCCGCCGACCGCCTTGTGTCCTTTCAGTGCCAGCAATCCGGCCGCCTTGGATTCGGCGACGAAGCGCGCGGTGAGGGTCTCGTCCGGCAGGAAGAACGGGATGTTCATCCGCGAGCGCGCATCGGCCACCACTTCGTTGCGGTAGAAGCCGCCGGAGCCGTCGATCGCCGCGTACACCAGCGCCGACTTGGCCTGGTTGCGGCGCGCGAATTCCTCCACCCCGCCCTCGGCCAGCATCCACTTGAACACCAGCCCGGCCAGGTACCAGTTCCAGGTCGGCGGCGTGTTGAGCATGGAATCGCGCGCGGCGTGCGAGCGGTAGTCGAAGATGTCGGCGCGCGGCTGGCCGCTGCGCTGCAACAGGTCCTTGCGGATGATGACCACCGCCACCCCGACCGGCCCCAGGTTCTTCTGCGCGCCGGCATAGATCACCGCGTACTTGGACACGTCGATCGGCTCGGCGGCGATGCTGGAACTGAAGTCGGCGAACAGCGGTACCGCGCCCACGTCAGGCGCGTCGCGGAATTCGACGCCGTGGATGGTCTCGTTGGCGGTGATGTGCACGTAGGCGGCATCGGCGCTGAGCTGCCAGCTGTCGCGCGGCGGGATGTCGTGGAAGCCGCCGGCCTCGCTGCTGGCGGCGACGTGCACGTTGGCGTACGGGGTGACCTGCTTGATCGCGGTCTTGCCCCAATGCCCGGTGACCACGTAGTCCACGGTCTGCCCGGGCGCGGCGAAATTCAGCGCCAGCAGCGCCTGCTGGGTGGTGGCGCCGCCGGACAGGAACAGCACCGCGTAGTCGTCGGAGATGCCGATCAGGCGCCGCAGGTCGGCTTCGGCCTCGGCCGCCACCGCCATGAACTCGGCGCCGCGGTGGCTCAACTCCACGATCGAGGCGCCTACGCCGTTCCACTCCAACATCTCCGCCTGCGCCTGGCGCAGGACCGATTCCGGCAATGCAGCGGGGCCGGCACTGAAATTGAACGCGCGTGTCATGGGGCACCTATCGGACAAGACGCCTAGTATGCCGCAGCGCACCAGCTTGCGGCCCGGGCAATTTAGGTTGCATTTGCATCCATTGGCCCGGCGCAAGCGTAGTCTTTGCCAAGAAGCCGCCAGCGGTCGCCCGCCCCCTCCAGGAGTCAGCCATGTCATTGCGCGATGCGCTCAACATTCCCAGCCGCGAGATCACCGACGAGGCGGTCTACCGCGATCGGCGACGCCTGCTGCAGGCCCTGGCGCTGGCGCCGGCGATGGGCCTGGTCGGCTGCGCCGAGGCCGAGCCGCCGGCCCCGCCGAAGACCGTGGTGACCCCGGAGCAGGCGCGCAGCGGCTTTCGCACCAGCGAAGAACCGACCCGCTACGAGGACGTCACCAGCTACAACAACTTCTACGAATTCGGCACCGACAAGACCGATCCGTCGAAGGCGGCCAAGACCCTGCGCACCGCGCCGTGGTCGGTGAAGGTCTCCGGCGAATGCGAAAAGCCCGGCACCCTGGCGCTGGACGACCTGCTCAAGGGCAACAGCCCGGAGGAGCGCATCTACCGGCTGCGCTGCGTCGAGGGCTGGTCGATGGTGATCCCGTGGCTGGGGGTGCCGCTGGCCGCGGTGCTCAAGCGCTTCGCACCGACCTCCAAGGCCAAGTACGTCGCCTTCACCACGCTGGCCGATCCGCAGCAGATGCCCGGCATCCGCTACCGCTCGATCGACTGGCCGTACAAGGAAGGCCTGCGTATCGACGAGGCGATGAACCCGCTGACCCTGCTCGCCACCGGCCTGTACGGCAAGCCGCTGCCGCAGCAGAACGGCGCGCCGCTGCGGCTGGTGGTGCCGTGGAAATACGGCTTCAAGAGCATCAAGTCGATCGTCGAGATCCGCTTCGTCGAGCGCATGCCGGAAACCGCCTGGCACGAGTTGCAGGCCTCCGAGTACGGCTTCTTCTCCAACGTCAATCCGGCGGTGGACCATCCGCGCTGGAGCCAGAAGACCGAACGCCGCATCGCCGGCAAGGCCAGCAAGCTGTTCGCCGAACGCATCCCGACCCGCCCGTTCAACGGCTATGCCGAGCAGGTCGCGGGGATGTACGCGGGGATGGATCTGAAGAAATGGTATTGAGTAGAGGCTGGGAATGGGGAACCGGGAATCGGGAATGGGAAAAGCGTGGCGCCTGGTTGTGCTGCGGAACGCCCATGCAGCCTGGGCGCGCCGCGGTTGCGGTTCGCGCCTGTCGCTCCAACGCGGCTCGATGATGGCGCATGGCTAAGACATCCGCTTCGTTGATCGCGGCCAAGACGCTGGTGCATGCGCTCGCGCTGGCGCCGCTGGCCTATCTGGGCTGGCAGTTCTGGCAGGTGTGGCAGAGCGGCAGCGATGCGCTCGGCGCCGATCCGGTCGCCGAGATCGAGCACCGCACCGGGCTGTGGGCACTGCGCCTGCTGCTGCTGACCCTGGCGATCACGCCGCTGCGGCAGCTGAGCGGGCAATCGGTGCTGCTGCGCTTCCGGCGCATGCTCGGGCTATATGCGTTCTTCTACGCCTGCGTGCACCTGGGCGTGTATCTCGGCCTAGACCTGCGCGGGTACTGGGCGCAGATCTTCGAAGAGATCGTCAAGCGTCCCTACATCACCGTCGGCTTCCTGGCCTGGCTGCTGCTGATCCCGCTGGCGATCACCTCCACCCAGGGCTGGATGCGCCGGCTCAAGCGCAACTGGGGCAAGCTGCACAAGGCGATCTACGCGATCGGCGTGCTGGCGGTGCTGCATTTCTGGTGGCTGGTGAAATCGGACATCCGCGAACCGCTGCTGTACGCGGCGATCCTGGCGTTGCTGCTGGGCTGGCGCGGCTGGCGGGCGCTCAGCGCGCGCCGAACCACAGCAGCCCGCTGAGCGCGGCCGCCAGCAGCAAGGCGCTGAGCAGCAGCCACGGCCAGCGCAGCGCGGTGGCCGGGCGCGGTGCGGGCTCCGCTGCGGCGGCCAGCGGGACGCTGGCCGGATCGTGCTTCAGCGGCTCGCCGGCCGCCGCCTGCGGCACTTCCAGCACGAAGCGGTGCTGCGTGTCGAACACCAGTTGGTCGCCAGGCTGCAGCCAGCAATCGCGTACCGCATTGCCGTTGACCTGGGTCTGCGCATCGCCGAGCCCGCGCAGCAGCACGCGTTCGCCATGGCGCTCCAGGCGCGCGTGGCGTTCGGCGAAAGCGGGATCGTCGATGCAGATATCGCAGTCGCGCAGGCGGCCGATGCTGCGCACCCGGTCCAGGGTATAGCTGCGGCCATGATGCTGGCCGCCGACCCCGCGCAATACCAGCCGCGGATCGTCGCCCTCGCCTTCCGCCGCATCGGGCAGGCGCTGCAGCGGCTCGCACACGCCCCGGACCACCATTTCCACGCCATCGGCATAGACCGCATCGCCGGCGCGCAGCAGCGCCATGCGCCGCACCGGACGCCCGTTCACGTGAATGCCGCGGACGCCGTTGGCGACCTGCAGCCACAGCCCGCGCCGGTCCAGGCAGAACTGCGCCAGCAGCAGCGCGCCCTGGGTGTCGTCGACCACGCGCACATGCCCGGACGCCTGCCGCACGATGCGGTGCACGCCCGCGCGCAAGGGCCGGTCGGGTTGCTGGCGGTTGCTGAAATGGACTTGCAGGTCGGGCACGGCGGGGAGCCTAGCAGGTTGCCCGCGCTTGAAGAAGCGCGCCGCACCTGGACAACACTCCGCGCATACGCACAATGCCTGATCTTTTCCGCGGGCCGCATGCCCGCACAGGAGCCAGCATGTCCAGCATCGACATCCGCCACGACCACGGCAAGACCCCCGCACAGGCGCGCAAGGCGATCGAAGACGCCGCCAAGAAGCTGTCCGAACGTTTCGACCTGGAATCGCGCTGGGACGGCGATGCGCTGCTGTTCTCGCGCTCCGGCGTGGACGGGCGCATCGAACTGCTGCCCAAGCAGGTGCATGTCACCGCCGAACTGGGCTTCCTGCTGTCGGCGCTGAAAGGCACGGTGGAAAGCGAGATCCGCCGCGTGCTGGCGGAAAAGCTGGGCTGAGCGGCAAAGCCCCTCTCCAGTCGGGAGAGGGTTGTGGGGTGAGGGTCCGGCACGAAGCGGCTCGCTGTGTTTGGGCGCGCGAGGCTTCGCCCGTACCCTCATCCGGCCCTGCGGGCCACCTTCTCCCGATGGGAGAAGGGACAGGCTAGCCCCTCTCCCACCGGGAGAGGGGTTGGGGTGAGGGTCCGGCCCGCTCAGTCGAACGCGAACGGCTGCGGGTGCCCGGCGAACAGGCGCCGCGAGACTTCGCGCTCCGTGGTCTCGATGTCGCCGATGAAGCCTTCCGCGTCGCCGAGCTTGGAGAACGCGTTGAAACCCCGTTCCAGGAACCCCTGCAGCTCCGACAGCCCCGCCGCCTTGGCCGGGCCGCGTGCGAAGCGCAGCAGCATGCGCACGCCCGGGGTGTGCACCGCGGTGGCCAGGCCCAGGCCGACGCTGGCGATCAGGTCGATCTGATGCAGGCGCAGGCGGCGCAGGCCGGTGTGCCGGTAGGCCTCGGCGTACAGCTCGTCGTCCAGGCGCTTGCGGCGCGGCGCCAGCGCCTGCAGCGCTTCGGCCATGCGCAGGTCCAGCGCGTGGGTCAGCACGCCCAGCTCGATGCCGTCGGCGACCGTGTCCAGCAGCGTGGCCGGCATCAGCCGCTGCATCATCGGCAGCACCTTGACGATGTCGGCATCGCGCCGGCTGAAATCGCGGTCGCCATAGACGTCGGTCAGGAAGAACATCGCCGCCGGGCGCCGCTGCGGGTCCTCCAGGAAGTGTTCGAAGCTGCGCTCCAGCCGCTGCGTCTGCCAGCGCCGCAGTTCCTGCAGCCAGCGCAGCGCATTGCGCGGCTCGTGCGCCGGATCGTGCACGGCCTGATGCCACGCCAGACGGCGGCCGAGTCGTTCCAGGACGGGATTGCTGCGCGCCATGGGCGCCGATGATGCTGGTCGCCGCGCGTGACCGCAAGCATCATGCCGCTCGGCTACACTCCGGCCAACGCCCTTCGCGGACCGCGCATGCTTTCCCTCCACAGCGCCTCGCCACGCCCCCGTTCCCACGGCCGTATCGGCCTGGCCATCGCCGGCGGCGGCCCGATCGGCGGCATGTACGGACTCGGCGCGTTGCGCGCGCTGGACGAGGCCCTGGACGGACTCGACCTGACCCGGCTGGATTGCTACGTCGGCGTCAGTTCCGGCGCGTTCCTGACCGCCGGCCTGGCCAATCGCATCAGCAGCGCCGAGATCTGCCGGATCTTCGTCACCGGCAACAGCGACGATGCGCACTTCCGGCCTGAGGATTTCCTCCGCCCCAACGTCTACGAATACCTGCGCCGCGCCGCGACCCTGCCCAAGCTCGCCTACGGCTGGTGGCACGACCTGCTGACCGAACCGCGCAAGACCCGCTGGTCGGACCTGATCACCCGCTTCGGCGGACTGGTGCCCAGCGGGCTGTTCGACAACGCCGGGGTCGAGCGCTTCATGCAGGACGTGTTCAGCCGCCGCGGCCGCAGCAACGATTTCCGCGCGCTGGACACCGACCTGTTCGTGGTCGCGGTGGACCTGGACAGCGGCCGCACCGTGCGCTTCGGCGAACCGGGCCTGGACCAGGTGCCGATCTCGCTGGCGGTGCAGGCCAGCGCCGCGCTGCCGGGGCTGTATCCGCCGGTGGAGATCGACGGCCACCACTACGTCGACGGCGCGCTGCGGCGCACGATGCATGCCTCCACCCTGCTGGAGCGCGGCATCGACCTGATGATCGGGATCAACCCGCTGGTGCCCTACGACGCCACCCACGCGCCGCGCCGCAACGGCCAGATCGACCGCGCGCGGCTGCTCAACGGCGGCCTGCCGGCTGTGCTGTCGCAGACCTTCCGCACCCTCCTGCAGTCGCGCATGCAGGTAGGGCTGGAGAAGTACGCGCGGCAATATCCGCGCGTGGACCAGCTGGTGTTCGAGCCCAACGCCGACAACAGCGAACTGTTCTTCACCAATCTGTTCAGCTATGCCGCACGCCACCGCGTCTGCCAGCTGGCCTATCGCAACACGCTGGCCGACCTGCGCCGCAACGCCGACGTGCTGGAGCCGATGCTGGCCGCGCACGGCATCGCGCTGCGCCACGACATCCTCAACGATCGCCAACGCACCTTCATCGACGGCGTGGACGTGCAGCAAGGGCGCACCACCGAAACCACCGCGCGCCTGCGCCGCGCGCTCGACGACGTCGACCAGGTCATTGCGCGGCGCCGCGCCACCCGCCGCACCCGGCGCGCGCCGCCGCTTTCCGCCGACTGAGGCGCCGGCGCTGGTGTGATTACTCTAACCAACGCCGTGAGTCTCGAATCCAGCCACCCAACCGCCGAAGGAACCGCATCGTCATGGCCACCCTGAAGAAATCCGCACGCAAGAAGAAGTCTGCCGCCGCTGCCGACGAGGGCCTGCAGGCGCAGGCGGAAAAGCTGTCCAAGCGTCTGGGCGAATCCGCGCAGCAGGTGTGGCTGGCCGGGGTCGGCGCGTTCGGCCGTGCCCAGGCCGAAGGCGGCAAGCTGTTCGAAACCCTGGTCAAGGAAGGCCTGACCCTGGAGCAGAGCACGCGCAAGCTGGCCGGCGGCGGCGTCGATGCGGTGCGCGACGTGGTGGAGAACCGGGTCGGCCAGGCGCGCGAGCGCGCCGCCGACACCTGGGACCGGTTGGAGAAGGTGTTCGAGGACCGGGTGCAGCGCGCGTTGCGCAGACTGGAAGTGCCCAGCCGCGAAGACCTCGGCACCCTGGTCGACCGCGTAGACGCTTTGAATGCCGAACTGCGCAACCTCGGCAGCGGCCGTCGCGCACGCCAGGCGCCGGCCAAGGCGCCGGCAGCCAAGAAGGCGGCAAAGACCGCCGCGCCCAAACCCCGCCCGGCCAAGCAGGCAGCGCCGGCGCGACGCCGTGCCGGTCCGGTCGTGGCCAGCGCCGCGCCCGCGCCGAAACGCGCCAGCCGCAAGCGTGCAGCGGCGCCGGCAGCGGCCGAATAAGGTTTTGTTGCAAAGCAGCAGATATTTTCCGACAATCGGGACGGACCCGCCAGTCCATCTGAAGACCGTTTGCTCCCCTCCCCTCTCGGCTTCAGACTGGCGGGTCTTCTCCTGTCCGCCGTTCCCCGCTGTCGCCTTGCCAGCGCTGTGACACGCTGGCGATAGACTGGCGTCATCGAATAGCGTTACGCGGGTGCGAGCATGTTTTCCTGGATAGTGGCAACGGTCTTGGCAGTTGGAGCATGGCTCGCTGCCACGCTCTACCTGTGGGTGGTCCGGCGCCGCGAGAACGAGACCACCGCCGGGCTGCATGCGCTGGCCGGACTGCATTGGCGCGATTTCTCGCGCATGGTGCGGCGCGCGATGCGCGAGCAGCGCGACCTGCACGACGCGGTGGCCGACGAGGACGTTTCCCAGGAACCGCAGAGCGATTTCGTGATGACCCGCGGCGATGCGCGCTGGCTGCTGTCGTGCAAGCACGGCCGCGCCTACCGGATCGGCTCGGCCGCGGTCAACGAACTGGGGGCCGCGGCACGGCTGATGGGCGCGCAGGGCGGCATCCTGGTCACCGAGGGCAAGGTGCAGCGCGACGGCATCGCCGCGGCCGACAAGCAGTCGGTGGAGATCCTCGACGGCCGCCGCATCTGGCCGATGCTCAAGCGCTACCTGCCCAGCGAACTGGAGGACGGGGTGATCGGCGCCAGTCGCCGGCGTGCGCAGCGGCATACCGCGATCGCCGCACTGGCCGCGCTGACCCTGGGCCTGCTGGTAGGACTGGGCGGGCTGGCGCTGCAGCAGCGCAGCGACGATGCCACGTCCGTGGCCGCGCCCCACTCGCCCGCCGCGCCCGCGCCGGCAGCGCCGCCGGCACCAGGCACCACGCCGGTGGCCGCGCCTGCGGCAGCGGCCGCTGCCGCTGCCGCTGCCGCATCCGTCACCGAAGCACCGCCGGCAAGCGCAGACCCCGACCCGGCCACCGAGGCCGAGTATCGCCATTCGGTCTCCAAGGCCCTGGCCAGCACGCCCGGCGTGATCCGCGGCATCTGGCAGACCCAGATGACGCTGGTGATCGACCGCAGCGACGACGACGCGCAGGTGTGGCCGCGGATCTGCAAGGAAGTGGAGCGCTATCCCTCGCTGCGCACCGTGCGCATCCAGCTCAATCCACGCCCGGACCGCGACGAGCCGGTGCGTTGGCGGCAATGTAGGACGTTTTGAGAAGCCGGGACTTGGGAACGGGGAATGGGGAATCGGTAGAGCGGGCCATCGGCACGCAGCGAACGAGCGCGCAGGCCTCCCTGTCTGATAAGCCAGGAGCGGCACCGCGTGCAGCGACTGCCTTTGCGATTCCCGATTCTCTATTCCCGATTCCCAGCTCTCCTCACCAATGCACGCCCCGCATCAGCGCCGCGAACGCGATCTGCTCCTGGCTGGGCTTGGCCTCGCGTAGCGCCTTGCGGTCGCCCTTGGCCGCGGCCGAATCCGGGAACAGTTCGAAGGCGGTGTTCATCACCACCTCGTAGGCCTTCGGCGCCACCGCGTTGACCAGCGCGGCGAAGATGCCCAGCCGCGTCGCCACCCGGCTCGGGCGCTCGATGATCGCCTTGACCATCAGGTCGGCGGCTTCCTCCACGCTCAGCGTCGGCACGCTGTCGTACATCTTGGTCGGCGCGATCATCGGCGTCTTCACCAGCGGCATGTTGACCGTGGTGAAGCTGATGCCCTTGCCGGACAGCTCGCCCTGCGCGCAGCGGCTCCACGCGTCCAGCGCCGCCTTCGACGCCACGTAGGCGGAGAAACGCGGCGAATTGGCCAGCACGCCGATCGAGCTGACGTTGATGATGTGGCCCTTGCGCCGCCCGGTCATGCCCGGCAGCACGCCCATGATCAGGCGCAGGCTGCCGAAGTAGTTCAGCTGCATGGTGCGCTCGAAATCGTGGAAGCGGTCGTAGCTGAGTTCGATCGAGCGGCGGATCGAGCGGCCGGCGTTGTTGATCAGCACGTCGACATGGCCGTGCGCTTCGAGCACGGTCTTGAGCAGCGTATCGCAGCCGGCCAGGTCGGACAGGTCGGCGGTGTAGGCGAACACCTTGCCGCCCTTGGCGTTCATCGCATCGCGTGCGGCGAACAGTTCCTGCTCGCCGCGGGCGACGATGATGGTGGTGGCGCCGGCTTCGGCGACGCGCTGCGCGGTGGCCAGGCCGATGCCGGAGGAACCGCCGGTGATCAGCACCACCTTGCCGCGTACCTTGCCCTTCAGCGTGCGGTCGACGAACAGGTCCGGATCCAGGTGCCGTTCCCAGTGGTCCCACAGGCGCCAGGCGTAGTCTTCCAGCCGCGGCACGGCGATGCCGCTGCCCTTCAGCGCGCGCTCGGTCTCGCGGCTGTCGAAGCGCGTGGGATAGGTGATGAACTTCAGCACCTCGCGCGGGATGCGGAAATCGCGCAGCAGCATGCCGGTGAAGCGGCGGATCGGCGGCAGCCCGCCGACCGCGGCACGGATGCCGGATGGCACGAACGCGAACATCCGCGCGTCGACCCGCAGGGTCATTTCCGGCGCGTGGCCGGCGCGGCAGAAGGTGTTGAGCACCTCGCCCACGCGCAGCGGTTCCGGATCGGTGAGGTGGAAGGTGTGGCCGTCGAGCTTGGGCTTGTGCGCGATGTGGTCCATCGCATCGGCGACGAAATCCACCGGCACCAGGTTGATGCGCCCGCCCTCGATGCCCAGCATCGGCGCCCACGGCGGCAGCAGCTGGCGCAGCTTCTTGATCAGCGGGAAGAAATAGTACGGCCCGTCGATCTTGTCGATCGCGCCCGTGCGCGAATCGCCGACCACCATGCCGGGGCGGTAGATCCGCCACTTGATCCGGGTTTCCGCGCGCACCAGCGCCTCGGCGTCGTGCTTGGTGCGCAGGTAGGGATCGTCCAGGCCTTCGGCCTCTTCGAACATGTCTTCGCGGAAGATACCCGGGTACAGCCCGGCCACCGCGATCGAACTGGTGTGGTGGAAGACGCCGGCGCCGATCTGCGCGGCCAGCTCCAGTGCGTTGCGGGTGCCGTCGAGATTGGCCACGCGCTGCGCCTCGGCCTTGGCGGTGAGGTCGTACAGCGCGGCCAGATGGAAGAAGTGCTTGACCTTGCCGTGCAGCGTCTTGCGTTGCGCCTCGTCCAGGCCGCAACAGTCGGCACCGACATCGCCGTGCAGCACGACCAGGCGCTTGGCGTCCCAGCCCTGCTCGCGCACCAGCGCATCGAACTTGCGTTGCGACTCCTTGCGGACCAGGACGTGGATGAGGCCTTTGCGCCGCATCAGGTTGGCCATCAGATAACGGCCGATGAAACCGGTGGCGCCCGTAACGAAATACGTCATGCCGAACCATCCCTCGTGCTGCGGCCGCGGCCCCTCGCCCCGTCCTGGCCGCTAACTTGCCAGAGTGCGGCAGGCAGGACAAACGCACGCCGGGGTACGGCGCGTACGCGCCGCGTGCGGCAGCGCAGCATCGGTCGCCTGCGACACGGCGGGTTTCGCGTGCCGCGTGGCGCTCAACGCACGCCCGGCGAGAAGCGCGCGACCAGGTCGTAGGTGTCGCCGAGGAACACCTGGCGCACGAAGGTGACGGCCTGTTCGCCGCGCCAGGTCTGCCGGTCGATCAGCAGGCAGGCGGTGCCGGCGGCCACCTGCAACCGCGCCGCCTGCGCGGGGTTGGCGCCGACGGCGCTGATGCGGTGCTCGGCGCGGGTCCACGGCACGTGCTGCAGCAGCCAGCTGCCGGGCACGACGACCGCGAAATCCATCTGCAGCGCTTCCGGCACCGCCACCGGATTGATCACCCGCTCCTCCAGCGCGAACGGGCGCCCGTCGGCGAAATGCAGGCAGTGCAGCGACAGCAGCGTGCCGGCGGCAGCGACCTCGGCCTCCTGCGGCAGTTCGGCGCGCGGCGCGCGCTGGCGCCGATCCAGCAGTTCGAAGCGATAGGCATGGCCGCGCGCGGCGACCTCGACCGGAATGTCGGGGATCTCCAGCGCCACCTGTTCCATGTGCGGATGCGGCCGCGCCACGAACGAGCCGGCGCGGCGGCGGCGCTCGATCATGCCGGCGTCGGCGAGCAGCGCCAGCACCTTGTTGACCGTCATCCGCGAGCAGGCGTACTGCGCCATCAGTTCGTGCTCGAACGGGATGCGATGGCCCGGCGGCCATTCGCCGCTGCGGATGCGGCCTTCGATGTCGCTGCGGATGCGGTGGTTGAGCGTCGCCGCGGGACGGGACGGGCTCATCGGCGCGTCCGCGCGGCAGCGTACCGCAGGCGCTGCCGGATCATGCGTCCAACAGCGCGGTCAGCGCGCGCGCATAAGCCGCAGCGACCGCCTCGCGGCGATGATGGCGGCCCTCGCGCACCAGTGCGCGGCCGTTGCGCCAGACCGAGCGCACCGCGCCGCGCCGCGCGGCGAAGATCCAGCTGTCCAGCAAGGCGTCGCCGTTGCGCGCGCGCAGCGCCGGATGCGCCGGATCCAGTTCGACCAGATCGGCCGGCGCGCCGACGCGCAGGCCCTGTTCCACGCCCAGCGCCTGCGCCGCGCCCTGCGCCGCGGACTGGAACAGGAAACGGCCGCTGGACTGCGCGGCGTCAACGGCGAGCACGTTGCGCCCGCGCAGCTGCAGACGCTGGCCGTACTCGAGCAGGCGCAACTCCTCGGCCGCATCGATCAGCACGTTGGAATCGGAGCCGACGCCGAAGCGGCCGCCGGCCTCGACGAACGCGCGCATCGGGAACAGCCCGTCGCCGAGGTTGGCCTCGGTGATCGGGCACAGGCCGACCACCGCGCCGCTGGCGGCGATGGCCTGCACTTCGGCGGCGTCGACGTGGGTGGCATGGACCAGGCACCAGCGCGCGTCCACCGGCGCATGCGCCAGCAACCACTGCACCGGCCGCTGCCCGCTCCAGGCCAGGCAGGCCTCGACCTCGCGGGTCTGCTCGGCGATGTGGATGTGCACCGGGCCGTCGCACAGCGGCAGCAGCGCGGCCAGTTCGTCCGGGGTCACCGCGCGCAGGCTGTGCGGGGCGATGCCCAGCACCGCGTCGTCGAGGCCGCGCAGCGCGCGGCGGCTGCCGTCGAGCAGTTCGGCGTAACCGTCCACGTCGTGGATCAGCCGCCGCTGCGCCGGGTTCGGCGCGGCGCCGCCGAAATCGGCATGCGCGTAGAACACCGGCAGCAGGGTCAGGCCGATGCCGCTGTTGTGCGCGGCGGCGGCCAGGCGCTGCGCCATTTCGGCGCGGTCGGCATACGGCCGGCCGTCGGCGGCGTGGTGCAGATAATGGAATTCGCCGACGCGGGTGAAGCCGGCTTCGAGCATTTCCACGTAGGCCTGTTCGGCGATGGCCTGCATGCTGTCCGGGTCCAGCCGCTGCAGGAAGCGGTACATCAGCTCGCGCCAGCTCCAGAAGCTGTCGCCGGTGCGGCCGCCGACCTCGGTCAGCCCGGCCATGCCGCGCTGGAACGCGTGGCTGTGCAGGTTGCCCAGCCCGGGCACGGCGATCGCCAGCGCGTGGTCGCCGGACGCGGCGACCACGCCGGACTGCACCGCGGCGATGCGCCCGCCACGCACCTCGATCCGCACGTCGCGCGCCCAGCCCTCCGGCAGCAGCGCCTGCGCGCACCAGAAACCGCTCGCCGCCTCGTTCCCGCCCGCCTGTTGCTGCGCCAGGGTCTGCACTGGACACCCTCCGTCGACCACAATATTGTATATACAAAATAACCGACGAACCCGCCCGTGACCATGCCCTGCGACACGCTCTGGCACAACGCTCACCTGATGACCCTGGACGCCGACGACGGCGGCCTGGGCCTGGTCCGCGACGGCGTGGTCGCCTGCCGCGACGGACGCATCGTCTATGCCGGCGCCGCCGCGGCGCTGCCGGAACCGTTGGCCGCGCAGCACAGCGTCGATTGCGGCGGACGCTGGATCGGCCCGGGCTTGATCGACTGCCATACCCACCTGGTCTACGCCGGCAACCGTGCCGGCGAGTTCGAGCAACGCCTGCTCGGCGCCAGCTATGCCGACATCGCCCGTGCCGGCGGCGGCATCGTCGCCACCGTGCGCGCCACCCGCGCCGCCGACGAAGCCGCGCTGCTCGCTGCGAGCCTGCCGCGATTGGACGCGCTGCTCGCCGAAGGTGTGACCACGGTTGAGATCAAGTCGGGCTACGGACTGACCCTGGACGACGAATTGCGCATGCTGCGGGTGGTGCGGCGCCTGGGCGAACTGCGCCCGGTCGCGGTGGCGCCGACCTTCCTCGGCGCGCACGCGGTGCCGCCGGGCGCCGAGGCGCAGGCCTACATCGACGAAGTCTGCGAACGGATGATTCCCGCCGTCGCCGCACAAGGCCTGGCCGAGGCGGTGGACGTGTTCTGCGAGCACCTCGCCTTCACCCCGGCACAGACCGAGCAGGTGTTCCAGGCCGCGCAGCGGCATGGCCTGGCGCTGAAGATCCATGCCGAACAGCTATCCAATCAGGGCGGCGCGGCGCTGGCGGCGCGCTACGGCGCGCGCTCGGCCGACCACGTCGAGTACCTGGACGACGCCGGCATCGCCGCGATGGCGGCCGCCGGCACCGTGGCGGTGCTGCTGCCGGGCGCGTTCTACTTCACTAGCGACACGCAGTTGCCGCCGATCGCCGCGCTGCGCGCCGCCGGCGTGCCGCGCGCGCTGGCCACCGACTGCAATCCCGGCACCTCGCCGCTGACCAGCCCGCTGCTGGCGATGAACCTGGCGGCGACGCTGTTCCGCATGAGCGTGGCCGAATGCATCGCCGGCTTCACCCGCGAGGCGGCGCGCGCGCTCGGACGCTACGAACAGGTCGGCCGGCTGCGCGCCGGGCTGCAGTGCGACCTGGCGATCTGGGACATCGAACAACCGGCCGAACTGGTCTATCGCATGGGCTTCAACCCGCTGCATGCGCGCATCTGGAGGGGACAATGAGCAACGAGATCGTGCTGCGCCCGGGCGCAGTGAGCCTGGCACAGTGGCGCGCCGTGTACCGCGGCGCCGGCGTGCGCCTGGATCCTGCCTGCGCCGAGGCGGTGCTGCGCAGCGCGCAGACGGTGGAGGCGATCGTCGCCAAGGGTGCGCCGGTGTACGGCATCAATACCGGCTTCGGCAAGCTGGCCAGCGTGCGCATCGAGCGCGAAGACCTGGATACCCTGCAGCGCAATATCGTGCTGTCGCATGCGGCCGGTGTCGGCGAGCCGATGCCGGTGCCGGTGGTGCGGCTGATGCTGGCGCTGAAGCTGGCCAGCCTGGCGCAGGGCGCGTCCGGCGTGCGCCCGGCCACGCTGGCGCTGCTGGAAGCGTTGTTGCGGCACGACGTGATCCCGGTGGTGCCGTGCCAGGGTTCGGTCGGCGCCTCCGGCGACCTGGCGCCGCTGGCGCATCTGGCGACGGTGATGATCGGGGTCGGCGAGGCCTTCGTCGGCGGCCAGCGCCTGCCCGCCGCGCAGGCGTTGGCGCAGGCCGGGCTGCAGCCGCTGGCGCTGGGCGCGAAGGAAGGTCTGGCGCTGCTCAACGGCACCCAGTATTCCACCGCCTACGCGTTGGCCGGGCTGTTCGAGATCGAGCGCGTGTTCCATGCCGCGCTGGTCGCCGGCGCGCTGTCCACCGAAGCGGCGAAGGGGTCGGACACGCCGTTCGATCCGCGCATCCACGCCTTGCGCGGGCAGCGCGGGCAGATCGCCACCGCCGCCGCGCTGCGCGAACTGATGCACGGCTCGGCGATCCGCGATTCGCACCGCGACAACGACGTGCGCGTGCAGGATCCGTACTGCCTGCGCTGCCAGCCGCAGGTGATGGGCGCGGCGCTGGACGTGATGCGCCAGGCCGCGACCACGCTGGCGATCGAGGCCAACGGCGTGTCCGACAATCCGCTGGTGTTCAGCGAGACCGGCGAGGCGCTGTCCGGCGGCAACTTCCACGCCGAGCCGGTGGCCTTCGCCGCCGACATGCTGGCGCTGGCGGTGTGCGAGATCGGCTCGATCAGCGAACGCCGCGTCGCTATGCTGGTGGATCCGGCGCTGTCCGGGTTGCCGGCGTTCCTGACTCCGAAGCCGGGGCTCAACTCCGGCTTCATGATCCCGCAGGTCACCGCCGCCGCGCTGGTGTCGGAGAACAAGCAGCGCGCCTACCCGGCCAGCGTCGATTCGATCCCGACCTCGGCCAACCAGGAAGACCACGTGTCGATGGCCGCGCACGGCGCGCGGCGGCTGCTGGCGATGGCCGAGAACGCGGCCAACGTGGTCGGCATCGAACTGCTGGCCGCCGCGCAGGGTTGCGACTTCCATGCGCCGCTGACCTCCAGCGCCGCGCTGGAAGCGGCGCGCGCGCTGCTGCGCGCGCAGGTGCCGGCGCTGCAGGACGACCGTTATTTCCATCCGGACATGCTGGCCGCCACGGCGCTGGTGCGCGGCGGCGCGCTGGCCGAAGCGGTCGATGTGTCCCTGCCCGACGCAACGTCCGGACCATGACCCTGTAGGAGCGGCTTCAGCCGCGACCGGGCCTTACCGGTAAATCCGGTCGCGGCTGAAGCCGCTCCTACAAAAAGCGAGGCCCCGCATGACCACCCTCCCCGACTGGCTCACCCTCCATCGCGGCGATGCGCCGCTGATCGTCAGCTTTCCGCATACCGGCACCGAGCTGCCGGCAGCGCTGGCCGATCGCTTCGTGTCGCCGTGGCTGGCGCAACGCGATGCCGACTGGTGGGTGGACCAGCTGTACGCCTTCGCCGCCGCGCTCGGCGCCACCACCGTGCGCACTGCGATCTCGCGGTCGGTCATCGACGTCAATCGCGATCCCGGCGGCACGTCGCTGTATCCGGGGCAGAACACCACCGGCTTGTGCCCGCTGACCACCTTCGACGCGCAACCGCTGTATCGCCCCGGCGCCGAACCGGACGCGGACGAGATCGCGGCGCGCCGCGCGCACTGGTTCGATCCCTACCATGCCGCGCTCGACGCGGAGATCGAGCGCCTGCGTGCGCATCACCCGGCCATCGTGGTCTACGACGCGCATTCGATCCGCTCGCACATCCCGCACCTGTTCGACGGCGAACTGCCGCAGTTCAATATCGGCAGCGCCGGGCCCTCCGGCGCGAACGACAGCAGTTGCGCCCCCGCGCTGGCCGATGCGGTCGAACGGGTCTGCGCCGGCAGCGGCTTCAGCCACGTGCGCAACGGCCGCTTCAAGGGCGGCTGGAGCACGCGCCACCACGCCGCGCCGCGGCGCGGCGTGCATGCGATCCAGATGGAACTGGCCTGCCGCGGCTACATGCACGAACCGGCCGAGGTGGCGCCGGACAACTGGCCCTCGCCGTGGCAGCCGGACTACGCCGCGCCGCTGCGCGCGGTGCTGCAGCAGGTGCTGCAGGCGTGCCTGGACTTCGCCCGCGACAGCGCGCATTCCTCGCCGGCACCCGCACCGCCCTCCACGAACGTTTGACGCTGCGAATCCTTCGCAAACCCCGCACCTGCATGTGCGGACTCTTCAGATCAAGGAATCCGCATGACCCGCCTCGACACCACCCGCACGATCCAAGCGCCCACCGGCAGCACCCTCACCTGCAAGAGCTGGCTGACCGAAGCGCCGCTGCGCATGCTGATGAACAACCTGCATCCGGACGTAGCCGAACGCCCGCAGGAACTGGTGGTGTACGGCGGCATCGGCCGCGCCGCGCGCGACTGGGAGTCCTTCGACGCGATCGTGGCCGCGCTCAAGCGCCTGGACGACGACCAGACCCTGCTGGTGCAATCCGGCAAGCCGGTCGGCGTGTTCCGCACCCACGCCGATGCGCCGCGCGTGCTGATCGCCAATTCCAACCTGGTGCCGCGCTGGGCCACCTGGGACCACTTCAACGAGCTCGATAAAAAGGGCCTGGCCATGTACGGCCAGATGACCGCCGGCAGCTGGATCTACATCGGCGCGCAAGGCATCGTCCAGGGCACCTACGAAACCTTCGTCGAGATGGGCCGCCAGCACTACGCCGGCAGCCTGGCCGGCAAGTGGCTGTTCACCGGCGGCCTCGGCGGCATGGGCGGCGCGCAGCCGCTGGCCGCGGTGATGGCCGGCGCCTCGTGCCTGGCGGTGGAATGCCGCAAGAGCAGCATCGACATGCGCTTGCGCACCGGCTATCTCGACACCTGGACCGACGACCTGGACGAAGCGCTGCGCCTGATCGAGGAATCGTGCACGGCGAAGAAACCGCTGTCGGTCGGCCTGCTCGGCAATGTCGCCGACGTGCTGGACGAGCTGCTGGTCCGCGGGGTCAAGCCGGACCTGTTGACCGATCAGACCTCCGCGCACGACCCGGTCAACGGTTACCTGCCGCAGGGCTGGAGCGTCAAGCAGTGGGACGAAAAGCGCGCCAGCGCGCCGAAGGAAGTCGAGGCCGCCGCGCGCGACTCGATGGCCAACCACATCCGCGCCATGCTCGCCTTCCACGCGCTCGGCGTGCCGACCGTGGACTACGGCAACAACCTGCGGCAGATGGCGCTGGAAGAAGGCGTCGAGAATGCCTTCGACTTCCCCGGCTTCGTGCCCGCCTACATCCGCCCGCTGTTCTGCCGCGGCATCGGCCCGTTCCGCTGGGCGGCGCTGAGCGGCGATCCGGAGGACATCGCCAAGACCGATGCCAAGGTCAAGGATCTGATCCCGGACAACCCGCACCTGCACCGCTGGCTGGACATGGCCGCCGAGAAGATCAAGTTCCAGGGCCTGCCGGCGCGCATCTGCTGGGTCGGCCTGGGCGACCGCGACCGCCTGGGTCTGGCGTTCAACGAGATGGTGGCCAGTGGCGAACTGAAAGCACCGGTGGTGATCGGCCGCGACCATCTGGATTCGGGCAGCGTCGCCTCGCCCAACCGTGAGACCGAAGCGATGGCCGACGGCTCCGACGCCGTCTCCGACTGGCCGCTGCTCAACGCCCTGCTCAACACCGCCAGCGGCGCCACCTGGGTCTCGCTGCACCACGGCGGCGGCGTCGGCATGGGCTTCTCCCAGCACGCCGGCATGGTCATCGTCTGCGACGGCAGCGAGGCGGCGGCCAAGCGCATCGCGCGCGTGCTGTGGAACGACCCGGCGACCGGTGTGATGCGCCATGCGGATGCGGGGTATGAGATCGCGGTGGAATGCGCGAAGGAGAAGGGACTGGATCTGCCTGGAATTGTGGGCTGACCGAGTGCCGCTGGGCGCTTGCAGGTCGCTGGCCTGCAAGCGACCTCTTTCCGTAGAGCCGGGCATCGGCTCAATGGATCCGGGCGCACGCTGCCTCATCCAGGAGCAGCCGCGCAAAGGCTCGGCTACGCACGCTTGACCCTGTCCCCGGTCGTGACGATGATGCGCGATCGCCGCTGACGGATCACCGCGATGTCTCGCGCCTTTGCTGCCGCACTGCTCTGCGCCCTGCTCGGCAGCCTGCCTGCTTCGGCTCGGGATACGCCGCACGACCTCGCCTCGCAGTTGGACGCCCAGCTGCAGGCCAACCGCGAACGCTATGGCATCGCCGGTCAGGCGGTGCTGGTCGCCCACAATGGCCAGGTGCTCTACCAGGGCGCCAGCGGCGAACGCGATCCGGCCACCCACGCGCCGGCCACCGTCGATTCCATCTTCGCCGCGCAGTCGATGGCCAAGCTGTTGACCAGCACGCTGGTGATGCAGCTGGTGGATCAGGACAAGGTGGATCTGGATGCCCCAGCCAGCCGCTACGTCCCGGACCTGCCGGCCGCGTGGCAGGCGATCCGCGTGCGCGATTTCCTCAATCACAGCTCCGGCATTGCCGAATACTACGACCGTGTGGGCAACCGTTGGGTGAGCAAGGGCTACCCCGGCGTGGCGCCCGATCTCGCCGCTGCGCTGAAGGTTGCCGGCGCGGCACCGATGCAGTTCGCCACCGGCAGCCGTGTGCAGTACACGCAGGCCAACTACCTGGTGCTGACTGCCCTGCTGGAAGCGTATTACCGCAAGCCTTACCCGGCCATCGCACGCGAACGCATCCTGCAGCCACTGAAGATGCGCAGCACGTCGTGGGGCCTGGCCAGCGTCCCGCCGGATCGCGCGGCCGTGCCGTACATCGGCAAGGACGGCACGCTGCAGCCGGCCAATGAAGACCCCTGGCCGAGCTACGGCTGGGGCCACGCCGACCTGCAGACCACCGTAGGCGACATCAACCGATTCCTGCAGGCGCTGGCCAACGGCAAGCTGGTGCGCACGGCAACCCTGGAAAGACTCTGGCAACCGCAGATGCTGACCGGCGGCGGCAGCAACTTCTTTTCCACCGGATGGGATACCACCCGCAGCGATGGCTATACCCAGGTCGGCCACGATGGCGGCACCCGCGTGCGGGCGAGACTGGCCTACAAGGGCACCCTGGCCAGCGGCTATTGGGTATTCGTGTACTTCACCAACGGCAGCGCCCGCAATGTCTGGTCCAGCACGCTGGTGGAAAGCACGATGGCGCAGGTCGCGCCGAAGGAGTTCCCGCATGCGGTCCTCGCCGAACGCTTGATCGCCTACGCGATGGACGAACGCGCCGGCGCTGCGGACGCCATGCGTGCGTGGCTGCGCGATGGCGACGGCGTCCCCGCCAGTGAGCAGGAACGCGCGATCAATGCCAGCGGCTACGCCATCCGCGAGAGTCTCGGAGCAGGGAGGGCGCTGAAGGTATTCACCCTCAACACCGAGCTGTATCCGGACTCGGCCAACGCCTGGGACAGCCTGGCCGAATGCCGCGCCGCGCTGGGCGATGCCGAGATCGCCAAGGCGTTGTACGCGAAGTCGAAGGCGCTGTCCAAGCCCATTCCGTAGGGTCGCGTTTGCTCAACAGCCGCCCGCCCCGGACCAGATCTGCGCAGAATGCATTGCATGCCGGTCCACGCGTTCGAGCGAGCGCAAACGCAACGAAAAGCGCGCCGACTGGAGCGTAGCCGGACCGCCGCCACGCGTCGCGACAGTCGTGCTCAAGCAGGCGCCACGGGGCCGCGGGGTGCGCATCGCCCCGCAAGGGGCTGCATGGCATACCGGCTCGCATCGCAGACATCGCGCGCATCAACGCAACGCGCTCACCGCGCAGAAACGCGCGGCCGATCCGAAGGCTGGACTGCGCGAGCCGCCGGAGGCCGGTGACGGCCAGTGGCAACAGGCCGGACACACAGCGGCATGCCGTACATCGCAAGCGAACGCATCTGCCGACCAACACCGACCGATGACCATGGCCTCGCGCCGCAGGCCGCCCGACCCGGGCAGCCTGCGGTGCCGACCGCGATGCTGCGGCTGTATTGGCCACGAACCGGACATCGTCGCGCCAATCCAGAGCCTGCTGACATTGCGCAAATACGCGCAATAGCCGTGTGCGGCTGTCGGCCTGGAGAGGATGCCGGTCGCAGCAGTCAGGGGCGATTCAAGCTTTTCGGCCATGCCCGCGCACGCGCCGTGCGGACGCCGATCGATTGCAGGCACAAGGGTCGCGGGCGGATCGGCGGCGGCTTTGCGGATGCCACGCGCCGTCACGTGCTGGCGCATCGCAGCGGGCGGCGCAATTCGCCAATCGAGCGCAACAGGCGGTTTTGAACCTTCGGCGAACTCCAGTCCGCCAAGGCCATCCATGTCGTCCATCGGCACCGCTTCCCCCTGCTCTTCCGGTCCAAGGTTGTCCGTGGTGATCTGCACGCTGGACGAGTCGGACGCCATCGCTGGCGTCCTGGACGAACTCTCCGCAACGATGGCCGGCATCGATCACGAGATCGTGGTGGTGGACGATTCGCACGACGAGCTCACCGCGCAGGCGGTCCTGGCCTGTGCCGCGCACACGCCCCAGATCCGCTTGCTGCGCCGGCGCGAAGGCCGAGGACTGGCCTCCGCGGCGATCGCCGGATGGGATGCGGCGCATGGACAGTACCTGGCGATCATGGACGGCGATGGCCAACACGATCCGCGCCTGATCGCACAGATGTTCCGGCTCCTCGAGCAGGGCCGACAGGACGTCGTGGTGGCCAGCCGCTATCTGCACAGCCGCAGCTCCGGGCTGGGCCTGGTCCGGCATGCGATGAGCCGCGGTGCGGTCCGCCTGACCCAATTGCTGCTCGGCGCGCGGCTGGCCGATCCGATGAGCGGCTGCTTTGCGATGACCCGCGACTGGTACGCCGACGTGCGTCCGCACCTGTCCGGGCTCGGCTTCAAGATCCTGGTGGACGTGGTGGCCTCCGGCCGCCGCCGCCCGAACACCGCCGAAGTGCCCACACAACTGGGCGAGCGCCGCGGCGGCGTGTCCAAGATGGATCCGCGCGTGGTGGCCGACCTGCTGACCCTGCTGCTGGAAAAGCGCACGCGCGGGCTGCTGCCGGCGCAGATGGCTTTGTTCTTCGCGGTCGGGCTGGGCGGCCTGGCAGTGCATCTGACGGCGTTGTGGGCGCTGCTGCATGCCGGCTGCCCGTTCTGGGTCGGGCAACTGGTGGCGATCATGGCGGCGATGACCTGCAATTTCCTGATGAACAACATCCTGACGTTTCGCCACTGCCGCCTACGTGGCGCACGCATGCTCAGCGGCCTGCTGATGTTCTATCTGGCCTGCATGTTCGGTGCGTTCGTCAACGAAAGCATCGGCTGGGCCTTGCACGCGGCCGGCGTCAACTGGGCGCTGGCGGCGGGCGCCGGCAGCGTGGCTGCCGCGTTGTGGAACTATCACGCGGCCAAGCGCACGGCATGGTCGTCGACGTTGAATCCGCCGCAAGCCGCGGCGGTGGCGGTCGAGCTGCGCGTGTCGTCGCGCTGATGCACGCGCCCATGTCCGGTTCGCCTGCGGCCCAACTCCAGCCGCCGGTTGGCGGCACGCCGGGCGTCTCGCGCCTGGCGTGGTGGTGGTCCACCGATCGGCGCATGTTCGCAGGCGTGCTGGGGCTGGCGCTGCTGCTGCGGCTGCTGGCGATGGTGCCTAGCAACTACCACCACCCCGACGAGATCTGGCAATACCTGGAACCGGCGCATCGCCTCGTGTTCGGGCACTGGGTGGTGGCATGGGAATACCGCGACGGCATCCGCACCTGGCTGATCCCCGCCTTACTGGCCATGCCGATGCGGCTGGGCGCCTGGCTGGCGCCCGATGGCGGCCTGACATTGGCATTGCCGCGCCTGATGCTGGTGCTGCTGTCGCTGTCCACCGTCGCCTGCGCCACCGGCATGGGGATGCGCCTGTCGCGGCTGCATGGCGCGATGGCCGGCGTGGTCGCCGCGATCTGGGCCGAACTGGTCTATTTCGGGCCGCGGGCGATGTCCGAACCGGTGGCGATGGCGCTGTTCTTTCCGGCCGCGCTGTTGCTCACGCGGCCGTTGGCGCAGCGCACCCGGGCCACCTACGCAGGCGCCGGGCTGCTGCTCGGCCTGTGCTTCTCGGCGCGCTTCCAGCTGGCGCCGGCGCTGTTCGTGCTCGCGGCCTGGGCCTGCGGCCTGCGCTGGCGTGCCTGGCTGTGGCTGACAGCCGGTGGCCTGCTCGGCCTGGGCGTGGATGCGGCGGTGGACATGCTGGTCGCAGGACAGCCGCCGTTGCGCTGGATCTACGCCAACTTCCACATCAACCTGGTGGAGCAGAAAAGCGCCAGCTTCGGCACCAAACCGGCGTACTGGTATCTGACCCGGATCTGCAACCAGTGGCGGCTCGCGGCGCTGGGCATCGTGCCGCTGGCCATCCTCGGCGCGCGGCGCTACCCGGTCCTGCTGGCGGTGGCGCTGGTCAACCTGTTGATGCATTCGTTGATCCCGCACAAGGAATACCGCTTCGTCCTGCTGTCCACCACGCTGCTGGTGGTGCTGGCCGCGTTCGGCACCGTCGACGCGCTGCAGCGCCGCGCCGCCGGCGACGAGCCGCGTCTGCAGCGCCTGTGCGGACAGGCGCTGCTGCTGTGGCTGCTGGCCTCGCTGCTGGTGGCCACCACCGGGCCGGTGAAACGCTACTGGAAATCCGGGCGCCCCTTGATCGCGGCGATGCAACTGGCAGGCGCCGACCCTGACACCTGCGGAATGGCGTTGTACCGGCCACCGAATCCACTGAGCGCCGCCTACGCCCTGTACGGTCGCCAGACCCCGATCTACCTGTTCGACACGCGCGACGACCACGCCGCCGCATTGCGGTATCGCAGCGCCTACGACACCGTGCTGTCGGTCGCACAGGCCCCGCCACTGGCCCCGGAATACGCGCTGCTGGGGTGCTCCAGCAAGGCCTACTGCGTCTATCGGCGCGCCGGCGGCTGTACCGGGGAGGTGCCCAGGGAATACGAAGTCAACGCGGTCCTGACCAGGCTGGGCAAATAGCGCAGGCCAAGCCGCCGCGCTGGCGGGCGCCGCATCCGCGGCCCCCCGGATCGCACGCGAACGGCGCGCAACTGGAACGCGGTCACGCCTTGCGACACGCGGGCTCAAGATCGTCGAACCGGCGCCGACAAGAGATGCAACGTTTCGAGGAGCCTTCATGGGCATCCTGATCTACCTGACTCCCGCCGTCGCGCTCTGGGCGATCACCGCCACCGTTCTCGCCTGGGTCTTCTTCGGCCGCCTGCGCCGCGAACAACAACAACAGGCGAGCGTGCAGGACAGCCTCGCCCGCCACCAGGCCGCGCTGTCGCAGATGAAGGCGCGTGCGGCCGTCAGCGCGCGCGAGCTGGAGGCGCTGCAACAGGCCTACGCCAGCCTGCGGCAGACGCTGGAACTGCAGGCGCAGCAGGACGCGCCGCCGGCCGAGCAGGCCGTGGAGCGGCCACCGGTGCCGATCCTGGTGATGGAACGCCTGGACATTTCCGCCGAGATCGGCACGCTGCTCGCGCACGTGGCGCGGGTGGCCCGGAGCATCCGCCGCTACAGCGCCTACAGCCGCGGCCACAACGCGCCGGAGCTGAGCAGCGCGCGCTACGACCTGCATTGGCTCTCCGACTGCCTGCACAGCCTGGACCAGATCGGCCACGCCCTGGCCAGGGGCAACGTGGACACCCTGACCGCCGCCTGCACCGAACTGCTGGCGATGTACGAGCAATATCTGAAGGACGGATCCGGCTACAACAGCCGCGACACGTTCCAGCGGCTGAGCAGCCACGTCCCGCTCGCCGATGTGACCGACGCCATCCGCTCGATCGCCGCCAAGGCATCGCTGGCGCGGCAGGCGCAGACCCAGGCCAGCGCGGAACTGCACGCGGCACCGGTCGCCTGACGTACCACCACCGGGCGAACGCGCGCCCCTGGCGCCCGCGTTGACCGGACCGGTCGCGCGTGCTGTGATGCGTCCCGATCCGGGTGGGAGCAGCGACATGGCAGACATCAAGGCGGCCTTCGAAAAAGCGGCCAAGGACATCAAGCAGCGCGAGGAGCGTCCCGACAACGACACCTTGCTGCGCCTGTACGCGCTGTACAAACAGGGCGCGGAAGGCGACGTCGCCGGCGCCAAGCCGGGGTTCTTCGACTTCGTCGGCACCGCCAAGTACGAGGCCTGGGCCAAGCTCAAGGGCATGCCGCAGGCCGAGGCGCAGAAGAAGTACGTGGACCTGGTGAAGAAGCTGCTGGCCTGATGGCGCGCGACACCCGCCGGCGCATTCTCGACACGGCCCTGGCGATGTTCAACGCGCAGGGCGAGCCGCACGTCACCACCAACCATATCGCCGACGAGCTGGAGATCAGCCCGGGCAATCTGTACTACCACTTCCGCAACAAGGACGACATCATCGAGCACCTGTTCGCGCGCTACGAGGAGCGCATGGACGCGGCGCTGGAGTTGCCGAGCGCGCGCCTGCCCGGGCTGGAGGACATCTGGCTGCAGCTGCACCTGGTGTTCGAGTGCATCTGGGACTACCGCTTCCTGTACCGCGACCTGATCGAGATCCTCAGCCGCAGCCGACGCCTGCGCCTGCGCTTCGCGCGCATCCTGCGCCGCGCCGACGACAGCACCCAGGCGGTGTTCCAGGGCCTGGCGCAGGCCGGGGCGATGCGCGCCACCGCGCAGGAACTGGGCGGCATCGCCACCAACGTGCTGGTGGTGGCCACGTTCTGGCTCAACTACGCCGCCGCGCGCGGCGAGAAGGACGAGCAACTGGCGATCCGCCACGGCATCGTGCAGGTGATGCTGCTGATTAGTCCGTTCCTGCGCGAGGCCGAGCGCGCGCACTTGGCCACGCTGATGCAGGCCTATCTGGACTGAGCGCGGGGAACGCGCCCACCCAGCAGGCGACGACGCGACGCCAGGTCCCAGGTGCGCCGCGCGCAGCGATTCGCCAAGCGCGGCCGGCATCGGCTAGGCTTGCCGCCCTGCCCTCGCCGCCCGGAATCCGCGTGAGAACCGTCGTCGCCACCCGCTACGTGACCCCGCTGCGCGAAGGCGGCTCGCTGCCGGCGGTGGTCGAGGCCGACGACGACGGCCTGTACGTGCTGAAGTTCCGCGGCGCCGGCCAAGGCCCGAAGGCGTTGATCGCCGAACTGCTGGGCGGCGAACTGGCGCGTGCGCTGGGCCTGCCGATGCCGGAACTGGTGTTCGCGCTGCTCGACCGCGAGTTCGCGCGCACCGAGCCGGATCCGGAAATCCAGGACCTGATCCGCGCCAGCGAGGGCTTGAACCTGGCGCTGGACTACCTGCCCGGCGCGATCAACTACGACCCCGCCGCCTTGCGCCCGGACCCGGCGCTGGCCTCGGCGATCGTCTGGTTCGACGCCTTCGTCACCAATGTCGACCGCACCGCGCGCAACACCAACCTGATGGTCTGGCACGGCAAGCTGATGCTGATCGACCACGGCGCGGCGCTGTATTTCCACCACGACTGGGAGCACGCCGGCAGCGCCTGCGCCTCGCCGTTCGCGCGCATCCGCGACCACGTGCTGCTGCCCTACGCCAGCGCCATCGCCCAGGCCGACGCGGAACTGGCGCCGCGGCTGACCGATGCGGTCATCGACGCGATCGTGGCGCAGATCCCGGACGCATGGCTGCAGGCCGAAGCCAGCTTCGCGAGCGTGGACGCGCATCGCCAGGCCTATGCCGATTACCTCAAGCAGCGGCTGCTACTGCGCGCGGCGTTCGTCGAGGAGGCGCTCCGTGCCCACGCTGCACACGTATGACTACGCGGTCATCCGCGTGGTGCCGCGGGTGGAGCGCGAGGAATTCGTCAACGTCGGGGTGATCGTGTCGTGCCCGACCTCCAAGCTGCTGCATGCGGCGATCGAACTGGCGCCGGCACGGCTGCACGCGCTGGACCCGACCCTGGACATCGAACGCCTGCGTCCGTACCTGGACGCGATCCCGGCGATCTGCCGCGGCGACGCCGATGCCGGCCCGATCGCACTGCTGCCGCCGCGCGCGCGCTTCCACTGGCTGACCGCGCGGCGCAGCTCCATCATCCAGATGTCCTCCGCGCACGTCGGTCGCACCACCCAGCCCGAGCGCGTGGTCGAGCATCTGCTCGAACGCATGGTCAGGACGCCGCGCTAGCGCGCCGACGTGGTGGCCGGCCTCCATCGGCACATTGGCGGATCGACCGCATAGCCCTGTTGCTACCGCAACGCGTTCAAGCAGCTCGCGGCGCCCCTCTGTAGACTCGCCTTCCACCCGGCACGCAACCGTCCTTTCAAGCGCGGCGCCAGCCGCGACCGGCACAGCGGCGGATCTTCCCGGCTCCGGTCACAGTCCGGACTGACCTCCCTCCCACAGCGCACCCGGCAGACCTGCCGCAAGCCCCTGTAGGAGCGGCTTCAGCCGCGACAGCATCCAGCACGCGGCACGCGGATCGCCGTGCCCGCACCCGACGCGCCCCACATCCGGCAGCGATGCCGTGCGCTGTTATGGCGAGCGTGCGCTGCGCTTCGCCGCGCGGCGTGGCGCAGCGGTCTTCTTCGTCGCCCGCTTCGCGGTCTTGGTCGCCGCCGCACGTTTGCGCGGCGTGGCGCGTGGCCTGGGCTGCAGGCCCAGCTTGACCAGCACCGGCTGCAGCCGCGCCTCGACCTCGGCGCTCAACGGTTGCACCTGGCCGCGCAGCGCCGCGGCGCCCTCGCGCACGCTGCTTTCGGCGCCGTCGGCCAGCTGCGCCACCAGCGCCTTCAACGTGGTTGCGCCGCTGGCGGCATCGGCGGCCGCGGCCAGCGCACGCTTGCGGGTCAGCGACACCAGGCCCAGGCCGGCCAGCCACAGGTGCCGCGGCGCCAGGGTCTCGGATCGGGATGCAGAGGTGGAACGCTTCTTGGTCGCCATCGCAGGTCTCCTTGGATGCCGACAGCGGCACCGATGCGACGCATGCTGGCGGCAGCGGCTTGAGCAAACACACTATCCGCAGTGCAGCTTGCCAGCCGGCCATCGCGGCGCCATGCTCGGCGCGAACTCCAGGGAGGCCAGGCATGGCAGCAAAACCGACCGCATGGGCGCCGTTTCCGTACGACGCCAACGCCTACGCCTACCCGGGCGAGGCGCTGAAGAAAGCCTGGCCCAAGCTGCACGCCGGCGACCGCGAGCCGTTCCCGGACCCGGCCCGCGCGCAGGCGCTGCTCGCTGCCGCCGGCAAGGCCGGCAAGGGCCACGATGCGCAGACGCTGTCAGCAGCGCTGATCGAGGCCTGGCGCGCCTTCCACCAGGGCCAGTTCCAGCAGGCCTACAGCGCCGGGCAGGCGCTGGGCGTGTTCGGCGCCTCGGTCGCGGTCAAGGCGCTGGGCATCCACGCCAGCTACCTGGTCGAAGACGACAAGGAAAAACTGCAGCGCCTGCAGCAGGCCGCGACGCTGGCCGAAGCGGCGATCGCCGCGCTGCCGGACGAGGCCAACAGCCACTATCGCCACGCGTTCGCGCTGGGCCGTTACAGCCAGGGGCTGAGCATCGTCAAGGCGCTCAAGCAAGGCATCGCCGGCAAGGTGCGGCAATCGCTGGAGGCCGCGCTGGAACTGGAGCCCAAGCACGCCGAGGCGCACATGGCGCTGGCGCTGTACCACGCCGAAATCATCGGCAAGGTCGGCGCGATGATCGGCGGACTCACCTACGGCGCCAAGGCCGCGACCGCCGAGCAGCATATCCAGCAAGCGCTGAAGCTGACGCCGGATGCGCCGATCGCGCATGTCGAATACGCCAATGTGCTGTTGCTGCTGCACGGCGACAAGCGCGAGGACGCCGCTGCCGGCGCATTCGAAAAAGCCGCCAAGCTCAAGCCGCGCGACGCGATGGAAGCGCTGGACGCGGCGTTCGCGCGCGAGCAGTTGGAGTAGTTGGCGGCCGCAGTGCCATGCATGTGCGGCCGTCCCCTTCTCCCATCGGGACCATGGCCCCCTTTTTCGGGGGGATGCCCCGCAGGGCGGATGAGGGTATGGGCGAAGCCTCATGCAATCGATCATTGCGAGTCGCTTCGCGCCGTACCCTCACCCCAACCCCTCTCCCGGTGGGAGAGGGGCTAATCGGCCGTTCCTTTGTCCTGGTCTAATTCTCGTGGACACCTCGATAGAGGATGATCATCGCCAACGAGGAGCGAGCACGACATGACATCCCGCTCGCATAGAACCTTCGATACCGCCTTCAAGCTGTAGTAGGCGGTGCAGATGATCCGGGACCAAGGCCTGAGCGTGGGCCAGGTATGCCGCGATCTGGATTTGGTCGATGTGCCGTGCATCGCTGGCTGGCCCAGTACCAGGCCGAGCAAACCGGCCAGCCGCGACAGGCCGTAAGCCAACGACCGCCCCATCTTGACCAACTAGTGGTTTCAGGACCCGGAGATTGGATTTCGGCCACCGGCCACGGGTAGTGGCGGGCGGCAGCTCTTGGCTATGTGGGCAAGCCGTGATTGGTCGTCTCTTCCGCGCAGCAAATTCGGTCAAGACGCTGCGCCCTGACTTTGACACGATGCGGCCATGAACAGCACGACACCACTCGTCCTCGACCCGCTCTCGAGCGTCGTCGCCTGGATAGAGCAGCATCTCGACCAGTCGCTGACTCTGGAACAGGTCGCAGCACGCGCTGGCCTGTCGCCGTATCACTTCTCGCGGCTGTTCACCGCGCGCATGGGCCGCAGCGTGATGGCCCACGTGCGCGGCCGCAGACTCGTGCGCGGGGCCCGACGGCTCTGCGATGAGCCTTATCTGAAGCTCGTCGACCTGGCGTTCGACTGCGGATTCGAGTCTCAGGAGGCGTTCACGCGCGCGTTCAAGCGCCTGTTCGGCGTCTCTCCTGGCCGGTTCCGCAGCGGATTTGCGGTCGAACCCATCGAAGGCCAATATCCCATGCATCTCCCTACCGCCCACAACACATCCGTCTTTCGCTTGCCCGAGCTCGTAGCGATGCCGGCTTTCCGCGTCGCCGGACCCGCGCGCCAGTTCGACGAGGCCAGCAAGGCGGAGATCCCGCAGTTGTGGTCGGCGTTGATCGGTGCGCTGCCATTCGCGGGCCAGGTTCAGAGCTGGGCGACCTACGGCGTCGTCTCCGTCGTCGACAAGGCTGAGGGCTGCTTTCAGTACATGGCGGGCGTCGGCGTCGAATCCGCCTGCGTGCCGCCAACCAACTTTTCGACGATGCAGATCCCGGCCGCGACCTACGCAGTATTCCGCATCGCACTCAATGGCACGGCGCTGCACCCGCAAGTCAAACAGGCGCTGGCATCCATCTGGGGCGAGTTAATCCCGGCCTCGGGCTTAAGAGTCGTCGATGGTCCCGACTTTGAGCTCTACGACGGCCGCTTCGATCCGCACAAGCCAGGGTCCTTCATCGACTTCCATGTCCCTGTGGAGGCCTGACCTGCTGGTGGTGACCAGAACTGAACCCTTGGTGGTGCGGACTGCGCTCCACGTTCGGCGATCGATCAGCGGCCGATTGCGGGAACGCTGCTGCCTGAAGTCCCCTATCTCGGTGGCCACTGAAACTTGACCACGACAGTTCCCTGCTTCCGTAGGGGGAAGGTGGCACGGCACGCAGGGCCGGATGAGGGTACGGGCGCAGCCTCCTGTACCCAACTCCACGAGTCGCTTCGCGCCGTACCCTCACCCCAACCCCTCTCCCGCGGGGAGAGGGGCTAAAGCGCGCCGCGGACGTTTCCTTCTCCCGTCGGCCGCCTTTTCGTCCTGAAGGCGCGGATGAGGTGCGGAAGAAGCCGCGCATGGCATGCGTGCCTGCATTGCATCGGCGGCGGCGTCATGCCGCGCCCTCACCGCACCAGAAACGACGACGCCGGCATTACGCCGGCGTCGTGGTATGCCTCCAGCACGCGCGATCAGCTTTCCGGCGGCAACTCGCTGGCGATCTCGGCGCTGCCGGCTTCGCCCACGATCGGCTCGGCCGGCTCTTCCTCGACCAGCGAACCGTCCAGGCGCTCCACCGCCTGCAGCTTCTCGCCCTTGGACAGGCGGATCAGGGTCACGCCCTGGGTGTTGCGGCCGACGCGGGAGATTTCCGAGGCGCGGGTGCGCACCAGGGTGCCGCCATCGGAAATCAGCAACACCTCGTCCTTGGTGCTCAGCAGCACCGCGCCGACCAGCTTGCCGTTGCGCTCGCTGGTCTGGATGCCGATCACGCCCTGCGTGCCGCGGCCCTTGCGCGGGTACTCGGCCAGCGGAGTGCGCTTGCCGTAGCCGTTCTCGGTGGCGGTGAGGATGTAGGCATCGGGCTCGTCGCCGTTGCGCACCACGGCCTCGGCATCGACGTCGGCCTCCGTCTCCGGCGCCATCTCGATGTCCTCGGCATCCTCGTCCTGGCCCACGGCCGGCTCGGCCACGATCAGGCTGACCACGTACTCGCTCTTGGCCAGGCGAATGCCGCGCACGCCGCGGCTGCTGCGCCCGGTCGGCTTGACCCCACCGCGGCTCTTGCGGCGCGGGCTGCGCGCGTCGTCGCCGTCCTCGACGGCCTCGGCCAGCGCGATCTCATCGTCGCCGTTGTCCTCGCCCGTGCCCTCGTCGATGGCGCCGTCCTCGGCCTCGTCGTCCTTGGGCCGTTCGGAGAAGCGCACGGTCTTGCCGTTGGAGGCGAACAGCAGCACATCGCGCTCGCCGTCGGTCAGGCCCACGCCGACCAGGGCATCGCCCTCGTCGAGGTTGATCGCGATCTTGCCGGCCTTGCGCTGGAACGCGAAGTCGCTGAGCGGGGTCTTCTTGACCATGCCGTTGCGAGTGGCGAAGAACACGTAGCGGCCGCCGGCATAGTCGCGCACCGGGAGCACCGCCTGCACGCGCTCGCCGTTCTCCAGCGGGATCCAGTTGATGATCGGACGGCCGCGCGCGTTCGGGCCGGCCTCCGGCAACTGGTACACCGGCAGCGCGAACACCTTGCCGCTGCTGGTGAAGGTCAGCAGCGTGTCGTGGGTGTTGACCAGCCACAGCTGGTCGATGAAATCCTCTTCCTTGGTCGCCGCGGCGCTGCGGCCGCGGCCGCCGCGGCGCTGCGCGCGGTACGCGCTGACCGGTTGGCGCTTGGCGTAGCCGGCATGCGACAGCGTCACCACCACGTCTTCCGGCGCGATCAGGTCGAGGATGTCGAGGTCTTCCTCGCTGTGGCGGATCTCGGTGCGGCGCGCATCGCCGTATTCCTCGCGGATGCTGATCAGCTCCTCGCGGATCACCTGCAGCAGCACGTCGGGGTTTTCCAGGATCCGGATCAGCCCGGCGATCGCTTCCAGCAGTTGCTTGTATTCCTCGGTCAGGCGCTCCTGCTCCAGCCCGGTCAGGCGGTGCAGGCGCATTTCCAGGATCTGCGAGGCCTGCACTTCGGTCAGCTGGTAGCCGTCGGCGAGCAGGCCGACGCCGGCCGGCAGGTCTTCCGGCTGCGAGGCATCGGCACCGGCGGCGCCGAGCAGCGCGCCGACCAGGCCCGCGTCCCAGCGCCTGGCCAGCATGCGCTCGCGCGCCTCGGTCGGGTTGGCCGAGGTCTTGATCAGCTCGATCATCTCGTCGATGTTGGCGAGCGCGACGGTCAGGCCTTCGAGGATGTGCGCGCGGGCGCGCGCCTTGCGCAGTTCGAAGATGGTGCGGCGGGTGACCACTTCGCGACGGTGGCGGACGAACGCCTCCAGCATCTGCTTGAGGTTCATCAGCTGCGGGCGGCCATCGACCAGCGCCACCATGTTGATGCCGAACACCGACTCCATCTGGGTCTGCTGGTACAGGTTGTTCAGCACCACATCGGCGGCTTCGCCGCGCTTGATCTCGATGTAGATGCGCATGCCGTCCTTGTCGGACTCGTCGCGCAGTTCGCTGATGCCTTCGAGCTTCTTTTCCTTGACCAGCTCGGCGATCTTCTCGATCAGCCGCGCCTTGTTGACCTGGTACGGGATCTCGTTGACCACGATCGCTTCGCGGCCGTTGTCCTGGATCTCGATCTCGGCCTTGGCGCGCATGCGCACGCGGCCGCGGCCGGTGCGGTAGCCGGCGACGATACCGCTGGTGCCGTTGACGATGCCGGCGGTGGGGAAATCCGGGCCGGGGATGTATTCCATCAGCCCGTCGACGTCGATCTGCGGATTGTCGATCAGCGCCAGGCAGGCGTTGATCGATTCGGTCAGGTTGTGCGGCGGGATGTTGGTCGCCATGCCCACCGCGATGCCGGCCGAACCGTTGACCAGCAGGCTCGGGAACCGGGTCGGCATGACCGTCGGCTCCAGTTCCTTCTCGTCGTAGTTGGGCTGGAAATCGACGGTTTCCTTGTCGATGTCGGCCATCATCTCGTGGGCGAGCCGCGACATGCGCGCCTCGGTGTAACGCATCGCCGCCGCGGAGTCGCCGTCGACCGAACCGAAGTTGCCCTGCCCGTCCACCATCAGGTAGCGCAGCGAGAACGGCTGCGCCATGCGCACCAGCGTGTCGTACACCGACTGGTCGCCGTGCGGGTGGTACTTGCCGATGACGTCGCCGACGATACGCGCCGACTTGTAGTAGGGCTTGTTGCTGTGCGCGCCCAGCTCGTTCATCGCGAACAACACGCGGCGATGCACCGGCTTGAGGCCGTCGCGCGCATCCGGGAGGGCACGCCCCACGATCACGCTCATCGCGTAATCGAGGTAGCTCTTGCGCATCTCGTCTTCCAGGTTGACCTGGATGATTTCCTTGGCGGATTCTGCCATTCGGGTTCCGTAAGTCTGGTGGCTAATCGACCAGGACGCCGGCCCGCGGCAAGCGGGCCTGCCGGCACCGAAAATCTACGGCGCGCAGCGGTCGATCGAACCGCCGGATTCTATCATGACGGGCGCGCGAATGCCCGGTTTTTGCCGGCCCGAACAAGCACTTGCGTGGATTTGCGGGGCCGTGCAGGGCGGCTGGCGCGGTTGCCGCGGCTCAGCCGCCGAACGCGGCGCGCATGCGCTCGGGATCCGGCCGTTCGATCACCCCGCGTTCGGTGACGATGGCATCGATCAATTCGGCCGGGGTCACGTCGAACACCGGGTTCCAGGCGGCGATGCCCTCGGCCACGGTACGCACCCCGCCCACGCCGAACAGCTCGCCCGGGTCGCGCTGCTCGATCTCGATCTGCGCGCCGTCGGCGGTGTCCATGTCCACGGTGGACCACGGCGCCACCACCATGAACCTGACGCCGTGGTGGCGCGCGGCGATCGCCAACTGGTAGGTGCCGATCTTGTTGGCGGTGTCGCCGTTGGCGCAGATGCGGTCGGCGCCGACAATCACCCACTGCACCGCGCCGGTCTTCATCAGATGCGCCGCGGCCGAATCGGCGATCAGGGTCGCGTCGATGCCGTCCTGCTGCAGTTCCCACACGGTCAGCCGCGCGCCCTGCAGCCACGGCCGGGTCTCGCCGGCGAACACCTTGGCGATGCGGCCCTGGGCCATGCCGGCGCGGATCACGCCCAGCGCGGTGCCGAAGCCGGCGGTGGCCAGCGACCCGGTGTTGCAATGGGTCAGCACGCCGCTGCCGGGCGCGATCAGGCCCGCGCCGAGCGCGCCCATGTGGCGGTTGGCGGCCAGGTCTTCCTCGGCGATCGCCTGCGCCTGGCGTGCGATCGCCTCGCGCCAGTCGGCGCCGGCCGCGGCCAGCGCCTTGCGCATCCGCATCAGCGCCCAGGCCAGGTTCACCGCGGTCGGCCGCGCCGCATTGAGCCGCTGCAGCGCCGGTTCCAGCTTGGCCAGCGCCTGTGCGCCGTCGTCGGCCTGCACGTCGCGCGCGGCCAGCACCACGCCCCAGCCGGCGGCGATGCCGATCGCCGGCGCACCGCGCACCGCCAGGGTGTGGATCGCGTCGGCGACCTGGTCGCTGTCGGTGCATTGCACGTGCTCGACCACGAACGGCAGCTTGCGCTGGTCCAGCAGCTCCAGTGCCTCGCCGGTCCACAGGATCGGGCGGATATGGTCGTAGCGGGCGTAGTCGATATCGAGGTCGGCGTTCATCCGGCTATTTTAACGGCGGGGATTGGGGATTGGGGATTGGGGATTCGCAGAAGCGGCGCTGCGTGCGGTTGCCATGGGCCCTGCCTGGCGCTCGGCGCAGCGTCGGCGCGCGGTGGCTGCGATGCTCAGTTGACGCTGAATTCCGCGCGGCAGCCCTTGTCCACCCAGATGCCGTCGCGGTCCCAGCCCCAGCTGTCGTCCTGCACGCAGGCGGTGCCGGACAGCTGCCGGCGTAGCTGCACGCTGTTGTGGATGCTGACCCCGCAGCGGCGCCGCGAGCGGCCCTTGGATTCGCACAACACCGGACGCGCGCCGACCGGGAAGCCGGACCCGTCGCTGGCGCCGATCTCGAACTCGCCTCGACAGCCGCGCGACACCCAGATCTCGTTGCGGCGCACGCCCCAGCTGCGCTCCTCGCGGCACGGCACCGAGGACAGCTGGCGCATCAGCCGTACCGGCGCGCCGCGCAGCATCACCGGGCAGCTCTCGACCCGGCCGTCGGATTCGCAGCGCAGCACGCGGCGCATCGCGCTGCGCGTGGGCTCGGGCGGATTGGAACGGAACTCGGCGCGGCAGCCCAGCGTCACCCACACCCCGGTGCCGTCCGAGCCCCATTCGCTGCCGCGGATGCAGTCGTTGTCGGACAATTGCCGGATCAATTCCACGCCCTGTTCGGTCGGCATCGGGCAATGCACCCAACTCATGTCGCGCGATTCGCACCGCACCACCGCGGCGTCGTAACCGTCCGGCGCCTGGGCGAACGCCTTCGCCGGACACGCCGATACCGCCAACCCCAGCCAACACCAGCTACCGAGCCCGTACGACCACTTCATGCTTGGCTCTGCCCCTATGCGTGGAACCTGAACAACGAAGACCACTCCACCGATATCGCGCATCGACCGCATGCTGGGCTGGATCAAACCATCATCGATGTCGACAAAGCAAGAAGATGCTACATGAACAACGCACGGTTCAGGCTCGCGCGAAATCGTAGGCGAGCACATCGCCGATCGACGCGGTGCCGCGCATCGCCATCAGCAGGCGATCCACGCCGACCGCGACGCCGGCGCAGTCGGGCAGCGCCGGCAAGGCCTGCAGCAGACGCTCGTCCAGCGGCGGCAGTTGCGCGCCGCGTTCGCGGCGCAGCGCGTGATCGCGCAGGAAGCGGCGCCGCTGCTCGGCCGCGTCGTTGAGTTCGTGGTAGCCGTTGGCCAGCTCGTAGCCGCCCAGGTACAGTTCGAAGCGTTCGGCCACCGGCGGTTGTTCGTCGCGGATGCGCGCCAGCGCGCACTGCGTGGCCGGCCAGTCGTGGACCACGGTGATGCGGTCGGCCGGAAACGCCGCTTGCAGGCGATGGGTCATCAGCAGGTCGAGCCAGTCGTCGCGGGTCAGCCCTGCAGCGTCGATGCGGATGTCGCGCAATGGCTGCTGCAGCGCATCGAGCGGCGCCAGCAATGGATCGATGCCCAGCGTATCCAGGAACAGTTGCCGATAGGTGACGACCTGCAGCGTCGCCGTGCGCGCGACCAGCGCCAGCGCCTCGCGCACCAGCGCCACGGTCTCGTCCACCAGCTGCAGATGATGCCAGCCGACCCGGTACCACTCGAGCATGGTGAATTCGGGATTGTGGCGGCCGCCGGCCTCGCCGTTGCGGAACACCCGGCCGAGTTCGTAGCAATCGCCGACGCCGGCGGCCAGCAGGCGTTTGAGCGGATACTCGGGCGAGGTGCGCAGCCAGCGCAGCGCCGGGCCGGCATCGACATGGCCGCTGAAGCGGGTCTGGAAACTGTCGATGTTGGGTTCGGTGTTGCCGGCCGCCGACAGCATCGGCGTCTCCACCTCGAGCACGTCGCGCGCGGCGAAGAAGGCGCGAATGCGCGCGTTGAGCGCGGCGCGCAGGCGCAGCGCCGCGATGTCCACGGCCTCGCTCATCGCGGCGATCCGATCGGGTGCGTCGCGCCCGGAAGCCGGCTCACCCCTGCCCCTCGTGCTCGCCGAGCAAGGCCAGCAACTGCGCCTCGTCCCACACCGCAACGCCCAGTTCCTGCGCCTTGTCCAGCTTGGAACCGGCCTCGGCGCCGGCGACGACGAAGCTGGTCTTCTTCGACACGCTGCCGGCGACCTTCGCGCCCAGCGCTTCCAGGCGCGCCTTGGCCGCATCGCGGCTGAGTTGCTGCAGGGTGCCGGTCAGCACCACGCTCTGCCCGTCCAGCGGCGCGGCGCGGCGCGCGGCCGGCGCCGGCGCCGCGTCGAGCAGGCGCCGCATCGCCGCGTCGGCGGCGCGCAACGCCTGCAGCCGCGCGTCATCGGCCAGATAGGCGGCGAGATTGGCCGCGCCCGCCGCCGACAGCCCGGCGCCGGTCCAGCCGCTTTCGTTGGCGCGCAGCAGCGCATCGAGCGTGCCGTAGGTCGCGGCCAGCCGTTGCGCGCTCTTGCCGCCGAGCTTGTCCACCGGCAGCGTGGTCAGCAGGTGCGCCAGGTCGAGCCGCTCGCGCAGTTCCGCCGGCGGCGCGCCCTCGTCGGCGAAGCGGATGCCGGCCTGGACCAGCGCATCGACCACGGCCGCGTTGCCGAGTTGTTCGAAGAAGGTCGCGATCGATCGCGCGACCTCGCCGCCGATATCGGGCAGCGCCTGCAGCAGCACCGCCGGCGTGCTACGCACGAAGTCAAGCGATCCCAGCCAGTGCGCGAGCGCCTTGGCGGTGGTCTCGCCCAGGTGCGGGATGCCCAGCGCGAACAGGAAGCGCGGCAACGTGGTGTCGCGGCTGGCGGCGATCCCGGCGACCAGGTTCTCCGCCCATTTCGTCGCCAGCTTGCCGCCCAGATCCACGGCCAGGTGCGCACGCAGGAAGTCGGCGCGCTTCCAGTCCGGGGATTCCTGCGCCAGCAGCGCCTGCGCCCGCGCATCGAGCATCAGCGCGCCCTTGCTGTCGTTCACGGCCTGCACCAGGTCGGCCGCGGTCGCCGCGTCCAGCGCCGCCTTCATCCGCACCAGGTCTTCGACGCTCAGCGCGTACAGGTCGGCCAGCGACTGCACGAAACCGAATTCGACCAGGGCATCGGCCTGGCGATCGCCCAGGCCCTCGATGTCCATGGCCCGGCGCGAGGCGAAATGGCGCACGGCCTCCTTGCGCTGCGCCGCGCAGGCCAGACCGCCGCTGCAGCGCCAGGCCACCGCGTCCTCTTCCTTGACCAGCTCCGAGCCGCACACCGGGCACGTGGCCGGCATCGTCCACGGCAGCGTGCCGGCGGGACGGCGTTCTTCGATGACCCGCACCACTTCGGGAATCACATCGCCGGCGCGGCGCACGATCACGGTGTCGCCTTCGCGCGCATCCAGCCGCGCGATCTGGTCGGCGTTGTGCAAGGTCGCGTTGGTGACGGTGACCCCGGCGACCTGCACCGGTTCCAGCCGCGCCACCGGGGTGACCGCGCCGGTGCGGCCGATCTGCACTTCGATCGCGCGCAGCACGGTGGACTGTTCCTGCGCCGGGAACTTGTGCGCCAGCGCCCAGCGCGGCGCGCGCGAGACGAAGCCCATCGCCGCCTGCTGGTCGTAGTCGTCGAGCTTGTAGACCACGCCGTCGATGTCGTACGGCAGCGCGTCGCGCCTGGCGCCGATGCGGCGGAAGTACGCGATCAGGCCGTCGAAGCCGGTCGCCGTCGCGACCTCGGGCGCCACCGGGAAGCCATAGCGGCGCAACAGGGCCAGGGTCTGCGAATGGGTCTCGGGCAGTTCCAGGCCGCGCACCTCGCCGACCGAATAGGCGAAGAACGCCAGCGGCCGCCGCCGGGTGACCGCAGGATCGAGCTGGCGCAGCGAACCGGCGGCGCCGTTGCGCGGATTGGCGAGCAGCTTCTCGTTGCGTTCCAGCGCCTTGGCGTTCCAGGCGGCGAAGGCCGCGCGCGGCATGTAGATCTCGCCGCGCACCTCCAGCACCGCCGGAAACGGCGTGCCCAGGTCGCGCAGCTTCAACGGTATCGAGCGCACCTGGCGCAGGTTGGCGGTGACGTCCTCGCCGGTGCTGCCGTCGCCGCGGGTGGCGCCCTGCACGAACACGCCGTCCTCGTAGCGCAGGCTGATCGCCAGGCCGTCCAGCTTCGGCTCGACCGAGAACACCGGCGCAGCCAGGTCCAGTGCGCGCTCGATACGCCGCTCGAAATCGGCGACCTCGGCGAAGCGCTCGCGGTCGTCGGCATCCTCGGCCACACCCGGCGTCTCGAACGCGTTGGCCAGCGACAGCATCGGGATCGCATGCCGCACTTCCGGGAAGCCGCCGTCCGGCCGCGCGCCGACGGTGCGGGTCGGCGAGTCGTCGCGCGCCAGCTGCGGGTGCTCGGCTTCCAGCGCCTCCAGCTCGCGCATCAACGCGTCGTACTCGGCATCGGTGATCGACGGATCGTCGTGCACGTAGTAGCGGTCGTTGGCGTCTTCGATGCGCTGGCGCAAGTCGGCGGCGCGCTGCTGGAGATCGGGCGTGGCGGTCATGCGCGGCCGGGGACCTGGTGACGGAGAGGGAGGCGATAGTAACTGCGTGCCTGGCAAGGGGAAATGCGGGTGAGGCCGGGATTGGAGATTGGGGATTCGGATTGGGGCTCTGAAGATGGGGGACCGGTAGCGCGGCGGACGTACCCTCACCCCAACCCCTCTCCCGGGGGGAGAGGGGCTCGAGCGAACGCTCCGATCGCAGCGCCGTGCTTTCCCGATTCCCCACTCCCCTTTCCCGAGTCCCTGTTTTCCCACTATTCAGAAAACTTGCCGAAACGTTAAGGAAACATTAGGTTTGCCTCCCCGCCCTGACGTTTCGCTGGAGAGTGCCCGTGTCGCTACCGGTTTCGCGCCGTTCCTTCCTTTCCCTCGCCACCTCGGGCCTGGCGGTCGGCGCACTGGGCCTGGCGCCCGCTGCGGAAGCGGCAAAGCGCAAGGCGGCTGCGGTCGCGACGCCCGGCGTGGCGCCGGCGGTCGGCCCGGTCTATCTGAACTTCAACGAATGTCCGCTGGGTCCGGCGCCGGCCGCGCTGGATGCGGCGCAGGCGATCCTGCCGCGCGCCGGCCGCTATCTGTTCGAACTGCAGAACGACCTGATCGCGCTGTTCGCCGGCGAGCAGCAATTGCCCAGCGATCACGTCGCGGTCTATCCCGGCTCCAGCGACCCGCTCAACCGCGCCGCGCGTGCGTTCACCTCGGCCCGCGCCGGCGTGGTGGTGGCCGATCCGACCTTCGAAGCGGTCGCCGATGTCGCCGCCGCGCACGGCGCGCCGGTGCGGCGGGTGCCGCTGCGCGCCGACGGCGGGCACGACGTCAAGGCGATGGCCAGCGTCGATCCGAACGCCGGGCTGATCTACCTGTGCAACCCGAACAATCCGACCGGCTCGATCACCGCGCGCGCCGACATCGAATGGCTGCTGGCCAACAAGCCCGCTTCCAGCGTCTTGCTGGTCGACGAGGCCTACATCCACTACAGCGAGCAGCCCTCGGTGATCGACCTGATCGGCCAGCGGCAAGACCTACTGGTGCTGCGCACCTTCTCCAAGCTGTACGGCATGGCCGGGCTGCGCCTGGGCCTGGCGGTGGCCTCGCCGGGACTGTTGACCAAGCTGGCCGCGTTCGGCGAGAACCCGGTGGCGATCCCCGCGGTGGCCGCCGGCATCGCCAGCCTGCGCGACGTGCAACTGGTGCCGGCGCGGCGCGCGGAGAATGCGCGGATCCGCAACGAGACCATCGCCTGGCTGCAGAGCAAGGGCTACAAGTGCCTGCCGTCGCAGGCCAACTGCTTCATGGTCGACGTCAAGCGCGACGGCAAGGCGTTCGCCGCGGCGATGGCCAAGCAGGGGGTGATGATCGGCCGCAGCTGGCCGATCTGGCCGAAGCTGGTGCGCGTCACCGTCGGCACCGAGGCGGAGATGCTGCGGTTTCGTGAGGCGGTGTTGAAAGCGCGCAAATAGCGCGCTTGGGAATCGGGAATGGAGAATCGGGAATCGTGAAAGCGGGTCCCGGCGCGATTTCGGCACCGCCGGCTCGCCTCGCTTTTCCTATTCCCGATTCCCCTTTCCCAATTCCCGGCGCCACGCTACCAGCGCGGCGCCTTGGTCAACGGGGGCGCCTGATGCTGCCGGTCGTAGGCGCGCAGTTCGTCGCGGATGTGGGCGATGCGCTGGCGGCCGAGGGCGTTGCGGCTGTCGTCCAGGACCACGCCGTCGAGCAGTTCGCCCATGCGCTGCACGGTCGGCAGCATCTTTTCCCAGGCGTCGAGCGCGGTCAGCGGCGCCGGCAGGGTCAGGAAGAACGCGATCGCCGGGGTCTCCATCTCGCGGATGTGGGCCATGTCGAAACTGCCCGGCTTCATGATGCTGGCCATGCTGAAGATCGGGCCGCGCTCGGGATGGCCTTCGACCAGGCGGTGGAACACGCTCATGTGGCCGAACACCAGCCCGGTCTTCTCGGCGGCGACGACGATGTCCTCGCCGCGCAGCACCTGGCCGGCGCGCGCGGCGACGTACAGCGAGACGATCTTGTCGAAGTCCTGGCTCGGCCGCTTGCCGAGTTCGGCGTTGGCCGCCTCGGCGGCGGACAGGCCCAGTTCGGGTTGGCCGAGGGCACCGTCCTGGTCGGGTGCGGCGATCGCGTCGCCGTCGGCGGGCGTCGCGGCATCGCCGAGCGAAGGTTCGCGGCGCGGTGCGGCCGGGTCGGCCGGCTCCACGCGCCGGCCCTGGGTCGGTTTCTTCGGGCGGCCGAACAGAAAGATCGCCGCGATCAGCAACAGACCGGCGGCGAGGATGCCGATGCGCAGCATTGCCATGTCGGACATTCGGGGGTTACTCCGGCAGGGGTGCGTAGGGGGAAGACAAGGTATTTAGCATGTCACGTCAGGCCGCGCCCGCCAAACGCGCGGCTTCCTCGAGGTCCACGCTGACCAGGCGGCTGACGCCCGGCTCGCGCATGGTCACGCCGCTGAGCTGGTGCGCCGCTTCCATCGTGGCCTTGTTGTGGCTGACGAACAGGAACTGCACCTTCTCGCTCATTTCCTTGACCATCGCCGCCAGGCGGCCGACGTTGGCTTCGTCCAGCGGCGCGTCGACCTCGTCGAGCAGGCAGAACGGCGCCGGGTTGAGCTGGAAGATCGCGAACACCAGCGCCACCGCGGTCATCGCCTTCTCGCCGCCGGACAGCAGCGAGATGCTGGACACGCGCTTGCCGGGCGGACGCGCCATGATCGCCACGCCGGTGTCGAGCAGGTCTTCGCCGGTCAGTTCCAGATAGGCGTGGCCGCCGCCGAACAGGCGCGGATACAGCGCCTGCACGCCGGAATTGACCCGGTCGAAGGTGTCCTTGAAGCGGCCGCGGGTCTCGCGGTCGATCTTGCGGATCGCGTCCTCCAGGGTTTCCAGTGCGGTGTTCAGATCGATGTCCTGCGCTTCCAGGTATTCGGCGCGCTGCGCGGCCTCGCCGTATTCGCTGATCGCGGCCAGGTTGACCGGCTCCAGGCGGCGCATGCGTCCGTCGATCTGCTGCACCACCTGCTCCCACTCGGCCGGATCGGCCTGTTCGGGCAGGCCGTTGATCACGTCCTCGAGCACGAAGCCGGCCTTGACCACGGCCGCCGACAGTTGCTCGGCGCTGAGCACCAGCGCCTGCTGGTCGAGGCGGCGCTGGGCGATACGCTCGCGCTGCGCCAGGGCCTGTTCGTCGCGCTGCTGGCGGGTCTGTTCCAGGCCGCGCAATTCGTTGTCGATGCCGTCCAGCAGCGCGCGCGCCTCGCCGAGCGCGCGGTCGGTGCGCACGCGTTCGCTGAGGGCCGCCTGGTGCTCGGCTTCCAGCGCATGCACCGGCGAATCGCCTTCGCTCAGCTGCGCGCTGAGTTCGCCCAGGCGCGAATCCAGTTGCCCGCGCTGGTTGCCCATGCGCTCCAGCGCCTGGCTCAGCGAGGCAATCTGGGTGCGTTGCGATTCCAGGGTCAGGGCCAGCGCATGCGAGGCCTCGCGCACCCGGCGCGCGGCATCGCGGGCCAGGTCGCGCGCTTCGGTGAGCTGGCGACGCTCGCTCTCCAGCGTATGCCGGGTGCTTTCCAGGTCGCCCATGCTGGTGACCGCGTCTTCCAGCTTGGAGCGCGCCTCGCGCGCCTGCTCGCGGCTGCTGTCCAGCGTTTCCAGCAGCTGCGCGATTTCCGTCTCGATGCGCTCGATGCGGGTGCGCGCGGCGTCCACCTTGCCCTGCTGGCTCTGCAGTTGCCCGGCCAGTTCGGACACGCTGCGGTGCGCCTGGTACAGCTGGCGCTGCGCTTCCTCGCGCTGCTGCTCGGCGGCCAGCGACTGCTCGCGCAGGCTCGCCAGGCGCTGGTCCAGTTCCGCTTCGCGGTCCTGCAGCGCATCGATCTGGCCGCGCAGCGCCTGGATATCGCGCTCGCGCAGCAACGCGCCCTGCTTGGCCGCGCCGGAGCGCGACACGCGCAGCCAGCCTTCGCCCAGCCGCGCGCCGTCGCGGGTGATGACCGAGTCGCCCTCGCCCAGCTGCGGCAGCAAGGCGCGTGCGGCGGCCAGGTCCTCGGCCGCGTGCAGCCGCGACAGCAGCCGGCGGATCGCGATCGGCCCCTGCACCTTGGCGGCCAGCGAGGTCAGCGCGAAGTGGCCGGCCTCCTCGTCGCTGCTGACCAGCGCGATGCGGCCTTCGCCGAGTTCGCCCAGCGCGTCGACCAGGGTCTCCGGCGCAGCGACCAGCACGCCTTCGATCAACTGCCCGAGCGCGCCTTCGACCGCGTTTTCCCAGCCGCTTTCGACGCTGATGCGCTCGCCCACGCGCGCCGCCGAATCCAGCCCGCGCGCCTTCAGCCAGGCCACCGCGGCGCCCTGCTCCTGGCCGAGCGCGGCCTGCTGCAGGGTTTCCAGCGACGACAGCCGGCCGCGCGCGGCCTGCGCCTGCTTGCGCACCTCGGCCAGCTCCGCCTGCGCGCCGCGCTGCTGTTCCTGCAGCGCGGTCAGCGCCTGCTTGCGGGTCTCGACCTGTTCGTTGAGCCCGTCCAGCGCGGCGCGCTGGGTCTCGTGCTGCAGCTCCACCTGTTCGAACGCGGCGGCCAGCGCGTCCAGGTCCAGCCCGGCGCGCTCGGCGGCCAGCGCTTCGCGGCGGCGCTCGGCTTCCAGCGACTGCCGGTCCAGATAATCGACGCGGGTGCGCTCCACTTCGCCGGCGCGCGAGGCCTCGGCGGTGTAGCGCTGGTGCGCTTCCCAGCGCTGCTGCCAGTCGGCCAGCCTGGCCTCGGCGTCGCGCAGCGCTTCCTGCTTGTATTCGTTGTCTTCCTGCAGCTGCTCCAGCTGCGGACCGGCGATGTCCACCGACTCGCGCAGCAGCGCCAGCTTGGCCTCGTCGCCGCTGATGTGCTGGCCGAGTTCGGCCAGCGCCAGCTGCGCTTCGTCGCGCGCCTTGTGCAGGCGCTGCGACAGGTCGCGCTGGTGCTGGATCTGCTGCTCGATGCGCGCCAGGGTGCTGCCGACCTGGTAGACCTCGGCCTGGGCCTTGCTCAGGGCGTCGGCGGCTTCCTCGCGGCGCACGCGGCCGGTCTCGATCCGCGCCTCGGCCTCGCGCTGCTCGGCGATGAACTGCTGCAGGCGCGTCTCTTCCTGGCCCAGCGCCTCGCGCAGGCCCTGCAGCTTGCCGTCCAGGCCGCGGTATTCCAGCGCCTTCCACTGCGCGTCCTTGACCCGGCGCTCTTCCTGCAGCGCCTGGTACTGCTCGGCCTGGCGCGCCTGGCGCTTGAGGTGCTCGAGTTGCTTGCCGATCTCCTCGCGCAGGTCGCCCAGCCGCTCCAGGTTCTCGCGGGTATGGCGGATGCGGGTCTCGGTCTCCTTGCGCCGCTCCTTGTACTTGGAGATGCCGGCGGCCTCTTCCAGGTACACGCGCAGGTCTTCCGGGCGCGCCTCGATGATCTGGCTGATCATGCCCTGCTCGATGATCGAGTAGCTGCGCGGGCCCAGGCCGGTGCCGAGGAACAGGTCGGTGATGTCGCGGCGCCGGCACTTGGTGCCGTTGAGGTAGTAGCTGCTGCTGCCGTCGCGGCTGACCTGGCGCTTGACCGAGATCTCGTTGAACGAGGCGTACTCGCCGGAAATGGTGTGGTCGGAGTTGTCGAAGATCAGCTCCACCGTGGCCTGCGACACCGGCTTGCGCGCCGAGGAGCCGGAGAAGATCACGTCGGTCAGCGAGTCGCCGCGCAGGCGGCTGGCCGAGCTTTCGCCCATCACCCAGCGCACCGCGTCGATGATGTTCGACTTGCCGCAGCCGTTCGGACCGACGATGCCGGTCATGTTGGTCGGCAGGTGCAGCGTGGTCGGATCGACGAAGGACTTGAAGCCGGACAGCTTGATGGTCGACAGGCGCATGGGGCAGGCAATCCATGGCAGGCGGCGGCCGGCGGGCCGGCACGCGCTGCCGCTAATGAATATCCAGGTGAAGTCCCGCTTCCAAGTCCTTGATACGACTACGATCGCCGGACAGGAAACAGGCACGAACCGATGAGTATAACGGCACCCAGCGAGGGCCGGGGCCGGAGGCCGCAAACGAAACGGGCACCTTGCGGTGCCCGTTTCGGTACAGCATGAAGCCGTGGATCAGGCTTCGGCTTCGACCACGACCTTGACCGTGGTCTCGACGTCGGCGTGCAGGCGCACCAGCACCTCGTACTCGCCGATGTTACGGAACGCGCCTTCGCCCAGCACCACTTCGCCCTTTTCCAGCGGCAGGCCGGCGGCGGTGAACGCCTCGGCGATGTCGCGCGGGCCGACCGAGCCGTACAGCTTGCCTTCGGTGGACGCGTTGGCCTTGACCGTCACGCTGGCGCCTTCCAGCTTGGCCGCACGGGCCTCGGCGTCGGCGTGGATCGACTGTGCCTTGGCTTCGTACTCGGCGCGCTTGGCTTCGAACTCGGCGATGTTGGCGGCGGTGGCCGGCACGGCCTTGCCCTGCGGCACCAGGAAGTTGCGGCCATAGCCCGGCTTGACATCGACCTTGTCGCCGAGGCCGCCCAGGTTGGTGACTTTCTGCAGAAGAATCAGTTGCATGGTGTTGCTCCGTTATTCGTTAGCGCACGCCCGAAGGCGCCCGCAACGCTTGCTGTCCGAATAGGAAAAGCCGGGAATCGGGAATCGGGAATCGGGAATCGCAAAATCCCCGAGCAACGCCGCACTCTTCGATCGCCAGACTTCATATTGAGTAGCCCGCGCACGGATGCGTGGGCTGTTGCCCGGAAGGACCCGCACAACCGTGCGGGCGCTTCCGGAGCGGTCACATCAGATGTCGTGGTTGTCCGTGTACGGGATCAGCGCCAGGAAACGCGAGCGCTTGACCGCCGTGGCCAGCTGACGCTGGTACTTGGACTTGGTGCCGGTCACGCGGCTCGGCACGATCTTGCCGTTCTCGGTGAGGTACTGGCGCAGGGTGTTGAGATCCTTGTAATCGATCTCTTTGACGCCCTCGGCGGTGAACTTGCAGAACTTGCGACGACGGAAGAACTTGGACATGGCAGTGCTCCTTAGGCGGCTTCGGCGGCGTCGCCGTCGGTTTCGGTGGCGGCGGCAGGCGCATCGCCTTCCTCGTCGTCGCGGCGACGGCGCTCGCTACGCTCGGGCTTGTCGCCCTTCTCGTCCTTGCTCTTCATGATCAGCGACTGCTCGGTATCCGGGCCGTCGCGCTTGATCACCAGGTGGCGCAGCACGGCGTCGTTGAAGCGGAAGCTCTCGACCAGTTCGGCGAGGATGGCCTGGTCCACTTCGATGTTGAGCATGACGTAGTGCGCCTTCACCAGGTTCTGGATCGGGTACGCCAGCTGGCGGCGGCCCCAGTCTTCCAGACGGTGGATGGTGCCGCTGCCGTTCTCGACCAGCGACTTGTAGCGCTCGATCATGGCCGGGACCTGCTCGCTCTGGTCCGGATGGACCAGGAACACGATTTCGTAATGACGACTCATGTGGTTATACCTTTCGGATGTGGCCCGAGGGCCGGACAGCCCCCCGCGAAGCCCAAAACGGGTGCGGTGGGGCAAGGGATCCCGCCACGACAGGCGCAGGAAGCCGGAAAGTATGGCAGCGCAGAGGCCGCGCCGCAAGGCGGGGGCTGTCCACCCGCCCTGAGCGGGTGCCACCGGCTGCAGACGATGCGCCCGCCCGGGCCGCTGCCGCGCCGGCGCCGGTTTTGCGACACTGGCCGGGTGAACCGCACACCGCCCGCACCCTCAGCCACCGACGCCACCGCGCTTCCTGCACGCCTGCCCGCGCAGCGGCCTGCCCTGCACGCTGCCGCAGGCCGCGACCCTGCGGCCAGGCCTGCGCGAGTAGGCCGCGCCGAAAGCGCCGCGCTCCCCTTTCGCATACGCGGCATGTCGGCCGGGTACGCGCATTGAGCGCCCGCCTGGACGCCGACCCTGCCCTGCGCGTCGGCCAGCCGCTGCAGCTGGACCTGCCGCCGGCGGTCGCCACCGCCCTGCGCAGTGCACACCGCTACCTGCTGCACGACGGCACGCCGCTGTACGCGCTGGGGTTCGATGCCGAGCGCTTCCACTCGCAGGCCTTCGCCGCAGCGACGATCGCCTGCCCGGACAGCGTCGCGCGCAGCGTGCGCAAGCGCCAGGCGGAATTCCTGTTCGGGCGCCTGGCCGCGCGGCTGGCGCTGGACGAGGCGCTCGGCCCGGCGCAGGCGCGGGCCGAAATCGCGATCGGCGCGGCGCGCGAGCCGCGCTGGCCGGCCGGCGGCCTCGGCAGCATTTCCCATAGCGGCGGCTGCGCGGCGGCAGTGGCGCTGCCGGCCGGCCAGGCCCATGGCATCGGCATCGACCTGGAACGGCTGCTCGCGCCGGCCGCGCGCGAGGCCGTGCTGGGCGTGGCGATCGATGCGCAAGAAGCCGAGCTGCTGGCGGCCGCGGCCAACCCGCAGTGGTCGCACGATGCGCTGCTGACCGCGCTGTTCTCGGCCAAGGAAAGCCTGTTCAAGGCCGCGTTCGGCGCGGTCGGGCGTTATTTCGACTTCGCCGCAGCCCGCGTCTGCGGGGTCGATCCGGTGCGGCAGCGCCTGCGCCTGCGGCTCACCGAGACGCTATGCGCGCAGTTCGTCGAAGGCCAGGCCTGCGAGATCGGTTTTGCGCGGCTGGACCTGGATCCGCAGCTGGTGCTGACCCACTACGCGTGGTGAGCGCAGCGCCGGCGCTCAGCGCGCGGCGGCCGCCGCATGCTCGGCGTCGGTGGTGAAGCTCTCGCCGCAGCCGCATTCGGCGGTGGCGTTGGGATTGCGGAAGATGAAGGTCTCGCCCAGGCCCTGCTTGGCGAAATCGATCTCGGTGCCGTCGACCAGCGGCAGGCTGGCGGCGTTGACGTAGATGCGCACCCCATCCTGCTCGAACACCGCATCGTCCGGGTGCGCTTCGCGTGCCAGCTCGGTGACGTGGCCCCAACCCGAGCAGCCGGTGCGTTCGACGCCGAAGCGCAGGCCCAGCGCGCCGGGGGTCTGGGCGACGAAGCGCTGCACGCGCTCGAAAGCGACGGGAGTGAGATGGATGGCCATGGCGAACGACTCCGGGAACAGCGAACGGTCATTATAGGGAGGAAGCGCGGCGGCGGATGCGCACCGTGCCTCGCAAGCGCCGCGGTTCAGCCAGTACACTTGCCCGTTCCATATCGAGTCGCTGCGGCGAGGATTCAAGTCATGACGGTGGTGAGCGTTGAGCATGCGCTGGCCGGGAAGATCCCGGCGGGCGGCGAGGTGACGGTACGCGGCTGGGTCCGCACCCGGCGCGATTCCAAGGCGGGGCTGTCCTTCGTCAACGTCAGCGACGGCTCCTGCTTCGCGCCGATCCAGGTGGTGGCGCCGGCCGAGCTGCCCAACTACGAGGCGGAAGTGAAGCGGCTGACCGCCGGCTGCGCGGTGATCGCGCGCGGGCGCCTGGTCGCCTCGCAGGGCCAGGGCCAGAGCTTCGAGATCCAGGCCGAGGCGATCGAGGTGGTGGGCTGGGTCGAGGATCCGGAAACCTATCCGATCCAGCCCAAGGCGCATTCGCTGGAATTCCTGCGCGAGGTCGCGCACCTGCGCCCGCGCACCAACCTGTTCGGCGCGGTGACCCGCATCCGCAACTGCCTGGCGCAGGCGGTGCACCGCTATTTCCACCAGAACGGCTACAACTGGATCAGCACCCCGATCATCACCACCTCCGACGCCGAAGGCGCCGGACAGATGTTCCGCGTGTCGACCCTGGACCTGGCCAACCTGCCGCGCGACGGCAAGGGCCAGGTCGATTTCGGCCGCGACTTCTTCGGCAAGGAGACCTTCCTGACCGTGTCCGGCCAGCTCAACGTCGAGGCCTACTGCCTGGCGCTGAGCAAGGTCTACACCTTCGGCCCGACCTTCCGCGCCGAGAACAGCCACACCACCCGCCACCTGGCCGAGTTCTGGATGATCGAGCCGGAGATCGCCTTCGCCGACTTGGCCGAGGACGCGCGGGTCGCCGAGGACTTCCTCAAGTACCTGTTCCGCGCGGTGCTCGAGGAGCGCGGCGACGACCTGGCGTTCATCGCCGAGCGCGTGGACAAGACCGCGATCAGCAAGCTGGAGGCGTTCATCAACTCGCCGTTCGAGCGCATCGAGTACGGCGATGCGATCACGCTGCTGCAGAAGTCCGGGCACAAGTTCGAGTTCCCGGTGGAATGGGGCCTGGACCTGCAGACCGAGCACGAGCGCTGGCTGACCGAGCAGCACGTCGGCCGCCCGGTGGTGGTGACGAACTACCCCGAGCACATCAAGGCCTTCTACATGCGCCTGAACGACGACGGCAAGACCGTGGCGGCGATGGACGTGCTGGCCCCGGGCATCGGCGAGATCATCGGCGGCAGCCAGCGCGAGGAGCGCCTGGACGTGCTGGACACGCGCATGGTGCAGTTCGGCCTGGATCCGCAGCACTACGGCTGGTACCGCGACTTCCGCCGCTACGGCACGGTGCCGCACGCCGGCTTCGGCCTGGGCTTCGAGCGCCTGGTGGTCTACATCTGCGGGCTGAGCAACATCCGCGACGCGATCCCCTACCCGCGCGCGCCGGGCAGCGCCGAGTTCTGAGGACATGGCCGACGCCGACGCCACGGTGACCATGTACCGGCCGCTGGGACCGGAGGAATTCGCGCTGGTGCGCGATTCCGGGTTCCGGCGCTGGCCGCCGCGGCTGCCGGAACAGCCGATCTTCTATCCGGTGACCAACCAGCGCTACGCCGAGGAGATCGCCGGGCGCTGGAACGTCAAGGACAGCGGGGTCGGCTACGTGGCGCGGTTCGCGGTGCGCGCGGCATTCATGGCGCCCTATCCGATCCAGAAGGTGGGCGGCGCGCAGCACACCGAGTGGTGGATCCCGGCCGAGGCGCTGGAGACGCTGAACGACAATATCGTCGGTCTCATCGAGATCGTGGCGCGCTTCGATGCTCCGCTCGAGGAGACCTCGGCATGATCCTGTTCTTCGCGCTGTGCTTCGTCGGCGTGGCCATCGCCGGGTTCAGCGCGTTCCTGATCTTCTGGCCGCTGACCCTGGTGCATATCCGCGACCGGCATCCGGCGTTGGTGAACGCGTTCGGCCCCGGCGCGTTTCTCAAGCCGGTGGCGCTGGGCTGGTTGCTGGCGCGGCGCTACCGCCCGCTCGGCGACCGCTCGCTGTCCGGGCTGGCGACCCCGGCCTGGCTGTCGCTGCTGACCATCTTCTTCGGCCTGGGCATGGCCGCCCTGCTCTGGCTGCTTTCCCTGGTGATTCCATGACTTCAGACGCTTCCGCCGCCGATCGGTGGTACCTGGCCAGCCTCGGCCGCATCCTGGTGTGGGCGCGCCTGCGCGTGCGCGAAGCCGGCACCGCCGAGGTGCTGGACAGCGACGGCAACACGCTCAGCTACGACAGCGAGGACACCGCGCAGGCGGCATTGTTCGACGCCGAGTTCGTCGCTTTCGACGGCCTGGACGAGGACGACGCGCTGGCGCGCGGGTTCTCGCTGCACGAAGTGGCGCCGCCGCAGGCCGACAACGATGCCGCGCTGCGCGGACGCATGACCCAGACCCTGGGCACGCGCGCCTGAGCCGCCGATGCACGTCCCGCCGGCGTTCGCCGAAACCGACCTGGGCGCGCTCGACGCGCTGATCGCGCGCGATCCGTTCGTCACCCTGGTCACCGTCGCCGACGGCCTGCCCTGCGCCACGCCGCTGCCGGTGCTGTACCGGCGCGACGGCACGCGCATCGTGATCGAGGGCCACTGGGCGCGCGCCAACCCGCAGTCGCGGCATGCCGGCCCGGCGCTGCTGATCGTGCACGGGCCGCAGGCCTATGTGTCGCCGGGCTGGTATCCGGACAAGGAGGCGATGGCGCGCGTGCCGACCTGGAACTACGCCACCGCGCACCTGCATGGCCGGTTGCAGGCCAGCGACGACGAAGCGCTGCTGGCCGACATCGTGGCCCGGCTCAGCGAACGCCACGAGCGCGCGCTCGGCAGCGACTGGCGCTACGAGCCGCACAACGAGGCGCACCGGCGCCAGTTGCGCGGCATCGTCGGTTTCCGTTTCGAACCGGAGCGGGTGGAACTGAAGTTCAAGCTGAGCCAGAACCACCCGCCAGCGAACGCGACGGCGGTGAGCGCGGCCTTGCAGGCGCAGGCCGATCCTGGCGCGCAGGCGGTGGCCGCATTGATGCGCGAGCGCCTGCAACGGCGCTGACGGCGCCTGCGTCCGCGCGCGGGCGCGGGCGCGCCGCGCGTCCCGACCAACATACGCCGGCGTGTGTCCGCGCCGATGAACCGCGCCACGCCCGCCGCCGCCGCGACGCGCCCATGTGTGCGCCGGCTTCTGGAATAATGCGCGGCTATGAGCAAAATCGATCAGCTACTGCACAACAACCGTGCCTGGTCCGAGCGGATCAATCGCGAGGATCCGGACTTCTTCGGCCGCCTGTCCAAGCAGCAGACCCCGGAATACCTGTGGATCGGCTGCTCGGATTCGCGGGTGCCGGCCAACCAGATCATCGACATGGCGCCGGGCGAGGTGTTCGTCCACCGCAACATCGCCAACGTGGTCGTGCATACCGACCTCAACTGCCTGTCGGTGATCCAGTTCGCGGTGGAAGTGCTGAAGGTGCGGCACATCCTGGTGGTCGGCCATTACGGCTGCGGCGGCGTGCATGCCGGCCTGACCCGCGCCCGCCTGGGCCTGGTCGACAACTGGATCCGCCACGTCACCGACGTGGCCGAAAAGCACGAAGGCTGCCTGCAGCAGGCCGGCGACCTGACCCTGCAGCACGCCCGCCTGTGCGAGCTCAACGTGCTCGAGCAGGTGGTCAACGTCAGCCGCACCTCGATCGTGCGCGACGCCTGGGCCGCCGGCCAGGAGCTGACCGTGCACGGCTGGGTCTACAGCCTGCGCGACGGCCGCGTGCACGACCTGGGCATGGAACTGGAGCGGATCGAGGACCTGGCGCCGCGCTACGATGCCGCACTGGCGCGGATCTGCCAGGACCGCGAGGATCGCTGATCCGGTGCCGGCGCCCGCGCCGACACGACTGCCCAAGGACACCGCATGCTCCCCGCCCCGCTGAACCTGCACGCCTGGATCGACGAACACCGGCACCTGCTGAAGCCGCCGGTGGGCAACAAGTGCATCTACGCCGGCGACTTCATCGTGATGGCGGTCGGCGGGCCGAACGCGCGCTCGGACTTCCACTACGACGAAGGCCCGGAGTGGTTCTACCAGCTCGAAGGCGAGATGGTATTGAGGATCCAGGAAGACGGCGCGGTACGCGAGATCCCGATCCGCGCCGGCGAGACCTTCCTGCTGCCGCCGAAGGTGCCGCATTCGCCGCAGCGGCTGCCCGATTCGGTGGGCCTGGTGATCGAGCGCCGCCGCCTGCCGCACGAGAACGACGGCCTGCAGTGGTATTGCGAACGCTGCAACCACCTGCTGTACGCAGAATATTTCCCGCTGCGCAATATCGAGACCGATTTTCCGCCGGTGTTCGCGCGCTTCTACGCCTCCGAGGCGCTGCGCACCTGCGGCCGTTGCGGACAGCTGCACCCGGTGCCGGCGCCCGTCGCCGCGCCGTGAGCGCACCCTCGCCGACCGTCGCGCCGGGCTGCGATGCTGCATAGCCTGATCGCGCTGAAGCCGCGCGACGTCCCGCTGCGCGTCGCCCTGCGCAACACCTTCGCGGTGGTCGCCCCGCTCGCCGTGGGCGTGGCCAGCGGCCATGCCGAACTGGGCCTGGCGATGGCCACCGGCGCGCTGAACACCATGTTCTCCGACCAGCCCGGGCCGTACCGGGCGCGCATGCAGCGCATGCTGATGGCGGCGCTGGCCGCCGGCGGCGCGGCGCTGCTGGGCATGCTGATCGGCGCGCATACCCCGGCGCTGGCGCTGGCGGCGCTGCTGCTGGGCCTGGGCGGCGGCCTGCTGGTGGCGCTGGGCCCGGTCGCGGCGCGGGTCGGGCTGACCAGCATGATCCTGCTGGTGGTCAGCGCCGACGTGCGCCTCCCTGCGGCACAGAGCGTCGGCGTGGCCGCGCTGATCTTCGCCGGCGGCGTGCTGCAGATGCTGATGGCGCTGGCCGCCTGGCCGCTGCAGCGCTACCGCCCGGAGCGGTTCGCGCTGGCCGAACTGATGCGGCAGCTGGCCGGCATCGCCCGCCAGCGGCCGAGCGCGACGCTGGCGCCGCCGGCCACCGAAGCGGTGCTCGAGGCGATGGTGATGCTGCACGGCGAGCACCGTTCGCGCGGGCTGGCGGTGCAGTCGTTCCGGATCATCGCCGAGCTGTGCGAACGCGCGCGGCTGGAACTGCTGACCCTGACCGACCTGCACGGGCGCCTGGACGAAGCCGCCGCCGCGCGGCTGCCGATCGAGCGCGTGCTGGAGCGCAGCGCGGTGGTGCTGGACCAGCTCGCCTACGCGCTGGACAACGCCGAAGACCCGGCCGCGGCGGAGGCCTCGATGACCGGCTTCGACGATCTGGCCGAGGCGCTGGCGCAGGCCCAGGCGCAAGCGCAGGACACCCGCGAGCGGCGCCTGCTGCGCATTGCCGTGGCCCGCGCGCAGGGCCTGGGCGGGCAGCTGCGCGCGCTGGTGCGCAATGGCCACTGGGCCAGCAGCCGCGGCGAGATCCAGGCCGAGCTGGCCGAGGCCCGGTTGCCGGCGGCGCTGCGCCCGCTGGCGCCGCTGCAGACCCTGCGCGCCAACCTCGGCTTCTCCTCGGTCGCGTTCCGGCATGCCTTGCGCTGCGGCGAGTGCCTGAGCCTGGCGGTGCTGTTCGAACGCTGGCAGGCGATCCCGCACGGCTACTGGATCCCGATGACCACGGCGATCGTGCTCAAGCCGGATTTCGGCGGCACCCTCAGCTTCGGCGCGTTGCGCGTGGCCGGCACCTTCGCCGGGCTGGTGCTGGCCACCGTGCTGGCCCACTTCACGATGGACGGCGCGGTGGTGCGGCTGCTGTTGCTGACCGTGTTCTGCCTGGGCTTCCGCCTGCTGACCCAGGTCAACTACGGCCTCGGCGTGGCCTGCCTGACCGGCATGCTGGTGTTGCTGCTGTCGTTCGAAGGCATGGCCCCGGGCGAGGCGATCGGCGAACGCATCCAGGCCACCGTGCTTGGCAGCGCGCTGGCGCTGGTCGCCTATGCGCTGTGGCCGACCTGGGAGCGGCGGCATATCCGCGCCACCCTGGCGCAGCTGTTGCTGGCCTATCGCGACCATCTCGCCGCGCTGCTCGAAGGCCGCCTGCAGGCGCTGCCGGAGACCCGCGCCGCGTCGCGTACCGCGCGCACCAACGTACAGGCCTCGATCGAGCGCCTGCGCGGCGAACCGCGGCGCAAGCGCAACCTGCGCGAACTCAAGCTGGCCGAATCGGTGCTGGCCAACGGCAACCGCCTGATCCGCGCCTCGCTGGCGCTGGAAGCGGTGCTGCGCGACAGCCCGGCGTTGCCGCCGCTGCCGGAACTGGCGCAGTTTCGGCAGCAGGCGCATGCGGCGCTGACCCAACTGGCCGACAGCCTGCGCAGCGGCACCCCGCCGCCGCAGGCGACCTTGCGCAACGACGAACGGCGCCTGGCCGAGGCGCTGGCCGCGCATCTGCAGGAGGCCAGCGACGGCTCGGCGCTGGCCGCGCTGGCCGACACCGGCGACCGCGTCGCCGACAGCGTCGGCACCCTCACCCACCTGTTGCGCAGCGCCATGCTGCCGGCCACCGCCACGCCCGCCGACGAAGCGCTACGCCGCGACCGGTAGACTGTGCCATCGTCCCGTTACCCGCTGCCGATGAACGAGATCCTGACCCGCAACCACGCCACCGCGCTCGATGCCGCCGACCCGCTGCGCGAGCTGCGCCGCGAATTCCTGTTCCCGCAGCACCAGGGCGCCGACCAGGCCTACTTCGTCGGCAATTCGCTCGGCCTGCAGCCGCGCGGCGCGCGCGCCGCGGTGCAGGAGGTGCTGGACAAGTGGTCGACGCTGGCGGTGGAAGGCCACTTCACCGGCGACACGCAGTGGATGACCTACCACGAACTGCTGGCCGCGCCGCTGGCGCAGCTGGTCGGCGCGCTGCCGCACGAAGTGGTGGCGATGAACACGCTGACGGTGAACCTGCACCTGCTGATGGTCAGCTTCTACCGCCCCACCCGCGAGCGCCCGGCGATCCTGATCGAGGCCGGCGCGTTCCCGTCCGACCAGCATGCGCTGGCCTCGCAGATCCGCTTCCATGGCTTCGACCCGGCGACCGAACTGATCGAAGTGCAGCCCGACGGCGCCGACGGCACCGTGTCGCTGGCGGCGATCGAGCGCGCCATCGCCGAACACGGCCCGCGCCTGGCGCTGGTGCTGTGGCCGGGCGTGCAGTACCGCACCGGGCAGGCCTTCGACCTGGACGCGGTGGCGCGGCTGGCCCGCGCGGCCGGCGCCGCGGTCGGTTTCGATCTGGCGCATGCGGTCGGCAACATCCCCTTGACTCTGCACGACACCGCGCCCGATTTCGCGGTGTGGTGCCACTACAAGTACCTCAACGCCGGCCCCGGCGCGGTCGCCGGCGCGTTCGTGCACGAGCGCCATGGCCACGGCGACACACCGCGCTTCGCCGGCTGGTGGGGCCACGACAAGCGCACCCGCTTCCAGATGCGGCCGGAGTTCTTCGCCGCGCCCGGCGCCGACGGCTGGCAGCTGAGCAATCCGCCGATCCTGAGCATGGCGCCGCTGCGCGCCTCGCTGGAACTGTTCGAACGCGCCGGGCTGCCGGCGCTGCGGCGCAAGTCGCTGCAACTGACCGGCTATCTGGAAACGCTGATCCGCGCGCGCCTGGCCGAGACCTTGCAGATCGTCACCCCGGCCGACCCGGCGCAGCGCGGCTGCCAGCTGTCGCTGCGCGTGATCGGCGGCTGCGAACGCGGCCGTGCGCTGTTCGAGTACCTGCAATCGGTCGGCGTGCTCGGCGACTGGCGCGAGCCGGACGTGATCCGGATCAGCCCGGTGCCGCTGTACACCCGCTATCGCGACGTCTACCGCTTCGTCGAGGAAGCGGAAACCTGGGCCGGCGTCTGAGCCGCCCCCTCCTGCGCGGCCACCGCCGCGCGTCATGCCGGATTTCTCCTTGAGCGCCTCCCCCCGCAGCATCACCCTGATCGGCGCCGGCCTGGCCGGTTCCCTGCTCGCCATCCTGCTCTCGCGCCAGGGCTGGCGCGTCACCGTCTACGAGCGCCGCGGCGATCCGCGCATCCAGGACTACGAGCGCGGCCGCTCGATCAACCTGGCGCTGGCCGAGCGCGGCCTGCACGCGCTGCGCCAGGCCGGCGCCGACGCCGCGGTGATGGCCAAGGCGGTGATGATGCGCGGGCGCATGGTGCATTTCGCCGACGGCCGCCAGCAGTTGCAACGCTATGGCCGCGACGACAGCGAGGTGATCTGGTCGGTGCACCGCAACGACCTCAACATCACCCTGCTGCAGCTGGCCGAACAGGCCGGCGCGCAGATCCACTTCTACCGGCGCCTGCACACGGTGGACTTCGACGCCGGCTACGCGCGCTTCATCGACGACCGCGACGACCAGCCGCACGACATCCGCTTCCGCAGCATGATCGGCGCCGACGGCGCCGGCTCGGCGCTACGCGCGGCGATGCAGCGCAAGTCGCCGATGGCCGAGCACACCGAGTTCCTGGACCATTCGTACAAGGAACTGGAGATCCCGCCCAACCCCGACGGCGGCTTCCGCATCGAGGCCAACGCGCTGCACATCTGGCCGCGCGGGCACTACATGTGCATCGCCCTGCCCAACGACGAAGGCACCTTCACCGTCACCCTGTTCCTGCCGAACGAAGGCGAGCCCAGTTTCGCCACCACCCGCAGCGGCGCGGAAGCCCTGGCGCTGTTCGAACGCGACTTCGCCGATGCGCTGCCGCTGATGCCGCAACTGGCCGAGCACTGGGAACAGCACCCGCCGGGCCTGCTCGGCACGCTACGCCTGGAACGCTGGCACCTGGACGGGCGCGCGGTGCTGCTCGGCGATGCCGCGCATGCGATGGTGCCGTTCCACGGCCAGGGCATGAACTGCGCGTTCGAGGATTGCGTCGCCCTGGCCGCGCACCTGCAGCGCGAACCGGACCTGGGCCGCGCCTACGCGGCTTTCGAGGCCGAGCGCAAGCCCAACGCCAGCGCGATCCAGCAGATGGCGCTGGAGAACTACATCGAGATGCGCGACCGCGTCGGCGATGCCGGCTTCCTGCTGCAGCGCGAACTGGAACAGGCGCTGCAGGAGCGCCACCCGACCCGCTTCGTGCCGCACTACACCATGGTCACCTTCCTGCGCACGCCGTACGCGCTGGCGTTGGAGCGCAGCGAGATCCAGCGCCAGATCCTGGTGCAGGCCACGCAGGGCCACAGCGACCTGTCGCGGATCGACTGGGCCTGGCTGGAACGCACCGTGCACGATCGCCTGGCACCGCTGGACGGCGCGCATTGAGCCTGTCTGCCTTACCCTGTAGGAGCGGCTTCAGCCGCGACCGGCATTACCGGTAGCGTTGCTCGCGGCTGAAGCCGCTCCTGCAAAAGCCAGCCCGCACGCACCACCCACACCGCTCTGGTCCGACCATGCCCGACAGCTTTCTCTTCTACGACCTGGAAACCTTCGGTGCCGATCCGCGGCGCACACGCATCGCCCAGTTCGCGGCGGTGCGCACCGATGCGGCGCTGAACTTGGTCGAGGAGCCGGTCAGTTTCTTCGTGCAGCCGGCCGACGACCTGCTGCCCTCGCCGATCGCCACGCTGATCACCGGCATCGCCCCGCAGCAAGCCCTGCGCGACGGGGTCAACGAGGCCGATGCGTTCGCGCGCATCGCCGAGCAGATGGCGCGGCCGCAGACCTGCACGCTGGGCTACAACTCGCTGCGCTTCGACGACGAATTCGTGCGCCACGGCCTGTTCCGCAATTTCCACGATCCGTACGAGCGCGAGTGGCGCGGCGGCAATTCGCGCTGGGACCTGCTGGACATGCTGCGGCTGATGCACGCGCTGCGCCCGGACGGCGTGGTCTGGCCGCAGCGCGAGGACGGCGCCACCTCGTTCAAGCTGGAACAGCTGGCGCTGGCCAACGGCGTGCGCGACGGCGACGCGCACGAGGCGCTGTCCGACGTCTACGCCACCATCGGCATGGCGCGGCTGTTCCGCGAGCGGCAACCGCGGCTGTGGGACTACGCGCTGAAACTGCGCGACAAGCGCTTCTGCGGCGGCCTGCTCGACGTGGTGGCGATGCAGCCCGTGCTGCACGTGTCGATGCGCTATCCGGCCGCGCGCCTGTGCGCCGCGCCGGTGCTGCCGCTGGCGCGGCATCCGCGGATCGACAGCCGGGTGCTGGTGTTCGACCTGGAAGGCGATATCGAGCCGCTGCTGCGCTACACCCCGGAGCAGATCGCCGACCGCCTGTACACCCCGCAGGCCGATCTGCCCGAAGGCGAGCAGCGCATCCCGCTGAAGGAAGTGCACCTGAACAAGGCGCCGGCACTTGTCGCCTGGTCGCACCTGCGCGAGCCCGACTTCGCCCGCCTGCAGATCGACCCGGCGCAGATCCTGGCCAAGGCCGCGCGCCTGCGCGAGGCCGGGCCGGAACTGGCCGAGAAGGTCCGCCGCGTGTTCGGCAACGAACGCGCGGCGGCTCCGGCCGACGTGGATGCCTCGCTGTACGACGGCTTCCTGGCCGACACCGACAAGCGCGCGATGGCGCAGGTGCGCGCGACCCCGCCGGCACAGCTGGCGCCGCTGGAAACCGGCTTCCGCGATCCGCGCCTGCCCGAGCTGTTGTTCCGCTACCGCGCGCGCAACTGGCCGCAGACGCTGTCCATCGTCGAGCAGAACCGCTGGGACGATTACCGGCGCCGGCGCCTGCATGGCGACAGCGGCCTGTCCGAACTGGGCCTGGACGGCTACTTCGCGCAGCTCGCCGATTTACGTCTGGCTCACTCCGATGATGCTACCAAGCAAGCCCTGCTCGATCAGCTGGCCGCCTGGGGCCAGGACCTGCAACGGACTCTATGACCTCTTATTTCAGCGACGCCAGCTTCAAGTTCCTGCGTGCCCTGGCGCGGCACAACGACAAGGCCTGGTTCAACGACAACCGGCACAAGTACGAGGAGCACGTGCGCCAGCCGTTCCTGCGCCTGATCACCGACCTGCAGCCGGACCTGGCCCAGGTCAGCGACCATTTCCGCTCCGACCCGCGCGGCGTCGGCGGCTCGCTGTTCCGCATCCATCGCGACGCGCGCTTCTCCCACGACAAGTCGCCGTACAAGACCTGGCAGGGCGCGCGCCTGTTCCACGAGCGGCGCAAGCAGGTGCCGGCGCCGTCGTTCTACATCCACCTGCAGCCGGGCGAGAGCTTCGTCGGTGCCGGCCTGTGGCATCCGGAGCCGGACACGCAGCGCAAGGTGCGCCAGTTCATCTTCGACAACCCGGGCAGCTGGAAAGCCGCCGCGCACGCGCCGAAGCTGCGCCGCCGCTTCGATTTCGAGGCCACGGAAATGCTGGTGCGGCCGCCGCGCGGCTTCCCCGCCGAGTTCGAGTTCATCGACGACCTCAAGCACAAGAACTGGGTGTTCTGGCGCCAGCTCGACGACGCCACCATGACCGGGCCGAAACTGCGCTCGCTGGTGGCGGCCGATCTGCAGACGCTGGCCCCGTTCGTGGACTATTTGTGCGCGGCCCTGGATCTGGAATTTTGAGGCAGTCCGCTTTCCCTGTAGGAGCGGCTTCAGCCGCGACAGGCATCATCGGTAACGCCTGTCGCGGCTGAAGCCGCTCCTACAAAAGATGCATCCGCACCGAGGCACACGATGAAAAAATGGCTGGCCTTGCTGTTCCTCGCCCTGCTCGCGCTCGGCGGCTACGTCGTCGCCGGGCCCTACCTGGCGATCCGCGGCATCAGCCAGGCGCTGGAACAGCGCGATGCGGCGGCGCTGGAGCGCTACGTCGACTTCCCCACCCTGCGGGTCAACCTGAAGGCGCAGGTCGACGATGCGTTGCTGCGCCGCGCCGGGCCGGATCTGCAGGCCGGCCTGTTCGGCGGCGCGCTGCTGTCGCTGGCCGGCAGCGTCAGCGGCATGGGCGTGGATGCGATGGTCACCCCGGCCGGGATCGGCGCCTTGCTGCAGGGCGACGCGCTGTGGAAGCGCGCCAGCGGCGACACCGTCGGCGGCGACACCTATGCCGCGCCGCGTCCGCCGCAACCGTTGCGGCAGGCCGAGCACCGCTTCGAATCGACCTCGCGCTTCGTCGCCACCCTCCACACCGCCGACGGCACCGCGGTGCCGTGCGTCTTCACCCGCGACGGGCTGCGCTGGAAGCTCAGCAACATCCTGCTGCCCCTGTAGGAATCTCCATGCAACTCGGCCAATGGACGACCGGGGGGGCCAGAGCCCCACGAAGTCCCCTCGGGAGCGGCCGAGATCGACGCCACACCCGATTGGCTGGATTGGCTGCATGCCGATCCGTCGAGCGCTCCGACTAGCACGCGCCACTACGATAAGAAGCCCTCTCGGTGATGTCGAGCACGCGTTCGGGCGTCAGGTTTTCCGCGATCACCCGCTCGACGATCACCACATCCAGCCACTCCCCTTCCAGCTGCGCGTGCTTCTCGTAGATGCCCACTTCGCGAAAGCCGCATCGCGCGCATAACGCACGGCTTGCCGCATTGATCGGGAAGATCTGCGACAACAGCTTCCAGTAGCCCAGGCGGCGCGCTTCCGCAATCAACGCTCCCAGAAGTTCCAGGCCGATGCCACGACCTCGCGATCCGCGTTCGAGGTAAATCGAGAACTCTCCGATTCCGGCGTAACAGGCGCGCGGGCGATAGCAGCTGATATTGGCCCAGCCCAGCACGGTGCCGTCGGCATCGGTTGCGACCAGATACGGCATGAGACCCTGCGCTCCCAGCTTCTCGCGGATGTCCTCGGCACCACGCGGCTGGGTCTCGAATGTCGAACGGCGCTCGGCGATCCCCTGGTTGTAGATCGCGGCGATGGCTTCGGCATCGTCCCGGGTGGCGATTCGAATCGGCATGCAGCGGCCCTCCTGTTTGTTGTTGGCGGCAACCATGTACTCAAACACCCCGCGACGCGCGGAAACACACCGGCTTACTCGGACGCTGCAGTTGGAGGTGTATCCGAATGAAACCGCCGCGCGGCGGCGTCAGCGAAGCGGCGGATCACCGCGGCGGCGCTGGCCCGGGTCTGCGCGTCGACGTCGGCCACGATGGCCTTGTGCTGCCTGAGCAGATCCGCCTTGATTCGGGCATGCAAGGCATGGCCGGACGCGGTGACTTCGAGCAGCCACGCACGTTGGTCCGTCGCGTCGGCCTGGCGCCTGACATGGCCTTTGCGCTCCAGCGCATCGACGACGCGGCTCATCGTGCTCTTGTTCAAGAAGAGCCGCCTGGCGACATCCCCCGCCCGCAGCGGGCCCTGCTCCACCAAGGTCTCCAGGACATGGCACTGGGTCACCGATATGCCAAGACAGGACACCTGATCGCGGTCCCGAAACTGATAGAGCCTCACCAGATCGGATACCGCTTCGCTCAGCGCCCGGGCATCGTCGTCGAGCTTGGCAGTGCGTGCGGCGGACATCGGAACATGGACCGAATTGGTTGTTACCCGCAACCATATGCAGGGCGCGACTCTCCTTCAAGACGAAGTGCCATCAAACAAAATAATTCAATAAATGATGTATCATCGAACTATGAACGAAGAACGCGCTGTCTCCGCCCTGAGTGCCCTGGCCCACACCCAACGCCTGCGCGTGTTCCGTGCCCTGGTCGTGGCCGGTCCGGAGGGCATGACGCCCAGCATTCTCGCCGAGCGCCTCGATGTCGCCCGCAACACCTTGTCCTTCCACTTGAAGGAACTGGCGCATGCCGGACTGGTCAGCATTGAGCAGCAGGGCCGCAACCTGATCTATCGCGCCGAATACGGCCATATGAACGGCTTGATCGGCTATCTCACCGAGCACTGCTGCCAAGGTGGCGTCTGCGAGGTCATTGAGGCTTCCCCTTCCACTCGCTGCGACTGCTGACATCATGACGACCGACACCACCTACAACGCGCTGTTCATCTGCACGGGCAATTCGGCCCGTTCCATCCTTGCCGAAGGCCTGCTCAACGGACTGGGCAAGGGCCGCTTTCATGCCTATTCGGCCGGCAGCCACCCCAAAGGGGAGGTCCATCCGCTGGCGCTGGCGACGCTGGAACGGCTGCGCCTGCCGACGGCGGGTTACCGCAGCAAGAGCTGGGACGAATTCGTGACCCCCGCTGCGCCGAGGTTCGACTTCATCTTCACCGTCTGCGACAACGCCGCTGGCGAGGCGTGCCCGCTATGGCCGGGCACGCCGGTGTCCGCCCATTGGGGCGTACCCGACCCGGCCGCGGTCGAGGGTTCTGAGGAACAGCAGCAAAAGGCCTTTCTCGACGCTGCAGTCACGCTGCGCAGGCGCATCGACCTGTTCCTGTCGCTGCCTCTGCAGCGCCTCGACAGCATGTCCTTGCAACGCGAACTGCGCGATATCGGCCAGCAGTGAGGCAGGCGCCATGAGCACCGACACCGACGTCTCCGGCCACTTGCCAGCACCCTCCGCCATGAGCGGCTTCGAGCGCTACCTGAGCGTGTGGGTGGCGCTGTGCATCATCGTCGGCATCGCGCTGGGCCAGTTCGCGCCGGGGGTGTTTCAGGCCATCGGCCGGATGGAAGTCGCCCAGGTCAACCTGCCGGTCGGCGTGCTGATCTGGATCATGATCGTGCCGATGCTGCTGAAGGTGGATTTCGCCGCGCTCGGCCAGGTCAGGCAGCACTGGCGCGGCATCGGCGTGACATTGTTCGTGAACTGGGCGGTCAAGCCGTTCTCGATGGCCCTGCTGGCGTGGATCTTCATCCGCCACGCGTTCTCGCACTGGTTGCCGGCCGAACAACTGGACAGCTATATCGCCGGCCTGATCCTGCTGGCCGCCGCGCCGTGCACGGCGATGGTGTTCGTATGGAGCCGACTGACCGGCGGCGACCCTGTGTTCACGCTGTCGCAGGTCGCCCTCAACGACACCATCATGGTGTTCGCCTTCGCCCCCATCGTCGGCTTGCTGCTGGGACTATCATCGATCACGGTGCCATGGGCCACGCTGCTGGTGTCGGTGGCGCTATACATCGTCATTCCTGTGGTCCTCGCGCAACTCTGGCGGCGGGCACTGTTGCGCAGGAGCCAGGGCGCCTTCGAGCGAACGCTGCAGCGCATCGGCCCGCTGTCGATCGCGGCGTTGCTGCTGACGCTGGTGCTCCTGTTCGCCTTCCAGGGCAAGGCCATCATCGCGCAGCCGCTGATCATCGCCATGTTGGCGGTGCCGATCCTGATCCAAGTGTTCTTCAATTCCGGCCTGGCGTACTGGCTCAATCGCCAGGCCGGCGAGAAACACAGCATCGCAGGCCCGTCGGCACTGATCGGCGCCAGCAACTTCTTCGAACTGGCGGTCGCCGCTGCCATCAGCCTGTTCGGCTTCCACTCCGGCGCGGCACTGGCCACGGTGGTCGGGGTGCTGATCGAAGTGCCGGTGATGCTACTGGTGGTGCGTGTGGTCAACCGCTCGCGCGGCTGGTACGAGCACCATACCCTCGCACGGTGATCCCGCCGCGCGCGCCATCGGCGACGGCACGATTCACCACCATCCCGAACAGCGCGGCGTATGCGGCATGCCGGACGCGCTTGGCAACGGCCGATGCCGACGCCGTTCGCAGCCGTTCGCGTCCTACCGGGGCGAACGCGCAGTGGCGGCAAATGCCCGCTGCAGGCGCCGGAACGTCGCCCGCAACTGCCAGCGCGCCGACCACGGCAGGTGCGCCAGCGCGGCGCGCGCGTCCAGCGCCGGCAGATCGCCGGTCCAGGCGAACACCACGTGGTTGTCCAGTTCCGGCTCGTCCATGCGCAGCACCCGGCCGCCGAAGATCTTGCGCAGGTGCGCCACGTGCTGGCGGGTGTCGGTGTCGTACAGGTTCACCGCCAGCACGCCGCCGGGCGTCAGCGCGGCATGGCAATCGTCGTAGAAACCGCGCGTGCGCATCGCCGCGGGGATGCCGTCGGCATCGTAGGCGTCGAGCAGCAGCAGGTCGTAGCGGCCGCGGCGCTGCGGCAGCAGTTTCGCACCGTCGCCGTGCAGCGCCTGGAAACGCGCGTCGTCGGCCGGGATGTGGAAGGCGTCGCGCAGCGCCAGCACGTCGGCATCGGCCTCGATCGCCTCGATGCGCGCCCGCGGCAGATGCCGGTAGCAGAACTTGGCCTGCGAGCCGCCGCCCAGGCCGACGATGCCGATGCAGCGCGGCTCCGGCCGCAGCAGCAGAGCGCCGAGCATGCTGCGGGTGTAGTCCACTTCCAGCACGTGCGGCCACCAGGTGAGCATCCGGCTTTGCGTCACCTCGCCTTTGAACTGCAGGCTGGTGTAGCGCCAGCCGCGCTCCACGTACGGCCGTCCCGGGCGCAGCGCCTGCGTCTGCGCGCGGTCCGGCCGCAGCAACTGGCGCAGCGTGGCCCAGCGGCCTGCGCCGCCGCCGGAGGCCGCGCTCACGGCTTGGCGATGAGGTTGGCCACGCCGTGCGGCACATGCCCGGCGGCCACCCGCTCGCGCGCGGCGCTGTCGATGTTGTGCTGCGAGTCGTCGAAGAAGATGTCGGCGCCGAACGCCTGCAGGAACGGCCCCTTGTGGCGGCCGCCCAGGAACAGCGCCTCGTCCAGGCGCACGCCCCATTCGCGCAGCGTGCGGATCACCCGCTCGTGCGCCGGCGCCGAGCGCGCGGTGACCAGCGCGGTGCGGATCGGCGAGGCTTCGCCGGCCGGGAACGCGGACTGCAAGGCATGCAGCGCGGACAGGAAATTGCGGAACGGCCCGCCGGTCAGCGGCTCGCGCGCGTTCTCGCGCTCGTAGCGGCCGAACGCCTCCACGCCCTGCTCGCGCGAGAAGCGCTCGCCCTCGTCGCCGAAGATCACCGCATCGCCGTCGAAGGCGATGCGCAGCTGCGTGGACAACCGCTCCGAATCGATCGCTCCGGCCGCCGCGGCCGCTTCCTGCGCATGCTCGCCCGGCGGCTTGGGCAGGATCGTCGCCGCGGCGATGCCGTGGCTCAGCGCGCGCCGCACCGATTCCGGATTCGCCGACAGGAACAGGTCGGTGCCGAACGGCTTGACGTAGGGCCAGGTGGCCTCGCCGGAGGTAAAGGTGGCGCGGACGATGCCCAGTCCGTAGTGCTGGATCGAATTGAAGATGCGCAGCCCCGTATCGGCGGAATTGCGCGACAGCAGGATCACCTCCACCGGCGGCGTCTCCGGCGGCGTGCCCTGGTTCAGCGCCAGCAGCTTGCGCACCACCGGGAACGCCACGCCCGGCGCCAGCACATCGTCCTCGCGCTCGCGCTGGTACGCGCTGTACGCCTCCACTCCCTGCTGCTCGAACAGGGCATGGCCCTCTTCCAGATCGAACAGGGCACGCGAGGTGATCGCGACGGTTAGCAGGCGGGGGGAGTTGTCGGACATGGGAGCAGGGATTCGGAATTGGGGATTCGGGATTGGCAAAAGCGGCTTACTGGAGCGGAACGTAAAGGAGTAGAGCGTCGGAGCGGCAGACCCGCCGTTGCGAATCCCCAATCCCGACTCCCCAATCCCCGCTTTCAAACCATAAATTGCTCGCTCAAGATCCGCTCCTCCAGGTTGTGCTCCGGATCGAACAGCAGGGTGACCAGGCGGTCGCGCGATTCGCGGATGGTGACTTCGACCACGTCGCGGGTTTCGTGCGAGTCGGCGGTGACGCTGACCGGGCGCTTGTACGGATCGAGCACGCGCAGGCGCACTTCGGTGTCGGCCTTGAGGATCGCGCCGCGCCAGCGCCGTGGCCGGTACGGGGCGATCGGGGTCAGCGCCAGGGTGTGCGACCCCAGCGGCAGGATCGGGCCGTGCGCCGAGGAGTTGTAGGCGGTGCTGCCGGCCGGCGTGGCCACCATCACCCCGTCGCAGATCAGTTCGTCGACGCGGGTCTGGCCGTTGAGGTCGATGCTGACGTGCGCGGCCTGGCGGGTCTGCCGCAGCAGCGACACTTCGTTGTAGGCCAGCGAACCGGTGGTGGTGCCGGACTCGGTCTGCGCCAGCATCTCCAGCGGCCGCAGCTTGGCCGGCTCGGCCTGCGCCAGCCGCACCACCAGATCGTCGTCCAGATACTGGTTCATCAGGAAGCCGACCGTGCCCAGTTTCATGCCGAACACCGGTTTGCCCAGGCCGCCGTGACGATGCAGGGTCTGCAGCATGAAGCCGTCGCCGCCGAGCGCGCACAGCACATCGGCGTCGGCCGGCGCATGGTCGCCATAGCGCGCGATCAGCTGGTCGCGCGCCGCGAGCGCGGCTGGCGCGGTGCTGGCAAGGAAACAGATGCGGGGAGAAGACGGCAGGACAGGAACGTTCATGCCGCGATCATACCCGGCACGCCGTTACGCGCGCGCGGCCATCCCGGCGGCGCCGACGCTAGCGTCCGGACGCGTAATCGTCGTAGACAGTGCGCGCGGCCTGTTCCTGCATGTCCTGGCGGACCGACGCCGGCACGACGGCGATCAGGCGTTCGCGGACCTGCTGCGCCAGCTGCGCGGACTTGATGTCGCCCATGCCCTCGCCCTGCCGCGCATCGGCCAGACACAACCAGTACCAGGCGCGTGCGACATCCCGGCATGGCTGCGGACCAAAGGCCTGGATCCAGGCCAGTTCGGGTTCCCAGCCCGCGCCTTCGCGCCAGCCGCGCGCGCCCCATTGCGCCAGCAGCGCGGCATGATCCGGTTCGGTGCCGATGCCCAGAAAGCAACGGCGGCCATATTCGCGGTAGGCGACGCTGAAGCGATTGTCCAGCCAGGTGCGGGCGTAGACCGCGCGCTTCAATGCGGCCAGCGCCGCGACCGGCTCGCCGCTGGCATCCAGGTGCAGAAACCAGGCATACGCGGCATCGCCGAAGGATTTCCTGGACAGCGCGCGCAGCGGCGCCAGGTTGCCTTGCCGCTGTTGCTGCAACGCACGCTGCAGCCGCACCTCCAGCGAAGGCCGCCGGGCCAGGAGCACCAGCAGCAGCACGACGCACGCGGGAATCAGAAGGTAGAGCATGGTCTCTGCCGGCGCGAAGCCGCGGAACGCGAAGCGGACGGTACGCGGGGAACCGGACTGGCCAGCGCCAGGGCAAACGGCCCCACGCGCATGGCCATGGGCATCATGCGACGTGCGCCGGCATCGCGACAAGCGCGACGCCTGCGATCACGCCCCTTTCGTGAAAGAGGCATGGCGACGGCCGCAGCGACCGGGCCGCAGGGCCCGGCGCTGCCGACCTGCGCGTCGGGCCCGCGTCGCGGGCCCGCGCACGGGTCACACCCCGTGCGCCGCCAGTTGGCCCAGCCGCTGCACCGCCACCGACACCGTCGGGTAGTCCAGCGCCTTCTGCGCCGAGAGTTCCTGCAGCATGTTCAAGGTGAAACGCAGGCTGCTGTCGTCGCGCTGCAGCCACTGCTGCACCTTGGCCTCGGCATTGCCGCCCGGCAACGCCAGGGCCTGCCCGGCCAACGCGCTGTGGTGCTTGGCCAGTTCGTCGCGCAGCACGCCGCGGGCCACCGCATGCCAGCGGCCGTTGACCTCCAGCGCGTCGATCTGCTCGAACAGCCACGGCAGCTGCAAGGCCTCGCCGAGGCGGAAATGCACCTTCGACACCTCCACCGGCTTGAGCTTGCGGGTGCGTGCCATCTCGATGATGTCGAACGCCGGCTCCAGGAAGCGCAGTTCCGACAGCTGCTGCGCCAGCGCCGGCGGCAGGCCCTTGTCCTGCCATTCCTGCACCAGCGCCTCGTACAGCGGACGCTGCGAGTCCGACAGCACGCCGGAGGCGACGCGGATGTCGTTGAACGGCTCGTGGTAGCGCTCCACCGCCGCGGTGATGCCGGGCATCGGGCCGGGACGGAACAGCAGCCAGCGCACGAACGCGCGCTGCAGCTTCCAGATCACTTCCAGCGCATCGATCTGCACCGACTCGGGCACCTGCCCGTCCAGCGCGTCGATCTGCGTCCACAGCGCGCGCGCGTCCAGCGTCTCGCGGCTGATCGTGTACGCCTTGGCCACCTCGCCGATGCTGCGCCCGGTGTCTTCCTGCATGCGCATCAGGAAGGTCGCGCCCATGCGGTTGATGGTGGTGTTGGTGACCGCGGTGGCGATGATCTCGCGCTTCAGCCGGTGCCGCTCCATCGCATCGGCGTACTTCTTCTGCAGCGGCTGCGGGAAGTAGCGCTGCAGCTCCTTGGACAGGTACGGGTCCTCGGGAATGTCCGATTCCAGCAGCTGCTGGAACGCGACCAGCTTGGAGTAGGACAGCAGCACCGCCAGCTCCGGCCGGGTCAGGCCCTGGCCGCGCGCCTTGCGCGCGGAAATCTCCGCGTCCGACGGCAGGTATTCGATCTGCCGGTCGAGCAGGCCCTGCGCTTCCAGGGTGCGGATGAAGTGCTGCTTGGAGCCCAGGCGCTTGACGCTCATCCGCTCCATCAGGCTCAGCGCCTGGTTCTGGCGGATGTTGTCCCACAGCACCAGCTCGGCGACCTCGTCGGTCATCGACGCCAGCAGCGTGTTGCGCGCCGCCACGGTCAGCTTCTTGGCCTGCACCACGTCGTTGAGCAGGATCTTGATGTTGACCTCGTGGTCGGAGGTGTCCACGCCGGCCGAGTTGTCGATGAAGTCGGTGTTGAGCAGCACCCCGACCTGCGCGGCCTCGATGCGGCCGAGCTGGGTCAGGCCCAGGTTGCCGCCTTCGCCGACGATCCTGCAGCGCAGCTCGCCGCCGTTGACGCGCAGGCCGTTGTTGGCGCGGTCGCCGACATCGCCATGGGTCTCGCTGGCGGCCTTGACGTAGGTGCCGATGCCGCCGTTCCAGAACAGGTCCACCGGCGCCTTGAGGATCGCGTTCATCAGCTCGTTCGGCGAGAGCTGCTTGACGCCCGCTTCCAGGCCCAGGGCCTCGCGCACCGGCGCGCTGATCTCGATCGACTTCAGCGTGCGCGGATAGAGGCCGCCGCCGGCGCTGATCAGCTTGGCGTCGTAGTCGGCCCAGCTGGAGCGCGGCAGCTTGAACAGGCGCTCGCGCTCGGCGAACGAGGCCGCGGGGTCCGGATTCGGATCCAGGAAGATGTGGCGGTGGTCGAACGCGGCCAGCAGGCGGATGTGCCGCGACAGCAGCATGCCGTTGCCGAACACGTCGCCGGACATGTCGCCGATGCCGACCACGCTGAAGTCCTCGCTCTGGCAATCGCGGCCCAGCGCACGGAAGTGGCGCTTGACCGACTCCCAGGCGCCGCGCGCGGTGATGCCCATGCCCTTGTGGTCGTAACCGACCGAGCCGCCAGAGGCGAACGCGTCGCCCAGCCAGAAGCCGTGGTCGATCGCCAGCCCGTTGGCGATGTCGGAGAACGTGGCGGTGCCCTTGTCGGCGGCGACCACCAGGTACGGATCGTCCTGGTCGTGGCGCACCACCTGCGGCGGCGGCAAGATCTTGCCGCCGACGATGTTGTCGGTGATGTCGAGCAGGCCCTGGATGAACAGCTTGTAGCAGGCGATGCCTTCGGCCAGCACCGCGTCGCGGTCGCCACCGGCGGGCGAGCGCTTGCAGAAGAAGCCGCCCTTGGCGCCGACCGGCACGATCACCGTGTTCTTGACCATCTGCGCCTTGACCAGGCCCAGCACCTCGGTGCGGAAATCCTCGCGCCGGTCCGACCAGCGCAGGCCGCCGCGCGCCACCGCGCCGAAGCGCAGGTGCACGCCTTCCACGCGCGGGCCGTACACGAAGATCTCGCGGTACGGGCGCGGCTTGGGCAGCTCCGGCACCTTGGCCGAATCGAGCTTGAAGCTGATGCAGTGGCCCAGGCCGCCGTCCTTGCCGGTCTGGTAGTAGCTGGTGCGCAGGGTCGCTTCGATCACGCCCTTGAAGCTGCGCAGGATGCGGTCCTCGTCGAGGCTGGCGACCTGGTCGAACAGCTTCAGCAGCGCGGCATTGGCCGCCTCCAGCTGCGCATCGCGGTCGCCGCGGCGCGCGTCGATCACCGGTTGCAGCGCCTTCAGCGCGCCTTCGTCGCCGGCCGCCAGCAGGTGCAGCTGCGCCGTCAGCGCGGCCTGGCCGTCGGCGATCTGCGCCTTGCTCTCGTTGCCGGTGGCCGGATCGAAACGCGCTTCGAACAGTTCCACCAGCAGCCGTGCCAGCAGCGGATAGCGCGTGCAGGTCTCTTCGACGTAGGCCTGCGAGAACGGCACCCCGGTCTGCAGCAGGTATTTGCAGTAGCCGCGCAGGATCGCCACCTGGCGCCAGCCCAGGCCGGCGCCGACGATCAGGCGGTTGAAACCGTCGTTCTCGGCATCGCCGCGCCAGATGCGCACGAAGGCTTCGCACAGCGGCGCGTCGGCGCGCTCGACGTCGATGCTGCCGGCCAGCGGCTCCACTTCGAAGTCCTGGATGTACAGCAGCGTGCCGTCCACGGTCAGCCGGTACGGGCGCTCGGAGATCACCCGCAGGCCCAGGTTCTCCATCATCGGCAGCACGTCCGACAGCGGCAGGTCGTCGCGCTGGCGGTACAGCTTCAGGCGCAGGCTGTCGGCGCCGTCGCGGCGCAGCGCCTGCAGGCTCAGGTGCAGGTCGTCGGGACCGCGCAGCGCGGCCAGGCGCTCGACGTCGCGCGCGGCGATCTGCGCGGTCGATTCCTCGATGTAGCCGGCCGGCAGCGCGCGGCCGTAGTTGGCCGCCAGGCGCAGGCCGTCGCGCTCGCCGCGGCTGGCGACCAGCGCCTCGCGCAGGTCGTCCTGCCAGTTGCGCAGCAGGTGCGCCAGGCGCGCTTCCAGTTCGGTGGTATCGAATTCCAGCGCTTCGCCGGGCTTGGGCCGCACGATCAGGTGCAGCTGCGCCAGCGGCGATTCGCCCAGCACCACGCTGGAATCGATGTATTCGCCGTGCAGCGCGTCCTTCAGCAGGGCCTCGATGCGCAGGCGCACGTCGGTGTTGAAGCGCTCGCGCGGGATGTACACGAGTGCGGAAATGAAGCGGCCGTACTTGTCGCGGCGCAGGAACAGGCGGCTGCGCACCCGCTCCTGCAGGCCGAGGATGCCCATCGCGGTGCGGTATAGCTCCTCCTCGTTGGACTGGAACAGTTCCTCGCGCGGCAGCGTCTCCAGGATGTGGCGCAGCGCCTTGCCGCTATGGCTGCTCGGGGTCAGCCCGGACTTGCGCATCACGTAGTCGTGGCGCTCGCGCACCAGCGGGATCTCCCACGGCCGGCGGTTGTAGGCGCTGGACGTGAACAGGCCGAGGAAACGCTGCTCGGCGACGATGCGGCCCTTGGCGTCGAACTCCAGCACGCCGATGTAGTCCATGTAGCCGCTGCGGTGCACCCGCGAGCGCGCGTTGGTCTTGGTCAGGATCAGCGCTTCCTTGATCCCCGATTCGCTGAGGCCGTGCGCGGCCAGCGTGCGCACCGGCCGCGCCGGCGACTTGTCGTGGCCGCGCAGCAGGCCCAGGCCGCTGTCCTCCAGCGGCGCCAGCACGTCTTCGCCGCCCTGCTTCTCGACCCGGTATTCGCGGTAGCCGAAGAAGGTGAAATGGTCGGCCGCGGCCCAGCGCAGGAATTCCTGCGCCTCGCGCCGGCCCTTGTCGTCCACCGGCAGGCGCCGCGTGGTCAGGTCGTCGGCCAGGGTCAGCATCTTCTCGCGCATGCCGCTCCAGTCGCGCACGATGTTGCGCACCTCGCCGAGGATGCGCTGGATCGCCGCGTCCACCCGCGGCATGTCCTCCGGCGGCTGTCGGTCGATCTCCAGCAGCATCAGCGATTCCGGCTTGCCCTCGCCGACCGTCTCCAGCTTGCCGCCCTTGTCGCGGCTCATGCGCAGCACCGGGTGGCCGAGCACGTGCACGCCGATGCCCAGCTCCGACAGCGCCATGCTCACCGAATCCACCAGGAACGGCATGTCGTCGTTGACGATCTGCAGCACCGTGCGCGAGGACTCCCAGCCGTCTTCCTTCAGGCTCGGATTGAACACCCGCACGTTGAACGTGCCCGGCTTGCGCTTGCGCGCGAACTCCAGCATCGACGCCGCCAGCGCGGCCCATTCCGGCGCGCTGTGGTGGGGGAACTCGTCCTCCTCCATGCGCTTGTAGAACTCCTCGGCGAAGGCCTGCGCCTCGGCCTGGCGGCCGCCCGGGTAGCGCTGGCGCAGGGCCGCGTACACCGGCTCCAGGCTGAAGCCGCCGGCGGAAGCGGCCGGCACGGCGTCGATCACCCGCGAATTGGCGGTGGCGCGCGCCGCGCCGCGCTTGTTCGCGACCGGTGCGGCCTTGGCCTGCTTGGCCGACGGCTTGGCGGACGCCTTGGACGAGGGGGAAGCGGGCTTGGACGCGGACTTGCTGGAGGATCCGGCCGAGGACGTGCTGGAACGGGAAGCGTCTGATTTGGGTTTCATGACGGGGAGCAACAACGATGCTCGTTGGGAAAGCCAGAATTGTACCGGTGGCGCGTTCAACTACCTTGCTGCATGGCGCAAACCAGCGCCGGGAACGAAACGACGCGCCATATCGGGCAAAGTCGCGCGCGCCGCCGTCACGCCGTCATAACTTCGTGCAGCGGAGCGTCGCCGATGCCGGGACTTGTCGCGATCGGCGCGCCGATGTCAAGGCTGTTCCAATTCTAAACTGGACGGTATAGTCCACATTCAATGACCGCCTCCCCTGCCCCGTCCCGCCTGCCTCAGGCGCGCGATCAGCGCGTGTACGCCGCCGTGCGCGAACTGTTGGCCCAGGCCGGCATGCGTCTGAGCATGGACGCGGTGGCCGCCCGCGCCGGCTGCTCCAAGCAGACCCTGTACAGCCGCTACCGCAGCAAGCAGGACCTGCTGCAGCGGGTGATGCAGGACCATACCGAACTGAGCGCCACGCACCTGGGTCCGGCGCAGGGCGAACTGCGCGGCAGCCTGCTGCGCTTCGCCCGCGAGTACCTGGAGCAGCTGTCCGAGCCGAGCGTGCTGCAGAGCTGCCAGCTGATCGCGGCCGAATCGCGGCATTTCCCCGAGCAGGTCCGCGCGCTGTTCCGCGACAGCGCCGAGGCGCTGATGCAGCGCCTGAGCGAGCGCCTGCAACTGGCGGTGGCCGCCGGCCAGCTGCGCCATGACGATCCGCACTTCATGGCCGAACTGCTGTTGAGCATGATCGTCGGGATGGATTTCGAGCGCCAACGCTTCCATACCGCCCATCGCAGCGACGCCGCCGCGCAGCGCGCCTGGGCCGAATTCGCCGTCGACGGTTTCCTGCGCGCGTTCGCCGCGCCACCTGCCCCTTCCCTTTCGTTTTCGACACCAGACCGGAGTACCACCCGATGACCTCCCCGTTGCGTTCTCTCGCCCTGGCCTGCGCCGTCGTGGTGGTGTTGGCGTCCTGCAAGAAACAAGAAGAACAGCAGGCCATGCCGCCGCCGGAAGTGGGCGTGCTGGAAGCCAAGCCGCAGACGCTGCCGTTGCAGCGCGACATGGTCGGGCGCCTGTCCGCCTACCGCAGCGCCGACGTGCGCGCCCGCGTGGCCGGTGTGCTGGAAAAGCGCCTGTACACCGAAGGCACCGACGTGAAGGAAGGCCAGCCGCTGTTCCAGATCGATCCGGCGCCGCTGCGCGCCTCGCTGGCGTCGGCGCAGGGCCAGCTGGCCGCGGCCGAGGCCACCTACGCCAACGCCAAGGTCGCCGCCACCCGCGCGCGCAGCCTGGCGCCGCAGGCCTACGTGTCCAAGTCCGATCTGGACACTGCCGAGGCCACCGAACGCACCTCGGCCGCATCGGTGCAGCAGGCGCGCGCCGCGGTGGACACCGCACGCATCAACCTGGGCTACGCCACCGTCACCGCGCCGATCGCCGGCCGCGCCGGCAAGCAGCAGGTCACCGAAGGCGCGCTGGTCGGCCAGGGCGACACCACCCTGCTGACCACGATCGACCAGCTCGACCCGCTGTACGTGAACTTCTCGATGAGTTCGGACGAACTGGCGCAGCTGCGCCAGGCGCAGACCCAGGGCAACGTGGCGCTGAACGACGAGGGCAAGTCGACCGTGCAGGTCAAGCTCGGCGACGGCAGCGTCTATGCCCAGTCCGGCACGCTGGACTTCTCCGACACCGCGGTCGACCCGAGCACCGGCTCGGTGACCCTGCGCGCCCTGCTGCCCAATCCGGACCGGGTGCTGCTGCCCGGCGCGTTCGTCAGCTTCGCCGCCAACCTGGGCCAGCGCAACAACGCCTACCTGATCCCGCAGGAAGCGATCCAGCGCGACGCCAAGGGCGCCTACGCGCTGGTGGTCGGCAAGGACGGCAAGGTGCTGCGCAAGGACGTGGTCACGGTCGGCCAGCAGGAGGGCAAGTGGATCGTCGGCTCCGGCCTGGCCGCCGGCGACCAGGTCATCGTCTCCGGCCTGCAGAAGGCCAAGGAAGGCGCGCCGGCCAAGGCCACGCCGTGGACCCCAGGCGCTCCGGGCCAGGCCCCGGGCGGCGCCGCGCCGCAGGGCCAGGCGCCCGCTGGCGCCGCGCCGCAGGACAAGGCCGCCGGCCAACCGCAGGGCGCAGCGAGCGGCGACACGCCGGCCGCCGCGGCCGATTCCAAGCCCGAGCAGCAGTAACGGACCCCCGCCATGCCTAAGTTCTTCATCGAACACCCGGTCTTCGCCTGGGTGGTGGCGATCCTGATCTCGCTCAGCGGCGTGATCGCCATCCTCAACCTCGGCGTCGAATCCTATCCCTCGATCGCGCCGCCGCAGGTCACCGTCACCGCGACCTACCCCGGCGCCAGCGCCGACACCACCGAGCGCTCGGTCACCCAGGTGATCGAGCAGCAGCTGACCGGCATCGATCACCTGCTGTACTTCAGCTCCTCGTCCTCCTCCAGCGGCACCGCCACCGTCACCCTGACCTTCGAGACCGGCACCAATGCCGACATCGCCCAGGTGCAGGTGCAGAACAAGGTGTCGCTGGCGACGCCGCGCCTGCCCTCGGAAGTGACCGCGCAGGGTGTGGTGGTGGCCAAGGCCAACGCCGGCTTCCTCAGCGTGATCGCGCTGCGCTCGGAAAACCCGTCGATCGACCGCAGCGCGCTCAACGACATCGTCGGCTCGCGCGTGCTGGAGCAGATCTCGCGCGTGCCCGGCGTCGGCAGCACCCAGCAGTTCGGCGCCGAATACGCGATGGACATCTGGCTGAACCCGGAAAAGCTGCAGGGCTATCACCTGTCGCCGAGCCAGGTGTACAACGCGATCAGCGCGCAGAACGTGCAGTTCGCCGCCGGCTCGATCGGCTCCGATCCGGCCCCGTCCGGGCAGTCGTTCACCGCCACGGTCACCGCCGAAGGCCGCTTCAGCTCGCCCGAGCAGTTCGAGAACATCATCCTGCGCGCGGACAGCAACGGCAGCGTGGTGCGGCTGAAGGACGTGGCGCGGGTCGCGTTCGGCCCGACCAGCTTCGGCTTCGACACCCAGTACAACGGCAAGCCGACCGGCGCGTTCGCGATCCAGCTGCTGCCCGGCGCCAATGCGCTGAGCGTGTCCGAGGCGGTCAAGGCCAAGATGGACGAGCTGCAGCCGAGCTTCCCGCAGGGCGTGAGCTGGTTCACCCCGTACGAAAGCACCACCTTCGTGCGGATCTCGATCGAGGAAGTGGTCAAGACCCTGGCCGAGGCGATCGTGCTGGTGTTCCTGGTGATGCTGGTGTTCCTGCAGAACTTCCGCGCCACCATCATCCCCACCCTGGTGATCCCGGTGGCGCTGCTGGGCACCTTCCTGGGCATGTGGGTGATCGGCTTCACCATCAACCAGCTGACCCTGTTCGCGATGGTGCTGGCGATCGGCATCGTGGTCGACGACGCGATCGTGGTGATCGAGAACGTCGAACGCATCATGTCCGAAGAGCACCTGGCGCCGAAGGCGGCCACGCAGAAGGCGATGACCCAGATCACCGGCGCGGTGGTGGCGATCACCGTGGTGCTGGCGGCGGTGTTCATCCCCTCGGCGATGCAGCCCGGCGCGGCCGGCGCGATCTACAAGCAGTTCGCGATCACCATCGCCATGGCGATGGGGTTCTCGGCGTTCCTGGCGCTGAGCTTCACCCCGGCACTGTGCGCGGCGTTCCTGAAGGCCACCCACAACGAGAACCCGAACTGGGTGTACCGCAACTTCAACAAGTACTACGACAAGCTGGCGCACCGCTACGTCGGCGCGGTCGGCGGCACCATCCGCCGCGCGCCGCGCTGGATGGCGGTGTTCGCGTTGCTGGTGGTGCTGTGCGGCTTCCTGTTCACGCGCATGCCCGGCAGCTTCCTGCCCGAGGAAGACCAGGGCTTCGCGCTGGCGATCGTGCAGTTGCCGCCGGGCGCCACGGTCGGCCGCACCAACGAGGTGTTCGCGCAGATGCGCGGCGTGCTGCAGCAGCAGAAGGCCGTGGAAGGCATGCTGCAGGTGGCCGGCTTCAGCTTCCTGGGCCGCGGCGAGAACGTCGGCATGGGCTTCATCCGGCTCAAGCCGTGGGCCGACCGCGACGTCACCGCCACCGACCTGATCCAGCAGTTGAACGGGATGTTCTACGGCATCAAGGGCGCGCAGATCTTCGTGGTCAACCTGCCCACGGTGAACGGGCTGGGCCAGTTCGGCGGCTTCGACATGTGGCTGCAGGACCGCACCGGCGCCGGCGAGGAGGCGCTGACCCAGGCGCGCAACATCCTGCTCGGCAAGGCCGCCGCGCGCCAGGACGCGCTGGCCGGGGTGCGCCCCAACGGCCTGGAGAACGCGCCGCAGCTGCAGCTGAGCGTGGACCGCGTGCAGGCGCAGTCGATGGGGCTGTCGGTCAGCGACATCTACCAGTCGATCCAGATGATGCTGGCGCCGGTGTACGTCAACGACTTCTTCTACGAAGGCCGCATCAAGCGCGTCAACATGCAGGCCGACGCACCGTTCCGCACCGGTCCGGAATCGCTGCGCAACTTCTACGTGCCCAGCAGCAGCGCCACCGACAGCGACGGCCTGCCGCAGATGATCCCGCTGAGCACGGTGGTGAAGTCGAACTGGATCTACAGCTCGCCGTCGCTGAGCCGCTACAACGGCTATTCGGCGGTCAACGTGGTCGGCAACCCGGCCCCGGGCGGCAGTTCCGGCCAGGCGATGAGCGCGATGGAGGAGATCGTCAACAACGACCTGCCGCCGGGCTTCGGCTTCGACTGGAGCGGCATGTCGTACCAGGAGATCATCGCCGGCAACAGCGCCACGCTGCTGCTGGTGCTGTCGATCGTGGTGGTGTTCCTGTGCCTGGCAGCGCTGTACGAAAGCTGGTCGATCCCGGTCTCGGTACTGCTGGTGGTGCCGATCGGCGTGCTCGGCGCGATCACCTTCTCGCTGCTGCGCGGCCTGCCGAACGACATCTACTTCAAGATCGGCATGATCACGGTGATCGGCCTGGCGGCGAAGAACGCGATCCTGATCGTGGAGTTCGCGGTGGAGCAGCGCGCGGCGGGCAAGACCCTGCGCGAAGCGGCCACGGAGGCGGCGCACCTGCGCTTCCGTCCGATCCTGATGACCTCGTTCGCGTTCATCCTCGGCGTGCTGCCGATGGCGATCTCCACCGGCGCCGGCGCCAACGCGCGCCACTCGATCGGCACCGGCGTGATCGGCGGCATGGTGTTCGCCACCTTGCTCGGCGTGCTGTTCATCCCGCTGTTCTTCGTGGTGGTGCGGCGCATGCTCGGCGACAAGCTGGACGAGCCATCGAAGGAGTACGTGGCGATCCAGCAGGAAGGGCAGAACCGGAACCAGCCGGATCGGTGAGGGGCCGGGATTGGGGATTGGGGAGTCGGGATTCGTCAGGAATCCCGGGTCCTTGAGAGCTTCAGGTTCCTGCAAACAAAAAAAGCGGCCTTATCGGCCGCTTTTTTTTCGCCGGTTCCGGCACTGCCTGCCGCAGCGCCGGTCCGATTCCCCATTCCCGACTCCCTGTTCCCAGCTCTCAACGCAATCCGGTTTCGTTGCGGGCGATCACCAAGCGCTGGATTTCAGAGGTGCCTTCGTAGATCTCGGTGATCTTGGCGTCGCGGAAATAGCGCTCCAGCGGCATTTCCTTCGAGTAGCCCATGCCGCCATGGATCTGCACCGCCTGGTGGGTGATCCACATCGCCGCTTCGGACGCGGTCAGCTTGGCCACCGAGGCTTCGGTGGTGAAGCGCTGGCCCTGCCCCTTCACCCATGCCGCGCGCAGCGTCAGCAGCAGCGACGCGTCGAGCTTGCACTTCATGTCGGCGATCTTGGCCTGGGTCATCTGGAACGCGCCGATCGGCGAGCCGAACGCCTTGCGCTCCTTCACGTAGTCCAGGGTGGCCTGGTAGGCGGCGCGGGCGATGCCGATCGCCTGCGAGGCGATGCCGATGCGGCCGGCGTCGAGCACGCTCATCGCGATCTTGAAGCCCTCGCCCGGCGCACCCAGAACCTCGTCCGGGCTCGCCACGTAGTCCTGGAATTCGATCTCGCAGGTGGCCGAGGCACGGATGCCGAGCTTGGGCTCGGTCTTGCCGCGGTGGAAGCCGGGCTTGTCGGTGTCGATCACGAACGCGGTGATGCCGCGCGAGCCCTGCTCCGGGTCGGTGACCGCGAACAGCACGATGTACTTGGCGACCGGGCCGGAGGTGATCCAGCTCTTCTTGCCGTTGATCACGAAGCTGCCGTCGTCCTGGGGCACCGCCCGGCAACGCATCGCGGTGGCGTCGGAGCCGGACTGCGGCTCGGTCAGCGCGAACGCGCCGATGTGGCTGCCGTCGGCGATCGCGCGCACGTACTTCTGCTTCTGCGCCTCGTTGCCGTTCTTGAGGATGCCGGCGCAGAACAGCGAGTTGTTGACCGACACGATGGTGGAATGGGCGGCGTCGCCGGCGGCGATCTCGACCATCGCCAGCACGTAGGCGATCGGGTCCATGCCGGCACCGCCGTATTCCTCCGGCACCTCGATGCCCATCAGGCCGTTCTCGCCGAGCAGGCGGATGTTCTCCAGCGGGAACTCGCCGGTGCGGTCGTGATGCTCGGCGCTCGGGGCGATCCGTTCCTGGGCGATGCGTCGCGCCACGTCCTGGATCATCAATTGCTCTTCAGTAAAGCTGAAATCCACGTAGAACCCCTCCCGGGCTGTCTGGTGCGCCATTGTAGCCACCCAGACCATACGCAGGCGTGTGCACGACTTGACCCGATGCGTCCGCGGGACCAGAATATCTCTATATCGCGATAGGAAGATATTATGGATCTGGAGGACTGGTCGACCCGGCTGAAGGTGTTCGCCGATGCGACCCGGGTGCGCCTGCTGGCCTTGCTGGAGCAGGAAGAGCTGACCGTGGCCGAGCTGTCGGCGATCACCCGGCTGGCGCAACCGCGCGTGTCCACCCACCTGGCCAAGCTGAAGGAGGCCGGGCTGGTGCGCGACCGCCGCGCCGGCGTGTCGGCCTACTACCGCTTCGACGAGGCGCAGCTGGACCCGGCGCAGCGCGCGCTGTGGCTGGCGCTGAGCACCGGCAGCGACGATCCGCTGCTGCGCCAGGACGCCGAGCGCGTGGCCGCGGTGCTGGCCAACCGCGCCGCCGACCAGAACTGGGCCGACTCGGTGGCCGGCGACATGGAGCGCCACTACTCGCCCGGGCGCACCTGGGAAGCGCTGGCGCGCACCGCGTTGCCGCTGCTGGAAACCGGCGACGTGCTCGACATCGCCTCCGGCGACGGCGTGCTGGCCGAACTGGTGGCCCCGCATGCGCGCCGCTACGTGTGCATCGACACCAGCGCGCGGGTGGTGGCCGCGGCCAGCGAACGCCTGCGCCGGCTCGGCAACGTGGAAGTGCGCGAAGGCGACATGCACGCGCTGCCGTTCGCCGACGCCAGCTTCGACCTGGTGGTGATGATGCACGCGCTGACCTACGCGGCCAAGCCGGCGCAGGCGGTAGCCGAATCGGCGCGGGTGCTGCGCCCCGGCGGGCGCCTGCTGCTGTGCAGCCTCGCCCGCCACGAACACAAGGCCGCGGTGCAGGCCTACGGCCACGTCAACCTGGGCTTCGCCTCCAAGGAACTGCGCAAGTTCGTCGACAAGGCCGGGCTGGACGTGTCCAGCCTGGAAACCGTGACCCGCGAGAAGCGGCCGCCGCATTTCGAGGTGATTTCGTTGATTGCGGTGAAGCCGGGATTCGGGAATGGGGATTCGGGAATCGTCAAAGCAAAGGCAGGAGCAGGCGCGTGAGCATCTCTGACGTTTCTTCCCAGTCCCAGGTCCCCTGGCTGCATCCGCAGCGCACGCAGAAGCTGCTGCAGGCGCTGTCCGAACGCATCCTGATCATCGACGGTGCGATGGGCACCATGATCCAGCGCCACGACCTGCAGGAGGCCGACTACCGCGGCGAGCGTTTCGCCGCCGGCTATGACGGCGCGCACGTGCATGGACCCGGCTGCGACCACGCGCCGCAGGGCCACGACCTGAAAGGCAACAACGACCTGTTGCTGCTGTCGCGGCCGGAAGTGATCGCCGGCATCCATCGCGCCTACCTCGACGCCGGCGCCGACCTGCTGGAAACCAACACCTTCAACGCCACCTCGATCAGCCAGGCCGACTACCACCTGGAACATCTGGTCTACGAATTGAACAAGGCCGGCGCGCAGGTCGCGCGCGCGTGCTGCGACGCGGTCGAGGCGCTCACCCCGGACAAGCCGCGCTTCGTCATCGGCGTGCTCGGCCCGACCAGCCGCACCGCCTCGATCAGCCCCGACGTCAACGATCCCGGCTTCCGCAACACCAGCTTCGACGAACTGCGCGGCACCTACCGCGAAGCGGTCGAGGGCCTGATCGACGGCGGCGCCGACACGCTGATGGTGGAAACCATCTTCGACACGCTCAACGCCAAGGCGGCGCTGTACGCGATCGAGGAAGTGTTCGACGCGCGCGGCGGGCGGCTGCCGGTGATGATCTCCGGCACCATCACCGATGCCTCCGGGCGCACCCTGTCCGGGCAGACCGCCGAGGCGTTCTACGCCTCGGTCGCGCACGGCCGGCCGCTGTCGGTGGGATTGAACTGCGCGCTCGGCGCCAGCGACCTGCGCCCGCACGTGGAGACGCTGGCGCGGATCGCCGACGGCTACGTCAGCGCGCATCCCAACGCCGGCCTGCCCAACGCCTTCGGCGAGTACGACGAGACCCCGGAGGAAATGGCGGCGACCCTGAAGGAGTTCGCCGAATCCGGCCTGCTGAACCTGGTCGGCGGCTGCTGCGGCACCACCCCGGCGCATATCCAGGCGATCGCCGAGGCGATGCGCGGGCTGCGTCCGCGCACGCCGCTGGCGGCGCAGGCCCAGGCACAGGCCGCCTGAGATGCGCACGCGCCCGCTATCGCTTCACGCATTCGCAGTGCACGCGCGCCGTCCGGTGTGCGCTGCGCCCGTCGGTCGCGCGCGCGCGGCCACGGCAACGATCCCGAAAGGCTGAGCCCATGTCCGTCCGCATTACCCGCCTGTCCGGCCTGGAGCCGCTGCTGCTGACCCCGGACCTGCTGTTCGTCAACGTCGGCGAGCGCACCAACGTCACCGGCAGCGCGCAGTTCCGCAAGCTGGTCAAGGAAGAACGCTACGAGGAGGCGGTGGAGGTGGCGCGCCAGCAGGTCGCCAGCGGCGCGCAGATCCTCGACGTCAACATGGACGAGGGCCTGATCGATTCGGAGAAGGCGATGACCCGCTTTCTCAACCTGATCATGTCCGAGCCGGACATCGCGCGCATCCCGATCATGGTCGACTCCTCCAAGTGGAGCGTGATCGAGGCCGGGCTGAAGTGCCTGCAGGGCAAGAGCGTGGTCAACTCGATCTCGCTGAAGGAAGGCGAGGCGGTGTTCGTCGAGCACGCGCGCAAGGTGCTGCGCTACGGCGCCGCCGCGGTGGTGATGGCGTTCGACGAGCAGGGCCAGGCCGACACCTGCGCGCGCAAGGTCGAGATCTGCAGCCGTGCCTACCGGATCCTGACCGAGCAGGTCGGCTTCCCGCCGGAAGACATCATCTTCGACCCGAACATCTTCGCCGTGGCCACCGGCATCGAGGAACACGACAACTACGCGGTGGACTTCATCGAGGCCACCCGCATCATCCGCAAGACCCTGCCGCATTGCCACGTGTCCGGCGGCGTGTCCAACGTGTCGTTCTCGTTCCGCGGCAACGAGACCGTGCGCCAGGCGATCCATTCGGTGTTCCTGTACCACGCGATCGCCGCGGGCATGGACATGGGTATCGTCAACGCCGGCGGCATGCCGATCTACGACGACCTCGACCCGGACCTGCGCGAACGGGTGGAGGACGTGATCCTCAACCGCCGCCGCGACGGCACCGAGCGCCTGCTGGAGATCGCCGAGCGCTACAAGGGCAAGAAGGGCCAGAGCAGCGTCGAGGACCTGAGCTGGCGCGAAAAGCCGGTGCGCGCGCGGCTGGCGCACGCGCTGGTGCACGGCGTGGACGCCTACGTGGAACTCGATACCGAGGAAGCGCGGCAACAGTCCACGCGCCCGCTGGACGTGATCGAAGGCCCGCTGATGGACGGCATGAACGTGGTCGGCGACCTGTTCGGCGCCGGCAAGATGTTCCTGCCCCAGGTGGTCAAGTCGGCGCGGGTGATGAAGAAGGCGGTGGCCTACCTGCTGCCGTACATCGAGGCGGAAAAGCTGCGCACCGGCGACACCGGCAAGTCCAACGGCAAGATCATCATGGCCACGGTCAAGGGCGACGTGCACGACATCGGCAAGAACATCGTCGGCGTGGTCCTGGCCTGCAACAATTTCGACGTGATCGACCTGGGGGTGATGGTGCCGACCCAGACCATCCTCGACCGCGCGCGCGCCGAGAACGCCGACATCATCGGCCTGTCCGGGCTGATCACCCCGTCGCTGGAGGAGATGAGCCACGTCGCCCGCGAGATGCAGCGGCAGGGCTTCTCGATGCCGTTGCTGATCGGCGGCGCCACCACCTCGCGTGCGCACACCGCGCTGAAGATCGACCCGCATTACGGCGCGCCGACGGTGTGGGTCAAGGACGCCTCGCGCGCGGTCGGCGTGGCCCAGTCGCTGATCTCCAAGGACCTGCGCGCCGCGTTCGTCGCCGCCAACGACGCCGACTACGCCGAGATCCGCCAGCGTCACAAGAACCGCGGCGACGCCAAGCGCCTGGTGTCGCTGGAAAAGGCGCGCGCGCAGCGCTTCGACGGCGGCTGGGACGCCTACACGCCGCCGGTGCCGAAGCAGCCGGGCCTGCACGTGTTCGACGACTATCCGCTGCCCGAGCTGATCGACCTGATCGACTGGACCCCGTTCTTCCAGGCCTGGGAACTGGCCGGCAAGTTCCCGGCGATCCTCAGCGACGCGGTCGTCGGCAGCCAGGCCAGCGAGCTGTACCGCGACGCGCGCGCGATGCTCAAGCGCATCGTCGCCGAGAAGTGGCTGACCGCCAAGGCGGTGTTCGGGCTGTGGCCGGCGAATAGCGTGGGCGACGATGTGGAGGTGATCCTGGAGGATCACCGGGATTCGGGAGTCGGGATTGGAGATTCGCAACAGCCCGCCCAATCCCCAATCCCCAATCCCCAATCCCGGCTTCTCCTGCATTTCCTGCGCCAACAAGTCGACAAGCCGGTCGAACGGCCCGATTTCTGCCTGGCCGATTTCATCGCGCCCAAGGACAGCGGCAAGCAGGACTGGATCGGGGCGTTCGCGGTCACCGCCGGCATCGGCATCGAGCCGCACGTGGCGCGGTTCGAAGCGGCGCACGACGACTACAACGCGATCCTGCTCAAGGCGCTGGCCGATCGCCTGGCCGAGGCCTTGGCCGAGCGCCTGCACCAGCGCGTGCGCCGCGAATTCTGGGGCTATGTCGCCGACGAGGCGCTGGACAACGAGGCGCTGATCGCCGAGAAGTACCGCGGCATCCGCCCTGCCCCCGGCTATCCGGCCTGCCCCGAGCACAGCGAGAAGAAGACCCTGTTCGCGCTGCTCGACGCCGAACGCAACGCCGGCATGGCGCTGACCGAAAGCTTCGCGATGCTGCCGACCGCGGCGGTGTCCGGCTATTACTTCAGCCATCCGCAGAGCCAGTATTTCGTGGTCGGGCGTCTGACCAAGGAACAGGTCGCCGACTACGCGCGGCGCAAGGGCGTGCCGCTGCTGCAGGCCGAGCGCTGGCTGGCCTCGAACCTGGACTACGATCCGGAGTGAGCCGTGACGGGCCCGCCGCCGGTCGCCGCCCGCGTGCAGTCGCCGCAACGCACTCCCTGAGCAAGGCCTCCAAGCCATCGGAACTGTCCCCATGAAGGTCGTGGTCACCGGCAGCAGCGGCCGCATCGGCCGCGCGATCCACATCCGCCTGTCGCGGCAGCACCGCGTCGACGGCTTCGACAGCGCGCCATCCTCCACCGCCGCCTGGGTCGGCGACCTGGCCGACAGGGCGCTGCTGGCGCGTGCGATGCAGGGCGCGGACGCGGTGGTGCACACCGCGGCGCTGCACGCACCGCATGTGCCGCACGTCGGCGCAGCCAGGTTCCGCCAGGTCAACGTCGATGGCACCCGCCGCGTGCTCGATGCGGCGAGCGCGGCCGGCGTCGGTCGCATCGTCTTCACCAGCACCACGGCGCTGTACGGCAGCGCCGCCAGCCCCGTCGACACGGCCGCCTGGGTCGACGAAGAACTGGCGCCGCAGCCGCAGACCATCTATCACCACACCAAGCTGGAGGCCGAAGCGCTGCTGCGCGAGGCGGCCGCCCAAGGCGGGCCGAGCGTGCGCATCCTGCGCATGTCGCGCTGCTTCCCCGAACCGGCCAATCTGATGGCGGTGTTCCGCCTGCACCGCGGCATCGACGCGCGCGACGTCGCCGATGCGCACGCGGCGGCACTGGCCCATGCCGGCCCGGTCGCAGCGACCTTCGTCGTCTCCGGCGCCACGCCGTTCCTGCGCGAGGATTGCCAGGCGCTGCACCTCGACCCGCAGGCGCTGCTGCGGCAGCGCGCGCCGTTGCTGGTCGACGCGTTCCGGCGCCGCGGCTGGCCGCTGCCGACGCGGATCGACCGCGTCTACTCGGCACAGCAGGCGCTGCAGGCGCTGGACTGGCGACCGCGTTACGGCTTCGAAGAGGTGCTGGCGCACTACGACCAGCACGTGCCGGAGGTCCTGCCACCCGACGACGGCGAGCCCGCACGCGAGTGAGCGCGCGTCGGCATCGGCGCAGCCTCCTGCACCCAACTCCGCGAGTCGCTGCGCGCCGGACCCTCACCCCAACCCCTCTCCCGACGGGAGAGGGGCTTACGGCTATTCCCATCGCCCCTCGGGACCATGGCCCCCTTTTCGGGGGAAGGTGCCCCGCAGAGGCAGATGAGGGGACGGGCGCAGCCTCCTGCACCCAACTCCACGAGTCGCTGCGCGCCGGCGGCTACTCCCTTCTCCCTTCGGGGGAAGGGGCCCCGCAGGGGCAGATGAGGGTACGGGCGCAGCCTCGCATACCCAAATGCAGCGAGACGCTGCGCGCCTTACCCTCACCCCAACCCCTCTCCCGGGGGGAGAGGCGCTTGCGGCCGCTCAGCGCAGCAGCACCGATACGCCGAGGCCGCCCTGCCAATCCGACGTCGGCGCGGACAAGCCGCGCAGCACCGACAGGTCCAGCTGCACGCGCTGGGCGATCAACCAGGTCAGCCCGGTGCCGAGCGCGCGCATCTCGTCCTCGCCGCCGCCGATGCCGGCTTCGGCATAGGCGCTGAGGTCGCCCCGCGCGTAGAACGTATAGCTCGGCGACACGGTCCAGCCGTGGCCGTCGTCGCTGTCGCTGAGGTTGGCGTACAGCGCGACATTACGGCCGCCGTCCAGGTCCCAGCCGGCGCTGACGCCGAGATCGTAGCGATGCCCATCGTCGCCGTACGGCGCGCGCCCCACCGGTACCGCGGCGGTGCCGAGCACAGCCCAGGAAAACGTGTCGCGCGTGCTCGGCAACGCCCATTTCAAACCGATGCTGGCATCGCCGCCGCCATGCCCGCGGAAATCCTCGCCGGTGCCGCGCACACGCTGCCAGACCTGGCTGTCGATGGCCAATTGCAGCTCCGCCTGCGCGCTCAGGCCGATCCGCAGGCGGCTGTCGGCCACGTACTCGGTTGTGTGCACGCCGCCGCTGCGGTCGTAGCTCACGTCCGACAGCGCCTGCTCCCAGGCGATGCCGCCGGCCGGCAGGGTCTGCGACGCGAAGCCGATGCCGGGGCGGTCGAACGCCGGCGCGTCGTCGGCATGGGCGACGCTTGCGGCGCCCAGAGCGCCGAGCGCCAGCGCGCAATGCAGGAACGCCGCGGCGCGATGCGTTGCGCATGCGCCGCGGCTGCGGACCTGCACGCGCAACGGCGCAACGGAACTGGCTGTGGTCATGGTCTGCCTCCGCAAGAGCGAGCGCCCCCGCTCACGGCGCCGTGCCCGATTCTGCCTGCACCGCCTTGAAGTGCGCCGTGAAGCCCGGCAACAGCAGCCGATTGCCGTAGCCGCTGAGGTGATCGGCATCGAAGAACAACGGGTGCCCGTCGCGCATGCCGGCGCAACGCTGCGGCTCGCACAGCACCGGCAACGGATCCCAGACCGAGGCATGCGGCAGCCGCGCGGCGATCCGCTGCAGGCTCTGCAGCACCGGCGCGCGGTAGCGTTCCATCGTGTCGCGCTGGATCTGCGTGCCGCGCGCGCAGATCGCGTTGCCGCGGTTGAACCAGTCCGAACAGCGGTACGGCGGCGCACGCAGCAACGGCTTGGGCGCCTCGAACACGATGCGCACCCCGCGCTGCGCCAACGGCTGCAGCAACGCGACCGCCGCCTCTTCGCCGGCAGCGCGTACCGCCTGCGCCTGCGCACTGTCCTGCTCGGCCATCACCGCCGCCTCGTCGAACAGCTGGGTCTGCTCGGCCAGGCGCAGCAGGCGCAGCGCCGGCAGGAACAGCACGTCGCCGTCGCGCGCATGCGCGGTGACATCGGCCAGGGTGCTGCGCTCGTAGGCCTGGCAACCGGCGTGCGTCGCCTGCCAGGCCTGCAGGCCCACGATCGGACACCCGCCGACGCCGTACAGGCGCACCGCCACACCGCTCTGCAGCGCGAAGCGGCGCAGCAGTTCGTTGTAGGCCAGCGCATGCGAATCGCCGGCGACGAACAGCTGGGTCGGCTTGCGTGGCGTCTCCAGGCCGCGGTCGCGCAGGTCGCAATCGCCGCGCTCGAACAGCTTGGCGCTGCCGACCTGCAACTCCGCCCGTCCGGTCTTCAGCGTGCAGTGCGGGAACTCCTTGCGCATGCCCTTGGCATACGCGTACCAGTCCAGCGGATGCCGGCTCACCGTGCTCAGCGAGTAGTAGCGCTGAGTGTCCAGCAGCAGCGCATGCACGCCGGCGGCGAGCAGGATCAGGCCCAGCCCGGCGACGATGGTGCGCGCCGGCGTGCGCGCCTTGCCGATGCGGCCGCTGCGCCATGGCAGTTCCACCCAGCGGTACGAGGCGATCGCCAGCGCCGCCACCAGCAGCAGCGCCACCGCTTTGGCCAGCGCCGACTCCAGGCCCACGGTCCAGCGGAACAGCACGAACACCGGCCAATGCCACAGGTACAGCGAATAGGAGACGCGGCCGATCGCCACCACCGCGCGCTGCGACAGCGCCCGCTTGATCCAGCCGGCCGGCGCGCCATGCAGCAATCCCAGCAGGCCCAGCGTACCCAGTACCGGCCACAGGCCGTCGGGCCACGGCGAGTACCCGGGGCGCGCACGCCACAATCCGTAGCCGACCAAGCCCAGCGCCAACGCCAGCAGCGGCGAACGCCAGTTCCAGGCCGCACGCGGCGCCGGCGCAGCGCCGGCGTCGAAGCGTCCGCTCAGTGCCAGCGCCTGGTACAGCAGCACGCCGCTGCCCAGTTGCCAGAAGCGCGCGGTGGTCAGGTAGAACGCAGCGCCGGCCTCGCCGCCACCGCGGCTGCGCAGCAGCGCATACGCCAGCGAGCCGGCCGAAGCCAGCGCCACCAGCAGCGTCGACCACGCGCGGCCGCGGCCACCACGGTTCCAGGCCAGGAACAGCAACGGGAACAGCAGGTAGAACTGCTCTTCCACGCCCAGCGACCAGGTATGCGTGTACGGATTGAACTCGGCCTTCGGCGAGAAATAATCGTTGTCGCTGGCGGCCAGCACCCAGTTGCTGAGGCCGACGAAGGCCATGCGCCCGGTCTTGGCGCTGGTCTCGCTCAACCAGGAGTCGGGAATGAACAGGCCGCTGGCCAGCGCGGTCGCCAGCAGGCAGGCCACCAGCGCCGGCGCGATGCGGCGCATGCGCCGCGCATAGAACTGCGCGAACACGCCCCAGCTGCCGGCCGCCGGCAAGCGTTGCAGCGAGGCGCTGACCACGAAGCCGGAGATCACGAAGAACACGTCGACGCCGGTGAACCCGCCCGGCAGCCAGGCCGGATCCAGGTGGTAGGCGATGACCGCCAGCACCGCGAGCGCGCGCAGTCCGTCGATATACGGCAGATAGCCGCCCGCCGCGTGCGCGGGCGACGACGGGTGCAGGCGCCCGGCCCCTGCGCGCCCCATCCCTGGGAAAGCCACGCTTACCAGACCAGGTCGTCGGGGATCTGGTACTTCGGATCGGCGTAGGGATCCTCTTCGGCCGTGGCGTTCGGATCGACCCGCAGCGCCACCGACGCCGGGAAGATCGCCTCGGCCTGATCCAGCAGCGCCGCGGCCACCAGCAGGTAGCGACCGTTCTGCTGCAGCACGCCCAGCTCGCCGGCATTGAGCGCCTTGAGCTGCTCGGCGGTGACGTAGATGCGCTTGATCTTGCCGCCATAGGGGAAATGGCGGGCGATGTCGGCCTCGGCGTGATTCAGCGCCTGGTCCTTGAGCAGTTCGTCGAGCCTGGCCCGCGCCTCGCGGCGCAGCCGCGCCTGTTCCTGCTTGAGCCGCTCGGCCTCGATGCGCTCGTCCTTCTCGCGCTGCGCACGGATCGCATAGGCCTTGGCCAGGTCGATGTCCTCGCGCGTGCGCGGCGGCCGTGCGGCATGCGGCCGCGCCGGCTGCTGGCCAGGCGCGCCCTGCGGCCTGCCCGCGGCATGCGGGCGTTCGCCACGCGCGCCGGCCGGCTTGTGGCCGTGCGCCGGACGCTGGCCGGGCCGCCCTCGCGAGGGCGGCGCGGGCGTGGCGTTGCGCTCTGGGCGTTCGGGTTTCGGCACAGGCTTGAAGCCCAGGCCCAGCAGCTGGTCGCGGAGGGTATCGCTCATCGTGGCAGGATCGGATCGGTATCAATAATGCGGAGGGGGTGGTTCGTCGGCGGCATCGGCATACAGCGTGCTGCGCACCTTGCCCAGGTCTTCGAGCAGATGGCGCAGCAGCGTGGCGTTGCGTTGGCTTTCGGCACGCGCCTCGGCCAACGCATCGCTCACCTCGGACAGCGCCTGTTCCTGGAAGGACAGGCGCGTCTCCAGCTCGATCAACCGGTTCTCCAGCAGTCGATCCTGGGTGGAGAAATCATGCTTCACTGATCGAACGCCCGCGGCCGATGCCATAGTAAGCGAGGCCGAAGGTCTCGATTTCCTGCGGATCGTAGAGATTGCGGCCGTCGAACACCACCGCGTCGCCGAGCAGTTCCTTCATCCGGGTGAAATCCGGGCTGCGGAACTGCTTCCACTCGGTGACCACGACCAGCGCATCGGCGCCTTCCAGCGCCGCGAAGGCGTCCTCGCAGAAACTCAGGTCGCCGCGTTCGCCGAAGATGCGCTTGGCTTCCTCGGTCGCCTCCGGATCGTAGGCACGCACCGTCGCCCCGGCCTCCCACAGTTGCGCCAGCAGGCGGCGGCTGGACGCGGCGCGCATGTCGTCGGTATTGGGCTTGAACGCCAGGCCCCACACCGCGAAGGTCTTGCCGGCCACGCTGGCGCCGCCGTAGTGGCGCTGGATCAGCTCGTACAGATGGCCCTTCTGCGCCTCGTTGACCGCTTCCACCGCATCCAGCAGCTTGGCCTCGTGGCCGTACTGCTGCGCGGTGCGCGCCAGCGCCTGCACGTCCTTGGGGAAGCACGAGCCGCCGTAGCCGGCACCCGGGTAGATGAAGTGCCAGCCGATGCGCGGATCCGAGCCGATGCCCTGGCGCACCTTCTCCACGTCGGCGCCGACCCGCTCGGCGATGTTGGCGATCTCGTTCATGAAACTGATCTTGGTCGCCAGCATCGCGTTGGCCGCGTACTTGGTCAGTTCGGCCGAACGCACGTCCATCTCCACGATGCGGTCGTGGTTGCGGTTGAACGGCGCGTACAGGCGGCGCAGGCGCGCGGCGGTGCCCGGCTTGCTGCTGCCGATCACGATCCGGTCCGGACGCATGCAGTCGGCGACCGCGTCGCCTTCCTTCAGGAATTCCGGATTGGACACCACGTCGAACTCGATCGTCTCGCCGCGCTTTTCCAGCTCGGCGGCGATCGCCGCGCGCACCTTGTCGGCGGTCCCGACCGGCACCGTCGACTTGTTGACCACCACGGTCGGTCCCTGGATGTGCTGGCCGATGGTGCGGGCCACCGCCAGCACGTACTGCAGATCGGCGCTACCGTCCTCGTCCGGCGGCGTGCCGACGGCGATGAACACGATATCTCCATGCGCGATGGCGCTGGCCGCATCGGTTGTGAAGAACAGCCTCCGTGCGGCGTGATTGGCCTTGACCATCGGCGAGAGGCCAGGCTCGTAGATCGGGACCACGCCCTTGTTGAGCCCATCCACTTTGGCTTGGTCGATGTCCACGCATACCACGTGATGGCCTACCTCGGCCAGACAGGTTCCGGTGACAAGCCCGACATAGCCGGTGCCGAATATCGCTACGCGCATGTAATCTCCTTTCGGTTATTGAAGGATGCCCAACAGTTCAACGTCGAAGGTGAGCATGGAATCCGGGCCGATCGGGCCGCCCGGCGTGCCCTGCGGGCCATAGCCCAGGTTCGACGGAATCCAGAAACGGTACTTGGAGCCGACCGGCATCAACGCCACGCCCTCGCTCCAGCCCGGCACCACCTGGCTGAGCGAGAACTCGGCCGGCTGCCCGGTCTTGTACGAGCTGTCGAACACCTCGCCATTGAGCAGCTTGCCTTCGTAGTTCACCCGCACTTTGCTGGTCGGCATCGGCCGTTCGCCGCTGCCCTGGCGCAGCACCATGTACTGCAGGCCCGACGGCGTGGTGACCACGCCCTTCTGGGTCTTGTTCTGGGCCAGGAAGGCGTTGCCCTTCTCGCGGTTCTCGGTCGACGCGGCGGCCTGCTTGGAGGCGCTGTAGGCCTGCAGCGTGGCGGCCGCCTGCTCCTGGGTCATCGCGGTGTCGCCCTTGGCGAACACGGTACGCACCGCGCCCATCAAGGTGGCCAGATCGATCTCGTTCTGGATCCGCGCCAGCGACGGGCCGACCGCGCGATCGCCGAGCATCAGGCCCACGTTCTGCTTGGACACCGGCGGCGGCTGGCTGCCCGGCGCCATGCCCGGGATCGGCTGCCCGGCGCGCGCGGCCATCTGCGTGCGCAATGCGGTGTCGGTGGCCTGCGCCTGCTCGTCGGACAGCAGCGGCTTGCCGCCCTTGAACGCGTTCTCGATCGCGCGCTGCATGGCGTCCAGGTCGATGTCCTGGGCGATCGGCTCGAACGAACGCGCCACATCCATGCCGATCGCGTAGCTGACCTTCTGCTTCTCGCTGCCCAGCGCCGCCGGCTTGGCCGCCGCCGGCGCCTGCGCGGACGCGGCGCCCGCGACCACCGCCATCCCCATCAACAGCGACGCCACGGCGCCGCGCATTCCCATCTTCATTCGCTACGTTCCTGGAAGTGAATTAGAGGCGCCGCCATGGCGCAGAGGCCGCATTGTCGCATGCGCGGCAACGATATCGACCCGGATTCAATGTGATCCCGGCTGCGCTTTCAGTTCGCGTTCGATGGCCGCACGCAAGGACGGATCGTCCGGCGCGATCTTGCTGGGGAACTGCGCGACCACGCGACCGTCGCGCGCGATCAGATACTTGTGGAAGTTCCAGCCCGGCGCCACGCCGGTGGCCTGGGTCAGTTGCTGGTACAGCGGCGTCGCCTCGGCGCCGAGCACATGCACCTTCTCGAACATCGGGAACTTGACCCCGTAGGTCAGCGTGCAGAATTCCTGGATCTGCTTCTCCGATCCGGGCTCCTGACCCTTGAAGTCGTTGGACGGGAAACCGAGCACGCTGAAACCCTGCGCGGCGTAGCGCTGCTGCAACTGCTCCAGGCCGTCGTACTGCGGGGTGAAGCCGCATTTGCTGGCCGTGTTGACCACCAGCAGCACCTTGCCGCCGTAGGTCTTGTTCAGATTCACCTTGTCCTTGCCGGCCAGCGGACGGTAGTCCAGGTCCAGCAAGGAGGCCGCCCAGGCACTGCCGACGGTGCCGGCAGCGGCCAGGATCGCGAGGAAAAACAAACGCTTGGATAGTTTCATCAGGGCACCGTAAGAGGAAAAAAGAAACGCGCAGGCACTAGGCCATGAGTTGGGGCGATCGCCGTGTTGACATGACGTGTGACGGTGTTATAGTTAAATACAACACCACTCACCCAGAGCAGGGCCAACGATGAACCTCCAACGCATGCAGCGCAGCCTTCCGGCCATGGTCATCGTCGGCGCCCTGTTCTCGGTGAGCTGGGTCGGCGCCCAAGGCAGCCAGGGACGGTCGCCCGATTATGGCGCCAGCGAGCCGCAGGAAGACAGCCACGCCCCTCCCGCCGCGCCCGCGCCGGTGCGGCGGATGCGTGCATCGCTGTCGATGCCCTATTTCTCCTTCGCGCACACCCTGCGTCCACGGAGCTGACCATGAGCGATATCCAATGGAGCGATGGCGCTCCGATCTACCGCCAGCTGAAGGATCGCGTGATCGCGATGATGCTGGACGGCATCATCAAGCCCGGCGACGCGCTGCCCTCGGTGCGCCAGGTCGCCGCCGAATACCAGCTCAACCCGATCACCGTCTCGCGCGCCTACCAGGAACTGGCCGACGAGGCCCTGGTCGAGAAGCGCCGCGGGCTGGGCATGTTCATGACCGAGGAAGCGGCCAAGAAGCTGCGCGGCAGCGAACGCGACCGCTTTCTCAACGAAGAGTGGCCACTGGTGCTGGAACGGATCCAGCGCCTGGGCCTGACATTGGAAGACTTGTTGCCACCGGGGAAAACACCATGACTGCCGCTGTCGCCGCATCCGAATCCGTCGTCTCCGCGCGCTCGCTGCGCAAGACCTACAACCACAAGCCGGCGCTGGCCGATGCCTCCTTCGCGATCGCGCCGGGCCGCATCGTCGGCCTGATCGGCCCCAACGGCGCCGGCAAGACCACCGCGCTGAAAGCGGTGCTCGGCCTGACCGCGGTGGAGGGCGAACTGCGCGTGCTGGGCATGGACCCGCGCAAGCAGCGCAACGAGTTGATGAACGACGTGTGCTTCATCGCCGACGTGGCGGTGCTGCCGCGCTGGATGCGGGTGCGCGAGGCGATCGACTTCGTCGCCGGCGTGCATCCGCGCTTCGACCGCGCCAAGTGCGAGCGTTTCCTGGCCAACACCAAGCTCACCCCCAAGCTGCGCGTGCGCGAGATGTCCAAGGGCATGATCGTGCAGCTGCACCTGGCGCTGGTGATGGCGATCGACGCGCGCCTGCTGGTGCTCGACGAACCCACCCTGGGCCTGGACATCCTGTACCGCAAGGAGTTCTACCAGCGCCTGCTGGAGGACTACTTCGACGAACAGAAGACCATCGTCATCACCACCCACCAGGTCGAGGAGATCGAGCACATCCTCACCGACGTGCTGTTCATCCGCGACGGCCGCATCGTGCTCAGCGCCGACATGGAGCACATGGCCACGCGCTACACCGAACTGCTGGTGCCGGCCGAACGCATCGACGCGGCGCGCGCGCTGCAGCCGATCGACGAGCGCGGCCTGCCGTTCGGCAAGACCGTGTTCCTGTACGACGGCGTGCCGCAGGCGCAGCTGGCCGCACTCGGCGAAACCCGCAATCCCGGCCTGGCCGACCTGTTCGTCGCCATCATGAAGGGGACCTACGCATGAACGCACCCGCAAAGTCCATCTCTGCCCTGACCACCTTCAAGTGGCTGCTGAAGCGCGAATACTGGGAAAACCGCGGCGGTTTCCTGTGGGCGCCGGTCATCGCCGGCAGCGTGATCACCGTGCTGTACGCGGTGCTCGCGCTGATCGGCACCGTGGCCGGCCGCGGCAACGATACCAACAGCATCAACTGGGACGGCGGCCCGCAAAAGGTCAACGAGATCATCGGCGCCGTGGGCGACGGCACCATGCTGGCCGGCGTGTTGCTGGCCTGCATCGTGCTGGGCTTCGTGGTGTTCTTCTACGCGCTGGGTTCGCTGTACGACGACCGCCGCGACCGCAGCGTGCTGTTCTGGAAGTCGCTGCCGCTGTCGGACTTGAACACGGTGCTGTCCAAGGCCGCCTGGGCGCTGCTGCTGGCGCCGATCGTGGCGATCGGCATCGGCTTGCTGATCGGCATCGCGCTGTGGGTGATCACCGCATTGACCCTGTCGGTCAACGGCGTGCAACAGAGCGGCGCCGTCTTCACCCACTCGCATCCGCTGCGCATCATCGGCGGCGTGCTGTCGAACCTGCCGATCTACGTGATGTGGTCGCTGCCGACCATCGGCTGGCTGATGCTGTGCTCGGCCTGGGCGCGTACCAAGCCGTTCCTGTGGGCGGTGCTGATCCCGGTCCTGGGCTGCGTGATGGCGAGCATGATGGGCATCCTGCCGATGCTGCACGTGAACCACAACGCGATCTGGTACACGGTGGTCTACCGCGGCCTGCTGAGCGTGCTGCCGGGCACCTGGCTGCCGGTGCTGAGCGAGAGCGCGCCGCCGGCGCAGATCGACGGCGCGCAGGACCTGGCCAACGCGATCCAGCTCAGCGATGCCTGGCGCATCTTCCAGAGCGCTGACATCTGGATCGGCGCGGCGGTCGGCGTGGCCTTCATCGTCGCGGCGATCTACCTGCGCCGCTGGCGCGACGAAGCCTGATCCGCACCGCTCTTTCTCTTTCCCGATTCCCTCTTTGCATATGGAGTTCACGATGATGCGCAAGACCTTGCTGCTGTCCGCGCTGCTGCTGGTACCGGCCCTGGCCCTGGCCGACGAATGCCGGCATTCGGAGCCACGCAACCTGAAACTGGACCTGGCCGGCGCCAAGAATGTGATCTTCGACGCGCAGCAGAACAACCTCAAGCTGACCGGCGCCAGCAGCGGCGCCGCGTTCGAACTGCGCGGTCGCGCCTGCGCCTCCGATGCGGACATGCTGAAGGAATTGACCGTGCGCCAGCGCCGCGAAGGCGACACGCTGATCGTGACCCTGCAGCACGACGGCAAGATCCACGGCATCAGCTCGGGCACCCGCTATGCCTACCTGGACTTGGCCGGCAGCGTGCCCAGTTCGCTGCCGGTGCAGTTGCGGCTGGGCTCCGGCGATGCCGACATCGGCGGCGTGGCCTCGCTCGACGCCACGGTCGGCTCCGGCGACCTGCATGCGCACGGCGTGCGCGGCGCGGTCAGCGCCACGGTGGGATCGGGCGACATCGAGCTGCGCGACATCGGCAGCCTCAGCCTGCCGACGCTGGGCTCGGGCGACGTCAAGGCGAGCCAGGTCGGCGGCGACGTCAAGATCGGCACCGTCGGCTCCGGCGACCTGACCGTGCACGGCGTACGCGGCGCGGTGCAGATCGGCAGCATCGGCTCCGGCGATGCGCAGCTGCGCGACGTGACCGGCAGCGTGGCGCTGCAGTCGATCGGCTCCGGCGACCTGGAAGTCAGCGGCGTCGGCGGCAACCTCACCGTGGAGCGGGTCGGCAGCGGCGACATCCACCACAGCGGCGTGCGCGGCAGCGTCAACGTGCCCAAGCCGCGCTGAGCCGCGGCCTTCCCTTCTCGCTTCGACCGAGGACACACCCATGCAGCATCGTTCCCTGGCGCCAGCCGGCGTCGCCCTGATCGCGCTATTGGCCCTGGCCGCCTGCCAGCCCTCGACGCCGCAGTCCGACCGGACCACCAGCAACACGCCCAGCGCGCGCAGCCTGAGCTTCGACAACGGCGACATCACCCTGAAGGTGTCCGGGCAACCGCCGGCGACCATCACCCGTGCCGGCGACCTGCTGATCGACGGCAAGCAGGTCGCGGTCAGCGCCGAGCAGCACGCCTTGCTGGTGTCCTACCGCGCGCAACTCGGCGCGGTCGGCATGCAGGGCCTGGAGGTCGGCAAGCAAGGCGCCGCGCTCGGGGTGAAGGCGGCCGGCGATGCGCTGGCCGGGGTCATCAGCGGCAACACCGACCACGTCGGCGAGAACATCGAGGCACAGGCCGAGAAGCTCAAGCAGGAAGCGCTGAAGATCTGCGCACAGGTGGCGACGCTGCGCCAGGCGCAGGACACGCTGGCGCAGCAGCTGCCGGCATTCCGGCCCTATGCCAGCCTCGATGCCAGCGACATCAGCGACTGCGACAAATCGGTCAAGTAATTGCGGCGGTCCCGGCCTAAAATGGCCGGGACCCTCCTGCTCCGAATCGATCGATGAAGAAGACGCTAGTCGCCTGGTTTTCCCTGGTCTCGCTGTGCCTGCTGCTGGCGGCGTGCGGCGCGCGCGACGGCGCAGCCTCGTCCTCGCGCGCCGAACGCGGCAAGCCGCGCGTGTCGGTGGACAGCATGACCGTGATGCTGCGCCGCGCGCCGGCCGCCAACGCCTCGATCGGCCCCGACGGCAGCCTGCGCATCGACGACATCGAACTGCCGCTGCCGCAGGCGCAACGCACCCAACTGCAACAGCTGTTCATGCACTTGCAGATGCAGCGCCAGCGCACCCTGGAAACCGCGGCGCCGGACCCGAACATGCGCTCGGTCGGCTTTGCCACCACGCCGGAAATCAGCGCCCTGCAGAGCGCGGTGCTGCACGACATTCCGTCGCTGCAGCCTTACCAGGAAAGCTTCGGCAACCTGCAGGCGGAACGGCGCTGAAGTAGCTGGCGCCTGCCGCGCACACGCCATCGGTCCTGGCCGCGGCGGTGACGATGGACGTGCAACGCCGGATCCTGTCGCGGCTGAAGCCGCTCCTACAGCGCACCCGGACATTCCATCGCAGCTCCCCTGTAGGAGCGGCTTCAGCCGCGACAAGCACGGTGGCAAAGGTCCCTGCTTCGGATACCGTCGAGGCCGAAGCCCCTCCCACAGTGCATCCAGGTTGGCGATCCCATAGGGCTGTTGTGCGAGCGACTTCAGTCGCGACGCGCGAAGCTGTGAAGGTGCACGTTTCGGAACTGTGTTGCGGCTGACTGGCCGATCTGCCGGAAGCTCGTCCAGCGGCTCCGGTTTACGCCTCGTGCGACGGCCTGTCGGCTCCCTGGATCCGTTCCAAACGCGATACGCCTGCCCCGCATGGCACGGCTCCCGCCGCACCATGCGAGGCACCGCGCCTCAGCCGCCGCCGCCCGCGCCGGCGTGGATGCCGCCCTTGGTCAGCGCCGCCGGGTCGAGCAGCTTGCGCAGTTCGGCTTCGCCCAAGCCGCTGTCCTCCAGCGCGATCTCCAGCACCGGGCGGTTCTCCTTGTAGGCGCGCTTGGCGATCGCCGCCGCCTTTTCGTAGCCGATGATCGGATTCAGCGCGGTGACCAGGATCGGATTGCGGTCCAGGGTCTGGCGGACCCGATCCTCGCGCACCTTCAGCCCGGCGATCGCCGAATCGGCCAGCAGCCGCGACACGTTGGCCAGCAGGTTGATCGAATCCAGCAGGTTGGCCGCGATCAGCGGCAGCGCCACGTTCAACTGGAAGTTGCCGGTCTGCCCGGCCACGGTGATCGCGGTGTGGTGGCCGATGACCTGCGCACAGACCATCACCGTGGCCTCGGGAATGACCGGATTGACCTTGCCCGGCATGATCGAGCTGCCCGGCTGCAGCGCCGGCAATTCGATCTCGCCGAGGCCGGCCAGCGGTCCGGCATTCATCCAGCGCAGGTCGTTGGCGATCTTGATCAGCGCCACCGCCAGCGCATTGAGCTGGCCGGACAGTTCCACCGCATCGTCCTGCGCCGCCAGGCCTTCGAACTTGTTGTCGGCGCTGTCGAACTTGCAGCCGGTGAGCGCGGACAGGGCCTTGGCCACCTTGCCGCCGAAGCGCGGATCGGCGTTGATCCCGGTGCCGATCGCGGTGCCGCCCAGCGGCAGCCGCCGCAGCCGCTTGAGACTGTCCTGCAGCCGCTCCTGCGCCGAGGCCAACTGCGCCGACCACGCGCCGAACTCCTGGCCGAAGGTCAGCGGCATCGCATCCATCAGGTGCGTGCGCCCGGTCTTGACCACCTTGTCCAGTTGCCTGGCGCGCTTGTCGATGACCTTGCGCAGGTGCTTCAACGCCGGCAGCAGTTGCTCCTGCGTGGCCAGCTGGGCGGAGACGCGGATCGCGGTCGGCACCACGTCGTTGGAACTCTGGCCGAGGTTGACGTGGTCGTTCGGATGCACCGCCGGCGCGCCCGGCTTGGCCGCGCGCGAGGCCAGCGTGGCGATGACCTCGTTGGCGTTCATGTTCGACGAGGTGCCCGAGCCGGTCTGGTAGATGTCGATCGGGAAATGCGCATCGTGCCTGCCGTCGGCCACCTCCAGCGCGGCCGCCTGCACCGCCTTGGCCACGGCCTTGGGCAGCAGCTCCAGGTCGGCGTTGACCCCGGCCGCGGCGGCCTTGATCAGGCCCAGCGCGCGGATGAAGCCGCGCGGCATCGGCTGCCCGGACACCGGAAAATTCTGCACCGCACGCTGGGTCTGGGCACCCCACAACGCCTCGGCCGGCACCTGCAACTCGCCCATGCTGTCGTGCTCGACCCTGAATTTGTCGCTCATTGCGCAATCTCCACATCTGCATAAGAGGAATTCCACCCGGCGCTGTCGCGAGGGACGTCCGGGAAGGCAGGCTGGCGGAGCTGCGGCTGGCGCAGGCATTATCCGCGGCGCAGCGCCCGGCGTCAGCAGTGTGCGCCAGCAGTTGTTAGCAAGGCCTGGAGGCGCGGCGCCGCGGCCGCATGGCGCGGCGGCCGGAACGCGTCACCGCCGCCACACCGCTGCCGGCATGCATGCCTTGCGGGTATCGGCGGCGTGGACATCCCCGCGCAGGAAATGAAGTGGCGGCCAGGCATGAGTCGGGCGCGCCTGGTACAGGCGCGCCCGGATCGAGCACGGGAATCGGCCAGCGGCGGCGCCAATGCCTGGGCACTTCGGCAGCGCCCGGCGCGACATCGCCGCGCGGTCGCGCTCCCGATCCAGGCGCGGCGGCGGCCGCATGGCAACCGGCCGCCGCGATCTGCAATTACTGGCGGTTGCTCTGGAAGACCAGATCGTTGTACTTCTTCAGCAACCGTCCCGGCGAGCCTTCCGGCGCCAGCGTCGGGTTGTCCAGCCAGCCCTGCTCCATGCTGCTGTACGGGGTCTTTTCCACGACCCGCTTGATCCGCGCCTTGCCTTCCTTGCGGAAGTTCTCCGCGGCGGTCTCGAAGCTGTTCCAGTCCAGCTTGCCCGGCTCCTGGTCGGCGACCTTGGCGTGCGCCTCGTCGGACAGCTTGTTGAAGCCGTCGACCAGGCTGGTGGCCTTGTCCGTATCGAACGCGTCTTCCTGCAGCAGGGCGACGATCTCCTTGGCCTCGAGCATCATCGACAGCCGGTAGAACTCGCGGGTGCGGCCTTCGGCCTGCTCCATCGCCTTCAGCTGCTCGCGCTGCGCGGCATCGTTCTGCGCGTCCAGCTCGTCGCTGAACGCCTGGCTCGCCTCGGCGAACTCGGACAGGGCGGTCATCAGCGGCGCATGCAGTTGCTTGCCCTTGGCGAACGCGTCGTCCTGGTAGTCTTCGCGCTCGTAGTAATCGAAGACCTGGTTGCTCAACGGCTGCAGTGTCTTCAGCGCCGCCGCATAGCGCTTCGCGGCCGCATCCAGCGCCGGCAGCACGGGCTTGGCGGCAGCCGCCTGCACCATCGGCGCATCGCAGACCTTCATGTCGTACTCGTCGATCTTGGCCGGCCCGTACACGGTCGTTTCCTTGCCGGTCGGACCGGCAGCGGGATCCTTCATCCAGCGCACATAGGACTGGGCGCCGCGGTGGATGTCCGCATCGACCTTGTTGAAGCACTCGATATATGCGTTGAGCTTGCTGGTCAGCGCCGCGTCCGGATCGCTCGCGGCGTGGTCGGCAGGCGCCTTGCCGTCGGCCGGGGCGGCGGGAGTGGCCGATGGTTTGCCGCCGCAGGCGACCAGGAAAACGGAGACGGCAGCGGCCAGCGCAGCCAGGCGGAAGCGGGAATGCATAGGAGTACGTCCCTGTTGAAAACGGTTACAGCCGCGCATTCTAGCAACACGCATTTGTCCTGCGCCAGCATGCGGACCGTCGCGGAACAAGGCTTCGGTCCGCCGCAGCGGCCGTGTCCACACGCACCCGCCCGCTCGCCGATGTCCTGCGGCTGTCGGCACGGCATGGCCGGTGCGCGGCCGGCGTAGAATATCCGCCCCACCGCTGCCGCCCTGCCCCTGCCCATGTCGGATTCCGCCCTGCTCGCCCTGTCCCCGCTCGATGGCCGCTACGCCGGCAAGGTCGATGCCCTGCGGCCGATCTTCTCCGAATACGGCCTGATCAAGGCCCGGGTGAAGGTGGAAATCGAATGGCTGCTGGCACTGGGCGCCGAACCGGGCATCGCCGAGCTGCCCGCGTTCTCGGCGGCCGCCACGCAGCGGCTGCGCGCGCTGGCCGATCGTTTCGGCGTCGAGCACGCGGCGCGGGTCAAGCAGATCGAACGCACCACCAACCACGACGTCAAGGCGGTGGAGTACTTCATCAAGGAGCAGCTCAAGGACGACGCCGAACTCGGCCCGGCGCTGGAGTTCGTGCATTTCGCCTGCACCAGCGAGGACATCAACAACCTCAGCTACGGACTGATGCTGGAGCAGGCGCGGCGCGAGGTGCTGCTGCCGACGCTGGACGGCGTGGTCGCCTCGCTGCGCGCGCTGGCCCATGCCCAGGCCGCGCAGCCGATGCTGTCGCGCACCCACGGCCAGACCGCCTCGCCGACCACGCTGGGCAAGGAGATCGCCAACGTCGTCGCGCGCCTGGAACGCCAGCGCCGGCAGATCGCCGCGGTCGAGCTGACCGGCAAGATCAACGGCGCGGTCGGCAACTACAACGCGCACGTGGCCAGCTATCCGGACGTGGACTGGCCGGCGTTCGCGCAGCGCTTCGTCGAAGGCCTGGGCCTGGTGTTCAACCCCTACACCACCCAGATCGAGCCGCACGACAACGTCGCCGAACTCGGCGATGCCACCCGCCGCGCCAACACCGTCCTGATCGACCTGGCCCGCGACATCTGGGGCTACATCTCGCTGGGCTACTTCAAGCAAAAGCTCAAGGAAGGCGAGGTCGGCTCCTCGACCATGCCGCACAAGGTCAACCCGATCGACTTCGAGAACGCCGAAGGCAACTTCGGCATCGCCAATGCGCTGTTCGAACATTTCAGCGCCAAGCTGCCGATCAGCCGCTGGCAACGCGACCTCACCGACTCCACCGTGCTGCGCGCGCTCGGCACCGCGTTCGGCCACAGCCAGGTGGCGCTGGATTCGCTGGCCAAGGGCCTGGGCAAGCTGACCGTCAATCCCGAGCGCCTGGATGGCGACCTCAACGCCGCCTGGGAAGTGCTGGCCGAAGCCGTGCAGACGGTGATGCGCCGCCACGGCCTGCCCAACCCGTACGAGCAGCTGAAGGCGCTGACCCGCGGCCAGGGCATCACCGCCGCCTCGATGCAGGCCTTCGTCGAAACCCTGGAACTGCCCGAGGACGCCAAGCAACGCCTGCGCGCGCTGACCCCGGGCGGCTACACCGGCCTGGCCGAGCGCCTGGCGCGCGCGATCTGAGCCAGACGCGCCGGCCGCGCCCTCGCCGGCGCGGCGACGCTGCCTTCGAACCCCGACAAGGAGATATGCGATGACACGGAGTCTGTTTCTCTGCCTGCCGTTGCTGGCGTTGGCGGCCTGCACCCAGCAGCCCTCGCCCTCCGGCACCGAGGCCGCCGTTGCGACCCCACCTGCGGCGGCCGCGCCTGCCGCCGCCACCACGGCCGCGGCACCGATCGCGCCGGTGCCTGCAGTCCCCAGCATGTCGGCACAAGCGACCGGCGACGCGCAGGCCAGCGACCAGCCCAACGGCGAACGTCCGACGCTGATGGTGACCTCGACCAGCGGCACCATCGACTGCGACGGCCACAACCTGGACATCACCGGCCGCGATGCCAGTCTCGTGCTGCGCGGACAGTGCGGCACGATCGCGCTGCTGGGCGCGAACGGCACCTTGCAGATCGAGCATGCCGAAGGCGTGCGCGTGGTCGGCGACAACGCGCAGGTGGTCATGCGCAGCGACGCCAAGAGCGTCGAGCTGTTCGGCCGCCACGGCAACCTGCAGATGGGCCGCATCGAGGAGTTGGCGGTGCCGGGCGACGATAACCAGCTGCGCGCGGTCGCCATCGGGTCGGCGACCCTGCACGGCAGCAAGAACCGGCTCACCCAGCAAACCGGCAAGGCGCAGGTCCAGGACTACGGCCGCGACAACCAGATCGCCGGCAACTGAGCGTGCCGACGCCACGCGGCCGGGCCGCGCACCGCGCTCAGGTCCTGACGAAGATCTCCACGCGCCGGTTCAACTGCCGTCCGGCGGGATTGTCCTGGCCTTGCAACTGGTTCGGCGCCACCGGGCGCGATTCGCCGTAGCCCTTGGCGGACGCCGTCAGCGCCAGTCCGCGTGCCCGTAGCGCCTCGAGCACCGCCGCGGCACGGCGTTCGGACAAGGCCTGGTTGTAATCGTCGCCGCCTTTGCTGTCGGTATGCCCGCCCACTTCCAGGTCGCGCGCCTGCACGGTGCCGAGCGCGGTCGCCAGCGTGTCGAGCACCGTTGCGGCATCGGCGCGGATCTGCGACTTGTCGAAGTCGAACAGGACCCGGTCGTTCAAGGTGATCAGATAGCCGCATGGCGCGCCGGGCGGCGCGAACTTGCGCAACGGCGGGAAGCGCCCGGCCGGCGGCACCTTGGGCAGCGGCGCCATCGCCACCTTGCGCCCGGGCGTGCCGATCATGCCGGTACCGTCGCCATTGTTGCGGATCATTTCGCGCTCGCCGTTCCAGGTGCCGGAACCGTCGGCATTGATGGTCACCAGGCCTTCAGGGCCGTTCCAGGTGCCGCTGCCGTCGCCATTGTTCTGGATCAGGCCGCTGCCGCCGTTCCAGGTGCCTGCGCCCCTGCCGTCCAGCGTGATCAGGCCGGCCGGGCCGTTGTAGCTGCCCGATCCATCCGCCTGCACCCGCACGATCGCGTCCTCGCCGTCGCCGACCGTGCCGTTGATGGTGCCGCTGCCGTCGGCGTTGACCTGGACCAGGCCGCCTTCGAAGTTGGCCGTGCCGCTGCCGTCGGCGTTGATCTTGAACAGGCCGTCCGCGCCGTTGCGCAGCAGATTGCCCTGCGCATCGACGCCGGTGATGCCGGCATCGTTGACCAGCACGCCATCGGTACCGCAGCGCGCCGGCGCGATGCTGACGCCCTGGATCGGATCCAGCGCGCCCTTCATCGACGCTTCCAGCGCACGCTGCGCAGGCGTCACCCCGAGGATTTCCGGGACCACGATCAGCGGAATGGCCGGAAACTCCGGCACGTCCGTCGCAGCGGCGGCCGTGGTGTCGGGCGGGGCGGAGGCCTTGGCCGCGGCAGCTGCCGGCGCGGACGGCGTACCCGGCATGTCCGCGGCCCCACACCCTGCCAACAACAACGACGACAGCAAGATCGGCAGTGAACGCATTCCCTTCCCTCCTGGTCCTGAGGCGCGCACTTCAGCTTGCGCGCAGGCCGCTTGTCAAACCGGCGTCGCGCCGGCGGGCGAACCGCGACGGCATGGGCACGGCGCCCGCCGCGCCCGCAAGCACGCCGCCGCAGCCGCCGCCATGCGCACGGACAACGCAGCGTGCGGCGGGCTGGGCGACAATGGCGGCCATCGCCGGCCTCCACGTCGGCCTCGCCCCTGCCGGACCACCTGCCCATGAACAAACCCGCCTCGTTCCCGATCGAAATCGACGCCACCCGGCAACTGCCGCTGGGCATGCCCGCCGCGCGCTTCCTGCGCGACTACTGGCACAAGCGCCCGCTGCTGATCCGCAACGCCTTCCCGGGCTTCGTCTCGCCGATCGAGCCGGGCGATCTGGCCGGCCTGGCCTGCGAAGAGGCCGCGCTGTCGCGGCTGATCGTGCACGACCGCGCAAACGACCGCTGGAGCGTGCGCAGCGGGCCGTTCCAGGAAAGCGAATTTCCCGGCATGCCCGACCACGACTGGACCCTGCTGGTGCAGGACGTGGACAAATGGGACCCGGACATCCGCGCCCTGCTCGAGCAGTTCCGTTTCCTGCCGCGCTGGCGCGTGGACGACGTGATGGTCAGCTTCGCCGCCCCCGGCGGCTCGGTCGGCGCGCACGTGGACCACTACGACGTGTTCCTGCTGCAGGCGCACGGCCACCGCCGCTGGCAGATCGACGCCAGCGCGTCGATGGGCCGCGCGGCGGCGCCGACCGACTTCCGCGAGGACGTCGAGCTGAAGCTGCTGCGCCGCTTCAGCCCCACCCACGACTGGGTGCTCGGCCCCGGCGACATGCTGTACCTGCCGCCGCTGGTGCCGCACCACGGCGTGGCCGAAGACGCCTGCCTGACCTTCTCGGTGGGCACCCGCGCGCCGTCCTCGGCCGAACTGATCGGCGACTACCTGGACACCCTGATCGACGGCGCCGACGAGGCGCTGCGCTACCACGACGAGGATCTGCAGGTGCCGACCGATCCGTACGAGATCGATGCGGCGGCGATGGGCCGCGTGGTCGAGGCGCTGAACGCGTTGCGCATGAACGATCCCGACCGCCTCGGCGCCTGGTTCGGCCGCTTCATCACCACCTATCGCGCCGCCGGCGAGATCCTGCCGCCGGCCAACCCGCCGGCGCCGCAGGAAGTGGCCGCGGCGCTGGACCAGGGCCTGGTCCTGCAGCGCCACCCGTGGGCGCGGCCGGCCTGGCGCCGGGCCACGCGCGGCGCCACCCTGTTCTGCAGCGGCCTGGAATTCGCCCTGCCGATCAAGGACGCGCGGCGCCTGGCCGCGGCCGAGCACCTCGACGGCGGCGACTACGTGGCGCTATCCGCCGCCGGCCGCGAAACCTTGTTGCAGCTGGTCGAAGCCGGCTTCTACCAGCCGCTGGACGAGAGCGAGCACGGCGACGAGGATGCCGACGCGCACGACTGAGCCGCCCGCCATGCCCGCCGCCCCAGGCTTCCGCATCGAAACGCTCGACCCGGCCCGCCAGGCCGGAGAACTGCGCGCGCTGCGCGAGCAGGCCGGCCTGTCGACGCCTGCGGATGCGGATGCGGCCGAGCAGGCGCTGGATGCGCTGAGCTACCACGTGCTGGCCCGCGCCGACGACGGCCGGCCGCTCGGCAGCGCACGGCTTGGCCCCGAGCAGCGCATCGGCTGCGTGGCGGTGCTGCCGGCTTGGCGCGGTCGCGGCGTCGGCAGCGCGCTGCTGGCCGCGTTGATCGAGGAAGCGCAGCGCCGGGGCTGGCCGCGCCTGGAGCTGCAGGCGCCGCCGGCTACGCTCGATTTCTACGCACGGCACGGCTTCCTGCCGGCCGGCGCGCGCGGCGCCGACGCTGGCGGCGAACGGCAGCCGATGCAACGGCTGCTCGGCGGCGCGGCCGCAGTGGAGGATGCGGCCGCGGCGATCGCGGCCAGCGCCGCGCTGGTCGCGCAGGCGCGGCGCCAGGTGCTGATCTACAGCCGCGCACTGGATCCGGGCCTGCTGGACAGCGCGCCGCTGCTCGCGCAACTGCGCCGCTTCGCGGTGGCCGCGCACGACAAGCAGGTGCGCGTGCTGCTGCACGATGCGGCCGCCCCGCAGCGCGCCGCCGCGCCGTTGCTGGCCCTGGCGCAACGCCTGCCCAGCGTGTTCCGCTTCCGCGAAGTGGTCGATCCGGTCGACCAGGGCTATGCCGCCGCGTACCTGGTCAACGACGGCGGCGGCTACTACTTCCGTGCGCTGGGTCACCGTTACGACGGCGAGACCGACCTGCTCGGCGGCGGCCGCGCGCGCCAGCTGCGCGAGGCGTTCGCGCGGGTCTGGGAGCGCTCGCGCGACTGCACCGAGCTGCGCGCGCTGGGCTGGTAGCGCCGCGCCGCCGCCGCCGATGACGCAATGAATGAACCCTGCGTAGCCCCTGTGTATCCGAAATGCACACCCCGGCTTGCGCATGGGGGTATAATTTTTTCGCTTGATTACGCCCGCGCAGGCCACGCGTCCGCCGGTTCCAACCGCAAGCCAACCCACAAAGCGACCCGACCCCACCATCGTGGACAATCTCCTAAAGCAGTTTGCGCAGTCATCGCAACTCGCCGGCGGCAATGCCGCCTATATCGAAGACCTGTACGAGCAGTACCTGGTCTCTCCCGACAGCATCGACCCCAAGTGGAAGACCTACTTCGACGGCTTCCAGGGCCGCGACGCCGGTGACGTTCCCCACTCGGCGGTCATCGCGCACATCGCCAGCGCAGCGCGCCAGGCCGCCAACAGCGGCACCAGCCCTGGCGGCGACGAGCGCGAACGCCACGTCGGCCGGCTGATCACCGCCTACCGCTCGCGCGGCCACCTCGGCGCCCGGCTCGATCCGCTGGGGCTGACCCCGCCGATCAATCCGCCGGACCTGGGCCTGCCGTTCCACAGCCTGTCGGAAAGCGACCTGGGCAGCGAGTTCAGCACCGGCGGCCTCGGCGGCCAGCCGCGGATGAAGCTGCGCGACCTGCTGGCGCGGCTGAAGGCGACCTACACCGGGTCGATCGGCAGCGAATTCATGCACATCCCCGAATTCGAGCAGCGCCAGTGGATCTACCAGCGGCTGGAGAACGCCGGCGGCAACATCGCCGGCGACGCCGACAGCCGCCGCCGCACGCTGGAGCGGATCACCGCCGCCGAAGGCCTGGAGCGCTACCTGCACACCAAGTACGTCGGCCAGAAGCGCTTCTCGCTGGAAGGCGGCGATGCGCTGATCCCGATGATGGACGTGGTGGTGCGCCGCGCCGGCGCCGATGCGGTCAAGGACATCGTGGTCGGCATGGCCCACCGCGGCCGCCTCAACGTGCTGGTCAACACCCTGGGCAAGAACCCGCGCAAGCTGTTCGACGAGTTCGAAGGCAAGTTCGAGCACGCCCACGACGACCGCGCCCACACCGGCGACGTCAAGTACCACATGGGCTTCTCCGCCGACGTGGCGGTGGCCGACGGCAATTCGGTGCACCTGGCGCTGGCGTTCAATCCCTCGCACCTGGAAATCGTCGACCCGGTCGTGGTCGGCAGCGTGCGTTCGCGCCAGGAGCGCTACGGCGACGCCGCGCGCAAGACGGTACTGCCGGTGGTGATCCACGGCGATGCCGCGTTCGCCGGCCAGGGCGTGGTGATGGAGCTGTTCCAGATGTCGCAGGCGCGCGGCTTCGCGGTCGGCGGCACCGTGCATATCGTCATCAACAACCAGATCGGCTTCACCACCAGCGCCCGCGACGACGCCCGCTCCACGCTGTACTGCACCGATGTGGCGAAGATGATCGGCGCGCCGGTGTTCCATGTGAACGGCGACGATCCGGACGCGGTGGCGTTCGTGGCCAACCTGGCCTACGACTTCCGCCAGCAGTTCAAGAAGGACGTGGTCATCGACCTGGTCTGCTACCGCCGCTGGGGCCACAACGAGGCCGACGAGCCGGCGGCGACGCAGCCGGTGATGTACCAGACCATCCGCAAGCACAAGACCACCCGCGAACTGTATGCCGCGCAGCTGGAAAGCGAGGGCGTGATCCAGTCGGGCGAGGCGCAGGCGCTGGTCGACAGCTACCGCAACAAGCTCGATTCGGGCGAATACACCACCGAGCTGGCGACCCGCAAGCCGGACGAGTTCGCCATCGACTGGAGCAACTACCTGTCCGGCAAGCTCGCCGACAAGGTCGACACCACGGTCAAGCGCAAGACCCTGGACCAGCTGGCCAAGATCATCACCACGATCCCGGCCGGCGTGGAGCTGCATCCGCGCGTGGCCAAGATCTACGACGACCGCGTGAAGATGGCCGCCGGCGACCTGCCGGGCGACTGGGGCTTCGCCGAGAACCTGGCCTACGCCACCCTGCTCGGCGAGGGCCACAAGCTGCGCCTGGTCGGCCAGGACGCCGGCCGCGGCACGTTCTTCCACCGTCACGCGATCCTGCACGACCAGAAGACCGACAGCTACTACCTGCCGCTGCGCCAGCTGGTCGAGAACCCGGAAGACGCCACCGTGATCGACTCGCTGCTCAGCGAGGAAGCGGTGATGGGCTTCGAGTACGGCTACTCGACCACCGACCCCAATGCGCTGTGCATCTGGGAAGCGCAGTTCGGCGACTTCGCCAACGGCGCGCAGGTGGTGATCGACCAGTTCATCGCCGCCGGCGAAGCCAAGTGGGGCCGCATCAGCGGGCTGTCGCTGTTCCTGCCGCACGGCTACGAAGGCCAAGGCCCGGAGCACAGCTCCGCGCGCCTGGAGCGCTTCCTGCAGCTGTGCGCGCTGGAGAACATGCTGGTCTGCGTGCCGACCACGCCGGCGCAGTGCTTCCACATGATCCGCCGGCAGATGCGCATGACCACGCGCAAGCCGCTGGTGGTGATGACGCCCAAGTCGCTGCTGCGCCACAAGCTGGCGGTGTCGACGCTGGAGGAACTGGCCGACGGCGAGTTCCAGCACCTGATCCCGGATGCGAAGGCCGATCCGAAGCAGGTCAAGCGCGTCGTGGCCTGCTCGGGCAAGGTCTACTACGACCTGCTCGAGGATCAGACCAAGCGTGGCCAGGACGACGTCGCCCTCCTGCGCGTGGAGCAGCTGTACCCGTTCCCGCGCGAGCTGCTGGCCGCGGAGCTGAAGCGCTACGGCAACGCCACCGACCTGGTCTGGTGCCAGGAAGAACCGCAGAACCAGGGCGCCTGGTACCAGATCAAGCACCACCTGCAGGCCTGCCTGGCCGACGGGCAAAGCCTGCACTACGCCGGCCGCCCGCGCTCGCCGTCTCCCGCTGCCGGCCATTTCGCCGAGCATCTGGAAGAGCAGCTGAAGCTGGTCGCCGACGCGCTATTGAATCCGTTCAACGACCAAGTCGCTGAATAAACCTCCTTCCCCTTCAAAAGACCCACTAGGACGCCCTCTGCAATGGCCACCGAAGTCAAAGTTCCGGTACTGCCCGAATCCGTATCCGATGCCACCATCGCCAGCTGGCACAAGAAAGCCGGCGACGCGGTCAAGCGCGACGAGAACCTGGTGGACTTGGAGACCGACAAGGTCGTATTGGAAGTGCCCTCCCCGGTCGACGGCGTACTGAAGGAGATCAAGTTCGAGGCCGGCGCCACCGTGACCAGCTCGCAGATCCTGGCGATCATCGAGGAAGGCGCGACCGCCGCCGCGGCTCCGGCCGAGGCCAAGGTCGCCGACGCACCGAAGGCGGAGGCGCCGAAGGCCGCCGCTGCCGAAGCGCCGAAGGCCGCCAAGGTCGAATCGGCCAAGGCCGCCGGCGACGTCTCCAGCCTGCCCCCGGGCGCACGTTTCTCGGCGATCACCGAGGGCGTGGATCCGGCCCAGGTCGACGGCACCGGCCGCCGCGGCGCGGTGACCAAGGAAGACATCCTCAACTACGCCAAGAACGGCGGCGCCGGCAAGGCTGCCGGCGCGCGTCCGGAAGAGCGCGTGGCGATGACCCGCGTGCGCAAGCGCATCGCCGAGCGCCTGATGCAGTCGAAGAACTCGACCGCGATGCTGACCACCTTCAACGAGGTCAACCTGGCCAAGGTCTCGGCCGCGCGCAAGGAGCTGCAGGACGAGTTCCAGAAGGCCCACGGCATCAAGCTCGGCTTCATGAGCTTCTTCGTCAAGGCCGCCGCCAACGCGCTGCAGCGCTTCCCGCTGGTCAACGCCTCGATCGACGGCGAAGACATCATCTATCACGGCTACAGCGACATCTCGATCGCGGTCTCGACCGAGAAGGGCCTGGTCACGCCGGTGCTGCGCAACGTCGAGCGGCAGTCGTTCGCCGACATCGAGAAGGGCATCGCCGACTACGCCAAGAAGGCGCGCGACGGCAAGCTGAGCCTGGAAGAACTGCAGGGCGGCACCTTCACCGTGACCAACGGCGGCACCTTCGGCTCGCTGCTGTCGACCCCGATCATCAACCCGCCGCAGAGCGCGATCCTGGGCATGCACGCGATCAAGGAGCGTCCGATCGCCGAGAACGGCCAGGTCGTGATCGCGCCGATGATGTTCCTGGCGCTGTCCTACGACCACCGCATCATCGACGGCAAGGACTCGGTGCAGTTCCTGGTCGACATCAAGAACCAGCTGGAAAACCCGGGCCGGATGCTGTTCGGTCTGTAAGAGCCGGGAAACGGGAATGGAGAGCGGGGAATGGGACAAGCGCCCACTTCCCCGCCCTGTTCCCGCCTGGACCTGGATGGGAGGCGGCAGGCGCATGCGCTTTTTGCGATTCCCCATTCCCTCTTCCCCATTCCCGTGTGAGCAAATGAAATGAGCGAACAATTCGACGTCGTCGTCATCGGTGCCGGTCCGGCCGGTTATCACGCTGCAATCCGCGCCGCACAGCTGGGCATGAAGGTCGCCTGCATCGATGCGGCGCTGGGCAAGGACGGCAAGCCCGCCCTCGGCGGCACCTGCCTGCGCGTGGGCTGCATCCCGTCCAAGGCGCTGCTGGATTCCTCGCGCCAGTTCTGGAACATGGGCCATCTGTTCGGCGAGCACGGCATCAGCTTCAAGGACGCCAAGATCGACGTCGAGGCGATGGTCGGGCGCAAGGACAAGATCGTCAAACAGTTCACCGGCGGCATCGCGATGCTGTTCAAGGCGAACAAGATCACCCCGTATTACGGCTTCGGCGAGCTGCAGGCGGGCAACGTGGTCAAGGTCAAGCAGCACGACGGCAGCGTCGTCGAGCTCAAGGGCACCAACGTGATCCTCGCCGCCGGTTCGGATTCGATCGAACTGCCGTTCGCCAAGTTCGACGGCGCCACCATCGTCGACAACGTCGGCGCGCTCGACTTCAGCGAAGTGCCCAAGCGCCTGGCGGTGATCGGCGCCGGCGTGATCGGCCTGGAACTGGGCAGCGTGTGGAAGCGCCTGGGCGCCGAGGTCACCATTCTCGAGGCGCTGCCGGACTTCCTGGCCCTGGCCGATGCCGAAGTGGCCAAGACCGCGCTGAAGGAATTCAAGAAGCAGGGCCTGGACATCAAGCTGGGCGCCAAGGTCTCCAAGACCGAGGTCACCGGCAAGGGCAAGAAGCAGGAAGTCGTCGTCACCTATACCGATGGCGAAGGCGAGAAGAGCCTGACCGTGGACAAGCTGCTGGTGGCCGTGGGCCGCCGCGCCGCGACCAAGGGCCTGCTGGCCGAAGGTACCGGGGTCAAGGTCAACGAGCGCGGCCAGATCGAGGTCGATGCGCATTGCCACACCGGCGTCGACGGCGTGTGGGCGATCGGCGACTGCGTGCGCGGGCCGATGCTGGCGCACAAGGGCTTCGAGGAAGGCATCGCGGTCGCCGAACTGATCGCCGGCCTGCCCGGCCACGTCAACTTCGACACGATTCCGTGGGTCATCTACACCGAGCCGGAAATCGCCTGGGTCGGCAAGACCGAGCAGCAGCTCAAGGCCGAGGAGGTGCCGTACAAGACCGGCAGCTTCCCGTTCGCGGCGATCGGCCGCGCGGTGGCGATGGGCGAGCCGGCCGGCTTCGTCAAGGTCATCGCGCATGCCGAGACCGACCGCGTGCTCGGCCTGCACCTGGTCGGCGTCGGCGTCTCCGAACTGGTCCACGAAGGCGTGCTGGCGATGGAGTTCAACGGCTCGGCCGACGACCTGGCACGCATCTGCCACGCCCACCCGACTCTGTCCGAAGCGATCCACGACGCCGCGATGGCGGTGAGCAAGCGGGCCATCCACAAGGCCAATTAAAGCCGGGAATCGGGAGTCGGGATTGGGGATTCGCAAAAGCGGCGGCCCCATCCCGCATCGTTCCGGCAATGGCATAGCGCCGGGCGAAAGCCCGGCGTTGTGCTTTGCGGATAACCGCAAAATACTGAATCAGTCGACCCACGACGCTTGTCCTGCTCCCAGCACCGTGAACGCTCACGCATGCAACACCCCGCTTTTTCGAATCCCCAATCCCGAATCCCCAATCCCATGAAAAGCATCTGCGTCTATTGTGGTTCCAACGCCGGCAACAAACCCGCCTACGCCGAGCGCGCCACCGCGCTGGGCACGCGCATCGCCGAGCAGGGCCTGCGCCTGGTCTACGGCGGCGGCAACGTCGGGCTGATGGGCACCGTGGCCAACGCGGTGCTCGCCGCCGGCGGCCAGGTCACCGGGGTGATCCCCAAGCAGCTGGCCGACTGGGAAGTGGCGCACTGCGGCCTCACCGAACTGGAAATCGTCGGCTCGATGCACGAGCGCAAGTCGCGCATGTTCGACCTGTCCGACGGCTTCATCGCCCTGCCCGGCGGCTTCGGCACGATGGAAGAGATCTTCGAGATGCTGACCTGGCGCCAGCTCGGCATCGGCAACAAGCCCTGCGCATTCCTGGACGTGGAAGCGTTCTACGCCCCGCTGATCGGCATGATCGACCGCATGGTCGCCGAACGCTTCCTGCACCCGGACCAGCGTGCCGACCTGTGGTACGGTGACGACATCGACACGATGCTGGCCTGGATGCACGACTACACCCCGGCGCAGGCGTCGAAGTGGATCGACGAAAAGCGCCGCAACACGTTGCGCTGAAACCCACTGCTCTTAACCAGCCGCTCCCAGGGCGCGTGGCAACGCGCCCTGCATCGCCGGCAGAGGTTTCAGTCCCGAGAAGCCGCACAGTCCGCCGCATGCGGGCGATGTCTGTCGCGGCTGAAGCCGCTCCTACAGGGACTTCGGAGCGCCGGTCGGCGCGCTGTGGACGGGCCTCAGCCCCGAGCCGACCGAATCGAAGCCTGCAGATTCCCCACTACGGTCGTCGCGACTGAAGTCGCTCCCACAAGGGGCTTCAGCCGGGCTAGCCGCTGTTGCTGCTGTTGCTGTTGCTGTTGCTGTTGCTGCTGTTGCTGCTGTTGCTGCCGTTGCCGTTGCTGTTGCTGTTGCTTTTGATTTACCGAGTTCCCTTCCGCAGCGGCGGCCATGGCGGGGAAAAACCCGAAGGGCGGCGCACATGGATGTGCGCCGTTCGCGGCAGGGGCAGGATGCCCCTTCCGCGAATCCCCGTCATGGACGCGGACCTGTAGCGCGCAGCGCGGAAGGCGCAAGGCAGGGCGTGCTTTCTTTTGGTTACTTTTCTTTGCACGAGCAAAGAAAAGTGACTCGCGCCAAAGCGCGAAAGCTTTTGCTTCTTGCTTCTCTCCAAACCCACCCAAACCAAACCAACGCACGCACGCGTGCACTTACGTACGCGCCATCAATCGTGCTGCGCAGGCCGCCCCAACAGATACCCCTGCCCATAGTCGCAACCCAGCTCACGCAGCGTATCCAACTGCTGCTCGGTCTCGATGCCCTCGCCGATCGTCTCGATACCCAGCGTACTGGCCAACGCCAGAATGCTGCGCACCAGCGCATAACTGCCCGCACCGCTTTCGCCATGCAGACCGGCGACGAAACTCTGATCGATCTTCAACGCCGAGATCGGAAACCGGTGCAGATACGACAGCGCCGAAAACCCCGTGCCGAAATCGTCCAACTGCGCCAACACCCCGCGCTCGCGCAGCGCCTGCAGGATCGTCAACGTGCGCGGCGCATCGTCGAGCAGCGCCACCTCCGTGATCTCCACCCGCAGCCGCCGCGGATCCGCGCCAGCAGTATCGATCAGGCCGAACAGCCGCTCGGTGAAGTCCGGCGAACGGAAATGCCGCGGCGAGACGTTGACCGACACATAACCGGTGCCGCTTCGCGCCAGACGCTGGATCACCTGCTCGTACAGCAGCCAGTCCACCTGCTCGATCAGCCCGCTGTCCTCGCCCAGATCGATGAACTGGCTGGGCACCAGCAGACCGCGGCTCTCGTGGCGCCAGCGCAGCAGCGCCTCGTGGCCGACCACTTCGCCATCGATCAGGCGCACGATCGGCTGGTAGAACGGCTCGAAGTCGCCGCTTTTGATCGCCCGCCGCAGGTCCGCCTCCAGGTCCAGGCTGCGCAGCGCCGCCTCGCGCATTTCCTCGTCGAACACCGCGCAGCGGTCCTGGGTCTGCGCCTTGGCCCGGTACATCGCCGCGTCCGCGTCGCGCAGCAGTTCCTCGCCGCTGCGGTAGCGCGGGTGCCAGGCGGCGATGCCCAGGCTCCCGGACGGGAACAGCTCGCGGCCGGCCACCCACATCGGCTGGCCGAGCACGCCGAGCAGGCGCTGCGCCAACTCGCGCACGCCTTCCAGTCCCTCTTCGCAGCTGACCAGGATCGCGAACTCGTCACCGCCCAGGCGCGCGACCACATCGTCGCTGCGCAGCGTGGAGACGATGCGCTTGGCCACCTCCACCAGCATGTCGTCGCCGGCGGCGTGGCCGATGCTGTCGTTGACCAGCTTGAACCGGTCCAGGTCCAGGAACAGCACCGCGAACGCCATGCCGTCGCCGTTGCGCGCGCGGTTGATCGCTTCGCCGAGCCGGTCCAGCAGGTGCGAGCGGTTCGGCAGGCCGGTCAGCGCGTCGTGCAGCGCCTGATGGGTCAACCGCTGCTCGGCACGCCAGCGCTCGGCGATCTGCGCCAGCAACTGCTGGTTGACCTCGGCGAGTTCGCGGGTGCGCTCGGCCACCCGCTGCTCCAATTCGGCATGCGCCAGCCGCAGCCGTTCCTGCGCGCGCTGCCGCGCCAGGCCGCCGCCGACGTTGTGCGCGACGAAGGTCAGCAGGCGCTGGTCGTATTCGGTGAAACGCACCTGCGTGGTATAGCTCTGCACCACGATCGCGCCGACCACCTCGCCCTCGTCGAACAGCGGCACGCCCAGCCAGCTGTGCGACCGCGTGCCGTATTCCTGCACTTCGCCCTGCGCGACCAGCGCTTCTATCTCCGCCAGTTCCAGCAGCATCGGCCGGCGCTTGCGCATCACGTACTCGGTCAGGCCCCTGCCCCGCCGCCGCAGCGGGCGCCGCGGGCTGTGCTCGTCCACCGAGTAGACGAACTCCAGCATCTTGGCGTCGTCGGACAGCAGCGCGATGTACAGATTGCGCGCATCGATCAGCCCGCCGACGATGGCATGCACCTCGGCGTAGAACTGTTGCAGGCTCTCCGAGCGGATCGCCAGCTCGGCGATGCGGAACAAGGCCAGTTGCAGGGTTTCGGCGCGCTTGCGCTCCTGGATCTCGTCCTGCAGGTCGTGGTTGGCGCGCTGCAGTTCCTGGGTGCGCAACTGCACGCGCCGCTCCAGCTGCACTTGCGCATGGCGCCGGTCCATCGCGGTCAGCACGTGCTGGGCGACGTACGCCAGCAGCGCGCGGTCGGCATCGGTGTAGTGCAACGCACGGTCGTAGTTCTGCACCACGATCGCGCCGCAGACGCGGCCCTCGCGCAGCATCGGCACGCCGAGCCAATCCTTGCTGTCCGGGCCATGCAGGGCGTCGTAGTCCACCCGCAGGCGGTCGCGCACCTGCGGCGACGGCCCGCGCACCGCCTGGCCGTGGCGCAGCAGGGCGAAGGTCAGGCTGTTGGGCATGTCGCGTTGGTAGTACAGCCGTTCCGGATCGGCGACGAAATCGTCGTGCCGGTCGGAGAAATACAGGAAGCGCATGCTCTGCTGGTCTTCGTCGTATTCGACGATGTAGCAGTTCTCCGCGTACATCAGCGAGTCCAGCACCGAATGCACGTGCTGCAGCATCTGCCCCATTTCCAGATCCGCACCGGCCAGGTCGGCGATCTCGTACAGCGCCTGCTGCAGCTGCTTGGACTTCTCCAGGCCCTCGATGCGCGCGCGCATGCGCTCGGTTTCCAGCAGCGCCAGGCCGAACGCGGCCGCCATCTCGCACCAGGCGGCGCGCTGCGGCTCGGACAGCGGCTGCTGCAGCCGGGCGGCCACGGCCACGCAGGCGCCCTCGGGCGTCTTCAGCACGTGCAGCAAGGCCTGCGCAGGCGCCGGCACGGTCTCGGCGAGACACCGCCGGACCAGCGTCGGCAGCCATGCCGGCGCATCCGGCGTGGCGCCGAACACGCGTCCGCCGACGGTGCCGTCGCCGCATGCGATGGCCACGTCGCTACCGGGCGGCAGCAAGCCGCACAAGGCAACCGCGGTCTGCATGGAAGCGGGGCCGTCGGGGTGATCCTGGCGGTCGATCGCGGACGGCTCAAACAACATCGACAACAACTCCTGCATGACGTAGGACCCGCCCCACGCCTCCCCCTTAGACGCCAGCATACCTTTTACGTGAACAGGCGCACGCGCGATGACCCCATGCGCGCCGCTGGCGCGTTCACTGTCTACGATGCCTGCTGCCATTCCGCCCCCGCCCGCCGTCACCACCCTCACGCCACGCTATGCGCCGGGCCGGCGAACGCTTAGGCTTGCCGCCGTGGACGCCCTGGTCGAAACGAGCGACGAAACCCTGATGCTGGCCTATGCGGCCGGCGACGCCGGCGCGTTCGAGACCCTGTACGCGCGCCACCGCGGCCGCCTCTATCACTACCTGCTGCGCCAGCTGCGCGACGTGGCGCTGGCCGAGGAAATGTTCCAGGACGTGTGGCAGCGGGTCATCGCCGCACGCCAGGGCTGGCAACCGCAGGCCGCATTCAGCACCTGGCTGCTGCGCATCGCCCACAATCGGCTCGGCGACCACTGGCGCGCGGCCAAGCACCGCCCGGCCGCGCCGGCCGATGCCGAACTGCGGACCGCCAGCGTGCCGGACCCGGACACGCCGGAGCGGCAGCTGTCCGCGTTCGAACAGCGGCGCCAACTGCAACTGGCGCTCGACGACTTGCCGGAGGATCAACGCGAAGTGCTGCTGCTGCGCCTGGAACAGGAACTGAGCCTGGAGGAGATCGCACAGATCACCGGCGTCGGCCGCGAGACGGTGAAGTCGCGGCTGCGCTATGCGATGGACAAATTGCGCGCGAGGCTGGGCGGATGAGTGCCGACGAACCGCTGACGCCGGAAGAACGCGCCCTCGCCGAACGCCTGCGGCTGGGCCGGCAGGCGTCGCCGTCGGCGGCGCTGGACGCCGCGATCCTGGCCGCGGCGCGTGCCGCGGTGGCGTCTGCGCCGACCGCTTCCGCGCAGCCGCGCAGCGCCGACGCCGAGCCGGCAGCGGCGCAGATACCCGTTGCGAGCGCAACCGCGCCAGCGCCAGCGGACCATGCCCGTTCCGGCACGGCCCCGCAGCGCCGCGCGCGCTGGCCGGCCTGGACCGGGCTGGCGGCATCGTTGACCCTGGCCGTCGGCATCGCCTGGCAGCTGCGCACCCCGACACCGCCGGTGGCCGCGCCGGTCGCTCCCGACGCGGTCGCTCCTGCACCAGCCGCTTCCGAAGCGGCGGCCGAGCGCACCATTGCCGCCCAGTCGGCCGGCGCCGAAGACGCGGCGGTCGCGTCCGGCGCGGCAACCGCGCCCACCGACGCGCCGGCGCCGGCGCCGCCAGCGTCCGCGCCGCAGCAGGTGCCGGCAACGAACGATCTCGACTCGATGCGCGCCGCGCCCGCACCATCGGCAGCACCCGCGGAGGCCCCGGTTGCGGCCGAGCCGGCGCCGATCGTGGTCTCGCCTCCCGCACCGCCCGCGCCGCCGGCCCCGGCAAAAGCGCTGACGCCTCCCGCGCAGGCACCGCAGGCGCTGGCGAAGCCGGCGGCGCGCATGCGCGAGGCGAATGCCATGCAGCGCGAAGACCGGCGCATGCTGCAGCAACGCAGCGCAGACCTCGCCGAGCGCGACGGCAGCGACGCGGCAAGCGCACAGGCACAGGAAGCGGAGGGATACGCCGCGCGCGTCGAAGGCAACCTCAGCGCGGCGCCGGCACCGGCACCAGCCGCGATGCCGGCCGCACCGGTCGCGGCGGACACCGCAGCGTTGGCGGCATCCGCGCGCGCCTCCGGCACCGATCCGGCGCTTGCGGCAGCGGCGGAGAGCGACGCGCGCCTGTCGCCGCGACGCTGGCTGGCGCGCATCCGCGAGCGCCGCGACGCCGGCGAGCAGGCCGCCGCGCACGCCAGCTTGCAGCGCTTCCAACGCGAGCATCCGCACGCACGCATCCCCGACGACCTGCGCGACCTGCTCGACGACTGAATCGCCTTGCGCGATCGAAGACGATGCGCGCCGTCGCCGGTGCGCGCCACGTCGCGGCCGTGCGCAGCGCAGGCATCCGGCTGCACGTTGCCGCCGAACCGCAGTCAACCGCAGCTGACCACAGCGCCTCGTCTAGAATGGCGCCGATGCCCGATACGCTTCCCCACCTCGTCAGCCACAGCGTGGACATCAAGCACAGCCGCTTTGTGGCGCAGGCGGCGCCGATCGCCGACGCCGGCGCGGCGCTGGCGTTCGTGCAGCGGGTCGCGGTGGCCGATGCCACCCACAACTGCTGGGCCTACCGCCACGGCGACGACTACCGCTCCAGCGACGACGGCGAACCGGCCGGCACCGCCGGCCGCCCGATCCTGGCGGCGATCGACGGCCAGGGCTTCGACCGCGTGGTGGTGGTGGTCACGCGCTGGTACGGCGGCATCAAGCTCGGTGCCGGCGGCCTGGTCCGCGCCTACGGCGGCACCGCCGCCGAGTGCCTGCGCCTGGCGCCGCGGCAGCCGCTGCTGGCCTTGAGCCTGATCACCCTGCACTGCGGCTTCGACGATCTGGGCACCGTGCACGCGGCGCTGAGCGCCTGCGCCGCCGAAAAACTCGATGAACGCTTCGACGCCGACGGCGCCGAACTGCACCTGCGCCTGCCCAGCGATCGTGTGGACGCCTTGAAAACGCGGCTGCGCGACGCCACTCGGAACAGGGTCCGCTGTTCGGAAACCTCCCCCGCATGAACGATCCGTCGGCCGACCAGGCCAAGTCGCTGCGCAAACTCGGCAGCCTGCGCACCCTGTGGCCGTTCGTGCAGCGCCAGCGCGGCCTGTTCGGCGCCTGGCTGCTGGCGCTGGCGGTGTCCTCCAGCGCGACGCTGAGCCTGCCGGTGGCGGTCCGGCAGATGATCGACCACGGTTTCAGCGACGGCAGCAGGATCAACCAGTCCTTCGCGCTGCTGTTCACGGTGTCGGTGGTGCTGGCGATCGCCACCGCGCTGCGCTTCTACTTCGTGTCGCTGCTGGGCGAGAAGGTCGTCGCCGACCTGCGTGGGCGCCTGTATGCGCACCTGATCGGCCTGCACGCCGGCTTCCACGACCGCAACCGCAGCGGCGAGCTGGTGTCGCGGCTGTCGGCCGACAGCGAACTGCTGCGCGGGGTGATCGGCAGCACCATGTCGGTGGCGCTGCGCAGCACGGTCACGGTGATCGGCAGCATCGTGATGCTGTTCGTGACCAGCCCGCACCTGGCCGCCTACGCGCTGCTGGGCATCCCGCTGGCGGTGTTGCCGATCGTGCTCGGCGCGCGCCGCCTGCAGAAGATCTCGCGCGCCAGCCAGGACCGCGTCGCCGACGCCAACACGCTGGCCGCCGAAACCCTGGGCGCGGTGCGCACGGTGCAGGCACATGCGCGCGAACCCTACGAGCGCGGCCGCTTCGGCCAGGCGCTTGCGCTGTCGGTGGACGTGGCGCGGCGCCGGGTGCGCGCGCAGGCGCTGATCACCGCGGTGGCGATCGTGCTGGTGTTCGGCGCGATCGTGCTGGTGCTGTGGTCCGGCGCGCACGAAGTGGCGGCCGGCGAACTGAGTGCCGGCGCGCTCGGCCAGTTCGTGCTGTACGCGATGTTCGGCGGCGGCTCGGTGGCTTCGCTGGCCGAAGTCTGGAACGACCTGCAGCGCGCGGCCGGCGGCATGGGCCGCATCGCCGAACTGTTCGCCGAACGCCCCGAGGTGCTGGCGCCGGCACAGCCGCGGGCGCTGCCGCAGCCGCTGCGCGGCGAGGTGCGCTTCGACAACGTGGTGTTCCGCTATCCGCAGCGCCCCGACCATCCGGCGCTGGACGGCTTCGACCTGCACGTGCGGCCCGGCGAGAGCGTGGCCCTGGTCGGTCCCTCCGGCGCCGGCAAGAGCACCGTGCTGTCGCTGCTGCTGCGCTTCCACGATCCGCAATCGGGCACGGTGCGGGTGGACGGCGCCGACCTGCGCGAACTGGATCCGGCGCAGCTGCGCGAAGGCATCGGCCTGGTGCCGCAGCATCCGACCCTGTTCGCGGCCAGCGCCGCCGACAACATCCGCTACGGCCGGCTCACGGCCAGCGACGCCGAGGTCGAGGCGGCGGCGCGCGCCGCCGAAGCCGACACCTTCATCCGCCAGTTGCCGGACGGCTACGCCAGCGAACTGGGCGAGCGCGGCGCGCGCCTGTCCGGCGGCCAGCAGCAGCGCATCGCCATCGCCCGCGCCCTGCTCAAGGACGCGCCGATCCTGCTGCTGGACGAAGCCACCAGCGCGCTCGACGCACAGAGCGAACATGCCGTGCAGCAGGCGCTGGAACGCCTGATGGCCGGGCGCACCACCTTGGTCATCGCGCACCGCCTGGCAACGGTGCTCAAGGCCGACCGCATCGTGGTGATGGACCACGGCCGCATCGTCGCCCAGGGCACCCATGCCGAGCTGCTGGCGCAGGGCGGCCTGTACGCGGAACTGGCACGGCTGCAATTCATCGACTGAGCACGCCGTGCTAACACTGGCGGGACTACGGTCCCGCTGCGCCCCACGCAACGGCGGCGGCGCAAGGCGCCGGCAGCGTTTCCGGCGCAATCCGGTTCGACGAATCGCCTTCAGGAGACATGCCATGTCCTTTCGCCAGCTGCCCGCCCTCGGCCCCGACGGCGAGGCCTATCTGATCACCGAGTTCCAGGACGAAGTCCAGCATCAGCAGCAGGCGCAGCACGACGCGCCGTCCACGCCGGCGCTGCGCTACGAACTGGCCGACGGGCGCAAACTGATCCGCCGCGGCCAGCAGTTCACCACCACCGGCGGCGAACTGACCCTGACCGCGGTGTGAGCGCGCGCGCTGCCGCGTAGCGACGACGAGCGGCAGTGCGATCTGTCCGCCTCGCGCGCGGTACGCGCGACGGGCCAGTGGTCAATTATTGACCAAGCCTCTTGACACGCCCGCCCAGCAAGGCGCGCAGACACTTATCCACATGTTTGCGCGCATTCCATCCACACTGCCTGTGGATGAAGTGCGGCTGCAGCAACAGTGTGTTCTCTCTACCCCTTGTAGGAGCGGCTTCAGCCGCGACCGTGACTATCTGGACACGGACATGCATGCGCAACATGCTGCCCGCCGACCACACCCGATCGCTTGATCGCACTGCCTGTCGCGGCTGAAGCCGCTCCTACAGGGTGGCCGTTTGCACCGGACTAGCGCGGCAACACCCGGCCGATGCCGCTGGCATCGATCTCCGCTGCCGCGGCGTCCAATGCCGTCGCCACGGTGGCCGGGTCGAAGCCGATGCGGAAATGCAGTTCGCCGGCCGGCGTGCGCGAGGAATGGATCGAGGCCAGGCTGACGCCGTGGCGCTCGAACACGTACAGCAAGCTCCGCAGCGAGCCGGCGCGGTCTTCGGGCAGATAGACGCTGAGCGTCAATTGCTCGGTCAGATCCGCGAGCAGATAGCCGACGCGTTCGTAGCTGTAGTTGCCGTGCGCGATCGCCGCCGCGCCCAGCGCCTGGCGATTGGCGTCGAGGAAATCGGCGCGGAATTGCGCGCGCGCCGCATCGTCGCCACGGCTCACCTGGTCGCGCAACCGCGACAGTTGCGCGATCAAGCCGTCGAGCACGCCGCCGACATGCGGATTGCCGAACTGGATGTCTTCGTAGATCGCCGGATTCAACGCCAGGATGCGCGCGATGATCGCGGTATCCAGTTCGAACGAGGCCGAACGGTATGGCATCAATGCCTCCAGCGGCCCCAGCGTCGGCGCGTGCGTGCGCAACACGCCGGTCTGGGCCAGGTGGCTGGCGTGCACCATCGCCTGCACCAACGCCATCACCTGGTCGTGGTGATCGGGTGTGCTGCGCACGCATTCGGCCTCCAGCGCCGTGCACAGCTGTTGCAGCCACTCGCTCCAGCGCGCCAACCGCGCTTCGCACACCACCAGCACGCGGCCCTTGAGCGTGGGCGACTTCGGCGGCGCGGTCATCGGATGCAGCCCGGCCACTTCCGCCTGCGACGCCAGCATCGCCGCCACCGGCTCGCGCTTGACCGAGGTCACGTCCAGCCACAGCTGCTCGCGTTCGCGCCCGGCGGCGCGGCGCACGTAGTCGCCGATCAGCGCCGGCGTGTGCCGGATCGGCGCGGAGAAGATCAGCACCTGCGCGCGCTGCAGCACGGCATCGGGATCCAGCGACTGCGGATCGGCCGGATCGTGGCCGACCACCTCCAGCTGCATGCGCTCGCGGAAGAACCGACTCAGCCAGCGGCCATAGGCGCCGGCGCTGCCGACGATGCCGACGACCGGGCGCAGGCTCACGCCAGGCGCTCGGCGGCGAAGCGCAGCGGCGTGGCCAGCGCCGCGGGCGCGGCGGCGAGCACGTCCAGTTCCTCGTAGCCGCTGGCCAGGGTCGCTTCCAGCGCCGCATGCACGCCGGCGATGGCACGGCCGATCGCCAGCTCGAACGCGTCGCCGCGCAGCAGGAACGCGACCAGCAGCGCCATCAGCACGTCGCCGGTGCCGGCCACATCCACCGGCAACAGCGGCGAGCACCAGCGGTAGACCGCCTCGCGGCTCACCGCCAGGGTCACCAGCTGGCCTGCGTCGCCGCTGACGCTGTGCGCCAACACCCACTGCGGCCCGCGCGCCAGCAGCACGCGCGCCGCGGCGATGGCATCGTCCTGCGCCAACGCCGGCAGGCCGGTCAGGCGGCCAAGTTCGAACGCATTCGGCGTGACCAGCCACGCATGCGGCAACAGGCGTTCGGCGAACACCACTTCCAAGCCCGGCTCGACATAGGGTCCGGTATGCGTATCGCCGATCACCGGATCCAGGCAGTAGCGCAGCGACGGGCACTGCGGCAGCGTGGCGTCGAGCCAGTCGGCGAACGCAGTGCCGTTGCCGACGCTGCCGAAATAGCCGGACACCACCATGCGCGCACGCTGCGGCAAGCCGCGCTCGCTGGCGCCGAGCAGCAGATCGGCGAACCAGTCCGACGGCAGCACCTTGCCACGCAAGGTGTCGTAGAACGGCGCGTTGCTGAGCAAGGTCGTGGGGACTTCGGCCACGCGCAGGCCCAGCGCGCGCAACGGCGGCACCGCCGCGCTGTTGCCGGCGTGGCCGTAGACCAATTGCGACTGTACCGAGATCACGTCGATCGGCGACGGTCCATCCGGACGCTGGCGACGGCCGTGGACGAGATGGCTGGCAGTGGATGCGTTCATCCGCACATTCTAGGCCGCGGCAGCGACGGCGGCGTACCGGCACCGCTCAGCGGTTGCGCAGGAACACCACGTAGCCGCGGAACCACGGATTGTCCTGCAGGCCCTGCGGCGGCTGCCAGTCGCCATCCTGCAGCAGGCCGATGCGGAACGGCACCCGCAGCCTGCCGAGCCGGGCGACATAGACCGGATAGTCGGGGATCACCGCGCGTCCCTGGTAGATCTGCAGCACCACCTCGTCGACCACGCCGCGCAATCCGGCCAGTGCCTCGGCGCGGCCGTTGACGCTCCAGTCCAGCAGGCCGGTGATGCCGAGTTGGTAGCCGGCCGGCAAGCGCGCACGCAGCGTGCGCAGGAACGCCACGTACTGCGCGAGGTGGCGGGTACCGGCATCGAAATCGATCTGCAGGCCGACCACGTCGTTGCCGGCCGCATGCCAGCGCTGCAGCTGCACCAGGACCGCCTCGAACAATGCCGGCGTCCAGTCGATGCGTTCCACCCGCAACACCATCCACACCTGGCAGTGGCGCAGCTGCGGCAGCGCGGCGCGTTGCGCCACCAGTCGTGCCGGCACGCCGGCGTCCAGCGGCACCTCGGCCTGCAGCAGGTACACGCGGCGCGCATTGGCCAGCACCGGCTGCGGCCGCACCCCGGCCCAGAGCCAGAACGCATCGTAGCGGCGCGCATCCACCGGTGCGGCGATCGCCGCGCCCATCGACATGCACAGCGCCAACAGCACGGCGCAGCGCCCGGGCATGGCGCCGCTCACCAGTAGTACTTCAGGTCCTGCGCCCAGGCCGTTGACGGAAACTCCCGTTTCAGGCGCTGGAACCAACGCTTGCGCTCGCTCACCGGCACGTCCTTGCCGCCGCAACCGTTGTTCCCGCTGGGCGCGTAGCAGTTGATGGCGCGATACAGCGCATACGCCTTGTCGTTGGCAGGCACATCCGCGGCATCGATGACGCGCTGGTAGACCGGCAAACGGAAATATGCGGGACCGGGAAACTGCGACGGCGCTCCGCCGAGCTCGGTGGCCGACGGTGGCAGGTTGATCGGCAAGTGATCCCAGTTCATGACCCGGACGAACTCGGCCACGCACAACTGCGCATGGGCGTCGGCGGGGGCGGAGGCCAAGGTCTTTGCCACCGCTTCGATCGCCGGACACGCATCCTCGCCCTGCTCGAACGGGCCGGAGAACACCGCCAGCGGCGGCGACGACTGCGGCAACCAGTAAGGACCGGGCCGGGGATCGCTGGTGTCGTGCGGCACGTCGGCAAGCAGCACGCGATCCTGCAGGAAGGCCTTGGCCTGGCCGCGCGACAGTTCCTTGTACAGCAACACGAAGGCGGCCAGTTCGCGCTCGTGCGCCGGCACGTCCGTCGCCGTCGCGCGACGCCGCAGCAGGTCGGCACCGGCGGCGTAGATCAGCAACTGGTCGCGGATGGCTTGGTTGACGATCGGAGAATCCGCGGCGAACGCCTGGTCGAGCGCACGGTCGCGCTCCAGGCGCCGCGCCAGCGCCAGCTGCACCAGCGGTTGCTGCAACGCCGGCTCGGCACTGTCCAGCAGACGCCGCCAGTAGGCCGCCAGGTCCGGCGCCCCGGTGTCCTCCAGCGCCAAGCCCTGGAGCATGGCGGCGGCGAAGGCCACGCTGCCGCGCTTGGCCGGTCCCTTGCCGGCATCCAGCAGGCGCAGCGCCTGCGCCGGCGACCGCGCCACGTAGTACTGGTAGCTGGACAGCAGCAGCGCGAACAGGTCCGGCTCGCCGGCAAAGCGCGGCCGCTGCGCCTCCAGCGCGGCCGGCGACAGTCCGTGGCCATCGCTGCCATCGCCCGAGCGCATCGCCTTGAGATCGGCCACGGCCAGCAACAGCGGCGTGGTCAGCGCCGCGGGAGCGGCGCTGGCCAGCAGCTTGTTGTCGATTTCCTGGGCCAGCTCCTGGTCCGACAGGCCGCGCTGCGCCGCGGGCAGGCGCAGCAAGCGTTCGTATTCGGCGGCCAGCTTCGGCGTGTCGCCACCGAGCCAGTACACCCGCCGCAGCAATCCGCGTGCAGATACGGCGTAGCGTCCTTGCGGATAGTCGTGCAGGTACGCGGCGAACCCCCGCTCGGCGCGCGCCAACGCAGCCTGGTCGAACTGCGGTGGATCGCGCTGCACGCCGTACTCGTCGAAGCCATCGACCTGCGCCGCGTTGAGCGCGACCCGCCCCAACATGTAGTGCGCCGTCTCGCGAATCCAGGGGTCGGCCGCCTTGGCCAGCGCGTCGAAGCCACGCGTGGATACGTCGAAGGCGCCGGCATAGAACGCGCTGGCGGCCTGCAGGTACTGCGCGAATTCCCTGCCTGCGGCCGACGACACGCCGTCGGGCGCAGCGATTTGCTGGTCCGGGCACTGCGCCGGCCGCGCCTGGACCAAGCGCGCTTTTTCCGCCGCCGGCACGCGCGCGTTCGCGTTCAGCGCCTCGTTGAACTCGCTGCCGCCGCGCGCATTGCTGTTGCAGCGGTTCGCCTCGCCGTCGAGCATCCCGTCGGCAGCAGCGGCCTGATCGGTCGCCGGCGGTTGCAGCGCCTGCACCGCCGCCTCCCAGGTGAACGCCGGTTCGAGCGGGCTGGCAGGCGCCACCGCCGGCGCGGCGCCATCGCGCATCAACAGCAGCAGATTGACACGGGTATCGCTGCCCGGCGCCAGCGCCACGGTGTTCTGGCATCCGCTGTAGTCGCCGAAATCCAGCAGCAGGCTGGAGTCGCAACCGGCATCGGAACTGGCGAGCGCGGGTGCGGCAAAGCAAGCGCACAGCAGCAGCGCGGCAAGGCGGGCAACAACGGAACGGCCGATGTCCATGGCGAACCCTGCACTCCAGATGCGCCGCGATCGGCGTAGCGGCATGTTCGCATGCCGGACTGCGCCACGCAGGGTGACGCGGCGCAGACAGCGCACGCTAGCGATGCGCCGCCAGCGCGGCCGCGTGGGCATTGCGCCGACGCGGCCCGCGCGGAAGGATCAGGAGGTCATCCGGTCCCAGAACCCCTTCCGTGCATCGCCGTAGTTCAAGGGCTGGGATCGGGATGCGGGATTGGGGATTGGTAACAGCAGCACAGCGGCGATCCCTCTCGAAACCGGCATTCGATTCGCACGCAATCGATCGCAATCCAGAAAACCGAAAAGGCACGTACCGGGCTCTCACCCTGCACGTGCCTCTTCCACCGGTCCACACACTCGCGACCGCCGCCAGGGACCCGCCGTTGCGAATCCCCAATCCCGAATCCCCAATCCCGGCTCTACGACGTCATCCGGTCCCAGAACCCCTTCACCCCGTCGATGAAGGTCGCCGACTTCGGCGAATGCTTGCGCGCATCCTCGCCGGTGAAGGTGGATTCGAACTGCTCCAGCAGTTTGCGCTGGTCGGCGGTGAGATTGACCGGGGTTTCCACCACCACGCGGCAGTACAGGTCGCCCTCGCTGCGGCTGCGCACCGAACGCACGCCCTTGCCGCGCAAGCGGAACAGCTTGCCGGTCTGGGTCTCGGCCGGAATGCGGATCTCCGCCTCGCCGCCCAGCGTGGCCACGCGCACGGTGTCGCCGAGCGCGGCCTGGGAGATGCGGATCGGCACTTCGCAGTGCAGGTCGTCGCCGTCGCGCTGGAAGATCGCATGCTCGCGCACCCGCACTTCCACATACAGATCGCCAGGCGGGGTGCCGGCCGGACCGGCCTCGCCTTCGCCGGACAGGCGGATGCGGTCGCCGTTGTCCACGCCGGGCGGAATCTTCACCGACAGCACCTTGGTTTCCTCGACGCGACCGGCGCCGTGGCAGGTACCGCACGGGTTCTGCACGATCTGGCCGCGCCCGGCGCAATGCGGGCAGCTCTGCTGCATCGCGAAGATGCCGCGCTGGATCCGCACCTGGCCGCGCCCCTGGCAGGTCGTGCAGGTCTCCACCTTGCCGTCTTCCGAGCCGCTGCCGTGGCAGTGTTCGCATTCGCCCAGGGTCGGAATCTCGATGCGCCGCTCGATCCCGGCCACCGCCTCTTCCAGATCCAGTTCCAGCACGTAGCCGATGTCGGCGCCGCGCCGCGCCGCGCGGCCGCCACCGCCGCCGGCGCCCCCGAAGATGTTGCCGAAGATGTCGCCGAAGATGTCGCCCATGTCCGGGCCGCCAGCACCGCCACCGCCGCCCATGCCGCCCATGCCGTGCTCGAACGCGGCATGGCCGTGCGCGTCGTACATGCGCCGCTTGTTGCCGTCGGACAGGACCTCGTAGGCCTCCTTGCACTCCTTGAACGCCGCCTCGGCGGCGTGGTCGCCAGGATTGCGGTCGGGGTGGAACTTCATCGCGCAACGGCGATAGGCCTTCTTCAGCTCGTCGTCGTTGGCGGTACGGGCCACGCCCAGCACTTCGTAGTAGTCGCGTTTGCTCATGGCTGGGAATGGGCGATGGGGAATGGGGAATGGTTCAAAACGGGCATCCTGTAGCGATAGTCATAGCGGCGATGGAACCGGGAACCTTAAAACGGCGAAGGAGCGGAGCCTGAGCACCGCTCCTTCGAGAACCGATTCCCTAAGCCTGGATCACGCCTTCTTGTCGTCCTTGACCTCGGTGAACTCGGCGTCGACCACGTCGTCGCCGGCCGCGGCCTGCGCGCCGCCCGGCGCAGCGCCCGGCTGCTCGCCGGCCGCCGCCGCCGCGTACAGCGACTGCCCGGCTTCTTCCAGCACCTTGGTCTTGGCCTCGATCTGGCCCTTGTCGTCGCCCTTCATCGCCGTTTCCAGGTCCGCCAGGGCCGACTCGACCTTGCCGATCACGTCGCCGCCGACCTTGCTGCCGTGCTCGGTGATCGCGCTGCGGGTGGCGTGGATCAGGCCGTCGGCCTGGTTGCGCGCCTGCACCAGCTCATGGAACTTCTTGTCTTCCTCGCGGTTGGCTTCCGCGTCGGCGACCATCCGCTGGATCTCGTCGTCCGACAGGCCGGAGCCGGCCTTGATCTCGACCTTCTGTTCCTTGTTGGTCTTCTTGTCCTTGGCCGACACGTGCAGGATGCCGTTGGCGTCGATGTCGAAGGACACCTCCACCTGCGGCAGGCCGCGCGGCGCCGGCTCGATCCCGGACAGGTCGAACTTGGCCAGCGACTTGTTGTAGCGGGCCTGCTCGCGCTCGCCCTGCAGCACGTGCACCGTCACCGCGGACTGGTTGTCCTCGGCAGTGGAGAAGGTCTGCGAGGCCTTGGTCGGGATCGTGGTGTTCTTCTCGATGATCTTGGTGAACACGCCGCCCAGGGTCTCGATGCCCAGGCTCAGCGGGGTCACGTCGAGCAGCAGCACGTCCTTGACGTCGCCGGCCAGCACGCCGCCCTGGATCGCCGCGCCCAGCGCCACGGCTTCGTCCGGGTTGACGTCCTTGCGCGGATCCTTGCCGAAGAACTCGGCCACCGCCTGCTGCACCTTCGGCATGCGGGTCTGGCCGCCGACCAGGATCACCTCGGTCACGTCGCTGGCGCGCAGGCCGGCGTCGTTGAGCGCGGTGCGGCACGGCTCGATCGTGCGCTTGACCAGGTCCTCGACCAGCGCCTCGAGCTTGGCCCGGGTCAGCTTGATGTTGAGGTGCTTCGGGCCCGACGCGTCGGCGGTGACGTACGGCAGGTTGACTTCGGTCTGCTGCGAGGACGACAGCTCGATCTTGGCGCGCTCGGCCGCATCCTTCAGGCGCTGCAGCGCCAGCGGATCCTTGCGCAGGTCGATGCCCTGGTCCTTGTTGAATTCCTCGACCAGGTAGTCGATGACGCGCTTGTCGAAGTCTTCGCCGCCCAGGAAGGTGTCGCCGTTGGTGGCCAGCACTTCGAACTGCTTCTCGCCGTCGACGTTGGCGATCTCGATGATCGACACGTCGAAGGTGCCGCCGCCCAGGTCGTACACCGCGATCTTGCGATCGCCGCCCTGGCCCTTGTCCAGGCCGTAGGCCAGCGCCGCGGCGGTCGGCTCGTTGATGATGCGCTTGACGTCCAGGCCGGCGATGCGGCCGGCGTCCTTGGTCGCCTGGCGCTGGCTGTCGTTGAAGTACGCCGGCACGGTGATGACCGCCTCGGTGACGGTCTCGCCCAGGAACGCCTCGGCGGTCTTCTTCATCTTCTCCAGCACCTGCGCGGAGATTTCCTGCGAGGCCAGCTTGCGGCCGTCGGCGGTGGCCACCCAGGCGTCGCCGTTGTCGTGCTGGACGATGCCGTACGGCACCAGGCCGATGTCCTTCTGCACTTCGGCGTCGGTGAACTTGCGGCCGATCAGGCGCTTCACCGCGTAGAAGGTGTTCTTCGGATTGGTGACCGCCTGGCGCTTGGCCGAGGCGCCCACCAGCACTTCGCCGTCCTTGGTGTAGGCGACGATCGAGGGCGTGGTACGGTCGCCTTCGGAATTTTCGATGACGCGGGCCTTGCCGCCGTCCATGATCGCCACGCACGAGTTGGTCGTGCCCAGGTCGATGCCGATGATCTTGCCCATTGGATGACTCCTGAAAATTTCTGGTGTCCGGCCGCTGCCGGGGTCTGGTTCGGATATAGGGATGGCCGCAGGTCATTCAAGCCATCACCGCAAATTAGCGTTCTGCCGCGGCCGCGCCCGATTCAGGCGCGCACCGCCGCCGCCACGCGTCAATCGTGCTTCGCGACCACCACGAGCGCCGGCCGCAGCAGGCGCTCGTTGAGCAGGTAGCCCTTCTGGAACACCTGGATCACATGGCCGGGGGCGACGCCGTCGGCCTCGGCCTGGCTGATCGCCTGGTGATGTTCCGGGTTGAACGGCTGCCCGGTCGGGTCGAGCAGGGTCAGGCCGTTGTCGGCGGCGACCTTGAGCAGCTGCTTGTAGGTCAGCTCCAGGCCGTCGCGCAGCGGGCTGGGTTCGCTGCCGGCGGCGCTCAGGCCGGCGTCCAGGCTGTCGAACACCGGCAGCAGGTCGCCGAGCAGGCGCTCGTTGGCGAACTTGCGCGCCTGCTCGACGTCGCGGGCGATGCGCTTGCGCTGGTTTTCCAGGTCGGCGCGCTCGCGCAGCACGTCGGCCTTGAGCAGCGCCAGCTCGGTGCGCAGCGTCTCGATCTGCGCCTGCAGCGGATCGGTCGCCGGCTGCTGCGCCTCGGACAGGTGTTCAGAATCGAATTCGGGGTGGTCTTGGTTCATTTCCGGTTCCCTGGCGGGAGATGCACCCGCCCTACCGGACCACCTATGTGGGCGTGCGGGGCGGATTCAAGATGCTGTGTTGCATTTGGGGAATGGGGAGGCGGAAATCGGGAATGGGAAAAGCAGGCGGCGACCGCGGGGCCGCTGCCGCCGGCTGGCCACACTGCCGTGCGCGCTAGCGCTCTGTCGGCGGGGTCGGGTCCAGGGCCGCGCCCAGGACTTCGGCGGCGGTCTGCACCAGCGGGATCACCCGGTCGTAGTCCATGCGCTTGGGGCCGATCACCCCCAGCACGCCCAGCACCTGGCCGCCGGCCATGTACGGCGCGGTGACCAGCGACACGCTCTCCAGCGGCACCACCCCGGTTTCCTCGCCGATGAAGATGCGCACCCCCGGCGCACGGATGGTGCGCTCCAGCAGCTGCAGGATCTCGCGCTTGCTGGCGAAGATCTCGAACAGCTCGCGCAGCCGCTCCAGGTCCGACAGGTCCTGCACCCCCATCAGCTTGGTCTGCCCGGCCAGCACCATGTCGTCGCCGGCCGGGGCCAGCGCCTGCTCGGCCAGCTCCACGCTGTGCGCCAGCAGCAGCTCCATCTCGTCGCGCGCGTGGCGCAGGTCGCGCACCAGGCTGGCGCGGATGTCGGCCAGCGCACGCCCGGCGAAATGCGCGTTCAGGTAATTGGCCACCCGTTCCAGCTCGGCCGGTTCGTAGGCCTTGCGCGGTTCGATGACCCGGTTCTGCACCTCGTTGTCGGCGAACACCAGGATCGCCAGCACCCGGCGCGCGTCCAGCGGCACAAAGTCGATATGCCGGAACGCGAACTGCTCGCGCTTGGGCGCGCTGACCACGCCGACGAAGTGGGTCATCGCCGACAGCAGCTCCGAAGCGCTGCCGAGCAGCGCCTGGGTGCCGGCGGCATTGCTCATCTCCGCGCGCAGCCGCGCCACCTCGCCCTCGCCCGGCGGGCGCATCTGCACCAGGCTGTCGACGAACACCCGGTAGCCGGTGGCGGTGGGAATGCGCCCGGCCGAGGTGTGCGGCGAGCTGAGCAGACCGGCGTCCTCCAGGTCGGCGAGGATGTTGCGGATCGTCGCCGGACTCACGTCCAGCCCGGCGTGGCGGGCCAGGGTCTGCGAGCCGACCGGTTCGCCGTCGCGGATATAGCGCGAGATCAGCGTGCGCAACAGCTGCCGGGCGCGTGGGTCGAGCGAGGAGTGGACCGGGGAGGCGCGCATGCAATCAATCCGTGAGACTGGACACTAGATAATGGCTGCATGCCGGCTTGGCAAGTCATTGGCCCACCTACCCCCGCGTGCTAGCGTTGCGCGCCCCTGGATCCCGACCCCCATGCTCAGACATCTCTCGATCAAGGATTTCGCCGTCGTCCGCGGCACCGAACTGGAATTCGGCGCTGGCATGACCGTCGTGTCCGGCGAAACCGGCGCCGGCAAGTCGCTGATGGTGGACGCGCTCGGCTTCCTGTCCGGGCTGCGCGCCGACAGCGGCGTGGTCCGCCATGGCGCCGACCGCGCCGAACTGTCGGCCGAATTCGCCGTGCCCGAGGCCGCCCCGGCGCGCGCCTGGCTGCGCGAGAACGAGCTCGACGACGACGACCAATGCCAGCTGCGCCGGGTGATTCGCGCCGACGGCGGCTCGCGCGCCTGGATCAACGGCCGCCCGGTGACCCTGTCGCAGCTGGCCGAACTGGCCGGGCACCTGGTCGAGATCCACGGCCAGCACGAACACCAGGCGCTGCTGTCGCGCGGCAGCCAGCTCGGCCTGCTCGACGCCTACGCCCGCAACGAGGCCGAACGCGCCGCGGTGCGCGCCGCCGCCGCGCGCTGGCAGGCGCTGCTGGCCGAGCGCGAGACGCTGCTGGCGCAGGGCGACGTGTCCGACCGCATCGGCTTCCTCGAGCACCAGCTGGCCGAGCTGCAGCGCGAGGACCTGGAGCCGGCGGCGATCGCCGCGCTGGACGCCAACCATCGCCGCCAGGCCCACGCCGCGGCGCTGATCGGCGCCTGCGAGGGCGCCGCGCAGCGGCTCAACGGCGACGAAGCGCCGGCGGTGCTGGAACTGCTGCAGCAGACCCGCCACGAACTCGGCAAGGTGGGCGAATACGAGCCGCGCCTGGCCGAGGTCGAAGCGCTGATCGACAGCGCCACGATCCAGCTGGAAGAGGCGCTGGCGCTGGTCGACCGGGTGCGCGACGACCTCGATGCCGATCCGGCGCAGTTCGAGGACATGGAACGCAAGCTGGGCCGGCTGCACGACCTGGCGCGCAAGCACCGGGTCACCCCGGACACGCTGGGCGAGCACCGCGACGCGCTGCTGGCCGAGGTCGAGGGCCTGCGCGGGGCCGGCGAACGGCTGGACGTGCTGGATGCGGAGATCGCCCGCGCCACCCAGGCCTGGCGCGACGCCGCCGCCGCGCTCAGCGGCACCCGCCAGCGCGGCGCGCAGGCGCTGTCGCGCGACACCACCGCGCTGATCGGCGAACTGGGCATGGGCGGCGGGCGCTTCGAGATCCAGCTCGAGCCGCACGAGGCCGAGCGCCCCGACCCGGCCGGCGCCGAGCGCGTCGAATTCCTGGTCGCGGCCAACGCCGGCCAGCCGCCGCGGGCGCTGCGCAAGGTCGCCTCCGGCGGCGAGCTGTCGCGCATCTCGCTGGCGATCGAGGTCGCCGCGCTGGGCCTGGACGCGGTGCCGACGATGGTGTTCGACGAGGTGGACTCGGGCATCGGCGGCGCGGTCGCCGACATCGTCGGCAAGAAGCTGCGCGCGCTCGGCGAGCAGCGCCAGGTGCTGTGCGTGACCCACCTGCCGCAGGTCGCGGCGCAGGGCCACGCCCACTACCGGGTCAGCAAGGCCCCGGTCGAGGGCATGACCCAGAGCTCGGTCGAACTGCTGGCGCCGCGCCAGCGCGAGGAAGAGCTGGCGCGGATGCTGGGCGGGGTCGAGGTCAGTAAGGAAGCCCGCGCGGCGGCCAAGCGGCTGCTGCAGAGCGCTGGCTGAGAGCGGCTGTTCCTGGATTCGGCCACGCTAACGCCACTGTTGAAGCGCCTGCAGTACCGTTCCGCCGGGCTGGCGGCCTGGATTTCGGCTCGGTCGCGTGGGGTGTCCCCGCGCGCATGCACTGGGGAGTCCCGAGCCATCAGGTGATAGGAAGCTTGCAGGCTTCGGATGGGGTCGGGTCGGGGCTGAAGCCCCTCCTACAGTGCACCCAGCCGGTTCGTCGCGCGCCCCTGTAGGAGCGGCTTCAACCGCGACGAACGAAGCCATCCAGCCAACCGATTTCGGAAACAATCAGGACCGATACCAAAGCCACCGGCAGTCGCTCCCTAGTGCACCCAGCCGGCCAGCCGCAAGCCCCGGTGGGAGCAACTTCAGTCGCGACGAACGGAGTCGGGTCCGCAACGGTTACGGCGCCATGTCCAGGTGGCGACGCTCCCGGGCGAACCCGAACCGCTCCCGCGCCCGCACGCAGGGGCGGCGGCTCAGCCCTTCTTGCCGGCCGGGCGCTTGCTGCGCACGTACAGCACCAACGAGTGCTCTTCCAGTTCGTAGCCGTGATCGGCGGCGATCTTGCGCTGCAGTTCCTCGATCTCGGCGCTTTCGAACTCGATGACGTTGCCGGTATCCACGTCCACCATGTGGTCGTGGTGGCCGCCGCGGTCCAGTTCGTACACCGCCTGGCCGCCTTCGAAATTGTGCTTGAGCACCAGGCCGGCCGCCTCGAACTGGGTCAGGACGCGGTACACCGTGGCCAGGCCGATCTCGTCGCCGTGATCGAGCAACTGGCGGTAGATCTCTTCCGCGGTCATGTGGTGGCGCGCCGACTTCTGCTCGAGCAGCTCCAGGATGCGCATCCGGGGATGCGTGACCTTCAGGCCGACTTTGCGCAGATCGTGGGATTCCATGGCGTCTCCGTTCATAGCTGGTTTAGCGCCAGCTGCCTCGGGATGGGTCGCGGCGGTCGTCGGGAGTGTATCATCGACCCGATTTCCCTCAGTACTGTCCCCGATGCGCAATCTCTTGCTGGTCGCCGCTGTTGCCCTGTCCACCGCTGGCTGCGGGATCATCTACAAGCAGCCTATCTACCAAGGCAACCTGATCAAGCAGGGGGCCGTCGATCAGCTCAAGGTCGGCCAAAGCAAGCAGCAGGTCAACGCGCTGCTCGGCACCCCGTCGATCCCGGATCCGTTCCATGCCCAACGCTGGGACTACACCTCGACCGAGCGCCTCGATCGCCTTGGCCGGACCGAGATCAAGAATTTCGTCGTCTACTTCGACAACGACACGGTGACCCGCTGGGAAGGCGACTATTTCCCGGACAACGATTCGGAGCTGGCCAAGAACAGCGTGCGCCAGTTCGGCCGCAACCTGGCCAAGGACAAGAAGAAGCAGCGCCGCAGCGAGTAAGCGGCGCCGGCAACGCGCCTGGCGGCGCTAGCGCGGTTTCGCGCGCCGCCGCCGGGCGTCCTTCGGATCGGCCAGCAATGGCCTGAGCACTTCGACCCGGTCGCCATCGTGCAGGAGCTGGGTCGGCGCGGCGACGCTGCCATGGATCGCGCAGGGCATGCCCGGCGTCGCCTCGGCCAAGGCCGCTGCGCTCAATGCATCGGCGACGGTGGAACCTTCGGGCAATTGCAGCGTGCGCGCGACGAAGCGCTCCGGCCAGGCCAGCACCACCTCGACCCGCAGCCCGCTCATGCGTCTTCGCGGTCGGCCACGCGCACGAAGTCGTTGACCATGCGGTCGGCCAGGCTCTGGAAGCCCAGCGCCAGCGCCGGCCCGAGCAACCGCGAGGCCGGCTCGAAGTCCAGCGTCAGGCTGACCTTGCTGGCATGCTCGTTGAAGCCCTGGAACTCCCACTGCCCCTGCAGGCGCTTGAACGGGCCGTCGCGCAGCAGCATATCGATGCGGTCGGGGCGCTGCAGCCGGTTTTCGGTGGTGAACCAGGTGCGGAACGAGCCCACGCCCAGGTCCAGCCGCGCCACCAGGTACTGGTCGCTGTGCTCGAGCACATGCGCCGCATCGCACCAGGCGAAGCGGCGCGGATAGGCGGCGACATCATTGACCAGGTCGAACATGCGCGTTGCGGGGTGTTCGACCAGGGCGCTGCGGCGGATGATAGGCATTCGGTGCGGGGAAAGTGGACCAAGACGTTCGGGAGGCCCCGAATCGGAGACAATAGCAAGATGAGCAAGAAACCCGCCAAGGATAAAGCAAACGGCGCGACGGCCAACAAGACCATCGCGTTGAACAAGCGTGCGCGCCACGAATACCACCTGGAGGACCGCTACGAAGCCGGCCTGGCCCTGCAGGGCTGGGAGGTCAAGTCGATCCGCGCCGGCCGCGCCAACATCGGCGAGAGCTACGCGTTCGTGCGCCAGGGCGAGCTGTTCCTGTTCGGCGCGCAGTTCACCCCGCTGATCCAGGCCTCCACCCACGTGGTCGCCGACGACCGCCGCACCCGCAAGCTGCTGCTGCACCGGAGCGAGATCGACAAGCTGATCGGCCGCGTCGAGCGCGACGGCTACACCCTGGTGCCCACCGCGATGTACTGGAGCAAGAACAAGATCAAGCTCGAGATCGCGCTGGCCAAGGGCAAGCAGGACCACGACAAGCGCGATGCCGCCAAGGACCGCGACTGGGCCCGCGACAAGCAGCGGATCATGCGGCGGCACAATAAAAATGCGTGAGAACTGGGAATGGGGAGTGGGGAATCGGGAATGGTGACAAGCAGGTTCCTTGCACGCCCCACTACCCCCGAAGGGTGCCGAATGCTTGCCTATCTGCGGCGGAACAACGCATAGGCCGCAATGCCGCTTTCCAATTCCCGTTTCTCCATTCCCGATTCCCGGCACCCCATCACGTCCCGCCAAGCATCCGCATCAGGCTCGGCAACCCGCGGCCCTGCATGTAGGGATCGCGCTGCAGGTCCAGGCACTGGTCCAGCAGCAGTTGCTTGACCCGGTCCGGGAAGCCGATGAACTCGCGGCGCACCGACAGGAACGCGGCGATCAGCCCGGACACGTGCGCGGCCGCCATGCTGGTGCCGCTCATCTCCACCATCCAGGTGCTGGGGTCATCGGCGTCGTAGCGATGGTGGGCCGAGACGATCTTCTCGCCCGGCGCCACCAGGTCCGGCTTGTGCCGGCCATCGGCGGTCGGGCCGCGCGAGGAGAAATACGACACGCCATAGCTGTGCGGGCTGCTCTTGTGCACCGAGCCCACCGCCAGCGCCTCCTCCAGGTTGGCCGGGTCGCCGATGCTCAGGTCCAGGTTCATCGGGTAGGCCTGCCCATCGTCCTGCATCAGCCAGGCCAGGCCGTCGTTGCCGGCCGCGATCACCACCACCACGCCCTGCCGCCATAGCCGGCGCAGTTCGTTGCACAGCGGGGTGAAGCCGCAGCCGTAGCTTTCCGCATCGAAGTAGCCGCCCAGGCTCAGGTTGACCCCGTGGATGACCAGCTCGCCGGCGCGCTCGTTGATCTCGGCGACCTGCTGCACGCCCTTGATGATCCACGAGTCGCGGCCGTTGCCGTCGTCGTCCAGCACCTTCAGCCCGTACAGCCGCGCCTGCGGCGCCATGCCGGCGAAGCGCAGTGGCGTGGCCGGCGCCGCCCCGGGCAGCGGCGCCTCGCACTGCCCGGCGATGATCCCGGCCACGTGGGTGCCATGGCCGTTGCCGTCCAGCGCGGCGAAACCGGCGCCGTCGCGGCGGCGCAGTTCGCGGGCGCGGCCGCGCTGCGTGCAGTCCCATTGCGCCAGCACCGTTTCCGGCAGACCGGGCTGCTGGAAATGCGGATGCGCCGCGGCGATGCCGCTGTCCAGCACCGCCCAGCCGATGCCGGTGCCGAGCGCGCGGTACGCCACCTGCGCCGCGTCGGCCTGCACGGTGCTGCGCGACTGGTAGATCAGGGCGCGCTTGCCGGCGTCGCGCCACAGCCGTTTCAGGTTCAACGTGCGATAGCGCTCGCGCAGGCTTTCGATCTCGAACCGGGTCAGGCGCGCCGACACGTAGCGCTGCAGCGTGTCTTCCAGCTCGATCGCCGCGTCCAGCGCCTCGCCGTGCAATCCGGTGGACGCCTGGGTCAGCTCGCGCAGCGCCGCGACCAGATCGCGCTTCAACTGCGCCGGCTCGCGCGCGTCCGGAAGGCGGTCCAGCTCGATCAGCACCTCGTGGCGATAGTCCGGCGCGTGCGCCTCCAGTTGGTCGGACAGATCCTTGATCAGCACCGGATGCGCGATCGGCTGATCGAAGCCCACGCCCACCGCGCGCCGCACCTCGGCGCGGACCTCGGGGATGGACAGATAGCCGGAGCCGGAATGCGGATTGCGCTGCCAATCCGGGTTGATGCGCGATCCGGCGATGTTGTGGAAGCGCCCCTGCGCATCGGCGATGTCGTCGCTCAGATCGTCGTCCAGCGCCACCGGATCGCGCCGCTCGGCGACGTTGACCCAACGCTTCACGCAGGCCGGAAACGGCAACTTCGGCGTGCCGGTCCACTGCTTGAACATGCTGCGTACCACCGGCAGGCCCAGCGGCGACCCCAGGGTCAGCAGCAGCGACACTTCGCAGCCCTCGGCCTCGAACTCGCGCAGCACGTCGTAGGCGATCAGCGAACCCTGGCTGTGCGCGACCACCACGAACGGACCGCCGCCGGCGCGCATGCGCTGCAGCAGGCTTTCGCGCATCTGCGCGCGCCGCGCCGGCACGAAGAAGAAATCGTGCACGTCCTGCAGCAGCGCGGCGGAGATCAGTTTCAGCAGCATCCGGTTCAGCACGTCGATCGGCCCCTGCGCATGCAGGCCGGCCGCCTCCGGCGCGGCGGCCTGCACCTCGTCCAGCAACTGCCGCAGGCGCGCGCGTTCGGCGTCGCTGCCGGCCAGCGTATCGGCCAGTTGGCGCAGATCGGCCAGCTGCGGCACCACGCCCAGCGCGCCGAGCACCCGCTGCTCGGCCTGGTTCAGCGCCGGGCCGCGGTCCTGGTCCTGGCAACTGCCCGGTTCCGGCGACGGATAGCGCTCGCGGCTGACCCAGTACGCCATGCGCGTGCGCTCGCCCATCTCGCGGCCGAACAGAGCACGATCCCACTGGCAGCGCAGCACCTCGGCCGGCGGCTTGTTGCCGATGCCATGGATGTAGATGACCGTGCGCGCCTGGCCCTGTGCCAGCGAGCCTTCGCCGGTGGCCTTGGGCCTGGTGGTGCGCGCAGGGGCCTGAACGCTGGCGGCGGTGGCGGCATCTGTGCCGCGATGAGACGACGGCGCGCGCTTGGCGGCGGCGTCCGGCTTGGCTGCCCCGGATCTACCCGTCTTGGGCTTGACTGTCTTGGGCTTGGCCGCCTTGGGCGCGCCTGTCCTGGATCTGTCGCCAGCCACTGTCTTCGCCGCGCTGCGCCGCGCCGGCCCGCTCGACCGAGCGGCCGTCTTTCCCGCGCTCTTCGCCTCGGCCCGCTGCGCGGCGGCCTTCTTGGGCTTGGCCTTCTTCGCCGCAACGCCCTGCCGTGCAGGCCCTGCCCGGCCGGCCGGGACGGACGCGTTCGCTGGTTTCGCTGCGGCGACCGCTGCCGCGGCTGCTCGTTTCCCATCGCGCCCGCCGTCGCGCGCACGCTGTTGCCTGGTTGCCATCGCGGTGCTCCATGCCTGGGGGAGATCCGTCGGCGCCTACCGCCAGCTGCCGCGCCGAGTGAAGCCAGCTTAAGCCGCCCCTGTCGCAAGACTTGTGACTGCCCTCCCCGATCCCTACACTGTGTCGGTCAGCGTTTTACGTTTTCCCCGGGGGTGCACTGGTTTCGACGGGGGTTGCAAAATCGCTTGGCGCATGCCGAGGGGGCCGCTTTCCTCGTAAATCCAGCAGCAAACTTATAGTTGCCAACGACGACAACTACGCACTGGCCGCTTAAGGCCTAGCCCCGAAATCGCTTGTGTCCGTGCTCGCGACGTAGGGTCATTATCACGGAATCGCCGGTGGTGGCTGCCTGTCAGCCATTGGCTAAATAAAGCAGGCTGGTCCCGGGATGCGCTTCGCACATCGTGCTGTTCCGGGATGAGATCCAACGATGAGCTAAGCATGTAGTGCCGGGGATGGAGTGCCTTCGGACGGCGGTTCGATTCCGCCCACCTCCACCATCTGAACGTTCGCAGCAATTCGCGGACGTACGACAAGGGTCGGATTTTCCTGGATTCCAGGGCAATCCGGCCTTTTTTGTTTGTACCCCCCGCCACCGACAGGACGCCGTTGACGGCACAGCGATGCATCTGCGGTGGGGCTCCGGGATAGGCGCGACCATCGCGGAGCGACCGCGACGGGCAGGCTTCGCAGCTAACCGCGTCGCCCAGCACGTCAGTTCGATGCTGCAAGCGAGCGGATCGGAGTTGCCGCGAGTGGTTACGGGAGCGCCGGTAGCGCACGGCGCAGCAGAAGACTGCAGACGCCCAGCGGTGGGGCATCTGCAATACGTCGAAAGGAAATGGTCCAGCCGCGGATGCCTGCACCCTTGAAGCAGCCCTGAGATTTTACCTACGGCCGCACAGCTGGTAGGGCAAGGATGCGGCAGGCACTGTTAGGAACATGTCCTCGCGGCATGTCGGAACGACGACATGCGCGGGGCGGCATCCAGACTTGCGTTGCGGATCCCACAATGGACGGTGTGTGGCGCTGCGCCGCCCGAAGAAACGCAGCCAGCCCAGGCCGATGCCGGCGACATACCCATCACGCGCGGCCTGTACGGTGACGGCATCGATTGCCACCCTGGTGCGCCATGCAACTGACCCGCGAACAACTGCGCATTCTGCAAGACATCCACGCCACGAAGCCGGTCACCGAAGAAGAGGCGAACTGGGCGGTGCGCGAAAACCATGCCGCGCAAGGCGAAGACGGCGACATCGCGCTCAGCCCGCAGGGCATGCGCCTGATCGACGGCGAAACACCGTAGAGCAGCCACGGCGCCGGCTGGCGCCGGCAACGGCCGCGCGCGGTGGCATGGACGCCATCGGATCGACGGGCGCATCCCGATCTCTGCGGCATGGCCCATGCGCAGTCTTGCCATCGAGGCCATGCTGGCTGTCGCCGACGCTCTGCGCGAAACACGCGCCACTCCAGCACACATGCGAAAGCGGCCGGGCATATTTGCGCCGACCGCTCTTGCCTCACCGATGCCCCGCCCTACCGGCAGACGTCCCGGCAACGCGCGAAGCGACGGTTCACGCCGCCTCGCGCAACAAGCCGCCGATGCCCGCGATCGCGCCGCCGATCGCCTGGGTGCGATGGTCGTCGCCCATCGCCACGCCTTCGGCGCGGACGAACGCGATGTCGGTGATGCCGAAGAAGCCGAATGCCGCGCGCAGGTAGGTCTCCTGGAAATCGTGCGCCGCAGCCGGGCTGCCTGCGCTGTAGATGCCGCCACGCGAGGACGCGACGATCACGCGCTTGCCGCCAGCCAGGCCTTCCGGACCGGCTGCGCCGTAGCGGAAGGTCTTGCCGGCCACGGCGAGGCGGTCGATCCAGGCCTTCAGCGAGCTGGCGATGCCGAAGTTGTACATCGGCGCGCCGACCACGACGACGTCGGCGGCCAGGAACTCTTCCAGCACCTGGCTGTTTTCGATGGCTGCCGGGTCGGCATCGCCGGCCGGCGGCGCCCAGTGGCTCAGCGGCGCGGCGTGCACGTCGCGGTAGGCGACGTCCACGCCCGGATGCGCGGCGACGAACTCGGCGACGATGGCCGCGGTCAGCCCGCGCGAGACGGAATGCGCGCCGAGCGCGCTGCTGTCGATGTGCAGGAGTTTCATGGAGGTTCCTTTGCGTTGGCCGCGGAGCGGCATGGCGGAGACGATACGCGCGAAACAATCGAACGATTAGTCCGCCTGAAGTACACTGATCGTTCGCAACGAGAAACGATGATCCCGACGATGGACGGCGTCCTGCACGACCTCAACGATCTGTATTTCTTCGCCTCGGTGGTCGAACACGGCGGATTTTCCGCCGCCGGGCGGGCGCTGGGCCTGCCCAAGTCGCGGCTGAGCAAGCGCGTCGCCCAGCTCGAGGAGCGGCTCGGCGTGCGCCTGCTGCAGCGGACCACGCGCCGCTTCGTGGTCACCGAGGTCGGCACGCGCTTCTACCAGCATTGCCGCGCGGTGCTGGAAGAAGCGCGCGCCGCGCAGGAGGCGGTCGACGAACTGCGCACCGAACCGCGCGGGGTGGTCCGGGTCAGCTGCCCGGTGTCGCTGGCGCAGAACGTGCTGGGCCCGATCCTGCCGGCGTTCCTGCTCGCACACCCCAAGGTGCAGGTGCGGCTCACCGCGACCAACCGCCGCGTGGACGTGATCGGCGAAGGCTACGACGTGGCGATCCGGGTGCGCGACAAGCTCGATACCGATGCCACCCTGGTGGTGCGCAGCATCGGCCATGCGCGCGGCATGCTGGTGGCCAGCCGCGCGTTCCTGGACGCGCAGGGCCGTCCGCAGACGCTGCAGGAGCTGGCCCGGCTGCCGGCCTTGTCGATGTTCGAACACGAGGGCGCGCAGCTGTGGGAACTGCTCGACGACGACGGCAACAAGACCGCGGTGGAGATGACGCCGCGGCTGGTCAGCGGCGATTTCTCCGTGCTCATGGCCGCGGCCGTACAGGACTGCGGCGTGGCGCTGCTGCCCGAGGAATTCTGCGCCCCGCTGCTCGCCAACGGCATGCTGGAATGGGTGTTGCCGGACTACAGCACCGCCCAGGGCCTGCTGCATTTCGTCTACCCGAGCCGCCGCGGCCTGCTGCCGGCGATCCGCAGCTTCGTCGATTTCCTGGCCGAACGCCTGCCGCAGGCCACGTTCCACCACGACTGCCAGCGGCTGGCGCCCGACCCGAGCCAGGCCGCCAGGCCGCACACCGCCCGCGTCGCCGGCACCGGGCCCGGGCCCGCGGCGGCAGCTGCGCCTATGCCTGTGCGGGAGTAAAGCGCGCGGGTGCGACGCCGGCGCTGCGCCGGCTCACGCCTTGCGCCGATACGGGGCAAGGCGAACCGGCACGCGGCCACGACCGGGGCGACGCCAGCTGCCTCGCGATCTCCCCGCCCTGCCGCACTCACGCAGCCGATGCGGCGGACGGCACAGAATTTGCCTGTTCACTGCGACCCTAACGCAGCGCGATGCCCGCATGCACGCCTTTCTCCCCGTTCCCCAGCGTGTCGTTGCCAAGCCGATAGCGCTCGCCACGCAGAGCGCCGTCCGGCCGTGAGCGCATCGATGCGCCGACACTTCCGGCTCGGCATCATCAAGATCCTGGGGCCGACCACCGCCGCGGTGCTGCTGCTGTTCGGGGCCTATCAGTGGCTCCAGGGCCACGCCTGGAGCGCCGCCGCCGGCGCCACGCTGGCCGGCCTGGCGGCGCTGGCCACCTCGCTGGCCTTGCGCCGCGGCGACGGCCGCATGGACGCGCTGCTGACCCTGAGCTGGTTGCTGGGCAGCGCGCTGGCCAGCCATGCCCTGCACCAGGCCGCGGTGCCGTGGCTGTACCTGGCGATGATGAGCAACTTCTTCGTGGTCGCGCGCGGCGTCGGGCTGGCCTGCAACGCCACCTTGATCGTGATCATGCTGGTCACCCCGGGCACCCTGCTCGGCACCGAGCACACGTTCTCGCTGCTCGCGGTATCGCTGCTGATCACCGGCCTGGGCTACGTGCTGTCGCTGCGCCTGGAGGGCGACCGCGTGCAGCTGGAACAGCTGGCGTCGAACGACGCGCTGACCGGGCTGCCGAACCGGCGCATGCTGGAACGCAGCCTGTCGCAGCGCGTGGCCGATGCGCGCCGCAAGCCGCGCCGGCATGGGCTGATCGTGATCGACATCGATCACTTCAAGGAGGTCAACGATCTCTACGGACACGCCGCCGGCGACCGCACGCTGGCCGAGCTGGCGGCACTGCTGCGCTTCCAGGTGCGCGCGCCGGACGAGGTGTTCCGCTTCGGCGGCGAGGAATTCGTGGTGGTGACGCGCGTGCAGTCGCGCAGCGAGCTGGCCGCCTTCACCAAGCGCCTGCACCAGGTCACGCGCGAGGCCTTGCGCGGCCCCGGCGGCCGCATCAGCGTCTCCCTCGGCGCGGCCATGCTGTGCGGCGAGCAACACTGGCAGGATTGGTTCTCGCGCGCGGACGCGGCGCTGTACCACGCCAAGAACGGCGGCCGCGACACCTACGTGATCGCCGACGACCTGATCGAGGGGTGATCGCTGGCGCCGGTGGTGCGCCAGCGGGCCGCGCTGCCGCCGATGCCTGGGCAAGGGCAGCAGGATCGGCATCGGCCTGCATGGCGATGTTGCCGCCATGCGCGGTCGCACCATCCTCTGCCGCGCAGCTGCCGCGGCATGCCGGCCGCAGCACCCTCGCCTGCCATGCGCTGCTCAGTCGCGCTGGGCGTTTTCGCTACCGCCCAACGCGACTGGGGTCGCGCCGCCAGCGAGAGACCGGCGGCCGTGAACAGCAGCGAGAAAACGCCCTGGCGGTCAGCGCGGAACTGGCGCCGGCGCAGGCGGCGTCGCCAGCGCCACCTCCGGCGGCAGCACCGCATCCTGGCCCCAGCCGCCGAGCGCCTTGTACACCCGCACCACGCCGACGTTGACCGACGCCTCGGCATCGGCCAGGGCATCGTCGGCGGACAGCTTGGTGCGCTGCGTATCGAGCAGGGTCAGGAAATCCTCCGACCCTTCGCGGTAGCGCAATTGCGCCAGCGCTTCGGCACGGCCCGCCGCTTGCGCCTGCTCGGCGACGATCGCCAGCCGCGCCTGCTGTTTGGCGTAGGAGGTCAACGCGTTCTCGGTATCCTCCAGCGCGCCGAGCACCGCCTTCTCGTAGTCGGCGGCGGCACCGTCGGCCTGCGCCTCGCTGGCGCGCAGCCGCGCCCGCACGGTGCCGAAGTCGAACGCCGCCCAGCTGATCGACGGGGTCAGCGACCAGGCCTTGCTGCTGCCCTGCAGCAGCGAGCCGGCATCGCCGGACAGGAAGCCGACGAAGCCGCTGAGGCTGATCCGCGGGAACAGGTCGGCGGTGGCCACGCCGATCCGCGCCGTCGCCGCCGCCAGCCGACGCTCGGCGATGCGCACGTCGGGACGCCGGCGCAGCAACTGGGTGGTATCGCCCAGCGGCAGCGCGCGCGCATAGGCCGGCGTCGCGCGCGGCGCCAGCAGCTCGTCCAGCGCGCCGGGCGGGCGGCCCAGCAGCACCGCCAGCCGATGCCGGGCCTGCGCTTCGCTGACTTCCAGCAACGGGATGTCGGCCTCGATCGCCTTGAGCCGGGCGCGGCTGCTCTGCACGTCCAGTTCGCTGCCGGCGCCCAGTTGCCAGCGGGTCTCGGTCAGGCGCTGGGTATCGCGCAGGTTGTCCAGCGTGGTGCGCGCCACCGCGATGCGCTTCTGCGCGCCGCGCAACTCGAAGTAGTTGCGCGCCACTTCCGCGGCCACGGTAACCTGCGCATCGGCCATGCCGGCCTGTTCGGCTTCCAGGTCGGCGCGCGCCGCCTCGGTGGCGCGGCGCTGGCGCCCGAACAGATCGAGTTCCCAGCCGGCATCGAAGCCCAGGCTGTAGCTCTCGGTCAGCACCCGCGCGCCGCCGGCGTCCGCATCCGGCGCCTTGCCGCGGCTGTAGTCGCCGTTGGCGGTGACGTGCGGCGCCTGGTCCAGGCGCCGTTCGGCGAAGACCGCGCGCGCCTCGTGCACCCGCGACAGAGCGATGCGCAGGTCGAGGTTGGCGACCAGGCTCTGGTGCACCAGCTGTTCCAGCACCGGGTCGTCGAACTGCGCCCACCACGATGCCACCGGCGAGGCGGTCGCGAACACCGGTGCCGCCGCGCCCTGCAGCGTCACCGGCGCCTGTTCCGGGGCGCGGTAGTTGGGGCCGACGCTGGCGCAGGCGCTGAGCAGCGCCAACGCCAGCGCGCCGATCGCGGGACGGATCACCATGGCAGCACCTGGCCCACATGGGTGTAGCTGCCGGTCGGGCCATCGGCGTCGAGCAGCGCCATCATCACGCTGCTGCGCGCGCCGTCGGCCACTTCCAGCTCGCCCTCGCCGGAATTCATGTCGGTCTTCACGTAGCCGGGGTGGATGGTGTTGACCTTGATCGGGGTGTCGCGCAGTTCGTAGGCCAGTTGCACGGTCCACGCGTTCACCGCGCTCTTGGACACGTTGTAGGCCGGCACCTTGAAGTCGTAGATCGGCGAGCCGGGCTGGCTGTGCAGGGCAAGCGAGCCGAGCAGGCTGGACACGTTGACGATGCGCGCGGCGGGCGCGGCGCGCAGCAGCGGCAGGAATGCCTGGGTGACGGCGATCAGGCCGAACACGTTGGTGTCGAAGGTCGTGCGCCAGGTCTCCAGGCTCTGCTGCGAGACCGCCAGCTTCATATCGTCGATCATGATGCCGGCGTTGTTGACCAGGATGTCGAGCCGGCCATGGCGCGCCTGCACCGCCGCCACCGCGGCGGCGATGCTGGCGGCGTCGGTGACATCCAGGGTCAGCGCCTCCACCGGCAAGCCTTCGCCCTGCAGTTCCAGCGCGGCGGCCGTGGTGCGGGTGGAATCGCGGCCGGCCAGCAGCGTGTGCACGCCGGCCTCGGCCAGCTGGCGCACGGTATGCAGGCCGATGCCGCGGGTGGCGCCGGTGACGAGGGCGATCTTGTGGGTCGTGTTCATGCGGATGTCCTGAAAAGGGGGAATGAAAGGATCAAGCGTGGATCGGCGCATCGGCGTGCGGCGGCGCATGCGACACCAGCGGGCGCCCGGACAGCTTGCGCAGGGCGACGTAGAACACCGGGGTCAGGAACAGGCCGAACAGGGTCACACCGAGCATGCCGGCGAACACGGTGATGCCGGTGGCCGAGCGCACTTCCGCGCCGGCGCCATGCGAGAACACCAGCGGCACGGTGCCGGCGATGAACGCGATCGAGGTCATCACGATCGGGCGCAGGCGCAGGCGGCAGGCCTGCAGCGCCGACTCCACGATGCCCTTGCCCTGCAGCTCCAGTTCGCGGGCGAACTCGACGATCAGGATCGCGTTCTTGCACGCCAGGCCCATCAGCACCACCAGGCCGACCTGCACGAACACGTTGTTGTCGCCGCCGGTCAACCACACCCCGAACAGCGCCGACAGCAGCGTCATCGGCACGATCAGGATCACCGCCAGCGGCAGCGTCCAGCTTTCGTACAGCGCGGCGAGCACCAGGAACGCCAGCATCACCGCCAGCGGGAACACCACCATCGCCGCATTGCCCTGGCTCGCCTGCTGATAGCTCAGGTCGGTCCATTCGATCTCCATGCCGTTGGGCAGCACCTGCTTGGCGATCTGGGTGATCTTGGCCATCGCTTCGGCCGAGGACAGCATGCGCGCATCCGCCTCGCCGGCCAGATCGGCCGCCGGATAGCCGTTGTAGCGCAACACCGGATCCGGACCGAAGCTCTGCTTGATCGTCACCATCGAGCCGATCGGCACCATTTCGCCGGCGGCGTTGCGGGTGCGCAACCGCGCGATGTCCTCCACGTTCTCGCGGAACGGCGCGTCGGCCTGGGCGATCACCTGCCAGGTGCGGCCGAACTGGTTGAAGTCGTTGACGTAGGCCGAGCCCAGGTAGGTCTGCAAGGTATCGAACAGATCGGTCAGGGCCACGCCCTGCGCTTTGGCCTTGACCCGGTCGACCTCGGCATCCAGCTGCGGCACGTTGGCCTGGTAGGTGCCGATCGGGAAGCTCATGCCCGGGGTCTGCGCCACCGCGCCCTGCATCGTGCTGACCGCATTCTGCAGCGCGCCGTAGCCCAGGTTGGCGCGGTCCTCGATGAACAGCTGATAGCCGTTGCCGTTGCCCAGGCCGAGGATCGGCGGCGGCATGAACGCGAACGCCATGCCTTCGCCCAACTGCGAGATGCGCTGGTTGATTTCGGCGTTGATCTCCAACGCGCTGCGATGGCGCTTGGCGAACGGCTTCAAGGTCAGGAACACCACGCCGGTATTGGGCGTATTGGTGAACTGCAACGCGTTCAAACCGGGGAAGGAGATCGAGTGCTCGACGCCCTCGGTCTGCATGGCGATGGTGGTGACCTTGCGCAGCAACGCATCGGTGCGTTCCAGCGAGGCGCCTTCGGGCAGCTTCACGCCGGCGATCAGGTACATCTTGTCCTGGGTCGGGATGAAGCCGGCCGGCACCGCCTTGAACATTACGCCGGTGACCAGCAGCAGGCCGAGATAGACCACGAACACCACGCCACGCCTGCCGAGGATGCGCGACACGCTGCCCTGATAGCGCTCGGAGCTGCGGTTGAAGAAACGGTTGAACGGACGGAACAGCCAGCCGCCGAACAGGCGGTCCATCAGCCGCGACGGGCCGTCCTTGGGCGCGTCGTGCGCACGCAGCAGGCGCGCGGCCAGCGCCGGCGACAGGGTCAGCGAGTTGATCGCCGAGATCACCGTGGAGATGGCGATGGTCACCGCGAACTGCTTGTAGAACTGGCCGGTCACGCCGGACAGGAACGCCATCGGCACGAACACCGCGCACAGCACCAGCGCGATCGCCACGATCGGGCCGGACACCTCGCGCATCGCCTGGTGGGCGGCGGCCAGCGGGGCCAGCCCTTCCTCGATGTTGCGTTCCACGTTCTCCACCACCACGATCGCATCGTCCACGACGATGCCGATCGCCAGCACCAGGCCGAACAGGGTCAGCGTGTTGATCGAGAAACCCAGCACGTACAGCGCGGCGAAGGTACCCACCACCGACACCGGGACCGCGATCAACGGAATGATCGAGGCGCGCCAGGTCTGCAGGAACAGGATCACCACCAGCACCACCAGCAGCACCGCTTCCAGCAAGGTGTGCACCACGGCGGTGATCGAGTCGCGCACGAAGATCGTGGTGTCGTAGACCGCCTCGTACTTGACGTCCTCCGGGAACTGCTTGGTGAGCTCGTCCATCTTGGCGATCACCTGGTCGCGGATCTGCAGCGCGTTCGCGCCCGGCGCCTGGAAGATGCCGATGCCGACCGCGTTCTTGCCGTCCAGCTGCGAGCGCAGCGTGTAGTCGCCGGCGCCCAGCTCCAGGCGCGCGACGTCGCCCAGGCGCACGGTTTCGCCATCGGCGCCGACCTTGAGCACGATGTCGCCGAACTCCTGCTCGCTGCGCAGGCGGCCCTGCGCGTTGATCAGGGTCAGGAACTTGCTGTCGGGCATCGGCTCGGCGCCGAGCTGGCCGGCCGAGACCTGCACGTTCTGCTCGCGCATCGCCGCGACCACGTCGCCGGCGGTGAGCCCACGCGCGGCCACCCGCTCCGGGTCCAGCCAGGCGCGCATGGCGTAGTCGCCGCCGCCGAACACCTGCGCATCGCCCACGCCCTGGATCCGCGCCAGCGCATCCTTGACGTGCAGGCGCGCGTAGTTGCGCAGGTACAGGCTGTCGTACTTGCCCTTGGGCGAGGTCAGGTGCACCACCATCAGGAAGGTCGGCGACTGCTTCTGCGTGGTCACGCCCTGCCGGCGCACGTCCTCGGGCAGGCGCGCCTGCGCCTGTGCGACGCGGTTCTGCACCTTGACCGCGGCGTCGTCCGGGTCGGTTCCCGGGCGGAAGGTCACGGTCATCTGCAGCACGCCGTCGGAGCCGGCCACCGACTTGATGTACATCATGTTCTCGACGCCGTTGATCGCTTCCTCCAGCGGCGTGGACACGGTCTCGGCGATGACCTTGGGGTTGGCGCCCGGATACACCGTGCGCACCACCACCGAAGGCGGTACCACTTCGGGGTATTCGCCGATGGGCAGCATCGGGATCGCGATCAGTCCCGCGGCGAAGATGACGATCGACAGCACGGCCGCGAAGATCGGCCGGTCGATGAAGAATCTGGAAAAGTCCATGGGTGGTGGTCCTGGAAACTAAGGTGAAACGGATGGCCGAACAGGAAGGCGGGCAAAGCGGCGGCTACGCCGGGCCACGACGGTGGCCCGGCCGGCAAGCACCGGCCGCCAGCGCGGCCGGTCTACGACGCTGTGCGCGCCTCCGGCGTCAGTCGGAAGCGATCAGTCGAGCGCGACGGCCTTGCGTGCGGCCGCCGGCGACGCCGTGGCCAGGGCCACCGGCTTGGCCTGCACCGGCATGCCCGGCATGAACACTTTCTGCACCCCGTCGACGATGACGCGGTCGCCGGGGTTGAGCCCGCCGAGCACGATGCGCAGGCCTTCGGCGCTGCGTCCCAGCTGCACGTCGCGACGCTGCGCCTTGCCGTCCTTGTCGACGACATAGACATACTTGCGATCCTGGTCGGTCAGCACCGACCGGTCGTCGATCAGCAGCGCGTTGAAGCGGCCGCTGCCGAGCAGGCGCACGCGGGCGAACAGGCCCGGGGTGAAGCTGCGATCGGCGTTGTCGAGCACGGCGCGCACGCGGATGGTGCCGGTGCTGCGGGTGATCTGGTTATCGAGGAAATCGACCTTGCCCGCGTGCGGGAACCCGTCCTCGCCGACCAGGCCGACCTGCACCGGCAACTGCCCGTCGCGCTCGCTGGGCCGCTCGCCCTTGCGCGCCATCTGCGCATAGCGCAGGAAGGTGCCTTCGTCGGCATCGAAATACACATGCACCTTGTCCAGCGACACCAGCGTGGTCAGCACGCTGGCGCTGTCGCCGGCGCTGACCAGATTGCCGGCGGTGACCAGGGCGCGGCCGGCGTGGCCGTCGATCGGCGCGCGGACCTGGGTCCACTCCAGATTCAGGCGCGCGGTGTCCACCGCGGCCTGGGCGGCGAGCACGTCGGCATCGGCCTGTTCGGCGGCGGCGTGGCGCTGCTCCCAGGTCTCGGTGGAGATCGCCTGCTGGTCGGACAGCTTCTTGGCGCGCGACGCCTCGCTGCCGCTGAGCTTGGACTGGGTCCGCGCCCGCGCCAGTTCGGCGTTGGCGCGCGCCAGTTCGGCGCGGTAGCTGCGCGCGTCGATGGTGAACAGCACATCGCCCTTCTTCACCTCCTGCCCTTCGACGTAGTTGACCTTGTCGATGTAGCCGGACACGCGCGGGCGCAGGTCGACGTGTTCGACCGCCTCGACGCGGCCGCTGAACTCGTCCCACTGGCTGATTTCCTTCTGCAGCGCGGGCGCCACGCCGACCGCCGGCGGCGGCGGCGCGCCCTGCTGTTCGGCCTTGCCGCCGCAGGCGGCCAGGGCCACGGCGAGCAGCGCGATGGCCAGCGGGCGCAGGGCACGCGATGGGGAATGGAACGACATCGGAATCGGGTTCATGGAGAAACCTCGTGAGTGGAAGGAGAAAAATGCGGTGCGGTCATCAACGAGGTGCGTGGATGCGCGTAGTGGTGTTTGTCGATGTCGACGATGGCCTGGCCCGGCACGCCGGCGTCGGCGAGCAGCGCCACCGCGGCGCGGCCCACGCTGAGCGTGGTGAACCATTCCGGGCAGTCGTCGGCGCCGGCTTCGCTGCGGCAGACCGGATGGGTCAGCGACAGCAGTTGCACGCGCACGCCCAGCGGCTTGGCTTCTTCGTGCAGGACCTGGGCGAGCATGCGGATCGAGGCCGCGGCCACCGAGCTTTCGCCATGCCCGGCCCAGGCGCGCAACGCGCACGGGCTGCCGAGCAGGATGTAGCGGCCGCCGCGCTCGGCCTGCGCCAGCAGCGGCAGCAGGTGCCGGGCGGCGGCCAGATGCGGCAGCAGGTCGGCTTCCATGCGCCGGCGCAGCGCGGTCACCGGCTGGTCCAGCAGGCGCCCGCAGCGCAGCGGGCTGCCGAGGCTGGCGACCACCCCGGCCAGCGGCCGCGGCCGCTGCGCCACGGCCGCCGCCAGGGCGGCGGCGGTGGCGTCGTTGGCGACCGAGCCCTGCAGCACGTCCAGCGCCGGTTCGTCGCTGTAGCGATCGCGCAGGGCGCGCAACCGGCCGCGGTCGCGCGCCACGGCCACGACCGGACTGCCGGCTTCGAGCAAGGCGCGGACCACGCCCAGACCGATGTTGCCGGTGCCGCCGAGCACCAGCACCTCCGGGTCCAGCGTCCCGCTCACGGGACTTTTACTCCCGCAAACGGGACAATCGAGATCCGACCGAGTCGGCCGCTGCCGCGCTGGCCAAGTTGCATCGAACTGCCGGCCTGGCTGCGCGGCGGCGGGGTGAATTCACGAAATGCCTTGAGGTAACCGGTTTCCAGCGCGTCGATGGGCGTACCATCGACTCGATTCGGGCGACGGACGCCTGCGAGAAACTGGAACAGAGTGCGCAACAGCATGAGCAAATGGCCTGGGTGGCGGCGAATGCGTACAAATTAGGCGCCAAAGCCGCACTTGATTAGTCCGAATTAAGGGGAATAATCGTCCCGTCACCGGTCCAATCGTCTCCACCCCTCAGGAACCCGCCATGACCCACGATCTGAACGACACCCTGATCTTCGTCAAGGTGGTCGAGCAAGGCAGCTTCATCGCCGCGGCAAATGCGCTCGGCCTGCCCAAGACCACCGTCAGCAGAAAGGTGCAGGATCTGGAGGCGCGCCTGGGCGCGCGCCTGCTGCACCGGACCACGCGCCGCCTCGGCCTGACCGAGGCCGGCGCGGTCTATCACGAACATTGCCAGCGCATCGCCCGCGAACTGGAGGAAGCCGAGAGCGCGGTCGGGCAACTGCAGGCCGGCCCGCGCGGCTGGCTGCGCTTCAGCGTGCCCTACTCCGCCGGCATTTCCTGGGTGGCGCCGATCCTGGGCGAATTCCACAAGCAGCATCCGGAAGTGCGCCTGGAAATGGTCATGACCAGCGACAAGGTCGATCCGATCGCCGAAGGCGTGGATGTGGCCCTGCACATGGGCGCGCTGCTGGACTCGACCATGGTCGCGCGCAAGCTGGCCACCTTCCGCACCCAGGTGTTCGCCAGCCCCAACTACATCGAGCGCCACGGCGAGCCGCTGCATCCGGACGACCTGCAACACCACCGCACGCTGGCGCTGAGCAATGGCCGCAACGGCAACAACCGGCTCAGCTGGCCGCTGCGCAACGGCAAGCAGAGCGGCGACTTCGCGATCCAGCCGATCCTGGTCGCCAACGACTCGGCCGCGCTGATCGGCGGGCTGGTCTGCGGCGAAGGCCTGGTGCTGGCCAGCGACGCGACGATCAAGCCGCTGATCGAGGCCGGCAAGGCGCGCCGCGTGCTCGGCGGCTGGGTCGGCCCGGACCTGGATTTCAACGCGGTGTTTCCCGGCGGGCGCATGCTGTCGCCGAAGGTCCGCGCCTTCGTCGATTTCCTGGTCGACAAGCTCAACTTCGACGTCAACTACATGCTGGCGCAGTGCCCGGCCAAGCTGGCCACGCAACACGCCGACAGCGGCGCCGAGTTCACCCTGTGCAGCGGCGTGGCGATGAATACCCAGACCCTGGCGTTGCCGCAGCTGGCCGAACTGCCATCGCTGGAAGAGGCGGAGGCGGAACCTGTGCCGGAACTGGAGGAAGAAGCGCTGGTCTGAGCAGGCAGGCGGGCAACGACCGCGGCCGCTGGCCCCGGTCTTGCGCGCTGCGATCCCGGGACGACCTCGGCACACGCCGGCGCGCCGGTGGCGCACAACGCGAAACGGGCCGCATCCGCGGCCCGTTCGCATTTCCGGCTTGGTGGACGCCGCTCAGGAACGCAGCGGCACCACGCGGATCTCGACCCGGCGGTTCTGCGCACGGCCGGCCTCGGTGCTGTTGTCGGCGATCGGGTACTTCTTGCCCGCACCCAGCGTCTCGATGCGCTCGCGCTGCACGCCCTGCGCGGTCAGGTACGCGGCCACCGAGGCGGCACGCTGCTCGGACAGGCGCTGGTTGACCGCATCGCTGCCGATGCTGTCGGTGTGCCCGACCACTTCGATCATGGTCTGGTTGTATTCGCCCAGGGTCGAGGCCACGCCGTTGAGCGCCGAATAGAACTGCGGCTTCAGCGTGGACTGGTTGAAGTCGAAGGTGATGCCGTCGGGCAGGTTCAGGGTGATGTTGTCGCCGTCGCGGCGCACGTCGATGCCGGTGTTGGCGGTGCGCTCGCGCAGCGCGCGCTCCTGGCGATCCTGGTAGTTGCCGATCGCCGCGCCGCTGAGCGCGCCGATGCCGGCGCCGATCATCGCGTGCTGGCGGCGCTCGGTGGCGCTGCTGCCGCTGAGCAGGCCGGCGGCGACGCCGACCGCGGTGCCGATCAGCGCGCCGCGGCCGGTGCGGTTGTTCTGCTGTTCGGTCGGATTGCCGTATTGGTCGCGCTGCACGTAGGAACCGCCGGTGGCGCAGGCGGACAACACCAGCGCGCTGGCCAGCGCCACGGACATGCCTTGAATGACGGTGCGTTTCATCGCGCTCTCTCCCACATCTGGATTGAAGTGGGAGCAAGCATAAACAAGCGCCTGCGAGACGGGCATGAACGCCGCGCGGGTCGCGCTGCGTCCGCATGCGCCCTGTTCAGGAAACCGGCAGCAGCGCGTCCGCATCCGCTGCGCGCAGCGGATGCTCCCAGTCGCCCATCAGCGCCAGGTACAGCAGCTTCTCGAATTCGGCGCCGATCCGGCGCATCACCGCATCCGGGTCGGGAATCAGCCGCGCGTCGCCGATCAGGCCGAAGTGCACGCGGTGGTTGTAGCTCATGATCGACACACCGACCCCGATCGAACCGGTCTGCGGCACCCAGAACATCATCTCGCGCACGCGGCTGCCGGCCAGATACAGCGGCTGCTGCGGCCCCGGCACGTTGGTCGCCACGGTGGTCGCCTTGCGGCTGAACAGGTCCAGCGCCAGCGACTGCAGCGCCGCCGGCGCCATGCCCACCGCGGCCAGCAGCCCGAACACCACCATCGCCTGCCGCGACTGCTTGAGTTGCTGCATCGATTCGGCCACGCGCTGCACGCGCCGCACCGGATTGGCCTCGCCGACCGGCAGGTCCAGGAACACCAGCCCGAAATGGTTGCCGAGCTTGCGCGCGTGTTCCAGCGGGCGCAGGTTGACCGGCACCGTGGCGCGCAGGGTCACCCCGTCCAGCTGTTCGCCGCGCTCGAGCATGTAGTCGCGCAGGGCGCCGGCCATCGTCGCCATCAACACGTCGTTGACCGTGCAGTCGCAGGCGCGGCCGACCGCCTTCACTTCGTCCAGGTCCAGCGGCGCGGCCCAGGCCACCCGCTTGCTGACCCCCAGCCGCCCGCGCAGCAGCGTCGGCGGATCGTCGGACAGCAGCAACGCATTGGCCAGTTCGCGGCCGATCAGGCCGCCTTCCTTGGCCAGCATCTGCGCCAGGTTCGGGTCCTGGTACATCTCGCGGCCCTTGTCGAGCATGCGCCCGCCCAGTTTCAGGTAGCGGTCGATGGCGCCGACCCGGCGCACCACTTCCTTGCCGTCGTCCTTCAGCCAGGCGCGGCCCAACTGCGCCGACGGTTCCGGCACGCGCTGCATGTCGGTCAGCGACAGCAGCACCTGCACCAGGGCGATGCCGTCGGCGTAGCTGTGGTGGATGCGCGCGACCAGCGCCGAGCCGCCTTCGTAGCGTTCGATCAGATGGAACTGCCACAGCGGCTTGGTCTTGTCCAAGGGCGTGGACGCCATCTGCCCGGCGAAGCGTTCCAGCGCCTTCTTGCCGCCGCGTCCGGGCAGGGCCGACAGGCGCACGTGCCAGTCCAGGTCGAAGTCGTCGTCGTGTTGCCAGTAGGCGCCGGTCGCGGTGTCCACCGGCTTTTGCTGGAAGCGCGGAAACGACAGGAAGCGTTTGCGCACCAACTGCTTGAACTGCGACAGCGACAGCGCCTCGTCGAGCATCAGCACGCCGGTGATCATCATCGGATTGGTCGGCCGCTCCATCCGCAACCAGGCGGTATCCACGCGCGACATCGGTTCGCGCCGCGGCTTGCGGCGGGCTGTGCTGGTGGCCATGCATGCTCCTGTGCCTGGCCGGAGTGAATCATGGCGCGGCGAAGGGCGTCAATCGCGGCGCCCTGCCCCGCGCTGCCGCGGTTCACGCCGCAGCGCAGCACGCGCGCACCGCGTGCGCCCGGGTCAGCCGCCGCCGGTCTCGCGGTAGGCGGCCAGCGCGGCGTCGCGTCCGGCGGCCAGGTCCACGATCGGCTGCCGCGGATAGTGCGGCGCGCTGGCGGCCAGGCGCTGCGGCGACAGCCACGGCGCGAAGCGCTCGGCCACCGGCAGCGCCGCCAGTTCCGACACCCAGCGCGCGATGTAGCGGCCCTGCGGATCGAACTTCTGCGCCTGCGTCACCGGATTGAACACGCGGAAGTACGGCGCGGCGTCGGCGCCGGTCCCCGCCACCCACTGCCAGCCGAGCGTGTTGTTGGCCAGGTCGGCATCGACCAGGGTGTCCCAGAACCAGCGCGCGCCTTCGGACCAACGCACGCGCAGGTGCTTGCACAGGTAGCTGGCGACGATCATCCGCACCCGGTTGTGCATCCAGCCGGTATGCCACAGTTCGCGCAGGCCGGCGTCGACGATCGGCACGCCGGTGCGGCCGCGCTGCCAGGCCTGCAGTTGCGCCGGATCCGGCGCGGCCCAGCGGAACCGGGCGAAGCGCGGATTGAGGTTGTGCTCGGGCGTGGCCGGGAAATGGTGCAGCAGGTGATGGGCGAAGTCGCGCCAGCCGAGCTGGCGGATGTAGCCGTCGATCGCCGCGCCGGTGGCGGCGCTGCGCTCGTTTTCCAGTGCCGCGACGATCCGCCACGGCGCGATCTCGCCGAAATGCAGGTGCGGCGACAGGCGCGAGGTGCCGACCTGGTCGGGTCGGTCGCGGCCCTCGACGTAGCCGCGCAGGGCGCCGTCGACGAACACCTCCAGCGCCTCGTGCGCGCCCGCTTCGCCCGGTCGCCATACCTCCCAGAAACCGCGGTCCCAGCCCAGCGCCGGCGCCAGTCCCAGTTGTTCCAGCGGCAGGCTGTGCAATGCCGGCGGCGGTGGCGGCAGCGTCTTCGGCGCGGGCAAGAGCGCCGGCACCTGCCAATGGCTCAGCGCGCTGCGCCAGAACGGCGTGAACACCTTGTACGGCCCGCCCTGCTGGGTCGCCAGCTGCCACGGCTCGAACAGCAGCGCACCGTTGCGGCTGTGCACCTCCAGGCCCTGCTCGCGCAGTTCGCGCTTGAGCCGGGCGTCGCGCGGCTGCGTGGCCGGTTCGTAGCGGCGGTTCCAGTACACCGCGACCGCGCCGCATTCGGCGATCAGCTCGCGCAGCACGGTCTCGGCCGGACCCTGGCGCAGGATCAGCCGCGATCCGCACGATTGCAGTTGCGCGTCGAGCGCGGCCAGCGAGCGCTGCAGCCAGCTCAGCGAGGCCGCGCCGGCGGCCCAGGCGCCCTCGTCGCCGGGACTGTGCACGTACACCGGCACCGGCGTGTGCCCGGCGGCCAGCGCCGCATGCAACGCGGGTTGATCGTGCAGGCGCAGGTCGCGCCGGAACCAGACTATGGCGTAGCTCATGCGCAGGACGGGCCGGAAAAGGACGCGCAAGGATACGCGGGGCCGGCGCGCAGCCGGCGTGAGCGCGCACGGCGCCGGCGCGGGTGCCGGCTGGCGCGCTGGCTAGGCCGCGACCGGCGCGCCGGACTGTTCCTGGTTGCCGTAGCTGACCAGCAGCGGCTCGACGATGGCGCCGGCCGCCTGCAGATTGCGCAAGGCCAGGATCGACGTGAGGCTCAGTTCGCTGCCGTGCGCCAGCAGCATCATGCCGCGCTTGGACACCACGTCCTGCTCCAGGCGCCAGCCCGGCACCAGATCGCAGACCTTGGCCTTGCGGATGCCGCTGCGGGTATTGAGCTGCAGGTCGGCGAGCGCGTCGATCAGGCCGCGCGGCAGCGGCGGCTCGACCTTGCGCAGCTCCTGCACCGCGTGCGCCAACGGCAGCTTGCGCGCCAGCCCGCGCACCAGCAGCAGCGAGGCGCGCAGCAGCTGCGCGCCGCGGACCACGTCCGGCGAGGCGTCGGCCGGCGGCGGCAGCGCCTGGTAGCGCACGATCTCGGCCACCGCCTGCATGCGCGGGATCGCCGTCAGCAGCCGGTACGCGACCAGCGGATGGCCGTCGATCAGTTTCTGCTCTTCCTCGGACAGTTCGTCGCCGGCGATCTCGCGCTGCACGATGTCGCCCGGTACGCTGACGCAGCCGATGTGGCTCAACGCCGCGGCCACTTCCACCATCCAGCGGTTGGGCCACGGCAGCTTGGCGGTGACGTGGCTGACGCAGGCCTGCAGTTGCGCCGAGCGCTGGAACGCCCACGGCGCGACCATCGACAGCACCTCGGTGAGCATGCGCGTGGTGCCGGCCAGCGTGGTTTCCAGCAGCTCGCGTTCCAGCAGCGTGGCGCGATGCAGCGCCACCGCCTGTTCCAGCGCGGCGACCAGTTCCTCGGTCGGGCACGGCTTGCACAGGAAGCGGAAGATCGCGCCCTGGTTGATCGCGGCGATCGCCGAGGTCGCATCGGCCTGCCCGGTCAGCAGCAGGCGCACGCTGTCCGGCGCGCGCGCGCGCGCCGCGGCCAGGAACGCGGCGCCGTCCATGCCCGGCATGCGCATGTCCGACACGATCGCCGCGAACGGCGGGCCGGCGGCGATCGCGGCCAGTCCGGCCTCGCCGCCGTTGGCGGTGACCACGTCGAACTGGCCGAACAGGTTGCGCTCCAGCGCCGCCAGCAGATTGGGTTCGTCGTCCACGCACAGGATGCGCGGCAGTTCCGGCTCGCTCATGACACGACCTCCGCTTCGCGAATCTGCGCGCACGCCGCCTGCCACTGCGGCAGCTGCGCGGCCACGCCCATCGCCTGCAGGTACTCCAGGTCCGGCGCCTGGCCTTGGGCCAGCGCCACGGCCACATGCACCACGCCGATCGCGTCGAACTGGCGATGCTCGACCCGGCGCGGCGCGCGGTGATGGGCGACCGCCTCGACGATCGCCCCGGGCAGGCCCCACACGCCGAGCAGGTAGGCGCCGATCTCCGCATGCGACGGGAAGCCGCGGCCGTGCGGATCGGCATCGCGGCACAGGCGCTCGACGTCCGGCAGCAACGCGCCGACGTTGGCCAGCAGCGCCGCGGTCGTGACCACGTCCTCGGCGACGTGACCCTTGCCGACCACCGCCGCCAGCCGCGACGCGCGCACCGCATCGGTGCGGATCGCGTCGGCCGAGTCGCCGGCGTCGCTGTGGAACACCTCGCTGGCCAGCACCAGCGTGCGCAGCAGGCCGATGCCGATGCGGTTGACCGCGTCCTTGATCTCGGCCACGCGATGGCCATTGCCGAAGAACGCGCAATTGGCCAGCTGCAGCACCTTGGCCGCCAGCGCCGGGTCGCCTTCCATCACCGCGGCCACCTGCGCCACGCCGGCAGCGGGATCGCCGAGCAGGCGGTTGAGCCGCGCGAACATGCGCGGTGCCGACGGCAGCCCGCCGATGCGTCCGGCCACCGCCTGCACCGCCGGATCGTCCAGCAGCACCTGCAGCGCCACGGCGCGGTCGATCGCTTCGATCAGCGCATCGCCCTCGCAGGGCTTGGCCAGGAACTGATGGGCCACGTCCAGCGAACGCAGCGCCGCTTCCTGTTCGGTATGCCCGGACAGGATGATGCGGATGGTGCGCGGGCAACTGTCGCGCACCTGGCGCAGCAGTTCGGCGCCGTCCATCATCGGCATGCGCATGTCCGAGACCACCACGTCGGCCGGTTGCGCCCGCAGCGCGACCAGCGCCTCGGCGCCGCTGCCGGCGAAGGCCACGTCCCAATCGCGGTCGGCCATGAACATGGTGCGCTCGAGGCCGGCCAGTACCTGCTTCTCGTCGTCGACGAACAGCACGCGCATCGTTCAGCCCGCCACGGCGTTCAACGGCAGCCGCACCACGAACGTGGTGCCGCGCTGGTCCGCCGGCGGTTCGAAGAAGATCAGTCCCTGGTGCTTTTCCACCACCGCCGAATAGGCGATCGCCAGGCCCTGGCCGGTGCCCTTGCCGACCGGCTTGGTGGTGAAGAACGGATCGAACACCTTGGTCCGGATCGCCTCGGGAATGCCCGGGCCGTCGTCGCTGACGCACAGGTCCACGTGGCTGTCGCCGGCACGCCGCAGGATGATGCGGATCCGGCCCTGCTCGCGCTCGCCCGGCACCAGCGTGTCGCCGATCGCATGCGCCGCGTTGACCACCAGGTTCAGCAACACCTGGCCGATCTCGTCGCGCAGGCACGGCACCATTGGCACGTCCGCGGCGAAATCGGTCTCGATCTCGGCCACGTACTTCCATTCGTTGCGGGCGACGGTGATGGTGGTGGCGACCAGCTCGCGCAGGTCCACCGGTTCCTTCTCGCCGGCCGATGGATGCGAGAAGGTCTTCATCGCACTGACGATCTTGGTGATGCGGTCCAGCCCTTCCAGCGACTGCTGCAAGGCCTCGGGGGTCTGCTTGCGCAGGTACTGGAACTTGGACGAGGTCACCTGCGCGTCGAGCGCGGCGACCAGCTCCGGCGCCACGCCCTGCGCACGCGCCGCATCGACGATAGCGAAGGTCATGTCGAACACGTGGTCGAGGATCTGCTTGGCCTTGCACACGAACGCCAGGTTGTCGCGCACGTACTGCGCCGGCGTGTTGATCTCGTGGGCGATGCCGGCGGCGAGCTGGCCGATCGACTCCATCTTCTGCGCCTGCAGCAGCGCGACCTGGGCCTTGCCGAGGTCGGCCAGGGCATGCTCCAGCTCCTGCCGCTCGCGGCTCAGCTCCTGCGTCTTCAGCGCCACCACCTTGCCCAGCGCGATGTTCTGCTGCAGCGTCGCCAGCGGCGAGGCCGCCGCATCGTCGCGCGCGGTGACCCGCTTCTTCAACACGGCGATCACCTTGTCGCGCGCGGCCAGTTGCCGGCGCAACTCGGCGATCAACGCCGTCTCGCCGCTCTCCAGCGGCGCGGTTGCGGCATGCGCCAGGATCGGGACCGTCGCTGCATCTGCGGACATGCTCATCTCCCGATCGCCACGCCGGTAAAGGTCTGGTTGACGTGCAAGCCGTTGAACTGCTCGCCGTAGGTGGAGAAACCGAAGACGCCTTGCTGCGCCATGAACGCGCCGACCTGCTGCTGCATCTGCGACTGGCCGAACTCCAGGCGGCGCAGGATGCAGTCGCAACCGATCACCAGCGCCGGGTCGGATATCGTCTCGTGCACTTCGGCAAAGGCCTGCTGCAGCGTTTCCATCACGTCCACCGCCTGGCCGACCGACACCACCATGCCCTCTTCCACCGCGCAGTAGCAGGTCATCGACAAGTCCTCGTTGACGCGCAGGATCGAACGCACGTAGGGCTCGCCGCTCAAGGTCAGCAGCAGCGGATAGGTCGAGAACACCTTCGGCTCCAGTTCTTCCAGCGGCACGCCGATCGCCTGCGCGTAGGCCAGCGCGGCCGACTCGCCATTGATCTCGCGGATCAGGCGCCGCGCCGGATCGGCGTCGGTGACCACCAGTTCGATCTCGCTGGCGACGAAGTGCTGCAGCTTGAACACCACGAACGGGTGCCGCGAATGGAACAGGGTCAGCACCGCCGCATCGGCCAGGAAGCGGCCGTCGTAATAGACCAGGGTGCGCTCGAAACGCAGATTGTCGCCGGCCGAGCCGCCGAGCAGCGGCACGTCGCCGATCATCCGGTACAGCGCCGCCGCCAGGTATTCCTCGCAGGTGGACAGTCCGTCGACCAGCAGCAGCGAGAAGCACTGCCCGGCCTTGTCGGCCGTCGCCGCCTGCACCGTCTCGGCCACCACCGCGACCTGCGCCTGCAGGTCGCTCAGCGGCGCGATCAGCAGCGGCTGCGCCTGCAGCACGCCGCCGCGCAGGCCGGCGACCAGGATGCCGTTGCTCTGGAAGCCGTGCTCGCCGATCTGGCCGGCAGCGGTGCAGCCGATCACCGGGCAGTCGAAGCCGGCCTTGATCGCCGGACCCAACGCGTCCAGATCGTATTCGGCATCGCAGAACAGCAGCACGGCGTCCAGCGGCGCGGCGCCCAGTCGCGCGCGCAACGCGGCGACCGCAGCGACGGCATCGCGGTCGGCGGTTTCCGCATGGGTGACGGTCAACGGCATGGGCGGGATCCAGGAAGGGTTCCCTCCGGGTATCGACCATCACGGATTGAGGTTGAGCGCGGTCAAAGCGCTCTGTGACAGAAGTATCGCTGTGCCCGGATGAATACGCGCGCCGCCGGCCGCATCCACTGCAGCGCAGCAATCGCGCGGCCGGCGTCGCGGTCGCGTGCGGCGCCTACTCGAACGCGCCCACCGAATCGTGCGACAGGTTGTCGAAGCGGGTGTATTCGCCGAAGAACTTGAGCTTGCACGAGCCGGTCGGGCCGCCGCGATGCTTGCCGATGATGATCTCGGCCAGGCCCTTGTCCGGCGAATTTTCCTTGTTGTAGTAATCGTCGCGGTAGATGAACACGATCATGTCCGCGTCCTGCTCGATCGCGCCGGATTCGCGCAGGTCGGCCATCACCGGGCGCTTGTCGGTACGCGTTTCCAGCGAGCGGTTGAGCTGCGACAGCGCGATCACCGGCACGCCCAGCTCCTTGGCCAGGCCCTTGAGCGAACGCGAGATCTCGGAGATCTCGGTGGCGCGGTTCTCGCTGTTGCCCGGCACCGACATCAGCTGCAGGTAGTCGATGACGATCAGCCCCAGGTCGTGCTCGCGCTTGAGCCGGCGCGCCTTGGAGCGCAGGATCTCCGGCGACACGCCGGGCGTGTCGTCGATGAAGATCTTGGTTTCCTTCAGCATCTTGATCGCGCCGGTGACCCGCGCCCAGTCCTCGTCCTCGAGCTGGCCGGTACGCAGGCGCTGGGCGTTGATGCGGCCGTTGGAGGAGATCAGGCGCATCGCCAGCTGCGAGGCCGACATTTCCATCGAGAACACCGCCACCGCCTTCTTCGACTTGATCGCGGCGTACTCGGCGATGTTCAGCGCCAGGGTGGTCTTGCCCATCGCCGGACGCGCGGCCAGGATGATCAGGTCGGTCGGCTGCAGCCCGGCGGTCATCGCGTCGAAGTCGCTGTAGCCGGTGGGCAGGCCGGTGATGTTGCCGCCGTTCTCGAAGCGGCTGCGCAATTCCTCGAACGCGTCCTTCAACGCGCCGGGCATGGCCACGAAATCGCTGCGCCCGCGCGCGCCGGCCTCGGCGATCTTGAACACCGCCTTCTCGGCGCTGGCCAGCAGCTCCGCGCTCTCGCGCCCTTCCGGCTGGAAGCCGTCGTTGACGATGGTGGTGCCGACCTCGATCAGCTGCCGCAGCACCGCCTTGTCGCGCACGATCTCGGCATAGGCGGCGATGTTGGCCGCCGACGGCGTGGTGCTGGCCAGTTCGATCAGGTAGGCGCCGTCGCCGACCATCTCCAGCTTGCCCTGCGACTCGAACCACTCGCCCAGGGTCACCGCATCGAACGGGCGGCCCTTCTCGGCCAGCTCGCGGATCGCGCGGTAGATCAGCTGATGATCGCGCCGGTAGAAATCGTTGTCGGTGAGCTGGTCGTTGACCCGGTCGTAGGCGTCGGGCGCCAGCATCAGGCCGCCGAGCACGGCCTGTTCGGCCTCGATCGAATGCGGCGGCACGCGCAACTGATCGATACGCGGCTCGCTGCGTTCGCCACGCTCGCTTTTGCGGTCGCCGCGGTAGCCGGGACGGGCGGACATGGGCTGGATCTTCTCTCTGGGGGGCGCGGTCGGCGGGCGGCGCCGATGGCGCGACCCGGCCGGCCATCTTAGTCAGCGGCGTGCGGCGCGGCTAGGGACAAGTCTGTGGACAACCCGTTGAGAACTGCGCGCAGGCCGCGCCACGCAAGGCGATCGCCGCGGCGCCGCAGCATCGCCGTTGTGCGTCGCATCCGCTGAGATCGCCGGTTCGCCGGCTCAGGCCTGCAGTTCGTCGACCCAGGCGATGAACTTGTCGACGAAGCCCTGCAGGAACTTGCGCGTATCGTCGTTGCCGATGCTGCCGTCGGCCTCGATCAGGCCGTCCTTGAACTGCACGAACACCTCCGGCTGGCTCAGCACCGGCATGTCCAGGTAGGCCAGTACGTTGCGCAGGTGCTGCTGCGCCAGCGCGGTGCCGAGTGTGCCCGGCGACGCTCCGCACACCGCTGCCGGCTTGCCGGCGAAGGCGCTGTCACCGTAGGGCCGCGAGCCCAGGTCGATCGCGTTCTTGAGCACGCCGGGGATCGAGCGGTTGTACTCGGGGGTGACGAACAGCACCGCGTCGGCGTCGCTGACCTGCGCCTTCAGCCGCTTGCCCTGCTCCGGATAGTCGTGATCCTGGTCCTGGTCGTACAGCGGCAGGTCGCCGATTTCCACGTACTCGAAGCGGGCGCGGTCGCCGACCAGTTTCTCCAGCGCCAGCGCCAGGCGCCGGTTGAACGACTCCTTGCGCAGGCTGCCGACGAAGACGGCGATGCGGTACTGGCTCATGGCGTACTCCTGACCGATTTGGGGCTTGCAGCCTAGCCGCCGGCGCAGCGTGGCCAGGTGAATACGGCCAGGGCGACCGCCGCCAGGCCGCTCAGCGCCGCCCCTGCCAGTCCGCGCGCGACTGCCCCCACACTTCCACCTCGTGCGCCTGCAGCGGCTCGGGCAGGCGATCCTGGCGCAGGTAGCGCGCGCCCAGCTTGGCCGCGACCGCCTTGGAATTGGCGTTGTCGGCGGCGATGGTATGGATCACCTCGGTCCAGCCCAATTGCGCGAACGCCCAGTCGATCGACGCGCGCGCCGCTTCCGGCGCATAGCCCTGGCCCCAGTACGGGCGCGCGATCCCCCAGCCGACCTCGGTCCCCGGCCAGCCATGCGGCTGCCACGGCCCGACCCGGCCGATCCATTGCCCGCTGCGCTTCTCGATCACCGAGAACATCGAAAACCCTTGCAACTGCCAGCTGCCGACCAGCGCCGCCAGCGCGCGCCAGGCCACCGGCGGCGGTTGCACGCCGCCCAGATGGCGCATCGTCTCGGCATCGCCGGTGAACCGGCAGAAGTCGTCGAAATCCGCCGCGCTCGGCGGGCGCAGCAGCAGACGCCCGGTGTCCAGTTGCAGATCGAAAATGCTCATGCCCTCGCCTCCTCGTGTCTGTCCATTGCCCCGGGCGCCATGGCCGCGGCGCGCACCGGTTCAGAACGCATTGATGCCGGTCAGCTCGCGGCCGACCACCAGTTGGTGCACGGTCTCGGTGCCTTCGTAAGTGATCACCGATTCCAGGTTCAAGGCATGGCGGATGGCGCCGTATTCGGTGGTGATGCCGGCGCCGCCGAGCAGGTCGCGGCATTCGCGGGCGATGTCCAGCGCCATGCGCACGTTGTTCCACTTCGCCAGCGACACCTGCGCCGGCTGCAGTGCGCCTGCATCCTTGAGCCGGCCCAGCTGCAGCGCCAACAGCTGCGCGCCGGCGATGCGCCGGGCCATGTCGGCCAGCTTGATCTGCGCGCTCTGCGTGGCCGCCAGCGGGCGTCCGAACAGGATGCGTTCGCCGGCATAGGCCAGCGCCTCGCGCAGGCAGGCGATCGCCGCGCCGATCGCGCCCCAGCTGATGCCGTAGCGGGCCTGGGTCAGGCAGCCCAGCGGGCCTTTCAGCCCGCGCACGCCCGGCAGCCGCTGCGCGTCCGCCACGCGCACGTCGTCCAGGAACAGCGCCGAGGTCACCGAGGCGCGCAGGCTCATCTTGTGCGCGATGTCCTGCGTCGCGAAGCCCGGCGTGCCGGCTTCGACCAGGAACCCCTGCACCCCGTCCTCGGTCTGCGCCCACACGATCGCCACGTCGGCCAGGCTGCCGTTGGTGATCCACATCTTGCTGCCGCTCAGGCGCCAGCCGTCGCCGTCGCGCACCGCGCGGGTCTGCATCGCGGCCGGGTCGGAACCGCCCTGCGCCTCGGTCAGGCCGAAGCAGCCGATCGCGGTGCCGGCGGCCATCGCCGGCAACCAGCGCTGCCGCTGCGCCTGGCTGCCATAGGCGTGGATCGGATACATGCACAGCGAGGACTGCACGCTGACGAAGCTGCGCAGCCCGCTGTCGCCGCGTTCCAGTTCCTGGCAGATCAGGCCGTAGCAGACCGCATTGAGCCCGGCGCCGCCGTCGGCGGGCGGCAGCGTGGCGCCGAGCAGGCCCAGTTGCGCCAGGTCCGGCACCAGTTCGGCGGGGAACCGCGCCTGGTCGAACGCATCGCCGATGATCGGCAGCACCCTGGCATCGACGAAGCGCGCCACCGCCTGCTGGATCGCGCGCTCCTCCTCGCTCAGCAGCGCGGCCACGTTGAACAGATCGTCGCAAGGCAACGGCATGGCGGGACTCGGCAGGCGAAAGCCGCATTGTATCGGCCTGCCCGCGCTCCGGAAAAAGAAAAGGCCGGCACCTGGCCGACCCTTTCTCCCTGCTGCCGCGGCGAGACTCAGCGCTGGCTGATCACGTCGCCGGCCGAGGCGGTCTGGGTGACCAGGCGCCCGTCCAGCACCGGCAGGCGGTCGCTGCTGGGCTTGTCGTCCATGCGCACGGTCTTCTCCTGGCCGTCGTAGCGGTAGGTGACCTCGTAGCCCTTGACCACGTCGTCCTTGCCCAAGGCGATGCGGCTGCCCGGCTTGCTGTCGGTGCGCATGGTGCCGGTGCTGCCGTCGTCGTTGCGGTAGGTCACGTTGTAGCCGGTGATGCGCGAGGACTCGGCGGTGCTGTTCTCGGTGTGGCACTGGCGCTCGGTGCGATCGACCACGCGGCCGCCGACGTGGTTGCGGTCGACCTGGTTGCCGATGAAGCCGCCGGCCACTGCGCCGGCCGCGGTCGCCGCCTTGCGGCCGTTGCCATGGCCGACCTGGTTGCCGAGCAGCCCGCCGACCACCGCACCGACCACGGTGCCGCCGACGTTGCCGTCGCGCTCGGGCAGGCGCTCCTGCACCACCACGTCGTTGCAGACCTGGCGCGGGGTGGTGGTGGTGGAAGTCTCGCGCAGCGGCTCGGTGCCGATCACCTCGGCGTAGCGCTGTTCCTTCTGCGTGATCGGATCGACCCGCACCACGTCGGCGTATTCCAGCTTGCCGCCGACGTCGTTGCCTGCGACCGCGTCGCCGGCAACACTGTCCGCAGCCGGACGCACGTCGCCGCTGCCGGCGAACTCCTGCTTGTCGCGGTTGTTCATGAAGGCCGCGGTGGCCACGCCGCCGACCAGCAATGCGCCAGCCGCGACCAGAATGGTTGTCGTATTGCTCTTCATCGTTTCTCTCCTGCGGTCTGGCCGCGTTGTCTGCATCTACGGTGCTGTGATTACCATGCCGAAGCTGAACCGATCCGCTCCCTATTCAGCGAAAATCCTGAGCGCGGACTGGTGCGGCATGCGGAAAGGCGCCATATCAAGCGTGTTAGCGTTTTCATCACCCTGCCGGAGGATCGTCCATGCCTAACCCGATCGTGCTGCCATTGCTGCGCTGGGCCGGCAAATTGCGCTACCCCACGCTGTTCAAACTGACCGCCGGGCTGTTCGTGCTGAGCGTGCTGCTGCCCGACCCGCTGCCCTTCATCGACGAGATCGTGTTCGGCCTGGGCACCTTGTTGCTGGCCAACTGGAAGACCCGCACGCCTGCGCCCGTCGAACCGGAGCCCATCGCGTCCAGCGCGCGCCGCGTGCGCCGCTGACCGCCGATGCGTCTGATCGACAGCCACTGCCATCTCGACGCCGCCGAGTTCGACGGCGACCGCGCCGCGGTGGTCGCGCGCGCGCAGGCCGCCGGCATCGTCGCGCAGGTGCTGCCAGCGGTGACGGCGGCGTCCTGGCCGAAGCTGCGCGAGGTCTGCGCGATGGCCGACGGCCTGTATCCGGCCTACGGCCTGCATCCGCTGTTCCTGGACCAGCACCGCCCGGAGCATCTGCCGTTGCTCGGCGAGTGGATCGAACGCGAGCGCCCCTGTGCCATCGGCGAATGCGGCCTGGATTTCTTCGTCGAAGGGTTGGACGAAGCCGAACAGCAGCGCTATTTCGCCGGCCAGCTGCAGCTGGCGCGCGCGTTCGACCTGCCGGTGGTCGTGCACGCGCGGCGCGCGGTGGATGCGGTGATCCTGGCGATCCGCAAGGTCGGGCGCCTGCGCGGCGTGGTGCACAGCTTCGCCGGCAGCCCGGAACAGGCGCGGCAACTGCAGTCGCTGGATTTCCTGATCGGCCTCGGCGGCCCGGTCACTTACGCACGCGCGCAGCGGCTGCGGCGCCTGGCGGCCGAGCTGCCGCTGCAGCAGTTGCTGCTGGAAACCGACGCCCCGGACCAGCCCGACGCGTCCATCCGCGGCGAGCGCAACGAGCCGGCGCGGCTGCGCACGGTCCTGGACACGATCGCCGCGCTGCGCGGCCAGCCCGCCGCCGAGATCGCCGAACAGACCACGCGCAATGCGCAGCAACTGTTCGGCCTGGATGCGCGTGCCGAGCCCGCGTGACGGCTCGGAAATGCGGCGGCCTGCAGGGAAACAGACATAGCGTCACAGCGGGACGCACAGTGCCAGCTCTGCAAGGAGCGCTTCGACCTGGACGCGCAACCGCGTGCGTTCGTCATGCCGCTGCTGGCAAAGGCCAGCGTTTCATCATGATCGAGTGCCCGTGCTGCGGCGCGTCCACGCAGTACGTCACGATGGTCGCTGTCACCAAGCCGCATGACCACGAGGCCCCCCTATCGCGGCCCGCTTCCACGATGCGCGGGATGGGTCGATTGGATCGATGCCGAGTCGCCGCCGTTCTGGGGCTGCGGCGAATGCGGCAGTGTCTGGCATGAGGAGCGCGATTTCCAGACGCGAATTTCGCGCATCGTCGCTCGCCACCCGTATCGGGCAGACAGCTACAAGAGAATCGAGGGCAAATGGCTGCCCGCTGGGCCGGATGTAGAATCGGCGGACCACGAAGAACGCATCGGCAAGGAGCCATGACGCATGCAAGACCTGGCAGACGCAAACCCCGAGCTGGCGAAGCCCATCATGGGCATCATGGAGTCGGGCAATGCGCTGGACGAGCGCGGCGACAAGGACGCCGCCCGATCGGCCTACCACCGCGCCTGGGACTTGCTGCCCGAGCCGAAGCTGGAATGGCCGCCGCTGTCGGCGTGGATCACCGGCTCCTTCTACAACCTGCATTTCGACAACGCCGACTTCGCCGCCGCCAAACAGTGGGCGCAGAAGTCGCTACAGGCCCGTGAATCGGAGAGCGATACCGGCCCCTTGATCGACCTGGGAATGGCGCACTTCGAGCTGGAAGAATATTCCGAGGCCTATCGCTGTTTCGACCAAGCCCACCGCCTCGGCAAGGCAAGAGCCTTCCAGGAACGGCCAAGGAAGTACCTCGCGTTCTATCTGGAAAAGAATCACTGACGGACTCCGTCAGGCCGGCAGGCGTGAACCAATTGTCAGGCCCACGGGGCGGACAACCGCTTCGGCTCGCTACTCCGCTTCCAGCGCTGCAGCCGTCGCCGTCGCCGGCTGCTCCCGCTTCGGTTTCAACAGCATCTCCAAGGCCTTGCCCGCCGCGGCGAAGGCGAACGCGCCGGTGATATGCGTGGCGGCGCCCAGCCCGGCGCCGCAGTCCAGGTTCAACGCCGCATCCGGCCCCAGCTGCGGCCGCAGCCCGCACACGCTGCCGTCGGCCTGCGGGTAGCGCACGTTCTCCAGCGAATACACCGCCGGCACGCCGAAGTAGCGCTGCGGGTTCTTGGGGAAGTTGAACTCGCTGCGCAGCTTCTTGCGGATCAGCGCCAGCATCGCGTCGTGCTCGGTGCGCGACACGTCGCGGATGCGCACCAGGGTCGGGTCGGTGCGGCCGCCGGCCGAACCCACGGTCAGCAGCGGCAGCTTGCGCCGGCGGCACCAGGCGATGGTCTCCACCTTGACCCGGAAGCTGTCGCAGGCATCGACGACCAGGTCGAAGCCGGTGCCGAGCAGTTCGGCGATGTTGGACGGGGTCAGGAAGGCCTCGACCGCGGTCGCTTCGATCGCCGGGTTGATCGCCACGCAGCGCTCGGCCATGGCCCGCGCCTTGTTGCGCCCGTACTGGCCCTGCAGCGCCGGCAACTGGCGGTTGGTGTTGGACACGCAGATGTCGTCGGCGTCGATCAGGGTCAGATGGCCGACCGCCGAACGCGCCAGCGCCTCCACCACCCACGAGCCGACGCCCCCCATACCCACCACCGCCACCCGGCATTGCGCCAGGCGCTCGATGGTCCCGCGCCCGTACAGCCGGTCGATGCCGGCAAAGCGCTCGCGCAATTGTTCGTTCATGGGCGCAGTTTATTTCATCGGCGACGCCGCGGCGGCGACGCCACGCGGGTCGGCGGCCGGCGTACTATCGCGCTTTCCTTCCGCCAGCCCGCCCCATGGCAAGCCCGCCCGCCTCCACTGCCTCCCGCTACCTGTTCGTGCTGCTCGCCGGGATCCTGATCGGCCTGGTCGCGACCGTGATGTCGATGCGCGCGCTGCAGGCGCGGCAGGATCCGTTCCCGCGCAGCCTGATGCAGGTGATGGACAAGCAGCTGGCCTTGCTGCAACGCAGCCATGCGCAGAACCGCTGCAGCGCCGCCGACCTGCAAGCGCGCGTGCACACGCTGCGCCTGCTCGGCAACGACCTGGAAACCGCGTTTCCCGGACTCGGCGACGACAGCCGCTTCCAGCAGCATGCCGGGGCGCTGCGCGCCACGCTGGATGCGGCGCAGGCCCCGCTGCCGACCACCTGCGCCGCGCTAGACCAGCTCACCCACCGGATCGACGACGGTTGCGACGCCTGCCATCGCGATTTCCGCTGATCCGCCATCGCGCTTGTCGATGAATTCCCCCTGACGCTGCAGCGCGTCGGCCATCCAGGCGCGTGGCGATTGGCGTTGCATTCACACGCTGGCGGACAGGATGCGTGCAAACGCGGGGCTGCCGCGGTCCACCGTCTGTCGAGGAGAGCACACATGAAGATTCAACTACTGGCCACTGGCGCCGTCGCCGTTCTGGCATTGGCCGGCTGCGCCACGTCCCCCGGCTACGGCGGCGGTGGCGGCGGCTATAGCCAGCCGTCGCGCGGCTATTCGGACAACCGCTGCGCGGACTGCGGCATCGTCACCCGCATCGATACGGTGGCCTCCGGCCGCACCGCGCCCACCGGCACCGGCGCGGTCCTGGGCGGCATCGTCGGCGCGATCGCCGGCCACGAGATCTCCGACCACACCGGCGGCAGCAAGGGCAACCAGAACGTATCGGCCGTGGCCGGTGCCGCCGCCGGCGCGCTGGCCGGCAACCAGATCCAGAACAACGTCACCAGCGACAGCTACGACGTGCACGTGCAGATGGACGATGGCCGGGTGATCGTGGTCAACCAGCGCGATCTGGCCGGGATCCGCGAGAACACCTATGTGCGCGTGGTCAACGGCCGCGTGGTGCCGCGCTAAGCGCTCGCGCTGCCGCGCTTGCCGAAACGCAAAAAGGCCCGCAGTGCGGGCCTTTTTGCTGGGCACGGGCCCCGGCGTGGCGCCGGGCGCGCCGGGTTCAGACCGGCTGCACCGCGTCGGCCTGCAGGCCCTTCTGGCCCTGCACCACGGTGAAGCTGACCTTCTGCCCTTCCTTCAGGCTCTTGAAGCCTTGGGTCTGGATCGCGCGGAAGTGCACGAACACGTCCTCGCCGTTCTCGCGGCTGATGAAACCGAAGCCCTTGGCATCGTTGAACCACTTCACGGTGCCGTTTTCGCGATTGCCGTCAGTCATGGACTTACTCCTTGAAACAGTCTCAGGGGTGGGTACGCCGTGGGTTCGGCGGCTGGTTGCAAGGAGGAAGCGAGGTATAACGCTGTAGCGGATCGTTTGGATCTACCGCATCGGGCCACGATTCACGGTGACCTTTGCAAACGCAGCGGCTGAAACTTACCGCGGCGAAAATGAAAATGCAATCAGCAAAAACACCCCGTCTGTCAACCCCCAAATCACCCTCCGGAGCAAGCCGCGTGGATCCTACGTTCATCTACTACATCGTCGCCGGGCTGCTGGTGGTGCTGGGCCTGGCCGGGGTGGTGCTGCCGGCCCTGCCGGGGATGCCGCTGCTGTTCGCCGGGCTGTTGCTGGCGGCCTGGGCCGACGGTTTCCAGCGCGTGGGCTGGGTGATGCTGACGGTGCTCGGCGTGCTGACCCTGCTGTCGTTCCTGGTCGATTTCCTGGCCACCGTGTTCGGCGCCAAGCGCGTGGGCGCCAGCCGCAAGGCGCTGTGGGGCTCGGTCCTGGGCAGCATTGCGGGATTGTTCTTCATGCCGATCGGCCTGTTCGTCGGGCCCTTCGTCGGCGCGCTGGCCGGCGAATACTGGCACGGCCGGCAGCTGCAGCAGGCGACCAAGGTCGGCCTCGGCACCTGGCTGGGCATCGTCCTGGGGACCGCCGCCAAGCTGGCCCTGGCGCTGGCGATGGTCGGCCTGTTCGCCGCCGCCTGGCTGCTGTGAGGCCCCGCGTCGGCGTCGTGAGATGAACGCGTGATGACTCCGTTGTGGACGCTGCTGTATTTTCGCAGCCGGCTATTCACCTCGGCAGCGCACCACCCGCCCGCGCCGCCTGTTTCCGAGAGAACCTGCATGATCCATCGCCCGGCCCGTCCCCTGTTGCTGCTGTCCTTCGCGGCGATGCCGCTGGCCCACGCCCAGGAAGTGAAGCCCACCCCCGCCTCGCCCGAGGCCTGCGTCGCGATCACCAGCGACGCCGCGCGCCTGTCCTGCTACGACCAGGCGCTGTCGCGCCGGGTCGCCGATCCGCAGGCCGCCGATGCGGCGGCGAAGATGGCCATCGAGAACCAGAAGCAACAGCTGGATGCGTCAATCCCGCAGGACGCGGGCCTGGCCGAACGCACCCGCCAGCGCGCCGCCTCGCTGTTCAAGGACGACCGCTACGACGCCACCATCGCCAACGCCGGCAAGGGCTCGCTGCTGGACAGCCGCTGGGAACTGGCCAAGGACTCCAAGCTGGGCACCTTCCAGCTGCGCGCCTACAAGCCGGTGTACCTGCTGCCGGCGTTCTGGACCAGCAAGAAGAACGAGACGCCGTCCTCGCCGAATCCGAACAACACGGTGACCACGGCCGAGTCGCTGGACAGCATCGAAGCCAAGTTCCAGCTCAGCTTCAAGACCAAGATCGTGGAGAACATCTTCGGCGACAACGGCGACCTGTGGGGCGCCTATACCCAGAGTTCGCGCTGGCAGGTCTACAACAGCGAGCAGTCGCGCCCGTTCCGCGAGACCAACTACGAGCCGGAACTGGCGCTGGTGTTCCGCAACAACTACAGCCTGTTCGGCTGGAAGGGGCGGATGACCGGGATTCAGCTCACCCACCAGTCCAACGGCCGCAGCGATCCGTTCTCGCGCAGTTGGAACCGGGCGATCCTCAATGTCGGCCTGGACCGCGAGAACTGGGCGCTGGTGCTGCGCCCGTGGTACCGGATCCCGGAGAGCGACCGCCAGGACAACAACCCGGACATCGAGGACTACATGGGCCGCGGCGATGCGACCCTGACCTACAACCGCGGCGGCCACGAGATCTCGCTGATGGCGCGGCATTCGCTGCGCAGCGGCGACCGCTCGCACGGCGCGGTGCAGCTGGACTGGGGCTTCCCGATCAGCAACCTGCTGCGCGGCCATGTGCAGGTGTTCGACGGCTACGGCGAGAGCATGATCGACTACAACCACCGCGCCACCTATGTGGGCCTGGGCGTGTCGCTGCTGGAGTGGTACTGAGGCCCGAACGGCCCCGGAACGGCATCGCGCGGCGGCCGTCAGCGGCCGCCGCGCCCCATGGCCGACGCCGCGCTCAGGTCCAGTCGGTCAGGCCTTCGCGGCGGTAGGTTTCCTGGAACGCGGCACGCGCCTTCATCCGTTGCGCGTGCGCCTGCAGCGCCGGCCAGGTATCGCTGGGCCGCGGCATGTTGCGCGACCAGCGCATCATCATCGTCAGCATGAAATCGGCCGCCGACAGCTGCGCGCCGAGCAGGTACGGACCGTTCGCCTGCAGATGCTGCGCGACCTGCTCCCAGGCCGCCTCCAGCTTCTGCCGCGCCTGCGCCTTGCTCGCCTCGACGTTGTCGGCACCGGCCGGCTCGTCCGGATAGAACCAGGCGCGGTACGCCGGCTGCAGCGTGTTGGCGCAGAACAACATCCAGCGGTAGTAGTCGGCGCGCGCCGGGCTGCCGGGCGGCGGGGCCAGTCCGGCTTGCGGATGCAGGTCGGCCAGGTGCAGCACGATCGCCGCCGCCTCGGTCAGCACCTGCCCGTCCAGCACCAGCGTGGGCACCACGCCGGCCGGATTGAGCTGCAGGTACTCCGGCGATTTTTGCTCGCGCCGGTCGAAATCCAGGGCGTGCAGCGTATGCGGCACGTCCAGTTCGATCAGCAGCCAGTGCACCACCAGGGCGGCGGTGCTGGGCGAGTAGTACAGGGTGGCGCTCATGCAATCTCCTGGTAAGTCGCCGCAGCCGGATCACTGCGGCCGTGGCAGTCTCGCATGCCGCGCCGTGCCGGCGGCGGCGCCGGCTCAGGCCGGCTCGACCACCACCGGGATCTTGCCGATGCGCGATTGCCATTCGCGCGGGCCGGTCTTGTGCACCGACTCGCCGCTGGCATCCACCGCCACGGTGACCGGCATGTCCTTGACCTCGAACTCGTAGATCGCCTCCATGCCCAGGTCTTCGAACGCCAGCACGCGTGAGGCCTTGATCGCCTTGGACACCAGGTAGGCCGACCCGCCGACCGCCATCAGGTACACGGCCTTGTTGTCGCGGATCGCCGCGATCGCCGCGTCGCCGCGCTCGGACTTGCCGACCATGCCGAGCAGGCCGGTCTGCTCCAGCATCTGCCGGGTGAACTTGTCCATGCGCGTGGCGGTGGTCGGGCCGGCCGGGCCCACCACCTCGTCGCGCACCGGATCGACCGGGCCGACGTAGTAGATGAAGCGGTTGGTGAAATCGACCGGCAGCGTCTCGCCGCGGTTGAGCATGTCGATCATGCGCTTGTGCGCGGCGTCGCGACCGGTCAGCAGCTTGCCGTTGAGCAGCACGACCTCGCCCGGCTTGAAGCTGGCGACTTCTTCGCGGGTGATGGTATCCAGGTTGACCCGGCGCGCGTTGCTCGGGTTGTAGGTCAGCTTGGGCCAGTCTTCCAGCGACGGCGGCTCCAGCATCACCGGGCCGCTGCCATCCAGGGTGAAATGCGCATGGCGGGTCGCCGCGCAGTTCGGAATCAGCGCCACCGGCAGATTGGCGGCGTGGGTCGGGTAGTCCTTGACCTTGATGTCCAGCACCGTGGTCAGGCCGCCCAGGCCCTGCGCGCCGATGCCCAGCGCGTTGACCTTCTCGTACAGCTCCAGGCGCAGTTCCTCGGCCCGGTTGGACGCGCCGCGCGCCTGCAGGTCGACGATGTCGATCCGCTCCATCAGCGCTTCCTTGGCCAGCAGCATCGCCTTCTCGGCGGTGCCGCCGATGCCGATGCCGAGCATGCCCGGCGGGCACCAGCCGGCGCCCATGGTCGGCACGGTCTTGAGCACCCAGTCGACGATCGAATCGGACGGGTTGAGCATCGCGAACTTGCTCTTGGCTTCCGAGCCGCCGCCCTTGGCCGCGACGATCACCTCGACGTGCTCGCCCGGCACGATCTTGGTGTTGACCACCGCCGGGGTGTTGTCCCTGGTGTTGGCGCGCTTGCCGGCCGGATCGGCCAGCACGCTGGCGCGCAGCTTGTTGTCCGGATGGTTGTAGGCGCGGCGCACGCCCTCGTTGACCATGTCCTCCACGCCCATCGTGGCGTCGTCCCAGCGCACGTTCATGCCGATTTCCAGGAACACAGTGACGATGCCGGTGTCCTGGCAGATCGGGCGGTGGCCCTCGGCGCACATGCGCGAGTTGATCAGGATCTGCGCGATGGCGTCCTTGGCGGCCGGCGACTGTTCGCGCTCGTAGGCGGCGGCCAGGTTCTTGATGTAGTCGACCGGGTGGTAGTAGCTGATGTACTGCAGCGCGTCGGCGACGGACTGAATGAGGTCTTCCTGCTTGATCGAGGTCACGGCTGGCTCTACGGCTGGCGGGGGGAAACCCGGCCATTTTAGGGCAAAGTGACCGCTTCGCCCGCTGTCACGCCGGCACGCGCTGTTCCGTCCTGGTCGCCATGAGCCCCGATCCCGCCTTCGAATCCCAACGTCCCCGGCTGTTCGGCCTGGCCTATCGCCTGCTCGGCAGCCGCAGCGACGCCGAGGACGTGCTGCAGGACGCCTGGCTGCGCTGGCAGTCCAGCGACCGTACCGCGATCCGCGACCCGGAGGCCTGGCTGGTGACCACCACCACCCGGCTCGGGCTGGACCGGTTGCGCGCGGCGCGCAGCGCCCGCGTCCACTACACCGGCCCGTGGCTGCCCGAGCCGCTGGAGATCGCCGAGGACACCGACCCGGCCGAGCGCCACGCGCGCACCGAGCAGGTGTCGGTGGCGTTCCTGGCGCTGCTGGAACGGCTGGGTCCGGAGGAGCGTGCCGCGTTCCTGCTGAAGGAAGCGTTCGACTACGACTATGCGCAGATCGGCCAGCTGCTCGGGCATGCCGAAGCCAACTGCCGGCAGCTGGTGCACCGCGCGCGCGAACGGCTCAAGGCCGGCCGGCCGCGCTTCGCGGTGACGCCGCAACGCCACCGGCAACTGCTGGAGCGCTTCATGCACGCCTCGCAACAGGGCGACCGCGGCGCGATCGTGGCCCTGCTCGACGCCAATGCGCGGATGTTCTCCGACGGCGGCGGCAAGGTCACCGCCACGCTGCGTCCGCTGCTCGGTGCCGAACGCATCGCCATGCTGTATTGGGCGGTGGCGCGGCGCGGCCTGGGCCTGCAGGCGCGGATCGGCAAGGTCAACGGCGAACCGGCGATCCTGCGCTTCATCGGCGCGCGCCTGCATTCGGCGGTGCTGGTGGTGATCGACGGCGAGCGCATCGTCGAAGTGCTGACCCTGATGAATCCGGACAAGCTGCCGCCGCTGGCCGGCGCAGGCGCTGCCGCGAGCGCCTGACGCGAACGCCTGGTCCGGGGCGGCGCTGTCACGCCGCCGCGCGCTGCCGCGTCCTTGCTGCGAAGACGGCCAGTGCGGCCGTCATGGAGCAAGACCCATGCACTTCCATCGCGTCGACTACACCCGCCACGAACCCGCCGCCTTCCGCGCCCTGTTGACCGCCAGCCAGCAAGTGCACGAGGGCGTGCTCGGCCACGAACTGGCCGAACTGGTGTTCCTGCGCGTGTCCCAGCTCAACGGCTGCGCCTATTGCATCGACATGCACGCCACCGCGCTGCGCAAGGCCGGCATCGAACCGCGCAAGCTCGACACCGTCGCCGGCTGGCGCGAAAGCCGCTTCTTCGATCCGCGCGAACGGCTGGCGCTGGCCTGGGCCGAGGCGCTCACCACCCTGCCGTCCGGCGCGCCGCCGCAGGACGCCTACGACGCCCTGTCGGCGCACTTCGACGAACACGGCATCAGCGCGCTGACCATGGCCATCGCCCTCATCAATGCCTGGAACCGGCTCGGCGTAGGCCTGCAACCGGCAATGCCGTAAACGAAGCGCGAAGCGGCGTCCCGGCGCACGCCGGTACGCCGCCCGCCCCGCAATCCCGATCCCGATCCCGATCCCGATCCCGATCCCGATCCCGATTCCCAATCCCCAATCCCCAATCCCCAATCCCGAATAGCGTGACCGCAAACCGCAACACGACACCGCTAGCGTTTGCGCATCACAACGCACAGCGAGGCGGGCATGAGCGAGAAATTCCTGGCGGGTGGCGCGGCCGCGGACGACACGGACCTGGCATTCGCCGAGCCGCAAGCGCCAGCCTGCAGCGCCGCCCACGCAGGCCACCGCCTGCTGATGTGCGCGCCGCAGCACTTCGCCGTGGATTACGTGATCAACCCCTGGATGGAAGGCAACGTCCACGCCGCCAGCCGCGAGCGCGCCCAGGCGCAGTGGGATGCCTTGGTCGCGGCGGCCGAGGCGGCCGGCGCCCAGGTCGAGCGGATCGCCCCGGCCGCCGGACTGCCGGACATGGTGTTCAGCGCCAACGCCGGCCTGGTGCTCGGCGACAGCTTCGTGCCCAGCCGCTTCCGCCATGCCGAGCGCCGCGGCGAGGAAGCGCTGTTCGCCGACTGGTGCCGCCGCGCCGGCTTCCGCATCCGTGCGTTGCCCGAAGACGTGCGCTTCGAAGGCGCCGGCGATGCGTTGCTGGAGCGCGGCGCACGCCGGCTGTGGATGGGCCATGGCCATCGCAGCGACCTCGCCGCCGCGCACGAGCTGGCCGACCTGCTGGACATCGAGGTGATGCCGCTGCGCCTGGTCGATCCGCGCTTCTATCACCTGGACACCTGCTTCTGCCCGCTGCGCGACGGCTACCTGCTGTACTACCCGGCCGCCTTCGACGACTACGCGCAGGAAGCCATCGCCCGCCGCATCCCGCCGGCGCAGCGCATCGCGGTCGGCGAAGCCGACGCCCTCGCCTTCGCCTGCAATGCGGTGGACCTGGACCAGCGCCTGCTGCTCAACCGCGCCTCGCCGGAGCTGTGCGCGGCGTTGGCGCGGATCGGCTACCGCGTGGTGCAGACCCCGCTGGACGAATTCCTGAAGGCCGGCGGCGCGGCCAAGTGCCTGACCCTGCGCCTGGACGAGTGACGTTCCGCCGCGATCGACGGCCTGCCAGCGCATGGCCGCATGCGCGATACCCGCAGCGCTGCGCCGCTGGTCAGCCCAGACCGTAGAGGAAATCCAGGAACTCCTTCCAGAGTCTGCCGACACCGATGCGGCCGCGCCCGCCCAGCAGGCGGAATACGGTGTAGACGACCGCAAACCCGAAGAACACCAGCGCGGCGACGATGGCGACAGCCGGCGGCAGAAAGGAGTTGATCCAGAACAGGCAACCAAGGATGGCCAGACAGTAGACGACGTAGCGGATGGCGAAGCCCGCCGTCATCGCGCACGTCCTCCAAAGCAGTCGAGCGCGGCAAGCGGCAGTGCGTCCTGCATGGAGAGCGGTCCCTGGTCCGGGCTCGGAAGATAGCGGGAATAGCGTCTTGGCGACAGCGGGCCGCGGCCGCCGCACCGATAGCACACCGCGGCCCGCCGGTCGCACCAGGCCCAAACACTCCCCGCCCACACCCGGCCCCGGCACAATGCGCGGATGGCCTCCCCTTCTTCTGTCCATGGCGCGCCGCGCCCCTCTCCCCGTACCGGCCCCAGCCTGCGCGAACGCTTCGACGCGATGCGCAACCTGCCGCCGTTCCTGCGCCAGATCTGGCAGACCAGCCGCGGGCTGACCCTGACCAGCATCGGCCTGCGCGTGCTGCGCGCGCTGATCCCGGTGGCCTCGCTGTACATCGGCAAGCTGATCATCGACGAGGCGATCCATCTGGTCGGGCAGTCGCCCGGCTTCACCTCGTTCGGCGAGGCGCTGGCCAGCGGGCGGCTGGAACGGTTGCTGGAGCTGCTGGCGCTGGAACTGGCGCTGGCGATCGGCTCGGACCTGCTCGGGCGGCTGGTCAGCTATGCCGATACGCTGCTGTCGGAGCTGTTCAACAACGTCACCAGCGTGCAGCTGATGGAACATGCCGCGCAACTGGACCTGGAGGATTTCGAGGACCCGGAGCAGCAGGACAAGCTCGACCGCGCGCGGCGCCAGACCATGGGCCGGATGAACCTGATGAGCCAGCTGTTCGGCCAGGTGCAGGACGCGATCACCGTGGTCAGCTTCGCGATCGGCCTGGTGGTGTATGCGCCGTGGCTGATGCTGCTGTTGGCCGTCGCGTTGATCCCGGCGTTCGTCGGCGAGGCGCATTTCAACGCGCTGGGCTATTCGCTGAACTTCCAGTGGACCGCCGAGCGGCGCCAGCTCGACTACCTGCGCCAGGTCGGCGCCAGCGTCGAGACCGCCAAGGAAGTGAAGATCTTCAACCTGCACAGCTTCCTGATCGCGCGCTACCGCGCGCTGGCCGACCGCTTCTTCCAGGCCAACCGCGCGCTGGCGCGCAAGCGCATGCTGTGGGGCACGCTGCTGGCGGCGCTGGGCACGCTGGGCTACTACGCCGCCTATGGCTACATCGCCTGGCGCACGGTGCGCGGCGATTTCAGCATCGGCGACCTGACCTTCCTGGCCGGCAGTTTCCTGCGCCTGCGCCAGCTGCTGGAAGGGCTGTTGATCGGGTTTTCGCAGGTCGCCGGACAGGCGCTGTACCTGGACGACCTGTATTCGTTCTTCCGCATCGTGCCCGAGATCCGCACCCGGCCCGGCGCGGTGCCGGTGCCGCGGCCGATCGTGCGCGGCTTCGTGTTCGAGAACGTCGGCTTCCGCTACCCTGACGCCGAGCAATGGGCGGTGCGGCACCTGGACTTCGAGCTGCGCGCCGGCGAGGTGCTGGCGCTGGTCGGCGAGAACGGCGCCGGCAAGACCACCCTGGTCAAGCTGCTGGCGCGGCTGTACGACCCGGACGAGGGCCGCATCCTGCTCGACGGCCGCGACCTACGCGACTACGACCTGGACGACCTGCGCGCCAACCTGGGGGTGATCTTCCAGGATTTCGTGCGCTATCACCTCAGCGCCGGCGAGAACATCGGCGTCGGCCGGGTCGATTCGATGGCCGATGCGACGCGGATCCGCGCCGCCGCGCAGCGGGCGATGGCCAGCGAGCTGATCGAAGGCCTGCCGCATGGCTACGAGCAACTGATCGGACGCCGCTTCAAGACCGGCGTGGACCTGTCCGGCGGGCAGTGGCAGAAGATCGCGATCGCGCGCGCCTACATGCGCGATGCGCAGGTGATGATCCTCGACGAGCCGACCGCGGCGCTGGACGCGCGCAGCGAGTTCGAGGTGTTCCAGCGCTTCAAGGAGCTGTCCGACAACCGCACCGCGGTGCTGATCTCGCACCGCTTCTCCAGCGTGCGCATGGCCGACCGCATCCTGGTCCTGGCCGGCGGCCAGATCGAGGCCAGCGGCACCCATGCCGAACTGATGGCGCAGGGCGGACGCTACGCGGAGCTGTTCGAATTGCAGGCCGCTGGGTATCGTTGAGCTTCGCCTGTCCTTCGGATCCGCCATGCTGCGACGCCTCCTGCCCTGCCTGCTTGCCGCCGCCGTGGCGTTCCCCGCCGCCGCGGCCGACCCGGTTCCCGGCCCATCCGACTACGCCGCCGCCAAGGCCCTGGCCGACCGCGACGAGGCCGCGCTGCCCGGCGCGCTGGCCGAGCGCCTGCAGGCGCTGCAACGCGCGGCGCTGGACGAGGGCGTGGCCAGCTGCGCCACGCCGCGCCCGGACACCTCGCCGTTCGTCGTCGTGGTCCAGCTGCAGGCCGACGGCAACGTCGGCGCGAGCTGGCGCAACGGCACCACGCCGCTGGCGCTGTGCCTGGAGCGCTTCCTGCGCCAGCGCCCGTTGCTGGTCCCGCCGCAGGCGCCGCTGTACCTGTCCTACGAACTGTCGTTCGAGAAGTGACGCACGCCGGGATGAACCATCCCAAATGAGATTCCCTCTCATTTGGGGCGACATGGGGTAGAATGGCGCCCGCTCCTTCCCCATCACGATCAACGGCATGTCCTCTGCTTTTGGCCCCGAAACGGTGCTCGACGTCCGCCACTGGACGGACGACTACTTCAGCTTCACCACCACCCGCAACGAAGGCTTCCGCTTCGACAACGGCCAGTTCGTGATGATCGGCCTGGAGACGGAGACGCGGCCGCTGCTGCGCGCCTACTCCATCGCCAGCGCCAACTGGGAAGAGCGGCTGGAGTTCTTCAGCATCAAGGTGCCGGACGGCCCGCTGACCTCGCGCCTGCAGCACATCAAGCCGGGCGATGCGGTGCTGGTCGGCAAGAAGCCCACCGGCACCCTGCTGATCAGCGACCTGCACCCGGGCCGGCACCTGTATCTGCTCGGCACCGGCACCGGCCTGGCGCCGTGGCTGTCGGTGATCAAGGATCCGGAAACCTACGAGCGCTTCGACAAGGTGATCCTCACCCACGGCGTGCGTTTCGAAAAAGACCTCGCCTACCGCGACTACTTCGAGAACGAATTGCCGCAGCACGAGTTCCTCGGCGAGACCATTCGCGAGAAACTGCTGTACTACCCGGCGGTGACCCGCGAGGACTTCCGCAACCGCGGCCGCCTCACCGAACTGCTGGAAAGCGGGCAGATGCAGCAGACCCTGGGCCTGCCGCCGCTGAACCCGGAATACGACCGGGCCATGATCTGCGGCAGCCCGCAGATGCTGGCCGACCTGCGCCAGACCCTGGACGCGCGCGGCTTCGTCGCCTCCTCGCGGATCGGCACGCCGGGCCACTACGTGTTCGAGCGCGCCTTCGTCGAGAAGTGACGCCCTGCAGCGATCGCTGCGCCTGCCAACCACGACGCACCACTGTAGGAGCGGCTTCAGCCGCGACAGCCGCTATCCGCAGAGCCTGTCGCGGCTGAAGCCGCTCCTACAGAAAAGCGCGCCGCATCGCGCACCGCTTCCGCTCACCCCAGCGCGCGCTCGATCTCCGCCGCCAGCGCTTCCGGCTTGTCGGTCGGCGCATAGCGCGCCAGCACCCGGCCGTCGCGGCCGACCAGGAACTTGCTGAAATTCCACTTGATCGCGGCGATGCCGAGCAGCCCCGATTTCTGCTGCTTGAGCCACTGCCACAGCGGATGCGCGGCGTCGCCGTTGACCTGCACCTTGGCGAACATCGGGAAATCGACGTCGTAGGTCAGCGCACAGAACTGTTTGATTTCCTCCGCGGTGCCGGGCTCCTGGTGGCCGAACTGGTCGCAGGGAAACCCCAGCACCACCAGCCCGCGTTCGCGGTATCGCTGCCACAGCGCCTGCAGCCCGGCGTATTGCGGGGTGAAGCCGCACTTGGAAGCGACATTGACGATCAACAGCACCTTGCCGGTGTAGTCGGCGAGCGGCTGCGGACGGCCATCGAGGTCGTCGGCGGTGAAGGCGTAGGCGGTGGTCGGCGTGTCCATGCGCTCAATCCTCGACGGTGGCGATGCGCGCGGGCGCGGCGAACGGTTCGATGCCCAGCGCCGCGTAGACCTCGCTGGGGTAATACGCCGTGCCCTGCTTCACCACCAACGCGACCTTGCGCAGGTCGGCGATGTCGCGGGTCGGGTCGCCATCGACCAGGATCAGGTCGGCGCGCTTGCCGGGCGCGATCGAGCCGCGGCTGTCGAGCGTGCGCGAGTACTTGGCGCCGTTCCAGGTCGCCACCTGCAGCGCCTGCGCCGGGGTCAGCCCGGCCTGCACGTACAGTTCGATCTCGCGCTGCAGGGTGAAGCCCGGGGTGGCGTCGGTGCCGGCCACCAGCGGCACGCCGGCGCGGTACAGGCGCCCGACGAAGGCCACCATCTTCTCGTAGGAACGCTCGTACAGCGCCGCGGTGGCGTCGTCGGGAATGTCGAACTCGGCGCTGCGCAGCCCGCGCTGCACGTCCGGCGGCAGGTGCCCGGCGACCGCGGCATAGGCCTGCGACAGGTCGCCCGGGCGCTGGCGGATGAAGTCGAAGGTGGCCACGGTCGAATCGATGACGATCTGCCGCTTGGCCAGTTCCTGCACGAAGGCCTGCACCGGCGCCGAGTCGAAATCCAGGTCGGCGGTGCGCTTGGCCGGCAGGTAGAAACGCTCCAGCGTGCGCGTATCGGTGTCGTGGGTGGCGTAGAAGTTCAGCAGCACCTGGTTGATGTGCTGGATCTCGTCGTAGCCCTGCTCCACCGCCTCGTGCGCGAGCATGTGCACCGGAATGTGCCCGCTCACGCGCAGGCCCTTGGCGTGCGCGTAGGCGGCGGTGTCGCGCACCCGCGCCTGCGGGAACGAGTTGTAGATCTTGATGCCGACGTAGCCGTGCGCCGCATACCAGTCGACCGCCTCGTTGGCCTGCGCCTGGGTGCTGACCACGAAGCCGTTGCGCGCCGCCATCGGGCTCTCGCCCTCCAGGAAGCCGCAGGCGACCAGGCTCGGCATCAGCAACTGGCCGGCGCGCTCTTCCTGCATCACCTGTTGCAGCGTGGCGTTGTCGTTGCCCATGTCGCGCACGGTGGTGACGCCGGCGGCCAGGTGCAGGCCGCCGTCCCAGCGGCCGACGTGCCCATGCATGTCGAACAGGCCGGGCAGCAGCACCCGCCCCTGCGCATCGACCACCTGCTGCGCCTGCGCCGGCGCGCTGCCGGTGGCGACCACCGAGACGATCTTGCCGTCGCGCAGCAGCACGTCGGACGCGGCGCCGAGCGTGGCGTGCTCGCTGTCGAACACGCGCGCGTTGCGGATCAGCGTGGTGCCGGGCAAGGGATGCGCCAGGCGCTGCTGCAACTCGACCAGGGCGGTGGCTTCGGCCTGCTTCTGCGCCGCTTCCAGCGCGTCGGCATCCTTTTCGTAGCCGGTTTCGATCAGCTGCATCCAGCCCGGCGCGATGAACGCGAACAGGCGCGGTGTGGTGTCGGTGGTGAGCCAGGCGAAGGTGGGGGTGAAGCCGACCCCGGTCAGCGCCACCAGTTGCACCTTGCGCGCGCTGTTGCCCTGGCCGACCTGCGCCTGCTGCAGCTTGCGCAGGGTCAGCGCGCCGCTGGGGATCAGCGGCAGCCTGCCGTCGGCGCGGCGGCTCAGCGCGGTCACCGCCGCCGAGGTCGCCGCCGGGGTGCCGCCGAGCGGCCAGTACTGTGCGCCGCCGGCCACGCGCCGCTCGCCCTGGTCGGACGTGGACTTCCACTGCACGCGCTCGCCGTCGCGGCTGAAGCGCTCGTCCACCGGCGCGCCGAAGGTGGAGGTGCCCTGTACCTGGTAGGTCTTGAAGGTGCCGTCGGCGGCCAGCGTGTACTGCTCCTTCAGTTCCGGGCCGCGGCCGTTGTCCTTGAACACGAAGTCCACCCGGGTGATGCCGTCGTCGCCGACGCTGACGCTCTGCTGCCCGGCCTGCTTGCCGCCGTCCACCAGCACCACGTAGCGCAGCGTCTGCGCCGACCACGCCGGCGCCGCCCATGCCGCGCACGCGGCCACGCACAAGCCGAAGATCGCTTTCATCGGTTTCTCCCTGCGGCCGTCGGCCGTGTTCACGCAATGGCAGTGGTCTGCATCGTTCAGGCGCTATATGACGCCGCCGCCGCGGCGAAGGCAAGCGCGCTTGCAGCATGTGCTGCGCCGCGCCATAGGCCCCATGGCTTTAGTCACGGGCCGCATGCGCCGCACTGCGGTAGCCTGCATGGTCCAACCTTATCGCTGGATACCGCTTGATGACCACCCGCCTCGCCCTCGCGCTCGCCGCCACGCTCGGACTCGCCATGCCTGCCTACGCCAACGCCGCCACGCCCGCCGCTGCGCAAGCGGCCACGCAGGCCAATCCGTTCTTCGCCGAAAGCCCGTTGCCGCTGCACTACCCGCAGTTCGACCGGATCAAGGACAGCGACTTCGCCCCGGCCTTCGACGCCGGCATGGCGCAGCAGCTGAAGGAAGTGGAGGCGATCGCCAACCAGAAGGCCAAGCCGAGTTTCGACAACACCATCGTGGCGATGGAGAAGAGCGGCCAGGTGCTGGACCGCGCGACCACGGTGTTCTTCAACCTGGTCGGCGCCGACACCAACGATGCGCGCAAGCAGCTGCAGGCGGAGTACTCGGGCAAGTTCGCCGCGCACCGCGACACGATCTCGCTCAATCCCAAGCTGTTCGCGCGCATCCAGGCGCTGTACGACACCCGCAACCAGCTCGGCCTGGACGCGCAGGGCGTGCGTCTGGTGGAGAAGTACTACAGCGATTTCGTGCGCGACGGCGCCAAGCTCGGCGATGCCGACAAGACCAAGCTCAAGGCGATGAACGCCGAGCTGGCCAAGCTTGGCACCCAGTTCAGCCAGAACGTGCTGGCCGAAGTGAATGCCGCCGCGGTGGTGGTGGACGACGTCAAGCAGCTCGACGGCCTGTCCGACGAACAGATCGCCTCGGCGGCGGAAGCGGCCAAGGCACGCAAGCTCGACGGCAAGTACGTGATCGCGCTGCTCAACACCACCGGCCAGCCGCCGCTGACCCAGCTCAAGGACCGCGCGCTGCGGCAGAAGATCTACGAAGCCTCGGTGTCGCGCGGCAGCCACGGCGGCAAGTACGACAACACCGCGCTGGTGTCGCGGATCATGAGCCTGCGCGCCGAGCGCGCCAAGCTGCTGGGCTACCCGAACCACGCCGCCTACTCGCTGGAAGACCAGACCGCCAAGACCCCCGAAGCGGTCAACGCGATGCTCGGCAAGCTGGCCCCGGCCGCGGTCGCCAACGCCAAGCGCGAGGCCGCCGACCTGCAGGCGATGATCGACAAGGAACAGAAGGCGGCCGGCAAGCCGAGCTTCACCCTCGCCGCCTGGGACTGGGCCTACTACACCGAGAAGGTGCGCCAGGCCAAGTACGACTTCGACGAGTCCCAGCTCAAGCCCTACTTCGAACTGAAGAACGTGCTGGAAAACGGCGTGTTCTACGCCGCCAACCAGGAATACGGGCTGACCTTCAAGCAGCGCACCGACCTGCCGACCTACCGCGACGACCTGCTGGTCTACGACGTGTTCGACGCCGACGGCCAGCAGCTGGCGATCTTCATCGCCGACATGTACGCGCGCGAATCCAAGCGCGGCGGCGCGTGGATGAATTCCTACGTGTCGCAGTCGGCGCTGACCGGCTACAAGCCGGTGGTCGCCAACCACCTCAACATTCCCAAGCCGCCGGCCGGCCAGCCCACGCTGCTGACCTGGGACGAGGTCACCACCGCGTTCCACGAGTTCGGCCATGCGCTGCACGGCATGTTCTCCAACGTGAAGTACCCGTACTTCTCCGGCACCAGCGTGCCGCGCGATTTCGTCGAGTTCCCGTCGCAGGTCAACGAGATGTGGGCGGACGATCCGGCCATCCTCAAGCACTACGCCAAGCACTACCAGAGCGGCGCGCCGATGCCGCAGGCCTTGCTGGACAAGGTGGTGGCCGCGGCCAAGTTCAACCAGGGCTTCGCCACCACCGAATACCTGGGCGCGGCGATGCTCGACCAGCGCTGGCACCAGCTCGCTGCCGGCCAGGTGCCGCCGGCAGCGGGGGTGATGGACTTCGAGGCCAAGGCGCTGGCCGCCGACGGCATCGCCTACGCGCCGGTGCCGCCGCGCTACCGCACGCCCTATTTCAGCCACATCATGGGCGGCTACGCGGCCGGCTACTACGCCTATATCTGGTCCGAGGTGCTCGACGCCAACACCCAGCAGTGGTTCAAGCAGCATGGCGGGCTCAGCCGCGCCAACGGCGACCGCTTCCGCCAGACCCTGCTCTCGCGCGGCGGCAGCGTCGATGCGATGCAGCTGTTCCAGGACTTCGCCGGGCACGCGCCGAAGATCGAACCGTTGCTGGAAAAGCGCGGCCTGACCCCGGGCGGCGGCGACGGCGCCACGCCGCAGACGCCGGCCGGCAAGGACTGAACCCCGGCGCCATGCGTACCCCGACGCCGCCCGCACCGCGGGCGGCGTCGTCGTTTGCGGCGCTTGCCGCAGCCGCGTGCGTCCGCACGCGCGGACGCGGCGCGGTCAGCCGGCGCTGTCGATGCCGGCCAGCATCTTCTTGAGCAGCGTCTCCAGCTGCACCTGCTCGGCCTCGTCCAGGCCGGCGGTCTCCTCGTCCAGGAACGTGCACACCGCCGGCAACATGCGTTCGATCAGCGCGATCCCGGCCGGCTGCAGGGTCAGGGTGATCTTGCGCCGGTCCTCGGGGCTGGCCGAGCGCAGCAGCAGGCCCTTGCCGCACAGGTTGTCGGTGAGGCGGGTGATGTTGGCGGGCTTCTCGCTCGCCGCCTCGGCCACTTCGGTCGGAGTGATGCATTGCCCGGGCGTGCCGTACAGCATCATCAGGATCTCGTATTCCGGCGGACTGATGCCGTGCGCCTTGAGCAGCCCGCAGGCATTGGCGTGGATGCGCTTGTACAGATGCTTGACGAGCCTGACCAGCACGGCCGGTTCGCGTGGGAAGGCAGGGTAGCGCTCGCAGGTGAAGGCTACGCGCCGCTCGGTCTGATCAAAACTTCCCATGGGAGGGTGGAATCGCACGTCGGGGGTCGGGGCCGCCAATGCTACCGACTGTTGTGCGACAGCAACCATCCGCCTTCGCTCACCGCGGTGCGCGGTATCCTCCCCGTACACCTTCGGGCGACAGCAGCAGCTGCCACAACTGCGCGCGGCGGCAGCGGAAGGTGGCCATCGACCCGGCCAGATAGAAGCGCCACATGCGCCGGAAACGCAGGTCGTAGCGCTGCGCATCCAGACCGGGCCAGGCCGCCTCGACGTTGTCGCGCCAGGCCTGCAGCGTGCGCTCGTAGTCGGCGCCGAAGTTGTGCCAGTCCTCGCACACGAAGCGACCTTCCAGCGCCGCGGCGATCTGCGCGGCCGAGGGCAACATCGAATTGGGAAAGATGTAGCGCGCGATCCACGGATCGGTCCGGTGCCGCGACACGTTGCTGCCGATGCTGTGCAGCAGGAACAGCCCGTGCGGATGCAGGCACTGCCGTACCCGTGCGAAGTAGCTGCGGTAGTTCTTGTCGCCGACGTGCTCGAACATGCCGATCGAGAAGATCGCGTCGAAACGCTCGTCCAGCGCGCGGTAGTCCTGCAGGCGGATCTCGATCGGCAGGCCGCGGCACAGCTGCCGCGCGTAATCGGCCTGTTCCTGCGACACGGTGACGCCGACGCCCGCCACGCCGTAGCGCTCGGCGGCGAACTTCAGCGCCTCGCCCCAGCCGCAGCCGATGTCCAGCACGCGCATGCCCGGGCGCAACCGCAGCTTGCGGCAGACCAGGTCCAGCTTGGCCTCCTGCGCCGCATCCAGAGCGTCGGCGGCGGCCCAGTAACCGCAGCTGTAGACCAGGCGGCGGCCGAGCATCGCGCGGTACAGGTCGTTGCCCAGGTCGTAGTGGCGGCGCCCGACCTCGTAGCTGCGGCGTCCGCGTTGCAGGTTGAACAGGCGTGCGCGCACCGCGTAGGCCAGGTCGGCGATGCCGTGCACGCGCTGCTCGAGCCGGGCATCGAGCAGCCGCGCCAGGGTCTGGTCCAGCGCCGGCGCCTCCCACCAGCCGTCCATGTAGCTTTCGCCCAGGCCCAGCGACCCTTGCGCCAGCACCCGCGCGTAGAAACGCGGGTCGTGCACCGCGATGTCGTGGGCGCGCGCGCCGCCGACGCGCACGTCGGCACTGGCGAGCAGGTCGACGACACGGCGCTGCAGCGGCCCGGCCACGCCCGCACCCGCTATGCCGCGAACAGCTCCGCGTATTCCGGCGCCACCAACCCGCGCAGCACGCTGGCCGGGACATCCACCGTCTGCGTGCCATCGGAATACGGTCCCACCTGGTAAGGCGGGAACACGAAGCGCAACGCCACGATCTTGCCGGCGGCGTCGACCAGGGGCTGGAACTGACTGAAGTTCTCCGCTTGCGGCTCGGTTCCTTCGGCGATCATCTTGTCGGCGCTGCGGACCTGTTCGTCGTGGTCCTCCGGCGGCAACTGCTCGGCATCCACCCGCGCCTGCACCGCCTGGCGCAGCTGCGTGGCGACATAGCCGGCCACCTGCGCCCAGCCCTTGGGATCGGGAATCAGCGTCTCGGCGGTCAGCATGCGCTGCTGCTGCGGCAGCCATACGAAGCGCGCCACCAGCGGCTCGCCATGGGCGCCGCCGGTATAGCGGCTGCCGTCGGCGGCCACCGCCACCAGTTCGGGCCGTTCCAGCAGCATCTCGAACTGCAGCGACAGCTCGTAGGGCGCGCTGGGACGGTCGTTGCCGAGGCCGCCGACCGCTTCCATCAGTTCGCCGCGCGCGGCCTGCGCGTAGCGGCCGACCGCCTCGGCCAGGCCCGGATAGCGGTTGAGCGCCGGCGGGAAGGTGATGCCGACCACGTAGCTAGGGCTGTGCTCAATCACGTCCTTCAGTTCCATCGGGGCCGGCGCTGCGGGCGCCGCCGCGGCGGCGGGCGCCGGAGCCGGCGCCGGTTCGGCGGCCGGCGCCGCCGCCTCGCGCTTGCACCCTGCCACGGCCAACGTCGCCGCCAACGCCAGCGCCGTCCACCGCCATGGAATGTTCTGCCCCGTCTGTACCCTGTGCCTCACGTCCATTCCCCTGTGTCTTGCGTCTGTGTGATGACGAATTATCGCGCCGTCGTCGCGTCGTGCGTACTCAGCCGAGCAAGTCGGCGTATTCGGGATGGCGCTGCACGAACACCGCCGCGTACGAACAGGCCGGGACCACCTTCAATCCCTGCGCCCGCGCATGGTCCAGCGCCGCGCTCACCAGCCGTGCCGCCAAGCCGCGGCCGCCGATCGCGGTCGGCACGCCGGTATGGGTGATGACCAGGCGGCCGTCCTGCAGCAGATAGTCCAACTCGGCCTCATGGCCGTCCAGCTGCAGCGCGAAGCGCTGTCGCTGCGGATCGTGTGCGATCGGTGGGGAGGACGCTGCGCTCATGGCCTGGCTCATGCGACGGAATGCACAGTCTGGTCGCGCGCGCGCCGCGACGATGTGAAGCCGCACGCCGCGCCGCGTCACCCGCAGCCGACGCGCTGCGTCACTTCCGGCCGGGGCCGGGCCGGCGGCCGGCCACGACGCGGCTCAGGGACGCGCGCCGATCCCTGCAGCTGGCTCGGGAATCGGCGACGCGCCCTAAAGTCCTGCCGCGCGCGGCCGCTACCAACCGCGTACCACCGTGGAAATCTGGCATGGGACTTGCGAAATCCATCACGGTGTAATCGAACAGGGGCGATGCGCATGAGCGACAACGAACAGATCCATGGCGACCACGATGCGTCGTTGCTGGAAGGGCTGTACCAACTGGTGGTCAGCGGCCACACCCAGGGCTGGGAATTCGACCAGCTCAACAGCGAGGTCTACGACCGGCTGAAGCAAACCTACGAACACGCCGCGATCGGCAGCGCCAACGTGCAATTGCGCGGCCAGCAGGCCGCCTGAGCCGAGCCTCACGCGCGGACCGCGGCGCGGGCCGCAGACCGCCGGAGAGGTTTCGAGCCACCGGCCGCAGCGCGCACCCCGCGCTGGCGGCCGGTTTCCGTTTCGGCGGTCCCCTCGCCTCGCGCCCACCTGCAGCGACGGCATCGCCGCCGGCGTTCGCGAATCCGCGCGGCCGCTAGCCGCGGCCGAAGCGCGGCTGCGCCAGCTGGTCGAGGAAGTGCTGCAGCACCGACGGTTCCATGATCAGCAGGAACATCACCCCGAACGCGGCGCCGGCCAGGTGCGCGCTGTGGTTGATGTTGTCGCCGCCGCGGCGGTCCATCCAGATGCTGTAGCCCACGTAGAACAGCGCGTACAGGATCGCCGGTATCGGAATCGGGATGAAGAAGAAGTAGATCCCGGTCCACGGCGCCAGCAGGATGTAGGCGAACAGCACCGCCGAGACCGCGCCGGACGCGCCCAGGCTGAAGTAGTTCGGGTTCTTCTGGTTCTTCAGGTAACTGGGCAGGATCGCCACCACCAGCGCCGCCAGGTAGAACAGCGGATAGGTCAGCAGGCTGCCGGTCAACCGCTCCATCAACCGTTCGATCGGGCCGCCGAAGAAGTACAGCGTGATCATGTTGAACAGCAGATGCGGGAAATCGGCGTGGATGAAGCCATGCGTCACCAGCCGGTCGTACTGCTTGTGCCGGTCGATCGCCGGCGGCCACAGGATCAGCCGGTCGAGCAGCTTGCGGTTGTTGAACGCCGCCCACGACACCAGCACGGTGAGGACGATCAGGATCAGGTTGACGGGGGTGACGGACGGCATGCGGGGGCCTCAGGCGGTACGGTAATGATCGACCATGCGGTAACGGCGCGCATACAGCCCGAACAACAGCGCGGCGACGCAGGCGAAGGCGGCGAAGAAGAACATCAGGAACGCGGTTTCGCTGAGCCCGGTACTGCCGATGTGCGCGGTGACGGTGTCGTTGCGCACCGCCGCGTTGGACAGCAGCACCCACAGGTTGCCGACCGTGGTGGTCAGGTTCCAGAAGCTCATCACCACGCCCTTCATCGATTGCGGCGCCTGGCTGTAGGCGAACTCCAGGCCGGTCGCCGAGACCAGCACCTCGCCGAAGGTCAGCAGCGCGTACGGCAGGATCTGCCAGGCGATGGACAGCGCGTCGCCGCCGTCCATCGCCACCTGCAGCGTGCCGACCACGATCCAGGCCAGGCCGCTGAAGGCGATGCCCGCGGTCATCCGCCGCAACGCGGTCGGCTCGTAGCCGCCACGGCGCAGCAGCGGATACAGCACCAGGTTATTGAACGGGATCAGCAGCATCACCAGCGCCGGATTCAGCGCCTGCATCTGCGAGGCGCTGAACCAGTCGGGCATCTGCATCTGCTGGCCCTGCAGCACCCAGGTCGAGGCCTTCTGGTCGAACAGCGAGAAGAACGGCGTCGCCAGCGCGAACACCACCAGCACCCGCAGCACCGCGCGCACGCCGTCCACCGCCGCGTCCGGATGCACCGCGCGGGCGCGCTCCAGCTGCCACCAGGTGCCACCGCCGATCCCGGCCAACAGCAGCACCAGCGCCAGGCACAGGCAGATCACGATGCCCAGCGTCGGCAGCAGCGCGAAGCTGGCCAGCGCCAGCACCACCGCGATGGCGGCGAGCGCCAGGCCGGGACGCCCCTGCCCCGGCGCGCGCGACAGCAGCGCGCTGCGCACCACCTGGGCGAAGCCGTGCGGATCCTGCGGCGGCAGCGGCACGCGCACATAGCGGCGGCGCCCGGCCCAGAACACCAGCGTGGCCACGAACATCAGGATGCCGGGAATGCCGAACGCCCACGCCGGCCCCAGGTTCTTCAGCGCCAGCGGGATCAGCAGCGAGGCGAACAGCGAGCCGAAGTTGATGATCCAGTAGAACGCGTCGAACACCACCTTGGCCAGGTGCTTGTTGGACTGGTCGAACTGGTCGCCCATGAACGAGGCCACCAGCGGCTTGATTCCGCCGGCGCCCAGCGCGATCAGCCCCAGGCCGACGAAGAACCCTTCGCGGCTGCCCTCGAACAGCGCCAGGCAGGCGTGGCCCGCGCAATAGATCAGGCTGAACCACAGGATCGTGGTGTACTTGCCGAAGAAGCGGTCGGCCAGCCAGCCGCCGAGCAGCGGGAAGAAATACACGCCGACCATGAAGCTGTGCATGATGTGCTTGGCCTCGGCCTCGCGGCCGGGCGCGGTCATTTCCTGCAGCAGCAGCGAGGTGATCAGGAACTGCACCAGGATGTTGCGCATGCCGTAGAAGCTGAAACGCTCGCAGGCCTCGTTGCCGATGATGTACGGGATCTGCCGCGGCATCCGCGCGCCGGCGTGCGCGTTGGCCGCACTCATCCGCACTTCCTCGTCGATCGTTCGCTCGTCACAGGCACCGGTCCAGGCAAAATTTTCAGAAGGTTACCCGATCGTTCCGGGCGAATCGAACCGTGCGCAGCGGCCGGGGCGGCACGCAGGTGCTTTCGCAATCGGCGCGCTGCACGCATCATGGGGGCCTCTCCCGCGACGGTGCCGCAATGATCCGACCCTGGCTGGTCCCCCTCCTGCTGCCGATGCTGCTGTGCAGCATGCCATTGCTGGCCAGCGATGCGGGCCTGTCCACCGAGGCCGAGCGCAGCGGTTTTCTGCGTACCGGGCGCTACGCGGAGACCATCGCGCTGTGCGACGCGTTCGCGCAGCGCTATCCGCAGGCGGTGCGGTGCTTCGACTTCGGCACCACGCCCGAGGGGCGGCCGATGAAGGCGCTGGCGGTCTCCACGTCCGGCGCGCTGGATGCCGCAACGGCGCAAGCGCGCAAGCTGCCGGTGGTGCTGATCCAGGGCGGCATCCACGCCGGCGAGATCGACGGCAAGGACGCCGGCTTCCTGGCGCTGCGCCAGCTGCTCGACGGTGAGGCCGCGCGCGGCGCGCTGGACAAGCAGGTGTGGCTGTTCGTGCCGGTGTTCAACGTCGATGGCCACGAGCGCTTCGGCGCCTGGAACCGGCCCAACCAGCGCGGGCCGGAGCAGATGGGCTGGCGCACCACCGCGCAGAACCTCAACCTCAATCGCGACTACGTCAAGGCCGACGCGCCGGAGATGCAGGCGATGCTGCGCCTGGTCGAACAATGGGACCCGCTGCTGTACGTGGACCTGCACGTCACCGACGGCGCGCAGTTCGAGCACGACGTGTCGGTGCAGGTGGAACCGCTGCATGCCGGCGACGCCGCACTGCGCGGCGACGGCCTGCGCCTGCGCGACGGCGTGCTGGCCGATCTGAAGCGGCAGGGCTCGCTGCCGCTGCCCTACTACCCCTCGTTCGTGGTCAACGACGATCCGGCCTCCGGCTTCGAGGACGGCGTGGCCACGCCGCGCTTCTCGCACGGCTATTTCCAGCTGCGCAACCGCTTCGGCATGCTGGTGGAAACGCATTCGTGGAAGCCCTATCCGCAACGCGTGCGCATCACCCGCAACACCATCGTCTCGGTGCTGCAGCAGGTGGCACGCAACGGCGGCCGCTGGCGCGCCGACGCGCTCGCCGCCGACGCGCGCGCGCAGCAGCTCGGCGGCAAGACGCTGGCGCTGGACTACCGCACCACCGAGCAGTCGCGCCTGGTGGATTTCCGCGGCTACGCCTATACCCGCACGCTGTCGCCGGTGTCCGGGGCGCTGATGACCCGCTACGACGAGCGCACCCCGCAGATCTGGCGGGTACCGCTGCGCGATCACATCGTGCCCAGCGTGGAAGTCGTGGCGCCGCGCGCCGGCTATCTGGTGCCGGCCGCGCAGGCGGCGCTGGTCGCCGCCAAGTTGCGCCAGCACGGCATCGCCTTCCGCACCCTGGACCGCGCCGCCACGCTGCCGGTGCAGACGTTCCGCGCCGACGATGCCAGCTTCGCCGCGCGTTCCTCCGAAGGCCACCAGCGGCTCAGCGTGCAGGGCGCCTGGACCCCCGAAACGCGCGCCATCGGCGCCGGCGCCCTGTTCGTGCCGATCGCCCAGCCCAAGGCGCGGTTGCTGATGGCGTTGCTGGAACCGCAGGCGCCGGACTCGCTGCTGCAATGGGGCGAGTTCAACAGCGCCTTCGAGCGCACCGAATACATGGAAGACTATGTGGCCGAGGACGTGGCGCGGCAGATGCTGGCCAGCGACCCGGCACTGAAGGCCGAATTCGAGAGCAAGCTCGAGCACGATGCCGACTTCGCCAAGGATCCGCATGCGCGGCTGGAGTTCTTCCACCGCCGCCATTCCTCCTGGGATGCGCAGTACCGGCTGTATCCGGTGATGCGCAGCGACGAAGCGCCGTCCTAGCGCTTCAGCGGCTCTACCCTCCCCCCCCCCAACTCCCCCCGATGCGCAATCCCTTCAGCTGCTAGAGAGGCCTCACGCCCCGCTATGAAAACGTTTTCAGGACTCCTTTGCCTGGCGCTCGCGCTGGCCTGGCCGGCCTTCGCCGCGCCTGCGCCCGCGATCGCCAAGGACACCCCGACGCTCAGCGTGGTCACGCTGAACCTGTACCACGACAAGCTCGACTGGCCGAATCGGCGCACCCAGATCGTGCAGACCCTGCGCGAACTGCATCCGGACGCGATCGCGCTGGAAGAAGTGCTGCAGCACGACGCGCTGCCGAACCAGGCGCAATGGCTGGCCGAGCAGCTCGGCTACGCCTATTACTTCACCAGCGTCGATCCGCCCGGCGCCGCGCAGCGCTACGGCAACGCGCTGCTGACCCGGCGCCCGATCCTGGCGCGCGAACAGATCCGCCTGAACCCGCTCGACGACAGCCGCACCGCCGGGCGCCTGCGCCTGGACGTGGACGGCCGCGCGGTCAATCTCTACGTCACCCACCTGCACTGGACCGAGGCCGGCGGCGCGTTGCGCGAACGCCAGCTGCAGGACCTGCTGGCCTGGGTCGACAAGACCGCCGACGGCGCGCCGTCGCTGCTCGCCGGCGACTTCAACGCCAGCGCCGACGCGCCGGAACTGGCCGCGCTGCGCAGCGGCTTCGGCGACAGCTACGGCAGCCTGCACGGCGCCAAGGACCGTCGTGCCGACAGCACCTTGAACCCGAAGTTCAATCCGCCCAAACGCATCGACCACGTGTTCTTCCAGCGCGAGCGGTTCGAGCCGGTGAGCAGCCGCATCCTGTTCCAGAAGCCCGACGCCAACGGCGTCTGGGCCTCGGATCACTTCGGCCTGGTCAGCACGTTCCGCCTGGCGCCCAGCGCCACCGCCGATGCGCAGCGCCCGTGGACCGATCGCGCGCTGGCGCCGGACCGCCGCGCCGCGTTGCTGGTGCAGGCGATGACCCAGGACGAGAAGTTCCAGATGCTGCACAGCTACTTCGGCCTGGGCAAGGACGGCGGTCCGCTGCCGCCCGGCGCGCTCGGCTCGGCCGGCTTCGTGCCGGCGATCGAACGCCTTGGCATCGCCGCGCAGCAGCTGGCCGACGCCGGCGTCGGCGTGACCAATCCGGGCAACGTGCGCCCCGGCGACCACGCCACCGCGCTGCCGTCCGGCCCGGCCACCGCCGCCACCTGGAACCGCGACCTGGCCTTCGCCGGCGGCGCCACCATGGGCCGCGAGGCCTGGCAGCAGGGCTTCAACGTGCTGCTGGCCGGCAGCGTCAACCTGCAGCGCGATCCGCGCAACGGCCGCAACTTCGAGTACGCCGGCGAAGATCCGCTGCTGGCCGGGGTGATGGTCGGCGAGTCGATCCGCGGCGTGCAGAGCCAGCGCGTGGTGTCGACGATGAAGCACTTCGCGATGAACGACCTGGAGACCGGGCGCAACACCCACAGCGCCGACATCGGCGAGCAGGCCATGCACGAATCGGACCTGCTGGCGTTCGAGCTGGCGCTGAAGATCGGCGAACCCGGCTCGGTGATGTGTTCCTACAACCGCATCAACGGCATCTACGGCTGCGAACACGACTACCTGCTCAACAAGGTGCTCAAGCAGGAATGGAAGTTCCCCGGCTACGTGATGTCCGACTGGGGCGGCGTGCACAGCGGTTCCAAGGCGGCGCTGGCCGGGCTGGACCAGCAATCGGCCGGCGAAGTGTTCGACAAGGCGGTGTACTTCGACCAGCCGCTGCGCCTGGCGGTGGCCGGCGGCACGGTGCCGCAGGCGCGCCTGGACGACATGGTGCGGCGCATCCTGCGCGCCTTCATCGCCACCGGCAGCTTCGACCATCCGCCGCAGCGCCAGCCGATCGACGACGTCGCCGGCGGCGACGCGGTGCAGAAAGTGGTCGAGGAAGGCACGGTGCTGCTGCGCAACGAGCGCGACACGCTACCGTTGCCGCGCACGCTGCGGCGCATCGCGGTGATCGGCGGGCATGCCGACAAGGGCGTGATCGGCGGCGGCGGCTCGTCGATGGTCGGCTTCACCGTCAATGGCGCCAACGCGGTGCCGGGGCTGGCCCCGACCACCTGGCCGGGCCCGGTGATGTTCCATCCGTCCTCGCCGCTGCAGGCGCTGCGCAAGGCAATGCCTGACGCGCAGATCGACTATGCCAGCGGCGACGATGTGGCGGCGGCGGCCAAGCTCGCGCGCGGTGCCGAAGCGGTGATCGTGTTCGCCACGCAGTGGTCGGCCGAATCGGTGGACCTGCCCGACATCACACTGCCAGGCAAGCAGGACGCGCTGATCGCGGCAATGGCCAAGGCCAACCCGCGCACGGTGGTGGTGCTGGAGACCAACGGCCCGGTGGCGATGCCGTGGCTGCAACAGGTGCCGGCGGTGCTGGAAGCCTGGTACCCGGGCATCCGCGGCGGCGAAGCGCTGGCGCGCCTGCTGCTGGGCGAAGTCAATCCGTCCGGGCGCCTGCCGGTGACCTGGCTGCGCGACGTGGCGCAGCTGCCGCGGCCGTCGATCCCGGGGCTGGGCTTCAAGCCGGCGCAACCGGCCGGCAGCAATGTCGACTACGACATCGAGGGCGCCAACGTCGGCTACCGCTGGTTCGCCGCGCGCGGCCTGGATCCGCTGTACGCGTTCGGCCACGGCCTGTCCTACACCCGCTTCGACTACGCCAACCTGAGCGTGCAGGTGGACGGCAGCACGGTGATCGCCAGCTTCGACGTGCGCAACAGCGGCGAACGCGAAGGCGCCGACGTGCCGCAGCTGTACCTGCGCCTGCCGCAGGGCCACCACACGCCGATCCGCCTGGTCGGCTGGGACAAGCTCACGCTCAAGCCCGGCGAAACCCGCCGCGTCAGCATCGTCGCCGAGCCCAAGACCCTGGCCGACTACGACCCGGCGCAGCGCCAGTGGCGCATCGCCGCCGGCGACTACGAACTGGTGCTGGGCCGCTCGGCGACGCAGGCCGCGGCCAGCGTGCCGCTGCGTCTACAAGAAAGCGTGCTGCCGCGCTAGAAACCGCAGCGCCGCGTGTCCGTGTACACGCGGCGCTGAAGCCGCAGGTCCTAGCATTCAGCGCATGACGCGCACGCCCGGGATTCCACGACGACGGCATCGCCTCGGCTGGCTGCTGCTGGCCCTGGTGACGCATGCGGGCGCGCAAGCGCTGCCCGCCGGCTTGCCGGCGCCGCCGCCTGCGCCCGCGGCGACGCTCAGCGTGGTCAGCCTCAATCTCGATCAGGACCGCAACGACTGGCCCGCGCGCCGCGTGCGCCTCGTCGATGCGCTGCAACGGCTGCAACCCGATGCGATCGCGCTGCAGGAAGTGCTGCAGACCTCCGCGTTGCCGAACCAGGCGCAATGGCTGGCCGCGCAGCTCGGCTACCACTGCCATTTCATCAGCGCCGATCCGCCGAGCCGGCCGCAACGCCGCGGCAATGCGCTGCTGACCCGGCTGCCGGTGCTGGAAGAAGCGGAGACCCTGTTGCATCCATTCGAGGACTACAGCGTGGCCGGTCTGGTCCGCGTGGACCTGCATGGACAGCCGGTGAATCTCTACTTCACCCGCCTGCATGCCGAGCGCGACGGTGGCGCCAGCCGCCGCGAACAGGCCGACGACCTGATGGCGTGGATCGACGCCACCGCCGAAGGCGTGCCCTCGCTGCTGGCCGGCGGCTTCTACGCCGCCGCCGACGCACCGGAACTGGCGCCGCTGGCCGCGCGCTTCGGCGACAGCGACGCGCGCCTGCGCGGCGCCGGCAACGACACGCCGCGCAACGGCCTGGATCCGCACCTGTTCGCGCTGGCCGCGCAGGCCGACCATGTGTTCTTCGAACGCGACCGCTTCCGTCCGCTGCGCAGCGCGCGGCTGCTGCCGCGCACGCCGGGCGCCGCGCGTGGCGCCGATCAGCGCGGCCTGCTGGTGGCGCTGCAACCGCTGGATCCGCTGCCGGCGGACGCGGCCCCGCCGTTGCCGGTGCCTTGACCGCAGCGCGCGCGACGGCGCGCGCCGCTCTGCCTACAGTTCGATGATGCCGCGCTTGACCGCGATCGCCACCGCGTGGGTGCGATCGCGAGCGCCGAGCTTGCACAGGATGTTCTTCATGTGCGCCTTGACCGTCTCCTCGGCGATCGACAGCAGCGCGGCGATGGCCTTGTTGGAATTGCCCGCGGCCACGCTCTGCAGCACCTGGATTTCGCGCGCGGACAGGCTGTCGCCGAGCAGGTGTTCGGCGATCCCCGCCGCCACTTCGGCCTGCACCTGGCGCCGGCCCTGGTGCACCGCGCGCACCGTGTCGACCAGTTCGCGGCGCAGCCCGCTCTTGAGCAGATAGCCGCTGGCGCCGGCTTCCAGCGCGCGCACCGCCTGCACGTCGCCGCGCGAGGCGGTGACCACCACGATCCGCGCCTGCGGGAATTCCTTGCGCAGGGCGACGATCACCTCGATGCCGCCGAGGCCGGGCAACTGCAGGTCCAGCAGCACCAGGTCCGGGCGCAGCGTGCGATAGGCCTGCAGCGCCTGCAGGCCATCGGCGGCCTCGCCGACCAGTTGCAGGTCCGGTTGCGCGGCCAGCACCGCGGCCATGCCCTCGCGCAGCAGCGGATGGTCGTCGACGACGAGGATGCGGATCGGCATCGGCAACACCTCGTTCACTTCGGCTCGCTCACTTCACGTCTCACTTCACTCGGTTCCCGCCAGCCACTGGCGCAGGCGGCACCATAGCCGGTTTCGCGCCGGTTCGCGGTAGGCGCGGCGCGCCGGCAGGCGCAGATTGAGTTCGGTGCCCATGCCGGGCCGCGACCACACATCCAGGCGCGCCTCGATGCGCCGCGCGCGCTCCTGCATGCCGGTCAGTCCCCAATGCCCGGCGCGGCCGCCGGCGGCCAGCACCTGCGGCTCGATGCCGCGGCCGTCGTCGCGGAAACGCAGCCGCAGCGCATCGCGGCCGTAGGCGATCTCGACCTCGATGCTGCTCGCCTGCGCATGCCGGAACGCGTTGAGCAGCGCCTCGCGGCCGAGCTGGTACAACTCGTCGGCGACCAGCGGCTGCAGCGGCAGCGGCGCGCCTTCGACCAGCACCCGCCGCTGCACCTGCGAGTGCGCGCCCAGTTCCTCGAGCATGTCGGCGAAGGCGGTCGGCAGCGAGGGCGTGTTCCCGGCGCTGGCGCGCAAGCCCTCGACCCGGTCGCGCCCCTGCTCCAGCGCCAGTTCGGCGCGATCGAGCGTGCTCTCCAGTTCGCGCCGCAGCGGCGCGCCGGCCGGCAGCGTGCCCAGCGCCGCATGGGTGCGCAGGATCAGGCCCTGGTAGCCCTGCAGCAAGGTGTCGTGCAGTTCGCGGGCGATGCGTTCGCGCTCCTGGTAGCGCTCTTCCAGCCGCAGCCGCAGCCGCGTGGCCAGCTGGCGCATGCGCAGCAGGTACAGCGCCGACAAGGCCAGCAGCAGCGCCAGCGCGCACAGCAGCCAGAACGCCGGGGTCTGCACGAAGCGCGGCGCGATGCCGAAGCGCAGCGTGGCGCCCTGCGTGTTCCAGATCCCGTCGTTGTTGGCGGCGATGACCTGGAAGCGGTACTGCCCGGGGCGCAGGTTGGTGTAGAACGCCTCGCGGCGCGCGCCGGCATCGCGCCAGGTCTCGTCCACGCCGTCCAGGCGGAAGCGGAAACGCATCCGCTCCGGCGAGGTCAGGCTGGTCGCGGTGTAGGCGATCTGCACCCGCGTGGTGCCCTTGGGCAACAGCAGCGGCGCGTCCAGCGGCAGCGGCCGCTCGTTGGCGAACAGCGCGCGCACGAACACCTGCGGCGGCCACGGGTTGCGCCACAGGCGCCGGGTGTCGATCCAGGCCAGGCCCTGGCTGGTGGCCAGCCAGACCAGGCCGTCGCCGTCGCGCGCCGCGGTGCCGCTGCGGCTGGCCTGCACCGCCAGGCCGGGCAAGCCGTCGGCGGCACCGTAGTAGGCCGGTTGCAGCGTCGCCGCGGCGGCGCCGAGCGCCGCATCGAGCTGGCGCCGGCCGATCCGCGACACGCCGACGGCACCGTTGAGCCACAGCTCGCCGTCCTCGCTCTCGGCGATGCCGGTGATGCCGCGCAAGCCCGGTGCGCGCGACGGCGGCAATGTCGCGAAGCGCGCGCCCTGCCATTGCGCGATGCCCAGCTCGCCGGCCACCAGCAGCGCGCCGGCGCCGGCATGGATGGTATTGACCCGGCCGACCTGCACGCCGTCGCCGGCCGCGAACGCGCGGACCCGCCCGCCCTGCAACTGCCGCACTTCCCCGGACGCGTAGCCGAACCAGTAGCGGCCCTGCGCGTCCTCGGCGATCGCGGTGCAGGTCGCCGGCGGCAGCAGGGCCTGTCGCGTCCATTGCCCGGCGCGGTAACGGAACACGCCGTGCTCGGCGATCGCGACCCAGGCATCGCCGGCGCGATCGGACAGGAACGCGCGCACCTGCCGCGGCGCGAACCCGATCGGCAACGCGACCTCCTCGCGGCGCCCGTGGCGCAGCCGCAGCATGGCGTCGGCGCCGAGCACCCAGCCGCTGTCGCGCAGCCGCGCGTACTCCTGCGCCAGCGGTTCGCCGCGCAGCAGCCGCTCGGCACTGGCGCGGTCGGCGCGGAACATGCCCTGCGGGTCGGAGACCAGCACGCTGCCGTCGGGCTGCGCATGCACTTCGACCTCGCCGGCCTCGGCACCGGGCTGGCCGGGCAGCGCCATCACGTTGCGCTGGCGATAGCGGTTGAGACCTAGCGTGCTGCCGATCCAGACATTGCCCTCCTTGTCCTCCAGTACCGGCGCGGCGAAGTCCGAGGCCAGCCCGTCGCTGCGGCGCAACCGCTCCAGCCGCGGCGCGCGCGGATCGTCCAGCACCACCCGCACCGCGCCGCGCGCCTGGAAATCGGACAGCCACAGGCTGCCGTCGCGGGCGAAGCCCATGCGCCGTGCCGCCAGACCGCGCAGCGCCGGCACGGCGAGCTGCGCCGTCGGCGGCAGCAGCGTGCCGTCGGCATCGGCGATGACGCGGGTGCCGCCGCGCCGGTCCGACAGCCAGATGCGGCCGTCCGGGCTTTCGGCCAGCACCGCGTACAGCATGGTGGCGACGCCCGTGGACTCGAAGCGGCGTGCGCCCGGGCGCAGCCGCAGCACGCTGTCGCCGCTGCTCACCCACAGCACGCCGCGGCGGTCGCGCAGCAGCCAGTCGGCGCGTGCGGACGGATACCCCCAGTCGGCACCGATCCGCTGCCAACGGCGGCCGTCGAAGCGGGCCAGCCCGGCCCAGGTCGCCGCCCACAGCGTGCCCTGGCCGTCCGTTTCCAAGCGCGCCACCGGCCCGGCCGGGAAGCCCTCGGCCGCGCCGAAGTTCAGCAGCCGGCCGCCTTGCAGCAGGCTGGCGCCGCCATCGAAATAGCCCAGCCACATGCGCCCGTCCGGCAACACGGTCAGCGCGGTCACGTTCTGCGACAGCAACTGCGCGCCATGCGCCGGCTCGCGGCGCTCGAAGCGCTCGCCATCGAAGCGGTACAGGCCGAACCCGGTGGCCATCCACAGATAGCCGTCGCCCGACTGCGCCAGCGCCCACACGTCCGCCGGCGCGCCCTGCTCCACCCGCCAGGCGGTGTTGTGCAGCGGCGTCGGCCGCAACGGCGTCGGTGTGGCCGCGGCAAGCGTCGCCGCGAAGGCCAGGCCGAGCACCAGCACGGCGCCCGCCCAAAGCCGTCTTCGCAGACTTCGCACTGCGCTTTCTCTCGCTCGCAAAAAGGAAAAAACCGGATTTTCGACGGCTGCGCCGAACCCGCCAACGCCCCGATCGAGGGATGTTGCGCTGCCCCGAATACGGCTAGGCCGGCGTGCTGCGCCGGCCTTAGCCTGAGGGCCATGCAACGACTTTACTCCATGTTCCCCGGCGGCAGCGCCGGACTCGGGCTGCTGGCCCTGCGGCTGTTCCTGGCGCTGAGCCTATGGCCGTCCACCGCCGGCGGCGCCTGGGCATTGCCGCCGCACTGGCGCTGGGCGGCGCTGGCGCTGGCGCTGCTGGCGGCGGTCGGCGCGCTCACTCCGCTCGCCGCCGCGCTGGCCTGCGCAGTGCCGGCGCTGGCGTTGTGGCATGGCACGACCGTGGCGGGCAGCGCACTGCTGGCGGCACTGCCGGCGCTGGCACTGGCGCTGCTCGGGCCCGGAGCCTATTCGCTCGACGCACGCTGTTTCGGCCGGCGCCTGCTGGTGTTGCCGCGCGAACCGGCACAGGCCTCGCAGCGGAATCCCCCGAACGGGTGAGCATCCGCTCTGCCGGAATGGGGTGGCCGCGCTGCGGCGCCGGCAGCAGCATGGACAGGTCCCGGAACCGCATCCACGCGCATGCCGCAGGCGACAGCCGAGATCGCGCGCGTGCGTTTCCGGCGCTTCCCAGGAGACACGCCATGCCCCGCCCCCACGCTCCCGCCCAACGCTCCACCGCCACCGATCGCCCGCCCGCCGCCAGCGCCGCCGGCAAAGGCCTGCGCCCGTGCGCACTGGCCCGCGCCCAACGCTACATCGACCATCATCTGGCCGAGCGCATCGGCCTGGCCGACATCGCCAACGCCGCCTGCGTCAGCCGCTACCACTTCGCGCGCATGTTCCGCCTGAGTACCGGCCACAGCCCGATGCAATACCTGCTGCAGCGGCGGATCGAACGCGCCCGGCAACTGCTGTTGAGCGGACGCCATTCGGTCAGCACCGTGGCCTACGAACTCGGCTTCTTCGACCAGAGCCATTTCGTCAACAGCTTCCGCCGCGTCACCGGCGCGACCCCGGGCTGGTATGCGCGGCACAACCGCGACAGCGCCGGTAGCGGCACGCCGGCCGCGGTGCCCGGCAACGGCGCCGAACGTGCGCCCGTCACCGCCAGGCTGTGCCTGCCGGCCGCCTGAGCGCACAAAACGAAAGGCCGGGCGAACCCGGCCTTTCGATCCACGGCGCTGCCGGCGCGATCAGGCGATCGCGGCGTGGTAGCGGCGCTCGACTTCGTTCCAGTCCACCACGTTGAAGAACGCGCCGATGTAGTCCGGGCGGCGGTTCTGGTACTTCAGGTAGTAGGCGTGTTCCCACACGTCCAGGCCCAGGATCGGAGTGTTGCCCTCGAACAGCGGGCTGTCCTGGTTGGCGGTGCTTTCGACCACGATCTTCTTGTCCGGGGTCACGCTCAGCCATGCCCAGCCGCTGCCGAAGCGGGTCAGCGCGGCCTTGGTGAAGGCTTCCTTGAACTTGTCGAAGCCGCCCAGCTGGCTGTCGATCGCCTTGGCGACCTCGCCGACCGGGGTGCCGCCGGCGTTGGGCGCCATCACCGTCCAGAACAGCGAATGGTTGGCGTGGCCGCCGCCGTTGTTGCGCACCGGGCCCTGCAGGTTCTCCGGCAGCGACTTCAGCTTGGACACCAGCGCCTCGACCGGCAGGTCGGCGTACTCGGTGCCTTCCAGCGCGGCATTGACGTTGTTGATGTAGGTCTGGTGATGCTTGGTGTGATGGATTTCCATCGTCTGCGCATCGATGTGCGGTTCCAGCGCGTCGTAGGCGTAGGGCAGCTTGGGGAGGGTGTAGGCCATGTGGTTCTCCTGGACGTTCGCCCGCCGGAAGGACGGACGTTGCATGATGAATGGTAGGGACGACCGGCGACCATACCAAGACCGGCGTTGGGGAAACATCGTCCCATCGCGCAACGGCAGTGCCGGCCGCCGCCGCGGATCGGCGGCTACCATGCGCCAGCACCCGGTTAGTCGCATGTGAATCGCGCGTTGCAGCCGCGTCCGCGGCGCTGGCGCGATGCCAGGCCAGCATTGCTGGCACGTGGTTAAGAGCACGAACAGCCGCGCTCGCCCATACTGTGCCGCTGCTGCGCCAGAACGCGGCGCCCGCCGTTCTCGCTGGAGCTTCCCCCGATGCGCAAGCCCGTGTTACTGATCGCCGCGATCGTGCTGCTCGCCGCCGGACTGTGGGGCATCCGCGCATTGCAGCAGCCGCCGCATCCGCAGTTCGCGCCCGCGCTCACCAACCCCGCTCCGCTGCCGGCACCTGCGCCGGCCCAGCCGCCGGCCACGCCGGCCGCGAGCGCGGACGCCACGCTGCCGGCGTTCCTGCCGCCCGAAGCGCGCGCCACCATCGCCCTGATCCAGCGCGGCGGTCCGTTCCCGCACCGCCAGGACGGCAGCGTGTTCGGCAACCGCGAAAACCGGCTGCCGTCACGCCCGCGCGGCTACTATCGCGAATACACCGTCGACACGCCGGGGCTGGAGCACCGCGGGACGCGGCGCATCGTCACCGGCGGCGACCCGCCGGACGTCTGGTACTACAGCGACGACCACTACGCCAGTTTCCGCAGTTTCAGCATCGCCTCCGGGAGGCCGTCGCCATGAACACTTTCAATTTTTCGCTGAACCTCGCCGAGCCGGCCGCATCCGGCGTCTACCGCGTCGCCAACAGCGACCTGGACAGCATCGCCGCGCTCGGCCGGGACGCCGGCCTGCGGCTGTGCCGGATCGACCTGCAGGGCTGCAGCAGCAAGCCGATGCTGCTGATGCGGCTGGCCGCGCAGCTGGACTTCCCGATCGGCTTTGGCCGCAACTGGGATGCGTTGATGGACGGCCTGCGCGACCTGTCGTGGCTGCCGGCCAAGGGCGGCTATGCGCTGCTGCTGGAAGACGCGGCCGAACTGCAATCGGTGGCGAAGAAGGATTTCGACGTGCTGCTGGAACTGCTCGACGACGTGGCCAAGGAATGGGCGCAGGACGGCATCGCCTTCGTCGCCTTCGTCGGCCTGCTGACCGGCGACGAGGCCGAATCCGACGAACGCGACAGCCAGGCCGATGATCTGGACGAAGACGACGACGAAGAGGAAGCCGCTTCGCGCTGAGCGGAGCGCCGGCTGCGCAGTCGCGCGGCTGGCGCCGCTTCAATGCTGAAATCCCGCCCAAGGTGCACCCAGCACGCTGGCCGCGAGACTTTGCAGGAGCGGCTTCAGCCGCGACGGACGAAGCGGCGAAGTCGCCGCAACCGCACCGCGCCGGGACTGAAGTCCCTCCCACAGTGCACCCAGCACGCAGGCCACGAGACTTTGTAGGAGCGGCTTCAGCCGCGACGAACGAAGCGGCGAAGTCGCCGCAACCGGACCGCGTCGGGACTGAAGTCCCTCACACAGTGCACCTAGCCAACGCGGCGCGAGTTCCCTGTGGGAGCGACTTCAGTCGCGACGCGCGCAGCGGCGGACTCTCCGGCTTCGGATGCTGTCGTGACTGAAGTCCCCCTGCAGTCCCACAGTGCGCCGGCCAGCCGACGGCAAGCGCCTGTAGCAGAGAACGCCCCTTAGACCGGCGCCGCTACGCGTCCAGTTCGCTCCAGCGCGCATAGGCCGCGTCCAGCTCGGCCTGCGCCTGGGTCAGCGCCTGCGTATGCGCGGTCACCGCCGCCGCATCGCGCTGGTAGAACGCCGATTCCGTCATCGCCGCGGTCAATGCCGTGACCTGCTGCTCCAGGCTCTCGATCCGCGCCGGCAACTGCTCCAGCTCGCGCGCATCCTTGTAGCTGAGCTTGCGCTTGGCCGCCGGCGCCGCGGCAGCGGCGGGCGCTACCACTGCAGGCGCGGTCGCCGCCGCGGTGGCCGAGGCCTTGGCTACCGCCATCGCGCTGGCCGGCGGCGCGGCGCGCTGGCGGACCCAGTCGCTGTAGCCGCCGACGTACTCGCCGATGCGGCCGTCGCCTTCCATCACCATGGTCGAGGTCACCACGTTGTCGATGAAGTCGCGGTCGTGGCTGACCAGCAGCAAGGTGCCGGTGTAGTCGCCGAGCAACTCTTCCAGCAGCTCCAGCGTCTCCACGTCCAGGTCGTTGGTCGGTTCATCCATCACCAGCAGGTTCGACGGCTGCGCGAACAGCCGCGCCAGCAGCAGGCGGTTGCGCTCGCCGCCGGACAGGCGGGTGATCGGCGCACGCGCGCGTTCCGGGGTGAACAGGAAATCCTGCAGATAGCCGTGCACATGCTTGCGCTTGCCGTTGACCTCGATGAAGTCGCGGCCCTCGGCGACGTTCTCGATCGCGCTCCAGTCCTCGCGCAAGGTGGCGCGGTACTGGTCGAAATAGGCCACCTGCAGGTTGGTACCGGTGCGGACCTCGCCGCTGCCCGGGGTCAGCTCGCCCAGCAGCAGCTTCAGCAGCGTGGTCTTGCCGCTGCCGTTGGGGCCGATCAGGCCGATGCGGTCGCCGCGCAGGATGGTGCTGGAGAAATCGCGCACCATGGTCCGCGCGCCGAAGGCGAAACTCAGCTCCTTGGCCTCGATCACCTTCTTGCCCGAAGACTCGCCCTGCGCCGCCTCCATGCGCACGTTGCCGCCGAGTTCGCGGCGCTGGGTGCGCTCGTTGCGCATCGATTCCAGGCGCCGCACGCGGCCTTCGTCGCGGGTGCGGCGCGCCTTGATGCCCTGGCGGATCCACACTTCTTCCTGCGCCAGCATCTTGTCGAAGCGCGCATTCTCCTGCGCCTGCGCATTGAGCCGCTCCTCGCGGCGGCGCTCGTAGTTGGCCCAGTCGCCGGGCCAGCTGGTGACCTGGCCGCGGTCGATCTCGACGATGCGCGTGGCCAGGGCACGCAGGAAGCGCCGGTCGTGGGTGACGAACACCACGCTGCCGTTCCAGCCTTTCAGAAACAGTTCCAGCCAGTCGATCGCCTCGATGTCCAGGTGGTTGGTCGGCTCGTCGAGCAGCAGCAGGTCCGGCGCCGACACCAGCGCGCGCGCCAGCAGCACGCGCCGCTTCATGCCGCCGGACAGCCGCGCGAACTCGGCGTCGCCGTCCAGGTCGAGCCGGGTCAGGGTCTCGTTGACCCGCTGGTCCAGCGCCCAGCCGTTGGCGCCGTCGATCTTGGACTGCACCGCGCCTAGCGCGTCGCCGTCGAACTCGGCGGCGTGGCTGAGCCGGTGGAACTCGGCCAGCCAGTGGCCGAGCTCGCCCAGGCCGTCGGCGACCACGTCGAACACGCTGCCGGCGGCGCCGTGCGGCACCTCCTGCTCCAGCCGCGCGATGCGCACGCCCTGCTGGACGCGGATCTCGCCATCGTCGGGCTTGAGCTCGCCGGCGATCAGTTTCATCAAGGTCGATTTGCCGGCGCCGTTGCGGCCGATCAGGGCGATACGCTCGCCCGGCTCGATCGACAGTTCGGTCTTTTCCAGCAACAAGGGGCCGCCGACGCTGTAGTCGACGTTCTGCAGAGTGATAAGAGGCATGGGGGAATTGTACGGGACTCGGGACTCGGGACTCGGGACCAAGAGCGCAGACGGCCGCGGTTGGCCGCGCATTGCTCCGGATTTGCCGAGTCCCCGGTCCCGAGTCCCCAGTCCCGGCTAAAATGCGCCATGAACGATTTCGACACCCTGTCCCTCTCCCCGGCGCTGGCGCCGGGCATCGACGCGCTCGGCTACACCACGATGACCCCGGTGCAGGCGCAGAGCCTGCCGCCGATCCTGGCCGGCCAGGACGTCATCGTGCAGGCGCCCACCGGCAGCGGCAAGACCGCGGCGTTCGGCCTGGGCCTGCTGCACAAGCTGGACCCGGCGCTGACCCGCGCGCAGGCGCTGGTGCTCTGCCCGACCCGCGAACTGGCCGACCAGGTCGGCAAGCAGCTGCGCAAGCTGGCCACCGGCATTCCCAACATGAAGCTGGTGGTGCTGACCGGCGGCATGCCGCTGGGCCCGCAGCTGGCCTCGCTGGAGGCGCACGATCCGCAGGTGGTGGTCGGCACGCCCGGGCGCATCCAGGAGCTTGCGCGCAAGCGCGCGCTGCACCTGGGCGGGGTGCGCACGCTGGTGCTGGACGAAGGCGACCGCATGCTCGACATGGGCTTCGAGGAGCCGATCCGCGAGATCGCCAGCCGCTGCGACAAGCACCGCCAGAGCCTGCTGTTCTCGGCCACCTTCCCCGACGCGATCCGCACCCTGGCGCGCGAACTGCTGAAGGAGCCGGCGGAAATCACCATCGAAGGCGCCGACAGCGCCCCGGAGATCGAGCAGCAGTTCTTCGAAGTCGACCCCACCTACCGGCAGAAGGCGGTGGCCGGGCTGCTGCTGCGCTTCACCCCCGAGTCCAGCGTGGTGTTCTGCAACACCCGCAAGGAGGTCGACGAGGTGGCCGGCTCGCTGCAGCAGTTCGGCTTCTCGGCGCTGGCGCTGCACGGCGACATGGAACAGCGCGACCGCGACGAGGTGCTGGTGCGCTTCGTCAACCGCAGCTGCAACGTGCTGGTCGCCAGCGACGTGGCCGCGCGCGGGCTGGACGTGGAGGACCTGGCGGCGGTGCTCAACTATGAACTGCCGACCGATACCGAAACCTACCGCCACCGCATCGGCCGCACCGCGCGTGCCGGCAAGCGCGGCCTGGCACTGAGCCTGGTGGCGCCGCGCGAGCTGGCGCGCGCGCAGGCGCTGGAGGCCGAACAGGGCCAGCCGCTGCGCTGGTCGCGCGCACCGCTGGCCACCGCGCGCCCGGCGCAGCTGCCGCAGGCGGCGATGGTCACGCTGCGCATCGACGGCGGCAAGACCGACAAGCTGCGCGCCGGCGACATCCTCGGCGCGCTGACCGGCGATGCCGGCCTGTCGGGCGCGGCGATCGGCAAGATCGCGATCTACGCGACCCGCTCCTATGTCGCCATCGCCCGCGAGCATGCCGGCCGCGCGCTGGGACAACTGCAGGCGGGCAAGATCAAGGGCCGCCGGTTCCGGGTCAGCAAGCTGTGAGCTTGCTGGCGCAGATATTGGCGTCGCTGGACGAGGACGAAGACGGCACCGCCTGGAGCGATGCGGTGCCGGTGCGCTGGATGCGCGCGGACTGCAGTTTCGTCCTCGAAGACTATGCCGCCGATCCGGCGCAGGCCGACTTCGGTGCCGCCATCGAAGCGTTCCTGCACATCGACGATGCGGTGTTCGCCGCCGCCGCGACGCACGTGTTCGCGTATTACCAACGCATGCACGCCTTGCACGAAAAGCACGGCTTGCCCTCGCCGCGCATCGACGACCAGGCGCAAGTGTGGCAGCACGTCCAGTTCGGCAGCGAGGCCTATGCCAGCCGCTATCGCGACGGCCGCGTACGCATCAGCCTGGAGTGCAACTGCAATTGGGAACAGGAACACGGACTGCAACTGGTGTTCACGCACGACGGACGGATCTGCAAGGTCGGCCCGTTCGATGGGCACCTGAGCCACGCCGACGCCTACGCCGACCCCAGCCTGGAAACGGTGGTCTATCCGCACTGATGCGGCGTCGCGCGGGGGTCGCGATCGCGGCATCGGTCCCTGCGAGCACGCTGCCGCCGATGGCCGCTCGCTCGTCGACGATCGGCTCCAAAGCGCACCCGACGTCGGTGCCGGCCTCGACCCGCTCAGCGCAGCCGCACGATCCGCGACCACTGCCGCGGCGGATGCGCCCCGCCCCTGCCGCGCCGGCTGCGGCGCAGGTGGATGATCGGCAGCGCCAGCGCCGCGCCCAGCAGCAGTGCCAGCGCCAACCAGGCGCGCAGCTGCGCCGGCGGTTCGAACAGCACCGCGTACAACAGCAGGGTCAGCGCCAGCAGCACCGGTGTGGTCTTGCCGCTGGCGTAGACGCAGCGGCCCAGACGCGAAGCGGCGATCGCCGCCGTGCCGCCCGGCCAGATCGCCACGAGCAATGCCGAGACCAGCTTGGCCAGCGCGAATGCGGCCGCCAAGGCCAGCAACAGCGTTTGTCCGTTCATCGTGCCACCACCCGTCGCATGCCGATCGCATGCGGAAAACGGTAAGCCACGCAGTTCGCGGGCGAATGCGCGCGGTTGACACATTCAGCCGCGGATCGACATCGCCCGCCAACGAGCGCTCGCCCGGCTCGATTGCCGCTGCCGCGGTAGTCCGTCGCCCTCGCCGTGCGCGCAGGACCGCGCGCCGCACACGACGACGTCCATCCGCACCGACCGCCCCGCCCTAATACGTCAGCGTCGCCAACAGCGGCACCGCATCGCTCCAGCGCTCGCGCCCCTGCAGCGCCTGCAGCTCGACCAGCACCACCGCACCGACGATCTCCAGCTGCAGTTGCCGCGCCAGCGACAGCGCCGCGCGCAAGGTGCCGCCGGTGGCGAGCACGTCGTCGACGATCAGCACCCGCGCGCCGGCCGGCAGCGCGTCGGCGTGCATCTCGATGCGGTCGCTGCCGTATTCCAGCGTGTAGTCCTGGGTCACCGTCCTGCCCGGCAGCTTGCCCGGCTTGCGGATCGGCACGAAACCGGTGCGCAGTTCGTGCGCCAGCGCCGCGCCCAGGATGAAGCCGCGCGACTCGATGCCCAGCACCGCGTCCAGCGGCGTGGTGCGCCAGGGACGCGCCATCTCGTCCAGCGCCGAGGCGAAATCCGGGCCGTCGGCCAGCAGCGGGGTGATGTCCTTGAACACGATGCCCGGCTTCGGGAAATCGGCGATATCGCGGATGCGTCCGGACCAGTGGGCCGGTGCGTCGCTGGGCGCGCCGCAGCAGGAGGAATCGTTCATCGGGACATCGCAACGTGGGGAAGCGCTCATTTTAGGCGCAATGCGGCGCCGTGCAGCGCCGCCGCATTGCCCGTCTACGACCTACCCGGCCTGCGTCTCCGCCGCCCGGCCATGCAGCAGGCGCCGCACCAGCACGAAGAACAGCGGCACCAGCAGCACCGCCAGCAGCGTGCCCGAGAGCATGCCGCCGATCACGCTGACGCCGATCTCGCGGCGGCTGGCCGCGCCGGCGCCGGTGGACAGCGCCAGCGGCAGCACGCCGGCGACGAACGCCAGCGAGGTCATCACGATCGGCCGCAAGCGCAGCCGCGCGCCTTCCAGCGCCGCCTCCAGCAACGGCCGCCCGGCGCGCTGCTCGGCCTCGGCGAACTCGACGATCAGGATCGCGTTCTTCGCCGACAGGCCGATCGTGGTCAGCAGGCCGACCTGGAAATAGATGTCGTTGACGAAGCCGGCCAGGGTGGTCGCGGTGACCGTGCCGAGCACGCCCAGCGGGATCACCAGCAGCACCGCCACCGGAATCGACCAGCTCTCGTACAGCGCCGCCAGGCACAGGAAAATGAAGACGATCGAGGCGGTATACAGCCACAGCGTCTGGTTGCTCGACAGCTGCTCCTGGTAGGACAGGCCGCTCCACTGCAGGTCGAAGCCCTTCTGCTTGGCGACCAGCGCCTGCATCCGCTGCATCGCCTCGCCGGAACTGCTGTCGGCCGCGGCCCCGCCCTGGATCTGCGACGCCGGCAGGCCGTTGAACCGCTGCTGCAGCTGCGGCCCGCGGGTCCAATGGGTGCTGGCGAAGCTGGCGAACGGCGCCATCTGCCCGTCCTTGCCGCGCACGTACCACTGGCCGATGTCTTCCGGCAGCGAACGGTACGGCGCATCGCCCTGCACGTAGACGCGCTTGACCCGGCCGCGGTCGATGAAGTCGTTGACGTAGCTGCCGCCCCACGCGGTGGACAGCGTGGTGTTGATGTCGCTCTGCGCCAGCCCCAGCGCACTGGCCTGGGCCTGGTCGATGTCCACCTGCAGCTGCGCCTTGTCGCCCAGCCCGTTGAGCCGCACCGCGGTCAGCCGCGGATCGTCGCCGGCCTCCTGCAGCACCTGCTGCTGCGCCTTCAGCAGCGCCGGGCGGCCGGCGCCGTCGCTGTCGCGGATCCACAGCTCGAAGCCGCTGGACTGGCCCAGGCCGCGCACCGCCGGCGGCGACAGCACGCTGATCTTGGCGTCGGCGGTGCCGCGGAAATACGCATTGGCGCGGTCGATGATCGCCTGCGCGGTGTTGTCGCGGTTGCGTTCGCCCCACGGCCGCAGCGCGACGAAGGCCTGGCCGGCGTTCTGCCCGGTGCCGGCGTTGTTGCGGCCGATCACCATGAACACCGCGGTGATGTTGTTCTTCTCGTGGGCCATGAAGTAATCGTTGATGCGCCGGCCCAGCGCCTCGGTCTTGGCCAGCGGCGTGCCCTCGGGCGTGGTGAACTGGATCTGCACCTGGCCCTGGTCCTCCACCGGCAGGAAGCCGGTCGGCATGCGCGCGTACAGCGCCGCCATCGCCAGCACGATCACCGCGTACAGCGCCATCCAGCGCCGCGGCTGCCGCAGCATCGTGCCGAGCCGGCGCTGGTAGGCGTGCTGGCTGCGCTCCACGCCGCGGTTGAACCAGCGGAAGAAGCGTCCGAGCTGGCGCTCCTTTTCCACCGGCTTGAGCAGCGTCGCGCACAGCGCCGGGGTCAGGGTCAGCGCGACCAGCGCCGACAGCGCCATCGCCGAGGCGATGGTGATCGAGAACTGGCGGTAGATGATGCCGGTGGAGCCGCCGAAGAACGCCATCGGCAGGAACACCGCACCCAGCACCACGGTGATGCCGATCAGCGCGCCGGTGATCTCGCCCATCGATTGCTCGGTCGCCTCGCGCGGCGGCAGATGCTGCTCGTGCATGATCCGCTCGACGTTCTCCACCACCACGATCGCATCGTCCACCAGCAGGCCGATCGCCAGCACCATCGCGAACAGGGTCAGCGTGTTGATGGTGAAGCCGGCCGCGGCGAGGATGCCGAACGTGCCCAGCAGCACCACCGGCACGGTGATCGCCGGGATCAGCGTGGCGCGGCCGTTCTGCAGGAACAGGAACATCACCACCACCACCAGCACGATCGCCTCGATCAGGGTGTGCACCACGCCCTCGATCGAGATCCGCACGAACGGCGTGCTGTCGCGCGGGTAGGCGACCTCCATGCCCGGCGGGAAGGTCGGCTTGAGCCGTTCGATGGTGGCGCGCACCGCGTCGGAGGTGGCCACCGCGTTGGCGCCGGAGGACAGCGTCACCGAGAAGCCGGACGCCGGATGGCCGTTGAGCGTGGCGCTGTTCTGGTAGTTCTCCGCGCCGATCTCCACCCGGGCCACGTCGCCCAGGCGCACGCTGGAGCCGTCGGCCTGGGTGGCCAGGATGATGGCGCGGAACTGCTCCGCGGTCTGCAGCCGCGACTGCGCGGTCACCGTGGCGTTGAGCTCCTGGTCGGCGCCGGTGGGCAGCGCGCCGAGTTCGCCAGCGGTGACCTGCGTGTTCTGCGCCTCGATCGCGCTGCGCAGGTCGCCGGGCATCAGGTTGTAGGCGTTGAGCTTGTGCGGGTCCATCCACACGCGCATCGCGTACTGCGCGCCGAACACGTTGATCTCGCCGACGCCGTTGATGCGGCTGATCGGGTCCTGCAGGGTGCTGATCAGGTAGTCGGAGATGTCGACGTTGTCCAGCCGGTCGGTGCTGTCGTACAGCGCCACCGCCATCAGGCTGTCGCCCTGCGACTTGGAGACGGTCACGCCCTGCTGCTGCACTTCCTGCGGCAGGCGGTTGAGCGCCTGGTTGACCGCGTTCTGCACCTGCACCTGGGCGATGTCGGGATTGGCGGCCTGGTCGAAGGTGATGCTGATCCGCGCCTGCCCGGACGAGGAACTGGTCGAGGAGAAATACAGCAGGTGGTCGATGCCCTTGATCTGCTGCTCGATCACCTGGGTGACGCTGTCCTCCACCGTCTGCGCCGAGGCGCCGTTGTAGGTGGCGGTGACGTTGACCCCGGGCGGGGCGATGTCCGGATACTGCTCCACCGGCAGGGTGAACACGGCGATGGCGCCGGCGGCCATGATGCAGATCGCCAGCACCCAGGCGAAGATCGGGCGGGCGATGAAGAAGCGCGCGAGCATGCCGGATCAGCCCTGGCCGGCGGCAGCGGCGGCCGGCTTGACCGTGACCTTGGCGCCGTCGCTCAGGCCCTGCCGGCCCTCCACCACCACCCGCTCGCCGGGCTTGAGCCCGTCGCCGACCAGCCAGCGGTCGCCGACCGCGCGCAGCGTGGTGAACTGGCGCTGGCGCACGATGTTGTCGGTGCCCACCACCCAGGCCTGCGCGTCGCCGCGCGGCGTACGGTCCACCGCCGCCTGCGGCACCAGCAGCGCCTGCTGGCGGATGCCCTGGCCGACGATCGCGCGCACGTACATGCCCGGCAGCAGCTGCGCGTCGGGGTTGGGGAAGCGCGCGCGCAGGGTCACGCTGCCGGTGGTTTCCTCCACGTCGATGTCGGCGAACTGCAGCGTGCCCGGCAGCGGATAGTCGCTGCCGTCGGACAGCTTCAGCCGCACTTCGGCGGTCGCCGGCTGCACCCCGCCGTCGGCGATCGCGCGACGCAGCGCCAGGAACTGGCTGCCGGACTGGGTGATGTCCACGTTCATCGGGTCCAGTTGCTGGATCTTGGCGATCGCATCGGCCTGGCTGGCGGTGACCAGCGCGCCCGGGGTCACCCGCGCGCGGCCGATGCGGCCGCTGATCGGCGCCTCCACGGTAGCGAAGCGCAACTGCGTGCGCGCGGTGTCCAGCGCGGCGCGGTTGGCGTCGCGGCTGGCCAGCGCCTCCTTGTAGGTGGCCTGGGCGTCGTCCACGTCCTGCTGTGCGGCCAGCCGGGTCTTGCCCAGTTCGCGGTAGCGCTCGGCGCGCAGCTTGGCGGTGGCCAGCGTGGCCTCGGCGGTAGCCAGGTTGGCCTGCGCCTCGTTGGCCGCGGCCTGGTACAGGACCGGCTCGATCTGGAACAGCGGCTGCCCGGCGCGCACCATCGCGCCCTCCTCGAACAGCCGCTTGCGCAGGATGCCGCCGACCTGCGGGCGCACTTCGGATTCTTCGGAGGCGGCGGTGCGCCCGGCCAGTTCGGCGCTGAGCGGCACGCTTTGCGGCTGCAAGGTCACCACCCCCACGGTCCTGGCCTGCGCCGGCGGCGCGGTGCGCTCGCCCTTGCAGCCGGCGAGCGTGACGAGGGCGACGGACAGCAGCAACGACAGCGTGCGGCGGGAACGCTGGACGAAAGGCGCAGGCATGCGCTTGATCCTGGAAGCTGGGGGGAGGATCATTTAATTTACTTAAAGACAAATAAATAAGCATGAAGGATCGCACAATCGTCCGCGCCACGCCGCCTCGCGCTACCGCGGCGACGGCGGAAGCGCGGGCGATTGCGCCACCCGGGCGCCAGCGCGGGCGCCCGGCGCTGGCGCGGCCGCGGTTGCTGCACGCCGCGCGCGAGCTGCTGCTGGAGCACGGCCTGGAGGTCTCGCTGGAGCAGATCGCGCTGCATGCCGGGCTCACCCGGCAGAGCCTGTACAACCATTTTTCCAGCAAGGCCGACCTGCTGATGCAGGTGTTCGAGGCATTGAACGAGGAACTGCAGGCGCAACTGGAGAACATCGGCGATGCGGCCTCGCAGGACCTGCCGCGCGCGCTGCAGCAGATCGCGCTGACCGTGCAGGCGCACCTGTACGCACCGTCCTCGCTGCGCCTGCACCGGCTGCTGGTGCAGGCCAGCGCGCAGATGCCGGAGCTGCTGCAGTCGATGCACCAGCGCCGCACCGGTCGCCTGCGCCAGCGCCTGAGCGACCTGCTGCAGATGCTGGATGCGCGCGGCGACGTGCGCGTGGCCTCGCCCACGCTGGCCGCCAGCGCCTTCATCGGCGCGGCGATCGGCTACGCCTATCCCGGCGCGATGCTCAACGGACAGGCCCCGGATCGCGACAGCCAGCAGGCGCTGGCCGCAGAGGTGGTGACCAGCTTCCTCTCCGCCTGGCGCTATCGCGCGCCTTCGTCGCGCTGACGCCCGCCCGGGCCTGACGACACGACTGCGAAATCGCGGCGATGCCGAGCCTTCTGCAGGAGGGGCTTCAGCTCCGACACCTTGCCGGCGAAGCGTCTGAGCCGAAGCCCCTGCTGCAGTGCTTCGTGTTTCGTCAGGAACTGCACGACAGCATCGAACAACCGGCGCGGTCGCGCGCCCAGTCCGGGCGCCGCGCCGCGAACGCCTCGCGTCCCGGCTGCTCGTCGTAGGGCCGGCGCATCACCTCCAGCAATTCGGCGACGCCCTCGGCATCGCCCTGCTCGGCACGGTCGATCGCCTGCTGCGCCAGGTAGTTGCGCAACACGTAGCGCGGGTTGGCCGCGCACATCTTCGCCGCGCGCGCGGGCGCCGGCAGCGGATCGTCGCGCAGCCGCTGCGCATAGCGCGCCAGCCAGGCCTCGAATGCAGGCGCCTGCGCGGCCAGCTTGGCCGGGTCGTAGAACGCCACGGCCAGGTCCGCCAGCGTCGGCAGTTGCGCCGCGCTCAGCCCGCGGAACCACAGGGTCATGTCCACCTCGCCCTGCTGCAGCAGTTGCAGCAGGTCCTGCATCAGCGCCAGGTCGGTCTCGCCGCAGGCAGACAGGCCGAGCTTGGCGGCGGTGTTGTCGCGTTCGGCCTGCGCGTATGTGTCGCGAAAACGCGCCAGCCCGGCCTGCAGCGGCGCGACGTCGGCGAACAGCGGCGCCAGCGCCTGCGCCAGCCGCGTCAGGTTCCAGTACGCGATCTGCGGCTGGGTGCCGAAACGGTAGCGGCGGCCCTGGGCATCGGTGGTGTTCGGCGTCCAGTCCGGATCGTAGTCGTCGATCCAGCCGTACGGGCCGTAGTCGATGGTCAAGCCCAGGATCGACATGTTGTCGGTGTTCATCACTCCATGCACGAAACCGACCCGCATCCAGTGCGCGACCATCGTCGCGGTGCGCGTGCAGACCTCGCCGAACCAGTCGGCATGGCGCGTGGCGCCGCGTGCGCGCAGCTCGGGGAAATCGCGATCGATCACGAAATCGGCCAGTTGCCGCAGCAAGGCCGTCTCGCCGCGCGCGGCCGGCAGTTCGAAACTGCCGAAGCGCACGAACGACGGCGCCACCCGGCACACCACCGCGCCCGGCTCGGCGCGCGGATGGCCGTCGTAGAACATGTCGCGCACCACGCGCTCGCCGCTGGCGACCAGGCTCAGCGCGCGCGTGGTCGGCACGCCGAGGTGATGCATCGCCTCGCTGCACAGGAATTCGCGGATCGACGAGCGCAGCACCGCGCGGCCATCGGCGCCGCGCGAATACGGCGTGCGCCCGGCGCCCTTGAGTTGCAGCTCCCAGCGCTGCCCGTCCGCCCCCAGCGCCTCGCCCAGCGCGATCGCGCGGCCATCGCCGAGCTGACCGGCCCAATGCCCGAACTGGTGGCCGCCGTAGTTCGTCGCATACGGCCGCATGCCCGGGTAAAGCGCATTGCCGGCGAAGACCTCGGCGAACTGCGGCGCCAGCACCTCCTGCTCCGACAAGCCGAGCATGGCCGCCACTTCGCGCGAATGGGCCAGCAACTGCGGCGTGACCACCGGGGTCGGCGCGACCTCCGACCACAGCGCACCCACCACCTCGCGCAAACGCGGTCCGTGCTCGGGATCGCCAGGCAGCTCGGCGGTAAAACGGTTGTCGAAGCGCAATACAGGCATGCGCGCCAGCTTACAGCCCTCTCCATCGGGAGAGGAGCTGGGGTCAAGGCGCGGCGCGAAGCGCCTCGCTGCGTTTGGATTCACGAGGCTGCGCCCGTACCCTCATCCGCCCCTGCGGAGCACCTTCCCCCAAAAAGGGGGCCATGGTCCCGACGGGAGAAGGGAACAGCCGCTAGCCCCCCTCTCCCATCGGGAGAGGGGTTGGGGTGAGGGTACGGCGCGAAGCGTCTCGCGGTGTTTGGGTGCACAAGCCCCTACCCTCTCCTCATCCGCCCTGCCAGGCACCTTCCCGAAAAGGGAATCACGCTCCGGCGAGAGAAGGAAATGGCGGACTCGGCCGGGCCAGCGCATCCGCAGCGACATCTTGCGCGTACTTGCCGGCAGTGCCGCCGACGCCATGCACTCGCTGCCGACACAGGCATGCGGCATGCTCCCGCTCCTTTCCTGCAGGTACCGTCCATGTCCGAACGTTCGCCGTTGCCGCCACGCTGGCCGCGCCACCTGCTGGTCGCCCTGTCCTCGTTGCTGGTCTCCGCCTGCAGCAGCGTGTTCTTCGGCGGCCTCAACGCCGGCTCCGCGCGCAACGGGCTGAGCGAGCAGCGCGGGATCGTGTTCGATGCGTCGGATGGCCTGAAGCTGGACGTCTATCGCCCGGTCGCGGCGCAGAACGCACCGGTGGTGGTGTTCTTCCACGGCGGCACCTGGAAGACCGGCAACCGCCAACAGTACCGCTGGGCCGGCGAGGCGCTGGCACGGCATGGCGTGGTCGCGATCGTGCCGGACTACCGCAAATACCCGCAGGTGACCCTGGACGGCTTCATGCACGACGCCGCCACCGCGGTCGCCTGGAGCCAACGGCATGCCGCCGAGCACGGCGGCGACCCGCGCCGGCTGGTGCTGATGGGCCACTCCGCCGGCGCGCACATGGCCGCGCTGCTGGCCACCGACGGCCGCTGGCTGCAGGCGCAAGGCCTGTCGCCGCGGCAACTGTGCGGCCTGGTCGGCCTAGCCGGCCCCTACGACTTCCTGCCGCTGACCGACACCGACCTGATCGGCATGTTCGGCCGCGACCCGGCGCAGCAGCGGCGCTCGCAGCCGGTGGCCTTCGTCGATGGCGACGAACCGCCGGCGTTGCTGCTGCACGGCGCCGACGACCGCGTGGTCGAACCGCGCGACAGCCGCTCGCTGCAGGCGGCCCTGCACCGCGCCGGCGTGCCCGCCGAGCTGAAGATCTATCCGGGCGTCGGCCATCTGCGCCTGGCGCTGGCGCTGCGCAAGGACGATCCGGCGCTGCCGGTCATGGCCGACAGCATCGCCTTCGTGCGCCAGTGCCAGCCGCGCACGCCGCAACCGTGAAGCAACGTAGCGCAGCGTATCGAACGCCCTCGCCACGGGCCGCGCTCTGCCTTGGGACGAAGGACGCGCCCTAGCCGGCCTTGCCGCTGCCGAGCAGTTCGAACGGCCCGCCCTGCTGCAGCGCGCGCTGGTAGGCCGGACGCTGCTCGATGCGCCGCACGAAGCCGGCCAGGTTCGGATAGGCCTGCAGGCCGGCGCGCGCGGCCGCGGCCTGGACCGGGAAGCTCATCTGCACGTCGGCGGCGGTGAAGCGGTCGCCGGCGAACCAGCCGGTGGCCGCCAGTTCGCGCTCCATCCAGTCCAGATGCAGCTTCAGTTGCGGGCCGACGAAGCTGTGCATCGTCTTGTCGACGATGGCGCGGGCGATCGGCCGCGCGAAGAACGGCATCTTCGCCGAACGGATGCGCCCGAACACCAGGCTCATCAGCAACGGCGGCATCGCCGAACCCTCGGCGTAATGCATCCAGTAGCGGTAGCGCAGGCGCTCGGGCGCCTCCAGCGGCTGCGGCGACGGCGACAGCGCGCGCTCGGTGTCGTAGCGCTCCACCAGGTAATCGAGGATCGCGCCGGACTCGGCCAGCACATGGCCGTCGTCGACCAGCACCGGCGACTTGCCCAGCGGATGGATCGCGCGCAGCTCCGGCGGCGCCAGCATGGTCTGCTTGTCGCGCTGATATTTGACCACCTGGTAGGGCAGCGCCAGTTCCTCCAGCAGCCACAGCACGCGCTGGGAACGGGACTGGTTGAGGTGGTGGACGGTGATCATGGCAACGGTTCCGAAGGCGCGAGGGCGGCCATGGTAGCCGGGCCCGCATGGGGATCGCGACTACAGGCACCGTGCAAGGTCTCTGCACCCCGACGCGGCTGCAGAGGCACGTGTGGGCCAACGCGGGCGGGGCTCCAAGCGGGGCCGCAGCTACGCACACGCACAAATAAAAACGCCGAGAGCTTGCGCTCCCGGCGTTTTGGCAACCTTGCGGTAGCTGGCGTCTAAATTAGACGGCCTGCACCTGGTCGGCCTGCATGCCCTTCTGGCCCTGGACGGCGACGAACGTCACCTTCTGGCCTTCCTGCAGCGACTTGAAGCCGGTGCCCTGGATCGCGCGGAAATGCACGAACAGGTCCGGGCCGCTTTCCGGGGTGATGAAGCCGAAGCCCTTGGCATCGTTGAACCACTTCACGGTACCACCCTGACGCTCGCTCATTTACTAACTCCTGAAACATTGGATTGAAGAAATCGCAGCCACCGGGTATCGGGGCCGAGACTGAGTTGCAGGCGTTGGTAAAGCGGAACGATGAAGCGGATCGCGAGATCAACTGCACCAGGCCACGATTCACGGTGACCCTAGCAAACACAGTGGGACCTACCATACGCGGGTCGTCCGCAAAAAGCGACATGTTTGTGTAGACAAACCGAGATCGCCCACAAAGATGCTGAACCCAGGCCTAAAGTTTGCGGCAGCGCGGTCGATACCCCTGCCGTTCTACGCAAATTGCGCAGCCGCCCTCCCCTCGCCGGACGTTCCACTGGATGAACTGCCGGCGCACGCAATCGTCGTCTACTATGACACTGAAAGCCCCTCTCCCGTCGGGAGAGGGGTTGGGGTGAGGGTAAGGCGCGAAGCGCCTCGCGGAGTCTGGGTGCACGAGGCTGCGCCCGTACCCTCATCCGCCCCTGCGGGGCACCTTCCCCCGAAAAGGGGGCCATGGTCCCGGTGGGAGAAGGAACAGCCGCCAGGCACATAACCTCTCTCCCGCCAGCAGAGGGGTTGGGATGAGGGTGCGGCGCGACACGTCTCGCGGAGTTCGGTCGCGTCATCACGCCGACGGCCAAACCAAGGTCTGCGCACTGGCGAAACTGCGCGCCTGCCCGCTGAGCGGATCGTCGAACGCCAGCCCGCATGCCAACAGCTGCAGCACATCGGGGGTGCCGCCCTCTTCCTCCGCGCGCAACTGCGGATACAGCGCATCGCCCAGGATCGGCGCGCCCAGCGCGGCCATGTGCACGCGCAACTGGTGCTTGCGGCCGGTCACCGGCGCCAGCGCGTAGCGCCACAGCGGTCCGTCGGGCGCGTCCAGCACGGCGATCCGGGTCAGGCTGTTGGCCTCGCCGTCGACCTCGGCCATGCGGAAGAACGGCTCGCCGCGCACCAGCCGGCTCGCGCGCAGCAGCGGAAACGCCTGTCCCGGCAAGGCCGGGGCCAGCGCCTGGTAGGCCTTGGCGATGCGCCGCTCGCGGAACAGCGCCTGGTAGGCGGCGCGGCTGCCCGGATCGGCCGAGAACAGCACCAGCCCCGCGGTGGCGCGGTCCAGGCGGTGCAGCGGCACCAGCGCCGGATTGCCCAGCCGCGCCACCAGCCGCGCCAGCAAGGTCTCGCGCACGTAGCGCCCGGACGGAGTCACCGGCAGCCCGTGCGGCTTGTCGGCCACCACCAGATGCGCGTCGGCATGGACGATCCGCTCCACCCCGGCGATCGGCGCCTCGTCGGCGACCTCGCGGAAATAGCGCACTTCCAGCCCGACCCGGTACGGCAGCGACGCCGGCAACGGCCGGCCATGCCGGTCCTGCACCCGCCCGCGCGCGAAGCGGTCCAGCCAGTGCCCGCGCGGCACCTGCGGAAACCGCGCGCACAGTCCGTCCAGCAAGGTCGGCCACGCGCCGGGCGGCAATTGCAGGCGACTGGGTACGGTCATGCCGACTCCCCGGCGTGGCCCAGGCTGTCGGCCGGCAGGGTGGCAGCCGCCAGCAACTGCCAGCCGTCATCGAGGTGCCCTGCCGGCGCGGTGTGCGTCAACCCGGCCTCGATCAGCGCCCGCATCACACCGGGACGGTGCAGGTTGACCCAGCGTCCCGCCGCCGTGCGTACGATGCCGGCCTCCAGCCCGGCGTCGCCGGCCATGCACCCCTGCGCAGGATCGGAGCGGAAGCACAGCCGCAGATGCCGGCCCGCGCCGTGGGCGGCGAATACCACGGCCGCGGCCGTAGCGTCGCGCAGCGGGCGCACGCCGCAGATGAAGGTAGCGCCTTCGATCTGCAGGCGTCGGGAACGGGGGCGTGACATGGACCGAGCAACCAGGACGGCGGGCTGGAAGCGTGCCACCAATCGCGTCGATCCAGAAGCACCGTCTCGGACAGCCTCGAGCAAACCACTATCATGGTCCTCTTTGCTTCCGGTGCCCCCATGGCCCTCACCGCCACCCTCCGCAAGGCCGACCTGCAGATTTCCGACATGGACCGCGGCTACTACGCGGCGCATGCGCTGACCCTGGCCCAGCACCCGTCCGAAACCGACCAGCGGCTGATGGCGCGGCTGCTGACCTTCGCCCTGTTCGCCGAGGAGCGCCTGCTGTTCGGCAAAGGCCTGAGCAGCGACGACGAGCCGGACCTGTGGCGGATGGACTACACCGGCGCGATCGAGCAGTGGATCGAGGTCGGCCAGCCCGACGAATCGCGCATCCGCAAGGCCTGCGGCCGCGCCCGCGAAGTGGTGGTGGCCAACTACGGCGGCCGCGTCGCCGACATCTGGTGGGAGAAGAACGCCTCCGGCCTGCTCAAGCTCAAGCCGCTGCAGGTGATCGACCTGCCCGGCGACGCGGTCGCGGCGGCCGCCGAGCTGATCCAGCGCAGCATGCGTTTCGACGTGGTGATCCAGGACGGCGAAGTGCAGTTGCTCGGCGACGACGGCAGCGTCACCTTCACCCCGACGGTGCGCAAAGCCGCGGCATGAGCGCGCGCGCCGAGCCGATCCGGGTCGACGTCGCGGTCATCGGCGCCGGCGCCGCCGGGCTGATGTGTGCGCTGACCGCCGGCCGCCGCGGGCGCCGCGTGCGGGTGATCGAGCATGCCAACAAGGTCGGCAAGAAGATCCTGATGTCCGGCGGCGGGCGCTGCAACTTCACCAATACCGGCACCAGCCCGGGCAATTTCCTGTCCGCCAACCCGCACTTCTGCAAGTCGGCGCTGGCGCGCTACCGCCCGGCCGATTTCATCGAGATGGTCGAACGCCACGGCGTCGCCTATCACGAGAAGGAACTGGGCCAGCTGTTCTGCGACATCTCCTCCAAGCAGATCGTGCGCATGCTGGAGGACGAATGCGACGCGGCTGGCGTCACCATCCGCACCCAGTGCGGCGTGCGCGGCGTGGAACGCGACAGCGAGGGGTTCCGCATCGACAGCGACGACGGCCCGGTGCACGCCGCCTCGCTGGTCGTGGCCAGCGGCGGGCTGTCCATTCCCAGCCTGGGCGCCACCGGCTTCGGCTACGACCTGGCCCGCCAGTTCGGCCACGCCGTGCTGCCGACCCGCGCCGGACTGGTGCCGCTGACCCTCAGCGGCAAGCACCAGGAGCGCCTGCAGGACCTGTCGGGGCTGGCGCTGCCGGTAGAAGCCAGCTGCAATGGCGCCAGCTTCCGCAACTTCATGCTGATCACCCATCGCGGCATCAGCGGCCCGGCGATCCTGCAGATCTCCTCGTACTGGCAGCCGGGCGACGACCTGCGCCTGGACCTGCTGCCCGGGCAGGACGCGGCCGCGTGGCTGCGCGAGCAGAAGCGCCTGCGCGGCGCCGCCGAGCTGCGCACGGTGCTGGGCGAGGCCCTGCCGCGCCGCTTCGCACAGCGCCTGTGCGAAGTCTGGCTGCCGGACAAGCCGGTCCGCCAGCTCGACGAACCGCAGCTGCGCGCCGCCGCCGCCCTGCTCGGCGCCTGGCCGCTGGTGGCCAGCGGCACCGAGGGCTACCGCACCGCCGAGGTCACCCTGGGCGGGGTGGACACCGATCAGGTGTCGTCGGCGACCATGGAATCGCGCCAGGTGCGCGGCCTGTACTTCGTCGGCGAGGTGCTGGACGTGACCGGCTGGCTGGGCGGCTACAACTTCCAGTGGGCCTGGGCCTCGGGCCACGCGGCCGGCATGGTGGCCTGAAGGCCGGGATTGGGGATTGGGGATTGGGGATTCGTAACAGCGGTTCCCGGTGCCTGAACGTTCGTGGGTTGCCCAAAGCTGGGCGTAAACATCGAAGCGCGCCGTTGCGAATCCCCAATCCCGAATCCCCAATCCCGGCCACACATGGACGCCGCTGCGGGCATCGTGTATTAAACCCCGTCTCCGGGAGGCTTCATGCAAACAGGCAAAGACACCACCCTGCGCCTGATGATCGTCGACGACAGCGGTGAAGACGCCGAAGCGATCGTCAGCAGCCTGCGCAACAGCGGCATCGCGGTGCGACCGTCGCGGCCGCAGCACGCCGAGGAACTGGGCGCCATGCTCGCCGCGCAGCCGATCGACCTGGTGCTGAGCGCGCGCTCGCAGGCCATCCCGCTGCCGCAGGTGCTGCAGCGCGTGGGCGCCAGCGGCAAGGACATCCCGGTGATCCTGCTCGCCGACAGCATCGACGAGAACGAATGGGTCGAGGCGGTGGCCGGCGGCGCGCGCGCGATCGCCCTGCGCCAGCGTCCCGAGCACCTGCTGTCGGTGCTGCGCAACACCTGGGCCGACCTGCACGCGCGCCGCGGCCTGCGCCGGATCGAGGCGCAAATGCGCGAGACCGAGCGCCGCTGCGATGCGCTGATCGCCTCCTCGCGCGACCCGATCGCCTACATCCACGAAGGCATGCACATCCGCGCCAACGACGCCTACCTGGAGATGTTCGGCTTCGCCTCGTTCGACGACGTGGAAGGCGTCTCGCTGCTGGACATGGTCGCGCCGCAGCACGTGGAGGAATTCAAGCAACTGCTGAAGTCGCTGGGCAAGGGCGAACCGCCGCCGGCGCAGTACCAGGTGGACGCGCGCACCATGGAGGGCGAGAGCTTCCCCGCGACGATGGAGTTCGCCACCGCCAGCTACGAGGGCGAGGCCTGCGTGCAGGTGGTGTTCCGCCGCCGCGAGGAATTCGATCCGGAACTGGCGCGCGAGGTCGAGGACCTGCGCCAGCGCGACCAGGTCACCGGCCTGCTCAACCGTCCCACCTTCATGCTGGCGCTGGAGAACGCGGTGGCCCAGGTCGGCCGCGGCGACGGCCACTACGGCTTCCTGCTGGTCGAACCCGATCACTACACGCGGCTGCTGGCCGACATCGGCCTGGACTCGGCCGACGCACTTGTCGCGGCGCTGGCCCAGCACCTGGCCGCGGCGATCGACGGCGACGTGCAGGCGGCGCGCTTCGGCGAACACAACTTCGCGCTGCTGCTGCAGGGCGACTACGGCCGCACCTCGGCGCAGGCCGAGCGCCTGCTCAACGCCTACGCCGCGCACGTGTTCAGCGTCGGCGAGCGCTCGGCCACGGTCACCGTCAGCATCGGCGGCGTGCAGATCGGCGAGAAGATCGCCACCGTCGGCCAGGTCCTGGCCCGCGCCAGCGAGAACGTACAGGCCACCATCGAGCTGGGCGGCAACGCCTGCAAGATCTTCGACCCCGGCGCGGCCGACCGGGTCGAGGAAGAGCGCATCCAGCGCTGGGTGCAGCAACTGCGCGACGCGCTGGCCGGCGACGGCTTCCTGCTGCACTACCAGCCGGTGCTGAACCTGCAGGGCGAGCCGCACGAACTGTACGAGGCCTACCTGCGCCTGGAGCGCAACGACGAGATCATCGGCCCGACCACGTTCCTCGGCATCGCCACCGAACATGGGCTGATGGCCGAGATCGACCGCTGGGTGGTGGCGCGCGCGATCGCGGTGATCGGCGAGCGCCAGCGCGCCGGCCATGCCACCAGCCTGCTGGTCAAGATCAGCCCGGACGCCTTTGCCGACCTGCAGATGGTGGAGCTGATCCGCCGCGAACTGGCCGCGCACGGCGTGCCCGGCGAGCGCCTGTGGCTGCAGACGCCGGAAGCCAAGGTGTTCACCCACCTGCGCAATGCGCAGCAGTTCCTGGCGGCGGCCACCGGGCTGGGCTGCAAGGTCGGGCTGGAGCAGTTCGGCTCGGGCCTGGACTCGTTCCAGCTGCTGGCGCATTTCCAGCCTTCGTTCCTGAAACTGGATCGCGGCTTCACCCAGGACCTGGCGCAGACCCGCGAGCACCAGGAAAAGATCCGCGAGATCACCGAGCGCGCGCAGTCGGCCGGGATCCGCAGCATCGCCGAGTTCGTCACCGACGCCACGTCGATGAGCCTGCTGTTCAGCGCCGGCGTCGACTACGTGCAAGGCGAATTCGTCGGCCTGGCGGGACCGGGGATGACCTTCGATTTTGCTTGAGGGCCGGGATTCGGGATTCGGGATTCGGGATTTGCAGCGGCAGTGGCCAGACCGTTCCGCACGATCCTGCAAAAAGCAACGCCAGGCGGGGTGACCTGCCTGGCGTTGCCTGAGCCGACTGCTGGTCGCAGGCGGCGATTCGGGTTCGGCGCGGCGCGATCCCGGAGGAGCGCCAGCCCGCGGCGATCAGCTCACCGTCGCATTGCTGTGCGAGGCGCGCAACGTGGCGATGCGCTCGGACAGCGGCGGGTGGCTCATGAACAGCTTGCGCAGGCCCTGGCCCAGGCCACCGGCGATGCCGAACGCCTGCACCTGCGACGGCAGCGTGCTCTGCCCATGGTTGAGTTCCAGCCGCTGCAGCGCCGCGATCATCTTGTGGCGCCCGGCCAGGCCGGCGCCGCCGGCGTCGGCGCGGAACTCGCGGTAGCGCGAGAACCACATCGCGATCATCGTCGCGAACAGGCCGAACACCATCTCCAGCACCATCACGATGGCGTAGTAGGCCAGCCCGCGGCGGCCGCCGTCGCGGTTGCCGGACAGATAACCGTCGACGATCCCGCCGACCACCCGCGCCAGCACGATCACGAAGGTGTTCAGCACGCCCTGCAGCAGCGCCATCGTCACCATGTCGCCATTGGCGACATGGCTGATCTCATGCGCGAGCACGGCTTCCGCTTCGTCTTCGGTCATGTTCTGCAGCAGGCCGGTGGACACCGCGACCAGCGCATTGTTGCGGTTGGCGCCGGTGGCGAAGGCGTTGATCTCCGGGCCGTCGTAGACCGCGACCTCGGGCATGCCGATGCCGGCGGCCTGCGCCTGCCGCCGCACCGTCTCCAGCAGCCAGCGTTCGGTGTGGTTGCGCGGCTCGGTGATCACCTGCGCGCCGGTGGCGCGCTTGGCCATGAACTTGGACAGCAGCAGCGACACCAGCGAGCCGCCGAAGCCGAACAGCGCGGCCATCACCAGCAGGCCGCCCATCTGGTTGGGATTGATCCCGAACACGGACATGACAATGCCGGCCAGCACCAGCACCGCCAGATTGGTGATGAGGAACAAGGCGATTCGATTGAACATGTTGGCGTGGACTCCGCACCAGGAAAAATGAAGGACTGGCTCGAATCTGCGGCGCGTACAGCTTGAATTCAAGCGCATACCTGACCGACGATTCAGCTTGCCCATGTCCTCGCCTCCCTACCGCGGCCGTTTCGCGCCCTCGCCCACCGGCCCGCTGCACCTGGGCTCGCTGCTCGCCGCCTTCGGCAGCTGGCTGCTGGCGCGCCATGCCGGCGGCGAGTGGCTGCTGCGCATCGAGGACGTGGACCGGCCGCGCAGCGTGCCCGGCGCGGCCGAACGCCAACTCGCCAGCCTGCGCGCCTGCGGGCTGGAAGCCGATGGGCCGATCCTGCGCCAGAGCGAGCGCGCTGCGCTCTACCAGGCCGCCGCGCAGCGCCTGCTGCAGCGCGGCCAGGCGTTCGCCTGCAGCTGCAGCCGCAGCGAACTGGCCGCGCAAGGCGGCGTGCACCACCGTTGCGTGGCCGCGCAGGCGCGGCCGCAGCCGGCGCTGCGCCTGCGCGTGGCCGCGGGCAGCACGGTCGGGTTTCGCGACGCGGTACGCGGCGATGTCGAACAGGACGTCCATGCCGAGGTCGGCGATTTCGTGCTGCTGCGCGCCGACGGCTGCTGGGCCTATCAGTTGGCGGTGGTGGTCGACGATGCCGCGCAAGGCATCAGCGACGTGGTCCGCGGCGCCGATCTGCTCGACTCGACGCCGCGGCAGATCCTGCTGCAGCGCGCACTGGGCCTGCCGACGCCGAACTACCTGCACCTGCCGCTGCTGCTCGGTGACGACGGCCGCAAGCTGTCCAAGTCGCATGCGGCGCTGCCGCTGGACGACGCCGATCCGCTGCCCGCGCTGCGCCTGGCCTGGACCCTGCTGGGGCAGGCCCCTGCAGCGCTGGCCGGGGCCGGCTCGGTGGCCGCATTGCTGGCCGCGGCGCTGCGCGCGTTCGAGCCGGCGCGGCTGCCGGCGCAGGATCGGAGGCTGGCGGACGCGGCCGGTATCCCCAGCGACGCCAAGGCTGACTAGAATCGGGGTTTCGGCTGCGGCGCGGCCCTCTCCTCTTCCCCCATCCGGAGCGAATCCATGACATCACGCGTTGCGCTGGTCACCGGCGGTACCGGCGGCATCGGCACCGCCATCTGCGAGCGGCTGGCCGCACAGGGCCACCGCGTGGCCAGCAACTACCGCGACGCGGCCAAGGCGCAGGCCTGGCAGCAGCGCATGCGCGAACGCGGCCACGACGTCGCCATCGTCGCCGGCGACGTCGCCTCGCCCGACCACGCCCAGGCGCTGGTGCAGGAAGTGGAGCGGCAGCTCGGTCCGATCGAGGTGCTGATCAACAACGCCGGCATCACCCGCGACACCACCTTCCACAAGATGACCGCCGAGCAGTGGCACGAGGTCATCAACACCAACCTCAACTCGGTGTTCAACGTCACCCGCCCGGTGATCGAAGGCATGCGCAAGCAGCGCTGGGGCCGGGTCATCCAGATCAGTTCGATCAACGGCCTGAAGGGCCAGTACGGCCAGGCCAACTACGCCGCGGCCAAGGCCGGCATGCACGGCTTCACCATTTCCCTGGCGCGCGAGAACGCCGGCTACGGCATCACCGTCAACACGGTGTCGCCGGGCTACGTGGCCACCGACATGGTGATGTCGGTGCCGGAAGAGGTGCGCGCCAAGATCATCGCCGACATCCCCACCGGGCGCCTGGGCAGGCCGGAGGAGATCGCCTACGCGGTCGCGTTCCTGGTCGCCGAAGAAGCGGCCTGGATCACCGGCTCGAACCTGGACATCAACGGCGGCCACCACATGGGCTGGTAGCGACAGGCGACTGAACCGCTCAGGCGCGCAGGCGGCACCGCCGAGGTAACGCTACCGAAAATGCTGCATCTCGCGTTGCGCGCTTCTCACCCGTGCTGCGCGCGTGCTGCGCAGCATTTTTTTTGCCGTCGGGCCCCAGTTCAGGGGCTTTTGGCGGTTGCAAGCCCTGCTGCGCTGCGCCATGCTGCGCGCCTACCGTCAAGAGCGAACGCTTCATGGCTGAGATCCGCATCATCAAGAAGTATCCCAATCGCCGCCTCTACGACACCGAGATTTCCAGTTACATCACGATCGAAGACGTCCGCCAGCTGATCATCGACGGCGAAGAATTCGAGGTCCGCGACGCCAAGACCGGCGAAGACCTCAGTCGCGCGGTATTGCTGCAGATCATTGCCGACCAGGAACAGGACGGCGAACCGATGCTGTCCACCCAGTTGCTCAGCCAGATCATCCGGTTCTACGGCGATTCGCTGCAGGGCTTCATGGGCAACTACCTGGAGCGCAGCATGCAGGTGTTCCTGGACCAGCAGCAGCAGTTCCGCCAGCAGATGGGCAACCTGCTCGGCCAGACCCCGTGGACCATGATGAACCAGCTGACCGAGCGCAACATGGAGCTGTGGCAGGAGTTCCAGCGCAACCTGGGCACCGGCTTCGGTCGCCCTGCCGCGGGCGGCACCAAGCCGAGCGAGCCGCCGGCCGCCGGGGCCGCACCGAAGTCGCGGGCGCGCTGAGCGCGCTGCGGCGCCTTCAGGCGCCTGCCCCCTTGTAGGAGCGGCTTCAGCCGCGACCGGCAAAGCCCCGGTCGCGGCTGAAGCCGCTCCTACACATGTCACTCACACGACCGCGCTGCGGGCTCAGCGCGAACGCGGCGCTGGCGACGTCCGGCAACCGGCACAGATCCGCTCGACCTTGTAGCCGCGCGCGCGCAACGCTTCGACCACGCCATCGGGGCCGAGCAGATGCAAGGCGCCGACCACCACCAGCGTGTCGCCCTGGCCGTCGCGCAGGCGCTGCTCCAGCCGCGGCACCCAGGCCTGGTTGCGATCGACGTTGATGCGCTGGTACAGCCGCGGGTAGTCGCGCTTCATCTCCATGCCCATGTCCTGCCACAGCAGGCGCTCGTCGCCGCGGCGCCAGGCATCGTGCAGGCGCTGGGTCTGCGCCGCGCCCTGCTCGGCGTCGTCCAGCGCTTCGATCAACATCTGCTTCTGCTCCACCGGCTCCATGCCGTCGAGCATCGCGATCTGCGCTTGCGCGGTTTCCAGGCCCTCGACCGCCTTGCCGGCCTGCACCGCCATGTCCATGAAATGCCGGTCCAGGCCGGCATCGGCCTGCAGCCCCTGCGCCTTCATTTCGGCGATGCTGATGCTCAGGCCGACGAACCAGGGCTCGAATCCGCCCATCTGCTCCAGCGGCAGGCCGTGGCCGGCGGCATAGCGGCGCAGGCGTTGCCAGGTGGCCGTGTCCAGATCGTCCTGCAGGCGCTTGCCGTCCTGCCGCTGCGCCGCCTGCAGCATCTGCGCGCCCAACTGCGGCGACTCCACGTCCTGCGGCGACAGCTCGAACAGCAGCCGCGGCGACGCGGCGTAGGCCGCATCCACCTCGTGCGCCAGCGGATAGTCGTCCGGCTTGAGCAGGTGGAACGAACCCAGCAGGTATAGCGCACCGCGCGGCCCGCTGACTTTCCACAGCAGCGGCGTCGGCGGCGCAGGCGTCGCGCTGGGTGTTGCCGGCGGAGGCGGCGTGCGCGCCGGCACCGGCGCGGCGGCGAACAGGGTCAGACACAACAGCAGGCTGCGCAGCAGGCGCGGGATCGGCATCGTCGGGGCTCTCGGTTCAGTGTGCGGCGGCATAGGCCTGCTCGCCGGCCTCCACCGCCAGGTCCAGCCGGTTCTCCGGCGGCGGCAGCGGACAGGTCGCGAACGGGGTGAACGCGCACGGCGGGTTGTAGGCGCGATTGAAATCCAGCACCACGCTGCCGTCGGCGTTCGGCGCCGGCACGTCCAGGAAGCGCCCGGCCGGATAGCTGCCGCGGCCGCTGGTGCGGTCGGCGAACACCACGAACAGTGGGCGCCCGGGTTCGCCGATCGCTTCCAGGCGGAAGCGCTTGCCGTCGCGCTCGAACTCCAGCGCGCCGGCGTTCGGCGATTCGGTGGTGACGCCGATGATGTCGACGATCGGCAGGGTCTTGCCCGGCGCGTTGGGCACGAAGCGGCCGCGGATGCGCCAGGATTCGGCCATCGGCCAATAGTGCAGCCCGGCGAAGCCGATCCGGGTCGGCGCATCGGCGTGCTTGACCCGCAACGCATAGCGGCCGCCGCGCTCGATCAGGCTCAGCTTGCCCTTGCCGCCGTCGAACTCGATCACGCTGGGCGTGGCATCGTGGTCGCTGTACAGGCGGGTGCGCCGCAGCAACGGCTTGCCGTCCAGGCTCAGCGCCGCGGCGGGTTCGGGGGTCAGGAACACCTGGGCGCCCACCCGCGACACCAGCGCCATCCGTGCCGGCCCGACCGCCAGGCGGATACCGCTGCCGGGGCCGCTGCCGATGTAATGCTCCTTCAGTTCCAGCCAGTGCAGGCCGACCAGGCTGGTCCAGCCATCGGCGGCCTGCAGCTCCTGCTTGCGCTGCTCGCGCCAGCGCTGCTCATCGGCCAGGAATGCCTTGTCGGCGACCGCCGGCGCGGCCGGCACCGGTGCCTGCTTGCCGCATGCGCCAACCGCGAGCAGCGCTGCCAGCAGCGCCGCCGCCCTTCCCCGCTTGCCCATCAGCGCCCCCGTAAGAACCAACGATCGATCTCGCCCAGCGTGAAACGGGCCCAGGTCGGACGCCCATGATTGCATTGCCCGGAGCGCTCGGTAGCTTCCATGTCGCGCAGCAGCGCGTTCATTTCCGGCACGGTGAGGCGCCGGTTGGCGCGTACCGCGCCGTGGCAGGCCATCGTCGACAGCAGTTCGTCGCGCGCGCCGGCCACGCGGCGGCTGTGGCCGTGCTCGCGCAGATCGGTCAGCACGTCGCGCAGCAGGGCTTCGGGTTCGGCCTGCGCCAGCAACGCCGGGATGCTGCGCACATGCAGCGACTGCGGGCCGCTGCGGGTGATCTCGAAGCCGAGCGCGGCCAGCGTTTCCGCCTCGCGCTCGGCGGTGTCGGCATCGCGCTCGCCCACCGCCAGGGTGATCGGCACCAGCAGCGGCTGCGCATGCAGGCCGATGCCGTCGTGCGCGTTCTTCAGCCGCTCGTAGCCGATGCGCTCGTGCGCGGCATGCATGTCCACCACGATCAGGCCTTCGGCGTTCTCGGCCAGGATGTAGATGCCGTGCAGCTGCGCGATGGCATAGCCGAGCGGCGGCACGCCGCTGTCGGGCGAGGTCGGCGGCAGGCCGCCGGCCGCATCCTGGGCCTGCAGCGGCATGCCTGCTGCGGCATCGGCCGCGCCTGCAGGCGCGGTGTACAGCGCGGCGTAGGCGGCCGGCGCCTCGTTGACGCGCAGGCCGAGCGGCGACTGCGCCGGGCGCCATTGCGCGCCGTAGCCCTGGCCGCCGGAGCCACCGCCGCTCGCGTTGCCGGACGACATCGGCAACGCGCCAGCGGCATACGCCAGCGGCGCCGCCTGCGCGGCATCGCCCGCGGTCGGCGTGCTGCCGGCGCGGGTCTGCGCCAGCGCGTCCTGCAGCGTGCGATAGACGAAGTCGTGGATCAGCCGCGCATCGCGGAAGCGCACCTCGTGCTTGGCCGGATGCACGTTGACGTCGACCCGCGACGGCTCCAGTTCCAGGAACAGCACATAGGCCGGCTGCCGGCCATGGAACAGCACGTCGCCATAGGCCATCTTCACCGCATGCGCGACGCTGCGGTCGCGCACCGAGCGGCCGTTGACGTACAGGTACTGCTGGTCGGCGCTGGCGCGCGAATAATGCGGCTGCGCGATCCAGCCGTGCAGGCGCAGCCCGGCGCCGCTGTGGTCCACGCGCAGCGCCTGCCGCGCGAAGTCCTCGCCCAGGGTCTCGCCCAGCCGCGCGTCCGAATACAGGTCGCCAGGCTTGTAGCGCCGCGACGGCTTGCCGTTGTGCGACACGCGCAGTTCCACATCCGGACGCGCCAGCGCCAGCGAGCGCAGCCATTCCTCGATATGGCCGAGTTCGGTGCGCTCGGCGCGCAGGAACTTGCGCCGCGCCGGCACGTTGTAGAACAGCTCGCGCACCTCGACCGTGGTGCCCGGCGCCTGCGCGCGCGGCTGCACCTGCCCGACCTTGCCGCCATCGACCTGCAGCGCGGCGCCATGCTCGTCGCCGGGGCGGCGCGAGGCCAGGGTGAAGCGGCTGACCGAGGCGATCGACGGCAGCGCTTCGCCGCGGAACCCGAGCGTACCGACCGACTCCAGGTCGTCGAGCGAGGCGATCTTGCTGGTCGCGTGCCGCGACACCGCCAGCGGCAGTTCCTCGGGGGGGATGCCGCCGCCATCGTCGCGGATCCGGATCAGGCGCACGCCGCCTTCTTCCAGGTCGATGTCGACGCGGCGCGCGCCGGCATCCAGCGCGTTCTCGACCAGTTCCTTGACCACCGAGGCCGGACGCTCCACCACTTCGCCTGCGGCGATCTGGTTGATCAGGATCTCGGGCAATTGGCGAATGCTCATGCCGACTCCCGCCCACACTGCGGCGCGCAAGCGCCATGCGGGCGCAGCGCGATCGCGCCGGATTCGGAAACGGGAGAGCAGAAACGGTTACAGGACATCGGCACGGCTCACGGCGCGGACGCCGCCATCGGGATCAGCCGGCGATGATAGCCGAGCGCCTCAGCGGCTGCCGCCGGCCACGGTGCTGGCCGCTTCCGCCTCGGCCTGCGCGCGCGCGGCGAACAGCGTGCCCGGCGGCGGCTGGCGGGTAAAGAACGTATTGACGCCGTCCAGCACCGCGCCGGCCAGGCGCCGCTGGTAGCCCGGATCGGTCAGCCGGCGCTCTTCGTCGGGATTGGAGATGAAGGCGGTCTCGACCAGCATCGCCGGCATGTCCGAGGTGCGCAGCACCGCGAAGTTGGCGCGCTCCAGCTCCGGCTTGTGGTTGTTGCCGATCCGCTTGAGCCCGCCCAGCACATGTCCGGCCGCGTCTTCGGAGGCCTTCATGTGCCCGCTCTGGGCCAGGTCCAGCAACACGCTGGCCAGGGTGCTGTCGGTTTTCTGCAGACGCACGCCACCGACCAGGTCGGCCGCGTTTTCCTTGTCCGCCAGCCAGCGCGCGCGCTGCGAGGAGGCGCCCTTGGTCGAGAGGACATACACCGAAGAGCCGGTCGCGCTGCGGTTCTCGGCGGCGTCGGCGTGGATCGAGATGAAGATGTCGGCCTTGGCCGCGCGCGCCTTCTGCGCGCGCATCGGCAGTGGGATGAACACGTCGGTATCGCGGGTCATGTAGGCCTTCATGCCCGGCGTGGCGTTGATCTGCCGCGCCAGTTCGCGGCCGATCGCCAGGGTCACGTCCTTCTCGCGCTTGCCGGTGGGCCCCATCGCGCCGGGATCCTGGCCGCCATGGCCGGGATCGATGGCCACGATCAACGGCCGCATGCCCGGCTTCATCGCCACCCGCGACGGTGCGCTCGGCATCACCGGGCGCGCCTCGGCGGCAGCGGCGGCCACATCGTCGATGCTGGCCGCGTCGGGCCGGTCGGGCGTCGGCGTCGGCGTCGGCGTCGGCGCGACGGCGCCTTGCTGCGCCGGCACGGCGGCGCCGACCGACGCGGATGCGGATGCGGTCGGTGCCATCGAGGTAACGGAAGTCCCTGGAGCAGCGGCCGGTGGTGCCGGCACGACGCCCGGGCGAACCGCCGCGGTCGTCGTCGGTGTCTGTACTGGTGTCGGCGGCGGCGGCGGTGCCGCGCGTTGCACCACCGACGAGGTCAGGGCGGCCGTCGCGCGCGCCGCTTCCAGGCGCGGATCGGGCGTCGGCTTGGGTTCAACCGCCGCCGCGGTGGGCGCCGTGGATGCCGTCGGCGCGGGCGTTGCCGCGCCATTGCCGGCATTGGCCACCGGCTTGGCCGACGACGCATCGCCCGGCCATTCGATCACCAGCACCGAACTGCCGGCCACGGTCTGCATCTGCGGCTTGAATGCCACCACCGGGCTGCTCAGATCGAACACGATGCGCAAGGTACCGGGGACCGGATGACCGGTACGCACGGCCGTGACCACCCCGTTTCCGGCAGGCAGCTTCAGGCCCTGCGCAGCGGAGGATTCGGGCAAATCGACGACCAGCCGGTTGGGGTTGGCCAGGGTCAGCGTGGTGAAGCCACCGCTGCCCTGCAGCCGGATCTCGGCACGCGTGCCGGTGGCGCCATTACCGAGCGAAACCGCCTGGACCTGACCCGCAAACGCCGATTGCGCCGCTAGGCACCAGCCTGCGGCGATGGCGGAACAGGCGAAAAAATGGGTCCCCAGGCGCATGGAGGCGATTCAAGCATCCCGCGCACATAAACACAAGCGGTTTTCCCTTAATAATCCATAACCTGCCTGCACTTCCTAGTGTCAGCCGGCAGAAAAACCCCGCAAGTCGTCCCGTTCGGCCATCCGCGACAACCAGGCCGCGCCGACCGCCGTGCCGGCCTGCAGCTGCACGGCGCGTCCCTCGTCGTGCAGCGCCAGGGCCACGATCAGGTCGGCAGGCGGCAGCACATCGCCGCCGCGTTCCGGCCATTCCACCAGCCACAGGGTCGCCGATGCCTCGTCCAACCCCAGGAAATCCAGTTCGCCGGCGGCACCGATGCGATACAGGTCCAGGTGCCAGGCTTCGCCGTCGGGCAACGGATAGCGCTCGACCAATGTGTAGGTCGGACTGCGGATCGCACCCTGTACGCCCAGCGCGCGCAGCAGCGCCCGCGCCAGGGTCGATTTGCCGGCGCCCAGATCGCCGCGTAGATGTACCATCGCCTGCGCCGGACGCGTGGCGGCCAGAACCTGGCCGAGGCGCTCGGTGGCGTCGCTGTCTTGCAGATGGAGCCGCATCATCGGTTCGCTTCCGGATTGGCCAGGTGGCGCAGCGCCGGCAGCAGGTCGGACGGCAGCAGGCCGCGCTGGCCGGCGGCGGCGGCGCGATCGCCGGCGGCCGCATGCAGCAACGCACCGACGCTGGCCGCTTCGGAGGCGGCCAGGCCTTGCGCGCGCAGCGCCGCGATCACCCCGGTCAGCAGATCGCCCATGCCGCCGACCGCCATGCCCGGGTTGCCGGCGGCGATGACCCGCGGGACCCGCCCCGGCGCGGCGACGATGCTGCCGGCGCCTTTCAGCACCACCACAGCCTGGTAGCGCTCGGCCAGTGCCGCGGCGGCGGCGAAGCGGTCGCGCTGCACCTCGGCGGTGGCGATGCCGAGCAGGCGCCCGGCTTCGCCCGGATGCGGGGTCAGCACGGCGTTCGGCAACGCGCGCGGCGCCTGCGCCAGCAGGTTCAGCGCATCGGCGTCGATCACCGACGGCAGCTCCGCCGCCAGCGCCAGCCGCCACAGACCCTGCGCCCATTCGTCCTGGCCCAGCCCGGGACCCAGCGCGACCACGCTCGCCTTGCGCAGCAATGGGGCCAGCGCGGCGCCGTCCTCGACCGCGTGCGTCATCGCCTCCGGACACCGCGCCAGCAACGGCGCGACATGCGCGTCGCGGGTCGCCACGCTGACCAGGCCGGCACCGCTGCGCAACGCCGATTCAGCGGCGAGCATGACCGCACCGCCGCTGCCCAGGTTGCCGCCGATGCACAGCACATGCCCGGAATCGCCCTTGTGGCTGTCGCGCCGCCGTGGTGCCAGGCGCGCGGCCAGCGCCGCGTCGGTCCAGGCCTGGGCCTGCGCCGCGCAGCCGTCGAATGCGGCGGCCGGCACCTCCAGCGTCGCCAACGCGGTGGCGCCGACATGGTTCAGCGCCGCCCCGGTATGCAAGCCGGCATGGGCGACGATGAATTGCACGGTCAGCGTCGCCGGCAATGCCGCGCCCGGCACGGTGCCGTGTTCGGCGTCCACGCCGCTGGGCACGTCCAGCGCCAACACCGGCGCACCGAGTCCGGCGAGCGCGCCGAGCAGCGCGGCCAGTTCGGCGTCGGGCGCGCGATTCAGGCCGATCCCGAGCAACGCGTCGACGACCACGTCGGCCTGGTCCAGCGCCGCATCGAACACCTCGATACGGCCGCCGACGCCGATGTAGTCGGTACAGGCGCGTTGCGCCAACGCCGATTGCGGGCCACGCCCAGGCAGATGCAGCACGCGCACGCGGCGTCCGGCGCAATGCGCCAGCCGCGCCAGCACGTAGCCATCGCCCCCATTGTTGCCGGTGCCGCAGGCCACCAGGATGCGCTGCGCCTGCGGCCAATGCTGCAGCAACGTCTGCCAGGCGGCCTGGCCGGCACGCTGCATCAGCGTGTAGCCGTCGCCGCCGAGCAAGGCCGTGGCCTGCGCATCGATGCGCCGCGCGGCGGCGGTATCGTAGAGATCGAACGAGTCGGACATGCGCGGGATTCTATACTTGCGCCATGTCCAGCAGCGTCGCCCCCGCCGATCCCCACACCGTTGCCGCGCGCATCCGCGCGCTGGCGCGCGAGTTCGGCTTCCAGCGCTGCGGCATCGCCGGGATCGAGCTGCAGCAGGACGAAGCGCATCTGCGCGACTGGCTGGCGCAAGGCCTGTACGGCACGATGCAATGGATGGCGCAACATGGCGACAAGCGCGCGCGTCCGGCCGAACTGATTCCAGGCACGCTGCGGGTGATCTCGGTCGGCCTGGACTACGGACGCAACGACGACGATTCGGCCTGGGACACGCTGCACGATGGCGAGCGCGCCTACGTCGCCCGCTACGCGCTGGGCCGCGACTACCACAAGCTGATGCGCAACCGCCTGCAGAAACTGGCCGAGCGCATCCAGGCCGAGATCGGCCCGTTCGGCCATCGCGTCTTCGTCGATTCGGCGCCAGTGCTGGAGCGCGCCCTGGCGCGCGACGCCGGCCTGGGCTGGATCGGCAAGCACACCTGCCTGATCGACCGCAATGGCGGCTCCTGGTTCTTCCTCGGCGAAATCTACGTCGACCTGCCGTTGCCGATCGATCCGCCGGCCAGCGCGCACTGCGGCACCTGCACGCGCTGCATCGACGTGTGCCCGACCCAGGCGATCGTCGCCCCGTACCGGCTGGACGCGCGCCGCTGCATCGCCTATCTGACCATCGAGCACGACGGCGCGATTCCCGAGGAGCTGCGCCCGGCGATCGGCAACCGCATCTTCGGCTGCGACGACTGCCAGCTGGTGTGCCCCTGGAACAAGTTCGCCAAGCGCAGCGACGAACCCGACTTCCGCGCGCGCAACGATCTCGACCGGGCCACGCTGGCGCAGCTGTTCGCCTGGGACGAGGACGAGTTCCTGCGCCGCACCGAAGGCAGCGCGATCCGCCGCAGCGGCCACGAGCGCTGGCTGCGCAACCTGGCGGTGGCACTGGGCAATGCGCCGAGCACACCGCAGGTGCTGGCCGCGCTCGGCACGCGCGCGCAGCACGCCTCGCCGCTGGTGCGCGAACACGTGCAGTGGGCGCTGGCGCAGCATGCGGACCGGGCGCCTGCCGGCGAGGTCGCGTTGCCGCGACCGGCCGCTCACGGCGACGTGCGAGGATAGGCGCCCCGCACGCCCACGCAGCGCCCGCATGCCCGATCGCGACGACCAGATCCTCAGCCCCAGCCAGCTCAACACGCTGGCGCGCGACCTGCTGGAAAGCGCGTTCCCGCTGGCCTGGGTGGAAGGCGAGCTGGGCAACGTCACCCGGCCCTCGTCCGGACATCTGTACTTCACCCTGAAGGACGCGCGCGCGCAGGTGCGCTGCGCGATGTTCAAGCCGAAGAGCCAATGGCTGAAGTTCGTGCCGCGCGAAGGCCTGCGCGTGCTCGCGCGCGGCCGGCTGACCCTGTACGAGGCGCGTGGCGACTACCAACTGGTGCTGGATCACCTGGAGGAAGCCGGCGAAGGCGCGTTGCGCCGCGCGTTCGAGGAACTCAAGGCCAGGCTCGCCGCCGAGGGCCTGTTCGCCAGCGAGCGCAAACGCGCCCTGCCCGCCTTCGTGCGCCGCCTGGCGGTGATCACCTCGCCCAGCGGCGCGGCGGTGCGCGACGTACTGAGCGTGCTCGGCCGGCGCCTGCCGCTGCTGGAAGTGGACATCCTGCCGAGCCTGGTGCAGGGCGACAGCGCCGCCGCACAGCTGACCTCGCTGCTGCAGCGCGCCGATGCCAGCGGTCGCTACGACGCGATCCTGCTGACCCGCGGCGGCGGCTCGCTGGAAGACCTGTGGGCGTTCAACGACGAACGCCTGGCGCGGGCGATCGCCGCCGCGGCCACGCCGGTGGTGTCGGCGGTCGGCCACGAGACCGATGTGACCCTGGCCGACTTCGCCGCCGATCTGCGCGCGCCGACGCCATCGGTCGCCGCGGAACTGCTCGCCCCCGACCAGCGCGACCTCGCCGCACGCCTGCGCGGCCAGCACGCGCGGCTGCTGCAGTGGCAGCAGCACCGCCTGCGCCAGGCGATGCAGCGCGCCGATCGCGCCTCGCTGCGACTGCAGGCGCAGAGTCCGCAGGCGCAACTGCAAATGCTGAAGCGCCGCCAGCAGGATGCCGCGCGCCGCCTGCTGGCGTTGTGGCGGCAACAGCAGGAACGCCGCGGCGCGCGCCTGCGCCACGCCGCCGCGGTCTTGCGCGCAGCCCAGCCGCAACGGCGTCTGGCCGCCCTGCACGAGCGCCTGCTCGCGCTCGGCAGGCGCCCGCAAGCGGCGATGGCGCGGCAGCTGCAGGCCGACACGCAGCGCCTGCGCGCGCTGGCCCGCGCGCTGGAGACGGTCAGCCCGCTGGCCACGGTGACGCGCGGCTACGCGATCCTGACCCGGGTCGACGACGGCACGCTGGTGCGCTCGGCCACGCAGGTTGCGCCCGGCGACCGCCTGCGCGCGCGGCTTGCCGACGGCGAGGTGACGCTACGTACAGAATGACTGCGGTACACCTGTCGACCGCTACTCATCGCCAGTGCATTTCCATGTCGCAGCCAGCTTCAAACGAACAACGTATCAAGGCGGTGCTGCAAGGCATGCGCCGCGCCGAGCGCGACAAGGCCGGCCGGCTATCGCGCTCGACCGACACGCTGTCGCTGATCGACGGCGCCAGCTACGGCTCCACCGAGGACGCGCAACGCGTGCTCGACTGGCTCGGGCGCGATGCGGACACGTTGGCAACGTTGCGCAGCGAGCACCTGCTCGATGTCGGCGAGACGATCTGCATCGTCTGCAACGGCTGCGGCGGCGACCGTGCCGCGCTGTCGCAGTGGCTCAACGGCAGCCACGCGCAGCTCGGCGGACAGACGCCGCGGCAACTGCTGCGGGACGGCGCCAGCGCGCGGCTGCTCGATGCGGCCCGCGCCTGCTTCGCCGGCTAGCGGCGCGGCGCCGCTCTTGCGCGCCGACCGGCAGGCCGCTCACTCCAGCGGCGCGACGACCAACAGCGGATCCAGGTCGTAGCCCATCGCCCGCGCCTTGGCCTTGACCTGCTCGAACAGCGCGCGGGGCATCCGCGGCGAACGCGACAGCACCCACAGATACTTGCGATCCGGCTCGCCGATCAGCGCCCACTGGTAATCCGGATCCAGCGCGATCACCCAATAGTCGGCCCAGACCAGCGGCACCCAGGCCAGCCAATCCGGCGCGAACCGTACCTGCAGCCGCCCGGGATGGCCGGCCACCCGCCGCGCCACGCCCTCGGCGGCAAGCATGTCGCCCTTGCCGGTACGGCAGGCGTTGCGCACGCCGATCAGCCCGTCGTCGCGCAGCACGTAGGCCGCGGTGATGTCGGCGACGCATTTCTTCTGGAACGACACCGGCAGGTGCGCGATTTCGTGCCACTGCCCGGCATAGCGGCCGAGATCGAACTCGGCGACCGACGTCACCGGTTGCGCGGCCCGTGCCGGCAGCGCCAGGCACAGCAGGCAGGCCAGCAGCATCGCGAGCGATGGAGGACGCATGCGGACGTTCCTGCAAAAAAAGGAGAAGACCAGCCTTATGCAGGAGCGGCGCGGCGATGTAAAGCGCAGCCCTCGTCCAGGCCTGCGACGAACCGCCATTGCGGCGGCATGCCATGACAACACCGCAACCGAAGGCGCGCACCGCGGCGGCAGGCCAGCGCTACGCAAGAAAGCAATGCACGAATTACGCAGTCCGCGCGACGCGTGGGGGCAGCGCACTCAACACGGCGCCCCCGCCTACCCGGCAACTGGCGAAACAGGTGCCGCCCACTGCGACGACCAGGAACGGAAGCCGCAAACGTGCCACGCCGACGCGCTAAGACGAAAGGTCGGCCACGGCAAGGTCCTGGCCTTGGCTGCTGTTACTGCATTCCACCGGCTCGCGCAGGATGACTTGCTGGGCGACACCGTCGCGCTGCTCCAGGTACACGTTGACCATCACGCACTCGGAGCCGACCTGCTCGATATACGGCGCGGCCGGATCGTGACCGGCCTGATAGGCGGGATCCAGCTTGCTCAAGGCCGGCGCGGCGCCGGCGCCACCGGCCACCGCCAATGCAAGGGCCAGTACACATAGCCGCGTCAATTCCTTGTGCATTGGCCCACTCTCAGATTAACCATGTGCACATGATTACGACATCGGCCCCGCATAGTTGAGCGTTACATCACGGCAAACCTGAGAATTGCCGCACTTGTCTACGAGCGTAAACGCCGTGACTTCCGCTAGCGATAGCATGAATAGGCCAGCTCCAATGCGGAAGTCGGCACACAATGCGTGTGCTCGCCCGGCCCGTCGCAGGTGCTGGGCATCGCGGACCCGCGTACTACCGGCCAGGCGCGACCTCCCCTGCGAGACACCCGTCATCGCGCCGCGGGACACGGAAGCGCAAAGAAAAAGGCCTGCATTTCTGCAAGCCTTTCATGGAATGGTGGCCGAGGACGGAATCGAACCGCCGACACGGGGATTTTCAATCCCCTGCTCTACCAACTGAGCTACTCGGCCACTGCGCAACGCGGCAGGACCGGTGCGGGGACGCGCATCATAGCGATGCGTTCGGGATTGGGCAAGTGCGGCATTTCGGAATTTTCCTACCGGACGACACGGCCCGCGCCGACTGCGCCGGATTCCGCCGCCGCGCATGCTGAAGGCGTCCTCGGCGCCTGGCCTATGCACGGGCACGGATGCCACTGGTGATGGTCATAGGCCAGGCCGCCAAGGACACCGCGGCGCCGTCAGATCCGGCGCGTTCGCCGCTGGGTCGACGACGCTGCCGTAGGGCGTCCATGCCGGTGACCGGCCAGCCGGCCCTGCCGCAAAGCTGGCCGCGGACGCCTTCGCCCGGAAGCCGCGAACGCCGCCGACCTGCAGCCCCGCAAGGCGGTGCAGCCGATGACGTGCCGCGGTGGCACTGGAGCGGCGCCGCACCCGAGCGTGTCGAAGCACCTGAGCGCGTCGAAGCGCCGGGACAGCGGAGCGCCGAAGCACTCGGGCAACGACCGCAACGCCGGGCTGGAGACGGCGTGGCTTCCAGAGAAACCGCGCCACCAAGGTGCGCGCGGCTGGCGGCTCGCTGCAGGCGACGCGCGACGGTGGCCCGGCGCTCGCCACGCCGAGTCCCTGGGCGCCGTAGTATTCTTCGCCGGTCTTCACGTCCTGGAATCGGTCATGCGTCAGCGGCTTCGCTTCGGCTTGCTCGTGTTGTGCACTGCGCTGCTGGCCGCCTGCGGCGACGGCATGGTGCGGCGCGTGTCCGACCCCGCGGCCAGCCTGCAGCAGCTCACCGTCAATATGGACGGCAGCTGGAAGGTGGAGTTGCGCCTGCAGAACTACAGCAGCATCCCGATGCGTTACGACGGCGTACGCCTGGACCTGGGCGTGGGCGGCGAAGCCGCCGGGACCCTGCAGCTCGCGCCCGGCATCTCGATCGGGCCGGAAACGGCGGACGTGGTCAGCGTCGCGCTGCGCCCGAGTTCGGCCGCGCGCATCGCCATCGCCGATGCCCTGGCCGGCCGCCGCAGCCTCGACTACACCCTCAAGGGCAGCATTGACGCCACCCCGGAAGAGAAGAAGCAGCGCACGTTCGAGATCGATACGCGCAATATGCTCACCCCCGCGCCCGGACTGGACGGCGTCCTGCGCTAGCCGCATCCCGCCCGCGCCACCGCGGCGCGGTCCCGCCCTCACTTCTTGCGCCCGCTGTGAGCTAGGGGCAGCGACGCCGTGCCGGTCGATCGGCGCTTCAGCCAGGCCCCCCGCAACCGCTGTGCTAGCAGGCCTGCCATTGCCCGGGCCGCTTCGCGACCGCTGCCGTCGCCCCACATCCCCGACCCAAAAGCGCCGTCCCGCCGAGCACGCGTTCAGCTGCCATTACCGCGCATTTAATACACAAATGTAATATATACATATGTACCAAATGCCTAGCCAGCCATGAGCCGCTTCACCGCCACCGAGCAGCGCCTGGACGTCACCGGCCAGAAGCATCCGGGGTTCCCTCGCGACGCGGCCGCGGTGGTGCGCCTGATCAAGCTGCTGCACAAGCTGATCCTGGATCAGGGCAACGACATGCTGCGCGCCTACGGCCTGAACTACTCCGAATACAACGTGCTGATGATGATCGACGCCAGCCCGGACGGGACCTTGAACCCGTCGCAGTTGAGCGACGCGGCCAGCGAGAAGTCGGCCAACATCACCCGCCTGACCAGTCATCTGGTCGACAAGGGCCTGATCCAGCGCACCCCCAGCGCCGAGGACCGACGCATGTTGCTGCTGCGCCTGACCGCCGAGGGCGAGCGCCTGATCGCCGCGTTCATGCCGGACGTGTTCGCGCAACTGCGCGGGTACACGCAGCACCTGGAGAGCGCCGAACTGGCGCAGCTGGAAGCCTTGCTGAAGCAATTGCTGCGCAGCGTGGAAGGCGACGCATGAGCGCGCGCGGTACCGACGTCGCAGCCAGCGCCGCCGCCGCCCCGCCGCGGTTGCGCGCCGTGTTGGCCGACGCCCTGCGCGGCGAAGGCGAGGCCTGGCTGTTCGTGCTGCGCACGCTGCTGTCGATCTATCTGGCCGGCTGGATCGCGCTGCGCCTGGACCTGTCCTCGCCGATGACCGCGATGATCACCGTGGTGGTGGTGATGCACCGGCAGACCGGCATGGTGTTCGCGAAAGGCTTCTACCGCGTGCTGGGCACGCTGATCGGCAGCGTCGCCGCGCTGGCGATGGTGGCGCTGTTCCCGCAGGAACCGGTGCTGTTCGTGCTGGTGCTGGCGATCTGGATCGGCCTGTGCACCGGCGGCGCGCTGCTGTACCGCAACTTCAAGGCGTACGCGTTCGTGCTGTCCGGCTACACCGTGGCGCTGATCGCGCTGCCGGCGGTGAACCAGCCGCAGAACGTGTTCGCGCTGGTCACCGCGCGCGTCACCGAGGTGCTGCTGGGGCTGCTAGTGACCGGCGTGATCAGCGACGTGGTGTTCCCCAGCCGCTTGCGCCAGACCCTGCGCGACACGGTGCGCCGCGCCTACGACGGCTTCCTGGATTTCGTCCGCGACGCCACCGGCGGCCAGCTGTCGCGCGCGTCGATGGAACAGGCGCACCTGCGCTTCGTCCGCGACGCGGTGGAGATCGAGGACCTGCGCAGCTCGGTGGTGTTCGAGGACCCGGAGGCGCGCGTGCGCAGCGGCCGCCTGCGCCTGCTCAACCAGCGCTTCATGGCGGTGTCCACCAGCTTCCAGTCGCTGCATCACTACATCAACCGCCTGCTACGCCAGGCCGAAGGCGATGTCGCCGAAGCGCTGATCGGCCTGTACCGGCCGCTGAAAGCCGCGCTGAGCGAACGCGGCGGCCGCGAACGCACCGTCGAGACCGCGCGCCGGCTGGCCGAATGCCGCGACGCGCTGGCGCCGCGTGCCGCCGCAGTGCGCGACACCCTGCCGAGCGCGCGCCACGAAGATTTCGACACCGGCGTGTCGCTGCTGCGGCGCTTCTTCGGCGAGCTGCACGACTACGTTGCCGCGGAGGCCGCGCTGGTCGCCCCGCAGCAGTGGCGCACGCCGCAGGCCGGCGGCGACACCGCCGTGTTCCTGCGCGGCAACGACTACGCGACCGCCGCGCTGACCGCGCTGCGCAGCGCGCTGCTGGTGGCGGCGATGTGCTGGCTATGGATCCAGGCCGGCTGGATCAGCGGCGCCACCGCGGTGTTCCAGGCGGTGGCGTTGAGCGCGATCCTGTCGTCCAGCGCCAACGCACCGGCGGCGGCGCGTTCGCTGTTCAAGGGCTTCGTGTTCGGCGCCGCGCTGGGCGCGGTCTGCCAGTTGCTGGTGCTGCCGCAGATGGATGGCTACGGCCTGTTCGTCGCCGGCACCGCGCCGTTCCTGCTGCTGACCCTGTACCTGGCCTCCAAGCCGGCGCTGTTCGGCTTCGCCACCGGCACCAATCTGGCCTTCGTCTCGATCCTGGCGGTGCAGCCGACGCCGAGTTTCAACGCCGTCACCACCTTCAACAGCGTGGTGCCGCTGCTGCTGGGCACGCTGGCGGTGAGCGTGGCGTTCGTGTTCGTGCCGCCGGTGATCGGCACGCGCTGGCATCGCCAGCGCCTGCTGGAACAGCTGCGCCGGCAGACCACACTGGCCGCACGCGCGCCGCTGCCCGGCCTGCACCTGCGCCTGGAAAGCGTCAACCGCGACCTGTTCCAGCAGATCGTCGCGCATACCCCGCCGGGCAGCGACGAGCTGCGCGACCTGTTGGGCTGGGCGCTGTCGGTGCACGAGACCGGGCGCACCCTGGTCGAGCTGCGCCGCGACGCGGCCGACGGCGACCTGCCGCACGCGCTGGCCACCGATGTGGACGCTGCGGTGCAGTCACTGGCCGAGCTGTACCTGGCGCCTTCGCCCGAACGCCATCGGCTGGCCCTGCAGCGCATCGACGCGGCGCTGGCGGCGAGCCGTCTCGACGGCGCGGTGCCGCTGCGCTGGAAGCGCACCCGCGAACACCTGCACCTGCTGCGTGGCGCACTGCTCGATGCCGACTCGGTGCTCGCCGCCCTCGCCGCCGGGCATGCGCACGCCCCGACCTCGCCAGGAGCCGCCGATGGCGCTGCCCGCTGAAATCTCGATCGCCGGCGTGTACGTGCCCGGCCTGCTGGTGCTGGCGGTGGCGCTGCTGTTCGCCGCCTGGGCGGTGGATGCGCTCGCCGGCCGCGCCGGGCTGTACCGCTACGCCTGGCATCCGCCGCTGTTCCGTCTGGCCCTGTACGTCGGCGTGTTCGCCGCGCTCGGCCTGCTCCTTTTGCCGTGAGTCCCGCCATGAAGACATCCGCCCTGATCCGTTTCGCCCTGACCGCCGCGATCGTGCTGATCGCCGCCCTGCTCGCGCACGCGCTGTGGCGGCACTACATGCTGTCGCCGTGGACCCGCGACGGCCGCGTGCGTGCGGAGGTGGTGCGCATCGCCCCGGACGTGTCCGGCCTGGTCGATGCGGTCGCGGTGGCCGACAACCAGCACGTCGAGCGCGGCGACGTCTTGTTCAGCGTCGACCGCCGGCGCTTCGAGCTGGCCCTGGCGCAAGCCCGCGCCGACCTGGCCGCGGCGCAGGCGAAGGCGCGCTCGGCCGGTGCCAGCATCTCCGCCGCAGCCGCCAGCCAGGCCGCCAGCGAGGCCGAATTCCAGATGCGCCGCGCGCAGGCCGAACGCCGCGCCCGCGCCGCGTCGGTGATCTCGGCCGAGGCCCGTTCCGATGCCGAGGCCACCGCGCGCTCGGCGCAGGCCGACGTGCACCGCACCGCCGCCGTGCGCGGCCAGGCCAGCGCCGCACAGGCGCAGGCGCTGGCGGCGGTGGCGCAGGCGCAGGCCGCGGTCGATCTGGCCGAACTGGACCTGCAACGCACCCAGGTGCGCGCCACCGCCGACGGCTACGTCACCAACCTGGACGTGCGCGTCGGCGACTACGCCCAGGCCGGCAGCGCGCGGCTGGCGCTGGTCCGCGACGACGCGATGTGGATCTACGGCTACTTCGAGGAAACCAAGCTGCCGCGGGTGCACGTCGGCGATCGCGCCGATATCCGCCTGATGAGCGGCGGAGTGATGCTGCACGGCAAGGTCGAAGGCATCGCCCGCGGCATCGCCGACAGCGACAACCCGACCAGCGCCTCGCTGCTCGCCGACGTCAGCCCCACCTTCAACTGGATCCGCCTGGCGCAGCGGGTGCCGGTACGGGTGCGCATCGATCCGGCCAGCGTGCCGCGCGGCACGGTCCTGGCCGCCGGCATGACCGCGACGGTTACGGTGCATGGGGAGCCGTGATTCGGGATTCGGGATTCGTAAAAGCGACAGCCGGTTCCGATCTTCCGCCGCGCGACGGCCGTTGCGAATCCCGAATCCCCCATCCCGAATCCCCGCCCCACATCCATACGCCGTAGTATCCTGCGCACCTCGGCCGCGCCGCGGCCTCTGTTCGAGCGACCGCATGAGCACCTACCAAGCCCCGCTGACCGACCTGCGCTTCGCGCTGCACGACGTGCTGCAGGTGGAAGCGCTGTTCGCCCGCCTCGGCTATGCCGAGGCCACCACCGACGTGGTCGATGCCGTGCTGGAGGAAGCCGCGCGCTTCACCGGCAGCGTCCTGGCGCCGCTGAACCGGGTCGGCGACGAACACGGCTGCACGCTGGACGCGGCTACCGGCGCGGTCACCACCGCACCGGGCTTTCGCGAGGCCTACCGGCAGTTCGCCGAAGGCGGCTGGACCGGCCTGACCGCGGCCACCGAGTTCGGCGGCCAGGGCTTGCCGCATACCCTGGGCGTGCCGCTCAACGAGATGGTCAACGCGGCCAACCTGGCCTGGGGCAACTTCCCGCTGCTGTCGCATGGCGCGGTCGAGGCGCTGAAGCAGCATGGCGAGGCCTGGCAGCAGGAGGTGTTCCTGAAGCCGCTGGTGGATGGCCGCTGGACCGGCACCATGTGCCTGACCGAGCCGCACTGCGGCACCGACCTGGGCCTGCTCAAGACCCGCGCCGAACCCAATGCCGACGGCAGTTGGTCGGTCAGCGGCACCAAGATCTTCATCACCGCCGGCGAGCACGACTTCACCGACAACATCGTGCACCTGGTGCTGGCGCGGCTGCCGGATGCGCCGGCCGGGGCCAAGGGCATCTCGCTGCTGGTGGTGCCCAAGTTCAAGGTCGCCCGCGATGGCAGCGTCGGCGCGCGCAACGCGGTGCGTTGCGGCTCGCTGGAACACAAGATGGGCATCCACGGCTCGGCCACCTGCGTGATGAACTTCGACGGCGCCGAAGGCTACCTGGTCGGTCAGCCGCACAAGGGCCTGCAGGCCATGTTTACGATGATGAACACGGCGCGGCTGGGCGTCGGCCTGCAGGGCATCGGCCTGTCCGAACGCGCTTACCAGAACGCCCTGCGCTATGCGCGCGAACGCCTGCAGTCGCGTTCGCTGACCGGCGCCAAGCTGCCGGACAAGCCGGCCGACCCGATCCTGGTGCATCCGGACGTGCGCCGCATGCTGCTGACGGTGAAGGCGCTGACCGAAGGCAGCCGCCTGCTGGCGCTGCACGCGGCGACCCTGATCGATATCGCCCACCACGCGCAGGACCCGGCCGAGCGCGAGCAGGCCGACGTGCTGGTCAGTTTCCTGACCCCGATCTCCAAGGCCTGCCAGACCGAATGGGGCGTGGAGAACACCTATCACGCGCTGCAGTGCTTCGGCGGCCACGGCTACATCCACGAGCACGGCATGGAACAGCTGGCGCGCGACGCGCGCATCACCACGCTGTACGAAGGCACCACCGGCATCCAGGCGCTGGACCTGATCGGGCGCAAGACCGCGTCCAGCCAGGGCGCGGGGCTGAAGCTGTTCCTGGCGCAGATCGAGGCCTTCCTCGCCGAGCATGCCGAGAATCCGGCCGTAGCCGAGTTCGTCGGCCCGCTGCGCGAGAAGGCCGGCGAATGGGCGGCGCTGACCAAGCGCATCCTGCAGCGCGCCGCCGGCAATGCCGACGAGCTGGGCGCGGCCAGCTACGACTACGTGTTCTATTCCGGCTACGTGGTGCTGGCCTACTGGTGGGCGCGCAGCGTCGCCGCCGCGGATGCATCGGCGCAGAGCGAAGCGTTCAAGCAGTCCAAGCGCGAGACCGCGCGCTTCTACTACGCCAAGCTCCTGCCGCGCACGCTGACCCACGCCGCGGTGATCGAGGCCGGTGCCGAACCGCTGATGGCGATGGCCGACGCGCACTTCTGAGCAAGGCGCGCTGCGCGACCGGCGGCGCACTGCGCCGGTCGCGCAGATCCGTCCCGCGTCGATACACAAATCGTCAACAATCGGGTATAAGCTGTTTTCCCGATGGAGACAGACACAACAACGCTTGGTCTGATCGATACCGGAGCCTTCGCCGCTTCGGCCGGCGACGCGTCGTTTTCGTCGCCCCCTACCCTGCCTTCGGTGCGCCTGCTGTCGCTGGATGCGCATGGCCGGGTGCTGGACTGGATCAACTGGCAATCGGCCGCCTGCCTGTATGCGCGTGGCGCGGTGGCCTGGACCCTGGGCGAACCGTGCATGCACATCCATGGCGGCATGTCGCGCGCCAGCGGCGAGCGCAGCGTGCTGCACCTGCATCCGATCATCGCCGCCCGCGGCCATGCCCGCTCGCGCGCGCTCGATCCCACGCCCACCTTGACCAATACCGCGCTGTTCGCCCGTGACGCGCAGCTGTGCCTGTACTGCGGCCAGCAGTTCAGCCGCCCGCAACTGACCCGCGACCACGTGCTGCCGGTCTCCAAGGGCGGCCGCGACACCTGGGAGAACGTGGTCACCGCGTGTTTCCACTGCAACTCGCGCAAGGGCAACCGCACCCCGCAGCAGGCGTCGATGCCGCTGCTGGCGGTCCCGTACCGGCCGAGCTGGATCGAGCACCTGATCCTGTCCAACCGCAACATCCTCGCCGACCAGATGTCGTTCCTGAAGGCGCAATTGCCCAAGCGTTCCAAGCTGTCGGTCTGACCGCCAGGCCGGCGCGCAACGCGCCGCGCACTGCGACGGATTGCCGCACCTCCCTGCCAGCGTGGCCTGCGCCCGTGCGCAACTGAACGGGTTGCTTGCCCGTGCCCGGAATGGGGAGGAAAATGGACGGTCCGCTGAACCCTAATCCCGATGATCGATCCCACCCGCTATCCGCGCCTCGCGCGCATCCAGATCCCCGCCGAACTGCGCCGCTTCGAGGAGTCGGAGCTGCCGGCGATCGCGGAGGAACTGCGCGCCTACCTGATCGAGTGCGTCGGCAAGAGCGGCGGCCATTTCGGCGCCGGCCTGGGCGTGATCGAACTCACCGTGGCCCTGCACTATCTCTACGACACCCCGGTCGACCGATTGGTGTGGGATGTCGGCCACCAGACCTATCCGCACAAGATCCTGACCGGGCGGCGCGACGAGATCCATTCGGTCAAGCAGGCCGGTGGCGTGGCACCGTTTCCCAAGCGCGAGGAGAGCGAGTACGACACCTTCGGCGTCGGCCATTCCTCCACCTCGATCTCCGCGGCGCTGGGCATGGCCATCGCGCTGCAGCGCGCCGGCGACGAGCGCAAGGTGGTGGCGGTGATCGGCGACGGCGCAATGACCGCCGGCATGGCCTACGAGGCCTTGAACCACGCCGGCGGCATGGACCCGGAACCGAACCTGCTGGTGATCCTCAACGACAACCGCATGTCGATCTCCGAAGCGGTCGGCGGGGTCACCAAGATGCTCGGCCGGATGAGCGGCAGCAAGACCCTCAATGCGATCCGCGAAGGCGGCAAGAAGATCCTCGGCGACAAGAAGAGCAATCCCACCGCGCGTTTCGTGCGCCGCTGGGAGGAGCATTGGAAGGGCATGTTCGTGCCCTCCACGCTGTTCGAGGAGATGGGCTTCCACTACACCGGGCCGATCGACGGCCACGACCTGCCGGCGCTGATCGGCGCGCTGAAGACGCTGCAGACGCTCAAGGGTCCGCAGCTGCTGCACGTGATCACCACCAAGGGCAAGGGCTACGAACTGGCCGAGGGCGACCAGATCGGCTACCACGCGGTCGGCCCGTTCGATCCCAGCAAGGGTCTGGTGTCCAAGCCGGGCGCCAAGGCGCCGACCTATACCGACGTGTTCGGCGACTGGATCTGCGACATGGCCGCCGCCGAACCGACGCTGCTGGCGATCACCCCGGCGATGCGCGAAGGCTCGGGCCTGGTGCGCTTCAGCAAGGAATACCCGCAGCGCTACTTCGACGTGGCGATCGCCGAGCAGCATGCGGTGACGCTGGCGGCGGGCATGGCCACGCAGGGCGCCAAGCCGGTGGTGGCGATCTACTCGACCTTCCTGCAGCGCGGCTACGACCAGCTGGTGCACGACGTGGCGGTGCAGCAGCTCGACGTGCTGTTCGCGATCGACCGCGGCGGCGTGGTCGGCCCGGACGGCGCCACCCATGCCGGCAACCTGGACCTGAGCTTCCTGCGCTGCGTGCCGCATCTGGTGGTGATGGCCCCGGCCGACGAGGCCGAGTGCCGGCAGATGCTCAGCACCGGCCTGCAGCACGCCGGTCCGGCCGCGGTGCGCTATCCGCGTGGCACCGGTCCCGGCGTGGCGCCCGGCACGGCGCTGGACACGCTGCCGATCGGCAAGGCGCAGGTCCGCGCGAACGGCGCCACGCTGGCGCTGCTGGCGTTCGGCGCGACCTTGGCGGCGGCCGAACAGGTCGGCCGCGAGCTCGGCCTGAGCGTGGTCAACATGCGCTTCGTCAAACCGCTGGACCGCGCGCTGCTGCTCGAGCTGGCGCGCAGCCACGACGGCTTCGTGACCATCGAGGACAACGTGGTGGCCGGCGGCGCCGGTTCCGGCGTGGCCGAGCTGCTCAATGCCGAAGGCGTGCTGCGCCCGGTGCTGCACCTGGGCCTGCCCGACGCATTCCAGCACCACGCCAGCCGCGAGCAGTTGCTGGCCGAAGCCGGGATCGACGCCGCCGGCATCCGCGCGGCGATCCTGGCGCGCTGGCCGCAGCTGGCGACCGGCGCCAACGCAGCGCGTACCGCGGCCGGCTGACGCCGCGGCGCGCCTGGCCACGGCGTGAACGGCAGGTGCGGCGCGGGCAGGTAGGCAGCGCGTCGCACCTCACCCGCTCAAGGCGCGATCACCTCGTAACCGCGTGCGCGCAGCCGGTCCAGCGGACCGTCTGCCTCCTGCAGGCCCTGCATCGACAGCACCGCGAAGCTGGAGCGGTTCTGCGCCAGCGCCCGCTCCGCCGTTTCCAGCCACTTGCCCAGCGCGCGCTGGCGCACATCGCCCAGGCCCAGCTTGCGCGCGATCGCCGCCTCGCCGACCGCGTCCATGCACACCCGGTACTGATCGTTGCCCGGCAGCTTGCCGAGCGCGTCGAGATCGCCCTCGGACCAGGCATTGGCGCGCTGCCGCATCGTTTCCAGGTCGCCCTGGATGACCTGCAGCGTGCGCGCGAAGCAGTTGCGGTCGTTCAGCGCCGTCGCGCGGAATTCCTGCAGCGCGCGCTTGGCGTCGGGCACCTTCACTTCCACCACCACCGGCACGATCGGCACCTTGGCGCGCTTGGCCGCGCGCTCGATCACCGGCGCGGTGACGCTGGCCATGCTCAGCCCGGATTTGCGCATCGCCGCTTCGTACAGCTCCTGCGCGGCGAACACCGGCCGCCACGTTTCCACGCTGGCGTCGCGGCCCAGGTAGCGCGCCTTCAGCGGCAGCCATTGCGCGTACAGGTCGGCCGGCAGTACCTGCTGCAGGGTCTGGCCGTCCGGGTTGCGCCGCGCCTTCAGCAGCGACGGCAGCAACAGCAGGCTGCGGAACACGCCCAGGTTCGAGGACAGCGACAGCGTCGGCGCCGCGATGACCTGCTGCGACTGGCCGATCACCCGCTCCACCTCGCCCGACGCCCACTGCATGCGCTTGGGCAACGGCGACACCGTGCCCAGGATCCACAGCACGTGGTCGCCGCGGCGCACCTGCCACAGTCCGGGACCGGGCTGCTGGCCGGTCACCAGCACCGCCTCCAGATCGACCACCGGCGCGGCGGCCGGCGCCGCCGGCGGTACCGCCGGATGCGCGGCGGCCAGGCCCGCGAACGCCAGCAGCACTGCCGCACACACGCCTCTCACCGCACTCGTCCAGGGCATCGCGACACTCTCCAGGAATTCGGACCGACGCCGAAGATCCAGCGCGTCGCGACGATATCAGCCCGACAGCTTGGGCAGGTACGCGGCCAGCGGATCGGTGACGGGCAGCAGCTGGAAGCGCTCCCACAGGAACCCCGGCGCCACCACGCAGCGCACCAGGCTGTAGTCGTCCAGCGGCCGCGCCGCCTGCCAGCTGCCGGCCGGGATCACCACCGACGGCAGGCCGCCGCGTTCGCTGGCGTCCATCCGGTAGCGCTGCAGGCCATGCTGCGGATCGAAGCTCAGCAATTCCAGCGCGCCGCCCTCCTCCCATTGCCAGGTTTCGTCGGCATCGATCCGGTGCCAATCGCTGCACTCGCCGCGCACCAGCAGGAAGCGGATCGCGGTGCAGGCCGGACGCGTGACGCCCTCGTGCTGGATCTGCAGCGCGGAGGTGTGCACGCGCGCATAGCGCCCGCCCTCCGGGTGCGGCAGCAGCGACAGGTCGCGCACCAAGGTGGCGATACGAGTGGACGATTTCGTAGACATGGCCCAGTTTAGGGCCTGTCGGCCGGCTTGGGCTAGACCACCGACGCGCGCTGCCCTGGCGGTTGATGGGCGCCGGCGAGTGCCGGCCCGCCTTGGCGGGCTAGGCTAGCCCACCAGGCGCCGGCCGTTGCGCAGGCACACGCCGAAGAACACCAGCAGGTCCCAGCTGTAGCGCTTGAGCAGGCGCCGCGGCTCGCGCAACAGGCGGTACATCCACTCCATGTGCAGTCGGCGCACCCAGGCCGGCGCACGCTGGGCGTTGCCGGACAGGAAATCCAGCAGCGCGCCGACCCCGAACAGCAAGCGCGCATCCAGCTGCGCGGCATGGTCGAGAATCCAGGTTTCCTGCAGCGGATTGCCGAACGCCACCAGCACCACGTCGGCGCCGCTGGCGTTGATGCGCTCGGTCAGCGCCGTGCCCGCGGCGGCGAACTCGGCGTAGCCGTCGCAGGTGCCGACCACGTGCTGGCCCAGTGTCTGCCGCAGTGTCTGCGCGGCGGCCTGGGCCACGCCGGGCCGCCCGCCGAGCAGGAAGAAGCGCAGCGGCCGCCGGCTGTGCCGGCACAGGTACGGAATCAGGTCGGTGCCGTTGAGGTTGCCGGCGAAGCGGCGGCGATGCACCAGCAGCGCGCCCAGGTCCATGCCGATGCCGTCGTTGACGATGCGCACGCCCGGCGCGCGCAGGCGCGTGCGCAGCGCCTGGCACTGCACCACGAAGTTGGTGTTGGCGAAGAACACCTGGCGCTGCTCGCCGCGCGCCTGCGCCTGGAACAGCGCGTGCGCGAACGCCGCTTCGGTGGTGCGCAGGATCGGATAGCCGCCCAGCGCCATCACCTCCTGCCGCTCGGAGTGCGCATCACCAGAGGTCATGGGGAAAACTGTCCAATAGACCGCGCTGCAGGGCATTCAGCTCGAACGGGGCGTTGCCGCCCAGGGCCAGGCACTCCTCGACGCTGTGGCCGGCATGCCACTGCGTGCGCCCGGTGCCGTAGTAGTAATCGTCGTACTTGAAGCGGTCCTCGCCGTTGCCCCAGTCCAGGTACACCGACGGCACGCCGTAGGCTTCGGCCAGGATCAGCCCATGCAGGGAACTGGAAACCACCAGTTCCGCGCCCAGCAATTGCCGCACGAACCCGGCCGGCTGCCGGTTCGGCAGCACCAGCTGGTCCTTGTAGCGCGCGTATTTGTCCGACGGCTCGTTGAAGTGCGGCACGATCAGGAACGGCTGCCGTACGGCCGGCGGCGCCAGCGCGTCGAGCGGAAAGAACAGCGGCATCAGCAGTCCCGGATCGCCGTAGATCTCCGGCACCTGCAGCCCGCGCTCCTGCAGGAACGCGCGGGTCTTGGGTCCGCGCACCGCACGCACGTCGAGCGTGCGGAAGCGATGCCGCTCGGCCGGGATCTTGCCGTTGATGCCGCTGCCCCACACCGTGTCGCCGTCGCTGGCGAAATGCAGCACCGAACCGATCGCGATCAGGCGCTTGCGCTTGTCGCGCTTGTCCAGCAGGGTCCGGTCGCGCTGCGCCAGCACGTTGGACACGATGATCTTGGACAGGTGATCGCCGACGTTGATCTCGCCGTTCTTCGGCTTCCACCAGAACAGCGCGCGGCGTTCTTCGTAGTCGATCCATTTTTGCAGTGCGGACAATGCGACATCCTCCCTTGTGTACGCGAACGCCGTTCGCGGGCGAGCGGCTCCGTGTCAGGCGGTATCGCCTGCGAAAAGCCGGGTTTCCGGATAGGCCGACGGATCCAGGACACGGTCGGTGGTCTCGGACCAGCTCAGGCATTGGCGATGGCGCACGTGCGGGGCGTGCAGCGCCTTTTCGATCGCCGCGACGATCGAGGCCTCGTCGCCCGGGGTATAGCCGAAGCGCGACTGGTAGCTGCCGACCACCGCGTTCGGACACACCGCCGGCAGGCCGAAGAAATCGTATTGCAGCAGCTTCATCGAGCTGTCGGCCAGATACACCGGCACCTGCTCCGACGCGTACGGCGCGATGCCGAAGCGCGCGTGCTTGATGTAGCCGATGGTCTCGGCGTGCTTCATCTCGCCGTACACAACCACGTTGTCGCCGTAGCCCGGCGCGCGGCCCATGCCCGAGCCGATCACGTGGAAGGTGACCTGCGGGAAGGCGCGGCTGGCGGCGACGAAGAATTCCGGATCGAACAGCATCGAGCCGACCGCCACCGCATGGATGCCCTCGCCGTACGGCGACGGATCGCCGAGCGTGTCCAGGTTGTGGTCCACGCCATGGCCCACATGGAACACGTTGTGGCGGCTGGAAATCTCCTCGGCCATCGCCGGCGACACCAGCGCGATCACGTCCAGGCTCGGCGCCACGCGGTCGAATTCGCGCTCGATGTAGTCGGCGACGTTGATCGTGCTCAGGCCGTCGGAGGCACGGTAGACCTTGCGCGCGGTCGGGTTGATGCGTGCCGCCAGTTCGATGAAGGCCACCGCGATGCCGCTTTCGAACACGATCACATCCGCTTCCTGCATCCAGCGCAGCAGCGTGGCCGGCGGCTTGGCCGCGTACAGCTTGAACATCAGGTCTTCCAGCGGCCGCAGCCAGCGCCGCCGCGTGTTGAACGGATGCAGCGGCGCGCGCCACAGGTAGCAGTCCACGCCGTTGTGCTTGACCACGGTGTTGGCGGTGGCGTCCAGCGGCAACCGCAGGTCGCCCTTCATCCGCGACAGCAGGCTGTAGCGCAGCGAGAAGAAGCGCGTGGTACCGCGCTTGGCCAGCTCGTCGGCGATGAAGTGGATGTTGGCGCGGCGCGGCGTGCGGTAGTCGTGCGCCGACAGCACCAGATAGCACGGCGGGCGTCCGGCAAGGGCCGCGGCCGGTGCCGCGGCGAGCGTCGCCGCTGCGGAAGAATCGCTCATGCCATCGCTCCTTTGCGGTAGAGGGGTGTCGGGAAAGATCGCCGGATCGCGGGTCATCGTTTGGCCCTGGCGTCGCGCAGCAACGTGCGCATGTTGAGGATCGCCATCACGTCGCGGCGGAACGCCGGCCACAGCGCGAACACCAGCACGCAGCCCAGCGCCATCGCCGCGCCGCCCACCGCCAGCTGCTGCCACAGCGAACTGCCGCCCCACTGCTGCGCGGCGAAGTACGCCGCCACGCCGGCCGCGCCGTAGCCGAGGATCGCGCGCAGGCCGTTGTTGAACAATTCCAGCGCCGGCACCTGCGGCGCCACCTTGGCGATCCAGATCACCGACAGCGGCCACATCACCAGCAGGCCCAGGGTGTAGCCGATGGTCACGCCCATCACGCCCCAGGCCGAGCCGGCGAAGATGCAGGCGATCAGCATCACCCGCCCGACCACCGAATACACCAACTGCTCGCGCATCAGGCCATGCGCCAGGAACACCCAGTAGGTGGCGTAGGACGCGGTCTGGAAGATGCCGCCGAGGGTCAGCACCTGGAACAGCGGCACCGCCGGCCGCCATTGTTCGCCGAGCACCAGCACGATCAGCGGCAGCGCCAGCGCGCAGGCGCAGGAGAACAGCGCCACGATCAGGTGCACCATCACCGTCTGCCCGCGCAGCAGGAAGCTGCCGAAGCGCGGCGGATCGTCCTGCAGCTGCGACAGCACCGGCAACGCCACCGAGGTGGCCGGCGCATTGATCTGGTTCAGCGGCATCATCAGCAGCTGGAACGCGCGGTTGTACAGGCCCAGCGCCTCGGCCCCGATGCGGTGGCCGATGATCACCTGGCCGACGTTGCGGCTGGCGTAGCCGAGCAACTGCGCGGCCATCAGGTTCCAGCCGAAGCTCAGGAACGCGCGCATCGGCGCGTCGCGGCGATAGCCGCGCGGCAGCCAGCGCGCGCAGGCGCCGGCGATCGCCAGGTTGACCAGCGCCTGCACCACCTGCTGCCAGACCAGCGCCCAGTAGCCGTAGCCGGCCAGGGCCACGCCGACGCCGGCGACCAGGCCCATCACCTGCGCGCCGACATCGCTCAGCGACACCTGGCCGAAGCGCAGCCCGCGGCTGAGATGCGCGCGGTACTGGGTGGTCATGCCGTTGAGCAGGAAGGTCACCGCCAGCGCCTGCGAGATGCCCAGCAGCGCCGGCTCGCGATAGAAGTGCGCGATCCACGACGAGGACAGGAACACCACGATCGCCAGCACCAGGCCGATGCCGCTGTTGATCCAGAACAGGTTGTCGCGCTGCTCGCGGCTGACGTGCTTGGCCTGGATCGCAGCCGAGGACAGGCCGAAGTCGCGCAGGATCTCGGCCATGCCGACGATCGCGGTGACCATCGCCATCAGCCCGTAGTCGTAGGGCGTCAGCAAGCGCGCCAGCAGCACGATGCCGCCGAACTGCACCACCATCTTCGCCAACTGCCCGGCCATGGTGACGGCGGCGCCACCGGCCGCGCGCGAGCCGAGGCTGCGTTCCGGCGGCGCTGCGGGGCCGGGGGTTTCGGTCGCGCTCATGCCCGTGCCTCGCTGCGCACGCCGCGCGCATCCAGATAGCTGCGGTAGTGCTGCACGCCGATCGCGCTCCAGTCGCGCCGCGACAAGTCGGGCACCGCGTCGGCGGGCAGGCGCCGCGCCTGCGCCAGCGCGTCGGCCAGCTGCGCCGCATCCAGTTCGCCCCGATACAGCAGCACCCACTGCGGCCCGACCTCTTCGGCGATCGCCGCATTGGCCTCGTTCCACGGCGCCAGCACCGGCCGCGCCAGCGACAGCGCCAGCAGCAGCGTGCCGGAGTTGTGCATCTGCCGGTACGGCAGCACCACCAGTTCGGCCTCGCCGACTTCGCGCGCCAGCACCTCGTCCTCCACGTACTGCAGCCGCGCGCTGATCCGCGGATCGGCGGCGCAGGCCTGTTCGACCACAGCGCGGATCTGCGCATCGATCGGATTGCCGGCGATGCGCAGGCTCAGCGCCGGATCGGGCAAGGCCTGCAGCGTCGCGACCAGGGTTTCCACGCCCTTGTACGGGCGCAGCAGGCCGAAATGCAGCAGGCGTCCCGGCACCCGCGGCGGCTGCGGCATCGCCGCGTACCAGTCGCGGTAGTGGCCGTGCAGGATGGTGTCGGTGGCCGGCGCACGCTCCGGCGTGGTCGCGTTGATGCGGATCCAGCGCGCGGTCAGGCGATCGGTCCAGCGCAGCAGCAGGCGCTCGCGCCAGCCCTTGTCCTCGTGCGGGGCCACGTTGTGCAAGGTGCGCACCAGTGGCACGCCGCCGAGCTTGAGCCGCAGCAGCAGCAGCGCCATGCACGCCTGCTTGGCCAGCGTGCCCACCGCCGTCGGGTGCCGCATCATGTATTCCGGCCAGTGCACGTGCAGCACGTCGTAGCGCGACAGCAGCGCCGCGCGCATCGAGAAGAAACGCAACTGCACCTGCTGCGGCAATGCCGCGTACAACTGGGTCAGGTACGGATTGGTGGTCGCGCCCGGCCGCTCGGTCGACAGCAGCACGGTGATCGGCGGTCCCGGCACGCGCGCATCGCCGCTGCAACGCGGTTCGTCGCTCATCGCCCCGCCTCCGTCTTGCCCAGCACCGCGCGGTATTCGTCCAGATAGGCGCCGACCACATGCTCCCAGTCGTAGCGCTGCGCGTAGGCCATGGCCGCCTGCCGCTGCGCGGGGAACGTCGCGTCGGTGGCGGCGGCATAGGCTTGTACCGCAGTGGCGGCGCGCTGCGGATCGGCCGGATCCAGCAGCACGCCTTGCGCCGATTCGCGCACCAGGCGCGCGAACGGCGGAATGTCGCTCAGCACCGGCAACAGACCGGCGCTCATCGCTTCGACCGCGGCCAGGCCGAAGCCTTCGTGACGCGACAGGCACACGAAGTACTGCGCGCTGCCGAGCAGCTGCGCCAGTTCCTCCTGCGACGGCGCCACGCGCAGCTGCACGCGGTCCTGCAGGCCGCGTTCGGCGATCGCCTGCAACAGGTCGGCCTGGGTGAAATCGTATTCGCGCCCGGCCACGATCAGCTGCCAGGCAGGATCCTGCGCCGCCAGCGCGCGCAGCAGGTCCAGCGTTTCCAGCAAGCCCTTGTTGACCGACCAGCGCCCGAAATAGATCAGCGTGCGTCCCGGCGTGGCGCTGCCCTGCCCGGCGAACTTGCTCACGTCCACGCCGTTCTCGATCACCCGCAGGCGCTGCGGCGCGACCACCGCCGAGAACACCTGGCCATCGTTCTCGCTGGTCGCCACGACCCGCGCGTAGGCCCGGGCCGAGGCCCGGGTCAGCGTCTTGAACCACAGCATCTTCAGCCGCGAGGCATAGGTGGTGTGGAAGAAGCCGCCATGGGTGGAGACGATCATCGGCGTGCCGTGCAGCACCCGGGTCAAGGCCAGGAAGTCGTAGAAGAAATCGATGCCGTGCACGTGCACCAGATCGGCGCCGCGCAGCGCGGCCAGGACCTTCGGCGCCAGCGGATAACGCGAGGACCCGCGGTACGACAGCCGCACGATCGGCACACCCTGATACGCATCGCGCTGCGCGAGCCGCTCCTGCGGCCGGGTGAAGACCCGGTCCAGGGTGACCACCTCGACCTGATCGCGGCCCTGCTGCAGGTGCCGCCGCGCGATGTTCAGCACGACCTCCTCCATGCCGCCCACCGACGGATGGAACTGGCGCACGACGTGAACCACCTTCATTGAACGCTCCCGTGCGCCAGCGCACCGCATTGCGACAGCGCCATCAGGACGCCTCCTGCCGTGCCGGCTCGCGCCGCAGCCCGATCATCCACGGCGCCACGCGCACGATCACCGCGCGCATCGGCACGCTGGCGAGCACCGCCAGCACGCTCACCGACACCGCCCATGCCGGCCCCCAGGCATCGCCGCGGACCAGGCCGGTACGGCTGGCCACGCCGGCCATGACCGAGAACAGCAACGTATGCGTGCACAGGATCAGCAAGGTGTTGCGTCCGATCCACTGCAGCCACGCCCACTCCTGCACCAGCCGCGCCACGCACAGCGCCATCGCGCTGCCGAGCAGGCTGGCGGCGAGGAAGCCGAGCGGCGAATGCCCGAACTTCATCATGTTCACGTCCACCCGGCCGTTGTTCCAGGCGATCGCGAACCACACTGCGCCGAGCAGCAATGCCGCCAGCGCGTTGCCCATGCGGCTGGTCGGAAGCAGGCCGCTACGCTTGGCTGCGGCCGCGCCGACCGCGAAGAAACACAGCGACACCGGTAGTACATCCAGCGCAAACGGAAGCCGGTAATCCTGGGTCGGGAACCAGATCGCCCAGCCCCAGGCCAGCAGCAGCGACAACACCGCCAGCACCTCCAGCGACAGGCGCCGGCGTAGGTACAGATAGCTCAGCGTGGTCACGAACAGCGCCGGCAGGAACCACAACGCCGGCATCACGTAGAGCTTGGGGCCGATGCCGCTGACCAGGCCCAGCAACGGTTCCCACCACGGCCGGTCCCCCCACAGCTGCGCCTTGGAACCGATGTTGCGGGTCAGCATCCAGTACGCGTACGCGACCAGGAAGAACGCCAGATACGGCAGCAACAGGCTGCGCGCCAGCTTGGTCCAGGTCGCCATGCCCAGCGGCCGCTTGCCGAACGCCTCGCCGACCCAGCCGGACAGCACGAAGAACATCGGCACGTGGAAGCTGTAGGCCAGGATCACATAGGCATGCGGAATGCCCTTGGCGTGGCCGAACACCACCAGCAGGATCGCCAGCGCCTTGGCCGCGTCGATGCGCGCATCGCGCGTGCCGCGCACGCCGCTGCGGGCCGGCTGCTCGGCCAGCACCGTTTGCAGTGCCTGCGTGGAGGCGCTCATGTCGCCACCGCCGCACGCGGCGTGGTGTCGGTTGCCGGCGGCAACGTCGCCGCCGCTGCGCGCCGCGGCACCATCTGCCACAGGCAGCCGCAGACGAACCACCACAGCGCCGCGGTCTTGATCGAGAAGTAGCCGTTGGAGACCAGCAGGCTCAACGCGAACGCGAAGATCAACAGGTTCTTGAACAGCTGGCCCTCGATCGTGCGCATCAGCATCGCGAACGAATAGGCCAGCAGGAACGCCAGCACCAGCACCACCGACTGCGAGGAGATGAAATAGGCGATGCCGCTGTCGAAATACTTGTACGGCGTGTCGAAGTCCAGGCCCAGCCACGATTCCGCGGTCATGTTGCGGATCGAATACACGGTGAAGAACACCCGCCCCAGGGTGGTGTCCTCGTAGCTCTGGATGCCGGACGCCCACACCATCAGCCACGCGCCCAGCAACACGCCGAAGAAGATCAGGAAGCCCAGGCGCTGGTCCATGCGCAGCAGCAGCGGGGTCAGCGCCACCATCATCACGCAGGTGCCGGCGGCCAGGCGTCCGTCCGAGGCCACGATCAGGAAGCCGATCATCGCCACCGACGCGGCGATCCCCACCGGCCGCATCCAGCGCCAGAAGGTCAGCAGGATCGCGGTGAAGAAGATGATGAAGTTGCCCATCGTCACCGGCTCGATGAACACCGAGGAGGCGCGCGGCAGGTTGGAGGACGGCAGGAAGTTGCGCGCGCCCGGCCGGGTCGCGCTGACGAACAGGTTGCTGTCCTGGTTCCAGAAGCTCGACGCGCTGGCGCCGCGCGCATTGACGAAGTAGCTCTTCGGGTTGACCACGTCGCCGTAGACCTTGGGCAGGGCCAGCTCGAACGCCGCCACCAGCGACACGATCAGCGCCATGCGCAGAAAAAGTTTTGGCAACGAACCGGTATAGGCCGCGCCCAGCACCAGGAACGCGAACGGGATCAGCGCGTCGCGGAAGAACTTGGGATCGATCGACCAGACCAGGAACAGCCGCACCAGCATCAGCAGCGCCAGCAGGCCGATGCCGGTGAACACCATCGCCGTGCGCTTGCGGTCCAGCGACCACAGGCCGATCAGGAAGCAGGCGCCGTAGATCGCCAGTTCCGCGACATAGGTCATCGCCGGGCTGACCCGGAACACCTTGGCGTTCACCACCGCGAGCAGGAAGTTGTAGCCGATGGCGAACAGCAGCACCAGTTCGATCAGAAGATTGTGGCGCTGCTCGCGCAGCGTCATCGGCGGCGCATCGATGGCGGTGTTCAGCACGCGGCACCTCGCTGCGCGACGCGACGCGCCACGGGCTGCGACAACGGCGACCGCAACGCACCCAGGGCGGAACGCCCCGCGTGCACGACACGGCGGCAAGCGACCTCGATGGCGACGCGGCACGCGGCCCAGCCGCCGCCGTCCCCGCCACCGGCGGCGACGACGGGGCGGCGCCGGCAGTGGGGACGGTCGGCGCAATAACGGTACATCGGGCGCATCAGTAGGCGGTCTTCTGCCCGAGCACCTTCACTGCGGTGAGCACGATGATCCGCGTATCCAGCCACAGCGACCAACGGCGGATGTAATCCAGATCGTATTGGATGCGCTTCTTCATCGTCCGCAGCTCCGGCGTCTCGCCGCGGAACCCGTTGACCTGGGCCCAACCGGTGATGCCCGGCTTGACGTAGTGCCGCTGCATATAATGGTTGATCAGCTTCTCGTAGTGGGTGTTGTGCTGCGCCGCATGCGGCCGCGGCCCCACCACCGACATGCTGCCGCCGAGCACGTTGAACAGCTGCGGCAGCTCGTCCAGGCTGCTGCGGCGCAGGAACGCGCCGAACGGGGTGACCCGGCTGTCGCCGCGCTTGGCCTGCACCACCACGTCGCTGGGTTCCTGCTGCACGCGCATCGAGCGGAACTTGTACATGTAGAACTCGCGCCCGCCCAGGCCATGGCGGCGCTGGCGGAAGAACACCGGACCCGGCGAACTCAGCTTCACGCCCACCGCGATCGCCAGCATCACCGGCCACAGCATCGCCAGCGCGGCCAGCGCGACCAGCTTGTCCTGCAGCGCCTTGGCGACCACGAAGTAGGTGTTGCGGTCCACCCCGCCCTGGCGCAGGTTGATCACCGGCACGTTGCCGATCTGGTCGCCGGACTGGTTGAGCATGCCGAAGTCGAACAGGTCCGGGATCAGCCTGACCTGGATCGGATAGCGGTCCATCTGCTGCAGCAGCTGCTTGATGTGGTCGCGCTCGCCCAGCGGCAGCGAGATCCATACCTGTTCGACCTCGTTGTTGTTGAGGTAGTCGATCAGCGACTCCGGCGTGCCGGCCCCCAGGCACTGCAGCTTCTTCGGATGATCGGCCACCGACAGGTCGTAGTCGCTGCTGAAATAGCCGACCAGTTGCATGCCCACCCACGGATTGCGGCTCAGGTAGTTGTGGATCTTGACCACCGGATGGCGCAGGCCGACCACCACCACGCGCTGCACGTCCACGCCTTCCGAACGCAGGTGGTTGAGCACGCCGCGCACCATGGTGCGCGAGACCAGCAAGGTGGCCAGGCTGGTGGCGAACCACAGGCCGATCCACAGCCGCGAGACCTGCTGCCCGAACTGCACCACGAAGGCATGCACCGCGAACAGCGCGAACACACCGCCGCAGGCCAGGCTCAGCACCATCATCTCGCGCATCAGGCCGCGCCCGCGCCAGCTGCGGTACAGCGGAAACAGCGCGAAACAGATCACCGCGTACAGCAACGTGGTGCCGATCGCGACGCGGTAGGACGCTTCCGGCATCCAGTTGCCGAACAGCAGCCGGTGGGTCAGCAGCGCACCGGCGACGATGACCGTCAGATCCGATACGCGTAGCAGGATATCCGCCGCGGCTGCATATTTGGACAGCAGGCGGGGGGACGACGTTGTATAGGTGGCGCTACTCAGGTCTGCCAGAAGCATGGTCGGGATTCCTATCCAAACTCGGTCGGTGGCATGCGGGGGAACATGCGACGTATGCGAGCCTCGATCTCATCTGCCAGTGGACCGCTGCGGTGCCTTCCTCACCGACCCCAGGTCCACGGCAGCCCATGTTTATTTCAACAGAACCGCGACTGCGTACAACCGGTCAGGAAAATAATGGAACACCTCTGTACTTAGCTGAACCACGTATCACCTCACTGAAGAATTTGCGTAGGAAACATGACGATGTGCCTGCGTCGTCGCATCGGTCGCGACCGCGGTCACGGCGCATCGCAGCAGACGTCGCGCCGCGCGCTTCATGCCGCGGCCGCCGCCTGCGCTTCGCGCAGGAAATAGCGGATCAGGGCGATGGCGATCGCCGAGAACAGGCCGAACACGAACGCCAGCGCCAGGTTCAGCAAGGTCTTCGGCGAACTCGGCTTGCCCGGCACGTCGGCGCGGTCGACGATCGACACGTTGTTGGTGCCCACGTTGCCGGCCACGCCGATCTCCTTGTAGCGCTGCAGCAGCGCGTCGTAGAGCTGGCGGTTGGTGTCGGCTTCGCGCCGCAGCATGTTGTAGCGGATGCTGCGGGTCTGCAGATCCAGCTCGTCGTTCTTCAGGCTGGAGATGCGTTCGGACAACAGCGTCTCCTGCTGCCGCGCCGCTTCGTAATCGTTCTTCAGCCCGCTGCGGATGTTGGCGATCTCGTTGCCGATCTGGCGCTTGGTCTCGGCGATCTGGTTCTGCAGGCGCTGCATCTCCGGGTAGCCCGGCTGGAAGGTGGCCAGCTTCTGCTGGTAGTCGGCCGCCAGCTTGGCCTGCTCGGCGCGCAGGCTCTGGATCAGCGGGCTGCTGATCACCTGCGGCAGGCCCATGCCGTCGCCGATCCCGGCCTGGCGCCAGGCCGACTCGGCCTTGATCCGCGCATCCTGCGCGGCGGCCAGGCGCACGTTCAACTCGCTCATGTTCTGCGTCGGCAGCGACGGCTTGTCGTCGCCCAGCGACACGATCTGCTCCTTGCTGGAGTAGTCGACCGCGTTCTTCTCCGACTCTTCCACCTTGTCGCGCAGCTGCTCCAGCCGCTCGGACAGATACTTGGCGGCGAACGAGGACGCCTGCAGGCGCCGCTCCTGGGTCGAGGCGATGAACATCTTGGCGTAGGTGTTGGCCACGCGCGTGGCCAGCACCCGGTCGGGCGAATCGAAGTTGATCCGCACCAGCCGCGAATCGCGCACCGGCTCGATCGTCAACGCGTCCAGCACCGGGCCGACCAGCGCATTCTCGGCGGCGGCGGCGCGCGCCTCCGGCGACGGGGCACGGCCATCGCCATTGCCCTGCAGCTTCTCCAGCGCCTCGTCGACCAGCGGCTTGAACGTCGGGTCCTGGGTCAGCCGCGCCTCGCGGATCACCGCGCGGGCCAGCGAGCGGCTGCCGAGCAGCTCGTACTGGGTCTGGTAGAAATCGCGATCCTGCGGCGATTCCACCGGCATCAGGTTCGCCACGTTGGTGACGTTCAAGGACTCGCGCTCGATCTGCAGCACGCTGGTGGCGCGGTACTTGGGCGTCATCAATAACGTTACCAGCAGCGCCAGCGCGACGACCGCCACGGTCAGGCCGACGATCAGCCAGCGCTGCCGGTACAGGGCGTTCCAGTAGTCCAGCAGGCTGATGTCGGCCGGGCTCAGCGGCGCCGAGGAGGTGCGGGTGTGCATGCTCGAGGAACTCATCGGTATGCCCGCCAGACCATGACGAACGGGGTCAGCTGCACCATCGTGCGCAGCACGACGAGCGCATCGGAGCGGTACACCACGACGATGTCGCCGCCGTAGATTTCAGGATCCGGCGAGACGCCCTTCTGGATATCGCGCAGATCGAAACGGGCCAGCATCTTCTGCCCGCCGACGTTGCGGAACACCACCACGTTGCCGCGGCTGGCCACGTCGCTGACGCCCTTGCCCAGCGACAGCGCCTGCTGCAGGGTCAGCGCCGAACCGGCGATCGGGTAGATGCCCGGCTCGCCCACCGCGCCGGTCACGGTGACCCGATTGCCGGTGAACTCGTCGACCAGCACAGACACCTGCGGGTTCTGCAGATAGCCGTTGCGGTAGCGTTGGGTGATGTCCTTCTGCAATGCGTTGACGCTGAGTCCGGCGGCCTTGATGTCGCCGACCAGCGGCAGCGAGATGCGGCCCTCGTTGTCGACCCGCACCTGGCGCTCCAGGTCGTCCACCTGGAACACCTTGACCGTCAGCAGGTCGCCGGGGCCGAGCAGGTACTCCGGCTGCCCCATGGAGGCGGCCAGCGGATCGCCTGCCGGCAATTCCGTCAGCATCTTCGGCCCGGTGCTGCTGCACCCGGACAGGAAGACCAGACAAGAAAGGGCCAGACACAATGCCCAGTTGAACGTACCGGAGAGTTTACCCATGCGCGATGCAGACGCCCTCTGTCGAGTGGTTTTGGGAACGCCGCACTCCTCTATCCGGCCAGCGCTCCATCACCGGTCGGGTAAGACGATTGCAGTGTCATTTCCTGCCTGGGACGACCGCCCAGGCCAACAGCGAAGCCTCGTGTTGCAGTGCACTATGGCACAGCTACCCGCCCTCACCAAGACATCTTGCGGCATTTTTTTGACGCTATACCGCGTGGATTCAAGTACATGTCCGAATATTCAGCATGTTCAACGAAGCCACGTCGCAAAATACACGACGTTAACGTGACGCATGTCAAGGCGTTGACGGTCCTCGTCCGCAGTTCGCTGCCGGATTTCCGTCCCGGTCGTCGCAGGCCCCGCGGCGGCCGCAGCAGGCGTCGCATCGACCCGAGCGCGTTTGTCTACACCCTCGTCCGAACGGTCCTGCAGCCGATCCGCGATGGGACGGCACCAGTGGCGCGCGCCGCCAGCGTCGCCGCTGGGGCGAGCACTGCGGCGACTGCCTGCCGATCGTTGATACGCCGGCCGCATGTTTGTGGCGGCCCGGACGGCCCACCCACCGCAAAACGAAAAAGGCCCATGTCGCTGACATGGGCCTTCGAAGATGGTCGGGGTAGCCGGATTCGAACCGACGACCACTAGTCCCCCAGACTAGTGCGCTACCAGGCTGCGCTATACCCCGGTAAAAACTCCGCCGTTGCGGCGGTCCCGCCTCGCGGCGAGCTGGCGATTATAGCGGGATTGGCGCGGCCATTCCTAGCCGGTTGCGCCGCTGCCGCTCAGCGCCGCAGCAACTGCAGCACTTCTTCCAGTTCCTGCCGCACCTGCTTGATGATCTGGTTGCTCAGCGCCGACTCCTGCCGCGCGCCCTCGCCTTCCAGGCGCAGACGCGCGCCGCCGATCGTATAGCCCTGTTCGTACAGCAGGCTGCGGATCTGCCGCACCATCAGCACGTCGTGGCGCTGGTAGTAGCGGCGGTTGCCGCGGCGCTTGACCGGTTCCAGGCTGGGGAATTCGGTTTCCCAGTAGCGCAGCACGTGCGGTTTGACGTCGCACAGCTCGCTGACCTCACCGATGGTGAAGTAGCGCTTGGCCGGAATCGGCGGAAGTTCGCGGTTACTGCCCGGGTCCAGCATAAGCCTCCACTCGCTCCTTGAGCTTCTGTCCCGGGCGGAAGGTCACCACCGTCCGCGCCGAGATCGGAATTTCTTCGCCGGTCTTGGGATTGCGACCGGGCCGTTGGTTCTTGCGGCGCAGATCGAAGTTGCCGAAACCGGACAGCTTCACCTGCCGTCCCTGCTCCAGCGCATCGCGCAGCACATCGAAGAAAGCATCGACGAATTCCTTGGCCTCGCGCTTGTTCAGCCCGACTTCGTCGAACAACCGTTCGGCCATTTCCGCTTTGGTCAACGCCATTGCCCTGCTATCCCCTACGTCTCAGCCGCGAATCCGCGCATCGTGTTCGCGCGCCAGCGCCGCCACCGCATCGGCGACCACGGCATCCACATCGCGATCCGTCAGAGTGCGCGAGTTGTCCTGCAAAATCAAGCCCATAGCGAGACTCTTGAAACCCGCCTCGACCCCCGGCCCGACGTAGCGATCGAACAGCACCACGTCGCGCAGCAGCGGCCCGACCGCGCCGCGCACGCTGCTCGCCAGCGCCGACCAGGCCACCGCCTCGGGCACCAGGAAGGCCAGGTCGCGGCGCACCGACGGGAACCGCGACAGCTCGGCGGCACGCGGCAGCGCACGCGCGGCCAGCGGCGCCAGATCCAGCTCGAAGCCGAGCACCTCCACGTCGATCTGCATGGCCTGCAACAGGCGCGGATGCAACTGGCCGATCCAGCCGATCCGCGCGCCATCGCGGTACACGTCGGCCGCACGGGTCGGATGCGCGAACGGCAGCGCCGACGGACGGTAGTCCAGGCGCGCGCCGGCGGCACTGGCCAGCGCGTCCAGGTCGCCCTTCAGGTCGTGGAAGTCGACCTTGCGTGCCGGCAGGCCCCACTGCAGCGCATCGGCATCGCCGCACACCGCGGCCGCCACGCGCTGCGTCTCCGCCGGCGCGGCACCGGCCGTCGCCGCGGCCTGGAACACCTTGCCCAGCTCGAACAGGCGCACCCGCCCGGCCTGGCGGGCGACGTTGCGGCCCAGCGCCGCGACCAGCCCCGGCAACAGCGACGGACGCATCACCGCCAGTTCGGCGCTGAGCGGATTGGCCAGCGCCACGCGTCCGGCGTCCAGGCTCCACTGGTCGAGCAGGGCCGCATCGACGAAGGCGTAGTTGATGGTTTCCAGCATCTCGCGCGCGACCAGTTGGCGGCGCACGCTCAGTTCGTCCAGCTGCGTCTCGCTGCCCATGGCGATGCGCGAGGCGCCGCCCGGCAGCGTGGTCGGCAAGCGGTCGTAGCCGTGGATGCGCGCCAGCTCCTCGATCAGGTCTTCTTCCAGCGCGATATCGAAGCGGCGGCTGGGCGCGGTGACCTGCCAGCCATTGCCGGTTGCGACGACCTCCATGCCCAGCGCGCGCAGGATGCGCTCGACGTCGGCGTCGACGATTTCGATGCCGAGCACGCGCACGATGCGCGCGCGGCGCAGCGTGATCGGCGCCGGCGTCGGCAGGTGCTCGCGCAGCTCGGCCTCCACCACCGGGCCGGCGCGGCCGCCGGCCAGTTCCAGCACCAGCCGCGTCGCCAGTTCCAGCGCCGGCCGCGGCAGCGCCGGATCCACGCCGCGCTCGAAACGGTGGCCGGCATCGGTGTGCAGGCCGAGCTTGCGGCCGCGGCCCATGATCGCCGCCGGCGCGAAGTGCGCGGCCTCCAGGAACACATGCCGGGTCGCATCGGTGACACGGGTGTCGTGACCGCCCATCAAGCCGGCCAGGGCGACCACGCGGTCGCCGTCGGTGACGGCCAGGAAGCTGTCGTCGAGCGTCGCGTCGCGGCCGTCGAGCAGTTTCAGCGTTTCCCCGGCACGCGCGCGGCGTACGCCGACCGGGCCGTGCAGCGTCTCCAGGTCGAAGGCATGCATCGGCTGGCCCAGTTCCAGCATCACGTACTGGGTGATATCGACCAGCAGCGACACCGGGCGCACGCCGCTGCGGCGCAGGCGCTCGGCCATCCACAGCGGCGTCTTCGCCGCCGGGTCGAGATCCTCGACGACGCGGCCGCAGTAGCGCGGCGCATCGCCGCCCGCCTGCAGGCGCACCTCGAGGTGGCGCTCGCTGGCGACGGCGACCGGCTCGGCCGCGAACGGCAGCACTTCGCTGGCGCAGGCCGCGGCCACGTCGTAGGCGATGCCGCGCACGCCGAAGCAATCGGCGCGGTTCGGGGTCAGCTTGATCTCGATGCTGGCGTCGGGCAGGCCCAGGTACTCGGCCAGCGCCTGGCCGATCGGCGCGTCGTCGGGCAGTTCGAACAGGCCCGACGCATCGCTGTCCAGGCCCAGCTCCTTGGCCGAGCACAACATGCCGTTGGACTCCACGCCGCGCAGCTTGGCCGCCTTGATCGCGATGCCGCCGACCTGGGCGCCGACCAGCGCCAGCGGCGCGACCAGCCCGGCGCGCGCGTTGGGCGCGCCGCAGACGATCTGCAGCAAGCCGCCCTGCCCGGCATCGACCTGGCACACCTGCAGCCGATCGGCTTCCGGATGCCGCACCGCTTCGACGATGCGCGCCACCACCACCTGCTGCAGCGATTCGCCGAGCGGCGTGACCTCTTCGACCTCCAGACCGATGGCGGTCAGGGTCGCGGCCAGTTCATCGCGCGTGGCCTGGGTGGGGACGTGGCTGCGCAGCCAGTTTTCGCTGAATTTCATGAGAGGCCGGGAATCGAGAATGGGGAATGGGGAATGGAAGAGCGGTTTACTGGAACGGACGGAGATGCGGGAAACGAGCTTCAGCCTTGCTTTTACCCATTCCCGATTCCCGTTTCCCGACTCCCAGCCTCAGGCGAACTGCCTAAGGAACCGCACATCGTTCTCGAAGAACGCGCGCAGATCGTTGACGCCGTAGCGCAGCATCGCAAAGCGCTCCACGCCCATGCCGAAGGCGAAGCCGGTGTAGCGTTCCGGATCGATGCCGACGCTGCGCAGCACGTTCGGATGGACCATGCCGCAGCCGAGCACTTCCAGCCAGCGGGTGCTGCCGTCGGGCTGCTGCCAGGCGATGTCCACTTCCGCGCCGGGTTCGACGAACGGAAAGTAGCTGGGGCGGAAACGCATCTCGAAATCGCGTTCGAAGAACGCGCGCACGAACTCGGACAAGGTGCCCTTGAGGTCGGCGAAGGTGGAATGTTCGTCGACCAGCAGGCCTTCGACCTGGTGGAACATCGGCGAATGGGTCTGGTCGCTGTCGCTGCGGTAGACCTTGCCGGCGGCGATCATGCGCAGCGGCGGCGCGTGCTCGCCCATGTAGCGCACCTGCACGCCGGAGGTATGGGTGCGCAGCAGGCGCCCGTCGCCGAAGTAGAAGGTATCGTGCATCGCCCGCGCCGGATGGTGCGGCGGAAAGTTCAGCGCTTCGAAGTTGTGCCAGTCGTCCTCGATCTCCGGGCCGTCGGACAGTTCGTAGCCCAGCCGCGCGAAGATCTCGGTGATGCGCTCCAGCGTGCGCGTGACCGGATGCAGCCCGCCGCGTTCGCCGCGCCGGCCCGGCAGGGTCACGTCGATGCGCTCGGCGGCCAGGCGCGCATCCAGCGCTACCCCTTCCAGCAACGCGCGGCGTTCGGCCAGCGCCGCGGAGACCGCATCGCGCGCCTGGTTGATCGCCTCGCCGGCCAGCTTGCGCTGTTCGGGCGGCAGCGCGCCGAGCTGTTTCAGCTGCGCGGTGATGCTGCCGCTCTTGCCCAGCAGCGCGACGCGCAGCTGCTCCAGCGCTTCGGGACTGGCCGCCGCGGCGATGTCCGCCAGCGCCTGCCCGCTCAGGGATTCGATCTCACTCATTGCACTCGCGCCTCACTTCAGCCGACCACCCCGACCCGGATCCTGCGCCCGGGAGACACCCCGCGACAGGATCGATCCCGCAATCGGGATGCACAAAACGCAAAAAGGGGAAGGACTCGCGCCCTTCCCCTGCATGTCTGCGATGGCTCCCTCGCCGAACACCCGCACATGGATGTGCGGGCTCCTGCGAGGGACTCGCACTTATGCCGCCAGCGCGCCCTTTGCCTTCTCAGCCAAGGCGGCAAAGCCCTGCGCGTCGTGCACGGCGATGTCCGCCAGCACCTTGCGATCCAGGGTGATGCCAGCCTTGAGCAGGCCGTTCATGAAACGGCTGTAGCTCAGGCCATTGATGCGGGCCGCCGCATTGATGCGGGTGATCCACAGCGAACGGAACACGCGCTTCTTCTGCTTGCGGCCGATGTAGGCGTACTGCTGCGCCTTGATCACCGCCTGCTTGGCGACGCGGAAGACCTTGCGACGGGCGTTGTAGTAGCCCTTGGCCAGGTTCAGAACTTTCTTGTGACGACGGCGTGCCTGGACGCCACGTTTTACTCGAGCCATGGTTCAGTCCTCAGAGGTAAGGCAGCATACGGTCAAGACGGCCAGCGTCCTCGGCACGAACATGGTTCGTCTGCCGCAGGTTGCGCTTCCGCTTGGTCGCTTTCTTGGTGAGGATATGGCTACGGTTGGCGTGGCCGCACTTGTACTTGCCGGAGGCGGTCTTGCGGAAACGCTTGGCCGCCGCCCGGTTGGTCTTGATCTTGGGCATTGCAATGTCCTTGATGGTGTTTTGTCACTGGTCAGGGCGGTGGCTGCGCCACGCTTTCCGTCCGTGCCCGTACCGGCTTGTAAGCCCTTGATCCTCAAAGAATCAGGGCGGGTCCTATTGCCGCGTTGACGGCAAACCCGATGTACTGGGCCGCGCATTATGCCAGGGCTTGGAATGCCTTGCAAATCATGGATTTCCCGGGCGCCGGGAATCGGGAATCGGGAATCGAAAAGGCTGCGGCATCGCGGGTGCTTGCGCCATCAGACGGGGACGCGCTCGCAGTGCGCTGCTGCCTCGAACGGATGCCGGCCCCGCCCCGCCCTGCATGGGTACCGGACGCATGGCGGGCGACTTGCCCCCGGACAGCGCGCATCCACGCGCCGCCACCGCCAGGCGGCGGCAGCAAGCGGCGATCGGAAAACACGAAGGACGCCAGCAGGCGCCCGGCAGCGGCCGCGCTCCCGCACATGGGCGGGGGCGCGATCCTGAACTGCTGGTCAGCGCTTCTTCGGCGCGATCATCATCACCATCTGCCGGCCTTCCAGGCGCGGACGCGATTCGATGACGATGTCTTCGCCGAGGTCGGCTTCGATCCGCGACGCCATTTCGCGCCCGAGTTCCTGGTGGCTCATCTCGCGGCCACGGAAACGGATGTTGACCTTGACCTTGTCGCCCTCTTCGAGGAAGCGACGCATGTTGCGCAGCTTGATCTGGTAATCGCCCTCGTCCGTGACCGGACGGAACTTGATTTCCTTGATCTCGACCTGCTTGGTCTTCTTCTTGGCTTCGTTCGCCTTCTTCTGCTGCTCGAACTTGAACTTGCCGAAGTCCATGATCTTGCAGACCGGCGGATCCGCCTGCGGCTGGATCTCGACCAGGTCGAGCCCATCCTCTTCGGCCAGCGCCAACGCTTCGTCGCGGGTCAACACGCCGACCATCTCGCCGTCCTTGCCGATCACGCGAACGCGCGGGACACGGATCTCTTGGTTCTTGCGGTTCTGTTTGTTGTCAGGGGTACTGATGTTGCAATCTCCCAGGGGAATCGGACCGACGCGGGCGGAGGCTCCGCCCGCATCGGGGTTGTCTTACGCCAGTTGCTCGGCGCGCAGCCGTTCGGCGAAGGCGGCAACCGACATGGTTCCCAGATCCTCCCCCGATCGCGTGCGGACTGCAATGGCGCCGTTTTCCTTCTCGCGGTCGCCCGCCACCAGCAGGTACGGCACCCGCTGCAGCGTGTGTTCGCGAATCTTATAGCCGATTTTTTCGTTCCGCAAATCGGCCTCGATGCGGAAGCCTTGATTTGCAAGGAGTTTCCGCACGCTGTCTACATAGTCGGCCTGGGCATCGGTGATGTTCATCACCATTGCCTGCACCGGCGACAGCCAGGCCGGGAACGCGCCGGCGTGATGTTCGATCAGGATACCGATGAACCGCTCCATCGAGCCGACGATGGCCCGGTGCAGCATGACCGGGTGCTGCTTCTGGCTGTTCTCGTCCACGTACTCGGCGCCGAGGCGGCCGGGCATCATGAAGTCGACCTGCATCGTACCCAGCTGCCAGGTGCGGCCGATCGCGTCCTTCAGGTGGTACTCGATCTTGGGGCCGTAGAACGCGCCCTCGCCCGGCAGCTCCTGCCATTCCACGCCGCAGGCGCCGAGCGCGGCGCGCAGCGCGGCCTCGGCCTTGTCCCAGGTCGCATCGTCGCCCAGGCGCTTTTCCGGGCGCAGCGCGATCTTGATCTGGATGTCGTCGAACCCGAAGTCGGCATACACCTTCAGCGCCTGCTGGTGGAACGCGGTGACCTCGGCCTCGATCTGCTGCTCGGTGCAGAAGATGTGGCCGTCGTCCTGGGTGAAACCGCGCACGCGCAGGATGCCGTGCAGCGCGCCGGACGGCTCGTTGCGGTGACAGGCGCCGAACTCGCCGTAGCGGATCGGCAGGTCGCGGTAGCTGTGCAGGCCCTGGTTGAACACCTGCACATGGCCGGGACAGTTCATCGGCTTGACCGCGTAGGTGCGCTTCTCCGACTCGGTGAAGAACATGTTGTCCTGGTAGTTGTCCCAGTGGCCGGACTTCTGCCACAGCGACACGTCCAGGATCTGCGGGCAGCGCACCTCGCCGTAGCCGCTGTCGCGGTACACGCGGCGCATGTATTGCTCGACCACCTGCCAGATCGACCAGCCCTTCGGATGCCAGAACACCAGGCCCGGGCCCTCTTCCTGCAGATGGAACAGGCCTTGCTGCTTGCCGATCTTGCGATGGTCGCGCTTGTCCGCTTCCTCCATGCGCAGGATGTAGGCGTCCAGCTGCTTCTTGTCGGCCCAGGCGGTGCCGTAGATGCGCTGCAGCTGCTCGTTCTTGGCATCGCCGCGCCAGTAGGCGCCGGAGATGCGGGTCAGCTTGAACGCCTTGAGGAAGCGCGTGTTGGGCACGTGCGGGCCGCGGCACATGTCCACGTATTCCTGGTGGTAGTACAGGCCCATCGCGGTGACGTCGTCGGCCATGTCCTCGATCAGGCGCAGCTTGTAGTCCTCGCCGCGCTGGCGAAACAGTTCGATCACCTCGGCGCGCGGGGTGACCTTCTTGATCACGTCGTAATCCTGCGCGATCAGCTCCTGCATGCGCTTCTCGATCGCCGCCATGTCCTCGGGGGTGAACGGGCGCTCGCTGTAGATGTCGTAGTAGAAGCCCTCGGCGATGACCGGGCCGATCACCATCTTGACCTCGGGATACAGCTGCTTGACCGCATGGCCGACCAGGTGCGCGCAGGAGTGGCGGATGATCTCCACGCCCTCGGCGTCCTTGGCGGTGATGAGGCGCAGGCTGGCGTCGTGCTCGATGAGGTCGCAGGCGTCGACCAGGCGGCCGTCGACCTGGCCGGCGATGGTCGCCTTGGCCAGGCCCGGGCCGATGGACTGGGCCACGTCCATGGGGCTGACGGGATGTTCGAATTCGCGGCGGCTGCCGTCGGGGAGCGTGATCGTGATCATGGGAGTCGGCAAGAAGGAAAGCGAGGCGGGTCGGGCGTTTCCCGCGGCGCGCCGGAAGCCGGCGGCGCAAGGCGCGGGATACAAAGAAGGCGCCACAAGGGCGCCTGCTCGGACAGCCTTGGACGGGGTTTCATGCTGGGGCGATGGTAGTGCTCATGTCGCACGCTCGGCCGGCGTTGCCGCGGGCCACCCGTAGTTCCGCATTGAAGAGAGACCAAATGGTAACGCATTTGGGTGGTTTGTGGATTTGAAGGGGGTGGAAGCGCGGGACTCGGAACCGGGGACTCGGAAAGGCGCTTGGCTGGCGTTGATGGTGTGCGTGGCAATCGACGGTCAAGACCTGCAGCGCGGTGGCAACGAAGCGGCACGGGCTGTGCTCTTCCGGGTCTCCGGTCCCGAGTCCCGCGCCCCACCCCACGCTGCGCCGCAGCAAGTGCTATCCCGTACGCCATGGCATGCTTCGGCCTGTTTCCTCTGCACTGCGAGCGCCCGTCATCAAAGGCAAGGCCACATCGCTCGATATCGCCTACCTGGCGGGCGTATCGCAGCCCACCGTCTCGCGCGCACTGCGCGGCAGCCCGGCGGTCAACGAGCAGACCCGGCGCAAGATCCTGGCGATCGCCAACGAGTTGAACTACAAGGTCGACAAGCACGCCTCCAGCCTGCGCCTGCGCAATGCCGGCACGCTGGCGCTGCTGTTCTTCGAGGACCCGACCACCGACGACTCGCTGATCAACCCGTTCTTCCACTCGATGCTGGGCTCGATCACCCGCGCCTGCGCGCGCCACGGCTACGACCTGCTGGTGTCGTTCCAGCAGCTGTCGGACAACTGGCGCGCCGACTACGGCGACAGCCAGAAGGCCGACGGCCTGATCCTGCTCGGCTATGGCGACTATCTGCAGGCGCAGCAGCGGCTGCAGCATCTGGTCGAGCAAGGTACCCACTTCGTGCGCTGGGGCGCGGTGCTGCCCGGGCAGCCGGGGGTGTCGATCGGCAGCGACAACTTCCAGGGCGGCCACGACATCACCGCGCATCTGCTGCAACAGGGCTGCCGGCGCATCGCGTTCCTTGGCGACGCCTCGAACCACTACCCCGAGTTCCTGGAGCGCTACCGCGGCCATGCCCAGGCGCTGCATGCGGCCGGATCGGAGCTCGCGCCCGGCCTGCAGGTGGACGCGATCACCACCGAGCAGTCCGGCTACGAAGCGGCGCAGGCGCTGCTGCGCGGTGGCGAACGCTTCGACGCGGTGTTCGCCGCCAGCGACCTGATCGCGATCGGCGCGCTGAAGGCATTGCGCGAGCACGGCCTGCGCGTGCCCGAGGACGTGGCCCTGGCCGGCTTCGACGACATCCCGATCGCCGCCTGCGTGGCGCCGGCGCTGTCGACCGTGCAACAGGACACCAAGCTGGCCGGCGCGGTGCTGGTGGAGACCCTGCTGGCGCAGATCGCCGGGCAGCCGGTCGCCAGCCGCACCCTGCCGGTGACGCTGGCGCTGCGCGGTTCCTCGCTGCGCAGCTGATCCCTCACCGGCGCGCGGACGCAGCCGCAGACGCTCCATTCGCGCCGGGCAGACACGCCACGCGCATCCGCCGCGTTTTCCTTACGAAAGCAGAATGATTATCATCCGCGAGAGAGTGCCGCGGATTGCCGCGGCTGCACGCCGCCGCCTGGAATGCCGATGCCCCCTGCCCGTCCCGCTTCCCACCCGACCTCCGCCCTCCCGCCGGCAACCGCCGCAGGCGGCAGGCCGCCGCGATCGGCAGCATGGAGCGGCACCCGATGAGTACGGCCATTGCCGGGATTGTCCTGGCCGCCGTATGCGCGGCGCTGTCCGCGCTGGCGCTGTATGCCGGCTCGCCAAACTGCCGCCTGGCGTCGTTGCGGCGCCTGCGCCGGTTCGGCAACGGGCTGGGCCTGGCGCTGGCGGGCACCTCGCTGGCGGCGTGGATCGTGCAGTTGGGCGTCGGCGCCGGGCTGTGCGCGATGCTCGCCAGCTGGATGCTGGCGCTGATGCTGGTACCGACCGTCGGCGCCCTGCGCGGCGAGACGGGCGATACCACACGGAGCCGGCCGCGATGATGTGGAGCCGCGGGCTGGCCGGGCTGATTCCCGGCTTCTTCCTGGCCACCGCGCTGACCGGCCTGGTCTGCTGGCTGCCGCCGGGGCCGTGGCAGCAGGCGCTGGTCCCCGCGCTGATCGCGTTCGTGCCGCTGTGGGTGGGCGTGGCGATCGGCGCCTATTGCTGCGCCAGCGGGCGCCGCGCCTGGAGTTGGTTGAGCGCGCTGGCAGTGGCCGGCTTCGCCCTGCTGTGGGCGCTGAAGGCGCTGGGCTGGGCGCAATGAGGACATCCGCATGAAACTGCAAGCCGCCACGCTGCGGACCTTCACCGCCCTGCACACCTGGATGGGCCTGGTCGCCGGCTTCGCCTTGTTCGTCGCCTTCTATGCCGGCGCGATCACCGTGTTCCACCACGACCTGCCGCGCTGGCAATCGCAACAGGTGGTGCCGGTGCAGACCATGGACGATGCGCAGCGCCTGCTCGACGCGACGTTGGCGCGGCATCCGCAAGCCAAGCCGATGCTCGGCATGCTGTTCCCCAGCAGCGAATTTCCCAAGGCGCTGATCTACTGGCCCGATGCCGAGGGCGTGTGGCAGATGGCCACGCTCGACGACCTGGAGGGCGGGCCGGACCTGCCGCAGGCGGGTCTGGCCACCCTGGTCAACGAACTGCACTACACGCTGGGCCTGCCGGTGGCCGGCGTCTATCTGATGGGCATCGTCAGCCTGTTGTATGCGGTGGCGATCGTGTCCGGGGTGATCATCCATCTGCCGAAGCTGCTCAAGGACCTGTTCGCGCTGCGCCCGGGCCGCAATCTCAAGCAGTTCTGGCTGGATGCGCACAACGTGGTCGGGGTGCTGAGCCTGCCGCTGCACCTGATGTTCGCGGTGACCGGCGCGATATTGTGTCTGTCGCTGGTCCTGATGGCGGCGCTGAATCCGCTGGTCTTCGACGGCAAGGTGCAGGACGCGGTGCCGGTGGCGATGGACACCGCGCCGGTGCGCAGCGCCAGCGGCACGCCGGCGCCGGTGGGCACGCTGGCCGACTGGAGCACGCGTGCCGTCGCCGAGGCGCGGCGGCAAGGACTGCACGATTTCGCGCCGGTGTACATGAAGCTGCAGCACGCCGGCGACCGCAACGCGACGGTGGAAATCAGCGGCGAGTCGCCCGGCACGCTGGGACCGACCGGGACGGTGGCGCTGGACGCGGCCAGCGGCAAGGTGATCGCCACCCAGCTGCCCGGCCGCCGCGACGCCAACCATGCCACGCTGACCTCGGCCTATGCGCTGCATTTCGGCGAATACGGCAATGCGCTGGTGCCGTGGCTGTACTTCCTGCTCGGCATCGGCGGCGCGTTCCTGTTCTACTCGGGCAACCTGCTGTGGATCGAATCGCGGCGCAAGCGCCGCCAGGCGCAGCAAGGCCGCGCGCAGATCAACATGGCGCGGGCCACGGTCGGCGTGTGCATCGGCCTGTGCGTGGCGATCTCGGCGGCATTCGTCGCGGTGCAGGTGCTGGAACGGATCGCGCCGGACGCGGTGGATGCCGGCATGCGCTGGACCTGCTTCGGCAGCTGGGCGCTGTGCGCGCTGTGGGCGGCGCTGCGCGCGCCGGCGCAGGCCGCGCGCGAGCTGTTGTGGGCCGCCGCCGCGGTGACCGCGGCGATCCCGCTGGCGCACGGCCTGGCCAGCGGCTGGTGGATGTGGAGCGCCGCCGCCGCCGGGCAATGGCCATTGTTCTGGGTCGACGGCATGGCCGTGGCGATGGCAGTGGGCTTCGCCGCGCTGGCACGCGCAACTGCGCGCCGCGCCCGGCATGGCGAACCGAACAGCGTGTGGGCCGAGCCGCAGCCGTCGGTCGCGTGAACACTGCCAGCTTCTTGTAGGAGCGGCTTCAGCCGCGACCAGGTATTACCGATAACGCCCGGTCGTGGCTGAAGCCGCTCCTACAGTGGCGGCTCCACGCCATCCTTCGCCGCCATCAGCCAATCCAGCCGCGCGCGCAGATCCGAGCGAACGATCGGCGCATCGGACAGGAACACGCGCACGCCGTGCGCCGGCACCTCGGCGCGCAAGCTGTCCGCGACCTCGACCGCGCTGCCGTCGAAACCGTCGCGCCAGGTACCCGGCTGCAGGTAACGGCGCACTTCCAGTGTCTTCGGCGCGTCGCCCTTGTTCAGCAGCACCAGCGCGGTCTGGGTGCCGCCGGCATACTGGAACACGCGATAGAACACCGCCTCGTCGCCGGACAGGCGCAGGTCGAGCTGCAGCCCGCGCTGCAGCGCCGGCGTGCGTTGCCGCAGCAGCGCGATGCGCTGCAACGGCGCGAAGATCGGGCTCTGCGGCGCCGCGTCCACCCGCGCCTGGCCGAAATAGTTGCGGTTGCCGGCATGCTCGGCGCGGCCGCGCATGAAGCCGGTTTCCGAGCCGTAATAGATCACCGGGATGCCGCGCGCCGTGAACAGCCAGTTGTGCGCATCGATGAAGCCGGCGTCGCTGGCGTCCAGCCGCGCCATGTCGTGGTTGTCGTAGAAGGTCATCAATTCGTACGGGTTGGCGTACGGGCCGCGCTCCAGGTACAGCGGCGCCTGCAATTGCTCGAAGCCGCCGCGCGCATGCCCGAACACCGTGGACAGCGCCTGCTTCAGCGGGAAATCCAGCACGCTGACCCCGGCGTTGCGCGCCCAGGTGTGCCCGGCGATCTTGCGCGCGTCGTAGTCGAAGGCCTCGCCGAACATGAACATGCCCGGCCGCTGCGCGCGGATGCGGCGCACGAACTCGTGCCAGAAGCTGTCCGGCATCCAGCCGATGGTGTCGATGCGGAAGGCGTCCGCGCCCTGCCCCAGCCATTGCGAATAGGCGCCGACCAGATACTCCATCACCGCCGGATTGCGCTCGTTGAAATCCGACAGCTCGGCCAGGCCGCCGCCGGTGTTGTAGAACGCATGCAGCGGGTTGTGCGCCGGATCCAGCCTGGCCGGCGGCAGGTTCTGGTGATCGGCGACGAGCTTGCCGTCGCGATCGAACACCTGGCCGAACATCGGTTGCCGCTTCGGCATCGTGTACGCCGGCGAGCCATGGTTGCCGACGATGTCCAGCACCACCTTCAGCCGCTGCGCATGCATCGCCTGGGTGAAGCCGGCGAAATCCAGGCCCGGGCTGGGCAGGTGTTCGTCCAGCTTGTAGAAATTGACGCCCCAATAGCCGTGATAGCCGGTCTTGCCGCGATCGCTCAGGTTGCTGCCCCAACTGATCGGCTTGCCGCCGGTGAACGCTTCGTCCGGATTGTCGACGATCGGGGTGATCCACACCGCGCCGAAGCCCAGCCCGCGGATATAGCCGGCGTTGTCGACCACGCCCTTGAAGTCGCCGCCCAGGTAGCCGATGTTGTCGCTCTCGCCCGGCGGCGCCGGCAGCGGGATGTCGAAGGTGCGGTGCGCGCCCCCCTGGTCGCGATGATCGTTGCCGGGATCGCCGTTGACAAAGCGATCGGTGACCACGAAATACACCGCCTCGCTGGCGAACGGTTCCAGCGTGCCGTAGTACTCCGCCGCTGCCTGCGCACGCGCCGGTGGCGCAACGGCACCCAACAAGGCCAGCGCCAGCAGCGAAATCCGATACGTCATTGCGTTGCTCCGTGTTCGGCGGGAACCCGCAGCACGCACAGCGCCGCCAGCAGCAGGCTGGCGCCGCCGATGCCCAGCGCGTACAGCGGCCGGCCGCCGAGCCAGTGCGTGAGCACGAAACCCAGCACGCTGACCGCGACCAGCTGCGGGATCACGATGAAGAAATTGAAGATGCCCATGTACACGCCCATCTTCGCCGCCGGCACGCTGTCGGACAGCAAGGCGTACGGCAGCGACAGGATCGAGGCCCAGGCGAAGCCGACGCCCAGCATCGACAACAGCAGCCACTGCGGATCGCGGATCCACAGGAACGACAGCAGCCCTATCGCACCCAGGCACAGGTTGAGCAGATGGCTGACGCGCAGGCCGACCGCGCGCACCAGCAGCGGAATGGCGATCGCCGCGAGCGCGGCGAAGCCGTTGTACGCACCGAACAGCACGCCCACCCAGTTTGCGCCGTCGTTGTACGCCGCCGAGGCGGTGTCGGTGGCGCCGTAGTGCGTCTGCGTCACCGCCGCGGTGGTGTAGATCCACATCGCGAACAGCGCGAACCAGGAGAAGAACTGCACCCAGGCCAGGCGTCGCATCGCCTGCGGCATCGCCTGCACGTCGCGCATGATCGCCGCCAGCATGTGGTGCGGCCTCAGTCGCGGCGCCAGCCATTGCAACAGTCCATAGCCGGCGACCAGGCCGGCCAACACGTACAGCATGCGGTCGCCGCGGCTCCAGAAGATCGCCGCCGCGCCGGCAAGGCCCAGCAGCAGCCAGATCGCCGCGGCGGCATCCGAACGCGGCATGGCTGTCGCGTGTTCGGCGGCGTGCGACGGCGGCGCGTCGTCGAACTCCTGCAGCGTTTCGGGCGGATACTCGCGCGTGCGCAGCACGGTCCAGCCGATGGACAGGAACAGCACCGCGCCGCCGAGGTAGAACGCGTAGCGCACCGTCGCCGGCACGTGGCCGGGCGCGGCGGTATTGCTCACGCCCCACTGCGCCAACAGCCAAGGCAGCATGCTCGCCACCACCGCGCCGACGCCGATGAAGAAACTCTGCATCGCATAGCCGCTGGCGCGCTGGCGTTGCGGCAACTGGTCGCCGACGAAGGCGCGGAACGGCTCCATCGAGATGTTGATCGACGCATCCAGGATCCACAGCGTGCCGGCCGCCACCCACAGTGCCGGCGAGTTCGGCATCACCAGCAGCGCCAGTGTCGTGAACAGCGCGCCGACCATGAAATACGGGCGGCGCCGGCCGAAGCGGTTCCAGGTGCGGTCGGACAGATAGCCGACGATCGGCTGCACGATCAGCCCGGTCAGCGGCGCGGCGATCCACAGCCCCGGCACCTGCTCCATGTCCGCGCCCAGGGTCTGGAAGATGCGGCTGGCATTGGCGTTCTGCAGCGCGAACCCGAACTGGATGCCAAGGAAGCCGAAGCACATGTTCCAGATCTGCCAGAACGACAGCGCCGGCTTGGCGCGCGGCGCGGTCCTCATCGGCTCACCTTCGCGGTGTCGGCCGGCGCGATCAGCAGCGCGGCGACATCGGCCGCATTGACCACGCCGTCGGCGCCGCCCTCGCCGCCGGTATAGCGCGCGAAGTGCTGCAACGCGCTCATGTTGGCCGCAGGCGCCAGGCGGATGCGGCAGGCCTGCCCAGCCTTGAGCGTGAACACGGCGGCTGTGGACTCCTGTTCGCCGACGCTGTGCGGCATCACCACCGGCATGCGCTGCGGCGCTGCATCGCCGCATTGCAGTTGCAGTTGTTTCACCGCGGCGGTGACGCCGGTATTGATCGGGCCGTGCGCGTTGACGTAGCGCAGGCTCAGCCGGTACTCGCCATCGCGCGGCGCGGTCCAACGCCAGTCGTCGGGTCCGCGCAGGCGGACCACGTCGCCGACGCAGACCGTGGGGCTGTGCAGCGACTCCCAATGCGCATCGCGGCGGGTCAGGCTCAGGCACTGCACGTCCTCGCGCAACGGCAGGCGCACGCCGTCGGCGGCGCCTGGCTGGCGCTGTCCATCGACGTACAGCACCGTGTCGGCGGCCGCCGCGACGCGCCAGCCCTGCGCATCGCGCTCGACGCGCGGCGCTGGCGGCGCGAGCGGGGCGAACGCATCGGCGGCCGCGAGCAGCGGCACCGGCGTGCTCGCCGTGTCGCGTGCGACCAATTGCACGGTGGTCACGCCATCATGGGTGCGCGTATCGCCGGCCACCAGCAGATCGCCATGCAGCTGTGCAGGCCGCCGCAGCACGATGCGCCGCTCGCGCAGCTGCAGCGCGATCTCGTCGCGCTCGCCGAACAACATCGGCACCAGGCCCACCGGCAGCTTCGGCGCCACCGTTCCGTCGTCCTCCACACCAAACACGCCTTCGATCACCATCGCCAGGTAGCCGGCCACCGACCACAGCTGCCGCGGCGAATTGACCACCGGCCCGCTGAGCGGGCCATCGTCCACATGCGCGGCCTGGCTCAGGAATTCGTAGTTCTCCATGTTCGAGCCGGCCAGCGCGGCGCCGCGCAGCAGCGAGCGCACTTCGAAGGCGATGCGCGCGCTGTCGTCGGTATGTCGCGCCGCGCGCAGCGCATACGCGCTGACGAATGGCCAGATCGCGCGGTTGTGGTAGATCGGCACATCTCGCTGCTGCGGCCAGACCACCGGGCTGCCGGCCTCGACCGCCGGATAGCGCGCCAGCGCCTGGCGTGCGCGTTCGCGCGGCAGCACGTCGGCCAGCACCGCCAGCGACAGCCCCAGCAGGTCGTAGCTTTCGTAGGCCACCGGATGCGCAGCGCTGCCGAGATAGCTGACGTAGGTGCCACGGTCCTCGCGCCAGAAGCGCTGCGCGATCGCCTGCTGCAGCGCATCCGCCCAACCGGCATAGCGCGCCGCCACCGCGGTGTCGCCGTGCTCGCGCGCCAGCCGCTCCCCCAGGCGCAACGCCTGGTAGTGCAGCACATTGGTGGACAGCGCGAACGACTCGGCGATGAAGCGCACGTCGTTGCGGGTCCAGGCCGGATAGGTCTGCTCGCGCCAGTCCAGGAACGAGGTCTCGCCGCGGTACAGGCCGATGCGCGGGTCGAATGCGAATGCGCGATCCTGCGTCAGGGTCGCATCGAGCGCGGCGCGGGTGTCGGCGGCGAACTGCGCATCGTCGAGCAGATGCCGCGCAGCCAGGAACCAGACCACGCGGTCGCTGCTCACCGGCCAGCTGCCGCCCGAGCCGGTATCCTGGGCCACGAACAGGCCCGGCAGCGCATCCGCGCCGCGCATCGCCGACAGCTTGAAGCGCAGCGAGCGCCGCGTGCGCTGCGGGTCCAGCCGCGCCAGCGCCAGATCGGCGGCATAGCTGACGTCGCGGGTCCACACGTAGGGCCAGCGTTCGCCGGTCTGGTAGCAGTCGCACGGCAGCGGTTTGCCGTGGTCGAAGGCAGGATCGCGGATCGCGTCGACCTGGTCGTCGCGCAACTCCTGCTGCGCCAGCGCGAACAGCGCATCGAACAGCGGGCTGGCGGTGTCGCTGCGCAGCGGCTGCGCCGCCAGCGTGCGCGTGCCCTGCGCCGAACGCAGCACGAAGCCGCCGTCGGCGGTGACCGCGGCCTGCGCGGTCTGGCCGCGCCATTGCAACGACGTCTGCCACGCAGACGCCGACACCGCAGCACCCAAGGTGGCGGCCAAGCAGATCATCTTCAGCATCGAAGCGGCGGACCGGCTCGCGCCCGTCGGCCTCCCTCCCTCTTTGCCTGCATTGTGGGTTCGCCGCACCGGCATGCCGGCACCGCGGTCGCGGCCTCTTCGAGAAGCGCTGCGGACATGGTAGACGCGCCGCATCGCATCGCGTGCATCTGCATACGTATTCATCGCCTTGGCCGCAACGGGCTCGCAGCGCCTCGCTATAGTCGCCGCAGCTGCAACGGCCGCCTTGGGAGGGGATATGCCGCAGTTCCATGCCATGCCACGCATGCGTCCATCGCCGCCTACGCGGATGCTGTTCGCGGCCGCGCTGTTGTGCACCGCACCGCTGCTGCGCGCGGAACCGAAGACCGTGGCCAGCGTGGACTCGCCGGGCAAGGTGCTGCAGGTCGCACTGCAACTGGACGACGGCAGGCCGAGCTACCGTGTGCAGCGCCTGGGCGATACCGTGATCGGCGCTTCCAGGCTGGGCTTCCAGTTGCGCGACGGGCGCCTGGACCGCGACCTGGCGGTACTGGCGCAGGCCACGCGCAGCGTGGATGAAACCTGGGAGCAGCCGTGGGGCGAGCGCCGCTACGTGCGCAACCATTACAACGAGTTGCGCGTGGACCTGGGCGAGCGCAGCGGACTGCGGCGGCGCTTCGCGGTCGTGTTCCGGGTCTACGACGACGGCCTGGGCTTCCGCTACAGCTTCCCGCAGCAAGCCGGCCTGCGCGAAGCGATCATCGACGAGGAACTGACCGAGTTCGCCATCGCGCCGGAAGCCACCGCCTGGTGGATCCCGGCCGGGGAGCCGATCCACTACGAATACCTGTACCGGCAGACGCCGCTGAACCAGGTCGCGCTGGCGCATACGCCGATCACGATGCGCAGCCGCGACGGACTGCACATCGCCCTGCACGAGGCCGCCCTGGTCGACTACGCCGGGATGTGGCTGCGCCGCGGCGACGGCCAGCGCCTGCACGCGCAGCTGTCGCCGTCGGCGCAAGGCTGGAAGGTCAAGCGCCGCCTGCCGTTCGACACGCCGTGGCGCACCGTGCAGATCGCCGACCACGCCGGCGGCCTGGTCGACTCCAATCTGATCCTCAACCTCAACGAGCCCAATGCGCTGGGCGACGTGAGCTGGGTGCATCCGGCCAAGTACGTGGGTGTGTGGTGGTCGATGCATTTGAACCAGGAAACCTGGGCGACCGGACCGAAGCACGGCGCGACCACCGCCAACACCCGCCGCTACATCGATTTCGCCGCCGCGCAAGGCTTCCGTGGCGTGCTGGTGGAAGGCTGGAATCCCGGCTGGAACGGCGAATGGTTCGGCAACGGCGGCGGCTTCGACTTCACCCGGCCCACCCCGGATTTCGACCTCGAAGCGCTCAGCGCCTATGCCGCCAAGCGCGGCGTGCACCTGATCGGCCATCATGAGACCGGCTGCGCGGTGCAGCACTACGAAGACCAGCTCGATGCCGCCCTGGACCTGTACGCACGCCTGGGCGTGGACACCTTCAAGACGGGCTACGTCTGCGACGACGGCCAGGTGGACCGGCGCAATCCGGCCGGCGGGCCGCTGTGGCGCGAATGGCACGACGGCCAGTTCATGGCGCAGCATCACCTGAAGGTGGTGCGCGAAGCCGCGGCGCGGCACCTGTCGGTCAACGCGCATGAACCGATCAAGGACACCGGCCTGCGCCGCACCTATCCCAACTGGCTGTCGCGCGAAGGCGCGCGCGGCATGGAATACAACGCCTGGGGGCAGCCGCCGAACCCGCCCGAACACGAGGTCAACCTGGTCTTCACCCGCATGCTGGCCGGTCCGATGGACTACACCCCGGGCATCCTCAGCCTGAAAGGCCGCGACGGCCAGCCGATCCCGAGCACGCTGGCGCGGCAGCTGGCGCTGTACGTGGCGATCTACAGCCCGATCCAGATGGCCGCCGACCTGCCCGAGCACTACCTGCAGCACCGCGACGCGTTCCGCTTCATCGAGGACGTGGCGGTGGACTGGGACGACAGCCGCGTCCTCGACGGCGAGGTCGGCGACTACGTGACCATCGTGCGCAAGGACCGCCACAGCCGCGACTGGTACCTGGGCAGCATCACCGACGAACACGGCCGGGTGCTGCCGGTGTCGCTGTCGTTCCTGGAGCCGGGCGTGCGCTACCGCGCCGAGATCTACCGCGACGGCGACGCCGCCGACTACCGGCACAACCCGTTCGACTTCGTACGCGAGCAACGCGAGGTCGGCAGCGCCGATTCCCTGGAACTGAAGCTGGCGCCGGGCGGCGGCCAGGCGATCCGCTTCACGCCGCTGGACGCGGCGGCGGCCGCCGCCGACGGCGATCCAGCGGCACGGCGCTAGCCCATTCCCGCTCCGGACTGGGTCGCTGGATGACGTTATCTGCAGGAGCGGCCTCGGCCGCGACGGACTTCACCGACAAGGCCCGCCACGACCCAAGTCGCCAGACAGCCTGCAATGGCTCAGGCGATCGGCAACGGCCTGCTTCGGACGGATGACTGACGCATCCGTGCAGCGCCGCCTTTTCCGTTCCCCGCGCATGCTGCGCGCGAACGCGTGCCGCCCTGGCCCATAACGCTCGTCGCGCCTGGTATCCGCATCTGTCTCCCAGACATCTGCTCTCCCCATCGGCATGCGTCGGACTGCCGCCACTGCCTGCATGCCGCGCATCCACGCACTTCGCAGCGCGCTGCGCCGCACATTCCCGCACACCGCCTTTGCGATCACGACGCGCCCACGCTTTATCGCCGTACGCCATCGCCACCGTGGAATCGATTCCAATGCGATGAAACCCAGTGAATACGTATGCAGGCCGCGTTCGCGGCGGATTGCCGTGTCTACCATACGTCGCAGTCGCGTTACCGAAAATCGGCAGCGCGATCCCTACATCCGGCCGATTTTCCGGATCAGAAAATTTGCACGACAACATTGCCTGGGAGGGGAAAATGTTGAACCACAAGCGCAATGCGCTGACGCTGGCCGTAGCCATCGCCATGACACCGATGCTGGCCGCTGCACAGTCCGAGACGCAGTCCGCCACAGCAGCCACCGACGGTCAGGTCACAGATCTGGACAAGGTCGAGGTGACCGGCATCCGCCGCGGCATCGAGAACGCGATCGCGATCAAGAAGGATTCCACGTCCATCGTCGAGGCGATCTCGGCCGAGGACATCGGCAAGCTGCCCGACGTCAGCATCGCCGAATCGCTGGCGCGCCTACCCGGCCTGGCCGCACAGCGCGTGGCCGGCCGCGCCCAGGTCATCAGCGTGCGCGGCCTGTCGCCGGACTTCTCCACCACCCTGCTGAACGGTCGCGAGGTGGTCAGCACCGGCGACAACCGCAGCGTCGAATTCGACCAGTACCCGTCCGAACTGGTCAGCGGCGTCACCGTCTACAAGACACCCGATGCCGGCCTGGTCGGTCAGGGCCTGTCGGGCACGGTGGACATGCAGACCGCGCGCCCGCTCAGCTTCGGCGAGCGGGTGATCGCGATCGGCGGCCGCTACCAGCGCAATTCGCTGGGCAAGGCCGCCGATACCGATCCTTATGGCAACCGTTTCAGCGCCAGCTACATCGACCAGTTCGCCGATCGCACCATCGGCCTGGCGATCGGCTACGCGCATACCGACACGCCCATTCAGGAGAACCAGGTCGGCCTGTACGAACCCTGGAGCACACAGAACACCGATAGCGGCGCGCGTCCGGGTGTCGCCGCCGGCACCTACTTCTCCGACGGCATCAAGGCGCTGCGCCGCACCGGCGACTCCAAGCGCGACGGCGTGATGGCGACCCTGCAGTACCGCCCTTCCAATGCCTGGACCAGCACGCTCGATGCCTTCCACACCGAAGCCGAGCAGATCGACACCGCCAACCAGTTCGAGCTCAACCTCAGCAACTACAACGGCGGCTACACCCCGGGTCTGGCCATCGCCGGCACCCAGGTCAACGGCAACGGCACCTTCACCGGTGGCACCGCCAGCGGTGTCTATCCGCTGGTACGCGGCATGTACAACAAGCGCGAGGACAAGATCGACGCGTTCGGCTGGAACAACGAAATCAACGCCGGCGCCGTGCGGATCATCACCGACGTGAACTACTCCAAGGCTACGCGCAAGGAGCTCAATCTCGAGAACAACCTGCAGCTGACGCCGATGCCGCAGCTGGACACGGTCGGCCTGGCCTACCGCAACAACGGCTTCTCGCAGCTTTCGCCCGGGCTGGACTATTCCAACCCGGATGCGCTGTACATCACCAACACCATCTACGGCTCCGGCTACGGCAAGGCGCCGCGCGTGGAGGACGTGCTGAAGGGCGCGCGCCTGCAGGCTAGCTTCCCGATGCCCGAAGCGCTGCGCTGGTTCTCCGATCTGGACGTGGGCGTGAACTACGCCAACCGCGAGAAGGAAAAGCACCAGCCCGAAGGCAACATCACCCTGGGCGCGCAAGGCGACACTACCATCGCCTCCGACCTGCAGTACGCGCCGGTGAACCTGGGCTTCGCCGGCATTGGCTACATCCCCGCCTGGAACGTGCCGGGCGCGGTCTCGCGCTACATGGTGTTCGATCCCAGCGAGGATGCCTCGTACCTGGTCTCCAAGGCCTGGACTGTGCAGGAAAAAATCACTACTGCCTGGATGCGCGCCAACATCGACACCGAATGGGGCGCGGTGGGCGTGCGCGGCAACATCGGCGTACAGCTGCAGCACGCCGACCAGTCGTCGCAGGCGAATTACTGGGATGCCTCGCAGCCAGTCGGCAGCGAAGTGCGGCCGATCGACGAAGGCAAGACCTACAACGACTGGCTGCCGAGCTTGAATCTGGCCTTCCAGTTCCCGCACGAGCAGACCCTGCGCTTCGCGCTGGCCAAGCAGGTCGCGCGTCCGCGCGTGGACCAGCTGCGCGCCTCGCTGGAATTCGGCGTGGACAACGCCACCGGCAAGCCCGGCGCCAGCGGCGGCAACCCCACCCTCGATCCGTGGCGCGCCAACGCCCTGGACATCTCCTACGAGAAGTACTTCGGCGCCAAGGCCTATGTCGCGGCCGCGTTCTTCTACAAGGACCTGAAGAGCTACATCTACACCCAGACCCGCGACGACTACGACTTCTCCGCCCTGGTCGCCGGCTACGTGCCGCCGCCGGGCTCGGCGCCGGTGCAGACCACCGGCACCTTCAGCGCGCCGTTCAACGGCAAGGGCGGCACCCTTCGCGGCCTGGAACTGACCGCCTCGCTGCCACTGGACATGCTGTTCGCCCCGTTGGAAGGATTCGGCATCCAGGCCAGCGCCACCTTCAACGACAGCGACGTCAAGATTCGCGACCCGGAAAGCGCATCAAGCGTGGGCGACGGCGAGATCAGCCTGCCGGGCCTGTCCAAGCGCGTCTACAACCTCACCGCCTACTACGAGCGCAACGGCTTCGAAGCACGCGTCAGCCAGCGCCGGCGCTCGGACTTCATCGGCGAGATCGGCAACTTCAACGGCAACCGCACCCTGCGCTACGTGGTCGGCGAGAACATCACCGACGCGCAGATCAGTTATACCTTCGGCGACCTCAGCAGCCTGAAAGGCCTGAGCCTGCTGCTGCAGGCGAGCAACCTGAGCAACTCGCCCTACCGCACCTATGCCGAGACCAAGGATCGCCCGCTGGAATACATCGAGTGGGGCCGCACCTACGTGCTCGGGGTGAACTACAAGTTCTAGGCCACCCCTCCGTGCCTGCAGCAAGCCCGTCGGCGTGATGCCGGCGGGCTTTTTTTGTGCCCAGTACGCTGCGCAGCAGCGCCCGGCGAAACGCATCGGCCTGCCAGCCCAACTGCGCAAACGGCAATGCCCACGCACGAACACTGAATGACGTAGCGAGCGGCGCGCATGCGTTGCCCATCCCACACGCACCAATGCCCAGGGTTGTGTCAGTACCAGTGCCGGCGTCGTTCGCAACGAAACGGCCATAGGTGCCGCAAGAAACGCTTTCACCCATGGATCATGGACACGCGCGCTTCAATCAGGGCAACGGTTTTTGTGCACTGTAGGGCAACGCGAGCCGATGCTTCGCAACCTGGTCGCGCTCTAGGCGCTGCCATGGCGGCAACATGCGGGTTTTGGATATGGAACCGCGAGTAGCAAGCGATTCGCGTACATCCAGCGCGGTGACATCCAGGAGACAGGCGAACGTTCTGTGCCAGGGAGGAAATCTACACTCCCCATAGCCCGACGTTGGCATCCATGCCGCTTTCGGCTGCCTGTCACGCAGGCAGCCGAACCAGCGGACTACGCGGTGGCTACGCGCCTTCCAGACACACCATCGCGTAACCGGGCAGCTGCAGGCCACCCTCGACCTTGCCTGGGTCGATGCCAGGCACTGCCAGCTGTCGCCATTGCCCCGCGGGCAGCGCCACTTCGGTGGCTTGCGCCGACAGATTGAACGCCAACAGCAGCGTCTGCCGCGCATGCCGGCGCTGGAACATCAACACCGGCTCGGCGGTCTCGACGAACGCGATATCGCCTTCGCGCAAAGCTGCATGCCGTTTGCGCCAGGCCTGGAACTGCTGGAACGCGATCAACACCGAATGCGGATCGGCCAGTTGCGCCGCCACCGACTGCGCGCGATGCGCTGGCGCCACCGGTAGCCATGGCTTCCCGGTGCTGAAGCCGGCTTGTGCGCTGTCGTCCCACGGCATCGGCGTACGGCATCCATCGCGCCCCTTGAAGCTCGGCCAAAATGCGATGCCATACGGGTCCTGCAGCGCCTCGAACGGGACCTCGGCCTCGCCCAGGCCCAACTCCTCGCCCTGATAGACGCACACCGAACCGCGCAACGAGCACAGCAACGCGATCAGCAGCCGCGCGAACGCAGGCGTCTGCGCGCCCTGCCCCCAGCGCGTCACTGCACGCTGCACATCGTGGTTGGAAATCGCCCAACACGGCCAACCTTCGGTCATCGCCACTTCGAGACTCGACACCGTCTCGCGGATGTAGCATGCGCTGAAATCGTCGGTCAACAGCTCGAAGCTGTAGCCCATGTGCAGATGCCCGGCCCGCGTATATTCGGCGGTGGTGGCGAGCGAGTCCTCGGACGAGATCTCGCCCAGGCTCACCGTCCCGGGATAGCGATCGAGCAGACCGCGCAGCTTCTGCAGGAACGGCAGGTTCTCCGCCTGCGTGTTGTTGTAGTAGTGGTACTGGAACGCATACGGATTGTCGGGACTGAAGCCCCGCCCCACGCGCATTTCCGGGGGCTTTGGCGGATTGTCCCGCAGCAACGGATCGTGGAAGCAGAAATTGATCGCATCCAGCCGGAACCCATCCACCCCGCGCGCGAGCCAGAACTCGACATTGTCCAACGTGGCCTGCTGCACCTCGGGATTGTGGAAGTTGAGGTCCGGCTGCGACGACAGGAAGTTGTGCAGGTAGTACTGGCCACGACGCGGCTCCCACTGCCAGGCGACGCCGCCGAAGATCGACATCCAGTTGTTCGGCGGCGTGCCATCCTCGCGCGCGTCTGCCCAGACGTACCAGTCGGCCTTGGGATTGTCGCGGTTCTGGCGGCTTTCCTTGAACCACGCATGCTCCACCGACGTGTGGCTGAGCACCTGATCGATCATCACCTTCAAGCCCAGCGCATGGGCCTTGGCCAGCAAGCGATCGAAGTCGGCCATCGTGCCGAACAGCGGATCGACCTCGCGATAGTCGGCGATGTCGTAGCCGAAATCGGCCATCGGCGACTTGAAGAACGGCGAGATCCAGATCGCGTCCACGCCAAGCGCTGCGATGTAGTCCAGCTTCTGCACGATGCCGGGCAGATCGCCGATACCATCGCCGTTCGCATCGAGAAAGCTACGCGGATAGATCTGATAGATGACGGCACCGCGCCACCATGGAGCCTGAGTCATGCAACGCCCCCCTTCGGGCAGAGATCGCGTGCGCAGTGGGCACGCAGAAAGCTGCGTTAGGGTAACGTCGATGTGCGAATTGCAGAGGTGCTTGCATACGTATTCAGCGTATCGATGGCTGGTGCGTAAGGCCATCGTCCTTCGGCACAATCGGCGGCAAGGACAACATGCTAGCGCCTAGGATATCGGCGCCGATGCAAAAAATTCAACGCAGCCGCTAGCAGTCGTTACGGATTGGGCGAGCGGATCAAAAATCATAGCTTCTGGTTCAGCGGCTGATCTCTACCGCAGCCTCAATCAGGCATAGCACCAAAAATCAATAGCTTCTAAAAACAGGATTTGAACACTCTGAAACGGCAAACCTGTATTGCTTACCCCCGTCTCGACCCTGCATTTATCCATCGCTCTCTATTATGCAATTTCCACAGTCACCGCAGTTAGCCAATTTAATTGACCAAACCAATTGACATCACCTAATAGCGACGAAACACAGGCATACTACAAGCCGAATAAATCACGGAACATTCTGAAGATTTATTGGCTTTCTTACAATCCTTTTCAGCTATTGCAGTTGCGACTTTTACATTTTTTCCTGGTCGAGTCACAGGAGCGCCACCACGCTCCACCCCATTCACCGAAGGCGCAAGTATGGCGACACACTGATTAGAATACGACATCACAATGCCGCAGTTCGCGCTACCCAAAGACCGGCATTTTTCCAAAGCATCATTGATGGCGTCTTCTTTCGACGTCTTGTTGGCTGCCACTCCTGTATTTCCCGAAGTAGACATATCGGCAGCAACAGCACCGAATCTACTGTCCCATTCTCCAGCAGGCTGAGGGGGCGGTGGATCCACATAGCTAACCGAAGGCCCACATGTTGCACTGCCTGCTGCCGTACCAACCGGGCAGGCAGTTTGTGCTAGTGCACTTCCGGCAAAATAACCTGAGGCAAATAAAAAAACCGCAAGAAAATTTTTCATATAAATCACCTCAGAAAAACGCCATTACCCAACATCACCACCTGGTTTCTTTCCAGCCAACCCCATGTTTCTATTATTATAATTGAGATCCGGGCCATCGGAGCCCGCTACTCGGCTCCCATAAGTATTGACTGGATTAGTACCCACGCCATTATTTTGAACTTGCGCCTGCCCCAGATCCGAGGCACCTTGCGTTTGGCGAGGTACATAAGCCCCTCCCGGCCCAGCCGGCACCGCACCACCACCAGCACCCATCGCCGAGTACGGACTGAACTGGCCCAGCACGCCTTGGAAGAACGCAGCCGCCATCGGGGGCGCGGTCACAACCAGTGTCGTCATCACCAAGCCCAACCCTCCTTGCTGCAGCGACATGCTGCTGATGCCCTCGCCGGAAAGACTCCACCCATTTGCAGCCCATTTGGTAACGAATGCCAAAGCCACCGCCCCCACCACTTTGGTGGTGATCGCGACCATCACGCTCAATACCGACAACGAAAAAACCGTACCGATTCCGTAATACAGCCATTTGCTGAAGAGCTGCTTCGTGGCATTGAATAGCAGACACATGATGAACAGCGGCCCAAAACCAATGAACAGCGCCATCGCGATCTTGTTCAGCAGCAGCATCGAGCCGGCGACCACGCCCGGTCCGGCGATGCCCAGACCCATGAACCAGCGCGCCCGGGTCTTGTCGTCCTCCTGCTCCTTGTTGCCGGCCGCTTGCAACGCATCGATACTCGCCAATGCCGTCTGCATGAGCAGAAGGTTCTGGTCGATCTTGTCGTAAGGACTGTCGTCATCACCGGTGACTACCTGGGTGATCTCCTTGCTCAGTCCATCGGTCAGAGTCCAGTACAGCTTGGAGGAGCCAGTTGCCATGCTGGTTGCCAAGGCGATGATCAACGTGGCGCGCAGCGCTGTCACCACCATCGCCATCGCCGAATCGCGCGCCTGGCCTGTGACAATCCGATACCCCTGCAACAGGATCCACAAGGTCAGCACGGTCAATGCGATGGCACCCATCCACATCGTGGTGCGCTGCAGAAGCGCCCATTGGAAGATGTCGATCTCGTCGCGCAAATAATCGTTGATCAGCGAAAAGAACGCATAGTTGGCCATGTTGCCAAGAAAGGAGCTGAGCGCCCCACCAAGTGCGGCATCCATAAAACCAGTGGTCGTGTTAAACATGTTGGATCTTCCATGCGGGCGAGGTAGCACCCGAACCTTTGTTCAATTCGGAGATGGGCTTGGGCGGCACATCCATGCACAATGAGCGAGCGACATATTTCAAGCGGTTTCGCTTCACTTTTCGAAGCTCAGCGTTTGCATCCCGGACGGCTTGCTGCTCTTGACACCTTCGAGCGCTCCCTTCATCACCATACCGGCCACAGATGCCTTGGCCAGATCGGCGATCGGACCAGGCAAGTCCTCGAACCAACCATTGGGGCTCTTCTTCTTGCCCTTCATCGCGGCATCGGTCTGGTCGGCCTGCTCTTTCTGCAGATACTTGAGCCGGATCTCGTACGCGAACATCGCAGATTCCATCTGCTGACGATCGATATCCATCAAGGTCTTAAGCGCGATCAGCTTGTTGGTGTTGTCCTCCAGCTTGCCGATCTCGTTCTCTGCGATGTTGTTGCGCTCTTTCTCCAGATCGCGGAGGCGCTGCAGCCGCTTGGTCGTGATCTCGTACATGGCAACCATGTAGTTGTACTGAGCGTTCCTAGTCTTCTGCATCAGCTCGCAGTTGGTCTTTTGCTCGTCTGAGACTGGTGTGCCCTGGGCTCCTGCACAGTTGGCGATGCCGTAGTCCTCCTCGACCTTTTTCGGCTTCGTGTCGCCATCTTTCAACGCCTCAACCTCCTCGCCGCTGGGCTTATCCCCAGAGGGCTTGGCGCCGATCTGGTTGTCTTCGCGGATCTTGTCGAGCTTCTTGTCGAGTGTATCCGTGTTGGTCTTGTTCTCCTCGATCTGCTTGTCGTCTTGCACCCACCACTGCGCGAACGCGGTCGACGGCGCCGAAGCACACAGAACGCAAGCAATCGTCAGCAGACGGAATCGAGCGAAGGATTTCATATTGTTGTCCATATAGACCTCACAGCCAGTCATGTAGAACGAAACGATTTTTCGGGGAATGCATCGATCAGGCGAGCGCCGCGGCGCCCTTGCTGTCGGATGCCGAGGGCCTATTCGCAGACTTGCCCGACCCCTTCCGCTTGGCATAGAACTCGCTTAGCCATTGCTCGGGCCGCAAGTCATTCTGCGCCACCCCGTGCTCGGCCGCTTTCTGCTCGAGCACCTGGTGCATGATTTCGATGTTGTCGGTGGATGCCGAAATGACCGACAGCGCGTCGTCCATGCCCCTCAGGTTGAGCTGGCAGACGGACGAGCCGTGGCCCTGCTTGACCAGGAAACAGCGCGAGCGCTCGTCCAGATTGACGACCACCTGGTACTCGGCCTCGGTCAGTTTGAGGCCCTCCATGTAGTCTTCCTTGCTCGCGTTCGGATTGGGCAGCAGGATCATCGTGGCGGTCTGCTCGACCAGCGCCGCGGAAATGTCGCTGGCCAATGCATCTTCCGGACTCTGCGTGGCGAAGATGCCCAGGCCGTTCTGCTTACGGATGGTCTTCTGCTTGTTCTTGGCGAATTCCTTGAGGCCGCCCTTGCCGTCCAGGATCTTCCAGAACTCGTCCATCACGTAGATCAACGGACGCCCATCGATCAAAGCCTCGAGCCGGTGCAACAGGTAGTTGATGACCGGTACGCGCACTTCCGGGTTATCGATGACGTCGGTGTAGTCGAAGCCGATGATGCTGGCCTTTTCCAGATTGATGGTATCGACCGGATTGTCGAATACCCAACCCAGCGAGTTGCCCGAGGTCCATTTGCGCATGCGCGCATAGAGGCCGTCGTCGCCCATGTTGGGCAGGCTTTTGCGGAAATTGGTCATGCTGCGCAGCTGCATCGGCGTATCCAGCATGCCCTCGACGGCACGGAAGATGTCCTCGTCGTCGCGCGAGCTGTACTCGGCCTTGCCGGCAAGCACCTTGATCAGGTCCGCCAGGAACTGCACGTTGGCTTCGCTGCGCTCGCACTGGAACGGATTGAAGCCGGTGGGGCGACCATTCTCCAGCGCGAGATAATTGCCGCCGCAGGCGCGAACGAAGATCTCGGCGCCGCGATCCTTGTCGAAGAAGAAGATCGTCGGGATCGGATCGAACTTCTGCACCTGACTGAGCAGGAAGTTGATCAATGCCGTCTTACCGGTACCGGACTTGCCGATGACCATCGTATTGGCGATCGCCTTTTCGCCCAGCGAATTCTCCGCAGGGTGCGTCGCATGGAAATTGAAGTAGTACGGCTGGCCGTTGGTGGTCTGCAGGGTGGTGACGCATTCGCCCCACGGATTGTTGTCGCGCTTGCCCTGCGCGAAGTTGTGCAACGGCGACAGGCCCAGGAAGTTCAGCGAACTCACGTTTGCCAGACGGGTGCGATAGCGCCAGTTGCCGGGAAGCTGCGAATAGAACGACGAGGCGATGGCCAGGTCTTCCTTCGAAGAGACGAAGCCGGCATTGGACAGTTCGGCGCGCGTGGTCGCGATCTGTTGCGAAAGCTTTTCCTGGGTGTCGGCGTAGACCGCAATGGTGAAGTGGTACTCGCCGAGCACGAAATTGCCCGACGACAGCTGATCCATCGCCAGGTCCAGCTCATGGATCTGGCTGACCGCCTTGTCGCCGGACGAGATCATCATGCCCTTGGTCCGATCCAGCACCTTCAGCGCATCGTGACGCCCCATCGGGCTGAAGGAATGCGTTACCACGTATTCGAAATCGAGGTACTTCAGCCCGTTCAGAATGCCCGGATACGTACCGTCGGTGTATTCCTTGATATTCAGGATGGCGCCGAAATGATTGGTGCCTTCGGGTGTCTTGATGACGAAGTCGCCGGTCTTGTTCGCAAACATATGCTTGCTCACCGGCAGGTATGCAGGCACCGGCGCCTGCAGGACCGGCACCGGCTCGTCGATCCGGTTGATCAGATAGCCGAAGAATTCCAGCGCTTCGGAAAAGACGACGCCGTTGCTGGCCTCGTACATGCTCAGCCGATACGGCGAGTAGTCCTTGAGCACGGCCTCGACGTTGCCGGCCAGCTCCACGATCTTGGCAATGGACTGATCCTGCTCCGACTGCAGCTGCGCCAGGTTGGCCGACTTTTCCATCAAGCGCTTCCCGGTGACGACCGGGCGATACAGCATGGTCAGATACAGCTCGTTCTGCATGATCTTCTGCGATGAGAGCGCGCTGTAATACTGATCGGACAATTCTTGATTGAACGTCTGCTGAAACTTGCCGCGGGACTTGATGCGGCGGCGACGCCGCACGTCGTGCACCCAAAAGGCCACGTTGGCGAAGTCGGGAGCGCGCAAGGTCTGAAGCATGCGGTTGAAGGTGTTGTGGCGGTGCTCGATTTCCCACTCTTCACGGCCGACGAAAGGCAGCCCGCCCAAATGCCAGGTCAACATGTAGTCCCCACCCGTCGTCTTGAGCACCGATGGCGCTACATGCGTAGAGATGGGAATGAACTCGCTGATCGAACTGTCTGGGATGAACATAGGGAATTACTCTGAATCCATTTCGTCTTGCCAAGGCCCGATTCGGACGAACCGGGAGTAGTCGAACGCGTACCTACTACAAAATTTATGCAACACGGTAAAACCGAACAACCCCACGCACGAAACGACTCGTTCGTGCATGGGGTTCAGGCACCGACACAATGCCGAACTTACGGCTTGGCGCCAGGCACGTTTCTCCGATATTCGTTAGGGGAAAACACCCAGGCGCCGGAGTAGCGCTGCAGGTTGCGCACGCGCATCCTGAACAACCAACGCAGTCCAAGCATCCTGAATATCATCTCGTCACGCTTAGTCATCTGCTGCAACCCAAAGATAATCACCGGGATCGACAACAGATACCAAAGATCGAAGTACATTCCCGCCAGCAAGCCGCCACCTGCGCCGATGAAAAAGGGGATGTAGGGCACCCCCATGAACATGGCGGGGCGCGTGCAGCCACGGAAAAGTACGTTTTTATGCATAGTGCTGCAGCGCCTGCTGGACGAGATTCATGGTCGTGGCCGAGCAGGTGGAACCGGTGTCGCCGATCAGCATCTTGGCCAGCTGTCCCGCGGCTCCGATCAATACGCCACCGATCAGGATCGACGAAACATCCGAGATGCGCTTGTGTGCGAACGCGATCTGGTAGCCGGCGACGATGACGGCAATGGTCACGACCGCGATCGAGCCCATGTTGAGCAGATTGTTGGTCTTGGTGAGGAAGCCACAGACCTTGCCGTCGGTACCGGCGTAATCGGTCGCGCCCGTCGCCATCGCCGCACCGGCGACCAGCAACGAACCTACGAAAATGGCGGCCTTCAGCGCGGCCATGCCGGCCATCTTGGCGCCCGTGGTCATTTCGCTCTTCTTGGACATCATGGTGTATCTCCTGATTGGAACAGAGGGGTGGTGATGGAAACGCCATTCCCATGGCGGTGCTGCTTCCCTACGCTAGAAGACAAAGGCGCCATCGCCGGGGGCCAGCGGTGGCGAATTCAAGCTCGGGACGGCCGGCTCTGCGGAACCACCAAGGGCCGAACCCCTGGCCACAGATGCTTGCGAAGCTGGATCGGCTCCGCCACCAGCAGGCACCGCCACTCCTTTGCCGGCGCTTGTCGGGCGTATTACATATAGTTCCGCATCGGTGCCGGCCGCTTGACCCATTCGCACTGCGGCGGCATTCGGTGCTGCATTGGAAAGCTGCGCTGCTGGATGCACCTGGGCAGGCGCTGCAGCCGCGGCTGGAGAAGGCTGGACCTGGGCAGCCAGACCGTTGGCTAGCTGGTTGGCGCCTGCGATGCGACGCGAGACGACCGAATCGATTTCGCGGACGACGGAGGCCTTGGCGGCCTGAGCCGGGCGATGAACGCCGTTCGGCACGACGGGGATGGCATCGGCGGACGCGACGGCGAGCGCCCTACCCTGATTGATGGATGCGTAGACCTTCTGCACATAGCCGTGCTTGTAGCCGGTCTCGAAATTGCCCGAGTAATAGCAACTGAAGGACTTGCCCCAGTTGCCGCCGGAGCGGCCATAGCACTCGGCCAGAATCCGTGAGGCCGCCTGCAGGTTGGGGCAGGTCTTGAACGCCTTCTCGTACGAATCGAGCCCGTACTTGAGCAGGTTGTAGCGGTTGACCTGGCCCAGGCCGAGAGAAAAATTGTAACCCTTGTCTTCGAGCATCCGTGCCGTGGCGACGGCCTCGGAGAGATTCTGCGGCTGGCGCACCAGGCGGCCCCCGACGACACCGATCGCGAACGGATTGTGCGACGACTCGACGCGCACGACGTGCTGCATCACTTCAGCCGGAACTGCCATTTCGGGACAGCTCAGTAGTTCCATGCCTGGCAACATGCCGTCATTCCTCCTATATCCGTCGACTATTGGCCTGAGAACCATACAGCCGCAGATCACGCAAATTAATAGTGTCTGAAGAGAAAATCAAAGTCAATCCGACAAGGATTCAGCAATCACTTTCGTGAACAAATTCACTTGCTTCCATGAAGGGTGCGCTCCGGATCGAAATCGATACCCGTGATATAGCGACGACCCGCATGCGACTTAATATGCACCACGATATCGATCGTCATCATCAGCAGGCGCTTGATGACCGAGAACTCCAGCCCCGAGCCCTCTGCCGACGCCTTGACCATCAACGCGAGCTGGTCCCAGGTCTGGCCGATGCTGCCTGCGTGACAGCTGGTGATCGACCCCGGATGGCCGGATGCGCAATTTCTGATGAAGTAGAACGATTCGTCGCCGCGCAACTCCGCCAGGATGATGCGATCGGGCTTCATACGCAGACAAGCTTCCATGCAGCTTTTCGCCGTCACATTACTCGCACTTTGTCCACCTTTCGAGTAGAGCAAATGCACGGTATTGGGCTGACTGATGAACAACTCGCGCGCGTCTTCGATCGTGACTAGGCGCTCTTCGTTGGGAATATGATTCACCAGCGACTTCATGAACGTGGTCTTGCCGCTACCGGTGGCGCCGGCGACGACGACGTTCTTCTTGAACAGCACAGCCTTCTTGAAGAACTCCGAATAATTGCGCTGCCTGCGCAGTTCCAGCAGTTCGTGATCCTGCTCGCCGATACCCGCTTCCTGCTCGAGGATCTCCTTGAAAAAGCCGTCTTCCTGATACTGCTCCAGGGTCTTGGTGTGCTTGGACGGCAACCGGATCGTGATCGACACCTTGCCCGCGTCGCACGCAGGCGGAATAACGAACTGCGCACGCTGCCCGGTCGGAAACGTAAGCGACACGACCGGATCGGTATCGGTAATGCGCTGCCCCGTGTTGCTCTCGTTGACTACCGCGGTGCAGAACTGGCGCGCACGATCGAAGGTCAGCGACGGAATATCCAGTTTCTGCCAACCGCGCAGCGTTTCCAGATACAGCTCACCGGGACGGTTGATGCAGATTTCCGTCACTTCCGGCGAATTCAGATAATCCAGGATGCCCAGCACTGAGTACTGGTAATCCAGGAAATCCGAAGATATCTGCGCGGTTGGTGAATCGTCGAGCGTCACGTGATTGTCTCTTCGCTATCAGCGGGCGAGCACGGCAGTGAAATCCACGTCTTTGGCGACATAGACGCTGACCACGGTGCCTTGGTTGATCGTCACCGTCGCAGGACGGCGTCCCGAGCGCTCCAGCGCCTGGTCGGCCATGCGCTGCACCGCGCGCGCCGTGTTGCTCTCGAACGGCTGCTCGGTCACCAGGCCGGAGTTGAGACCGACCGTCGTGGTCTGCGGACCGTGCTCGGCTGCCGCCCATTTGAACGCATCGCTGAGCATGCTGATCATCAGGGCGGAAGAGATACGGCTGGCCCAATGCGCGTTGTACTGGCCCGGATGGCCTGAGCTGCCGAGGTTGTCGATACCAGGCCCCATCAGCGACACATCGATACCGGTGGGCGTGGTGATCCGATCCCAGATGACCTCCATGCGCGGCCCGGTCGGTTCGACCGAATCGTATTTACCCAACAGCTTGGAGCCCTTCGGCAACAGCAAACGCCTGCCGTTGATGGAGTACACCGGCTCGGTGATGATGCAGGAGGTGAAGCCCGCAAAATCGCTGATGATGCGTGTCTCGAGCACGCAGCGGATATAGGTGCCACGCACCAGCAGGCCGTCAGGATTGGCGATCGGCTTCGCCGAGGTTTCCTGGTCCTGTCCCTGGCCGGCGCCGGGCTGCTGCGCGCCGGGAGGCAGGATCCCGCCAAACCCTTGCTGCCCGCCGCCCACCTGAGCCGGATCCTGCATCCCCGCCATGCGCCGCTCGAGCAGCGAGGGACCGCGTTCCTGCTGCGCAGCAGGCGCGTTACGGATATCGCTGTCGGTGGGCATTGGCGGCAGTGGCGGCAGGCTCTGCTCCTGCGCCAACGGCACAGGCTCGGCGGGTTGCGTCGGCAATGGCGCCGTCTGCGGAAGCGCAGGCGCCACCACGGCCTCCTGGCGCGGCTTCGGCGGCGGCTCTTTCGAGTCGCTTCCGCCAACCAGCCAGAAAATGGCCACGATCAGCAGCAACGCGATGCCGCCCAGGAACAGCAACGCCTTCCGGTTGAGCTTCTGCAGGTCGCTGGACCTCAGAACCGGTTCGTTGGCATCGAGGTCGGGATCCGCTGTTTGCTGTTGCCGGGCGAAGTAGGGATTTTCCTTGCCCACATCTCCGCCTTGCGGAGAACGAGGAAGCTGGCCCTCGTTGTGGCCGTTATTTTCGTCAGACGGAGGCATGTTTGAGTTCACTTTTGCTTATTCCTACGCAAGCCGACAACGTTCTTGCCGTGGCGAACAACCAGGAAAGGATAGGTCCCGTGGACGATCAGCGTATTGCCCTCGACCGTCGTGTTGACCAAGAAGTCCTCGTCATTTTCCTTTTCGCGCGCAAACACGGCCGGGAAATTGCCGGTGGGGAACCTGGTGAGATCCATCTTGATATAGGTGAACTTGCCGTCGTCATACACACTGTTGGGCACGATCCAGGTCTGCTTCGAGCGCGTCGAGTAGTCGTAATCGAAGTAGTAGTGCCTGTCCTTGGACAGCCTGGTATCGATCTGCGACTCGTCCTTCACCTCTTCGCTGGCAGCCGCGAAGCTGGTGTCCTTGGGATAGACGAAGGTCACTTTGTACTGGACGCCGGCCTGCTTGGCTTGCTCAAGCCGCTGCCAATCGGTCGCCACGACCTTCAATTCCAGAATGTAGGAATGGGTCGCGGTGCGGATCATCATATTGGTGTCGACGTCGACGTTCTTCGGCTTCAGATAGAAGACGTTCTCGCGACGGCTCAACTCCCAACCACTGGTGAAACCAGTGCTGTAATCGAGGATCTTTTCGTTCGGGCTCAGCTCGACCTGCGTGGTGATGCCGAGTCCGGTACGCACCTGGTAGATCTTGTCCGCTTCGTACTCGTATTGCTGGACAACTTGAGCGGACGCGAGCGGCGCAACCAAAGCCAGGGCCGCCAACGCCAGACGCGCCGAGCCGTTTTTAGTCATGAAACTCATCTAACGTTCGCTCCATTGCCATTGTTCTGAGGTGCAGCGTTGGGCACGGGCGCTGCTTGGGCGGGCTGTGCACCCGGATACACAGGCACGCCGGCAGCGTTCATTACCGGAGCCTGCTGCTGAGCGGGGACCGTTCCATTGACACCCGGCGCACCAGGTTGCGCCATCGGCTGGCCCGGCACCTGACCCGGCATGACCTGTTGCTGGCCTGCCGGCATGGCCTGGTCGACGGGTGCCGCCTGCACTGCCGGTGCCTGCAACGCTGCCGGCGGCGGTGCAGGAATCGAGGCATAGTCCGTGTCGACGCGGTAATCAGTCACCTGAAAACCCAGCGGATTCTCTACTCGCAGGTTATCGGACATGGCCAGATTGCCGTTGTAGCGAAAGCCCATGATCGCGAACCGATTGTCCAGCAGCGTGGTCTGTCCCGACTTCTTGTCGTATATGCTGCGCTGGAAGCGGACATTGGCGCCGGTATAGGGCTTGCCGGCACCACCCAGCAAGGTGATGCTCAGGATGTTGACGCGGATGGACCTGACCTTGCCATAGATGAAATAAGGCGCAGATGGATTGTTCGGCGCATGCAGCGCCCGATACTCGTTGGCAACTGCGCCATCTTTCTCCGACATCGCAAAGACGGTGTTCCAGTCGTTGAGCCCCATCATCTCGAAATCGTAGGATTCGCGAGCAGTGATGAAGCGCGACACATTGCTTCTGGCCAGCGCCTCGCTTGCAGTGATGTTGCGCACATCGCCGGTGTTCTGCAGAACGGCGACCGTTGCAGTGCCGGTGTAGGCATCGGCCATCACCAGGTAGGGAGTCTTCTCCTTCAACGGCAGCATGTAGTAATAGCCGCCGCCCAACAGCAGGCACATGACGATCGCGCCGAACGCGACCCACCACGCGCGGCGCTCGCTGCGCCGCGCCAGATCAGCGATGCTGATCTCGTAGTTGACAGCCTTTGCAACCGCCTTGTTGACGCTTTCGCTCTCAACTGGTTTTTTACCGAACATCAGACTTCACCAGGTTACGTAATGTGGCTGCGGAGGCACATGGACGGCCTCCGAAAGTAAAGTCACTTCGCGTTGCCATCGCCGGCCGGCGCCGCAGTCCCGCTCAGCGAAGAAGATGGCTGCACGAGAATGCGGTTGCCCGCAGCGGAGACGGTGACGCCTTCCTGCGCATAGACCACGCTGAGTTCGGCGACCGCCTGCTGGATGCTCGTGGTGTTGATCTTGGCCACCGGCGCATAGAGCGTGTAGTCGGACTGGATGCTGTAGCTCAACTGCATGTTCGAGTCCTTGGCCCAGCGCTCGAGCATCGTCTTCAGGGTGCCGTCCATCGGCACCGCCTGATACACGTACGAGGAGTACAGCGGGATCTCCATCGTCGACTCGGAGAACCGGTTGACCGGCTTCCACCTGCCGCGGAAATCAGGCGCCGGCCTGGTGGCACAGGCGCTCAGCAGCGCAACGGCGCTCAGAGTGGCGATCATCCGAAACATATGCGTTCTTTTCACGCGAGCCTCTAAATTGCGGAAACGTTTTTTGATGGACGGCCGGCAAACGGCCGACGGTCTGAGAACTGCAGGTTTCGCCACAGGGACGGCACGGCGCGATGCACAGTCGGCGCAAGAGCCTGATGACAGAGTCGGGGATCGCGTAGATCCGGCGCACGCACGCGCTCCTGCAGACGAAGGACGTCCGAGGACAGGCTTTCAGCGCCGAGAAAAACGGAATTTGTCAGAAAACTTTCCATGTCACCCTCGCGTGCGTCCTGGGAACCCACGCCCCTGTTCCTATTGCCAATTGCCCCGCACCAGCATCGCGAGAATGTGCCGCAGGGCCATGCTCACGTCAAGCTTTTGGCAAAAAAGCGTTCAATCCAGCCAGATTGCCAATAATTTTGCGAACCACGTCACCCTATGTCACAAGGAAAGTGTCGGCACATTGACCTTCGGCTTCAGCCTTGCGGTGAAGTGCCTGTCCTTGTAGTACTTGATCTTGTCGCACTTCACCGGATGCGGGATGCCCTCGTACAGGAACACCTCGTGATCGTTCCCCATCGCCTTCAGTTCCTGCGGCAGCATCAGCGCCCGCCTCTCTTCCGACACGCTGCGGGTCACGTCCTTGCCGCGCGTCACATTCTGTTTGCGGAAGGTGGTGTAGCCGAGCATCTCCGAGTAGTCGTTGGCGTCCTGCTGCTCGCGCGGAGCGTAGAGGATCTGCAGTGCATGGTTCGTGATGATGGTCCGCGACACGTCCTTGCCATAGGTTGCGTCCAGCTGCGCCATGCTTTGGATGATCGGCAGAAGCCGAACATTGTAGCCGGCCATGTATGACACCGCCGAGGCGATGATGTCGACCTTGCCGATCGCGGTGAACTCGTCCATCAGCAGCAGGCATTGGTACTTCAACGCCGGATTGCTCTTGGGCAGTTCCTTGGTGTTGAGGTTGATGATCTGGCTGAAGAACAGGTTGATGATCAGGCGGCTCTCGGCCAGCTTGTTGGGCTGGATGCCGATGTAGATGGTCATCTTCTTCTTGCGCAGGTCGGTCAGCAGGAAGTCGTTGTCGCTGGTGGCCGCGTCGAGCACCGGGTTGATCCAGGCATTGAGCGGCTCCTTCAATGTGCCCAGGATCGATGCGAAGGTCTCCTCGGCCTGCGACAGCATGTTGGAGAACGCCGACTTGGCGTTGCTGCTGAGGAAGCGCCGTTCCGACAGCGATTTGAGGTATTTCTTCAGGTCGCTGCCATCGCCCGAGGACAGGCGGTAGATCGCCCCCAGCGTCGGGGTGCCCAGACCGCCGGGGAAGCCGATGTTGCGTTCGTCGTCCCAGTTCTCGAACAGGTACAGCGCGAACGCCATGAACGCGTTGCGCGCCTGGCTGACCCAGAATTTCTGGTCGTCCGATCCATCCGGATACAGCATCGCGGCGATGCTCATCAGGTCCGAGACGCGGAACGCGGGGTCGTCGGACACGTAGCTGAGCGGATTCCAGCGATGCGTGCGTCGGTCCTCGGCGAACGGGTTGAACAGGAACACCTCCTGCCCCTGGCTGGCGCGCCAACCGCTGGTGAGGTCGAAGTTTTCCTGCTTGATGTCCAGGACCACCACCGATTCCTGGTATTCGAGCAGGTTCGGGATCACCACGCCGACGCCCTTGCCGGAACGGGTGGGCGCGGCCAGGATGACGAACTGCTGACCGCTCAGGCGCACCAGCTTGCCGCGGAACTTGCCGACCACGATGCCGTTGCCGCTCTGCTTGAACAGGCCGTGCTTGGCCAGGTCGGCGGCACCGGCGAAACGGGCGTCGCCGTGCAAGGCCTGCTTGCGCGGCTTGAACATCAGTACCAGCGTCAGCAGGCACAGCGACCCGGGCAAGCCGAAGCCCAGGTAGCCGGCCCACTTGATCTTGCCGACGAAGGGCGCGACCTGCGGCAAGCCTATGGCATGCACGTATTCGTAATAAGTGCCCAGTCCGAACAGGCGCGTATCCAGCTTGAGCAGCAGCAGCACCAGGTAGCCGGACAGGAAATAGCCGACAACGGCAGTGAGTGCGACGACGACCACAGCCGCAACGATCTTACGATTCGACAAGCCCCTATCCTCCCTGATGCACCTTGGCGGCTATTCTAGCTTCGGCGCCGGGTGCTCGGCTTGCTCTTCGACGGCTTTTTTTCGACGCTGACGCCGCCGCCGTCCTGCTCGACCAGGGTATCCATCCAGACCCGCGCCTCGTCCCAGGACATGTCGTGCGAGTCCAGGCGCGCGCCACCCGCGGTGGTGACGGTATAGCCGACCACGTTGGCGGGGCTGTATTCCGGTTCGCGCGTCAACGCCACCAGCTGGTAACGTCCTTTGACTTGAATCGTATGATGATATTCCATCATGCGTACGGCCTCCTCGCCTGATCGTCGGCCTGATGCTAAAGCAAGCCGGGCGCCAGGGCCACCCGCCGCCAGCGCGCGATCGCCCTGCCCTGCGCTGGACGATAGGCAACAAAAAAGCCGGCGGGTGCCGGCCTGTTGTGTTCCACGAGTGCATCGCCTGCATGTCGTGGTGGGCGGTACAGGGTTCGAACCTGTGACCCCTACCATGTCAAGGTAGTGCTCTACCGCTGAGCTAACCGCCCATCGCTGCTGCGGACATACCGCTGCAGGGCGCGAATCTTAGCCCACCTTGCGGCCAAGAACAATAGCCGCGAGGACGAGGCCAGCTGCCGTGCGGCTAGCTGACCAGGCTGGCGTCGCGCAGCTTCTTGATCTGGTCGCGCACCCGCGCCGCGTCCTCGAACTCCAGGTCGCGGGCGTGCTGGTACATCTTCTGTTCCAGCGCCTTGAGCCGGGACGCCACCTCGGCCGGTTCCAGCATCCGGTAGTCGGCCGGCTCCTCCGCCACCCGGCGCCCCTTGCCCTTGCCGGACTTGGCCTCGACCGCGCCGTCGGCGCGCGCGCCCTCCAGGATGTCGACGATCGGCCGCGCCACCGACTTCGGGGTGATGCCGTGCTCGAGGTTGTACTCCACCTGCTTCTCGCGGCGACGTCCGGTCTCGTCGATCGCCGCCTGCATCGAGCGGGTCATCCGGTCCGCGTACAGGATCGCCTTGCCGCGCAGGTTGCGGGCGGCGCGGCCGATGGTCTGGATCAGCGAACCGGTGGAACGCAGGAAGCCTTCCTTGTCCGCATCCAGGATCGCCACCAGCGACACCTCGGGCATGTCCAGGCCCTCGCGCAGCAGGTTGATGCCGACCAGTACGTCGAACTTGCCCAGGCGCAGGTCGCGGATGATCTCCACGCGCTCGACCGTGTCGATGTCCGAGTGCAGGTAGCGCACCTTGACCCCGTGTTCGCCCAGGTACTCAGTGAGGTTCTCGGCCATGCGCTTGGTCAGCGTGGTGACCAGCACGCGATCGCCCAACGCCACGCGCAGCCCGATCTCCGACAGCAGGTCGTCGACCTGGGTGCCGACCGGACGGATCTCCACTTCCGGATCGATCAGTCCGGTCGGTCGCACCACCAGTTCGGTGATCTCGCCGGCCGACTCGCGCAGTTCGTACGGACCGGGCGTGGCCGAGACATAGATGCTGCGCGGCGAACGCGCCTCCCATTCCTCGAAGCGCAGCGGCCGGTTGTCCAGCGCCGATGGCAGGCGGAAGCCGAATTCCACGAGCGTCTCCTTGCGCGAGCGGTCGCCCTTGTACATCGCGCCGATCTGCGGAACGGTGACATGCGATTCGTCGACGACCAGCAGCGCGTCGGCCGGCAGATAGTCGAACAGGGTCGGCGGCGGCTCGCCCGCGGCCTTGCCGGTGAGATGCCGCGAGTAGTTTTCGATGCCGTTGCAGTAGCCGACCTCGGCCATCATCTCCAGGTCGAACTGGGTGCGCTGCGCCAGCCGCTGCGCCTCGACCAGCTTGTTCTGCGCGTACAGCTGCTCCAGCCGCTCCTTCAGCTCGATCTTGATCGTGTCCACGGCGCTGAGCGTGCGCTCGCGGGTGGTGGCGTAGTGGGTCTTCGGATAGACCGTGTAACGCTGCAGCTTGCGCAGGGTCTCGCCGGTCAGCGGATCGAACAGGGTCAGCTGCTCGACGTCGCCGTCGAACAGCTCGATGCGCAGCGCCTCGCTGTCCGACTCGGCAGGAAACACGTCGATGACTTCGCCGCGCACGCGAAACGTGCCGCGGTGCAGCTCGTATTCGTTGCGGGTGTACTGCAGGTCGGTCAGGTGCTTGATCAGCTGGCGCTGCTCGATGTGCTCGCCGATCGACAGGATCAGGCGCAGCGACAGGTAGTCCTCCGGCGCGCCCAGGCCGTAGATCGCCGACACCGTGGCCACCACCAGCGCGTCGCGGCGCGACAGCAGCGTCTTGGTCGCGGCCAGGCGCATCTGCTCGATGTGCTCGTTGATCGAACTGTCCTTCTCGATGAAGGTGTCCGACGACGGCACGTAGGCCTCCGGCTGGTAGTAGTCGTAATAGCTGACGAAGTACTCGACCGCGTTGTTCGGGAAGAACGCCTTGAACTCGCCGTACAGCTGCGCCGCCAGGGTCTTGTTCGGCGCCATCACCAGGGTCGGCTTCTGGATCGCCTCGACCACGTTGGCGATGGTGTAGGTCTTGCCCGAACCGGTCACCCCGAGCAGGGTCTGCTTGGCCAGTCCGGCCTCGAAGCCGGCCACCAGCTTCTCGATCGCCTGCGGCTGGTCGCCGGCGGGCGAGTACGGCGATACGAGTTGGAAACGGTCGGACATGAACGGGCCTCGAGGTGGATTTGGGTGGAGCGAGCCTCGGCTGACGCATCGCCGGGAGGATTCCTTACATGGGAACGGTGAACCCTCTCATTCAAGCCCCCATGTCAAGGGATCGAGACTGACAGCCCTCCCCCATCGAAGGATGGCTTCCATGAGGAAATCCAGTGCTCAAGGCTACACATTGCTGCAGTTGGCAGTCGTGATGGCGATGATCTGCGTACTGACCGCGATCGGCATACCGGCCTTCCAGGACCTCGTCATGCGCCAGCGCCTATCCGTCACCAGCTATCGGCTCAGTTCCCAACTCGCCCTGGCGCGCAGCAGCGCCATCAGCTACGGCGTGCCGGTGAGCGTATGCCCATCCAGTGGCGGCGGGAAATGCCGCGAGGACAATGACTGGAGCCACGGATGGATGGTCTACCGCGACCTGGACCGACAGTCGCAACCGACCGACCCTGGCAGCGTTCTGGGCCTGGAAACCGCACCGGCGGCAGCCTCCATGACCGTCATTTCAAACAGTGGCAGGGGCGCCGTTCGCTTTCTTCCTGATGGCCGCAGCGCGGGCAGCAACCTCAGCATCAGGATCTGCGGGAAGGGACGCCTGCTGGCCGAGGTGGTCGTGAACAACGCCGGCCGGACCCGCTTGGCCAGGTCGGCGGCAAGTCAGGCCTGCCAACCGAAAAGCTGAAAAAAGCGAAGGCCGCGATCGCTCGCGGCCTTTGCAGATTTGGCGCCCGAAGTTGGACTCGAACCAACGACCCCCTGATTAACAGTCAAGTGCTCTAACCGGCTGAGCTATTCGGGCGGGGAGGCGCATTGTATAGAGGCCTCGGGGGCATGGCAAGAGGGTCGCCAAGCGCTCATCTTCCCCGCCAGCACAAGGCCGGCAACCGGATCACCAGCAGTCAGTCTCGAGCGCACCCGTCGAGGTCGTCCGTGCGCCCTTCTGATCCAGCCCAAGAGTGCCGCACTTGGTGTCTTTCGCCAGTTGCCTTCCCTTCGGAGTCGCGGTGAGCTTGAAAGCGCTTGCGCTTGGGGTGCCATCGAACGCGATCGTATAGAACTGTGACAGATCCGCATCGCATGTGGGCGCGGTTGCACCGACGTAGGTCATGTTGGTCGTATAGAAACGCTCCACCAACTGCGCACCCTGCTGCAGGCAGACAGCCGCAGCGGAACGCCGCGACTTCACGACATAGGATTCGTAGCTGGCAAAGGCGATCGCCGCAAGAATGCCCACGATCAGCACCACGATCATGATCTCGATGAGGGTGAAGCCACGCTGCCGCGAGGGAGCACAAAGAAGGGGACGCATCAATCGTTCCTCAGGAGTTCACGCCAGGACACGCGCTTCATGCTGAGCGCGCTGCTATTGGTGCCGATGCCGACGGTGCTGGCATTGTCCAGCCCGATCTGCATCTGATTGCCGATGAAGATGGGGCTGTTGGGACTGCTGTCCAGCCCGATGCCGGAGGCGGGCTTGCCGTTCAGGGTATCACCGGTGCTGGAGCCACCACTGCCATCCAGGTCGAAGAACGACTGCGGCATACGCCCACCCGTGAACGGATTGATCGCCATCACGAAGCCCTTGCCACTTGGGCTGCAGACATCGCCCGAGTCGGGTATGCGCGTGGTACCGATCAAGGCGGTTCCCTGGAAGAAGTTGGATACGACCATGCGTTCTCCCTGGGCAGTTCCCGATGGCGGCACCAAGTCCATATACCACCCATCCAAGCCGGGACTTGGCTGATCTTCGATGACGCGCACGGTGTACCCGTTCACGGTGCCCTGCTGCTCGATATCGACCTTGTTCAAGCTGGAGCGATCCGAAGCTATCGCGCGGCCACGGTCGATCAAGCCATACCAAGTCTGCACGTCCTTGTTGGAAAGGTCGCCATCGGACAGGTATTTGCCGGTACCGAAGAACACCCAGGTCAATCCCGTCGATGGGTCCTTCGCGGCGGTGGGCGCTGCCGTGATCGGCTGGGTCTTGGAACCGTACTGCGCAGTGAACAGGCGGGTGGCCGTGCCGGACGCGCCGGTCATGTCGAAACGCCACAAGTTGCCGTTCAAATCGCCGGCATAGATTCGATCAACGATGTAGTCGTTGTTCGAGGACCAGGCCAGCACGGAAGACAGGCCATTGTCGCCAGTCGCACCGGTCGAGATGTCGCTAGAGACGCCACTCAGGATATTGACCAACACCAGATCGGCAGAGTCTCCACTGCTGTTGGGACCATTGCCGACCATCGCGTACCACTGGCCATTGCCAAGCTGGCCGATGATCGGCTTGCCCAGATTGTTACCGAGCGTAGTGAGGTCTGTGGACGTCTTGTCCCACAGCAAGGAAATGTTGTCCGGATCGGTGACGTCCAGCGCGAACATGCCCTTGCCGCCACGCCCCATTGTCCCGATCAGAATGGAACGCCAGCTCGCTGTCGCAGTATCGTAGATGTCGGAAACGGTGAGCTCTCCATCCACGTAGTAGCGATGCTCATAGTCGGGACTGGTGTAGTTCAGCAGCCCGGTCATCGCCGCCTTCGGCACGAAAGCGAACGTCTCGGCGCCAGAGCTCGCGTTGAAACCGTGCAACATGCCGTCGTTGGCGCCCACGTAGAGCATCGGCGTGCGCGTCGCCTTGGCAGCAGCGAACGACGCGTAGGCGCTGGCACCGGTAAAGGTCGCGGTGGTGTAAAGCCGCGCATTCGGCGAGCCCACATAGACCGGTTGCGAATTGACGATGTCGCCCATCAACCCGGTGCGGGTGCGCAAAGCACCGCCGTTGGCCTTCTCGTTCGTGCGATCACCCCGCAGGTAGTCGATCTGCTGCTGGGTGGCGGAAGACAATGGCGTACTGGTCAGATTGCCATAGGCAAAATTCGAAAGCGTAGTGGCGCCGCTGGCAAACTTGATGGTCCGCGTATTCCATGCCGGAAACTGGCCACTGGCGCTCCATGCCTGGGTAAGCGCACCTGTGGTCTGGTTGACATTGTACGCAATCAGATCGCCGCGCCAGGTGCCGCTGTAGAAGACGGACTGGTAGGTGCGAGCACCAGACTCGAGCTTGGTCGTATTGCTGGCCAACGACGCGGCGGAACCCTTCATTTCGTCCAGGATGCGCTCGAATGCCTTGCGCAGGCTGGCAATCATCTTTTCCGCATCGGCGGCGATGTAGTAGTTGTCCGGCTGCTTATAGGTATTGTTGCCGTTGACATAGGACGTGCCATTCCACCAGGTGCCATCCGCCAAAGCGTCCAAATTGGTATCCGGATCGTAACCCTCGGGCACCTGGAAACCGCCGTATTTGGCCGTCAGCCAATACTGATTGGTACTAGGCGACTTGTAGTCACCGTACTCAACCACGTCCACCCAATGGGTAGAAAGCGTCTGCTTTCCTGGAAATCCGTCGCTTGCGGTATCCGGGCGCATGTCCTTGGTGTGCGCATCGTAGGCGAGCGCCGCGATGTAGGCCGAATTGCCGTCGCCATTGAATTGACTTGCCGAAGCCTTGGTCGCCGCATTCGCCGCATTCTGTCCCTCTTTGCGCCAGATCTGGGTCATCCTGGTGATGACGTTCACGGACTTGTCGCTGCTCACCTCGGCAGGCTGGGTCGGCTCCCCATTCAAATTCGCGGTATTGCCCGGCAGGTTTTTGTCGTTATGCGTATTGGTATCGCCAATACCCAGGATGACATTGACCTGACACCGATACGAGATCGGATCATTCCAGCTGGTAATCACCGGAAAGCCGTCGGCCTGCCTGTATTTACTGAGCGAATCCCCACTAAGGGCGGAATAAGCGGCCACATTACCCTGATGCTTGAAATAGCGAATCGCAGCGTAATAGAGCTCACTTACGTCATCGTACGACTTGACATTCTTGCCCGTATTGAGCTGGCCGAACTTGTTCAGGTAATTGATGACACCACTATTGACGATCGGATAGCCATTTCCAATCACCGCCGTCGTAGCGTCGGCATCGGCAGAGTCGGGATTTTGATACAGGATACCGGTTTGGGGATCCCATTCGCGTGCAGTGTTGGCGAGACGCCCTTGATCTGGATTGTAGCTATAGGGACCAACGAACTTCTGCTTGGCACGCAAAATTCCGGTGTCGACACCATTATTATCGATATTCTTGTACCCGAAGATACTGTAGCGAATGCGGGTCGCATATTGCTGAATCAAGCCCTCTGGCTTGTATCCCCCGTTCGGATAAGCGACGCAGTTGTCTTCCAGGAAGCCGCTGACGCACACCTTAACGCGAACCGACACTTCAAAGGTAAGCGTGGTATCCAGGACGCAGCCTCTGTTGCCCTGAGCAGTACACGCGGTTCCGTTTGGATTGAGGTAACTGCCGTTCAAGGCATGGACGGAAGGATCGTATGCGACCACCGTATCCGTGGTCGCGCCGTAGCTGAATCGCATCTTGTTGCCAAGCCCATCGATGCGCATGTTCAGGTTCTGCCACGTCGCCGACGTGCCGCCGGTGATGAGCGTGGCATTGTTAGTGATCACGCGCCGCGGGAAGTTCTGAGTACTGGCGCGGTCTGCCACCGCCTTCTCCAGAATCGTCTCGGTCGCGGTATCGCGCACGCGATAGCCTCCGGTCAAGGCCGAACGAAACGGATCGATAGTCTGAGTAGCCGCCCAGTTGAGGAAATTGCCCGACCAGGCGCCCTGCGTCCCGGCACAGGAATAATTTGTCGGACTGCTGCCGAGACTGCTGACCGGATAGAAATAGCGATCCGTCTCGGTGGTGCTGTAGTTGTATTTGTAGCACTTCTTAGAATCGAAGTAGCCGACGAACTTGGAGGTCGCCGAATACGTATCGGACAGGTTCGCCTTGCTGATGACGGTAGGAAACTCGACAGAGGGCACGATCGCCAGATTGCCCGGCACCGTACTGCCCACGTACAGCGGAGACTGCGACACGTCGACGTCCGCGCCAGCGCTACCGATCGTCCCGATCAGGAGACCCGCCGCCACGGCGAGGAACGAGTCCTTGCGCGTCGCATTCTTTGCTCGACTGGTCATGGTGAAGGCCCTTACTTGACGGTGACGTTGGTTTGCAGCACGACGATCGCGCGCCCACCTGCCGCGGTGGGGTTGGCGCTACGCGCGATGACGCGGTAATAGTGTTCGAGCGAGGTACCGCCGGTACCGCCGTACTGGTTCTGGTTGATGCTGGAGCCCAGGCCAAGTTGGTCTTCGCTGGTACGCTGCCCCATGTACTGGATGTAGTACTGCGCAGCACTGGACTGGAGCTTCTGGGTAACGGCGGCATCCACCCAGCACTCCTGGGCACCCAGCGCACACCCGTTGACATTGCCGGTATAGGTATTGCTCGGCACCGCAGGACATACCGTCGTACCAGAGGAACAGTTGAACCCCACGGGATTGCCGCTTGCGGCGGCGCCCTGGATGACTTTCTCCGCGTCGCGCAGCGCGCCTTCCGCCGCCTGGAATGCCAGGCTGCGGTCGTACATGTTGGACGACATGCGCTCTTCCAGCAGGGTACTGCGCAGCACCGCCAGACCCAGCAAGGTCATGACCAGCAACAGCATCAATACGATGATGAGGGAGATACCGGATTGCCGATGGATGGGCGAATTCATGCTCACGAATTCCTGTTCCTGATGCTCACGATCGTCGTCACCTCGCGCGACAGCTGCGTATTGTCGCTACTGACGGCATCTGCGGAATTGACCGTCATGACGACCTTGACCGCCACCACGTTGGCCCAGTTCAGGCCTGCAGTGCCGGGTTCATAGGCGCTGGCCCCTGTCAACAGATACTCGAACTGCAGATTCGAGACGCCTTCGGTGATCTCGTTGACGGTGATCGTGCCGCCCGGCCCGACCACGGCCTGGTACAACGACGTGCCGCCGCGCGTGTTGTCGGCCAGATACCAACGTACTGCGCGCAGTTCGGTCAGCAGAGAGTTCATTTCGTAGGTGTAACTATTGGAACCGGCAACGCAGACGCCGGGCAGGCGACCCAACCGATTGCATGCGTTCAAGGAACCGCTTGCGTAGGTCACGCTGGTGCCGGAGACCCCATCGGCCTGCAACACCGCGACCTGCTGTCGGTCGCACAGCAACATCACCGCATTGGCATGCAGATCGGGGGCGGCGGCGTTGAGGGTGAGGGTCTGGGTGCCGGCGTTATGCGCGGTGACGGTGCCGCCGCCGGTGCTGGCGGACAGCACCTGAATCGCATCGGTGCCGCTCTTGGACGTGATGCCAGGCGGACTGCTGTTGTCGAACCCCTGCAGCGGCTGAGCCCAGTCCTTCCACCAGGTCGCAGTAGGGTCGGACAACACGTTGGCCACGGGCAGTCCGGAATCGCAAGGATTGCCGCCGGCCTCGCGGATGTCCCGCGCCATCATCTCGAAGGCGATGCGGGCCGATTCCTGGACACGGCTGAGGCCTTCGGTAGCTGCATAGGTCTTGCGATTGGACAGGAAAATACCGACGGCCGCGCCGACCACCAGCAGGCCGAGCAGCATCGAGATCATCAACTCGACCAGATTGAAGCCGGATTGGCGCGACGGTGACGTGCGAAGGAAGAGGATTCTCACAGCTGCGTCACCGTTTCCAGCTTTTGCGTGGCACTGCCATTGTCGGCGGCGTCTTTTGCACGGCTGTCGTCCCACTGGACGCCGATTGTGCAATTCCCATCGAGACAGGCGATGGAACCGCATGTGGTCTCGGGATCACCACCGACAGCGTCCTTCAGGCCAGCCAGCCACGCGGCCTGGTCATTCTCGATCAGGCTGCCGCCAGTGGGCGCCGTACAGACCATCCCCGAGGTGTTGTAGCCGCCAATCAGCGCGGCGTCACGGTTCGCGCGCATCGCATCCAGGATGGTGTAGGTCTGCATCACGATCTGGCTGCGCTGCATCGCGCTCTGGTTGTTGCGCAAAGCTGTCGTCTGCATTGCGGCGACGCCGAGCATCCCGATCCCGAGTATCAGCACGGAGATCATCACCTCGATGAGGGTGACGCCGGCGATGTTCCTGCCACTGTGGAGCCGTTTCATAGCGCCTCTGCTTTTCAAGGAGCGGTCTGGGCCGAACACTGGCCGCCGTTCGAACTGCGCAAGATGGAAACCCGACTGCCTCCGCTCATCGACACGGCGCGCACGTTGTCGGAGGGACTGGTGACCGGCATGCAGACGACGATCATTTCATCGGTGTTGAGCGATGCACCGTTGCTGTCGCGGGCGATGCCATCCGCACCGAACGTGATCTTGTCGCCCGACGCATCCAGCGCCGGACTCGACACCGACAGGCCGGTGCGCAGCGTTGTGGTCCGTAGCACGGTGCCGTCGCGCGTCACCGTCAGCAGATGGGTCCAGTCGCCGCCGCTGGCGCAGGTGCTGCCGTCGTCGCTGCGGCACAGACTGACTCCGCCATTCAGGCGCACCGCCTCCGAACGGGACGCCTGCAAGGCAGCGACCAGCTCATTGGCGGTGCTGGTCAGTCGGTTGCTGCGGATCAGCATGGTGAAGCTGGGAAACGCCAGCGCCATGATGATCGCCAGCACGGCGACCGTGACCATCAGTTCTACCAGCGTGAACCCGCGCTGCCCCGATCCGGCAAGGCCACGCTGCTCAGGAACGCACATATCGTCTCCCCAAATTTCCCCAAGCGAACGCTAACGGGAGTAGCGCCGCCGCGCCAGCCATCGCCGACGGATGGCAGATATCGGGGACTGAACGGATCGTGCGGACCGACGCCGTTGCCGGCATGATGCGCGTCTGCCCTCCTCCGCCCGCCCTCGATGCCCTCCCCCGCGTACTCGAACGACCAGTTGCAGGTGCTCAAGCAGCCATCCACCCTGATCTGGATCGTGATGGCCGGCGAATGTATCGCCGCCATCCTGGCGCTGACCCCGAGTCAGGGTCCGGGGGGAAACCGCTGGGTCTATTTCGGCCTGGCGTCGCTCGGCATCCAATGGGTGGCATTGCTGACCCTGGCCAGCCTGCTGATGCTGCGACGCGCCCTGGCCGGAAGAGGCATCCTGCTGATCACCGCCGCGACGCTTGGCCTGATGCAATTGCTGACCTGGTTGATCAGCTGGGTGATCCTGTCCGCGTTCGGCGACTACTGGCAGCTATCGACCGCGGCATGGCTGACACTCTCGCTGCAGCTGTCCGGCATCGCATTGCTGATCGGCCTGCTCGGCATGGCTGCGCTGAACAACCATATCCGCATCAAGCAGTTGGTCGAACGCGCCAAGCAGGCGGAAATCGACGCGCTCACCGCGCGCGTGCAACCGCACTTCCTGTTCAATACGCTCAACACCGCGGTGATGCTGGTGCATCGCCAACCGCAGCAAGTCGAACAGTTGCTGATGGATCTATCCGATCTGTTCCGCGCTGCGCTGGCAACGCCCGACCTGGTCAACCTCGACGACGAAATCGACCTGGCAAGGCGCTACCTCGACATCGAAGCCATTCGTTTCGGAACGCGCCTGCGCGTGCACTGGGCGCTACCGTCGCCGCTGCCGCAGGCCAGGGTCCCGCGGCTTTCGCTGCAACCCCTGGTCGAGAACGCTGTGCATCACGGCATCGAATGCTCGCCCGATGGCGGCGAAATCCGCATCGCCATCGGCGAAGCACACAACCAACTGAAGATCGACGTCAGCAATACGCTGCCCCCGGCCGGTTCCACGCCTCATCTGGGTCGTGGCCACCGGGTCGGCTTGTCGGCATTGCGCACCCGCCTGGAAAGCATGCAGGGCGGCGTCCTGAGCACGGGCCTGGAGGACGACGCCTTGTTCGTGGCGACGATCCGGATCGAACTCAGGCCATGACCCGATAACAAGGCCGGTACTCACCGGAAATCTTCATCCGGCGCTGCTCGACGAAGGCCCGCAGCAGTTCGTCCAGGGCCTGCATCATGTCCGCGTCGCCGTGGATCTCGAACGGGCCGTTCTCCTCGATGCGGCGCATGCCGTCTTCCTTGACGTTGCCGGCGACGATGCCGGAGAAGGCACGGCGCAGGTCCGCCGCCAACGCGTGCGGCGGGCGCCCGTGATGCAGGTCGAGCGCGGCCATCGCCTCGTGGCTTGGCACGAACGGACGCTGGTACTCCAGCGGGATGTCCACCGACCAGTTGAAGTAGAACGCGTCCTTCTGGTCCTTGCGGTACAGACGCACCTGCTGGATGCCCTCGGCCATCTTGCGCGCCACCGCGACCGGGTCGCCGACGATGATCTGGTAGCGGGAGGTGGCCGCCTCGCCCAGGGTCAGGCGCAGGAACCGGTCGATCTGCTCGAAGTACGGCGCGGCGATGGTCGGGCCGGTCAGGATCAGCGGGAACGGCAGGCCGCGGTTCTCCTCGCGCAGCAGGATGCCGAGCAGGTACAGGATCTCCTCGGCGGTGCCGACGCCGCCGGGGAACACGATGATGCCGTGGCCGATGCGGACGAAGGCCTCCAGGCGCTTCTCGATGTCCGGCATGATCACCAGATGGTTGACGATCGGGTTCGGCGACTCGGCGGCGATGATGCCGGGCTCGGTGATGCCGATGTAGCGGTTGTCGCGCTTGCGCTGCTTGGCATGGGCGATGGTGGCGCCCTTCATCGGCCCCTTCATTGCGCCCGGGCCGCAGCCGGTGCAGATGTCCAGCCCGCGCAGGCCCAGCTCGTAGCCGACCTGCTTGGTATACAGGTACTCGTCGCGCGAAATCGAATGGCCGCCCCAGCACACGACCAGGTTCGGATCGGCCGGCTGCAGGATGCGCGCATTGCGCAACTGCCCGAACACGGCGCTGGTGATGCCCTCGCTGGACTCCAGATCGGCCGCGGAGTCCGGGCCGAGTTCGATGGCCATATAGGCCAGGTCGCGGATCACGGCGAACAGCAGTTCGGCCACGCCGTTGATGATTTCCCCGTCCACGAAGGCCATCGCCGGCGCGTTGAGCAGGTCGATGCGCACGCCGCGGTCGCGCTGGGCGACCTGGATGTCGAAGTCGGGATACAGGTCGCGCGCGGCGCGCGGGTCGTCGGAGGCGCTGCCGCTGGTCAGCACGGCCAGCGCGCAGCGCCGCAGCAGTTCGTGCAGGCCGCCGCTGGAGGCGTCGCGCAAGCGCGCGACTTCGGCGCGCGAGAGGATGTCCAGGCCGCCGCGCGGGTAGATCCGCGCGTCCACTACCGGCAGCGCCCGCGCCGCCGTGTTGCTCGTCGTCATATCGGAATTCTTGTCGTTGTCGTCAGCGGCGACTTTAGCGTCAGCCCCCGCAAAAGAAAACGGCCGGGTTGCCCCGGCCGTCTCTTGCCATCTCTCAGAGGGTTACACAACTCCTCAGATGCCTCCATAGTGCCAATGACTCAGTACGTTGGCCAAGGAAGCAAATTGTCCTCAGGAACATCACATTGACTGGGCGGCTGCCAAGGAGCGATCTCTATATTGCCAGGATTGACTGGCGTTCCTGCGCTATACGCATCATTATCCATGAACACCTGATACTTGCCATCATTGTATCTAATGTACCAAAAAGTGTTTGGCGTCGTGTCGTAGTGCGCGCCGTTCTTGGCGTCCTGATCAGCCATATAATACGTCAAAGCATATCGAGCGTGATTCACTCGATCTTCCACCGGCGATCCACACGTGACATAATATGGATTAGCAGGAGCATCTGGAACAAGGTAAGTTGCATACGAGTTAGAATCTGGTGGAGTCACATCTGGAAAAGGCCACTCGGGATTTGGATTTGTACTGCCAGGAGGACAATTAATAATAGTTATTACTGTCGATTCCGCTATACAGGACGATGCACTTGCATCGTTAACATATGCACCAAATACCATCGCAACGCCAAGCACCAATCGGACAGCATTTTCTAGCTTCATCACTTAACCTCCATTTATATTAATACCACTCCACGACACTTAGTGACCACTTCATTAATGGCGACACTCACCTAGCGATTTTCCTTTAGGGTCATACAGACGCGCATAACTAGAATGCATGACCGACAAATCCAAATTATTTAAATTAGGAATAAATTTATTATCTGCAACCAAACCAGGATAAGAAGCGTTCAACGCTTTTATCCGACCACCGATAGCTATGCGCAAAGGCTCACCTCTCGCACCTGCATCAATTCGAAGTAAAGCGTTTTGAAATAGCGCCAGAGCTCGCGCAGGATTCGGCCTTACCGCTTCGTATAGAAGGGCTTTAGAAGCCCGAGGCCTCCCAGAATACGCATCACCAAGCTGTAGCATGACATCTACATTACCCTGACCCACAGCCTGAAGGGCTAAGCCTTCTGCTCCATTGCGATACGCGACAAGCTGATTAATACTACCAAGCGTATCCCCAGAAAAAAGCACCCCCGAAAGATAGAGGTTTTGAGCATAACTATTTCCCGAGTCGGCGGAAACCCTAAGATAGTCAATGATCTTTGCCGTTGAGGCAGGCGGCAGTCCCAGACAATAATCAGCCTTCTTCTTCCAAGAGCTCTCCAACTTAGAAACAATGCTGAGATCAGTGTCGTCCCGCGCCTGAAGAGTGAGTTGTTGAACTCGCGCACCCTCCTGATCCAATGAAGCACAATAAATGTATATTGAAGCCAATTCACATGCTGCCAAACCATGCCCGGCATCAGCATGTCGAGCGAGCGCCTTGACGGCAAAGGTAGCGGTTGAAAAACTTTTTGCTTCTGGCGCCTCCCAATTTTTTTCACCCACAAAGTCCCGCGACTTTGCTTGAGAAACGACTTCATAAGCGCCAGCAGGAATGACCACATCCACATTCCCGTTATTCATCCCATTAAGAAAAATCACGACAATCAAGACGACAAATAAGGCCAAACAAAAAATTCTGATCGCAATTTTTCGACGAGGTTTCATGTCACACCACAGGTTTTAAAAGCCCCCAATTCATCGAACCCTTGATCTTGAGAGGAAGCCATTCCATCCATAATGACGCCATACAAATCTGCGCCATACCCCAACCGGGCCCTATGCATTGCGTATACGAACTCAGTCTTCTTTTGCTCCATATACCAAAGGGCGGAGACTGCCGCATGAAACACTTGCGATTCCAGCCCCCACCGCCAAGAAATCAACCTGAGCAAGATGACACGCGAGGAGCGCCCATTCCCATCCCTAAACGGATGCAGATGTAAAAAGAACCAAAGAAATGCCGCGACAAAAGGCAACGGCATCAATTCCGGAGCCATGACCCGGGCTATTAGCCACCGCAATTCATCACGGATTTCGCATTTTGGGGCAACAAAACCGTGCGAATTGAACGCATTAACCCCAACCATGACCTCTATATTACGAAACACAGATCGCGCGCTCGGCCGGCCCGTCATTTCCATTAAAGCCCGATGAGTTTCGAGCACTACACCAATATCTACACGCTTCGGACCAAAAAATCCTGATTTAAAGAGACGATCAACCTCCGTCATTGAGATAAGCTCCCTCCTATAACCACTGGAGGAACTTGGATCATGCACTTTGAAGGGAACAAGGCGTCGAATGATCTCAAACAGTCTTTCACGCTCCATTACCACACCGGGTAAAACACGAGGCTCCTGATGAGAATTGAACTCAATAAGCCTCTCGCAATGGGCTCGCGACACTTGAAAAACTGGAGGCATCATTTCCTGTGGCACACCGAGCATGGTGAGGGCCATAACACTCCTTGTCTATCAAACCACCCTTCGGAATAATTGGCAATTTATTGCCACCAATAATTCAATAATCCACGAATTACCAATGAGGCGCAGATCTTCTTCAGCTTTTTTGAATATACGTGAACTCAATAAAAAAAGCCAGAATTTTGAACGCCGATTTTGTGTTCAAAGTCTAATTTCGAAAAACCGCCGAGCTATCTAGTAGCCCCAACCTATGCTAGTTAAACTTGTAACGCAGTTCCAATGTAGCGACTAATAAGATGCCATGTCGAGACCGCTAGCATTGGCGTTGGTGACGCACGGCGCGTCGTAAGCGTCAGCCCCCTCCCCCCCCACAAAAAAACGGCCGGGTTGCCCCGGCCGTTCTCTTGTAGCGCTGCGATTCGGACTGGATCAGAACTGGTAACGGAAGCCCAGGTTCAGCGACCACTGCGAAACGCCCGTATTGAAACCGTCGGCATCGGCATTGGCGGCGGACGGCTGGTCGGTGTACAGGGTGTTGTACACGTATTTGCCGTTGTAGATGCCCTGCAGATTGGCGACCCGCGCATCGGCGAAGAAGCCGTAGTCGTAGATCTGGCCCCACTTCTTGTTCAGCAGGTTGCCGACGTTCTGGATGTCCAGCCACACCTCGGACTTGTGGCCCTTGAAGAAGCCCGGCAGCTGCTGGCTGATGTGCACGTCGAAGGTGTTGATCCAGGACGAACGGAAGCCGTTGGCCGGAGCGTAGCTGCCCGCGTACTTGGCCAGCTGCGGATTCTGCGCCAGCCAGTCGAAGAACTGCTTCTCCAGCGCCGGGTTGGCGGTGAACGCGCCGGTGCTGCTGAGGGTACCGAACAGCACGTCGCCCGGGCCCTTCGGCACGTAGAACAGGTCGTTGGTGGTACGGCCGTCGCCATTGGCGTCGCCGTTGTACACGTAGCTGTAAGGACGGCCGCTGCGGCCTTCGTAGACCAGACCGACGCGGGTCTCGTAGTCGCCGAAGAACATGTGCTTCCAATTCAACGAACCGGAGATGCGGTCCTTGATCTCGTAGCGCGAGGTGTTCTCGGTTTCCGAATTGGCGTTGAAGGCGTACTGGTAGCCCCAGCCCGAGCTGGCGGTGGAGCTGGTCAGCGGGCCGACTTCCGTGGCATGGGTGTAGGTGTAGCCCAGGTTCCACGACCAGTCGCCGCCTTCGCTGAACGGCTTGGACAGCGACACCGTGAACTGCTCGGTCTTGCCCTTGTCGGTGTTCTCGATCAGGTAGACGTCGCTGTAGGCGGTGTTGCGGTTGTAGCGGTTGTCGCCGGTCGCCCACGGACGGCCGGTGCGGGCCGGGTTCCAGTACAGCGCGCGGCCGTCCGGACCGTAGTAGGCCGGGCTCGGATCTTCGCCGGCGGCGTTGACGCGGCCGATGTTCAGGCTCTTGTAGTACAGGCCGTCCTTGACCTTGGTCACCAGCAGCTCTGCCGAGGCAACGATGCCGTACCAGGGCAGCTCGTGGTCGAGCGCGATGTTGGCCTTGTACAGCGACGGCAGCTTGAAGTCGTCGCCGACGAAGCTCACGCCCTGGGTCGCCGAACCGGGCGTGGTCGGGATCGGCTGCGTGTCCTTGTTCGGGCTGAACGGCAGCGCCGGGTTGTAGGCGGTGTAGCTGTAGGCGTTGTAGTTGAACCCGGTGTTGGAATAGCTGTTGCCGATCCACACCTGCGGTGCGTCGCCCTGGAACAGACCAACGCCGCCGCGCAGCTGGGTCGGACGCTCGGTGTCGAAGGTGTAGTTGAAACCGAAGCGCGGCTGGATCAGGAAATCGCCGCCGAGCACCTTGCTGTTGTCGTAACCGAAGTACGCCTGGGCGGCCGCGTTGTAGGTCGGATCCGGACTGACGCCCGGGCGGTCGCCGCGCAGGCCCAGGGTCAGGGTCAGGTTGCTGTTGACATACCAGGTGTCCTGGATGAACAGGCCGAGATTGTCGTTCTTGTAATCGGCCGCGATCGAACCCGGGGTGCGCTCGCTGTTGAGCTGGTAGGAACTCCAGCGGCCGTTGGCGAAGTTGTCCAGGCCCAGGAACGTGTACACGCCCCAGCTGTTGCGGCCGAACAGGTTGTAGATGTCGTTGGTGGTGTAGTCGACGCCGAACTTCAGGTCGTGGTTGTCCAGGGTCAGGGTACCGGCACCGTAGTAGTTCCAGGTCTTGGTAGTGAGGATGTTGCCCTGCGAGTTGGTCTCGGTACCCAGATACAGCACATCGCCGGTCGGCGCGGCGACGGTGCCGTCGAAGTAGATCGCGATGCTGGGGGCATTGGTCGGCACCACGCGGATCGCGGAGTAATCGCGGTAGGACGCCTTGAACTCGGTGGAGAAGTTCTCGGACCAATCGCTGAACAGCTGGCCGACGTAGCTCTCCACGCTCTTCTCGTGCTGGTACCAGTACGAACTCAGCGACGCCTGGCTGGTGCTGCTGGCGCCATTGATGCGCAGCTTGCTCTGGTCGAGCTTGCTGTAGCGGAAGCTGGCGCGGTGGTTGTCGTTGATGTTCCAGTCGAGCTTGAGCGCGTATTCCTCGAGATCGGTATTGCCGTTGCTGTCGAGCGAGCCGGCGTCGAAGCCATAGGTGTTCTGCGCGATCTGCTGCGCACGCGTCACGTCCGCCAGGGTGTACTTGGCGTTGGCCTTGCCCAACGCGGTGCTGCCCAGATCGATGCCCGGCGCGTCCTGCTGGAACTTCTCGTAATTGGCGAAGAAGAACAGCTTGTCCTTGACGATCGGGCCGCCGAAGGTGGCGCCGTAGGTCTTTTCCTTGGTGAAACCGTTGAACTTGCTGCCGTCCGGGTTGTCGCCGAACCAGTCGCCATCGCGCATATAGCCGTAGACCGAGCCGTGGAACTCGTTGGTGCCGGACTTGGTCACCGCATTGACGGTGGCGCCGGCGGCGCTGGCGACGCTGACGTCGTAGTTGGACAGGTTGACGTCCAGCGCTTCGATGGCTTCCATCGACACCGGCTGGCGCCGGGTGGTCATGTTGTTGCCTTCCAGGCCGAAGGTGTCGCTGGCCGAGACGCCGTCGATGTTGATCGAGTTGTAGCGCGGATTCAGGCCGCCGGCACTGATGGTGCCGGACGCGCGATCGACGAAGGCTACGCGCGGATCCAGGCGCATGTAGTCCTGGATATTGCCGTTGACCGACGGCAGCGACTCGATCTGCTCGCGGCCGACGTTGGTGCCCGCACCCATCTTGGTGGCGCTGAACATGTCGGAACCGCCGGCGACGGCAACCGCGTTCACCGTCTGCAGCGTCGTCACGTCGCCGCTCAGCGCGGCGTTGACGCTGGCGGTCTGATTCACGCTCAGGTACACGCCGTCTTCGGTCTTGGTGCCTTCGCCGGGCTTGGTGATGGTGATGGTGTACGGGCCACCGACGCGCAGGCCGCGTGCGTTGTAGCGGCCGCTGGCGTCCGTGGTGGCGCGGCTGACCGTTCCCGATTCGGCGTGGGTGATGGTCACTTCGGCGCCGACGACAGGCTGGCCATCGTGGGTGACCAGACCGCCGACGCCGGCGGAGGTGCTCTGGGCGAACACGGGGGCGGCGGCGAGCGCAGCAACGAGGCCAAGGGTGAGCTTGGACATCCGGAGACGGCGGGGTTGAGTCATTGCAATAGCCTCGATGGAGTTTGACGAAATGCGCATAGCTAGCCGTCCTGGTGCGCGCACGGCAGCGGAATGTGGGTTCGTGCCCCCTTGCTGGATCCCCCGCAAGGGTTAACGTGAGTTTAACACCATAGGGCCGTTTTGTTGCCAAACCGTGACAAGTTGGCACAAATGGACATGACACGACATGGATCGCAGTTTCCTGGCGGCCATTGGTCATCGCGTGGCACCGGCGCGGACGCTCCCGGCCAGGCGTAGGCACGGCTGGCACCCGGGTCAGCCGCGGGCGCAGGTCGCGGCGGACAGGAAACGTGCGGCCATATTTCGCTCAGGCACCGCTCGGGCAACCGCGAATGGCGGGGCCGGCGTCCACGCGGCAAAGGAGCTCCGGGCGCTGCGCGGCCCTAGCCTAGTCAGCCCCGCCGCCCCGCCTTCCCGCCGCCGCCCTGACATCTGCGGGCACAGCGTCCGTATGCCGAATTTGTAGCTCCCCCAGGCGCAACAGGCCTCCCCAGCCCCAGCCCTGGCCCCAGCCCCAGCCCCAGCCCCAGCCCTGGCCCTGGCCCTGGCCCTGGCCCTGGCTCCGGCTCCGGCTCCGGCTCCGGCTCCGGACCCGGACCCGGACCCGGACCCGGACCCGGACCCGGACCCGGACCCGGACCCGGAATCGGACCCGGACCCGGACCCGGAATCGGAATCGGACGCCAAACCCCAACCCCACCGAAGACAGGGCCTGGACGGCGCTCGCCTTCGACGAAGATGGCCGTAGCGCACACAGTTGCACCAACCCGGCGCGGCAATGACGAAAGCCCAAACGCAGACGGCCGGGGCTAGGCCCCGGCCGTCTGCATCGCTTCCGTTGTCCAGCCCCGAGGCGGGGCCTGGCCTTGCCTCAGAACGAGCCGCCGAAGGTCACCGCGAACGCGCGCGGCTCCAACACCGAGTAGTACGGGGTGCCGGTGGACACCACGTCCGGGTACTCGCTGGCGCCGGAGGCCGCCAGTACCTGCGTGGTGCTGGCCCAGGTGACGGCCTGTTTGTCGGTCAGGTTGTACAGATTGAGCTTGATCGACGGCTTCTTCAGCCAGCCCCAGTCGGCGAACGCGTAACCGGCATCGGCACCGAAGGTGGTGTAGCCCCCTACCCGTTCGGTATTCATGTAGTCGCCGTAACGCGAGCCGGAGTAACGGCCCTTCAGCGCGACCCAGAAGTCGCCGATGCTGTAGCTCAGGCGCAGGTTGGCCAGGTTCTTCGGCGTATTGGCCAACTGCTTGCCGCCGACCGCATAGTCGTAGGTGCCCTTGGAGGTCCCCACCGCCAGGGTGTCGCTCAGGATCTTGGCCTGGGTGTACGTGTAGGAACCGTACAGCTTGAGATTGTCGGTGATGTTGTAGCTGGCTTCGCTGTTGAAGCCGCGCATGCGCACCTTGCCGATCGAGATGTAGGTGGTCAGCGCCGTGGTCTGGTCGTAGCTGGACATCTGCTTGTTGCTGTAGTTGCTCTGGTACAGCATGGTCGACAGCGAGAAGCGGTCGCCGTAGTAGCGCCAGCCGAGGTCGTTGGTCCAGGCCGATTCCGGTTGCGGGATCTCCTGGGCCGCCGACAGGTTCAACGAAATCGAATTGGTCGCCGGCACGCGGAAGGTCTTGGCCACGCCGTAATAGAACTGGTTACGGCTGTCGGGCGCGTACTTGATGCCGAACGCCGGCAGCAGCTTGCTGTAGCTGTTGTCGAAGTCCACGCCGATCTCCTTGGCGGTATCCGGCCACTGGTAGTTGTGGCCCTTGCGCGTGGCATGGATCCAGGACACGCCGTAGTTGACCGCCCAGTCGTCGGCCGGGGTCCAGTTGTCCTGGATGAAGTACTTCTGCACGTCGGTCACGGTGTAGGTGCGGTAGCTCTGCTGCACCTGGCCATCGGCGTAGGTCAGGAAGCAATCGTCGCTGTCGGCCCACACGTCGCACGCCTCGCCGGTGCTCTGGTCGGTCTTGACGATGCTGTTGTTCTGGCTCTTGCGCGAACGGTCGTACCACAGGCCGTAGACCAGATTGTGGTCCATGCCGATGTCCTGGAAGAACTTGGCGACCACGCCCGGACGCACCGTACTGGAGTAGGAATAGGTGTAGTCGACGTCGCGGCTGCCGCTCACGCCGCTGGAGTAGCCATAGACGTTGCCGCTGCTGGTGGACGGGTATACCGACGCGGCGCTGGAACCGCCGCCCTTGCCCCACCACAGATACGGCACCACCGAAAGACGCAGGCTGTCGCTGAAGGTGAACTCGCCGTCCAGGCTGACCAGCAGGCTCTTGTAGGGGTTGCGCCGCAACTTCCAGTAGGACTGGTCGGCCGAGGTCGTGCCGCCGCCCCAGGTGTCGTTGTAGTCGTACTCGTAATCGCTCGCCAGCTGGGTCTTGCTGGCGGTGTTGTAGGAATAGTTGGACTGGCGGTTGTACTGGAACGAGGCGCTGATCGAGTTGCCCGGGCTGATGTCCCATACGCTCTTGCCGTCGATCTTGTTGACCGACATGTCGCCGTTGCCCTTCCACTTGTCGGCGCTGTTGGTCGAGAACGACACCCACGAGCGCACCGCGCCGGTATCGCCGGTGTTCACGCGCACGAAGGTGCGCCGATAGTCGTTGCTGCCGAAGCTCTGGGTGAAGTACACGCCGAAGGTGTGGCTCGGATCGATCGTCGACCAGGCGATCTGGCCGCCGGTGGCGCCCATCTCCGGCTGGTCCACGTTGGGCGTGCCCTGGGTCACGGTGATGTCGTTGTAGTTCTCGGCATCGCCGTATTCGGTGGCGTAGACCGAGTAGCTGCCGCTGTCGGTCACCGGCGCGCCGTTGACGGTGACGCCGATCGCCGAGGAGTCGAAGCCGCGCAGGCTGTAGTTGCCGTTGTTGAGTCCGGTCACGTCGCTGGTGGCGGCGTCCACGCCCGGGATCGCATCGATCATCTGGGTGAAGTTGCTGCCGCCGGACGCCTGCGCGATGGCCTCGCGGGTCACCGTGGAAATCGCCTTGCTGGCGGTCTGCACGGTCATGTTGCCGCCGCCGAGCACGTAGCCGCTCTTGTCGGCATTGACGTTGACCTTGTCCAGCTGCTGCACGCGCTTGGTCTCGTAGGCAGCGGTGGTATTGGAAGTGCTGGAGGCCGTGACGCGCTGCTCGGCACTGTCGGTGCCAGCGTCCTGGGCCAGGGCCGGATGCGCCGAAAGCGCGGTCGCCAGCGCCAGGGAAAGAGTGGAAATACGGTGTGCGGAACGGGACTTCATCGGGCAAACGCCTCTGTGGCTAACGTGGGAGCGGCAGAGAGCGGTGGAGCGACTGGCATGGACACGGCGCACGCGCGCCCACCGCTTCGGAAGGCGCTACGGTAGGCGGGCTATTTCGCCCGCGTATGCCTCGAGGGTTTACAAAAACTTAAGATGACGCCACGCACCGACACGCGGCGGCACAAAAAAGCGCCGCAAATGTCATCGAATTGCCGCAAACGCCCGGGATGTCGCAGCGCTGGCGCGTAGCGACAGGCACGGCAAGGGCGCGGCGTCGTACGCGCGCGCAACAGGGCGCGCGTCCGCTCAGCCGGCGACCGGCAGCTTCAGATAGGCGCTGAGGCCGTCCAGGAACATCTGCACCGAGATCGCCACCAGCAACATGCCCATCAGCCGCTCGACCGCGATCAGCACGCGCATGCCGAGCAGCTTGTACAGCAGCGTGCCGGAGAACAGCAGCGCCGAGGTGCCGATCCAGGCCAGGATCAGCGCCAGGCTCCATTCGCCAAGGCGGGTGGGCTCGTTGCTGCCCATCAGCATCACCGCGGCCATGCCCGAGGGCCCGGCCACCAGCGGAATCGCCAGCGGCACGATGAACGGCTCGCCGTCGGGAATCTCGCCCATCAGCCCTTCCGGGCGCGGGAAGATCATGCGGATGCCGATCAGGAACAGCACGATGCCGCCGGCGATCGCCACCGATTCCTGGCGCAGGTGCATCACTTCCAGCGCGTACTTGCCGCCCCACAGGAATGCCATCAGCACGCCCAGCGCGATCAGCAGCTCGCGCGCCAGCACCACGCGCTGGCGCTTGGCCGGCAGCGGCTTGAGCACGCTGAGGAACACCGGGATGTTGCCCAGCGGGTCGAGGATCAGGAACAGCAGCAATGCTGCCGACAGGATGGTCATGCCAGGGGATTCCAGATCGCGCCGCGGTGCGCGGCGCCGGCGGACGACAGCAGTTCCACGCAGGCGGCGGCGTAGTGCGCCGGATCGACCGCGTCGAGGTCTTCCTGGTGGGTGTAGGCGCGTGCGCGCAGCGCGGTGCGCATAGGTCCGGGTTGCAATCCGGCCACGCGCACCGTCGAGGCGGCCAGTTCGCCGTGCAGGGTCGCCAGCAGGCCGCGGCGGCCATGCTGGGCCACGCCGTAGCCGCCCCAGTAGGCCTGGCCGACGCGCGCCGGGTCGTCGAGCGCGAACACGATCGCCGCGTCCGGCGCCTGCTTCAGCAGCGGCAGGCAGGCCTGGGTCAGCCAGCCCGGGGCGGTCAGGTTGACGTGGATGGCGCGCGCGAATTGCGCCGGGTCGGCGTGCTCGAACGGGGTCAGGCCGACGAAATCGGCGGCGCAGTGCAGCACCCCGTCCAGCCGCCCGAGCTCGGCCTGCACCCGCTCGGCCAGCGTCGCATAGTCTTCCGGCGTGGCGCCGAGCAGGTCCAGCGGATACAGCAGCGGCTGCGCGCCGACGGCGGCGATCGCGTCGTAGACCCGATTCAAGCGCGCCGGCTTGTGCCCGAGCAACACCACCGTGGCGCCGGCCTGGGCGCAGGCCATTGCCGCGGCGCTGCCCAGCCCGCCTGCGGCACCGCACACCAGCACCACGCGCTGCGCCAGCGCGCCCGCGTGCGGCGTCGCCTCCGCTGTCACGGCTGGTAGGCCTCGGCCACGATGCGCTGCAACTCGCCGGATTCGAACAGTTCCATGGTGATGTCGCAGCCGCCGATCAGTTCGCCATGGATGAACAGCTGCGGGAACGTCGGCCAGTTCGAATAGCGCGGCAGATTGGCGCGGATCTCCGGTTCGTCGAGCACGTTGACGGTGTGCAGCCGGTCGGCGCCGGCGGCCAACAGGGCCTGCAGCGCGCGACTGGAAAAGCCGCACATCGGGTACTGCGGTGTGCCCTTCATGAACAACACGATGGGGTGGTGTTCGACGTCGGCCTGGATGCGCTCCATCACCTGCATGGGGGATTTCTCCTGCTGGGGCGAAAAAACGGACCTCGGCGGTCGGCTAGACTTTCGCGTAGCCGCATAGTGTAAGCCCTGCGCACGGCAGTACCGAAACGCGCCCCCGAAACCGCTCCCGAGGATCCATGGCCATCGAACTCGCTCCCCTGCCGTACGACCGCGCGGCGCTGGCGCCGCACCTGTCCGCCGAGACCGTGGACCAGCACCATGGCCGGCACCAGCGCGCGCTGGTCGAACGCCTCAATGCGCAGATCGCCGGCAGCGAATTCGCCGACCTGCCGTTGCAGGACCTGGTGCGCCGCAGCCAGGGCCGCCTGTTCCAGCACGCGGCCGAAGTCTGGAACCACGAGTTCTACTGGCGCGGGCTACGTCCGCGCGGCGGCGGCGAGCCGGGCGGCGAGCTGGCCGAGCGCATCGCCAGGAGCTTCGGCGACGTCGCCCGCTTCAAGGCCGAGTTCGAACGCATGGCGCTGGCCGTGTTCGGCTCGGGCTGGGTCTGGCTGGTGCAGCGCCCGGACGCCACGCTGGCGTTGCTCGCCACGGTCAACGCCGGCTCGCCGCTGACCGGCGAGGACCTCCCGTTGCTGGCCTGCGACCTGTGGGAGCACGCCTACTACATCGATTACCGCGGCGACCGTGCGCGCTACTTGGAAGCGTTCTGGAAGCTGGTGAACTGGGAGTTCGTGGCGGCGAATATGCGGTGAGGCCGGGATTGGGGATTGGGGATTGGGGATGAATGGCCTGCGGCCGTGGTGAAGCGCTCCGGGATTCGTCGAATGACGGCTGACGCGTAGTCGCGCGTGGCGCTGGCGCCCTTTCGGGCCACGCCCAGCCGCGGGGCCTGGGCGCGGCACCCTCGGCCCGCTCAACCCTGCGCGCGCAGGGTCTCGATCACCGGCGCGACCTGGTCGCCGCGCTGCAACTGCGCGCCGACCGTCTGCAGCGCCTGCGCCAAGGCGGCCGGCGTGTCCTCGCGCAGCGTGGCGTGGCCGACCTTGCGGCCCTCTCGCGCGTCCTTGCCGTAGTCGTGCCAATGCCCGCCGGGCTGCGCCAGCACCGGCACGGCGTCGGGCATCTGCCCGATCCAGTTGAGCATGCAGGCATGGCCGAGCATGCGCGTGGACCCCAGCGGCAGGCCCAGCACCGCGCGCAGGTGGTTCTCGAACTGCGAAGTCTCCGCGCCCTCGATGGTCCAGTGGCCGGAGTTGTGCACCCGCGGCGCCATCTCGTTGGCGAGCAGTTCGCCGTCGCGGCAGAACAGTTCCAGCGCGAACACGCCCACGTACTGCAGGCGCTCGGCCAACGCCTGCGCGTGAGCGATGGCGGCCCGCTCCAGCGCGGCATCGGCCTGCGCCGGGGCCAGGCTGGCCGACAGCACCCCCTGCACATGCCAGTTCTCGGTCAGCGGCCAGGTGCGGAACTCGCCGTCGCGGCCGCGCACCGCGACCACGCTGATCTCGCGCTGGAACGGCACGAAGGCTTCCACGATCAGGCCCACGCTGGCCGCCTGCGCGCCCAGCGCGGCCCACGCCGCATCGGCATCGGCCGCGGACTTGATCCGGAACTGGCCCTTGCCGTCGTAGCCCAGGCGCCGGGTCTTGAGAATGCACGGGGTGCCGACCTGCGCCAGCGCCGCGTCCAGTTCGGCGCGGCTGCCGATCGCAGCGAAATCGGGCACCGGGATGCCCAGTTCGCGGAACAGGGTCTTCTCGGCCAGCCGATCCTGCGCCACCGCCAGCGCGCGCGGGTTCGGGAACACCGGCACCTGCGCGGCCAGCCATTCGGCGCTGGCCGCCGGCACGTTCTCGAAATCGAAGGTGGCCACATCGACCCTGGCCGCGAACGCGGCCAGCGCCGCCTCGTCGCGGTAGTCGCCGACCTGCAGCGGCGCGACCTGCCCGGCGCAGGCGTCGGCCACCGTATCCAGCATCACGAAGCGCAGCCCCAGCGGCGCGCCGGCCACGGCCATCATCCGCGCCAGCTGGCCGCCGCCCAGGATTCCGACAGTGGTGCTCATTGGCGCGGGTCGTCCTTGGCCATCACCTCGTCGGTCTGGCGCTGGCGGAAGTCGTCCAGCGCGGCGGCGATGTCGGCGTGCTCGGCGGCGAGCATCGCCGCGGCGAACAGCGCGGCATTGGCCGCACCGGCGTTGCCGATCGCGAACGTGGCCACCGGGATGCCGGCCGGCATCTGCACGATCGACAGCAGCGAATCCAGGCCGTTCAGCGCCTTGGACTGCACCGGCACGCCGAGCACCGGCACCGCGGTCTTGGCCGCGAGCATGCCCGGCAGGTGCGCCGCGCCGCCGGCGCCGGCCACGATCGCGCGCAGGCCGCGGGTGGAGGCCGCTTCGGCATAGGCGAACAGCACGTCCGGGGTGCGGTGCGCGGACACCACCTTCACTTCATAGGGCACGCCCAGCGCATCGAGTTTCTGCGCCGCATGCTGCATGGTCTCCCAGTCGGAGCGGGAACCCATCACGATGCCGACGAGCGGCGCGGTTTGCTTGGAGGTCATGGCCGTCCCCTGCCTTAAAGACGTATTCTAGCCGTCTTCCACGCAAGACGAAGACCGGATGGATCGCAAACTGCTCGACCTGCTGTGCTCGCCCGACACCCGCCAACCGCTGGCCCTGCTGGATGCGCGCGGCCTGGAGGCGCTGAACCGCGCCATCGCCGCCGGCGGCGTGCAGCGCGCCGACGGCAGCCCGCAGGCGCAAGCGCTGCGCGAGGCGCTGATCACCCGCGACCGCAAGCAGCTGTTCCGCGTCGACGACGGCATTCCGGTGCTGTTGGCCGAAGAAGCGATCGGCACCGCCCAGCTCGCCGACTTCCCCGGCAAATGAGCGGCGCCGCGGCGCCGCTGCAGCCGCCGGCGCAGGCATCGATCGACGCCGACGTGGCACGCGCGCTGGCCGAGGACATCGGCAGCGGCGACGTCACCGCCGCGCTGCTGCCCGACCGCGCCGACAGCGCCTACCTGCTGTGCAAGCAGGACGCGGTGATCGCCGGCCGGCCCTGGTTCGACGCCTGCCACCGCGCGCTCGACCCGCAGGTGCGGATCGACTGGCGCATCGCCGAAGGCGAACGCGTCGCCGCCGGCACCGTGCTGGCGCTGCTGCACGGGCGCAGCCGCGCGCTGGTCAGCGCCGAGCGCGCCTCGCTGAACTTCCTGCAGACCCTGTCCGCGACCGCGACCGCCACCGCCGCCTACGTGGCCGCGGTCGCCGGCACCGGCGCGCGCATCCTCGACACGCGCAAGACCCTGCCCGGCCTGCGCCTGGCGCAGAAGTACGCGGTGCGTTGCGGCGGCGGCAGCAACCACCGCTTCGGCCTGCACGACACGGTGATGCTGAAGGAAAACCACATCCACGCCGCCGGCTCGCTGAGCGCGGCGGTGCAGGCCGCGCGCGCGCAATGGCCGGACCTGCCGCTGGTGGTCGAGGTGGAGACGCTGGCGCAACTGCGCGAAGCCTTGACGGTGGGCTGCGACCGCATCCTGATCGACGACTTCGATGCGGCGCAGCGCCGCGAAGCAGTGGCGATCGCCGCGGCCGCGCCGTTCCACCGTGCGATCCCACTGGAGGTGTCCGGCGGCGTCGACCTGGACGGCGTGCGCGCGATCGCCGCCGACGGCGTGGACTGCATCTCCATCGGCGCGCTGACCAAGCACGTGCAGGCGGTGGATCTGTCGCTGAAGCTGGGTCCGCCGCCGCACTGACTTCACGGCCACGGCCGCGCCGCTCTGCGACGCTGCACGCATCCCCCTATTCACCGAGTTCGCCGATGGCCCGCCCCTGGTTCGCGTTGTTGTGTGCCGCCGCCCTGTTTCCCGCCGGCCGCGCGGCCGCCGCGGAGGTGTGCGACCTGCCGCCGCGCTTCGGCCTGACGCCCGCCGCCGTCGCCATCGTGCGCACCGCCTGCAACGAGCATCGCCTGTGGTGGCGGCCGTTCATCGATCGCGACGGCCGGCTCGCCGGCCTGCGCGTGACCGAGGCCGAGCGCAGCTATCTCGCCGATCACGGCATCGAAGCCTGGCAGCGCGTGGCCGCCTATTGGCGCGACAGCGGCACGCTGGGCGCGATGGGCGGCAGCGACGGCGCCGCCAGCTGCCAGCAGCTGGACGGCTCGCGCTACCGGCAAGCGGACTGCCGCGCGTTCATCGTCGACAACCCGTGGTCGGCGGCGTTCGTGTCCTGGGTGATGGTGCGCGCCGGCGTCGACGGCTTCCGCACCTCGGTGCGGCACATCGACTACATCCGCGCCGCCTACCAGGCCGGTGCCGACGGCCTGCCCTACCGTTACGCCGACCCGCAGCAGGACAAGCCCGCGCCGGGCGACCTACTGTGCTTCCTGCGCGGGCGCAAGCAACCGCTGGGCGCGGCCGGGCTGCGCGAGGCACTGGCGCGCGGCGGCGCGCTGCCGTGGGAATCGCATTGCGACATCGTGGTCGCGGCCAACGTCGGCGGCGACCACACGCTGTACCTGATCGGCGGCAACGTGCTCAACGCGGTGACCATGCGCAAGCTGCCGCTGGACCGCGCCGGCCGCCTGCAGCTGGAGGCGCCATTGGCGCAGGACCAGGCCGGCGACGACGGTGCCGGCCTGGAGTGCACGCCCGGCCGCGAAGAGCTGTGCGACTTCAATCGCCAGGACTGGGCGGCGCTGCTGCAGCTGCAACCGCAGGCGCAGTTGCAGCCGCCGGTGACGCCGGGCGTCGTTCCCGCCGTGGATCCGGCCGCGCCACCGGCCACCGCGCCGATGGTGCCACCGCCGGCATCCGGCACGGCGCCAGCCGCACCGGCCGTACCGACCGCACCGTCCCCCGCAGCGGCGACACCGGGGGCACAACCGTCGGCGACCGAACCGCCGCCGGAACGCTAGCGTTCTATCGAATGCTTGCGGCCTTCAGGATCCGTACCGGCTCGCCTCGATATCGGGCGCAGCGGGCTTTGTCGGTGAGGCCCGTCGCGACTGAAGTCGCTCCCACAAGAAGCCTTGAGTCGCACACGAAAACGTCGCGCTCGCGATCGGCGCTCCTTCGAATCCCAGCCACGGCCCCGGCCCCGGCCACGACCCCAGCCCAGCCCCGGCCCCGGCTTCGATTCCCGATTCCCGATTCCCGATTCCCGATTCCCGATTCCCGAGTCCCGAGTCCCGAGTCCCGAGTCCCGAGTCCCGAGTCCCCAACCAAGCATTGCCGCTCCACCCCGCGTCTCGCTACAGTGACGCATGCCTAGCCTGATCCTGTTGATGATTGCCGGCGCCGCGGTGTTCGCGTTCTGGAACGCGTCGCGCGCCGCCGCCGAACGCGCCGAGAGCCTCGGCCGCAATGCCTGCAAGGCCGCCGATGTGCAGTGGCTGGACCAGAGCGTGCACGGCACCGGCCTGCGCCTGCGGCGCCTGCCCAGCGGCTGGCTCGGCTTCGAGCGGACCTTCCGCTTCGACTATTCCTACGATGGCATCGATCGCCACAGCGGTCGCCTGGTGCTGCTCGGCGATCAGCTGATCGCCTTCACCGGGCCCTCGGTGGCCACGGTGACGGCGCTGCACGAAGGCCGTGCGCCGCGCGAGTGAGGCGCTGCTTCGTCGTTCGCGAAGTCATTCCGCAAGGGCTCCCGCAGGACAGACAAGATGTTCTGTACGCATGTCGGTCGCGTCTGAAGGCGCTCCTACAGGGTCTCGATCCAACCTGGCCCTGGTGCGCGGGAACCGTGGCGAATGGTGCACAGCGCCTGGCGATGCGCGCGATCCGCCAGGCATCGATACGCCAGCGGATCGGACGATCGCTCCGGCCACATGCGCACCGGCGCGGGTCCGACGTCGTCGGTTACTTCACTACGCGCAGATGCGGGCGCTTGCCGCCGGCGCCGTCGTCGGAACCGCTGGGGCGCGGCGGCGGGGTGTCGTCGCCCGGCGGCTCGGTGGCGCCGTGGATATCGTCCGGCAGCGCCATGCCCTGCCCGGTTTCGCGCGCGTACACCGCCAGCACCGCGGCCATCGGCACCTGCACCGGATAGCTGACGCCGCCGAAGCGCGCGGTGAAGCTGACCCCGTCGTTGTCGATCTGCAACCGCACCACCGCGCGTTCGGCGATGTTGAGCACCACCCGGCCGTCCTTGACCGCGCTCGGCGGCACCTGCACGTTGGGCAGGCCCGCATCCACCAGGATGTGCGGGGTCATGCCGTTGTCGTTGATCCACTCCACCAGCGCCCGCAACAGGTACGGGCGATGGCTGGTCATGCGGGAAATATCGTCGGTCATGCGCCAATTCTACGCGTCGGCACGCAATGGCGCCGGCGCAACGCGGGAAAAACCGGATGCGCCACGCGCGGCCGGAACATCAGGCCGGCAGGTCGCGCAGCTTCTTTTCCTGATCCGTCAGGCTGCGGATGAAACCGGGATTGCGGAAGATGCGGTTGCCGTAGTCCTCGATCGCCTTGCCGTCCTTGGGCAGCGGAATGTCCAGCGCCTGCAGGCGCCAGATGATCGGCGCCATCGCGCAATCGGCCAGGCTCATTTCCGGATTGAGGAAGAACTTGCTGGCCTTGAACAGCGGCACCGACGCGGTCAGCAGTTCCTTGAGCCGCTTGCGCCCGGCCTCGGCCTGGGCCTTGTTGCCGAGCTGGATCGCCTGCACCTGCGGCACCCAGTCGTGCTCGATGCGCAGCATGGCCAGGCGCAGGCGCGCGCGCGACAACGGATCGACCGGCATCAGCGGCGGATGCGGATAGCGCTCGTCCAGGTATTCGCTGACCACGGAGGCCGCGTACAGCACCAACTCGCGCTCCACCAGGGTCGGCACCGAGTGGTAGGGATTGAGATCGATCAGGTCTTCGGGAGGATTCTGCGGATCCACCGCCACGAAATCGTAGGTCACGCCCTTTGCGGCGAGCACCAGACGGACGCGGTGGCACAGCACATCATCCGTGGAAGAAAACAACGTCAAGGTATTTCGCATACGCACACTCGCCGCCATTCAAGGCTCTCCGACGACCGGAATCCGCCGGCCGCATCGATGCCGCCAACACCCTGCTGACGGTCATCACGGCCCCTGAGTGTGCAACCCTCGCTCGCAAAAGCCAATAGGATGAACAGGGGATCGGGTCAGCAACGATGCAGACAACGCGCCGGCACTGCGGCCGACGCTCAATGCACGTCCTTCCAGTATTCCTTCTTCAGCAGATAGGCCAGGAAGGTCAGCAGCGCCAGGAACAGCACCACCCACACGCCCAGGCTCTGCCGCTTCAGCGCGGCCGGTTCGCCGGCGTATTCGAGGAAATTGCTGATGTCGCGGACCGTCTGGTCGAACTGCGCCGGCGTTTCCCTGCCCGGCGAGGCCAACTGCAGCCGCTCCACCGGCTTGTCCACGCCGGGCTGCTCGGCCTTGCCGTAGATCGGCTGCTGCAGGCCCTGCAGCTCCCACAGCGGATTGGGCATCGAGGCGTTGGCGAACAGCTTGTTGTTCCAGCCCAACGGGCGCGACTGGTCCAGATAGAACGACTTGAGGTAGGTATAGACCCAGTCGGTGCCGCGCACGCGCGCGATCAGGCTCAGGTCCGGCGGCGCCTTGCCGAACCACTTGGTCGCCGCATCGTGCGGCATCGCCGCCTCGATGTGCTCGCCGACCTTGGCGCCGGTGAAGTTGAGGTTGGCCATCACCTCGTCCTCGCTCAGGCCCAGGTCCTCGGCCATGCGCGAGTAGCGCAGGTATTTCAGCGAATGGCAGCCGGAACAGTAGTTCATGAACAGCTTGGCGCCGCGCTGCAGAGAGGCGCGGTCGCCGAGATCGTTGCCGGCCTGCTGGGTGGCGCCGCCCTCGGCGGCCAGCGCCGAGGCGGACAACAGCAACGCGGAGGCGAAGCAGGCCAGAACGGACATCAGGCGCTTGCTCATAGGGATCCCTCCGCCATCGCACCGAACAGGGAGCCGAGCGCCTGCCGGCCCCAGAACACGATCTGCCCCAACGGCAGCAGGTAGCTCATGGCGGACAACAACGCGACGCTCGCGGAGCAGGCCAGGACGGCAATCACGGGCTTAGTCATGGGTGGTCACCCGCTCCGGCACCGGCTTGGTCCGGTCCAACGTGGTCCAGACCGGCATGGTCAGGAAGAATCCGAAGTACAGCACGGTCAGCACGCGCCCGATGATGGTCTCGCTGGCATCGGTACCGGGACCGGAACCGATCACCCCCAGCCAGACGAAGCACACCGCCAGCACCCCCAGCATCACCCTGGAGATCCAGCCGCGGTAGCGGATCGACTTGACCTTGGCGCGGTCCAGCCACGGCACCAGGAACAGGATCGCGATCGCCGAGAACATCACCAGCACGCCGCCCAGCTTGTTCGGCACCACCCGCAACATCGCGTAGTACGGCGTGTAGTACCACACCGGCTTGATGTGCTCGGGCGTGACCAGGCGGTTGGCCTCGGTGAAGTTGTCGTGCTCCAGGAACAGGCCGCCGAACGCGGGCACGAAGAAGATGATGAAGGCGCCGATCAGCAGCAGGAAGCCGACCCCGACCAGGTCCTTGACCGTGTAGTACGGGTGGAACGGAATGCCGTCGGCCGGCTTGTTCGGATCCCAGCGGTTGCCCTTCGGCCCCTTCTTGATCTCCACGCCGTCGGGGTTGTTGGAACCGACCTCGTGCAGCGCCCCCAGGTGCAGCACCACCAGCAACAGCAGTACCAGCGGCAGCGCGATCACGTGCAGCGCGAAGAAGCGGTTGAGCGTGGCGTCGGACGGCAGGTAGTCGCCCATGATCCACTCGGTCAGGCCGTTGCCGATCACCGGGATCGCGCCGAACAGCGAGATGATCACCTTGGCGCCCCAGAACGACATCTGCCCCCACGGCAGCACGTAGCCCATGAAGGCCTCGGCCATCAGCACCAGGTAGATCAGCATGCCGAGGATCCACACCAGCTCGCGCGGCTTCTTGTAGCTGCCGTAGAGCAGCCCGCGGAACATGTGCAGGTACACCACGATGAAGAACAGCGAGGCGCCGGTGGAGTGCATGTAGCGGATCAGCCAGCCCCACTCCACGTCGCGCATGATGTACTCGACCGAGTTGAACGCCTCGGCCGCGCTGGTCTTGTAGTGCATCGTCAGGAAGATGCCGGTGACGATCTGGTTGACCAGCACCACCATCGCCAGCGAACCGAAGTAGTACCAGAGGTTGAAGTTCTTCGGCGCGTAGTACTCGCTGACGTGCTTGCGGTAGAACGGCATCAGCCCCGGCGCGCGCTCGTTGACCCAGTCGAACACGTTGCCCGCGGTGCGGGTAAGGAGATTGTCGGCCATGGCTTACGCTGCCCCCTTCGCGGACGAACTGGGATCGACGCCGATGATCAGCGTGTTGTCGTCCTGATAGTGATGCGGGGGCACCAGCAGGTTGATCGGCGCAGGCACGCCCTGGAACACGCGGCCGGCCATGTCGAAGCGCGACTTGTGGCAGGGGCAGAAATAGCCGCCCTTCCATTCCGGATCGTAGGGTTCGGGGCGGATCTCGGCGACCATCTCCGGCGAGCAGCCCAGGTGCGTGCACAGCCCGACCAGCACCGAGATGTCGGGCTTGATCGAACGGCCCTCGCCCTTGATGTAGGCCGGCTGCTGGTCGGTGACCTCGGACTTGGGGTCCTTGAGCCGCCCATCCAGCGTCGGCAACGCATCCAGGATCGCCTTGGAACGCTTGACGATCCAGATCGGCTGACCGCGCCACTCCAGGATCAGGCGCTGGCCTTCCTGCAACGCGCTGATGTCGGCGGTGACCGGCGCACCGGCCAGTTTGGCCTTGGCGCTGGGGTTCCAGGACTTGATGAAAGGAACCGCGACGAAACCCGCACCCACCGCGCCCACCACCGCCGTGGTGGCGGTGAGAAAGCGGCGGCGTCCTGCATTAACAGAATCGTTGACCCCATCGTTGGCCATCCGGCACTCCGATTTTTTGATTGGGTAGCATTAGGCTGCCAGCGGTTCGGTGGGGGTCGAACCGCATAAAATCCACTGCAGTGTAGCGGAACCCTTAACGCGCAGACAATGCATCGTCGCGACGGCAACGAGAATGCCTCAATGCGCCGTCGCCAGCACGCCGCGGTAGCGGTCGGCGAGCACGCCGACGCGCTGCACGTAGCGCTGGGTCTCGCTGTACGGCGGCACCCCGCCGTGTTTGTCTACCGCGCCTTCGCCGGCGTTGTAGCCGGCGGCGGCCAGGGTCAGGTTGCCGTTGAAGCGCTTCAGCAGCCAGGCCAGGTACTGCACGCCGCCGCGGATGTTCTGCGATGCATCGAACGAATCGCTGACCCCGAAGCGGCGCGCGGTCGGCGGCATCAGCTGCATCAGGCCCTGCGCGCCGGCACGGCTCAGCGCCATCGGGTTGTAGGCCGACTCGGCATGGATGATCGCGCGCACCACCGCCTCGTCGACCCCGTACTCGCGCGCGGCGGCGGCGATCTCGCTCTGGTAGGCGGTGGTGTTCAGCCGCACCGCACCGAAGTTCAGGCCGGGGTTGGCGCAGGCGTAGCAGGTCTCGATGAAGCTGTAGCGGATGGTGCGCACCGCGCCGAGGCTGGCGACCTGGGTCGGCCGTGCGCTGGTGTAGTGGCGCACGCCGTCCTTCATATAGGAATAGACCTGGCCGCTGACCACCCGCCGCGGCGCGGCACCGGTCATGGCAGGCACGGGGGCCACACTCTTCGGCGCCACGCTGGCGGCGACCGGCGTCGGCGCCGCGACCGGCGTGCTGATGATGGTGGCCGGGGCGCCGGACTGCGGCGCGGCCAGGGTGACGACACCGCGATTGGACGCACGCTCGGTGGAGACTGCGGCAACCGCGGGCGCAGCACGTGCGGCGCGGCGGTCGGGCACATAGCTGCCGACCACGCTGCAACTGGCGCCGGCCACGCGCTTGCTGACGTAACTGGGTACGCCGTCGCCTCCGATGCATTTGTATAGGGTGCCCGCGCTGGCCGGCATTGCCGACAGCGTTGCGATTGCCAGCCCCAGAAGCCCCACCATCCCCTTCATGGCGGCGAGTGTCCCAACTTCGCCGGCGCTTGCCAAGTGCGCGGCGACGGCAGCGGGACCGGCCGCCCGTTTCCATGCGAGCCGCGCGGCGCGCCCGGCCGGCTCGATCGGCCCGCTCACTCGGCCGCGCCCGGCAACTGCGCCAGCAGCTCGCCCAGCATGGCACGCAGCCCGGCGGTCACCGCCGCGTCGGCCTGCAGCGACACGAAGGGCACGCCCAGGGTCAGCAACTGCGCCGCCAGCCACGGCAATCCGTCGGCCAGCATCGACAGCCGGCAATAGCCGTCCTGCTCGGCCTCCAGGGTTCCGCACCAGGACGGAATGCGCGGCCCCAGGTCGCCCATGCTGCCGCGCAGGCGCACGCTCAGCCCGAACTGCAGCGGCAGCGGGCTGTGCCGGATCGCGTCGCGCACCATCGCGGCCGGATCGCGCGGCGGCAGGCGCAGCGCGATCGTCTCGCCGGGCTGCAGCGGCGGCACGATGCGTTCGGCGCGGAACGTCCGCCAGTCGGCACGCTCGCGGTCCCAGCCCAGCAGGTACCAGCGGCGCCCGTAGTTGACCAGGCGCAGCGGCTCGATCAGGCGCTGGCTGCGGCGCCCGGCATGGTCGCAGTAGCCGAAGCCGAGCAGGCGCCGATCGCGGCAGGCGCTGGCGATGCCGGTCAGCACCTGGGTGTCCGCCGCCGGCTCCTCACCCAGCGACAGGGTGACCGCCTGCAAGGCCCCGGCGCGCTGCCGCACCCGCGCCGGCAGCAGCGGGTCGAGCTTGGCCAGCACCCGCAGCGCGGTGTCCTCCAGGCCGCCCATGCTGGCGGCGGCCGCGCGCAGTGCCACCGCGACCGTCACCGCCTCGTCGTCCTCGAACAGCAGCGGCAGCATCTGCGCACCGGCCGCCAGCCGGTAGCCGCCGCCGACGCCGGACGAGGCCTGCACCGCATAGCCCAGGGCGCGCAGGCGCTCGATGTCGCGGCGCAGGCTGCGCCGGTCCACGCCCAGGCGCTCGGCCAGCTCCGCGCCGGCCCAGACCCGGCGGGTCTGCAGCAGGCCGATCAGGCGCAAGGTGCGGGAGGCAGGGGAAGCCATGGCGCACGGTATTGCGGACAGAATCCGTCCGCAATAGCGCCTAGCATGGCCGCTCGATCACCGAGGAGAGCCGCCATGCCCATCGCCGACCGCCATGTGACCCTGTACCACAACCCCAAATCCCGCTCCAAAGGCGTGCTGATCCTGCTCGAGGAACTGGGCGCCGACTACGCACTGGAACGCATCGACTTCGCCAGCGGCGCGCAGCTGGAACCGGCGTACCTGGCGATCAACCCGATGGGCAAGGTGCCGGCGATCGACCACGCCGGCGCGGTGGTCACCGAACAGGTGGCGATCTACCAATACCTGGCCGATCTGTACCCCGAAGCCGGGCTGGCGCCGGCGATGGGCGATCCGCGCCGCGGCCCCTACCTGCGCTGGCTGGCGTTCTACGGCTCGGCGTTCGAGCCGGCGGTGATCGACCGCGCGCTCAAGCGCGAGGCGCCGCCGCGGGCGATCTCGCCGTATGCCGACTGCGACACGGTGATGGGCGTGGTCGACGACCAGCTGGCGCGCGGCGACTACCTGCTCGGCGACCGCTGCACCGCGGCCGACGTGCTGTGGGGCAGCGCGCTGGGCTGGATGATCGGCTTCGGCCTGGTCGATCCGCCGGCGCCGACCCGCGCCTATGTCGAACGCATGGCGGCGCGGCCGGCGGTGCAGCGCGCGCAGGCGATCGATGCCGGAAGCGCCTGACGCAGCGGCATCTTCCCAGCGGGCAATCGGCACCGTACCATCTCGCCGCAGCTCAGCCGGGAAGCGCCGGCCGCCACCGTCACCAAGGAAGGAAACGCATGCAAAAGACTCTCATCGCGATCTTGATCGTGGCGCTGTGCGCCGTAGGCGGCGGTTGGGCCTACACCGCATGGAAGGGGCAACAGACCGCCGCCGCCGTGACCGCGACGCTGCCCCCGCCGGCCAAGCCCGCGGCCAAGGTCGCCTCCGCCGATGCGGTCGCCGATGCCGCCGCCGGCAATGCGGTCGATGCGCAGCAAGGTCCGCAGCCGGAGGCGGCAAAGGACGCGACGACCGAGGAACCGAAGGCAGAGGGCGTCAAGTTCACCTACGAATACGTGCCGCCGCGCGATCCGGCGCTGCAGGAAGCGTACGACTTCTCGGTCAAGATCGACATCCTGCATCGCCTGCCCGAGGTCAACGCGATGGACGGGCTGCTGATGCTGCCCGGCCCGCTGCACCTGATCACCGCCGAGTGCAAGCAGACCAACGCCTTCTATTCGCCGACCAAGCACGAGCTGGTGCTGTGCTACGAAATGGTGGAGATGCTGATCAAGATCGGCGCCAGCCTGGGCGAGCAGAACCAGGACGACAGCTTCAGCGCGCGCTTCCTGTTGGCGAACACCCGCTTCATCATGCTGCACGAATTCGGCCATGCGCTGATCGACATGCTGAGCCTGCCCAGCACCGGCCGCGAGGAGGATTCGGCCGACCAGCTCGCCTCGTCGCTGATGCTGATGTTCATGGCCCCCAACGAGTCGCCCGGCGACCTGGCCGAGAACCTGCGGCTGGCCGGCCTGTTCTTCGTGCTCAACACCAAGGAGCAGTATGGCGCGGCCGACTTCGCCGACGAGCACTCGCTCGGCCAGCAGCGCTTCTACAACCTGATGTGCATGCTGTACGGACGCGACCCGGGCAAGTACCTGCGCCTGGTGACCAGCGGCATGCTGCCCGAAGATCGCGCCCAGCGCTGCCCCACCGAGAGCAGCCGCATCACCACCGCCTGGGCCAAGCTGCTGCTGCCGCACATCGCGCCCAAGTACCAGATGAGCGGCGAAGAAGCGCAGAAGCGCTACGAAGAGGCGAAGCGCAAGCAGGAAGAGAACGCCGAGTCGCCTTACGTGCGCTGAGGCGCCTTCCGCGGCAGCGCGCCGCTCGCGGTGCCGACGCGGCGCGGGGACGGCGGCGGGCCGTCCCGCCGCGAAACGCCTTGCGCGGCGCCGGTTCGCCGCCGCCCGCCGCGGCAGTGCCGGTTCCCGATACAATGATCGGCTGATCGCAGCCATTGCCGGCCGCGCCCGCAACCCGTCTGGAGTAAGCGCCATGCCCGGGACGCCAGCCCCCGTTTCGCCGATCGCGGCTCCCGCCGCGAGCGCCCCTGCCCTGTTGCCACTGCCTGCCGCCCGGCCCGCGGCGCCTGCGGTGGTACGCGGCAAGCTGTACATCAAGACCCACGGTTGCCAGATGAACGAGTACGACTCGGCCAAGATGGCCGACGTGCTCGCCGCCGCAGAGGGCCTGGAACTGACCGACAACCCCGAAGAAGCCGACGTGGTGCTGGTCAACACCTGCTCGATCCGCGAGAAGGCGCAGGAGAAGGTGTTCAGCCAGCTCGGCCGCTGGAAGGCGCTGAAGGCCGGCGGCAAGCCGGTGATCATCGGCGTCGGCGGCTGCGTGGCGTCGCAGGAGGGCGAGGCGATCGTCAAGCGCGCGCCGTACGTGGACCTGGTGTTCGGCCCGCAGACCCTGCACCGGCTGCCGGAGCTGATCCGTGCACGGCGCGAGTCGGGCAAGTCGCAGGTGGACATCAGCTTCCCCGAGGTCGAGAAGTTCGACCGCCTGCCGGAACCGCGCGCCGAAGGCCCGTCGGCGTTCGTGTCGATCATGGAAGGCTGCTCCAAGTACTGCTCGTTCTGCGTGGTGCCCTACACCCGCGGCGAGGAGATCAGCCGGCCGTTCGAGGACGTGCTGGTGGAAGTGGCGCAGCTGGCCGCGCAGGGCGTGCGCGAGATCAACCTGCTCGGCCAGAACGTCAACGCCTACCGTGGGCCCTACGCCGACGCCGAGGCCGGCGAGGAGCCGCAGTACGCCGACCTGGGCCTGCTGATCCGCAGCATCGCGCAGATCGACGGCATCGGCCGCATCCGCTTCACCACCTCGCATCCGCTGGAGTTCAGCGATTCGCTGGTGGACGCGTATCGCGACGTGCCGCAGCTGGCCAACTACCTGCATCTGCCGGTGCAGGCCGGCAGCGACCGCATCCTCAGCGCGATGAAGCGCGGCTATACCGCGCTGGAATTCAAGCAGAAGATCCGCAAGCTGCGCGCGGTGCGCCCGGACATCTCGATCAGTTCGGACTTCATCGTCGGCTTCCCCGGCGAGACCGACGCCGACTTCGACAAGACCATGAAGCTGATCGAGGACGTGGGTTTCGACCAGAGCTTCTCCTTCATCTACTCGCGCCGCCCGGGCACGCCCGCGGCGGACCTGGAAGACGACACCCCCGACGCGGTCAAGCACGCGCGGCTGGCGCGGCTGCAGGCGCACATCAACGCGCACTCGCTGCAACTCTCGCGCGACATGGTCGGCAGCGTGCAGACGGTGCTGGTCGAAGGCCCGTCGAAGAAGAACCCGGCCGAGCTGACCGGCAAGACCGAGAACATGCGCTCGGTGAACTTCCCCGGACACCCGCGCCTGGTCGGCCAGTTCGTCGAGGTGGCGATCACCGAGGCGCTGAGCAATTCTTTGCGCGGGCGCCTGCTCGTCGACGCCGACTGAGCGCCGCGCGCGGCGCCAGCGCGCCGCGCTGTCCGTGCGGACGCGACTGGTCCTTCACCCGCGCGCGCGCTACGCTTTCCTTCCCTGTCCTGAACGACGCCGGCAGCCCCGCGCCCGCCGCGTCCGCATCGAATGACCATCCCCGCACAACGCGATTTCACCCTGGAACCCGCCGACACCGAACGCCTGGCCAACCTGGCCGGGCCGTTCGACGCGCACCTGCGCCAGATCGAACTGCGCCTGGGCGTGGAGATCTCCAACCGCGGCAACGTGTTCCGGATCACCGGCCCGTCCAGCGCGGTCGCCGCCGCCGAGGTGCTGCTGCAAGCCCTGTACGCCGAGGCCGACAGCGTCGTGTTCGACGACAAGGCCATCCACCTGCGCCTGAACCAGGCCAATGTCGACCGCGTCGCGCAGCGCGCCTACGAACCGCAGGAAGTGGCGATCAAGGTCAAGCGCGGCACCGTGCGCGGCCGCGGCGCCAACCAGGCCAAGTACCTGCACCAGATCGCCAGCCACGACATCAATTTCGGCGTCGGCCCGGCCGGCACCGGCAAGACCTTCCTGGCGGTGGCCAGCGCGGTCGAGGCGCTGAACGAATCGCGCGTGCAGCGGCTGATCCTGGTGCGCCCGGCGGTGGAAGCCGGCGAGAAGCTCGGCTTCCTGCCCGGCGACCTGAGCCAGAAGGTGGATCCCTATCTACGCCCGCTGTACGACGCGCTGTACGAGATGCTCGGCGTGGAGAAGGTGATCAAGCTGCTGGAAAAGAACGTCATCGAGATCGCGCCGCTGGCCTACATGCGCGGGCGCACGCTCAACGACGCCTACGTGATCCTGGACGAAGCGCAGAACACCACCATCGAACAGATGAAGATGTTCCTGACCCGCCTGGGCTTCGGCTCCACCGCGGTGGTCACCGGCGACCTGACCCAGATCGACCTGCCCAAGCACGTCAAGTCCGGCCTGCGCGATGCGATCGAGGTGCTGCACGAGGTCGAAGGCGTCAGCTTCACCTTCTTCGAGGCGCGCGACGTGGTGCGCCACCCGCTGGTGGCGCGCATCGTCACCGCCTACGAAAAGCGCGACCTCATCGACAAGGCGACCGGCCCGGCCGCGTGACCCGGCGCTGGCCCGGCGTTGCACTGACCGCCCTGCTCGGCACGGCCTGCAGCCCTTGCGGCCTGGCCCAGACCCGGGCGGCGATTCCGGCGACGCCACAGCGTATCGCCCTCGCCCAGGCCATGGCGCCCCCATGCCTGTCGATCAGGGTCGAGCAGGCGACCATCAGCCTGCCTGGCGCGGAACTCGAACGCGCCGCCGATGCGCGGCACGCCTCTGCCGCCATGCCGAAAGACGAGGAGCGACAACGGCTGGCCTGGATCGCCGGAGGGCGCGCGCAGGCGCTGTTGGCCGCCACCAGCGACGCACGCGACCGCTTCGGCTGCGCCGTGGTCGAAAAGGCGCGGGTGCCTTCCGATGCCTTGTATCTGGTAGGCCAACTGCTCGAACGCGGGCAGGCTGCCGTGTGGACGAACGCGCCGCCGGGCCTGGCGCCGGCGATCCAGGTCGAGCGCAGCGACCCGCACTGCCAGCACGGCCCGATGGGCAGCGTTCTCTACCGCGTCGCCGTCGGCGGACCGCCATTGCTGATGCTGATCGAATGCGTCACCTGATCCTGCGATAGCGGCAACCGCCGACAGCGTCCTGGAACCGCGGCATCGGTCGCCAACTGGACCGCGTCCTGCATCCGCTCAAGCCTGGGCGCAACCGGCTTACACTGCCGCCACGTATGCACTGGGGGAGTGCCATGTTCCGTTGCCGTTCGCTGCTGTTCGCCTGCCTGCTGGTCGTGTTCGCAAGCGCGGCGCCCGCCAAACCGAAAGCACCGCCGGCGCGCGCCTACGTCGAGACCAGCTATCTGGTCGCGCCGAAAACGGTAGGCGATTTCGCCCTCATCCGCAGCAAGTACGACCCCGCCGCCAAGTTGGCTGGCGCCGGCTTCCACTACGCATTGGCGGACCAGCCGGCACTGGTGATCGATGTCTTCGTGTATCCGGCTGGACGGCTGGATCCTGCCAAGGCCATCGCTGACGGCATGGTGGCGTTCCGCGCCGATCTGGCCGCGGCAGTGTCGCAAGGCGCCTATACGCAATTGCGCGAACTGGGCGATGAGCCGTTCGCGCTGAACGGCGACGCCGCACCGTCGCCCCAGGCGGACAACGACGCCGATGCGGCGGTGCTCGCGGCCATTGCCCAGTCTGAACGGGTCCACGGCCAGAAGCTGCGGCTGGACATGCATCGGACCTCGACGGACATGCCGTTGTTCTCCAACGGCTACCTGTTCTACAAGCAGCTTTACTATTTCAAGGTCCGCGTGTCCGCAGCACAGGAACGCATCGCGCGGGACAGCTTCGACGCGCTCGCCGACCAGGCCGCGCGCGCGCTCGTGCCGGCCATCCACGTGGCCAACGTCGGCGGCTGCGCGGACGCGACCATCCACATCGACGTGAACGATACGCCCGAGCAGAGCGCCGTGGCACTGGTCCGCCAGGCCACGACGCACATGGGCTTCAACTGCCATGGCTCGGTCAAGGACGCGGGCATCGATGGGCAAGCTGGCACCGCCGAGGTGATCGAAATCGCCTACACCGCCGACGACTGGAAGTCGCGGTGACGCGCCGCACGCGCGATACTGTCGGCTCCTGTCCGCTCTGAAATGCCGGTATCGCCATGACCAAAGGTCCGGTCCACCTCGACGTCGGCGTCAGCTACGCCCTGCCCCGCGCCGGATTGCCGGCGGCGGCGAGCTTCCGCAAATGGGTGGCGGCGGCGCTGAAGGGCCGCATCCGCGAGGCCGACCTGGCGATCCGCCTGGTCGACGACAAGGAAGGCCGCTCGCTCAACCACCACTACCGCGGCAAGGACTACGCCACCAACGTGCTCAGCTTCCCGGCCGAGCTGCCCGAAGGCCTGCCCAAGGGCGTCAAGCTGCCGCTGCTCGGCGACCTGGTGATCTGCGCGCCGGTGGTGGCGCGCGAGGCCGCCGAACAGGGCAAGCCGCTCAACGCCCACTACGCGCACCTGACCGTGCACGGCGTGCTGCACCTGCTCGGCTGGGACCACGAGGACGACAAGGAGGCCGACGCGATGGAGCAGCTGGAGCGCGAGATCCTGGCCGACCTGGGCGTGGGCGACCCCTACGCCGGGGAACGCTGACGCCTGTCGCGCGCGGCGCGTTTTTCGACAGCTGACGAGCAAGGGGGACACGGATGTTCGAACCAGCACCAGTCACACAGGTGGAAACCCGCCCAGGCCCAGCGCGATGGCATGGCTTCGTCGCGGCCCTGTGGGGCATCGGCCTGACCGCCTCCGTCTATCTTGGCCTGATCCGTCCGGCGCCGCTGTTCGCCGGCAGCGGCGGCCTGCCCGAACCGTTGCTGCCCTGGTTGGGCGCACCCGCGCTGCTGGTGCTGGCGACCACGCCCAGCGCCTGGCGCTGGTTCTACCTGCGCCGGCGGCAAGCGCGGGTCGGCGGCCCGGTGCGCGTCGCCGCCCACAGCGGACGGGTCGCGCTGCTGTGTCCGCTGTCGATCGGCGCGTGGCTATGCTGCCGCCACTTGAACACCCAGCTCGACAGCGGCGGCACGCTCGCTGCGCTGTCCGTGCTGTACCTGGCCAGCGCGCTGCTGACCCTGTCCAGCGCGCGGCACTGGCTGGTCAAGCGCTGGCGCGGGCGCTAACGTTGCCGCGCGGCCGCTGCGCCGCGACTCCCGCTTTCCGGCCCGAGGTCCAGCGCGTTGATCCGTCCATCGTTGCTTCTGTTCGCGCTCGCGGCCGCGCTGCCCGCTGCGGCCGCTCCCGCACCCGCCCCTGCACCCGCCATCGACCTGCCGGCGCTGCTCGAATGCCGCCAGCGCGTGGCCGATTTCGCCGCGCTGGGGCCGCTGCTGGCCGATCCGCTGAAAGCCGTCGCGCAGGGCTGGCGGCCGCTGCCGCAGTCCAACCTGTTCATGCGCGAATACGAACTGGTGCGGCCGATCCAGGTATTCGGCCACAGCACCACGCGCATCGCCTTCGCCGGCGCCAGCGTGATGGCGATCCTTGACCTGCCCGATCCGCGCCCCTTGGCCAAGCAACTGCAGCTGGAAGCGGCGGTGGACACGCCGGACAAGGCGATGTTCGGCCGCGAGCTGGTCAGCCGCGACGTGACCGATCCCAAGACCGGCGAGCCGATGATCGAATCGATCATCCTCAGCCTGTCCACGGTGAAGTCGCACCCCGGCCAGACCCTGGCCGGTTGCAGCTACAGCCTGGACCTGCCGGAGGACCCGGACGCGCCGCCGGCGCCGGACCCGCTGCACACACCCGCCAGCGGCGGCTGAACCCGCCCCCGCGCGCGCCGCCGCGGCCGCCGCCGGCGTCGCGGCTCTGTCCCATTGGCCCTGCTAGACTTGCGCACATCGCCCGGCAGACCGGGTGCCGTATCCATAGAACATGTCAGAAGACGACTCTAGTAGCTCCTCTCAGGAAACCCACGAAAAACGCCGCGGCTGGCTGGAACGCCTGAGCTCGGTTTTCTCCGGCGACCCGCACACCCGCGACGACCTGGTCGAGGTGCTGCGCGACGCCCAGCACGACGGGCTGATCGCCGCCGACACCTTGCGCATGATGGAAGGCGCGCTGTCGGTGTCCGAACTCACCGTCGGCGATGTGATGGTCTCGCGCTCGCAGATGGTGTCGCTGTCGGCGGAAGCGCGCTTTCTCGACCTGATGAAGCAGGTGGTCGAATCCGGCCATTCGCGCTTCCCGGTGCATGGCGAGAACAAGGACGACATCCTCGGCATCCTGCTGGCCAAGGACCTGCTGCGCGGCGTGGTCGCCGACCACGGTCCGGGCACGGTGCGCGAGCTGCTGCGCCCGGCGGTGCTGATCCCCGAGTCGAAGAAGCTCAACGTGCTGCTCAAGGAGTTCCGGCTCTCGCGCAACCACATGGCGATCGTGGTCGACGAGTACGGCGGCGTCGCCGGCCTGGTCACCATCGAGGACGTGCTGGAGCAGATCGTCGGCGAGATCGACGACGAGCACGACGACGCCGAGGACGAAGCCTCGCTGATCGCCGCGCAGGCCGACGGCCAGTACGTGGTCGACGCGCTGACCCCGATCGAGGATTTCAACGAACGTTTCGGCGCCGACTTCTCCGACGACGACTACGACACCGTCGGCGGTCTGGTCACCGAGGCCATCGGCCACCTGCCGGAAACCGGCGAGGAGCTGACCCTGGGACGCTTCGCGTTCCGCGTGGCGCGCGCCGACGCGCGCCGGGTGCAGGCCTTCCACGTCACCATCCTGCCGCCCGACCCGCAGGAAGACGCTTGATCGCCCGCCCGCTGTCGCGCTGGCCGGCACGCGGCTGGCCGCAATGGCTGCTGGGCACGCTGCTGGCCTGCTGCGCGGCGTTCGCGTTCGCGCAGGCCGGCGACGCGGACCTGGCCGCGCCGCCGGCGCTGGCGCCCGCCTCCGCCGCGGCGCCCGTCGCCGGTCCGCCCAGCACCGACGCGTCCGCACCGGCGCCGCGCATCGGCGTGGCCACGATGCAGCCGGGCGAGGTGTTCTTCGAACGCTTCGGCCACGATGCGATCGTGGTGGTAGATCCGCGCAGCGGCCAGGCCACCTCGTACAACTTCGGCTTCTTCGATCCCAGCGAGCCCGACTTCGTCAGCCGCTTCGCCGCCGGCGACATGATGTATTACCTGGTCGCCCTGCCGCTGCAGGACGATCTGGCGCAGTACCGCGATGCCGGCCGCGGCGTGGACATCCAGTGGCTGGACATGGAACCGGCGCAGGCACGCGCGCTGCAGCAGGCGCTGGCCTGGCGCGCGCGGCCGGAAAACGCGCGCTACCGCTACGACTACTACACCGCCAACTGCGCCACGATGGTCCGCGACGCGCTGGACCGCGCGCTGGGCGGCACGCTGCATGCGCAGCTGTCGGGGCGTTCGCGCGGCAACACCTATCGCAGCGAATCGGTGCGGCTGGCCTCGCCGGCGCCATGGATGTGGCTGGGCTTCGACCTGGGCCTGGGCCCGTTCGCCGACAAGCCGCTGTCGCGCTGGGAAGAGGCGTTCGTGCCGATGCGCCTGGCCGAGAGCCTGGGCGAGGTACGCAACAGCGCCGGGCGCCCGCTGGTGCAGTCGCGCCAGCAGGTGCTGCCGCAGCGGCTGGCGCCGGAACCGCAGGAACAGGCGCGGCACTGGTGGCCGTGGCTGCTGGCCGGGCTGCTGGTCGCCGTCGGCGTGGTCGCGCTGGCACGGCGGCCGCGCTGGCTGGCGGCGCTGGCGCTGCCGTTCTGGCTGCTGTGCGCGCTCGGCGGCGGTGTGCTGCTGTACCTGTGGGGCTTCAGCGACCACCGTGCGGCCTGGGCCAATCGCAACCTGCTGCTGCTCGACCCGCTGTGCCTGCTGCTGGTCGGCGGCGCCATCGCGCAGCTGCGCGGTCGCCCGCCCGGACGCTGGTTCGGCCTCGTGTTGTGGCTGGTGGTCGCCCTGGCCGGCGCGGCATTGCTGATCCATTGGCTGTCGATGCTGCAGCCGCAATTCAACCTGCAGTGGATCGCCCTGCTGCTGCCGGTGCACGCCGCGCTGGCCTGGACGTTCACGCGGCGCCGCTTGCAGCGCTGATCCCGCCCGCACACCATTGCTGCCCATGGTCACCGTCCCCGCCAATCCCGCCTGCGTCATCAACTGCGTGCACTACGACGGTCACGGCCGCCGCCACGACATCGCCCTGGAGCAGATCAGCGACGTGCTGGCCGGCGACGACGGCTTCGTCTGGGTCGGCATGTACGAACCCGCCGACCATGTGCTGCAGCAGCTGCAGGACGAATTCCAGCTGCACGACCTGGCGATCGAGGACACGCGCAAGGCGCACCAGCGGCCCAAGGTCGAGGCCTACGGCAATTCGCTGTTCCTGGCCGTGCACACCGCGCAGGTGATCGGCGAGCGCATCGTCTACGGCGAGACCCACGCCTTCCTCGGCGCGCGCTTCCTGCTGACCGTGCGCCACGGCGCCTCGCTGCCGTACGCGCCGGTGCGCGAACGCCTGGAGCGCGAGGCGGCGCTGATGCAGCTCGGCCCGTCCTACGCGCTGTACGCGGTGCTGGACTACATCGTCGACAACTACCAGCCGATCCTGGACGAATTCCGGCAGAGCCTGGAGCGGCTGGAGAAGGACATCTTCGCCGAGGCCTACCGGCGCGACACCGCGATCCGCCTGTACGAACTCAAGCGCGAGCTCAACCAGATGCGCCTGGGCGTGGCGCCGCTGCAGGACGTGCTCGCCCACCTCAAGCGCAACCCCGGCCCGCTGATTCCCGACGAAGTGCGGCTGTACGTGCGCGACGTGCTCGACCACGCGGTGCGTACCAACGAGGCGATCGACACCCTGCGCGAGATGCTCGGCACCGCGCTGAGCGTGAACCTGTCGCTGGTGACCCTGGCCCAGGGCGAGACGGTCAAGCGCCTCGGCGCCTGGGCCGCGCTATTGGCCGCGCCGACCCTGATCACCAGCTGGTACGGCATGAACTTCAAGCAGATGCCGGAACTGGAATGGCCCTGGGCCTACCCGCTGATGATCGGCGGCGTCGGCGTCGTCTGCCTGGGGCTGTATCTGGCGTTCAAGCGGGCGCGGTGGCTGTGAGCCGCCGCGGTGCGGCGGCGGGAATGGGGAAACGGGAATCGGGAATGGGAAGAGCGTTGCGTCGCTGACCCACGCTCGCCGGCCTATTCCGAGTCACAGGCGCAAAGCCGTGAACTCATCGCAGAAGGGAAAGGCGCGTAGCGCTGCTTTTCCGATTCCCTACTCCCCTCCCCATTCCCGATTCCCGGCTTCAACCCACATACACCGACTTGATATTCATGAACTCATGAATCCCATGCTCGGCCAGTTCGCGGCCGAAGCCGGAGCGCTTGATGCCGCCGAACGGCAGGCGTACGTCGCTCTTGACGATGGCGTTGACGAACGCCGCGCCGCACTGCAATTGGCGGGCGACGCGCTCGCCACGGGCGCGGTCGGCGCTCCACACGCTGCCGCCCAGGCCGAAGCTGGTGTCGTTGGCCACGCGCACCGCCTCGGCTTCGTCGGCTACGCGCAGGATCGCGGCGACCGGGCCGAACAGTTCCTCGTCGTAGGCAGGCATGCCCGGCACCACGTGATCCAGGATCGAGGCCGGATAGCCGGCGTGGGTGCCGGTGTCCGGGGCGCCGCCTAGCAGCGCCGTGGCGCCCTTGGCGATGCTGGCCTGCACCTGCTTGTGCAGTTCGTCGCGCAGGTCCTGCCGGGCCATCGGCGCCAGCGTGGTCGCCTCGTCCTGCGGATCGCCGAGCCGGCGCTCGGCCGCCGCGGCGACGAAACGGCGCACGAAGTCGTCGGCGATCGCCTCCACCACCACGAAACGCTTGGCCGCGATGCAGGTCTGCCCGGCGTTGTCGAAACGCGACTTCACCGCCGCAGCCACGGTGATGTCCAGATCCGCGTCGTCCAGCACCACGAAGGCGTCGCTGCCGCCGAGTTCCATCACGCACTTCTTCAGCTGATCGCCGGCGTTGGCGGCGATGGAACGGCCGGCACGCTCGCTGCCGGTCAGCGTCACCGCGGCGATGCGCGCGTCGCGCAGCACCTCGGCGGCCTGGTCGTTGTCGATGTGCAGTACGTCGAACACGCCATCGGGCACGCCCGCCGCGGCGAGTGCCGCATGGATCGCATCGGCGCAGCGCGGCACGTTGCTGGCGTGCTTGAGCAGCGCCACGTTGCCGGCCATCAGCGCCGGCGCCAGGAAGCGGAACACCTGCCAGATCGGGAAGTTCCACGGCATCACCGCCAGCACGCAGCCCAGCGGCTCGTAGCGCACGTAGCTGCGCTGCGCATCGGTGGCGATCGGCTGCTCGCGCAGGTAGTCGGCGGCGTGCTCGGCGTAGTAGTCGCAGGCATCGGCGCACTTGTCGACCTCGGCCAGCGCCTCCTTGCGCAGCTTGCCCATCTCCGCGGTCATCAGCCGCTGGATCTCCTCGCGGCGCGCGCGCAACTGCACGCCGACCTGCCGCAACAGCGCGCCGCGCTGTTCCAGCGGCGTCTGCGCCCATGCGGGAAAGGCCTGCGCGGACGCGGCCAGGCGCCGCTCGACGGCGGCGGCATCCATCAGCTCCAGGCTGTATTCGACCTGGCCGGTGGCGGGATTGACGGTGTCGTAAGGCATCGCGACGGACTCCTGGAAAAAGTCCGCCCAGCCTAGCGCCGCGAAGGTTGCGGCGGCGTGGCGAAGCGGCGACCGCGATGGACCGCAGCGTTCTGCGGCGACGGCGGCTCTTGTAGGAGCGGCTTCAGCCGCGACCGGACGTCACCGGTAACGCCCGGTCGCGGCTGAAGCCGCTCCTGCAGAAAAGCAGCACTCCGCTAACCGCCCTGCTGCAGCGCCAGCTGGATGTCGCGCTGGCGGCGCTTCTCGCTGCGCGCCATCAGCCACCAGCCGACGAAGGCGGCGATCGACACCGCCAGCACCATCAGCGTGGCCAGCGCGTTGATCTTCGGCTTCAAGCCCATCCGCACCGAGGAGAACACGGTCATCGGCAGCGTGGTCGAGTTGGGCCCGGCGACGAAGTTGGCGATCACCACATCGTCCAGCGACAGGGTGAAGGCCAGCAGCCAGCCGGACACCAGCGCCGGGGCGATGATCGGCAAGGTGATCAGGAAGAACACCTTGAGCCGGTTCGCGCCCAGGTCCATCGCCGCCTCTTCCAGCGAGCGGTCCAGCTCCTGCAGGCGCGAGGACACCACCACGGTGACGAAGGACAGGGTGAAGGTGACATGCGCGGCCCAGATCGCGGTCACGCCCTTGGGCGGGATACCGATCAGCCCGCCCATCGACACCAGCATCATCATGATCGACAGGCCGATGATCACCTCCGGCATCACCAGCGGCGCGGTCACCAGCGCGCCGAACAGGCTCTTGCTGGGAAAACGGCGGAAACGGGTCATCACCATCGCCGCCAGCGTGCCGATCACCATCGACCCGGTGGCGGTCCAGAACGCCACCTTCAGGCTGATCCACGCCGCCTGCAGGATCTGCCGGTCGCGCAGCAGCTCGCCGTACCACTTGGTGGAGAACCCGGCCCACACCGTGGCCAGCTTGGAGGCATTGAACGAGTACACCATCAACAGCAGGATCGGCAGGTACAGGAAGGCGAAGCCGCCGGTCAGCACCGTCCAGCGCAGCACGCGCCCGCCGCGCAGCGCGCTCATGCCTGGCCGCCTTCGAGCTGGCGTTGCTGGTAGCGGTTGAAGATCAGGATCGGCACCATCAACAGCGCCAGCATCGCGATCGCCACCGCCGAGGCCGCCGGCCAGTCGCGGTTGTTGAAGAACTCGCCCCACAGCACCCGGCCGATCATCAGCGTATCCGGCCCGCCGAGCATTTCCGGGATCACGAACTCGCCCACCGCCGGGATCATCACCAGCATGCAGCCGGCGACGATGCCCGGGCGCGACATCGGCAAGGTGATGGTCGCGAACGCCTTCCACGGCCGCGCCCCCAGGTCGTAGGCGGCCTCGAGCAGGCGGTGGTCCTGCTTCACCAGCGTGGCGTACAGCGGCAGCACCATGAACGGCAGATAGCAGTAGACGATGCCGATGTAGGCGGCGATCGGCGTGTACAGGATGCGCAGCGGCTGCTCGATCAGCCCCAGCGCCAGCAGCGCGCGGTTGAGCACGCCGTTGCTGTCGAGGATGCCGATCCAGGCGTAGACGCGGATCAGGAACGAGGTCCACGACGGCAGCACCACCAGCATCATCGCGATGTTGCGTGCCGACGGCGACATGCGCGCGATCACGTAGGCCATCGGATAGCCGATCAACAGGGTCAACAGGGTGGAGATCCCGGCGATCTTGATCGAGCCCCAGTAGGCTTCGATGTACTGGTTGTCGCGCACCAGCGCCAGGTAGTTCTGCAGGGTGAACTTCAGCGTCAGCACGCCGTCCTTGTAGTCCAGCAGGTCGCTGTACGGCGGGCTGCTGATCGCCTGTTCGGCGAAGGAGATGCGCAGCACGATCAGGAACGGGATCGCGAAGAACAACAGCAACCACAGGTACGGTGCGGCGATCACCAGCCAGCGCGCGCCGGGCAGGCGCCGCTTGCGCAGCCGCTGCAGCAGCGTGCGCGGCGACGCCGCGGGTTGCACGGCAGGCGCGGCGGCGGCGGGCGCGCTCATGCGGTCAGCACCACGCCGTCGTTGTCGCCCCACCACACCCACACCGCATCGCCCCAGGTGAGGTTGTCGCTGGCCCAGCGCTGCCGGTTGGCGAAGTTGGCCATCAGCTTGAAGCCGCTGGGCAGGCGCACGTGATAGACCGAATGGCTGCCGAAGTAGGCGATGTCCTCGATCGTGCCCTGCGCCTTGTTGTGCGCCTGCGCCGGCGCATCCTTGCCGATGCCCAGCTTCTCCGGGCGCACCGCGAACGAGACCGGCTGCCCGGTGATGCCGGTGATGCCGTGGCCGACGTAGATGCTGTCGGGAAACGCGCCGGTGCGCAGGGTCACGTAGTCCGGCAGGTCCTCGTCGATGACCGCGTCGATCAGGTTCACCGAGCCGATGAACTCGGCGGCGAAGCGGTTGGCCGGCTGCTCGTAGATCTCGTCCGGGGTACCGACCTGCTGGATCCAGCCGGCATCCATCAGCGCGATGCGGGTGGCCATGGTCATCGCCTCCTCCTGGTCGTGGGTGACCATCACGCAGGTCACCCCGGAGGTTTCGATGATGCCGACCAGCTCCAGCTGCATCTGCGAGCGCAGCTTCTTGTCCAGCGCGCCCATCGGTTCGTCCAGCAGCAGCAGTTTCGGCCCCTTGGCCAGCGAACGCGCCAGCGCCACGCGCTGCTGCTGGCCGCCGGACAGCTGGTGCGGCTTGCGCTTGCCGAGCTTGCCCAGCTGCACCAGTTCCAGCATCTCGCCGACGCGCTTGGCGATGGCCGCGCGCGACAGGCCGTCCTGCTTCAGCCCAAACGCGATGTTCTGCTCCACCGTCATGTGCGGGAACAGCGCATAGGACTGGAACATCATGTTGAGCGGGCGCTCGTACGGCGGCAGGCCGTCCAGCGGCTGGCCGTCGAGCACGATGCGGCCGCGGCTGGGTTGCTCGAATCCGCCCAGGCAGCGCAGCAACGTGGACTTGCCGCTGCCGGAGCCGCCGAGCAGCGCGAAGATCTCGCCCTTGCGGATGTCCAGGTCGACATCGTCGAGCGCGACGAAACCGTCGAATTCCTTGCGCAGGCCGGCGATGGACAGGTAACCGCTGCCCTTGGCCGGCGGCGCCGCCGCCGCCGCGATCGCCATCGGCGGAAGATCGGATCTCGCTTCGCTCAACGCCATCTGTTGCTCCCCGTGGAAGACACCGCGGCGCGCGTTCGCCGATGCTGCCGGGATTGCGCGGCCGACTCCAGTGTAGCCGCGGCCACCGCATCGGCGATACCGCGGCGCAGGCGTCTATTGCGCCGCTGGCGGCGTCTGCGCCGGCAGCGGCGCCCAGCCCAGGCCCAGGCTCTTCTGCAGCGCCACGTAGCGCAACAGCACCTGGGTCCGCGCCTGCACTGCACTGTCCTGCGCCGAGGCCTGCTGGCGCTGCACGTCCAGCGCATCGATCAGCGACGAGGCGCCGGCCGCATAGCGCTGCTGCAGCAGCGCCGCGGAACGGTCCGCCGAGGCTTCGGCCTTGGCCGCGGCCAGCGCCTGCTGGCGCGCGGCGCCGAACCGAGCGAGCGCGCTGTTGGCGTCCTGCAGCGCCGCCAGCACGGTGCCTTCGTAGGCGGCCAGGCGCGCCTCGTTGCCGGCGCGGGCCTGTTCGACCTTGGCCCTGGTCGCGCCGAAATCGAAGATCGACCAGCGCAGGAACGGCGCGACCACGCTGTTGATCGCATCGCTGCCGAGGTCGCCCGGCGAGGTCGCGGCCATGCCGATGTTGCCGAGCAGGGTGACCTGCGGGAAGTACGCGCTCAGCGCCTGTCCGATCTGCGCCGACGAAGACGCCAGCTGGCGTTCGGCGCGGCGCACGTCCGGGCGGCGGCGGATCAACGCACCCGCATCGTCCACCGGCACCACCGCCGGCAGCGTCGGCAACGGCCGGTCCGCGGCCAGCGCGGCGTCGAGCGCGCCCGGCTCGCGGCCGATCATCAGCGCCAGCTGGTCCAGCGCCTCCTTCGCCTGCGCCTGCAGGTCCGGCAACACCGCTTCCTGCTGCTGCAGCTGCGCCTGCGCGCGTTCCACCTGCAGGTCGGCATCGGCGCCGCGCTCGCGGCGCTGCCGGGTCAATTGCAGGGTCTGCCGCGCCGCCTCCAGGTTGCGCTGGGCGATGGCGATGCGCTCGCGGGTCGCGCGATAGCCCAGGTAGGCCTGTCCAACTTCGGCGGCCAGTTGCACCTGGGTGTCGGCCAACTCGGCCTCGTCAGCTTGCGCATCGGCCAGCGCGCCTTCGCTGGCGCGGCGGCGGCGGCCGAAGAAGTCCAGTTCCCAGCTGGCATCGAAGCCGACGCTGTACAGCTGCGCATGCGGATCGATGGACAACGGCTGGCCGCTGCCGGCGGCGACGCTGCCCAGGCCGTCGACCAGCGCGTCCGGCGCCCTGGCGTTGAGATAGGCGGCATTGGCGCCGACGCTGGGCAGCTGCTCGGCATGGCGCTGCTGCACCAGCGCGCGCGAGGCGCGCAGCTTGGCCTGCGCGGCGCGCAGGTTCGGGCTGTTCTGCAGCGCCTGTTCGACCAGCGCGTTCAACTGCGGGTCCTGCAACGCCTCCCACCAGCGCTGCGGCGGCGGCGCCGGCACCACACCAGCCGCGGCGGCGACCGCGTCGGCGCGATGCAGCTGCGGCTGCGCCTGCGCCGCCTCGGCCACCGGCGGCGGCTTCACGTAGTTCGGGCCGAGCACGCAGGCCGACAGCAGCAGCGGCAGCGCGGCGGGGACGAGCACACGGGAAAAACGCTGAGCCATGGAATCCTCAATGCATCGCAAGCGGAGCGCCGCCCTTGGGCAGCGGTTTGAGCAGCAGTCCCAGCGGAATCGTGCACACCACGATCACCCCGAAGATCCAGAACAGGTCGTTGTAGGTCATCACCAGCGCCTGCTGCTGCACCATGCGCGCCAGCTGCGCCACCGACTGCATCGCCGCGCCGGCGCCGGAAGCGGACTGCAGCTGCGCGGCCAGGCCATGCAGGTAGTCCTGCGCCAGCGGCGAATTGGCGCTGGTGCCGCTGCCGATCATCTGCGTGTGGAACACCATGCGCCGCTCCTGGAAGGTGGAGATCAGCGCCAGCCCGATCGAGCCGCCCATGTTGCGCGCGGCGTTGAACAGCCCGGACGCATCGCCGGCCAGCTCCGGCGGCACCGACGAGATGGCGGCCTGGTTCAGCGACATCATCGCCAGCGCCAGGCCGCAGCCCTGCAGCAGCTGGCCGATCACGAAATGCATGCCCACCGAATCGGCGCTGAGGCGCATGTTGACGAAGCAGGCGATGGCGAAGCAGCTCAGCCCGCCGATCACCAGGATGCGCACGTCCACGCGCATCAGCATCTTCGGCATCAGCGGCATCAGCAGCACCGTCGGCACGCCGGACAGCAGCACCACGTAGCCGGACTGCTCGGTGTTGTAGCCGGAGATCGTGGCCAGGAACTGCGGGATCATGTACATGACCCCGAACAGGATCATGCCCACCGCCATCACCATCACGAACACCGCGCTGAAACTGCGCTGCAGCAGGATCGACAGGCGGATCACCGGCTGCCGGCTGACGAACTGCGAGGCGACCAGGGCGACGAAGCCGACCAGCGAGAGCAGGCTCAGCAGCACGATCTCCGAGGATTCGAACCAGCGCTCGCGCTGGCCTTCCTCCAGCACCACGGTCAGCGCGCCGAGCCCGGCGGTCAGCCCGAAGATGCCGAGCCAGTCGGCGTCGAGCAACCCGCGCAGGTTCATGCGCTCGTGCGGCAGGCCGAGCAGCAGCAGCGCCACCAGCCCGGCGCAGATCGGCACGTTGATGAAGAACGCGTAGTGCCAGCTGACGTTCTCGGTCAGCCAGCCGCCGAGCAGCGGCCCGATCACCGGTCCCAGGATCACGGTCATGCCGAACAGCGCGGTGCCCATGGTCTGCTGCGCCGGCGGCAGCCGCGTGGCGACGATGGTCAGCGCGGTGGGGATCAACGCACCGCCGGCGAAGCCCTGGCCGACGCGGCCGAGAATCATCATGGTCAGGCTGTTGGACAGCCCGCACACCACCGAGAAGAAGGTGAACAGCAGCGCGCAGATCAGCAGGAAGTTGCGCAGCCCCAGGGTGCGCACGAACCAGCCGGTCAGCGGGATCATCACGATCTCGGCGACCAGGTAGGCGGTGGAGATCCAGGTGCCTTCGGTGCCGCTGGCGCCGACCTCGCCCTGGATGGTCGGCAACGCCGCGTTGACGATGGAGATGTCCAGCGTCGCCATGAAAGAGCCGATGGTGCCGGCCGCGACCGCCAGCCACGCGCCGGCGTCGGCCTTCTGCTGTGCGCCGGCACCCGCCGCCGGCGCAGCGGCGGCCTCGTTCACGGCGTGCCCTCGCCCTGCTTGCCTTCCTGCTCGACCCGGTCCTTGGCGTCCTTGGCCGCGCGCGTGTCCACCGTGACCGTCGCCGACATGCCCGGCACCAGCACCTTGCGCGCCTCGGCGCCGGCCTTGAGCCGGATCCGCACCGGCACCCGCTGCACCACCTTGGTGAAGTTGCCGGTGGCGTTCTCCGGCGGCAGCAGCGCGAACTGCGAGCCGGTGCCCGGCGCGATGCTCTCGACCACGCCGTCCAGCGCGACCCCGGACAGCGCATCGACCTCGATCCGCGCCGGCTGCCCGGGCCGCATCAGCCCGACCTGGGTCTCCTTGAAATTGGCGCTCAGGTACAGCGCATCGACCGGCACCACGCTCATCAGCCGGGTGCCGGCGGCGACGAACTGGCCGACCTGCACGGTCTTGTCGCCGATGCGGCCGTCGATGCGCGCGGTCAGCCGCGTATCGTCCATCGCCACCTGCGCCTGGTCGGCGTCGGCCTGCGCCTGCTGCAGCCCGGCGCGGGCCTGGTCGAGCTGCGCGCTGGCGCCCTGCACCTGGCTCTCGGCAGCGACCACCTGGGCCTTGGCCGCGTCGTACTGGGCCTGGGCGCGATCGCGATCGTGGACGATGCTCTCGTAGTGCTCGTGGGTGTCGGCGCCTGACGCGGCCAGCGGCGCGAAGCGCTTGGCCTCGCCCTGGGCGAAGCGCAGGCTGGCCGCGGCCGCAGTAACCTGGGTGCGCGCCTGCAGCAGGGTCGCGCGTTGCGCCTGCAGGCCGGCCTCGGCAGCGGCGATATCGGCCTGGCGTACTGCGACCACGGCCTGCGCCTGCTGCTGCGTGGCGCGGTAGGTGCGCTCGTCGATCTGCAGCAACGGCTGCCCGGCCTTGACCGTCTGGTTGTCGCCGACGAACACGCCGGTCACGTAGCCGTTGACCCGCGGCGCCACCGCCACCGCATCGGCCTGCAGATAGGCGTTGTTGGTTTCCTGCAGGTAGCGGCCGGTGGTCAGGTAATAGATCAGCCACACGATCAAGCCGATCGCAACCGCCAGGCCGATCAGCAGCAACGTCCATTTCACCTTGGGATTCTTCAGCGGCGACGGCTTGTCGGGCTGATTGGCGTCGTTCTGGCCGTCGTGCTGGGCCGGCGCGGCCCGCGCCTCGTCCGAAGCCGCCTGTCGTTGCGTCTGCGCGGGATCTGGGTCGTGGGTGCTCAAAGTCGCAGGTTCCTGGGGGTTGGGACCATCGTCGCCGGTGCGCTTGACGGTGCAGGGACAGCAACGCACTGCGCGCGGCGCGCTCACCAGACGGTGGCGTACGGCGGACTGTACAAGTGTCTGTACCGGCGAGTCGAGATCGCGTGAGTGCGACTGGCGGTGGCGTTCAGGCGCCCTGCAAGCAACTCCTCGGCACGATCCTCGCCGGCTGCAACGATGGCCAATGGGATGTGGCCAGGCGCATCGCGTGCAGGGTGCTGTTCAGGCCTTCCGCTTGCGCCGCACCCTCACTCCTCCCCTCTCCCGCGGGAGAGGGCTAAGGCACAGCACCGGCTGTTCCTTCTCCCACCGGGAGAAGGTGGCCCGCAGGGCCGGATGAGGGTACGGGCGCAGCCTCGTACGCCCAATTCGGCGAGGCGCTTCGCGCCGTACCCTCACCCCTACCCCTCTCCCGTGGGGAGAGGGAAATCATTTTGCTGCGACGTCGCTCAGCGCCCGGTCTTCAGCTCGGTCCACAACCGCGTGTACTGGCGGTCCACTTCCGGCGGCATCACCGCCAGCGCGAACAGCTTGGCCTGCACTTCCGCCGGCGGGTAGATGGTGCGGTCGCCGCTGATCGCCGCATCGATCAGCGGGATCGACTTGGGCACCGCGTTCGGATAGCTGACGAAGTTGGTGTTGGCCGCGGCCACTTCCGGGGTCAGCAGGTAATTGATGAACTGGTAGGCCTGCTCCGGATGCTTGGCGTCCTTGGGGATGGCCAGCATGTCGAAGAACTGCAGCGCGCCTTCCTTCGGAATCGAATAGGCGATGTGCACGCCATTCTTGGCCTCCTCGGCACGGTCGCGCGCCTGCAGGATGTCGCCCGACCAGCCCACCACCAGGCAGGTGCTGCCCTTGGCCAGCGCGTCGATGTACTGCGAGGAATGGAAATTCTGGATGTAGGGGCGGATTTCCTTGAGCTTGGCCGCGGCCTTTGCGATCACCTTCGGGTCGGTGCTGTTCGGGTCCTCGCCCAGGTAGTGCAGCACCGTCGGCACGATCTCCGAGGCGGTGTCGAGGAAGGTCACCCCGCAGTCCTTGAGCTTGGCCAGGTTCTCCGGCTTGAACACCAGGTCCCAGCTGTCGACGACGTCGGTGCTGCCGAACGCGGCCTGGATCTTGTCCACGTTGTAGCCGATGCCGGTGGTGCCCCACAGGTACGGCACCGCGTAGGTGTTGCCCGGATCCTGCTGCGCGATGCGCTGCATCATCGCCGGGTCCAGATTGGCCAGGTTGGGGATCTTGCTCTTGTCCAGCGGCAGGAACACGCCGGCCTGGATCTGCCGGCCGAGGAAACTCAGCGACGGCACCACCACGTCGTAGCCGCTGCCGCCGGCCAGCAGCTTGGCTTCCAGCACCTCGTTGCTGTCGAACACGTCGTAGGTGACGTGGATACCGCTATGCCGCTCGAAGCCGGGCACGGTGCCTTCGGCGATGTAGTCCGACCAGTTGTAGACGTTCAGTTGCTTCGCATCGCCGCCGCCCGCCGCCTCCGCCGCGCCGTCCTGCCGGCCCGATCCGCCACAGCCCGCCAGGCACAGCACCGCCACCATTCCCGCTATCGCTCGCCGCTTCATCGTCGTCTCCATGCCGCCCATTGCGGGCAGCGGTTGGCGGGACGCCGCGCTGGCGCGCGTCCCGGTGGTCCTCCCCTTTGGCGGCCGCGCGCGGCGCGGCCGTACTGCGTGCAGGCGCCGCGCCGAAGCGCGGCGCCATGGACCACGGACGCGACCGGCTCAGCGGCCGGTCTTGATCTCCGTCCACAGGCGGGTATACAGCTTGTCCACCTCGGGCGGGTTGATCGAATAGGTGAACATCTTCGCCGCCACCTCCGGCGGCGGATAGATGGTCGGGTCGTTGCGGATCGCCGCATCCACCAGCGGCGTCGCCTTCGGCACCGGATTGGCGTAGTGGATGAAGTTGGAGTTGGCCGCGGCCACCTCCGGCGTCAGCAGGTAGTTGATGAACTTGTAGGCGTTCTCCGGATGCTTGGCATCCTTCGGGATCGCCAGCATGTCGAACCACTGCGGCGCGCCTTCCTTGGGGATCGAATAGGCCACTTTCACCCCGTTCTTGGCCTCTTCGGCGCGGTCGCGCGCCTGGATGATGTCGCCGGACCAGCCCACCGCCAGGCAGGTGCTGCCATTGGCCAGCGAGGTCACGTACTGCGAGGAGTGGAAGTTCTGCACGTACGGGCGGATGCTCTTGATCAGCGCGGCGGCCTTCTCGATCTTGGCGCTGTCGGTGGTGTGCGGATCCTCGCCCTGGTAGTGCAGCGCGATCGGGATCAGGTCCGACGGCGTGTCCAGGATGGTGACGCCGCAATCCTTGAGCTTGGCGATGTTCTCCGGCTTGAACACCAGGTCCCAGCTGTTGGCGATGTCGGTGCTGCCGAACGCGGCCTTGACCTTGTCCACGTTGTAGCCGATGCCGGTGGTGCCGACCATGTACGGCACGCCGTACTTGTTGCCCGGATCCTGCTGCGCGATGCGCTGCATGATCTCCGGATCCAGATTGGCCAGGTTCGGGATCTTGCTCTTGTCCAGCGGCAGGAACACGCCGGCCTGGATCTGCCGGCCGAAGAAGTTCAGCGTCGGCACCACCACGTCGTAGCCGCTGCCGCCGGCCAGCAACTTGGTCTCGACCATCTCGTCGCTGTCGAACACGTCGTAGGTGACCTTGACCCCGCTGGCCTTCTCGAACGCGGGCACGGTGTTCTCGGCGATGTAGTCCGAATAGTTGTAGACGTTGAGGACCTGGTCCTCGCCCGCCGCGGGCTTGCCGCCTTCGCCGCCGCCGGAACCGCCACAGGAGGCGAGCAGCGCCGCAGAGAGGGAAAGGGTGAGCAGTCGCAGCTTCATTGCAGGTCTCCGCAGGTCCATGGGGAAGATCGGAAGATACACGCCGCGGCGTCGCGCGGACGGGTCCAGGCCAACCGGCCCAGACTAACCAGCGCCGGCCTATTTGCCCAGCGCCTGGGCGGTGTCCTCCAATGCCAGCCAGGCCTTGTCGAACAATTCGTCGACCTGGGCGCGGCTGAGGATCAGCGGCGGCGACAGCAGCATCGCATCGTTGGTCGCGCGCAGGATCAGGCCGCGGCGCAGCGCATGGTCGCGGCACAGCGCGCCGACCTTGCCGCGGTCGGGGAAATAGTGCCGGCGCGGCTTGTCCGGGACCAGTTCCAGCGCGCCGATCATGCCGACGATGCGCGCTTCGCCGACCAGCCGGTGCTCGCCCAGCTCGGCCCAGCGTTGCGCCAGGTACGGCGCGATCTCGCTGCGCGCGCGTTCGACGATGCCCTCATCCTGCAGCAGGCGCAGGTTCTCCAGTGCCACCGCGGCGCACACCGGATGCCCCGAATAGGTGCAACCGTGCGCGAGCTCGCCACCCTGCTCCTTCAGCACCGTGGCCACGCGCTTGCCGAACATCGCCGCGCCGAGCGGGATGTAGCCGGAGGTGATGCCCTTGGCGATGGTCATCACGTCGGGCTGGAACCCGAAGTGCTGCGCGCCGAACCATTCGCCGGTGCGGCCGAAGCCGCAGATCACTTCGTCGGCGACCAGCAGCACGTCGTAGCGGCGGCAGATGCGCTCGATCTCCGGCCAGTAGCTGCGCGGCGGGATATATACGCCGATCGCGCCCATGATCGGCTCGCCGATGAACGCGGCCACGCGTTCCGGCCCCAGTTCCAGGATCTTGTCCTCGAGCCGGCGCGCGGCCAGCAGGCCGTATTCCTCCGGATCCAGGTCGCCGCCGTCGCCGAACGGGTATGGCGGGTCGATATGGTGGATGTCGGGAATGGGCAGTCCGCCCTGGCGGTGCATGCCCTTCATCCCGCCGAGGCTGGCGCCGGCCATGGTGGTGCCGTGGTAGCCGTCGTGGCGGCCGATGAAGATGCTCTTCTGCGGCTGGTCCTGCACGGCCCAGAAGTGCCGCACCAGGCGCAGGATGGTGTCGTTGGCCTCGGAGCCGGAGTTGGTGAAGAAGGCATGGTCGAGGTCGCCGGGGGTGAGTTCGGCGAGCTTGGCGGCGAGGCGGATGGTCGGCTCGGTGGTGCACTGGAAGAAGCTGTTGTAGTACGCCAGCTGTTCCATCTGCCGCGCGGCGGCCTGGCCGAGTTCCTTGCGCCCGTAGCCGACGTTGACGCACCACAGCCCGGCGAAGGCGTCGAGCAGCTGGTTGCCGTCGGCATCCCAGACATAGGCGCCGTCGCCGCGGGTGAGGATGCGCGTGCCCTTCTGGGCAAGCGCGGCGTTGTCGTTGAACGGGTGCAGGTGATGCGCCGCATCCAGGTCCTGCAGGGCCCGCGTTTCTATCCGATCCATGTCGACTCCATGCTCTGGTGCTGTGTCTGGTGGTGCTGTGCTGTTGCTGTGTTCCTGCTGCCGCTCTTGCTGTCGCCTTCGCCTTGGCTTTCGCTGTCGCTTTGCCCTTCGCTTTTGCTGCGGCTGTTGCTTCCGCCTTTGCCTTTCGCTGTTGCTGTTGCTGTTGCTTTCGCCTTTGACTTACCGGGTTCCCTTCCGCAGCGGCGGCCATGGCGGGGAAAAACCCCGCAGGGGCGGCGCACATGGATGTGCGCCGTTCGCGGCAGGGGCAGGATGCCCCTTCCGCGAATCCCCGTCATGGACGCGGACCTGGAGCGCGCAGCGCGGAGGGCGCGAGGCAGGGCGCGCTTTCTTTTGGTTACTTTTCTTTGCGCGAGCAAAGAAAAGTGACTCGCCGCAAGGCGAAAGCTTTGCTCCTGCTCCTGCTCCTTCGTTGCCGTTGCTGCTGCTTTAAGCCATACAAGCAAAACAAGAGCAAAATCTTTCGCGCTTGAGCGCGAGTCACTTTTCTTTGCTTGTGCAAAGAAAAGTAACCAAAAGAAAGCACACCCCGCAGCGCGCCCTCCGCGCTGCGCGCTCCGGGTCCGCAGCCCCGACGGGCATTTTTCGATGGCACATCCATGTGCCAACGAAAAACGTCGCGCATCCTGCGCGCCGCCCTTCGGGTATTCGCCCGCCGGGTCTGCCGCGCTGAGGGGGCCCGGCAGATCAAACGCAAAGCAACAGCAACAGCAACAGCTGGCGACTGCAGCCTTCTCAATCCGCCATCGCAAACAAGGGCGGACTCACACGTTCAACAACAGGAACTCCCGCTCCCACGAACTGATCACCCGGAAGAACGTCTCGTATTCCTTGCGCTTGACCGAAATGTAGGCGCGCACGAAACGCGGCCCCAGCATCTCCTGCAGCGGCGTACACCGCTCCAGCTCGTCCAGCGCCTCGCCCAGCGAACGCGGCAACTGGTAGCCCATCTCCTTGCCGTTGCCGCTGATCGGCGCGGTCGGCTCCAGCTTCTCGCGGATGCCCAGCAACCCGCAGGCCAGCGTCGCCGCCATCGCCAGGTACGGATTGGCGTCGGAGCCGGCGAAGCGGCTCTCCACCCGCATGTTCTCGATCGTGTCGATCGGCACCCGCAGCCCGCAGGTGCGGTTGTCGAAACCCCACAGCACGTTGCTCGGCGACACCTCGCCGAACATCAGCCGGCGGTAGGAATTGACGTTCGGCGCCAGCAGCGCCATCGCCATCGGCACGTACTTCTGCAACCCCGCCAGGTAGTGCGCGAAGGTGCGGCTGTACTCGCCGGCGCGGCGCCCGCTGAACACGTTCTTGCCGTGCTTGTCGACCAGGCTCTGGTGGATGTGCATCGCGCTGCCCGGCTCGTTCTCCATCGGCTTGGCCAGGAACGTGGCGTAGACGCCGTGGCGCATCGCCGCCTCGCGCATCGTGCGTTTGAACAGGAACACCTGGTCGGCGCGTGACAGCGCATCGGAATGGGTGAAGTTGACCTCCAGCTGCGCCGCGCCGGATTCGTGGATCAAGGTGTCCACGTCCAGTTCCATCGCGTCGCAGTAGTCGTACATCAGGTCCAGGATCGGGTCGAACTCGTTGACCGCGTCGATCGAGTACGACTGCCGCGCCGTCTCCGGCCGCCCCGAGCGGCCGGCCGGCGGCAGCAGCGGGAAGTCCGGATCGGTGTTCTTCTGCACCAGGAAGAACTCCAGCTCCGGCGCCACCACCGGCTTGAAGCCGATCGCCGCATACGCCTGCAGCACGCCGCGCAGCACGTTGCGCGGCGCCAGGTCGTGCGGCTGGCCGTCCTTGGTGTAGCAGTCGTGGATCACCTGCGCGGTGGGGTCGGTGGCCCACGGCACCATCCGCACCGTATCCGGGTCCGGGCGCAGCTGCATGTCCGAGTCCGACGGCGAGGTCAGGTCGTAGTAGTCGTCGGGATACTCGCCGGTGACGGTGGTGGCGAAGATGCCCTCCGGCAGGCGCGTGCCGTAGTCGTGGGAGAACTTGGCCGCGGGAATGATCTTGCCGCGCGCGTTGCCGGTGATGTCCGGCACCAGACACTCGACTTCGGTGATGTGGCGATCCTTCAGCCAACGGCGCAGCGAGCTTTCCTGCTGTTCGGGGGTGTTCTTGCGGGAGCGCGGTCGGCTGGCCATGGGGGAATTCGATTCAGTGCGTGCGGCGAGCCGCGTAGTGGCGACAGGCATCGCCGAAGGATTGGAAGATGCCCAGGTAGAACGGGTCGTCGAGGACGCGCCATTCCGGATGCCACTGTACGCCCAGCAGGAAGCCGGGACCGATACCGCGGAACGCCTCGATCAATCCGTCCGGCGCGCGCGCCTCCACGATCAGGTCGCCGCCGAGCCGGGCCACGCCCTGCCCGTGCAGCGAGTTGACCCGCACCCGCTCCCTGCCGGCGATGTCCGCCAGCCAGCCGCCTTCGCTCAGGGTGACCTCGTGCACCGGCGCGTACTGCAGGTCCAGCGCGGCCTGGGTGTCCTCGCGATGATCGGACAGGCCGGGCACCGCATGTACTTTCTGGTGCAGGCTGCCGCCCAAGGCCACGTTGACTTCCTGGAAGCCGCGGCAGATCGCCAGGATCGGCAGGCCGAGCGCGATCGCCTGCGGGATCAGGTCCAGCGTGTTGGCGTCGCGCGCCGGATCGTGCGGATTGCCGAGCCAGCTGGGTTCGTCGCCGTAGTGATGCGGTTCGATGTTGCTGACCGCGCCGGTCAGCAACAGGCCGTCCAGCCGCGCCAGCCAGTCGCGCGGTGCGACCGGCGGCTGCAGCGACGGCAGCAGCACCGGCGTCACGCCGGCGCCATCGACCGCGGCACGCAGATACTTTTCTCCAGCGACCAGGAACGGATGCTGGCCGATGAGCTTGCGATCGGTCGACAGGCCGACCAGGGGCGATACAGCCATGCGAAGAACTCGTGTGGCGTCGTCGCAAGTTACCCCGGGCGTTTTATTTTTACAACACGCCACGGCGGCGCACGGGCAGCCAGCACGGACGCACGGCCACTGCCCGTATCCGGCGCAGCGCTTTGTTACAGGATCGGGACGGCGGACGCGCAGATGCGGCGCCCGTCGCGTCCACGCTGCCGGCGCATCGGCCTGTTGAGTATTCTTGACGCGAACCCGGCTCTGCTAAGCTCGTCGCACTCCCGCAGGCCGCCACCATGACCCGCACCCACGACGCTCCGCCCCTGCCCCCGGACGCCGCCCAGGCCCTGCAACGCATCCCCGGCTGCGAACAGATCGACCTGCTGCTGCCGGACAGCAATGGCCTGCTGCGCGGCAAGCGCATCGCCCGCGACGCGCTGGAAAAGGTCTATCGCGACGGCGTATGCCTGCCGATGTCGCTGATCGCCACCGACATCACCGGCAATACGGTCGAGGAAACCGGCCTGGGCTACGACATCGGCGACGAGGACCGGCTGTGCTTCCCGGTCCCCGGCACGCTGCAGCCGGTGCCGTGGGCGCCGGTGCCCTCGGCGCAACTGCTGCTGGCGATGCGCGACGGCGCCGGCGACCCGCTGGACATCGCCCCGCGCGAAGTACTGGCGCGGGTGCTGGCGCGGCTGCGCGCGCGCGGGCTGACCCCGGTGATCGCGGTGGAGCTGGAGTTCTACCTGTTCGATCCGCGCGCCGACGCCGACGGCCGGCCGCAACCGCCGCTGCAGGCGCACACCGGGCTGCGCAACGACAGCACCCAGGTCTACTACATGCAGGAGCTGGACGACCAGCGCGGCTTCACCGACGCAGTCGCGCAGGCCTGCCGCGCGCAGGGCATCCCCGCCGATACCGCGGTCGCCGAGTACGCGCCCGGCCAGTTCGAGATCAACCTCAAGCACCGCGGCGACGCGCTGGCCGCCTGCGACGACGCGCTGATGCTCAAGCGCGCGATCAAGGCGATCGCGCAGCAGCAGGGCCTGCTCGCCAGCTTCATGGCCAAGCCGTTCGCCGCGCAGTCCGGCAGCGGCCTGCACCTGCACGTGAGCCTGCTCGACGACGCCGGCGACAACGTCTTCGCCGGCACGCCGCAGGCGCCGGCCGACGCATTGCGCCATGCCATCGGCGGGCTGCAGCGCAGCGCCGACGACTGCCTGCTGCTGTTCGCCCCGCACGCCAACAGCTACCGCCGCTTCGTGCCTAATGCGTTCGTGCCGCTCAACGACAGCTGGGGCTTCAACAACCGCACCGTGGCGATGCGGGTGCCGTACAGCGATCCGGCCAATACCCGCATCGAGCACCGCATCGCCGGCGCCGACGCCAATCCATACCTGGTCGCCGCGGCGGTGCTGGCCGGCATCGAGCACGGCCTGCAGCATGGCTTCGACCCGGGTCCGCCGGTACAGGGCAATGCCTACGCACAGACCGAGATCCGCCATCCGGACTGGCGCGGCGCGATCGCCGGATTCCTCGCCAGCGACTTCGTCGCCGATCGGTTCGGCGCCCGTTTCCGCCACGTCTACGGCCAGCAGAAACGCCGCGAGATGCTGGATTTCCATGCGCAGGTGAGCGATCTGGATTACCGGTGGTATCTGCGCACGGTGTGAAAAGCCTGGAATGGGGAATCGGGAATGGGGAATCGAAAAAGCAAACGCCAAGCATCCGGAGGCTGACCCCCATGATCCCCCTTCCCAGCAACTCGCCACCATGACCCGCTCTTCCACGCTTCCCGATTCCCGACTCCCGATTCCCGGCTCTTCCTGGTACACCGACAGCGCCACGCCACTGCCGCCGCAGCCGCCGCTGCGCGGCCAGGTGCGGGCCGACGTGTGCATTCTCGGCGCCGGCTATACCGGGTTGAGCACGGCGCTGACGCTGGCCGAGGCCGGTTATCAGGTCGCGATCGTGGAAGCGCAGCGTGTGGGCTGGGGCGCGTCCGGGCGCAACGGCGGCCAGGCCATCGTCGGCTACGGCTGCGAGCAGCACACGCTGGAAACGCTGCTCGGCAGCGCCGAGGCGCGGCTGCTGTTCGATTTCTCGCGCGACGGCATGCAGCTGCTGCGCGACCGCATCCAGCGCCACGCCATCGCCTGCGACTGGCGCGACGGCCATGCGCACGTGGCGATCAAGCCGCGCCAGGTGCGCGCGTTGCAGGCCGGCATCGTCGAGATGGCGCAGCGCTACGACTATCCGCTGCAGTGGTGGGACCGCGACCAGTTGCGCGCACACCTGCGCAGCGAGCGCTACCTGGGCGCGATGTACGACCCGGCCAGCGGCCACCTGCACCCGCTCGAATACGCGCACGGGCTGGCGCGCGCGGCGCTGGCCGCCGGCGTGCGCATCTACGAGCACTCGCCGGTGACCGCGCTGGTGCGCGGCGCGCAGCCGATCCTGCGCAGCGCGCACGGCGAGGTGCAGGCCGATTTCGCGGTGCTGGCCGGCAACGCCTGGCTGCGCGGCATCGCGCCGGAACTGGAATCGCGGATCATGCCGGTCGGCACCTACATCGGCGCCAGCGCGCCGCTGGGCGCGGCGCTGGCGCGCGAACTGATCGGCAACGACATGGCGGTGGCCGACGTGAACTGGGCGCTGGACTATTTCCGCCTCAGCCGCGACCACCGCCTGCTGTTCGGCGGCCGCGCCAGCTATTCCTCGCTGCCGCCACCGGGCCTGCGCGGGGTCATGACCCGGCGCATGCGCCGGGTGTTCCCGCAGCTGCGCGAGGTCGCGCTGGACTACGTGTGGGGCGGCTATGTCGACATCACCCGCAACCGCGCCCCGCACTGGGGCCGGCTGACCCCGAACGTGTACTTCGCGCAGGGCTTTTCCGGCCATGGCGTGGCCGCCACCGGCCTGGCCGGCGACGCCATCGCCGCGGCCATCGCCGGGCAGTCGCAGCGCCTGGACCTGTTCGCCAGGATTCCGCACGCGCCGTTCCCCGGCGGCCGTGCGTTGCGCACGCCGCTGCTGGTGGCGGCGATGTCCTGGTACAAGCTGCGCGACGCGTTGTGGTGAGTGCGCCGCGGCCTAAAGTTGCCCGCGGCACGGCCGCTAACTGAGGTCTACTCCCCAAGGGCGCCTTGCGCGGCTCGCATGCTGCAACCGTTGCCGGCCTACCCGATCGCCAGCGAAAGCGCGGCTGCCCAGCAGCGCATCCTGCTGGTGGAGAATTCGCGCACGTTCACCGGGCTGCTGCGCGAAGCGATCGAGCAGCGGGTGGAACTGCCGGTCACCGTGGTCTCGACCCTGGCCGAAGCGGCGCACGCGCTGGACGACGGCGGCTCCTGGTTCCTGGCCCTGACCGGACTGGTGCTGGCCGACGGCGACCGCGACACGGTGGTGGATTTCTTCGTCGCCCGCGGCCTGCCCACGGTGGTGGTCAGCGGGGTCTACGACGAGAGCCTGCGCAAGCGCGTGCTGACCCAGCAGATCATCGACTTCGTGCTGAAGAACGCGCCCGGCAGTATCGACTACCTGGCCTGGCTGGTGCAGCGGCTGGCGCGCAACCGCAGCATCGCCGCGCTGGTGGTGGACGATTCGCGCTCGGCCCGCGCCTACGCCGCGAGCCTGCTGGCGATGTATGGCTACCAGGTGGTGGAAGCCGCCGACGGCGCCGCCGGACTGAAGGCGGTGGAGGCCAATCCGGCGATCCGCCTGGCGGTGGTGGACCAGGAAATGCCGGGCATGGAAGGGGTGGAATTCACCCGCCGGCTGCGCGCGATCCGCGCCCGCGACAAGCTGGCGGTGATCGGCCTGTCCGGCAACAGCGACCCGTCGCTGGTGCCGCGCTTCCTCAAGAACGGCGCCAACGATTTCCTGCGCAAGCCCTTCTCGCGCGAAGAGTTCTTCTGCCGCGTGTCGCAGAACGTGGACCAGCTGGAACTGATCGGCACCCTGCAGGACCTGGCCACCCGCGACTTCCTCACCGGCCTGCCCAACCGCCGGCATTTCCTGGAACAGAGCCAGCGCCTGCTGCCGCAATGGCTGGCGCGCAGCGACACGGTCAGCGTGGCGATGCTCGACATCGACCACTTCAAGCACATCAACGACAGCTGGGGCCACGAGGCCGGCGACGACGCGCTGCGCGCGGTGGCGGCGACGGTGGCCGCGCATGCGCGCCCGCAGGATCTGGTGGCGCGCTTCGGCGGCGAGGAATTCTGCATGCTGGTGCCGGGCCTGGACGCGGCCGCGGCCGGCGCCTATTTCGAGACCCTGCGCCAGCGCATCGATACGCTGCAGGTGCAGGTGGGCGGGCAGACCCTGCGCATCACCATCAGCATCGGCGTATGCACCAGCGACGCGCGCCGCGATGCGCTGCATCCGCTCTTGGCCGAGGCCGACAAGCACCTGTACCTGGCCAAGGCCGGCGGCCGCAACCGGGTCGAGCACGCCGCCTGAGCGCGCGCGTGCGGCCTCAGCGGCGCCTGGCGCCGATCACCAGCAGCGCCAGCAGGCTCAGCGCCGCGCCGGCACTGAGGTAGTAGCCGACCCACGGCAGGCCGTAGTGCTTGGCCAGCCAGCTGGCCACGTACGGCGCCGGCGCCGCACCGATGATGCCGGCCAGGTTGAACGACATCGAGGCGCCGGTGTAACGCACCGGCACCGGATACAGCTCGGCCAGCAAGGTGCCGCAGGGCCCGTAGGTCAGGCCCATGAACAACGACCCCAGCGACAGGAACGCCAGCAGCTGCCACGGATGCGCAGCGCTGAACAGCGGCGCGAAGCCCAGCCCGAACAGGACGATGACGAGCCCGGCCGCGATCATCGCGCGGTGCGTGCCGTAGCGGTCGCCGTAGTGCGCCGACAGCGGAATGCCGGCGGCGAAGAACAGGATACCGACCATCTGCAACAGCAGGAACTGCTCGCGGCCGTAGCCGAGCACCGCGGTGCCGTAGCCCAGCGCGAACACCGTCATCAGGTAGAACAGCATGAAGGTCGCGAACACGCTGAAGGTGCCGAGCAGCAGCGCGCCGGCATGCCGCGACAGCACCGTCCACATCGGCAACGCCACCCGCTCCTTGCGTTCCAGCGCCTTCTGGAAATCCGGGGTTTCATGGATGCGCAGGCGCACCCACAGCCCGGTCACCACCAGCAACGCGCTGGCCACGAACGGGATGCGCCAGCCCCAGCCCATGAACTGCGCATCGTCCAGCACCGCATCCAGCAGCAGGAAGATCCCGGAGGACAGCAGGAAGCCCAGCGGCGCGCCCAGCTGCGGGAACATGCCGTACCAGGCGCGCTTGCCCGGCGGCGCGTTCTCGGTGGCCAGCAACACCGCCCCGCCCCATTCGCCGCCCAGGCCCAGGCCCTGGCCGAAGCGGCACAGCGCCAGCAGCGCCGGCGCCCACATGCCGATGCTGGCGTAGCTGGGCAACAGCCCGATCACCACCGTGGACAGGCCCATGGTCAGCAGCGCCGCGACCAGCGTCGCCTTGCGCCCGATGCGGTCGCCGAAATGGCCGAACAGCGCCGAGCCGACCGGCCGCGCCACGAACGCCACCGCGAACGTGGCCAGCGACTGCAGCCGCGCCGCGTCGGCGTCGCCCTCGGGGAAGAACAGCTTCGGGAACACCAGCACCGCGGCGGTGGCGTAGATGTAGAAATCGAAGAACTCGATGGTGGTGCCGACCAGGCTGGCCAACAGCACGCGGCGCGGCGAATTGACGGGCGAAGCGGGAAGCGCGGCAGCGGTCATGGAAGCGGCATCGACGGGAAACCGCCCGATTCTGGCAGATCGGCCGCGGCGCCGCAGCGCCATGCCGCTTCGCGCTCAGCGCGGCAGTTGCGCGCGACCGGCGGCGGTCAGCACCGCCACCTCGCGCTCGCCGCGGGTCTCCACCCGGATCCAGCCCGGCCCCGCGCGCCCGTCGAGGGTGGCCTCGCCCAGCCAGGCCAGGGTCCGCAGCAGCACGCTCATGCGCACGCCGAGGCGCTTGCACAGCCGTGCCAGGGCGATCCCCTCCGGCTCCGGCGCCAATGCCTCGAACAGCGCCCGGGTCAGCGCCGGATCAGCGGACAAGCGCCACGCCGATGTCGCGCGGTGCCGCGTCGGCGGCCTCGGCCAGGTGCGGCGTCACCACCACCGGGATCGACTTGGAGGTCGGCGTGCGCGCCTCGTCGGCGAAGCTGGACAACGGCACCAGGCCGTTGGTTTCCGGGTAGTACGCGGCCAGGCAACCGCGCGGGATGTTGTACTCGACCAGCAGGAAGCGCTTGGCCCGGCGCTGCACGCCATCCTCGCCGAGGCTTTCCAGGTCCACCCAGGCGCCGGCCTGCAGTCCCAGGTCGGCAATGTCGGCGGCGTTGATGAACAGCACCCGGCGCTCGCCGAACACGCCGCGGTAGCGGTCGTCCAGGCCGTAGATGGTGGTGTTGTACTGGTCGTGCGAGCGCGTGGTGGCCAGGGTGAACACCGGTTGCTCGGGACGCTGGCGGCGCGCGCGGTGGATCGGATTGTCGGTGGGCACCGCGTGCGCCTTGAACACTGCGCGCCCTTCCGGCGTCTCCCACACGCGGTCGCGTGCGGTGTTGGACAGGCGGAAACCGCCGGGCACCCGCACCCGCGTGTTGAAGTCGGCGAAATCCTCGAACACCTGCGCGATCAGGTCGCGGATGCGGTCGTAGTCGGCGACCAGCCAGCGCCAGCGGATCGCGCTGCGCGTGCCGAGCGTGGCCTCGGCCAGGCGCGCGACGATCGCCGGCTCCGACAGCAGCTCCGGCGACGCCGGCGGATTGATGCCGGCCGACAGGTGCACCATGCTCATCGAATCCTCGACGCTGACGCTCTGCGGCCCGCCCTCCTGGATGTCGATCTCGGTGCGCCCCAGGCACGGCAGGATCAGCGCGTCGCGGCCGTGCACCAGGTGGCTGCGGTTGAGCTTGGTGGTCACGTGCACGGTGAGGTCGCAGCGGCGCAGCGCGCGATGCGTGGCATCGGTGTCGGGGGTGGCGGTGGCGAAGTTGCCGCCCATGCCGAAGAAGGTCCTGGCGCGGCCGTCCAGCATGGCCTCGATCGCGCCGACGGTGTCGAAACCGGATGCGCGCGGCGGATCGAACCCGAACACCGCCTGCAGCCGGTCCAGGAACGCGGCCGGCGGCTTTTCGTAGATCATCATCGTGCGATCGCCCTGCACGTTGCTGTGGCCGCGCACCGGGCAGGCGCCGGCGCCGGGGCGGCCCAGATGGCCGCGCAGCAGCAGCAGGTTGGCGATCATGTGGATCGTGGCCACCGAATGCTTGTGCTGGGTGATGCCCATGCCCCAGCAGGCGATCAGCCGTTCGGATTTCAGGTAGATCTCGCCGGCGCGGCGCAGCTCGGCCTCGCTCAGCCCGGACTCCTCGACGATGGTCGCCCACGGTTCGGCGATCACGTCCGCGGCGAAGGCGTCGAAGTTGGCGGTGTGCTGGGTGATGAACTGCAGATCCAGCAGGCGCGGTTGCGCCGCGCGCGCGGCCTCCGCATCGCGCTCCAGCACGTGCTTGATGATGCCCTTGACCGCGGCCAGGTCGCCGCCGATCTTCAGCTGGAAATAATCCGACGAAATCCGCGTCGAACCGTTGTGCAGCATCTGCAGCTTGTCCTGCGGATCGGCGAACTTCTCCAGGCCGCGCTCGCGCAGCGGATTGAACGACACGATCGCCGCGCCGCGCTTGGCCGCCTGGCGCAGCTCGCCGAGCATGCGCGGGTGGTTGGTGCCGGGATTCTGGCCGAAGATGAAGATCGCGTCGGCCAGCTCGAAGTCGTGCAGCGACACCGTGCCCTTGCCGACCCCGATCTGCGACTTGAGCGCGGTGCCCGACGGCTCGTGGCACATGTTCGAACAGTCGGGGAAGTTGTTGGTGCCGAACTCGCGCACGAACAGCTGGTACAGGAACGCGGCCTCGTTGCTGGTGCGCCCGGAGGTGTAGAAGATCGCCTCGTCCGGCGAGGCCAGGCCGTTGAGGTGCGTGGCGATCAGCGCGAACGCTTCGTCCCAGCTCACCGACACGTAGTGGTCGCTGGCGCTGTCGTAGCGCAGCGGATGGGTCAGCCGGCCATGCCCTTCCAGCCAGTAGTCGCTGTACTTGGCCAGCTGCGCGACGCTGTGCTGCGCGAACAGTTCCGGCGTGGCGCGGCGCGCGGTGGCTTCGGCGGCCACCGCCTTGGCGCCGTTCTCGCAGAACTCGAAGGTCGAGGTGTGGTCGCGGTCGGGCCAGGCGCAGCCGGGGCAGTCGAAGCCGTCGGGCTGGTTGGCGTGCAACAGGGTCTTGGCTCCCTGCACCGCCACGTCCTGCTGCAGCAGGTGGGTGGCGACGGCGCGCAACGCGCCCCAGCCGCCGGCCGGCTGCGTATAGGGTTGGATGGTTTTCTTGCTCATGCGGGCTCTCCGGCGTGCTCGGCCTGGTGCAGGCGCTGCGGATGGCTGTAGACGACGTAATCGTGGTCGCGGGCGAAACCGATCAGGGTCAGGCCGGCGCTGTCGGCCAGCGCGATCGCCAGCGCGGTGGGTGCGGAAATGGCGGCCAGCAGCGGGATGCCGGCCTGGGCGGCCTTCATCGCCATCTCATAGCTGGCGCGGCTGGTGACCACGGCGAAACCGCTGGCCGCGTCCAGGCCGGCGCTGGCCAGCGCGCCGATCAGCTTGTCCAGTGCGTTGTGCCGGCCCACGTCCTCGCGCGCCAGCTGCACGCATCCGTCGGCGTCGGCCCATCCGGCGGCGTGGGTGGCGCCGGTGATCGCGTTGAGCGGTTGCTGCTGGCGCAGCTCGCGCAAGGCCCGCGCCAGCGCCGCCGGCGCGATCGCGACGCCGGCCGGCAACGGCCGCGGCGCGCGCAGCACCGCCTCGATCGATTCGCTGCCGCACACCCCGCAGCCGCTGCGGCCCTGCAGGTTGCGGCGCCGCGACTGCAGGGCCGTGGCATGTGCGGGCGGGATCTGCAGTTGCAGCGAAACCCCTTCCAGGAAGGTGTCCACGCTGGCGATCCGCAACTGCGCCGGATCCTCGACGATGCCCTCGCTGAGCGAAAAGCCCAGCGCGAAGTCGTGCAGGTCTTCCGGAGTGGCCATCATCACCACGAACGGCTCGCCGTTGTAGGCGAACGCCACCGGCACCTCGGCCGCCACCAGGTCCTGGGTGAGCGCGGTGCGCCCGTCGCGATGGCGGCGCACGCCGCGCGCGACGGCGCCGGGCCGGGAAGACGCACGCGAGTACATGGTGACGCCTCCCTTCCGCAAATTCAGTGGAACAGCACGAACGCCTTCTGCAAGGTGACCCAGATGCCCCACAGCATCGGCACCCCGACCGCCAGCCAGGCCAGCGCCACCAGCAGCGGATTGCCGCCGTGGCCGACCTGCGCCAGCTGCGCCGCATCCAGCGCCGCGCCGCCGTTGCTGCCGACCTTCTCGTGCGCCAGCTGCTTCTCCGCAGCCAGTTCCTGCGCGGTCATGAAGTGCCTGGCGGCCACCGGCCGCACCAGCAGGTTGCAGATCAGGCCCAGCACCAGCATCCCGGCCAGGATGTACATGGTGGTGTTGTACACCTGTGACGGCGGCACGCCCAGGCCCAGCTGGTATTCGCGCATGTAGCCCACCACCACCGGGCCGAGGATGCCGGCGGTGGCCCAGGCGGTCAGCAGGCGGCCATGGATCGCGCCGACCATCTGGGTGCCGAACAGGTCGGCCAGGTAGGCCGGGATGGTGGCGAAGCCGCCGCCGTACATCGACAGGATCACGCAGAAGATGCCGACGAACAGCGCGCTGCCGCCGACCTTGCCGGCCCACGGCGCCGCCGCGTACAGGGCGATGCCGAGCACGAAGAACACGCTGTAGGTGTGCTTGCGGCCGAGCTTGTCGGACATGCTGGCCCAGAAGAAGCGCCCGCCGATGTTGAACAGGCTGAGCAGGCCGGTGAAGCCGGCGGCGATCGCGGCGATGGCCGCCAGCTGCGCGGTGTCCAGGCTGCCGAAGCCGGCGTCCACGCCGATCAGGCGTCCGCCGAACACTTCCTGCAGCATCGGCGAGGCCATGCCGATCACGCCGATGCCGGCCGACACGTTCAGGCACAGCACGCCCCACAGCAGCCAGAACTGCGGGATGCCCCAGACCTTCCTCACGTGCACGTGGTGGGCGGTGATCATCGCGTTGGCGCTGGCCGCCGGCGCGGTCCAGCCGGCCGGCGTCCAACCGCTCGGCGGCACCCGGTAGCCGAACGCACCGGCCATCATGAACACGAAATACAGCGCCGCCATGACCAGGAAGGTCTCCTTCACCCCGACCGAGTCGGGGCCGGCGAAGTGGCGCATCAGCGCATCGGCCAGCGGACTGCCGATCATCGCACCGCCGCCGAAGCCCATGATCGCCATGCCGGTGGCCATGCCGCGGCGGTCCGGGAACCACTTGATCAGGGTCGACACCGGCGAGATGTAACCCAGCCCCAGGCCGATGCCGCCGATCACGCCCGAGCCCAGCCACAGCAGCCAGATCTGGTGCAGATGGATGCCCAGCGCCGAGATCACCAACCCGCCGCACCAGCACAGCGCCGAGACCACGCCGGCCTTGCGCGGCCCGGCGCGTTCCAGCCACCCGCCCCACAGCGCCGCCGAACAGCCCAGCAGCACGAAGAACAGCGTGTACATCCACTGCAGCTCGCTGATCTTCCAGTCGCAGCTGGCCGACACGATCCGCGCCAGGAAGCCCATGTCCGCGGGGCACGCCACCGCTTCGGTGATCCCCAGCGCCTTGGACAACGGCAACCAGAACACGCTGAAGCCGTAGGCCATGCCGATGCACAGATGGATCGCCAGCGCGGCCGGCGGCACCAGCCAGCGGTTGAAGCCCGGCCCGGCGACGATGCGTTCCTTCGCCAGCAGGCCGGTGTGGGCCGTGTGCGCGGCGCTGGCCGCGCTACTCGAGTCGCTCATTCGATTCCCCTTCGGTGCAGCGGCGTCTTATGTGATGGAGCGCATATCGGCGATCGGGCATGGCCTCTTCGGCGGCACGGCCGGCGCAAGGCGCGCGGCGAGCGTAGTACGAAAGCACGATGGCGCCGAGCGTCGGATGGTCTAATAATCGGCTGTAGAAAGCCTATTGTGAGCCGCAACCCGCGTGTACAAGGTGACCATCCAGCCACAGTGGGAACTGCACACCGAGGATGGGCAGCGCCTGCCGCCGCGGCTGGCGGAACTGCTGCTGGCGATCCGCGACACCGGCTCGCTGGCCGCGGCCTGCCGCCAGACCGGGCTGTCCTACCGCTATGCCTGGGGCACGCTGCGCGAGGCGCGGCGCCTGTTCGGGCAGCCGCTGCTGCGCGCCACCCGCGGCCGCGGCGCCAGCCTGGCGCCGATCGGCGAGCGCCTGGTGTGGGCCGAGCAGCGCATCGCCGCACGCCTGGCGCCGACCCTGCAGAGCCTGGCCAGCGAGCTGGAGACCGAACTGGAGCGCGTGTTCCGGCAGGAAGCGGCGCCGCTGCGCCTGCACGCCTCGCATGGCTTCGGGGTGGAGACGCTGCGCCGCTGCATGGTCCTGGCCGGCGCGCCGCTGGAACTGAAATACCGCAGCCCGGACGATGCCCTGGCCGCGCTGCGCAACGACGCCTGCGACCTGGCCAGCCTGCACCTGCCGATCGGCGAACTGGAGAACGAACTGCTCGCGCACTACCGCGACCGGCTCGATCCGCACGGCGATTGCGTGCTGCACCTGGCCACGCGCACCCAGGGCCTGGTGCTGGCGCCCGGCAATCCCAAACGCATCCATGCCCTGCCCGACCTGTTGCGCGCCGACGTGCGTTTCATCCATCGCCAACCCGGCTCGGGCACGCGCCTGCTGCTGGAATGCCTGCTGGCGCAGCAAGGCCTGCCGCTGAGCGCCCTGCATGGCGCCGACATGGAGGAACTGACCCATGCCGCGGTCGCCGCCTACGTCGCCAGCGGCCTGGCCGATGCCGGCTTCGGCCTGGAACCGCCGGCGCGGCGCTACGGCCTGGACTTCATCCCACTCGCCAGCGAGCGCTATTTCCTACTGTGCCGCCGCGAGGCGCTGGACAGCGGCCGCCTGGCGCCGATCGTGGACCTGCTGCGCAGCGACACGTTCCAGCACGAACTCGGCCTGCTGCCCGGCTACGACGCGCACGATTGCGGGCGGGTGCAGGGGGTGGCGGAAGCCTTTGCCGGGCTGGTGTGATTCCGGATTCGGGATTGCGAAGCAGGTGGCGGGGCGCCTGCGCCTGGGCTGTTCGGCGCTTCTTGTGGGAGGGACTTCAGTCCCGACGCTTTTGGCGGCCACGCCTGCTCGGCACCAGGACGCTGCGGCAGATCCGCGCAGGAAACGACATCGCGCAGCGGCGCGCTGGCGGCGCCATCCGGCCGTTCGCGTGCCGCGTCGGTTAGGCTTTGCGCCCCCTCAACATCCGAAACGTTCCCATGCCAATGCCGATGTCGCTCCGCGTCGCCGCATCTGTCGGCCTCCTGCTGCTCGCCACGCACGGCGCCCGCGCCGCCGACCTGCCCGCCGACCTGCTGCGCCAGCTGCCGGCCGGCTACCTGCCGCTGGAACAGCTGCGCACCGACCTGGACGGAGACGGCCGCGCCGACTACCTGGTGGCGCTGCAGCAACGCGGCGAAGCCGAGCGCGAACCGGCGCCGGCACGGCCGCTGCTGATCTTCGTGCAGCAGGCCGACGGCCACTACCGGCTGGCCGCGCGCAACGACCACGTGGTGCTCAAGCGCGACGATGGCGGCCAGTGCGATCCGTTCACCGACAGCGACGATCCGTTCGCGGCCAAGGGCCGCTACTTCACCGTGCAGAACGGCGTCTCCTGCGGCCAGCACTGGACCGACTTCATCACCTTCCGCTACGTGCCCGAGCGCAAGACCTGGCTGTTCCACAAGCGCATCCAGCAGAGCTGGCAGCTGAATTCGGATCCGGCGCCGGACGCCGATGCGCTGAAGAAGTCCACGGACAAGGTGGACGCCGCCGATCCCAAACATCCGCTCACCTTTGCCGAGTACGTGCCGGACTGAGTCCGCACGCGATTCCACGCACGTCCCTGCCCGCGCTCTTTCGCTACCGGCCCGGGGCGCAGCGACGGCGCGGCGGCGACCTGCATCGTGCCCGCTCGAGGCGCTCGCGTGCGGCGGCCGCTGCCGTGTCCGAATCCGGCCGGCGCGGCGCCGCGGCGGCGCGCACGCTATGCGCCCGATCTTCTCTTGGAGCGCATATGTCCAGCTTCGTCTGCGTCGGCCTGCCCGCCGCACCGTTCGCACTGCTGTTCGACCTCGACGATGCGCAGTTGCACGCGCACGGCGCGCGCCGCGTCCGCGCCGACCAGACCCCGGGCTTCCCATGCCGGATCAGCCTGGAAGACGCGCAGCCCGGCGAGGACCTGTTGCTGCTGCACTACCTGCACCAGCCGGCCGACACGCCGTACCGTGCCGCCGGGCCGATCTACGTACGCCGCCACGTGCAGACTGCGACCGTGGCACCGGGCCAGGTGCCGGACGCGATCCGCAGGCGGTTGATCTCGCTGCGCGGCTACGATGCGGCCGACATGATGGTCGCCGCCGACGTGCATGCCGGCGAAACGATCGCAGCCGCGATCGTGCAGGCCTTCGCCGATCCGCAAGTGCGTTATCTGCATCTGCACAATGCGCGCCAGGGCTGTTTCGCCTGCCGCGTGGAGCGGGTTTCCGAGCCGGGATTTCGGGAGTCGGGAGTCGGGATGTAACCGGCCGCGTCCTGCAGGAGGGGCTTCAGCCCCGACGCGTTACCGGCAAGGCGTCGGGGCCGAAGCCCCTCCTACAGAACAGCGCAATGCTGCGCACTTGCCAATCCCCACTCCCGAATCCCCAATCCCGGCTCAAACCGCCAGATTGATCCAGGTCGCCTTCATCTCGGTGTACTTGTCGAACGCATGCAGCGACTTGTCGCGGCCGTTGCCCGATTGCTTGTAGCCGCCGAACGGCGCGGTCATGTCGCCGCCGTCCCAGTAGTTCACCCACACGCTGCCGGCACGCAGCTTGCGCGCCACCCGGTGCGCGCGGCCGATGTCGCGGGTCCACACGCCCGCGGCCAGGCCGTAGTCGCTGTCGTTGGCCATGCGCAGCGCGTGCGCCTCATCGTCGAAGGCGATCACCGACAGCACCGGGCCGAAGATCTCCTCGCGGGCGATGGTGTGCTCGTGGCCGACCTCGTCGAAGATGGTCGGCTCCACGTAGCAGCCGCCGGCAACCACCTCCACGCGCTTGCCGCCGAGCAGCAGCCGCGCGCCTTCCTCGTTGCCGCGCGCGATGTAGTCGAGCACGCGGTGGGTCTGCGCCTCGTCCACCAGCGCACCCATCGCCGCGTCGTCGTCGAACGGGTGCCGCGGCTGCAGCGCGCGCCCGGCGGCGACCACGCGGGCCACGAAGGCGTCCTTGATCGAGCGCTCCACCAGCAAGCGCGAGGCCGCGGTGCAGACCTCGCCCTGGTTGTAGAAGATCGCGCCGGCCGCGGCCTGCGCCGCCTGCTCCAGGTCCGGCGCGTCGGCGAACACCAGGTTCGGGCTCTTGCCGCCGCATTCCATGTAGGCGCGTTTCATGTTCGACAGCCCGGCGCATTGCAGCAGGCGCTTGCCGACCGCGGTGGAGCCGGTGAACACCAGGCCGTCCACGTCCATGTGCAGCGCCAGCGGTTCGCCGGCGCCCTTGCCGAAGCCGGGCACCACGTTGAACACGCCATCGGGGATGCCGGCCTCGGCCACCAGTTCGGCCAGGCGCAGCACGCTCAGCGGCGATTTCTCCGAGGGCTTGAGCACCACCGAATTGCCCGCCGCCAGCGCCGGGGCGATCTTCCACGCGGCCATCAGCAGCGGGAAATTCCACGGCACGATCGCGCCGATCACGCCCAGCGGCTCGCGGGTGATCAGGCCCAGCTCGTCCTGCCCGGTCGGCGCCACCTCGCCGTAGACCTTGTCCAGCGCCTCGCCGGTCCAGGCCAGGCAGCGCACCGTGGCCGCCACGTCCACGCTGCGCGCGTCGCGCACCGGCTTGCCCATGTCCAGCGATTCCAGCAGCGCCAGTTCGTCGGCATGCTGCTCGACCAACTGCGCCAGTTTCAGCAGGCTCTTCTTGCGCTGCGCCGGCTTGGCCTGCGACCAGTGCCCGGCATCGAAACTGCGCCGCGCCGCGGCGACCGCGCGCTCGATGTCCTCGGCCTCGCCCTCGGCGACCCGGCCGAGCACGCGGCCGTCGATCGGGCTGATGCAGTCGAAGGTCTTGCCGCTGGCCGCGGCGACGTAGCGTCCGTCGATGAAGGCCTGGGTGCGCAGCTGCAGCGCGTCGGCCATCGCCTGCCAGGCATCGCGGGTGCGGGGTGCGGTCATCGGAAGCTCCGGGTCGGGAGGAAGGAACGGATCTGCGGGTCGTGCGGCCGCGGCGAGGCGGAAGCAAGCCCCGCGGCGCAGCTGGCGCTCAGAACGTGGCCGGGGTGTTGGCGCTGACGATCACCACCGCCTCGCTGCCGACGTTGCGGAACCGGTGCGGCACCCGGCTCTCGAAATAGTACCCCTCGCCGGCGCGCAGCACGCGCACCTGCGTGCCGACGGTGATCTCCACTTCGCCCGCCACCACCACGCCGCCTTCCTCGCCTTCGTGCACCAGCATCGCGGTGCCGGTGTCGCTGCCCGGCGGCATCACCTCGCGCAGGATGCACATCTGCCGCTGCGGACGGTGTTGCCCGACCAGGTAGTAGTGGATGCCGTCGCTGCCGACATCGGGCAGTTCGTCGGCGGCATAGAACGGCGCGTCGGCCGGCCCGATCTGCAGGTCCTGGGTGAAGAAATCGGCCAGCGAGATCGGAATGCCGTCCAGCACCTTCTTCAGCGAACTCACCGAGGGGCTGACCTTGTTCTGTTCGATCAGCGAGATGGTGCTGTTGGTCACGCCCACCCGCTTGGCCAGCTCGCGCTGGCTCAGTCCGTGGGCGGTGCGAACCCGATGCAGGCGGGCGCCGATATCCATCGCGTGATCAGGAAGGCCTTGGCGGTGTTGCCGGATACTTTACACAGCCGGCCCTCGCGGTCAATTTGCCGGTCGCCGCGCGAGGCGGCCGGCATGCGCGTCTGCACGGGCCTGTCGTGGCGCCGTTTCGTGCGTTCCGGCGCTGTGCAGCCGGCGGCGGCACGGCGGAGAGGCGCCGGCGCCGCGGCGGAGGCCCGCCCGCCACCACGCGCCCGGTTGGTGTAAAGTTTTTTCAACACTTCTCTCGCGTGGAGCCTGTGATGAGCACCGAGTCGCCCCCCTCCTCCCAGGCGCTGGCCGATCGCTACGCCGCCCAGGCCACGCAGGCGCCGGACGGCATGGACGCGTTCTGGATGCCGTTCACCGCCAACCGCCAGTTCAAGGCGCGGCCGCGGCTGCTGGCCTCGGCCGAGGGCATGTACTACCGCAGCGTGGACGGGCGCCAGATCCTCGACGGCACCGCCGGGCTGTGGTGCTGCAACGCCGGACACGCACGGCCGCGCATCGTCGAGGCGGTGTCCAGACAGATCGCCACGCTGGATTTCGCGCCGACCTTCCAGATGGGCTCGCCGCTGCCGTTCGTGCTCGCCGAACGCCTGGTCGCGCTGGCTCCGCCCGGCCTGGACCACGTGTTCTATACCAACTCCGGCTCCGAGTCGGTGGACACCGCGATGAAGATCGCGCTGGCCTACCACCGCGCCCGCGGCGAGGGCCAGCGCACCCGCTTCCTCGGCCGCGAGAAGGGCTACCACGGCGTCGGCTTCGGCGGCATCTCGGTCGGCGGGCTGCCCAACAACCGCAAATGGTTCGGCCCGCTGCTGCCGGGCGTGGACCATCTGCGGCATACCCTGGACATCGAGCGCAACGCGTTCTCGCAAGGGCTGCCGGCGCACGGCGTGGAGCTGGCCGAGGACCTGGAGCGGCTGGTCGCGCTGCACGACGCCTCGACCATCGCCGCGGTGATCATCGAGCCGATCTCCGGCTCGGCCGGCGTGGTGCTGCCGCCGCTCGGCTATCTGCAGCGCATCCGCGAACTGTGCGACAAGCACGGCATCGTGCTGATCTTCGACGAGGTGATCACCGGCTTCGGCCGCGTCGGCAAGGCCTTCGCCGCGCAGCGCTTCGGCGTCACCCCGGACCTGATGACGACCGCCAAGGGCCTGACCAACGGCTGCGTGCCGATGGGCGCGGTGTTCGTCTCGCACGCCATCCACGATGCGTTCGCGCACGGCCCGGCCGGCGCCATCGACCTGTTCCACGGCTATACCTATTCCGGCCATCCGCTGGCCTGCGCCGCCGCGCTGGCGACGCTGGACACCTATGCGGAAGAGAAGCTGTTCGACAAGGCGATCGAACTGGGCGACTACTGGCAGCAGGCGATCCATGTGCTGAAGGGCCTGCCGCACGTCGTCGACATCCGCAATTTCGGCCTGATCGGCGCGATCGAACTGGCGCCGCGCAAGGATGCGCCCGGCGCCCGCGCCTACGAGATCTTCGAACGCTGCTTCCACGACGCCGGCCTGCTGATCCGCGTCACCGGCGACACCATCGCGCTGTCGCCGCCGCTGATCGTGGAGCGCGAGCACATCGACCGCATCTTCGCGGTGCTCGCCGACATGATCCGCAGCACGCCCTGATCCCCGCCCTCACCCCAACCCGCTCCGCGCTCCCCACGCGCGCCGCATGCCTGGAGAACCGCTCATGCTGGTCGGCGTCCCGAAAGAGATCAAGAACCACGAATACCGGATCGGGCTGACCCCGGCCGGGGTCCGCGAACTGGTGCTGCACGGGCACCAGGTGCTGGTGCAGCGCGACGGCGGCCAGGCCATCGGCCTGACCGACGCCGACTACGCGCGCGCCGGCGCGCGCATGGCCGACGACGCAGCCAGCGTGTTCGCGCAGGCCGACATGATCGTCAAGGTCAAGGAACCGCAGCCGGACGAGTGCGCGATGCTGCGCCCGGGGCAATTGCTGTTCACCTATCTGCACCTGGCGCCGGACCCGGCCCAGGCCGGCGCGCTGCTGCGCTCCGGCTGCACCGCGATCGCCTACGAGACCGTCACCGACGGCCACGGCGGCTTGCCGCTGCTGGCGCCGATGAGCGAGGTGGCCGGGCGCATGGCGATCCAGGCCGGCGCACATGCGCTGGAAAAGGCGCAAGGCGGCTCCGGCGTGCTGCTCGGCGGCGTGCCCGGGGTCAAGCCGGCCGAAGTGCTGGTGATCGGCGGCGGCGTGGTCGGCATCAACGCCGCGCGCATGGCGATGGGCCTGCATGCGCGGGTGACGGTGCTGGACCGCTCGCTGGAACGGCTCAAGTATCTCGACGAACTCTACGGGCACCAGCTGACCACCCTGTATTCCACCCGCGATGCGATCGAGCAATGCCTGCCGCACACCGACCTGGTGATCGGCGCGGTGCTGATCCCCGGCGCCGCCGCGCCCAAGCTGGTGTCGCGCGCGCAGCTGGCGCTGCTGCGCCCGGGCTCGGTACTGGTGGACGTGGCGATCGACCAGGGCGGCTGCTTCGAGACCAGCCACGCCACCACCCACCAGCAACCGACCTACGAGGTCGACGGCATCGTCCACTACTGCGTGGCCAACATGCCCGGCGGCGTGGCGCGCACCTCCACCTTCGCCCTGACCAATGCCACCTTGCCGTTCGTGCTGCAGCTGGCCGAACACGGCCTGCAGGCGCTGCGCGACGACCAGGACCTGCGCAACGGCCTCAACGTGCACGCCGGCAAGCTCACCCACCGCGCGGTGGCGCAGGCGCTGGGCGAGGATTTCGTGCGGCCGCTGGATGCGCTGGGCTGAGCTTTTCCTTCGAGGAACACCGACCATGACCGACTCCCTGTCCCACTACATCGGCGGCCGCCGCGTCGATTTCCGCAGCGGCGACTACGCCGAGGTGTTCGACCCGGCCAGCGGCGCGGTGGCGCGGCGCGTGCCGCTGGGCGGCGCGCATGCGGTCGACATGGCGGTGACCGCCGCCGCGCAGGCGCTCCCGGCCTGGGCGGCGACCCCGCCGCTGCAACGCGCGCGGGTGATGTTCCGTTTCCGCGAACTGCTCGAACGGCATGCCGACACCCTCGCCCGCTGCATCAGCGCCGAACACGGCAAGGTGGTGTCCGACGCGCGCGGCGAGGTCACCCGCGGCATGGAGGTGGTGGAATTCGCCTGCGGCATCCCGCACCTGCTCAAGGGCGAGCACTCGGTCGATGTCGGCCGCGGCGTGGATTCGTGGAGCGAGTACGCGCCACTGGGCGTGGTCGCCGGCGTCACCCCGTTCAACTTCCCGGCGATGGTGCCGCTGTGGATGCTGCCGGTGGCGCTGGCCTGCGGCAACAGCTTCGTGCTCAAGCCGTCCGAGCGCGATCCGTCCGCCTCGCTGCTGCTGGCCGACTGGCTGCACGAGGCCGGCCTGCCGGACGGCGTCTTCAACGTGGTGCACGGCGCCAAACCGGCAGTGGACGCGCTGCTCGCGCACCCGCAGGTGCAGGCGCTGAGCTTCGTCGGCTCCACCCCGGTCGCGGCCGACCTGTATGCGCGCGGCAGCGCGCTGGGCAAGCGCGTGCAGGCGCTGGGCGGGGCCAAGAACCACCTGGTGGTGCTGCCCGACGCCGACCTGGACGACGTCGTGTCCGCCCTGCTCGGCGCCGGCTACGGTTCGGCCGGCGAACGCTGCATGGCGATCTCGGTGGCGGTGTGCGTGGGCGATGCGGTGGCCGATGCGCTGGTCGCCAGGCTGGCGCCGCGCGTGGCCGCGCTGCGCCTGGGCCCTGGCGCCGACGAACCGGACATGGGCCCGCTGATCAGCGCCGCGCATCGCGAGCGCGTGCGCGGCTACATCGACAGCGGCGTGGCGGATGGCGCCACGCTGGTGGTCGACGGCCGCGCCGCGCACACGCCGACGGCGGCCGCTGGCTTCTTCCTCGGCGGCAGCCTGTTCGACCACGTGCGTGCCGACATGCGCATCTACCGCGAAGAGATCTTCGGCCCGGTGCTGTGCGTGGTGCGCGTGGCCGATGCCGAGGCCGCGCTGCACCTGATCGACGCGCACGAATACGGCAACGGCGCGGCGGTGTTCACCCGCGACGGCGGCGCCGCGCGCGCCTTCGCCCGCCGCGTGCAGGCCGGCATGGTCGGGATCAACGTGCCGATCCCGGTGCCGATGGCGTTCCACAGCTTCGGCGGCTGGAAACGCTCGCTGTTCGGCCCGCTGCACGTGCATGGCCCCGACGGCGTGCGCTTCTACACCCGGCTCAAGACCGTCACCGCGCGCTGGCCGGCGGCGGCGCGCGATGCCGAGTTCGCGATGCCGACGATGCGCTGAGCCGCGCAGCGCCGCAACGCAGCACGGGCGCGGCGCCGCGACGGTGTAGCCTTGCGCGACCCCCGACCCTACCGCCGCAGCCACAGGAGTCGTTCCATGATCAAGGTCAGCGTGATGTACCCGTATACGCCCGGCGCCCGTTTCGACCACGCCTACTACCGCGACACGCACATGCCGCTGCTACAGGCGCGCATGGGCGCGGCCTGCAAGCGCTACACCGTGGACAAGGGCCTGTCCGGCGGCGCCCCCGACAGCGACCCGACCTATGTCGGCATGTGCCACATCTTCAGCGACTCGGTGGAAACGTTCCAGGCCGGCTTCGGCCCGCATGCCGACGAGATCCTCGGCGACATCAAGAACTACACCGACCTGACCCCGGTGATGCAGATCAGCGAGGTGGTGGTCGACTGAGCGCTGCGGCCGCTTCGCGCCGGCGCGGCGGCCCTCCCCTTGCGGTCGCCGCTCGGGGGTTCAGGCACTCGTGGAACAGCGCGAGTTTCCTGGGGTTTGCGGCGCGTTGCGGCAGGGATGCGTATCCATGCATTGTGAAGCCGGCGGCCACAGCGTCGGTGATGGCTTTCCGCGGATCCTGGCCCGCGTTCACCGGCGCGTGCAGCGCAGGTCGAGCCATGCGCCGGCGGTGACGCCCACCGCGTAGGCAAGCAGGTCCATCCACACGAACGTGGAACCCAAGGCCAGGTGCCCCACCGTGGTGGCGCGCAGCGCGTCGAGCCAGGGCGCACGGTACAGCTGCGACGCTTCCACCAGCCAGCATGCGGCCAGCGCCACCACGGCCAACCGCAGCGGCCGCGCGCGGGGCGCCAGCAGCGCCAGGCCGAGGTAGATCATCAACGCCCACAGCGCATCGCCGGGAAACTTGCCCAGCCACGACGGCAGCAGCCAGGGGAACTGCCGCGACGCCAGCCCGGCGGCGATCGTCGCCACGATGGCGGCGATCAAGCACAGACGGCGGCGTGCGGTTGCGGAAACGGGCATGGCGAAACGTCGGCGGCCAGGGGCCGCGCATTACAGCAGACCTGGCGTGGCGCTGGCGAAGGCCGCTTGGCGCGACCGCTATGCACCGCCGCTGCGCAGCAGCGCCGCCACGGCGATCAGCACGCCCAGCACCAACATCACCAGCCACCCCCAGCGCTGGTGGAACGGGATCGGCACGGCCTGCAGCTTGCTCTCGGCGCTGGCCTGGTTCAGCAGCCAGCCGTGACGGCACACCGGACACACCAACTGGTACTGCTTTTCGCGCACCCAGCCGAACAGATGGTAGAAGTGCCCATACGAGTAGTGCAGGCGCATCGCGAACGCCTGCTCCTGTTCGCAGTTCCTGCAGAACTCGCGTTCTTCCACGCCACAGGCGACGTTGCGCTCACCCCAGCCCCACAAGATCATCGTCGCGCCTCCATCGGCCGGGCCGCGATCCCCCGATCGCCAGGCCGTGCGGATTCTGTGCCCGCTCCGGGACAGCGTCAACGACGCCTGCTGCCAGGCGCGACCGCGCGCAAGTCTCTACAATGCCGGCCCCCTCGCAACACCGTGCCGCGCCCCGATGAACATCGTCGTCAAAGAAGACCTCAAGGCCTACATCGATCCGCTCACCGCCGACGAGTACGCCGCGCTGGAGCGCAGCCTGCTCGCCGAAGGCTGCCGCGATGCGCTGGTGCTGTGGGGCGACATCCTGGTCGACGGGCACAACCGCTACGGCATCTGCCAGAAGCACGGGCTGCCGTTCCAGACCGTGCAGAACACCCGTTTCCAGTCGCTGCAGGACGTGCACCTGTGGATGATCGACCAGCACCTGGGCCGGCGCAGCGTGTCCGACTTCCAGCGCGGCGTGCTGGCGCTGCGCAAGCGCGAGATCCTGGCCGAGCGCCGTAGCCGCGCCGCCGCACCGCCCGCGGAATCCGCCGACGGCGCCGCTGCCGCAGCGAGCGATGCGCACGACGATGCTGCGCCCTGGGCCGATGCGCCGGCCGGCGCAGACGGCGCCAGCGTCGAAGCGATGCCGGCGCCGCTGAGCCGCGCCGAGCTGGCGCGTGCCGCACGGCTCAGCAACAGCCAGGTGCTGCAGATCGAGAAGATCCAGAAGCAGGCCACCGCCGAGGTGGTGGAAGCGGTGAAATCCGGCGCGATCTCGATCAACGCCGCCGCGGCGGTGGCCAGCCTGCCCGAGGACGAACAGCGCGCCGCGGCGATCGCCGGCAAGGACGAACTCAAGCAGGCGGCCAAGCGCGCCCGCGAATTCAAACGCAAACCGCGTGAGACACCGGCCACCGAGCAGGACGGCGATGGCGACGCCATGCGCGACGACACCGAACTGGCCGCACTGCGCCAGCGCGTGGCCGAGCTGGATGCCGAGAACCAGGCGCTGCGCGAGGAAGTGGCGGCCCTGCGCGCGCGGCTGCAGGGCTGATCCGGGCGCTGCAGCTCGCGCGATCCGGCCCGTTGTGCAGGCCGCGGTGCCGACACGCCTCAGGCGTGCTGGGCAAGCGACAGGGTGTTGCCGTCCGGGTCGCGGAACCAGGCCACCCTGTCGCCGTTCGGCGCGGTCCAGATGCCTTGCGCGTCCTGGCTGTCGGCGAAGAACGGGTAGCGGATGAACGCAACGCCCTTGGCCGCGAGCGCGGCCACATCGGCACCGATATCGGCGCTTTCCCAACCGAACACGGTGTAGTCGGCGGCGACGCGCGCCGGCGGCTTGACGATGCGCAGGTTGATCGGACCGGCCGCGAATTTCAGGGCGAAGCCGTCGAAGCCCTGGCAGCGCAGGCCCAGGACGCCCTCGTAGAAGGCGCGCGCGCGGTCGATGGCGTCGACGGCGATGAAACCGGCGGGGGTGTGATCGGCGAGCATGGCGCGCGTCCAACAAGTGGCCCGGGGGCGACCCCAGCATGCCGTCCGGCTCCCGCCCATGCCGCGCGACGGCGCCGTGTCGGAGCGGCGCGCTGGCATGCCGGCGTTGGACGATCGCACTCACGCCGGTGGCGGCCGCTCCGATGAAACCGTCCTAACCGCGCGCTGCGTAAACTCGCCCACATGAGCGCGTCTACCGAACCGACCATGCCGCCCGATCCGCGCCGCGCACAGCTGCGGCGCATGAAACTGCTGGCCGCGCTGCTGCTGCTGGCGATGCTGGCCGGCTTCCTGCTCAGCCACGTCATGGGCATGCACGGCGCCTGGGCCTGGATCGGCGCGTTCTGCGAGGCGGCCACGGTCGGCGCGCTGGCCGACTGGTTCGCGGTGGTGGCGCTGTTCCGCCATCCGCTGGGGCTGCCGATTCCGCACACTGCGATCATCCCGCACGGCAAGGCGCGCATCGCCGACAGCCTGGCGGTGTTCGTGCGCGATCATTTCCTGGAACCGGCGGCACTGCTGGCCAAGCTCAGCGCGTTCGATCCGGCCAAGCGGCTGGGCCAGTGGCTGGCCGAACCGGCGCAGGCCGGCAAGCTGGCCGAGCTGGCGCGCGGCTGGGCGCTGCAGGCACTGGACCTGCTGGACGAGGCCGCGGTGCGGCGCCGCATCCATGGCTTCGTGGTGGCGCGCCTGCGCGAATGGAACGCGGCCGCGACCGCCGGCGAGATCCTCGGCCTGCTCACCGCCGATGGCCGCCACCAGGCCCTGCTCGACGAAGCGCTGACCCGGCTCGGCCGGCATCTGGACGATGCGACGGTGAAGCAGCGCGTGTCGGCGATGATCGTCAAGTACGCGCGCCGCGAATGGCCCAAGCTGGTCGGTACGGTGGAATGGGTCAAGCCGGTGGAAGGCATCGCCGACACCCTGGCCGAGCGCCTGGCGCACGCGCTGCTGGACGAACTGCAGGACGTGCTGTCGCAACCGCAGCATCCGCTGCGCCAGGACTACGAACGCTGGCTCGGCGGCTACGTGCAACGCCTGCGCAGCGACCCGGCCACCGCCGACAAGCTGCAGGCGATGAAGCAGCGGCTGATCGAGCATCCCGGCGTGCAGGACTACGTGCAAGGCCTGTGGGACCAGATCCACGCCAGCCTGCGCGAAGACCTGTCGCGCAGCGACGGTGTGCTGGTGCAGCATTTGCAGCGCTCGCTGGCCGCGCTCGGCGAATCGCTGTCCCAGGACAGCGCATTGCGCGACGCGCTCAACCAGCACCTGCTGGGCGGCGCGGAGAAGCTGACCCAGCGCCTGCGCAGCGGCGTCACCGACCACATCGCGCAGACCGTGAAGGGCTGGGACGAACGCCATCTGGTGGAACAACTGGAATTGAGCGTCGGCCGCGACCTGCAGTACATCCGCTTCAACGGCACCCTGGTCGGCGGCCTGATCGGGGTCGCGCTGCACGCAGCCGTCACGCTGATTCCATGAAGGTCGTAGACGGTCGCTCCCGCAATACGCCGCGGGGGCTGGTGCGGCCGCAACGATCGCGCTAGCGTGGGATGCGCGGTCGGGGCAGGACCGTCGCTTCAATCGTGAAAGCCATCCCGTACGGACCGGAGGGACGCCGATGCCGGTGCATCGCCAGCGTTCGCCAAAGGAAAGGGGCGCATGTCGAAGAACCGCTGGACACCCGCTGCCGGCCCTGCACGGTCGGCGCTCGGCGCCGCGTTGGCGGTGCTGCTGCTGGGGTTGCTGGCCGCGGCGCTGCTCGCCCGCGGCCTGCACGAGCGCAATCGCCAGCAGGCCAGCGACCGCTTCCAGCAACTGACCACGCACGTCACCGGCGAGCTGCAGCAACGCCTGAATGTCTACGAACACGGCCTGCGCGGCGCGCGCGGCGCGGTCATCGCCGCCGGCGGCGTCCATATCTCGCGCGAGCGCTTCGACCGCTACAGCGCTTCGCGCGAGTACAAGCGCGAATTCCCCGGCGTGCGCGGCTTCGGCTATATCCGCCGGGTGGCGCCGGCCGACGAGGCCGCGTTCCTGCAACAGGCACACAGCGACGGCGCGCCGTCGCTGCAGATCCACCAGCTGACGCCGCACGACGGCGAACGCTTCGTGATCCTGTATATCCAACCGCGGCGGCTCAACAATCCTGCGCTGGGATTCGACATCGCCTCCGAGCCGGCGCGGCGCGCGGCGGCGATCGCCGCCGCGCGCTCCGGCAACCCGACCATCACCGCACCGATCCGCCTGGTGCAGACGCCGGGAGTCGGCAACAGCGGTTTCCTGCTGTTGCTGCCGATCTACCGCGAAGACCTGCCGCTGCAGACCCCGGAGCAACGCTGGCAGGCCACCACCGGCTGGGCCTATGCGCCGCTGAACATCGCCGAAGTGCTGGTGGCCTCGCCCAACCACGCCCACGAGCTGCTGCTGACCCTGGCCGACAGCGAAAACAGCACCCAGCCGTTCTATCGCGGCGACGGCAATGCCCAGGCGGCGGCCACCGGGCTGCGCGCCGAACGCAGCATGCCGATCTACGGCCGCCGCTGGCTGCTCAACGCGCAGGCGACGCCGGGCTTCGTGCGCTCGCTCAACCAGACCTCGCCGCTGCTGGCCGGCGGCCTGGCCGGCGGCATCTCCGTGCTGCTCGCCGCACTGCTGTACCTGTACCTGACCGGCCGCCACCGCCGCGATCTGATCCTGCGCGAGCAGAGCCAGCTGGCCGCGCTGGTCGGCGGCTCCAGCGAAGCGATCGTGGCCGAGGACCCGGATGGCCGCATCACCCACTGGAATCCGGCCGCCGAGCGCATCTTCGGTTACCCCGCGGCGCAGGCCATCGGCCAGCCGTTGCAGGAGCTGCTCGGCAACCAGATCCGCGACGCGGCCGGCAACGGCACGCAGGTGCGGGAACTGCGCCATCGCGACGGCCATCGCGTCAGCGTGCTGGCCAGCGCCTCGCCGATCCTGGACAACGACGGCGACATGGTCGGCCACTCGCACCTGCTGCACGACGTGTCCGAACGGGTGCGCGCCGAAGCGCGGGTGCTGGAACTCAATGCCACCCTGGAACAGCAGGTGGCGCAGCGCACCAGCGAACTGGTCACCTATTCGGCGCTGCAGCGCGCGATCCTGGCCAACGCCGGCTACGCGATCGTGGCCACCGACCCGGACGGCACCATCACCCTGTTCAATCCCGCCGCCGAAACCATGCTCGGCTATCCCGCGCACGAGATGATCGGGCGCAAGGCCACCGGCCTGTTCCTGGATCCCGAGCAACTGGCCAGCCGCGCCGAAAGCATGGCCGCGCAATCGGGCATGGCGGTGGCGCCGGCGTTCGAATCGGTGGCCGCGCTGTCCACGCTGGGGCGCAGCGACACCCGCGAATGGACCTACATCAGCAAGGACGGCCGCCCGTTCCCGGTACTGCTGACGCTGAGCACGCTGCGCGACGACAACGACCAGGTGATCGGCTACCTCGGCATCGCGGTGGATCTGACCGAGCAGAAGCGCCACGAGCGCGAGCTGCGCCTGGCGATCGACGCGGCGGAAACCGCCAATCAGTCCAAGAGCGATTTCCTGGCCAACATGAGCCACGAGATCCGCACGCCGATGAATGCGATCCTGGGCATGCTGTACCTGCTGCAGCACAGCGAACTGCCGCAGGCGGCCAAGGACATGATCCAGAAGAGCGACGCGTCGGCGCGCGCGTTGCTGGAGATCATCAACGACATCCTCGACTTCTCCAAGATCGAATCCGGGCGCATCGACCTGGAATCGGAACCGTTCGACCTGAACCAGTTGCTGGAGAACATCGCCGCGCTGATGACCTCGGCGATCAGCGCCAAGCCGGTGGAGATGATCGTCGAACCGTTGCCGGCCGGCTGCCGCTGGCTGCGCGGCGATGCGCTGCGCCTGAACCAGGTGCTGATCAACCTGGTGGGCAATGCCATCAAGTTCACCGAACAGGGCGAAGTGGCGCTGTCGGTGCGCAGCTTCCCCAGCGGCGAACCGGGCAAGATCAAGCTGTTCTTCTCGGTCCGCGACACCGGCATCGGCATCGCGCGCGACAAGCAGAGCCTGATCTTCTCGCCGTTCCTGCAGGCCGACACCTCCACCAGCCGCCGCTACGGCGGCAGCGGCCTGGGCCTGACCATCAGCCGGCGCCTGGTGGAACTGATGGGCGGCCAGCTCGAGGTGCAGAGCACGCCGGGCCGCGGCAGCGATTTCTATTTCGCGATCAGCTTCCCGGTGTTGCCGGCGCCGGCCGCCGAGGTCGAACATCCCGAAGCGCGGCGGGTGCTGATCGCCGACGACCACGACCTGGTGCGCAGCAACCTCAGCAGCATCGCCAGCGGCTTCGGCTGGCAGGTGGAAGCGGTGGCCAACGGCACCGACGCGATCGCCGCGGCCGGCCCGGAACGCGAGGGCTTCGACGTGATCCTGCTCGACTGGCGCATGCCCGACCTGGACGGGCTGCGCGTGGCGCAGCGCATCCGCGCGCAATCGGCGCCGGACCGGCAACCGATCATCGTCATGGTCACCGCCTACGAACGGCGGCTGCTGGAAGAGCAGCACTACGCGCCCAGCGACGTGGACGCGGTGATGACCAAGCCGGTCACCGCCTCGGCGCTGTACCGCACCATCGCCACGCTGCTGGCGCGGCGCCGCGGCGACGGCCCCTCGCCCTTGCTCAGCGGCGACGGCACCCCGCGCCTGGCCGGCGCGCGGCTGCTGGTGGTGGACGACAGCGAGATCAATTGCGAGGTCGCGCAGCGCATCCTCGAAGGCGAAGGCGCGCTGGTGGAACTGGCCCACGACGGCGAGCAGGCACTGCAGCGGCTGCAGCGCGATCCGAGCCGCTTCCACCTGGTGCTGATGGACGTGCAGATGCCGACCCTGGACGGCTACGAGGCCACCCGCCTGCTGCGCGAGGATCCGCGCCTGGCCGGCCTGCCGGTGATCGCACTGACCGCCGGCGCCTACCGCCAGCAACAGGAGCTGGCGCTGTCCAGCGGCATGAACGGCTTCATCGCCAAACCGTTCCAGGTCGAGGAACTGATCGCGATCATCCGCCAGTTCCTGCCGCTGCGCCTGCCGCTGCCGCTGGAGCCGCTGCCGGCCTTCGCCGGAGAGGTCTGGCCCGACGCCGATCCGCAGTTGCTCGACGCCGCGCAGGCGCAGCGCCTGTGGAACGAGCGCGTGCCCTATCAGCGCTACCTGCTGAAACTGCTGCAGGACAACCCCGATCCGGCGGCGACGCTGCAGACCCTGCTGGATGCGCAGGCGCCGGCGGCGGCGATCTCCTACGTGCACAAGCTGCGCGGCTCGGCCGGCTCGCTGGCGTTGCCGGCGCTGGTCGCGGCCAGCGCCGCGCTGGAGGAACGGCTCGGCGATGCGCCGGGCCAGGCCGAGGCCGCGATCGCGGCCTTGGGCACGGCCATGAGCGCCACCGCCACGGCGATCCGGCGCTTCGTGGCCGAGGCCGAGGCGTTGCCCGCGGCGGTGCCGCCGGCCGCCCCCGCCGCGGACGCCGGCGCCGCGGCCGCGGTCCCGCTGCAGCAACGGCTGCAGCACCTGCTGCAGGCCTTGGACAGCGACGACCCCGACCGCGTGGAGCGGGTGCTGCACGACCTGGCGCCCTCGCTGCCCCCGGCGCTGGCGACGGAACTGCGGCAACTGGTGGAGAGTTTTTCCTTCCGCGAGGCCGAAGCTCAAGTCAGGCGCTGGCAGGCCGATGCATCCCCATAGCATTCGCCGCGCCGGCCCTGGAGGCCGCCGCGGGTGAACCCGACAAGGAACCACGATGGTCCAGCCTCCCATCCTGTGCGTAGACGACGAAGCCAGCAACCTGGCGCTGATCCGCCAGATCCTGCGCGAGGACTACGCCCTGGCCTTCGCCAAGAACGGCGCCGAGGCGCTGCGCGCGGTGGTCAAGCACCGCCCGGCGCTGATCCTGCTCGATGTCGACCTGCCCGACCTGGACGGCTACACCATCGCCCGCACCCTGAAACAGGACCCGCGCACCGCGGCGATCCCGATCATCTTCGTCACCGGCAAGGACAAGGACGCCGACGAGAGCATCGGCTTCGAGGCCGGTGGCGTGGACTACATCACCAAGCCGTATTCGCCGAGCATCCTGCGCGCGCGGGTGCGCACCCACCTGTCGCTGGTCACCGCCGCCAGCCTGGCCAGCAGCCACCGCGACGCGATCCAGATGCTGGGCATGGCCGGCCACTACAGCGACTCGGACACCGGCACCCACATCTGGCGCATGGCCGCCTATGCGCGCGCACTGGCGATCGCCGCCGGCTGGTCGCGCGAGGACGCCAACCTGCTCGAGCAGGCCGCGCCGATGCACGACACCGGCAAGATCGGCATCCCCGACGCGATCCTGAAGAAGCCGGGGCCGCTGGATGCGGACGAATGGGCGGTGATGAAGCGGCATCCGCAGATCGGCTACGACATCCTCAGCCGCAGCAGCGCGCCGCTGTTCCGGCTCGCCGCCGAGGTCGCGCTGTACCACCACGAGCATTGGGACGGCAGCGGCTACCCGGCCGGCCTGGCCGGCGAACGCATTCCCGAGTCGGCGCGGATCGTGGCCCTGGCCGACGTGTTCGATGCGCTGACCACGCAGCGCCCGTACAAGGACGCATGGCCGCTGGCGAAGGTGATGAACCTGTTCCAGCAGCAGGCCGGCACCCAGTTCGAGCCGCGCCTGGTTGGCCTGTTCACCGAGATCCTGCCGCAGATCCTGCAGATCCAGGACTACTGGAGCGAACGCGAACCGGGCGACGACGTGCCGCACCGCGCCAGCGCGCAGGCTTCGGCGCGGCATCGCGATGGTTGAGCCGCACGCACGCTGTCCGCACCAATGTAGGAGCGGCTTCAGCCGCGACAGAGCCTATCCGTAGAGCCTGTCGCGGCTGAAGCCGCTCCTACAACGAGCGCCGCGGCGCGCGTCGCCCCCTCAGCGCCGCTGCAACCGCCAGGCACGATGGATGCGCGGATTGCGCTCGAAATCCGGCGCGATGGTCTGCGCGGTGATCTCCTCGCACGACGCGAAGTCGGCCAGCGCGTCCTCGTCCAGCTTGAAGCGGCGGAAATTGTTGGAGAAGTACAGCACGCCCTCCGGCATCAGCCGCGCCACCGCGGCGCGCAGCAGCCGCACGTGCTCGCGCTGCAGATCGAAATCCTCGGCGCGCGCGGAGTTGGAGAAGGTCGGCGGGTCGCAGAAGATCACGTCGTAGCGGTTCTTCTCCGCCTCCAGCCAGGTCAGCGCGTCGGCCTGCACCAGCCGATGCTGGGCGCCGCCCTTGCCGTTGAAGCCCAGATTGTCCGCGCACCACTGCAGGTAGGTGCCGGACAGGTCCACGCTGGTGGTGGAATCGGCGCCGGCCACCGCGGCCTGCACGCTGGCCACGCCGGTATAGCAGAACAGGTTGAGGAAGCGCTTGCCGCGCGCCTGCTGCGCCATCGCCCCGCGCAGCGGGCGGTGGTCCAGGAACAGGCCGGTGTCCAGATAATCGAACAGGTTCACCCGCAGCAGCGCGTCGTGTTCGCGCACCACCAGGAACTCGCCGCGCTGCTCGAAGCGCCCGTACTTGCTGCCGCCCTTGCCGCGCTCGCGCGACTTCAGCGCCACCCGCTCGGCCGGCACCTCGAACACCTCGCGCGCAGCGGCCAGCAACTCGTTGCGGCGGCGGCGCACGTCGGCATCGGGAATCTCCTCCGGTGCGGCGTATTCCTGCACGTGCAGGTAAGTACGGGCCTGGCCGCCGTCTTCCTGGTACACGTCGATCGCCGCCGCGTATTCGGGCAGGTCGGCGTCGTAGGCGCGGAAGCAGCTGACCTGTTCGCGCGCGCGCCAGTTCTTGAACTTGCGCAGGTTCTTGCGCAACCGGTTGGCGACCATCTGCGCGCCGTCGCTGAGCGCGCGCGGCGCCTCGGCCGGCTCGCGCTGCGCGACCGCGATCGGGTCGCAGACGATCAACGGACATTCCAGCGCGCCATTGAACATCTGGTATTTCTTCGCCGCGCGCAGGCCGGTGGCATAGGCCAGGTCGGCATTGCCGCACAGCAGGCTGGCGCGCCATTGCGGCACCGCGCGCTTGAGCGCCTCGCCCAGGCGCCGGTACAGCGCGGTGTCGGCGGCCAGGCGCTCGTCGTACGGCGGATTGCACACCACCGTGCCCAGCGCCTGCGCCGGCGTGCGCAGGTCGGCGACATCGCGCACCTCGAACACGATCGCCGCGGCGACCCCGGCCGCCTGCGCGTTCTCGCGCGCGGCGCGGACCGCATGCGGATCGATGTCGCTGCCATGGATCACCGGCCGCAGCGCGGTGCGGCCGGCCGCCTCGCGTTGCCGCGCCTCGGCCAGCAGGGCGCGCCAGGCCTCCTGGTCGAAGCCCAGCCAGCGGCTGGGCGCGGCACTGAATTGCAGCGGGCCGGCGTCGCCGCGGCGTGCGGCGGCCAGATCGCCGCGCAGCAGCCCCGGGGCCACGTCGGCGGCCATCAGCGCGCCTTCGATCAGCAGCGTGCCGCTGCCGCACATCGGATCCAGCAGACCGCCGCCCTGCGCGTACAGCTGCGGCCATTGCCCGCGCAGCAACACCGCCGCGGCCAGGTTCTCCTTCAGCGGCGCGGCGTTCTGCACCTGGCGCCAGCCACGCCGGTGCAGCGAGCCGCCGCCCAGGTCCACCGACAGCGTCGCGCGGCCCTTGCGCAACGACAGGTTCAGGCGCAGGTCCGGATCCTCCACGTCCACCGACGGCCGCTCCAGGCCTTCGCCGCGCAGCGTGTCCACCACCGCGTCCTTGACCCGCTGCGCGGCATAGCGCGCATGCGTGATCGCGGTGCCGGACACGTGCGCGTCCACCGCCAGGGTGTGCTGCGAGGTCAGGTGCTCGCGCCACGGCAACGCCGCCACGCCGGCATACAGCGCGGTCTCGTCGGGGCAGTCGAACTCGTCCAGCGGCCACAGCACGCGGCTGGCCAGGCGCGACCACAGCACCGCGCGCTGCGCGTCGCGCAGCGTGCCTTCGCTATTGACCCCGGACACGGTGGCGGTGGCTTTGGCAACGCCGAGCGCGAGCAGCTCGTCGACGAGCAGGTATTCCAGGCCCTTGGCGCAGGAGACGAAGAATTTCACGGGAATGCGGACCACACGAAGAAGGAGGGATGCGCGGGCGGGCGCCAGGCCCGCCCCGCGCGTATCGCGGCAGCGCGGCCCACGGCGGGCGGGCGGCGGCAACGGACGGGAAGACGCGAATGGTCGGCCATCGCGCCCGCCATTACCAGCCCGGGGCGCGGTCCACGCCCGGCGGTTGGCGCCCACGGCGCGCGGCCCGTGCTCACCACGGCGCCAGCCGCCAGCCGTCCGGATCGGCCTGCAGGCGCGCGTCCAGGCGCAGGCCGTCGAGGAACGTGGCATCGTGCGACACCACCAGCAGCGCGCCCGGATACTGCAACAGCACCTGCCGCAGCGCCTCGCGCGCGTCCAGATCCAGGTGATTGTCCGGCTCGTCGAGCAGCAACAACTGCGCCGGCGGATCGCGGTAGAACGCGCAGGCCAGCGCCGCCTTCAGGCGCTCGCCGCCGCTGAGCCGGCCGCTGGGCACGCCGATGCGCTGCGCGTCCAGGCCGAGCAGGGCCAGCCGCGTGCGCAGGTCGGCCACGTCGGCCACCGCATTGGCCGCCTGCAGCTGCGCCAGCGGCGGCTGTGCCGGATCGAGCAGCTGCAATCCCTGGTCCAGGTAGGCGCTGGGCACATGCACCTCGCAGCGCCCGGCCAGCGGCGCCAGTTGGCCGTCCAGCACCCGCAGCAGGGTCGATTTGCCGCTGCCGTTCGGCCCTACCACGCCGATCCGCTGGCGGCCGCCGATGCACAGCTCCAGCGCGGCGCGCGCCGGCGGCGCGTACGGCAGCCGCAGGCCACGCAGTTCGGCGACCCGGCGCCCGGCCGCCGCAGCCGGCATCGGCGCGAACAAGGCGACCGGCGCCGCGGCCTCGACCGCGTGCGCGGCCTCGCGCACCTGCGCGGACAGCCGCGTGTGCGCGGCGACCGCTTGCTGCCGGTGCCTGCCGGCGCTGTGTTCGCTGCGCTGCTTCTGCCGGCCGAGCAGGATCGGCGCCTGGTTGGCGTCCTGCGCCTGGCGGCGGCCATGCGCGCTGCGCCGCTGCTGGCGCGCCTGCTGCTCGCGCAGCGCATCGCCCTGGCGCCGGCGTTCGTGTTTGCAGCGTTCCAGCTCGGCCAGCGCCTGCTGTCGCTCCTGCGCCTTGCACTGCGCGTAGAACGCGTAACCGCCGCCATAGTCGCGCAGGCCCAGCGACGACAGTTCCACGATGCGCTGCATGTCCTGCAGCAGCGCGCGATCGTGGCTAACCACTAGCAACCCATGCGGCCAACGCTGCAGTTGCTGCTGCAGTTGCCGGCGCTGCTCACGGTCGAGATGGTTGCTCGGTTCGTCCAGGATCAGCACATCGGCGTCGGACAGCCAGGCGCCGAGCAGCGCCACGCGCATCGCCTCGCCGCCGCTGAGTTCGGCCGCCGGCCGCTGCGGCGTCACATGGCCGAGTCCGCACAGCTCCAGTTCGACGTGCAGGCGCTGGGCGATATCCCAGCGCTCGCCGAGCGCGTCGAAGTCGGCCGGATCGGCGCTGCCGGCCTCGATCCGCGCCAGTGCGTCCAGCGCCGGGCGCACCCCGGCCAGCGAGGCCACCGTGGCGTCGGCGGCGCGCACGATCTGCTGCGGCAGGTAATGGATGCGGCCGTGGCGCTGGCAGTGCCCGGCGCTCGGCGCCAGCTGGCCGGCCAGCAGGCGCGCGAATACGCTCTTGCCGACGCCGTTGCGGCCGACCAGGCCGGTGCGGCGCGCATCGAGTGCGAAATCGAGATCGGAAAACAGGGGCCTGCCATCGGCCAGGACATACGACGCGCTGTCCAGCGCGAGCAAGGGATGCGTCATGGGAACTCCACAGATGCCGGTCACGCCCGCCGCAGTCGGCAGGAACGGACAAGGCCGTCGAAGACGGCGGCATCAATGGCGCATCGGCGGAATCCTCGGCTCGCGGATCTGAAGCGCGATGATAACCCGCGTGTCCGCGGCCGGGCAAAGGCGCGGCGGCGGCGCTCAGCCGCCGGCCAGGAACGCGTCGTGGTATTCGGCTTCCGCCACCGGCGGCAGGCGGTCGCCGAAACCGATCGCCTGGAAGTACCCGGCCGGCACCCCGGGCAACACCAGTCCCGGTTCCGGCGCGAAGCCGAAACGCGCGTAGAACGCAGGCTCGCCGAGCACCACGCAACCGGCCGCGCCCAGCGCCTGCAGTTGCGCCAGCGCCTCGCGCACCAGCCGCGTGCCCAGCCCCTGGCGCTGGTGGCCCGGCCCCACCGACAGCGGCCCCAGCGCGTACCAGCCGCGGCTGCCATCGGAGAGCCGCACCGGCGACACCGCCACATGGCCGACGATGTAGCCGTCGTGCTCGACCACCAGCGACAGGCTCAGCGCGCCGTCCGCGCGCAGCCGTTCGATGATCTGCTGCTCGTCGTGGCGGCTGTGCGCGACGCGGAAGAACGCGACCAGGGTCAGCGCCTCGATCGCGGCGTGGTCGGCCTGGGTCTCGGCGCGGATGTTCAGTTCCATCGGTGGCTCCGGTTGATGCGGCCTGCTGCGCGCGACACGCCGCTCACAGCATTTCCAGCAATTCGGCGAACGCGCGCGCCGAGGTCTCGACGTGGTCGCCCAGGCGGTGCATGTCGTCGACCAGCAGCAACCGCGCCGCGCGCGCCTGCGCCCAGGCGATCACCTCGGCCGCGGGAATCAGTTCGTCGTGCCAGGCATGCACGATCGAGATCGGCACCGGCGCCGCGTCCAGCGCCGGCATCCAGCCCATCCGCGTCGGCGGCACCATCAGGAACAGGCCGCGCACCGGCACCTGTAGCGACACCTGCGCGGCGATGTAGGCGCCCAGGCTGGAGCCGGCCAGCACCACCGGCCCGCGCTGCGCGGCGGCCTGCGCCAACCCGAGCAGACGCTGCAGCCGCGCCGGCACGTCGCCGAGCTGGCTGACCTCGCGGCGCGCGTCCAGGTCGGTGAAGTCCGGGCGCTCGTGGCTCCAGCCCAGCCGCTGCGCGACCTCGGCCAATGCCGCGACCTTGATCGCGTCCGGGCCGCTCTCGAAGCCGTGCGCGAGGATGCAGTGGCCGCGGCTCACAGCGCCACCACCGCATCGCCGAGCCGCAGCGTGCCGCCGTGCACGATCCGCGCGCACAGGCCGCCATGGCCGCGCATCGCGTTGTAGCCGCCCGGGCCCAGCGCGTCCTCCATGCGCGAGCACGGATCGCATGGCGCGATGCCTTCCAGCTCGACCTCGCCGATGCGGAAGCGGCGCCCTTTCAGTGCGATCAGCGGGATGCCGGAGACGACCAGGTTGCGCCGCAGCGTCGCCGGCGCCACCTGCGCATGGCCGGCCAATGCGGCGATCGCCGGCAGATGCTCGGCCTGGATCAGGGTCAGCCCGCGCGTGCCGTTGCGGCCGGCGTAGCGGTCGCCGAACAGGCCGCCATCGGCGTGCGCCACCGCCTGCGCCACTTCGAGCATCGGCACGTCGCGCGCCGGGCGCAGGCCTATCCAGTCCACGCGTCCGGCGCGCGGCAACGTGGCGAGCAGCGTCGCCAGCGGGCTATCGGGATTCAGAGTCATCGGCGAATGCTAGCATCCGTGTATGTCGCAGACCCCGCCGTTGCCGATCCACGATGCGCCCCTGCCCTACGTCGAACGGCTGCAGGCGCGCACCCTGGACGCGATCGATCTGGCGGTGATCCATTGCACCGAACTGCCCGACCTGGCCAGCGCGCGCGCCTACGGCGAACGCGTGCTGTATCCGTCCGGCACCGGCAACAGCGGCCACTTCTACATCGACCGCGACGGCAGCGTGTACCGCTACGTGCCGCTGCAGCGGGTGGCGCACCACGTGCGCGGCTACAACCCGCGCTCGCTGGGCATCGAACTGGTCAACCGCGGCCGCTATCCGCATTGGCTGGATTCGCGCCACCAGGCGCTGGACGAAGCGTATCCGCCGGCGCAGATCCAGGCGCTGATCGCGCTGCTGCACCAGTTGCAGGCGCAGTTGCCGCAGCTGCGCCACATCGCCGGCCACGACGCGCTGGACCGCAGCCGCGAAACCGCCAGCGACGATCCGGCGCGGCAGGTGCAGCGCAAGCTCGATCCCGGCCCGCTGTTTCCGTGGGCGCAGGTGCTGGAGGCGGTTGCGCTGGTGCCGTATGCGCCCTCGGCAAATGAGCTTTCAGACCGCTGACACCGCCCCCCTGTAGGAGCGGCTTCAGCCGCGACAGGCACCCTGATGGCGCGTGTCGCGGCTGAAGCCGCTCCTACAAAGGCAGCAGCCACACCGCGCCCCACGGCGCCAGCGCCGCAGGCTCAGCGCGGACCGACGTAGTTCTTCTCGCCTGCGGTCACCGCCAGCTCCAGGCGATTGCCGACCGGCGCCAACGGGCACACCACGTGGACGGTGAACGCGCACGGCGGGTTCTGCGCCAGGTTGAAGTCCAGCACGATGCGCTCGCCCTGCGGCGGCTCCACGAACAGATAGCGCGCGCCGCCATAGCTCTCGCGGCCGCTGGTGCGGTCGGTGAACGGGAAGAACAGCCGCTTGCCGTCGTCGTCGCGCAGCGCCTGCAAGCGGTAGCGGCGGCCGTCCAGGGTGAACTCGGCGCTGCCCGCCAGCGCCAGCGGCTGCGGCGTGCCGATCGAGGTGAGCAGTACGATCGCGCGCGGCAGCGGGGCCGGATGCCAGTCGGCGACCACGCGCCAGCGCGGATCGATCGGGAAATAGTCGATGCCGCGGAAGCTGCCGCGCGCGGCCGCATGCGGATCGCGGAAGCGCCAACCGAACAGGTTGCCGGTGCGCACCACGTAGAACTCCTGCTCGCCCAGCGCCAGCCGCGTCTCGCTGCCGTGCGCCGCATCGGTGCCGAGGCGGCCGGCGCGGAACGGTTGCCCGCGCACCGTCGGCGCGGCGCCTTCGGCAGCTTCGAACGACACGCCGGCATCGGCATCGATGCGCAGGCTGCCCAGGTGCGCGGGGCCTGACGGCAGCTGCACGTCGTTGCCTGCGGCACTGCCCACCTGGTGCACGCCGCTGCGCAGCCGGCCGGAACCGGTATAGCTGAGCCAGCCGCCCGGCGCGCGCAGCCGCGCCACGCGTTGCGCGCGGCGCTGTTCCACCGCCATCCGGTAGTGCGTGCCGGACTGCGAGCGCGGCGAGGCATCGGCGCCTGCGGCGCGCGGCCGCTCGCCGCAGGCGGCCAGGCCCAGCGCCGCCGTCAGCATCCACATCCCACGCCAGCGCATCGCCTCAGCCTCTGTAGTTGCCACCCATGTCTCCTCCACGCCACACCGACGCGCCACGGCGCCCCTGCGGTGGCAGCTAGCCGCTGGCGCGCGGCCGCGCCGGGTCGGCGATCCAGCCGCTCCACGATCCGGCATACACGCGCGCACCGTGCAGGCCGGCATGCTCCAGCGCCAACAGCAGATGGCAGGCGGTCACGCCCGACCCGCACATCAGCACCACCTCGCGCGGATCGCGCCCGTGCAGCAGCGGCTCCAGCTCGGCGCGCAGCTCCTGCGGCGGACGCAAGCGCCCATCGCGCAGGTTCTGGCCCAGCGGGCGGTTGATCGCGCCGGGCACGTGCCCGGCGACCGGATCGATCGGTTCGACCTCGCCGCGGAAGCGCTCGCCGGCGCGCGCATCCAGCAGCCAGCCCGGCGCCTCGTGCAGGCGCGCGGCGACTTCCTCGGCATCGGCGATACGGCCGGCGTCGAAGCGTTGCGGATACGGCGGCTGCGGCGCAGGCGTTGCGGCGGCATCGGTTTCCGGCAGGCCGAGCCGGCGCCATTCGGCCAGGCCGCCGTCGAGCACGGCGACGCGGCGATGCCCGAGCAGGCCCAGCATCCACCACAGCCGCGCCGCGGCCATGCTGCCGTCGCCGGCGTCGTAGACCACCACCTGGGTGTGCGGCGCGATGCCCCAGCGCCCCAGCGTCTGCGCGAACGCATCGGCGTCGGGCAAGGGATGCCGGCCCAGGCCGCGGCGGCCGAGGTCGGACAGATCCGTGTTGAGATCGGCGTACACCGCACCGGGCAGATGCGACTGCGTGTAGGCCTGGCGCGCGAGCTGCGCGGCCTGCGGATCGGCGAGCGCGGCAGCGGCGAAACGCGCATCCACGAGGCGCAGGTCGGGATGACCGAGCGCGGCGGCCAGCGCCGGCGCATCGACCAGGTGCTTCCACTCGGGGAAGGGTTCGCTCATGCGGTTTGCTCCAGTCGTCGGCGCAGGTTGAGCAGGATCGCCGCGGTCGCGCCCCAGATCCGCTGCCCCGGCCAGCCGTATTCCAGCACCACCCGCGGCCGTCCGCGGTAATCGGTCTCGATGCTGCGAAGATTGTCGGGCGCCATCAGGTAGGCCAGCGGCACGTCGAACACGTCCGCCACTTCGTCGGGATGCGGCTGCGGCACGAACGCCGGATCGATCGCGGCCACCACCGGCATCACCCGGAAACCGCTGATGGTCACGAACGGATCGAGGTAGCCCAGCGGTTCCACCTGCGCCGCGGACAGCGCGATTTCTTCCTCGCTCTCGCGGATCGCCGCGGCCACCGCATCGGCGTCGTCGGCTTCGATGCGGCCGCCGGGAAAACTGACCTGGCCGCCATGGTGGCGCAGGCTGTCGGTACGCCGGGTCAGCAGCACGTGGGTGCCGTCGGCACGCGGCAGCAGCCCGACCAGCACCGCCGCTTCGGCCAGTGCGCCGTCGGGCAGCAGGTCGTGCAGTTCGTGGTGGTTCCAGCCGGGGCCGTCGGGCGGCAGCTGCAGCGGATGCAGCGCGCGCAGCAGCCGCGTGCGCTCGGCCAGGCGCTGGCCCGGCGTCGGCGACCAGCCGCGTGCCGGCAGCACCTCCTGCATGTAGCGCTGGCGCTCGGCGTCGCTCATGCCGCGCCAGCGCGCGATCTCGTCGCCGCTGCGCAGGCAGCCCGCGCAGTAGCCCTGCGCGTCGAGCGTGCACAGACCGATGCAGGGCGTGAGCAACGCATGGGGGACGGGATCCATCGGATTCGACACCTGCTCAGACTAGCGCGATTCGCCGGCAGCGGCACTTTCCCCGCCGGAAAAAAAATTGCGCCGGCGTTGCCGCCGGCGCAATCGTCATGCACTGGACAGCGCGCTTACTTGACGCTGATCAGCTTGATCTCGAACTGCACCGCCACGTTCGGCGGGAACGGCGTGCGCGGGTCGGCGCCATAGGCCTTGTCCGGCGGCAGGGTCACTTCCCACTTGGAACCGGCCGGCATCTGCAGCAGCGTGTCGCGCATGGCCTGCATCTCGACTTCGCTGACCTTGATCGACGGGATCTGCTGCGCCGGACGCGCCTGCGCCGGGCGCTGGCCGAACGGGTACGGACCGGCCACTTCCAGCTGCACGGTGCTGGCCTGGGTCGGCTTGGCGCCCTTGCCGGCTTCGATCACGCGGTACTGCACGCCGCTGGGCAGCGTCTGCACGCCGGCCTTGGCCTTGTTCTGCGCGATGAACTGGTCGCTCTTGGTCTTGTTCTCGGCAGCGGCCTTCTCGTAGTCGGCCTTGGCCTGCTGGGCACGGGCCTGCTCGCGCTTCTGGAACGCTTCGACGGCCGGCTTCAGCTGGTCGGCGGCGACCGCCGGCTGCTTCTTGGCGTAGGCATCCTGCAAGCCCTTCACCACCGCATTGATATCGAGCTGCTCGCCGCGGCCGGACAGTTCGGCAAGGTTGTTGCCGTAGTCGTAACCGAAGTAATAGCTCAGCTTGCCCTTCTCGGACGAGGTGTCCTGGGCGAACGCATTGCCGCTCAGGGCTAGGGCCGCCACGGCGACCGCAATAGAACGCAACTTCATCAAACAATTCTCCAGGGTGGTGGCACAGGACGGCCTGTGCCGCCTGAGATGACGCGTTAGGATAGCCGCCGCGGCGCATAACCGCTACCGACGACGCAACTCTGACAAACCAGCGTCGCCGGAGTTCCCTTCACTCTTTTTTTACATCTCAGGAATGGCCATGTCCGGCACGCCGGTCGTCACCACGACCCAGGATGCGATCCGCATCGTCACCGTGAACCGCGCTGACAAGCTCAACGCGTTGAATCACCAAACATTACAGGCGCTGGACGCGGCCTTCGCCGAGGCCGAGGCCGACCCCGGCATCCGCGTCGTGGTGTTGACCGGCGCCGGCGAGAAGGCCTTCGTGGCCGGCGCCGACATCGCCGAAATGAACGAACTCACACCGGTTCAGGGTCGCGACTTCTCGCAGCTGGGCCAGCGCCTGATGCGCCGGATCGAGCGCCTGTCCAAGCCGGTGCTGGCGATGGTCAACGGGTTCGCGCTCGGCGGCGGGCTGGAGCTGGCCATGGCCTGCCACCTGCGCGTGGCCGCCGACAGCGCCCGGCTCGGCCAGCCGGAGATCAACCTCGGGCTGATCCCTGGCTTCGGCGGCACCCAGCGCCTGGTGCGCCTGGCCGGCCGCGCCGCGGCGCTGGAACTGTGCCTGCTCGGCACGCCGATCGATGCGGCGCGCGCGCTGCAGTTGGGCCTGGTCAACCGCGTGGTCCCTGCGGCCGAGTTGCGCGAGGCCACGCTGCAGCTGGCACGGCAACTGGCCGCGGCCGCGCCGCTGGCGTTGCGCGGCATCCTCGACGCGATCCAGGTCGGCGCCGAATCGGCGATCGAGCAAGGCCTCGAGTACGAGACCGCGCAGTTCGGCCTGCTGTTCTCCAGCGAGGACATGCGCGAAGGCACGCGCGCATTCCTGGAGCGGCGCCCGCCGCTGTTCCGCAATCGCTGAGTCGCGCGCCCGATGCCCGACCTGCCCTCCCCCGCATCGCCGCTGCACCTGTTGCGCTGGGTGCTCGACGACGATCTCGACGCGGCGATCGATGCCGGCCTGATGGACTACGTCGGCACCGCCGACGACGACCTGCTCGATCCGGCGTATCCGCAGCTGCGCGCGCAACTGCTGGCGGCGCAACAGCGCCTGCGCGAGGCCTGGGCCGCGCGCGAACGCTACCGCGCGCGCAGCGCACGCCTGGCACGCCGCGCCGCCGCACGCGAAGCCCGGCGCGCGCCGCCGGCGACCGTCGCCGCCGCGGCGCCGTCGCTGCCGCCGGCCGCGGCGGCGATCCTGGCGCGGGCCAAGGCCAGGGCGGCCGCGCGGGGTCCGCAATGAGCGCAGCGGTCGCCGCGCCGCGGCGTGGACCCACCTTGAGCAAGGCCGAGATCCACGAACTGTTCTCGCGCCTGTCCGAACTCAATCCCACGCCGACCACCGAGCTGGACTACAGCACGCCGTTCGAGCTGCTGATCGCGGTGATCCTGTCGGCGCAGGCCACCGATGTCGGGGTCAACAAGGCCACGCGTCGTCTCTATCCGGTGGCGAACACGCCGGCGGCGATCCTGGCGCTGGGCGAGGATGGCCTGAAACGCTACATCTCCACCATCGGCCTGTTCAACGCGAAGGCCAAGAACGTGATCGCCACCTGCCGCATCCTGGTCGAGCAGTACGCCGGCGACGTGCCGCGCGACCGCGCGGCGCTGGAGGCCTTGCCCGGGGTCGGCCGCAAGACCGCCAACGTGGTGCTCAACACCGCCTTCGGCGAGCCGACCATCGCCGTGGACACGCACATCTTCCGTGTCGCCAACCGCACCGGCCTGGCCCCGGGCAAGGACGTGCGCGCGGTCGAGGACGGCCTGCTCAAGCGGGTGCCGGCGCAGTTCATGCACGATGCGCACCACTGGCTGATCCTGCACGGCCGTTACGTGTGCAAGGCGCGCAAGCCGGATTGCCCGCGCTGCGTGATCCGCGACCTGTGCCGGTTCAAGGACAAGACGCCGGCGTGAAGCTGTTCCAACGACAGCCGTCGTAGCGCCGCTCAGCTTCACTGCGGGAGCGGCTTCAGCCGCGACAGCGTCCGAGGCCGGAACTCCCACCGCGTCCGTCGTCGCGAATGAAGTCGCTCCCACAAGGGTTTCCGCGGCGCAATCGAGGTACGAGACCTCTTGTAGGGGAGACTTCAAGTCCCGACTGCATGCCAGTTCGGAACGTCCACCGCTTCGCTCGTCGCGGCTGAAGCCGCTCCTACACCAGCTTGCGGATCGCCGACCGGGTGCACTGTAGGAGCGGCTTCAGCCGCGACCGCTCGCGCAACCGGAAGACCCATCGCCGCGTTCGTCGCAACCGAAATTGCCCCCACAAAGGCATCCCAAGCGCAGCCGAGCGGCGAGGCCTTTTGTGGGAGGGACTTCAGTCCCGACTGCATGTCAGTTCGGAACATCCATCGCTTCGCTCGTCGCGGCTGAAGCCGCTCCTACACGGCCTGCGAATAGCCGGCCGGGTGCACTGTAGGAGCGGCTTCAGCCGCGACCGCTCGCGCAACCGGAAGACCCATCGCCGCGTTCGTCGCAACCGAAATTGCCTCCACACAGGCTTCCCAAGCGCAGCCGAGCGGCGAGGCCTTTTGTGGAAGGGACTTCAGTCCCGACCGCATGTCAGTTCGGAACATCCACCGCTTCGCTCGTCGCGGCTGAAGCCGCTCCTACACGGCCTGCGAATAGACGGCTGGGTGCACTGTAGGAGCGGCTTCAGCCGCGACAGCTTCCGAATCAGGAATACCCGCAGCTGCACTGGTCGCGACCGAAGCCACTCCTGCACGATTCCCGTGCATGCGCATCAGAACGGCGCGGCCCGCTACGCCGCGCGCTGCCCCTCCACGCGTCGGTCCAGTTCCTTCCAGTCCACCACCAGCGCGCAGCCGCGGGCGGCGGCATTGCGGCTCCAGTCGCGCAGCAGCTCCAGGCAGGCATGGTCGACGTGATGCAGCCGCGCCACGTCCAGATGCAGCTCGGTGTTGGGCGGCAACCGCTCGAGGGTGCGCGCCATCGTCGGCACGCGCAGGAAGGTCGCCGAGCCCTCCAGCGACAGGCGCAGCTTGCCGGCTCCGGCCCCTGCCGCAGCGCTGCCGTCGGCGTCCTCGTGCGCATGCACGCCGACCTTCAGCCGCGACTGCTGCAGCGCCAGCCGCAACAACGACAGGGCGAAACCGATCAGCACGCCGGTGAGCAGGTCGGTGGCGACGATGGCGAAGGTGGTCGCCAGGTAGATCGCGGCGGTGCCGCGGCCGTAGGCGGCCAGGTCGCGCACCTGCCCGAGCTTGACCATCTTCAGCCCGGTATAGACCAGGATGCCGGCCAGGCACGCCACCGGGGTCATCCGCAGCAGCCACGGCAGCAGCAGCGCGAACACCAGCAGCCAGCCGGCGTGCAGGATGGTGGACATGCGTGTGGCGGCGCCGGCCTGCACGTTGGCCGCGCTGCGCACGATCACGCCGGTCATCGGCAACGCGCCGAGAAAGCCGCACAGCATGTTGCCCATGCCCTGCGCGGCGAGTTCGCGGTCGTAGTGGGTGCGCGGGCCGTCGTGCATGCGGTCCACCGCCGCCGCCGACAACAAGGTCTCGGCGCTGGCGATGAAGGCGAAGGTGAAGGCCGACAGCAGCAGCGTCGCATCGAACACGCCGAGCATCTCGGCCAGGGTCGGGGTCTGGATCGCCGAGAACAGGTTGGCCGGCACGTCGACCTTGCGCACGTCCAGGCCCTGCAACTGCACCAGCGCGGTCATCGCCACCACCGCCAGCAACGCGCCGGGCACGAAGCGCAGCGGTTGTGGCCGCAGCCGCTCCCAGACCAGCATGATCGCGATGGTGCCCAGGCCGACCGCCAGCGCGGCACGGCCCACGCCCGCCTCCAGCGCCTGCCACAGCACCGCCGGCAAGGCGGCGAAATTCTCCAGCCCGCGCGCCTTCGGCGCCGCATCCATCAGCACGTGCGATTGCGAGGCGACGATCAGGATGCCGATGCCCGAGAGCATGCCGGCGACCACCGCCGGCGAGGTCATGCGGAACCACACCCCGGCCCGGCACAGCCCGGCGATCAACTGGATCGCGCCGGCCAGCAGGATCACCGGCCCCAATGCGGCCACGCCATGCTGGCGCACGAGTTCGAACACCAGTACCGCCAGGCCGGCGGCCGGGCCGCTGACCTGCAGCGGCGAGCCGGCGATCATGCCGACCACCAGGCCGCCGACGATGCCGGTGATCAGGCCCGCGGCCGGCGGCATGCCCGAGGCGATGGCGATGCCCATGCACAGCGGCAGCGCGACCAGGAACACCACCACCGAGGCCAGCAGGTCGCGGCCGAACGCGCCGTTGCGCAGGTAGCCGGCGAGCGCGGAGGCGCCGGCGCGGGAGGGTTCTGTCATGGTTCGCATGGTCGACTCCTTCAGACCGCGACGTTGCGCAGGACCGGCACCAGGCGCGGGCGCGGGGTGGCTTCGGGCGCGCGCTTGCCCTCTTCCGGCAGCAGCGGCACGAAGCGGCCCTGCTCGGCGTCGAAGGCGCGGATCTCGCCGTGGGCGATGTCGTAGATCCAGCCATGGATGCGCAGCGCGCCGCGTGCCAGCCGCGCCGCCACCACCGGCTGGGTGCGCAGGTGGTCCAGTTGCGACACCACGTTCTCCTCGGTCAGGCAGTGCAGCGCGTCCTCGGGGTGCCCGGCGTGGTCGTGCTGCGCGGCGACCTGGCGCGCGCTGTCGGTGTGCTTGAGCCAGGCGGCCACGTTCGGCACGTCCTGCAACGCGTCGGGGTTGAGTACCGCCTTCATCGCGCCGCAGTCGGTGTGGCCGCAGACCACGATGTGTTTCACCTGCAGCACCGCCACCGCGTATTCGATCGCCGCGACCACGCCGCTGACGTGCTGCGAGTACGGCGGCACCACGTTGCCGATATTGCGGTAGACGAACAGTTCGCCGGGCTGCGCGGCGAACATCAGTTCCGGCATCACCCGCGAATCGGCGCAGGTGATGAACAGCGTGTGCGGGGTCTGGCCGCCGGCCAGTTGCCGGAACAGGCCGCGCTGGCGCGGGTAGACCTCCTTGCGGAAGTGGCGGAAACCATTGAGCAGACTTTCCATGGGGGAACCTCGGGACAAGGGAAAGGCGTCGCCGCGGCGGATGCCGCAGAACGGGGGACGGACAGCGAGGGCCGCGCCGTGGACGCACTGCACGAGTAGGCAGGTGCTGGCGGGCGGGTGGAAGTCGGAGCGGCGATCGACCTCGACGCGGCCGGCGGCCGAGCGGGATCGGATCCGCTGGCTCAGGCGCTGGGAGGTCGCAGACGCGGCCGCGGATGGGTGCCGGCGCCGTGCCGCGCCGCCGGCTCGGGCCAGATCGGCGCGATGCGTGCCGGCCGCCATGGCGCGGCCGGCAGCACCGGCGTGTCGTCGTACGCAAGCTGATCGGCGCTGCTGCGCGATGCATCCTGCGCGTCCGCCACCTGCACTTCCGGCGCAGCCGCCTGGCCGCTGTCGGTCGGCGCCGGCGCCAGCGCCGTCGGCGCCGGGCGCAACGCCGGCATCAGCGCCAGCAGCGCGATCAGCAACAGTGCGGCGAGCATCGGCATCCGTTTGCGGGCATGCGAGTTCATGTCTCCACGCTACCCAGCGGGTCCGCGACCGACAAGTGGTGCAGCGCACAAAAGAGCCAATCGATGGCGCGCTGGCGAGACGATGCCGCGCTTTGTGATGTCCGTCGTCCGCCACACCCGCATGCGGCATTTCATCTGCGCGCCATCGGAACGCAACATGACGCGCGTCCAATGGCGCAGATAACGCAGTGGCGTGCACCGGCGTGCACGCCCGGTGTACGTTAAGTGTCACATTTACGCAATCTTCACATATTAGCCTGCGCGCATCTTCCACCGCCCAGGCAACCCATGAAACTGTCTCGCACCCTTCTCTCGGCAGCCGTGCTCGCTGCGATGTTCGCGCCTGCCGCCCACGCCGAAATCGCCATCGACGTGATCGGCGGCTCGGAAATCTCCTTCGAAGGCCTGGTCCAGGCCGACGGCAACTGGTACGACAACGACGTCCAGGACCTCAACGGCACCACCGGCAACAACGGCAAGAACTCCGAGTTCGGCATCCGCCGCGCCGAGCTGGTCGCCAAGGGCAAGGGCCCGGGCAACTACGAGTGGGTCGTCGGCTACGACGCCAGCACCCTGCGCGAGTCGGCCAACAACGGCACCACCGTGCGCAGCACCGGCAAGTTCCTGGACAACAACATCAAGTACAAGTTCGGCGGCAACGCCAACAACTTCCTGCAGCTCGGCCAGTACAAGCAGCCCAACAGCCTGGAAGAACTGTCCAGCACCAAGAACAACGACTTCATCTCCAAGGCCTCGGTCACCAACACCTACGCGGTGTCGCGTCGCCTCGGCGGCGCGGTCGGCTTCGGCGACAACAACTGGAGCGTGGTCGGCAGCGTGTTCGGCCGCGAGCTGACCCGCAACCTGGCGCACGGCAGCGGCTACGGCGCGCGCGGCACCTTCGCGCCGATCAACGAGGCGGGCAACATCCTGCACTTCGGCCTGAGCTACGTGAACTACGACACAGACGCCGACACGCTGCGCCTGCGCGCGCGTCCGGACGCCGACCTGGCCTCGGTGCGCCTGGTCGACAGCGGCAACCTGACCAACACCGACCGCATCGGCGTGATCGGCGGCGAAGCGATGTGGGTCACCGGCCCGTTCAAGACCCAGGCCGAGTACTACAACGCCAAGGTCGAGCGCTACGGCTCCAGCGACAACTACAGCAGCGATGGCTGGTACCTCAGCGGCGTGTGGAATATCACCGGCGAGACCTGGGGCTACAAGGCCGGCGTGCCGACCACCCCGCTGCCGAACGAGCCGGCCAGCGGCATGTGGCAGCTGGGCGTGCGTTACGACAGCATCGACCTGAACGACGGCGACCTGATCGCCCGTCCGGTCGGCGCACCGCTGGTCGACGGCGTGCTCGGCGGCAAGATGAGCACCTGGACGGTCGGCGCCAACTGGTACTGGCGCTCCAACTTCAAGCTGGCGCTGAACTACGTGATGGTGGACAGCAGCAAGTACAGCAGCACCACCCGCGGCAACGTCAGCGACAAGCCGAACATCCTCGAAGCGCGCGCGCAGTTCTACTGGTAATCGCCGCGGCCCGATGCCGCGCGCGGCGCATGCCGTGCGCGGCACCGGCGCCATGCTCCGTCGCAGCGTCATGTTTCCGTCATGTAGCAGCCCCGGCACCGTCATCGAACGGTTATGTAATGACCGCATGCGGTGCCCCGCATACCACCCTCCAGGAGCTTCCTCCGTGATCCTCTCGCTCAAATCCCGCGTCGCGACTGCTGTCGTCGCCGCGTCGTTCGTGTTCGCCGCCAATGCCGCCGATGTCACCGGCGCGGGCGCCTCGTTCATCTATCCGGTCATGTCCAAGTGGTCGGCCGACTACAACGCCGCGACCGGCAAGAAGGTCAACTACCAGTCGATCGGTTCCGGCGGCGGTATCGCCCAGATCAAGGCCGCCACGGTCGACTTCGGTTCTTCCGATGCGCCGCTGAAGCCGGACGACCTGGCCGCGTCCGGCCTGGCCCAGTTCCCGTCGGTGATCGGCGGCGTGGTGCCGGTGGTCAACGTGCAGGGCGTCGCCCCAGGCGCGCTGAAGCTGGACGGCAAGACCCTGGCCGACATCTTCCTGGGCAAGGTCAAGACCTGGAACGACCCGGCGATCGTCGCCCTGAACCCGGGCGTGAAGCTGCCCGACGGCAAGATCACCGTGGTGCATCGCTCCGACGGTTCGGGCACCAGCTTCAACTTCACCAACTACCTGTCCAAGGTCAACCCGGACTGGAAGAGCAAGGTCGGCGAAGGCACCGCGGTGCAGTGGCCGGTCGGCATCGGCGGCAAGGGCAACGAAGGCGTCGCCGCCTACGTCAAGCAGATCAAGGGCGGCATCGGCTACGTCGAGCTCTCCTACGCGCTGCAGAACAAGATGTCCTACACCGCGATGAAGAACGCTGCCGGCAAGTTCGTGCAGCCCAGCGACGAGAGCTTCGCCGCCGCTGCCGCCAGCGCCGACTGGGCCAGCGCCAAGGACTTCTACCTGGTGATGACCAACGCCCCGGGCGAGGCGTCGTGGCCGATCACCGCGACCAACTTCATCCTGGTCCACAAGCAGCCGAAGAACCCGGCCAGCGCCAAGGCCACCAAGGACTTCTTCAAGTGGGTCTACGCCAACGGCGACGCCCAGGCCAAGCAGCTGGACTACGTGCCGCTGCCGGACGCGCTGGTCAAGCAGATCGACGCGTACTGGAGCGCCAACCTGAAGTATTGATCGGCTCTCTCTCTCTCCGCCGATCGCTACCCGGACGCGGGCCCCTCACGGGGCCCGCGTTTTTTGTTCCTTCTCCCTCCGAGACCATGCCCCCTTCTCCCCTCGGACCACGGCCCCCTTTTCGGGGAAGGTGTCCGAAGGGCGGATGAGGGAAGGCGTGAAGCGGTGCCTGATGAGAACGCGAAGCGGCGCCTGATCTCGCAGGACGCACCAGAGCCGACCAGAGACCGGAGGACGCGCGCACCAGCGCAGCGAGTCCGCCCATCTGCGCGTGGCTCCGCCCGCCCCCTTCCCCCCGGCCCCGCTCGCGACGGCAGAAGGGAGAGAAGCTGCTGTTTTCCTTGACCAATTTCACGCACGGGCAGCTACGTCATGAGGCTGTAACAAAAACATCATTTCATAGCGAACATCCGCCGGACCTTCCGGCCCTCTTCGCTACGGAGTGACCCCATGAAATTGCAGCCGGCACGCTTTGCCGTCCTGTCCCTGGCCCTCGCCTTCGCCGTCACTGCCTGCCAGCCGGGCAATGGCGACAAGCCGCAGGGTGCCGCCGATGCGGCAGGTGGTGCGCCCGCAGCCGCTCCGGCCGACGGCGCCAAGACCGCCGCGGAAATCTCCGGCGCCGGCGCCTCCTTCATCTATCCGCTGGTGTCCAAGTGGTCGGCCGACTACCACACCGCCACCGGCAACAAGATCAACTACCAGTCGATCGGCTCCGGCGGCGGCATCGCCCAGATCAAGGCCGGCACCGTCGATTTCGGTTCCTCCGACAAGCCGCTGGACAGCGCCGAGCTGGCCGCCGCCGGCCTCGGCCAGTTCCCCTCGGCGATCGGGGGGGTCGTGCCGGTGGTCAACCTGGACGGCATGGAAGCGGGCAAGCTGAAGCTGACCGGCAGCGTGCTGGCGGACATCTTCCTCGGCAAGGTCACCACCTGGAACGATCCGGCGATCGTCGCGCTGAACCCGGGCACCACCCTGCCCAGCACCAAGATCAACCTGGTGCACCGCTCCGACGGTTCGGGCACCAGCTTCAACTTCACCAACTACCTGTCCAAGGTCAGCCCGGACTGGAAGAGCAAGGTCGGCGAAGGCACCTCGGTGCAGTGGCCGGGCGGCGTCGGCGGCAAGGGCAACGAAGGCGTAGCCTCGTACGTGCAGCAGATCAAGGGCTCGATCGGCTACGTCGAACTGGCCTACGCGCTGCAGAACAAGATGCCGTACGCCTCGCTGCAGAATGCGGCCGGCAACTGGGTCCAGCCCAACGCCGAAAGCTTCGCCGCGGCGGCCGCGTCGGCCGACTGGGCCAACGCCAAGGACTTCAACCTGGTCATCACCAACGCCGCCGGCGCGCAGGCGTGGCCGATCACCGCCACCAACTTCATGCTGATGCACAAGCAGCCCAAGGATGCGGCGCGCAGCAAGGCGACCCTGGAGTTCTTCAAGTGGGCGTTCGAAAAGGGCCAGCCGCAGGCCAACGAACTGCACTACGTGCCGCTGCCGCCGGAGCTGGTGCAGCAGATCGAGGCGTACTGGGCCAAAGAGTTCAAGTAAGCGCCACCCCGCTTCCGCCCTCGCCGGCGGAAGCATGTGCGCGGCGGCGTGACGCGCCGCGCATGTGAACCGCGCCCGGCATTGCTGCAGGCAGCGCCGGGCGCCGCATCGGTACGACGTAGTCCGGACTTTCGGGTTCCCGCTCGCGCGGGAGCGACGCAGCCACCCACCGCGCGGCCATCGCCGCCGCGGCAACGATCGGACCGCGCCACCGCGCGCTCCGGCAAACACCGAGCCCATGAACGCCACTGTCATTCCCGAAGCGATACCGGCGCCCAGCGGACGCGACCTGCGCGACGCCCGTGCCGACCGTCTGTTCCGCTGGACGCTCACCGCCACCGTCGTCTTCGTCCTCATCGCCCTGGCCAGCGCGGCGCTGTCGATGCTGTGGGGCGGCCGCCATGCCTTGCAGATGCAGGGCCTGAGCTTCTTCTACTCCAGCGAATGGAATCCGGTCGAGAACAAGTACGGCGCGCTGGCGCCGATCTACGGCACCCTGGTCACCGCCATGATCGCGATGCTGATCGCGGTGCCGGTGAGCTACGGCATCGCGTTTTTCCTGACCGAAGTGTCGCCGCGCTGGCTGCGCGGCCCGATCGGCACCGCCATCGAACTGCTGGCCGGCATCCCATCGATCATCTACGGCATGTGGGGCCTGTTCGTGCTGGTGCCGGTGATGACCGAATACGGTACCCCCTGGCTCAACGACCACGTCGGCACGCTGCCGGTGATCGGCCCGATGTTCCAGGGCCCGCCGCTGGGCATCGGCCTGCTCACCGCCGGCTTCGTGCTGGCGATCATGGTGATCCCGTTCATCTCCTCGGTGATGCGCGAAGTGTTCCTGACCGTACCGACGCGGCTGAAGGAATCGGCCTACGCGCTGGGTTCGACCAAGTGGGAAGTGAGCTGGGACATCGTGCTGCCCTACACCCGCTCGGCGGTGATCGGCGGCATCTTCCTGGGCCTGGGCCGCGCGCTCGGCGAGACCATGGCGGTGGCGTTCGTGGTCGGCAACACGGTGCGGCTGTCGCCGTCGCTGCTGGAACCGGGCACCACCATCGCCGCGCTGATCGCCAACGACTTCGGCGAGGCCACCGAGACCTACCGCTCGGCGCTGCTGCTGCTGGGCTTCGTGCTGTTCATCGTGACCTTCGTGGTGCTGGCGATCGCCCGCCTGATGCTGCAGCAACTGTCGCGCCGGGAGGGCAACTAATGGCCGCCGACATCGCCGACCGTCTGTACAACCGCCGCCGCGTGGTCAACGTGTTCGCGCTGCTGCTGTCCTGCCTCACCGCGCTGTTCGGGCTGGCGTTCCTGGGCTGGATCCTGTGGACCCTGCTGTCCAAGGGCATCGCCGGCATCGACGTCGACCTGTTCACCCGCATGACCCCGCCGCCGGGCGAAGAAGGCGGCCTGGCCAATGCGTTCTTCGGCAGCGCGGTGATGTGCGGCCTGGCGCTGCTGATCGGCACCCCGCTGGGCGTGGCCGCCGGCACCTGGCTGGCCGAATACGGCAATGCGCGCAAGACCGGCCAGGTGGTGCGCTTCGTCAACGACATCCTGCTGTCGGCGCCGTCGATCGTGCTCGGCCTGTTCGTGTACACCCTGTACGTGATGCAGACCGGCGGGCGCTTCTCGGCGATGGCCGGCGCGCTGTCGCTGGCCTTCATCGTGCTGCCGGTGGTGGTGCGCACCACCGACGAAATGCTGCGCCTGGTGCCTTCGCAGATGCGCGAAGCGGCGCTGTCGCTGGGCATCCCGCAGTGGAAGGTGACGGTGCAGGTGCTGTACCGCAGCGCCTCGGCCGGCATCGTCACCGGCGTGCTGCTGGCGCTGGCGCGCATCAGCGGCGAGACCGCGCCGCTGCTGTTCACCGCATTCGGCAACCAGTACTGGAACAACAACGTCATGCAGCCGATGGCGAGCGTGCCGGTGGTGATGAACTCCTTCGCCGGCAGCCCCTACCCGAGCTGGCAGCAACTGGCCTGGTCCGGCGCGCTGGTGCTCACCGTGTTCGTGCTGCTGGTCAGCCTCGGCGCGCGCGGCCTGCTGAGCCGCTACAAGACATCCAACGATTGATACCCCTATGGAACCGGCCATGAACGATCAGCACAACGCCGCACCGATGCACCGCATCGCCATGCCCACCGGGCACACCGCGCTGGCGCCATCGCCGGTCAAGGTGGCCGCGCGCGGCCTGGACTTCTATTACGACAAGTACCACGCGCTGAAGGGCATCAACATCGAGGTGCCGGAAAAGCGCGTCACCGCGCTGATCGGCCCGTCCGGCTGCGGCAAGTCCACGCTGCTGCGCATCTTCAACCGCATCTATGCGCTGTATCCGAAGCTGGAGGCGCGCGGCGAGGTGCTGCTGGACGGCGAGAACATCCTGTCGCCGAAGTACCCGATGAACCGCCTGCGCAGCAAGGTCGGCATGGTGTTCCAGAAGCCGGTGCCGTTCCCGATGACCATCTTCGAGAACGTCGCCTACGGCATCCGCCACCACGAGAAGCTGTCCAAGGCGGACATGACCGACCGCGTCGAGCAGGCGCTGCGCCAAGGCGCGCTGTGGGACGAGGTCAAGGACAAGCTCGGGCAGAGCGCGCTGGGCCTGTCCGGCGGCCAGCAGCAGCGCCTGTGCATCGCCCGCGCCGTCGCCCTGCGCCCGGACGTGCTGCTGCTCGACGAGCCGACCTCGGCGCTGGACCCGATTTCCACCAGCCGCATCGAGCAGCTGGTCGAAGAGCTGAAGAGCGACTACACCATCGTCATCGTCACCCACAACATGCAGCAGGCCGCGCGCGTGTCCGACTACACCGCCTTCATGTACCTGGGCGACCTGATCGAGCACGACCGCACCGAGATCATCTTCTCGCAGCCCAGCAAGCAGCAGACCGAAGACTACATCACCGGCCGCTTCGGCTGAGACGCCCCGACGCCAGCCCCGCGACGCCAGGACGGCCGCGGCGACACTAACGAATCCAACGGACCTACGACATGAACACCCAGCCGAACGAGCACATCGTGAAGAGCTACGACGAAGAACAGCACCGCATCGCCGCGGAGATCGTGCGCATGGGCGAGACCGCGGTGGCGCAGCTGGAAGCGGCGCTGGACGTGGTCGAGCGCCGCGACGACAACGCCGCGCTGCGCATCGTCGTCAACGACGAGGCGATCGACGCGCTCGAGCATGCGATCAGCAGCGACGTGATGCGGCTGGCGCTGCGTGGGCCGATGGCGCGCGACCTGCGCGAGATCCTCGCCGGCCTGCGCATCCCGGCCGACATCGAGCGCATCGGCGACTACGCGGCGAACGTGGCCAAGCGCTCGATCGCGCTGAACACCTCGCCGCCGATGCCGCAGACGCTGGGCCTGCGCCAGCTCGGCAAGCTCGCCGCGCAGCAGGTCCGCGAAGCGCTGCTCGCCTACCAGAGCAACGACGCCGACGCCGCGCTGCGGGTCCGCCAGGGCGATGCGCTGCTGGACGCGCAGTACACCGCGCTGTTCCGCGAACTGCTGACCTACATGATGGAAGATCCGCGCAACATCACCCCGTGCACGCATCTGCTGTTCATGGCCAAGAACCTGGAGCGGATCGGCGACCACGCCACCAACATCGCCGAGAACGTGTGGTTCCTGGTGCATGGCGACCAGCCGTTGCCGCCGCGCGACAAGCGCGACGAAACCAGCAGCACCTCGGGCATCTGAGTCCGGATTCACGCGGCCTCGACGCGGTCGATACGTGGCGACACATATCGACACGTGCAAATGATTGAATCTCCTGGAAATTTTATCGCCTATTCATCGGCTGGCGCCTAGCGTGTCGGTACGCGTGGAGCCGTTCTCCACCGACCACCCAGGAGACACCATGAAGCGCATCATCGGTTCGGTCCTCGCCCTGTCCTTGCTGGCCTCCGGCGGCGCATTCGCCGCCGGCCAGGACGACCACGATCGCGACCGCGATCCGCAGCAGGTGCGCAAGGACCATCAGGACGACAAGGGCCGCAAGGACCAGCACGGCGATCGCGGTCCGCAACAGGCGCGCAACGACGGCCGCCGCGACGATCATCGCGACGACCGCCACGACAATGGCCGCCATGAAGGTCCGCGCCACTACAAGCGCGGCGAACGCCTGGCCTCCGATCATCGCGGCGACCGCGTGCCCGACTACCGCAAGCGCGGCCTGAAGGCGCCGCCGCGCGGCCACGAGTGGCGCCGGGTCGACAACCAGTACGTGCTGATCGCCGTCGCCACCGGCGTCATCAGCAGCGTCATCGCCAACAGCCGCTGAGGCGGCGGCGCACACCAGGCCCCGCTTCGGCGGGGCCTTTTCGTTGGCGGACGGCGCAGCGCCGCATGCGGCGCACGGCGCCAGCGGGTACGCTTGGCGGACACGGCCAGCGTGGCGACGCCGGCACCACGACCGCCTGCCAGGAGAGTCCGCATGTCCATTCCCTCGCGTCCGTCCACCGCCCTCGCCGGCGCCGTCCTGCTCGGCGGCCTGGGCCTGTCCGCCTGCGCGCTGGCGATGACCGACCTGGCCCAGGGCTATGCGCTCGGCGCCCAGGCCGCGGCGCCGCCGAGCGCCGACAAGGCAGCGACCACCGTGCCGGCGCAGCCCAAATCCAATGCCAAGTCCACGGATGCCGCCGGCGCCGGCAAGGCCGCCGAGGGCGCATGCGGTGCGCATGCGCAGGACACCGCTACGGCCAAGCCGGACAAGGCCGCCGCCGCCGCGGCCCAGCACGACGACAAGGCGATGGCCGAAGGCAAGTGCGGCGAAGGCAAGTGCGGTGGCGGCGGCTGATTCCGCGCCGCGCCTGCTGCCTGCGGCGAGCGCCGGACTCGGCCTGCGCCGCGGCCTGCTGCCGGAACTGCTGCAGGCAGCGCCGGCCGCGTTCGATTTTCTCGAGTGCGCGCCGGACAACTGGATCGGCGTCGGCGGCCGCCTGGGCGCGATGCTGGATACGCTGACCGCACGCCATCCGCTGAGCTGCCATGGCCTGTCGCTATCGCTCGGCGGCATGGCGCCGCTGGACGCGGACCTGCTGCGGCAGACCCGGCGGTTCCTGGATCGGCACCGCGTCGCGCTGTACAGCGAACACCTGAGCTACAGCGCCGACGACGGCCAGCTCTACGAACTGCTGCCGCTGCCGTTCACCGACGAAGCGGTGCGCCATGCCGGCGCGCGCATCGCCCAGGCGCAGGATGCGCTGGGCCGGCGCATCGCGGTGGAGAACGTGTCCTACTACGCCGCGCCTGGCCAGGCGTTGAGCGAAGCCGAGTTCGTTGCCGCGGTGCTGGCCGAAGCCGACTGCGACCTGCTGCTCGACGTCAACAACGTCTGCGTCAACGCCGCCAACCACGGCTACGACGCCCGCGCCTTCCTTGCCGCGATGCCGAGCGCACGCGTCGCCTCGTACCACATCGCCGGGCATCGCGACGACGCCGCCAGCGCGCTGAAGATCGACACCCACGGCGCGGCGGTGGCTGACGACGTGTGGGATCTGCTCGACGCCGCCTATCGGCTGCATGGCGTGCGCCCCACCCTGCTCGAGCGCGACAGCCAGTTCCCGCCGCTGTCCGAGCTGCTGCACGAGGTGCAGCGCATCCGCGACGCACAGGCGCAGGCCACGTCGGTGCAAGCAGCGCAGATGGCGCAAGCGGCGCATGGCTGATTCCCTGCACGCGCAGCAGTTCGCGCTGGCCCTGCACCTGCGCGATCCGCAGCGGCACGCGCCGCCGGCGGACATCGAGCCGCGGCGGCTGGCGGTGTACCGCGCGCTGTTCTTCGACAACCTCGCGCAATTGCTCGCCTCGCATTTCCCGGTGCTGCGCGCCACCCTGGGCGAGGACGCGTGGCAGGCACTGCTGCGCGCGTTCTGCGCCGGGCACCGCGCGCGCACGCCGCTGTTCCCGCGCATCGGCGGCGAGTTCGTGCGCTTCCTGCAGCAACGCGGCGAGGACGCGCAACGGCCATGGCTGGCGGAACTGGCGCACTACGAAACGGTCGAGCTGGAGGTGCAGATCGACGATGCGCCATTGCCGCCGCACGATCCGCACGGCGACCTGCTCGACGGCGTTCCGCAGCTCTCGCCCTGGCTGCGCCTGCTGCGCTATCGCTGGCCGGTGCAGCGCATCGGCCCGGCCTGGCAACCGGGCGAGGCACCGGCGCAGGCGACCTGCCTGCTGGCGCGGCGCGATGCCGACGGCCAGGCCCGGTTCGCCGAACTGGCGCCGCTGGCGCATGCCCTGGTCGAGCGGCTGCGCGACGGCGAGCACAGCGGACGCGCGCTGCTGCTGCGCCTGGCCGCCGAGCACGGCCAGGACCCGGCCGCGCTGCTGCACGACGGCGCCGCGCTGCTCGAGCGCCTGCGCCAGCAGGGCAGCGTGCTCGGTACCCGCGTGCCGGCCTGAGGCGCAAAGGTGACTGATCCAGATCCAGAGCATGCCCCTGTAGGAGCGGTTTCAACCGCGACAAACGAAGCGGTATGCCTTCCGACCTCGGACAGTGTCGGGGCTGAAGCCCCTCCTACAGTGCACCCAGCCGGCTGCAAGTCGATGTGGGAGCCATTACCAATGGCCTCGAGCCATCACCGCGACGCACAAAGTGGCAGCCAACAATCGCCTGCGCTGCCGCCTCCTGCCACGCGATGACAACCGTGATGCCGCTCGCGCAGGCCACGCCCGGCCCATCGCCACACTCGCGGCGCCCCCACCGCGGCGGCCGTTTAGCCGCGCTCTGCTACCCTGCACGCATGAACGATCACGTCGAAAGCCCGTCCCAGCCCCTTGCCGCCACCCCGATGTCGCGGCGTTTCCGCGGCTATCTGCCGGTGGTGGTGGACGTGGAGACCGGCGGCTTCGACTGGAACCGGCACGCGCTGCTGGAGATCGCCGTGGTTCCGATCGAGATGGACGACGCCGGCCAGCTGTACCCCGGCGCCACCGCCAGCGCGCATGTGGTGCCGGCGCCCGGCACCGCCATCGACCCGAAGTCGCTGGAAGTCACCGGCATCATCCTCGACCACCCGTTCCGCTTCGCCAAGCCCGAGCGCGAGGCGCTGGACCATGTGTTCGCGCCGGTACGCGCGGCGGTGAAGAAGTACGGCTGCCAGCGCGCGATCCTGGTCGGCCACAACGCCCACTTCGACCTGAACTTCCTCAACGCCACCGTGGCCCGCTGCGGCCACAAGCGCAACCCGTTCCACCCCTTCAGCGTGTTCGACACCGTGACCCTGGCCGGCATCGCCTACGGCCAGACCGTGCTGGCCCGCGCCGTACAGGCGGCCGGCTTCGACTGGAACGCCGCCGACGCGCACAGCGCGGTCTACGACACCGAGCAGACCGCGCGCCTGTTCTGCAAGATCGCCAACGCGTGGCCGGCGCCGCAGATCGGCTGAGGCAACCGACAAGCCAGAGAAGGATCGATGGACGTGTGGACTCTCATTTTTGCGATCGCCGCGTCCACTGCCGCCAGCGCAGACGTTTCCGGGGACTATCAGGCAGTCACCGAGACCGAGTATGCGATCGATCTGACTCTGCAGAAATCCGGCCAAGCGCGCCTGATCTTCCGTACGTGGGAGGCAGATGGTTCCGCAACGCCTTCCACGAAGATCTTTACCGGCGCCTGGTCCCGCTCCGGCACGATCATCGACCTGAAACTCGAATCGGGCCAATCGGCACGCTTCAGAGCGAACGAGTGTCTGCCGTATGCCGAGTTCGGACAGACCGGCTGCTCTTACGGCCTCAGCCTCGTAAGCACCACACTGCCAAAGCGCTACGGCCTGCAGCGCTTCGGGCTTTGGCGCTCCGAGTCCTTGCGGGTTCAGCGCTAACTCATTCAAACAAGCGACGGCGCTTCGCGTTCAATCGAATTCGGGTATCGGGGGACGACGTGAGAACAATGGCGAAAGCGAGCTTGGGATTCGCCACCGGATGGCTCGCTGCCATGTTGGTGTCCCTGGTCAGCTACGTTGCGTTCTGGCCGACACGCGTCTATCGCTTCGAGCCTGACGGGCTGATCGGCATCGCCCTGATCGGCACACTGTGGGCGGCGGCCCTCCCACTGCTGGTGGTTTGGATTGCGAGCCTTCGCCGCCCGCCGCCGCCAGCGCTAGCCGCATCCGTCTGTGCCGTGGTGCTCCTGCTGCAGGGATTGTGCCGCTCGATCAAGCCCTGGCAGCACTACGGCACGTTTCCAGTGTGGATGCTGCTACGCGATTTCCTTCAGGCGTTACCCACCACCCTCACCGCTGGCCTGGTGTTCGGCCTGGTGGTACGCAGCCTCGGCCGCGACAATTCCTACAAGCCAACACCGTTCTGGCGAATGCCTTGAGCAAACGTCGGGGAACAATGGACCCGATGAACCGCTAGTGCCGCGCCTTCGGCCCTTGCGCCGAATCACGCTATCCCCCGCCACGACACTCATCCAACACACACCCGATCCCGTCCCCCGCTCTTCGCCCGATACAAGGCCACATCCGCACGCTGCAACAACTGGCTCGGCGTCTCCTCCCCGCTCAGCGCGACCAACCCGGCGCTGAAGGTGACCCGCAGCGATGGCGCGTCGGCCCACTGCAGGCGCGCGTGGAACAGGTCGCGCAGGCGCGCGGCCATGCGCTCGGCGTCGGCCAGCGGGGTGTCGCCGAGCAACACCGCGAATTCCTCGCCGCCCAGCCGCGCCGGCAGGTCGGAGCCGCGACAGGCGCTCAGCAACAGTTGCCCGACCTCGCGCAGCACCGCATCGCCGGTGGCGTGCGAGTAGCCGTCGTTGATCTGCTTGAAGCGGTCGATGTCGATCACCAGCAGGCACAGCGGAGTGCCGCTGCGCTGCGCGCGGCGCAGCTCGCGCAGCAGCACTTCGTCGAAATGGCGGCGGTTCGGCAGCGCGGTCAATGCGTCCTCGTGGGCCTGGCGCTCGAACGCGTCGGCCTGGTCCTGCAGTTCGGCCAGCAGCTGGCTCTTGTCGGCGTCGGCGCGCAGCAGCCGCTCGGTCTGCAGTTGCAGGGCGCCGGTGCGCTGCTTGACCAGCCGCTCCAGGCGCAGATTGCGCCGCTTGTAGCGGGCGATCAGGTAGCGGTACAGCGCCACCAGCGCGAACAGCAGCGCCAACGCGGCAGCGGCCTGCACGCTGCCGCGTTGCCACCACAGCGGGGCGACGCTGAAATGCCAGACCGCCTCGCGCGTGCTCCAGGCGCCATCCGGATGCGCCGCGGCCACGCGCAAGGTGTAGTCGCCCGGCGGCAGGCCGATGAATTCGACGCTGCGCTGCTGGCCGCGCTCCACCCACTCCTTGTCCAGGCCGTCGAGCCGGGTGCGGTAGCGGATGCGCTCGGGCAGCAGGTAGCTGAGCCCGACGTAGGACACCGCGATGCGCGTGGCGCCGGGCAGGCGCGACTGGCGCCGCCAGGCGAACGGCCGCCCATCCAGCAGCACGTTCTCGATCGCCGCTGGCGGCGGCAGGCGTTCGCGGAAGCGCTGCAGCCGGCGCGGATCGACCGTGCTGATGCCGCCGGCGGTGACCAGCCACACGCTGCCGTCGCCACGCACGAGTTCCGATGGGCCGGAGCTGCCGTTGCCCTGGGCATTGGCCATGCCGTCGATCTCGTTGTAGCGGGTCACCTGCAGTCTGCCGGCGCGGCCGTCGGCGACCGCGTTCAGCGCGTCGGCGCTGGTCCGCAGCACGCCACGGTTGCTGCTGATCCAGACGTTGCCGAGGCGGTCGCGGACCAGCTGGAACACGGTGTCCACCGGCATGCCCTGCTCCAGCCCGACCCGCGCCAGGCGGCCGTCGCGATAGCGGTGCAGGCCGCGGTCGGTGGAAATCCACATGTCGCGGCCCAGCGCCTGGAAGCCGAACACGCTGCGCGCGCCGCCCAGCGGCTCCAGCGGCAGCCGCTGCACGCGGCCGTCGCGCAGCACCGAGGCGCCTTCGACCGAGCCGATCCACAGCGCGCCATCGATGCTCGCCAGCGCGGTGATCAGGCCCTGCGGCAAGCCCGGCACGTCGGCCACGCGCGCCTGTTCGCCGTCGATGCGCACCAAGCCGCGCTGGGTGCCGATCCACACCGTGCCGGCGCGGTCCACGCTGATCGCGCGGACGTGGCCGCTGGGCAGGCCGTCGCCCTTGTCGTAGTGGCGGCGCACGCGGCCGTCGCGCAGCCGGTATACGCCGTCGGCGTAGGTGCCGACCCACAGGTCGCCGTCGCTGCCGCGCGCCAGGCTCAGCACCGATGGCGCGCTGCCGTCGGCGTTGCGCAGGCCCGCCGGCGCAATGCTGCCGTCCGCCGCCATCCGGTCCAGGCCGGCGGCGCTGCCGATCCACAGCGCGCCGTCGGGCGCTTCCAGCAGCGCGCGCACGTAGTCGCCGCTGAGTCCGTCGCGGCGCGTGTAGCTGGTGAACAGGGTTTCGCGCAGCCGGAACAGGCCGCCATTGGCACCGATCCAGATGCTGCCCTCGGCGTCTTCGAGCAGGCTCACCACGCGCCCGTTGGGCAGCACTTCGCCCGGCGCCATGTGCTCGATGCCGTGCCGGCCGATGCGCAGCAGGCCCTGGTTCTCGGTGCCCAGCCACAGCGCGCCGTCGCGGTCGCGCAGCATCGCGGTGAAGTGGCCGTAGCCCGGCAGGCGGTGCACCAGCACGGCGCGCTCGTCCTGCAGCCGGTACACGTTCTCGCCGGCGACCAGCCACAGCGTGCCGGCGGCGTCGCGGTACGGCCAGGCCAGGCCGGGCGGCAACCCGAAGGCGTCCGGCGCGCGCCGCAGCACGCCCTGCGCGTCGCGGTACAGCAGGCCGTCGAGGCTGCCGATCCAGACCCGGCCGCGGTCGTCCACCGCCATCCGCGGGAAGCTGTTGGCCAGCGGCAGGTCCGGCGGCGCCGGCTGGTAGTCGAAGCGGCCGTCCGGCCACAGGCAGCCCAGGCCATTGCCTTCGAACAGCAGCCATAGCCGTCCCTGGCGGTCTTCGGTCATGGCGTGGATCAGCGCGCGCGGCCAGCCCGGCGGCTGCAGCCAGAAGCGCCAGTTGCCGGCGCGGTCGTAGCGGCCCAGGTTGCCGCGCGAATCGCTGAGCCACAGCGCGCCGTCGCGGCCGACGTACAGCGCACCGACGCCGTTGTCGGGCAAGCCGGGCCGGGTGCTGCGATCGATCACCGCGAAGTCCAGGCCGTTGTAGCGCACCAGGCCTTCCCAGGTGGCGAACCACAGGCGTCCGTCCGGGGTCTGCGCCAGGTCGCGCAGCGAGTTGTGCGGCAGGCCGTTGCGCGAGGTCCAGGCATCCACGGCGTAGTCGCGCAGCGGCGGCGGCCCGGCCGCGGACGGGTCGGCAGCCGCGGCCGGCCCCATTCCGAGCGACAGTGCGAACAGCGCCAGCAGCAGCCACGCATGCGCGGCGCGGCGGACGGCCGCCGCATGCCCCGACGCCGCCGCCATCACCGGATCGATCCGGCCCGGAGGGCGCCAGCGCGTGCCATCGCTCCCCACGCGGGTCGCAAGAGGGTTGCGCAGGCGCGGGGTGAACCAGCGCGTCGGCGGGCAGGCGCCGCCGCGTCATGACGCCGCGCCGGACCGGCGCCAGCACGGCCCTGCGGGCCGGTGCTGCCAGGCAGCGGACGCCATGCCCGGGGGCACGGCGGCCGGCCAGGATCGGCGAGACGGGGGCGATGCTGGCTCATTGCCGGAACGGAACACGGGAACAGCGCACATGGTAGGCAAAAATCCGCCGCCGCGGGTGGACGCGCGTGCCGCGCTCAGTTCCGGCGCAGCGGCGCCGCCCATTGCACGCAGGCTTCCAGGCCGCCTTCGGGCAGGTTGCGCAGGCGCAGCGTGGCGCCGTCCTTCTCGGCCAGCGCACGGGCGATGGTCAGGCCCAGGCCGGCGCCGCCGGTCTCGCGCGAGCGCGACGTCTCCAGGCGTACGAACGGCGCGAACACGGTCTCCAGTTCGGCCTCGGCGATGCCCGGGCCGCGGTCGCGCACGTACACGGCGAGCGTCCCGTCGGCATGGCGCTCGGCGGCCACCCGCACCGATCCGCCGTATTTCAGCGCGTTGTCGACCAGGTTGGAGAACAGCCGGTGCATCGCCAGCGGGCGCAGCGGCAGCACCGCGCCGCAGCCGTGTTCGAAGACCGCGTCGGCGCCGGCCTCGGCCGCATCCTCGACCACGCTCTGCAGCAGCGAATCCAGGTCCAGGGCGGCGCGCTGTTCGGCGGTCTCGGCGCTGCGCGCCAGTTCCAGGCCTTCGCGGATCAACGCCTGCATCGCCGCCAGGTCGCCGATCAGGCGCTCGCGCAGCGCTTCGTCCTGCACGTTCTCCAGCCGCAAGCGCAGCCGCGTGGACGGGGTCTGCAGGTCGTGGGTGATCGCCGCCAGCATCTGCGTGCGTTCGCCCAGATGCCGCTGCAGGCGCTGCTGCATCGCATTGAAGGCCTGCGCGGCGCGGCGCACTTCCAGCGGCCCGCGCACCTGTAGCGGCGGGCGCTGCAGGTCCTGGCCGAGGTCGGCGGCGGCATCGGCCAGCCGCTGCAGCGGCGTGCTGGCGATGCGCGCGACCACGTAGGCCAGCAACGCGATGGCCAGCGCCAGCAGCGACAGGAACAGCGGGTCCACCGCCAGCGCGGTCTGCCGCGCGATCGGCTGGGTCTGCAGGCCCAGCCGCAGCGGCGTGCCGTCGTCCAGGCGCAAGGCGATCAGCCGGCAGGTCGGCGGTTCCAGCGAGGCGTCCTGGCGGTCGAAGTCGCGGCGCTGCGGCGGCGGCAAGAAATCCGGACGCTGCGGCATGCAGGCGGGCATGTCCAGGCGCGACACCTGCGCCGGCGCGAGTGCGCCGCCGCGCGCGCCGAGCACCGCGGCGAAGACCGGGTCCGGCGCCTGCCCACGCGTCGTGGCCGGCAGGATGCGGATGCCCGGCCCGCCCAGCGACAGCAGCCGCGCGCGCAGTTCCGGGCCGGCGCTCTGCAACAGTTCGACGAAACTCTGCAGGCGGTCGGCGGCGCGCTCCATGTTCTGCCGGTCGAATTCCTGGCGGCGCTTGGCATTGGCCAGCAGCGTGGCGAAGCTCGCCGCGCAGGCCATGCCCAGCAGCAGGATCAGGAACAGGCGCCCGGCCATCGAGGCGAAGAACCGGCGCAGCCGCTTCATTCCAGCGCCACCGCCGCGGCCAGCACATAGCCTTCGTTGCGCACGGTCTTGATCAGGCCGTCGCCGCCGCTGTCGCCCAGTTTCTGCCGCAGGCGGCTGATCTGCAGGTCGATCGCGCGGTCCTGCGCCTCGTACTGGCGGCCGCTGCTCAGCGCCACCAGCTGTTCGCGCGACAGCACCTTGTTGGCATGGCCGACGAACACCCGCAGCAGGCGGAATTCGGCGCCGGACAGCACCACCACCCTGCTGCCCGGATCGACCAGGTGGCGTTGCTCCAGGTCGAACAGCCAGCCGCCGAAGCGTGCGCGGCGGATCGCCAGCGGCTCCAGGTTGGCCGGCAGCGCCTCGGTCCGGCGCAGCACGTTGCGGATCCGCGCCAGCAGTTCGCGCGGTTCGAACGGTTTGGCCAGGTAGTCGTCGGCACCCATCTCCAGGCCGAGCACGCGGTCGATCGGCTCGCTGCGCGCGGTCAGCATGATCACCGGCGTGCTCGACTTGGCGCGCAGGTCGCGGCACAGGGTCAACCCGTCCTCGCGCGGCAGGTTCAGGTCGAGCACGATCAGGTCCACGTGTTCGCGCTCCAGCACCTGGCGCATCTGCGCGCCGTCGCTGGCGGTGCTGACCTGATAGCCGGCGCGGCCCAGCTGTTCGGCCAGCAGGGTGCGGATGTCGACGTCGTCGTCGACCACCAGCAGGCGATGCATCGTCGGTTCTTCCTTCATGCGGCGATGATCCATCCTAGCCGATCGGCGCGCGCGCCCGGTGCGTGTCGCCGCGTATCGCCAGCCTGGCCGGAAACACTTCGATACGGGCCACGCTGAACCCGATACACGCCGACACAGAGCGTGCGTTGAGGCCGGGCGGGCGCGGCCGCCATGCTGCTGTCGACGCCGCAGCACGCGGCCAGGCTACAGGTCCCGCCTCAGTGAAATCCGCGCTTCCCAAGACACGACGCAACCGCATCGTGCTGCTGATCCTTGCGCTGCTGCTGCTCGCCGCGATCGCGGCCTGGTGGCTGCGGCCGCCGGCGGCACCGACCCTGGCCACGTCGCCGGTAGTGCGCGGCGACATCGAGCAGACCGTCGAGGCCACCGGCACGATCAAACCCTCGCAACTGGTCAGCGTCGGCGCGCAGGCATCCGGCCGCATCGAGTCGCTGAAGGTCAAGCTCGGCGACAACGTCAAGGCCGGCGACCTGATCGCCGAGATCGATTCGCGCACCCAGCTCAACACGCTCAAGAGCGCGCAGGCGGCGCTGCAGAACGCGCGCGCCACGCGCCAGGTGCAGGTCGCCAACCTGCGCCAGTACGAACTGGCGTTCAAGCGCCAGCAGCAGATGCTGGCCGCCGAAGCCACCTCCCAGGCCGACTACGACAGCGCGCGCGCCACGCTGGAAGGCACCCGCGCGCAGATCGCCGCGCTCGACGCCACCATCGCCGAGCAGCAGACCACGGTGGACAGCGCGCAGACCACCCTGGGCTACACCAAGATCACCGCGCCGATCGACGGCACCGTGGTCGCGGTGGTGTCCAAGCAGGGGCAGACGGTCAACGCCAACCAGAGCACGCCGACCATCGTCATGCTCGGCAACCTCAACACCATGACCGTGTACGCGGAGATCTCCGAAGCCGACGTGGTCAAGACCAAGGAAGGCCAGCCGGTGTACTTCAGCATCCTCGGCAATCCGGACAAGCGCTACACCAGCACCCTGCGCGACATCGCCCCGGCGCCCGAATCGGTGACCAGCGAGGACAGCACGTCCACGACCACGTCCTCCTCGTCCACCTCCACCTCCAGTTCGGCAATCTACTACTACGGCCTGTTCGACGTGGACAATGCCAGCCGCGAACTGCGCACCTACATGACCGCGCAGGTCAGCATCGTGCTCGGCAAGGCCAGCAAGGTACTGAGCATTCCCTCGGCGGCGCTGGGCGACAAGCGCGGCGACGGCCGCTACACGGTGCAGGTGGTCGGCGCCGACGGACGCCCGCAGCCGCGCACCGTGAGCATCGGCCTCAACAACAACGCGCAGGCCGAAGTGAAGAGCGGCCTGCGCGAGGGCGAGCAGGTGGTGGTCGGCGAGGCCACCGCCGCGACCAAGCAGGCCGCCATCGAGAAGAACAGCCAGCGCCGCGGCGGTCCCGGCGGCGGCCCGCCGCCGATGGGCATGTGAGGCGCCGGCCATGAGCGAAGCACTGCTGCAGCTGCGCGACCTGCGCCGCGAATTCCCCGCCGGCGACGAGACCCTGGTGGTCCTGCGCGACGTCAACCTGGATATCGCCGCCGGCGAGATGGTTGCCATCGTCGGCCAGTCCGGTTCCGGCAAGTCCACCCTGATGAACATCCTCGGCTGCCTGGACCGGCCCACCGCCGGCAGCTACCGCGTGGCCGGCCGCGCCACCGGCGCGATGCAGCCGGACGAGCTGGCGCAGCTGCGCCGCGAGCACTTCGGCTTCATCTTCCAGCGCTACCACCTGCTCGGCGACCTCGACGCCAGCGGCAACATCGAAGTGCCCGCGGTGTATGCCGGCATGCCTGCGGCGGCGCGCAGCGCGCGCTCGGCCGAGCTGCTGCGCCGGCTCGGGCTCAGCGACCGCGCCGGGCATACCCCGGGCAAGCTCTCCGGCGGCCAGCAGCAGCGCGTCTCGATCGCGCGCGCGCTGATGAACGGCGGCCAGGTGATCCTGGCCGACGAACCCACCGGCGCGCTGGACACACGTTCGGGCGAGGAAGTGATGGCGATCCTCGGCGAGCTGCATGCCGAAGGCCACACCATCATCATCGTCACCCACGACATGTCGGTGGCGCAGCACGCGCAGCGCATCATCGAGATCCGCGACGGCGCGATCATCGCCGACCGCGCCAACCCGGCGATCGACGCGCGCCGCGCCGCGCGCCGCCTAGAGCCGGCCGCGGCCGGCGGCAGCCGCTTCCAGGCGCTGCGCGACCGGTTCACCGAAGCGTTCCGGATGGCGCTGCTGGCGATGAACGCGCACCGCCTGCGCACCTTCCTGACCATGCTCGGGATCATCATCGGCATCGCCTCGGTGGTCTCGGTGGTGGCGCTGGGCAACGGTTCGCAGCAGCAGATCCTGTCCAACATCTCCGCGCTCGGCACCAACACCATCGAGGTCTATCCGGGCAGCGGCTTCGGCGACATGCGCTCGGGCCGGGTGCAGACGCTCAAGGCGCGCGACGCCACCGCGCTGGCGCAGCAGAGCTACGTGGACAGCGCCACGCCCAACGTCTCCACCTCGGTCACCGCGCGCTACGGCAACCAGTCGGCCACCGCCCAGGTCAGCGGCGTCGGCGAGCAGTATTTCCGGGTCAAGGGACTGAAGCTGGCCGAGGGCGCGTTCTTCGGCGCCGAGGCGGTGTCGGGCATCGAACAGGTGGCGGTGATCGACCAGAACACCCGCGCGCAGTTCTTCGGCAAATCGCCGCGCAGCCCGATCGGCCAGGTGATCCTGCTCGGCAACGTGCCGGTGCGCGTGGTCGGCGTGGCGCAGAAGCAGACCACCGGCTTCGGCAGCAGTTCCACGCTGAGCGTCTGGGTGCCCTACACCACCGCGATGTCGCGCATGCTCGGCCAGAGCTACGTATCCAGCATCACCGTGCGCGTGTCCGACGCCACCCCGATGGATGCGGCCGAGCAGGCGCTGACGCGGCTGCTGAAACTGCGCCACGGCAGCGAGGATTTCTTCCTTAGCAACAGCGCCGAGATCCGCGAGACCATCGAGAAGACCACGCAGACGCTGACCCTGATGATCGGCGCGATCGCCGCCATCGCGCTGGTGGTCGGCGGCATCGGGGTGATGAACATCATGCTGGTGTCGGTGACCGAACGCACCCGCGAGATCGGCGTGCGCATGGCGGTCGGCGCGCGGCAGAGCGACATCATGCAGCAGTTCCTGATCGAGGCGGTGCTGGTGTGCCTGCTCGGCGGCCTGCTCGGAGTCGGCCTGGCGCTGGCGCTGGGCCGGGTGTTCGCCGCGGCCGGCGGCAGCTTCAGCATGATCTTCTCGACCGGCTCGATCGTCGCCGCCTTCGCCTGCTCCAGCCTGATCGGCGTGGTGTTCGGCTTCCTGCCCGCGCGCAACGCCGCGCAACTCGATCCCGTGGAGGCCTTGGCCCGCGAATGAACATGCTCTCCTCGTTACGCCCGGCGCTGTTGCCGCTGGCCCTGCTCGCCACGCTGTCCGGCTGCGTCAGCACCGGCCAGTACCGCGCCGCGCCGATCGCCGTGCCGCAGCGGTACGCCGCCGGTGCCGACACGGCGGTCGACGCGCGCCAGCCGCTGGCGCTGCAGGCCACCTACCCCGCCCACGACATCGCCGCCGACGCCTGGTGGCAGGGCTTCGGCGATCCGCGCCTGGACCGGTTGGTCGCACGCGCACTGGCGGTCAACGCCGACCTGGCTACGGCCGGGTTGCGCCTGCGCAAGGCGCGGCTGCAGGCCGGCCTGAGCGAGACCGAGCTGTGGCCCAGCGCCAGCGGCAGCGTCAGTGCCTCCGGCAGCCGCGCCACCGACCATCACGACGACGTCGCCCGCAGCAATGCCGCCAGCGTGTCGCTGAGCTGGGAAATCGACCTGTGGGGCAAGCTGCGCGCGCAGCGCGATGCCGACCGCTGGGAAGCCGAAGCCACCGACGAGGACCGCGAGAACACCGCGCTGGCCCTGGTCGGCGAGGTCTGCGACCAATACTGGCAACTCGGCTATCTCAACCAGAGCATCGCCGCCGGCGAGGAGAATCTCGCGCGCCTGGCCAAGACCCTGCAACTGGTGCAGGTGCAGTTCCAGGCGGGCGACGTGTCGCGGCTGGAAGTGCGCGAGGCCGAGCAGAACCTGGAAAGCCAGCGCACCGAGCAGAGCAAACTGCTGCAAGAGCGCGTGGAAGCCCGCAACAAGCTGACCGTGCTACTGGACGGACAGCCCTGGCCGCAGGCCGAGGAACCGCAGAATCTGGACGCGTTCGCGCGCCCGCCGCTGGCGCCGGGCCTGCCGGCGCAACTGCTGGCGCGCCGCCCGGACCTGCGCGCGGCCGAACTGCGGCTGCGCAGCGCACTGGCCGACATCAAGGTCACCGCGACCAGCTATTACCCGACCCTGAGCCTGACCGGCTCGCTCGACGGCAGCAGCGCCACGCTGGCGAACGTGCTGAAGAATCCGCTGGCCACGCTCGGTGCCGGACTGACCCTGCCGTTCCTCAACCTGCGCCAGGCCCAGCTCAATACCCGCATCACCGGCACCAGCTACGAGATCGCCGCCAGCACCTTCCGCACCACGCTGTACACCGCCCTGGGCGATGTCGACAACGCCTTGTCGGCGCGCACGCAACTGGAAACGCAGGTTGCCTCGGCGCAGAACGCCTTCGACGCCGCGCGCGACGTGGAGCGCATGTACGAAGTGCGCTACCGCAGCGGCGCCACCGACCTGCGCACCTGGCTGGACGCGCAGCAGACCCGGCGCAGCGCGGAACTGACCCTGGCCCAGGCCAGGCTCGACCAGCTCAACAACGACGTCACCCTGTACCAGGCACTGGGCGGCAGCGGTGCGACGCCATCGGATGCAGGTGCAACGTCGGCAACGGCCGTGGCGGCGACGCGCGCAGCAATCGACCAGCGCTGAAGCGGAACATCGCCGCGAACGGCTCCAGGCGGCTTGGGGACAATGGGCCAGACCGAAGGTCGGCCCGCACGGGCCCGGTCGGGGCTGAAGCCCCTCCTACAGTGCACCCAGCCGGCACCTCCGCCGTCCCCGCACAAACTCCTGTAGGAGCGGCTTCAGCCGCGACAGGCAGCGTGGCGGGCCTTCGGGCTTCGGATACCGAAGCCCCTCCAAAGCGCATCCGGCCAAGCATACGGCGCCCCCTGTGGGAGCGACTTCAGTCGCGACGCGCGAAGTGGAGAGTCGAACGACTTTGGTCAGGTCGGAGCTGAAGCCCCTCCTGCGAATGCACCACGCCGGCGCATGCGTCGCGTGCAGCAAAACCCTCCACGACGCGGCGCGCATGGACGGCGCCTCACCCCATGCGCTGCCGCACCGCCTCGAACAGGGTCACGCCGGTGGCCACCGACACGTTGAGGCTCTCGATGTCGCCCGGCATCGGGATCTTGACCAGGCCGTCGCAGTGCTCGCGGGTCAAGCGGCGCAGGCCGTCGGATTCGCCGCCCAGCACCAGCGCCACGTTGCCGCGCAGGTCCTGCGCGTACAGCGAGGTCTCGGCCTCGCCGACCAGGCCGTAGATCCACACGCCCTGCTTCTGCAGGTCGCGCAGGCAGCGCGCCAGGTTGGTCACCGCCACGATCGGAATGCGGTCGGCGGCGCCGGCCGAGGTCTTGCGCACGGTGGCGTTGACCGGCGCCGACTTGTCCTTCGGGATCACCACCGCGGTCGCACCGGCCGCGGCCGCACTGCGCAGGCAGGCGCCGAGGTTGTGCGGATCCTGCACGCCGTCGAGCACCAGCAGCAGCGCGCGGCCCTCGGCGGCGGCGACCAGGCCTTCCAGTTCGTTCTCGCCCCAGGTACGCGCCGCCGCATAGCGCGCGGCCACGCCCTGATGCCGCACCGAGCCGCCGACGCCGTCCAGCGCCTGGGTGTTGACCCGCCGCACCTCGATGCCCTTGCGCCGCGCGTTCTCCTCGATCTCCACCAGCCGCGGATTCTTGCTGCCCGCCTCGATCAGCACTTCGCGCACGTTGTCGGCATCGTTCTCGATCGACGAGGCCACGGCGTTGACGCCGACGATCCACTGGTTCTGCTTGCTCATGAGGCGGGGACTGCGAGGAAGGAAAGCGGGAATGGTAGGCGTTGCCGGCGCTCACGTCACATCGCCGGCGCCGCATGACCGCAGCGACCGGGCGCCTGCGGCGTGCGCGGCTGGGGGGCAGAACCAGGGGAGACGGCAGCCGAGCAGGCGGCGCGCATGGGAATCGCGCTCGCCGGCCCGGCCCGGCCTGCGCCGCATGACCGCGCCGGCCTGGCGCCTGCGTCTTGCGCAGCGCGCATGCAACCGCGCCTGCCCGACACGGACAGAAGCCACCTGCGGCGGCCGCGACACACCCGCATGCCGATGCGGCGCGCTCGCCACCGCATACACGCGGACCTTCGGCAAAACCTGGGCTAGCGGCCTCCGACGGCCCGGCAACGGCCCGCTCAGGCCGGCCAACGCCCGGTGTCGTGGTCCGGATGCTGGTGCGACACCAGCTGCGCCAGGAACGGCGCGTTCTCCAGATCGTCCTCGGTGGTGCGCACAGGCAACCGGTGCAGGCCGTCCACGAACGGCAGCTTGGCTTCCAGCCCGTACTGGATCCGCGGCGGCAACGCCGCCGGCTGATCGAACGCACCGGCGGCCACGGCGACGCCGTCCGGCGCCTCGTAGGTCAGCGGCGTGCCGCAGTCGGCGCAGAAGCCGCGCCGCACCAGGTTGGAGGACTGGAAATGCTTCGGCGCGCCGCGCGTCCACACCAGCTCCGCACCGCGCGTGGACACCAGCGGCGCGTAGTAGGCGCCGAACGCCTTCTGGCACATCCGGCAATGGCAGATCGACGCGTCGTCGAGCCGGCCGCGCACCCGGAAGCGCACCGCGCCGCACTGGCAACCGCCGCTGTACTGGTTCTGATCCATACATGTTCCTGGGCGCGGACTCGGTAGCCGTTCGGCCCCGACTGTTTTACCAGAACTGCGCGAGATGGGCAGTGGGCTGTCCCGCGCTGTCGAGGGCAAATCGCTCGGGCAGAGGCACCTTCGAGGTCGGCGGACCGCACGAATCGCTCTGCACCTTGCTGCCCGGCCGACCGGCAGTGTGGCAACAGGAGTAAAAGGCCAGCCGAGCGGACCGTGACTCGGACAGTGTGCCGAGGCGGCCCCGCATACCGTTCGACGCGCTCGTTAGCGCAACGCGATTGACGCCGCGGTCGGTCTGCGCGCTTTTTCGAAAAGCTCGCTGCCCGGCCCTTGCAGCCATTCCGCAAAGCTCATCAGCCCACCGAATTCCTCGCCAAACGCCTTGATCTCCGAGACGCCCTGAAATTTTCCATCGTCGATGAGTGCCGCCAAGCGCCCAAGAAAGGCGTTTTCCGCCAGGAGGCTCTCGGGAAAGCGCGTATAGACGATTTTTGCGTTCGCAGCCTTGCTGAAGGCGTCCGCCAGTTCGGTGCCCGTAAGCTGATCTCCCGCGATTTCGATGGATCGACCGGCAAAGCGTTCTGCGCCGGCGAAAATAGCGGCGACGATTTTTCCGATGTCGTCGACGGCGATGAACTGCATCGCCTGGTCCGGACGCATGAAAAAGCTGAAGCGTCCCTGATCCAGACCCATCCCAGGCAGCATCAACATCTCCATGAACGTATGCGGCCGGACGATAGTGCTGGCGAGATTCAGGCGCCTGACATGCGCTTCGATTTCGGACTTGCTGTCGAAATGCCCCATGCCGGTCGGACCTCTGCCCGCGGCGGCCACAGAGGTGTAGACAAGATGCTGTACGCCGCTTGCGTCGGCGATGTCGGCGATGTTCTTGCCATACCGGATCTCGTCCTGGTCCGTCACTCCATAGGCGGCGCCTTGTCCCGAACTGGGTTGAATGCTGAAAACGCCGTAGGCGCCGCGCATCGCACTGGCGATCGACCTCTTATCCGAAAGGTCGCCTTTGACCACTTCGACACCCGCCGTTGCCAGAACCCGCGCTTTTTCGCTGTCCGGATCGCGGACCAGTGCCCTGACCGGCCAACCCTGGGCCATCAGCGCATGCGCGACAGCTCCGCCTTGCTGGCCCGTGGCGCCGAATACCAGCACTGTCCTTCCGGCGCTGGCGCCACTTTCGAAATCCATCTGCACGGGGATGCTCCGCATTGTCGGAACTCATAAAGTATACGTAATATATCTGGATGCAATTACGCACCTGCATGCTACTAGGTACCCTGGAGTATCCCTGTCGTGTCGACTACATCGCTTGAAGATCTGGAGCTGAATCGCCTGGTGCTCGAAGAGATCACCAGCAAGTGGACCCTGCTTGTGCTGAACAGCCTTTGCGAAGGCCCCCTGAGGTTCAATGCGTTGCGGCGCGCGCATACAAGCATCACGCAGAAGGCGCTGACGCAGTGTCTTCGCAGGCTTGAAGCCACCGGGTTCATCACCCGCACGGTCGTCAGCACCAGCCCGGTTGCCGTCGTCTACGAAATCTCACCGCTCGGCGCCTCTTTGGAGCCGCACCTGCAAGGAATTCTGCGCTGGGCGGAAGCGCACCGAGATCAGGTTTTCGCTGCGAAAAAAGCCCATGCCGGCGCAAGCGCGGCCTCGTCACCCTGAGTCCAGGCCGGTCCGGTGTTGCGGCCGGGACATCCTGAGTCGAACGCATCCTCGCCGCCGTGCGGCCTCAACGGCACCAAGATCCTGCCGAACTCGTCGATCTCGGCATCGGCGGCGGCGCCATGACATCGGCATGATGCAACCCGCTCAATCGACGCATCCGCGCGCCTGCTGCACAACGGCGAAGCCGCTTCCCGGCAGAATCGGATGCATTGCCGTCCATCACCATGGCCGCATGCGCAGGCGATGCGCCTACCGCGCCACTTGCGCGATCGCGGCGGCCGCCAAGCGGGCCGCCGCGACGCCGCGCCGTCAGTACTTCTTTTTCTTGCGCTTGGCCGGCTGCTGCTGCCCACGTTCCGGCGGCGGCGGCATGTCGGTCATCGGCTCGCCTTCCACCACCAGGCGGAAATCGATCTTGCGCTCTTCCATGCTGGCCTTGAGCACCAGGATGCGGACCCGGTCGCCGAGGCGGAACTGCATGCCGCGGCGCTCGCCGGACAGGGTCTTGCGCACCGCGTCGAACTGGTAATAGTCCTGCGGCAACTGGGTCACGTGGATCAGGCCGTTGACCTTGGACTGGTCCAGCTCCACGAACAGGCCGAAGCTGGTGACGCCGCTGACCACGCCGTCGAACTGGCCGCCGACGTGCTTTTCCATCCACGCCGCGCGGTAGCGCTCGTCGACCTCGCGCTCGGCCTCGTCGGCACGGCGCTCGCGCTCGGAGCACTGCAGCGCCAGCGCCGCCATCTCGCGCGGCGAATACAGGTACTTGTCCGGCGCGCCGCGGGTCAGCGCGTACTTGATCGCGCGGTGCACCAGCAGGTCGGGATAACGGCGGATCGGCGAGGTGAAGTGCGCGTACGCCTCCAGCGCCAGGCCGAAGTGGCCGGCGTTGTCCGGCGAGTAGACCGCCATGCTCTGGCTGCGCAGCAGCACCGACTCCAGCAAGGCCGCGTCGGGGCGCTCGCGCACCTTCTTCAGCAGCTTGGTGTAATCGCCCGGCACCACCTTGCTCCATGGCGGCAGGCTCAGCTTGAATTCCTTGAGGAACTCGAGCAGGTCGGCGTACTTGGACTCCGGCGGCCGCTCGTGCACGCGGTACGGCGCCGGGATGCGCGCCTCCAGCAGGTGCCGCGCCGCGGCCACGTTGGCGGCGATCATGCATTCCTCGATCAGCTTGTGCGCGTCGTTGCGCACCAGCATCCCGGCCTGGGTCACCTCGCCGGTGTTGTCGAGCACGAAGCGCACTTCCGAGGTCTCGAACTCGATCGCGCCGCGGCGCGAACGCGCCTTGGCCAGCACGTGGAACAGCTGGTACAGCCGCTCGATCTGCGGCAGCACCGCGGCCACGTCCTTGCGTACCTGCTCGTCTTTCTCGCCCACCGCCTGCCACACCTGGTCGTAGGTGAGCCGCGCATGCGAATTCATCACCGCCTCGTAGAAGCGCGCGCCGGCCACCTCGCCCTGGCGATCGATCTGCATGTCGCAGACGAAGCACATGCGGTCGACCTTGGGATTGAGCGAGCAGATGCCGTTGGACAGCGTCTCCGGCAGCATCGGCACCACGAAGCCGGGGAAATACACCGAGGTCGCGCGGCGGATCGCTTCCACGTCCAGCGGCGTGCCCGGGCGCACGTAGTGCGACACGTCGGCGATGGCGACAACCAGGCGGAAGCCTTCGGCGTTGGGCTCGCAGAACACCGCGTCGTCGAAGTCCTTGGCGTCGGCGCCGTCGATGGTCACCAGCGGGGTCTGCCGCAGGTCCACGCGGCCCTTGATCGCGGCCGGCTCCACCGTCATCGGCACCGCCGCGGCTTCGTCGAGCACCGCCTGCGGGAATTCGTACGGCAGCTCGCGGCCGTGGATCGCGGTTTCCACCACCAGCGACGGGGTCAGCTTGTCGCCGAGCACCGCGATGATCTTGCCGATCGGCGGGCGCCGCCCGTCCGGGGTGGAGGTGAGTTCGCACACCACCAGCTGGCCGTCGCGGGCCTCACCCATCGCATCGGTCGGGATCTGGATGTTGCGCTGGATGCGCTTGTCGTCCGGCACCACGTAGGCGATGCCGCCCTCCATGCTGAAGCGGCCGATCAGCCGGCTCAGGCCGCGCTCGAGCACGCGCGCGATGCTGCCTTCGCGGCGGCCGCGGCGGTCGATGCCGGTGACGTTGGCCAGCGCGCGGTCGCCATGCAGCACCTTGCGCATCTCGTAGGGCGGCAGGAACAGGTCGTCGCCGCCTTCGTCCGGGCGCAGGAAACCGAAGCCGTCGGGATTGGCGATCACCACGCCGGGGATCAGGTTGGTCTGCTGCACCGGCGCGTAGCCGCCGCGGCGGTTCTGCACCAGCTGCGCCTCGCGCAGCATCGCGCCCAGGCGCTTGCTCAACGCCTCCATGCGCGATGGTTCGGTCAGGCCGAGCTGCCCGGCCAGTTCCTCGAGCGTCTGCGGGCCGTCGCAGCGGTCCAGCAACTGCAGGATCGCCTCGCGGCTGGCGATCGGCTCGGCATAGCGCTCGGCCTCGCGGGCGGCGAACGGATCGGCCACCGCGGCGGCCGGCTTCTTGCGCGAGGACGGTGCGGACACGGGCTCGGGCGGATGCAGCGGCTGCAACGGCGGCTTGGGGCTACGCCGCAGGAAACTGGGGAGGCTGGGCATCCACGACGGCATCTTGGATTTCTTCGGCGGCGGCGGAGCCGCCGGGGCGCCGGCCTTGCTGGCGGGCGTGTCGTGGGATGCGGATTTGCCGGGCTTGCCGGACTTGGTTTTTCTATTGGTCATCCACCCATGGTACTCGCTGGGTCGTCAACGCAGGCAAACCGGCGACCAGACCCGGCGGCAGAGCGGCCCAGAAACGACGAGGCCCGCGTCAGCGGGCCGGTCGTTGCGGGAGTTCAGCGCTCCCGCGTGTTGCATGTGGTGCCCAGAAGAGGACTCGAACCTCCACGAAGTTGCCCCCGCTAGCACCTGAAGCTAGTGCGTCTACCAATTCCGCCATCTGGGCGATGGAGGCCGCGAATTCTGCGGGCGTCGCGCACCCTTGTCAATGCCGGCGCGCGACGCGCGGTCCGGCGTCGCGCGCCACCGCCAGACGCAATGGGCATTCCGGGATCCCCCCGGCTTGATCGCCCGACGCGCCAGGCGCCGCGCATCCGCCTGCGGCATGCGACGACGCCGCCCACAACGCAGCGCGGCGCCGGATCGCAAGCGGCAACGTCCGGGCGGCACCGGCATGCGCGAGCACGGCGCATTCGGCAGAAAACCGCATCTTTCGTGCGGATCCGGACACGACGCGAAACCTGCGCCGGGGCGAGCGGACCTGCTTCGAACAAGCGCTGTGACGCAGCCGGGAGAACGCGATTTTGTCGGTTGACCGCGCAGCGCAAAGGGCTAGCGTGCGTGCGGCGAACCGCCCCTCCCCCACGCTCCGGAGCTCCGCATGAAGTCCCTGCCCCTGTCGCTGCTCGCCGCCTCGCTGCTCGCCTTCGCCCACCCCGCCGGTGCCGCCACGCGGCTCGATTCGCTCGCCGAGATCGAACGCTCGCTGGAGAGCGGCGCCTCGGTCGCGGTCGCGATCGACCTGAGCCAGTGCACGCCCAGTGCCGGCGGCGCCACCCCGACCCAGACCCGCGGCGGCCTGCGCATCGGCGCATACCGGGTGATCGAAGACGGCACCCTGTCCTTCGCCGACGAGCACCTCACCGTGGGCCGCGACGGCAAGCCGATCCAGCAGTTCCTGCGCTACCAGGTGCACCCGGACAGCCGCATCGACTTCAGCATGGCCGTGTTCGCCCTGCCCGGCTACCAGCAGAACGGCGCCACGCTCGGCTACCGCTGCGCGATCAACCAGGGCCTGCGCTTCACCGCCAGCTGATGCGCCGGCAGGCGGTACGTGCGCCGCAGGCACGGCGCACGTACCGCCGAAGCGCGCGTGCAAAACGCCGCTTGACAGCGACACGCGCAACCGACAAAATTCTCGGCCTGTATCGCCCAGGTGGCGGAATTGGTAGACGCACTAGCTTCAGGTGCTAGCGGGGGCAACTTCGTGGAGGTTCGAGTCCTCTCCTGGGCACCATTCGATACAGCAGCAAAGAAAAACCCGCTCCGGCGGGATTTTTTTTGCCTGTCGTTTGCTTGCGTGCCGCGATGGTTCGCGCAGCGCCGCGGCCGCGGCCGGCGCACGACTCCGTGCAGGCCTGCGTGGATGTTTCTGCTGGAGGGACCCGCGCCTCCAGGCTTCATCGGAAATGGCGTGTCTGCGCTGACGCCCCTTCCACGACGTCAGCCGCTGACGTGTCGATGCCGCACGGCGCCTCGGCGATTGCCGATGCGGCCGGCATTCCCCACCCAAGTCGCGGTGTCGCGACCGGAGCGTCATGCCGCCGATCGACCGGCATGCGCGGACCAGTTGCAGCGGCGATGCGGCGCACTACAGCCGCTGTCGTGTGGCCGCGGCGTCGGACCCGCGAAAACCTGCTTGACAGTCCCCGGCGCTGCCAGCAGAATTCCGCGCCTGTATCGCCCAGGTGGCGGAATTGGTAGACGCACTAGCTTCAGGTGCTAGCGGGGGCAACTTCGTGGAGGTTCGAGTCCTCTCCTGGGCACCATCGATACGGCAAGCGTTGTAAAGAAAAACCCGCTTCGGCGGGTTTTTTGTTGCCTGCGGCGCAGGCGATGCCCGCCGCAATCGGCAGCGGCGAACGAACCAAGCAGGATTCCGCGCCCGTAGCGCGGCAACGCACGTCGCCGCGTCCCGGCCGCCGCGCGGCGCCGCCCCGCACGCAACGGCGCAGCCGCCGCGCGCTCAGCGATGCGGCGGGCGGAACGCGCCGATGTCCACGCGCACGCCGTCCACCCACACCGCGACCATGTACGCCCGATAGCCCGGGTTGTGGCGCTCGGCCGCGCGCGCGGCCAGATACGCGTTGGCGGCGTGGACCAGGACATACAGTGCCGGCTCTAGGTGCGCCACGCGCCGCAGCTTCACTTCGTAGGTGGCCATGCCCCACCCTCCGCCGCGGCGGCGGCCGCACGCCGCTCGCTCGCCGCGGCCTGGCCTGCCCAGGGAAAGAACGCCGCGGGGCGCCGCTGCGCCGTCGCTGCAACGGCAATGGAAACTAGGCGAAATACCATGCACTCCTCGGTCGTCCGTGTCCGCTGTGCGCGCCCTCACGCGTCAGCGCGGCCCGCACCGCCAAAGTATCGAATCTCCGAACATCTAGAGTCAAGCATGGCTGTACGACAAGGTTACGGATGCTCCATATCTTGGTAGGCCCCGTAACTGCAAGGCCCACCGCGATGAAAAGCTTCGGCGACCGTTTGCGCGAAGCCAGGAAAGCCGCCGGGCTCACCCAGGAACAATTGGGTTTCGCGCTGGGCGTGACCAAGTCGTCGGTGTCGGCGTGGGAGAACAATCGCGAGACCCCGAGCTTCCGCCTGTTGCCGAACCTGCGCGGCGTGCTCAAGCGCTCGCTGGACGAACTGATCTGCGGCCAGGGCGGCGCGCGCCTGCACGACCTGCCGGCCGATTACGCGCTGCAGGCGCACGACACGCACGAACAGGCGCTGCTGACCCGCTACCGCAACCTGCCGGCGCGGCGCCGCGAAGCGGTGCTGGAACTGCTCAAGCCGGACAAGGGCTGAGCGCGCCGCCGCATCCGCCAGCGAGCCCCCCTGTAGGAGCGGCTTCAGCCGCGACAGGAACTTGCCGAAGGTGCATGTCGCGGCTGAAGCCGCTCCTACAGGGGCTTCCCGGCAGCGCGTTTCAACCGCCGACGCCGATCTCGCGCAATGCCTCGCCCCAGATCCGGTAACCGTCCTCGCTGGGATGGGTGCTGTCGGGCATCAGCGCCTGCGGCAGGCGCCCGTCGGGTTGCAGGAAGCGCGCGCCGATGTCCAGCCAGCGCACCGCCGGATCGTGGCCGAAACGCGCGGCCAGCAGGCGGTTGGTCTGCGCGATCGGGGCGCGCAGCGGCGCGTCGGCGGCGAAACCGCGCGGCAGGATGCCCATCAGCACGATCTTGCTGCGCGGCAGCCGCTGGCGCACCTCGGCGACCACCGCGGCCACGCCGTCGGCCGCTTCCTGCGGCGTGCTGGCCCGCGCATTGTCGGTGCCGGTGAGGTTGTTGGTGCCGATGTTGATCACCACCCAGCGCGGCGCCAACCCGTCCACTTCGCCCTGCCGCAGCCGCCACAGCACGTTCTGGGTGCGATCCCAGCCGAAGCCCAGGTTCAGCACCCTGGCCGCGCCGAAGGTGCGCTGCCAGGCCTGCGCGCCGCCGACCCGGGTGGCCTGCGGCGGCCCGCCCCAGAAGTGGGTGATCGAGTCGCCGAGCATCACCACTTCGGGCCGCAACTCGCGCGCCGCCTCCAGCGCCGCATGGTGGCGCGCGTACCAGTCGTAGGAATCCTGCTCCAGCCACGGCACCGGCACGAGCGCGGGATTGACCTCGGTCATCGCCGCCAGCGGCACCCGCGGCGGCTCGCCGAGCAGGCGCGCCAGGGTCGGCTCGATCGCCTCGGCCATGCGCCGCTGGCCGCGCGTGTCCGGGTGCAGGGCGTCGCCCGGCGGATGCAGCCGCGGATCGTAGAACAGGCTCTGGTCGAGCGCGCCGTCCTTGCGGAACACCGCGCCGATGTCGAGATAGGCGACGCGCGGATTGTCGCCGTAGCGCACCGCCAGCGCGCGGTTGACCTCGGCGTCGCGCGCGCTCTTCTGCGCCGATCCGGCGCTGGGCAGCAGGCCGAGCAGCAGGATCCGCGTCTTTGGCAGGCGCTGCTCCAGGGTCGCCACCACCGCGTCGATGCCGAGCACGGTGTCGGCGGCGCTGTGCCGCTCGTGGCCGGTGTTGTTGGTGCCGATCAGCAGCATCGCGACCTTGGGCTGCAGGCCATCCACTTCGCCGTGCTGCAGCCGCCACAGCACGTGTTCGGTGGCATCGCCGCTGAAACCCAGGTTCAGCGCGCCGCGGCTGCCGTAGAAGGTCTGCCAGGTCGGCTGGAAATCCTCGTCCGGGGCATTGGCCTTGTCGTAGTTGTGGGTGATCGAGTCGCCGATCAGCAGCAGCGGCGTGTCCGGATGCGCGCGCGCCTGCGCCAGCACCTGCTGGTGGCGCTGCGCCCACCAGGCTTCGTGCAGGCGGTCGGTCGGGGTGATCGCCGCCACGTTCGGCTCGGCCTGCGCGCTGCCGACGCCGAGGGCGCCGAGGCACAGCAGCAGCGCCGCATGCTGCCGGGCGCGTGCAGCGCCGCGGCGCGGCCGCGAGGAATCCGAGCGGGACCACAAGGCGCGCAGAAAACGCTGCATGTCCGAACCTGCCGATGCTTGCGAGGGAGCGGCATTCTGGTCCGCCGCTCACTGCGGCGGCAAGCGCGCCTGCCGCCGCCGCACAAACGAAACCCCGCACGCGGCGGGGTTTCGTCGTTGCCGGCGCGCCGGACTCAGTGACCGCCCGCCGCGGCCGCTCCGCCGCCGCCCGCGAACGGCGGCTTGGCCAGCCACAGGAAGAAGATGATGCCCAGGAACGTCCAGCCCAGCAGGTAGAAGATGTCGTTGAAGCCCATCTGCGAGGCCTGGTGGTTGATGGTGTTGTTGAGGAAGGCGGCACCGGTCTGCAGGTCGCCCTGCCCCATCGCCTGCACCTGCTCCTGCATCCCCGGCGTGTACGTGGAGATGTGCTCGGTCAGGTGCGCGTGGTGCAGTTGGGTGCGCTTGGCCCACAGGTAGGTGGTCAGCGAGGCGGCGAAGCTGCCGCCCAGCGTGCGCAGGAACGTGGCCAGGCCGGAACCGGCGGCGATCTCGCGCCCGTCCAGGTCCGACAGCAGGATCTGCAGCACCGGCATGAAGAACAGCGCCACGCCCACGCCCATCAGCAACTGCACCCCGGCCACGTGGGCGAAATCGACCTGCAGGTTGAAGTCCGAACGCATGAAGCTGGTCGCCGCCATGAAGATGAAGGCGATGCTGGCGAGCATGCGCAGGTCGAAGCGCGAGGCGTACTTGCCGACGAACGGGGTCATCAGCACCGGCAGGATGCCGATCGGCGCGGTGGCCAGGCCGGCCCAGATCGCGGTGTAGCCCATGTCGCGCTGCAGCCACTGCGGGATCAGCAGCGACACGCTGAAGAACGCGGCGTAGGCCACGATCAGCGCCATCGTGCCGGCGCGGAAGTTGCGGTGGCGGAACAGGCGCAGGTTGACGATCGGATCCTTGTCGGTCAGCTCCCAGATCAGGAACACCGCCAGCGCCACCGCCGAGATCGCGGCCAGCACCACGATCTTGTCCGAACTGAACCAGTCCTCGTCGTTGCCCAGGTCCAGCACCAGCTGCAGGCAGCCGACGCCGATGATCAGGGTGATCAGGCCGACGTAGTCCATGCGCGGGCGCTCTGTCGGTTCCGGACGGCCGCGCAGCTGCGAGCCGACCACGAGCGCGGCGATGATGCCCAGCGGCACGTTGATCAGGAAGATCCATTCCCAGCTGTAGTTGTCGGTGATCCAGCCGCCCAGGATCGGGCCGGCGATCGGCGCGACCACGGTGATCATCGCCAGCAGCGCCAGCGCCTGCCCGCGTTTCTCGCGCGGGTAGATCGACACCAGCAGGCTCTGCGTAATCGGATACATCGGCCCGCACACGAAGCCCTGGATCGCGCGCGACACCACCAGCATGCCCATGCTCTGCGCCAGGCCGCACAGCAGCGAGGCGATGGTGAAGGACAGCGTGGCCCACACGAACAGCTTGGTCTCGCCGAAGCGCCGGCTCAAAAAACCGGTAAGCGGCAGCGCGATCGCATTGCTGACCGCGAACGAGGTGATGACCCAGGTCGCCTGCTGCGAACTGGCGCCGAGGTTGCCGGCGATGGTCGGCAACGAGACGTTGGCGATGGTGGTATCGAGCACCTGCATGAACGAGGCCATCGCCAGGCCCACCGTGCACAACGCCACGCTGGGCGGGCGGAACGCGGCGGCCGGTGCGCCCGGAGCGCCGGGCGCGGCAGGAGTGGCAGCTTGGTTGGACATGGCCGGACTCAGTTCGCCTTGGCGGCGTCGGGCAGGTTGGCGTGGATGATCTGCGCGATGGCCTCGTCGGCCTGGCCCAGCTGCTGCGCGTAGACGTCGGTATCCAGCAGCGTGCCGGTGGCGAACTTGGTCGGCAGCACGCCGCCGTTCTGCTGGTGCAGGTTCACGTCCACCTTCATCGACAGGCCGATGCGCAGCGGATTCTGCGCAAGCTGCTTGGGATCGATGGCGATGCGCACCGGCACGCGCTGCACGATCTTGATCCAGTTGCCGCTGGCGTTCTGCGCCGGCAGCAGCGAGAACGCGCTACCGGTGCCCAGGCCCAGGCTCTGCACCGTGCCCTGGTAGCGCACCGCGCCGCCGTACAGGTCCGACTCCAGTTCCACCGGCTGGCCCAGGCGCATGTGCTTGAGCTGGGTTTCCTTGAAGTTGGCTTCCACCCACACCTGCTCCAGCGGCACCACCGCCATCAGCGCGGTGCCGGGCTGCACGCGCTGGCCGACCTGCACCGAGCGCCGCGCGACGTAGCCGGACACCGGCGCGACGATCGCGCTGCGGGCATTGTTGAGGAACGCCTGGCGCACCTGCGCGGCGGCGGCCTGCACGTCGGGCTGGTGGGCCACGCCGTTGTCGTCGATCAGCGCGCGGTTGCGCTCCACCGTCTCGCGCGAACCGCTGACCGCGGCCTCGGCGGCGGCCAGCTGGTCGCGCGCATGCGCCAGTTCCTCGGCGGAGATCGCGCCGGTGGCGACCAGGCTGCTGCGGCGGGCGACGTCGGCGCGGGCGCGCTGCAGGGTCACCTGCTGCGACGACAGTTCGGCCTGCGCGCCTTGCACGCTGCGGAACAGGCCGCGCACCTGGCGCACGGTGCGCGCCAGATTGGCCTCGGCCTGCTGCAGCGCGACCTGGGTGTCGGCCGGATCGAGCTTGACCAGCAACTGGCCGCGCTCCACGCGCATGCCGTCGTCGGCGCCGATGCTGACCACGGTGCCGGCCACCATCGGCGTGATCTGCACCAGGTTGCCCTGCACGTAGGCGTCGTCGGTGTCTTCGTGCCAGCGGCCGGAGACGAAGTACCAGATCGCCAGCGCGATCAGCACCAGCACCACCAGCACGGCTAGGCCGCGCAGCAGCATGCCGCGCCGGCTCGGGGCGGGAGCGGAGGAATCGGGAGTCGTTGTCTGATTCATTGCAGCGGTCTCAGGAATGCGTGGAAGCGGAGGAGGTCGACGGCGCGTCGGCGGCGGAGGTGGCTTCGTAGCCGCCGCCCAGCGCCTGGTTCAGGCGCACCGACACCAGGATCTGGTTGGACTGCAGCGAGGCCAGGCGCTGCTGCGCCTCGAGCAACTGCTGCTGCACGCTCAGCACGTCCAGGTAGTTGCCGATGCCGGCGCGGTAGCGCTGCTGCGCCAGGTCGAAGGCGGCCTGCGCGGTGCCCACCGCCTGCGCCTGCTGCTGCGCCTGCTGCGCCAGCGAACGCGCCGCGCTGACCTGATCGGCGACCTCGCGCAGCGCCGCCACCAGCGCCTGGTTGTAGGTGGCCACCGCCAGGTCGTATTGCGCATCGCGCTCGGCCAGCTGGCTGCGCAGGCGACCGCTGTCGAACAGCGGCAGGCTCACGCTGGGCGCGAACACGCCGAGCAGTGCGTCGCCCTTGAACAGGTCGGCGGGATTGGTCGCGGCGACGCCGCCGAGCGCGAGCAGGTTGATGGTCGGATAGAACTGCGCCTTGGCCGCGCCGATGCTCTGCGACGCCGCCTCGACCCGCCAGCGCGCGGCGACCACGTCCGGGCGGCGCCCGAGCAGATCGCTGGGCAGCACCGACGGCAATTGCACCGCCACCGGGTCGAGCGGCCGCGGGCGCTCGATCTCAAGCCCGCGATCCGGGCCGCGGCCGAGCAGCGCCGCCAGCGCGGTACGCGCCTCGTCGATCTGCTGCTGCGCCGCCTGCTGCTGCTGGCGCGCGGCCGGCACCCGCGCCTCGGCCTGGCGCAGCTGCAGGTTGCTGTCGATGCCGGCGCCGACCCGCTGCCGCACCAGCTTCAGGCTGTTGTCCGAGCGCGCCAGCTCTTCGCCGGCCAGGTCGTACAGGCGCCAGGCGTAGCCGAGCTGCGCATAGGCGCGGGCCACGCCGGCCGACAGGTCCAGGCGCGCGGCCTGCGCATCGACCTGCGCCGCATGCGCCTGGTCCACCGCCGCTTCCCAGGCCGCGCGCTTGCCGCCCCACAGGTCGAAGCCGTAGCTGAAGTCCAGCAGCGCCTGCTCGTTGTGGATGTACTTGCCGCCGATCTCGTCGCCGGCCAGTCCCTTGGGCAGTTGCAGGCCGGTATAGCCGGCCGACAGCGACAGCTTGGCGCCGCGGTCGGCATTGGCCGCGCCGGCCTGCGCCTGCGCCAGGCGCAGCCGCGCGTCGGCCGCTTCCAGGTTCGGCGTGCCCTGCAGCGCCTCGGCGATCAGCGCGTCGAGTTGCGGGTCGCCCAGCGCCTTCCACCAGTCCTGCTGCGGCCAGGCGGCCGGCGCCAGCTGGTCGGCGGCCAGGGTCTTGCCGGCCTGCAATTGCCGGTCGGCATCGAGCCGGCGACCCTGCGGTTCCAGGCCACGGCTGCTGGCGCAGGCGGCCAGCGCCAGGGTGAGTGCCGCGGCCGCGAACGGGCGCAGGCGATGGGACGAAGCGGAGAGGTTCATAAGCGGAGTCATGGCGAATTGAGGGAGTCGCGGACGCGGGTCAACAACGATGTGAGGTGTTCGCGCTCGTCGGCCGAGAGGTCGCGCAGCGCGCTGGCGATGGCCTCGTCACCGCGCTGCTTGAGCTGCTGCCACAGCGCGCGCCCCTCGTCGGTCAGCACGATCTGCAGCGCGCGGCGGTCCTGCGCATGCGCTTCACGGCGTACCCAGCCCAGGTCCTGGAACTTGTCCAGCAGGCGGGTGACCGCGCTGGGGTTCTGGTCGATGGCCTGGGCCAACTCGTTGGCGGTGCAGGGCGACATGTACGCCAGCGCCTTCATGCCGATGTAGTGGCTGAAGCCCAGGCCCAGCTGGAGTTCGGTCATCGAGGCGTCCAGGCGGCGCATCAGCCCGTCGCGCACCTGCCGCAGCAGCAGGCCGAACGAGGGTGGACCAGGGAGGGAGGGAGCGCAGTTCATGGGCGCCAATTATTTTCATTTGGAAATATATGTCAAGAAAATATCGCGGAAATAATTAAATGCTGCGTTGCAACAGCGGAACGCTGGCGCGCCGCCACTCTAGCGCCGCGGCGGCCTGGCCCAGTATTACAATCGGGACAATGGATATCGAAAACCAGCCATTCGCCTCCCTCCCCTCGCCACAGCGCGGCGCATCGGCCGACCTGCACGATCCGCGCATCGCCGAATGGTTCGATCAGGCCGACGGTCCGCCGCTGCTGGCGTTCCTGGCGCAGACCCCGGTCGCGCTGGAACACGAGGTGGACTGGCACCGGCATGTCCGCGGGCAGATGATCTGCGTGGAAGAGGGCTTGCTCGGCACCCGCACCGAGCACGGCCACTGGACGCTGCCGCCCGGTTGCGCCGGCTGGATGCCGCCGCAGGAGCTGCACACGGTGCAAATCGCCGGACCGCTGCGCATCTATGTGCTGCTGGTCCACCCGGCAGCCTGCGCGGAGCTGGCCGATCGTCCGTGCGTGATCGGCATGAACGGCCTGCTGCGCGAGCTGCTGCTGCGGGTGGCCGCGTGGGGCATGCCGCAGGCCCTGGATGCGGACCAGCAGCGGATCTGCGCGGTGCTGCTGGACGAACTGCGCCAGGCGCCGATCGAGCGCCTGCACCTGCCCATGCCCAGCGACCGCCGCCTGCTGCGCATCGCCGCGCAATTGCTGGCCACCCCTGCCGATCACCGCTCGCTGGCGCAGTGGGCGCAGTGGGCCGGACTGTCGCCGCGCAGCTTGAGCCGGCATTTCCGCGAGGAAACCGGGCTCAGCTTCGCCGGCTGGCGGCAGCAGGCGCGACTGGCCGAGGCGCTGCGCCAGCTCAGCGACGGCGCCAGCGTCGCCGACGCCGCGCATCGGCTCGGCTACAGCAGTCCCAGCGCCTTCGTCACCGCCTTCCGCAGCCATTTCGGCAGTCCGCCGGCACGCTATCTTGCCGCTGCCGGCCGCGCCGGCGCGACGCGCGGCTTGGCATCGCCGGCCGCATCCGGATAATCGACCGGCTGACCTGCGGCGCCCGCCGCCGCGTTCCCCTATAGGTATTTCCTGCGCATGACCGATCTCGCCCGCCCCGCCTTCCATGGTTTCGAACAGCTGCCGCTGCGCGAATACGCCGAACGCGCCTATCTCGACTACTCCATGTACGTGGTGCTGGACCGCGCCCTGCCGTTCCTCGGCGACGGCCTGAAACCGGTGCAGCGGCGCATCATCTACGCGATGAGCGAGCTGGGCCTGAACGCCACGGCCAAGCCGAAGAAGTCCGCGCGCACCGTCGGCGACGTGATCGGCAAATACCACCCGCATGGCGACAGCGCCTGCTACGAGGCGCTGGTGCTGATGGCGCAGCCGTTCTCCTACCGCTACCCGCTGATCGAAGGCCAGGGCAACTTCGGCTCCACCGACGACCCGAAGTCGTTCGCGGCGATGCGCTACACCGAATCCAAGCTGACCCCGATCGCCGAAGTGCTGCTCGGCGAACTCGGCCAGGGCACGGTGGACTGGTCGCCGAATTTCGACGGCACCATGGACGAGCCGACCTGGATGCCGGCGCGGCTGCCGCACCTGCTGCTCAACGGCACCACCGGCATCGCCGTGGGCATGGCCACCGACGTGCCGCCGCACAACCTCAACGAGATCGTCAGCGCGCTGATCCGCCTGCTCGACGATCCCGACGCCAGCGTCGCCGACCTGTGCGAACACGTGCGCGGCCCGGACTACCCGACCACCGCCGAGATCATCACCCCGGCCGCCGACCTGCGCGCGATCTACGAGACCGGCCACGGCAGCGTGCGCGCGCGCGCCACGTTCCAGAAGGAACACGCCAACATCGTGGTCACCGCGCTGCCCTACCAGGTGTCGCCGTCGAAGGTGATCGAGCAGATCGCGCAGCAGATGCGCGCCAAGAAGCTGCCGTGGCTGGAAGACATCCGCGACGAATCCGACCACGCCAACCCGGTGCGGGTGGTGCTGGTGCCGCGCTCCAACCGGGTCGACGCCGAGCAGCTGATGGGCCACCTGTTCGCCACCACCGACCTGGAGCGCAGCTACCGGGTCAATCTCAACGTGATCGGCCTGGACGGCCGCCCGCAGGTCAAGAACCTCAAGACCCTGCTGGAGGAATGGCTGCGCTTCCGCAGCGACACCGTGGTGCGCCGGCTCAACCATCGCCTGGAGAAGGTCGAGCGCCGCCTGCACCTGTTGGAAGGCCTGCTGGTCGCGTTCCTCAACCTGGACGAAGTGATCCGCATCATCCGCAGCGAGGACGAGCCGAAGCCGGCGCTGATCGCGCGCTTCGCGCTCAGCGAGGAACAGGCCGACTACATCCTGGAAACCCGCCTGCGCCAGCTGGCGCGGCTGGAGGAGATGAAGATCCGCGGCGAGCAGGACGCGCTGGCCAAGGAGCGCGAACAGCTGCAGGCGGTGCTGGCCAGCAAGACCAAGCTGAAGAAGATGATCAAGGACGAACTGGTCGCCGACGCCAAGAAGTTCGGCGACGCGCGGCGCTCGCCGCTGGTGCAGCGCGGCGCGGCGCAGGCGATCGACGAGACCGAACTGGTGCCGAGCGAGCCGATGACCATCGTGATGTCGGAGAAGGGCTGGATCCGCGCGGCCAAGGGCCACGACGTGGACCCGGCCGGCCTGTCCTACCGCGACGGCGACAGCCTGCTGGCCGCGGTGCGCGGGCGCAGCACGCAGCAGGTGGCGTTCCTGGATTCGGAAGGCCGCGCCTACTCCACGTTGGCGCATTCGCTGCCGTCGGCGCGCGGCAACGGCGAGCCGCTGACCGGGCGTTTCTCGCCGGCCTCCGGCGCGTCGTTCCAGGCCATGGCCAGCGGCGAGAACGACAGCCGGCTGGTGCTGGCGTCCTCGCACGGCTATGGCTTCGTCACCCGCTTCGAGAACCTGACCAGCCGCAACAAGGCCGGCAAGGCGATGCTCAACCTGACCCCGAACGCCAAGGTGCTGACGCCGGCGTCGGTGAGCAACCTGGATACCGACCGCATCGTCGCGGTGACCAGCGCCGGCCATCTGCTGGCGTTCCCGATCGCCGACCTGCCCGAGCTGGACAAGGGCAAGGGCAACAAGATCATCGACATCCCCAAGGCCAAGCTCGGCACCGAGCGGGTGGTGGCGATCGCCGCGGTCGCGCCGGGCAACACGCTGCTGGTGAAGAGCGGCCAGCGCACCATGTCGCTGTCGTTCAAGGACCTGGACGCCTACCTGGGCGTGCGCGCCAGCCGCGGCGGACTGCTGCCGCGCGGGTGGCAGAAGGTGGACGATCTGGCGGTGGAGTGATTGAAGAGCCGGGATTGGGGATTGGGGATTCGCAACAGCGAATAGCGCAAAGCAAAATCGGCCCTTTTGGGCCGATTTTTTTGCCTCGCCATGCATCGGCGGTGAGCGGTAGGACTCTGCCGAGTCCCTAGTCCCGCAAGTTACTCCACCACCCCACCGCCACCGATCTTCGAGGTCTGGTACAGCGCCATGCCCAGGCGCTTGATCAGGCCCAGCTGCTGTTCCAGCCACCAGGCGTGGTCTTCTTCGGTGTCCTGCAGTTGCTTGAGCAGGATGTCGCGGCTGACGTAGTCGCCGTGCTCTTCGCACAGCTTCATGCCGGCGGCCAGGTTTGCGCGCACTTCGTATTCGACCTTCAGGTCTTTTTCCAGCATCTCCTCGACCGTGCGCCCGGGCTCGAACGCATGCGGACGCATATCCGGGTCGCCTTCCAGGAACAGGATGCGCCGCAGCAGCGCGTCGGCGTGCTCGGTCTCCTCTTCCATCTCGTGATTGATGCGCGCGTACAGGACCTGCAGGCCCTGGTCCTCGTAGCGCCGCGAGTGGATGAAATACTGATCGCGTGCGGCGAGTTCGCCGCGCAGCAGATCCTTGAGGCATTGCACAACTTCAGGATGTCCCTTCATGGGGCAGGCTCCGTAACGTCTAAGGTCGCCATAGTGCCCGAGCCGCGCGCACCGCGTTCCAATCGGAATCATTAGCATCCCGATTCCATCGGCGGCATCCGCGCCCGCCTGCGCGATCGAAGCTGACCCTGGCCCAACCGCACGCAACTGGCGGCCGCCGTGGCACAGGAACGACACGCAGTCGCGTCTAGAATCGGGCATTGGCCGGCGGAGATGCTTGGATGCGGAGCAAGTGGAAACGGGGACTGCTGTGGCTGGCGGCGCTGGTGATCGGGCTGCTGTTGACGACATGGCTGCTGCTGCGCGGCAGCCTGGCCACGCTCGACGGCCAGGTCGATCTGGACGGATTGGCGGCGCCGGTGCGGATCCAGCGCGACGCGCAGGGTACGGTCACCATCGACGCCGGCAACGAGGCCGATGCGATGCGTGCGCTCGGTTACGTGCATGCGCAGGAACGCTACTTCCAGATGGACCTGATGCGCCGCGCCGCGGCCGGCGAACTGTCGGACCTGGTCGGCAACGCCACGCTCGGGGTGGACAAGCAACGCCGCATGCACCGCCTGCGCGCGCACGCCGCCGCGCAACTGGCCAGCTTCGGCGGCAGCCATGCCGCGGCGCTGCAGGCCTACAGCGCCGGCGTCAATCGCGGCCTGCACGCGCTGCGGGTGCGGCCGTGGCCCTACCTGCTGCTGGTCAAGGCGCCGCGCGACTGGCAACCGGTGGACTCGGTACTGGCCGGCGACGCGATGTATTTCGATCTGCAAGGCCGCCAGCTCGGCCGCGAGCTGTCGCTGTACCGCCTGCAACAGCACTTGCCGGCGCCGCTGTTCGCGCTGCTGCGCCACGACGGCAGCAGTTGGGACGCGCCGCTGGATGCGCAGGCGCGCGGCGACGCCACGCTGCCCGACGCCAGCCAGGTCGATCTGCGCACCCTGCCCGACGCCCCGCGCGATGGCAGCACCGCGGACCATGCCGCACCGGGCAGCAACAACTGGGCGATTGCCGGCAGCCGCAGCGCCGACGGCCGCGCCATCGTCGCCAACGACATGCATCTGCAACTGGGCGCGCCCAGCCTGTGGTTCCGGGTGCGCCTGCGCTACGCCGACGCACAGGCGCCGGGCGGCCGCGTGGACGTCACCGGCTTTTCGCTGCCGGGCCTGCCGGCGGTGATCGTCGGCAGCAACGGCCATGTCGCCTGGGGCTTCACCAACAGCTACGCCGACACCAGCGACTGGTACCGGTTGACGCCGTGCGCGGCCACGCCGCAGCCCGGCTGCACCGCGGTCGTTCATCACCGCGAACGGATCAAGGTGGCCGGCGGCCTGGACGTCACGCTGGACGTGGAAGACACCGCGTACGGCCCGATCCTGCAGCACGAGCCGGACGGCACCGCGCTGGCGCAACGCTGGGTGGCGCAGTTGCCCGGCGCGCTGAACCTGGGCCTGGCCGACCTGGCCCGCGCCGATTCCCTCGCCAGCGCTTTCGCCAGCGCGCAGCACATCGCCACCCCGGCGCAGAACCTGGTGCTGGCCGACAGCGCCGGGCATATCGGCTGGCGCGTGCTCGGCGCGCTGCCGCTGCGCGGACCCAATTGCCGCAGCGACGCACTGGTCCATGACGTCAGCGCGGCAGTACCGGCAGCGCAGCGCTGCGCGCCCTGGCCGGTCTCCACTGCGCATTCGCCGCAGCGGATCGATCCTGCCGACGGGCAACTGTGGACCGCCAATGCGCGCGTCGTCGGCGGCGACGAATTGGCCATCCTCGGCGATGGCGGCTACGCGCTGGGCGCGCGCGCGCAGCAGATCCGCGACGACCTGCGCCTGCATCCGCAGCTGGACGAACGTCAACTGCTGTCGATCCAGCTCGACGATCGCGCGCTGCTGCTGCAACGCTGGTGGACCTTGCTGCAGCAACGCGACGGCGGCGCCGCCACCCCGGCGCTGCATGCGCTGGCGCAGGCCAGCAAGCATTGGGAAGGCCGCGCCAGCACCGATTCGGTGAGTTACCGGCTGGTGCGCGCCTGGCGCCTGGCGCTGCTGACCCGGATCCGCGACGGCCTGATCGCCCCGGCGCGTGCCGAACTCGGCGCCGACTACGCCATGCCGCCGCTGCCGCAGCTGGAAGCGGTGGCCTGGCCGATGCTGCAGCAGCAACCGGCGCACCTGCTGCCGCGCCGCTACGCCAGCTGGCAGGCCTTGCTGGAGGATGCCGCCGCCGAGGTCCGCGACCAACCCGACCAGGACGCGCCGTTGCCGCAGCGCCGTTGGGGCGAACAGAACACCGCCGCGATCTGCCATCCGCTGGCGCGCTCGCTGCCGGGAGTGCTGCGGCGGTGGCTGTGCATGCCGACCGAGGGCTTGCCCGGCGACAACGACATGCCGCGGGTGCAGCGTCCGGACTTCGGCGCGTCCGAGCGCATGGTGGTCGCGCCCGGCCACGAAGCCGACGGCATCGCGCACATGCCCGGCGGCCAGAGCGAGCATCCGCTGTCGCCGTTCTGGGGCGCCGGCCACGACGACTGGGTGCAGGGCCGCGCATCGCCGTTCCTGCCCGGCCCGGCCCGCTACACGCTGACATTACGGCCACCTGCGCGACAATGAGGCCCCTGTCGCGCTGATGCGCATCACGCGATCCGACCTGCCGCCGCGGCCAGCGCGCGGCGCCTGCGGTCCTCCCCTCCCTCCCCCAAGCGGAGCCTGTATCCGATGAATGCCCGTCCCCTGCTCGCCCTGTTGTTGCCGCTCGCCGCCTGCCTGTCGAGCGGCTGCGCCACGGCCGCCGCCCCCGCCTCTGCCGCCACCGACTGCAGCGTGCGCGCCGAGCCGGGCGACGACCTGCAGGCCGCGGTGGACCGCGTGCCCAACGACGGCAAGCCGGCCACGGTATGCCTGACCGCCGGCGATTTCCACGTGACCAAGCTGCTGTCGATCCAGCGCGACGGCCTGCGCCTGCGCGGCCAGGGCGACGCCACCGTGCTGCGCATGCAGGACGGCGTGCAGCAGCCGGTCATCGTGGTCGGCGACTACCAGAACGAACGCCCGCAGCGGCCGATCCGCGATGTCGTCGTCGAGCAGTTGCAGATCGTGGGCGGCAGCGCCGAGAAGGAATTCATGCCCGAGCGCCCGTACCTGAGCAACAGCCTGGTGGTGGTGCGCGCCGGCCAGAACATCCGCCTGTCCGGGCTGCGCGTGAGCAAGTGCCGCAGCGCCTGCCTGCTCAGCGAGTACGACAGCCGCGACCTGCTGATCGAGCGCAACGACGTGTCCGGCGCGATCTGGGACGGCGTGTCGTTCAACCGCACCGCCAAGGTCAAGCTGATCGACAACTACATCCACGACAACGTCGCCGCCGGCATCACCACCGAGCATCTGGAAGACAGCGAGATCCGCAACAACCGCCTGGAACGCAACGGCAGCCAGGGCGTGTACCTGGCCGATGCGCGGCGCAACCTGTTCGTCGGCAACCAGTTCACCGGCAACAAGGGCGCCGGCATCTACCTGGCCTGCTCGATCCGCCAGCGCACCCCGGAGATCCTGTGCTGGGACAACAGCATGAGCCAGGACAACACCTTCGAGAACAATATCTTCAAGGACAATCCCTACACCTACACGATCGGCGTGGACCGCGCCGCCAACTGCAGCGGCCCGGACTTCCGCCAGAACCTGTGGCGCAAGAACAACCAGGCCGACGCCTCCGGCGTGGACATCCAGCCGGAGCGCTACGGGCGCTGCATGCGCTTTGAGTGAGGCCGGGACTCGGGACCGGAAGAACGGAAGTCGGTAGAACCTCGGATCGCGGCAGCGCTTTTCCGAGTCCCGAGTCCCGAGTCCCGGGTCCCGGGTCCCGCTCCCCTCAAGCACATCCCGGCCAGGCCGATAACCGGGGATCGATCCTGGGCAATCGAGGCACCGCACCGTGGGCATCGTCCACGCCAAGACCCGACAGCCGCAGGTCTTGAAGGGCATAGATGACGTACCAGACCCACATCCGCCAGGTGCTGGCGCCTTCCATCATGGCGGTGCAGTGGCTGACCATCGTGGTGTGGCTGGCGACCCTGCTGCTCAATCCGCACCTGCAGCGGCCACTGGACTACGCCTATGCGCTGGCTTTCGCCGCCCTGGTCGGCACGGCAGCGAGTTCGGCGCTGGCCGGGCGGTTCTGGCAATGGCGCTTGAGCGGTGCGCTGTACGTGCTGGCGCTGGCCGCGGCCTACCGGCTCGAACTGCACGGCATGGGGCGGCACGGCGACTTCTGGCTGCTGCCGGTGTCGGTCACGCTGTGCCTGGGCGTCAACCTGCTGTTCCTGTTCTCGCGCGACTACCTGCTGGTGCTGGCCTGCACCTGGTCGATCATGCTGGTGGCGCATCCGGCGCCGGTCCCGGCCAGGTCCGACCTTCCGTTGCTCGCGCTGCTGGTCGTGGCGGTGTCGTTGATCGGCTTCGCGCTCAACCGCATGTTCGTGCGCAGCATGCGCACCACCTTCGCGCTGCAGGAAGACTACCGGCGCATCTCCGAAACCGATGCGCTGACCGGGCTGGCCAACCGGCGCGCGCTGACCGAGCAGCTACAGACCCTGGCCGCCGCACACGGCGAGCGCGCATTGCATTTCGCGATGCTGGACATCGACGACTTCAAGCAGGTCAACGACACCCACGGCCACGATGTCGGCGATGCGGTGCTGCTGGCCCTGGCCGCGGAACTGGCGCGACTGGGTGACGGCTGCCGGGTCGGCCGGCTCGGCGGCGAGGAGTTCGGCATCCTGTTCGAACGCATGAGCGATGCGCAGGTCGGCGAGTTGCTGCATCGGTTGTTGGACCGTGTCTGCACGCTGCGGGTGAACGACGTGGCGTTCGCGTTCAGCGCCGGGGTCGCGCGGCTGCACCCCGGCGGCACGGTGTCGGACCTGCTCAAGCGTGCGGACCGCGCGCTGTACGCGGCCAAGCGCGAAGGCAAGGGCCGCATCCGCATCGAAGCCGGCGTCGGCGCGGCGCCCGCGGACCGCGCCAACGAACACGGCGGCCCGCTGCCGCAGCCATCGGAGTGAGCCGCGGCCGCTGCGCAGGCGCCCGCACGATCGCGGCAATCGCCGTACTGCCAAGCATCGCCGCTGCCCCGTAGCGCCGGCACGTCGCCGGCGCTACGCGCGGGTTCACGCCCCCAGCGCCTGCTCGTGCACTCCGGCCACCGCGCGGCCGGACGGATCGGCCATCGTCGCGAAGCTCGCATCCCAGGCGATCGCCGCCGGCGAGGAACAGGCGATCGACTTGCCGCCGGGCACGGTCTCGGCCGCGGCCGGCGTGGGGAACGCGCGCTCGAACAGCGTGCGGTAGTAATAGGCTTCCTTGGTCTGCGGCGGGTTGACCGGGAAGCGCTTGTCGGCCGCAGCCAGTTCGCGGTCGCTGACCTGCGCTTCGGCGTGCGCCTTGAGCCCGTCGATCCAGCCGTAGCCGACGCCGTCGCTGAACTGCTCCTTCTGCCGCCACAGGATCGAATCGGGCAGGTAGCCTTCGAAGGCCTCGCGCAGCACGCCTTTTTCCATGCGGATCGCGCCGCTGCTGGTCTTGTCGATCATCTTGTACTGCGCGTCCATGCGCATCGCCACGTCCAGGAACTCCACGTCCAGGAACGGCACGCGCGGCTCCACGCCCCAGGCCATCATCGACTTGTTGGCGCGCAGGCAGTCGTAGTTGTACAGCGCGTCGAGCTTGCGAATCAGCTCCTCGTGGAACTCGCGCGCGTTCGGCGCCTTGTGGAAGTACAGGTAGCCGCCGAAGATCTCGTCGCTGCCCTCGCCGGACAGCACCATCTTCACCCCCATCGCCTTGATCCGCCGCGCCAGCAGGAACATCGGCGTGGACGCGCGGATGGTGGTGACGTCGTAGGTCTCGATGTGCCGGATCACTTCCGGCAGCGCGTCCAGGCCTTCCTCGAAGGTGTATTCGAAGCCGTGGTGCACGGTGCCCAGCGACTCGCCGGCGATCGCCGCGGCGGCCAGGTCGGGCGAGCCCTTCAGGCCGATCGCGAACGAATGCAGGCGCGGCCACCAGGCCTCGGCCTCGTCGTTGTCCTCGATGCGCTTGCGCGCGAACCGCGCCGCCACCGCCGCGACCAGCGACGAATCCAGCCCGCCGGACAGCAGCACGCCGTACGGCACGTCGGTCATCAGCTGGCGGTGCACGGCGCGCTCGAACGCCTCGCGCAGTTCCTGCTTGCCGACCTGTACGCCCTGCACGGCGTCGTAGTCGCGCCACGGCTTGCGGTAGTACTGGTGCAGTTCGCCGCTGGCGCTGTCGTAGTAATGGCCGGGCGGGAACTGAGCGACGTCGGCGCAACTGTCGGCCAGCGACTTCATTTCCGAGGCCACGCGCAGCCGGCCCTGGGTATCGTGGCCCCAGTACAGCGGGCACACGCCCATCGGATCGCGCGCGATCAGCACGCGGCCGGCGGCCTTGTCCCACAGCGCGAAGGCGAAGATGCCGTTGAGCCGGTTGAGCAGCGCCGCCGGCGCGTCCTCGCGGTACAGCGCGTTGATCACCTCGCAGTCCGAGCCGGTCTGGAACGCGTACGGCTGGGCCAGCTGCTTCTTCAGTTCGCGGTGGTTGTAGATCTCGCCGTTGACCGCCAGCGCCAGCTGCCCGTCTTCGGAGAGCAACGGCTGCGAGCCGCCGGCCGGATCGACGATGGCCAGGCGCTCATGCACCAGGATCGCGCCGTCGTCGACATACACGCCGCTCCAGTCCGGACCGCGATGGCGCTGCCGCTGCGAGCAGTCCAGCGCCTGCCGGCGCAGCGCCTGCAGGTCGTCGCCCGGTTGCAGGCCGAAGATGCCGAAGATCGAACACATGGAAAAGCTCCTGGATGGTGTGTGGGGGTAACAGGTGGTTGCGGCGATGGTCTGCAGCGGTTGCCGGCCGGCACCGCGCTGCGGCGAAAAATCTCACACATAAAAAAACCCGCATCGGCCGATGCGGGTTTTCTGGATACTGGGCGTGGTGTTTCGGTAGCGCCTAGTCGCAGACCCGCATCGGCCGCGCACGATTATTCGCCAGCGCATTATTGCGGCCGTTGGCGTGGATCGGGCGGAGGGCGGACAGCGAGGTCATGCGGCGAACGTAACCCGGCTAGCGCAACGGCGCAACTGTTACGACAGCAACCGTTCGATCAGGCGCAGGTACAGCGCCGGCAGCGCCTCCAGGTCGGCGACGCGCACATGCTCGTCCACCTGGTGGATGCTGGCATTGACCGGACCGACCTCGATGCATTGCGCGCCCAGCGGCGCGATGAAGCGCGCATCGGAGGTGCCGCCGCCGGTGCTCTCTTCCGGCGCCGCGCCGGCGAAGTCGCCCAGCACTTCGCGCGCGACGCTGCGCAGGCGCCCTTCCGGGGTGTAGAACGGCTCGCCGCTGCGGTGCCAGCGCAGCGTGTAGTCCAGGCCGTGGCGGTCGAGCAGCGCGGCGATCTCCGCTTCCAGTCGCGGCGCGTCCCAGTGCGGGTTGTAGCGCAGGTTGAAGGCCACCTGCAGCTCGCCGGGGATCACGTTGTTGGCGCCGGTGCCGGCATGCACGTTGGAGATCTGCAGGCTGGTCGGCGGGAAGCTCTCGTAGCCGTCGTCCCAATGCCGCGCGACCAGCTCGGCCAGCGCCGGTGCGGCCAGGTGAATCGGATTGCGCGCCTTGTGCGGATAGGCCACATGGCCCTGCACGCCCTGCACCGCAAGCGTGGCGGACAGGCTGCCGCGGCGGCCGACGCGCAGCAGGTCGCCGAGCCGTTCGGTGGAGGACGGTTCGCCGGTGATGCACCAGTCGATGCGCTCGCCGCGCGCGCGGAAGGTCTCGGCGACCTTGCGCACGCCATCCAGCGCGTCGCCTTCCTCGTCGGAGGTCAGCAGCAACGCCAGCGTGCCGGGGTGCTGCGGATGCGCAGCGACGAACCGTTCGGCGGCGACCACGAACGCGGCCACCCCGCTCTTCATGTCGGCGGCGCCGCGTCCGTACAGCACGCCGTCGCGGATCTGCGGTACGAACGGATCGCTGGCCCAGGCCTCGCGCGGCCCCGGCGGCACCACGTCGGTATGGCCGAGCAGCGCCAGCACCGGCGCGCCGCTGCCGTGCGTGGCCCACAGGTTGTCGACCTGGCCGAAACGCAGCCGTTCGATGGCGAAGCCGGCACGCGCCAGCCGCTGCGCGATCAGGTCCTGGCAGCCGGCGTCGTCGGGCGTGACCGACGGGCGGGCGATCAGGTCGCAGGTGAGGTCAACGACGTCGGTCATGGCGAGGAATCACTGTAGGAGCGGCTTCAGCCGCGACAAGATGCAAGAGTGTCACGCACGCCATCCATTGCGAACGATCCAGGTCCGATGGGGTTCTGACGTCATGGTCGCGGCTGAAGCCGCTCCTGCAGGGAGCGCAACTGCGCGCGACCGACGCTCAGCCCACGCCGAAGCGCTGCTTGAAGCCGTTGTCCGAGAATCCCTGGCTGAGCTGGCCGTCGTCGGTGACCACCAGCGGCCGCCGGATCAGTTGCGGGTATTCGCGCAGCAGCAGCTTCCATTCGGCTTCGGACCCCGGCGTTTTCTTGTTGTCCGGCAGCTGCCGCCAGGTGGTCGAGGACTTGTTGATCAGCGCATCGAAGCCGCCGGCCTTGCCGGCCCACTCGACCAGGGTCTCCGGGCTCGGCTTGTGTTCGCGGTAATCGACAAACGCATAGGCTACGCCGAAGCGGTCCAGCCACTTGCTCGCCTTCTTGCAGGTGTCGCAGTTCTTCAGTCCGTACAGCGTGGTCATGTCATGGAGTTCCTGTGGTTGCGCGGCGCGCATCGGCGCGCGCCATCAGGCCTGCGGCAAGCAGTTCGGGCGCCTGCCCGCGGGCAGGCAAGAAAATCACCGGGGCGTTGGCGGCCCGCACCCGCAGCGCCAGGCGCACCGGCAGAATCAGCCAGGCCGGCTCGACCGCGCGCAGCTCGCGCAGGTCGATGCGCTGCCGCTGCCCCTGGCGCTCGACCAGCAAGGCATCGCCGGCGTCGTAGACCTGGGCCCAGCGCGCCGGTTGCCGCAGCCAACGCAGGGCCATCGCCACCACCAGCGCCGGCACGATCCAATGCCACGGCCCGCCGGTCGGAACCGTAGGGTCGCGGGTCAGCACGCCGACCGTGTAGAGCACGACCCAGCCCAGCCAGAACGCCGGGATGCCCCACCTCACCCAGCGCGACGCGGCCCGGGAGAGGATGCCGTCGCGCGCGCCCGGTTGCGTGCTCAATCGGCCAGGCCGCGCAGCAGGTCGTTGACACTGGTCTTGCTGCGGGTCTTGGCATCGACCTGCTTGACGATCACCGCGCAGTACAGCGAGTGCGAGCCGTCCTTGGACGGCAGCTGGCCGGACACCACCACGCTGTACGGCGGCACGTAGCCGTAGGAGACCTCGCCGGTGGCACGGTTGTAGATGCGCGTGCTCTGGCCGATGAACACGCCCATGCCGATCACGCTGTGGTGGCCGACCACCACGCCTTCCACCACTTCCGAACGCGCGCCGATGAAGCAGTGGTCCTCGATGATGGTCGGGCTGGCCTGCAGCGGCTCGAGCACGCCGCCGATGCCGGCGCCGCCGGACAGGTGGCAATGCTTGCCGATCTGCGCGCACGATCCCACCGTGGCCCAGGTATCGACCATGGTGCCTTCGCCCACGTGCGCGCCGATGTTGGTGAAGCTCGGCATCAGCACCACGTCCTTGCCGAAGTAGCTGCCGCGGCGCGCGATCGCGCCCGGCACCACGCGCACGCCGGCCTTGCGGAACTCGGCCTCGTGGTAACCGGCGAAGCGCGACTCCACCTTGTCCCAGAACGGCGCCGGCTGCGCCTCGACCACGGCCATCTCGTTGACCCGGAAATACAGCAGCACCGCTTTCTTCAGCCACTCGTTGACCTTCCAGCCGCCGTGCCCGTCGGGCTCGGCGACGCGGAACTCGCCGCTTTCCAGGCCATCGATGACGCGGTTGACCACCGGCCGGGTCGAGCCTTCGATCTCGTCCAGGGTCAGGGCGGCACGGCGCTCGAAGGCGCTGTCGATGGTGAACTTCAGTTCGTCGGCGCTGGGGCCGGCAGCCGGCTTGGAACGCACCGGCTTGGCCGGAGATTTCGGCGCGGCCACCGGCTTGGCGGCGGCGCCGGGGGTGGCGGGCTTCCTGGCCGCGGCCTTCTTCGCGGCGGTCTTGCTGGCGGCGGCGGTCTTGGCAGCAGGCTTGTTGGCGGCGGCAGGCTTCTTGGTGGCCATTAGCGGGATTCTCCAGGCGGGGTATCGGGGTCCAGACAGGCCTGCAGTGCGGCGTGCAGCGCCTGGCGGGAGGAATCGGGCAACGGCAGGTTGTGCTCGTCGGTGATCTGGAACACGTCCTCGGCGCGCTCGCCGAAGGTGGCGATGCGCGCGTCGTGCACGCGCAGCTGCTGGCGGCGCAGCACCTGCGCCACGTTCGACAGCAGCCCGGGCCGGTCCGGCGCGACCAGGCTCAGGCGGGTGCGGCGGCCGTCCACGCTCTCGCGGAATTCGATGCGCGGGGCGAAGCGGAAATGCCGCAGCTGGCGCGGCACCACGCGCCGCGCCGGACGCAGCCGGGTCAGGTCGCCGGACAGCGCCTCGCGCAGCGCCGCTTCCAGTTGCGCGGTGTCGCCGCTGGCGAAGGCATCGGCCGGCATCACCTCGAAGGTATCGAAGATCGCCTCGTGCGGCGCGTCGAGCACGCGTGCGCGGTGGATGCCGTAGCCGAGCCGGTCCAGGGTCATCACGATCGCGGCGAACAGGCCGTCGCGGTCGGGCGAATAGACGAACACTTCCAGCGCGTCGTCGTCCGGGGTGACCGGGCGCACCTTGACCAGGGTGCCGCCCAGTTCCACTTCCATCAGCGAGCTCGCCTGCCAGGCCAGCTGTTCGGGGCGGAAGCGCAGGAAGCTCTCGTCCGGCATGCCGGCGAACTGGCGGTCGATGACCGCGTCGTCATGGCCCTGGATGTGCATCAGCGCGCGGGTCGCCTCGCGCGCCTCCTGCACCCGCTCGGCGAACGGGCGCGGATGCTCCAGACCATCGCGCAGCGCGCGCCGCGCGGCGAAATACAGGTCGGCCAGCAGCCGGTCCTTCCACGCGTTCCACAGCTTGGGGCTGGTGCCGGCGATGTCGGCGCAGGTCAGCAGGTACAGATAGTCCAGGCGCTCGCGGTCGCCGACCAGGGTGGCGAAGCGGTGGATCACGTCCGCATCGGAGATGTCCTGCTTCTGCGCGGTCACCGACATGCGCAGGTGCTGCTCGACCAGCCACACCACCAGGTCGGTATCGGCCGCACTGAGTCCGTGGCCGGCGCAGAACGCGCGCGCATCCACCGCGCCGAGTTCGGAATGGTCGCCGCCGCGACCCTTGGCGATGTCGTGGAACAGCCCGGCCAGCAGCAGCAGCTCCGGCTTGCGCAGCCGCGGCCACACCTCGTGCGCGATCGAGAAACGGTCGTCGGCGCGGGCGCTGGCGAACACCGCGATGTTCTTCAGCACCATCAGCGTGTGCTGGTCCACCGTGTACACATGGAACAGGTCGAACTGCATACGCCCGGAGACCTGCGCGAACGCCGGGATCCATTGCCCGAGCACGCCCAGCCGCGCCATCCGGGTCAGCGTCTGCACCGCGCGCGGGCCGCGCAGCAGCGCCAGGAACCGCTCGCGCGCCAGCGCGCTGGCGCTGCCGTAGGCGGGCAACTGCGGCAGCGCTTCGGCCAGCGCGCGCGCGGTCAGCGAATGCAGGCCGCGCACCTCGCCATGCGCGGCCCAGATCGCGAACAGCGCGAACACCTGCACCGGATCGGCCTGCGGCCAGGTCTCGGCATCGGCGGCCAGGTAGCCGCGGCGCAGCGAGAAGCCGGCGCCCAGCGGCTGCGGCTGCGCCTCGCCGTCGAACTGTTCCTCGAAGCGCTGCAGCAGGCGGTCGCTGAGCCGGCGCACGATCGCCGCGCTGCGGTAGAAGCGCTGCATCATCTTCTCCACGCCCAGGCTCTCGGCGTCGTCGGAGAAGCCCAGCCGCTGCGCCAGAGTCTTCTGGTAGTCGAAGCGCAGGCGCTCCTCCGGGCGGTTGGCGACCAGGTGCAGCCCGTAGCGCAAGCGCGCCAGCTCGCGGCGCTCGCGGCGCAGCGCCGCGGCCTCGTCGCTGCCGACGTGGCCGAGTCCGACCAGCGCCTCCAGGTCGCGCACGCCGAATGCGCGCAGCGCCATCCAGCCCAGCGTGTGCAGGTCGCGCAGGCCGCCCGGGCCGTCCTTGATGTCCGGCTCCAGGTTGTCGGCGGTGTCGCCGAAACGCTGGTGGCGGGTCTGCAGTTCCTCGCGCTTGGCCAGGAAGAACGCGCGCGGCGTCCACACCTGCTGCGGCGCGATCGCCGCGGCCAGCGCCGCCCGCGCGGCCGCATCGGCGAGCAGCGGGCGCGCCTCGATCAGCGCGGTCAGCACGGTCTGGTCGGCGCAGGCGGTGGTGCATTGCGCGGCCGAGCGCACCGCATGGCTGACCGGCACGCCGGCATCCCAGAGCAGCGCGAACAGCCGCGCCAGCGCCTGCTCGTGGGCGCGCTGGCGCTCGGGTTCGCCGAACACCAGCAGGTCGATGTCCGAGCGCGGAAACAGCTCGCCGCGGCCGTAGCCGCCGACCGCGTACAGTGCCAGCCCGGCATCGCGCGGCAGGCAGCGGTTCCAGGCATGCTTGATCAGTTGGTCCAGCGCGCGCGCGCGCAGCGCCAGCAGGCGGTCGATGTCGTCGCCCTGGTCGAAGCGCTTGCACAGCCGCGCGTCGGCCTGGCCCAGCAGTTGCCGGGCCGCCGCGGCCCACTCGGCATCGTCGGCGGCCGCGTCGGGCATGCCGGCATCGGTACCGGCCGGCAACAGGCTCACGGCTCGCCGAGGCCGCCGGGCGACAGGGTCAGCACTTCCACGCCGTCCTCGGTGACCGCGATCATGTGCTCCCACTGCGCCGACAGCTTGCGGTCCTTGGTCACCACGGTCCAGCCGTCCGGCAGCACGCGGGTATGACGCGCGCCTTCGTTGATCATCGGCTCGATGGTGAAGGTCATGCCCTGCTTCAGCACCAGGCCTTCGCCGGGGCGGCCGTAATGCAGCACCTGCGGCTCGTCGTGGTAGACCTTGCCGATGCCGTGGCCGCAGTACTCGCGCACCACGCTGAAACGCTCGCCTTCGGCGTACTGCTGGATCGCGTGGCCGACGTCGCCGAGCGTGGCGCCCGGGCGCACCGCGCGGATGCCGCGCCACATCGCCTCGTAGGTGGCCTCGACCAGCCGCCGCGCCATCACCGACGGGGTGCCGACGTAGTACATGCGGCTGGTGTCGCCATGCCAGCCGTCCTTGATCACGGTGACATCGATATTGACGATGTCGCCGTCCTTCAGGACCTTGCTGTCGCTGGGAATGCCGTGGCAGATCACGTTGTTCACCGAGCTGCATACCGTCTTCGGGTAGCCGCGGTAGCCGACGTTGGCCGGCACCGCCTGCTGCACGTTGACGATGTGGTCGTGGCAGATGCGGTCCAGCTCGGCCGTGGTGACACCGGGCTTCACATGCGGCCCGATAATGTCGAGCACTTCGGCGGCCAGGCGGCCGGCGATGCGCATCTTCTCGATGTCCTGGGGAGTTTTCAGATTGACGGTCATACCCGCCATTATCGCTCATTCGGGGCTTTCCTGAACGCGCCCGTGCGTACTGCCGGTTTTTCGGCACCGGGCTGCCGCCCCACCGTCTTCACAAACTTCAACCCGCGAAATCGGGGTTGTCATCAAAACCGAAAACTAGATGCACATCCAGAAATATGTGCACTGGCCCACACTTTGCATTGGCTCGGGCACCGACGGACTCCGTCATTCCGAAGAGCCTCACCTCATGCAAGCATTCCACCGTGCACTCGCCGTCACCGCCTTGCTGGCCGCCGGGACCGGCGTGGCTTACGCCCAGACCGACTCGCGCACCTTCAACGTCAAGATCCAGATCACCAGCGTCTGCGACATCCAGACCGCCCCGACCGACGTCGATTTCGGCAGCGTCAACTCCACCCAGACCTCGATCAACAGCACCGGTACCTTGAACGTGCGCTGCACCTCGGGCACCCCGTACAACATCGCGCTCAACGCCGGCAGCGGCTCCGGCGCGACGGTGACCTCGCGCACCATGGGCAGCGCCGATGCGGGCAATACCGCACGCGTGCCGTACGCCCTGTACCGCAACTCGGCGCGTACCCAGAACTGGGGTTCGACCATCGGCAGCGACACCCAGGCCGGCACCGGCAATGGCGCGGTGCAACCGCTCGTCGTCTATGGCCAGGTCGCCAGCACCAACTACCCCGCCGGCGCGTACAGCGACGTCGTCACCGCCACCGTCACCTGGTAACCGGAGCGCTCCATGTCCCTGCACCGAATCCTTTCGTTGCGCCTGCCGATCGCCGCCGCGCTGTGGCTGGCGGCGATCCTGGCGGCCGATGCCGCCAGCCTGCAGGTCGCACCGACCTCGGTGCAGCTGACCGCGGAACAGTCGGCGCAGGGCCTGTGGCTGAGCAACAGCGGCGACACGCCGCTGCAGGCGCAGGTGCGGGTGTTCCGCTGGCGCCAGCAGGACGGCGAGGACCTGCTCGACCCCAGCGACAGGATCGCGATCAGCCCGCCGATGCTGGAACTGGCGCCGCACTCGCGGCAACTGGTGCGCATCATCCGCCTGGACGATGCGCCCAGGACCACCGAGGAGACCTATCGGGTCCTGGTCGACGAACTGCCGTCGGCGGACGCCACGGCCAGCGCGTCCGGCCTGCAGTTCGTGCTGCGCTACTCGGTGCCCATCTTCGTCAAGCCCGCGGACGCCGCGGCCCCCGCGCTGCAGGCACGGCTGATCCGCGACGCCGCCGCACCGGCGCTGGAAGTCGTCAACCGGGGCAGCCAGCACGCGCAGCTGGTGGACCTGCATTTCGTCGCCAGCGACGGCACCCGTGCCGCGATCGCCGACGGCCTGGCCGGCTACGTGCTGCCGGGCCAACACAAGCGCTGGCCGCTCCCTCCTGCGCTGGTACGTGCCGACGGCACGTTCAAGGCCACGATCAACGGTGAGCCCATTGCTCAGTCGCTCGCGCTGGACGCACAGGCTCCTTGAGCTGCTGCTGGCGCTGTGGGCAAGCGCCGCGCAGCTCGCCGCCGCCCAGCCTGGCGGCCCGCCGCCGGACCGGGAAACGCTGTATCTGGAGGTCACCCTGAACGAAACCCGCAAGCCCGGGCTGTTCCGCTTCCAGCGCGACGGCGCGCGCATGCTCGCCGATGCGGCCACGCTGCGTCAGCTGGGCCTGCGCATCGACGCCGACGCCGACACCGCGGCGATCGCCCTGGAAGACCTGGACGGGGTGCGCTACCGCTACGACGCCGGCCTGCAGCAACTGGCGATCGATGCGCCGGTGGCGCTGCTCGACGTGCCGCTGACCCGCATCGACGCGCAGGACAGCGGCCCGGCGCTACCGGCGACCAGTTCGCCCGGCGCCCTGCTCGACTACGACGTGTACGCCAGCCGCCAGGGCAGCGCCAGCAACCTCACCACCAGCGGCGAATTGCGCGCCTTCGGCCTGGGCGGCGGCCTGTTCGGCCAAGCCATGTTCCGGCAATCCTTCGTCGCCCGCCTCTACCGCGAGCCGCAGCGCGACTGGCGCAGCCAGGCGATCCGCCTGGACACGCAGTGGCAGTGGTCGCTGCCCGACCGCATGACCAGCGTGGTGCTCGGCGACACGCTCAGCAGCAGCACCAGCTGGAGCCGCACGCTGCGCCTGGGCGGCGTGCGCGTGGGCCGCGATTTCGGCCTGCAGCCGTACCGCGTGACCACCCCGCTGCCGGAATTCCTCGGCGAGGTGACTGTGCCCTCGAGCGTAGACCTGTACGTCAACGGCATCCGCCAGTACGGCTCGGAATTGCCGGCCGGGCCGTTCCAGCTGTCGGCGGCGCCCGGCGTGGACGGCGCCGGCAACGCGCAACTGGTGATCACCGACGCCTACGGCCGCAGCCGTTCGGTCGAATTCCCGTTCTATGCCACCCAGGACCTGCTGGCCGATGGCCTGGACGACTGGTCGCTGGCGCTGGGCCGGGTCCGCGAAGGCTATGGCAGCGACGCCTTCGCCTATGCCGGCGACACCGTCGGCAGCGCCAGCTGGCGCCGCGGCCTCAGCGCCGGCTTCACCGCCGAGGCCCATGCCGAGGCCGGCGCCGGCATCCGCAACGCCGGCGCCGGCGGCATCTGGCTGCTGCCGCGGGCCGGGGTGGTCGGCGCATCGCTGGCGCACAGCCAGGGCAATGGCCTGAGCGGCCGCCAGTACGCGCTCAGCTACCGCTGGAACAACGGCCGCTTCAACGTCTCGGTGGATACCCAGCGCGCGCAGCGCGGCTATCGCGACGTGGCTTCGCAGTACGGCGCGCCGCCGCCGCGGATCAGCGAACGCGCGCTGGCCGGCGTCAGCTGGGAGCAGGTGGGCAACGTGTCGATGAGCTATGTGCGCCTGGCCTACCCGGACAGCGGCGACGTGCGCTATGCCAGCCTGTTCTGGACCCGCACGCTGCCGTGGCAGTCCTCGCTGAACCTGAGCGTCAACCAGAATCTGGACCAGGCCAGCGATCGCAGCGTGTACCTGGGCTGGTCGATCGCGCTCAGCGGCGCGCGCCAGGCCAGCGTCGCGCTGCAGCGGGTCGGCGAGCGCATGAGCGTGGCGGCCGATCTCAGCCGCTCGGCCGCCGCCGACGGCGGCAGCGGCTGGCGGCTGCAGGCGCGCAGCGGCCAGGACAGCGCCGGCGGCCTGGCCGAGGCCACCTGGCGGCGCGACACCGCACGCTATGCCGCGGGCCTGGCCAGCTACGGCGGCCAGGCCTACGGCTATGCCGAAGCCTCCGGCGGCCTGGCCTGGATCGGCGGCGGCTGGTTCCCCAGCCGCGATCTGGACCAGGCCTTCGCCCTGGTCTCCACCGGCGGCATCGCCGACGTGCCGGTGCTGCTGGAAAACCGCCCGATCGGGGTCACCGACGCGCGCGGCTTCCTGCTGATCACGCCGCTGATGGGCTGGCAGCACAACCAGGTGTCGATCGATCCGATGCGCCTGCCGCCGCAGATGCGTCCGGAGCGGGTCGACCAGATCGTGGTGCCGCGCGACCGCACCGGGGTGGTGGTGGACTTCCCGATCCGCAACAGCGACGGCGTCCTGGTGCAGTTGCACGATGCGCGCGACGCGCCGCTGCCGGTCGGCAGCCGGGTGCGCGGCCCGGGCATCGCCGCGGTGGTCGGCTACGACGGCGAGGCCTACCTGGAAGGGCTGAAGCCCGGCCGCAACGAACTGGAGGTGGACATGGCCGCAGGCAGCTGCAGGGTCACGCTCGAACACACGCCGCAACGGCGCCCGGCCCGCCTGGGACCGCTGCGCTGCAGCGCAGGGCCGGCGCCGTGACCCGCGGCGCATGGCTGTGCGGCGCCCTGCTGGCGCTGGCCGTGGCGCTGGCGCCAGCGCCGGCCACCGCCGCCACCACCTGTACGGCGGTGACCACCGCACTGGATTTCGGCAACGTCTCCGCCAGCGCCGCGACCGACAGCAGCGCGCAGATCACGGTCACCTGCCAGACCGGCGCGCTCAGCATCCTGGGCACGATCTACGTGCGCATGTGCCTGAACATCGGCGAGGGCGCGCAGGGCGGCGGCCTGGGCATCGCCGCGCGGCGCATGCTCAACCCGCTCAACGACAGCGTCGGCTTCCAGCTGTACCGCGACAGCGCCCGCAGCCTGATCTGGGGCAGCGCGCTGAACGCGTCCACGCCGCTGCAGGTGGACCTGACCTACTCGTCGCTGCTGACCGGCGGCAGCGGCAGCGCCAGCTACACCATCTATGGGCGCGTGCCGCTGCAGAGCGGCATCGCCACCGGGCTGTACCAGAACAGCTTCAGCGGGGCGTTCACCAACCTGCAGTACCGCTACGACGAGCCGCTGATCGGCACCCCGGCCAGCATGCCGGCCTCCTGCACCAACGGCGGCACCGGCGGCGCCACCGCGGTGCAGTTCCCGTTCGTGAGTTCGGCCAACGCGGCCCCGCTGTGCACCATCGCCAGCATCGCCGACCTGGACTTCGGCAGCCACTCCGGCCTGGTCGATACCGCGCTGAACTACACCACCGCGCTGAGCATGAACTGCCGCCGGCGCACCGCCTGGCAGGTCAGCCTGGACAACGGCCAGTACGCCAGCGGCAGCATCCGGCGCATGCGCAATGCCGCAGGCCAGTACCTGCGCTACGAGCTGTACCGCGACGCGGCGCGCAGCCAGCGCTGGGGCAGCACCCTGAACAGCGATACCCAGACCGGCACCGGGACCGGCAGCACCCAGTCGCTGACCCTGTACGGCCAGGTGCCGGCCGCGCAGACCCCGCCCCCGGGCAGCTACAGCGACGTGGTCAAGGTAACTGTGACCTACTGAGGGCTAAACGCCGGCGCGGAGGCGGTAAAGTTGCCGCACGGCACGCCGTTATCTGTCGCATCCTCCTGGGAATACCGCCATGACCGCCAACCCGTTCATGCAATCGCTGCTGCTCGCCGGCCTGTGCGCCGTCTGCGCGAGCGCGGCGGCGCAGAACCCAGGCGCGAACGAAAGCACGGCGTTCCGGGTCGGCATCCGCCTGCTGGGCAGTTGCGAGATCGATACCGCCGGCCGCCGCCAGCCGGGCGCGGCCGCCGCGCAGGTGGCCTGCAGCCGCCCGTTGCCCTACCAGGTCAGCATCGACGGCGCCGCCGCCCCCAACGCCGGTGCACTGGCACTGAGCCTGAGTCTGGCCGACGGACTGCAGCGCCAGGATGCGCGCTACGCCACGGTCGCGTTCTAAGTGGTCGGCCGCTCCCGCGGTCGGATCGCCGGCCTGCTGCTGGCGCTGCTGCCGAGCCTGGCCGCGGCCGCCGGCATACGCATCAGCCCGACCATCGTGCAGATCCCGCCCGGCGCCCAGACCGCCGAGATCTGGCTGAGCAATACCCAGGACCGGCCCTGGCTGGCGCAGGCCAAGCTGTACCGTTGGCACCAGACCGAAGGCATGGAGCAATTGCTGGCGACCGACGACATGCAGGTCAGCCCGCGCCTGATCGACATCCCCGCGCAGGGGCGGCAGCTGCTGCGGGTGGTGCGCACCGGGCCGGCCGCGACCGACGGCGAGATCGCCTACCGCCTGGTGCTGGAAGAACGCCCGGACGCGGATGACGCCCCCGCCGACCCACGCCTGCTGCTGCGCTATTCCACCCCGGTGTTCCTGTCCCCGCCCGGTGCCGCGCCGACCGCCGCGCTCAGCGCCAGCCTGGTCGCCGGCGCCTACGGCCACGAACTGCAGGTACGCAACCGCGGCAAGGCGCACGCCCGGCTGAGCGACCTGAGCTTCGTCGGCGCCGACGGGCGCCAGCTGACCCTGTTCCACAACCTGGCCGGCTACGTGCTGGCCGGAGAACAGAAGCGCTGGCCGGTGCCGGCCGAGGTCGGCAGCGCGCGCGGCGGCCATTTCGCCGCCCGGCTCGACAGCCAGGGCGAGCTGCAGCCGCTGCTGGCCGAATGACCCGGCCGGCGCGCATTTGCGCGCGAGGCCGCGGCCCGCTATAGTTCCGCGGCTTCGTTGCGCCCGCCCGGGCCAGCGAACCGTCCACGCCGGACGCACCGGCGAATACACACCTGCTGCCATCGCCCGTGCCGGGGTGCTCCGCGAGGAGTTCGGTCACGGAGGCTGCAGGGAGGCCCAACCCCGGAATCGTCGTGCACGCCGTCGCAGGCCTGCACGTCCATGCGCGGCTTCACCCTATCCTGCCCGCGCACGGCCGGTTCCCCATCAGGAGTCACTGCAATGCCCCAAGTCACCATGCGTCAGATGCTGGAAGCCGGCGTCCACTTCGGCCACCAGACCCGCTACTGGAACCCCAAGATGGCGCCGTACATCTTCGGCGCGCGCGGCAAGATCCACATCATCAACCTCGAGAAGACGGTTCCGCTGTTCAACGACGCGATGAACTTCATCTCCAGCGTCGCGCAGAAGCGCGGCACCATCCTGTTCCTGGGCACCAAGCGCAGCGCCCGCGACTCGGTGAAGGAAGAAGCCGAGCGTTGCGGCCAGCCGTTCATGACCCAGCGCTGGCTGGGCGGCACGCTGACCAACTTCCGCACCGTCAAGCAGTCGGTGGCGCGCCTGAAGGAACTGGAATCGGCCGAAACCGACGGCACCTTCGACAAGCTGGTCAAGCACGAAGTGCTGACCCTGCGCCGCGAGCGCGAGAAGCTGCTGGCCTCGCTGGGCGGCATCAAGGAAATGAACCGCCTGCCCGACGCGCTGTTCGTCATCGACATCGGCCATGAAGACATCGCCATCAAGGAAGCCAAGAAGCTCGGCATCCCGGTGATCGCGGTGGTCGACACCAACTACAACCCGGAACTGGTGGACTACGCCATCCCGGGCAACGACGACGCCATCCGCGCCGTGCAGCTGTACGCCCGCGCCGCCGCCGACGCCGTGCTGGAAGGCAAGGCCGCCGCGCCGAACGCCGCCAGCGTGCGCGAGGAAGAGTTCAGCGAAGCCGGCGACGACAAGGGCCGCGGCCCGCGCAAGAACGGCAAGAAGGCCGAAGAAGCCGCTCCCGCCGCCGAGTAACCGGCGCGCCATGCGATTGCGCGAGCATGCGCAGTCGCCACCCGGCGCGCGCTGCGCGCCCGGGTCCGCGGGCGCCGCAAGCGCCCGTTTCCCAGAATTCCCGGCCGGCCGCAAACCGGCCCTTTCCCACCTTTTGTGAGGTCACCCCGTGGAAATCACCGCTTCCCTGGTCAAGGAACTGCGCGAGCGCACCGGCGCCGGCATGATGGAATGCAAGAAGGCGCTCACCGAGAACGCCGGCCATATCGACAACGCCGCCGAGTGGCTGCGCAAGTCGGGCCTGGCCAAGGCCGACAAGAAGGCCGACCGCGTCGCCGCCGAAGGCCGCATCGCGATGGCCCAGGACGGCGGCAAGGCCGTGCTGGTCGAGATCAACTCCGAGACCGACTTCGTCGCCAAGGACAACAACTTCCTGGCCTTCACCGAAGCCGTGGCCCAGGCCGCGCTGAGCTCCGGCGCCGCCGACGCCGAGGCGCTGAAGAGCGCCAAGCTGCCCGGCGGCGAGACCGTCGAGGAAGCCCGCGCCGCGGTCATCGCCAAGGTCGGCGAGAACGTGCAGGTGCGCCGCCTGGCGCGCATCGACAGCGCCAACAACGTCGCCGCCTACGTGCACGGCGGCCGCATCGGCGTGCTGGTCGAGGTCAAGGGCGGCGACATCGAGCTGGCCCGCGGCATCGCCATGCACATCGCGGCGATGAACCCGCCGCACGTGAAGGCGTCCGACGTCCCGGCCGACTTCGTCGCCAAGGAAAAGGAAATCGAGCTGGCCAAGATGTCGGAAAAGGACAAGGCCAAGCCGGCCGACATCCTGGAGAAGATCATCAGCGGCAAGATCGCCAAGATCGTCAACGAAGTCACCCTGTACGGCCAGCCCTACGTGCTGAACACCGACCAGAGCGTGGAGCAGGCGGTCAAGGCCGCCGGCGCCGACGTGGTCGGTTTCCAGCGCCTGGCCGTGGGCGAAGGCATCGAGAAGGTGGTGGAAGACTACGCCGCCGAAGTGATGAAGCAGGCCGGCCTGGCCTGAGTCCGGCCCGTCCGCAGAAAAAAGCCGCGCTTGTCGCGGCTTTTTTTTTGCCGGTGGTACGCTCTGCGGGCAGGGACACATCGCTGTCCCGATCACACTTCTCGCGGAACCGCATGCGCCCTGAACTCGAAGCCATCCTGGCTCACTCCCGAAACCTGCCCTCGCCGCCCGGGATTGCGCTGCGCATCATCGACCTGGCCCAGGATCCGGACGTCGATCTGGCCACCACCGCCGACACCATCGCGATGGACATGGCGCTGAGCGCGCGCATGCTGCGCATCGCCAATTCGCCGCTGTACGCCAGCCGGCGCCGCATCGACAACCTCGGCCAGGCGCTGACCATGCTCGGGCTCAACGCCGCGCTGAGCCTGGCGCTGGGCTTCTCGATGGTGCAGAGCCTGCGCGACGGCGCCGGGGCCGGCGACCTGCAGGAACGGATCTGGCGGCGCAGCGTGCTGTCGGCGCTGGCCAGCCGCCTGCTCGGCCAGGCCATGGGCCTGCGCAAGCAGGAGGAACTGATGCTGGCCGGCCTGCTGCAGGACATGGGCGCGCTGGCCCTGCTGCACATCTGCCACGACGACTACGCGCCGCTGTTGCGCGAAGCCGGCGGCAGCGGCAGCGAGACGCTGGTCGCCATGGAGCGCGAGCGGCTCGGCTGCGACCACGCCGAGGTCGGCGCCTGGCTGGCGCAGAAGTGGAAGCTGCCCGGCTACCTGCAGCGCAGCATCGGCCACAGCGCCGGGACCGAACTGGCGCCGGACACGTTCGGCAAGTGCGTGCTGCTGTCCGGCAGCGTCGCCGACATCTGGCTGAGCAGCGACGTCGACACCGCGCGCGGCCTGGCGATGGAGCGCGCCTATCGCGAACTGCAGCTGGACAGCCGCCGCTTCGACGAAGTGATCGCCGGCATGGCCGAATCCCTGCCGGTCATCGGCCCGATCTTCGACGTGCGCATCGCGCAGCCGGAGCGGATCGACGCGATCATCAGCCATGCCCGCGAACTGATGGTGCTGCGCAACCTGCGCCAGATCCAGGAAGCCACCCTGGCCCGGCACCAGGCCGACGAATCGGAGCACCGCGCGCGGCGCCTGGCCGAGCAGGCCAGCCGCGACGCGCTGACCGGGGTGTACAACCGGCACCAGCTGGACGTCCTGCTCAACCAGCAGTTCGACCTGGCCAGCCGCCACGACTGGCCGCTGTCGGTCGCCTTCATCGACCTGGACGACTTCAAGAAGATCAATGACGCCCATGGCCACCTGATCGGCGACCAGGTGCTGCGCGCGTTCGCGCAGGCGCTGCAGCCGCTGTTGCGCAGCAGCGACACCGTGGCGCGCTTCGGCGGCGAGGAGTTCCTGGTGCTGCTGCCCAACACTACCGAGGAGGCCGCGCTGAGCGTGATCCAGCGCATCCTCCTCGACATCGCGCAGCGGCCGATGGTCGAATTGCAGAGCGGGCCGCTGCACATCAGCTTCTCCGCCGGCGTCGCCACCCAGGGCGGGCGCGAGCGCTTCGGCACCGCGCAGGAGCTGCTGCAGGCCGCCGACGACATGCTCTACAGCTCCAAGCACGGCGGCCGCAACCGCGTCACCGCGCGCTCGTTCCGCGACACCCTGGCCTGAACCGGGCCACTGCATGCACGCGTGTGCGCGGCAGATTCCGCGCCGCGCTTCGGCTAGAATCGCGTGGTTTGCCCGTCCCCCCACGAGGTCACCATGTCCCAGCTCGCCTATCGCCGTATCCTGTTGAAACTTTCCGGCGAAGCGCTGATGGGGGATGGGGATTACGGCATCGACCCCAAGGTCATCAACCGCCTCGCCCATGAAGTGATCGAGGCGCAGCAGGCCGGCGCGGAAGTGGCGCTGGTGATCGGCGGCGGCAACATCTTCCGCGGCGCCGGCCTGGCCGCCGGCGGCATGGACCGGGTCACCGGCGACCACATGGGCATGCTGGCCACCGTCATCAACGCGCTGGCGATGCAGGACGCGCTGGAGAAGCTCGGCGCCAAGGTGCGGGTGATGAGCGCGATCAAGATCAACGACGTGTGCGAGGACTTCATCCGCCGCCGCGCGATCCGCCACCTGGAGAAGGGGCGCATCGCGATCTTCGCCGCCGGTACCGGCAACCCGTTCTTCACCACCGACTCCGGCGCGGCGCTGCGCGCGATCGAGATCGGCGCCGACCTGCTGCTGAAGGCGACCAAGGTCGATGGCGTGTACGACAAGGACCCGAAGAAGCACGCCGACGCGGTGCGCTTCGACAGCCTGACCTACGACGAAGTGATCGCGCGCAACCTGGAAGTGATGGACACCGCCGCCTTCGCGCTGGCCCGCGACAGCGACCTGCCGCTGCGCATCTTCAACATGGGCCAGCCCGGCGAGCTGCTGAAGATCCTGCACGGCGCGGAGATCGGCACGCTGGTCAAAGGCCGTAGCTGAGAGGCGGGATTGGGGATTCGGGATTGGGGAATCGCAAGAGCGTTGCGCGCTGCAACATCGACGCGAGGCCACCTCCCCGCGGCGCGCCGTTGCGTCAATCGTGCCGGGATCTGCCTTTGCCATTCCCGATTCCCCATTCCCAGCAGGCTATAATCGTCCGATTCAGATTCAGCACGGACACCGGCGATGCTCAACGAAATCAAACAAGACGCACAGACCCGCATGGCCAAGAGCATCGATGCGCTGCGCCATACGCTCATCAAGGTGCGTACCGGCCGCGCCTCGACCGCCCTGGTCGAACACCTGAAAGTCAATTACTACGGCTCGGAAATGCCGCTGAGCCAGGTCGCCAGCGTGGCCGTGGCCGATGCCCGCTCGCTGACCATCAGCCCGTGGGAAAAGCAGATGGTCAGCGCGGTCGAGAAGGCGATCCTGGCCTCGGACCTGGGCCTGACCCCGAACACCTCCGGCACCACCATCCGCCTCAACCTGCCCGCGCTGACCGAAGAGCGCCGCCGCGAGCTGTCCAAGGTCGTGCATAGCGAAGGCGAGGACAGCAAGGTCGCGATCCGCAACATCCGCCGCGACGCCAACCAGCAGATCAAGGATCTGCTGAAGGACAAGCAGGTCACCGAGGACGAGGCCCGCGCCGCCGAGGACGACATCCAGAAGCTGACCGACAAGGCGATCAAGGACGTCGACGACGTGGTCAAGGGCAAGGAACAGGAACTGATGGCGGTCTGAGCCTGCGCCTCGCGGCCATGCCTTCCGACCCCCGCCCCATGTCCCTGCCCCACCACATCGCCATCATCATGGATGGCAATGGCCGCTGGGCGCAGCGCCGCCGCCGGCCGCGCGTGATCGGCCACCGCGCCGGCGCGCGCGCGGTCAACCGCACCATCGACTTCTGCCTGGAACGCGGCATCCCCGCGCTGACCCTGTTCGCCTTCTCCAGCGAGAACTGGGGCCGGCCGCAGGAAGAAGTGGACGCGCTGATGAAGCTGTTCCTGCATGCGCTGGACCGCGAGGTCGAGGAACTGCAGCGGCGCGGCGTGCGCGTGCGTTTCATCGGCGACCGCTCGCGCTTCGCGCCGTCGCTGCGCGAGCGCATGGCCCAGGCCGAAGCCGGCACCCAGCACAACCAGGCCCTGCACCTGTCGATCGCGGCCAGCTACGGCGGCCGCCAGGACATCGCCCAGGCCGCGCGGGCGCTGGCCGAAGAGGTCGCGGCCGGACGCCTGCGCCCCGAGCAGATCGACGAGACCCTGCTGTCGGCGCACATGGCGCTGGCCGACCTGCCGCCGCCGGACCTGTTCATCCGCACCGGCGGCGACGTGCGCATCAGCAATTTCCTGCTGTGGCAGCTGGCCTACACCGAACTGTGGTTCACCGAGACCCTGTGGCCCGAGTTCGGCCCCGAGGTGCTGCAACAAGCCTTGGACGACTACGCCAGCCGCGAGCGGCGTTTCGGCCTGACCAGCGCGCAAGTCGCCCCGGCGACGGAGAACACATCCGCATGACCCGCACCCGTGTCATCGCCGCGCTGATCATGGCCCCACTGGCCATTTGCGCCATCCTGCTGCTGCCGACGCAATGGCTGGCGGCCCTGGCCGCGCTGATCTTCCTGATCGGCCTGTGGGAGTGGCTGAAGCTGGCGGAGGTCGACGACACCTTGCCGCGCACCATCCTGCTGGTGCTGAACCTGCTGCTGATGGTGCTGCTGGTGTGGGCCTCGGCCGGCTCACTGGTGCTGTTCCAGCTGACCACCCTGGTCGGCGTCGGCTGGTGGTGCGTGGCGCTGCTGTGGCTGCGCTTCTTCCAGTTCGGCTCCGACCACGCCACCTACGCGCGGGTGTTCAAGCTCGCCGCGGGCACCCTGGCGATCGTTCCGGCCTGGGCCGCGCTGGGCCTGATCCATGCCAGCGAGCCGAACGGGCACCGCTGGCTGCTGACCGCGCTGGTCACGGTGTGGGCCGCCGATTCCGGCGCCTATTTCGCCGGGCGCCAGTTCGGCAAGCACAAGCTGGCGCCGCGGATCAGCCCCAACAAGACCGTCGAAGGCCTGCTCGGCGGGCTGCTGGCCGGCCTGATCTGCGCCGCCGGCTTCGGCTGGCTGGCCGGGGTCACCCTGCCGCAGTTGCCCGGCCTGCTGATCGTGGCCGCGGTCAGCGTGCTGGCCTCGGTGGTCGGCGACCTGTTCGAGAGCCTGCTCAAACGCCACGTCGGCGCCAAGGACTCGGGCAACGTGATCCCCGGCCATGGCGGCGTGCTGGACCGCGTGGACGGCGTGCTGGCGGCGCTGCCGATCTTCGCGCTGGGCAAAGAGATCTTCGGATTCTGAACATGGCCGATGCCGTCCGCTCCATCGCCGTGCTCGGCGCCACCGGCTCGATCGGCGCCTCCGCGCTGGACGTGATCGCGCGTCATCCGCAGCGGCTGCGCGCCAGCGTGCTCGCCGCCGGCGGCAACGTCGCCGGGCTGCTGGCGCTGTGCGCCGTGCACCGGCCGGCGCACGCGGTGATCGCCGACCCGGCCCTGTACCCGGCGCTGCGCGACGGGCTGCGCGATGCCGGGCTGCGCACCCAGGCGCATGCCGGCGCCGCCGCGCTGGAGCAGTTGGTGGCCAGCGACGCCTGCGACAGCGTGGTCGCCGCCATCGTCGGCGCCGCCGGCCTGGCCTCGACCCTGGCCGCGGCCCGCGCCGGCAAGCGCCTGCTGCTGGCCAACAAGGAATCGCTGGTGCTGGCCGGCGAGCTGGTCACCGCCACGGCCGCCGCGGCGGGCGCCGAGATCATCCCGATCGACAGCGAACACAGCGCGATCTTCCAGTGCCTGCGCTCGCGCCAGACCGGCGCCGAGGTGCGGCGGGTGCTGCTGACCGCGTCCGGCGGCCCGTTCCGCGGCTGGGACCGCAGCCGGCTGCAGGGCGTGACCCCGGCGCAGGCGGTGGCGCATCCGAAGTGGTCGATGGGCCCGAAGATCTCGGTCGACTCGGCCACCCTGATGAACAAGGGCCTGGAAGTGATCGAGGCGCACCACCTGTTCGCGCTGCCGCCGTCGCGCATCGAGGTGCTGGTGCACCCGCAGAGCCTGGTGCACTCGCTGGTGGAGTTCATCGACGGTTCCACCTTGGCGCAGATGGGTTTGCCGGACATGCGCACCACCCTGGCGGTGGGCCTGGGCTGGCCGGAGCGGATCGAATCCGGAGTCGCCGGACTGGACCTGCTGGCCCATGGCCGCCTGGACTTCGAACCCGCGGACCTGGACGCCTTCCCCTGCCTGGGCCTGGCCTGGCGCGCGATGCAGGTCGGCGGCAGCGCGCCGGCGATCCTGAACGCGGCCAACGAAGTGGCTGTTTCAGCTTTTCTTCAGGGCCGTATCGGTTTCCTATCGATTCCTGCGCTGGTCGAGAACGCCCTGACCGTGCTGCCCGCGGGCGCGGCCGACTCCCTGGACGCGCTGCTGGCGGCGGACGCGCAATCGCGCAAGATCACCGAACTCGCCATTGCCCGCCAGCCTGCCCATGTCTGACACGCACGCCCCTATGAGCCACGCGCATGGGTGACTTCATCGGGTCCGTCTGGTGGATGATCGTCAGCCTGGGCGTGCTGGTGACCTTCCACGAGTTCGGCCACTTCTGGGTGGCCCGCCGCTGCGGGGTCAAGGTGCTGCGCTTCTCGGTGGGCTTCGGCAAGCCGCTGTGGTCGTACTACGACCGCCACGGCACGGAGTTCGCGATCGCCGCGATTCCGCTGGGCGGCTACGTGAAGATGCTCGACGAACGCGAGGGCGAGGTCGCCCCGGCCGAGCGCGACCAGGCCTTCAACACCAAGAGCGTGTGGCAGCGCATCGCCATCGTCGCCGCCGGCCCGATCGCCAATCTGGTGCTGTGCGTGGCCTTGCTGTGGGCGATGTTCGTGATCGGCAAGCAGGATTACGCGGCGGTGGTCGGCCGCGCCGAGGGCCTGGCGCTGCAGGCCGGGCTGCAGCCGGGCGAGCGCATCGTGCGCATCGGCGAGCGCGAGGTCTCCAGCTGGAGCGATGCCAGCATGCAGCTGACCGTGGCGGCGATGGATGCCGCGGACGTGCGCATCCAGACCGAGGACACGCGCGACGGCGCCAGCCGCGTGCATACGCTGCGCCTGTCGCAGCTGCCTGCCGGCTTCGACGAACAGCAGGTGCCGCGCTTGGCCGGCCTCACCTGGCGCTTCAGCCTGCAGCCGGCGATCGTCTCCAAGGTCACTCCGGGTTCGGCCGCCGACGGCGTGCTGCGCCCCGGCGACCTGATCCTGGCGGTGGATGGCGCCTCGGTCGCCGGCGCCGACCAGGTCGCGCCGCAGGTCCAGGCCCTGGCCAGGAACGGCGGCAGCGGCCTGGTCGAGGTCGAGCGCAACGGCGAACGGCTGGCGCTGGAGGTGCGTCTCACCCCCAGCAAGGACCCGCGCCTGAAGGGCCTGTCGCTGGGCGTGGGCCTCGGCCAGGAAGACCGCCCGCCGCCGGCGTTCGACGCCAAGTTGCAGTACGGCCCGCTGGCGGCGATCCCGGTCGCGTTCCGCGAAACCGGCAAGCTGGCCGGGGATACCCTGGGGCTGATCCGGCGCATGCTGACTGGCCAGGCCTCGATCAAGAACGTGTCCGGGCCGATCACCATCGCCAAGGTGGCCAACGTCTCGGCCCAGCAGGGGCCGGACTGGTTCCTGTATTTCCTGGCGCTGCTGTCGCTGAGCCTGGCGATCATGAACCTGCTGCCGATTCCAATCTTGGACGGCGGGCACTTGCTGTATTACCTTATTGAGTTGGTCAAGGGCAGCCCGCTGAGCGAGCGTGCCATGGCTGCGGGGCAGTTCGTCGGTCTGACGATGCTGGCCGGGCTGATGGGGTTGGCGTTCTACAACGACATCTTCGGCCAGGTCCTGCGATGAACCCGATGCTGATCCACTCGACCCCGCTGTCGTCGTCTTACGCCGGCGCCCATGCAACAACGATATCGACCTCTACCGGACGTGACATGACGCGATTTCCCACTCGCCGCCTGCTAGCCCTCGCCCTCGCCGCCAGCCTCAGCTTGCCGGTTCTGGCCCAGGCGACGGAGCCCTTCACCGCCAGCGACATCCGCGTCGACGGGCTGCAACGCATCTCCTCCGGCACCGTGTTCACCTATCTTCCGGTGGAACGCGGCGACACGGTCGACGATGCCAAGGTCGGCGAAGCGATCCGCGCGCTGTACCGCACCGGCTTCTTCGAGGACGTGCAGGTCGATCGCCAGGGCAACATCCTGGTGGTCACGGTCAAGGAACGTCCGGCGATCAACAAGCTGACCGTCACCGGCAACAAGGACATCAAGAGCGAAGAACTGCTCAAGGGCCTGTCCGATATCGGCCTGACCGAGGGCGGCACCTTCGACCGGCTGAGCCTGGACCGGGTGACCCAGGAACTGACCCGCCAGTACAACAACCGCGGCAAGTACAACGTCGAGATCACCCCGACGGTGAGCCCGCTGGACCGCAACCGGGTCGACGTGGCGATCGCGATCAAGGAAGGCAAGGCCGCCAAGATCCAGCACGTCAACCTGATCGGCACCGAGAAGTTCGCCACCGAGGACATCCTGGAGAACTGGGAGTCGCGCGAGCACAACTGGCTGTCGTGGTACCGCCGCGACGACCAGTACTCCAAGGAAAAGCTGTCCGGCGACCTGGAGAAGCTCAACTCCTGGTACCTGGACCGCGGCTACGTCGATTTCAGCGTCGATTCCACCCAGGTGGCGATCAGCCCCGACAAGCGCGACATGTACCTGACCGCCGGCATCACCGAGGGCGAGCAGTACAAGATCTCCGACATCAAGGTCACCGGCGACACCGTGCTGCCGCAGGAAGAGGTCGAGAAGCTGGTGATCCCGAAGCCGGGCGACACCTTCTCGCGCGCGCTGCTGGAATTCAGCTCCGACGCGATCACCAACACCCTCAGCAACATCGGCTACGCCTTCGCCAAGGTCAACCCGATCCCCACCACCGACCGCGAGAAGCGCACCGTCGCGATCAATCTGCAGGTGGTGCCGGGCCCGCGCGTGTCGGTCCGCCGCATCGTGTTCAAGGGCAACACCCGCACCTCCGACGAAGTGCTGCGCCGCGAGATGCGCCAGTTCGAGAACAGCTGGTACTCGCAGGCCGCGATCGACCGTTCCAAGGTCCGTCTGCAGCGCCTGGGCTACTTCGAGTCGGTGGACGTGGAAACGCCGCCGGTCCCGGGCAGCAACGACAAGGTCGACGTGGTCTACAGCGTCAAGGAAACCACCTCGGGCAGCTTCACCTTCGGTCTGGGCTATTCGCAGACCTACGGCGTGACCACCTCGATCCAGCTGTCGCAGAACAACTTCCTGGGCGGCGGCAACCGCGTCTCGGTGGACGCCTCGCGCAGCAGCTACCAGGAGCGCTACGCGTTCTCCTACACCAACCCGTTCTTCACCGACGACGGCGTGTCGCTGGGCTACAACATCTCCTACCGCAAGCTGGACTACTCCGACTTCGGTACCGCCCAGTACAACAGCAAGAACGGCGCGGCGCAGATGATCTTCGGCGTGCCGATCACCGAGAACGACACCGTCTCGCTGATGTTCGGCATCGACAGCAACCAGATCACCACCTACGCCGGCTACACCCCGCAGGCGATCATCAACTACATCGATGCGATCGGCCAGCGCACCTTCCACGCCTGGCGCAGCGAACTGGGCTGGGCGCGCGACACCCGCAACGACTACTTCATGCCGACCCGCGGCATGTACCAGCGCGTCGGCCTGGAAGCCACCCTGCCCGGCTCCACCGTCGAGTACTGGAAGCTGAACTACCAGATCTCCAAGTACTGGCCGATCATCCCCTCGATCGTGCTCAACACCCGCGCCGAATTCGGCTACGGCGACAGCTACGGCAGCGACGTCAGCCGCACCATCACCAACGCCGACGGCACTACCCGCACGGTCACCGCCTCGGGCCTGCCGTTCTACGAGAACTTCTACGCCGGCGGCACCAACTCGGTGCGCGGCTTCGAGGACAACACCCTCGGTCCGCGTTCGGAAGCCACCGCTTCCTACAGCCGCGGGCAGCCGCTGGGTGGCTCGTTCAAGACCGTGGGCTCGGCGGAACTGTACTTCCCGAAGCTGTTCGACAGCCCCTCGGCGCGCGTCTCCGCGTTCGTCGACGTCGGCAACGTGTTCAACGGCGTGGACAACTACAAGACCAACGAACTGCGCGCTTCCACCGGCGTGGCCTTGCTATGGCGCGCACCGGTCGGTCCGATCTCGATCAGCTACGCGCTCCCGCTGAAGAAGGAAGACAACGACGAGATCGAGCGTCTGCAGTTCACCTTCGGTGGGCAGTTCTGACGAACTGCCCGCTCCGGGCTCCCGCTTCGCGGGAACCCGGAGCTCGGGGCTTGGCAACCAAATCCCCGCGCCTTCGGCGCGCCCCCTTTACTAAAGGGGTGAGCGCGTCATCGCGTTCGCGCTGACGCCCCACGATTCGCTGCGCGAACCGCGGGCCCCGGCTCGTCTTCTCCCAAATCCCCGCGCCTGTCGGCGCGCCCCCTTTACTAAAGGGGGCTTTTGTCAGAATTGGATGACCGCGATCTGACCGAAGCAGAAGGTTTTCTGCTTGGTTGATCGTGGCATGGCCCTCAAGCGGGGGCTTTTCTGGCGTTGGTTGATGGCGGCCTTGAGCATTGGCCGATCCTGGCCTGTGCGGCCTGCGCGCAGGGGCAGCATGACCGTGCCGATGGCACACGGTAGAATCCCGGCGTGAATACTCCTTCCCATACCGCACACGAGATCGCCGAGCGCTTCGGCCTGCAGCTGCATGGCGACGGCGCCGTCGCCGTGCATGGCGTCGCCACGCTGGCGCATGCCGGCCCCGGGCAACTCAGTTTCCTGGCCAATCCGCGCTATCGCGCGCAGCTCGCCGACAGCGCCGCCGCGGTGGTGGTGCTCCGCGCCGACGACGCCGAGGCGGCGCCCGGTACCGCGCTGATCGCGCGCGATCCGTACGTCGCCTTCGCCAAGATCGCCGCGCTGTTCGACGTGGCGCCGGCGCGTCCGCCCGGCATCCATCCCAGCGCCAGCATCGACCCCAGCGCGCAGATCGCCGCCGGTGCGCACATCGGCGCCTTCGTCAGCATCGGCGCGCGCAGCGTGGTCGGCGACGGCTGCGTGATCGGCCCGGGCAGCGTGATCGGCGACGATTGCCAGGTCGGCGACGGCTGCGAACTGATCGCCCGCGTCACCCTGGTCACCCGCGTGCGCCTGGGCAAACGCGTGCGCATCCATCCCGGCGCGGTGCTCGGCGCCGATGGCTTCGGCCTGGCGATGGACGCCGGCCACTGGATCAAGGTGCCGCAGCTCGGCGGCGTGACCATCGGCGACGATTGCGAGATCGGCGCCAACGCCTGCGTCGACCGCGGCGCGCTGGAAGACACCACGCTCGAGGAAGACGTGCGCCTGGACAACCTGGTGCAGGTCGCGCACAACGTGCACATCGGCGCGCACAGCGCGATCGCCGGCTGCACCGGCATCGCCGGCAGCGCCAAGATCGGCCGCTACTGCATGCTCGGCGGCGCGGTCGGCGTGGTCGGCCACCTGGAAATCTGCGACAAGGTGGTGATCACCGGCAAGTCGGTGGTGCGCAACTCCATCCATGAGCCGGGCGAGTACTCCTCCGGCACCCCGTTGACCGACAACCGCACGTGGCGCAAGAACGCCGCGCGCTTCAAGCAGCTCGATGCCCTGGCCCGTCGCATCCTGTCTGTAAGCAAGGAGAAGCAATGAGCCACGACCAGACCCTGCCGGACATCCAGCAGATCCAGAAGTTGATCCCGCACCGCTACCCGTTCCTGCTGGTGGACAAGGTGGTGTCGCTCGACTTCGAGAATCGCAAGATCGTCGCGCACAAGAACGTCAGCGTGAACGAGCCGTTCTTCCAGGGCCATTTTCCCGGCCAGCCGATCATGCCCGGCGTGCTGATCATCGAGGCGCTGGCCCAGGCCGGCGGCGTGCTGACCCAGCTCGCGCTGGGCCGCGATGCGCAGTCCAAGCTGTTCTACATGGTCAAGGTCGACAAGGCCCGCTTCAGCAGCCAGGTCGTGCCCGGCGACGTGCTGGAGCTGCATGTGGAAATCAAGCGGGTGATCCGCAACATGGCCGTGTACTACGGCGAAGCCAAGGTGGACGGCAAGGTCGTCGCCTGCGCCGAGGTGCTGTGCGCCGGCACCCGCGAATGAGCCAGGCAGGAGACCTGCAATGAGCGACAACGCCCCTCTCATCCATCCCACCGCGGTGATCGATCCGTCGGCGACGCTGGCGGCGGACGTGCGCGTCGGCGCCTTCACCCTGATCGGCGCCGAAGTCGAGATCGGCGAAGGCAGCGTGATCGGCCCGCATTGCAGCATCGTCGGCCCGACCCGCATCGGCCGCGGCAACCACCTGGTCGGCCACGTCGCGCTCGGCGGCGATCCGCAGGACAAGAAGTTCGCCGGCGAACGCACCGAACTGGTGGTCGGCGACCGCAACGTGATCCGCGAGTTCGTGACCGTCAGCCGCGGCACCGGCAACGGCGGCGGCATCACCCGGGTCGGCAGCGACAACTGGTTCCTGGCCTACACCCACGTCGCCCACGACTGCGTGGTCGGCGACCATTGCGTGTTTTCCAACAACACCACCCTGGCCGGGCATGTCGAAGTCGGCGACCACGTGATCATCAGCGGCTTCGCCGGCGCGCACCAGTTCTGCCGCATCGGCGACCACGCCTTCCTCGGCATGGGCGCGCTGATCAATGGCGACGTGCCGCCGTTCACCATGGTCGGCGGCAATTCGCTGGGACGCCCGCGCGGCATCAACAGCGAAGGCCTCAAGCGCCGCGGTTTCGATACCGAGCGCCTGGCCGCGATCAAGCGCGCCTACCGTGCGCTGTACGTGGCCGGCCTGCCGCTGGCCGAGGCCAAGCAGCAGCTGGCGGTGCTGGCCGAAAGCAGCGAGGACGTGCGCGCGATGCTGGAATTCATCGAAGCCAGCGAGCGGCCGTTGTTGCGATGAATGCCGGGAATGGGGAATCGGGAATGGGGAATGGGAAGAGCGGTAGCCCGCCCGGCCGCGGACCCGCTCTTGCTTCACCCATTCCCCACTCCCCATTCCCGATTCCCGGCGCAGCAGCCAAGCTGCGCATCGCCCTGGTCGCCGGCGAAGCCTCCGGCGACCAGCTTGGCGCCGGGTTGATCGAGGCGCTGCGCGCGCGCCATCCGGATGCCGAATTCGCCGGCATCGGTGGCGACGCGATGCGCAACGCCGGCTGCCAGACCTGGTTCGATGCCAGCGAACTGGCGGTGATGGGCCTGATGGAGGTGCTGCGGCACCTGCCGCGGTTGCTGAAACTGCGTCGCGAGCTGCGCCAGCGCCTGCTGGACTGGCGCCCGGACGTGTTCGTCGGCATCGATGCGCCCGACTTCAACCTCGGCGTGGAGCGCTGGCTCAAGCAGCGCGGCATCCGCACCGTGCATTACGTGAGCCCGTCGGTGTGGGCCTGGCGCGAGCGGCGCGCGGCCAAGATCGGCGCCAGCGCCGACCGGGTGCTGTGCCTGTTCCCGATGGAACCGCCGATCTACGCCAGGCACGGCGTGGATGCGCGCTTCGTCGGCCACCCGATGGCCGACGCGATCGCGCTGCACGAAGACCGCGATGCGGCGCGCGCCGAACTCGGCCTGCCGGCCGGCGCGACCGTGCTGGCGGTGCTGCCGGGCAGCCGCCTGGGCGAGATCGGCCGGCTCGGCGATACCTTCTTCGCCGCCGCCTGGCAGGTGCTGCAGCAGACGCCCGGCGCGCACGTGGTGGTGCCGGCCGCCAATCCCGCATGCAAGGCCTTGCTGGCCGAGCAGCTGTCGCGCTCGGCGTTGCCGGTGGTGTATTCGCACCTGCTCGACGGCCAGGCCCGCACCGCCCTGCTCGCCGCCGACGTGGTGCTGCTCGCGTCCGGGACGGCGACGCTGGAGGCGATGCTGGTGAAGCGGCCGATGGTGGTCGGCTACAAGGTCGCGCCGCTGACCTACCGCATCGTCAAGGCGCTGGGCCTGCTGAAGGTCGACCGTTACGCGCTGCCCAACATCCTCGCCGGACGCGACCTGGCGCCGGAACTGATGCAGGACGCCTGCACCCCGGACGCGCTCGCCGCCGCGCTGCTGCACTGGCTGCGCGACCCGCAGGCGGTGGCCGCGCTGCAGCCCGAGTACGCGCGCCTGCACCAGTTGCTGCGCCAGGACGCCTCCGCGCGTGCGGCCGATGCGGTGCTCGAATTGCTTGGGAGCCGGGAATCGGGAATGGGGAATCGGGAATCGTCAGGAGCGACGGCATGAAGCGCTCCGTTTCCACATCCTCGCCACAGCAGCCGCTTCTGTCCCATTCCCCATTCCCCGTTCCCGATTCCCGGCTTTACGCCGGCGTCGACGAAGCCGGGCGCGGGCCGCTGGCCGGGCCGGTCGCGGTGGCCGCGGTGGTGTTCGATCCGGCGCGCCCCCGCATCAACGGCCTGGACGACTCCAAGCAGCTGACCGCCGCGCGCCGCGAGACGCTGTACGCGCGCATCGTCGAACGCGCGCTGGCCTGGCAGGTGGTGCTGATCGAGGCCGAGGAGATCGACCGGCTGAACATCTACCAGGCCACCATGCTGGGCATGCGCCGCGCGGTCGAGGGCGTGGCGCACGTGGCCGGTTTCGCGCGCATCGACGGCAACCGCGTGCCCAAGGGCCTGCCCTGCGCCGCCGAGGCGCTGGTCGGCGGCGACGGCCTGGACCGCGCGATCATGGCCGCCTCGATCGTGGCCAAGGTCACCCGCGACCGCATCATGCAGCGGCTGCACGAACAGCATCCGCACTACGGCTTCGACCTGCACAAGGGCTACGCCACCCCGGCGCACCTGGCCGCGCTGGCCGCGCATGGCCCGTGCCCGCAGCACCGGCGCAGCTTCGCGCCGGTACGGCGCGCGCTGGGCCTGGCCGAGGCCCCGAGCACCTGGGACGTGCCCTGCACCGCGGACGCGGACCTGCTGGCGGCGGATCCGCAGCCGGCCTGAGCGCCGCCGCGGCCATGGCCGTGCCAAGCGCCGCACCCATCGCCAGATATGGCCGCTGCCGGCGCAGGATCCATGGCCGGAAACGGTCGCGCAGGAGCCGGCCTCGCACAGGGCAACCGCGCCGCTGGCACTCCCGAAGATAATCGAATGAATATCGCGCAATGCGACCCGGAACTTTCCGGGATAATATAAAAATACAGAATCGAACATATTTCAGCCGCGGCCGCGCATTCCGGTCGCGCGGGCAAAGCGGCGACCCGAAACGGGTCGCCGCGGCTCGCTCAGTTGAAGTAATCGGAGATGACGTCGGACCAGGTGTCCAGGTAGCACTGCACAGAATCGCCGCCGCTCAGCTGCTGGCACGGCGCGAAGCGGTCGCTCACGTCGCTCAGGCTCTGCGCGGATGCGCTGGACACGGCGCCGAACAGCATCAGCGCGCCCATCACCGGAATCAACTTCTTCATGGAGTTTCTCCTGATCACGCCGTGGGGGTTCACGGCGAGCGAGACGCTATCACCTGATATTCGAATGCGTGGCCAGGTCGAGCGAGTTGACCGCCGAAGATAATAATTTTTCAGAATGGATTCATTTCCCCAGCGCGTCCCCATTTCGCCCCCGACCCACGTAACGCATTGAAAGCAAAACGCATCCGCGCACCCTACGCAGAGGTACTGATAACTGTACCGACATGTACCGTTTAGGCCGACGCAGTCAACTTGCATTCAGAAATCCAACCCACCCTAACGGCCCGCGCTCCGGTTTTGCGCAGCTTTGGCGCATCGACCGGTGGCGAGGCACGCGGCGGCCGCGCGCTCCGGTAACGACCGCTGGCGGAGGACGGCACATCGGCCACCCCTGCCTCTTCGCCCGCGCAGACCCACGCCGTTCAGCCGAGGTCCTGCGCCCACAGCTGAACGGGCGCCCCGCCCAATCGCCTCGCCAGGCCCGTTGCATCGGACTCCGGACCCGGCAACGGCCCTGTCAAGCCTTGCCCGTCCCCGCCCCCGCCGCTAACCTGCCCGGGCATCGTTCTGGTTCCGCATGTCCACTTCCCGCTTCGCTCATCTGCACGTCCACACCGAGTTCTCGCTGGCGGATTCGACCATCCGTGTGCCCGAGAAACCGGATCAGGCCGACCCGAAGAAAGCCAAGCAGGCCAACCTGCTCAGCCGTGCGGTCGAACTGGAGTTGCCCGCGCTCGCGGTCACCGACCTCAACAACCTGTTCGCGCTGGTCAAGTTCTACAAGGCGGCCGAAGGCGTGGGCATCAAGCCGATCGCCGGTGCCGACCTGCTGATCGCCGACAGCGCCGCCGAGACGCCGTGGCGGCTCACCGTGCTGTGCCGCAACCGCGACGGCTACCTGAGCCTGTCGCGCCTGCTGACCCGAGCCTGGCTGGAAGGCCACCGCAACGAAGGCGGCGTGGCGATCCGCCCGGAGTGGCTGCAGACCGGCAGCGACAATCTGTTCGCGCTGGCCGGGCGCGACAGCCTGGCCGGACGCCTGGCCAGCGAAGGCCGCCACGATCTGGCCGAGCAGCAACTGGCCGACTGGCAACGCATCTTCGGCGACGGCCTGCACCTGGAACTGACCCGCACCGGCCGCGACGGCGAGGAAGCGTTCAACCAGTTCGCGCTGCATGCCGCCGGCACCCGCGGCTTGCCGGTGGTGGCCAGCAACGACGTGCGCTTCCTGTACGCCAGCGATTTCGCCGCGCACGAGGCGCGCGTGTGCATTTCCTCCGGCCGCGTGCTCGACGACCCCAAGCGCCCGCGCGACTACAGCGACCAGCAATACCTGAAGTCGTCGGAGGAAATGGCCGCGCTGTTCGCCGACATTCCCGATGCGCTGGACAACACGCTGGCGCTGGCGCAGCGCTGCAACATCGAGATGCAGCTGGGCACCTACTTCCTGCCCGCGTATCCGGTGCCCGACAACGAGACGCTGGACAGCTGGATCCGCAGCCAGTCGCGCGACGGCCTGGCCGCGCGCCTGGAGAAGAATCCGCTGGCGCCGGGCAAGACCCGCCAGGACTACGTCGACCGGCTCGAGTTCGAGCTGGACACGATCATCAAGATGGGCTTCCCCGGCTACTTCCTGATCGTGGCCGACTTCATCCAGTGGGGCAAGAACCAGGGCATCCCGATCGGCCCGGGCCGCGGCTCCGGCGCCGGCTCGCTGGTGGCATGGGCGCTGCAGATCACCGACCTGGATCCGCTGCCCTACAACCTGCTGTTCGAGCGCTTCCTCAATCCCGAACGCGTGTCGATGCCCGACTTCGACATCGACTTCTGCATGGACCGCCGCGACGAGGTCATCGACTACGTCGCGCGCAAGTACGGGCGCGACCGGGTCAGCCAGATCATCACCTACGGCACCATGGCGGCCAAGGCGGTGGTGCGCGACTGCGGCCGCGTGCTCGGCTTCCCGTACGGTCTGGTCGACGGCGTGGCCAAGCTGATCCCCAACATCCTCGGCATCACGCTGAAGGACGCGATGGGCGAAGGCAAGGACAGCGAGATGGCCTCGCCGGAGCTGATCCAGCGCTACCAGAGCGAGGACGACGTCCGCGACCTGATGGACCTGGCGCGGCAGCTGGAGGACCTGACCCGCAACGCCGGCAAGCACGCCGGCGGCGTGGTCATCGCGCCGACGCCACTGTCCGACTTCTGCCCGCTGTTCGCCGAACACGACGTCGACAACCTGGGCAAGAACCCGGTCACCCAGTTCGACAAGGACGACGTCGAGCAGGTCGGCCTGGTCAAGTTCGACTTCCTCGGCCTGCGCACGCTGACCATCATCGACTGGGCGGTGAAGGCGATCAACGTGCGCCACGCGCGCGCCGGCATCCCGCCGGTGGACATCACCGCGATCCCGCTCGACGACGCGCCCACCTACAAGGGCATCTTCGCCTCGGGCAACACCGGCGCGGTGTTCCAGTTCGAATCCTCGGGCATGCGCCGGCTGCTCAAGGACGCCAAGCCCGACCGCTTCGAGGACCTGATCGCGCTGGTGTCGCTGTACCGCCCCGGCCCGATGGACCTGATCCCGGACTTCAACGCGCGCAAGCACGGCCAGCAGGAGATCATCTACCCCGATCCGCGCACCGAAGCGATCCTGAAGGACACCTACGGCATCATGGTGTACCAGGAGCAGGTGATGCAGATGGCGCAGATCGTCGGCGCCTACTCGCTGGGCGGCGCCGACCTGTTGCGCCGCGCGATGGGCAAGAAGGTGCCGGCCGAGATGGCCAAGCACCGCGAGATCTTCCGCGAGGGCGCGGCCAAGGGCGGCGTCGGCGAGGCCAAGGCCGACGAAATCTTCGACCTGATGGAGAAGTTCGCCGGCTACGGCTTCAACAAGTCGCACGCCGCCGCCTACGCGCTGGTCAGCTACCAGACCGCATGGCTGAAACGGCACTACCCGGCCGAGTTCATGGCCGCGACGCTGTCCTCGGACATGGACAACACCGACAAGGTGGTCGGCTTCCTCGACGAGGTGCGCAACCTCGGCCTGACCGTGCTGCCGCCGCGGCTCAACGCCTCGGCCTACATGTTCGAAGCGGCCACCCCGGACACCATCCAGTACGGCCTGGGCGCGATCAAGGGCGTGGGCCGCGGCGCCTGCGAGGCGATCGTGGCCGAGCGCGAGCGCGGCGGCGAATACGCCTCGCTGCTGGATTTCTGCACCCGCGTGGAATCGGCCAAGCTCAACAAGCGCACCCTGGAAGCGCTGATCAACGCCGGCGCGATGGACGGGCTGGGCAGCAACCGCGCCACCCTGATGCTGCAGCTGCCGGAGGTGATGAAGGCCACCGAGCAGATGGCGCGCGAGCGCGCCTCCGGGCAGAACTCGCTGTTCGGCGGCGCCGACACCAGTGCCCCGGCGCTGCGCCTGGACCTGCCGGAAAGCAAGGAATGGCCGCTGGGCCAGCTGCTGACCGGCGAGCGCGAGACGCTGGGCTTCTACCTCAGCGGCCACCCGTTCGATCCCTACCGCGAGGAAGTGCGCGAGCTGGTCGGTTGCGACCTGAGCGCGCTGGAAAAGATCTGCGCGCAATCCGGCGGCGGACGCGGCGGTGGCGGCGACGGCGAGAAACGCGCCTGGCGCCCGGAAACCAGCGCGATCCTCGCCGGCCAGGTGGTCGGCGTGCGGCGCAAGGGCGACAGCCAGGTGTTCGTGCAACTCGAGGACGGCCGCGGCCGGGTCGAGTGCAGCGCGTTCACCGACGCCATCGCCGAGTTCGGCCACCTGCTCACCCGCGACCGCATCCTGATCGTCAAGGGCGGCGTGCGCGAGGACGAATTCAACGGCGGCTATGCGATGCGCATCCGCCAGTGCTGGGACTACGAACAGATCTGCACCCACCACGCGCAGCGCCTGTCGCTGCGCCTGGACCTGCGCCAGCGCAGCACCTGGCCGCGCATCGACGCCTTGCTGGCGCGCCACCGCCCCGGCAAGACGCCGCTGCGCCTGGACCTGCTGCTGCAGTCCGAACAGGGCGCGGTGGCCGGCATGCTCGACCTCAACGGCAGCCACGCGGTGCGCGTGGACCCGCAACTGCTGGACACCCTGCGCGCCGATCCGGGCGTGCGCGCGGTGAAGGTGAAGTACAGCCCGCCGTGGGCGTGAGAAGCCGGGAGTGGGGAATCGGGAATGGAGAATGGGAAAAGCAGAATCAGCGCTCACCGCCCTGACTGCAGCTGTGCCGCCTTTTCGATTCCCCATTCCCCACTCCCCATTCCCGGCCCCAACCGCACGGCCCCGTACGGGTGACCGACATCGGTTCGGCTAAACTGCGTCCCTTACGTTCACGACGGCCTCCAATGAATCCGAACTACCTCGACTTCGAGCAACCCATCGCCGATCTGGAAGCCAAGATCCAGGAACTGCGCAACGCCAGCACCGGCCCGGCGGTCAACGTCGAGACCGAGGTGCGCGCGCTGCAGGACAAGCTGCGGGTGCGCACCGCGCAGATCTTCCGCGACCTGTCGTCGTGGCAGATCTCGCAGCTGGCGCGGCATCCGCAGCGTCCGTACACGCTGGACTACATCAACGTGTTCTGCGACGAGTTCCAGGAACTGGCCGGCGACCGCGCGTTCGCCGACGACAAGGCGATCGTCGGCGGCCTGGGCCGCATCGACGGGCGCCCGGTGGTCATCATCGGCCACCAGAAGGGCCGCGACACCAAGACCAAGGTCGCGCGCAACTTCGGCATGCCGCGTCCGGAGGGCTACCGCAAGGCGCTGCGGCTGATGAAGCTGGCCGAGCGCTTCAAGCTGCCGCTGCTGACCTTCATCGACACCCCTGGCGCCTATCCCGGCATCGGCGCGGAAGAACGCGGCCAGAGCGAGGCGATCGCGCGCAACCTGCTGGAGATGGCCGAGCTCAAAGTGCCGGTGATCTGCACCGTGATCGGCGAAGGCGGCTCCGGCGGCGCGCTGGCGATCGGCGTCGGCGACCGCACGCTGATGCTGGAGTACGGCACCTATTCGGTGATCTCGCCGGAAGGCTGCGCCTCGATCCTGTGGAAGGACGCGGCCAAGGCCAAGGACGCCGCCGAGCAACTGGGCCTGACCGCCAAGCGCCTGTCCGCGCTGGGCCTGGTCGACAAGGTCGTGCGCGAGCCGATCGGCGGCGCGCACCGCAACCCCACGCAGATGGCGAAGCGCCTGAAGGCGGTGCTGCTCAACGAACTGGACGCGCTGGAAAAGCTGCCGGTCGAGCAGCTGCTGCAGAAGCGCTACGAGCGCCTGCGCGGCTACGGGGCGTACGAAGCGGCCTGATCGCGACACAAGGAAGCGTTGTCCATGAATCCCATCGTCCTGCTGTCGCTGGCCTTGCAGCTGGCCTGCTGCGTGCACGTGGTGCGCAGCGGCCGCCCGCTGTACTGGATCTTCATCCTGCTGATCTTTTCGTATCTCGGGATCCTGATCTATGTGATCGCCGAACTGCTGCCGGAATGGCGCAACGATCCGCGCGCGCGCCGCCACCTGCGCAAGGTCGGCGCCACGCTCGATCCGAACCGCGACAAGCGCACCGCCGGCAACCGCCTGGAACTGGCCGACACCGTGGACAACCGCCGGCAACTGGCCGAGGTGCACCTGGGCAACGGCGACTACGCGCAGGCCGCCGAGGTCTTCGAGAGCGGCTTGCGCGGCATCCACCGCGACGACCCCGGACTGCTGCTCGGACTGGCCAAGGCGCAGTTCGGCCTGGACCAGCCGGCCGCGGTGAAAGCCACGCTGGACCGGCTGATCGCCGCCAACCCGCAGTTCCGCTCGCACGACGGCCACCTGCTCTACGCGCGCGCCACCGAGGCGCTGGGCCAGACCGACGCGGCACTGGAAGAATACGCCGCGCTCGCCGACGACTACCCCGGCGAAGAAGCGCGCGTGCGCTACGCGCAACTGCTGCAGCGCGCGGGCCAGCCGCAGCGCGCCGGCGAAGTGTTCAACGAAGTGCTGAAGCGCTCCAGCCTGGCCCCGCGCTACTACCAGCGCGACCAACGCCAGTGGATCGACCTGGCCCGCAGCGAACTGAAGCAACTCGACAACGGCAGCACTTAGCTGCTGACGCAAACCCGGAAAGGGTCGGAAACGGGGACTTTCGAATCCCCAATCCCAAATCCCCAATCCCGGCTCAAAACGGCTTCGCCAACACCAACCAGATCACCACCAGCAGCGCCAGCACCGGCAGTTCGTTGAACAGGCGCAGCGCGCGCGAGGACGGCAGCGCGCGCGCCTGGCCCACGCCCTTGAGCCAGCGCCCGCTGAAGATGTAGTAGCCGAGCATCAGCGCCACCAGGCCCAGCTTGGCGTGCAGCCAACCGCTGTGGCCGGGCGCGACCATGGTCGGGAAGTCGGGCAACACCTTGTAGCCCAGCCACAGGGTCAGCCCCAGCAGCAAGGCCAGGCCGAACATCATGTGGCCGAAGCGGTACAGGCGCCGCCCCATCAGCACCAGCCGCGCCTGCACGTCCGGCTGCCCCGCGCTCTCGGCGATGTTGACCAGGATCCGCGGCAGGTAGAACACCGCCGCCATCCATGCGACCACGAACAGCAGGTGCAGGGACTTGATCCACAGATAGAGTTGCATGCGCTGGCTCCGGGTCGCTGGCGTAGGATGTCACGCCATTTTCGCCGATTCGCATCGCGCCCGCACGGACCACGACCCCGCATGGACAAACAGTACGACGCCGACTACTTCCAGCGCTGGTATCGCCGCGACGATATCGGCGGCAACGCGCGCCTGGCGCGCAAGGTCGCGCTCGCCGTCGCCCAGGCCGAGTACTACCTGGAACGGCCGATCCGCAGCGTGCTCGACATCGGCTGCGGCGAAGGCGCCTGGCGCGCGCCGCTGCTGAAGCTGCGGCCGAAACTGAGTTACCTGGGCTTCGACAGCAGCGAGTACGCGGTGGCGCGCTACGGCCGCCATCGCAATCTGCGCCCGGCGCGGTTCGGCGATTTCGCCTGGCTGCGGCCGTGCGCGCCGGTGGACCTGCTGGTGTGTTCGGACGTGCTGCACTACGTGCCCAACCGCGAATTGCGCCAGGGCCTGCCGGGCCTGGCCGACCTGTGCGGCGGGGTCGCGTTCCTGGAGACCTTCGCCATGGAGGACGCCTTCGACGGCGACCATGCCGGCTTCCAGCCACGTCCGGCGCGCTGGTACCGGCGCCAGTTTGGTGCACTCGGACTGCGCCCGGTCGGCAGTCATTGCTGGCTATCGCCAGCGCTGGCGGGGGATGCGGCGGCCCTGGAAACGATTGGTCTGGTGCCCCATTAAGGTGCAACCACCCCGGATAGGATATGCTGCACGGCAGCATACGCTCAGGATGGAAACACCGGCATGCTCTACCAGTGGCACGAACTGACCCGCAACCTGCTCGCCCCCTGGGTCCACCAGGCAGCGGCCAACGCCAAGATCTTCTCCGACGCCAATAGCCTGTGGGCCACGCTCCCGGGCGCCGAGCGTCTGGCCGCGACCAACGAACTGCTGCACCGGCTCGGCAAGGACTACGAGAAGCCGGCCTGGGCGCTGGACCACGTCGAGGTCGACGGCCACCCGCTGCCGATCGTCGAGCAGGAAGTGCTGCGCAAGCCGTTCTGCCGCCTGCTACGCTTCAAGCGTTTCAGCGACGACGCCAAGGTCGTGGCCGGGCTCAAGCAGCAGCCGGCGGTGCTGGTGGTGGCGCCGCTGTCCGGGCACCACGCCACGCTGCTGCGCGACACCGTGCGCACCCTGCTGCGCGACCACAAGGTCTACGTCACCGACTGGATCGACGCGCGCATGGTGCCGCAGAGCGACGGCGACTTCGGCCTGGACGACTACGTCAACTACGTGCAGGACTTCATCCGCCACATCGGCGCCGACAAGCTGCACGTGATCAGCGTGTGCCAGCCGACGGTGCCGGTGCTGGCCGCGGTGTCGCTGATGGCCGGACGCGGCGAAGCCACGCCACGCTCGCTGGTGATGATGGGCGGGCCGATCGACGCGCGCCGCAGCCCAACCCAGGTCAACAACCTGGCCACGCGCAATCCGCTGTCGTGGTTCGAGCACAACGTCATCCACACCGTGCCGCAGACGTATCCGGGACATGGCCGCGCGGTGTATCCGGGCTTCCTGCAGCACACCGGATTCCTGGCGATGAACCCCAGCCGGCACTTCATGTCGCACTGGGATTTCTACGCCAACCTGGTCAAGGGCGACCTGCAGGACGCCGAGGCGCACCGCCGCTTCTACGACGAGTACAACGCGGTGCTGGACATGCCGGCGACCTACTACCTGGACACGATCCGGGTGGTGTTCCAGGAATTCCTGCTGCCGCGCGGCGAATGGGTGATCGGCGGCGAGCGCGTGGATCCCTCCGCGATCCGCGACACCGCGCTGCTCAGCATCGAAGGCGAACTGGACGACATCTCCGGCCTGGGCCAGACCGCCGCCGCGCAGGACCTGTGCACCGGCATCGCCGCGCACCGCCGCCAGCATCTGGAAGTGGAAGGCGCCGGCCACTACGGCATCTTCAGCGGCCGCCGCTGGCGCGACATCGTCTATCCGCAGGTGCGTGCGTTCATCGCCGCCAATGCGTCGGCCACGGCGCAGGCGCCGAGCGGCAACGTCACCCCGCTCAAGCGCCGCGGCAGCCGCAAGGCCGGCTGAGCGGCGTACCGCGCGCGGCCGGCGCCTGCCGGCCGCCGCGTCAATGTCATTGCGCCGAGCTGTGCACCAACAGGTGCTTGGCCAGCATGCCGTGCAGCTTGCCGATGCCACGCGCCAGGTGCAGCATGGCGAACAGCAGCACGATGCCCAGCGCACTCCACAGCGGCAGCAGCCACGGCGCGCTTTCGGTGACGTTCCAGTCGACGAACATGACGTTGAACTGCTGCGGGAAGAAAAATCCCAGCGGTGCCGCCGCGAGCGCCAATCCCGTACTCAGCAGAGTAACGAACACGCTGAAATAGAAGATCCCCAGCGGCAGCATCAGCACGAAGTACAGCATCGTGGTCCAGGTCCGCGCGTCGGTGAACATCTGCCCGATGCGCCGCAGCCATGGCTGTTCGCGCGCGCTGTACAGCGGGCGCCGCGGCATGCGCTCGCCGAGCAGCACCTCGACGATGCGCCCTTCCACCAGCGACAGCAGCCGCACCGAACCGAAGAACAGCACCAGCAACGGCACGCCGATGATCAGCACCAGCATGCCCAGCGAGACGCTGACCCCGGCGACCACCCAGGTGAAGTAGAAGATGCCGGTGACCAGCGACAGCAGCATGTAGAAGAACGCGCCATAGGCGCGCGGATCGGCGGCCACGCCGAAGAAGCGGCCGAGCAGCGACTTGCGCCTGGGCGGCGCCGGCGGCTTCAGTGCGCGGTTCACCGTGACCTCGGTGTCGCGGTAGATCGCGGCCACCTCTTCCGGCGCGCCGTAGCTGCCGGCGACCTCGGCGATCACCTCGGCCTCGCTCTTGCCGGCCTGCTCGGCCAGCTCGGCGCGCAGGTATTCCTCGGCGTCGTACAGCGCGTCCTGGACCAGCGCCGGATCGGCGCCGGCCAGCGCCACGCGCAGTTGCGCCAGATAGTCGGGAATGGTGGCCGGCAACGGCCGCGCCTGGAGTTGTTCGCTGCTCATTCTGAAATCCCCTTCAGGACGGAATCGACGGAATCGCGGGTGGCGCGCCACGCCGCGGCCCATTGCTGCAAGGTGGCGCGGCCGGTTTGGGTAATGCGGTAGTAGCGCCGCGGCGGCCCGGCCACCGACGGCTCGACATGGCTGGACAGCAGCCCGGCCGCTTCCAGGTTGCGCAGCACCGGATACAGCGCGCTCTGCTTGCCGCTGAGCACGCCCTCGCCCACTTTTTCCAGGCGCTTGGCGATCAGGTAGCCGTACAGGGGTTCCTGGGCCTCGGCCAGCACCGCCAGCAGCGCGAGCGACACGGTGCCCGCGCTCAGCTCCTTCTGGAACTTCTTCAGCTGTGCATCCGGTTCGACCATGACCGCCCCCACTAGGTTGGAATGCATACTAGTGTTGAGTTGGGTATAGCGAATGTGCCGGTAGTCATAGCAGGCATAACGAACGCCTGACGCACCGGCAACATCGGCCTGGCTATCCTGCGCGCCGCTCGCGCCGGCAGGCGCCATCCAGGAGGAATGCATGAGTTCGACGACGCCCGCCGACGACGCGAAGGCCAACGATCCCACCTTCGCCAGCGCTGGCAGCAGCCGCAGCGCCGGTCCGTTGAAATGGAATCCGGCCGACGGCAGCGCCAGCGTGGAGCACACGCAGTCCCATGCGCTGGGACGCAGCGGGCCGCTCGCGCACCAGTTCGTCTCCACCCAGAGCGTAGGCGCCAGCCGGCGCACCGCCGACGGCAAGACCGAATTCGGCCTGGAGATGGAATTCCGCCAGGGCCACCAGCTCGACGCCGCCATCACCGGCCGCAACGCCGCGAGCCTCAGCAGCACGACCCAGCTCGGCGAGCGCGCGCGCTACAACGTCACCCTGCCCGGCGACGCCACCGCCGGGGCCGCGCGCAGCGTCAATCCATTCGATCCACTGAGCATCCCGGTCGGCGGCAGCGTCAGGCTCGACGGCCAGGCCTTCGTTCGCACCTCGCTGGAAGCCTCGTTCCGCAGTTTCGCCAGCAGCAGCGAACACACCGACGCGGCAGGCGTGAGCTACACCGCGCAGCGCCTGGACCCGGACCACGTGCGCGTGGCGACAGGACCGACCGCGGCGATCGAACGCTTGGACATGATCGGGCTGAAGACGCCCGTCGCGCAGGCCATGCTGGGCCGCCAGGACGCGCTGGGCCAGGCCAGCATGCACACCGCGACCTTCGACCTGCGCGACCCGCAGGCGCAGGCCGCCTACCGCGATTTCCTCGGCAGCGGCCAGCTGCCGGCGCAGGCGGCACCCGGGGTCAGCGACGTGCAGCGGATCGACACCCTGAGCGCGAGCTCGCAGACCCGCGCCAAACTCGGGGTGGGGTCGCTGAGCCTGGACCTGGCCGGGCAGCGCAACAGCGGCGAGAACGTACGCGCCACCCTCGCCGACGGCAGCAGCACCGTCACCAGCAAGCTGCAGTACGCCGACAACGTGCTGCTCACCCTGACCCGCCAGTTCGATGCCGCCGGCAGCGAACACGTCGAGGCGTGCCGCTACCAGCTCGGCTTCGGCAAGGTCGACGGCAACCAGGCGCAACTGCTCAATGCCGCGCTGGCCAGGAAGGACACCGCGGCCGATGCCATCGCCGCCGGCCAGGAGGTGACCCTGAACTTCTCCGAGGCGCAGATGGGCGCGCTGCGCCAGCAGTACGCGCAGGCCGCGCAGGCGCGCCCGTTCGATCGCGAGCAGGCCGGCGCCTACGCCCGCATGAGCAACGAGGAATTCGCGATCGGGCTGGCGCGCAATCTCGGCAATTCCCCGTACGGCCTGAGCGAACGCCTGTTCCGCGTCGCCGCCGATGCCGACGGCGCGCTGAGCGGCGCGCTGACCCGCATCGACGCCGGCGTCGACAATGTCGATCCGAAGGTCGCGGCCGCAGCGCGGGCGACGCCCGCGAGCACGCCGGCCGATCCCCGCGATCCGGCGCATCCGGACCACGCGATGCAGCGCATGATCGACGCCCGGTTGACGCCGGCCGATCCGCAACTGGCCACGCACCTGCTGCTGGCGGCCAAGCGCGAAGGCCTGACCCAGGTCGACCATGTGCTGCGCAACGACGCCGGCCGCGTGTTCGCCGTGCAGGGCGACCCGATGGGGGGCGACAAGCGCACCGCCTACGTGGACGCGCAGGTCGCCGCAGCCGCGCCGCTGCAGGACAGCCTGCGCCAGCTCGATGCATTGAATGCGGCTGCGCAGCCCGCGCTGACCGCCCCGCAGGAGACGCAGGACGCCCCGCAACGCGCACCGGCGCGCTGAGCGCACCGGCCGGCAACGCAACGGCGGCATTGGCGCAGCGACGGTGGCTGGGTAAGAATCGGCTACCGTCCTCCAGGCTGCCGCCATGCCCTTGCGTCCCACCCTGCTCGCCCTCGCATTGCTGTCGTCCGCCGCCTGCGCACTGGCCGCCGCGCCTGCCGCACCGTACCGCAGTCCGCAGCAGATCCTGGACGCGTCCAAGCCCGGCGACTGGCGCACGCTGGACCCGGCCAACACGCTGTATCTGGACCTGGACGCCGGCCGCGTGGTCATCGAGCTGGCGCCGGCGTTCGCGCCGCAGCACGTCGGCAATATCCGCACCCTGGCCCACGAGCACTTCTGGGACGGCCTGAGCATCTACCGCTCGCAGGACAATTTCGTGGTGCAGTTCGGCGATCCCGATGGCGAGGAGGCGGACAAGGCCAAGTCGCTGGGGTCGGCCAAGCGGCACCTGCCTGCCGAGTTCCAGCGCCCGGCCGCGGGCCTGGCGTTCCAGGCGCTGCCGGACCGCGACGGCTGGGCGCCGCAAGTGGGCTTCGTCGACGGCTTTCCGGCCGCGCGCGACCCGAAGGACGGCAAGGCGTGGCTGGCGCACTGCTACGGCACCCTCGGCGCCGGCCGCAACAACGACGAGGACAGCAGCATCGGCGCCGAGCTGTACGTGGTCACCGGGCAATCGCCGCGGCAGCTGGACCGCAACATCACCGTGGTCGGGCGCGTGGTCAAGGGCATGGAACTGCTCAGCGTGATCCCGCGCGGACCGGACCCGATGGGGTTTTACGCCAAGCCCGAACAGCGCACCCCGATCCGCGCGATCAAGCTCGCCAGCGACCTGCCCGAGGCAGAACGTACGCCGCTGCAGCTGCTGCGCACCGACACGCAGACCTTCCGCGACGTGGCCGAAGCGCGACGCAACCGCCGGGACGATTTCTACAAGCGCCCGGCCGGGCACATCGACCTGTGCAACGTGCCGCTGCCGGTGCGTACGCCGCCGCAGTAGTCCGCGCTCACCAGCGGGCTGCACTGCATTGGCCTGCGCCGGCGCTCAGGCCGCTGGCGCCGCGCCGCGGCGCTCGGGTTCGCGTGCGTGCAGGAAGCGGGTGAACAGCTCGCGCGGCTGCTCCAGCCCGCAGTCGCTGAGCAGCATGGCGATGTTGCCGCGGTGATAGGCGCCGTGCGCGAGGACGTGGAACAGCATTTCCTCGCGGGTCATGCGGCCGGCATCGCCGTCGGTGAAGCGGAATGCGTGCGACTGTTGCAATGCGGTCGCATCGAGCTGGCCGACGTAGCCGGCATACCACCGGTCGGATTCGGCGACGGCCGCGTGCAATGCCTCCAGCGCCGGCGTCTCCGGCGTGTTGCTGGCCGTGAACGCATGCGTGCCGCCGTCCAGGTGGGCGGCGAAGATCCGGTCCACGACGTAGGTGTGGTTCAACAGCCGGATCGCGCGCTGCCGTGGCGCCGGATACGCGGCCGCGTCGATCTGCGCCAGCGCCTGCAGCAACTCGGCGTTGGCCCAGGCCTTGTAGGCGAATTGCGATGCGAGCAGGGAAGCGGTCATCGGCAGGTCCCTCAACGCGCGCGCTGGCTGAAGGCGACGCTGCCCAGGATCAGCACGCCGGCCAGCAGCATGCTCCAGGTCAACGGCTCGCCGAGGATCGACCAGGACAGCAGCGCGCCGAACACCGGGACCAGGTAGGTCACCGTCGACGCGCGCGCAGGGCCGATGCGCTGGATCAGCCGGTAGTACATCAGGAAGGCGAGCCCGGTGCAGACCACGCCCAGCGCGCCGGCGCAGGCCCAGGCCACCGCCGGCACCGGCGCGGCCGGCCAATGCGTCCATGCCAGCGGCGCCAGCAGCACTGCGCTGCAGCCAAGGGTCGAGGCGGCCGACGCCGCCGGCGGCAGGTCGCTCATGTAGCGCTTCACCAGGCTGTAGCCGATGCCGTACAGCAGCGAGGCGGTGGCGCCGGCGAACGCCGCCGGCCCCACGCTCAGCCCGGCCGACTTGCCGGTGGCCAGGACCACGATGCCGACGAAGCCGATCAGCAGCGCCACCGCGCGGCGCACGCCGATCTTCTCGCCGAAGAACAGGAACGCGATCAGCGCGGTGAACAGCACGGTCATCGCGTTGCAGATCGCGCCGATCGCCGCCGGCGCATGCTGCGCGCCCCACGCGAACAGCAGGAACGGCAACGCGGAGTTGAGCAACCCGATCGCCGCCAGCGTCGGCCAGCGCCGCAGCGGAAAGCGCGCACGCGCCATCCACAGGAACGGCAGCAGCACCGTCGCCCCCAGCGCCAGGCGCAGTTCCACCAGCGCATAGGCGCCGAACTGCGGCGCCGCCACGCGCATGAACAGGAACGAGCAGCCCCAGACGATGCCCAGGAACAGCAGCTCCAGGGGCGTGCGCCAGTCGCGCACCGCGGGTGCCGGAAGGACGTCGGCTGGATCGCCGGACGCGGGATGGGCTGCATTCACCGTGTTGTCTCCTCGATTCATCTTGTGTCCGCTGCCGTCGATCGTGCCGTCGCCGCGGACGCGGCTGCCACCTGCCACCGGGCAACAGGCAAAGCGCGCGAACAGCGGCGGAAGCGGGGCCGCGCGCCAACGCGGCCCGTACCGGCCCCGCATCTTGCGCATGGCTGCCAGGATCGCGCGCCGTCGCAACGCCCACAAGCGCGTAGTATCGTCGCGAGCCACAAATCTGCCGCGTGTCTAGCCATGCAACTGCGCCCTGCCCTGCTGCCCGCGCTCGGCGTGTTCGCCGCCGCGGCGCGCCACCAGAATTTCGCCCATGCCGCGGAGGAACTGCACCTCACCGCCAGCGCGGTCAGCCACCACGTGCGCAAGCTGGAAGCGCTGCTCGGCGCGACGCTGTTCCAGCGCCATGCGCGCGGGGTCAAGCTGACCGCCGAGGGCCGGCAGCTGGCCGATGCGGCCAGCGCGGCGCTGGCCGACATCGCGGCGGTGGCCGGCAACCTGCACCCGCAGGCCGATACCGCGCCGCTGCGCATCACCACGCTGCGCTCGCTGTCCTACTGCTGGCTGCTGCCGCGGCTGCCGCGCTTCTGCCAGGCGCATCCGCACGTGCGCCTGGACATCCAGACCGACGCGGCGTTCTCGCGCTTCGAGGACGGCGGCCCCGAGCTGGGCATCCGCTACGGCCAGGGCGCGTGGCCGGGGCTGACCTCGCACCACCTGATGGACGACGAACTGTTCCCGGTCGCCTCGCCGGCACTGCCGCAGCTGGCCACGCTGCGCCATCCCGAGCAGATCGCGCAGCTGCCGCTGCTCAGCGACATGTCGCCGCAGGGCTGGCGCGACTGGTTCCGCGCCGCCGCGGTGCGCGGCGTGGAACTGCCGCCGATGCACACCTTCAACGACAGCACCGACGCGATGCGCGCGGCGGTGTACGGCGTCGGCGCGGTGCTGGCGCGCAAGCACATCGCCCAGCCTTACCTGCAGCGCTACGAACTGGTGCGCCTGCCCGGCCCGGCGCTGAAGGCGCGCTATTCCTACTACATCGTGCATCCCGGCCACCGCCTGCCCAGCCCGGCGGCCAGCCAGTTCATCGACTGGCTCAAGCGCGAGGCGCTGGACGAACGCACGCCGATGCCGGCGCTGCCGGCGGAACTGCTGGGGCTGCCGCCGAGGGCGGGCTAGGCGTTCGCCTGGTTGCGCGCTTTTGTAGGAGCGGCTTCAGCCGCGACAGACGTTGTCGGTAACGCGTGTCGCGGCTGAAGCCGCTCCTACAAGATCCGATCGCCTGAATCAGAGATACGCCGCAGGACGCTTGACACACGGCCATCGATGCGTCATTAATTAGCTAATTCGTTAATTATCTAATCCCTGATGTCCATCGACCGCGTCTTCGAAGCCCTCGCCTCCCGCCCGCGCCGCGAGATCCTGGCCTACCTGTCGGCGCAGGAACTCACTGCCGGGCAGATCGGGCAGCGTTTCGCGATGAGCGCGCCGGCGATCTCGCGGCACCTGTCGGTGCTGGAAGCGGCCGGGCTGGTGTCGAGCGAGCGCCGCGGCCAGTTCGTGGTGTACCGGCTGACCCCCGACAACCTGGTCAATACGCTCAGCGGCTTCGCCTTCGAGGTCTGCCCCGCCGCCGGCCCGCTCAAGCGCGAAGCGCGCAAGCTGGCGAAGAAGAACGCCTGATCCGTCCCGCCCCGGCCAAAAGGAACCCGCCGATGTCCACCGCCCCGCTCCGCGAAACCGCTGCCGCCCAGGCAGGTTTTCCCTCCGTGCGCCTGGCCTCGTACAGCGGCGGGCTGCCGGTGGAAGTGACCCTGATCGCGCAGCTCGGCGCCGGCGCCGGCGATCCGTTGATCGCCCAGGCCTGCGTGCGCCAGCGCGCGCACCCGAGCTTCCACGATGCGCTGGACGAACCGTCGGCACGGCTGGCCGACACCGATTTCGCCAATGGCGAATCGACTGCGCTGTTCTCCTTCGCGGTTGGCGCCAACGGGCATCCCTTCCATCGCCACGCCGGGCACCGCATGTTCACCGCGATCACCGGCAGCGGCGGCGCGCAGCTGCGCTTCTGCACCGCATCGATGGCGCAGCTCGAACAGGACCCGCAGCATTTCCTGGCCGCGTTGCGCCACGTCGACCTGCCGGCCGACTGCCTGTTCACCGTGCGCTTCGGCGGCGGCACCTGGCACCAGTTCGCGCCGCTGCGCGCGAACGCGGCGCATCCGGCGTTCTTCGCGCTGTCCTGCCACAGCGACGAGGCCGGCGGCGATCTGAGCCCGCAGGTGCGCGAACGGGTCATGGCCGGCACCGCCGACATCGCCACGCTGACCGAATTGCTGCCGGAGGCGGTACGCGCACTGCTGGCGTCGCCGCAGGCGCAGGCGATGCAGGTGCCGACCGTGCGCCTGTCGCTGTCCGCCTCGCCCGGCAGCCGGCGCCTGGCCTGGTGCGCGGACCTGCGCGCGCGCAGCGGGCGCCTGCGCCAGGCGCTGGGCAGGTGGCGGCATCCGCCCGGCTTCGTCGCGCTGGCGCCGCGCCTGGCGGCCGTGCGCTCGCTGCCGCAGCCGGTGCCCGGCTCGCTGCTGTGGGACGAACTGCAGGCGCACGACCACCAGGACAGCGTGCGCCTGCGCCTGCAGCCGCATCAGCTGCGCCAGCGCGGCGCGCACGCGCTGATGGTGGCGCTGCTGGAAGGCTTCATGCAGCGTCGGCCGCTCGGCGTGACCTGGCTGATGCGGATCCGCAATGCGCTGGTCGCGCCGCTGCGGCTGCGCACCTCGCCGCTCGGGTGCCCGGTGTCCTCGCTGCTGTCGCCGCAGCGCGAACGCCTGTTCGCCGGCCGCTTCCCGGTGCTGGGCCAGGCGCACGCCGCGCACGACCGGCGCGCGCAGGTGCTGCTCGGCGCCGACGACCGGCACCTGGTGTTCCGCAGCTGCGTGGGCGTGGACGTCGCCGAGGACGGCAGCGTGGAACTGAGCCTGGACACGCGCGTGGCCTGCCGCAACTGGTTCGGCCGCCTGTACATGGCCTTGATCGCGCGCGGCCATCGCCACTACATCGCCCCGGCGATGCTGCGCGCCGCGGCCGAGGCGCTGCTGGCGCCGGTGTTCGACGAGACCACGGTGGACCAGGCCGCGCTCGGCAGCGCCGCGTCGCAACCGCACTGAGCCGTCATCACTTCGTCTTAGCCGGCGCCTGCCTAGCCTTGCCTTCCCCTACCCAGAGGAACACGCATGCCCCTGCTCCGTATCCGCATCACCGGCAGCGAAGACGACGCCCGCGCCATCATCAACCTGCTCGGCAGCCTGGAAGGCATCGAGCACGTCGAGGAAATCGACGATCTGATGAGCCATATGGACGACGACGATTCCAGCTCGGCCGGACTGCCCGACGACCAGGGTCCAGGCACCCACGAGGTCGAGATCGAGGCCGGCAACCTCGCCACCGCGCAGAAGGTGCGCGAAGCGGTGGAGGCGCTGGCCTTCGACCTGGAGGTGATCGTGGAGTTCGAGCAGGACGAAGGCTAGCGCCTTCTTTCTCCTCGACTGACGAAGCACTGTAGGAGCGGCTTCAGCCGCGACAGGCTCTACCGGTAACGCCCGTCGCGGCTGAAGCCGCTCCTACACAAGTGGTACCTGGCGAGCGCCAGCTTTCTAAACGCGCCTGCGTCGCCGACGCAGCCAGGCGACCAGCCACCACAGCACCACCCCGAGCAGCACGAACGGGGTCAGCGCCGCGATCGTACGGATCGCCCAGGCGGTGGCGGAGGCGAAGATCGCGCCCGTGTCGGCGAAGGCTTCGCCGATCTCGCTGCGGCTGCGTTCGCCGTCGAGCGCGGCGAACTGCAGGGTCAACCGCTGCGTCTCGATACGCCGGCGCTGCTGCGCCGCCTCCTGGCTGGCGGCCAGCAATTGCGTATCGAGTTCGGCCAGCTTCGCCGACAGGCTGATCATGTCGGCGACGCTGAGGTCGCGGCGCTGCTGGAATTCCTGCAGGCGGCGCTGTTCGGCCTGCAGGCGCTGCTGCAACGCGGCGTTGTCCTGCACCGCCTGCGCCAGGTCCTCGGCATGGGTGCTGCGGCTGCCGATCTCGCCGCCATTGCCGGCCTGCGCGATCAGCGGCTCCACCCCGGCGGGCACGATGCGCACGCTCAGTGCGGCCCGCGGATAATCACCGCCGCTTTGCTGCAGCGACAGCACGTTGCAGGCGCCGAAGCGCCCGCTCAGGCAGCTGTCCTGGGCCTGCTTGAGCCGCGTCTCGATCTGCGCCGCCGGCAGTTGCACGTTCACCTCGTGCTCGTAGGCCAGCATCGCCGCGCGTCCGTCCGCGGTCGGTGCCGCGGCCGGCCCGGCAGCGGGCGCCTCGGCCGCGCTTTCGGCGCTGTGCTTGGAGCAGGCGGCGAGCGCCAGCATCAGCACCAAGGGCGCACAGACGATGCGGATGGTGCTTCTTGCAGGAACGACTCCGGGTGGCCTCAGGCCATCAGTGGCAATAGGCCTTCCCGGTGCAGCCCGTCGCGACTGAACTCGCTCCCCCACCATGGCAGGTAGCCACCAGTACCGCGAGCGCGCCGTCACAGGCTCGCTCCGTCCACCGCGTGCACCTGCAGCGCGCGCAGGTCCAGTTCGGGCAGGCAGCGCACGTTGACCGCCACCGTCGCCTCGCCGGTCTTGGGATGGGTGCCTTCGCTGAACGGGGCGATGCCGCAGTCCGGGCAATGGTGATGGTCGATGTGCTGGCGATGGAACCGATACGTGCCCAAGGCCTGCGGCGCGCTGCGCAGCGACAGCGCCGCGCGTGCGCCGAACCACAGCAGCCCGCCGCGGCGGCGGCACATGGAGCAGTTGCAGTCGTAGACCTCGGCGATCGGCGCCTCGGTTTCCAGTTCGAATGCGATGCGGCCGCAATGGCAACTGCCCGTGTAGTTCATCCCTGCGCTCCCGTCCAAGAAGAGGCGCCAGAATAGTCCACGACAGGTGCGCGCGCCGCCGCGGCCGCCTATGCTTGGGAATCGACCCACCACAGGAAACCCGATGCGCAAGCACCTGCTCGCTGCCGCCCTGCTCGCCGCCCTCGCCGGCTGCCAGAAACCCGCCGACGCGCCGACCGCGGCGTCCGCCGCCACGCCCGGCGCGGCCGCCGATGCGGCCGACCCGGCCGCCGACGCCGCCTTCGCCGCGCTGTCCAAGCGTGCCGTGGACACCTGGATGCAGCTGTCCCCGGTCGGCGCCACCCAGACCGGCGATCACCGCTACGACAGCGAGCTGGACGATCTCAGCGCCGCCGGCCGGCAGAAGAGCCTGGGGGCGAGCAAGCAACTGCTGGCGGACCTGGACAAGCTGCAGGTGACCAAGCTCTCGCGCGAGAACCAGGTGGATGCGGCGATCCTGCGCAACCAGTTGCAGTCGGACATCTGGAGCAGCGAAGTGTCGCAGAGCTGGGCCTGGGATCCGCAGGTCTACAACGGCCTGGCCGGCGGCGCGATCTACGGCTTGATGGCGCGCGAATTCGCGCCGCTGCCGGAGCGGCTGAAGTCCGCCACCGCGCGCATGGAGAAGATCCCGGCGCTGTTCGCGCAGGCGCGCGCGAACTTGGACCCGGCGCGGGTGCCGCAGATCAACGCGCAGACCGTGGCCAAGCAGAACCAGGGCATCCTCAGCATCGTCGATACGTTCATCGCTCCGCACGTGAAGGAACTGCCGGATGCCGACGCGCAGCGCCTGCAGGCGGCGATCGACGGGCTGAAGAAAGCGGTGGCCGAACAGCAGACCTGGCTGGACAAGACCCTGGTGCCCAACGCCAAGGGCGATTTCCGCATCGGCGCGGAGAAATACGACCAGAAGCTGAAATTCGCGCTCAACTCCTCGCTGTCGCGCGCCGAGATCAAGCAGCGCGCCGAGGCCGAGCTCAAGCGCGTGCGCGAGGAGATGTACGGCATCGCCCGCACCGTGCTCAAGGACCGCCCGAACGCGCCGGCGCTGGCCGATGCGCCGAGCGACGCGCAGCAGCAGGCCGCGATCGAGGCGGCGCTGGAGCTGGCCTACGCGCAGCACCCGGCGCGCGACAAGGTGGTCGAGGACGCCAAGGCGTCGCTGGCCTCCTCCACCGAATTCGTCCGCAGCAAGAACCTGCTGACCCTGCCCGACGCGCCGGTGGACATCATCCTGATGCCCGAGTTCCAGCGTGGCGTGGCGGTGGCGTACTGCGACTCGCCCGGCCCGCTGGACAAGAACCTGAAGACCTTCTACGCGGTGTCGCCGATTCCCGACGACTGGAGCGCGCAGCAGGCCGAATCGTTCCTGCGCGAATACAACGGCCGCATGATCCACCTGCTGAGCATCCACGAAGGCGTGCCCGGCCATTACGTCGAAGGCTGGCACTCGGCCAAGTTCCCCTCGACCCTGCGCGGCGTGCTGCGCTCCGGCACCTTCGCCGAGGGCTGGGCCGTGTACACCGAACGGATGATGCAGGAGCAGGGCTACCTGGACAACGATCCGCTGTTCCATCTGGTGCAGCTGAAGTTCTACCTGCGCACCCTCGCCAACGCGCTGCTCGACCAGGGCGTGCACGTGGACAACTGGAGCAAGGAACAGGCCATGCGGCTGATGGTGCACGACACCTTCCAGCAGCAGAGCGAAGCCGAAGGCAAGTGGGTGCGCGCGCAGCTCACCTCCGCGCAGCTGCCGACCTACTTCGTCGGCGTGCAGGAACACCTGGACCTGCGCAAGGCGATGCAGGCCAAGCTCGGCGACAAGTTCGACCTGAAGGCCTACCACGACCAGGTGCTGTCCTACGGCGCGCCGCCGGTGCGCTTCGTGCGCGAGCTGATGCTGGACGAGCCGATCCAGTGAGAAGCCGGGATTCGGGATTAGGGAGTGGGGATTCGTAAAAGCGGTTCCTCGCGCCCGATGACCTCACGCGATCCAACTGGAGAACAGCCCCCCTTGAGTCAAGGGGGGCGCGCCGATAGGCGCGGGGGATCTGGAAGGTGATGAGCCGGGGCCCGCGGTTTGCGCAGCAAACTGTGGGGGCGTTAGCGCGAATGCGCTGACGCCGCTCAGGCGCGGGGGATCTGGAAGGTGATGAGCTGGGGCCCACGGTTTGCGCCGCAAACTGTGGGGGCGTTAGCGCGAATGCGATAACGCGGCTCAGCAGCAAACTGTGGGGGCGACAGCGCGAATGCGCTGACGCCGCGCGCTAGCGCGCTCCGACGAATCCGCCGGTCTGCCGCGCCCACAGCCGTGCGTACAGGCCGCCGCGCGCGACCAGTTCGGCATGGGTGCCGGTTTCGACGATCGCGCCCTGGTCCATGACCACCAGCCGGTCCATGCGCGCGATGGTCGAGAGCCGGTGCGCGATCGCGATCACCGTCTTGCCCGCCATCAGTTCGTCCAGGCTGTCCTGGATCGCCGCCTCCACTTCCGAATCCAGCGCCGAGGTGGCCTCGTCCAGCACCAGGATCGGCGCGTCCTTCAGCAGCACCCGGGCGATGGCGATGCGCTGGCGCTGGCCGCCGGACAGCTTGACCCCGCGTTCGCCGACATGCGCGTCGTAGCCGCTGCGGCCTTCGCCGTCGCGCAGCGCGTCGATGAAGCCGTCGGCGCGCGCCTTGCGCACCGCTGCCAGCAGTTGCGCCTCGCTGGCGTCGGGGCGGCCGTACAGCAGGTTGTCGCGGATCGAGCGGTGCAGCAGCGAGGTGTCCTGGGTGACCAGGCCGATCTGCCCGCGCAGGCTTTCCTGGGTCACCGTGGCGATGTCCTGGCCGTCGATCAGGATGCGTCCGCTCTCCAGGTCGTACAGCCGCAGCAGCACGTTGACCAGGGTCGATTTGCCGGCGCCGGACGGCCCGACCAGGCCGATCTTCTCACCCGGGCGCACCTGCAGGTCGAGTCCGGCGATGACCCCGCCGCGCTTGCCGTAGTGGAAATGGATGTGCTCGAAGCGCACCTCGCCGCGGCTGACCTGCAGCGCCTGCGCATCGGCGCGGTCCTGCACCTGGATCGGCTGGGCCACGCTCTCCATGCCGTCCTGCACGGTGCCGATGTCCTCGAAGATGCCGTTGACCACCCACATGATCCAGCCGGACATGTTGTGGATGCGGATCACCAGCCCTGTGGCCAGGGTGATCGCGCCGACGCTGATCCGGCCCTGGCTCCACAGCCACAGCGCCAGCGCGCAGGTGCCGACGATCAGGAAGCCGTTCAGCGCCGCGATCGAGAAATCCATGGCAGTGGTCATTCGGGTCTGCCCGCGGTGCTTGACCGCCAGTTCCTGGATCGACTCGCGCACGTAGGCCTCTTCGCGCCTGGCATGCGCGAACAGCTTCAGCGTGGCGATGTTGGTGTAGCCGTCGACGATGCGGCCCATCGCCTTGGAGCGCGCCTCCGAGGCGATCCACGCGCGCTGCTGCATGCGCGGCACGAAGTACGCCATCAGCGCCACGTACGCGACCAGCCAGCCGATCAGCGGCAGCATCAGCCGCGCGTCGGCCTGCGCGAACAGGTACAGCGCGGTGCCGGTGTATACCAGGATGTACCACAGCGCATCGACCATCTGCACCGCCGATTCGCGCAGCGAGGTGCCGGTCTGCATGACCCGGTTGGCGATGCGCCCGGCGAAATCGTTCTGGAAGAAATTCAGGCTCTGCCGCACCACGTAGTTGTGCATCAGCCAGCGCGTGCGGTTGCTCAGCCCGGGCATGATCGCCTGGTTGACCAGCAGGTTGTGCAGCCCGGTCAGCAGCGGCCGCGCGACCAGGGTGATGGCGGCCATCCACAGCAGTTCGTCGCGGTGGCGCGCAAAGAAGTCCGGCCCCGGCGCCTCGGCGACCAGATCGACGATGCGGGCGAGGAAATCGAACATCGCCACTTCGACCAGCGCCAGCAGCAGCCCGGCCACCAGCGTGGCGGCGAACACCGGCCATACCGGGCGCAGGTAGAACGCGTAGAAGCGCCACACTCCGCGCGGCGGCGTGCGCGGATCGATCTCGGGGAATACGGGAATCAGCGACTCGAACCAGCGGAACATTGCGGACCATCCTCTTGCAAGACGCGCAGCGTAGCCGATGCCGGTGTCCTCGCCATGTGCGCTTGCGCCGGGTGGCGCGGCCTGCGCACGCGTTCAAGCCTCAGGCGAACTGCCCGAAGCCGCTGCGGTACACCGAAGGCGCCACGCCCACATGGCGCCGGAACGCGGCCCGGAACGCCTCCAGCGTCTCGAAACCGCAGGCCGCGGCCACCCGCTCCAGATCCAGCCGTCCGTCCTCCAGCAAGGCTTTCGCCGCGCGCACCCGCTCCTGCTGCAGCCAATGCGCGGGGGTGGTGCCGATCGCGGCCTTGAAGCGGCGGTAGAAGTTGCGTTCGCTCATCGCCGCCGCCCGGGCCAGGTCCGCGGCGCCGATGCCGGCGTGCAACTGCTGCCGCGCCCAGTCGAACACGCCGTCGAACGGATGGCTGCGCGGCGCGGCGACCGGGCTGGCGACGAACTGGCGTTGCCCGCCCTCGCGGTGCGGCAGCATCACCAGCCGCTGCGCCACGCGGTTGGCCACGGCGGTGCCGAAGTCGCTGCGGATCAGATGCAGGCCGGCATCGATGCCCGCGGCGCTGCCGGCCGAGGTCACGATGCGGCCGTCTTCCACGTACAGCGCATCGCAGACCAGCGTGCTGGCCGGAAAGCGGTCCTGGAATTGCTGCGCGTAACGCCAATGCGTGGTCGCCCTGCGCCCGTCGAGCAACCCGCAATGGCCGAGCAGGAACGCGCCCGAGCAGATCGACAGCAGCCGCGCGCCACGGGCATGCGCCGCGCACAGCGCCGCCTTCAAGGCGGCGCCGGGCAACACCGCCGGCCCGCTCCAGCCCGGCACCACGATCGTATGCGCCTTGCGCAACAGTTCCAGACCGCCGTCGGCGGCGACCCGCAGCCCGCCGATGCCGCTGTGCACCTTGCGCGCGGTCATCGCCACGCCGAAGCGGTACCAGGGCAGGTCCAGTTCCGGCCGCTGCAGGCCGAACAGCTCGGCGGCGATGCCGAACTCGAACAGGCACAGGTTCGGATAGGCCAGCGCGACCACGTAGGGCGGCGTTTTCGTCATGGCAGAAAATGACCGATGTTCGTCAATCCTGCCAGTGTAGCCGCGGTGGCGCCGGCGGCACACTGTCCGCTCCCACCGCGAGGACACGCCCATGCCGAACCCCGTGCTGCAGACACCTGCCGCCTCCAGCGCCGACGCGCTGCGCCATTTCGCCGCCAAGCGCTCGCTGGAGACCGACTGCTGGGACGTGCACGCCGCGATGTCCGGCGCCGACGCCGGCTTCGTCCTGCTCGACGTCCGTTCCCCTGCGCTGTACGCACAGGGCCACCTGCCAGGGGCGCGCAACCTGCCGCACGCCAAGATCGTGCAGGGCAAGCTGTCCGCCTATCCGGCCGACACCCTGTTCGTGGTGTATTGCGCCGGCCCGCACTGCAACGGTGCCGACAAGGCGGCCGTGCGCCTGGCCGCGCTGCAACGGCCGGTGAAGCTGATGATCGGCGGCGTCACCGGCTGGCTGGACGAGGGTTTCGCGCTGGTGCGCGGCGATACCGGTACCGACGCGGCATGATTGATCGCGGTCACCTGGCGCTGCACGAGTAACTGTGAGAACGGTGCTGCCGCTATATGGTTTCTTGCGGGAAGGACTTCCGTCCCGATTGCTGCCGGAGCCGCAGGCCCTCTGGCTTCGATGTCGCAGCTGAAGCCGCTCCTACAAAAAGCTGTGCGTGTCGGAGGCTATCCGCACGTCCGGCCAGGCTTCTTGTGGGAGGGACTTCCGTCCCGACTGCTGCCGGGGCCGCAGGCCTTCCGGCTTCGATGTCGCGGATGAAGCCGCTCCTACAAAAAGCTGTGCGTGTCGGAGGCTATCCGCACGTCCGGCCAGGCTTCTTGTGGGAGCGACTTCCGTCCCGACTGCTGCCGGAGCCGCAGGCCTTCCGGTTTCGAAGTCGCGGCTGAAGCCGCTCCTACAAAAAAGCGGTGCGCGTCGAAGGCTATCCGCACGCCGACCTGCTTCTTGTGGGAGGGACTTCAGTCCCGACTGCTGACGGAGCCGGAGGTCTTCCGGTTTCCAGGTCGCGGCTGGAGCCGCTCCTACAGCTGGCCTGGCGATCGGCACTTGTTTCCTGCGCCGCGCACCTGCGCCGGGACGGCGGCCCGCGGCATCGCCGCAGCCACCGTGCTCATTCCGCGCCATGGCAGCACACGCACAGCTTGTTGCCGTCCAGGTCGCGGAAGTACGCGCCGTAATAGTGCGGGTGGTAGTGCGCGCGCAGTGCGGGCGCGCCTTCGCAGCGTCCGCCCTGTGACAACGCCAGCGCATGGCAACGATCCACCAGCGCCCGGTTCGCCGCCTGCAATGCGAGCATCTGGCCGTTGCCCGGGGTCGCCGGCTGGCCGTCGAAGGCACGGCCGATCAGCAGCAGCGGCCGCGGCGCGTCCGCCGCGGTCCAGCCGGCCCAGCCGCGCGCGTCGTCGCGGAATTTCAGCTGCAGCCCCAGTGCCTGCAACAACGGCGCATAGAACGCGAACGCGGCCGGGAAGTCGTTCACCCCGAGATGCGCGTGCGAGAGCATCGCCACGGCCTCGTTCACGACGCGGCGGCCACCGGGGTCAACAACAGGTCCTGGAAATCAAAGCTGAAATCGGTCAGCGGCGAGATCGCTTCCATGCGCACCTCGCGCACCTTGCCGTCGGGGGTCAGCGCGAAATTGACGAAGGCATCGGCATTGAGCGAACGGTCGCGCCAGCGCACGATGAAGGTGTCGTGCTGCCAGTGCTCCAGCGTGCCGACCAGTTGCGCGGTCTTGCTGAAACGCAGTTCCAGCTGCTTGCCGCGCTGCACGATCGCCACCTCGCCGTACCACGGATCGCGATAGGTCCCTGCATAGCCGGCCAGCGGCAGCGACGGCTTGGAGGTGGCATCGCGCGCGGCCTGGTGCTTGTGCCAGTCCTCGTCGGCCTTCGCGTCGGCCTTGGCCACCGCGGCGGCATAGGCGGCGGTCCAGTCGGTCGCCGGCGCGCCCAGGTAGGCATCGAGCACCTGCAGGGTCAGCGCGTTGAACGCCGCGCCCACTTCCTGGTTGGTCAGCACGATCACGCCCAGCTTCTGCTCCGGCAGCAGGGTCAGCCGCGACACCATGCCCGGCCAGCCGCCGGTGTGCCAGACCAGCTTGTGCCCACGGTAGTCGCTCAGGCTCCAGCCCTCGCCGTAGCCGGCGAAGTTGGGCTTGGCCGGCAGCAGTTGCGGCACGCTCGGTTCGGCGATGGCGATCGGGGTGATCACCTGCCACATCTCCTGCTGCCGCTGCGCGCTGAACAGGCGCCGCTCCTGGCCATCGGCCGACGGCAGGCGCCCGCCGTCGAGCTGCACCTGCATCCACTTGGCCATGTCGTGCACACTGGCGTAGATGCCGCCGGCGCCGGAATTGTTCGACCAGGTCAGCGGCGGCACCGGGCGCAGGTCGCGGAAATCGAACTTGGCATGGCCCACCGCCGCGCGGTCGCCCGGCTGCAGATGGTCGCTGTTGATGCGCGCGCCGCTCATGCCCACCGGCACGAAGATGCGCTGGCGCACGAATTCTGCGTAGGACTGCCCGGAAACCTGCTCGATCACCTTCTGCGCCACTGCGTAGAGGATGTTGTCGTAGGCATAGCGGTCGCGGAAGCCGCCCTTCAGCGGCACCTGCGCCAGGCGCCGCACCACCTCCTCGTTGCTGTAGCTGGTCGCCGGCCAGAACAGCAGGTCGCCGGCGCCCAGGCTCAGTCCGCTGCGGTGGCTGAGCAGGTCGCGCACGCGCATCTCGCGGGTCACGTAGGGATCGGCCATCTGGAACCACGGCAGATGCTCGATCACCCGGTCGTCGAGCGCGAGCTTGCCCTCGTCGGCCAGGATCGACAGCGACGCGGCGGTGAACGCCTTGGTGTTGGAGGCGATCGCGAACAGGGTCTGCGCGTCCACCGGCTCAGGCTTGCCGAGTTCGCGCACGCCGTAGCCGCGCTCCAGCACCACCTGCCCGTCCTTGACGATGGCGATGGCGATGCCGGGCACGTCGAACTGCTTGCGCACGCGCTCGACCCGCGTATCCAGGTCCTGCAGCGCAGGCGGCAATGCGGCGTCCACCTGAGCGGGCGCCTGCGCCTGCGCGGTGGCGGTCATCGCCAACAACAGGCCGCAGCCCATCGACATCGTCTTCAAATCCGTCGCTCCTCGCAGAAAAAACCGAAAAAGAACCAAGCCGGCGCAGTACCGCGGCTTACGTCCGCGGCGCGGCGCAGGCTGCCTCGCCAACCACCATGCCAGCGGTCAAACCGCAGGGCGATCCGGCGGTGAGGCAAGGCGGCGCGCATGCCCGACATCGTCCGCAGCGCAGCGATGCCGCATGCGCCGCCCCACCCCACGCCAGCGCAGCACGGAGTGTAGGACAGCCGGCGGCATGCGCGGCAGTGCCGCGCTACAGCGCCGCCGCCCGCGCCAGCAGCGCCTGGCGCTCGCGCATGTTGGCGGTGAGCGCGGCGGCCTGCGCGAAGGCCGCGCGCGCCTCCTCGGTGCGGCCCAGGCGCTGCAGCACATCGCCGCAGGCCGCTGCCAGCGGCGCGTAGTCGCGCAGCCGCGGATCCTCGCGCAAGGGCTGCAGCAAGGCCCAGGCCGCAGCCGCGCCTTCGGCACGCGCCACCGCCACCGCGCGGTTGAGCTCCACCACCGGCGAGGGATGCCGTTGCGCCAGCCGCGCGTACAGCGCCGCCAGCCGCGTCCAGTCGGTGTCCTCGGCGCGGCGCGCGCAGGCATGGCATTCGGCGATGGCCGCCTGCAGCACGTAGGCGTCGTCGTCGCCGCCCAGCGCCTGCGCGCGCCGCAGCGCGTCCTGGCCGCGCGCGATCTGCAGCCAGTCCCAGCGCGCCCGGTCCTGCTCCGGCAACAGCACCGGGCTGCCGTCGGCGCGCACCCGCGCGGCGCTGCGCGAGGCCTGCAGTTCCATCAGCGCCAGCAGCCCATGCACCTGCGGCCACGCCGGCAACCGATGCGCCAGCACCCGGCCCAGCCGCAGCGCCTCCTCGCACAGCGCCGGACGCATCCAGTCGTCGCCGGCACTGGCCGCATAGCCTTCGTTGAACACCAGGTAGACCACTTCCAGCACCGAGGCCAGGCGCTGTCGCAGCGCCGCCTGCCGCGGCACCTCGAACGGCACCCGCCTCTGCGCCAGGGTGCGCTTGGCGCGGACGATGCGCTGCGCGATGGTCGGCTCCGGCAACAGGAACGCGCGCGCGATCTCCTCGGTGGTCAGACCGCCGAGCAGGCGCAGGGTCAGCGCCACCCGCGCGTCGGCCGGCAGCAGCGGATGGCAGGCCACGAACATCAGCCGCAGCAGGTCGTCGCCGATGTCGTCCTGCAGCGCGTCGCTGTCGTCCGGCGCGGGCAGCGCCTGCGGCTGCAGCGCCTCGCCCCACTGCGCGTGCTGGCCGGCGATGCGCTGGTGCTGGCGCAGCACGTCGATGGCGCGATTGCGCGCGGTGGTCATCAGCCACGCTCCGGGGTTGTCGGGAATGCCCTGCGCGGGCCAGCGCTCCAGCGCGGCCAGCCAGGTGTCCTGGACCAGTTCCTCGGCGCGGCCGACGTCGCCGCCGAGCAGCCGGGACAGGCGCGCGATCAGGCCCGGCGCCTCCATGCGCCAGACCGTCTCCAGGCGTTGCGCGAACGCGGTCTCCATGCGCGGAATCAGAGCACCGGATGCGCCGCGGCACAAGCCGCGGCGGCCGTCGCGCTCAGCCCGGCGCGCCGCTCATGTGCGCGATCTCCCACAGGTGGCCATCGGGATCCTCGAAGCCGCGCTGGTACATGAAACCGTATTCGCGCGGCGGCTGCGGCTCGCGCGCGCCGGCGGCCAGCGCTTTTCCCAGCAACGCATCGACCGCGGCGCGGCTGGGTGCCGACAACGCGGTGATGACCTCGGTGCGCACACGCGCATCGCTGATCGGCTTGCTGGTGAAGCCGGCGAAGAACGGCTCGGTCAGCAGCATCACGAAGATGCTGTCGCTGACGATCATGCAGGCCGCATTCTGGTCGGTGAAGGTCGGATTGAAGGCGTAGCCCAACGCCGCGAAGAAGGCCTTGGAGGCCTCCAGATCGCGGACCGGGAGGTTGACGAAGATCATCTGCGGCGCATCGGACATGGCGGCGTTTCTCGATCGAGGGCATACAGGAATGCGTGGGAATCACGGCTGTTTCATGCAGTTGACCATCCACGGCTTGCCGTAGCGATCGACCAGCATGCCCCAGCGCTGCGCCCAGAACGTCTCGGCGAGCGGCATGCCGACCTGGCCGCCGGCGCCCAGCGCGGCGAACACCCGTTCGGCCTCCTCCACCGAATCCACCTCCACGTTGATGGTGGTGGTGCCGGCGCCCTGCGCGGCGTGGCTGTCGGCCGCCATCAGCACCGCGCCGCCGGCTTCGAGCTGACTGTGCGCGACCTGGTCCAGCGTGTCCGGGGGCATCTCGCCGCAGCCGTCCATGTTGTCGCTGGGCGGCATGTCGCGATAGGTCATTTCAGACACGACGCTGCCGCCCAGGGCCTGCGCGTAGAACGCCATCGCCTCGTGGGTGCAGCCGTCGAAGCTCAGGAACGGAATCAGTTTCATCGGGGTCTCTCCTTGCGGTGGTGGCAGCGGTGGTGTCGCTCAGCCGGGGGTGCACGCGCGCAGGCGGCGCTGCCGGGCCTGCAGCAGATCGGGAGGGAGGGCGTCGCCCAGTTCCTGCAGGTCCATCAACGGGCGCACTTCGACCTCGGTGCCGGCCTCGAACGGGGCGCGCTTGAGCCACTCGGTGGCCTCGTCCAGCGAGCGCACCTGCCACAGCCAGAACCCGGCCACCAAGTCGCCCGTCGCGGCGAACGGACCGTCGACCGTCTGCCGCCGCTGCGGCTCGAAACGCACGCGACGGCCGCGCGAACTGGGCTGCAGGCCTTCGGCGGCGAGCAGGATCCCGGCCTCGGCCAACTGATCGTTGTAGGCGCCCATCGCCCGCCACGCGTCCTCGCCGGGCAAGCGCCCGGCCTCCGAGTCGGCGGTCGCCTTGACCAATACCATCACTTTCATCGCGTTCTCCCTGGGTGCGGCCGCTGGCGGGCCGTGCATTGGGTACGACGCGCGGGGAAGACGGAAATCGACAGGCCTGCGCAAAAAGTTTTCGAGGAGCTCGGATGCGGCGCCGCAACACGCGGCCGCGCCGCGCTGAGCGATCATGGGCCTCCCGTTGCCGCCGGCCGTTCGCCCCATGCAATTCCTGCTGCTGATCTACATCGACGCGTCCTTGCTGCAGGCCCTGCCCGCCGAGGAATACGACCGCCTGATGCGCGATTGCCTGCAGCACGCCGATGCGCTGCAGGCCGAAGGCACCCTGGTGCTGGCGCAGCAACTGCAGCCGGTGGCCAGCGCCCGCACCCTGCGTTCGCGCCAGGGCCAGCTGCGCATCACCGACGGCCCCTTCGCCGAGACCCGCGAACTGCTCGCCGGGTTCAACCTGATCAATGCGCGCGACCACGACGAGGCGGTGCGCATCGCCAAGCACTTCCCGTGGTCGCGCTTCGGCAGCATCGAGGTGCGGCCGCTGGCCGACATGGACGCCGAGCGCGCCCGGGTCGGCGCGACGGCGGCGAGCCGGATCTCCGCTGCATAGCCGCGCCGCGTCCGCCAGGCGCAGCGTGCCGGGGAGTACCGCGGCGTCGCGGGTGCCGCGCGCGTGGCGCAACCGCTCGGCAGCGCGTCAGTCCTGCCGAGAAGACACGCTCACGCCGCAGGCAACGCCTGCGCGGCGACCAGCACGCCGTTGCGATCGGCGTACAGCCAGTGCCCGGGCACGAACGCCACGCCGGCGAACTGCAGCGGCACATCGACCTCGCCCAGGCCGCGTTTCTCGGTCTTGCGCGGGCACGCGGCCAGCGCCTGCACGCCCAGCGGCAGCGCCGCCAACGCCTCCACGTCGCGTACGCAGCCGTGGAGCAACAGCCCGGCCCAACCGTTGCGCACCGCGTTCTCGGCGATCTGGTCGCCGAGCAGCGCGCAGCGCAGCGAGCCCTGCCCGTCGACGACGATGACGCGGCCGGCACCGGGCGTGGCCGCCAGTTCGCGCACCCGCGAGTTGTCCTCGAAGCAGCGCACGGTGACGATCCGCCCGCAGAACGCGGCGTGGCCGCCGTAGCTGCGGAACAGCGGTTCGGCGACCTGCACGTCGGGATGGTCGTCGCACAGATCGGGCGTGGTCCAGGGCATGGTCGGTCGCGGCAGCGGGCAGAGCCTGGATGGTAGCGCGCCGCCTGCAGCGGCGGCAGCGGCCGTCGCAGGCAGGCGTGCCGCCGCTATCGCGCGCATCATGCACACGGCAGCGGCGCGGGCTGCGGCACAATTCGCCTTCCTGTCCGCGCCGACATCCATGCCATGAACGATCTCTTCGACTCCGCCCCGTCCGCGCCGGACGGCATCCGCGTCGGCATCGGCGGCTGGACCTATGCGCCATGGCGCGGCGGCATGTTCTACCCGCAGGGACTGGTGCAGCGCCGCGAGCTGGAATACGCCAGCCGCCACGTCAACAGCATCGAGATCAACGGCACCTACTACGGCACGCAGAAGCCGGACACCTATGCGCGTTGGCGCGACGAGGCGCCGGCCGATTTCCTGTTCTCGGCCAAGGCGCCCAAGCGCATCACCGGCATGCGCAAGCTGGCCGCGGCCGGCGCGCAGATCGAGGATTTCGTCGGCGGCATCGCCACGCTCGGCGACAAGCTCGGCCCGTTGGTCTGGCAGTTCGAGCACGGCCGCACGCTCGACCTCGACGACCTGGCCGCGTTCCTGGACCTGCTGCCGCCGCAGGCCGGCGGCCGCCGCCTGCGGCATGTGCTGGAAGTGCGCGACCCGGCCTGCGTCGGCCCGCGCCTGCTGGAGCTGGTGCGCCGCCATGGCGTGGCCACGGTGTTCACCGATTCGCCCGACTTCCCCTCCTTCGCCGATCTCAGCGCCGACTTCGTCTACGCGCGGCTGATGCGCAGCCGCGCCGAACTGGCGCACGGCTATGCGCCCAAGGAATTGCGCGCCTGGGCGGCGCAGGCGCAGGCCTGGCGCCGCGGCGAGGATCCGGACGCGCTGCCGCACGCCGGCACGCCGACCGCCAGGGCCAAGCCGCGCGAGGTCTTCGTCTATTTCATCAGCGCGGCCAAGGAACGCAATCCGGCCGCAGCGATGGCGCTGCTGGCCGAACTCGGCAAGCGCTGAGCACACTGCAGCGGCGCGAGCGAGCGCGGGCAGGCGCAGGCGACCGACCGCACAGTACCGCTGCGACGTGCGGCTGAACCGGGCACAGACGGCACCGCGCCGCGACACCCTTCGCGCAATGCAGTTGCAGTACAAGCGGGAACGCAGAACGACACCGGCGCATGCCGGCGCCGGACGCGCCTTTTTTCCCGAGCGGACATCCAATCCCGATGCAGATCAAGCGCACGCTCGAACGCGTTCCAGGCGGCATGATGCTGGTGCCGCTGCTGCTCGGCGCCGCCTGCCATAGCGCATGGCCGCAGGCCGGCGCCTTCCTCGGCTCGTTCAGCCAGGGCCTGATCGGCGGCGTGGTGCCGATCCTGGCGGTGTGGTTCCTGTGCATGGGCGCCTCGATCCGGCTGCGCGCCAGCGGCCGGATCCTGCGCCAATCGGGCGTGCTGCTGCTGACCAAGCTCGGCGTGGCCTGGCTGGTGGCAGTGCTCGCGGCACGGCTGCTGCCGCCGGCGGGGATCGCGCAGGGCTGCTGGAAAGGCGTCTCGGTGCTGGCCCTGGTCGCGGCGATGGACATGACCAACGGCGGGCTGTTCGCCTCGCTCATGCAGCAGTACGGCAAGCCCGGCGAAGCCGGTGCGGTGGTGCTGATGTCGCTGGAATCGGGCCCGTTGATGACCATGCTGATCCTCGGCAGCGCCGGCATCGCGGTGTTCGAGCCGCGCCTGTTCCTTGGCGCGGTGTTGCCGCTGCTGGTGGGGTTCGCGCTCGGCAACCTGGATCCGCAGCTGCGCGCGCTGTTCGCCGCGGCGGTGCCCGCGCTGATCCCGTTCTTCGCCTTCGCGCTGGGCAATACGCTGGACCTGCACGTGATCGCCAGCGCCGGCGTGCCTGGCGTGCTGCTCGGCGTGCTTGTCGTGGTCGTCACCGGGATCCCGTTGCTGTTCGCCGATCGGCTGCTCGGCGGCGGCAGCGGCAGCGCCGGCATCGCCGCCTCCAGCACCGCCGGCGCCGCGGTGGCCACGCCGGCGCTGATCGCGGCGATGGCGCCGCAGTTCCGTGCGGCGGCCCCGGCCGCCACCGCGCTGGTGGCGACCTCGGTGATCGTGACCTCGCTGCTGGTGCCGCTGCTGACCGCGCTGCACGCGCGTGCGCGCGCCAAGCGCGCTCCACCCGGCGATTGACCCGGCACCGGCGACGCGATTGCAGGGTCCCGGCGAAAACGCCGTCCGCCGCGCCGGCGGTTTACGCGACAATAGGCGCCATGCCCCTGCACCCCACCACCAAAGCCCAACTGCAAATCCACTTCTGCGTGCTGCTGTGGGGAATCACCGCGATCCTCGGCAAGCTGATCACCCTGCCGGCGCTGCCGCTGGTGTGGTGGCGGATGCTGATGGTGGTGGCGGCGCTGGCGCTGCTGCCGCGGGTGTGGCGCGGGCTGGCCGCACTGACCCCGAAGCTGGCGCTCGGCTACGCCGTGGTCGGCGCCCTGGTCGGCCTGCACTGGCTGACCTTCTACGGCGCGATCAAATTGGCCAACGCCTCGGTGGCGGCGACCTGCATCGCGCTGGCGCCGGTGTTCACCGCGGTGATCGAACCGTGGGTGGCCAAGCGCCCGTTCCGCCCCAGCGAACTGGTGTTCGGCCTGGCGGTGCTGCCGGGCGTGGCGCTGGTGGTCGGCGGCGTGCCCGACGGGATGCGCGCCGGCGTCGTGGTCGGTGCGGTCTCGGCGCTGTTCGTCGCCGCATTCGGCTCGCTCAACAAGCGCCTGGTCGACCATGCCGACCCGCTGACCGTGACCGCGCTGGAACTGGGCGCCGGCACCCTGACCCTGGCCCTGCTGGCGCCGCTGCTGCCGTTCGTGCTGCCGGCGCTGAGCGGCCCGTTGCTGGTGCTGCCGAGCCTGCACGACACCTTGCTGCTGCTCGCCCTGGCGCTGCTGTGCACACTGCTGCCGTTCGCCCTGGCGCTGGTCGCGCTGCGCCGCCTCAGCGCCTACGCGGTGCAGCTGGTGACCAACCTGGAGCCGGTCTACGCGATCGTGTTCGCGATCCTGCTGCTGGACGAGCAGAAGGAGCTCACCGCGCTGTTCTACCTCGGCGTGGCGGTGATCCTGGGCGCGGTGTTCCTGCATCCGTTGCTGACCCGCGACAAGCCGCTGCGGCACCCGGAACTGCTGGCGACCTCCGAAGCGAAGAACGCGCTGGACTGAACCCGCCGCCGGCGCGGTTCACTGCGCCAGCGAGACGCAATCGCGGCCGGCGCGCTTGGCCCGGTACAGGGCCTGGTCGGCGCGCTTGAGCAACTGATCGGCGTTTTCGCCCGGCTGCTGGGTGGCCACGCCGAAGCTGGCGGTCAACGGCACGCCGAGCTGCAGCAGGGAGACTTCCTGGCGCAGCGTCTCGCACTCGTGCATGGCCTGGCGCGCGTCCAGCCCCGGCAGCAGGATCGCGAATTCCTCGCCGCCGTAGCGCGCCACCAGGCTGCCCGCCGGCGCCTGCGCGCGCAGCATGTCGGCCAGCGCCAGCAGCACCGCGTCGCCCTTGTCGTGGCCGTGCAGATCGTTGATGTGCTTGAAATAGTCCAGGTCGAGCAAGGCCACGCTGAGCGGCACGGCGCCGAACTGCGCGGTCTCCGCATTGACCATCAACGCGGTGGCGAAGGCGCGGCGGTTGAACAGCCCGGTCAACGGATCGGTGCGCGATTGCTCGAGCAGATCGGCGTTGAGCGATTCCAGCGAAGCCTGGTACCGGGCCAGCTGCTGCTCGTAGCGTTCGCGTTCGCGCAGTTGCAACGCCAGCGCGTGGCTGGTGCGGCGCAGCTCGATCAATTGCATCACCTGCCGCGACAGCGCCTGCAGCGCCACCACCTGCTCGGGCTCGAGCGTGCGCGGGCGGTGGTCGAGCACGCACAGCGCGCCCACCGCCAGCCCCTCGCGGTTCAACAGCGGCGCGCCCGCATAGAAGCGGACGCCGACCTCGGTGACCAACGGGTTGAACGCGAACCGCGGATCCGCGGCCGCGTCGGCGACCACCAGCACGTCCTGCGGGGCGAGAATGGTGTGGCCGCAGAACGAGTCGTCGCGCGAGGTGCTGAGCAGGGTGACGTTGCGCTGCGCCTTCAGCCACTGCCGCTCGTCATCGACCAGCGAGATCAGCGCCGACGGCGTATCGCACAGGCTGGCGGCGATGCCGACCAGGTCGTCGTAGGACGCTTCCGGCTCGGTATCCAGGATCTGCAGCGCATGCAGCGCGCGCAGGCGGTCGGCTTCGTTGTCGGGCTTGCGTGGCTTGATCACGGGAGCGGGCGGCAGGGCAGCGGGATGCGCCGCGGAGTATCGCCAATTTCGGCACAACTGCCAGTGAAAAGCCGCGCCGCGGCCGGCCTCACCAGTCCTGGCGCTGCGGCAGCAGGCCGCGCAGTTCCTGCTCGGTGAGGTTGCGCCACTGGCCCGGCTTCAGCGCGCCGAGCTTGATGTTGTCGATGCGCACCCGGCGCAGTTGGGTGACGCGGTAGTCGAACGCGGCGGCCATCAGCCGGATCTGCCGGTTCAGACCCTGCTCGAGCACGATGCGGAAGCCGAACTTGGCGATCCGCGCGGTGCGGCACGGCAGCGTGGTCTCGTTGTGCACGCGCACCCCGCGCGCCATGCCGCGCAGGAACTCGTCGCTGACCGGCTTGTTCACCGCCACCAGGTATTCCTTCTGGTGGCGGTTCTCGGCGCGCAGGATCTCGTTGACGATGTCGCCGTTGCTGGTCATCAGGATCAGGCCCTCGGACTCCTTGTCCAGGCGCCCGATCGGGAAGATGCGCTGCTCGTGGCCGACGAAATCGACGATGTTGCCCTTGACCTCGCTCTCGGTGGTGCAGGTCACCCCGACCGGCTTGTTCAGCGCGATATAGACATGACGGCGGCCGGATTTCTGCTTGGCGCGCGCGCGCAGCGGCTGGCCGTCGACCTGCACCTCGTCGCCCTCGCCCACCACCGCGCCGACCCCGCCGGGCCGGCCGTTGACGGTGACGCGGCGCGCGGCGATCAGCCGGTCGGCCTCGCGGCGCGAACAGTAGCCGGTCTCGGCGATGTGCTTGTTGAGGCGGATGGACATTGAGCGGGGATTCGGGAGTCGGGATTCGGGATTGGCAAAAGCGGGCTACCGCCATCGGAAGCGGCACGAAGGATCGAGGGGACCAGGGAGCCGATACGAATCCCGAATCCCCAATCCCCAATCCCGGCCCCTCAGCGCTTCGGCGGCCCCTTGCGCGGCGGGCGTTCGCCGGCGCGGTCGGCGATGCGGGTGGCGGCGCCGGCCGGGCGCGGACCGGCCGCGTTCGGGCGGCCGCCGGGCTTGCCGGCGGCGCGCGCGAACTTCGGCTTGAACGGCGCGCTGGCGCCGGCGTCGTCGCCGTCGAGCTTGCGCATCTGCAGTTGCTGGCCGGAGACCCAGACCTTCTTCAGGTGGGTCAGCAGTTCGCGCGGCATGTCCGCCGGCAGGTCCAGCACCGAATGGTCGTCGTGGATGTCGATGCGGCCGATGTACTTGCTCTCCAGGCCGGCCTCGTTGGCGATCGCGCCGACGATGTTGGCCGGCTTGACCCCGTGCTGGTGGCCGACCTCGATGCGGTAGGTCTCCATGCCCACTTCCGGCTCGCCGCGCGGCGCCTTGGGCGCCTTGTCGCGGCGCGGCGCCTCGAAGCTGCCGACATCGCGCTGGTAGTCGTAGTCGGGGCCGTGCCCGGCCGGCGCGGGACGCGGCGCACGCGGCGGCGCACGCTCGCCTTCGTCGCGGCGCGGCGGGCGCGCTTCGCGGTCGAACTTGGGCTCGAACTTGGGACGTTCGCTGCGGTCGGCGCGCTCGCGGCGCTCGGCGCCCGGGCGCTCGAAGCGCTCGCCCTGCGGCGGACGCGCGCGCTCCGGCGCCAGCAGCAGCGGCGTGTCGCCCTGCAGCAGGCGCGCCAGCGCGGCGGCCACTTCGACCATCGGCACGTTCTTCTCGGTCTCGAAGCGCTGCAGCAGATCGCGGTAGGTGTCGATGCCGCCGCTGGCGATGGTCTCGCTGATCTTTTCCATGAAGCGGGTCACGCGCTGGTCGTTGACCGCGTCCACGCTGGGCAGCTGCATCTCTTCGATCGGCTGCCGGGTGGCGCGTTCGATCGCGCGCAGCATGCCCTTCTCGCGCGGGCTGACGAACAGGATCGCCTCGCCGCTGCGGCCGGCGCGGCCGGTGCGGCCGATGCGGTGCACGTAGCTTTCGGTGTCGTACGGAATGTCGTAGTTCAGCACGTGGCTGATCCGCTCCACGTCCAGGCCGCGCGCGGCCACGTCGGTGGCGACCAGGATGTCGAGCTTGCCGTCCTTGAGCTGCTGGATCACCCGCTCGCGCTGCGACTGCTGGATGTCGCCGTTGATCGCCGCGGCGGCCAGGCCGCGCGCCTGCAGCTTCTGCGCCAGCTCGTCGGTGCCGGCCTTGGTGCGCGCGAACACGATCATCGCGTCGAACGGTTCCACTTCCAGGATGCGGGTCAGCGCGTCGAGCTTGTGCAGGCCGCTGACCGCCCAGTAACGCTGGCGGATGTTCGCCGACGTGGTGGTCTTGGAGGCGATGATGACTTCGGCCGGATCGTTCAGATAGGTCTGCGCGATGCGCTTGATCGCGGTCGGCATGGTCGCCGAGAACAGCGCCACCTGGCGCGAGGCCGGCAGCTTCTTCAGCACCGCCTCGACGTCGTCGATGAAGCCCATGCGCAGCATCTCGTCGGCCTCGTCCAGCACCAGCGTCTTCAGCTCCGACAGATCCAGGGTGCCGCGCTCGAGATGGTCGATGACCCGTCCCGGGGTGCCCACCACCACGTGCACGCCGCGCTTGAGCGCCGACAGCTGCTGCACGTAGGGCTGGCCGCCGTACACCGGCAGCACCTGGAAGCCTGGGATCGCGCCGGCGTAGCGATGGAACGCCTCGGCAACCTGGATCGCCAGCTCGCGGGTCGGCGCCAGCACCAGCGCCTGCGGCTTGCGCTGGTTGAAGTCCAGCCGCGACAGGATCGGCAGCGCGAACGCGGCGGTCTTGCCGGTGCCGGTCTGGGCCTGGCCGAGCAGGTCGCGGCCGGTCAGCAGCGCGGGAATGGTGGCGGCCTGGATCGGCGACGGCGACTCGTAGCCGACATCGGCAACGGCCTTCATCACAGCAGGCGAGAGGCCGAGATCTGCGAACAGCAGCGGCGCGGGGGTATCTTGGGACATGGGAGACTCCGGAGGCGCCGCAGAGAACCGGCAGGCGCAAAGAAGCACATTGTGCGCCTTGGCGGGCCGCATGTCGAAACCGGGTGAACGAAGCCGTTCAGGCGTGAGAAACCTCGGCCTGCCGCGAACCACCTTGCAGACCCTTCCGCGACCCGCCCCATGCCCGACGCTCCCACCCCCGCCGCCCCGCCCCCAGCCGACTTCGCCACGCTGTTCCAGGCGCACCGCGGCATCGCCGCGAAAGTGGCGGGCAGCTATTGCCGGGATCCGGACGACCGTGCCGACCTGATCCAGGAGATCGCCGCGCAGGCCTGGCGGGCCTTCCCCCGCTACGACCGGCAGCGGCCGTTCTCCACCTGGCTGTACCGGATCGCGCTGAACGTGGCGATCGGCGACCTGCGCGGGCGCAGCCGCGCGCACCGGCAGACCCTGCCGCTGCAGGACCTGGACATCGCCGACCCGCACGCCGCCGACCCGGAGCGCGAACGCCAGGTGCAGGCCCTGTACCGCTTCATCGCGCAGCTGCCGGCGCTGGAGCGGGCGCTGGCGCTGCTGTACCTGGACGACCGCCCGCAGCGCGAGATCGCCGAGATCCTGGGCATCGGCGAAAGCAACGTCTCCACCAAGATCGGCCGCCTCAAGCAACGCCTCCGCGACGAACTCTGACTCTTCCACAGGACCCGCCCCATGCACCCCGACGAACTGAAACAAGCCTGGCACGCGCTGGACCAGCGCCTGCAACGCCACGACCGCCTGCAAGCGCAGCTGCTGCTGCAGCACAACCTGCAGCGCGTGCAGCGCAGCCTGCGCCCGCTGCTGTGGGGCCAGCTCCTGCAGCTGCCGTTCGGCCTGTGCTGCATCGCCCTGGCCGGCCTGCTGTGGAGCCGCGGCGGTGCGCTGCCGGCATACCTGATCGCCGCCGGCGTGGTGGTGCATGCCTATGGCGTGGCCACCGTGGCGCTGGCCGGCATCGTCCTGGGCCGGCTGCTGCAGATCGACTACAGCGCACCGGTGCTGGAGATCCAGCGCCGGATCGCGCGCACCCGGCGCTGGTACGTCGGCAGCGGCGTGGTCTGCGGGCTGTCGTGGTGGCTGCTGTGGGTGCCGGTGCTGATGGTGCTGGCCGCGCTCGCCGGCATCGACCTGCTGGCGCGGGCGCAGGCCGTGGTGTGGATCGGGCTCGGCGTCGGGGTGGCGGGTCTTGCGGGCAGCGCATGGCTCTATCGCTGTTCGCGCCATCCCGGGCGGCCGCGGCTGCGGCGCATCGTCGACGACAGCCTGGGCGGAGCGAGCCTGCGCAAGGCCAGCGGTCTGCTCGACGAGGTGGAGCGTTTTCGGCACGACTGAGGGCGCAGCCACTGCGTCGCGGTACACGCGCAGATGTCCAGCGCGGCGTGCGCGGCGCGAAGTCCGAGCGTTTCGTCCGCGAATGACCGACAATGGGCGCCGATTTCCGAACAGCGTCCCCCAATGCAGACCATCGATCTCCAATTAGAAAGCGACTACGTCGAACTCAAGCACCTGCTGAAACTGACCGGCGTGTGCGACAGCGGCGGCGCGGCCAAGACCGTGATCAGCGAAGGCCAGGTGCGCGTGGACGGCGAAGTGGAAGTGCGCAAGGCCTGCAAGATCCGCGCGGGCCAGGTGGTGGCGCTGGACGACGTGCAGATCCGGGTGATCGGCAAGGCATGAGCATGGACGGCGCGCATTGCGCGTCGCGTTTGTGGCCACCGCATACGGCGGCCGCGACATGCTGATCGACATCGGCGCACGCAACATCGCGCCGTCGGCGGACGATCCGCTGCACGACGTGTACGGACTGTCGATCGACCCCGACGCGACGCGGCCGTTCTGCCTGTCGCAGTCCATCCGTGGCGGGCATGCCGAAGGCGGCGGCGCCATCTTCCTGGGCCTGGACGAACTGGACGGCTGGTGCGGCGACTGGCGCCTGCACCTGCGCCACGCCGACTGCGCCTGGGCCATCGCGCCGATCGAAGCGGCGCAGCGCTCGGGCGATGTGCAAGGCGCCCTCGCCCAGCTCATCGCCAGGGCTTACGAACGGCGTCTCGGCGGCACGCCGCAGCGCTAGGCGCGTTCCTGCATCGGTCCCAGGCAACGATATTTTTGTGGGAGCGACTTCAGTCGCGACGGGCGTTACCGGTAGAGCCCATCGCGACTGAAGTCGCTCCCACAATTACTTCGCCGAACGAATAGGACAGCCGGCATCCGCGTGCCGATCAATCCGCCATGCCACCACCGCCTTTTGTAGGAGCGGCTTCAGCCGCGACCGGAACTTTCCTGGTGACGCCCTGTCGCGGCTGAAGCCGCTCCTACAGGGTGCATGTAGGCAGGCGCAAGAAGCGTTGCGGTGGCGCTGTCCTGGCGGCTCGGCTGTCGCTGTGGCTCGCCGAGCAACGGATATGCCTCCCAACATCCCACGCGCGTCCGCGCCTCAGCGCGCACCCACCGCCGCGCGCTGGGTCAGATGCGCGGCGATCGCGCGCTTGAACGGCGCCACCCGGTCGGCCACGCGCAAGGCCGCGTTGCGCAGCGCGCGCGCCGGCAGGCGGTCGTCGGTGTACAGCGCGGCGATCGCGTTGGTCGCCTCGTACAGCGGGCGCGTGGCCAGGCGGTGGCCGCGTTCGTAGCCGGCCAACAGGGCCGGCGCGGCGATGTCGCGGCCCTGCGCCGCGGCCGCATGCAGCGCGCGCGCCAGCCGCGCCTGGCTCTGCAGGCCGAAATTGAAGCCGTGCGCGGTCACCGGATGCATGCCCACCGCGGCATCGCCGATCAGCGCGTAGCGCTTGCCGACGAAACGTCGCGCGTACACCGCGACCAGCGGATACACCTGCGGCCGCACGATCGGCGTCATCGCGCCGAGCCGGTGCTCGAAGCGGGCGCTGATCTCCGCGCCCAGCGCGGCTTCGTCCATGTCCAGCAGCGCCTGCGCGCGATCCGGCGGCAGGGTCAGCACCGCCGAGGCCTGGTTGCCGTGCAGCGGCAGCAGCGCCAGGGTCTGGCCGTAGCCGAACCATTCCCACGCGGTATGGTGGTGCGGGCGCTCGTGACGCACCCGGCATACCAGCATGCTGCGGCCGAAATCGCGCATCTGCGCGCCGATGCCGAGCATGCGCCGGGTCGTCGAGAAACGGCTGTCGGCCGCCACCACCAGGCGCGCGGTCAGCGCCTGGCCATTGGACAGGCGCAGCTGCGCCTGGCTGTCGTCGCTGCGCAGCGCCTGCACCGAGACGCCGTCGAGCAGGGTCAGGCCCGGCTGCGCCTGCACCGCGGCGAACGCGGCGCGGCGGATCAGGTGGTTGGGCACCAGCCAGCCCAGGTCGCCGCGGCGGTCCTGGCTGGCGGCGAAGGTCAGCGCGAATGGCGAGGAGCCGTTCATCACCCGCGCATCGCGCAGCGGCGCGATCGCGTCCGGATCGATCCGCGACCACAGGTCCAGTTGCTCGAGCAAGCTGCGCGAGGCGTGGGTCAGCGCGATCTCGCGCCCATCGAAGGCGGCCTCGGCCAGGGCCGCGCGCGGCTGCGGTTCGATCAGCGCCAGCGACAGGCCGCTACCGGCCAGCGACCGGGCGAAACACAGGCCCGCGGGGCCGGCACCGACAATGGCGATATCCACATGCATCGCTGCGCTTCCTGTCCAAGACGCAGCCAGCATAAACCCGCCGCGGCGCGCGGCATTGATCTGGATCAGCGCTGCGGCAAACGGTCGCAGCGTCGCGCTTCGAACGCGATGCGCGCAGCCTCAGACCAGCGCCCACACCAGTTGCAGGATCGACCACAGCGACACCACCCACACCAGGCTGCGCAGGTAGGGCACGCCCGCCGCATACAACGGCACATAGGCCAGCCGCGCCCAAAAATACAGTTGCGCCGCCAGCGCGGTATGCGCACTGCCCTTGCCCATCGCCACCACCGCCAGCGCCGCGGCGGCGAAGAACGGGAAGGTCTCCAGGAAGTTGCGCAGGGCGCGGTCCAGGCGCCCGGCGACGCCGCCGGGCGGCGGCAGCGTCGCGTCGCGCGCGCCGGCATTCCACTTCAGGCCGCGCTGCGCGGTGACGAACGCGGCGGCCAGCAGCAGTTGCACGATCCCGAGCAGGATCGCCCAGGCCAGCATGCGGATTTCGATACTCATCGACACCTCGGTCGGTTGCGAAAAACTAAGGAGCGACGCGCGCGTGCGCGTCAGTTCGGCGGACCGACGTGGTAGCCGACCAGGCGCCAGGTCTTGTCCTCGTCCAGGCGCAGCGAGACCAGTTCGCGCACCGGCTGCGGCGCGTTGGCGAACCGGCTGGGGAAACTGATGTTGACGTAGACCCCCGGCGGCACCTGCGAACCGGCCGCGTACTGCACCCGCGCCACGCTGGCCACGCCGCGGCCGAGCAGCGCGCCGAGCCGTGCGCGGCTGGCATCGACCTGGCGCACGAACACATCGCGCGCGACGGCCTTCTTGGCCACCGCGGATGCGCCATCCCACAACTCGCCGCTGCGGCCGGCATCGACCAGCTGCGCGGCGCGCAGGCCGGCCTGCGCCATCTGCGCATCCTGCTTGGACAGCGGTCCCGGCGCGGCAGGATCGGCACGCTTGGCCGCGGCGGGTTTCGCGGCGGCGGGCTTGGGCGCCGCTGGCTCGGCCGGCGCGGACTGCGCGGGAACGCTCTGCGTCGGTGCGGTCTGCGCCGCCGCAGCGAACACGGCAGCGCCCAGCAACGCGGGGAACAGGCGAAGTGACAACGGCATGGGCATCGCTCAGGCAGCGCGGTGACGGCGGGGGCCGCAGTCTACGCCGGCCACGCGCGCCTGCGCAGCGACGCTCATGGCTCCTCGCCCGGCGCGGTTGCGGTCACCGGCACCGCATAGCGCTGCCGGTGCCAGGCATGCCAGCTGACGCCCAGGGCCCAGGCGGTGCCGCCCAGCAGGCCGGCCAGGCTCAGCAGCGAGGCGATGCGCGCCAGGATCTGCGCATGCGCGCCGCTGGCGAAATGCAGCAGCAGTTCGGCGGCCACAAAACCACCCAGCACCAGCAAGGCCGGCGGCAGATAGAGCCGCACCATCAGCCTGGTTCCGATCGCCATGCGCCTGCTCCCGAAGTGGATGGCGCGGACGCTAGCGCCGCCGCGGTGCCTGGCGCGTGAACGCCGGGCGCAGCGCGCAACCGGCGTTCAGGCCCCGGGCGAGGCCAGCGGCAGCGTGGCCACGTCGATTTCCGACAGCGGGCTCTCCGCCGGGCAGGCCTGGTCGGGGAAGCCGAAGCGCTGCTTCAGCGCCTGGCCGCAGGCGGTCAGCGTCTCCAGGTCCACGCCCTTGGCCTTGCACTCGTGGTCGAAGGCGATCAGGAACGCGTCCTTGCGCCGCACGAAATCGTCGCCGCACTTGCGCAGCTGCTTGATCCGCTCCAGGTCGTCCTGCACCGCGTTGGTCCCGTCCAGCCCGTACTGTTTGAGTTCGTCGTTGCTGAGCAGGCGCAGGCTGCGATTGGGCACGGTCATCATCAGGTCGGCCACCGCCACCGCCACGCCGTTGCGCTCCAGGTAGTCCTTGACGTTGCCGTAGACCTCCTGCAGTTCGCGATTGAGCTCGGCGCGCGAAGTCGCGGTGGAACTGATCCGCATCATGCGGTGGATGCCGACCTTGCCGGAGATCAGCCGGTTGTCGCCGGCGGCGAGCACGAACACGCAGGCGCTGTGGCAGATCGAGCCTTCGCGCACCCAGATGGTCCAGCCGGACTCGCCGATCGCATCGCCGGCGCGGATCGCAGCCTCGACCTGGCCGCCGCTGGAATCCAGGTCCAGCACGCGCTTGCCGATGCCGGCGTGCGCGGCGACCTCGGCCAGGCGCCGCACCATCTCGGCGAAGCCGGCGTTGATCTTGCCTTCGTAGCGCACCCGCAGCAGGCCGCGCTCGCGACAGGGCGCCAGCGCCGCCTCGATCGTCGGCCGGTCCAGCCCGGCCAACGCCTCGCCGTCGCCGGCCTCGGCCGCATAGTCGGTGTCGCAACTGACGAAGGCCTCGCCGTTCTCCAGCGCCGCCTGGTCCCAGACGTCGGGATCGGGCTTGGGCGTGGCCGCAGGCCGCGGCGCGGGCGCCGGCGGCGGCGTGCCGACCGACACCATGTGCTCGCCGTCGCCGGGCGGGCTGTCGGCCACGGTCCTGCCGGCGGATGGCGCGCCCTGCTGGCACGACAACAGGGCGACGCAGCACAACGACAGCCACCAGGTTTTTGACGGAAGAGGCAAGCAGGACATCCGCGAAGGAAGAGACGGCGCTTTCGAAGGTGCGCGTCGCTAGTCTAGTGCCGATACGCATTCGGTTCCCAACTGCGCCTAAACCGCAGGCATCCCCCACAGCGGCATCCGCATGGACCACGCCGGGGCCGATGCATCCATGTCCGAAAACGGCGAGTCCGGCGCGCCAGCGCGGACTAGACTGGCCGCATGCCGCACACCACGCTCGACGATCACGACCTCTACGACCGCGCCCGCCAGTCCCGCGATGCGCGCTTCGACGGGGTGTTCTTCACCGCCGTGCGCAGCACCGGCATCTACTGCCGGCCGGTGTGCCCGGCACCGCCGCCCAAGCGCAGCAACGTGCGCTACTACCCCAGCGCCGCCGCCGCGGCCGCCGCCGGCTACCGTCCGTGCCTGCGCTGCCGGCCGGAGCTGTCGCCGGAAGCGCAACAGCACCTGGGCGAGGAATCGGTGCAGCGTGCGCTGGCGCTGATCGCCGAGGGCGCGCTGCAGGACGCCAGCGTCGAACGGCTCGCCGCCGACGTCGGGCTCAGCGCGCGCCAGTTGCAGCGCGTGTTCGTCGCCCAGCTCGGCGCCACCCCGGCCGCGGTGCATGCGACGCGGCGCCTGCTGCTGGCCAAGCAATTGCTGACCGAGACCGCGCTGCCGATCACCCAGGTGGCGCTGGCAGCCGGTTTCAACAGCCTGAGGCGCTTCAACACCGCGTTCCTGGAGGGCTGCGGCATGCCGCCGTCGGCGATCCGCAAACAGCGCGCCGCGGTGCCCGGCGGCGACCTGCTGCTGCGCCTGGGCTACCGCCCGCCGCTGGATTTCGCGGCCATGCTGGCGTTCCTGCGCAAGCGCGCGATCCCCGGCATCGAGCGCATCGGCGAGGCCAGCTACGAGCGCGTGCTGGGCCCGCTCGACGCCTCCACCAGGATCCGCGTCGAGGCCGATCCGCAGCGCCACGAATTGCGCCTGCAGATCGCCGCGGCCGATCCGCGCGCGATTCCCGACATCGTGCGGCGGGTGCGCCGCATCTTCGATCTGGATGCCGACCTGCGCGCCGTGCACGCCACGCTCGGCACCGAGCCCCTGCTGGCGCGCGCGATCGCGCGGCGCCCGGGACTGCGCGTGCCCGGCGGCTGGGACGGCTTCGAAGTGGCGGTGCGCGCGGTGCTCGGCCAGCAGGTCAGCGTGGCCGGCGCGGCGACCCTGGCCGCGCGCCTGGTCGAGCGCCACGGCGCGCAGCGGCCCGGCCAGCCGTCCGGCCTGGACCGCGCGTTCCCGGCGCCGCAGGACCTGCTGGACGCGCCGCTGGAGGCGATCGGCCTGCCGCGCTCGCGCGCCGCCACGATCCGCGCGCTGGCCGCGGCGGTGGTGGACGGACGCCTGCCGTTCCGCGCCGGCCAGCGCCTGTCCGACTTCGTCGAACGCGCCACCGCCCTGCCCGGCATCGGCGCCTGGACCGCGCACTACATCGCGCTGCGTGCGCTCGGCCAGCCCGATGCGTTCCCGGCCGGCGACCTGGTCCTGCAACGCATGCTCGGCGCCGACGGCGCGCGCCTGAGCGAACGCGCCACCGACGCCCGCGCGCAGGCCTGGCGGCCATGGCGCGCCTATGCCGTGCTGCACCTGTGGCATCTGGCCGGCGATCCACCCGAGGAGACTCCCGATGATTGAGCAACGCCTGTACTACGACGCCTTCGCCACCCCGATCGGCGAACTGACCGTAGCCGTCGGCGACGACGGCGTGCGCCACATCCTGTTCCCGGAGAACCGCTACGACGCGCGCGGCCGTGCCGACTGGATCCGCGACGCGGCGCCGGTGCGCGCAGCGCGCGAGCAGTTGCTGGCGTATTTCGCCGGCGAACGCAGCCGCTTCGACCTGCCGCTGGCGCCGCGCGGCACCGCCTTCCAGTGCCGCGTGTGGCAGGCGCTGGCGCAGATTCCGTTCGGCACGACCTGGAGCTACGCGCAGCTGGCGCGGCATATCGAGCAGCCACGGGCGGTGCGCGCGGTCGGCGCGGCCAACGGCCGCAATCCGCTGCCGATCGTGCTGCCCTGCCACCGGGTGATCGGCGCCAACGGCACCCTGACCGGCTTCGGTGGCGGCCTGCCGACCAAGGCCGCGCTGCTGGCGTTGGAGCGGCGTGGCGCCGTCGAGGCGGACGGCGCGCCGGCGTCGTTGTTCGACTGAACCACGGCGCGGCTGTCCCCAGAAAACAACTGAGCGCACCGCGGTACAGGACGATCGCTCCCTTCTCCCTGCGGGAGAAGGTGCCCCGAAGGGGCGGATGAGGGTACGGGCGAAGCCTGGAAATTCCGGCGTATCGGACCGCTCGTTCCGACGCACCCTCACCCCAACCCCTCTCCCAATGGGAGAGGGGCTGCTGCGTCCGCAGCGCTTCGCAACCCTTGCCGAGTCACTCCCACGCCACGTTGCCGACGGCACAGACCGCGTCGCCTCCACCCGCGTTCGACGAAGTAAGGTGCCCAAGCGCGCAACGCCACACTGCGCCGGGCATGAATGTGTGGACGAGGCGACAGGCCCACGCGATGGCGCGCATGCGACAATCCGCGCATGCAGTCGCCCGATCCCGTGCCGCCGCCGCGCATGCGCCATCGCCTGCGCCCTTTGCTTTCGCACGAGAGCTGGAAACAGCGCGCGGTGCTGTGGGGCGGCGCGGTCGCGGTGGCGCTGGTCGCGATCGTGTTCGCCAAGGCCAGCGACGCGGCCTTCCACCTGTTCCAGCGCATCATCGCGCACTCGCCGTGGTGGGCGCTGCTGCTCACGCCGAGCGTGTTCGCGCTGCTCGCCTGGCTGACCAACGGCGTGTTGCGCCCCACCCGCGGCAGCGGCATCCCGCAGGTGATCGCCGCGCTGGAACGGCCCGACGACGCCTTCCGGCAGACCAACCTGTCGCTGCGCGTGTCCGCCGGCAAGCTGCTGCTGACCACACTGGCCTTGCTGGGCGGCGCCTCGGTCGGGCGCGAAGGCCCGACCGTGCACGTCGGCGCCAGCCTGATGTACGTGCTCGGGCGCTGGTTCGGCTTCCGCGATCCGCGCCAGGCCTCGCATTTCCTGCTCGCCGGCGGCGCCGCCGGCATCGCCGCGGCGTTCAACACGCCGCTGGCCGGGGTGGTGTTCGCGATCGAGGAACTGAGCGGCCGCTTCGAACACCGCTTCTCCGGCACCTTGCTGACCGCGGTGATCGTCGGCGGCGTGATCTCGCTGGGCCTGCTCGGCAACTACACCTACTTCGGCAAAGTGTCCGCGGCGCTGCCGCTGGGCCGGGCGTGGCTGGCGATCGTGCTGTGCGGGGCGGTCGCCGGCCTGCTCGGCGGCGCGTTCAGCCGCATGGTGCTGGCCACCGTCGCCGGCAAGCCGCGCTGGCTGGGCGCGCTGCGCGCCCGCCATCCGGTCCTGCTGGCCGCGGCCTGCGGCCTGGCCCTGGTCGCGCTGGGCTTGGTGTTCGGCAACGGCGCGTTCGGCACCGGCTACGAGCAGGCGCGCAGCCTGGTGCAGGGCCACGCCAGCGTCGGCCACGAGTTCGGGCTGATGAAGCTGCTCGCCAACTTGGTGTCGTACGTGGCCGGCATTCCCGGCGGCCTGTTCTCGCCGGCACTGGCGGTCGGTGCCGGCGTCGGCCACAACCTGGCGGTGCTGATGCCGGACGTGGATCCGCGCACCTTCGTGCTGCTCGGCATGTGCGCCTATCTGACCGGCGTCACCCAGGCGCCATTGACCTCGGCGGTGATCTCGCTGGAACTGACCGACAGCAGCGACATGCTGCTGCCGATCCTGGCCACGGTGCTGATCGCGCGCGGCGCCTCGGCGCTGGTGTGCCGCACGCCGATCTATCGCGGCCTGGCCGAACACCTGCTGGCGGTGCCGAGCGTCGCCGAGCCCGAACCCGAGCCGACGCCGCTGACCACCGACTTGGCCGGCGACAGCGGCGAGGACGATCCGCCGCGCTGAGCGCCGACTCCGCGAGTCGCTTCGCGCCGGACCCTCACCCCACCCCCTCTCTCCCACGGGGACTTCCTTCGGTCGCCGGGGGGAGAGGGGCTTAAGCTGCACCCTGCGGGCTGCGAGGCTGCGGCGTTTTTTTCGAGGCAAAAAAAACGCGGCGCAAGCGCCGCGTTCTTCCGTACTGCTGGAGCCGAGGCTCAGCCGGCCTTGGCGACCGTCTTCTTGGCCACGGCCTTCTTCGCCGCCGGGGCCTTGACCACCGACTTCTTGGCGACCGGCGACGCGGCGCCCACGGCCACCTTGCTCACGCTGTGCGAGCGCGAATTGCCATAGCTGGCGTTGTAGCGCTTGCCCTTGGCGGTCTTGCGGTCACCCTTACCCATGCTCATCGACTCCTGAATGTGTGTGCGAAAATCCCCGCGCGGTGCACGGGTTTGGCGAGGCCAACGCGGTCAGCGCCCTCGCGCAAGGGCGGCAAGCCTATCACGTGCGCTCAGTGGGCGCAGCTGGCGTCGTGCACGTGGCCGTGGTTCAGGCGCAGGTTGAGCAGGTGCGCGAGCCCGACCAGGGTGCCGCCGAAGGTCATGATCGCCGCGTGCGGCGCCACCGCATGGTGCAGCGCCGGCACCAGCATGCCGGCCCACAACGACAGCAGACCCAGCAGCAGCAGGCCCAGCGCCTGCCAGGCGCGATGCCGGCGGTAGCCGAGCACCAGGCTGAACAGGCCCAGGCAGGTCACGAACAGCACCAGCGTGCGTTCCACGCCATCGCCCAGCCACACCGACAGGCCCAGCGAGGGCAATACGGCCAATGCCAGCGGCAGCAGCGCGCAATGCACCGCGCACAGCAGCGAACCGGTGGCGCCGAGGCGGTCGAGCAGTGCGCGCAGATCGGAGGTGGGCGACATGACTTCCAGCACAGTGGTGATTGCGTTATAGAATAATATAACATTACCCGGCCGGCGACCAGGGGGTCGCCACGCCCCCCATGCCATGCCTGCCGCCGCCTCCGCGCGGCGCACGCGAGCGCCCGCGCTCGCCTGGCGGCGCCTTTTTTCCCTCCCATTCGGTATGCCTATGTCCTCCTCCCGCTCCCGCTCGCTCCGTCGCACCGCCCTGTCCCTGGCGCTGGGCGGCCTGCTCAGTCCCGCCCTGGCCCTGGCCGCCGATGCGTCCGCCGCGGACGCCGCCACGCCGCCGGCCAGCGACAGCCGCCATGCCGAGGGCCGCAAGCAGGACCGCCACGTGAAGGACATGGACGCGGTGGTGGTCACCGCCAGCCCGCTGCGCGACGCCGCCGGCGACCTGAGCCAGCCGGTGGAGGTGCTGGCCGGCGAGCGCCTGGACGAGAACCGCGGCGCCAGCGTCGGCGAGACCGTGGCCAGCCTGCCCGGCGTGCAGAGTTCCAACTTCGGCCCCGGCGTGGGCCGACCGATCATCCGCGGCCTGGACGGCCCGCGCGTGGCGGTGCTCAGCGACGGCCTGTCCACCCAGGACGTGTCCACCGTCAGCCAGGACCACTCGCCGGCCGTGGAATCGTTCCTGGCCGACCAGATCGAAGTGCTGAAGGGCCCGTCCACGCTGCTGTACGGCTCCGGCGCGATCGGCGGCGTGGTCAACGTGGTCGACGGGCGTATCGCCGAGACCCCGGTGGACGGCGTGCACGGCCGCGCCGAAGTACGCTTCGACGGCGGCGACAAGGACGGCAACACCGACATGTTCCGGGTCGATGCCGGCAACGGCAGCGGCCTGTCGATCCATGCCGACGGCGTGTACCGCAACCAGAAGGACTACGACACCCCGCAGGGCCGCCAGGCCAATTCCTTCCTGGACACCAAGACCGGCTCGATCGGCGCCTCGCTGGCCGGCGACTGGGGCTTCGTCGGCGTGTCGGCCTCGCGCTTCCGCGACAACTACGGCAACCCGGGCGAACCCGGCGACCTGGCCGCCGGCGAGCGCGGCGTGTCGCTGCGCATGCACCAGGACCGCTACGAGCTCAAGGGCGGGCTGACCGATCCGTGGGGCGACGGCAGCGCGCTGCGCTACAGCTTCGGCCACACCGCCTACACCCACACCGAGTTCGAAGGCGAGGAAGTGGGTACGGTGTTCGACAAGCGCGCCAACGAAGGCCGCGTCGAAGCCTCCTTCACCGTCGGCGGCGGCTGGCAGACCGCGTTCGGCGTGCAGGGCAGCGATTCCACCTTCCAGGCGATCGGCGAAGAGGCGTTCGTGCCGAAGACCGACACCCGCGCCATCGGCGTGTTCGCCGTGGCCCGCAACAACTGGGACCGCGTCACCGCCGAAGTCGGCGCGCGCGTGGACAAGGTCAAGTACGAGACCGACACCGGCGTGGACCGCGACTTCACTCCGAAGAGCTTCTCGCTCAGCGGCGGCTTCCGCTTCAACGAGCAATGGCGCCTGACCGCCAACCTGGATCACGCCGAGCGCGCGCCGGCCGAGGAGGAACTGTTCGCCGACGGCCCGCACATCGCCACCCTCGCCTACGAGATCGGCGACGCCGACCTCAAGCCGGAGAAGGCCAACCAGGCCGAGCTGGGACTGAACTTCAAGAACACCTGGGTGGATGCCAAGGTGGCGGCGTACTACAACCGCTACGACGATTTCATCTACATCGTCGATACCGGCGCGCAATGGTTCCATGAGGAAGACAACGACTTCCTGCCGATCCGCCAGTGGACCCAGGCCGACGCGATCTTCCATGGCTTCGAGGGCGAGGCCACCTTCCACCTGGCCGACAACGACAGCGGCGCCTGGGACCTGCGCGTGTTCGGCGACACCGTGCGCGCGCGGCTGAAGGACGGCGGCAACTTGCCGCGCATCGCCCCAGCGCGCTACGGCGCGCAGCTGCGCTGGGACGCGAGCAACTGGCGCGCGTCGCTCGGTGCGACCCGCTATCAGAAGCAGGACAAGGTGGCGGTCAACGAGACCCCGACCGACGGCTACACGCTGGTCGATGCGCACCTGGCCTACCACGTCGATGCCGGCACCACCGCGTGGGAAGTGTTCCTGGACGGCAACAACCTGACCGACCAGGACGCGCGCGTGCACACCTCGTTCCTGAAGGACGACGTGATGCTGCCGGGCCGCAACGCTTCGTTCGGCGTGCGCCTGTTCTTCTGACGCGGTTCCCCTCCCGCCCGCGCCAGAAGCGAGGCCGCCTCAGGGCGGCCTCTTTTTTTGTGTCCCCGCCATGATGGGGCGGCGCTCCCAAAAGGCGCCGCGCGCAGCAGGTCCGCTCGGAAAACGAAAGCGGCGCACAGCCAACGCTTCGGCGCGCGATCGCGCGCGCTCCCGGATTATCCGACGCCCGGATCCGCTGTCGCCACGCATATGCACAGGCCGCACCGGAACCATTCCGGCCGCCAAAGCCGGGGTGCGCGGGCTCCCGTGCCAGATGCGATGCGGGCCAAGGAAGCGGCCTCGGTCATTTCGGTTTTCTGCCCCGAGCGTTCGCCTTGGTCGGCACCGTCTTTCCATGCTCATTCCACCAGGCGGTGAGCGCCTGCATCGTGGGACCAAGGCCTCGCGCCTTGTCGGTCATCGCGTACTCCACGCGCGGCGGAACCTCTGCATAGACGGTGCGTGAGATGAGGCCATCCAGTTCCAGCTCGCGCAACTGCGACGTCAGCATGTGCTGGGTGATGCCCGGGATCGACTTGCGCAATTCCCCGAAGCGATACACCCGCTGATTGAGCAGCCACATGATCTCGAGCTTCCATTTGCCCGAGAGCATCGAGAACGCACGGCGCATCTCATCCTGCATGGTGAAATCACCTTTCGGTTTCATTGGTCTGCTTTTCCATACTTGGTGTCGATAATTCATCCTACTTGTGCGGATTCATCAAGCGCGTAAATTCTTATACATGCTCTTTGCCGCAGCGCAAACGAGCGAAACGAAAATCGACAAAAGGCCTTGCCCGGGCGCGAGGCGACCGGAAACAACCATGACCCCGATCATTATCTATTGGACCAGCACGGCGCTATTGTCGCTGCTCTATCTGAGCTCCGCATTTGTATACGCGAGCAAAGCAGCGTGGGTCCGGCGGATCCTTGCCGAGCTGCATTATCCTGCCGCCTACCTCGTGCCGCTCATGATCGTGGTGAAGCTGCTCGCGCCGCTCGCGATCCTGTCGCGCTTCAGCGTGCCGCTGAGCGACCTGGCCTATGCCGGCATCTTCTTCCACCTGCTGCTGTCCGGATCCGCGCACCTTGGCGTGCGCAAGCCGAAGGGCGCGCTGCCGGCCGTCGTCGGCCTGGCCCTGCTGGCCGCGTCCTTCACCACGCAGAACGCCGCGCGCGACGTGCCCTCGCCCTATGCCGCGACCGCTGCGATCCACCACACAACACCCCCACTGAACGGAGCAACGAAATGGCACGACTGAATGGAAAGATCGCGCTCGTCACCGGCGCCACGCGCGGGATCGGCCGCGCCACCGCCAGGCTGTTGGCGGCCGAAGGCGCCAAGGTGGCCGTGCTGTCGCGCACCGCGACCACTGTCGACGCCGTCGTGGCCGAGATCGAGGCCGCCGGCGGCACCGCGATCGGTATCGCCGCCGACATCAGCGACGCGCAACAGATCAAGGCGGCGGTGAACAGGGCCGTGGAAGCGTTCGGCGGGCTCGACATCCTCGTCAACAACGCCTTCGATCCGTCGGCGCCGTTCTCTTCCGTCATCGAACTGTCGGCGGAGCAGTTGCAGCGCAATTTCGACACGGGGCCGATCGCCTATCTGCTCACCATGCAGGCCGCCTATCCGTATCTGAAGGCCAGCGGCGAAGGCCGCGTCATCAACTTCGGCTCATCGGCCGGCGTGGTCGGCTTGGCTGGCTATACGCCCTACAACATGGCGAAGGAGGCGGTCCGCGCCCTGACCCGCACCGCTGCGCGCGAATGGGGCGCCGACCGGATCACCGTGAACAACGTCCTGCCCGTGGCCGAGACCTGGGGTCCGGAACACGACGTGCCGCCGCCGACCAATGCGTTGGGCCGCTTCGGGCAACCGGAGCCGGATATCGCCCCTGTCGTGCTGTTCCTCGCGACAGCGGATTCACAGTTCATCACGGGATCGAGCCTCACCCCTGACGGCGGACTCATCATCGACAGCGCTCGCTGAGACGCTGCGGCGCCGCACCGCTGCGCCGCGTGCCCTTCAACAAGGAAAACGCCTATGAAAACGCATGCACTCACCATCGACACGATCGACCCGCAGGCACTGGCAGCGTGGTGGTCGCAAGCCCTGGGCGTCGCGATCGGCACCGATCACGGCGTGCTCGTCACCCTGGACACGCCGCCGCACCTCCTCCCTTTGCAGTTCTTCAAAACCGAACGGGCGACAACGGGGCGCAACAGGGTGCATCCGGATTTCAGGACGCCAGACCTGGACAAGGAGACCGAGCGCCTGTCCGCGCTCGGTGCGAGCGTGGTACAGAAATACGAACTGCCGCAGATCCGCTTCACGACCCTGGCCGATCCGGAAGGCAACACGTTCGATCTCATCCAGGAGTGATCGGACGCGGCGATCCTCTCCCGCCAGGAGGATGCGACCGGCACAGGCGCAAAGCGTCGCATCGCCGCTGTGGCACTGCCGAAAACGAACGGCCCGCTGTCGTGTCCGCTCTGCGTATCGATGGCGCCAGGTATTGGCGACAAGGCGCGCGCCGGTCCACCGGCCATTCGCAGCGGGAGACGCTGCAGCGCTGCGACGAAGCGATCGGCGCGGCAGCGCCTGCGCAGCGCCTCGCACGCGACGCCCGGCGACGGCGATCGGCCTGCGCAGCCTGTCACGCAAACACTGTCTCTACCGCGCTGCACAATGGCCTGGCCGCGCAACGGCGTTACAAAGAGTCCCGCGCGATGCCCCCTGCGTCGCGCTGTGCCGGCCGATCCTGCGTTGACCTGCGCTGCGCGCGCGGGCCGCCATGCGCACCGGCGCACCGTTGCGAATGAAGAAAGGAGAGATTCTTCATGAAACCTGCCATGCCCCTGCGCCTGCTGCCGCTGTCCATCGCCGCCACCCTGCTTGCACCAACGGCGTTGGCGCAGACCGCCACTGCGCCCGCCGCGCCCACAACGCAGTCCGACGCCACCACCCTGGATACCGTGGTGGTCAGCGGCACCGCGCGCTTCAAGGGCCTGCGCAAGCGCGACGCCAGCTTCTCGATCACCACCGCCACGCCCGAACAGATCCAGCAGGCGGTGCCGCAGAGCAGCGCCGACCTGCTGAAGATCGTGCCCGGCGTGTGGGCCGAGCCCAGCGGCGGCGGCACCGGCGCCAACATCTTCGTGCGCGGCATGCCGTCGGAAGGCGATGCGCCGTTCGTCACCTTCCAGCTCGACGGCTCGCCGCTGTTCCCGCCGCCGACGCTGTCGTTCCTGGAAAACTCCACCCTGTTCCGCACCGACGACACCGTCGAGCGCCTGGAAGTGCTGCGCGGCGGCTCCAGCCCGATCTTCTCCAACGGCCAGGCCGGCATCACCGCCAACTTCATCCAGAAGCAGGGCCAGGACGAGCCGGCGGGCAGCGTGCGCCTCACCGGCGGCAGCGACAATCTGCGCCGCATCGACCTGTTCAACAGCGGGCCGATGGGCAACGGCTGGTACTACAGCATCGGCGGTTTCTTCCGCGAGACCGACGGCGTGCGCGACCCGCAGTTCTCCGCCGACAAGGGCGGCCAGTTCAGCGCCACCCTGAGCAAGCGCTGGGACAGCGGCGACCTGACCTTCTACGCGCGCCACACCGACGACAACAACGCCTTCTACACCGCGATCCCGCTGCTGTCGCGCAACAACGGCAGCGACCTGTCCAGCTTTCCCGGGCTCAACGCGCAGACCGGCACCCTGCTCAGCAACGACTTCCGCAATGTCAGCCTGCCGGTCGGCCCGAATGGCGAGACCGTGCAGCGCGACCTGGCCGATGGCCGCGGGGTCAACATCGACGTGTTCGGCGGCGAACTGAACTGGCAACTCGGCGATTGGACCCTCGCCGACCGTTTCAGCGTCATGGGCGGCACCGCGCCGACCTATGCGTTGTTCACCGGCGATGCGCCGCAGCGCCTGGGCGACTTCATCGCCGGCTACGGCAGCACCGGCAGCGCCAGCTATACCAACGGCGGCGGCGCGGTCGATCCCGACCAGCAGGTGCTGGAAGCCGGCTGGTGGTCGGTGGACAAGCGCCTGAACTCCTTCACCAACGACCTGCGCCTGAGCCGCGAGCTGTTCACCGGCAATACGCTCACCATCGGCAGCTACTACGCCAAATACTCATCCAACGACACCTGGTACCTGGGCAACACCATGCTGCTGACCGCGCAGAACCACGCCCGGCGCATCGACGTCAGCCTGGACGACGGCCGCCAGCCGACCCGCGACGGCTTCACCAGCACCGCCTTCTTCGCCCTGCGCGCGCACTACGACGGCGAGAACACCGCGGTGTTCGTCGCCGACGAATGGGAACTGGACGAACGCCTGCGCCTGGACCTGGGCGTGCGCTACGAGCGCCAGCGCGTCACCGGCACCGTGCACGACACCGCCACGGTGGACCTGGACGGCAACCCGGCTACGCTGTACGACAACGCCACCTCGGTCTCGCTGCCGAGCGCGCGCCGCATCGACCAGGACGACAATGCGCTGTCGTGGACCGCCGGCCTGAACTTCAAGCTCGACGACCACAACAGCCTGTTCGCGCGGGTCAATTCCGGGGTCAAGTTCCCCGGCTTCGACAACCTGCGCGACGGGCAGACCAAGGTGCAGGACATCGACCAGTACGAACTGGGATTGAAGTCCGGTGCGGCCGCCTACGACCTGTACCTGACCGCGTTCTACAACACCTTCAAGAACTCGCCGTTCCAGGCCTTCCTGGCCAATGGCAGCAACTTCACCACGGTCGGCGATTCGCGCGCCTACGGCCTGGAGGTGGAAGGCGCGATCCGTCCGTTCGGCGGCTTCGAACTGGCCGGCACCGGAGTGTGGCTGGACGCCAAGTACCGCAACTACCGCGAGTACACCGGCAACCAGGTGATGCGCCAGCCCAAGCGCCAGTTCCGGCTGACCCCGAGCTACTACTGGATGCTGCCGTTCGGCGACCTGCGCGTGTTCGCCACCTACTCCTACATCGGCGAGCGCTACGCCGACCTGGCCAACAGCCAGCGCCTGCCGTCCTACGACATGCTCGATGTCGGCGCCAGCCTGCATGCCGGCGAGCACTGGGAAGTCACCGCCAGCGGCAGCAACGTGACCGACGAACTGGGCCTGACCGAAGGCAACGTGCGCGTGCCCGGCGCGGCCACTGGCGGCGTGTTCATGGGCCGCCCGATCGCCGGCCGCCAGTACCAGGTGTCGGTGGCGTATCGCTGGTAGTGCCTGCGCATTGCCACCGCCGAAATTGCGCTCGGCACGCTGTCGTAGGAGCGGCTTCAGCCGCGACAGGCGCTATCCGTAGCGCCTGTCGCGGCTGAAGCCGCTCCTACAGGAACGCAAAACGCTGCCCCCTTGCGAAATCCCGAATCCCGGCGACATCACCACCCCACCACCCTCCCTTCGCAATCTCTTCGCGACGCCGCTGCAATGCTCGGGCATGGGCGTCTCAGCGCGCCCGTGCGCCGGTGCCGCGATGGCGGCACCGCTACCCAGGTCGAACCGCCGATCCGTTGCTGCGCCAACGCAGCGATGCGGCGGTCCCCCAGGCAGGAGAGACCGATGCAGCACGATCCCCACCCTTCCCAGGCCGCGCCCGGCGCCGCCGACCCCACGCACGATGCCGGGCTGAGCGACGACGAGGCCGCGCTCGCGCGCCGGCTCGGGATCAGCGGCCTGTCGCGGCGCGAATTCCTCGCCCTGCTGTCGGCCGCCGGCCTCAGCAGCGCGGGCGGGCAGATCGTCTTCAGCGACGCCGCCTTCGCCGCGCCGGCCCCCAGTGCGGCCACGCCGCAGAACGCGATGCCGGTGGTGCTGCAGGTCAACGGCCAGCGCCACGCCTTGCAGCTGGACCCGCGCACCACGCTGCTGGACGCGCTGCGCGAACACCTGGCGCTGACCGGCACCAAGAAGGGCTGCGACCACGGCCAGTGCGGCGCCTGCACGGTGATCGTCGACGGCGAGCGGCGCCTGTCCTGCCTGACCCTGGCCGCGCAGGCCGAGGACGCGCAGATCACCACCATCGAAGGCCTGGCCGACGGCGAGCGGCTGCATCCGATGCAGGCCGCGTTCGTGCAGCACGACGGTTTCCAGTGCGGCTACTGCACGCCCGGGCAGATCTGCTCGGCGGTGGCGCTGCTCAACGAGATCAAGCGCGGCGACGCCAGCCATGTCAGCGCCGACGTCAGCCAGCCGGTCACCGAACTCAGCGACGCCGAGGTGCGCGAACGCATGAGCGGCAACCTCTGCCGCTGCGGCGCCTATCCGAAGATCGTCGCCGCGATCCAGGACGTGCACAGCGGCGGCGCGCCGCGCCCGCTGACCTGGCGCTACGTCGACCAGTCCCAGCTGACCGCGCTGAAGCTGGCGAAGGAGGTGGCCGATGACGCCGTTTGACTACCGGCGCGCCAGCTCCGCCGAAGACGCGGTGCGCCGCGTCGCCGCCAATCCGAACGCGCGCTTCCTCGGCGGCGGCACCAACCTGCTCGACCTGATGAAGGAAGGGGTGACCGGCGCCGACGAGATCGTCGACCTGACCCGGCTCAAGGGCCTGGCCGAGATCGCCGAAACCGCCGACGGCGGCCTGCGCCTAGGCGCGCTGGCCAACAATACCCACACCGCCAACCACCCGCTGGTGCGACAGCGCTATCCGCTGCTGAGCCAGGCGATCCTGGCCGGGGCGACGATGCAGTTGCGCAACATGGCGACCAACGGCGGCAACCTGCTGCAGCGCACCCGCTGCGGATATTTCTACGACACCGCCCTGCCCTGCAACAAGCGCACTCCCGGCAGCGGCTGCGGCGCGCGCGAGGGGCTCAACCGCACGCATGCGATCTTCGGCCACAGCGAACATTGCGTGGCGGTGCATCCGTCGGACATGTGCGTGGCCCTGGCCGCGCTGGAGGCGACGGTGCAGGTGCGCACGCCGGCCGGCACCCGCCGCGAGATTCCCTTCGCCGACTTCCACCTGCTGCCCGACGCCCGCGCCGACCTGGACAACCAGCTGGCGCACGGCGAGCTGATCGAGTCGATCACCCTGCCCGCGCAGCGCTTCGCCGCGCACAGCCACTACCTGAAGGTACGCGACCGCGCCAGCTACGCGTTCGCGCTGATCTCGGTGGCCGCGGCGTTGGCGCTGGAGCCGGACGGGCGCATCCGCGAGGCGCGCATCGCGATGGGCGGGGTGGCGCACAAGCCGTGGCGCGCGCACGCCGCCGAACGCGCGCTGATCGGGCAACGCGTCGGTGAAGCCGCCTTCGCCGCCGCCGCACAGGCGGAGATGGCGGCCGCGCGCCCGCTGGCGCACAACGCCTACAAGGTGCCGATGGGCACCCACGCGATGATCCGCGCCCTGCACCGCGCCAGCGGCAGCGACGCCGCGTGAGCACCGAACCGGAGAACCCGCAATGAACTACATCGGCAAGGAAATGCGCCGCGTCGACGGTTACGCCAAGGTCACCGGCAAGGCGCGCTATGCGGCGGAATTCCAGATCCCGCACCTGACCCACGGCTACATCCTCACCAGCACCATCGCCAAGGGCCGCATCGTGCGCATCGACACCCGCGCCGCCGAGGCCGCGCCGGGGGTGATCAAGGTGCTGACCCATCTGAATTCGGTCAAGCCGGTGTCCGACGAGGTCAAGAAGAAAGGCGAAGACCTGTCGTTCCGCGCGCTGGTCGACGACCGCATCCATTTCAGCGCGCAGCCGATCGCGGTGGTGGTGGCCAGCACCTTCGAGCAGGCGCGGCATGCGTCGCGGCTGATCCAGGTGGACTACGCCGCGGAAACCGCGCACACCGATTTCGACGCGCTGCTCGGCCAGGCGCACGATCCGACCCCGGACGAGTCGCCGAAGCCGCGCGGCAATCCGGCCGCCGCGTTCGCGGCCGCAAAAGTCAAGGTGGAAGCCGCGTACACGATGCCGATCGAGCACCACAACCCGATGGAACCGCATGGCGGCATCGGCTACTGGATCGGCGACACCCTGACCGTGGTCAACAAGAGCCAGAACGTGCACCAGGACCGCGAGCAACTGGCCGGTTACTTCGGCATTCCGCTCGAGCGGGTCAACGTGGTGTCGCTGTTCGTCGGCGGCGCGTTCGGTTCGTGCCTGCGCCCGAACTACTACACCTTCCTGCTCGGCGCGGTGTCCAAGGCGGTCGGCCGCCCGGTCAAGATCGTCTACACGCGGCGACAGATGTTCAGCGGCCACGGCTACCGCCCCTACTACCGGGTGGAACTGGGGCTGGGCGCCGACGCCGCCGGCAAGCTGCAGGCGATCCGCTACCGGCACGTGCTCAACACCTCGCGCATCGAGGCGTTCAACGAGGCCTTCTTCCGCAACGCGCGCTCGCTGTACGCCTGCCCCAACGTCGAGGACCGCTTCGAGGTGGTGGAGACCGACCTGCCGACGCCGCAGGCGATGCGCGCGCCCGGCACCATCAGCCAGATGTTCGGCATCGAGTGCGCGATGGACGAACTGGCCTACGCGCTGAAGATGGACCCGCTGCAATTGCGCCTGGCCAACTACGCCGAAACCGATCCGGAAACCGGCAAGCCGTTCTCGAGCAAGGCGCTGCGCGAATGCTATTCGCTCGCTGCCGAGACCTTCGGCTGGAGCAAGCGCACGCCCGAGCCACGCTCGATGCGCGACGGCCGCCTGCTGGTTGGCTGGGGCATGGCCACCGGCACCTGGGCGGCGATGCAGATGCCGGCGCTGGCGCGGGTGGTGCTCAAGGCCGACGGCAGCGCCCAGGTCGGCAGCGCCACCGCCGACATCGGCCCCGGCACCTACACGGTGATGACCCTGATCGCCGCCGAATACCTGGGGCTGGACGCCAAGCGCGTGCAGTTCGAACTCGGCGACACGCGCCTGCCGAAAGCGCCGTCGCAGGGCGGCTCGTGGACCACCGCCAGCGTCGGCAGCGCGATCCACGGCGCCGCACGCGAGATTCGCGGCAAGCTGCTGGAACTGGCCAGGCAGGACGGGCAAGCCGCGTTCGCCGGGCTGGACGTGGACAAGGTGGAACTGGCCGACGGCCGCCTGCAGCCGATCGGCAAACCCGATGCCGGCCTGGACGTGGCCAAGCTGATGCGCCAGCACGGTTTGCAGCAAGTGGACGTGGTGCACGAGTCCAAGCCCTCGGCCGAGCGCAAGAAGTACGCCACCGCTGCGCACGGCGCACAGTTCATCGAGGTCAAGGTCGATCCGGACACCGGCATGGTGCAGGTGACCCGGGTCATCGAGGCCACCGCCTGCGGCAAGATCATGAATCCGCTGACCTCGCACAGCCAGGAGATCGGCGGCGTGGTGATGGGCATCGGCATGGCGCTCAGCGAAGGCACCGAGGTCGATCATCGCTACGGGCGCATGCTCAACGCCTCGCTGGCCGATTACCACGTGCCGGTCAATGCCGACGTGCACCTGATCGAGACCATGTTCGTCGAGGAGAACGACACCATCGTCAACCCGCTCGGGGTCAAGGGCATGGGCGAGCTGGGCATGGTCGGCATTCCCGCGGCCATCGCCAACGCCGTGTTCCACGCCACCGGCAAGCGCATCCGCGAACTGCCGATCACGCCGGACAAGCTGATCGGCTGAGCAGCCATGACTGCCACCGATTCACCGCGCGCGTTCGGCGGCAGGCCATCGCGCGCACCTCACCCACCTGTAGGAGCGGCTTCAGCCGCGACGCTTTGCCGATGGAGACGGGTCGCGGCTGAAGCCGCTCCTACAACACCTGCCGATCGAGCGTAACCTAGCGCCTACGGATCCAACCAGCCGCGTTCCACCGCGGCCTGCACGTCCTGCGGCGTGTCCAGGTCCAGCGCCAGCGCCGGGGCAACGATGCAGCCGAGGCTGTCCGGCGCCATCGCATCGAACAGGCCGCGCAGTCCCTGGTCGCCGCCCAACGGCAATGCGCGCCAGCACGCCTGCGCCACCACCGCCGGCATGCCGCGCACGCCGGCGTAGGCGCTGACCGCGCAACCGGAGGCGGCGCGGCGCGATGCGGCCAGCAGATCCTGCAAGTGCGCAGCCTCCAGCGCCGGCTGATCGCAGCCGAGCACCAGGCTGTGGGTGATCGATGCATCCCCCTGCAGCGCCGCGCGCAGGCAGGCCAGGCTTCCGCCCATGCCGGTCGACCAATCGCGATTGACCACGATCTCCACCGGCAGGTCGTCCAGCGCCGAGCGCAGCGCCTCGGCCTGCGCTCCCAGCACCACCACGCAGCGCGCCGGCGACGATGCCAGCGCCAGCCGCGCCGTGCGCCGCAGCAAGGGCTCGCCGTCGCGGGTCAGCGCCTGCTTGGCGTGGCCGAGGCGGCGGCTGGCACCGGCGGCGAGCACCAGGGCGGCATGTGCGTGGCTCATCGCGCCGCACCCCGCGCGCCGCTGTCGGCGCGCAACGGCGCGGGCGGGGCCGATGCGACATCGCCGCCGTGCAAGCGGGTCACGCTGCACCGGTTCGGCTCCGGGATGGCGCCGGCTCGCTGCATGCTGCGGGTGCCCTGCAATTGCGCGGCGATGCTCAGCGCGATCGCCTCCGCGCCGCTGCCGCCGAGGCGCAGCCCGATCGGCGAATGCAGCCGCGGCAGCAGTTGCGCGTGCTGCTGCGGGCGCAACAGCCGGAACAGGTCCTCGCGCCGGCGTGCGGGTCCCAGCAGGCCCAGGAACGGAATCGCGCTCGCCGCCAGCGCCGACAGCGCCTCGCGGTCCAGTTCGAAATGATGGTGCATCACCAGTGCCGCGTCGCTGTCGGCGCACTCGTCCAGCGCGCGGGCCGGCGTGCACGCCAAGGCCTGGTCGGCCAACGCCGCCTGCCCCGCCCAGCGCGGACGCTGTTCCACCAGCGTGGTCATCCAGCCCAGTTGCCGCAGCAGCGGCAACAGCACGGCGGTTTCCGGGCCGGCACCGAACACGCTGACCCGCGGCGGCGGCGGCACCTGCACCTGGCCGCCGCAAGCCGCCGCGCCTGCCCATCCCTGGCATCGCAAACGCCACTGCAAGGTCTCGCCGGCCACCGCCGCGACGATGCCGCCGTCGGCGTCCAGCGCCAGGCGCAACGCACCGCGCCGCTGCAGCCATGCCTGCGCCAGGCGTTCGAACCCGGGCAGGGCGCACAACGGCAGCAAGGCCAGATGCAGGCGGCCACGGCAGCCCACCGCCGAACCGGACAGCAGGTCCTCGTCGTCGCGCGTGTCGATGTCCATCCAGGCCAGGTCGCCCGCGGCGGCCGCGGCCGCCGCGCACCGCGCGATCTCCGGCTCCAGGCAACCGCCGCTGAGCCAGCCCTGCTGCGCGCCGTCGGCGCCGAACAGCGCCACCGCGCCGGCATGCGCGTAGGTGGAGCCTTCCGTGGCCATCGCCACGGCAAGCACCGCGGGCGTGCGCTGCCGGCAGGCGGCGATGGCATCGTGGAAACAGTGTCTGGCAGCGGACATGCGGCGGCACAGGCTGGGGGTTGGAACACAGCCTAAGCAGCGGTCTGTGGTGACGAGGTGACTTGGCGGCGACGAACGCGTCACGGCGCGACCGCACAGGCTCGCGGCGCAGCGCGGCAAACCAGCAGGATTATGCAATCGGCATCGTGCCGCGCCGCGCATCATCTGCTGCGCTGCTTTCGACGCTGGAACTGCAATGGACGCTCACACGACGCACACCGACATCGCCGATCCTGTCAGGCGCCGCCTGCTGCTCGGCGCCGCCGCATTGACCGCCCTGCCCCTGGCAGGCATCGCCGCACCGGGCCGAACCGGCCTTTCCCCCACGCCTGCGGCCAGCCCGCACGCCCATCAGGAGACCACCATGCCCAGCATCACCACGCAAGACGGAACCGAAATCTTCTACAAGGACTGGGGCACCGGCCAACCCATCGTGTTCCATCACGGCTGGCCGCTCAGCGCCGACGACTGGGACGCGCAGATGCTGTTCTTCATCGCCCAGGGCTACCGCGTCATCGCCCACGACCGCCGCGGCCATGGCCGTTCCACGCAGACCGCGACCGGCAACGACATGGACACCTACGCCGCCGACGTGGCCGCGCTGGCCAAGCACCTGGACCTGAAGAACGCCATCCACGTCGGCCATTCCACCGGCGGCGGCGAAGTGGCGCGCTATGTCGCCAGGCACGGCGCCGGCCGCGTGGCCAAGGCGGTGCTGATCGGCGCGGTGCCGCCGATCATGCTCAAGACCGAGAACAACCCGGGCGGCCTGCCGATCGACGTGTTCGACGGCTTCCGCACCCAGCTGGCCGCCAACCGCGCGCAGTTCTACAAAGAGGTGCCGGTGCCGTTCTACGGCTACAACCGCGACGGCGCCAAGGTCTCGCAGGGCGCCATGGACAACTGGTGGCGGCAGGGCATGATGGGCGGCGCCAAGGCCCACTACGACTGCATCAAGGCGTTCTCGGAAACCGACTTCACCGAGGACCTGAAGCAGATCGAGGTGCCGGTGCTGGTGCTGCACGGCGACGACGACCAGATCGTGCCGATCGCCGACTCGGCGCTGCTGTCGGCCAAGCTGGTCAAGCACGCCACGCTGAAGGTCTACAAGGGCTACCCGCACGGCATGTGCACCACCCACCCGGAACAGATCAACCAGGATCTGCTGGCCTTCTTCAAGGCCTGATCCGCTCTCCATCGACCGCCGCCGCGCGCAAGCGCGGTCCGGCATGGCATGGCGGCCGGTCCGGCCGCATGCCGCGCCGGGCGGGCGCCAGGCCTAGTGCTGCGCCGTGCTGGAAAACACGTTGATGACGATCACGCCGGCAACGATGAGCGCCATGCCGGCGAGCGCCGGCGCATCGAGCTTCTGCCCGAACTGCAGCCATGCCATCAGCGAGATCAGCACGATGCCGATCCCCGACCACAGCGCATAGGCGATGCCCATGGGAATGCTGCGCAAGGTCAGCGACAGGAAATAGAACGCGACACCGTAGCCGAGGATCGCCAGCAGCGACGGCCACAGGCGGGTGAACCCCTCGCTCGCCTTCAACGACGACGTCCCGGCGACTTCGCCGACGATCGCGATCAGCAGGAAAAGCCAGTGCTTCATCGCAGTCGCCTCTCGCCGCAGGGGCCTGAAGCGTACCGCCCAAGCGTGTATTACAGGGACTTTTCGTCTGTGCGCAATCGCGCCGTGTCGCCGCGCCTGGCACGGCGTGCCTGTCTCGCTACTGCAGATGAAACCGCTCGAAGCGCTGCAGCGCCGCGTCGATCGCCGCCTTCAGCGCCGGCCGCTGCGGCACCAGCCAGGTCCATTTCTGGATCAGCAGCCTGCCCGCCTGGCGATCCATCTTCAGATCCAGCGCGGCGACGATGCGGTCGCCGACCAGCACCGGCAGCGCGAAGTAGCCGAGCACCCGCTGCGGCGCCGGCACGTAGGCCTCGAAGCGATGTTCGTAGCCGAAGAACTGCTGCAGCCGCTTGCGCTGGATCAGCAACGGATCGAACGGCGACAGCAGCTGCGCCAGGGAATCGTCCGGCAGCGGCGGCGCATGCTCCAGCAGCGCCGGTTCGGCCCATAGCGCGGCCTGCTCCTGCCCTTGCAGATGCACCGGGACCAGGCGCTTGGCGGCGACCGCGGCGGCGAGCAGCGCGCGCACCGCGGGCTTGGCGCCGGCATTGCCGTAGCAGATCGAGTCCACGCCGACCAGGCCCTGCGCGCGCAGCGCGCGCTCCAGCAGATAGCGCGCGTACTGCGCGTCGCTGACCGGGCGCGGGCGCCGGCTCCAGCCGAAATGGCGCGCGGCCAGCTCGTAGGTCTTGAGCATCCCGCTGCGCTGGGCGACCACCAGGTCGCCGCTGAAGAAGCCGTAGCGCAACGCCGCGCGCGACGGTTTGCGGCTGCCCCACGGATGGGTCTTCTCGACCAGCACGTCGTCGTCGATATCGCGGATCGACAACGGCCCGTCGTTGCGGATGCGCCGCAGCAGCCTGGCGTAATCGGCCGGATCGATCTTGCCGGCCGCGTCCGCCTGGGCACGGTAGCGCGCCATCTGCGCCACGTACATGCGGTAGTCGGCGATCGGCACATAGGCCAGCGCATGCGTCCAGTACTCGAACACCGACTTGTCCTGCGCCTGCGCCTGCTCCAGATCCTGCTTGCGATAGGCGGGAATGCGGCTGTACAGCACATGGTGGTGGCTGCGTTCGATCACGTGGATGGTGTCGATCTGCACGTAGCCCAGGTGCGCGGTGGCCTGCCGCACCGCCTCGGCCCCGGCGCCGAACGGCGCCGGAGTGGTCAGCCGCTGCGCATCCAGCCACAGCGCGCGCGCCCGCGCGGCGGCGATCGGCACAGAGACGGTGCGTGTGTTCGGCATCGGGACGGCACTCCGGCAAGCGCAAGGCGCCGCAGAGCATAGCAATGCCGGCGATCCGCGAGCGTGCGCGCAAGCGTCCACGTGCGTCGCTACGCCTGGCGAAGCGTTGCATCGCTGCAGCTGCGCGCGAGCCGCGCCATGCGCCTGCATGGCGTCGACCGGCCAGGACATGTCCTGCCCGCGCCGCCCGCGAACGGCGGCAGCACGCCGCCCTGCCCGTCCGTCCGGCGCTTGCCAATTACATGCATATGCACGTAATTTGCCGGACATGGACGACACCGCACCCTGCCGCTGCACCTGTTTCCTGCTGCGCCGCGCCGCGCGGCGTACCTCGCAGGTCTACGACCGCGAACTGAGCGCGGTGGGGCTGAGCCTGAACGAGTATTCGATCCTGCGCCGCGCCGGCACCGCGCAGCAGCTGGGCGCGCTGGCCGAGCGGCTGGGCATGGACCGCAGCACGCTGTCGCGCAATCTCAAGCCGATGCAGGCGGCCGGCTGGATCGAGCAACGCCGCGGCGACGATGCACGGCAGAAGCTGGTGGTGGTCAGCGCCGCCGGCCGGCGCCTGCTCAAGCGCGCACTGCCGCATTGGGAACGCGCGCAGGCGCGGATCGATGCGCTCGCCGGCAATGCCGCCATCGACGCCCTGCACCGCCAGCTGCGGCAGCTGGAACGCGCGCTGTGCGCCGACCGCGAGGACGCCGCCGCATGAGCGTCGCGGCGCCGCACGCGCAGGCCAGCCGTCACTGGGGCCTGCTGATCATCGCCTCGGCGACGCTGATGCTGAACATGGGCGCGCGCCAGACCACCGGCCTGTTCGTCGAGCCGATCCACCGCAGCAGCGGCGTCGGCATCGCCGCGATCAGCTTCGCGCTGGCGGTCGGCCAGTTCGTATGGGGCGCGGTCCAGCCTGTGTTCGGCGCCATCGCCGACCAGCGCGGCCCGCTGCCGGTGCTGTGGCTGGGCGGGATGATGCTGGCGCTGGGCCTGGCCCTGGCGCCGTGGCTGCCGACCGAGTGGGGCCTGATCGTCAGCCTGGGCCTGCTCGCCGCGGCGGGCGCCGGCGCCGGCAGCTTCTCGGTGCTGATCGGCGCCACCGCGCATCGCCTCGCGCCGGAACAGCGCTCGTTCGCCGCCGGGCTGATCAACGCCGGCGGCTCGCTCGGCCAGTTCCTGTTCGCGCCGCTGGTGCAATGGATGATCGGCGCCGCCGGCTGGGCGATGGCCATGACCGGCATGGCCGCGTTGTCGCTGCTGACCCTGCCGCTGGCCTGGCCGCTGCGCCGCAAGGGCCAGGCGCAGGTCGCGACCACGACCGCGACGGCGGCCGCGCCCGACGGCGGCTTGCGCGCGCAGCTGCGCGTCGCCCTGCGCGACCGCAGCTATTGGTGCCTGCACCTGGGCTTTTTCACCTGCGGCGTGCACATCGCCTTCCTGGTCACCCACCTGCCCGGGGAAATCGCGTTGTGCGGGCTGGCGCCCAGCGTGTCGGCCATCGCCATCGCGCTGATCGGCCTGTGCAACGTCGCCGGCAGCCTGATCGCCGGCAAGCTCGGCGAGCGCGTGCGCATGAAGTGGCTGCTGCTGGCGATGTACGCCAGCCGCGCGGTGCTGATCGCGCTGTACCTGCTCGCGCCGCCAACGCCGCTGACCTTCTACCTGTTCGCGGCCGCGCTCGGCTTCACCTGGCTGGCGACGGTCCCGCCCACCGCCGGGCTGATCGGCAAGCTGTTCGGGCCGCGCTATCTGGGCACGCTGTTCGGCCTGACCCTGCTGTCGCACCAGATCGGCGGCTTCTTCGGCGCCTGGCTCGGCGGCGTGGCGCTGGAGCGCTTCGGCAACTACCAGTGGATGTGGTACGCGGACATGGCCCTGGCCGCGGCCGCAGCGCTGGTCAATCTGCCGATCCGGGAACAGCGCCCGCTGGCGGCCGCGCGGCCCGCCTAGGGCCTGGCGGCGATGCGCCGGCGCGTTGCCGGCGCAGGATTGGCCGCCGCGCGATAGCCGCGCACGAACAGCGCGACCGCGCTTTCCACGCAACGCGCGCCCGGCCGCGGCGGCGCGACCGGCTCGCCGGTCAGCAATCCGCGCAACGCCGACCCGCTGGCGATCAACGCGAAGAACTGCGCGGACGCCTGCGCCACGTCGGCGATCGCCAGCGTGCCCTGCCGGATCTGCGCGCGCAGGAACCGCTGCATGGCGCGATCGTAGCGCGCGAAACACAGGTCCCAGTACGTATCGGCCTGCTGCAGCGACACCTGCGTGGACAGCGCGAGCATGCGATGGATGGCCTGCAGCATCGGCGCGGCCGTCATCGCCATGAGGTCGTGCGCCACCGCCGTCAACCGCAGCTGCAGCGGCCCGCCGCTGGCGAGCAGCGCATCCCAGCGATCCGGCATCTCCCCCACCATCGCGTCCACGACCGCCTGGAACAGCGCGTCCTTGCTGGCGAAATGCGCATAGACGGTGGCCTTGGACACGTCCGCGCAGGCAGCGACGGCGTCCATGGTGGTGGTGTCGAAGCCGTTGCGGGAGAACAGCCGCCGCGCCGCATCCAGGATCGCGGCGTGCTTTTCGCGCGTCGCGCCCCGCTCGCCACGCCGCCGCGCCTGGGCCGGCGCGGGCACCTGGCGCGGCACCGCTAGCGTCCCGTCGAGGCCGTCGCGTCCGCGGACGCGGCCATCTCCACCCAGCCGCCGCCCAGCGCCTTGTAGAAGGTCACCAGGTTGGTGAAGCGCGACAGCCGCGTGCTGATCAGGGTCTGCTCGGCGCCGTACAGCGTGCGCTGCGCATCCAGCGCGCCGAGGTAGCTGTCCACGCCGCGCTCGAAACGCGCCTGCGACAGCCGGTAGCTGTCGGCGGACGCGTCCACCAGCGCCTGTTGCGCCTGCAGCTGGCGGCCCAGCGTGTTGCGCTCAGCGAGCGCGTCGGAGACCTCGCGGAACGCGGTCTGGATCGCCTTCTCGTAGTTGGCCACGTCGATGTCGCGCTGCACCTTGGCGACGTCGAGATTGGCGCGGTTGCGGCCGCCGTCGAAGATCGGCAGCGAGATGCTGGGCGCGAAGCTCCAACTGCCGGAGCCGCCCTTGAACAGGCCGGACAGGCCGGCGCTGGCGCTGCCGGCCGAGGCGGTCAGGCTGATGCTCGGATAGAACGCGGCGCGCGCCGCGCCGATGTTGGCGTTGGCGGCCTGCAGGGTGCGCTCGGCCTCCAGGATGTCCGGGCGGCGCTGCAGCAGTTCCGACGGCAATCCGGCCGGGATGCTGGCCAACACGTTGGCGTCGGCGCTGGCGCTGTCCGGCAGCGCGGTCGGCAGCAGTTCGCTCGGCACCTCGGTGCCGGCCAGCAGGCGCAGCGCATTGCGATCCTGCGCGACCTGCGCGGTGTAGCGCTCCACGTCCACCCGCGCGCTTTCCACCGTGGTCTGCGCCTGGCGCAGGGTCAGCGCCGAGGCCGCGCCGAGGTCGAAACTGCGCTGCTGCAGCCGGTAGCTCTCGCTCTGGCTGGTCAGCGTGTCCTGCGCCAGGCGCAGCAGATCCTGGTCGGCGGCCAGGGTGAGATAGGCCGTGGCGACCTGCGCGACCAGGCTGATGTGGGTGCTGCGCTGCGCCTCGGTGGTGGACAGGAACTGTTGCAGCGCCTGTTCCTTGAGGCTGCGCACGCGGCCGAACAGGTCCAGTTCGTAGGCGCTGATGCCGAGCGTGGCGCTGTAGCTGTGCGCCACCAGCGGTTGCCCGGTGCCGGACAGATCGCCCGGGGTGCGCGAACCGTTGCCGCTGCCGCTCAGGTCCACGCCCGGCGCCAGGTCGGCGCGCTGCACGCGGTACTGCGCCCAGGCCTGGTCGATATTGAGCGCGGCCACGCGCAGGTCGCGGTTGTTGTCCAGCGCCAGCTCGATCACCTGCTGCAGCTTGGGATCGGTGAACACGGCGCGCCAGCCGATGTCGGCGACGGGGACGGCGCCGGTCTGCGCGCTGGCATCGGCGGCGGCGCCGTCGAACTGCGCCGGCACCGGCGCTGCCGGGCGCTCGTAGGCCGGCATCAGGCTGCAGCCGGCGAGCAACGTGGATACCGCCAGCGCCAGCGGGGTCAGGATCGAACGGGACATGTCAGGCTCCTTCCGCGACGCGCGCGGCGGACGGATCGTCGGGGGTATGGGCGCGGCGCTTGAACAGGCCGCACACCAGCACGAAGAACAGCGGCACGAAGAAGATCGCCAGGACCGTGCCCGACAGCATGCCGCCGATCACCGCGGTGCCCAGCGCATGCTGCGCGCCGGCGCCGGCGCCGCTGCCCAGCACCATCGGCACCACGCCGAGGATGAACGCCATCGAGGTCATCAGGATCGGCCGCAGGCGCATCCGCGCCGCCTCCAGCGCCGACTCCACCAGGCTCTTGCCGCCCTCGTGCAGCTCGCGGGCGAATTCCACGATCAGGATCGCGTTCTTGCTGGCCAGGCCGATCGTGGTCAACAGGCCCACCTGGAAGTACACGTCGTTCATCTTCCAGGTCAGCACCGCGCCGAGCAGCGCGCCGAACACGCCCAGCGGCACCACCAGGATCACCGCGAACGGAATCGCCCAGCTTTCGTACAGCGCGGCAAGACACAGGAACACGATCAGGATCGACAACCCGTACAGCATGCCGGTCTGGCCGCTGGACGCCTTTTCCTGCCGCGACAGCCCGGTCCACTCGTAGCCGATGCCCGGCGGCAGCTTGGCCGCCGCGGCCTCGACGATGGCCAAGGCCTCGCCGCTGGACGCCGCGCCCGGCAGCGCCATGCCCAGGATCTCCACCGACGGCACGCTGTTGTAGCGCTCCAGCCGCGGCGAACCCATGCTCCAGCTGGCCTTGGCGAAGGAATTGAACGCGACCATGGTGCCGGCGCTGTTGCGCACGTACCAGCGGTCGATGTCCTCCGGCAGCATGCGGTATGGCGCATCGGCCTGCAGCATCACCTTCTTGACCCGGCCCTTGTCGATGAAGTCGTTGACGTAGGTGCTGCCCCAGGCGCTGGAGAACGTGCCGTTGATGTCGGAGATCGACAGGCCCAGCGTCTCCGCCTTATGCGGATCGATGTCCAGCTTGAACTCGGGCGTGTCCTCCTGCCCGTTCGGGCGCACCGCGACCAGCCGCTTGTCCTGCGACAGCTCGGCCAGCAACTGGTTGCGCGCCTGCATCAGCGCGTCGTGGCCGAGGTTGGCGCGGTCCTGCAGCATCAGGTCGAAGCCAGTCGCATTGCCCAGTTCCGACACCGCCGGCGGCGCGAACGCGAACACCTTGGCGTCGCGGATGCCGGCGAAGTACTTGCCGGCCTTGGCCGCCACCTCGGTCACGCTCTGGCCCTTGCCGGTGCGCTCGTCCCAGGGCCGCAGCTTGACGAAGGCCAGGCCCAGGTTCTGCCCGCTACCGGCGAAGCTAAAGCCCGACACCGTGAACAGGCCGGCGACCGAGTCCTTCTGATCGACCAGGAAATGCTGCTCGACCTGGCGCAGCACCGTGTCGGTGCGCGCCGCGGTGGCGCCTGGCGGCAACTGCACCAGCACGAACAGCGTGCCCTGGTCCTCGTCCGGCAGGAACCCGACCGGCAGCTTCATGAAGCCGACCACCACCAGCGCCAGCACCACCGCGTAGGCGATCATGTAGCGCCAGCCCTTGCCCAGCATGTGCCGCACCGCGCCCTGATAGCGGCCGTTGCCGCGATCGAACACGCGGTTGAACCAGCCGAAGAAACCGGTGGTGGCCATGCCGTGCTGCTTGGCCGGCTTGAGCAGGGTCGCGCACAGCGCCGGGGTCAGCACCATCGCCACCAGCACCGACAGCGTCATCGCCGCGACGATGGTGATCGAGAACTGCCGGTAGATCACCCCGGTGGAGCCGCCGAAGAACGCCATCGGCACGAACACCGCGGCCAGCACCAGGGCCACGCCGACCAGCGCGCCGGTGATCTGCCCCATCGACTTGCGCGTGGCTTCCTTCGGCGGCAAGTGTTCCTCGCTCATCACCCGCTCGACGTTCTCCACCACCACGATCGCGTCGTCCACCAGCAGGCCGATCGCCAGCACCATCGCGAACATGGTCAGCGTGTTGATGGTGTAGCCGAACACGGCCAGCACGCCGAAGGTGCCCAGCAGCACCACCGGCACGGCGATGGTCGGGATCAGCGTGGCGCGGAAGTTCTGCAGGAACAGGTACATCACCAGGAACACCAGCACCACCGCCTCGATCAGCGTGCGCACCACCTCTTCGATCGAGATGCGCACGAACGGCGTGGTGTCGTATGGCTTTTGCACCTTCATGCCGGGCGGGAAGAACTTCTCCTGCTCGGCCATGCTGGCGTCGATCGCCTTGACCGTGTCCAGCGCGTTGGCGCCGGTGGCGAGCTTGATCGCCAGGCCGGCGGCCGGCTTGCCGTTGTAACGGCCGACGCTGTTGTAGCTCTCGCTGCCCAGTTCGATCCGGGCCACGTCGCGCAACCGCACCTGCGAACCGTCGGACTGGGTGCGCAGCAGGATGTCCTCGAACTCGGCGGCGGTCTTCAGCCGCGTCTGCGCGGTGATGGTGGCGTTGAGCTGCTGGTTGGGCGCCGCCGGCAGCGCGCCGAGCTGGCCAGCCGAGACCTGCGCGTTCTGCGCCTGCACCGCGGTCTTCACGTCCAGCGGGGTCAGGCTGAAGTTGCTCAGCTTGTTCGGGTCCAGCCAGATCCGCATCGAATACTGCGAACCGAACAGGGTGGTGTCGCCGACGCCTTCGACGCGGCTGATCGCTTCCTGCACGTTGGCGGCCACGTAATCGGACAGGTCCGAATCGCTCATGCTGCCGTCTTCGGAAGTGAAGGCCAGCACGTTGAGGAAGTTGGTCGCCGACTTGGTCACGGTCACGCCCTGCTGCTGCACCTCCTGCGGCAGCAACGGCGTGGCCAGCGACAGTTTGTTCTGCACCTGCACCTGCGCGGTGTCCGGGTCGGTGCCGTTGTCGAAGGTCAGGGTGATGGTGACCTGGCCGCTGGACTCGCTGGTGGAGGCCATGTAGCTCAGGTGGTCCAGGCCCTTCATCTTCTGCTCGATGACCTGGGTGACGGTGTCCTCGAGGGTCTTGGCCGAAGCGCCGGGATAGTTGGCGGTGATCGCCACGGCGGGCGGCGCGATGCTGGGGTATTGCGCGATGGGCAGGGTGACGACGGAGAGGATGCCGGCCAGCATCACGATGATGGCCAGCACCCAGGCGAAGATCGGACGGTCGATGAAGAAGCGTGCCATGACGGTCTAGCGCCTCAGTTCGCCGCGCGCGGCGCGGCCGCGGCGGATGCGGCTGCAGGGGCTGCGCCGGAGGCGGCCGTGGCGGCCTTCGGCTGCCACGGCACGGTCTTGACCGTCACCCCCGGGCGCGCCCGCGACTGGCCATCGACCACCAGCTGCTCGCCGGGCTTGAGCCCGCTGCGCACCAGCCATTGGTCGCCGACCGCACGATCGGTCTCCAGCACGCGCAGCTGCAGCTTGTGGTCGCTGCCGACCACGTACGCGGTCGGCTTGCCCGCGCCGTTGCGCGAGACCGCCTGCTGCGGCACCAGCACTGCATCGTCCTTCACGCCTTCCTGCAGCACCGCGCGCACGTACATGCCGGGCAACAGATCCGCGTTCGGATTCGGGAACACCGCGCGCACGGTGATCGAGCCGGTGTTCTGGTCGACGGTGACGTCGGAGAACTCCAGCCGCCCCTGCAGCGGATACGGGCTGCCGTCTTCCAGCAGCAGGTTCACCTTGGCCGCCGTGGCGTCGGCCTTCTCCAGTTCGCCGCTGGCCAGCGCCCGCTTGAGCCGCAGCAGCGAGGCGCTGGGCTGGGTGACGTCGACGTAGATCGGATCCAACTGCTGGATGGTGGCCAGCGCGGTCGACTGGCTGGCGGTGACCAGCGCGCCGGCGGTCACGCTGGACTTGCCGATGCGCCCGGAAATCGGCGCATCCACCCGCGCATAGGCCAGGTTGATGCGTGCGCTCTCCACGTTGGCCTTGGCCGCGGCGACGTCCGCCTCGGCCTGGCCCAGCGCGGCGCCGGCGTCGTCGTTGTCCTGCTTGCTGATCGCCGACACCTTGACCAGTTCGCTGTAGCGCTCGGCCTTGAGGCGCGCGCTGCGCAGCGTGGCCTGGGCCTTGCCCAGCGCGGCCACGTAGCTGTCGTAGGTGGCGCGATAGGTGGCCGGATCGATCTGGTACAGCGTCTCGCCGGCCTTGACCTCGCCGCCTTCGCGGAACTTGCGCACCTGGATGATGCCGTTCACCTGCGGCCGCACGTCGGCGATCAGGTACGGCAGCGTGCGCCCCGGCAACTCGGTGGTCAGCGCGACCGGCCGCGTGGCGACGGTGACCACGCCCATCTCCGGCGTGCCCTCCTGCGGCGGCGGACCGCCCGGGGGCGAACCGCACGCGCTCAACAGCGAGGTGGCCGCCACGGCCAGGGCCAGCGATAGACGAGAGGACAGGACAGGACGCACGAGGAATCTCCGGGTGGGGACGCAGGGAGGCGGAAAGAATCTAAACGGTACGGTTCGGTATACTATTCAAGCGATCCGGCGCCGTCAACCATTTCTGCCCTCCCGGTATACTTAAGCGCCCTTCCCCATGGCAGAGCGATGCGCGTCAGGACTGAAGCCAAGCGCGAAGCGATCGTCGAAGCGGCGGCCGCGGTGTTCCTGGAGGCCGGCTTCGAGGGCGCCTCGATGACCCAGATCGCCACCCGCGCCGGCAGCTCCAAACGCACCCTGTACGGCTATTTCCCGTCCAAGGAGGAGTTGTTCGTGGCGGTGGCGCACAGCGTCGCGATCCAATTCATGGACCCGATCCTGGCCACGCTGACGCAGTCCAAGGACGCTCTGCCGACCGCATTGCAGCGCATGGGCGAGGACACCCTGGCGTTTCTGTGCTCGGCGCAGTCGGTGCAGGTCTGGCAGACCATCATCGGCGTCTCCGGCCGCTCGGACATCGGCCTGCTGTTCTTCGGGAGCGGCCCGGACCAGGGCATGCAGCGCCTGGGCGTGTTCCTGCAGACGCAGATGGACCAGGGCCGCCTGCGCCGCGCCGACCCGACCATCGCCGCCCGCCACCTGGCCGGGCTGCTGGAAGCGGAAACGCTGATGCCGTGCCTGTTCGGCGCACTGAAGAACCCGTCGCCGGAGTACCTGCGCGACGCGACGCGGCGCGCGCTGCAGGTGTTCTTCGGGGGTTATGGGGCATAGCAAGAGCGCCAATCGGCGCCTCTGTAGGAGCGGCTTCAGCCGCGACAGGCTCTATCGGCAATGCCCGTCGCGGCTGAAGCCGCTCCTACAGGTCAATCGGAATCGCGCACCCCGCTACTGCACCACTCACGCCCCGCGATACTGGCTCTCCGACACCGGCTCCAGCCAGGTCACCGGCGAACCGTCCACCGCTTCGGCGATGGCGATATGGGTCATCGCCACCTGCGCGCTGGCGCCGTGCCAGTGCTTGACCCCCGGCGGAATCCACACGATGTCGCCGGGACGGATCTCCTGCGCCGGCTTGCCCCATTCCTGCACATGGCCGACGCCGGCGGTGACGATCAGGGTCTGCCCCAAGGGATGGGTGTGCCAGGCCGTGCGCGCGCCCGGTTCGAAACTGACCGTGGCGCCGCCGACGCGCGCCGGCGCCTCGCCCTGGAACGGCGCATCGATGCGCACCGTGCCGGTGAAATACGCAGCCGGACCGACCGCCGACGCGACGCTGCCGGCACGGGCGATCCTGATCGGCTTGGCGTCGTCGTCGGGAACCGCAGCGGCCATCATCGACAGCGACATGGCGGTGGCGAACAGGCTCATCGGAATCTCCTTGCATGGACGTCCGTACCGACTGTAGGCGCGCTGCGCCGGCGGCACTAGCCCGCGCCATGTACATGCCGCCGTAAGCGCCGCTCATCAATCGTCCGGGGTCGTTGCAGCAAGGCCGCACGATCGGCGATGACCACCGCAGCGCCGGACGCGACCGGTCGGCCTCGCTTCGTCGGCACCTGGCACCGTCCATCCGACCCAGCCGTCGCCGGTCGGAAGGCGCATGCCGGCGCGGGCATGGCGCAGCAACACTGCGCGCCTCGATCCCAGCGCCCTCTCGCATGCTCCCGACCGCCGCCCGCCAGGCACACGTTGCCGCTCCCACCGCCGCCACGCGCGCTGCGTCCAGCCAATGCCGACCGGTAGCGGCCGCGAACCGGCTGCTGCGCGGCGCCGCGGCGCTGTGGCTGTGCATCGCCGTCGCCGGACAGCTCCTGTTCGCCGCCTACGTGGCCGGCTTCTACGGCCGCGCCGCGCTGGCCGGTACACCGGAGCGCTGGAACCGGGTGCTGGCGCATGGCTACGTCGCCGGCGACCACGTGTTCAACGCGGTGCTGGCCCTGCACCTATTGCTTGCCGTGGCCATCGTGCTGGCCGGCGCGGCGCAACTGCTGCCGGCGCTGCGCCGGCATGCGCCGGCCGTGCATCACTGGAACGGGCGCGCCTACATGCTGTGCGCAATGCTGTTGAGCCTGGGCGGGCTGGCGATGATCTGGGTGCGTGGCGGTGCCGCCGGCGACCTCGGGCAGCATCTGGGCACCAGCCTCAACGCGCTGCTGATCGCCGTCTTCGTGGCCATGGCCTGGCGCAGTGCGCGCAGCGGCCGCCTGGCGGCGCATCGGCGCTGGGCGCTGCGGCTGTTCCTGGCGGTCAGCGGCGTCTGGTTCTTCCGGGTCGGCCTGATGTGCTGGCTGGCGGTCAACCAGGGCCCCGCAGGATTCGATCCGGACCGTTTCGTCGGCCCGGCGCTGACCACGCTCGCGTTCGCGCAGACGCTGCTGCCGCTGGCGGTGCTGGAACTGTACCTGCGCGCGCGCGACAGCCGGCGGCGTGCGCTGCACTGGCTGGCCGCCTCGACCCTGGCGCTGATGAGCCTGGCCACGCTGATCGGCACCGTGGCCGCCGCCGCAGGCATGTGGTGGCCGATGCTGCGGCCTGCCTGAGCCCGTGACGCCGCTCGCCGAGCAAATCGCGCCGCGCCCTCGGTTATCCTCCCGCCCATGTCCCGCACCGTTCCGCTCTCCGCAGCGCAACGCGCGCCCGCGCTGCTGAGCTGGGCGCGCGTCGTGCCCGTGTGCGTCATCTCCGGCGCGCTGGGATTGCTGCTGAGCCTGAGCTGGGATTCCACGCTCTCGGCGCTGTGCCGCAGCTTCACCTTGGGCGCCGCGGCGCTGCTCGCCTACGCCGCGTTCGAACGCTGGCCGCGCCGGCTGCCTGCATGGCTGGCACGCTGGGTGCTGCAGGTGCTTGGCGTCGCGCTCGCCATCCCGCTGACCACGCTGCTGCTCTACGTCGGCCTGACCAAGGCCGGTGCGCCGCCGTTCTTGCAGGACCAGGAGCGGCTTTCCGGCTTTCTCATGCTGACCGTGACCGGCGTGCTGATCGCCCCGTGGACCGCGCTGGCCGCCCTGGTCAGGCAGAAGGACGCGCTGGCCCGCCATCAGGCGCTGGCCTTCGAACTGGAACGCAGCGAACTGGAACGCGAAGCGCTGGATGCGCGCCTGCACCTGCTGCAGCGCCAGGTCGCGCCGCATTTCCTGTTCAACACCCTGGCCAACGTGCAGGCGCTGATCGACATCGGCTCGCCCAAGGCAGCGGACCTGATGCGCAGCCTGATCGCCTACCTGCGCGCCGCGGTGCCGCGGCTGCACGAACCGACCACCACGCTGGGCGAAGAACTGGCGCTGGTCCGCGCCTATCTGGAATTGATGTACATGCGCATGCCGGATCGGCTGCAGTACGCGATCGAGACGGACGCGTCGCTGCATGCCGTCCGCTGCCCGACCCTGACCCTGCTGACCTTGGTGGAGAACGCAGTCAAGCACGGCATCGATCCGGCAGAGGACGGCGGCCGCATCGTCATCCGCATCTGGCGCGACGCCGGCCGCTGCCGTCTGCGGGTGGAGGACAGCGGCGCCGGACTCGGCGCGAGCGCGCACGGCCTGGGCACCGGCCTGAGCACCTTGCGCGACCGGCTCGCGCTCAGCTTCGGCGCCGGCGCGGAACTGCAGGTGGCGGCGCATCTGCCGCACGGCACGCGCGCCGACATCGGTTTCCCGTTGGCGGTGGACGCGTGATGCCCACCCCGCCGAGCGCACTGATCGCCGACGACGAGCCGCTGCTGCGCGAAGCGCTGAAACGGCAATTGGCGCGCCTGTGGCCGGAGTTGCAGATCGCCGTCGAGGCGCGCAACGGCCGGGACGCGGTACGCCTGTTCGAGGAGCGGCAGCCGCAGATCTGTTTCCTCGACATCCAGATGCCGGGGCTGTCCGGGGTGCAGGCTGCGCAGCAGATCGGCCGCCGCGCGCATATCGTGTTCGTCACCGCGTACGACGACTACGCGGTGCAGGCCTTCGCCGAAGGCGCGCTGGATTATCTGGTCAAGCCGGTGCAGGACGCGCGCCTGGCCGATACGGTCGAGCGCCTGCAACAACGGCTGCAGGCCGCGCAGCCGGCGGCCGATATCGCCGAGCAGTTGCGGCGCCTGGCCGCGCAGCTGTTGCCGCCGCAGCCCCGCGCGCCGCTGCGCTGGCTGCATGCGCAGGCCGGCAACACGCTGCGCCTGATCCCGGTGGAGGCGATCGATTACCTGCGCTCGGACAGCAAATACACCTGCGTGGCCTGGCGCAACGAGGCCGCGCAGGCCTGCGAGGCGATCGTCGCCACCCCGCTCAAGGAACTGGCCGCGCAACTGGATCCCGCCTGTTTCCTGCAAGTGCACCGCTCGGTGGTGGTCAACCTGCACGCGATCGAGCACCTGGTCCGCCACGACAACGAAACCGCGCAGATCCATCTGCGCGGGCGCCGGGAGAAGCTGCCGGTCAGCCGCAGCTATCTGCCGCTGTTCCGCGCGATGTAGCGATCGCATCGAGGCGCGACGCTGTCGGCACGGCACCGCTCCCGCGCATGCGCAGCGACTGCCGCAGCGCAGCATTGCAATAAGCGTATAAGCGCCGCGATTTAAATCATTGGTCGCGCGCCGAGTGCGCCGCCTATCCTCGGCGCTGCGCCGACACCACGACGCGTTCGATCGCACTGTGCGAAACGCAGCGGCACGCGCGAAGGCGGCGGCGCGCGCAGGCGCCCCGTGGCTTGCGCAACCACAGAATCCGCAACAGCCCAGAGGACACACCCACGATGGCAGGACCGATGGGGCCGGCGGCTCCGCTCTCGCACTCCGCACCGTTCGCCGGCCATGCGCCGTCCTACCGCGCCGCGCTGTCGCTGCTGGCCTCGCTGTTCTTCATGTGGGGCTTCATCACCGTCATCAACAACACGCTGCTGCCGCACCTGCGCAGCGTGTTCGAACTGAGCTACACCCAGGCCACGCTGATCGAGTCGGTGTGGTTCATCGCCTACTTCTTCGCCTCGCTGCCGTCGGCCAAGCTGATCGAACGGATCGGCTACCAGCGCGCGCTGGTGATCGGCCTGGGCATCATGGCGCTGGGCGCGCTGGGCATGATCGCGGCCGCGCGCCTGGTCTCGTACGGCATCACCCTCGGCTCGCTGTTCGTGATCGCCAGCGGCATCACCTTGCTGCAGGTCGCGGCCAATCCCTACGTCGCGGTGATCGGCAGCCCGGACACCGCCTCGGCGCGGCTCAATCTGGTGCAGGCGTTCAACTCGGTCGGCACCACGCTGGCACCGCTGTTCGGCGGCTACCTGATCCTGGGCCGCTCGGCCTCGGGTACCGTCAAGGGCGATGCGGTGCTGACCCAGGCCGAACGCCTGGCCGACGCGCAATCGGTGCAGCTGCCCTATCTCATCGTCGCCGTGGTGCTGGTGCTGCTGGCCGTGGTCATCGCCCGCTTCAAGCTGCCCGCGCTCGGCCAGGCCACGCAGCGCGCCACCGGCGCGCAGCGCGCCAGCCATTCGCTGTGGCGGCATCGCAACCTGGTGCTCGGCATCCCGGCGATCTTCATTTACCTGATCGCCGAGATCGGCGTGTCCAACCTGTTCATCAATTTCGTGTCGCAGCCGCACATCGGCAACCTCACCCACGAGCAGGCCTCGCACTACCTGTTCCTGCTGTGGGGCGGGATGATGGTGGGGCGCTTCGCCGGCAGCGCGCTGATGCGCCGCATCGCGCCGGAAACCGTGCTGGCGCTGTTCTCGATCGGCGCGTTCGCGGTGATGCTGCTGACCGTGTTCACCAGCGGCCACGTCGCGATGTGGTCGCTGATCGCGGTGGGCCTGTTCCACTCGATCATGTTCCCGACCATCTTCACCCTCGGCATCAAGGGCCTGGGCCCGCTCACCGAGGAAGGCTCCGGCCTGCTGATCATGGCCATCGCCGGCGGCGCGCTGGTGGTGGTGCAGGGCTGGTTAGCCGATCACGTCGGGCTGCAGCAGGCCTTCCTGCTCACCGCCGCGTGCGAGTTGTACGTGCTGTTCTATGCGCTGTGGGGCGCGAAGACGCCGCCGCAGGCAAGCGCCTAGCTGCGACGGTCGGCGAGACCGACAGGGAGCACCGCCACCAGGCGCGCTACAGCGATCCGGTACTGCGCCGGATCGCGCTCTACGTCGGCGGGGCTACGCCGACAACTCGCCGCTCTTCGCCCAGGCCGCAATGGTGTGGGCCGCCTAGCCGTCGCCGTTCGGTAGACAAACGCGGCATGGCTGTCCGCTCGCCTGCGTTGCGCGCGTTGGCCCTGGTGGCAGACAACCAGAAGCGCCACGCCTCTGCCACCTCGCCTACATCCGGAGCCGACACCATGGACGCACGCTTTGCCGCACTCTCTACCCTCTTGTTCGCCGCCTCGACCTTCGCCGCGCCGGCCGGCGCCAAAGGCACGCAAGTCGACTGCCAACCTGGCTCGGAAGCGGTCTGCGACGCGTGGTGCAAACATGCCGGCGGCGGCATGTCCAGCAACCCGGACGGCTCGGTCACCTGCACCGTCATCGTGTCGGCACGCAGCAAGAAGGGATTCGCCTTGCCGGAGGGCAACTACGAGGTCAGGAAGATCGCCGACGCTCCCGGCCGCGGCAACGGTGCCGGCGCCGATGCCGCTCCCCCCAAATCGAAGGACAAGCACTAGGCGCGGCCCCGCGACGCTGTCCAGGAGAGTGCGCAGCGGCGCAGCGCGCCGCTGCACGGCATGGTGCGGGTCACGGTGCGGCTCTTGCGGCGGCGGCGCGCGTCGCCCGCAGCCAAGGGAGGCCGATGGCCAGCGTGCGCGCGCACGCGCAGCGAGAGCGGTTCCATCGGGCGTGCTGGCTGCGCGGCCGTGCGGCGCGCACCCTCGGCGCAAGCACGCAAGCGATCGCGTCGGCGCGTGCCGAGCCGACAGCCTCAACGCGGACGCGAACGGCCCTGGCGGACAGGCGCAGCAGGCCCGGATTGCTCACACATTTCCTTCAAAAACAATAGTTTGAAATGAGAAAAAGCGCTTGTCGCGGCACCCTGGAATGGGTACGCTGCGGCGGTCGAAAGAGAGCAGGCCGGATGGTAGCCCGGCCGTCGCCGCATCAGCGGCGACATCTCAGCCAATCGGGCACCCGCGACACCAGCCACCGGCAGCGCCGGTCGATGCAGGTGTGTCCGATGGGGTCTCGCAGGTCTCCCGGCACGCCTTCTAGGACACAGAAGGAGCGAGCATGCACAAGACCAACGACCCGAGTCCCACCCCGCACGGTACGCACGCGTTCGCCGCGTCGCTGGAGCGCGCCCGCCCTGCCGCAATGCGCAATGCCGCTGCGGGCGACACGGCGCTAGCCGAGGCCGACTGGCGGCGCGACACGCTGGCGGACCTGCTGATCTGGCGCTGCGACGTGAGCACCGGAAGACCGGAACTGCCTGCGTTGCTGCTCGCGGTGTGGCTGCCCAAGCGAACACGGACCTGGGAATGGGAAGTCATCGATCCGCGCGGCGATACCACCCTGGCCGAGGGCAGCAGCAGTTCGTCTGCGCTCGCACAGGCGGCGGCCGAAGCGTGGACACGGCTTCGCTTCGGCGATGTGCTGGAGCGTGGCTGATGCCGGTGGCCGCACCGGCATGCGCCGCAGGCTACGCCTAGCCGACCTTCCTAGCGGAGTGCCGGCCTCGGCCGCCACCATCGGCTGTCGATGCGACGGCGGTGGCTGGGGTCAGCGACGGCGATCGGCGGCCGGAGCGTCGCCGCCGCGCGTGCGCGGCAATCGCATCATGCCGGCGCCGCCCTGCAACCCATGGACATCCGCGCTGCCGACAGCGCAGCGCCCTAGCCCGCGCAGCGCGCGCACAGCCCGTGCACTTCCAGGGTCTGCGCCTGCGGCTGGAAGCCCAGCGCCTTGGCGCGCTGTTCCAGTTGCGCGACCACGTCGCGGTCCTCCAGTTCGACCGCGCTGTGGCAGCGGTCGCAGATCAGGAACGGCACCGAGTGCTGGGCGCTGCTGGGGTGGTGGCAGGCGACGAAAGCGTTGACCGACTCGAGCTTGTGCACGAAGCCGTTGGCCATCAGGAAATCCAGCGCGCGGTACACGGTGGGCGGCGCATCGGCGCCCACGCTCTTGCCCTCGCGCACCCATTCCAGCAGGTCGTAGGCCTTCACCGGCCGCCCCGCCTCGGCGATCAGGCGCAGCACGTTGGCGCGGATCGGGGTCAGCCGCAGCCCGCGTTCGCGGCTCACCCGCTCCACCACCTTGACGAAGTCGTCGGCGTCGTGGACGTGGTGGTGCGGCTCGGTGCAGGCGGTCTTCTTGCTGGACATGGCGGTTCTCCGGGGAATCAGCTTCCCGCTGGGATCTTGATGAGCGCGGCGTCGATGCGTTTCAAGGCCTGGTCGCGCCCGGCCAGGTACACCGTGTGCGAGATATCCGGGCTGACCTGGGTGCCGGTGATGGCCACGCGCAGCGGCTGCGCCACCTTGCCCATGCCGATCTCCAGCGCCGCGGCGGCGTCGTGCAGCGCGGCGGACACGCCGTCCACGCTCCACTGCCCCAACGCGGCCAGCAGCTCGCGCGCCTTGCCCAGCGCCAGTTCGGCGCCCGGCTTCAGGTGCTTGGCCACCGCGGCCTCGTCGTAGGTCTCCAGCGGCCGGTACCAGACCACCGCCTTCTCGGCCATTTCCTTCAGCGTCTGCACGCGCTCGCGCAGCGCCACCACCACGTCGGCGGCGGCCGGGCCGGCCGCCGGGTCGATGCCGAGCTTGGCCAGCTGGTCCTCCAGCTGCGGCGCGATCGTGGCCGGGTCGTCGGTCTTCAGGTAGTGCTGGTTGACCCAGCCGAGCTTGGCCATGTCCAGCCGCGCGGCCTTGGAGTTGACGTCCTTGACGTCGAACAGGTCGATCAGCTCCTGGCGGCCGAACAGTTCCTGGTCGCCGTGCGACCAGCCCAGCCGCGCCAGGTAGTTGATCAGCGCGTGCGGCAGGTAGCCGGCATCCTTGTACTGCATCACGTCGGCCGCGCCGGTGCGCTTGGACAGCTTGGCGCCCTGCTCGTCCAGGATCATCGGCATGTGCGCGAACTTCGGCACCGGCGCGCCCAGCGCTTCGTAGATGTTGATCTGGCGCGGGGTGTTGTTGATGTGGTCGTCGCCGCGGATGACCTCGGTGATGCCCATGTCCCAGTCGTCCACTACCACCGCGAAGTTGTAGGTGGGGTAGCCGTCGGGGCGGAAGATCACCATGTCGTCGAGCTCGCTGTTGGCGATCTCGATGCGGCCCTTGATCAGGTCGTCGAACACCACGCTGCCGCCGACCGGGTTCTTGAAGCGGATCACCCGGTTCGGATCGTCGCGGTATGGCAGGCCCTGCTCGCGCGCGGTGCCGTTGTAGCGCGGCTTTTCCTGCTTGGCCATCGCCGCCTCGCGCATCGCGTCGAGTTCCTCGCGGGTTTCGTAGGCGTAGTAGGCCTTGCCGGCGGCGAGCAGCTGTTCGGCCACCTCCTGGTAGCGGGCGATGCGCTGGGTCTGGTAGACCGGGCCCTCGTCGTAGTCCAGGCCGAGCCAGTCCATCGCTTCGAGGATGGCGTCGATCGCCGCCTGGGTGCTGCGCTCGCGGTCGGTGTCCTCGATGCGCAGCACGAACTCGCCGCCGCGGTGGCGCGCCTCCAGCCAGCAGTACAGCGCGGTGCGCGCGCCGCCGATGTGCAGATAACCGGTGGGACTGGGGGCGAAACGGGTGCGGCAGGCCATGGAACGCTCGGAGCAAACGGGAATCGGGCGATTTTACCCCGCCGTGCCCTGCATTGCCCGGAGCGGCGGTGCGGCGCCGTGCCTGAGCGTTTCCATTGTAGGAGCGGCTTCAGCCGCGACATGACCTTACCGGAGAGTACCTGTCGCGGCTGAAGCCGCTCCTACAAAAGACCCTGGCAGGGCCTGCCACCACGATTGGGACAGGCGCTAACGCAGCAGATCGCCATGCACGACGCACTCGCCGTCGCTGCGCGCCGGCCCCGGCGCGTCGTACAGCACCAGCCAGCTCGGCACGCCGCCGGACAGCGCCGGCGGCAGGTTGCACAGGGCTTCGGCGCGGTCGCTGTCCTCGCCGTGCGGCAGCACCAACGACTTGACCAGCTCGCGCTGGAACCGCACCGGTTCGCGGTTGGCGGCCAGCGCCGCGCGCGCGCCGGGCCAGCGGAACAGACGGATCTCGCCGTTCAGCACCATGGTCGGGCCGGCCAGCAGGTACAGGTCCTCGCCGTGGAAGTGCAGGTCGCGCACGCCCAGCCCGCCCAGCTGCAGGAAATGTTTGCGCAGCAAGGTGCCCTGCGCGTCCAGCGGCACCAGCCGCAGATGGTCGTGGTGCGCCTCCACCGCGATCTCCAGCAATCCGGCCCAACCGCGCAGCACCGGGCCGCGCAGGCCCAGCAGCAGGCGCTGGCCGTCCACCGCCATGCCTTCGATATCGAAGCCGTTGTCCTTGCCGGGGATCTTCAGGTAGGCGCCGAAGTGCGGATCGTCTTGCAGCAGTTCGGTGAGCTGGTTGTGTTTGGCGTCGCCTTTCAGCCGCAGCGCGCGGCGGCCGTCGGCCGCGTCGCGGACCAGCTGCGGCGCGCCGTCGGCATCGCGCTCGATCGGCAGGCAGGCGAGCAGGCGCCGGTTGGCGTCGAGCTTGAGCTTGGCCAGGCGCTTGCCGTTGTCGGCGTCGTCGCGGTCGGGCTTGGCGTTCTTGCGCTTCATGCCATGCGAGCCGACCACCCACAGATAGCCCGGCGACAGCGCCATGCCTTCCAGGTCGGCCTCCTCGTCGTGGTCGCCGGGCAGGTCGAGCAGCTCGCCGAGGGCGAAGCTGCGGCCTTCGCCGAAACGCAGCGCCTCGCCGCCCACCGGCGCCAGCGCATGCAGGCGATCGACCGCGCAGGCTTCGTCGCCGGCCACCCACAGCCAGTCGTCGGTGAAGGCGGCGCCGGACAGGTTGGCGTGGACCAGCGCGCCGGGCGCGAATTCCAGGCGTACGGCGTGCGGCAGCAGGGTCTTGGGCATCGGAGCGGTAGGCCGGTAGCGGAGCGGAAGCGACAGCAGAGCGCATCGTGCGTTCGGATGGCGTGTGCTGCGCAACGCGTGCCGCGGCGGCTGGCAACGGCAGTGCGCGCGCCGCGGCCGCTGGCTCGGCGCTGTCGGTGACTGCTTTGGGCGCAAAGCCACGCCAGGGGCGGCGGACGACCGGTCCCGCGCCAGGCGGATGGCGCGCTGGCGCGGCAGCGGCGACGGCCTGCCGAGCCTGGCGCCTGCGCGCGGATCGACCAGCCGGCTACTCGAAGCCGCCCAGCTCCGCGCGCACGATGGCCGGCGCCAGCTGACCGCGCCAGTCGCGGTCGTTGGCGACCTGGGCGCGGGCGCGGCTGGCCTCGAACGCGGCGAAGTCCAGCTCGGCGAGCGCCCAGACCTGCTCGCCCCGGGTCTGCGCGACGATGCCGTCGGCCGGAAAGCCGGCGTCCATCGGCGCGTAGATCGCCGCCTCGCCGGTGTTCACGTCCAGCGCCGGGCTCCATTCGGCCAGGCCGGCGGTGACCGACTGGGCGACGAAGATGCGGTTCTCCAGCGCACGCGCCAGGCAGCCGATGCGCACGCGGGTGGCGCCGGCCTCGGTATCGGTGCAGCTGGGCACCACCAGCAGCCGCGCGCCGGCCTCGTACTGGGCGCGCACCGGCAGCGGGAATTCGCTGTCGTAGCAGACCGCCACGCCGGCGCGCACGCCGTCGCCCGCCGCGAACACCTTCAGCGCGTCGCCGCCGTCGATCAGGCCGGTGGCCTTCTCGAAGCCGGTCAGCTGCAGCTTGTCCTGCCAGCCGTGGCTGCCGTCGGGCGCGAACCAGTAGGCGCGGTTGCGGTAACGGCCCTCGCCGCTGGCCAGCAGGAAGCTGCCCGCGACCAGGTGCAGGCGATGCCGCTGCGCCAGCTGCGCGAACAGCGCCAGGTACTGCGGATGCAGTGCCTGGATCGCCGCCAGCGAGGCCGGCAGGTCCTCGGACACGGCGCTGGCGAAGGTCGCGGCCAGTTCCAGCGACAGGTATTCCGGCAGCACCGCCAGCTGCGCGCCGGCCTGCGCGGCCTGGCCGATCAAGGCCGCCTGCTTGTCGGCGAAGGCGGCGAAATCGACCGGCGCGCCGATCGGGTACTTGGCGACGGCGATCTTCATGCGGCGGGCTCCAGCGGGCGGGTCCAGAAACTCAGGGTATGCGGGATCTCGCCGCGCTCCAGCTCGTCCCACGCCAGCTGCATGCGCAGCGACGGCTGCCGCACGTAGCCGCGCTTGTGCCAGAACGCGTCGTTGCCGCGGTAGCCCGGCGGGCGGCGCGGATCGTCGGGATCGCGGTCCACCGCGCAGAACGCGGTCAGCGCGAAGCGGCCGAGCGCGCGCGCATGCGCCTCGCGATGATCGAAGAAGGCATGGCCGACGCCGCGGCCGCGATACGCTGGCAACAGCACCGATTCGCCGAAATAGAACACCTCCGATACCGCGATGTCGCTGCCGGCGAAGGCCGCGCCGAACGCCTCGGCATCGTCGCCGAGCGGCAGCCCGGTGGAGGCGCCGATCACGCGGTCGCCGTCGCGCGCCAGCACGAACACGCTGTCGGGCGAGGCGGCGTAGGCGGACAGATACTCGCGCTCGTAGTCCAGGTCGCCTGCGTACAGGTACGGCCAGTCGCGGAACACGGCGATGCGCAGCCGCGCGACATCGTCCAGGAACGGGGCGATCTGCGCGCCGCGCAGGCGCTGGATGGGAAGCGGAGAGTCCATCCGTGAACTCTACCGCAGGCGTTTCCGTGGCGCTGCCGGCTTGGCGATGCCCTGGTCGATTCACTCCTGTCGCCATCCCTGGCGCTGGGCGTCCCTGCCCGGTCCTGCGTCCTGCCGCGGCCTCCATGGCCGCGATGGCGTCGCGCGATCGCGATTGCCCGTGCCATCCATGGCGCCTTCCCTGGCGCCGGGCCTCCTGCCCGCCGCTGCGTCCTGCGGCGGCGTCCTTGGCCGCGATTGCCGCGCACGATCGCGCCGTCCTGCTCGATCCATCGATGCCGCCGTCCCTGGCGTCGTGCTTCCTGTCCGTTGCTGCGTCCCGTCGCGGCGTCCGCGGCCGCTACGCCGTCGCGATCGCGCTTGCCTGTGCCTCCGCTCGCCAGCCCGACCACGACCGACGATCGCGATGCCGGGAACGAGGGCGGCACGCGAAGCCGCGCTTGGCCCGCATCGGTGATCGCTTCACCGCCACCAGCGGCACAGCAGCGCCGCCTGCGCCGGCAGCACCAGCAGCCGCGCGCGTCCCTGCGCTTCCCAGGTCACGAAGCCGGGGCCATGGCTGGCCTGCGCGGCCTGCCCGGCGGCCTGCGCCCAGGCCGAATCGCGGCGCAGCGCGCGCCAGGCGCAGTAGCGCCAGGGTTCGGCCTCGCCGGGCAAGGCGGCGCGGGCCTGCTGCGCCGCCGCCAGGAACGCCAGGCCCTGCGCGACCAGCGCATCGCGGCTGCGCTCGCTCAGCCGCAACCACAGGGCGCCGCCGCGGTCGGCGGCGGTGACCAGCGCCGCCTGCGCGCTGCGCGCCAGGCTCGCGCCGGCGTTGCCGCGGTGCAGGCCGCGCGTGTCCAGCGCGTCCGGCAGCAGGGCCTGGACGCGACGATGCAGATGGGTATGTGCCGACATGGCGGAGTCCTGGTCGCGTGCCGGCTCAGCGCAACGCCGCGCCGAGTTCGTACCAGTCGATCTTGCGGGTGATCCACATGATCGCGGCGAGGATGCCGAACAGCAGCAGCGAGCCCATCAGCAAGGCGTTGTCTTCCGACGCCAGCAATCCGTACAGCGCGCCGTACAGCACGGTGAGCATGCTGGCGAAGCCGGCCGCGCGGCCGCGGCTGCGCAACACCCCGGACATGTAGAAGAACTGCAGGCCGATGCAGGCCACCGCCGAGACCAGGTAGGCCTGCCAGAACGGGATGTGCTCGGACAGGCTGAGCAGCAGCAGGAAGAAGATCGCCAGCGCCAGGCCGACCAGCAGGTATTGCAGCGGATGGATCGGCAGGCGCTTGATCAGTTCGAACAGGGCGAAGGCGACGAAGGTCAGCACCACGAACAGGATGCCGTACTTGCTGGCGCGATCGGCCTGGGTGTAGACGTCGACCGGATCGACCAGGTCCACGCGCAGCGCATCGATGTCGCCGCCGGAGAACAGCTGCGCCTGCGCGCCGGTGGCCAGCGACGACAGCGCCCAGCTGGCCTGGAAGCCCTGCTCGGTGATGCGGCGCTCGTTGGGCAGGAAGCGGCCGCCGAACAGCGGATGCGGCCACGGCGAGGTCAGCGCGATCTGGTTGTCGTCGCCGACCGGTACGATCGACAGGCCCTGGGTACCGTCGAGCACGAATTCCATTTCCACGCTGTGCAAGTCGGTGAGCGTGCCTTGACGCGTATCCGCCAGCGCCGGCAGCAGCGCATGCACGCCCTTGGACTGGCCGGCGAGCGCCAGCGAACCCGGCTGCAGCGCCAGCGCCTTGCCGTCGGTGCGCAGGTTGGGCGTGCCGACCAGGCCGCGCACGTCCTGGAGGCCGACCACCAGATACGGCTGGCCATAGCTGCGGCCTTCGACCGCCTCATAGTCGAGATCGTCGAACTGCGCCTTGAGCCGCGCATGCCAGCTGTACACCTGCACCTTGAACAGGCCGATGCTGCGCTGCGACGGCTTCAGCTCGCCGCTGATCGCCAGATGCCTCGGCGTCTGCAGGTCGTAGCCGCTTTCGGTTTCGCGCTTGACGCTGCGCTTGCCGTCGGCATCGACCACCGCGACATCGCGCACCTGCGTCCACGGCACCACGCGCAGCGGACCGAGCAGGCGCTGTTCGCCGGCCTTGCTTTGCGACACGCGTTCCACCGCCTGGTCGCGGTAGCGCTGGCGGTCTTGCACGGTGCCGCGGATCATCAACAACGGGATCAGCAGCAACAGGATCAATCCGCCGATGGTGGCGAATCGCAGAACGAGCTTGAGGGATTTCATCGGCGGTCCTCGGTGATGGAGGACGCCAGGGTGCCGCGCCTGCGTGTGCGGGGTTTGAGGCGAATTTGAAGCGAGTGTGAAGTGGGTGGCGTGCGTGCTTGAGGCGGGCCGCAAACGCCATCGCGCAAGGCGTTCGCTTGCGAGCGATGTCGGGACCAGCATCGGCGGCGAACAGCGTCGGGGCTGAAGCCCCTCCTACAGTGCACGCAGGAAGCTGGCCGCAAGCCCCCTTGTAGGAGCGGCTTCAGCCGCGACCAGGAAGCCGGGCATCCCAATGCTGCCGGCTGTCTGTCGGGGCTGAAGCCCCTCCTACAATGCACCCAGAAAGCTGGCCGCAAGCCCCCTGTAGGAGCGGCTTCAGCCGCAACCAGGAAGCCAGGTATCCCAATGCTGCCGGCTGTCTGTCGGGGCTGAAGCCCCTCCTACAGTGCACCCAGGAGGCTGGCCGCATGCCCCTGTAGGAGCAGCTTCAGCCGCGACGAGCGAAGTCAGGCATCCCAATGCTGCCGGCTGTCTGTCGGGGCTGAAGCCCCTCCTACAATGCCCCCAGGAAGCTGGCCGCAAGCTCCCTGTAGGAGCGGCTTCAGCCGCGACGAGCGAAGCCTTGCGCCGCAGCGGTCACGCACACCGTCCGAACCGATGGCTTGGGACCACGCCGGAGCCGATCCTGCGCTGGATCCAGGCCCCGCTCAGGCGGCCGGCAGCGACAGCCGCGCCACCGCGCCGCCAGCCGCGCGGTTGCGCAGGCTGGCTTCGCCGCCATGCAGCCGCGCCACTTCGCGCACGAATGGCAGGCCCAGGCCGGAACTGCGCTGCCCGGTGGCCGGCCGCGCCAGCGAATAGAAGCGTTCGAACACCCGCTCCAGCGCGTAGTCGGGAACCCCGGGGCCGGCATCCTCCACCAGCAGCGCGATGCGCGCGTCCGCGTCGCGCTCGGCACGCAGCACCACGACCCCGCCGTCCGGCGAGAACGCGATCGCGTTGTCGAGCAGGTTGTGCAGGGCCTGGCGCAGCAGATAGGGATCCCCGACCAGCGCCAGCTGCTCCTCCGGCGCCTGCACCTGCAGTTGCACGCCACTGGCACGCAGCTGCGGCGCCAGGGCCTCCTGCAGCTGCGCGAACAGCGGCGCCAGCGCGATGCGCTCGCGCCGCTGCAGCCAGCCGTGCTGTTCCACCTCGGCCAGCGCCAGCAGCTTGTCGATGGTTTCGGTGAGGCGCTGCTGCTGCTCGGCGATGTTGCGCACGAAGCGTTGCCGCTCCGCGTCCGGCAGCGGTTCCTGCAGCAGTTCGGCGGCGCCGCGGATCGCCGCCAGCGGACTCTTCATCTCGTGGGTCAGCGATTGCACATACTGCTCGACATAGGCCTTGCCCTCGAGCTTGCGCCGCATCGTCTCCAGCGCGCGGCCCAGATCGCCGATCTCGTCGCGGCGCGGCGGCGGCGGCGGTACCGGCTCGCCGGCGCTGACCGCCTGCGCGTAGCGGTTGAGGCGGCCGATGCCGCGCAACAGGCCCCAGGTCATCAGCAGCCCGATCAGCGCGGAGATGCCGATCAGCCAGGCGCCGCGCAACAGGATGCTGCGCTGGCTGGCGACGATGAACGGCTCGATGCTGCGGTTGGGCTGCGACAGGGTCAGCACGCCGATCAGGCGCCGGGCGTCGTCCGGGTCGTAGATCGGCGCGGCCACGTGCATCACCGTGTGGTTGGGATCGCCGTCGCCCTCGGCGCTGGAGCGCGCGCCGTATTCGCCGCGCAGGGTGCGATAGACGTCGTTCCAGCGCGAGTTGTCGCGGCCCAGGTCCTGGCCGCGCGAATCGAACACCACCACGCCGGCCGCATCGGTGATGGTGACCCGGTAGTCGACGCTGCGCTTGGGGAAGCGCCACACCATCGCGCGCGGATTGCGCCGCTGCGCCGCGCCGAGGTCGCGGGCGAACGCGCCGCTGTCGATGCGCCCGGCCTTCAGGTCGGTGGCGGCCATCTGCGCCAGCACGTTGGCCGCGTCCACCAGGGTCGATTCCATCGCCTGGCGCACGCCCGGCTTGACCTCGTTGACGAACACCCGCATCACGAAGAACGCGGCCACGCCGACGATCAGGAAGAAGCCCAGGAACAGCCTCAGCCCCAGCCGCATCTCACTGCTCCAGCGCGTAACCGATGCCGCGATGGGTGCGGATCGGGTCGTGCGCGGCGCCGGCCGCGCGCAGCTTGGCGCGCAGCGTCTTGATGTGGGTATCCACGGTGCGGTCGGCGCTGTCGGCGCTGCTGTCCCAGCCGCGGTCCATCAGTTGCGCGCGGCTGAGGATGGCCCCGGGGCGCTGCAGCAACGCGGCCAGCAGCGCGTATTCGTAGCGGGTCAGGTCCAGTGCGGCGTCGCCGTAGTGGATGCGGCGGCCGTCGCGGTCGATCGCGAACGCGCCGTGCCGTTGCCAGCCCGGCTCCGCTTCCGCGCTCGCCGCAGGCGCCGGCCGCCGCAGCCGCGCACGCACCCGCGCGACCAGTTCGCGTGGCGAGAAGGGTTTGGCCATGTAGTCGTCGGCGCCCAGTTCCAAGCCGAGCACGCGGTCGATCTCGTCGTTGCGCGCGGTCAGGAAGATCACCGGCACCTGGCTGAAGCTGCGCAGTTCGCGGCACACCTCGAAGCCGCCCAGGTCCGGCAGGCCGACGTCGAGCACCACCACGTCGATGCCGCCGGCGCGCGCCTGCGCCAAGGCCTCGCGCCCGAGCAGGCAGTGCCGCACCTGGTAGCCCTCGCTGCGCAAGGCGTACAGCACGGTATCGGCGATGGCGGATTCGTCCTCGACGACGAGGACACACGGGGCGGCGGACGCGGACATGGCGCGCAGCATAGCCGCAGCGGGGCGCGGCGTGCAGCGGCCGCCGCGCGAAAACGCGGCGTCGCGTGCGCTCCGGGTCAGGCGCATGCCGCCGGCGCCCGCGCGCGCGCAGCCATGGCCGGCCTCAGCGCGCCGCAGCGGCCGACGCCGCGACGCGGCGCTGCGCCGCTTCAGCGCAGGAAGCGCAACTCGTCCACTTCGACTTCGGCGGAACGGAAGTCCTTGTCGAATTCGCCCAGCAGCTCGACCTGGGCCTTGTCGTCGAACGCACGCCCGGCCGGCAACCGGTGCGCATCGATCTCCACCTTCACGCTGCCGGTCGCATCGCGGAAGGTGTAGCGGTCGCCGCCATCGTGGGACACGATGTTCCCGCGCAGCACCACCTGCTGCTCGTCCTTGCCCTGCTCCAGCAACTGCTTGACCGTGGTCACCGGCACGCTGCTGGGGCCGGTGTATTGCGCCGCGGCCTGGCCGCTGGCGAGAACGGCGATGGCGGCGGCAAACGTGGAAAGAAGGGTCTTGCGCATGGAGTGCTCCTCGGGTTCGATGTCATGGCCGATCGCCATGGATGCCATTGGAGCGCGCGAACCTGAAGTGGATCTGATGCCTCGGGCCGCGATTCAGGCACGCCGCCTGGATCGAAGCGGCGGCGATCGGCATGCTCGTGGCGCAGCGTCGACGGCACGCATGGCCTCTGGCGTTCCTGGAACACGTCCGCCCGCGGCGGCGTGTGTCGCGCCCGGACTTGGCATGGCGCAAAACGCGACGCGCCGCCTGGGCCGGCGGGTTCGCGTTGCGCATCGCACACGCTGCCGTTCGCGATCGCCCGCCTAACGAGACCACGCCCGCGACGCGCGCGATCAGCGCTGCGTCTTGCGACACGCCGCGTTCTAGCCGGCCGCCGGCGACGCGCGCTGCGGCAGCTCGATGCGCACCGCCAGGCCCATGCCCTCGCCGCCGGAGTCCAGGCGCAGTTGCCCGCCGTGCAGGGCGACGATGCGCTCCACCAGCGACAGGCCCAGCCCGCTGCCCTGCCCGGCATTGCCGAGCACGCGGAAGAACCGCTGGGTGAGCCGGGGAAGATCGCCCGGCGCCACGCCGGGGCCGTCGTCGCGCACGACGATGCGCACTGCCGATGGCGCTCCCGTGGCGCCGCGCACCGCGGTGGCGTCGATGCGGACCTGGCCTTCCGCCCTGCCGTAGCGCACCGCGTTGTCGAGCAGGTTGCGCAGCGCGCTGCGCAGCAATTCGCCATGCGCCCAGACCGTGTCCACGCCGATGTCCACATGCAGGCCGATGCGCTTGGCCGACGCCGCGGGCGCGATGTCGGCCAGTACCGCATCGACCAGCGCCGGCAACGCCACGGCCGTGCAGGCCAGGCTGCCGGGTTGCTGCGGATCCAGCCGCGCCAGCATCAGCAGGTTGTCCACCAACGCGGTGGCGCGGTCCACGTCGGCGCGCAGCGTCGCCAGGTCCTGGCGCTGCGCCGGGTCCAGGGTCGCCGCGTGGCTGCGCTGCATCAGCTGGATCTTCATGCGCAGGCCGGCCAGCGGCGTGCGCAGTTCGTGCGCCGCATCGGCGGTGAAGCGACGCTCGGACTGCAGCGCCTCGCCCAGCCTCGCCAGCACGCCGTTGAGCGCCTGCACGATCGGGCGCAGCTCGTCGGCCTGGCCGGCCGCGGACACCGCGTTCAACGCCTGCGGCGATTGCCGGCCGATGTCCTCGGCCAGGCGCTCCAGCGGGCGCAGCTGGCGGCGGATCACCCACCAGTTGAGCGCGGCCAGCAACACCAGCAGCGCCAGCGCCGGCCACACCAGGTTCTCGGCCATGTCCTCGAGCAGTTCGGTGCGCTCCTCCAGCGGCTGCGCGACCTCCACATACAGATCCTGCGCGCGGGCGTGCAGCACGTGCACGCGCCACAGCCGCTGCGCGTGGCGCACGCTGATGGTGATGTCGTCGTCGTGCACCTGGCCCGGCGGCACGAACGGCTGCCGCGGCACGTCCGCCGAGCGGCGCAGCACCGTGCCGTGGCGATCGACGATCTGGTAGTACAGGCGCACGCCGCCGTCGGTGTCCGCCGCCGCGTCGCCGTCCTCCGCTGGCGCGGCGCCGTGCAACAGGCCGGGGCCGAAGGTCGCGACCAGGCGCGCGCTTTCTTCCAGGGCATCGTCGAACACGTCGCTGGTTTCGGTCCAGGCCACGCCGACGATGACCGCCAGGCTGACCAGCCAGCAGGCGATGCTCGAGCCCAGCGTGGTGGCGATCAGCCGCCGGCGCAACGAATAGCGCGCATCCGCCGGCTGCGGCGCGGCCGCCGCGGCGCGCCGCCAGCGCGGCCACCTCATCGCGGCGCTCCGAGGCAGTAGCCCTGGCGCCGGATGGTGGTGATCAACGCGCTGCCCAGCTTCTTGCGCAGGTGCGAGATGTGCACCTCGATCGCGTTGCTCTCCACTTCCTCGCCCCAGCCGTACAGCGCGTCCTCAAGCTGGTCGCGGCCGACGATATGGCCCTTGCGCGCCAGCAGCGCATGCAGCACCGCGTACTCGCGCGCGGTCAGCGCCACCGGCTCGCCGTTGCGGGTGACGCGCTTGGCCACCGGGTCCAGCGTCACCTCGCCGTGCGACAGCAACACCGCCGGATCGCCGCCGCCCCGGCGCAACGCGGCGCGGATGCGCGCCGACAGCTCTTCCAGGTCGAACGGCTTGACCAGATAGTCGTCGGCGCCCAGGTCCAGGCCCTGCACCCGGTCTTCCAGCGCATCGCGCGCGGTGATCATCAGCACCGGCGTGGTCACCCGCGCCGCGCGCAGAGTGCGCAGCAGGGCGTCGCCGTCGAGCCCGGGCAGGCCGCGGTCGAGCAGCACGCACTGGTAGGGCTGCGCCTGCAGCGCGGTGCGCGCCTCGTCGCCGCGGGTCAGCCAGTCCACGGTGTAGCCGTCCAGCTTCAGCCACGCGCGCAGGGTGTCGCCGAGCGAGAGATCGTCTTCTACCAGGAGGATGCGCATCGGGGAAAAATAGCGGGCCGGGCTTAAGGGAATCTGATGGCCGCGACCATACGCGATGCGCGGCGGTGCTGCCGCGAGGACCCGCGCAGGCGAGCCGCGGCGCGTTCCTGGCGGACCGACACCCGCCATGCCAGCTCGACCGCCGCAGCGCCCGGCGCGTGCCGGCATGGCTCCGCGCCGATGCGCCCCGTACACTGCGCCGATGAACTATCGCCACGCCTACCATGCCGGCAACCATGCCGACGCACTCAAGCACACCGTGCTGCTTGCGCTGATCGATGCGCTCAAGCGCAAGGACAGCCCGTTCTTCGTGCTCGACACCCATGCCGGGCGCGGCCGCTACCTGTTCGCCGGCAGCGAGGCGCGCAAGACCGGCGAGGCCGCGGCCGGGGTGCTGAAGCTGATGGGCCAACCCACCTTGCCCGAAGTGCTGGAGCGCTACCTGCGCGCGGTGCAGGCCGACAACCCGGTGGGCGCGCTGCTCGCCTACCCCGGCTCGCCGCTGCTGGTCGCCCAGGCCATGCGCGAACAGGACCGGCTCGCCGCCTGCGAACTGCAGCCGGAGGAAGCGGCCGAACTGAAGGCGCTGTTCGCCAGCGACCGCCGCGTGCAGGTGCATGCCGGCGACGGCTATGCGGCGATCAAGGCGTTCGTGCCGCCCAAGGCCGGCGCGGCCAAGATCGGCCGCGGCCTGGTGCTGATCGATCCGCCCTACGAATCGCAGGACGCCGAGTACCCGCTGATCGCCGCGGCGCTGCGCGAGACCCTGACCCGCTGGCCGCAGGCGATGTGCGCGGTGTGGTATCCGATCAAGCAGCGCCGCAGCCTGCAGCCGTTCTTCCGCAAGGCCGCGGCGATGCCGGCCAAGTCGGTGCTGCTGGCCGAACTGCAGGTGCGCCCCGACGATTCGCCGCTGCGGCTCAACGGCAGCGGCATGCTGCTGCTCAATCCGCCATGGCAGTTCGAGCAGGCCTTGGCGAGCGCGTTGCCGGCGCTGAAGACGCACCTGGGCGAAGCGGGCGCATCGACGCGCCTGGAGTGGCTCAAGCGCGAGGAGTAAGGCGGCGCGTGGGGCTCACGCCACCTGGCAAACGCGCACCGCGCTGGGTCAATAGCAATCCCAGTTGTAGGCGACCCTGCTGAAATCGCCGCGCTGCAGGTCGGCCGGATCGATGAAGAAGTTGGCGATGCCGCTGTCGCCCCACATCATGTCGTCGTCGCTGTCCAGCTGCAGCAGCAGCACCTGCCGATCCTGCGGCTTGCGCGGATCCTCCTGGGTGAACTCCGGGTAGCCGCCGAGCTTGTGCCCGCTGCGATTCAATGCGTCGTACAGCGCCTCGTCCACGTCGTCCTGCGGCAGCGCATGGCGGCCGGCGTAGGCGGCGGTAACCTCGTCCAATGGCCGGCCAAGCGCCTGTTCGAAGTGCACGTCGCTGCTGCCGATGGTTTCTTCGCCGACAGCGAAATGCATCGCCCGCGGATGCGCCGGATCGAACGGCAGCGTGTCGGCGGCCGGCAACGGCACCTCGACCTGCCGCGCCGAGGCCTCGGGCCGCGGCCAGTACACGACGCGGAAATTGCGTTGCACGCTCAAGGCGGCCAGGTCGGTGGCGCCGTCGAGGTTGGCGCCATAGAAATCGTCGCTGCCGATGAAGAACTGCAGCATGCCGTGCGTGGGATAGCCCTGCAGCGGCGGCATCTTGGCCAGGTCGACCTGCGCCAGCAGCGCCAGCGGCTGGCCATGGGCGTCTTGCGGGTATGCCTTGTCCGCGGTCCAGTACGGGCGGCCGCCGACCTTGCTGGCCAGGCGATCGTCCTGCGCCATCGGCTGCAAGCGCAACTGCGCCACCGGCCTGCGCGTGGCCTCCAGGCGTTGCCGGTAGGGCGCCAGTACCGCGTCGGCCTTCACCTCCGCCTTCGCGGCGGGCGCTGCGTGGGGCGATGGCGCGACCGGCGGCAGCGACACCTGCGCATTGCGCTCTAGCCACCAGCCGCCGCCCAGCACCAGCCCGCCCAGCACCGCGACCAGCGCCAGGGTGATCACGGTGGACAGCAGCACAGCGTTCGAGGTCTTCATTCCGTTGTCGCCCGCGATGGACCGGGCGCCACTGTAGCAATGCCGCTCAGTTGCCGGAAGCGACGGCGGCGGCGCCCGCCTCCGGCTCGAAGAAGCTCCAGCGCACCGCCGGGAACTGCTGCTTCAGGCCACGCTCGATGCGGGTGATATCGGCGAGCAACGCCGCCGCGTCGTGCTTCTGACGCAGCGTCGCCTGCACTGACACCATCACGTCCTCGCCGAGCTGCACCGCGATCAGGTGGATCACCCGCTCGATCTCCGGCTGCCCCTGGAAGAACGCATGCAACTGCCGCTGCAGCGCCGGGTCCACGCTCTGCCCGATCAGCATCGCCTTGATCTCGATCGCCACCAGCACCGCGACCACGATCAGCAGCGCGCCGATGGCGATGGTGCCCAGCGCGTCCCACAGCGGGTTGCCGGTCAGCACCGTCAGCAGCACCGCGGCCAGTGCCAGCGCCAGGCCGAGCAACGCCGCCAGGTCCTCGCCGAAGATCACGATCAGCTCGGCCTGGCGGCTTTCGCGGAACCAGGTCCACAGCGAACGCCCGCCGCGGACCTTTGCGATCTCCTGCAGGCAGGTGCGCAGCGACACGCCCTCGGCGACCAGCGCGAACCCCAGCACGCCCACCGCCCAGCCCCAGCTGCTCAGCGGCTCGGGCTGCAGCAGCTTGTGCACGCCTTCGTACACCGAGAACATGCCGCCGATGCAGAACAGCATCACCGCTACCAGGAACGACCAGAAGTAGATCGCGCGGCCGTAGCCCAGCGGATACTCGGCGCTGGCCGGGCGCTTGGCCTGGCGCATGCCCAGCAGCAGAAGCAGTTGGTTGCCGCAGTCGGCCAGCGAGTGCACGGTCTCGGCGAGCATCGCGCCCGAGCCGGTGGCCAGCGCGGCCGCGCCCTTGGCCAGGGCGATGGCCAGGTTGGCGCCCAGCGCGAAGAAAATGGCGCGTCGCGAATCGCCGCTGCCGGACATGGCCTCTCCTGATCGAAAACCGTCGCCTAGCGTAGGCAAACGCGGTGAGCGCAGCGTTCACGGCAGCGGCCCCAGGTAATGCGAGAATCGAGGCTTCGTCGAGGATCATCCGGCCATGGCTACCCGCAACCGCATGCCTCCGTGGCATGAAAACTTCACCTTGCCCAGCGGCCGCGAGCTGCTGATCCGGCCGATCCGGCCGGAAGACAGTGCGCCGCTGCAAGGCGCCTTCAGCCTGCTAGGGCCGACCGAGATCCGCGAGCGGTTCCTGCATTCGGTGCAGGAACTGACCGAGGACATGGCGCAGCGCCTGACCCATCCCAATCCAAAGACCGAACTGACCCTGGTCGCGGCCGAACCGTTGCCGCCGGGCGAAGCGGTGGTCGGCGCGGTGGCGCGCGCGGCGATCACGCCCGGCACCCGCGAGGCCGAATACGCGATCCTGGTCAGCAGCTTCGTCGCCGGCCAGGGCCTGGGCCGGCAGCTGATGCGCAAGCTGGTGAAGTGGGCGCGGCGCAAGTACCTGGACCGGTTGTACGGCGACGTGCTCGAAAGCAATCTGCCGATGCTGCAGCTGGCCGAATCGCTGGGCTTCCAGCCGATGCCGCATCCGGACACCCCGGGGCTGGTGCGCGTGGTGCTGGAACTGGGCAACTGAGCGAAGCCGGCCGCGCGCGGACTGCGGCGCGGCGCAAGCCCGAGCGGCGCACCGCGAACCGCCGCAGGTGCGCAATGCCCGGCGGCTTGCGCAGCGCAGCGGGGACATCAACAGCCTGCCCCGCCGGCCTTCCCCGCCAGGCCATGCGACGCGTCACACCGCGCGCAGGCTTGCAGCCACTCCCCAATCCCAACTCCCCAATCCCGGCTTGCTAGACTAAGCGGTCAATGGCGCCTCTTTCCTTCCCCGTTCCGCCGCTGCCCAAATCCGGCCAGCTCCGCGCCTTCTGGCGCGCCCCTGCGTCCCCGACCGCACTGGCCTGGCACATCGCCTGCGCCGCCGCGGCGCATCGCGGGCCGCTGCTGGTCGTCGCGCGCGACAACCAGAGCGCGCACCAGATCGAGGCCGACCTGCACACGCTGCTGGCCGGCGACGACAGCCTGCCGGTGGTGCCGTTCCCGGATTGGGAAACCCTGCCCTACGACCAGTTCAGCCCGCACCCGGACATCGTCAGCCAGCGTCTGTCGGCGCTGCACCGGCTGCCGACGCTGCAACAAGGCATCGTGGTGGTGCCGGTGCAGACGCTGATGCAGCGGGTGGCGCCGTTGCGCTACATCGTCGGCGGCAGTTTCGACCTGCACGTGGGCCAGCGCCTGGACCTGGAGGCGGAAAAGCGCCGCCTGGAAAGCGCCGGCTACCGCAACGTGCCGCAGGTGATGGACCCGGGCGATTTCGCCGTGCGCGGCGGCCTGCTCGACGTGTACCCGATGGGCTCGGACACGCCGTTGCGGATCGAACTGCTGGACGAGGACATCGACTCGATCCGCGCCTTCGACCCGGAATCGCAGCGCTCGCTGGACCACGTGCAGGCGGTGAAGATGCTGCCCGGCCGCGAAGTGCCGATGGACGATGCCAGCGTGGAGCGGGTGCTGGCCACGCTGCGCGAACGCTTCGACGTGGACACCCGGCGCAGCGCGCTGTACCAGGACCTGAAGGCGCGGCTGGCGCCGTCGGGCATCGAATACTACCTGCCGCTGTTCTTCCAGGAAGCGCGCGGCGCCGGCGCCGCGGCGCGCGATGCCACCGCCACCCTGTTCGACTATCTGGGCGAGTCGGTGCTGCCGCTGCTCGCGCCGGGCGTGGGCGCCGCCGCCGATGCGTTCTGGGCGCAGACCCAAAACCGCTACGAGCAGCGCCGCCACGACGTGGAGCGCCCGCTGCTGGCGCCCGAGGAGCTGTACCAGGCGCCGGACACGCTGCGCGAAAAGCTCAACGGCCTGCCGCGCATCGAGGTGTGGGCCGCCGACCATGCGCGCATCGACGAGGCGCAGGCGCTGGGCGACCAGCCGCTGCCGCCGCTGCCGGTGGCGGCCAAGGACGCCGCCCCGGCCGAGGCGCTGAAGAGCTTCCTCGGCAGCTACCCGGGCCGGGTACTGATCGCGGCCGATTCGCCGGGCCGCCGCGAAGCGCTGCTGGAAGTGCTGGCCGCGGCGGGGCTGAAGCCCGAGGTGATCCCCAATTTCGCGGCATTCCTCCCTTCTCCCACCGGGAGAAGGTGGCGCGAAGCGCCGGATGAGGGGACGGCGCGCGCGCCATCCCCATCGAAAAAGGCTGCTGCTTCGTCCGCGTCCTCCACAGCCGCGCGGAAGCAGACCGCGAGCGGCCGTACCCTCCCCCCAACCCCTCTCTCCCACGGGGACTCCCTTCGGTCGCCGGGGGGAGAGGGGCTCGGCGGCTTCGGTGGACTCGATGTTGCGCCGGCAGCATTCGCCATCGCCGTGGCGCCACTGGACGACGGCTTCGCCCTCGACGAGCCGCACATCGCGGTGCTCACCGAGCGCCAGCTGTTCCCCGAACGCGCCGGCCAGCCGCGGCGCACGCGTCGCGCCGGGCGCGAGCCGGAAGCGATCATCCGCGACCTCGGCGAACTGACCGAAGGCGCGCCGATCGTGCACGAGGATCACGGCGTCGGCCGCTACCGCGGGCTGATCGTGCTCGATGCCGGCGGCATGCCCGGCGAGTTCCTGGAGATCGAATACGCCAAGGGCGACCGCCTGTATGTGCCGGTCGCGCAGCTGCACCTGATCAGCCGCTACTCCGGCGCCTCGGCCGAAACCGCGCCGCTGCATTCGCTGGGCGGCGAGCAATGGACCAAGGCCAAGCGCCGCGCCGCAGAGAAAGTGTGCGACGTGGCCGCCGAACTGCTGGAGATCCAGGCGCGGCGCCGCGCCCGCGCCGGCCTGGCCTTGCAGGTGGACCGGGCGATGTACGAACCGTTCGCCGCCGGCTTCCCGTTCGAGGAAACCACCGACCAGCTGGCCGCGATCGAGGCCACCCTGCGCGACCTGGGCAGCAGCCAGCCGATGGACCGCGTGGTCTGCGGCGACGTCGGCTTCGGCAAGACCGAGGTCGCGGTGCGCGCCGCGTTCGCCGCGGCCAGCGCCGGCAAGCAGGTGGCGGTGCTGGTGCCGACCACGCTGCTGGCCGAACAGCACTACCGCAACTTCCGCGACCGCTTCGCCGACTGGCCGCTGCGCGTGGAAGTGCTGTCGCGCTTCAAGAGCGCCAAGGAGATCAAGGCCGAGCTGGAGAAGGTCGCCGACGGCGGCATCGACGTGATCATCGGCACCCACCGCCTGCTGCAGCCGGACGTGAAGTTCAAGGACCTGGGCCTGGTCGTGGTCGACGAAGAACAGCGCTTCGGCGTGCGTCAGAAGGAAGCGCTGAAGGCGCTGCGCGCCAACGTGCATCTGCTCACCCTCACCGCCACGCCGATCCCGCGCACGCTGAACATGGCCATGGCCGGGCTGCGCGACCTGTCGATCATCGCCACCCCACCGCCGAACCGGCTGGCGGTACAGACCTTCGTCACCGCCTGGGACAACGCGCTGCTGCGCGAGGCGTTCCAGCGCGAGCTGGCGCGCGGCGGCCAGCTGTACTTCCTGCACAACGACGTGGAAAGCATCGGCCGCATGCAGCGCGAGCTCAGCGAGCTGGTGCCCGAAGCGCGCATCGGCATCGCCCACGGACAGATGCCCGAACGCGAGCTGGAACGGGTGATGCTGGATTTCCAGAAGCAGCGCTTCAACGTGCTGCTGTCGACCACGATCATCGAATCGGGCATCGACATCCCCAACGCCAACACCATCGTCATCAACCGCGCCGACCGCTTCGGCCTGGCCCAGCTTCACCAGCTGCGCGGCCGCGTCGGCCGCTCGCACCACCGCGCCTACGCCTACCTGCTGGTGCCGGACCGGCGCAGCATCACCGGCGATGCACAGAAGCGGCTGGACGCGATCGCCTCGATGGACGAACTCGGCGCCGGCTTCACCCTGGCCACCCACGACCTGGAAATCCGCGGCGCCGGCGAACTGCTCGGCGAGGACCAGAGCGGACAGATGGCCGAGGTCGGTTTCAGCCTGTACACCGAGCTGCTGGAACGCGCGGTGCGCAGCATCCGCCAGGGCAAGCTGCCGGACCTGGACGCCGGCGAGGAAGCGCGCGGCGCCGAGGTGGAACTGCACGTGCCGGCGCTGATCCCGGACGACTACCTGCCCGACGTGCACACCCGCCTGACCCTGTACAAGCGCATCTCCAGCGCGCGCGACAGCGACCAGCTGCGCGAACTGCAGGTGGAGATGATCGACCGCTTCGGCCTGCTGCCGGATGCGGTGAAGCACCTGTTCGCGATCGCCGAGCTCAAGCTGCAGGCCAACACGCTGGGCATCCGCAAGCTGGAACTGGGCGAGAACGGCGGCCGCATCGTGTTCGAGGCCAAGCCCGACGTCGATCCGATGACCATCATCCAGATGATCCAGAAGCAGCCCAAGCTGTACGCGATGGACGGCCCGGACAAGCTGAAGGTGAAGCTGCCGCTGCCGGAAGCGGCGGACCGCTTCAACGCCGCGCGCGGCCTGCTGGCGGCGCTGTCGCCGCGCTGACCGCCAGGCCCTGAGCTGCGCGCAGGGCGCCTGCGCCAAGGGCGGCATGCCCTCCAGCCGGTCGCGCGCCGAGGCTGCGCACAATGCGAACGTTCCCAAAACGGCCGGTTTTTCCCGGCCGTTTCCTGTTGTGGTAGCGCTACCGCAACGTTGGCACGGCGCATGCATCCGTTGCGTGTCAGCGGATGGCGCTCGCCCACAACTGGAATGGGTTACCGCTCACCAGCCTGAACCGCTCATCCGTGTCAAGGATTTGCGAGACAAATGCGTCTTTCGGCCTAAATATTCCGAAAAGGCGCCGATATCTGCTTACAGCAAGCCCGACCGGCTTGTTCGCACCCGCGCCGCGGCCGGGATTTCGCGACGTTCCCCTGCTCGAATCGGAGACATGCCATGCGCTCGAAACTCCCGGACTCCCCGCCCCCGCCGCTGCAACTGAGCCTGGACGGCGACATGACCATCCGCCGCGCCGGCGAACTGAAGCCGCTGCTGTTGCCGGCGCTGGAACACCCCGGCGGCCTGCAGTTGCAGTTGCAGGCGGTCACCGAAATCGACGCCACCGGCATCCAGCTGCTGCTCGCCACCCAGGCCGCGTTGCGCGCGCTGGGCCGGCCGTTCCAGCTCGACGGCTGCAGCGCGCCGGTCAACGACGCGCTCGACCTGCTCGGCCTGCGCGACACGCTCGCGCCCGGCGCCAGCGACACCTTCCACTGATCGGCGCCAGCTCATGAATTTCGCTCAACTGCTGCAGACCTTCATCGCCGAGAGCCGCGACCTGCTCGAGGACATGGAACGCAACCTGCTGGAAGCCGAACGCGGCGAAGCCGGCCCGGACGCGGTCAACGCCATCTTCCGCGCCGCGCACACCATCAAGGGCTCCGGCGGACTGTTCGACCTGGCGCAACTGGTGGGCTTCACCCACGTCGTGGAGAGCGTGCTGGACCTGGTGCGCGAGAACGCGGTGGCGCTGGATTCGGAGCTGATCCAGTTGATGCTGGCCTGCTGCGACCACATCCGCGCACTGGTGGAAGCGGCGGCCGGTGCCGAGGCCGACGAAGCGGTGCTCGCCGCCGAGGGCGAGCCGCTGCTGGCGCGGCTGCAGACCTATCTGCAGCCGGCCGCCGCGCCGGCCGCCGCCGCCGCAGCAGCAGCCGTGGCCACCACCGCGGCGCAGACCGGCTACTGGCGGATCTCGCTGCAGCTGTTCAGCGATGCGCTGCGCTTCGGCAACTCGCCGCTGCACCTGATCCGCTGCCTGCGCAGCCTGGGCACGCTGGAGGCGGTCCGCACCCGCCACGAACGCGTGCCGGCGCTGCCGGAACTGGATCCGGAAGCCTGCTACCTGGGCTTCGACATCCTGCTGCGCTCCGACGCGCAGCAATCGGCGATCGAGGACATCTTCGAATTCGTCCGCGACGACTGCGACCTGCAGGTGCTGGCGGTGGATCCGCACGGCGATGCCGCCAATCTGGAGCTGCCGCTGCTGGTCGCCGAGGCCGGCGGCCACGGCCACGCCGACGACTTCGCCAACTTCGGCAGCCCGGAGCCGGCGGCGGTGCCGGCCGCACCCGCACCCGCGGCTGCTCCCGCGCCGGCGCCGCCGGCCAAGGCCGCCGCGGCACCCGCGGCACCCGCCGCCGCACGCAGCGAGGGCGGCTCGATCCGCGTCGATGCCGACAAGCTCGACCGCATGATCGACCTGGTCGGCGAACTGATCATCGCCGTCGCCAGCACCGGCGCCAACGCGCAGCGCACCGGCGACGCGCAACTGCTCGAATCCACCTCGATCCTGGCCGGGCTGGTCGAGGAAGTGCGCGAGAGCGCGCTGCAGCTGCGCATGGTCAAGATCGGCGGCACCTTCAGCCGCTTCCACCGCGTGGTCCACGACGTGGCGCGCGAACTGGGCAAGGACATCGTGCTGGTGGTCAACGGCGAGGACACCGAGCTGGACAAGTCGGTGGTGGAGAAGATCGCCGATCCGTTGACCCACCTGGTGCGCAACGCGATGGACCACGGCATCGAGCCGGCCGAACTGCGCCAGGCGCGCGGCAAGCCGGTGCGCGGCACGGTACGGCTCAACGCGTTCCACGATTCGGGCAGCGTGGTGATCCAGATCAGCGACGACGGCGGCGGCCTGAACCGCGACAGGATCCTGGCCAAGGCGCTGGAGCGCGGGTTGATCGAGCCCGGCCGCAGCCTGTCCGACCGCGAGGTGTTCGCGCTGATCTTCGAGCCGGGCTTCTCCACCGCCGAGAAGGTCACCAACCTGTCCGGCCGCGGCGTCGGCATGGACGTGGTCAAGCGCAACATCGCCGCGCTGCGCGGCAGCGTCGACATCAGCAGCCAGCAGGACGTGGGCACCACCATCTCGGTGCGCCTGCCGCTGACCCTGGCGATCATCAACGGCTTCCAGGTCGGCGTCGGCAAGTCGGTGTTCGTGGTGCCGCTGGACGTGGTCGAGGAATGCGTGGAATTCGCACCGAACTACCAGAGCGACTACATCGACCTGCGCGGCGGGGTGCTGCCGTACGTGCGCCTGCGTTCGCTGTTCGGCATTGCCGGCGCGCCACCGGCGCGCGAGAGCATCGTGGTGATCCGCCAGGGCGCGCAGCGCTTCGGCCTGGTCGTGGACACGCTGCTGGGCGAATGGCAGACCGTGATCAAGCCGCTGGCCAAGGTGTTCGCCGGGGTCAAGGGCATCAGCGGGTCGAGCATCCTCGGCAGCGGCGGTGTCGCGCTGATCCTGGACGTGCCCTCGCTGCTGTCGCAAGTCGAACCTTCCACCGATTCGCTGGCGGCCTGACGCCGCCCCGCGGGTGCGCTTGCGCACCCACGCCACTCATAGACGCTAGCCAGGAACCGCTGCCATGTCTCATCGCTCACGGATCGCGACCACCTTGTTGACCACGACGGCCATCGCCGTCGCCCTGCCCGCCGCTGCCGCCGCCACGGCGCTGCTGCTGCCGCTCGCGCAGGGCACCGCGCTGGCCCTGGTCGCGGCCGCGACGCTGGCCTGCGCCGGCGCGCTGGGCTGGGCCGCGCTCGCCGCGGCGCGCACGCTGAATGTGGCCACCGCCGGGCTGGACGCGCTGGTGCGCGGCGACCTGGAGCGCATCGTGCCGGCGGCCGGCGCCACCGAAAACGAAGTGACGCAACTGCTGCGCACCGCGCAGACCGACCTGCGCCAGTTCCACACCGACGTCGTCCACATGGCCAGCGCGCATGCCGCCGGCGAGTGCGAGGTGGCGCTGGACCTGGCGCGCTGGCCCGGGACCCACCGCGACCTGGCCGACAACATCAACAAGATGGTCGCCGGGCACATCGGCGTGAACAAGCAGGCGATCGACTGCGTGGCCGAATTCGGCCGCGGCAACTTCGCCGCGCCGCTGGCCGCGTTCCCGGGCAAGAAGGCCTTCATCAACGACACCATCGAGCAGGTGCGCCGCAACTTGACCGGCCTGAACGCGGAAATGCGGCGCATGTCCGACCAGCACGAGGCCGGCGAGATCGACGCGATCATCGACAGCGCGCAGTTCCAGGGCGATTTCCGCGGCATGGCCGACGGCATCAACCGCATGGTCGGCGGGCACATCGCGGTCAAGAAGCTGGCGATGGGCGTGGTCGCCGAGTTCGGCCGCGGCAACTTCGACGCGCCGCTGGCGCAGCTGCCCGGCAAGAAGGCCTTCATCAACGACACCATCGAGCGCGTGCGCGGCAACTTCAAGCAGCTGATCGCCGAGATCAACCGCATGTCCGCCGAGCACGACAGGGGCGACATCGAGGTGATCATCGACACGGCCAAGCTCGAAGGCGATTTCCGCGCCATGGGCGACGGCATCAACCAGATGGTGGCCGCGCACATCGCGGTCAAGAAACTGGCGATGGGCGTGGTCGCCGAGTTCGGCCGCGGTAACTTCGACGCGCCGCTGGCGCAGCTGCCCGGCAAGAAGGCCTTCATCAACGACACCGTCGAGCACGTACGCGGCAATTTCAAGCACCTGATCGCCGAGATCAACCGCATGTCCGCCGAGCACGACAAGGGCGACATCGACGTGGTCATCGACACCGCCAAGTTCGAAGGCGACTTCGGCGCGATGGGCAACGGCATCAACCAGATGGTGGCCGCGCACATCGCGGTCAAGAAGCTGGCGATGGGCGTGGTCGCCGAGTTCGGTCGCGGCAATTTCGACGCGCCGCTGGCGCAGCTGCCCGGCAAGAAGGCCTTCATCAACGACACCATCGAGCAGGCGCGCGGCAACCTGCGCAGCGTCGGCGACGTGATCAAGGTGATGGGCGCGGTCGCCGACGGCGACCTCAGCTGCAAGGTGCAGGGCCGCTACGAGGGCGCGTTCGCCGACATGCAGCGCTACGTCAACGCCACCATCGACAAGCTCACCGGCATCGTCAACGAGGTCAACGGCAACGCCGCGACCCTGGCCAGCGCCTCCGAGCAGTTGTCGGCCACCGCGCAGTCGCTGAGCCAGGCGGCCAGCGAACAGGCGGCCGGCGTGGAGGAGACCAGCGCGTCGCTGGAGCAGATGACCGCCTCGATCTCGCAGAATTCGGACAACGCCAAGGTCACCGACGGCATGGCCGCCAAGGCCTCGCGCGAAGCCGCCGAGAGCGGCGAGGCGGTGCGCGCCACAGTTGCGGCGATGAAGGAGATCGCCCGGAAGATCAGCATCATCGACGACATCGCCTACCAGACCAATCTGCTCGCGCTCAACGCCGCGATCGAGGCCGCGCGCGCCGGCGAGCACGGCAAGGGCTTCGCCGTGGTCGCCGCGGAGGTGCGCAAGCTGGCCGAACGCAGCCAGGTCGCCGCGCACGAGATCGGCGACGTGGCCGGATCCAGCGTGGACCTGGCGGAAAGCGCCGGGCGCCTGCTCGACGGAATGGTGCCGTCGATCCGCCGCACCTCCGACCTGGTGCAGGAGATCAGCGCCGCCTCCGAGGAACAGACCTCCGGGGTGGGCCAGATCAACTGCGCGGTGGTCCAGCTCAACCAGACCACGCAGCAATCCGCCGCCAACGCTGAAGAATTGGCCGCCACGGCCGAAGAAGTAAGCAGCCAGGCCGAACAACTGCAGATGCTCATGAACTTCTTCAAGACCAATCCCAGCGCCGCCGCGTCCGCCCCGACCCCGTTGCCGCGGCGCGCGCCGGCACCGGCAGCGCGGGCGCCGCGCCTGCGCGCCTTCGCCGGCAGCGTCCCGGCGGCGGCGCGACTGGACGAAACCGCCTTCGAAACCTTCTGACCCCGCAACAGCCCACCGGTACCGGCCGCAAGGCCGGGTGCGCCACCCCAACATCCATAGGTACACCGTCATGTCCAACGCCATCTCACTCTCCACCAAGCTATGGACTGGCTCCTGCATCGCCGTGCTGCTGCCGTTGGCAGCCAGCGCGGCCGGCTTCGCGCTGGCGCTGCCGCCGGGCCAGATCCTGGCGCTGGCCGTCGCCGCGGCGGTCCTGGGCGGCGCGGCGCTCGCCTACGCCGCGCATGCGATCTCCCGCTCGCTGCGGATCGCCACCACCACCCTGACCCGCTTCGCCCGCGGCAATTTCGAGGTGGTGATGCCGACGGTGCGCAACGACCAGGCCTGCGAGATCCTGCTGGCGCTGCGCGAAGTGCAGTCCGGCGTGCGCCAGATCGGCGACGAGATCGGGCGCATGACGCGCGAGCACGATGCCGGCGACATCGACGTGGTCATCGACGGCCAGCGCTTCGAAGGCGACTTCCGCGCCATCGCCGAAGGCATCAACCGCATGGTCGGCGACCACATCGCGACCAAGAAGAAGGCCATGGCCTGCATCGCCGAATTCGGCCGCGGCAACTTCCAGGCGCCGCTGGAGAGCTTCCCCGGCAAGAAGGCGTTCATCAACGACACCATCGAACAGGTGCGCCGCAACCTGCTGGGGCTGATCGCGCAGATGAACCACATGTCCGCCGAACACGACGCCGGCGACATCGACGTGACCATCGACAGCCAGCGCTTCGAAGGCGATTTCCGCAGCATGGCCGACGGCATCAACCGCATGGTCGTGGGCCACATCGCGGTCAAGAAGCTGGCGATGGGCGTGGTCGCCGAATTCGGCCGCGGCAACTTCGATGCGCCGCTGGCGCAGCTGCCCGGCAAGAAAGCGTTCATCAACGACACCATCGAACAGGTGCGCGGGAACCTGCGCGCGCTGATCCGCGACACCAATCTGCTGGTCGACGCCGCCGGCGCCGGGCGCCTGGACGTGCGCGCCGAGGCCGGCCAGCACCACGGCGATTTCCGCCGCATCGTCGACGGCATCAACCAGACCCTGGACGCGGTGATCGGCCCGCTGAACGAAGCGCGCCTGGTGCTCAAGGCGATCGAGGATGGCGACCTGACCCGCACCGCCAACGTGCCGTGCCAGGGCCAGCTGAAGGAACTGTGCGACAGCATCAACGGCACCGTCGCGCGCCTGGCGCAGGTGGTCGGCGAGGTCAACATCAACGCCGAAGCGCTGGCCAGCGCCTCGGAGGAAGTCAGCGCCACCGCGCAGTCGCTGAGCCAGGCGGCCAGCGAGCAGGCCGCGGGCGTGGAGGAAACCAGCGCGTCGCTGGAGCAGATGACCGCCTCGATCGCGCAGAACACCGAGAACGCCAAGATCACCGACGGCATGGCCGCCAAGGCCGCGCGCGAAGCCATCGAGGGCGGCGAAGCGGTGCGCTCCACGGTCGCGGCGATGAAGCAGATCGCGCAGAAGATCGGCATCATCGACGACATCGCCTACCAGACCAACCTGCTGGCGCTGAACGCGGCGATCGAGGCCGCGCGCGCCGGCGAGCACGGCAAGGGCTTCGCCGTCGTGGCCGCGGAAGTGCGCAAGCTGGCCGAGCGCAGCCAGATCGCCGCGCAGGAGATCGGCGACGTCGCCACCTCCAGCGTCGAGCTGGCCGAGAACGCCGGCAAGCTGCTCGACCAGATGGTGCCGTCGATCAAGCGCACCTCCGACCTGGTGCAGGAGATCACCGCCGCGTCCGAGGAACAGACCTCCGGCGTCGGCCAGATCAACGCGGCGGTCGGCCAGCTCAACCAGACCACCCAGCAGGCCGCCTCCAATTCCGAGGAGTTGGCCGCCACCGCCGAGGAGATGAGCAGCCAGGCCGAGCAGCTGCAGCAGCTGATGAGCTTCTTCCGCACCAACCAGGTGACGGCGCCGCGGCGGCCGGTCGCGGTACCGCGCGCCAGCAAGAAAACGGCGCCTGCGCGGACACGCACCTTCAGCTACGGCGAGGGCGGGCTGGCGCTGGTGACGTCGCCGGACGAAGTGCACTTCGACAGTTTCTGATCCGACGCCACGTCCAGTCCCGCAGTTGCCGACAATCGCCGTCCGCTGCCCGGACAACGCCACGCTCTCCAGTCAATCAACAGAGATCACACCCGTGTTCGCAAATATGAAGATCGGTACAAGAATCGGACTCGGCTTCGCCGCAGTGCTGCTGCTAATGCTCGGCATGGGCCTGTTCGCCACCGACAAGCTGGCCCAGGTCAACCAGTCCTCGACCGACATGGCCGAGAACTGGATGCCCAGCATCCGCTACATCCAGCAGATGAACACCAACACCTCCGACCTGCGCGTGGCCGAGCTGCAGCATGTGATCAGCGAGAGCCCGCAGGAAATGGCCAAGCTCGAGCAGGTGATGGACGAGGTACTGGGGCAGTACGCGAGCAATCGCGACCACTACGTCAAGCTGATTTCATCGCCGGAAGAAAAGGCCGACTACGAAGATTTCTCGCGCAAGTTCGATCAGTACCTGGTGCTGCACAAGCGCGTGCTGGAGCTGTCGCGAGGACTCAAGACCAGCGAGGCGATGGCCCTGCTCAATGGCGAACAGCAGAAACTGTTCGACGACTCCTCCAACCTGCTGGACAAACTGGTCGACATCAACGTCAAGGGCGGCGAAGCCGCCAGCGCGCAGGGCGATTCGCTGTACGCCAGCGCGCGCAGCTGGATCATCGCGGTGATCGCGGTGTGCGTGCTGCTCGGCGCGGGCATCTCGGTGTTCATCGTGCGCGGGCTGATGCGCCTGCTCGGCGGCGAGCCGGCCTACGTGGCCGAGATCGCCAACAAGGTGGCGCAGGGCGACCTGGCGCTGGACGTCAAGGTCCGCGCCAACGACAACGGCAGCGCGCTGTATGCGATGCGCAGCATGGTCGAGCGGCTGAAGCTGGTCATCGACGGCCAGCGCCGCGTGGTCCAGGCCGCCAACCGCGGCGATTTCTCCGAGCGCATCGCTCTCGACGGTCTGGCCGGCTTCCAGCGCGAGATGGGCCAGGGCCTGAACGATCTGGTGCAGACCACCGGCGACAGCATCCAGGACGTGGTGCGGGTGATGGGCGCGATGGCCGACGGCGACCTGACCAGGAGCATCGACAAGAATTACGATGGCGCCTATGCGGAGATGAAGAACTACGTCAACGACACCATCGCGCGCCTGTCGCAGGTGGTCGGCGAGGTCAACGGCAATGCCGAGGCGCTGGCCAGCGCCTCGGAGGAAGTCAGCGCCACCGCGCAGTCGCTGAGCCAGGCGGCCAGCGAACAGGCCGCGGGCGTGGAAGAGACCAGCGCCGCGATCGAGCAGATGACCGCCTCGATCGGGCAGAACACCGAGAACGCCAAGGTCACCGACGGCATGGCCAGCAAGGCTTCCAGCCAGGCCATGGACGGCGGCGAGTCGGTCCGCGCCACGGTGCAGGCGATGAAGCAGATCGCGCAGAAGATCGGCATCATCGACGACATCGCCTACCAGACCAACCTGCTCGCGCTCAACGCCGCGATCGAAGCGGCGCGCGCCGGCGAACACGGCAAGGGCTTCGCGGTGGTCGCCGCGGAAGTGCGCAAGCTGGCCGAGCGCGCCCAAATCGCCGCGCAGGAGATCGGCGACGTCGCCAGCTCCAGCGTCGAACTGGCCGAGAACGCCGGCAAGCTGCTCGACCAGATGGTGCCGTCGATCAAGCGCACCTCCGACCTGGTGCAGGAAATCACCGCCGCCTCCGAAGAACAGGCCTCGGGCGTCAACCAGATCAACACCGCGATCGGCCAGCTCAACCAGACCACCCAGCAGGCGGCGTCCAATTCCGAAGAACTGGCCGCCACCGCCGAGGAAATGAGCGGCCAGGCCGAGCAACTGCAGCAGCTGATGAGTTTCTTCAAGCTCGCCGGCGTGGCGCAGGCACGCCGCGCCGCGGCCGCGCCCGCGACCGCGCGCAAGCCGCAGCAGCCGCCCGCGCGTGCCGCGGCCCGCAAGCCGTTCGTGCGTTTCGCCGACAGCCAGCTCGCGCTGGCCGGCGATACGCCGGACGAAGCCCAATTCGATACTTTCTGAGGACCGGCCATGACCGCTCACCCATCGCCCGTACCGTTCGGCGGCACCGATCTCGCTCCCGACCAGTTCCTGACCTTCCTGCTCGGCAAGGAGATGTTCGGCGTCGGCATCCTCGGCATCAAGGAAATCATCGAATACCGCACGCCGACCGACGTGCCGATGATGCCGCCGGCGTTGCGCGGGGTGATCAACCTGCGCGGCGCGGTGGTGCCGGTGGTGGATCTGCAGCAACGCTTCGGCCGCGCCGCCAGCGAGGTCACCAAGCGCACCTGCATCGTCATCGTCGAAGTCGCCAACGGCAACGAGCGCCAGGTGCTGGGGCTGCTGGTGGACGCGGTCAGCGAAGTGCTGGAGATCGCCGCCGCCGACATCGCCCCGGCCCCCGCGTTCGGCGCCGGCATCCGCCGCGATTTCATCCACGGCATGGGCAAGGTCGGCGAGCGCTTCGTGATCCTGCTCGATGCCGATGCGGCGCTGTCCACCCAGGAGTTCGTCGCCATGGCCGGCGTCGAGTCGGGTGTCGAGGAAGGCATGGCCGCCTGAGTTGCCCTCGCGGCGTGGCGCCTGGCGCCGCGCCCAGCCCTCGCCCATCGACGGAATCCGCATGTCGCTCGTCCCCGAAATCGCCACGCTCAGCCAATTCGGTACGGTCCTGGTCGTCGACGACAGCCATGTGCAGCGCGAGCATGCACTGGCGCTGTGCCTGCGGCTGGGCGCGGTGGCGGTGGAGGGCGTGCCGGACGGCCATGCGGCACTGGCGCGGGTCAGCCAGGGACCGGCGCCGGGGCTGCTGATCGTGGACCTGGAAATGCCCGGCATGGACGGCGTGCAGCTGCTTGATGCGCTGGCCCGCTGCAGCGTGCGCGTGCCGATCGTGGTCGCCTCGCAACGCGGCGCGGCGCTGATCGACTCGGTGCTGCAGGTCGGCCGCGCCAACGGCCTGCAGGTACTGGCCGGCCTGGAAAAACCGCTGCGCGCGGCCGAGCTCGATGCGGCGTTGCAGGCGCACCCGCAGCCGCTGCCGGCCGCGCGCCACGACGCCGGCGCCGGCGACCCCACCGACGCGGCGATGCTGCAAGAAGCGCTGCGCCGCGGCGACATCGAAGTGGCGTACCAGCCCAAGGTGGACATGCGCAGCGGCCAGGTCAGCGGCGTGGAAGCGCTGGCGCGCTGGCGGCATCCGCAGAACGGGCAGATCGCGCCGGACCGCTTCATCGCCCTGGCCGAACGCGAAGGCCTGATCCACGCGCTGACCGCCAGCGTCGCCGACCAGGCGATGGCGCGGCTGGCGACCTGGAAGCAGTCCGGCTTCCGCCTGAGCCTGGCGATCAACCTGTCGCCGTGCCTGCTGCAGGACCCGGGACTGCTCGACGAACTGCATAGCCAACTGCGCCGCCACGGGCTGGTGCCGGCCGACGTGATCCTGGAGATCACCGAAAGCTCGCTGGTCGAGGCCAGCGCGCTGGGCATGCTGGCGCGGCTGCGGCTGCAGGGCTTCGGCCTGTCGCTGGACGACTACGGCACCGGTTTCTCCTCGCTGCAACAGCTGACCCGCATTCCCTTCACCGAGCTAAAGATCGACCGCATCTTCGTGCACGACGCGCACCGCAGCCGCAATTTGCGCACCGTGCTGGAATCGGCGCTGGGCATGGCGCAACGGCTGGGCCTGAGCACCGTCGCCGAAGGCATCGAAACGGTCGAGGACTGGCAACTGCTGCAGGAACTGGGCTGCGACCTGGGCCAGGGCTATCTGCTGGCGCGGCCGATGGGCGGCGGCGCACTGACCACCTGGCTGCTCGAGCACCAGACCCGGCTGCAGGAACACGGCCCCACCGCGGCGCAAGCGCCGCATCACTGACTCCCGGACCATCATGACCAGCACCGACACCATCACCGAGCAGGAATTCGGCAAGTTCCAGCGCTTCATCTTCGACGCGGCCGGCATCACCATTTCCCCGGCCAAGAAGGCGATGCTGTGCGGGCGCCTGGGCAAGCGCCTGAAGGCGCACTCGCTGCAGACCTACACCCAGTACCTGAAGCTGCTGGAAAGCCGCGAAGGCAGCGGCGAGGTGCAGACCGCAATCGACCTGCTGACCACCAACGAGACCTACTTCTTCCGCGAGCCAAAGCATTTCGAACTGCTGCGCAAGCTGGCGAGCGAGCACAAGGGCAACGCGCCGTTCCGCATCTGGAGCGCGGCCAGTTCCACCGGCGAGGAGGCCTACAGCATGGCGATGGTGCTGGACGACACGCTGCAGGGACGCCCCTACGAAGTGGTCGGCACCGACATCAGCACCCGCGTGCTGGCCAAGGCGCGCACCGGCCACTATCCGCTGCAGCGCATCGAGCACATGCCGCCGGCGCTGCTCAAGCGCTACTGCCTGAAAGGCCGCGGCGAATACGAAGGCAGCCTGCTGATCGACCGCAAGCTGCGCGACAACGTGCGCTTCCTGCACGCCAACCTCAACGCATCGCTGCCCAACCTCGGCCAGTTCGACGTGATCTTCCTGCGCAACGTGATGATCTACTTCAACGGCCAGACCAAGCGCGAAGTGGTCGCGCGGGTGCTTTCCGTGCTCAAGCGCGGCGGCATCTTCTGCATCGGCCACTCGGAAAGCCTCAACGACGTCAACAACGAGGTCGTGCAGGTGGCGCCGTCGGTGTACCGCAAGCCATGAACACCGCTGCCGCTACTCAAAGGAACGACCGATGACGACGACGATCAAGGCCATGGTGGTCGACGATTCGGCGGTAGTGCGCCAGGTGCTGGTGGCGGTGCTCAACGAGGCGCCCGGCATCGAGGTGATCGCCGCGGCCGCCGATCCGCTGCTGGCGATGGACAAGATGCGCCAGCAATGGCCGGACGTGATCGTGCTGGACGTGGAAATGCCGAAGATGGACGGCATCACCTTCCTGCGCAAGATCATGAGCGAGCGCCCCACCCCGGTGGTGATCTGCTCCACCCTCACCGAGAAGGGCGCGCGGGTGACCATGGACGCGCTGGCCGCCGGCGCGGTGGCGGTGGTGACCAAGCCCAAGCTCGGCCTGAAACAGTTCCTCACCGACTCGGCCGACGAACTCGTCGCCACGGTGCGCACCGCCGCGCGTGCCAACGTCAAGCGCCTGGCCGCGCGCAGCGCCGCGCCGCCGGTGGAAGCGGAGGTCAAGCACAACGCCGACGTGATCCTGCCGGCGCAGGGCGGGCGCCCGCTGGCGCAGACCACCGAGCGGGTGATCGCGATCGGCACCTCCACCGGCGGCACCCAGGCGCTGGAGGAAGTGCTGACCGCGCTGCCGCGGGTCAGTCCCGGCATCGTCATCGTCCAGCACATGCCGGAGAAGTTCACCGCCGCGTTCGCCGCGCGCCTGGACAGCCTGTGCCAGATCGCGGTGAAGGAAGCGGCCAACAACGACCGCGTGGTCCCGGGCCGCGCGCTGATCGCGCCCGGCGGCAAGCACATGCTGCTGCGCCGCAGCGGCGCGCAGTATTTCGTCGAGGTGGTGGACGGGCCGCCGGTGAACCGGCACCGGCCGTCGGTGGACGTGCTGTTCCGCTCCGCCGCGCGCGCCGCCGGCGGCAATGCGCTGGGCATCATCATGACCGGCATGGGCGACGACGGCGCGGTCGGCCTGCTGGAGATGCGCCAGGCCGGCGCGCGCACCGTGGCCCAGGACGAACAGAGCAGCGTGGTGTTCGGCATGCCCAAGGAAGCGATCAAGCGCGGCGGCGCGGAGAAGATCCTGCCGCTGGGATCGATGGCGCGCGAGATCGTGCAGCAGCTCGGCTAACGCCGCTCCGCGGTCGCTAGCTCCTGTAGGAGCGGCTTCAGCCGCGACGGGCATCATCGATGGACCTGTCGCGGTTGATGGAACCTGTCGCGGCTGAAGCCGCTCCTGCAATTTCGCGACGGTCGGTGCCGCTACAGCTGCGACTCCACCGGCAACCAGCCGATCACCCGCGCCGCGGCACGCCGCCAGAACCCCGCCTCCGGCTCGCGGTCCCAGGTCTGCGGCGGCCGCACCGCGGCATCGTGCCAGCGCACGGCCCCATCCTGCAGCGCCAACCGGTAGCTGACCGGCGCCGACACCTTGGTCCGGTACAGCCGCTCGAGTTCGGCCGCCGCCGCGCGATCGCGGAACAGCAAGCCCATCTCGGTATTGAGATTCATCGAGCGCGGGTCGAGATTGAACGAGCCGATGAAGCCTTCGCGCCCATCGACCACGAACGCCTTGGTGTGCAGGCTGGCGCCGCTGGAGCCGAACAGGCTGCCGCCCGGATCGCCCTGCGGCTTGAGCTCGAACAACGCCACGCCCTGGCGCAGCAGCGGCAGCCGGTAGCCGGCATAGCCGCCATGCACCGCGACCACGTCGTTGGCCGCCAGCGAGTTGGTCAGCACGCCCACCGCGACGCCGCGCTGGCGCAGCTGGCCGATCCAGCGCATGCCCTCCTCGCCCGGCACGAAGTACGGCGAGATCAGCGCCAGCTCGCGTTGCGCGCGCGCCATCTCGCCGACCAGCCGCGGCGTCATCCAGTCCGCGCGCGGCGGCGCGCTTTCGGCCTTCTCCGGCGGGTCGGACACGATCGACGCCTCGGCGCTCCAGTGGAGCGGGCGCTCGCCCTCGACCAGGTTGCGCACGCTGGGCGCCTGCCGCAGGCGCTGCACGTAGGGATGCGCGCGCGCCGAGCCCAGGCCGGCATCGATGCTGGCGCGCAGCCTGGGCAGCGCCTCCGGCTCGGCCTGCACCAGCGCACCGAGCGGCACCGCCGTGCGGCTGTTCCAGTACGCGTCGAAGATCTGCGCGGCCTGCGCCACCGCCGGCCCGACCACCGCGACATCGGTATCCATGAAATTGGTGTCGCGCGCCGCGTCGAAGTATTCGTCGCCGACGTTGCGCCCGCCCACCACCGCCATGCGCCCGTCGGCGATCCAGGCCTTGTTGTGCATGCGCCGGTTGACGCTGAAGAACCGCAGCACCAGCTCCACGCCGCGCATCAGCGTGCCCTCGCGGGCGCGGGTCGGGTTGAACAGCCGCACCTCGATCAGCGGATGGCGATCCAGCGCGGCCAGCACCGAATTGCTGCCGTGCACATTCATGTCGTCCAGCAGCAGGCGCACGCGCACGCCGCGGTCGGCGGCGCGCAACAGCTCGTTGTAGAGCAGGTTGCCGGTGAAATCCGCATGCCAGATGTAGTACTGCAGGTCCAGGCTGCGCCCGGCCGCGCGCGCGGCCGCCGCGCGCACCGCGAACGCTTCGACGTTGTCGGGCAGGATCACCATGCCGCTGTGCCCGGGATGCGCGGCGGTCAGTGGCGCCACCACCCGGTCGATCGGGGTCTGCAGTGCGGTCGCCGGCAGGGCGTGGCTGGCCGGCCCCTGTGCGCGGTCGGCGAAGCGGCCGTAGCCGTACAGCGCCGCCAGCGAGGCCAGCACGAACGCGGCCAGGGCGATGCCGCTCCATTTCAGCGCCTTCTTCATCTTGCGGACTCTCCATGACATCGGCGCAGTGTAGGCAATGCCCTGTGTAGGCCGCTGCGCGAACGCGCTCACCCCGAGTTGATGTGCTCCTTGCAGTACAGCCGCCGATACGCGGTCGGGGTCATGCCCAGGCGTTGGCGGAAGATGCGGCGGAAATAACCGCCGTCGCTGAAGCCGGCGCGCTGCGCGACTTCGTCGACGGTGCAGGTGTTCACCAGCAGCAGCTTCTCGGCAAAGGCGATGCGCTGGCGATGGATCGCCTCGGTCAGCGTGGTGCCGAACGCGCGGCGGTAGATGCGGCCCAGGTAGTCCGGGTTGCAATGCAGCTGCGCGGCCAGCGTGGACGCGGTGAGCGCGGTGTGGAACTGGGTGCCGATCAGTTGCTTGGCGCGGTACGCCAGCGCCACGCCGGCACGGTCGGAGTCGTGCGGGTCGGGCCAGGCGCCGGCCACGCATTGCAGCATCGACAGCACGATCGGCTCCAGCATCGGCAGCGTGCGCCGTTCTTCCTGCTCGCTGAGGAACCAGCGGAACAGGCCGACGAAACGCTCCGGGTCGCGGATCGCGCTGCGTTGCGGCATCGACAGCAGCGTCGCCTCGTCCGCGGCGACGGCGGTCGGCGCCAGTTCGAAATGCACCCAGTAGAAGCGCAGTTCGTCGGAGAAGCGGCCCAGGCCGGCATGTTCGCGGCCCGGCCACAGGATCAGGGTCTCGCCGGGGCCGATGTGGAAGTCGTCGTCCTGTTCGCGGATCGACAAGGTGCCGCGCTCGACGAAGATCAGCTCGTAGGACTGGATCACCCGGGTCGGGTGCGCGCCGACCCCGCGGGAAATGAACAGGCCGCCGTTCTGGACCCGGATCGGATAGGCGACTGCGAGTTCGAGCATGTCGGAAGCGTCTCCCCGGCGAGAATGGCACGCTGCACTGCAGCAAATAACGCACGGCATCGCCGCGAGCGCCACTGCAGCCATGCAGGTCGGAATCGTACCGTTTTTATACCGCGCCGGCTCTTGTTCCGATGCCGGCGGCATGCGACTTTGCGGTGGCGCCGCCTCCCGCGCCCGCCAGGAACCGTCCCGTTGAATGCGACCGCCGTTGGCCCCGTTGCCGCAGGCGCCGAACAGGCCGCCACGCACCGACTCTCGCGCCTGGAAAAGTTCGGCTATGGCCTGGGCGATGCCGGCGGCACCATCGTCACCTGCCTGATCGCCAACTTCCTCACGTTCTTCTACACCGACGTGTTCGGCCTGACCCCGGCGCTGGTCGGGACGCTGTTCACCGTGCTGCGCATCGCCGATGCGGTGTCCGATCCGCTGATGGGCCTGCTCGCCGACCGCACCCGCAGCCGCTGGGGCCGCTTCCGCGGCTGGCAGCTGTGGATCGCCTTGCCGATCGGCATCGCCTGCGTGCTGACCTTCAGCACCCCGCAGCTGAGCTACGCAGCAAAGGTCGCCTACGCCTTCGCCAGCTATTTCCTGCTGTCGCTGTGCTACACCGCGATCAACGTGCCGTATTGCGCGCTGATCAACAGCATGACCGGCGACCACCGCGAAGTGGTGTCGGCGCAGTCGTGGCGCTTCGTGCTGTGCGGCATCGCCGGCTTCCTGGTCTCGGTCGGGCTGCCGTGGCTGGTGCGGGTGCTCGGCAATGGCGATGCCGCGCACGGCTACCAGCTCGGCGTGGGCGTGCTCAGCGGGCTGGCGGTGGCGATGTTCCTGTGCTGCTTCTTCGCCGTGCGCGAGCGCGTGCCGGTGAGCCTGCTGGGCGAGGCCGGCATCGGCGAACACCTGCGCGGGCTGCTGCGCAACGACCAGATGCGGTTGGTGCTGCTGATGTCGTTCCTGCTGATCAACGTGTTCAACATCCGCGGCGGCGGCTATCTGTATTTCATCAACTACGTGCTCGGCGGCGGCGCCGGCTACACCTCGCTGTTCTTCGCGATGGTGGCGCTGGCCACGGTGCTCGGCGCGCTCGTGGTCAACGCGCTGTGCCGCCGCTTCGATCCGCTGGCCCTGTACCTGCACACCAACCTGGCGCTGGCCGCGCTGGGCGTGCTGCAGTGGTGCATGCCCACCGGGCCGGCGCAGCAGACGCTGTGGCTGGGGCTGATCTTCGTCAACTGCCTGGTGCTGGGCTTCGCGCTGCCGCTGCACTTCTCGATCATGGCCTTCGCCGACGACTACGGCGCGTGGAAGAACCGCATCCGTTCCTCCGGCATCAACTTCGCCTTCAACCTGTTCTGCATCAAGCTGGCCTGGGCCTCGAGCGCGGTGGTGATCAGCTACCTGTTCGTGCGCGTGGGCTACCGCGCCGGCGCCGAGCACCAGACCGCCGCCTCGCTGCAGGCGATCACCCTGCTGGAAACGCTGATTCCCGCCGCGCTGCACCTGCTGCTGGCCGCGGTGATCTACCGCTGCCGCCTGCGCCGGCCGCTGCTGGCCGAGATCGGTGCCGATCTGGCCGCGCGCCCGGTGCACTGACCGCTCCCCTCCTCCTCCCCACAGGATCGCCGCCTCCATGCCGCACTCGCTCGCCCCGCCGCCCGAACTCCCGCTCGACCGCCTGCGCATCGCCGACCCGTTCTGGCAGCGCTACCAACGCCTGGTGCAGGACGTGGTGCTGCCGTACCAATGGGATGCGCTCAACGACAACGTCGCCGATGCCGAACCCAGCCACGCGATCGAGAACTTCCGCATCGCCGCCGGGCGCAGCGACGGCGCGTTCTACGGCATGGTGTTCCAGGACAGCGACGTGGCCAAGTGGCTGGAAGCGGTGGCCTACCTGCTCGCGCAGCATCCCGATCCGGCGCTGGAGCGCGATGCCGACGCCACCATCGAACTGATCGGCGCCGCGCAACAGGCCGACGGCTACCTCAACACCTATTTCACGGTGAAGGCGCCGGAGCAGCGCTGGACCAACCTGGCCGAATGCCACGAGCTGTACTGCGCCGGTCACATGATCGAGGCCGGCGTCGCCTACCACCAGGCCACCGGCAAGCGCGCGCTGCTGGACATCGTGTGCCGGCTCGCCGACCACATCGACGCCACCTTCGGCCCCGGCCCCGCGCAGCTGCACGGCTATCCCGGGCATCCGGAGATCGAACTGGCGCTGATGCGCCTGTACGAAGCCACCAGCGAGCCGCGCTACCTGGCGCTGACCCGCTACTTCGTCGAGCAGCGCGGCACCGCGCCGCACTACTACGACGAAGAATACGAAAAGCGCGGGCGCAGCTTCTTCTGGGGCGGCCATGGGCCGGCGTGGATGATCGAGGACAAGGCCTACAGCCAGGCGCACGTGCCGGTCGCGCTGCAGACCACCGCGGTCGGCCACGCAGTGCGCTTCGTCTACCTGTACGCCGGCGTGGCGCACCTGGCGCGGCACAGCGGCGACGCCGAACTGCGCGCGACCTGCGAGCGGCTGTGGGAGAACACCACGCAGCGGCAGCTGTACCTCACCGGCGCGATCGGCGCGCAGAGCTACGGCGAAGCCTTCAGCGTCGACTACGACCTGCCCAACGACACCGCCTACAACGAGAGTTGCGCCTCGATCGGGCTGATGATGTTCGCCAACCGCATGCTGCAGCTGGCGCCGGACAGCCGCTATGCCGACGTGATGGAGCGGGCGCTGTACAACACGGTGCTGGCCGGCATGGCGCTGGACGGGCGCCACTTCTTCTACGTCAATCCGCTGGAAGTGCATCCGCCCACCGTGCACGGCAACCACGGCTTCGACCACGTCAAGCCGGTGCGCCAGCGCTGGTTCGGCTGCGCCTGCTGTCCGCCGAACATCGCCCGCGTGCTGACCTCGCTCGGCCACTACATCTACACCCGCCGCGACGACACGCTCTACGTGAATCTGTACGTCGGCAGCGACGCCGCGTTCGACGTGGACGGGCAGACCTTGACCCTGCGCCAGCGTGGCGAGTACCCGTGGCAGGAACAGGTGGAACTGAGCGTGGATTGCGAGGCGCCGATCGAAGCTGCATTGGCGTTGCGCCTGCCTGACTGGTGCCGTGCGCCGCAACTGCAACTCAACGGCGAAGCGGTGGCGATCGAGGCGCATCTGCAGCACGGCTACTGCGTGCTGCGCCGGCGCTGGCAGCGCGGCGACACCCTGCACCTGCACCTGCCGATGCCGCCGATGCGGGTCAGCGGCCATCCGCGCGTGCGCCATCTGGCCGGCAAGGTCGCGCTGCAGCGCGGGCCGCTGGTCTACTGCCTGGAGCAGGCCGACAACGGCACGCAGCTGCACCAGCTGCGCCTGCCCGCCGACGCGGCGATCCGCAGCGAACCCGGCAGCGGCACGCTGGCCGGCCAGGTGCTGCTGCAGGCCGAAGGCGAACGCCTGCACGGCCACGACGACGCGCAGGCCGACGCCTCGCCGCTGTACCGCTACGACGCGCCGCCGCCGTCGCGGCAGACGCAGACCCTGACCTTCGTGCCCTACTTCGCCTGGGCCAACCGCGGCGAAGGCGAGATGCGGGTGTGGGTGGACGCGAGCGGCGACGACTGAGCCCGCGCGCCGCCGCGCGGCGCGCTCACAACTCGGCGAGGATCTGCTGGCGCCGGCGTTCGTACTCCGCCTGGTCGATCAGACCCTGCGCGCGCAATGCTTCGAGCGCGCGCAGCCGCGCTTCCACCGATGCCGCCGGTGGCAACGGCGGCGGCGAAGCAGCGCGCTGGGATGCTTGCGCACGCTGGTCGCGACGCATGGCCAGCCATACCGCCGCAAAGACCAGCACCGGCAGCGCCAGTACGACGAACAGAATCACGAAGTGCCAAATGCTGAATCCACCCATCCCATCCTCCTTGATGCGGCGCGTGCCGCGCGGGTGTTACTTCGCCTTGCCCTGGTTGGCCACCGCTTCGGCCGCCTTCTTCGCCGCTTCCGGATCGCCGAGATAGCGGTAGGACTGCACCTTCAACTCGTCGTCAAGCTCGAACAGCAGCGGGATGCCGGTGGGGATGTTGAGTTCCAGGATTTCCTCGCGCGAGACGCCGTTCAAATACTTGTACAGCGCGCGCAACGAGTTGCCGTGCGCGGTGACCAGCACGGTCTGTCCGGCCTTCAGCTGCGGCGCGATCGCGTCGTGCCAGTACGGCAGCACGCGCTCGAGCGTGGTCGCCAGCGACTCGGTGGCCGGCAACGCGTTGCGGTCGAGCGTGGCGTAGCGGCGGTCGTGCAGCGGATGGCCCGGATCGTCGGCCTCCATCGGCGGCGGCGGGATGTCGTAGGAACGGCGCCAGATCTTGACCTGCTCCTCGCCGTGCTTGGCCGCGGTCTCGGCCTTGTCCAGGCCCTGCAGGCCGCCGTAGTGGCGTTCGTTGAGGCGCCAGCTCTTGTGTACCGGCAGCCAGTCCTGGTCCAGTTCCTTCAGCGCGCCCTGCAGGGTGTGGATGGCGCGCTTGAGCACCGAGGTGTGCGCCACGTCGAACTGCAGCCCCTCCTCGCGCAGCAGGCGACCGGCGGCGGCGGCTTCCTGGCGGCCTTGCTCGGTGAGATCCACGTCCACCCAGCCGGTGAAGCGGTTATCCAGGTTCCACTGGCTCTGGCCATGGCGCAACAGTACGAGTTTGCGGGTCACTGCGACGGTCTCCGTTGGGGGATGCGTGGGTCGTGCGGTCCTGGATTGTAGCCGGTGGCTGGGAATGGGGAGTCGGGAATGGGGAATGGAAACGGCTTGGCGTTCCGGCGCGCTTTGCCGTCTGGCGATCTGTCGCGGCTGAAGCCGCTCCTACAAAGGGCACGCCGGGCTAACGCTGCGCTGGAACGCAAGCGGATCGGCGCCGACGACCGTCACCCTCTCGTCGAGACCGTGGCCTCTCGTCGCCAGACATCGATCAGGAGCATGCTTCGACGATTCCCCATTCTCGTTTCCCCATTCCCAGCTCCTCCACGCCACGGCCACGAATGCGGCGCGATCATTCGCAAATGGACACTTCTTCGCACAAGGTCTTCGGCGACTGGGACGGCAGCATCGTGCAGGCGCGGGCGCTGCAGGCCACGCTGGCCAAGCAGGTGCGGCTGCACGACGAAGTGCCGGACCCGCCGCGCTGGCTGGCCGGATTCGACGTCGGCTTCGAGGACGAGGGCCGCATCACCCGCGCCGCCGCCGTGCTCATCGACGCCGACACCCTGCAGCCGCAGCAGGCCGAGATCGCCCGCGTGCCGACCTCGATGCCCTACGTGCCGGGACTGCTGAGCTTCCGCGAACTGCCGGCGCTGCTGGCCGCGCTGGCCCTGTTGCGGCAGCGTCCGGACCTGGTGTTCGTCGACGGCCAGGGCATCGCCCATCCGCGCCGGCTCGGCATCGCCGCGCACTTCGGCGTGGTCACCGGCCTGCCCAGCATCGGCGTGGCCAAGAAACTGCTGGCCGGACGCTATGACGAACCCGGGCCGCAGGCAGGCGACCGCAGCCCCATCGTGCACCGCGGCGACACCGTCGGCTGGGCGCTGCGCAGCAAGCCGCGCTGCAATCCGCTGATCGTCTCGCCCGGCCACCGCGTCGCGGTGGACAGCGCGCTGGACTGGACCCAACGCTACCTGCGCGGCTACCGGCTGCCGGAGCCGACCCGCCTGGCCGACCGGCTGGCCTCGCGCCGCGGCGAGGTCACGATGCAGGCGGCCGAGAGCGGGCAGTTGTTCTGAATCCAGCCGCTACGCATCGATGCGTCGGGTGCCGCCTGCGCGGTGCGCGGCGGCGGCAAGCACGGCCTGCAGCAGCGCGATGCGATGCCGCCGGCCACGCGTCGATCGCGCATGGCCGGCGGCGGGCATCGCTGGCGACTACCGGTTGCCGATGTTGATCCCGCCGTTGACGATCTGGATGTACATGCCGGCCGGGCGCGGGCGCGCGAAGAACTGCAGGTTGACGCTGGCCAGGCCGGTTCCGCCGGCGCAATTGGCCGAGCTCATGCCGATCGCGGTGTAACGAATATTGGTACGCAGCGTCGGGCCGGCGACGCGGCCGCCGTTGTTGACCGGATAGCATCCGCCGCCCTGCCCGCCCGCCACCAGCAACGCCTTGGCGTTCCACAGGTTGTTGATGATCACGGTGGGGACATTGATGTCGGCGCTTTGCGCCTGTGCCGGCACGGCGGCAAACGCCGCCAGCGCCATCGCGATCGACAGCACGGCGGTGACGGTATTGCTGGATTTCGACGAACGGATCATCAGGATGCTCTCGAGTTGGGGAAGGAATGCAGCGAGCACGCTGCAACGCTGCAGGCCGGGACGGCCCCGGCCGGCAGCGCCCGATTATTCCGGTTCGCCGTCGATAACATCACCCAAAGTTACAAATTTGCAGACAAAAAACGCGCGCCCTTCAGCATTATGCGATTTCGCTAGTCTGGCATGCCGACACGCATGCCAATCGCGGCGCAACGCCGACCCAGCCTTGGGAGGACTCGCCCCATGCGACACAGTAAACACTGCGGCCCGGGACAGTCCGTCTTGCCGCAACGCTCCCACTTCGGCCATCGCGCATGCGAAGCTCGTGCCCCTTGTTCCCACGTCCGCGAGGCCGCGCATGCCCACCCTGATCGCTCCCCGCGTCCACGACATCGGCGGTTTCGAAGTGCGCCGTTCGGTGCCCAGCCTGCAGGCGCGCAGCGTCGGCCCGTTCGTGTTCATCGACCACATGGGCCCGGCGATCTTCGAACCCGGCCACGGCGTGGACGTGCGCCCGCATCCGCATATCGGCCTGGCCACGGTGACCTTCCTGTGGTCCGGCGAGATCGGCCACCGCGACACGCTCGGCTCGGACCAGGTGATCCGCGCCGGCGACGTCAACTGGATGACCGCCGGCCGCGGCATCGCCCATTCCGAGCGCACGCCTACATCGCTGCGCGCGCAGCCGCATCCGCTGCACGGCATGCAGACCTGGGTGGCGCTGCCGAAATCGGCCGAGGAAACCGCGCCGGCGTTCTACCACCATGCCGCCGCCAGCCTGCCGCAGCAGCGCCGCGACGGGGTGTGGCTGCGGGTGATCGCCGGCCGCGCCTACGGCGAGGAATCGCCGGTCAAGGTGTTCGCCGACACGCTCAACGTGGCGCTGGACCTGGACGCGGACGCGGAGATCGACCTGGACACGGGCCACGTGCAGCGCTCGCTGTACGTGCTGGAAGGCGAGGCGCAGCTGGACGGCGTGGACATCCCCGCGCGGTACCTGGTGCTGCCGGAAGCCGGCGCGCGCGGACGCTTGCGCGCCAAGACCCCGCTGAAGGCGATGCTGATTGGCGGCGAGCCGCTGGACGGGCCGCGCCACCTGTGGTGGAACTTCGTGTCCAGCTCCACCGAGCGCATCGAGCAGGCCAAGCGGGACTGGCGCGAGGGCCGCTTCGGGCTGATCCCCGGCGACGACCAGGAATTCATTCCGCTGCCCGAACCGGGCAAGTAAGGCGGCCGGCGCGACCGGCTCGATTCGGGCGCGGCGCCGCGCATCGCGGCATGTCGACCAGGACGCCGCGACCCGAGGGAGCGACGCCGGGCGGCCCGGTGTCGCCCGTCGCCGCGGGCACCATCGGTCAGGCCCGTCGCGACCGATGAGCGAGGCCACCCGGAGTCGCTTTCCCAGTGCGTCAAAAGCGGATCGCGAAACGCGCTAGCGCGCCGCAGCGGCCGCGACGCGGCCCTTTGCCGGCACCGCGTCGTCGACCAAGTCCACCGCAAGCTGCTGCAGCTGTTGCGCCAGGGTCTTGTTGCTTACGCCGTCGCTGGCCTCGAGCAGGGTGTAGACCGCCTGCAGCTGGCGCAGGCCCTTGGGCGGCACCTTGATCACCTTGCCGCCGACGATGACGAAACCGCCGCCACCGACGGCGACGCCGGGCGACAGGTAGCTGGCGACGATGACGAATCTGCGCGGATCGATGCTGGGCATGGGCTGTACTCCTTTACAGGGATGGAAGGACGACACCGCAATGCGCCTGCTGGCGCGGCGGCATCCCCTGCTTCAACGCGGCGCGGGCGCCGCAGCGGCCACCGCCCACTGACTGCATTCAGGCGAGCGCCGCCCCACGCCGGTGCCGGCGCGCGGGTTTTCGACCCGCATTCCAATTGTCAAGTGCCGCTCGCTGGGCTATGGTTCGGGCAGCGGCGGGGAAATGGCGGCCGCACACCGGGACACGCATTGCGTAGGGGTATGCACTGCACGCGGATCCCGCAAAGGAATGAGGGTGACGTGCCGTGCGCCTGCGTCGGCGTGCGCTGAAGATCGATACCGTCGCAACGCGGCGGTGCATGGGGACATCGCGAATGAGGGTTGCAAACTGGCTCACCGGTCTGTCGGTCCTGCCTGCCGTGCTGGCGGCGGCCACGGCCATGGCGCAACAGGCGCAGAACTGTCCGCAACTGCCGCCGCAGTCCAACCTGCAGTGGAGCGAGCGCAGCGACAAGGGCTTCATCGTGTGCCGCGCGACGGCCGCCGACGGCCGCCAGGTGCTCGGCATGATGCTGACCTCGCGCGATCCGAACATCCCGCTGGCGCGCAACCTGCGCGAAGAGAAAGGCAGCATCGCCGGCGAGAGCGTGCATTGGTACCGGCCGGATCTGGGCGGAGTCGATGCGCCGGGCCTGGCCTCGCGCCGGGTCACCGTGGTCGAGCTGGGCAAGGACCACTACGCCCAGGTCTGGATCGATGCCGGCGACGTGCAGGAGCTGCAATCGCTGCAGTCGCTGGTACAGGGACTGGATATGCGTCCGACCAGTGTGGCGCTGGATCGCTGAACCTGGCGACGCCCCTGTAGGAGCGGCTTCAGCCGCGACAGAATCCCTCCGGGTAGGACCTGTCGCGGCTGAAGCCGCTCCTACAGGGTTTCATGGCGTGCCGATCGCCATCCCGGGCCGCTAGAACCGCCCTTCCTGGAAATCGACGAAGGCCTGCATCAGTTCTTCGCGCGTGTTCATCACGAACGGCCCGTGCCGCGCCACCGGCTCGCGCAACGGCCGGCCGGCGACCAGGATCAGCCGCGCGCCCGCCGCGCCCGCCCGCAACTGCAGCAGGTCGCCGCCGCCGAGCACGGCCAGGGTCTGCGCCGGCAGTTCGCGCGCGGCCTCGCCCTCGCCCAGCAGCGCGGCACCCTCGTAGGCGTAGGCGAACGCGTTGTGCCCGGCCGGCAACAGGTGGTCCCAGCGCGCGTCGGCGTCCAGCGCGATGTCCAGATACAGCGGATCGGTGGCTGGCTGCACGATCGGCCCGTGCACGTCGCCGACCTGCCCGGCGATCACCTTGACCGTCACCCCCGGCGCCGGCTGCGCCAGCGGGATGCGCTCGGGCGCGAATTCCTGGTAGCGCGGCGCGGTCATCTTGTCGCGCGCCGGCAGGTTCACCCACAGCTGGAAGCCGCGCATGCGCCCGGACTCTTGCTCCGGCATCTCCGAATGCACCAGGCCGCGGCCGGCGGTCATCCACTGCACGCTGCCCGGGGTCAGCAGGCCTTCGTTGCCGTGGTTGTCCTTGTGCCGCATGCGCCCGTCGAGCATGTAGGTGACGGTCTCGAAGCCGCGGTGCGGATGGCTGGGGAAACCGCCGATGTAGTCCTCGGCGCGGTCGGTGCCGAATTCGTCGAGCAGCAGGAACGGGTCCAGTTCGGGCAGTTCGCCGCCGCCGATGACGCGGGTCAGCCTGACCCCGTCGCCGTCGGCGGTGGCGCGGCCACGGATGGTGCGCGCGATGCGCGCGGGCGCGGCGGTGAGGGTGTCGGTCATGGCGGGCGATCTCCTGGTGAAGCACCGTATATGGGCGCGCCGCCGTCGGCGGCCAATCGCGATCGGCGCAACCCATCGTTCCATCGCAGGGGCGCCGGCCAGCCTCGCGCCGGGTGCACCGGCTACGCCGGGAGTGTCGGCGCGGCGCGTTTGGGCGCGATGCGGGTGCCGATGCCGATGCCGGTGCGCGTGCCGGCCATAACGCTCTTGTGGGAGGGACTTCAGTCCCGACTGCAGCCAAGCCCGCCTATCCCGCAGCCGCGCTCTTGCACCCGATGCTCCGCGCGATGCCTAGCGATCAGGCAAAGTCCGTCTCGACCCACCGCCTTCCCCATCGCCACGGCCTGGCATGCGTCCCCGCGACCCGCGCGATCGTCGAATACGGCGCCGACTACGACCAAAGTACTAGGGCCATCGTCTGTCCCGGCATTGACCCCCCAGGCCATCGGGGCGACCCTTGCGGGAATCTTGTGGGGGAGCGATCTGCATGAAAGGGTTTTCCAAACTGGCCTGGGCCGCGCTCGCGGTGCTGGCGGCGTTCTGCCTGGGCACCATCGCCCTGCGCCGCGGCGAACACATCAACGCGCTGTGGATCGTGGTCGCCGCGGTCTCGATCTACCTGATCGCGTATCGCTTCTACAGCCTGTTCATCGCCACCAAGGTGATGCAGCTGGACCCCACCCGGGCCACGCCCGCCGTGCTCAACAACGACGGCCTGGACTACGTGCCGACCAACAAGCACGTGCTGTTCGGCCACCACTTCGCCGCCATCGCCGGCGCCGGACCGCTGGTCGGCCCGGTGCTCGCCGCGCAGATGGGCTACCTGCCCGGCCTGCTGTGGCTGGTGGTCGGCGTGGTGTTCGCCGGCGCGGTGCAGGACTTCGTGGTGCTGTTCCTGTCCAGCCGCCGCAACGGCCGCTCGCTCGGCGACCTGGTGCGCGAGGAGATGGGCCAGGTGCCCGGCACCATCGCCCTGTTCGGCGCGTTCCTGATCATGATCATCATCCTGGCGGTGCTGGCGATGGTGGTGGTCAAGGCGCTGGCGGAGAGTCCGTGGGGCATGTTCACGGTGATCGCGACGATGCCGATCGCGATCATGATGGGCGTGTACATGCGCTACATCCGCCCCGGCAAGATCGGCGAGATCTCGGTGGTGGGGCTGATCCTGCTGCTGGCCGCGATCTGGTTCGGCGGCAAGGTCGCCGCCGATCCGACCTGGGGCCCGGCCTTCACCTTCACCGACGTGCAGATCACCTGGATGCTGATCGGCTACGGCTTCGTCGCCTCGGTGCTGCCGGTATGGCTGCTGCTGGCGCCGCGCGACTACCTGTCCACCTTCCTCAAGATCGGCACCATCATCGCCCTGGCCATCGGCATCCTGGTGGTCATGCCCGACCTGAAGATGCCGGCGCTGACCCAGTACGCGCACAACGGCATGGGCCCGGTGTGGACCGGCGGCATCTTCCCGTTCCTGTTCATCACCATCGCCTGCGGCGCGGTGTCCGGCTTCCATGCGCTGATCTCCTCAGGCACCACCCCCAAGCTGCTCGCCAACGAAGGCCACATGCGCTACATCGGCTACGGCGGCATGCTGATGGAATCGTTCGTCGCGGTGATGGCGCTGGTCGCCGCCTCGATCATCGAGCCGGGCGTGTATTTCGCGATGAACGCGCCGGCCTCGATGGTGGGCAGCGACGTCGTCGCGGTCGCGGCCAAGGTCAGCGAATGGGGCTTCGCGATCACTCCTGAAGTGCTCGAAGCCACTGCCCGCGACATCGGCGAGACCACCATCCTGGCCCGCGCCGGCGGCGCGCCGACCCTGGCGGTGGGCATCGCGCAGATCCTGCACCAGCTGTTGCCGGGCGAGGACATGATGGCGTTCTGGTACCACTTCGCGATCCTGTTCGAGGCGCTGTTCATCCTCACCGCGGTCGACGCCGGCACCCGCGCCGGGCGCTTCATGCTGCAGGACCTGCTCGGCAACTTCGTGCCGGCGCTGAAGCGGACCGAATCGTGGGGCGCCAACATCGTCGCCACCGGCGGCTGCGTGGCGCTGTGGGGCTACCTGCTCTACACCGGGGTCAAGGATCCGTACGGCGGCATCCGCACGCTGTGGCCGCTGTTCGGCATCTCCAACCAGATGCTCGCCGGCATCGCGCTGATGCTGGGCACCGTGGTGCTGTTCAAGATGAAGCGCGACCGCTACGCCTGGGTCACCATCGTGCCGGCGCTGTGGCTGCTGATCTGCACCACCTACGCCGGGCTGATCAAGATCTTCGACCCCAACCCGGCGCAGGGCTTCCTGGCGCAGGCGCACAAGTTCCAGGAGGCGATCGCCAGCGGCACCATCACCGCACCGGCCAAGACCGTGCCGCAGATGCAGCAGATCGTCACCAACGCCTACGTCAACACCGGGTTGACCGCGCTGTTCCTGTTCGTGGTGTTCTCGATCCTGATCTACTCGGTCAAGACCATCCTCGCCGCGCGCCGCAACCCGCAGCGCAGCGACAAGGAAACCGCGTACGTGGCGCTGCAGCCGCACCAGATGGCGGACGTGTGATGAGCAACGACCTGGTTCCGGTCGGGCAATACCAGGCGCACCGCCGACTGTGGCGGCGCCTGGTGCAGACCGCGCGGCTGTGCTGCGGCATTCCCGACTACGACAACTACGTGCGCCACGTGCTGGAGAAACATCCCGACCGGCAACCGATGGACTACAAGACCTTCTTCCGCGAGCGCCAGGAAGCGCGCTATGGCGGCAAGAGCGGGTTTCGTTGTTGTTGAGGTGCCGGGATTCGGGATTGGGGATGACCAGCCATTCGGCTGTGGAAAGCCGGGATTGGCAACGGCGGGAGCGCGGTGCCTGAGGGCATCGCGGATGCGGAAGACACGCCATGACGCTTCCGATGCATAAGCGCGCACTCCGACATGCTTTGAACACGCGCCACCCCGTGTAGGAGCGGCTTCAGCCGCGACAGGCAGCCCGGAGAAGACACACACCACGGATGGCGCGATGCTGTCCGGAGACGCTCTTTCCGTCCGCCACGCTCCGCGGCAAGGCCACAGCGAGCGGACAGACCCGACTCCGCGTTTGTGCGTCGCCGCCACCCGGCAGCGCGGCCTCTCGATCGACACTACGCCGCCGCCGCGCGCACCAATTCGGCGTAGACCTGCGGCAACTGCCGCATGTGCTCCATCACCGCGGCCACGCCGAGGTGACGCAGGGTGTCGGCGTGGCCTGGCGGGATGTGCGCTGCGCCGGTGAAACCGATCACGGTCATGCCTGCGGCCAGCGCCGCGCTGGCGCCGGTGACGCTGTCCTCGATCACCAGGCACCGCGGCGGCGCCGCGCCCAGGGTGTGTGCGGCCAGCAGGTAGACGTCCGGCGCCGGCTTCGGCCGCGCCACCATGTCGGCGCTGAAGATGTGGCCGTTCACCCGCTCGGTCAGCCCGGCACGCGCCACCGACGCCACCACGCTGTGGCGCAGGCTGTTGGAGGCGACCGCCAGCGGCAGCGGCAACGCCAGCAGCGCCTCGCGGACGCCGTCGATCGGTTGCACCTCGGCGGCGATCAACGCTTCCGAACGTTCCCGGATTTCCTCGAACAGGCCCGGCGGCAGGGTCACCGCGAAATGCCGCTGCACCCGCTCCACGATCTCGTGCGCGGTCTGGCCGAAACTGCCGGCGAGGTAGGCCTCCAGCTCGGCCCGCGGCACGTAGGCGCCCAGCGCGTCGAACATGACCCGGTCGGCCAGCACCTCGCTGTCGACGAGCACGCCGTCGCAATCGCTGATCAGCAGGTCGAAGGGGGTCGCGGTCATCGCAAGGGCCTCGGCGGAAAACCCGCATTATGCCAAGTTGCGCATGTACGCCACCTGCGTGCGGCAGCGCCGGCGGGTGCATTGCGCCGCAATCGGGCCATTCTCCGCCCCCGGCACAAACATTCGTCCGGGTCGATATGCGCTCCACCGCGCATACCACCCCATGCAGAGCGCGCCAGCGCTGTAACAAAACCTTACCGAACCGGCGCCGGACAGCTGCTAGCATCGGTCACGGTGGCAAGGAACGTCGCCACCGGCAACAGGAACGCGAACAGGAAAAGGAGCCCTCCATGCGCAAGCAGTTCCCCGTCCTGATCGCGCTTGCGACCTCGATGTCCATCTCGGTCTCATGCGCCGCCCCGCCCGGCGCCAAGGAGCACTCTGCCATGTCAGCCACGCTGCAGGATCACTCGGTCGCGTTCCGCGATCCCCACCTCGCCGACATCGCCGCCGCCGTCGCGCGCGGCGACGCGGCGCGCATCGCCGCACTGGCGCCCGGCGTGGACCTGTCCGCGCACGGCGACCAGAACGTCACCCTGCTCGAATACGCGATCTGGAACGAACAGCCGCGCGCGCTCAGTGCCTTGCTGGACGCTGGCGCGAATCCGGCGGAACCGGGCATGGACCAGGAAACCGTGGTGCACATGGCCGCGATGGCCAAGGACCCGCAATACCTGAAGATCCTGCTGCAGCATGGCGCGCCGGTGGATCCGGTCAGCGCGCGCGGCAACTGGACGCCGCTGTTCCGCGCGCTGCAGAGCAAGCGCGACGAACAGATCCAGCTGCTGCTGCAGGCCGGCGCCGATCCGCACCGGGTCGATGCCAGCGGCAACTCGCTGCTGCACCTGGCCGCGCAGAGCAGCGCCGGCAACCCGTGGGTGCTGAAACTGCTGCAGGCCGGGGTCGATCCGGGCCTGCGCAACGCGCAGCAGAAGACCTTCCAGGCGTATTTCTTCACCACGCCCGAGCGCCTGCTCAACAGCACCGCGCAGCAGACCCGCGCCGCGGTACGCGACCGGTTGAGCGCCCACGACATCCCCCTGGAAGCGGCCCGCTGAGGCGGCTGTTCGCAGCACACGCAAGGAGCCGCGCATGAGCCAGAACGATCTTTCCAATACCGACGCGTCCGCCCCGTTCGCCGAAGCCGTTCGCGGCCAGCAGCCGCAGGCGGTGGACACGCAACTTCCCACCTTGCTGCAGGATCTCTACGGCACGGCCGCCCAGCGCCGCGCCGGCGGCGCGGAAAGCTTCGCGGCGCTGCCCGACGGCTGGACCCGCCTGGACGATGGCGCCGTGCAGCGCGCCGGCATCGATCCGGGCATGCTGCACGATGCCAAGAGCGGCTTCGATGCCGCGTTCTACCGCAACGAACAGGGCAACGTGGTGCTGGCGTTCTGCGGCACCGACGAAGGCAAGGACTGGAAGCACAACATCGGCCAGGGCCTGGGCTTCGCCGACGCGCAGTACGCCTCGGCGATCCAGCTCGGCAGCCAGGCCAAGCAGGCGTTCGGCCAGGACCTGATGATCTCCGGGCATTCGCTCGGCGGCGGCCTGGCCGCGGCCTCGGCGATGGTCAACGACGTGCCGGCGGTCACCTACAACGCCGCCGGGGTCAACGACCGCACCCTGGAGCGCGAAGGTCTGGACGCGTCCGCCGCCAAGGACTACGCCGCCGATGGATTGATCCGCGGCTACCACGTCAAGAACGAACTGCTGACCCACCTGCAGGAAGACAGCATCCCGCTGAAATGGGCGATGCCCGACGCCGCCGGCCACCAGATCCAGTTGCCGGACCCGGATCCGCTGTCGTTCGGCCAGCGCCTGGTGCCGGGGATGATGCTCAAGCATCGGCTGGACCTGCACGGCATCGATTCGGTGATCAAGGCGCAGGAACTGGAATCGCAGAGCCACGCGCAGACCCAGGAACGCGCGCTGCCCACCGGCAGCCGCCTGTTCAACGACGCGGTGGTGCAACTGGACGGGCAGCGCGAGCGGCTCGGCCTGCGCGACGACGCGCAGTTCCTCAACACCGCCGCCAGCGTCGCCGCGCATGCCGGACAGGACGGCCTCAAACAGATCGACCAGCTGGTGCCCAGCCGCGACGGCGACCGCCTGTTCGCGGTGCAGGGCCGCGCCGACGACCCGGCGCATCTGCGCAGCCAGGTGCAGACCGCGGCGGCGGCCAGCGAACCGGCGCAGGCCAACGTCGGCCAGCTGCAGCAGCAGAATCTGCAGGCGAACGTGCCGCAGCAGGAAGAGCAGCAGCGCCGGGTCGCGCTGCAGCAGTAGGCCGCCGCAAATCCCCTGTAGGAGCGGCTTCAGCCGCGACAGAACGTATCGGTAAAGCCCGTCGCGGCTGAAGCCGCTCCTACAGGGTCATGACGGTGCGCTATCCCGCGCCCGCCATCGCGCGCAAGGTGATCCCGACCAGGTATGCCAGGTAGGTGCCGGTGGCATAGCCCATCGTGCCCAGCAGCACGCCGACCGGCGCCAGCGCCGGATGGAACGCGGCCGCCACCACCGGTGCCGAGGCCGGGCCGCCGACGTTGCTCTGCGAGCCGATCGCGAAATAGAAGAACGGCACCCGCAGCAATTTGCCCAGCGCCAGCAACAGCAGGATGTGCACGCACAGCCAGATCAGCCCGAGCAGGAAGATCCACGGGCGGTCGAACAGCGCCAGCAGGTCCATCTGCATGCCGATGCAGGCGATCAGGAAATACAGCAGCAGCGAGCCGATGCGCGAGGCGCCGGCGCCTTCCAGGGTGCGTGCGCGGGTGAAGCTGAGCAGCAGGCCGATCGTGGTCGACAGCACCACCACCCACACGAACGGCGAGCCGAGGCTGAACTGCTTGGCCCAGGCGACGTTGGCCGCGAACCACGCCGCGGTCGGCACCGCGATCGCATGCGCCAGGCCGACCGCACCGAACGCGAGGCCGACGATCAGCATCAGGTCGGTCAGGCTGGCGACGCGTTCGTGCTGCGCCTGGAACTGCGCGATACGCTGCTTGAGATCGTCGATGCCGCTGGTGTCGGCGCCGCTGCGCGCATCGATCGCCGCCGCGCGCGGGGCGAGGAAGATCAGCAAGGCCATCCACACGTAACCGACGCCGACATCGACCACCGCGAACTGGCCGAAGGTGGTGGCATCGACGTTGAACACTTCGCGCATCGCCAGCATGTTGGCGCCGCCGCCGATCCAGCTGCCGGCCAATGCGGCCATGCCGGCCCAGGTATCGCCGGCCACCGTGGCCGGATGCAGCCACTTCATCAGTTGGAACGCGACCACCGCGCCGAGCATGATGCTGAAGGAGGCGCCCAGGTACATCGCCACCAGCTTCGGCCCCAAGCGCAGGATGCCTTTCAGGTCGACGGTAAGCGTCAGCAGCACCAGCGCCGCCGGCAGCAGCACGTCGCGCGCGACCGGGTCGTACAGGCGGTTGTGCTGCCCGTCGATCAACCCGACGGTGTTGTAGATGCCGGGAATCAGGTAGCACAGCAGCAGCGCCGGCACGACGCTGTAGAAGCGCTTCCAGAATCCATGCGGCCGCGCGGCGGTCCAGAACACCGCCCCGAGCGTGGCGGCGATCAGGCCGAAGATGACGATGTCGTTGTGGATCAGGGCATCTGTGGGCATCAGGTTCTCGGCAGGCCGGGAATGGAGAATCGGGAACGGGGAATCGGAAAAGCAGAGCTCGATCGCGCAGGCTCGCCCACCGCGATCGTCAGGCAACGTGTGGACGCAGACTCAGCCAACGCCTGCGCCGTTACGAATCCCGGCTTTCCAAAGCCGAATGGCTGGTCATCCCGAATCCCCAATCCCGAATCCCGGCGCATCACTGCCCGATATGCTGCTTCAACCAGCCATTGACCGTGTCGTGCCACAGGATGCTGTTCTGCGGCTTCAGCACCCAGTGATTTTCGTCCGGGAAATACAGGAACTTGGAGGCGATGCCCTTGCGCTGCAGCGCGCTGAACGCGGCCAGGCCCTGCTCCACCGGGATGCGGAAATCCTGCTGACCGTGGATCACCAGCATCGGCACCTTCCACTTGTCCACGTGCAGCACCGGGTTGAACTTCTCGTAGCCGGCCGGGTTCTGCCACGGCGTGCCGCCGTTCTCCCACTCGCTGAACCACAGTTCCTCGGTGGCGTAGCCCATGGTGCGGTTGTCGAACACGCCGTCGTGGTCGACCAGGCACTTCCACGGCTGGTTCCAGTTGCCGGCCATCCAGTACACCATGTAGCCGCCGTAGCTGGCGCCGAGCGCGCAGGCCTTGTCGCCATCGAGGAATTTGTACTGCTGCTGCGCCGCGGCCCAGCCCTTCTGCAGGTCTTCCAGCGGGCGGTCGCCCCAGTGCTGGCTGATCGCATCGGTGAACGCCTGGCCGTAGCCGGTGGAGCCGTGGAAATCGATCATCACCACCGCGTAGCCCTGGCCGGCATAGGTCTGCGGATTCCAGCGGTTGCTCCAGCCGTTGCCGAAGCTGCCCTGCGGGCCGCCGTGGATCAGGAACGCGACCGGATAGGTCTTGCCGGGCTGGTAGTTGTACGGCTTGACCACGTAACCGTGCACGGTCTCGTCGTTCCAGCCCTTGAACTGGAACTGCTCGTAGTCGCCGAAGGCCACGTCCGGCAGCTGTTCGCCGGCGCTGGCGGTGATCGCGCGCGGATGCTGGCCGTCGGCGTCGGCGACGAACACCTGGTCGCCGCTCTTGAGGCTGTTGCGGGTGAACGCGAGCGTGCTGCCGGCCAGCACCGGCGCGCCGACGCTGCCGCCATCGGCCACGGTGCGGACCTTGCCGCTGGCGGTATCCACCGCGAACAGCGGATGCTGGCCGAGGTCGTCGGCGGTGGTGTACACGGTGGCGCCGTCGGCCGAGGGCACGATCTCGCCGGCCGAGCGGTCCCACTGCGGCGCGATCTCGCGGGTCTTGCCGCTGGCCACGTCCATCGCCATCAGGCCGAAGCGGTCGGCTTCGAAACCGGGGCGCTTCATGGCGCGGTAGTACAGGGTCTTGCCGTCGGCGGAGAACACCGGGCCGGCGTCCCAGGCCGGGTTGGCCGCGGTCAGGTTGACCGGCGCGGCCTTGCCCGCCGCATCCAGCCGGTACAGGTCGAAGTTGGTCGACCACGGCTCCTCGCGCCCGGCCACGCGCACGCTGGCCACCAGCGACTGCCCGTCCGGCGCCCAGGTGTAGTCCTCGCTGCCGCCGAACGGCTTGGACGGAATGTCGCCGGCCAGGGTCACGCTGATCGCCGAGGCGCCGACCACCGGCTTGGCCTTGGCGTCGCCGGGCAGCGGCGCCACGAACAGGCTGTTGCGGCGGCCATCGTTCCAGGTGTCCCAGTGGCGCACGAACAACTGGTCGAACACCACGCCGCTGGCCTTGGCGTTCTTCTTCGCGTCCAGGCGCTTCTGCGTGCAGCCCAGGTCGGAACCGCAGTCCTGGAAAACGCCGGCGCTGAAGGCGACGCGGTCGCCCTGCGGCGCGACGCGGTAGCTGTCCACGTCCAGCGCGAAGTCGGTGAGCTGGCGCGGCGCGCCGCCGGCCAGCGGCAGCGCGTACAGCTGCTGGCGGCCGGACTTGGCGCTGAGGAAGTACACGGTCTTGCCGTCGGCCGACAGTTCCGGCGAATTGACGTTCCAGCCGTCCGGGGTCAGCCGCTTCGGCGGCGCCGCGTCGCGGGTGCGCAGATTGCGCAGCCACAGCCCGGTGCTGGCCTTGTCGCTGGCCTTGTCCACCTGCCGCTTGGCGAAGATCACCGTGCCGCCGTCGGGCGTCAGCAGCGGCGAGGACACCCGGTCCAGCGCCACCATGTCGCGGACATCGAAACCGCGGGTCGCCGCCAGCGCAGGCAGCGCGGTCAGCAGGCACAGGGGCAGCAAGGCGTAGCGCAAGGTCATCGGGCGTCTCCGGAACACGGCAAAACGTCGATGGTAGGCGCGCGGGTGGACGTGGTGCAAAGGCATGAAGTCATGGAGGGGCCGGGATTGGGGATTCGGGATTGGGGATTCGCGGGAGCGGACTGCGTGTTGCGCTTGGGGGCGCTCGCCACAAACACGAAGCCCGGCGCAGGCCGGGCTTCGTGTCTTGCCGAGGGTGCTGATGCTTACGCCGACGGCGGCAGCGGTGCGGTCGGCTCGCCCTTCTTGCCGGTGCGGTACAGCAGCCAGCCGACGAAGGCGAGCAGGACCAGGCCGTACCACTGGTTGAGATGGAAGCCGGCAGGCAGCGCCAGCACGTCGGCGTGGCCGGAGACCACGATCGGCACCGCGATGGCGATGCCCATCAGCGCCTCGCCGGTGATCAGGCCGGCGGCGAACAGCGTGCCCGGACGGTGCACGCGGTCGCGGCCTTCCTCGTCGTCGGCGCGGATCTTGTGGAAGCGCTCGACCAGGTAGGTGATCAGCCCGCCGAGGAAGATCGGCACCATCAGTTCCAGCGGCAGGTAGATGCCGATCGCCGCGGCCAGCACCGGCACGCGGAAACGCTTGCCGGTGCGCTTGAGCCATTCGTCCAGGGCGATGATCGCCGCGCCGACGCCGGCGCCGATGGCGATCATCGTCCACGGCAGCTCGCCGCCGAACAGGCCCTTGGCCACCGAGGCCATCAGCGTCGCCTGCGGCGCGGCCAACGAGTTCGGATGCTCCGGCGTCGCCGCGCCGATGCCGTAGGCCTGCGCCAACAGGTTCAGCACCGGGGCCATGATCAGCGCGCAGGAGAATGCGCCGATGGCCAGCATCAGCTGCTGCTTCCACGGCGTGGCGCCGACCAGGTAACCGGCCTTCAGATCCTGCAGGTTGTCGCCGCCTACCGCTGCAGCGCAGCACACCACTGCGCCGATCATGATCGCGGCGACCGCGCCGATCGGCGAGTCGCGCCCGAGCAGCAGCACCAGCACCGCCGAGGCGAACAGGATGGTGGAGATGGTGATGCCCGACACCGGATTGTTCGACGAGCCGATCAGCCCGGCCAGGTAGCCGGACACCGACACGAACAGGAAGCCGGCGACGATCATGATCAAGGTCATCGGGATGCTGACGTGCCACTGGCCGACGATCGCCTGGTACAGGCCCAGCAGCGGCAGCGTGCACAGCAGCAAGGCGACCAGCATCCACTTCATCGGCAGATCGCGGTCGGTCTCGGCCACCACCGTGCCGACGGTGCTCTTGCGCGCGGCGGCGAAGCCGCTCTTGACCCCGGACAGCAGCGACTTGCGCAGCGAAAACAGCGTCCACACGCCACCGATCAGCATCGCGCCCACGCCCAGGTAGCGCACCTTGGCCGCCCAGATGGCGAACGCGGCCTCGGCCGCCGGCGCGGTGGCCAGGCTCTGCGCCAGCGCCGGATCGGAGCCCATGAAGAACTGCTGGTACAGCGGAATGGCGATGTGCCAGGACAGGATCGAGCCGGACAGCACGACGATGCCGACGTTGAGCCCGACGATGTAGCCGACCCCGAGCAGCGCCGGCGACAGGTTGGTGCCGACGTAGCCGACCAGCTTGCTGCTGCCCAGGTAGGTGGCCTGCGCCCAGGTGTCGGGAATCACTTTCAGGCCGCTGGCCGCTGCCAGCTTGACCAGTCCGCCGATGGTCGCCGACAGCGCCAGGATCTTCAGTCCCGGTCCGGGATTCTCGCCGGCCTTGAGCACTTCGGCCGCGGCCTTGCCCTCGGGGAACGGCAGCGGATCCTCGACGATCATCGAGCGCCGCAGCGGCACCGAGAACAGCACCCCGAGCAGGCCGCCCATGCCGGCGATGCCGAGCACCCACCAGTACTTGAAGTCCGGCCAGTAGCCCATGATCACCAGCGCCGGGATGGTGAAGATCACCCCCGCCGCGATCGACGAACCGGCCGAGGCGCCGGTCTGCACGATGTTGTTCTCCAGGATGGTGCCGCCGCCGAGCAGGCGCAGCACGCCCATCGACACCACCGCCGCCGGGATCGCGGTGGCGATGGTCAGGCCGGCGAACAGCCCCAGGTAGGCGTTGGCGGCCGACAGCACGACGGCCAGCACGATCGCCAGCACGACCGCGCGGAAAGTGAGCTGACGCGGCGCAGCAGCGTTGTTCATGGTTACCCCTGAAACGACAAAAACGTTTTCCACGCTAGCGTCTGGGGCTGGGCAAGTCCAGCATCCCGGCGCCCAGCTTGTGGCACATGCCTGGGAGGCGGGGATTTGGGATTGGGGATTGGGGATTTGCAAATGCAGCGGCGCCCCGGCGGCCAATGGGCAGCCCCTCTCCCATCGAGAGAGGGGTTGGGGTGAGGGTACGGGGCGAAGCCTCGCGCTGTTTCGCCCCCATGAAGCTGCGCCCGCACCCTCATCCGCCCCTACGGGGCACCTTCCCCGAAAAGGGGGCCATGGTCCCGGTGGGAGAAGGAACCGCGATCGCCCCTCTCCCATCGGGAGAGGGGTTGGGGTGAGGGTCCGTGCGAAGCCTCGCACTGCTTCGCCTCCATGAAGCTGCGCTCGCACCCTCATCCGCCCCTACGGGGCACCTTCCCCCGAAAAGGGGGCCATGGTCCCGGCGGGAGAAGGAACCGCGATCGCCCCTCTCCCATCGGGAGAGGGGTTGGGGTGAGGGTACGCGGCGAAGCCTCGCACTGCTTCGCTCCCATGAGGCTGCGCCCGCACCCTCATCCGCCCCGGCGGGGCACCTTCTCCCCCAAAAGAGCCATGGTCCCGAAGGAGGAAATATCGCCACGCTGCCGCGACTCAGCCAAGCGCCGCCGGCACGCCTATACTCCGCCGCTGCCCTTCCCGCCCCAGGCCAGCCGTGTCCGCCACCGCCCTCCCCGCCCGCGACGCGCGCGACGATTTCCTCGGCCACCCCAAGGGCGTCTACGTCTGTTTCTTCACCGAGATGTGGGAGCGCTTCTCCTTCTACGGGATGAAGGCGCTGCTGCTGTTGTACCTGACCAAGTACCACCTGTTCGGCGACAAGGCCGGGCTCGACCTGCTCGGCGCCTATGGCGGGCTGGTGTACTGCGTGCCGGTGATCGGGGGCCTGCTCGCCGACCGCTGGCTGGGCATGCGCAAGGCGGTGGTATTCGGCGGCATCCTGCTGGTGCTCGGCCACGTCGGCATGGCCTTCGAAGGCCACGCCGCCACGCGGGTCGGTGGCGAAGTGGTCCGCGATACCGCGTCGCTGGGCGTGACCTACCTGTCGCTGGCGCTGATCATCATGGGCGTGGGCTTCCTCAAGCCCAACATCTCCACCATCGTCGGCAAGCTGTACGCCCAGGACGATCCGCGCCGCGACTCCGGCTTCTCGCTGTTCTATGCCGGCATCAACCTCGGCGCGCTGTTCGCCTCGCTGGTGTGCGGCTTCCTCGGCGAAGCCTACGGCTGGCGCTACGGTTTCGGCGCCGCCGGGATCGGCATGCTGCTCGGCCTGGGCATGTTCCTGTGGGGCCAGAAATACCTGCACGGCCATGCCGAGCCGGCGCAACCGGCGCTGCTGCGCCAGCGCGTGGCCGGGCTGCCGCGCGAATGGGCGATCTATCTGGTCGCGGTGCTCGGCGTGCTGCCGGTGGCCTGGCTGATGTGGGCCGCGGCCAATGGCGCCTTCAGCCTGGGCGGCGAGATCTCGCTGGCCTTGCTGCTGATGCTGGTGGTGCTCGGCGGCGTGCTGCTGTGGTTCGCCTGGTTCACCGGCACCCAGTGCACGCCGGTACAGCGCCAGCAGATGATCGCGCTGATGGTGCTGATCGCGATGGCGCTGGTGTACTTCACCCTGTACGAGCAGACCTACGGTTCCTGGGTCACCTTCACCGACCGGCTGATGACCAAGGACATCGTGCCGTCGCTGGTGATCCGCACTGGCACGCCGCTGCCGTGGTCGATCGCTTCGTTGCTGCTGGCGCCGCTGGGCTTCGTCGCCGCGGCGTCGCTGTCCGACCGCAACCCGACCTCGGCCGCGCCGCGCCTGCTGTTCGTCGCGGTCAGCGTGCTGATGCTGCTGCTCCTGGTCCGCGACTGTCTGGTGCTGCCGCAGACCGCCGGTTCGCTGACCTACCTGGGGGCGCTGTTCCTGGTGCTGCTGGCGCCGCTGTTCGCCGCGCTGTGGGCGTGGCTGGAACGGCGCGGCCTGGAGCCGTCCAAGCCGGCCAAGTCGGCGATGGGCCTGTTGCTGGCCGGGGTGTCGTTCGTGCCGCTGGCGCTGGCCGCGCAGCAGGTCGGCGCCAGCGGACAGATGGCCAGCGTGTGGTGGCTGGTGCTGGCCTATCTGGTGCTGGAAGCCGGCGAGATGTGCCTGTCGCCGGTCGGCCTGTCGGCGGTGACCCAGCTCGCGGTGCCGCGCGTGGTCAGCCTGATGATGGGCACCTGGTTCCTGGCCACGGCGTTCTCCGAAGCGCTGGCCGCGCTGTTCGGCAAGCTCGCCGCGATCGACGTACCGGAAGGCGAAGCGCTGAACGTCGCCGACGCCGCCGCCAAGTACGCGCACCTGTTCTGGCTGATGCTGTGGATCGGCGTGGGCTGCGCGGTGCTGGCCTTCCTGGCCGCGCCGCTGCTGCGGCGGATGATGCACGGGGTGCGTTGAGCGGATCCCGGCGCGGGCACAGCAATGTGCCGGCGTTTCACAACGCGGCCGCGCGCACGTCATGCGGATCGCAGGCACCGCCTGCGCAGGCGCCGGGCACCGAGCCGGGCGCATGGACCACATGCATCGCAACGGAGGACCGCAATGAAGACCATGAAGTGGAAGATTTTCGCCGCGCAGACAGTGGCCTGTCTGGCCCTGTGCCTGGGCACCACGGCGGCGCAGGCCGCGTGCCCGTATCCGTTTCAGCTGAGCGGCAACATCGATCAGCAGTGGAAACAGGTGACCAATTCGGCCTGGAACAAGATGCTGCCGCGGCAGTGGACCGACAACGGTTTCCATTTCTACAGCCGCGTGCGCGAACGCGGCCCTGCCGACGGCATCAACACGCCGTCGGACCTGGAATCGGAAATCCGGAAGAAGGTGCGCGAGGAACCGGAAGGCAAGCCCAATCGTTGGCAGATCGTGCTGCCCATCGTCAATTCGAAGGGCATCAACCTGCACGTCATCTACGACTACGATGGCGGCAAGAGCTCCAAGTGCCAGCTGGTGACACTGACCTACCCCAGTCAGAAGTGATGCGCGACCTGCGGCCCGACCATGGGGTCGGGCCGCGGATCGGTCTTCGCCGGTTACGGGTGCCTGCGCATGGCAGCGCTAGCCTCGCAACGACTAGCGCGCAGGCGCCGGCGCCGCCTGTGCACCGCCCAGCGAGCGGCTCAGGAACGCCAGCAGCCGGGTGTAGAACTCACGGCGGTGTTCCTCGGTGTAGAAGCCGTGGCCCTCGGTCGGGACATACAGCGTCTCCACTGGTACGCCGGCCTTCTTCAGCGCCGCTTCCATCTTCTTCGAATGCTGGATCGGCGCACGTTCGTCCTCGCCGCCCGCCGCCAGGAACACCGGCACCTTGATCTTGTCGGCGAGATTGACCGGCGACACCGCGGCCAGTTCGGCGCTCGATCCCACCCATTCGCGCAGAAATGTCTGATCGGAGTCGCTCTGGTAGGTGTCGCCCCTGACGTACATCATCGGCAAATCGTAGACGCCGACATAGCCGGCCGCACAGCGGTACAGCGCCGGTTCCTTGGCCACGCCCATCAGCGACGCATAGGCACCATAGCTGGCACCGTACATGCAGATGCGCGCAGGATCGGCGATGCCCTGAGCGATGGCCCAACGCGTGGCGTCGGTCACGTCGTCCTGCATCGCACCGCCCCATTGCCCGCCGCCGGCCTGGTGGAAGGCGCGTCCGTAGTTGCCCGAACCGCGGTAGTTGACCTGCAGCACCGCATAACCGGCGCTGGCCAGGATCTGCGCATCCTGATCGAACAGGCCGTCGTCGAACACGCCGAACGGGCCGCCATGCGGCATCACCACCATCGGCACCTTGCCGGCCGCAGCCGCCGCTGGCAGGGTCACGAAGCCGTGCAGCGGCAGGCCGTCGCGCGCCTGCAATGCGATCGGCCGCACCTCGGCCAGCTTCGGCGGCTGCAACGCGGCACGGCTGGCGAATGCGAAATCCGCCTTCTTCGCCACGGTGTCGAACAGATAAAACTCGCCGGGATTGCGTCCGGACAGCACCTGCACCAGGTTGAGCCGGCCATCGCGGGTGCTGGAGGTCACGTAGACCGCCTGCCCCGGGAACGCCGCCTCCAGCGAGCGCTGGGTCTTGGCCTCGGGCGAGGCCGGGTCGAAGAACAGGCTGCGCGGCTTGTCGCCCAGTACCTGGATCCCCACCGGGACACGGGTATCGTGGCGATAGAGGACACGGAACGGATCGGCCAGGACATCGCGTGCCACCTGCTTGCGCTCGTTGCTGTCCACGTTCCAGGCCACGATCGCGTCGCTGCCCTTGTCCTGCTGGACCTGCAGATACGCGGTGCGCCCGTCTTCGGAAAGGCCGATCGGCCATTCGGCGTGATGGCTGAGGTTCTCGTCGTTGATCAGCCGCCAGTCGCCGCCTTGTGCGTCGCGGTAGAACAGCTTGTTGGCATTGTCGGCATCGGCACCCCAGGCAAAACGCACCTTGCCTTGCTCGTCGCTGTAGAACTTGGCCCTACGCACCTTCGGCGAGCCGACCAGCGGCCGCCGGCGGCCGCTGTACACGTCCAGTACCTCGCTGCGGCTGTACGGATCCTTGTTGACGCTGAACGGACGCACCTGGATCACCACATTGCGGTCGTCGCCGGGCAATCGGCCGACCATGTGCGCGATGACGTCCTCCACCTTCTTTGTCTGGATCAGCGTGCCCGGACCGCTGCCGGTAACGCGCTGGCCCACCAGCAGCTCGGCCGCGCTGCCGTCGGCATTGATCGCGAACAGCTCGCCAGTGGGACGTGGCTCATCCATCGCCCCGATCTTGATGTCCATGCTGAACAACACACGCGTGTCGTTGACCCACTCGAAGTCGGCGACATGGGTGTTCTTCTCCATCGAGAAACTGCCGACGATCTTGTTGTCGGAGCGGCGCATCACCGCCAGCGCGGTGCGGTCCGCCAGCGGCACGGTGGCCGCGTAATACTCGCCGGTCGGCGACAGCTTCAGCTCGACGACCTGTTCCTTCATCAGGAACGGCGCCAGATTCACCTGCGCCTGCGCGCTCCCCATTCCGATCCCCATCCCCAGCAAACAGCACAACGCGACTGCCCCCAGTCTCCCGCTCATCCCTATCCCCTGTATCCATGTGTTGGTTTGGCTTGCGGGCGAAGTGTAATACGGCGCGCACGTAGCGGAAGCGGTCGCCGCCGGACATGACAAGAAAATGGCCGAGTGCAACGCTATACCTGCCCCGCCAGGATCAGGCTCCTGGCCGCGTCGATCAGGCTGTCGCGCGCAGGACGCGGCGACCAGCCGAGCACCCGCGTCGCCTTGGACGTGTCGTAGTCGCGGCAACGGCACAACTCCGGCGCGAGGCGCTGCACGCCGGTGTCGAACAGCCGGTCCAGGCACGCGCTCAGGGCGGACGCCACGCGCGTGGGCATGCGTGCGGCGTATTGCGGGAAACGCGCGCGCAGCAAGGTCACGATCTCGTCGATCTGCATATGCTCGCCGACAGCCAGGAAGCGCTGATCGGCGGCGTCCGGATGCCGCATCGCGCGCAGGTGCAGCGCGGCCAGATCGCGCGCGTCGGCCACGTCGAACCCCAGCCGCGGCAGCCGCCGCACGCGGCCGTTGAGCAGGCACGCGAGCAGTTGCGCCGAGGCCGGGGTGTCGGCGCCCAGCAGCGGCCCATGCACCGAACCGGCCAGCAGCGTGGTCAACTGCATGCGGCTGCGGTGGCGTTCGACGAACGCCCACGCATCGCGCTCGGCGAGGATCCGCATCTGCGTTCGCGCGTCCAGCCGCACCGCCTCCATCCGGGTCCAGCAACTCTCGTCGGCATGGCGCGTCGCTCCGCACGGCGGCAGCGCCGCCAGCGCCGGCGCGGTCATCACCACGCGTTGCACGCCGGCGCGGTCGGCCGCGTGCAGCACACGCCACGTCGCCTGCTGCGCGCGCTGCGCCAGCTCCGTGCGCCGCGGCGTGCCGGCCACGAGCGGCGCGGCGTTATGCAGCACGAACGCGCAACCGGCGATCGCGCGCTCCCAGCCGGCGTCGCACTGGACATCGGCGGCGACGATGTCGAACCGGCCGGCGGCGTTCGCGTGCAGCGCGATCGCGCCGCGGATCTCCGCTTCCCAGCGCGGATCGGCCACCGCCGCACGCACCCGGTAGCCGTCGCGCAACAGCGCGACGACGATCCAGCGTCCCAGGTAGCCGAAACCGTCGGTCACCAGCACGCACTCCTGGTGCCGCCCACGCATCCTGGTCACGTCATCGCAGAGCGTGGCCATGGCTAGAACGCGCGGCTGATACTGAGGCTGCCGAACACCGCCGGCTCGCGCTGCTGGTCGAACTCGCGCGTGCGCCGGTACTGCGCCAGCGTCGCCTGCCAACGGCCGCGCCGCAGCACCGCGCCGGCGGCGAGATCGCCCACCCACGGGCGCGGATCGATGCGCTGCCCGGACTGCCCCTGCAGCGTCAGGTCGTGGGCCATCCAGCGCGCGTCGATGCCGACGAACAGATGCCAGGCCCACGGCCGCGCGGCCCATCCGGCCGCGGCCATCGCACTGTGCCCGCCGGCCGGGCGCAACGGATCGCTGCCGAAATCGTCCGGCAAGCGCCGGCCCCAGCGCCATTCGAATCCGGCGTTGGCATAACGGGCGAAATTGCCGACGCTGGCGCCGACATGGCCGACGCCGTCCCAACCCCACCCGTCGCCCGGCGCCGATCCCGGCCAGCGCTGCAGGCGTTCGTGCACCAGCTGCAGCACCGGCCGATCACGCAACTGCCGGTCCCAGCCCTGGAAGCGCTGCAGCCCGAACACGCCGTGCACCGCGTCCTGCACCTCGCGCCCGCGCGCCGACGGACCGACCATGCCGATGCGCAACTGCGTGCTGCGCAGGCTGCGCGCATCGCCGAGGTTGTAGCCAAGACCGAGCATCGCCACCGCCGCATACGGACGATCGTCGAGGATCGGATCGGCGCGCTTGCCGTCGGTCGGCGTGAACAGGCCCTGGCCGAGGCTGACCGTCAGCTGCTGGCGGGTGAAGCGGCCGGGGAACCACTGCTCGGTGCGCGCGTTGAGCCAGCGCGCGACACGAGCGCGGCAGGGATCGGCCGCCGCGCCGACCAGATCCGGCAGTACCACGCTGGCCACCGCACCGTTGGTATAGCCCTGGTCCTGCTGCGCCAGGCCGAGGAAATCGTTGTCCAGGCGCAGATCGAACAGCGCCGGGCCGCGTTGCGCCGCAGGCGTCGCGCATGCCTGCGCCGCAGCCAGGTCCGGCACGGCCAAGGCCGCGGCCAGCCACAGCCAACAGCTGCCACCGCGCCGTCGCCGACGATCCAGCGCATGCACCGAGCGCGGCGCGCGCTCAAAACACATGCACGTAGCCCAGCACGATGCGCGACTGCAGCGCGCTGTCGACCAGCGGGCTGTCGCGGATCTGCGCACCGAGGCGATCCACACCCACATCGAGGAATAACGAGTCGCGGTGCGCGACGCGGTAGGCCGCGCGCAGACCGGCCTCGACATTGATGCTGGCGCCGGGGCGATACGGCAGCCGCTGCGCACGCGCTTCCTGCGGCCGCACGCCGTAGTAATAGTCCACGTAGCGGCGATCCAGCCATGCCGCACCCAGCCGCGGAATCAGTTCGAACAGGCCGAGATCGAAGACATGCTCGACCGAAAGGCCGATGCGCTGCCCGCGGCTGTAGCCGGACACGTCGTGCATCCACTCCAGCGTCGTGTTGGCGATGCCGGTGCGCCACGTGCCAGAACCGCCGAGCCACAGCCGATCCTTGCGCTGCTGCATCCCGTCCAGGGACGGCGAATCGGATGCTTCGTAGCCGTCGTGGGACAGCCGCGTGGTCAACGACAACGCCACCGGCCCCAGCGACGGCAGATTCAGGCTCAGCGAAGGCCCGTACACGCTCCACCATTTGCTCTCGTAGACCAGCAAGGGCAGCGCGATCAGGTCCGGCTCGACCCCGCGGTACGGCTTGTGCACCGTCAGTGCGGCCATGCCCAGGCCCCAGCGCGAGCCGCGTGCCGGCGCGCTGTCGTCGTCGGCCGTCGCTGCCCAGGCTGCATGGATCGGCAGCACCAGCAGCGCGGCCAGGACGACCGCCACGACCGCGCCGCGCCAGAACAGCGACGCCGCCGGCATACGCCGACGCGGCGGGATATCGGGAAGATCGTAGAGCGCCTGCAATCCCGGACGCAGGCTATGCGGAAGGCGTGGCGGAGTGGGTCGACGCGGGCGCATGGGGGTGTCCTGATCGGAGAGAAGCGGAACGGAAAGCAGCTGTGCGCGAGGCGGCGCAACGTGCGGCGACACGGTGGACGCAGCCGCCGCCGCAACGACATCCAGGCATGCGCGCGGCGGCCGGCACTGCATGGGCGCGATGGCGTTGGCGACACGGCGGCGTGGCCTGTCGCCTGCCGCGACGGCACTAGTTCAACCGTGCGACCAGATCCTCGGCGCCCTTGCGGATCCCCGCCTTCGCCGCGCCCAGGCCACCGATGCTGGCCTTGACGTTCATCGCGTTCGGATACTGCTTGGACACGTAGGCGCCGAGCAGGCGGTTGTTGCCGGCGTCGTAGATCTCCACCGCGTAGCTGACCGAACCGGACAAGGCGCCTTCCTTGCCGCGGATCGACTGCACCACGTTGTACGGGCCGCCAGCCAGATCGAACTTGGTCACCGTGCCGGCCACCTGCGGCGTCTTCTTGGCGCCGGTCAGGGTCACCGCCACGCGCAGCGAACCCGGCCGCGGCCGGTCCAGCAGCGCAAAGCGCGCCTGCAGCGCTTCGCCGAACGTGGCGCGCATGAAATTCGCCAGCTCCGCCTTGTCCTGCTCGGTCACCTTTTCGTCGAACTGGCTGTCCGGCCCCTGATAGATCGCCACCGGCTCGATCACCGCGCTGTCGTAGTCGCGCCAGTCGGCGCCGGCCGCGTAGTCGTACGGAACCCGGCCGGAGCGGTCGCCGAGGTTCGGCCGCAACTGCTGCGACGAAGCAAGCCCGCTGTAGACGACCGGACGCGTGCTGGCGCAACCGACTGCACCCAGGCAGATCGCCAGCGCCAGCGGGCAGAGCAAGGAAGAACGTTTCATGGGAGAGCCCTTTTCGTAGATTCGACGGGACAGCCGCTTCGCGCGGTGGTGCACGGAACATCGCAGTGCGGCATCGCCGCGACCGACGCCGCCGATCGCTGGCCGAGGCATCGTCGCCTCGAAATGAAACCGTACTGTACGGTTTATTATTAGAAGCGAATTTCCCCACTGTCAAGAAAAATGTACAGTTGAGTTCACTTTAGGAGGCGCAATGAAGGTTCGAACCGAGGCCCGACGCGAGGCCATCGTCGAGGCGGCGACGAAACTGTTCCAGGAACTGGGCTACGAGCGCGCCTCGATGAACGAACTGGCCAAGCGGCTGGGCGGCTCCAAGGCCACCCTGTACGGCTATTTCGCGTCCAAGGAGGAACTGTTCAGCGCGGTGGTGCGCGCCGCGGCGACCGCGCATCTATCCGACGCGATCCGGCGCCTGCAGGCGCCCCTGGCCGGCGAGACCGACCTGCAGTCGATGCTGCTGCACTTCGGCGAATGCATGCTGCAGGTGGTGACCAACGATGCGCTCGCCATCGCGGTCTACCGCATGGTGGTGGCCGAGGCCGGCCGCTCCGAGGTCGGGCAGCTGTTCTACCAGGCCGGCCCCAGCGAATCGGTGGTGGCGGTGGCCGCGGTGCTGGAAGCGGCGATGGCGCGCGGCGAGCTGCGCAACAGCGACCCGACCATCGCCGCCCTGCACTTCCTGGCGCTGCTGACCGCGGAAGTGGAAGTGCGCATCTACCAGCGCGATCCGCCGCCGCTGCCGCCCTCGGCGGTGCGCAAGATGGTGGAACGCGCGGTCGAGCTGTTCCTGCTCGGCGCCGCACCGCGGCAGGCAGCCAGCGCCGCGTCGCGCACGGCCGGCAAACCCGCGGCGCGCAAGCGCGCCCGCGCCTGATCGTTGCGCGGCCGCGCGGCGCTGCGGCGCCACCGCAATGTACTCCTGAGCGCGCAACGCCATCGGAGCACGAACGCTCACGGCCCGAACACGATGACCGCCGAGGTGCCGTCGGTGAGCGAGGATTCCAGCTGCAATCGCCAGCCGAAGCGTTCGCAGATGCGCCGCGTCAGGAACAGGCCCAGGCCCGAGCCACCGCCCTGCGTGCCCGGTTGCTGCAACGACTCGGTATAGCGCTGCGCGGCCTGGATCGTATCGAAGCCTGCGCCCGAGTCGCGGATGCACAGCCTGCCGCCTGCCAGCGAGACGCTGATCGCGCCCTCGTGCGTGTGCTCGGCGGCGTTCCTGAGCAGATTGCCGACGGCGATGCGCACCATCGACTCGGGTGCGCGCAAGGTGAGCGGTTCCAGCGTCTCGACCACGCATTGCACCGGCTTTGCGGCGAGCAGGTACAGGTGATCGCGCACCAGGTCCGGCAGCAATCCATGCAGCAGCGTGACCTCCCGCCCTTCTGCCGGGGTCGGCTCGCGCGACAGGTACAACAGCGCCTCCATGATCTGGGTCAAGGTGGCCACCGCCTCATCGATGCGCTGCAGCGGCCGCTGCGCGCGCTCGGGCAAGACCTGCTTGTGCAGCACGTCGGCAGCGCCGGAAATGACCGCCAGCGGCGTGCGGAACTCGTGGCTGGCCTGGTCCAGCAGCCTGCGCTCGCGCTCGATCGCCCGCTCCACCCGCTCCAGGTGCGCGTTGGCCTCGCTGGCGATGGTGTTGAGTTCGCTCTTACGGTAGGTGGTGGGCAAGCGTTGCTGCGGCTGCAACGGGTCCAGCGTGCGCATCCGCCGCGCCAGGTCGCGGATCGGCCGCGCCAGACTCAGCGTCAGCCACCAGATCACCAGGCCGATCATCGCCAGGTTCAACAGCATGAACAGCACACTGAACTGGACGCTTCCGTTCTGCTTGTCCTCCAGCTCGGTCATGTCGATGCTCATGACCAGTCGCCCCTGCGGTATCGCCGTGACCAACGCGGCATAGCTGCGGTCGCGGGTGGCCTCATCGCCGGCGAATGGCCCCCAGTGCGGGGTCAGAATCGACACGGCTCCGGCCCAGGGCGAGGAATCGCCGTACGCATCGAGCTGGTCCTCGCGGTAGTAGCCGGGGGCGAGCGAGGCCAGCAGGGCCGGCATGTCGGGCGGCGGCGCCGCGCTGTCGCCGACGACCCAGCCCTTCACCGCGCCGGCCGTGGGCAGCGCGTCGCGCAGGTCGCGCTGCGGCGAGCGCAGCACGCTCTGCGTGCTCGATACCAGCAACTCCCTCCAGATCGGATGTTCGATCAGCTCCTGGCTCAGCAGACCTTGCACCGTGAGCGCAACGGCGAGCATGGCCGCGGACACCACCAGGCTGGCGCTGATCAGCCACTGCAGGCTGCGCGAGCGGCTGCCTTTCACCCGGACGTCCCACCCAGGCGATAGCCCGCGCCGGTGATCGTATGCAGCAGCTTGTCCTCGCCGTCCTGATCCAGCGCGCGGCGCAGCACATGCATATGCGAGCGCAGCAGGTCGCCCTCGGGCTGCGCATCGCCCCAGATCAGGCGCTCCAGACGATCGCGCCGCACGATCCGCGGCGATTCGCGCATGAGCAGCTCCAGCACGTTGCGCAAGGTGCCGGACAACAGGATGGCGCGGCCGCCGCGCGTCACCTGCAGGCTGTCCAGGTCGTAGCTCAACTCGCCCACGCGCAGCACGTTGCCGGCCGCGGCGCTGGCCCTGGCGCGGCTCACCATCACCCGCAGGCGGATCTCCAGCTCGGGCAGCGCGACCGGCTTGACCAGGTAGTCGTCGGCCCCGTTCTCGAACCCCTGCAGTTTGCCCTCGAGCTGGTCCTTGGCGGTGAGCATGATGATCGGCGTGCGGCAGCCGTGTTCCTCGCGCAACCGACGCAGCACGCTCATGCCGTCCATCCTGGGCAGCATCCAGTCCAGGACGATCGCGTCGTAGCGGTTGCACAGGGCCAGGTTGAGCCCGGAGTGGCCGTCGGGTGCGGCGTCCGGCTTGTGCCCGCAGGCCTCCAGGTAATCGAAGATGTTGGCCGCGAGCGCGCGGTTGTCCTCGATGATCAGGACCTGCAGGACCTGGGCGTCGGACACGAAACTGGCGTTCATCGGACGGAGGCTTCCAAGGGTTGAAGGATCATAGCCGGCGCGTGCTCGACGCGCCGCGGCCACTGGCAGACCAGGCGCGTGAGGCGCGCCGCTCAGGCACGCAGCAACCACTCGCCCACCGCGAGCACAGCGGCCAGCACGCCCAGCGCGCTGCCCAGCAGCGCCGCATTGAGCCCCCATTTGAGCGCGTTGTAGAGCGACCGCTGGCGCGCGCGCAACCGCCGCATACGCGCCATCAACGGCGTCACGCGGGCGAACAGCGCGCTCGCCGGGCCGCGCCGGTCGCGGGCATCGTTGGGCGTCAGCGCCGCACGGGCGAGTTGCGCGTAGGCCAGGTTGAACAGCCGCCCCGGCCAGGCCATCGGCCTGCGCACGTCGCACATCAGGATCAGCCGCGGCGCATCGGTGTCGTTCCTGACGAAGTGCAGGTAGGTCTCGTCGAACACGAACGCCTCGCCATCGCGCCAGCACCGCTCTTGGCCATCCACATCGATGAAGCACTGCGCGGCATTGGGCGTGGCCAACCCCAGGTGATACCGCAAGGAGCACGCCAGCGGGTCGGCGTGCGGGGTGAGTCCCGAACGTGGCGGCAGCACCGCGAACATGGCCGCGCGGATCTCCGGATAGCCGGCCAGGATCTGCAGCGTCCTGGGACAGCTGGCGCGCGCGGACGCATGGGTGTAGCCATACCAATGCAGGTAGTAGCGGCTCCAGCCGTATTTGTAGAACGTACGAAAACCCACGTCGAACGCGGCAGGCGCGCCTTCGCGGCGCGCCTCCTCGAAGCCGCCGCCGGCCTGCATCGCCAGCGCTTCGTCGCGCATGACCTGCCAGTGCTGCGCCAGCGACGGCAGCCTTGCGTAGCGGTCCAGCGCGACGAACGGCCCGCGTGCGGCACGCCGGGTGAAGGCGTAGAGGATCACGTTGGGCAGCGCGAACAGCGGCCAGCTCTTGCGCAGGTACTGGCGCAGGCTGGCGTAGCGAGCGCGGCCGCGGAACCGGTAGACGTAGATCATCGCCGCCAGCGCGCTGACGACCACCGCGAGCACGCTCGAGGCGATCACAGCGTGGCCGCCCGCTGGCCGCGCGTGCGGCCGCACCGTGCCGCCGCCTCCGCTACGCGCTCCATCAGAAACCCCGCGAGAAGCCGATCAGCACCGAACCGACGCCATCGGTATCCGGCTCGAGCAACGGACTGTCGCTGAGTTCGTCGGGCAGCATGCTGTACTGCAGACGGGCCAGGAACTGCCAGCGTTCGCCGATCGGACGCACATAGGTGAGGCCGACCGCCGGCACGGTGGCCGAACCCGGTTTGTAGTCCACCACCCCGCGCGCCACTTCCTTGTCCAGCGTGCCGTAGTAGTAGTTGGCCAGGTCCTTGGACAGATGGCTGACGCTGACGGTGGGAGTCAGCCGGCCGCGCCCGACAGCGATCGGATAGGCGTATTCGGCGGTGAGTTCGAAGCCTTCGCTGGCACCGGTGACATCGGCCTTGGCGGTGAATTCCAGCTCGCCGGCAACGCCTTTCCAGGCGGTGGCCAGGCCCAGGTCCAGGCCGTCGTCGCGGTCCTCCAGCAAGCGCCTGTCGATCCCGTTGCGCGCCAGCTCCTCGACGCCCAGGTCGTCCGCCGCAACGCCGTCCATGCGCACCGCGGCGATGGCATCGAGGCTGAAGCTGTCGCCCTGGACGAGATGGAATCCGCCGGCGATGCCGCGAAAGAAGAAGCGCTCGCCCTCGAACAGGATCAGCGGAAACGGATTGGTGCGCGTGCCCTCGCCGGCATACGGGCTATCGGACGCCACCACGCCCAGGCCGAGTCCCCAGCGGTAAGGCGGCTCCTCGGACAGCGAAGGATCCGACTGCGGCGTGGTCTGCGCCGCGGCGATGGACGGCAGCGCCAGGAGCGTTGCGAGAACGAAACGGGAATGGGTCATGGACGTTGCCTTGAGTGCCTGCTGTGGAGGGAGTTCACGTGTCGTCCGAGTGGACTGCGGTCGTCCACGGAGCGTCGGTGCGGCGGCAGCGTGCGACAGCCATGTCGGGACAATGTCGTCGCCGCCGCGACGCCGCCGCCCGCGACGTCGCGCCGACATCCCCGTGGCACCGTCCGCCGCTGCCCTCCCGCTGCCCCGCGCCGCGATCGCCTGCCACGGACCGCCCCCTCGATGACCGCCTCCCGCTCCCCTCGCCTGCCCCTGATGCTCCTGGCGCTCGTCGCCACCGTCGTCGGCTGTACGCCCCCGCCCGAGCCTGCCGCGCCACTGACGACCGCAGGCGCGCCCGCCGACGGGCGCGATGGCGACGTCATCGACGTGCGCACCGCCTTGCCCGCGCCGCTGCAGCCCGGCCGCCGCAAGCCGCTGATCGGCAGGGTCGAGGCCGGCGAGGAACTGCCGCTCGCGTTCCTCGCCGCCGGAGTGGTCGACGCGGTCCGCGTGGATATCGGCGACCGTGTGCGCAAGGGCCAGGTGCTGGCCTCGTTGCAGGCGACCGACCTCGATGCGGCCGCGGTCTCGGCGCGCACCCAGTCGCGGCTCGCCGAACAGCAACTGGCCCGTTTCCAGCAGCTCTATCAGCAACGCTACGTGTCCTTGCATGAGCTGGACAGCGCCCGCAGCACTGCCGCGGTAGCCGAACAGGAACTGCGCCGCGCCGCGCACCTGCAGCGCTATGCGCGCATCGTGGCGCCGGCCGACGGCATCGTGCTGGCGCGCCAGGTGCGTCCTGGCGAGATCGTCAGCCAGGGCCAGACGGTGCTGACCGTCGCCGGCCTGGACAAGGGCTGGCTGGTGCGCGCAGAAGTGCCGGACCGCGACGTCGCGGCGCTGGCGATCGACGCCCCGGTGCAGATCGCGCTCGACGCCGCGCCCGGGGCCGCGCTCGACGGCCGGGTCTCGCGCATCGCCGGCGCGGCCAGCGCCAGCAGCGGCACCGTGGCGCTGGAGATCCGGATCCTGACGCCGCATGCGGCGCTGCGCAGCGGCATGATCGCGCGGGTCGCGCTGCCGGCCACCGTGCCCGCCACGCCGCGGCTATCGGTGCCGATGAGCGCGCTGATCGACGTCGAAGGCACCCAGGCCGCGCTGTTCGTCGTGCGTGAGGGGCGCGCGCAACGCAGCGCCGTGGCGATCGGCGAACTGGCCGACGGCCGAGTGGAAATCAGCTCCGGCCTGCGCGCCGACGACCGCGTGGTGATCGGCGGCGCCTCCTATGTCGTCGACCGGGCGCGCGTGCGCGAGAGCGTGCTGTGAGGCGCCCGTCGCTGGCGATCTGGGCGCTGGCCATCCGCACGCCGCAGTTCATGCTGGTGCTGCTGGCGCTGGCCTGCGCGCTGGGCGCGTATGCGGCGATGATGATTCCGCGCCAGGAGGATCCGAGCTTCTACAACCCGTCGGTGGACATCACCGTGGTCTACCCGGGCGCCGATCCGGCCGATATCGAACGCCTGGCGGTGGACCCGATCGAGGACGCGTTGATCGAGCTGGACAACGTCAAGGAGCTGAACTCGACCAGTTCCAACGGCGTGGCCGAATTGATGATCGAATTCGCGTGGGGCGAGGATCCGCTGCGCCGCTACGACGAGGTGGTGCGCGAGGTCAACGCGTTGCGCCCGCAGCTGCCGGCGGACATCACCGAGATCCGCTATCGGCGTTTCAATCCGAACCTGGTCAACATCGTCCAGTTCGCGATCACCGCACCGGCGGCCAGCCCACTGGAACTGAAGAACCTGGCCGAGGAGCTGGAAGAACTGATCGAGAGCGTCCCGGGCATCCGCCGCGCCGACATCAGCGGCATCCCGATGCCGGAGGTGCGCGTGACCCTGGACCTGGCGCGGCTGGCCGAGCTCGGCCTCGCCCCGGCCAACGTGCTGGCGAAACTGCGCAGCGACGGCGTCGCGGTGCCCGGCGGCGCCGTCGAGTCGGGTGGGCGCCGCTTCAACCTCGCGACTTCGGGCGACTTCGCCAGCCTGGAGAGCATCGGCGCCAGCGTGCTGCGCGCCGACGACGGCGGCGTGCTGCGCCTGCGCGACGTGGCGCTGATCGCCTGGGGCACGGAAACGCCGCTGGTGCAGGCGCGCTACAACGGGGTGCGCGCCGCGTTCGTGTCGGCGAGCATGCAGGACGGGATGAACATCTTCGACGTGCAAGAGGCGATCGCCGCCAAGGTCGAAGCCTTGCGCGCGCGCCTGCCGCCCGGCGTGGCGGTGGTGCAGGGCTTCGATCAGGCCAGCAACGTCGACGCGCGCCTGAGCCGCCTGCTGCTGGACTTCGCCATCGCACTGGGGTTGGTGCTGCTCACGCTGGCGCCGCTGGGGCTGCGTGCCTCGGCGGTGGTGGTGGTGGCGATCCCGCTGTCGCTGTCGCTGGGCGTGGCGGCGATGTGGCTGCTGGGCTATTCCATCAACCAGATCTCGGTGGCCGGCTTCATCCTGTCGCTGGGGTTGCTGGTGGACGACGCGATCGTGGTCATCGAGAACATCGCGCGCCATTTGCGCGGTGGCGCCAGCCGCGCCGACGCGGCGATCCGGGGCACCGGCCAGATCGCGCTGGCGGTGCTGGGTTGCACCTTCGCGCTGCTGTTCGCGTTCCTGCCGCTGCTCAACCTGCCCGAAGCGGCCGGGGAGTTCACCCGCGGCTTGCCGCTGGCGGTGGCGCTGACCATCGTCGCCTCGCTGCTGGTGGCGTTGACCGTGGTGCCGTTCCTGGCAAGCCGCGTGTTGTCGCCGACCGAACCGGAACAGGGCAACCGCCTGCTGCAATGGCTGCGCCGCGGCATCCATCGCCTGTATCGGCCGCTGATGCAGCGTGCGCTGCAGGCTCCCAAGCGAACCCTGATGGTCGCCGGCCTGGCGGCGCTGGCCAGCCTGGCGCTGTTGCCGGCGCTGGGCTTCACCCTGTTTCCGATCGCCGACAAACCGCAGTTCACGGTTTCGATCCGGGCGCCCGAGGACGCCTCGCTGGCCAGCACCGACCGCGCACTGCGTTTCGTGGAACGTACCCTGCAGGACATGCCGCAGATGACGAAACGCATGAGCACCCTCGGTTCCGGCAATCCATGGATCTACTACAACATGGATCCGCTGCCGGACAATCCCGGCGTCGCCGAGGTCTTCGTCGGCATGGATGGCTGGCACGGCGACGCCAGCCAAGCTCTGCTGGACGATCTGCAGCGACGTCTGAGCGGCTATCCGGACGCGCACATTCAGGTGAAGCAGTTCAAGAACGGACCGCCGATCGACGCCCCGATCGAGGTGCGCATCCTGGGCCCCGAGCTGGCCACGCTGAACGCCCTGGCCGCCGAAGTCGCGCGCCGCATCGCCACCGTCGATGGCACCCGCGACGTGTTCAATCCGCTGCGCGTGCCGCGCCTGGATCTGGCCTTGAACTACGACGTCGCAAAGGCCGGCCTGCTCGGAGTCGGGCCGGAACAGTTCGATGTCACGGTACAGATGGCGGTGGCCGGCGTGCAGGCCGCCACCTACCGCGACGACCGCGGCGATCCCTACCCGGTCGTGCTGCGCATGCCCGGCGCCGAGCGGCCGCAGTTGCAGGATCTGCACAACATCTGGTTCCACAACGAACGCGACGGCAGCAAGGTACCGTTCGCGCAGATCGCCGCGCCGCGCCTGGAAGCGGGCCCCACTCGCATCGAGCGCTACCTGCGCGAACGTCTGGTGGTGGTGACCGCGGAAGTCGACTCGGGGCTGCCTCTCGATGGCGTTTCCGCCGCGGTCTACGCCGAACTGGCGCGGATGCCATTGCCCGCCGGATACCGCCTGGACGCCGGTGGCGAGGCCGAGGCGACCGCGTCCAGCATCGGCGGCCTGGGCACCGCCTCGCTGGTCGCCCTGTTCGGCATCGTCGCCATCCTGGTGCTGGAATTCGGCAATTTCCGCTCCACCCTGATCGTGCTCGGCGTGATCCCGTTCGGCATCGGCGGTGCGATCGTAGCGCTGTGGATCGCGGGTTATCCGCTGTCCTACACCGCCATTCTCGGCTTCGTGGCGCTGGTCGGCGTGGAGATCAAGAACTCCATCCTGCTGGTGGATTTCACCAACGCGGCGCGGCGCGCCGGCATGCCGCTGCTGCAGGCCATCGAACACGCCGGCGAGGAGCGTTTTCTGCCGGTGCTGCTGACCTCGGTGACCGCGATCGGCGGGCTGCTGCCGCTGGCGCTGTCCGCTTCGGGACTGTACGCGCCGATGGCGATCGTGATGATCGGCGGGCTGCTCGCGTCCACGCTGCTGGCCCGCATCGTCACGCCGGTGATGTACCTGCTGCTGCCGCCGAGCGTGGCGCGGCAATGAGGCGCAGCCCCGGCATGCGCCGGCAGTCTGCCGGGCGCGGCGAGCGCTGGTCGGCGGCGCGCGCCAGGCATGCGCGGCCTCCCGCCTCGCATTCCGCGACGGCGTGCGGCGGCGGCCGCATGCTCCCGGGCAGCGAACGATGCCGACGCGCACGCCAGGCCCGGTGGCAGGCGGCCATCCTTGAACTGGCCGGCACGCTGGTCGCCTGCGCCGAGGCGACGCACTGGTTCCACCACGATCCGATCCGCGAACTGGGCGGATGGACCGCGGCCGAACTGGTACGGATGCAGCGCGGCCCCCAGGTCGTCGCTTTCCTGCGCTCGGTGCGCCGCGGCGAACGCGATTGAGCGGGTCTGGCGCGCGGCGTGGATGACGGCGCGACCGCTGTGGCGCGCGGCAACGACGGCGCACCCCACACGGCGATGGCCTGCACGGCTACAGCGCGCGATAACGGAAATCGCACAGCCGGACCTGGCCGCGGCCGGCGCTGTAGATGCCCAGCTTCAGGCTGAGGAAGCCGCCGAACACGTTGTGATGCAGGCCGGACACCTCCATGCGCGTGGGATGCAGCGCCCAGCTGCGGCCGTCGTCGCGCGAGGTGTGGAAGGTGATCACGTTGCGATCGTTGCTCACCCGCAGCCGCAGCGTGCGCGCGGCATTGGGCAGGCGCGCCCAGCGCAGCTCCTCGGCGTACTGATAGGTCCGCAGTTCCTGCGGCGTGAATCCCACGCCGACGAAGGCCTTGTGGCTGTAGAACAGCAGCAGCCCGCCCTCGGCGTCGCCCAGCAAATCCAGGGCGATGTCCGCGCAATAGGCGCGGTCGCCGACCGTGCAGGTCAACGGCGCGCTGTCGAGCGGCGAGTGGCCGGCAGCCGCCAGCAGCAAAGCGCGGTCGGCATAGCGCAGGCGTGCCGTTTCCTCCGCCCGCGGCGCATGAAACGCCCATTGCATGCCGATCCTGTCGGTCGAGAAATCGTCCGACAGCGGCATCCCGGCCGGTCCGGCGCGGCCACCGGTCGGCTTGGCCAGCGGCACGGACAGATCGCCGCCGCGGGCACGGAACCAGCCATCGTCGGTCCACTCGATCGGTTCCAGCAGGGTCTGCCGGCCTAGCGTGCGGAAGCCGTTCTCGTACCCGTGATAGATCATCCACCAGTCGCCTGCCGGACCTTCGACCAGCGAGGCATGACCGCGCGACCACCAGGGCTCGGCGTCCGATCGCGTGCGCACCAGCGGGTTGTGCGGGCAGTGCTGCCACGGGCCGTGAATGGATCCGGAGCGCGCGGCGATCACCATGTGTCCGGTCGCCGGCCCCGCGGTGCCGCCGACAGCCGTGACCAAGTAGAACCACGGCCCGCGGCGCAGCAGCTTCGGCCCTTCCGGCGCGAAGTTCTCGGTCACCCAATCGTCCGGATAGCGCCAAGGCTTGTAGGCCTCTTCGAGCGGGCCGTCGGTGGCCAGCCCGTCGTCGCGCAAGCGGATCTTGCGGATGCCGTTGACGAACAGATAGCGCTTGCCGTCCTCGCCGACCACGTGGCCCGGATCGATGCAACCGGCGATCTGCAGATCGATCGGCGCGCTCCACGGCCCCTCGATGCGGTCGGCCCAGATCACGTGGATCGACCAGCCGGCACCATCGCGGTCGGCCGGCAGATAGATGAAGTAGCGTCCGGCGTGCTTGCATAGGTCCACCGCCCAGACCGTGCCCAGCGTCTCGTGCAGGGCCGCCCCGATCGGTGCCCAGTTGACCAGGTCGGTGGAGTGCCAGATGACCAGACCCGGATAGGACTGGAACGACGAAAACGTCATGTAGTAATCGGCGCCGTCCTTGAGCACGGTCGGATCGGGATGGTCGCCGGCCACGATGGGATTGAGATAGGTGCCGTCGCCTAGGTCGGCCTTGCGCTGCCCTTCGACGCCGCGGGCCCAGGTCGCGGCCGGCGCGCCGTCCGCGCATGGCGCCTGCCGCGCGAACGACGGCAACGGCGCCGTGGCCGCGCCGGCGACGCAGGCCTTGAACAGGGTTCGACGGGTGAGACTGGGCATGGGCGCGATCCGGGGCGAGGACAAGATTCCAGGCGATGCTGGCACACCTGGGCAACGTCCTGCGCACCGGCATGGCCTGCTTGGTTCTGCATCGGACCCAGGGCAATGGTCCGGCGCGCCGCGCAAACACCGCCAGGACCGGCCCTGGCCCAGCGCTTGGCCGCATGTGCCCAGCCAATCGCGCCCCCTGGCGGCGCGGGCGCACCGCCATTGCACCAATCCGCCAGCGATGGCGCCGGGCGACGTGGTACTGGTGCGGCCCGATGGCTATATCGGGATGACCGCGCAGCTGGACGAACCCGCTGCGCTCACCCGCTATCTGGCAGCGGCCGGCTTCCGCTAGCCACGCCCGTCGGCACGCCGTTGGCAAAACGCCAATCGTCCGCACCAGGCCACCGCGCCTACGGGACGATCGTGACCACGCCGTTCCTCAATCGGGACTGGCTGTCTGCATCATGCGCGAACAGCGTCACCACCGGACGGCGACGACAGAGTTCGCGCAATCGGGCGGTGCTTTGCCGATGCTGCGCCGCATCCTGCGCCACGCCATCCACGACCCCGTCCAGCAACGCCTGCTCGCTGTAGGCGGCGTCGCCGGCAACGAGCACGACATGCGTCTTCAGATCGACCGCGACGCACAGGTGCCCCCTGGTATGGCCAGGTGTCGGCAGCAGCCGCACGCGGCCATCCCGGGTAAGACAGCTGCTGCGCTCGAAGTTCTCCCAGGGGCCATCGTCGAACTCCACCGTGCGCGGAAGCAGCCAAGCCGGATAGTGCATGTTGAGATAGCCGCTCAAGGGCCCGGTCGCCGCCAGACTGGCGTCGGCTTCCACTGCGGACATCACGATGTCGCTGTGCGGGAAATGGTGCAAGCCACCGGCATGGTCGCCATGCATATGCGTCATCACCACCCAGCGGACATCGCTCGGCGCGAATCCGAGCGCCTGCAGGCGCGGACCCACTTCCTCTTCCGGCTCCACCCAGCGACGCTCGCAGAAGCGCATGAACGGATGCCACCAAGGCTGATATCCCGGATCGTTGGCATGCGAGCTTTCGCCGGTATCGACCATGATCAGGCCCTCGGGGTGCTCGATCAGGGTGCAGCCGATCGGCAGACGCGGCGACCACTGCCGGTCCAGTAGCACGCTGGCGACCCGCCGCGGCCGGACATTGCCATGCGCGCGCTGGTGCGCCGCCTTGATCTGGACATCGCCGGTTTGAATGCAATGAATTTTCACCACCTACTCCTCTGCCTGTAGCGACGACCTGGATCTAGCGACTGGACGGGTCAGCCGCACCCGACGCGATGGATGCGCGCGCGCTCGGCGACGCACCGCCACCCCCATCCGCGGCCGCATCGGACGGCGGCGTGCCCAGCGCGCGGAACAAGCGCGCGCTGTCGCTCAACCTGGAGGCCTGCGCCCGGATCTGGTCCAACTGCATGCTGCGGTACTGCAGCTCGCTGGCGCGCATGGCGTACTCGCTGACCGCGCCCAATTGCGCCCGCCTGGCCATGTCCTCGTAGCCACTGCGCGCGGCCGCGGTGGCGCGCGTCGCGGCGTCCAGCACGCCGGCGTCGGCCTCGAGCGCGACCAACGCGTCGGCGACATCCTGGAATGCCGCCAACACGGTCTTGCGATACTGTTCGGCCGCCGCCGCAAATGCGTCCTGCGCCCCGCGGCGTTGCGCACGCAGCGCACCGCCATGGAAGATCGGCGCGGTCAGCGAGGCGCCGAGGCGCCAGATGTTCGGCGTCGCCCCCAGCGCGTCCCAGTCGTAGGCGCCGCGACCGAACTGCGCCGACAGGCTCAGCTGCGGAAACATGCGCGCCGTGGCCGCACCAACGTCGGCTGACGCAGCGCCGAACAAGGCTTCCGCGGCCTGGATGTCGGGACGCGCGTGCAGCAGATCGGACGGAACCAGCACCGGAATTTGCTGCGGCACGGCCAGCGCGGCCAGCGCAATCGGGGCAGGCGCCTGATCCGGCGTGCGTCCCAGCAGCACCGCGAGCGCATGCCGGGCCGATGCTTCCTGCTGGCGCAACATCGGCAGATTGATCGCCGTTGCCGCGGCGCTGCGTTCGGCCTCCAGCGCTTCGTCGTGACCGACGGCGCCGAGCGCATAGCGGCGGCGGGCGTCGCCGGCCTGGTTCTCGGACAACGCCACCAGGCGCTGCGTCGCCATGATCTGTTCGTGCAGCGAGGCGATGGTGATGGCCGCGGTCACGATGTTGGCCGCCAGCGCTCGCCGGCTCTGCGCCAACTGATACGCCTGGGCGTCCACGCGATACGCGGACGCGCGGTTGGCATCGCGATTGGCATGGAAAAGGTCGAGCGTGTAGCCGACCTGCAGCTGCCCGACGAAGCTGTCGTAAAGCGAGGTCGGGGGACTGATTCCGGGCAAGCCGAGCTGGCGCTGGCGCGCCCCCGACGCGCCGGCATCGACCGACGGCAGCGTGGAACCGCCCACCTGTGCGCGCAGTTGCTGCCTGGCCGCGTCCAGGTTGTGCTGCAGCGTCGCCAGATCGGGGCTACGCTGCAGTCCCTCCTGCACCAGGGCGTCGAGTGCGGGAGACCCGTAGCGCATCCACCAGGTCGGCACCTGCTCGCCCTGCGCGGCGGCGGACGGCGGAGCGGCCGCCGAGGTCGCAGCAGCGGCATCGGGGACCGCATAACGCGCGGGTATCGCGACAGCGGGCGGGGACGCGCTGGGCGCGAACGAAGCGCAGCCGACCATCAACAGGAAGCTGGAACCGCAGATCGTCCTGGCGATGGCAGCGGACTTGCGTACGAAGGGCATGGTCAGGCTCCCGACAGCGTGGATGCCGGGGCGACGGATGGCGTCGCCACCTCAACCCTGAACCAGGCCGCGTACAAGGCCGGCAGGAAGAAGAGCGTCAGCACGGTGGCGATGGTGATGCCTCCCATCAGCGACGTCGCCATCGGCCCGAAGAAGTTGGAACGCAGCAAGGGAATCAGCGCCAGTACGGCGGCCGCGGCCGTCAGCAGGATCGGACGGAAGCGGTGCATCGTCGCCGCCATGATCGCGTCAGCCCGGCTCTGCCCGGCGCGCACGTTCTGCTCGATCTGATCGACCAGGATCACCGAGTTGCGCATGATGATGCCGAACATCGCGATCACCCCCAGCAGCGCCACGAAGCCGAACGGCTGATGGAACAGCAGCAGCGACGCCACCACGCCGATCAGACCCAACGGCGCGGTGAGCACGACCATCAGTACGCGCGAAACGCTTTGCAGCTGGATCATCAGCAGGGTGAAAACGGCCACGACCATCAGCGGGACCTGCGCAGCGATCGAATCCTGGGCTTTCGCGCTCGCCTCCACGGCCCCGCCTATTTCCACCGTATAGCCGACCGGAAGCCCGGAGCGGAGGCTCGCCAGCGACGCATCTATCGCGTTGGTCACATCGATGCCCTGCGCACCGGCGACCACGTCGGCCTGGACGGTGACCGTGGGCAGCCGATCGCGCTCCCAGATCACGCCATATTCGAGATCGGCATGGAATCGGCCGATGCTGGACAACGAAACCGCGCCATGCGGCGTTGCGATGGCCAACGACGCCAACCGCGAGGGATCCAGCCGCTGATGCCGCGGCGCACGCATGTCCACCGCGATCAGACGGTCGTTCTCCCGGAACTGGGTCACCGTGGCGCCGGTCGAGGACAGTGCCAGGAAGCTGGAGACGTCCTGCGACGTGATCCCGAGTTCGCGGGCGCGCTTCTGGTCGATTTCGAACCGCAGCGATCGCTCGGAAGGTTCGTCCCAGTCCAGTTGTACCGTCTGCGTTCGCGGTTCGGCGCGGATGACCGCCACCACCCGATCGGCGATCTGGCGCACCTTGCCGATGTCGTCGCCGCTCACGCGGAATTGCACCGGAAACCCGACAGGCGGGCCGCTTTCCAGGCGTGCCACGCGCGAGCGCACCGCCGAAAAGTCCCGTTCCAGCAGGCCGTCGAGCCAGGACGCGAGCGCGTCGCGCTGCTCGGTCGACTTGGCGGTGATGACGAACTGGGCGAAGTTCGGCTGTGCGAGCTGCTGGTCCAGCGACAGATAGAAGCGTGGCGCGCCTGCGCCGACGTAACTCACCGAGTGAGCGATTTCCGGGCGCGTGGCGAGCGCGGCTTCCAGGCGCTGCACCTGCCGTGTCGTCGCGTCGATGGATGCGCCTTCCGGCAAGCGCAGGTCGACCAGCAGTTCGGGCCGCTCCGATGTGGGGAAGAATTGCTTCGGCACCAGCGAAAACGCCGCCATCGACGCAGCGAACAGCAGCACGGTGACGCCCAGCACCACGAAACGGCGCTCGATGCACCAGCCGACCCATCCGCGCAGGCGCCGATAGAACGCGGTGTCGTAAAGCGCGTGCGCGTGATCCGTCTCCTGGTGGGGCGTGTCCGCGGGCTTGCGCTGCGGCAACATGTGATAACCCAGCACCGGAATGAGGATGACCGCGGCCACCCACGACACCACCAGTGCGATCGCCGAGACCTCGAAGATCGAGCGGGTGTACTCGCCGGTGCTGGACTTCGCCAATGCGATCGGAAGAAACCCCATCACCGTCACCAAGGTGCCGGTGAGCATCGGGAAGGCCGTGCTGGTGTAGGCGAAGGCCGCCGCGCGCATGCGATCGAAGCCCTGCTCGAGCTTCACCACCATCATCTCGATGGCGATGATGGCGTCGTCGACCAGCAACCCCAACGCGAGCACCAGGGTGCCCAGCGATACCTTGTCGAGCCCGATGTCGAAGACATGCATGAAGAATGCGGTGATCGCCAGCACGATCGGAATCGAGATCACCACGACCATGCCGGTGCGAAACCCGAGCGTCACCAGGCTGACCAGCAGGACGATGACCACCGCCTCGGCGACCGAGCGCAAAAACTCGTCCACGGACGCGGACACGGTGCTGGGCATGCTCGACACCTCCGCCAGCGCCAGGCCGGCCGGAAGCTTTTCGGCGAGTCCATGCGTTGCGGAGGCCAGCGCCTTGCCCAACTGCACCACGTCGCCACCCGGCTGCATGGTGATGCCGATACCCAGCGCCGGCTTGCCGTTCAGGCGCATCTGGCTCTGCACTGGATCGTCGTAGTCGCGCCACACCCGCGCGATGTCGCCCAGGCGGAAGCTGCGCCCGTTCACCTGCAGCAAGGTCGCGGCGATGTCGTCCACCGTACGGTACTGGCCGCTCGGCCTGACGAAGACACGGTCGTCGGCGGTATTGAGCATGCCGGACGCGGCCAGGTCGTTTTGCGCACCGACGCTTTGCGCGACCTGGTTCGGGGTGATTCCCAGCGTGGCGAGGCGCGCGTTGTCGATCTCGATGTAGATGCGCTCGGAAGGATCGCCGAAGTAATCGACCTTGGCGACGCCAGGCACGCGCAGCAGGACCGTGCGCATTTGATCGGCGTAACGATGCAGCTGCGCCGGGGTGAATCCGTCCCCGGTCAAGGTGTAGATGTTGGTGTAGACATCGCCGAACTCGTCGTCGAAAAAGGGCCCCTGCACCCCGTGCGGCAAGGTCGTGGCGATATCGCCCACCTTCTTGCGGACCTGATACCAGGTCGGCTCCACCGCTTTGGCCGGTGCCGATTCCTTCATGTTGAAGAACATCAGCGACTCGCCCGGCCGCGAATAGCTGCGCAGGAAATCCACGCCTGGCGTTTCCTGCAGCTTGCGCGCGATGCGATCGCTTACCTGGTCCTGCACCTGCTTGGCGGTGGCGCCCGGCCAGAAGCTGCGGATCACCATCACCCGAAACGTGAACGGAGGATCCTCCGACTGCGCAAGCTTGCTGTAGCTGAAGATGCCGGCGATGGTCGCCATCGCAATGAAATAGATCACCAGCGCACGATGACGGAGCGCCCAACTGGAGAGGTTGAACCCGTCGCGGTCCGGGGAGGCCGTGCTCATGCGCCGGATTCCGGTGCATCGATCGCCTTCACTGGGCGGACCTTTTCCCCGGCGCTGACCGCATGCACGCCTTGCTGGACGATGCGTTCGCCGGGCGCCAGGCCGGCCGACAGGATGACGCTGCGCTCCTCGTAGCGCGCGACGGTGACCTCGCGCAGTCCGAGCACATCGCCTTTGTCGATCACCCACACCGCCGGGCGCGGCCCCTTGTGGAACAGCGCCGTGGCCGGGATCTTGATGCCGGTGCCGGCCGCCGCCGGCGCCGGCGCCGCGGGAGCGAACGCCACCTCTGCCGACATGCCGAGCCGAACGTCCGTATGCTCCGGCAAGCCGAGTTTGATGCGGTAGGTGCGGCTTTGCGGATCGGCAGCCACCGCGATCTCGCGGACCACGCCGTTCAACTGCTGTCCCGGAAGCGAGGGCAGCGTCACGCGGGCGATCGCCCCGGTTCGGATCTGGGCGACATCGCGGTCGGCCACCTCCGTCACCGCATCCATCGCGCCCGACCAGGCCAGCTGATACACCGCTTGCCCGGCGGTGACGTTCTGCCCTGTGGCCGCATCTTCGGAGGTGATGCACCCGTCGTGCTCGGCCTTCAACGAGGCATAGCGCGCTTGATTGTGTGCCAGTTCCAACTGCTGCCCGGACTGCCGCTGCTGCGCCAGCGCGGACGCGTAGGCGTCTTCGGACTGGTCCAGCTGCGCCGGCGCGATCAGCGCTTCGGCCGCCTGCGCCCGATCGCGCTGGACCTGCGTGGTGGCGAAGGCGAGTCGGTGCTGGGCAGCGGCCGCCTGCGCCTGCGCGATCTCGACGTTGCGGTCGAAATCGGTGGCATCCAGCAGCGCCAGGACTTGCCCGCCGCGCACGCAGTCGCCCAGACGAACCTTTCGCTCGAGGATCTTCCCGGCCACCCGGAACGAGGTCGGGGTGCTGTAGCGCGGCTGGATCTCCGCAGGCAATGGACCGATGGCGGCACCGTGCCCGACCTCGACTACCCCCATGACCACCGCTTTGGGCGCGGCCGCAGGCGGATCGGCGCTGTGACACCCGGCCGATAAGGCCGCGCACAGGCAAAACATGGTCCAACGGAGGAACTCTGGGAGGCTTTTCATGTGACGGATGCCTGGATGCGCCGATTGATCCGCTGCGGATCCTAATGCACAACAAATTCAAATACAACGTGTATCTTAAAGGGCATGCATCCGACAACCGACGCTGTCGGTTGGGGCGGCTGACATGTGTCGCCAGCGAGCTTCCGGCCAACCATGGCACCGAAAGGTCGCCGGGCCGAGGGGGGGCCGTTAAGCTAAACGCCCCTGCCAAGACGTTGCGCGCGTATCCGGTGCGGGCCCTTCCAGGCCGCCATTGCCACGAGGACACCCAGACCACACATGCAAAAGCAGCACGCCATCAAACCCAAGCGGTTGACGCGACAAGAGAGCAAGGACCTCACCCGCGAGCGGTTGCTGGAAGCCGCACACACCCTGTTCCTGGAACAGGGCTACGCCGGCGCGACGATCGAGGACATCACGGCCGCCGCGGGCTTCACACGCGGCGCCTTCTATTCGAACTTCGATGGCAAGCCGCAGATTTTGCTTGAACTGCTGTTGCGCAGCTACGCGTCGATGATGAGCGAGGCCCATGAGATCGCCGCGAGCGGGAGCGACGTTGACCAAATGCGTTCGGCGCTGCTCGCCTATTACGGCAAGCTGCTCGATCAACGCGAGTACTTTCTGCTTTGCGCCGAGGCCAGGCTGCTGTCGATGCGCGACGCCGATTTCCGCCAACGCTTCAACGAGGTGCTTGAGAACGAGCATGGTCAGATCGTCCAGCTGATGGATGCCTTTCGAGCGCATCCCGGCATCCGCACCCGGATGCCCTCCAACGTCCTCGCGATCGGTTTCGCCGCCATGCTGCAAGGGGTCCAGGCCTTCACCACATCGACGCCGGACTTTCTCAGCACCCCGCTCGCACAGGCCACGCTGAGCGGATTCATGGATCAGATCCTGTTCGATCGCCAGTGACGTCTGCGGACCGCCGCCCGGCGCTTCGCCAGTGGCCAGTCGCGCCGCAGCGCACTGAACTCCGAAACGCGCAAGCCATTGCATGGCGCTTCGGGCCAGCCCGTTCCGGCGGCATCAGGACGCCGGGATCAGGGCACGATCAGACGCGCACGCTGCGGCCGCCCCGACACTGGGCAAGACCGATGCCACGGGCTTCGATCGATTCGGGAGGCCATCCCCGCAGGCGCCGGCACGCCTCCATGCGGCACGCCGGAAGGGGCGCGTGCAGTCATCAGGCACTGCGTGCTCCGATCGCCGAAACCGGCACCATGCAACGCCGACGGATGCGGCGCACACGTCACTTCAGACGATCTGCCGGGATGGCGTCCTTGATGTCGTCCGCGAACTTGCAGATCAGACGTACAAGTTCCTCGACGTCGCGTTCTTCCCAATCGGCAAACACTGCAAGCCCGAGCCGCTGACGCGCCTCGTCCACGCGATCGGTCATCGCCTTGCCTTTCTTGGTGACGACAGCCTCGCGAACGCGCCGGTCGAGCTCGTTTTCCCGACGATCCACCAGGCCATGCTCTTCCAGCTTCGCGACCTGCCGGCTGACGGTGGTGTAGTCGCGCCCAACGCGATCTGCCAGTTCGACGACGCCGATCGGGCCAAGCCGCTCGACCAGCACCAGCAGGGGAAACAGCGCCCTTTCCAGGGCGATCCCCGCCTCGCGGATCATCGCCTCGTCGCGCTGAGGCCGGTTCATGACGCCGACGATCTCCAGCAGCGCCCCATGCAGGGTGCGCAGTCGATCCGCCTTCTGGGTGTTTTCTACCTTCTTCATCGATCTTAAGTCGGCCTTCATACATTGGGTGCAATATACACACATTGCGCACTAGACACCGAGCCGGATGGCATACGCCACCTTACACATCCTGCGGTCCATCGACTCGGCAAGCGTGTCAGTGGGCCGGCTGCCCTCAAGGTTGATGGCAAATTGCGGATCGACGCACGCCTTGCGGGCCGCTCGGAAAAGGCATGCCAGCCACCTCTCCAAGGTGCGTGAATGTTTGGCCCCGTCCATCGCCAAGGCTGCAGCGCCCTCCGTCACCCGCTTCCCAGAACTGGACTCGCCACGGCCCCCAGCCACCGGCGCCGACAACCACCGACCGCTCGCTTTTCCGAGGCATCCCCATGGACATCAATGTGAACAATCAAGCAGCACCACAGCGCTGGGTCGAATTCCAGGCCACGAACCGTTTCCGCCGCGCAATCCGCGACTTCGACTCCAAGACCATCCCGGAGGAAGACGTCCGCGCGTTGCTGGGCGAAGCGGTATTTGCGCCGTCGAGCGGGAATCTACAGCCGTACCAGTTCCACTGGATCCGGAGCGCGCAGGCTAGGTCCGACGTTGCAGCGGCATGCAATGGCCAGAAAGCGGCCAGTTCCGCTGCGGATCTCATCGTTGTCGTCGCCAGCCCCGACATCGCGAGGCGCACGGCGCATGCCCAGCTTTCCCACGTCGAACGCTCCGCAACGCTCGAGCTCAAATCCAAGGCGTACCACCGCAAGCAGGTGGGGAAATTCCTGAAGATCCTTGGCATTGGCGGGCTGCCAGTGTGGTCGCCCATTCTGGCCGTCGCCGCATTGATTCGGCCGGCATTGTCGCTGCTGCCGGTCGGCCATATCGGCAGTCGCCATTGGACCGCACGCAATGCGGCCTTCGCCGCACATACGCTCATGCTTGCAGCCGCCGCGAGGGGAATCGACTCCTGTCCGATGGAAGGGTTTTCCGCGAGCAACGTCGCCAAGGCCCTGCATCTTCCGCGCGGAACCGTCATTCCGCTCATCATCGCGCTGGGATATCGCGCAGACCATGCCAGGATCGAGGAACGCTGGCGTCGCCCGATGGACGAGGTCGTGGTGACGCACTAGCCGGATGCCGCAAGGGCGCTTGGCGCTCGGCCACGTCGGGCGCCCGGCCGAGGGCCGGAACGCGCTGTTGGCCAGCAACATGGCCAAAGCCACGTCGACGCATCGACTGGGACGATCGACACGCCATCGCCCGCAAGGCGGGCGGCAAAGCGCCTTCCCTGGCGCTTTCGCATCGGCTGAGAACGGTTGTGCACATCTACCAGACCCCGAGTGCGTGATCTAGAACGCGTAACTGGCTTGGACGCCAAGGGTTGCGCGAATCGCCGATGGCCGGGCTATCAACCGAATCCGGGAAATCGGTCAAAAGGGGCCGATGGAAGCCGAGCCGCTTTCGGGAACTGCTGCGCCAGCAGTCCCGGCCCCCCCCTGCCGTCACCTACCCCCGCGGCGCACCAGTCGACCCACGCAACATCAAGCTGAAATCCAGCGTCTGCTGAAGCGGCACGTCCACGTTTTCGATGATGGCCAGCAGCAGGTTGACCGCGCGGACACCGATCTCGCGCATGGGTTGCCGGATGGTCGTCAATGGCGGCGTGAGATAACTGGACGACGCCAGGTCGTCGAAGCCGACGATGGACAGGTCGTCCGGCACGCCGATGCCCAGGTCGCGGCAGGCCGCCAGGGCGCCCAGCGCCATCTGGTCGCTGAAGCAGAAGATCGCGGTCGGCATGGGCGCGCGAGCCAATAGCGCCATCGCGGCCGCATGGCCGGATTCCACGGAGAAGTCGCCCGGCACGACGGTCAGGTTGCGCAGGCGGCCGCGCGCCTTGCCGCAGGCCCGGACCCCTTCCAGTCGTTGCTGGTGCAGGGGATTGTCGGGCGGGCCGCCCACCACGGCGATCCGCTCGTGCCCCAGTCCATACAGGTGTTCCATCACGGTGCGCGCGGCGGCCGCGTTGTCGATGTGGACGCTGGGAATGCCCAGCGCCGGGTCGAACTCGCATCCGTTGACCACCGGCGCGGCGGCACCCAGCTGCTTGACGATCGCGCGCGCCGTCGGCGGGAGGCGGTGCCCCAGCACGATCAGGCCGTCCGCCTCGTTGCGCCGGAGCATCTGCGCGTAGCGCTCCTCGCGATCGGGCTGGTGCTGGGTATCGCCCAGCAGGACGGCGTAGCCGACGGCCTGCGCCGCGTCCTCCGCGCCCTGCAGGATCTGGGCGAAGAAGGGATTGGCGATGTCCGGAACGGTGACCAGGAGCTTGCCGCTGCGCTGGGTCTTGAGCGTCCTGGCGACCGTGTTGGGGACATAGCCCAGCGCGGCGGCGGCCTGCTCGATGCGCGTGCGCGTGGCCGGCAGGACTTTTTCCGGCCGGGAAAGCGCTCGCGACACCGTGCCGGCGGAGACGCCGACCTGCCTTGCGATGTCGTAAATGGTTGCCATGACGTCAGTTCTTCTTTCTTCTGTGCAGTGCACAACGGGTCTTGCGGAAGGCCCATGCTAGGATAAATGCAATCGATTGCATCAGGGCGAATCACGGTGAAAACGCTCAAGGGTCCGGCGCTGTTCCTGGCGCAGTTCATCGGCGACACTCCTCCCTTCGATCGCCTGGACACGCTGGCCGGGTGGGCCGCGGGCCTGGGATATTCTGGCGTACAAGTACCGACCAGCGCGCCCCACCTGTTCGATCTGGCCCAGGCCGCGCAGAGCCAGGCGTACTGCGACGACGTCGCCGGCATGCTGGCCGGACACGGCCTGCAGATCACCGAGCTGTCCACCCACCTGCAGGGGCAGCTGGTCGCCGTCCACCCCGCCTACGACCACCTGTTCGACGGATTCGCACCGCCGGACAAGCGCGGCGATCCTGCCGCCCGCCAGGCCTGGGCGGTGGAGCAGCTGCTGTTGGCCGCCAAGGCCAGCCAGCGCCTGGGGCTGGCGGCGCATGCCACGTTCTCCGGTGCACTGGCCTGGCCTTACTTCTATCCCTGGCCGCAACGCCCGCCCGGCCTGGTGGAAGAGGCCTTCGCCGAACTCGGCCGCCGCTGGCGTCCCATCCTGGATGCCTTCGACGCCTGCGGCGTGGACCTGTGCTTCGAGATCCACCCGGGCGAGGACCTGCACGACGGCGCGACCTTCGAGCGCTTCCTCGAGGTGGTCGACCACCACCCGCGCGCCCGGATTCTGTACGACCCCAGCCACCTGCTGCTGCAGCAGATGGACTACCTGGGCTTCATCGACCGGTATCACGCGCGCATCGGCATCTTCCACGTCAAGGACGCGGAGTATCGCGCCAGTGCGCGCAGCGGCGTCTATGGCGGCTACCAGGACTGGATCGATCGTCCGGGACGGTTCCGTTCGCTCGGCGACGGCCAGATCGACTTCAAGGCGATCTTCTCGAAGTTCGCGCAATACGATTTCCCGGGCTGGGCGGTGCTGGAGTGGGAGTGCTGCCTGAAGCATCCGGAAGACGGCGCACGGGAGGGTGCCGCGTTCATCCGCGAGCACATCATCCGCGTGACCGAACGCGCCTTCGACGACTTTGCCGACAGCGGCGCCGATCCGGAATCGCTGCGCCGCATGCTGGGGACCTGAGCCATTACCGCCCTGGGAGGGGAAGCCATGACGCACACCATGTCGCGCTTGGGCGCGATGATGTTTCTGCAGTTCTTCATCTGGGGGGCATGGTTCGTGACCCTGGGCACGTACCTGGTGCAGGGCCCCCTGCAGGCCAGCGCGAGCCAGGTGGCGACGGCCTTCCTCAGCCAGTCCATCGGCGCCATCGTGGCGCCGTTCCTGGTCGGCCTGATCGCCGATCGCTACTTCGCGGCGCAGCGCATCCTCGCGGTGCTGCACCTGGCCGGCGCGGTGCTCATGTGGCTGGCGTCCACGGCGACGAGCTTCGGCATGTTCTCCGCCTGCGTCATGGGCTACATGCTGCTGTTCATGCCGACGCTGGCGCTGGCCAACAGCGTGGCGATGCGGCACATGCAATCGCCCGAAAAGCAGTTTCCGCTGGTGCGGGTGGCCGGCAGCGTCGGCTGGATCGTGGCGGGCGTGCTGATCGGCTGGCTGGGCTGGGAACAGGCGCACCGGCTCGAGCTGACGTTCCGGATGGCGGCGATGGCGTCGCTGGCCCTGGGCCTGTATGCCTTCACCCTGCCGCACACGCCGCCGCTGGCGCAACAGCGCGACGCCGGGCTGGGGCAGATCCTCGGACTGGACTCGCTGCGGCTGCTGAAGTCGCGCTCCTACCTGGTGTTCTTCCTGGCGTCCATCGCCATCTGCATCCCGCTGGCGTTCTACTACAACTTCACCAACCCGTATCTCAACGATCTGGGCGTGCGCGGCGCGGCCGGCCTGCAATCGCTGGGCCAGGTGTCCGAAGTCCTGCTGATGCTGGCGATGCCGTTCCTGTTCGTGCGGCTTGGCGTCAAAACCATGCTGGCGGTGGGCATGGCAGCCTGGGTGGTGCGCTACGCCCTGTTCGCCTTCGGCGATGCGGGCGGCGGCTTCTCCCTGCTGGTGATCGGCATCGTGCTGCACGGCATCTGCTACGACTTCTTCTTCGTCACCGGCCAGATCTACACCGATGCGCACGCCGGTCCCGCCGCGCGCAGCAGCGCGCAGGGGTTCATCACCCTGGCCACGTACGGCGTGGGCATGTTGATCGGCACGTTCCTGTCCGGCGCGGTGGTGGAGCACTACACCACGGCAGCGGGTCCGGACTGGCAGCAGATCTGGCTGTTCCCGGCAGGCGTGGCGCTGGTCGTGCTGGTCGCCTTCCTGTTGCTGTTCCGCGACCGCCCGGTCGCCGCCGCTGCGCCGTCCACGCGCTGAGACCCCATCCGATGAGCAAGCTTGGAATCGCCATTGTCGGCACGGGCATGATCGGCGCCGTGCACCGTCGCGCGGCGCTGCTGGCCGGTGCCGACGTCCGCGGCGTCGCCGCCTCTTCCCCGCAACGCGCACGCGACGTGGCGCAGTCGTGGGATGTGCCGCGCGCCTACCGCGACATCGAGGACGTGGTCGCCGATCCGCAGGTGCAGGTCGTGCACGTGTGCACGCCCAACCACCTGCATCGCGCCATGGCGCAGGCGGCGCTGGACGCCGGCAAGCACGTGATCTGCGAGAAGCCGCTGGCCACGACGTTGCAGGACGCCCAGGCCTTGGCGGCATTGGCCGCCGCGACCGGACTCGTCGCCACGGTGCCCTTCGTCTACCGCTACCACCCGGTGGTCCGCGAGGCGCGCGCACGCATCGCGCAGGGCGAACTGGGGCCGCTGCGCCTGATCCACGGCAGCTACCTGCAGGACTGGCTGCTGGACCCCGCCAGCAACAACTGGCGCGTGGACCCGGCGCTGGGCGGCGCGTCGCGCGTGTTCGCCGACATCGGCTCGCACTGGTGCGACCTGGTGGAATGGGTCGGCGGCGAGCGTTTCGTCGAGGTCAGCGCGGCGTTCGCCACCGTGATCGCCGAGCGCGGCGCCCTCACCGGGCAGAGCTTCACCACGCCGGCGGCGGGCGGCGCGATGCAGGCGGTCTCGAGCGAGGACGTGGCCGCGGCGATGTTCAGGACCGGCGCGGGCACGCTGGCGTCGTTGACGGTCAGCCAGGTCTCGGCGGGACGCCGCAATCGCCTCTGGTTCGAGATCGATGGCGCCAGGGCCAGCGTGGCGTTCGACCAGGAGGACGCCGAACGGCTGTGGATCGGCCGGCCCGACCAGCGCGAGGAAATCTTCGTGCGCGGACCGGGCGCCGGCAGCGCCGAACAGCGCCGGCTGTCGACGTTGCCGGCCGGTCACGCGCAGGGCTACGGCGATTGTTTCGAGGCGTTCGTCGCCGACACCTATCGCGCCATCGAAGGCGAGCGGCCGGAAGGCCTGCCCACCTTCGAAGACGGCGTGCGCTCGGCGCTGATCGTCGATCGCGTCATCACATCGGCCAGGACGCGCGCCTGGACATCCATCGGTTGAATCCCGGGAGGACTTCTTGATGAACACACCTATACGCAGGACCGCGACCCTCGCACTGCTGCTCCTCGTCGCCCTGCCCGCCTTCGCACGCGACGCCGCCGGCCCGCAAGCACCCATCGCGGTGCAGATGTACACGCTGCGCGACGCCGGCTCGCTCGACCAACAGTTGAAGATCGTCCACGACGCGGGCGTGGGCGCGGTGGAAACGGTCGGCACACAGAACGTCAGCGCAGTGGAACTCAAGCAGCTGCTGGACAGGTATGCGATCAAGGCGATCTCGTCCCACGTGCAACTGGCCGATCTGCGCAAGGACCTGGACGGCGTGGTGGCCTTCAACCGGTCGATCGGCAACACGACGCTGGTGGTGCCTTACCTGGCCGAGAAGGATCGGCCAACCGATGCCGCGGGCTGGACCGCATTGGGCCGGGAACTGGGCCAGATCGCGAAGCGGGCGCGGGCCAAGGGCATGCGCCTGGCCTACCACAACCACGACTTCGAGCTGGTCGACTTCGATGGCAAGACGGGCCTGGAACTACTGTTCGCCGCGGCCGGCCCCGATCTGCAGACCGAGCTGGACCTGGCCTGGGTCGCGCGCGCGGGCTACGACCCGGCGGCGATGCTGGGCAAGTTCAAGGGCCGCATGTTCGCGGTACACGCCAAGGACAACGCACCGAAAGGCCAGGCCGAGGACGAGGGCGGCTTCGCCGCCGTGGGCCGGGGCGTGCTGGACTGGAACGCGATCCTGCCTGCCGCGGCGGGTGCCGGCGTGCGCTGGTACATCATCGAGCACGACCATCCGCGCGATCCGGCCACGGTCATCCAGACCGGTGCCGACTATCTGCGCGAACACCTGCCCGCCAGCACGCATCGCTAGCACGCAAAGGAGCCTTGCTTGAAAACGATCCTGACAGTGGCCGCGGCTCTACTCGGAGCGACGCTTGCGAGCACGGCGTGGTCCAAGGATGACCCTGCGGCCGGCGCGCAGCTCTACGCAACCAACTGCACGGCCTGCCACGGCGCCGATCGCGCGGGCGTCCCGGGCGCGTTCCCCGCGCTCACCGACGTGGGCAAGCGGCTGGACTCGGCGCAGATCAAGGAGAAGATCAGCAAGGGCGGCGGGTTGATGCCGCCGTTTCCGCAGCTGTCCCAGCAGGACGTGGACAACATCGCCAGCTTCCTGGCGCAATAGGAGACCGGCGCCGGCTACCGCGCCGGCGCTACAGCTCGCGCACCCAGATGTTGCGGTAGCTGACCTTGGAATCGTGCTCCTGCAGGGAGATCGGCGCGCACGCGTGTGGCGAGTACGACGGCGCGCCGATGTATTCGGTCTTGCCCGACAGGACGGTGTCGTCCTGCACCAGCACGCCGTTATGCAGGACGGTGATGCGGGCAGGTGACGTGAGCCCGCCCCCCTGCGAGAAGCGGGGCGCCTTCCAGATGATGTCGTAGGCCTGCCACTGGCCCGGCGCACGCGAAGCGTTCACCAGCGGAATGGCCTGCTTGTAGATCGCGCCGGCCTGGCCGTTGGCATAGGTCGGGTTGTTGTAGCTGTCGAGCACCTGCAGCTCATACAGTTCCTGCAGGAAGATGCCGCTGTTCCCCCGCTGCTGGCCGTCGAAGCCCCGGGTCGCGGTGGGCGTGCGCCACTCGACATGCAGTTGGATGTCGCAGAAGCGCTGCTTGGTCCGGATGCCCTTGCTGCCCGGAACCACGGTCAGCGCGCCGTCGGCGACGCTCCAGGGCACGCGTCCACCCTGCTCCGACTCCCAGGCGGAGAGATCCTTGCCATCGAACAGCACGATCGCGTCGGAGGGCGCGCGGCCCGGGGGCGTGGCCACGATCGCCGGCACGGGCTTCCACACCTCGGTCTTCGCCGGATCGCGCGACAGGTCGCCGCCGGCCTGCGCGAACGCAGGCGCCGCGGCCAGCAGGCAGGCCGCCGTCAGGAAGGGTCTGGTCATCTTGTCCCCTGGAAAGTGGTGCATGGGCGAATCGTTGCGGTCCATCAGTTGGTCGCCCAGGCGGGCGTACCGGGGGCATAGGCCAGATCGCCGTCGTAGCGACCCGGCACGGCGACGTAGCGCAGCACGTCGGTCGCGGCGACCTTCGAGGTGAAGAAGCTGAAAATGGCCAGCTGCTTGAGCATCGTGAAGTAATGCGGCATCGCGTCCGCCACTTTGGCGGTGCCGGTGTCGGTCATGGCGACGACGTGTTTCCTGGCTTCTGCATCGAGGGTGCGCAGCAGCTCGGTGCGGGCCTGCGGCGTGAGCGCTACGAATCGGCCGCCGGCGCGTTTGTCGATCTCGATCAGGCCGGCGCGGAACGCCGCCTGCTGCTGGGCGGTGTAGCAATCGGTGACGAATTGCGCCATGAACAGGCCCACGCCCGCGTCCTTCGCCCCCGGCGTTTTGGTCCGCGGCAGGATGGTCTCGGCGATCTCGTCCAGCGTGCCGACATCGGCCGCGGAGAAGGCGTTGTTCGCCCCCTCGGCCGGCGCCTGTGCATGGACGAGCGCGGGCAGGCCGATCATGGCCGCGCCCGTGGCGGCGACGATCATCTTCAGCAGTTCGCGGCGTTCCATCACAGGTTCCCCGCTTTCAGCTCGCGCACGGCATGGTCCGCTGCCCGTGCCGTCAGCGCCATGTAGGTCAGCGAGGGATTCACGCAGGCGCTGGAGGTCATGCAGGCGCCGTCGGTCACGTAGACGTTCGGCGCGTCCCAGACCTGGTTGTGCTGGTTCAGCACGGAGTTGCTGCGGTCGCGGCCCATGCGCGCGGTCCCCATTTCGTGGATGCCCTTGCCCGGGGCGTAGTTGTCGTCGTGCATCTGCACGTCCTTGACGCCGGCCGCCTCCAGCATCTCCGCGGCATCGGCGGCCATGTCCTTGCGCATGGCCTTTTCGTTCGCGCGCAGGGACACGTCCATCGCCAGCACCGGCAACCCCCATTTGTCCTTGCGCTGCGGGTCCAGGCGGATCGTATTGTCGTGGTGCGGCAGCATTTCGCCGAATCCGGTCATGCCGATGCGCCAGTCGCCCGGCAGGGTCAGCGCGTCCTTCAGGTCGGCGCCGATGTTCAGCTCGGCGATCTCGCGCGACCACCCGGTGCGGCTGGCGCCGCCCTGGTAGCCGAACCCGCGCAGGTAGCCGCGCCTGTCCGTGGCGACGTTGCGGAAACGCGGAATGTAGAAGCCGCAGGGACGCCGGCCGAAGTAGTACTTGTCGTCGTAGCCCTCGACCCGGCCGGCGGCACCGGCGCCGAAATGATGGTCCATCACGTTGTGCCCAAGCTCGCCGGACGACGAGCCCAGCCCGCCTTCCCAGACATCGGTGGCCGAGTTCATCAGCAGCCAGGTCGAGTTGAAGGAGGAGGCGTTGAGGAAGATCACGTTGGCCGTGTACTGGTAGGTCTGTCCGCTCTCGGCATCGATGATCTCCACGCCCCGCGCACGCTTGCGGTCCTTGTCGTAGAGCACTTCCTTGACGATCGAGAACGGCCGCAAGGTCAGGTTGCCCGTCTTCATCGCCGCCGGCAGCGTCGCCGACTGGGTCGAGAAATAGGCGCCGTAGGGACAGCCCAGGATGCACTTGTTGCGATACTGGCAGTTGACGCGGCCCTGCTCGACCTTGGGCTGGGTGATGTTCGCGGTGCGCGAGTGGATCAGGTGCCTGGTCCCGCCAAAGGCCTTCTTGATCCGCGCGGCCACGTCCTTCTCGACGATGTTCAACGGGACCGGCGGCAGGAACTCGCCGTCGGGCAACACGTCCAGGCCCTCGCGCGTGCCGGCGATGCCGGCGAACTTCTCCACGTAGTCGTACCAGGGCGCGATGTCGGCGTAACGGATCGGCCAATCGGTGGCGATGCCGTCCTTGAGGTTCGCCTGGAAATCCAGGTCCGACAGACGATAGCTCTGCCGTCCCCACAGCAGCGAGCGACCGCCCACGTGATAGCCGCGGTACCAGTCGAATCGCTTGATCTCGGTGTAGGGCGATTCCTTTTCGTTGGCCCACATGCCCTGCAGGTTCTCGACCAGGCCGTAGTCGCGCATCAGCACCGGATAGTCGGCCTTCATCGCCTGGGTCGGCCGGTTGCGGTGCGGGAAGTCCCACGCCTCCTTCATCGCGTTGACGTAGTCCTTGACGTGCTCGATGTTGCGTCCGCGTTCCAGCATCAGCACCTTGAGGCCTTTCTCGGTCAGCTCCTTCGCCGCCCAACCGCCACTGATTCCCGAGCCGACGACGATGGCGTCGTAGTGATTGTCTGCCATGGGTTCTACTTCACCTTGGTGGATAGCGTTTCATACGTCGCAGAGGCGGATCGCCTCGCGCAGCGAGCCGACAGGATCCGGCGCCGCAGGCATGAATTCCTGCGCCAGATAGCCGTCGAAACCGGTGTCGCGGATCGCGCGACAGATGGCGGGATAGTGGAGTTCCTGCTGGTCTCCGATCTCGTGCCGGCCAGGCACGCCCGCGGTGTGGTAATGCTTGAAGCACGCGTGATGCTTGCCGATGGTGGCGATGATGTCGCCCTCCATGATCTGCATGTGGTAGATGTCGTACAGCAGGCCGAAATGATCCGAGCCGATCCGCCGGCACAGCTCGACGCCCCAGGCGGAGTGGTCGCACAGGTAGTCGGGATGATCGACCCTGGAGTTCAGCAGCTCCATCACCAGCACGACGCCGCGCTTCTCGGCATGCCCGAGGATGCGCTTGAGTCCCGCTTCGGCGTGGGCCATGCCTTCCTGGGGATCCATGCCGTTGCGATTGCCGGAAAAACAGATGAGGTTGCGATAGCCGGCATCGGCCACCAGGTCGATGTGCCGCGTATAGCGCTCGACCAGCTGGTCGTGGAACTGGCGGCCGGCGAAGCCCTTGTCCAGGCCCATCTCCGCGCCGTTGCACATCGCGCTGTACACGCCATTGGCCTTCAGCGTGGGCCAATCCGCCGGGCCGACCAGATCGATGGCGGCAAAACCGATGCTCTTCACCGTCTGGCAAAGCTGGGCGACCGACTGCTGCGGAAACGTCCAGCGGGCGACGGAATGCTTCAGGTTGCCCTTGAGCGGCGCGGCAGCGGCAGCGGCAAACGCAGGCAGCATGCCCGCAGCGCCCAGGCCAAGGCTACCGGCGACAGCGACGCGCAGCGCATCTCGCCTCGTGAACCCCGGGGCTGGCGCCGGTCCGATCGAATGGATGGACATCCACTTCCGGCCTCCCAACCGGTATCAAACATTGAGGATTCGCCGCAATGCAATCGATTGCACCATAAAGTAGGCAATCGTTTTTTTGCAAGACGCAGTGCACGAAAACTCATGCTGCAAAGCACAACGCCCGTCGCGCCAGTCGCTGCAGGACGGCGATGGAATTTCGTGCGGCGCACGGAGGGCACTACCGAAGGTGCAGCGGAAAGGGGCTGGCATCCCGCGCACCATGGCCCGCTACGCAGGCGAAGCACGGCGAGAAACCGGTGAAACCGTGATTCCCGTTTGAGGTTGTGGCAGTGGACTGCCTGGATGGCGGCTGGGGGCCGGTTCGACGATGCGTTCCAGGGCCTGTTCGCCACACCGGCTACCTGCATTCACGCCACTTGACCGGTTCCGGCCGGGCTGTGCCCGCCCGTGAGCGACAGCATGGATTCGGCACGAGAGACCGCGCCAGATCGTTGCTCAAGGTGGCCGCTCACGAAGCCACGCCGGCGATCAATCCGGTTCCGCGAAGGCAAGAACAGCGAGGCACGCGCCGCTTGCGCGCACGCTTCGGCCCCAATTCCTCAAATCTTGAGAAGAACCATGCCTACGGCGACCCAATCGGCCGATACCGTCTGGCTTCGACGCCTTCGTTTGGGGTACGGGACGAACCAGCGCTGAAAATGCGCCGCGCCTCTCAGTCGGCCAATCATCCTGGCACGCAAGCCAGTGTCAACGAGACCACCGGATCGAGGTCTTCCGCGCTTGCTTGCCCGATCGCGACAAGGTCGAGACGGGCTTTGTGACTGACGGTGCCGGCGGCCGCAGCGAACAGATCGATATCGTCATCTTCGATCGACATTTCACGCCGATATCGCTCGACCGACAGCGGCATCGCTCCGTCCCCGCCACAACGGTGTACGCCGTATTCGAATCCGAGCCGCACTTCGACAAGAACTGCTTCGCGTCTGCGGGCCAGCAGTATCGAGAAAAAGAAAAGCCCCGCAAAACGGGGCTCTTCCTGGACCTATTTCTAAGGACTATGTGTCTTAGAACGGGATATCGTCGTCCGCGAAATCGTCCATCGGCGCGGACTGCTGCGGTGCCGGCTGCTGGCGGCGCGGCGCGTAGTCCTGCCCGCCGCCGCCCTGGCTCGGGCGCTCCTGGCGCGGCGGTGCCGAACGCTGCGGGCGATCGCCGCCCATGCCGGCACCACCACCGCCGCCGCCTTCGCGACCGCCCAGCATCTGCATCTCGTCGGCGACGATGTCGGTGGAGTACTTCTCCACGCCGTCCTGGCCGGTGTACTTGTCGTAGCGGATCGAGCCTTCGACGTAGACCGAGCTGCCCTTGCGCAGGTACTCGCCGGCGATCTCGCCGAGCTTGCCGAAGAACACCACGCGGTGCCATTCGGTGCGCTCCTGCTGGTTGCCGTCCTTGTCCTTGCGCACGCTGGTGGTGGCCAGGCTGATCCGGGTGATCGCCATGCCGGCCTGGGTGTACTTGGTGTCGGGGTCGTTGCCGAGGTTGCCGACGAGGATGACTTTATTGATGCCGCGGGCCATGGAATTCTTCCGTTCGGGGTGGTGAACCCGCTCGGGCGCGGGCATGTCGGATAGGGTTGCCCGTTCGGGAACGGGCGAGGACAGTGAATTATACCGGGCTGGCGGCGGATATCAGCCCGACCCCGGTTCAGGCGTAAGACTTGCCCGCACCGGGGGGCCTATAATCCCTGCATTCCCCCTAGTCCGACCGCATGAGCCTCGCCGAAGACCTCCGCCCCGCCCTGGGGCTGCCTCAGATCCAGGCGCTGGCCGCGCCCGACATGAGCGCCGCCGATGCCCTGATCCGCCGCCGTCTGGCCTCGGACGTGGTGCTGATCAACCAGATCGCCGAGCACATCGTCTCCGCCGGCGGCAAGCGCCTGCGGCCGATGCTGGTGATGCTGGCCGGGCGCGCCTGCGGCGACGGCGGGCCGATGCACCACCAGTTGGCGGTGATCGTCGAGTTCATCCACACCTCGACCCTGCTGCACGACGACGTGGTCGACGAATCGGACCTGCGCCGCGGCCGCAGCACCGCCAATGCGCTGTGGGGCAATGCGCCCAGCGTGCTGGTCGGCGATTTCCTGTACTCGCGCAGCTTCCAGCTGATGGTCGAACTGGACAGCATGGCGGTGATGCGGCTGCTCGCCGACACCACCAACCGCATCGCCGAGGGCGAGGTGCTGCAGCTGTTGCACGTGCACAACCCGGATACCGACGAGGCCGCCTATCTGCGCGTGATCGAGCGCAAGACCGCGGTGCTGTTCGCCGCCGGCACCCGGCTCGGGGCGATGGCCTCGGGCGCGTCCGAAGAGGTGCAGCAGCGCCTGTACGACTACGGCATGCACCTGGGCTATGCGTTCCAGATCGCCGACGACGTGCTCGACTACACCGCCGATGCCGCCGACCTGGGCAAGAACCTGGGCGACGACCTGGCCGAAGGCAAGGCCACCCTGCCGCTGATCCACGCGATGGCGCACGCCGACGACGCCACCCGCCAGCGCCTGCGCCATATCGTCGAACAAGGCGATGCCGACGCGATGCCGGAAGTGCTGGCGGCGATCCAGGCCAGCGGCGGGCTCGACTACAGCCGGCGCCGCGCCGCCGAATACGCCGCGGCCGCCGAACGCGCGCTGGACGGCCTGCCGGAAAGCGAGGCGGTGGCCGCGCTGCGCGGATTGGCGCGTTACGCGGTCGAACGCAGGCATTGATCCGGCGCGCGTTGCGCGCCGGACGGGATTGGGGATTGGGGATTGGGGATTCGCAGAAGCGGCGATGCGGCTTCTGCGAATCCCCATGGTTCCGAAACGCGTGCTCCGCAGTCGAACTTAAGCGCTGATCCGACGCGCGCGCGTGCCCTGACAGGGTTGGAATTCGTAAAGCGCAGACCTGCCGCTTTTGCGAATCCCTAATCCCTAATCCCATCGCTCATCAAAGAAATCGTGCAGCATGCGATAGGCACGCTTCGCCGCGCGCGGATTGTATTGGCAGCCCGGCGGGCTGTTGGCGTCGGCCTCGGCGAAGCAATGCACCGCGCCGCTGAAGTTGACGAACTGCCAGTCGGCGCCGGCGCCGTTCATTTCCTGCTCGAAGGCGGCGATGTCGTCGCGGCTCACGCTCTTGTCGTCGGCGCCGTTGAGCACCAGCAGCGGCGTCCTGGCGCTGCCTGCGGCGGCAGGCGACGGCGTGGCCAGGCCGCCGTGCAGGCTGACCACGCCCGCCAGCGGCGCACCAGCGCGGACCAGTTCCAGCACCGTGGTGCCGCCGAAGCAGAAGCCGACCGCGCCGATCCGTGCAGCGTCCAGCGGCGCTTTGCCGGCTTGCGCCTTCAGCACCTCGACCGCCTTCAATGCACGCGCGCGCAACGTCGCCGGATCCTTCTTCAGCGCCCCGGCGAACTGTCCGGCCTCGGCATCGTTGGCCGGACGCTTGCCCTTGCCGTAGACGTCGGCCAGCAGCACCACGTAATCGTCACCGGCGAGCTGCTTGGCCTTTTCGATCGCCGACGCGTTGACCCCGCGCCAGTTCGGCACCATCACCAGGCCCGGGCGCTTGTCGTTGTCTTCATCGTCGTAGACCAGCACGCCGCTGAAGCTGTCCTTGCCGACCTTCCATTCCACCGGCTTGGCCTGCATCGCGGCCAGCGCCGGCAACGGCAGCGCCAAGGCCAGGCCCAGCAGGCCGATCCACCGCATCGAACGAGTGCGCATCGCCTCTCTCCCATCGGAACCAGCCGGCAGTCTAAGCGCAGCGGCGGTCATGCGGCGTGCGCGCCAGCTCAATGCGCGAAGCCCCCAGATCAGGCGATGCCCAGCCCCGGGATCGCGCTGATCGCCTCCGGATCGAACCCGGCCAGTTCGGCGAAATGGCGGCCGCGCGCGACGTAATCGCGGTAGGCGCCGAAGCTGGGCGCGCCCGGCGACAGCAGCACCACGCCGCCGCCCTCGCCCAGCGCTTCGCGCGCCAACGCCACGGCGGCCGGCAGGTCCGCGGCCGCGTGCAGGCCGAAGCCGCCGGCCGCGGCCAACGGCGCCAGCAGCGCGTGGATGCGCGGACCGTTGCCGCCCATGGTGACGATCTCCAGCGGCGCGCCGTGGCGCATCGCCTCCGCGAACGCCTGCCAGTCCAGGCCGCGATCGTGGCCGCCGACCAACAGCGCGATGCGACGCCCGCGAAAGCACTCCAGCGCCGCCAGCGTGGCGTGCGGCGTGGTGCTGATCGAATCGTTGACGTAGGCGACGCCGTCGCGCTCGCCCAAGGTCTGCAGCCGGTTCGGCAACGGCCGGAACTCCGCCGCGGCCGGCGCCAGCGCCGCCGCGTCCAGGCCCAGCGCCTCGATCGCCGCCAGCACCGCGCACAGGTTGCCGCGGTTGTGCCGGCCCGGCAGCGGGGCCCGCGCGCTGTCGAACACCGCCACTTCGCCGCGATGCACGACATCGCCGCGCATGTGCCAGCCGTCTTCGCGATTGAACCAGCGCACCTCGCTGTCGGGCAGCGCCAGCGCCGCCAGTTGCGGATCGGCGGCGTTGAGCAGCGCGATGCGCGGCCGCGCCTGGGTCACCAGCGCCAGCTTGTCCTCGACGTAACGCGCCTGGCTGCCATGCCAGTCCAGATGTTCCGGGAACAGGTTCAGCACCAGCGCCAACTGCGGCCGCGCACCGCTGCGCGCCACGTCGCCGGTCTGGTAGCTGGACAGTTCGATCGCCCAGTAGGCGGGCGGCTGCGGCGGCGCCAGCACTTCCAGCAGCGGCAGGCCGATGTTGCCGACCAGGCCGGTGCGATGGCCGCCGGCGCGCAGCAGGTGCGCCAGCAATGCGGTGCTGGTGCTCTTGCCCTTGGTGCCGGTGATGCAGACGCTGCCCGGCACCACGCCGTCGGCGTCCGCACGTTCGGCGAACCACAGCGCGGTACCGCCGATGAAGCGCGTGCCGTGCGCGGCGGCGGCCTGCGCCTCGGGCCGATACGGGCTGATCCCGGGCGACTTGATGACCACGTCGAACGCAGCCAGCCGCTCGGCACTGACCTCGGTTTCCACCTGCAGCGCGGGATCCCCGAGCGCCGACAGCGAAGCCGCTTCGTCAACCGAACAGAATACCGTCAGCGGCAGCGCCGCCGCCGATTCCCCATTCCCCATTCCCCATTCCCTGCCGCGCACCGCGGCATACGCCGCCCGGCCCTCGCGGCCCCAGCCCCACAGCGCGACGCGCAGACCGTCAAGCTGCGAAATTCGCACGCACGCGTTCCCACAGCTCGGCCGGAATGCGGTGCTGCGTGTCCAGCGCCAGCAGCGGCTCCACGCGCAGGTCGCCGGCGTCCAGCTGCGGCTGGATCTCGCGAATGAACCGCGCCACCAGCGCGTCCTCCTTCCATTCCGCGCGCGCCGCCAGGGTGGCCATCGCCGCGCGCGATTCGCGGCCCTCGCCGACGCATTCGAACGGCTTGTGGTCCTGGAATTCCAGCAGCGCATCGAAACCCGGCGCCTGCGCCGCATCGTCGAGCAGGTTGCGGCCGAAGATCCGCACCAGCCGCGTCTTCGGCATGAACGGGGCCAACGCCAGGAACACGAAATGGCACTTCGGGCACACCCCGCACCAGCGGTGCGCCGGGCGCTCGCCGAGGATGTGGAAATTGCGGTTGCAACTGGAGAAATGCGCGTCGTAATGGTCGGTCTTGGCGAACTGCCGCGCCACCGCCAGTTCCGACAGCGGGCGCAGCAGCGAGTAGTAGCGCAGGTCCGCGGCCACGTAGCGCTGCACGTGCGCGCCGAACGCCTGCTCGAACGCCCAGCCCTTGGACCACTGGTGGTTGACCTCGCCGGTGCCGGCGATCTGGCTGCCGTAGCTGGCCGAGTGCTCGTTGGAAAACACCACCTGGCCCGCGTCCTGCAGCAGCGCGGCGAACACCAGGATCGCCGAGTTCACCGCGGTCACCGGGATATGCCCGTTCCACGCGCCCTGCCGGTTCAGTTCGAACAGCTCCGGCGCCAGCGCGCGGCCGATGTTCAAGGTCGGCAGCGCGGTGCGCTCGGCGCAGGCGCGGATCAGCTGCGAGCCGCCGATCCAGGCCACGGTCTGCTCCACGCCGGCCGCGCGCAACGCCTCGATGCTGACCAGCGAATCCTTGCCGCCGCCGATCGCGACCAGCGCATGCGCGCGCAGGCCCAGTGCCGGAGCACCCTGTTCGTCTGCCGCGGTCGCCGGAAAGCGGATCCGCTCGCGCAGATCCAGCCCGTTGCGATAGGCGAACTCGCCCAGGCCGTGCAGATACACGCTGTCCAGCAGCGCCGCAGTCTCGGCGTCGATCGCGTAGTCGTCGATTTCGATCCGCGGCGGCACCGCGGCCTTGTAGTAGCTGACTCCGGCGATCAGGTGCAGCAGGCGCAACGCGTGCTGCACGGCCTGCGCGCGCGCCGCGTCCAGCACGAACGGCGCGCCCGGCACGGTGATCGTCTCCACCAGCTCCGGGCCCTGGTCGAAGGCATAGACCAGGCGCGCGACGCCGCTGTCGGCGTCGAACGCGCAGCGCACGAAGCGGAAGGTGGTGATCTGCTGTTTGTCGAAAGCGGTCATGGCGTATCCGGAATCGGGCTGAGCGGCATTCGCGCCGAAGCACGGCATGCCGCTCGCGCTGCGCGCGGCGGCGCAAGAAAGCGGGTCTCAGACGGCAGGCGCATCGATCACGTCCTCCCGCGGCAGCTCGCGTTGGTTGTAGGTGCTGGCCATCGCGTAGCCGTAGGCGCCGGCATCGGCGATCAGCATCACGTCGTCGGCCGCGGTGGCGGCAGGCAGGCGGCGGCGCTTGCCGAACACGTCGCTGGATTCGCAGATCGGGCCGACCACGTCGAACACCGCATCGGCCTCGCGCTCGAGCCGGCTCAGGTTGGCCACGTCGTGCCAGGCGTCGTACAACGCCGGACGCACCAGCGCGTTCATGCCCGCATCCAGGCCGACGCGGCGGATGCCGTCCTTCTCGATCACCTGGGTGGCGCGGGTCAGCAGCACGCCGCATTCGGCGACCAGGTAGCGGCCCGGCTCGACCGCCAGGCGGAACGCCGGGTGCACCGCCTTGACCTCGGCCAGGCCCTGCGCCCAGGCATCGAGATCGAACGGCTCGTCGTCGGCGCTGTACGCGATCGGCAGGCCGCCGCCGATGTCGATGACCTCCACGCTGCCGATGCGGCGCGCGAAGCCGGCCAGTTCGTCGCACATGCGCCGCCAGTGCTGCGCCGTCTCCACACCGCTGCCCAGGTGCGCGTGCACGCCGACGATGCGGATGTCCAGCGTGCGTGCGACCTCGACGAATTCGTCCACCCGCGTCGCCGACAGGCCGAACTTGGACGCCTTGCCGCCGGTGTTGACCTTCTCGTGGTGGCCGTCGCCATGGCCCAGGTCGATGCGCAGCCACAGGCTGCGGCCGCGGAACAGTTCCGGCCAGCGCTGCAGCAGCTCGACGTTGTCCACGGTGACGGTCACGCCCAGCGCGAACGCAGCTTCGTATTCGGCCTTGGGCGCGAAGCTGGGGGTGAACAGCACCCGCCGCGGCGACAGCTCCGGCAAGGTGTCGAACACCCGGCGCAGTTCGCCGTGCGACACGCATTCCAGGCCGAAATCCTCGGCGACCAGCGCCTCGAGAATCGCCGGATGCGAATTGGCCTTGATCGCGTAGTAGCGCTGGTCGATCGGCGCGATCGCCTTGAGCGCGCGGGCGCGCTCGCGCAGCGTCGGCAGATGGTAGACATAGCGCGGCGTGCCGGCGTCGGCCAGGCGCAGCAGGTGCTCGCGCTCGGCATGCCACCACGGCGTCGGCCGCGCGCGCACGCTGCCGGTGATCTCGCGCCAGCGCGGGCCGAACACCTCGGTCTCCTCCACCGGCATCGCGCCGCTGTCGATCAGCTCGGCGTGCAGGATCGGCAACAGGCCGTCGGCATCGGCCTCGTCGATGACGAAGGTCAGGTTCAGGTCGTTGGACGACTGCGAGATCATGTGTACACGCTCCTTGCCGAACGTGGCCCACACGTCCGAGAGCTTGTGCAGCAGCGAGCGCATGCCGCGTCCGACCAGGGTGATCGCCGCGCACGGCACGATGATCTTGACCCGGCAGATCTCCGCCAGGTCGGCCGACAGCGCCGCCAGCACGTCGGTGTTGACCAGGTTCTCGCTCGGGTCCAGCGACACGGTGACGTTGGTCTCGGCCGAACCGATCAGATCCACCGACAGCCCATGCTTGGCGAAGCGCGCGAACACGTCGGCCAGGAAGCCGACCTGCTGCCACATGCCGATGCCTTCCATCGACACCAGCACGATGCCGTTGCGGCGGCTGATCGCCTTGACCCCGGGCACGGTGCGCGCGTTGCCGTCGATGCTGGTGCCGGGCAGCTCGGGGCGCTCGGTGTCCAGGATCGCCATCGGCACGCCGCCGTCGCGGCACGGCTTGATCGAGCGCGGATGCAGCACCTTGGCGCCGGTGGTGGCGATTTCCTGCGCTTCGTAATAGTCCAGCCGGGTCAGCAGGCGCGCATCGGGCACTTCGCGCGGATTGGCGCTGAACATGCCCGGCACATCGGTCCAGATCTCCACCCGGCTGGCGCCGAGCAGCGCGCCGAAGTAGGCCGCCGAGGTGTCCGAGCCGCCGCGGCCGAGGATCGCGGTACCGCCGTCCTGGTGCCGCGAAATGAAGCCCTGGGTGATCAGCATCCGCGCCGGCTGGGCGACGAAACGTTCGCGCCAGTCCGTGTCGGACTGCCACTGGCACGACACCGACAGCCGCTTGGACCACTCGCTCTGGTTCGGCTGCGGCGGCAGCGCGTCCAGCCACTGGCGCGCGTCCATCCAGCCGAAATCCAGACCACTGGCGCGCAGGTAGGCCGCGCCCAGCGTCGAGGACAGCAACTCGCCCTGGCCCAGCACCTCGGCCTGCCAGTCCAGCGTGCGGCTCGCCGCGCGCGGGTCGTCGAGCAATCCGCGCAGCGCCGCCAGGCGCGCGCCGAGCACGCTGTCCGCATCCAGTTCCAGTTCGCCCAGGAACTCGCGGTGGCGCTGCTCCAGCGCGGCCACGCGCTGCGCGCTGTCGGCGCTGCCGTCGGCGATCGCGGTCAACTCGTTGGTCACCCCCGACAGCGCCGACACCACCACCAGCACCCGCGCCCCGGTCTCGTCGGCGCGTTTTTTCGCCAGCTTCCCGATCGTGTCCCAGCGATGACGACGCGACACCGAGGTGCCGCCGAACTTGAGGACGATCCAACGATCGACGTGGGGGGAAGAGGACATTTCGTTGTGGGGTCTGGTGGAGGGAAAGAGGCCCGGAACGCCGGGCGGAACCTGCGATTCTATGCCAAGCGCAGCGCTCCTGGCGCTTGCCGGCCAAGCCCGCGATGCGCCGGCCCTGCATCGGGCGCGCGCCGCGGTTGCTAAGCTGCGCGCCCCCGCCTTCGAGTGCCTGCCATGACCACGCGCCGTTTCCTGCAACTGGATGTGTTCTCCCCGCGCCCCGGCGCCGGCAATCCGCTGGCGGTGGTGCTGGATGCGCAAGGCCTGGACGCGGCGGCGATGCAGGCGATCGCGCGCTGGACGCGGCTGCCGGAGACCACCTTCGTGTTCCCGGCCACGCAGCCGGGCGCCAGCTACGGCATCCGCATGTTCAGTCCGCAGAAGGAAGTGCCGTTCGCCGGCCACCCCAGCGTCGGCACCGCGCATGCGGTGCTGGAGGCGGGCATCGCCGTGCCCAAGGACGGCGTGCTGGTCCAGGAAGGCATCGCCGGGCTGCTGCCGTTGCGCGTGGATGCGGACGGTGGCGTGCGCAGCATCGCCATCCGCACCCCGCGCGCGCAGGTCGCGGAGATCGCCGACGCCGCCGATCCGCGCCTGGCGGCGGCGCTGGCCGGCTGGACGCTGGGCGCGCAACCGCCGGTGCGCATGGACGGCGGCCGCTGCTGGTGGCTGGTCGAAATCGCCGACGAAGCCGCGTTGCGCGGCCTGGCGCCGGACTGGGAAGCGATCGCCGCGCTGGCCGAAAGCACCGCCAGCATGGGTGTGTTCGCCTATGCGCGGGCCAACGACCAGGCGTATCAGCTGGCAGTGCGTGCGTTCGTCGGCAATGGCCGCCGGTTCGAGGATGCCGCATCCGGCGCCGCCAACGCCGTACTCGCCGCGTGGCTGGACCACCGCGACGCCCTGCCCGGCCGCGACGGCCGTTACGTGGTCAGCCAGGGCCGCGAGGTCGGCCACGATGCCTTGCTGACCCTAAGCGTGGACAGCGCCGGCGAGGTCTGGTCGGGCGGCCAGGTACAGACGGTGATCGACGGGCGCATCGACTGGCGCTGAGCGGCAGATCGATAACGCTTGCCTGCAACGGCAGGAGTGGGCGGCAGGGCCGCCTGACGAATCGTCGTCGGCGGCCAGCGCCGTGGCGCTGGCCGCCGATGCCCCATGGACGCCTCAGCGAGGCGTCCGCATCGTTCAGTCGGGCAACACGTCCACGCGCACCCGGATGCGGTCGCCCGGACGCTCCGCGCTGCGCGTGTGGTAGTAGCGGCCGCCGTATTCGTAGGTCACGTCGTAGCCGTCCACCCGGTCGTAGCTCTCGCTGCGATAGGCCACCGGTTCGCACACGCTGACCGAGCCGGTCTGCACGGTGGTGCGGGTATTGCTGTCGTAGATCGAGCGCCCGGCCAGGCCGCCAACCATGGTGCCGACCGCGGTGCCGACGAAGCGCCCGCTGCCGCCGCCGACGCGGCTGCCCAGCAGCGCACCGGCGATGCCGCCGACCACCGTGGCCGCGCTGCGCCCGCCGTCGGTGCCGCGGTAGCCGTCGCTGTAGTAGCCATTGCCGCGGTAGCCGTTTTCGACATATTCGCCCGAGGCCGGGCGCTCGTAGCAGCGCTCGGTGGTTTCGCGCGGGCCGCGCACCGGCACGATGATCGGGTCGGCACGGACCACACGGGCGTATTCGTAGCTGCCGCTGCTCGGATAGCCGCGATCGCGATAGCCATCGTAGCGGCCGTAGTCCTGCGCAGTGGCGGAGCCGACCACGCCCACGGCGAGCGCGGCGGTCAGAAGACGGGTCGAGAGCTTGTTCATGTCGAAGATTCCAGGCGCGTGGATCGCGCACCTGCATGCTCGGTCCGCGCCGGTGAAACGAGACTGAATTGGGCCCGGTGGACGGCGACTGTTTAGCGCCGCGACAGCTGTTGCCGCAACGGGGGCTTGCGCGTATCGCGACTGGAACCGCTCCCATGCAATGGCAAACGGCCGGACCGCGCGAGCCGTAGCCGGCGTGGCCTGACCGTCGTTTCGGGAAAAGGCCTGGCGGCACGCGCCAGGCCCAACACTCAGCCCAGTTCGGCTTCCAGGCTGATCGGCACCGCGCTCAGCGCCTTGGACACCGGGCAGTTCTGCTTGGCGTCGTCGGCCAACGCACGGAACTGCGCCGCCTCGATGTTCGGGACCACGGCCTTGACCTTGAGCCGGATCTGCGACAACTGCGGACCGCCTTCCATCGACAGATCGACCTCGGCGCGCGTGTCCAGCGAGGTCGGCGGGAAGCCCGCCTCGCTGAGCTTGGCCGACAGCGCCATGGTGAAGCAGCCTGCGTGCGCGGCGGCGATCAACTCTTCCGGATTGGTGCCCTTCTCGTCGCCGAAGCGGCTGCTGAAGGCATAGCGGGTGTTTTCCAGCAGACCGCTCTGCGGCGTGCTCAGCTGGCCCTTGCCGCTCTTCAGGTCGCCTTCCCAATGCGCGGTGGCGTGACGCGAAATGCCCATGCGGTACTCCCGTGGTGAATGAGGCAGGCACGATAGAGCAGCGGGCGTTACGGCCTTGTGCGGCGCAGTACCCGCCGTGGACGGTGCGCATCCGGGCACCGCTGGCGGCGTTGTTGGCGGAGCGCAGCGATGCTCCGCAAGCGATGGCGATCGTTCGCCCGCAGGCGCCGCCGGTCGCCCAGCTCGGCGAACTCGTCGATAGCCGACACCGCGACCAACTCGCCAGGTGGCACGCCCTCTGCGCAGCAACGGCCAGCGCGCGGCGCAACCCGGCGCCTCCACGCACGGCAGCGACCGCGCCGCCCCCGGAGCGTGCGCGCCCAGCCGTGCGCATCGGAAGCAGACGGCGACGCGGCGAGTGGGATCGCTGTCCGCCGGACCGGTCCGGGCAGCCGCCTGCGCACTGGATTCCAGCATTGCCAATGGCCGCGGCGAGGCGGCGGCGATGCCAGTCGCGGCTCGGCATGAACGCTGCGCCTAGCGGCAGCGCGCCGCCGTTTTCCCGGTCCAAATCCGCCCTTGCGGCGAAAAAAAACGCGGCATGGGGCTTTTTCCGCGTCTTTTTGCGGTTTGCCTATTGGCGCGGCGTAGCACATGCCCTACATTTCGCCATGCCGACGGGGTCGGCGCGACCCAACCACCTATCGTTTACGGAATCAGGACATCATGGCAAAGACCGCGAAAAAGGCTGCCCCGAAAAAGGCAGCGAAGAAAGTAGCCACCAAGACCGCCGCCAAGCCGGCCGCTCCCAAGCCGATCAAGGAAGCGCTGAGCAAGTCCGCGCTGGTCGCCCACATCGTCGAAGCCAGCGGCGTCGTCGCCAAGGACGTGCGCGCGGTGATGGCCTCGCTCGAGCACGCCGTGGCCGGCTCGGTCAGCAAGAAGGGCGCCGGTTCGTTCACCCTGCCGGGCCTGCTCAAGATCACCGCCGTCAGCGTGCCGGCCAAGCCGAAGCGCAAGGGCATCAACCCGTTCACCAAGGAAGAGCAGTGGTTCGCCGCCAAGCCGGCCACCACCAAGCTGAAGGTGCGCCCGCTGAAGAAGCTCAAGGACGCCGCGCTCTGAGCAGCGTCGCCTGATCCAGGCAAGCACACCGGACGAGACGGCCTGCGCCGTCTCGTTTTTTTTGCGCGCTCGCCGCCGCCCTTAGCGGGATTGACAGCCCGCTAAGGCGACGCCGGCTATACCGGTGCTTCAATTCGAAAGGAACGCGTGCATGAAGCTACAGGGCTTTCTCGACCAACTGCTGCAATCGGCGCAGGGCGCCGCCGGCCAGGCCATGGCCAAGACCGGCACGTCCGCCTCGGCGGGATCGCCCGCCAGGAGCGGCGGCCTCGGCGGCATGCTCAACGCCGACTTCGGCAAGGGCGCCCTGAGCGGCGGCGCGCTCGGCCTGCTGCTGGGCAAGAACCGCACCACGCGCAAGCTGGCGACCTATGGCGGCCTGGCCGCGATCGGGGTGATGGCCTACCGCGCCTACGGCGACTACAAGCGCCAGCAACTCGGTGCCGCCGCGCCGGAAGAACCGCAGACCCTGGACCGGTTGCCGCCGCTGGAAGTGGAACAGCACAGCCAGGCGATCCTGCGCGCGCTGGTCGCCGCGGCCAAGGCCGACGGCCATATCGACACCCGCGAACGCGAACTGATCGAAGGCGAGTTCACCCGCCTCGACGGCGACGAGGACGTGCAGCGCTGGCTGCACGCGGAACTGGAGAAGCCGCTGGACCCGGCCGAAGTGGCGAAAGCCGCGACGACGCCGGAAATCGCCTCGGAGATGTATCTGGCCAGCCTGCTCGCCGCCGACGAACAGAGCTTCATGGAACGCAGCTACCTGGACGAACTGGCGCGCCAGCTCGGCATCGACGACGCGCTGAAGCAGCAGTTGCAGAAGCAGGCCGGCACGCAGGCTGGCTGAGGCGATGCCGGCAGCGGCGCCCTCGCCTGCGCGGACGCTGCGCCGTTGGCTGCTGCGCTCGACCGCACTGGCCTGCACGGCGCTCGCGCTGGCCTGGGCCTGGCAGCAGCCGTGGGCGCTGCGTGCGCGGGCCGGTTGGGAACTGGCGCGGCAGCCGCCGCCCACCGCGCTGCGCATGCCGGTGCAAGGCGTGGACCCGCGCCGCGTGGCCGCCACCTTCGGCGCGCCGCGCGGTCGCGATCGCCAGCACGCCGGCGTGGACATCTTCGCCAAGCGCGGCACGCCGGTGCTGTCGGCCACGCGTGGCATCGTGGTCGCGGTCGCCGAGCGCGGCCTCGGCGGCCGCCAGGTGTGGGTGATGGGTCCGGCCCGGCAACGCCATTACTACGCACATCTGCAGGACTGGGCGCCGGACCTGCAGGTCGGCGACCTGGTCGAGGCTGGCAATCCGCTCGGCACGGTCGGCGACAGCGGCAACGCGCGCGGCACGCCGCCGCATCTGCACTACGGCGTCTATGCCGAGGGCGGTGCCTACGATCCGCTGCCGCTGCTGCGTGCGGCGCGCTGAACGGTCGCAAAGAGGCGTGCCATCGCGCCCAAGGCATCTAAACCGAGTCTGGCTGGCTGTTCTGCGAGGGAAATGGCAACGCGCCTCTGACGGCCGGATCCACGCCGCGTAGCGCCGATCGACGGCCATGGCCCAACCCGCACGGCCGCCGCCTGCGGCACGACCGGCGTCCGATGCTTGATGACGTGCCCTGGAACAGAGCGTCGCGGCCATCCCTCTCGTGATAGCGGCGGACGGCGCCTATCTTGAGTCGACCGACCCGCCGTGCGCACGCCCATGACCGCCTCCCAACGCTACCGCATCACCGTCACGCCGATCGAGGCCGACGGGCTGCAATGCCAAGGCCGCTGCACCATCGAATTCGAGGCCCGCTGCCGGCAGGACTGGATGCGCCTGCTCGAAGCCGCGCAGCGTCATCCCGGCCTGCACGGCGACGAGCGCGCCGCGCTGACCGTCGGCACGCAACTGCTGCGCGGACTCAGCGAGCGCAGCGGCAGCGAGGCGCAGGCCTTGCTGGCACCGCTGCGTCCGGCGCTGGATGCGATCCTGGCGCGGCTGGCGCCGACCGCCGCGTGACCAGCCGGCGCACGCGTTTCCGCAGGCCTGACCGCTTCACCCCACTCTTCCGCTAATCGCGCATTCACCGGCTGCGGTTATGTTGAACCCCTGATTCCGCCAAGGCACCACATCCCATGAAGCTCCGCCTGCTGACCTTGCGCGCCGCCGCGCTGCTGACCCTCGTTGCCGCGACCCAGCTGCAGGCCGAGCCGATGATCCAGGGCAAACAGGTCAGCGTCGGCGCTGCCGATGTGCAGCAGTATCTGGACGGCAGCTTCCCGCAGACGCACAAGGCGCTCGGCGGGTTGGTGAAGATGACCATCCGCGATCCCAAGCTGTCGCTGCCGCCGGGCGACCGGCTGAAGATGCAGTTCGACCTGAGCATGGCCACAGGCGGCGGCGCGCCGACCCCGCTGGGCACGGTGCTGCTGACCAGCGGGCTGCGCTACGAACAGCAGACTCAGGGCTTCCACCTGCAATCGCCGACCATCGACGATTTCCGCCCAGCCGCCAACGGCGGCAAGCTCGACGCCAACACCCGCGAGTTGCTCAACGTCTGGCTGGGCGACTACGCGCGCAAGGAACCCATCTACAAGCTGGATCCGGCGCTGGGCGCGGTCATGGGCAACGTGCAGATCGAATCGGCGGCGGTGGAGAACGGCAAGCTGGTGGTGCACTTCAACCAGGACATCGGAAAGCTGGTACCGGCCGGCGCGCTGTCGGGGCAGTGAGGCTGCGCTGCGGCAGGTGAGGCGGTGACGCTGCGCGCCGCGGATCAGGGCGAGGGAGAAACCGCGTATTGGCTTCGGTGCGAGTCGCGCGCGACGTTTTGGACGCGACAATTGACGGGGAGCTCTGCAGGAACCTAACCGGTTGGACAACGTCGGGCGTCTGATGCCGTCTGTCGCGGCTGAAGCCGCTCCTACAGTGCAGCTGGTGGGCCACTGCTTTTCTGTAGGAGCGGCTTCAGCCGCGACACTGCTCTCGGCCCGAACGCGATCCGACTGCTGCATTCCCCGGTCGGGGCTGAAACCCCTTCCTACAAAAAAGCGGCGGCCCACAGGCCGCCGTTTCTCGTTGCGCAGGCCGGGCGCCGAACTCAGCCCAGCGCCTTGGCCACCGCCGCGGCGAACGCGGGAATGTCGTCCGGCTTGCGGCTGGTGATCAGGTTGCCGTCCACCACCACGTCCGCATCCTGCCAGCGCCCGCCGGCATTGCTCAGGTCGGTCTTCACCGACGGCCACGAGGTCACCTGCTTGTCGCGCACCAGGCCGCTTTCGGCCAGCAGCCAGGGGCCGTGGCAGATCGCCGCGACCGGCTTGCCGGCGCCGGCGAAGGACTGGATGAAACGGATCGCGGTGGCTTCTGTGCGCAGGTTGTCCGGATTGATCACTCCGCCCGGCAGCACCAGCGCGTCGTAGTCGCCGGCATCGGCCTGGGCCAGGCGCTTGTCGACCGGCACGCTGTCGCCCCAGTCCTTCTTGTTCCAGCCGCGGATGCTGGAGGCGTCGCCGGGCGCGATCACATCGACCTGCGCGCCCCACGATTCCAGCAGCCGCTTGGGCTCCTGCAACTCGGACTGTTCGAAGCCGTCGGTGGCCAGGACCGCGACGCGCTTGCCGGACAGGGAAGATGCTGTGCTCATGGGAAACTCCTCTACAGGGGGAGCGTCACCGTAGGAGCGCCGCGGTTGCAGCGTCGTGAGCCGCGCGTCTAGGCCACGTGCAGGTGCGCACTCAGCGCTTGGGCTGCAGCATGGTCCCGGTGCAGTTCTTGGATCCGCAGCGGCACTCCCAGATCTTCTTCAGCCGCGGCGTATGCCGTTCGCCCAGGGTGATGCCGTAGTTGTAGGTCAATTCCTCGCCCGGCTTGATGGCGCGCAACGTCTCGATCACCACCTTGTCCTGGCGCCGGTCGTCGCCTTCGGCCTCGATGATCACCGCCTCGCAGTTGGGCGCGCAGCTGTGGTTGATCCAGCGCGCGTCGTTGCCTTCGTAATTGGCGTCGATCACGTAGTCGTCGCTGAGGGTGAACAGGAAGGTGTGCCCGGTCTCGACATCGCCGGCCTCGTCGCGATCCACTTCGGCATGGGTGCGGCGGCGGCCCTTGTACTCGATGACCCGCTCGCCTTTCTTGAGCGGCAGCACGGCGAACACGCCATTGCCATGGATGCGGGACTTGCGGGCGGCGATCTTGCGGGGCATGCGGCGGTCCGGAACGGGAAAGCGCTGATTCTGGCGCACATCGGCGGCGATCCCAAGCCCCGCGGATCGCGCCAGGCTGCCGTGCCGGGGCCGCTGGCGGCGCCGATCGCCGCGATAGGGAAAAACATGAACGCGCGGCTTGGACGCCGGCGCCGCGAAAGCGTACAATTTCGGTCCGCATTGAATTCCGGCCGTTGCCCCATGCTCCGCGTCACCAAGTTGACCGATTACGCCACCGTCGTGCTGACCGTGCTTGCCGCGCGTCCCGGCGAGGTGCTGAGCGCGACCGAACTGGCCGAGCAGTCAGGGCTGGAGCCGCCCACCGTCAGCAAGCTGCTCAAGCCGCTGGCCCAGGCCGGGCTGGTCGAAGGCCTGCGCGGCGTGCACGGCGGCTACCGGCTGGCGCGCCCGGCCGACGCCATCACCCTGATCCAGATCGTCGAGGCGATGGAAGGCCCGCTGGCGATCACCGAATGCAGCCACCAGGAAAGCCAGTGCAGCATCGCGCAGAAATGCGGCGTGCGTTCCAACTGGCGGTTGATCAACGACGTGGTCGCCGATGCGCTGCGCGGCGTGACCCTGGCGCAGATGCTGCACCCGCTTCCCTCTTCCGGCGAAACCAGACGGCGTCCGATCGCCGTGCGTTTCGCGACCACCTGACTGTAGGCAGCCCCCATGGCCACCGAAAACGCTGAAATCCTGGAACGGCTGGGACGTCGCTACGACGCCGGCTTCATTACCGACATCGAATCCGACTCGTTCCTGCCCGGCTTGAACGAAGACGTCGTGCGCGCCCTGTCCGTCAAGAAAGACGAGCCGGAGTGGATGACCGAGTGGCGCCTGGCCGCCTACCGGCACTGGCTGAAGATGCCGATGCCGCACTGGGCCAAGCTCAACATCGCGCCGATCGATTTCCAGGCGCTGAGCTACTACTCCGCGCCCAAGGGTCCCAAGTACGCCTCGCTGGACGACGTGCCCAAGGAACTGCTGGACACCTACGACAAGCTCGGTGTGCCGCTGCACGAGCGCGCCAAGCTGGCCGGCGTGGCGGTGGACGCGGTGTTCGACTCGGTCTCGGTCGGCACCACCTTCCGCAAGGAACTGGCCGAGAAGGGCGTGATCTTCTGCTCGATGTCCGAGGCGATCAAGGAACATCCGGAAATCGTCAGGCAGTACCTGGGCAGCGTGGTACCGGTCGGCGACAACTACTTCGCCGCGCTCAATTCGGCGGTGTTCTCCGACGGCAGCTTCGTGTTCATTCCCAAGGGCGTGCGCTGCCCGATGGAACTGAGCACCTACTTCCGCATCAACGCCGGCCACACCGGCCAGTTCGAACGCACCTTGATCGTGTGCGAGGACAAGGCCTACGTGTCCTACCTGGAAGGCTGCACCGCGCCGATGCGCGACGAGAACCAGCTGCATGCGGCGGTGGTCGAGCTGGTGGTGCTGGAAGACGCCGAGATCAAGTATTCGACCGTGCAGAACTGGTACCCGGGCGACGAGAACGGCGTCGGCGGCATCTACAACTTCGTGACCAAGCGCGGCGAATGCCGCGGCGCGCGCAGCAAGATCACCTGGACCCAGGTCGAGACCGGTTCGGCGATCACCTGGAAGTATCCCTCCTGCGTGCTGCTCGGCGACGACTCGGTCGGCGAGTTCCACTCGGTGGCGCTGACCCATCATCGCCAGCAGGCCGATACCGGCACCAAGATGATCCACATCGGCAAGCGCACCAAGAGCAAGATCGTCAGCAAGGGCATCAGCGCCGGCCGCGGCCAGAACACCTACCGCGGCCTGGTCAAGGTGGAGCGCAGCGCCGAGGGCGCGCGCAACTACACCCAGTGCGATTCGCTGCTGATCGGCAAGCAGTGCGGCGCACACACCTTCCCGTACATCGAGGTCAAGCATCCCACCGCCACGGTCGAGCACGAGGCCACCACCTCCAAGATCAGCGACGACCAGCTGTTCTACTGCCGCGCCCGCGGCATCGACCAGGAAAACGCGGTGTCGATGATCGTCGACGGCTTCTGCAAGCAGGTGTTCCGCGAACTGCCGATGGAGTTCGCGGTGGAAGCCAAGAAGCTGCTCGAAGTGTCGCTGGAAGGCTCGGTCGGCTGACGCCCACCGGGCAGGGAATCGGGAATGGAGAATCGGGAATCGGTTCTCTTCCCGATTCTTCCGAGCTGCGGCAACACCTGCTTTTCCCTATTCCCCATTCTCGATTCCCAATTCCCATGCTCAACATCGAAAACCTCCACGCTTCCGTCGCCGGCAAGGACATCCTCAAGGGCCTGTCGCTGCAGGTGCAGCCCGGCCAGGTGCACGCCATCATGGGTCCCAACGGCGCCGGCAAATCCACGCTGGGCAATATCCTCGCCGGCCGCGACGGCTACGAGGTGACCCAGGGCAGCGTGCGCTTCGAAGACCGCGACCTGCTCGAGCTGGAACCGGAAGAACGCGCCGCCGCCGGCGTGTTCCTGGCCTTCCAGTACCCGGTGGAAATCCCCGGGGTCAACAACACCTACTTCCTGCGCGCCGCGCTCAACGCGCAGCGCAAGGCGCGCGGCGAGGCCGAACTGGATTCGATGCAGTTCCTGAAGCTGGTGCGGCAGAAGCTCGCCGTGCTGCACCTGAAGGACGAGCTGCTGCACCGCGGCGTCAACGAGGGTTTCTCCGGCGGCGAGAAGAAGCGCAACGAGATCTTCCAGCTGGCGGTGCTGGAGCCGAAGCTGGCGATCCTCGACGAGACCGACAGCGGCCTGGACATCGACGCGCTGAAGACCGTCGCCGAAGGCGTCAACGCGCTGCGTTCGCCCGACCGCGCGTTCCTGGTCATCACCCACTACCAGCGCCTGCTCGACTACATCAAGCCGGACGTGGTGCACGTGCTGGCCGACGGCCGCATCGTGCAAAGTGGCGGTCCGGAACTGGCGCTGGAACTGGAAGCGCATGGCTACGCATGGTTGAAGGACCGTGTGGCGCCGGAGGCGACGGCCTGATGAGCGCCCTGCTCGACTCCCTGGCGGCCGCCTTCCACGGCGACGGCGCACGCCGCGCACCGCTGGAACAGGCGCTGCGCGACGGCCTGCCCGGCCCGCGCAGCGAAGCGTGGAAGTACACCTCGCTGCGTGCGCTGGAGCGGCGCAGCTTCAGCCCGGCGCCGAGCGCGGCGCCCGCCGTGGATGCGGCCATCGTCGACGGCATTCCTGCGCCGCGGCTGGTGTTCGTCAACGGCCGCGCCAGCGATGCGCTGTCCGACCTGGCCGGCCTGCCGGCCGGGGTCGAACTGCAGCGCCTGTCCACGATCCTGCGCAGCGGCGACGATGCGATGCGCTTCCTCGGCCGCCGCTTCGAGCGCAGCGACGAAGTGTTCGCCCAGCTCAATGCCGCGCTGGCCGACGAAGGCAGCGTGCTGCGCGTGGATGCCGGCGTGCAGGCCGCGGTGCCGCTGCACCTGGTGTTCGTGTCCACCGCCGGCGCCGGCGACCATGCCTGGCACCATCGCCACCTGATCGAACTGCGCCAGGACGCGGCGCTGTCGCTGGTCGAGCATCACCTGCACCTGGGAGAGGCCGCGCACCTGAGCAACACCCTGGCGCACGTGCACCTGGCCGCGGGCGCGCAGCTGACCCACGCGCGGGTGCAGGCGGACGCGTCCGGCGTCACCGCGCTGCTGCGCACCGATGCGGTGCTGGCGCGCGACGCGCAGTACCGGCGCATCGACCTGGAGCTGGGCGGCGCGCTGTCGCGGCACGAGCTCAACGTGCGCCTGGAAGGCGACAACGCGCGGCTGGTCGCCAACGGCGTGCTGCTCGGCAACGGCCGCCGCCAGATCGACACCCGCCTGGGCATCGAGCACATCGCCCGCGACACCGCCTGCGAACTGCTGTGGCGCGGCGTGGCCGCTGCGCGCAGCCGGGTGGTGTTCCATGGCGGCATCCACATCCGCCAGGGCGCCGACGGCAGCGATGCCAACCTGTCGAACAAGAACCTGCTGCTGTCCGCCGATGCCGAGATCGATACCCAGCCGGTGCTGGTGATCGACGCCGACGAGGTCAAGGCCGCACACGGCGCCACCGTCGGCCAGCTCGACGCCAATGCGCTGTTCTACCTGCGCTCGCGCGGGCTGCCGCGCGAGCGCGCGCAGCAGTTGCTGACCGCCGCGTTCTGCCGCGAACCGCTGCGCGTGCTGGATGCGGGGCTGAGCGAATTCCTGGTCGCGCGCCTGGACCAGGCGCTGGCCGCCGCGGGCGTGGCATGAGCAGCGTCGCCCCGCACAAGACCGCGCCGGACCAGGCGCCGGACTGGGACAAGGTCCGCAGCGATTTCCCGCTGCTGATGCGGCAGGTGCACGGCAAGCCGCTGATTTATTTCGACAACGCCAACACCGGGCAGAAGCCGCTGCAGGTGATCGCGGCGCTGGACGAGTTCTACCGCCGCTACAACGCCAACGTCAGCCGCGCGGTGCACGCGCTGGGCACCGAGGCTACCGACGCCTACGAGGGCGCGCGCAACAAGCTGGCGCGCTTCCTCAACGTGCGCGCCGACGAGCTGGTGCTGTGCAGCGGCACCACCTTCGCGATCAACCTGGTGGCCTATTCGTGGGCGCTGCCGCGGCTCAAGGCCGGCGACAGCATCCTGGTGTCGCGGATGGAGCACCACGCCAACATCGTGCCGTGGCAACTGGTCGCGCAGCGCACCGGCGCCACCATCAAGGTCGCCGAGATCACCGCCGACGGCGCGCTGGACCTGGACGCGCTGCGCAAGGCGATGACCCCGGACGTGAAGCTGCTGGCGCTGACCCACGTGTCCAACGTGCTGGGCACGGTCAATCCGGTGCGCGAGATCTGCCGCGAGGCGCGCAAGCGCGGCATCGTCAGCGTCATCGACGGCTCGCAGGCCGCGCCGCACCGCGCCCTGGACGTGGCCGCGATCGGCTGCGACTTCTACGCCATCACCGGGCACAAGATGTGCGGCCCGACCGGCACCGGCGCGCTGTGGGCGCGGCGCGAGCATCTACAGGCGATGCCGCCGTTCATCGGCGGCGGCGAGATGATCAAGGAAGTCAGCTTCGACGGCACCGTGTTCAACGATCCGCCGCACAAGTTCGAAGCCGGCACCCCCAACATCGCCGGCTTCGTCGGCCTGGGCGCGGCGGTGGACTACCTGACCGGGCTGGGCCTGGAACACGTGGAAGCGCGCGAGACCGAACTGCTGGCGCATTTCACCGAGGAACTGCAGAAGATCGACGGCCTGCGCATCTTCGGCACCGCGCCGGGCAAGGCCGCGGTGGTGTCGTTCCTGGTCGAGGGCGCGCACGCCCACGACCTGGCCACGCTGCTGGACCTGGAAGGCGTGGCGGTGCGCTCCGGCCAGCACTGCGCGCACCCGCTGCTGCAGTTCTACGGCGTCGCCGCCACCTGCCGCGCCTCGCTGGCGTTCTACAACACCCACGCCGAGATCGAGCGCTTCGTGGCGGCGTTGCTGAAGGTGCGCAAGCTGTTGAGGTAGGCAGGGAATCGGGAGTGGGGAATCGAGAATCGGCAAAGCGCTCAGCGCGCGGGCTACGCCCGGCCAACGCAGTGAGCGCACGCCTCTCGATTCCCGATTCTCCATTCCCCATTCCCAGCTCCAAAGCCTAAAATCGGCCCATGCACACCCTCACCTTCCGCACCGCCACCGTCGCCGATCTCGACGCCATCGCCGCCCTGGTCACCTCGGCCTATCGCGGCGACAGCAGCCGCATCGGCTGGACCACCGAAGCCGACCTGCTCGACGGCAACCGCATCGATCGCGAGGTGCTGCGCGCCGACATCCTGCGTCCGCGCAGCCTGGTGCTGCTGGCCGAGCGCGACGGCGACCTGATCGCCTGCGCACACATCGCCGACGACGACGGCGCCGGCTATTTCGGCATGTTCTCGGTGCAGCCGCAGGCGCAGGGCGGCGGCCTGGGCAAGACCGTGCTGGCCGAGGCCGAACGCATCGCCTGGCAGGAATGGCAGCTGCCGGTGATGCGGATGGCGGTGATCGACGTGCGCGACGAACTGATCGCCTTCTACGAGCGCCGCGGCTACCGCCGCACCGGGATCAAGAAACCCTTCCCCTACGGCGACGCACGCTTCGGCGCGCCCAAACGCGACGACCTGCGCTTCGAAGTGCTGGAAAAACCGCTGGGCGGCGCCGCATGAGCGAGACCTGGACCTTCGTCTGCGCCGACGGCGCGCTGGCGCCGGGCGAGACCGCGACGGTGTGGGACGAAGTGACCGCCACCCCGATCGTGGTGTTCAACCTCGACGGCACCTTCTACGCGTTGGAGGACCGCTGCAGCCACGAGGACTACGAGCTGTCCCCCGGCACCTTCGATGCCGCCGCCGGCAGCATCGAATGCCTGCTGCACGGTGCCCGTTTCGACATCCGCGACGGCCGTCCGTTGTGCGCACCGGCCTACAGTCCGGTGCCCAAGTTCCCGGTGAAGTCCGAACACGGCGGACTGTGGACCCGCGACGACCGCGACTGAGCGCGCCGCTGCGCTCGCCCCCGAAAATCTTTATCTTTCAAATATCTACAGCGGAACAAGCTGCTTGCGCGGCGATCCCGGGAGCAGCGCCACCGGCCGCCATGTAACGCAATGTAACGAAAGCTATTGCAAATAATTCGCATTTGCGAGGAAATAGATGTGATGTCCGCGTTAAGCGGCCAGCGGCAGCCGGTCCATCCGGCCACCCTCCGACCTTTCGCACGCGCTTCCCTGTCCTTGCGGACACGGCGGCAGCGTGCGCGGCGGACCGCCCTTCCATCCTGCATAGCCGAACCTTCCATGACCTCCCCGATCAAGAGCCGCAAGCACGCCGTTTCCCGCCAGGTCTCCGCGCAGACCCTCACCGCCGCCGCGCTGCTGAGCGGCCTGAGCCTGCTGTCCGCTCCGGCGCTGGCCGCCGATGCCGCGGCTGCCGACCAGCCCACCACCCTGGACAAGGTCGACGTGGAAGCGCAGCGCGCCAAGCGCTACCTGGTGGAAACCCCGGACTCGCCCAAGTTCACCCAGCCGCTGATCGACACCCCGCAGACGATCAACGTGATCAGCAAGGACCTGTTCAACGAACAGGGCGCCACCACGCTGACCGAGGCGCTGCGCAACAGCCCGGGCGTGGGCACCTTCTACGTCGGCGAGAACGGCAACACCACCACCGGCGATGCGATCTACATGCGCGGCTTCGACAGCTCCAGCAGCATCTTCGTCGACGGCGTGCGCGACCTGGGCTCGATCTCGCGCGATGTGTTCAACATCGAGCAGATCGAGGTCGAGAAGGGCCCGGCCGGCACCGACAACGGCCGCAGCGCGCCGACCGGCGCGATCAACCTGGTGACCAAGCAGGCGAACCTGACCGATGCGGTCAGCGGCACGCTGTCCGGCGGCAGCGACAACCAGCGCCGCGTCACCGCGGACTGGAACCAGGCGCTGGGCGCCAGCAGCGCGCTGCGGGTCAACGTCATGGGCCAGGACAGCGATGCGATCGGCCGCGACCACGTCAACAACAAGCGCTGGGGCCTGGCCTCGTCGCTGGTGTTCGGTCTCGGCAGCGACACCCGTTATTACTTCGACCTGCTGTACGTGAAGCAGGACAACGTGCCCGACGGCGGCGTGCCGACCTTCGGCCTGCCCGGCTACACCTCGCCCGATCCTGCGCGTCCCTGGCTGACCAACGCCCCGCGCGTGGACAGCGAGAACTTCTACGGCACCCGCTACGACCACGACGACGTGACCGCGAAGATGGCGACCTTCCGCTTCGAGCACGACTTCTCCGACACGGTCAAGCTGACCAACACCGCGCGCTGGGGCCGCAACGAACAGGACTACCTGCTGTTCGCGTTCATGCCCAACACCGCCAACCTGCGCACGCCGAACCCCGCCGACACCTCGACCTGGACGGTGGCGCGCAGCCTGCCCACGTTCAAGGACCAGCAGTACACCATCCTCACCGACCAGCTGAACCTGCGCGTGGACTTCGCCACCGGCGCGGTGCAGCACAACCTCAGCACCGGCGTGGAAGCCGCGCGCGAGGAGCTGCAGAGCTGGGGCCACAACATCGTCAACCGCGCCGCCTGGCTGGCGGCCAACCCGGCCAACGTCTACGCCCCGGACTGGAACACCACGCCGCTGTTCACCGCGCGCAACGGCGCGCACAGCAAGGGCACCACCACCACGTTCTCGGCCTACGCCTTCGACACGCTGAAGTTCGGCGACAGCTTCCTGGTCACCGCCGGCGTGCGCGCCGACCGCTACAAGACCGACTTCAACAGCCTGACCTGCACCACCGCCACCTCCACCGCCGTGCCCTGCACCACCGCGGTCGGCGTGGACGCGGACGTGTCTGATACGCTGTTCAGCTGGAAGCTCGGCGCGGTCTACAAGGCGGCCGACAACGTCAGCCTGTACGCCAACTACGCGATCTCGCAGCAGCCTCCCGGCGGCAGCTCGCTGGAACTGAGCGCGTCGGCCAACAACGCCAACAATCCGAGCTTCGACCCGCAGAAGGCCAAGACCGCCGAAGTCGGCACCAAGTGGAACTTCCTGGACGACAACCTGTTCGTGACCATGGCGCTGTTCCGCACCGACGTCAGCAACGAGATCGCGCAGGGCAGCGACGGGCTGTACTACCAGACCGGCGAGAAGCAGGTGCAGGGCGTGGAACTGTCGGCGGTCGGCAAGCTCAGCGACAATTGGTCGATCTCCACCGGCTACACCAAGCTCGACGCGCAGGTGAAGCAAGGCGCCAAGGTGTCGCAGGACGGCAGCATGGACCTGGCCTACACCCCGGACAGCGCGTTCACCGCGTGGACCACGTACACCCTGCCGTTCGGCCTGACCGTCGGCGGCGGCGCCCGCTACTCCGGCGAGATGAAGCGCGGCACCGACGGCGCGGTGGGCACGCCGACCCTGGTGAAGTCGTATACGGTATGGGACGCGGTCGTGACCTACCCGATCAACGACCACTTCAACCTGCGCCTGAACGTGTACAACGTGTTCGACAAGGACTACGTCGCGGCCATCAACAAGAGCGGCTTCCGCTACACGCCCGGCGCGCCGCGCTCGGCGATGCTGAGCGCCGAAATCAAGTTCTGACCGCCGCTTCGTCCATCCATGCGCGGCGGCCGCCTTCGCTCGAAGGCGGCCGCTGCCGGAGCGCCCCATGCTGCTGCACATCCCCGATATCCTCAGCGCCGACGAAGTGGCGCGCTTCCGCCAGGCGCTCGACGGCGCAGACTGGACCGACGGCCGCGAGACGGTCGGCGCGCAGGGCGCGCAGGTCAAGCGCAACCTGCAACTGCCCGACGCCTCGCCGCTCAAGCACGAACTCGGCCAGGCGGTGCTCAACGCGCTGGCGCGCAGCCCGCTGTATTTCGCCGCCGCGCTGCCGCTGCGCACGATCCCGCCGCGCTTCAACCGTTACGAGGGCGGCGGCGAGTACGGTTTCCACGTCGATGGTTCGGTGATGACCCTGGCCGCCAGCGCCACGCAGCCGGCGCTGACCCTGCGCACCGATCTGTCCTGCACCCTGTTCCTGTGCGAACCGGAGGAGTACGACGGCGGCGAACTGGTCATCAGCGACACCTACGGCGAGCACGAGGTGAAGCTGCCGGCGGGCGACCTGATCCTGTATCCGTCGAGCAGCCTGCACCGCGTGCTGCCGGTGACCCGCGGCGCGCGCCTGGCCTCGTTCTTCTGGGTGCAGAGCCTGGTGCGCGACGCCAGCCGGCGGCAGTTGCTGTTCGAGCTGGACACCTCGATCCAGGCGCTGACCGCAACCAAGGCCGACGCCGCGGCGCTGCTGCGGCTGAGCAACGTCTACCACAACCTGCTGCGCGACTGGTCCGAGACCTGACCCGGGCGGTCAACCGGGACGGCGCCGCTGCGTTTGAGGTGTAGCCCGACCATTGCCGGGCCGCATCTGCGGCGGCAGCACCGCCGCAATTGCGACTAATTCTCATTTATGTAGAATGCATCCCGCCCTACTTCGATTCGACCGCCGCGTTGTCCGACTCCTCCTCTCCCGATCTGGCCACGGCGCAGCAGCGCCGCGGTTTCTGGCTGCGCACGCTGCACCAGTGGCACTGGATCAGCTCGGCGCTGTGCCTGATCGGCATGCTGGTGTTCGCCGCTACCGGGCTGACCCTCAACCACGCCGCGCGCATCGAGGCCAAGCCGCAGGTGCTCAATCGCACGACGCAGCTGCCGGCCACGTTGCTGCAACGGCTCGGCGCCCATGCCGATGGCGACGCGCCGCTGCCGCGGCCGGTGTCGGCCTGGCTGGAACGCGAACTGGCGCTGAGCCTGGGCCGGCAACCGGCCGAGTGGTCGGCCGACGAGGTGTACCTGGCGCTGCCCGGTCCCGGCCGCGATGCCTGGCTGAGCATCGACCGCGCCAGCGGCGCGGTCGAGTACGAGCGCACCGACCGCGGCTGGATCTCCTATTTCAACGACCTGCACAAGGGCCGCAATGCCGGCCCGGCGTGGGGCTGGTTCATCGACCTGTTCGCGGTGGCCTGCCTGGTGTTCTGCATCACCGGCCTGTTCCTGCTGCAGCTGCATGCGCGGCAGCGGCGCTTGACCTGGCCGCTGGTCGGGCTGGGCCTGCTGATTCCGCTGCTGATCGCACTGCTGCTGATCCACTGATCCGATCCACCTCTTTCACCCCATGGAGCCTCGCATGCGCGTCACCCTGACCATCGCCCTGAGCGGCCTGCTGTCGATGCCCGCGTATGCGGCCACGCTGGAACTGGACGTGGAGATTCCCAAGCTCAACGTCGCCGAATACCACCGCCCCTATGTCGCGATCTGGGTGGAAGGCGCCGACCAGCAGGTCGCGCGCAACCTGGCGGTCTGGTACCAGTCCAAGGACACCGCCGAAGGCCACGGCACCAAGTGGCTGCCGGACCTGCGCCAGTGGTGGCGGCGCAGCGGGCGCACGCTGCAGATGCCGGTGGACGGCGTCAGCGGCCCGACCCGCCCGGCCGGCAAGCACGCGCTGGCGTTCACCGACGCGCAGCAGCTCAAGGGCCTGGCGCCGGGCCAGTACACGCTGGTGGTCGAGGCGGTCCGCGAAGTCGGCGGCCGCGAGCTGCTGAAGATCCCGTTCGCGTGGCCGGCCAAGGCCGGCGCAACCGGCAGCGCGCAAGGCAACAGCGAACTGGGCGCGGTGCGCCTGAGCGTCAAGCCGTGATTCCCTCTTTCGTCGCAAGGAGCAAGTCCATGAAGCGTTCTTTCGTGCTGGCATTGGCCATCGCCGCAGTGCTGCCGTTCTCCGCCCTCGCCCACAAGGCCTGGCTGCAACCCTCGCAGACCGTGCTCGCCGGCGAGCGGCCGTGGATCACCGTCGATGCGGCGGTGTCCAACGACCTGTTCTACTTCAACCACGTGCCGCTGCGCCTGGACACCCTGGCCATCACCGCGCCCGACGGCAGCGCGGTGCAGCCGCAGAATCCGGCCACCGGCAAGTACCGCAGCATGTTCGACGTGGAACTGCTGCAGACCGGCACCTACCGGCTGGCCCTGGTCAACGACGGCCTGTTCGCCAACTGGAACGAGAACGGCCAGCGCAAGCGCTGGCGCGGCAACGCCGCCAGCTTCGCCAGCGAAGTGCCGAAGGACGCGAAGGACCTGCAGGTGTCGCAATCGCTGGGCCGGGTGGAAACCTTCGTCACCAACGGCGCGCCCAACCAGACCGCGCTCAAGCCCAGCGGCCGCGGCCTGGAACTGGTGCCGGTGACCCATCCCAACGACCTGTTCGCCGGCGAGAAGGCCACCTTCAAGCTGCAGATCGACGGCAAGCCGGCGCCGGGGCTGGAGGTGGAGATCGTGCGCGGCGGCACCCGCTACCGCAACGCGCAGGACGAACTGAAGCTGACCACCGACGCGCAGGGCAGCTTCAGCGTGACCTGGCCGGAAGCGGGCATGTACTGGCTGGAAACCACCAGCGAGGACAGCAAGACCTCGTTGCCGCAGGCCAAGCAGCGCCGGCTCAGCTACGTGGCGACGCTGGAAGTGCTGCCGCAGTGACCGCGACAGCGCACCTGCCCTGCGCGAGGCGGCACGGCGCGGCATGAACACGCCGCTCGCGCCCCAGGCCGACGCCGAGACCGAGATCGCCACGCTCGGCGGCCAGAGCATGGGCACGACCTGGAGCGCGAAGCTGGTACTGCGCCGCCGTCGCGACCTGCATCCGCTGCACGCGGCGATCCAGGCGCAGCTCGACCAGGTGGTCGCGCAGATGAGCACCTGGGAGGCGGACTCGGACATCGGCCGCTACAACCGCGCCCCCGCCGGCAGCGTGCACGTGCTGCCCGCGGCGTTCGCCGAGGTGATGCGCTGCGCGTTGGACATCGCGCGGCGCAGCGACGGCGCGTTCGATCCCACCATCGGCGCGGTGCTGGGCCTGTGGGGGTTCGGCGCCGATGCCAGCCGCCAGCGCGTGCCCGATGCGGATGCGTTGCGCCAGGCGCGCGCCGCTGGCGACTGGCGGCAACTCGTGCTGGACGAGAGCGGCGCCAGGTTGCGCCAGCCGGGCGGCCTGCGCCTGGATCTTTCGGCGATCGCCAAGGGCTACGGGGTGGATCTGGCGGTGCGCGCACTGCGGGCGCAGGACGTGGCCAGCGCGCTGGTCGAGGTCGGCGGCGAACTCTACGGCTACGGCCGCAAGCCGGATGGTCAGCCATGGCGGGTGCTGGTGGAATCGGCGCCGGACGAAGACGCGCAGGCGCCGACGCCGCCGCGGGTGCTGGCGCTGGACGGCCGCGCGGTCGCCACCTCGGGCGATCGCTGGCACCGCTTCGAACAGGACGGCCAGCGCTACAGCCATACCCTGGATCCGCGCAGCGGCAGGCCGATCGCGGCGACGCTGGCGGCGGTCAGCGTGGTCGCCACGGATGCGATGCGGGCCGACGCCTGGGCCACCGCGCTGAGCGTGCTCGGCGCCGACGCCGGCCTGGCGTGCGCCGAACGCGAACGGCTGGCGGCACGCTTCCTGCTGCGCGATGGCGAACGCGTGCAGGAACGGCTCAGCAGCGCCTTCGCCGCGCTGCTCGACGCATGACCCGGCCGCGGCCGCAACGCAACTGGAATGCCGTCGGGCACGTGGCGACGTTCGCGTTGCTGGGCGCGATCGGCTATGCGCTGCTGCGGCTACACCCGCAGCCATGGTGGAACGGTGCGCCATCGCAGCAGCGCATTCTCTACGCGGCGCTGGCAACGGGCAGCTACGCGGCAGCCTGCCTTTGGCTGTGGTGGCGCGGTCGCCGCGGCGCGAAGCGCACCGGCAAGCAGGGCGACGCGCCGCTGCTGCTGGCCTGGGCCAGCCAGACCGGCTTCGCCCAGCAACTGGCGCTGCGCAGTGCCGCGGCCTTGCGTGCGGCGGGCCAGGCGGTACGCGTGCTGCCCTTGCAGAACGTCACCGCGGCCGACCTGGCCGGCGCAACGCAGGCGCTGTTCGTGGTCAGTACCAGCGGCGAAGGCGATCCGCCCGACCACGCGCTGCCGTTCCTGCGCAAGACGATGGCGCAGACGCAGACCTTGCCGCAGCTGGGCTACGCGCTGCTGGCGCTGGGCGATCGCCGCTACGACCATTTCTGCGCATTCGGCCGCCAGCTCGATGCCTGGCTGCGCCAGCACGGCGCGCATCCGCTGTTCGACCGCATCGACGTGGACAACGCCGACGACGCCGCACTGCGCCACTGGCAGCAATTGCTCGGCCAGCTCGCCGGCGGCAGCGAGCAACCCGACTGGAGTCCGCCGGCCTATCAGCGCTGGCAGTTGCAGCAGCGGCGCCTGTGCAATCCCGGCAGCGTCGGCGGCGCGGTGTTCGAACTGGCGCTGCTGCCTGCCGACGGCGCCCTGCCTGCGTGGCAGGCCGGCGACCTGGCCGAGATCGGTCCGTGTCATGGCGACAGCGTGGTGCAGGCCTGGCTGCAGGCCAGCGGTGTGGACGGCACGGCGACGCTGCAGCGCCCCGGCCAGGCGCCGACGACGCTGGCCGCGCTGCTGGCGCGCAGCCACCTGCCGGAGCCGGAGCAGCTCGCCGGCACCGCGCCCGCCGCCGTGGCCGCGCGCCTGCAACCGCTGCCGCACCGCGAATACTCGATCGCCTCGATGCCCAGCGACGGCGCGCTGCGCCTGTTGCTGCGCCGCGCGCTGCACGCGGACGGCACGCCCGGCCTGGGCAGCGGCTGGCTATGCGACACCGCGCCGATCGGTGCCGAGATCGCGCTGCGGCTGCGCCCGAATCCGCACTTCCATCCGCCGGCCGATCCGGCGCGGCCGCTGATCCTGATCGGCAACGGCACCGGCCTCGCCGGGCTGCGCGCGCACCTGCGCGCGCGCATCGACGCCGGCGCGACCCGCACCTGGCTGCTGTACGGCGAACGCCATGCCGCGCACGACGACCATTACGGCGAAGAACTGCGCACGTGGCTGGCGCACGGCGCGCTGCAGCGGCTGGATGCGGTGTTCTCGCGCGACGCCGGCGCGCACCGCTACGTGCAGGATGCGCTGCGCGCGGCCGCAGCGGACCTGCGCGACTGGGTCGCGCAAGGCGCGGCGATCTACGTCTGCGGCAGCCTGCGCGGCATGGCCCCGGGCGTGGACGCGGTGCTGGAGGAGGTGCTGGGGCGGCTGGGCAAGGAAACCCTGCTGCTGGAAGGGCGCTATCGGCGCGACGTGTACTGAGGCCAGCGCTTGCGCCGGCGTCGGGGCAATGCGATCCAGGCGTGGCCATGCGCGATAGCGGCTCGCGCAACCTGCCGGTGCCGCTTGCCATGTCGACACTGCCCCTGACCGATTCGATCAGCAGCCTGACGCAACGCTCCACAGGACCTGCGGTGCGCGGGCCGATCACGCCGTTGCGTCTGGCCATCGCGGTGGGTACGACGCCGCTCGGTGCGCCCCATCGTCGGCTGGGTCGTCGACGCATTCGGTCCACGCCGGGCACTGGGCATCGGTGCAGCCGCGAGCTTCGCCGCGGCAATGGTCGCGCTCACCTACTTGGTAGAACACCGTCACCTGCACCTACGCTTCAATGGTTGGCGTCCGCGCTTCACCAAGTAAGCGCGATGGTTCGCCACGCGCGCGTCATCCCACTACCGACAATGGGATGACGCGATCTCGCAGACTGCTTTCCTGCCCGATACATGACACATGCGAAAGGCGCGAAAGCCCGCGCGGCGGCGGCGGCAAGGCGTGCCGGCGTATGATCGCGTGCGCAACGCCAGCACCTTCCGCAATGAAAATCTCCGTCGCCTGTTTGCCCGAACAACCCAGCATTGCCCAGTCCTGCGAGCTCATCGCGCGCGCGCCATTGAGTGACTGGATGCCGGTACTGGACCGGCTTCGACAGGCGTTTCGATTGCCGGGCGATCGCTGGACGCGGATCCCCGAGGGCGCCAATGCCTTGTTCCAGCTTGGCGACGAGGTGATTGTCAAATTGGTGCCGCCCAACTGGCGCCAGCAAGGCGAAAAGGAGCGCCTCGTCGCACCGTTGCTGGACGGCACATTGTCGCTGCAGACGCCGCGTCTCCTTGGCGGCGGCGTGGTCGACAATTGGGTGTTCGTGATCTGCAGCCGACTGCCGGGCTCCCCGCTGGCCGATGTCTGGCCGGCGCTGGATGTGGGTCAGAAGCGTTCGATCATGCTGCAGGTGGGAACGCTGCTGCGCGAGCTGCGCAGCGTCGCGTTCGAGGCCGACATCGCGATCCGGGTGGAGTGGCGCCACTACATCGCCACGCTGATCTCCGATTGCCTCGCGCGGCATCGGCGCAATGCGATGCCCGCACATCTGGCGGCACAGGTCCTGCCCTACATCGAGGCGGCGGGCGATTTTTCGTCACCCGCGCAGCCGCGCTTCATTCACATGGACATCCATCCCTGGAATTTGATGGCGCACCACATCCAGGGGAAATGGACCCTCAGTGGGCTGCTCGATTTCGGCGACGCGATCATCGGCCAGTGCGATCTGTTCGAGTTGCTGACGCCACTGATCTTCATGGCGCAAGGCGACCCGACTCTGGTGAAGGCGCTGCTCGATGCCTATGGCCTGCTCGACGGCTACGATGCGCCAACCCTGCGCCGCCGGCTCATGGCCACCGCCTTGATCAGGCCCGATTCCGACATCGGCTTTTGCATGCAGCAGGTTCCGATCAGCGGACCGCGCGACACCTGGGAACAGATCGCCTTGCAGCTGTTCCCGTTGTGAGCCGGGACCGGCGCTGAACTGCGCGAGCGCGTCGTCGGCCGATCACCTGCGATGCACGTTGCTGGACACGGCGCCGGCCGAGGCACAGGGCGAACGTGACCCGTCGCGAGAAACGCGGAAGCAGCCGTACGCCATCGCTCCACTGCGCGCCGATGCGCATGAAGCACGATCATGCGAGCCAGGTCGGCAATGCCGTCGAGTGCGCGCTTACCGCCGTCCGCAGGCGTGCCCGAGACATGCGGGATGCGCAATGCGCGCGCCGATGCCGTGCGAATCGCGTGGATGATCCCTACGCTGCGTCGGCACCGGACGTGCCGTGCGCCAGCGGCGCACGACGGGGCGGACGGTCCGCCACGAGGGCGGACCGCCGCGGTCAGGCGGCGACGGAGAACGAACTCGATGCGCTGGCGGCGCCGCCGAAGCTGCGGTATTGGTTCGATGCCAGCTGGGCCAGCAAGGCATAGGCATCCTGCGCGCTGCTGTCGCTGCTTGAACTGGAGGCGCTGGAACTGCCGGTACCGGCGCTGGCGGCATCGCTGCCCTCCCCCCCTCGCGGCGGCGGCGGCCCCATCGGACGCGTGCCTTCCTTCAGCTCCTGCAGGCTGATCCCCCCATCCTGGTCGCTGTCGAGCGTGGCGAACAGATCGCTGCTGTCGCTGCCCTGGCTCGCTGCGCTCAACTCCTCGCTGCTGATGGTACCGTCGCCATCGGTGTCCAGGCTGTTGAGCAGCGATTCGGCGTCCACCTTGTCGCCACCGCCATCGCCACGCGGCGGCGGCGGCTGCAAGGCCTGGGCGAACTCGCTTTCGCTGACGGTGCCGCCGCCATCCTGGTCGAGCATGCTAAGCAAGCCATCGATATCGATGCTGGAATCGGTGTCGCTGTCGCTGGACTTCAACGCCGTGCTCAGCTCCGAACTGCTGAGGCTGCCGTCGCCGTCGCTGTCGATGCTCTTGAACAATTGCTGGAGCGGATTCTGCTTTTCGGCCTGCGTCGTCTGCGCTAGCGCACTGCTGGCCGTGCTGGTGCGGCTGACGGCATAGGCCGAACTGCCACTGCTGATGCTGCTGATCATGTTGACCCCCTGTGGTCATGAAGTGCAGTCGTGGAATGCAGCCATCGCTGCGGTCATGGCTGCGCCGACGCGGCAACCCGACGCAGGCAGTGTCGATGCAGGGTTTGTCAGCCAGATATCGGCTTTGTATCGATATTGAAACACGCGATAAACATCACATTGCAGCCGCGACCGACGATGCGAAGCGGCGCGCGGCATCCGCTGGTCGAACACGTGCCACGCGCGCGCCGGCAGTCTCATCGCGCCGGCCGCATGGGCGCGGCCATGCCGGGCACCGCGAGCGGTACCGGCAGCTGACACGCGGATCGGCGATGCCCGGCGTGCAGGCACGACTGAACCGATCTCCATGCCGCCTGCAACGCGGCACGGGATCAGCGTGCGGCAGGCATCCCCAACCGATGCGGCTCGAACAGATAGCCCTTGCCGCGCACGGTGCGGATCCATTGCGGCACCAGCGGGTCGTCGCCCAGCTTCTGCCGCAGCCGCGAGACCTGCAGATCGATGCCGCGACCGCCCTGGGGAACGCTGCCGTCGCTGTCGCCGATCGCCGCCCGCAGGTCCTCGCGACTGAGCACGTTGCCAGGCTGCTCGAGGAACACCGCCATCAAGCGCAATTCGCTGGGCGACAACGGGATCGCGCGCCCATCCGGCGCCACCGCCTGGTGCCGGTAGGCATCGACCTGCCACGCGCCGTCCTGCGCCGGCGCTGGCGGCGGCGCCGCACGGGTACGCCGCAACACCGCGTTGAGCCGCGCCACCAGTTCGCGCAGGTCCAGCGGCCGGCTCAAATAGTCGTCCGCGCCCAGATCCAGGCCGATCACCCGATCCACCGGCTCCGCCTGGTCGGCCATCATCACGATCGCGATGCCGCCACGGTCGCGCAGCTGCCGACACAGGTTCAGCCCTTCGCCGCCGCCGAGGCCGGCATTGAGCAGCACCGCGTCGTAGCGATCGGCCGCCAGCTGCGCATACAGCTGCACGCCGTTTTCGGCATCGTGGGTCTGCAAGTTGAAACGGGCCAGATAATCGCGAATCCGGTCGCGCAAGGCCGCGTCGTCGTCCACTACCAATACTTTCGCCAACCACCTGCTGTTATCCGAGGCCACCTGTTCGTTCCGGTCCACGGCTCCGGGATAGCCGCGTTCGCGCATTGGACGCGGTCGGCGGCAACCCCGCAAGAGCCACGCGCGTGGCGCAGGAAGCTCAGTCGGCGGGCGTCGCCAGCGGCTCGATGCGGATCGCCAGCAGCTCGCCGCCACCGCTCAAAGCGAAGCGCTGCCTGGTGTTGGCGGCCAACCAGGCGCTGTCGCCGGCGGCCAGCGGCGGCAATCCGCAGCCCTCATCGAACTGCGCCTGCCCTGCCAGAAGATGAACGACCCAACGGATTCCAGGTTCGGCGAAGAACAGCATCGGCCCGACCAGCGGCCGATGCAGCAGTTGCGTGCGCAGGCGGTCGCGACGCCACATCAGGTTGAAGTCGTGGGTGGGGCCGTCGAGCAGTTCGCCGCGCAGCGGCCGCTCGCCGGCGAAGCGCAGCCGCGCATACGGCGGCTCGAGCAGGTGCACCGCGCCGTCGTCGAAGCGCAGGCGCAGGCCGGCGCCGCGCAGCAGCACCAGTTCCCGATCGATGCCGGGAAAACTGGAAAAGGCCGCGTCCTGCTCGATCTCGGCGATCGACAGGCGCAGCAGCCAGTCGTCGCTGTCCGCTTGCGGCAGGCGCAGGATCTCCCGCGTCCAACCCAGTCCGTTACGCCAGCGCTCGCGGCGGTAGTCGTTGGCGGGGATCACCCGCGAAGGCATGTTGCACCAGTCCATCGGCGCATTCTGCACGATCCGGCGGCGCTGCCGGAGGCAGCGACATCGGCAGGCATCTGCGGTTTCCCGCGCCTACCCCCCAGCCGTCGGCAAGTACGAACGGCGTCGGCGAGCACCAGCCAGCGGTCTTGCGAGAATCGCGACGGGCCATCGCCCGTTCGGCGACGTCGGCGGGTCTCGCCAGCGCAGGCGCATCGGCGCGCCGCTCTGGCAGCCACCGACAGCAGGAGTACCGGATCGCGGCGAGCAGACCGGCGCGAAGCGCCCGACAAAAAACCTTCGCCCATAAAAAACGTCGCCCGGCTGCACGTCATTGTGCAACACCGGGCGACGATGTACGTCCTTGTCGGCTTCCTGCCTCCCCCGCTGAGCGTCCTGCTCAGCGAGGTCGCGACCGCGCGTCCTGCGCCAGCCGTATCCTCTGTCCTTTCAAATCCCTTGAATGCCTTTAAATCCGTTTAATCCTTAAATCCGTTTAACGCCTTTCCACCGGCTTGGCGGCTGCCGTCTTGGCTACCGTCGGCGTGGTCGCCTTCGTGGCTCCCACTTCGATCCGGTCGTGGTTCCGTTCGACCGTCTTGAGTCCGATTCCCTTCACCTGCGTCAGGTCCTCGACGCTTTTGAAGGGGCCGTGTGCCTGTCTGTAGTCGACGATCGCCTGTGCCTTGGAGGCACCCACGTTCAACAACACCCGGTCGATTTCCGCTGCACTAGCGGAGTTGATGTTGACCTTGTCCGCGGCGAGCGCGGAACCGGTCAGCAGCAACGCCAGGACCAGAGACTTCAGGACCACGATAAAAGACTGCATGGCAACACTCCTTGTGACTTGGATGGGGACTTCACCGGCCTCTCCTGCCGGTGTCGAAAGCATCCCTCGCCACATGGGTACAGCCTATCGCCAACGCCCTTTCCAAACAGCAGGTAAACGGCGCGTCAACGTGTAGGAAAAACCCTACACGGCGGTCGCGGCGTAGAATGTGCGTCACTTTCTTTTGCAACAAAGCTGGAGTGCTCCATGGACAGTGCCAAGATCGACCGTTTCCTGAGCGAGAAGTGGGACGACGACATCGTCCCGCAACTGGTCGATTACATCCGCATCCCCAACAAATCGCCGATGTTCGACGCCGATTGGGTCGCCAATGGCTACATGGACGATGCGGTGCGGCTGATGGAGCGCTGGGCGCGCGCGCAGGCCATCCCTGGCCTGGCGGTGGAGGTGGTGCAGTTGGAAGGGCGCACGCCGCTGATCTATCTGGAAGTGCCGGCCACCGGCGCGGAGACCGGCGCGGACACGGTGCTGCTGTACGGGCACCTGGACAAGCAGCCGGAGATGACCGGCTGGGACGACGACCTGGGTCCGTGGACGCCGGTGCTCAAGGGCGACCGCCTGTACGGCCGCGGCGGCGCCGACGACGGCTATGCGCTGTTCGGTTCGCTGGCCGCGATTCTGGCGCTGCAGGACCAGGGCATCCCGCATGCGCGCTGCGTGATCCTGATCGAGGCCTGCGAGGAATCGGGCAGCTACGACCTGCCCGCCTACGTCGACCACCTGGCCGAACGCATCGGCAAGCCGTCGCTGGTGGTGTGCCTGGATTCGGGCTGCGGCAACTACGAGCAGCTGTGGTGCACGACCTCGCTGCGCGGCCTGGCCGGCGGCAACTTCAGCGTCAAGGTGCTCAGCGAAGGCGTGCATTCGGGCGATGCGTCCGGCGTGGTGCCGTCCAGTTTCCGCGTGCTGCGCGACCTGCTGTCGCGGCTGGAGGACGAAGCCACCGGCAAGATCAAGATCGAGGGCCTGTATTCGCAGATTCCGGAAGAACGCCTGACGCAGGCGCGCAAGGTGGCCGAGGTGCTCGGCGACGAGGTCTACAGCAAGTTCCCGTTCCTGCCGGGGATGACTCCGATGGACGAGGACCTGACCGAACTGGTGCTCAACCGCACCTGGCGCCCCGCCTTGTCGGTGACCGGTGCCGACGGCCTGCCGCCGCTGGCCTCGGCCGGCAACGTGCTGCGCCCGCAGACCGCGGTGAAGCTGTCGCTGCGCCTGCCGCCGACGCTGGACGGCAAGCGCGCCGGCGAGTTGCTGAAGGACGTGTTGCTGCGCGACCCGCCGTACGGTGCCGAGGTGTCGCTGGCGCTGGAGAAGTCGTCCTCGGGCTGGAACGCGCCGGCGCAGTCGCCATGGCTGACCGACGCGATCGAGGCCGCCTCGCAGGCGGCGTTCGGCAAGCCGGCGATGTACATGGGCGAAGGCGGCTCGATCCCGTTCATGGGCATGCTCGGCGAGAAGTTCCCCGGTGCGCAGTTCATGATCACCGGCGTGCTCGGCCCGCACTCCAACGCGCACGGGCCCAACGAGTTCCTGCACATTCCGATGGGCAAGCGGGTCACCGCCTGCGTGTCGAGGGTGATCGCCGAGCACCATGCGGCCAGCGTGCGCGGCGAGACCACCGGCAGCGCCGCGGTGGCCGGCGGCGAGCAGCACGGCGGGCACGGCTGCTGCTGAGCGTGCGGCGGCCGTCGGCGACGACGGCCGCCATGCTGCAGGCGCGGCCAGACCCGGTGCATCGCTGCAGCGCCTGCACGAGCCGCGCCTGCACGGCCGCTTAAAGGGCGTCGCCCGCCACTGCGCCATGTACGCCGCGTAGCGGCCGAATCTGGCACGATCCGCTTCACTTCCACGTTTCGGTACGCTCCCATGCACAACCTGTTCGGCAGCGACAGTTGGCTGTACGTCATCCTGGTCGGCTTCGTGGTCGGCCTGCTGGCGCGCCTCCTGGGTCCGAGCGGCGGCCGCTCCGGCTGCCTGTTCACCGTCTTGCTCGGCATCGCCGGCGCACTGGTGGCCGGCTGGTTCGGCCACTACATGGGCTGGTACAGCCGCGGCGAGCCGGCCGGCTTCCTCGGTGCGCTGCTCGGCGCCATCGCCCTGCTCGCGCTGTTGCGGCTGTTCCTCGGCAAGCGCTGAGGCCGCACCGCGGCGCCGGCACGGCTCGCCATGCCGACGCCGCACGTTTACGCTGTGCGGCCAATGTCCGCCGCAGCGCACCGATGAGTTCCAGCACCGATCTTCCCGACGCGCCGGACCTGCGCGCAGCACAACGCCAACACTGGGCGCGCACCGCATTGGGCGATACGCAGGCGACGCTGCAGCGCGCGTCGATCGACGCCGGTTGGCGCAGCTACTGGCGCAGCCACGGCGCAGGCGCCAGCCGCGTGCTGATGGATTCGCCGCCCGGCCTGGAGGACGTGCGTCCGTGGTTGCGCATGCATGCGCTGCTGCAGCAAGGCGGCGTGCGCGTGCCGGCGATCCTGGCGCAGGACGCGGAGGCCGGCTTCCTGCTGCTGGAAGATCTGGGCGGGCCGACCCTGGCGCAGACGCTGGACGCTGCCTCGGCCGATGCCCACTTCGATGCGGCGCTCGGGCAACTGCTGCGGCTGCAGGCGATCGCGCCGCCGCCGGAACTGGGCGTGTTCGGCGAGGCGCTGCTGCAGCGCGACGCCGGCTTGTTCGACGAGTGGTTCCTGCGTCGGCACCTGGACCTGGACCTGGACTGCGCCGAAATCGACGCGCTCGAACTGGTGCAGCGCCGCTTGATGGACAACGCGCTGGCGCAGCCGCGGGTGCTGGTGCACCGCGACTTCATGCCGCGCAACCTGATGCCGGTGGCCGACGGCCCGGCGGTGCTGGATTTCCAGGACTGCGTGCTCGGCCCGGTCGCCTACGATCCGGTCAGCCTGTTCAAGGACACCACGGTGAGCTGGCCGCTGGCGCGGGTCGATGGCTGGCTGGCGCGCTACCACGCGCGCGCGCTGCAGGCCGGGATCGCGCTGCCGCCGCTGGCCCAGTTCCTGCGCGATGCGGACTGGATGGGCGTGCAGCGGCACCTGAAGAACCTGGGCATCTTCGCGCGGCTGAACTACCGCGACGGCAAGGCCTGGTACCTGGACAACGTGCCGCGCTTCATCGGCTACCTCGACGAGGTGTTGCCACGCCACCCCGCCCTGCAGCCGCTCGCGCAGTTGCTGGAGACGCGGATCAAGCCGGCGCTGGCGCAGCGCGCGGCGGCCGGCGCATGAAGGCGCTGGTCTTCGCCGCCGGCTTCGGCGAACGCATGCGGCCGCTGACCGAACGCACGCCCAAACCGCTGCTGAGCGTGGGCGGCACGCCGTTGATCGTCTGGCACCTGCGCAAACTCGCCGCACTCGGCGTGCGCGAGGTGGTGATCAACACCTCGTGGCTGGCCGAGCAGTTCCCGCAGGCGCTCGGCGACGGCAGCGCGTTCGGCCTGCGCATCGCCTATTCCTACGAAGGCGCCACGCCGCTGGAGACCGGCGGCGGCATGCTGCACGCACTCCCGCTCCTCGGGCCGGCGCCGTTCCTGCTGGTCAACGGCGACATCTGGACCGATTTCGATTTCGCGCAGCTGGCGCCGGAGCCGGCCGGGCTGGCGCAGCTGGTGCTGGTCGATCCGCCGGCCTACGCGGCGCACGGCGATTTCGCGCTGCATGCCGACGCCACGCTGCGCAGCGACGGCGCGCCGCTGCTGACCTATGCCGGCGTGGGCGTCTATCGGCCGGAGCTGCTGCGCGATTGGCAGGCGGCATTCGCTACGCCGATTGCCGACCATGGCACGCCGCCTCGATTCGCCTTGGCGCCGATCCTGCGTACGCATATGCGCGACGGCGCCATCCATGGCCTGCACCATCGCGGCCGCTGGACCGACGTCGGCACGCCGCAGCGGTTGGCAGCGTTGGATGGAGAGCTGGGAATCGGGAATGGGGAATCGGGAATGGGGAAAAGCTGAGGTTCCCGCGGGGTTGCCCGCGTCACGCTGGCGCGCAGCCACCTCCAAGAACATCGATTCCGAGAACGGCACGCCAGGGCACGGCTGATGAAATGCGAACGCGTGCGTCGAATTCTTGGGAGATCGGGGATACCCGTGCATCGCCCAAGCAGGAAAAATCGCTCACCGAGTTCGCAGCACGGCTTCCGGTTGCGGAGTGTCAGCTCTTCCCCATTCCCGTTTCCCCACTCCCCATTCCCAGCCTGCGCAGGAACGGCACCGTGACCCGCCGCTGCGCCGCCAGCGATTCGCGGTCCAGCCGCTCCAGCAACGCGACCAGGCCGGCCAGGTCGCGGCCGGCATGGGTCAGCAGCCAGTCGATCGCCGCATCCTCCAGCACCAGCCCGCGGCGTTGCGCGCGCTCGCGCAGCACCGCGGCGCGGCCGGCGTCGTCCAGCGGCGACAGCGCGATGCGCGTGCATTGCGCCAGCCGCGAGCGCAGGTCGGGCAGATTCAGCGCCAGCCCGTCGGGCATCGCCTGCGCGGTGTACAACAGGGTGCCCCCCGCGCTGCGCGCGCGGTTGTGGAAATCGAACAGCGCCACTTCGTCCTCGCGCTGCCCAGCGATCGCCTCCAGCCCGTCCAGCGCGACCACGTCGCGGCCTTCCAGCGCTTCCAGCGCGTCGCGCAGGCGCCCGGACGCGGCCTGCAGCGGCAGGTAGGCGGCGCTGCGCCCGGCCTGCTCGGCCGCCGCGCACAGCGCCAGCACCAGATGGGTCTTGCCGGTGCCGGCGGGACCGGACAGGTAGATCCAGTCCACGTCGCGGCCGTCGGCGACGGCCTGCAATTGCGCCAGCAACCCGGCCGGGGCGCCGACATAGCGGTCGAAGCGCTGCTCCGGCGGATAGCGCAACGCCAACGGCAGCTGCGGCACGCTCACGGCTGGTCGGGGCTACGCGGCGGCAGTTCGATCAGCGGCGCGCGCTCGGCGCTGCCATCGAGCAGGATCGCCGACTTGTCGCCGGCATACAGCTCGCTCTGCCGGTACTGCTCGTGCAGGTAGTGCAGCAGCACGTTGGCCACCGCCGCCACCGGCAGCGCCAGCAGCATGCCGAGGAAGCCGAACAACTGGCCGCCGGCCATCACCGCGAAGATCACCGCCACCGGGTGCAGGCCGATCTTGTCGCCGACGATGCGCGGGGTCAGCACGTAGCTTTCCAGCAACTGGCCGACGGTGAACACCACGCCGACCAGGATCATCAGCTGCAGGTCGAAACCCTTGGACTGGACCAGCGCCGCCAGGATCGCCAGCAGGATGCCGGTGGTCGCGCCCAGGTACGGGATGAAGCTGATCAGGCCGGCGACGATGCCGATCAGCAGGCCCAGATTGAGCCCGATCAGGCTCAGCCCGCCGGCGTAGATCACCCCCAGCGCCAGCATCACCAGGAACTGGCCGCGGATGAACGCGCCCAGCACGTCGTTGGACTGCCGCGCCAGGCGGCCGACCGTGGCGACGTGGTTGCGCGGGATGGTCGCGGCCACGCGCTCGACCAGGATGTCCCAGTCGCGCAGGAAGTAGAAGGTCAGGATCGGCAGCAGCACCAGGTTCACCACCCAGGTGACCATCGCGAAGCCCGAGCGCGACAGATAGCCGAAGAAGGTCGCGGCGACGCCGCCGGCCTGCTGCCAGTGGCCGCGGATCCATTCGATCAGCCGCTCCGGATCCAGCCAGGCCATCAGCTGCAGCCCGGTCTTCTGCTCGGCCCACGGGATCGCGGTGCCGGTGAACCAGTCGCGCGCCTGCGGCAGCACATCGATGAAGGTGACGATCTGCCGCTCCAGCATCGGCACCAGGATCAGCAGCGCCAGCACCAGCAACAGCAGCATCAGCACGAACACCAGGGTCACCGCCATGTTGCGCGAACGGCCGGCGCGCTCCAGGCGATCGACCAGCGGATCGCCGAGCCAGCCCAGCAGCAGCGCCAGCACGAACGGGGTCAGAATCGGCGCCAGCAATGCGATCACCCACAGCACGCCCAGGATCACCGCGGCCCATTTCAGGCGGCGCAGGAACTGGGCGATTTCCGCTTCGGGGGACAGCGTCATTTGAGCCGGTACTCCGTGCGCTCGGTATTGAGGATGATCGGACCGCCCTCGACCGGCACTGTCACCGGCTGCAGCGGACTGTCGGCGCCGAGCATGCGGTTCAGCCCGGACACGCCGCTGAGCAGGTCCAGATCCAGTTCCAGGCGGTCGCCGCTGGCCTGGATCGGCACGATGCGCCGCACCACCGAGGTATTCTGCAGCGCCGCGGACACGCGCAGGTAGTCGTCGGCGCTACGGATGCCGCTGATCACCACCCGGTACACGCCGGCCGGCCCGGTGCTGGCCGCCTTGGCGTAGCGCTTGACCAGCGCGTCGGCGGCACCGTCGGCGCCGGCGGCCATGGCCCGGCGCGCGTCGGCGTCGCTGACCGACCAGCTGGACAGCGTCTTGCCGCTGTCGACGAACACCCAGTCGGCGGTCCAGCCGCCGGACTTGCTGCGGTACAGCTTGCCGATCAGTTGCATCGGCGGGCTGTAGCGCGACGAGGCGCTGGCCACCGCGGCGGTGTCCTGGCGCCAGATCGCGCCGACCAGCGCCTGCTCGGCGGCGCTGCCGGTGGGCAGGCCGAGCCGGTAGCCGCGCTCGATTGCCCGGTCCAGCACGCTACGCGCGGCATTGGACTGCTGCACGCCGACCAGGCGCGGGCCGCTGCCGTCGTCGATCGCCAGCCACAGCACCGGCTTGGGCCGCGGCTGCGGCCACAGCGGCAGGCCCAGCGCCGCGGCCAGGCCGTCGACGTCGCTCTGCCGGAAGCGCGCGATCAAGGTGGTACGGAAGGTCGGCGCGCCGCTCGGCGAGGTGCCCTGGTCCTGGCGGTAGTCGTAGCTGTCGACGAAGTTCTTGGCGTTGCGCAGCGCCTGGGTCACCCCCGGGCGCGACATCACCGCGCGGTCGCCGGAGATCTTGCCGAGCACCACGCCCAGCGCGCGCGCCACCGCGCCGTTGCGGTCGGCCTCGCTCTGGCTGTTGACCGGCACCTCGGCGTCGTAGGGGCTCTGCGCGCCGGCGACGTCGCCTTCGGTGCGCAGACCGGCCTGGGCCAGGGCGGCCGCGGCGGGCAGGCACAGCGCGAAAGACAGGAGTAAGGCAAGGCTGCGGCGCATCGAAGGTTCCATTGCTCGGCGTATCCGGGGCGAATTGTTGCCCGAATGCGGTCGTAGCGCCAATGCGGCCTGTTAAAATCGCCGTCTTTCCGCCGACGCCACCGCCCGTGACCACTCCCAAGACCCCCGCCGCCGCCCCGTTGACCTACCGCGACGCCGGCGTCGACATCGATGCAGGCAATGCCGTCGTCGAACGCATCAAACCCTTGGTCAAGCGCAGTTTCCGCCCCGAAGTGATGGGCGGGCTGGGCGGTTTCGGCGCGCTGTTCGACCTGTCCGGCAAGTACCGCGAGCCGGTGCTGGTGTCCGGCACCGACGGCGTCGGCACCAAGCTGAAGCTGGCGCAACAGCTGGGCCGGCACGACAGCATCGGCATCGATCTGGTCGGCATGTGCGTCAACGACGTGCTGGTGCAGGGCGCCGAGCCGCTGTTCTTCCTGGACTACTTCGCCACCGGCAAGCTCGACGTGGAGACCACCGTGGCGGTGGTCGGCGGCATCGCCCGCGGCTGCGAACTGGCCGGCTGCGCGCTGATCGGCGGCGAAACCGCGGAAATGCCCGACATGTACCCGCCGGGCGAGTACGACCTGGCCGGCTTCACCGTCGGCGCGGTGGAGAAGTCGCAGCTGCTCGACGGCGCCAAGGTGCGCCAGGGCGACGTGCTGATCGGCATCGCCTCTTCCGGCCCGCACTCCAACGGCTATTCGCTGGTCCGCCGCATCTACGACCGCGCCGGGCGCCCGGCCGAGCTGCAGCTCGGCGGCACCACCCTGGCCGACGCGCTGATGGCGCCGACCGCGCTGTACGTCAAGCCGATCCTGTCGCTGCTGCGCGGCGAGCACGCCGACGGCATCCACGCGATGGCGCACATCACCGGCGGCGGCCTGACCGAGAACATCATCCGCGTCATCCCCGACGGCCTGGGCCTGGACATCCGCGCCAGCGCCTGGACCCTGCCGCCGGTGTTCGAATGGCTGCAGCGCGAAGGCGCGGTCGCCGACAGCGAGATGTGGCGCACCTTCAACTGCGGCATCGGCTTCGTGCTGGTGGCCGCCCCCGACCAGGTCGCCGCGCTGGAGCGCAGCCTGGACACGCTGGGCCTGGCGCATTGGCAGATCGGCGCGGTGGTGGCGGCCGGCGCCGGCGAACGCGTGCACATCGGCTGAGCCGCATGGCGGCGGGCAAACGCGCCTGGCTGGCGCTGACCCTGGCGGTGTTCGCCGCCAGCTGGGTGCATCCGCTGTGGCCGGCGGAACAGGCGATGCACAGTTCGCTGGCGGTGCTGGGCATCGCCTGGCTGGTCTGGCACGACCGCCGCTGGCCGCTGCGCAGCGCGCACTTCGCCGCGATCTGCGCGTTCATCAGCGTGCACAACATCGCCGCGCACTGGCTGTATTCCAACGTGCCCTACGACCAGTGGCTGCGCACGCTGAGCGGCGGCTGGTCGCCGAACGCCGCGTTCGGCTGGCAGCGCAACCACACCGACCGGCTGATCCACCTGCTGTTCGGGCTGTGCTTCGCGCCGGCGCTGCGCGACTACGCGCGGCAACGCTGGCCGGCGCTGTCGCCGCGCCAGGCATTCGCGCTGGCGACGATGGCGATCATGTGCGCCAGCCTGCTCTACGAATGGCTGGAGTGGCTGATCGCGCTGCTGCTGTCGCCGGAGCAGGCCGAGTCCTACAACGGCCAGCAGGGCGATCCGTGGGACGCGCACATGGACATGCTGCTGGCCACGCTGGGCTGCGCGAGCGCCTGGCCGTGGCAGCGCGCCGGGCGTCTGCCCCCTTCCCCGCACTAGAAGACGGACGATGGCACTGCCCCCACCCCTTCCCGTTGCGGACATCGCCCACGCCGAGACCCTGCGTGCCGAGTCCGAGCTGAGCACCCTGGCGATGCTGTATGCCGTGATGGCGGGGCTGCAGTGCCTGATGCTGCTGCTGGTTGGCGGCCTCCTGGCCTACGGCGTGCATCGGGAGGCCGAGCTCAACGCCGTCGGCCAGAGCCCCGACCAGGCCCAGGCCGGGGTGGTCGCGATCGTGCTGCTGTCGATGCTGCTGGCGTTCGGGCTGGTCTCGCTGATCCTGAAGGTGCTGACCGCGCGCGCGCTGCGCCAGCGCCGCCGCCTGCTGCTGTGCAACGCCACCGCCGTGGTGACCTGCCTGGGTTTCCCGCTGGGCACGGCACTGGGCGTGTGGACCCTGCTGGTGCTGCAGCGCCCGGCCGCCATCGCCCTGTTCCGGAAGGCGTAGCCGATGACGATCCGTCTTGCGGTGCTGGTCTCCGGCCGTGGCTCCAACCTGCAGGCGCTGCTCGACGCGATCGCCGCCGGCGCGCTGGACGCGCAGGTGGCGGGCGTGTTCAGCGACCGCGCGCAGGCGCCGGCGTTGGCCAAGGTGGCGCCGGCGCAGCGCTGGTCGGCGGCGCCGAACGGCTTCCCCGACCGCGCCGCGTTCGACCAGGCGCTGGGCGACGCGGTCGCCGCCGTGCAGCCGGACTGGATCGTCTGCGCCGGCTACATGCGCATCCTCGGCGCCGGCTTCGTGCAGCGCTTCGCCGGCCGCCTGCTCAACATCCACCCGTCGCTGCTGCCCAAGTACCGCGGCCTGCACACGCATGCGCAGGCGCTGGCGGCCGGCGATGCCGAGCATGGCGCCAGCGTGCACTTCGTGGTTCCGGAACTGGATGCCGGCGCGGTGGTCGCGCAGGTGCGGGTGCCGGTGCAGCCCGGCGACCGCCCGGAGGACCTGGCGCAACGCCTGTTGCCGCGCGAGCACCAGCTGCTGTGCGCGGCGCTGCAGCTGGCCGCGTCCGGGCGCCTGGCTGAACGGGATGGCAGGGTCTGGCTCGACGGTCAGTGCCGGTTTAGTCCGCTGCGCCTAGATTGCCAGGGCATGCTGATTCCCTGAATACGTCGCAGCGCGAAGCGCACTGGTCGTGTTCGCGCCCAACTCCCCTCCCTCGCAGCCATCCCATGAAGCTCCTTCCGCGTCAGTTCGCTGTTCTCGCCGTGGCCAGCCTCGGCCTGCTGGCGCCAGCCGTCGGCGTGCTCGCGCAGGCGCCGCCGCCTGCGCCATCTGCACCGGCATCGGCCCAGGCCGCACCGGCCACGGCCGCCGCACCCGGCGCGCCTGCCGCGGCGGCGCCGGGCCTGCCGGCCGAAGCCTGGACGCCGCCGCCGCTGCAGCCGTTCGTGGCCACCTACCAGGCGCTGTACAAGGGCAAGCAGGCCGGCGACGCGCGCATGGAAGTCAGCCACGGCAATGGCGACGAATGGCGCGTGGACCTGGGCGTGCAGGGCCGCAGCGGCTTCGCCAGCATCCTCGGCCTGAACATCGAGCAGAGCACGGTGTTCCGCACCCAGGACGGGCGCTACGTGCCGCAGAGCCAGAGCACGGTGAAGAAGGCGATGTTCTTCGGCAAGAAGGTCACCGGCGTCTACGACTGGAGCAAGGGCGTGGCGCGCTGGGACGGCGACCTGAAGAAGGACCGGCAGCAGCCGATCCCGCTGCAGCCCGGCGACCAGAGCGCGCTGCTGATCAACCTGTCGATCATGCGCGACGCGCAGCCGGGCAAGACCATGACCTACCGCTTCGTCGATGTCGGCCGGGTGCGCGAACACATCTACCACGCCGCCGAGCAGACCGAGACGGTGCAGGTCGGCGACATCAGCTACGACGCGCTGCGCGTGTCGCGCACCAACGGCGGCAAGAATGAGACCATTCTGTGGATCGCCAACGGCGTGCCGACGCCGGTGCGCATCCTGCAGCGCGAAGACGGCGAAGACCGCATCGACCTGCGCCTGACCGAATACCAAGGAGTCTGACCATGACACGCATCGCCCGCCCGCTGTCCGCCGTCGCCGCCGCCCTGCTGGCGCTGGCCAGCCTGCCCGCCCTGGCGCTGGAGCCGTTCAAGGCGGACTACCAGGCCAGCTACATGGGCATGCAGGCCAACGGCTTGATGACCCTGGCCAGCGAAGGCAACAACCGCTGGCGCTACAGCCTGTCGATCAAGAACCAGGTCGCCGACCTGAGCCAGAGCACCGTGTTCGAGGAAAAGGGCGGGCAACTGCGCCCGCTCAGCAGCGACGACCGCTCGCTGTTCCTGATCAAGAAGAAGGCGGTGACCGCCAACTACGACTGGAACACCGCGCAGGCGACCTGGGCCGGCGACATCAAGCCCGACCGCCGCGGCCCGGTGAAGCTGCAGCCCGGCGACATGGACGCGCTGCTGATCAACCTGGCGATCGCGCGCGACGTCAACGCCGGCAAGACCCCCAGCTACCGCATGGTCGACGAGGGCCGCGCCAAGCCGATGACCTACAAGGTGGCCGGCAAGGAAGCGATCACCGTCAACGGCAAGAGCGAGCAGGCGACCAAGGTCAGCCGCAGCGACGGCTCCAAGGAAATCATCGCCTGGATCGTGCCGGACATGCCGGTGCCGGTACGCATCCTGCAGCGCGAGAACGGCCAGGACGCACTGGACCTGACCATCAAGACGCTGCACTGATCCGCGCAAGGGCGGCGCGGCTCGTCCACGGCGCGGACCGCCAGATCTTCCGCGCCGTGCACGCCGGCAACGCCCTTCCGCATAAAAGAAACCCCGGCCGAGACCGGGGTTCTTTTTTAGCCGATGGCGGACGCCAGGGTCCGCCGACCGTGCGTTCGGGCACGGCGCCGGCGCATCACCATTCATACATCAGCTGCAGACGCGCATAGCGCGGCGTCTGGTAGTACTGACCGAGCTTGTAGTACTCGTAGTAGCTGGTACCGGACGAGCTCACGGTCTCGTAGGCCTGATACACCTGCAGCGGCTTGACGTTGTTGAAGACGTTCAACAGCGAGAGCTGTGCCGTCAGGCCCTTGATCGCGGCAGGCTTGTAGACCAGATTCGGACTGGCGTTGAAGGTCCACGGCGTGCGCCCCTGCGTTCCCTGGGTGCTGATCTCGCCGTTGCACACGTGCCACTGCGCTCCATAGCCGTAGTAGGTATCCAAGGTGCCGTAGCCACCGCCGTAGCAGCTGATCGGAGCGCCCGACTGCACCTGCAGGGACAGGCCGACCTGCCATTCCGGTGAGAACTTGTAGGCGCCATAGAGCTTCAGCGTGTGCATGTGGTCGTTGGGAAGGAAGCCATACGCGCCTTGCATGATCTGCGCGAAATCGAAATCCGCCGTGGTTCCGGTATCCGACTGGCCGTTGTTGGATTTGACCAGGCCCTCGTAGTTGCCCTTGCTCTGCGACCACGTGTAATTGACGTTGGCATACCAGGTGTCGGTGGACTTCTCCGCGCTCAGGGTCAACGCCTTGTAGGTGCGCCGGGCCTTGGAACCGAGCGAATCGGCGGACATGGTGATGGTGTCGAGCTTGCCGTCGCCATCGACGTCGACACTGACGGTGGAAGAGCTTCCGGGATTGTAGAGCCAGCAACCCGAAGCGCCTTCCGGCGCAGTCCACTCGTCCCATGCCGAGGTGTCGTAGCCGGCGGAAGTGGCCGCGTTGTAGAGCGACTGGGTCGAACAGGTATCGTCAATGGCGTTGTGGATCTTGCGGTAGGTTCCCTTGATTCCCAGCACCCAGCTGTTGAGGAAATCGTTCTGGGTGTTCAAGGTGTACTGGTAACCGAGGATCGCCTCGTCCTGGGTATACGGCTTGAGGTTCTTGCTGGTCACGCTTGTCGCATTGGGCGAGGTGCCGTTCTCGCCGTTGTAGTAGTAGGTGTCGCCGATCTGCGAGGCATTGAGCGGCACGCCGGTCGAACTGACGCCGCTGTAGCTGTACAGCGTCTCCGAGTAGACCGAGGCGCTGGCCGCGCGCAACGCGACGTTCGCGGCGATCGGCAGGGCGTAGCGTCCCAGGTTGCCGAACAGACGCGACGCGCCGTCGCCGTTCACGTCCCAGGAAAAGCCCAGGCGCGGCTGCCAGATGTTGTCCTGCTTGACGAACACGTCGCCGGCGGTGTTGTAGTTCTTGAAGCCGTCGTTGCGGATGCCCAAGGACAGCAGGAAATTGCTGGTGACATGCCACTTGTCCTGCACGTACCACGAATTCTGCTTCACCTCGACGGTGCCGCCGGTCTTGTAGACGTAGTCGTAGACGTAGTTGTCGTTGTAATAGTAGTAGTAGTGGCCGCCGGAATACGAAGTGCCCTGGCGAGCGGTGAAGTCGTTGTAGTCGTAGCCGAAGGACAGATCGTGGTTGCCCAGCGTCCACTGGAAATCGAGCCGGGTGTCCTCGCGCTGGCTGTAGCCATTGCTGATGCCCAGCGTCGAACTGGCGTAGCAGCTGTTTTCGGCACCGGTATAGCGCGACGCATAGAAGGTGACCGGGCAGCCGGAGCTGCCGGTGGAATTCACATCGCCGTCGTAGGTCGTCGTCGTGCCGTCTGGGCTTCTTGTGTATTGCTCGCTGACGGTCTTCATCTTGCCGTATTGCAGCGACGCGGTCAGATTGTCGGTCAGGTTGCTGGTCCACTTGAAGACCGTGGTGGGACCACCGCTCTTGGACACGAGCCGGCCGTTGTAAGTGGTCCGGGTCACCTCGTCGCCGCTGAACGAGGTCTTGAAATAGTCGTAGCTGGTCCGGCTGCTGTCGTCGAAGCCGGTGAATTCCAGATGGTTGCGATCGTTCGGGAACCAGTCCAGCTTGACCAGCTTGTACGGCTTGCTGGTGTTGTAGTCGTAGCTGGTGCTGCTGGTGCTGGTGGACGCGGTGCGTCCGTTCCAGACGCTGCCGGTGTTGCGCTGAAACTGTCCGATCACGAACACGAACAGCTTGTCCTGGATCAGCGGACCGCCTTCCCAGAGCGAGTAGGTATTGGAGTTGGTGGTGTTGTTGCTTTGCGGGCGGTACAGGCTGCCGCTGCGGAAATACTCGTCGTCCAGGTGCGCGCGCAACGCGTCCGGCGCCGAATCGATGCTCACCCCGCCGTGCCACTCGTTGGTGCCGCGCTTGATGTTGACGCTGGTGACGCCGCCAGTGGAAAAGCCGTACTCGGCGCCATAGCCGCCGGTCTGCACGTCGAGCTGGTCGATCGCCTGCCACGGCACCTCGCTGAAGGACAGGCTGTCGTAGGAGTCGGTGATGTTCATGCCGTTGACGTAGTACGCGTTCTCGGCCACCGACGCGCCACCGAACGAATTCAGGTTGCCGAAATAGCCGCTGCCCTGCGAGGTGCCTGGGGTCATGCGGGCGACGCTGCTCACGTCCCGCGGCAACGGCAGTTCGTTCAACTGTGCGGCATTGAAGGTGCTGCGCGATTCGACGCTGCTGGTGTCGATGCCGTTGACCACGATCGGCGCCTTGACCGTGACGGCGCGCAACGACTTGGTCGCCGGCTCGCCGAAATCGACCGTCACCGTCTTGCCGGCCACGACCATCACGTTGCGCGTGGCGACAACATTGCCGTTTTCGATGAGACTGACATCGTAGCTGCCGCTCGGCAGCGCGGGGATGCGGAACTTGCCTTCCGCGCCCAACGCGACGACGCGGGCTGTCCCGCTATCCAGGCTCTTGATCTGGATCTGCACGCCTTGCACATAGGCCGCGCTGCCGGCGATGTCGCCGGCGGTACTCTGCGCCAGCGCAGTGCCCTGCACCAGGCACAGGCCGAGCATCGTGGCTATTACGGTAGGTTTGAACGAGTGGCGTGAACGTGTCTGGCTCATGAGGGCGGGTTCTTGCAGGACGAGGCGTTGGGGCCTTCCGCGGCACGCGCGGCGAGAGACGCGCACGTGGGCGGAAGACGGAGTCGCCGTTGCGCAGGCTCTTAACGAAATTCCTACGAAGGCTTGACCCGCATTTACGCATCGGGGTTGCGCCGGACGTTTACCGGGCATCGCCGCCGCTTCACGCGATCACGACGTTCAGGCAAGAACCACGACATTGCGGACACGCTTTGCCCGCGCGCTGCGCCGAAAACGCCTGTCCACCAGAATTTCAGTCGTTGCGGTCACCGATACAAACGGCGCCACGCATGAACGACGGGCTGCAAATCAGCGCACCGTTCTTCATAAAACATTCATATGCGCGATGTGGCGCACCCGGAGCGGCTGCGTGCGCAGCTTCCACGCCATCCGGCGCGGCCGTCCCGATGCCGCCATCCAGGCGCAAGACGCGCCGCATGCGAAGCGCCGGGCGTTGCGTCGTGGCAACGCCCGGCCTTGTCGCGGCCGCGATCGACGGCGGGGCCGTGGCCGCCGACTACTTGGCGTGGTTGGCCGGCGCGAACGTGGTGCGGCAGTCCACGCGGATCTGCGCGCCGCTGTCGCGCCAGTAGAAGGTGCTGCACTGGCGCGGGCCGTCCTGGGTGCGGGTCACGCCGACCGCGTAGAACGCCTGCGCGATCTCGCTGCGGCTGACCTGGCCGTCGCCGTTCCAGTCCATGTCGCGCTGTTCGATGCCCTGGGTGATGGCGATGCCCGCATACCAGGCGTAACCGACCCAGGCCAGCACCAGGATCACCACCGCCAGCAGCACCTTGCGCCGGCGGGTGAAGCGGCCCTTGAGGATCATGCGATGCGCCGGATGGACGCGCCCAGCGCCCCCAGCTTCTCCTCGATGTTCTCGTAGCCACGGTCCAGGTGGTAGATGCGGTCGATGGTGGTGTCGCCGTCGGCGACCAGCCCGGCCAGGATCAGCGAGGCCGAGGCGCGCAGATCGGTGGCCATCACCGGCGCGCCGCTGAGCCGCTCGTTGCCGCGCACGATCGCGGTATGGCCTTCGACCTGGATGTCCGCGCCCAGGCGCAGCAGTTCGTTGACGTGCATGAAACGGTTCTCGAAGATCGTCTCGTTGATCACGCCGACGCCGTCGGCCACGCAGTTGAGCGCCATGAATTGCGCCTGCATGTCGGTCGGGAACGCCGGGTACGGCGCGGTGGTCAGGCTGACCGCGCGCGGGCGCTTGCCGTGCATGTCCAGGCGGATCCAGTCCGGCCCGCTCTCGATGGTGGCGCCGGCCTCGCTCAGCTTGTCGAGCACAGCGTCGAGCGTGTCGGCGCGCGCGCGGCGCACGGTGACGCTGCCGCCGGTCATCGCCGCGGCGACCAGGAAAGTGCCGGTCTCGATGCGGTCGGGCAGCACCGCGTGGCGGCCGCCGGACAGGCGCTCCACGCCCTGCACCACGATGCGCGAGGTGCCGGCGCCTTCGATCCTGGCGCCGAGTGCGATCAGGCAGTCGGCCAGGTCGGTGACTTCCGGTTCCATCGCCGCGTTCTCCAGCACCGTGGTGCCGTCGGCCAGGGTCGCGGCCATCAGCACGTTCTCGGTGCCGGTGACGCTGACCATGTCGAACACGTAGCGGCCGCCCTTCAAGCGGCCGTTGCTGGTCGCCTTGATGTAGCCGTTCTCGACGCTGATCTCCGCGCCCAGCGCCTGCAGGCCCTTGATGTGCTGGTCCACCGGCCGCGAGCCGATCGCGCAGCCGCCGGGCAGCGACACTTCGGCCGCGCCGAACTTGGCCAGCAGCGGGCCCAGCACCAGGATCGAGGCGCGCATGGTGCGCACCAGCTCGTACGGCGCGACGTGCTGGTCGACCTTGCGCGGATCGACGGTGATCGCGCTGCCGCGCGCCAGGGTGCCTTCGTCGATGGTGACTTCGGCGCCCAGTTCGCCGAGCAGCTTCACCGTGGTGATCACGTCGTGCAGTTGCGGCACGTTGGTGATCTCCACCGGCGCATCGGCCAGCAGGGTCGCGCACAGGATCGGCAGCACCGCGTTCTTGGCGCCGGAAATGTTCACTTCACCGTGCAGCGGGTTGCCGCCGGTCACTACGATTTTGGCCATGGGTCTCGGGGGATTCGAAAAGAAGAAACGGAACGGAACGCGGCTCAGCCGGCCTGCTCGGGGGTCAGCGTGGTCAGCGCCAGCGCATGGATCGCCCCGCCCATCAGCTCGCCCAGCGTCGCGTAGACCATGCGGTGGCGGGCCAGCGGCAGCTTGCCGGCGAACGCGGCGCTGACCACGGTGGCCTCGAAGTGCACGCCGTCGTCGCCCTGCACCTGCACGCGCGCGCCGGGCAGGCCGGCCTCGATCAGTTTACGGATGGTTTCGGCGTCCAACGGGCTTTCCTAATAAAATGATTGGCCATTCTACCCTCCGACCGGCATCCGCATGGCTGTATCGCCCCTGTCCCCCGCCGCGATCGACGACGCCAGCCTGGTCGCCAGCGGCCGCCGCGTGGTCGAGATCGAGCAGGCTGCGCTGGGCGCGGTCGGCGCGCGCATCGGCGCCGAGTTCGCCGCCGCCTGCCGGCTGATCCTGGCCTCGCGCGGGCGCGTGGTCGCCACCGGCATGGGCAAGTCCGGGCATGTGGCGCGCAAGATCGCCGCTACCCTCGCCTCCACCGGCACCCCGGCGTTCTACGTGCATCCGGGCGAGGCCGGGCACGGCGACCTGGGCATGATCACCGATGCCGACGTGGTCCTGGCGCTGTCCTACTCCGGCGAATCCGACGAGATCCTGATGCTGCTGCCGGTGCTCAAGCGCCAGGGCAACGCGGTGATCGCGATGACCGGCCGCGCCCAGTCCACGCTGGCCCGCGAGGCCGACCTGCACCTGGACGTCAGCGTGCCGGCCGAGGCCTGCCCGCTGGACCTGGCGCCGACCTCCAGCACCACCGCCTCGCTGGCGCTGGGCGATGCGCTGGCGGTGGCGCTGCTGGACGCGCGCGGCTTCACCGCCGACGATTTCGCCCGCTCGCACCCGGCCGGCAGCCTGGGCCGGCGCCTGCTGCTGCACATCACCGACGTGATGCACGGCGGCGACGACCTGCCGCGGGTGCGCGAGGACGCCAGCCTCAGCGAAGCGCTGGTGGAGATGAGCCGCAAGCGCCTGGGCATGACCGCGGTGGTCGATGGCGACGGGCGCCTGCTCGGCCTGTTCACCGACGGCGACCTGCGCCGCACCCTGGACAGCGCGCTGGACGTGCGCCAGACCCGCATCGCCGACGTGATGACACGGCAGCCGCGCACGATCGGCGCCGACCAGCTCGCCGCCGAGGCCGCACGGCTGATGGAAACCCATAAGATCAACGGCTTGATCGTGGTCGACGGCGACGGCCGCGCGGTCGGCGCGCTCAACATTCACGACCTGTTGCGCGCCAGAGTGGTTTAACAGCCTGAACTTGTTCACCGCCCGCCGGCGCCCTGCGCCGCTGGCCCTGGCCTGCTGGAAAGCCGGCCTTCCCGCCCCGATATAGCGAACCATGCCCTATTCCCCGCTGGCCGACCTTCCCGCCGACCTGATCGACCGCGCCGCCCGGATCCGCCTGGCGTGCTTCGACGTGGACGGCACGCTGACCGACGGCCGCCTGTACTACGACCGCGACGGCAACGAGAGCAAGGCGTTCAACGTGCTCGATGGCCAGGGCCTGGTGCAGTTGCGCCGGCACGGCATCGAGGTGGCGCTGATCACCGCGCGGCCCAGCCTGGCCGCGGAGAAGCGCGGCCAGGAACTGGGCCTGCTGGTGCAGATCGGGGTCAAGGACAAGCGCGCCGGGGTGCAGGCGCTGTGCGACGAGCGCGGGCTGAGCCTGGAGCAGGTGTGCTTCATGGGCGACGACCTGCCGGATCTGGCGCCGCTGCGCGTGGTCGGGCTGGCGGTGGCCCCCGCCAATGCGCATCCGTGGACCGCCGAGCACGTGCACTGGCTGACCCGCGCCCGCGGCGGCGAAGGCGCCGCGCGCGAGCTGTGCGACGTGCTGCTGGCCGCGCAAGGCCACGTCCCCTCCCTGCTGCAGGAGCATGGCGCATGAGCTGGCGCACCGTTCTCGGCGGCCTGTTGCTGGTCGCCGCCGTGGTCAGCGGCTGGTCGGCCTGGCACCAGCGCAGCAAGCGGGTGCCGACGAGCGACGCCGAGGCCCGCTCGGACTACATCGCGCACGATTTCCAGATCGTCGCGCTGGACAAGCAGGGCAAGGAGTCGATGACCCTGCGCGCGCCGCAGATGGAACGCAGCCGCGCCGACCAGACCATGGCGATCGAAACCCCGCTGTTCCTGATGCCGGACGCCAACGGCCAGCACTGGGAAATGCGCAGCAAGACCGGCTGGGTCAGCGCCGACGGCACCGAACTGCGCCTGCGCGGCGACGTCGCCGGCGACAGCCCCAAGGTGCCCAGCATCCCGCCCACCACCTTCCGTACCCAGAGCCTGGACGTCTTCCCGCAGACCAGCACCGCGCGCACCGCCGAACCGGTCACCATGACCCGGCCCGGTATGATGCAGTCCGGCGTCGGCTTCGAGGTCGACTTGAAGTCCCGGCAGTACAAGCTCCTTTCACAGGTCAAGACCCGCTATGAACCGAACGCTGCCCGCTAAGCTCGCGCTGCTCGCCCTGCTGCTGCCCGCACTGGCGATGGCCAAGTCGTCCGATCGCAATCAGCCGATGGACATCAAGTCCAATGCCAGCGACTGCAACCTGATCGACGACAACGGCAAATGCCACCTTTCGGGCAACGTCGTCATCATCCAGGGCACGCTGGAAGTGCACGCCGACACGGCCGACATCTTCCGCAAGAACGGCGACATCGACCGCGTGCTGCTCAAGGGCAAGCAAGCGACGCTGAAGCAGGAAATGGATGACGGCTCGCCGATGGACGGCGTCGCCGACAACATCGACTACACCATGTCGAACGATACGGTGATCCTCACCGGCAACTACCGCATGACCTCGCCCAAGGGCACCAATGCCGGCCAGCGCATGGTCTACAACACCAAGACCGGCGACATGCAGGGCGGCGGCGACGGCACCCGCGTGCACACGGTGATCCAGCCGAAGAACGCGGCGCCGGCCGACGCCCCTGCCGCTGGCGCCAAGCCGGCCGCAAAGCCCGCCGCGACGCCGGCCAAGCCCACCACCCCGGCCAAGCAAGGAGGCCAGTGATGCTGCTCGCCGAAGGCCTGCGCAAGCGCTACAAGCAGCGCGAGGTCGTGCGCGAGTTCGCCCTGACCCTGGAGGCGGGCGAAGTGGTCGGTCTGCTCGGCCCCAACGGCGCCGGCAAGACCACCTGCTTCTACATGATCGTCGGCCTGGTCGAGGCCGATGCCGGGCGCATCGTGCTCGACGGCAACGACATCACCGCGCTGCCGATGTACAAGCGCGCCAAGCTCGGCGTCGGCTACCTGCCGCAGGAGCCGTCGGTGTTCCGCAAGCTCAGCGTGGCCGACAACATCCGCCTGGTGCTGGAACTGCGCGAGGACCTGGACGACGCCGGCCGCGAGCGCGAACTGTCCTCGCTGCTGGACGAGCTGCAGATCGGCCACGTCGCCGACCAGCTCGGCGCCAGCCTGTCCGGCGGCGAGCGCCGCCGCTGCGAGATCGCCCGCGCGCTGGCCGCCAAGCCGCGGATGATGCTGCTCGACGAACCCTTCGCCGGCGTCGACCCGATCTCGGTCGGCGAAATCCAGCGCATCGTCACCCACCTCAAGCAACGCGGCATCGGCGTGCTCATCACCGACCACAACGTGCGCGAAACCTTGGGAATCTGCGACCGGGCGTATATCCTCAACGAAGGCAGCGTGTTGGCGCAGGGGGCGCCGGAAGCGCTGCTGGCCAATAGCGACGTCCGCCGCGTCTACCTCGGGGAAACCTTCAGGCTCTGACCGCGCGGGCGTTGCGCCACGCCCTTTCCCGTTCGGCACAGGCATGAAAGCACGGCTGCAGACATCGCTGGGACAGCATCTGGTCATGACGCCACAGTTGCGGCAGGCGATCAAGCTGTTGCAGATGTCCAGCGCCGAACTGGAAGTGGAGATCGCCGAGGCGGTGGAGAGCAATCCGCTGCTGGAATGGGCCGAAGACGCCGCACCCACGCTCGATGTGGCCGGCGCCGGCAGCGCCGAAGGCGAAGCCGAGGTCGCGCCGCCGGCCGGCGATACGCTGGACAACGTGCTGCAACACGACGGCGACGACTGGTCCGATGCCGAGCCGGCCTGGAGCAGCGGCGGCGGCGGCTCCTTCGACGACGACGACGACATGGGCAGCGCCGCCGAGCGCGTCGCCGAACCCGACACGCTGATCGATCACCTGCTGTGGCAGTTGCACCTGTCGCACCTGTCGCCGCGCGACCGCAGCATCGGCGCGGCGCTGATCGACGCGCTCGACGACGACGGCTACCTGCGCGAACCGCTGGCCACGATCGCCGAAACCTTGCAGCCGGACATCGTCGCCGAGGAGGAGGAAATCCTCACCGTGCTGCACCAGATCCAGCGCTTCGACCCGGTCGGCATCGCCGCGCGCACGCTGGGCGAATGCCTGAACCTGCAGTTGGACGTGCTGCCCGCGGACACGCCCGGGCTGGAACTGGCGCGCGCCATCGCCAACGGCCCGCTGGAGAAACTGCCGCGCAGCGGCATCGCCGGCATCGCCCACGAACTCAAGCGCCCGGCCTCGGCGGTGGAGACCGCGGTCACGCTGCTGCGCTCGCTGGACCCGCGCCCGGGCAAGCAGGTCGGCGAACTCAGCGCCGACACCTACGTGGTGCCCGACTGCGTGATCTGGCGCCAGCGCGGCGTCTGGCACGCGGCGCTGGCCGGGCACGCGCGGCCCAAGGTCACCATCCACCGCGGCTACGAACAGCTGATCCGCCAGTGCGGCGAAAGCGACGCCGGCTACCTGCGCGGCCAGTTGCAGGAAGCGCGCTGGCTGCTGAAGAGCCTGGAGGCGCGCGGCGAGACCCTGCTCAAGGTGACCCGCTGCCTGCTGCGCCAGCAGGCCGGCTTCCTCGAATTCGGCGAACAGGCGCTGCGCCCGCTGACCCTGCGCGAGATCGCCGGCGAACTGGGCCTGCACGAGAGCACCATCTCCCGCGCCATCGCCCGCAAGTACGTGCGCACCCCGCGCGGCACCATCCCGCTGCGCGCCTTCTTCGCCTCCGGCATCGACACCGACAGCGGCGGCGAAGCCTCCAGCACCGCCATTCAGGCGATGATCCGGCGCCTGATCGAGGCCGAGAACCCGCGCAAGCCGCTTTCTGACGCCAAGCTGGCCGACCTGCTGAAAGGCGCCGGCGTGCCTGTAGCGCGGCGCACGGTTGCGAAGTATCGTGAGGCCATGAACATTTCCGCTTCCCACGAACGCGTCCGCATCGGTTGACGCATCGGCGGCAGGCGGCAATGGTTCATAAGGTGAATCCCGAACCAAGGAGTATCCGATGCGTATCGAGACCTACGGCCAGCAGATCGAAGTCACCCCCGCCTTGCGCGAGTACGTGGAGACCAAGCTGCAGCGGCTGAAGCGGCATTACGAGGAAACCATCGAGGTCCGCGCCCAGCTGGCGCTGCGCAAGCCCGACCACCACGTCGAAGCCACGGTCAACGTTCCCGGCCGCACCCTGCACGCCGATGCCAGCGCGCAGACCATGTACGCGGCGATCGACCTGCTCGCCGACAAGCTCGACCGGCTGATCATCAAGCACAAGGAAAAGAAACAGGACCACCACGCCGCCGAGGTGCGCGACAATATCGTGTGATCCTGCACACGTTGCTCCTGCCATGCCCTTGACCGATCTGATGGCGGCCGTCCGCACCCAGGTGCTGCCGGCCGCCGATCGCGACACCCTGCTGCGTACCGCCGCCGGCCTGCTGGCCTGTCCGCAAGCCGGCTTCGACGAACTCTTCGCCAGCCTGCGCGAGCGCGAACAGCTCGGCAGCACCGCCATCGGCCATGGCATCGCCATCCCGCACGGCCGCGCCCCGCATCTCGACGCCCCGCGTGGCGCGTTGTTGCGGCTGGACCAGCCGATCGACTTCGACGGCCACGGCGCGCAGGTCGACCTGATCTTCGCGATGGCCGTGCCGGCGCACTACACCCACCAACACCTGATGCTGTTGTCGGAACTGGCCGAACAGTTCTCCGACGAGGGCTTCCGCGCCGCGCTGCGCCGCGCCCCCGACGCTGCCGCATTGCACGACCTGCTCGGCGGCGCCCCCCAGGCCAGCGCCGCATGAGCATGAATACCAGCATCACCGCCCGCGAACTGTTCGACCAGCAGCGCGACCGGCTCGGCCTGCGCTGGCTGGGCGGGCAGAAGGGCGAACACCGCGAGCTGGAAGCCGGCAACGCGGTGTCGCGGCGCCCGTCGCTGGCCGGCTACCTCAATACGATCTACCCGAACAAGGTGCAGATCCTCGGCACCGAGGAACTGGCCTGGCTGGATTCGCTGGATTCGCGCCAGCGCTGGGAGACCATCGAGAAGATCGTGCAGGTGCGGCCGCTGGCGCTGGTGATCACCAAGAACCAGTCGTGCCCGGAAGACCTGCGCGCGGCCGCCGACGAATCCGATACGCCGCTGTGGGGCTCGCCCAAGCGCGGCCACGAACTGCTCAACCACCTCTCCTATCATCTGGCGCGCACGCTGGCGCCGCGGGTGATCCTGCACGGGGTGTTCATGGAGATCTACTCGATCGGCGTGCTGATCACCGGCGAGGCCGGCTCCGGCAAGAGCGAGCTGGCGCTGGAACTGCTCAGCCGCGGCCATCGGCTGGTCGCCGACGACGCCCCCGAGTTCACCCAGATCGCGCCCGACGTGCTCGACGGCACCTGCCCGGAACTGCTGCAGGACCTGCTGGAAGTGCGCGGCCTGGGCGTGCTCAACGTGCGCGACATGTTCGGCGACACCGCTGTAAAGAAGAACAAGTATCTTCGCCTGATCGTGCACCTGACCCGGCCCATGACCGAACCGACCCCGCATGGCTACGAGCGCCTGACCGGCGATTCCGGCACCCGCCACGTGCTGGACCTGGACGTGCCGCTGATCACCCTGCCGGTGATGCCCGGGCGCAACCTGGCGGTGCTGACCGAGGCCGCCACCCGCCTGCACATCCTGCGCACCAAGGGCATCGACCCGGCGGCGATGTTCATCGCCCGCCACAGCAACCTGCTCGAACGGCGCACGCCATGAACGCGGTGGCGAACACCTCCACCCTGGTGATCGTCAGCGGCCTGTCCGGCTCCGGCAAATCGGTGGCGCTGAAGACCTTCGAGGACCTGGACTACTACTGCGTCGACAACCTGCCGGTGGAACTGCTGCCCGCCTTCGTCAAGAGCCTGGTGCGCGACGACGTCGGCCCCGGCAAGCTGGCGGTGGGCATCGACGTGCGCAGCCGCCACAGCGACCTGGCGCAGCTGTCGCGGTGGCGCGAGGCGGTGGCGCAGTTCGGCCTGGACGCGCGGCTGTTGTTCTTCGACGCCACCGACGAGGCGCTGATCAAGCGCTACGCCGACACCCGCCGCCGGCACCCGCTGTCGCACCTGGGCCTGTCGCTGCCCGAGGCGATCGAGCGCGAGCGCGCGCTCACCGAACCGCTGCGCCGCGAGGCCGACGCGGTGATCGACACCAGCACGCTCAACGTGCACCAGCTGCGCCGGCGGGTGACCACCGAGTTCGCGCTGACCAACGAGAACAGCCTGTCGCTGCTGTTCGAATCCTTCGCCTACAGGCGCGGGGTGCCGGCCGAAGCCGACTTCGTGTTCGACGCACGGGTGCTGCCCAATCCGCACTGGGATCCGGAACTGCGGCCGCTGACCGGCCGCGACAGCGGCGTGCGCGACTACCTGGACGCACAGCCGGACGTGCAGCGGTACACCGCGCAGATCGTCGACCTGCTCGACACCTGGCTGCCGCGGCTGCGCAACGACACGCGCAGCTACGTCACCATCGCCTTCGGCTGCACCGGCGGCAAGCACCGCTCGGTGTACCTGGCCGAACGCCTGGCCCGCCACGCGCGCGAGCAGGGCTGGCCGGAAGTGGCGACGTTCCATCGCGAGCAGGACTGAAGGGCCGGGATTGGGGATTCGGGATTGGCAAAAGCGGGAGCGGCTGCGGCCGTTGCTCTGGCGTTTGCGAATCCCCAATCCCGAATCCCCACTCCCGGCCTTCCGGCCATTCCCTGCGCCCTGCCCGACCTGTTAACGTTCTCCCATGGCCTGTGGCATTCTCCTGATTACTCATCCCGGTGTGGGCGCGTCGCTGTTGAGCGTGGCCACCGGATTGTTGCGGCAGTTGCCGCTGAAGACCGAAGCGTTCGAAGTCCCGCTCGATGCCGATCTGGATGCGCTGCTGCCGCAGGCGTCGGCGGCGTTGCGGCGGGTCGATGACGGCGACGGCGTGCTGGTCGTGACCGACCTGTACGGCGCCAGCCCGAGCAACCTGGCGACGAAGCTCGCCCGCCTCGGCACGCCGGTGCGGCGCGTCTCGGCGCTGAGCCTGCCGATGCTGCTGCGGATCATGAACTACCCCGAACAGGGGCTGGACCAGTTGCCCGCGACCGCGGCCGCTGGCTCGCGCAATGGAGTGGTGATCGACGATGCTTGAACGCGAACTCATCGTATCCAACCGACTGGGCCTGCATGCGCGCGCGACCGCCAAGCTGGTGCAGACGCTGTCCTCGTTCCGCTGCAACGCCACGCTCGCGGCCAAGGGCCGCGAGGTCAACGCCAAGAGCATCATGGGCGTGATGCTGCTGGCCGCCGCGCAGGGCACGCCGGTGACGGTGCGGGTGGACGGCGCCGACGAAGCCGACGCGCTGGAGGCCGTGGTCGGCCTGTTCGAGCGGCGCTTCGACGAGGACAGCTGAGCATGCGGCGCCGGCCGCCGGCCGCGACCACGCCGCCGCGCCGACGCGGGTGCGCGCGGTGAGCCTGCGCATCGCAGGCCATGGCGCCTCGCGCGGCAACGCGCTGGGCCGCGCGCGCGTGCGCCTGCCGCATGCGCTGGACGTGGCCGAACAACGCATCGGCGCAGCGCAGGTGCCCGAGGAACTGGAACGCCTGCACCTGGCGGTGAACGCCGCGCGCGAGGAAATGCACGGCCTGCGCCAGCGCCTGCATGGCGCCCTGGCCAAGGAGGTCGGCGAGTTCCTCGACCTGCACGCGCTGCTGCTCGACGACCCGGAACTGCTGCACGGCCTGGACGAACTGATCCGCACCGGCCGCTACAGCGCCGACTATGCGTTGCGCCTGCAGCGCGACCGCCTGGCGACCGTGTTCGACGCCATGGAAGACGCCTACCTGAAAAGCCGCATGGACGATCTGGACCATGTGATCGGGCGCATCCACGCGTTCCTGCAGAAGCGCCAGCCCGACAGCGCCGGCCTGGCCGGCGAGATCCTGGTGTGCGAGAACGTGGCGCCGTCGGAACTGGCGCAATTGCAGGCGCAGGGCGTGGTCGGCATCGTCACCAGCGCCGGCAGCGCGCTGTCGCACAGCGCGATCCTGGCGCGCAGCCTGCACCTGCCGCTGGTGGTCGGCGTCGCCGATGCGCTGCAGAAGATCAACGACGGCGACGTGCTGATCGTCGACGGCGTGCAGGGCGCGGTGATCGTCGAGCCCACGCCAGACGACCTGCGCGACTACCGGACCCGCGTGCGCGACCAGGCCAAGCTGCAACGCGGCCTCGGCAAGCTGCGCTCCAAGCCCAGCCGCACCCTGGACGGGGTCGATATCGTGCTGCTGGCCAATGCCGAGTCGCGCGACGACGTGGCCCGCGCGCATGCGCTCGGTGCCGACGGCCTGGGCCTGTACCGCACCGAATTCCTATTCCTGCAGCGCGACGCGCTGCCCGACGAGGAAGAACAGTTCCGCACCTACCGCGACGCGGTGCTCGGCATGAGCGGGCGGCCGGTGACCATCCGCACCCTGGACCTGGGCGCGGACAAGGCCGACCGCACCGGCCTGACCATGAGCAACGAGCAGAACCCGGCACTGGGCCTGCGCGGCGTGCGCCTGTCGCTGGCCCGGCCGAAGGTCTCGGACACGCAGCTGCGCGCGATCCTGCGCGCCTCCGGCTACGGCCCGGTGCGCGTGCTGGTGCCGATGATCAGCGCGCGCGAGGAGATCATGGCGATGCGCCGGCATCTCAAGCGCATCGCCGCACAACTGCGCCGCGAGGGCCACGCCATCGCCGAGCAGGTGCAGATCGGCGCGATGATCGAGGTCCCGGCCGCGGCGATCGCGCTGGACACCTTCATCGACGCCATCGACTTCCTGTCGATCGGCACCAACGACCTGGTGCAATACCTGCTCGCCGCCGACCGCAACAACGAAGCGCTGGGCGAGCTGTATTCGCCGCTGCACCCGGCGGTGCTGCGCCTGATCGCGCAGGTCATCGCCACCGGCCACGCCCACGCCAAGCCGGTGGCGGTGTGCGGCGAGATCGCCGGCGATCCGGCGCTGACCCCGATCCTGCTGGCGCTGGGGCTGCGCGAGTTCAGCCTGCACCCGGCGACGATGCTGGAAGTACGCCGGGTGATCCGCGACACCGACCTGCAGGCGCTGCGCCTGCGCGGCGCCAAGCTGCTGCAGGCGCGCGACCGCAAGGGCATCGAGCGCTGGTTGGCTTGAGAGCCGGGATTGGGGAGTCGGGATTGGGGATTCGCAACAATCAAGAGCGTGCGTGGCCACGTGGCCCCTGCCCCAGCAGCTCCCGCGCTTTCAGGCCCATCGTCTTTGGAACGCCGGGATTCCGGATCTGCAACTGCGTCCTGTGCAGCAGGAGCTTCAGCTCCGATGCTCTACCGGTGAGGCGTCGGGGCTGAAGCCCCTCCTACAGGGAGCAGACGCCGATTTCCGGGCATGGCACTTTTTTCGCCAGCCCGCCGGCCGCGATTTCGCCGGACGGCGCCGCGCCGTTGCGACTCCCCACTCCCGACTCCCAAATCCCGGCCCGCTGTGCTTCCCGCAACATGCAGGCGATAATGTTGCGATGAACATCTGACCGACCGCGAGCCCTCGGCGCGCGGCCTTCCACTTTCAGGAGCAGCGCATGGCCGATGCCGTCCGCCACGACAAGACCGCGCGGCAGCTGCGTTTGCTGTCCGATGCGCTGGACAGCGGGCGCCTGGGCCCGGTGCGGCGGCTGGTCAATACGCTGGCGCCGGCCGAGATCGGCAACCTGCTCGAGTCGCTGCCGCCCGGCAAGCGCGTGGTGGTGTGGGGCCTGGTCGATCCGGAAGACGACGGCGAAGTGCTGCTGCACGTCGGCGAGGAAGTGCGCGAAAGCCTGCTCGCGGACATGGACCCGGACGAGATCATCGCCGCGGTCGAAGACCTCGACATCGACGACCTGGCCAACCTGGTCGAGGATCTGCCCGACACGGTCATCGACGAAGTACTCAAGTCGATGGACCGCGAGAACCGCGAGCGCCTGGAACAGGTGCTGTCCTATCCCGAGGACAGCGCCGGGCGCCTGATGAACCCGGATGTGGTCACCGTGCGCGCCGACGTCAACGTCGACGTGGTGCTGCGCTACCTGCGCCTGCGCGGCGAACTGCCGGACCACACCGACCACCTGTTCGTGGTCAGCCGCCGCCACCAGTACCTGGGCCGGGTGTCGCTGGCCGCGCTGGTCACCCACGAGGATTCCACTCCGATCAACCGGCTGATCGACGACGAGCAGCCGGCCATCGACGTGGGCGAAGGCGCCGACGAGGTCGCGCGGCAGTTCTCCGACCACGACTGGATCTCCGCGCCGGTGGTGGACGACAACAACATCCTGCTCGGCCGCATCACCATCGACGACGTGGTCGACATCATCCGCGACCAGGCCGAGCACCAGGCGATGAGCGCCGCCGGCCTGGACGAGGACGAGGACATGTTCAGCCCGGTGCGGCGCGCGTTCCGGCGCCGCCTGCTGTGGCTGACCATCAACCTGGGCACCGCGTTCATCGCCTCCAGCGTGGTCAGCCAGTTCGAGGGCACCATCTCCAAGCTGGTGGCGCTGGCCGCGCTGATGCCGATCGTCGCGGGCATGGGCGGCAACGCCGGCACCCAGGTGCTGGCGCTGATGGTGCGCGGCCTGGCGCTGGGCCAGATCGGCGCCTCCAACGTCACCGTGCTGTTGCGCAAGGAACTGGCGGTGGCGCTGATCAACGGCCTGGCGCTGGGCATCGGCCTGGGCCTGATCGTGCTGGCCTGGTTCAAGCAGCCGCTGCTGTCGCTGGTGATCGGCTCGGCGCTGACCATCAACCTGCTCACCGCCGCGCTCGGCGGCGTGCTGGTGCCGCTGACGCTCAAGCGCCTGGGCTTCGATCCGGCGCTGGCCGGCGGCGTGATCCTGACCACCCTGACCGACGTGATGGGCTTCCTCAGCTTCCTCGGCCTGGCCACGCTGGTGCTGCTGTAGGCGAGCCTGCGCGGCATGCGCATTGCCGCGAACGCCGTCGCATCGCCCGCGCGCGCACATGTGTCGGCTTTCTCGCCGTCGCGTGCCGGGCGGCCGCGACAGGCTGAACGCCGCGCGGGCGGCGCCTGACTGGCGCATGTCCGGGCCCGGCCCAGGCCGCACGCCGCTCTGTCGCCGAAGCGCCGGGACGCCGATACTGGGGACCTCCACCGCCGAGGGCCGCCCATGTCCATGCGTTCGTTGCTGATGCTGCTGTGCCTGTCGATGGTCGGTTGCAGCAGCCTGCCCAGCGACCCGGCCACCGGCCATTTCGTGTCCCGCCAGCTGACCGTGGACGGTCGCCTGTACCGCTACCAGGTGTTCGTGCCGGCGCCGCCGCACCGCCAGGGACCGGTGCCGGTGGTGCTGTTCCTGCACGGCTCCGGCGAGCGCGGCAGCGACGGCAAGCAGCAGGCCGATGCCGGCGTGGGCCCGTATCTGCGCCGCCACCTGGGCGACTTCCCGGCGCTGGTGGTGATGCCGCAGGTGCCGGACGAGCAGGAGTGGAACGGGGTCAACGCGACCATGGCGCTGCAGGCGCTGGACGCGGCCAGCGCGGAATTCAACGGCGATCCGCAGCGCACCTACCTGACCGGCATGTCGATGGGCGGCTACGGCACCTGGGAAATCGCGCTGCAGCAGCCGCAGCGTTTCGCCGCGCTGGTGCCAGTGTGCGGCGCGATCCTGTCCCCGCACGAGGATCGCGAATACCTGGTGGTGACCCCGGTGGCGGAACTGCCCGACCCCTACACCGCGCTGGCCGAACGCCTGCAACGGATCCCGGTATGGATGTTCCATGGCGCCGAGGACGACGTGGTGCTGCCGCACGACGACCGCAAGATCTACCGCGCGTTCAAGAACCTGGATGCCGACGTGCGCTACACCGAATATCCGGAAGGCAACCACAACGCCTGGGATGCCACCTACCGCGACCCGAAGATGTGGCAATGGCTGTTCGCGCAGAAGCGCGGCGGCGACACCGCCGACGCGGCGCCGGAGACCGCGACCGGCGGCAGCTGAGCCGGCGGTGCGCACCGGCGCGTCTTCCGGCCCTGCCCCTGTAGGAGCGGCTTCAGCCGCGACCGAACCCTTGCCACAAGCGGCAGCGCCCGGACCGGAAATGCGCCCGACACGGCCGGCGCCAAGCCAGGCGAAGGCAGGACAGCAACGGCGACCAGACGAAGGCGCCGGAACGCCGCAGCGGCGCGCTCACCCGCCGAACGTGCGTGCAGATGCTGCGCGCCCACGCGGCATGCACACCGCGCCCTTCCTCGGCGGCGCAGCATCCACCCACGCGCAAAACCGCGTACAGTCCGCGCTCGTTTCTTCCCGGGCCGCCCATGGCAACCGACACCGCCTCCGCACAGGCCGATTTTCTCGAACGGCTGCAGCGCCTGGACGCGAGCGCCGCCGGCCTCGCCGATGCCGCGATCCCGCCGTTGCTGATCGCCACCTCCGATCCCGCCGCGCCCTGGCGGCTCAGCGAGACCGGGCAATGGCTGCTGCAGGTACTGAAGGCCAGGCAGGCGCTGTCGCACGCCGCGCACGCCACCACCCTGTCCGCCGATGCGCTGCGCCGCGACCAGAAGTTCGCGCCGCCTGGGCGGCCGTCGCTGCACATCGTGCAGTTGCGCCAGCAGCAGGCGGCTGCGCAGCAGGCGACGCGGCGTGCGAAACAGGACTTCGCCCAGGCCGCGGCCGGTTTCGCGCGCAGCGCCGGTCTATCGCCGCCGACCAGGCTGAGCCTGAGCGAGTTCCTGCAGCGCTGGATCGATAGGTATGTGCGGTAGGGGAATGGCGAATGGGGAATCGGCAGAAGCGGGGTTGGTCGATCGCTGCCTGCACCACGCGCGCGCAGTGCATTCGCAGCGCTGGTGCGGGCTTTTCCGAGGCCGGCAGAAATGTGCGTGGCGGTCGCCGGGTGCAACGCATCGTGGCGACGCCGCCATGGCCCTTGTCCCTGCTTGTCGGAGTTCGCGTTTCGCTACCGCCTCGCCGCTGAACGCCGACGCGCGCCCGCTCCGCGAAGCGGGTTGAACGCCAGGCCGCAGGCGACCGGCTTGCTATCCTTGCCGGCCCGTTCTTCCTCGCCGATACGCGCGCCGATTGCCGCCATGTCCGTCCTTCCCTCCGCATCCGCCGCAGACCGCGCCATCACCCTCGCCGACTGCCGCGTGCATGCGCCCTGCCCGGCCGCACCCGCCGCGACGGCGGCATGACCATGCTCAGCGGACACACGGCGAACCTCGCCACCTGGAGCATCTGCGCGCTGGCCACGGCGGGCGTGATCACGCGGCCGTTCAAGCTGCCCGAGGCGCTGTGGGCGGTGGGCGGCGCGGTGCTGTTGATGGTCCTCGGCCTGATGCCCGGCGTCGAAGCCTGGCATGCGGTGCTGAAGGGCTACGACGTCTACCTGTTCCTGATCGGGATGATGCTGCTGTCGGAAACCGCGCGCGCCGAGGGCCTGTTCGACTGGGTGGCGATGCATGCGGTGAACCTGGCCAAGGGCTCGCCGCGGCGCCTGTTCGCGCTGGTGTTCGGGGTCGGCATCGTGGTCACCGCGTTCCTGTCCAACGACGCCACCGCGGTGGTGCTGACCCCGGCGGTATACGCGGCCGCACGCAAGGCCGGGGCCAAGCCGCTGCCGCTGCTGTTCGCCTGCGCGCTGATCGCCAACGCCGCCAGCTTCGTGCTGCCGATCTCCAATCCCGCCAACCTGGTGCTGTACGGCGGCACCATGCCGACCCTGGGCGCGTGGATGGCCGCGTTCGCGCTGCCGTCGCTGCTGGCGATCGGGGTCACCTTCGGCATGCTGTACTGGGCCGAGCGCAAGGACCTGCGCGGACGCTGCGCCGAACGCGTGGACACGGTGCCGCTGAGCCGCGGCGGCGCCTTCGCGCTGGCCGGCATCCTCGCCACCGCGGCGCTGCTGGTCGGCGTCTCGGCGCTGGGCCTGGAGCTGGGCCTGCCCACCTGCCTGGCCGGCGTGGCCACGCTGGCGGCGGTGTGCCTGGGCGGCCGGCAATCGCCGCTGCCGCTGGCCAAGGCGGTGTCGTGGGCGGTGCTGCCGCTGGTGGCCGGGTTGTTCGTGCTGGTCGAGGCGTTGTCGCGCACCGGGGTCATCGCCTGGCTCGCGCAGACGCTGTCCGCCTCCGCGGCGCAGTCGCCGCTGGCCACCGCCGGCGCGTCCGGCACGCTGCTGGCGTTCGCCTCCAACCTGATGAACAACCTGCCGGCCGGATTGATCGCCAGCACCACCATCGCCCAGGCGCATCCGCCGCAACTGGTCGTCGACGCGCTGCTGATCGGCGTGGACCTGGGGCCGAACCTGTCGATCACCGGCTCGCTGGCCACCATCCTGTGGCTGACCGCGATCCGCCGCGAAGGCGAGGACGTGGGCTTCTGGCGCTTCCTGAAAGTCGGCGCGCTGGTGATGCCGCCGGCCCTGCTGTGCGCGCTGGGCGCGCGTCTGTTGCTGGGCTGAGCCGTCGCCGCTCTTGTGTACGAGCGGCTTCAGCCGCGACGAACGAAGCACGGGGCGCTTTCCGTTCCTCGCAAAAAACGCAATGCCCGGCATCAGGTCGCGGCTGAAGCCGCTCCTACAGGAAGCTGGGCGCCCTGCCCTGCCCGCTGCGCGCGCAGCCGCCGCGCCACGCCGCCGATCAACGCGATCGCGGCGGTCAGCGCGGCCATCGACAGGAACTGCGCACGGGTGTCGGGCGAGGCCACCAGGCCGTTACCGCTTTTGTGTAAGAGCGGCTTCAGCCGCGACGAACGTGAGCCAGAGGGCTTTGCGTTCTCGCAAGAACCCCGTGCTGTGCGGGCCTGATCGCGTTACCCACCTTCCGGTCGCAGCTGAAGCCGCTCCTACAAGGTAGCGCGGCGCCCTACCCTGCCCGCCTGCCGCGCAGCCGCCGCGCCACGCCGCTGATCAACGCGATCGCGGCGGTCAGCGCGGCCATCGACAGGAACTGCGCGCGGGTGTCGGGCGAGGCCACCAGCAGGCCGAAGATCACCGCCAGGATCGCCAGCGCCAGCAGGGTCAGCACCGGATAGCCGCGCATGCGGAACGGCAGGCGCGTCCCGGCGCGATCGGCGCGCGCGCGCAGGATCAGCTGCGACAGCAGCGAGATCGTCCACACCAGCAGGCAGGTCGCGCCGACGATGTTCAGCAGCGTCGGCAGCACCCGATTCGGATACAGCAATTCCAGCACCGCGGCGACGAAGCCGAACAGCACGCTCGCCAGCACCGCCAGCAGCGGCACCTGCTGGCGGTTGGTGAAGGCCAGCACGCGCGGCGCCTCGCCGCGCTGCGCCAGCGAGAAGATCATCCGCGAGGCGCCGTACAGATTGGCGTTGAGCGCCGACAGCAGCGCGATCACCGCGATCAGGGTGATGCCCGTGGCCGCGCCGGGAATCTTGGCCGCCTGCAGCACCGCGGCGAACGGCGAACTCAGCGCCTCGCTCTGCCACGGCACCACCGCGATGATCACGCTCAGCGAGCCGATGTAGAACACCAGGATGCGCCAGGCCACGGTGCGGATCGCGCGCGCGATGCTGCGCTCCGGGTCGGCGGTCTCGGCCGCCGCCACCGCCACGATCTCGGTGCCGCCGAAGGCGAACACCACCACCAGCAGCGCCGCGCCGATGCCGGCGGCGCCCTTCGGCGCGAAACCGCCGTTGCCGGTGACGTTGGACCAGCCCGGCGAGGCCACGTTCGGCAGCCAGCCGGCCAGCAGCGCCACGCCGACCAGGATGAAGGCGACGATCGCCACGACCTTGAGGATCGCGAACCAGAATTCGAACTCGCCGAAATTGCGCACGCCAAGCAGGTTGATCGCGGTGAAGGCGGCCATGAACACCACCGCGACCAGCGGCACCGGCAACGCCGGCCAGACCGTGGCCAGCAGCCCGGCCGCACCCACCGCCTCGGCGGCGATCACGATCACCAGCTGCAGCCACCACAACCACCCCACCGTCGCGCCCGCGGTGGCGCCCATCGCATCGGCGGCATACACCGAGAATGCGCCGCTGGCCGGCTTGGCCGCGGCCATCTCGCCCAGCGCGTTCATCACGATGATCACCAGCGCGCCGGCGACCAGGTAGGAAATCAGCACCGCCGGCCCGGCCGCGTGCACGCCCACGCCCGAACCCAGGAACAGGCCGGCGCCGATCGCGCTGCCCAGCCCCATCATGATCAGTTGCCGCGGCTTCAGCGCATGGCGCAACGCAGGCGCGGCGGACGGGGCGGCGGGACCGGGAGGCATGGACGGATGCGGCATCGGGTTCGTCGATTGGCAGGAATCCCAACACGATACCGCGTCGCGATGGTGCCGTGCTCGCCGCCGCGCAGCAGCCGATCCTGAGCGGGTCGCGCCGGATCTTCAGACCCGCAGCCGGTCTGGATGGGCGCGGCCTGCGCTCGGTGGCGCCGAGCGTGCGGCGCAGCGTCCGGGCTGTCGAGCGGCGACCGCCCCATCCACTGCGCTGCGCGTTCGCGCGCAGCCGAGAGCAGCGGCGGTGCCGCCACCGGACGCATGCCCGTCGCTCCGCCCTTCGCACTCCCTGCCCGTCTCAACCTGCCCGCACGAGTGCGGACAGGGCACGACCTGCACGGCCGATAGGCGACACCCCGAGTTCGGAGATACAAAACCATGAAATTTTGCCGCGCGTGACGTATCTCGTTGATTTTATATATTGACAGCGATACTAACGTCAGAAATACTGAACAAAGCGTCGAGTCGGAAGCGTTGCCCGACGACCGGCGTAGCGCCACCCAAAGGCGCTACGCCGATCATCCGGTACGGCTCCGCCCGCACGCGTGATGGCAGGCCGGGAGATGGCCTGCACCGAGCGGCTCGGCCGGAAAGGACCACGGCTGCCGCCCGGCCCGAGCGCAACGGTCCGCTGCATCAAGACAAGGAGAGACACCATGATCAAACCCCTGTTGACCCTGGCCGTTCTGGCGGTCGCATTCACCGCGGCGCAGACCCACGCCACCGGGCAGAAGCTGGACGCCAATGACACGATCCAAGGCCTGGGCGAACGCGTCCCGGCCGGCAAGAAGAACGTCAGCCTGTCGCCGCTGTTCAAGGTCTACACGTTCGAGAAATCCGGGCTGACCTTTGCCCAGATCAACTCGTCGAAGGACGAAGTGATCACGGTACTCGGGATCACCCCGGGTGCCCAATCGCGCCTGCCGATCGGCCTGGCCGCCGAAGAGCAGCTGATCGTCGTCAACGACGAGAAAGACCGCCCGCTCGGCATGGTCACCGCCGCCGCGAGCTGCCCGTGCAGCGCCACCGTGGTCTACCAGGACGCCAACCAGATGATCGTCGTGGTCTACGGCTCCAACGGCGAGTACATCACCTCGTACGTGCTCCCGCGCACCAAGGGGCCGAGCGCGCCGCAGTAACAGGCCTCACCTGCCTGCATCACAGCGCCGCGGCCGGCGACGGCCGCGGCGTTTTTTGTTGCATGCGCAAGTCCACATTCGACCAAGCAGGATCGCGATCCATAACCGCGTGCAGCTCTGGGCGAATCAGACACGCCGGCATTACCGGGACAGCGGACGCTGCATCACCTCATGCATCCACGCGCGGCACGGGCACCCGCGTCGGCGACGCGCCGCCGGCTCAGGGCAGTTGGTTGCCCGACAAGACCTGTTGCACCACCAGCAGTGCCGGATCGCGGGCATCCACCTGCTGCAGGCGTTGCTCCAGTTCCTCGCTGCTCAGCACACCCTCGCGATGCAGCCATTTGAAGCGGTTGCGGCGCTGCTCGGGATGCTCTTCGGCGAGCATGACGTCGTACTCGCGCCGCAGGTAGCTGGCGCGGCGCTGCTCGATCTGCGCGACGATGCGCTCGCCGTCGGCATTCTTGATCACCAGCAGATTGCCTTTTTCGGTCGGAATGATCAGGTATTGGGTCACCACGAGGTGATAGGCGCAATAGCAGATCATGCCGACCCACAGCCAGAACGAGGGCGCGAACGCGTGGTATTTCAGCGAGGACATCACGGTCAGCACCAGCCCCAACACGCCCCACAGCAGGCCGGCATTGCGCAGCCACTGGTTGCGTTCGGTCAGCGCCTGGCGGTCGCGGCCGATATCGCCGTAAGCCACCGAGAAGCTGCGGCTGCCGGAACTGTCCTGCACCGAATAGTGCACTTCGTCGTCGCCGAAAACGTAGCCGATACGGTTCGAAAAGCGGCGTTGCTGGATTTCCACGATCTTTCCTTGATCTGCGACGCCCGCCCCCTGCCGGCGCCCATGCGGCAAATATAGCCAAAATCGTGGCGCTGCGCCGCTGCCTGACACGGCGTTTGCCTGGGACAATCGGCCCGTGAAACCTGTGCGACACGCGATGCTTGCGTGCCGCGACGGCAAGCCGCCCTCCGCTCGGAGGGCGGCCAACACCGCAGTGCCGATCAGAACTCCTGCCAATCCTTGTCGTTGGTCACCGCGGCGACCGCCTGCAGGCGACGCGCGGCGGTCGGCGCCGGCGACGGCACCGGACGCGCGTAGCTCCTCGGCTTCGGCGCTATCGCCGGAGTCGGCTGGCGCATCGGCGCGGCGTTGTCTTCCAGCTTGAACAAGGCCACGGCCTGCGCCAGTTCGGTGGCCTGCTGCTCCATCGACCGCGCCGCGGCGCTGGCCTCTTCCACCAGCGCCGCATTCTGCTGCGTGCTCTCGTCCATCTGGGTCACGGTCTGGTTGACCTGCTCGATGCCGGCGTACTGCTCCTGCGAGGCCGCGGAGATCTCGCTCATGATGTCGGTCACGCGCTGCACCGAGGACACGATCTCGTGCATGGTCTTGCCGGCCTGGCCGACCAGCGCCGAGCCTTCGGCGACCCGGCTCACCGAGTCGTCGATCAGCTCCTTGATCTCCTTGGCCGCGCTGGCCGAACGCTGCGCCAGCGTGCGCACCTCCGAGGCGACCACGGCGAAGCCGCGGCCCTGTTCGCCGGCGCGCGCCGCTTCCACCGCCGCATTGAGCGCGAGAATGTTGGTCTGGAAGGCGATGCCGTCGATGACGCTGATGATGTCGGCGATTCTCTTCGAGGAGGCTTCGATGCCGCTCATCGTGGTCACCACCTGGCCGACCACCTCGCCGCCTTCCGACGCCACCGTCGCGGCGCCGACCGCGAGCTGGTTGGCCTGGCGCGCGTGCTCGGCGTTCTGCTTCACGGTGGAGGTCAGTTCCTCCATCGACGCGGCGGTTTCCTCCAGGCTGGCGGCCTGCTGTTCGGTGCGCCGCGACAGGTCGTCGTTGCCGGTCGCGATCTCGCTGGCCGCGGCGTTGATCGACACCGCCGAGTGCTTGATCCTGCTGACGATCTCGGACAGCTGCTCGGCCGTGGCGTTGGCATCGTCGCGCATCTGCGCGAACACGCCGCGGAACTCGCCGTGCATGCGCGCGGTCAGGTCGCCGGCGGCGATGGATTGCAGCAAGGCCGACAAGGACTGCAGGTTGCCGTCGGCGGTGGTCATCAGCTGGTTGAGGCTCTCGACCATGATGCGGAAGTCGAACTGGAAGCGCTGCGCATCGCCGCGCGCGCTGAAGTCGCCGTCGGCGGCGGACTGCGCCAGCTGCCTGATCTGGCCGTTCATCGCCGACAGGTTGGCCTTGACCTCATCCATGGTCTGGGTCAGTACGGCCTTCTCGCCAGGCAGGCGGTCCATGTCCTGGCTGAGGTCGCCGATCGCGTAGCGGCCCATGATCTGCATCAACTTCATCTTGATCTCGATATGCGAGCCGACTACAGCGTTGGTTTCTGCCGCCATGCGCCCGTAGTCGCCGGGGAACGCGGCCGCGTCCATGCGGAAGCTGATCTGGCCGGCATCGTGGCGCTTGGCCATGTCCAGCTGTGCGGCGATCAGGCTGCGCAACTGGTGCTGCATGCCGTGCATCGCGCCGAGCAGGCGCCCGGTTTCGTCGGTGGCCTGGGTCTGCACGTCGTTGTCCAGGTCGCCACGCGCGATCGCTTCGGCGGCGCGGGTGGCGCGGCTAAGCGGCACGGTGAGGCTGCGGGTGATCAGCCAGGCCAGCACCGCGCTGAGCAGGACGACGGCCGCGCCGCCGGAGATCAGCAGCGAGCGGCCGCGATTCATTGCCACGCCGGCCGCGGCATAAGCGTCGTTGCTGCGCTTGACCTGCTGCTCGGCATAGGCGGCGATGGCATCCTGCCACTTCTGGATCGCCGGCGCCGACTGTCGCATCAACAGGGGAAGCGCTTCATCGGGCTTGTTGTTCATGCCCAGCTCGATCACGCGCTTGTTGACTTCCAGCGACATGCCGCGCACCTGGTCGACGCTGTCGAGCAGCGCCTGGCTGCGCGCGTCGCTGGGCATCGTGCCAAGCAGCTTGCGCGCTTCGGCATAGCGCACGCGCTGCTGTTCGATGACGCTGTAGAAGCGGCGATTTTCTTCCTGCGAGGTCGGCAACACGATATTGCGGATATTGATGGCGATCAGCGAGCTGGCGTTGAGCATCTCGTTGGAGGCGCGAATCGTGGCGATGTTCTGGTTGACGATGGTGTCCAACCGGATACGCGCCTGGGACAAGGTCACCAAGCCCGCAACGACGAGACCGCAGGAAAGCAGAATCAGCAGACCGAACGCAAAGGAGAGGCGCGTGCCGACGTTGTAGCGCTGAAGAAATCCGATCATGGGAAATACCTTGCAGGGGGAATGGAAGAGACCGCGCAGCGCGACCGGCATCACGCGGAACAAACGCGAAACCAGCGGGACGCGAAGACATGAGGACGGTGCGAAAGCAGCGCGGAAACTTCCGTTTGCAAACCGCTACGCGTTGCCGCCGTCTCGATGCTTGGGCGAAGTAACGGCGACCGCATCGGATTCTTGATGCGCAAAAACGCAGGTTTTTTTGAACGCTGTCACGGACATCACCGGGACGTGAATCCGCAGTTGCGGATCGATCCGGAACGCGGAAAAACGGTGAAATCCAAGTGAAAAAAAGTGCGAGGCCGGCAGCGACGCGCCATGTCACCGTGCATCCTTGGCTGGCGGCCATTGCGGCTCTGCCAGGTAGATCGCCGCGTCGGCGGCCGCGCTCTTCACGCGTCTTGCACCGCAAGTTCGCGTTCTGCACCGTGCGCGCAAGACGCAGCGCCATGCGCACGCGAACGAATCGCGCGGACGCATGGCGTGACGCGAGAAGCGCAAGTCGCTAGTCCGGATTGGTGCTCACAGCGGCCGTGGCGATGACCTTGGCCTTGGCCTGCGCCGCCGTGACGCGGTGTACCTATAGCCCAGCGGCTGCAGGAGCGGCTTGGACGAGATCCAGGTGACGGAACGGCGCGGGCAGCGCCGCGGCGGTGGCGTCGAACATGGGACGTGGTTTCTTCCCCGTCGATGCGGAATGCCGGGCTAGACCGGCAGACGGCTCAACATCACGCCGCCGCGAAAACACAGCAAGCCCGACGGCGAGAGGCGCGTCGGGCGATCGAGATAGCGTTGCGGGCGGTGGCGCGGCGTTTGCTGCCGGATACGGCGGCAACTGGCCCGCACTTCCAGCGCGACATGCGATGCGTGTGCTGGACAGCACGCCGCCCTCCGGCTGGAGGGCGGCGAGCAGCGCATACGCCGATCAGAACTCCTGCCAGTCCTTGTCGGTGGCCACCGCGGCGACGGACTGCAGGCGACGCGCAGCGGCCGGCGCCGGCGCCGGGCGGGCGTAGTTCCTCGGCTTCGGCGCCTTCGCGAGGGTCGGCTGGCGTACCGGCGCGGCGTTCTCTTCCAGCTTGAACAAGGCCACTGCCTGGGTCAGTTCGGTCGCCTGCTGCTCCATCGACCGCGCCGCGGCGCTGGCCTCTTCCACCAGCGCCGCATTCTGCTGCGTGCTCTCGTCCATCTGGGTCACGGTCTGATTGACCTGCTCGATGCCGGCGTACTGCTCCTGCGACGCCGCGGAGATCTCGCTCATGATGTCGGTGACGCGCTGCACCGAGGACACGATCTCGTGCATGGTCTTGCCGGCCTGGCCGACCAGCGCCGAGCCTTCGGCGACCCGGCTCACCGAGTCGTCGATCAGGTCCTTGATCTCCTTGGCCGCCCCCGCCGAACGCTGGGCGAGGGTGCGCACTTCGCTGGCGACCACCGCGAAGCCGCGGCCTTGCTCACCGGCGCGCGCCGCCTCCACCGCGGCATTCAAGGCCAGGATGTTGGTCTGGAAGGCGATGCCGTCGATGACGCTGATGATGTCGGCGATCCTCTTCGAGGAGGCCTCGATGCCGCTCATCGTGGTCACCACCTGGCCGACCACCTCGCCGCCCTGCGACGCGACCGCGCCGGCGCCCACTGCGAGCTGATTGGCCTGGCGTGCATGCTCGGCGTTCTGCTTCACGGTGGAGGTCAGTTCCTCCATCGAGGCGGCGGTCTCTTCCAGGCTGGCCGCCTGTTGCTCGGTGCGCCGCGACAGGTCGTCGTTGCCGGCGGCGATCTCGGTGGCGGCGGCGTTGATCGACACCGCCGAATGCTTGATCCGGCCGACGATCTCCGACAACTGCTCGGCGGTGGCATTGGCGTCGTCGCGCATCTGCGCGAACACGCCGCGGAACTCGCCGTGCATGCGCGCGGTCAGGTCGCCGGCGGCGATGGATTGCAGCAACGCCGACAAGGATTGCAGGTTGCCATCGGCGGTGGTCATCAGCTGGTTGAGGCTTTCGACCATGACCCGGAAATCGAACTGGAAACGCTCGGCATCGCCGCGCGCGCTGAAGTCGCCGTCGGCGGCGGACTGCGCCAGCTGCTTGATCTGGCCGTTCATCGCCGACAGGTTGGCCTTCACTTCGTCCATGGTCCGGGTGAACGTCGCCTTCTCGCCGGGCAGGCGGTCCATGTCCTGATCGAGGTCGCCGACCGCATAGCGGCCCATGATCTGCGCCAGCTTCAGCTGCACCGCGACATGCGAGCCGACCACGGCATTGGTTTCCGCTGCCATGCGCCCGTAGTCGCCGGGGAACGCCTGCGCATCGATGCGATGGCTGATTTCGCCGGCATCGTGGCGCTTGGCCATCTCCAGTTGCGCGCCGATCAGGCTGCGCAGCTGGTGTTGCATGCCGTGCATCGCGCCGAGCAGGCGCCCGGTTTCGTCGGTAGCCTGGGTCTGCACGTCGTTGTCCAGGTCGCCACGTGCGATCGCTTCGGCAGCGCGGGTGGCCCGGCTCAGCGGCACGGTCAGGCTGCGGGTGATCAGCCAGGCCAGCACACAGCTGATCAGGATCACGATGACGCCGCCGGCGATCAGCATGCCGCGGCCGCGGTCCATCGCCGCGTTGGCGGCGGCGTAGGCGCTCGCGCCACGCTGGCGCTGCCGCTCCGAATATGTGGTGATCGCCTCCTGCCACTTGTCCGTCGCGGGACCGGCCTGCTCCGTCAGCACGAGGAGGGCCTGCTCGTCCTTGTCTTCCATCCCCAGATCCAACACCGACTGGTTGGCCACGCGCGAGTTCTGGTAGCCGAGATCGATCTGCCTGCGCATCTCCGCGCCAGTGCTGTCGGTGACCGGTATCGCGTAGAGCTTGTCGTGCGCTTCGCTGTAACGCGCGCGCTCCTGCTCGATGATCTTCGCGAAATGGAGGTTCTGCCCGTGCGTGGTCGGCAGGACGATATTGCGCAGGTTGATGGCGATGATCGCGCTGGCCTCGCGCATTTCGCCGGTATACGCCAGGATCGTGTTGCGCTTGACGATGTTTTCCATCTGGTTGCGCGACTGCGCCAGCGTGATCAGCCCGGCAACGACGAGCCCGCAGGAGAGCAGGATGAGCAGGCCGAAGGCATAGGAAAGGCGCGTACCGACGTTGTAGCGCTGAAGAAATCCGATCATGGAGGTACCTAGTGGGGGAAATGGAATAGAAAGGCGCCTCCACTGGTCGAATGCGGAAATGGGCACGAAATCGAGGGGCCGCGGAGCCCTGACACAACGCGAGCGCCGAGCCGAATGTTTCAATTTCGAGACATTTTTACGCAACGCAAGTATCGGCACTTGGGCGATGTAACGGCGAGCGCCGCGAATTCTTGATGCGCAATTTCGCACATTTTATTGAATGCCCTCACATACGTGAAAGGCGCGTGGAGATCGACCGGCGAAGTGGCTGCGACACGCCCGGACCGATGAATTCCACGTGAAAATGCGCCTGCAAGGCGCGACGGCGAGGGGATCGTGATACCCAGCGGCGAGGCGTTGCGACCCGCACGCCGCTCCGAACCTGGCCCAAACCGAGCGGCCGACGCGGCGCGGATCCGCGCACACGCCGCTCGCATCGCATGCGCGGTGCGCACGCGGATGGACCGCCTGCGGCCGCTCCGGACAGCGCCGGGCGGCCGCACGGCCGTCGGACGGCCTACTCGGCCAGGTTGGTACCCGCGCCGGCCGTGGCGATGACCTTGGCCTTGACCTGCGCCGCCGGAATCGCGGTATAGACGTAGCCGAGCGGCTGCGGGAACGTCTTCGACGAAATCCAGGTGGTGGCGTTGGCGTAGGGCTTGCTGGTGCTGTCCGGCACGCTCCAGGTGATGCCGCCGCCGACGTAGTTGTTGATAAGGTCCCAGTAGCCGATTTCGCTGCTGTCGCGCGAGGTCACCGGATTCTTCGCGTTCTCGAAGTAGTTGGCCTCGACCAGCGCGATCCCGCCCATGCGCACGTTGATGCCGGAGGTGAGCACGTTGTTGAAGTAGTTGTTGTAGATGTGGCTCAGCCCGCGGCGCTGCAGCGGCAGCCGCGACTCCACGTTCTCGAAGCGGTTGTGGTGGTAGGTGGTACGCGCCGCCGCGTTCTTGGTGTCGTTGTCGCTGTAGCCGTTGAGCGCGACCTTCTGGTAGTCGTGCACGTAGTTGTACGACACGGTGACGTGGTGGACGCCCTTCTTCATGTCGATGCCGCCGTCGAAGGACGCGTCGCCGGCGCCGGAGCACTTGGTCAGCGAGGCGAACAAGGTGTTGTGGTCGACCCAGATATTGGACGGCTCGCCGCTGGAGTTGCCTTCCAGAGAGATCGAGTCGGCGTCCTCGCCGCCGGGCAGCAGGCCGATGGTCATGTTGCGGATGATGATGTTGTGCGCATTGCCCACCACCCACAGGCCGAAATTCGCCGACGAGCCGTTGGCGCCCTTGATGGTGATGTTGCTCTTGTTCTTGATCTGCACGGTGTTGGCCGGCAACTGCCACTGCGCGCAGACGTTGCCGATGCTGGCGAAGTTGAACTGGCCGGTGTAATTCAGCACCAGGCCGCCGCTGCCGGAGTAATTGTCGATGGCGGCCTGCATCGCCTGCATCGTGGCGACGTTGATCGGGGTCGCGTTGCCGCCGCCGGTGGTGGCGGCGCCGTAGCCGACCGGGCCGGCGACGGCCGGCGATACGCAGAAAACCAGGGCAAGCGCGAGCGCGCCCTTGAGCGACTGGATGTTCATCAGACTCTCCCATCTTGCAGCGATAGATGCCTGGCGCCCTCGCGAACGCGATGGGCGATGGCACGGGGCGTGGGGGCCGGGCGCAGTCTTCGCCCGGCTCGGCGCCGGCGCAATCGGCCGAAACGGGAAGCTAGATCCGCACCTACGATCGCGCCGCAAGACATGCGAAACAGACACGAACGGACAGATGGAGACAGACAACGACAGGCGAAGACAGGCGCCCGCAACGCGCTCGCGCGCGACGTTGCGGGCGTGCCGACTACGACGAAGAACCGCGACGCAGCGTCATCGGCGCGACGCTCGGCGCCACCCGCCGAGCGCGCTCGCTTCGCCGCGGAGACATTCGCGCGCCATTGGCGCATCCGCCGCACATACGGCCGATGTTGCGTGTGCAGCATGGACCGGCGCAGGCGATGTCGGCCGAGCGCTGCCGCCAACGGCCGCCCGGACGATCGGGAACGCTACGGGCCGGCCGGTGCCGGCGTGATCCTGCCATGCTCGCGCGCCGCCCACGCCACGCGCTTCTGCGCGGACCCGAGCAACGCGGTGGCACGGCTGTTGTGCGGTCGCGCGGTGTAGAGGATCCACTTGGGCAAGCCGGGCAGACGCGCGTCGGCGTATGCGGCGCGCCCGTGGTCGAAACGCAACAGGCGATAGACCCAGAACAGATGCGGCTTGCGGTCGCGGGTCAGCGACGCATCGGCCCAGACCGGCACCAGCTGCAGCAGTCCGCAGCCGGCGCGGTGCGGCAGCGCCCGGTAATCGTCGGCGCTGGGCTCGTGGGTCTCCACGTCGATCGACCGGTAGCCATTGGCATCGGACAGCAGCACCCGGCGCCACGCGTTGCCGCCGGCCAGGCCGACCCCGCCGCTGCCGAGGGTGACGATGAAATCCGGCCGTCGGTCGTGGTTGAGATCCACCGTTTCCACGCCATGGAACCCCATCGGCGAGCCGCTCAAGGCGACTGGCGCGACCAGGGCCCGGTCGTGCGCATCGAACAGCTGCAGCGTCGGCCTATCGGTGACGTCGAGTTGCAGGCGGATGCCGGCATGGCGATAGGTCGTGATTCCGTCCCAGCGCATCTCGCCGCCATCGGCCGGCTCCAGCGCCTGCAGCTTGCAGGCCGCGCTCGGCGGCGTGCCGACCCAGGGCGGGTATTGCGGATGCCATGCGCTGGCCAGCGGTGCGGCCGCCAGCAGGCACAGCAGCGCGGCCAGACGCGACACGCCGCCGCGCCATCGCGGCAACAGGCGCGCGCGTGGCGGCGCCGTCGTCGCGTGGAGCAGGCGCATGCGCATGGCCAGCGCAACGCGCGACGCCCTGCCCGGCGTTACGGCACTGCATGCGGCGATCGCTACGGCGGCGGCGACACGGGTTCGCAAGATCCTTCTCCCTGCGTGCGAACGCACGCGGACGCGTGCGGCGCGGCACGATCGCCGCGCCGGCGGCACGGCGCAAGCGGCGCGCAGCCGCCAGGCGCCGTGGTGCCCGCGGACTCAGCCTACCGCGTCGATCGCGTTGTCGCCCCGATCGGCATCGGGCAGGCGATGGTCCGGATCCAGGGTCACGTGCAGCACCTTTTGCGTGCTCGGCACGCGGATCTGCGGCTGCGTCTGCTGGATCCAGGTCTCCACCGGCACGCGCTGGTCAAGATGGCTGCCGTCGGCGAAGTCGATGCGCAGCGTCGCCGGCATCACCAGCTTCTGCCTGCTCTGCAAGGTCACCAGCAGGCCCTTGGCCGGGTCGTGCTCGACATAGCTGGCCGCGCGCACGCCCATGTCCAGCTGCCAGTTGTTGAGATACCAGCCGCGCCACCACCACGCCAGGTCCTCGCCGGACTCGCTTTCCATCAGCCGGAAGAAATCCGAGGGAGTCGGATGCTTGTACGCCCAGGTGGCGATGTACTTGCGGAACGCCGGGTCGAAGCGCGCCGGGCCGAGGATCTGTTCGCGCAACAGCACCAGGCCCAGCGCGCCCTTGAAGTAGGTCAGCGGATGCCGGTAGGTCTCGCTGGTGGCATCGGCGCGGTCGAGCAGGTTCGGCGCCCGCGCATCGGCCAGCAGCGGCAGGATCTCGTCGACCGGGTTGCCGCCCTTCGGCGCGTACTCGCTGTCGCGCTTGGGCGCGAATTCGCCGTGGTTGACCGCATCGGAGGCGTAGACGTCGATGAAGGTGTTGAAGCCTTCGTCCATGAACGCGTAGCGGCGTTCGTTGGAGCCGACGATCATCGGGAACCAGCCGTGGCCCAGCTCGTGCGCGGTGATCCAGAACAGGTCCTTGCCGCCGTCGTGCATGTCGTCGAAGACGATGCCCGGATATTCCATGCCGGCGCCATGGCCGCCGAGGTTCACCGCGGCCGGCCACGGATACGGATACCACTGCGAGAAGTGCTCGATCGACGCCTTGACGAACTCGGTGGAGCGGTCCCACTTGTCGGCGCCGACGCCTTCGCGCGGATACACCGACATCGCCAGCGCATGCTTGCCTTCCGGCAGGTTGATGCGCGCCGCGTCCCAGACGAACGCCGGCGAGGCGGCGAAGGCCACGTCGCGGGTATGCGCCATGTGGAAGCGCCAGGTCTGGGTGCCGCTGGCGGTGGGCCGGCTGGCCGCATCGCCGATTTCGGCGGCGCTGCGGATCGCCACGGTGCGGTCGCTGGCCGCGGCCTGGGCCAGGCGCTGGCGCTGCGTGGCGGTGAGCACCTGCGCCGGATTCACCAGCTCGCCGGACCCGGCGACCAGGTAGTTCCACGGCACCGTCACCGCGTAGTCGAAGTCGCCGTATTCCAGGTAGAACTCCGCGCCCAGGTAGGGCTGCGTGTCCCAGCCGCGCTGGTCGTCGTACACCGCCATGCGCGGATACCACTGGGCGATCTCGTAGATGTCGCCGTCGCCGGTCGGGGTGACCGCGGTGCGCCCGCCCCAGGTGCCGGGCACCGTGTAGGCGTAGTCGATATGCAGTTTCAGCGCCTTGCCAGCACCGGCCAGCGGCTGCGGCAGGTCCACGCGCATGCGCGTGTCGTCGACCAGGAAGTTGGCCGGCACGCGCTTGCCGCCCTGCTCCACTTCCACCTTGGCGATGCGATAGCCGTCGCTGGCCGGGGCCGGCGGACGTTCCGCCCGCGCCGGGCGCACGCCGCGGGCGCGCGCGTCGGCGCGATAGATGTTCTGGTCCAGCTGCAGCCACAGCACGTCCAGCGTGTCCGGACTGCGGTTGCTGTAGGTGATGGTTTCCTGGCCGCTGAGCGTGCGCGTGGCCGGATCGATGCTGGCGTGCAGGTCGTAGTCGGCGCGGTTCTGCCAGTACAGCGGCCCGGGCACGCCGCCGCCGCTGCGATAGGCGGTGGCCGGCTGCGGCAGCTGCAACGGCGCGAACAGGGCCAGCGGGTCGTAGCCGCTGGCGGGCGCAGCGGCGGCGGCCGGCGCGGCGGCGCTGGCCTGGGCGAAGGCGACGAGGGAAGCGCAAGCCGCGGCGAAACCGGCGCGGCGCAGGACATGGATCATGTGGGGCGTCCGTGGGGAGGATCGCCCCCGATGGTAGGCCGAAACGGCGTGGCGCGGATGTGCCAGTCAGCCTGTGGGAGCGACTTCAGTCGCAACAGGCTCCATCGACAAGGCCCGTCGCGCCTGAAGTCGCTCCCACACGTTCTGTCGCGATCACACGCTCGCGCTCACCCCAACAACGTCTCCAGCACCGCCATGCGCACCGCCACGCCGTTGGCGACCTGGCGCAGGATGCACGATTGCGCGCCGTCGGCGACCTCGTCGGTGATCTCCACGCCGCGGTTGATCGGGCCCGGATGCAGCACCACCGCGCCCGGCGCGGCGCGGCGCAGGCGTTCGGCGGTGAGGCCGTACTGGGCGTGGTAGCCCTCCAGCGAGGCCACCAGGCCTTCCTCCATGCGCTCGCGCTGCAGGCGCAGCATCATCACCGCGTCCACGCCGTCGAGCATGGCGTCGAAGTCGTCGCCGACCACGCAGCCGTCCAGGGTGCCGTCGTCGGGCAGCAATGCCTGCGGGCCGCACACGCGCACTTCGCCGGCGCCGAGCGTGCGCAGCGCGTGCAGGTCAGAACGCGCCACGCGCGAGTGCTTGACGTCGCCGACGATGACCAGCTTGAGCTTGGAGAAATCGCCGCCCTTGGCGTGGCGCAGGGTCAGCATGTCGAGCAGGCCCTGGGTGGGATGCGCGCTGCGGCCGTCGCCGGCGTTGATCAGCGCGGTGCCCTCGCCGGCCGCTTCGGCCAGGCGCTCGACCGCGCCGTCCTCGGGATGGCGCACGACGAAGCCGCGCACGCCCATCGCTTCCAGGTTCTTCAGCGTGTCGCGCGCGGTCTCGCCCTTGCGCGTGGACGAGGTCGAGGCGTCGAAGTTCAGCACGTCCGCGCCGAGCCGCTGCGCGGCCAGCTGGAACGAGCTGCGGGTGCGCGTGGACGGTTCGAAGAACAGCGTGCACACCGCGGTGCCGGCCAGCACGTTGCGCTTGCCGACCCGGCCCACCGCCGCGTCGCGGATCTGCCCGGCGCGGTCCAGCAGTTGCAGCAAGGTCGCGCGCGGCAGGCCTTCCAGGGTCAGCAGGTGGCGCAGGCGCCCGTTCGAATCGAGTTGCGGGTCAGTCATGGCGGGTCCGGGCAGGGAATCAGGAAATGGGAGTGGCGTCGTCGGGCGCGGCCAGCCAGCGCTCGATGATCACCGCGGCGGCCACCGCGTCCAGCGCGGCGGCATCGCGGCGGCGCTTGCGGCCGGCGGCGCGGTCCACCGCGAAGCGCTTGGCCGCCTCGACCGAACTGGAGCGCTCGTCGACCAGCACCACCGGCAGCTTGTAACGGGCGCCGAGTTCGCGGGCGAAGGCATGCGCGCGCTTGCGGTTGGGCTGGTCGGCACCTTCCAGGGTCAGCGGGTCGCCGACCACCAGGCCGTGCGGGCGCCATTCGGCGTGCAGGCGGTCCAGCGCCGGCCAGTCCGGCCCCTGCGCGTGCACATCGACCACGGCCAGGGCGCGCGCGCCGCTGCCGAAACTGCTGCCCACGGCCACGCCGATGCGGCGGTTGCCGACGTCGAAACCGAGCACGGTGCCGTCGCGGCGAATCGTGCCGGCGGCGGCGCTGTCCGCAGCGGGCGCGCCGGGCTCAGGCATGTCCGCTGTAGTCGGTGAGGCGGAACAGGTCCACGCCGATGCGGCCGGCGGCGGTCTGCCAGCGCCGCTCCAGCGGCAGCTCGAACAGCAGTTCGGCATCGGCCGGCGCGGTCAGCCAGCTGTTCTCGCCCAGTTCGTATTCGAGCTGGCCGGCGCCCCAGCCGGCGCAACCCAGCGCGACCACCGCGTTGCGCGGACCGTCGCCGCGCGCCATCGCTTCGAGCACGTCGCGCGAGGTGGTCAGGAACAGGCCGTCGCCGAATGCCAGGCTCGAATCCCAGGCGCGTTCGCCGTCGTGGATCACGAAGCCGCGTTCCGGATGCACCGGCCCGCCGCTGAGCACCACCTGCTCGCGCAGCGCGTCGTCGATGGTGTCGATGCCCATCTGCGCCAGCACTTCGCCCAGCGTGTATTCGGAGGCGCGGTTGACCAGCACGCCCATCGCGCCGTTGGCGTCGTGCTGGCAGATCAGGGCCACGCCGCGCGCGAAATGGGGATCGGACAGCGCCGGCAGCGCGATCAGCAGTTGGTTGGCCAGGGGGGTAGGCAAAGCGGACATGGCCCCATTCTATCGTCCCTCCCGCGCCGGCGCTGCGCCGGGCCGGAGCGGGCTGCCATAATCGCCCCGATCGCGCACCGCCGCGCCGCCAAGGATGCTGTCTCGCATGGAAACCGCCCCCGATCTGCCGCGCCAGACCCGCGCCTTCATCGTTCTGGTGGCGCTGCTGCAGGGCGCGCTGCTGTACCTGGCCCAGCGTGGCGCCGATGCCGGGTGGTGGCCGTTCGCGGCGCTGGGCGGCCGGGTGTGCTGGTACACCCTGGTGCTGACGGTGCCGACGCTGATCCTGCTGTCGGTGCGGCGCCTGGGCGAATTGCGCCTGTGGCAGCACGCGATCGCCCTGGCCTTGCTGGTGGCGGCGCTGTCGGCCTGGGCCGCGTGGAGCGCCACCGGCGCGCCCGGGCTGCGCAGCGAGAAGGTGCTGGTGCCGTTCGGCATGGCCATTGCGCTGGGCATGTTCGTGCTGCTGCCGTGGCTGCAGTGCCGGCTGCAGCATGGCCACTGGCAGGCGCCGTACCGCGAATTGTTCGAACATGCCTGGCAGAACGCGCTGACCCTGGCCCTGGCCTGGCTGTTCGTCGGCATCTGCTGGCTGGTGCTGTGGCTGTGGGGCGCGCTGTTCGCGCTGGTGAAGCTGGAGTTCTTCCGCGAGCTGTTCCGCCAGAGCGCGTTCGTCTATCTCGCCACCGGCATCATGTTCGGCCTGGGCCTGCTGATCGGCCGCACCCAGCAGCGCGCGGTGCAGGTGATGCGGCAGATCCTGTTCGCGATCTGCACCGGGTTGCTGCCGTTGCTGGCGTTCGTGGCGGTGCTGTTCGCGCTGAGCCTGCCGTTCACCGGCCTGCAGCCGCTGTGGGAAACCCGCGCCGCGGCCAAGATCCTGATCGCGCTGGTGGCGGCGCTGGTGGTGTTCGTCAATGCCGTCTACCAGGACGGCGCCGCCACCGTGCCCTATCCGCAATGGCTGCGGCGGCTGATCGACGCCGGCCTGCTGAGCCTGTCGCTGTACGCGCTGCTGGCGTTGTACGCGCTGTGGCTGCGCATCGACCAGTACGGCTGGAGCGCGGAGCGCTTCAACGGCGTGCTGGTGGCGGTGGTCGCCTGCGGCTACGCGTTCGGCTACGCGTGGGCGGTGCTGCGCCCGGACGGGCGCTGGCTGCGGCCGCTGGCGCCGGTCAACCGGGTCATGTCCTGGGGGGTGATCGCGCTGGCGCTGGCCACCGCTTCGCCGCTGCTGGACCCGTACCGCATCGTGGCCGGCAACCAGCTGCAACGCTTCGCCGACGGCCGCACCGCGGCCGCTGACGTGGATCTGTATTACCTGCGCTTCGACAGCGGCCGCCGCGGTTACCAGGCGGCGCAGTCGCTACGCGATGCGCCCGGCTTCGCCGAGGACCCGGCGCAGCGCGAACGGCTGCAACGCATCCTGCAGCGCACGCAGCGCTGGGGCGACGACGGCGACGCCAGCGACGAGAAGCGCGCGCCGGAGCGCATCGCCGCTCCGGCCGAACTGCGCCAGCACATCCCGCTCGCCGCCGGCAGCGCCGATCCCGGCGATGGCTGGTGGCAGGCGGTGCTCGCCGGCACCCTGCACGACGGCGGCTGTCGCCAGCGCGAGGACCACTGCGTGCTGCTGGTGCGCGACCTGGACGGCGACGGCAGCAGCGAAGCGCTGCTGTGCAACGACACCGACAACTTCGGCATGGAATGCCGGATCCATGCGCACCGCCAGGACCGCTGGCAGGACGTGGCGCGCGTGCATTTCTTGCCCAGCTCGCCCGATCGCGCGGATGCGCCGTTCGACGCGCTGCGCGCCGGCAAGCTGCAACTGGCGCCGCGGCGCTGGCCGGACCTGACCTTGCCGGATGCGCGGCGCGCCGAAATCTCCCCCGAAGACAACGACCAGGACGACTGACGGAGTCCGCCCGACATGACCAGCTATTGCGACATCGCCCCCGGCCACGCGCTGCACGGCCCCTACCACGACGACGAATACGGGGTTCCGCAGCGCGCCGAATCCGACCTGTTCGAACGGCTGGTGCTGGAGATCAACCAGGCCGGACTGAGCTGGGAGCTGATGCTGAAGAGGCGCGCCGGTTTCCGCGCCGCCTATGCCGGGTTCGATGTGGACACGGTCGCAGGCTACGGCGAGGCCGACGTGCTGCGCCTGCTCGCCGACCCCGGCATCGTCCGCAACCGGCTCAAGGTGCACGCGGCGATCCACAACGCGCAGGTGATCCAGGGCCTGCGCGCCTCGCACGGCGGTTTCGCCGCCTGGCTGGACGCGCACCATCCGCGCGCCAAGGCCGAGTGGATCAAGCTGTTCAAGCGCACCTTCCGCTTCACCGGCGGCGAGATCACCGGCGAGTTCCTGATGAGCCTGGGCTACCTGCGCGGCGCGCACCGCGAAGACTGCCCGGCCTTCGCGCGCATCGCGCGGCTGGATCCGGCGTGGATGCGCAGCGCGTGAACCATGCCGCGCCTGCGTGCGTCGCCGGCGCCGCCTCGCAGCGGATGCCACGGACACGGCCGACATCGTGGATTGCGGCAACGCTGCTTGCGCTGGCCGCCTTCAGCGCGGCGCAGGCGCATGCGGCCGATGGCGGGACGACGACGCTGCCGCAGGTGTTGGAACAGCTGCGCCGCGAGATCGAGGCCGAACCGGCCACCGACCCCACCCCGATCGACACGGTGCTGCAGCGCCATGCGGACACCACCGCGCTGAGTTTCGACATCGCCACGGCGGACGCGGACGGCGCCGCGGCGCCGCCGCCCAAGCAACCGGCCGGCGCCAGCGCCGCCGAATGGCAGGCGTTGCGTACATACCTGGGTCCCGCGAGCGCCGTGCAGGACGACGTCTCCGAAAACGACAACCACCACTACACCCTGATCGACCTGGACGAAGACGGGCAACGCGACCTGCTGGACACCGCCTACGTCGGCGGCACCGGCCTGTTCACCGAGATCGCGGTGCTGCGCCGCGACGCCGCGCACGGCTTCCTCGCCCCGCCCAACGCCGCATCCGAAGCGGAACCGGCGACGGGGGTATTCAGCATCAATGGCCGCGGCGGCGACCAGGCCCTGTACTGGCTGCGCATCGACGGCCGCAGCTATGCGGCGTATCGCGACGGCGATTACTTCCAGGACACGCTGACCCTGTCGCGCCCGCTGTCGCCGCTGCCCGGCGAGCGCAGCAGCCCGCGCGTGCTGCAGGTGCGCTACCGCTACCGGCACACGCTGGCGCCGCCGCAGGATCCGGCGCAGGCCACGCCCGAGGACCAGGACGCAGCGCGCTGGCTGGCACAGCACCCGCAGTGGCGCGCGGTCGCGGACCGGGAGCTGCAGCGCCTCGGCTTCGATGCGCAGGGCCGGCAGCGCAGCCCGGACCCGAACGCGCGCTGCCCGGTTCCGCCCGGGATCGGCGACCCCGAGGAACGCGCGCAATGGCCGTGGCGCGATGCCGGCCACTACACCTTCGACTACGTCGCCGACCTGCGCCTGCGGCACGGATCGGACTGCTACAGCGCCAGCATCGTCGCCTTCCGCAGCAGCTACCTGACCTCCTACGTCGCCTGCTGCGCGCTGTGGCTGTACGCCGCGCCCGGCCAGCAGGCGGTGGCGTTACCGTTGCGGTCCATTCGCGCGCGCGCCGGCGTCGCAGTGATCGCGGCTACGCCGGCTGGGCAATGAACGCCGCCGGCTGACCGTCTGCGCCGCGCCGGCCACGCCCACGGCCGACGCGGTCTTGCCATGGCATGCACGGCGCTTGAACGCCGCCGCCGGCATGGTCGGCGCATGAGCCTGCTTATCGGCATCTCCGGCTGGCGCTACCCCCGGTGGCGCGGCGTGTTCTATCCGCCCGACCTGGTGCAGCGGCGCGAGCTGGAATACGCCTCGCGCTGCTTCCGCTCGGTCGAGCTCAACGGCTCGTTCTATTCGCTGCAGACACCGAAGAGCTACGCCGCCTGGCACGCTGCGACGCCGCGCGGCTTCGTGTTCGCGGTCAAGGGTCCGCGTTTCGTCACCCACTTGAAACGGCTGCGCGATTGCGAGCAGCCGCTGGCCAACTTCTTCGCTTCCGGCCTGCTCGGGCTGGGGCCGAAGCTGGGGCCGTTGCTGTGGCAACTGCCGCCGTCGCTGGCCTTCGACCCTGCATTGCTGGACGAGTTCCTGTCGCTGTTGCCGCGCAGCCACGCAGCGGCGCTGACCCTGGCCAGCAAGCGCGACGCCGCACGCATGCGCGAGCGCAGCCTGCTGCATATCGACCGCAACCGGCGCCTGCGCCACGCGCTGGAGGTGCGCCATCCCAGCTTCGCCACGCCCGCGGCGATCGCGCTGCTGCGCAGGCACCGCGTCGCCCTGGTGCAGGCCGACACCGCCGGCAAATGGCCGTACCTGGAAGACGTGACCGCCGATTTCCTGTACCTGCGCCTGCACGGCGACGCGCAGCTGTATGCCAGCGGCTACAGCGACCAGGCGCTGGACGCCTGGGCCGCACGGATCGACGCCTGGCACCGCGGCGGCGAGCCGGCCGCGGCGCAACGCGCGAGTCCTGCCGCCGCGCGGCGCACGCGCCGCGACGTGTATTGCTACTTCGACAACGACATGAAGGTGCATGCGCCGTTCGACGCGCGGCGCCTGGCGCAACGGCTCGGCATCGCGACGCCGTGCCCGGATCGCGACGAACGCGACGGCTGACGCCGGCACCAGCGCGCAACGGTACACCCCGACACGGTCGTTGCGCCGAAGCGCACACGCAGCTCCGCCGTGCGGGCGGATCAAGCCGCCAGCCGCGCCTGCCAGAACGGCGCTTGCGCCCAGCGCCGCTCGCGCGCGTACAACGCCCCGCGCTCGCGCAGATAGGCACGGAAGCGTGCGAACACCCCGTCCTGGTAGGCCGCCAGCGGTGCCGCGCCGCCGCCCTGCAGCCGCGCCGCCAGGGCGTGCGCCGCCGCCTCGCCGTCCTGCAGGGCCTTGACGATGCCGTGCGCGGTCAGCGGGTCGTAGGCGCTGGCCGCGTCGCCCACCGCCAGCCAATCCTCGCCGACCACGCGGCTGAGGATCGCCGACGGCCCGAGTGCGGCGATCAGGGCGTCGGCATCGGGCAACGTCGCACCGCCCTGCGCCAGCCAGCGCGCGACGTGCTGGGTCTGCTGCGCCGCCGCGAGCCACGCCGCCGTGTCCAGGAACTGCCGCTGCCGGCGCGGCTCCAGCGCCAGGGCCAGCATCATGCGCCCACCCGGCAACTTCGCCGCGTACCACCAGCCATCGCGCCAGGCCTCCAGCAAGGCCTGCGACGGAATCGCGTCCGCGCGCTCCAGCGCGAAGACGCCGGCGACGAACGCCAGGCAGTCCACTTCGTTGCGCGCCACGCCCAGCCGTCGCACCGCGGCGGCGGCGATGCCGCTGGCATCCACCAGGAATCCGGCACGCACGCGACGCGCACCGCCGTGCTGGCCATGCAGTTCCAGGACATGGCCGCCGTCCGCATCGCGACCGATCGCGCCCAGGCGCAGTCCGCGCAACAGCGTGCCGCCCCGCGCCGGAACCGCCGCCGCCAGCATCGCGTCGAAGGCGGCGCGATCCACGTGCCAGCCCTTGCCCTGGCCGGCGACGATGAAGTCGTTGTAGCCCAGTTCCGGCGCGCCCCAACTGGCGCAACTGCCGGCCGACGCCAGCGGCCGCTGCGCCAGGAACGCGTCCCACACGCCCAGGCGCTGCAGCGCCGCGCTGGCCGTCGGTGCCAGCGCCTCGCCCAGCCGCCAGCCCGGCGCGCGGCCCATGTCGACCACGACGACATCCTCGACACCGCGCGCGGCCAGCGCCAGTGCGGTGGCGCATCCGGCCGCGCCGCCGCCGACGATCGCCACGGCATGGCGTGCATTCGCGGCCATCGCGTCGATCGGCTCAGCCGAGACCATCGGCGTCGGCGGTCACCGCTGCCGACGGCGGCGGATAGGCCGGAATGTTGGCCATCGGCCAGGGCGCGACGAATTCCTGGCCCACGTCGAACTGGCTCGCGACCTCCAGGTACATGTCCGCCGGATACGGCGGCTGCCCCGTCGGCGGCGCGATCTGCGCACCGCTGACGACGAAGCCGACCTTGGCCCAGTTGGCGACGAAATCCGCGTAGTTCTGGAAGCGCCCGACCTGCGCCGGATAGTCGCTGTCGGTGCCGGTGCCGCGCACGGAATACACCTGCGGGCCCGGATACCATGTCTCGTCTTCCGGATCGAGCTGGCACAACGCCACCGGATAGACCGCGAAGGGCCGCTCCGCCGGCCACGACCAGAACAAGGTGTTGTTCGGGGTGATGTTCGGGTTGCTGCTGCCGGCTCCCGGGTTGGGATCGGGCAGATGGGTGGCGCAGGAGTTGTAGTCGGTATGCCACGGCACCGACATGAACTTGGACAGATCGCCTGGTTCCACCGGGTACGACTGCAGCGGCACGTAGCCGAAGCTCAGGAACGGCTTGCCCTTCTGCGCGGTGCCGTAGTCCAGCGACGCCTGGTTGATGCGGAACGGCCCGCAATCCTGTTGCTGCCATTGCGTCACATAGAGGTTGGTGTCGCGGATCGGGAACGACACCTCGATGCCCGGGCTGTAGCGGCCGCCCAGGCAGTTCTGCAGCGTGACCCGGTCCAGCAGCTCGCCGGGCCCCAGCGTCGGTGCGCCGCCTTGCACGTAGTTGTTGCCATGCCACTGGTTCAGCAGGAAGTACTGGGTCGCGCTGACGCTGAGGAAGCTCTTCTGCGCATCGCCGAGCGAGAGCGGCATCATCGGCGAGCCGGTCTGGGTGTCGGCCGCGGAGGCGGGATCGCGGATCAGGGTCTTCAAGTTGGGGATCTTGGCGGTCGGGTCGTCGGTCGGCTGGATCTGCCCGATCATGTCGTGACCCCTGATCGCGCCCGACGGCAGGTTGGTGTTCCAGCGCTGCAGCATGGCCGCGTGGAAGATCGGCTGGATGTCGTCGCTGAAGGACGGCTGGTAGGTGCCGACGAACGCGTTGTTGGCGTACAGCGACGGCATCAGCCCCAGTTCGCGCACCCACACGTCGTAGACGTCGTCCCAGGTGGAGACCACATTGCGGGTCTGCGGCGCGTAGCCCGGATCGCCGGTGACGTACCAGGCGCCCTGCACGCTGGCGCTGGAGCCGTCGCTGAAGATCAGCACGGCATTGACCGGGCCGTCGGCGGCATCGTCGTACCACAGGCCGTTCTCGGTCGCATCCGTCAACGGCGGATAGCTTCCGTCGGCCTGCACGACCGCCGAGGTCCGCGCAAAGCCGCCGGCCACGATCAACGCGCCGTTGGCTTCCACGCGCATGTCGCCCAACGAGTCGAGCGTGCCCAGCGGCTCGTGAAGCGTGTGGAACATCGACGGGAAGCTGACCGGATAGTCCGGCGCCGGCTGTATGGTGCCGGCGGCATCTGCGTAGCTGGGAGTGGTCTGCATATCGAAACCGAGCGCCGCCGCACTGCCGGCAGCGACGCTGATCGCGCGCGGACCGGGGTCGATGACCAACTGCTGCAGGCGCACCGGATCGTCGGGGTCGCCCGAACTGGTGTAGTCCGGATTGCGCAGTTGCAACAGGCCCGGCGACTCGTACGCGGCGATGCCACGAAACTGCTCGCCCTTGCTCACCGTCGAATAGTTGTTGAGCTTCTTGTTGGCCACATGCACGGTCCAGACGATGTCCTTCACCGTCTTGCCGTCAATCGTGCTGCCCACGTCCACGCGCGTGCCGCCGCCGTTGGGATACGTGCCGGAACTGCCGCTGGGATAGGCGTAGATGTGGAAACGCGCGGCCTGGCGCTTGACGTTGCCGTCGGCATCGCGGAACTGCTCGGCGGTGATCGGCGTGGACTCGGTACCGGGCTGCACCGGCAACCCGCCCATCAGACCGTCGGCGCCGCGCACGCCGGCCGCGGTCACCGGCGCCAGATAGAACGCCTGGCTATCGCCGACGCGGCCGATGCCGATCGCCGGATGCACTCGAAACACGTTGCTGGACATGATGATCTGCTCCTGATCCGGATGAAGGGGCGCGCATCAGCGCTGCGCGGCCGGCCGCGGCGCCGGCGGCGCCTTCTGCGGCAGCTGCGCCTGGAAGTAATCGTTGATCACCACATGGCTGAGATTGACGTTCAGCCCCGGCAACGACTGCGCGCGCGGATCGGGCGAAATCACCTGGGTGGTGTTGTGGCAGGCGAAGCAGTTGTCCTGCGTGCTCTGCACCTGGGTGAAGGTCTCGATGGTGGAATTGGACAGGCGCATCGAGCCGGTGAGCAGCGGCGATTTGTCCGGCGGCACGCACTCCAGCGACGAGCCGGGCTGGAAGGTGCAGTTGGGCTGCAGCGCGTCCATCTGGTTGAACCAGATCGCGCCGACCTCGAAGTAGTTCTTCCACACATCGTTCAACTGGCCATCCACCGAGGCGTTCATCGACTTGATGTTGTCGATGTTGCAGTCCTGTCCGCTCGGGCACGGCTTTTCTCCGCCGTAAGGCACCATGCGGCACACCTGGGTGACCGGGCTCAGGGTCTGCGTCTGCGCGTTCAGGGTCAGCGCACCGGAACCGGCCGCGTTGACGTTGCACTGCTTCAGCGGGGTATTGGCCTGATAGAACGTCCAATCCCTGGCGGAGACGATGTCGTTCGGCTGCATCTTCTCCATCGGCTGCGGCAGGTCCGGCGCATTGTTCTGGTGCTCGAAGGTGGCCCAGATCATTTCCGGATGCCCGTCGACCGTGCCGCCGATATGGAAGCCGACCAGCGCCACGGTCTGGGTTTCGGTGTCGGCGGTGGCGACGATCTTGCCTTTGCGCATGCCCAGCTTCGCGATCTGCGCCTGGCGGGTATAGAACGTCGAGACGTCCTCGCCCGGCTGCACCACCTTCCACGCCGCCTTCAGGGTCATGCTGCCCACCGGGAAGGCCGTGTCGGGATTGAATGCGCGCAGTCGCTTGGGGTCCTGCAGGCCGTTGCTGGCGATGAACTGGCCGAAGACGTCGTTGGAGTGGATCGAGTAGTAGACCGCGCGTCCGTTGCGATCCACCAACACCCCGTCGGGCCCGGCCTGATCGATCAGTTCCACGGTGCGCGCCTGCTGCGCGCGGCCGATCAACGGGTCCAGCACGCCGTCGGCGACACCGCCGATGCCGTCGGTGGTCATGGTCAGGAAGCGCGGCTGGCCGCCCACGTCCTGGGTCAGCCACAGGAACGCATTCCACGACCAGATGTGGAAGTCGCAATTGGTGCTGTCGGAACCGAAATCCGTCGAATCCGGCGCCGGGGTGTTTGCGTGCGGAAACCAGTTCGAATTCGGCGACCCGGGCGGCACGCAGGCGCCGGCGACGGATCCCGGCTTGGTGGGCAGCACGCCGCCACTGCCCTGTTGCGGCCCCGGACCGGGACCGGGATTCACGGCCGAACACGCCGCGATCAAGACACAGACAAACGCCGCGAACCCTATCGCACGCTTCATCGCATTCTCCTTCGGTACGCGAAAGACAGCTGAAAACGCCACATTCCATGACGACGCGCGACCATGCGGCAGCTCACGATGCCGACCGGCAAGCGCTGGAAAATCTAGTTCGGTTCCCCCATCGCAGGCACGATGACTCCCGTGGATCGCGTCACGTCATTCGCGCGTATTGCCCCTCGCCTGCGCAATCAGCATGCGCCGCCGGCGAACGCGCCGACAAGGCCATTTCGTAGACACGCGGGATCTCCCGTAGACAGTTGCGAACGGGCCCATGCCTTCACCCGAGGCATGGCGTCCTGGCTCCAACTGTTGCTGCGGTCACGCACCCGCAGCGCATGGAATGCGCATCATGAAAGTGCGAAAGGTGTATCGGACGCCCATTACGGCAAGAGCGGTTGCACGCGCATGGATCGGCACGGCATCGAGCGCCGCCTGGCGATGGTGTCGGCATTCGCCGCCTGCGTCCAACGCAGACCGACGCGCCGCGCATTGCGCGCGTCGCGCAACGCAGGCGCAGCGGCGTGCCGCTCACACGCCCATGTAGCGCCCGGAGCGGTGGTTGAACATCAGCACCAGGCTCAGCACCACCGCGCCGATCGCCGAGTACAGCACCTGCTGCGGCGCCAGCACGAAGAACGCGACCAGCATCAGCGCCCCGTCGAAACTCATCTGCACCTTGCCCGCGCTCCAGCCGCGGCTGCGCTGCAGGTAGACCGCCAGGATGCCGACGCCGCCGAGGCTGGCGCGATGGCGGATGAAGAACAGGATCGCCAGCCCGACCAGCGCGCCGCCGACCAGCGCCGAATACAGCGGCGTCATCGCCGAGTACTGCGCCCAGCGTGGCAGCAGGTCGGTCAGCACCCCACAGGCGGCGACCGCGACGAAGGTCTTCAGGGTGAACTCCCAGCCCATGCGTCGCACCGACAGCCAGTAGAACGGCAGGTTCACCAGCACGAACATCAGGCCGAAGTTCCAGCCCAGCGCGTAGTGCAGCAGGAACGCCACCCCGGCCATGCCGCCGATCATCAGTCCGCCCTTGGCGAACACCGCCAGGCCCAGCGAGGCCACCAGCGTCGCCAGCAGCATGCCCTGGATGTCTTCGGCCACGCTGTGCCGCAGCGCCTGCGCATCGCGCGCGGTGCCGGCCGAATCCGCCGGCGGCGTCAGCGGCCCGGAAGTGACGACGGTGCCGTCGTCGGGCAAAGGGTCCAGGTCCGGACGCAGATCGGAATCGGGGAGGCTCACGGGAATAGGCAAGACGCGGGGGTGCGGTATTAGACACCAAGCGGGGCGGTGGTTGCAGATGAAACTTCATCCGCGGATCGCGACCGCATGGCGGACCGGCGATGCGCCGGAACCCCCCGCGACGCCGGCTCAGCGGGGTGCGGGCAAGTTCACCTGGATCGGTTGCTGCAGCAGCACGTTCACCACCAGCATGAAGATCGCCAGCGAAAAGAACGGTGCGACGATCGCCAGCCACACCCACGTCCACGCGCTGAATCGCTCCTGCGGGCGTTCGCGCAAGCCGCGCGCCCGCTTGAAGCGGACCAGGCGCCGGTTGATCGCGAACAGCGGCGTCCAGGACAGCAGCGCCAGGAACGACAGTCGGGTCGGCCACGCCGCCAGCAGGCTCAATCCGACATACGCCAGGGCCGGTCCCCACCAGCCCAGTACGCTGCGGCGGTGCGCGCCGATCAAGCGATCCAGGGCGCGCAAGCAGGCGAAGATCCAGATCAGCGAGAACACCGAGCGCCACACCGGCGAGATGCGCCGGCGCCCGGAGATCAGGCGGATCGCCTGCCAGTTGCGGTAGAACCAGTACAGCGCATACCAGCCGAAGGTGGTCGTGCACAGCAGGGCCAGCTTGATGCCCGACGGCGCGAACAGCGCGGCCAGCGGATCGGTCGGGGCGGCATCGGGCGCGGCGTCCGCCAGCGCGGCGGCGGGGACGGCGTAGGGGTTGTCCATTTGCATGCGTGGCACTCGGCCGATGCGTTTGTCGAATCGCGCCGCGTCGACCGCGGTCAGCGAGCGAAGGCGCGGCGCTGCCGCTTGTCCGCGTACATCTCCGCATCGGCGCGTTCGAGAAGTTCCTCCAGCGCCTCCGCGTCCAGATCCCGCCGGTCGCACAGGGCCAGGCCGAAGCTGGCCGACAGCCCGGTCGCGAAGCCGTCGTCCTCGCCGGGCTTGGCAAGCGCCCCGCGCAGCGCATCGGTGAGCCCGCGCGCCTTCTCCGGCGTGGTCAGCGGCAGGTACAGCGCGAACTCGTCGCCCCCGCGGCGCCCGAGCAACTGGCCCGGCCGCAGACAGCTCCGGCAGCGCTTGACGAAGGCGCGCAAGGCCGCATCGCCGGCGGCGTGCCCGAACTGGTCGTTGATCGCCTTGAGGTTGTCCATGTCGGCGACGATCACCGCCAACGGACGTGGCTCCTGCGCGGCCAGTTGCAGATCGTTGAGCACCTGTTCCAGGAATCCGGTCCGCGACAGCGCCCCGGTCACGGGATCGCGCACCAGCGCGTGGCGCAGCCGCGTGTTGTCGGCGTAGAGCCCGGGGACGGCCAAACCGAAGTAGCTGTTCGCCGCCAGGCTGATCATGGCGAACTGCAGCGCGAGCGCCTGCGCCTCGAGCCGCAGCAGCGGCGTGGCCAGTGCGATCATCAGGCTGAAGGCGGCGATCGCCACCAGCGCCTGCAGCATTCCGTGGGTATGCACGATCCACAGCTGGATCACCACCACCACGAACAACGCGAAGACCACCGCCGGCTGTCGCGGCAACGCGGCCGCGAGCCACATCACCACCAGGGTGATGCCGAGCAGCAGCGCGAGCTTGACCAGATAGCCCGCGGCGCTTCCGCTCGGCGCGATCATCCCCGACAAGCGCGGGATGCCGGGCCGCGGTGCGATCCCCAGGGACTCGGCCAGACGCAGCACCGCGAGGATCGCCAGCGGGCCGAGCGCCAGCAGACCGGCGTAGTCGCCGATCGCCCACGGGATCGACTGGGCGAACATGGCCGGCAGATCGATGGCGCCGGTGACGACCAATCCCGCGCCGCCCAGGCAGGCGGACAGCAGCGAGGCCACCCCACCGCCCAGGATGAAGTAGGTGACCGCGCGCGGCAGGCTGGTCGAGGACATCCCCTGCCCGACCCGCCGCAGCAGCCAGGCCAGTCCGCCCCAGATGCAGAACTGTTGCGCGGTGAACAGCAGCGCGTACCACAGGACCGCCCGGCCGGGGACGGCCGGATGCTCGGTCGTGCGATAGAAGCTGAGCAGCGTGGCCAGCACGCAGGCGATGGCGATCGCCGGCGCGCCGCGCCAGCCCAGCACCATGAAGGCGGCCAGCGTCACCGCCACCGGCGGGAACCACAGGCTCGCATGCGTCTGATAGCCCAGCACCCGCGCCAACTCGAAGCCCGCCAACCACGCCACCACCAGCACCACCGACAGCATCAGCAGCGCGCCGGGACGGCGCGGCGCCGCGGCGCGCGTGCGGAACGGCGCCTCGGCGTCCCAGCCTGTCATCCATCCGCCTCCGGCCGGTTCCGGACGGTGGCCGAACCGGGGCCGACGAACGCGGTGACCGAACTGTCGTCGCTGCCGCCCACCACCACCGACGCATCGCCGCTCAGCCGGATCGGCCAGCTCATGTTGCCCGCGGCCCAGTTCCATTGCAGCGCGCCATCGCTCGCATCCCACAGGGTGAACCCGCCAGGCGTACCGTCGGGGTGGCCATCGGCCAGCCCCAACCAGCGCCCGCCAGGATCGAACGCCAGGCAGTTGGGCGAGTACTGGCTGGACGCCGTCCACTGCGGCTGGGCCGCGCTGCCGGTATCGGCGAACACGGCGACGATGCCGCCTTGCGGGACGTTGCCGGCGATCGCGACCTTGTCCCCGGCGGCATCGCAGGCCAGCCCGTAGATGGTCTTCGCGCCACCCGGTGCTGCCACGCTCCAGGCCGGCGCGGGCGTGCGCTGGAACGCGGCCACGTCGAAGGCGTACAGCGTGCCGTCGCCGGCGCCGGCATAGGCCCTGCGCCCATCGCCGGACAGCGCCGCGGTATGGGTGTAGGCGCCATTGGGCAACTGCCAGCGCGCCAGCGCCGTCGGTTGTCCGGAGGCGATCGAGAACAGGATGATCTCGCCGTGATAGCTGGCCACCAACCCGGTGCTGCCGTCGATGGAGAGGCCCGTGGCGACGACGGTGTCGCCGGCAGCGCTCAGCGCGATGTACACAGGCGCGGGGAAGGCTGCGGCGGCGGCGCGGCAGAACAGATAGCCCTGATCGGCACCGGCCAGCAAGGTCAGCCCGCGCCCGTCCAGCGACACCATGTTGCCGCGGCCCCCAGTCAGCGGATACGACAGCAGTTCCTCGCCGCCGGGCACCGACCAGGCCCCGATGAAGCCCGCGTACGGATTCTGGCTCCTCCAGCCGCAGCTGGCGACGGTGCTCCCGTTCGCCGCGACATCGACCCAGTACACGCCCTGCCAGCCGTCGAATTCCTTCGCCAGCAGCGGCTTGCCGGTGCGATCCCAGGCGTAGGTGCCGAAGGTCCCGTCCTGGTTGCCGCGCACATCGCTGCGCGTGGCGGCAGGGTCGATGCGTTCGAAGATCTTGCGCTGGGCGACGGGCACCGCGTCCAGCCCGGCGCTCTGCGACGCGCTGCCGTATTCGTGGAAGAAGGTACCGGCGGCGATGACATTGCCATCGCCGGACACCGCCACCGAATTGATGTAGTAGCCGGCATGCGGCTGTGTCGACCAGAGCACCTCAGGCACGTCGTTCACGCGGATCCCCTCCCTTGGGTTGAAGAGTCCTCAACGGACTCCTGCGAGCATTTAGCTGAAAACACGACACCAGCGGAGGACCTGCATATAACCGGTGTCGTGTCGATTCCCTGTCATCTTGCCTGCGCCTGCCCTCCCGACCGCCTGTCGGACGGACCGGCTCAGCGCACCTCGGCGATCTCCACCCCGTCCATGCCCTGCGCCAGGGTCTTGGCGTCGCCACCCTGGGCGAGCTTGATGCGCAGGCGCACTTCGTTCTGCGAGTCGGCGTGGCGCAGCGCGTCCTCGTAGCTGATCTCGCCGGCCTGGTACAGCTCGAACAGGCTCTGGTCGAAGGTCTTCATGCCCAGGTTGGTGGATTCCTTCATCACGTCCTTGAGCTTGTGGATCTCGCCCTCGCGGATGTAGTCCTGCACCAGCGGGGTGCCGAGCATGATCTCCATCGCCACGCGCCGGCCCTTGCCGTCGGGGGTCGGGATCAACTGCTGGGCGACCACGCCGCGCAGGTTCAGCGACAGGTCCATCAGCAGCTGGCTGCGGCGGTCCTCGGGGAAGAAGTTGATGATGCGGTCCATCGCCTGGTTGGCGTTGTTGGCATGCAGGGTGCACAGCACCAGGTGGCCGGTTTCGGCGAAGGAGATGGCGTGGTCCATGCCTTCGCGGGTGCGCACCTCGCCGATCATGATCACGTCCGGCGCCTGGCGCAGGGTGTTCTTCAGCGCGTTCTCCCAACTGTCGGTGTCGATGCCGACCTCGCGCTGGGTGATGATGCAGCCTTCGTGCTTGTGCACGAACTCGATCGGGTCTTCGATGGTGATGATGTGCCCGGTGGAATTCTGGTTGCGGTAGCCGATCATCGCCGCCAGCGAAGTCGATTTGCCGGTGCCGGTGGCGCCGACGAAGATGATGATGCCGCGCTTGGTCATCGCCAGGGTCTTGATCACCGGCGGCAGGTTCAGCTCATCGACCGTGGGGATGCGCGTCTCGATCCGGCGCAGCACCATGCCGACCTGGTTGCGCTGGTAGAAGCAGCTGACGCGGAAGCGCCCCACCCCGGCCACGCCGATGGCGAAGTTGCACTCGTGGGTCTTCTCGAACTCCTCGCGCTGCGCCGGGGTCATCACGTTCAGCACCAGGTCGCGGCTCTGCTGCGAGGTCAGCGGCGTCTGCGTGATCGGGGTGATCTTGCCGTGCACCTTGATCGCCGGCGGCATGCCCGAGGTGATGAACAGGTCCGACGCCTTCTGGTGCGCCATCAGTTTCAGGAACGAGGTGAAGTCGATGGTGCTCATGGCGTGCTCCTTCGGAGCCGGGAATCGGGAATGGAGAATCGGGAATCGCAACAGCCGGTGTCCGGGAGCGGAAAGGACGAGGTTGCTGCTCCCCATTCCCTATTCCCCACTCCCGATTCCCGGCTACTCGAACACACGCTTGTCCTTGGCATACTCGCGCGCCTGGTTGCGGGTGATCAGGCTGCGCTTGACCAGGTCCTGCAGGTGCTGGTCCAGGGTCTGCATGCCGTTCTGCTGGCCGGTCTGGATCGCCGAGTACATCTGCGCCACCTTGTCCTCGCGGATCAGGTTGCGGATCGCCGGGGTGCCGACCATGATCTCCCACGCCGCGGTGCGGCCGCCGCCGACCTTCTTCAGCAGCGCCTGCGAGATCACCGCGCGCAGCGATTCGGACAGCATCGAGCGCACCATCGGCTTCTCGCCGGCGGGGAACACGTCGATGATGCGGTCGATGGTCTTGGCCGCCGAGCTGGTGTGCAGGGTGCCGAACACCAGGTGCCCGGTTTCCGCGGCGGTCAGCGCCAGGCGGATGGTTTCCAGGTCGCGCAACTCGCCGACCAGGATGATGTCCGGGTCTTCGCGCAGCGCCGAGCGCAGCGCCTCGTTGAAGCCGTGCGTGTCGCGGTGCACCTCGCGCTGGTTGATCAGGCACTTCTGCGAGGTGTGCACGAATTCGATCGGATCCTCGACGGTGAGGATGTGGCCGTATTCGTTCTTGTTGATGTAGTCGATCATGCCGGCGAGCGTGGTCGACTTGCCCGAGCCGGTCGGGCCGGTGACCAGGATCAGGCCCTGCGGCTGGTCGATCAGCTGGCGGAAGATCGGCGGGCAGCCGAGGTCTTCCAGGGTCAGCACTTCCGAGGGAATGGTGCGGAACACCGCGCCCGCGCCGCGGTTCTGGTTGAACGCGTTGACGCGGAAGCGCGCCAGGCTGGGAATCTCGAACGAGAAATCGACTTCGAGGAACTCTTCGTAGTCGCGGCGCTGCTTGTCCGACATGATGTCGTACACCAGCGCGTGCACCTGCTTGTGGTCCAGCGCCGGGATGTTGATGCGGCGCACGTCGCCATCGACCCGGATCATCGGCGGCAGGCCGGCGGACAGGTGCAGGTCGGATGCCTTGTTCTTGACCGAGAACGCCAATAGTTCAGCGATATCCATACGCTGCTTTTCCCCTTGGGCTGCGACTGGAAGGATGATTCCCCGGGCGGCAGTATAGCGCCCTTCCCCATTGCCAGAAGCGCCGCCCGTGCCCCTCTCCCCCTTGCAGCAGATCCGCCTGGACATGGACCGCGCCGCGGCCTGCGCACAGCGCCCGCCGGCGTGCCTGCTGGCCGTGTCCAAGACCCAGCCGGCCGCGGCGATCGCGGCCCTGGCCGCGCAGGGACAACGTGCGTTCGGCGAAAACTACGTGCAGGAAGCGGCCGGCAAGATCGCCGAGCTGGCGGGGCTGGAGCTGGAATGGCATCTGATCGGCCACCTGCAGTCGAACAAGGCCGAACAGGCCGCCGTGCTGTTCGACTGGGTGCAGAGCGTGGACCGGATCAAGCTGGTCGCCGCCCTGGCCAACGGCCGCCCGGCGCAGCGGCCGCCGCTGAACGTGTTGATCCAGGTCAACATCGACGACGAGACCAGCAAGCACGGCTGCGCCCCCGGCGAGGTGGATGCGCTGGCCGCGGCGATCGCCGCGCAACCGAGGCTGCGCCTGCGCGGGCTGATGGCGATCCCGGCACCGTTTCCCGAAGAGGCGCTGCGGCGCGCGGCGTTCCAACGCATGCGCGCCCTGCTCGACGGCCTGCAAGCGCGGCACCCCGGCGCCGACACGCTGTCGATGGGCATGAGCGGCGACTTCGCCGCGGCGATCGCCGACGGCGCGACCATGGTGCGCATCGGCACCGCGCTGTTCGGCAGCCGCGCGCCACGCGCGGCGCCCTGAAACCGCGCAGCGCGGCCGACGCTGTTGCGATGGCAAGCGCGGGCGCGCGCTTGTCTACGAAATATTCAAACGCGATTAAGCGACGTCGGAAAGATGTCGTAGGTCAAACAGTTGAAAAACATCGCTTTTCTTCGTGCGCGAACGTCCGCCCGCAGATCGGGTCAATAACCGTTAAGTCGGTCAAAGTCCTGCCTCGAAAACCTCCGTTTCCATGGCGCCGGCCGCGGGCTTTCCGCGGCCCATCGCCGAATGAGATCGGCTCGTACGAGGTCAACCAAATGGATGCATCGACCAGATTCCTGCTTGCTTCGTGTGTCATCGGCTTGCTGCAGGTCCCCGCCGCCATGGCCGCGCCAATGGCGACTGCGGCGTCGGCAACCGACGAATCGCTGATGACGCCCGCCGAGGTGCGCGCGCACGGCGCCTGGCGTGACACCATGGCGCACCTGCCGGCGCCGGCCGAAGGCTGCTTCCACGCCACCTACCCCAGCACCGACTGGCAAGCGGACACCTGCAAGACCCTGACCCGGCATGTCCATCCCATCCCGCACCGCGTGCACTGGGGCGCCACCGAAACCACCGGCAACGGCTACGACTACGCGTTGCAATCCAGCACCCTGATCAGCAAGACCGTGGGCAGCTTTCCGCAGGTCAGCGGGGTCACCTCCGAAACCGGCGTCGGCGTCTCCGCCTTCGGCGGCGGCGGCATTCTCGGCCCCAACGAATACTCGCTGCAGATCAACTCCAACTACGACGGCACCACCAGCGTGTGCAACGGACACTCCGGCTGCACCGTGTGGCAGCAGTTCGTCTACGCCACCGACTACGAGACCCAGGGCGAGGCGGCGGTGTTCATCCAGTACTGGCTGATCGGCTACGGCTCCAGTTGCCCCAGCGGCTGGCTCAGCGACGGCGGCACCGACTGCTACCGCAACAGCAATGCGGTCAGCGCCCCCGACGTGCCGGCCACGCAGCTGGCCAACGTCAAGCTGACCGGCTCGGCGACCGCCAACGGCAACGACAGCATCACCTTCACCAACGGCAGCACCGCCTACAGCATCAGCGCCAAGGACAGCGTGGTGAAACTGGCGACGGTGTGGAAGTCGTCCGAGTTCAATGTGGTGGGCAATGCCGGCGGTTCGCGCGCGAACTTCAATTCCGGTTCGTCGATCACGGTCAAGGTGGCGGCGACCAACGGTTCCACCGCCGCGCCGACCTGCGCCGCCAATGCCGGCACCACCGGCGAGACCAACAATCTGAACCTGGGCAGCTGCACCGCGTCGGGCGGCAGCACGCCCTCGATCGCCTTCACCGAGGCCAACTGAGCCACCCCGCGCTGGCGATGCGGCCTGTCGCCAGCGCGGGCCACCGGAACGGCAGCAGCGGCCGCTCGCCGCGCCGGCCAGCGGCCGACAGGCTGTCCGCCGGCAGTGCAGCCGCTACCATAGGCGCACTCGCGTCCTCGGTGCCTCGCCATGCCTCCTGCCCATTCCAGCGCCGACATCGCCTTCATCGGCGGCGGCAACATGGCCCGCAGCCTGATCGCCGGACTGGTCCGGCAGGGCATCGCGCCGGACACCATCCGCGTCGCCGAGCCGGTGCCGGCGCTGCGCGAGGCGCTGGCCGCCGACTACGCCGTGCACGCGGTCGCCGAGGCGGCCGAAGCGGCCGACGGCGCGCCGCTGTGGGTGTTCGCGGTGAAGCCGCAGGTGCTGCGCAGCGTCTGCAACGAACTGGCCACGCTGGCCCAGGCGCAGCGGCCGCTGCTGCTGTCCATCGCCGCCGGCATCACCGCACGGCAGATCGACCGCTGGCTGGGCGGCGCGCACGCGGTGGTGCGGGCGATGCCGAACACGCCGGCGCTGCTCGGCGCCGGCGTCACCGGGCTGTTCGCCAACGCGCAGGCCAGCGCCGCGCACAAGCGCCAGGCCGAACAGTTGCTGGCCGCCGCCGGCGTCACCGTCTGGGTCGAGGACGAGGCGCTGATCGATGCGGTCACCGCGGTCTCCGGCAGCGGCCCGGCCTATGTGTTCCTGCTCGCCGAAGCGATGGAGGCGGCCGCCATCGCGCAAGGCCTGCCGGCCGCGGCGGCGCGCACGCTGGTGCTGCAGACCGTGCTCGGCGCGGCGCGCATGCTCACCGAATCCGGCGAGGCGCCGAGCGAACTGCGGCGCCGGGTGACCTCGCCCAACGGCACCACCCAGGCCGCGATCGAGACCTTCCAGGCCGGCGGCTTCGAGGCGCTGACCGCCACCGCCATCGCCGCCGCCGCCGCCCGCGGCCGCGCCTTGTCCGCCGCCAACGACTGACCCGGAGCCGCCATGCGCCGCCTGCCTGCCACCGCGCTGTTGTGCCTGACCCTGGCCGCCTGCTCGGCGCAGGACGCGCCGCGCCCCGCCACGCTGGTCGCGGCCACGCCCGCGCAGGCCGACCTGGGTGCGCTGCGGGTGCACTACAACGCGCTGCCGACGCTGGCGATGAGCGACAGCGTGGCGCGCCGCTACGGCATCGTGCGCGCCGCCGACACCGCCCTGGTGATGATCGCGCTGCGCCGCGTGCACGGCAGCGAAGAACTGCCGGCCACCGGCGAGGTGCGTGCCGTGGCCGCCGACCTGAGCGGCCGCCGGCAACCCATCGCCTTGCGCGAAGCGGTCACCGACGCCTACACCGACTATGTCGGCACGGTGCGCACCAGCGAGCACGACCAGCTGAATTTCGTGGTGGACGTGCGCAGCGCCGACGGCGCCGGCACGGTGCGCTTCAGCCGCAGCTTCTAGCGCGTTTTCGGGTCAGGCGCCGCCGCTCGCAGCGCCGGGCGGGAGCGGCAACGGAATCGGGTTCGGCACCGGCGCGCCGCGTTCGAAGGCGCTGATGTTGTCCAGCGTCGCCGCCATGATCTGGCCGATCGCCTCTTCGGTGAAGAACGCCTGGTGGCCGGTGACGATGACGTTCGGGAACGACACCAGGCGCTGGATCACGTCGTCGGTGATGACCGTGGCCGACAGGTCGTGGAAGAACAGGTCCGCTTCCTGCTCGTAGACATCGATCGCCAGGCCGCTCAACCGTGCCGATTTCAGTGCGGCGATGACCGCTTCGGTATCGACCAGGCCGCCGCGACTGGTGTTGACCAGCAGCGCGCCGGGCTTGATCCGCTGCAGCGCGGCCGCGTCGATCAGGTGCTGGGTCTGCGGCGTCAGCGGGCAGTGCAGCGAGACCACGTCGCTCTGCGCCAGCAGCGTCGGCAGGTCCGCATAGGTGCCGCCCTGGGCCAGGAACTCGGCATGCGGGAACGGATCGAAGCCGAGGATGCGGCAGCCGAAGCCGGCCATGATGCGGCCGAAGATGCGGCCGATCTTGCCGGTGCCGACCACGCCGACGGTGCGCCCGTGCAGATCGAAGCCCATCAGCCCGTCCAGTTCGAAGTTGCCGTCGCGGGTGCGCTGGCTGGCGCGGGCGATGCGCCGGTTGACCGCGATCAGCAGCCCCACCGCGAACTCGGCCACCGAGTACGGCGAATAGTCGCTGACCCGCGCGGTGGCGATGCCGTGGCGCTGCGCGGCCAGCGCGTCGACATGGTTGAAGCCGGTGGAGCGGGTGGTGACCAGGCCCACGCCCAGCGTGGCCAGCAGCGCGAGCACGGCATCGTCGACCCGGTCGTTGACGAACACGCAGACCGCGCCGCAGCCGGCCGCCAACGGCACCGTCGCCGCGCTCAGCGCGTCCTGCACGAACACCAGGTCGTGGCCATGCGCGGCATTGGCCTGCGCCAGCAGCTTCATGTCGTAGCGTCGCGCGCTGTAGACCGCCACCTTCATCGCATCGCTCCCGCCGTGACGTGGCACCCAGCATCGGCTTCGCTCAGGGCGATGTCCAGCGCTGCGGCCCTTCGCCCTGCGCGCCCAGCGCATCGGCGGGGTTGCTCAAGCGGCAGCGGCGCAGCGACAGGCAGCCGCAGCCGATGCAATCGGTGAGCTGGTGGCGCAGTTGGGTCAGCTGCAGGATGCGTGCGTCCAGTTCCTGGCGCCAGGCCGCGGACATCCGCGCCCACTCCGCGCGCGTGGGCGTGCGCGCATCGGGCAGCTGCGCGAACGCGGCCTTGATGCTGTCCAGCGGCACGCCGACGCGCTGCGCGACGCGGATCACCGCCAGCCGGCGCAGCACGTCGCGCGCATAGCGGCGCTGGTTGCCGGCGGTGCGCAGGCTATGGATCAGGCCCTTCTTCTCGTAGAAATGCAGCGCGGACACCGCCACGCCGCTGCGTTCGGCCACCTGCCCCACGCTCAGTTCCTCGTGCATCGCTTGACCTCGAGTCCGGTTGAGGTTGCATGCTGCGCGTCCGCTCCCCGCCGCGCAAGCGGCCGCTGCCGGCCCGTTTGCCCCGCACAAGGCTTTTCGATGAACCACGCCACGTCTTCCAGCAACGAATCCCAAGGCGCCGCACCGGCGCTGCCGGACGCCACCGCACCCGCAGCGTCCGCCGCCGATTCGGTGCTGGCACCGCGCTATCGCGCGACCACGCTGGGCATGGTCGCGCTGGTCTCGCTGATCGCCTTCGAAGCGCTGGCGGTGGCCACCGCGATGCCGACCGTGGCGCGCGAGCTGGACGGCCTGCGGCTGTATGCGCTGGCGTTCGGCGGCACCCTGGCCACCAGCGCGATCGGCATGACCGTGGCCGGGCGCTGGAGCGATCTGCGCGGTCCGGCGGCGCCGCTGTGGGCCGGCCTGCTGTGCTTCGTGTGCGGCCTGCTGCTGGCCGGCTTCGCGCTGTCGATGCCGATGCTGCTGGCCGGGCGGCTGGTGCAGGGCGTGGGCGCCGGCGCGATCTCGGTGGCGCTGTATGTCCTGGTCGCGCGGCTGTATCCGCAGGCGCTGCGGCCGCGCATCTTCGCCGCGTTCTCCGCCGGCTGGGTGGTGCCGTCGCTGATCGGGCCGAGCATCAGCGGGCTGATCGTCGAACACGTCGGCTGGCGCTGGGTGTTCCTGGCGGTGCCGCTGCTGGCATTGCCCTCGGCGGCGCTGCTGCAGCCGGCATTGCGTAGCCTGCCGCGCGTGGCGGCAGCGGCGCGTTCCAGTGCGGCGCCGTTGCTGTGGTCGATCGGCGCTGCGGCCGGGATCTGCCTGCTGTACCTGGGCGGCCAGCAGCGCGGCGCCTGGGCGGCGGCCACGGTGCTGCCGGCGCTGGCGCTGCTGCTGGCCTGCGCGTGGCGGCTGCTGCCGCGCGGCACCCTGCGCGCGGCACGCGGGCTGCCCAGCGTGATCGCGCTGCGCGGCATCGCCGGATCGGCGTTCTTCGGCTGCGAGGCGTTCCTGCCGCTGTTGCTGTCGCGCGAACGCGGCCTGTCGCCGACCTGGGCCGGGGTGGCCTTGAGCGTGGGCGCGCTGGGCTGGTTCGCCGGCTCCTGGTACCAGGGCCACTATGGCCGCGACGGCACCCGCCTGCGCCGGCTGCGCGTGGGCTGCGCACTGATGACGCTGGGCGTGGCGATCACCGCGCTGGCGCTATGGCCGGCGCTGCCCGCGGCGGTCGCGATCGGCGGCTGGGCCGCCACCGGCCTGGGCATGGGCCTGATCTATCCGACCCTGTCGGTGCTGACCCTGACCCTGTCGCCGCCGGCGCAGCAGGGCGCGAACAGTTCGGCGCTGCAGTTGAGCGAGGCGATCGCGGTGGCGACCACGCTGGCGGTGGGCGGCTCGCTGTTCGCGGCGCTGCTGACCCGGTCGGTGGCCGCCGCGTACCTGTCCACCTTCGCGGTGGCCGCGCTGCTGGCGCTGCTCGGCGTGGGCATCGCCGGCCGCACCCAGGCGGCGCCGGCGCGCTGAGCCCGCGTGGGCGCGGCTACTGGCGCTGCGCCCAGGCCTGCACGATCGCCGCGATCGCGCGCACGCCGTCGGTCAAGGCCGCCGGTCCCGGCTGCAGGATCAGCGGCGACTTGATCTCGAACAGCTGGCCGTCGCGCACCGCCGGGATCGCCGCCCAGCCCGGCCGCGCGGCCACGCGCTCGGGGCGGAAGCGCTTGCCGCACCACGAGCCGAGGATGATATCCGGCGCGCGCCGCACCACTTCGTCGCCGTTGGCCAGGATCCTCGCCTTGGCCAGCGGTTCCACCGACAGCTCCGGAAACACGTCGTCGCCGCCGGCGATGCGCACCAGTTCGGCGACCCAGCGGATGCCGGTGATGATCGGCTCGTCCCATTCCTCGAAATACACTTTCGGCCGCCGCGGCAGCGCCGCCGCCTGTGCCGCGACCGTGTCCAGCCCGCGCTGCAGCTCGTCGGCGTAGGCGTCGGCACGCGCGCCGACGCCGACCAGCGCGCCGAGCCGGCGGATGTAGTCGAGGATGCCGTCGACGCTGCGGTGGTTGGCGATCCACACCTCCACCCCGTTGCGCACCAGCTCGGCGGCGATCTCGGCCTGGATGTCGGAAAAGCCGATCGCCAGATCCGGCTGCAGCTTGAGGATCTCGCCGATCTTGGCGCTGGTGAAGGCGCTGACCTTGGGCTTGTCGCGGCGCGCCTGCGGCGGACGCACGGTGAAACCGCTGATGCCGACGATGCGCGCCTGCTCGCCGAGCGCGTACAGCGTCTCGGTGGGTTCCTCGGTCAGGCAGACGATGCGCTGCGGACCCACGTCAATCCTCGACCGGCATGCGGAAATACACCACGCGCTCGGTTTCCTCGAACCCGCAGGCACGGTGCGCGGCCTGCGCCGCGGCGTCGTCGATCAGCGCATCGGAGGCCAGCTCGCTGCAGCCCTGCGCGCGGGTCCACTCGCGCACCTCGCGCAGCAGCGCGCGGCCGATGCCGTGGCCGCGCCACGCCGGCGCCACGTACCAGCCTTCCAGAAACCCCACCGGCGAACTGTCGGTGCCGTTGACGTAGTCCTGGCGCAGGGTGACGTCGGCGAAGCCGATCGCCTGGCCATCGCCGGCGAAGGCCAGGAAATTGGCCGCGTCCTCGCGCTGCAGCGCTTCGGCCACGCCGCCGAAGGCATCGCGCTCGTCCGGCCACAGCGCCATCCGCAGCGCCGCCCAGGCGCGCAGGTCGGCGGCAGCGGCGGCGCGGATCGAGAACCGCTCGGTCACGGGAACAGCATCCGCTTGGACCAGTGGCCGGCGGCGTCGGCGGCGTAGTGCCAGCGCTCGTGCAGGCGGTACTTGCCGCCGTACCAGAACTCGAAGCTGCGCGGCACCACGCGGAACCCGCCCCACCCGTCCGGGCGCGGCACCTCGCGGCCTTCGAAGCTGGCCTCGGCCTTGGCCACGCGCTGCTCGAACTCCTCGCGCGACTGCAAGGTGCGCGACTGCGCCGACGCCCACGCGCCGATCTGGCTCATGCGCGGACGCGAGGCGAAATACGCATCGGCCTCGGCCGCGGCGACCAGTTGCACCTCGCCATCGATGCGCACCTGCACCCCGTCCTCGCGCATGCGCCGCCACAGGAACAGCAGCGAGGCCTGCGGATTGGCCTGCAGCTCGCGGCCCTTCTGGCTGTCCAGATGGGTGTAGAACACGAAACCGCGCGCGTCGTAGGACTTCAGCAGCACCACCCGCGAGGACGGACGCGCCTCCAGCGTGGCCGAGGCGACGACCATGGCGTTGTATTCGGCCTCGTCGCTGGTCCGCGCCTCCGCGAACAGGTCGGCGAACGTGGACAGGGCTTCGGCGTAGAGATCGGGCATGGCGGCAAGGCACTCGGCGGACGATGCCCCATTGTCGCGCCATGCACGGCGCGACGCACGCGGCAGCGCGGCTGCCATGGCGCCGGTCCTACCGGCCCGGACCGCGTGCCACGATCGGCTGCGCGCTCGCCAGCCTTCGCTGCGGCCCGCAGCACCGCGCCACACATGCCGTGCGCAGGGCCACGCGGCCACGGGCGCCGCGACCGCCGCGCTGGCCATCCCAGCTGACTGGCCGCCAACGCCGCGCAACGCGCAGAGGCGCCGGCCAGCGCCACGACGCGCTCGTGCCGCAAGCGCACCGGCACGCGCTCGGCGCAATGCATGCGAGCAGCGCGACCGGCCTGCGCACGCGGCGCGTCTGCTAGCATCGGCGGATGAATCCCGCCCCCAATCTCGTGCTGGTCGGCCCGATGGGAGCCGGCAAGAGCGTCATCGGCCGCCGCCTGGCCGAGCGCTTCAGCCTTGCCTTCGTCGATAGCGACCAGGCCATCGTCGAACGCACCGGCGCGAGCATCGCCTCGCTGTTCGAGCATGCCGGCGAAGCCGGTTTCCGCGAGCACGAGCGCACCGTGTTGGAAAGCGTGCTCAGCACCCCCGGCCACCTCATCTCCACCGGCGGCGGCGCCGTGCTCGACGCCGACAGCCGCCGCGAGATGCGCGAGCACGGCTTCGTGGTCTACCTGCGGGTCAGCGTGGCCTCGCAGCTGCAGCGCCTGCAACGCGATCGCAGCCGCCCGCTGCTGCAGCGCGGCGACCGCGAACGGGTGCTGCACGACCTGCACGCGGTGCGCGAGCCGCTGTACCGCGAAGTCGCCGACCTGATCCTGGACACCGACCACCTCAATCCCGCCGAAGCCACCGCGCAGCTGGTCGTGCGCCTGGCCGCGTCGTGGAAACTTCCGGACCCCATTGCATGACTGTCTCCCAACGCAGCGTCGCGGTCGAAGGCGACCCGGCCTACACCATCCGCATCGGCCCCGGCCTGCTCGACGACGGCGCGCTTCTGGCCGAGCACGTGCGCGGCCGCCATGTGCTGCTGCTCAGCGACAGCAACGTCGCCCCGCTGTACGCGGCGCAGGTCCGCCAGGCCTTGCTGGCCGCGCGCCCGCAGTTGCAGATCGGCGCCTTCACGATCCCCGCCGGCGAGGCCTCCAAGACCCTGGACAATTTCGGCGCGGCGATCGCCGCGCTGGCCGAGCTCGGCGCCACCCGCGACGCCTGCGTGCTGGCGCTGGGCGGCGGCGTGGTCGGCGATCTGGCCGGCTTCGCCGCCGCGTGCTGGATGCGCGGGGTCGACTGCGTGCAGCTGCCGACCACGCTGCTGGCGATGGTCGATTCGTCGGTCGGCGGCAAGACCGCGGTGGACATCGCCCAGGGCAAGAACCTGGTCGGCGCGTTCCATCCGCCGCGCGCGGTGCTGGCCGACACCGCCACCCTGCGCAGCCTGCCGCCGCGCGAACTGCGCGCCGGCCTGGCCGAGGTGATCAAGTACGGCGCGATCCGCGACCCGCTGTTCTTCGAATGGCTGCATGCCGAACGCCACGCGCTGCTGGGCGCCGAGCCGGCCGCGCTGGCGCAGGCGATCGCGCGCAGTTGCGAGCACAAGGCCGAGATCGTGGCCCGCGACCCGCTGGAGAAGGGCGAGCGCGCCCTGCTCAACCTCGGCCACACCTTCGGCCATGCGATCGAGACCGAACAGGGCTACGGCGCGCCCGGCAACGCCAACCTCAACCACGGCGAAGCGGTGGCGGTGGGCATGGTGCTGGCGGCCGAACTGTCGGCGCAGCTGGGCATGGCCACGGCGCAGGACACCGAACGGCTGCGCGCGCTGCTGGCCGACTACGGCCTGCCCACCGCGCTGCCGGCCGGACTGGCGCCGCAGGCGCTGCTGGCGCGGATGCGGCTGGACAAGAAGAACATCGCCGGGCGCCTGCGGCTGGTGCTGTGGCGCGGCATCGGCCGGGCCGAGGTGGTGCCTGACGTGGACGAGGCGGCGGTGCTGGCGGTGCTGGACGCCGCCGTGCGCGCCGCGGCGTAGCGCACCCCGTCGCGCCGCGGCATCCATCCGCCCTCGGCGGCCGGCGCGCCGCAAGTCCCTGTGGGAGCGACGTCAGTCGCGACGAGCGACGTGGTGGGTCTCACCACGTCGGACCTCCCACAGTGCCCCCAGCCGGAACCAGCATGCGCGCGTGCCCTGCACGCCGCCCGGGGCGCAGGCCCGCGCCAAGACGCGCGCGCCCCGGACGTCGCGCGTCGTCCATGATTCAGCGCGCCGGCAAATGCGTATATCGCGCCGGCCGCCTGCCGCCGCGGCCGCCCGCCGACCGCGGCCCGGACGCCCTGCCGGCTTCCCCACCCGTCCCATAACGCGCGGCCGGCGCCGACGCCGCGGCGACCCGCGATGGGTACAATCGGCCCATGCGCGTCTTCCTACAGCAACGCCCCGGCGGCAACGAGCCGCCCCGCTACATCCAGCTGACCCTGCAACCGGACCTGTTCGGCAGCTGGGAGCTGTTGCGCGAGAGCGGCCAGATCGGCGGCCGCGCGCAGCTCAAGCGCGAGCAATACCTGCTGCAGGACGAGGCCCACGCCGCCTTCGAGAAAGCCCGCGATGCGCAAATCAAGCGCGGCTTCCAGGTCATGTTCACTCGCGGCGCCGACGCCCCGCGCTAAGGAAAAAACCCCATGCTCAAGAACGACCGTCTGCTGCGCGCCCTGCGCCGCGAGCCCGTGGACCAGACCCCCGTGTGGCTGATGCGCCAGGCCGGGCGCTACCTGCCCGAGTACCGCGCCACCCGTGCCCGCGCCGGCAGCTTCCTGGCGATGGCCAAGACCCCGGAACTGGCCTGCGAAGTGACCCTGCAGCCGCTGGCGCGGTTCCCGCTGGACGCGGCGATCCTGTTCTCCGACATCCTCACCATCCCCGATGCGATGGGCCTGGAGCTGTATTTCGTCGAGGGCGAAGGTCCGAAGTTCAAGCACCCGGTGCGCGACGCGGCGGCGATCGCCCGGCTCGGCGTGCCGGACATGGAGACCGAACTGCGCTACGTGATGGACGCGGTGCGGGTGATCCGCCGCGAGCTGGACGGCAGCGTGCCGCTGATCGGCTTCTCCGGCAGTCCTTGGACGCTGGCCTGCTACATGGTCGAGGGCGGCGGCAGCGACAACTACGCGCGGATCAAGGCGCTGGCCTTGAACGAACCGGCGGCGCTGCACCAGTTGCTGTCGGTCAATACCGACGCGGTGATCGCCTACCTGGCGGCGCAGCGCGCGGCCGGCGCGCAGGCGCTGCAGGTATTCGACACCTGGGGCGGCGTGCTCAGCCCGGCGATGTACCGCGAGTTCTCGCTGCCCTACCTGCAGCGCATCGCCCGCGAACTGCCGCGCGGCGACGGCGCCGAGCGCACCCCGCTGATCCTGTTCGGCAAGGGCAACGCGCCGTATCTGGAAGAGCTGGCCGCTTCCGGCGCCGAAGGGTTGGGCGTGGACTGGACCATCGACCTGGCCGATGCCGCGCGCCGCACCGGCGGCCGCGTCGCGTTGCAGGGCAACCTGGATCCGGCGACGCTGTACGGCTCGCCGGCGGCGATCGAACGCGAGGTGCAGCGCGTGCTGCGCAGCTATGCCGACGGCAACGGCTCGGCGGAAGGCCATGTGTTCAACCTCGGCCACGGGCTGTCGCCGGACATGCAGCCCGAGCACGTCGGCGCGCTGGTCGCCGCGGTGCAGCGGCACAGCCGCCGCGGAGTGGCATAGCGCCGCACCGAACTGTCGCATCCGCGGGGTCCCTTGCGCCCAGCGGATGCGCAGAGTGACGCAACACGCGCTTCGGCGATCCTGCAGTCGGGACTGAAGTCCCTCCCACAGTGCACCCAGCCGACGCGCCGCATCTCCCCTGTAGGAGCGGCTTCAGCCGCGACGAACGAAGTGGTGGACCCGACAGCTGCGGACACCGGTCGGGGCTGAAGCCCCTCCTACAGTGCACCAGCCAACTCGCCACAAATCCCTGTAGGAGCGGCTTCAGCCGCGACGAACGAAGTAGCGGACCCGACAGCTGCGGACACCGGTCGGGACTGAAGCCCCTCCTACAGTGCACCAGCCAACTCGCCGCAAATCCCTGTAGGAGCGGCTTCAGCCGCGACAAGCGAAGTGGCGGACCCGACAGCTGCGGACAAAGGTCGGGACTGAAGCCGCCTACAGTGCGCTAGCCAACTCGCCGCAAATCCCTGTAGGAGCGGCTTCAGCCGCGACGAACGAAGTGGCGGACCCGACAGCTGCGGACACCGGTCGGAGCTGAAGCCCCTCCTACAGTGCACCAGCCAACTCGCCGCAAATCCCTGTAGGAGCGGCTTCAGCCGCGACGAACGAAGTGGCGGACCCGACAGCTGCGGACAGCTTCGGCACCGAAGCCCTGCACAGAACCGAAGACAACACGCCGCACGACGCGCCCCGCTCCGCCGTCGCAGCAAGGCCGCCGTGCTCGCCACGCGCCACAACCGCCCGCTGCTGCACGACGCCGCGACGCGATCTGCGCGATCCTATGCATCCCTCGCGTTGCCGTGCGTGCCGATGTCCGCGCCCTCCCCCGATCCGATCTCCGTTCCGAACTACCGCAGTTTCCGGCCGCTGCTGTGGCTGGTGTCGCTGGCCATCTTCATGCAGATGCTGGACGCGACCATCGTCAACACCGCGCTGCCGGCGATGGCGCGCAGCCTGGGCGAGAGCCCGCTGCAGATGCAGTCGGTGGTGTTCAGCTATGCGCTGGCGGTGGCGATGTTCATCCCCGCCTCGGGCTGGATCGCCGACCGCTACGGCACGCGCCGCACCTTCCTGGCCGCGATCGTGCTGTTCACCCTCGGCTCGCTGCTGTGCGCGGCGGCGCCGCGCCTGCCCTACCTGGTCGCCGCGCGCGTGCTGCAAGGCATCGGCGGGGCGATGCTGCTGCCGGTCGGGCGCCTGGCGGTGATGCGCTCGGTGTCGCGCGAGCAGTTCCTGAGCGCGATGAGCTTCATCGCGATCCCGGCGCTGATCGGGCCGCTGGTCGGGCCGACCCTCGGCGGCTGGCTGGTGCAGGTGGCGTCGTGGCATTGGGTGTTCCTGATCAACCTGCCGATCGGCGCGATCGGCTTCGCCGCGGCGCTGAAGGTGATGCCCGATTTCCACGGCGAGCAGCGCACCCGCTTCGACCTGATCGGCTACGCGATGCTGGCCTTCGGCATGATCGCGCTGTCGCTGGCGCTGGACGGGATTTCCGAACTGGGCCTGCGCCATGCGTTCGTGATGTTGCTGGCCATCGCCGGCCTGGCCGCGCTGATCGGCTACTGGCTGCACGCGGCCAACGCGCCGGCGGCGCTGTTCCCGCTGCACCTGTTCAAGGTGGTCAGCTTCCGCATCGGCATCCTCGGCAATCTGTTCGCGCGCGTGGGCAGCGGCAGCATGCCGTTCCTGATCCCGCTGCTGCTGCAGGTCGGCCTGGGCATGAGTCCGATGCGCGCGGGCCTGATGATGATCCCGGTGGCGCTGGCCGGCATGGCCGCCAAGCGCGCGGCGGTGAAACTGGTGGAGAACTACGGCTATCGCCGGGTGCTGATGAGCAACACGGTGCTGGTCGGCGTCGCGATGGCCAGCTTCATGCTGTTCGACGCCGGCCAGCCGCTGGGCTGGCGGCTGCTGCAGCTGGCGCTGTTCGGCGCGGTCAATTCGTTGCAGTTCACGGTCATGAACACGGTCACGCTGCGCGACCTGGACCGCGACCAGGCCAGCGCCGGCAACAGCCTGCTGTCGATGGTGATGATGCTGGCCACCGGCTTCGGCGCCGCCGCCGCCGGCAGCCTGCTGGCCGCCTTCAACGACCACCTCGGCGACAGCCACGGCGCCACCGCCGCACTGCACGCGACCTTCGTCTGCGTCGGCGCGATCACCCTGACCTCGACCCTGATCTTCTGGCAGCTGCCCGATACGCGGCCGCATCCGGACAAGGTGGAGGAAGTGGCTGAGTAACCGGGAATGGGGAATGGGGAATGGGGAATCGAAAAGCAAAAGCTGCCTCCCTCGCCTCTGACACCACACGCTCGCGGCGTCCTGCGTTTCCCTATTCCCGTTTCTCCATTCCCTATTCCCGGCCTCCAAGCACTGCCTCGATCGCCTCGGCCAGCATGTCTCCCGTCACCGGCTTGCGCAGGAAGCCGTCGAAGCCGGCCGCGCGGGCCTGCGGTTCGGCGTCGGCGTCGGCGCGGGCGGTGACCGCGATCAGCGGCATCTCGTAACCGAACACGCGCAGTTGCCGCGCCAGCGCTAGGCCGTCCAGGCCGGGCAGGTCCAGGTCCAGCAAGGCCACGTCGAAGCGGTTGCCGGCCGCTTCGGTCAGCGCTGCCAGGGCATGCGCGGCATGGGTGATGTGGTGCCCGCGCGCGCTGAGCAGGCCGCTGACGACTTCGGCGACGGTAGGGTCGTCCTCGACCAGCAGGATGCGCAGCGGCTGCGTCGCCGCCAGGGCCTCGCGCTCGCCGCGCGTCGCGGGATGCAGCGCGTCCGGGGTCCACGGCAACGGCAGGTCGACGATGAAACGGGTGCCGACGCCGAGCTTGCTGTGCAGCTCCACGCGGCCGCCCATCGCCACCGCCAGTTCCTGGCAGATCGCCAGGCCCAGGCCGCTGCCGCCGTAGCGGGCGGCGGTGCGCGGGCCGTCGGCCTGTTCGAAGCGCTGGAACAGCCGCGCCTGCTGCTCGGCGTTGATGCCAGGACCGGTGTCGGCGACCTCGAAACGCACGCCGTGACGCTCGTGCAGCGGCGCCACGCGCAGGGTCACGCCGCCGTGGTCGGTGAACTTGATCGCGTTGTTGAGCAGGTTCAGGAGGATCTGCCGCACCCGGGTCGCATCGCCGCTGGCGGTCACCGCCGCGGGCATCGCGTTGTCCAGGGCGAAGGCCAGGCCGCGGCTGTACGCCATCGGCGCCATCATCGCCTCCAGTTCGGCGATCAGCTGGATCAGGTCGAACGGCTGCTGGTCCAGCTCCAGGCGGCCGGCCTCGATCCGCGCCAGGTCCAGCGCATCGTTGACCAGGCGCAACAGGTGCGCGCCGGCACGGCGGATCGAGTCGGTATAGCCGCGCTGTTTGGGATCCAGCGGCGTGGCCAGCAACAGTTCGCTCATGCCGAGCACGCCGGTCATCGGCGTGCGCACCTCGTGCCCGAGCGTGGCTAGGAAACGGGTCTTGGCCAGCGAGGCCTGCTCGGCCAGCTCCTGCTTGTGCAGGGCCAGTTGCCAGGCGTTGCGCCGGCGCAGGCGCCGCCGGTACAGGTAGGACGCCAGCCACAGCGCCAGCAGCGCCAGCAAGGCCAGCCCGGCCATGCCCCAGGGGCTGCGCCACCACGGCGGCAGCACGCGGAAGCGCAGCGTGGTGACCTTCGACCACACCTTGTCGGCGGTGCGCGCCTGCATTTCCAGGGTGTAGTGGCCCGACGGCAGGCGCGAGAACAGGCGCTCGCCGCTGGCGCCGACGTCGACCCAGTCCGGGTCGTAGCCGCTGAGCCGGAACCGGTAGGTGTTGGCGTCGGTATCGGAGAACGACAGCAGGCGCGCCACCACATGCAGGTCGCGGTCGCCTTCCTGCAGCGCGATGCTGCCGGCATGCAGCAGATCCAGCGCGCGCTCGCCGCGGCGCACGCCGATGCGTTCGATCACCAGCGGCGGCTGCCGCCGCGACGGCACCACCTGCGCCGGCTCGAACAGCACCACCCCGTCCGGGGTGCCGCCGAGGATCTGCCCGCTGCGCGCCTGGATCAGGGTCTGGGCGCGGAATTCCTGGTTGGGCAGGCCGTCGTGCACGCTGTAGGAGCGGATCGCCTTGCTCGCCGGGTCGACCCGGATCAGGCCGCGCACGCTGCTCAGCCAGGCCACGCCGCTGGCATCGACCACGATGCCGTTCGGCGCCAGCGACGGGAACTCCTGCTCGGCGTCGATGCGGTCGAGCAGGCTCAGCCGCTCGCCGTCCCACAGATAGCGTTCCAGGCGGCCGAGGCTGGCCAGCCACACCACGTTGCCGTCGGTGATGGTGAAGGCGCTCAGCGGCCGCGTTGGCGCACCCGGCACCGGCGCGAAGCGCTCGCTGGTCGCATCCCAGGCCAGCACGCCGTGCTGGCCGAGCACCCAGGGCTGGCCCAGCGGGCCGGGCCGGGCATCGTCCACGGTCAGCTCCGCCGGCAACCCGTCGGCGCCTGGGGCGATGTTGCGCAGCACGTGTCCGTCCAGATCGCGGACCTGCGCACCGCCGACCTCGCCGAACAGCCACAGGCGGCCGTCGCCGCTGAGCATCGCCCGATCGACGTCACCGGGCATCGGCGCATCGGCGCCGTCCTGCTTGCCCCAGCGCCGCACCTCGCCGCTGACCGGGTCGTAGCGCAGCACTCCGGCCAACGCCGACGCCCATACCCGACCCTGGCCGTCCTCGACCAGCGTGCGCGACCAATCGCGCCCGAACAGCGCCATGATGTGGTGGCGCACCGTACCGGTGGCCGGATCCAGCTTGTCCAGCACGCCGCGCGTCCCTGCCAGCCACACCCCGCCATCGCGCGAGGCGGCGGTCGCGATGACGTAGGGATTGCCCATCGAGTCCGGATCGTCCACCCGGTACGACAGCACCGAGAACTGCCGCCAATTGGCCGGCAGATACCACAAGCCGGCGTTGAAGCTGGCGAACCACAGATCGCCCTCGCGGTCTTCGAACGCCAGCGACCAATTGGGCTTGACCAAGCCGTGCGCGGAGTTGCTGTACAGCGGCACGTTGTGGATCTGCCCGGCTTCGCTCTCGCGGCCCAGGCCGTCCAGGGTGTCGAACCAGCGATTGCCGTGGCGGTCGTGGACCAGCATCCCCAGCACGCTCTCGCTCGGCATGTTGCTCCAGTACGGCGCCACCACGCTGCCGTCGGCGCGCAGCAGGCGCGCACCGCCCTGGCTGGCCACCCACAGCGTGCCGTCGCGCTCGGGGGTCAGGCCCAGCACCTCGGGCCGCGGCAGCGCCGAGGCCGGCAGCCGTTCGAAGTCGTGCCCGGTCCAGCGCGCCACGCCGCCGCGCGTCCCCACCCACAGCGTGCCGTCGGGCGTGGTCGCCAGGGAGATCACCGCCGGCGACGGCAGGCTGCGCTCGTCGCCCGGCATCGGCATGTAGCGATTCAGCGTGCCGTCCGGCCGCAGCCGGTCCAGGCCGCCGTTGGCGGTGCCGAACCAGATGCTGCCGTCGGGCGTGGAGGCGATCGCCCAGACCGTGCCGCCGCCGATCTGCGGATAGTTGCTGCGGTCGTAGTAGCGGAACGTGCGCCGATCCGCCGAGAGCATGCCCATGCCGGCGTTCTGGGTGCCGAACCAGACCCGGTTCTGCGCATCGACGTGCACGGTCCAGATCTTGTTGTCGCGCAACCCGTCCTCGACCCGCCAGATGCGGTAGCCGCGCCCGTCGAACCGCGCCAGGCCGTCACTGCTGGCCAGCCACAAATAGCCGAGCTGGTCTTCGGCGAAGCCGTTGATGCTGTTGGACGGCAAACCGTCGGCCACGGTCAGCTGGCGCGGCTGCGGCGTCGGCGGCACCGCCGCGGCGACCGCCGTCGACCACAGCAGCAGTAGCCATCCCAAGATCCGTCTCGACCGCATCCTCGTCCCCTTGTGCATGGGCGCCGTGTCCCCCGATGCCCGCTGCCATCGTCGGCGATAAGCGCCGCCGCTGGCAACAGACGGATGCTGGGCGCGCGACCCGGGACCCGGGACCCGGGACTCGAAGCGTCACAGGCCCCGGCTTGCGACCCCGCTGCGCAATCGAGCGAGACCTTACGCTTTCCGGGTCCCGGGTCCCGCGTCCCGAGTCCCGGCTTCAACCTCCATCACTCCCCCGATCGCCTCGGCCAACATGTCGCCGGTGACTGGCTTACGCACGAAAGAGGCGAAACCGGCCGCCTTGGCTGCGGCCTCGGCCTCGCCGTCGGAACGCGCGGTCACCGCGATCAGCGGGAAGTCGTAGCCGAGCGCGCGCAGTTGCCGCGCCAGCGCCAGGCCGTCGAGCGCCGGCAGGTCCAGGTCCAGCAGGCCCAGGTCGAACGTGCCCTGGGTCACTTCGGTCAACGCTTCCAGGCCATGCGCGGCGCAGGCCACATGATGGCCGCGGCTGCGCAGCAGTTCGGCCATCACCTGGGCCACGGTCGGTTCGTCCTCGACCAGCAGGATCCGCAGCGGCGCCTGTGCCCGCGCCGGCAGCGGCACCACCGTCGCCGTTTCGGCAGGCCGCGCCTGCCAGCGCAGCGGCAGCGTCACCCGGAAGCGCGCGCCGTGCCCGAGCCGGCTGTCGACCTGGATGCGCCCGCCCATCGCCATCGCCAGTTCCTGGCTGATCGCCAGGCCCAGCCCGCTGCCGCCGTAGCGGGCGGCGGTGCGCGGGCCTTCGCCCTGCTCGAAACGCTGGAACAGCCGCGCCTGCTGCTCGGCGCTGATGCCCGGGCCGGTGTCGGCGACCTCCACGCACAGCCCGTGCCCGCTGTGCAGCGGCGACACGTGCAAGGTCACCGAGCCGCTGGCGGTGAACTTGATCGCATTGCCGATCAGATTGAGCAGGATCTGCCGCACCCGCACCGCATCGCCGTTGACGGTCACCGCGCCCGGCAAGGTGTCGTGGCATTCGAAGCGCAAGCCGCGCGCCTGCGCCAGCGGCGCCATCAGGTTCACCACGTCGGCGATCAGCGCCTGCAACGCGAACGGTTGCAGGTCGAGCTGCAGCCGCCCGGCCTCGATCCGCGCCAGGTCCAGCGCATCGTTGACCAGGTGCAGCAGGTGCGTACCGGCGCGGCGGATCGATTCGGTATAGCCGCGCTGCCTGGGATCCAGCGGCGTGGCCAGCAGCAGTTCGCTCATGCCGAGCACGCCGGTCATCGGTGTGCGCACCTCGTGTCCGAGCGTGGCCAGGAAACGGGTCTTGGCCAGCGACGCCTGCTCGGCCACTTCCTGCTTGTGCAGCGCCAGCTGCCAGGCATGCTGGCGGCGCAGGCGGCGGCGGTAGGCGCGCAGCGAGGCCAGCACCAGCAGCGCGGCGGCGGCGAGCAGCCCGGCGATGCCCCAGACGCTGCGCCACCACGGCGGGTACACCCGGAACGGCAGCCGCAGCGTCGGCGACCAGGCGCCGTTGCGGGTGCGCGCCTGCACCTCGAGCACGTGCGCGCCGGCCGGCAACTGCGGCAGCGTGCGCTCGCCGGTGGCGCCGACCGCGACCCAGTCGCGGTCGTAGCCGGCCAGGCGGAAGCGGTAGACGATGCCCTCCGGATCGACGAACGACAGCAGCCGCGCCACCACGCGCAGATCGCGATCGTCCGGCTGCAGGGCGAAGCGGCCGCTCACCGGCAGCGCCAGCAGCCGCTCGCCGCGGCGCACCTGCACGCTCTCCACGCTCAGCGTCAGCGGCACCGGCGGCGGGTCCGGCAGCCGCGTATCCAGCAGCGCCACGCTGCCATCGGCGGCGGCCGCCACCAGCACCCCGTCGGCCGCCATCAACAGCCCGCGCTTGACCACTTCCTGGCTGCTCAATCCGTTGCGGGTGCCGAACGCGCGCACCGCGGGCGTATGCCGCGGATCGATCCGGAACAGGCCGCGGCGCGTGCCCAGCCAGGCGCGTCCCTGCTGATCGACGACCAGGCCCTGCGACTCGGTGGCCGGCACGCCCTCGGCCGCCGCATAGCGATGCGCCTGCTGCCAGTGCCCGCCCTCGCGGCGCCACAGCTCGAGCCCGGACAGGCGATGCAGCCACAGGGTCTGCGCATCGGCGAAGGCGAACGACTGCACCCGCTCGCCGGCGAATTCCGGCGGGGCGCGGAACTGGCCGGCGGCGGTGTCCCAATAGTGCAGGCGCTCGGCGGCCAGCCACGGCGTGCCGTCCGGCGCCAGGTCGAACGCGGCGATATCGGCGGCGGCGGCCAGGCCGCGTTGCGGGCCGTGGATGTTGTCCAGCACGTGGCCGTCGGCGAGCGCGCGCACCTGCACGCCGAACCCGGGCGCGGCCACCCACAAGGTGCCGTCGGCGCGCTGGCGCAACCAGCTGTTGACGCCGATGTCGGGGGTCGCGTCGGCCGCCGACGCACGCCCCCACCCCTTCAGCGCGCCGCCGTGGGCAGGACCGCGCAGCAGCTGGGCGCTGCTGCCCAGCCACAGGTCGCCGGCCGTATCTTCCAGCACCGACAGCACGCGCACACCGGGCAGGCTGGGCGTCCAGCGCGGCTTGCTCAGCTCGCCGCTGGACGGTTGCAGCCGGTACACATTGCCGCCGGTCCCGGCCAGCCACACCCCGCCGTCGCGGGCCGGCGCCAGGCTGGCATACAGGTCCGGCGCCAGGCCGTGCGCCGGCCCCAGCACCGCCAGCCGCCGCCAGCCCGGGCGCAGATAGCCCAGGCCGCGGGTCGGCAACGACACCCAGAGTCCGCCCTCCTTGTCGCGCAGCATGCTGACCACCACGTTGGCGCCGGCCACCGCCGCCTCGCCCTCGGCGATGCGGCGCAACGCGCCGTCGACCGGCTTGTGCCACAGCCCCTGGCCGTTGCCGAGCCAGTAGCCGCCGTTGCCGTCCTCGGCCATGCACAGCACCCCGCGCTGCAACGCGCCGGTCCAGTCGGCGCGCTGCCAGCGGCCATCGTGGCCGAGCCGGTACAGCTCGCCGTTGGTGCTGACCCACAGGCCGTCGGACAGGGCGATCACCGCCGCGACCTTCTGCGGCGCATCCGTGGGACCGGGCAGGCGGTAGGCGCTGGCGCGCGTGCCGTCGTAGCGCACCATGCCCTTGAAGGTGCCGATCCACAGCACCCCGGCCGCGTCGAAGCCCAGGCCGACGATCGCGCCGTCGAGCATCGCGTCGACCTCGCCGTCGCCGGCCTGGATGCGCTGCACGCGTCCGTCCGCGGGAACCCGGTACAGGCCGCCGGCATAGGTGCCGAACACCACCTCGTCGCCGCGGCTGGCGATCGCGAACACCTCGTCGCTGCGCATCGCCGGTTGCGTGGCCATGTTGAAGTGGCGGAACCCGCGGCGCGCGGCATCGAGCATGCTCAGGCCGCCGCCTTCGCAGGCGACCCAGACCCGGTTGCGCGCATCGATGTGCAGTTCCTGCACGTAGTTGCAGCGCAGGGACTGCGGATCGTCCGGGTCGTGGCGCCAGATGCGGAACTCGCGCCCGTCGTAGCGGGCCAGGCCGTCGCCGCTGGCGATCCACAGGTAGCCGTCGCGGTCCAGCGCCAGCCGCGAGATCTCGCTGGACGGCAGCCCGTGCTCGGCGCCCAGCACGCGGAACCGCGGCAGCTCCGGCACCGACGCCAGCGCACCGGTGCAGCAACCGGCCAGCAACAGCAGCAGCCAGGCGAGCGTCCAGCCGCGGCGCAGGCGTCGAGGACATGGGATTTGCATCGACATCGGCTCCAGCGGCAGTGAACGATCGGCGGCGGATGAACACCGGCGCACTGCCGGGGCCGGCCGCAGACAGCGCGACCGCTCCGTGCCGCCTTGATGCGGCAGCGTTCTTATACCGCGGAGGGCCGCGAAATCCCACCCGCCGCGCAACGCAACGAACCATTGCGCCACGCGCTGGCGCAAGCGCCGCGGACTGCGCCTAGAATCCCGCCTACCCCTCCTGCCTGGCCCACCCATGCTCCAGCGCTGCCTGATCGCCCTGCTGCTGACCTTGCCGACCGCCGCGCTGGCCGCCCCGGCGCAGTACGCGCTGGATCCGGTGCACACCCGCGTGCTGTTCGCGATCGAGCACGCCGGCTTCTCCAAGGCGCTGGGCACCGTGTCCGGCAGCACCGGCACGCTGTCGTTCGACCCCGACGACTGGCGCAGCGCGCGGCTGGACGCGCGGGTGCCGCTGCAGCGCCTGGACCTGGGCGACGACAAATGGAACCGCGCCGCACTGGCGCACAACCTGGTCGATGGCGAACATTTCCCCGAGGCGCGCTTCGTCTCCACCCGGATCGAGCCGGTCGACGCCACCCACGCCAAGGTGTTCGGCACACTGACCCTGCACGGGGTCAGCCGCGAGATCGCGCTGGACGTGACCCTCAACGCGCTGAAGCGGCATCCGCTGCCGCCGTTCCGCCGCACCGTGGGCTTTTCCGCCACCACCACGTTGCAGCGCGCCGACTTCGGCATCGCCGCCTGGCCGTCGGTGATCGGCGCCACGGTCGAGTTGCGCATCGAGGCCGAGGCCACCCGCGACGGCCGCGCCGACCCCGACCCGCCGCCGGCGGACGCACCCGCCGACACCCCCACTCCCTCGCCCAGCGCCAGCCAGGAATCCACGCCATGACCGCCAAGAACACCGCCGAGCGTTGGGGTGGCGTCAGCCAGACCCTGCATTGGCTGATCGCCGCCTTGATCCTGTTGCTGGGCGTGGTCGGCCTGACCATGGGCGAGCTGCCGAAGACGCCCAAGTACTTCTGGGTCTACACCGCGCACAAGTCGCTCGGCCTGACCGTGCTGGCGCTGGTGATCGCGCGCCTGGGCTGGCGTCTGTACGCCGGCGCGCCCAAGCCGGTGCCCGGCACGCCGAGCTGGCAGGAACGCATCGCCAGCGCCACCCACGCGCTGCTGTACGTGCTGATCTTCGCCATGCCGCTGTCCGGCTGGCTGTACGACTCCAGCAGCGGCCTGCGCCCGTTCCGCTGGTTCGGCCTGGTCGCCGTGCCCAAGCTCAGCGCGCCCGACGCGCACCTGCGCGACCTGTCGCATGCGGTGCACGAATGGGGCTTCTGGATCCTGATCGCGGTGGTGCTGGCGCATGCCGGCGCCGCCTTCTACCACCACCTGTTCCAACGCGATGCCACCCTGGCGCGGATGTTGCCGCGCGGCTGGCTGACCCCCAAGTCCTGAGGAGTTCCATCATGTCGTCCCGTTTCGCCTCCCCCGCCGCCGTTGCCGCCAGCCTGGTGGCGATGCTCGCCGCCGCCCCCGCGTTCGCCGCCGATTACGTGCAGGCGCCGGGCTCGAGCCTGGTGTTCGCCAGCAAGTACGACGGCGAAGTGTTCACCGGCCAGTTCCCCGGCTTCGACACCAAGCTCAGCTTCGACCCGGCCAACCTGGCCAGCGCCAAGCTCGACGTGGCGATCCCGCTGGCCGGCGCCAAGAGCGGCAATGGCGACCGCGACTCCACCTTGCAGGGTCCGGACTTCTTCAACGTGGCCAAGTTCGCCACCGCCCACTACCGCGCCGACAAGTTCCGTTCGCTGGGCAACAACCAGTACGCCGCCGACGGCACCCTGGAACTGCGCGGCGTGTCCAAGCCGGTGACCCTGACCTTCACCTGGACCCCCGGCGCGCAGCCGGTGCTGGCCGGCAAGGCCACCGTCAAGCGCCTGGACTTCGGCGTCGGTGGCGGCGATTGGGCCGACACCAAGACCATCCCCAACGAAACCGCGATCAGCACCAAGGTGGTGTTCAAGGCGAAGTGATTCGCCACAGGCCGCAGCGGCATGCGGCCACTGGGCGGCGGATTCCCTCGTCGGGTCCGCCGCTTTTTTTGTGTCTGGACGGGCACGGCAAGGGCATGGCCTGCCGTCTTGGCCAGCGATGCCCGGCTCGCTGGCAGGCCACGCGCTAAGCGCTCGCGTGCCGAGGCCGGCCAACGGCGCGCTTCGCCACGCATGCCACACTTGCGGCATGGAAAAGGACATCTTCAGGACCGCGCGCCTGATCGGCCGCCACCTGCGCCCATCCGACGTCGATGCCTTGTTCGCTGTCTATGGCGATGCCGAGGCCATGCGCTGGGTCGGCGACGGCGAGCCGCTGGATCGCGCGCAGTGCGTGGAATGGGTCGCCGTCTCCGAACGCAACTACCGCACGCGCGGCTACGGCATGTCTGCGTTGGTGAACCGCGCCGATGGCCAGACCATCGGTTTCTGCGGGCTGGTCCACCCGGCCGGCCAGGCGGAGGCCGAACTGAAGTACGCGTTCCGGCGCGAACACTGGGGACGCGGACTGGCCACCGAAGCGGCGCAGGCGATGCTGGCGTATGCGCGGGAGGAACTGGGCCTGCAGCACGCGATCGCCACCGCGTATCCGCAGAACCTGGCCTCGCTGCGCGTGCTGCGCAAGGCCGGCATGCATCCGGCGCCGACCCGCACGGACGCCGACGGCACGGTGATCTGCTGTTTTGCATGGCATGCGGACGCGCCGCCGGCGACCGAGCAACCGCACGGCACTGCGCCCGCGGCCGGCCTGGCGGCGGAATAGGCGCACGGCGCTTGCTGTGGCCACACCGGATCGACCTCGCCGCACGAGCGCGATCGCCGCTTGCAGCGCGCCGCTTCAATAGACGAAACGGTCGCCTGCGAGCGGCGGCGTCGCCGCCGGCTGGCGCAGCGCGTGCGTGCGCTGCTCGAAGGCGAAGCCGTAGCCCAACAGCCGCCGCTCGCTGAACTCCGGCCCCAGGAACGACACCCCCACCGGCAGGCCGTCCGCGGTGAAACCCGCCGGTACCGTCAGCTCGGGCCAGCCCGCCACACTCGCCAGACCCGGACCGAAGTTGCCGAACAGACCACGCGCATTGCGCTGCGCGGGTTCTCCGATCCGGTTGATGCGCATGGTCTGGGTCGGATAGACGATCGCATCGAGACGGTTCCGGGCCAACACCGCCTGCATCGACGCCTTGAGGAACTGGCGGCCCTGTTCGCGGGCCGCGAGATAGACCGCATCGGTCGGCGGCGGCGCCGCGGCCTCCTCGCGGTACCCGTCGCGGCGCCCCGGATTGGGGAAGGCGCCGGCCGGCGTGGCCGCGTTGAGCGCTTCGCTCAGCGCCAGGATGTCGGCGTGGCGCTGCGGATACCGCGGCGGAAAAGCCGCCGGCAGATACGCATCGAGACTGGGGGCGGCTTCGGTGCGCACGAGGATCGCCTGCAGCTCGCCGCTCAGGCGCAGCAGCCACGGTGGCAGTTCGATCTCCACCACCGACGCGCCGCTCGCCCGCAGCGCGTCGAGGGCCGCCTCCATCGCCGCGTCCACCTGCGGATCGTCCCCGGAAAAGTCGTGCCGCGGGAACCCGATGCGCGTCCCGCGCAGCGCATCGGCGCGCAGCCCGAGCATGGAATCGGCGGGAGCGCGGCCGTCCGCGTCGCGCGCCGCCGCTGGTCGCCGGTCCGCATCTTCCAGCACGCTCAGCACCAGCGCCGCATCGGCGACGGAGCGCGCGATCGGGCCGACCGCATCGAGCGTGGGCGTATTCGGCTGGATGCCGGCATAGCCGATCGCGCCGGTGGTCGGACGCAGGCCGACCACGCCATTGGTTGCCGCGGGCCAGCGCGCCGAGCCGGTGGTGTCGGTGGCGATGCCCACCGGCGCGTAGCCGGCTGCGACGCCCACGGCGGTCCCGCTGGACGAGCCGGCCGGGCTGTAGGCGAGATTGTGCGGATTGCGCGTCTGCCCGCCCAGCGAACTCAGCGCCGGCCCCGACGCCAGCTCGCTCAGGTTGACCTTCGCCAGGATGATGGCGCCCGCCTCGCGCAAGCGCACGACCACCGCGGCGTCCGCATACGGCACCGCGCCGCGGAGGCCGTAGAAGCCGAGCGTGGTGGGGAGATCGCGGGTATCGACGTTGTCCTTCAGCAGCACCGGAATGCCGTGCAGCGGCGAGCGGCGTCCGCTGGCGCGGCGCTCGGCGTCCAGCGCGCGGGCCTGCTCCAGCGCGTGCGGATTGAGATTGATGACCGCATGCAGCTGCGGATCGTAGGCCCGGATCCGGGCCAGCGACAGCGCGACCAGCCGCTCCGAATCCAGGGCGCCGCTGTCGATCGCGCGGTTGATCTCGGCGATGCTCGCGGTCTGCAGATCGAAACGGCGCTGCGCCTGGTCGTGCGCTGCGGCGACGCTCCACAGCAGCGCAAGCACTGCCAGGCCCGCACGATAAGGAACCCTCATGTCGCCGCCTCTGCGTTTGTCGCCATGACTGGGGATGACTTGCATTGTGATGCCGCCGCGCCAGGCGCCGCTACCCGCCAGGCTACTGCGCGGCGGTCAGCCAGCCCGTGACCTGCGCCGGATCGAATGGCCATTGCAGCTCGCGCCCCGCCGCGTCGCGCAGCACCGGCACCCGCTCGCCGTAGCGCGCTTCCAATGCCGGGTCGTCATCGATGAAGATGCTGTCCAGGTCGCCCACGCGCGCCTGCGCCAGGACCAGCAGGGCCTGGTCGCACAGATGGCAGTCGTCGCGCTGGTACAGGGTCAGGGACATGGCCGCGGCTCCGATGCTGCGTTGCGGGCGTGCGCAATGCGCCAGGGGCATAGAATAGACGGTCTTTGGCCTTCCACCTCTCCGGCACGTATGGCTGTCAGCACCTTCGACCTGTTCAAGATCGGCATCGGGCCGAGCTCCTCGCATACCGTGGGGCCGATGCGTGCGGCCGAGCGCTTCGTGCACCGCTGGCTGCTGGATCCGGGCCGGCTCGGCGAGGTGGTGCGGATCCGCGCCGAGGTGTTCGGCTCGCTGGCGCTGACCGGGCGCGGCCACGGCACCGACAAGGCGGTGCTGCTGGGCCTGGAAGGGCAGCGCCCGAACCTGATCGACCCGGACATCATTCCGAGCACGCTGGAGCGCATCCGCAGCAGCAAGCGCATCAACCTGATGGGCCAGCACAGCATCGCCTTCGACGAGAAGCGCGACCTGGCGCTGAACAAGCGCCAGAAGCTGCCCTACCACACCAACGGCATGCGCTTCACCGCCTACGCCGCCGACGAGGAGGTGATCGCCACGCGCGACTACTACTCGGTCGGCGGCGGCTTCGTGGTCAACCAGGACGACGCCGCCGACGACCGCATCGTCGCCGACGAGACGCCGCTGCCCTACCCGTTCAAGAGCGGCGACGAACTGCTGGCGCAGGCCGCGCGCAGCGGCCTGAGCATCGCCGCGCTGATGTTCGAGAACGAGAAGTGCTGGCGCAGCGAGGACGAGATCCGCGACGGCCTGCGCGAGCTGTGGAACGCGATGCAGGCCTGCGTGGCGCGCGGCATCCGCGAGGAAGGCACGCTGCCCGGCGGCCTGCATGTGTCGCGGCGCGCGCCGGCGCTGTACCGCGAACTGTCGTCCAAGCCGGAAGCGGCGATGCGCGATCCGCTGACCACGCTGGACTGGGTCAACCTGTACGCACTGGCGGTCAACGAAGAGAACGCCGCCGGCGGGCGCGTGGTCACCGCACCGACCAACGGCGCGGCCGGGATCATTCCGGCGGTGCTGCACTACTTCGACCGGTTCTGCCCGGGCAGCGACGAGCAGCGCATCTTCGATTTCCTGCTGACCGCCGCGGCGATCGGCATCCTGTACAAGGAAAACGCGTCCATCTCCGGCGCCGAAGTCGGCTGCCAGGGCGAAGTCGGCGTGGCCTGCTCGATGGCCGCCGGCGGCCTGGTCGCCGCGCTCGGCGGCAAGCCGGGGCAGATCGAGAACGCCGCCGAGATCGGCATGGAACACAACCTCGGCCTGACCTGCGACCCGATCGGCGGGCTGGTGCAGATCCCGTGCATCGAGCGCAATGCGATGGGCGCGGTGAAGGCGATCAACGCCAGCCGCATGGCCATGCGCGGCGACGGCAAGCACAAGGTGTCGCTGGACAAGGTGATCCGGACCATGCGCGACACCGGCCGCGACATGCAGGACAAGTACAAGGAAACCAGCCGCGGCGGGCTCGCGGTGAACGTGATCGAGTGCTGAGATGATGGCGCCGGCGCGTCCTCCCTGTCCGAGCGCATCGCGCCGCCGCGGCGCATGCGCGGACCAGGACGGAGCGCAGCCCCGCGCAGCGCGCAGCGCCCGCACGGCGACGCTGCATGGGCTGCGCGCCACCGCGTGCCACGGGTCGGACCTGCCTGGATGACAGGCCTTGCGGCCGTCGCGATCGCCGACGCCGCGCAGGCCTTTGTTGCGCTACGGATAAAGATCGGCGCGCCTGCGCCGATAGCGACATTGACGATCCGCCGAACCGGCACTGGAATGCCCTTGCAGTCCCACCCCGCTTCCTGGTGCACCTGTGCGCTAAAGCTGGCCATGCTCCTGGGAGTGTGGATCTCGCTCGTGCCGACGGCGGCCGCCTTGCAGCCGGACAAGCAGTTCAACCACTACGAACGCCAAGGCTGGGGCCTGGAACAAGGCCTGCCGCAGCTGAGCGTGCAGGCCTTCGCGCAAGACCGGCAGGGCTACCTGTGGATCGGCACGATGGGCGGGCTGGCGCGCTTCGACGGCGTGCGCATGACCACCTTCGGCGAGAAAGCCCCCGCCAACCTGCCCGGCCCGTGGATCAAGGCCTTGAAGGTCGACCCGCGCGGCGACCTGTGGATCGGCACCTACCGCGGCCTGGCGCGCTACCGCGACGGCCGCTTCCGCAATCTGCTGCCGCAGGACCCGCAAGCACCGCTGCTGAACATCGAAGCGATCGCGGTCGACGCGCAAGGCACGGTGCTGGTCGCCGCGCAGGATGGCGTCTACGCCGTGGTCGGCGACGGCCTGCGCCTGCGTCATCGCATCGCCGATGGCGCCTATGCGCTGCTGCCGCGCGGCGGCGAGCTGTGGGTCGGTACGCGCGGCGCCGTGCTGCGCTTCGCCGAGGGCGACGAGGAGCCGCTGCCGCTGCCGGCGGACGCGCACGCAGCGCCGGTGCGGCAGCTGCTGGACGCGCAGGGACGGCTGTGGGCCGGCAGCCGCGACGGCCTGCTGTTCCGCCGCGACGGCCGCTGGCAGTGGCTGCCCGGCGACCCGGCGGTGACCCGGCGCGCAGTGGAAGCGCTGCTTCAGGACAGCGACGGCAACCTGTGGGTGGGCCTGCCCGGCTATCTGCTGCGCGTGCGCGACGGCGGCATCGTCGAGCAATCCCTCCAGCACGGTCAGAATACCGTCGTCAGCGCGGTCTTCGAGGACCGCGAGCGCAACCTTTGGCTGGGCACCCAACTGAGCGGCGTGAGCAGGCTGTGGAACGGCTGGACCCGCCGCTACAGCAGCTACGAAGGGCTGACCGATCCGCTGGTGTGGACGCTGGCGCGCGACCCCGACGGCTCGCTGTGGGTCGGCACCGGCAGCGGCCTGGCGCGGCTGCGCGCCGGCCGCTATCAGCAAGTGCTGAGCCGCGACCAACTGCCCAGCGACGTTCCCTACACCCTGCTCGCCGAACCCGGCCACCTGTGGATCGGCACCCGCCGCGGCGCACTGCTGTACCGCGACGGGCGCGCGGCCGAGCCGCCACTGCTGGCGCCGCTGCACGAACTGCAGGTCAACGGCATCGTCCGCGATCGCGCACAGCGGCTGTGGTTCGCCACCAGCGACGGCCTGTTCCGCAGCGACGGCGTGCGCCTGCAGCGCTACGGCAACAGCGAGGGCCTGCGCGACCCGCGGGTCCGCCTGATCCACGAAACCCGCGCCGGGCGCCTGCTGATCGGTTCCCAGGCCGGCCTGTACGAAGTGCGCGGCGAGCGCCTGCTGGCGCTCGCCGAGGCCGGCTCGGCGCTGGCCGACGCCGACGTCACCGCGATCCACGAACTGCCCGGCGGACAGTGGGTGATCGGCACCCTGTCCGACCAGCTGTGGGTGTTCGACGGCAAGCGCTGGACCATGTTCGACGAACACGACGGGCTGCCCGCCAACGCCGCGTTCTTCATCGCCGACGACGGCCACGGCAGCCTGTGGGTGGCCGGCCTGCGCGGCGTGTACCGGGTGCCGCTGGCGAGCCTGCTCAAGCGCATCGCGGTGCCGGGCACGCCGCTGCAGGCCGAACTGCTGCTCAACGAGCGCGGCCAGCGCCACGGCGGCGTGCAGGGCCTGTGCTGCAACGGCGCCGGCAACGGCAAGGGCTTCATCGACAACGGCACGCTGTGGCTGCCCAGCCGCGACGGCGTGGTGACCATGGACACCGCCGGCATCGTCAAGAATCCGGTCGCGCCGCAGCCGGTGGTGGAACGGATCCGCGCGCAGGGCCGCTGGATGGCGCCGCAGGCGCTGCGCGACACGCCGCTGCCGGCGCAGGCGCGCGACCTGGATTTCGAGTTCACCGCGGCCTCGTTCCAGGCCCCGGAGAACGTGGAACTGCGCTACCGCCTGGTCGGCTACGACACCCAGTGGCGCAGCCTGGACGACATCCGCCAGCGCGTGGCCAGCTATACCAACCTGCCCGGCGGCGACTACGTGTTCGAGGTCAGCGGCAGCAACAACGCCGGCGTCTGGGCGCAGGCGCCGGCGCAGTTGCCGCTGCGGATCCGGCTGCGCTTCCAGGAGACGCTGTACTACAAGCTGCTGCTGGTGCTGGGCGTGCTGGCCCTGGCGCTGCTCGGCATCGGCATCGCGCGCGTGGTCAACCAGCGCCAGCGCGAAACCCTGGAACGGCAGGTGCGCCAGCGCACCGAGGCGCTGCAGGCGGCCAACCAGCGCCTGCAGGAAGCCAGCTTCACCGACGACCTGACCCAGCTGCGCAATCGCCGCTACCTGTCGCTGCACATCCCCAGCGACATCGCGCTGTACCGGCGCATGGCCGCCAACGACCAGGACATGCTGTCCTCGGGCATGCTGTTCGCGCTGATCGACATCGACCATTTCAAGTCGATCAACGACAGCGGCGGCCACCACACCGGCGACGCGGTGCTGCAGCAGATGGCGCAGCTGCTGGTCAAGCTGACCCGCGAAAGCGACTATGTGGTGCGCTGGGGCGGCGAGGAATTCCTGCTGGTGCTGCGCTCGGCGCCGCGCGAGAACCTGACCGTGGCCGCCGAGCGCCTGTGCCGGTCGATCGCCGCGCACTCCTTCGCGCTCGATCATGGCCGCCACAGCCAGGTCACCTGCTCGATCGGCCTGGCCGAATTCCCGTTCGTGCACGATCCCGACAACCGCCTGGGCTGGGAGCAGTTGCTGATCCTCGCCGACCGCGCGCTGTACCAGGCCAAGGCCAAGGGCCGCAACGGCTGGGCCGCGTACCGGCCGGTGCTGGGCACGCAGGCCGAGCAGGTGCTGGCGGCGCTGCAGGAGCCGCCCGAGCGCATGCAGCACCACGCCTGCCTGAGCCTGGTGCACTCGCGCTGCTGAAGCGCGTTGACGCGGCCCGTGCATGGCCCGGGCTAGAGTCGCGGCATCCCCGCACTCGCTCCAGCCCGCATGCGCCGACACACGCTCCTCGCCGCGCTCGCCGCCGCGCTCCTGCTGCCGCCCTGCCACGCCGCCACGCCCGCACCGCGCTACGGCGCGCAGCTGGAAGGCTTCGACTATCCGTATCCCGTCGCGCGCTACGACTTCGCCTCGCAGCGCCAGCCGTTGCAGATGGCCTATCTGGACGTGGCCCCGAGCGGCACGCCGAACGGCCGCACGGTCGTGCTGCTGCACGGCAAGAACTTCTGCGCGGCGACCTGGGAGTCGGCGATCGCCGCGCTGGTCGCCGCGGGCTACCGGGTGATCGCGCCGGACCAGATCGGTTTCTGCAAGTCGAGCAAGCCGCAGGCCTACCAGTTCTCCTTCGCGCAACTGGCGGCCAATACCCATGCGTTGCTGCGCCACGCCGGGGTGACCCAGGCGGTGTTCGTCGGCCACTCGATGGGCGGCATGCTCGCCGCGCATTACGCGCTGCAGTATCCGCAGGACGTGAGCCGGCTGCTGCTGGTCAATCCGATCGGGCTGGAGGACTGGAAGGCGGCCGGCGTGCCGTGGCGCAGCGTCGACGACTGGTATGCGAAGGAACTCAAGACCGATGCCGCCTCGATCAAGCAGTATCAGCAGAACGTCTACTACGGCGGGCAATGGAAACCGGAATACGACCGCTGGGTGACGATGCAGGCCGGGCTGTATGCCGGCCCCGGCCACGCGCGCGTGGCCTGGAACCAGGCGCTGACCTCGGACATGGTGTTCAACCAGCCGGTGGTGCAGCAGTTCGCGCAACTGCGCGTACCGACCACGCTGTTCATCGGCCAGCGCGACCGCACCGCGATCGGCAAGGACCTGGCGCCGCCGGCGCTGGCCAGGACCCTGGGCGACTATCCGGCGCTGGGCAAGCGCGCGGCGGCGGCGATTCCCGGCGCGACGCTGGTCGAATTCGCCGACCTGGGCCACTCGCCGCAGGTCGAAGCGCCGCAGCGCTTCAACGCCGCGCTGCTGCAGGCGCTGGCCGCGCCGAGCGCCGCACCGAGCACTGCGCCGTAGCGGCGCAGCGGATGCCGGCGCCTCAGCCTCAGCGCACCGCGATGCGCAGCACGTCGTCGAGCAAGGCCGCCGCGGTCACCTCGGCACCGGCGCCGGGGCCCTGGATCAGCAACGGCTGCTGCAGGTAGCGGTCGCTGTGGATGGCGACGCGGTTGTCGGTACCGGCACCGCTGGCCAGCGGATGCGCCAGCGGCAGCTCGCGCAATCCCACCGACGCGCCGTGCGCATCGAAGCGGCCGACGAAACGCAGGCAGGCGCCGTTCGCGCGCGCCTGCGCCAGGCGCGTCGCCAGCGGCGCATCCAGCGCCGACAACGCGGCATCCACGTCCCGCGGTGCCGCCGCGGCCAGCGCCGCCGGCAGCAGCGATTCGACCTGCACCTGCTCGGCGCGCAACGACAGCCCGGCCGCGCGCGCCAGGATCAGCAGCTTGCGGCGCACGTCCTCGCCGGACAGGTCCTCGCGCGGATCCGGCTCGGTGTAGCCGGCCGCCGCGGCCTCGCGCACGCACGCGGAGAACGCACGGCTGCCGTCGTAGCGATGCAGCAGCCACGCCATCGAGCCGGACAGCACGCCTTCCACCGCGTGGATATGGTCGCCGCCGGCCGCCAGCGCGCGCAGGCTGCTCAGCAACGGCAGGCCCGCACCGACCGTGGCGCTGTCGCCGTAGTGCGCGCCGGCGGCATGCCGCGCGGCATGGATCTGTTCGGCGCGCGCCAACGCCGCGCCCTGGCCGAGTTTGTTCGCGGTCACCACATGCACCCCGCGCGCCAGCCACTCGGCATGCCGCTGCGCCACCGCCTCGCTGGCGGTGGCGTCGACCACGATGTCGCCGGCACGCAGGTCGGCCGGCTGCGGCGCGCTGCCGTCATCGCCACGCGCGGCGGCATTGGCCACGGCCAGCGCCTGCGCCGGCGCTTGCCGGCACTCCTGCAGGATCCGCGAATTGGCCAGCCAGGCGAACGCCGGCAAGCCCGGGCGGCGCTGCTGCAGCACCTGGTAGCGCGCGACGAAGGCGCGGCCGACCGTGCCGGTGCCGAGCAGACTGAGTCGCGGCAATGCGGCATCGGCGGCCTGCGCCGGCGCCGGCGCTATTGCATCGGCGACGCTGTCGCTCACGCGTCCACCCGTTTGCGCGCCACCGCCTCGCCCGCCTGCTGCGCACGCAGCAGACCCGCCTGCAGGTCGGCGATCAGGTCCTCGCTGGACTCGATGCCCACCGACAGCCGCAGCAGGCCATCGCTGATGCCGGCATTGGCGCGCGCCTCGGCGGTCATCGCCGCGTGCGTCATCGACGCCGGATGCGCGACCAGGCTCTCGACCCCGCCCAGCGACTCGGCCAGGGTGAAATAGCGCAGGCCATCGACGAAGGCACGTACCTCGGCTTCGCCACCGGCCAGCTCGAAGCTGATCATCGCGCCGAAGCCGCTCTGCTGCCGCGCCGCCACCGCATGCCCCGGATGCGTGGCCAGGCCCGGGTAATAGACCTGGTTGACCGCGGCATGCCCGTCGAGCAGCGCCACCACCGCCTGTGCGTTCTCCTGGTGCACGCGCAGGCGCGCATCCAGCGTGCGCAGGCCGCGCAAGGTCAGGAACGCATCGAACGGCGAACCGGTCAGGCCCAGCGCGTTGGCCCACCACACCAGCTGCTGGTGCAGTTCGGCGGTAGCGGCGACCACCGCGCCGCCGACCACGTCGCTGTGGCCGTTGACGTACTTGGTGGTGGAATGGATGACCAGGTCGGCGCCGAAGGCGATGGGCTTCTGCAGCGCCGGCGACAGGAAGGTGTTGTCGACCACCGCCAGCGCGCCGGCCTTGTGCGCGGCATCGATGACGAAGCGCAGGTCGGTGATGCGCAGCAGCGGATTGGACGGGGTCTCGATCAGCACCAGCTGCGGCGACTGCGCCAGCGCCTCGGCCAGCGAGCGCGGATCGGTCAGGTCGGCGGTGATCAGCTCGAAATGGCCCTTCTTGGCCAGCGCGTTGAACAGGCGCCAGCTGCCGCCGTACGCATCGTGCGGCACCACCAGCTTGTCGCCCGGCTGCAGCAGCGCGTTCAGCACCAGGTTGATCGCGCCCATGCCGGTGGCGGTGATCACGCCGCCGGCGCCGCCTTCCAGCTCCGCCAACGCTTCGCCGAGCAGGTCGCGGGTCGGATTGCCGCTGCGGGTGTAGTCGTACTGGCGCTTGTTGCCGAAGCCGTCGAAGCTGAAGTTCGACGACAGCACGATCGGCGGGGTCACCGCGCCGTAGGCGGTATCGCGATCGATGCCGGCGCGCACCGCGGCGGTGGCGGCGCTACAGGGCAGATCGTTGTCGTGGGCAGTGCTCATGCGGTAGCTCCGGTGGGGCGAAGGGCGGTGGCGAGGATCGCGTCGATGCGGTCGGTTTCTTTCAGGAAGGCGTCGTGGCCGTACGGCGAACGCAGCACGCGCAGGCTGCCGCGCGGGCCCAGGCCTTCGACCAGGGTGACCAGGTCGGCCAGCGGCACCAGGCGGTCGCCTTCGACCGCGACCACCACGGTCGGCGCGGCGACGGCGGCCGGGTCGATGCGGTGCAGGTCGATGGATTCGGACAGGCGCAGGTAGGCGTTGACCTGGGTGCGCGCCACGTACTGCGCGCCGGCGGCATCCAGGTAGTCCTCGGCAGCGACGCGGACGCGGCCGTTGATCACTTCCGGCGGCGCATCGAAGCGCTCGCCGAATTCTTCCGGGGTGCGGTAGCTGAGCATCGCGAACTGCCGCGCCAGCGACAGCCCGTGGCTCTCTGCGCACTGCAACTGGCCCAGCGCCACCGCGCGGCGCTGCAGCGCGCGCCACGCCGCGGCATATGGATGCGCGCGGTGCGCGCCGCTGACCGCGACCAGTTTCAGCAAGCGCTGCGGATGCCGCACCGCCAGCTGCAGGCCGACCAGCGCGCCGTAGGAATAGCCGACGAAGCCGTGCAGCTGGGCGATGCCCAGCGCATCCAGCAGCGCGGCGATCGCATCGGCCTGGTCGGCGCTGTCGATCGGCGCGTCCAGGCTGCCGTCGGCGCCGACGAAATCGAACGCCAGCAGCCGCCGCTGGCTGGGGTCCAGCGCCCGTCCCGGCGCGACCAGGCCTTCGGCCCAACCCTTCTCGGGAAAGCTCGCGTTGGCGGCGAGATGGCGATGCGCGGAGATGCCGCCGGCGACGAACACCACCGGCGCATCCGCCGGACCGGTCAGCTCGTAGCGCAGGCGTAGCAACTGCACGCCGGCGTGGCGCAGCGGCAGCGCCACCGCCACTTCGCCGCGCAGCGCGAGCACGCCGTCGGCGGCCGGCGCAACGGCGGCGGCATAGCGGTCGAGCGGGGCATTCACAGCAAGGGGGCGGTTTGGCGTATTCACGAGGCTCATGGCGGTATCCGGGGAGGAACGGCCATCGAGCTTCGCGGAGCTCGCGTTCGACGTGCGGAAGGCACGAATCGAACCATCTTTCGGCGGACGCGGTGGTCCCCGCAGGATTTGGCACCTACACGGTCGCTTGCGCGTCCGCTGGCTGCCCCGGCATCAAAGGGCCTGTCCCTCCGCCGGTCTCGATGGTGACGCCACGATGCCAGCGTTTTTCGGCGTTGTCAAATCTCTTTATTCGGATGGAGCGATATAAGGGAGCCCGGGCCGCGGCTGCCGCATACTCCGCACCGCCACGGCGCTCCCACGCCGGCGCCAGGAGCCCCGATGCCCGGCCAGTGCCCGGCCCCCGCCACCGCCCACAACGCCCTCGCTCCGTTCCGCGCCGCGCCACGCTGGCCGCTGCTGGTCGCCTGGGCGCTGGGTGTCGCGTCCACCCCAGGCGCAGCCGGGACGCTGTATGCGTGGAAGGACGCCAACGGCATCGCCCACTACGGCGACCACGTGGCCGATCCGCAGCGCGCTGCGGCGCCCGAACCGCCGTCGGCGTCGGCGAGCGCCGAGCCGCCGCTGGCGCAGCTGCGCCTGGATGGCCAACCTCCACGGCAACAGGTCTGGGCCGACAACCGCCTGGATGGGCCGCTGCAGGTGCAACTGCGCTCCCGCCGCGCCGACAACCTCGCCGCGGTCCCGGCACTGCCGCTGCGCGCGGTGCTGCCGGCCCGCGGCAGCGCGCTGCTGTCGCGGCTGTACGCCAGCGACCCGCGCTACGCGAGTCCGTTCGAGCTGGTACTGGAGGCCGTGCCCGGCGACCCGGCCGCCAAGCCGCAGGACGCCCTGTACCGGTTGCCGTTCGCTGCGGCGCCGGTGCGCGTGGACCAGGGCGTGGGCGGCCACTTCAGCCACCACGACGCGCAGAACTACTACGCGCTGGATTTCGCCCTGGCCGAAGGTACCCCGATACTGGCCGCGCGCGCCGGCACGGTGATGCAGGTGGAAGCGGGCTTCGCCGAGGCCGGACTGGACCGCGAGACCTTCGGCGGCCGCGCCAACTTCGTGCGCATCCTCCACGCCGACGGCAGCATGGCGCTGTACGCGCACCTGGCGCCGAGCGGCGTGGCGGTGCAGCCGGGCCAGCGCGTCGTTGCCGGGCAACGTCTCGCGCTGTCGGGCAACACCGGCCTGAGCACCGCGCCGCACCTGCACTTCGCCGTACAGGTCAACCGCGGCATGCGCCTGGACTCGATCCCGTTCCGCATGGCCGGCGCGCTCGGCGAACTCAAATTGCCGCGCAGCGAGGACGCCGCGGCCGCCGCGCAACCCGTGTCCGCCGCCGCGGCGCTATAATTGCGCTCTTCCCTGTAGCCGTGATCGCCCAGTGGGCGCCGTTGCCATGTCCGATGTTGCCCAGGAAGCTGCGCGCCGCCGCACCTTCGCCATCATTTCCCACCCCGACGCCGGCAAGACCACGCTGACCGAAAAGCTGCTGCTGTTCGGCGGCGCGATCCAGATGGCCGGTTCGGTCAAGGGCCGCAAGGCCGCGCGCCATGCGACCTCCGACTGGATGGCGCTGGAAAAGGAGCGCGGCATCTCGGTGACTTCGTCGGTGATGCAGTTCCCGTACGAAGGCAAGATCATCAACCTGCTCGATACCCCCGGCCACGCCGACTTCGGCGAGGACACCTACCGCGTGCTCACCGCGGTGGACTCGGCGCTGATGGTGATCGACGTGGCCAAGGGCGTGGAAGAGCGCACCATCAAGCTGATGGAAGTGTGCCGGCTGCGCGACACGCCGATCATGACCTTCATCAACAAGCTCGACCGCGAAGGCAAGGAGCCGATCGACCTGCTCGACGAAGTGGAGACCGTGCTCGGCATCCAGTGCGCGCCGGTGACCTGGCCGATCGGCATGGGCCAGCGCCTGAAGGGCGTGGTGCACCTGATCAGCGGCGAAGTGCACCTGTACGAACAGGGCCGCAACTTCACCCGCCAGGACTCGACCATCTTCCCGTCGCTGGACGCGCCCGGCCTGGCCGAGCGGATCGGCGCGCAGATGCTGGCCGAACTGCGCGAGGAACTGGAGCTGGTGCAGGGCGCCAGCCATCCGTTCGACCTGGACGCCTACCGCGCCGGCAAGCAGACCCCGGTGTTCTTCGGCTCCGGCGTCAACAACTTCGGCGTGCAGCCGCTGCTGGACTTCTTCGCCGAGCACGCGCCGCCGCCGCAGGCGCATGCCACCACCGGCCGCCCGGTGCAGCCGACCGAGGAGAAGCTGACCGGCTTCGTGTTCAAGATCCAGGCCAACATGGACCCGCAGCACCGCGACCGGGTCGCGTTCATGCGCATCTGTTCCGGCCGCTTCAGCGCCGGCATGAAGACCCTGCACGTGCGCACCGGCAAGGACACCAAGCTGGCCAACGCGCTGACCTTCATGGCCAGCGACCGCGAGATCGCCGCCGAGGCCTATCCCGGCGACGTCATCGGCATCCACAACCACGGCACCATCTCCATCGGCGACACCTTCACCGAGGGCGAGGCGCTGTCGTTCACCGGCATCCCCAACTTCGCCCCGGAACTGTTCCGCCGCGCGCGGCTGCGCGACCCGCTCAAGCTCAAGCAATTGCAGAAGGGCTTGGCGCAGCTGTCCGAGGAAGGCGCCACCCAGTTCTTCCGCCCGCTGATGAGCAACGACCTGATCCTGGGCGCGGTCGGCGTGCTGCAGTTCGAAGTGGTCGCCTACCGGCTCAAGGACGAATACGGCGTGGACGCCAGCTTCGAGCCGGTCGGCGTGGTCACCGCACGCTGGGTGCACTGCGACAACGCCAAGAAGCTGGAGGAATTCCGCGAGAAGAACGCGATGAACCTCGGCATCGACGGCGCCGGCGAACTGGTCTATCTGGCGCCGACCCGGGTCAACCTGCAGCTGGCGCAGGAACGCGCGCCGGACGTGCGCTTCGCCGCGACCCGCGAGCACGCGCACAGCGTCGCGCTGGACTGACGCGAGGAACCGAGGCGGCAGCGCGCGGGCATGAACCGCGCGCCAAGTGCCGCATCGCAACGGATGCGAACCGCTCGCAATTGCGGTACCGTTTCGGGTCATGGAAGCAGACCCGCGGTCCTCGCTCATGAACGCCGACGCGCCGCCTTCTACGGATTGGCGCGACGAACTCGCCAGCGCGCTGACCCACGGCCTGGGCGCGGTCGCAGCACTGGCCGGCAGTTCGGTGCTCATCACCCTGGCCGCGATCTACGGCGACGGCTGGCAACTGGCCGGCGCGATCGTGTTCGGGGTCGCCTTGCTGCTGCTGTACACCGCCTCCACGCTGTACCACGCCATTCCGCATCCCGGCGCCAAGGCGCGGCTGCAGGTGCTGGACCACTGCGCGATCTATGTGCTGATCGCCGGCACCTACACGCCCTTCACCCTGATCGGCCTGCGCGGCCCCTGGGGTTGGGGCCTGTTCGCGGCGATCTGGACCATCGCCCTGGCCGGGGTGATCTTCAAGCTGTTCTTCACCGGCCGTTTCCGGCTGCTGTCGACCATCCTCTACCTCGCCATGGGCTGGCTGATCGTGGTGGCGATCGAACCGCTGCTGCACTCGGTCGATGTCCGCACCCTGTGCTGGCTGCTGGCCGGCGGCCTGTTCTACACGCTTGGCACCTACTTCTACCAGCGCGACACGGTGCGCTACTTCCATGCGATCTGGCACCTGTTCGTGCTCGGCGGCAGCGTCTGCCACTTCGTCGCGGTGACCGGGCAAGTCCTGTAGACCGGTTTGCCGGAGGGCGCGCTTTCGCACCCCGTGCACGCACGCTGCCTAGTATGGCGGGATGGATCGCGAACCCACTTCTGCGTCACGTGGCCGGCGCCGCTCCTGGCACTGGCGCCGTCCCGACGGCCGCTTGCGGCGTTGGCCGCTGGTCCTCGGTGCACTGGTGCTGGTGCTGTTGGTGGTCATTCTGATCTTCGACTGGAACTGGTTCAAAGGTCCGGTAGAACGCGCGGTGCAGGCCAAGACCGGCCGCGCATTCCATATCGACGGCAATCTCGACGTCGACCTCGGCAGCACCATCACCATCCGCGGCGATCGCCTGCGCTTCGCCAACGCGGACTGGTCGAAACAAGCGCAGATGGCCAGCGCGCAGCGTGCCGAGATCGACCTGTCGCTGTGGCCGTTGCTGCGCGGCAAGGTACGCATTCCGGAGATCCGCCTGACCCAGCCAACGCTGCTGCTGGAAACCGGACCGAACGGGCAACCCGGCAACTGGAGCTTCGGCAGCAACGACGGCGGGACGCAGGTGGTCCTGGGCCGCATGCTGGTGCAGCAGGGGCGGCTGCGCTTCCAGGACATCCCCGGCCGCACCGACATCGACGTCAGCGTGGACAGCCTGACCTCGCAGCGCCGCCGCGGCGACGCAGCGCCGCCGATCGCGGTCGCCGGCGATGGCCGCTGGCGCGGCAACCCGTTCACGCTCAAGGGCAGCACCGCCTCGCCGCTGGAACTGAGCGAGAGCGACCATCCGTTCAAGATCGACCTGCGCGGCAGCGCCGGCAGCACCCGCGCGCACATGCGCGGCACGCTGACCAATCCGTTTCAGCTGCGCGTGTTCGACCTGCAACTGAGCCTGGCCGGTACCGACATGCAACACCTGTATCCGCTGCTCGGCATCGCCATTCCCTCCACCCCGCCCTACCAACTCGACGGCCGGCTCAAGCGCAACGGCGAAATCTGGCGCTACGAAGAATTCAGCGGCCGCGCTGGCGACAGCGACCTGGCCGGCACCGTGCAGATCGACACCGCCGGGCAGCGCCCGTTCCTGCGCGCCGACCTGCGTTCGCGTCGCCTGGACTTCGACGATCTGGCCGGCTTCGTCGGCGCGCCGCCGCGCACTGGCGCCGGCGAGACCGCCAACGCCGAACAGAAGGCGCAGGCCGCCAAGCTCGCCGCCGACAGCAAGGTGCTGCCCTCCACCCCGTACGACCTCGGCAAGCTGCGCGCGATGGACGCCGACGTACGCTGGAAGGCCCAGCGGATCAACGCGCAGACGCTGCCGCTGGACGACATGGACGCGCACCTGAAACTCAACGATGGCGTCCTGCTGCTGCAACCGCTCGACTTCGGCGTGGCCGGCGGCAATATCCGCTCCGACATCCGTATGGACGCGCGCAAGCCCACCATCGCCACCCGCGCGCAGATCTCGGTGCGCGGCATGCGGCTGGAAAAGCTGTTCCCGGACGGTCAGCTGGCCAAGGAAGCCTCCGGCGCGATCGGCGGCGAGATCGCGCTCGCCGGCACCGGCAACTCGATCGCGCAGATGCTCGGCAGCGCCGATGGCAGCGTCGCCATCGGCATGGGCAAGGGCCACATCAGCAACCTGATCATGGAACTGGCCGGACTGGACATCGCCGAATCGCTGAAATTCCTGGTCACCAAGGACCGCGAGATTCCGGTGCGCTGTGCGTTCGGCGATTTCGCGGTCAGGGACGGGGTGATGGCGTCGCGCGCACTGGCCTTCGACAGTACCGATACGCTGCTGATCGGCAGCGGCGACATCGACCTGGGCGACGAGACGCTGGACCTGCTGCTGAAGGCGCGCCCGAAGGACCGCAGCATTCTGTCGCTGCGCTCGCCGCTGCGCGTCGGCGGCACCTTCAAGGATCCGACCTTCCGCCCCGACTTCAAGGCCCTGGGCATGCGCGGCGCGATCGCCCTGGCGCTGGGCAGCATCGCCCCGCCGGCGGCCCTGCTCGCCACGCTGGAAACCGGCCCGGGCAAGGACGCCGATTGCGGCGGTCATTACGCCAAGTAGCCGGGATTGGGGATGACCAGCCATTCGGCTGTGGAAAGCCGGGATTGGGGATTCGTAAAAGCAAGAGCGGCTGATGTGCTTTTGACTTTCCGAATCCCGAATCCCCAATCCCGCGTCAGCTACTGATATAGCGCTGCAGCTGATCGAGCTCCTGCTGTTGTTCCTCGATCACCGCCTTGACCAGGTCGCCGATCGAGATCACTCCGACCACCGCGCCGGCCTGCACCACCGGCAGATGGCGGATGCGCTGCCCGGTCATCAGCTCCATGCATTGCTGCACGCTCTGCGACGGCTCCACCGTGTACACCTTCGCGCTCATGATGTCGCGCACCGGCGTGGTCGCCGAAGAGCGGTCCTGCAGCACCACCTTGCGCGCGTAGTCGCGCTCGGAGAGGATGCCGGCCAGACGCCCGTCCTGCATCACCAGCACTGCGCCGATGCCCTTGTCGGCCATCAGCCGCAGCGCGTCGACCACCGCCGCATCCGGCGACACCGCGTGGATCTCACCGCCCTTGTCGCCCAACAACTGTCGTACCGTACGCATCGCTGCCTCCCGGTTCGCTGGATCGTACGGCCGAGGATACTCCTCCGCCCGGTGCGCGCCAGCTGTCGACCAGATACAGCGGCCGCTGCTTGGATTCCTCGTACAGCCGGCCCAGGTATTCGCCGATCAGGCCCAGCGCGATCAGCTGCGCGCCGCCCAGGAACAGGATCACCGCCATCATCGTCGGCCAGCCGGCGACCGGATCGCCCCACAGCGCCGCCTTGATCACGATCCAGGTGCCGAACACGAACGCGGCCACCGCGGTCGCCAGGCCCAGATAGGTCGCCACCCGCAGCGGCGCGGTGGAAAAACTGGTGATGCCTTCCAGCGCGAAGTTCCACAACCGCCACAGGCCGAACTTGCTGCGCCCGGCCAGCCGCGGCGCACGCCGGTACGGCAACGCCATCTGCCGGAACCCGACCCAGCCGAACAGCCCCTTCATGAAGCGATGGCGCTCGCGCAACTGCGCCAGCGCCGCCAGCGCGCGCGGCGACAGCAGGCGGAAATCGCCGGTGTCGGCCGGAATCGGCGTCTTCGACAGGCGTCCGATCACCCGGTAGAACAGCGACGCGGTGCCGCGCTTGAGCCAGCCTTCGCCGTCGCGCGCGATGCGGGTGCCGTAGATGTCGTCGTAGCCGGCGCGCCAATGCGCGACGAACTGCGCGATCAGTTCCGGCGGATCCTGGCCGTCGGCGTCCAGCAGCATCGCCGCGCCGTGCTCGACGAAATCCAGGCCCGCGGTCAGCGCCAGCTCCTTGCCGAAATTGCGCGACAGGCGCAGCGCCCCGACCCGCGGATCGGCCGCGGCCAGCGCCAGGATCACCTCCCAGGTCGCATCGCGGCTGCCGTCGTCCACATACAGCACCCGCCCCTCCAGGCCATCCACGCCATCGAGCGCGGCGAGGATCCGCGGTTGCAGCAGCGGCAGGGTCTGCGCCTCGTTGAAGGCAGTGACGACGACGGTCAGGCGCTCGGGTTCCATGTGCCGATGGTACGGAGCGGCCTGCGCGTTCACCAGCGGCAGCGCATCACCTGACGAGGATCCGGAGTCACTCCCTTCTCCCACAGGGACCATGGCCCCCTTATCGGGAGAAGGGGCCTCGAAGAAGCGGATGAGGACACGCCTGCCGCCGAAGACCCCAACTTCATGGAAGGCCGTACCCTCACCCCAACCCCTCTCCCGATGGGAGAGGGGCTAAAACGCGGTGCCTGCGCAGCGCCATGCCGAAACCCTCGACCGCGTCCTGGCAGGCAGTGACCGCCTTACGCCGGGACGGCTCAGGCAGGCCCATGGGCTGGCGCCCGAGCGCTCACGTCGCTACGCGCATATGCAAAAACGGCCAACGTCGCATGCGCCATAGCTCGAATGTTCCTAGGGCGCCTGCAGATAGGTCGGCCCGCCCAGCTGCCGCGTCTGCCGCTGGATCCAGTTGGCGCGGCGCTGCACGTACGGTCCCGGGCGCGCGGCGTTGTAGCGCTGCGGCGCCGGCAGCACCGCCGCCAGCAGCGCGCTCTGCGCCGGACTCAGTTGCGCCGCATCCTTGCCCCAGAAACTGCGCGCCGCCGCCTGCGCGCCGTACACCCCGTCGCCGAACTCGGCGACATTGGCATACACCTCCAGGATCCGCTGCTTGGACCACAGCGCCTCGATCAGCACCGTGTACCAGGCCTCCAATCCCTTGCGCAGCCAACTGCGGCCCTGCCACAGGAACACATTCTTGGCCACCTGCTGGCTGATCGTGCTGGCGCCGCGCAGGCGCCCGCCGCGCGCATTGTGGTCGCGCGCCTTCTCGATCGCCTCCAGATCGAAGCCGTGGTGGCTCGGGAAGCGCTGGTCCTCCGCGGCCACCAGCGAAATCGGCAGGCTTGGAGCGATCTGCGCGCTGTCGCGCCAGTCGTAGGCGACGCGGAACGACCAGTCGCCCTCGCCCCAGGCGCCGAGCTGGCGCTCGAGCATCATCGCCGAGAACGGCGGATCGACGAAGCGCAGCATGATCACCTGCGACGTGCTCGCCAGCGCGAACAACAGCGGCGCCGCCAGCAGCCAACGCAGCCAGCGCCGTCGCCGCGGCACGGCCGCGCCACTTGCAACGCCCCGCGTCGCCCCCATTGCTATGCCTTCTTCGACTTTGTCCACCGAGATGACCCACTATCCTGCGGTCGCCATCTTCCCATGCGCAGCGAGGCCGCGATGAGTTCTTCCGATCACGATCACCTGACCCGCTTCCTGCTGCCCAGCGCCGGCGTGCGCGGCGTGCACGTGCGCCTGGAGTCCGCCTGGCGCGACATCCTCGCGCCAGCCAGCTATCCCGCCGCGGCGACCGAGTTGCTGGGCGAGGCCTGCGTGGCCGCGGCCCTGTTCACCGGCCACACCAAGGTCGACGGACGCCTGTCGGTGCAACTGCGCAGCCAGGGCGCGCTGCGCACCCTGTTCGCCGAGTGCACCGCGGCCGGCACCCTGCGCGGCATCGTCCAGCTCGGCGAGGGCAGCGACGCCCCGCGCGACCTGCGCGCGCTGGGCAGCGGCGCGCTGCTGGCGATCACCATCGAGAACCCCGGCCTGGACCCGCGCGAGCCGCAGCGCTACCAGAGCCTGGTGGCGCTGTCGGCGGCCGAACTGGGCGAGGCCTTCGAAGACTATTTCCGCCAGTCCGAACAGCTGCCGACGCGCCTGATCCTGGCCGCCGACGGCCGCCAGGCGGCCGGCCTGCTGCTGCAGAAGCTGCCCGGCGACAGCGGCGACGAGGACGGCTGGAACCGCGCCGGCGCCCTGTTCGAGACGGTGAGCGAGGCCGAACTGCTGGCGCTGCCGGCCGACACCCTGCTGCACCGGCTGTTCCACGAGGAAGCGCCGGAGCTGCTGGGCACCAAGCCGCTGCGCTTCGGCTGCTCCTGCTCGCGCGAGCGGGTGGCCGCCATGCTGCGCTCGCTGGGCGAGGAAGAAGCGCGCGCCGCCGCCGAGGCAACCGGCCAAGTTGAGATACGGTGCGAGTTCTGCGGCCGACACTATGACTTCCCCTTGACGGAATTCGGCGTATTGTTCGCTGTAACCCCGGCTGAACCGGCGCCCTCGGAGCGCTTGCAATAGCCAGGGGCGAGGACTAGGACCGGGGAGTCCGACTTGTTAAAGAAACATAAACCCCCTAGTATCGTTCACCCTGCACGGCGGGAACTTTAGTCCCCGCCCGAGAGTCACAGACTGCCGATGCGAGCCTTACTGCGCCTGCCACTTGCCCTGCTGATCGCCCTTGCGGCGAGCACGGGCGCGCATGCGCAGAGCAAGCCCGCGGACCGTACCGTGCTGCCGGTCTGGAACAAGGGCAGCGGCAAGGTCGAGGCGCTGCTGTACCTGGAGCCGACCGGCGAACAGGCGGTCGGCGCGCGCTGGCACTTCGGCCGCAACTCGCTCGACGCCGCCTTCGGCCTGTCCTCCGGCGATTCGCTCGGGCTGCTGTGCAACAGCGCCAGCGGCAGCAGCATCAGCGGGCTGGCCAGCCATTGCATGCTCGCCAGCCTCGGCGACGACGACAACGATGTCGGCCACCACGTTGCTGCGACCACCACCTTCAACCGCCCCGGCGGGCGCGTGTCGCTGTCGGCCGGCACCGGCCGCGAGAACATGCCGGCGTGGCTGGCGGGTCCCAACAAGACGCCCGCGCTGCGCATGGAGCAGAACGATCTGACCGTGTTCGCGCAACAGAACATCGGCCGCGAAGGCTTCGTCTCGATCGGTGGCACCTATGCGCGTGCGCGCCTGGTCCCGATCGCCGATGCCTCGCAGGCGCTGGTCGACCAATGGGACAGCAAGAGCCTGAGCATCGGCGGCGGCTACGGCTCGTTCAGCGCCAACGTCATCGGCCGCGTCGTCGACGCGCCGGGCCAGCCGGGCAAGTGGTCCGGCCTCGGCGTGGGCCTGACCTGGCGCACGCCGTGGAGCGGCCAGCTGACCGTCGGCGCCGAGAACGTGATCACCCGCGGCAAGAACCCGTTCGCCCCGAACAACATCAGCACCGAGGAAGGCACCATCCCCTACGTGCGCTACGAACAGGACTTGTAAGCACAACCCCTTGTTCGAAAAGGAGTTGCCGCGGAAAAACGCCCCCTTGAGGGGCTTTTTTTTGTCCGATCGGCGCAAATTAGTGATACTTACATCACAGTTATGTCGATCTTATTAACAACTCTTTAATTTCTCTGAAGACGCAGTTACTATCGGTTCACCCTGCGGATTTTGGCATCGCCTTTCGACGCCACCGCCGGACAACCTTCAGTTGACACCACATCTCATTCGGAGAGAGAGCCAATGAATTGCAAGACCCATCGCCTGCGCGACGCCATCACGTTCGCGCTCGCCGCTGGCACCACCGCCCTGCTCAGCACGGGTGCGGCCGTTGCCCAGGACAGCTCTTCCAGCGACCCCTCCAAGACCCTGGACACGATCCAGGTGACCGGCTCGCGCGTTGCCCGCGTCGAGACCGAAACCGCCAGCCCGGTGGTGGTGATCGATCGCGCCGCGATCGAGCAGACCGGCAAGCTGACCCTCGGCGACCTGGTGCAGGAACTGCCGGCGATGTCCGGCGCACCGTCCACCCCGGCGGTCAACAACGGCGGCGGCGACGGCAAGTCCTCGGTCGACCTGCGCGGCCTGGGCGATGAGCGCACGCTGCTGCTGGTCAACGGCCGCCGCGTCGCCAACAACGACGTCAACTCGATCCCCGCCACCGCGGTGGAGCGCATCGAAGTGCTGACCAGCGGCGCCTCGGCCGTGTACGGCTCCGATGCCGTCGCCGGCGTGGTCAACTTCATCCTGCGCAAGGACTTCGAAGGTCTGGCGGTCACGGTCGATTACGGCCAGGCGACCCACCTGAGCGACGGCGCGCGTAACGGCGGCTCGGTGACCTTCGGTCAGGTCGGCGACCGCGGCAACATCATGGCGGGCCTGAACTACAACAAGTTCGACGGCATCTCCTCGGCCGACCGCAAGTACTCCAAGGACGCCACCTACCTGTACAGCGGCTCGGTGACCATCCTCGGTTCCAGCCGCACCCCGGGCGGCCGCATCACCATGCCGGCGAACCTGGCCACGCAGTACGGCTGCGCCACCGTCACCCTGACCCCGGGCGCCAGCGGCGCTTCGCAGGGCGACTACCGCTGCTACTCCGGCGCGCGCGACTCGTTCAACTATCAGGCCACCAACCTGATCATGACGCCGCAGGAGCGCACCAACGCGTTCTTCCTGGCCAACTACCAGATCACCGACAGCATCAACGCGTTCGCCCAGGTCTACCACAACAAGACCAGCTCGAACTTCGCCATCGCGGCGCTGCCGTTCGATGCACGCGGCGACAAGGTGGTGATCTCCGCCGACAACTTCTACAACCCGTTCGGCGTTGATTTCGGTGCCGACACCGCCGGCAATCAGTACAACCAGTTCCTGACCCGCTTCACCTCGCTGGGCCAGCGCCGCTCGTACTACAGCACCGTCACCGACCAGGTCGTCGCCGGCCTGGAAGGCTTCGTCGGCGACACGTCCTGGAAGTGGGACGCGGCGATGAACTACGGCCACTACACCCGCGAGAACACCAGCTACGGCTACGTGTACTACGCCGGCCTGCGCGACGCGCTGGGCCCGTCGTTCCAGGACACCGACGGCGTGGTCAAGTGCGGCAGCGCCGGCAACGTGATCGCCGGCTGCACCCCGCTCAACATCTTCAACATCAACGATCCGCAGACGATCTCGACGCTGAAGGACTACGAAGCGCGTCCGACCTACTCGACCACGTACCAGATGCGCAGCTTCGAAGCCAATGCCAACGGCGAGCTGTTCACGCTGCCGGCCGGCGCCGCGCAGCTGGCGGTGGGCGTGTCCTGGCGCGAGGAGTACCAGAAGAGCGCGGTGGACTACATCGCCATCGCCGACGCGAACGGCAACTGCTTCATCTCGCAGGAAGCCTGCGGTACCCCGCTGAGCGGCAAGTACAACGTCAAGGAAGTCTACGGCGAGCTGTACGTCCCGCTGCTGTCGGAAGTGCCGTTCGCGCACCTGCTGGCGCTGACCCTGGGTACGCGTTACTCCGACTACAACACCTTCGGCAACACCACCAACAGCAAGATCCAGCTGGAATGGCGCCCGATCGAGAACCTGCTGCTGCGCGGCACGGTGGCTGAAGTGTTCCGCGCTCCGACCATCGACAACCTGTACGCGGGTGCGAGCGGCGATGCGCCGAACTTCACCGACCCGTGTATCGGTTACGGCGCCACCGGCACCTCGCGCAATCACGAAGCCGCGTGCGGCGCGGGCTCGGGCGCGACCGCCATTCCCGCCACCGGCATCACCTCCAGCGGCCTGTCGCAGACCACCGGCGTGTGGTCGGGCTCGGTCGCTGCCGGTTTCGACCTGAAGCCGGAACAGGGCAAGTCGTTCGACTGGGGCGTGGTGTACGACCCGGATTGGCTGCCTGGCTTCTCGGCCAGCCTGGACTACTGGCGCCTGTACCTGAACGACACGATCAACCGCGCCGATGCGCAGACCGTGGCCAACATCTGCTACAACGACGAAAGCAGCCCGTTCTGCGGCTTCATCAGCCGTTACTCGGATGGCCAGGTCAACTTCATCCGCGAGCCGATCGTCAACCTGGGCCGCCTGGATACCAAGGGCTGGGATCTGGCGCTGCGCTACCGCCTGCCGGATACCGCGTGGGGCAGCTACACCTTCGGCCTGGACGGCACCTACATCGCGCGTTACGACAACAACACCAACCCGGCCGATCCGGATGGCGTCGTGACCCACGTGGCAGGCACCTACAACAAGACCTACGGTCTGTACTCGCGGGTCCGTGGCCGCTTGTTCGTCAACTGGCAGAAGGGCGATCTGGGCGCCAGCTGGCGTATCCGCTACATCGGTCCGTTCGACGTGGGCAGCGCCGATCCGTCGCAGAACTTCAGCTCCGACGCAGGCTACCCGAACATCGTCACCTCGTACGGCTCCTACTTCCTGCACAGCGTCAGCCTGAACTACGCGCTGCCGTGGTTCAATTCGAAGGTGGAAGTCGGCCTGGACAACGTGTTCGACAAGCAGCCGCCCATGCTGTATCAGAACAACGTGCTCAACGCGAACACGGACGTCAACAGCTTCGACACCGTGGGCCGCTACCTGTGGGCTCGCTACAGCATGAACTTCTGAGCACGGCAACGACGCTCTTGATTTGAAGACGGGGCCGCGCGAACCATTCGCGCGGCCCTTTTCATTGGCAGATCCGAATGAACTCACCGCAACTGCAATACGCCATCCAATTGATCGACCAGGGTCAGGCCGAGATGGCCGCCGACCTTTGTCGCAAGGCGCTGGCCAACGCCGCTGGCGATCCTTCCTGGAACACGCTGTTGGCGATGTCGCTGCAACATGCCGGCGATATCGCAGGCGCTGCCGCCATCTATCGGCGGTTGACCGAACTGCAGCCGCACGAATCCGCGCATTGGGCCAATCTCGGCCTGACCCTGCGCACGCTCGGCGAGCACGCCCCGGCCGAGCACGCCTATCGGCAAGCCCTGTCGCTGGCGCCGCAGACGTATCACTACCTGGTCGATTACGGCCTGGTATTGCTGGACAAGGGCGACATCGCCAATGCCCGCCACCGATTCCTCGATGCCGTGGACCTGGACCCCAGCCAGGCCGAGGCACGCATCTATGCCGCGATCGCCTGCTTCGAGTGCGGCGACGCCCAGCGCGCGGCAGCGTTGCTGCCGCCACCGGCGATCTGGCCGCAACTGCCGGACAACCTGCGCGAGGAACTGGCCACCGCCCTGATCCAGGTCGGCCGCACCGATGAAGCCGAAGCGCTGCTCACGCAGAGCCGGCCCGGACAGGCCCCGTCGCTGTCCAACGTCCTCCGCCTGGCCCAGTTGCACGAGCGCACCAACCGTGTCGAACAGGCCAGCGCGCTGTTGGCGCAGGCGGCATCCATGCCGCCGCAGCAGCACGACCGTCAGACCCGCGTGGAGATCCTGCAACTGGAAGCGTCGCTGGCGCAGCGCCGCAAGGACTATGCCGCGGCACGCCACGCAATCGAGAACCTGCTGGAGCTGCAGCCGCACATCCAGGTCCAAGCCATCGCCTATTTCGCTCTTGCCGGCATCGAGGACAAGCAAGGCCATCCCGCCGCCGCGATGGCCATGCTGGAGAAGGCGCATGCCATCCACTTCAAGCTCGCAGCCGATAGCGTGCCGGAGATCGCCTACTCCAACGAAGAGCCGCTGCAGGTCTCCAGCCTGTGGCTGGACGACGCACAGGCGCGCTACGCCGGCGCGCGCAGCGACGCGCCCGGCAGCGACGCCTCGCCGGTGTTCATCGTCGGCTTCCCGCGCTCGGGTACCACCATGCTCGAGCAGATGCTGGACGCGCACCCGGGTTACGCGTCGATGGACGAACGCGCCACCTTGCAGCGCTGCATCGAGTGGATGGAGGCGCAGGGCAAGCGCTATCCCTACGATCTGGGCGCACTTGACGATGCGCAGGTCGAGGCGATGCGCCAGCTGTACTGGTCGGAGATCGCCAAGGTCATCGCGCTGGCCCCGGGCCAGCAGCTGGTCGACAAGAATCCGCTCAACATGCTGCGCCTGCCGATGATCGTGCGCCTGTTCCCGAACGCCAAGATCATCCTCGCCCTGCGCCATCCCTGCGACGTGCTGCTGAGCTGCTACATGCAGAACTTCCGCTCGCCGGCGTTCATGGTGCTGTGCTCCAGCCTGGAGCGCCTGGCCAAGAGCTACGTCAACGCGATGCGGTTCTGGATCCACCACCAGGCGCTGCTGCAGCCGGACCTGCTGATCCTCAAGTACGAGGAAACGGTTGCCGATTTCCCCGCGCAGGTGCAGCGCATCGGCGGCTTCCTCGGCATCGCGCAGCCCGAGTTCCTGGAAGGCTTCAGCCAGCATGCCGCACGCAAGGGCTATATCAGCACGCCCAGCTACTCGCAGGTGGTGGAACCGGTGAACCGGCGTGCGGTGGACCGCTGGCACGCCTACGCGCCGTGGCTGGCCGGCGCGTTGCCGATCCTGCAACCGGTGGCCACGCATTGGGGGTACGACCTGGAGACAGCTGCGCCATGAAAGCACTGAGCGACTACATCCGCAGCTACGACGATGCGCTGCCCGAGGCGTTCTGCCGCCAACTGATCGACGGCTTCGAGGCCTCGCGCGCGCATCACCAGCGCAACGGCAGCAACAGCCGCGCGGCGCTCGGCGACAGCAACTGGACCGAACTGGATGTCGGCAAGCTGGCCGATCCGGCGTTCCTGGGATTCTTCCTGGACAAGATCGAGCACTACCTGGCGCGCTACAACCAGGACCTCGGGCTGACCCTGTCGATCCCGTACCGGCCCACCATCGACCGGCTGATCCTGAAGAAATACCAGGTCGGCGGCAGCGACCGCTTCCAGCCGCACTTCGATTCGATCGACGAGGTGTCCGAACGCTACCTGGTGTTCCTGTGGTACCTCAACGATGTGGCCGAGGGCGGCACCACGCGCTTCTGCGACCTGGACGTGGAGACCGTGCCGCGCACCGGCAGGCTGCTGATGTTCCCGCCGTACTGGATGTACCAGCACGTCGGCAACCCGCCGGTCTCCAACGACAAGTACATCCTCTCCACCTACCTGATGTTCAAGCGCTGAGCGGCGCGTGCCGGCCCGACGCCGGGTGCTTGGAGCGGGCCGCGCGCGGCGTCCCGCCGACTGCGCCCGCTACAGGCCAGCGCGCAGGTTGAACGCGCCGATCGTCTCGATCAGCTGCCGCAGCGCCAGGGTCTCGGCTTCTTCCAGGTCCGGATGCCAGGTGTCCAGGATCATCACCACCCGCAGCTGATCGCTGTGGTTCCAGGCCTGGTGCAGGCAGGTGTCGTTGAAGGTGACCAGTTGCCCGACCTGCCAGTGGTGGGCGATGCCGGACACCTCCAGCGCGCACTCCGGCGGCACGATCAGCGGCAGATGGGTGACCACGCGCGAGTTGCTGACGCCATAGTGCGGCTTGATCGTGGTACCGGGCGCCAGGATCGAGAACAGCACCTCCGGCGCGTGCAGGTCGATCCGGGTCAACGGCACATGCGCCAGCGCCGCCGCGGTGACCGGGCAACGCTGCAGGTTCTCGGCATGCGCAACGCCGTGCCGATAGAAGAAATAGGCATCCCAGGCGCCATCGCCGTGCTTGGCGCTGAGATAGTCCTGCGGCGTGGCGCCGTTGCTGAAATCCAGGAACGGTTGCACCGCCTGGCGCGACGCCAGCACCTGCCGCACTTCGTTGCAGATGCCCTCGGTGGCGGCCTGCAGCCGCGCGTACCAGGGGAAACGCGCCGCGCCCAGATACGGCGAGGGATCCAGATCCGGCACATACAGGAAGGTGGGGCGCTGGCCGTCGTCGGCAGGACGCGGCTGCAGCCCCAGATAGATCCGCAGCGCCGCCGTCACACGGCGCAGCGCCGCTTCGCCGAAGCGGTCGATCAGCGGCTGCACCGCCGCCGCGAACAAGGCGTGCCGCCCCTGGTCGATCCGCGCCATCGCCGCGATCACCCGCGGCCGCAACTCCGGCGCGGTGCTGTGCTGATCGAGCCAGCGGCCCTTGGCCTGCGCGGCGTGCACCGCGGCGAAATACATCGGCAAGGCGTCGTCGCCGCGCCCCACCGCATCCAGGCTCTCGGCGTAGCACAGCCGCACCAGGAACGCGTCCGCCGACAGCTGCAAGGCCTGTTCGAACGCCGGCAACGCCTGCGCATGCTCGCCCAGCCGGGCCAGGCAGATGCCCAGCCGGCTGCACGCCTCCAGGCTCGGTTCGGCGGCGGCCACCAGGGCCCAGGCCTGGGCGGCGCGCGCGATCTCGCCGCTCTCCATCAGCAGCATCGCGTGCATGCGCCGCAGCGTCACATCGTCCGCCGCCGTGGCCAGCACCTGTTCGCACAGCGCATCGGCACGCCGATGGTCGCCCTGGGCGAGATGGCGGCGCACTTGCTCGTGCACGCTGGCGCGGGTCAGTTCCTGGAACATCAGCCGGGAATCAGGGTCACGATCACGTGTTCGACGTAGGCCTCGAACTCCTCGCGCGCCTGCTTGGGCTGGTGCAACTGCAGCGACAACTGCAGGAAGCCGACGTAGGCCGCGTAGGCCAGGCGGGCGCGGTGCTGGGCATCGGTGCGGCTGAGGCCGGCCTGGCGGAACGAAGCGATCAGGTACTCCATGCGCCGCTGCGAGACCCGGTCGATGACCGGGCGCACCGCCGGATGGTCCAGCGCCTTCAGCAGCTCGCTGTAGATGATGTGCGGCTTGACCTCGTGCGCGACCAGCTGGAACAGCGCGCGCAGCCGGGTGCGCGGATCCGGCACCTCTTCCAGGCTGCCGAACACCTGCTGCTGCTCGACCAGTTCCCAGCGCTCCAGCGCCGCCTGCAGCAACGCATCGCGCGAGGGGAAGTGCCAGTAGAAGCTGCCCTTGGTCACGCCCAGACGCCGTGCCAAGGGCTCCACCGCCACCGCGTTGACGCCCTGTTCGGCGATCAGGTCCAGTGCCGCCTGCGCCCAATCTTCGGCGCTGAGTCGGTTGTTGCGGCCACCGCTGGGAGCGGCGGCATCGTCGGTGGTAGACACGGAGGCATTGTTCATCCGTCGATTTAACCATACGGGGAAGTCGGTTGCAGTATGTGCCCTCCATGAATCGCACGCAAATGCCCGGCAGCATTGGCTTTTCGTTTCCATACTGCATCGTATTGACATCGCTGCCGGCTCATCCATACTAGCTCGTATGGTTTCCTCTCCTTCCAGCATGCCGATTGCGGCCTCCGCCCTGCTCGCCGGCGCGGACGACATGCAATTGGCCGCGACCGTCACCGAACCCGGCGCTGCGGGCAGCGTGCTGTTCGCGCACGGCTTCGGGCAGACCCGGCATGCCTGGATGGCCAGCGCCGCGGCGTTGCAGGCGCACGGCTATCGCAGCGTCGCCTACGACGCGCGCGGCCATGGCGACTCCACGCGCAATCCCGCCGCCCTGCCTTACCGCGGCGAGCAATTCACCGACGACCTGATCGTGGTCGCCGGCGAAATGGCGCCGGCGCCGGTGCTGGTGGCCGCCTCGATGGGCGGGCTGTTCGGGCTGATGGCCGAGGCGCGCTGGCCGGGGCTGTTCCGCGCGATGGTGCTGGTCGACATCACCCCGCGCTGGCAGCCGGCCGGGGTCGAACGCATCCTCGCCTTCATGACCGCGCATCCGCACGGCTTCGCCACGCTGGACGCCGCCGGCGATGCCATCGCCGCCTATCTGCCGCAGCGCGCGCGCAAGTCGCCCGATGCGCTGCGCAGCGTCCTGCGCCGGCACGCCGACGGCCGCTGGTACTGGCACTGGGACCCGCGCCTGGTCGAGGAGCTGGCGCGCGACAGCGAGCAGCACCAGGACGCGATCGCGCAGGCCGCGAGCAAGGTGCATTGCCCGGTGCTGCTGGTCAGCGGCGGGCGCAGCGACCTGGTCACACCGCAGACCATCGAAGAATTCCTGTCGTTGGTGCCGCATGCGCAGCATGTGCACCTGCCCGAAGCCACGCATATGCTGGCCGGCGACGACAACGCCGCGTTTACCGCCACTGTGTTGCATTATCTGGACGCACTGCCACCGGCTAGCGCCGGCGCACCGTCCGCCGTCACCGAGCAAGTCCCCGGAGCAAGCCCATGAGCATCGTCGCACCCTTCCTCGTGTTGTTGTTGGCAGGCGCCTTCGCCGCCTATCACCGCATGCGGCTCGCCGTCTGGGCCGCGCTGAGCGCCACGCTGCTGGTCGCATGCTGGCTGCTCGGCGCCAGCCACACCGCCACCATCGTCGCCGCCGTGCTGCTGGCGCTGGTCGCGGTGCCGCTGCTGTTGCCGTTCGTGCGCAAGCCGCTGCTCACCGCGCCGATGCTGAAGGTGTTCCGCAAGGTACTGCCGCCGCTGTCGCAGACCGAGCGGATCGCGCTGGAAACCGGTTCGGTCGGCTTCGAGGGCGAACTGTTCACCGGCGACCCGGACTGGCAGAAGCTGCTCGATTATCCGAAGCCGCAGCTGACCGCCGAGGAGCAGGCCTTCCTCGACGGCCCGGTGGAAGAGCTGTGCCGGATGACCAACGACTGGGAAATCACCCACGTCCATGCCGACCTGCCGCCGGAGCTGTGGAGCTTCGTCAAGAAGCACAAGTTCTTCGGCATGATCATTCCCAAGGAATACGGCGGCCTGGGTTTCTCCGCGCTGGCCCACCACAAGGTGATCCAGAAGATCGCTTCGGTCTCGAGTGTGGTCAGCTCCACCGTCGGCGTGCCAAATTCGCTGGGCCCGGGCGAACTGCTGCTGCACTACGGCTCCAAGGAACAGAAGGACTATTACCTGCCGCGTCTGGCGGTCGGCCAGGAAGTGCCGTGCTTCGGCCTGACCGGCCCGTTCGCCGGCTCCGATGCGACCTCGATTCCCGACTACGGCATCGTCTGCAAGGGCGAGTGGAATGGCGCCAACGTGCTCGGCGTCAAGCTGACCTTCGACAAGCGCTACATCACCCTGGCGCCGGTGGCCACGCTGGTCGGCCTGGCGTTCCGCATGTACGACCCGGACGGCCTGATCGGCGACACCAAGGACATCGGCATCACCCTGGCGCTGCTGCCGCGCGAAACCCCCGGCGTCGAGATCGGCCGCCGCCACTTCCCGCTGAACTCGCCGTTCCAGAACGGCCCGATCCACGGCCGCGAGGTGTTCATCCCGCTCAGCCAGCTGATCGGCGGCGTGGACATGGTCGGCAAGGGCTGGAACATGCTCAACGAGTGCCTGGCCGTGGGCCGCTCGATCACACTGCCCTCCACCGCCAGCGGCGGCGCCAAGTACGGCGCGATCGTCACCGGCGCCTATGCGCGCATCCGCAAGCAGTTCGGCCTGTCGGTCGGCCGCTTCGAGGGCGTGGAAGAGGCGCTGGCGCGGATCGGCGGCAAGGCCTATGCGATCAGCGCGCTATCGCAGGCGACCGCCGCGGCAGTGGACCGCGGCGACGTGCCGTCGGTGCCGTCGGCGATCGCCAAGTACCACTGCACCACGATGAGCCGCGAGGTCATCAGCGACGTGATGGACGTGGTCGGCGGCAAGGGCATCATCCTCGGGCCGCGCAACTTCGCCGGCCGCAGCTGGCAGGCGGCGCCGATCGCGATCACGGTGGAAGGCGCCAACATCATGACCCGCAGCCTGCTGATCTTCGGCCAGGGCGCGATCCTGTGCCATCCGTGGGTGATGAAGGAAATGAAGGCCGCCGGCAATCCGGACCACAAGGCCGGCGTCGACGAGTTCGACCGCAACCTGTTCGGCCATATCGGCTTCGCGATCTCCAACGCGGTGCGCTCGCTGTGGTTCGGCCTGACCGCCGCACGCATCGGTGCCGCGCCCGGCGACGCCTACACCCGCCGCTTCTTCCGCAAGCTGGACCGCTATTCGGCGAACCTGGCGCTGATGGCCGACGTGTCGATGCTGATGCTCGGCGGCAAGCTGAAGTTCAAGGAATCGCTGTCCGGCCGCCTGGGCGACGTGCTGAGCCATATCTACATGACCAGCGCGATGCTCAAGCGCTACCACGATGACGGCGCGCCGGCGACCGACCAGCCGCTGCTGGCCTGGGCGTTCCACGACAGCGTGCACAAGATCGAGCTGGCGCTGTCGGCGGCGTTGCGCAACTTCCCGATCCGTCCGGTGGGCTGGCTGATGTGGGCGCTGATCTTCCCGTGGGGCCGCCGCGCCGAAGCCCCGGGCGACCGCCTGGGCCACCGCGTCGCCGCGCTGCTGATGACGCCGAACGAAGCCCGCGACCGTCTGGGCCAGGGCGTGTTCCTGACCCCGTGCGAGAACAATCCGGGCGGCCGCATCGCCAGCTACCTGACCAAGGCGGTGCTGGCCGAGCCGGTCGAGCGCAAGTTCCTGAAGGCGCTCAAGAGCAAGGGCATCGAGGCGCTGGACTTCGCCTCGCAGCTGGACGAGGCGGTGCGCGAAGGCGTGCTGTCGGCCGACGAGCGCCGCCAGTTGGAGGAACTGCGCGAGATCACCATGGACACGATCAGCGTGGACGATTTCGACGCCGACGAACTGCGCTCGGCCAGCTACTACCACCGTGCCACGGCCGGCGACGACCATTCGCGCGAAGCGGCCTGAGATCCATTCGGCAATGCGCTCACCACGACGGCGGACTTCGGTCCGCCGTCTTCATTTGAGGCACGCACCATGAGCAAACTGCTGTCGCTCTATCGACGCATGCAGCGCTGGCCGGCCGGGCAATGGCTGTTTTCCCGCGCCGTGTGCTTCAAGGCGCCCTACTTCGCCAGCATCGCCCCGCGCATCACCGTGCTGCAGCCGGGCCGCTGCGAGGCGCGCATCGCGCATCGGCGGCGGGTCAGCAACCACCTCGGCACCGTGCATGCGATCGCGTTGTGCAACCTGGCCGAGTTGGCCGGCGGGGTCATGGTCGATGCCAGCCTGCCGCCGTCGATGCGCTGGATCCCCAAAGGCATGCGCGTCGAATACCGCAGCAAGGCCAACGGCACGATGCACGCGGTGGCGACGCCGGACGTGGCGATCGTGGCCGCCGACAGCGGCTACGAGCTGCCGGTCAGCGTGGAGATCCGCGACGCGCGCGAACAGGTGGTGTTCTTCGCCAGCATCGCCATGTGGGTGTCGCCGCGCGCGAAGGCAGCGAACGGCTGAGGCGGCACCGCGATGCCGGCGCGCAGCCGGCTCAATACGCCAGCAGCACCGCCGCGCTCGCCAGCGCCGCCGGCAGCGCCTGCACGAACAGGATGCGGCGGCTGACGCTCCACGCGCCGTACAGGCCGGCCACGACCACGCAGCCCAGGAAGAACAGCATCACGTCCACGCGCTGCGCCGCCACGCCCCAGCCCAGGCCGGCGGCGAGGAAGCCGTTGTACAGGCCCTGGTTGGCCGCCAGCACCTTGGTCAGCTGCGCCTTGTCCGGCGTGTTGCGGAACACCTTCATGCCCAGCGGCCGCGTCCACAGGAACATCTCCAGCACCAGGATGTAGACGTGCAGCAAGGCCACCAGGCATACCAGGATCGAGGCCAGCAGGGTCATGCGCGCGTCCATCGGCGAAAGAGGATGCACAGCATAGCGGCTGGCGCGGCGGCCGGCAGCGGGGGCGTACGGCGCGCGGGATCAGCGCGCCGGGGACGTCTCTGCCGCTGCAACGGGCGCGGTGCTTTCGACCGCACGCGCCAGGCGCCAGCCGATGACGCCGGAGAGCGTCGCCGCCAGCGCCGCCAGCGCGGCGAAACCGGGCACGCCCATGCCCAGCCCGCGCAGGCCGATCATCGCAGAGGAGACGGCCACGTCGCCGGCACGCCACACCGCCGTATCCACTGCGTTCTTGCCCTGGTAGCGCAGCTGCCGCGGCACCCGCGTGTACAGCGATTCGCGCGCCGGGCCGACCATGCCGTAGGTCAGCGAACGGGTGATCACCACCGGCAGCACCACCCAGGGCACGATCCACACCGCCAGGGCATAGGGATCGGGCGACAACGCGGTCGCCACCAGCGTGCCCACGCTGATCAGCGCCCATAGCGCGATCACCGCGCCGGCGCCCTTCTTCATCAGCAGCCAGCGGGTCACGGTGATCTGCACGGCGACCTGCAACACGTTGGCCAGCATATCGATATTGGCAGCGAACTCGGTACGCTCGACCGCGTTGTGGAAGGTGGCGCCGGAGTAATCGGTCATCAGCGCATAGCCGGCCGTGCCGATGCAATCGCCCAGCAACATCAGCAGCGCCATGCCGCGCATGAACGGATTGGCCAGGATCTGTTTGAGGCCGTCGAACATGCCCCCACCGACCGCCGCTTCGTGGCCGGCGTCGTGGCGGCGCGCGCCATGCACCCGCGCCCAGCGCCCGAGCAGGATCACGCATGCCAGCGCCATACCGAGCAGCGCCGCCGACACCAGCAGCAGCGGCGCCACACCGATCACCCCGACCAGCCCGCGGGTCAGCAGCGGCCCGGCCACCGCGCCGGCGGTGCCGCCCAGGCCGATCAGCGGGAACAGCCGCCGCGCCTGTTCGTTGCTCCAGATATCGGCCATGAAGCTCCAGAACACCGACACCACGAACAAATTGAACACGCTGACCCAGACGAAGAACACGACGCCCAGCGCACGCGGACCAAGCCCGCCGTAGCCGCTGAACAGCGGCACGAAGCCGATCAGGCACAGCGCGAAAAACACGTACACCGCCGGCACCACGATCCGCCGCGGCCAACGCGCCGCCATCCAGGCGAACAGCGGGGTCAGCAGCAGCGTGGCGACGAAGGTCGCCATGTAGAACCAGGGCAGTTGGGTCGAGCCGACCGCCGCGGCCAGCTGCTCGCGCACCGGGCGGATCACGTAGTAAGCCGACAGCACGCAGAAGAAATAGACGAAGGACAGCAGCACCGCGCGCAGCTCGCCGGTCTGGACGCGCTTGTTTTCCGCTTGCATCGGCCTGCCGTTCGCCGTGTGGTTGCGCGCACGTTAGCCGATGCACTGCAACATCGCCAGCGCCGCCGACACGCGCAGACCCACGCCCATCGCGGCGTCCGCAATCCCGCGGCGCGGCCGAGCATATGCTCTATCCCCGGCGACTAGCGTCGGCGCCACGAAACAGGGGGACCGCGGGTGTACGACTACATCATCATCGGCGCAGGCTCGGCAGGCTGCGTGCTGGCCAACCGGCTCAGCGAGGATCGCGATTGCAAGGTGCTGCTGATCGAGGCCGGGCCGCGCGACCGCAATCCCTTCATCCACATGCCGGCGGGCCTGGCGCGGCTGACCGGCAACCGCCGCATCAACTGGAACTACCTCACCGCGCCGGAGCCGGCCTTGAACGATCGGCGCCTGTGGTGGCCGCGCGGCAAGGTGCTGGGCGGCTCCAGTTCGATCAACGCGATGTGCTACGTGCGCGGCGTGCCCGCCGACTACGACGACTGGGCCGCCGACGGCGCCGAGGGTTGGGACTGGCAGGGCGTGCTGCCGTATTTCCGCCGCAGCGAACGCAACAGCCGCGGCGGCGATGCGCTGCACGGCGGCGACGGGCCGCTACACGTGTCCGATCTGCGCTACCACAACCCGCTGTCGGACGTGTTCATCGCTGCCGGTGAGCAGGCCGGTTTCGCCCACAACCGCGATTTCAACGGCCCGCAGCAACAGGGCGTGGGCCTGTACCAGGTCACCCAGAAGGACGGCGCGCGCTGCTCGGCGGCGGTCGCCTATCTGGCGCCGGTGCAGGCGCGCGCCAACCTGCAGGTGATCACCGACGCGCTGGTGCTGCGCCTGCTGCTCGAGGGCGAGCGCGTGGTCGGCGTGGCCTACGCGCAACGCGGCGCCGAAGTGCAGGCGCGGGCCGCGCGCGAGGTGCTGCTCAGCGCCGGCGCGGTGAACTCGCCGCAATTGCTGATGCTTTCGGGCATCGGCCCGGCCGACGAACTGCAGCGCCATGGCATCACGGTGCGCCTGGACCAGCCGCAGATCGGCGCCAACCTGCAGGACCATCTGGACGTGTGCACGCTGTACCGCACCCGCCCGGGCATCAGCTACGACCGCCGCAACCAGCTGAAGATCGCCTTCGACTATTTCCTGCGCGGTCACCGCGGCGCCGGCAGCAGCAACATCGCCGAAGCCGGCGGCTTCATCCGCTCGCCGCTGGCGCCGGACGCGCGCGCCGACATCCAGCTGCATTTCGTGCCGGCGATGCTCGACGACCACGGCCGCAACCGGTTGCCCGGCGACGGCTTCACCCTGCACGCCTGCCACCTGCAGCCGCGCAGCCGCGGCCGCCTGTCGCTCAACGACGCCGACCCGCGCACGCCGGCGCGGATCCAGGCGAACTACCTCAGCGATCCGGACGGCTTCGACCTGCGCATGCTGGTGGAATGCGCGCGCCTGGCGCGGCGCATCCTGCAGCAGCCGGCGTTCGATCCCTGGCGCGGCGCGCCGCTGCTGCCGGCACGCGACGACCTGGACGACGCCGGCCTGGTCGCCTACATCCGCGCCAAGGCCGAGACCATCTACCACCCGATCGGCACCTGCCGCATGGGCAACGATGCGCAGGCGGTGGTCGATCCGCAACTGCGCCTGCGCGGACTGGAAGGGTTGCGCGTGGTCGATGCATCGGTGATGCCGCGCCTGGTCAGCGGCAACACCAACGGCCCGACGATGATGATCGCCGAGCGCGCCGCCGACCTGATCCGCAGCCACAGCGTGCTGCGCGACGGCTGAGGCGCAGCGTGCGGGTCTACCCGCGCCTCACCGCGCGCGCCCTGCCAGCCACACGCCCAGCGCCGCCAGCGCGAAGCCGCACAGCTTCAGCGCGGTCAGGTGCTCGCCGAGCAGCACGTGGCCGAACACCGCGGTCACCGGCGGCATCAGGAAGAACAGGCTCGCCACCTGGGTGGCGGCGCCGCGTCGCAGCAGCAGGAACAGCAACGCGAAGCCGCCGATCGAATTGACCAGCACCAGCCACGCCATCGCCGCGACGAAGCCGTCGCTGGCCTGGAAGCGGAAGCCTTCCCACGCCGCCAGCGGCAGCAGCACCAGCGTCGCCGCGGCGTTCTGCACCGCCAGCCCAACGCGCAGATCGAGCTGCGCGGCATGCCGCTTCTGGTACAGGGTGCCGGCGGCGATGCCGAACAGGCCCACCAGCAAGGCCAGCCAGCCGCCCCACGGCGTCGCCCCGTCGATGCGGTCGGCGGCCACCGTGGCGACGCCGGCGAAGCCCAGCGCCATGCCCAGCCACTGCGCCGCGCGCAAGCGCTGGCCGCCCCACCATGGGCTGGCCCAGGCCACCAGCAGCGGCATCGCCCCGATCACCAGCGCGGCCACGCCGGAACCGGTGCCCAGCGCGAAGGCGGCGTAGACCCCGCCGAACTGCAAGGCGAGCATCAACACCCCGGCCACGGCGCTGCGTGCCAGTTCCTGCCGCGGCAGCGCCTGCAAGCGTGCGGGACCGGCAGCCAGCGCGAAGCACAGCGCGGTCAGGCCGAAGCGCCACAGCAGCGCGGTGAACGGCGCCGCATGCGCCACCACCTGCTTGCCGGCGATGTAGCCGGTGCACCAAACCAGCACGAAGGCCAGTCCCAGCCAGGTCGCGGCGGCCGGCGCCGTACGCGCGGCGGGGATCGGGGGAAGGTCGGGATCGGGCATGCGCCATGATCCCGCAGCGGTACCGCGCCGTCACTGCGCTGGCAACGGTTCAGCCTGGCCGGCGGCGACCGCAGCGGCTTCGGCACATCGATTGCATGCGTTTCAGGCACCCGCCGCGCCGTTGCGGCAACCGCGGCGGACGCCGCGTTGCCGGCCTTGTCGGCCCGGCAAAATCACCAGCAGGATCAAGACGATGCCCATTCATCTTCTCCCGGTTTGTGCAATGGCGAAAAGCGGCGCTAGAATCGGTTTCGGCAGCACCTCACAGGCCACACGCGCGATGAAACAGAACAGCAGGCACCGGCTCCTTCGACCGGTGGCAACCGGGTTGCTCGGGGCATTGCTGCCCTTTGCGATGTCCTCCACCGCGCAGACGCCGGCGCCCTCGCAGCCGCTGCCGCCGCCGATCTACACCGAGGCCACGCGCTACACCTCGCCGACCCAGCCGTTGCCGTACCGCGCCTCGCTGCCGGAGAGCAAGGTGCTGCCGCTGGCCAGGGACTTCGATGTCGCCAGCCTGGAAGCGATGGCCGAGCAGCTCACCTACGGCGAGCGCGTGCCCGGCCTGGCGGTGGCGATCGTGCACAACGGCCAGGTGATCAGCGCGCGCGGCTACGGCGTCACCGACGTCAACCGCCCCGAGCCGGTGGATGCGCACACCGTGTTCCGCCTGGCCTCGCTGTCCAAGGCCTTCGCCGGCACCATGGCCGGCCTGCTGGTCAACGACGGCACCCTGCGCTGGGACAGCAAGGTCGTCGACTACGTGCCCGGCTTCCAGCTCAGCGATCCGGTCGCCACCCGCCAGTTGAACGTGGCCGACCTGCTCAGCCATCGCGTCGGCCTGACCTATAACGCCTACGACCGCGACGTCGAATCCAATACCGACTACTACACGCTCAGCCACAAGCTCGCCTACGCGCCGCTCAAGTGCGCGCCGGGCGACTGCTACGCCTACCAGAACGTCGCCTTCAGCCTGATCGGCGACGTGGTGTTCGCCGCCTCCGGCAGCTTCTACGAGCAGTCGGTGGAGCGCCGCATCTTCAAGCCGCTGGGCATGAACGACGCCAGCATGGGCCTGGCCGGGATCCAGGCCAGCCCGCGCTGGGCGCGCCCGCACGTGCGCAGCCGCAACGGCTGGGTGTCGCTGATGCCCAAGCCCACCTACTACCGGCTGGCCCCGGCCGCCGGCGTCAACGCCAGCATCAGCGACATGGCGCAGTGGCTGATCGCGCAGACCGGGCACCGTCCGGACGTGCTGCCGGCGCCGCTGCTGGCCACGCTGCACGCGCCGCTGATCACCACCCCGGGCGAGATGCGCTCGGGCTGGCGCCGCGAGCGGGTCAATTCGGCCAGCTACGCGCTGGGCTGGCGCATCTTCGATTACTCGGGCCACCAAGTGGTGTTCCATGCCGGCGCGGTGCAGGGCTATCGCGGCCTGGTCGCGCTGGTGCCGGAACGCGACCTGGGCGTGGCGATCCTGTGGAACGGCGAGAGCGGCCTGCCCTCCGGCCTGTTGCCGACCATCCTGGACCGCGCGATCGGCCTGCCGACGCAGCGCTGGCTGGACGTGGACACCGACTTCGGCAGCGACAACATGATGGCCGAGCGTCCGGATCCGAAGGACAAGAAGGGCGCCTCCTCGTCCAAGTCGACCGCGTCGCCGCACTGACGCAGGCGGTCTCCCGATGGTTCGGCGGAAGGCGGCGCGAGCCGCCTTTCTGCTGTCTGCGCGCTGGTTTCGGGAGACCTGCGCTCCGGCGCGACAGGATCTGGTGAGGCTGCGCAAGCCAGCAATTGCGACGGCCCCGACGTCGATGGAATCCAGGCGATACGGTCGCGGCTGAAGCCGCTCCTACAGGGGAGCGGCACGCGGTAGCGGCTCGGCCAACATCGAAGCGCTGCTTGAAGCCATCGACCGAAAAACCTTGGTTGCGTCGACCGTCATCCGTCACTACGACAACCGGCGCCGGATCAGCTGCGGACACCCGCGCAGAAGTCCCATCAAGCGAATAGAGCCCCTCTCCCATCGGGAGAGGGGTTGGGGTGAGGGTCCGGGCGAAGCCTCGCGGCAAGAGGTTGCCGAGGGTCCGGGCGAAGCCTCGCCGCAAGAGGTTGCTGAGGGTCGGGCGCAGCCTCGCGGCAAGAAGCTGCCGTGAGGATCCGGGCCAAGCCTCATGGCAATGAGTGCGCATGGCGACGCACGTCCACCTCGCCCCACACGCGTCGCTACGCACGCACCCTCATCCGGCGCTGCGCACCACCGCCCTCCCCCGGTGGTCCAGTTGGAGGCGCAGGATCAGTCAGCCAGCCCGAGCAGCAGGCCGGCACTGCAGCGATGGGGTTGCCAGCACCTCAGCGCCTGCCCGCTCGCACTCGCACGCTCCACGCCGGCGCCGCCAGCGCGCGCGGCACCGGCGCATGGAGCACGGTGCGGATGGTTTGAAAACGCCGAGGCTGCCAGCACGACATCGCAGCGCCGCCGGGATGCCCTCGCGCAGACGAAAGCGAGGAGCCGAGCGGCGGCGTCGACCACGTCGCCTGCGGCAGCGAGGCAGCCGCTTGGCGAACTCGCGCAGCATCGCCGCCTGCAGCGCAGTCGGAATTTCAGTGCAGGCCGGGCACGCGCCCGGCGGCGAGAGAACACGATGGCGGCAACAGCGCCGGCGCGGGGACTGGCCACCGTGCAGGCGACACGTCGGCGGCAGATGGGCGGCAGGTCGGTGCCATGTCGACGCCGGCAAGCAGCTGGTCGCGGCGACGGCAGACGGACGCCCATAAAAAAGCTCCCTCCCCGCTGGGCACCGGGGAGAGAGCTCTAGGTACGGCTATCGGGATGGATCAGATCAGATCAGCGGCGCGGGCGTTGCCGGCAGCGCGACCGGAGCGGTCTTCTTCTTGCGGGCAACCGGCTTCTTCTTCGCGACGGCCTTCTTGGCGACGGCCTTCTTCGCGGCCGGCTTCTTGGCAGCCGACTTCTTCACCGCCTTCTTGGAGACGGCCTTCTTCGCGGTCTTCTTTACGGCCTTCTTAGCGGTGGCCTTCTTCGCGGTCTTCTTGGTGGCGGCCTTCTTGGCGGTCGCCTTCTTCGCCGTCTTCTTTACCGCCTTCTTCGCGGTGGTCTTCTTGGCGGTGGCCTTCTTGATGGCCTTCTTCACCTTGGCGACCTTCTTGGCGACTTTCTTGGCGACCTTCTTGACCGCCTTCTTTACCGAGACCTTCTTCGCTGCCGGCTTCTTGGCGGCAGTCTTCTTGACCGCTTTCTTAGCGGCCGGCTTCTTTTTCGCAGCTTTTTTCGTGGCCATGGGATGGCTCCTCGTCAGTGAACTATGGATTGAAAACGCCCAGTTAAAGCAAACCCGCGGCGATGGTCCGCCTGCAGGATCCGCCGGCGCGTAGTGCGGGCCGGGTCGGATACAGAAACACCCGTATCGAAGCTCGATACGGGTGTCGTGCCAGGGGAGACGTTGCGTTTCTCGGAGGGAAGCGACACCTGATCCACCATCGTCAGGTTCCTGGTGGAGGTCCAAGTTGTGCTTCGCGTTCTGATGTCGATCCGATTCACTCGCTTGCGCAGCAACGTCTGCTGGGCGAAACCTAATCACGCTTTTTTTTACTGTCAACAGTTCTACGCAATTTTTTTTCAGGCGTCGCGTGCCGCGAGCGCACCGATCGTCGCGATCGGCGGCCCCGGGACCTCGACGACAGCCGTTGCGAAACCCGCGGCGAAACTTCGACGCAAACAAAAACAGCGGTAATTCCCGTGCTTTTTTGCAACACGCCGAGGCGACCGGCCGTTTCGCGCGCTGCCGCGCGCGGCGCTGGCGGCATCCAGGCACGCGCACGCGAGCCTGTCCGCAAGCTGAAAAAAACTTTTCGCGGCATGCGCCGTTCCGGCATCGCACAAGAGCAAATGCGCAAAACTGCGCAAACTTTTTCGCGTTGTTCGGCGCTTGCGAGCGCGCGTGCGCGGCGCCTCGCAGTGCATCGCCGCCGCGACGACGATGCCGTTGTAGCGTCCGCATGTCTGCGCATGCTCCTCACCGGCACATCACGCACACGCGACCGGATGCGTCGCGCGTGCTGTTGCCGCCGCGTCCGCTGCCGAGTGCGTGTCTCGCCTCGAGCGACCCGCAGCACCGCGCGCGCACGCCACGACGAACACACCCGACCGGACGAACGCGACGCCGCCGGCCGACACTGGCCGCAGCGCAGCAAGCGCTGCTGCGATCGGCAGACGCCGCGCCCGCGACGCCCGACTGCGATGCACATCACCGTCACTGCCAAAAAACCGGCGCGACGTTCGCCGCGTCCAGGCACCGCTGCAGCGGCGCCGCCTTCCAGCACGTGGCGACCGTGTCGTGCGCGTCGATGCGTGCGGCGCGGCCGGCATCCGCCGCCTGGCGCGGCGCATCCGGCGCCTGCGTTGCGTCCGCTCGCCGCTACGCCGCCCACGCGGACATGCCGATCGCCCGATCAGCAAACGTCGCGGACTGTCGACAGCGCGCTACGCTTCCTGCCGCCGCTTTCGTTTGTGCCGCACAAACGAAAACCGGCCGCACAAGGCGGCCGGTTCGGCTGTCGCGACGTGGGGCTCGGCTCAGTGGCCGTCTTCCTCGAGCAGCTCGGCGTAGTCGTCCGGCGTCAGCAGGTCGTTCAACTGCTCCGGATCGGCGATCTCCAGCACGAAGATCCAGCCTTCGCCGTAGGCATCCTCGTTGATCGTCTCCGGCTTGTCGCTGAGTGCGGCATTGACCTCGACCACCTTGCCGGTGAGCGGGCTGTACACGTCCGACGCGGCCTTGACCGACTCGACCACGGCCACGCCGTTGCCGGCGACGACCTCGTCGCCGACGTTGGGCAGCTCGACATAGACCAGGTCGCCGAGCAGGCCCTGGGCATGTTCGGAGATGCCGACGGTGACGCGACCGTTGCCTTCGACGCGCGCCCATTCATGGGACTTGAGGAATTTGAGGTCGCCAGGGATCTCGCTCATGGGGCTGCTCCGGAAAAAGACGGTATCGGGGATGGGTGGCTAGTGTAGCGAACCGGATGCTCCGCAACGACGTCGCGGGCGCATTGCGGCGGCCGCCGGTTCAATCGAGGACGCCGGGCTGGACCTGGCCTTCGCGCACGAACGGGAACTTGACCACGCGCACCGGCACCTCCTTGCCGCGGATGTCCACCCGCACCTGCCCGGGGTCGCCGGCCGGCACGCGCGCGAACGCGATCGCCTTGCCCAGCGTCGGCGAGAACGTGCCGGACAGGATCTCGCCGTCGCCCTGCGCGGTGAGCACCTTCTGGCCGTGGCGCAGCACGCCCTTCTCGTCCATCACCAGGCCGATCATCTGCCGCGGCGCGCCGTTGGCCTTCTGCGCCTCGAGCACATCGCGGCCGATGAACACGCGGCCCTCGTCCAGCGCCACGGTCCAGGCCAGCGCCGCCTCGTACGGCGACACACTGTCGTCCATGTCCTGCCCGTACAGGTTCATGCCGGCCTCCAGGCGCAGCGTGTCGCGCGCGCCCAACCCGGCCGGCTTGACCCCCGCTTGCAGCAGCGCGTTCCAGAACGCCACCGCCTGCTCCTGCGGCAGCACGATCTCGAAACCGTCCTCGCCGGTGTAGCCGGTGCGCGCGACGAACAGCGCCACGCCGTCGGTCGAGGTCGCCTCGAACGCGGCAAAGCGGCCCAGCTTCTGCACCGCGGCACGGTCGTCCTCGCGCAGCAGGCCGATCGCCTTGGCGCGCGCATTCGGGCCCTGCACCGCGATCATCGCGAAGTCCTCGCGCTCGCGCACCTCCACGCCGAACGCCTGCGCCTGCGCGCCGATCCAGGCCAGGTCCTTGCTGCGCGTGGCGGCGTTGACCACCAGGCGGAAGAAGGTGTCGGACATGTAGTAGACGATCAGGTCGTCGATCACCCCGCCCTGCGGGTTGAGCATGCAGGTGTACAGCGCCTTGCCCGGCAGCTTCAGCTTGTCTACCGAGTTGGCCAGCAGGTGGCGCAGGAACCCGCGCACCTGCGTGCCATGCAGGTCGACCACGGTCATGTGGCTGACGTCGAACATGCCGGCGTCGCGGCGCACCTGATGATGCTCGTCGATCTGCGAGCCGTAGTGGATCGGCATGTCCCAGCCGCCGAAGTCGACCATCTTGGCGCCGAGGGCGCGATGGCTGTCGTTGAGGATGGTCTTCTGGGTCATGGCGCGGGTCCGTGAGGAAAGTCGCCCATTATCGCCGCCGAGCGGCCGGGATTGGAGATTCGGGATTGGGGGATTCGGGGCGGCCGCATACGATCCCGCCCGAAGGCACGCCGTTGTAGGAGCGGCTTCAGCCGCGACAGGCATTATCAGAGATTGTGTCGCGGCTGAAGCCGCTCCTACAACGGATGCATGCAGCATGCGGAGATGCCGCGCACGCACGGCAGCCTCCCAATCCCCAATCCCCAATCCCGGCCCTACTCCGCCTGCACCAACAGCGTCATCCCATCCACCCCGACGATGCGCACCGCGCTGCCGGCCGGCAGATCGGGGCCGCCGACCACCCAGAACGCGTCGTCGACCTTGGCGCGGCCGCGGCCGGCCTGGATCGGCTGGTCCAGCGTCACCACCCGGCCGATCAACTGTTCGGCGCGGCGGTTGAGCAGCGGCCGGTCGCTGACCCGGTCGCGGCCGCGGAACCAGGTGCGGTAGATCTGGATCGAGACGAAGCTGAGCACCACGAACGCGCCGATCTGCAGCAGCAGCGCGATGTCCGGCAGCACCAGCACGGCCACGAACACCGCCGCGGCGGCGAAGCCCATCCACAGCATGAACGCGCCCGGCGCCAGCGCCTCGGCCGCGAACAGCAGCAAGGTCAGCGCGCCCCATGCGACCACCTCGGCGCGCATGGCTCAGACTCCGCTGCGCGGCGGCATGCCGCGCGGCACCGCCGGCGGCGCGGATTGCTGCTTGCCCAGCGCCTCGCGCGCCAGTTCGCCGATGCCGGCGATCGAGCCGATGATGCCGCTGGATTCCATCGGCATCAGCACGAACTTCTGGTTCGGCGCGGTGGCCAGTTCCTTGAACGCCTCCACGTACTTCTGCGCGATGAAGTAGTTGATCGCCTGCACGTCGCCCTCGGCGATCGCCTTGGACACCATCGTGGTGGCGCGCGCTTCGGCCTCGGCCAGGCGCTCGCGCGCCTCGGCGTCGCGGAACGCGGCTTCCTTGCGGCCTTCGGCCTCCAGCACCGCCGCCTGCTTCTCGCCCTCGGCGCGCAGGATCTCCGACTGCCGCGAGCCCTCCGCCTCCAGGATCTGCGCGCGCTTCTCGCGCTCGGCCTTCATCTGCCGCGCCATCGAATCGATCAGGTCACGCGGCGGCTGGATGTCGCGGATCTCGATGCGGGTGACCTTGATGCCCCACGGATTGGTCGCATGGTCGACCACGCTGAGCAGCTGCGCGTTGATGGTCTCGCGCTGGCTCAGCGATTCGTCCAGGTCCATCGAGCCGATCACGGTGCGGATGTTGGTCTGCACCAGCGCGATCGTGGCGATCTCCAGGTTCGACACTTCATAGGCGGCCTTGGCCGCGTCCAGCACCTGGAAGAACACCACCCCGTCCACCCGCACCACCGCGTTGTCCTTGGTGATCACGTCCTGGCTGGGCACGTCCAGCACCTGCTCCATCATGTTGACCTTGCGGCCCACGCCGTAGACCACCGGAATCAGGAAGTGCAGGCCGGGCGACAAGGTGTGGGTGTAGCGGCCGAAGCGCTCCACCGTCCACTGGAACCCTTGCGGCACCATGCGCACGGTCTTGAACAGCACGATCACGCCCGCGACCAGAATCACCAGCGCGAGGAAATAGGTGGACGGCATCGACTCGCTCCATTGACCAAAGAAATGAATACGCCGCGAGTATAGCGAGCGCCGGCAGGCCGCCAGCGCTACCAGCGGATACGCCCGAGCAGCATGTCCTTGAACATGACCCAGTCGCCGGCGAACGAATACAGCGGATGGCGGAAGGTGGCCGGGCGGTTCTTTTCGAAGAAGACATGTCCGGCCCAGGCGCAACCGTAGCCGCACAGCGGTGCCGCCCACAGCCAGCGTGGCTGGCCGCTGCAGATCGCCAGCAGCACGATCAGCAGCACCCCGGCGCTGCCGACGAAGTGCAGCCGGCGCGACAGCGGATGCCGGTGCTCGCTCAGGTAGAACGGATAGAACGCGCGGAAACTGTCGAAGCGACGCATGCGTTGGCCCTCCCAGGCAGCGCAGGCACAGCATACGCCGCCGCGCGGGCGCCTACATCAAAGAGGATGGACGCGGCAGCGGGGAACCGCTGCGCAGGACGTAGCGAGCAGGGTGGACCGCCCGCATCTGCACCACGCCCACATTGCGCAGCTCAGGCCTGCCGCGGCGCGAACATGATCACCGCCATGCCCAGCAGGCACAGGCCGGCGCCGAGCAGGTCCCAGCGCGTGGGCCGGATCGATTGCACCGCCCACAGCCACAGCAGCGCCACCGCGATGTAGACGCCGCCGTACGCGGCGTAGACGCGGCCGCTGGCCTCCGGATGCAGGCTCAGCAGCCACACGAACGCGGCCAGGCTGGCGCCCGCCGGCAGCAACAGCCACGCGCTGCGCTGCTCGCGCAGCCACAGGTACGGCAGGTAGCAGCCGACGATCTCGGCCACGGCGGTCAGCACGAACAGCAGCAGTGTCTTCACCGCGCCGCGTCGCGTTCCTGGCGCTTGGCACGCTGCCAGTAGGCTTCCTGCCGGTCCAGCGACACGCCATCCAGCGCGCCGCCGTCGTGCTGCGCCAGCTGCTCCATCGCGCGGAAACGGCGTTCGAATTTCTGGTTGGCATGGCGCAGCGCAGCACCGACATCGACCTGGGCGTGGCGCGCAAGATTGGCGCAGACGAACAGCAGGTCGCCGATCTCGTCCTGCAGCCGCGCCTGGTTGTCCTGCACGGGGCCGCGCGCGAATTCCGCACGCACTTCCTCCAGCTCTTCCTGCACCTTTTCCAGCACCGGCTCCGGCCCCGGCCAGTCGAAGCCGACCCGCGCCGCGCGCGCCTGCAGCTTCACCGCGCGCTGCCATTCCGGCAGGCCGCGGGCGATCCCGGCCAACGCCGAACTGTCGGTCTTGCCGGCCGCGGCGCGCTCGTTGCGCTTGATCTCTTCCCACTTCAGCGTCTGCTGCTCGGCGTCGGCGACCTGGCTGTCGCCGAACACATGCGGGTGCCGGCGCACCATCTTGTCGCAGATCGCGGCGACCACGTCGTCGAAGCCGAAGGCGCCCTGCTCGCGCGCCATCTGCGCATGGAACACCACCTGCAGCAGCAGGTCGCCGAGTTCATCCTTCAGCTCGCCCAGGTCGTTGCGGTCGATCGCATCGGCGACTTCGTACGCCTCTTCGATCGTGTACGCGGCGATGCTGGCGAAATCCTGTTCCAGGTCCCAGGGGCAGCCGTGCGCGCGATCGCGCAGGCGCGCCATGATCTCGAGCAGGGCGGGAAGGTCGTAGCGGGCTGCGGTCACGTGCGGGTTCCGATGCGACGGCAACGGCGCCGCCTGCCGGCTAGTTTGGCAGAGCGGCCCGCGCGATGAGCGGTCGGCGACGGGACCAGCGGCGCGGCGGCGCACGCGAACGACCGGCGGCGCATGGCCGCAACACCGTCATCGCGCCCGGCGACCGAGGGCGCGCATTGCGGCCGCGTCAGCCGCGACGCCGCCTTGCAGGCCATCGCCGCTGCCGGCGACAGCGGGCGCTCAGCCCAGCCAGCTGCGCCACGGCAGCATCGGATCGCCCAGCGCCAGGAAATCACCGTTGAGCAGCGATTCGCGGCGGTTGTAGCGGAACGGCTTGCCGGTATCGGCGGCGAGCAGCGTGCCGCCGGCGGCCTGCAGCACGCACTGGCCGGCGGCGGTGTCCCATTCGGAGGTCGGGCCGAAGCGCGGGTACACGTCCAGCTCGCCGTCGGCGATGCGACAGAACTTCAGCGACGAGCCCTGCGCGATCACCTCGGTCTCGCCCATGCGCAGCAGCAGCGCGTCGGTGCGCGGATCGCGGTGCGAGCGGCTGGCCGCCACCCGCAGCGGCGCGCTGGCCGGCCGCCGCGTGTTCAGCGCGGTGTCGCGGAAACCGTCGCGACGGTACGCCTGCTCGCCGCGCACCGCGTGCCAGACGCGGCCATCGACCGGCGCCTGGACCACGCCGAACACCGGCGCGCCCTGGTGGATCAGCGCGATGTTGACGCTGAACTCGCCGTTGCGCTTGACGAACTCGCGGGTGCCGTCGAGCGGGTCCACCAGCCAGTAGCTGGTCCAGTGCTCGCGCACGTCCCAGGGAATGTGCGCCGATTCCTCGGACAGCACCGGCAGGTCGGGGGTCAGCCGTTCCAAGCCTTCGACGATGATCCGGTGCGCGGCCAGGTCGGCCTGGGTCAGCGGGCTGGCGTCGGCCTTGTGCTCGACGTCGAAGCCGGTGGCGTAGACGGCCATGATCGCCGCGGCGGCGTCGATGGCGATGGCGATGACGGTTTCGCGCAGGTCTGCGGTGATGCGGATCATCCGGTACGACCCAGCCACTCGCGGGCGATGAACAGCGCCGCCAGCGAACGCCCTTCGGAGAAATCCTCACGCAACATCAGTTGGTCCAATTCAGCCAGTTTCCAGGGCACCACTTCTAGTTCCTCCGGCTCGTCGCCGGCAAGTTTTTCGGGATAGAGATCTTGCGCGAGCACCAGCCAGGACTGGTGGCTCATATAGGTGGGCGCCAGGGTCATCGCGCGCAGCACCTGCAGCTGGCGGGCGCCGTAACCGGCTTCTTCCTTGAGTTCGCGGTCGGCCGCCTGCAGCGGCGTCTCGCCGGCATCGATGCGGCCCTTGACCAGGCCCAGTTCGTAGCGGTGCACGCCGGCGGCGTACTCGCGCACCAGCAGCACCGTCTGCGCGTCCAGCATCGGCACCACCACCACCGCGCCGTGGCCGGGGGATTTGAGCCGGTGGAACACGCGCCGTTCGCCGTTGCTGAACTCCAGGTCCAGCTCTTCGACCTTGCGCTCCATGGCCGACTCGCCGCGCTCGCGCAGCGCGTGGATGATCGGCAACGGACGGCTCACGCCGGCACCCCGCGGCGCTTTGCGGCGTCGATCGATAGAATGCACGGAGCGAAGAACCTGTTCATGAGCGCGAAATGCTAACAGACCTGACCGCATCACAGACTGCCGCCGCCTGGCGGCAACGCGACCTGGCGGTGCTGTGGCACCCCTGCACGCAGATGCGCGAGCATCCGGACACCCTGCCGCTGCTGCCGATCGCGCGAGGCGAAGGCGCCTGGCTGATCGATCACGAGGGCAACCGCTACCTGGACGCGGTGAGCAGCTGGTGGACCAATCTGTTCGGCCACAGCGAGCCGCGCATCGCCGCGGCCATCGCCGCGCAGGCCACCCAACTGGAACAGGTGATGCTGGCCGGGTTCAGCCACGCGCCGGCGGTGGAACTGGCCGAGCAGCTGCTGGCGCTGGCGCCGCGCCAGGACGGGCGCGCGCCGCTGGCCAAGGTGTTCTACGCCGACAACGGCTCGGCCGGGGTCGAGGTGGCGCTGAAGATGGCCTTCCACTATTTCCACAACCGCGGCGAGACCCACCGCACCCGCTTCGTCGCGCTGGAGAACGGCTACCACGGCGAGACCATCGGCGCGCTGGCGGTCGGCGACATCCCGCTGTACCGGCGGGTCTACGCGCCGCTGCTGTGCGAAGCGCTGTTCGCGCCCTCGCCCGACGCCTACCTGGCCGCGCCGGGACAGAGCGCACGGCAGCGCGCCGATGCCGCCGCCGATGCGCTGGCCGACCTGTTCGACCGCCATCCGGGCGAGATCTGCGCGGTGATCCTGGAGCCGCGCCTGCAATGCGCCGGCGGCATGCGCATGCACGACCCGGCCTACCTGCGCCGCGCGCGCGAGCTGTGCGATGCCAACGGCGCGTTCCTGATCGCCGATGAGATCGCCACCGGCTTCGGCCGCACCGGCACCCTGTTCGCCTCCGAGCAGGCCGGGGTGATGCCGGACCTGCTGTGCCTGTCCAAGGGCCTGACCGGCGGCTTCCTGCCGCTATCGGCGGTGCTGGCCACGCAACACTTATATGACGCCTTCCTCGACGACAGCCGCGAGCGCGCCTTCCTGCACTCGCACAGCTATACCGGCAATCCGCTGGCCTGCGCCGCCGCGCTGGCCTGTCTGCGGATCTTCCAGCAGGACGACGTGATCGCGCGCAACCGCAGCACCGCCGAAACCATGCGCGCGCTGTCGGCGCCGTTCAACGACCATCCGCACGTGGCCGACGTGCGCCAGGCCGGGATGGTGGTCGCGTTCGAACTGACCCGCAACGGCGACAAGCGCACCCCGTTCGCCGCCGGCGCACGGGTCGGCCTGTGCGCGTACCGCGCCGCCCTGCAGCGTGGCGTGGTGCTGCGCCCGCTGGGCGACGTGCTGTACTGGATGCCGCCGTACTGCGTGGACGACAACCAGCTGGCGCTGCTCGCCGAGACCACCCTGGCCGCGATCGACGAGGCCGTGGCATGCGCCTGACCCGCTGCCATGTCGCGCTGCCGCTGCGCGCCGGCGACGACGTGGTGTTGCCCGAGGACGTCGCCGGGCATCTGCTGCGCGTGCTGCGGCTGCGCGAGGGCGACCGCTGCGTGCTGTTCAACGGCGACGGCTGCGACTACGACGCCGAACTGCTGCAGGTCGGCAAGCGCGGCGCCAGCGCGCGGATCGGCGCGGCGCAGCCGGCGGACAACGAATCGCCGCTGGCGATCACCCTGCTGCAGGGCGTGGCGCGCGGCGAAAAGATGGACCTGATCCTGCAGAAGGCGACCGAACTGGGCGTGGCTGCGATCGTGCCGGTGTGGGCCGAACGCACCGAGGTGAAGCTGGATGCGGCGCGTACGGAAAAGCGCGTGGCGCACTGGCGCAGCGTCGTCGTCTCGGCCTGCGAACAGTCCGGCCGCGCGCGCGTGCCCGGCCTGGCCGCGCCGCTGGCGCTGGCCGATGCCGCCGCTGCCGTGGCCGGCACGCAGCTGAAGCTCACCCTCGATCCGCAAGGCGAACACCGGCTGCGCACGCTGGACATCGTCGGCAACGCGGCGACGATCGCGATCGGCCCGGAAGGCGGCTGGTCGCCGCGCGATCGCGCCGCGCTGCACGCCGCCGGCTTCGCCGGCCTGCGCCTGGGACCGCGCATCCTGCGCACCGAAACCGCCGGCCTGGCCGCGATCGCCGCATTGCAGGCGCGATGCGGCGACCTGTGAACCGGCGCACGCAATCGCGTAGACATCGTTGACCGCAGGCGCGCCGCGGCGGCGCCGTCGACGTCGCACGAATCGCGGATTTCCCCTGCAAAACAGCGCTTTTCTTAGCGATTCTTTAACCGCGATGCGCGTTGACAACGAAGGACAAGCGCGACACAGTCGGCGCTCCTGAGCCATCGCGCGGGGTGCTTCCGGTTTGAACCGGCGCAACGAACGACACGGCCCGCCAGCGCGTGGCCGCACGTCCGCACAACCCACGCACGCGCAGACGCGTGCGCCATCGGCCGCTGCCGCGCCCACGTGCGGCGCGCGCGCCGTCACGCAGCGCAGCACCGATGCCGACGTGCCGTCTCCGCCGCGCGGCGGCATGCACCCCCCGCCCTTATTTTCCATTCGCCCATCGCGCCGCATCCGGGCCGATGGCGTCACTTGCCTGCCGCCACGCCGGCAGGCCTTTCGCGTCCTGCGCACCTTTCGGAGACCGCCCGCTTGAACCACACCCGCCTCGCTCCTCTGGCCTTCGCCATCGCCGCCGCACTGGCCGCACCGGCCAGCGCCTTCGCCCAGCAAGTTTCCACGCCACAGCGCGACGACGCGGCAGCGCCTGCGGCCGACGCCAGCGCATCCGCCAGCGGCCAGGCCACGCCCGCGGCGGTGCAGGAACTGGATGCGGTCAAGGTCACCGGCTATCGCGCCAGCCTGCAGAAATCGCTCAACATCAAACGCAACGCCGATGCGATCGTCGATGCGATCTCGGCCGAGGACGTCGGCAAGTTTCCCGCGGCCAATGTCGCCGAATCGCTGTCGCACCTGCCCGGGGTCAGCGTCGATCGCCAGTTCGGCGAAGGCGAGAAGGTCTCGATCCTGGGCACCGATCCGGCCCTGAACCGGGTCCTGCTCAACGGCCAGAGCATCGCCTCCACCAGTTGGGGCGGCGATCCGAACAATCCGGACAGCCGCTCGTTCAACTATTCGCTGCTGGCGCCGGAAGTGATCGGCAGCGCCGAGGTCTACAAGAGCCCGCAGGCCAGCATCGACGAAGGCAGCCTGGGCGGCACCGTGATCCTGCACACGCGCAAGCCGCTGGAACTGGACAGGCACCTGCTGACCGGCAGCGTCAGCTACGGCTACAACGACCGCTCCGAGGACGGCAAGCCCAACGCCTCGCTGCTGTACAACTGGAAGAACGACGCCGGCACGCTCGGCGTGCTCGGCTCGGTGATGCACTCGGAGCGCTCGCTGCGCCGCGACGGCGTGGAGATCTTCGGCTACAGCGACATCCAGGGCGCCGGCTTTCCCGACGCCGTCGCCGCCGGCAAGCAGGGGGTCTACCCCACCGCGATCAACAGCGCGCTGTTCACCCAGACCCGCAAGCGCGACGGCGTCACCGGCTCGCTGCAGTGGAAGCCGAACGATGCCTTCGAACTGACCTACACCGGCCTGTATGTCGAAGAGACCTTCGACAACGTCAACCAGAGCCGCTACGCCAATTTCGTGCCGGCCAACGCCACCGCGCTGGACGTGACCGACGGCGTCGCCACCTCGGGAGCCTATGGCGACAGCGCCGAAACCATCCTCGATTCGTACGTGCGCAAGACCACGGTCAAGACCAGCAGCAACACCCTGCGCAGCGACTGGCACGGCGACGGCTGGAACGTTTCCGGCCAGGTCGGCGCGACCCGCTCGGCCGGCGGCGCCGATCGCATCTACGGCCTCACCTTCCGCAGCAACGGCGCCTACGACTACGCCATCGACCACCGCACCGTCGGCGTGGACTACGCCGTGCCGCCGTCGGCGCTGGAATCGATGTCGGTACTGGGCGCCACCGTCAACCGCTATCCGAACCTGGACAAGGAGCGCTACGCGCAGCTGGATTTCGACCACGACGTGGCCTGGGGGCCAATCACCAAGCTGCGCGCCGGGCTCAAGGCCACGCGCCACAGCACCGCGCAGGACATGTACTACGACAGCTTCCCCGCCGATCCGGACACCACGCTGGCCGCGGTCTATGGCGGCGGCACGCCCGGCGGCTACCTGGACGGCCTGTCGGTCAGCGACGACATGCGCCACTGGCCGCGGCAAAGCCCTGGCGCGCTGGTGGACTACGTCGGCGGCCTGCCCGGCAGCGACACGCTCGCCCCCAGCTACGGCAGCAGCTTCGACGTGGTCGAGCGCAACCGCGCGGCGTACCTGCAGGCGGATTTTTCCGGCTACAACTACCGCGGCAACATCGGCGTGCGCTACGTCAACACCCGCGACGCGATCGGCGGCTACCAGTACGACGGCAGCGCCTATGCGCCGGTGCGCTACAACAAGTCCTACGGCGAATGGCTGCCGTCGCTGAACTTCGCCTACGACCTGTCCGATGCGCTGATCCTGCGCGTGGCCGCGGCCAAGGTGATCGCGCGGCCGCGCTATGCCGACCTCACGCCCTACGTCAACGCCGACGACAACAAGCTCACCGCCAGCAGCGGCAATCCGGCGCTGGACCCGTACCGCTCCACCAATTACGGCGCGTCGCTGGAATGGTATTTCGCGCCCAACAGCGTGCTCGCCGGCGAACTGTTCTACCGCGACATCTCCAACTACATCCTGCAGACCCTGGTGCAGCAGCCGCTGCACAACAACACCTACGACCGCGAGGACATCTACGAGGTGACGCTGCCGCAGAATTCCGGCGCAGCCAAGGTCAAGGGCGTGTCGCTGAGCTACCAGCAGGAACTGGGCGGCGGCTTCGGCCTGGCGGCGAACTACACCTACTCCAAGGCCGACACCCAGGGCGACTACAACCTGCCCTACAACTCCAAGAACAGCTACAACCTCAGCCCCTACTTCGAGAAAGGGCCATGGGAGGCGCGACTGACCCTGGGCTGGCGCTCGGCCTACTTCACCCAGATCGGGCGCCTGGGCGCGAACCAGATGACCGACGACTTCACCCAGCTCGATGCGTCGGTGTCCTACGCCATCACCGACAAGGTCAAGCTGCAGCTGGAAGGGACCAACCTGCTGAACGAGACCTACTACAGCTACGTCGGCCAGGAGAGCCAGCCCTACTATCTGTACAAGAACGGGCGCGGCTACATGCTCAGCGTGCACTTCACGCTGTAGCCGCGGCGGCGCGGCGGCCGCGCAGGCGGTCGCCGCACTGCGATCGCAAAGTCGGTCAACCCGCGCGACGACGGCACAAAAACGACGCGGGAGCAGCACTGGGTGGTTTGATGCCACCCAGCGACACTCCCGCAGTCGGTCGACAATCGCGGCGAGGAGGCGCTAGCGCTGCTGCTGCAGGAACCAGTTCGCCGCGCCGATCACCCCGAGCTGGCCGTGCTCCACCAGCTTCACCGGGATCTGCTCCAGCGCCGGGCGCATCGCGCCCTTGTTCAAATAGCGCTCGACGAAGGCGCTGGCGGCCAGGAACGCGCCGATCTGCGGCAGGAAGCCGCCGGCCAGGTAGATGCCGCTCTGGATGCCGTACAGCAGCGCCATGTCGCCAACCACGCTGCCGAGCAGGCCGCAGAACGCCGACAGCGCTTCGTGCGCCAGCGCATCGTTGCCGCCCAGCGCCGCGGCGGTGACCTCGCTGGGCGAGGCATGCACCGGCGCGGCATCGTGCAGTTCGCACAACACCTTATAGAGATTGAGCAGACCGGGGCCGGACAGCAGGTGTTCCACCGGCACATAGCTGCGCGTGCGCAGCAGTCGTTGTGCGATCGCCATTTCCAGTTCGCTGCCGATCGGCAAGGCCGCGTGTCCGGCTTCGGTGGCCAGCACGACTGCGCCGCCATTGGTCGGAATCCACACCGCCGCGCCGAGCCCGGTGCCCGGGCCGATCACCAGCGCCGGTCCGCGCTGCGCCTTGCGCGGGCCGGTCACATGCAGCACTTCGCTGGCATCCATCGACGAGGCGGCATAGGCCACCGCTTCGAAATCGTTGACCAGGTGCAGCGCCTGCATGCCCAGGCGCTCGCGGATCTCCGGCGGCGACAGGCTCCACGGCAGATTGGTGGTGATCACCCTGCCGTCTTCCAGCGCATAGCCGGCGCTGGCGATCACGCCACGGGTCGGCGCCGGACCCGGCACCCCGGACAGGAACTCGCCGATGATCTCGGTCAGGCCCGGATAGTCGGCACAGCGGTACTTGCGATAGTCCAGCACCTTGACCGTCTGCACGCTGTCGGTGGCGTCGCCGCGCGACACCAGGCCGATACGTACATGGGTACCGCCGACGTCGGCGGCGATGAAAGGCTCGGCGCGCGGCCCGGCCGCTGCCACTGGTGAACTGCTTGCGGACACGTATTCTCCCGTTGCGCCCCACAGGGCGCAGCCGATGGGCCTGTTGATCGATCGAGTTTCAGACCACCTTGACAACGTTGTCAAGATGAAATTCACCCAAATGTCGCTCTACCGTCACTGCTTCCACGATAAGCCATCGCGGCCGATTCGTCGCCTTATTCCGACAGGACACCGACATTGCCGATGGAGCGACCGAAAGCCGGTGCGAACGGCGGGCGGAAATTCGCCGCAATGCACAAATTCTGGGATGCAGGTCTTGCTGCCGCGCGTCGCAGCCCAGCGGACATGCCGCCCCCAATGCGCCGCCGGACCACCTTCCCAGCGTGGATTTCCTTTTCCGGACAAGCACCTACGCAGCGACCCGGAAACTAAGCAGGTTCATCTTCGGCACCTGTCGTCGCATCCGTGCCGAGAATTGTCAAAATCCCGTGAAGTAAGTGTTGACAACGCTGTCAACGCTATTACAGACTCGGTCGCATACAAGTTTTACATCTTCAAGACACGCCACGTTCAGGGACACCGGGTAGCGCCACCTCGCGATCCAGTGCCTGGCAGGCCGCGCTCAGGAGGTTTCCTGGCCGCGGCCCGCAACGGAAGGCGAACGGCTCCAACGCCGTGCACGGAACGGGACAGTCCCGTCCGCGCATCAGGCAACTGCAACTTGCACGGCTTTGCTGGATTTGGTTGTCACTCAACAGGAAACAAGGAAGGACCGGCGCCCTCGGTGCCGCCGGCCGGCTACTTCCGCGTCAACGACCGGACGACGCGCACCGAGACGCGATACGCGCAGCCACCGCAAGGTGTCGCGCAATCAACAGGCCGGGCAGCGGCCAGCACGCCGGAACATCGGTTGGCACCTCATGCCCATGTACTAACCCAGAGGTTTAGCCAATGAATAGCCGCACCACCACGTTAGCCATCAGCATCATGGCCGCGCTGTACCTGTCCGGTAATGCTATGGCGCAGGAAGCACCCGCTTCCAGCGCAGAATCGAAGAACGTCCAGGAACTGGACACCATCACCGTCACCGGCTACCGCGCCTCGCTGGAGAAGAGCCAGGCGGTCAAGCGCTCGGCCAACTCCATCGTCGACGCGATCAGCGCCGAGGACATCGGCAAGTTCCCGGACACCAATGCCGCCGAGTCGCTGGCGCACCTGCCGGGCATCAGCGTGGACCGCCAGTTCGGCGAAGGCGAGAAGGTCAGCATCAACGGCACAGACCCGGCGCTGAACCGCGTGCTGCTCAACGGCCAGACCATCGCCTCGGGCGACTGGGGCGGCAACCCGTCCGACACCAGCGGCCGCACCTTCAACTACACCCTGCTGTCGCCGGAAATCATCGGCCTGATGGAGGTCTACAAGACCCCAGAAGCGCGCATCGACGAAGGCTCGATCGGCGGCACCGTGATCGTGCACACCCGCAAGCCGCTGGACCTGCCGAAGAACACCATCCGCGGCTCGGTCGGCTACAACTACAACGACCGCTCGGAAGAAGGCAACCCGCGCGGCTCGGCGCTGTGGAGCTGGAAGAACGACGACGAAACCTTCGGCGCGTTGATCTCCGCCACCCACGACAAGCAGGACATCTCGCGCGCCGGCATCGAGTTCTTCGGCTACACCACCGGCGCCAACATCCCCGCCACCGCCAATGTCACGGGCGACGGTGGTAACGTTGCTACTGCCAAGGTGCCGGCCGGCATCAACAGCGCCTACTTCCAGCAGACCCGCGAGCGCAACGGCCTGCAGGGCGCGCTGCAGTGGAAGCCGAACGAGCAGAACGAGTTCAACCTGACCGGCATCTACATCAAGGGCAAGTACAACAACTTCAGCGAGTCGCGCTACGTCTGTCCGGCGTGCAATAACGACCTGCAGAAGGTCACCAGCGCCAACGTCGAGAACGGCTACATCACCTCCGGCACCGTCACCGACGGCGCCGCCGGCCAGCCCTATGCCCAGCTCGACACCAACTATCGCGAAAGCACGGTCACCACGCAGAGCGTGAACCTGCGCCACGACTGGTACGGCGACAACTGGGTGTTCACCACCCAGGCCGGCACCACCAAGGCCACCGGCGGCAAGAACCCCGAGTACCTGATGAAGTTCCTGCTGCAGGACGGCGGCTACAACTTCAACTACGACGGCAGCCACACCGGCGTGACCTACGACAACAACAGCGCGTCCAACTGGGGCCTGGCGTCCGGCCAGCAGGCCGGCGGCGTCGAGTACACCACCACCCAGGACAAGGAAAAGTACTTCCAGTTCGATGCGGCCCGCGATCTGCAGTGGGGCCCGTTCAACAAGGTGCTGGTGGGCTACAAGTACATCAACCACGACAACGGCCAGAACTCGCGTGGCAATGCGATCTTCGCCAACCAGGACGTGCTGCTGACCGATTTCAGCCCGGGCACCACGCCGAGCGGTCTGTACGACGGCCTGGGCGCCAGCGGCGACCTGGTCAACTGGCCGACCGCCAACCTCAACTCGGTGCTCAAGTACCTGAAGTCGCTGCCGCAGGCGGCGCTGACGCCCAAGTACGGCCAGATCTACGACGTCAAGGAAATCACCAGCGACCTGTACGCGCAGATGAACTTCGAAGCCGGCAAGTTCCGCGGCAACGTCGGCCTGCGCTATGCCGATACCAAGGACAAGTCGCAGTACTACCAGACCAACGATGGCGGCACGACCTACACCTTCGAGCAGGTCAGCAACGAGTACAAGAAGCCGCTGCCCAGCTTCAACATCGCCTATGACCTGGACGACACCAAGGTGCTGCGCTTCTCCGCGGCCAAGGTGATGGCACGCCCGCGCTACAGCGACCTGGCCGGTTCGTTCTCGCTCAACAGCACCAGCGGCGACCTGACCGCCAGCGGCGGCAACCCGGACCTGAAGCCGTACGAGTCGACCAACTACGATCTGGCCGCCGAATGGTACTTCGCCCCGTCCAGCATGCTGTCGGCCGAGGTGTTCTACCGCGACATCAGCTCCTACATCGTCAGCACCACGACCACCGAGATCCTCAGCGACCCGACCAACGGCATCGTCAACCAGCCGTACAGCGTGACCCGTCCGGTCAACGCCACCGGCGCCAAGGTCAAGGGCGCGTCGCTGAACTACCAGCAGGCGTTCGGCTACGGCTTCGGCCTGCAGGCGAACTACACCTACGCCGAGTCCAGCTCCGAGGACGGCCTGAACCTGCCGTACCTGTCGCGCAACACCTACAACGTGATCCCGTACTGGGAAAACGGTCCGTGGATGGTGCGGGTGAACTACAGCTACCGCTCCAAGTACTTCACCCAGATCGGCCGCCTGGACTCGAACGTGTTCACCGACGAGTACAAGCAGCTCGACCTGACCGCCTCGTACGAGATCAACGACTGGATGAGCGTCAGCGTCAGCGCCACCAACCTGCTCGACTCCACGTACTACTGGTACAACGAGGTCAAGTACGCGCCGATTGGCATGTACAAGAACGGCCGCGGCTACCAGGCGCAGCTGAACTTCAAGTTCTGATGTAGGACTGGCGCGCCACCGACCCTCCACGGTGGCGCGCCCTTTTTTTGCCCGGCGGTTCGTTTGCGCCGGCATCGCGTTTTCTACAGAGGAGTGCAGTTCCATGACGTCCGAGACCCGCCTGCGCGCGGACCGATCCCGCCACGCCGGAGCTGTACGCAAGACTCTGGCAAGCAGCTTCTCCCTCATTCTCGCGTTGGCGGCCATGTCCGCCGACGCCGCGGATGCGCCGTCGCCGACCGCGCCCACCGCCACCACCCTCAGTCCCGAACAGATCGACCAGCAGTGGCTGCAGGCCACCGCCAAGTACGCGCCCGAACGCGCGCGACTGGTACGCGAGGCCGACGCCGGCGCGCGCAAGGGGCCGTTCCGCCCGGACTGGACCTCGCTGAAGCACTACCGTTCGCCCGGCTGGTACGACAACGCCAAGTTCGGCATCTTCATCCACTGGGGCGTGTTCTCGGTGCCGGCCTTCGGCAACGAGTGGTACTCGCGCAACATGTACCAACCCGACGCCAAGGACAGCCAGGACTACGCGCACCACCGCGAGAAGTACGGCCCGCAGTCCACCTTCGGCTACAAGGACCTGATCCCGCTGTTCACCGCACCCAAGTTCGACCCGCAGGGCTGGGCCAAGCTGTTCCGCGAGGCCGGCGCGCGCTACGTGGTGCCGGTGGCCGAGCACCACGACGGCTTCGCGATGTACGACTCGCAGCTGTCGGACTGGACCGCGACCAAGATGGGCCCCAGGCGCGACGTGATCGGCGAGCTGTCCAAGGCGATCCGCGCGCAGGGCATGCACTTCGGCCTGTCCTCGCACCGCGCCGAGCACAACTGGTTCTTCGACGGCGGCCGCACGTTCGACTCGGACGTCAACGATCCGCGCTACGCCGGCCTGTACGGCCCGGCGCAGATCCGCCTGCGCGGCAAGGACGACGCCGACGTCGCCAACGACTGGACGCCGGTGTCGCAGGCGTGGCTGGACGACTGGCTGGCGCGCACCACCGAGCTGATCGACCGCTACGACCCGGAGCTGATCTACTTCGACTGGTGGATCGCGCACCCGACCTTCCGCAGCACCCTGCCGACCATGCTGTCGTACTACTACAACCACGGCGCCGCGCGCGGCGACGGGGTGGTGGTGAACTACAAGCTCGGCGCGTTCCCGGAAGGCGCCGGCACGCTGGACATCGAGCGCGGCCAGCTCACCGGCATCCATCCGACCCACTGGCAGACCGACACTTCGGTCAGCAACGCCTCGTGGGGCTATGTGGAGAACGACACCTACAAGACCCCGACCTTCATCGTGCACATGCTGGTGGACGTGGTCAGCAAGAACGGCAACCTGATGCTCAACATCGGCCCGCGCGCCGACGGCTCGATCCCGGACACCGAACGCGACATCCTGCTGTCGATCGGCAAGTGGCTGAAGACCAACGGCGAGGCGATCTACGACAGCCAGCCGTGGCGCACCTACGGCGAGGGCCCGACCGAAGTGGTCGGCGGCACCTTCCAGGACACCAAGACCAAGCCCTACACCGCCGAGGATTTCCGCTTCACCACCGGCCACGGCGCGCTGTACGCGATCGAGCTGGGCTGGCCGGCCGGCGGCAAGGCGGTGATCCGCTCGCTCACGCCCGCCGACGGTGTGCGCGGCGTGACCCTGCTCGCCACCGGCAAGAAGGTGCCGTTCGAGCAGCGCGCCGACGGCCTGCACCTGACCCTGCCGGCCAAGCCGGCCGGCGAACACGCCTACGTGTTCCGCATCGACCTGCCCTCCCCCACCTCCACCCGCTGACGGATATTCCCCCGATGATGAAGCGATTCGCAGGGCTGCTGCTTGCCCTGGCCATGGTCTGTACCCCGGCCATGGCCAAGAACCCGACCGCGCTGTTCTATCTGATGAGCACGCAGAAATCGACCAACTCGTTCCTGGCCAACGTCGACAAGATCGATGTGCTGGTGCCGACCTGGTACGGCGTGGACCAGAACGGCCTGGTCAACGGCACCCCCAACGCGTACATCTACGACATCGCCAAGCGCAAGCAGCTGCGGGTGATGCCGATCCTGTCGATGACCACCGGCCGCGACGGCTTCCACAAGCTGATGCACGACGAGGAGGCGAAGAAGCGCATGATCGCTTCGCTGCTGATCCACGGCAAAAAGAACGGCTACTACGGCTTCCAGTTCGATTTCGAGAACATCGCCTGGACCGACCGCGATGCCTACACGCTGATGGTCAAGCAGACCGCCGACGCGCTGCACAAGGCCGGCTTCAAGATGTCGGTGGCGGTGGTGCCGAACGCGCCGGGCTACGCCGAGGGCGGGCAGTTCTCCAAGTGGATGTGGGAGTACTGGCGCGGCGCCTACGACCTGAAGGCGCTGGGCCAGGCGGTGGACCTGGTTAGCCTGATGACCTACGACCAGCACACCCGCTGGACCACGCCCGGCCCGGTCGACGGCATGGTGTGGATGAAGAAGCACCTGGACTACGCGCTGACCCAGGTGCCGAAGGAGAAGCTGTCGCTGGGCATCGCCACCTACGGCTACCGCTGGTACACCGGCAACCCGGTGAAGGAAGACGGCACCGAAGCGTCGAACATCTCGGCGACCTACATCGACGCCGACGAGTCCTTCCCGCTGGCGATCGAGCAGAACGCCACCGTGCAGTGGGATGCGCAGGAGCAGGAGTCGTGGTTCTATTTCTACCGCGACGACATGCGCGAGTGGGTGTTCCGCCCGGATGCGCGCAGCTTCCGCGCGCGCTACGACCTGGTGAAGGAATACGGCCTGGAAGGCTTCAGCTGCTGGGTGCTGGGCGCCGAGGATCCGAAGGTGTGGGACGAGCTGCCGACCGCATCGCGCTGATCCGTTACGCGCCGATCCACTACGATAGGCGTCCGCACAGCACGAGGTAGACCGAATGATTGCAGCAGGTGCACGCCAGCGCACGCCACACCGCCCGACGACCGCCCCGGCGGGCGTCGCGGCGGCGTCCCGCACCACGTGGCTGGGGCTTGCCCTGTTCGCCCTCACTGCCGTGCTGAGCGGCTGCGACCGCCAGGCCCCCGCCGCGGCGGACACGGCCAAGCCCGCCGCAGCGCCCGCACCGGCTGCGCCGAAACCGGTCAGCACCGCGCCGTTGCCGCTGATTCCGGCGCCGGCGCAGGTCAAGCGCGGCAGCGCCACGCTGACCATCGGCACCGGCAGCACGCTGTCGGTGCCGACCGACGACGAGGCGGCCATGCGCGTCGCCCGGCAACTGGCCACGCTGCTGGAAAAGACCCGCGGCCTGTCGCTGGAGGTGCGCGCCGAGACCATTCCGGCCAACGGCGCCATCCGCCTGCAGATGAACCCCAACGCCCCGGTGGAAGCGCCGGAAGGCTACGGGCTGGACGTGGACGGCAGCACCATGCTGATCCAGGCGCGCGACGAGCGCGGCCTGTTCTACGGCGCGATGAGCGCCTGGCAGCTGCTCACCCCCGATGCCGGCAAGGGCGAAGTGGACGTGCCCGAGGTCAAGATCCGCGACTGGCCGCGCTTCGGCTGGCGCGGCCTGCTGCTCGACGTGGCCCGCCACTTCCACGGCCCGGACACGGTCAAGCACGTCATCGACGCGATGGCCGAGCACAAGCTCAACGTGCTGCACCTGCACCTGACCGACGACCAGGGCTGGCGCATCGAGATCAAGCGCTATCCCAAGCTCACCGAGATCGGCGCCTGGCGTACCCCGCCCGGCGCAGGCACGCAGGGCGTGCCCGACCGTTACGGCGGCTTCTACACCCAGGACCAGATCCGCGACCTGGTCGCCTACGCCGCCGCGCGGCACATCACCATCGTGCCGGAACTGGACATGCCCGGGCATGCGCAAGCGGCGGTGGCGGCGTATCCGGAACTGGTCGGCGTGACCAAGCAGCGGCCGAAGGTGTCGGTGGACTGGGGCGTCAATCCCTACCTGTTCGACACCGACGAAAAGAGCATGACCTTCATCCAGGGCGTGCTCGACGAAGTGCTGCAGCTGTTCCCCTCGCAGTACATCCACATCGGCGGCGACGAAGCGGTCAAGGACCAGTGGGAGCGGTCGCCGGCGGTACGCGCGCAGATGCGCAAGCTCGGGGTCAAGGACGCGCACGCGATGCAGGGCTGGTTCAACCAGCAGTTGTCCGACTACCTGACCAAGCACGACCGGCGCCTGATCGGCTGGGACGAGATCCTGGAAGGCGGCCTGCCGGCCAGCGCGTCGGTGATGTCCTGGCGCGGCGTCGACGGCGCGGTGACCGCGGCCAAGCAGGGCCACGACGTGGTGCTGGTGCCGGCCGGCTGGCTGTACCTGGACAACCTGCAGAGCGCACGCAGCGACGAGCCCAACGGCCGGCTGGCGGTGCTGCCGCTGCAGAAGGTCTACGAGTTCGATCCGGTCCCGGCCGCGCTCAGCGCCGAGGAAGCCAAGCACGTGCTCGGCGCGCAGGCCGCGCTGTGGGCCGAATACATTCCCTCGGCCTGGCATATCGACCACGCGCTGTTCCCGCGCCTGGGCGCGCTGGCCGAGGCGGCGTGGTCGCCGATGGCGGTGCGTGGCTGGGACGGTTTCCTGCAGCGCCTGCCGGCGCAGCTCAACCGCTACCGTGCGCTCGGCATCGACTATGGCGACGGCGCGTTCGCGCCGGACATCGCCATCCAGGGCGGCGACAACGCCGCGCTGGACAGCGGCAAGGCCAGCATCGTGCTCGGCAACCAGGCCAAGTTCGGCAGCTTCCGCTACACCACCGACGGCAGCGAGCCCAAGGCCGATTCGCCGCGTTACGCCAAGCCGTTCGAGGTGACCCTGCCGGTCACCGTGCGCGCGGCCACCTTCGCCGACGACGGCAGCGTGCTGGCCGCACCGCGTACCCGCATCCTCGACCGCCCCGGCCTGCTCAGCCGCGACACCCAGGGCCTGGGTTCCTGCGCCGACGGCAGCCTGGGCCTGCGCGTGCCGCTGCTGCCGGACATGCCGGGCAAGGACACGCCGGTGTTCAACATCGACCTGTTCGGCAGCTGCTGGCGCTACGCCGACGCGCGCCTGGACGGCATCGCCAGCATCCGCATCGATGCGGCGCGGCTGGCACGCAATTACGGACTGGCGCACGAGCAGGTCAAGGTCAAGCAGTACCCGGCCAAGACCGCGCACGGCGAACTGGAAGTGCGCCTGGGCGACTGCAAGGGCAAGCTGCTGGCGCGGATCCCGCTGCCGGGCGGCAAGGCCCTTGGCGAGCAGTTCTCGCTCGAAGCGCCGTTGCCCAAGCAAACCGGAACGCACGACCTGTGCCTGCGTTCGACTGCCCGCATCAACGGCCCGTACTACGCCATCGGCGCCGTCCACCTGATCGAAACCACCGCGCAGGCGCCCCCCGCCGCCGCGCGTTGACCCTGGAGACCCACGCATGACCCAGCCGCATCGCCGTCCCCGTTCCGCGCCGCGCGCGCGCTTCCCCGCCCGGCTCGGGCTGCTGCTGGCCATGGGCCTGCCGATGTTGGCCCAGGCGGCGGTGCCGGCGACGCTGTCGCTGCAACAGGGCTGGCAGGTGCGGCTGGCGCCGGGCGAGGCGCATGCCAAGGAATTCCCGAAGGCCGCGCAGTGGCTGCCGGCGCAGGTGCCGGGCACGGTGCAGACCGACCTGATCGCGGCCGGGCTGGTGCCCGATCCGTTCTATCGCGACAACGAAGCCAAGATCCAGTGGGCCGGGTTGAGCGACTGGCAGTACCAGACCCGCTTCAAGGCCGACGCCGCGCTGCTCGCGCGCGAGCACGTGGAGCTGGTGTTCGACGGCCTGGACACCTTTGCCGAGGTCTACCTCAACGGCAAGAAGCTGCTCGCCGCCGACAACATGTTCCGGCAGTGGCGGGTCGACGCCAAGCCGCTGCTCAAGCGCGGCGACAACGTGCTGGAAGTGCGGCTGTTCTCGCCGATCAAGAAGATCCAGCCGTGGCTGGCCAAGCAGCCGTACGCGCTGCCCGGCGCCTACGACTCGGCCTTCGGCGACGAACCCGTAGCGCGGCACAGCTCCACCTACGTGCGCAAGGCGCCGTACACCTTCGGCTGGGACTGGGGTCCGCGCATCGTCACCGCCGGCATCTGGCAGGACGTGCGCGTGGAAGCCTGGGACGCGCTGCGCGTGGAAGGCCTGCACATCGCCCAGCAACGCGTCGATGCCGACGCCGCGCAACTGCTCGCGCAACTGGAGGTACAGGCCGGCCGCAGCGGCGAGGTGCAACTGGAGCTGGACGTGCTCGGCCCCGACGGCCAGCGCGTGGCGCAGCTGAGCCAGAAGGCGGTGCTCGATCCGGGCAGCAACACGCTCACCGTGCCGGTGCGCATCGCCAAGCCGCAGCGCTGGTTCCCCAGCGGCTACGGCAAGCAGGACCTGTACACGTTCAAGGCGCGCATCCGCGACGCCGCCGGCGACAGCTACGCCACCCAGCGCGTCACCGGCCTGCGCAGCGTCGAGCTGCGCCGCGACAAAGACAAGTGGGGCAAGGGCTTCGCGATCGTGGTCAACGGCATCCCGGTGTTCGCCAAGGGCGCCAACCTGATCCCGTTCGACAGCTTCCCCAGCCGGGTCGATGCCGCGCGCATGCGCGGCATCCTGCAATCGGCGCGCGACGCCAACATGAACATGCTGCGCATGTGGGGCGGCGGCCACTACCAGCCGGACAGCTTCTACGAGGATGCCGACCGCCTCGGCATCATGATCTGGCAGGACTTCATGTTCGGCGGCGCGATCCCGCCCTACGACGTGGCGTTCCGCGAGAACACCCGCGCCGAGGCCGAAGCGCAGGTCAAGCGCCTGGGCGACCACCCCAGCATCGTGATCTGGTGCGGCAACAACGAAGTGCAGACCGGCTGGGAAAACTGGGGCGACCGGGTCAAGTTCAAGCAGTCGATCGATCCGGAAGAACGCAGCCGCATCGAACGCGGCATGACCACGCTGTTCGGCACCGTGCTGCGCGAAGCGGTGAGCAAGTACGACAGCGACACCCCGTACTGGGCCACTTCGCCCGGCACCGACTTCGACGGCGCCGCCGACCAGCCCGACGACGGCGACATGCACTACTGGAAGGTCTGGGGCGGCCCGGCGCTGCCGGTCACCGAATACCTCAACGTGACCCCGCGCTTCATGTCCGAATACGGCCTGCAGTCGTTCCCGGAGATGCGCACGATCCGCGCCTTCGCCGAACCCGGCGACCTGCAGCCGGAATCGCCGGTGATGCGCGCGCACCAGAAGTTCGACAAGGGCAACGGCAACCAGCGCCTGCTGCTCTACATCCGCCGCGAATTCGGCGAGCCCAAGGAGTTCGAGAGCTTCGTCTACCTGAGCCAGCTGATGCAGGCCGAGGGCATCGCCCTGGCCGCCGAGCACCTGCGCGCGTCGCGGCCGCAGTCGATGGGCTCGCTGTACTGGCAGCTCAACGACGTGTGGCCGGGCGCGTCCTGGTCGAGCCTGGACTACTTCGGCCGCTGGAAGGCGCTGCACTACCACGCCAAGCGCTTCTATGCGCCGGAACTGATCGCCGCGCTGCGCAACGACAAGGGCCAGACCGAGGTGACGCTGGTGTCCGACCGCACCGTGCCGCTGGCCGCGCGCTGGCGCATGCGGGTGATGGACGTCTCCGGCAAGGTGCTGAGCAAGAGCGAGAAGCCGGTGACCCTGGCGCCGCTGTCCAGCGTGCGCGTGGGCAGCTTCAGCGATGCGCAGCTGCTGCGCCGCGCCGATCCCAAGCGCAGCGTCGCGGTGTTCGAACTGCTCGACGGCGCGCGCGTGCTGTCGCGCAACCTGGTGTTCTTCGATGCAGCCAAGCACCTGCATCTGCCCAGCCCGGACATCCGCAGCGAACTGCGCGCCGACGGCGACGGCTACACACTGACCCTGACCAGCGCCACGCTGGCGCGCGAGGTATGGCTGACGTTCGGCGATCTGGATGCCACGCTGTCCGACAACGCCTTCGACCTGCTGCCGGGCGAGCCGCTGACCGTGCATGTGCGCAGCAGCGCCACGCTGGAACAGCTGCGCGGCGCCTTGCAGGTGCGCGATCTGGCCGCCACGCTGGCCGGTGCGCCGCCCGAGCCGGCGGAGGCGAAGTGATGCGGAGGGCAACGACACTGCACCATGAAATCCGGGGAACCATGAGCGGTTGCGCGCGACGCGAGGCGGACAGCGCACGGTCGCGGCTGAAGCCGCTCCTACAGGGGATTTTGCGGGGGTTGTCTCTGCTTGGGTTGGCCGCTGCGCCGCTCGCCCATGCCGACGACGCCGAGGACCGCGCCGCCGCGCTGGTGGCGAAGATGACCCGCGAGGAAAAGGTCGCGCAGGCGATGAACGACGCACCGGCGATCCCGCGCCTGGGCGTGCCGGCCTACGAGTGGTGGAGCGAGGGCCTGCACGGCATCGCCCGCAACGGCTACGCCACCGTGTTTCCGCAGGCGATCGGCCTGGCCGCGACCTGGAACACCGCCCTGCTCGAGCAGGTCGGCACCGTGACCTCGACCGAGGCGCGCGCCAAGTTCAATCTCGCCGGCGGCCCCGGCAAGGACCACCCGCGCTACGCCGGGCTGACCATCTGGTCGCCGAACATCAACATCTTCCGCGACCCGCGCTGGGGCCGCGGCATGGAAACCTACGGCGAGGATCCCTACCTCACCGGGCAGCTGGCGGTGGGCTTCATCCACGGCCTGCAGGGCGACGACCTCACCCACCCGCGCACCATCGCCACGCCCAAGCACATCGCCGTGCACAGCGGCCCGGAACCCGGCCGCCACGGCTTCGACGTGGACGTGTCGCCGCGCGACCTGGAAGCGACCTATACCCCGGCGTTCCGCGCCGCCATCGTCGACGGCCGTGCCGGCTCGGTGATGTGCGCCTACAACTCCTTGCACGGCACCCCGGCCTGCGCCGCCGACTGGCTGCTCAACGGCCGCCTGCGCGGCGACTGGGGCTTCAAGGGCTTCGTCGTCTCCGACTGCGACGCGGTCGACGACATGACCCAGTTCCATCATTTCCGCGCCGACAACGCCGGTTCCTCCGCCGCCGCGCTCAAGGCCGGCCACGACCTCAACTGCGGCCACGCCTATGCCGAACTGGGCCAGGCGATCGAGCGCGGCGAGGCCGACGAAGCCCTGCTCGACCGCTCGCTGGTGCGGCTGTTCGCCGCGCGCTACCGGCTCGGCGAACTGCAGCCGCAGCGCAAGGACCCGTACGCACGGCTGGGCGCCAAGGACGTGGACAGCGCCGCGCACCGCGCGCTGGCGCTGCAGGCCGCGCAGCAATCGCTGGTGCTGCTGCAGAACCGCAACGCCACCCTGCCGCTGAAGCCAAGCCTGCGCCTGGCGGTGATCGGCCCCAATGCCGACGCACTGGCCGCGCTGGAAGCCAACTACCAGGGCACCTCGGCCGCGCCGGTGACGCCGCTGCTGGGCCTGCGCGAGCGCTTCGGCGCCGCGAACGTCAGTTACGCGCAAGGCGCCCCGCTCGCCGCCGGCGTGCCCGGCATGATCCCGGAGACCGCCCTGCGCAGCGACGGCAAGCCCGGCCTGCGTGGCGAGTATTTCGACAACGTCGATCTGGCCGGCACGCCGCGCACGCAACGCCAGGACCGCGTGGTCAGCTTCAACTGGGACCACGTGGCGCCGGCCAAGGGCGTGGACAAGGATCGCTACTCGGTGCGCTGGAGCGGCGAGCTGCTGCCGCCCGGACCGGGCGACTACACCCTGGCGGTGCGCGTGGCGCGCTGCTTCGATTGCGCCGGCCACGATCCGGTGCGGCTGTACATCGACGACAAGCTGGTCGTCGCCGGCAACGCCGAGGACAAGCACCTGCCGGCCGGCATGCACAACGCCGACGGCCGCAACGTCGAGACCGTGCTGCACTTCGACGACGCGCGCCCGCGCCGCATCCGCCTGGAACTGGAGCACCGCGGCCAGGACCAGGGCCTGCGCCTGGAATGGCTGGCGCCGGCCGCGCCGCAACTGGCCGAGGCCGAACGCGCGGTCGCGCAGGCCGATGCGGTGGTCGCCTTCGTCGGCCTGTCGCCGGACGTGGAAGGCGAGGAACTGCGCATCGACGTGCCCGGCTTCGACGGCGGCGACCGCAACGACCTCGCCCTGCCCGCGGCGCAGCAGGCGCTGCTGGAGCGCGCCAAGGCCAGCGGCAAGCCGCTCGTGGTGGTGCTGATGAGCGGCAGCGCGGTGGCGCTGAACTGGGCCAAGCAGCATGCCGATGCGATCGTCGCGGCGTGGTATCCGGGGCAGTCCGGCGGCACCGCGATCGCGCAGATGCTGGCCGGCGACGTCAACCCGGGCGGCCGCCTGCCGGTGACCTTCTACCGCTCCACCAAGGACCTGCCGGCCTACGTCAGCTACGACATGAAGGGCCGCACCTACCGCTACTTCAAGGGCGAGCCGCTGTTCGCGTTCGGCAGCGGGCTGAGCTACACCAGCTTCGCCTACGCCGCGCCGCAATTGTCGACTACGACGCTGCAGGCCGGCGCGCACCTGCAGGTGCGCACGCAGGTGCGCAACAGCGGCACGCGCGCAGGCGACGAAGTGGTGCAGGTGTACCTGGAATACCCGCAACGCGCGCAGTCGCCGCTGCGCACCCTGGTCGGCTTCCAGCGGGTGACGCTGCAGCCGGGCGAGACGCGCGAGGTGCAATTCGACTTGACGCCGCGCCAGCTGAGCGATGTCGATCGCGCCGGCCAGCGCGCGGTGCAGCCCGGCGACTACCGCGTGTTCGTCGGCGGCGGCCAGCCCGGCACCGGGGCGCCCGGCGACGGGACCGCGTTTTCGATCCAGGGCAGCGCGCCCATCCCGCGGTAACCAGCGAATGCGCCGCACCATTGCTTCCTGTAGGAGCGGCTTCAGCCGCGACCCGGCCTTACCGGTAACCCCCGGTCGCGGCTGAAGCCGCTCCTACAGAAAAGCAAAGCAATGCGCCCACATGTATAAACCAGACCAGGAGTCACCCATGCCTTCCCGCCGCGATGTCCTCCAGCTGCTCGGCAGCGCCGCCGGCGCCGGCCTGCTCGCCAGCGCCGTGCCCGGCTTCGCCGCGTCCGGCGCAGCGGCGGCAGACCTGCCCAGCAAGCGCCCCGCCCCGGCGCAACGGCGCTTCGTCAGCGCCGCGGTGGAAAAGCACCTGCGCACGGTCAAGGCCGGCATCGGCGATCCGCGCCTGGCCTGGCTGTTCGAGAACTGCTATCCGAACACGCTCGACACCACCGTGGAAATCGGCACCCGCAACGGCAAGCCGGACACCTTCGTCATCACCGGCGACATCGAAGCGCTGTGGCTGCGCGATTCCTCGGCGCAGGTGCATCCGTACGTGCCGCTGGCCAAACGCGACCCGGCGTTGCGGCGCATGTTCCATGGCCTGATCCAGCGCCAGGCCGCCTGCATCCAGCTCGACCCCTACGCCAACGCGTTCCTGCCCGACGGCAAGAGCCAGCGCCTGAAGTGGTCGGTGGCCGACATCACCGAGATGAAGCCCGGCGTCGGCGAGCGCAAGTGGGAAGTGGATTCGCTGTGCTACCCGATCCGCCTGGCGCACGAATACTGGCGAGCCAGCGGCGACGCCGCCCCGTTCGACGACGACTGGCGCGCGGCGATGCACGTGGTGGTCAAGACCTTCCGCGAGCAGCAGCGCCTGCACGACCGCGGCCCCTACAGTTTCCAGCGCCCCTCGCCGCTGGCCACCGAGACCCTGGTGCTGGAGGGCTACGGCCAGCCGACCAAGCCCAATGGCATGATCCACTCGATGTTCCGCCCGTCCGACGACGCCTGCCTGTACCCGCTGTTCGTGCCGGCCAACCTGTTCGCGGTGACGTCGCTGCGCCAGCTGGCCACGATGAGCGAAGCGTTGCACCACGATGCCGCCTTCGCCGGCGAATGCCGCGCGCTGGCCGACGAAGTGGAGACCGCCACGCGCCAGTTCGGGCAGATGCGCGATGCCGACGGGCAAGCGTTCTGGGCCTACGAAGTGGACGGCTACGGCAACCAGCTGTTCATCGACGACGCCAACGCGCCGGGCCTGCTGAGCCTGGCCTACCTGGGCTGCTGCGACCGCCGCGACCCGCTGTTCCTGCGCACCCGCCAGCTGGCGTGGAGCGAGCGCAACCCGTACTTCTACCGCGGCCGCGCCGCCGAAGGCGTGGGCAGTCCGCACAGCGGCATGGGCACGATCTGGCCGATGTCGATCATGCAGTACGCGCTGGCCAGCGACGACGACGCGCAGATCCGCCAATGCCTGGCCTGGCTGAAGAGCACCGACGCCGGCAGCGGCTTCATGCACGAAGCCTTCGACAAGGACGACCCCAGCAAATTCACCCGCGACTGGTTCGCCTGGGCCAACACCTTGTTCGGCGAACTGATCATCGACCTGCACCAGCGCAAACCGCACCTGCTGAAAGCCTGACCACCCCACCGCCCCCTGTAGGAGCGGCTTCAGCCGCGACCGGATCTGACCGCCAACGCCAGAGTCGCGGCTGAAGCCGCTCCTACAAAAACATCATCCCCTCTCAGCTGCACACCCCGAGGACAGCACCATGGCCACACGACGCGGTTTCCTGCAGGGCGCCATCGCCCTGGCCCTGTTCGGCAGCAGCGGCATCGCCCGCCTGGCGCAAGCGCGCGCCGGCAGCTACGCGCTGCCCGCCGACGCGCGCGCCAAGGCCGAGCTCACCCGCCACGTCGACGTGTTCATCGGCACCGGCGGCCACGGCCACACCTTCCCCGGCGCCACGCTGCCGTTCGGCATGGTGCAGCTGAGCCCGGACACCTACAACGCGGTGTGGGATTCGTGCTCCGGCTACCACGAATCCGACGGCTCGATCATGGGCTTCTCGCACACCCACCTGTCCGGCACCGGCGTCGGCGACCTGCTCGATTTCCTGGTCGTCCCCGCCACCGGCGACGTGAAGCTGGTGCCCGGCACATTGGAAGATCCGGACGCCGGCTACCGCTCGCGCTACGACCACGCCGACGAAGCCGCCTCGCCCGGCTACTACCGCGTACGCCTGAAGGACAGCGGCGTGCACGCCGAGCTGACCGCCACCGCGCGCGCCGGCCTGCACCGCTACCACTTCCCCAAGGACAAGCCCGCGCACCTGCTGCTGGACCTGTGCCACGGCATGCAGGACAAACCCGAGATCGCGACCCGGGTCAGCGACGCGCAGCTGCGCATCGTCGATGCGCGCACCCTGACCGGCGGGCGCCGCGTGTACCAGTGGGCGACCGGCCGCTACATCTACTTCGCCATGCGCCTGTCGCGGCCGTTCGCCAAGGCCCAACTTTATTCCGAAGACCAGCCGCTGGCCGCCGGCGCGCACCAGGCCGATGGCACCCACCTGAAGGTGGCGCTGCACTACCCCGACGCGGCCGACGCGCCGCTGCTGGTCAAGGTCGGCATCTCCGCGGTCAGCGCCGAGAACGCCCTGGCCAACCTCGACGCCGAACTGCCCGACTTCGATTTCCCGCGCGTGCACGCCGCCGCCGTGGCCGCGTGGGAGAAGGAACTGGCGCGGGTGCGCATCGACAGCGACGACGACGCGCAGCAGCGCATCTTCTACACCGGCCTGTACCACAGTCTGCTCGCGCCGACCCTGTTCAGCGACACCGACGGCCGCTACCGCGGCATGGATCTGAAGGTGCACCAGGCGCCCGCCGGCTATCACAACTACAGCACCTACTCGCTGTGGGACACCTACCGCGCCCTGCACCCCTTGCTGACCCTGATGCAGCCCGAGCGCGTGCCCGACCTGGTGCAGTGCCTGGTGCGCGGCGCCAACGAATGCCCGGACGGCGTCGGCATCTGGCCGCTGCAAGGCGTGGAGACCGGCTGCATGATCGGCTACCACTCCGCCGTGGTGCTGGCCGAAGCGCACGCCAAGGGCTTCACCGGCATCGACTACGCCGCCGCCTGGCCGGCCTACCGCAAGCGCGCCATGGACGACACCACGCACGGCCTGGACGAGTACCGCAAGCGCGGCTACATCCCCAGCGACACCGTCGACGAAGCGGTCAGCCGCACCCTGGAATACGCCTACGACGACTGGGCGGTGGCGCACCTGGCGCAGGCCGCCGGCGCCACCAAGGAGGCGCGCGCCCTGCGCGAACGCTCGCGCAATTACCGCAACGTGTTCAACCGCAAGAGCGGCTTCGTGCAGCCGCGGCTGAGCAACGGCGACTGGGCCGCCCCGTTCGATCCGCGCGCGATGGGCCACATCACGAAATGGCGCGACTTCACCGAGTCCAACGCCTGGCAGGCCACCTTCCTCAACCAGCACGACCTGTACGGCTACATGGAACTGTTCGGCGGCCGCGACGGCTTCGTCGCCAAGCTCGACGAACTGTTCTCCACCAGCTCCGAACTGCCGGCCGACGCCCCGCCGGACATCGACGGCATGGTCGGCCAGTACGCGCACGGCAACGAACCCAGCCACCACGTCGCCTACCTGTTCGCCTACGCCGGGCAACCGTACAAGACCCAGGCGATGGTGCGGCGGCTGCTGCGCGAGCAATACCACGACGCGCGCAACGGCCTGTCCGGCAACGAGGACTGCGGGCAGATGAGCGCCTGGTTCGTGCTCAGCGCCCTGGGTTTCTACGCGGTGGACCCGGTCAGCGCCACCTACGTGCTCGGCAGCCCGCTGTTCAAGCGCGCCGACGTCGATGTCGGCAACGGCCGCACCCTCAGCGTCGTCGCCCACGGCAACAGCGCCGCCAACGTCTACATCCAGCGCGCCCGCTGGAACGGCAAGCCGTACACGCGCAGCTGGCTGCGCCACGCCGACCTCGCTGCCGGCGGCACCCTGGAACTGGAGATGGGCCCGAAGCCGAATCCGGCGTTCGGCGCAGCCAAGGAAGACTTGCCACCGTCGTTTGTTTGAGACGCATCCTCCCCGCCCCTGTAGGAGCGGCTTCAGCCGCGACCAAGACTCTCCGGTAGCACTCGGTCGCGGCTGAAGCCGCTCCTACAAAAAGCGCAACCTCACCACCGCCAGAGACCCCCACATGCTGCGTCGTTCCCTGTCCGCCCTTGCCCTGTCGCTCCTGCTTTCCCTCCCGGCATCCGCACAGCCGACGCACGCCACCGCGCCCTGGCCCGCCTTCGCCACCCAGGGCGAGCACTTCACCCGCGACGGCAAGCCGTACCAGATCATTTCCGGCGCCATCCACTTCCAGCGCATCCCGCGCGCCTACTGGAAGGACCGCCTGCAGAAAGCGCGCGCCATGGGCCTGAACACCGTGGAGACCTACGTGTTCTGGAACCTGGTCGAACCGCGCCAGGGCCAGTTCGACTTCAGCGACAACAACGACCTGGCCGCATTCATCGACGAAGCCGCCGCGCAAGGCCTCAACGTCATCCTGCGCCCCGGCCCCTACGTGTGCGCCGAATGGGAAGCCGGCGGCTACCCGGCCTGGCTGTTCGCCGAACCGGGCATGCGCGTGCGCAGCCAGGACCCGCGCTTCCTCGCCGCCAGCCAGGCCTACCTCGACGCCGTCGCCGCGCAGGTCAAGCCGAAGCTCAACCACAACGGCGGCCCCATCATCGCCGTGCAGGTAGAGAACGAATACGGCTCCTACGACGACGACCACGTCTACATGCAGGCCAACCGCGCCATGTTCGTCAAGGCCGGCTTCGACAAGGCCCTGCTGTTCACCGCCGACGGCGCCGACGTGCTCGCCAACGGCACCCTGCCCGACACCCTGGCGGTAGTGAACTTCGGCCCCGGCGAAGCCGAAAAAGCGTTCCAGAGCCTGGCCACCTTCCGCCCCGGCCAACCTCAGATGGTGGGCGAATACTGGGCCGGCTGGTTCGACCAGTGGGGCGAGAAGCATGCCGCCACCGACGCCGCCAAGCAGGCCAGCGAATTCGAATGGATCCTGCGCCAGGGCCATTCCGCCAACCTCTACATGTTCGTCGGCGGCACCAGCTTCGGTTTCATGAACGGCGCCAACTTCCAGAAGAACGCCAGCGACCACTACGCCCCGCAGACCACCAGCTACGACTACGACGCCGTGCTGGACGAAGCCGGCCGGCCCACCCCCAAGTTCGCCCTGTTCCGCGACGCCATCGCCCGCGTCACCGGCGTGCAACCGCCCGCCCTGCCCACCCCGATCCGTTTCGCGGAGCTGCCGGCCACCCCGCTGCGCGAATCGGCCTCGCTGTGGGACAACCTGCCCGCGCCGGCCGCCACCACCGACACCCCGCAGCCGATGGAGCGCTACGGCCAGGCCTATGGCTACATCCTCTACCGCACCACCGTCACCGGCCCGCGCAAGGGCAGCCTGTACCTGGGCGAGGTGCGCGACTATGCCCGCGTCTACGTGGATCGTAAGTTGGCCGGCAGCGCCGAGCGCCGCCTGCAGCAGGTGGCCGTGGACGTGGACATCCCCGCCGGCACCCACACCGTGGACGTGCTGGTGGAGAACGGCGGCCGCATCAACTACGGCGCCCACCTGCCCGACGGCCGCGCCGGCCTGGTCGACCCCGTGCTGCTCGACGGCAAGCCGCTGACCGGCTGGCAGACCTTCCCGCTGCCGATGGACGACCCGAGCAAGCTCACCGGCTGGACCACCGCCAAGGTCGACGGCCCCGCCTTCCACCGCGGCACCGTCAAGATCGGCACCCCCACCGACACCTTCCTGGACATGCAGGCTTTCGGCAAAGGCTTCGCCTGGGCCAACGGCCATAACTTGGGGCGGCATTGGAACATCGGGCCGCAGCGGGCGTTGTATTTCCCGGCGCCGATGCAGCGCAAAGGCGAGAACAGCGTGATCGTGTTCGATTTGGATAGCGCGGCGGATGCGAAGGTGCGTGGGGTTAAGGCGCAGGTTTGGATTACGCCGGGTAATTGAGTTATCCGGACAACGCGCCATCCGGTAACTCGGGATGGCGCGGCATCAAACAACTTGTCTACAAATTAAGGCCGCCGGCGGCTCAGCCGAGCGGCCTTTAACTTGTGACGGCCGTCAACAAGTGATAGCGTCGGCCTTGTGCGGGGATGCACTGGGGGAATGGCGGCGGGGTTAGACGCAAGGATTATTCGACAGCGCGACTGGCGAGAAATCGGAGCTGAAATGTGTGCTACGCCGAAAGGTAGCGAAATAGGTGAGCTACACACCTGTTTTACACACCATTTTGTCGTTGAATAATAGTTAGCGATCAGGCATGGACGAACTATCAGCCGAAGTAGTAAAGCTGCTCACTTACCTTCTGCCGGGGTTCACGGCCGCGTGGATTTTTTTCGGGCTTACCTCACACCCAAAGCCGTCTCAGTTTGAGCGCGTTGTACAAGCACTAATTCTTACCTTCGCAATCCAGACTCTGCTTGGCCTGTCAAAGTGGGTAGCACTGTTTGCTGGTCGTGCAGTCGTGCTGGGCCCCTGGAGCTCGACCTCAAGTCTTGTCGCGTCCTTCGCGCTTGCGATCGCAGTTGGCTTGGCATTGTCCTTTTACACAAATAAGGACTGGCTTCATTCAAAGCTCCGAAAACACGGCTTCACGTCGCGTACTTCGCATCCGTCAGAGTGGTATTGCGTCTTCGCAGAGCACGCGGTCTATGTGATCGTGCAACTAAAAGACGGCCGTCGCCTTTACGGCTGGCCGAAAGAATGGCCAATTACACCCGGCCAAGGACAACTCTACATTCAGGCGCCTAGTTGGATCGACGAGTCTGGCACGGCAATTGATCTGCCTCAACTGGATGGCATCTTGATTGACTCGAAGGATGTTCAGTGGGTTGAGTTCATGCGAAACGAGGAGACGATAGATGAGCAATGAACGAAAGGATACGTATATCCACACGGTGCAGAAGGGATCAAATCCCCCAGCGTCTGGCCACAACGCAAACAAGAATCCTCCGCCCACGCAAAGCAAGCCGGCCCCGCCGCCTAATCCGCCGCCGGCTCGCAAGGGCTGAACGCAAATTCGTCCGAGCCGACGCCGCTTCGCGGCGCGGCTTAACGCAGGTGTTAGGTGCCGGGTGGGATGTCCCTGCGAATGAAAGAAACAGAAACCAAGCGCTACGTCATTAACCAATCGGGATTGCCCGCCGGCTACCCAACTCATGCTCACGATCCGAGCTTTTGGGAATCGCTCGGTCGAGCGGTGGCAACCTTCGGCTTCCTTGAAGAGGTGCTACTCAGGGCCATTTTCACCCTTACTGTGACAACACCATACGAAGAAAGTGAGCTCGACGCCGCGTATGCCGCATGGCTGCCTAAGATAACCCGCTCGCTTTCCGACCCACTGAGCAATCTCATCGATACATATGGCAAAGCCGCACGCGAGCATCCAAACGCCCGCATTGAGAGCCTAGATGACTTGCTGGTTGATCTTCGAGCCGCATGCAAGATACGAAATGCACTTTGCCACGGGTCGTGGCACGTTCCCGATAGTGCCGGACGGAGCGTTCCTTTTTATGTGAACAAACAAAGTGAGAAATTCGAAACTGCTGTGGATTGCGCCTTTCTGGATCAGCTGCAAAGGGTTGTTGCGGGCCTATCCTGTGCAGTAATTAATACAGTCACGCATATGGGCTGGCAGTTCCCCGGCTCGGGTGGTCCGGGCCGCGCAGTCTGGAAAAAGGGTGGCGGCACAAGCGAAGCCGGCGCCTAACAATTCAAGCCGACGCCGCTTCGCGGCACGGCTTAATTCTGGCGTTAGCGTTTAAGGAGAGTCATGTCTTACTTTAAAGATCGCCAGGCCACTGAGTCCGACATCTCTAATTGCACTATCAGAAACGGGGGTCAGGTTGACTTTCTCAGTGAAACTGCCCGTTAAACGGTCCAAGCCAAGACCCGGTGCTTTGCAGGCATAGGCCCATATGCCGCCCGCGCAAAGAATCCAACTCAACCAATAAGTGAACCTGAGTCCGTTAGTCGCCTTTAACTGTGACGGGCGTCAACTAGCGATAGCGCCGGCCTTGTGCGGGGATGCACTGGGGAATGGCCGTGGGTTACACGCAGGGATTATGCGACAACGGGGCTGGCGAAAGATCTAATTTACGATGCATGCCGCTTCGAAAGGTAATGGTATCGGCGTGCTACGCACCTGTTTTACACACCATTTTGTCGCCGAATAGTAGTTAGACTTTTCCAATCAAAGGACTAAGTTATGAGCAATAATACCTTTATAAATGTCCTACTGATTACTTTCGCATGTGCGAGCAGTGGCTCAGCAAATGCTGCTGCCTTATTTGGCTGGTCGTCCGAAAAGCAATCGAAAAATGACAGAGGCGACGTCATAGAGACCCAGTTACCCGACCCGTTCGCTGAATTTACATTACTAAGCGAGACACTATTTGAAAATGATCAATTAACTGAAATTCCTGGGCGTTTGGTTGCCATTGTTGAAAACGATAAAAAAGAACAAATAATAGTTCCTTACGCTGAGTTCATACTAAAAGACGATGCCATAATTCCAGAATTAAAGGTATCTGAGTTCAACTATGACACGTACTTGATTGATACCAAATCGGCAGCAAGCTTAGGCCTTGCAGTTGCATCTGCATCTTTATCCGGAGACTACAAGGTTGAGTATCGCTTTTACCGAGGAGCCACTAGCCGCATAAGCTTGCGCGATATTGACAAAAAAAAGTATGATGACTTGGCTCGTCGGGTTAGGCAGGATGTATCGGCCCAAAAGCTAAAACTTGTAGCTCTGAGAATAATTTCTACAGCAGCTACCTTACATAGCTCATATGCATTACTACAAGGTGCCAAGGCAGATACGGGAGTCACTGGACTTGGCTGGAAGATGGGCGGGACATTCTACGCATCAAAACAAATGACAAAAAACAGGGTGAAAATTGGAGTTTCATTGGTGTCCTATGCCGGTACCTTTGAATCAACCTCGTCATCCGGTGGCACCACCTCACCAGAGCCAGGAGTAAATTTGCTTGGCAATATGGCTGAAAACATAAAACCAGAGTCAGTGGGAATTAAGAGGGGAACATTTGACTCAGTTCTCAAAATTCAAAGTGTCGAGTAGCTTCCATATTAAAATCTAACATCATGGTCGGTTAGGCTAACAATAAGCGAGGCAGCCGCTCACCACCACGTTAGCCTGCCTTCAATTAACGTGGTCAGGTTGACATCCTAAGTGAACCTGACCCCGTTACATTGGAGCGCCTAGCGCGTCGGGCCATCCGCTGCATTCGGATGGCGCGGCGTCGCGGTTGTTCACTGTTCTCCAACCGATAGCTACAGGAGTTCGAAGATTCATGCGACCGCTGACGCTATTACTTGTCGTCGCCGCAGCCATATCCCTCACGGGCTGCGATGGATTCTTCAAGAGCAGGATCGTCGTTTCGGACACCCCGGAAACCCGGAAGTCGGTGGTAGACGCCGTTCGCAAGTATGCGATGGATGAGGGCTTCTCCTGCTCCTACCGAAAGGGGACGGAACTCTTCTGCAACAGGACGCCAGTGCTCGTCACGGTCACAGTGCAGTCTGGCCAGATAGAGGTTTGCTACGACGCCCGGATGGCTGCATTCGAGAACGAAAAGTTCACGAGACGCATGGACGTACTGAGAAAGAGGGTTGCCGCTGCAACAGGCCAAGAAAGGCTGGCTGCCGGACCACAAGACCAGCAATGCATGCCACTTGAGCCCGACAACGGCCCTGCCGGGCGGTGAGACATCCCTTCACCCTGATGGGACCTGATGTACCGGACACCAAAGCAAATTTCAGGAATCACGATGCACGAAAAATGGAACCGAATTGAAAGTCGCCTCGCCGAACTCGAGTGTCTCGACGCGATTGCATTGCGGCCGGGCACTGATCTCGCTGCGCTTCATGGCTTAGAGCAACACCTCGGCGTGGTATTGCCGGATTCGGTCAAGACTTTCTTGCTGACACACGACGGCCAAGACGGACTAGGCCTCTTCTTCGGTCAGCAGCTTCTGTCAGTCGCTGGAATTCGTGCGCAATGGGACACCTGGCGCTCCATCGACGAAGCTGAAATGAACGCCGATTGCGCCGAATTCATGCGCTCAGACCCGGAAGGTGCCATCAAGCCCATGTACTGCAATCGAGCATGGATACCCCTCACCCATGATTGGGGTGGAAATCATCACGGCTTGGACTTCGACCCTGATATACAGGGCCATTCCGGTCAAATCATTGCCTTCGGTCGCGACGAAGACACAAAGGTACGCCTGGCGTCCGACTTTCAGAAATATGTTGAGACATTAATAGAATGGCTGCAGTCGGCCACGTGGGACGGCGAGTGGTTGGAGAACACCGCTGCCTAACAGTTCCTTCTGTTGGCAGGCAGCGCCGAGCGCCGCCTGCAGCAAGTGGCCGTGGACATGGACATGGACATCCCCGCCGGCTCCCACACTATCGACGTGCTGGTAGAGAACGGCGGCAGCATCAACTACGGCGCCCACCTGCCCGACGGCCGCGCCGGCCTGGTCGACCCCGTGCTGCTCGACGGCAAGCCGCTGACCGGCTGGCAGACCTTCCCGCTGCCGATGGACGACCCGAGCAAGCTCACCGGCTGGACCACCGCCAAGGTCGACGGCCCCGCCTTCCACCGCGGCACCGTCAAGATCGGCACCCCCACCGACACCTTCCTGGACATGCAGGCTTTCGGCAAAGGCTTCGCCTGGGCCAACGGCCATAACTTGGGGCGGCATTGGAACATCGGGCCGCAGCGGGCGTTGTATTTCCCGGCGCCGATGCAGCGCAAAGGCGAGAACAGCGTGATCGTGTTCGATTTGGATAGCGCGGCGGATGCGAAGGTGCGTGGGGTTAAGGCGCAGGTTTGGATTACGCCGGGTAATTGAGTTATCCGGACAACGCGCCATCCGGTAACTCGGGATGGCGCGGCATCAAACAACTTGTCTACAAATTAAGGCCGCCGGCGGTTCCGCCGAGCGGCCTTTAACTTGTGACGCACGTCAACAAGTGTTAGCTTCAGTTTGGTGCGGGGACGCACTGGGGATGGCCGTGGCGGTAGACGCAAGGACTATGGGACAGCTCGACAGGGGATTTATTATTCGCGGCATCCTCGTAGGAGAGCAGGAAACGTGAATCATAGAGCGGCTTGAGCAAGAAGGCTGGTGAGCGGCACAATTCACTCGCGCCTACGCCATTTCGCGGCACGGCTTAATTCAAGCATTAGATTTAATGGTGACAAATGGCAATCACTTGGATTGAAGTTGCAGACACAGCCGTCAAAATCGGCCTTGGAGCAATCATTGGTGGAATTAGCAGCTACTTACTTGCAACAACTACTCACAAGCATAATATATCCAGAGATCTTACGGCCAGAAAGATTAGACTTCTTGAAGTAGCATGTGAGGAAGCAGAAAAATTTTTCTCGTATACAATTCTGCTTTATAACAAAGTAAGTATATTTTCTAGAGATAACAACATTTCGAGAAGAGATCAATCTGATTTTGAATCGGATTTCATCATTGAAGCGCACGACGGCTTTCTGGATGCCTTGCTAGCTAGGAACAAAGCTATGGCACACATCTCTTTGCTTGGCTCAACAGAATCCCTTGACTTTCTTGCAAAATACAGCGACACCCTTGAGCGCTACCGAAAAATAATCTCTTACCAAAGAGAAATTCCAAGTCGAGAGGAGAATGAAATATTCATAAAGGAATTTCAGTTTCTGAAAAATTCATTTTACCTTTCCTCTAAGATTTTTTTTGACAAAGTCAGCTATACGCCTTGAATTATTCAGCAAGGGGATCAGGCGGTCAGGTTGACTTCCTAAGTGAACCTACCCCCCTTTACACACGCAAGTTTGCCGTCGAATAGCAGTTAGGCACCAAGGGGATATCTGTGAGACTTGCAGCAGCAATTTTGGCATTAGCGTTGCTCTTGGGCGGCTGCAATAACGTTGCGCCGTCATTGGTTCCAGCACCAACGCCAGAGTTTGATATCCGAGACTTCGTCGTCGCAGAGGAGCGAACGGACGCCACCGAGTACTCGAAGGCTTACAACACCTTCAAGGGCACCGGCACACTTATTGCCCGTAACGTCGCCCCGGAGCGCGACTTGTTCGTGCTGCTTGAGGCCCGAGACCTAACAATTGGCGCCGATGCAGAGCCTGCACTTGTCCCAGTTATGTTCCGGGGCGGCGTCGGGAAGGTTGAGGTCTCAAAGAGCAAGCACGGGGAAATGAGTGCGCGCCCAAACTACGAGTGGCGAGTGCGCGGCTGGGTGGAACTCAAAAAGGCAACTATCAGCGTCGCAGGTGGGCAAGCAAAGTGAAACGTGGGGTTTTTTCTAACAATTCGTCCAAGCCGACGCCGCTTCGCGGCGAAGCTTAACTCAGGTGTTAGACGCCATGAGCCATAGTCTCGACTTTGTTGGCCTTAATGAAAGACTCTTTCATCTACGGCACTTCGTCGCGGGCAACAAAGAGTTCTCTAGGCGCGAGCAACACTACCAAGGCACCAAATCGGAGCCGTCGGAAGATTGGGCGAACTATGCGTCCAGGCTTCGGTACGTGATCAGCAACGAACTGATCGAAATTGCAGCTAAGGTGCGGGTCGTTCAAGACACGGCCGTTAGTCAATTGCCCTCGGCGTTGCTTCGCGAAATGGACCAAAATGCCATCTCTCCAAAAGGCATAGGCTCGGTGCTGAATGGCGATATCGCTCTAACCCTTCGAGAATCATGTAACAAGATCATTCATGCCACCACTTTCGCACTTGTCTTCGAGAATGCACGCAGCACGGTGCCACGCTACACCTACAGCTTCTGGAATGGCATATGCCAGTTGTCCGGGGAGCAATCCAAACGCCACTGGCGCATCGCACTCAATGTATATCGCTGGGCAGACTCGCTTGACTGCTTTCTTGAAGAGCTAGCCGGAAACGTGGATTGGTGAGCGGCATGGAGCCTAACAATTCCAGAAACGGGGTCAGGTTGACTTTCTAAGTGAACCTGACCCCGTTACATTCTGACGCGGCGGCCAAGCTGCCGCTCTATGGCCGCACGAAAACAGTCGTTGCCCAGCGCGTGATGGCGCGAAAATGAACGGCCAAACGAGGCACCCCATCAAGCGTCCCCTATGCCCGGTCAGGATAAGTGCACTCTGCCCCCCGGTTTTCCAGCGCCAGATCCAACTAGGAATTCAACCCATCGTACCGGCCTCCAGCCGGTACGCAGATTAATCCGACATTAGATCCAAACAGGAGACTTCATGGCAATTTACGGAATCGGCGCCTACCACGATCGCGATGTTAGTGGGGACTTTATCGCGTCTGGAATTGCTGGACCAGGCTGGTCTGCGACCGAAGCACCCGAACTACATCAATTTGTTCAATCACTAAAGGTGGGCGATATCGTCTATCTAAAGTCATTCTCGCCCTCCAGCCCAGACATGTTTGTCAAAGCGATTGGCGTTGTCGCAGACCAACATCTTGTGACGACCAAGCCGATTGTTTCCGCCGGCCGAAACATCAAATGGATTGTTACTCAGGAGTTCCGTATTCCGAAGCCTGAGGAGAGGCTCAATGTTAGGCTCAACACCATGTACGAGGAGTTCAATCCCCTAGTGCAAAAGGCCATCATAGACTTCCTGTTTAGGGCGTGACAGTTCATTCAAGCCGACCCGCTTCGCGGGTCGGTTTAATTCAATCATTAGAATTTCATAGGAAAGGCACCTCATCTATGAAGCTGTCCGAAAAGACTCTCGAACTAAACATCTGTGCGCAGACGTCCCAGTTCGTAGGAGCGAAGCAGCGCCTGTTCTGGTTCGGTCTAACCCAGAAACAGGAGGCGCGGGCCGGATTCGACGCATGCACAAAGCTCGGCGGGCGGCTGTTAGTTTTTCAGTTCAAGGCATCCAACCGCGTTTTGAAGTCGGGCAAGCGGGTCTTCCTTGCACCCCATGACCAGCTTGACGCGCTTCGCACGCGTGCAAAGGGGGCGCATCGCTCGGTCTTCTATGCCTTCCCGCTGGTGGGCAACACCCTTGAGCTGAAGAACAACCCTGATTTGGTCTCTCAGACTTGGCTTGTAGATGCTGCCTCTCTGGACAAGGTGGGAACGCCCACCAAAGCGGACAAGACACCACGAAAGAACGGCTGCCACAACGTCTACGTCACCGCTGGTTCGGCCGAGTTCCATTCGGATCCCGTGTCTGCCAAAGCCAGCAGCTTTCGCCAGCTACTTGAGGAGGGGTTTGCTGGCGCAGATGGAATCGGGTGGTCCTTCGAAAGCCGATTCAACCCCTTCTGGGAGTTCGCTCAGCAATTTTCAAAAGGTGCGCGGGGGCTCATTCTGTGGTGATTTCTAAATATTCGCTCAAGCCGACGCCGCTTCGGGGCGCGGCTTAACTCAGGTGCCAGGTATAACGGAATGATGTTCACTTACAAAGCTCATCTTCGCACTACAGCCAAAAGCAATTGACATCCCCAAAAATCAGTAGCACCATTCCCTCCAAGGAGCGTAGAAACTCCTCACAGAGCGGCACCCACCTCCGTCAAACTGGTGGGTTTTTTGTGCCTGTTCGCAGGCACACTCCGACGCGCTGTCTGCGTCGGGAGGGCGGTGAATACAACACCCTTCGGGGAAATAAGCCCGCCGGCTCTGTGCGGTTTCTAACCTCCCGACATCCCGTCGCCCTTCGGCGCGGGTTCCTGTCTGCCAAGGAGGCTGTGCCATGCGTCAACCGTCACCCCGCCCCACCACTCCGCGCACCCCGCCTGCCCGCAAACGTGCAGCGCGCCAGCCGAAGCCCGGTCCCGCGCCCGAGCCGGTCGGCTTCCTGCGTTACATCGAGCCACCGTGCACGCCGATGATGTCGGTTGAAGACGCCGCGGCCGCCATCGCCGCCGAGCTGGCCCGCCCGCCACGCGCGCCCCGCCGCCCTCGCCCGCCGCAGACCTGCACCGTGGGCTGCGGCCACTCCGCCAGTGGCAAGCGCACGCCCGCGCTGCGCCTGGGCGGCCGCTGGATGGAGGCACTGGGCTTCACCATCGGCAGCACGCTGCGAGTGCAGGTGCGCGACGGCGAACTGGTGGTGAGCGTGGCCAGCAAGGACTGACGCGGCCATCGCCCCCCCCCCACGCACCGGAGGATCGCTGAGATGGCGTCCAACCGCTTTGTCTTCGGCATCACCCTCGACCAGGCCGATGCGCTCGACAGAAAAAACCGGGGGGCAGAGTGTACTTCCTCCAAGCCCTCCGCTCTGAAGTTGGGCCAGCGCTCCACATCCAACGAGCTTCCTACATCGAGCAACCTCCTGTACCTGGGTCGGATAGCTGAACTCCGACTCCGGTTTTCCAAGCTTTTTTGTGAACTAGACTAAAACAACCATTTTTTGCCGAATAGTGAGGCCGCTTGAGAGATCTTCGCTACCACTACCAAGTCTCGCTCGCGCTTACGCATCCGTCGTTGACTGTCGATCGCATTAGTGAAGCCTTGGGCCTAGTTCCCACTCATAGCGGTTCACCTGGTGCCCAGCGCCGGACCCCAAAGGGCGGCGCACTTCCAGGTTTCAACAGCCAAGGATTTTGGCGGCACTCATTCACCGCGCCACGTGACGACGAGCTAGAGACGTTTTTGGCATCGACGCTAGAGCGACTGGAAGAGAGCTGCTCATTCTTCAAGGAGCTTATTGCCGGTGGCGGTCACGCCCGCCTGTTCATTGGATTGTTCCTGGAGCAGGACAACATCGGCATCGAGATTTCGCCTGAGCTCCAAAGGCGCTGCAGTGAGCTCGGTATTTCGCTAGGCTTTGACATCTACGGACCAGATCAGCCAGATGATGGACCTAACAATTCATTCAAGCCGAGCCCGCTTCGCGGGCCGGCTTAACTCAGGCGTTAGAGGGGCATATGGCGGTTCAGCGGCTAGGCCGAGATACAACCAGTGTCGACGAGCTCTCTTGGGATGGCCGCACCCTCGGAGATGCGATGGCCGATTCACTGTGGGAGCAGCTCCCCGGGGCGCTTAAGCAGATCGCGCACGCCGAGTTTCAAGCCGGAAACTCGCCAGTCCATATCTTGTTCAATGAAACACGCCAAATTGTCCTGCTCGCTTTCGCACTGCCGCCTATGACCGCTGAGCCACCAGCCGATGTGGCTAAGATCCATACGAAATTTGCCCACGAAAACTATTGCTACGACGGCACCTTTTGTACCTATGAGGAAATACGTACGGGCTGCCTCCTCGCGTTCCACCACCCGGAGTAAGTGGATGCTTTATAACAATTCATTCAATCCGACGCTGGCTCAAGTCAGGCGATAGAGTCCAATACCGTGTCCACATTTGCGAAAGTTGCTAACGGTACATCTTGGCCAAGTGGAGACTATCGAGAAGTAGCTGTAATCCCTCTGGATGATCTCGCCGTGACTAACCTAGTCGGAAATCTGCTTGAGGGCAGCGAGCCGGGATTGGGTGACTGGCTAGCGGTCGGGTTCCGACTCGCTGATGGTCACTACGTCGAGCTTATCCGTTACAAAGCCAGCCCCTCTCCTGTGGGTTACACCGTCCGGCTTGATAGCGCCGCCAGTATTGAGCCATCGCTATCTGCTGTCCTTTCCCTCTTGGGCTTAAGGCGATCAGATCTTGCATGGGTCGCCATTGGCTCCTAACAATTCATTAAAAGCACGGATCAGAGTGCAAAAACGGAGTCAGCTAGACTTCCTAAGTGAACCTGTCCCCGTTCCAGCCCCTTGATCTGAACCTCGACCTTGGCGAAAAAGAACGCCATCACAAGTACCCAGGTCAGGTGGACCAGTGTGCGACGGATGGGCGCTCTATCTGCGGCCCGCATCATGCGGCATGCTCTGCAGCACACGTTGAAGCACCGTCGCTGCGGCCTGGGGCTTGCCGAGCGCAAGGCTGCACGTGGCCATGGTTCGCAATTTCGGCCGATCGGCCATCAGCCGTTCGACCTTGTAGTCAAGGCCAATGGCATCGTAGGCCAGCCATGCTGCGCCCTCTTCCATCAGGAAGCCGGCGTTGTGTTCTTCTTGGCCAGGGATCGGCGAGATCAGCAGCATCGGCTTGCCCAGCGCCAGGCATTCGGACACGGTGAGGCCGCCGGGCTTGGTGACGACCAGATCGGCAGCTGCCATGAGCTTGTGCATCTCATCGGTGAAGCCCACCGCAATCATCCGGCCCGGATGGCGAAGCGCCAGCGCCGACAGTCTGGCGTGCGTTTCGGCATTGCGGCCCGCCACGGCGATCACCTGGAAATCGCTCGCCATGCCCAGGGCACGTTCGACCATGCTCGCAAGATCGCCAACGCCAGCGCCGCCTGATGCCATCAGCAGCGTGGAGCGCGATGGGTCCAGACCCAGGGCGGCCGCGCACGCATCGCGGTCCAGCGTCGGCGCGTCGGGCTTCGAGAATGCTGGCATCACCGGAATTCCTGTGACGTGCACACGGTCGGCCGGAATGCCGCGTGCGCGAAGCCGGAACGCGACCTCTTCGTTCGCCGCCAGGTAGCCGGTCATCTCGGGAACGAGCCACATGTTGTGCAGGTCGTAGTCGGTGATCTGCAACCAGACGGGGTAGTCGAGGCGAGCGTTTCTGCGTTCGCGCATCAGCAACTCGGCCGGCAGGAAGTGGGTGCAAATCACAGCATCGGGCTTCGCGTTTCGAATCTCGCGCAGCAGCGCGCCGGTGCTCAGTCGCTCGATGCCGCGGCGCAAGCGCTGCGACGCCGCGTGGTGCGGCGTGACGTCGCTGCGCTGATGCAGATACGACCACAGTTCGGGCGCGCGATTCACGAGCTGGATGTACCAATCCGTGTAGATCCTGCGGAACGCCCCTGACACATGGGCCATGGTGTCGATATGTACAGCCGTGCACGGGGGAGCGAGAGAGGGTGCGGCGGCAGCAAGCGCCTGTGCTGCGCGCACGTGGCCATTGCCGGCGCTTACACTGAGGATCAGAACTTTGGTCATGGCTGGAGTCGGCGTGATCGGTCTCGGGGATGAAACTGGGAAAACAGGGCGCAGATTCTGAGGCCTCCCCAGCTTTAGTTCTTAGCAATTATTGTGCAGCGGCTTTGGTTTGCAAAAGCGCGTGCATGGCGCATCTTCACCGTTACCACGCCAATGAGGATCGCCAACAACGGGGCAAAGGAAATATCAATTTTTCTTCTGGCCCCACTGTTGCGCCCCGCTCCTGCCCTTAACCTCAGGTGGACTTACGGCGCGAGATACCCGCTCACGTCCTCGGCAGTGCGCTGCATGTCGATCGCCAACAGGTCCTTGAGGATCGCCGTGTGGCCGGATCCCGCAATCACCAGCACGCGGTGGCCGGGTTGCGCGGCCTTCTGCACGTTGGCATACATGCGGAAGTTGCGGTGCCACCAACTGGCCGCGGCGTCGGCACCGGCAAAGCTGCCACCGGCATCCACGACATTGGTGCTGATGTAGAGATTCTTGTTTTCGCGGTCGCGCGCGGGATCGTTGGTCAGGCGCAGCAGCTCGTGCAGCGGCAACGTCGATTGCTCGCGATCGGCGCGCGCGGAGAGATTCTTGAACGTGGCATCCATCGTCGCCTGCATGGCCGGGTCGTGCGCCTTGATGTAATCGAACATCGGATCGGAGGCCCAGCCGACTTGGCCTTCGTCGAAACACGTCACTCCCGCAATCCCTGAGGCTTTGGCGACGCGGAAGCCGATCTGGTGGATTTCGTTATTCGGCAGGGTCGACTGACCGTCGCGGTAGCGGGCAAACGCAGCGTCGTAGTTCGCCTGCTCGGACGGCTCGCATTCCACCAGGACATCGGTGGGATGGAATGCGGCGAGCCGCGCGGCAAGGCCCACGAGGTAGGCCTGATTGTCTTTCGACATGACGTCGGAGACCTTGAACTTCACCATGTCCCGCCCCGGATTTTCGAAGTGGAACGAGCCAAGCATCATCACTTTCGCCGGGGCGACGGGCGTCTGCGGCGCGGCGGCAGCAAGCGCGGGCAACGTGGTCAGGCAAGCGGACAACGCGGCGGCAAAAAATCGATGGGCGTTCAACGTGTTTGCTCCAGGACGGTAAGCCGATGGCGGCTCCGGCATTAGAGCACTCGTTCGCGCGTTGGGCATAGGGGTCGCCGATCGCCGGCTTGCGCAGACAAAAAAGCCGGCACCCGATCTCGCCACTCGGCGCGGGTTCCTGTCTGCCAAGGAGGCTGTGCCACGCGTCAACCCACATCCCGTAGCGCCCCTGTCCGCCCCGCACCCGCCCGCAACCGTGCAACGCGCCAACCGAAGCCCGGCCCCGCGCCCGAGCCGGCCGGATTCCTGCGTTATGTCGAGCCACCGTGCACCCCGATGATGTCGGTTGAAGACGCCGCGGCCGCCATCGCCGCCGAGCTGGCCCGCCCACCACGCGCGCCCCGCCGCCCTCGCCCGCCGCAGACCTGCACCGTGGGCTGCGGTCACTCCGCCAGCGGCAAGCGCACGCCCGCGCTGCGCCTGGTTGGCCGCTGAATGGAGGAACTTGGCTTCGCCATCGGCAGTACGCTGCCCGTGCAAGTACGCGACGGCGAACTGGCGGTGAGCGTGGTCACCGAAGACCGACGCGGCCATCGCCCGCCCCGCACCGGAGGATCGCTGAGATGGCGTCCAACCGCTTTGTCTTCCCCTGAGATGCTAGGCGACACCGGGGAGAGCCAGCCGGGGTTGGCATGGCCTGTGCGGTCCTCCGCCGTGAGCTGGAACGAGTGCCGCACCTCCAACCGACGCACTCCATCCAGCAACCTCCTGTGCCGGGGTCCGATAAGTGCATACTGACCCCGGTTCCCCTCGCCATTCAGGCCTTACACTTTTTTATGGAACCGAATCCTCACGCGCCGTCGGCCAGCTTTATCGATCTCATGATGGATGCCGTCTTTGCGGTGGATGTCGACGCCCACGTGGTCTTTGCGAGCGCTTCGTGCGAGCGTATTTTCGGGTATACGCCGAAAGAAATGATCGGCAAGAACATGTTCGACATGATGCTGCCTGAAGATCGCGAGCTGACCCGCACCTCGCTGGTGGCGGTGATGGCAGGCCATCCCCAGCTGCATTTCGAAAACCGCTACCTGCACAAGAATGGCCACGTTGTCCACATCATGTGGTCAGCGCGCTGGTCGCCGGCCGATCAGCTGCGCATCGGGGTTGCGCGCGACATTACCGAACGCAAGCGATCCGAATCCTTGCAGGCTGCGCTCTATTCCATTTCCGAAGCGGCCCACACTGCCGAGGATCTTCTCAAGCTATTCCAACGCATCCATCAGATCGTCGGCACGCTGCTGCCCGCAGATAACTTCTCCGTGGCGCTCTATGACGATGAAACCGACCAACTCAGCTTTCCCTATCATGTGGATGAACATCTGCAAACGCCGGCGCCTTTCACGCTGGTCCCGGGGACACTCTACGCAGAGATCATTCAGACCGGCCAGGCACTGCTGCTGACACCTGAGACGATGGTGCATCGCCTGAAAGTGCTGCGGCCCTCGTTTGGCACGCATCCGTTCTCTTGGCTGGGTGTTCCGCTCAAATCGCATGAAGGGACCATTGGCCTGCTCATGGTCAAAAGCTATCCGGGCGGTGTCTGCTACAGCGAACAGGACCAGGAGTTGCTGCAGTTCGTCTCGACGCAAATTGCCACCGCCATCCACCGCCAGCAAATGCAGGTTCGACTGCAATACATGGCGCAGTACGATCAACTGACCGCGCTTCCCAACCGTGTCTTTTTTCACGATCGCCTGAAGATGGCGCTGTCCGCGGCACGACGAGAGCAGGGGCCGCTGTCCTTGCTTTATCTCGATCTGGATAAATTCAAGCAAGTGAACGATGCACTGGGCCACCGTATCGGCGATCTATTGCTGAAGGAGGTAGCCGTACGCCTGACGCAATGCATCCGCGAATCGGATACCGTCGCGCGCGTCGGTGGCGATGAGTTTGTGGTCCTGCTCCGGGGGACCTCTTCGGAGGGCGTGACGCGAGTGTCGGGAAAAATCCGCGACGCGTTCGATCATCCCTTTATGCTGGACGGCCACCGCTTGAACATCGCGCCGAGCATCGGGATCGCGCACTATCCCGAGCACGGGGATGACGAGCATCAGCTTCTCGAACATGCCGACAAAGCGATGTATTTTGTCAAAAATGTCAAAGGGAACTGACGGGTCTCTGTCCACCCTTGCGTGCCTGCATGCCAAAGCGCTCACACACGTGGCACAGCAGACCGCGATAGCCATGTCGATCTTCGTCGTCCAGGAGAATTGACCCCACGCTGGACGACATGCATCGGAATGCCTGGAAGCTCCAGGCGCCGCCGACTCCGCATGGCAACTCACATGACGATGGGAAAGATCCAACCCTGCTCGTCGCCTACCGCGCATGCCGTCAGGCACTACCACGGCACCCCATGGGATTTGGTCGCTTGATTACCTCCGTCCCCTTTGTTCCTGGCGCATCAGGCGTTCGCCGGGGCGACAAGGCCTCGCAACACCGTCTCGAGTTCTGTCGTGCCCTTCAGCGGTGCCTCACAGCCGGCTTCGAATTCGATCCAGCCATCGTTGAAACCGTCCAGCATCCGGATGCGCGGCTGCGGGTTGGCCATGCCTTGTGAGCGGAAAAGCGCGTCCCAGGTCGCCCGCGGTACCGGCTGCGCCACGACATCGCGCCCGAGCACCCGCCCCAAGGCGGCGGCCAGCGCCAACGGCGTGATGCGGCGCGGCCCTTCCAACTCGACCACCCGGTGTCCCTCCCAGCCCTCACGCAGCATCCGAACCGCCGTCGCGGCAACGTCTGCCGTCGCCACCATGGGCACCGGCTTGTCCAGCGGCTGCAGGAAGCTCGACACGACACCAAGCGAGCGAGCACCGTCGATGTCCCACGCGGTGTTCTCCATGAACCACGCGGCGCGCAGAAAGGCGACCGGCATGGGCAGCGCTTCAAAGGCGCGTTCCATGATCTGCAACTGGGTCAGCAAACTGTCTTGCGTCGCCTGGGCGCCGATGGTGGAAAGCGCCACCACACGCTGCGGCCGTACCTGCTGCAGCGCCGTGACCAGCGCTGCGACATTGGCCCGGGTTTCGGCGTAACCCGGCGTCGGATCGAACACGGGCGGCAAGAGCACGAACACGGCGTCGGCCCCGGCGAATGCGTCCGCCAGCGCCGCGGCGTCGTCCATCGCGGCCAATGCCGTCTCGCAACCGAGACCGGCCCACGTCGATGCCTTGGCCGCATCCCGCAGAACGGCGCGTACGGAAGCGCCTTCGGCCAGCAACGCTCTGGCGATCCGACCACCGACCTGGCCGGTCACTCCGGTGATGACAAACATGGGGTTCTCCTGATGCCACGCGGGGTGCGTAGCGTTGACCGGAAGTCTGGGTACGCGCTGCGCGAAAGGCGATAGCATGGGAGGCATCTTGTTCATGCGTGGCAGTCATCAATGGCAATGTTCGACCCGCAACTGCTCGAAGGCCTCGACGTCATGGCAGCCGTCGTCGACATGGCCAGCTTCAGCCGGGCCGGGGAAGCACTCGACATGTCCCAATCCGGCGTCAGCCGGGCCGTGGCGCGGCTCGAAAGCAGGCTGGGCATCCGTGTCTTCGAGCGCAGTACCCGGTCCGTGCGCTTGACGGACGAGGGGCGCCGTTTCTACGAGCAGGTCATGCCACTGGTCGGTGCGCTCGAAGAGGCCACCAGCAGCGCCGCGGGAGGCACTGCCGCGGTACGCGGTCGGCTGCGCGTCAACATCGACCCATTCTTTTCCCGGCTGGTCCTTGGCCCCATGCTGGGCACCTTTCTGGACAGTCATCCGGGTCTCGAGGTGGAACTGCGCAGCCGGGACGACCTTGGCGACATGGTGACCGACGGGTTCGACCTGGCGATCCGTTTTGGTTTTCCGCAACCCTCGTCGTTGGTGTCCCGCAAGTTGCTCGATACACGGGTGTTGACCGTCGCGTCGCCGTCCTATCTCCGACGCTACGGCCGGCCGACCGATCCTCGCGAACTCGAGACAGGTCGCCACCGGTGCATCCTGTTTCGTGACTCGATCACTGGTCGGCCATTCCCCTGGGAATTCCACCAGCGCCGACGAAAGCTCACCGTCGCGGCCCGTGGCGCCTTGACTGTCAACGATGCCGGCACCCTCTACAGCACCTGCCTGGCTGGCCACGGCATCGCCCAGTTGTTCGAGCTGGGCGCCGAGAGTTACCTCGCCGGCAACAAGCTCGTGCCCTTGTTCCCTGATTGGCAGGACGAGCGCTTTCCACTGCATGCTTACTACCCTACCAGACACCACGTCCCGGCCAAGACGCGGGCGCTGCTGGATTTCGTGGTCAGCCTGCTGCGGTGAGTCGAGGCCGGGCGACCCAGGCGAGGTGTGACCGGCTATAGAACAAAAGGGGACGGAGGCAATTGATCCCCGGCCCCCTCCCCTTGGCCGGCCACGTGCACGAATCGCCGCCACCGATGCCGCCGATCTTGCCCGCGCACGGCGAACTGGTGGTGAGCGCGGCCAGCAAGGACTGACGCAGCCATCGTCCACCACGTACCGGAGGATCGCTGAGATGGCGTCCAACCGCTTTGTCTTCGGCATCACGCTCGACCAGGCCGATGCGCTCGACGGTCTGATCCGCACCATCGCCGCGCATGGCGACATCCTCGCCGCCGGCACGGCGCCCTATCTGGATCCACGCACGCCGCCGGCGCTGGGAGAAGCCATCTAGAACGCCGGCCACGCGGCGCGCGGGATCTTGGACCAGGTGAGCGCACAAGCGCTCAATGACCTGAAAGCCCGGCAGGCGCTGAACCACGCGGCCAACAGAAGCGGCCCCTTGTGGCACGGGATCCGCTTCCTTACAGCACGCGCAGCGCCACGCCGGCAGCCGCCTCTCACCCGCTTCACCTTGATCTGCTCGACCTGCACCAGGCCCTGCTCCGCCGGCTGCTGGGCCGCTTCCTGCCCATCCACGCGGGCGCGGAAGAACGGCCGCTTGTCGCCAAACGGCGCGTAGACCGCCAGCACCCTCGCGTGCGCGACGGCGAGTTGGCGATCTCGGCGGCAGGCAAAGGTTGAATCGCCCGCCGCCCGCTTAGGCACGCGCTGTGTGCAGCCGCACGCCTCTCAGCACATGCCGGCTTTTCACAAGGCACTACCCGGCTTAACGCACTACGTTCTCTCGCCTCTAAGATTGCGTGATCTGGCATCGCTGCTGGACAATCTGATGCAGGACGTCGGAATTTCGGCTCGCCCGACAGGAGCAACAAGCATGGCCTTACATGACCACCCTACCTTCGATTGGGTTCAACTCCCGGAGGGGCGCGCCAGATTTTCTGGCTTGGTCCGCGGCGTTGACGAGCTTGGGCACGAGACCTTCGCGGTCGAGATAGGTGGCAACGAATTCTTTGGAGAAATCGACAGAGCCTTCTTGCCTAACGACAATGACTACAACATCGAAGTAATGTCCTTCGGCTACGGCAGCGAAAAATGTCTCGGAATGCCAATGCATGGCGGATGTCAAATCTTCTCGAAAGCTGAAATCAGCACCATCCAGACACTGATCGTTCAACTGATCGCCGCAGGCACGCACTTCGCGGACAGACCGTCTGTGTAGACGGAATACCCAAGCGCCCGCTTCATGGGCCAGGTCAGCTTCAAGAACGGCTGGGCTCTGGTCGCGGATGATGAAGCCACCTCAGATCCGAACCATCGGTGCTTTTCTTGAAATCCTCACCGTGATGGCAGAAGCTGTCGCCGAGTCGTAGCGCAGGACTTCGTTGATCGCATCAAGCGAATCGTTTGACCGGACCGACAACTTGAAGCCCGCGCGCAACGTTGTAATTTCCGATGATCCAACATGGAACACTAGACATGGACTTATCCAACCACTCCACCTTCGATTGGCTGCAATTTCCGGAGGGGCGCGCCAGATTTTCGGGCGGTGTGCGCGGCATCATGGATGAACGGCGCCATGAGACGTTCGCCGTCGAGGTGGATGGCGAAGAGTACTTCGGCGAAATTAGAAGAGCCTTTCTGCCGAACCACAATGACTACAATATTGAAGTCGTCTCATTTGGCTACGGCCGTGACGGTGACATCGGAATGCCGATGCTGGGCGCGTGCCGAGTCTTCACGACAGCGGAGATCCACGCTGTTCAGACACTAATCGTTCGACTGATCGCTGCCGGCACACATTTTTCGAATAGACCCACGCTGCTGAACGAGTATCCGAATGCCCACTTCATGGGGGAAGTTTTCTTCAGGGACGGCTGGGCCTTAGCCATGGATGACGGGGTACGCCATGAGTGACGACTACTCCAAACATATCGAGCAGATAAAGAAGGCAACTTCTCTTGAAGAAATTCAAGCGATCGCACGGCAGTATCCTGCCAAAGCGATAGGCGAAGGGGGCATTCTCTACAGTCGCCCAGTCGGCGACGTTTCATCCGAGGTGATCGCCAAGGAACTCGCGAGCAAGACCGGCGAGCCTATCATCAACAATACTGCGCGGGCGCGATTCCTTGGGAACAAGGATGTCGAAATGGCTATCTCTGAAGCAGCTGAGCGCATATTCACGGCGCAAGGACAAGATCTCGATCAAGTCGAGAAGTCCATGGCAGACTTCCTGTACGGCAACCCGAAGGCCGCCGCTCAAAGCGCCACTTCGTTGGAAGGCTCCCTTTGGGGCGAAGCCTCCAAAGAATTCGCGGGTTCGCTGCGCGGCGACATCAAAGTAGTCGCCACCAATGCCAACATCGAACGTGTTTTCGGCAAGGTGGAACTGCCCGTCGTGTTGGAGAACCCCAACGTCAGAACCCTGGGCGGGCAGCCGGTAAGCGAACTGAAAGCGCTCTACGCCCAAGGTGGCGCCGATGCCGTGTTGCCCAAGGTGCAGGCACAGTTCATCGAGGCAGTGCCCAAGGGCATTTTTGTGTCGCCTGACAATGTGGGACCGAAGGTCACCAAGGTCTCGCTCTCGCAGGAGGCCGCCGCCACCCTCGGCGCAGATGCCGCCAAATTCCCGCCCGCCGCCGAACTGGCAAACGCGGGCCTGACCCGTGCGCCCACCGGATTCGGCGCACCTGCGGCGTCGCTGGGAGAGGCGACCATCACCGGTGAAGCGGTGGCGGCGTCCAAAGGCCTGCGTCCCGGCATGCTGGCGAAAGGTGGGACCGTGATCGCGGTGGCCGCGCTGGCATACGACTTCTCCACCACCGGCCATCAAGTGGTGAAACTGGAAGCGCAGGGCAACACGACAGGTGCCGAGTCGGCCAAGACCCATTTCATCGGCCGCAACGTCGGCGGCATCGGTGGCGGCATCGCCGTCGGCTTCCTGGCCGGCGCCGGATATGGCCTGGCGGGCGGCTCGCCGAGCGGCCCGGGCGCCCTCGTCACTTCGGCGATCGGCGGCGTGGCCGGTGGCGTTGGCGGTGCCTTCCTCGGCGAGAAATGGGCGCAGCAGAAGGATATCGACAGCGTCTTCACCCAGAAGGACCGGGACGGCAACGAATGGAGCCGCGATCCCAACGATCCGAAAGGTACCTGGTCACGGGTGGCGGAGACGCAGCAGATCAAGGCCACGACCACGGCATCGCCCGAAAACGAAAGCGCCACCTACAGCAAGGTCAGATATGTGGCCGGCGACGTGCTGGCCAACCAACTGAACTACAAGTCCGCCAACGCGTCCTACGAATTGGGACTGGCGAATCTGTCGCAGCCGCAGAATCCCTACTCCATCCCATCGGGCAAGGGCGAAGCTCCCAGCCTGGACGGGGAAGGACACTGGACCCGCGACCCGCAGACCCACACCTGGTCGCGGACGGTCGTCGACCAATACATCGAGCACGGCATGAAGGTCACCCATGCCGAAACCGCCACCCCGCAACGCGCGGCCGAACTGGAGCAGGCCTCGAAATTGATCATCGCCCAGAACGCGGCCAACACGCCGGCTGCGATCGCCGGCCGCTACCAGGTGGCCTACAACCAGTTCGGCTGGCACCAGCACGGCGACATGCCGGCCGCAGTGAAGCACGCCAGCGCGCAGACGGACGCCCTGCAGGCGTCCGATGGCCACACCTACACCCGTGGCGCCAATGGCGAATGGACGACGCCGGGCATGATCTACGGCACCAACCAGGCCCAGGGCAACGTCCGCGACGAATTGAACGAAGTGCATCGCAGCCAGCAGGCCGGGTTACAGGAATACGCCGCCATGGCCGCCGAAGCGCAGGCCAATCCGACGCTGCCGAAAGCCACGACGATGCGCGGCATGGTGGCCAGCGCCTATGCCAGCGCCGGGATTGCGCGAACCGAAGCGGAGCTCGACGCCGCCATGGCCGCCGTCTCCCGCACTCACGCCCACGACGGCCTGGATGCCGGCAAGCCGTATTCCCTGATGCTGCAGCCCGATCCCAAGACCGGTCGCCCGGGGCCGGACAGCGCGATCGTGACGATGATGGACGATGGCCGCGACGGCTTCCTGTCCGACAGCAAGATGGTGCCCAAAGCGATCACCACCGCGGAAGACATCAAGCAAGCAGAAACGCCTGCACTGGAAGGCAAAGGCCCGGCGATCCAAAGCGGGACCAAACCAGCGGAGCCCGTGCCACATGCCTCCTTGCCGGCGCAAGGCTCGCCGATGGCAACCGCTATCGAGCACACCGACAAGCAGGCATCGCCGCTCGGGCAACTGTCCCCGAACGATCAGGCGCTCTTCGCGAAGCTCAGGGATGGCACGCCGGCACATATCGCGGACGACCATGTCGCCCACGCCATGCTGCTGAGCAAAAAGGAAGGCATGACCGACGCCAGCAAGATCGATGGCGTGCGCCTGGCGGGGGACACGTTATGGGTGACGGGGACCACGCCGGGGTTCAGGGCTTCGGTCAACACCAACGAACCCGTCCCCTCGCTGCAGGAAACTTCCCAGCAATCGCTGGCGTTCAACAAGCACCAGGAACAGCAGCTTGCGCAGGAAGCGACGCAGCGCAATCAAGACGTCCCCGGTCGTGGAGGACCGGTGGTGTAATGACCCTACCGGCGCTGAGCGACAGCGCTGACCTATCCAGCAGCCGAGCGAACGTACATGCCCATCACCCTCACTGCCGAAAGCGAATTGCTCGTCGGTACCGCCCTGGTCGTCGAGGCGCAAGCGCCCGAGGAGCCGTTCGTCGCCGTCTTCGAGGACGACGGCGACACCGGCTATTTCTATGCGGTCGACCCGTCGGCGGATGACAACCCGATCCAGAATGCGCTGCACATCTACAACGCTGCCGACGTCGCCGACCGGGAGACGCCTTCCGAAGTGAAGATCGGCTGGTCCCAGGACAGCAAGAAGGTGGTACTGCTGATCAACGGCTATCCGCATGCGATCTTCGATTTCGAAGCGAAGCGCGGTTATTGCCGTACCGGGTTTCCGCCCGCGCCGGAAAACAGCCCCTGGGGGTTGCACGGGCATGCGTGGAGCGATGCCGCGGTGGACTTGTTCGCCTGACGCAGGCCTCGACCAACGACCTAACCGCTCGAGCCACACCCACCTCGCGGTGCGGCCCAACCCAGCCATCCGGTGCGCATGAAAGCTATCGCAACGTCAGCATTGCTCATTGCGCTACTGAGTCCTACCGCGAAAGCATCGGCCGGCGACACCTGTGATTTCGACCAAGGAGCCGTAGTGCGGGAGCTGGTTTCCATGGCGAACGCCAATCCTGGCGGCGTTCTGGGCCGCAAGAACCACCACGTCACCTGGAAGGATGCCTCAGGCAAGACTGTCCGCATTTCGCATGCTGGATGTGCGGATCTTGGCAGCAGCGTCGGCGTGCTCTTTCCTGAGCGGGTCGACACTCGCACAGCGGTTGCAGCGCTGATTCTTGCCACGTCGAACTACTGGTCGCCCATCCAGGCAAATGAGGTTTCGCGCATTCTCAGTGCCGGGCAGTTCACCACCAGCCGCCCCGCTCCGGAGAGCGTGGAGTTCGAAGTGGACAAGGAGGCAAGCCAGGCCTTCCCATTTGGCTTCACGCTCGAGGTGAAACCCGACACGGCGTTGTTGTCATGGCAACAGCTCTAGGTGCTCCCAGCAATTCATCCACGCCGAAGCCGATTGGTGGCAAGGCAGTCTTCAGGTGTCCACAATACATCGTGCTATCGCAGTGCTCCTGATGCTTGGCTGTTGTGACGCTGCAGCCCAGGCCGGCAAGACCAAGGTTCCCCAAGCGGCGACTGGCTTGGTCGCTGCCGTGCATGACGCTGCCGCCTCCGGAGCACCGGAAACGCTGCGCAAATACATGTCGCCCGACTTTGTTTCGAGCTTCGGCGGAGATGGAGGACCCGACGAGGCGATCGCGCTCTGGACTCGGCAACGCTCGTACCTTCGCCATTTGGCGCAAAGCACCACCGGCCACTGCCAGCGTCTTTCGACCGACTACCTGGAGTGCCCTCCACACGCCGGCAGTGGCTACCGTGCCGGCTTCAAGCTCATCGACGGGAAATGGACATTTTTTAGTTTCGTCGCCGGCGACTAGCCTTCCTTCCTCACGCAAGCATCGGCTAGCACCTCCGCCCCTCCGCCGAACAACCCGCTGGGTCACGCACTACCGATCGTGCTCGGCCAAAAACGCTCCCACTACCTGCATGCAAGCCTCCCGCTCTTCCACGTGGGGCATGTGGCTGGAATGTTCGAACAGGTGCCAACGCACGTCCGGAATCATGTCCGCGTAGGGTTGCACGGTCTGCGGCGTGGCCTCGTCGTGGCGACCGGACAGCAGCAGGGTCGGCACGTCGATCGCCGGCAGGCGCTCGACGATGCTCCATTCGCGCAGGCTGCCGATGACATGGAACTCGGTGGGGCCGTTCATGGCGTGATACACGGTCGGATCGGCCTCGATCGCGGCGAAGGTGCGCGCCACCTCTTCCGGCATCGGCTGTACCCGGCATACGTGGTGCGCGTAGAACACGTCGGAGGCAGCGCGGTAGTCGGGATGGTCCAGATTGCCGTCGGCCTCATGGCGATCCAGGGCCGCGCGCACCGGCTCGGGGAGTTCGGCACGCAGGCGCAGCGCGGCGGCGCGCCACAACGGCATCGAGGCCGGCGAGTTGGCGATGACCAGTGCGCGCAGCCCGGCTGGGCGGCGCACCGCATGCTCGGCGCCGAGCATCCCGCCCCAGGACTGGCCGAGCAGCGCGTAGTCGGCGATGCCCAGGTGCCGCAGCAGGTTGTCGAGTTCGGCCAGGAACAGGTCCACGGTCCAGAAGCCGGGATCGGCTTCGGGCAGATGGGTGGAGCGGCCATTGCCCACCTGGTCGTAGTGCACCACCGCGCGGCCGCCGGTCGCCAGGTCCTTGAAGCTGTCCACGTAGTCGTGGGTGCAGCCCGGGCCGCCGTGGACGACCACCAGCGGCAGCAGGCCGCTGTCCAGCGCGCCGGTGACGCGGTACCAGGTGCGGTGTCCCTGGAAGTCGGCGTAGCCCTCTCGAACCTGCATGACCTGCTCTTCGTTGCGTGCGGAGCCGCAGCCTAGCCGGTCGCCGGCATGGGCGGCACTGGCAGAAATGCGAGGTTTTTTGCTGGATCGCAACCGACCTTGTGCAAGTGGTGCGCGCGCAGGCAACCAGACCGGCAAGCCGTACGCCTATGGCTCAAGCAGCCGGTAGTGCAGGCCGCGGACTACCGCATCCACCCGATTGCGCGCGCCCAGCTTGCGCGCCGCCGAGTTCAGATGCAGGTTGACCGTGGCCACCGAGCGGTTGAGCACGGCGGCGATGGCCTTTGCGGTGAGGCCACGCGCGGAGTGCTGCAGGCATTCGCGCTCGCGCCGGGTCAGCACGATCTGCGCACAGCGGCGCTGGCGGGCGTCGAGCAGGTCCTGGGCGCGCACCTGGAAGGCATGCGCCAGCAGCAGGAACGCGCCCTGGCTGCGCTCGGCCTGATGCAGCGCGGTCTCCGGAGGCAGGTTGCCGTCGACCACGCCGGTGAAGGTGGCCAGCGCGCCGCCGGGCAGGTGCAGCGGCACGGTCAGGCCGGCGCCCATGCCGCGCTCGCACAGGTAACGGGTGACCGGTCGATGCAGATCGCCCAGGTACTCGCGGCGCGGACCCGGCTGCAGTGGCCGATACGACCAGAGGAATGGCGCGCTGCGGCGGCAGGCACGCTGTTGTACCGGGTCGTGCTGGTAATAGCCGTGTTCGCACCACACCTGCTGCATGTCGGCCGGCGCGTTGCGCTGGACGAAGACCGACGGCGTGATCAGTTCGCCATCCAGGCTCAGCGGCACCGGCGCGTAGTCGTAGACCAGCGCGCGCACGCCGAGCGCGCGCGCAGCGTCCAGGACGCGGTCCAGGCAGGCGTCCAGGGTCGGCAATCCTTGCAGGTCGGCGTCCAGCAGGGCCAGGTCGTCGCGCATGGCCATCATCCGGGAGAAGGGGCGCCATCGTCGGTGCGACGGCAGATCGAAACCTAGCATTTTTGCCACTGGCCCGGAGCCGGCGGCGGCGCCTAAGGTCGAAGGTCGCCGCTCCGCTGCCAGCCCCGCGCTGGCGGACAATCCGTTGCGCCGCCCTCCCCTTTCCCGCCAGCGTGGCTCCCATGACCGATACCCGCCCCACGGACGCCAACACCCTGGAACGCCTGGGCTATACCCAGGAACTGCAGCGCCGCCTGGACATGAAGGACCTGCTGATCTACGGACTGGTGTTCATGGTGCCGACCGCGCCGTTCTCGATCTTCGGCGGCGTCTTCGACATCAGCCGCGGCATGGTGCCGCTGACCTATCTACTGGGCTTCGTGGCGATGCTGTTCACCGCCTCCAGCTACCAGCAGATGTCGCAGGCGTTTCCGGTGGCGGGCTCGGTCTATGCCTACGTGGGGCGCGGCTTGAACGGCTCGCTGGGGTTCCTGGCGGGCTGGGCGATCCTGCTGGACTACATGCTGATTCCCACGCTGCTGTACGTGGTCGGCGCCAATGCGATGGCCGCGGTGATCCCGGCGCTGCCACAGCAGGTATGGATCGTGTTCTTCGTGGTGCTCAACACCGTCATCAATCTGCGCGGTATCCAGGTCACGCCCATGCCAACCGGCTGTTCCTGTACGCACAGCTGGTGGTGCTGGCGCTGTTCGTGGTGCTGGCGGCGGTGGCGATCCAGCACGGCAACAACGGCGCCAGCTGGAACCTGCGGCCGTTCTACAACCCCGAGGCGTTCTCGGTGCCGATGATCTTCAGTGCGCTGTCGGTGGCGGTGATGTCCTTCCTGGGGTTCGACGCCATCTCCACCCTGGCCGAAGAAAGCCGCGGCGGCGCGCGGGCGGTGGGCCAGGCCACGCTGCTGTCGCTGGCGCTGGTGGCGGCGCTGTTCGTGCTGCAGACGTGGCTGGCGGCACTGCTGTTGCCGAACCTGGTGCGCTTTCCCGACGAGGCGGCCTCCAACAATGCCTTCTTCGAAGTGGGGCGGCTGGTGGCCGGCCCCTGGCTGCAGATCGTCATCGCGCTGACCCTGGCGATCAGCGCCGCGGTGGCCAATTCGCTGGTGGCGCAGGCGGCCACGTCGCGGCTGCTGTTCGCGATGGCGCGCGATGGCCAGCTACCGCGTTTCCTGCGCAGCATCCATCCGGTCACCCGGGTGCCGCAGCGCGCGATCGTGCTGGTGGCCGCGCTGAGTCTGGTGCTGGGATTGGTGTTCCTGGGCAAGATCGCGTTGCTGACCTCGGTGTGCAACTTCGGCGCGCTGTTCGCCTTCCTGCTGTTGCACGTGGCGGTGGCCTGGCATTTCCGCCGCCAGGGTCGGTTCGTACTGCATGGGCTGGTCCCGCTGGCGGGCTTCGTGATCCTGGCCTACGTGCTGTACAGCACCGACCGCTACGCCAAGTACGGCGGCCTGGCCTGGCTGGCGCTGGGCTGCTGCGTGGCGATCGGTTTGAAGCTGCGTGGCCGCGCGCTGCGTGTTCCGGCTGGCGAGGCGTTGGACTAGCCCCCTGAGGGGCGATCCGACATAACCGGCTCGGCCATACCCAAGCCGATGCCGATCCGCACGGCGATGCGGTCAACTGCCAGCACAGGACCGGCCGCGACAAAGCACTCGCGCACACCGTGATGCCGTAGACCGCGCATCCGAACAGCGCGCAAGCGGCGAAGCCGGATACCGATTGCTCGGCGTTGGCGGGGCTTGTCCCTGCTATCGGCCCGTTCGCCCCTCGTAGGTCCCGCTTGCCCCACAAGCCACGCCCACCTGCATTGCCGTGGGTACACTTGCCCATCATGAACCCGCCATTTCGTCCACCACAGGCAGCCGCGCTCGCGGCCAGCGGTGCGATGTCCACTCCGAAAGCGTTGATCGTGTTGTGGACGGCGTTTTGTCTGCTCATGATCGGCGTGTCCGTGCAGGAGGGCCTACGCAATCCGCTCACCCGCTGGTGGGAACCGGTGCTATGGGAAGGAAGTTCCGCACTGGTTGCAACCGGCTGGATGTGGCTCGCCGCCCGGGTGCGCGGACGTTATGCTCCCGATCTGGACAAGCCCCTGACCTGGTTCGGCCGCTACCTGCGCTGGTTGCCGGTGGTCGCCGTCACCTTCATCGTGGCGGTGTATGCGATACGGCATGGTGTCTATGCCGCAGTGGGCCTCACCTACGCGCACCCGAGCTGGCGCTACCTGTTCGTGTACGAGACCGCCAAGCTGAGCGTGTTCGTAGGCCTATGGCTGGGGATCCTGTTTGGACTCGAGTCCAATGACCAGTGGCAACTGCAGCGCAATCGCCTGCTGCAAACGCAGAAGGCGCTGGCCGAGGCGCAGCTGGCGCACCTTCAGGGTCAGCTGCGGCCGCACTTCCTGTTCAACGCGCTCAATACCGTCTCTTCGGTGATGCATATGGACGTGGCGCGGGCCGACCGTCTGCTGGCGGCACTCGGCGACCTGCTGCGCACCAGCCTTGGGACAGTGGAGAACGCGATGACACCGCTCGCTGCGGAGCTGCGCACGCTCGAGCTATACGCGGACATCATGCGCGAACGGTTCCGGGATCGGGTGACCCTGACGTGGCGGGTCGATGCCGCACTGCTCGATGCCAGCGTTCCCGCGCTCCTGCTGCAACCCTTGCTGGAGAATGCGTTCAAACACGCCGTCGAGCCCACGTTGTCGTGCGTGGAGATCACGATCAGTGCGCGGCATGAAGGCGGCTCGCTGGAAATCGAAGTGCGCAATTCTGGTTCCATGCTGCCGGCGCTGGAGATGCATGACGGGTTGGGATTGCGCAACTGCCGGGAGCGGCTAGGCATCATCTATGGCGATGCTGCGTCCCTGGTCGTCCGCAACGAAGGTGGCGGTGTCGCCGCGCGCGTCTCGATCCCGCTGGCGGAGGCCACGCGATGATCCGCGCCGTGATCGCCGACGACGAGGCGCCCGCGCGCGAGAAGCTCGAACGCTGGCTGGCGGAGCAACCGGGCATCGCCGTGGTCGGGTCGGCCGGGGACGGATTGTCGGCAGCGCACTGCATCAGGCAACTCCGGCCGCACGTGGCGTTTCTGGATGTGCGTATGCCGACGCTGTCGGGACTGCAGGTCGCGGCGCAGCTCGACCCCTCGAGCGCGCCGCTGATCGTGTTCGTGACCGCCTTCGATGCCCATGCCGTAAAGGCGTTCGACCTCAACGCGATCGACTACCTGCTCAAGCCCTACGACCGGGATCGGCTCGCGCGCACCGTGCAACGCGTGCGCGAGCGGCTGGACGCGCACGAGTCCGGTGCGGCGGCGGTCGCGATCGGGCGGGCACGCACCCCGGAGTGCGAGCGCCTGCTCGTGCCCGAAGGCGAACGGCTGCACCTGATCGAAACCGTATCGATCGAGTGGCTGGAAGCCGACGACAACTACGTGCATGTGCATACCGCCGCGCGCACCTACCTGATGCGCAGGACCCTGCAGGATCTGCTGGCGCAGCTGGGCGAACAGCGTTTCGTCCGTATCCATCGGTCGGCCGCGGCGAACGTCGCCTGCATCGGATCGCTCACGCCGCTGTTCAAGGGCGACTACGAACTCCATCTCCGCAACGGCCGCACCCTGCGGCTCAGCCGGCGGTATCGCGAAGCCTTGTTCGCGCGCATGGGCTGGTAGCGTCCGCTTTGCCACGGCCGGCCTCCGCCCACCCCAAATCCGCTGCTGGCCAGCTGCCGATCGCTCAGGCTCCCCGATATCGCGGATACGGGAGACCCAACCGATGCTTGCCACCACACAACCGCAGGAACGCTACGACTTCCTGGACTGGTTACGCGTCATCGCCATCTTCGTGCTGTTCTTCTTCCATACGGGGATGATCTTCGTCGGCTGGGGTTGGCATGTCGTCAACAACCAGACCATTCCCTCTCTCGAGTGGCCGATGGATATCGCCCATCGTTTACGCATGCCGCTGCTGTTCGTCATTGCCGGGGCCGGCATGTGGTTCGCGCTGCAGCGGCGCAGTACCGGGCTGTTCCTGCGAGAACGGACGCAAAAACTGCTGCTGCCCCTGATCGTGGGCATGTTCCTGGTCGTTCCGCCGCAGATCTACTACGAGCGGCTGCTGCATGGACAATGGACTGGCGGCTATCTGGATTTCTACCTGACGCGCGTTCTGCAATTCCATTTCTATCCAGCCGGCGATTTCAGCTGGCACCACCTGTGGTTCATTCTTTACCTGTACGTGTACGTGGTGTTGCTGCTCCCCGCAATGCTGTGGTGGAAGCGAACCGCACAACACATTGCGCCGGGAAAATGGCTTTTCCTGTTGGGGATCCCGCTGGGCATCAACGAAGCCCTGCTGAAACTGCGGTTCCCGGAGACGCACAATCTCGTCAGCGATTGGTACATCTTCAACCATTACTTGCTGCTGACGGCGTACGGATACGTCATGGCCTCCATGCCCGGCGTCTGGAAGTGGCTATCCGATTTCCGCCGATGGTCGCTCGTCATGGGACTGGCGGCGTTCTTCTTGCTGATCTCGCTGTTCACCACGGGGATCATCCTGCACGACTCCCTGATCGACAGGATCGGCTCCAATCTCTTCACCTGGCTATGGCTCATGGTGTTCCTCGGCTACGGCTACCGCTATCTCTCCCGCACGAATCGTGTCCTTGCCTGGGCGAAGGACGCCAGCTATCCGTTCTACATCATGCATCAGACGATCATTGTCGCGATCGGCTATTACGTCATCCAATGCGCGTGGGGCCCGTGGACGAAATACTTTGCCATCCTGCTTCTCAGCATCGGCGCGTGCCTTGTGCTTTATGAGGGGTGCCTGCGGAGGTTTGCCGTATTGCGCCTTGCCTTCGGGATGAGGGAAAAGCCTGCGCGCTCGGGTCATATTGCGAAATGACGCACCCTACTCGGGGATTTTGCTTATCCGGTGTTCTCCTGGGCGGTGCGAGGGTGCCGAAGAACAGGTAAACATGCTTGCGCATCGCGGTTGTCATCCGTGTTCCGGGGACATCGTGTCGCGGCTGAAGCCGCTCCTACAGGGGCATTGCGGAATCGGGTGTGCGTTAGCCGGAGCTGGATGGCAGCAACGGCAGGCACGGCGCCGGTCGCAGTCCGTCTTCGCGGTGCCAGGCCAGCGTGCGCAGCGGTGCGTTGGCGTGCAGGTAGGCCTTGGCGCACAGCGCGTCGAGGTCGTGGATGCGCAGCAGGTTGCGGCGGCGGCTGACCAGGCCATTGCGCTTCCATTGCTGCAGCTGGGCATTGAGCTTGGAGCGGCTGACGTTGAGCATCGCCGCCAGGATGCTCTGGTTGGGCGGCAGCACGATCGCGCAGTTGCCGCCGCGCTGCCACTCCTGCACCTCCAGCTGGCGCAGCACGTAGCGCGCCAGGCGCACTTCCAGCCGGTGCAGGCACATGCTTTCCAGGCTGTCCAGGGCCTGTCGCAGGCGCACGCGCAGCAGCGCTTCGATGCGCTGCTGCAGCAACGGCGATTCCATCAGGGGCGCGAAGTGCCGGCGCGACAGCTTGAGCACGGTGCTGGCGCCGAATGCGATCGCGGTGAAGCTGCGCCCGTGCGGCTCGAGCAGCGCGGCTTCGTCCACCAGGCCGCCCGGCTCGATGGTGCCGACGATCAGTTCCTGTCCGTCCGCGCCATACAGCACCTTGTACAGGCGCCCGCGCACCACCACGCCGACGAAGCTGCTCGGGTCGTGCTTGAAGAACAGCACGCTGCCCGGCGCCAGGTCGCATTCGCTGGCATGTGCGAGCAGGTGGTCGAGCAATGCGGCAGGCAGGTCGTGGAACAGCACCGAACGCTCCAGCAGTGTCCGATGGCCGGCATGGGCCGCGGGCGTTTGCAGGTCGTTGCCGACATGGGCCGCAGCGACGATGTCTGCGGCCTCCAGGGTGGCCACTGCAGGAAAGTCCATACTCCCCCTTCTCAGGCGCCGCATTGCGCAACGCCTGGCGTCGAACGCATCCTGCCGCGGCGGGCAGCCAAGGCGCGCACCGGTCGAGGGCAGGGCGTGGTGGAAGGCGGCGCGGTACGCGCCGCGGCGGCATCGCCGCTCCGATCCGCACGCCTGCGGACCGAAGTGGACGAGACCGGCAAAGGAACGGCGCGACCGCGTCGTGGCGCCGTCCTGGACGCGCCGGCGTCAGGGGTTGTTCAAACCCGCGACGCCACCGCCCTTGAACGCCTGCAGCACGGTCATCAGGCTGGTGAGGTTGTCGGACACGCCGGTCTGCGCGATCTTCTCCGACGCCCCCGCCGCGGCGGTGGTGTCCAGGCTGTAGATCTGCATCACGCCCTGGTTGTTGGCCGCCTGCGCCAGCGTGTTCTGCTGCTGCTGAGAGGCGACCGCGTTCTCGTACAGGATGCCGCTGGAATGCGCCAGGCTCTGGTAGATCGAGCCCATGGCGAAGGCCGGCGCCTCGCCGATGACCTTGACGTTGGACTGGGTGACGGCATCGGTGATCTGGTTGTTGACTGCGGTGGGATAAGCCATGAAACGCTCCTCGATAGGAAAGGAATAGCAGACTCGCGCCCCGCGCTACCGTCGCCGCGCTATGGCGACGGCAAGCGGGCCGACGCTTACTTGAACGCGTTGAGCACGGTCAGCAGGCTGGTGAGGTTGTCGGAGACACCGGTCTGCGCGACCTTCTCGGTGGCGCCGGCGGCGGCGGTGGTATCCAGGCTGTAGATCTGCATCACGCCCTGGTTGGCCGCGGCCTGCGCCAGCGTGTTCTGCTGCTGCTGCGCCGAGACGGCGTTCTCGAACAGGATGCCGGTCGAGTGCGCCATGCTCTGGTAGATCGACGCCATCGCAAAGGCCGGCGCTTCGCCGATGACCTTGACGTTGGACTGGGTGACCGCATCGGTGATCTGGTCGTTGACGGCGGTTGGAAATGCCATGTGTTCGCTCCTGGGTTGGCGTACGGCCCACGCCGTACGATCACTGAAAACGGCGCAGTGCACGGACTGTGAAACCAGGCGCCGCACTTGTCTCGCTGTTCCACCGGGTTTGGCGCAGGCCGGCAGGGTCGCCGGCAAACACCTGCGCCGTCGCGCCGGATCGGCGACGGCGACGGCGGCGCTAGCGCGAGCGAACTGCATGGCCTGCGGTACCGCCACCCTTGCCGCTGCATCGCCTGTCTCGCGACTGCGGGTATCGCCACGTGCGCTTGGCGTCATGGCAGCGGCTACCTACTACAGGCGCATGCGATGGCCCACAGACGGCTACCGAGGTATCGCATTCGGCAGCCCATGCAATGCCGACCTGTGCGTCATCGAGCGCGATCCCATTGCCGTACCGCCACCGCTGCGGCAGATATGTGCGCACGCGCATCCGGCACGAATTGCGCAGCACATACCGCAGCATTGCCGCCGCCGCACCACCGCACCGCAGGTACGCAAACACGCACGGCCGCGCACATCCGCCGACGAAGCGGACATGCACGGCCATGCGCGTTCGGATGGATCAGCCCGAAGCGGGCGTTGCCGGCGTACTTTCGCCCGCCTCCGCCGACGGCGGCGCATCGACCAATCCGACCGCGCGCGCCGCATCCACCACCGCCTGCATCTGTTGCGCCAGGTTGCCGAACTCGCGATCGAAGCAGGCCTGCACTTCCTTGCGTACCAGGTTGCCCAGGCGATCGGCGATCTGCGCCACCAGCAGCTGGTTGCCGCTGGTCTCGCCGCTCTGCAGCGGGCGCAGCCGGCCCGGACGCAACGCGTCCAGCGACGGCGCGGCGGCGACCGCATCGAGCACCGCGTGGCCGCTGGCGCCGTCGGCCAGCTCGACGCCGCGCGCGGCGTCCTGCATGCCGTGCATCATCTGCGCGATCAAGCCGTCCACGCGCTGGCGCTCCGCGTCGATCAGCGATTTCGACATCTCCCGCGCCTTGGCCGACGGCTTGCTCTGCGCGGCATTGGCCGATTGCGCGAAGGCCTGCAACTGCACGCGTTCGACCGGGCTCAGTTCGCGCCCCAGCCAGCGCTGGGCGAAGCCGTACAACGGATCGAGTTCGGATTCTGGGGTGTCCTGCATGATGGCTCCCGATGGCGGGTGTCTCGCGCGGTGCGCGCGCTCAGCTACTGGCCGACTTGCGCCCGCGCATCAGGTCGGCGTACTTGGCGATGCTCTGGTCGATCTTGTCGATGGCGAAACTGGCCGACTCCGCTTCCAGCGCGCCGGCCGCGGCCGCCACCGCCGCTGCCGCACCGACCAGCACATCGGTCGCCAGCACACCCAGCGCATCCTCGGCGGCCTGCTCGAGCTTGTTCTCGGCCAGGTTCTCGGTCATCTGCTTGATCAGCACGCCCTGGCTGGCCAGCGCCATCTTGCTGACGCCGTCGAAATAGACCGCCGCCGACTGCGCGACCAGACCGGCCGCCTGGCTGATCAGCATGTCCGAACCGATCACGATCTGCGATGGCGCATACGCCATCGTTTCGGCATTGCTGAGCCGCACCGCCTGCACGATCTTGCTGTTGAGCGCGTCGCTGGCCGGCGTCGCTGCAGCCGCCTGATCCATCATGCGTGCGTTGAGCGTCCTCAGCATTGAGGGTGGCGGTGGAGGCGGAGGTGGCGGCGGAGGCGAGGTCGGTGCTGCCGGCGAAGGCGAAGGCGACGCAGCATCGCCATCGCTGGGCGGGGCCGCCGCAGCGCCGCCGGCACTGGCCGCGGCGTCGTCGGTGGCGGTCGATGCGGATGCCGCATCGGGACTGCCTGCCTCGGTGCCGCCAGCGCTTCCCGTCGGCGCAGCCGTCGGTACACTGGCAGGCACCGCCTCAGCGGCAGCGGCAGCGGCAACGGTGGGCGCGGGCGCGGATGCGGGGGCCGATGGCGCCGCGCCGTCCGCTGTCGGCACTGGCCCGTCTGCCGCCGCAGCGCTCGCCGTCGGTGCGCCGGATACCGCCGCAGCACCCGGCGCCGGCAGCGCTACCGCGGGCGCCGGCGCTGCGGCGGCCGCTGGCGGCGGGTTGGTCTTGCTGTTGAAAGGCCACATGCCACTCTCCTGAAGGATGGAACGACGCCGCGGCAGCGCCCGGCGCTATGCGGGCCGCGTCACTTCTCGCCGATCGCCATGATCAGCGCCACCGCCTTGGACACCACCGCGGTGGAGATCTGGTTGAGCGCCTGTTGGCTGTACACCGCGTTCTGCAACGCCAGCCCGGTGGAGTGGCTGGAGACCTGGTACAGCGAAGCGATCGCCTGGGCGGGCGCCTCGGCCACCACCTTGACGTTGGTCTGGGTGACCGCATCGGTGATCTGCGAATTGACGAGCGTGTTGTCTGCCATGAACCTGTTCCTTCGTAAGTCGCCTGCCGGGAGGCGCTGCGGTTGTCACGGACGGAGCCGTGGGTCAGCCGCAGTGCCCGCGATGCCGCAGCCCGCGCCGGCCCGGCGTTGAATGAAAACGCCGCCGTGGGCGGTTTGTGAAACCCTGGCCGCGCGCGCTCACTCCGCCACCAGCGCGAGGCGCAGGCGCTTGCGCAACAACTCCACGCGCTTGCGCACCAGCGGCTGGTTGATGCTGAGCAGATTGGCGATCACCGGATACGGCAATTCCTCGACGAAGCGGTAGCCGAACAGGCGCCGCTGTTCGCGGGTCAGCGCCGCCACCGCGGCGACCACGCGCTCCATCTGATCGCTCAGCTCGGCGCGCTGCAGCGCGGTCATGCCCTGGTCGGCCACGGTGTCCACGTCGTGCGCCTCGTGTTGACGGTCCAGCGGCTCGCCGCCGCGGCGACGCCTGACCGTGTCCAGAAACACGTGGCGCAACACGACGAAAAGGAATCCCTGCGGATCGGTCATCGCCTCCGGCGAGCGGCGCATGAACAGCAGCGCCTTCACCGCGGTATCCGACAGCAGGTCTTCCGCAGCATCCAGGCGACCGTTGGCCAACCGCAACGCACGCCGGCGCAGATCCGGCAGAGCGTTGCGCCATGCCCGCGTGAACATCTCGTCGGCCCTGGCGAAACGGCCGGCATCCCCTTCCTCTTTCCCCGTTGCCACATCCATCGCACACACTCCCGAAGTCCCTTGTGCAACGAGTCTCTGCGGGGCTTGCAGGCAATAGCTGTTCCCTGGGTGACAACGCCACGCCGCATTGGCGGCCGGCCGCGCCACATGCGGCACGCCACCTTGCTTTGTCTACGAATGCATACGCGCGTGCGCCGCAGCGACCAAGTTTCCTGTCGCGCGCGCACGCAAAAAGAAGGGCCTGCTGCGCATGCAGTCAGACCCGGATCGGAATGTGTCGGCGTGGATCAGCGAGGCTGCAGCAGCTTGACCAGGGCCTCGCGCACTTCGGGGTTGCTCAATGCACGCAGCAACTGGTCCAGGTTGGGCTGATAGGGCTGCTCCCGCTCCGGCGCCGACGACTGCGCCGGCGACTGCGGCGGCGTAGTCGCTGCGGTGTCCGCCGGCGGCGTGTCCGCCGCCACGGCTGGCGGTTGCGCGAGTTGCTCTTGCCACAGGTACTCGGTGATCTCGTCCATCGCGATGTCCCCTTGCCCGGAAGTCACGACTGGGCTGGCGGCGTACGCCGCACCACGACCACCGAGGCGGGACCCTTGAAGCCATCCAGCGATTCCAGGCCCAGCGGATCGGCGTTGACCTCGAGCATGCCCGGCTGGCCGATGGTCGCCCGCCAGTAGCCGAGCGCGAGTTTGCGCAGCAGCGCGGCCACGGTCTGCAGCAGGTCCACCTGCAGATCGTTCTGGTTGTTCGGCAGCAGCGTGTAGATCAACAGCACCAGCATGCGCAGATACTCGTGCTGCACGCCGGTGTGCTCCACGCCCTGGCCGTCGGCGCCGAGCAGGTAGGAACGCCAGTTCTGGAACACCAGCAGGCTGCGCACCATCGCCTGGTAACGCGAGGCGGCGGAGGGATCGTCGCCGGCGCAGTACAGGGTCAGCTTGCAGTAGGTGTCGAACATGAAATCGTCCTGCGCCGGATCGTGGATCGGTGCCAGCGCGGCGGTCAGCAGCGGCTGCAGCACGGCCCGGTTCTGCTGCAACGTCGTGGCCAGATCGTCCGGCCGACTGAGGCCGATGAAGGTGGCGACCTGCGCGCGGCTCAGTCCCTGCGCCTCCATGCTCAGCACTGCGTTGCCGACCGCGGCGAGCACGTCGGTATCGATGTAGCCGTCCAGATGCCGGTAGCCGCGATTGAGCCGGTAGTCCTGCACCGAGTCGAACAGCGCCGAGGCGCCTGTGATCGCGTTGCTGCCCAGGTTGGTGTCGAAGGCCAGCCACGGATAGCGCGACACCATGTAACTGCGATAGTAATAGTCGTGCCCGAGACGGAACGCATACAGCGGATTGTCCTGCACCAGCGCGTGGTAGCAGTCGGTCGCCGGCGTCGCCGATGGCTGGTCCAGCGCCTCGCTCAGCGCCATCACGTTGCGCTTGGCGTGATACCCGGCCAATTCGCGCGACAGCGGCGCATTGATGTCGAACCGGCGCAGCACGTGCCCGGCATGCCCGAATGCGGTATTGGTGAACAGTTCCTCGAACAGGCCCTGCGGCGTGGCGGTCCCCCGCGTGCCGCGCGGCGTGTCGCGGCGCTTGGCCTGCGCCGCATTCCAGGCATCGAGCACGTGCGCGGACAGCGCCGCGTAGAACGCCGGATCCGGCTCGCCGGCCTGATGGATGTAGTAACCGGTGAGCGAGCGGTTCTCCGTGCCGAAACCGCTGCCCTCGCCGCAGTGGATGTGCACGATCGCGCGCAACGCCCGCTTGCCGTCGCCGCTGCCGAAGTTGCCGCGTAACGCATCGGCATTGGACTGCAGCCAGGCGAACAGCTCGCCGTAGTTGCCGACCTTGTTCTCCGCGCCCAGCAGGTCCAGCCCGACGATGGTCGCGTAGCCGTCGCCCTGCCCGGCCAGCAACGGCTTGACCTTGTCGGTCAGATACTTGGTCAGCGCGCCATCGGGCATGTACTGGTGCGGCGTGTGCACCAGCAGGCGGTAGTCCGTGCCGTATTGCGCGTTGTACTGCTGCGCGAGCGCGGCCAGCTGCGGGATCTCGTCCTCGGTGGCCGCGCTCTGGGTCAGCAGCACGCCGTCCTCGCGCAGGTAGTCGAAGGTCGCGGTCACCCACAGCCGGTAGTCGGCCTGCTGCGCTTCGCTCCAGCTGCCGTAGCGGGCCGGATCGCCCTGGCACAGCTGCTTCACGAAGTTCCCGCGCAGTTTGTAGGCGTCGTCGAACGGGGTGTACTTGCTGGCGCTGTAGATCTTGTTGTTGAAGTAGCGCACCAGCTCGCGCAGGCGCGCGTCCGGTCCTGCCGCGGACGCCAGCGCCGGGGCGACGATCTCGCGGCCGACCAGCGCATACAGCGCCGGCGACTGTGGCGGCAGCGCCAGTTCTTCCTGCAGGTAACCCGCGTTCGCCGCCAGCACCTGGCAGGCGATGTACAGATTCTCCGCCACGCACTCGGCGCGCTCGTACTCGGCGCGATTGGCCTTGCGCAGCAGCCGTGCGAACGGATTGCTGGCCGGATCGGTCATCAGCGCCAGCGCATAGTCGAACAGCAGCAGTTCGCCCTTGGCCAAGCCATGCGCGTCGTTGGGATAGAAACGCTGCGCCAGCAACCGCGCCAGCGACGGCCCGGCCGCGTCGTCCTGCTTGCGCTGCGTCGGCAGGATGCCGGTGAAATGGCTGTGGTAATCGCAGACGTAGCGGGTCAGCTGGGTTTGTTCGGCGAGCTTGAAATAGGCCATGGCGGATCCTTTAGGAAGAGACGGGCGGCATCCGCCGCCTAGGGACGAGAGTGAAAGCCGGATCGCTCCGAGTCCGCAGCGCAGCGCGAGCGCGGACGGCCGGCGGCGAGCGCGACGCGTTGCGGTGCATCGATCGAATCGTCGCGCCTGGCCGGCGCCAGCGGCGTGCCGGGAGGCCGAGGGGTGATCGGCTGCTCGCGGGCGGTCCGCAATGGATCGCGGCAAGCCTCGGCCATGGCCGACAGCGACTGCGCACGCGTATCCCAGGAGGGCGCCAGCATGACTGCGATGCACGCCAGCGCCACGCACCATGCCTGGCGCAGGCGCGCGCGGCGCCGGACCCTGCAACGCGTCCATGCCGACCGGAAACGGGATCGGCGTCCACCTGCCCTGCTGACCATGGCGATGCTCCGTTCGGAAACGTATCGCCATCGACTCGCGCATGCCCCGTCCGCGCAGCGCACTGCAGGCATCGCGCGACGCTCGGCGACACTGTCCTAAACGCAGCCTTCGCCGCGATGTGAAAAAGTCCGCGTCCCGCGAACACCCAGGCGCGGCCTGTGCGTGGCGCAGACGGGCGGATTCAGCGCGCGGTAGCGCCCATGTCGAACAACTGGAACGCGCGGATGTGCGACGCGTCGGCGCTGGACAGTGAGGTTCAGGCGCATGCGCGAGGCCATGACCGCCGGAAAGTGATCGATCTTCGTATGCCCGATCGCGTCGGCCTGCGCGACCTGGACCCCGAACTGCTGCGACGACGGCTTCCCTCGGGAGAAGCTATCCGCCAGCGCGCGCGGCGCGGCCAGCGCGGTCAGGCCAGGGTGGCCAGCCAGCGGATCGGCGAGAGCGGGCGGTTCGGCTCGCAGGTCCTCGACGGTGTCGGAGCACCCGATTGCTGCCGACACAGTCAGCATGTGGTATTTAATTGATGATAAATAGGTATCTCTTTAACCGGCACAGGACCGGACCACCATGATGTACCCCACGCTGCTCCCACTCCTTTCGCTGTTCGCCGTGCGCGCGATCGCCGCGCCCGCGCCGACCGCACCGCCGCTCGGCCTGCCCTCGCCGATCGTCTACAGCGAGTTCGTCAACACCGCGGCGCCGACCGCGCAATGCCATGCCTCGACCCTGCTGGAAACCCGCGACGGCCTGCTCGCCGCGTGGTTCGGCGGGCGCCACGAGGGCGCCGACGACGTCGGCATCTGGGTCGCACGGCGCGACGCGCACGGCTGGCAGCCGGCGCAACGCGTGGCCGACGGCAAGCAGCCGCAGGGCGCGCCGTTGCCGGCCTGGAACCCCGTGCTGTTCCAGCCGGCCAAGGGACCGCTGCGGCTGTTCTACAAGGTCGGCCCGGACCCGAAGCGCTGGTGGGGCATGCAGATCACTTCCCGCGATGGCGGCGCGCACTGGTCTGCGCCCGAGCGCCTGCCCGAGGGCATCCTCGGCCCGATCAAGAACAAGCCGGTGCAACTGGCCGACGGCCGCATCCTCAGCCCCAGCAGCAGCGAAGACGCCGGCTGGGTCGCGCACATGGAGTGGTCCGACGACAACGGCGCGCACTGGACCCGCGGCCCGGCGCTGAACGACCCGGCGCGGATCGGCGCGATCCAGCCCAGCGTGCTGGTGCACACCGACGGCCGCGTGCAGGCGATCGGCCGCAGCCAGCAGAACCACGTGTTCAGCACCTGGTCGCACGACCACGGCCGCAGCTGGGGACCGATGACCCTGCTCGACCTGGCCAACCCCAACTCCGGCACCGACGCCGTGGTCCTGGCCGACGGCCGCTCGCTGCTGGTCTACAACCCCACCGAAGCCGGCAAGGACTGGTGGGACGGCCGTGGCACCCTGGCGGTCGCCCTGTCCGCCGACGGCAGCCACTGGACCCGCGTGCTGACCCTGGAAGACAGCGCCAAGGACGAATTCTCCTATCCGGCGGTCATCCAGACCCGCGACGGCCTGGTGCACATCAGCTACACCTGGAAACGCACCCGCATCAAGCACGTGGTGCTGGACCCGAAGCGATTGAACGTGGCCGCGGCGAAGCCGGGCGGCAAGGAATGAGGTTTCGCGTCTCGGCATGAGGCGCTGGTTGCGCGAAGCGTCATTCGTACTTCATGCGAATGGGCGATCTGACGCCGCAGCGACCAGCGACCAGCGAACGCGGCGCGGGCTTCCTGTAGGAGCGGCTTCAGCCGCGACACAGGCCACGACGCGATCGCGGACTTCGGCAGCCGTCGGGACTGAAGTCCCTCCCGCAGTGCACCCAACCAGCTAACCGCAAGCCTCCTTGTAGGAGCGGTTTCAACCGCGACACAGACTGCGACGAGATAGCAGGCTCCGGCAGCCGTCCGTCGGGACTGAAGCCCCTCCTACAGTGCGCCCAGCCAATCAATCGCACACTTCCTTGTAGGAGCGGTTTCAACCGCGACACAGACCACGACGAACCAGCTGACTTCGGCAACCGTCGGGGCTGAAGTCCCCCCCACAGTGCACCCAGCCAGCTAACCGCAAACCTCCTTGTAGGAGCGGTTTCAACCGCGACACAGACCACGATGAGGCAGCAAACTTCGGCGGCCGGTTAGGGCTGATGCTCCTGCCAAAGCGCACCAGGCAGCCCGACCGCAAGCCCCTGTGGGAGCGACTTCAGTCGCGACGAACGGAGCCTGCCACCCCACCGATTTGTTGATCTGTCGGGACCGAAGCTCCTCCTCCTGCCATATCGCAGACGCTGACCGCAATCCGCATCATCGGCGGAAATCAGGATCGCTCCGCCCCGTCCAGTCGCGGCAGACGAGTCGCCTCCCACACACCGCCGGCGCCCCACTACTCCGCCAGCAACGCCACCATCCGCCGCACCCGCTCCACATCGGTCTGCATGCGATCCCCACCCAGGCTGCGCACATGCGGATGCGGCGTCAGCGCGCGCGACGCCAGCGGCCCGCGCGCCGAACCATGGAACTCGCGCGCGCCGGTCAGCGCACGCAGCCGCGCCAGATTGGTATCGGACACTCCCGATCCCGGCATCACGCTCAAGCGCGTGCCTGCCTGCCGGACCAGCTCGGCGATCAGCGCAGCGCCCTCCTCCGCCGTCTCGCGCGCACCCGACGTCAGCACCCGCTCGCACCCCAGCGCGATCGCATCCTCCAACGCACGCCGCGGATCGGCGCTGACATCGATGGCGCGGTGGAACGTGACCCCGAGCGATCCAGCCGCCGCGATCAACACCCGCATCGTCGCCATATCGACCTCGCCGGCCGGATCCAGCGCACCCAGCACCACCCCGTCGCACCCCAACCGCACGCACTGCTCCACGTCGCGGCGCATCGCCTCCACTTCCGCGTCGTCGAATACGAAATCGCCGGCCCGCGGGCGGATCAGCACATACAGCGGAATGGTCAAGCGATCGCGCAGCACCGCCAGCGTGCCGAACGACGGCGTCAGCCCGCCGCCGTCCAGGCCGCCGCACAGCTCCACCCGCATCGCCCCACCGGCCTGCGCCGCCAGCGCCGAACCGATCGAATCGGCAGCCACTTCGAGTCCCATCGGCACGACCTGGCTCATGCAGCCGGCTTCGCGAAATGGCTCTGCCCCGGCAGCAACAGATCCTGCCGTTGCGCATCGCAGACCGCGTAGCTGAAACCGGGCTGGATCGCGAACGCACCGACCTCGCCACGCTTGTTCATCGCCAGGAACCCGACCTGCAGGTCGCGGGTCAGCTGCGGCTTGCGCCGCACGATGCGCATCACCACCTCGCGGCAGGCCTCGGCCGGACTCTTGCCCTGGCGCATCATCTCCACCACCGCGAAACTGCCGACATTGCGGATCACCTCCTCGCCGACGCCGGTGGAGGTCGCCCCGCCCACTTCGTTGTCGACGTAAAGACCGGCACCGATGATCGGACTGTCGCCGACCCGCCCGTGCATCTTCCACGCCATGCCGCTGGTGGTGCAGGCGCCGGACAGATTGCCGTGCGCGTCCAGCGCCAGCATGCCGATGGTGTCGTGGTTGTCCTTGCCGCCGGGCAGCGTGCCCTTCTGGTAGGCGCGGTTCTCGATGTTCGCTTCCGGCTTGTACTCGGATGTCTTCAGCCACTCCTTCCACGCCTTCTCCGACGACGGCGTCAGCAGGTTGGTGCGCTCGAAGCCCTGCGCCAGCGCGAACTGCAGCGCCCCGTCGCCGACCAGCATCACGTGCGGCGTCTTCTCCATCACCCGCCGCGCCACCGAGATCGCATGCACGATGTCTTCCAGCGCCGCCACCGACCCGCAGCCGCCGGTGTGATCCATGATGCAGGCATCGAGCGTGACTCGCCCATCGCGGTCGGGATAGCCGCCGAGTCCGACGGTGGGATTGTTGGGGTCGGCCTCCGGCACCTTCACCCCGGCCTCCACCGCATCCAGCGCCGCCCCACCGCGCGACAGCACCTGCCACGCCGCCTGGTTCGCCGCGATCCCGAAGTCCCAGGTCGAAATCACCCGCGCCGCGCCGCGCGGCAGCGGTGCGACGCCGTTGCTGCCGGCCGCCCGTGCGCGCGGCAGTGTGGCGGCCAAGCCGGTGGCGAGGGCGCCAAAGGCGGCGGTCTTCAGGAAGTGGCGGCGTTCGTGCATGGTGTGGCTCCGGCGCGGGGATGGGCGCCGCGCGAGGTGGCGCGCGGTTGGCCTTGCATCATGCGGCAGAGCGGGGTGGGATTGAATGGGTGATGCCGCATCGAATGGCCTGTGGCGAGCCAGACGTAGATCAACTACATCCATGGCTACCGCAGGACGATCCACCTACCAGCATCCGATCACATTACGGCCAATAGCTGACTAATGACCTTCACTTTGCCAATCAATAGAGTCCAATAGAGACTTGGCTGCTTGCCTCACATGAGCCGAGGGGTCATTAAGATGAGGCCTTATAAGATCGGCACTATCAGGCGAAACAAGCCCATCCAACTCATCGATTGCATTTTCTCGCACGATCGGGTCTTTATCATGAAGCCCACGCAACAGCAAAGGCAAAGCTTCCTCACCCAGCCTATCCTTTGCAAAGCGAAGCGTGGCACCACGAACAAATGGAGAGGGATGCTGTAGTTGCCACGAAACCGCAGACCAATCCGCAGTACCAATAAGCTGAGTCCGTCAATAGCAGCGGCAACAACAAAAGGTTCATCATGGCCGATGAACCTCTTGATAGCCGACTCACTTTCGATAGAAGAAACTATTCCCAGACCACATATTCCTGCACGCAGCCGCTTGACAGAAAGACTGTCTAGCATAATTTCCAATTGCTGCCGATATCCAGCCGCCAACTGAGCCGCAACAATATCGTAGAAATCGTCATCACATGACATTTCACAAAAAAACAACGCCATTAATTCATCGAAAGATTTATCAGAAACCTTCAGCGAAATTTCCATTGCAGTCCCCTCTCCACCCGTACAGCCCTAACCGTCACACAGACCGCACGCCCCCGAAATAAACTACTCTTCAATAAAAAATTTTATTTCATTTGATTTAATCTGAAGACACCCATCCACAAGATAAAAATACGTATCGGCCCCTGCAACTCCAGGGACCCAAGAATTAATATTTCCAGACTTTGAATTGTTAATAATTCCTAAAAAATCCATGGAGCAGGAGGAGAAAGCAACTCCAAGAAACACCACCCTACCGACTTCCCTTTCTTTACTGGAAGAAGTTTTATAGTAACGCAATCCAACCTCAATCGAACAATCACCAAATTCAAATGACACATGATCAATTATTGCATCATGCAAATCCAATTCTATGAAATCAATCTCCATCAGCTTCCCGCTCCCGTTAAGGCACTAAATATTATTATAACAGCCCCACCAACATAAATTGCAGCTTTTGCACCAGCGCTAATTTCCGGCGATTGAACCATGGGAGAGTAATTTTCATTAGTGACTGAGCGCCCCGAGAAACCGTTCCTTAGCGCACATTCTTTAATGGATTTAGGAGCATCATCCCATGTCCCGCCATGAGATTCTCCACCATATTCACCACATTCTCCCTCTGCACCTTTGCACTCCCAATGCAAGTGCCTTGCCCTTCTTCCTGTCTTCTCGTCGTACGTAAAATCTATCCTTATCCTGCAGCCTTTTCCGCAATCTATCCAGCGACCAGATGTATGCTTTACAAGACCAAAGATATCGCTATAACGAAATGGTGCAGCCTCAACATATGAGTAAGTGCTGAAGCCGCCCTCCAACCCAATGGGATCACTCTGCCCATAGCGCCCGGTACTTGGGTCGTAATCCCGGAAGTAGTTCTGGTTGAACCCCGTCGCCGCATCATAGCGCTGTCCCGGGAAGCGCATATCGAACACGAAGGCGGTGCCGTCCTTGTCCGGGTCTTGATCCGGCGAGGTGTTGCCGAAGGCTTCGCCCTTCATGTCCCAGGTCCAGATCGCCACGTCGCGGACCGGGTCGATCACCGCGCGCGGGCTGCCCAGGTGGTCCGGCTGCACGTAGCGCAGGCTGTTCTTGGCCAGTACGCCCACCGGCAGGTCGTCCAGCCAGATCGCTTGCTGCAGCGACGCGCCGTTGGCATCGTAGTTGCCCAGCCAGTGGCCGCTCTCGTCGTACAGCGTGTAGGTGTTGGTCTTGTCCACCCGCCGCACCTGCTCGCCGCGGCCGTTGTAGCCGTATTTCATCACGACCGTGCCGGCGCGCTTGGCCTGGCTCATCCGGCCCGTGGCGTCATAGACGAACTCCTGCGCCGTGCCGCCGATGGAGAGCGTGTTGCCGATCGCGTCGTAGGTGCGGGCGGTGCCGGCCACCGCGCTCAGGCGGTGGCTGGTGGTCGGGTACGTGTAGCTCTGCGTGCTGGTATTGATCTTGGCGCTGAGACGGTTGCCCGTGGCGTCGTAGCTGTAGCCATCGATCACCGTGCCGGTCGGGCCGTCCTTGAACGCGGTCAGCCGGCCCAGGGCGTCGTAGTCCAGGCTGACCACCGGGGCGGTGTTGCCTGCCGCGGTCAGGGCGCTGAGGTTGCCGGCCGGGTCGAAGGCGAAGCCGGTGCTCAGGCCATCGCTGCGGGTGTCGCTGACTGCCAGGGGGCGGTAGTCCTGGTCCAGCACGCGCTGCATCGGGCGGCCGTTGCCGTAGGACCAACCCGCCACCGGGCCGAACGGGTAGTAGGTGGCGTTGCCCAGCAGCACTTGCCGGGTTCCGCCCGCCGGGGTCACGCCGACTTCCGTGGTCTGGCCCTGGGCGTTGCGCACGTAGTCCACCGCCGCGCCGTCGGGATAAGTCAGTCGGCTCAGCTGCCCGGCCTTGGTATAGGCGTAGCGCAGCACGAACACCTTGCCGTTCGTGGTCTGCACCTTGCGCACAAGGTCGCCGAAGCGGTCGTAGCAGTAGTCGGTGGTGCCGCTGCCGTCCTGCATGCTTGCCAGGCGACCGACGGCGTAGGTCTCACCGCTGGCGCACGTGGTCTGGCTGACGTCGTAGGTGTAGGTGACGTTCAAGTCTGCATCTGGATAAGCCACGCCTGTCAGCCGGTTCAATGCATCGTAGCCGTAAGCAGTGGTGACGCCACGCGCGTCGGTCTGGGTGGCGCGATTGCCGGCGCTGTCGTAGGTGTAGGTGGTAACGCCGGTGTCCGGGCTGGTGAGCTTGGTCAGGTCGCCCAGGCCATTGTAGGCGTAGGTGGTGTCCAAACCCTTGGGGTCGGTGACCTTGGTCAGGTTGTCGAGCGCGTCGTAGCCGAACTTGGTCTCCGCCGCGATGCCGCCCACGTCCTGCAGCGTGCGCGCCAGGCGGTTGAGCGGGTCGTAGTCGTTTTGCGTTTTGTGCCCGATCGCATCGGTGACGGCGGCGGTGTTGCCGTTGGCGTCGTAGCCGAAGTCGGTCGGGTCGCCATTGGCGGTGGCCTGCGTGGCCAGCTGGCCGAGCTGGTTGTAGACCCGCGACAGCGTGCGCTTGAGCGTGCCCGACGCGTCCTTGGTGTCTTCCTTGACCCGGTTGCCGGCGTTGTCCAGCGTGTAGTGCAGCGTGTTGCCGGCATTGTCGGCGATATCGGTCAGGCGGTGCGCTGCATCGTAGGTGAAGGCGGTGAACGCGCCGTCCGGCTGCGTCACCTGCTTGACCAGGCCGGTCGGCCAGTAGTCGATGCGGGTGATGCGGTCGTCGCTCTCGCTGCTGTCGTCGGCGCCGCGCACCTTGCTGGCGGTCAGCCAACCGCGCGCGTGGTAGGTGTAATCGGTGATGGTGCCGTTGGCGTCCTTCACCGACAGCACGCGGCCGGCGCCGTCGTAGGCCAGGTACTCGGTCACCTGGCCCAGGGCGTTGGTGACTTTCCACAGGTCGCCCTTGCGGTGCGGGCAGGTGGTGGGCGAAGTGACGCAGAGGACGTCGTCACTCAGATAGTAGGTGTATGTGGTGACATCTGCCGTATCAGGACGTGGCCCATCCACTTGAAACAATTTCCCGCTGAATGGGCACAAGCTATCACTAACAGTATTGTCTCCACAGTACGACATCGTCCAACGCCTCTGACCGCCTGTACCGGCATCGACAACTGTCGTGCTGGCGATTTTTCCGCTTGAGGAATAAGTGTAATTAGTGGAACCAATCTCCGTCGCTCCCCCAACGCGCGTTGTCAATGACAGCAAACGGAATTCATTGTCCCTGGTAAAAACAGACACCTTTTCCGAAGTTGTGCCTGCAGCGCGTGTAATTGAAGCCAAGTACCCGTTTGAGTAAGCATAGTCAGTCACAACGCCATTCTTTACGTGCCGACTGATGGCGCCACTATTGAAGACATTGGAATCAGTGCTAATTCCATCGGAAATGCCGATAATTCTCCTATAAATTCCTTCTGAAGATATTGAGTATGCCCTAACTTGACCTAAGGCATCGACAACATCCACTCGAGTATCATTTACATAGCCAAGGTGCGTTGCCTCCACCACTCTGTGAGCATCACTATATAACTCACTAGATATTACACGAGCAAAAGCATCATATCCAAAAGATGCGTAGCGACTACCACTCTCGTCAGTTATTCCGGTAAGTAGACCAACATCGCTCGCCCCTGAAAGACCGCTCTCATTGTAGTGATAACGCTTCGATACTCCATCACCAAGAACCGCTTCCGACAAATTTTCCTGGCTATCGTAAAGATAGGAAATCCCCCTACCATCAGGCAAATCAATCCGCGCAAGCCGGCCAGCGATATAGTTGAAATCCAGCGCCCTACCTTCTTCATCCATCGCCTTGACTAAAAAATCGCCATTGTAGGAGAATGTGATAGTTGGACCTTGCAAATGCTTACGACTAGTTAAGCGCCCACCAGCGTCAAAAACAAGAACCATTCCCGAACTATCGGAAAGCACGTAGCCAACCGCACTTTTTACCAGCTTTCGATTGCGATTTTTCGTAGAGAAATATTCAGTCAAAGAGCTTCCGTAGCTCTTGAATTCCTCCACATAGCCATTTTCGCTTATATAATACAACCCATATCCATTGGTTTTTATTCTATCGGAAAAAGTGACCGACCACCCTGTTGAAAGCCATGGCTTTGCCACAACTTGTCGCAAAGAGTGGTAATATCTATTAAATGAAAGGCCTGCAAAAACAAAATCCGTCTCCACCCGCGCTTTGTCACCAGTTGCAGGGTAACAAGGATTAGCATTAGCTGCGCAACTTGAACTTTGGCGCATAGCAAAAGTAATAAAGGCTGTCCTTTTTTCAGCTCGACAAAAAAACGGATATTCCACAACAGCGGCATTACTTGAAGCAAAATTCGCACTAAACCCATCGCGCGGCGCAAAACCTGCCGCACATAGAAAGCTTCCTTTCTTAGACAATTGCAACTTATAACTAACCGGCGGTTTTGGCGGACTCCACGCAGCACACCATGCCGTATATGTTAGATATCTAGAACTTGGCGTTTCATATTTTATCTCACCATATCGACCATCGTACCTTCTAATTTCCACGAAGGGGTCCCCATAAACACCCTCCACCCCTTTTTCAACATGCTCGCATTGCGGATTACCCTCACGAAACCGCGCCATCGCTGCATCAATGGCGCCCTGCTCACTAATACAATAAGTAGGGAAAATATAGTTGCCAGTAGCGAGACATTTTCCAGCGGAGAACCCGCCACCTGCGTCGTAGCCGTCTGGAAATATTTTCTCAGGCGGCTGGTCTGGAATCTCGTACGTTAGCGACCACTTACCTTGTGAGTCACTGTTGTACTGATCTGACGATGCCTGCCGCAATAGATCTCCACGCGGAATATCCGCACGCATCTTTGCCTCAGCCGCCGCAAGCGTTTTATAGCAGTAACTTTGCCCGTTCTCGTAGCAAAAGTTAGCTGCAGTTTGAGCCCGGCCATTTTGGGGGATAAAAACAATAAAAAACACAAGCAATAGAATATTTATTTTCATCCTTAAAATCCCCCAATTTCCTTATGATTTAGTGCAACACAATTAGAACCAAAACGGGCTGCAATAGCCCCCTCGCATCGCAACTTTGTCGCTGTGGATCCGCACCAACACGCCACCGATCAAAATAACTAGCGCACAAATGCCAACCAAGCAATAGAGCAGAATGCTTTGTTTCACCACCTGATGACGGCGTGATCCCCGGCCGTATAGATGACATCGCACAAGGTATAAATTAGGAAATAATCACAACGAATCTACTCGATCTCTACTGCGCCCACTATTTCGCCAAAATACAGGTCAACCTAACAGACTGATGCCTTGCGCATCATTTGGTCAGACGCCCATCGCCTTTACCTCACCGCCGAAAACCGCTCCCCAATCATCCCCTCGATCGCCTCCATATCCGGCAACAACGCGCTCTGCTCGCCCAGCAACACGCGCATATGCACGCCAGCGGGCAACGTTTCTTCGGAGGCGTCGGCAAGCAGGCCGTCGCGCGGGACCGAGATCAGTTGCGGGAAGGATTGGGTGATCAGGGCGAAGTACGGCAGGTCGGGGTTGCCGCCCAGCGCCTTGAGCACGACGATCTTGTTGTTGGAGGCGACGGTCTCGCTGCCCAGGCCGGTCAGGCGGGCGAACGACAGCAGCGGCACTTTCCAGCCGTACCAGGCGATCTGGCCAAGCAGCCAGTGCGGGGCGTCGGGCAGCGGTTCGACCGGCACGCGCGACATCACTTCGGCGACGGTGGCGTTGGGCAGTAGGGCCCGCTCGCTGCCGGCCTGGATCAGGACTCCGCGGATTTCGTCGTTGCTGGCGTAGCTGCTCATGGATTACGTCGTCCTGAAACCGGGAAAAACGCGCGGGCGGCGGCTCAGCCGCCCCATCGCGCGGACAGGGCCTGCGCCAGCTGCACCGGGTCGCCGCTGGGGTGGCCGCGGCTGATCAGCTGTGCGGCGGCGGCCGGGTCGTAGCAGCCGTCGCCGGTCTGGCCGGCGACCCAGGCGCCTTGTGCGGCGAGCGCGAGAACTTCTTCAACCTGGTGCGGGTCGCTACCGCTGAGCAGCAGCACGGCGCTGTGCGCGGCCGGCAAACCGCCGACCACCGAGGCGCCGGCCTGCTGTGCAACGAAACGCAAGCCGGCGGTTTCGCCGCTGCGCACGCCGACATCGTCGGGCAGGATGTAGACGTTGCCGACGCCGACCGCTTGCCCGGCTTCGGCCAGCAGCACCGGCAACGCGGACACGCGCGCGATCTGCTTGACCAGGTTGCCGTAGCGGCCGCCGTCCAGGCGCAACTGCACCAACAGCGGCTGCGGGAAGTCCGGCGGCAATGCGGCGAGCAGGCGACGGATGGCATCGGGACCACCGATACCGGCCATCACCAGCACCGCGCCCTGCGCGACCGTGACTGCTGCGGCAGCGGCGTTATCGATGGTGGACTCCTCCTCCGAATCCAGCGCGACCAGCGACAGGCCTTCGGTGGAAATCTGCATCTGGCTCAGCGGCGCGCGCGCCTGCACGACCAGCGGCGCATCGTCGTCCACCAGCGACCAGGCGCTGGCCGGCAGCGGCGGCGGTGCGCTGGCCGGTGCAGCGGCGGATGCCGCCTCGGTCGCCGTCACTGTTGCGGAGACCGCAGCAGGCGTGACCACATCGCCGGCAGCGATCTGCTCGCGCGAGAACTGCAGATCCTCGAACCCGGGCGCGGCATCGGCCGGCGGCTGCCAGGCATAGAAGCTGTCGCCGGGCACGGTGGTGGCGAAACTGGCCGCTTCCTCGACGTGGAAGCCGATCGGTGCGCCTTCGTGCAGTTGCGCCGGGGTCGCCGGCAAGCCCGGTTCGGGCTGCAGGCCAGTGTCGGTCTCGCGCCCCGGCGGCAGCACGTCCTGGTGGCCTTGCAACTTGGCCGCCAGGTGTCGCGCCCAGCGCTGCGCTTCCCAGCCCTCGCGGCGCGCGGCCAGTTCGGCCTCGTCGAAGATCACGGTGAGGCCGGGCAGGTCCAATGCCGCATCCAGCCGTTCCAATGCGTCCTCGATCGCCGGTTCCAGCGCGATCAGCACCGCGTCGGGCGCGGCGTCGGCCAGGGTCTGCGCATCGATCGCGCCGGGATCGTCCTCGAGCACGATCGCCGCGCCGACCTGGTGCAGCGCCTCGCGCAGGCGCTCGCGTGCCTGGCCGGGACGCGCCAGCAACGCGACCGGGGTGCCGCTGGCGGTGCCGTCACTCGCGAACACGGGCGATCCCCAGCAGGTCGTACACGTTGCGCATCAGATCCAACTCTTGGTAAGGCTTGCCCAGGTAGCGCTGCACGCCGATCTCGAAGGCGCGCTGGCGGTGCTTCTCGCCGCTGCGCGAGGTGATCATCACGATCGGCACGGATTTGTAGCGGGGGTCGGCGCGCATCGCGGTCGCCAGTTCGTAGCCATCCATGCGCGGCATCTCGATATCCAGCAGCATCAGGTCGGGGACGCGTTCTTCCAGGCGCTCCAGCGCCTCGATGCCGTCGCGGGCGACGATCACGTCGAAGTTGTGGCGCTCCAGCACGCGGCCGGTGACCTTGCGCATGGTCAGCGAATCGTCGACCACCATCACCAGCGGCACGCGCCGCTGTTCGGCCGGCGCCGCTTCCACCACCGGCCGCGCCGGCTGCGCCAGGTAGCGGCGCACCAGCGGGGCGACGTCCAGGATCACCACCACGCGGCCATCGCCGGTAATGGTGGCGCCATAGATGCCGGGCACCGAGGCGATCTGCAGGCCGACCGGCTTGACCACGATTTCGCGGTTGCCGAGCACCTGGTCGATCGCCACCGCGGCGCGCAGGTCGCCGGCGCGCACCAGCAGCAGCGGCACCTGCGCCTGCCCTTCGGCGCGTGCCGGCGCCTGGCCGACCAGCGAGCCGAGGTCGTGCAGGGCGAACTCCTCGCCGCTGTAGTGGTAGCCGCCGTCGGCCGCTTCGAAACGCTCGCGGCTGATGCGGCCGATGCCGCTGACCGAGGCCACCGGCACGGCGAAGGTGGTCTCGCCGATCTGCACGAACACCGCCTGGGTCACCGCCAGGGTCTGCGGCAGGCGCAGGGTGAAGGTGACGCCCTGGCCCCATACCGAATGGATGTCCACCGAGCCGCCGAGCTGGCGTACTTCGTTGCGCACCACGTCCATGCCCACGCCGCGGCCGGCCAGCTGGCTGACCTGGTCGTAGGTGCTGAAGCCGGGGGCGAAGATCAGCGAATCCAGCTCTTCGTCGGACAGCGCGGCGCCGATCGCGATCAGGCCGCGCTGTTCGGCGCGGTGACGGATCGCATCGCGGTTGAGGCCGGCGCCGTCGTCGGCCACTTCCAGCACGATTTCCGAGCCTTCGCGGCGCAGGCGGATGGCGATGCTGCCCTCTTCCGCCTTGCCCGCGGCGCGGCGCTGCTCCGGCGTTTCCAGGCCGTGCGCGACCGAGTTGCGCAGCATGTGTTCCAGCGGCGCGATCATGCGGTCGAGCACGTTGCGGTCGAGTTCGCCGTGGGTGCCTTCCAGGGTCAGGTGCACCTGCTTGCCGGTCTCGCTGGCGGCCTGCCGCACCACGCGGCGCAACCGCGGCACCAGGCCGTCGAACGGCACCATGCGCGCGCGCATCAGCCCGTCCTGCAATTCCGAACTCACGCGAGACTGCTGTTGCAGCAAACCGTCGTACTGCCGCGCCAGGTCGTCGAGCACGCCTTGCAGGCCGCCCAGGTCGGCCGCCGATTCGTTCAGCGCGCGGCTGAGCTGCTGCAGCGTGGAGAACCGGTCCAGTTCCAGCGGATCGAAGCTCTGCTCGCTCTGGTCCTGTTCGCGCTGGTAACGGGCGACGATCTGCGCTTCGGTTTCCAGGTCCAGGCGGCGCAGCTGGTCGCGCAGTCGCGCATTGGTGCGGTCCAGTTCGGACATCGCGCCGCGGAACGCGCCCAGCTGCTGCTCCAGCCGCGAGCGGTAGATCGCCACTTCGCCGGCGTGGTTGACCAGGCGGTCCAGCAGGTCGGCGCGCACGCGCACCTGTTCCTGCATCGGCCGCGCGATCATCGACTCCTCGTCGAGCGTGCCGTCCACCGGCAACGGTGCCGACAGCGGCGCCGGTGCCGGTGCGGGCACCGAGGCCGGATCGACCGCGGCCTGGATCATCGCCGCCACGTCGGCATCGGCTGCGGTTTCGGCGGCGGCATCGATGCCGTCGGCGGCGAGCGGCAGGCTGCGGCCGTGGGTGCGCGCGTCGAAGCGGCCGATCAGATCGAGCGGCATCGCCACCGCGCGGTGGTTGCCGGTGAGGGTGAGCAACTGATGCAGGCGGTCGAACCCGCGCTCGAGCAATTGCACGTCGCTGCGATCGAGTTCGGTGCGGTTGGCGGCCACCGCCTCCAGCAGCGATTCGATGCCGTGGCCGAGGTCGCCGATCGGGTTGACCCCGGCCATGCGCGCGCCGCCCTTGAGCGTATGCAGGTCGCGCTGCAGACCGGCGAGCGCGTCGCGGTCCTGCGGCGCGGCGCGCAGTTCGGCGATCAGGCGGTCGCAATGGTCGAGCAGGTCCTTGCCTTCCTCGACGAAGATATCGACCAGTTCGCGGTCCAGATCGGCGAAGTCCAGCGGGCCGAGATCGACCGCGGCCAGGTCGCTGGATTCGGCCGAGGCGGTGTCGTGCTGGGAGGGTTCGGCGAACGACGGTTCGTCGGATGCGGCGGCTGGCGGGTGATGCTCGTCGCCGGTTTCGGTCGGCTCGGCGGCTTCCGCGTATGCAGGCTCGGCCTGCGTATCCGCGACGTCTCCCGGATCGCCCGCATGCTCCGCATGGTCCGGCGCGGCGTCGGCAGAGTCGGTCGCTTGCGTTGCGTCGACGTGCGCCTCATGGGCGTACGCTGCTTCCACCGGCGTTGCGTCGGCACCAGCATCGCCCTCATGCCCGGCATCGGCCGCTAGCGCATGCTCGTGGTCGGTCGAATGCTGCTCTTCGGCGTGCGCTTCATGGGCATACGACGCTTCGACCGGCACCGCGTCAAAGTTGGCATCGCCTTCGTACCCGGCATCGGACGCTGGCGCGCCGGACGTTTCGGTCGAATGCGCTGCTTCAGCATCAGTCGTCGTGCCAAGCGCTGCTTCGGCATCGGTATCGGCGAGTTCGGATGCGGCATGTGCGGCGTCTTCATCGTGCGACGAAGACGCGCGGTCGTGCGCATCGTTCGCTTCGGCGTCAGCCGGATGCGTTTCGATATCGGTCTGCGCGGCGTCGCCATCGGCGCCTTGATCGACGGTCTCGTGCTGCGATTGCGCTGCAGCATCCACGTTGTCGTGCGCGTGCGCGGCGGTGTCGGCATGCGCCGCAGCGTCGTCCGCCGCAAGCAGCGGTTCGGCATCGTCGTTCGCCGACACCGGCTCGCTGCCGTGCCACTGCGTGGACGGCTGCACCGGCTCTGCATTGAACGCATAGCCCTGCGGATCGCGCTCCTGGTCGTGTTCGCCCTGGTCGTGCGCGTCCGCAACCGGCTCACCTTCGGCGTGCCCGGCCTGGTCGTGCGCGCCTTGCGGGTCTTCCCGATGCTCGCCGTGATGGGTGTCGTCGTGCGTCGCGCCATCGTCGGCCGCTACGCCCTGCTCCTGCGTCTCGACCGGCGCTTCCACGGGCGGCGGCAATTCGCTGTCCGCCGGCACGCGCTCCTCGGCCAGCGGCGCGTCGACGGTCAATTCGTCGAGCTTGCCGTCCTGCGCCAGCAGTGCCTGTTCGTCGGCGCCGATCGCAGCAGGCTCGCTGTCGGCCGGAGCCTCGGCGATCACGTCCCATTCCTCTGCGGCCTCCGCCTCCTGCGCAACGCCGGCTGCGGCGATGCCGTCTTCCTCGTTGGCGGACGCATCGTGGTCGTCGAGCGCAGGCGCCGCCGATACCACGCCGTCGGCGGAGTCTTCGCCAGTCGCGTGCGACTGCGCCGCATCGAACGCCGACGGCGCATCGACTGCATGCGCAACGAAGGCATCGGTATCGGCACTTTCGGCGACATGATCGGCGGCGGCATGATCGTCCGTGCCGGCCGCGTCGAGATGCCTGGCATCGCCCAGGTACGCCGACAGGTCGTCGGCCGAAGTGAGTTCCACCGCCTGCAGCAACTGCGCATCCAGCCCGGCATCGGCGTGCGGCTGCGGTTCGTCCTCGTCCTCTTCGTCGTGCGCGACCGACGGCCACTGCACTTCCGGCAGCGTGGCTACCAAGGCCTGCAGCCGCTGCGCCAGCTCGGTGAACGGCGGGATCACCGGCGACGGCGCCTGCAGTTCCTCGATGGTGGCGGCGATGGCCTGCGCGGCATCGTCGAGCGCACGCACGCCGTCGGCGCCGGGCACCATCGCGGCGGCCAGCAGGCGCTTGACGTAGCTCTCGGCCGGGCCGGTGACGTCGGTGATTTCCGGCACGTCGGTCATCGCGAACGCGCCGCTCATCGTGTGCACCGCGCGCAGCAGCGCCTCGGTGGCCGGCTGCGGCGCATGCTGCAGCCAGTCGCGGACCGTCTCCAGATGCGTGCCGACCTCGGCTTCGAGGATCTCGCGCAATACGCTGTCCACCGAAGCCGGCGTGCCGGCGCGCGGCGCGGCAACGGCCGGTGCCGGCGCGGCGGCGAAATAGTAGGCGTCCTCGCCTGCCGCGATGCGGTCGGCGACCGCCTGGATCGCGTCCAGATCGGCATGGATGACGCCATGTCCGCGCAGTGCGGCGTTGAGCTGCGGCAACACCTCGTAGGCCAGTTCGACCATGGTCACCACGGCCGGGCTGGCCGCGCGGCTGCCATCGAGCACGCGATTGAGCATGCCCTCGATCTTCCAGCTGAACTCGCCGAGCACGCGCGCGCCGACCAGCCGGCCACTGCCCTTGAGGGTGTGGAACACGCGGCGGATCGGACGCAGGCTTTCCAGGTGATTCGGCGACGCGCGCCATGCCGGCAGCAGGGTGCCGAGGTTGACCAGCTCCTCGTCGAATTCCTCGAGGAACACCTCGCGGATGTCGGCGTCGATCTCGCCGCCGTCGTCGACGAAGCCGCCGTCGATGGCGGCCGGCGCGGGCGCCTCGGCTGCCGCGACCGCATCGGTCGGCGCTTGCGCGTGGTCGGCAGTGGTCTCGGTCGCGCCGGCGGACGCGGCCGCGGCGGGCGCGGCGACATCGAACTGTGCGGCAGCGGCGTCGAGTTCGGCGAGGAACGCCGCCGAAGCGGCGTCCAGCTCGATCGGCTGGATGCTGGCCTTGTGCACGCCGGGCGCCGGCGCTTCCGGCTCCGGGGTCGGCTCCGGCCAGGTCAGGTCGACGAACGGACTCTGTTCGGCGCCTGCAGCGGTGTCGGCATGCTCCGCCTCGTCGACCTGCGCGTGCGGCGCTTCGGCGCTCTCGGCCTCGGCCGCGAACACGGTCTCGCTCGACGAAAGGTCGATGGTGGGCGTGCCGGGCTCGGCGACAGCGTCGCTGTCGTCGGCGGCCAGGGTCGCCGGCGTGTCGTTCCAGACGATGCCGTGGACCTCGTCGGACGCGGTCTCGGCGAAGGCCGGCGCATCCTCCAGTTCGATCACCAGCACATCGTCGTGGACGTTGTCGGTGGGCGCGGCAACCGGGGCGTCGACGATGACCAGGGCCGGATCGTCGTGCCCGGCAGCCGATTCGAATTCGGCGTATTCGGCGGCCACCGGGTCGAACCCGTAGCTGGCCGGTGCCGCTTCGTCGCTCGCGGGTGCGGCATCGGCATGCGCGATGGCCTGCTCGGGCGCCGCTTCGGCGCTTTCCCAACGCAACGCATCGCCTTCCAACGCCAGCGTGTCGGTGCTGATCTGCAGCGGCTCGACAGTGGCCGACCATTCTTCCTGCTCGGCGGCGACCGGATCGAAACTGCTCGGCGACGACACGACGACGGACGCATCGTCGTTGCCCGCAGCGCTGACCGCCGCGGCGGACGGCTCGGCGTCGGCGTCGACGTCGGCGCGCTCGGCAGCCGCGGCTTTCGCGGCGGCCTCGGCAGCGTCGTGCAAGGTCCACTGCGGTGCCTGCGGCGACTCGCCCGGCAGCGGCGGCGGCGTACTCGCGACGATCGGCGCATCCGCGACCGGTGCCAACTCCCAGGACGGCACCGGCGGCGGCGCGGACACCGCGCTCGGCACGTCGGCAACGGCATCGGCCGACGCGATGCCCGGCTCCGCCACGGGCGCGAGCAACGGCGCATCGGCCACCTGCGGCACCACGCCCTGCGGCGCCGGCGCATCGCTGGGCAGCGGCCAGTAGCGCAGCGTTTCCAGGCTGGTGCGGGTGATGTCGAGGATTTCCTCGCGGCCCGGGCGGCGCTCGCGCAGCGCTTCCAGGTAGTACTCCAGGCTGGCCATCGCATCGGCCAGCGTGTCCAGCTGGCGCCCGCTGGGCACGCGGCGCTTGCCGATCAGCTCGGTGGCGACGTAGCGGCGCACGCCTTCCAGGTAATCGGCCGGCTGCGGCAGTTCCAGCATGCGCAGCGCACCGGCGACCTCGCCGAGCAGGCGCGGCACTTCGGTCAGGCGCTCGTGTTCCCAGTTGGTCTCGATGAAGGCGACGAAATGCTCGCGCGCGGCGGCGAAGTTGGCGATCGCCTCGTGCGCCAGCACTTCCACCGTGCGCCGCGCCTCGGCGGCGCTGGCATCGTCGTGGATGCCGGCGCTGGCGCCGAGATAGGCGACCTGGTCGTCGAGCGAGGCATCCACGTACAGCAGCGCGCCGGCGATATCCAGCAACAGGCCCTCATCGGCCTGGCGCTCGCCGTCGACGATGCTGCGCAGCGCATCGCGCTGCTGCACCACCACGCCGCGGGCCACGCCCAGGCCCATCACCCCGAGGGTATCGGCGACGCTGCCCAGTTCGTCCACCTGGGTCTGCAGCGCGGCCACGTCGCCACCGGTGCGCAGGTGCAGGTCGAGCGCGTCCTTGACCCGCAGCAGTTCTTCCTTGATCGCGGTGCCGACGGTATCGAGCAGTTCGCGGTTGCGGCCGCTGAGGCTGCCGCGGGCATGGTCCAGTTCGGCCTCGGTGGCGGCGCTGGCGTCGGGCGACAGCGCGAACAGCGCGCCTTCGCTCAAGCCGGGCTCGCCGCGCGAGGCGCGGATCTCGTTGAGCAGCGGCAGCAGCACGATCGGGATGTCGCGATGGCCGTCCTGCAGGCGCTCCAGGTAGTCGGGCAGCAGCACGGTGCCGCGCATCAGCGTGGCGCAGGCCTCGTCGCGGTCGGGCACCTGGCCGTTCTGCACGGCGATGGCCAGCAGTTCCAGTTCCTCGGCGACCATCGCCGGCGCGTACAGCTCGACCATGCGCAAGGTGCCCTGCACCTGGTGCAGGTAGCCGGCGCAAAAGCGCATGCGGCTGGTGTCGGCCGGGTCTTCGACGAAGTATTCGATCTCCCCGCGCACCTGGCGCAGGGTCTCGTCCAGCTCCGGCTTGACCCAGCCCAGGGCGGCGTGGCTCATCGCATCGCGCAGCGCGCTCATCGCCGCGTCTCCGCGGACGGCCGCGCGCCGTGCCGCGCCAGCGCGGCGGCGGGATGCAGGGAGTTTTCGCGGTACGTCATGTGCACTGTCCTTCCACCCTGTTCCGATCCGCTCACGCCGGCAGCTTGAAGTCGGCGACCGAGCGCCGCAGGTCCGCCGCCAGCTGCGCCAGCCGTCCGATCGATTCGGCGGTCTGGCCGGCACCCTGCGAGGTCTGCCCGGTGATGCGGCGGATCACGTCCATCGTCTGGGTGATGTCGGTCGCCGCGGCGGACTGCTGGTGCGCGGCGATGGAGATGTTCTTGATCAGGTTGTTGAGCGCGTTGGAGACGCGCTCGATCTCGGTCAGCGCGGTGCCGGCGTCTTCGGCCAGGCGCGCGCCGGACACCACTTCGGAAGTGGTCTGCTCCATCGAGCTGACCGCTTCGTTGGTATCGGCCTGAATGGTCTGCACCAGGCCTTCGATGCGACGCGTGGCGCCGGAGGTGCGTTCGGCCAGGCGCTGCACTTCGTCGGCGACCAGCGCGAAACCGCGGCCGGCCTCGCCCGCCGAGGCGGCCTGCACCGCGGCGTTGAGCGCCAGGATGTTGGTCTGCTCGGAAATGTCGTTGATCAGTTCGACGATCGAGCCGATCTCCTGGGTCGATTCGCCCAGGCGCTTGATGCGCTTGGAGGTTTCCTGGATCTGGTCGCGGATCTGGTCCATGCCCTGGATGGTCTCGCGGACCACGCCGGCGCCCTCGGCGGCGATCACCACCGAGCGCTGCGCCACTTCGGCCGACTCGCTGGAGTTGCGCGAGACCTGTTCGATGCTGGCCGCGATTTCGTTGATGCGCTCGGACGCCGAACCGATCTGCTCGGCCTGGTGGCCGGCGGCCTCGGCCAGCTGCAGCGCGGTGGCCTGGGTTTCCTCGGTGGAGATGGCGACCTTGGCCGAGGTGTCGTTGATCGTGGTCACCAGGTGGCGCAGCTCGTCGACCGCGTAGTTGATCGCGTCGGCGATGGCGCCGGTCATGTCCTCGGTGACCGAGGCCTTGACGGTCAGGTCGCCTTCGCCGAGCGAACTGATTTCGTCGAGCAGGCGCATGATCGCCTGCTGGTTGCGGCTGTTGTATTCGACCTGGGTCTGGTAGCGGATTTCCTGGTCGCGGGTGCGGCTGCGCACCGAGGTCCAGACGAAGCCGATGATCGACAGCAGCGCCAGCAGGCCGGACACCACGCCCAGCCAGAAGTTCGGGAACAGGCGGGTGTCGCGGGTGGAGCCGAACGCGGAGAAGGCGTCGAACAGCTTCTTGCTGTCGTCGAGCATCTTGTCCGAGCCGGCGGTCAGCGCCGCGGCCGAGGACTGCGCGGCGAACAGGCTGCGCGAGCTGGCCAGCAGCGCGTCCAGGTCCTTCTTCATTTCCGCCCACTGCGCCTGTGACTGCTCCAGCGCGGCCAGCGCGGCGGCGTTGCGCACCGGCGCGATGCCCAGTTCCTCGTTGCCGTTGCGCAGGCCTTCGAGCATCTGCCCGAACACCACCGAGTCGCGCGCCAGCGCATCGCCGGCGCTGGCCGCACCGCTGCCGCCGGCCCGCATCTCGGTGACGCGGCGGGCCATGGTGCCGGCCACCACCACCTGCTGCAGGGTGTTGTAGATCTGCGCGGCGGGGGCGCCGCCGACGGTCATCGCGCGCACCACCTCGTTCAACTGCGCCTGCAGCTGCGGCACGCCGCCGACGAAACGCTCGGCATTGCCGGCCAGCGCCAGCACCGCCGGTTCGCTGTCCACCACCTGCTGCGCGTTCTTGCCCAGCGGGGTCCAGGTGCGGTTGAGTTCGGCCAGCGGGCCGGCGATGCCGGTCTCGTTGGCGTAGCGCGCGTTGAGCCCGGCGACGGTGCTCTCCACTCGCGTCTTGGTCTGCTTGAATTCCTTGTAGGTGGCGGCGTTGCCGGACACCGCGTCGCGCGCCTGGTTGGCCAGCTGCTGCGACAGCACCTGCAGATCGGCCGCGCCGGTGCTGGCGCCGGCCAGGCGGTTGCCCTGCCAGGTGGCCACGCCGGTATTGGCGCCGAACACGATCAGCGACAGCGCCAACAGGCCCAGCCAGAAACTCGTCCCCACGCTGCCAAGCTTGCTGGCCTTGGGGGCGTCCGGTGCAGTACTCATGATTCGACCTCGATCTTCGATGCGAAGGCAGGCCGCGCGCTCAGGCGGCGGCTTGACGGAATTCGGGTGTGCGCGACAGCAGCGACAGCGAGAACACGCCCCAGTCGTGGGTGTCGCCGCGGAACGCGCGGTCGACGAAGTGCGCGTAGCGGCCCTGCGCCAGGTCGCCGGGTTCCACCGCCTGCGATTCGGCGAAGCTGCGCTGGCCGAACAGTTCGTCGATGGTCAACGCCACGTCGCCGCCGCTCTGGCGCATGATCAGCACGCGCTGGCCCTCCAGCAGCGAGGTGCGCTGGCCTTCCATGAACTGCTTCAAATCGACCACCGGGAACAGGTTGCCGCGCAGGTTGCCCACGCCCAGCAGCCACGGCTGCGCGCCCGGCACCGGGGTGATCGGCGGCATGCGCACGATTTCCACCACCTCGCGGAAGTCGGACACCAGATGGCGGTTGCCGACGCGGAAGCCGACCCCGCGCCAGATGTCCTCGTCGAATTCGCGCTCGGGCATCTGCACCGCGTGCGCCAGGCTGCGCCGCTCGTAGGCCTCGAGGATGTCGAAGGGCGAACGCACGTCAGCCGACCAGCTGGTTGATGCGGGCGATCAGCTCGTCTTCGCGCGGCGGCTTGACGATGTAGTCGGTGGCGCCCTGGCGCATGCCCCAGACCTTGTCGGTCTCCATGCTCTTGGTGCTGATGATCAGCACAGGGATGTGCCGGGTGGCCTCGTCGCGCGACAGCGCGCGGGTGGCCTGGAAGCCGCTCATCCCCGGCAGCACCACGTCCATCAGCACCAGGCTGGGCGCCTGCTCGCGGACGATCTTCAGCCCGTCCTCGGCGTTGTCGGTGGCGAGCACCTCGTGCCCGGCTTTTTCCAGCCACTGCGTAAACACCGCCCGGTCGGTCGGTGAGTCCTCGATCAACAAGATTCGAGCCATGGTGCCTTTCCCCCTGGTCAGGCGTTGACGTATGTACGGATCGCGCCCAGCAGTTCTTCGCGTGTGAAGGGTTTGGTGAGGTACTGCTCGGAACCGACGATGCGCCCGCGCGCCTTGTCGAACAGGCCGTCCTTGGAGGACAGCATGATCACCGGCGTCGCCTTGAACAGCTGGTTGCCCTTGATCAGCGCGCAGGTCTGATAGCCGTCCAGCCGGGGCATCATGATGTCCACGAAGATGATCTGCGGTTGCTGATCGGCGATCTTGGCCAAGGCCTCGAAGCCGTCGGTGGCAGTGACCACCTCACACCCCTCGCGCTTCAACAGCGTTTCGGCAGTACGACGGATCGTCTTCGAGTCATCGATCACCATGACCCTCAGTCCTGCGAGTTCCCCACCCGCAGTCGTGTTTTCACTCATTCACTTGCCCCCCAGGCGCGCGACGCTTCATCGGTTCCGACGTCGCTGCGAAACGACATGTATCCCAAGACCCGCTCGGACTGTCAAGGCCGCCGCCACGGCTCTGCTTTGGATCACTTTCCAGCGCTAACTATGTCACAGTTTGATTGCCGCCGCAGGGCAGCGCATGGCCCCGTGCCGCGGCCCTTGCGCACCCCTGCCGCCGACCCGCTACCATCCTCCGCTCAGTCCCCCGGGTAACGCCATGTCGTTCGATGTCATCGTGGTGATGGATCCCATCGCCAGCATCAAGATTGCCAAAGACACTACCTTCGCGATGTTGCTGGAAGCGCAGCGCCGCGGGCATCGGTTGCACTACGTGCGCCCCGGCGGGCTGTCGCTGCGCGAGGGCCGCGCGCTGGCCCAGGCGGCGCCGCTGCAGGTGCGCGACGACAAGACCGGCTGGTTCGAACTTGGCGCGTTCGCCGAGCTGGCGTTCGGCACCGGGCAGGTGGTGCTGATGCGCAAGGACCCGCCATTCGATTCGGAATTCCTGTACGACACCCACGTGCTGAGCGTGGCCCAGCGCGCCGGCGCGCAGGTGGTCAACGACCCGCAGGGCCTGCGCGACTTCAACGAGAAGCTGGCCGCGCAGCTGTTCCCGCAATGCTGCCCGCCGACCCTGGTCAGCCGCGACGCGGCCGCGCTGAAGGCGTTCGTGCTCGAGCACGGCCAGGCGGTGCTGAAGCCGCTGGACGGCATGGGCGGGCGCTCGATCTTCCGCAGCGGCACCGGCGACCCCAACCTCAACGTGATCCTGGAGACGCTGACCGACGGCGGCCGTACCCTGGCCCTGGCGCAGCGGTTCATTCCCGACATCAGCGCCGGCGACAAGCGCATCCTGCTGGTCGATGGGGTGCCGGTGGACTACTGCCTGGCGCGGATCCCGCAGGGCGACGAATTCCGCGGCAACCTGGCCGCCGGCGGCCGCGGCGAAGGCCGCCCGCTGAGCGAGCGCGACCGCTGGATCGCCGCCCAGGTCGGCCCGGAGATGAAACGGCGCGGCATGCGCTTCGTCGGCCTGGACGTGATCGGCGATTTCCTCACCGAGGTCAACGTCACCAGCCCGACCTGCGTGCGCGAACTGGACGCGCAGTTCGGGCTGAACATCGCCGGGCTACTGTTCGACGCGATCGAGGCCTACCCGGCGCGATGAGCGCGGCCGCCGCGACGCCCGCGCCGCGCATCGGCGAGCGCGACAGGCTCGGCGCCACCCTGGTGCTGTCGCTGATCGTGCACGGCCTGCTGATCCTGGGGGTCGGCTTCGCGATCGACGACGACGCGCCGCTGGTGCCGACCCTGGACGTGATCTTCAGCCAGACCAGCACCCCGCTGACGCCGAAGCAGGCCGACTTCCTGGCCCAGGCCAACCAGCAGGGCGGCGGCGACCACGACAAGGCGCAGCGCCCGCGCGACAGCCAGCCCGGGATCGTGCCGCAGCAGCACGACGGCCTGGCGCCGCAGGCGCTGCGCGCGCAGACCGCGGCGGCGGCACCGGAGCCGACCCCGCGCGTGGTCAGCAGCGCGCGCGGCGAGCAGCCGCAGCCGGCAGCGCAGACCCAGCCGCGCACCGACGCCCCGACCCAGCCGGTGGATGCGCAGCGCGAGCAGCGCGACGCGGAGATGGCGCGCCTGGCCGCCGAAGTGCACCTGCGGTCGGAGCAGTACGCCAAGCGCCCGAACCGCAAGTTCGTCTCCGCCAGCACCCGCGAATACGCCTACGCCAATTACCTGCGCGCCTGGGTCGACCGTGCCGAGCGCGTCGGCAACCTCAACTATCCCGACGAGGCGCGACGGCAGCGGCTGGGCGGCCAGGTGGTGATCAGCGTCGGCGTGCGCCGCGACGGCAGCGTCGAGAGCAGCCGCATCCTGCGCTCCAGCGGCGTGCCGATGCTCGACGCTGCGGCGATGCGGGTGGTGCAGCTGGCGCAACCGTTCCCGCCGCTGCCGCATACCGAAGACAACATCGACATCCTGCAGGTCACCCGCACCTGGGTGTTCCTGCCCGGCGGCACGCTGCGCGACGACCGCTGAGCGAGCGGCGGCTGAAGCAATTGGCCCCTCTCCCACCGGGAGAGGGGTTGGGGTGAGGGTACGGCCGGCACGGACTGCCTGGCGGCACTGAACGTTTCGAGGCTGCGCCCGTACCCTCATCCGCCCCTGCGGGGCACCTTCTCCCGATGGGAGAAGGGACAAACCGAGCCCCTCTCCCACCGGGAGAGGGGTTGGGGTGAGGGTGCGGCCGCCACGGACCGCTTGGCGGCACTGAACGTTTCGAGGCTTCGCCCGTACCCTCATCCGCCCCTGCGGGGCACCTTCTCCCGATGGGAGAAGGGACAAACCGAGCCCCTCTCCCACCGGGAGAGGGGTTGGGGTGAGGGTGCGGCCGGCACGGACTGCGTGGCGACACCCAACGTTTCGAGGCTGCGCCCGTACCCTCATCCGCCCCTGCGGGGCACCTTCTCCCGATGGGAGAAGGGACAAACCGAGCCCCTCTCCCACCGGGAGAGGGATTGGGGTGAGGGTGCGGCCGCCACGGACCGCCTGGCGGCACTGAACGTTTCGAGGCTTCGCCCGTACCCTCATCCGCCCCTACGGGGCACCTTCTCCCGATGGGAGAAGGGACAAACCGAGCCCCTCTCCCACCGGGAGAGGGGTTGGGGTGAGGGTGCGGCCGGCACGGATCGTCCGGTGGCACTGAACGTTTTGAGGCTTCGCCCCGTACCCTCATCCGCCCCTTCGGGGCACCTTCTCCCGACGGGAGAAGGGAGTTGCCCTTTGCACCGCGTGGCGCCGCATGCATGCCCATGGCAGCGCCCGAGATAACGATTCATGCCAGCGACATAACGACGCGGCATTTCTGAATAGGCGTCACATTAAGGTTAATGGTGGCGGGGAACGTTACCGCGCACACCGCATCGCCAAGGACGAGTGACTCGGAGGCCGGCGCGGCGCGTCCCCGCCCCCCACTACCCCGAGCCGCCTCCTCCATGAAAAAGCCCCACCTCCTTCGCAGGCCCGCCCTGCTCGCGCTGGCGCTGGGCGCCGCCCTCGCTGCGCCCGCCGCCCTGGCCCAGTCCACCACCGGTACCGTCGCTGGCCAGGCGCCGGCCAATGCGCAGCGCGTGCAGGTGCGCAGCGACAGCGGCCTCAGCCGCGAAGTCGCGGTCGATGCGCGCGGCCGCTATAGCATCGGCCAGCTGCCGCTTGGCACCTACACCGTCGTCGCCAAGGGCGCCGACGACGCCGTGCTCGGCAGCCGCGAAGGCGTCGGCCTCACCGTCGGCGCAGTCACCGACGTCTCCTTCGCCGCGGTCACCAGTCTGACCGGGGTCAACGTCAGCGCCGACCGCGCCGCCGCCGCGATCGACGTGAGCAGCGTGGACTCGCGCACCGTGATCAACGCCGAACAGCTGCAGCGATTGCCGCTGGGACGCTCGGCCGAGGCGATCGCGCAGCTGGCGCCCGGCGTGGCCGGCAACAGCGGCAGCGGCACCTATACCGGCCCGACCGGCGCGCAACTGCTCAGCTTCGGCGGCTCCTCGGCTGCGGAGAACGCCTATTACATCAACGGCTTCAACACTACCGACCCGCTGCGCGGACTGGGCGGACTGACCCTGCCCTACGGCAGCATCGACCAGTTGGAGGTCTACACCGGCGGTTACAGCGCCAAGTACGGGCGTTCCGACGGCGGCGTGATCAACGCGGTCGGCAAGCGCGGCAGCAACGAATGGCATTTCGGCGGCCAGGCCACCTGGGAACCCGATGGCCTGCGCTCCTCGCAGAAGGACGTCTACGCGCCCGGCAACGGCGCGCTGTACCGGCCGGACAGCAAGAGCGGTTCCACGCTCAGCACCCAGAGCCTGTACGCGGGCGGCCCGCTGATCGAGGACAAGCTGTTCTTCTTCGGCTCCTACGAACTGCAGCGCCAGAACGGCGACAGGTTCTACGGCGCGCGCGAAACCACCCCGGGCGAGTATTACTACGACTACCACTACCGCCGGCCGAGCTGGTACACCAAGCTCGACTGGAACATCAGCGACAACCAGTTGCTGGAGATCACCGGCGCCTCCAGCCGCTACATCACCCGCGGCAAGTACTACGAGTACAGCGGCTACGACATCGGCGACCTGCGTGGCGACGCCAACACCACCAAGACCGGCGGCGACCTGTGGACCGCCAAGTACACCGGCTACCTCACCGACCGCCTGACCTTCAGCGCCCAGTACGGCAAGCAGCGCACAGACGACTACACCGGCAACCCCACCTACAACGGCGCGCTGACCTACCTCAGCGGCACCTCGTTCCAGAACCCGGCCTACACCGGCGGCACCCCGATCACCAATACGCAGACCACTTCGCTGCTGGTCGATCCCGACCGCGGCAACCGCACCGACAACCTGCGGCTGGACCTGAACTACGTCATCGGCGCGCACAGCATCACCGTCGGCATCGACAACCAGAACGCGCGCGCGCTCAACCGCGGCTCGGTGGCCTCGGGCGATGGGTACCAATGGATCTACGGCCAATCCAATCCGGACATACCGATCAACACCGGCCTCGGCGTGCCGGCCACCGGCGGCTACGCCAACGGCGAGGACGGCTACTACGTGCGCAGGTACGTCTACAGCGCCCTGGCCTCGGTGCGCGCGGTGCAGCGCGCGCAGTACATCGAAGACAACTGGCAGGTCAGCGACCGCTTCCTGCTCAGCCTCGGCCTGCGCCTGGACCAGTTCACCAACTACAACCGCGACGGCGACGCGTACATCAAGCAGACCAGCGGGCAATGGGCACCGCGCCTGGGCTTCAGCTGGGACGTCGACGGCGACGCGCGCTTCAAGGTCTACGGCAACGCCGGCCGCTACTACCTGGCGCTACCGCTGAACCCGGCATTCAATGCCGCCGGCGCGACCCTGGCGACCTCCACCTATTACACCTACGGCGGCATCGACGCCAACGGCTACCCCACCGACCTGACCCAGATCTCCGGCGCGGTCTCCTCCAACAACAACTACGGCATCCTGCCCGATGCCAAGACCGTGGCCACGCAGGGCATCAAGCCCTCGTTCCAGGACGAGTTCATCCTCGGCTTCACCAAGGCCTGGGGCGACAACTGGGTCTACGGCGCCAAGGGCACCTACCGGGTCCTGCGCAGCGGCGTGGACGACTACTGCGACAGCGACACGGTGTTCGCGGCGGCGGCCGCGCAAGGACATACGGTGACCCTGGACAGCAATCCGGTCAGCTGCTGGCTGATCAATCCGGGCAAGTCCAACACCTTCACCCTGGTGGACACCTCGGGCAACTACGTCAGCGTCCCGCTGAGCAATGCCGAGCTCGGCTTTCCCAAGTTCAAGCGCAACTACTACGGGCTCAACCTGTCGCTGGAGCACCCGTTCGACCAGCGCTGGTACGGGCGCTTCGACTACACCTGGTCGCGCAGCTACGGCACCACCGAAGGCCAGTTGCTGTCGGGCATCGGCCAGACCGCGGTGTCCACCACCCAGGCCTGGGACTACGCGCAGCTGATGGAACACACCAACGGCCCGCAGAGCAACGACCATACCCATCAGTTCAAGTTCTACGGCTATTACCAGTTCAATCCCGAATGGCTGGTGTCGGCCAACCTCAAGCTGGTGTCCGGCTCGCCGTTCAGCGCGCTGGGTTCCTACGGCGCCGACCAGAGCGACCCGTCCGGCTATGGCATCGCCTACCACTACTACCAGGGCAAGGCGGCGCCTCCGGGCAGCCAGGGCCGGCTGCCGTGGCTGAAGCAGCTCGATCTGGGGGTGTCGTGGCGGCCGGCGTACGCCGACCACAAGCTGGCCTTCAACCTGGACGTGTTCAACGTCTTCAACGGCCAGGCCACGCTGTGGAAGTACCCGTATTCGGAAACCGACCCGGGCGTGAGCGATCCGGTCTATGGCGCGGCGTTCGTGAGCCAGGCACCACGCTCGCTGCGGCTGAGCGTCAGTTACGACTACTGACCGCTACCGCGCGGCCGCAGCGCGGGGAGACCGACGAGCCATCGCCGGCCTCCCCGCATGCGGTCATCCCGCCACGCTGGCCTGATGCAGGCGATCGGCCAGCGCGACGATGTCCGCCGCGTCCTGCACACGCTCGCGCCAGGCCGCGGGGATGCCGTCGATGCCGTAGAAGGCGCCGGCCAGCTGCCCGCAGATCGCCGCGGTGGTATCGGCGTCGTCGCCGAGATTCGCCGCGCGCAGTACCGCATCGGCGAAGCACTCGGTCGTCGCGAAACACCACAGCGCCGCCGACAACGCATCGACCACGTAGCCGGTGCCGCGAATCTGCGTTGCCGGCACCGCGGCATGGTCGCGCACGGCCAGCGCGCGCAGCGCCGGCGTGTCCAGGGCCACCTCCGGCGCCTGCAGCACCTGCACGCGATCGCCGCCGAGCAGGGCCGCGCGCAACTGCAACGCGAACAGCCGGCAGGCATCCAGCGCTTCGGCGGCGGCATGGGTGGTGCGCGAACTGTCCGCCGCGCGGTCGGCCAGTCCTTCGGGGCGATGCGCGTAGTACATCGCCACCGGCGCCAGCCGCATCAGCGAGCCGTTGCCGGCCGCGCGCGGGTCGGCGCTGCCGCTGAAGGCCGGGCCGCCGTCCAGGTAGCGCTCCAGCGCCTGGCGCACGGTGTTGCCGATGTCGAAACATGTGCCGGTACTGCTCAGGTAGCCATGGCGGTACCAGTTGCAATAGCGGTTCATCTGGTCCGCTGCATCGAAGCCTTCGCGGTACAGCAGGCTGTGCGCCAGGCACAACGCCATCGAGGTGTCGTCGGTCCACTGCCCGGGCTGCAGATCGAACGGACCGCCGCCCACCATGTCGTCGATCGGCGCGAAGCTGCCCGGCGCCTTGAATTCCAGCGTGGTGCCGAGCGCATCGCCGACCGCCAGGCCCAGCAGGCAGCCGCGAAAACGCGCGCGCTCGCGCTCGTCCGCGCTCATCGTGCGGCCCGCTGCGCCTGCTGCTCGGCCAGGGTCAGCGCGACGTTGTCGCGCAGATAGGCCGGTTCGGCGCGCTCCGGCGCGATCGCTTCGCCGCGCGCGTGGGCCGCCAGCGCCAGGGTCAGCACGTCGGCGGCATGTGGCAGGGCCTGCGCATCGACGCTGCGCAACTGCGCGTGCAGGCGCCGCTGCAGCGCGTTGTCGATCGCCGCCAGCCCGGTGCCGACGCCATGCCAGGGGGCGTCCGTCTGCGGCAGCACGAACGCGTCCGGGACCAGCACCTGCTCGGGCGTCAGCGCGTGCAGGCCGTCGGCATCGCGCACGAAGGCCGCCGCATAGATCTCGCCCATGCGCGCGTCGATCGCGGCCAGCACCTGCGGCGCATCGTCCGGCGCGCGCAAGGCCAGCGCATGCAGGGTGGACACCGGCAGCACCGGCAGGTCCAGCGCCAGCGCGATGCCCTGCGCCAGCGCGATCGCCAGGCGTACCCCGGTGAACGCGCCGGGGCCGCGGCCGAAGGCGATCGCATCGAGCTGGCTGCGCGCGATGCCGGCCTCGGCCAGCAACTGCTCGGCCCACGGCAGCGCCAGCTCGGCATGCCGGCGCGGCGCCAGCTCGAACCGCTCGCGCACCGCGCCATCGACATGCACGGCGACGGAGAGGGCTTCTGTGGCGGTTTCGAAGGCGAGAATTTTCATTGGAGGCCGGGATTGGGGATTCGGGATTGGGGATTCGAAAAAGCGAAGCGAGGAGCAAAAGCGGATGCCGTGCGCCGGCTAGTCGAACGGCGGCGAGGCGACGTGTTCGTGATTATCCACCGGCAGCGCGGCGTCGGCGCCGAAGAACTGACGCACGTCCTCCACATCGCGGGTGCGCGCGAACGGCGGCAGCGACTCCAGGAAGGTGCGGCCGTAGGATTTGGACAGCAGCCGCGGATCGCACAGCACCAGCACGCCGCGGTCGGTCTCGCTGCGGATCAGCCGGCCCACGCCCTGCTTCAGCGCGATCACCGCCTGCGGCAGCTGTTCGTCGCGGAACGGATTGCCGCCGTCGCGGCGGATCGCGTCCAACCGCGCCTCGAACACCGGGTCGTCCGGCGCGGCGAACGGCAGCTTGTCGATCACCACCACGCTCAGCGCATCGCCGACCACGTCCACGCCCTCGCGGAAACTGGCGGAGCCGAGCAGCACGCCGTTGCCGGATTCGCGGAAGCGCTGCAGCAGGCTCGCGCGCGGCGCCTCGCCCTGCACGAACAGCGGCCACGGCCCGTCGCGCAGCGCCTCGGCGGCCTCGCGCAGCGCACGGTGCGAGGCGAACAGCAGAAAGGCGCGGCCCTGCGAGGCCTGCAGCACCGGATGCAACGCCGCGATCAGCGCGGTGCCGAAGCCGCGCGCGTTCGGGTCCGGCAGCGCCGGCAGATAGCACAGCGCCTGCCGCGCCCAGTCGAACGGACTGGGCTGCAGCAAGGTCATCGGATCGCTCAGCCCCAGGCGGGTGGCGATGTGCTCGAAATCGCCCTTGACCGCCAGCGTCGCCGAGGTGAACACCCACGCCGCGTGCGACTTTTCGCGGTGCAGGCGCAGCGGGCCGGACACGTCCAGCGGCGTGCGCTGGCAGCGGAAGCCGCGCGCGCTCAGTTCGTACCACAGCACATCGTTGGACGGTGGCGCCGGCTCGGCGTCGAAATCGGGGATCGGCGCGTCGTCGCCGAGCCAGTGGCCCAGGCGCGCGCGCATCTCCTGCGCGCGCGCGGCGCAGGCGTCGAAGCCGGGCGAGGCCTCGCGCAGCCCCGCCAGGCCCTCCTGCAAGCGCGCCAGTTCCGCCAGCAGCACATCGAAGCCATCGCGTACCTGCGGCTTGGCCAGCAGCCGCCATTGCGTGCCGCGGGTGGGCAACCCTTCCATCGCCGCGCGCAGTTCGCGCAAGGCCTGCTCCAGCGCCTGCACCGGCGCCTGCAGGCTGGCCAGCGCGCCGGCGACGTGGCGGCTCTCGGCCAGGCAGTCGCGCGCCAGCTCCTGCAGCGGACGCATGCCGAAGCTTTCGCCGAAGAAGTTCGCCGCCAGTTCCGGCAGCTGGTGCGCCTCGTCGATGACGAAGACCTGCGCGCCGGGCAGGATCTCGCCGAAGCCTTCCTGCTTCAGCGCCAGGTCGGCCAACAGCAGGTGATGGTTGACCACCACCACGTCGGCGGCCTGTGCGCGTTGCCGCGCCTGCACCACGAAGCACTCGCCCCAGAACGGGCATTCGGTGCCCAGGCAGTTGTCCATGGTCGAGGTGACCATCGGCAGCAGCGGCGAATCGTCGGGCAGCGCCTCCAGCTCGGCGATGTCGCCGAAGCGGGTGCGCCCGCCCCAGGCGACGATGCGCTGGAACTGCGCGATCTGCTCGCGCGAGGTGAAGCGCGGCTCGCCCTTGGCCTGCTCCAGCCGGTACTTGCACAGATAGTTGGCGCGGCCCTTCAGCAGCGCGCTGTTTAGGCCCACGCCCAGCGCCGCGCGCACCCGCGGCAGGTCGCGGTGGTAGAGCTGGTCCTGCAGCGCGCGGGTGCCGGTGGAGACGATGGTCTTCAGTCCCGACAGCAGCGCCGGCACCAGGTACGCATAGGTCTTGCCGGTGCCGGTGCCGGCCTCGGCGAGCAGCACGTCGCGCTGCTCGAACGCCTCGGCGATCGCCGCGGTCAGCCGCAGCTGCGCCGCACGCGGCACGAACGCATCCAGCTGGCGGGCGAGCGCGCCGCCTTCGCTGAGCGCTTCGGTGCTGGCGTGGCTGAGGGACATGGGTGGAAGCCGGGAATGGGGAATCGGGATTCGGGAATGGGTAAAAGCGGCGCTGCTACTGCGCTAGTTGCCGTGGGCGCCAACGGGGCAGTAAGGCCAGCCGTCGCCGCGATTGCAACCCGCCAGGAACGCCGCGGCTTTTACCGATTCTCCATTCCCGAGTCCCGATTCCCGGCTCCCGATCAATAACGCTTGATGCCCGCCACCGTGCAGCCTTCGATATGCGCGTGCGCGGACGCCGCGTTCTCCTTCTGCCCGCGGGCCAGCCGCGACTGCTCGATGGTGGCCCAGTGGCGCCGGCACAGCGGGCCGGTCTGCGAGCCCAGGTCGATGGCGCGCTTGGCGAAGGCCTCGGCGCCCGCGTCGTCCTTCAGCAGCAAGGCCAGTTCGGCGCGATCCTGCAGCAGCGCCGGGTCTTCCGGCACCAGTTGCAGGGCCTGGTCCAGCGCCGCCGCCGCGCCGACCAGGTCGCCGGCCGCGCGCTTGCGCTTGGCGCTGTCGCGCAGGTCCTCGACCTGCGGATCGCGCAACGGCTGCACGCTCAGTTCGGTGTCGTCGGCGCCGCCGCTGGCCTCGATCGCGGCCAGCCGCTGCGCCGGGGTGGTGGTGTCCACCGGCGGCGGCGGCGGCGGCGGCGGTGCGCTGACGCAGGAGGCCAGCAGCAGGCTGAGCGCGGCGATGGCGACGGTGGGGGTGTATCGGGTCATGGCAGGCATCCGTGGATCATTGCGCCGGAGGGGTGGACGCCGCGTCGGCGGGCGGCGCTTCTTTCTTCTTGTCCAGGCCGAACCAACTGCGCCAGCCGCCGCCACGACTCTCCTCGCCCTCGGCAGCGGGCTGCCCTTCTTCGGGCAGCGCCTGCGGCGGCGCGCACGGCGCATACGCCGGGGCGAAGCCGACCACGAACGGGAACTGGCGCGCGCCAGGGCAACTGGGATCGGTGCTGTTGCTGCCGGCCGGATCCATCCATTGCCAGTCGATGCCCTTGCCCTGCACCTTCAACGGCGAACTCGGCAGCCGCGCGAAGATGCCCGACCACACCCGCATCGCGCCGGTGGCGCCGTACAGGCCGGTCTGCTTGTTCTGGTCGTTGCCGATCCAGATCACCGCCAGATGATCGCCGGTGTAGCCGGCGTACCAGCTGTCCACGCCATCGTTGCTGGTGCCGGTCTTGCCGGCCGGGGTCAGCTTGCCCAGGCCGTCGCCGAGCAGCTGCCGCGCGGTGCCGTTGCTGACCACCTGCTGCAGCGCCAGCCCGACCAGGTTGGCGGCGACCGAATCGCCTTCCTGCGCCGGCGCCGGGGCCTTGTCGTAGCGTTTGAGCAGCTTGCCCTGCGGATCGAGCACGCCGCGCACCGCATGCAGCGGCTGGATCTCGCCGCCGGAGGCGAGGAACTGGTACAGCTGGGTCATCGCGTACGGGCTCTGGTCGGTCGCGCCCAGGATCAGCGACGGATTGTTCTCGGCCTCGAGCCCGGCCAGCACCTTGATCAGCTGCGCCACCCGCTCCGGCCCGACCTGCATGCCGATCCGCACCGTGGCCTGGTTGTACGAATGCGCCAGCGCATCGACCACGCGCACCGTGCCGTGGCTGCGGTTGTCGGAGTTGCCCGGGGTCCAGCGCTTGCCGCGGCTGAGCTGTACCGTCACCGGCGAATCGTCGACCCAACTGGCCAGCGAGTAATGGTCCGGCTGCGCCAGCGCCAGCAGGTACACGAACGGCTTGAGCAGCGAACCGACCTGGCGCTGCGCCTCGATCGCGCGATTGAAGCCGGGCTGCGACACGTCGCGGCTGCCGACCACCGCCAGCACGTCGCCGTTGTGGGTGTCGGTCAGCACCAGCCCGGCCTGCAGCGGCGGCCGCTTCTTGTTGGTCTCCAGCGCGGTCAGGGTGCGGGTCACCGCGCCTTCGGCATAGGCCTGCGCCGAGGGCGACATGCCGGTCAGCACGCTCAGCCCGGCGCCCTGCAGCGCGCTTTCCGGGTAGTCGCGCGCCAGCTGGCGGCGCACCAGGTCCACATAGGCCGGGAAGCGGTTGGCCGCGACCAGCCCCGGATTGGCCGGCACCCCCAACGGCGCGGCCAGCGCCTTGCGGTAGGTGGGCTCGTCGATCAGCTCGCTTTCGCGCAGCTTGCCGAGCACGAAGTTGCGCCGGTCCAGCGCGCGCTCGGGGAAGCGCCGCGGGTCGTAGTAGGACGGCCCCTTGACCAGGCCGATCAGCAGCGCCACCTGCTCCGGCGGCAGCGAATCCAGTTCGCGCCCGAACCAGAACTCCGCGCCCGAGGCCACGCCGTGGATCGCCTGGCTGCCGCGCTGGCCCAGGTAGACCTGGTTCAGATAGGCCTCGAGGATGGTGCGCTTGTCGTAACGCGCTTCCATGATCAGCGCGTACAGGATCTCGTTGAACTTGCGGGTGAGCGTCTGTTCCTTGCCGATGCCGAGCAGGCCGCTGCGCGCCAGCTGCTGGGTCAGGGTGCTGGCGCCCTGCCGGCTCTTGCCGCCGGAGCGCACCATCACCCAGGCCGCGCGCACCATGCCGCTGAGGTCGATGCCGTGGTGGTAGTTGAAGTCGCGGTCTTCCACCGCCTGCAGGCCGGTGACCAGCAGCTCGGGCACTTCGTCCACCCGCACCAGCCGGCGCTCTTCCTGTTTCTGCCCGTACAAGGTGGCGATGCGCGCCGGATCCAGCCGCGCGGCCGTCAGCGACTTGCGCGTCTGCGCATCGCGCAGCGCCGCCACGCGGCCGCCGGACAGGCTCACTTCCACGCGCCTGGGCGCGACCCGGCCGTCCACGTCGACGTAGCCGCGGCTGGCGATGACGAAGCGGCTACCGTCCTGCTGGTAGGTGCCGGGGCGCTGCGCGCCGGCGTCCTCGCGGTAGCTGGCCGCGTCCAGTTCGGTCTTCAGCGTCTGCGCGTCCATCGCCGTGTCCGGCGCCAGCGCCAGCGGGCGGGCGTAGACCCGGGTCGGAATCTGCCAGCGCAGTTCGCCGAAGCGCTGCGTCACCTGCTTGTTCAGATAGACCGTGTACGGGATCAGGAAGCCCAGGCCCAGCGCGGTGGCGGCCAGGCCCCAGGTGAGCAGGCGCCGGCGCCAGGGCGAGGCGCCGCTGTCGAGATCGTCGGTGTCCTGATCGTCGGTGTCGTTGTCGTCGTAGCGTCGTGGCACGGGGATGCGAGAATGTAAATTCCGGCGAGTCTAGCGCAGGCCAGCAGGCAGCGCGGCGCGGGGTCCCCTTTGTTTCAGCTGGAGTTGCAACGGATGTCGATGTCCTGGGCGAACCTGCGCTACGCCCTGAACCGTTTTGCCGGCCTGCTGCGGCGCGGCCTGGCCAGCCTGCGCTCGCGCGGCTGGCGCAGCACCTGGCAGCGGTTGCGCGTGCATGCGCAGCCACTGCCGCCGCCGCGGCGCACGCTGTTCGCGGTCGCGCCGCAGCCGTTCGCCGCCTTCGCGGTGCCGGCCAGCGAAGCGCCGCTGGCCAGCATCGTGATCCCGGTCTACAACCACGTCGCGCATACCCTCGCCTGCCTGCGCGCGCTCGCCGCGCACCCGCCGGCCGCGGCCTGCGAGATCCTGGTGATCGACGACGGCAGCAGCGACGAGACCGTGCAGTGGCTGCCGCAGATCCAGGGCCTGCATTACCACGTGCGCCGCCAGAACGGCGGCTTCATCGCCACCTGCAACGACGGCGCGGCGCGCGCGCGCGGCCGCTACCTGGTGTTCCTCAACAACGACACGGTGCCGCAGCCGGGCTGGCTGGATGTGCTGCTGGACACCTTCGCGCAGGTGCCGCAGGCCGGGCTGGTCACCGCGCAGTTGCTGTACCCGGACGGGCGCCTGCAGGAAGCCGGCGGCGTGGTCTTCGCCGACGGCAGCGCCTGGAGCTACGGCCGCTTCGAATCGCCGGACGATCCGCGCTACGCCTACCTGCGCGACATCGACTACGGCGCCGGCGCGGCGCTGGCGATCGAGCGCGAACGCTTCCTGGTGCTGGGCGGCTTCGACACGCGCTACCTGCCGGCCTACTACGAGGACACCGACCTGGCGTTCGCCGTGCGCAAGGCCGGGCTGCGCACCCTGCTGCAGCCGGCGAGCCAGGTGGTGCACGACGAGGGCACCAGCAACGGCACCGATACCGGCAGCGGCATCAAGGCCTACCAGGTGCGTAACCGCGGCGTGTTCGCGGCCAAATGGGCCGATGTGCTGGCGCGGCAATTGCCGCCCGGCACCACGCCGACCCCGGCGCAACTGCACCGGCGGCAGCGCCAGGTGCTGATCCTCGACGAGGCGCTGCCGCAACCGGACCGCGACTCGGCCTCGCTGCGCCAGCTCAACCTGATCCGCCTGCTGCTGCAGGAAGGCGCGCACGTGGTGTTCGTACCCAGCGGCCGCGAGTACGCCAGCCGCCACAGCGAGGCGCTGCAGCGGCTCGGCGTGGAGGTGTGGTATGCGCCCTACCTGAAGAGCGTGAGCGGGTTCCTGCAGCAGCACGGCGCACGCTTCCATGCGGTGCTGCTGGTGCGCCACCACGTCGCCCATGCCTGCCTGCCGCTGCTGCGCCGCTTCGCACCGCAGGCGCGGCGGCTGTTCGATACCGTCGATCTGCACTACCTGCGCGAGCGCCGCGGCGCCGAGCTGGCCGGCGACGCACGGCTGCTGCGCGAGGCCGAACGCACCCGCGCGCGCGAGCTGGAGGTGATGGCCCAGGTCGATGTCACCGTGCTGGTCAGCGGCGTCGAGCGCGAACAGCTGCAGCGCGAGGCGCCGCAGGTGCGCACCGCGTTGATCTCCAATCTGCACGAAGTGGCCGGACCGGGCCTGCCGTGGGCGCAGCGCCGCGATCTGGTGTTCGTCGGCGGCTTCCGCCATGCGCCCAACGTGGATGCGGTGCGCTGGTTCCTGCAGGAGGTGTTCCCGCCGCTGCGCGCGCTGCTGCCGGACCTGCGCTTCCACTGCATCGGCGCCGACATGCCCGACGACATCCGCCGCCTCGGCGCCGCCACGCCCGGGGTCGAATTGCTCGGCTACGTGCCGGACATCGTCGCCTACATGGACGAGATCCGCATCGCGGTGGCACCGCTGCGCTTCGGCGCCGGGGTCAAGGGCAAGGTCAACCTGAGCATGGCGCACGGGCAACCGGTGGTGGCCACGCCGTGCGCGGTGGAAGGCATGCACCTGCGCCACGGCGAGGACGTGCTGATCGCCGACAGCGCGCCGCAGTTCGTCGCCGCGCTGGCGCAGCTGTACACCGACGAGGGGCTGTGGAACACGCTGGCCGCCAACGGCCTGCGCAACATCGCCACGCACTTCTCGCTGGACGCGGCGCGCGCCACGGTGCGGCAGGTGTTTCTCGACTAGGGTGGCTGTGAAGCCGTTGACGCCCGACAGCAGCGGCTCTGGCTAGCAGCCTTCCATCGCCCTGATGCGCTATCGGTAAGGCGTCGCGGCTGAAGCCGCTCCTACAGTGCATCCGGCAAGCGCGCGGGACGCCTCTGTAGGAGCGGCTTCAGCCGCGACCAACCACATCCGGAGCCAGGACGGCTCGGCCACACGGCTGCCCCTCTCGCCGACGTAGCAACCCGCTGCCCAACGGCACTCAGCGCCCGGGCGACAAGCTGCGCAAGCGGCGCTCGAACGCGGCCAGCTCCGGCGTGCCTGGATCGATCGCGCGGGCACGGCGCAGCGCCTCACGCGCGAAGTCGGCGTCGCCGGCGCTCAGGCGCTCGTCGCCGACCGCGAGCCAGCGCTGCGCCAGGCGCCGGCGCGCCGCGGCCACGCCGTTGCCGCCCGGCGCCAGCGCACGCCAGGCGTCGTAGCACGCGCTCGCCGCCAGCACCCGGTTGCCCCGCAATTCGTCGTCGAAACAGCGCCGCAGCGCCGCCAGCACGCGCTGCTCGGCGCTGCGCACGCGGGCATCCCGCGGCGCCAGCACCTGCGCCGCCTGCAGCGCATCGTAGGCGCTGCTGCCGGGCGGGGTCAGCCAGTCGCCGCGCGCCTCGGCCGCCTGCAGTTCCGCCAGCAATGTCTGCAGGCGGCGTGCGCGCGCGGCGGGCGACAGCGGCGAATGCAGCGTGGCCTGGCTCTGCCGCGCGCGCGTCAGCGCCTGCCGCGCGTCGGCCAGCGCACGGTTGTCGGGCGCCACCGCCTGCCCCTTCTGCAGCGCGCGCTCGGCCTCGGCGAAACGGAAATCGGCGGCGGCGCGCGTGACCTGCGCCGCATACGCCGCGGCCACGCGTTCCTCGTCATCGCGCACGCCAGCGGCATCGGGTGCGGCCGCGCGCAGCTTGGCCAGCGCCCGCGCCGCCGCGTCCGGCCGCTGCCGGCGCAGCGCTGCATCGATTTCGCGCTGCAAGGCTTCCAGCGCGCGATTGAGCGCCGCCTGCGCCGCCGGCAGGTCGACGTGCCCGGGGTCGTAGTCGCGCGCGCTGTCCACCAGCGCCGCGGCCGCCGCCACGTCGCCGCGCGCCAGCGCCGCCTGCGCGCGCTGCAGCAATTCCGACAAGGCATCCTCGCGGCCTTCCAGCGCCGCGGTCCGTTCCGGGGCGAACTCCAGCACCTGCCGGTACAGCGGCAGCGCCGCGTCGGGGGCGCCGTCCAGGCGGCCCTCGCGCTGGGCCTGCGCCGCTTTCTGCAACAGTTGGTCGAGCCCGGCATGCGCGGCTTCGCGCTGGCGCAAGGCGGCGTCGATAAGATCGGCGTCGGCGCGCGGCACCTGCAGCGCGCGCGCCAGCGCCAGCGCCGAGCGCACCTGCGCATAGCGCCCGGCGGCCAGCGCCGCACGCGCCTGGCCGAGCGCGGCGCGGCCGGTGGCGGCCAGCCCGGCCCGTGCCTGCAGGCGGTCGCCGTCCAGCGCCAGCGCCGCCTCGTAGCGCTCGCGCGCGCCGCTGCCGTCGGCCGCGCTGAGGCGGCCGGCACGCAATGCGGCATTGCCCTGGTCGAGCAGTTGCTGGATCCGCGTTTCCGGCCACAACAGATCGGCCAGCGGGCGGCGGAACATCACCAGCGCCAGCGCCGCCAGCAGCAGGACGGCCAGCGCCCAACGCCAGACACGGCGGTCGCGCCACAGCGGCACCGACCGCTGCCGGCGCCGGCGTTCGTCCCTGACCTGATCTGGCGGCTTGCTCACCGCGCAAGCTTAGCGTGCGTGCATGGCAAGACCATGCATGCGCGCGCAGCGCGCGGCCCGGGTCAGCCCAGGCGCCGCGCCTCGTCCACCCCGGGCAGCGCGTCGAGCTTGCCGAGCAAGGTCGACAGCTGCCCGTAGTCGCCGACCTTCAGGCGCAGCCGCAACTGGGTGCGGCCGCTGTCGCGCACGTTGTCGCTGTTGATCTCCAGCACGTGCGCGTCCTCCTGCGCGATCAGGTTGGTGATGTCCTTGAGCAGCCAGCGCCGGTCCATCGCCCGCACCAGCACGTCCACCTCGTAGCCGCCGCCGGCCTGGCCCCACTCCACCGGCAGCACCCGTTGCGGGTTGCTGGCGGCGAGCCGGGCGAAGGACGCGCAATCGACCCGGTGCACGGTGACGCCGCGGGTGCGGGTCAGGTAGCCGGCGATCGGCTCGCCGGCGACCGGCTGGCAGCAGCGCGCCAGCTGCACCAGCAGGTTGCCCACGCCCTGCACGGTGAACTTGGACTTGGCCAATCCGCTGCGGCGTGCGGTCGGCCGCGGCAGTGCCGGCGCCGCCGGCTGCGCCGCGGCGCGTTCGGCCTCGTGCAGGGCGCGGCCGACCTGGCTGGGGCCGACGTCGCCCAGCGCGACCTGGATGTACAGCTCCTCGATGCCGTCGGCATGGAACTTCTTCGCCGCCGGCAACAGGTCGGCGTGCTGCAGGCCCAGGCGCTTGAGTTCGCGCTCGAGCAGGTCCTTGCCGGCCTGCACGTTGCGCGCGCGGTCGAGCTTGTGGAACCAGGCGCGCACCTTGTCGCGCGAGCGGCCGCTGGCCAGGTAGCCGTTGGCCGGCAGCAGCCAGTCGCGGCGCGGCTCGGCCTCCTTGCCGGTCAGGATCTCGACGCGGTCGCCGCTGCGCAGCTTGTGGGTCAGCGGCACGATGCGGTTGTTGACCTTGGCGCCGCGGCAGCGGTGCCCGACCATGGTGTGCACGTGGTATGCGAAATCCAGCGGCGTGGCGCCCTGCGGCAGGTCGATCACCTCGCCCATCGGGGTCAGCGCATACACCCGGTCCTCGACCAGCTCGGCGTCGAGCGCGCCGGCCAGCCCGCCCTGCTCGCCGTCCTGCGACTGCTCCAGCAGCTGCCGCATCCAGGTGATCTTGCGGTCGAACGCCTTCTCCGCGCCCTTGCCGCCTTCCTTGTACTTCCAGTGCGCGGCCACGCCCAGCTCGGCCTGCGCGTGCATCTCGTGGGTGCGGATCTGCACCTCGATCGTACGCCCTTCCGGGCCGACCACGGCGGTGTGCAGCGAGCGGTAATCGTTGGCCTTGGGCCGGGCGATATAGTCGTCGAACTCGCTGGGCACCGGCGCCCACAGCGCATGCACCACGCCCAGCGCGGCGTAGCAGGCGGCGACGTCGTCGACCATCACCCGCACCGCGCGCAGGTCGTACAGCTGGTCGAAGGCCAGCCGCTTCTTCTGCATCTTCCGCCAGATGCTGTAGATGTGCTTGGGCCGGCCGCTGATCTCCGCCTGCAGGCCCTGCTCGCCCAGCGCCTTGGACAGGATCTTCTTGACCGCCTCGATATAGCGCTCGCGCGCCACCCGGCTCTCGTCCACCTCGCGCGCGATGCGCCGGTAGGTGTCCGGCTCCAGGTGGCGGAACGCCAGGTCCTCCAGCTCCCATTTCAGCTGCCAGATGCCCAGCCGGTTGGCCAGCGGCGCGTGGATGTCGCGGGTCAGCTGCGCCAGCGCGCGGCGCTGCGCCTCGGGCAGCTTGTCGGCCACGCGCATCTTCGCCAGCTGCCGCGCCAGCAGGATCGGCACCACGCGCAGGTCCTGCACGATCGACAGCAGCAACCGGCGCAGGCCTTCGCTGTTGCGCCCGGCCTCGCGCCCGGCGTGCAGCGCCCAGACCTGGTCGGCCGCGTCCTGGCCGTCGAGCAGGCCGACCACCGCCTGCGCCCGCGCCGGCGGCGCGACCGGCAACTGCGCCAGCTGCGCGCGCAAGCCGGGCAGGTCGAACAGCAGCGCGGCCAGCAGCGCCGCTTCGTCGGCGGACAGCAGCGCCAGCGCGTCCAGCGTATCGGCCAGCACCGGCCACGGCGCGCGCGCGGTCTGTTCCGGCTGCGCGTGCCAGGCCTGCAACAGCGCTTCGCGCAGCGCGGGCGCCAGCGCGGCGGCGGCCGGACGCTGCAGCAGCGCCTCCAGGCCGGGATGGGGAGAGTGATTCAAGGACGGACGGTCGTGACGAAGCGGTGCCGCCTACACTAGCGCGCTTGCGCGCCCGCCCACAATTGCGCGCAACGCGCCGCGCGGACCGCCGCGGCTGCATCCCTACCAGAAGCTCACTGTGACCGGCTTGCGACTTGGCCCGCCCTTACCGGAAATTTCACATCCCCCGTGGGGTGCGGGCCTATTCTCGAAACCGACGCCGCGCTCCGCTGAAACCGATGTCGCCGTCGTCGCCCCGTGATCCCACCCGAAGAGGAACGCCCATGAAGAAGTGGAACAAGCCCGTGATCCGCGAAATCTGCGTCGGTGCGGAAATCAACTGTTACGCCTCCGGCGAGCTTTGATCGCGTGTCAGCCCCGTTCCCGAGACGATGCGTGACCGGCCAGGCGCCGTAGACGGAGACCGGATGCACCTCATCGTATTGGGATCGGCGGCCGGCGGAGGGCACCCGCAATGGAACTGCCATACACCCGCGAGCCTGCGGGCATGGCAACAGCTTGCGGGTGCCCAACGTCGCACCCAGGCCAGCATCGCGGTCAGCGCCGACAACCAGCGCTGGCTGCTCATCAACGCTTCCCCCGATTTCCGCCAGCAGCTGCTGGCGACCCCGGCGCTGTGGCCGCAACGCGACCTGCGCCATTCGCCGATCGAGGCCGTGCTGCTGACCAGCGGCGAGATCGACCATATCGCCGGACTGCTGTCGATGCGCGAAAGCCAGCGCTTCGACCTGCATGCCAGCGGCCGCGTGCTCGACCTGCTGGCGCAGAATCCGATCTTCGACGCGCTGCACCCGGCCTACGTGCAGCGCCATGCCTTTGCCCTGGACACGCCGCTGTCGCTGCTCGGCCTGCAGGTGACGCCATTCGCGGTGCCGGGCAAGGTGCCGCTGTTCATGGAGAGCCGCCACAGCGGCGACCTGGCCGGCTCCGACGAAGAGACCCTGGGCCTGACCATCGACGACGGCCGCCATCGCTTCCACTACATTCCCGGCTGCGCGACCATGACCGACGCGTTGCGCACGCGCCTGCGCGGCGCCGAACTGGTGTTCTTCGACGGCACCCTGTGGCGCGACGACGAACTGGTGCAGCTCGGGGTCAGCGCCAAGACCGGCCAGCGCATGGGCCACCTCAGCATCGACGGCGAGACCGGCACCCTGCGCGCGTTCGCCGACCTGGACGTGGCGCGCAAGGTCTTCATCCACATCAACACCACCAACCCGATCCTCGACGCCGGCTCGGCCGAGCGCGCAGCGGTGGCCGCGCACGGCTGGGACGTCGCCCACGACGGCATGGACATCACCCTGTGAGAACCCGCCTGTGAGCGCATTGCTGAGCCCAGAGCAATTGGAAGCGGAACTGCGCGCGATCGGCGCGCGCCTGTACCACGACCAGCATCCGTTCCATGCGCTGCTGCACAGCGGCCAGCTCGAGCGCGGCCAGGTCCAGGCCTGGGCGCTGAACCGCTACGAATACCAGCGCTGCATCCCGCTGAAGGACGCGGCGATCCTGGCGCGGATGGACGATCCGGCGCTGCGCCGGATCTGGCGCCAGCGCATCGTCGACCACGACGGCAGCGCCGACGGCGAAGGCGGCATCGCGCGCTGGCTGCACCTGACCGACGCGCTGGGCCTGGACCGTGCGCTCGTGCAATCCGGCCGCGCCCTGCTGCCGGGCACCCGCTTCGCGGTGCAGGCCTACCTGCACTTCGTGCGCGAGAAGAGCCTGCTGGAAGCGATCGCCTCGTCGCTGACCGAGCTGTTCGCGCCGGGCATCATCGGCCGCCGCGTCGCCGGCATGCTGCAGCACTACGATTTCGTCTCGCGCGAGGCGCTGGCGTATTTCGAGCACCGCCTGCACGAGGCGCCGCGCGATTCGGACTTCGCCCTGGACTACGTCAAGCGCCACGCCGACACGGTGGAAAAGCAGCAACTCGTGCAGGACGCGCTGCGCTTCAAGTGCGGCGTGCTGTGGTCGCAGCTCGATGCGTTGCACTTCGCCTACGTGCAACCCGGCGTGGCCTGGCCGGACGCGTTCGTCGCCGCGCCCGCGCAGGCGGCGGCATGAGCGCAGCGGCGCCCGACAGCTGCCCGCGACTGGCGGCCGGCGTGCGCCTGCAGCACGACCGCACCCGCGCGCAATGGGTGCTGCTGGCGCCGGAACGGGTGGTCGAACTGGACGAGATCGCGCATGCGATCGTGGCGCGCTGCGACGGCACGCGCTCGCTGGCGGCGATCGCCGCGGAACTGGCCGCGGAGTTCGACGCCGATCCGGCCGAGGTCGAGCGCGACGTGCTCGAGCTGGCCGCGGACCTGCACGGCAAGCGTCTGCTGCGCGCATGAACGCGACCGTGCCGCCGCCGCTGTCGCTGCTGCTCGAGCTGACCCACCGCTGCCCGCTGGCCTGCCCGTACTGCTCCAACCCCATCGCCCTGGCCGGCCTGCGCGAGGAAATGGACACCGCCGGCTGGCGCTCCGCGCTGGACCAGGCCGCGGCGATGGGCGTGCTGCAGGCGCATTTTTCCGGCGGCGAACCGATGCTGCGCAAGGACCTGCCCGAGCTGGTCGCGCATGCGCGCGCGCTGGGGCTGTACAGCAACCTGATCACCTCCGGCGTGGCCGGCGGCGCGCCGATGCTGGCGCAACTGGCCGCCGCCGGGCTGGAACACGTGCAACTGAGCGTGCAGGACGCCGACGCCGCCGGCGCCGACTTCATCGCCGGCTACCGCGACAGTCTGGCCAAGAAGCGCGCGTTCGCCGCCGCGGTGCGTGCGCTCGACCTGCCGCTGACGATCAACGCGGTGATCCACCGCCACAACGCCGAACGGGTGCCGGCGATGATCGAGCTGGCGCTGGAACTGGGCGCCGAGCGCCTGGAAGTGGCGCACACCCAGTACTACGGCTGGGGCCTGCGCAATCGCGCCGCGCTGATGCCCAGCCGCGCGCAGATCGATGCCACCGTGGTCGCGGTGACCGCGGCGCGCGAACGGCTGGGCGACCGGCTGACCATCGATTTCGTCACCCCCGACTACTACGCGCACCGGCCCAAGGCGTGCATGGGCGGCTGGGGCCAGCGCTTCGTCAACATCTCGCCGCGCGGCGACGTGCTGCCCTGCCACGCCGCCGAGACCTTGCCGGACATGGTGTTCGAGAACCTGCGCGAGCGGCCGCTGGCGGCGATCTGGCAGGACGGCGAGGCGTTCGCCCGCTACCGCGGCACCGCATGGATGCCGGAGGTGTGCCAGGGCTGTCCGAAGCGCGAGATCGACTGGGGCGGCTGCCGTTGCCAGGCGCTGGCGCTGAGCGGCGATGCGGCCACGCTGGACCCGGTCTGCGAGCGCGCGCCCGAGCATGCCGACGTGCAGGCGCTGGCCCAGCGCGAGGCGGCCGCTGCGGCGCCGGCGTTCGTGTACCGGCGCCCGGCACGGCCGCAAGCGGAAACCGAGTCCAGCGCGGGCTGATCGCCGGCCGGGCATCTGCGCCGGCCAACCGCGTGCCGCGGCGGCGTCGGCGAGTGACCCGCGCCATCGCCGTGGGATGGCGCACAGCGGGGCATGACCGCAGCAGCAGCGCACCGGCGGGCATCGCCACCCAGCACCCGCGCCACGTCTTGCGACTACACTACGTCGCACTCCACTGCCCGGATCCCGCCATGCTGCTTGCGCGCCTCACTCCCCTGGTCCTGTGCGCGGCGCTCGCCGTGTGCGCCGTTCCCGCCGCCGCCCAGCGCACCGTCGCCGGCGACCTGCAGACGCAGATGTCGGCGCAGGAATTCAAGGCCGCCGGGCTGGACAAGCTGTCGCCGCAGGAACTGACCGCGCTGAACGACTGGCTGCAGGGCAAGGTCGCCAAGGAGACCGCGGTGGCGCTGGAGAAGGCCAAGGAAGAAGGCCGCCAGGAAGTGATCGTGAAGAACCGCGGCTTCTTCGACTTCGGCAGCCAGGAGCCGATCGAAAGCACCCTGGTCGGCGAGTTCACCGGCTTCTCCAAGGGCCGCCGCTACGTGCTGGCCAACGGCCAGGAATGGGAGCAGACCGAATCCGCCAGCCTGAGCAGCGTGCGCCGCAGCGCGCCCAAGGTGCGGATCAAGCCGGGCATCGGCGGCGTGTGGTACATGCAGGTGGACACCTACAACACCCAGGCCAAGGTGCGCCGCGTCAAGTAAGGCGCAGGCCGTGAACGTGCGCCAGCATCCGCGGCTGGGCCTGGCCGACGCCTCGCACAGCCTAGCCGACGCGCTGCGCCGGCGCTTCCGCGCCAGCGACGTCTGGTTCATCGCGCTGGCGTTGCTGGTCGGCCTGGTCGCCGGCCTGCTGACCCTGCTGCAGAGCGGCCTGGCGCACGGCACGCAGGCCTGGCTGTACGGCCTGGACGTCGATGCCCGGCTCAGCGCGATGCCCGAACTGAGCCTGGGCCAGTTGCTGGTGCTGCCGCTGGGCGGGCTGCTGGTCGGCCTGCTCGGCATGGCCGCGCGCGCGCGCAAGCGCCAGCTGATCGATGCGGTCGAAGCCAATGCGCTGTACGGCGGGCGCATGTCGATGCGCGACAACCTGATCGTGTCCGCGCAGACCCTGCTGTCCAACGGCTGCGGCGCCTCGGTCGGGCTGGAGGCGGCGTACACGCAGATGGGCGCGGGCAGCGGCTCGCACCTGGGACGGATCCTGCGCCTGCGCCGCGCGGACATCCGCACCCTGGTCGGCGCCGGTGCCGGCGCGGCCATCGCCGCTGCGTTCGGCGCGCCGCTGGCCGGCGCGTTCTACGCGTTCGAGATCGTGATCGGCGCGTACTCGCCATCGGCGCTGGCGCCGGTGGCGGTGGCCTCGCTGGGCGCGGTGTTCGTGGCCCAGGCCGCCGGCGTGCAGCCGTACCTGCTGCCGGCCTCGGCGGCATCCGCGCTGGAAGCGCGCGACTACCTGCTGTACGCGCTGCTCGGCGCGATCTGCGCGCTGCTGGCGGTGGCGGTGATGCGCCTGGTCGGCGCGATCGAGCAGGCGGTCAACCGCAGCCCGCTGCCGCGCTGGGCGCGGCCGGTGGCCGGCGGCCTGATGCTGATCCCGCTGGCGCTGATCACCCCGCAGGTGCTCTCCTCCGGGCACGGCGCGCTGCACCTGGACCTGACCAGCCCGACCTCGCTGCAATGGCTGGGCGTGCTGTTGCTGCTCAAGTGTCTGGCCTCGGGCATTTCGCTCGGCTTCGGCTTCCGCGGCGGCCTGTTCTTCGCCTCGCTGTTCATGGGCTCGCTGGTCGGCGGCCTGTTCGCCGGGCTGTTGAACCTGGGCACCGGCATGGCCCTGGTCGACGGCACCGCCGCCTCGCTGGCCGGCATGGCCGCGCTGGCCGCGGCGGTGGTCGGCGCGCCGATGACGATGGCGATGCTGGTGCTCGAGGGCACCCACGATTTCGTGCTGGCCAGCGCGGTGATGGTGGCGGTGCTGGTGGCCAACACCATCGTGCGCCAGGTGTTCGGCTATTCGTTCTCGACCTGGCGCCTGCACCTGCGCGGCGAGACCATCAAGAGCGCGCGCGACGTGGGCTGGGTCAAGCACCTGAGCGCCGGACGGATGATGCGCCAGGACGTGCACCCGCTCGCCGCCGGCACCTCGGTGGCCGAGTTCCGCCGCCGTTTCCCGCTCGGCTCGGGCGTGCGCGTGGTGCTGGAAGACGAACAGGGCCACTACGCCGGACTGGTGACGCTGGCCGCCGCCTACGCCGACGGCGTGAACGCCGACGCGGCCATTGCCGACTACGCCGGCAACCGCGACGTGGCGCTACGCGCCGAGACCGACGTGGTCACCGCGATGCGCCAGTTCGACCTGACCCAGAGCGACGAACTGGCGGTGGTCGACGACCACGGCAAGGTGCTCGGCGTGCTGACCGAGAGCTTCGTGCGCAAGCGCTACGCCGAGGAGCTGGACAAGCGCCAGCGCGAGCTGATGGGCGAGCGGGTCGACGATTGAGTTAGGGGCCGGGATTTGGGAGTCGGGATTCGGGATTCGTAAAAGCGCAAAGCGTGCGATCAGACATCCGTAGTCGCTTTTACGAATCTCCAATCCCGAATCCCGAATCACCGCACTCCAGCCACCCGCTGCGCCAGCTTCTTCGCCGAGATCCCGGGCTTGGCGCCCAGTTCCTGCGCGAACAGCGACACCCGCAATTCCTCCAGGTCCCAGCGCAGCGCCTGCCACTGCGGATCGGCGCTGCGCCCGGCCGCGGCGGCATCGGCCAGCGCATCGACGAAGGGTTTCAACTCCAGCATCCGCGCCTGATCGCGCGCCGGATCGCGCTTGGCGCGTTCGGCGCGCAGGATCATCGCGCGCAGGTAGCGCGGAAACTGCGCCAGCGCCGTCGCCGGGGTCTCGCGCAGGAAGCCCGGATGCACCAGCGCCGCCAGCTGCGCGCGCAGGTCGTCGAGGTTGCCGCTGGCCCAGCCCATCAGCGGCGATTCCAGCTGCGGCTTCAATTCCGCCGCCGCGCCCATGATCGCCTCGGCCAGCTTCAGCCGCTCCATCGCCTCGCCGAACAGTTGCTTGCCGGCGGCATCGCGGCGCTGGGCGAAGCCGCCCGGGTCGCGGATCGCGTCCAGGCCATCTTCGAGCAGTGCATTCAACGCCGCATCGACCAGATCGCCGCGCAAGCGCTCCTGCGACTCGATCGCCGCATACAGCAGCCCGGTCTTCGGCGACACCGGCAGCTGCTTGCGCGCCTGCTTGACCTTGTCGGCCAGCGCGATCTCCAGCAGCCGGCGCACGCCGCGCGGATGCGCCGCCTCGGCCTGCGCGCGGTCGGCGAAGATGCGCAGCGCGGCCGCGTCGCCTTCGTCCACCAGGGCCGGATACGCCGGCACCCCCGCTTCGCCCGGCACCTGCAACGGGATCGGCGCGGACGGGAACTCGCGCAGCCCGTCGGCGGCCATCTCGCGCCCGGCACGGGCGGCGAACGCCTGCCCTGCGCGGTCGCCGAAGCGGGTGCGCAACGCGTCCAGGTCGCGCGATTCGGCCAGCACCTTGCCGGCGTCGTCGCGCAGCCGCAGATTCATGCGCAGGTGCGGGTCCAATGCGCTTTCGTCGAAATCCAGCGCGCTCAGCGCCGCGCCGGTGGCGCGCTGCAGGAAGCGCGCCAGCTCGCCGCGCATGTCGTCGGCGCCGGGCTGCGGGAACGCCTCGTAGAACGCGCGGGCGAAGTCCGGCGCCGGCACGTAGTTGCGGCGCATCGCCTTGGGCAGGCTGCGGATCAGCGCCGCGGCCTTGTCGGCGACGAAACCCGGCGCCAGCCACGACAGCCGCGCCGCATCCAGCGCATTGAGCAGGTGCAGCGGCACCTCCAGGGTCACGCCGTCGTCGGCCGCGCCGGGTTCGAATTTGTAATGCAGCGCCAGCCGCGCGTCGCCCAGCGCGAAATACTTCGGATAGCGGTCGGCCTCGCTGCCTTCGCCCGGCAGCAGATCGGTCAGCGACCAGTGCAGCGCGCGCCGCTGCTCCGGCGGCAGCGCCTTCCACCACGCGTCCAGGCCGGCGGCCGAGTGGATCTCGCCGGGAATCCGGTCCAGGTACCAGCGCGCCTGCCAGTCCTCGTCGGCGACGATGCCGGCGCGGCGCAGCTTGGCTTCTTCCTCGTGCGCCTGCGCCAGCACTTTCTGGTTGTCGGCGACGAAGCTGGCGCGGGTGTTGATCTCGCCCGGCACCAGGCCCTGGCGCACGAACAGTTCGTGCGCGCCGGGCGGGTCGATGCGGCCGTAGTGCACCGGCTTCTTCGGCGCCAGCACCAGCCCGAACAGGCTGATCTGTTCGGAGGCCAGCACCTGCCCCTGCGCGCGCGACCAATGCGGGTCGAAATGCTTGCGCGCCAGCAGGTGCGGCAGCTCGGCGATGACCCAGTCCGGCTCGACCGCGGCATTGGTCATGCCCCACACCTTCTGCGTGTCCAGCAACGTGGCCGGCAGCACCCACGGCGGCGGCTTGCGCGCAAGCGCCGAGCCGGGGAACAGCAGGAAGCGGCGCTGCCGCGGCGCCAGGAAATCGCCCTTCTCGGTGCGATGGCCGACCTGCGTCGGCAGGCCGGCAAGCAGCGCGCGGTGCAACGCCTGGTAGGCGGCGGCGCGTTCGCGCTCGCTGGCACGTGGTGCGTCGTCGGCCGGGTTGGCCTGCGCTGCAGGCCTGGGTTCGGTGGGCGCTGGCGCCGACGTGGGTTCGCTGCGCCCTTCGCGCGCCAGCCGCGCAGCGCGATGCAGCTGCCCGCGCGTGGCGCGCGCGCTGGTCTCGGCATCGCGGGCCGGCGGCGGCGACGCCGCACCGGCCAGCAACGGCAGCAGCGAGGCCGCCGCCGGCTCTTCGCTCCAGCCCAGTTCCTCGCACAGCAGGTGCAGCTGGCGGTGCAGTTCGCGCCACTCGCGCATGCGCAGGAAACCGAGGAAGTGGCGCCCGCACCAGTCGCGCAGCCTGGACTGGGTCAGCTCCTCGTGCGCCTGCCGGTAGCCGTCCCACAGGCGCAGGATGCCGACGAATTCCGAGCGCGCATCGGCGAATTTGGCGTGCGCGTTGTCGGCCGCCTCGCGCGCTTCCGGCGGGCGCTCGCGCGGGTCCTGGATGCCCAGGAACGCGGCGATCACCAGCATCGGCCGCAGGCAGCCGTGCTGCTGCGCGGCCACCAGCATCCGCGCCAGCTTCACGTCCACCGGCAGCCGCGCCATCTTGCGGCCGATCTCGGTCAGCTTGCGCAGGCCATGGCGGTCGGGCTCGCCGACCGCGCCCAGTTCCACCAGCTGCTGCCAGCCGTCGGCGACCGCGCGCTCGTCCGGCGGCTCCAGGAACGGGAAATCCTCGATCCGCCCCAGCCCCAGCTGCAGCATGCGCAGGATCACCCCGGCCAGGCTGGAGCGGCGGATCTCCGGATCGGTGAACTCCGGCCGCGCCTGGAAATCGGCCTCGGCGTACAGCCGGTAGCACATGCCTTCGGCCACGCGTCCGCAACGGCCCTTGCGCTGGTTGGCGCTGGCCTGCGAGATCGGTTCGATGTGCAGCCGGTCCAGCTTCTGCCGCGGGCTGTAGCGCTTGACCCGCGCGTAGCCGGGATCGACCACGTAGCGGATCCGCGGCACCGTCAGCGAGGTCTCGGCGACGTTGGTGGCCAGCACCAGGCGCCGCCGCGGGCCGGGATTGAACACCCGGTCCTGGTCGCTGTTGGACAGCCGCGCGTACAGCGGCAGCACCTCGGTCTCGCGGTACTTGCGCCGCTCCAGCGCCTGGTGCGCGTCGCGGATCTCGCGCTCGCCGGGCAGGAACAGCAGCACGTCGCCGCGCGGGTCGAGCCGGGTGATCTCGTCCACCGCGGCCACGATCGCATCGTTGACGGTGAGGCCGGGATTGGGGAGTCGGGAGTCGGGAGTCGCAACGGCCGTTCGCGGCGAACGTTGGCCCTCTCGCGCTTCCGCCAATCCCGAATCCCCACTCTCCAATCCCGGCTCTTCCAGCGGCCGGTAGCGCACTTCCACCGGGAACGTGCGACCCTCGACGCTGATCACCGGCGCGCCGTCGAAATGCTCGGCGAAACGCGCGGTGTCGATCGTCGCCGAGGTCACGATCACCTTCAGCTCCGGACGCTTGCGCAGCAGCTGCTTGAGGTAGCCGAGCAGGAAATCGATGTTGAGGCTGCGCTCGTGCGCCTCGTCGACGATGATCGTGTCGTAGCTGGACAGCCAGCGGTCGCTGGCGATCTCGGCCAGCAGGATGCCGTCGGTCATGAACTTGATCCGGGTCTCCTCGCCGACCCGGTCGTTGAAGCGCACCTGGAAGCCCACCGCCCCGCCCACCGGCGTGCGCAGTTCCTCGGCCACGCGCGCGGCCACCGCGCGCGCGGCGATGCGCCGCGGCTGGGTGCAGCCGATCATGCCGGCGGCGCCGCGTCCGGCGGCCAGGCACAGCTTCGGCAGCTGCGTGGTCTTGCCCGAGCCGGTCTCGCCGGCGATGACCACCACCTGGTGCGCGCGGATCAGCGCCACGATGCGCTCGGCCTCGCGCGCGATCGGCAGCTGCTCGTCCAGGGTGATCGCCGGCTGCGCCGCCGCGCGCGCCTGGCAGCGCGCCTGCGACTGCCCCAGCGCCTGCTCGAACGCTGCCTCCAATGCGGGATTGCCGGGCGCGGCCTGCCAGCGCGACCATAGGCCGAACAGGCGGCCGCGGTCGCGGGTCAGCGCCCCGTCGATCGCGTCGCGGCGCTCGCGCAGGCGGGCGGCCAAGTGTTTTTCGATAGTGCTCATCAATCAGATGCCGTTGAACTTTAAATAACAGCGCATGCTTTAGTCTGTCTATTGTGACGCCATATCGTTCCCAACCCCTCAAGAGGATTTCCTGATGGCCAAGAGCAAGACCCCCGGCAAGACCAAGAGCCCCGCCAAGCAGGCAGCGTCCACCACGCCACTGGCGTCGCTGGCGCCGTCCGCGCCCAACATCGATATCGGGATCAGCGGCGGCGACCGCAAGAAGATCGCCGATGGCCTGTCGCACTTCATGGCCGACGCGTTCACCCTGTACCTGAAGACCCACAACTTCCACTGGAACGTGACCGGGTCGATGTTCAATTCGCTGCACCTGATGTTCGAGACCCAGTACACCGAGCAGTGGGCGGCATTGGACGACGTCGCCGAGCGCATCCGCGCGCTGGGCTTCAACGCGCCGGGCTCGTACAAGGAATTCGCCGCGCTGACCTCGATCCCGGAAGAGCCGGGCCTGAGCGACAGCGCCGACTGGCGCGAGATGGTGCGCCAGTTGGTGGTCGGCAACGAGGCCCTGTGCCGCACCGCGCGCAAGGCGCTCAAGACCGCCGACGATGCCGGCGACGACCCGTCGGTTGACATGCTGACCCAGCGCCTGCAGACCCACGAGAAGTACGCGTGGATGCTGCGGTCGCTGCTGCAGTAAGGGGACGACCACGCCTGCGCAGCAGGCATGGCCTCCCAGAGTTTGCGCCGCAAACTCTGGGCCCCAGCTGCGTGGCTTCCAATCCCCGCGCCTTCGGCGCGCCGCCTTACCAAGGGGGCTTGCACGCTGGTGGCTCCGCGCAAGCGGCTTCTGGGTCGCACGCGTCCTGCATACTGGTGGGCGAGGCGGCGGCTCCGCCTACATGGACGTTCGATGACCGCCCCGTCTCCGTATCCCTCGCTGCGTCGCCCGCTGCTGGCCATCGTGCCGGGATGCGTCGTCGGTATCGCGGCTGGCTTGGCCGCCGGCTTTTATGCGGGGTCGCAACTCGACGACTCAGGCGTGCCCACCGAGAGTAGAAATGAACTGGTCGCGTTGCTGCTCGCGGTGCTGACTGCGATCAGCTACAGCATCAGTTTTCTCGTCCCCGCGCTGAACTGGTTCGCCGGGGTATGGGCCGCGTGCGTCGCCCTGGCCCTGGCAGTGGACTGCTGCCAGCCGCAGCAGCGCAGCGTGCCGAAGATGACCGCACTGGCGCTGCTGGTGCTGCTGAGCGGCCTGGGCCTGGTGGCAGTGGCGGTGTGGGCGCGCGGCTACGACGCCGACCATCCCGCGCAAGTGCTGGCGACGATCGCGCCGGCGCTGGCCTGTTCGGCGGCGCTGCTGGTCGCGTTGCCGGTGCTGGTGATCGGCCACTTCGTCGGCAGGCGCCGCGCGCGTCGGGCAATGCCTACGCACGCGGCCGCTGGCGCCTGACACCGCGGTGCGTGGTGGCGGCGCACTGCCGCGCTTGACCTACGCGGTATCCTAGGCGCATGCAATCTTCCGCCCATTCCGTGCTCAGCCGCGTATTCGGCTACGACCAGTTCCGCGGTCCGCAGCAGGACATCGTCGAACACGTCGCCGCCGGCCAGGACGCGCTGGTGCTGATGCCCACCGGCGGCGGCAAGTCGCTGTGCTACCAGATCCCCTCGCTGCTGCGCGACGGCACCGGCATCGTCATCTCGCCGCTGATCGCGCTGATGCAGGACCAGGTCGAGGCGCTGCGCCAGCTCGGCGTGCGCGCCGAATACCTCAATTCCACGCTGGATGGCGAAACCGCGCAGCGGGTCGAGCGCGAGCTGCTGGCCGGCGAACTGGACCTGCTGTACGTCGCCCCCGAACGCCTGCTGACGCCGCGCTTCCTGTCCCTGCTCGAACGCAGCCGCATCGCCCTGTTCGCGATCGACGAGGCGCACTGCGTGTCGCAATGGGGCCACGATTTCCGCCCCGAGTACCGGCAGCTCACCGTGCTGCACGAGCGCTGGCCGCAGATCCCGCGCATCGCCCTGACCGCCACCGCCGATCCGCCGACCCAGCGCGAGATCGCCGAACGCCTGGACCTGACCCAGGCGCGCCACTTCGTCAGCTCCTTCGACCGCCCCAACATCCGCTACACCGTGGTGCAGAAGGACAACAGCAAGCGCCAGTTGCTGGATTTCCTGCGCGCGCACCGCGGCAGCGCCGGCATCGTCTACTGCCTGTCGCGGCGCAAGGTCGAGGAGACCGCCGAGTTCCTGGCCAAGGAAGGGCTCAACGCCCTGCCCTATCACGCCGGCCTGCCGGCCGAAGTGCGTGCCGCCAACCAGCGCCGCTTCCTGCGCGAGGACGGCATCGTGATGTGCGCCACCATCGCCTTCGGCATGGGCATCGACAAGCCGGACGTGCGCTTCGTCGCGCATACCGACCTGCCCAAGTCGCTGGAAGGCTACTACCAGGAAACCGGCCGCGCCGGGCGCGACGGCGAAGCCGCCGAGGCCTGGCTGTGCTACGGCCTGGGCGACGTGGTGCTGCTCAAGCAGATGATCGAAAAGGGCGAAGCCGGCGAAGACCGCAAGCGGGTGGAGCGGCGCAAGCTCGACCAGCTGCTGGGCTATTGCGAATCGATGCAGTGCCGGCGCCAGGTGCTGCTGGCCGGCTTCGGCGAGACCTATCCGCAGCCCTGCGGCAACTGCGACAACTGCCTGACCCCGGCCGCGGCCTGGGACGCCACCGTGGCCGTGCAGAAGGCGCTGAGCTGCGTCTACCGCAGCGGCCAGCGCTTCGGCGTCGGCCACCTGATCGACATCCTGCGCGGCAGCGACGGCGAGAAGATCAAGCAGTTCGGCCACGACCAGCTCAGCACCTACGGCATCGGCAAGGACCTGGACGCGCGCGCCTGGCGCGGGGTGTTCCGGCAACTGGTCGCCACCGGGCTGCTGGAAGTGGACAGCGACGCCTACGGCGGGCTGCGCCTGACCGACGCCAGCCGCCAGGTGCTCAAGGGCGAACGCCAGATCATGATGCGCCGCGAGGCGCCGAGCCGCGGCCGCGAACGCGGCGACCGCAGCGGCAGCCCGCGCACCGGCGTGCCGGTGCAGCCGCAGGACCTGACCCTGTTCAACGCGCTGCGCGACCTGCGCGCCGGCCTGGCCAAGGAGCAGAACGTGCCGGCGTTCGTGATCTTCCACGACAGCACCCTGCGCAATATCGCCGAACAGCGCCCGACCAGCCTGGACGAACTGGCCCATGTCGGCGGCATCGGCGGCACCAAACTGGCCCGCTACGGCCAGCAGCTGATCGATATCGTGCTGCAGCAGGGCTAGCGGAACCGGCCCGGCGACGGCCGTTTGCCGCCACGTCGCGGCCCGTGCCCGGCACCGGCAAGAAAATCCCCGGCCGCCGACAGGCCGGGTTCAACGTGGTATTGATAGCGTCGCCTCATGGTGGCGCGCAGCTGCGGTTGCAGCCACCCAGCCCTTCTTTCCTTGGCGTACGTCCGATGAAACGATCCTTCCTGCTAGCCTGCGCCCTGCTCGCCGGCCCGGCCATGGCGCAAACCTCCGCCGACGGCGGCAGCAGCGACAGCGAAGCGGCCAAGCGCGCGCTGGACCTGAGCGTGCCGCAGCAGCCGATCACCTACGGCACCGACCCGGTGTACAAGGCCGACCCGCCCGGCGCCTACTACGGCGACACCAGCGGCACCTCGGCCTCGGCACAGAAGGCCGCGGCCACCCAGGCCCTGGCCGAGGCCGAACAGGCGCGCGCCGACCGCTGCAAGGGCGACGTGCACGGCAGCGTCTCTACCGGTTTCGGCTATTCCTCACGCGGCGGCAACAGCAACTACCAGGCCGCCAACCTCAACCTGTGCAAGACCTACTACAACGACGACGGCAAGCCGCGCGAAGTCGGCATCAGCATCAGCGTCGGCCAGAGCGAAGGCCACGGCGGCTATTACGGCCGCGGCGGCTACGGCTATCCCTACGGCGGCTGGTAGGTAGCCCCCAGACGGCCGGCGCAGCGGCGGCCTGCCCGCGCCGGCATCGGGCAGGCGCCCGCCATGCATCGATTCCCGCGCGCGGCCGGAGCGCGATCCGACGCCTGGTGCGGCACTGCTCGGCAACGCCTCCGCCGCCGGCGAACGCGCCGGCCCGGGCAAGTGGTCAAAACCAGACAGCCACGGATGGCTGCACACACCAGCGTCATCCGTCGCGCCCATCTCCCGGCCCGCCACTACGCGGACGCCACGCCGCAACGCGCGCCTGCGAAGGCGCCCAGGCCTGCGTCACGCAGCGGCCGCGGCTCAGAAATCCAGGCTGTAACCCACCGTCAGCGTGCGGCCGCGCCCGGCGAAATAGCGGTCCGGTTCGACCAGCGCGCTCTGCGAGTAGTAGGTGATGTACTGGCGATCGAGCAGGTTGGCGACCGCCAGGCGCAGTTCGCCCTGGCGCAGCCGGTAGTTCAGCGCCGCATCGACCAGCGCATAGCCGCTGAACCGCTTTTGCGGATCGTCGAAGCTGCGGCCGAACGCGTACTGCGCCTGCACGAAGCTGGACAGCCGCGGCGTCCATTGCGAAGACCAGCTGCCGACGACGCGGTTGGGCGCGATGTTCAATCCGTCCAGGTGCGCATCCAGCGTGCCGTTGCCGTCGCTGTCGTAGCGCCCGCGTGTATACGCATAGGCCAGGCCGAGGCGCTGCCGCTCGTTGAGCCGATACTTGGCGCTGGCATCCACGCCCTCGATGCGGGTCTTCTCCCGCGCCATCTGGAACGCACCGTCCACCGCGATCACCCGGGTGCCGTAGTCCGAGCGCGACTGGAACACGCCGACATCGACATCCCACGCCGCGCCGCGCAGGCGCGTGCCCAATTCGACATTGCGGGTCAGCACCGGCTGCAGCGCGCTCAGGCTGGCGACGCTGGTGCCGGGCGTGTTGATCGAGCGCAGCACGCGGCCCACGTCGGGCATGCCGAAGCCTTCGGAATAGCTGGCGAAGACGTTGAAGCGCTCGCTCGGCGCCAGCACCGCGCCGACGTTGTACAGCGTCTCGGCGAAGGACAGGGTGCCGCCCTGTACCTGCACCCGGTTGTAGCGGGCCAGGGTCTGGTAGCTGTCGATGCGCAGCTTCGCGTCCTCGTGGCGCACGCCGCCATGCACGGTCAGCTGCGGCAGCAGCCGGTATTCGCCCTGCAGGAACGCGGCCAGGTCGCGGTATTCCGACTCGGGCACATAGGTGCGGCCGGTGCCGTACAGGTCCTGCTTGCCGCTGTCCCACAGGGTGTCGAAGCCGCCGGTGAGCTTGAGCCGGCCATCGAGCAGGTCGTCCTTGCCCAGGCTGGTCTTGGAACCCCACTTGGACGCGACCGAGCGCGACTGGTCGTACAGCGTGCCGTTGGGCGCGATGCGCGGATCCTGGAAGGTGGCCGAGTTGTCGGCGCCGAACAGGCCTTCGAACTCCTGGTTGAACACCATCGCCTTCAGTTCCATGCCCGCCAGGTCGTGATGAACATAGGACAGGCCGGTGGTCCACACGTCGTTCCATGGCGGCGTGCCTTCGGGCCGGCCGCGCACCGAGGTGGTCGGGATGCCGAGTTCGCGATCGCCGGCCACGCCGAGGTACTCGGCCTTGGACTTGATCCGGTAGCGGTTGGAACTGAACTGCAGCTCCTGCCGGTCGTCGATCCAGTAGCCCAGCTTGGCGTGCACGTCGTAGGCGCGCGTGGCCATCAGATCGCCCTGGGTCACGTCGGTGCCGATCGCGCGCCCGTCGCCGTCCAGGTACAGGCCCTGGTCCTCGTAGCCGACCGCGAACAGGTAGTCGAGCTTGTCGTGGCGCCCGTCGATGCGGTAGCTGGTCCTGTAGCTCGTGGTCTCGGCATCGACGTCGGTGGTCGGTACGGTCGCCTGCACCTCGACATGCTGGTTGAGCGCGCCCGGCTGCGGGCGGCGCGTGACCAGGTTGATGGTGCCACCGGTGGCGCCCAGGCCGTTCATCGCGTTGGCGCCCTGGATCACCTCGATGCGCTCGACCATCGCGTAGTCGATCGTGTGCGCTTCGCGCCCGGTCGGGCGCAGCGGATTGGACTGCGGGATGCCGTCGACCAGGATCAGCGGCGTGCGTCCGCGCAAGGTCTCGCCGCTGCCGTTCATCTTGCCGCGGCTCGGCGTATACGACGGCAGCAGGCTGGACAGCAGGTCCGACGAATTGCTGCTGATGCTGAGCTGCTGGGCGATCTCCTGCTGGTCGATCACCACCACGGTCTGGGGCGCCGTGTCCGCGGGTTGGTCGGTACGCGATGCGCTGACGACCACGGCGTCCAGCGTTTGCGTGGAGGGCGACTGCGCCCGGGCAACAGTGATGTCAGCCGCCAGCGGAAGCATGGCGACGGACAGGGAACACAGCAGACGCATCAACGGATCCTTGTGACAAGGACGGTACCAATCGCAGATGTGCCGGCGCCGCCCGATAACGAGAATGATTATTATACGCACGTGTACACGCCCGGCCAGCTTCTTGGCCGCAGTGCGCGTCCGGCTTCGCTTCGCGTCGCCCCCGCGTAGCGAGATCGGCGTCGTGTTCGAGCGAAGTACCGCTGCGCGCTGCGCGCGGCCGACGCTCCGCGAAACACAGTGCAAGGCCAGCAGGTCGCCTGGCTGCTGGCCGAGCCCGCCGCGGAAAGCCGCGTCAGCCGGCAGCGGTGTACATGCCCGGGAAATAGGCTCCATCAGCGAGTGCGGATACCGCGGCGCGGTGAATCCGTAGCGCGCATACAGCGCATGCGCATCGCTGTTGGCGAGGCTGAAACGGCGCAGGCCCTGCAGCTCGGGATGGGCCAGGATCGTCTCCATCAATGCCTTGCCGTAGCCCTTGCCGCGGTCCTCGGGCAACCCGAAGACGTCGCCCAGACAAGCGAAGGTCGCGTAGTCGGAGACCACTCTGGCGAACGCGACCTGGCGGCGGCCGACGAAACCGCCGAAGCATAGGGAATGCGCGATCGCCTTTTTAGCAGCGCCAGCGGGACGTCCTTGGCCCAGCCGGTGCGCTGCGACAGATAGCGATGGATCTCGCGCGTCTGCAGTTCGGCCTTGTCGGTGCTGATTCGCAGCCCGCACATCGTGTCGACCCCTGAAAAAAGGCCGTCCGCGGGCACGCCGAGGCGCCGCAATCGCCCCATTGTCGCCATTCGGCGCGTGCGATGGCGGGTTTCCCTTGCGCGGGCACCTGCCCGACCGCTGCGATCAGCCGAGCGGTCGCAGCAGCAGCAATAGACACAGTGCCAGCATGAACACCGCGATGCAGGCGTCCAGCAACCGCCATGCGCCGGGCTTGCGGAACACCGGCTGCAGCAATCGTGCGCCATAGCCCAGGCTGCAGAACCAGGCCACGCTCGCCACGCAGGCGCCGCACGCGAACGCCCAGCGCAGCGCTCCCGGATAGCGGGTGGACAGGCTGCCGAGCAGGACCATCGTGTCGAGATACACGTGCGGGTTGAGAAACGTGAAGCCCAGGCAGGCCAGCAGCACGCGGCGCCGGCTCGCCGGCGTCTCGCCCTGCGCCTTCAATGCGCCGGCACCGCGCCAGGCGCGTTGCGCCGCCATCAGGCCGTAGGCGCCGAGGAAGGCCGCGCCGGCGTAGCGCAGCACCTGCAGCAGCGCGGGCCATTGCTGCACCAGCGCGCCGATGCCGGCGACCCCGAGCACGATCAAGGCGATATCCCCGGCTGCGCAGACCGCCACCACCAGGCCCACCTGCTGCCGCTGCAAACCCTGGCGCAGCACGAACGCGTTCTGCGCGCCGATCGCGACGATCAAGCCGGCGCCGGCGATGAAGCCGGCAAGCGATGCTTCGAGCACCATGAGGAGAGGATCGCCAGAACCGAGGGAGGCGCATGCTGGCCCGAAGGTCGTGATTAGCCAAGCTAAATATTCTGTACGCTATGAAGAAATGCTAATCAGGCGGCCGCATGGACCTGCTTCATCCGCAACTGTCGGCCTTCGCCGCCGTGCTCGACGAAGGCAGCTTCGAAGCGGCGGCGCGGCGGCTGTCGCTGACGCCGTCGGCGATCTCGCAACGAATCAAGGCGCTCGAGGACCGCCTCGGACAGGTGCTGGTCGTGCGCCAGGCCCCCTGCCGGCCGACGCCTGCAGGCGAAGCGCTGCTGCGCCGGGTGCGGCCGATGCAGGCGCTGGAGGCCGAGGCGATGGCCGATTTCCTGCCGAACGCGGCCGACGCCGGACCCGCGCGCAGCATCGCGGTCGCGGTCAACGACGACTCGCTGCAGACCTGGTTCCTCGCCGCGCTGGCGTCGCTGCACCATGCGCACGGCTTCCTGTTCGACGTGCACGTGGACGACCAGGACCACACGCTGGAGCTGCTGCGCAACGGTACCGTGCTCGGCGCGGTCACGTCCGCGAGCAAGCCGCTGCAGGGCTGCAACGTGCATGCCCTGGGCAGCATGCGCTACCACGCGATCGCCTCGCCGGCATTCGTCGCGCGCCACTTCGCCGCAGGACTCACAGCGGCCGCGCTGGCACAGGCGCCGATGATGGTGTTCAACCGCAAGGACGCGCTGCAGGCGCGCTTCGTGCGGCGCATCACCCGCACCCGCCTGAGCCCACCCATCCACTACCTGCCGACCTCGACCGGCTTCGTCGAAGCCGCCGCGCGCGGTCTCGGATGGTGCCTCGCCCCCGAGCAGATGCTCGCGTCCGGATTGCGCGAGAAACAGATCGTCGTCATCGACCCGCAGCGCTGGCTCGACGTCCCGCTCTATTGGCAGCACGCGGCGGTGCGTTCGAGCGTCCTGCAGCACATCGGCCAGGCACTGCGTACCGCGGCGTCGAGCATGCAGCGCGGACGGAAAGGCGCTTGAGCCGCATGCGCCCGATCGAGATGCGCCCGACGCGGCACGGCAGGCGCCGGTTCACTGCGGCAGGCGCCATGCGCTCCCACTTGGTCGACCGCCCACGTCACCAAGCTTCATAGCGCCTGCAAGTGCCGCGCGCGGGACAGGTGGCTGGCGCCCATGCAGGGAGTGAAGGTCGGCAGCTCCCTTCCGATCCGTCGCGGGGCAAGCGTCCCTTTCCGGCCCGGACGATTCTCATCAGGTGAGACCTGCCAGTGGAAGGATGCATGGCCCGCCGCTTGCGCGGCCGCGAACCCCCGTCCTTGTTTTTCATATGGAGAAACGTATGCCGGCAATCATCATCGGGACGCAGATGGAGAGGGGCCTCACCAAATGGCGGCACGGTTTCTCCGTCCCCGAAGAGGGGCCAGCCGACAGGCTGTTGGTGATCGAGTTCCATGGAGACCCATGGGAGATACCGGGATTCAAGGGCGATGTCCTGGACGTCGCCGAGTTGCGCGCGGCCTGCCCGCTCGCAGCGCAGAACTGGATCCCTTTGCAGGGCAACCTGAAATGCAAGGCTCAACTCGGTGTGCCAGCGCGGATCTCCATTCCGCTCAGCCAAGCGGCGAACCCGCGTTGAGATCGGGCCGCCCCAGGCCCACGAGCCCACTGTCGGGCCGACTTCGACGCACGCAGCATGGGCACCAACCAGCACCGGCAGACCGTACAGGGCCGCGCCAATGGTATTGGATGGCTGCACATCAGTGGACTGAATGGTGGGCCGTGATGGATTCGAACCATCGACCAAAAGATTAAAAGTCTTCTGCTCTACCGACTGAGCTAACGGCCCAAAACAACGCCCCGGCCTTGCGCCGGGGTGCGTAGTCTACCCCAGCCCCGCGTCAACGCGAAATCAGGCGTAGCGGGTCGGGTCGGCCACGCCGGCATCGGCGAAGCCGGCGGCGCGCAGGCGGCACGCGTCGCAGTGACCGCAGGCGCGGCCGTCGGCATCGGCGCGGTAGCAGGACACGGTGAGGCCGAAATCCACGCCCAGGCGCTCGCCCTCGCGCACGATGTCGGCCTTGCTCATGCGCTGCAGCGGCGCGTGCACGCGCAGCCCGGCGCCTTCCACGCCGGCCTTGGTCGCCAGGTTGGCCAGGGTCTGGAACGCGTCGATGAACTCGGGGCGGCAGTCGGGGTAGCCGGAATAGTCCACCGCGTTGACGCCGCAGAAGATGTCCGCCGCGCCCAGCACTTCGGCCCAGCCCAGCGCCACCGACAGCATGATGGTGTTGCGCGCCGGCACGTAGGTCACCGGGATGCCCTCGCCGCCCGCGTCCGGCACCTCGATGTCGTCGGTCAGCGCGGAGCCGCCGATGCTGCGCAGGTCGACGTTGACCGTCTTGTGCGCCACCGCACCGAGCGCGGCCGCCACGCGCGTGGCCGCATCCAGTTCGGAGGTATGCCGCTGCCCGTAGCTGACGCTCAGCGCATGCACGGCATAGCCCTGCTCGCGGGCGATGGCGACGACGACGGCGGAATCCATGCCACCTGAGAGTAGGACGACGGCGTTTTTCATTGGGGTGCTGGGAATGGGGAATGGAGAAACGGGAATGGGTAGAGCGTAACAGCCGCACTGGACATGGAAGATCGCCGGTTTTCGAGAAGCAGAAGCGAATCAACCAACGAGACGCCTGCAGTGCAGCGCTTCGCCGATTCCCGTTTCTCCATTCCCGATTCCCAGCTGCGCTCCCGCGCAGCTAACGCCCCGGCTCGTCGTTCCACAGCAGCTTGTGCAACTGCATCTGGAAGCGCACCGGCAGGCGGTCGGCGACGATCCAGTCGGCCAGGTCGCGCGGCGCCAGTTCGCTCTTGCTCGGCGAGAACCAGACGGTGCAGCGCTCGTGCAGGCGGTGTTCGGCGACGATCGCGCGTGCCCAGTCGTAGTCGGCGCGGCCGCACAGCACGAACTTGATCTGGTCGCGCGCACTCAGCAGCGGCAGGTTTTCCCAGCGGTTGCGCGCCGCTTCCTGCGATGCGGGAGTCTTGATGTCGAGCACCCGCGACACGCGCGGGTCCACGTCGGCGATGTCCAGCGCGCCGGAGGTTTCCAGCGATACGTCGTAGCCGGCGTCGCACAGTTGCTCGAGCAGGCGCAGGCAGCGCTTCTGCGCCAGCGGCTCGCCGCCGGTCACGCAGACATGGCGCACGCCGTGGCGCGCCACTTCGGCCAGGATCGCGTCGATGTCCCACCATTGCCCACCATGAAAGGCGTAGGCCGTGTCGCAGTAGCTGCAGCGCAGCGGGCAGCCGGTCAGGCGCACGAACACGGTCGGCCAGCCGGCGCTCTCGGCCTCGCCCTGCAGCGACAGGAAGATCTCCGTCAGCTTCAGGCGCGGCAGCGGGCTTTGTACGATATCGCTGGGAACGGCGGCCATGGCGGGAAAATATGCTCCCGCGACGATGGCGGCAGCGTTCGGGGGCTCAGCGCAGCTGCTGGCCGATGCGGATCGACTGCAGGCGGTCCTGCGCGGTGCGCGCGGCATCCGATCCCGGATACTGGCTGATCACCTGCTGCAGGGTCTGCTCGGCGTCCTGGGTGCGGCCTTCGCCGTACTGGGACAGGCCCAGCTTGAGCAGAGCGCCGGAGGCCTTGTCGTGGGTGGGATAGCGGCCGATCAGGTCGCGGAACTGCGCCTCGGCCAGCGGGAAATTCTTGGTGGCGTAATAGCTCTCGCCCAGCCAATACAAGGCATTGGGGGCGTAAACGCCGTTCGGGTACAGCTCTAGGAAGCTCTGGAACAGATTCGCCGAGTCGGCGTACTTGCCGGCCTTCAGCGCATCGAACGCGACGTTGTAGCTGGTGCGCTCATCGCCGCTGGCGGCGAGCGTGCCGGCGTCGCCATGCACCGACGGCGGCCGTTCGGAAACGGCGGCAGCCGGCTTGGCAGCGGGTGCGGAAGCGGCGGGTGCGGCAGCCCCGGCCGGCGGCAACGGCGGCGTCGCGCCCCCCTCGATCCGGTTCAGGCGGCCGTCCAGGTCCAGGTACTGGTCCTTGGCGCGCTGCTTGAGTTGTTCGTTGTCGTGCTGCAATTGCTCGATCGTGGACTCCAGCGACTGTACCTGCGTCCGCAGCTGGTTGAGCTGGTTCAGCATGTCGGTGTTGCCCTGGGTGTTCATTGCCTGCTGCTCGAGCGCGGACACGCGATCGGCGAGGCTTGCACGCTGCGCATGAGCCGGCGCGGCGGCCACCAGGGCCGCCGCGACGATCATCGATGTAAGGACACCGATACGCATCTATTACTGCGCCGTGTAGACGATCTCGACGCGACGGTTCTGCGACCAGCAGGACTCGTTCGACTCGGTGCAGACCGGACGCTCTTCACCGTAGCTGACCACGGTCAGCTGCGCAGCCGAACCGCCGGCAGCCTGCAGCGCCGAAGACACGGCGTTGCCACGACGCTCGCCCAGGCCCATGTTGTACTCGCGCGAACCGCGCTCGTCGGCATTGCCCTGCAGGGTGATGCGCGAGGACGGACGGTCACGCAGGTACTTGGCGTGGCAGGCCATGATCGCCTGGAACTCCGGCTTCAGCGAGTCCTGGTCCAGATCGAAGTAGACCACGCGCTGGCGCAGGCAGGCATCGGTATCCAGATCGCCCGGGCCGTACAGGCCGGAGGTCGACGGGCCGGTCGGGGTGGTGGAACCGGTGGTGCCGGTGGTGTCGGTCTGGGGAACTTCCTTGACCTTCTTGGAGCAGCCGGCCAGAGCTGCAACGGACAACAGCGAAACAAGCAGAACGCGGGTGGTCTTGTTCATGGGGATACCTATATGGCTCCTGAGCCGAAAGGGGGTTCAACGCAGCGAAATATTAACATCAAACTTACGTGTCAACGCGCAGTCCGATACGGCGACCACGACGGCTCGCGCACGTCGCCATCGGCCAGGACCAGGCGCTGGCGCACGCGGGCATCGGCCGAGACCGCGTAAAGCACCCCTCGCCCGCCTTCGCGGGCGGCGTACAGGACCATGCTGGCGTTCGGAGCGAAGCTCGGCGACTCGTCCAGCGACCCCGTAGACAATGTGCTCCAGCGCGGCGAACCCAGGCTGCGGTCCATCATCGCGATCTTGTAGGTGTTGCCGCTGCCCTGGGCGACGGCGATCTTGTTGCCGTCGAAGGACACGCTGGCGGTGGCGTTGTAGTTGCCCTGGAAGGTGACCCGGTTGGCGCTGCCGCCGGTCGCCGCCACCTGGTAGATCTGCGGGCGGCCGCCGCGATCGGAGGTGAAGTAGATGCTGCTGCCGTCCGGCGCCCAGGTCGGCTCGGTGTCGATGCCGAAGTGGTTGGTCAGCTGGGTCAGCTGCTTGCTGCCCAGGTCCATCACGTAGATCTCCGGGTTGCCGCTGCGCGACAGCGCCAGGGCCAGCTTCTTGCCGTCCGGCGAGAACGAGGGCGCGCCGTTGATGCCGCGGAAGCTGGACACCAGCTGGCGGGCGCCGGTGGCGATGTCCTGGATGTAGATCGAGGAGTTGCCGCGCTCGAAGCTCACATAGGCCAGCTTCTTGCCGTCCGGGCTCCAGTTCGGCGACAGCAGCGGTTCGGCCGAGCGCACGATGGTCTGCGGGTTGTAGCCGTCGGAGTCGGCGACCATCAGCGCATAGCGCATGGCGCCGCCCTTGCCGCTGGCGGTGACGTAGGCGATGCGGGTCCAGAAGGCGCCGCGCACGCCGGTGATCTTCTCGTAGATCGCATCGGCCATCTGGTGCGCCACGTCGCGCATCGCGCTGGCACGCGCGGTCATCGCCAGGCCGAGCATGCGCTCGCCCTTGGCCACGTCGAACAGTTCGTACTCGACCCGGTAGGTGCCCTCGCCGGCATCCATCACCCGGCCGGCGACCAGATAATCCTGCTTCAGCGCGCGCCAGGTGGCGTACTGCACTTCGCTGCCGCGGGTCGGGCGCTCGACGATCTGCGCCTCGGGCAGGTTGCGGAACTGGCCGGAACGGTCCAGGTCGGCGCGGACCACCGCGGACACGTCGGTGGACGGTGCGGCCGCCGAACCCTGGTAGGGCATCGGCACGACGGTGATCGGGGTCGCCGACGCGTTGCCGCCGACGATGTCGATTTCCAGGCCCTTGTCCTGCGCGGACGCGGCCAGGGGGAGCAACAGGGCAGTCAGGACGGCAAGCCAGCGCGGCAGTTTCTTCATGGGTCGCTCAGCGGTACTCGGGAAGGCGCAAGAGATAGCAATGCGCGGGTGAACGTATTCGCAATCATGAACCACCGACATGTGAAGCCGATGGCAGGAAGCGCGGATTATCGCCTATCGCACCGCCGCCGGGGAGTTCCCGGGGCCCCGCCAGGCCCGGAAGCGGGCTTTTTGGACCCTGGGGCTGGGGCGTGGAGCGTGGCATCCCCAATCCCGAATCCCCAATCCCGGCTTCTCAGCGATCCTGCGCAGTGAAGTTGAAGGTCAGGTCGCGCGCGAACACCGATTCGAAGCCCCGGTACGGCAGCGGCTGCGCGCGCAGTACCGCGGCCTCGATCGAGCGCCGGCCCGCTTCGTCGTAGGGACAGTCGGGGCTGACCTTGGCCTCGATCACCTGCCCGCCGACGATCTGCTTGATCGCGATCTTGCACTTCTGCCCCAGCGGCACCGAATCCGGGCGCACCCACTGGCTCAGCACCGCCTGCTGGATCGCCGCGGCATATTTGGCCGACAGATCGGTGTTGGTGCCGTTCTGCCCGGGCGCGGCCTGCGGCGTGGACGCGGCGGTGGCCGACGCCTGCTTGGCGCGCACGTCGGCCAGCTGGCGCAGCTTCTGCTCGGCCAGCTTGGCCTCGCGGTCGGCCTGCTCGCGCTGCTTGCGGATCTCGGCGATCTTCTTCTGCCGCTCCTCCTCCTGCTGCGCGGCCAGGCGCTGCTTCTGCTCGGCCTCCTGCTGGCGCTTCTGCTCGGTCAGGTCGATCTGCTCCTGGCGGCGCTTGGCTTCCTGCTCCTGCTTTTCCTTTTCCTGCGAGATCGCGGTGCGGCTGGCGCGGTCCTGGTCGACCTTGTCCGGCACCGGGATGAAGTCCTGCGCCTTTTGCTGCTGCTCGGTCGGCGCCTGCTGCGGCTTGGGCACGGGCACCGGTTGCGGCGGCGGCACGGTGTCGTCCTCGGCGACCTCCTTGACCGGTTCGGGCAGCGGTTCGGGCAGGGGCTTGGGCGCGTCCTGCACCGCCTTCTGCGCCGAACGCACGTCGGCGGCCGACACGACCAGCGAGGCCTCGACCATCGGCGAGCCGGCCGCCGGCTCCACCTGGCGCACCGGCGACCACCACCAGGCGAGGAAGAACAGCAGCCCGAGCAGCACATGCACGGCCAGCGCGAGGAGCACGCCGACGATCAGGCCCTGGTTGCTGTCCTGTTCGCGGGGCGGTCGGGAATCGGCTTCAGCGTGCATTGGTACCGGGCTGGCTCATCAGGCCCACCTTGGGAACGCCGGCCTGCTGCAGCATGACCATGGTGTCCATGACCAGCTGGTAGTTGGAATTGCCGGGCGCGGCGACGAACACCGGCACGTCCTTGTTCTGGCTGACGAAGGCCTGCATCTTCGCCTTCAGTTCCGGCGCGCCGATCTTCTCCGGCTTGCCGTCCTGCAGGGTCAGCGTGTAGCGGCCCTCGGCGTCGACGCTGACGATCACCGGGTCCTTCTTGCTTTCCACCGAACGCGCGGTGGAATCGGGCAGGTCCACGTCCACGCTCAGGCTGAGCAGCGGCGCGGTGACCATGAAGATGATCAGCAGCACCAGCATCACGTCGATGTACGGCACGACGTTGATCTCGGACTTGAGCTTGCGACGCTTGCGGCGGGAAATGGCGGCAGTCATGCGGGGATCCTGGGGTCTTGGGCGGAGCGCGCGGCGGCGCTCAGTCGCCGCTGGCCTGGCGCTGCAGGATGGAGCTGAACTCTTCGGAGAAGGTCTCGAAGCGCACCGCCATCCGCTCGACCCGGGTGGTGAAGCGGTTGTACGCCCACACCGCCGGGATCGCCACGAACAGGCCGATGGCGGTCGCGAACAGGGCCTCGGAAATGCCCGGCGCGACCGCGGCGATGCCCGCCTGCTGGCCGCTGTTGAGCATGTCGTGCATGGTCACCATGATGCCGAACACGGTGCCGACCAGGCCGACGTAGGGCGCGGTGGAACCGATGTTGGCTAGCAGCTCCAGGTTGCGCTCCAGGCGGTCCACTTCGCGCGCATAGGTCGCGCGCATCGCCCGCTGCGCGCCTTCCAGTTGGATGCGCGCGTCGAGCTTGCGCTTGTCGCGCAGGCGGGTGAACTCACGGAAGCCGGCCTCGAAGATCGCCTCCAGCCCGCCGACCACGCGGTTGCGGTCGGCCGCGCCGGCGTAGAGCTTGGTCAGGTCGGTGCCGGACCAGAAGCGGTTCTCGAAGTCGTCCGCGTCGCGGTTGGCCTGCTTGAACACCCGCGCCTTGCGGAAAATGATCACCCAGCTGATCAGCGAGCCGAGCAGCAGCAGCAGCACGATCACCTTGACCGGCAGGCTGGCCTTGATCAGCAGATCCAGGTAGTTGATGCCGCCATGGGCGGCGGTGCTGGCGACGGCCTGCGCGGCGGTCTGGGTCACGTCCTGCGGTAGCGCCTCCGCCACCGTGTCCTGCAGGGCCAGGAGCAATGCGATCATCCGTCGTTCCTCAGTAATGCTGCTTCAGTGATTTCGAGAGCTTTCAAAATGTCGTACAACGCGTCGTCCATGCCGCGCGGGCGGAAACTGCCGGCACCCAGCGCCGCGACCTTCACCTGCGCGCGCAACAGCAGTTCGCCGTCGCGATGGATCGACTGCGCGAACAGCAGGCTGGCGCGCCTGCACTGCGTCAGCGCGACGCCGACCTGCAACGCATCGTCCAGGTGGGCCGGGCGCAGGAAGTCGAGCTGCATCGCGCGCACCGCGAACACCAGATCGTGCTGCAGGCGCAGGCGTTCCTGTCCGTAGCCCAGCGCGCGCAGCCACTCCGTGCGCGCCCGCTCCAGAAAGGCGACGTAGCGTGCATGGTAGACCACGCCACCGGCGTCGGTATCTTCCCAGTAGATGCGTGTCGGCCAACTGAATAGAGGCTGGGAATCGGGAATCGGGAATGGGGAATCGGACGTCAAGAGCGGTGCTCCCGTCCGTAGCTGGGTAGGCACGGCATGCTAGAACAGCCCCTCCGATTCTCCATTCCCGATTCCCGATTCCCGCATCTTGGGCTTCAGGCCCAAGTGCAGATAGGCCTTGTTGGTCGCCATGCGCCCGCGCGCGGTGCGGATCAGGTAGCCCTGCTGGATCAGGTAGGGCTCGATCACGTCTTCCAGGGTGCCGCGTTCTTCCGACAGCGAGGCGGCCAGCGACTCGACCCCGACCGGGCCGCCGTCGAAGTAGTCGATGATGGTGCGCAGCAGGCGCCGATCCAGGTCGTCGAAGCCTTCCGGATCGACCCCGAGCATCTGCATCGCCGCCTGCGCGACCTGCAGGTCGATCAGCCCGCCGGCGCGGACCTGGGCGAAATCGCGGACCCGCCGCAGCAGCCGGTTGGCGATGCGCGGGGTGCCGCGCGCGCGCCGCGCGATCTCCGCGCAGCCGTCGGCGTCGCAGGCGATGCCGAGGATGGCGGCGGAACGGCGCACGATCTTGCCCAGTTCTTCCGGGGTATAGAACGCCAGGCGCTGCACGATGCCGAAGCGGTCGCGCAGCGGCGCGGTCAGCAGGCCGGCACGGGTGGTGGCGCCGATCAGGGTGAACGGCGGCAGGTCGATCTTGATCGAGCGCGCGGCCGGGCCCTCGCCGATCATGATGTCGATCTGGAAGTCTTCCATCGCCGGATACAGCACTTCCTCGACTACCGGCGACAGGCGGTGGATCTCGTCCACGAACAGCACGTCGTGCGGCTGCAGGTTGGTCAGCAGCGCCGCCAGGTCGCCGGCCTTCTCAATCACCGGGCCGGAGGTCGTACGCAGGTTGACCCCCAGCTCGTTGGCGATGACATGGCTGAGCGTGGTCTTGCCCAGGCCCGGCGGCCCGAAGATCAGCACATGGTCCATCGCCTCGCCGCGCGCCTTGGCCGCTTCGATATAGATCGACAGCTGCTCGCGCACCGGCTGCTGGCCGAGATAGTCGGCCAAGCGCTTGGGGCGGATGCTGGCCTCGACCGCGTCGTCTTCGCGGGTGGCGCTGCTGGCGATGATGCGGTCCATTGGAAAGCCGGGAATGGGGAATCGAGAATGGGGAATGGAGCGGACAATAGTAGCGGTTAGCGGCACGGCTGGCGCCTATTTCGGAGCTGACGAACGCCGTTGCCGTCGCCTTTCCCTATTCCCCATTCCCGTCTCTCCATTCCCAAGGCCGCGACATCGTCGCGGCCTCAGATCTCCACCTGCGCCCCCAGCTCCACCAGCCGATTGCCGGGGATGCGGAAGAAGCCGGTGGCCGGGGCGGCGTTGCGGTGCATGACCGCGAACAGCTTGTCGCGCCAGATCGGCATGCCGCGGTTGGCGCTGGCGACGATGGTCTCGCGGCTGGCGAAATAGGTGGTGTCCATCGGGTCGAAGTAGATGCCGCCCTGGTCGCAGGAGCGCATCAGCGCCAGCGGCACGTCGGGGGTCTCCATGAAGCCGAAGCGCACGATCACCCGGTAGAACTCGTCGCCGATGGCGTCCATCTTCAGCCGCTGCTTGGCCGAGGCATACGGCACCGGCAGGGTCTCCACGGTCAAGAACACGTTGCGCTCGTGCAGCACCTTGTTGTGCTTGAGGTTGTGCATCAGCGCATGCGGCACCACGGTCGCGTCGGCGGTCAGGAACACCGCGGTGCCGGGCACGCGCACCGGCGGCGCCAGCATCAGCCCGGGCAGGAAGCTGTCGATCTGGATGCCGTCCTTGCGAATTTCCTCGCGCAGCAGCTCGCGGCCGCGGCGCCAGGTGCGCATCATGGTGAACATCACGATGCCCAGCGCCACCGGGAACCAGGCGCCCTGCAGCAGCTTGGCGCCGTTGGCGATCAGGAACGCGGCGTCGATGACGAAGAACACCACGCACAGCGGCAGCACCCAGTTGCGCCAGCGCGGCCACAGCGCGCGCGCCACCAGCGCCAGCAGCAGGGTGTCGATCAGCATCGTCGCCGACACCGAGATGCCGTAGGCCACCGCCAGATTGGTGGAACTGCGGAAGATCAGCACCAGCGCGATCACCATCACCATCAGCAGCCAGTTGATGCCGGGGATGTAGATCTGGCCGATGGTGTCGTGCGAGGTGTGCTTGATCAGCATGCGCGGGATGTAGCCCAGCTGCATCGCCTGGCGCGCGATCGAGAACGCGCCGGTGATCACCGCCTGCGAGGCGATCACCGCCGCCAGCGTGGCCAGCACGATCATCGGGTACAGCGCCCAGCCGGGCACCGCCTCGAAGAACGGGTTCTTCAGCGCCGACGGATGCTTGAGCACCAGCGCGCCCTGCCCCAGGTAGTTCAGCACCAGGCACGGCAGCACGAAGAAGTACCAGGCGTGACGGATCGGGCGCGCGCCGAAATGGCCCATGTCCGCGTACAGCGCCTCGCCGCCGGTCACCGCCAGCACCACCGCGCCGAGGATCCAGACCCCGTGCCAGCCATGGTCGAGGAAGAAGCGGATCGCCCACCACGGGTTGAACGCCTTCAGCACTTCCGGCGCGTCGACGATGTTCCAGATGCCGATCGCCGCCAGCGACAGGAACCACAGGCAGGTGATCGGGCCGAACACCTTGCCGACCTTCTCGGTGCCGAAGCGCTGGCCCAGGAACAGGATCACCAGCACCACCACGGTGATCGGCACGATGAACGCGTGCAGCCCCGGCGCGGCCACCTCCAGGCCTTCGACCGCGCCCAGCACCGAGATCGCCGGGGTGATCACCCCGTCGCCGAAGAACAGCGAGGCGCCGAAGATGCCGAGGATGCCGACCACGTAGGCCGAGCGCGAGCCCTTGCGCATGGTGCGCTGGGTCAGCGCCATCAGCGCCATGATGCCGCCCTCGCCCTCGTTGTCGGCGCGCATGATGATGGTGACGTACTTCAGCGTGACCACGATCATCAGCGACCAGAACGCCAGCGACAGCACGCCGAGCACGGTGTCGTGGTCGCTGCTCAGGCCGTAGTGCGGCGAGAACGCTTCCTTGAGCGTGTACAGCGGGCTGGTGCCGATGTCGCCGAACACCACGCCGATGGCGCCGATGATCAGCGCGAAGCCGGCCTTGCCATGCGAGGCGTCGGCCGAATGGCCGGAGCCGGGGGACGGAGCGGGAGTGGTGGACATTGAGGGATCAGGTTAGCGCCGCGAGGCGTGAAGAAGGAGGTACGACGCGCGGTCAGCGCAACGCGGCCTGCAGGGCCTTGCGGATGACGCTGGCGACCTCGTCGCCGTCGGCGGCGGCGTCGCGCGCCATCTTCGCCGCCTCGGCCGGCTTGTAGCCGAGCTGCTGCAGCGCCACCGTGGCCTCGGACACCGCATCGGTACCGAGCTGACCGGTGACCGGCGCGCCGCCGCTGAAATCCGCGGCACGGTCGCGCAGCTCCACCACCATGCGCTCGGCGGTCTTCTTGCCGATGCCGGGGATGCGGGTCAGCGCGGTGACGTCGGCGCTGGTGACCATGCGCGCGAACTCGTCCACGCTGACCCCGGACAGCACCGCCAGCGCGATCTTGGCGCCGATCCCGGTGACCCGCTGCACGTCGCGGAACAGCCGCCGCTCGCCTTCGCGCAGGAAGCCGTACAGCGACACGCTGTCCTCCTTCTGCGCGTAGTGGGTGAACAGGATCACGTCGCGACCGACGTCGGGCAGGTCGTAGAAGGTGCTCATCGGCGCCTCCAGCTCGTAGCCGACCCCGCCCACGTCGATCACCAGCCACGGCGGCTGCTTGTAAGCGAGGATGCCGCGCAGACGGCCGATCATTGGGCGCCTCGTGCGAGGCGCCGGGATTGGGGATTGGGGATTGGGGATTGGGTACAGCCGCGCGCAGGCGCAGGCACCTCGCTCTTGCGAATCCCCAATCCCGAATCCCGAATCCCGGCTCCACTCATTTTCTGCTCCAAGCCTGTTGCGTACTGACGCCCAGGCGCTGCGCGGTGGCGCGCACGTGGGCATGGGTGATGGCCACCGCCAGCGCGTCGGCGGCGTCGGCCTGCAGTTTTCCGGTCAGACTCAGCATCAGACCGACCATATGTTGCACCTGCTGCTTCTCGGCCGCACCTTTGCCGACGATGGCCAGCTTGATCTCCTTGGCCGCGTATTCGTGCACCGGCAGGTCGCGCAAGACCACCGCGCAGATCGCCGCGCCGCGCGCATGGCCGAGCTTCAGCGCCGCGTCGGCGCTCTTGCCCATGAACACCCGCTCGATCGCCACTTCCTGCGGCTGGTACTCCTCGATCAGCGCGCCCAGCCCGTGCAGCAGGCGCTTCAGCCGCTGCGAGAAGTCGCCCTCGCCGAGCAGCAGCAGCGGCGCATGGTGGACATGGATGGTGCGGCCGCTGCCGTCGACGTCGATGATGCCCACGCCGGTGCGCTGCGAGCCCGGGTCGATGCCGAGGATGCGGACCTTGGCGGGACTCGGGACGCGGGACTCGTGACTCGAAGGGCTGGCTACGCGACTGGTTCGAACGGGTACGACCCCGGGCGACGGCGATGCATCGGGCCCCGTCGACGCGCTGTTCCGAGTCCCGAGTCCCGAGTCCCGAGTCCCGGCACCGTCCCCAGTCCCGGCCGTCGCCATATCAGCCGCCACTCAGCGCGGACTGGTCGGCATTGGAATAGACCGCCTGCACATCGTCCAGGTCTTCCAGCATGTCCAGCAGCTTGCGCACCTGCAGCGCAGTATCGCCTTCCACCGCGATGTCGTTGTCGGCACGGAAGCTGATCTCGGCATGCTCGGCGGCCAGGCCGGCCGCCTGCATCGCGTCCTTGACCGCGTGGAACGCGTCCGCCGAGGTCAGCACGTCGATCGCGCCGTCCTCCGGATAGACCACGATGTCGTCGGCGCCGGCCTCGATCGCCGCCTCGGTGATCTTTTCCTCGTCGGCACCGGCAGCGAAGCTGAGCACGCCCAGGCGCTTGAACATGAACGCCACCGAGCCTTCGGTGCCCAGGTTGCCGCCGCACTTGCTGAAGGCGTGGCGCACGTCGGCCACGGTGCGCACGCGGTTATCGGTCAGGCAGTCGACGATCACCGCGACCCCGCCCGGCGCGTAGCCCTCGTAGCGGATCTCCTCGTACTCCACCCCTTCCAGCTCGCCGGTGGCTTTCTTGATCGCGCGCTCGATCACGTCCTTGGACATGTTCGAGGCCAGGCCCTTGTCCATCGCCACGCGCAGGCGCGGGTTGTTGGACGGGTCGCCGCCGCCGGCGCGCGCGGCGACGCCGATCTCGCGGATGATCTTGGTGAAAATCTTGCCGCGCTTCGCATCGGATGCGTTCTTGCGGGCTTCGATCGAGGGGCCTCTACCCATAGGGCGTTCCGGACATCAGTAAGGACAAGCGGCGGATTTTACTCGATTGCGCCGCCGCACCCGCATCCGCGGCACAACCGCTCAGGCGGCGAAGCGGCCATGCCGCAGGAACGCCGCGGCCTGGCGCGCGGCCACTGGCGAGAACAGCAGGCCGCTGTGGCTGGCACGCACCAAGCAATGGTCGCGCAGGCCCGGCACGCGGGTCTCGGCCAGGGCCACGGTGCCATCCGAGCCCGGCCCCAACGCGGCGATGCGATTGCCCACTCCCAACGCGACGCTGCCGGCCACCATGCCGACCGCAGCGGAGCCGTCCCACTGCCCAAGACCCTGCTGCAACAGGGCTGCGCTGCGCCCGAGGGCGACGCCGAGGCCGCGTCGCAGCAGCGTCTGCGCCACCGCGCTGCCGGCCAGCGGGGCGCCCAGGCACACCACCCGGGTCACCGGCAGCTGCGGCGCCTGGCGCAAGGCCTGCAGCGCGATCAGCCCGCCCAGGCTGTGCCCGACCAGCGCGACCGGCCCCTGCTGCGCCAGGCGCTGGATCCGCTGCCGCAACCGCGGCAGCGCCGCCTCGGCGCCGCCGAACGCGGTCGAATAGCCGAAGGTGGCGACGCGGAAGCCCTCGCGGCGCAGCCGCCAGGCCAGCGGCCCGAGCCAGACACGGCCGTTCCAGATCCCGTGCAGCAACAGGACCTGCGGCAAGGGGTCGACCACGCCGCCCGCGGCAACCGTGCGCGCGACCTCAGCCACAGGTGATGCGGACGATGGCATTGGACGCATCCACGAACACGTTGACCCGGTCCGGGCGCAGGTCGCGGGTCGTCGCCTGGCCGGGGGCGATCGGCCGCAGCTGGCCAGCGCCGCTCTCCCGGCGGACCCGCGCCATGGTCGCCTCGGTTGCGGCCTGGCCGATCGCCCACGCCACCGGCTCGGCCTGGCAGCGGCCATCGCCCTGGGCCGCCGGCCCGCTACCGGCCGTTTGCAGCGAGGCCGAGGGCGTACACGCGGCCAGCAGCGGCAGCAAGGCGACGGCGCATTTCAGGGGTCGCGACATGGCGTTCTCCTGTCAATCGCATGGCCTGCTGCGCGACGGCGCGCAAGTTCACCCAAAACGCAACATCGTCCCAGGCCGGTACAGACGATGCGTCGCGCCATCACACACCCACTCCACGCACCAGCGCAGTCGGCCGCGCACGCCACACGGCAAAGCGTCACAGTTCGAAAGGCCAGGGCTACATTCTCGCCCCATCCGCGTCAAGAAAGTTCGTTGGCGGTCGTTAACGCAAAGTAATCCATTGGTGCGTCCACTCGACGTAGCAACGGCGAAAGAACCCGCGTTATCTCTACATGCATGGAGCAATCGCTGCATGTCAAGCGGTAACCGTGGGAGTTAGATACCAGGCACATCGAACATTCAATCCCACGCACCAACTTTCGCGGCAAGGCATTCTCAACCCGGGTGCTATTCAGGGCCAGCCTGCTTATCGGCTAGCAGCGGGCAATGGAAACAGGATCGGAAAGCAGGTATGCGCAGTCATCAAGGAGAATCGCTGCATGTATAACAGAGGCATCATTTTGGCATCCTGCGTCGCCGTGGCGGCAGGCGTCTGGCTTGGGGGTTGCGTCTCGAAGGGCGGGGCCTCTCATGCCGCATCGAACGCCGGTCAAGCCGCGGCACAGGGCCAGGCCCCTGCCAAAACTGCGCTTCCCCGCAGCACCGCCAATGGTGCCTCGCCGCGGCTCACCCCAGGCGCCGCCCCCTATTTCGACGCACCGGACAACGGCACGCTGGTCACCTATGTCGGCCACGCCGCGCCGACCAAGGAAGGTCCATTCGAGCTTTTTCCTGCGCGCATCAGCGAGCGCTATGCGTTGAGGGCGACGATGGAGGGCAAGATGACGATCGTCGCGCCGGACGGCAGCCGGCTGCAGATGGATTACGTCCGCCACACAGAAGGCAAGAACGGCAACTGGACCTGGGTTGGACGTTTGCCCGGCGCGCTGGTGGGTGAGGAATCGGTCATCACCTTCGGCAAGAACGCGGTGTTTGGTTCGCTCGGCGCCAGCGGCGGCAAGGTCTACCGGATTTCCACCGTCGACGGGCAACCCTATGTCATGGCGGCATCCGAGGTGGAATTGCGTTCGGCGGCGCCCAGCAGGCGCGGCGACGCACGGGAGATGCTGCCCAGCGCCAACGCTTCGCCGCTCGCGGCGGCCACCGGTCTCATTCCAAACTACAGCAACTTGGACAAGGTCAATGCCGCAGCCGGCACCACCTCGACCAATACGATCGACGTCGTGCTTGGCTATACGCCGGACTACAAGGCATATCGGGGCGGGGAGTCGGCCATAGAGACGGTGTTGACCAATCTCGTCGAGGTCGCCAACCAGGCCTTCGCCAATGCCAATGTGCAGGCGCGCTATCGCTTGGTCGGCACCATAGAAGTCGGCTATATCAACAACAACGACAATAATCAGGCGCTGGACGAACTGACCTGGATCCAGGCCTACAACGACGCATTCCGCCCGATTCGCCAGGTGCGCGAAAACTACGGCGCCGATCTGGTCGGACTGGTCCGCCGCTTCGACAGCGCCAGCCAGAATAATTGCGGCGTCGCCTGGGTGAACGGAGGAACCGATTCCCGCTATGCGTACGCGATCGTTTCCGATGGCATCGACGGAAGCTACTACTGCCCCTCGACGACGCTTGGACATGAACTCGGGCACCTGCTAGGTTCGTATCACCAACGCGAAACCGGACAAGAAACCGGATACAACTACGGGCACCGTAGCGACGTGGGCAGCTTCCACACGGTGATGGCGTACGCCGTCAACGGCCAGCGCGAGGTCAACATCTACTCGACTCCCTTGATTCAGGGGTGCTATGGAGAGGCCTGCGGGGTGATTGCCCAAGCCGACAACGCGACCGCGTTCATGCTTACCGTCCCTCGCATTGTTCAATTCAGAGCGACCGTCGTTCCGTTCGACGATTCGAGTTCGCCAGGCCAGATCGTCGGCCCCTCCGGCAAGTGCCTGGATGTGGTGGACGGCAGCACTGACAACACGGCTCCGATTCAGGTCTGGGGATGCAATGGCTTGCGCCAGCAGAAATGGTATTGGCAGAGCAAAAGCCGGGCGCTGCGCAACAACGGTACCGACAAGGTCCTGGATATCGCAGGGGTGAACAGCAGCAACGGCGCGGGTGTGCAGCTCTACCAAGCATTCAACTCATCCAACCAACGCTGGAGCTTCCGGTCGTCCGCCATCATCGCCACCGGCGGCAAGGTGCTGGACGTGGTCAACGGGGGATCCGCCAACGGCGCGCGTCTGCAGACCTGGGACAACCTCGGCGGCACCAACCAGACATGGAAGTTCGATCCGGCAACCGGCGCCATCCAGGTGGCCAGCGGACGTTGCCTGGACGTGATGAGCGGCGGCGTGACCAGTGGCACCGCAGTTCAACTATGGGACTGCTCGGGGAACAAGAACCAGAAATGGACGCTGGGCACGAATGGCTCGCTCATCGGCTACGGCGGCAACTGCCTCGAAGCCAATGGCCCGTCCGGCGCGAACGGCAACCCCATCCTGATGGCCACCTGCAATGGAAGCGCCGCGCAAACATGGCGGATTCGCGGGCAGATCCGCAGCGACCTGAACAGTAAATGCCTTGATGATTCCGAAGGCGGCAGGACCAATGGCGCACGCGTGCAGATGTGGGACTGCCTAGGCAATCCCAACCAAACCTGGGAAGTGCAACCCAACTAGGCGAGCGGGTTTTCCCCGAAGAGCGTGTCGCTCATTCCCCATCGGATCGTTCTTGTTGCGCGCCTGCGCGAGCAGCGACGAACGGATGGAAATGAACGACACGCTCCGCTGGCATGGCGGCATGCACAGTCGAAGAATGCGCCACGCTGCAGGCCTCTTCGGCATGCACAGCACTTCGAGTGACAACGACGACTGCGCCGAAAGCAGATGCCGTTTCGCCAACAGCGATCGGCGATCAACAGGGCGCAAAACCGTCTAGGCAATGCGCGGCCGACGGCCAGACTATCGGTGCGGCACGCGGCGCAGAATGAACTCCAAATCGCGGGTCTGCCCGACCGGGAATTCGTAGGTGCCGACCTTCTCGAAGCCGTAGCGCGCGTAGAAGCGCTGCGCGCCGAAGTTCTCCGACCACACGCCGATCCACAGCGTGCGCGGGCCTTGGCGTTCCAGCCAGGCCAGCGCGGTTTCGAACAGGCGGCTGCCCCAGCCGCTGTTCTGGTGCGAGCGCAGCAGGTACAGCCGCTTCAGTTCGCCGTCGCCAGTCTGCACCTCCGCGTGCGGCAGGCCGCAAGGGCCGGCCGCGGCATGGCCCACCGCCACGCCGTCGTCCTCCAGCAGCCAGATCGCGTACTCCGGATGCTGCAGGATCGTGCGCTGCCGCGCCGCGGTGTAGTGCTCGTCGAGAAACCCGTGCAGGTCTTCCGGCGAGTACAGGTGACCGAAGGTCTCCGTGAAGGTGGCCGCGGCCAGCGCCGCCAGCGTGGCGGCGTCGTCCTCGGTGGCCTGGCGGATCGCCAATGCCATCGCTCAGCCCTGCACCGGCTTGGCGCGCACCTGCACGTGCACTTCGGCCAGCTGCGCGTCGGCGATCGGCGACGGCGCGTCGGTCATCAGGTCCTGCGCGCCGGTGGTCTTGGGGAACGGGATCACGTCGCGGATCGACTCGGTGCCGGCCATCAGCGCGGCGATGCGGTCGATGCCGAACGCGATGCCGCCGTGCGGCGGCGCGCCGTAGTTCAACGCGTCGAGCAGGAAACCGAACTTGGCGCGCGCTTCCTCGGCGCCGATGCCGAGCAGTTCGAACACCGCGCTCTGCATCTCCGGGCGATGGATGCGGATCGAGCCGCCGCCGATTTCGTTGCCGTTGAGCACCATGTCGTAGCCGCGCGACACCGCGGTCCTGGCATGCGTGCGCAGTTCGGCGATGTCGTCCACCGCCGGCGCGGTGAAGGGGTGATGCAGGGCGACGTAGCGCTGCGCTTCCTCGTCCCATTCGAACATTGGGAAGTCGGTGACCCACAGCGGCGCCCAGCCCTCGGCGACCAGGCCGAAGTCCTTGCCGGCCTTCAGCCGCAGCGCACCCATGAAGTCGGAGACCTTGTTGTAGCCGCCGGCGCCGAAGAACACGATGTCGCCGCTGCCGGCGCCGACGTGCTTGACCAATGCGGCGAAGGCCTCTTCGGAGAAGAACTTGGCGATCGGCGAGCTGATTTCGCCGGTCTCCGACAACTTGATGTAGGCCAGGCCCTTGGCGCCGTACTTGGCGGCATGCGCGGCGTAGTCGTCGATCTGCTTGCGCGACAGCGTGGCGCCGCCGGGTATGCGCAGCGCGGCGACGCGACCGTCGGCATCGGCGGCGGCCGCGGTGAACACCGGGAATTCGCTGGACTTGACCAGTTCGGCCACGTCGACCAGTTCCAGGCCGATGCGCAGGTCCGGCTTGTCCGAGCCGAAACGGCGCATCGCCTCGGCCCAGGTCATGCGCGGGAATTCGGCGGCCAGTTCCACGTCCACCACTTCCTTGAAGATGTGGCGGATCATCTGCTCCACCGCATCCTGCACGTCGCGCTCGCGCACGAACGCGAACTCCATGTCCAGCTGGGTGAACTCGAGCTGGCGGTCGGCGCGCAGCGCCTCGTCGCGGAAGCAGCGCGCGATCTGGTAGTAGCGGTCGAAGCCGGCCACCATCAGGATCTGCTTGAACAGCTGCGGCGACTGCGGCAGCGCGTAGAACTCGCCCGGATGCATGCGCGCCGGCACCAGGAAGTCGCGCGCGCCTTCCGGGGTGGCCTTGGTCAGGATCGGGGTTTCGATGTCCTGGAAGCCGCGCTCGTCCAGGTAGCGGCGCAGCCCCTGCACCAGCTTGATGCGGGTGCGCTGCATGCGCTGCATCTCCGGGCGGCGCAGATCCAGGTAGCGGTACTTCAGGCGGGTTTCCTCGCCCGGGTTCTCGTGCGCATGGAACGGCAGCGGCGCGGCCTTGTTGAGGAGGGTGATGCGGGTGGCGATCACCTCGACCTTGCCGCTGCGCAGCTTGTCGTTGACCGCATGCCGCGCGCGCACCACGCCTTCCACCTGCAGCACGTCCTCGTAGCCCAGCGAGGCGGCGACCGCGAACACCTCCGCGTTCTCCGGCTCCACCGTCACCTGGACGATGCCCTCGTGGTCGCGCAGATCGATGAAGCAGACCCCGCCGAGATTGCGGGCGACATCGGTCCAGCCGGCCAGGGTGACGGTTTGGCCGATCAGGGTCTCGTCGACCAGGCCGCAGAAGTGGGTACGCATCGCAAACTCCAAGGTGGGGCCGCCGGCGCAGAACGCGCCGGCAAGCCGGATATTCTGCGGCGCGGCGCCGGCCCGGGCAAATCCCGCCGCAACTCACCTGGCCTTAAGTTTCCGTGAGGCTATAGTCCGCCCACAGTCACGGGCATCGGAGGGGACCCATGTTGAAGCAGCTGAGCGGTTGGTTGTTGGTGGTCGGCCTGGCCCTGGCCAGCGGGCCGGTGGCCGCGCAAAGCGCGCGCGCCTATGCGCCGGAGGACCTGCGGCAGCTGTCGGTGCCGAGCCGGGTGCGGGTGATCGAGCGCGAATACGCCGACCAGAGCCGCGGCCGGCAGATCCCCGACGACCAGTTGGAGTTCTACCTGGACCAGATCGACCGCGGCTGGGGCTTCGGCCGCATCCAGCAGGACATCTCCACCTCGCTGCGCGGCAGCAGCGGCCAGTGGCGGCCGCAGCCTGGCTTCAATGCCCAGACCATCGCCTGCTCCAGCAACGACCGCAAGCGCCGCCAGTGCGCGACGCCGTTCCGCGGCCGCGCGCGGCTGGTGGGCGCGCTGTCGGATTCGCCGTGCATCGAGGGCCAGACCTGGGGGTCGGGCCCTGGCGTGGTGTGGGTGGACCGCGGCTGCCGCGGCCGCTTCGCCGAAGGTCGCGGTGGCTGGGGCGACGGCGGCGGCCCCGGGCCGGGCCCTGGCCCAGGTCCCGGCCCGGGCGGCACCATCCGCTGCGAGAGCCAGGACCAGCGCCAGCGCGTCTGCACCACCGGCTGGCGCAATGCGGTGCTGGTCCGGCAGCTGTCCGACACCCGCTGCATCGAGGGCCGCAGTTGGGGTCAACGCGACGGCGCGGTGTGGGTGGACGATGGCTGCCGCGGCGAGTTCGCCGAAGGCCGGGGTGGCGGCGGTGGCGGCTGGGGTCCAGGCCGCCCGCCGTCCGGCGGCGATTACTCGGTGACCTGCAGCAGCGACGACAAGCGCCTGCGCAGCTGCGCCTGGGACCGCCGCCAGGGCCGCCCGGCGGTGATCCAGCAGCTGTCCGGCACCACCTGCGTCGAAGGCCGCAACTGGGGCTACGAGGGCAATGCGGTGTGGGTCAAGGAAGGCTGCCGGGCACGCTTCGGCGCCCGCTGAAGCCTCCCAGGCAGGAACGCGAACGGCCCGGAGGCGACTCCGGGCCGTTCGCATTTTCGGGACGCCCCGCCCCGCCCCGGGACGCCGCGCTCAGGTCGCGGCGGGCTTGGCGGCAGGCGCCGGCGTGGCCGCGGGGGTTGCGGCAGGTTTGGCCGCGCTGTCGGTGGACGCGGCGGCCGGCTTGGCCTCGCCGGTACTGCCGCTGCCGCTGCCGGACTCGGCCAGGTTGCGCTTCTTGTCGCCATCCTTCTTGAAGTCGGTCTCGTACCAGCCGCTACCGGACAGGCGGAACGACGGTGCGGTCAGCTGGCGCTTGACCGCGGGCGCGCCGCACGACGGACAGGCGTCCGGATCGGGATCGGACAGTTTCTGCAGGCGGTCGAAGCTGTGACCGCACTCGGCACATTGGAAGGCATAGATCGGCATGGCGGCAAAAACGCGAAAGGAACAGAGGCAGCCAGTATGGGGCCCGGGCGCCGGCTTTCAAGCGATACCGGCGCGTGGCGCCCTGTCCTGGATTTCCCAGCGGGCCGCAGCGTCGCTGCACAGGTCCGGGAACCGCGGGCCGCTCAAACGGCCGCCTGCGGCAGCGCCGGCCGCGGCGGGTCGACCGGCAGCGGTGTCGGATCTTGCGCAGCAGGCGCCTCGAGCAGGCCCTGGGCCGGTGCCGCCGGCAACGGCGCGGCCTCGACCGGGTCCACGTCGAACGGCATGCGGAACAGCAGCGACGGCAGCAACGTGCTCAGCGCCGCGTACAGCAACAGCGCACCGAACAGCGCATCGGCGATGGCGAAGCGCTCGCGCAGGATCGCGGCCAGCACCAGGGTGAAGATCAGGGTCGGCGCCAGCGCCAGCGACACCCGCAGGCTGCTGCGCGCATCCTCGCCGAACAGCAGCCGCCGCTGCAGCCAGACGATGCCGATGCGCAGCGGCAGCACGCACGCGGTCAGCGCCAGGCCCAGCCCCAGCGCCTGCAGGCTCAGCGCCCCGCTCGGCACCTTGGTGCCGGCGTTGAAGAAGTAGAACGGCACGAAGAACGAAGCGAACAGCCGCACCGCGTGCAGGTTCTCGTCGGAGGCCAGCAGCGGCATGCGCTGGCGCAGCAGGCGCGCGACCAGCCCGGCGATGAACGCGCCGACCAGGTAGTACACGCCCAGCGAATAGGTGATGTAGGCGGCGATCAGCCCGACCATCACCAGCAGCGAGAACTCCGACCCGGGCGCCTGCGGCGCCACCCAGCGTCCCAGCGCCACGAACAGCAGCGGCAGGCCGACCAGCATCGCCAGCAACGCCAGGCTGGACAGGCCCATCCGCCAGGGATCGCCGGCCTGCAGGATCACGAACAACGCCGCCAGCGCGAGCAATTCGCCGGCGATGGCCTTGCTGGTGACCCAGAAGCGCTCTTCCTCGCTGAGCCCGAGCCGGCCCAGCGAATCGATAATGAAGCCGGTGGACGGGGTCAGCAGCGCCAGCGCCAGCAAGCCGGCCGCCTGCCATGGCAGTGCGGCGTAGCGCCAGGCCAGCCAGCCGACTCCGAACAAGGTGCCGCCGCGCACCAGCAGGTGCAACAGCAGCGGCCACAACCCGCGGCGCAGCGCCTTCAGGTCCACCTCCAGGCCGGCGAACAGGAACAGCGAGGAGATGCCGAGCGTGGCCAGCAGCGCGATCACCGCATCGTGCGCCCGCTCGCCCATCGCCAGCATCGCGACGATGCCGAACAGCAGGCAGGTCAGCGGCGCCGGCAGCTTGAAGCGCTGCAGCGCGCGCGGGATCACCAGCAGGGCGAAGATCAGCAGCAGGTAGATCAGTTCGTGGCTCATCGGGCAGCGTGTCCATCGTGGGGGGCCACCGGCGGCGACGGCGGCGGCGCCAATGATGCCGCGTGGCGTGCACGGGTGTCGTCACGCCGCACCGGCGCCTGCAGCGGTTGCCTGTTCCCTATCCGGATGCAGGCGGGCGGCCTGACACGCGAGGCACCGGCTCCAGCGCAGCCGTGGCGAGACGTGTCGGCCTGCCTCGCCGCTGGCACGCACCCTGCGCATGCCGTGTCGCGGATGCGCGCGCACGGCGGCATGTAACGCAAACAGGCAGTCACACACACGCAACCATGTGTCGACACCATCGCAGCCCCCACACAAGCATTCACCCTTGATGAATTTTCCGAAAAGTTTCCGTACGCCGCGGCGCACGACACTCGCCCTGCTGCTGTCGGCGATGGTCGCCCACGCCCAGGCGGCCAGCGACGCCGGCGCTCCTGCCGCCGATGCCGACGCGCAGGTCTCCACCCTGGACCAGGTACAGGTCGTCGGCCAGGCCACCACCTACGCCAAGACCAGCGTCAGCAAGGAGATGCTGGACCGCCAGTTCGCGATGGGCAGCGTCAACGACGTGCTCAACGAACTGCCCGGGGTGATCGTGACCGAGGCCGATGCGTTCGGCTCCTCCGACTGGGGCACGCAGATCAGCATGCGCGGCTTCGTCAGCAACCGCGATACGCAGCAGATCGGCACCACCATCGACGGCCTGCCCAACGGCGGCTCGGCCTATGGCGGCGGCTCCAAGGCCAACCGCTTCATCGACACGCTCGACCTGGAGACGGTCGAAGTCAGCCAGGGCACCGCCGACATCGCCTCGCGCTCCAACGAAGCGCTGGGCGGCACGCTCAACTACCTGACCAGCGAACCGCTCGACGCGCAGCGCGTACGCATGGCCGTGGGCATCGGCGACAACGAGGCGCGCAAGTACTACGCGCGCTACGACACCGGCCTGATCGGCACCAGCAAGGCCTGGCTCAGCGCCTCGCACAGCAGCAACACCGACTGGATCGACGGCAGCGGCCACACCACCCGCGATCATCTCGCCGGCAAGTTCGACAGCGACCTGGGCGCGTGGAAGCTAAGCGGCTACCTGTCTTACGACGATGCCGACGAATCCGAGTACAGCAGCGTCACCCCCGAGCAGTTCGCGCGCGATCCCGAGCACGACCTGCTGACCGGCACCCTCACCGGCATTCCCTATCTGGACCAGAACTACCGTTCCGGCTCGCGCGCGCTGCGCAAGAACACCTTCGGCTACCTGCGCGGCGCGTTCGACGGCGGCAACGGCTTCAAGGCCACGCTCGCCGGCTACGTGCATCGCATGGAAGGCCGCGGCGACTGGATCCCGCCGTACCTGGTGGACGTGACCGACGACGGCAGCGGCAAGCCCGAATCCGAATACACCGGCGGACACACCGTGTACGGCGGCAGCGACCTGGGCAAGATCTACTTCGTCACCCCCACCGGCGCGGCGGCGACGATGCTGGCCGGCTGCAGCGGCAGCGCCACGGTGCCGGCCGAGTCCTATCCGGCCTGCTACCCGGCCGGCTCGCAGGCGGTGCAGTCCTACCGCCACAGCCACTACGACAACGACCGCGCCGGCTTCACCGCCGATGCCGAATGGCGCGCCGACCTGGGCGCGATCGACAACACCGTGCGCGCCGGCGTGTGGCTGGAAAAATACCAGCGCAGCGTCACCCGCGACTGGCACCGCTTGCTCGACGTCGGCACCAACATCGCCTTCGACCACGTGCCGTACTGGGTGCAGTTCAAGGACCACTACGACACCGACGAGCGCATGTACTACGTGGAAGACGTGATGCGCTACGGCAACTTCGCCTGGCGCGTGGGCGTCAAGCAGTTCTTCGTCGACCAGACCCGCGACCGCCGCATCGGCGACAGCGAACACGTCGAGTCGGACTCGCATTCCGATCCGCTGTTCTCCGCCGGCCTGACCTGGACCACGCCGGTGAAGGGCCTGGAAGCCTTCGCCGGCTATTCGCAGAACTTCGCCGCGATTCCGTCCGGCGTGCTCGGCGAAACCGACCCGGTGGCGCTGAGCCGGGTCAAGCCGGAGACCGCCGACAACATCGAGCTGGGCCTGCGCATGAGCCGCTGGCCGCTGACCGGCAGCGTCACCGTGTACGACATCCGCTTCGACAACCGCATCGTCTACGTGCCGGCGAACTTCGTCAGCGGCATCGATTATCTCGGCGAGACCGACGGCGTCTACGAGAACTTCGGCGGCGTGCATGCGCGCGGCGTGGAAGCGGCGCTGGGCTACGGCTGGGACAACGGCTGGCGGGTCAACGGCGCCTACACCTTCAACAAGGCGACCTACCTGGGCAGCGGCGACGCCGCGCGCGACACCGCACTGGAGATCACCCCAGGCTCGCAGGTGATCGGGCAGCCGCGCAACACCCTGGTGGCCTCGGCCGACTGGCAGGGCCAGGCGTGGTCGTTCGGCATCTCCGGGCGCTACCTCGGCAAGCGCTACCTGGATGCGTCCAACAGCAACAGCCTGGACGGCGTCACCACCTTCGGCGCACACCTGGGCCTGAGCCTGTCGCAGCTGTCGGCGCAGCTGCAGGGCGTGAAGCTGGACCTCAACGTCAGCAACCTCACCGACAAGCGCTACCTGGAAGGCGTGGACGGCAGCGACAGCGCGTTCATCGCCGCACCGCGCACGGTCGGCCTGACCCTGACGCTGGATCTGTAATCGCGCAGCCCGCATGCTGCGTCCTCGCCGGCGGCCTGGCGCCGCCGGCGAGCCCTTTTCGTCCTGTCCTGCCGGTGCCCGCGCCATGACCGATCTTCCCCGCCGCCGCCTGCTCCAGGCCGGCGTCGCCGGCGCCGCCGCCGCGCTGTTGCCGCCCAGCATCGCCCGCGCCGCCGCGATCGCCCCGGACGTGCGCAGCGGCACCCTGCAGGACCTGCAGCACGTGGTGATCCTGATGCAGGAGAACCGCGCCTTCGACCATTACTTCGGCAGCTTCGCCGGCGCGCGCGGCTTCGGCGACCGCTTCCCGATCCCGGCGCCGCCGTTGCCCGGCATCGCCCCGCGCACCGTCTGGCTGCAACCCAGCGAAGACGGCAGCCGGTTGCTGACGCCGTTCCCGCTGCACACCGCGCGCGACTTCCGCGGCATGCGCGTGCAGGGCACACCGCACACCTGGCCCAATGCGCAGCAGGCCTGGGACCACGGCCGCATGGGCCGCTGGGCCGCGGCCAAGCACGACCACGCATTGGCCCACTACGAACGCGACGACCTGCCGTTCCAGTTCGCGCTGGCCGAGGCCTTCACCCTGTGCGACGCCTACCACTGCGCGATCCAGGCCGGCACCAATCCCAACCGCGTGTTCCTGTGGACCGGGCAGAACGATCCGCAGGCGCGCGCCGGCGGGCCGGTGATCGCCAACTCGCACGACAACTTCCCCGAACTGGGCGGGCATGCCGACGACTACCGCTGGCCCAGCTACGTGGAAGCGTTGCAGCAGGCCGGCGTGTCCTGGCAGATCTACCAGGACATGGCCGACAACTTCACCGACAACCCGCTGGCCGGCTTCGCCCCGTTCCGTGCCGCCTGGCGCGGCGCACCCGGGCACGATCCGCAGCTGCGCGAACGCGGAGTCGGCACGCGCACGCTGGCGCAGCTGCGCGAGGACGTGCTCGGCGCACGGCTGCCGGCGGTGAGTTTCATCATCGCCGACGCCGCCGGCAGCGAGCATCCCGATCCGTCCAGCCCCGCGCAGGGCGCGGCCTACACCGCGCGCGTGCTGGATGCGCTGACCGCCGATCCGCAGGTGTGGTCGCGCACCGCGCTGCTGCTGATGTTCGACGAGAACGACGGCTTCTTCGACCACGTGCCGCCGCCGGCGCCGCCCTCGCCCGATCCGGCAGCGGCCGGTGGCTGGGCCGGGGCGTCCACGGTGAGCACCGACGGCGAATACCACCTGCACCCGGCGCCGGGCGACGACAAGGCCGACCTGCCCGAACTGCGCGGCCGGCCCTACGGGCTGGGCCCGCGGGTGCCGATGTACGTGATCTCGCCGTGGAGCCGCGGCGGCTGGATCGATTCGCAGGTCTACGACCACACCTCGGTGCTGCGCCTGCTGGAACGCCGCTTTGGCGTCGCCGCGAGTGGGCTGACGCCGTGGCGCCGCGCGGTCTGCGGCGATCTGGTGGATGCCTTCGACTTCCGCCAGGCCGATACGCGCCCGTTCTTCGCCACGCTGCCCGACGTCAGCGCCGCCGCCGCGCGCGCGGCCGCCTTGCACGAACATGCGCTGCCGCCGCTGCCGGACACCGTGCAGGCGCCGCAGCAGCCGTTCGGCGTGCGCCGCTCGCGCGCGTTGCCGTATCGCCCGACGGTGCAGTTGCAACACGTGAGCGCACGCGGCGAAGTGCTGCTGCGGATGGGCAATGCCGGCGCAGCCGCGGTGCTGCAGGTCTACGACCGCTACGACCTGGCCGCGATTCCGCGGCGCTACACGCTCGGCGCAGGCGCCACGCTGGACGCCACCTGGACCACTTACGACGGCCGCTACGACCTGTGGCTGCTCGGCCCCAACGGCTTCCACCGCCATTACCGCGGCGACCTCGACGCGGCGCCGCTGCACGCCGAGATCGCCCAGGACGCGCGCGATCCGCAGGCGCTATGCCTGCTGCTGCGCAATCCCGGCAGCAACGCGTTGCGCGTGGAACTGCAGCCGGGCGCGTATGCGCGGGCGCAACCCCACGACAGCGTGCTGCTGGCGCCCGGCACCGAACAGCGGCGCAGTTGGAGCGCGGCGGCCAGTGGCGGCTGGTACGACCTGTGGTTGATCCAGGACGGTGCGCGTCAGCGCCTGGCCGGGCGCGTGGAAACCGGCAAGCCCGGCGTCAGCGATCCGGCGATGGGCGGGCCGGCGCGGTTGTATCAGGAGGACCCGGTCGTGATCGGCGCGCTCGGCCCGATCGGCTGAGCGCCACGCTTTTTTTGCGCGATGACCGCACGCGGACCCGCGCAGCGGCCGCACGCCGGCAAGCGCGGAAACGCTCAGCGCGCGCCGGCCGCATCCAGTACCCCAATGCTCCCCAACCAGGTTTCCACCAGGTGCGGCCACTGCGCGACCGGCAGCTTGTCCGCGCGCAGGCCGAAGGCATGGCCGCCCTGCGCGTACAGGTGCATTTCCGTCGGCACGCCGGCCTCTTTCAGCGCGACGTAGTAGGCCAGCGACTGCGACACTCCATCCACCTCATCGTTCTCGGCCTGCAGCAGGAAGGTCGGCGGCGTATCCGCGCTGACGGTGATGTCAGGGCGCAGATCCAGGCGGGTCGGATCGCGCGTGGCGTCGTCCTCGTCCTCGTGCGCCCACAGGTGGCCCGGATAGACGGCGATGGCGAAGTCCGGGCGGCAACTCTGCGCGTCGGCGGCATCCACCGCCGGATACGTGCGCCTGGCGAAATGCGTGCTGGTCGCGGCCACCAGATGCCCGCCGGCGGAAAAACCCATCACCCCGACCTTGTGCGGATCGATCCCCCACTGCGCCGCATGCTGGCGCACCAGCCCCAGCGTGCGCTGCGCATCCTGCAGCGCGGTCTGGACCTTCGGGTAGTAGCGAGCGCCGTTGACCCAGGTCGGCCCCGAATTCGGGACACGGTACTTCAGCAGTACGCAGGTGATGCCGCGCGATGTCAGCCAATCGCAGATCTCGGTGCCCTCAAGATCCATCGCCAGTATTTGGTAGCCGCCGCCGGGAAACACCACCACCGCCACACCGGTGTTGCGACCCGTCGGCGCATACACCGTCATCGTCGGCCGGCTGACGTCGTTGGCCCTGCCTGGTCCGGGACCGACCGATTCTGGTTTCGGATGGGGCAATGCATCGGGAGCCGTGCCGGGCCAGATCGGCACCTGCACATGGCCAGGCGCTGGTTGCCAGGCCTCCGCCTGCGCCTGTGCATGGGCGAACAGCAGTGCGGCGGCCGCAACGCTGGAAAGGAACGGATTGCGCATCGTGGTGCTCCAGTGGATGGCGAAGAGGAAGAAGCAAGCAAGAGGCAGGAACGCATGCGCTATGCGGAAACACGAGGCGTCCACTCGCAGGTGCGGCAGCGCATGCGCCGGCGCCCGGATCTGGTGATTCGCAATGCAGGTGCGGCGGCCGCGCCACGCCTGGGATGGGTGCTGCCGCCAAGCGCGCCACGGCGATGACCGCTGCGGCCGCGCGTGGCGCTCGCGCTCAACCCGCGAGCGTCTCGCGGACCGCGACCGCCACCGCCTTCAGCGCCGCGTCGCGCGCATCGCTGTCGACCTTGGCACCGTTGAGGTAGGCGGTCAGCAGCAACGGCGCCCGCCCGCCCGGCGGCCATACGATGGCGATGTCGTTGCGGGTGTCGGTGCCGTTGCTGCCGGTCTTGTCGCCGATCTTCCAGCCGCGCGGCAGGCCGGCGCGCAGGCAATCGTCGCCGGTGCGGTTGTCGAGCATCCAATCGGTCAGGCGCTTGCGCGAGGCCGGTTGCAATGCATCGCCGAGCAACAGCGTGCGCATGGTCGTGGCCGTCGCCGCCGGCGTGGTGGTATCGCGTGGATCGCCCACGGCGACCTGGTTCATCTCCGGCTCGTGGCGGTCGCTGCGGGTCACCGGATCGCCGAGCCCGCGCAGGAAGCGGGTCAGCCCCGGCGGGTCGCCGACCAGCGGGAACAGCAGATTGGCCGCCGGGTTGTCGCTGTAGATCATCGTCGCCCGGCACAGCTCGGCCACGCTGAGCGTGCCGCCGACATGGCGCTCGGTCACCGGCGCATGCGACACCATGTCCGCGGCGCGGATGTCCAGCCGCTGCTCCAGGCTCAGTTCGCCGCGATCGACCCGCTGCAGCACCGCGGCCGCCAATACAAATTTGAAGGTGCTGCACATCGGGAAGCGTTCGTCCAGGCGCTGCCCGCCCAACATCCTGCCGCTACCGTCGAGCAGCGCCACGCCCAACCGCCCGGCCGTGCGGCGCTCGATCTCGGCGAGCCGCTGCGCCAGCGTCTGCGCCTTTCCCGGCGGCACTTTCGCATCCACCGTCGCCACCGCCAGCGCGGCCGCCGCCAGCCCCATGCCCTGCAGGAATCGTCGTCTGTCCAGCATCGTCCACCTCCGTCGGAAGACCCGATCATGCGCAGCTTGACCGCGGCCCACCAGCGAGGTTATTCAATCGCAATCATGAAAATAACTAATGGCGCACGATGATCCGCCCGCAGCTGCCATTGAACGCCCTGCGCGCCTTCGAAGCCGCCGCACGGCACCAGAACCTGACCCGCGCGGCCGCCGAGCTGTGCGTGACCCAGGCCGCGCTCAGCCACCAGATCAAGCAACTGGAAGCGCGCCTGGGCGTGGTCCTATTCCAGCGATTGCCGCGCGGCGTAGCCCTGACCGACGAAGGCCAGCGCCTGCATCCGGTGCTGACCGAGGCCTTCGATCGCATCGCCGCCACCCTGCAGCGCTTCGCCGGCGGCCGCTACCGCGAGACGCTGAGCATCGGCGTGGTCGGCACCTTCGCGGTGGGCTGGCTGCTGCCGCGGCTGGACGCCTTCCACGCCACGCATGCGGACATCGAACTGCGCGTGCACACCCACAACAACCGGGTCGATCTGGCCGGCGAAGGCCTGGACCTGGCGATCCGCTTCGGCGACGGCGACTGGCAAGGCCAGTCCGCCACGCCGATCCTGGACGCGCCGTTCGCGCCGGTGTGCGCGCCGGCGCTGGCGCGATCGCTGCGCGTGCCGGCCGACCTGGGCGGCGTGCCGCTGCTGCGCTCCTACCGGCTGGACGAATGGGCGCGCTGGCTGCAGGCGGCCGGCGCGCCGGAAGTGGTCGCCAGCGGGCCGATCTGCGATTCGTCGCTGACCCTGGCCAGCGCCGCGGCGGCGGGCGCCGGCGTGGCCTTGCTGCCGCTGCGCCTGTTCGCCCAGGACCTGGACGCCGGGCGCCTGCTCGCGCCGTTCCCGACCCGCATCGACGCCGGCCGCTACTGGCTCACCCGGCTGCGCTCGCGCGCGGAAAACGACGCCAGCCGCCGCCTGCGCGAATGGCTGCTGGCCGAGCGATGACAGGCGGCGCGCGGCGCATCAGCTAGTCGCTGTCGACGCCGGCCCGCATTGATCGAGCCGGACACGGCACAGCCCCACCATCGCACTCCAACAGCAGCGCGACCGGGCACCACAGGCCAGGTGAAGAATTTGTGCACTGCCGCTTGGCGGCTGCCCGAACGCCGAACTATGATCATGGTCGCAGTTGCAATGTGCGCCAGGGGAAGGCGATCACGTTCCTGGGGGGAACACGCAATGAACCGTTTCGTCATGGCCGCTCGTCCGGCTCTGGTTTCTCGCGACATCGTCCTGGCCGCCGCGCTGGCCTGTCTGTGCGTATTGCACCTGGCCTATTTCCTGCGCAGCGGCGCGAGTGAATGGCACTGGGCGCTGAGTGCGGCCGGGCTGGCCTTGATGGGGATCAAGGCCGGCTTGCGGCCGACGCCGACGGCACGCCCGTCGCTGCGCGGCCTGCGCTCGCGTACGCCGCTGGACTGGGCCGCCATCGCCGGCGGCCTGCTGGTCGTGGCCAGCGCCGCCGCCTGAGCGCGTCCGCAGCACGCCGGCACGGTGCCGGCAAGCGCGCAGCGGGCGCTTGGCTTTTGGGCCAGACGCTCTGACCATGCCGCCGGCGGTCGTCATGCATCTGCCGCCATGCGGCATCGCCGTTCGCGTCCGCCTCAGGCGCATGCCTCGCGGTCGCTATCCCGCGCGCGCAGCGCCGGTTCCCACCCGCGATGCCAGCCGCCGGAACGCCTCGCGCTGGGCGGCATCGACGAACCAGGAGGTGGGCACCAGGTCGAACAACATGTCGTTGTGATACAGCAGCAGCACCTGCGGATTCTCGCGATAGCGGATGAAATCGGCCCAGGGACGGCGCGCGTGCCCGCCCGACCAGGTAACCTCAAGACCGTTCTCGTCCCAGGCATAGGTGATGGCATGCCGCAGCGCCGCCTGTTGCGCATGCAGGCGCCGCAGCTTGCGCGGCAGTTTCCACCCGTACAGCAAGGCCAGGCCGATCAGGCCACCGCCACCGATGCCGCCCAGCAGGCCGCCTACGATGCAGACAGCATCGCTGGTGCCGACTATCACGAGCGGCACTCCAACCAACAGCAGCGTCGCCGACAGCACCAGCGCACGCCGCAGCGGGCGCCGTTGGTGCAGGCGTTGCGCGGCAAGATAGTCGTCCAGGCTGATGACGCCGCTGATCATGCTCGGCTGGCCTCGTTCGCTTGTGTCGTTTGCACAAGCGTATCGGCGCGCGCATGAACGGGCATGCGCACGCGGCACCGCAATGGACTGCGCCAGCGATCGCGCCGCAAGCGCAACGGGCTATGCGCCTTCGATCAATTCCATCCACGCCTGCTCGGCCTGCGCCAGCAGTTGCGCGGTGGCCTCACGGTCGCGGCCCAGCACCGCCATCTTCTCCGCGTCGGCGTAGTGCCTGGGATCGGCGAGCTGGCGGTCGAGCTCGGCCAGCGCCGCTTCCAGCTCGCCGACGCGCTTTTCGGCGGCGGCCAGCTTGTGCGGGTTCGGCGGCTTCTTCGCCGGCAGCGGCTTGACCGGCGGCGGCGGGGTCGGCGCGACCTCGGCCATCTTCTGCTTGGTGCCCTGCGCGGCCGGACGGCTACGCAGCCACGCCGCGTATTCGTCCAGGTCGCCGTCGAACGGCTCGACCACGCCGTCGGCCACGCGCCAGAACGTGTCGCAGACCAGGCCGATCAGGTGGCGGTCGTGCGAGACCATCACGATCGCGCCCTCGAAATCGCTCAAGGCCTCGGCCAGCGCCTCGCGCATCTCCAGGTCCAGGTGGTTGGTCGGCTCGTCGAGCAGCAGCACGTTCGGCTGCTGCCAGGCGATCAGCGCCAGCGCCAGGCGCGCGCGCTCGCCGCCGGAGAAGCCGTCCACCACTTCGAACGCGCGATCGCCCGGGAAATTCCACTTGCCGAGGAAGTCGCGGAACGCCTGGATCGACGCGTCCGGCGAGATCTCGCGGAAATGGTCGATCGGCGACTGCCCTTCGTGCAGCGACTCCACCGTGTGCTGGGCGAAGTAGCCGATGCGCAGGTCCGGATGCGCGCTGCGTTCGCCGCTGAGCAGCGGGATCTCGCCGACCAGGCTCTTGACCAGGGTCGACTTGCCGGCGCCGTTGGGGCCGAGCAGGCCGATGCGGTCGCCCGCTTCCAGGCCGAACCCGGCCTGGCGCAGGATCACCTCGCTGCCGTAGCCGCAGTCGGCATGGTTGAGCCGGATCAGCGAATGCGGCAGGCGGTTGGGCTGCGCGAACTCGATGCGGAACTCGCGCTCGGCGCGCACCGCCTCGGTGCCGGCCATCTTCGCCAGCCGCTTCATCCGGCTCTGCGCCTGGCTGGCCTTGCTGGCCTGCGCCTTGAAGCGGTCGATGAAGCTCTGCAGGTGGGCGCGCTCGGCCTGTTCCTTTTCGTGCGCGATCTGCTGCTGGCGCAGCTGCTCGGTACGCTGGCGCTCGAAATCGGTGTAGCCGCCGACATACAGCTTGGCGCCGCCGCCGTGCAGATGCAGGGTGTGGGTGGCGACGTTGTCGAGGAATTCGCGGTCGTGGCTGATCAGCAGCAGCGTGCCCGGGTACTTCAGCAGCCACTGTTCCAGCCACAGCACCGCGTCCATATCCAGATGGTTGGTCGGCTCGTCGAGCAGCAGCAGGTCCGAGGGCATCATCAGCGCCCGCGCCAGGTTCAGCCGCACCCGCCAGCCGCCGGAGAAATCCTTGACCGGGCGCGAATGCGTCGCCGCCGGGAAGCCCAGGCCGTGCAGCAGCTTGCCGGCGCGCGCGGTGCCGTCGTAGCCGCCGACCTCTTCCAGGCGCACGTGCGCCGCGGCGACCGCCTCCCAGTCCTCCGCGGCCAGCGCGGCGGCCTCGGCCTGCAGCGCCGCGGCCACCTCGGTGTCGCCGCCGAGCACGAAGTCCAGCGCCGGATCCGGCAGCGACGGGGTTTCCTGGGCGACGCTGGCGGTGCGCAGCTTGCCGGGCAGTTCCACATCGCCCTTGTCCGCCTCCAACTCGCCGCGGATCGCCGCGAACAGGCTGGACTTGCCGGTGCCGTTGCGCCCGACCACACCGACGCGGTAGCCGGCATGCAGGGTCAGATCGACGTTGGACAACAGCAGCCGCTCGCCGCGGCGCATGGCGAAGTTTCTAAGGGAAATCACGGGAAGGGGGGCACTCGACGTTCGAGGCGGCAGTGTATCCGCTTCGTCCCGGATGGCCCACCCCGGCTCCGGGCCGCGGCCGGCCATCGGCCCCCGCCGCGCGGGCCTCGGACCGGACCCGTCCGCCACCCGGCAACTGGATCCAATACCGTTTTTGTATACGCGGCCAGATGAAAAAAATATTTCAATCGGGGCGATTCATCGCTGCACTGCAGCATGCCGCGCCTGCCCTCAGGGCACTCAGACCCACGCCATTCCCCCAGCCACTGGAGTCTCCGTACGATGAAGCACCGCCCGCTCCCCCTGGCCAGCGCCATCCTGCTCGCCCTCGCCTCCGGCACCAGCTTCGCTCAGCAAGACCAGGCTCCCAAGACCCTGGACAACATCATCGTCACCGGCACCCGCATCGCCGACCGCACGGTGGCCGAGTCGCAATCGCCGATCGACATCATCGGCCCCGAATCGCTGCAGGCGACCGGCGCCAGCGACCTGGGCAGCGCCCTGGGCAAGCTGCTGCCGTCGCTGAACTTCCCGCGCCCGGCGATCAACGACGGCAACGATGCGCTGCGCCCGGCGACCCTGCGCGGCCTGTCCCCGGACGCGGTGCTGGTGCTGGTGGACGGCAAGCGCTACCACACCACCTCGCTGGTCAACTACAACCCGTCGGTCGGCCGCGGCTCGGCGCCGGCCGATCTCAATTCGATCCCGATGTCGGCGATCGCGCGCATCGAGGTGCTGCGCGACGGCGCCTCCGCGCAGTACGGCTCCGATGCGATCGCCGGGGTGATCAACATCGTGCTCAAGCACGGCGCCAAACCCGGCAGCAACAGCGTCTCGGTCAACGGCGGCATCATGGACAAGGGCGACGGCGCGCAGAACGGCGTGGACGGCTCGTACGGATTGGCCTTCGGCGGCGCGAACGACGGCGAAGCGCCCGGCTGGGTGCGGCTGTCCTGGAACTATCAGAACGCGATGAACACCAACCGCGCCGAGAACGCCGACAAGGCCACCACCCTGGCCGGCGCCGACAATCCCAGCGGCATTCCGTACCAGCGCTACGGCGACCCCGCGGTCAAGACCTACCAGGGCCTGCTCAGCTTCGGCTATGCGCTGACCCCGCGCATCGACCTGTACGGCTACGCCAACTTCAGCCGCCGCGAGGTGGTGTCCAACGGCTACTACCGCGCCTGGGACAACAGCGACCGCAACGTGCAGGCGATCTACCCCAACGGCTTCCTGCCGCAGATCTACAACCCGTCCAACGACCGCGCCGCGGTGCTGGGCCTCAAGGGCAGCACCGACAGCGACTGGACCTGGGACGTCTCCGCCGACTACGGCGAGAACGACGTGACCTTCAACCTGCTCAACACCATCAACACCAATCTGTACTGGACCACCGGCGCCTCGCCCACCCGCTTCAATGCCGGCGGCTTCCGCAACCGGCAGGGCGTGCTCAATGCGGACTTCAGCAAGTCCTTCGACTGGGGCCTGGCCTATCCGGTCAACCTGGCCTTCGGTGCCGAATACCGGCAGGACAAGTACGCGGTCAACGCCGGCTCGCCGGATTCGTATTTCTTCGATCCGACCACGATCAACCCGGACACCGGCAGCGCCTATCCGGGCGGCTCGCAGGTGTTCCCGGGCCTGGCGCCGGCGGTGGCCGGCGACTTCGAGCGGCACAGCAAGGCGGTCTATGCCGACCTGGAGGCCGACCTGACCGAGAAACTCTCCGGCGGCCTGGCCGCGCGCTACGAGGACTACAGCGATGCCGGCTCCACCCGCTCCGGCAAGCTGTCGGCGCGCTACCAGCTCAGCGACGCCTTCGCCCTGCGCGGCACCGTCTCCAATGGCTTCCGCGCGCCCTCGCTGGCGCAGCAGAACTACGCCTCGGTGGTGACCCTGCTGCAGAACGGGCAACTGACCCAGATCGGCACCTACCGTACCTCCGACCCGGTGGCCATCGCGCTCGGCGCCAAACCGCTGACCCCGGAAAAATCCAGCAACTACAGCGTCGGCGCGGTGTGGCAGGCCGGCACCGACTTCAGCTCCACCCTGGACCTGTACCAGATCCGCATCTGGGACCAGATCCTGTATTCGGACCAGCTGTCGCTGGATGTGCCGATCGGGCAGGTCACCGCGGTGCAGTTCTTCGTCAACGGCGCGACCACCCGCACCCGCGGCGTCGACTGGGTGAACAACTATCTGCTCGATCTGGACCAAGCCGGCAGGCTCAACCTGAGCCTCAGCGCCAACTACAACAAGACCGAGATCCTGGAGGTCTCCGATCCCAACTTCCGGCGCGCCAGCCAGGGCCTGCTGACCGACGCCACCCCGCGCACCAAGTACGTGCTCAGCGCCGACTGGACCCGCGCCGGCTGGAGCGTGCGTGGCGACGCCACCCGCTACGGCGCGGTCACCCGCCGCGGCGACAACGCCGACGGCAGCCAGGATCAGACCTTCGCCGCACGCTGGCTGTTGAACGTGTCCGCCAGCTACACCTGGCGCGACCTCACCTTCAGCGTGGGCGCGGACAACCTCACCAACCAGTACCCGACCCGGTCGGCACCGAACAACATCTACGAGGACCGCCCCAGCGGCCTGCAGTACTCGTCGCTGTCTCCGTTCGGCTTCAACGGCCGCTACTGGTTCGGCCGGGTGAGCTACCGCTTCTAGGGCAACCTCCAGGCCAGCCCTACTGCCACACCCCGCACAGGCCGCTCCGCCGCAGGGCGCGGGCGGCCTGTGCCATTGGGGCGAGCCGCCATTTCACTTAGAACCGAAAGGCATAAGAACATGCTGCGGCATGCTGCACTGCCGCGCGATTGTTAAATAATAATAACGATCCCCGGGGCAGGCCCGCATGGCCGGCGTCGCACAGCGACCGCCCCCTTTGCCGTTTCGGCATCCGCTGGAGTTTCCATGAACCGTCCGTTGTCCCTGTTGGCGAGCGCCGTGCTCGCCGCCCTCGCCGCCCCTCCGGTCCTGGCCCAGGCCACCACCGACACCCCGAGCACGCTCGACACCGTCATCGTCACCGGCACCCGGGTCAGCGACCGCACCGTGGCCGAGTCGCAGTCGCCGATCGACATCATCAGCACCGAAGCGCTGCAGTCCACCGGCACCTCCGAGCTGGCCACCGCGCTGTCGCGCGTGCTGCCCTCGCTGAACTTCCCGCGCCCGGCGCTGACCGACGGCACCAGCGGCATCCGCCCGGCGCAGCTGCGCGGGCTGTCGCCGGACCAGGTGCTGGTGCTGGTCAACGGCAAGCGCCGCCACACCTCCGCACAGATCAACGTCAACGGCAGCATCGGCCGCGGCGCCTCGGCGGTGGACATCAACGCGATCCCGATCGCGGCGATCGAGCGCGTGGAAGTGCTGCGCGACGGCGCCTCGGCGCAGTACGGCTCCGACGCCATCGCCGGGGTCATCAACATCGTGCTGAAGGGCTCGGGCAGCGGCGGCAGCCTGGCGATCGACCACGGCCAGTACTCGGCCGGCGACGGCGCCAAGTCGCAGCTCTCCGGCGATACCGGGGTCAGCTTCGGCGACGGCCGCGGCAGCCTGCATGTGGCCGGGCAGATCAGCCAGCAGGACGAAACCAACCGCGCCGGTCCCTACCGGGGCACTGCGCCGAACACCGGCAACTATCCGGGCATCGGCGAGACCACCTTCGTCTACGGCGACCCGCAGGTCGATGCGACCGCAGTCTCGGCCAACGGCGAGTTCCGTTTCAGCGACCGCGTCACCGGCTACGCCACCGCCATCGCCAGCAACCGCGACATCACCTCGTTCGCGTTCTACCGCTCGCGCAATCATAACGGGCAGAGCGCGCTGCTGGCGCAGACCTATCCCGACGGCTACGTGCCGGAGATCGAGCAGTACTCCAAGGACCGCTCGCTGGTGGCCGGACTCAAGGGCAGCACCGAAGGCGGCTTCGGCTGGGACGTGAGCTACAACTACGGCTACAACAAGATCGACTTCAACACCCGCAACAGCATCAACTACAGCCTGGGCACCGACAGCCCGAGCAGCTTCTACGACGGCGCGCTGGAGTACACCCAGAACATCGTCAATGCCGACTTCACCCAGCCGCTGGAATGGGGCCTGGCCTATCCGGTGACGCTGTCCTTCGGCGCCGAGTACCGCCAGGAGAAGTGGAACCAGTCGCCGGGCGAACTGGCCTCCTACACCGGCACCACCGGCGGCGCGCAGGGCTTCGCCGGCTTCTCGCCGGCCAACGCGGTGCATTCGGACCGCCACAACTACGCCGTCTACGCCGGGCTGGAAGCCGACTTCACCGACAAGTTCTCCGCCGGCCTCACCGGCCGCTACGAGGACTACTCGGATTTCGGCAGCAAGAGCTCGGGCAAGCTGTCGGCGCGCTACGCGTTCACCGACAAGGTGGCGCTGCGCGGCACCGTGGCCAGCGGCTTCCGCGCCCCGTCGCTGGCGCAGCAGCAATACCAGGCGGTGACCAGCAGCTACATCAACGGCAGCTTCTTCGAATCGGGCACCTTCCCGGTGGACAGCGCCGTGGCCCAGGCGCTGGGCGCCGCGCCGCTGAAGGCGGAGACCTCGCTGTCCTACAGCCTGGGCCTGGTGCTGCAGCCGGTCGAGCGCCTGTACGTGACCCTGGACGCGTACCAGATCAAGATCGACGACCGCATCCTGCTGTCCTCCAACCTCAACGACGCCGCCGTGCTCGCGCAGTTGCAGAGCCTGGGCTATTCCAACGTCACCAGCGTGCGCTACTTCGCCAACGCGGCCGACACCCGCACCCGCGGCGTCGACCTGGTCGGCACCTACACGATCCCGTTCGCGGCCAGCTCGCTCGACCTCACCGCCAGCTACGGCTACAGCAAGACCGAGATCACCCATGCGGTCGAACAGCCGCAGGCGCTGGTGGACATCGGCTCGACCCAGACCATCCTGGGCCGCGACGAGATCGGGCGCCTGGAGGACAGCTTCCCGAAGGACAAGATCATCCTCAGCGGCACCTGGAAGCTGCAGCGCTGGGACTTCAACCTGGCCGCCACCCGCTACGGCGATTTCACCGTGCGCAACTCCGCCAGCGCCGCGCGCGACCAGACCTACGACGCGAGCTGGGTGGTGGACGCCTCGGCCAGCTTCAAGCCCAGCGACAACTGGACGCTGACCCTGGGCGCCGACAACCTGCTCGACCAGTACCCGGACAAGACCACCAACCTGGTCAACTCCACCTACGGCATGCTGCCCTACAGCAACTACTCGCCGTACGGATTCAACGGCGCCTACGTGTATGGGCGGATCAACTACCGCTGGTGATCGCCACGGTCGCGTCGCCGCGTGCGGCGCGATCCGTGAACTGGACCACACCCGAAAGGCCCCGCAATGCGGGGCCTTTCGTTTTTGTCTACGACCTCGGCAAACGGCGGCATCGATTCTGCCGCAAGTGCCGCAGCGGTCGTTGCAAATGCAACCACGCGCGCGGGTTTAACAGAACATTGACACACCCGACATATGCCGGTAACCCATGGCCGCAGCCGCAACATTCGCCATAGGCGCAACACCCGGGAGGGGGTGATGGCGAATGCGGCGGCGCCGACTCTTCCCCCATCCTGGAGCCGCCCCGCCAATGACCCGCACGTTCAGTCCTCTCGCCACTGCCGTCGCCCTCGCCCTGGCCACATCCGCCGCGCCTGCGCTCGCGCAAAGCTCCTCTTCCAGCGCACAGACGCTGGATACCGTGATCGTCACCGGCACTCGCGTGGCCGACCGCACCGTCGCCGAATCGGCCTCGCCGATCGACATCATCTCGCCGGAAATGCTGCAGTCCACCGGCACCACCGAACTGGCCACCGCGCTGTCGCGCGCGGTGCCGTCGCTGAACTTCCCGCGCCCGGCGATCACCGACGGCTCCGACGCGGTGCGCCCGGCGCAGCTGCGCGGGCTCTCGCCGGACCAGGTGCTGGTGCTGGTCAACGGCAAGCGCTACCACACCACCGCGCTGGTCAACCTCAACGGCGCGCAGGGCCGCGGTTCGTCGCCGGCCGACCTCAACACCATTCCGATCGCCGCGGTCGAGCGCATCGAAGTGCTGCGCGACGGCGCCTCGGCGCAATACGGCTCCGACGCCATCGCCGGCGTCATCAACATCGTGCTCAAGGGCAGCGGCGAAGGCGGCAGCATCGCCGCGCGCTACGGCAAGTACAGCGCCGGCGACGGCGAGCAATACCAGCTGTCCGGCGACGCCGGGGTCAAGTTCGGCGAGAACGGCAGCGTGCATTTCGCCGCGCAGGCCGGCCACCAGGACCAGACCGACCGCGCCAAGCCGTACCAGGGCGAAGTGCAGCAGCGCTACGGCGACCCGGACGTCGACCAGGGCGCGTTCTCCTACAACGGCCAGTACAGCCCGGCCGAGTACCTGACCTTCTATTCCTACGGCATGCTCAGCCGCCGCGAGGTGCTGTCCAACGGCTACTTCCGCTGGTCCGGCGACAACCGCAACCGCCCGGAGATCTATCCGGACGGCTTCCTGCCGCAGATCTACAACGTCAGCAAGGACGTGTCCTGGGTCGGCGGCTTCAAGGCCAGCACCGAAGGCGGGCTGGGCATCGACATCAGCTACAACTACGGCCGCAACAACCTCAGCTTCGAGGTCAAGAACAGCCTCAACAACAGCCTGGGCACGAGCAGTCCGACCGATTTCTATGCCGGCACCCTGGAAGTCACCCAGAACCTGCTCAACGCCGACTTCACCAAGTCGCTGGAGGTCGGCCTGGCCTATCCGGTCACGCTGGCCTTCGGCGGCGAGTGGCGCGGCGAGAAGTTCAACGAATCGCCGGGCGATGCCGCCTCCTACGTCAACGGCGGCGTGCCCTCGGCCAACGGCAGCCTGCTGCCGGGCGCGCAGGTGTTCGCCGGCTTCAAGCCCAGCGACTCCGGCCACTACGACCGCAACAGCTACTCGGCCTACGTGGACCTGGAAGGCGACATCACCGACAAGTTCTCCGCCGGCCTGGCCGGGCGCTACGAGAACTACAGCGATTTCGGCGACACCAGCACCGGCAAGCTGTCGCTGCGCTACGCGTTCACCGACAAGATCGCGCTGCGCGCCACCGCCTCCACCGGGTTTCGCGCGCCGTCGCTGCAGCAGCAGTATTTCCAGTCCATCGCCACCAACTTCATCAACGTCACCCAGCCCGACGGCAGCATCACCGCCACGCCGTTCGAGATCGGCACCTTCCGCACCGACAATCCGGCTGCGGTCGCGCTCGGCGCCGAACCGCTGAAGGCGGAGAAGTCGAAGAACTACGGCCTGGGCCTGGTGCTGCAGCCGATCGATGCGCTGTACGTCACCGTCGATGCCTACCGCATCGATATCGACGACCGCATCGTGCTGTCGGAGAACCTGACCTCCACCGCGGTGCGCGACTACCTGCAGGCCAACGGCTATGCCGGCATCGGCGGTGGCCGCTACTTCACCAACGCGATCGACACCAAGACCCAGGGCATCGACGCGGTCGGCACCTACAAGATCGCATTGAGCAACAGCAATCTGGACCTGACCGCCGGCTACAACTACAACAAGACCGAGATCGAGAAGATCGCCGAAAACCCGGCGGTGCTGGAGGCGATCGACCCGACCGCGGTGCGCATCGGCCGCGCCGAGATCGGCCGCATCACCAAGGGCGCGCCGCGCGACAAGTTCTTCCTGAGCAGCGTCTGGGCGCCGGGCAACTGGGCGTTCACCGCTACCGCCACGCGCTGGGGCGAGTTCACCGACTTCGGCACCACCGCCGCGGCCGACCAGACCTATGCGGCGAAGTGGACGCTGGACCTGGCCGCCAGCTACAAGCTGGGCAACTGGGACTTCACCATCGGCGGCGACAACGTGCTCAACGAATATCCCGACCAGTCGCGTGCCGGCGCCGGCACCCGCACTTACCTGCCTTACAGCACGTCCTCGCCGTTCGGTTTCAACGGCGCACTCGCCTACGCCAACGTCAACTACAAATGGTGATGCGCGCGCGGCGGTGACCGATGCGGCACTCGCCGCCAGACGGGAAAAGCCCCGGTTCGCCGGGGCTTTTTTAGGGTGGGCCACGCGCAGGCCGGCGATCGCTGGTTAATCGGGGCGCGACGTCTACCGATTAACGTTACCGGATAGCACGAATCAAGAACTGCAGGAAGTTACTTCTGTAGACAATCAGACAATCCCCAAACTATCAACGGCATATCGCCGCACGCCGTGTATCTACCGCATATTTGTCAACAGCTGGCCTCTGCGACTCGCGTAAGGTGGAATCGCCTGAACGGCAGGCGATAGACCCTTAGCAGGGGAAGGAAAAGCTATGGAATGGAATATTTCGAAAATCGCGGCGCTGGCGTCGGGCGTGTTGCTGTGCTCGGCGTTTGCCACGGCCGCTCATGCGCAGACCTGCTGCCCCACCGGCGGCGGTAGCCAGATCGCCCGCCAGGGCTTTGGCGAAAGCGCACCGGCCGCAACCGATCTGTCGGCCAACGCCACCGTGAGCATCTACCAGTTCGAGCGCAACGGGGTGACCTACCTGCAGATCAACGACGCGAATGGGCAGGTGCGTGGCGCGATCGGACGCATCGAAAACACCGCCTGGGTGACGCCGATGGGCAAGGACGTGGATCGGGTCAGCATCGTCGATGCGCTGGACTACAGCCGCGGCACCGTGGTCTACGATGCGCGCTACTTCACCGTGCAGCGAGCCAGCACCACCAGCGGCGACGCGTGGACCGTCACCATCAAGAAGTGACGGGGCGCCGCTCCGACGGTTCGGAGACAAGGAAGCTCATCTTCAGCTCATGGCGGCGCCGGCAGGTGCCGTCATGGGCTTTCAGCCGGCTCGCCAGCTCCCACTCGATCTCGTCCACGCGCTTGTCCGCTGTTTTCCTGGCGACCAGCAGCTCCGGATCGGCGGCGATCGTCACCACCAGGCCACGCCGGCCACGCGCTTTCCACACCCGCGCCGTGATCCGATGGCGGCTGCCGCTGGGCAGCACCTCCATCGCATTGAGCACGCAGCGGTACGCCGCCAGTTGCAGGCCGATCGACAACTGCCGCGATTCGCCGCGCAGCCGCGTCTCCACCTCGGTGTCGCAGGCATTGGCGAAGGCGATGGAACTCAGTGCGCCGTAGAGTCCATGGGTCTCGATGTCCAGCGGATACAGCGCGGCGACGTAGTCGTCCATCAACTGCGCCTGGATCACCCCGGTACGGTTCATCTCCATGGCCGCAGCGTAGTGGCCGCGCTCCTTCAGCGAAGAGGCGATGTCGCGGCGCAGCTTGTTGAGGTGGGTATGGATATCGGTGTACTCGATCACCCGGTTGCGCAGCGTGCGCTCGGCCGACATGTAGCTGGCCTGCGCCACCTGCAGCGCCTGCTGCTCGGCATAGCCGAAGTGCCGCGCCTGGCGGAACGCGCTGGAAATCTTCGAGCCGAGCACGAACAGCAGGGTCGCCGCGACCGCGATCAGCATCTGCACGTCGAAGCCCTGCTGATCGTAGGCGCCCGGGTAATTCACCCGCGGCAGCGACATGGCAACGGCCAGGTTGGCCAGCACCACGCCGACCGCCGAGCCGCGCCAGCCGTAGGACAGGGTGAGCCAGGCGCCCGGCACCAACAGCGCCAGCAGCACGACCTGGTGCATCAGGCCCGAGGTCTGCATGGCCAGCACGAAGATGCCCGCCACCGCCAGGACCGCGATCGCGGAGTCGCGCAACAGCTTGCTGGGCATGAATTTATCGGTCTTGCGACGCAGCCAGAGCAAGGCCGGCAGGAAGAACATCAGAATGCCGAGGTAGCTACCGATCCAGTACCTGACGCTGGTTTCCAGGGTGATGAAGGCGGCCGGCCCGTCCAACATCGCGTTGACCGCCTTGTTGACCAGCAGGCCCCACAGCGCCAGGCCAACCGTGAGCAAAGGCAACCAGCGCTGCACTGCCGACGCGCCGGGAAAGCGGCTGCGGAAAGCCCACGGCAGCAACGCGAACAGCGGCGCCGCCAGGAACGGACTCAGATACGCCCACAGCTCACTGACCCCGTCGTGGTTGGCCATCGGCAAGCGCATCGTCAGCAAGGCGGCGGCATCGCCCAGGAACACGTAGGGCCACAGCCGGTAAGGCAGGAACAGCAACGCCGCCGCGCGCAAGCCGGCCGGCAGGAACCATTGGTCCACCGACCAGCGCCACACGAACATGTAGAGCGCGCAATAGACCGCGCTCAGGAGGATGCCGCCAGCGAATTTTTTCAGTGTAGCCATGCCACCTTGATCCTTGGCAGGATGCCCAATTGGCGCAAACATACAGCACGGCGCAAGCCCGCACAGTAGACAGTTTGCGCAGCGCAATACGGCGGCAACGCCTTGCGCGGCGGGGGTTTGCGGGGATTTCGGAGAGGCTGGGACCGGCATCTCATTCGGCATGGTCCCAGACCGGGGCAATTTTGCCGGTTTCGCGTATCACGCGTCCGTGAGAGTGCCGCCGCCATTGGGCTGCGACGTATGCGGCGAGCGCTGCATCGGCGCGGCGGCGGCGATTGTCGGCATTTTGTCGGAGCGGCGCGGCTTGACTAGAATCGGACGGAGCGGCCGGCACTCGGCAGCGGCGGCGGAACGCGGGGAAATGGGAACGCGACGCATGTCTTGCCGAAGCGCCCGACCCGCCCCTGCCCTGGCACGCTCCGCATCGCTCTCGTGCAGCGCGGAGCGTGTCGGCTACCGGCCTCCGGCACGGCCGGGCGGCGACAGCGTCGCTCGGCAACCCGAAGCGGCCCGGTGGTGCGCAAGCAGGCGTTGCACGCCGCGGATCCGGCCCCCGGCCACGACGCGCCCGACAAGCATCGCCGCGCATGAGGCCGGCACCCTGATTTGCCGATAAAAGCCGCATCGGCCACACTCCTTGCAATCTTGTTCCGCGAATCTGCATGCATCACGACACCAGTCTCATCGACATCATCGCGGTCGGGCTCGCCCTCGCCTTCGTCCTCGGCGCCCTCGCCCACCGCATCAAGCTCTCGCCGCTGGTCGGCTATCTGGTGGCCGGCATCTGCGTCGGTCCGTTCACTCCCGGCTTCGTCGCCGACCAGGCGCTGGCCAACCAGCTGTCGGAACTGGGGGTGATGCTGCTGATGTTCGGCGTCGGCCTGCATTTCTCGCTCGAAGACCTGATGGAAGTGAAATGGATCGCGATCCCCGGCGCGCTGGCGCAGATCGCGGTCGCCACCCTGCTCGGCTGGGGCCTGGCCTGGAGCATGGGCTGGCCGACCCTGCACGGGCTGGTGTTCGGCCTGGCGCTGTCGGTGGCCAGCACCGTGGTGCTGCTGCGCGCGATGGAGGAACGGCGCCTGCTGGAAACCCTGCGCGGGCGCATCGCGGTGGGCTGGCTGATCGTCGAGGATCTGGTGATGGTGCTGGCGCTGGTGCTGCTGCCGGCATTGGCCGACGCACTCGGCGGCAAGGGCGCCGGCACCGGCGCGATCCTCGGTGCGCTGGGCATCACCCTGCTGAAGATGGCCGCGTTCGTGGTGGTGATGCTGGTGGTCGGCCGCCGCGCGATCCCGTGGGTGCTGGAGAAGGTCGCCGCGACCGGCTCGCGCGAGCTGTTCACGCTGTCGGTGCTGGCGATCGCGCTGGGCGTGGCGTTCGGCTCGGCGACCCTGTTCGGGGTGTCGTTCGCGCTCGGTGCGTTCTTCGCCGGCATGCTGCTGAAGGAATCGGAGCTCAGCCACAAGGCGGCCAACGATTCGCTGCCGCTGCGCGATGCGTTCGCGGTGCTGTTCTTCGTCTCGGTCGGCATGCTGTTCGACCCGCACATCCTGCTCGAGCATCCGTGGCAGGTGCTGGCCACGTTCCTGACCATCACCGTCGGCAAGTCGCTGGCCGCGTTCGTGATCGTGCGCGCGTTCGGCCACCCCACCGGCATCGCCCTGACCATCTCCACCAGCCTGGCGCAGATCGGCGAGTTCTCCTTCATCCTGGCCGGGCTCGGCGTCAGCCTGGCGATCCTGCCTGAGACCGGGCGCGACCTGATCCTGGCCGGCGCGCTGCTGTCGATCATCGCCAACCCGCTGCTGTTCACCTGGCTGGACCGCTGGCAGGCCAGGCAGGCGGTGGATGCGCCGGTGACGGTGGAAGCGGAACTGCCGCCGGGGCCGTCGCTGGACCTGGTCGACCACGCCATCGTGATCGGCTACGGCCGGGTCGGCAGCACGCTGGCGGCGGTCCTGCGCGAGCGCGGGGTGCCGGTGCTGGTGATCGACGACAACCGCGAGCACGTGGAACGCGCGCATGCCGACGGCATCCCCGGCATCCGCGGCAGCGCCGCTGCCGACCGGGTGCTGGCCGAGGCGCATCCGGAAAAAGCCAAGATCGCGATCCTGGCGATCCCGCAGCCGCTGGAAGCCGGCGAGGCGCTGGCCAAGCTGCGCGCGCTGAATCCCGGACTGACCCTGCTGGCCCGCGCGCACAGCGATGCCGAGGTCAAGCACCTGCTCGAGCACGGCGCCGACGGGACGGTAATGGCCGAGCGCGAGCTGGCCTATTCGCTGGCCGAGATGGTGATGGCGACGCCGCCGTACCGCGCCATGCGCGCCGTGCCGGGCTGAGGCTTGCGCGGCGTCCGTTCGTAGAAGCCCCGTCACCGGCGCAAGCGCGCTGCATCCCTGCATAGGTGCCGGCGCGCACAAAAAGCGTCTACACGAATGCAGCGGCGGCCACCGAAACCTACTTGATAACCATTATCGTTTAGGCCAGGATTGCAGCCCCTTCCCCAGCCCCGCTCGCCCTCCCCCATGGCTTGCAAGATCGGGTTGCTCAATTCGGTGCCCAGCCCGTTGCTGTGCGAGATGTTCGGCCACCTTGGCTACGACTTCGCAGTGCTCGACCTGGAGCACGTGCTGCGCTCGCCGGCCGAGCTGGAACATGCGATCCGCGCCTGCGAACTGGGCGGCTGCGAAGCCTGGGTGCGGGTGCCCGAGGTCGACGCCAAGCTGATCGGCCGGGTGCTCGACGCCGGCGCGCGCGGCGTGGTGCTGGCCGGGCTGGACAGCGCCGAGCAGGCCGAGCGCGCGGTCGCCGCCGCGCACTTCCCGCCGCGCGGCCGGCGCGGCATCAGCGGCGGCCGCGTCACCGGCTTCGGCAGCGTCGCGCTGGCCGACTACATCGAACGCACCCGGCACACCCTGCGCGTGGTGCCGATGATCGAAAGCGCCGCCGGCGTGCGCGCCCTGCCGCAGATCCTGCAGGTGCCGGGGGTGTCGCTGGTGATGGAAGGCGCGCTCGACCTGGCGCTGGACCTGGGCGTCGGCCCGCAGCCGACCCATCCGCAGGTGTGGGCGCAGCTGCTGGCGATCGCCGCGGCCTGCGGCGACGCCGGTATCCCGTTCTGTCCCAATCCGCGCGACGCGGCGCAACGCCGGCACTGGCTGGCGCAGGCGGACCTGCAGTGGCTGTTCGCCGGCGAAGACCGCGCGCTGCTGCAATCCGCGCTGCGCCAGCACGCCGCCGAGCTGCGCGCGCATTGATCCTTCGTTCTCCGGAGTCGTCGCCTTGATCGTTTCGCTTTCCCCCTCGTTGCTGGCCCTGGCCGTCGGCGCCGCCCTGCTCGCCCCGCCCCTGGCCAGCGCCCAGCAGGCGCAGGACCCGCAGGACGCGGCGGCACGGATCCGCCAGCTGGATACCGTGCAGGTGCAGGGCAGCCTGCTCGGCCGCTCCACCGTGCAGGACGTGCAGCATTACGCCGGCAGCCGCCAGGTGATCGACAACGCGCAGCTGCGCAACGGCGCCAACCGCTCGCTGGACGACGCGCTGCAGCGCGTGCCGGGGATCAAGGTGTTCGACGAGACCGGCACCGGCGCGCTGCCGCAGATCATGCTGCGCGGCCTGTACGAGAGCCGCAGCGGCCGCGTGCAGGTGCTCGAGGACGGCATTCCGCTGGCCCTGGCGCCGTACGGGCAGACCAGCCTGTCGCTGTTCCCGGTCGGCCTCAACCAGGTCGACCGCATCGACATCGTGCGCGGCGGCGCGGCGGTGCAGTACGGCCCCAACAACGTCGGCGGCGTGATCAACCTGATCAGTCCGGACATCCCCACGACCTGGACCACCACGCTCGGGCAGAAGGTGACCGCCGGCGGCGCCGGGCACTATCTGAGCGACACCGCGATCAGCACCGGCGGCTACGCCAGCGATACGTTCGGCCTGCAGCTGGACGCGAACTGGACCAAGGGCGAGTACTGGCGCGAGCACAGCGACACCGACATCAAGAACCTGCGCCTGCGCGCCGAATGGTGGCTGGCCCCGGACAAGCTGCTCAAGGCCAGCGTGCAGCGCTACGTGGCCGACATGGACATGGCCGGCGCCTTGTCCACCGCCGACTATCTGCGCGATACGCGCCAGTCGACACGGCCGCTGGACGCATTCACCGGCCGCACCACGCGCGCCTCGCTGGTCTACCAGCAGGAGTTCGGCGATCTGGGTCCGTTCCACGACCTGCGCCTGGACTGGAGCAACTTCAGCGCGCGCAGCAGCCGCAACTTCATCGTCGGCATGCGCTCGGCGTCCAGCGAGACCTGGCGTGCGGATCTGCCGCCGCAATTGCGGCAGAGCGCGCCGCGCGATTTCAAGGTCTACGGCAGCGAGCCGCGGCTGAGCTGGAAGATGAACTCCGGTGCGGTGAGCCAGCAGTGGACCGTGGGCGCGCGCGCGATCAGCGAGGACATCGACTTCCTGGTCGGCAATACGCGGCTGAGCGACGGGCTGTACACCCTGGTGCGCGACTGGCGCTTCAAGGACCGCGGCGCCGCTGCCTACGTCAGCGATGCGATCGGGCTGGCCGACGACCGCGTCACCATCACCCCGGGGCTGCGCTACGAGCGGGTGGATTCGCGCTATTACAACCTCGCCAGCGGCGCCAGCACGCGCAACAAGACCAGCGACGTGTTGCCCGGCCTGACCCTGGGTTTCCAGGCCAGCGCGCAGTGGTACCTGTATGCCGACGGGCAGCGCTCGCTGCGCGCGCCGCAGGTCACCCAGATCATCTACGGCGACAATCTCGACGCCGAACTGGCCTGGAACTACGAGGCCGGCGCGCGTTACCAGCCCAACGACCGTACCCGCGTGCAGTTCGGCGGCTATCTGATCGATTTCGATCAGCAGATCCAGCTCGACAACACCACCCGCACCTATCGCAACCTCGGCAAGACCCGCCACCAGGGCGGCGAGGTGGAACTGCAATGGAGTCCGGCGCAGCTGCGCGCGTTGACCCTCAACGCCGGCTACGCCTACCTGGACGCACGCCAGGAATCGGGTGCCTACGACGGCAAGCTGGTGCCCTACACCTCGCGCAACCAGCTCAGCCTCGGCGCGTCCTACCAGCCCGGTCACACCACCGTCGCAGTGTCCGGCTATTACTTCAGCCGCGCCTTCAGCGATGCCGCCAACAGCGTGCAGGAAAACGCGATCGGTTCGGTCGGCGAATTGCCGGCGTACTGGGTGTGGAACGCGCAGCTGAGCCAGGTGCTCAGCGAGCGCGACAGCGGCAAGCTCAGCGCCTCGCTGGCAGTGAACAACCTGTTCGACCGCACGTACTGGTACCGCGGCATCGACACCAGTCCGTGGGGCCGGCAACCGGCGCCGGGCCGCAGCGTCACCCTCGGCCTGGAATACCGCTTCTGATCGACGCTGCCGTCGAACGACGACGGTAGCCTTTGCAGTACCGCGCGCCACCCGGCGCGCCGCCGCTCGCGGGAGACGCGAGCCTTTACGGCGAACGCGGCCGCGTTCGCAACGCACCCAGCGCGCGCCCGATGCGTGCGCCAGGCAGTCCCCAAGCGCCGCAGCCGCGGCCTCGTGCTCCCCGTGTCCGCAGATCGCGGCCGCGCGCGATGGCGCGCGCGTCCGCCCCTGTCTTCCGAACGAGAACCGATCATGACCCCGCATGACGCTCCCCTGCTGATCCTGAGCCACGTCTGCCATCCGGCAGTGACCGATGGTTTCATTCCCGCGGCACAACGCCTGGGCGTTCCGGTGCTGCTGCTGACCGACCGCCGCCACGAACACCTGGCGCACTTCCGCCGGCATCCGCCCACGGTGCCGTTGCAGATCCTGGAGTGCGACGTGTTCAATCCGCTCGGCGTCCTCGACCTGCTCAGCACCCTGCAATTGCAGCCGCGCGCGGTGTTCAGCAACAGCGATCATCTGCAGACCAGCGCCGCGCTGGTCGCCGCCGCGCTGGCACTGCCGGGCAAGGACTGGCAGATCTGCTATGCGGCCAAGAACAAGGCCGCGATGCGCCAGCGGCTGCGCGCGCGCGGCCTGCCGGTGCCGTGGTTCTGCAGCCTGGCGCCAGGCGCGCCGCTGCCGGCGCAGGCGCCATGGCCGCTGATCGCCAAGCCGCGCGAAGGCGTGGCCAGCCTGGACGTGCGCCATTGCGCCGACGCCGCCGCGCTGCAGGCCTATCTGGACGACTTCTGGCAGCGCCATCCGCAGCGCAGCGTGTTGCTGGAGAGCGTGCTGCAAGGGCCGTTGTTCACCGTGGAAACGCTCGGCGACGGACAGCGCCTGCAGGTGCTGGGCGGCTTCGAGGTGCGCCTGTCGGCGCCGCCGCACTTCGTCGAATGCGAGGCCAGCTGGCGCGGCGATGCCGACACGCCGGCGCTGCGCCAGGCAGTGGCGCAGCTGCAGGCGTTCGGCATCGGCTTCGGCGCCTGCCACAGCGAATTCATCCTGACCGCCGACGGGCCGGTACTGGTCGAGATCAACTACCGCAGCATCGGCGACGGCCGCGAATTCCTGCTCGACCGCATGTTCGGCGGACGCTGGTTCGACAGCGTGCTCGGCCTGCACCTGGGACAGCCGCTACCGATCCTGCGCGCGCAGCGCGAACACGCGCTGGTGCGCTACTACGTCGCCGACGCCGAAGGCACCCTGGCCATGGCCAGCGACGACCAGGCCTGCAACGACACGCGCTGGGAAGCGCGCTACCGGCGCCTGCGGCAACCCGGCGACAGCATCCGCCTGAGCCACTCCAACAAGGACTACCTGGGCGCGCTGGACGTGCTCGCCGACGCCGCGGCCGACCTGCCGCTCGCCCTGGCCGCGGCCGAGGCGCCGCTGCAGTGGCGGATCGAGGCCGGCACGGGAGCGCAGCCATGAACCTGGACGACCGCCGCTACATCGACCTGCGCATCATCGACGCCTGCCTGCGCGAAGACCTGCGCGGCATCGTCAGCCGCGGCGCCGCCGCCACGCCATCGCCGGCCCTGCTCGCGGCCTGGCCGGCACCACTGCCGAACGCGCTGTGGTGGCGTATCGCGCACCTGCCCGACGGCGAACTGTGGCTGCCACTGCAACGCCGCGGCTATCTGCAGGACCTCAGCGCCTGCAGCGACGGCTGGCTGCTGCGCGACGGCGACCGCGTCGCCTTCGAATCCGGCGCCGCCACCTGGCTGGCACGGATCAGCGCCGGGCTGGATGCGGACACCCGGCGCCTGCACCGCGCCTATGCCGACGAAGCGGAGTGCGCGGTACGCCAGCGCGCGCTGGCGCGGCAGGCCTACGCGCAACAGCGCCCGTCGCTGGCCGCCGCCCTGGACGCAGCCGACGCGCACGAACGCGCCTACCGCTGCGAACAGCTGGCCAGCCATCGCGACCATCCGTTCTATCCGACCGCGCGCGCCAAGGTCGGACTGGACGACGCGCAGCTGCCGCACTATGCGCCCGAGTTCGCGCCGTGCTTCGCGCTGCGCTGGCTGGCGCTGCCGGCGGCCGCGGTGGCGCAGACCACGCCGCCGCCGACGTTCTGGCCGCGTCCGAGCACGCTCGGCCTGGCGCCGGCGCTGGACGCCAGCCACATCGCCTGGCCGCTGCACCCGCTGACCTTCGCGCGCCTGGGCGAAGCGGACTTCGCGCTGCCAGACGGCGCCATCGCCGCGCCGCAGCCATGGCTGCAGGTGCGCCCGTCGCTGTCGGTACGCACCGTCGTCCCGCTGGACCATCCGGACCACCACCTCAAGCTGCCGTTGCCGATGCGCAGCCTGGGCGCGCTCAACCTGCGCCTGATCAAGCCGTCCACGCTGCACGACGGGCACTGGTTCGAACGCGTGCTGCGGGCCATCGCCGCGCACGATCCGGCCTTGGGCTTGCGCTACCTGCACGTGGACGAATCCCACGCCGGTCAGGTCGGCGAGGCGCGCCACCTGGCCTATCTGCTGCGCCGCTATCCGCCGTTGCCGGAGGCGACGCTGGTGCCGGTGGCCGGCCTGTGCGCCGCGATGGCGGACGGCCGCCCGCTGGCGCTGCACCTGGCCGAGCGCTTCCACGGCGGCGACCTGCACGCATGGTGGGACGCCTACCTCGGGTTGATGTGCCACGTGCACCTGCGGCTGTGGCTGCGTTACGGCATCGCGCTGGAGGCCAACCAGCAGAACAGCGTGCTGATCTACGCCCCCGGCCGCGCACCGCGTCTGCTGCTGAAGGACAACGACGCGGCGCGGGTGAAACTGTCGCGGCTGTATGCGCAGCGGCCGCAACTGGCGCAGTGGGGACCGCCGCGCGACGTGCGCATCGCGGTGGAAGACGAGGCCGCGCTGGCGCGCATGTTCTGCACCATCATCCTGCAACTGGACCTGCAGGCGGTGCTGGAAGGCCTGGCCGAAGCACAGCCCGCGTTGCGCGCGCCGCTGCACGCGCAACTGCGCGCGCGCCTGCACGGCACGCTGCAGGAGCTGCATGGCGAAGGCATCGATACCGCGCCGGCGCGGGCGCTGCTGGCGGCGCCGCGGCTGCCGGTGAAGTACCTGCTCAGCGCCGGCAGCCTGCTCGGCAAGCAGATCACCGGCGCTGCCGACATCAACAAGTTCTACGGCGACAGCGCGCCCAATCTGTTGCGCGAGGAGATCGAGGCCGCGGCAGCGCCTGCTGTCGCGGTGCCGGCACAGGCGGCATTCGCGCACGGAGTGGCGCGATGAAGCGCGTGCTCGGCCCGGTGCTGGCCGCGCACTACCTGGCCGCGTTCACCGCACTGGGCATGCCGCTGTTCCTGCCGCAGGTACTGCAACAGCTGGCGCCGGGCGCGGCGATCGGCTGGAGCGGCGTGCTGTACGTGCTGCCGACGCTGTGCACCGCGCTCACCGCCGGCGCCTGGGGCCGGCTGGCCGACCGCTACGGACGCAAGCGCTCGCTGCTGCGCGCGCAACTGGGCCTGGCGCTGGGGTTCGCGATGGCCGGCTTCGCCCCCGACCTGGGCTGGCTGGTGGCCGGGCTGGTGGTGCAAGGCGCTTGCGGCGGTTCGCTGGCCGCGACCAATGCCTATCTGACCACGCAGGCACGGACCGGGCCGCTGGCGCGCGCACTGGACTGGACCCAGTTCTCGGCGCGGCTGGCGATGGTCACCGCGCCGGCGCTGCTCGGCCTGGCCAGCGCGCTGGGCCCGGCGCAATCGCTGTACCGCTATCTGGCGCTGCTGCCGCTGCTCGCCTTCGCGCTGAGTTGGCGACTGCCCGCCGACCCGCCGCGGCCACGCCACGCCGCCGCTGCGGCGAATGCCGACGCGCACGACGACGCCAGCCGGCGCCGGCAGCGCTGGGCACTGTGGAGCACGCAGTTCCTGTTCTGCTTCGCGATGGTGGTGACCTTCCCATACTTCCTGCCCTACGCGCAGGCGCAGGGCATCGGCAACGCCGCGGCCGCGGGCCTGCTGTACAGCCTGCCGCACCTGGTCTACCTGGTGCTGCTGCCGTGCTGGCGCGGCAGCGAGCACCGCGCCTCGCCGCTGCCGGCCGGGCTGGCGCTGTTCGCGCTGGCCTGCCTGCTGCAGGCGGTGCTGCAGGCGCCAGCGTGGCTGATCGCCGCGCGCCTGCTGTTCGGCGTGGGCATGTGGATGGCGCTGCGCGGACTCAACCGCAGCCTCGCCGGCATCGCCAGCGCGCACGCCGCCGGGCAGTTGTTCGGCCGCTTCGATGCGTTCGGCAAGTACGCCGGCGTGGCCGGCGGCGCGCTCGCCGGCGCCCTGGTGCAAGGCCACGGCCTGGCCGTGCCGTTCCTCGCCGCGGCTGCCGCGGCCCTGCTGGCGCTGGCGCCGGCCCTCTCGCTCACTTCCGTACGGAGAACCGCGCATGTCCCCGCTCGCGACGCATGACCCGCTGCACGACCCGTGGTACGACAGCCTGGCGCAAGCGCAGGCGATCACCTGCTGGCTCAACTGCTACCTGCGCGAAGTGGCGATCGGCCGCGGCCAGGCCGACTTCGACTACCGCGGCCTGGACCGTCCCGGCATCGCCAGCGCCGGCGAGCGCTGGCTGCGCCTGCAGCTGCCTTCCGGCGCCGCGTTGTGCCTCCGCCTGGCCCAGGCCGACACGCTCGGCCGCTGCCGTTTCGACTCGGCGCCGTACCTGAAAGCCAACGGACAGCCGTGGCATTGCCTGGACGCGACGGCGCTGGTGCGCCTGTTGCTGCAGGAACTGGCCGACGGCGAGGCGTTCAACGCCGAATTGCTCGCGCAGAGCGACAACAGCATCGCGGTGACCGCGCAGCTGCTGCGCTGCGCCGACGCCGCCGCGCCCAGCGGCGAGGCGATGATCGATGCCGAGCAATCGATGCTGTGGGGACACGCGCTGCATCCGACGCCGAAGAGCCGCGAAGGCGTGCCGCTGGCGCAGGTGCTGGCCTGCGCGCCGGAGGCGCGCAGCCGCTTCCCGCTGTTCTGGTTCCGCATCGACCCGCGCCTGTACCGCGCGCAGGGCCAGGACATGCGCGCCACGCTGGCGCAGGCCGGCGGCGCAGCGGATCTGTATCCGTGCCATCCATGGGAAGCCGAGCGCGTGCTTGCGCACCCGCTGCTGCGCCAGGCGCAGGCGCGCGGCTGGATCGAACCGCTGGGCGAACGCGGCCTCGCGCTGCGCCCGACCTCGTCGGTGCGCACGCTCTACCACGCCGACCTGGACTACTTCCTCAAGCTTTCGGTGCATGTGCGCCTGACCAACTGCGTGCGCAAGAACGCCTGGTACGAACTGGAAAGCGCGGTCGCGCTGACCCGCCTGCTGGCGCCGGCCTGGCGCGAACTGGCGCAGCGCGTGCCGGGCTTCCAGGTGCTGCTGGAACCGGCCGCCACCGACCTGGATTTCTCGGCGCTGGGCGGCGATGCGCAGGCCTGCCGCGCGCTCGGCGAAAGTTTCGGCATGCTCTACCGGCAGGCCATCCCCGCGCCGCAACGGCTGCGCTTCCAACCGCAGGTCGCCGGCGCGCTGTTCACCCGCGACGCGCGCGGCGATGCCGCCTGCGCCGCGCCGCTGCAGGCGCTGGCACGGCGCCACGGCAGCCTGGATGCGGCCACCACGGCCTGGTTCCGGGCCTATGCGCGACTGCTGCTGGACGGGGTCTGGAGCGCCTGGTTCGACTACGGCATCGTGCTCGAGCCGCACCTGCAGAACACCGTGATCGGCTGCGCGGACGGCCTGCCGGCGCGGGTCTGGATCCGCGATCTGGAAGGCACCAAGCTGCTGCCGGCGCGCTGGCCGGCCGCGCGCCTGCACGGCATGTCCGAAACCGCGCGGCAGTCGCTGTACTACAGCGCCGAACAGGGCTGGAACCGGATCGCCTACTGCGCGCTGGTCAACAATCTGGCCGAGGCGATCTTCCATCTGGCCGACGGCCACGACCACCGCGAGCGGCGGCTGTGGCGGATCGTCGGCGAGATCGCGCAAGCCTGGCAGCAGCGCCACGGCCCGCAACCGGCGCTGCAGGCCCTGCTCGACGGCGCGCCGCTGCCGGCCAAGAACAACCTGCGCCTGCGCTTGCTGCAACGCGCCGACCGCCATGCCGACTACACCCTGCTGCCCAATCCGATCGTCATGCCGGTGCAACGGCAGGCCGCGGCATGAGCCTGCACATCGATCCGGCGCCGCTGGCGGCCGCGCTGGCGCAGTTGCGCGAGCGCGGCGACGGACCAGTGTGCGCCTACGTCTACGACCTGGCGGCGCTGCGCCGGCATGCCGAAGCGATGCGCACGCAGCTACCCGCCGAGTGCGAGCTGTACTACGCGGCCAAGGCCAATGCCGAGCCGCCGCTGCTGCGCACGCTGGCGCCGTGGGTGGACGGTTTCGAGGCGGCTTCCGGAGGCGAGCTGCAATGGCTGGGCGACCACCAGCCGGGGCGGCCGTTGCTGTTCGGCGGTCCCGGCAAGCTCGACGCCGAACTGCACCTGGCCACGTCGCTCCCGCAGTGCACGCTGCACGTGGAGAGCCTGGGCGAACTGCAGCGGCTGGCGCGCATCGCCGCGCACGCCGGGCGCCGCGTGCCGCTGTTCCTGCGCATGAACATCGCCGTGCCCGGCATGCAGGACACGCGCCTGGTGATGGGCGGGCGGCCCTCGCCGTTCGGGCTGGACGCGCTCGACCTGGAGGCGGCCATGCAGCTGCTGCGCGACGCGCCGGCGCTGCAGCTGGCCGGCTTCCACTTCCACCTGATGTCGCACCAGTGCGACGCGCAGGCGCAGCTGCGCCTGGTCGCCGGCTATCTGCAGACCGTGCAGGGCTGGCGCCAGGCCTACGCGCTGGGTCCGCTGACGGTCAACGCCGGCGGCGGCTTCGGCGTGAACTACGCCGATGCGACGGCCTCGTTCGACTGGTCCGGGTTCTGCGCCGGCCTGCCGGCGCTGCTGCGCACGCATGGCGACGGCCTGCGCCTGCGCCTGGAGCCGGGCCGCTACGTCAGCGCGAGCTGCGGCTGGTATCTGATGGAGGTGCTCGACATCAAGCGCAGCCATGGCGAGTATTTCGCCATCGGCCGCGGCGGCACCCATCATTTCCGCACCCCGGCCGCGCAAGCCCACGACCATCCGTTCCTGGTGCTGCGCGGCACGCAGCCACCGCTGCTGCGCGACACGCGGGTGACCCTGGTCGGCCAGCTGTGCACGCCCAAGGACGTGCTGGCGCGCGCGCAACCGGTCGCGGCGCTGGCGCCGGGCGACTGCCTGGCATTCCCGCTCGCCGGCGCCTATGCCTGGAACATCTCGCACCAGCGGTTCCTGATGCACCCGTCGCCGCAGATGCTGTTCGTGGACGAGACGGGCTAGCCGGCATCGCGCTGTACCGGCACGCAGATGTCGGCGCGCAGTTCGGCTTCGGCCACCGTTTCCGGATCGTCCAGATACAGGTAGTGCAACGGCGCATCGCGCAGCGCATGGCCGCTGCCCGGCAGCCAGTCGGCCAACACCCGATCCAGCGCGTCCTCCAGCTGCGCGTAGCTGCCGACCTGGCGCAGCAGCGCGTAGTCGCCACCGCCCAGCGTGCGCAGCGCGAACGGCGCCGGCGGCGACACCGCGGCATCGAAACCCATCGCGCACTCGAACACGTGCGCGCGCGCTGGCAGGTCGCGATGGTCGCTGAGCGGAATGCCGACCAGCGCCTGCAGCCGCTCGGCCACGCCGGCACGCTGCGCCCAGGCGAACAGGCGGCCGAAGCCGGCATCCAGCGCATCGAAGGCGCCGCGCCGGCGCAGCACCACCACCTCGAACGGCGCCAAGGTCCGCACCGCGATCCGCAACGGTGCCGGTGCCGCATCCACGGCCTGCCGCGGCGGCTGCGCCAGCGCCTGCGTTCGTGCGGCCAGCGCCGCCGGATCGGCACGCAGCTGGCTGGGGCTGGCGTCGAGCGCATTGCGGAAACTGCGCGCCAGCGCCTGCGGCGTCTCGTAGCCCACGGCCAGCGCGATCTCGGTGATCGAGCCGGTGCCGGCAAGCAATTGCAACGCATGCAGCAGGCGCAGCCGAGTCACGGTGCGGCCGACGGTTTCGCCGGTCATGGCGCGGTAGACGCGATGGAAGTGGAACGGCGACTGGTGTGCCACCGCGGCCAGCTCGGCCAGGCCGGGCAAGGCCGCGCGCGCCTGCACGCACTGCTGCAGGTGTGCGAGCGCGCGTTCGATGCCGCGCTGCTGGGAAGACATCCGCGTCTGTCGCATAGCCGATCTCCGCAAGGTCGAGCCAGTGTGCCGCGCCGCGCGGCGCCACGCGTTCCCGATCTTGCGCCGATCGCCCAGCCCGCTCGCCCCGCCCCTGGCTGCGCTAGTGCGCCTGCGCCGGCAGCGGACGCCGGCTCGGCAGCAGCGCCGCCACGATGCCCAGCAGCGGCAGATAGGACATCGCCTGGTACACGAACACGATGCCCTCGCGGTCGGCGAGCAGGCCGAGTACCGCCGCGCCCAACCCGCCCATGCCGAAGGCGAAGCCGAAGAACAGCCCGGAGATGGTGCCGATGCGGCCGGGCATCATTTCCTGCGCGTACACCAGGATCGCCGAGAACGCCGAGGACAGCACGAAGCCGATCAGCACGGTCAGTGCGGTCGCCGCATGCAGCCCCACGTACGGCAGCGCCAGCGCGAACGGCGCCACGCCCAGGATCGACACCCAGATCACCGGCTTGCGCCCGATCCGGTCGCCGACCGGGCCGCCGATCAGCGTGCCCAGCGCCGAGGCCAGCAGGAACGCGAACAGATGCAACTGCGCGCTCTGCACCGACACCCCGAAGCGCCGGATCAGATAGAACGTGTAGTAGCTGCTCAGCCCGGCGATGTAGAAATACTTGGAGAAGATCAGCAGCAGCAGGATCGCCACGATCCGCAGCACGGTCTTGCGCGGCAATGCCGGCGCCGTGGCGAGCGGCCGCGGCGCGGCGCGTACCGCCTGCAGGTGCAGCGCGTACCAGCGGCCGACGTAGGACAGCAGGGCGATGCCGAGCAGCGCCGCGGCGCCGAACCAGGCCACGGCGTGGCGGCCGTTGGGCACGATCACCGCCGCGGCGATCAGCGGCCCCAGCGCGGTGCCGGTGTTGCCGCCGACCTGGAACACCGACTGCGCCAACCCATGCCGCCCGCCCGAGGCGAGCCGCGCGATGCGCGAGGATTCGGGATGGAAGATCGCCGAGCCGATCCCGACCAGCGCCGCGGCCAGCAGCACCATCGCGAAGCTCGGCGCATACGCGAGCAGCAGCAGGCCGCACAGGGTCGAGGTCATGCCCAGCGGCAGCGAGTACGGCGCCGGGCGGCGATCGGTGCGCAAGCCGATCAGCGGCTGGAACAGCGAGGCGGTCAGCTGGTAGGTCAGCGTGATCATCCCGACCTGGGCGAAGCTGAGCTGGAACTGGCCCTTCAGCACCGGGTACAGCGCCAGGATCAGCGACTGCATCATGTCGTTGATCAGGTGCGAGGAAGTGATCGCGGCGAGGACCCCGGCCACTACCGGGCGGGGTGTGGCGGCGGCAGGAACGGTGGCGGCGGCAGGGCGCAGGCTCGACATGGCGGACCGGTCAGTGGGGGCTCGTCGCGCATGGTAGGCTGACCCGCTTCGACCTTCCTGCGCAACATGCCCACCACTCGTCGAGAAAAGGACAGGGAGACCGCCAGCGTCGCGCCGGCCGCGTGGAGCATCGACGACGCGCCCGCCGACGTGGTGTGCAAGCCCGCCGACTATCCCAGCGAAACCGCCATCGCTCCGCACCGGCATGCGCGCCACCAGTTGGTCTACGCGCTGCACGGGCTGATGGTGGTGCGCTCCGGCCAGGGCCACTGGGTGGTGCCGAGCACCCGCGCGCTATGGATGCCGGCCGGCACCGTGCACAGCGTGCGCTGCGTCGGCACGCTGGGGATGCGCAGCCTGTACATCCGCCCCGGCGCGATCGCCGGCATGCCGGCGCAGCCCACGGTGATGGCGGTGGAGCCGCTGCTGGAAGCGCTGATCCGCAGCGCCGCCAGCGTGCCCTGGGACCACGCCGCCGACTCGCGCGACGGACGCCTGATGCGGCTGATCCTGGACGAGCTGCACGCCCTGCCGGCGCTGCCGCTGCACCTGCCGCAGGCGCACGATCCGCGCCTGCTGCGCATCGGTGCCGCGCTCGATGCCGATCCCGCCGACGGCACCACCCTGCACGACTGGGCGGCGCGGCTGGGCGTGGACGTCAAGACCATCCAGCGCCTGTGCCGGCGCGAACTGCAGATGAGCTTCGGCCAATGGCGGCAGCAGCTGCGCCTGCTGCGCGGGCTGGAACGGCTGGCCGCCGGCGACCGCATCATCGACGTGGCGCTGGAACTGGGCTACGACAGCCCCAGCGCGTTCACCGCGATGTTCAAGCGCCAGTTCGGCCAGCCGCCGAGCCAGTTCTTCCGTTAGCGGCGCCGAGCGCGCGGCGGCGGCAGCGCAGCGGTGCCACATCTGCTGCCGCGCGGCCGCCACCGCCGCCTGCAGGCTGGGGGCGCACGATCAGGCAGCGGATTCGGATCTGGAAGCGGCGGACGCGCGGCGTTCGCTGATGCGTTCGACCGTCTGCATGTGCTCCGTGCCCCACTCGCACAGCCCTCCCAGTGCGGTCGCCAGGGATTGCCCGAAAGGGGTCAGCGAATACTCGACCTTGGGCGGGATCTCCTGGAAGTCGATGCGCGCGACGACCTGATCGCGCTCCAGCTCCTTGAGTTGCTGGATCAGCACCTTGTCGGTCACGCCGCCGATGGCGCGCCGCAATTCGCCATAGCGATGAACGTTCTTCGCCAGGTTATAGAGAATCAGCGGCTTCCACTTGCCGCCGAGCACGGACAGGGCGGCCTCGAGACCGCAACTGAAAGTGGTGTTGGCCATGATCCGATCGCTCCGAAGGTACTTACCTGATGGTGCATACTATTCAAAATAAAAGTACGGATCTACAGTTGCGCCTCGACATTCTCTGGAGCGCATCATGAGCAGGCTCAACGGCAAGATTGCAGTGGTTACCGGCGGCAACAGCGGCATCGGTCTGGCAAGCGCGGTGCGCTTTGCGGCCGAAGGCGCCCAGGTCGTCATCGTGGGACGCCGGCAGGAAGAACTGGACAAGGCACTGCGCCTGATCGGTGCCGACGCCATCGCCATTCAGGGCGACATTTCGAGGCTGGACGATCTGGACCGCGTCTTCGCCCAGGTCCAAGCCGCCAAGGGCCGCATCGACGTGCTGTTCGCCAATGCGGGGCTGGGCGACTTCCAGCCGCTGGGATCGATCACCGAAGACTCCTTCGACCGCACCTTCGGCATCAACGTCAAAGGCACGCTGTTCACCGTGCAGAAGGCGTTGCCGCTGATGCGCGCCGGCGGTTCGGTGATCCTGACCGGCTCGACCACCGGCACCATGGGCACACCGGCGTTCAGCGTGTACAGCGCCACCAAGGCCGCGCTGCGCAATTTCGCCAGGAGCTGGGCGCTGGACCTGAAAGGCACCGGCATTCGCGTCAACGTGCTTTCGCCCGGGCCGATCTCGACGCCGGGCCTGGATCTGGCGCTGTCCAGCACGGGCCAGCAGGAGGCGATCATCGACGGCATGACCGCGCAGATCCCGTTGGAGCGCATTGGCCGGGCGGACGAAGTCGCGGCGGCGGCGTTGTTCCTGGCGTCGGACGAGAGCAGCTTCATCACCGGCAGCGAAATGTTCGTGGATGGCGGGTTCGCGCAGGTTTGATTGATCTGCGCTGTCGAGGCGCTGCGGCCAATGACCGCAGCGCATCTGCCGCAGGCCGGAACGGGTGACCGCCTCATCGGCGTGGCGGTCGCACTCGGCTAGGACGGTTCGAGCGCCAGTTCGGCCAGCCGCCGAATCGATTCTCTCCCGCTATCCCGTGAACCGTGTCACGGTCCGGTCAGACCCGCAGGCGCAGGATGCGCGCACCACCGACCGGAGCACCGCCATGACCCGTTCCCTCTCCCTCGCCGTGTGCCTGCTGCTGGGCCTGAGCGCCATGCCGCCGCTGGCCGCCGCCGCAGCCAGGCCGCAGACCGCGCAGCAGTCGCTGATGGCCCAGTGTTCGGCCCAGAACAAGGGCAAGAAAGGCGACGACTACAAGGCCGCGCAGAAGGCCTGCCTCAGCGGCAGCAGTGCTGCGCCGGCATCGGGCAACGCCTCGCAGCAACGGATGAAGGACTGCAACGCCAAGGCGGCCACGCAGAAACTGCAGGGCGATGCGCGCAAGACCTTCATGAGCGGCTGTCTGAAGAAGCAGTGACCGGTCCGGCCGCCTGGGCCGCGAACGTGGCATGGACGCGTGCCGCAGGCAGGCCGCGTCCAGCGCAGGGAACGGCTAGGCCGCAGGATCGGCGGCGCGGTTCGCTGACGGCATGCGGCCGCTCTGCGCCGCGGCAGGATCGACCGCGCCATGCTCGACCGGGATCGGCACGTAGTCTTCGCTGAAGGCGACCTCGCCCGGCCGCCATCCGGCACGCCGACGCACCGCGCCCCAGAACCGCTTCAACCCCTCCAGTTGCAGCGCGACCAGGCCCAGGTCGTTGTCGCGATCCACCATCGGATCGCCGACCCCGGTGGGACGCACTGGCTCGCCGTACAACGCGGTGCCGAACAGCACGTCCCAGAACGCGAACACCTGGCCGAAATTGCAGTTGTGCAGGTTCGGCCGCTGCGGGTCCACGCGCATGTGGTGCAGGCGGTGGAAGCGCGGATCGACCAGGAGTTTGTCCAGCACCGGCCCGAAGCCGAAGCGCACGTTGGCGTGCGACAGGTTCTGCACCAGTTCGCCGAGCAGCATCAGCCAGGCGAACTCGTCGGCGGCGATGCCGAACGCCACGCCCACCGCGGCCAGCACGAACGATTGCAGCGCACCGTCCAGGTAGTTGCTGCGATCGTTGGCCCAGCAACTGAGCTGGCGCTGGCTGTGGTGCATGCTGTGCATCGCCCACCACCACGGCAACCAGTGCTGGATCCGGTGCATCCAGTAGTAGGTGAAGTCGTAGGCCAGGTAGTACAGCGCGAACAGCGCCAGCGGATGCCGGTCCAGCCATGGCCAGGCGTGACGCAGGCCGGATGCCGGCGCCGCCGCAGCGCTCGCGTCGGCGCCGCCCAGCGCATTGGCCAGCGGGGTCAGGATCAGGAACGAGAACAGCGGGAACACCCCGACCAGCATCAGCCAGGTGTAGTGGAAATCGATCCTGGCCAGGCGCCGGTGCTCCCAGCGCTCGGCCGGCCACAGGCTTTCCAGCGGGCGGAACAGCACGCCGATGATGCACAGCTGCAGCGCCGCGATCAGCAACGAAGCGGCGATCTCGCGCGGGTCGTCGCTGAGTCCGGTCAGGTGCAAGGCGGCCAGCAGCGGCGCCACCGCATGCTCGGCCACCGCGGCGACGACGACAGACCAGGCATGCGCGATGGACAACATGAGGACGGCTCCTGGCCTGCGGACACGACGACGCCGGCGCGGCCGCCGGGCAGATGGGCGTGTCGTCCATCCCCGCGCGGAACGCGCCGGCAGCGAAGCTGCGGAGTGGAACTGGCCGGCCGCCAGCGGGCGGCGCGCGGCGCGACCCGACCACCCAGTCTGGCGCTACGCCACGCACCGCCCGCCGACAGCACGCCAACCCCGGCGCGACCTGCACGAGGATGGACGACACGCCTTAGCGTGGCGGCCGATCCTTTCGCCTGGCTGTCGTTCGCGCGTGCCTGTCGCCGGGGGCGATCGTCCTGGCTGCGGCGCCCAGGTCGCCGCGGCCGCGCGTGGCTCGGGCCGGGGCGCGAGTCAGGCCTGCGCCAGCGCCTGCCGCAGGTCGGCGAGCAGGTCGTCGATGTGTTCGATGCCGACCGACAGGCGCACCGTGTCCTCGCTGACCCCGCTGCGCTCCAGTTCCTGCGCCGACAGCTGCCGGTGCGTGGTCGAGGCCGGATGGGTGGCCAGCGATTTCGCGTCGCCGATGTTCACCAGCCGGGTGAACAGCTGCAGCGCGTCGAGGAAGCGCGCGCCGGCGGCGCGGCCGCCGCGCAGGCCGAAGGTGAGCACGCCCGAGCCGTGCCCGCGCAGGTACTTCTGCGCCAGCGCATGCTCCGGATGCCCGGGCAGGCCGGCGTAGTTGACCCATTCCACCTTGGCCTCGGTCTGCAAGTGCTTGGCCACCGCCAGCGTGTTCTGATTGATCCGGTCCATGCGCAGCGGCAGCGTCTCGATGCCCTGCAGGAGTTGGAAGGCGTTGAACGGCGACAGCGCCGCGCCGGTGTTGCGCAACGGCACCACCCGCGCGCGGCCGATGTAGGCGGCCTCGCCCAGCGCCTCGGTGTAGACCACGCCGTGGTAGCTCACGTCCGGTTCGTTGAGGCGGCGGAAACGCTGCGCGTGCGCCGCCCACGGGAACTTGCCCGAGTCCACGATCGCCCCGCCCAGGCTGGTGCCGTGCCCGCCCAGGTACTTGGTCAGCGAATGCACCACGATGTCGGCGCCGAAGTCGATCGGCCGCAGCAGGTACGGCGTGGGCACCGTGTTGTCGACGATCAGCGGCACGCCGTGCGCATGCGCGATCGCGGCGACCGCTTCCAGGTCGGTGACGTTGCCGCGGGGATTGCCGATCGACTCGACGAAGATCGCCTTGGTGCGGTCGTCGATCAGCCCGGCGAACGCGTTCGGATCGCGGTAGTCGGCGAAGCGGGTTTCGATGCCAGACAGCGGCAGCGTGTGCGCGAACAGGTTGTAGGTGCCGCCGTACAGCGCGCTGGAGGAGACGATGTTGTCGCCGGCCTCGGCGATGGTCTGGATCGCGTAGGTCACCGCGGCCTGCCCGGAGGCCACCGCCAGCGCGCCGATGCCGCCTTCCAGCGCGGCGATGCGCTGCTCCAGCACATCGGTGGTGGGATTCATGATGCGGCTGTAGATGTTGCCCTGCACCTTCAGGTCGAACAGGTCGGCGCCGTGCTGGGTGTCGTCGAAGGCATAGGCCACGGTCTGGTAGATCGGCACCGCCACCGCGCGCGTGGTCGGATCGGGGCGGTAGCCGCCATGCACGGCGATGGTTTCCAGCTTCCAGTTCGGGTCGGACATGGGCGGGTCTCGGCAAGAGGAGCCGAGACGATAGCGCCATGCGTGGCGGCGGATGCAAACCTGCGGTTATGAGGCCATGCCGCGGGGTTGTCAGCGCATGCGGACGCGGACGCGGGCGCTTGCGCGGCTGAGCGGCCGCGCCGATGCAGCGGTGCGCAGTCGCCTCGTATCATGGGTTGGTCTGCACGCAGGATGCTCCCCGATGAACCACGCCGCCGCCCGCCCATTCTCGCTGTTGCTCCTGGTCCTGCCCGTGTTCGCGCGAGCTGCGCCGTCGCCGTCCTACGTCATGGAGCAATGGAGCCAGCCAGGCAATTGCGCTACGCCGCAGCAGCGGCATGCTGCCGATCGCGCGTCCGGCGACGGCGTTTCCGCGAAGATCCTGACGCAACGCTATCTCGGCGTGCTCGACGCGGTGATCGCCGGCGACGAGGCGGCCTTGAAGTTCGCCCATCTGTGCGACCGCTTCGACGTCGATTTCTTTCCCGGCATGCTGCCGCCCCCACGCGCCGAGCCGTGGAATCCCTCGCCACCGCAACCGGTCGGCAGCGTCTTCGTCGCCTACGTCGACGCACCGGGCACCGCATTCCAGCAACGGATCGAAGCGACGTACACGCCGGAAGAGGCGTCGCTCTCGCTCTCCATCAGTTCGCACGCGGATACCGCGGCATCCGCGGATGGCGAGCAGGGTTACCGCTATCGCGACATGGACGGGGTGTGCCCGCTGCGGCTCGGCCAATTGGCGGACAGGCTCGCCGCCGCCGGATTCTCCAAGCAGTACTACTCTCTGGAGCCGCCCAGCCAGGCGTTCGCGGAATCGGACTATGGCGTCAGCGCCAGCTTCCGGCGCGACAAGCTTGCCGTCGGGGCCACGTTGCAAGGCCTGTTCGTGGAACAACGCGCCCACCCCGAGGCGGCATGCGTGGCGGAAATCTCTCTTTCCCTGGCGAAATAGGCGCCACGCGCCACTGCATGGCGGAAAAAAACCGGCGCCGTTGCAACGGCGCCGTCCACCGATCGGGCAATGAACGCGAGCGGCGCTTCGCCGCGCCTCAGGCCTTCTGGAACGTGAGGTGCCCGCCTTCGGCGCCGACGTTGATGGTGTCGCCGCTCAGGAACTGCCCGGACAGGATCTGCTGCGCCAGCGGGTTTTCCAGTTGCGACTGGATCGCGCGCTTCAGCGGTCGCGCGCCGTACACCGGATCGAAGCCGACGTTGCCGAGCAGTTCCAGCGCGCGGTCGCTGAGTTCGATCTTCAGCCCGCGCTCGGCCAGGCGCTTCTCCAGGCCGCTCAGCTGGATGCGCGCGATCGACTTGATCTGCGCCTTGTCCAGCGGATGGAACACCACGATGTCGTCCAGGCGGTTGATGAATTCCGGGCGGAAATGCGTCTGCACCACGCCCATCACCGCCGCCTTCATCTGCGTGTAGGCCTCGGCCGAGCCGTCGCCGCTCAGTTCCTGGATCTGGTGCGAGCCCAGGTTCGAGGTCATCACGATGACGGTGTTGCGGAAGTCCACGGTGCGGCCCTGGCCGTCGGTGAGGCGGCCGTCGTCGAGCACCTGCAGCAGGATGTTGAACACGTCGCTGTGCGCCTTCTCCACCTCGTCGAGCAGGATCAGCGAATACGGCCGGCGCCGCACCGCCTCGGTCAGGTAGCCGCCTTCCTCGTAGCCGACGTAGCCCGGAGGCGCGCCGATCAGCCGCGCCACCGAATGCTTCTCCATGAACTCGCTCATGTCGATGCGGATCATCGCCTCGCTGCTGTCGAACAGGAACTCGGCCAGCGCCTTGCACAGCTCGGTCTTGCCGACGCCGGTCGGACCCAGGAACAGGAACGAGCCGCTGGGCCGGTTCGGGTCGGACAGGCCGGCGCGCGAACGCCGCACCGCGTCGGATACCACCTTGATCGCCTCTTCCTGGCCGACCACGCGCCGGTGCAGTTCGTCCTCCATGCGCAGCAGCTTGTCGCGCTCGCCCTCGAGCATCCGGTTGACCGGAATGCCGGTCCAGCGCGATACCACCTCGGCGATCTCCTCGGCGGTGACCCGGTCCTGCACCAGCTTGAAATCGTGGTGCTCGGCATCGCCGGCCGCGGCCAGCTGCTTCTCCAGGTTCGGCAGCAGGCCGTACTGGATCTCGCTCATCTTGGCGTAGTCCTGCCGGCGCTGCGCCGCTTCCAGCTCGACCCGCGCCTGCTCGATCTGCTCCTTGATCCGGGTCGCGCCCTGCAAGGTGGCCTTCTCCGAACGCCACACCTCGTCGAGGTCGGAGAACTCGCGCTCGAGCTTGTCGATGTCGCTTTCCAGGTCGGCCAGGCGCTGCCGCGAGGCCTCGTCCTTTTCCTTCTTCAGCATTTCGCGCTGGATCTTGAGCTGGATCAGCCGCCGCTCCAGGCGGTCCAGTTCCTCGGGCTTGGAGTCGATCTCCATGCGGATGCGGCTGGCGGCCTCGTCCATCAGGTCGATCGCCTTGTCCGGCAGCTGGCGGTCGGCAATGTAGCGGTTGGACAGCGTGGCCGCGGCGACGATCGCCGGGTCGGTGATCTCCACGCCGTGGTGCACCGCGTAGCGCTCCTTCAGCCCGCGCAGGATCGCGATGGTGTCCTCCACCGTCGGCTCGCCGACGAACACCTTCTGGAAGCGACGCTCCAGCGCCGCGTCCTTCTCGATGTACTTGCGGTACTCGTCCAGCGTGGTGGCGCCGATGCAGTGCAGCTCGCCGCGCGCCAGCGCCGGCTTGAGCATGTTGCCCGCATCCATCGCGCCGTCGGCCTTGCCGGCGCCGACCATGGTGTGCAGTTCGTCGATGAACAGGATGACCTGGCCTTCGGTCTTGGACAGGTCGTTGAGCACGCCCTTCAGCCGTTCCTCGAACTCGCCGCGGAACTTGGCGCCGGCGATCAGCGCGCCCATGTCCAGCGACAGCACGCGGCGGCCGCGCAGGCCTTCCGGCACTTCGCCGTTGACGATGCGCTGGGCCAGGCCCTCGACGATGGCGGTCTTGCCGACGCCGGGTTCGCCGATCAGTACCGGGTTGTTCTTGGTGCGCCGCTGCAACACCTGGATGGTGCGGCGGATTTCCTCGTCGCGGCCGATCACCGGATCCAGCTTGCCGCTCTCGGCGCGCGCGGTGAGGTCGATGGTGTACTTCTCCAGCGCCTGGCGCTGGTCCTCGGCGCTTTCCGACTGCACCGTCTCGCCGCCGCGCAGCTTGTCGATGGCCGCTTCGAGCTTCTTCTTGTCGGCGCCGGCGGCGCGCAGCGCCAGGCCCAGCGCGCCGGCATCGTCGGCCGCGGCCAGCACGAACCACTCGCTGGCGATGAACTGGTCGTTGTGCTGCTGCGCCAGCTTGTCGGTCTGGTTGAGGAGCCGGCTCAGGTCGTTGCCGATCGACAGGTTGCCGGGCTGGCCGCTGACCTTGGGCAGCTTGTCCAGCGCCTCGCCCAGCCGCTCGCGCAGCACCGGCACGTTGACCCCGGCCTGCGCCAGCAGCGGCCGGGTGCTGCCGCCGGACTGGTCGAGCAGCGCGGTGAACACGTGCACCGGCTCGACGATGGTGTGGTCGCGGCCCACGGCCAGCGACTGGGCGTCGGCCAGCGCCTGCTGGAAACGCGACGTGAGCTTGTCCATCCGCATTGGGAAGTTCCTCTGAAAGGGGGGGCCGGCCGCGCCGGCATGCTAGTCAAATGCGGTTGGCGCGGCATGTTTCAAGGCCGCGGCGCGGTCTGTATACGTCCGCGCCGCCTGGCGGAGCGCCTGGCGAGGGGCTGCCGTGACGGCCGCGATGCGCGCGTGCGCCCTGCCGGGCCGCGGCCCGGCAGGGCGCCTTCGCCAGCGCACGGTTCCCTGCGCCGGTCGCCGCACGGTCACACGCCGCTACCGCTACAGCCCCTACCCTCGCGCTTCCGAACCTTCCCGCACAGGAGCCGCAATGCACTACGACCTCTACTACTGGACCGGCATCCAGGGCCGCGGCGAGTTCGTGCGACTGGCGCTGGAGGATGCCGGCGCGGCCTACCGCGACGTCGCCCGCGAGGAAGGCGACGCGGTCCTGCAGCCCTTTCTCGACGGCGAGCAGCCGGGCGCGCGGCCGTTCGCGCCGCCGTTCCTGAAGGCCGGGCGGCTGGTGATCGCGCAGGTCGCCAACATCCTGCACTACCTGGGCCCTTCGCTGGGACTGGTGCCGGACAGCGAGTCGCGGCGCATGCAGGCGCTGCAAATGCAGCTGACCATCGCCGACCTGGTGACCGAGATCCACGACAGCCACCACCCCATCGGCAGCGCGCTGTACTACGAAGACCAGAAGCCGGAGGCGCGGCGCCGCGCCGAGGACCTGCGCACGCAGCGGCTGCCCAAGTTCCTCGGCTATTTCGAGCAGGTCATGAGCCAGGGCGGCGGTCGCCACGCATTGCGCGAGCACTCCTACGTGGACCTGTCGCTGTTCCAGCTGATGAGCGGACTGGACTACGCGTTCCCCGGCGCGATGAAGAAGCTTTCGCCGAAGCTGCCGCAACTGCGCGCCCTGCAGCAGCGGGTGTCCGATCGTCCCGCCATCGCCGCGTATCTGGCGTCGGAGCGGCGCCTGCCGTTCAACGACAACGGGATTTTCCGGCGCTATCCGGAGCTGGATGGCTGATGCGTGATGCCTGCAGGCCTTCGGCACCGACACTTGGTCGAAGGCATGCGGTCCGTGTCTTCGTTCGTCGCGGCTGAAGCCGCTCCTACATGGGGCCTGGGGTGCCCGCTGGTGCGCGCATGTCAGCCGCGTCGTCGCTGCGGTTCCATGTTGCCACCGGCAAGGCGTACTCCTATCAAGCCAACAGCCCTCAGGTCCGCACCAACGCCGCACGGATCGCCTGCAGTTGCTTGCGCACGGCCTCGGCCTGCGTCGGACCCAGGCGCAGCAGCGCCTTCTGCCCGACCGACAGCGACTCCAGCGCCGGATCGACGAAGCGGTACTTGCCGGTGCGCGCATCGGCGGTCACCGCCGGCGGCGCTGCCGGCACCGGCGCCTGCAGCAGATGGTCGATCACCTGCACCAGGCGGTCGTTGAAATAGCCCTTGGGATAGCCCAGCTCCACATACGCCTGCTGGAACAAGGGATAGAAGCGCCGGTACGCGGCCACCATCGCGCCGGCATCGGCCTGGGTGAAGGCCTGCACGTACGGGGCATAGCGTTGCGCGTTGGCCGCGTCGATCACGCTGGCGCCGGCCGCATCGGTGGCGACCTGCAGTTGACCAGGCACCGGCTTCAAGACCAGGGTGCGCGCGGCGACGCGGCGCTGCGGCAGGTTGTCGATCATCGTCACCGCGCGCTGGATCAGATGGTCGCGGATCAACAGCGCCAGCGGCGCGTCGCTGCCGGCCAGCGTCACCAGTTCGGCCCACGCCGCCGCGTCGCTGTCGGCCAGCGCCGGGATCGCCGCATCGGCGGCGGCGGCGGGATCGATCGGATGCTGGATCGGCGGCGGCGCTGGCGGTGTGGCCACGGGCGCGGACGGCGCCGCGCTCGGCGCAGCGGGCGGCGCCACCGCAGCAGGCGCAGGCGTTGCGCCACGCAACAGCGCGCTCAGGTTGTCGCGGAACAGCCACGCCGCGGCAGCGGCCACCAGCACAGCGACCAGGATCCAGGGCCAGGGCGAATGACGTGGCTGCATGGTGTCCGGTTCTCCGTTGAACAGTGGCAGGTGTGACCACTGCGCTCGCCGCCGGTTCCACCGCGGGACGGCCAGCGTTCAGCCTCGGCGCGCGGCGCCGGCGCACGCGGGGCGCGCGACGCTAGCCAGTGGCCCCTTCGCCGAAGGCGATGCGCGCACCGACCCAGTCGGCGACGATGGCGGCGGCAACCTGCTCGGCCTGCGCCGCCGGCATCGCCTTGTGTTCGATCAGCCAGCGCGCCGTCGCCGCGCGCGCCAGCGGCAAGGCGTTCAACGCTGCCTTGCGATCCGCTTCAGACCACAGCGCCGCATCGCGCCAGCCGGCGATCGCCGCCGCCGGATCGCGCCTGGGTGCTGCGTCTTGCGGCCGCTGCAGAAGCAGCAGTGGCGACTGCGTGGCCTGCAGCGAGAGCACGCGCCATCCTGCGAAATCCGCGTAGCGCATCGTGCCGGCATCGTCGGAGGCCTTGTCGATCAGACTGGCAAACGCCTTGTACAGTTGTTTCCACGCCGGCTGGTCGAACAGGCCCGGCTGCGGCGCGCAGATCGGTGCGTCGAGATCGCGACTGGACCCGTACAACGGCCCCATCGCCTCATAGGCGGCCTTGCCCTGCTGCGCGAACACGAAACAATGCACGTAGGGGCGCGGGTCGGGACCCGTGGTGGCGTCCACGCTGTAGCCGCTGCGTTCGATCCACAGCCGCAGCAGGGTCAGATCGCGCGCTTGCGCGGCCTGGCGGTCGGCCGGCGCGGCAGCGTCGAGCATCCCGGCCGCCACCGGATCCTGCTGGCGCAAGGCGGCGCCGGCAGCGGCGAATCGCGCACGCGCTTCGGACGCGCCGACCCCTGCGGCCGGCACGAAGCGGTGCAGATACACCAGCCAGGCCGAGGCCAGCCCGCCGTCGTAGGCGCGCAATTGCACGGCTGCCGCGGCCGGCGCAGCGGGAATCCCTGCGACGATGCGATCGAAGCGCGCCGCCTGCGGCGCGAACTGGCTGTCCAGCGTGCGTATCCGCGCCTCGATCCGCTGCTTCAGGCAGGCGCCCGGATCGGGTTGCGTCAGGCAGCCATCGCGCTGCGCCAACCAGGCCTGCTGCGCGCTGCGCACGCCTTGCCGCTGCGCGGTCGGCACCACGGCCACGAGCGCCGCATAGCGCCGGGCCAGCGATTCGTCGGCGGCGTCCAGTCGCTTGTCCGTGCACAACAGCCGCTCGACCGCGCTGGACGCCTTGGCGCAGTCGAACGACACCGCCCCGGCCGGGGATATCCACGCCAGCGCCAGTGCCAGCACGCCCGCGCGCAGGCCATTCTTCCTGTCCATTCCACCCTCCGCTCGCGCGCCGGCGCGATGCCGACGCCGATTGTCGCCCAGTCAGTCCACCAGCACCGCGCGCGGCTTCTGCAGCGACAGCAGGCCGAGCAACGCGGCCAGCACCACGTAGCCGCCGACGAACTGCCAGGCGATCAGCCTGGGCAGGCCGCTCAGCGTCCACGGCAGGTAGATGCCGCCGCGCGGATCCACCGAATGGATCAGCCCGAACAGGGTCAGCGCAGCGGCCACCAGCAGGAACACCGCGGCGCGGCGCAGGCGCCCATCGACCATCGCCGCCACCGCCGCGGTCCACAGCATCGCGGTGATGATGAAGCCGTTGCCCAGGGTGAAGATCACCGCCAGTTCCGGCAGCCCGTGGCCGTCCAGCGTGGTGGTCAGCGCGGCCAGCTTGTCCGGCGGAATCCAGCCCGGCGCCTTGATCGCCAGCAGATAGGCCACCGACGGCAGGAAGCCCAGCACCATCGCCCCGGCGTGGCGCTTGGGCGTGGCCTGGAACGCCTGGGTGGTGATGTCGATGGCCACGTACACGATGATCGGCGCCAGCACCGCCAGCGGCAGCCACTGCACCAGCCCGGCGACCAGCCCGAGCATGCCGCCCAGGCCGATGAACAGCCCGGTCAGCAGCGTGTAGCCGCTGCGCGCGCCCATGTGCTTGTAGGCCGGCTGGCCGATGTAGGGCGTGGTCTGGGCGACGCCGCCGCAGACGCCGGCGACCAGGGTCGAGCAGGCCTCGACCAGCAGGATGTCGCGGGTGCGGTAGTCGTCGCCGGCGGCGCGTGCGCTCTCGCTGACGTTGATGCCGCCGACCACCATCAGCAGGCCGAACGGCAGCAGCAGCGGCAGCAGCGGCACGGTGTCGGCCAGGCCGGCGACGAAGCCCAGGCTCGGCCACGGCAACACCAGGTGCGGCGCCACCCACTGCGGCGCCTGGTAGCCGGGAATGCCGAAACCGGCCGCGTTCGACCAGTAGTACAGGCCGGTGCCCAGCACCAGCGCCAGCGGCACGCCCGGCAGGCCGTACGGCAGCCGGCCCTTGGCGATCAGCACGTACAGCAGCAGGCCCAGCACCACCAGCCCGACCAGCGGCGCGCGCAGCGTTTCCAGCAGCGGCAGGAAGCCCATCAGCACCAGCGCGATGCCGGCGATCGAGCCGAGCAGCGCGGCCCGCGGCAGCGCGCGGGTGACCGCATCGCCGAAGAACGACAGCACGGTCTTCAGCAGGCCCATCACCACCAGCGCGGCCATGCCCAGGTGCCAGGTGGCGAGCGCCGCGGCCTGCGGGTCCAGGCCCTGCTGCTTGTAGCGCACGAACGCGGGGCCGAGCACCAGCAGCGCCATGCCGATGCTGGTCGGCGCGTCCAGGCCCAGCGGCATCGCGGTGACGTCGCTGCGCCCGCTGCGCGCGGCCAGCCGGCGCGCCATCCAGGTGTACAGCAGGTTGCCGATCAGCACGCCGAACGCGGTGCCGGGAATCATCCGCGTATAGATCACTTCGGCCGGGAACTGGAACAGCCCGACCAGGGCCAGGGTGATGAAGCCGAGGATCGACAGGTTGTCGACCACCAGGCCGAAGAAACCGTTGAGATCGCCGGCGACGAACCAGCGCGGGCGCGACGAAACAGGAGCGGTGCTGGGCATGCGGGCGGTGGCTGCGTTGGGGGTCGATGGATGGTAATGGAAGCGGCGCCTGCGGATTGGCGCGCGAACAGGGATGCAGCATCCCGGCTTGCGCCTCTGCGCGGCGGCTACAGATCCAGATGCAGGAACTGGTTGAACGCGCTCGGCACGTAATCGGCGAACGCCGGTCCATTGCGGAAACCGCGTCGCCGGTACAGGCCCAGCGCCGCGTCGAAGGCCGCGCCGCTACCGGTCTCCAGGCTCAGCCGCTGCAGGCCGGCGGCGCGTGCGGCGGCGACGATGTGCTCGAGCAGCGCCGCGGCCGCGCCCTGGCGCAGGAAGTCCGGATGGGTACGCATCGACTTCAGTTCGCCGCCACCATCGTCGAGCACGCGCAGCGCACCGACCGCGGCCAGCGCGTCGCCGCGCCAGACACTCCACACGGTCACGTCGGCGCGCTGCAGTCCTGACAGGTCCAGCGCATACACGCTGCCCGGCGGCGACTGGGCATGCATCTGCTGCAGGTGGTACGCGAGCAGCGCACGCACCGCCTCACCGGACAGATCGTCCTGGCGGATCGAAAACGTCACCGCCCCGCCCTTCCGAATCCCCACTCCCCACTCCCGAATCCCGGCTTCAAAACGACACCTCCACCGGTTGCCGCGACCACAGCACCGACTGGTGCCCGGTCGCCTGCTTCCACGCCAGCCGGATCGCCTCGATGTCGGCGCGGCGCTGCGGGGTGTCCTCGTGCAGGATCACCAGCACCTTGGTGTTGAGCCGGTTCGGCTCCTTGGCGCCGCGGAACAGCCACTGCCCGTAGGCATCGAACACGGTCAGGCCGTCGGGGAAGCGCGGCGTGACCTGCTTGTCCAGGAACGCGCGCCATTGCGCCTCGCTGATCGGCTCGGCCTGCGGGCGATCGGCCGGACCGCTTTCCTCGCCGACCCCGAAGTACAGCTCGCTGCGCACCCAGCCGCTGGCCTGCGCCGGCCGCGCGGCATCGCCCTGCATGGCGGCGCCGACCTTGGCCGGCGCGGTGGAAGCGGACGGCGCGACGCTGGCGCAGGCGGTCAGGGCCAGGAACACGGCAAGCAAGGGGGCACGCAACAGCATTGGCAGGTCTCGGAAGCGGAACGGAAGGACGCGATGGTAGGCGACCGTGGCGGCGCGCGCCCGATAACCGCCGGGCATCAGCTCATGCCGAACGCGGTGGAACGGACGGCTCGCCGCCGCGTTAACGATAAGATAATATATCGCTTCATCCGGATGGATGTACCCGAATTGTATTCCGCCTGCGCGGCACGGACCACCGCCGCAGCGGTCTTTGCGTCACCGCAGGAGAGAGCCCCCCATGTCATATCCGTTCGCCCGCCCGCTGAGCCTGGCCATCGCCCTGGCCCTGTCAGCCCCCGCCCTGGCCCAGCAGGCCGATCCCGGCACCGCGACCAACCTGGACACGGTGATCGTCACCGGTACCCGCGCCAGCGGCCGCACCGTGCTCGAGTCCACCGCGCCGGTGGACGTGCTCAGCGCCGAGGACATCCGCAAGGCCGGCGTGGTCAACGGCGAACTCGGCAGCGCGCTGCAGGCGCTGCTGCCCTCGTTCAACTTCCCGCGCCAGTCCAACTCCGGCGGCGCCGACCACATCCGCGCCGCGCAGCTGCGCGGGCTCTCGCCCGACCAGGTGCTGGTGCTGGTCAACGGCAAGCGCCGCCACACCTCGGCGCTGGTCAACACCGACAGCAAGATCGGCAAGGGCACCACCCCGGTGGACTTCAACTCGATCCCGATCAGCGCGATCAAGCGCATCGAAGTGCTGCGCGACGGCGCCGGCGCGCAGTACGGCTCGGACGCGGTGGCCGGGGTGATCAACGTGATCCTCGACGACGATCCGGACAGCGGCGCGCTGGAAGCCAGCTTCGGCGCCAACCACACCGACGTGAAGCCGATCGACCGCACCGTCACCGACGGCCAGACCAGCTACGCCAGCGCCAAGGTCGGCACCCGCCTGGGCGAGGACGGCGGCTTCTTCAAGGTCGGCCTGGAACTGAAGAACCGCGAGGGCACCAACCGCGCCGGCTACGACCAGATCCCGCCGTTCGAGGCGCAGACCCCGGCCAACCTGGCCCTGGCCGGCAAGCGCAACTACGTGCTCGGCGACGGCGCCAGCAAGGACCTCAACGCCTGGATCAACGGCAAGCTGCCGTTCGGCCAGACCAGCGAGTTCTATTTCTTCGGCACCTACAACCAGCGCGACACGCAGGGCGCCAACTATTTCCGCTATCCCGACAGCGACGCCAACTGGACCGAGGTCTACCCGAGCGGCTACCGCCCGGTATCGCTGGGCGAGAACCGCGACATCCAGAGCGTGGCCGGCGCGCGTGGGCAATGGGGCGAGTGGGCCTACGACGCCAGTGTCGACTACGCCCGCAACGACTTCACCTACCGGCTGAAGAACTCGCTCAACGCCTCGCTCGGCCCGGGCAGCCCGACCCGCTTCAAGACCGGCGACTACGCCTTCGAGCAGAGCGTGGCCAACCTCGACCTGAGCCGCAGCTTCGACGCCGCCGGCGCCACCCACACCGTCGGCAGCGGCGTGGAATTTCGCCGCGAGCATTACCGTACCCGTCCCGGCGACCCGGCCAGCTATGCCGCTGGCGCCTACACCGACCGTCCCACCGGCGCCCAGGCCGGCGGCGGGCTGACTCCGCAGGACGCGGCCGACCTGTCGCGCAACGTCGCCAGCGCCTACGCCAGCGTGTCCAGCCAATTCGGCGACAAGTTCTCCACCGACCTGGCCGCGCGCTACGAGCACTACCAGGATTTCGGCGGCGAACTGACCGGCAAGCTGGCCGCGCGCTACGAGTTCGTGCCGGCGTTCGCGCTGCGCGGCGCGATCTCCAACAACTTCCACGCACCGTCGCTGAGCCAGATCGGCTACGAAGCCACCTCCAGCGGCTACGACGCGGCCGGGCAGCTGCTGCAGGGCCGACTGCTGTCGGTCAACAACCCGATCGCGCAGGCGCTGGGCGCGAAGGACCTGAAGCCGGAGAAATCGGTCAACTACAGCCTCGGTTTCACCAGCCGCATCGGTTCGCACTTCGACCTGTCGCTGGACCTGTTCCAGATCGACATCGACGACCGCATCGCGCTGTCCGAAGACATCAGCGGCGATGCATTGACCGCGTTCGTGGCGCAGAACTTCGGCGTCACCGGCCTGCAGAGCGCCAGCTTCTTCGTCAACGCCGCCGACACCCGCACCCGCGGCGCGGAACTTGTCAGCAACTGGCGGCAGGCGCTGGGCGACGGCCAGCTGCAGTTGACCGGCACCTGGAGCTACGCCAAGACCGAACTGAAGAACCTGGTCGCCACGCCGCCGCAGCTGCTGGCGCTGAATCCGGACTACGTGCTGTTCGGCGTGGAGGAGAGCAACACCCTGACCGACGCCGCGCCGCGCACCCGCGCCCAGTTCGCGGTGAACTGGAGCAACGACCGCTGGGCGCTGCAGACCCGGGTCAGCCGCTACGGCAGCGCCACCCGCGTGTTCGACTTCGGCGACGGCTACGTGCCGCGGCAGACCTACGGCGCCGAGTGGCAGCTCGACGCCGAGGTCGAGTACCGCATCACCACGCAGTGGAGCGTGGCGCTGGGCGGGCAGAACCTCACCGACAACTACTCCGACCGCTCCAACACCGACATCTACTACTTCGGCAACCTGCCCTACGACGTACTGTCGCCGATCGGCAGCAATGGCGCTTATTACTACGGGCGTGTGCGGTTTACCTTCTGACGAAGGTGGGGAGTGGGGAAACGGGAATAGGGAATGGGTAAAAGCAAGAGCCGCGCGTCGGCTCCCGCTTTTGCTATCCCATTCCCCGTTTCTCCATCCCGATTCCTGACAACGGAAGGGAATAGGGATGGATCAGGAGCCAACGCTCCTGCCTTTCCCATTCCCGACTCCCCATTCCCGATTCCCAGCCCCCACTCCACTTGGCCCTAACGCTGTCTCGTTCATCATGAACGCATGGCAGACGCGCTCCCCCTCCGACCGCCGCCGCCGCGCCTGGACGATGCCTGCGCATTGTTCCTGGACGTGGACGGCACCCTCATCGAATTCGCCGATCGCCCCGACGGCGTACACCTGCTGCCCGAGGTGCGCGAGGCGATCGGCCGCATCAGCGACCGCCTGCACGGCGCGCTGGCGCTGGTCAGCGGCCGCCCGCTGGCGCAGCTGGACGCGCTGTTCGCGCCGCTGCGCCTGCCGGCCGCCGGCCTGCACGGCCACGAACTGCGCAGCGACATCAATGCCCGCGCCGCGATGCCGGCCGATACTTCGCAGTGGCTGCACGGCTTGCACCAACGCGCCGCGCACCTGCGCCAGGCGCATCCCGGCGTGCTGGTCGAAGACAAGGGCGCCAGCCTGGCGCTGCACTGGCGCGCCGCGCCGGAGGCCGGTCCGCAGGTCCTGGCCTTCGCCCAGGCGCAGATCGATGCGCTGCCCGGCTACCGCCTGCAGCCCGGCGACCACGTGGTCGAGTTCGTGCCCGAGGGCAGCGACAAGGGCCTGGCGCTGACCGCGCTGCTGCAGCAGCCGCCGTTCCAGGGCCGCCGCCCGGTGTTCGTCGGCGACGACCTCACCGACGAGTTCGGCTTCGCCGCAGCCAATGCCGCCGGCGGCTGGAGCGTGCTGGTCGGCGCGCGCGAACACAGCGCGGCGACGTTCGCCTTGCCCGATCCGCGCGGCGTACACGCCTGGTTGCGTGACAACGCCGCATGAGTACCGTGCCCAGCGGCAGCGCCCCGCTTCGCCCCCTCCCCGACCGCGCACAAGGATCCGCTTCCTCCATGAGCTCCCCCACTCTCGACCTCGGCGTGATCGGCAACGGCAGTTTCGGCGCGCTGGTCGACAAACAGGCACGCGTGGTGTGGAGCTGCCTGCCGGCGTTCGACGGCGACCCGGCGTTCTGCGCGCTGCTGTCGCCGCGCGACCACGACGGCGGCGATTTCAGCATCGAACTGGAGGATTTCGCCGACAGCGAGCAGCACTACCTGGCCAACACCGCGATCCTGCGCACCGTGCTGCGCGACGCGCACGGCGGCGCGGTGGAAGTGATCGACTTCGCGCCGCGCTGGCGCAACCACGGCCGCTTCTACCGGCCGGTCAGCATCATCCGCCAGGTGCGGCCGCTGTCCGGCAATCCGCGCATCCGCGTCCTCGCGCGGCCGCTGGCCGACTGGGGCGCGCGCAAGCCGGAAAGCACCTGGGGCAGCAACCACGTGCGCTGGCTGCTGCCGGAGTTCACCCTGCGCCTGACCACCGACGTGCCGGTGCGCTTCATCCGCGACGAGCTGCCGTTCGTGCTCAGCCATCCGGTCAACCTGATGCTCGGCGTGGACGAATCGCTGACCCGCTCGCTGACCGGCTACATCCAGGAAGCGCAGGAGCGCACCGAGGAATACTGGCGCGAATGGGTGCGCTACCTGTCGGTGCCGCTGGACTGGCAGGACGCGGTGATCCGCAGCGCGATCACCCTGAAGCTGTGCCAGTACGAGGACAGCGGCGCGATCATCGCGGCGATGACCACCTCCATCCCCGAAGCGCCGGACACCCCGCGCAACTGGGACTACCGCTACTGCTGGCTGCGCGACGCCGCCTTCGTGGTGCGCGCGCTGAACCGGCTCGGCGCCACCCGCACCATGGAGCAGTTCCTCGGCTACATCTTCAACATCGCCACCACCGACGGCAGCCTGCAGCCGCTGTACGGCATCGGCTTCGAGGCGGCGCTGGAAGAACACGAAGTGCCGTCGCTGGCCGGCTACCGCGGCATGGGGCCGGTGCGGCGCGGCAACCTGGCCTGGATCCAGAAACAGCACGACGTGTACGGCAGCGTGGTGCTGGCGTCCACGCAATTGTTCTTCGACCTGCGCCTGAAAGATCCCGGCGACAAGGACACCTTCCTGCGCCTGGAACCGCTGGGCGAGCACGCGTTCGCGCTGCACGACGTGCCCGACGCCGGGCTGTGGGAATTCCGCGGCCGCGCCGAGGTCCACACCTACACCAGCGCGATGTGCTGGGCCGCCTGCGACCGCCTGGCCAAGATCGCCGCGCGGCTGGGCCTGGACGCACGCGTGGCGTACTGGCGCGAACGTGCCGACACCATCCACGCGCGGGTGCTGGCCGACGCCTGGAGCGCCGAGCGCGGCCACTTCACCGACACCTTCAACGGCCATCGCCTGGACGCCTCGCTGCTGTTGCTGGCCGACATCGGCTTCATCGCCCCGGACGATGCGCGCTTCGTCGCCACGGTCGAGGCGATCGGCCGCGACCTCAAGCACGGCGACGCGCTGTACCGCTACGTGGCGCCGGACGATTTCGGCGCGCCGGAAACCAGCTTCACCATCTGTACGTTCTGGTACATCGACGCGCTCGCCGCGATCGGGCGCAATGACGAAGCGCGCGAGCTGTTCGAGCGCATCCTCGCGCGCCGCAATCACCTGGGCTTGCTGTCGGAGGATCTAGCCTTCGACAACGGCGAGGCCTGGGGCAATTTCCCGCAGACCTATTCGCATGTCGGGTTGATCATCGCAGCGATGCGCTTGTCGCGCAGCTGGCAGGAGGCTTCATGAGCAGACTCGTAGTGGTATCCAACCGCGTGGCCTTGCCCGGCGAGAACCGCGCCGGCGGCCTGGCGGTGGGCTTGCTCGCCGCGTTGAAGGAACGCGGCGGGGTGTGGTTCGGCTGGAGCGGCAAGACCGTGCGCGGCGACAGCGGCGCGATGCACGAGCAGACCCAGGGCGACATCCGCTTCGTCACCATGGACCTCAACCGCGCCGACCTGGACGCGTACTACAACGGCTTTGCCAACCGCACGCTGTGGCCGCTGCTGCACTTCCGCCTGGACCTGGTCGACTACGACCGCGCCACCCGCGAAGGCTACCGCCGGGTCAACGCGATGTTCGCCGAGAAGCTGGCGCCGCTGCTGCGCGAAGACGACACGGTGTGGATCCACGACTACCACCTGATCCCGCTGGCCTCGCTGCTGCGCGAGCGCGGCATCGGCTGCCGCATCGGCTTCTTCCTGCACGTGCCGTTCCCCTCGGCCGACCTGATCCAGGCCCTGCCCGATCATGCGCGGCTGTTCTCCGGCTTCTACGCCTACGACCTGGTCGGCTTCCAGACCCAGCGCGACGTGGACCGCTTCCAGGCCTACGTGCGCCTGTTCGGCGGTGGCAAGGTGATCAAGGACGGCGTGCTGGAAGCGCCCGGCGGGCGCCGCTTCCGCGCCGAGAAATTCCCGATCGGCATCGACACCGAACTGATCGCGCAGCAGGCGCGCGCGGCGGTGACCAAGCCGGCGGTGCGCGACCTGCGCAGCAGCCTGCGCGACCGCCAGCTGGCGATCGGCGTGGACCGGCTGGACTACTCCAAGGGCCTGCCCGAACGCTTCCTCGGTTTCGAGCGCTACCTGGAGCGGCATCCGGACCAGCGCGGCAGCCTCACCTATCTGCAGATCGCGCCGGTCTCGCGCGGCGATGTCACCGAGTACAAACAACTGCGCAACCAGCTCGAACAGATCGCCGGACACATCAACGGCGGCCACGCCGAGCCGGACTGGACGCCGCTGCGCTACGTCAACCGCAACTTCACCCACGCCACGTTGACCGGCTTCTACCGCGCCGCGCAGGTCGGCCTGGTGACGCCGCTGCGCGACGGCATGAACCTGGTGGCCAAGGAATACGTGGCCGCGCAGGATCCGGAGAATCCGGGCGTGCTGGTGCTGTCGCTGCTGGCCGGCGCCGCCGACGAACTGAAGGAAGCGCTACTGGTCAATCCGCACGACCTGGACGGCGTCGCCGATGCGATCGCCACCGCCGCCTCGCTGCCCAAGGCCAAGCGCATCGAACGCTGGCAGACCATGATGGAGCACCTGCGCAAGAACGACATCGGCGTGTGGCGGCAGCGCTACCTGCAGGCGCTGGAGCGGCGCTGATCCGCACCTGCCGCGGCGGCGCCATCGCCGCGCGCGGCAGGCACGCCACCGCACGCAGAACGCAGGTTTCTGCACGGTCACGAACCGCGCACGCGGATTCCTTTAAAATCGCCGCCCATACGCCGCGTATCGAAACCCTGGGAGGGGCGCGCGACGTGCTCGTTGAGCGCCAGGTCGCCGCCGATGCAGCCGAACCAGCGCTCGATCCCCTCCACGATCTTCCTGCGCCAGCACGGCGCCGCCGGATCTTCTGCAGACCCTCTCCATGACCCCTCACTCTCCGCAACACGGACCCGGCAGCTGGCTGTTCGTCGCCTATGCCGTGGTCATCGCCCTGATCGGCGCCGCCCTGGCCGCGATGGGCGGCCAACTCGTCGCCGCCGGCGGCTCCTGGTACTACCTGCTGGCCGGCCTGGCCCTGGCCGTGTCCGGCGTGCTGCTGGCGCTCGGGCGCCGCGCCGGACTGTGGCTGTTCGGCCTGACCCTGGCCGCGACCATCGCCTGGGCGCTGGCCGAAGTCGGCCTGGACGGCTGGGCGCTGATCCCGCGCCTGGCGATGATCTCGGTGCTCGGCCTGCTGCTGTTGCCGTTCTGGAAGGTGGCGCGCTGGCGCCTGGCGCCGGTGTCCGGGCTGGGTTACGCGCTGGTCACCGGCGTGCTGCCGGTCCTCGGCGCGCTGCTGGTGTTCGTGCCGCTGTTCTTCCCGCGCACCGTCGAGCTGGCCGATCCGGCGCTGGCCGCGCAGCGCCCGCAGGACGCGTTCAGCCGCGCCACGGTGAACAGCCCCGACGGCAACGTCGCCGCCAACCACGACGCCAGCAACTGGACCGCCTACGCCGGCTCCAACCTGTCCAACCACTACAGTCCCGGCGCGCAGATCACGCCCGACAACGTCAAGGACCTGAAGATCGCCTGGGAATTCCATACCGGCGACCTCAAGCCCGCCGGCTCCAAGCTCGGTTATGCGTTCCAGAACACCCCGCTGAAGGTCGGCGACCTGGTCTACATCTGCACGCCCACGCAGAAGGTGATCGCGGTCGAGGCCACCACCGGCAAGGAGCGCTGGCGCTTCGATCCCAAGACCAACCCCAAGGCGATGGCCGGCGTCGCCGCCACCACCTGCCGCGGCGTGTCCTATTTCGAGGCCACCACCCCGGTCGCCGAATGCGCCAAGCGCATCTTCTGGCCGATGGTCGATGGCCGCCTGGGCGCGCTCGACGCCGCCACCGGCAAGCTGTGCGAGAGCTTCGGCGACCACGGCTACGTGGACCTGAACAAGGACACCGGCAACACCAAGCCCGGCTTCGTCGGCCCGACCTCGCCGCCGGTGGTGATGCGCGGCGTGGTGATCCAGCCCACCGGCCAGGTCCGCGACGGCCAGGAACGCGATGCGCCGTCCGGCGTGGTGCGCGCCTTCGACGCGATCAGCGGCCAGCTGCGCTGGGCCTGGGATCTGGGCAACCCGGCGATCGACGCCGCGCCGCCGGCCGGCCAGACCTATACCCGTTCGACCCCGAACGTGTGGTCGCTGATGGCCGCCGACGACGAACTGGGCCTGGTCTACCTGCCCACCGGCAACGCCTCCGGCGACTTCTTCGGCAAGGGCCGCACCCCGCAGGAAGAGGAATACACCGCCTCGCTGGTCGCCGTGGATGCGGCCACCGGCAAGGAGCGCTGGCACTTCCGCACCGTCAACCACGACCTGTGGGATTACGACATCGGCCCGCAGCCGAACCTGGTCGATTTCCCGGTCCCCGGCGGCGGCACCCGTCCGGCGGTGATCCAGGCCACCAAGTCCGGCCAGGTGTTCGTGCTCGATCGCGAGACCGGCAAGCCGATCATGCCGGTGCAGCAACTCCCCGTGCCGCAGGGCACCGACCACGGCGACTGGACCGCCAAGACCCAGCCGGTGTCGCCGGGCATGCCCAACACCGTCGGCGCGCCGAGCAAGGGTTACGAGACCATCGTCGAATCCGACGCCTGGGGCATCACCCCGTTCGACCAGTTGGCCTGCCGCATCCAGTTCAAGCAGCTGCGCTACCAGGGCATGTTCACTCCACCCAGCCTGGGCGGCTCGCTGTCGTTCACCGGCAACCACGGCGGCATCAACTGGGGCGGCGTATCGGTGGACCTGCAGCGCGGCATCATGGTGATGAACAGCAATCGCCTGCCGTACACCGAGAACGTCTACACCCGGGAGAAGATGCACGAGCTCGGCGTGGTGTCGGTATTCAACGGCAAGAGCAAGACGCCGGGCTACATGGCGCAGGAAGGCCTGGCCTACGGCGCGCGCAAGGAACCGTGGATGTCGCCGCTGAACACGCCGTGCATCGCCCCGCCGTGGGGCTACGTCTCCGGCGTGGACCTGCGCACCCAGCAGGTGATCTGGCGGCGTCCGCTGGGCACCGGCTACGACCAGGGCCCGATGGGCATCCCGTCGAAGATGAAGTTCGAACTGGGCACGCCGAACAACAGCGGCTCGCTGGCCACCGCCGGCGGCGTCACCTTCATCGGCGCGGCGCTGGACAACTTCCTGCGCGGCTACGACACCCAGACCGGCAAGCTGCTGTGGGAAGTACGGGTGCCGGCCGGCCCGCAGGCCGCGCCGCTGAGCTACACGGTGAACGGCAAGCAGTACATCGTCGCCGCGATCGGCGGCCACGACCGCATGGAAACCAAGCCCGGCGACAGCGTGATCGCCTGGACCCTGCCGGACGCCGCGCCGGCGAAGTAACGCCGGCCCGCTTCCGCCGGACCCGACCGGCCGTCGCAAGACGGCCGGTTTTTTTGTGCCCGGAACGCTGCCGGCCAACGGCGGCGCATTCGCGCATGTCCCCGTTGCGGGCCGAGCCATCGCCGGCGGCCTATTGCGCTGCAGCAAAAAATACAGCGTTTTCAGCGACCTATCTCGCCTATTCAGGCGCGATATTTCCGACGAGCGGTCTGTGCCGCGGTCAAGCCCACCAACCTGCCGGCCGATACTGAGAGGCACATTCAACGATTTGTCGACGCGAGCGGATTGCGCCGATCTTCCCAGCCGGTAGCCGCCATGACCTTGCCAGACGCCGCATCCCCTCGCCCGATTGGCGGCTCCCGCCTGCCCCCGCGCCCCTTGCTGTTCGCACTGGCCTATGCGCTGGGCCTGTTGGCGATGGCGCTGTACGCGTTGCACCTCGGCCGCCAGCTTGGGCCGAACGGGCCGGCGCTGGCGCGCCTGGCGCCGGCACTGGCCGCCGCGGCACTGCTGGTGGCGGCGCTGTACTGGGCCGGCACGCGGCGCGCGGCGCCGTCGCAACGCGCGCTGCAGGCGGTGCAGGCGCTGGGCGAAGGCCGCTTCGAGCAACGCCTCGATGGCGCCGGCGACGCCGCCGACGCCGCGCTGCTGCGCGCGGTACAGACGGCGCAGGCGCGGCTGGCCGCACGCCAGGCCGAGACCGAGGCCGAACTGCGCCATGGCCGCTTCGTGATCCAGGCGCTGGACGACCTGGATACCATGATCCGCATCGCCGACGACGACGGCCGCGTGCACTTCGCCAACCGCAAGCTGCTGCAGATGCTGCGCGCGATCGAGCCCGACGTGCAGAGCTTCCGCCCCGAATTCAGCGCCGAGCAGTTCGTCGGCGGCAGCATCGGCGACATCTATCCGGACAGCCAGGCGGCGATCGACCGCATGCGCGCGCTGACCGGTTCCAAGCGCGTGCGCGCGCCGTTCTTCGGCCGCCAGATCGACTTCGTCTACAGCCCGATCACCGGCGCCGACGGCGTGCGCCTGGGCACCATCGCGCAGTGGGAGGAGGTGACCGCGCAGGTCAACGCCGAGCAGGCGCTGACCGCGGTGATCGACGCCGCCGCGCATGGCGATTTCAGCCGCCGCCTCGATACGGCGTCGATGGACGGCGTGCTCAAGTCATTGGCCGAGGGCGTCAACCGCATTTCCGATTCGGTGGAGAGCAACCTGGCGGCGCTGGCCAGCGCGCTGGCCGCGCTGGCCGAAGGCGATCTCACCCATCGCGTCGACGGCGACGCGCAGGGCGTGTTCGCGCGGCTGCGCGAGGACACCAACCGCACCGTGGCCAAGCTGACCGAGATCATCGTCGGCATCCAGGGCGCGGTCGAGGCGATCCGCCGCGCGGCGATGGAAATCGCCGCCGGCAACACCGACCTGTCCGACCGCACCGAGCAGCAGGCGGCCAGCCTGGAGGAAGCCGCCAGTTCGATGGAGGAACTGACCTCGGCGGTGAAGCAGAACGCCGACAACGCGCAGCAGGCCAACGGCCTGGTGCACGGCACCGGCGAGATCGCCCAGTCCGGCGGCAAGGTGATGGACGAGGTGGTCGCCACGATGAGCGCGATCAGCACCTCGTCGCGGCGCATCGGCGAGATCATCAGCGTCATCGACGGGATCGCGTTCCAGACCAACATCCTCGCGCTCAACGCCGCGGTCGAGGCCGCGCGTGCCGGCGAGCAGGGCCGCGGCTTCGCCGTGGTCGCCTCGGAAGTGCGCTCGCTGGCGCAGCGCTCGGCGGACGCGGCCAAGGAGATCAAGCAGCTGATCGAGGACTCCACGCAGAAGGTGACGCTGGGCTCGGGACTGGTGAACCGCGCCGGCGCCACCATGCACGAGATCGTCGGCTCGGTGCAGCGCGTGACCGGGCTGATCGGCGAAATCAGCGCCGCCAGCGCCGAACAATCCAGCGGCATCGAGCAGGTCAACCGCACGGTGATGCAGCTGGACGAAGTGACCCAGCGCAACGCCGCGCTGGTGGAAGAAGCCACCGCCGCGGCGCGCAGCATGGAAGAACAGGCCGGCGGCCTGGCCACCGCGGTGGCGGTGTTCCGGATCGAAACCAATCGCGCGCAGCCGGGCGGCGGCAAGGTCACGCAACTGCGCAGCGCCGGCTGAACCGGCACGCTGCGCGGTCGGCGCCGGTTGCACGGACGCACGGCGCGTCACCGGCCCGCGCCGAACGCCGTTCGCAGACGATGCCGCGGCGCACGCCAGCGCGCCGTCCGGCTCAGACGAAACTCATGTACAGATCGCGCAGGAAGCCGAGTTGTTGCTCGCGGCTTTCGAACATGTCCTCGGCGAAATACTGCAACTCGCTCTGCACCAGAATCTGCTTTTGCCGCCCCTTCGGCGCCAGATCGATGGCGAACGACTGTTGCGCCTGCCCCAGCAGCATCAGCTGGTCGAGCACGCCCGGATACTGGTCCGCGTAGAACCGTTCCGCCGCTGCGCGCGTGGCGAACGGGTGGCCGGTATGCGCCTTCGCGTTGCCCTGCCGCGCATCGACGATCTTCATCGGCTCGTAGCGGTTGCCAGCCCTTTCGCCCCAGATCGTGCCGGCTAGCGCACCGTCATTGACAAAGACCACCTGATCGGTGATCGGGGGAGGATTCTGCGCGGTGTTCTGGATCTCGATCTCTTGGGTGGTGCGTGTGGCTTTTTTTTGCAACACCCCGAGAGTTTTGGCGATGTCGTCCGCAGAGTCACCCAGCCTGCAATGCAGGATGCTCTGGTTGCTGTTCAAGTTCTGGGTGAAGGTCAGGTTCCGGTCCCAGTCGCCGGTATAGAGGGCGACGATCCGCTCGGGGTATTCGAAAATGCCGAATCCCGACCTGTGTAGCGGCCGCAGGCGGATGAATGGCCCTTTTCCGGTCATATAGTAGGTGCTGGGCAATTGCGTCGTCGAAAACACGTACTTCGTGGTGTCGATATCGATGCTGGCGAACAGCCGGTTGACCGGCTTGATCAGCGGCACGGGCGTGGCGGTGGGCATGGGAGCGCTCCTCTGCAGTGGTGGTGGGCCGGGCGGCGTCTCCATGGCGCTGGCCACCGCAGGCGGCCTGCGCCGCTGCGTGAGCAACAACGACAGGAAAAGAAGATCCATGAGGTGATGGTTCCGCGCACTGCATGCGCGCCGCTCCCACAAGAACGCGGCAAGCGCAGGCCTGTGAATCGGCGCAGCCATGGCACCACGTGCCCTGGAAGCGAAGGCAAGCGGTCAGCGCGCCGTTCGGCGACTTGTTCGCGGCGCGCCGGGCGACTGCAGCGCGCGGCCACCGTGCGCCGGGCTCACTCCAGAAAGCGCGACCGCTGCTCCGGATCGGGCAGGAAACACTGCGTGGAAGTGCCGAACCAGCGGTAGCGGTTGCGCGCCAGCACCCGATAGCCGGCATCGCGCCAGCGCCGCGGCAACAGCCGCAACACCGCCACGACGCGCCATGCGCCGCCGAGGCCGGCGATCACGCCGATCGCCGCGTCCGAATCGGTCCACGCGCGTTGCGGCGTCAGCAGCAGGAACGACAGCGGGTCGTCGGGATCCAGGCCATTGCGGATGAGCAAGGCGCGGCCGCTGGCCGATTGGATCGACGCGAACCGGTAGCGGCCGCGGCGATCGAAGCGCAGCAGAAAGCGCACCCAGCGGCTGCACAGCAGGCATACCCCGTCGAACACCACGATCGCGCTGTCGGCGCCCGCCGCGGACACTGCGTCGCGCGCGAGTTCAGGCCGGCTCAAGCCAGCCCTCGTAACGGATGAACGGGCCGATCCACGGCAGCGCCACCTCGACCAGAAACGCATAGCGGCCGTCGCGCTCGGATTCGCGGCAATGCACGCCGGCCAGCCAGCGTCGCGGCAGCGGCAACACACCGAACGCCCAGGCGCGCGCGGCGCTCCAGACGATCGCGGCGGCGTCCACGCGCAGCGCGAATTCGAATTCGACCGCGCCCAGGCGCTCGCGCAGCCGACCGTCCTGCAGCCACAGCCGCGACGGCATCGCGTGCGTGCCGAAACGGCGCTGCCAGCGCTCGCCCTGCGCGTCGGCACTGAAGGTCACCTCGATCGGCAGCGTGGCGTTGGCCGGCGGCAGGCGCGCCAGCCATGCGCACAGCGGCAGCAACGGATGCCGGCCGCGGCGTACCTCGGCCTGGCCGACGTAGCGCTGCCGCTGCGGCACCGAATGCAGCGTGCGCAGCGCCGGCGGCAGCTGCGCGAATGCGGGCCCCAGCACTTGCGCGAACAGCGGCGCGCTCAGTCCGCGATCCATGCCAGCGTCGCCATGCGCCCGCTGCGACGGTCGCGGCGATAGGAAAAGAAGCGCTGCGCGTCAGAGATGGTGCACAGGCCGCCGCCGTGCACCTGCGCCGGGTCGATCCCCGCGGCGGCCAGGCGCTGCCGCGCCAGCGCATACAGGTCCACCCGCCAGTGTCCGGGGCGGGTGGCGACGAAGGCGCTGGCCGCGGCCGGATCGTGGCCGAGGAAGGCATCGCGCACGTTCTCGCCGATCTCGTACACCTGCGGGCCGGCGGCCGGGCCCAGCCAGGCCTGCAGGTGCGCCGGCGGCGTGCGCAGGGCGGCGACGGTGGCCTCCAGCACGCCGCCGGCCAGGCCCTGCCAGCCGGCATGCGCGGCCCCGACCTCGCTGCCGTCGCGGGCGGCGAAGGTCACCGGCAGGCAATCGGCGGTCAGGATCGCCAGCACCACGCCGGGCACCGCGGTGACCGCGGCATCGGCGGTCGGCTCGGCGTCGATGCCGGCCGCGGCAGGCGGCCGCTCGAAGCGCAGTACCTGCACCCCGTGCACCTGCCGCAGCCAGTGCGGCGGCGACGGCAGCGCCAGGCGCGCGGCGAGTTCGTCGCGGTTGCGCTGCACCGTGGCCGGATCGTCGCCGTCGGCCGCGCTGCGGTTGCCCAGGTTGAACCGGTCGAACGGCGGCGGCGACGCCCCGGCGCCGGTGCGCAGCGTGGTCAGCGCGCGCACCCGCGGCGGCGCCGGCCAGTCGGCGGCAAGGGCGAAGTCGGTCATGCGCGTGCGGCCCTGGACAGGCCAGCGCCGGCGAACGGCGCGACCGGGCACAGCGTCGCGCTCCCGGCGACGACCGCCGCGCGGGCGTATCGGAAACCAGCACACCGGCCGCGCGGCCGCGCCGCCTGCACCGGCACGCCAAGCCGTGTCGCCCATTCCCGAGCGGGTCCGACCGGGAATGGATGCAAGGCGCCAGGCCTGCCCTCGCCCGCCGGCGCCATGCTCAGCGCCGCGCCTGCTCGGCGGCCAGCCGCGAATCGACGCGCAGCGCGGCCAGCAGGCGCAACAGGTCGGCCGGCACCGCGGCGGTGGCGCGCACCGGCTCGCCATGGGTGGGGTGCTTGAACTCCAGCGTCTCGGCATGCAGCGCCTGGCGCTTGAAGCCGCGCAATTCGGCGATCAGCTCCTCGGTGGCGCCCTTGGGCAGCTTCAGCGGGCCGCCGTACAGCGGATCGCCGATGATCGGGTGCTTCAGGTGCGCCATGTGCACGCGGATCTGGTGGGTGCGCCCGGTTTCCAGGCGGCATTCCAGCGCGGTATGCGCGCGGAAGCGCTCGCGCAGCCGGTAATGGGTGACCGCGTCGCGGCCGTCCTCGCGCACCGCCATGCGCAGGCGGTCGCGCGGGTGGCGGTCGATCGGCGCATTGGCGGTGCCGCCGGAGACCAGCGGCCCGGCCACCACCGCCAGGTACTGGCGGTGCACGTCGCGCGCCGACAGCTGCGCCACCAGCGAGGTGTGCGCCGGCAGGGTCCGCGCCACCACCATGGCGCCGCTGGTGTCCTTGTCCAGGCGGTGCACGATGCCCGCGCGCGGCAGCGAGGCCAGCGACGGATCGAAGTACAGCAGGGCGTTGACCAGGGTGCCGCTGGGGTTGCCGGCGCCCGGATGCACGACCAGCCCGGCCGGCTTGTTCAGCACGATGACCTGGTCGTCCTCGTACAGCACCTCCAGCGGGATGTCCTCCGGCAGCGCATGGGTCTGGGTCTCCAGCACCGCATGCAGGCTGGCGATCTCGCCGCCGCGCAGGGCGTCGCGCGGCCGCGCCGGGGCACCGTCCAGCAGCGCGTCGCCGGACTTGATCCATTCGGCCAGGCGCGAACGCGAGAATTCGGGAAACAGCTCGGCCAGGACCGCGTCGAAGCGGCGGCCGGCGGCGTGATCGGGCACGCGCGCCTGGCGCGGGCCGTCGGAGACGGCGTCCTCAGGGGTGTCCGGGAGGGTATTGGGCATGAAAAGGGCACGGCTACGTCGGAAAGGGAGGGTCGCGGCGGCCATAGTCAGTCGCCGGACAGGCCACTAGGCTATCATCGCCCCTTCGTATTCCTGACGTGTCCTGCCCGAACCCATGATCCGACGCTCCGTCCCGCTCTCCGCGCACGTCCGTTTCATCGCCCTGATGCTGGTCATGGTCGTCGTGGCAACGGGTTGCCACCGCCAGAAGAACAAGAATCCCGAAGAAGGGATGCCGGTGGAACAGCTGTACCAGAAGGCGCACACGCAGATGCAGAGCGGCAACTGGGCCGGCGCCGAGGGCAGCTTCAAGCGCCTGGTCGCGCAGTACCCCTACGGCCAGTACACCGAGCAGGCGATGATCGAGTCCGCCTACGCCCAGTACAAGGCCGGCAAGCACGACGACGCGGTGTCCAGCATCGACCGCTTCATCCGTACCTACCCGACCCACCGCAACATCTCCTACATGTACTACCTGCGCGGGTTGTCCAACTCCAACCGCGACACGGTGTTCCTGCGCCGGGTGTGGTCGCTGGACCCGAGCCGCCGCGACCTGTCCACGCCGCAGCAGGCCTACGCCGACTTCAACATCGTCGCCGAGCGCTATCCGAACAGCCGCTACGCCGCCGACGCGCGCCAGCGCATGATCGCGCTGCGCAACGTGTTCGCCCAGCACGAGCTGGACAACGCGCTGTACTACCTGCGCCGCAACGCCTGGGTGTCGGCCGCCGGCCGCGCCACCTACCTGCTGGAAACCTACCCGCAGAGCGCCTACCAGTACGACGCGGTGGCGGTGCTGGCCGACGCCTACACCCACCTGGGCAACAAGCCGCTGGCCGACGATGCGCGCCGGGTGCTGGAACTCAACGATCCCCAGCATCCGTGGCTGACCGGCCACTGGCCGAAGTATCCGTGGATGATCCGCAAGCTGAACCCGTTCGCCGGCGAGAAGTCCGCTTCCACCGGGCAGTCCAACTCGCAGATGGCCCGCTGAGCCACGCTGCCGGATGCAACGCAAAGGGGCCGCAAGGCCCCTTTTTGCGTTTGGCGACCGAGGCATTGCCGACGCAGCCGTGCGCGATGGTCGCCGCCCGGCTGCGCCGCCTGCATCCACGCAGGACCGCGGCTGTCCGGGCAGCCGCCAGCGGCAGCGCCCTGGACATGTGGTCCTGGCCGATGGCGCAGGCCGGCACCAGTGTCGCGATCTGTGGTGCAGCGCCGCGGCCCGGCTATGCTTGGGCGCATGTTCGAACTGCATCGGGTCACCCGCCGCTACGGCGACGCTCTCGCGCTGGACCGGGTCGATCTGCGCATCGCCCCCGGCGGCACCACCGCGCTGATCGGCCCCAGCGGCGCCGGCAAGTCCAGCGTGCTGCGCATGCTGCTCGGGCTGGAATGGCCCGACAGCGGCGAGGTGCGCTTCCAGGGCGAGCCGCTGCGCCGGGACACCCTGTTGGCGCAGCGCCGCCGCATCGGCTACGTGATCCAGGAAGGCGGGCTGTTCCCGCACCTGAGCGCGCGCGACAACGCCGCCTTGCTGGCCCAGACCCTGGGCTGGGCGCGGCCGCGGATCGACGCGCGCCTGCACGAGCTGGCCGCGCTGTGCCGCCTGCCCGAGGCCTTGCTGGCGCGCTATCCGGCCGAACTGTCCGGCGGCCAGCGCCAGCGCGTGGGCCTGATCCGCGCGCTGCTGCTGGACCCGCCGGTGCTGCTGCTGGACGAACCGCTGGGCGCGCTCGACCCGATCGTGCGCCACGAACTGCAGACGCAGATGCGCGAGCTGTTCGCGCTGCTCGGCAAGACCGTGGTGCTGGTGACCCATGACGTCGCCGAGGCCGCCTACCTGGGCGACACCCTGGTGCTGATGCGCAATGGCCGCATCGTGCAGGAAGGCAGCGTGCGCGACCTGCTGGATACGCCCGCGGAGCCGTTCGTCGGCCAGTTCCTGCACGCGCAGCGCACGCTGGAGGATGCGCGGTGAGGGCGTCGGTGCGGCGCTGCGCGCTGCCGCTGCTCCTGCTCGCGGCGGCGCTCGTCCTGCTCGCCGGCAGCGCTCCAGCAGCGCCGGAGAAAGTGGTGGTCGGCTCGAAGAACTTCACCGAGGCGGTGGTGCTCGGCGAGATCGCCGCCGGCGCCGGACGCCAGGCCGGGGTGGAGGTCGAACACCGGCGCCAGCTCGGCGGCACCCGCATCCTGTGGCGCGCGCTGGAGCAGGGCTCGATCGACGCCTATGCCGAATACACCGGTACCCTGGCCACGGAACTGCTGCAGTTGCCCGATGCCGACGATGCCGCGTTGCGCCGGGCCCTGGCCCAGCGCGGCCTGGCGATGAGCGCGCCGCTGGGCTTCGACAACACCTACGCATTCGGCATGCGCCGGCAGCGCGCGCAAGCGTTGGGCATCGCCCGTATCTCCGACCTGGCCGCGCATCCGTCGCTGAAACTCGGGCTCAGCAACGAGTTCGTGTCGCGCGCCGACGGCTGGCCCGGAGTGCGCGCGGCCTACCGGCTGCCGCAGACCCCGACCGGGCTGGACCACGACCTGGCCTACCGCGCGCTGGACAGCGGCGCGATCGACATCACCGACCTGTACAGCACCGACGCCGAGATCCCGGCGCACGACCTGCTGGTGCTGCAGGACGACCGCCGCTACTTTCCGCGCTACGCCGCGGTGTTCCTGTATCGCAGCGACCTGGCGCAGCGCGCGCCGCGGTTCGTGCAGGCGCTGCAGGGCCTGGGCGGACGCATCGACGCGGCGACGATGCAGCGGCTCAATGCCGAGGCGAAGCTGGACAAGCGCGCCGAAAGCGCGATCGCCGCGCACTGGCTGGGCATCGCCGCGCCGGCACAGGACACCAGGCTGACGCGCCTGCTGCAACGCACGCGCGAACACCTGGCGCTGGTCGGCCTGTCGCTGGGCCTGGCCCTGCTGGCGGCGCTGCCGTTGGGCATCGTGGCGGCTTATCGGCCGCGGCTCGGCCAGGTCGTGCTGTCGCTGACCGGGGTGCTGCAGACGCTGCCGTCGCTGGCGGTGTTCGTGTTCATGATTCCGCTGTTCGGCATCGGCGCCAAGCCGGCGATCGCCGCGCTGTTCCTGTACAGCCTGCTGCCGATCGTGCGCAACACCCATGCCGGCCTGACCGGCATCGCCCGCGAATTGCGCGAGACCGCTGCGGCGATCGGCCTGCCGCCGGGCACGCGGCTGTGGCGGATCGAACTGCCGCTGGCCTTGCGCACCATCCTGGCCGGAATCAAGACCGCGGCGGTGATCAACGTCGGCACCGCCACACTGGGCGCGCTGATCGGTGCCGGCGGCTACGGCCAGCCGATCCTCACCGGCATCCGGCTCGACGATATCGGCCTGATCCTGGAAGGCGCGGTGCCGGCGGCGGTGCTGGCGCTGCTGGTGCAGGGGGTGTTCGAGGGCCTGGAGCGCTGGCTGACCCCGCGCGGCCTGCGCCTGGCGGCGCGGCGCTGAGGCCTGCGCGTCCAGGCGCCGCTCATCGGCGCGACAGGGCGCGCGATCGTGCGCTCGGCCGATCGATCGCAGCGTGGCACCGGCCAGCGATCGGCTTCGGTACCCGTCGGGACTGACGTCCCCCTCCCACAGTGCAGCCGCAGGTACCTGTAGCCGCGGCTTCAGCCGCGACGAACGAAGCGGCGAGCCTCAGGGCTCCGGCCACACTCGGGACCGAAGTCCCCCTGACAGTGCACTCAGCAGGCTCGCCCGCAAACCCCATGTAGGAGCGGCTTCAGCCGCGACAGACGAAGCGGAAACCTTTCCAGCCTCGGTAAAAGTCAGGGCTGACACTCCTCTACTTGAACCCCGGCAAGCTCACTGCAAGCCCACTGTGGGAGCGACTTCAGTCGCGACGAACGAAGCGGAAGACGTCTAGAGTCCGCTAGCTGCTTGGGCTGAAACCCCTCCTACAGTGCACCCGGCAGGGTGGCAGCAAGTTCTCCCAGAAACGATCAAACCACCGCTCACCCGCGCGCCGCAGCAACCATCTCCCGCGCCAGCCCACGCATCGCCTCCGGCGTCAGCTGCAGGTACGGCGCGATGCGCAACGCACCATGCCGATGCGTGCAGATCACCTGCGCGCGCTGCAGCCACGGCAGCAAAGCCTGCATCGCCGCCGCAGGCGGACGCAGCGCGCCAAGGTGCGGCGCATGCCCGGGCACGGTCCAATCGCCGGCCCCCTGCGCCTGCAGCTCATCCTCGAACGCCGCGCCGAGTGCGCCCAGCCGCGCCGCGATCCGCGCCGGCTGCCAATGCTGCACCTGCTGCAACGCCGCGGTGGCCATCGCCAGCCGCAGCGGTTCGGTCACGCCGCCGGCATCGAAGCGGCGCGCGCCGGCGCGGAACGGCGGCGGCGCCTCGACCGGGAAATTCCAGTCGGCGCCAGGATCGCGGGCCTGCCAATGGTGTTCGATCGGCACACCGTGCGCGCGCCAGTGCGGCGCCGCCCACAACCAGGCCAATCCCATCGGCCCGAGCAGCCACTTGTGCCCGACCGCGACCACGAAGTCCGGCCGCCATGCCGCCAGCCGCGCCGGCAGCACGCCCAGGCTCTGGCTCAGGTCCAGCACCAGCGCCGCGCCCGCCGCATGCACGCGCGCGGCGATGCGGTCCAGGTCCAGCAGCGCGCCATCGCGCCAGTAGGCATTGGGCAGGGTCGCGATCCGCACCCGCGGCTCCGCGTCCAGGGCCGCCAGCACCGCTTCGGTCCAGTCCTGTTGCGGCCCGCGCCGCACCACCGCCAGGTGCGCTCCGGTCTCGGCGCAGCGCTGCTGCCACAGCAACAGATTGGACGGGAACTGGCCGTCGAGCAGCAGCACCGCCTCGCCGGCCGCCAGCGGCAATTGCCGCGCCGCGGTAGCCAGGCCGTAGGCGGCCGAGGGCAGCATCGCCACGCCGTCGACGTCGCCTTCGAACAGCGTGGCGGCGGCCAGGCCGCGCAGAGTCTCGATCTGCGCGCGCCACGCGTCGAAGGACAGCGTCCACGGTGCGATCGAATCGGCCAGCGCCGCCTGCCCGGCGGCAAGCACGCCGGCCAGCCGCGGGCCCTTGCTGGCGGTATCCAGATAGCGCACTCCCTCGGGGAGGACGAAGGCGTGCGCCGCCTCGGCGAGGTCGAGCAAGCCGGGCGGCACGGCGGCGCCGGCCGCGGATGAGGACATGAATGCGTGGGAAGGGTCTGGCGTAGACATGTGCGGTCGGGCCTGTTGGCGCGATCGGGAGAGGGGAGGCCCCCATCGCATGAACAGGCTCTAGCGTAACGCGACGTTCCACCACGCATGACGGCATATTCACGGTCTTCCCCTAAGCTTGCCCGATGCAAGCGACCTCCCCGGCGGCATCCCCCTCGCCCGCAGCGTCCAGCGTCCCGCTGGCGACGCGTTTCCGCAGCGTGCGCCAGCGCACCGGCCTGCTCGCCGCGCCGCTGAGCGAGGAAGACGCGATGGTGCAGAGCATGGACGACGCCAGTCCGGCGAAATGGCATCTCGCGCATACCACCTGGTTCTTCGAACGCTTCGTGCTGGCCGCCGACGCGGGCTACCGCGCGATCGATCCGCAGTGGGATTACCTGTTCAACAGCTACTACCAGAGCGTCGGCCCGATGCATGCGCGGCCGCGGCGCGGCGTGCTGTCGCGCCCGTCCATGGCGCAGGTGCGCGACTACCGCGCCGAGGTCGAGGCGCGGGTGCTGGCGCGGCTGCAGGCCGGCGACCTGTCGGCGCAGACGCTGCAGGTGCTGGAACTGGGCCTGCACCACGAGCAGCAGCACCAGGAACTGCTGCTGACCGACATCAAGCACGCGTTCTGGAGCAATCCGCTGGCCCCGGCCTATCGCGACGATCTGGCCGTGGCGCAGGCCCCGGCCCGAACCCTGCGCTGGATCCAGCGCGACGAACAGCTGTGCGAGATCGGCGCGCCCGGCTGGCCGGCGCACGCCGCCTTCGCCTACGACAACGAGTCGCCGCGGCACCGCGTGCTGGTGCCGGCGCATGCGCTGGCCAGCCGTCCGGTGAGCAACGCCGAGTACGCGCAATTCATCGCCGACGGCGGCTACCGCAACGTCGCCCTGTGGCTCAGCGATGGCTGGGCACGGCGCAACGCCGAGGATTGGCAGCGGCCGCTGTACTGGCATGCCGACGGCGTGCGCGAATTCACCCTGGGCGGCTGGCGCGAGCGCGATCCGCATGCGCCGGTCTGCCACATCAGCCTCTTCGAAGCCGACGCCTACGCGCGCTGGGCCGGCGCCCGGCTGCCGACCGAAGCCGAATGGGAACAGGCCGCCACCGGCGTGGCCATCGAAGGCAATTTCGTCGATGCCGATGCGCTGCACCCGCAGTCCGCCGCGCAGGGCGAGGCCGGCCTGCAGCAGTTGTTCGGCGATGTCTGGGAATGGACCGGCAGCGCCTACCTGGCCTACCCCGGCTTCCGCCCGTGGTCGGGCGCGCTGGGCGAATACAACGGCAAATTCATGAACGCGCAGTGGGTGTTGCGCGGCGGCAGCTGCGCCACGCCGCACGACCACATCCGCGCCAGCTACCGCAACTTTTTCCCCTCCGATGCGCGCTGGCAATTCGCCGGCGTGCGCCTGGCCAAGGATCCCGCATGAACGCTGCGACCGCCCGCGCCCTGACCGAAGCCGCGCTCACCGACCTGCATCCGCAACCGGACGACATCGCCGCCGACGCGATCGCCGGGCTGTCGCGCAGCCCCAAGCAACTGCCGTCCAAATATTTCTACGACGCCGAAGGCTCGCGCCTGTTCGAAGCGATCACCCGCCAGCCCGAGTACTACCTGACGCGTACCGAACTGGCCCTGCTGGAAGCGCGGATGCCGTCGATCGCGCAGGCGGTGGGCCTCGGTGCGCACGTGGTGGAGCTGGGCAGCGGCAGCGGGCGCAAGACCGAATTGCTGCTGGAAGGCCTGCGCGAGCCGGTGGCCTACACCCCGATCGAGATCTCGCGCGACATGCTGATGTCCAGCACCGCACGCCTGGCCGAACGCTTCCCGCGCATCCAGATGCTGCCGGTCTGCGCCGACTTCACCGCGCCGGTGGACCTGCCGGCGCCGCAGCGCAGCGCGCGCCGCACCCTGGTGTTCTTCCCCGGCTCCACGCTGGGCAACTTCACCCGCGAAGACGGCATCCAACTGCTGCGCTCGATGCGCGAGACCATGCGCCACGACGGCTGCGCGCTGATCGGCATCGACCTGGACAAGGATCCTGCGGTGCTGGAAGCGGCCTACAACGACGCCGCCGGGGTCACCGCGGAGTTCACCTTGAACCTGCTGCGCCGCCTCAACCGCGAGATCGGCAGCGACTTCGACTTGGCGCAGTTCCGCCACCGCGCGGTGTATGCGCGCGAGCGCCAGCGCATCGAAACCTTCCTGGTCAGTCAGCGCGCGCAACAGGTGCACGTGGCCGGACACCGCTTCGACTTCGCCGCCGGCGAAGCGATGCAGGTCGAATACAGCCACAAGTACAGCGACCAGAGCTTCGGCGAAATGGCCGCGGCCGCCGGCCTGCGCGTCAGCCACGGCTGGAACGCGCAGGACGATGCGTTCGGGTTGCGGTTGCTGCAGGCGGTTTGAAGAGCCGGGATTGAGGAATCGGAGTCGGGCTTGGCAAGCGCATTCGCGCGAACCGGTAGCGCGCCGCCCGGCACGCACTACCGAGGCAGACACGTTGACTGGCCGCCTCCCTGCCGCCCCTTGTAGGAGCGGCTTCAGCCGCGACCGACCCCCACCGCAGCCGATCCGCCCCCACCACGAGACACCGCGTGGCCGCGGCGCCGCCCTGGCTAGCCCTGATACCCATTGGTGATCGGATAACGCCGCTCGCGGCCGAACGCGCGGCGCGACACCTTCGGCCCCGGCGCGGCCTGGTGCCGCTTCCATTCGGTGATCCGCACCAGCCGCACCACGTGATCGACCACCTCGGCGGCGTAACCGGCGGCGACGATCTCGTCGCGCGATTCCTCCTGGTCGACATAGCGATACAAAATGCCGTCGAGCACGTCGTAAGGCGGCAGCGAATCCTGGTCGGTCTGGTTGGCGCGCAGTTCCGCCGACGGCGGCCGCGCGATCACCGCCGGCGGGATCACCGGCGCGCCGCCGACCGTGTTGCGCCATTTCGCCAGGCCGAACACCTCGGTCTTGTACAGGTCCTTCAGCGGCGCATAGCCGCCGCACATGTCGCCATAGATGGTGGCGTAGCCGACCGCGTACTCGCTCTTGTTGCCGGTGGTCAGCAATAGACCGCCGAACTTGTTGGCCAGCGCCATCAGGATCACGCCGCGGCTGCGCGACTGCAGGTTCTCTTCGGTGACGTCGGGCTGGGTGCCTGCGAACAACGGACCGAGCGCCTGCAGCAGGCCCTCGAACGCCGGTTCGATCGCCACCGTCTCCAGCTTCACCCCCAGCGCGCGGCACTGCTCGTCGGCCAGGTCGTTGGACATGTCGGCCGTGTAGCGCGACGGCAGCCGCACCGCGGTGACGTTGTCCGCGCCCAGCGCGTCCACCGCCATCGCCAGCACCAGCGCCGAATCGATGCCGCCGGACAGGCCCAGCCACACCTTGGAAAACCGGTTCTTGCCGCAGTAGTCGCGCAGCCCGCGCACCACCGCGCGCCAGGCCAGCGCGTCCATGCTTTCGTCGCCGTCGTCGATCCAGCGCAACGGGGTGAACGCGCGCGCCTGCGTCGCGTAGTCCACCACCAGCCATTGGTCGGTGAACGCCGCCGCGGCCGGATGCACGCTGCCGTCGCCGTCGGCGACCACCGAGGCGCCGTCGAACACCAACGCATCCTGGCCGCCGACGACGTTGAGATAGGCCAGCGCCACGCCGGTCTCGCGGGTGCGCTCGGCCAGCAACGCATCGCGCTGCGCATGCTTGCCGCGCTCGTACGGCGAGGCGTTGGGCACCAGCACCAGTTCGGCGCCGTGGCGCGCGGTATCGGCCAGCGGCTCGGGGAACCACAGGTCCTCGCAGATCACCAGGCCGACCTGGGTCCCCTTGACCTCGAACACGCAGCTGCCGCCGTCCGGATCGACATCGAAATAGCGGCGCTCGTCGAACACCGCGTAGTTGGGCAGTTCGCGCTTGCGGTAGGTGGTTTCGATCTGCCCGCCGCGCAGCACGCTGGCCGCGTTGTAGACCACGCTGCCGGCGCTCTGCGGCCAGCCGACCACCGCGACGATGCCGTGCACGCGCACCGCGATGCGCTGCACCGCCAGTTCGCAATCGGCGAGGAAGCCGGGCCGCAGCAGCAGGTCCTCCGGCGGATAGCCGCTGACCGCCAGCTCCGGGAACAGCACGATGTCGGCGCCGTACTCGTCGCGCGCCTCGTCGATCATCGCGATGATGCGATCGGTGTTCTGGGCCACGGCGCCGACCGGAAAATCGAACTGGGCCATGGCGATGCGAAGGGAAGAAGACATGGACAACCTTGCAGAAGCGGGAGGGGAAAAGCGCGGCGGCCGCGCCGATGCCAGCCGCCGACGGCGCAGCGCCAGCAGCGGCGGAGCCGACATGCGCACGCCGGCAATGCGCAGTGTAGCGCCGCACCGCGGCAGGCGATCCGGCTCGCCTACCCCACGCTGCGCCCGTCACCGGATGGATGCACTGTGGGAGAGGGACTTCAGTCCCGACTGGCGCCGAAGCCGGTCGCTGACAGACCCCGCGTCGCGACTGAAGTCGCTCCCACAAGGAGTGGCACGCCGAGTGCCCGCTGGGTGCACTGTGGGAGGGACTTCAGTCCCGACTGGCTCCGAAGTCAGTCACTGACAGACTCCGTGTCGCGGCTGAAGCCGCTCCTACAAGAAGCGGCACGCCGAGTGCCCGCTGGGTGCACTGTAGGAGGGACTTCAGTCCCGACTGGCTCCGAAGTCAGTCACTGACAGACTCCGTGTCGCGGCTGAAGCCGCTCCTACAAGGAGCGGCATGCCGAGTGCCCGCTGGGTGCACTGTGGGAGGGACTTCAGTCCCGACTGGCTCCGAAGCCGGTCGCTGACAGACCGCGCGTCGCGACTGAAGTCGCTCCTACAAGAAGCGGCATGCCGACAGCTCGCTGGGTGCACTGTAGGAGGGACTTCAGCCGCGACTGGCTCCGAAGCCGGTCGCTGACAGACTCCGTGTCGCGGCTGAAGCCGCTCCTACAAGGAGCGGCATTCCGAGTGCGCACTGGGTGCACTGTGGGAGGGACTTCAGTCCCGACTGGCTCCGAAGCCGGTCGCTGACAGACCTCGCTTCGCGACTGAAGTCGCTCCCACAGGGAGCGGCACGCCGCGCATCGCCTCACCCATTGCCGCGGCTCCCTGCCCGCGCACGACGCCGACGGCGCCAGCGCCGCCACAGCGTCACCACGGCCGCGAGCAGCGCCAGCGCGACGAGGCCCAGGGTCGCCATGCGCGCGGCCACGCCGTGCTGGAACACCACCTCCTGGCCCTGGCCATCGAGCGTATAGGCGACCACGTAATCGCCCAGCGCCCCCATGCCCTCGCGGCCGCCGGCGGCGATCACCACGTACTGCTTGCCGTCCACCGCATAGATCGACGGCGTGGCCTGGCCGCCCGCCGGCAGCTTGGCGTCCCACAGGGTCTTGCCGCTGGCGCTGTCGAGCGCGCGCAGGCGCGCATCGGCGGCCGCGGCGATGAAGGTCAGCCCGCTGGCGGTGGTCACCGCGCCGCCGAGCAGCGGCGTGCCCACGTCCAGCGGCAGCCACGGCAGCCGCTCTTCCAGCGTGCCGAGCGGGCGTTCCCAGGCGATCTTGCGCGTGCGCAGATCGACCGCCACCAGCCGCCCCCATGGCGGCTTGACGCAGGGAACGCCGCGGGACGAAGCCAGCATGCCGCGGCGCATGTAGTACGGCGTGCCCTCCATGTCGTTGAACTGCTGGGCGGGATAGCGCGCGTGGTCGCTGTCGAGGAACTGCGCGCGCGGGATCAGCGCCACCTGCATCGGCAGGTCCGACACCGGCAGGATCGCCAGCTGGCGCTGCGGGTCCACCGCGATGCCGCCCCAGTTCACCCCGCCGGCCCAGCCCGGCAGCGCGATCGTGCCGCGCACGCTGGGCGGAGTGAACAGGCCTTCCGAACGCAGCCCGGCGATCAGCGCGGCGCACTCGCGGCGCGCGCCCGGCGTCGCGCCCCAGGCGTCGGCGGCGGTCAGCGGCGTATGCCGCGCCAGGCGCAGCGCCGGCTCGGGCATCGGCTGGGTCGGCGAGATGCGCTCGCCGGGTACGTCGGTCGCCGGCACCGGCACTTCGCTGATCGGGAACACCGGGCTGCCGTCGCGCCGGTCGAAGGCGAACAGAAAGCCGGTCTTGGTCGCCTGCAGCACCGCCTCGCGCGGCCCCTGCGCGGTCTGCACCGTCGTCAGCACCGGCTGCGAGGCCAGGTCGTAGTCCCACAGGTCGTGATGCACCAGTTGCTGCGCCCACACCCGGCGCCCGCTGTGCAGGTCCAGCGCCACCAGCGAATTCGCATCGCGGTTGTCGCCGAGCCGCTCGCCGCCGTAGTAGTCGGGACTGGCCGAGCCGGTCGGCACGTACACCAGCCCCAGAGCCGGATCCACCGCCAGCGGCGCCCAGGCGTTGCCGCCGCCGACCGTGGCGGCCTGCTCCGGCTGCCAGCCGGCCGCGGCCGCGGCGGCCGGAGCGCGCGGCACCGGATCCCAGCGCCACAATTCGCGCCCGCTGCGCGCATCGTAGCCGCGCACCACGCCCTGCTCCAGCGCATGCCCGCGGTTGTCGCCGATCGAGCTGCCCACCACCAGCACGTCGCCGGCCACCACCGGCGGCGAGGTCACCGCATAGTTGGCCCAGGCATCGCCGGGCCTGTCCTGCACGTCGATCCCGGCCCGCAGGTCGATGCTGCCGGCAGTGCCGAACCCGGCGCAGGGCCGACCGTCGGCGGCGTCCAGCGCGATCAGCCGTGCGTCCAGGGTGCCGAACACGATGCGCTCGCGGCACGCGCCCGCCGCGGCCTGCGCGTCGCGCCAGAAGCTCACCCCGCGCGAGGCCGGATCGCTGTAGTGCTTGCCGCGCGCGACCTGGGCGTCGAACGACCACAGTTCGCGGCCGCTGGCCGCATCCAGCGCGAAGGCGATGCCGGTGCCGGTGACCAGGTACATGCGCCCGTCCAGCACCAGCGGATTGGCCTCGAAGCGGCGCCGCTCCGGATCCGGCAGGCCCGCGCCGAGTTCGCCGGTCCGGAACGACCAGGCGATGCGCAGCCGTCCCACGTTGTCCGGAGTGATCTGGGTCAGCGGCGAATGCTGGCCGCCGCCGGGCGCGCCGGCATAGCTGGACCAGTCGCCCGGCGCCGCCGCGCAGATCCCGCCGGCGCCGAGCGCCAGTCCCGCACCACATATCGCTGCCCGCCATCTGCTGCCCACCGGTGCGCTCCTGTCGTTACGTGAAGTAGCGGCAAGTATGTGCAGCGCCCGTCCGCCCGCCACGGCCAAGGGACGGCGGCGGCCACGACAGTGACCAATGGCGGCCGCGCAGGGACGAATGGGGCGGGCGCCAAGCGGGCCAATGATGGCCGGCAACCGCACGTCGGGACATTTTCGAATCGCAGCCACGGCGCAAATCCCGTGGCAACGGCTCTGGAAGCGCTGGCCGTTGGGCGCGACGGGCCTTCCGGTAACGCATGTTGCGGCGAAGGTCACGCCGAACGCACTGTTGAACGCAAATCCCGCGTCGAACATGCCGAGCTGACAGACGTTGCCGGGTGCAGCAGCGGCGCGCGGCACGCAACGGCAGAGCGACAAGCCCGGTCGGAGAGAGGAGTTTGGGGTGAAGGTACAGGCGAAGCACTCGTCACCTGAGACAGCACGGCGCTACACCTTCGAAAAAACGCCGACACAAAAAAAGGGCCCCGCTTTCGCGAGGCCCCGTTCGACGCTGACCGGCATTGCCGCCATCGCACGATCGCGACATGCGGCACCTGAGCGCCGCATGCCGCAACCGCCGTGTCGCTTACTTCACCAGCGAAGCGATCGCCGCGCCCAGGTCGCCCGGCGAACGGACGGTCTTGACGCCAGCGGCTTCCATCGCCGCGAACTTGCCGGCCGCGGTGCCCGAACCGCCCGAGGCGATCGCACCGGCGTGGCCCATGCGCTTGCCCGGAGGAGCCGAGGCGCCGGCGATGAAACCGACGACCGGCTTCTTGACGTGGGCCTTGATGTACTCGGCACCGGCTTCCTCGGCGTCGCCGCCGATCTCGCCGACCATGATGATGCCCTGGGTCTGCGGGTCTTCGTTGAACAGCTTGAGGCAGTCGACGAAGTTCAGGCCGTTGATCGGATCGCCGCCGATGCCGATGACGGTGGACTGGCCCAGGCCGGCAGCGGTGGTCTGCTTCACGGCTTCATAGGTCAGCGTGCCCGAGCGCGACACGATGCCGATCTTGCCCGGCATGTGGATGTGGCCCGGCATGATGCCGATCTTGCACTCGCCCGGGGTGATCACGCCGGGGCAGTTCGGCCCGATCAGGGTCACGTCCGGGTGCGACTTCAGCACGTTCTTGACCCGCAGCATGTCCAGCACCGGGATGCCTTCGGTGATGCAGACGATGACCTTGATGCCGGCCGAGGCCGCTTCCAGGATCGCATCGGCCGCGAACGGCGGCGGCACGTAGATCACCGACGCATCGGCGCCGGTGGCGTCGACCGCTTCACGCACGGTGTTGAACACCGGCAGGTTGATGTGGGTGGTACCGCCCTTGCCCGGGGTCACGCCGCCGACCACCTGGGTGCCGTACTCGACCATCTGGGTCGCGTGGAAAGTCCCCTGCTGGCCGGTAAAGCCCTGCACGATGACCTTCGTATTCTTGTTGATCAAAACAGACATGAATTCTTCCTAGTCTCGTGGGTTCAGGCAGCGACGGCTGCGACGACCTTCTTGGCGCCATCGTTGATGTCGTCGGCCGGGGTGATGGCCAAGCCGGATTCGGCCAGCAGCTTCTTGCCTGCCTCGACGTTGGTGCCTTCCAGACGCACCACCACCGGCACCTTGACGTCCACTTCCTTGACTGCGGCGATGATGCCCTCGGCGATCATGTCGCAGCGGACGATGCCACCGAAGATGTTGACGAAGATGGCCTTGACCTTGTCCGAGGACAGGATCAGCTTGAACGCCTCGGTCACGCGCTCCTTGGTGGCGCCGCCGCCGACATCCAGGAAGTTGGCCGGCGAACCGCCGTTGAGCGCGATCACGTCCATGGTGGCCATGGCCAGACCGGCGCCGTTGACCATGCAGCCGATGTTGCCGTCCATGGTCACGTAGTTCAGGTCGTACTCGCTGGCGCGCACTTCGGCCTCGTCTTCCTGGGTCTTGTCGCGCATGGCGGCCAGATCCTTGTGGCGGAAGGTGGCGTTGTCGTCGGAGTTGACCTTGCCGTCGAGCGCGTACAGGTCGCCGCTGTCCAGGATCGCCAGCGGGTTCAGTTCGACCAGCGCCAGGTCCTTTTCGTTGAACAGGGTGTACAGGCCGCCCATGATCTTGGCCAGCTGGTTGGCCTGCTTGGCGGTGAGGCCGAGCTTGAAGCCGATCTCGCGCGCCTGGTAAGGCTGCAGGCCTTCGACGAAGTTCACGTTGAGGGTCTGGATCTTCTCGGGGGTCTCGGCTGCGACCTGCTCGATGTCCACGCCGCCTTCCGACGAGGCGATGTAGGTGATCGACTGGGTGCCGCGGTCCACCAGCACCGACAGGTACAGTTCCTTGGCGATCTCGCCGGCCTCGGTGACCAGCACCAGGCTGATCGGCAGGGCCACGCCAGCGGACTGGTAGGTTTCCATCGAGGTGCCGAGCATCTTGGCCGCAGCGGCCTTGACGTCGTCGGTGGTCTTGCAGAACTTCACGCCGCCGGCCTTGCCGCGGCCGCCCGCGTGGATCTGGGCCTTGACCATCCAGGGGCCATTGCCCAAGGCATTGGCCGCTTCGACAGCTTCTTCGGGCGTGGACGCGACGCGTCCGGCCGGGACCGGGATGCCGTAGTCGGCAAACAGTTGTTTCGCCTGGTATTCGTGGAAATTCATGCGTCACCGTGGGAAGAGGAACGACCGTCCCGCAGCGATCCGGGCCTGGAATGGCGGCCGGAATGGTACGGACGGGCCGCATATTGTGGCCGACCCTGGGCGGCGGCGCAAAAGCGCTGGCTTCCGGCACCGCCGCGGGCGGCCCTGCAGGCCCGGCCCGGGCGGTCCCGCGCAGCCCGTCCTCGGCCATGCCGAGGCTGCCACCGGTGCGGCCCTGCCATCGCATTCCCCGGCGCGACGCCTATACTCGCGCCGTCCGTCGCCTGGCTGGAGTCCGGCTTGCCCACAAGCGCCTCGCTCATCGACCGCATCGAGTCCATCCCGCGCCGCGAGCTGTACTTCTTCGCGCTGTACCGGGTCCTGGTGGCCGGACTGATCGCCGCGCTGGTGTTCAGCCCGTTGAGCGTGCTGGTCGGCGCGCCGCGCTTTCCGCAACTGGCGGTCGGGCTGGCCGGCGCCTACCTGCTGGTGGCGCTGCTGCTCCTGCTGTGGGGCCGCAACGAACGCCACCTGATCCCGATCGTGTTCTGCAGCGCGACCGCGGACATCGCCGCGGCCACCCTGGCCGCGCACGCGCTGCCGGCGGCCAGCGCCGGCATCGCGATGATGCTGCTGTTCAATGTCGCCGCCGCGGCGATGCTGCTGCCGCTGCGCTACGGCTTCGGCGTCGCCCTGACCGCCGCCGCGGCGACCCTGCTGGAATACGTGTGGACCTCGCTGGACGGCGGCGAAAGCACCCGCAGCCTGGCCGAACTGGCCATGTTCGCGACCAGCTACCTGGCGGTGTCCTACATCTGCTACCAGATCGGGCAGCGCGCGCGCAGCAGCCAGACGCTGGCCGATCGGCGCGGCGCCGAGGTGGCCAATCTCTACGAAATCAACGAGTTGATCATCCGCCGCATGCGCACCGGGGTGCTGGTGGTGGACGCGCAGAACCGCGTCACCCTGGCCAACGAGGCCGCCTCGGCACTGCTCGGCGACGCCGACGGCAACAGCGCCAGCGGCCGCCTGGACCTGCTCAGCGCCGCGCCGGAGCTGGGCAAGCGGCTGCAACGCTGGCGCAACGGCTGGAACCAGGAAGAGACCCCGCTGCAGCTGTCGCCGGACCAGCCGGAGGTGCAGCCACGCTTCGCCCGGCTGCTGATGGAAGGCGACCTGACCCTGGTGTTCCTGGACGATGCGACGGTGGTGTCGCGGCGCGCCGAATCGCTGACCCTGTCGGCGCTGGGCCGCTTCTCGGCCAGCCTGGCGCACGAGATCCGCAACCCGCTGGCCGCGATCAGCTACGCCTCGCAGCTGCTCGAGGAATCGCCGGCGATCGGCGATGCCGACCGCCGCCTGCTGCAGATCATCCACATGCAGTGCCAGCGCACCAACGGCATCGTCGAGAGCGTGCTGGGCCTGGCCCGGCGCGAGCGCTCCAATCCGGAGAACCTGGACCTGGGCGTGTTCGTGCGCCGCTTCGTGCTGGAATACCGGCAGACCCTGTCGATCGAGACCGACAGCCTGGAAGCCATCCTCGCGCCGCAGCCGGTGCACGCGCTGGTCGATCCCAAGCACCTGCACCAGATCCTCAGCGCCCTGGTGCACAACGCGCTCAAGTACGGCCGGGTGATGGAGGAACCGGCGCGGGTGCGGTTGCGCGTGGCGATGCAGGAACGCAATGCCATCGTCGATGTCATGGACCGCGGTCCCGGCATTCCCGAAGCGGTCGCCGCGCAGCTGTTCCGCCCGTTCTTCACCACCTCCGAGCACGGCACCGGGCTGGGCCTGTATATCGCCCGCGAACTGTGCCGGGCCAACCAGGCACGCCTGGAATACGTCCCGGTACCGGCCGGCGGCGCCTGCTTCCGCGTGGTCCTGCCTGGCCCGCACACCATGCTCTCGGGTTGAGACACGCGTCACCGAATCCCCCGCCGCGTCGATAATTTGGCGCTCCCCCCGTACCTGGGCTATCTTTTCCGCACATGAACGAAACCCGAAGCGCCCTGGTCGTCGACGACGAACGCGACATCCGCGAACTGCTGGTGCTGACCCTGGGCAGGATGGGGCTGCGCATCAGCACCGCCGCCAACCTCGCCGAAGCCCGCGAACTGCTGGCGAGCAATCCCTACGACCTGTGCATCACCGACATGCGCCTGCCCGACGGCAACGGCATCGAACTGGTCAGCGAGATCGCCCGCCACTACCCACGCACGCCGGTGGCGATGATCACTGCCTTCGGCAGCATGGACCTGGCGGTGGAAGCGCTGAAGGCCGGCGCCTTCGACTTCGTCAGCAAGCCGGTGGACATCCACGTGCTGCGCGGCCTGGTCAAGCACGCGCTGGAACTCAACAACAGCGAACGCGCCGCGCCGTCGGCGCCGCCGCCGGAGCAGGCCAGCCGCCTGCTCGGCGCCTCGACGGCGATGGACGTGCTGCGCGCCACCATCGCCAAGGTCGCGCGCAGCCAGGCGCCGGTCTACATCCTCGGCGAGTCCGGCGTCGGCAAGGAACTGGTCGCGCGCACCATCCACGAGCAGGGCGCGCGCGCGGCCGGTCCGTTCGTGCCGGTCAACTGCGGCGCGATCCCGGCCGAACTGATGGAAAGCGAGTTCTTCGGCCACAAGAAAGGCAGCTTCACCGGCGCCCATGCCGACCAGGCCGGCCTGTTCCAGGCCGCGCACGGCGGCACCCTGTTCCTGGACGAAGTCGCCGAGCTGCCGCTGCCGATGCAGGTCAAGCTGCTGCGCGCGATCCAGGAGAAGTCGGTGCGCCCGGTCGGCGCCTCGACCGAAGTGCCGACCGACGTGCGCATCCTGTCGGCCACGCACAAGGACCTGGCCGACCTGGTCGCCGACGGCCGCTTCCGCCACGACCTGTACTACCGCATCAACGTGATCGAACTGCGCGTGCCGCCGCTGCGCGACCGCGGCGGCGACCTGCCGCAACTGGCCGCGGCGATCCTGGCGCGGCTGGCCAAGAGCCACGGCCGGGTCACCCCGCTGCTGTCGCCGTCGGCGCTGGACGCGCTGAACCGCTACGCCTTCCCCGGCAACGTGCGCGAACTGGAGAACATCCTCGAGCGCGCCCTGGCGATGGCCGAAGACGACCAGATCAGCGCCGCCGACCTGCGCCTGCCGCAGCCCGGCAACAGCGCCCGCGCCGCGGCCGAAGCCGCCCCCGCGCTGCCGCCCGGCGTGGTCGACATCGACCCGACCTCCTCCGCCCTGCCCTCCTACATCGAGCAGCTCGAGCGCGCCGCGATCCAGAAGGCGCTGGAGGAGAACCGCTGGAACAAGACCCGCACCGCGGCCCAGCTCGGCATCACCTTCCGCGCGCTGCGCTACAAGCTCAAGAAGTTGGGGATGGAGTAGAAGAGCCGGGATTGGGGAGTCGGGATTGGGGATTCGTAAAAGCAACGGTGTCCCATTCCTCTCCTAATTCGGCCTAGGTAGAAAAGGCGGATCAGGGATCGGGAGGAGACGCGGCTCCGCTCTTGCGAATCCCCAATCCCGACTCCCGAATCCCGGCCCCATCAATCCTTGGTCACGCGATTGATCTCCGCCAGGCTGGTGATGCCGTTGCGCGCCTTGAGCAGTGCCGACTGGCGCAGGTCCTTGACGCCGATCTTCTGCGCCGCCTCGGCGATGTCCATCGCATTGCCGCCCTGCAGCACGATCGCCCCGATCTCGTCATTCATCGGCATCACCTGGTAGATGCCGGTGCGGCCCTTGTAGCCCTCCGTGCATTCGTCGCAGCCAACCGCCTCGTACAGCTGGATGCCGGCGGCGATTTCGGCCTCGGTGAAGCCTTCCTTCAACAGCGCGTTCTCCGGCATGGCCGGGGCCAGCCGCTTGCAGTTGTTGCACAGCCGCCGCGCCAGGCGCTGTGCGATCACCAGCGTCACCGAGCTGGTGATGTTGTAAGGCGCGATGCCCATGTTCATCAGCCGCGCGATGGTCTGCGGCGCATCGTTGGTGTGCAGCGTGGACAGCACCATGTGGCCGGTCTGCGCCGCCTTGATCGCGATCTCGGCGGTTTCCAGGTCGCGGATTTCGCCGACCATGATGATGTCCGGATCCTGGCGCAGGAACGAGCGCAGCGCCGCGGCGAAGGTCATGCCGCGCTTGTTGTTCTGCTGTACCTGGTTGACCCCGGGCAGGCGGATTTCGACCGGATCCTCGGCAGTGGAGATGTTGCGGGTATCGTCGTTGAGGATGCCCAGCGCCGTGTACAGCGACACCGTCTTGCCCGAACCGGTCGGGCCGGTCACCAGCACCATGCCGTAGGGCTTGTGGATCGCGTCCAGGAACAGCTTCTGCTGCTCCGGCTCGTAGCCGAGCTTGTCGATGCCCAGCTTGGCCGCGCTGCCATCGAGGATACGCAGCACGATCTTCTCGCCGAACAGCGTCGGCAGCGTACTGACGCGGAAGTCGATCTGCTTGCTCTTGGACAGGTTGAGCTTGATGCGCCCATCCTGCGGCACGCGCTTCTCGGCGATGTCCAGCTGCGACATCACCTTCAACCGCGCCGCGATGCGCTGATTGAGCTTGACCGGCGCCTTGGCCACGCTCTTGAGCAGGCCATCGATGCGCAGCCGCACCCGATAGTCGTCCTCGTACGGCTCGAAGTGGATGTCCGAAGCGCCGCGGCGAATCGCATCCACCAGCACCTTGTTCACGAACTTGACCACGGGCGTATCGTCGCCCTTGGCATCGACGCCACTATCGCCGCCGCCGCCCATGTCCTCGTCGCCGGCGCCGACCTCGAGGTTGTCCATCCCCTCGTCGTCGCCGCCCAGCGAGTTGCCGATCGTATCGTTGCTCGCCTGCCACTGCTCCAGCGTGCGCCGGATCTGGTCCTCGTCGACCAGGATCGGTTCCACGGTCAGATTGGTATGGAACTTGATGTCGTCCAGCGCCCGGGTCTGGGTCGGATTGCTGACCCCCACGAACAGCCGGTTGCCGCGCTTGAACAGCGGCAGCACCTGGTGCTTCTGCAACAACTCCTCGCTGACCAGCTTGATCGCGCTCTGGCTGGCGTCGAACACGGACACATCCAGCAGCGGCATGCCGAACTCGACCGCATTGGCGGCGGCCAGCTGCGCCGCGGTGACCAGCTTCTTCTCCGAGAACCACTGCGGCAGCGGAATCTTGGCCTCGGCGGCATGCGCCATGGCGGTCCGCGCGGCAGCTTCCTCTAGCGCGCCGTCCTGAACCAGGCGGCGCGCGATGCCGGTGATGCCGACTAGGTTGGCCGAGACAGCTGCGTTCATGTGAAAAGCCCCCGTTCTTGCGGACCAAAGATACTGCAATTCCAGCGCAACCGCCTCTGGCACAGCCACATACAGCCGGCGCTGCCGCCCCACGCCATGAATCGGGCCGCGACTGCGATTAACATAGCGAACGGGGAACTAGGGGTCGACCTTTGGACAAGATCAGCATCATCCTGCCGGCCAAGAACGAGGTGGCCGGCCTGTCGCGTACGCTGCCCCGGCTGCGTGAAGAAATGCCGGATGCCGAGATCATCGTCGTGGACGACGGCTCTACCGATGCGACCGCGCAGGTCGCGCGCGACCAGGGCGCCCGGGTCATCGGCAGCCCTTACTCGATGGGCAACGGCGCGGCGATCAAACGCGGCGCGCGTGCCGCTAGCGGCGACATCCTCGTCTTCATGGACGCGGACGGCCAGCACGATCCAGGTGATATCCAGAAACTGCTAGCCACGCTGGGCCAAGGCTACGACATGGTCGTCGGCGCGCGCGACAGCAGCGGCCAGGCCAGCATGCATCGCGGGCTCGCCAATCGTTTCTACAACTGGCTAGCAAGCCGCATGACTGGCTTCGAGGTGAAGGACCTCACCTCCGGCTTCCGTGCAGTCCGCGCTGACAGGTTTCGCGAATTCCTGCACCTGCTCCCGAACGGCTTCAGCTACCCCACCACCAGCACGATGGCGTTCTTTCGCAGCGCTTATCCGGTCGCCTACGTGCCGATCCCGGTCGCGAAACGAGTCGGCAACGGCAGCCACATCCGCCCGATGAAGGACGGCATCCGCTTCCTACTGATCATCTTCAAGATCGCCACGCTGTATTCTCCGCTGAAGCTGTTCGTTCCGGTCTCGATGGCGTTCTTTGCGCTCGGACTCACCTACTATGGCTACACGTTCGCGACGATGCACCGCTTCACCAATATGAGCACGTTATTGTTCAGCGCCGCGGTGATCATTTTTCTGATTGGGCTGATTTCCGAGCAGATCACCAACCTGACCTATCGGCGCGACGCCTGAACGTACGCGGGAAGAGCCGAGACATGACCAAGCCGACGCTCTTGGTGCTGGCCTCCACCTATCCTCGTTGGCGCGACGACACGGAACCTGGCTTCGTCCATGAGTTGTGCCGACGCTTGACCGACCGGTTCCGCGTCGTGGTGATCTGTCCTGGCGCCAAGGGCGCCCTAGGCCGCGAGCTAATGGATTCCGTCGAAATCCATCGTTATCGCTATGCTCCGCAGCGATGGGAAACCTTGGTAAACGATGGCGGAATGGTATCGAACGTGAGACGCCATCCTTGGAAGGCCCTCATGCTCCCCGGATTTTTCCTCGGCCAACTGGTCGCGGCCTATCGGGTGGCCCGCAAATATCGACCCTCCGTCATCCATGCGCACTGGCTGCTGCCGCAGGGGCTGGTTGCCACTGCGCTGACGATTGCTACACCCTCCATACCGTTCCTGGTCACCTCTCATGGTGCGGATCTGTTCGCGCTGAAGTCGTGGCCGTTCCGCATGATCAAACGCATGGTGATACGCCGATCGGCGTGTCTCGCCGTCGTCAGCGAGGGCATGCTGGAGCAGGTGACCAACCTGGGGACAGATATGTCCAAGGTGGTGGTAGAGCCGATGGGGACAGATCTTTCAGCCAGATTTTTTCCCGACCCCGCAGTACCACGATCGCGTACGGAAATATTATTCGTTGGTCGGCTTGTGGAAAAAAAGGGCCTTCGGTTCCTGATCGCTGCGATGCACGCGATCCGGGCCGCCGTCCCCGGTGCTACGTTGACAGTTGCCGGGTTTGGTCCCGAACTGGAGACGCGCAGGAAGCAGGTCCGCGACCTGGGACTGCAGGACGTTGTCTGCTTCCTGGGTGCGATTCCCCAGGCGGAGCTTCCCTCACTCTACCGCCGCGCCGCCTTGCTCGTCGCCCCTTTTGTAGAGGCAAAAGGTGGCGACCAGGACGGGCTCGGACTCGTGTCGATAGAAGCACTAGGATGCGGTTGCCCGGTTGTGGTGTCCGCCATCCCTGCAGTCCGACGCTTGGCTGAGACATGCAACGGGGTGCATACGGTTCCGCCGGGTAGCGCAGCAGCATTGGCCCACACCGTTTCGCGCCTAATCCGCTCACCGCAGCTGGTCGATCCAAACGACGTGCGCGGCTTTGACTGGCATGTGCGCGCGGGGGCATACGCAGCATTGCTGGATAGCGTGATGCGACGACGCTTCGCCGGCTCTTCACGATGAATGCCAAGCTCCGCATGCCAAAACTGGGTTGGCTGGCACGCAACACCCTCGGCACAACGCTCTGGCACGCGTTGCGAGTAGCTAGCCAACTCGTTTGGGTGCTGCTTTTGGCTCGCGTACTAGGGGCATCTGGTTACGGAAACTACTCAGGCATTGCAGGCCTGGCCGTTGCGCTGGGAGGTTTCGCCGGCTTCGGACTTGGCTTGCGTATGTATCAGGATACGGCGCGCGACCACACCTTATTCCCCATGAGATGGCAACAGGCGGGACGTGCCTTGGCATGGAGTACACCGCTGCTTCTGCTCGTGTACTTGGTGCTTGGAAGCGCCATCTTCAAACAGCCAGGCAGCTGGATACTGCTCGGCATCGGGCTATCGGAAATTCTGTTCGCACCAATCATCGCCCAGGTTGCCTCCGCATACGCTGCCCATACACTGGTGCTGCAAGCAGCAGCGGTACCCGTTGCAGGGTCCTTGGCTAGAGTCGCCGCGGTTGGCGCCTTCATGCAACTCGAATCTGGCCAGGGACTTTCCTTGTACGTCTGGCTGCATCTGACAGCGCTGGCCGCTTGCGCCATCTTGCTGCGGCACGGATGCACAAGGCGATTGCTCGCAAACTCGCCAAACCATTCACTTGCCTGGAACGACTTGCGGGCCGGCATCGGACTTTCAGGCATCTGGGCAAGCACGATGGCATGGACCTCCGTGGACAAGACGTTCGCGCTGCGCTGGGGAGGCGAAGCGATCGCAGGAAACTTCACCGCAGCTCAGCGGTTCACGGGACTGGCGACACTCCCGATCGAAGGGCTCATCGGTGCGGCGCTGCCTCGCATGTTTCGGCAGGGGGCCGGCATGAACGAGCACCCATTCATGATGCGGGCGCTGCTCGCGTGCACCGTTGCTTACGGGCTGGTCGCGGCCCTGTTTCTTTACTTTGCATCGGGCGCAATCGTCGCGATATTGGGCAGCGACTTCGCATCCGCCGCACCCGTCGTAAAGCTGCTCGCCTGGTGTGCGCCCATCAGTTGCATGCGGATCCTGTTGGCGCACTGGCTCTTGGCGAGAAGTGATATCCGGGCCAGGGTATTGCTTGAGACGATAGGTCTTTGCGTCCTGGCGTGGGCAATGTTCGCCTTCACTCCTACGCAAGGAGCAATAGGCTCCGCCTGGGCCATCATCGCAGGCGAATGCGCCTTGGTGCTTCTGTTCTCCATCCGTCTGATCACGCATCGGGCGAGCGCGACCTGACATGAACTCGTGACTGGAGTCCCGCGATAAGCTTTTCATAAGCATCGATTGATTTTTGCTCGCCGAACTCGGCCGCCCGTCGCCTCAACGCGTCAGGCTCGACCCGGCACCTGCCGTCGATGACATGGATCAACGCTGCGGCCAGCGCATCGCGATCGCCGCAACGGACAAGCTGCCCGAACTTTCCATCCTGCAGAATTTCGCGCGGTCCGTCGGGACAATCCGTCGAAACGACCTGTGTACCACATGCCATTGCTTCCACGAGAACATTTCCGAAGCCCTCGTAATCTGAGCACAGGACCAGGACGTCTGCCTGACGAATATAGGGCAAGGGATTAGGGACATAGCCAAGCCACTTGTATCTCGCATCTGACCCAGTCGCCTCCACCCATTGCGACACCCGGCGCTCCAGCGGGCCAGTTCCAATCATCAGCAGCCGCGCTGGCCCTTGAGTGACGACCTGAGAAAATGCGTGAAGCAGGAGATCGACACGCTTCTCCGGCGAAAGTCGGCCAACGAAGATGACGGTGGGAGCACTCCGGTCCGGCCACGGCCAGTTCACCTGTTGCAAGGAGCGCAGTTCAAAGTCCGACGCCACCACGGGATTATGGATGACGCTGACTTTGTCAGGCAGCAGCGCCAATTCAGAGCGCATATCGCCAGCCACCGATTCGGACACAGCGACGCAAGCATCGGCACGAGGAAAAAGCGCCCGCATCACGCGCTTCAGCAATTCAAGCTTCAACCGTTTGGCGCCATGACTCGCCATCCTCGGACCCGATATCGACAGGTGCTGGGTAGTCACCACGCGTATTTTTTTTCGGGAAACGCACTTCAAGAACAGGACAAGGCACGCCACGTCATTGGACGTCGTGAAAATTACATCTGGCGCCTGCCGCCGCCACTCGCGCCAAAAACCCGATAAAAAATGAAAAGGCCCCTTTGATGCGATTTCAAGAACAGGAATATTCGCCACGAGCCCATCAACAGGATGCGCAAGCACCTGTCCCACAACAAGCTTGACGTGGTGACCTCGAAGGCAAAGCCCATTGGCGAGCGCAACCTGCACGCGCTCCAGACCCCCATGACCGAATCGGCTCAGGAGAATCCAAATGTTGGCTGGCTCAGGATCCGTCATTCTACTCGGCGACGGTACAAAGCACGTTCTGGTAGGGCCCGAGAGAGGAACGGTCTACGTTCCATAGCGCTCCATCGGACCGAATGGCATGGAACCGATATCCGAATTCGTGCAGATAGTCCAGTATATCGCGCTGATCGTACCCCGCTTTCAACGAGGACTCCTTCTGGACCTCCACGATCAACGAGGGCTTGTACTTCCCCAACGTAAGCCTGGCGCCTTGCAGACAGGGCAGCTCGGCACCTTCGATATCGACCTTGATGACGTCGACCCTGGGGAGCGGATTTGCATCGAGATAAGCGTCCAGCGTCGTTATTTCGACGTCCTGAAGTGCGCGATCGTGCGAAGGTGTTCCAAACAGGCTGCCCAGCCCGTGATGCTCGTCTCCAGGTTCTCCTTGCCCGCAGGAAGAGAAGATCGGCACATGGTCATGTCGATTCGACAGTCCTTGACGTACCACCGTGACGTTGCGGAGATCGTTTCGCAGCACATGGCTACACAACGTGTCGGCGAGGCCATCGACAGGTTCGAACGAAACGACCCTCCCTGCCTGACCCACGCGCTTCGCCGCCACCAGTGTGATCTCCCCGATATTGGCGCCAACATCGATGACGCTCATGCCGGGCGCCAGGGTGCGGTCCAACAAGGACACGATGCCCTGGCTGTAGTACCCCATCCAGAAGATGCGCCGCTGCATGTGTTCCGTCAAAGACAAGTCCATCGCCATGTCACCGTCAAAATCTCCGATGCTGACCATGGCCCTGTGATGCCGGAAGAGTCGCCTCATGATGGATTGAGGAGCATTGAACCGCCCGCCAAATGAGAATGCTCTGGCAGAGGCACGGAGGCCGAGCAAGGTACCGACCTTCACCCGAGCACCTCCTTGTCCGCCATGTGATTCAGCTTGCGCAAGACATAGATGTGGCACGACGAACCCAACAACGACGAGAGATTCTTCCTCCTCGCGATGGACAACTTATGCGCAAATGAATTGCACATCGTGTAGAAGATCCCGGTCGAATGTATCGTGACGGCCTCAAAGCCCCCTTTTTGGAACGCTTGCAACCACCACGAGCGGGAAAAATAGAACGTCTCAGTCAACACGTTGCCTCTTTCTACATGCCTCGAAGGAAACAGCGTCTTCAGCCACTCCTCAAGTCCCGATGGGGTCTTTGGAATTGCAACGGAATTCTCGCCCTCAGCTGGCGCTTTCGTGGAGGTGGAAACCCGTTGCAGCACCCGGCGTGCCAGCCAGAGATAGTGGCCAGGAATGCTCCAAAGACGGCAAGAGCTACTGGGCAGCACGTGCACTGCCTGGCCATCGCGCTTTAGCACACGCCTCGTCTCATCCAGGATGCGGTCGATGTCCGCAACATGCTCAAGAACGTTCGAGGAAAAAACGATATCGAACGCACCATCGGCAAATGGAAGCGTCCGTCCATCGTAGTCCTCGACTTCGAAGACCCGTGCATCATGGTAGTGGCTGCTTGGCAAATCCACCGCACGCACTTCATAGCCTGCCTCCCTCAGCATCAAGGCCTGCTGGCCAGTCCCAGCCCCCAGCTCCAGGACGGTTACCTCCCGGCCAGACGCAGGAACTGGGAAGAACGCAAGGGCCTGACGCAACTCGTATGCCCGAATCGCCTGCAAGCTCTTGAGATGATGTTCGCTGGCGGACATTGACGGCTCTGGAGTGCAGGGTCTGGCTGCGGTTAATCTAACGCCTGAAGGATAAGCTTGCCAGACCGTCGCACGCGCGGCGCTTCAGCGCCGATCGACAGGAAACGCCCGAGTGAAGATATTGGTGGTCTGCAAGCGGCAGTACTCGGACAAGGATCTCCTTGAAGACCGCTTTGGGCGACTGTACGAGCTGCCTCGCGAGCTGGCCCGGCAGGGCCACTCGGTGCGCGTCTGCGCACTCAGCTATCGCCGGCGCCGAGAAGAAGACGTCCCTAAACCCGACGATCTCGGCGTACAGTGGCGTTCGGTCAACGCGCTGCCACAGGGCCTTCTTCGCCATTCCCAATGGCTCGACACAGCGACCTCGCGCTGGCGTCCAGATGTCGTGTGGGCCAGTTCCGACATGCTCCAGGCGGTGCTTGCCGCTCAATGGGCGATCAAGCGAGACGTTCCCTACGTCATCGACCTCTATGACAACTATGAGAGCTTTGGCCTCTCGCGGCTACCCGGCCTGGCTGGTGCATTTCGGTCGGCTTGCCGCCGCGCGCACGCATTGACGACGGTCAGCCACACCCTTTCGAAGCATGTCCGCGAGCACTACCACGTAGCCTGTCCCGTCCACGTCGTAGTGAATGGCGTGGACACGAAGATATTTCGGCCGCTCGACAAGCACTCCTCCAGAGCCGCTTTGGGACTACCCGTCGACGCGCGCATAATCGGTACAGCAGGGGCGCTGACTTCGAGCCGGGGCATCAGCGATCTTTTTGATGGCTTCACTCATCTGGCTCAAGGGGCGCAAGACCTTTGGCTGGTGCATGCCGGGCCAACTGATTGGACAGTTCGTCGCTATCGGCATCCCCGTATCATCGACCTGGGGAGACTTACGCATGTCAAGGTACCCCAGGTCCTGGCATCGTTGGATGTCGGGGTTGTGTGCAACCGGAGTTCGATGTTTGGACGCTACTGTTTCCCGCTAAAACTGCATGAAATGTTGGCGATGCAAATTCCGTTGGTCGCCACAGCGATAGGGGACGTTGCACAGGTACTGCGCAACCACGCGTCGTGTCTTTACGAGCCAGGCGATGTGGAGATGCTGGCGGACCGCATTTCTACGCAATTGGCACACCCCTCAGTTCCTGCGATCCACATACCGACTTGGCGCGATTGCGCAATCACGCTCGATTCGGCACTCCGGGCTAAAACCGTCGGCGCGTCGACACAGATGTGACGCTACAACCGGCGCTCCGTGCCTATTTCAATATGCCGAGTTCTTTAGCCTTGTCGTGCACGACAGACGCCTGCTCTTGGTGCCTTTCCTGAAGAAGCGTGGAAAGCATCTTGGCGACAAAGGCAGGATCTGACCTGCCGGCCTCCACTGCTCTAGTGAACATCAGGTTGGAAAATGTGGCGTCATGCAGGTAAGTCAGGCCATAGTCGCCGAACTGGGCATACATGAAGGCAGGGACACCGTCCCGAGTGGCCAGTGCGATGCATGCCTCTTTCAGTCTTTCATCATCGACCGCCACGCCACGCTTGCGCCGTTGAATCAGATCGTGGACGGATGACACAACATCCGCCGAAAGCGGCTTTGTTTTCAACTTCGAAATCAGCCCTGACCACCACTCATCCTTCACCGGCCTGCCATACGCCAGCGCCATGAGAATGAGTCCTTGCTCGGGCAGCGTCGATGCGCTCGGCAGAGCTGCAGCAGCCTCGAACTGTTGCTCGGCCAAGCTGTACAGGGGCGAATCACCGTCGCCATTGGCGCGCTCAACGAGCGCAATAGCAAGACCGGTTCTCGCCCGTGCGGACTGCGGGTTTACGTCCACCAACTCATTGAAGAAAAGGAAACCATTACCCCACGTGGCCGAACGAATAGCGCAAAGACTGATCATGAAGACGACTACAGCAGCAACACCGACATATTTGATTGCGGGGCCATCCCTCAGTGGGATGATGCGCACCAACTCGGCGAACACGAGGAGCACTCCAAGCACGGAGAAATAGTTCCTATGTTCAAAAACAAGCTCAAGATCTATGGCGTTGCTCGTCAACAAATGCCCGGCAAAAAACCAGAAAATCCCGAGCGAAAGCAACGGCATTGATCGCCGGGCGAGCCATCCCGCGCAAAGTAGAGCGCCAATAAAAATCCACGAAAAGACCGTCGTCAGCGGCGAAAGCAGACCCACGGATTTCGGATAGGCATCGTAATAGAAAAGCAAGCTTTTTGGCACCGGCAGGACGATCTGCTGAAGGTATAAAACCAGCACCCTCCCCTGGGTAAGCAAGCGCTCATAGAGCGTGAAATCTCTTCCCTGAAACGCCCAGGGCTGAAGTGCCCGCGGCAAGAGCCACCCAAAGAATATGACGCTCGCGACCAGGCCAGCCACCAAATACAACGCAATCAGCAAGCGCCTATCCCGCCGACTATTTGCGGCGAAGTGAAACAGGCTTATTTCCAGCGAGAAGGCATAAGCCCCGAAAAGTACAGCGGACTCCTTGGACAAAAGCCCAACCAAAGCCAGGGCCCCGGAAAAGCAAAGCCACGCCCACCCTGCACCGCCTTCCATCTGCCGTTGTCTTCCATGCAGATAGACAATGAGCGCCAGCAACACGAACGTCAGCGACAGCGACTCCATTCGCTGAACCACGTAGAGCACCGTAGACACCTGAAGGGGATGCACCGCCCACAGCAAAGCCACCACCAGGCAATAGCCGATTCCACGCTGAACAGAGGATATTTCAGCACTTCGAGTCATCTTCAACAGCAGGGCAAACACCAACCATGCGTTGACGATATGGATCACCAATCCGGTCAACTTATAGCTCCAAGGGTTTTCACCCGAGAAGTACCAGTTCAGGGCAAAACTCAATGTGGCCAATGGCCTCCCCACTGAGCCAGGCTCATATCCCATGGCCGAATTTTTCAAGCTCTCGAAGTCGAGCGCGGCAAGATGGACCTTCGCGTTGTCGACAATATTCGGGTAATCGTCGAACAAGAATGGCCCCGTCAGCCCAGGCCAATATGCGGCCAGAATAACGATCGCCAATACGGCAATTCCAAGCCACGGGGAAGCAACCAACGCCCGCAAGGTTGGCGGATTCGCCATCACAGCATCCCCGGAAAGGAGTCTCTACTCAGAAAATCAATCATCCACACCCTTCGGGCCGATACTTTTCAGGCACATCGCCGCCATCGCAACTCCACACACCAGACGTGCTCCGGCGTAGAGACAGGGTAGTTCCAGCCACCACGTCATTACCGGCCAGAACACAGCTGATGCCGCCCACCCCTGTTGCAGCATCAACAGACGCAGTTATTTCCGGGCATCGCGCGGATGAGGACAGCCCTATGTAGGAGGCACTGACATCACTCCCCCTGCCGTCGTTGAATGCCGCCTCGAGGCCTGTCTGTCCACCCCGAATTTCGCTCAACGCCGCTACAACCTGAGAGCGCGAAACATAATTGGTATAGCCCTGAAGGGCGATCGCAGAAAGAATTGCCACTATGGCGATCACCATCATCAGTTCAATCAGGCTGAAACCCTTCTGATCGCGCATGCCTTTGCTCCCCCATAAAAAGAAAGCCCCAGCGAGTGGGGCTTTCCTTAAGCAAGACAAGAAACTATTACAGATTCGCGGTGCAGGTGCTCGGACGGTACTTGTCAGTAGCGTCGGTCGAGCAAGTCCAGTTGCCGGAGGCATTGCGCGTCCAACGAATGGACTTCCCACTAACGCCTTCGCCGCCGATCATGACGCAGTTGATATTGCCGGTATCGCCTGCGGTAGGCGCGATCGCGCTGCAACGACTGGTCGCTGCAGTAAGACCGATATCGGTCGCACTGGTGATGCTCTTGCCTTCGTTGGTCAGCACTTCGAACTGCGTCTTGCCCGGGGTGATGTCGGACAGCGCCGCGGTGACCTGCGACTTGCGCACGTAGTTCTGGTAGGCCGGCAGCGCGATGGCGGCCAGGATGGCGATGATCGCGACGACGATCATCAGTTCGATCAGGGTAAAGCCCTGCTGCTTCTTCATTGGTGAATCCCCTAGAGATGGTGTGTAAGTTGGCAGACACTCGGCCCGCGGAGCCTGCTACCCCTCGAGCGCCGCGCGGCAGAGCGCCACGTGCGGGTGACACAAGCAGGCTGCGTGCCAACTTCCTCACGCGTACCCCTTGCTCCCCGAGACGCATGATGCCTCATCGCATTTGGGCCAGACACAGGAAAAGAAGCGATTTGCGATGAGACACCCCCTCTGCCAGACAATGTCACAAAGTGACGCTCAGCGTCACCATGACGGAATTTTGGCTTCCCATGCCCCCGGCCAAGCCCCCCATCGACCACGGATGCCAGACGCCGCGGAAACCGATACCATGCCGGACATGTCCGCCTGGGGATGGCTGGACGGGGAGCACACCTGATGTCCGCAACTCGTAGCGCAGTACCCAAACAGCCCGTCGCACGTACTACCAATCAGCAGGTGCCGTTTGTCTGGGAGGGAACCGACAAGCGCGGCGTCAAGATGAAGGGCGAGCAGACCGCCAAGAACGCCAACCTGCTGCGTGCGGAATTGCGCCGCCAGGGCATCACGCCGTCAGTGGTCAAGCCGAAACCCAAGCCCCTCTTTGGCGCTACCGGCAGCAAGATCACCCCGAAGGACATCGCCTTTTTCAGCCGCCAGATGGCGACCATGATGAAGTCAGGCGTCCCCATCGTGGGATCGCTTGAGATCATTGCCAGCGGGCACAAGAACCCGCGCATGAAGAAGATGGTGGACCAGGTCCGCACCGATATCGAGGGCGGCTCGTCGCTCTATGAGGCAATAAGCAAGCATCCGGTCCAGTTCGACGAGCTCTACCGCAACTTGGTCAAGGCCGGCGAAGGCGCTGGTGTGCTCGAAACCGTGCTGGAGACGGTCGCGACCTACAAGGAAAACATCGAAGCGCTAAAGGGTAAGATCAAGAAGGCCCTGTTCTACCCGGCCATGGTCATGGCGGTCGCATTGCTGGTGAGCTCGATCCTACTGGTGTGGGTGGTGCCTCAGTTCGAGGACGTGTTCAAGGGCTTTGGCGCCGAGTTACCCGCGTTTACGCAGATGATCGTGGCTGCATCGCGCTTCATGGTTGCCTATTGGTGGATGCTGCTGATCGTCCTGGTTGGCACCATTGTCGGCTTCGTCTTCGCCTACAAGCGTTCGCCGTCGATGCAGCACGGCATGGACCGGCTGATCCTGAAGGTGCCGATCATCGGCCAGATCATGCACAACAGCTCGGTGGCGCGCTTCTCGCGGACGCTGGGCGTGACCTTCCGCGCCGGCGTGCCACTGGTGGAAGCCCTGGACATCGTCGCCGGAGCCACCGGCAACAGCGTCTACGAGAAAGCCGTGCTGCGCATGCGCGACGACGTCTCGGTGGGCTACCCGGTCAACGTGGCGATGAAGCAGGCCAACCTGTTCCCGCATATGGTCATCCAGATGACGGCGATCGGCGAAGAGGCCGGCGCGCTGGATGCGATGCTGTTCAAGGTGGCCGAATACTTCGAGCAGGAAGTGAACAATGCGGTCGACGCGCTGAGCAGCCTGATCGAGCCGCTGATCATGGTGTTCATTGGTACCATCGTCGGCGGCATGGTGATCGGCATGTACCTGCCCATCTTCAAGCTGGCCTCCGTCGTTGGATAAGCATTAATGGCATTTCTCGATCAACATCCCGGCCTCGGCTTTCCGGCCGCGGCCGGGCTGGGTTTGCTGGTAGGCAGTTTCCTCAACGTGGTGATCCTGCGCCTGCCCAAGCGCATGGAGTGGCAGTGGAAGCGCGATTCGCGCGAGATCCTGGAGCTGCCGGACATCTACGATCCGCCGCCGCCCGGGATCGTGGTCGAGCCCTCGCACTGCCCGCACTGCAAGCACAAGCTGTCCTGGTACGAGAACATTCCCCTGTTCAGCTGGCTGGCCCTGCGCGGCAAGTGCCGGCATTGCCATGCGCCGATCTCGATCCAGTACCCGCTGGTCGAGATGCTGACCAGCCTGCTGGTGGTCGCCAGCGTCTGGCGCTTCGGCTTCGGTTGGCAGGGGTTCGGCGCGATCGTGTTCAGTTGCTTCCTGGTCGCGATGTCGGGGATCGACCTGCGCACCCGCTTGCTCCCGGACCAGCTGACCTTGCCGCTGATGTGGCTGGGCCTGGTCGGCAGCATGGACAATCTGTACATGCCGGCCAAGCCGGCGCTGCTCGGCGCGGCGGTCGGCTATGTGTCGCTGTGGTCGGTGTGGTGGCTGTTCAAGCAGATCACCGGCAAGGAAGGCATGGGCCATGGCGACTTCAAGCTGCTGGCGGCGATCGGCGCCTGGTGCGGGCTGAAGGGCATCCTGCCGACGATCCTGATCTCCTCGCTGGTCGGCGCGGTACTCGGCTCGATCTGGCTGGCGGCCAAGGGCCGCGACCGGGCCACGCCCATTCCGTTCGGCCCCTATCTGGCCATCGCCGGCTGGATCGTGTTCTTCTGGGGCACGGAAATCATCGATACCTACATGCGCTGGTCCGGGCTGCGCTGAGCGGAGCTGCGCGGTGAGCGATTTCATCGTCGGCCTCACCGGCGGCGTGGCCTCCGGCAAGAGCGAGCTGAGCCGCCGCTTCGAGGCCAAGGGCATCGTCGTGGCCGATGCCGACGTGGCCGCCCGCGCAGTGGTCGCGCCCGAGCATCCGGCGCTGGCGCAGATCGTGGCCCGCTTCGGTCCGCAGATCCTGCGCGAAGATGGCAGCCTGGATCGGGCTGCACTGCGCCAGCGCATCTTCGAAGATCCAGTGGCGCGCCGCGATCTGGAAGCGATCACGCACCCGGCGATTCGTACGCTGATGCAGCAGGCATGCCGCGAGGCCGCCAGCCCCTACGCCGTGGCGGCGATTCCGTTGTTGACCGAAGTCGGCGCGCGCACCGCATATCCCTGGCTGGACCGGATCCTGGTCGTCGACGCACCCGAGGCAACGCAGCATGCGCGCCTGATGCAGCGCGACGGCATCACCGCCGAGCTGGCGCAGCGGATGATCTCGGCGCAGGCCACGCGCGCGGCGCGGCTGGCGATCGCCGACGATGTGGTGGTGAACGATGGCGACGCCGAACGGCTGCAGGACGCGGTGGATGCGCTGGATCGGCGCTATCGCGCGGCGGCGGCAGCGAAGATCGGCTAGGCGTGCCGCGCGCTTTTGCAGGAGCGGCTTCAGCCGCGACACGCGCTCCCTGGAATCTCTGTCGCGGCTGAAGCCGCTCCTACAGCTGCGATATGCGAAGGCGTTCGGCAATCTCGCCGGGCGCTATCTCAACCCGCCGCCGGCCTGAACCACAGCGTCGCCACCACGCCCTTGGACGTGCCCGGGCGCACGTTGACCTGCCAGCCGTACAGATCGCACAAGCGGCTGACGATCGACAGGCCGATGCCGCCGCCCTGCGAGTGGCCGGCATGGGTGCCGCGGTAGCCGCGCTGGAACAGCTTGGCGGCGTCCTCCGCACTGAGGCCGGGGCCGGAGTCGATCACCTGCACCGCATCGCTCAGCACTCGCACCACCACCTGGCCTTCCTGGGTGTACTTGACCGCGTTGCCGATCAGGTTGCCCAGCGCCACCGACAGCGCCGACTCCGGCGCGTCGATGGTCAGGTTGCGCTCGCCCTCCAGCAACAGTTGCAGCGGCTTGCCGCCCAGCTGCGCGCGGTGCGATTCGATCAGTTGCTCGGCGACCTTAGCCACGTTGCTGTTGCCCTGCCCGCGCTCGTTGCGCGACAGCAGCAGCAGCGAACCGATCAGGTCGCTGCATTGCTGTTCGGCGCGCTGGATGCGCTGCAGGCGCTGCAACACCTTCTCGTCGAGATTGGGACGGGTCAGCAGCAGTTCGGTGGCGCCGCGGATCACCGCCAGCGGCGTGCGCAGCTCGTGGCTGACGTCGGCGTTGAACTCGCGGTCGCGCTGCACCACTTCGGTGAGCCGGGCGGAATAGTCGTCCAGCGCTTCGGCCAGCTGGCCGACTTCGTCGTCGGGGAAATGCGGTGCCAGCGGCTTGGGATCGCTGCTGCCGCGGTAGGCGCGCAGCCGCGCGGCCAGATCGGACACCGGGCGCATCACTCGCGATGCCGACCACCAGCCGATCACCAGCGACAGCGCACTGAACACCAGCACCGACAGGATCAGGGTGCGATTGAGCTGCACCTCGCCCTGGATGGTCTGGGTCATGTCGTAGGCGAGGAAGAACCACACCTCCGGCGTCTTGCGCACGGCGATCTTGTAGGAGAACGGCTTGCCCGATTCGTCGCGCCCGGACACGGTGTGGATGCCGTCGGAGAAGTTGTACCACTCCGGCTGCTCACGCTTGAGCGCCTCGAAACGGTCGCTCTTGACTACCCGGCCGACCATCTGCTGCAACGGCAGATCGGGATTGGGATTCTTGGAGGGTTCGGAAAAATACCGGTGCGAGTACTCGTCGATGTTGCGGTTCAACACCACTTCGACGAGCTGATTCTCCACCCGCGCGCGCGCCCAGTTGGTGGCGAACGCGAACAGTGCGGTCAGGCCGAAGCCCAACAGCACGAAGGACAGGATGATGCGGCTGCGCAGGCGGCGGCGGTAGCGTCCGCGCCGCCGCACCGCCCGCGGCAACTCTCCAGCTTCAGGCATCGGGCGCGGCGATGCGGTAGCCGATGCCATGGCGGGTCTGGATCATCGGCACCTCGAACGGCTTGTCGACCACCGCGCGCAGGCCGTGGATGTGCACGCGCAACGAGTCCGAATCCGGCAGCTCCTCGCCCCACACGCGGGTTTCCAGTTCCTGCCGGGTCACCACTGCGGGCGAGGCCTCCATCAGCGCCTGCAGGATCTTCAGCGCGGTCGGGTTGAGTTGCAGCAGCTTGCCCTGGCGCCGCACTTCCAGCGTATCCAGGTTGTATTCCAGGTCGCCGGTCTCCAGCACGCGGGTGTGCACGCCCTTGCCGCGGCGCGACAGCGCGTTGAGCCGCACTTCCACTTCCTGCAGCGCGAACGGCTTGATCAGGTAGTCGTCGGCGCCGGAATCGAAGCCTGCCAGCTTGTTGTCCAGCGAATCGCGGGCGGTGAGCATCAGCACCGGGGTCTGCTTGCGCGCTTCGTTGCGCAGCTTGCGGCACACTTCGATGCCGTCCATGCCCGGCAGGTTGAGGTCGAGCACGATGGCATCGAATTCGTGCACCACCGCCAGATGCAGGCCGGTGACGCCATCGGCGGCGAAATCCACCGTGTGCCCGCGGTCTTCGAGGTAGTCGCCCAGGTTGGCAGCGATATCGCTGTTGTCTTCGATCACTAGAATTCGCACCAACATTTACCCCGTCAGTCGTACTTGCCAGTTGGATTGCGCCGCATCAATTCCTGCGCATCCTCGTTGTCGCGGCGGCGTTCCGCCACGGTCTTGCATTGCGTCGTGGTGCGCAGCGATCCGATGACCGCTTCGCGCCTGCAGATCAGCCGGCTGTCCGACGACGCCTTGGACAGCAGCGAGTTGACCGTTTCCTGATCGTTGAACAGCACGACCTTGTCTTCCTCGCGCAGCGTATCGACGTCAGGGTGTGCATTCAGCACCGTCGCCATGCGCGACAGCGCGGCTTCCACCTTGCTGCGATTTTCTGCACTGAGTTCGGAGTAGGTCTTGCCATCGTCCAACTGCTGGCGAATTGTACTGAGTTGCTGTGCGAACGATTTCTTCACGTTCATGGGCGCCTCACCTTTCGGTGCCGCCACCGCGCTGCATGCGAGCGCCATCCCCAGCATCAAACCGATCACCTTCTTCATCCCTGTCCCCTACGCGATTGGTGGTGTGAATCACAATGTAGCCGTCCGGCGAACGGGGCTGCAAGCTGCGCACGACCCAGGCCGAGCGCTGCACCGACGGCAGCGCCCCGCACAAAGAAAAAGACCCAAGCGGCAAGGCCGCTTGGGCCGAAAGATATATCCCGATTACCGTTCCTGCTGAGGAGGGCAGAGCTGCGGTCCGACGAAGCATACGCAGGCGGGAATTAAACCCGTGTTAAGCCAGAACGGAGGGCCGAACATCGCCCTAAGTTACTGATTTCTTTCGAATCAGACTGGCTTCGAGGTGCTCGATGACCTTGCCGGCGATATCCAGGCCGCAGACCGCCTCGATCCCTTCCAGGCCCGGGGTGGAGTTGACTTCCAGCACCAGCGGGCCGCGCCGCGAGCGGATCAGGTCGACCCCGGCCACGCCCAGGCCGAGGGCTTTGGCCGAGCGCACCGCCACCTCCTGCTCGCCGCGGCTGGCCACCGCCAACTGCGCGCTGCCGCCGACATGCAGGTTGGAGCGGAAGTCCCCTTCCGGCGCCTGCCGGCGCATCGCCGCGACCACCTGGTTGCCGACCACGAAGCAGCGCAGGTCGGCCCCCTCGGCCTCGCCGATGAACTCCTGCACCAGGAAATTGGCGTACAGGCCGCGCAGCGCCTCGACCATGCCGCGCGAGGCGCTGGTCTTCTCGGTGAGGATCACGCCGGTGCCCTGGGTGCCTTCGTTCAACTTCACCACATGCGGCGGCGGGCCCAGCATCGACAGCAGATCGCCGGTGTCGTCGGGGTTGTCGCCGAACACGGTCATCGGCATGTCGATGCCCTTGGCCGCCAGCAACTGGTGCGCGCGCAGCTTGTCGCGGGCGCGCAGGATCGCATCGGACGGGTTGGGCGTGCGCACCCCCATCATTTCCAGCTGACGCAGCACCGCGGTGCCGTAGCGGGTGACGGAATTGCCGATGCGCGGGATCACCGCGTCGTAGCCGGTGATCGGCTTGCCCTTGTAATGCATGGTGAAGGCCCCGGCCGCGATGCGCATGTAACAACGCAGCGGGTCGAGCACACGCACCGTGTGCCCGCGCTCGCGGCCGGCCTCGACCAGGCGCCGCGTCGAATACAGCTTGGTGTTGCGGGACAGGATGGCGAGCTTCATCGAGGCGCGACGGCGGTGGCTGGCCCGGCATCATACGTTGCGCCGTCGGCGCTGCGGGATCGGCGCCATGCCCGATGGTTCGCACGCGAACGTGGCGGCGGCGCATGACCGGCCTTGGCATGCCCGCTCGGCGGCCGGCATCTGCAGACACGCTGTCCCACAGACGACACGGAACCGCCCCGAAACGTTCACAAAACCGTTGCATGGTGGCGAGCGGGCCGCACAGGCCGTGTGTTGGCTGTCACGCATCGCACGCCAGGCCCCAACGCCTCCCCCCTTTTATTGGTGAATTTCGATGACCCCCACCTCCCGATCCTTGCGCCTGCATGCGCTGGTGCTCGCCGTCGCGTCCGCGCTGCCGGCCTTCGCCGCGCTGGCCGAGACCGCACCGGCCGACGCCGAGGCCACGGCCACCGCCGGCGGCAGCGACGCGACCATGCTCGATGCGATCACCGTGGTGTCCACCGGCACCACCCGCCAGGTGCAGCGCATCACCCGCGAGGACATCGGCATCGAAGCGCCCGGCACCAGCGCGCTGAAGGTGCTGGACAAGTTGCCGGGCGTGCAGTTCCAGTCGGCCGATGCGTGGGGTTCCTACGAGTGGTCGACCGCGATCAGCCTGCACGGTTTCGACCAGAGCCGCCTCGGCTTCACCCTGGACGGCGTGCCGCTGGGCACCATGAGCTACGGCGTCAGCGATGGCCTGCAGGTGACCCGCGCGATCATCTCCGAGAACGTCGGCTCGGTGGAACTGTCGCAGGGCGCCGGCGCCCTGGGCACCGCCTCGAGCAGCAACCTCGGCGGCACCGTGCGCTACTACTCCGACGATCCGGACGCCACGCCGGGCATCCGCTTCAGCCAGACCTTCGGTTCCGATTCCACCCGCCGCACCTATCTGCGCGGCGACATCGGCGACATCAACGGCTTCTCGATGTACACCTCGATCGTGCACGGCGAGGTGGACAAGTGGAAAGGCTACGGCAACAACGAGTACAACCAGGCCAACCTCAAGGCGCTGTACCAGTGGGGCGACGGCAACCGCGTTAGCCTGTTCCTGGACAGCTCCAAGCGCAAGGAATACGACATCATGGACCTGTCGCTGACCTCGCAGAAAGCGCTGGGTTGGGACTGGGACTACCTGATGCCGGACTGGAACAGCGCGGTGCAGATCGCCAACGCGCTCAACGGCAACGGCAGCTACCCGGCGTCCTTGAACGCCCTGCCCGCCGACTACGGCAAGGCCGACGCCACCTACTACTCCGGCGCCGGCCTGCGCGACGACAACCTGGCCGCGCTCAGCGGCGCGTTCAACCTGGGCGGCAACGCCACGCTGAACCTGGCCGGCTACTACCACGACAACAACGGCGAAGGCCAATGGACCACGCCGTACGTGGCGTCCTCGGCCACGGTACCGCTGTCGATGCGCACCACCGACTATCGTCTCAACCGGCATGGCGTCACCGCGTCGCTGAATTTCACCGTCGCCGGTAACGAGATCGAGATCGGCGGCTGGTACCAGAACGCCAAGACCGTGCAGGAGCGCAACTACTTCCTGCTCGATGGCCCGTTCACCGATCTGTACTACTTCAACAAGTCCGGCACCCTGTTCGCCCGCGGCTTCGCCCAGCACTACGAGACCGACACGCGCATGTTCTATGCGCAGGACACGCTGCGCCTGCTCGACGACCGCCTGACCCTGAACTTCGGCGCCAAGAAGCTGCAGGTGGACACCACCGCGCAGTCGCTGGTGCCGACCACCTCCTACGCGGCCGGCGAGATCAAGGCCGATTCGGATCTGTTGCCGCAGGTGGGCGTGAACTACAAGCTCGACGAGCACCAGGAACTCTACGCGTCCTACAACAAGAACATGGCCGGCTTCGGCTTCACCCCGTTCCAGGAATCGCAGGCGGCGTTCGACGCGATCAAGAAATCGCTGGAGCCGGAAACCGCGCAGACCTACGAACTGGGCTATCGCGTGCGCGGCGATGGCATCGAGGCATCGCTGGCGCTGTACCACACCACCTTCGACGACCGCCTGCTGGTGACCTCGCCGTGCAGCGCGATCCAGACCTGCTCGGCCACGCTCAACAACGTCGGCTCGGTGCGCAGCCAGGGCGCCGACCTGGCGGTGATGTGGCGCCCGATCGCGCAGCTGCGCTGGCTCAACTCGCTGTCCTACGACGACTCCACCTACCAGGACGACTATCTCAACGGCGGTGTGGTGGCCACCTCGGGCAAGCGCGTGGTCGGCATCCCGGAGTGGATGTTCTCCAGCAGCCTGGCCTATGAGAACGCCGGCTGGCACGCGGCGCTGGACGGCAAGTACACCGGCCGCCGCTACATCAGCTACCTCAACGACTCGTCGGTGCCGAGCTACTGGCGCTTCGACCTGAGCGCGGGCTACGACTTCGGCGAGGTCGGCATGTTCCAGAACCTTGGCCTGAGCGCCAACGTCACCAACCTGTTCGACAAGCGCTACTTCGCCACCGTCGGCACCAATGGCTACGTGGTCTCCGATCCGAACGGCTACAACCAGACGCTGATGGCCGGCGCGCCGCGGCAGTTCTTCGTCACCTTCAGCGGCAAATTCTGAGTTGACGCCTCGCCAGGGAAGGCGATCGCGCCGCCGTTGCGGGAGCAGCGGCGGCGCCTTGCGTTTTCCCGGTGCAAAACCGCACGCATGAAGCCGCCATCTGGCGGCTTTTTCGATAGTGCGTGGTGCTGTGGGAGGTCGCATTGACGGCGACATCGGTCGCGGCTGAAGCCGCTCCTACAAGAGCCCGACATTGCGCGCTTTTGTAGGAGCGGCTTCAGCCGCGACACACGGCGTGGGGACGCCACCCTATTGAATAGAGCGACAGCTACCCGGCGACAGCGCGGCCGATCGCCGGATCGCTCATGCTCGGACGGCCGGTCTCGATGTGCCCGGCCAGGCGCCGCCGCCACTGCGGCATGGACGTGCTCGCGATCTCCAGATCGTACCAATGGTGCTGCGCCGCCAACGGAAAGCTCAGCGTCTGGCGTGCGCCGCCCCCCAGTTCGAACGCCTGCTCCGCCCCACCGCGGTAGCCATCGCGGACCCGCAGCCGGCATGGCTGCGCACCGGCATTGCGCAGTTCCAGCAGCAGGCATTGGCTGGCCGCGTCGTAGTCGGCATCGGCCTGCAGCCCCGCATCGGTCACGCCGTCGCCGTGAAACTCGCGCAGGAACCCATTGGGGCCATGCACGCGCAACGCGTAGCCGAGATCGGTCGCCGCGCCGCGCCAGTCGCGCGCATCGTGCAATTCGCTGCCCGCCGCGATCGTGTAGAACCACGGGCCGGCGCTGCCGCCGTCGGCATAGGCGTTCAGCGCGACGCCGACGGTACTGCGGTTGAGCATGCGCAGCGTCGGCTGCCGCGCTCCCGCCTGCAAGCGCACATCGAAATCGTAGGGCAGCGCGCGCGCCGGGCGCAGGCCCGGCTCTTGCGCCGGCAAGGCCTGCTGCGCGGGTCGCTGCGGCGCCGGCAAGGCCACGGTCGCGTCGACCCGGGCGATGAAGTCGCGGGTGTCCGGCAAGGCGACGCGGGCGTCGTCGTGCCCGGCGAAATCCAGCGCCGAAGTCAGGTCGCCGGCGATCGCGCGGCGCCACGGACCGATGTTGGGTTCGGCGACGCCGAAGCGGCGCTCCAGGAAGCGGATCACCGAGGTGTGGTCGAACACCTGCGAATCGACCCAGCCGCCGCGGCTCCATGGCGACACCACCAGCATCGGCACGCGCGGACCGAGGCCGAGCGGGACGCCGTGGTAGTCCTCGCCGCGCACGTCGACATTGCTGGCGCCCATGCCCGGATCGGTCGCCGGCAGCGCCGGCGGCACGTGGTCGAAGAAGCCGTCGTTCTCGTCGTAGTTGATCAGGAACACCGTTTTGGACCAGACCTCCGGCGATGCCGCCAGCACCTCCAGCAGGCGCGCGCTGAGCGATTCGCCATAGGCCGGGGTGGCCTCGGGATGCTCGCTGAGCAGATACGGCGCCACGATCCACGACACCTGCGGCAAGCTGCCGCTGCGCACGTCGCGTTCGAACGCGGCGATCAGGTGCTCGCCGCGCGAGGCCTTGGCGTTGTCGGCGGTGGAGCCCGGCACGATCGCGCGGCCGCGCCGGTACAAGGGGGAACTGCGGTCGAGATTGCGGAAATTGGCGAAGTACGGATGGCTGTTGTCGCCGTAGTTGTCGAACTCCTGGTAGACCTGCCAACTCACTCCGGCCTGCTGCAGGCGTTCGGAATAGGTGGTCCACGTGTAGCCGGGAAACGCCGGATTGTCGCGCGCCATGTCGGCGGTCCAGTTGCCGTCGTCGCGGTTGTTCACCGCCTGCTCGCCGTCGTTGCCGACGCTCAGGCCGCTGGTGCCGGTGAACATGTACATGCGGTTGGGATTGGTCGGGCCGAACAGCGAGGCGTGGTAGCCGTCGCAGATGGTGAAGGCGTCGGCCAGCGCGTAGTAGAACGGCACGTCCTCGCGCTGAAAGTGGCCCATGGTCATCGCCGTCTTCTGCGCGATCCAGGCGTCGTGGTGCTTCCAGGTCTCGTGCGAGCCCTTCCAGTCGTGGTTGAGGCCCTGCATCCACTGCGCGCTGCTGGTCTGGCCGTTGAGACGGAACGGCAGCACGTAGCGATCGCCGGCGCCGGGCTCGGGCTGGCACCAGACCGGGCGTCCGCTAGGCAGCTGCAGCGGTCTAGGATCGCCGAAGCCGCGCACGCCGCGCAGGCAACCGAAGTAGTGGTCGAACGAGCGGTTCTCCTGCATCAGGATCACTACGTGCTGCACGTCCTGCACGGTGCCGGTGACCCGCGCCGGCGGCACTGCCAGCGCGCTGCGGATGGCCCCGGGCAACAGCGGCATGACCGCCCCGGCGCCGAGGGCCAGGGATGCGCTGGCGAGGAAACGGCGACGACTGTGTTCGACCATGGGCAGAAACCGGCGACGAGCTTGCGCTCACTGACCGGCCAGCGTAGGTGCCGCAGATGAAGCGGGTTTGACAGGCCGTGCCGCGGCGGGCGCGCAGGTCAATGACACGATGGTCCGGCTATGCTCTTGGCCATCGGCGCATCGTCAGCCTCCTGCGCTGGACCGAGACCATACGAGGGGAACCGAATGGAAGTGGGTGCCCGTACTGCCAGCGTGTCTGACACCATCGCCTGGCTGACAGCGCCGCGCGCATCCGCGCGATTGGCGCCATGGACGCCATGGACGCCAGCAACGGTCGCGTCCGGCGCATCGCGCTTCGCCGGCGCCGATCATCCGGAGACGATGCCATGATCGATGCCGCCATCACTGCGCCGATGTCGCGGCGATCGTTCCTGGCCGCTTCCGGCGCGGCGCTGCTGCTGACCGCACTACCTCGCCCCGCATCGGCGGCCGCGAAGAACGCGCCAGCCATCATCGACGCGTGGGCGAAGGCGAACGCCTTCCAGGGCGTCGTCCTGCTCGCCCGCGATGGCAAGGTCGCTTACGCGCAGCCCTTCGGCATCGTGGACGTGGAAGCGCAGCGGCCGGCGAAGATCGACGACCTCTACGGGATCGCCTCGATCTCCAAATGGTTCACCACCCTGGCGATCCTGCGCCTGGTCGAACAGCGCAAGCTCGACCTCGACCGGCCGATCACCGCCTGGCTGCCGGACTATCGTGCCGACACCGGCGCGCGTATCAATCTGCGGCGCCTGCTGTCCAACAGCAGCGGCCTGACCGAGCAGTACGGCCCGGCCGCCAAGGCCGACCCATCGCTGATGACGCTCGAGCTACCGGCCGCCGAGGCCGTGCGCCGGTTCGCCAGCGCCGACCTCGCGTTCGAGCCGGGCGCGAAGTTCGACTACATCTTCGCCAACTGGATCGTCGTCTACGCGATCGTCGAAGCGGTCGCCGGCATGCCCTTCGTGGACGCGATCCGCACCCTGGTTTTGGACCCGCTGGAGCTGCGCCATACCGGCACCGGCCCCGCGATCGCGACCGCGCCGACCACGGTTCCCTCCTACCGGACGCTGTCGCCGCCCGAGCGCCGCACCTACGACAGGCCGGGCTTCATCGCCGCGGCCGTCGGGTATTTCAGCAATGCACAGGACCTGATGCAGGCCGCGCACCGCGTCTACGACAAGGGCTTTCTGTCGCCAGCGTCGCTGCACCAGCTCAACACGGTGGAAATGCCGGAAGAATATGCGCTCGGCGGCCGCGTGAAGACACTGACGCTGCGCGGCCAGCGCCGCACCTACGCCTGGGAAACCGGCAACACCGCCGGCTATCGCTCGCTGCTCGCGCACCGCCTGGACACGCACGAAACGGTGGTGATCCTCAACAACAGCAGCATGTCGCAGCGCCAGCTCGACGAGTTTGCGATCGCCACGCAGTCCTGAGCGACGACAACGGGCACATACGCCTGGTTCTGCTGCAGGCTCAAAGAATACGTATTCGCCTACGAAACATAGAATTTTTTTTGATTCGAGGGGATGCAAGCCATCCAACTTCGGCGCAAAGTCCCACTATCGCAGGGGAGCGGCGAGGGAAACGCGGAGCGATGCAGGGCTTCAAGATCACGCTTGAACGGCGCTTGTTCAGCGACGAAGTCGTTGCGCGGGCAGCACATCGCTGCACGCATTTTTCTGGCATCGAGTTGCTGAGCAGCGACATCGAAATCGGGATCGTGCTGACACCGCATGACGGCGTGCAGATACCTGCCGACGTGAAATCTCGCTTCCTCAACGATGGGCCCAACGAGCGACTTCGCGAATCGGGGCGTATCGAGACCACCGACATCCATCGGGAACTCATCTATGACCTGATAGCCGACTTGAGTGTAGACACCAGCGTCCTCTAAATTACCCCTCTACGCCGCCCGGAATGGTTCATAGTTCTGATCACTTCAACAATCCTTTTGGGGTGGGCCACCGAAAAACCCCAGCTCGATCCACAACGCCAAAGCGCGCACAGCAACCTCTAACGAGTGACTGTCCTCGTATTTACCTAGACGCAGCGCTGCCAGTGACTGGACGTCGGGCGGCATCATGAACGTCGCCTTCTTCTCGCCCTTAACTCTCTTCTTGACGACGAAGCTAAACTGCATCAACGGCCAGTATCGAATAGTCGGCCAAGTATAAGTCATGTATACCCTAGTGAGGGATGAAGGCTCCATCTGCGCCGATATCTTGGCACCATCGCATACTACACCAGAGAACCGAAGCAACCCATCCTTTTCGCCAGCAACAGATAGCCCAATTCTCGCAAAGGCGTCTCTCGCCACTTCATTGAATATTTGCTTCCGCGCAACGATCGATTCTCCTCCTTTCAACTCGATGGCAGATCCGCGTGTGACGACACAGAGATTCTCAACCTCTTGCTCGACGCTTTCTTGATAGCCCCGCAGATGCGCAGATAGCATCTGTCCTAATTGTTCAGGAAAGAACCGGACGAGCAAATCACGCTTTCGCAAGAAATCGAGAATAGGATCATCCAAGATGAGCCCAATGGCCTTATTCACCTCTTCTCGAGAGGTGGCATTCCACTCCGCGAGTCGGACGCCAAGCTCACTCTCGCGACCGTTGGCAGCAACAAAGAATTCTGGGAAGGACTGATTTTCAATGAACTTTTGATAGCCATCAGATCCAAAAACTGCTGTCGCCAGAGACATCTCACCTCGGATACTTGAAAAACCCCGGCCGACGAAAATCTCGTCTATCGGGGCTAGTTTCAGATTTTCGCTTGAAATTTGCAAATGAAGATCGCTCTTACTTTTCAGGAGATAACCAGTTTCCGAGTGTGGGCAAGACGTACCAAGGAGCGACGTTCTTCATATCCCTCAGGGCACGATCTACTTCTCGACCCACAGGATAATCGACTAAGTCCGCCCTATAGAAAACCAATCCAGTACTACCGGGATGTGTGTCGTGATAGAGCGTTATGTCATAGACTTGACGCAGAAATCCCCCGCCAACCTGGATGGTTCCAAGATACTCGCCTTGGCTGAAGAGCCAGCTGGTCGACTGACCGTAGGCAGACACCAGACGCGCAGCATCGCCGGGTCGAAGATGGAGAGGACGAACCAGAAAACGCGAGCCGACTTGCCCCCGCAAATCAGCAGGAACCAAGAAGTGCACGTAGAGGCCTGATGGCCGATGCAGCAAGAGTGGTTTTGGCGAAAACGATACCTCAAACGATACTTTGGGAGGTCGTTCGAGGCGGTCTTCAGCCGGAAGGAATAACCAGCGCGGTCAACAACTTGGCACTGGAATTCGCGAGACTGGAGCGGGCGAAGGGAATCGAACCCTCGTCAGTAGCTTGGGAAGCTACAGCTCTACCATTGAGCTACGCCCGCGTCGCCGGTGCAGTCTATGCGGTGGGCCGGCGGTTGCGCAAGAAATCGGTGCGACCAAGCGGCGGCGATGGCGCGCCGGCGCCCACGCGATGCCGGTACTTGCAGATGGGATTTTTTACGGGAAGGGCTTCAGCCCCGACGCCTTATCGCTAGGGCGTCGGGGCTGAAGCCCATCCCACAGGGAGCCGTTCCGGCGGCGCCCGTTGCCGACACTCCCTCGCGCCCGGCGCAGGGCCGGGCACGAGGGACAACCACGGCGCCGCGCTTAGAAGCTGCCGCCGAAGTTCACGAACAGCGAGGTGTCGTGCGCGCGGCTCTGGCCGGTGGTGGCGGCGATGCCGACATTGCTCTCCAGGCCCCACAGCTTGGTCCGCGCGCCCAGCACCACCGAGGCGTAGTTGCGGTCGATGGCCAGGCCCGGCACCGCGTAGGCGCCCAGGTCGGGCATGGTCTGCAGCCACGCGGTGGCCTGCTCGCCCTTCTTGAACTCGTGGTCGTAGGTCGCCTGCAGGTACGGCTTCACCGCGCCCAGATCCAGGCCGGCCTTCCAGCCGACGCGGCCGACCAGCGACTCGACGTCCTGGTCGTAGTAGCCCAGCGCGCTGGAGTTCGGGTTGCTCTCGGTGTAGCCGTCGAGCTTGACCTTCTGCCAGATCGCCGCGGCCACCGGGCCGTGCTTGAACGTGCCCTCGCCGAACTCGTAGCCGCCCTGCAGCGCCGCGGTCAGGTTGCTGCCGTCCGGCGAGCCGTTGTGCTCGATGGTGGCCGGGCCGAGGTTGACCTTGCGCTTGACGTCGTAGCTCAGCCAGCTGTAGCTGATCTGGGCGTTGACCCAGGCGTGCTCGCCATACCAGCCGGCGAAGCCGCCCAGGGTGCTGTCGTCCTGGGTGTAGTCGCCGCCGCGGTTGCCGAAATCGGCATCCACGCGACCGAAGCCGCCGAAGCCGCCGAACACCCACTCGCCGCGCGACCAGTCCACGCCGAACAGGCCGGCCGGGGCCAGGCCGTCGTACAGGTCGCCGTGCGCATAGCGCTGCATGTCGCCGCGCAGGTTGCCCCACCAGCGCATGCCGTCCGCGTCCGGGCGGCCGTCGACGTGCCAGGCGACCTGGTCGGCGCGCGAGCGGCCGGTGACTTCGGCCGAGTGGCTCAGCACCTGCTGCAGGCGCGGGCCTTCCAGGATCGACAGCGCGTACTGCGCCAGGATTTCGTGGGTGCGGCCGGTGGGATGGATGCCGTCGGCGAACACGTAGCTGTCGGCGGCGTCGGCGCTGACGTAGCTGGTCGGGTTGCAGGTCAGCGACTGCGAGGTGATCTGCGGCTGGCAGGCGGTGCCGGTGTAGTTGCTGAAACCGTAGGTGGACGGGCTGGCGATCACTTCCTGCAGCAGGTGGAAGGTATCCACCGGGATCACCTGCAGGCCGGCGCTCTTGAGCCCGGCGAACAGCGCGCTGTTGTAGCTGCTGGCCAGCGCGGTGCCCTGCGCCATCGCCGTGGCGCCGCCGGCGCGGAAGCGCGGGGTAAGGCCGACATCGGGGATGGTGGTGACCATGACGTAGCGCGCGCCGGCGTTCTGCAGGCTGGCGACGATGCCGACCTCGGCCGTCACCGCGTTGCCGATGGTGGTCTGCGCCGGCGCGCCGCCGGCGACCGCGAGCAGGTCGTTGGCGCCGCCCCACACGCTGTACAGCGCATTCGGGTCGGCCTTGCCGCCGTTGGCGGCCAGGTAGTTGCTGGCCTGCGTCGCCAGCGACGGCGCCACGCCCAGCGCGCTGGGGTTGGCCACGCCGACGCGGGCGTTGCCGGCGGCGTAGTTGTCGCCGATCTGGCCGTTGCCGTTGGCGTGGCCGTCGACGTGGTAGTAGTCGGCGATGTACTGCGCCCAGACCCAGTCCGGATTGGTCGTGAACTGGCCGGTCACCGCCTGCGCCGAGGCCGGCAGCAGCGGCCGGTAGTAGCCGGCATCGGTCAGGCTGTCGCCGAAGAACACGGTGCGGCTATAGGTTTGCTGTGCGAACGCGGGCGCGGCGGCGAGCACGATCGCGGCGGCCAGCAGCGAGCGGAGTGGACGGATGGACGAAGTCATGGATGCCCTCCCGGGCGATAATGAAGGTGACTCGGGGCACGGCCAGAACATACGCAGCCGCATGGCAGGCATGATTTCACCTCTGCCCCTCACGCTCACGTTGCACTGCCGCAATAAATCGCGCACTCGGCGGCACGCATTGCACAATGATGACATGAACATCGAATTGAACGGCCAGGTCCGCTCCTTGCAACCCCACACCACCGTCGCTGTCCTGCTGCTCGAGGAGGGGCTGGCGCAGCGCCGCGTCGCGGTCGAAGTCAACGGCGCGATCGTGCCGCGCGGCGCGCATGCCGAGCACTTGCTGCGCGACGGCGACCGGGTCGAGATCGTGCACGCGCTGGGCGGCGGCTGAATTCCGCGCGGCGTCCGACTCGGCAGCGCCGGGTGCGATGGGCGATAATCCGGCGATGAACGCTCACGCCCCCCACGACGCGCTGGTGATCGCCGGCAAGCCCTACCGTTCCCGCCTGCTCACCGGCACCGGCAAGTTCGCCGACCTGGAACAGACCCGGCAGGCCACCGAGGCCGCCGCCGCCGAAATCGTCACCGTGGCGATCCGCCGCTCCAACATCGGCCAGAACCCGGGCGAGCCCAACCTGCTCGACGTGCTGCCGCCGGAGCGCTACACCATCCTGCCCAACACCGCCGGCTGCTACAGCGCCGAGGACGCGGTGCGCACCTGCCGCCTGGCGCGCGAGCTGCTCGACGGCCACAACCTGACCAAGCTGGAAGTGCTGGGCGACCAGCGCACCCTGTTCCCGGACGTGGTGCAGACCCTGAAGGCCGCCGAGATCCTGGTCGCCGACGGGTTCGAGGTGATGGTCTATACCAGCGACGACCCGATCCTGGCCAAGCGCCTGGAAGAGATCGGCTGCGTGGCGGTGATGCCGCTGGCCGCGCCGATCGGCTCCGGGCTGGGCATCCAGAACCGCTACAACCTGCTGGAGATCATCGACAACGCCAAGGTGCCGATCATCGTCGACGCCGGCGTCGGCACCGCCTCGGACGCGGCGATCGCGATGGAGCTGGGCTGCGACGGCGTGCTGATGAACACCGCCATCGCCGGCGCGCGCAACCCGGTGCTGATGGCCAGCGCGATGCGCAAGGCGGTCGAGGCCGGGCGCGAGGCGTTCCTGGCGGGGCGCATTCCGCGCAAGCGCTACGCCAGCGCGTCGTCGCCGGTCGACGGGCTGATCGGCTGAGGCCGCGCGCATGACCGATCCGTTCTCCAGCGCCGGCGCCAAGACCCCGCCCAAGCCCTTCACCATCGAGGAAGGCCGCCGCCAGGTACGCAGTTTCGTGCTGCGCCAGGGCCGCTTCACGCCCGCCCAGCAGCGCGCGTTCGACGAGCTGTGGCCGCGTTTCGGCCTGGACTACAGTGGCCAGCCGCGCGATCTCGACGCCACCTTCGGCCGCACCGCGCGCAAGGTGCTGGAGATCGGCTTCGGCAACGGCGAGGCGCTGCGCTTCGCCGCACGCCACGACCCGGCCCGCGACTACATCGGCATCGAAGTGCACGCGCCCGGCGTGGGCCGCGTGTTGAACGCGCTGGCCGCCGACGGCAGCGAGCACGTGCGCCTGTACCACCACGACGCGGTGGAAGTGCTGGAGCACGAGATCGCCGACGGCGCGCTCGACGAAGTGCGCATCTACTTCCCCGACCCGTGGCACAAGAAGCGCCACAACAAGCGCCGCCTGCTGCAGCCGGCGTTCGCCGCGCTACTGGTGCGCAAGCTGCGCGCCGGCGGCCGCCTGCACGCGGCCACCGACTGGGCCGACTACGCCGAGCAGATGTGGGACGTGCTCGATGCCACCGCAGGCCTGGTCAACCGTGCCGGCCCGCGCGGCCACGTGCCGCGCCCGGACTGGCGCCCGCAGACCCATTTCGAGACCCGCGGCCAGAAGCTGGGCCATGGCGTGTGGGATTTGCTTTACGACCGGGAATCGGCCGTAGGGAATGGGGAATCGGAACAGCAACCACCACCCCCGGCATCCGCATAGCGCCAGCCTGCGTCAGACCATCGCTTCTGCCATTCTCCATTCCCGATTCCCCATTCCCGGCCCCGCATGGACACCGCGCTGACGCTGACCACCGATATGAAGCTCGTGCTCGGGCTGGTCGGCTTCACGATGGCGATGTTCGTGTTCGAGCGCATCCGCGCCGACGTGGTCGCGCTGGTGGTGCTGGTGGTGCTCGGCGTCACCGGGCTGATCGCGCCGGAAGAGCTGTTCAGCGGCTTCTCCGGCAACGCGGTGATGAGCATCATCGCCACCACCATCCTCGGCGCCGGGCTGGAGCGCACCGGCGCGCTGAACCGGCTGGCGTCGTGGCTGCTGCGCCGCGCGCACGGCGTGGAAGAGCGGCTGATGCTGCTGACCACCGGCATCGCCGGGCTCAATTCCTCGTTCATGCAGAACCCCTCGGTGATGGCGCTGTACCTGCCGGTGGCCTCGCGCCTGGCCGCGCGCACCGGGCTGACCCTGCAGCGCCTGCTGCTGCCGATCGCCGCGGCGATCGTGATGGGCGGCGCGCTGACCATGGTCGGCAACTCGCCGCTGATCCTGCTCAACGACCTGCTGCAGTCGGCCAACAACAACCTGCCCTCGGGCATGGCCACGATCGAGCCGCTGCGCATGTTCGCGCCGCTGCCGATCGGCGTGGCGCTGCTGCTGGCCTCGCTGATCTACTTCCGCGTGCGCGGCGACCGCACGCTGATGGAAGAAGAACAGCTGATCAACAACGGGGTCACCCCGGCGCGCACCGAGAGCTACTTCGCGCGCACCTACGGCATCGAGGGCGACGTGTTCGAACTGATCGTCAGCGCCGACAGTCCGCTGGTCGGCATGACCCTGGGCGAAGCGGAGACGGTGCACGACGCGCCGCTGCTGCTGGCCCTGAAGACCGGCAACGATACCCGCCTGGCACCGCCGGCGGACATGCGCATCTGGGTCGGCAGCGTGCTCGGGGTGATGGGCGCGCGCCAGCAGGTGGCCGATTTCGCGCAGAACCAGTTCCTGCGCCTGTCCTCGCGGCTGCGCAACCTGGGCGACCTGTTCAATCCCAGCCGCGCCGGCATCTCCGAGGCGGTGATCCCGCCCACCTCGCGCTTCATCGGCAAGAGCGCGGCCGAGCTGCGCCTGCGCAAGCAGGCCGGGATCAGCCTGCTGGCGATCAACCGCGACAAGCAGGTGATCCGCGAGGACGTGCGCAAGGTGCATCTGCGCGCCGGCGACATGCTGGTGTTCCACAGCATCTGGCAGGACCTGGCGCAGGCCTCGGAGAGCCGCGACTTCGTCGTGGTCACCGACTATCCGAAGGGCGAGCACCGCCCGCACAAGTTCAAGATCGCGATGACGATCTTCGCGCTGACCATCCTGATCGCGCTGACCAGCAAGCTGCCGGTGGCGCTGACGCTGATGACCGGCGTGGCCGGCATGCTGCTGACCGGCGTGCTGCGCATGGACGAGGCCTACGCCTCGATCAACTGGAAGACCATCTTCATGATGGCCGGGCTGATCCCGCTGGGCTGGGCGATGGACAGCAGCGGCGCGGCGGCGTGGGTCGCCGGCCACACCATCGCGCGACTGCCCGAGGGCGTGCCGGTGTGGGCGCTGGAGATCGCGCTGGCGCTGCTGACCACCGCGTTCTCGCTGGTGATCAGCCACGTCGGCGCGACCATCGTGATGGTGCCGATCGCGGTCAACCTGGCGCTGGCCGCCGGCGGCAATCCCACCGCGTTCGCGCTGATCGTGGCGCTGTCGGCGTCCAACAACCTGATGACCGCGTCCAACCCGGTGATCTCGATGATCACCGGCCCGGCCAACTATCAGCCGCGCGAACTGTGGCGCGTCGGCGCGCCGCTGTCGCTGATCTATACCGCGGTGGTGGTGCTGATGGTCAACCTGATGTCGATGGCCTGGTGGGGCGCGTTCTAGGCGCCACTCACGCCAGGAACACCTGGCCCTCGCGCACCGTCACCGGCACCGCGAGCAGGCTCTGACCGCGGCACGGCCCGGACACGCAACTGCCGTGCTGCAATTCGAACGCAGCGCCGTGCGCCGCGCAGACCACGTGTCCTTCGCGGCTCTTCAGGAACTGTCCCGGCGCCCAGTCGAGCCGGCGCCCGGCATGCGGGCACACGTTCAACCAGGCGCGCACGCCGTCGCCGTCGCGGTACAGCAGCAGCGATTCGATCTCGCCGCCGATCGCGGCCTCGGCTTCGACCAGGTTGCCGGGCTCGATCTGCTCCAGTTGCGCCAGCACGGCGGAAGATGACTCGGTCATGGAAGACGGCGGCAGCACGGAAAGGGCCGCCATTCTTGCATGTCCGCGGTTCGCACCCGCATCGCGCTTCACCTGGCGACGACATGCAAGACATTGAACGGGCAAGTGTTAATTTTTCGCTTAACGAACTTTTCACTCCGTCACATAAGACAGCGTCGATACTGCGCCCTCGGTTCCAACTGACACAGACTTCTGCCATGCGTGTACGCGCCTTCAATCTCGATCAGTTCCGGCATGTCTTCGCGCCGCGCAAGCCGCGCCATCCGCTGGTGAAACTGGCCGTCGGCTTGCTGGGCCTGGCGATCCTCGCCGGGCTGGTGTTCGTCAGCGTGTTCGTCGGCGCGGCGATGATCCTCGGCGGCATCGCGATGAAGCTGCTGAGCCAACGCGGCAACAAGCGTCCGGCCTCGGCACGCCAGCACGTGGTCGATGGCGAGTACCGCGTGTTGCGCAAGCCGGCGTTGCCGCTGTAAGGCTGGGATTGGGGAATCGGGATTGGGGATTCGTGAAAGCGATGCCCCCTCCTTGCCTGTTGAGGTCGGGTCGAACCTGACGCGCTAAACTGCTGCATCCCGTTCTTCTCTGGATGCGTGCCCGATGAAAGACCTGTTTGCTGCTGCCGAAGCGCCGCGCGTGCCTGTGCGTGGGTTGGGGCTGTTTCCGGTGCATCGCATCTACTGCGTGGGCCGCAATTTCGCCGACCATGCGCGCGAGATGGGCGCCAGCGCTCCGGCCTCGAAGGCCGACCGCGGCCAACCGACGTTCTTCATGAAGCCGGCCGATGCGTTGGTGATCGGCAGCGACTCCATCCCCTACCCGTCCGCGACCCAGGACCTGCACCACGAAGTGGAGCTGGTGGTGGCGCTCGGCCAGGATGCGCCGGCCGGCGTGCTCGGCGTCGAGGATGCATCCGCCCTGGTGCTCGCCTACGGCGTCGGCCTGGACCTGACCCGGCGCGATCTGCAGGCCGCGGCCAAGGCCAAGGGCCTGCCGTGGGACATCGCCAAGGGCTTCGACCATTCCGCGCCGATCAGCGAGCTGATCCCGGCCGGCGAAGTCGGCGCGCTGGAGGCGTTGAACCTGTCGCTGGAGGTCAATGGCCAGGTGCGCCAGCAATCGCTGCTCGACCAGATGATCTGGAACGTGCCGGAGATCCTGCACGAACTGTCCAAGCTGTTCGCGCTGCGCGCCGGCGACCTGGTGTTCATGGGCACGCCGGCCGGCGTGGCCGCGCTGCAGCCGGGCGATCGCTTCAGCGCGCGGCTGGAGAACGTGGCCGAGCGCCATGGCGTGATCGTCGCCTGAGTGCGCGGCGCATCGCGCGCAGGTGGCCGACGCGCAGCTTGATCCTGGAACGACAACGACTGCGCTAGGCTTGCACGGCGGCGACAGGCCCGCGCAACGTTCGAGGAAGCTTCCATGGGCATGATCCGCGAGTTCAAGGAATTCGCCATGCGCGGCAACGTGCTGGACCTGGCGGTCGGCGTGGTGCTCGGCGCCGCGTTCGGCAAGATCGTCACCGCGCTGGTGGAGAAGATCATCATGCCGCCGATCGGCATGCTCGCCGGCGGCGTGGATTTTTCGCGCTGGGCATGGACGCTGAAGGCGGCGACGGTGGACGCGGCCGGCAAGGAAGTGCCGCCGGTGGTGATCGGCATCGGCGATTTCCTCAACACCATCATCCAGTTCGTGATCGTGGCCTTCGCCATCTTCATGGTGGTCAAGGCGATCAATCGCATCGCGCGCAAGGAACCGCCCGCGCCCAAGGCGCCGAGCGAGGAAGTGCTGCTGCTGCGCGAGATCCGCGATGCGTTGAAGAACGACGCCGCACCGCAGTAAGTGCAGTGCGCAGGCGCGCCACGCGCTGCTAAGCTCGGGGCTTCCCTGTTCGCGGAGTCCCCCATGCGCCGTCTTGCCGTCGTCACCGCCGTCATGCTCGCCATCGCGTCCGCCGCCGCGGCCGAGACCACTCGCATCCCGGATGCGGCGCTGTCCACCGCCGCCACGCTGCGCGAGCAGGCGCTGGCCGACGACACCGGCTGGAAGGTGGTCGAATCGCTGACCACCGAAATCGGCCCGCGCATGGCCGGCAGCGAGGCCGATGCGCGCGCGGTCGCGTGGGCCAAGGCCAAGTTCAAGGCGCTGGGCTTCGACAAGGTCTGGACCGAGCCGGTGACGTTCCCGAAATGGGAGCGGCGCAGCGAGCACGCGCAAGTGCTCGGCGTCAACGCGCAGCCGCTGAGCGTCACCGCGCTGGGCGGCAGCCCGGCCGGCACGGTCGAGGCCGAGGTGGTGCGCTTCGCCGACCTCGCCGCGCTGCAGGCCGCACCCGCCGGTTCGCTGCGCGGCAAGATCGCGTTCGTCGATTACCAGATGGTCAAGGCGCGCGACGGCAAGGACTACGGCAACGGCGGCGCGGTGCGCAGCAAGGGGCCGTCGGAGGCGATCCGCAAGGGCGCGATCGGCTTCGTGATGCGCTCGGCCGGCACCGACTCGCACCGCGTGCCGCATACCGGCATCACCCGGTTCGACGAAGGCCTGACGCCGGTGCCGGCGGCGGCGCTGGCGGTGCCCGACGCCAACCAGCTGGCGCGGCTGGTCGCGCGCGGCCCGGTGCGCCTGCGCCTGGCGCTGGACTGCGGCTGGGACGGCCAAGCCACCTCGTACAACGTGATCGGCGAGATCACCGGGCGCAGCAAGCCCAGGGAAGTGGTGGTGATCGGCGGCCACCTGGATTCGTGGGATTTGGGCACCGGCGCGATCGACGATGGGGCCGGCGTCGGCATCAGCATGGCCGCCGGCCACCTGATCGGCCAGCTCAAGCGCGCGCCCAAGCGCACCATTCGCGTGGTCGCCTTCGCCAACGAGGAGCAGGGGCTCTACGGCGGCAAGGCCTACGCGCAGGCGCACGCCAAGGACGTGGCGCTGCACCAGATCGCCGCCGAGAGCGATTTCGGCGCCGGCCGCATCTATGCGTTCAACACCGGCTCCGGCGATGCCGCCGCCTCGCGCGAGGCGACCCGGCAGATCGCCGAGGCGCTGGCGCCGCTGGGCATCGAATACGCAGCGGACAAGGGCGGCCCCGGCCCCGACGTCGGCCCGCTCGCGGCCAAGGGCGGCGCCTGGGCGTGGCTGGCGCAGGACGGCAGCGATTACTTCGACCTGCACCACACCGCCGACGACACCCTGGACAAGATCGACCCCAAGGCCCTGGCGCAGAACGTCGCCGCCTACGCGGTGTTCGCCTACCTGGCCGCGGAGGCCGACGGTGGCTTCGGCAGCCAGGCCAAGACAGTGGAACCGCCCAAGGAGTAAGCTGGCACGCCTGCCGCGGGGATGCGCGCAGGCTTTCCCCCCCTTTCGCAGCATCGTCAGGACCCACGATGGGCAAACGGCAAGGTCGTGCAGGCTCGGCGGTGACGCTGCTGGATGTGGCGCGGCACGCGGGCGTCTCGCCGATGACCGCCTCACGCGTGATCAACCGCCACCCCCGGGTGGGCGCGGCGATGCGCGAGCGCGTCGAGGCCTCGATCAAGACGCTCGGCTACCGTCCCAACCTGGCCGGGCGCTCGTTGCGCACCGCCAGCCTGGCGCGGATCGGGGTGCTGTACAGCAATCCCAGCGCGGCCTACCTCAACCAGTTCATGCTCGGCATCCTCGAGCAGAGCAGCCTGGACGGCAGCCAGGTGCTGGTGGAAAAGAGCGACGACATGGGCAGCCAGCGTGCCGCCACCGAGCGCCTGCTCGACGCCGGCGTGGACGGGGTGATCCTGCCGCCGCCGCTGTGCGATTCGCGGCAGACCATCGAGGAACTGGACGCGCGCGGCATCCCGGTCGTCGCCGTGGCCACCGGCACGCCGATGCAGGGCGTCAGCTCGGTGCGCATCGACGACTACCACGCGGCCTGCGCGATCACCCGGCACCTGATCGACCTCGGCCACCGCGACATCGGCTTCATCAGCGGCGATCCCAAGCACACCCCGAGCGCGCTGCGCAGCCGCGCGTTCTTCGACACCATGGCCGCGGCCGGGCTGCCGGTCGCCGCCACGCGCGTGGCCGAAGGCCTGTTCACCTACCGCTCCGGGCTGGTCGCCGCGACCGCGCTGCTGCACGCCGCGCCGCGCCCGACCGCGCTGCTGTGCAGCAACGACGACATGGCCGCCGCCGCGGTCGCCATCGCCTACGGCCTGCGCCTGCGCGTGCCCGAGGACCTGTCGATCGCCGGCTTCGACGACACCCCGGTGGCGACCACGATCTGGCCCGAGCTGACCACCATCCACCAGCCGGTCACCGCGATGGGCCGCGCGGCGGTGGCGCTGCTGCTCGGCGAGATCCGCCAGCGCCGCGACGGCCTGCCCAGCCGCGGCATCCACCAGGTGATGAAGTACACGCTGGTGACCCGCGGCTCGACCGCGCCGCCGGCGGATCCGGCATTGCCGCAGGCGGCGGGCTAGCGCTTTTCTTTGCTGTGGTTGAAGGCGACGGAAGTCGTAGGCGCGACGGCAGGTGGCTTCTGCCATCGGTCACGATGAGCTCTCCTGGTAACGCCCGTCGCGACTGAAGTCGCTCCCACAGGATTTGGTCGACTGCGAGTATCCGAGTCGAAAATGCTCACGGCGCCATCGACTCCAGTTGTGCCGCGATCCGCCTGCACCCGATCGGCACGCACCGCGATCGGGCCACGGCACGGCAACCCGCATGGCAGGGCTGCGGCGGACCGCCACGACGTCACGCCGCTGCGAGCAGCAGCGGCAACCTCGCCTACGGCAAATCGAGCAGCGCACACACCTCGCTACGCAAACCGGTCATCGCCTGCGCGCCGTCCTGGTCGAAACGCAGCGATGCCTGGGTCGGCGCGAACGCCGGCCAGCGCGGCATGCCGGCGCCATTGGGATCGCCGCTGCGCGCGAACGCCGCCCAGTAGCGCTGCAGGTTCAGCGGCGGCTGGCCGATCGGCAGACCCTTGAACACGAACGGCAGTTCGGCGCTGTGGGTCACCTTGCCGCCGGGCGCGGCCAGATCGAACTCGTAGTGCCATACCGGCACGCCCTGCCGTGCCTGCGCCCGCGCCACCGCCAGCGCCGGGCAGCGGAAGGTCAGGTCGGTGGCCAGCTGCATCGCCGCATCGCCATGGCGCGGGTCGGGCACGGCCGCCGCATCGCGATACGGCGCCAGCACCTGCGCGGCCTGGTCCGGATAGTCGCGACGCAGGCGTGCTTCGGCACCACCGGCACCACCGTAGGTCAGCTCCTGCGCCACGCTGCCGAGCAGCAACGGCACCCGTTGCTGCTCGCCGGCGGCCAGCAACGCCGCCGGTGCGCGCGGCAGCACCTGGCCATCGACGATCGCCTGCAGCCAGATGTAGCCATCGTCGTCCAATGCCGGCACGTCGACGCCCTGCGCCGCCTTCAACAGCTGCGCGACCGGCAGCCGCCGCAACGCCGGCAGGCGCTGCGTCGCGCCGATCCCGGCACGCTGCGCGATCGCCGCGCCGAGCGCCTCGTTCTCGCCCAGGCTGCGCGGCGGCAAGCCGAAGCCGGCAGTGCCGCTCTGTTCGATCGCCGCGCGGAACAGCCCTTTCGACAGCGGCGACAGCTGCAGCAGGCCCACGTCCTGCGCGCCGGCCGATTGGCCGAAGATGGTCACCTGCGCCGGGTCGCCGCCGAAGCGGGCGATGTTGTCGCGGACCCAGCGCAGCGCCGCGATCTGGTCGAGCAAGGCGTAGTTGCCGGAGGCATGGCGCGCGGATTCGGCGCTCAGCTCGGGCAGCGACAGGAAGCCGAACACGCCCAGCCGGTATTGCACGGTGACCAGCACCACGCCCTGCTGCGCCAGCGAGGACGGCAGCACGTCGGCGCCGCCGGCGACATTGGCGCCACCGTGGATCCACACCATCACCGGCTGTTTCGCCGCCGGATCCAGGCGCGGCGTCTGCACTTCCACGTACAGGCAGTCTTCGCTGGAACGCTGCGCCAGCGCAGCGTTCCAGCCGATCGCCGGCTGCGCGCAGGTCGGCGCCGGCTGGCTGGCGTCGCGCACGCCGCGCCAACGCGCCGGCGGCTGCGGCGGCCGCCAGCGGTTCGCGCCGGTCGGCGGCGCGGCGAACGGGATCGCGCGGAACAGCACGCTGCCGTCGGCCTGGACCTGCCCGCGCACGCTGCCCGCGGCCAGCGTCACCTGCGTCGCAGGCACGGCAGCGGGCGCCGCACGCGCGTTCGCCAGCGGCGCGACGCCCAGCACTAGGCACAACAGCGCAGGCAGCACCGGCTTCACCGTGCAGCTCCCGACGCCGCGACGCGGCTACGCCAGGCGCCGAGCAGCACCGCGGTGGCCGCGGCGACGTTGAGGCTTTCCACCGCGCCGCTGCCGGGGATCGACAGGCGCAGTTCGCAGGCCTGCGCGAAGTCGCGGTCCATGCCCTCGCTCTCGGCCCCCATCACGTAGACCAGGCGCGGCGGCAACGCGGCGGCGAACACGTCGTCGCCGCCGTCCACCAGCGTCGCCGCCAGCGCGAAGCCGGCCGCACGCAATTGCGCCAGCGCCTGTTCCGTCGGCGGCAGCCGCACCAGCGGCAGCGCCTCGGCGCCGCCTTCGGCCACGCGCGCGGCGGCGCCGGACAGGGCCAGCGTCGCGGTATCCGGCAACAGGATCGCGGCGGCGCCGAAATGCGCAGCCGAGCGCAGGATCGCGCCGAAATTGTGCGGGTTGCCGACGCCGTCCAGCCACAACGCCAGCGCCGGGCCCGGCGCCAGTCCCTGCAGCCACGCCGCCAGCGGCAGCGGTTCGGCGCGCAGCACGTCGGCGACCACGCCCTCGTGGTGCGCGCTGGCCGCGAGCTTGTTCAGATCGGCCTCGTCCACCACCCGGTAGCCGACGCGGTTGGCCGCACACCACTTGAGCAACGGCTGCAGCGCCGGAATCCGCGCCTCGGCCAGATACAGCTTGCGGATCGCCTCGGGCCGGCGCGCGTACACCGCGCGCACCGCGTTGAGTCCGTACAGGCGCAGCTCGCCGCGGTTGGCGTCGGCGGCGCGCGGCGCGGGCGCGGCGCGTTCGGGCGGCGCCGGCGGACGCGGGCCGCGCGGGCTCTTGCCCCAGGGATTGTTCATCGCCGCACGCTCGGCAGCGCAGCGCATGCGGCGGCAACGCGCGGGAAAGAAAGGTCATGACACATGGGCAAGGTCTCCTGGACCGCAATGGCAACGCACCGTACCGGCGCGACCCGGCGATTTTCGCTCATCCCCGCCCGCAGGTGCGGCCGGCGTCGTTCACGCGGGGGCGCCTGCGCACCTGCGCCCGGTCGGCGGGGTCCTGCGCCGGGATTTCCGCCCTCCACGGCGGAGACATCTGGCGACGGCGCATCGATTGTCTACCCAGTGCGCCGAGAAAGAGGAACAGCGGCCCGATTGCGACCGTGAAGCCGTTCGCCGTCGCTCGCCACCATGCCGCATTCGCGGCGCCAGGCGACGAATTCTCACAATCGCCCCGCTGCGGCAAGGCACATCGTCGCCGCAACCCGGCACGGCAAAGGACGGCGCTATCGACCACACCCACGACCGCGGCACCCGGCTTCGCATTGCGGGACACCATCGCCTCGACACCGACCCGACCGCTCAGCGACGGCGGATGCGGCAGCGAGCCGAGCAGGTCCCACGGCACTCCTTCCTGCCTCATCATCACAAGGCGATCCCAATGAAACCCTCTGTCCGCAGCGCACGATCGACACTGCGTCGTTGTTCCAGCACCGTATTGATGCTGCTCTCCCTGCTCGGCATGGCCGGCGCCGCGTCGGCGGCGCCCCAGGATGGCGCGCCGGATGCCCGGCTCGCCCGGGTCGGCGCCATGAGTGCAGCGCACAAACCGGCCGGCATCCCGGACGACTACGTCGCGACCCCGTTCGGCTATTTCGCGCCGGCGTGCGTCCGGCAAGTCCACAGCGGCGAGCGCATCCTCGAGGATGGCAGCCTGCAACACGTCGATGGCGTGCGCGAACAGGCGCAGGCCTGTACCCAGGACAACTTCACTCCCAGCGGCGCACGGGTGCGGCCCGACGGTCGCGGCATCGATGGCCGGCAGATTCGCAGCAGCGCCGCGCTGACAGCGTCCAGAGCACGCAGCGCGGTGCCGCCACCGATTGCGCACGATTGGGTCCAGTCGGCCATCGACGTGACGGGCGCCAAGATGGGCCGCATCGTCGCGAGCTGGAAAGTACCGCAGAATCCGACCAACGTGGCGCACCAGACGGTGTACTTCTTCCCGGGCATGCAGAGCGACGATCCGACGATCCTGCAACCGGTGCTGGGCTACCGCGGCGACAGCAACACCTGGGATCTGAGCAGTTGGAACTGCTGCCAGAATGGCATGGTGTGGTCCAGCGATTTCATTCCGGCCAAAGCCGGCGACCAGATCGTGGGCGACACCTACGCCACCTGCAACAACGGCAGGCCCTGCGCGAACTGGAACGTCGATACACGCAACGTCACCACCGGCGAGAGCGTACGGCTCAGCACCACCTACGACATCAATTCGAATACGCACCTGGTGATCGGTGGCGCGCTGGAGGTGTATTCGGTGGACAGTTGCGACCAGTATCCGCCCGACGGCCGCATCACCTTCAACGCGATCGGCGTATACGACTACAAACTAGGACGCGTGCAGTCGCCGGCATGGGTTTCGTACAGCGACAGTTCCGGCCTGGACGTGCAGTGCAACTACGATGTGCAGACCACCTCCACCTCGGCGACGATCTCCTACTGATCGTGCCGTGCCCCCAATGGCACGACACCGCTGCCGGCCACAGGCCGGCAGCGTGTCATCGCGGCACGTACAGCCACGCGGCGATCATTCGCCGCGCGGCGCCGGCGGCAACAGGCGCTCGCGCCACAGATCGGCGTTCTTGATGCCCAGCGGCAGCGGATCGAACACCGGGTCCAGGCCGGCCTTCTTCTGCCGCTCGTAGTCGCGCAGCGCCAGCAGCGCCGGCTTCTGCAGGATCAGGATGGCGATGATGTTGAGCCAGGCCATCAGGCCCACGCCGATGTCGCCCAGCGACCACGCCAGCTTGGCGTCATGGAACGCGCCGAACACCACCATGCCGAGGATGCCCAGCCGCAGCACCAGCACGCTGAGCGGACGACGGCGGTTGCCGTTGATGTAGCTGAGGTTGGTCTCGGCCATGTAGTAATAGGCCATGATCGTGGTGAAGGCGAAGAAGAACAGCGCCAGCGCCACGAAACCGGCGCCCCAGCCGGGCAGGATCGCGTCCACCGCGGCCTGCGCGTAGCCCGGGCCTTCCTGCACCCCGCGCAGCCCGGCGAACAGGTGCTCGCCGCCGTCCGGCGCATACACGTTGTACTTGCCGGTGGCCAGGATCAGGAACGCGGTCGCGGTGCACACCATCATCGTGTCGAAGTAGATCGCGAAGGCCTGCACGTAGCCCTGCTTGGCCGGATGCGAGACCTCGGCGGCGGCCGCGGCGTGCGGGCCGGTGCCCTGCCCGGCCTCGTTGGCGTAGATCCCGCGCTTGACCCCCCACTCCACCGCCAGGCCCAGCAGCGCGCCGAACGCGGCATGCGCGCCGAACGCGCTGCGGAAGATGATCGAGAACATCTCCGGCACCCGCTCGGCGTTGAGCACCATCACCACCACCGCCATCAGGATGTAGCCCAGCGCCATGAACGGCACCACGATCTCGGCGAAGTTGGCGATGCGCTTGACCCCGCCGAAGATGATCACCGCCAGCAACAGCGCCACCGTCGCGCCGATCCCCAGCTTCAGCGCCTGCACCGCCGGCAACCCCATCCACAGTCCGTCGAGCGGGCCGCACAGCGGGCCGCCGCGGCAGGCGTTGACCACGCTGTCGGCGATCGCATTGGCCTGCACGCCGGGCATCAGGAAGCCGGTGGCGACGATGGTGGCGAACGCGAACAGCAGCGCATACCACTTCAGCCCCATCGCCTTTTCGATGTAGTACGCCGGGCCGCCGCGGTAGCGCCCGTCGGCGTCCTTGACCTTGTAGATCTGCGCCAGGGTCGATTCGATGTACGAGGTGGAGGCGCCGAAGAAGCCCATCACCCACATCCAGAAGATCGCGCCCGGCCCGCCGAAGGCGATGGCGGTGGCCACGCCGGCGATGTTGCCGATGCCGATGCGTCCGGCCATCGACATCGCCAGCGCCTGGAACGAGGACACGCCGGCATCGGATTTCTGCCCGCCGATGGTCAACCGCAGCATCTCGACGAAGCCGCGCACCTGCATGAAGCGGGTGCGGATGGTGAAGTACAGGCCGGCGGCCAGGCACATGAAGATCAGCGCCTTGCTCCAGATCAAGCCATTCAATGCAGTGATGATCGATTCCACGCAGTTCCCCGAAGCGCAAGAAGGACGCCCCGAGTACGGGGGCTGCCTCGATTGTGCATGAATCGGCGCTGACTGCGAAACGCAGGTCTCACTCTGTCCCGTACAAGCGGCCGAACAGGTGCAGATCGTGCAGGCGTCCGTGCTTGCGCAGCGCGCCGCGGCGGATGCCTTCGCGGACGAAGCCGTTCTTCTCCAGCACCCGCGCCGAGGCCGGGTTGCTGTCCAGCACGCTGGTCTCGATGCGCAGCAGCCCGAGCGCAGGGATCGCCCAGTCCAGATAGGTGGCGACGATCCGCGTCATCCGTCCCTGGCCCCAGTAGCGGCGCCCCAGCCAATAGCCCAGTTCGGCGACATGCGCGCGCTCGCCGCGGCCAGGACGCAAGCCGATGCTGCCGCAGGCCTCGCCGTCGATCTCGATCGCCAGCACCGGGTGCGCCAGATCCACCACGCGCCCGCTCAGGAACGCCTCGCCGTCGGCACGGGTGTAGGGATGCGGAAAACGCTCGCTGAGGCCGCGCACCACCTGCGCATCGTCGGCATGGCGCAGCAGCGCGTCGAGGTCGCCGCCGCGCCAACGGCGCAGTTGCATCCCGTCGATGCCAAGGCGCAGGTCGCGCCACGCCGTGGCGCTGGGGTCATCGGGCATCGGCGGCGCTCCTGTAGGTCGGCAGCCGAGCATAACCGGCGATTGCGCGCAGTTGCCGCATCGCCGGTCGCTGCACGGCATGCGCGCGCCGCGCAGTGCAGCGCAACGACAAGCGGGCGCAACGACGTGCCGCCGCGGTGCGTCTTGCCGCGCGCCGACGCGGTGCCGGCACGCACGACAGGCCGGCGAAAGGTTTGCGCGCGCTAATGCAGCGCGCCCCCTCCTACGTGATCGTTACCGAGCCGTCCCGATGCATTCCGCGACCTCCCCCGCTGCGGCACGTATTCCGATCTTCATGTACCACAACATCGCGCAGGCGCCGCGGCAGCTGCAGGTGTACCGCAGCCTGTACGTCGCGCCGGCGCGTTTCGCGCGGCAGATGCGCCTGCTGCAGCGGCTGGGCTACCGCGGCGTGTCCATGTCCGACGCCATGCCCTACCTGCGCGGCGAACGCCACGGCCGGGTCGCGGTAGTGACCCTGGACGACGGCTACCTCGACAACCTGCATGCGGCGCTGCCAGTGCTGCAACGGCTGGGCTTCAGCGCCACCGTGTACGCGGTCAGCGGCAGCATCGGCCGCCACAACACCTGGGATGCGCGCAAGCTCGGCATCGAGAAGCCGTTGATGAGCCTGGCCGAGCTGCGCCAGTGGCGCGCCGGCGGCATGGAGATCGGCGCGCACACCCGTTCGCATCCGCATCTGACCGCGTGCAGCGATGCCGAGCTGCGCGAGGAAATCGGCGGCTGCAAGCGCGCGCTGGAGGATCTGCTCGGCGAGCCGGTCACCCAGTTCTGCTATCCGTACGGCGACGTGGACGCGCGCGTCGCCGCGACGGTGCGCGAGGCCGGCTATGTCGCCGCGACCACCACCCGGCGCGGCCGTGCCGTGCCCGGGTCCGATCCCTGGCGCTATCCGCGCATCCAGGTGGCGCGGCATCACGTTCTGCCGCAGTTCGCGCTGCGCGCGCTGACCGGTTACGAGGATCGGCGCGCATGAAGTTCCTGTTCGTCGGCACCAATCCCGAGAACACCGGCGCGGCGACACACTTCGTGGCGCTGGCGCAGGCGCTGGCCGGTGCCGGCCATCGCGTCGAGGTGATCGCCTGCACAGGCGGGCTGATCGCCGAGGAGTTGCAACGCTGCGGGGTGAGCGTGCATTTCGGCCACTTCCGCAACGCGCTGGATCCGGCCGGCTACGCGCCGCTGCTGCGTCTGGCGCGGGGCCTGCAACCGGACTGGCTTGTCGGCAATTTCGGCAAGGAATACTGGCCGTTGCTGCTGGTCGGCCGCGCGCTCGGCATCCGCGTGGCGCTGTTCCGGCACCGCGCGCCGGCGATGCGCGCCTTCTCCGGCTACGCGATCCCGCGCCTGGCCTCGCGCTTCTTCGCGGTGTCGCGCTATGCGCGACAGGCCTACCTGGACCGCGGCGTGCCGGAGGCGCTGGTGCAGGTGCTGTACAACCCGGTGAACATGGACAACCTGCGCCCGGATCCGCGGCGCGGCCGCGAGATGCGCGCCCTGCTCGGGCTGCCCGAGGACGCGATCGTGATCGGCTACAGCGGCCGCCTGCAGCATGGCAAGGGCATCTTTCCGCTGCTGGAGGCGGCGTCGGCGGCGATGGCGATCGAACCGGCGCTGCACTGCCTGTGGCTGGGCGACGGCCCCGATGCGGCGCGCCTGCACGCGCATGCCGGCGGCCAGGCCACGTCCGCCCGGCACCGCTTCGTCGGCTGGGTCAACGACGCCACGCCCTACTACAACGCGATGTCGATGCTGGCGTTTCCGTCGCTGGCGCCGGAAACCTTCGGCCGGGTCTCGGTGGAAGCGCAGGCCAGCGAAGTGCCGGTGCTCGCCAGCCGCGTCGGCGGCGTGGCCGAGACGCTGGATGCCGACGTCAGCGGCGAGCTGTTGCCGCCGGGCGACGTGCGCGCCTGGCGCGACGCGATCCTGCGCATGTGCGATGCGCAGCGCCGCCAGCGCATGGGCCAGGCCGGCCGCCAGTTCGTGCAGCGCCACTTCGCCGGCGCGGTGATCGCCGCGCAGTTCGTGCAGGTGCTGCAAGCGCCGCGCCGCGCGCCGCAGCGGTTGACCCAGGCGCAACCCGGCGCGCACTGACGCCAGCCGCCGGCGACCAGCGACGCCACCGCACCGGGCCGCACGCCAGCCGGCGCACCCCTGCTTGCTAGCCGCAGCGACAGCGACGCGCCGGCGCATGCGCGCCGCATGCCTCAGCCGGCGGCGGCACCGCGGCGGCGGGTGAAATACGGGTACGCCGCGACGAATGCCAGCGCAGAAGCGGTCCCGAACAGCGTGCGCAGCGCGCCGCCGACGGTGTGCGGGATCTTCCATGCATGCAGCGCGGCGTCGTACCAGACCAGCTGCAACAGCATCAGCCCGAACAGCGCCATCGGCACCCCGAACACCAGCCAGCCGAACGCCCGCACTGCCGGCCTGGTCGTGCGCTCCTGCAGCTTGCCGACGATTTCGGTCGTGGCCAGGTGGTACTGGAACGGATCGGCCGTGGAAGACAGGGGCCGCTGCGCTGGCGGCGGCTCGGGCCGCACCGGCTGGTGAGTCACCTGTTCCACCGCCGCCGGCGCGACCAGCTCGGTGACATTGGTCCTGGCCAGCAAGGCCTGCATCTTCGGATCCATGCGTTCCCCCTGAACGTTGCCGCAAGGATCCGGCCCCGGGGTGTTCCCTGGATCCACACCGCCTCCCTGCATGCATAGGATGCGCACCGGCGCGGCCGCCGGCAACTCCCGCTGCGCCGCCGCGCCGCCGGCGTCCGCGCTCAGTCGTGCGCGTCCAGCCACCCCAGCACCTGCGCCGCCAGCGCCTCGGCGTTGTCGCCGTCCGCGCGCAGGTGCAGCTCCGGCTGCTCCGGCGCCTCGTACGGCGAATCGATGCCGGTGAAGTTGGGGATCTGCCCGGCGCGGGCCTTGGCGTACAGCCCCTTCACGTCGCGCGCCTCGGCCACGTGCAGCGGCACGTCGACGAAGACCTCGACGAATTCGCCCTCGGCGAAGCGCTCGCGCGCCATGCGCCGCTCGGCACGGAACGGCGAGATGAAGCTGACCAGCACGATCAGCCCGGCGTCGGCCATCAGGCGCGCCACCTCGGCGACGCGGCGGATGTTCTCCACCCGGTCCTCGTCGGTGAAGCCCAGGTCGCGGTTCAGCCCGTGCCGCACGTTGTCGCCGTCGAGGATGAAGGTGTGATAGCCGAGCGCATGCAGGCGCTTGTCGACCAGATTGGCGACGGTGGACTTGCCGGCGCCGGACAGGCCGGTGAACCACAGCACCTTCGGCGACTGGCCCTTGATCCGCGCGCGTGCGGCGCGGTCCACGTCCAGGTGCTGCCAGTGCACGTTGCCGGCGCGGCGCAGCGCGAAATCCAGCGTGCCGGCGGCGACGGTGGCATTGCTCTGCCGGTCGATCAGGATGAAGCCGCCGAGCGCGCGGTTGCGCGCGTACGGCTCGAAGACGATCGACTCGTCCAGCGACAGGTTGCAGTAGCCGACCTCGTTCAATTCCAGGCGCTTGGCCGCCAGCCGCTCCTGGGTGTTCACGTCGATGCGGTGCTTGATCTCGCTGACGCTGGCCGACACCGTGCGTGTGCCGATCTTCAGCCAGTACGGGCGCCCCGGCAGCAGCGCGGCATCGTCCATCCACAGCACGTGCGCGGCGAACTGGTCGGCCACCTCCGGCGGGTCGTCGGCGGCGGCGATCACGTCGCCGCGGCTGATGTCGATCTCGTCGGCCAGGGTCAGCGTCACCGCCTGCCCGGCCACGGCCCGGTCCACGTCGCCAGCGCCGTCGAGCACCCGTGCGACGGTGGAGCGGCGCGCCGACGGCAGCACCACCACCGCGTCGCCCGGCCGCACCTGGCCGGCCGCGAGCGTGCCGGCGAAACCGCGGAACTGCTGGTTCGGACGGTTGACCCATTGCACCGGTAGGCGCAGGCCGCTGTCGGCGTCGCGCGCGGCCAGGTCCAGGCCTTCCAGGTATTCGAGCAAGGCCGGGCCGCCATACCAGGGCGTGCGCGCGGACCGCTGCGACAGGTTGTCGCCGTCGAGCGCCGACAGCGGGATGCAGTGCACCTGCGCGATGCCCAGTTGCGCGGCCAGCGCGCGGTAACTGGCGACGATCGCATCGAAGGTGGCCTGGTCGAAATCGACCAGGTCCATCTTGTTGACCGCCAGCACCACGTGGCGGATGCCGAGCAGCGAGACGATGTAGCTGTGGCGGCGGGTCTGGGTCAGCAGGCCCTTGCGCGCATCGACCAGCACCACCGCCACGTCGGCGGTGGAGGCGCCGGTGGCCATGTTGCGGGTGTACTGCTCGTGGCCGGGGCAATCGGCGACGATGAACTTGCGCTTGTCGGTATCGAAGTAGCGGTAGGCCACATCGATGGTGATGCCCTGCTCGCGCTCGGCGGCCAGGCCGTCGAGCAGCAGCGCGTAGTCGATCTCGCCGCCGCGGGTGCCGTGGCGCTTGCTGTCGGCGCTGAGCGCGGCGAGCTGGTCGTCGAACAGGCGCTTGCTGTCGTACAGCAGGCGCCCGATTAGCGTGCTCTTGCCGTCGTCGACGCTGCCGCAGGTGATGAAGCGCAGCAGCGGCTTGTGTTCGTGCTGCTGCAGGTAGGCGGCGACCGCGTCGCCGCCATCGCCGGGACTGGGGAATAGAGAATCGGGAATGGAAACGGCGGTCTCCTGCGACTCATCCGATGGCGGCGATGCGGCTTGCTTTTGCACTTGCGATTCCCGATTCCCTATTCCCCATTCCCGGCTCATCAGAAATACCCTTCCAACTTCTTCTTCTCCATCGACGCGCCCGGATCCTGATCGATCACCCGCCCCTGCCGCTCCGAGGTGGTGGTCAGCAGCATCTCGGCAATGATCTTTTCCAGCGTGTCGGCCTGCGACTCGACCGCGCCGGTCAGCGGATAGCAGCCCAGGGTACGGAACCGCACCTGTCGCCGCTGCGGCACTTCGCCGTCGCGCAGCGGCAGCCGCGCGTCGTCCACCAGGATCAGCGCGCCGTCGCGCTCCACCACCGGGCGTTCGGCGGCGAAATACAGCGGCACCACCGGAATCGCTTCGCGGTAGATGTACAGCCAGATATCCAGCTCGGTCCAGTTGGACAGCGGGAACACGCGCACGCTCTCGCCGGCATGGACGCGGGCGTTGTACAGATTCCACAGCTCCGGGCGCTGGTTCTTCGGGTCCCAGCGATGCTTGTCATTGCGGAACGAGAACACCCGCTCCTTGGCCCGCGCCTTCTCCTCGTCGCGGCGCGCGCCGCCGATCGCCGCGTCGAACCGGCCCTGGTCCAGCGCCTGCTTCAGGCCCTGGGTCTTCATCACGTCGGTATGCACGGTCGCGCCGTGCGTGAACGGGCCGATGTCCTGGGCGATGCCGTCGGGATTGATGTGCACGCGCAGGTCCACCCCGGTTTCGGCGGCGCGGCGGTCGCGGAACGCGATCATCTCGCGGAACTTCCAGCGCGTGTCCACGTGCAGCAACGGGATCGGCGGCGGCGCCGGCGCGAACGCCTTCAGCAGCAGGTGCAGCAGCACCGAGCTGTCCTTGCCGACCGAATACAGCAGCACCGGATTGCGGAACTCGGCGGCCACCTCGCGCAGGATGTGGATGCTTTCGGCCTCGAGCCGGTCGAGGTGGGACAGGGCGGAAGAACGCATCGGGGACAACGCAAGGCTCGTTGGGAAGGGGTACGTACAGAGGGTAGCAGCGGCCGCGGCGCCTGGGGCGACCGGGGCCGGCAGTGTGTGATGGGTCTGGCAGGCACTGAAATAAGCGGGGGGCATAAGCCGATAACCCCTGCTCCTTTCTGCCCCGCGCAACGAATCCCTAACATCGGTCATCCCTTCTTCCCACCCGGACCGGTCATGACCGCCGCCTCGCCCGCGTTGCCGCCCAGCCCCTTGCCCGACGAGCGCAAGGCGCTGCTGGCGCGGACGGTGGAGGGGCTGGATGCGGCCAGCCTGTGGTGGCTGTCCGGCTATGCCGCCGGCCTGGCCCAGGGCCAGGGCCATGCGCCGCCCTCGCTGGCGGTATTGCCCGGCGGCGCCGCGACCAGCCAGGCCGCGCAGCGGCTGAGCATTGTCTACGGCAGCCAGACCGGCAACGCCCGCCGGGCCGCCGAGCAACTGGCGGCCGACGCCGAGGCCGCCGGGCTGACGGTCCGCCTGCTGCGCGCCGACGCCTACCCGACCCGCGAACTGGCCAGCGAACGCCTGCTGTACGTGGTCATCAGCACCCAGGGCGAAGGCGATCCGCCGGACGACGCGATCGGCCTGGTCGAATTCCTGCAGGGCCGCCGCGCGCCCAAGCTGCCGGAACTGAAGTACGCGGTGCTCGGCCTGGGCGATTCCAGCTACGCCGACTTCTGCGGCATCGGCAAGCGCATCGACGCGCGCCTGGCCGAACTCGGCGCGCAGCGGCTGCTGCCACTGGGCGAGGCCGACCTGGACATCGACACCGTGGCGACCCCGTGGCGCGCGCAGGCGCTGACGCAGGCGCGCGAGCTGCTGAAGAGCGCGGCCGCGCCGTCGGCGACGGTGACCCCGCTGCGCAGCAGCGCCGCGGCGGCGTGGAACCACGAGCGCCCGTTCGCCGCCGAGGTGCTGGCCAACCAGCGCATCAGCGGCCGCGATTTCAAGGGTCCGCGCTATGCCGCGCATGGCCAGGCCGACAAGGACGTGCGCCACCTGGAACTGTCGCTGGCCGGCAGCGGCCTGCACTACGAACCCGGCGACGCGCTGGGCATCCGCCACCGCAATCCGCCGGCGCTGGTCGAGGCCATTTTGACGGCGACGCGACTCGACGGTCATGCCGACGTCACCGTCGATACGCAGACTCTTCCCCTGCACGAGTGGCTCGCCGCGCATCGCGAACTGACCCGGGCCTCGCGGCCGTTCCTGGCCGCGGTCGCCCGCCGCTCAGCCGCCCCGGCGCTGGAGCAGTTGCTCGACCCTACCCAGACCGCCGGTCTGGCGGCGTTGCTGGCCGATCACCAGGTGATCGACGTGCTGCGACGCTGGCCGGCGGATTGGGACCACAGCGCACTGCTGGAGGCGCTGCGGCCCCTGGCCCCGCGCCTGTATTCGATCGCCTCCAGCCGCAAGCGGGTCGGCGATGAAGTCCACCTTGCCGTCGACGTGCTGGCCTACCAGGCGCACGGCCACGCCCATGGCGGCGCGGCCAGCGGCTTTCTGGCCGCCCTGGCCGAAGGCGACAGCGCCCCGGTCTACATCGAACCCAACGAACGCTTCCGGGTGCCGGCCGACGCCAGCCGCGACATCCTGATGATCGGTCCCGGCACCGGCGTGGCGCCGTTCCGCGGCTTCGTGCAGGAACGCGCCGAAAGCGGCGCCGGCGGCCGCAACTGGCTGTTCTTCGGCGCCCGTCACTTCAACCAGGACTTCCTGTACCAGGCCGAGTGGCAGCAGGCGCTGCGCAGCGGCGAACTGCAGCGCCTGGACCTGGCGTTCTCGCGCGACGTGCAGCCGCTGCGCGACGGCAACGTGCCGGACAAGGTGTACGTGCAGCAGCGCCTGCGCGAACACGGCCGCGACGTCTACGACTGGCTGCAGAACGGGGCGCACCTGTACGTGTGCGGCGCGATCGGCATGGGCAAGGACGTCCACGCCACGCTGCAGCAGATCGTGATCGAGCACGGCGCGCGCAGCGCCGAGGATGCAGCAGCCTATCTCACGGCGCTGCAGCGGGAGGGGCGGTATGCGCGCGATGTGTATTGAGGCCGGGAATCGGGAAACGAGAACCGGGAATGGATAACAGCCGGCTCCGACACGATTTCCGTAGCGCGACGCAGCCGCACTTGCCACTCCCTATTCCCCATTCCCGATTCCCGACCCAATGAGCCACTCCGTCGAAGACATCAAAGCCGAAAGCCGCCGCCTGCGCGGGTCGCTGCTGCAGAGCCTGGCCGATCCGGTCACCGGGGCGCTGCGCGAGGACGATCAGACGCTGATCAAGTACCACGGCAGCTACCAGCAGGACGATCGCGACCTGCGCGACGAGCGGCGCCGGCAGAAGCTCGAACCGGCCTACCAGTTCATGATCCGCACGCGCACGCCGGGCGGGGTGATCACCCCGGAGCAGTGGCGCAAGCTCGACGCCATCGCCACCACCTACGGCAACCACTCGCTGCGCATCACCACGCGCCAGGCGTTCCAGTTCCATGGGGTGATCAAGCGCGAGCTGAAGGCGACGATGCAGGCGATCAACGCCGCGCTGATCGATACCCTGGCCGCCTGCGGCGACGTCAACCGCAACGTGCAGGTCGCCGCCAACCCGCTGGCCTCGCGCGCGCACGCCACGCTGTACGCCGATGCGGCGCGCGTGTCCGAACACCTGCTGCCCAATACCCGCGCCTACTACGAGATCTGGCTGGACGAAGAGCAGATCGTCGGCAGCGGCCAGGAACAGGAGCCGATCTACGGCGACACCTACCTGCCGCGCAAGTTCAAGATCGGCTTCGCGCTGCCGCCGATCAACGACGTGGACGTGTTCGCCAACGACCTGGGCTTCATCGGCGTGCTCGGCGCGGACGGCGAACTGGCCGGCTACAACGTCAGCATCGGCGGCGGCATGGGCGCCACCCATGGCGACGCCGAGACCTATCCGCGCGTGGCCAACGTGATCGGCTTCATCGCGCGCGACCAGCTGCTCGATGTCGCCACCGCCGTGGTCACCACCCAGCGCGATCTCGGCAACCGCACCGTGCGCAAGCGCGCGCGCTTCAAGTACACCATCGACGACCACGGCCTGGATGTGGTCGTCGCCGAGATCCAGCGCCGCGCCGGCATCGCGCTGCAGCCGACCCGCGCGTTCGCGTTCGAGCACAACGGCGACCGCTACGGCTGGAGCGAAGGCGAGGATGGCCGTGCGCACCTGACCCTGTCGCTGCCGGCCGGGCGCATCGCCGACCATGACGGCGGCGCGCGCCATCTCAGCGGCCTGCGCGAGATCGCCGAACTGCTGCAGCGCGACGGCGATGGCGCGCATTTCCGCATGACCTCCAACCAGAACCTGGTCATCGCCGGCATTTCGGCTGCGCAGCGCGAGGCGATCGACACCCTGGTGCGCGCGCATGCGCTGGACGCCGGCAACCAGGCGCGCACCGCGCTGGCGCGCGCGGCGATGGCCTGCGTGGCGCTGCCGACCTGCGGCCTGGCGATGGCCGAGGCCGAGCGCTACCTGCCCGACTTCGCCGGCAAGCTGGAGCCGTTGCTGGACCGGCACGGGCTGCGCGAGGCGCCGATCCTGCTGCGCATCTCCGGTTGCCCGAACGGTTGCTCGCGGCCGTATCTGGCCGAGATCGCGCTGGTCGGCAAGGCCCCCGGCCGCTACAACCTGATGCTCGGCGCCGATCACCGCGGCCAGCGCCTGAACACGCTGTACCGCGAAAACATCGGCGAGCCGGAAATCCTCGACGCGCTGGATCCGCTGTTCGCGCGTTACGCCAACGAACGCGACGCCGACGAGGGCTTCGGCGATTTCCTGCACCGCAGCGGCCTGGTCGCGCTGCCTGCCTACCCCACCCACCGCCATCTCATTCCTTCGGAACTGCACGCATGAGCGCCCTGCCCGCCTCCGCCCACCACGATTCCGCCAACGCGCCGGCCACGGCATGGGACCTCGACGCGGTCAACGCGTTGCTGGCGCCGATGACCGCCGTGCAGCGCGTGGCCTGGGCGCTCGAACACGGCCCGGCCGAGGCCGCGCTATCGTCGAGCTTCGGCGCGCAGTCGGCGGCGACGCTGCACCTGCTGACCCAGCAGTTGCCGGACATCCCGGTGATCCTGATCGATACCGGCTACCTGTTCGCCGAAACCTACCGCTTCGCCGACGCGCTCACCGACAAGCTCAAGCTCAACCTCAAGGTGTACCGGCCGCTGGTCAGTCGCGCCTGGATGGAAGCGCGCCATGGCCGCCTGTGGGAACAGGGCATGGTCGGCATCGAGCAGTACAACAACCTGCGCAAGGTCGAGCCGATGCGCCGCGCGCTGGACGAACTGAAGGTCGGCACCTGGTTCACCGGCCTGCGCCGCAGCCAGTCCGACAGCCGCGCGCAGACCCCGTTCGTGCAGAAGCGCGGCGAGCGCTACAAGATCAACCCGATCGCCGACTGGAGCGACCGCGACCTGTGGCAGTACATGCAGCAGCACGGCCTGCCTTACCATCCGCTGTGGGAAGAAGGCTACGTGTCGATCGGCGACTTCCACACCACCCGCCGCTGGGAACCGGGCATGCGCGAGGAAGACACCCGCTTCTTCGGCCTCAAGCGCGAGTGCGGCATCCACGAGGACATCTGAGGCGAGCTTGTCGCAGGCCCTCTGCGAGCCCGCGCCCGCCTTTTCTGTGGAAGCGGCTTCAGCCGCGACGAACGAAGCCGTGAACCTTCCGGCTTCGGATACAGGCGGGACTGAAGTCCCTCCCACAGTGCACCTAGCAGACACCTCGCGCAGCCCCTGTAGGAGCGGCTTCAGCCGCGACAAACGAAGCCGTGAACCTTCCGGCTTCGGATACAGCCGGGACTGAAGCCCCTCCCACAGGGCACCCGGTGAGCCGACCGCGAGCCCCTTGTGGGAGCGACTTCAGTCGCGACGAGCAGAACGAGGAACCTTGCGGATTCTGATGCTGATGCCATCGGGACCGACGTCCTCACGCAGTACACCCAGCGAATTGGCTGCGAACCCCATGCGCCAAACAGCACCGCCTCACTCCCGCCGCAACACCCACCACCAATCCAGCGCCAGCATCAGCAACAGCGACACCCCGACCAGCGGGAACAGCACGCCGCCGATCGCCAGCAGCACGAGCACGCCGCGCAAGGTGCGCCGGTCCGCCGGCAGCGGCGGCACGCCCAATCCGCCGGCCGGGCGCCGCTTCCACCACATCAGCGCGGCGCTGACGCACAACAGCAGGATGCCGATGCACGAGGCGATCAGCAGCAGCTGATTGAACGTGCCGTATTGCTGCCCCAGGTGCACGTTGATGCCCCATTCCAAGGCCTTCGCCATGGGCCCGTAATCGGCGTAGCGCATGTCCAGCAGCACCTTGCCGCTGTACTGGTCGAGGTGGATCACCCGCTGCTGCGCAAGATCCGGCGGATACACCGACGCGGTGTAGACACCGCGCACGCCGCGCGGCAGCGCCACGCTGTAGCCGGCGGCGATACCCTGCGCCTGGAACCGCGCCACCGCCGCGTCCAGGCCGATCGCGCCGGGCGCCGGCGCCATCGCCTCCATGGCGTTCATCGCCATGCCGCCATGCGCGGCATGCTCCGCATGCGCATCGTTGCCGTTGTCCGCCACGCTCGAGGCCGAAGCCGCAGCCGCATTCGCCGCCGCGGGCATCGGCATCGGCATCGGCATCGCTGCAGTCTGCGGCAGCTGCGACTGCGGCAACCGCGCCTGGCGCAGCGACCAGGCCGGCACCTCTGCGTCGCTCAGGCGTTGCGTGGACATCGGCACGTCCACGCGCAGGCCAGCCGGATAGCCATAGTGGTGGCCATTGGCGAGGCGGTTGACCTGCGCGCCCCAGAACCATGACCACGGCATCCCGGTCAGCGCCAGGAACAGCAGCATCGCGCCGACCACGCTACCGGTCAGCGCATGCGTATCGCGCCAGAACACGCGCTGCGGCGGCCGCCCACGCACCGTCGTGACGCCGCCGCGGCGGCCGCGCGGCCACCACAGGTAGACGCCAGTCAGCACCAGCAGGATCGCCCAGCCCGCGGCCACTTCGATCAGTGCGCTGGCCCACGGCCCGACCAGCGCGAGACTGTGCAGGCGCCGGATCGTCCACGCCACCGTGCCGTGCTCGGGCAAGCTGCCCAGCACGCGCGATCGATACGGATCCACGTACACCACCACGCGGCGGCCATCGGCGGTCCCCACGGTCACTTCCGCCGACGCGTCGCGCCGCAGCGGCGTGGTGTAGCGCAATGCCTGTCCAGGCTGCGCCGCCAGCGCCACTGCGAGCAGGCGCTGCGGCGCGACGGCCCGTGCCTGCGCCGGCACCTGCACCGTCTTCAGCGCACGGTGGAAGTAGCCATCGATCGGCTGCTGATAGACGAAGGCGGCACCGGTCAGCGCCAGCCACGCCAGCAATGGCAGCACCAGCAGGCCGGCGTAGAAATGCCAGCGCCACACGGCGCGGTAGAAGCGCGCCGGCGGCGCTGCCGTCGGGTTCGGCATCGCCATCACCATCCCCAACTGAGGCTGGCGTACAAGGCGCGGCCGTCGCCCGGCGAGTAGCCGGACGAGCCGCTGTCGTACCAGGCGTAGACGTAGTGGCGATCGGTCAGGTTCTTCAGCTGCAGCGACAGCTCGCGCTGCGCGCGCCATGCCCACGTCGCGCCGACATTGGCCAGCGCGTAGCCGCCGTAGCGGCCCAGCGTATTGCTGCGTTCCAGGTAGTAGTCGCCTTGCGCATTGCCCCAGGCCGACAGCTTCAGCCGCGGCGTGGCCTGCCAGTCGATGCCGGCGGTGGCCAGGTAGTGCGGCACGTTCTCGATCTCCTTGCCGCGCGTGGCCGGCGCGCTCGGATCGGGCGTGACGATCAGCGCGCGCTGCCGCGAATACGCCAGCCACAGCGTCCAGCGCTCGTCAGGACGCAGGGTCAGCTGCGCATCCCAACCACGGCGCAAGGTCTTGCCGACGTTGCCGACCTCGCCGGTGCCGACCGTGCCATCGACGCCGAGGATGGTCGCCACCTCGTCGGACGCGCGCTGCTCCCAATAGGCGATGCGCGCGTCCAGCCGCCTGGCGTCGGCGAACTTCAGGCCGGCTTCCCAGCCGTCGTTGTACGACGGGGCCAGGTTGCCGGGCTGGCTGCGGTAGGCGCCGTTGCCGCTGCCGATCTGGAAGGTGCGGCCCAGGTTGGCATAGGCGCTGGTCTGCGCGGTCAGCGCGAACACCGCGCTGAGCTTGGGCTGCTTGATCGCGCCGTAGGCGTAGGCCGGGTAGCGCGCACCGCCGAGCCGGTCGCGGAAGCTGCCGTCGACCCAGTCCACGCGGTAGGCCGGCACCAGTTGCAAACGCTCGAACGGGCGGATCACCGCCTGCACATAGACCCCGCGCGTGTCCAGATCGAAATCCCAGTCGCGCAGCGGCGCGGTGCGCACCCGCGCCACCGTGCGATAGCGTTGCGAGGTGTTGTCCTGCCATTGCCCGTCGACGCCGCCTTCCAGCGCGAACGACGTCGCCCAGTCCACTTCGGGACGCCAGCTGGCCTTGGCCAGGAAACCGCGCTGGGTCTCGTCGGTATCGCGCTCCTGCTGCGCGCCGGCGGCGGTGAAGCGCACCCAGCGCTGGTTCTGGTAGCGATTCCAGTACAGCGCGGCGCTGCCCTGCACGGCATCGGCCAGTTGCGCATCCAGGTGCAGGCTCACCTGCCCGGTCTGGCGTTCGCTGCGGTCGTCGCGCGCATAGTCGGGCGAGCTGCGCGGTGCGCGTTGCGCGCTGGCGTAGTCCAGATAGCCCGCTTCCAGCGCGTCGTTGCGGTAGTAGCGCGCACTGAGCCCGGCCCGCCAGGCCGCGTCCGGCGCGGTGTAGAACCACTTGCCGGCGAAGGCCCGCTTGCGCGCGTCTGCATGGTCGCGGTAGCCGTCGCTGTCGCGCCAGGCGGCGAAATAGTTCTGGCTCCAGCCGCCGCGTTCGATGCCCTGGCTGGCCTGCACCTCGCGCGTGCCGAAGCTGCCGGCGGTGACGCTGGCGCGGCCGTCGTTGCCGCCGCTGCGGGTCAGCACATCGACGCTGCCGGCGATGGCGTTCAAGCCGTAGCGCGGATCGTTGGTGCCGCGCACGATCTCGATCGCGGCGATGTCCAGCGGAAACACCGCATCCAGGTACGGCATGCCGCCGGCGTTGTCGTTGCTGGGAACGCCGTCGATCAGCAGCTTGACCGCGTTGACCCGGCCTTCGCCGTTGAAGCCGCGGAACGAGAAGCGGCCGGCGTCGGTGCCCATCTTGAACTGGGTGACCTGCACCCCGGGCGCGCGCATCAGCAGCTCCCAGCTGTAGTCCACATGCTGGTCCTGCAGCAGGTCGCCGCCGAGGATGTCCACGGAACTGAGAACGCTGCGCGCGGTCGGCAAGGACAGCGGATCGGCCCGGACCTGGACCTTGCCCAGGGTCAAGGCGGAATCGCCGGCGGGCGGTTGCACGCCGCCGTCGCCGGCATGCGTCGGCAGGGAGACGCTGGCCGCGAGACAGGCGCAGCCGTACGCCGCCAGGCGCGGCACGGAAAAGAAACGGATCATCGATGGCTCCATCAGCACGAAGACGCGCCGCGGCGACGCCACGGCACGAAAGAACAGCCGTTCGTGTTTCAGGAGTACAGCGGAGGCCCGCGTGCGGCGTGAGCGCGCCAGATGCCCGTGTCCACCACCGGCGCGCGCGGCGCGGCCAGCGGCGCGCGCTGGCGCAACCACGGCAACACCAGCAACAGCAACGCCAGCAAGGGCAGCAGGCGCGCGGCCAGCAGGCAGTAATCGCACGCCTGCTCGTGCGCCATGCCGCCGTCGTCATGGACGCCGGCGTGGGCAGGCGACGACGCCGCAGGCAACGCAAGCACCGGTTGCAGGCCGCGGCTGGTGCACAGCGCCTCCGCCGCGGCAGCGGCCCAGTCGCCGGACCGCGCCTGCTGCAAACGGCTCAGCAACGGCGCAGCCAGCATCAGCGCGATCGCCAGCAGGGCGAGCGTTCCCCAAAGCGACGTTGGCTGGCGGCGACGGATCACCGCCGCAGTCTAGGGCCTGCTGCCCGGCTCGCGGAAGGCCCTGCGACAGCTTGACGCATGTGCGGCAAGGCGGGACGCGCGGTGTGCATGCCGCCGGGCGACCGCACACGGCGCGCCGATCCGGCCGCGGCAGTGACCCAGCCCCCACTTCGGCGACAGGAATCGCTTACAGCGTGGCGCGGCGCTCAAGCCCTGTGGGGCCGTGTCGACACCTGCACCGAAGCCACGCCTGTGCGTCGGCCATTCGAAGACTTCATCCGTGGAGGGACGAAGATGATTCCGAGTAAAAGCCATCCCAAGTGGGTTCCGCTGCTCCGCGGCGATACCAAGCTGCAGTTCAAGGTATTCGCCGGGAACATGATGCTGAGCCAGTGCGCGCGCAAGTTGAAAAGCGATGCGTCGCCGCAGACCGTACAGGCCTGCATCGACGAGGCGCACGCGTTCTTCAGCAAATACGAAAATCTCTACAAGGCCGAGCTGCAGGCCCACTTCTGAGGAGAAGCGACATGCTGATGACACGCGAACAAGCGGCGCAGAAGATCCAATCCGGCGCCACGCTGTACCTGGCCGGCGACCAGGCCCTGCTCGACAGCCTGCCCAAGGGCAACTGGATCGGCGGCACCATTCCCTATTTCATGGACAAGCAAGGCGGCACCTACAGCCGCGAACTGATCTTCGTCAGCGAGCAGGACCCTTGCGTCAGCGGCTCGAGCGTGCGCTGGTACGACGTGGGCGAACTGCCGTCCATCGCCAGCGACTCGCCCGATCACGGCTTCAGCGTGATCATCCTGCCGGCGACCAGCCAGGCGCACGTGCGCTATGCGCAGGATTCGCCCGACTACCCCGGGCTGTTCATGAAGAACATCGTCGGCTGGGTGTCCGGCGTGGACCTGTCGGACCTGGGCAAGCTGGCGCCGCGCATCTACGACGGCACCAGCGGCAAATCCTACAGCGAAGGCTGCGTGGCGCTGCACGCGACGCTGCCGGAGGACAAGATGGTCTCGGTCGGGATCGTCAACTGCTTCGAGCAGGGCGACGGCGACGTGATCACCTTCGCCCAGGACGGCTTCGACGTCGGCCAGGCGCTGGTCAACGGCGAGCCGCGCGACTTCGCCGAGTACCTCACCGCCAACCAGATCGACGTGCGGCTGCCGCTGGTGGCCGACTACAACGGCGAGAAGATCAACGCCAGCATCCAGTCGATCGACCAGGACGCGCGCAAGGTCACGCTGTACGCGCCGGTGTTCCGCGGCGTGGAGTACCGCATCGCCGCACCGGTGGCCAACTACGTCGAGGAATTCTCGCGGCAGTTGCCACAGACCGTGAGCAGCCCCGAGTTCAGCTGCAACTGCATCCTCAACTTCCTGTACTCGGAACTGGAGGGCAAGCGCACCGGCGAACTGATCGGACCGGTGACCTTCGGCGAAGTGGCCTACCAGTTGCTCAACCAGACCATGGTGTACCTGCAGATCGAGGACATGCCGACCTGAGCGCCGCACAACGGCTCCACCCGGCGGGCGCAGCGATGCGCCCGTCGTCGTTTGTGGAACGGGGCCACGCGCTTGCTTCATTTCGTAATTTCTGGAATTATCGAATTGATGGACACCGACAGCACCGTTTCCGCCCTGCGCGCGCTCGCCCACGGGCACCGCCTGGCCGCCTACCGTGCGCTGGTCCAGGCCGGGCCGGACGGCATGGCGGTGGGCGAATTGCGCGCCGCATTGGGCCTGGCCGCGGCCACGCTGACCGCGCACCTGCACGTGCTGCGCGGTGCCGGCCTGATCGCCGACGAACGCCAGGGCCGGGTGATCCGGCTGCGCGCCGACTACGCGCGCATGTACGCGCTGATCGGCTTCCTGACCGAAAACTGCTGCGGCAATGGCAGCTGTTCCTCCGACGCTGCAGCGCCCGCCGCCGCGCGCGTGCCATAGCGCAGCGCCCTCCTCCCTATCGCACCGAGTCCCGATGAGCGCCATCACGATCTACCACAACCCCGCCTGCGGCACCTCGCGCAATGTCCTCGGACTGATCCGCAACAGCGGCGCGGAACCGACCGTGATCGAATACCTGAAGACCCCGCCGGACCGCGCCACCCTGCAGGCGCTGATCGCGGCACTGGGCATCCCGCTGCGCGAGGCGATCCGGCAGAAGGGCACGCCCTACGCCGAACTGGGCCTGGACGATCCCTCGCTGGGCGACGACGCATTGCTCGACGCGATGCTGCAGCACCCGATCCTGATCAACCGGCCGATCGTGGTCACCGCACTGGGCACGCGCCTGTGCCGGCCGTCGGAAACGGTGCTGGAGATCCTGCCCTCGCCGCAGCGCGGCGCCTTCGCCAAGGAAGACGGCGAACCCCTGATCGACGCGGACGGCCGCCGTGTCGGTTGACCTGTCCGAGCTGCCGAACCTGGACCCGGCCGCGTTCGTGCGCCCGGATCCGCTGGCGCTGAGCGCCGCCCGCGCCACGCATCCGCCGCGCATCCTGCTGCTGTACGGCTCGTTGCGCGAACGCTCCTACAGCAAGCTGCTGGCGCTGGAAGCGGCGCGGCTGCTGCAGGCGATGGGCGCGGAAACGCGCCTGTTCGATCCGCGCGGCCTGCCGCTGCCCGACGCCGCCCCCGACAGCGATGCGAAAGTGCAGGAACTGCGCGAGCTGACCCTGTGGAGCGAAGGCATGGTCTGGTCCTCGCCTGAACGGCACGGCGCGATGAGCGGCGTGCTCAAGGCGCAGATCGACTGGATCCCGCTCAGCCAGGGCGCGCTGCGCCCCACCCAGGGCAAGACCCTGGCGCTGCTGCAGGTGTCCGGCGGCTCGCAGTCGTTCAATGCGCTCAACCAGATGCGCGTGCTCGGCCGCTGGATGCGCCTGCTGACCATCCCCAACCAGTCGTCGGTGGCCAAGGCCTGGCAGGAATTCGACACCCCCGGACGGATGCTTCCCTCGCCCTACTACGACCGGCTGGTGGACGTGATGGAGGAACTGCTCAAGTTCACCCTGCTCACCCGCGACCTGGCGCCGTACCTGGTCGACCGCTACAGCGAACGCCGGCCGGGCACCGATTCCCTGGCCGCGGCATCGGGCGCGGCACCGCCGGCGGTCGTTGCGTCGACGTGAAGACCGCGTCGTCAAAATGTGTGATCGGTACCATAGACTGAGCGACTCACCGTCGCCGAGCCGTTCGCATGTCTTCCGTCGCACCCGCTGCCGGCCCGGTCTATTGCGCCGCCAAGCCCGGCAACGAAACGCTGCGCCTGGACGCGTTGCATAGCTACGCGATCCTGGACACGCCGCGCGAGCCGGCCTTCGACGACATCACCCGCTTGGCGGCGATGATCTGCCAGACCCCGATCGCGGTGGTCAACCTGATCGACAGCGAGCGGCAGTGGTTCAAGAGCGAGATCGGCCTGGGCACCCGGGAAACCCCGCTGGCGACCTCGCTGTGCGCGCACGCATTGCTCGAGGACGACCTGCTACTGGTGCCGGATACGCGCGAGGATCCGCGCTTCGCCTCCAATCCGCTGGTCACCGGCGCGGAACGCCTGCATTTCTACGCCGGCGCCTTGCTGAAGACCTCCGACGGCCTGCCGCTGGGCACCGTCTGCGTGCTCGACCGGCGCGCGCGGCAGCTGACCTACGAACAGATCGAAGCGCTGCGCGCGCTGGCGCGGCAGGCGATGGCGCAGCTGGAACTGCGCAAGGCACTGGCGCTGGCGCAGGAATCCAACCACTACCGCAGCCGCCTGCTGGCCATCGCCGGGCACGACCTGAAGACGCCGCTGCGCACGGCGTCCTATGCGTTGGCCAAGGTCCAGCGCCAGCTCGATGCGGTCGGCAGCGTGCCGCTGGACGAGGCGCGCAAGGCGCTGAACCAGGTCGCCGCCGGCCTGGACGATCTCGCCACCAGCGCGGTCGCCGGCGGTGAGCACAGCCTGCCGGTGCAGGGCGAGGTGGCCCTGGGCGAGCTGCTCGGCCCGATCCTGGACACCTGGCGGCCGCAGGCCGCGGCCAAGGGACTGCGGCTGCGCTACGTGCCGACCAAACTGCGCGTGCGCAGCCACGCCACGCTGCTGGCCACGTTGCTCGGCAACCTGCTCGGCAACGCGGTCAAGTACACCGAGCACGGCTCGGTGCTGATCGGCTGCCGGCGCCGGCGCGATCACGTGGTGGTGGAGATCATCGACAGCGGCATCGGCATGGACGGCGACAGCCTGCGCACCCTGTTCCAGGCGTTCCGCCAGGCCGATCCGCGCAGCGAAGGGCTCGGCCTGGGACTGTGGATCGTGCGCCGCACCGCCGAGACGCTGGGCTGCAGTGTCGAGGTGCGCAGCCGCCCGGGCCAGGGCAGCCGCTTCTCGGTCACGCTGCCGCTGGCGAGCGCGACCAACGCCTGAGCGCTACCGCACCGCGCGCACCGTGGCGCGCGGCACTGCGGGTTATTCCTTCAGCACCATGTCGATGCACAGCACCGCGGCCATGATCAGGATGCGCACGTCATCCTCGCTCGGCACCGCATTCTCGATCGCGAGCATGTAGTTGTCGGCCGAGGTGAACAGCTCCTTGCCCAGCCCGGCCCACTTCTTGGACACCCGCGCCAGTTCGCGCTCGCCCTGCACGAAGCGGAAATCCCAGCTGGTCCATTTGCCGCGCAGCGTGCACACCAGCTTCTCGCGTGCATCGAGCACGTCGAACTTGCCGCCGATGGAGAAGAATTTCTGGCTGAAGGAACCGACCAGGCGATCGTGCTCGTCCAGCACCTCGACCTTGGACAGGAACAGCGAGAAACCGCGCTTGACCGTCAGCACCTTCTGCCCGTTCGGGGTGCGCACCTCCACATGGAACGGGGTCATGCGCTTGTAGTCGCTGAAACGGAAGATCTTGGTGAACAGGCCCAGGTTCGGCTCGCGGCATTCGAGCACTTTCTGGTTGCTCTGCGGATCGAACACGTCGTAGTTGTTGGCGGCCTTGAACATGCCGACCTGCTCCTTGACGAAGAACAGGTTCTGCTGGAGGACGGGGTGCATGGACATCCTTGTTTCGGGTAAAAGAGCGCGCACCGTAGCGGCCGCGCGCAAGGATGGCAATGGCATGCCCGAACGGCGCGGCATCGGCGCGCAGCGACGAGCGCGCCGTGAGTGCGGCGCCACCGGCGAGCGCCGCTGCGGATATCGCCCGACCGGCGCGGCAAGCGCCAGGCGCGGCGAAGACGCCGCAGCGGCGCTGCTCAGCTGGTGATGGTCTGGGTCAGCTCTTCCCAGGTCGGCGGGGTCGGCCAGTCCGGTTCCTGGTTGCCTTCCATGACCCGGCGCAGGTCGCGGGTGTCGATCTGCGGCGCCAGCACATGCACCAGTTCCAGCGCGTAGTCGCGCAGCACGCGGTCGCGCGGCAGCACCGCCCAGGCGATGCACTCGGGGATCTCCGGCGGCGCCGGCCAGGCGCGCAGGTCGGTATCGCCAGCATGCACCGCCATTTCCGCGAGCAGGCCGACGCCGAGCCCGGCGCGCACGTAGGTCTTGATCAGGTCGGCGTCGAGCGCGGTCAGGGCGATGCTCGGCTCCAGCCCGAGCCGGGCGAAGGCGCGCTGCAGCGAGGAGCCGGAGCGGGTCGAGGATTCGTAGCTGATCAGCGGCTGCACCGCCAGCGCGGCCATGTCCGGCACCCGCTTGGGCACGTCCAGCGCATGCCCGCGCGGCACCAGCACCAGCCGCCGCCAGCGGTACAGCGGCACCGCGATGCCGGCGCCCGGCTCGCTGCCGGCGGTGCTGACGATGGCGATGTCGGCATCGCCCTGGCTGAGCAGGTCCAGCGCCGCGCTCTCGGCGGCCTGCTGCAGGTGCACGCTGACCTGCGGATACGCCTGCTTGATCTGCGCCACCGCCGGCGGCAGCACGAAGCGCGCCTGGGTGTGGGTGGTGGTCAGGGTCAGCTGGCCCTGGCTCTCGCGGCGCTGGTTGGCGGCGTAGGTGCGGATGTTGTTGGCCTCGGCCAGCACCGCACGGGCGCGCTCGATCACCTCGCGGCCGGCCGGGGTCACCGTCTCCAGGCTGCGGCCCTTGCGCACGAACAGCAGGAAACCGAGTTCGTCCTCCAGCTGCTTGAGCTGCTTGGACAGCCCCGGCTGGGTGGCGTGCACGCGCGCCGCGGCCAGGGTGATGTTGAGATCGGCATCGGCGATGGAGACGAGGTAGCGGAGTTGGGTCAGCGTCATCGGAGCGAGGGCGAGGCGCCGCCTGGCGGGAGCAGCCACGACTGTAGTGGAAATGGGCCACTCACCTTATAACCGAAAGCTATCTGGTAGAGGCATGAAGTCATTTCCGGAGGCTATAAGCCGGCGCTACGGTCACCCCTCCCACCTCCTTCCTGCGTTGCGACTGCCGTGAGCCCTGCCCCGATTGCGTTGTATCCGGACCTGCGCGAGCGGCCCGTACTGGTGGTCGGCGGCGGCACAGCCGCCGAGCGTCAGGTGCAGGCGTTGCTCGCGGCCGGCGCGCTGCCGCGGCTTGGCGCGCCGGCACTGACGCCGGTGCTGCAGGCCTGGGCCGATGCCGGGCGCATCCAGTGGCTGCATGGCCGCTTCGATGGCGCCTGGCTGGACGCGGTGTGGTACCTGGTCGCCGCCAGCGACGACCCCATGGTGAACCGGCAGGCGCTGCAGGCGGCCGCCGCGCAACGGGTGCTGGCGCAGGACGCGATCGGCACAGCCGATCCGGCCGCAGCCACAGCGTCGGCGGACGCCGCCGGCGACGGCATCGGCGCATCCGCCGCTGCGGCGCAGGCGCACGCGCTCCGTCCCGGCACGGTGACCCTGGTCGGCGCCGGCCCCGGCGATCCCGGCCTGCTGACGCTCAACGCGCTGCGCGCGCTGCGCAGCGCCGACGTGGTCCTGCACGACCGCCTGGTCAGCGCCGCGATCCTGGACCTGCTGCCTGGCACCGCCGAACGGATCGAAGTCGGCAAGTCGGCCAGCGGCCACAGCGTGCGCCAGGAGCAGATCCACGCGCTGATGCTGGAGCACGCGCGACGCGGGCGCCGCGTGGTGCGGCTGAAGGGCGGCGATCCGTTCGTGTTCGGCCGCGGCGGCGAGGAACTGGAATACCTGCGCGCGCACGGCGTGCCCTACGCGGTGGTGCCGGGCATCACCGCGGCGCTGGCCTGCGCGGCCTACGCCGGCATCCCGCTGACCCATCGCGAGCACGCGCAGTCGCTGCGCCTGGCCACCGCGCACTGCAAGGAATCGTTCGACACGCTGGACTGGGTCGCGCTGGCGCAGGAACGGCAGACCCTGGCGGTGTACATGGGCGTGGCCGGACTGGACACGGTGCGCGAACGCCTGCTGCGCGCCGGCCGCGCCGCCGACACGCCGTTCGCGCTGGTGGAAAACGGCTCGCGCCCGCAGCAGCGGGTGGTGGTCGGCACCCTGGCCGACCTGCCCGACACCGCCCGCGCGCACCAGGTGCGCTCGCCGGCGTTGCTGATCCTCGGCGAGGTGGCCGCGCTGGCGAGCAGCCTGCACTGGTTCGGCGCCGCACCGCTGACCGCACCGCCCTCACCTTTCCCGAAGCCGGCCGTGCCTACCCTGGCCCACGCCGCCTGACCCGCATCCCTTTTCCGGAGACCCTGCGCATGGCCATCTACGACAACATCCTCGACACCATCGGCCACACCCCGATCGTCAAGCTGCACCGCCTGCCGCCCGAGCACGTGAGCCTGTACGTCAAGGTCGAGGCGTTCAATCCCGGTGGCTCGGTCAAGGACCGCCTGGCACTGGCGATCGTGCTCGACGCCGAGGCCAAGGGCCTGCTCAAGCCTGGCGATACGATCGTCGAAGCGACCTCCGGCAACACCGGCGTGGCCCTGGCGATGGTCGCCGCCGCGCGCGGATACAAGTTCGTGGCGACGATGGTGGAGACCTTCTCGATCGAGCGCCGCAAGCTGATGCGCGCGTTCGGCGCCAAGGTGATCCTGACCCCGGCCGCCGAGCGCGGCAGCGGCATGGTGCGCAAGGCCGAGGAACTGGCCCAGCAGCACGGCTGGTTCCTGGCCCGCCAGTTCGCCAACCCGGCCAACCCCGCCTACCACCGCAGCACCACCGCCGCGGAAATCCTGCGCGATTTCGCCGGCCGCCGGCTGGATCATTTCGTCAGCGGCTGGGGCACCGGCGGCACCCTCACCGGCGTCGGCGAAGTGCTGCGCGTGGCGCGTCCGGACGTGCGCATCACCGCCACCGAGCCGGCCGGCGCGGCCCTGCTGCAGGGCCAGGAGTGGAAGCCGCACAAGATCCAGGGCTGGACCCCGGACTTCGTGCCCGAGGTGCTCAACCGCGAGGTCTACGACGAAGTGCTGAGCGTGGAGGACACCGATGCGATCTCCGTCTCGCGCCGTCTTGCCGCCGAGGAAGGCATCTTCACCGGCATCTCCGGCGGCGCCACCGTGGCCACCGCGCTGCGCGTGGCCGAGACCGCGGCGCCCGGTTCGGTGATCCTGGCGATGCTGCCGGACACCGGCGAGCGCTACTTCTCCACCCCGCTGTTCGCCGACATCAACGAAGGCTCCGACGACGACTGGCTGGCCGGACTGCCGTAACGGCGCGTGGTACGGCGCGGCCGCAGCGTGCGGCTACGCTGGCCAGGCAAGCAGTATCACAGCGGCGAGGCGTCACGTAGGAGGAGCTTTCGGCTCCGCCCCGATTCCAGCGTCGGCAGGGTGCAATGTGGGAGGGACTTCAGTCCCGACGCTTTCCGGCATCGGAAAGCACACCGCTGCGTTCGTCGCGGCTGAAGCCGCTCCTACATTCGCCTTCGGACAGCCGGCTGGGTGCACTGTAGGAGGGGCTTCAGCCCCGACAGACTGAGTCCGAAGTCGAACCTCCCCACTTCGCTCGTCGCGGCTGAAGCCGCTCCTACAAGGGTGATGTCAGCGTGCGGCGAGCACAGCTTGGGGCAGTGGCAACGCGTCCCCTTGCTCCTGATCCGCAATCGAACGCTGCGCCGCCAACGCCGATGTGCGCAGCAACAACTGCGCGACCACCGCCACCGCGATCACCGCCGGGGCCTTGCCGTCGATCCCGGGCAGGCCGATCGGACAGGTCAGCCGCGCCTGCGCGGCGTCGCCCAGGCCGTCGTGGCGCAATCGCGACAGGAACCGTGCGCGCTTGGAGGCCGAGCCGATCAGGCCGACGAAGCCGGCACGGCCGGCCAGCGCCGCGGCGGTGAGCCGATAGTCCAGCGCATGATCGTGGGTCAGGATCAGCAGCAGCGCGTCGTCCGATGCGGCGCCGGCGCGCGCGAGCAATACGGATTCGTCCAGATGCGCCGCGCCGGCGGCAGCCGCCAGCTCTGCGCGCGGATCGGACCAGTCCAGCGCGAACGGCAGGCCGTGCAGCGCATGCGCGATGGCGATGCCGACGTGGCCGGCGCCGAACAGATACAGCGGCGTGCGCCGTGGGCCGATCGCCTGCGCCAGCAGCGCGCCGGCCGTGGGCGCCGGTGCACGCAGCGATAGCGCTTGCGGTGGCGCATCGCTGATGCAGTGATCGAGGCGGTCAGGCAGCAGCCGGGTCAGCAACGTGCGTCCCAACGTCGCCTCTTGCAGCCAGTCGCTGCGCGCCGGATCCAGCCGCTCCAGCAGCAGGCGCACGCGGCCGCCGCAGCACTGGCCGAGCAGGTCGTCGGCCTGGGCGTGCCCCGCGCAGTCCGCGCAAGCACCGTTGCAGCGCAGCGCGCGCGCCGGTGCGGCCGCGCCCAGCGTGTAGTCCTGCACCCGCCAGCTGCCCGGCGGTTGCGCCAGCAGTTCGCGCGCCAGCGCGCAGGCGCGCCACTCGAGCACGCCGCCGCCGACGGTGCCGATGCTGCCGTCGGCACTCACCAGCATGCGCGTGCCGGCCTCGCGCGGAGTCGAACCGGCGGTGGCCAGCACCGTGACCAGCGCAGCCGCACCGCGCGCCAGCGCCGCTTCGGCCTGCAGGCTCCAGTCAGCGCGCATCGGCGTTGCCCGCCGCGATCGCGGCCAGGATCCGTTCCGGCGTGGCCGGCGCGTCCAGCGCCGGCACGCCCGCACCCGACACCGCCGCGGCCACCGCCTGGGTCAGCGCCGAGAACACCGAGATCGCCAGCATCAGCGGCGGTTCGCCGACCGCCTTGGAGCGATGGATGGTCGCCTCTTCGTTGCGGCCGGCCTGCCACAGGTGGATGTCCATCCGCGCCGGGCGATCGCTGGCGGTGGGAATCTTGTAGGTGGACGGCGCATGGGTCAGCAGCCGGCCGTGCGCGTCGTAGACCAGTTCCTCGGTGGTCAGCCAGCCCATGCCCTGGACGAAGCCGCCCTCGATCTGGCCCAGGTCGATCGCCGGATTCAGCGAACGGCCGACGTCGTGCAGCACGTCCACCGCCAGCACCCTGTGCTCGCCGGTCAACGTGTCGATCACCACTTCGCTCAGCGCCGCGCCGTAGGCGAAGTAGTAGAACGGGCGGCCGCGGTGGCTGGCGCGGTCGTAGTGGATCTTCGGCGTGGCGTAGTAGCCGCTGGCGGCCAGCGAGATGCGCGCCATGTGCGCCTGCCGGCACAGCACGCCGAACTCCAGTTCCAGGCTGCCGGCGACGACCTTGCCGGCAGCGAAGCGCACCTGCTCCGGCGCCACGCCGCCGCGCTCGGCGGCCAGCGCCGCCAGGCGCGCGCGGATGTCGCTGGCCGCGTTATAGGCGGCCATGCCGTTGAGGTCGGTGCCCGAGGACGCCGCGGTGGCCGAGGTATTGGGCACCTTGTCGGTACGCGTGGCGGTGATGCGCACGCGCTCGGTCTCGATCCCGAACACGTCGGCGACGATCTGCGCGACCTTGATCATCAGCCCCTGGCCCATCTCGGTGCCGCCGTGGTTGAGCTGCACCGAGCCGTCGGCATAGACCAGCACCAGCGCGCCGGCCTGGTTGAGGTGGCTGGTGGTGAAGCTGATGCCGAACTTCACCGGGGTCAGCGCCAGACCTTTCTTCAGCACCCGGTGGCGCGCGTTGAATGCGGCCACCGCCGCCTGGCGTGCGGCGTAATCGGTGCGCGCAGCCAGTTCCTCGATCAGCGCCGGCGCGACGTTGTCCTCCACGGTCATGCCGTACGGGGTGACGTTGCGGTCCGGCGCCGCGTACAGGTTGGCGCGGCGCACCGCCAGCGCATCGCGGCCCAGCGCGGCGGCGACCGCGTCCAGCACCCGCTCGATCGCCAGCATGCCCTGCGGCCCGCCGAAGCCGCGGAAGGCGGTGTTGGACACGGTGTGCGTGCGCAGCCGGTGCGAGACGATCTCCACTACCGGCAGCCAGTAGCAGTTGTCGGCATGGAACATCGCGCGGTCATTGATCGCCAGCGACAGATCGGTGGTGGCGCCGCAGCGCGAGGCCAGTTCCAGGCGCAGCGCCAGGATGCGGCCGTCGTGGTCGAAACCGACGCTGTAGTCGACCAGGAAGTCGTGGCGCTTGCCGGTGATGCGCATGTCGTCGTCGCGGTCGTAGCGCAGCTTGGCCGGGCGCCCGGTCAGTGCGGCGACCAGCGCGCAGGCCGCGGCCGGCGCCGCCGCCTGGGTCTCCTTGCCGCCGAACGCGCCGCCCATGCGCCGCACCTCCACGGTCACGTCGGCGCTGCGCAGCCCGAGCAGTTCCGCGATCAGGTGCTGCACCTCGCTCGGGTGCTGGGTCGAGGACAGCACATGCAGCTGGCCCTGTTCGCCGGGCAACGCCACGGCGATCTGCCCTTCCAGATAGAAATGCTCCTGCCCGCCGATCTCCAGCGCGCCGCTGCAGCGCCGCGGCGCCGCGGCCAGGGCAGCATCGACGTCGCCACCGCGCGCCATGCGCTGCGCCGGCTCCAGCACCGCACCTGCGGCGCGCGCCTGGGCGATGCTCAACAGTGCCGGCAGCGGCGCGTACTCGACCAGCGCCAGCCGCGCGGCGCGCCGTGCCGCGGCGTGGCTGTCGGCAGCGACGACGAACAGCGGCTGGCCGTGATAGAGCACGTCGTCGCGCGCGAACAGCGGATCGTCGTGCGCGACCGGGGCGACGTTGTTCTCGCCGGGAATATCGGCGGCGGCGAACACCGCCACCACGCCGGGCGCCGCGCGTACCGGCGCCAGGTCCATGCGCAGCAGCCGCGCATGCGCGTGTTCGCTCAGGCCGAACGCCAGATGCAGCATGCCCGGCGGCTCGGGCAGGTCGTCGATGTAGCGCGCCTGCCCGCTGACATGCCCCTGCGCGCTGTCGTGGCGCAGCGAACGCTGCACCTGCGGCAAGGCCGCATCCGCGGTGGTCGGGACCTCAGCCATCGACCAGTTCCAAGGCCAGCACCGACAGCGGTTCGTGCGGATGCGCATGCCCGATCCACAACCGCCGCAGCAGGTTCGCGGCCACCGCCAGGCGATACGCCGCCGAGCCGCGCGCATCGCTGAGCGGGCTGAAGTCCTGCGCCAGCGTGGCCGCGGCGGCCTCGAGCGTTGCCTCGCTCCAGGGCTGGCCGCGCAACGCCTGTTCGGCGCCACGCGCGCGCTGCGGAATGCCGGCCATGCCGCCGAAAGCGATCCGCGCCTGCGTCACCACACCATCGGCGATGCATAGCGCGAACGCGCCGCAGACCGCGGAGATATCGCTGTCGAAGCGTTTGCTGAGCTTGTCCACGCGGTACAGCGTGGCGGCCGCCGGGCGCGGCACGTGGACGCTTTCGACGAACTCGCCGGGCAGCCGTGCCTGGCGGCCGTAAGCCAGGAAGAACTCCTCCAGCGGCAAGCTGCGCCGTGCGTCGCCACGACGCAGGGTCAGCGTGGCGCCGAGCGCGATCAGCGCCGGCGGCATGTCGCCGATCGGCGAGCCGTTGGCGATGTTGCCGCCGATGGTGCCGGCGTTGCGCACCTGGGTCCCGCCGATGCGCCGCAGCAGTTCGCCCAGCGCCGGGTGCAACGTGGCCAATGCGGCATGCGCTTCGCTGTAGCGCACGCAGGCGCCGATGTTCAGACCGTCGGGTGTTTCGTGCAATTCGCGCAACTCGGGGATGTCGCCGATGAACACCACATCGTCGAGGACGCGCTGCTGCTTGGTCACCCACAGGCCGACATCGGTCGCGCCGGCGACCAGGCGCGCGTCGGGACGTTCCAGCAGCAACGCCGCCAGTTCGTCGGCGCTGCGCGGGGCCACGCTGCGGCGCACGCGGCCGGCCGCCGGATCGGCATGCGTTTGCGCCAGCGCGGTGCGGCGGCGCAGCGCGCGCAAGCCGGCGAGCGTGTCCGCATCGTCGCGCGGCGCGACCGGCACCGCCGCGCCGGCCTCCAGGATCGGGCCATAGCCGGTGCAACGGCACAGATTGCCGGCGATCACGTCGGCGACCGCCGCCTGTTCGGTGCCCAGCGCGCCGATGCTGCGCGCGTACAGCGACATCACGAACCCGGGCGTGCAGAAGCCGCATTGCGAGCCGTGGCGTTGCACCAGTTCGTCCTGCACCGGATGCAGCGCCCCCCCGGCGGCCAGGCTCTCCACGGTCAGCAGCGCCTTGCCGTCGAGCATCGGCACGAACAGGATGCAGGCGTTGAGCGCGCGCCAGCGCACCCGCTCGGCGCCGTCGGCACCGGCCAGTTCGCCGACCAGCACCGTGCACGCGCCGCAATCGCCCTCGGCGCAGCCTTCCTTGCTGCCGGTGCGGCCGAGCCGGTAGCGCAGCAGATCGAGCACGCTGGCGGTCGGATCCCCCGCCTCCAGTTCCAGCACTTGCCCATCGAGCAGGAACCGCACCGCGTCCATCTCAGCTGCCCCGGTAGGTGGAATAGCCGAACGGCGAGACCAGCAGCGGCACGTGGCAGTGCGCGGCATCGGCCAGACCGAACGCGATCGGCACCACGTCCACGAACGGCGGCTCGGGCAAGGCCACGCCCTGGCCGCGGAAATAGTCGGCCACCGCGAAGTCCAGCCGGTAGCGGCCCGCCGCCAGCGTCAGTTCGCGCAGCGCCGGACAGCGCCCATCGGCATCGGTGACGCCGGCGTGCAGCAGCGTCTGGCCGGCGAACAGCCGCACCGCCACGCCGACGGCGGGCACGCCGCGGCTCAGGTCCAGCACATGGGTCGATAGCGTGCTCATCCGACGCGTTCCTCCAGTTGCGGCAGCGGCCATTGGCCGACGAATTCGGGTTCGGCGTAATCCATGTAGGCGCCGACGATCGCCTCGCGGTCGTCCAGGAACAACTGGTCGGCGACCGCCTTCACCAGCCGCGGCAAGGCGTGCTTGAGTCCGGACAGCGCCGCCGCCGACAGGCCCAGGCTCAGCAGCGCGGAATAGTTGAACGCGAACAGGCCATGCAGCGCCGAAGCGTGCTCGGGCGCACGCGGCAGCAGTTCGAAGCCCGGCCCCAGGTAGGGATGCGCGTCGAGCAGCGGCACCTCCTGCCCCTGCGGCGGACGGTAGCGGTCGCACCAGCGCGCGATGCCGTCGGCCACCGCGGCCAGTTCCGGGCGCAGCGCCGGATCGGTGACCAGGCCGGTGGACAGCACCACGAAATCGAACCGCAGGCGCCCGTGCGGCGTGGTCACCAGCACGCCGTCGGCGTCCTCGGCCACGTCCTGCCAGGGGCTGCCCAGATGCAGGCGGAAATTGGGCCAGGCCGCGGCGCGTTCGAAGGTGTCGTTGGTCGGCGGCTGGTTGTGGCGGAAGAACGTGGACATCATCGCGTACTTGTCGGCATCGGGCAGCGCGGCGAAGCGCGGGATGATGCCGCTGCGTTCCATGTGCCGGATCGGGTTGACCCGCGGCAGTTCCGAGCGGCGCAGGAACACGTGCACTTCGCCGACGCCTGCGGCCAGCGCGTGCTGGGCGTTGTCGAACGCCGACGCGCCGCCACCGAGGATGCCGATGCGGCGCCCGGCCAGCGCTGCGTAGTCGATCGCTTCGGAGGTGTGCGCGTAGCGCGAGCGCGGCAGTTTCTGCGCCACCAGCGGCGGCACGTGCCATTGCCCGCCGCCCTGGATGCCGGTCGCCAGGATCACCTTGCGCGCGAGCAGGCTGTCGCCGCCGGCCAGGTGCAGCCGCTGCAGGCGCTGCGCCGGCAGCGGTTCGATGCGCAGCAGCCGCGCCTGGTTGCGCACCGGCAGGCCCAGCACCTCGCGGTACCAGCGCAGATAGTCCATCCAGTCCGCGCGCGGGATCTTGCCCAGCGCGTCCCAGCCCTGCGTGCCGTGCAGCGCTTCCCAGTAGGCACGAAAGGTCAGCGACGGCATGCCGAAGTCCAGCGCGCTCAGTTCCTTCGGCGTGCGCAACGTGACCATGCGCGCATAGGTGACCCACGGCCCTTCCAGTCCGGCCGGGTTCTCGTCGATCACCAGGAGATTGGCGATGCGCTCGCGGATCAGGCCGAATGCCGCGCCCAGCCCGCTCTGCCCGCCGCCGACGACGACCACGTCGTAGACATGCTCTTCGCCATGCTGCTTCGGGCGAGTCCAATCGCAGCCGCCATGGCCGAGCCACTGCAGCTCGCGCGCGACCTGCGCCGACAACGCCTGCAAACCGCCGGCTGCCGCGGCGCTCATTGCAGGGCCTCCAGCCGCAAGCGCACGATCTTGCCGATCTCGTCGAGCGCGGTGGCGATCTCGGCGTCAGGCGTATTCGCCAGCCGCGCCTGCATCGCAGCGAGGATCCCGGCCTTGTCGGTCAACCGCACGCAGACGATGAACGGAAAATCGAAGCGCGCGCGATAGGCCGCATTGAGTGCATGGAAACGTGCGAATTCCTCCGCGGTGAGCCGATCCAACCCGGCCTGCGCCTGCTCGGCAGCCGAGGCCGCGGTCAGGCTGCCGTCGATCGCGGCCTTGCCGGCCAGTTCCGGATGCGCGCGGATCAACGCCAGCCGCTCGTCGGCGCTGGCCGCGTGCAGCACCTGCAGCAGGCCCGCATGCAGGTCGGCGAACGGGCGCCGTGCCGCGGCCCGTTCCACCACCCACGGCGAATGCTCGAACAGCGCGTGCAGGCGCGCGACGAACTCGGCCTCGGGCAGCGCATTCCAGTCCACGCCGTTCATGCGTGGTCGCCCTGCAGCGACACATGCGCCGATACCACCTTCCAGCCGTCGGCGAAACGCACCCAGCTCTGGCTCTGGCGGCCGGGTCGGGTCGCGCCCTCGCGCAGGAATTCGGCATCGGCCGTAGCGAAGTCGCGCCCGTAGGCGACGATCTGCACGCGCAACAGGCGCCGCTGCGGCGACCCGCCGCGGCCGCGGCGGAATGCGCGGATCGCCTCGGCGCCGTACAGCGCTTCGCCGACGCCATAGCGCACCCTGGTCGGCGCATCGTGGAACAGCCGGTCCAATGCGGCGACGTCGTCGGCCATCAGCGCACGCTCGTAGTCGGCGAACGCCGCCTGCACTTCGGCCAGCACCTCGGGCGCGTCGACGATCATGCCGGATGCACCTGCTGCCAGTGGCGGGCGATGTCGATGCGCCGCGCGATCCAGGCCTGGCCGCTGGCCAGCGCATGATCGGCGAAGCGGGCCAGCGCCAGCGCGCGTGCCGGACGTCCGGCGATGCGTCCGTGCAGGCCCACCGACATCATCCGCCCGCCTTCGGCGCACAGTTGCTCGAAGCTGTCGCGCAGGTAGCGGAAGAACGGTTCGCCGTCGGCGAAGCCGTTGTAGGCGACGAACTTCATGTCGTTGGCGTCCAGCGTGTACGGCACCACCAGTTGCGCGCGGCCGTGGCGGCGGTCGTAGTACGGCAGGTCGTCGGCGTAGCTGTCGGCGTCGTAGACGAAGCCGCCCTCCTCGGCCACCAGCCGCGCGGTGTTGGGGCTGGTGCGGCCCTGGTACCAGCCCAGCGGGCGCGCACCGGTGACCTGCGTGTGCAGCGCGATCGCGGCGGCGATATGCGCGCGTTCGGTCGCCTCCGGCACCTGTTGGTAATCGATCCAGCGCAAGCCGTGGCTGGCGATCTCCCACTCGGCGTCGCGCATCGCCTGCACCGCTTCGGGATTGGCGGCCAGCGCCTGCGCCACGCCGAACACCGTCACCGGCACGCCGCGCGCGGCGAACAACCGCTGCAGCCGCCAGAAGCCAGCGCGGCTGCCGTATTCGTACAGGCTCTCCATCGCCATCGCGCGTGCGCCAGGCTGGCTGTGCGCGCCGACCATCTCCGACAGGAACGCCTCCGAGCCGGCATCGCCATTGAGCACGCCGTTTTCGGCGCCTTCCTCGTAGTTGACGACGAACTGCAGCGCCACCCGCGCCCCGCCCGGCCACTGCGGGTCCGGCGGCTGCGCGCCGTAGCCGACCAGGTCGCGCGCCGCGCTCATCATCCCTGCGCTCCGTCGGCATGCCAGGCGGCCAACGCCGCATCCACGCCGGCGCCCGGTGCGCAGGCATGGCCTTCGGCGCGCAGCACCGCTTCCAGCGCGCCCAGGGTGATCAGCACCTTGTGCTTCATCGCGTTGTAGCCCATCGCGCCGATCCGCCACAGCTTGCCCTGCAGCGGGCCGAACGCGGTGCCGATCTCGATCTCGAAATCCTCGCGCATGCGCCGCCGCACCGCCTCGCCGTCGATGCCGGCGGGAATCGCCACACCGGTGACGTTGGTCATGCGGTGGCGGTCGTCGCCGAACACCTGCAAACCCAGCGCACGCGCGCCGGTGGCGACCGCGCGGCCGGCCGCGGCGTGGCGGGCGAAGCGTGCCGGCAGGCCTTCCTGCAGCGCCACGCGCGCGCACTCGCGCGCCGCGTACAGCATGCTGGTGGCCTCGGTGTGGTGGTTCAGGCGCTTGTCGGACCAGTAGTCCATGACCATCGCCAGGTCGAAATAATTCGAACCGATGCGCACGCCGCTGCCGTTGGCGATGTCGTCGCGGACGATGCCGCGCTCGACGTGGCGGCGCGCGAAGATCGCCTCGGCGGCGCGCGCGGACACGGTGATCGGCGCCGAGCCGGACGGCCCGCCCAGGCACTTCTGCAAACCGCCGGTGACCACGTCCACGCCCCAGGCGTCGCTGGCGATCGGCATGCCGCCGATGGTCGCGGTGGCATCAACATAGGACAGCGCACCGGCGGCGCGGCACAGCGCGCCGAGGCCGTCCAGCGGCTGCGCCATCGTGGTCGAGGTGTCGCCATGCACGCAGGCGACCAACTTCGGCGCGAAGCGTTCGATCGCATCGGCCACCGCGTCCATCGGCACCACCTCGCCCCACGGCGCCTCCACGTACTCGACCACCGCGCCGATGCGGCCGAGGATCTCGCCCAGCAGCAGGCCGAAGCGGCCGAAGTTCAGCACCAGCACGCGGTCGCCCGGCGCCACCAGCGACACCAGCGCCGCCTCGATGCCGGCGCGCGCGGTGCCGTCGACCAGGAAGGTCCAGCGGTTCTCGGTCCCGAACAGCGGCCGGTACAGCGCCATCACCTGGTTCATGTAGCCGGTCATTTCCGGATCGAACTGGCCGAGCAGGTCGGCGGACATCGCGCGCAGCACGCGCGGATGCGCGTTGACCGGGCCCGGGCCCATCAGCAGGCGTTGCGGCGGATCGATTTCGCCGAACAGGTCGGCGTGCAGCGGATCAACGGACAAGGGTGTCTCCCAGGGATTCGATGAAGTGCAGCATCGCCGCCACCGCCAGATCGGCATCGGCGGCATCCACGTGTTCGGCCGGGTGGTGGCTGACGCCGCCGGCGCAGCGCAGGAACAGCATCGCGGTCGGGCACAGCGCCGCCATCACCATCGCGTCGTGGCCGGCGCCGGAGACCAGCCGCCGCGGCGCGATGCCCTGCGCGGCGATCGCCGCTTCCAGCGCGGCGACCAGGCGCGGAGCGCAGGGACTGGCCGGCAGGTCCTGCACGCAGTGCAGCTGCAACTGCACGCCGCGCGCGGCGGCGATGGCATGCAGGCGTTGCGCGATCGCCTCGGCCGCCGCATCGCGCACGGCGTCGTCGCCGGCACGCACGTCGATCGAGAATTCGACCCGCCCCGGCACCACGTTGACCGCGCCCGGCGCCACCTGCAGGCGCCCGACCGTGGCCACCAGGTCCGCAGGGCCGCTGCGCGCCACCTGCTCCACCGCCAGCACGCATTCGGCGGCGGCGGCCAGCGCATCGGCGCGCAGATCCATGCGCGTGGTGCCGGCGTGGCCGGCACGGCCGACCAGCAGCGCGCGATAGCGCCGCTGCGCAGCGATGCCAGTGACCGCGCCCAGCGCCAGGCCCTCGGCCTCCAGCACCGGCCCCTGTTCGATATGCGCTTCCAGATAGGCCAGCACGCTGTGCGGCGCGCGCGCCGCGTTAGGCACCAGCGCAATGTCCAGGCCCCAGGCGGCCAGCGCATCGACCAGCGCGATGCCGTTGCCGTCGCTTACCTGCAGCGCGGCCGGATCCAGCGTGCCGGCGACGGCACGGCTGCTCAGCATCGACGCCGGGAACCGCGAGCCTTCCTCGTCGCCGAAGGCGATCACTTCGATCGCGAACGGCAACCGGCGGCCCTGCGCGTGCAGCGCGGCCACGCATTCGATGCCGAGCATGACCCCGAGCGGACCGTCGTAGCGGCCGGCGTCGCGCACGCTGTCCAGGTGGCTGCCGATCAGCAGCGCCGGCGCCTGCGCGGCGACGCCCTCGTAGCGGCCGAGCAGGTTGCCGGCCGGGTCGATGCGGGTGTGCAGGCCGGCCTCGCCCATCCACTCGGCCACGGCCGCCACGCTGGCGCGATGCGCCGGGCTCAGCCAGCCGCGGAACAGGCCGTCGGCGGTGTCGCTATACGGCGCCACGCCGAGCGCGTCGCAGCGCGCGACCGCACGCAGGCCTGGGCGGGACGCCGGCATCAGCATGGCCGCTGCCGGCTCAGGTGCGGCCGCCGTGGTGGCCGGGATGTCGAAGGGTGTCGCGCATGACGGGGTTCGCTTGGAAGTCGGGCGGACGGGATAGGCGATCGGCGGAAACCTTCACCGGCGCCACGCGCCGAAGGAAGTTCTTTCGATTCAAAAGCTTATTTCCAGGGAACACAGCTTTTGCCGGGCTCAAGGCACTATACGAACCGCACCGAAACCGGGCAAACACCGTTTTCGCGCACAGGCAGTGCAAAAAATGCAACGCGACGACGGTCCGCGCGCTCATTCGCGTGCAGAGGATGGGATGCGTGTGCTGCGCTGTGGGCGTTTGAACGGCAGACCTTGGCTGGCGCCGGTAGGAATCGGTCGCGGCTGAAGCCGCTCCTACAGGGTTATCGTGGGCTGGCGGGGCACGTGCAGGAGGGGCTTCAACCTCGACCGCGCTCCGGCTAGCGCGGCTCCAGGATCGCTTCCACCCGCGGCGCCAGCGCCTTGAGCATGGTCTGCGCGGCCTTGGACAGTTGCCGCTGCGGGGCCACGCACAGCGACAGCGTCATCGGCTTGGCCAGGCCTTCGCGCAGGGGCACGAAGGCCAGCCGCCCGTCGGCCAGATCGGCCAGCACATCCAGTTGCGACAGCAAGCCCACGCCCACGCCCTGGCGCACCAATGCGCGCAGCGTGCGCACGTCGTTGCAGCGGATGCAGCGGCGCGTGTCGATGTGCTGGCGCTGGTACACCACCTTGGCGTGTTCGTTGACGATCAGCGGCGCGGCCGGCAGCAGCAGGCGATGGTCGTCCAGGACCTCGTTCAACTGCAGGCTGGCCTTGCCGCTGAGCGGATGCCCGACCGGCATGCAGATGCCCAGCGGAATCTCGGCGAAGGCGACCACCTCCAGATCGATGCCGCTGACCGGGTCCAACAGCAGGCCGAAGTCCACCTCCGCCGCGACGACCTTGTCGGCGACCTTCTGGTTGTCCTCGGTCTGCAGGCCGAAGGTCAGGCCCGGGTGCTCGTCGATCAGCTGCGCCAGCGCATCGACCACGATGCCCTCGCTCAACGCATCGATCATCGCGATCTCGACATGGCCGCGGCGCAGGCCCTTCAATTCGTCGAACTGCTCCAGCGTGCGTTGATAGCTCTTCTCCCAGCGCCGCACATCGACCAGCAGCAACTCGCCGGCGCTGGTCAGGCGCAAGCCGCTCGGCAGGCGCTCGAACAACTGCACACCCAGCTCCTGCTCGGCCTTGAGGATCTGCCGGTCGATCGCCGACGCCGACACATGCAGCGCCTCGGAGGCGCGGCGGATGCTGCGCCAATGCGCCACTTCCATGAAATAGCGGGTGAAGCGGGAGAAGGTCGGCATGGCGGCTTCGGTTCCTGTGGGGCCTGGCGCTCGGCGTGGAAGCGGCTGCGTCGTCGCGCGACCGCCATAGTATGGAAGCGTCGGCGGCGGCGCGGCGTGTGCTCGCTTTGTCCCTCGCCGGCATGAAGCACACAGCGCTTCATTGCGCATGAGGATCGAAATAGGCTTCCCAGGTCGCCGCCGACCCCTGCAGCGTTGCCGCCTGCCGGAAGCGGTCCATGGCCTGGCGGCGCCTGCCGCTGTTGAGCAGCGCGACGCCGAGATTGAAGTAGGTGTTGCGGTCGTCCGAACGCAGCCGTACAGCGTGCTGCAACACCTCGACCGCATCGCCGTAGTTCCCCAGATCGCAGCGCACCGCGCCCAGGCAGGTGAGCAGCGCGATATCGTCCGGTGCCGACGCCGCTGCGGCGACGAGCAACGACTCGGCCTGTGCCAGATGCGCGGAGCAGCGCTGCGGATCGGTCATCGCCGCATCCACCAGCGCTCTGGCGCGGGCGAGGACTTCGCTGTGGTGGGACATTGCCATCGCAAGCCGCAGGCGCTGACTACCAGCCCGCGACCGCGCCATCGCTGCGCGGGTCGCTGGCGCCGCACAGCGTGCCGTCGGTCTCGCGTACCAGCGCGCCGGCGTGGCCCATCACCGAGGTGAACGGCGGCAACAGTTCGACGACATGACCGGCCGCGCGCAATGCCTGCACCACGGCGGGATCGAAGCGGTCCTCCAGTTTGAGCGTGGTGCTGTCCTCGCCCCAGGTGCGGCCGAGCAACCAGCGCGGCGCGCTGAGCGCTTGCTGCAACGGCATGTCGAAACGCGCATAGCGGCTGAACAGTGCCGCCTGGGTCTGCGGCTGGCCTTCGCCGCCCATGGTGCCGTAGGCCATGAGCCGGCCGTCGTCGAAACGTGCCAGCGCCGGATTGAGCGTGTGGAACGGCTTGCGCCCCGGCGCCAGCGCGTTCCAACCGTCGGCGGCGAGACGGAAGCTGCAGCCGCGGTTCTGCCAGACGATGCCGCTGCGCGGCAGCACCAGCCCGGAACCGAATTCGAAATAGGTGGACTGGATGCAGCTGACCGCGCGGCCGGCGCCGTCGATCGCGCCGAACCACACCGTGTCGCCGGCCTGCGAGGGCTGCGGCCACGGCAGCGCGCGCGCGGGATCGATGCGTGCGGCCATCGCGTCGAGCGCGCCGGCGTCGTCGAGCAAGGCTTGCGCGTCCAGCGTCATCCAGGCCGGGTCGCCGATGTGTGCGTCGCGCACCAGGAATGCCTGCTTGGTCGCTTCGATCAGCCCGTGCAGGTGCGCGTAGCCGTCTGCCTGGTCGACGGCCAGACGATCGAACAACGCAAGGATCAGCAGCGAGGCCAGGCCCTGGGTCGGAGGTGCGTGGTTGTACAGGCGCGCGCCGGCGATCGCCACCGACAGCGGCACGCTGGCCTCGGCTCGGTGCGCGGCCAGGTCGCTGGCGCGCAGCGGACTGCCCAGGGCCTGCAGATCGGCGGCGATGTCGGCCGCCAGCGCGCCGCGATAGAAATCGTCCAGGCCGTCCGCGGCCAGGCGCTGCAGGGTGGCGGCAAGCTGCGGCTGGCGCAGCAGCTCGCCTTCGCGCAACGGCCGGCCGGCAGCTTCGAAGATCGCCGCATAGGCGCCCGGCTGCACGCGCAGTTCGGCGCTCTTGGCCGCGGCGACGCCGGCACCGCCGAGGGTGACCGGCACGCCGGCCGCGGCGTGGTGGATGGCGTCCTCGAGCAGGCGCTGCAGCGGCAGCTGCGCGTCGCTCTGCTGCAATGCCAGCGCCCAGCCGGACACGGTGCCGGCGACGGTGTTGGCCGCGCCCGGACCGCGCCAGGGAATCGCCGCCTGCCCGGCGTAGTGCTGCAGCGTGGCCTCCTGCGCGGCGCGGCCGCAGGCATCGATCGCCTGCACGCGGCCATCGGCTTCGGCGATCAGCCAGAAGCCGTCGCCGCCGATGCCGGTCATGTGCGGATAGACCACGGCCAGGCACGCCGCGGTCGCCACCGCGGCTTCCACCGCGTTGCCGCCGTCGCGCAGCACATCGCGCCCGGCCTGCGCGGCGAGATGGTGCGGCGCGACCACCATGCCGCGCCGGGAACGCAAGGTGTGCAACATCAGCGCGGCTCCAGCGACGGCGGGGTCGAACCGATCAGGCCATCGCGTTCCAGCTGCGCGGCGAGCGCAAACAGGCGGTCCTCGCGTCCCGGCGCGGCGATCAGTTGCACGCCCAGCGGCAGGCGCCCGGGACGGTACAGCGGCGCGGCCAGCACCGGGCAACGCGCCAGGCCCAGCGGCTGGGTGAAGATGCCGAGGTTGGCGCGCGCCGACACCGCCACGCCGTCGATCTGGATCGTCTCCTGATCGATGCGCGGCGCCGCGCACGGCGTGGCCGGCGCCAGCAGCACATCGACCTCGTCCCACAGACGCTGCATCGCGCCAGCGAACCAGGCGCCGAAGCGCTGGGCATCGGCGATGGCCGCCGCCGGCAGCTGCAGGCCGGCGAGCAGGCGATCGCGCGTGGCCGGATCGAAACGCGCGCCGTGCGTGGCCAGCGCCTGGCGGTGGCGATAGCCGCCTTCGGCCGCGGTCATCACGAACGCCGCGGCGCGCGCGCGTTCGGCCTGCGGCAGTTCGCGCAACGCATGGCCGCCGAGCGCGGCATGCAGCGCGGCCAGGCCGGCCTCCAGCTCCGGATCGAGGTTGCGCTGGAACCAGCCGCCCAGCCGCGCCACGCGCAACGCAGCGGTGTCCACCGGCGCCAGGCTGTGCCCGCGCATCGCCGCGTACACCGTGCGCAGGTCGGCGACCGAGGTCGCGAACGGGCCGACCACGTCGAAGGCCTCGACGAACGGGAACACGCCGTCCATCTCCAGACTGCCGTGACTCGGGCGCAGCCCGTAGATGCCGCACAGCGCCGCCGGCACGCGGATCGAGCCGTTGGTGTCCGAGCCCAGCGCGAACGGCACCCAGCGCGCCGCCACCGCCGCGGCCGAGCCACCGGAAGAACCGCCGGCCAGGCGCTGCAGATCGTGCGGATTGGCAGTGGTGCCGTAATGCGCGTTGACCGTCGCGAAGCCGTAGGCGAATTCATCCATGTTGGCGGTGCCGACCAGCACCGCGCCGGCATCGGCCAGGCGCCGTACCACCGCCGCGTCGTGCGTGGCCGGCGGCACGGCGGCGCGCAACGCGGCGCCGGCGGTGGTCGGCAGGCCGGCCACGTCGAACAGGTCCTTGACCACGAACGGCACCCCGGCCAGCGCACCGCCCTCGCCGCCGCCGGCCAGCGCCGCCTGCACGCGCGCGGCATCGGCCTCGGCACGCGCCGGCAATGGCCGCGTCACCGCACACAACCGCGGATTCCCGCGTTCGATCTGCGCCAGCGCCTGCTGCGCGTGGCGCTGCGCGGCCGCGCCATCGGCGCGCGTGGCCGCGACCAGCGTGGCGATGGCGCCGGCGCCATCCGCGGTTGGCGGCAGCGGCGGCGCGGAGAACTCCTGCAGCAGTTGCGCGTAGCCACGCAACAGCTCGGTATTGCGCTGGATGCCGGCTTGCCACGTCTGTGGAATCTGCATGACGGTTGTCTCGATGAGTGGGGGCCGACGCGCGCTGTCGATCCGCAGAGTCGCCTGCGACGCGCGGTTCGCGCAAGACTCCCCCTCTGCGAACAGTCGCGTTGGAACGCCTCAGCCCGGCAACGGCACGCCCAGCGCCGGCGGCTGCGGCGCGGTCAGGCGTTCCACCAGCAGGCGTTCGATCGCGTCCACATCGACCTCGCGCACCACCTGCTGCGCCTGTTCGCCGAGGCCGGGCTGGTAGCCCGGCGCCCACGACAGGATGTCGCCGTAGCCGGCGCCGAACTCGGTGTTGGTGTCCACGTACAGCGTCTCGGTGACGGTGGCCAGTTCCGGATGCAGCCACAGCGCGGTGGCCAGCTCGTCCCACAGCGGGAAGCCGGGCTCGCGCCGGCGCAGCGCATGGCCGATCGGCGTGTCGGCGGCGCTCATCCGCGCCAGCAGCTGCGGGGTCAGCTCGGTGGCGGTGGACGGATCCACCGGCACCATCACCATCTTGCGCCACGGCGAGCGCATCACGATGCTGGCCGCTTCCGGGTCCCAGCGGATGTTGAATTCGCGCCGCGGCGAATTGACGAACTCGCGCGCGAACTGCCGCGCCGACACGCTGTCGCGCCGCTGCCGCGGGTTGAGGCTGCCGCCCATGTACACCAGTTCCTTGGCCAGCGACGCGAATTGCGGATCCAGCCGCTGCGCCAGCGCCAGATTGGTCAACGGGCCGGTGGCGACGATGCTGACTTCGCCGGGAAACTCGCGCACCTTGCGGAGCATGAACAGCGCCGCCGGCTCGTCCGCGACGTGCACCACCGACGGATTGCCCAGCGCCAGGTCCGGCACCACGTCGTGCGCGTGGTAGCGCGGCGAACTCTGCACGGTGTCGTGCTCGATCCATTGCCGGGTCCACGCGCCCTTCCACAGCAGCTTGCCGTACAGCGCTTCCCAGCGCTCGGTGGCCAGCTCGCTGTTGAGCAGCGGATGCACCGGCCCGGGCAGCACCGGCACCTCGCCGCGCCCGGCGATTTCCAGCAGGCGGCGCGTGTGCGCCAGCGCTTCGTCGCGCCAGATGTTGCCGCTGACCACCGAGATGCCGAGCACCTCGACCTCGGGCGATTGCAGCAACAGCAGCTGCGCGGGAGTGAAGCCGTCGATGTCGTCTTCGAGGATGACGCGGCGGCGCGAAACGGAGGCGGTGTCGGCGGAAGCTTGCGGTGTGGACATGGATCGGGACCGGCAAGGAAGGGAATGCGAGGCGCTTCGCAGCGCGCCCACAATGCCGACGCTTTGGCGAATGCCGGCATCGGAGCGGGTCGCCTAGGGTAGCGGGGTTTGCGCCGAAGGCACCATCAACCGTCTCGGCAACGGCGCATCGGCAAGCGCAACGTGCGCACCCTGCGACTGCGGCCGGCGTCCCCGGCCCTGCCAGCGATATGCCCCCTCGCCAGCCGAGCACCGGATCTGCAGCGCCCCTATTGCAGGATCTCGTATGCGGTGTTGCCTTCGAAGGTCTGGACCACCGTCCGATAAACGTCAGACCACTCCTCGCCCGGCCTCTCGAGACGATGCCTCGATCCAAACACGTAGACGGTATCGCCAAGCGACAGCTTTTCCTTGATGTGCTGCGCCGAAGGCGAAACCAGCACCTGGTGCAGGAACACCATGGGCTGTCCCTGATGGTATGCCCAGGCCGGCTCACCCACCCACACCGGCTTCTCGTTCAAACAAAGGAACTCGTTTTTCAGGCGCTCAGACAACCATTTCTTCTTGTTTTTCGGAGAACCCTGCGCGACGTATTCGCCGTAAAGACCCTTGACGAAATCGTCCGCACCCTCCTCCACCGACGCGGATAGCTTTTCCGCCACCCCCATCGCAGCGCCCCAGAAAAGATGGAAATCCGCCAATTCGCTCATGCCTCTTCCTTCGACACAATGCTTCGTTATTCGAGTCGAGCAGTGTAGCTTTCGCCACCTTTCCCCAGGCACGTCCGCCTTGACGCCTGCAGGCGACGACACGGTAAAGTAGCCGCGCTAGGAGCCTTGGAACTGGGGAGGGAGCGTTGAGCAATCGAGTTTCGAGGCCGGACCATTGCCGATCTGCACACGTGCCGCTGCTGGTGCGCTCGACTTCGCCGGCGCATTTCTTCGTCGCGCTGCTGCTTGGCGCCTTGCTGCAACGCATGTTCTCCCTGCCATTGCCGCAGGGCCGCGCACTGGCGTGGATACAGATCGCGGGCGGCGTCATCGCCGGCGCCGGCCTGCTGTTGGCGCTGGCCTGCTTCGTGCTGTTCGCGCAGCGCCGTACCACGATCCTGCCCGAGCGTGCGCCGTCCAGCCTGGTGCTGCGCGGCCCGTACCGCTACACGCGCAACCCGATGTACCTGAGCCTGGTGCTGAGCTACGTCGGCCTGTGCGTGCAGATCGGCTGGCCGTGGGCGCTCCTGCTGCTTCCGTTGCCGTTACTTGCCTTACAACGCGTGGTGATCCCGTTCGAGGAGGCGCGCCTGCGCGAGCGCTTCGGCAGCGCTTACGCCCGCTATTGCGCGCAGGTGAGGCGCTGGCTGTAGGCTGCGCCGCATGGGGAATCGGATGCGTCGCGCTGGAGCGCAACTGCGCTCGCCTCGGCAAGCCTCAGATCTCGCTGGCTTGCTCGCTCCCACAACCTGCCAAACAGTTCTTAGAACACTCCGCTAGGCGCGCAGCCACCAGAACGTCGCCGCGGCCGCCAGCAGCAGCACCAGCATGCCCCACAGCCACGCGCCGGGGCGATCGCCGCCGGCCACGGTCGGCGGTGTGCCTGCGCGCGGCGCATTGCGGTCGCGGTAACGCTCGACCAATTCCTTGGCCTCGCGCAGGCGCATGCCCGGATGCTGCTCGCGGGTCAGCTTGATCGCCTGCAGCAGCTGCCCCTGGCCCAGCGCCAGCAACGCCGCCGGCGGCAACCGATCCGTGTCCGCGCGCAGCGATGCCCCGGTTGGGGTCTGGGCGGCGCCGGCATGCCGGTCGAGCATCTCCGCGACCGCCTGCGCCGCGCCGGCCTGCAGCCACGCGTCCACCTGCAGCTTGGCGCTGCGCAGGTCCATGCCGCTCTGCGCGCGCAACAGCTTGATTGCCTTGACGATCTCGCCACGCGCCAGGGCCTCGGCGATGGGGGGTGACGGCTGGTTCCGGTTCATGTCGCAGGCGCTGAGATGAAGACGCTGCAGTCTTGCCGTTCGCCAGTTAAGCCGCCGTTGCATCGGCGCGGCGCGAACTCCACGTTCATCACGTTTCCATCATTGGAATCCCATAAAGATCCCGGCATGAAGATCGAAATCTGGCAAGGCGACATCACCGAACTGGACGTGGACGCCATCGTCAACGCCGCCAACGAATCCCTGCTCGGCGGCGGCGGCGTGGACGGGGCGATCCATCGCGCCGCCGGTCCGCAGCTGTTGGACGAATGCCTGCGGCTTCCGGAACTCAAGCCCGGCGTGCGCTGCCCGGTCGGCGAGGTTCGCGCCACCGCCGGCTACCGGCTCAAGGCACGCCATGTGCTGCACACCGTCGGTCCGGTATGGCGCGACGGCGCGCACGACGAGCAGGCACTGCTGGCCAACTGCTACTGGCGCTCGCTGCGCCTGGCCGAACAGATGGGCCTGCACTCGGTGGCGTTTCCGGCGATCAGCTGCGGCGTCTACGGGTATCCGCTGCACCAGGCCGCGCGCATCGCGGTGGCCGAAACCACCGCCTGGCAGCGCGCGCATGCGGTGCCGAAGCGGGTGATCCTGGTCGCCTACAACGAGGCCGCCTACAAGGCCTACCAGCAGGCGCTGATGCAGGTCTCGTTGCTGCAGGCGGCGCAGACGCAGGTGGCCTGAGCCGCCCCGACGCTGCTGCATCCGCGGGGAGGCGTCGCGCTCATCCAACCTGGACTGCATCCGGCCGTGTTTCCGCGATCGGTCCTGGCGTAGCCTGCCGAGCACCCTACCCAGCCAGCCCATGCGCATCCCGGTTGCCGAAAGACTCGGCGCCCGACAGCTGGCATGCGGTACCGAAGCGGCGAGCCTGCGATGACGCCGCCGCCAAGGTCTGGCATGCACACCGCGGCAGTTGGTCTACGCCAGCGACGGCCTGCAAGCTCCCCGCGCACAGCGTTGTGGCGCCATCCCCCGCTGCTCGCGCGGGCATCGCCACTACCTCGCCATGCTTCGCACACTGCTGCGCAGGCGATGGCCTGAGACGTCCGCTGTAGGGATTTTCCCCTCACGCTGTCAGGGTGTGACAGCTTTCACGGGGGCGCGCTCAGATTTGCTCAGATTGGCGCGCAGTGGCGGCGATACATTGCGCCAACTTCACACTATTTTTACTTCACAATGACCAAGACCTCTTGCCGTCACCCGCGTCCGAATGCGCTGGCGAAAGCCCTGTTCGTCCTGCCGTGGGCGACCAGCCTTGCCTTGGTCATGGCCTGCCCTGCCGCCTTCGCCCAGGATGCGGCCGCCGTCCCAGCCAGTACGCCTGCCGCGGCGGCGGCACCCATCGCCGTCCAGGCCATCCGCGTGACCGGCGTCGGCGAACATCCGCGCCAGGACATCACCCCGCAGCGCCTGCAGGCGCTGGCCGATGCGCGCCTGCGCGAACTCGGCGGCCAGGCGCTGCCGGCCCAGCTCAGCTTCGCCCAGCTGCAGCAGATCGCCGATGCCCTGACCCAGGCCTATCGCCAGGCCGGCTTCCTGGTCGCCCGCGCCTACCTGCCGGTGCAGACCATCGGCGCCGATCGCAGCGTCGAGATCCGCGTCGCCGAAGGCCGCGTCGGCAAGATCACCGTCGAGGGCACGCGCCGCTACGACGACCGCCTCATCGCCAGCCCCGCGCTGGCCTTGCAGGGCCAGATCCTGCGCCAGCAGGACCTGCAGTCGGCGCTGCTCTACGCACGCGACCTGCCCGGCGTGTCCGTCACCTCGGTGCTCAAGCCCGGCGCGCAGCTGGGCGAGACCGACGTGGTGATCCAGGCCAGCGAGGACCGCCCGCTGCAGGTCAGCGTCGGCGCCAGCAACTACGGCACCGAGAGCATCGGCCGTTATCGCGCCCAGCTCGGCGTGGACTGGAACAATCCGCTCGGCCTGGGCGACCACCTCTCCGCCAGCTACGCCTATGCGCTGGACCCGGCCAACAACTGGCAAGGCAGTTTCGCCTACCAGGTGCCGATCGCCGACGTCGACGGCCTGAGCGTCAATGCCGCCTACACCCGCAGCCTGATCAACCTGGACACCGGCGCCTTCGCCGCGCTGGGCATCCAGGGCCCGACCCAGCAGAAATCGCTGGGCCTGGACTGGAAGTTCCGCAACACCGACGCCTGGCGCATGCAGGCCTGGCTGCACCTGATCCAGGAAAGCTCGCGCATCCAGGGCCTGGGCGTGCTGCTGTCCAAGCAGAAGTTCGACGTGGTCGAACTCGGCACCGCCTTGCGCCATGACGATCGCCAGCGGCATGCGATCGACGCCCTGCAGCTCAGCGTGCGCAGCGCGCTGGACGACGACTCGCAACGCACCGACTACCTGTACGCGCAGCACGACCGCCACTTCCTGGTCGCCCGCCTCGCCTACACCCGCCTGCAGGGCCTGACCGCCACCCAGCGCCTGCAGCTGCGCCTCAACGGCCAATACAGCGACGATGCGCTCACGCCGCTGGAGCAGTTCTCGCTCGGCGGCCCGACCAGCGTGCGCGCCTTCGCGCTCGGCGGCGCGCTGGGCGACCGCGGCTTCGACTCCAGCCTGGAATACCAGATCGACGCGCCGGGCTTCGCCGGCGCCGCCTCGCCGTTCGGCGGCCGCCCCTGGGGCGAACTGCTGACCGCCAGCGTGTTCTACGACTACGGCCGGGTCTATCCCAACGGAGCCAACCGTGCCGTCTACGACGCCGTCACCACTTTCCAGGGACCCGGCGTCGGCCTGAACTTCCGCCTTCCCCACTGGCAGGGCCTGTCGTTCGACCTGGCCGCGGCCAAGCCGACCGGCGGCACCGAGCCGGCCGACGGCAAGAACGTACGTTACTGGGCCCGCTTCGGCCTCACTTTCTGATCTGGGGAACGCCATGAACCGCATCTACCGCCTCGTCTTCAACCGCAATCTCGGCGTGCTCCAGGTCGCCTCCGAAGTCGCCGCCGGCCACGCCGGCGGCGGCACCTCCGGCGCCGCGCGCCTGCTGGCGCCGCTGCTGCCGTTCGCCCTGGCCTGGGCGCTGGCCGCGCCGGCGCACGCCAGCGGCCTGCCCTCGCTGTCCAGCGCCACCGGCGCCAGCGTGTCGCAGCACGGCAGCACGCTGACCATCGACCAGAACGCGGCCAAGGCCGTGCTCAACTGGAACAGCTTCAACATCGGCAAGGACGCCAGCGTGGTGTTCGCCCAGCCCTCCAGCTCGGCGGTGGCGCTCAACCTGATCGATGCCAGCCATGGCGCCAGCGCCATCGACGGCAGCCTGCGCGCCAACGGCAACGTGTTCCTGATCAACTCGGCCGGCATCCTGTTCGGCCGCCATGCCCAGGTCAATGTCGGCGGCCTGGTCGCCAGCTCGCTGGGCCTGGCCGACGACGACGGCGACGGCTACCTGCTCGGCCGCGGCGATGCCGCGGCCGCCAGCGTGATCAACCATGGACGGATCACCGCCGCCGACGGCGGCTCGGTCAACCTGGTCGGCAACCATGTCGCCAACAGCGGCACGATCAGCGCCAACGGCGGCGCCATCCGGCTGCTCTCCGCCGACCAGGTGCAGGTGACGATGGACGCGGCCGGCGCGATCGGCCTGCAGTTGCTCGCCGCCTCCACCCAGGCGGCGAGCGGCACCGGCGCGGCCGTGGAGAACAGCGGCACGCTCACCGCCGGCGGCGGGCAGATCCTGCTGCAGGCGGCCAGCACCGGCCTGTCCGAGCTGCTGGTCAACAACACCGGCGCGCTCGAAGCCTCCGCCATCGACACCTCCGGCGGCAGCATCCGGCTGGTCGCCAACGGCGGCGATGTGGCCAGCAGCGGCAGCATCGACGTCTCCGGCAGCCGCGGCGGCAGCGTGCAGGTCCTGTCCGATGCCGGCGTGACGGTCAGCGGCCGCATCGATGCGCGCGGCACCGACGCCGGCGGCAGCATCCGGATCGGCGGCGGCTACCAGGGCGGCGAAAACCTGCTGCAGGCCAGCTCGGCCACGGTCGGCAGCGGCAGCGTGCTCGACGCCAGCGCCACCGCGCACGGCAACGGCGGCTCGATCGTGGTCTGGTCCAACGGCGATACCGCGGTACATGGCAGCCTGCGCGCCAATGCCGCCGGCAGCGGCGACGGCGGCAGCATCGAGACCAGCGGCCACCACGTGGACTTCGGCGGCATCGCCGTCGGCGCCAAGGCAGCCGGCAACGGCAGCGCCGGCACCTGGCTGGTGGATCCGGAAGACCTGACCGTGGACAGCGCCGCCGCAGGCACCATCGGCAGCACGCTGGACGGCGGCACCAACGTCACCCTGATCACCACCAGCACCACCGCCAGCGGCCCCGGCACCGTGACCAGCGGCAGCGGCGACATCAACGTGAACGCGGCGATCAGTTGGGGCGGCAACTCCACGCTGACCCTGGATGCCTACAACGACATCAACCTCAATGCCGCGATCACCGCCACCGGCAACAACGCCGGCCTGGTGCTGAACTACGGCGGCTACACCGCCAACGGCGCCGTCACCAGCGGCAGCGACTACCGCGTCAACGCACCGGTCACGCTCAGCGGCAGCAACGCCCAGCTGAGCATCAATGGCGACGCCTACACCCTGCTGCGCTCCCTGGACGATCTGCAGAACGTGGTGGGCAATACCGGCAACTACGCGCTGGCCGCGGACCTGGACGCCAGCGGCACCACCTATGGGTCACCGATCATCGCCCGCACGGTCTCCGGCGAGTTCTCCGGCACCTTCGCCGGCCTGGGCCACACGATCAGCAACCTGAGCATCAACTCGGGGAACAACTACGTCGGCCTGTTCGGCTATGTCGGCACCGCGACCATCCGCGACCTGGGCCTGGTCAACGCCAGCGTCATCGGTAGCAACTATGTCGGCGCCCTCGCCGGCACCAGCCGGGCCACGCTCAGCAACGTCTACGCCACGGGCAGCGTCGGCGGCGCCAACTACGTCGGCGGACTGGTCGGCTACAACGCCGACGGCACCATCACCGCCAGCCATTCCAGCAGCGCGGTCAGCGCGAGCGGAACCTATTTCGGCGGGCTGGTCGCCTACAACGGCGGCACCATCAGCGATGCGTACGCGACCGGCAACGTCAGCGGCACCTACCGCTACGCAGGCGGTTTGGTCGGGTCCAATACCGGCACCGTCAGCGCGTCCTATGCCACCGGCAATGTGACGGGCCAGGCCTATGTCGGCGGCCTGGTCGGCTATAGCTCCGGCGCCCTCGCCAACGTTTACGCCTCCGGCAACGTGTCCGCCTCCGGCAACAACGCCGGCGGCCTGGTCGGGCAGATCGTCGGCAGCTCGATCAGCGGAGCCTATGCGACCGGAAACGTCAGCGCGACGTCGGAGGTCGGCGGCCTGGTGGGCTATACCTACGAGGCGACTCTCGATCACGTCTACGCGACCGGCACCGTGACCGCCACCAATACGTCGGCGGCGTCGGTCGGCGGCCTGGTCGGCTACCACCGCTACAACTCGAGCCTCAGCAATGCCTACTGGGACGCGAGCAGTTCCGGACAGGCCAATGCGATCGGCTACAGCTTCGAGAATTCGACCTCGTCCAACGTCGCCAGCATCGGCAGCGGCAGCCGCTATGCCCACGCCAGCTACGGCGCGCTGGGCACCTGGTCGCTGGTCGGCGGCACCAGCGACGTCTACGTGGCCACGGACAGCAACGGCACTGCGGCCTGGATCATGATCGAGGGGCAGACGCGCCCGTTCCTGGCCAGCGAGTACAGCACCCGCATCGGCAACGCCCACCAGTTGCAGTTGATGGCCTACAACCTGGCGGCCAGCTACACCGTGTCCACCGACATCGATGCCAGCCAGACCTCCGGCAGCAACGCCAGCGGCATGTGGAGCAGCGCCGGCTTCGATCCGGTCGGCGAAGCCACGCACGCCTTCACCGGCAGCTTGAACGGATACGGCCACACGGTGAGCGGCCTGAGCATCGCCCGCGGCGCCGAAAACAGCGTCGGCCTGTTCGGCGTGACCGGCAGCGGCAGCGCGATCCGCAATCTCGCGCTGACCGGCAGCAGCATCTCGGGCCTGGCCTATGTCGGCGGCGTGGTCGGCCAGAACGCCGGCACCCTCAGCGGCGTCTCCGCCGCGGGCAGCGTGGCCGGCACCGGCAACTTCGTCGGCGGCCTGGTCGGCTACAACGACGGCGGCGCGATCTCCGGCGCGCAGACCGCAGGCAGCGTCGTCGCCAGCGGCGGCGCATACAGCGGCAACTACGTCGGCGGCCTGATCGGCAGCAACAACGCCGGATCGGTGTCCGCCTCGTCGTCGACCAGCACGGTGTCCGGCGGCAGCACCGTGGGCGGCCTGGTCGGCAACGACTATCAGGGCACCTACGACGATGTCCGCGCCAGCGGCAACGTGACCAGCACCAGTTCGTCCACCGGCAACAACGTCGGCGGCCTCATCGGCAGCGCGACCCAGAGCAGCATCCAGAACGCCCATGCCGGCGGCGACGTCACCGCGACCACCGCCAGCGCGGGCGGCCTGGTCGGCCTCGCCGCGTCCAGCAGCATCCACAATGCCTACGCCAGCGGACACGTCTCCGGAACCAAGAGCGTCGGCGGCCTGGTCGGCCGCAGTTCCAGCACCACGATCGGTAACGTGTATGCGACCGGCGCCGTGACCGGTACCACCTACGACACCGGCGGCCTGGTCGGCAGCCTGTCCGGCGGCAGCATCGAATCGGCCTACGCCAGCGGCAACGTGTCGGGCGGGAGCTATGTCGGCGGCCTGGTCGGCTACAACGATTCGGCGAGCGTCGGCACGGTCTACGCCATGGGCAATGTCTCCGGCGACGATTACATCGGCGGGCTGGTCGGCTACAACGACGAGGGCAGCATCGCGACCGCCTACGCCACCGGCACCGCGACCGGCGACATGTATGTCGCCGGGCTGGCCGGCTACAACTACAACGGCACCATCGCCAACACCTACGCCAGCGGCAATGTCTCGGGCAGCGCGTATGTCGGCGGCCTGGTCGGCGTCAACTACAACAACACGCTGCGCGATTCCTATGCCACCGGCAGCGTGACCGGCAGCAATGCGGTCGGCGGCCTGGTCGGTTCCAATTCCAACGGCAGCATCGTCGCCAGCTTCTTCGCCACCACCGATGCCAACGGTAACGCGATCAACACCGGCTTGAACGTCGCCGGCAATGCCGGCGGCAGCATCGACGGCTACAGCGGCGGCAAGACCTGGAACCAGCTGACCACGTTGTCCACCTTCACCGACGCCGGCTGGAACATCGACGACAAGGGCGGGACCGGCCTGACCTGGCGCATGTACGAGGGCCATACGTCGCCGTTGCTGCGCGGCTTCCTGAAGTCGCTCACGGTCACCGCCACCGTCTCCGGCGCGGACAAGACCTACGACGGCACCGGCGTCAGCGGCACCACGTCCAGCTACACGGTGGGCGGCACCCCCAACAGCAACCTGGTGCTCGGTTCGTCGTTGAGCTATGCGACCGTCGGCAAGAACGCGGGAACCTACACCACGGGCAATGGCGGTATCGCGGTCGGCGGGCTGTATTCCACCCAGCAGGGCTACGACATCGCCTATACGGCAACCGGCAGCATCACCATCACCCCGGCGAGCCTGACGGTCACCGCCAGCGACGCCGGCAAGACCTACGGCAGCACTGCCAGCCTCAACGGCTACAGCGTGTCCGGCCTGATCGGTGGCGACACGGTCGCCGGCGTGACCCTGAGCAGCGGCGGCTCGGCCGCCACCGCCGGGGTCGGCCGCTATGCCATCGGCGCCTCCGACGCCAGCGGTTCGGGACTGTCCAACTACGTCATCCGCTATGTCGATGGCAGCCTGACGGTCGATCCGGCGACGCTGCGCATCGTCGCCACCGACGCCAACAAGACCTACGGCAGCAGCCTCGGCCTGAGCGGCTACACCGTGTCCGGCCTGCTCAATGGCGATGCGGTTTCCGGCGTCGACCTGAGCAGCGCCGGTTCGGCCGCCACCGCTTCGGTCGGCACCTACGCGATCGGTGCCTCCGGTGCCAGCGGCGCGGGACTGTCCAACTACGTCATCCGCTATGTCGATGGCAGCCTGCGCGTCGATCCGGCCACGTTGCGCATCGTCGCCACCGATGCCAGCAAGACCTTCGGCAGCAGCATCAATCTGACCGGCTACACCGTGTCAGGGCTGCTCAATGGCGACACGGTCTCCGGCGTCGGCCTGAGCAGCAGCGGTTCGGCCGCCAGCGCCGCAGTCGGCACCTACGCGATCAGCGCTTCCGGCGCCACCGGCGCGGGGCTGTCCAACTACACCGTCGGCTATGTCGATGGCCTGTTGAGCGTGCTGCCCGGCGGCGATACCGGTCCCGGCACCGGCATTCAGTTGGGAAATTCGACGGTGCAGGCGATCAACAGTTCGGTCTCGGCGACGGCGCAAACCGGCACTACCGGCACCAGCAACGACGAGACCGCCAGGGAGCTGGCGGCGAGCGCCCAGGCCGCGGGCGGCAGCACCGCCACGGCCGCGACCGATTCCATCCTGATCGTCGATGGCGGCGTTCGCGTCCCCGCGCTCGCCTGCAGCCAGGGCAGCTCCGTCGCGCCTGCGGAAACCTGCATCATCCAGTAGCCGGCATCGGCCGCGGACGCCTCGTCGAGGCGTCGCGAGGCCAGGCCGCCGCCATTCCCGCAACACGAATGGCGGCGGTCTTCGCCAAACGGTTAAGGCCTGGCCGACAGGCACACCGTTCTCGCGCGGCAAGCCGGCGCGTGGGTTTGCCCCATCGTGTGCGGCCCGAATGTCGGCGCCGCCGCGACGCCGAATCCGCGAGCGCAACGCCAAGGATCAGGCGTCGAACGCTGGCGGTAGCGGCTCGACCTGCGCCTGCGGGCGCCGCGGCAGCAGCAGAACGAAGCAGACCGGCGCGTCCGCAGCGTCCCCGGCCAGCCCCACCCAGCCGCCGAGACGCTCGGCGATCCTGCGCACCAGGTACAGGCCGAGCCCGGCGCCTGGCGTGTTCCTGGCGTTCTCGCCCCGGTAGTACTTCTGGAACAACCGCTGCCGATCGGCGGCGGCGATGCGCTCGCCCGCATTGGCGATCTCCACCCGCAGCGCTTCGCCGTGCCCGCGCACGCGGATACGGATCGGCTCGCCCGGCGGACAATGGCGATCGGCATTGGCGATCAGGTTGCGCAAGGCCACGCGCAACAGTCCGCTGTCGGTGACCAGGCTGTCGTCGTCGCTCTGGTGGTCGCAGACCACGCGCTGCGGCGGGAAGTCACGACACACCGCGTCCAGCAGATCGCGCAGCGCGCAGGGCTGCAGCCGCAGGTCCGCGGTGGTCGCGTCCATGCGGTCGGCGCCGAGGTACTCGTCCACCAGCGCCAGCAGCCGTTGCGCCGCGCCATGGATGTTGCCGCAGCGCGCGCGGTTGCGCTCTATCGGTCCCTCCAGCTTGCGCGCCAGTTGCTGCGCCGAGGTCATGATCACCGCCAGCGGCGTGCGGAACTCGTGCGACACCATCGCCACGAACTCGCGCTGCTCCTGCATCACCCTGCGCTCGGTTTGCAACGAGGCGCGCAGTTCGTCCTCCAGGCGTTGCCGCCTGCGGATCTGTCCATGCAGTTCGGCCGTGCGCAGCGCGACCTCGCGCTCCAGCTGCATGCCGTGCCGGCGCGCCAGTTCCGCCGCGGCATTGGCGTGGCGCCGCTCGCGGATGCGGCGCCGGCGCTCGTAGCGGCCAACGACCAGGAAACTCATCACGGTCATGTGCAGCATGGTGCCGACGGTGGTGGCGTACTGGGTCCACGCGTTCACCGGGACCAGGCCCAGATTGCGCAGGAATCCGAGCATCACCCCCAGGTAGAACGGGAAGAAGGCGAGCGCGAAGAACACCGCGGGCGGGTAGCGTTTCCACAGCAGGCGGAGCGCCAGCGCCGTCAGCACCGCGATGCCGAGCAAGGCCAGGGTCTGCACCGGCTGCATGCCAAGTGCGTAATGCCCGGTCGCGACGAGCGCGGCGCAGACCAGCGCGGCGGCGCACAGGAAGCGGATGGACCAGCGCGCAAACTGCGGATACAGGGCGCGCAGGTTCAACTGCCTGCTCGCGATCTGGAATCCCACCGGCAGGCTGCAGGCGATGCTGATCCCCAGCAGGCGGTCGCTCCACGCCACCGGCAGTCCCGTCACCTGCTGCACCAGCCCGATCGACATGGCCTCGTTGAGCACGCAGCCGCCGAGGTAGGCGACGAACAGGCCGCTCATGGGCGCACGCGTCACGCTCCAGAACAGCAGATGCAAGCAGATCAGCAGCAGGTAGAAGCCGAAGTACAGGCCGAACTGCAGCCCCTCGCGCCGCGACTGGTTGTCGAACGGCAGTCGCTGCCAGATGTCGAGGCGGGTGACCAGCGCGTTCTTGCTCTGCAGCCGCAGCAGGATCACGTAGTCGCCGGGACGCGACGGCGCGAACTGGAACACCGGGCTGCGGTAGTCCACTGGCCAAGCGTCGCGGCGGACGTTCTCGCCGCTATGGCCCAACGTTTGCCAAGCGCCGCCGTCGACGCTGGCGTAGGCCTGCGCATCGTCGATGACGGCATTGCTCAGTCGCAGCATCCAGCCCGCGGACGCTACACTGTCCACGCGCAACGGAACGCGCAGCCACACGGTGTTGGCGGTGAACCCGGCATTGAGACTGGCGGGCAACCGGGTCCAGCCGGATGCCGCCGCGGCCTGGCGGGCATCAAGCCGGCCTTGCGGATCGTCCAGGCGCTGCAGGTATCCGCTCGCATCCAGAGGCTCGGCCGCGGCGGTCAGCGGCAACGTTCGAGGCGGCGCCCATCCCGGTTGCGCCGCAACACAGGCCACCGCACCCCAGTACAGCCATGCGCCCACAAACCAGCGAAACCACTTCGCCATCATTTGCCATACCGCACGATCGCCGAACCCGCTTGAGTCACAGCGGCCAATGATGCACCAAGAGTTTGCCGCGATGGGCGAGGTGATCGTGCTGGAAGACGAACCCGTGCTGCGCGAGGAGATCGGCGAGTTCCTCGCCGATCTCGGCTACGCCGCGACGTGCGCGGCCAGCGTCAGGGAATTCCGGCAACGGTTCGATCCGCTGCGCCATGGCCTGGCGGTGATCGACATCGGACTCCCCGACGGCAGCGGCCTGGACTTGATCGGCGAACTGCGGCAAGGCGCGCAACGGCTGGGCATCGTGGTGTTCAGTGCGCGCAACACCAGCCGCGATCGCGTCACCGGCCTCGACATCGGCGCCGACCACTACCTGGGCAAAGGCGCCGACCTGGACGAACTGGCCGCGACCCTGGCCGCGCTCGGCCGGCGCCTGGGCCTGCAGAAAGCGTGCTGGATGCTGGAGCTGGGTGCCGCGCGCCTGAACGTGCCCGACGCGCCGTCGGTTCCGCTCTCGCACCAGGATCTGCTGGTGCTCAAGTGCCTGATGAGCCGGCCCGGCGAAAGCGTGGGCCACCGCGAAATCGCCGAGGCGCTCGGGGTGAACTTCCTCGACCACGACCGGCGCCGGCTGGACACGCAGATGTACCGGCTGCGGCGACGGGTGGAGGAGATCAGCGGGCGGCCGCTGCCGGTGAAGACGCTGCGCAACAGCGGTTACCGGTTTCATGCGCCGGCTGCGTTGAAGCCTTGAGTTCGCGGCTTGTGCGGTGTGTCGCGCCAACACGCTTTGTCAGGGGCTACGCCCCTTACCCTCCTCCGCCCCTTCGGGGCTCCTTCCCCCGAAAAGAGCCATGGTCCCGATGGGAGAAGGAGCGTTGCAACGAAAAACGCCGGCGATGCCGGCGTTTTTCATGGACTCTTTACTAGCTGGACCTCAGTCCTGCCACTTGCCCAGCGCGGCCAGGCCGTTCTCCTTGGCGCGGTCGTAGACCACCTGCTGCGCCTTGGCGAAGTTGCCCTTCATGTCCTGCGACCACAGCTTCAGCGCCGCCTGCTGCATCGCGCGGCCGTAGGAGAAGCTCAGCGGCCATGGCAGGGTGCCGATCTGGTTCATCGCATTGAGATGCGCGGTGGACTGCTCGTCGGTCTGCCCGCCGGACAGGAACACGATGCCCGGCAGGATCGCCGGCACGGTGCTCTTCAGGCACATCACGGTGGACTCGGCCACTTCCTCGACGCTGGCCTGCTCGTCGCAGTCCTTGCCGGCGATGACCATCGAGGCCTTCAGGATGGTGCCTTCCAGCACCACGTTCTGCTCGTACAGCGCGCCGAACAGCGAACGCAGCGTGGCTTCGGTGACCTCGTAGCAGGTCTCGATGTCGTGGTTGCCGTCCATCAGCACTTCCGGCTCCACCATCGGCACCAGGCCCTGCTCCTGGCACAGCGCGGCGTAGCGCGCCAGCGCGTGCGCGTTGGTCTCGATGCACACGCCCGACGGGATGTCCTCGCCGATGGTGATCACCGCGCGCCACTTGGCGAAGCGCGCGCCGAGCTTGTAGTACTCCTCCAGGCGCGCGCGCAGGCCGTCCAGGCCTTCGGTGATCAGCTCGCCCGGCATGCCGGCCAGCGGATGCGTGCCCTTGTCGACCTTGATCCCGGGAATGATGCCGTGCTCGGCCATGTACTTCGGGAACGGCACGCCGTCCTTGGTCTTCTGGCGGATGGTCTCGTCGTACAGGATCGCGCCGGAGATGTGGTCGCTCAGCTTCGGCGTGGTCAGCAGCAGCTCGCGATACGCGCGGCGGTTCTCTTCGACATTCTCGATGCCGACGCTGGCGAAGCGCTTGGCGATCGTGCTGGTGGATTCGTCGATCGCGATGATGCCCTTGCCCGGGGCGACCATCGCCTGTGCGGTTTCGGCAAGCTGTTCGATGCTCATGGAATTCCTATGGCACGGGGGGAAACCCGAAGTATATCGCGGCAAACGCTACCGATTCCTTCACGGAATGCCTGCAACCGTTTCCATCCGGTAGACGCAATCCGCGACCGCATGCGCAGTCGCGTGCACCGGCAGGCGACCGGCGACGCCAGCCGGACAGGCAAAAAAAACCGCGCGCTGCAGACGCAGCGCGCGGTGGTGGGCCGGCGTGGCGGCGGCGCTGCGGCTACAGCTCGCCCAGGCCGCTGGCGCGGCCGTCGGGGCCGACTTCGAGCAGGCGCAGGGTGTTGGTCGCGCCATGCGTTTCCATGTGCTCGCCGCTGGTGAACACCACGCGGTCGCCGGGACCCATGCGCTCGGCCTCGACCAGCAGGCGGATCGCCGCACGCGCCGCTTCGCGCGGGGTCAGGCCGCGGCTGTCGAAGTTGATCGGGAACACGCCGCGCATCATCGCCATGCCGCGGCGCGCGCCGTCGTGGCGGGTGAACGCGTAGATCGGCATCTTCGAGCGGAACCGCGACAGGAAGCGCGGGGTGCCGCCGGACTCGGTCAGGGTGACCACGCCGCTCAGGCCGATGTGCTCGGACAGGAACATGGTCGCCATCGCGATCGCCTGGTCGGCGCGCTCGAGGTTGCGCTGCGCGGCCTCGAAGTCGGTGTCCATCTCGAACTGGCGCTCGGCGCCCAGGCAGATCCGCGCCATCGCCTGCACCGCCTTGACCGGGTAGGCGCCGGCGGCGGTCTCGGCCGACAGCATCACCGCGTCGGTGCCGTCGATCACCGCGTTGGCCACGTCCAGCACCTCGGCGCGGGTCGGGATCGGGTTCTCGACCATCGACTGCAGCATCTGCGTGGCGGTGATCACCACCTTGTTCTGCGCCAGCGACTCGCGAATGATCTTCTTCTGCAGGCCCGGCAGTTCGGCATCGCCGATCTCCACGCCCAGGTCGCCGCGCGCGACCATCACCACGTCGCTGGCTTCGACGATCTCGCTCAGGTTCTCGATCGCCTCGGTGCGCTCGATCTTGGACACCAGCGCGGCGTCGCAGCCGTGCTCGCGGGCGATGCGGCGCGCGTCGTTCATGTCCTGCGCGTTGCGGCAGAACGACACCGCGATGAAATCCACGCCGATCTTGGCGACGATGCCGATCAGCTCCTTGTCGCGCTCGGTCAGCGCGCCCAGCGACAGGCCGCCGCCCTGCTTGTTCAGGCCCTTGCGGTCGGACAGCACGCCGTCGTTGAGCACGGTGTTGACGATGCGCGAACCGTCGACCTCGACCACCTGCAGCTGCAGCAGGCCATCGTCGAGCAGCAGCACGTCGCCCGGCTTGACGTCGTTGGGCAGGCCCAGGTAGCTGACGCCGACCTCGTTTTCGTCGCCGGCCGGCGCGTTGGCGTCGGCGACCAGGTCGAAGCGCGCGCCGGCCTTCAGCGACACCTTGCCGGCGGCGAAGCGCTCGATGCGGATCTTCGGACCCGGCAGGTCGGCGAGGATGCCCACTTCGCTGCCCACGCGCTGCGCGGCGGCGCGCACTTCGGCGGCCCGCTTGGCCTGGCCGGACGGGTCGCCGTGGGAGAAATTCAGGCGCACGACGTTGACGCCGGCGCGGAACAGGTCCTCGAGCACGCCGGGCGGATCCGTGGCCGGGCCGAGGGTGGCGAGAATCTTGGTGCGGCGCTGGCGTTCGATCATGAGACGTCGTTCCCTGGAAAAGCCGTCAAAACTAGCACAGGCGCCGCTACCGCAGGATGGCGAATCGGCATAGGCGGCTGCGGATTCATGCATGTCTTGCAGACAGTGCGGGACAGTATGCGGACTCGAGGCCGCGCCGGCGCCGTCCGCGCCCGTGCCCAGCCGGCGGCGCGGGCGCCACGCCGGGCAAGCCCGGACTCAACGCTCCTGCGCGGCTCCCGGCCCGGTCGGGCGAAGCCGCCAACACCCGGACAGACACGCCACGGAGTGGCCTGGCGCTACGACCGGCGCACGCGACGCAGGCCGGTCATCGCATCTGGAACCGGGAATGGAGGAAATGCGCGCGTGCCGCAGCGGCACCGCTTTTACGAATCCCCAATCCCGACTCCCCAATCCCCGCTGTCAAGCTGCCAAACCCGGCAACTGCGCCGGCACCTGCGCCAGCGCGCTGGCGCCGGCCTGGCGCAGCTCCGCTGCGTCGCCGAAGCCCCACAGCACGCCGATACTGCGCATGCCGTGATGGTTGGCGCCTTCGATGTCCATGCGCCGATCGCCGATCATCACGCACTGCGCCGGCTGCAGCGACAGCCGCCGCAGGGCTTCGGCGATCAGGTCCGGCTTGAAGCGGCGCTGGCCGTCGTCGCTGGCGCCGACGATCTCCTCGAAGTGCGCGGCGAACGGCAGCGTCTCGACGATGCGCCGGGCGAAGCGCTCGTTCTTCGAGGTCACCACCGCGAAGCGATGGCCGGCCGCGGCCAAGGCCGCGACCGCCGCGCCGATCGCCGGGAACACGGTGTGCTCGCGCCAGCCCTGCGCGTCGTAGCGCTCGCGGTACAGGGACAGCGCCTGCTCGACCAGCGGCGGATCGCCGTGGAAGTAGTCGTTGAAGCTGTCGCGCAACGGCGGCCCGATCCAGGCGCGCAGTTGCTGCGGCTCGGGCGCCGGGCGCCCGAGTTCGGCGAACGCGTGGCGGATGCTGCCGACGATGCCGGCCTCCGAATCGACCAGGGTGCCGTCCAGGTCGAAGAACAGGGTGTTCGCGCTCACGCGACGCGCGCCTGCAGCGCCGCCACCGCCGGCAGGGTCTTGCCTTCCAGGAATTCCAGGAACGCGCCGCCGCCGGTGGAGATGTAGCTCACCTGCTCGGCGATGCCGTACTTGTCGACCGCGGCCAGGGTGTCGCCGCCGCCGGCGATGGAGAACGCCGGCGAGGCGGCGATGGCGCGCGCCAGGGTTTCGGTGCCATGCCCGAACGCGTCGAACTCGAACACCCCGACCGGGCCGTTCCAGACCACGGTGCCGGCCTTGGCGATCAGGTCGGCGTAGTGCGCGGCGGTCTGCGGGCCGATGTCCAGGATCAGGTCGTCGTCGGCGACGTCGGCCAGCGCCTTCACCGTCGCCTCGGCGTCGGGCAGGAACTGCTTGGCCACCACCACGTCGGTGGGCAGCGGGATCGCCGCGCCGCGGGCATTGGCGTCGGCGACGATCTTGCGCGCGGTGTCGAGCAGGTCCGGCTCGCACAGCGACTTGCCGACCGGATAGCCGGCCGCGGCGATGAAGGTGTTGGCAATGCCGCCGCCGACGATCAGCTGCTCGACCTTGTTGACCAGGTTCGACAGCAGCTCCAGCTTGGTCGAGACCTTGCTGCCGGCGACGATCGCCAGCAGCGGCTTGGCCGGGTGTTCCAGCGCCTTGGCCAGCGCGTCCAGCTCGGCCATCAGCAGCGGTCCGCCGGCCGCCACCGGGGCGAACCTGATCACGCCGTGGGTGGACGCCTGGGCGCGGTGCGCGGTGCCGAACGCATCCATCACGAACACGTCGCACAGCGCCGCGTACTTCTTCGCCAGCGCCTCGTCGTCCTTGCCCTCGCCGACGTTCATGCGGCAATTCTCCAGCAGCACGATCTGGCCCGGCTGCACCTCCACGCCGTCGACCCAGTCGCGCAGCAGCGGCACCTCGGCGCCGAGCAGCGCGGTCAGCCGCGCGGCGACCGGCGCCAGCGAATCGGCCTGGGTCCACGCGCCTTCCTTGGGCCGGCCCAGGTGCGAGGTCACCATCACCGCCGCGCCCTGCTCCAGCGCGTGGCGCAGCGTCGGCACCGAGGCCAGGATGCGCTGCTCGGACGTGATCTGGCCGTTGTCGTCGATCGGCACGTTGAGGTCTTGCCGGATCAGCACACGCTTGCCGGACAGGTCGAGATCGGTCATTCGCAGGATGGGCATTGTCGGTTGCTCGCTATCGTGGGGTTGCTGAGGAAAGAGGAGGCGGTGCGCAGCATAGACGCGGCGATCGGAACGCCCGCTTTAGGCACGCTGGCGCCAGCGCGCGCGGGCGGTGCCGAGGCGGGCATTGTCCGGCGTCGGCCGCGCAGCGGCAAATCGAGACATCGCGCGGCGTGCGGCCGCGGCTCGGCGGCGCGGGCAAAACCACGCGCGCACGGAGGTCGCCACGCCGCGACAGGCGCGTGGCGTGGCGGTGCCGAACCGATCAGCCCGCGCCGGGCGCGACCGGCTTGCGCAACAGGCTGAAGGCGAAACCGACCACGATCAATGCGCCGCCGACCAGCAGCGCCCACAGCAGCCAGGTCTTCCAGTCGCGCGGCGCGGCCGGCGCCTGCAGCGCGGCGGCGCCGGCCAGCGGGACCGCCGCGCCGAGCGTGGCGGTGGCCGGCGTCCATTGCGGGCCGCGTTGCGCACGCAGGGCCTGCAAGGTGGTCGCCAACGGCGCGGCAGCGCGCTGGGTGCGCGCGCTACCGGCGGCCAGCGCATAGGGCGGCGTGCCCTGGGCCAGGAAGATCAGCGTTTCCGGCTGGTAGCCCAGGCGCAGCGCCGGCCGCTGCCGGCCCGGATCCTGCGTGGCCAGCAGCCGCCAGTAGCGGTCACGCACCGGCTGGGTCAGCGCCTGCGGCGGCGAGCGGCTGGCGCCGGCGCCGACCTGATAGGCCACCCACGGCCCGGCCCGGTCCTGCCACGGCGCCTCGGCGCTGTCGCGGCTCTGCACGCGCCATTCGATCGCGCTGTTGCCGGGCAGCGCGATGTCGAGCTGCGCGACCGGATAGCGGCCGGGCGATACGAAGTCGAAGCTGTGCTGCGCCGGATCGGCGTGCAGCGCGTCCAGTTGCTGCCAGTGCCAGTCGGCGGCGACGGGCGCCGGCGCCAGTTCGGCTTCCACCCCTGTCAGTGTCGGCAGCGGCGGCGACGACAGCGGCAGCAGCCGCAGGTAGCGCACCTGGCGATCGATGGCGATGCGCAATTGCTGCAGGCGCTTGCCCTGGTTGGCCAGGTCGACCAGGGTCGCCTCCGGCACCAGCAGTTCCCAGTCGCGCAGATCGTCGCTGGCCTCGACCCGGTAGCGCGCCTGCCGCGGCTGTGCATCGGCGGCCCACTGCAGCGACAGCGCGCGCAACGGCTCGCGCAGCGCGCTGGCATCGATCAACCAACCCGCTTCGGCACTGGCCGTGGCGCTGCTGGCGATGCGGGTGCGGATGCGGCGCACGCTGCCGTCGGTATCGCGCTCGGCGATCAGCTCCAGGTTGTCCGCGCCGCCACCGGCCACGGCCGGCAGCGGGAACCAGGGCAGCGGCTGCCGGCGCGGCGTGGTCTCGGCCAGTTCGGCCGCGAACAGGGCCGCCGGCAGCGGGTCGCCGGCCGCGTTGAACACTTCCACGTCGCCCAGCGAGGCGAGGTGCGCGCTGCGGTACACCGCATCGTCGAGTTGCACGCGGTAGGCGCCGGCGGCCGGATCCTGCAGGGTCAGCGGCCATTGCTGCACGTAGTCGTCGCGCTGGCTGGCAGCGGAGGCCGCCACCGGCAGCAACGCCAGCAGCACAGCCGGAAAGATCAGGCGTTTCATGGATGGGCCTCCTCGGCCGGTTCGGTGGCGCGCGGCGGTGCCGGCGCGAAATAGCCGACCACGGTGCACAGCAGGCCGTAGGCGATGAACGAGGCGATGCCGGCGACGTTGCCGAGGTTGCCGCGATCCACCAGCAGCAGCTTGCCCAGTACCACCGCCATCAGCAGCGCGCCGGCCAGCCACAGGCCGCGCTGGCCGCGGCGCGAGCCGAGCACCCAGCCGAGCACGCCGAGCACGCTCCACACCACGGTCAGGCTGGTCTGCGCCACGCCGGCGGACAACAGCGACGCCCACGGCACCGGCGCCCAGTAGTGCACCGCATGCAGGGTCACGCTGGTGACCCACAGGAATCCGGCGGCGGCCAGCAGTTGCAGACGCTGGGCCCGCAACAGGGCCGGCGCGGTCGCCGACCACAGCCAGCGCGCGGCCAGCGCCACCGCCAGCAACTGACTCAGTTCCAGCGGATTGAGCAGCGGCACCCACGGCAGCGGCGCACTGGCGCCGGGCACGCACAGCGTCCACAGCCAGGCCAGGCCGAGCAGGCCGAAATAGCTGCCCTGCAGCGCCGTGCGGCAGCGGTCGAAGTCCGCCCCCAGCGGCGCGGCCAGCCACGGCCAGCGCAGCAGCGACAACGCCGCCGCGGCCAGCCATGGCGCCAGCAGCAACGCCCATTGCCAGCCCTCGGCCAGGGCGAAGCGCTGCGCCAGCCAGAGGCCGAGCAAGGACAGCACCGACGGCCACACCAGCCACCAGGCGAATTGCGCCGCCCGCGCCACCCAGCCGCCGCTGCCGCGCAGGCAGATCAGGCTGCGTACGCCGAGCACCGCGAACAGGGTCCAGGCCCAGGCGCCATGCCCGGCGAACGGCTGGCCGTGCGCGTCCGCCTGCAGCACCGCCAGCGGCAACGCGAGCAGCAGCCCGCCCAGCGTGGTCGCGGCCAGCGCGCGCGCCGGCCAGCGGCGCTGCGCCTCGGCGGCCAGCCAGCCGCTGAGCGCGACGAACGCCAGCAGCAGGTCGGCCTGCGCCGCGGCCGCGACGAAGCGTTCGATCTCGGCAATGCCAATGCCGCACCACCACGCCAGGCCCCACAGGTAATAGGCCAAGGCCGGGGTGTCGGCGCCGGCACGGCGATAGCTCCAGGCGCTGGCGAGACCGGCCAGGGCCAGCAGCGCACCGCTCATGAAGGTGGCATTGGCCACCGCCTGGGCGTCGTGCCAGGCCATGTCCAGCCCCAGCACGAAACCGATCGCCGCGGCCAATTGCAGGCCGGCGCCGGTGAACTGCGGCAGCCAGCGCTGCTGGCGCAGTCCCAGCCACACCAGCGCCGCGCCTTCCAGCGCGAAGATGCTGGCGGTGGCGCGCGCGGACAGCGCCAGCGGCACCGCCAGCGTGGCGAAGCCCACCGCCAGCAGCGCATAGGCCTGGCCGAGCACCGCGAAGCGTTCGCGCCGGATCAGCGCCGCGGCCAGCAGCGCATACACCGCCGCCAGGCCCAGCGCGCACAGCGCCAGCGGCAGGCCTTCGCCGCGCAGCAGCCCGGCCTGCAGCGAGAACGCCACCAGCGGCGTGCCGAACACCAGGCTGCCGTCGATCAGGTTGCCGCGCGTGGCCGGCTGGCGCCGCGCGTACAGGATCGGGATCAGCAGGTAGAAGGCGAAGAACAGCAGCAGGAACGGCTCGGTGCTGGCGAACTTCGCCGGCTGGTATTGCAGCACGCCCCACAGCGTGCCGATGCCGAAGGTGAAGCCGAACCCGAGCAGGTTGAGCACCCGCCACGGCCGATACCAGGCGATCGCGAACACCGCCGCGTTCAACACCGCGTAATAGGAGAACAGCCCGACATGGTTGCCGCTGCCGGTGGACAGCCAGATCGGCGCCAGGAACCCGGCCAGCGTGGCCAGTACCGCCAGCGTGCGCGATTCCTGCACGACCGCCAGCACGCACATGCTGGCCACCAGCACGATGCTCAGCGCGAACGCGGCGCTGGCCGGAATCAGCCCGGACAGCTTGAACGCGGCGAACACCGTCAGCAGCAACACACCGATCGCGCCGCCCTGCAACGCCAGCGCGAAGCTGCGCTTGCGTTCGCGCTGGCGCCAGCCGAAGCCCAGGCCCGCCAGCGCAGTTGCGGCGATGCCGGCATAGCGCAGCTGGATCGGCATGCGCAGCCAACCCTGGTCGCCGGCGTACTTCAGCAGCGCGGCGACGCCGGCCAGCAGCACCAGCATGCCGATCTTGACCGGCACGTTGCCTTCGGTGAACCAGCGCTTGGTGCCGGCCAGCAGCCGCTCGATCGGATCCGGACCGCGCGGTGCCGGCGGCAGTGGCGCGGCGACGGGATCCGCTGCCGCGTTAGCCATGGCGGTCGGCGCGATGAACGGCGGCGGAAGCGGCGGCGGCGTAGGCGCTACCGAAGCGACGAAGGCGGCCACGGCGGACGGACGTTCCTCTGCAACACCGCCGTCGGCGAACCGCGCATCGCGCTCGCCATCGTTCTCGAAGCCGGCATCGGTGTCATCGACATCGTCGGCCGCGTCGAATCGGGTCGCGGCGTGCACCGCCTGCGGCACCGCGCCGTGCAGGTGCGCCAGCTGCAGTTCCAGCGCCGCCACGCGCCGGCGCACGCCCGCCAGCGCCACCAGCATCACGATCATCAGGATCGGCACCGCCAATACCGCCACCACCACCAACACGATCAACGCTTCCATCCGGACTCCATGCCCAAGCCGGCACGGCGCTGGGCGGCGTACCAATGGTCCGGCGGCGCCGGTCCTGGGGCAGATGGTAGACGAGTTCGGCCTCGCCGCGGCCGCGCCGGCGGCGGCGCAACCCAGGCGCGGCAACGCATCCCGGCAATGCAGGCCGACGGAATCGGCGCTAAAGCCGGTGCATTCTCGGCCGCTACCTCCCTTATCCCACGTTGCGTCCGCTGTTCCCTCCCCTCCCACCGACAGCACCAATGAACCTGCCAGCCAAGCCCGCAGAAGCGGGAATCGACGACCATATCCGCTCCGTGGTCGGCCTGTCCGACCAACTGCTCGGGCAGCTGCGCCGTTCGTTGCAGCGCATCGACGAGATCAACCGCACCACCCACGTGATCTCGATGAATGCCCGCATCGAATCGGCACGGATCGGCCAGGCCGGGCGCGGCTTCAGCGTCATCGCGCAGGAAATGGACGTGCTGTCGCGGCGCGTCGCCGACGCCACCCAGGACCTGGACAAGGTCGCCGCCAGTACCAGCGCCGACATGCGCCACACCCTGCAGCGGCTGGAAGACGATGTGCGCCGCACGCGCCTGAGCGAACTGGCGCTGAGCAACATCGACCTGATCGATCGCAACCTCTACGAACGCAGCTGCGACGTGCGTTGGTGGGCGACCGATGCGGCCATCGTCGCTGCCGCGCGCCCTGGCCGCGGCGACGACGCACTCGCCTACGCGTCGCGGCGCATGGGCCAGATCCTGGATTCGTACACCGTCTACTTCGACCTGGTGCTGGCCGGCACCGACGGCCGCATCCTCGCCAACGGCCGGCCGCAGCAGTACGCCTCGGCCGGCAGCGACGTGTCCGGGCAGGCCTGGTTCGAAGACGCCACGCGCACCCGCAGCGGCGAGGAATTCGGCTTCCAGGACGTGCACGCCAGCACCCTGGCCGATGGCGAACGCGTGCTGGTGTACTCGTGCACGGTGCGCGACGGCGGCCGCGTCGACGGCCGCGTGCTGGGCGTGCTCGGCATCGTGTTCCGCTGGGACGCGCTGGCGCAGACGGTGGTCCAGCGCACGCCGCTGTCGGAACAGGAATGGGGCCGCAGCCGGGTCTGCATCGTCGACCAGCGCGGCCAGGTCCTGGCCGATTCGGCCGGGCGCATGCTGCAGGAGCGGATCGAATTCCAGGGCCGCGACGCGCTGTTCAAGCAACCGCGCGGCGCCGTGCTGAGCGACCTCGACGGGCGCCCGCACTGCATCGCGCACGCAGCCTCGCCCGGCTACGAAACCTATCGCACCGGCTGGCATTCGCTGATTCTGCAGGCGCTGTAGCGCGACGCGGGCGCAGGTCGGCCAACGCTCAGCGCTGGCCGACCCTGATCACCACCTTGCCCTTGGCACGTCCGCTCTCGACGTAGGCCAGGGCCTGCGCGGTCGCCTCCAACGGGAACACCCGATCCATCACCGGCCTGATGCTGCCGGCCTCGATCAACGCGCCGATCTCGCGCAACTGGTCGCCGTTGGCGGTCATGAACAGGAAGGCGTAGCCGACCCCGTGCCGCCTGGCCTTTTTGCGGATGCCGCTGCTCAGCAGACGGATCGCCTGCCGCAACGGCCATACCAGGCCTTGTCGCGCGGCGAAGTCCGGGTCCGGCGGGCCGGAGATGGAAATGAGCTGGCCGCCGGGCTTCAGCACGCGCAGGGATTTCTCCAGCACGTCGCTGCCCAGGCTGTGCAGGACCACGTCGTAGCCGTGCACGACGGTCTCGAAGTCCTGCGAGCGGTAGTCGATGACGAGGTCGGCGCCCAGCGCCTTCACCCAAGCGACGTTGCCGGTGCCGGTGGTGGTCGCGACGAAGGCGCCGAGGTGCTTGGCGAGCTGGATGGCGATGCTGCCGACGCCGCCGGAGCCGGCATGGATCAGCACCTTCTGTCCCTTCTGCAGCCGCGCCATCTCCACCAGGGCCTGCCACGCGGTCAGCGCGACCAGCGGAACCGAGGCGGCTTCCTCCATGCCGAGGTTGGCGGGCTTCAATGCCAGCGCGCTTTCCCTGACCGCGATGCGTTCGGCGAAGCTGCCGATGCGCGTCTGGTCGGGACGCGCATACACCGCGTCGCCCGGCTTGAAGCGGCGCACGCCGGCTCCGACCCGCAGCACCACGCCGGCCACGTCGTTGCCCAGCACCAGCGGAAAGCGGTACGGCAGGATCAGCTTGAACTCGCCCTTGCGGATCTTCGCGTCGAGCAGGTTGACGCCGGCGGCATGCACCTCGACCAGCACCTCGTCGTCGCGCACCTCCGGTTCGGGCAGCTCGCCGATCCGGCCTGGATGCTTGTTGCCATAGCCTTCGATGAAGAACGCCTTCATGATTTTCCCCCGACGAAAACGAACGCAAGGACGAACACGGTTTCGAGCACGACCGCGACCAGGATCCCGCGGCCCGCGTGCTCGCTGGCCAGTTCGCCGACGCCCAGCACCGCCAGCAACGAACAGGCGGTAACGAAGCCTGCCACCAGCGCCGAACGCGCCGGCGATGGCGCCGCGCCGCGCGCCATGAACAACATCACGCTCAGGCCCGCATACAGCGCGGCCCCGCGTCGCGCCATCAGCTCGGCCGACGGCGAAGCGCCGATGCCCCAGTTCGCCAGCATCGCGTCCGGCGAGAACATCCAGGTGCAGGCGATCGCCAGGAACAGCAGCGAGGCCAGGACCGACAGCGAGCGGAAACCCAGCCGCATGGCGCTCACCGGTTGAGGATGCGGGACAGCACGGCCTGGTGGATCCAGCGCGGCGTCGCCCACATGAAGACCGCGTTCAACCTGTTGATCAGCCCGGGCACCACGCTGATGCGGCCGGCATCCAGCGCGCGCATGCCGGCCCGCACCACCGGCGGGGTCTGCATCATCAACGCATTCAACTGGGGCGTGATCCGCTGCTGGGCGACACGCGCGAATCCGGTGTCGGTCAGCCCCGGGCACAGCGTGGTGACGGTGACGCCATCGCGCGCGAACTCGCGATGCAGCGCCTCGCCCAGGCGCAGCACGTAGGCCTTCGCGGCCGAATACACCGCGAAGTTCTCCACGCCCTGGTAGGCCAGCAGGCTGGCCACCTGCAGGATCTTGCCGCGCCGGCGCCGGCGCATGTCCTGGCCGAACAGATGGGTCATCGCGGTCAGGCTGGCGATGTCCAGCTGGATCATCGACAGCGCCGGCTCCAGGTCGCCATCCAGGAACGGCCCCTGCAGGCCGTGCCCGGCATTGTTGACCAGCACCTCGACCTCGATGCCGCGCGCGTGCAGGCCGGCGTGGAGCCGGCGCACGGCCGCGATCTGCGACAGATCGACCTGCTCGACGAGGACCTCCACACCGTGCCGCTGCCGCAACGCCTGCGCCAGCGCATCGAGCCGGTCCAGGCGCCGCGCGACCAGGATCAGCCGGTGGCCGCGCGCCGCGTACTGCCTGGCGAACTCCTCGCCGAATCCACTCGATGCGCCGGTGATCAGCACCCAGCTATCGCGTTGCGTTTCCATGATGATCGCCTCGATCGCGGCAGGTGCGGGACTGCAGGCTTCAGGCCGCCGGCCGGTAGCGTTGCGCGGCATTGGCCTGCCGGATGCTGCCCAGCAGCGCTTGCCGGGCGCCGTCCAGCGCGTCCCAGCGGTCGGCGTCGTGCAGCGGCGGGATGCTCACCAACTCGCGGCGATCGAAGCCGATCAGCGCCGCATCGACCAGCTCTTCCACGTCCATCACCTCGGCCAGCGTGTTGACGTCGATGCCCGCGCGCTCCCAGATCTCGGTGCGGGTGGCCGCCGGAAGCACCGCCTGCACGTACACGCCCTTGGGCGCCAGTTCCAGGCTCATGCCCTGCGACAGGAACAGCACGAAGGCCTTGCTCGCGCCGTACACGGTCATGCCGAATTCCGGCGCCAGGCCGACCACCGAGCCGATGTTGACGATCGCGCCGCTGCCGGACTGCGCCAGCCGCGGCGCGATCGCCAGCGCCAGCCGCGTCGGCGCGGTGGTGTTGAGCGCCAGCAGGCGTTCGACGCCGTCCGCCGTCTGCTCGGCGAAGCCGCCGGATTGGGCCATGCCGGCGTTGTTGATCAGGATGCCGATGCGCGCGTCGTCGCGCAGCCGCGCTTCGACCTTGGCCAGGTCGGCCTGTGCGGTCAGGTCGGCCTGCAGCACGTCGACCGCGACCTTGTGTTCCTCGCGCAGGCGTGCGGCCAACGCGTCCAGGCGGGCGTTGTCGCGTGCGACCAGGACCAGGTCGTGGCCGCGCTGGGCGAAGCGCTGCGCGTAGACGGCGCCGATGCCGCTGGAGGCGCCGGTGATGAGGACGGTGGAAGTGGTGCTCATGCGCGTGGTCTCTTCGGATGGAAAGGGAACTGCGGCCACGATGACGTGGCCCGTGGTGTGGAGGGGCTGCTCAGCCGCCGACGCCCCTGGAAGCAGGCATTGGAAGAAAGCCACGCAATGATGATGATCATAATCTTACTTGTCAACATTTTGATGATGAACAACATCAATGTATCCTTGTGCCAGGACCAGCACCGCCGGGGGACACCCGCAATGAAAGTCAGCAAGGCGCAGGCGCAGGCGAACCGGGCGCACATCGTCGAAACCGCGTCCGCGCTGTTTCGCGAGCGCGGCTACGAAGGCATCGGCGTCGCCGATCTGATGGCCGCCGCCGGTTTCACCCACGGCGGCTTCTACAAGCACTTCCCGTCCAAGGCCGACCTGATGGCGGAGGCGACGGCGTGCGGGATCGCGCAGACCGTGGCGCTGGTGGACGGGATCGATCCGCCGGAATTCGTCCGCCGCTATGTCTCGCGCGAGCACCGCGATGCCCGCGCGGTGGGCTGCACCATGGCCGCGCTGGGCGGCGACGCCGCACGCGAGCCGGAGACGGTCCGGTCCGCGTTCGCGGACGGCGTCGAAGCCATGCTGGCGGCCCTGGAGCGCGAGGATGCTGCGGCGACCGGCGCCAGCCCCGCCGATGCGCGCGCCGCGCGCCTGGACATGCTGGCGCACGCGCTCGGCGCGATCGTCATGTCCCGGGCCTGTCCGGACGATTCGCCGCTGGCGGACGAGATCCTCGCGGCGTGCCGCGCCAACCTGCTCGCGGCGCTGGACACGGCCCCGGCGGCGGGCAAGCGCAGCGGAACGCGATCGCGTTAGTGCGACGCGACGCCGGTGCAGGCTTGCCGCGCGGCAGCAGCCACATCCATTCGCGCACGACCGCCGTTTCGCAAGGAAAAAAAGCCCGGGCGCGCGATGCGGTCCGGGCTCTGCCGCTGCGACCGCCTATTCGCGGTAGCCGCTGTCGTTCTTGTTGTGGATGATCCCGATCAGGCTGCCGCCGCCGCCCATCGACTTGCCGGCGAACACCAGGCGGCCCTGGCCCTGGTAGGCGAGCTCGTAGCGGTAGCGGTCGCCGCCCTAGAAGAACGGAATGAAGGCCTTACCGGACCGGTGACGTAAGAACCCTGGTCGGTGCGTTCGCCAATCAGGTCGGTCACCTGTTTCATACGAAACCTAGCGCACCAACTGCAATCGCTGATTGTGCAGGCGCTGTAGGGGCAAGCCTGCAGGCGATGCAGAGCGTCCCGCATCGGCGAGCGCGGCCAGGCAGGGCCGTGCGTTCGCTGCGCATGCACGCGGACCTATGCCGATTGACGAAGTCGATTCGAGGGGTTTCGCCTGTCGGGCTGCGCTCTCGACAAACCAACGAGAAAGCGCAACACATCACAGATCGCCCCCATCCCGGCTGTTTTTGCCCCTTCTTCACCGCATCATGCCGATGAACTTGGCACCCAACGGGGGGTGCCTGCCAGCGTGAAAGAGGCTGACCAGACGGGCCATCATGTTGACGGTGCCGTTTCGGCATGCCTAAGCTCATGTACGAATCGCCGATGCGCACAGACTGCGCGACATGTCGGCGTGGTACAGATGCAATCTGCAAATCAGGCGCAATCACAAGGTAAACGGACATGACCATGAAACCCTTTCGCACGCTTTGCATCTCGGCCCTGCTGGCCACTTCCTTCGCTGCTCCGGCGTTCGCCGAAAAGGTAGACGATCCGAGCCTCTACACCACCGAGGCGGTGAAGAAGAATCTGGTCCTGGGCAAGACAACCAGAGAAGAAGTGCGTGCCATCTATGGCGAGCCGACCTATGTCTACAAAACTTCCGCGAAGAATGGCGGGTACGAAAACAGGTGGCGTTACAACCCCGGTGAATCGCATGGCGAAAAAGCCCGCAAGACGGTGACCGGAGTATTCAGGTCGATGCTGCCTGGCGCCTACACTGGCGCCGCGGTGAATGAAGCGCAGAAACATGGCGTCGGCGCGCGCAACGTCAAGGACTACTCGCTGTCGATCGAATTCGACTCCAAAGGCGTGGTCACCGACTACGACCAGAGCGAGAGCAACGAGTCCAAAAACGCACTGTAGCCAGGCGAACGCCGCGTAGCGCACGAGTGTGTCGCCACGCTCCGGCGCTACCGGCAGGCGATGTCCTGATCGAACGTTCTTTCAGCATAGGACAAACAAAAAGGAGCGCATTTTGCGCTCCTTTTTGCGTTAGAGCTCCAGCACAACGCCGGACGCCACCACTAGCATTGCATTGCCGAAATTTCCGGCGAAATCGTGCGTTTCGGATGACGGCTGGACGTTGCGGCGCGGCTTACTTCGCCACCACCTTGACCATTTCCAGGCACTTGTTGGAATAGCCCCACTCGTTGTCGTACCAGGACACCAGCTTGACGAAGGTGCTGTCCAGGGCGATGCCGGCGTCGGCGTCGAAGATCGAGGTGCGCGCGTCGCCGCGGAAGTCGGTGGCCACCACCTTGTCTTCGGTGTAGCCGAGGATGCCCTTCAGCGCGCCTTCGCTCTGCGCCTTCACTTCGGCGCAGATCTCGGCGTAGGTCGCCGGCTTGTCCAGCTCCACGGTCAGGTCGACCACCGACACGTCCGAGGTCGGCACGCGGAAGCTCATGCCGGTCAGCTTCTTGTTCAACTCCGGGATCACCACGCCCACGGCCTTGGCCGCGCCGGTGCTGGACGGAATGATGTTCTCCAGGATGCCGCGGCCGCCGCGCCAGTCCTTGTTGCTGGGGCCGTCCACGGTCTTCTGCGTGGCGGTGGCGGCATGCACGGTGGTCATCAGGCCGCGCTTGATGCCCCACTTGTCGTTGATCACCTTGGCCAGCGGCGCCAGGCAGTTGGTGGTGCAGCTGGCGTTGGAGACGATCGCCTGGCCGGCATAGGTGGCGTGGTTGACGCCGTACACGAACATCGGCGTGTCGTCCTTGGACGGGGCCGACAGGATCACCTTCTTGGCGCCGGCATCGATGTGCTTCTGCGCGGTGTCCTTGGTCAGGAACAGGCCGGTGGATTCGATCACCACCTCGGCGCCGACCTCGTCCCACTTCAGCGCCGCCGGATCGCGCTCCTGGGTCAGGCGGATCTTCTTGCCGTTGACCACCAGGTGATTGCCGTCGACCGATACCTCGCCGTCGAAGCGGCCGTGCACCGAATCGTACTGCAGCATGTACGCCAGGTAGTCGGGCTCGAGCAGGTCGTTGATGGCGACGATCTCGATGTCGCTGCCGAAATTCTGTACCGCCGAGCGCAGCACATTGCGTCCGATGCGACCGAAACCGTTGATGCCAACCTTGATTGCCATTTCAGTAGCTCCTGCGGCCGCGCCAGACGCGGCGGATGGAAGGGGGCGAGCATTCTATCAGGCCGGCCGCATCGCGCCCGGCACGCGCTTCGACGCGTTTGATCAGGATCAAGGCGGCGCGGCGACGCCGGCAGGACACTGCGCCCACACCCAAACGAGACACCCATCATGCGCAAGACCTCCCCTCTCCTGCTGTCCGGCCTGGCGGCCGCCCTCGCGCTGTGCGCCCTGCCGGCGCTGGCGCAGTCGCAGGGCGACTGGACCGTGGGCATCGGCGCCCACCAGGTCAACCCGAAGTCCGACAACGGCAAGCTGGCCGGCGGCACCCTGCCGCTGAGCATCGGCAGCGACATCAAGCCGACCGTCACCTTCGAGTACTTCGTGCACCAGGACCTGGGCATCGAGGTGCTGGCCGCGCTGCCGTTCAAGCACGACATCGACGTCAAGGGCGTCGGCAAGGTCGGCAGCACCAAGCAGCTGCCGCCGGTGGTCTCGCTGCAGTACCACTTCAACAGCGCCGGCAAGGTGTCCCCGTTCGTCGGCGCCGGCATCAACTACACCACCTTCTTCAGCGAGGACACCACCGGCGCGCTGGCCGGCACCAAGCTCAAGCTGGAGGATTCCTGGGGCCTGGCCGCGCACGTCGGCGTGGACGTCGCGCTCACCGACAAGTCCGCGCTGCGGGTGGACCTGCGCTGGGCCGACATCGACAGCAAGGTCAAGGTCAACGGCGCCAGCATGGGCACCGCGAACATCGATCCGCTGGTGTACGGCCTGGCCTATGTGATGAAGTTCTGAGGCTGCGCGGGCGCCGCGCTTCTCTGGCAGACTACGCTCCACAAGGATGTGGATCGGTCGCCGCCGGGCCGACACTGGGATTCGCATCCGCCCATTCGCCGTCACCGGGGTCCCCAATGAAGCCACGCCTGTTCCGCCGTCTCGCCGTCGCCGCCCTTGCCGCCATCGCCCTGCCCGCCGCGGCGCAGTCGGCCGGCCACTTCACCACCAGCTACGGCATCCACGGCATGGTGCCCGGGTCCTCCAACGGCACCCTGAGCGGCAGCGAGCAGCGCTTCAGCGCCGACACCGCACCGGCGCTCTCGTTCAGCTACGAATACTTCTTCCGCGGCAACCTCGGCGTGGAGATCCAGACCCTGGTCGGGCAGCAGAAGATCGGCCTGGAACAGGGCGGCGATATCGGCAGCGCCTGGGCGCTGTCGCCGACGCTCTCGCTGCAGTACCACTTCAACGGCAACGGCGACATCTCCCCGTTCGTCGGCGTGGGCCTCAACTACACCACCTTCCTGGGCGCCGACGGCAAGGGCGCGTTCTCCCGCGACGACGTCAAGTTCAAGGACAGCGTCGGCCCGGCCGTGCATGCCGGCGTGGACTTCGCCATCGGCGAGCGCAGCGCGCTGCGCGTGGACGCGCGCTGGACCAGCATGCGCAGCGACGTGGAAGTGGACAGCGGCACGCTCGGCAAGGCCAAGCTCGACCCCATCACCTACGGCCTGGCCTACCTGCTGTATTTCTGATCCGCAGGGCCCGCAGCCGCGTCCACACGGGCGAGGCTTAGCGGTTGCGCAACGGCGCGATGACGCGGCCATGGCAACGTCATCGGCGCCGGCTAGAATCCGCGCATGAAATCCTCTCTCTTCGTTTCCGCCGCGCTCGCCGCGGCACTGACCGCCGCGCCGTCCGCCGCCTTCGCCTGGGGCCCGCTGGGCCATCGCCTGGTCGCCGATCTCGCCGATGCCCAACTCACCCCGCAGGCCCGCGCGCAGGTGCAGCGGTTGCTGCAGGGCGAACCCGAGCCGACCCTGGCCGGCGTCGCCAACTGGGCCGACCAATTGCGCGAAAGCGACCCGGACATGGGCAAGCGCACCGGCCCCTGGCACTACGTCAACCTCGGCGAAGAGCAGTGCCACTACGAGGAAACCCGCGATTGTCCCGACGGCAACTGCGCGGTCGAGGCGCTGCGCCGCCAGGCCGCGATCCTCGCCGATCGCAGCCAGCCGCAGGCGGCACGGGCCCAGGCGCTGAAGTTCGTGGTGCATTTCGCCGGCGACATCCAGCAGCCGCTGCACGCCGGCTACGCCCACGACAAGGGCGCCAACACGTTCCAGATCCAGTTCGAGGGCAAGGGCAGCAACCTGCATTCGCTGTGGGACAGCGGCCTGCTGCGCAGCCGCGGCCTGGACGAGGCGCACTACCTGGCGCAGCTGCAGGCGCAACCGCTGCCGGCCCCCTCGCCTGCCGGCAGCGCGTTGCCGCCGCCGGCCGCGGCCTGGGCCGAAGCCTCGTGCCGGATCATGCTGCGCCCGGGCTTCTACCCGCCCGGCGCCAAGCTGCCGGCCGACTACGTGGCGACCTGGCGCCCGGTCGCCGAAGCGCAACTGCGCCAGGCCGGCGCGGATCTGGCGGCGACGCTGAACGCTGCGCTGGGGAAGTAACGCGCGGCCCCTGCTTTTTGTAGGAGCGGCTTCAGCCGCGACAGGCCTTCCCGACAGGTCCTGTCGCGGCTGAAGCCGCTCCTACAGGAATACAGGAATGCTGCGGGATCGCGCGGGGGCCGGACCTAGCCGGCATGCCCTTGCGCCCAGCGCACGATCTCGGCAACACCGATCGCACCGCTGTGCCGCGCCAACTCGCGGCCATGCCGCAGCAAGGCCAGGGTCGGAATGCTGCGGATGCCGAAGCGCCCCGCCAGCGCCGGCTGCGCCTCGGTGTCCAGCTTGCCCAGGCGCATGCGCGGTTCCAGGTGTGCGGCGGCGGCCTCGAACTGCGGCGCCATGGTCCGGCACGGGCCGCACCACGGCGCCCAGAAGTCCACCAGCAGCGGAATGTCGCTGCGCTCGGCATGGGCGGCGAAGGTGTCCGCGGTCAACGCGACCGGCGCGCCGACGAACAGCGCACGATGGCAACGCCCGCATTGCGGTGCCGCCGCCAGGCGTTCGCCCGGCACCCGGTTCAGCGCCTGGCAGTGCGGGCAGGCGATGTGCAGCGGATCGTTCACGCGCCGGCCTCGATGCTCTTGTCGCCGAGCAACACATTGCCGTGCGCGTCCTTGACCGTGACCTGCACGTCGATGCCCTGGCGCACGCTCTGGGTGACCACGCAGAACTGCTCGAACCGGTCGAGGATGCGCTGCAGCTGCGCGTAGTCCTGGTTGCCATCGGGCAGTTGCAGTTCCACCGATGCCTGCGGAATGCGCCAGAACCCTTCCGCGTTGCGCATCGGCGTGGCGGTGATGTGCGCGACCACCCCGACCGGATCGTTCTTGAACTTGCGCAGCGCGAACAGCAGGCTCGCCGCCAGGCAGTTGGCGATGCTGGCCAACAGGATGCGCGAAGGGTTGGGCCCGCGCTCGTGGCCCAGCGGCGCGGTCTCGTCGCCCAGCCACGGCGCCAGATCGGTTTCGTCGAACTGGATGCGGAACGCGAAATCCGCCTCCTGTTCGAGGGTGACGCGGATCGGATCGCCGATGGTCATGCAGAACTCCTCATGCAGGTCTCCAGTGACGCAGACAGGGGGAATGCCGACTCTACGCCGGCGCCGGAAAGACCGCGTGGACGCGCATGCGCATCTCGCTCACGCCGGCTTGGCAGCGCGGCGCGCCAACGGGTAGTACAGCAGCGGGATCACCAGCAGGGTCAGTGCGGTACTGATCAGGATGCCGAAGATCAGCGCCACCGCCAGGCCGTTGAAGATCGGATCGTCGAGGATGAAGAAGGCGCCCAGCATCGCCGCCAGCCCGGTCAGCACGATCGGCGGCGCGCGTACCGCGCAGGCCTCGACCACTGCCTGCTCGGCACTGCGGCCCTGCACCAAGGCCTGGCGGATGAAGTCCACCAGCAGGATCGAATTGCGCACGATGATGCCGGCCAGCGCGATCATGCCGATCATGCTGGTCGCGGTGAACTGCGCGCCGAGCAGCGCGTGCCCCGGCAGCACCCCGATCACCGTCAGCGGAATCGGCGCCATGATCACCAGCGGCACCAGATAGCTGCGGAACTGCGCCACCACCAGCAGATAGATCAGCAGCAGGCCGACCGCGTAGGCGATGCCCATGTCGCGGAACGTCTCGTAGGTGATCTGCCACTCGCCATCCCACTTGACCGCGAAATCGCCGCTGTCGAGCGGTTGCGCGATGAAGGACTGCGCTACTGCCTGCCCGCCGACGCGCTGTCGGCGCAGCTGCCCGACCAGGTCGAACATGCCGTACAGCGGGCTGTCCAGGCGCCCGGCCTCGTCGCCGGTGACGTACACCACCGGCCGCAGATCCTTGTGCCAGATCGCACCGTCCCACGGCAGCCGCTGCACCGCGACCAGTTCCGACAACGGCACCAGCTGGCCGTCGCCGCCGCGCACATGCAGCGCCAGCATGCGCGCGACGCCGGCCTGCGCGGCCGCGGCCAGGCGCAGCCGCACCGGTTGCGGGTACTTGGAAGCGCCATCGTGCAGCCAGGTCGCGTCCACGCCCTGCACCGACGCCGCCAGCGCATCGGCGATCGCCGACTGGGTCACGCCCAGCCGCGCCGCGCGCACCCGATCGACCACGAGCGCCTCGCGCGCCGCCGCGCTTTCCACGCTGGTATCCACATCGACCACGTTCGGCGTGCGCAGGAAGCGCCGCTCCAATGCCAGCGCCAGCTGGCGGCTGCGCGCGTAGTCCGGGCCGTACACCTCGGCCACCAGCGGCGCCAGCACCGGCGGGCCCGGCGGCACCTCCACCACCTTCAGCGCCGCGCCATGGCGGCGCGCGATCGCCGCCAATGCCGGACGCAGCGCGCGCGCAATGGCGTGGCTTTGCCGCGTGCGCAGCTGCTTGTCGACCAGGTTCACCTGCAGGTCGCCGACGTTGTTGCCGCTGCGCAGGTAGTACTGACGCACCAGGCCGTTGAAATTGACCGGCGCCGAGGTACCAGCATAGCCCTGATAGTCGTGCACGTCCAGGGTGCGGTCGAGCACGCCGGACAGTTCGACCAGCAGCGCATCGGTGTCCTGCAGGGTGCTGCCTTCGGGCAGATCGACCACGATCTGCAATTCGGACTTGTCGTCGAACGGCAGCATCTTCATCACCACCCATTGCAACCCGACGAGCGACACCGCCAGCACCAGCAATGCGGCGATGCCGGCGAACAGCCAGCCGCGCCGCCGCGCGCCGCGCTCGGGGGCGAGGAAGGGGTGCAGCAGTTTCGAGAAGAAGCGCTGCAGGCGCGGCGATGCGGATGGCGTGGCGCCGTCGGCAGCGGCTGGCGCCGGCGCATGCCGCGCCAGCAGCTTCAGCGACAACCACGGGGTCACGATCAGCGCGATCGCCAGCGACAGCAGCATGCCGACCGAGGCGTTGATCGGGATCGGCCGCATGTACGGCCCCATCAGCCCGCTGACGAAGGCCATCGGCATCAGCGCCGCGATCACGGTGAAGGTGGCGAGGATGGTCGGCCCGCCGACCTCGTCCACCGCCGGCGGGATCGCCTCGCGCAGGGTCTTGCCGCCGGCGCGCATGTGCCGGTGGATGTTCTCCACCACCACGATGGCGTCGTCGACCAGGATGCCGATCGAGAAGATCAACGCGAACAGCGACACCCGGTTGAGGGTGAAGCCCATCGCCCACGACGCGAACAGGGTCAGCGCCAGGGTCAGCACCACCGCGCTGCCGACCACGACGGCCTCGCGCCAGCCCAGCGCGAACAGCACCAGCAGCACCACCGAGCCGGTCGCGAACACCAGCTTGTGGATCAGCTTGGCGGCCTTGGCGTCGGCGCTGGCGCCGTAGTCGCGGGTCACCTCGGCGTGCACGCCTTGCGGGATCGTCTCGCCGCGCAGCTGCCGCAGGCGCGCGGCGACGGCGCGGGTGATCGCGGCGGCATCGCTGCCGGGCTGCTTGGCGATGGCCAGCGTCACCGCCGGCGCACGGCCCTGCGCCGGACCGCCGCGGCCCGCCGGTGCGCCGTACCAGACATAGCTGCTCGGCAGGTCGGCGCCGGCGCGCACCTGCGCCACGTCGCGCAGATGCAGCGGTTGGCCTTCGTGCACGCCGATCACCAGCCCCGCCACCGTGTCGGCATCGGCCAGGAAGGTGCCGGCGGCGACCGGGACCGCGCGACCGCCGCCGATGCGCTCGCCGAGCTGGCGCACCGCATTGGCCGCCTGCAGCGACTGGCTCAGGTCGGACACGGTCAGGCCGTAGGCGGCCAGCCGCGACGGATCCAGGGTCAACGTCAGCACCCGCTGCGGCGCGCCGATGCTGTAGATATCGCGCGTGCCGGGGATGCGCTTGAGTTCGCTTTCCAGGGTGTGCGCGACCTCGCCCAGGTCCACCGCGCTGCGCTGCGGATCGTCGCTCCACAACGTCACCGCCATCACCGGCACGTCGTCGATGCCCTTGGGCTTGATCAGCGGCGTGCCCACGCCCATGCCCTGCGGCAAGGCATCCAGGTTCGAATAGACCTGGTTGTACAGCCGCACCAGCGCCGCCTGGCGCGGCACCCCGACCTGGAACTCGACGGTCAGCAGCGCCTGCCCCGGGCGGCTGACCGAGGTCACGTGCTTGACTCCTTCGATCTCGGCCAGCTTCTGCTCCAGCGGCGTGCTCAGCAATTGCTCCACTTCGCGCGCATCGGCGCCGGCGAAGGCCACCGACACGGTGGCCATGGTCACGTCGATCTGCGGCTCTTCCTCGCGCGGGGTGATCGCCACCGCGGCCAGGCCCAGCAGCAGGCCCAGCAGCGCCAGCAACGGGGTCAGCGGATTGGCCTGGAACGCCGCTGCCAGACGCCCGGACACGCCCAGTCGCGCCGCCATCTCAGCGCTCCGCCAACGCGCGCCGCTGCGCGGCCAGCGCCTGTCCGGCGGCGACCGGATCGCGCGCCACGCGCTCGCCGGCCTGCAATCCAGCCAGCACCTCGACCCGCTGCGCATCCTGCCGGCCCACGCGCAGCTGGCGCAGGCTCAGCGTGCCGGCGGCGAGCACATAGGCCGCGCTGAGTTCGCCACGCTGCAGCAACGCCGCGCGCGGCATCCACAGCGTGGCCGTGGCCACATCGGCGCCAGCGTCGGGGACGGCGAACGCGACCTTGGCGGTCGTCCCCGGCGCCGGTGCCGGCGCCAGCGCGGGCAACGGCACGCGCACCGTCACGCTGTGGCTGTTCGGATCGGCGGTGGGGAACACCACCACCTGCGGCACCGTCAGCGCGCGGCCATCGTCCAGCCGCACCTGCGCGCGCGGCGCGGCGCGGATCGCCGCGGCGTCGGACTGCGGCACCTGCACGTCGATGCGCTGCGCGCCAGGCGCGTACAGCGACAGCAGCGCCTGGCCGGTCGCCACCGCTTCGCCCGGCTGCACCTGGCGCGCGCTGACCACGCCGGCGAACGGCGCGCGGATCACCGTGTAGTCGGCCGGCTGCCGCGCCTGCGCCAGTTGCGCGGCGGCGGACTGGCGCGCCGCGACCGCGGCATCGCGGGTGGCCCGGGCCTGGTCCAGTTGCGCACGCGACACGTACTGCGCGCCGGCCAGCGCGGCGTAGCGGCGGTAGCTGGCCTCGGCCTCGTCGGCACTGGCCGCGGCCGAACGCAACTGCGCCTGTGCGCTGTCCACGCTTGCGCGCTGCTCCACCGCGCTGAGCCGCAGCAGCACCTGGCCGGCGGCGACGCGATCGTTGACGTCCACGCGCACTTCGAGCACCCGCCCGTCGGTCTGCGCCGACAGGTCGGCATGCTCCACCGCGGCGACCACGCCATCCCAGGCGCGCGCGGCGGGATCGGCGAACGCCACCGGGTCGGTCTGCAGCGCGGGCAGCGGCGGCGGCACCGCCGAGGTGGATTCGTGGCGGCACGCCGCCAGCGACAGGCTCGCGGCCAGCGCGATCGAGAGGGCAAACGGCTTCACGCGGCGGCTCCAGGACGAGGGTTCGACGGAACCCGGTCGGTGCCAGCGAACCGTCGCTGGCTGCGAGATAAATTAGAATTTTCTTATATTAGAGTCAACTGATATTATGAGCGCCGTTCATCCACCGGAGCCCCCAATGCCCCATTCCTCCGCACAAGCCCTGGTCGACAGGGCACGCCCGCAGATCCACGAGGTCGATACCGACGCCGCCGCCACGCCGCTGCCCGGCGAATGGATCATCGACGTGCGCGAACCCGGCGAGTTCGCCGTCGGCCACCTGCCCAACGCGATCAACATTCCGCGCGGCATCCTCGAATTCCGTCTCGACACCGACCCGGCGCTGGCCCGGCGCGACCAGCCGATCCTGCTGTACTGCGCCAGCGGCGGCCGCTCCACGCTGGCCGCGCTGAGCCTGCAGCACCTCGGCTACAGCGCGGTGCGCTCGTTGAACGGCGGCTTCCTCGGCTGGACCGCTGCCGGCCTGCCGGTCGCCTTCTGAGTCCGATGGCCCGCCGTCTGCAACCCGCGATGGATCCTGCGGCGATGCGTGCGCATGCCGGCGAGGCCGCGCGCCTGCTGAAGGCGCTCGGCAACGAGAAGCGGCTGCTGTTGCTGTGCCTGCTGGTGGACCACGAACACTCGGTGGGCGAACTCAACACGCGCCTGGACCTGAGCCAATCGGCGCTGTCGCAGCACCTGGCGGTGCTGCGCGAGGACGGCCTGGTGCAGACCCGCCGCGACGGGCAGACCATCTATTATTCGCTGGTCCCCGGCCCGGCGCAGCGCATCCTCGATACCTTGCACGGCATCTATTGCAGCGTCGGCCCTTCCTCTCCCGCCAAGGCAGGCCCATGAGCCAGGTTCCCCACGTCCACCCCTTCCACCACGCCGGTTCCGGCACCTGGAGCTATCTGGTCGAAGACGGCCACGACGCCGCGGTGATCGATCCGGTGCTGGACTTCGATGCGGACACCGCCACCCTGCGCGAGGCGCCGGTGCAGGGCCTGGCCGAGCTGCTGTCCGCGCGCGGCCTGCAACTGCGCTGGATCCTGGAAACCCATGCCCACGCCGACCACGTCTCCGCGGCGCAGTGGTTCAAGCAACGCTGGCCGCAGGCGACGCTGGCGATCGGCGCCGGCATCCGCGCGGCGCGCGCGCGCTTCGCGCCGCAATTCGGCCTGGCCGAGGACGCCGGCGACGGGCGCTGCGGCTTCGACCACCTGTTCGCCGACGGCGAGCGTTTCGCGATCGGTGCGCTGCAGGCGCAGGTGATCGCGGTGCCCGGACATACCGACGACAGCATCGCCTACCTGATCGGCGACGCCTTGTTTCCGGGCGATTCGCTGTTCATGCCCGACAGCGGCACGGCACGCTGCGATTTCCCCGGCGGCGATGCGGCCACGCTGTTCCGCTCGATCCGAGCGCTCTACGCACTGCCGGCCGCCACCCGCGTGTTCGTCTGCCACGACTACGGCGCAGGCGGCCGCGCGGTCGCCTGCGAAACCAGCATCGGCGCGCAGCGCCGCGACAACATCCATGTGCGCGACGGCATCGGCGAAGCCGAGTTCGTCGCGTTGCGGCGCGCGCGCGACGCGACCTTGGCGCCGCCGCGGCTGATGCAGCCGTCGGTACGCGCCAACATCCAGGCCGGCCGCACCGACGACCTGCACGCCGCGCCGCAGTGAAGGCGGTAGGATGCGGGCATGCCCCGCACGACCGCATTGCGCTGGCGACGGCCTGCGCGCCGTGCGCGCCAGGCCAAGCCGATCGCCGCCCGTCCCCCTGATTCCCGGAGCGCCTCCATGTCCCGTTCGCTACTCCGCCTGCTGTGCCTGCTCTCGCTCGTCGTCGCCCTGGCCGTGCCACCGGCCTGGGCACAGGCACCGCTGACCGTGTTCGCCGCCGCCAGCCTGAAGGAATCGCTGGACGAGGCCGCGGCCGCCTACCAGCAGTCCAGCGGTACGCCGGTGCAGGTGTCGTACGCGGCCAGCTCGGCGCTGGCGCGGCAGGTGGAACAGGGCGCGCCGGCGGACGTGTTCTTCTCCGCCGACCTGGAGTGGATGGATTATCTGCAGCAGCGCCGGTTGGTGGATCCGGCGCAACGCCGCAACCTGCTCGGCAACACGCTGGTGCTGGTCGCGCCGGTGGCGAGCGCCGCCAAGGTCGATCTGCGCAAACCCGGCACGCTCGCCGCCGCGCTCGGTGCGCAGGGCCGCCTCGCGGTCGGCCAGACCAGCAGCGTGCCGGCCGGCAAATACGCGCGCGCCGCGCTGCAGAAACTCGGCCAGTGGGACGGCGTGCAGGCGCGCCTGGCCGAATCGGAAAGCGTGCGCAGCGCGCTGATGCTGGTCGCGCGCGGCGAGGCCCCGCTGGGCATCGTCTACGGCTCCGACGCCAAGGCCGAACCGAAGGTGCGGGTGGTGGCGGTGTTCCCGGCCGACAGCCATGCGCCGATCGTGTATCCGGTGGCGGCATTGCGCGCTGGCAAGAATCCCGCCGCAGCCGACTTCGTGCGCTGGCTGGGGACCGCGCCGGCGCAGGCGATCTTCCAGCGCCGCGGTTTCTCGCTCGCGCGCTGAGCCATTGCCGTTGTTCGCATTCACGCCGCAAGAGCTCACCGCGATCGCGCTCAGCGTCAAGGTCGCACTGGTCGCGGCCTTGGGCAGCCTGCCGTTCGGCGTGGCCTGCGGCTGGCTGCTGGCGCGGCGCCGCTTCCCCGGCAAGGCGCTGCTGGATGCGTTGCTGCATCTGCCGCTGGTGATGCCGCCGGTGGTCACCGGCTATGTACTGCTGATCGTGCTCGGCACGCAGGGACCGGTCGGCGCCTGGCTGCTGGACCACCTGGGCGTGCAGTTCGCATTCCGCTGGACCGGCGCGGCACTGGCCAGCGCAGTCATGGGATTCCCGCTGATGGTGCGCGCGATCCGCCTGGCGCTGGAATCCACCGACCGTCGCCTCGAGGCCGCCGCGGCCACGCTCGGCGCCGGGCCATGGCGGGTGTTCTTCAGCATCACCCTGCCCCTGGCCTGGCCGGGGCTGGTCGCCGGCACCGCGCTCGCCTTCGCCAAGGCGCTGGGCGAATTCGGTGCCACCATCACCTTCGTGTCGAATATCCCCGGGGAAACCCAGACCCTGTCGTCGGCGATCTACGGCCTGCTGCAGGTGCCCGGCGGCGAATCGGGCATCTGGCGGCTGGCGGCGGTGGCCCTGGCGATCTCGCTGGCCGCGCTGCTGCTGTCCGAATGGCTGGTGCGGCGCCAGCGCGGGCCGGAGGCGGACGCGTGAGTCGGCTCCCCGCCGCTGCACGCGGTCGGTCCGCGGCACGTCTCCACGTCGCGCCGCGCTTGCCGCAGGATGCGAGCGTGCGCCGGTGCTGAGCATCGATATCGAAGTGCAGCGCGGCCGCTTTCAGCGCCGCTTGCGGGTCGAGGAGACGGCGCGGGTGGTCGCGCTGGTCGGCCCGTCCGGCGCCGGCAAGACCAGCATGCTCAACGCCATCGCCGGCGTGCTGCGGCCGCGCAGCGGACGCATCGTCATCGACGACCGCGTGCTCTACGACAGCGCCGCCGGCATCGACGTGCCCACCCACCGCCGCCGCATCGGCTACGTGTTCCAGGACGCGCGGCTGTTCCCGCACATGGACGTCCGCCGCAACCTCGGCTACGGCCGCCACGGCCGCGGCCAGGCCGAGCGCTTCGGCTTCGAGGCGGTGGTGGAACTGCTCGGCATCGCGCCGCTGCTGGCGCGGCGCCCGGGCAATCTGTCCGGCGGCGAGGCGCAGCGCGTGGCGATCGGCCGCGCGCTGCTGTCGCAGCCGGCGATCCTGCTGTTCGACGAACCGCTGTCGGCGCTGGACGCGCAACGCCGCGGCGAACTGATTCCGTACCTGCAGCGCGTGCGCGACGAGGTGCGCCTGCCGATGCTGTACGTCAGCCACCAGGCCGAGGAAGTGGAACGCATCGCCGACGCGATCCATCGGCTGGAGTAACGCGCCGACGCCGCGTTCACCGCCGATGGCCAGACTGTGCGCCATCGCAACGAAGCCAGGCCGCCGCCATGCGCCGCTACCGCAAGCACGATTTCCCGCTCGACCAGGTGCGCCGGTTCCTGGAACCCGGCCCGGTGGTGCTGGTCGGCTCGGCGTGGAAAGGGCAGCGCGACATCATGACCATGGGCTGGCACATGGTGCTGGAGTTCTCGCCGTCGCTGATCGCCTGCTGCATCTCCAGCGCCAACCACAGTTTCGAACTGGTCCGGCGCAGCAAGCAATGCACGATCAACCTGCCGACCGCGGACCTGCTCGACACCGTGGTCGGCATCGGCAACAGCAGCGGCGCGCAGCTCGACAAGTTCGCGCACTTCGGCCTGACCGCGGTGGCCGGCACGCACGTCGATGCGCCGTCGATCGCCGAGTGCTATGCCAGCTTCGAGTGCCGCCTGCACGACGGCCGCCAGATCGCCAGGCACAACCTGTTCGTCTGGGAAGTGGTCAAGGCGCATGTCGCCACGTCGCCGAAACTGCCCAGGACCCTGCACTACCGCGGCGACGGCAAGTTCATGCTGTCCGGCGCGGAAGTCTCGCGGCGGCGCCTGTTCAAGCCGGAGATGCTGTAGCGCGGCGGCGATCCTGCCGCCGCCCACATGGGGCATCTCTCTCAAGATGCTGCCCTTGTAGGAGCGGCTTCAGCCGCGACAGGCTCTACCGGCGACGCCTATCGCAATCGATGGCAAGACACGAATCGCTTCCGCAACCCGCAACCATGACAGCAAGACCTTCCAGCGCTCACGGCTCGGCATCTGCTCACGCACTCAACGCGCACTGCGACCGCCCACGCGCCCGGCCTGCACGCTGGCCTTGCCCTCGCGCACCTCGAAGGTGAACGCGTAGGCCAGCGTCACCGGCACCTCTTCCACCGACACGGCATCGTCGCAGCGTCCCTCCACCGCCGGCCGCTGCGCCGGATCGGCATAGGTGCAGATCGCCGCCGGCACGAAGCGCCAGCGCGCGACCTCCTGCTGTACCGCCTGCAGCAGATCGGCGTTGTCCGCCAGCGCGCCGGCACGGCATTCCTCTCGGTCGCGCAAGGGCTCGCTGCGCTGCACCGCGCCTTGCGCGGACAGGATCACGCGCACGCACACCGTGGTCGGCGCCAGCGTGCGCCGTGGCGAATCGGCCGGCAGCTGCGGCGTCGGCGCGTCCAGTGGTTGCGGCATGCGGAACACCTGCTGCGGCTGCATCGTGTAGGCGGTGATGGCCCCACCCGGGGCACCATCGCCGCGTGGCGCCAGCAGACGCTGGTCCACGGAATCCAGCCGCTGGGTCTGCTCGCGCTGCGGCTGGCTGGCGCAGCTGGCCAGGCACAGGCACGCGCTGGCCAGGCAGATCCTGTGCAGGCTCATCGCTTGGCCGTCTTGATGGACATGCCGCAATACACGCGCCGGGTCGGCCTTTGCTCGACGACAGAGACAACGTCGCAGGTTTGCTCAGGCGCATCATCCGCTTCCGTATCCACCAGATACCAGCGGTAGTCCGATGCATTGGGGACCCCAGATGGCGCATCCACAGGCTCCCTTCCGGATTCGAAGTTGACCGGTATCTGCAGCCGCGACGCGACCGGCCGTCCCTGCTTCTGCGCCGGAACGAAGCGCCACTGCCTGGCGGCGGCAATCGCCGCCTGATCCAGCGCGGCGTTGCCGGTGCCACGACCAAGCAACTGCACATCGCTGACGGCGCCGGCGGCATCCACGCTCACCAACAGCGACAGTTTTCCCGAGGCGCCCTCGTCCAGGGCGTCGCGCGGATAGGCCGGTGGCGGCATGGCCAGCGGTTTGGCCGGTGTGGCCGCATGCTTGGCGGATGTGGTCGCAGCCTCGGCTGCCGACGCGAGCAGCATTGGCGAGCGCGTTTCAGCGTTGGCCGGCGCCGTGCCTACCGCGGAAGCGGTCCCCGCCCGCGCGCCCGCATCCGGTGCTTGCGCATCCGCCAGCGCGGGCGCACTGCCGCTTCCTGCCAACGCGGACGCCGGCAGCGGTTGCAACGCCCATGCCGCGCCACCGCCGCACAGTGTCGCCATCGCCACCACGGCGATGCCCGCACGCCGCCGCCAGCCGCTCACGGCCGGCCGCTGCAGCATCCCGATCCGCTGCCGCAAGGTATGCCCCGCCTGCCAGTGGCAGCCGACCGGCAACGCGATCGCATCCAGCTGGGTCTGCAACATCGCCTCGGCGTAGCTGCGCCGCGAGGCCGGGTGCCGCACCAGTACCGCCGCATCGCAGGCCAGCTCCTGGTCGAAGCGGAACCGCGCCGCGGCCCAGTGCAGCAAGGGGTTGAACCAGTACGCACAGCGCAAGGCGGCCAGCAACAGGTTGTGGCGGGTGTCGCCGCGGGCGATATGCATGCGCTCGTGGGCCAGCACCAGTTGCGCCTGCGCAGACGGATAGCGCTGCGCGAAATCCATCGGCAGCACCACCCGCGGGCGCCAGGCGCCGAGCACCAGCGGACCGTGCTGGGCGTGCTGCGCGTACAGGACCCCATCGGCGCCGGGCGACAGCCGCCCCAGGCTGCGCCGGTAGCGCTGCTGCTGCCGCCACAACGCGGCGGCCATCGCCGCCGCGCCCAACAGCCAGAGGGCAGCCATCCACAGAGCGGCATGGTTGCTCGCCATCGTCGTCGCACCCGCAGCGCCAGCCGCTCCCTGCGGCAGCCCGACCCAGACCTGCGGCATCGCCAATGCCGCCGGCAATGCCGGACGCACATCGGCAGGCAGCAGCACGGCGAGCATCGCCATCGGCACCACGCCCCACACTGCGTAGGCAATGCCCGCGCCGAACAGCCGCCGCAACGGCGCGCGCAGCGCCAACACCGCCACGATCGCCGCGCTGCCGGACAGCGCCGTGGCCCACATTCCCGCTACGAAGGTATCAACGCTCATCGTCCAGCTCCTGGATCAGTCGTTTGAGTTCGGCGATATCGGCGTCGCTGAGCTTGCCGCGTTCGCTGAAGTGCGCCACCAGCGGCGCGACGCGGCCGCCGAACAGGCGTTCGAGCAGGCCCTCGCTCTGTTGCTGCACCCACTGCTCGCGCTGCAGCAGCGGCGAATACAGATAGCGGCGGCCTTGTTTTTCGGCGCGGATCGCGCCCTTGTTGAGCAGCCGATTGAGCAAGGTCTTGACCGTGGGTTCGGCCCAGCCGCCATGCCCGGACAGGGCGGCGAACACCTCCTCCGCGCCGAGCGGGCTGCGGTCCCACAGCACCTCCATCACCACGGCTTCGGCATCGCTGATCGACATGTCGTTTACGCCTGTAATTTTTACCGATTACATGAGTAATCGAAGCCATTGTCAAGCGCTTTCGCCAACCGCGGAAGCACGCGATCGCGGCGCTCGCCTAAGCTATGCCGATGACCGACTCCCTCGAAGACCTCGACGCCGCTGCCGAGCTGATCCTGCAGCGCATCCCCGGCCCACTGCGCATCGGCGCGCCGCTGGGCATCGGCAAGCCGCACCGCCTGCTCAACGCGCTGTACGACCGGGTCGCCGCCGATCCGCAGCGGCCGATGCAGCTCTACACCGCGCTGTCGCTGAACCCGCCGGCGCCCGGCGGCGGACTGGAAGGCCGCTTCCTGCGCCCGTTCGTGCAACGCCATTTCGGCGACGACTTCCCGAAGCTCAAGTACGTGCAGGCCCTGCAGCGCGATGCGCTGCCGGCGCATATCCAGGTGGAAGAGTTCTACATGCAGTCCGGCGCGCTGCTGCGCTCGACGCAGGCGCAGCGCAACTACACCAGCCTCAACTACACCCATGCGGCCGATGCGGTGGCGCAGCGCGCGCCCAACCTGATCGTGCAGAAGGTGGCGCGCGAACCCGACGGCACCCGCCTGTCGTTCTCCTGCAACAACGACATCACCCAGGACACGCTGGACGCAGTGCGCCGGCGCGGCCTGCCGCGGCCGCTGCTGGTCGCCGAGGTGGATCCGCAGCTGCCGTGGATCGGCGGCAGCGCGGCGGTGGAGCCGTCGTTCTTCGACGTGGTGGTGAACCCGCCGGGTCCGTATCCGCGCCTGTTCGGACTGCCGCGGCAGCCGGTGGCCGACGCCGACTATGCCATCGGCCTGTATGCGAGCGCGCTGGTGCGCGACGGCGGCACGCTGCAGATCGGCATCGGCACCCTGGCCGATGCGCTGTGCCACGCGCTGGTATTACGGCACACCGACAACGCGCGCTACCGGCAGGTGCTTGCGGCGCTGGATCCGGAACTGGCAACGCACCCCGCGGTCCAGGAATGCGGCGGGCTCGCGCCGTTCTCGATCGGCCTGTTCGGCTGCAGCGAGATGCTCAACGAAGGCTTCCGTCAGCTGGTCCAGTGCGGGGTGATCAAGCGCAAGGTGCTCGACGACGCCGCGCTGATGCAGCGCGTGACCGACGGCAGCGCCGATGCCGACGACCAGGCGCGGCTGCAGCGCGACGGCGAATACCTGCAGGGCGCGTTCTACCTCGGCTCGCCCGAGTTCTACGCCTGGCTGCGCGAGATGGCGCCGGAGGCGCGCACCGGCATCGGCATGCACCGGATCAGCGCGATCAACCAGCTGTACGGCGACGAGCGCCTGCGCCGCCTGCAGCGGCGCGAGGCGCGCTTCTTCAACTCGTGCATGATGGCCACCGTGCTGGGCGCGGCAGTCTCCGACGCGCTGGACGACGGCCGCGTGGTGTCCGGCGTCGGCGGCCAGTACAACTTCGTAGCGATGGCGCACGCCCTGGACGACGCGCGCAGCGTGCTGATGTTCCGCGCCGTCCGCGGCGAGGCGCCCGCGCTGCACTCCAACGTGCGCTGGAACTATGGCCACACCACGATTCCGCGCCACCTGCGCGACATCTATCTCAACGAGTACGGCATCGCCGACCTGCGCGGCCTGACCGACGAAGACTGCATCGTCGGCATGATCGGCATCGCCGATGCGGCGTTCCAGCCTGCGCTGCTGGCCGAGGCCAAACAGGCCGGCAAGCTGTGCGCCGACGTCCTCGCGCGACCGCACTGGCAGCGCAACCGCGCCGAACGCGTGGGCGCCGCGCTGGTCCCATTCCGCGCCGACGGCACCCTGCCCGACTATCCGCTGGGCAGCGACTTCACCGAGGTCGAACAGCGCCTGCTGCGCGCGCTCACCTGGCTCAAGCGCAACACCGCCAGCACCGGCACGAAGCTGGCCACCGTGGCGCGCGCGCTGCTGTCGCGCGACGCCGGCGATCCGGCCAGCCTGCAACGCATGGCGCTGGATGCGCCGCGCGGCATCGGCGAGCGCATGGAGGCGCGCCTGCTGGCCTACGCCTTGCAGCAGACCAGGCCACACTGAACATCGCGCCGCCGCGAGGCGGCGAAGCCGGCACCACGGCCGCACACCTCGGCCATCGCCGAGGTCACCGCATCGCCACATCCACTGCGTAAGGTGGCCTCGCCCGCAGGACGCGGCAACCAACGCCCATCCACCACGACGGCCGCTCCATCGGCATGCCGGCCGCGCTGCGCAACGTTTCGTTGCGCGTTCGCTGGCGTGCCGGATGGCGACCGGATGCCGGACGGGGGCGGCACTTCGCCCATCTCCCCCAAAGACCAAAGGCACCTCGTTCATGCGCGGATTCCGATCGCTCGCTGTGTTGCTTTCCCTGTTGTCGTGCAACTGCCTACCCGCCTTCGCCGGCACGCAAGCCAATGGTCCCGATTCCTACAGCGGCAGCTACGACCGTCCCGGACGCCCGGCCATCGTCGGCCATCGCGGCGCGGCGGGGATTCGTCCCGAAAACACCTTGTCCTCGTTTCGCGAAGCGCTGGAACTGGGCGCGGACGCGCTGGAGACCGACGTGCACCGGACCCAGGACGGCGTGTGGGTCATCAACCACGATTTCTTCCTGAATCCGGATGTCGCACGCGACGGCGACGGCCAATGGAATGCACCCAAGACCCCGCTGTCGGCCATGACCTATGCGCAGATCGAACGCTACGACATCGGCCGCGCACGCCCGGGTTCGGCCTACGCCAGGGAGCATTCCGCGCTGGTGGCGGTCGACGGCGAGCGCGTGCCCACGCTCGATCAGCTGATCGCGCTGATCCGCGGCCACGACGACACGACCCAGTTGTTCCTGGAAATAAAATCCCTGCCGATCGTTCCCGGCTTGAGCGCCGGCCCCGAGGTGCTGGCCCGCGGGGTGGTCCAGGCGCTGAGCAAGAACGACTTCAAGCAGCGCACCTATGTGCTGTGCTTCGACTGGAACGTGCTGCGCGCGATCCACCGCCTCGACCCGGCGATCCGGCTGGTGTTCCTGAGCCAGGACGTCAAGCGCGCGCTCGCCCGCGACGACGCGCGTGCGCTGACCAACAAGGACGCGCACAGCGTGATGCAGCAGATGAGCGGCCTGGACGGACTGGGCGGACGCTCGGTCGGCGAGGCGGTCCGCGACGAAGGCGGAACCATCTGGGACATCAACTATGCCGACATCACCGCCGCCGACCTGGCCCAGGCACGCCACGACCATCTGCGACTCGGCGCGTGGACCGTGGACGATGCCGACACCGCACGCCTGCTGTACAACCTGGGCGTGGACTACATCACCACCAATCGCCCGGACGTGATGCTGCAGGCGTTCGGCAAGGATGCCGCCGTGAACGCTCCTCTGCCGCCTGGCGCCTCGCGCTAGCCGACAACGCATCCCGCCCGTTGCGTCAGCCCGACGCAGCGGGCCATGCAGAGGGTGAACATGGCAACGTGTGACGCGGCGCGGCAACAAGACGGAAAGCATTGCGTCAAGCTGCATCGGGATGATCATCACATCTTGTTCTTCGGTCTTGCCGCATGCATCTCCGTTCATCCGCCCATCCGACGCCGGATAGGGCCTGTCGCTCTGTGGCGCGTGGCGCCCGGGCCAAACGTATCGAACGTATCAAACGTGCACTGCTTGGCCTGTTGGCGCTCGCGCCGCTCGCGTTGCACGCCGCACCGCGGCTCAACGAGCTGCAATACATCGGCAGCCACAACAGCTACCACGCCGGCTTCGCGCCCAGCGAAGCCGAACTCTGGAAACGCACCGATCCGGCCATGTTCGCGACGCTGGATTACCGCCATCCGCCGCTGACGCAGCAATTCGACGACGGCGTCAGGCAGATCGAACTGGACATCTATGCCGATGCCAAGGGTGGCCGCTATGCGCACCCGGCGATCGTCGGGCAGATCGCCGAGGCCGGCCTGCCGCCGGCGCCGGCCATCGCCGCGCCCGGGGTGATGGAAAAGCCCGGATTCAAGGTCATGCACGTGCAGGACCTGGACCAGCGCAGCACCTGCCAGCCGCTGGTCGCCTGCCTGCAGGAAGTGCGCGCGTGGTCCACACAGCATCCGGGCCATCTGCCGGTGTTCGTGCTGCTGGAAACCGAGGAGTCGTCGTTGCAGTTGGCGTTTCCGACCGTGCAGCCCGAACCCTTCGATGCCGCCGCGATGGATGCGCTGGATGCGGAAATCCGCTCGGTCTTCCGGCCCGACGAGTATCTGAGTCCGGACCAGGTGCGCGGCACGGCGCCCACGCTCAACGCCGCGATTCTTGCGCACGGCTGGCCGTCCCTGTCCGAAGCGCGCGGCAAGATCGTGTTCCTGCTCGACCAGCATTCGGTGGGCCGGCATTACCTGCCCGGCCATCCTTCGCTGCGCGGCCGCGTGTGCTTCACCAACGCCATTCCGGGCGAAGCCGATGCGGCCTTCACCGAGCGCAACGACGGCAGCGCAGAAGAGATCGCGCGGCTGGTGAAGGCCGGATATCTGGTGCGTACGCGCACCGATGCGGACCTGAAGGAGCCGGCGCGCGGCGACACCACACGCCGCGACAGCATGCTGGCCAGCGGCGCGCAACTGCTCAGCACCGATTATCCGGACCACGAACCGGCCGCCTCCGGCTATGTGCTGCGCTTCGCCGGCGACGCGGTGGCGCGCTGCAATCCGCAATTCCCGGCGGCGCACTGCGCCGGCTACGACCTGACGCACTAACCGCGGCGGCCGTTGCGCAACGCACGCGTGATCGCGATGGCGATCGCCGCTGGACGCGTGCGCGCGATCGGGTCCGACCGATCCACCCAGACTCCCACCCGAGCCACCGACATGCAGCGCACCCACACGATCAGCCGCTTGGCCTGCTCCATCGTACTGGCGCTGTCCGCGCCGGCATTTGCGGACACCCCGGACCAGAATCCCAAGACCCTGGCGTCGGTCAATGTGGAAGCGGACCAGACCCCGGCGCCGGGGTCGATCAACGAACAGCGCCTGTCCGACAGCGTCAACAGCGTGATGGACAAGGAGCAGATCGACGCCATTCCCTCGGCCGGCATCGCCGACGTGCTCGCGCACATGCCGGGACTGTCGGCCTACAGCGACATGCACCTGGGCCAGGCCGCCACCGGCGAGAACGCCTACGTCAGCATCCGCGGCATGGACGCCAGCTACAACGCCTACACCCTCAACGGCTTCGGCATGCCCGAAACCGACTCCTCGACCCGCGCGATCTCGTTGAACATGCTGGCGCCGTTCGGCATCCAGTCGGTGCAGGTGTCCAAGGCGCCTACGCCCGACATGCCCGGCGATGCGATCGGTGGCGCCATCGACATGCGCACGCCCAGCGCATTCGACTTCGACCGCGATTTCCATGCCAAGACCACCGCGCAGGGCAAGCTGAGCGCACTGGCTTCGGACCTGGGCACGAAGGACAAGGGCGGCACGCTGCAGCAGGAACTGGCCTGGAAATTCGGCGACCACCAGGCGTTCGGCCTCTACCTCTCCGGCTACTACGGCAAGTCGAACACCCTGGCGCAGGCCACCTCGCCCAACACCCCCTACACCCCGGTCGATCCGGCGCAGGCCGATGCCACCGACCTGCGCGCTGTCGGCCCGCTGGTCAACACGCAGTACAAGTACAGCCTCTATACCAACCAGATCGAACGCTACGGCGGCAACCTCGCGCTCGATTGGCAGGGCGAGCACAGCACGCTGTACGCCCGCGCGATCTATGGCGCCTACAACGTCACCGGACAACAGGATCAGGCCGGCGCCGCATCGGCGAGCAGCGGCGGCGCGCCGATCGCGGTACGCGGCGAATACTTCAACACGCGCGACATCCAGGAAAAGCTGGCGACGCTGCAACTCGGCGGCAAGACCACGCTCGACAAGCTGCAGTTCGACTACGGCACCTCGTTCGGCCGCGGCACCCGCAACCGTCCGGACTACGTCGAAGCGAGCATGTATGCGCTGACCGCCGGCAACTACGCGTTCGACCTCAGCGACCCCACCTATCCGAACCTGGCGCCCAGCTCCGACGCGCTGAAACGCTATTTCTACGATCTGAACACGCCACACTTCTGGAAAGTGCAGGGCCACGACGCCGGCAGCCACGACAACCGCGCCAACGCGCATGTCGACATCGCCTACCGGGTGGACGACAGCGTGCTGGAGAGCGTCAAGGTCGGGCTGTCCGCCGACCATTCCGAGCGCGGCGCCTACGATCACGCGTTCTTCCACAACGACAACAACTTCGTCTACGGCGGCCCCTACTTCGGCGGCCCCGACTATCCGTTCTATGCGGCCGGCGGCCCCACCCTGTCCGTGTTGCCCGGCAAGATCGTCAACGGCGGCTTCGACGGCAGGTTCGCCGGGCCGCTCAAGATCGTGGACCGCAACTGGGTGCTGGCGCAGGCCGTGCCCTACAAGTACGTCGACGATCCCAACGGCGCAGGCGTCTACACCGCCAACGACTACAACGCCAACACCACCTCCAGCACCGAGGCGATCTATTCCGGCTATGCGATGGCCACGCTGCACCTTGGCGAGGTGACCGTGCTGCCTGGCGTGCGCTACGAACTGACCCGCTACTCGGCCGATTCCTGGCAATCCAACGGCGACGATGCCACCGGCCGCTTCGTCGGCACGGGCCGCACCTATGGCGAAGTGCTGCCGGGGATCAGCTTCAACTATCGCCCGGACGATCTCACCGTCTATCGCGCCTCGCTGCGGCGCAGTTTCAGCCGCCCGGCCTTCGGCCTGATTTCCGGCGAGACGGTGTACTCGATCGATGACACCAGCGGCAAGCTGCTGGGCATTTCCAAACCCAATCCGGATCTGAACCCGAGCAAGGCCGACAACGCCGATCTGTCCGCGGAGTTCTACGACGCGCACGGCGGCGTGCTCAGCGCGTCGACCTACTACAAGCGCATCACCGGCTTCGTCTACACCTCGCAATCGTCCACCAGCAACGACAACACGCTCGGCGGCCTGGTCCCTACCGGCACCACGCTGGAAAACGGCGTGCCGGTGACCATGCCGCAGAACGGCGGCACCGCCAAGCTCTACGGCGTGGAACTGGCGTTGAGCAAGCGCCTGCAGGATCTGCCCGGCATCTGGGGCAATTTCGGCGCCACCGCCAACCTGACCCTGCAGCACAGCTCGGCCGACAGCAAGCGCGCCGACCAGCCGGAGAACACCTGGTTGCCGCGCGCGCCGGAGCGCATCTACAACCTGGGCCTGTTCTACGACGACGCGCAACTGCGCGCCGACCTGAGCTACAACTACACCGGCCTGCAGCTGCTCGGCCTGACCAGCGACCGCCTCAACTACTATCTGCAGCCGGTGAAGTCGCTGGACTTGAACGCCACCTACCACCTGCCGCACGGTATCGACGTCGGCGTGTCGGTCAAGAACCTGCTCGACGAAGCCACGTTCTACGAAACCCAAGGCAAGTCCAAGCGCTACCTGGCCTACGATCCCGGCGCCGACGGCGCCTACGTCGAGACCGGGCGGGTGTACATGCTGACGCTGGGCTACACCTACTGAGTAAGGCGTGCAGGCGCTGCAACGCGCTCGCGTTGTCGCGCAGCACACAACACGCGCGAGGCGGATCTTGCGGCGATCGCTTGCCACGGATGGCACGCGCGCCGATCGAGCGGCGCCATCGCAACTGCGACAGCGGCCGTACGCATGGCGAACTGTCGCAATGCATGACGCCGTGTGGCAACAAGATGGAAAGATGCGCGTCAAGCTGGCGGCCGATGATAGCGGGGTCTTGTTTTCCGGCTTTGCCGAATGCGCCCCTTTTCATCCGTACTGCAGGCGCTGGAATCGGTCTGTTTCGCCGCACCGCCAGCGGCGCGCTCACAACGTCGCAAACGTATCGAAGGCGTCCTGCTCGGTCTGTTGACGATCGTCCCGCTCGCGCTGCACGCCGCACCCAGGCTCAACGAACTGCAGTACATCGGCAGCCACAACAGCTACCACGCCGGTTTCGCGCCCAGCGAAGCCACGTTCTGGAAACGGATGGACCCGGCATCGTTCGCGATGCTGGACTACCGCCATCCGCCAATGGCGCAACAGCTCGACGATGGCGTCAGGCAGATCGAACTGGATCTCTATGCCGATGCCAAGGGTGGCCGCTATGCGCACCCGGCGATCGTGGAACAGATCGCCAAGGCCGGACTGCCGCCAGCGCCGGCCATCGCTCCCCCCGGCGTGATGGAGAAGCCCGGAATCAAGGTCATGCATGTGCAGGACCTGGACCAGCGCAGCACCTGCCAGCCGCTGGTCGCCTGCCTGCAGGACGTGCGCGCCTGGTCCAGGCGACACCCGGGGCATCTTCCGATCTTCATCCTGCTCGAAACCAAGCAATCGCCGCTGCAGCTCGGCTTTCCAACCGTGCAGCCCGAACCGTTCGATGGCGCCGCGATGGATGCACTGGATGCGGAGCTGCGCTCGGTGTTCGCGCCCGGCGAGTATCTGAGCCCGGACCAGGTGCGTGGCGATGCGCCCACGCTCAATGCCGCCATCCTCGCCCGTGGCTGGCCAGCCTTGGCCGAGACGCGCGGCAAGGTCGTGTTCCTGCTCGACCAACGTTCGGCCGGCAACAGCTATCTGCCTGGCCACCCTTCGTTGCGCGGCCGGGTGTGCTTCACCAATGCCGTTGCGGGCGAAGCCGACGCCGCCTTCACCGAACGCAACGACGGCAGCGCGGAAGAGATCGCGCGCCTGGTGAAAGCCGGATATCTGGTGCGCACGCGCACCGATGCGGACCTGAAAGAACCGGCGCGCAACGACACCACGCGCCGCGACGGCATGCTCGCCAGCGGCGCACAGCTGCTCAGCACCGATTTCCCCACTCACGAAGCGGCCGCTTCCGGCTACGTGGTGCGCTTCGATGGCGACGCGGCCGCCCGCTGCAATCCGCAATTCCCGAACGCGCGCTGCGACGGCGTCGATCTGACGCATTGAATCGGCAGCGCTCGCACCGTTTCGTACCGCACCACCTCCACACACCTGTCGCAATGGAACGCATGGGCGATGCAATCGCCTGCGCCCGCATCGCCGGGGCCAGGGTACCCAAGCTCACCAACCGCGAGTTCTCTACATGCAGTCCACCCGTTCCATCAGCCGCCTGACCTACGCCATCAGCATCGCCCTGACGTTCTGCGCACCCGCATTCGCGGAGGACGCGAGCCCACGCACCCCCACCACGCTGGATTCGGTCAACGTGCAGGCCGACCAGGCGCCCGCGCCCGGTTCGATCAACGAACAACGCCTGTCCAACAGCGTCAACAGCGTGATGGACAAGGAGCAGATCGACGCCATTCCGTCGGCCGGCATCGCCGACGTGCTCGCGCACATGCCGGGATTGTCGGCCTACAGCGACATGCACCTGGGCCAGGCCACCACCGGCGAGAACGCCTACGTCAGCATCCGCGGCATGGACGCCAGCTACAACGCTTACACCCTCAACGGCTTCGGCATGCCCGAAACCGACTCCTCGACCCGCGCGATCTCGTTGAACATGCTGGCCCCGTTCGGCATCCAGTCGGTGCAGGTGTCCAAGGCGCCGACCCCCGACATGCCCGGCGACGCGATCGGTGGCGCGATCGACATGCGCACGCCCAGCGCGTTCGACTTCAACGGCGATTTCTACGGCAAGACCACCGCGCAGGGCCAGTTCAACGCGCTCGCCTCGGACCTCGGCGGCAAGGACAAGGGCGGCACGCTGCAGCAGGAACTGGCCTGGAAGTTCGGCGACAACCAGGCCTTCGGCCTCTACGCGTCCGCCTATTACGGCAAGAACAACAACATGGCGCAGGCGCCTGCGCCCAACAGCAAATACGTTCCGGCCGATCCGGCGCAGGCCAATGCCGTCGATCTGCGCGATGTGGGACCCCTGGTCAGCACCCGCTACAAGTACAGCGTCTACACCAGCCAGATCGAACGCTACGGCGGCAACCTCGCGCTCGACTGGCAGGGCGAGCACAGCGCGCTGTACGCCCGCGCCCTCTACGGCAGCTACCGTGTCACCGGGCAGCAGGACCAGTCCAGCGCGCGCCTGGAAACCTATCTGAACCAGCCCACGGCCGTGCGCGGCGGCTACTTCAACACGCACGACATCGGCGAGAAGCTGGCGACGCTGCAAGTGGGCGGCAAGACCACACTGGACCGCCTGCAGTTCGACTACGGCAGTTCCTTCGGCCGCGGCACCCGCAGCCGGCCGGACTACGTCTCGGCCAGCCTGTACGGTTTCACCCCGGGCAGCTTCGCCTTCGACCTCAGCGACCCGACTTATCCGAGCATCGGCCCCAGCTCCGACGCGCTGAAGAACTATTTCTACAACCTGGATTCTGCATTGCTGTGGAAGGTGCAGGGCCATGACGCCGGCAGCCACGACAACCGCGTCAATGCGCACACCGACATCACCTACCGCGTGGACGACAGCGTGCTGGACAGCGTCAAGGTCGGGCTGTCGGCCGACCACGCCGACCGCGGCGCCTACGACCATCCGTTCTTCCACAAGGACGGCAACTTCGTCACCAACGGTCCCTACTTCGGCGGCCCCAACTACGCCTTCCCCACCGCCGGCGGCCCGCCGCTGAGCGCGATCCCGGGGCGGGTGACCTACGGCGCCTTCGATGGCCACTATGCCGGCCCGTTCAAGATCCTGGACCGCAACTGGATGCTGGCGCAGGCCGTGCCCTACAAGTACATCGACGATCCCAAGGGCGCCGGCGTCTATACCGCCAACGACTACAACGCCAACACCACCTCCAGCACCGAGGCGATCTATTCCGGCTACGCGATGGCCACGCTGCACGTCGGCGACGTGACCGTGCTGCCTGGCGTGCGCTACGAGCTGACCCGCTACTCGGCCGATTCCTGGCAATCCAGCGGCGACGGCATCAATGGCCGGTTCGTCGGCACCGGCCGCACCTATGGCGAAGTGCTGCCGGGGATCAGCCTCAACTATCGCCCGGACGATCTCACCGTCTACCGCGCCTCGCTGCGGCGCAGCTTCAGCCGCCCGGCCTTCGGCCTGATTTCCGGCGAGACGGTGTACACCATCGACCCCAACAACACGGTCATCGGCATTTCCAAGCCCAATCCCGACCTCAATCCGAGCAAGGCCGACAACGCCGACCTGTCCGCGGAGTTCTACGACCATCATGGCGGCGTGCTCAGCGCGGCGACCTACTACAAGCGCATCACCGGCTTCGTCTACACCTCGCAGTCGGCCACCAGCAACGACAACACGCTCGGCGGCCTGGTTCCCACCGGCACCACGTTCGAGAACGGCGTGCCGGTGACCATGCCGCAGAACGGCGGCACAGCCAAGCTCTACGGCGTGGAACTGGCGGCCAGCAAACGCCTGCAGGATCTGCCTGGCATCTGGGGCAATTTCGGCGCCACCGCCAACCTCACGCTGCAGCACAGCGAAGCGGACAGCAAGCGCCCGGATCAACCGGAAACGACTTGGTTGCCGCGCGCGCCGGAACGCATCTACAACCTGGACCTGTTCTACGAGGACACGAAGCTGCGTGCGGACCTGAGCTACAACTACACCGGCCTGCAACTGCTCGGCCTGACCAGCGACCGGCTCAACTACTACCTGCAGCCGGTGAAGTCGCTGGACTTGAATGCCACCTACCACCTGCCGCACGGCATCGACGTCGGCGTGTCGGCCAAGAACCTGCTCAATGCGGCCACCTTCTACGAGACCCAGGGCAAGTCCAAGCGCTACATGGCCTACGATCCGGGTGCCGACGGTGCCTATGTCGAGACCGGCCGGGTGTACATGCTGACGCTGGGCTACACCTACTGAGCGCGGCCTGCCTCCGGCGAAGTGCGCCGAAGGCGTCGCGTCTTCGATCTCGAAGTAGAGACGGATGCGCGGCCCGGCAGTGCCGGGCCGCGCTCCGGTCAGCGGGCAGCCAGCCATTTCACGCTGGCTAGTCGCGGCGCTTAGGCATGGTGGCTGCAATTCATGCCGGAGTCGCCGATGTCCCGCCTATCGCTTCCACTCGCCTGCCTCGCCGTGCTGTTCGCGAGCGCCGTCGGCACTGCATCGGCGCAGCCGCCCGCCAAGGCCGCGGCCTCCACCGCAGCCCCGGACAGCGGCGAACGTTCGCCGCTGCGCGCACAGGTGCTGCTGGACCGCGCGCACTTCTCCCCGGGCGAGATCGACGGCCAGCCGGGCTCCAACCAGCGCCGCGCGGTCTCCGGCTTCCAGCAGGCGCGCGGACTGACCGCAAGCGGCGAACTCGACGACGCCACCTGGCAGGCGCTGGCGCAGGACAGCGCGCCCGCGCTGATCGCCTACACGCTCACCGCCGAGGACGTGGCCGGTCCGTTCCCCAAGATCCCCGAGGACACCGCGGAGAAGGCCAAGCTGCCGGCGCTGGGCTACGAATCGGTGGAAGAGCGCCTGGGCGAACGCTTCCACGCCGCGCCTGCGCTGTTGCGCGCGCTCAACCCGTCGGTCGACTTCAGCCAGGCTGGCGCCAGCGTGCAGGTGCCGAACGTGCTCGGCACCGCGGCGCTGCCGAAGGCGGCCAAGCTGGTGGTCGACAAGTCCGATTCCACCGTGCGCCTGCTCGACGCCGGCGGCGCGATCCTGGCCCAGTTCCCCGCCTCCACCGGCAGCGAGCACGATCCGCTGCCGATCGGCGACTGGAAGATCAAGGGCGTGGTGCGGCAGCCGACCTTCCACTACAACCCCAAGCTGTTCTGGGACGCCGACAAGTCGGACAAGAAGGCCACGTTGGCCGCAGGCCCGAACAATCCGGTCGGCGAGGTGTGGATCGACCTGTCCAAGGACCACTACGGCCTGCACGGCACGCCGGATCCGGCGTGGGTCGGCAAGGCGCAATCGCATGGCTGCGTGCGCCTGACCAACTGGGACGCGCTGACCGTGGCCGCCGCGGTGAACGCGTCGGTGCCGGTGACCATGCAGGAGTGAGCGGATGAAGACCCTGCTCAGCCTGGCGGCGCTGGTAATGGCGGTAGCGCTCGGCTACTGGGTGCTGCGCGCCGGCGTACAGGTGCGCCCCAGCGCAGCCGCGGCCGGCGACGCAGCGGCCACGCCCGCGATGTCCCCTGCCACAGCGCCAGCAGCGGCACCGGCACAGCGCGAGGCGACCGCGCCGGCGCCTTTACCTATGGCGATGGACACCCCGCCGGCGGCGCCGCCTGCCGCAGCCGCAGCGCCCCCCGCGGCCGCGCCGGCGAACGCTTCCGACGACCTGCTGATCCCCGTACAAGGCGTGCGTCGCGACCAGTTGCAGGACACCTTCACCGACGCGCGCAGCCAGGGCCGGCGCCACGACGCGATCGACATCCTGGCGCCGGCCGGCACGCCGGTGCTGGCGGTGGCCGACGGCAGCGTGGAAAAGCTGTTCGACAGCGAGCGCGGCGGCCTCACCGTGTACCAGTTCGAACCCAGCGGCCGCTACGCCTACTACTACGCGCACCTGCAGCGCTACGCGGATGGACTGGCGGAAAAACAGACGCTCCGCCGCGGCCAGGTGCTCGGCTATGTCGGCAGCACCGGCAATGCCGATCCTGGCGCGCCGCACCTGCATTTCGAGATCCACCGGCTGGGCCCGGAAAAGCAGTGGTGGAAGGGCGAATCGCTCAATCCGTATCCGCTGCTGCGCGGCGAGCAGCGCCTGTAGGCGCAGGCGCGGCCCGACGCTGCGTCTCGGGAGGCTGCGCGATCGCAGGCGCCTCCGCCTCGTGCCTGGACCTGCCGACGGCTCGATGCCTTGACCCGCGGGCCGCAGCCCCACCCCGCCAGGCCGGGGCGTGCCAGGGCTGGCGGCAACCCGGCAACGGCAGCTTGAACCGCACCGGACCGGCGGGGCGGCTTTCGGGCCGCCGCCGGGGTTGCCGGCCGGCCCGCCATGTCATTCGCGTGTAAAATTCCCGGTTTTACCCAGAAGCAATGGCGAAAGCTCTTCCACGGCCGCCTGTCCCGGGCCCGGCGTTCATTCGCCTCCTCGCACGTCTCACCGACGCCGACATCGCGCCGTCCAGCCCCGCGCTGGCCGACCGGCTCGGCCAATGGATCGACTGGACGCGCGCCGTGGCCGTGTCCAGGGCGCTGGACGGCAGGCTGCCCGCGATCGACGCCGACGCGCCATTCGAGGGCGTCGACGCGCACGAGTGCGCACGCGTGCGCCGCGCGCTGGAGGAGGCGATTTCCAGCGACACCGCCGCGGACGCCGGCAAGCAAGGCCCCCGGCCTGGCCATGCCGCAGACGCGAACGCGCCGCTCGACTACGCGCCGTTCCGCCAGCGCTACCTGTCGCTGCAGCGGACGATGCTGACCGCGACCGGCCGCCTGCGCGGCCAGCTGCGCGACACGCTGGCGCGGACGTCGGCCGACATGGCGCGGCTGGCGGAGGTGGATGCGGTCATGGAGCTGACCCTGAGTCCGCGCGAACAGACCCTGCTGGCTGCCGTGCCGGCGCTGCTGCAACAGCATTTCGAACGCCTGCGCGAGACCGAGCCCACCGCGGCGGCCGACACGCACACGGCGGACACCGCTCAGGCACCGACCGCCAACGCCTGGCTGGACGTGTTCCGCCAGGACATGCGCAGCGTGCTGCGCGCCGAGCTGGATGTCCGCTTCCACCCCATCGACGCGCTGCTCGCAGCGCTGCGCCCCCGCTGACCGAGACCTCATGTTCAAGAACTTCTTCAATTCCGTCGTGTTCCTGGCCGGCCTCGCCGCCGTGTGCTGGATCGGCGTGGGCTATCTCGGCACCAATCCGCTGGGCGTCGGCTTCGCGCTGCTGATCGGCGCGTGCTACGTGGCCGGCGCGCTGGAGCTGTACCGCTACCGGCAGGCCACGGCCACGCTGGTCCACGCCGTGGCCGACGCGGACGCGGCGCAGTCCGACCTGGGCGGCTGGCTGCAACGCCTGGATCCGAGCCTGCGCAATGCGGTGCGCCTGCGCATCGAGGGCGAGCGCGTCGCCTTGCCGGCACCGGGACTGACCCCGTACCTGGTTGGCCTGCTGGTCCTGCTGGGCATGCTCGGCACCTTCCTGGGCATGATGGCGACCCTGCGCGGTACCGGCCTGGCGCTGGAAAGCGCGACCGACCTGCAGGCCATCCGCGACTCGCTGGCCGCACCGGTCAAGGGCCTGGGCTTCGCGTTCGGCACCTCCATCGCCGGCGTGGCCAGTTCGGCGATGCTCGGCCTGCTCGCCGCGCTGTGCCGGCGCGAGCGGCTGCAGGCGGTGCAAGGGCTCGACCTGGCCATCGCGACCACGCTGCACATCCATTCGCAGGCGTTCCAGCGCAGCGAAGCGTTCAAGCTGCTGCAGCGGCAGACGGAACTGATGCCGGCATTGATCGACCGGCTGCAGGCGATGGCGACCGGTATCGAGCAACAGGGCGCCGCCAGCGGCGAACGCCTCGCAAGCAATCAGGACGCCTTCCACGCCAGGACCGAGGCCGCCTACACGCGCCTGGCCAGCGCGGTGGAGCAGTCGCTGCAGGCGGGCGTCGCGGAGAACGCGCGCGCGCTCGGCGCGGCGCTGCAGCCGGTGATGCAGGCCACTCTGGACGGCCTGGCGCGCGAAACCGCCACGCTGCACGAGCACGTCGGCCAGGCCGTGCAACGCCAGCTGGACAGCCTGGCCAGCGGCTTCGAGAACGCCGCCGCGCGCGCCGCACAGGCGTGGGATGCCGCGCTGGCCGGCCAGCGCGACACCAACCAGGCGCTGGTCCAGGATCTGCGCAGCGCGCTGGACGGCTTCGGCGACAGCTTCGCGACGCGCTCGAACGGCGTGCTGGATGCCGTGTCGGCGCGCCTGGACGCCACGGCGGACGGCGCCAAGCAGGCCTGGAACGATGCGCTGTCGCGCCAGCAAGAGATCAACGCGCAATTGGCGGCGCGCAACGCACAGGCGCTGGATGCGATCTCGGTACGCCTCGACGCCACCGCCGATGGCGCCAAGCAGGCCTGGAGCGATGCGCTGTCGCGCCAGGAAGCGATCAACGAACAGCTGGCAGCCCGCAACGCACAGGCGCTGGATGCGATCTCGGTACGCCTCGACGCCACCGCCGATGGCGCCAAGCAGGCCTGGAGCGATGCGCTGTCGCGCCAGGAAGACGTCAACGCCGCCCTGGCCGAGCGCAACGCGCAGGCGCTGGACGCGGCCGCGGCGACGCTGGAACAACGCGCGGCGGCGCTGGTCGAGGTCATGCAGCACTCCCACGCGCAATTGCAGGACGCGCTGCAAGCGCGCGACCAGGCGCGCCTGGCCACGTGGACCGACACGTTCGCCGCGATGGTCGCCGCCTTGAACGCGGAGTGGGAGCGCAACGGCGAGCGCATCGCGCAGCGCCAGCAGGACATCTGCGCCACCCTCGAACGCACCGCAGGCGCGATCGCGGCGCAGACCCAGGCGCATGCCAGCGAGACCATCGCCGAGATCTCGCGCCTGGTGCAGACCGCGTCGGAAGCGCCGAAGGCCGCCGCCGATGTCGTCGCCGAGCTGCGCCAGAAACTCTCCGAGAGCATGGTCCGCGACACCGCCATGCTGGAAGAGCGCAGCCGCCTGCTGGACACGCTGCACACCTTGCTCGACGCGGTGAACCACGCCTCCACCGAGCAACGCACCGCGGTGGACGCCCTGGTCACCACCTCGGCGGATCTGCTCGAACGGGTCGGCACCCGCTTCACCGACCACATCGAAGCCGAGACCGGCAAGCTCGAATCGGTCGCCGCGCAGGTCGCGGTCGGCGCCACCGAAGTGGCGAGCCTGGGCGATGCGTTCGGCGGCGCGGTGGAGGCGTTCGGCCACTCGAACGCGGCGCTGCTGGAGCGCCTGCAGGGCATCGAACAGGCGCTGGACAAGTCGCTCGCGCGCAGCGACGAGCAACTGGCCTACTACGTGGCCCAGGCGCGCGAAGTCATCGACCTGAGCATGCTGTCGCAGAAGCAGATCATCGAGGAACTGCGCCAGCTGTCGGCCAAGCCGGCGCATGACGGAGCCGAAGCGGCATGAGCGACGAGCTCGAGATCGAAGCCGACGCCGGCGCGCCGATCTGGGCCGTGTTCGGCGACCTGATGTCGGTGCTGCTGGGCGCGTTCGTGCTGATCCTGATCGGCGTGATCGGCGTGCAGCTGCAGCTGTCGCACAAATTGGACGAAGAAGTCCGGCAGCGGCAGGCCGAGGCGCGGCAACGCAAGACCCTGGAACAGGCGCTGGCCGCGCCGCTGGCGGCAGGCCGGGTGACCCTGGTCGATGGCCGCATCGGCATCCGCGGCAGCGTGCTGTTCGCGCTCAATTCCGATCAACTGCAGCCCGAAGGACGCGAAGTGCTGAAGAGCCTGGCCGCGCCGCTGGCCGGCTACCTCAAGGCGCGCGGCGAGATCCTGATGGTCAGCGGTTTCACCGACGACCGCCAGGTGCGCGACAGCAACCGCCAGTTCGCCGACAACTGGGAACTGTCGGCGCAGCGCGCGCTGACCGTGACCCGCGCGCTGATCGACGAAGGCGTGCCGGCCGATGCGGTGTTCGCCGCCGCGTTCGGCGCGCAGCAACCGGTCAGCCCGAACACCGACGAAGCCGGACGCGCCAGCAACCGGCGCGTGGAAATGGCGCCGCTGCCGAAGCTGTCCACGTCTGCCGCCAGACCCCATGCGCGATAACGCGACATCCGCGAGCGAACTGCTCGGCGCATGGCGGCAGCGGCAGGCCGAGCGCCTGGATCCGCTGCGCTTCCGCTTCATCGAAGCACTGGCGCGGCGTGTCGATGCGCATCATGGCCAAGCGCGGCGCCTGCTGGAGCAGAAGCTGTCCGCGCTGCTCGACGCCTATGCAGCGGACCTGGCCAGGATGCCGGCCGCGACAACCGCCGACGCCGAAACCGATACCGACGACGGCGCGGCCATCGCCGATACCGATACCGATACCGCGCCTCCCGCGACCGCGACTGCGACCGCGCGCAGCCCGCTCGGCGAACTGCTGCAGCGGTTCGCCGGCGGCGCCGCGCATGACGCGCATGACGCGAACGACACGGCAAACGCCATGCCGCCGCAGCCTGCGCAGCAACTGCCCGCACTCGATGATGCGCGCAGACTGTGGACCGAGCTGCGCAGCCGCAGCCAGCTGCGGCAATCGCTGCAGCAGGCCCCTGCCGATGCCGGCCCGTTGAACTCCGGCGTGCTGGTGCATCGCGCGCTGGCGCTGATGCGCACCCTGTCGCCGGGCTATCTGCAGCATTTCCTCGCCTACGTCGACGCGTTGTCGTGGCTGCAGCAGATGCACGACGATGACGTGCTCGCGACGCAGCAGAAACCCGGCGCGGATGTCGGCAAGAAGCCGACGCGCGGCAAGCCGCGCAAGCGCGGCTGAAACACGGCCCACGCGCTGGCCGCAATGCGTGCCCGGCGCACAATCCAATCCAGGCCGATAACGCCCCTGCAGGAGCGGCTTCAGCCGCGACAGGCTTTACGGATGCAGCCTGTCGCGGCTGAAGCCGCTCCTACAGGGGACGCGCCTGAATTGCGCAACAACGCACGCAAGAAAAAGGCCGGCTTGCGCCGGCCTTTCTCGTTGCCGCGGAAGACGCTGCGTTACAACGCCTTCGCCGCCGCGACCACGTGCTCGGCGGTGATCTCGAAGTACTTGTACAACTCGTCGGCCGGTGCCGAGGCGCCGAAGGTGTCGATGCCGACCACCGCGCCGTCCAGGCCCACGTACTTGCGCCAGAAACCGGTGACGCCGGCCTCCACCGCCACCCGCTTGCGCACCGCGTTCGGCAGCACCGATTCGCGATAGGCCGCATCCTGGCGGTCGAACACGTCGGTCGACGGCATCGACACCACGCGGGTCTTCAGGCCCGCGGCATCCAGCACCTTCTTCGCGTCCACGGCCAGGCCCACTTCCGAACCGGTGCCGATCAGGATCACGTCCGGCGCGCCGCCCTCGGCATCGGCCAGCACGTAGCCGCCGCGTTCGATCTGCTTGATCTGCGCGTCGCTGCGCGCCTGGAACGGCAGGTTCTGGCGGCTGAACACCAGGCAGCTCGGGCCGTCCTGGCGGGTGATCGCGGCCTTCCAGCTCACCGCCGACTCGACCGTGTCGCACGGGCGCCACACGTCGTTGTTGGGGATGTAGCGCAACGAGGCCAGGTGTTCCACCGGCTGATGGGTCGGGCCGTCCTCGCCCAGGCCGATCGAATCGTGGGTGTACACGTGAATCGCATGCGCCGGGTTCAACGCGCTCATGCGCACGCCGTTGCGTGCGTAGTCGCTGAACACCAGGAAGGTGGCGTCGAACGGGATGAAGCCGCCATGCAGCGCAAGCCCATTGGCGATCGCGGTCATGCCGAACTCGCGCACGCCGTAGTACACGTAGTTGGCGTTCGGGTCGTCGGTGGCGACCGACTTGCTGGCCTTCCACAGGGTCAGGTTGGAATGCGCCAGGTCGGCCGAGCCGCCGACCAGTTCCGGCAGCAGCGGCGCGAAGGCTTCGATCGCCATCTGCGAGGCCTTGCGCGAGGCGATGGTCTGCGCCTCGCTCGCCTGCTTGGCGATGTAGGCGTCGGCCTGGGCGATGAAGTCCTCCGGCAGTTCGCCGTGCGAGCGGCGGGTCAGCTCCGCGGCCTCGGCCGGGAACTGCTTGGCGTACTTGTCGAACGCCTGCTCCCACTCGGCCTGGCGCAGCGTGCCGGCGCCACCGGCGCGCCAGCCGTCGTAGATCTCCTGCGGGATCTCGAACGGGCCGTACGGCCACTGCAGCGCCTTGCGCGCGCCTTCCAGCTCGTCCTTGCCCAGCGGCGCGCCGTGCGAGGATTCCTTGCCGGCCTTGCTCGGCGCACCGAAGCCGATGGTGGTGCGGCAGCAGATCAGGGTCGGCTTGTCGCTCTCGCCGATGGCGGCCTCGATCGCGGCCTTGATCGCGTCGGCATCCTGCCCGTCGACATCGCGCAGCACGTGCCAGCCATAGGCCTCGAACCGCGCCGGAGTGTTGTCGCTGAACCAGCCGGCGGTGTTGCCGTCGATGGAGATATGGTTGTTGTCCCAGAACGCGACCAGCTTGCCCAGGCCCCAGGTGCCGGCCAGCGAGGCGGCTTCGTGGGAGATGCCTTCCATCATGCAGCCGTCGCCCATGAACACCCAGGTGCGGTGGTCGACGATCTGGTGCTCGGGGCGGTTGTAGCGCTGCGCCAGCAGCTTCTCGGCCAGCGCGAAGCCGACCGCGTTGGCGAAGCCCTGGCCGAGCGGACCGGTGGTGGTCTCCACCCCGGGGGTCTCGCTGCGCTCGGGGTGGCCGGCGGTCTTGCTGTGCAGCTGGCGGAAGCGCTTCAGCTGGTCCAGCGGCAGGTCGTAGCCGGACAGGTGCAGCAGCGCGTACTGCAGCATCGACCCGTGGCCGTTGGAGAGCACGAAGCGGTCGCGGTTGAACCACTTCGGATTGTTCGGGTTGTGGCTGAGGAAGTCGTTCCACAGCACTTCGGCGATGTCGGCCATGCCCATCGGCATGCCGGGATGGCCGGACTTGGCGGCCTCGACCGCATCGGCGGCGAGGAAGCGGATCGCGTTGGCGAGCTGGCGGCGGGTAGGCGTCGTCATGTGGGTTCTATTGGACCGGGAGCGGGCGCGGGGGCGTCGGGTCCACCATTGTCCCACAGCCCGGGGCGCAGGACAGTCACCGGACCTGGACCCGCGGCGGCGGCGGCCTGGAACGCCGCCGCGACCGGCCGATCAGCCGACCGCGGCCGCCCGTGGCGCGGCGTCGTCCCCCTCGCCCTTCGCCACCAGGGTGGTCAGCGCCAGGTCGCCGGTCACGTTCAGCGCCGTGCGGCACATGTCCAGGAAATGGTTGACGCCCAGGATCATGCCGATGCCGACCGGGTCCACCCCGACCATTGCGCAGATCAGCGCCACCACCGGCAGCGAGCCGGACGGCACGCCGGCGGTGCCGATGCCGCCGAGGATGCACACCAGCATCACCATGAACTGCTGCGCGATGCTCAACTCCACGCCGAAGAACTGGGCGAGGAAGATCACGGTGACGCCCTCGAACAGCGCGGTACCGTTCTGGTTGGCGGTGGCGCCGACGGTCAGCACGAAGCGCGACACCTTGCTCGGCAGGCCCATCTCGTCGGCCACGCGCAGCGCGGTGGGCAAGGTGGCGTTGCTGGAAGCGGTGGAGAACGCCATCACCGTGGCCTCGCGGGTGGCGCGGAAGAACGCCAGCGGCGAGCGCCCGGCCAACTTCACCGCCAGCCCGTAGGTCACCACCATGTGCAGGCCCAGCGCCAGCACCACCACGCCGACGTAGGCGCCGAGCCGGATCAGCAGTTCGAAGCCGAACAGCGCCGCCAGGTTGAACATGAAGCAGGCCACCGCGTACGGCGCCAGACGGATCACCAGCCCGATCAGGGTCATCGAGATCTCGAAGATGCCCTCGATGCCGCGCCGCAGCGTCGCCACCTTGGCATCGTCGCTGAGCACCATGCCCACGCCGAACATCACCGCGAAGAACATCAGCGACAGGATCGCGCCGTTGCTGGAGGCGGCGGCGACCACGTTGTCGGGCACGATCGCCAGCAGCATGTCCATGCCGCGCGGCTGCTGCTTGCTCTGGTCGACGATCTGCGCGGCGCGCTCCGCGTTCTGCTGCAGCAGTTGCTGCGCCAGTGCGTGGTCCACGCCGATGCCCGGCTTGAGCACGTTGACCAGCACCAGCCCGAGCAGCACCGCGATCCCCGACAGCACCACCGTATAGCCGAGCGTCTTCCAGCCGATCCGGCCCAGCGCGCGGATGTCGCCCATCTCGGAAATCCCCATCACCAGCGCCGAGAACAGCAACGGCACGATCAGCATGAAGATCAGGCTGAGGAACAGCTTGGACAACGGCGTGGTCAGGTAGGTGGTCAGCGCCTGCACCCAGGCCGCATCGCCGCCCACGCTCATGTGCACGGCCAGACCGAACACCAGCCCGACAGCGAAGCCGATCGCCATTTTCCAATGCAAAGGCATGCCGGTCTTGGCCTTCACGGGGGTGTCGGTCATGGTGTGTGCCTTGCAGAAGGGAACCCCGAGCTTAACAAACCCGCACCGGCGGGCCGCAAGCCCGCGCCACCTGGCGAGTGCGCTGCGGGCCGCGTCGCCCAGGCCCGCGCCGACGCTGCTTACGCGTCGCGCGGATACAGCGGCGGCAGTTCGTCCTTGCCGTGCTTGCGCGGCGCGTCGCGCCAGCGCGGCCCGGCCCAGAACGCCTGGCGCAGCGCGGCGCGCGCGCCAGGCACATCGCCGGCACCGCCCCAACGCGCGCGTTGCAGGCGCAGCACCGCCTCGCGTTGCGCCGGATCGTCCAGGCGGGTCAGCAGCGCATCGAGATCGGCGACGCCGGCCTGCGCGCACAGGATCGCCGCGACCTCGTCCAGGCCGCCGGCATCCAGTGCCTTGCGCAGGTCGGGCAGGCCGTAGCGGGCGCGTGGCGCAGCGCCCGCCGCAGCCGGCGCAGCGTGTGCGCCGGCCGGTGCACGCGCACCGCGGCTGCGCCGCCAGGCCCAGACCAGCGTCGCCAGCCACAACAGCGCGAACAGCGCGGCAAGCGCCATCCACAGCGGCAACGACCCGGCCCACCCGGACACCGCGTGGGTCGGTGTCACCGCGTTGCCGGCCGGCGCGGCGTCCACGCGCGGCACCGCTGCGCTGGCCGGCGCGGCCGGCGCGACGGGTGCGGCACGCCCGGGCAGCACCTGCAGGTCCAGATCGGGCAAGCTGGCCTCGCGCGCACTGCCGGCCGCCACGTCCCACCACGGCACGCGCAGCCCGCTGACCCGCAACGGCCCCGCGGTTTGCGGCACGATCGAGTAGCGCCGGGTGATCTTCAGTTGCGGGCTGCCGTCGACGAACGTCTCGTCGAACTGCGGCGGTTCGGCGAACACCTGCGCGCCATCGACGCTCGGCGTCGGCAGTTCCGGGAACTGCGCCTGGGTGGCGCCGCGCGCGCTGGCCTCGACCACGATGTCGGCCGCCTCGCCCACCGCCGCACGTTGCGGCGTGGCGGTGTAGCGCAGGCGCAGGTCGTGCAGCGGCAGCCACGGCTGCGGCGCATTGGCCGGTTGCGCGCGCACCTGCAGGGTCTGCGCCGCACTGCGCGCGCTGAGGTCGCCGCCGCGGCCGAAATAATCGTCGAAGAAGCCGCTGGGACCGCGGCCGCGGAAGCGCGCGCCGGGCAGCGTCAACGGCCCGCTGCGCTCGGGCACCAGCAGGTAGCGGCGCTCGACGATGGTGAACATGCGTCCGTCGATCTCGCGCCGGCTCTGGACATCGTCGCCGACGCGCTGCAGCGCGGCGCCGGCCGGCGGATCCAGGTCCAGTTCGCCCGAGGTCAGCGGCACGCCCAGATACAGCCGCACCACCACGCCCACGCTCTGCTGCACATACGGCTGCGCGTCGTCGGCCACGGTCTGCACGAACACGTCGGCGTTGCCGAGCTGCGCCGGATCGCCGGCGCGGGTGCTGCCGGCCGGCGCCGGCGCGGCCGCGGCGACCTGCAGCCGCAGCGGTGCGGTGCGCTCGTTGCCCACGCGCAACGACGGGATGTCGAGCGTGCCGGTGCCGCGCGGGGTCAGCGCCACGCCGAACAGCGACTTGGCCGTGACCTGGCCGTTGACCATCTGCATCTGCCGGCTGTTGACCTCGTCGCTGAGCGCGAACTGCGCGCGCAGCGGCGCGTACTCCGGCGCCGCCAGGCCCTGGTCGGTCTCGATGTTGAGGGTGACGCTCTCGCCGGCGCCGATGCTGTCGCGGTCCAGCCAGGCGCGGGTGGCGGCCGCGGCCGGCAGCGCCAGCGTGGCCAGCAGCAGCCCCGCCCACAGGGTCAGCATCGCCGACCGCATCCGCGTGGCGGACGCGTCCCGGCGCCAGCGGCGTTGCTTGCGTTCGATCATGGTCCTTCCCGCTGCCTGCGTTCGTGTTCGAGCTTGAATTTGGCGCGCAGCAGGTTGCCCGGATCGTCCGGTACCCGCCGCAGCCACGCCTCCACCGCCTGGCGCTGTTCGCGCTGCTGCGGGGTTTCCGCGGCGGCCGCGGCGGCGCGTGCGGCCGCCTCCTTGCCTGCCGCGCCCTGCTGCGCCATCGCCTGCTGCATCTGCTGGCGCTGCGCCGCGTCGGCCTGCTGCTGCGCCTGCGCATCGCCCGGCTTCGGTGGCCCCGGCGGCGGCGCATCCTTGTCCTTGGACCCCGCCTGCGATGGCGCATTCTTCTGTCCCGGCTGGCCTTGCGCATCCGCGGGCGACGGCGCCTTGGCCTGCGACGGGTCCTGGCCCTTGGGCGCGCCGCCGGCGCCCGGCTGCGGCTGGCCCTTCTGGTTCTGCTGCGATTGGTCCTTGCCCTGCTGTCCCGGCTTGTTCTGCCCGGAGTCGTTCTGCCCGGACTGGCGCTTGCGCGCGGCATCGACCGCGGCGCGGTTGGCGACCGCATCGGCCATCTGCGGATGCTGCCGCAACGCCTTGTCGTAGGCGTCGATCGCCTCGTCGTAGCGGCCCTGGCGGGCCAAGGCATTGCCCAGGTTGTACCAGCCCTGGTCGCTGTCGATGCCCTCGAACTGCTGTTGCGCGGCGGCGAAATCGCCCTTGCGATAGGCCTGCACGCCCGCGTCCAGACGCTGCTGGCGCACCTGGTCGGCACGCCGCCACCAATCGCCGCCGACCGCCTCGGCCGCCGCCGCACGCGCCGGCAGCGGCATCGCCAACGGCAGCAGCAACACCAGCAGCAACGCAGCGCCACCGCGGCGGCGGAACGCGAACAGCGCCAGCAGCAACAGCGGCGGCAGCAGCCAATAGCCCTGATCCACCCAGACCCGTCCACTGTGCTCGCCGGCGGCCGTCGCGTCCTGCTGCTGCGCCGGTTGCAGCACGCCCAGCTCGCGCAGATCGGCATCGGTGGGCGTCAGCGCGGCGTAGCGGCCGTTGCCGGCGCTCGCCAGCGCTTGCAGCGAGCCGGGATCCAGTTGCGCGTGGCCGACGCCGCCCTGGCCATCGCGATAGGCCGCGCCCTGCGTGGTTCCCAATCCCAGCGCCGACACCCGGTAGCCCTGCCCGGCCGCGCGCGACGCGGCCTGCTGCGCCTGCGCGTCGGCCTGGTCGCTGAGCAACAGGATGTCGCCGCGGGTGAAACCGGCCTGGCGCAGCAGCTGTGCCGCCCAATCGATCGCCAGGTCGGTGCGCTGCCCGGGCGCCGGCATCACCTGCGGCGACAGCGCATCCAGGAACAGGGCGACGTTGGCCGCGTCGTCGGTCAGCGGCGCGACGGTGTAGGGTTCGCCGGCGTAGGCCAGCAACGCGACTTCGCCGCCGGCACGCTCGCGCAGCAGCGTCGCCAGCTTGGCGCGCGCCTGCAGCAGGCGCGACGGCGGCAGGTCGCCGGCCTCGATCCGCGGCGACAGATCCAGCGCGATCACCAGCGGCGTGCGCGACTGCCACAGCGGCTGCTGTTCCTGGCGCCAGCTCGGCCCGGACAGCGCCACGACCGCAAGCACGTAACCGAGCGCGGCCAGCCACAACCCGGACAGCGATTGGCGGCCATCCTCCTTCGCCAGCAGATGCGGCAGCAGATGCGCGTCCACATTGTGTCGCCACACATTGCGGCGCCGGCGCCGGCGCAGCCAGCTCCAACCCAGCAACGGCAGCAACGACAACGCCCACAGCCACTGCGGACGCAGCAGGTGCAACGCCTCCAGGAAACCGAGCACCGCGTTCATTGCCGCCTCCAGGGCCACACGAAGGCGATCAGTCCCAGCAGCAGCGCCGCGCCCAGCGGCCACGCATAGCGCTCGATCCGCGGGCGTACCGCCGGGCCGGCCGAACGCACCGGTTCCAGGCGCTCCAGTTCCGCATAGATCGACACCAGCTGGTCGGTATCGCGGGCGCGGAAGAAACGGCCGCCGGTGTCCTGCGCGATCTTGCGCAAGGTGTCCTCGTCGACCTGGTCGTCGCCGCCGCCACCGGGCATCGGCAAGCCGAACAGCGAATAGCCGCCGGCGCCGCCGAAGGCGATGGTGTAGACACGCACGTGTTCGGCCTTGGCCAGCTCCGCCGCCTTGATCGGTTCCAGCACGCCGGCGGTGTTGACGCCATCGGTCAGCACGATGAGCACCCGGTCGCCCTGCGGCTGCTCGCGCAGGCGCTTGACCGACAGCGCGATCGCGTCGCCGAGCGCGGTCTCGCGTCCGGCCAGGCCGACCACGCTGTCGCGCAACTGATCGCGCACCGTCGCCAGGTCGGCGGTCAGCGGGGTCAGCGCATACGCCTGCTGGCCGAACACCAGCAGGCCGATACGGTCGCCGTCGCGGCGGTCGAGGAAGTCGGCCAGCACCGCCTTGGCCGCGGTCAACCGATCCACCACGCGCCCGCCCAGGGTCATGTCCGGCTCGCTCATGCTGCCGGACAGGTCCACCGCCAGCATCAGTTGCCGCGCCTGCTGCGGCGGCGAGATCGGCTCGCCCAGTTGCAGCGGCCGCGCCGCCGCACCGCACAGGCAGAACCAGGCCAGCCATGTCAGCCACAGGCCGACCCGCCACAGACCGCCGCGCGCGGGCGCAGCCGCCACCGCCTGCAACTGGGCGCCGTACGGCACGCGCAAGGCCGGCGCGCTGCCGCGCTGCGCCGGCAGCAACAGGCGCGCCAGCAGCGGCAACGGCATCGCCAGCCACATCCACGGCCAGGCGAACCCGGCAAGCAGATCGCTGAGGTTTTGCCAGTGCAGCGAAAGCATGCTCATCGCCATCACGCGCGACGCCCGCCCATCAGCTCGAGGAAGCGGCGCCGCGCCAGCGGCAGCAGCGCTTGCAGTTGCGCATGATCCAGTTCGCGCCGATAGCCGCCATCGAGCAGCACGCGGCCCGGTCCCGCAGAGAAGTCCTGGCGCTTGCCGCCGTCCAGGAAGCGCAGCCATGGCTCGCCCTGCAACGCGGCGGCGCCCGGGTCGCGCCGCCGCGCCGCGCGGCGCAGCAGTTCCGACACGGCGGCCACCTGCGCCGGCGCCGCGCCGGTGGCGAGCGCCGCATCGAACTGGCGCTGCCAGCGGCGCCGCCGCGCGCGCCGCCAGGCCCACAGGCCGAGCGCGATGCCCAGCGCCAACACCACCGCTGCGCCAAGCAGCAACCAGCCTGGCGCCGGCGGCCACCACGGCGGCGCCGGCGGCAGATGCACGTCGCGCAGCGGCAGTTGTTGCGGCGTCATCGCGGCGCGCTCCCGCCGGGCACCGGCAGCAGCCAGGATTCGCTGGCCGCGTCGCTGCGCAGCACGCGCACCTGCACGCCGCGGCCGGGCAGTTCGGCCGCCAGGGTTTCCAGCGGCGCGACGAATTGTTCGTGCCAGCGCTGTTGCGCGCTGGCCGCCTGCAAATCGATTTCCACCCGGCGCCCGCCGGCCCAGAACGGCAGCGCCGCCCGCGGCGGCTGCAGTTCCAGCGCGTCGGCCAACAGCAGCAGCACCACGTCGTTGTGCAGCGCCAGCCCGGCCCAGCGCGCCGCCGGAATCGCATTCGCGCTGGCCGGATCGGCCAGCACCACCAGCCGCGAGCCCGGCCGCAGCAGCTTGGCCGCATGTTCCAGCGCCACGCCGAGGCCGGCATCGTCCTGCGGCGGCTGCGCGTACCAGCGCGCCAGCGCGTCGAGTACGCGCAAGGCGCCGCGCGGCCCGGCCGCCGGCGGTACCGGCGCCTCGCTGCGGCTGCCGCGCAAGGCGGCCAGGCGGTCGCCCTGGCGCTGTGCGGTCCACGCCGCCACCGCCCCCGCACGTGCCGCCTGCACCGACTTGAAGCGCACGCGGGTGCCGAAATACAGCGTCGGCGCGGTATCGGCCACGATCAGGCTGAGCCGCTCGCGCTCGGCCTGGAATAGCTTGGTATGGGTGCGCCCGCTGCGCGCGGTGAGCCGCCAGTCGATATGGCGGACATCGTCGCCGGCCACGTATTCGCGCGACTCGGCATACTCCATGCCGCGACCGCGCAGCGCCGCCGGCGCACTGCCGCTGAGGCCATGGCGGCCGCGCCGCGGCGGCGGCACCCGCGCCACCGTGGCGCGCAGCGCCACCAGCTCGGCCAGGGTCGGCCGCACGCCGTCCGCGCCGGTCGCGGCGTCGGCGCGCAGCGTCTGCGGAGGCATCACCTGCACCGCCATCGTCGCTTACCTCGCCTGCGCCACGCTGCCGCGCGCTGGCCGCACGGCGGCGCGATGCACCGGCGTGCTGCGGCGCTGCGGCCGCCCGGATTGGCGCTGCCGCTCGCTCAAGGCGGCGGCACCTTGTCCAGCAGCGCGGCGACCAGACGATCGCCATCCCAGCCCTCGGCCGTGGCCTCGTAGCTGGGCAGCACGCGATGGCGCAACACGTCCGGCGCCACCGCACGTACGTCGTCCGGGGTGACGAAATCGCGTCCCGCCAACCAGGCACGTGCGCGCGCGCAGCGCTCCAGCGCGATCGAGCCGCGCGGGCTCGCGCCCCAGGCGATGCGCCGTGCCAGTGCCGGGTCGTAGCCGCTGGCATCGCGCGAGGCCAGCACCAGTTCGATCAGATAGCGCTCCAGCGGCGGCGCCATGTGCAGCGACAGCACCGCGCGCCGCGCGGCGAACACGTCGTCCAGCGGCATCCGCGGCGGCGGCGCCTCGCCATGGTCCAGGGTTTCGCGCGCACGCTCGCGCGCCAGGCGCAGGATCTCGGCCTCGGCGGCGGCCTCCGGATAGCCGATCCGCACGTGCATCAGGAACCGGTCCAACTGCGCTTCCGGCAGCGGGAACGTGCCTTCCTGCTCGATCGGGTTCTGCGTGGCCATCACCAGGAACAGCTTCGGCAGCGCATAGGTATGCCGGCCGACGGTGACCTGGCGCTCGCCCATGGCTTCCAGCAACGCCGACTGCACCTTGGCCGGCGCGCGGTTGATCTCGTCGGCAAGCAGGATCGGATGGAAGATCGGCCCGGGCAGGAACTCGAAGCGGCTTTCCTGCGGGCGCCAGACCTCGGTCCCGGTCAGGTCGGCCGGCAACAGGTCCGGGGTGAACTGGACACGGGCGAAATCCGCCTCCAGCCGCGCGGCCAGCGCGCGGATCGCGGTGGTCTTGGCCAGGCCCGGCGCGCCTTCGACCAGCAGGTGGCCATCGGCGAGCAGCGCGATCAGCAAGCGCTCCACCAACGCGGACTGGCCGACGATGGTTGCGGACAGGCCGTCGCGCAGGGCGAGGAACGCCGCATGCAGGCGCTGCTGCTCGGACGCGGCGGGAGTGGGATCGAAGCTGGAGGGCGTGGTGTTCATGTGCCGAGTTTGACCCATCGGCGGTGAAATGGTTCTGCGCCCGGCGCAACAATCGGCCGCAAATTCAGATTTGCCTCATCCGCCGGCACAAACGACGACGGGAGAAGCAGAGGCTTCTCCCGTCTCGAGGCTACCGTGGTTGTTGGCAGGCGCGCCGTCTTTCGGCACGGCCGGCGCGTCAGCCGGCGGCAGGCGCGCGCTTGGCCACGCGCATCACCTTCGGGGTCACGAAGATCAGCAATTCGGCCTTGCTCTTGCTGCGGCCGCGCTTCTTGAACAGATTGCCCAGGAACGGGATATCGCCCAGGAACGGCACCTTGGAAATGCTGTTGCGGTCGGTGAACTCGTACACGCCGCCGATCACCACGGTCTGGCCGTCGTCCACCAGCACCGCGGTATTGACCTCGCGGCGATTGATTTCCGGGATGGTGCCGTAGCCTTCGAGCACGCGGTACTGGTCGACCTCGTCTTTCTTCACGTTCATGTTCAGGAAAACGCGATTGTCGTCGGTGATGGTCGGGGTGACCTTCAGCTCCAGCACCACTTCCTTGAACTGCACGTTCGGCGTCGCCGCAGTCCCGGCGGTGCCGCCGGTAATGGTGACGTAGCCGATTTCCTTGCCCTGCTTGATCACGGCCTCGCGCTGATTGGAGGTGACGATACGCGGGTTGGAGATCACTTCGCCACGGCCCTCTTCCTGCAGCGCCGATAGCTCCAGATCCAGGTTGAAGTTGGATCCGAGCAGCGTATAGGCCAGGCTAGGCAAGGTCGTCGCATTGGTGAAAGTGGTGCCGCCCAGATCGACGTTGAGCCCGCGCGTGGCCGCGGTGCCGCCGCCGGTCGCGCCGCTGCCGACGGTCGCGGTGTTGTCGCCGTAGGTATGGGTGCCGCCGATGCCGAACTTGGCGCCCAGGTCGCGGGCGAAGGTATCGGTGGCGATGACGATGCGTCCCTCGATCAGCACCTGGTCGACCGGACGGTCGATCACGTTGATCAGCTCGCGCATCTGCGCGATCTTCTTCGGGATGTCGCTGATCATCAGCGTGTTGGTGCGCTCGTCGGCGACGATGCGCCCCCGCGGCGACAGGAAGCCGTTGTCGGTCTGACCGCTGCCACCGCCACCGCCACCGCCGCCACCGCCGCCGCCACCGATCCCCTTGGCCTCGGTCAGCGCTTTGAAGATCGTGGTGGCGCTGTGGTAGTTGATCTGGATGTAGTCGGTGCTCAGGTCCTCGCGGTTCTCGATCGCGATCCGCGCGTCTTCCTTGTCCTGCTCGAACTTGGCCAGTTCCTGCTGCGGCGCGACCCAGACCACGGCGCCGTCGCGGCGCTTGTCCAGGCCCTTGGCGCGCAACACGATGTCCAGCGCCTGGTCCCACGGCACGTTGACCAGGCGCAGGGTGACGCTGCCCTGCACGGTGTCGGAGGCAACGATGTTGAGGTTGGATTCCTCGGCGATCAGCTGCAGCACGGTGCGCACCGGCACGTCCTGGAAGTTGAACGTCACCGGGCGGCCGCTGTAGCCGCGCGCGGCGACCTGCGCCGCCGCCTGGCTGACCGTGGCCGCGCTGACCGCGCCCACCGCCGGCGCCGAGGTCCGCGGCGAAATCTCCACCACGTACTCGTTCCCCGACTGGTAAGCCAACGACTCGAAGGCGCCGTTGGTGCTCAACACCAGCTGCGCGCCACCGGCGTACGGCTTGGCGTCGATGCGCTGCACCGGGGTGGCGAAGTCGGTGACGTTGAGCGGACGCTGCAGTTCCGCCGGCAACGAGGCGTTGCCGACGTCGACCACCACGGTGTTGCCCTGGGTGCGCAGGTCGGGACTGGCGCCGGCGCCGCTGAAGTGCAGGATCAGCCGCCCCGCATCGCCGTCGCCGCGCTTGAAGTCGATCTTCGACACCGTGAGCTTGGCCGGTGCCTGCGCCGTCGCCTGCGCCGGACCCGCCGCAGGCGTTGCCGCCGGCGCCGCGCCCATCGCGGCCGAACTTCCCAGCAGCGCCGCCAACCCCAATGCGCGTAGCCGCACCGTCGCGTGGCGCCGGATGGGACGCAGGCTCAGGGCTTTGGAAAAAGTCATCGTGCTATCCCCATAATCAATCATTGATCGTCCAGCGCCACGGCGGCCGGACGTTCCAGCCAACCGCCAGCGCCATCCGGCACCAGTTCAATCAAATCGATGCGATCCTCGTGCACCCCGGTCACGCGGCCATCGCTCTGCCCCATGTAGATGCCGGGACGGACCCGATACGTCACCTTGTCCGGCGCCATCACCAGCGCCACCAGGCCCGCGCCGTTGCCCAGCGTGCCGACCATCTTCAGGCCGTCCAGCGGGAACTGCTCCAGCGGCTCCTTGCGCCGGTTCGGATCCGGGCGCAGGCCGTTGTTGCCGTCCGGACTCGACCAGGCATCGCTGAACGGATCGCGAAGGCCCTGCGCCGCATACTCGAAGGTTTCGAACTGCTGCATCACCGGCAGCGGCTCCAGCGGCTACGCCGGCCGCGCGCGCACTTCCTTGACCCAGTTCTCCAGGTTCGACGCCTCGCCCGGGCCACTGGTCACGCCACGGCCGCAACCGCCGAGCAGCGCCACCAGCGCCAGCCCCGCCAAGCACTCGAACGCCCTGGTCCGCCGCTTCATGCGCCACCGCCTTGCTTGGAACCCTTCTTCGCCGCAGCCGCCGCCTTTTCCTGGTCCGCCATCTCCTTGTCGTCCAGATAGCGGTAGGTCTTGACCGTGCCGGACAGCTCCAGTTCGCCGCGCGTGGTGATGCCGGCCTTCTTGTCCTTGGGCTTCAAATTGATGTCGTGCATGGTCAGGATCACCACCCGCGGCAGCGACGCCACGCCGCTGACGAAGGCGCCGAACTGGTGGTAGCTGCCGACCATGCGCAGCGCGATCGGCTTCTCCGCATAGAACTCCTTCGGCGACTCCGGGCCCGGCTGGAACAGCTCGTTGGCCAGGCCACTGGACAACGCGGTCTGCGAGATGTCGATGATCAGGTCCGGCATCTCGGTCTTGCTCGGCAGCTGCCGCAGCATCTGTTGCAGCACCTGCTCCATCTGCGCCAGCTGCTGCTTCAGCGGCTGCAGATTGACCGCTCGGCTCTGCTCCTTCTCGAACGAAGCGCGCAGCTCGGTTTCCTTCTGCTCCAGCGTTCCCAGCTCGTCGCGCTTGTCGCTGAGCAGCAGGAACCAGGACAGGATCAGGATGAACAGCGTGACCAGCACACAGAAGCCGATCTTGGCCTGCTGCGGCCAGTTGCCGAGATTGTTGAAGTCCAGGTCTTTTACGTTGAATTTCTTGCTCATGACGCCGGTCCCTGTTGCGCTGGCGTGGCCGCTGGCGTCGCCGGCGCGGCGGCCGGCGGCGTCGCAGGTGCAGTCGGTGCAGTCGGCGCGGCAGGCGCGGGAACGGCAGCGGGTGCCGGCGCGGCGGCGGCGCCCGGAACCGGGGCTGCGGCAGCAGGTGCGCCTGGCGCCGGCGCGGCAGCGCCCGTCGCCGCGTCCGAGCCATCGCCCGGCACCGGCAGCTTGACCTTGAGGGTGAACACGTAGGGCAAGGCCTTGGCGTCGACGATCGGCCCCTTGACCTCCTTGTCCTGCGCCTTGGCCTCGATCACCGACAGCTCCGGATTGGTCATCCAGCCCGAGCCCTCGAGGTTGCGCATGTAGGCGCTGACCCGCGCATTGGATTGCGAGCGCCCTTCCAGCGTCAGGATGTCGCCTTCCTGCTTGACCGCGGTCAGCACCACGCCGTCGGGGATCGTGCGCACCAGCGAATCGAACAGGTGCACCATCTGCGAGCGCTTGGCCTGCAGTTCCTCGATGACCCGCTTGCGCGCCAACAGGCGCCGCTTCTGCTCGTCGAGCTTGTCGATTTCCTTGTTCTGCGCCTTGACCTTGTCGATCTCGGTCTGCAGGTAGGCATTGCGCTCGTTCTGCCCGGTGATCTGGCGGTCGTAGTAGAACCAGATCAGCAGCGCCAGCAGCACGCCGGCCAGCGCGGCGAAGCCCAGCATCGAGTAGAACTCGCGCTCGCGCTGCTTGCGCCGCTCCGCCCGCCAGGGCAGCAGATTGATTTTTGCCATCAGTCGAAGCTCCTCAGAGCCAGGCCGGTGGCGATCATCAGCGCCGGTGCGTCCTGGGCCAGCGCATGCGCCTGGACCTTCGGCCCCAGGGTCATCTGCGCCAGCGGGTTGGCGACCACGGTCGCCACCCCCAGTTGTTCCTCGACCATCTCCGGCAGCCCGGCCAGCGCCGCGCAACCGCCGGCCAGCACGATATGGTCGACCCGATTGAATTCGCTGCCGGCGTAGAAGAACTGCAGCAGGCGGCTGATCTGCTGCACCGTGGCTTCCTTGAACGGCTCCAGCACCTCGATCTCGTAGCTTTCCGGCAACCCGCCCTGGCGCTTGGCCATGCCGGCTTCCTCGTAGGTCAGGCCATAGCGGCGCATCACTTCGTCGGTCAGCTGCTTGCCGCCGAACACCTGTTCGCGGCTGTACAGGCTGCGTCCGCCGCGCAGCACGTTGAGCGTGGTCATGGTGGCGCCGATATCGACCAGGGCGACGACGCCGTCGGCCGCCACCGGCAGCTCGCTGGCGACCAGCGCGAACGCGTTCTCGACCGCGAAGGCCTCCACGTCCATGACCTTGGCGACCAGGCCGCCGAGCTCCAGCGCCGACTGGCGCAGCTCGACGTTCTCCGAGCGCGACGCGGCCAGCAGCACCTGCACCATTTCCGGGTTGTTGGGGATGATCCCCAGCACCTCGAAGTCCAGGTTCACTTCGTCGATCGGGTACGGGATGTAGTTGACCGCCTCCAGCTCGACCTGCGCTTCCAGCTCGTTCTCGTCGAGCTCGGCCGGCATCGGAATCAGCTTGGTGATCACCGCCGAGCCGGCCACCGCCGCGGCGGCATGCTTGGCGCGGGTGCCGGAACGGGTCACGGCGCGGCGGATCGCCTCGCCCACGGCCTCGACCTCGACGATGTTCTTCTCGACCACGGCGTTGGGCGGCAGGGGTTCCACGGCGTAGTGCTCTACGCGGAACCGGTTGCCGCTACGGGACAGCTGCAACAGCTTGACCGCGGTCGAACTGATATCGACACCGATCAGCGGTTGCTGACTCTTTGGAATAAGCCCCACGGATTTTCCCCTGCCGACGGGCACTTGGACGGCAATGCTGCGCCCACGCATTAATAACAAATTTTTTGCAATTGGCAACCGCCCTGGACATGTCGCGACTTACGTCACAACGCATCCCGTGGCAGCAAACCCGTCGCATCCCCGGAATCGGCCCCAGCCTTTCCCCGGCGTACTCTATACTCTGCGCCCAAGAAATCTGCAATCGGAATCTCTCTCGATGCCCCGTTTTCGTCGTTGGCTGCGCTGGGCGCTGGTCACGTTCGTCGTTCTCGCCCTGATCGGAGCCGCCGCCGCCGGCGGTCTGTATTACGTCGTTTCCTCCAAGCTTCCCGACGTGCAGACGCTGCGTCAGGTGGAGCTGCAGGAGCCCATGTACGTGTATGCCAGCGACGGCAAGCTGATGGCCCTGTTCGGCGAGACCCGGCGCTATCCGATCACCATGAAGGACGTGCCGGAGCGGCTTAAGCAGGCGTTCCTGGCCACCGAGGACGCGCGCTTCTACCAGCACGGCGGGGTCGACTACAAAGGCATCGCCCGCGCCGTGTGGCTGCTGGCCACGACCAACGACAAGCGCGTGCCGGGCGGCTCGACCATCACCCAGCAGGTCGCCCGCCAGTTCTTCCTGAGCTCCGAGTACAGCTATACCCGCAAGCTGGCCGAGATCCTGCTGGCGCGCAAGATCGAGGCCGAGCTGAGCAAGGACGAGATCTTCGAGCTGTACCTCAACAAGAGCTTCTTCGGCAACCGCGCCTACGGCATCGCCGCCGCGGCCGAGTACTACTACGGCAAGAAGCTCAACGAACTGAGCCTGGACGAGATGGCCTCGCTGTCCAGCATCCCCAAGTTCCCGTCCAGCGGCAACCCGATCAGCAATCCCGAGCGCGCCAAGCAGCGCCGCGACAACTACGTGCTCAGCCGCATGGCCGCGCTGGGCTTCGTCACCCAGGCCGAGGCCGACGCGGCCAAGGCGGTGCCGATGCACGCGACCCCGCACGAGCGCCCGGTCGAGGTCGAATCGCCCTACGTGGCCGAGCTGGTGCGCCAGGAGATGATCGCGCGCTTCGGCGGCGACGTGCTCGACAAGGGCTACCACGTCACCACCACCATCGACACCGAGCTGCAGACCGCGGCCAACCATGCGGTGCGCCAGGGCCTGGTGATCTACGACCGCCGCCATGGCTGGAACGGCGTGGAGAAGCATTTCGACGTCGCCGCCGATGCCGACGCGGCCGCGCTGGCCAGCCACCTGGCCGGGATCAATGCGCAGGGCGGCATGCTGCCGAGCATCGTCGCGGCCACCGGCAGCGACGGCAGCGCCACCGTGGTGCTGGCCAACAAGAGCGAACTGGTGCTGCCGGTCGCGTCCAGCCGCTGGACCGGGCGCAGCCCCGCCACCCTGCTCAAGCGCGGCGACCTGGTGCGGATCCAGGCCGGCGACAAGCCGGGCGAGTGGGAAGTCACCCAGCTGCCGCGCGGGCAGTCGGCGCTGGTGTCGCTGGACGCCAGCAACGGCGCGCTGCGCGCCCTGGTCGGCGGCTTCAGCTATGCCGGCAACAAGTTCAACCGCGCCACCCAGGCGCGGCGCCAGCCGGGTTCCAGCTTCAAGCCGTTCCTGTACGCGGCCGCGTTCGAGAAGGGCTTCAACCCGGCCTCGATCGTGCTCGACGCGCCGGTGGTGTTCCGCGACCGCCGCGGCAAGACCTGGTCGCCGCAGAACGACGGCGGCGGCTTCCGCGGCCCGATGCGCTTGCGCGAAGCGCTGGTGCAGTCGCGCAACCTGGTCTCGGTACGCCTGCTCGACAGCATCGGCGTGGACTTCGCGCGCAAGTACATCAGCCAGTTCGGCTTCCAGGAGGCCGAGCTGCCGCCCAACCTGTCGATGTCGCTGGGCACCGCGTCGCTGACCCCGCTGTCGGTGGCGCGCGGCTATGCGGTGTTCGTCAACGGCGGCTCGCGGGTGGATACCTGGATCATCGACAAGGTCACCGACCGCGACGGCAACGTGCTGTTCCAGGAGCACCCGCCCACCGCCTGCCGCAGCTGCGGCAGCGTCGGCGGCAGCGCCACCCCGGCCAGCCAGGTCGTCGACGGCTTCAACTTCGGCAGCGCCGCGCCGCCACCGCCGCCCAAGCCCGCGGCCACCGCCGCCGCCACTCCGACCCCGGCCGACACCGCGCCGGCGACCGACCCCGACGCCAAGGTGGCGCCGCGCGCGATCGACGAGCGCACCGCCTACCAGTTGGTCTCGATGATGCGCGACGTGGTCCAGCGCGGCACCGGCACTGCGGCCAAGGTCCTGGGCCGCGCGGACGTCGGCGGCAAGACCGGCTCCACCAACGACCATCGCGACGCCTGGTTCTCCGGCTTCGGCGGCCCCTACGTGACCACCGTGTGGGTCGGCCGCGACGACTTCCGTTCGCTCGGCTACCGCGAGTACGGCGGCAAGGCGGCACTGCCGATCTGGATCGAGTACATGCGCGTGGCGCTGAAGGACAAGCCGATCGCCAGCAACGACCCGCCGGCCGGCATGGTCCAGGCCACGCTCAACGGCGCCACCGAGTGGGTCAAGGTCGAGGACATGGATCGCATCCAGGAGTTCGACTACGGCCTGCAGGACCAGAAGACCGACGACGCCGCGTTCGATATTTTCTGACGCGCGCGGGACTCGGAACCGGGGACTCGGGACTCGGCGGGTCCCGGTGCCGAGGCGGCGCTGGCTGGCGGGATCGCCACGGGGCGGATGCCGCGTCGCCGCGGCCGGTCGAGCGGACTGCAGCGGCTGTCCAGCGCGTCAACCGCGCTGCATGCCGATGTCACCGCGCTGTTGTACAGTCGGGGCAGGCTTTCAGGGAGGCGGCCCCATGCACCACGCTCGGCAACATGCCCAGACCCGCACGCACGAACGCCGCCGCCGGCTGGCCCACGAAGCCGCCCGGCTGATGGCCGAAGGCGGCATCCGCGACTTCCACCAGGCCAAGCTGAAGGCCGCCGAGCGGCTCGGCATCCACGACGACGCCTCGCTGCCGCGTAACCGCGAGATCGAGGATGCGCTGCGCGAGTACCAGCGCCTGTTCGCCGGACCCGACCACGCCGGCGGCCTGCGCCTGCGCCGCGAGGCCGCGTTGCGCGCGATGGACTTCCTGCATGGCTTCGCCCCGCGCCTGGTCGGCCCGGTGCACGACGGCACCGCCGATGCCAACAGCCCGGTGCAACTGCACCTGCACAGCGACGACGCCGACGCGGTGGCGCGCTTCCTCGAAGAACACCGGATCCCGGCCGAATCGCGCACGCGCCGGCTGCGCCTGGACCGCGAACGCAGCGAGGACTTCCCGGTGTGGCTGTTCGCCGCCGAGGAACTGACCTTCGACCTGACCGTGCTGCCCTACGATGCGCTGCGCCAGGCGCCGCTGTCGCAGGTCGACGAGAAGCCGATGCGGCGCGCCTCGGAAAGCCAGCTGCGGCAGCTGCTGACCGAACAGGACATCGCCGACTACCAGCAGCGCCGCTGAGCGCCCGCGCGCGCCGCGCCCGGCGCACCGCTTCCTTTCCGCCAACGGACCCGCTGCATGCCCGCCATTCCGCCCGACGCCATCGTCGTCTCGCGCAACAGTCTCGACAGCGCCGACGCGTACGCGCCGATCCAGTCCAACATCAGCTTCATCAACGCCCAGCTCGACCAGTGGCTGCGTCCGGACGAGATCGCCGCCGATGCAATGTGCAGTTACTACGTCGACTTCTACGTGGCGCAGGTGGAAAACGGCGGCTTCGCCCAGTTCGTCTACAACTGCAACGCCGATCCGCTGGTGCTGGACCAAGTCGGGCGCGGACTGCAGGCGATGCGGGCAACCCGGCATGCGGCGCTGTACGCGACCAGCCGCGCGCTGCTCGAACAGATGGACGACGCCACGTTGCAGGCGTTCATGGACGGCCAGTACTTCGGCGACAACCCGGCGCGCGATGCGCTCGACCGGCATGGCGACGCGTTCTTCGCGCTGGCGGAAGAAGAGGACCTGATCGCACTGAATTCGGCCTGGCTGCGCGCGCATCCGCAGCTGGTGGCGCTGTCGATTCCGGAGATGCAGGCCGAGGTCGAGCGCCGCGGCGCTGCCCTGCCCGATCGCCTCGAGCGCATCGCCGCGGCGCTGGAGAACGAACCGCGCTACATGAAACTGATCCGCCGCCTGTGCGCCGACAGCGGGCACACGCTGGACCGCGTCACCGCCGGCGATCCCAGCCATGTGCACGACGGCAGGCAGGTACTGGCCTGGCACTTCCTGACCGACCGCGGCCACTTCTACCTGCTCGACCTCGACGGCATCGCGCGCATGCACGACGCCGACAGCCATGCGTTGGTGGCGCAGATCGACGTGCCGGCGCAGTTGTAGGGCATCTCGATCCAGGTCATGCACTCCACGCTGCCCCGCGGAAACGGCGCCGGGCGGCCCCGGGCCATCCGGAGCTGCTGCCGCAGTGCACCCAGCGAGTTGGCCGCACGTCTCTGCAGGAGCGGCGTCAGCCGCGACGAACGCAGCGGCAGACCTTCCGGCCGCAGATCCTGCCTTAGCTGAAGCCCCTCCCGCATGAACAGCGCTTCAGCGCGTTGCATGCATGCAGGTTTATGGGAGCGACTCCGGGTGACATCCGGCCATCCGTCGCGACGAGAGGCCTGCGGAAAAGCCGTCGCATCGCGCTCCGCTCATAAAAAAACGCCCCGCGAAGCGGGGCGTTCGATTGCGACAGACCAGCGGCAGCGCGATCAGCGCTGGCCGTCGGCCTTGTAGTCGCGCTTGTCGTAGCCGGTATAGATCTGGCGCGGACGGCCGATCTTCATTTCCGGATCGACCTGCTGCTCCAGCCAATGCGACACCCAACCCGCGGTGCGCGCGATGGCGAACATCACGGTGAACATCTCCACCGGAATGTTCAGCGCCTTGTAGATGATGCCCGAGTAGAAGTCGACGTTCGGGTACAGCTTGCGCTGCACGAAGTAGTCGTCCTTCAGCGCGGCCTCTTCCAGCTTCAGCGCCACTTCCAGCAGCGGATCGTTGACGCCCAGTTCGCCCAGCACCTTGTGGGTCATCTCGCGGATGATCTTGGCGCGCGGATCGAAGTTCTTGTAGACGCGGTGGCCGAAGCCCATCAGGCGGAAGCTCGAGTTCTTGTCCTTGGCCTTGGCCACGGCGCTCTCGACGTTGTCGGCGGTGCCGATCTCTTCCAGCATCTTCAGCACGGCTTCGTTGGCGCCGCCATGCGCCGGGCCCCACAGCGCGGTGATGCCCGCGGCGACGGAGGCGTACGGATTGGCGCCGGTGGAACCGACCAGGCGCACGGTCGAGGTCGAGGCGTTCTGCTCGTGGTCGGCATGCAGGATGAACAGCAGGTCCAGCGCCTTGGCCACGACCGGATTCATCTCCAGCTGCTCGCTCGGCACTTCGAACATCATGTGCAGGAAACGGTCGACGTAGCCGAGGTTGTTGCGCGGGTAGCGGATCGGCCAGCCGATCGAATAGCGGTGCGCCGCGGCGGCGATCGTCGGCACCTTGGCGATCAGGCGGATCGCGGCCAGGCGCCGCTGTTCCGGATCGTTGAGGTCCAGCGTGTCGTGGTAGAACGCCGACAGCGAGGCCACGGTGCCGGCCATCATCGCCATCGGGTGCGCGTCGTGGCGGAAGCCGCCGAGGAAGTTCTTCAGCGACTCGTGCATCATCGTGTGATGCGTCACTTCGTGGTCGAACTTCTTGAATTCGTCGGCGGTCGGCAGCTCGCCGTTCATCAGCAGGTAGGCCACTTCGAGGAAGTTGGACTTCTCGGCCAGTTGCTCGATCGGGTAGCCGCGGTACAGCAGCACGCCGTTGTCGCCGTCGATGTAGGTGATCGCCGACTTGCAGCTGGCGGTCGCGGTGAAGCCCGAGTCGTAGGTGAACAGACCGGTTTCTTTGGTCAACTTGGAAATGTCGACGCAATCGTTGCCCAAGGTGGGTTTGAGTACCGGCAGAACGACCGACTTGTCGCCGGCATTCAGCGTGACCTGATCAAGATCGGACACAGTGTGCGCTCCTCAGTGGAAGGCGCCTGCCCGTACTTTGCGAACAGACGCGTGAAGGAAGTCCACGGCAATTACCACGGATCGCGTCATTATCGCACAGCAACATTTGAGTAGTCGCTCGTACTGAAGTCGTAGAGCGAGGGCTGGGCGGCGACACAGCGTTGCATCCTCGCCATCGCCAGGACGGGAGAATCTACGCCGGCATCACAGCCGGGAATTGATGCATCGGGGACGCCAAAAAAGAAGGCCGCGCAGGGCGCGGCCTTCTTTACCACTTCGACCGCTCGATCAGCGCGCGTAGCGCTTCTGGAACTTGTCGATGCGGCCGCTGGTGTCGATGACCTTGTGCTTGCCCGTATAGAACGGGTGCGAAGCCGAGGAAATTTCGACCTTGACCAGCGGATATTCTTCGCCGTCCTCCCACTTGACCTTGTCCTTCGAGGACATGGTCGAACGGGTCAGGATCTTGAAATCGGAGGTGACGTCGTGAAACACGACGTTGTGGTACTTGGGATGGATGTCGGCCTTCATGGGCTCGCACCGTAGGGGGCTGCTGGACAAGAGGGAAACTATAGCAACTCACCCGGCCTGCACGCAAGAACAACTTGCGCGGAATTCACCCCCGCCGACGCCAGGGCGCCGGCGCGGCGTCCCGGCCACGCCCTGCCGCACCGGGGCGGCCGCCCTGCCCGGCTCAGCCGGCGCCGACCGCCGCACGCGCCAGCGCCTGGAAACGGGCCTGGTCGTAGCGGATCAGCATGGCCGCGTTGTCGGCCAGGCCCAGCTGGCGGTTCCAGTCGACCAGGGTGGCGCCGCGGCTGTGGACCCCGGCCAGTTCGACCTGCAGCGGCCGCGACTGCACCTCCAGCGCGCCCTCGGGCTGCAGCGCCCAGGCCATCGCCAGCGCATCGGCGGCATACCAGTGCTCGCCGCGCGAATCCTCCGACCACAGCCGGGTCTTGCGCGAGATCTCCTCGTAGAAGCGCGCCTTGTCGGCATCCGCGGCCAGCCACTGCTCGACCTCGCGATGCGGCAGGCCATGGGCGACGGTGGCCTCCCAGTCGGCGACCTCGATGTGCGGGAACCCGGAAAACACGATGTGCGCCGCTTCCGGGTCGAAGGCGATATTGAACTCGGCGGCCGGGGTGATGTTGCCGTGGCAGGTGATCGCCCCGCCCATCACCACGAAACGGCGCACCCGCTGCGGCAGGGTCGGATCGAGCTTCAGCGCCAGCGCGATGTTGGTCAGCGGACCGAGCGCGACCAGCAGCAGCGAACCGGCGTACCGGTGCGACAGGCGCAGGATCGCCAGGGCTGCGTGCTCGGACTCGGCGGCGCGCGCCGCCGGCGCCAGGCCGACATCGCCGAAACCGTCCAGGCCATGCACGTGGGCGGCGTCCACCGCCGGATGCAGCAACGGGTCGGCGCAGCCGGCGAACACCGGCACGTCCTCGCGCCCGGCCACTTCGCACAGCTTCAGCGCATTGCGCACGGTGTGCTGCAGGCCGACGTTGCCGGCGGCGATGGTCAGGCCGACCACGTCGTGGCGATCGTCGGCGAAGGCCATCAGCAGGGCCAGGGCATCGTCCACGCCGGGATCGGTGTCGATCAACAGGGGAATCTTGTCGCTCATGCGTGATTCTTCGTCATTCCGTTCGGCCGCCGAGTCTGGCATTGCGGCGCGGACCTGGGAAGCCGGGGCTTCCGCGGCTTGGGCGAATCCCCAATTCCCAATCCCCAATCCCAGCCGTGGCGCCAGCCACGGCTAAGCCCCCGCGAACCGCGCCGCGCCGCCCACCCAGCGCGCGACGATGCGATCGGCCAGGACCGGCGACTCGGCCAGCAGCCGTTCGGCCAGCGCATGCACCCGCGGCAGCAGGCCGGCGTCGCGCGCCAGGTCGGCGACGCGGAACGCGGCCAGGCCGGTCTGGCGGGTGCCGAGCAGTTCGCCGGGACCACGCAGCTCCAGGTCCTTCTCGGCGATGACGAAGCCGTCATTGGTCTGGCGCATGGTCTGCAACCGCTGCCGCGCCATCGCCGACAGCGGCGCCTGGTACATCAGCACACAACTGGAGGCGGCCGCGCCGCGCCCGACCCGACCGCGCAGCTGGTGCAGCTGTGCCAGACCCAGCCGCTCGGCGTTCTCGATGATCATCAGCGACGCGTTGGGCACGTCGACGCCGACCTCGATGACCGTGGTGGCGACCAGCAGGTCGATCTCGCCCTGCTTGAACGCGCGCATCGCCGCCTGCTTCTCGGCGCCCTTCATGCGCCCGTGCACCAACCCCACCTTCAGTTCCGGCAACTGTGCCGACAGCGACTCGAAGGTGGCCTGCGCGGCCGTTGCGTCGATGCGGTTGCCGCCGCCCGGCCCGGACGCCGGCTTGTCGCTGTCTTCGGTTTCGTCGATCAGCGTGCACACCCAGTACGCCTGGCGGCCTTCGGCGCAGGCCACGCGGATGCGCTGCACCAGCTCCGGGCGGCGCTCGGCGCTGAGCACGATGGTCTGCACCGGCGTGCGCCCGGGCGGCAGTTCGTCGATCGCCGACACGTCCAGGTCCGCGTACGCGGCCATCGCCAGCGTGCGCGGGATCGGGGTGGCGGTCATCACCAGCTGGTGCGGCACGCCGGCGCCGGTGGCGCCCTTGTCGCGCAGCGCCAGGCGCTGGTGCACGCCGAAGCGGTGCTGCTCGTCGACGATGGCCAGGGCCAGGTCGTGGAAGGCCACCGCGGCCTGCATCAGCGCATGCGTGCCGACCACCACCTGCGCCTCGCCCGAGGCGATCTGCGCCAGCACCGCGGCGCGCGCCTTGCCGGTGACCTTGCCGGCCAGCCAGGCGACGCGGATGCCCAGCGGCTCCAGCCAGGCGCGCAGGTTCGCCAGGTGCTGTTCGGCGAGCAGTTCGGTCGGCGCCGCCAGCGCCGCCTGCTTGCTCTTGTCCACTGCCAGCATCGCCGCCAGCGCCGCGACCACGGTCTTGCCGCTGCCAACGTCGCCCTGCACCAGGCGCAGCATCGGCGAGGGCTTTTCCAGGTCAGCACGGATCTGGGCGAACACCCGCTGCTGCGCGCCGGTGAGCTGGAACGGCAGCGACTGCTGCAGGCGCTTGGCCAACAGGCCGCGCCCGCGCAGCGACGGCGAACGCTGCCGCTGCAGCGCGATGCGCTGGCGACGCAGGCTCAGGTGGTGCGCCAACAGCTCTTCCAGCGCCAACCGCTGTTGCGCCGGATGCAGGCCGGCGGCGAGCGCGCCCAGGTCGGCCTGCGGCGGCGGCCGGTGCGCGATCAGCAGCGCGCTGCGCAACGACGGCAGCCCCAGTTCGGCCAGCATCGCCGCCGGCAGCAGCTCCAGCGACGCTTCGTCGGGCAATCGGTCCAGCGCCTGCCCGATCAGCTTGCGCAGCGTCGCCGGGCCGATGCCTTCGACCGCCGGATACACCGGGTCCAGGCTGTCGTCCAGACCCGCGGCCGCGTCGCCGCCGAGGATCTGGTAACTCGGGTGCACGATCTCCAGGCCGTGCTGGCCCGGCTTGGGCGTGCCGAACGCGCGCAGCCGCGCGCCCACCGCGAACTGCGCCACCTGCGCGGCACGGAACTGGAAGAAGCGCAGCACCAGGGTGGCGCGCGAGTCGTCGGCGACCGCCACGCGCAGCATCGGCCGGTAGCGGAAACCGCGATCCACCGCCTCCACCCGCACTTCGACCTGCGCCGGGACGCCCGGCTGCAGCGCCGCCACCGGGGTCAGCCGGGTGCGGTCCTCATAGCGCAGCGGCAGGTGCAGCCACAGGTCCTGCAGGGTCAGCAGGCCGCGCGCGGCGAACTTCTCGGCGACCTTCGGGCCAACGCCCGGCAGCGCCGACAACGGCGCCTCGCCTGCCGCCGACAGCGCCGGCGCCGGAACCTGCACGCGCGGCACGGGCGAGGGTCAGTCGAGCACCATCACCGCATCGACCTCGAAGCCGACGCCCTTCGGCAGCGCGGACACTTCGACGGTGGAACGCGCGGGGAACGGCGCCTGGAAATAGTCCTGCATCACCGCATTGACCTGGGCAAACTGCGACAGGTCGGTCAGGTACAGGCCCAGCCGCACGATCCGGTCGAGCGAACCGCCGGCCGCCTCGGCCACCGCCTTGAGGTTGTCGAAGGCGCGGCGCGCCTGCGCGCCGACATCGCCGGGCACGACCTCGCCGGTCGCCGGATCCAGCGGGATCTGGCCGGAGAAATACACCGTGTTGCCGGCGCGCACCGCCTGCGAATACGGACCGATCGCGGCCGGCGCCTGCTCGGTGTGGATGATCTGGCGGGACATGGCGGCTCCAACGGAAATAGGGAATGGGTATTTTACTCGGGACTCGGGACTCGGGACTCGGGACTCGGGACGGCAGGATGCTGTCTCAAGGCATATCGCCGTCAAAAGACTTGAAGTACCGATTCTTTTGAGGAAGACACCTCTTCCAGCCAGCGACAAACCGCCTTTCTGCAGGAGCGGCTTCAGCCGCGACGCTTTACCGGGAATGCGTCGCGGCTGAAGGCGCTCCTACAGAAAAGCAAGATGCAGCGCACTTGCGACCATCCCCCGAGCCCCGAATCCCGGCTCCACTACTGCCTGCGCACACTCTGCACCGCCGTCAGCCGGCGCAGTCGGCGCATCACTTCGGCCAGGTGGTTGCGGTCGCGTACCTGGATGTTGAAGCGCAGCACCGCGGCGTTGAAATCGCGATCCAGGTAGTCCACGCGCTCAATGTTGGACTGGCTCTGCGCGATCGCCGCGGCCAGCTGCGCCAGCACGCCGGTGCGGTTCTCCACGTCCACCACCAATGCGGTGTCGTAGTCGCCGATGACGCTGGTGTCCCAGCCGATCGGCACCCAGCGCTCCGGCGACTTGCGCAGTTCGGCCAGGTTCGGGCAATCCAGCCGGTGCACGACGATGCCCTTGCCGGCGGTGTGGTAGCCCATGATCTCGTCGCCGGGAATCGGCTGGCAGCAGTTGGCGAAGCTGACCACGCCGCGCTCGGTGCCGTTGATCAGGATCTTTTCCTGCGAATGCTTGGACAGGCCGCCGCCGCGCAGTTCCGCATAGGCCATCAGCGCCTGCGCGGCCTGGTTCGGCATCCAGTTGCCCAGCGCGATGTCGGCCAGCAACGCCTCCAGGCGCGGATAGCGGTGCTCGCTGAGGAACGAGTCCAGGCGCCCCTTCGGCAGCCGTTCCAGCGCGCTGTCCATCGCTTCCAGCGCGCGGTCGAGCATGCGGTGGCCGAGCTGCACCGCGTCCTCGTGCTCGAGCTGCTTGAGCTGATGGCGGATCGCGGTACGCGCCTTGCTGCTGACCACGAACTCCAGCCACTGCGGCTTGGGCGTGGCCGAACGCGCGGTGATCACTTCCACGGTCTGCCCGCTGACCAGCTTGGTGCGCAGCGGCACCAGCTTCTTGTCCACCCGCGAGGCCACCGCGCGGTTGCCGACGTCGGTATGCACCGCATAGGCGAAATCCAGCGCGGTGGAATTGCGCGGCAGCGCCAGGATCTTGCCCTTCGGCGTGAACAGGTAGACCTCGTCCGGGAACAGGTCGACCTTGACGTTGTCCAGGAATTCCAGCGACGAGCCGGCGGCGCGCTGCGATTCGATCAATTCGACGATCCACGCATGCGCGCGGCTCTGCGCGCTGTTGGGCGAATCGCCGCCGAACTTGTAGGTCCAGTGCGCGGCCACGCCGCGCTCGGCGATCAGGTCCATTTCCTCGGTGCGGATCTGCACTTCGATCGGCGAGCCGTAGGGGCCGAACAGCACCGTATGCAGCGACTGGTAGCCGTTGGCCTTGGGAATGGCGATGAAGTCGCGGAAGCGCGCGTCCAGCGGCTTGAACGTGGCGTGCACCGCGCCCAGCGCGTGGTAGCAGTCCGGCACCCCGCGCACCACCAGGCGGAAGCCGAACACGTCCATCACCTGGTCGAAGGATTTGTTCTCGTCGCGCATCTTGTTGTAGATGCTCCACGGGGTCTTGATCCGGCTGACCAGGCGGTGCTCCAGCCCCTCCTTGGCCAGGCGCTGCGACAGTTGCACCTCCACCTGCGCCATCGACTCGCGGCGCACCACCGGCTGGCTGCGGATGTGCTTTTCGATGATCGCGTGGCGCCACGGGTGCAGCGCACGGAAGCCGAGGTTCTGCAGCTCGGACTTCATCAGGCTCATGCCCAGACGCTGCGCGATCGGCGCATAGATCTCCAGCGTCTCGCGGGCGATGCGGCTGCGCGCCTCGGCGCTCTGCGCGCCGAGCGTGCGCATGTTGTGCAGGCGGTCGGCGAGCTTGATCATGATCACGCGCAGGTCGCGCGACATCGCCAGCAACATCTTGCGGAAGCTCTCGGCCGCCGCTTCCTGGCGGTCGCGGAACTTCAGCTTGTCCAGCTTGGTGACGCCATCGACCAGTTCGGCGACCGCCTCGCCGAATTCGGCGGCCAGTTCGGCGCGGGTCAGCGGCGTGTCTTCGATGGTGTCGTGCAGGATCGCCGCGATCAGCGCCTCCACGTCCAGGCCGAGTTCGGCCAGCACGCCGGCCACCGCCACCGGATGGGTGATGTAGGGCTCGCCCGACTTGCGGGTCTGCCCGGCATGCGCGGCCGCGCCCACTTCCCACGCGCGCCGCAGCAGCGGAATCTGCTCGGCCGGCAGATAGCTGGCGCTGCGTTCGAGTTGCAGAACGTAGTCGGGGATCGCCTCGTTGGCCGGCGACGGCGCGGCGGTGGCGACCTGGGCAGAAGGGCCTGGGTTCATGCGCGAAGACTATGCCAGCGGCGCGAGGACGGCAAACCCGCAAAACGAAACAGCCCGCGGATGCGGGCTGTTCGGCAGACGCTCCGAGCGCGGGGACGCGATCAGTCGTCGTTCTTGGACATGTCTTCGTCGGCGACGACCTCGGCCGCGGCCCACTCCAGCGCTTCGCGCTCGGCACGCTCGCGCTCGGCCTTCTCGACTTCGTCGATCAGCGCGTTGTCGATCTTGCGCGCGGCGATCTCGCGCAGCGCCAGCACCGTCGGCTTGTCGGCCGATTCGGTGTTGTCGAGGGTGGCCTGCACGCCGTTGGCGAGCTGGCGGGCGCGCTTGGACGCCATCATCACCAGTTCGAAACGGTTGTTAACGACTTCCAGGCAATCTTCTACGGTGATGCGGGCCATGCGGGCTCCCGGCGGGCCGCTGGCGGCCACGCGCTCGAATGAGGGAAAGGGCGGCGATTGTAGGGCGCGGGCCGACCGAAATCAACCGGTCATCATTCAGTTTCCTTTGGAATCAGCCAGTTGCCTGATCCTGGTCGAGCAGCGCGGCGATCAGATCGGCATGGCGCTGCTGTTGCGGCAGGCGCCGCAGGCGGCTGGCGACGAAGATCGCGCACATCTCGTCCACCGCGGTGTCGAAATCCTCGTTGACGATCACGTAGTCGAAGTCGGCGTAGTGCGACATCTCCTCGCGCGCCGCCGCCAGCCGCTGCGCGATCACCGCCTCGCTGTCCTGGCCGCGCTTGCGCATGCGCTGCTCCAGCGCCGCGCGCGACGGCGGCAGGATGAACACGCTGACCGCGTCGGGCACCTTGGCCCGCACCTGGCGCGCGCCCTGCCAGTCGATCTCCAGCAGCACGTCGTGGCCGGCGGCCAGCTGCGGCTCCACCGATTGCCGCGCGGTGCCCTTCCAGTCGCCGTGGACGCGGGCGTACTCGAAGAAGTCGCCGGCATCGATCATGCCCTGGAACTCGTCGGCGGACACGAAGTGGTAGTGCTCGGCATGGCGTTCGCCCGGCCGCGGCGCGCGCGAAGTGAACGAGATCGACAGCGCGATCTGCGGATCGCGCGCCAGCGTGGCGTTGACGATGCTGCTCTTGCCGGCGCCGGAAGGCGCCGCAACGATATAGAGAGTGCCGCGCATCGCTCAGGTCTCGCCGTCGATTGAAGTCGGGCGGCGCACGATACCAGCCCCAGCCGCGACCGCAAGCGACCGGGCCTTGCAGCATCCGCCGGGCAATGCGTCGCCCGTTCGCCGCCCGCCCACAGTCTGAGGACTTAACGGCATGATCCTCAAGCGCTTTTCCCCACGCGATCGCATGCACGGTCCTGCCGGTCGGGCCGCTGGCGGCTGCACGCGCGGGCAGAGCAAATCCCTGTGCGCGACGCAGCGGCGCGGCGGGACGCGCAAGCGACCGCGCCTCCGCACGGTGGCGCGTCCAGTTGCATGCGGCGGCGGCAGGTCGCGGCCGAGCTTAATTGAGAATAAATCTCATCCGCACTACACTTCGGCTCTTCTTCCGTGGTCCTGGACGGATGCCATGTCCACTCCTCCCTCTTCCGCCACGCCTGTCTCGCTGGCGGACGAACTGGAAAGCAGCTACGCGGAACTGCATCGGTATGCGACGCGCAAGTACGCCGGCGCGGCGGGCGACATCGTGCACGATGCGTGGATCCGCCTGGCGTCGCGCGAGCCCGGCCACCACAGCGTCCGCGACCCGCTCACCTATCTACGCCGCGTGGTCGACAACGTCGCGGTGGACCGGCAGCGGTTGACCGCATCGCGCAGCCGCTTTCTCGCCCCTGCGGACGCTGCGCAAGATGTTCCCAGCGCGGAGCCATCGCCCTACGCCGCGACCCTGGGCCAGCAGGAATACGCGGTCCTGCTGCAGGCGATCCGCGACCTGCCCGCGCAGGCGCGGCGGGTCTTCGTGCTGTTCCGCGGCCGCAACCTGAGCATGGCGCAGATCGCCGCACAGCTGGACATTTCCCCGCGCACCGTGGAAAAGCACATCGCCGTCGCGCTCGCCCACTGCCGGCGGCGGCTGCGGGAGGCCGGCCGGGACCTCTAGCGCGGCTACGGGATCGGCAGCGCTGGACCCGTCATGCTCATCAATGACCCGCGGATTCCCTTTGCCGCGGACGACAACCCCATTCCTTAGCGGATAGGCAGACGATGCCCGACACCCCCTCCGTCGACGACGACCTGTTCGACCAAGCCGTCCACTGGATCCTGCGCCTGGACGAAGCGCCCAGCGATGCGGACACCTTGCGGCAGTACCGGGACTGGCTGGCCGTCGCCCCTGCGGCGCGCGCGCAAGCGGTGGCGGCGGCGCGCACGCTGCTGGGCATGCTGCAGCGCCCGGCCGCCGAGGTCGGCGACGAACTCGGCATCGATCCGTTGCAGCCCGCGCCATCGCCTTCTGCCGCGATCGCGGCGGCCGCACCGACGGTTGCGCCGCGGCGCTCGCACCGGCAGCGGCAGCGCTGGCAGGCGGTGGCCGCCGGGCTCGCCCTGGCGATCGGCGCCAGCACCTGGCTGGGCGCCGGCGGCCTGGACCGGTTGCGCAGCGATGCCTACACCGGGGTCGGCGCGATGCGGCGGCTGCAACTGCAGGACGGCAGCGTCGTCACCCTCAACACCGACAGCGCCATCGTCGTGCGCATGCACGAGGGCACCCGTTCGGTGCGGCTGCTGCGCGGCGAAGCCTTCTTCCAGGTCGCGCGCGATCCACGCCGCCCCTTCATCGTGGACAGCGCCGGCGGCAGCGCGCGCGTGCTGGGCACCGCGTTCAATGTCCATCTCGAAGACGATACGAGCCAGGTCAGCGTGGCCGAAGGCCGCGTCGCCGTCCGCCCGCCCGCCGGGACGACCGGCACGGTGCTCGTCGCCGGGCAACGCGCATGGCTGGCAGGCAACAGCGTGCGCCGCGAAACCGCCGTCGATCCGCTCGCGGTGGCCGCATGGCGGCGGCAGCAACTGGTCTTCTACAACACGCCGCTGTCGCAGGTGATCCGCGAGCTCTCGCGCTACCGCCACGGCTTCATCCAGCTGCGCGGCGACATCGGCGCACTGCCGGTCTCCGGCGCGTTCAACATCGCCGACCCGGACGCCGGCCTGCAGGTGCTGCTGGACAGCCTGCGGCTCGACGCGGTGCACCTGGGATGGGCGACCTTCGTGTACCGGCCGTCGCCGCAGACGAGCTCAAAAAAATGAATAGAACATAAACAAAACGGGGCGATGTGGCACGTCGCCCACGGATGGACTGGGTAGTCGGGGCACGCCGAACCCGTGTTACCGACAAGAACGTAATGATTTTCGTTCGCATTAAATACCTTCCTCCCGATACCAGACTCCATGTCCATCGCCACCGCCGCCTTGCGCAAGGGCCGCTCGCCTGCCTGCCGCACCCTGCTCTCCAGCGCCCTCGCGTCCACCCTGCTCGGCATCTCCACCATTGCGCATGCGCAGTCGCCGATCCCCACGGCGGGCGCACGACAAGCGCGCTACGCCATCGACCTGGACGCCCAGCCGCTGCCCGACGCGCTGGTGAAACTGTCCGCACAGACCGGATTGCAGGTGCTGTACAGCCGGCAGGAACCCTACGGCCTCGTCGCTCCCGCAGTGAAGGGCGACTACAGCGCCGAGCAGGCGCTGCAGCGGCTGCTGCAGGGCAGCGGCCTGGTCCCGCGGCGGACCGGCGCCAATGCGGTCACCCTGGAGACCGCGGCGCACGACCCGGCCCAGGCCGAACGCGAGCCTGCGATCGTCACCGACACGTTGAACGTGGCCGGGGCCGCCCGCGGCACCGCCACCGGCAGCGCGCGCGATGCGCAGGGCTACGACGACGTCTACGACCTGGACGTGTCGAGCGCCTACATCGGTCGCAGCGAAGTCGAACGCTACAAGGGCGCCACGCCATCGGACCTGCTCAACGGCATCGCCGGCGTGTTCAGCGGCGACGCCCGCAACAGCGGCGCGCTGGACATCAACATCCGCGGCATCCAGGGTCCCGGCCGCGTGCCGGTGACGATCGACGGCACCGAGCAGGCGCTGACGGTCTGGCGCGGCTACAACGGCGCAAGCAACCGCAACTACATCGACCCATTCCTGATCGGCGGCATCCAGATCCTCAAGGGCCCGTCGCTGACCCGCAACGTCACCACCGGCGTCGGCGGCGCGATGGTCATCGATACCCTGGACGTGGACGACATCGTCGCGCCGGGCCAGCGCTTCGGCGGCGAGTTCAAGCTCGAAGGCAGCAGCAACGCGACCTCGCCGCGGCTGCCGACCCTGCACACCGGCGAGGACTACCGCACGGTGGACGGCTTTCCGCAGGACACGCCGGCCATTCCGTATGCGGACCAGACGCTGCGGGTCACGCCCAGGACCGGCGGCGGCGGCTACAACGTCTTCGCCGGCGAGGACTACGCCTACCGGATGGCCCTGGGCTGGCGCCCGAGCGACCGGCTCGACCTGCTGGCCGCCTATGCCTACCGCGAACGCGGCAACTACTACGCCGGCAAGCGCAACACCGGCTACTACAGCGACGAACGCAGTTCCTATGCCGAGGACTACATCACCTCGATGGCGAACTACTGGAAACCCGGCAACGAGGTGACCAACACGTCCAGCCGGATGGAATCGTGGCTGTTCAAGGCCACCTGGCGCATCGACGACGCGCAGGCGCTGCAACTGGGCTACCGCGACAGCCTGTCCCACTACGGCGAGATCATACCCTCGCGGATCATGAACTCGCAGGACCGCGGCGCGATCCAGTGGCCGCTGAGCCGGGTCGACGCCAAGGCCTACAACCTGGAATACAAATGGCGGCCCGAGGACAGCCGCTGGATCGACCTGTACGCCAACCTGTGGCGTACCGACACGGCCAGCGACACCTACACCGCCGGCGGCTTCCCCAACTTCGCCCAGGGCGATCCGCAGTGGGGCTACGACCCCACGCTCAAGAACACCGCGCTGGCCAACGCCAGCAACACGCGCAACGGCATCACCCTCAGCAACAAGATTCGCTTCAGCGATACGCTGGACCTGACCCTGGGCGGCAGCTGGCAGCGCGAGAAGCTGCGCTCGGACGATGCCTACTTCGGCACCAGCGACGGCTGGCGCATGTACCCGCGCGCCGGACGCCGCCAGGAATGGCAGGCGAACTTCAATGTCGAATGGCGGCCGCTCGATGTCCTGACCGTGGGTGCAGGCGCGCGCTACACCTCGTATTGGGCCTACGACGATTTCCTCGCCGCCCACCCGGGGCAGATACAGGCGAGCGCGACGACCGGATACAACGTCGAATACGCCACCACGCAGGCCTATACCCAGCAGGAACGCGAGGCGATGGCCGGCGAGAACCTGGAGGTCTACAAGATGCTGCTGGACCTGGGCGCGATCACCCAGGACATCTACGACCAACTCGCCAACGAGCTGCTGGCCGCGGTGCCGACCAGCTATACGGTGAACCACAGCGTGCCCTGGGAAGCGGACGCCGACGGCAACTACAGCAAGTCCGGCAACGCCTGCCTCAACGGCACGCTGGACGGGGTCGCGAACGTCGTCGATGGACTGTGCCGGGCCACCGCGGTCGGCACCAGCTACGTCGCGCAGGCGAGCAAGCGCAAGGACCACGGCTGGGTGCCGTTCTTCTCGGCCACGCTCGACTTCGGCGACCACAGCCGCGCCTATCTGCGCTACGCCGAGACGGTGCGCTATCCGAGCATGTTCGAGAGCACGCTGGCCTTCTCCGCTTCGATCAATCCCTGGGGACTGAAGCCCGAACACGCCTACAACTGGGAGCTGGCCTACGTCCACGACCTCGGCCACCTGCTGGGGCCAGACGCGACCGCCGACGTCAAGCTCGCCTACTACGTCAACAAGACCCGCGACGTGATCGAGCGCGATCCGCGCTTCAAGTTCGACAACGTCGACAAGCAGACCATCCGCGGCCTGGAATTGCAGGCCCGCTACGACGGCGGCCGCCTGTTCACCGACCTGGGGGTGAACTACAGCCTGGAGAACCAGGTCTGCGACGAAAGCACCGCGGCCATCCTGAGCACCAGCAATGGCTATGCGCTCGGCAGCCAGGCCGTGCCGACCTGCGTGGACTACGGTTTCGTCGGCGGTTACCTGCTGACCCAGGCCGCGCCGGAGCTATCGGCGACCTGGTCGCTGGGCGGGCGTTTCCTCGACCGACGCCTGGAGATCGGCGGGCGCGCCAGCTACTTCAGACAATACGAGAACCCCGACCTGGACTGGTACCGCGCGCACTCGATCCAAAGCGGCGGCGGGCGCCTGGTCTACAACTTCAACGTGCCGTTCTCCTGGGGCACGACCCTGATCTTCGACGCCTACGCCAGCTACAAGCTGCGCGAGAACCTGAGCGTGGAGCTGACCGGCACCAACCTGACCGACCAGTACTACGTCGACCCGGCCACGCGCTCGGCGGTGGCCGCACCCGGCAGGACCCTGAAACTCAGCCTGTCCGCGCGCTTCTGAGCGCGGCGGCGGCTGGCGAGCTTGGAGAAGTGACCGTAAAGGACAGGACGTCCGCACCAACGCAGTACCTCAATCCGCAAAAGGAGATTGGCAATATGAAGACGCAACGCAGACTGTCCGTGTTCGCGCTGTCCGTGCTCGCCGTGGCCACCATCGGTGCCAGCCAGGCGGCGAATTTCAAGGGCGCCTCGAGCAACACCGGCAACGTCCAGGTCGGCGAATCCGACGTCAACGGCGGCCCGCACAGCAGCGGCAAGGCCGGCATTTCCGTCAACTCGACCGGCCTGGGCAACGAAGTCGATTTCCAGGGACTCACCGCCTACAGCGTCAAGACCAACAGCGCGGTGGACTGGAACAAGGACGGCAGCAGCGACGGCACCAGGCTCGTGCACAAGCTCAACTTCCCGTATACCGGCGCGCCGGACAGCCACGACAATCTGGGCGTGTTCGTGTTCGCCCAGGTCGGCGCGCAGGACGTGTGGTTCGGCGAATGGTCCGCGTACGGCACCAGCGGCGACAGCACCCGCACCGTCTACTACATCGGCGACAACGGCGACACCACGGTGCCCACCACCGGCTCGGCCACCTACAACGTGGTCGGCATCAACAACTACAACGCCGCAGCCAACGGCGGCAACGGCAACCTGCTGTCGGGCGTGTTCACCGCCAACTTCGGCAGCGGCACGCTGACCGGCAGCATCGCCAACAGCAGCAGCGGCTACACGGTGAACATCGGCTCGGCCACCATCAACAGCAATGCCAGCATTTCCGGCAGCACCGCGCTGGCGACGCAATCGGGCAGCCTGGTGGCCTCCGGCGGCGCGGTGTCCGGCCAGTTCTACAGCGGCCAGACCGCCCTGGCCGGCATCGTCAACTTCAGCGGCACCCAGTACGACACCGCCTTCGGCGGCACCAAGAACTGAGCATGACGCGCTGAGCGTTCGCTCTTCGCCGTTCCGTCGATGATCCGGGCAGGACAAGCCAAGGCCAAGCCAGTCCTGCCCACCACCACCTGGCCTATCGATTCGATGCACCCCATGTCTCCTGCGCGGCCTGCGCTGCTCGCCGCCCTGCTCCTCCTGGCAGCGTCGCTGCCGGCGTTTCCTGTCGCCGCACAGGAACGCGACGATACCCGCCGCATGCTCGACCAGAGCGTGGAGCGGCATGCGTTGCAGCGCGAACGCGAGCTGCTCAAGGACGAACTCGACGACGATGGGCCGCGTCCGACGCTGGACATCGAGGGCAAGTCCTACACCGTCGAGCGCAGCGCCAGCGACCTCGGCCGCGCGCTGTACCTGTCCATCCAGCAAAAGCGGTGGGACGCGGCGCAACGCTTCCTGGCCGAGTACCTGACCCTGGCCGACCACGACCCGCTGCTGCTGCACTACGCGCAGGGCGCACTGGCGCGGCGCGATGGCCGCTATGCGGACGCCGAGCGCCACTACCGTGCGCTGCTCGCGCTCAAGCCCGATTTCCTGCCCGGCCGCCTGGAGCTGGCCCGCGTGTTGTTCGAGGACCAGCAGGACCGCGAGGCGGGCGAGCTGTTCGACGCCATCGCCGCCGCCGTCGATGCCGGCGACCCCAGGACCGCCGGGGTGCGCAAGAGCGTGCAAGCGTTCCAGCGCGCGCTGGCCAGCCGCCGCGCATGGAGCGGCGCGTTCGCGTTCGGCCCGACCTGGAACGACAACCTCAACCGCAGCTCCGCCAGCCGCACCTGCCTGCTCGCCGACAGCAGCGGCTTCTGCTACATCGACCGGCAACTGCCGGCCGCGATCGGCGCCGGCGGGGTGGACTACGACGCCAGCCTCGACAAGCGCCTGCCGCTGCGCGGCCATCACGGCCTGTATCTGCGCTCGCTGCTGTTCGGCAACGGCTACCGCGGCCACAGCGCCTACAACGAACTGACCACGACCACCCAGGCCGGCTACAGCTACCGCAGCGGCCGCCATGGCATTTCGCTGGCGCCGTCGTTCGAGTACTACGCCTGGGGCAACGACGCGCTGTACGCGGCCTGGGGCGTGCACGGGGAATGGAACTGGACGCTGTCGCCCAGTTCGCTGCTGAAGCTGGAAGCCGACTACAAGGACATGCGCTACCGGCGCCAGGACTATGCGCGCAACTACGACGGCGGCCTGCGTTCGGCCTACGCCACCTATTTCCGCAGCCTGGGCCCGCGCTGGACCGTGTTCGGCGGCATCGATGTGGTGGCCAGCGATGCGCGGCAGGCCGCGAACGGCTACCTGCAGCGCGGCGCGCGGCTGGGTGCCTCCCTGCAATGGCCGGCCGGTTTCGTCGGCAGCGCGTTCGCCTCGTACCGGCGCCGCGACTACGACGCTTACAGCGCCGTGCTCGGCGCGCGCCGCCGCGACGACGAGCAGAACTACACCGTCGTGCTGAAGGCGCCGCGCCTGGCCTTCGCCGGCTTCACGCCCCTGCTCATCCTGCGCCACAACCGCGTGCACAGCAACGTGGACTGGCTGTACGGCTACGACAAGAACGCGATCAGCCTGAAGCTGGAGCGGGTGTTCTGAGTCCGGATCGCCTGCCTCCGCCCCCGCCTGCCCACCCGCGCCCCTGCCCCACCGACCACGAGCCCGCGCCATGACCGAATGCTTCGCCGACACCACCACCCGCAGCCAGCGCCTGAAGGCCGCCACCCACGCAGCGCACGCGCGCCTGGACCAGCGCATCATGGCCGCGCAACCGTTCGCATCGCGCGCGAACTACGCGCGCTTCGTGCAGGTGCAGTACTGCTTCCACTGCGACATGGAGAACGTGTACCGCAATCCGGTGCTCGCCAGCGTGATCCCCGAACTGGCGCAGCGGCGGCGCCTGCCGCAGTTGCTGGCCGACCTGGCCGACCTGGGCGTCGCGGTCCCCGCCATGCGCCCGCTTCCGGCGCCGGACGGCCGCCGCTACGAAAAGCAGGTCGACGCGTTGGGCTGGCTGTACGTGGCCGAAGGTTCCAACCTGGGCGCGGCGATCCTGGCCAAGCTGGCCGCCCGACTGGGACTGCACGAGCAGTTCGGTGCGCGCCACCTCGCCGGCCACCCGGACGGGCGCGCGCGGCATTGGCGCCAGTTCACCGCCGCGCTCGACAGCGTGCCGCTGGATCCTGCGCAGGAGCAGGCCGTGGTCGCCGCGGCGTGCGCCGCGTTCGATCGCGTCTACGCCCATGTCGATACCTATCTCCCGGCCGGCGCGCAATGAGTGCTTGCGCGCAGGAGGTGCGGCGATGTCGCTGAGCCGCGGCGCGTGGTGCTGCCTGGGCCTGCTGATGCTGGCGCTGGGCCTGATCGGCGCGTTGCTGCCGGTGATGCCGACCACGATCTTCCTGATCCTGGCGGCATGGTGCTTCTCGCACTCCTCGCCGCGCCTGGAGGCATGGCTGCTGCAGCATCCCCGCTACGGCGCCGCGTTGCGGCTGTGGCGCGAACAGGGCGCGATCACGCGCCGCGGCAAGTGCTTCGCCGGCGCCGGCATGGGCGTTGGCTACGTGCTGTTCTGCTGCGGCGCGCATCCGGGCTGGAAGCTGGCGCTGGGCGTGGGCCTGTTCTTCGCCGGCAGCGCCGCCTACGTGCTGTCGCGTCTGGCGCCGCGCCGCGCCGCCGATGCACCGGGAGCGCGGTGATGCCGAGCAAGATCCGCGCGCAGCGTCGCCGTCGGCAGGTGCGGCGCGCCGATCCGTGGTCGGCGCTGCTGCGCGGCGCCGGATTGAACGTCACCTCCGCGCGCCTGGCGGCGGTGCGGTTGGCGCCGCAAGTGCTCGGCGCGCATGGCCAGCTGACGCCGCAGCACCTGCATACCGCCGCGCGCGACGCCGGCTACGCGATCTCGGCATCGGCCTGGTACCGGGTGCTGGCCTGCCTGCAATCGGCCGGCCTGCTGCCGGACGCGCCGCATGCCCAGGCCATGACGCAAACGCACACCCCCGCCCCCCGTTTCGACCCGCTGGATGACGACCATGCATGCTGACATCGCCCCGCCCCCCGTGCTGCCGCCCGACCTGGGGCCCTGGCAGATGTTCCTGCACGCCGACCTGGTGGTGCAGGCGGTGATGGTCGGTCTGGCCATCGCCTCGGTCGCCACCTGGACGGTGCTGGTGGCCAAGAGCTGGGAGTTGGCGCGGCTCGGGCGGGCCCTACAGGCCGCGCGCACGGCGCTGGCGCAAGCGCAGGACCTGGCCGATGCCGAGCGCCGCCCGCCGCTGGCGGTGCCCGCGGCGCAGCTGTTGCTGCGCGAAGCCCGCGCCGAACTGCAGCACTCCAGCGGCCTGCAGGACATGGCCGGGATCAAGGAACGGCTGGCCTCGCGCCTGGAACGGATCGAACTGGGCCATGCGCGGCAGCTGCGCAAGGGTACCGGCCTGCTCGCCACGATCGGCGCCACCGCGCCGTTCGTGGGCCTGTTCGGCACCGTGTGGGGCATCATGAACAGCTTCGTCGGCATCGCCCGCGCCAACACCACCACCCTGGCGGTGGTCGCGCCCGGCATCGCCGAGGCCTTGCTCGCCACCGCACTGGGCCTGGTCGCCGCGATCCCGGCGGTGGTGATCTACAACCATTTCGTGCGCACCCTGGGCGGCTTGCGCCAGCAGCTGGGCGACCTGTCGGCCGGCGTGCAGCAGTTGGTGTCGCGCGACCTGGATCGTCAGCGGGCGTCCGGGCCCGCTGCGCACGGCGCGCCCATGGCCGGCATGGCCTGAGGACACCGGCCATGGCGATCCGCAGCAACCGAGACGACGACGAGGATGCGCTGGACGAGCACCACGCGATCAACGTCACCCCGCTGATCGACGTGATGCTGGTGCTGCTGATCGTCTTCATGGTCGCCGCGCCACTGGCCACGGTGCAGGTGCCGGTGGAATTGCCCGCCAGCACCGCGGCGCCGCAGCCCAGGGACCGCGACCCGGTCTACCTGACCCTGCGCAAGGACCTGAGCCTGCGCCTCGGCGACACCCCGATCGAGCGCGCTGCGCTGCAGCCGGCGCTGGACCGGCTGACCCGCGGCGACCGCACGCAGCGCATCTTCCTGCGCGCCGACCGCGCGGTGGCCTACGGCGAACTGATGCGGACCATGGACGCGCTGCGCGACGCGGGCTACCTGAAGGTCGCGCTGGTCGGGCTGGAGCCGGCCGGCCGATGAGCGCAGGACCGCGGACGCTGCGGCGCTGGCTGCTCAGCCTCGGCGGCGTACTGGCGGCGCATGCGGCGCTCGTCGCCGCGCTGCTGTGCTGGCCGCCGCGCGAGCGGCCGCCGCCGCCCGCCGCTCCGGCGCAGGCGCTCATGCTGGAGCTGGCGCCGGCCCCGACCGCGCCGGCGGCGCCACCGACCGATGTGCCACCGGGCCCGCCGCAGCCCGAGCAACCCCAGGCCCCGCGCGTGCGCGCGCCGCGGCCGGCGCCGCCGCAACCGCCGCCGCAACCGCTGCATGCCGACCTGGAAGAAGCGCAGCCGTCGACGCCGGCGCAAGACCCACCGCAAGCGTCCAGCGCGGCGCAGGCCAGCGCCCCGCCCAGCGTGGCGGTGCCGCAGGCCAGCCGCTATGCCGCGGCGCAGTCGCTGTCCGGCGCGGCGCAACAGCGGCGCGCCACCTGGCAGGCGCAGGTGCTGGGGCATCTGCAGCGCTACAAGCGCTACCCGCGGCCGGCGCAGCGGCGCCGCCAGGAAGGCGTGGTGCAGGTGCAGTTCGCGGTGGATCGGCGCGGCCATGCCAGCGCGATCCGCATCGTCCAGGGCAGCGGCCATGACGCGCTGGACAGCGAGACGCTGGCGACGGTGCAGCGGGCCAGCCCGTTGCCGGCGCCGCCGCCGGAGATCGAAGGCGACCCGGTGCAGGTGGTGGTGCCGGTGGACTTCTTCCTGCGCGAACGCTGACGCGGCCGCGCCACGCTGCGCGCGCCAGGTCCAAGCGCGCGGAGCGCTATTCCAGGTTCTGCACCTGCTCGCGGATCTGGTCGATCAGCACCTTCAGTTCCACCGCCGCGTTGGAGGTGCGGCTGTCCACCGACTTGGAGCCCAGGGTGTTGGCCTCGCGGTTGAATTCCTGCAACAGGAAATCCAGGCGCCGGCCGGCCGGCTCGGGCTGGCGCAGCACGCGGCGGATCTCCTTGATGTGGCTGTCGAGCCGGTCCAGTTCCTCGTCCACATCGAGTTTCTGCAGCCACAGCACCAGTTCCTGCTCGGCGCGGCCCGGATCGACCGGATGCGGCAGGTCCGCCAGGCGCGCGGCCAGCTTGGCACGCTGGCCCTCGCGGATGGCGGGGATCAGCTGCTTCACCTCGGCGGCGACGCGCTCGACCGCATCGACCCGCTCGACGATGGCCGCGGCCAGCTTGCCGCCCTCGCGCTCGCGCGCGGCGACGAATTCGGCCACCACCGCGTCCAGCAGCTCCAGCGCCTGCGCCTGCAGCGCGGCCGGATCGACCGCCTGGCCCTGCAGCACGCCGGGCAGCTGCAGCAGGTCGGCGAACTGCACCTGCAGTTGCGGGAAGCGCGCGCCGAGCCGCTGCGCGAGCACCGCCAGCTGTTCGACCAGCGGCTCGTTCACCGCCAGCGCCTGCGCGGCGTCGGGCGCGCGCAGGCGCAGCATCAGGTCCAGCTTGCCGCGGCTGACGCGGGCGGCCAGGCGTTCGCGCAGTTGCGGCTCCAGCGCGCGCAGCTCTTCCGGCAGGCGCACGCCCACTTCCAGGAAACGGTGGTTGACCGAGCGCAGTTCGCAGCCCAGCGTGCCCCAGGGAGTGATGCGCTCGGCGCCGGCGAAGGCGGTCATGCTGCGGATCATGTGGTGTTCCGGTGCGTGCAAAGCGCGAATGGTAACCTAGCGCCTCTCAGCTCCCACGGCCCGGCCCGCTGCCGCGCCCGGCCCTCACGACACCTCCGGATCGATCCCCATGTCCTTTTCCCGTCCCAGTGGCCGCACGGCCGATCAGCTGCGCCCGGTGCGCATCGAACGCGCCTTCACCCGCCACGCCGAAGGCTCGGTGCTGGTCAGCTTCGGCGACACCCGGGTGCTGTGCACCGCCAGCGTGGAGAACCGGGTGCCGGGCTTCCTGCGCGGCAAGGGCGAAGGCTGGGTCACCGCCGAATACGGCATGCTGCCACGCGCCACCCATTCGCGCTCCGACCGCGAGGCCGCGCGCGGCAAGCAGGGCGGGCGCACGCTGGAAATCCAGCGCCTGATCGGCCGCGCGCTGCGCGCCTGCGTGGACCGCAACGCACTCGGCGAGCGCACCATCACCCTGGACTGCGACGTGCTGCAGGCCGACGGCGGCACCCGCACCGCGGCCATCACCGGCGCCTACGTGGCGCTGATGGACGCGGTGAACTGGCTGCAGAAGCGCGGCGACCTGAAGAAGCCGGTGGTGCTCGGCGCGGTCGCCGCGGTCTCGGTCGGCGTCTACCGCGGCACGCCGGTGCTGGATCTGGACTACGCCGAGGACAGCGACTGCGACACCGACATGAACGTGGTGATGAACGACGGTGGCGGCTTCATCGAAATCCAGGGCACCGCCGAAGGCCATGCGTTCCGCCGCGACGAACTGGATGCGCTGCTGGCATTGGCCGAAACCGGCATCGGCCAACTGCTTGCCGCCCAGCGCGAGGCGCTGGCACGGTGAAGCGACGGATCGCGCTGACCACGCTGGTCGTGGCCGACTACGACGCGGCGATCGCCTGGTACACCGGCAAGCTCGGCTTCGTCCTGCTGCAGGACGTGGCGCTCGGCGACGGCAAGCGCTGGGTGGTGGTCGGCCCGGGCGGCAGCGACGATGCCGCGCTGCTGCTGGCCGAACCCGGCGACGCCGCCCAGCGCGCGCGGATCGGCGACCAGACCGGCGGGCGCGTGGACCACTTCCTGTACACCGACGATTTCGCCCGCGACCACGCCGCGATGCTGGCGCAGGGCGTGGAGTTCCTCGAATCCCCGCGCGCGGAACCCTATGGCACGGTCGCGGTGTTCCGCGACCTGTACGGCACCAAGTGGGACCTGCTGGAACCCAAGCAATGAAGAAACTGGTCCTGGCCAGCAGCAATGCCGGCAAACTCGAAGAACTGCATGCGCTGCTCGACGGCGCCGGCATCGACCTGGTCGCGCAGTCCACGCTCGGCGTGCGCGATGCCGACGAGACCGGCCTGACCTTCGTCGAGAACGCGCTGCTGAAGGCGCGCCACGCCGCCCAGGTCACCGGCCTGCCGGCGCTGGCCGACGACTCGGGCATCTGCGTAGACGCGCTGCGCGGCGCGCCGGGGCTGTACTCGGCGCGCTACGCCGGCGAACACGGCAATGCCGCGGCCAACATCGACAAGCTGCTGCATGCACTGCGCGACGTCCCCGACGCGCAGCGCACCGCGCATTTCTACTGCGTGCTGGTGCTGCTGCGGCATGCCGAAGACCCGCAACCGCTGCTGGTGGAAGGCAGCTGGCGCGGGCGCATCCTGCACGCGCGCGCCGGCGACGGCGGCCACGGCTACGATCCGGTGTTCTTCGATCCGGACCACGGCCAGAGCGCGGCGCAGATGCCGCTGGCGCTGAAGAACCGGATCAGCCACCGCGGCCAGGCGCTGGCGCTGCTGCGCAGGCAACTGGCGCACTGGGACACCTGAGGGAGACGCCGATGTTCGTCACGATCTGGGAATACGAGGTGGCCGAAGGCCAGGCACAGGCATTCGAGACGCTGTACGCCGCCGATGGCGCCTGGGCCGCACTGTTCGCCGAGTACCCGGGCTACCTGGGCACCGAACTGCTGCGCGCGCAGGCACCGGGCGCCTACCTGACCATCGACCGCTGGCGCGACGAAGCCGACTACACCCACTGCCTGGCGTACGGCCGCGAGCGTTACGCGCAGCTCGACCGGCTCGGCGATGCGCTGACCACTGCCGAGCGCTGCGTGGGCTACTGGGGCCTGTTAACGCGATCGGGATAGGCCACGTTGCCGTGTCCGGTGCCCAGGCGGTCGCGCACGGCGCCGCGGCAGGCTGGCCGCCTGTCCAAGCCGTGCGCGGCCGCCTGGGCGCCGGACACGGCAACCCGGAGGGCCGCGCTTAGGCGCGCACGGTGCCGCGTCATCACTCGGTCTCTTATCGACATAAGCTCTCTCGTTCTTCCTTGCCCCGCACGCGCCTAAGCGCGGCGTGGCCTATCCCGATCGCGTTAACAGGCCCCGCACCGCACCATGCTGATCCCGCCCCCGCTGTCGCTGTACGTGCACCTGCCCTGGTGCGTGCGCAAATGCCCGTACTGCGATTTCAACTCGCATGCGGCCAAGGGCGCGCTGCCGTTCGACGACTACGTGGACGCGCTGATCCGCGACCTGGATCAGGACCTGCCGCTGGTCTGGGGCCGCACCGTCCAGACCGTGTTCTTCGGCGGCGGCACCCCCAGCCTGTTTCCGGCCGAGGCGATCGACCGTTTCCTGCAAGCGGCCAGCGCGCGCCTGCGCTTCGCGCCGAACCTGGAGATCACCCTGGAGACCAACCCGGGCACCGCCGAGCATGGTCGCTTCGACCGCTATCTGGCGGCCGGGGTCAACCGGCTCAGCTTCGGCATCCAGAGCTTCGACGACGCCGCGCTGCAGCGTCTGGGCCGGATCCACGACAGCGCCGACGCCGAGCGCGCGGTGAAGCTGGCGCAGGACGCCGGCTACGCCAACCTCAACCTGGACCTGATGTACGCGCTGCCGCAGCAGACCCTGGCCGGGGCGGAGAGCGACATCGCGCGCGCGCTGGCGCTGCAGCCCACCCACATCAGCCACTACCAGCTGACCCTGGAACCGAACACGGTATTCGCCGCGCGCCCGCCGCAGGGCATTCCCGAGGACGACGACGCCTGGGACATGCAGGAGCGCTGCCAGGCGCTGCTGGCCGCCGCCGGCTACGCCCAGTACGAAGTCAGCGCCTACGCCCGCGACGGCTACCAGTGCGCGCACAACCTCAACTACTGGAAGTTCGGCGACTACCTGGGCATCGGCGCCGGCGCCCACGGCAAGATCAGCTCCGGCGCCGAGCAGAGCATCCTGCGCCGCTGGAAGACCAAGCATCCGCAGGCGTTCCTGGCCGCCGCCGGCACCCCGGCGGCGATCGGCGGCGACGACTGGATCGGCGCCGAGCGGCGCCCGTTCGAGTACATGCTCAATACGCTGCGCCTGAACCAGGGGTTCGCGCTGCGCGACTTCGCCGTGCGCACCGGCCTGGCGCCGGAGACGATCGCCCCGGCGCTGGCCCAGGCGCAAGCGCGGGGCTGGCTGCAGGTGGAATCCGGGCATGCGCTGCCGACCGAACTGGGACGGCGCTTCACCAACGACGTGGTCGCCCTGTTCATGCTCTGAACGCTGCGCCAGGCCGCCGCCAACATGGTTGCGCCGCCAGAAACGTGTTACATACCGGACCCGGAAATCAAACGGCGATCACAGGATGTCATTGTCTGCCATTCCGTCGGCAAACCCGGCGACGCTCGCCAGCGCCGCCCTGCCCACGCGCGTGCGCGACATCCTGGAGGCGCTGAAGGCCTTGCTGTGGCAATCGCTGGAGGCGCCGTTGCAGTCGACCCTGAGCGAGCTGGAGCGCGAGCTGTTCGACCAGGCCGAACGCGCGCGCAACAGCCAGCTGCAGGAGGACATCTACCAGGAACTGCAAGGCCTGCGGGCGCGCCGCGAGCGCTTCGCGCCGTTCTACAAGGCGCAACTGGAAGCGGCCCTGGCCACGCTGCGGCTGCCGCTCGCCCCGGTCGGCCTGCTGCGCCAGGACAAGGCCAGCGCGGCGATGCAGATGCTGACCCTGGTCGCCGACGTGGACATCGACCGCGACATCGTCCTGCATGACATCGCCCGGCGCGAGGCGGCGCGGGCCAGCACCCCGCTGCAGCTGCTCGGCCAGCGTTTCGGCGTGCTCGCCGCGCGGCCGGCGTTCGAAGCCGAACATACGCCGCTGGGGCCGCACCTGCTGTGCCGGATCCTGCGCGAGGCCGGCGAGGAATTGCGGCTGGGGCTGGACGCGCAGCTGACCCTGTACCGCGCCTTCGAGCGCCAGGTGCTGGTCCGCTACGGCGAGATCGTGGAACGCGCCAACGTGCTGCTGGCGCACGCCGGCGTGCTGCCCGGCCTGGTCTACCTGCCCTACGTGGCGCGGCCGACGACCGCAGCACCCGCCGCGGCCGCCGGCAACCGCGGCGCGGCACGCCCTTCCTCCGCCACGCGCCCGGCCACCAGTTGGTCCGGACAGGCGGCACCCGGCGGCTGGTCCGGCCCGGGCCCCGGCGCCGCTGGCGGCGAAGCGGCCCTGCCGAGCGCAGCGCCCCCGCTTCCGCCGCCGCTCGCGGCCACCCCCGGGACGGCAGCAAGCGCCGCGCCGGCCGCGCCCGGCAACGCACCGACCGACCTGGCCACGCTGCGCCAGCTGCTCGCCGCCGCGCGCGACCGTGCGACGGCGCCGGCCGGGACCACCGGCACCGCTCCCGCAGACGCCGCCCACGCTGCCGCAGCGACAGCGATGCCTGCGTCGTCCGGCAACGTCCCGATGCCGGCGCCGCGCGCCGCCGCCCCGGCCAGCGCCCCCGGCGTGCCCACCGCATCGCTGCTGCAGGCCCTGGGCGAACTGCAGGCGCAGCCGCCAGCGCATAGCACCCTGGCCGGCCTGCGCGGACGTCGCCAGGTGCGCGACGTGCAGGCGGCGCTGCTGGCCACGCTGCGCACCGAACATGGCCCGCAGGCGGCGCTGGCACCGCAGGATGCCGACACCTTCGACCTGCTCGGCCTGCTGTATGCGGAGATCGAACGCGAAGTGCGCAGCGACGCGCCGGCCGCCGCTCTGCTGGAGCGCCTGCAGGTTCCGCTGGTGCGCGCCGCGCTGCAGGACAGCGCGTTCTTCGTGCGCAGCCAGCATCCGGCGCGCGAGCTGCTCAATGCGGTCGCCGAGTCCGGCGCCACCTGGCTCAGCGAAGAGGACACCGATCCGCAGCTGCTGCTGAAATTGAACCAGACGGTCGACCGGGTAGTCGAGGAATACGAAGGCGACGAACAGGTCTTCGAACAGGCCCACCAGGACATCCAGGCGCAGTACCGCGCGCTGGCGCACAAGGCCGAGATCGCCGAGCGCCGCCACATCGAGGCCGCGCGCGGCAAGGAACGGCTGGAGGTGGCCAAGGAATTGGCCAGCTCCACGCTGGAAGCGCTGTGCCGGACCTGGCAGCCGCCCAAGTTCGTGCAGGCGCTGCTGAACCAGGCCTGGTCCGATGTGCTGACCCTGACCCTGCTGCGCCAGGGCGAGGACTCCGACGCCTGGCGCGAGCGCCAGCAACTGAGCCAATGCATCGCCGAGGTCACCTGCCGCGCCAGCGGCGGCGAACCCGATCCGGAGCTGGCCGGCGAAGTGCGCAGCGCCCTGCTGCAGGTCGGCTACCACCAGGACGAAGCCGAAGCGATCGCGCGGCGCCTGTCCACTCCGGGCGGCGGCGACACGCTGACCTCGCGCACCGAACTCAGCGCCAAGTTGAAGGCGCGCACCCGCCTCGGCGACCAGGGCGAGGATGGCGAGCGGCCGCTGCTGGCGCCGCGCAACGACGCCGAGCAAGCGGCCTACACGCGGCTGCGCAGCCTGCCGTTCGGCACCTGGTTCGAATTCGTGACCAACCAGCAGGGCGACCTGAAACGGCAGCGGCTGTCCTGGTACAGCCCGATCACCGACCGCGCCCTGTTCGTCAACCAGCGCGGCCACAAGACCGCCGAGTATTCGCTGGATGCGCTGTCGCGGCTGCTGGCGCAGAACCAGGCGCGGATCGTCACCGAGGACCGCGCGCGCCTGATCGACCGCGCCTGGCACGCCACCGTGCGCGCGCTGCGCACCCTGGCCGGCGCGCCGGTCCCCGCCGACACCCTGGAGGACGCATGATCGCCGAAGCCCGCCGTTCGCCGCGCCGCCAGGTCCCGGACATGGTGCCGGTGCTGGACATGATGGAAGACGCCGTGGTCGGCCGGCTCGGCAACCTCTCCGAGAGCGGCATGCTGCTGCTGGCGTCGGCGCCGCTGCACGACGACGCGCTGTACCAGTTGCGCTTCGCGCTGCCGCAACTCGGCCGCGACGTGCAGATCGACGTCGGCGTGCACCTGCTGTGGAGCGAACGCGCGCAGGCGCCGGGCCAGGCCTGGGCCGGCTTCCGCTTCCTGACCATCTCGCCGGCGCATCGCGACCTGCTGCGGCAATGGATCAAGTCCGGGCCGGCCGGGTAGGCATCGCTGGCACCCCCTGTAGGAGCGGCTTCAGCCGCGACAGGATCCATCGGTAAGGCCTGTCGCGGCTGAAGCCGCTCCTACAGGTTCCTCCATCGCCTGGAAGAAGATCCGGCCGGCCTGGCGACGGCTGTCGCTTCCCGGCTACGCCTTGGGCATGGCCGCATGCCATGCGCGGGCACGCGGTGCGTCACCACGCTCGCGCCGTTTGCGGCAAACTTGGCATCCAATTTTCCGCATCGCCGAACGAGTCGCCATGAGCCAGCAAGACCCCAGCGCCCTGTACGCCGCGCACCTGCGCGCGCTGGCGCAACGCGCCGACACCGCGCTGGCGCGCGGCGGCTTCGACCATCTGCTCGTGCCCAGCGGCAGCCTGCACTACCAGCTGTTCGACGATCGCGACTATCCGTATGCGGTGAACCCGCAGTTCAAGGCCTGGCTGCCGCTGACCCGGGTGCCGAACAGCTGGCTGGTATACACCCCGGGACGCCGCCCGCAGCTGATCTTCCACCAGCCGCGCGACTACTGGCACGTGGTGCCGGCGGCGCCGAACGGCTGGTGGGTCGAGCATTGCGACATCCACGTGATCCGCACCCCGGAAGACGCGCTGGCGCTGCTGCCGGGACCGGCCGCGCGCTGCGCGATCCTCGGCGAAGCGCAGAGCGCGCTGGGCGACTACGTGCCGAACAATCCGGACGCGGTGGTGCAGTACCTGGAATACCACCGCGCCTACAAGACCGCCTACGAACTGGTGCTCATGCGCCAGGCGCAGCACCTGGCGGTACGCGGCCACCGCGCCGCCGAAGCCGCGTTCCGCGACGGCCGCAGCGAGTTCGAGATCCACATGGCGTATTGCAGCGCGGTCGGCCAGGACGCCAACGAACTGCCGTACGGGAACATCATTGCGCTGAACGAGCACGGCGCGGTGCTGCACTACACCGAACTGGAGCGGCAGGCGCCGGCGCAGCGGCGCAGTTTCCTGATCGATGCCGGCGCCTCCGCGCACGGCTACGCCAGCGACATCACCCGCAGCTATGCCGCCGACACCGGCAGCGAGTTCCAGGCGCTGATCGACGCGGTCGACGCCGCGCAGATCCGCATGGGCCAGGGCGTGCGCGCCGGCGTGGACTACAAGCAGTTGCACCTCGACGCGCACCTGGCGCTGATGGGCGTGCTCAAGGACTTCGGGGTGATCACCGTATCGCCGGAAGCCGCGCTGGCCACCGGCGTCAGCGCCGCGTTCTTCCCGCACGGCCTCGGCCACCCGATCGGCCTGCAGGTGCACGACGTGGCCGGCTTCGCCGCCAGCGACCGCGGCGGCCGCATCGAGCGCCCCGCCGGCCATCCCTATCTGCGCATGACCCGCGTGCTCGAACCGGGCATGGTGGTGACGATCGAACCGGGCGTGTACTTCATCGACATGCTGCTCGACGAGGTCAGGAAGAGCGGCCATGCCGCCAGCGTGGACTGGAACCGGGTCGAGCAGTTCAAGCCCTACGGCGGCATCCGCATCGAAGACGAAGTGGCGTGCACCGAGGGCGAACCGGAGAACCTGACCCGGCCGGCGTTTGCAGCGGCCGCCTGACCACAGCGGACGCGCCGTCGCGGATGCGCTCGGGCCAGCATGCATATCCCCCATGCACGCGCGGCTGCATCGCCAGGCCGCGCCGGGGCCGTCTTGAAGTCGCTCGGCGGCGCCGCGCTCACTTCCCGGTCAGCGCGTAAGGACCGCGGTTGAAACTCATCGGCATCAGGTCGTAGCGCCGTTGCCCGGCCTGCGCAGGATAGGGCGCGGTCTTGAAATCGTGCGCAAGCGCTTCGAGTCCGCGCGCCGCGTTCGGCGAGGGCAGCGCCTCGACCACCAGGGCCGACTCGGGGCGTCCGCCCTGCGGATCGCCACGCAGCAAGAACAGGCTCAGCGCAGGCGTCACCGGCAGATCCATCGGGCTGTCGAGGACGGTCTTGCGTCGCTGGTTCTCGGCGCGCGCGGCCAGTCCACTGTCCTCTCCTGTCGACTGCGCCTGCAGGGCATCGATCTGCGCGAACAGCATCCGGTCCAGCACGCCGCCCCACTGTCCGCGGAATTCGTTGAACCAGGCGAGTCCGAGCGCGTCGCGGTCGCCCGCCGGCATCGCCGCATAGCAACGCTCCAGCAGATAGGCGTGGTAAGCGGTATCGCGATTGCGCTGGCTGGGACGCAGCGTGCGGCCTTCGATCGCGCGGGCGCGGGTGGTGAACTCGCGATCCAATGCCACCCAGCCCTGCGCCCATTGCAGTGCCGGCTTGGCACGGCCTGCCGACAACTCCAGTTCCGCCAGCGACGCCAGCGCCAACAGCGGGCAACGCGGCATGCCCAGGCACCGCTCCAGCCAATAGCGCGCGGTATCCGGCTCGCGCGGCACCAGATGCGCCGGATGCGCCTCGCCATTGCGGTACAGCACGCCGAGCACGTAGGCCGACATGCCGTCGCCCCTGCCGGCCAGCGCGACCAATTGCGCCAGCATCTGCTCGCGTGCCGCAGGCGCCGAGCGCGCCGACAACAAGGTCTGCAGATCTTCGAGCGCCAACGTCGGCACCGCTGACGGCACTGGCGCCGAGGCGGCAGCGGCAGGCGATGGTGGCGCCGCCGCGTCCTGGGCAACCACCTCAGCAGCGGCAGCAAGGCACAGCGCTGCCGCAAGCACTGCCTGCATCCATTTCTTCATGCCTGCCCCCTCCCCCGGAAGCAAGCTACTGTGCGCAACCCGCGTGACGTACGCAAGCGCGGCGTCAATCACCGGCCATCAAGCCTTCGATCTCTTCGGCGCTGCGCTCCAGCGCGGCGGTCAGCACGCGGTGGCCGTCGTCGGTGATCAGCACGTCGTCTTCGGTACGGATACCGATGCCGCGCCAGCGCGGCTCCACCTGCTTGTCGTCGGCGGCGATGTACAGCCCCGGTTCGATGGTGAAGACCATGCCCGGCTCGAGCAGACGCGAGGCGCCGGCCAGCTTGTAGTCGCCGACGTCGTGCACGTCCAGGCCGAGCCAGTGCCCGGTCTTGTGCCGGTAGAAACGCCGGTAGTCGCCATCGGCCAGGTTCCGCTCCAGCGTGCCCTTGAGCAGGCCCAGCCGCAGCAAGCCTTCGGTGAGGGTCTGCACCGCCGCCAGATGCCCGGCCTCGTAGGCCACGCCCGGCCGCGCCTGCGCCAGCGCCGCCGCATGCGCCGCGCCGACCAGATCGTGCAGCGCGCGCTGCTCGGCACTGAAGCGGCCGCTCACCGGGAAGGTGCGGGTGATGTCGGCGGCGTAGCCGCGGTACTCGGCGCCGGCGTCGACCAGCACCAGTTCGCCGTCGCGCAGGCGCGCGGCGTTGGCGCGGTAGTGCAGCACGCAGGCGTTGGCGCCGCTGCCGACGATGCTGCCGTAGGCCGGCCAGGCGTCGCCGGCGCGGAACTCGCGCTCGATCTCGGCCTGCACCTGGTATTCGTGGATGCCCGGCCGCGCCAGCCGCATCGCCGCGCGATGCGCGGCCACGCTGAGGTCGGCGGCGACCTGCATCAGCGCGATCTCGTCGCGCGACTTGAACAGGCGCTGCTCGTGCAGCAGGTGGCCCAGTTCCAGGAACTCGTGCGGCGGCTGCGCGCCATGCCGCACCTGCTCGCGCACCCGATTGACCCAGCCGATCAGCTTGAGGTCGAAATCGACGTCGCGGCCGAAGTGGTAGTACACCCGCGAGCGGCCTTCCAGCAGGCCCGGCAGGATCTCGTCGAGATCCTCGATCGGGTACGCATCGTCCATGCCGTAGCGTTCCACCGCGCCTTCCTGGCCTTCGCGCGGGCCGTCCCAGGCCTCGCGCTCGGGATCGCGCTCGCGACAGAACAGCAGCGCCTCGCCGTGCTTGCGGCCCGGCACCAGCACCAGCACCGCCTCCGGCTCGGGGAAGCCGCACAGGTACCAGAAATCCGAATCCTGCCGGTACGGATAGTGCGTGTCGTGGCTACGGACCCGCTCCGGCGCGCTCGGCAGCACCAGGATGGCGTGGTCGCCGGCCATGTCCATCAGGTGTTTGCGCCGACGCGCGTATTCGCCCGCGCCGATGCCGGTGAGTCGCTTCATCGCGTCAGTTCAGGCGTTGCCGATGGCGCGGGCCGAGCACGCAGTCGCTGTGCAGCAGCAGCGCGGCCACGCGCACGAATTCCTCGATCTCGGCCAGCGCGTCCTCGTCCTCGTCGGCGCTGTCGAAATCGTCGGTGCTGGCCTGGGCCAGCCGCGCCAGATCCTGCAGCGACTCTTCGCCTTCTTCCGACAACGGCGGCTTGGCGCCGGCGGCCAGGCCGAACCCGCCGAGGAAGCCGCGGCACCAGTCGAACAGGGCGTCGGCGCGCTCGGACAGCGGCGCGCCGGCATCGGCCAGGACCAGGTCGAAGGCGAAATCGCGGTCCTCCAGTTGCGCGGCGGTGGCCTCGCGCAAGCGGTCCAGCACGTCGCCGCGGCGCGGCGTGGCGATGCCGGCATCGGCCAGCACCGCGGCCGGCCACGCCGCCAGGTCGGCGCCGCCGCCGGCCAGCCAGCCGCACAACGCGCCGTGGAGTTCGGCCGCCGACGCGGCCAGGCCCAGTTGCTGGCTGGCTTGGGTGACGTCGTCGGCGCTAGGAAGTTCGATCATGGACGCAAGGCCTGTTGTGCGCTCGCCACGGAGAGTCGGGGCCAGCGGCGGAGCGGGACTGCGCAGTGTAGCAATCCGCATGTGTCGCGCTGCTTGTGAAGGCTTCCGGCGGGCGCCTACACTCCACCACCCCCTTTCCTGACCGAAGCCCTCTTCCCGCCATGTCGATCGAGCACGTCGCTGCGGGAATTGCCGGCCATGCCGGAACGGATTGGCGCTGGGGTTGGGCCGCCGCAGCGGCGATCCTGGCGGTGGCCGCGCTGGTTTCCGCGCTGCAGGCGCTGCACTGGCGGCGGCGCATGCAGCAACAGCAGCAGCGCCAGCAGCAGCTGCAACAGCGCGACCGCCATCTGAAGCTGGCGCTGTGGGCCTCCGGCGAGCACTTCTGGGATTACGACCTGCAGCAGCGCAAGCTGCGCCGCATGCGCGCCGACGAGGCGGCGCCGCATGCGCAGGAGATCACCATGGTGATCCGCGAGGACGATCCGCTGCGCATCCACCCCGACGACGTGCCGCAGGCCGAGCGCGCGCTGCGCGAACACCTGCAGGGCCTGACCCCGGTCTACGTGGCCGAGTACCGGGTGGACCTGGCCGGCGACGGCGTGTGGCTGTGGGCGCGGGTGCGCGGCCGCGTGGTCGACTACGACGCCGCCGGCAAGCCGCGCCGGCTCGCCGGCACCGCACGCGACATCACCTCGCACCGCCAGGCCGACCTGGAACGGCGCATCGCCAGCGAAGTGCTACGCAGCATGAGCGAGGCGGTCGCGGTGCTGGACGAAGACCTGCGCTTCATCTCGGTCAACCCGGCCTTCACCCGCATCACCGGCTACAGCGAACGCGAGGTGCTCGGCCAGCCGATGACCCTGCTCGACCATGCGCCCGACGTGCCCGCCGCGCCGCCGCTCGAGCGCGGCCGGTCCTGGCGCGGCGATGCCTGGAAGCGGCGCAAGGACGGCCTGGAAATCCTCTGCCACGTGCGCCGCAACACGGTCGTCGACGCCGACGGCCGGCACAGCTTCCACGTGGTGGTGCTGGAAGACATCACCGACCAGAAGCGCGCCGAGCAGGAACTGCGCTACCTGGCCAACTACGACACGCTGACCAGCCTGCCCAACCGCGCGCTGCTGTCCGAGCGGCTGGCGCGCGCGATCGTGCGCGCGCGGCGCCAGGGCAGTTCGGTGGCGGTGCTGTTCCTGGACCTGGACCGGTTCAAGGACATCAACGATTCGCTCGGCCATGCGGTCGGCGACCGGGTGCTGCGCGCGGTCGCCGAACGCCTGCAGCAGGCGGTGGGCCCGCAGCACACGGTCGCGCGCCTGGCCGGCGACGAGTTCACCGTGGTGGTGGAGGACATCGCCGATCAGGCCGAGGCCGAAGCCGTCGCCACGCGCGTGCTGGCCGCGTTCGACGCACCGCTGCAACTGGAGGATCGCCGCGAAGTGGCGATCTCCTCGTCGATCGGCATCTCGCTGTTCCCGCAGCACGCGTTGCTGCCCAGCGAACTGCTCAAGCATGCCGACACCGCGATGTACCAGGCCAAGGCCGCCGGGCGCCGCAACGTGCAGGTCTATTCGGCGCGCATGGACGAGGCCACCCGCCACCGCGCCACCCTGGCCAGCAGCCTGCGCAAGATCCCGTTCGACCAGGAGCTGAAGCTGGTCTACCAGCCGCGCTATTCGCTGCGCGAGCAGCGCGTGGTCGGCGTGGAAGCGCTGCTGCGCTGGCACAGCGCCGATTTCGGCACGGTCTCGCCGAGCCAGTTCATCCCCCTGGCCGAAGAAACCGGGCTGATCCTGGAGATCGGCGAATGGGTGCTGCGCCAGGCCTGCAGCACGCTGCGCGAATGGCGCCAGCTGGGCCTGACCGACTTGTGCATGTCGGTCAACGTCTCGGCGATCCAGCTCGAGCGCGGCGACCTGCCGGCGTTGATGGCGCGGATCCTGGCCGAGACCGGGGTCCCGGCCGGCAACGTCGAGCTGGAACTCACCGAAAGCGTGGTGATGTCGCAGGTCGGCAAGAACGCCGCCACCCTGCACGCCTGCCGCGCCCTGGGCCTGGCCCTGGCGATCGACGACTTCGGCACCGGCTATTCGTCGCTGGCCTACCTGAAGCGCTTGCCGATCAACACCTTGAAGATCGACCAGGAATTCATCGGCGACCTGACCCGCGATCCGGACGACGAGGCGATCACCAGCACCATCATCGCGATGGGCCACTCGCTGACCCTGAAAGTGGTCGCCGAAGGCGTGGAGCTGCCCGGCCAGCTGGCCTTCCTGCGCCAGCACGGCTGCGACGAGATCCAGGGCCATCTGGTCGCGCCGGCACTGGAACCGGACGCCTGCCTGCAGTTGCTGCGGCAGCCGCTGCTGCTGCCCGCCTGAGCGGCGGCCGTCGCGCCGTCCGCCGGCGTCTTGACCGCCGCTCGGGCGCATGCCTATCGTGGGCGCCATGGACAGCCCCGACGCCCTCGCCCAGCTTCGCACCCTCGCCACACGCGTGGAAACGCTGGTCGAGCGCTGCCAGCGCCTCGCCGACGAGAACCGCAGCCTGCGCCAGCAGCAGGAGCAGTTGATCGGCGAGCGCTCGCAGCTGCTGACCAAGAACGAGCAGGCGCGCTCGCGGGTCGAGGCGATGATCACCCGGCTCAAGTCGCTGGAGCAGCACACGTGAGCGAACCGGTCAGCGTCCGCATCCTGGACCGCGAATACACCGTCGGCGTCGAGGCCGAAGAACGCGACAGCCTGCTCGCCGCCGCGCGCCTGCTCGACGCGAAGATGCGCGAGGTGCGCGGCAGCAACCGCATGGCCGCGGTCGACCGGGTCGCGGTGCTGGCCGCCTTGAACCTGGCGCACGAGCTGCAGCAACTGCGCGACGAGCAGGCCCGGCGCGATCATGAGATGGCGCGCACGCTCGCCGATCTCAATCGCCGACTCGACGGCGTGGTCGATACGGCGCGTTGATACACGCCTCGCATTTCGATCATCAACGTGAATTGCGCCGTACCGCGCGACCGACGAACGGACTAGCCAAGCGCGGCGACGACGCTATACTTCGCTTGCGTTCTCTGCTGTAAACGACAGCGTGTGCAAACATTCGCCTTGTCCCTTAATTACGACCACGGGATGGCGACGGAATCGGGTGTGCAGGTCCGCCTTGTAGCGGGAAGCCCGATGGTTCCCCAGCTATCCCACTTGAACCCCGGGTTCAAGGTCGTTTCGCACGCATCGTCATGGCGGAGAATGCAATATCCCGGAAACGGCGCCGCAAGGCGCCGTTTCCTTTTGTGCGTCCGGCATGCGCCACGCCCGACGCCCATCGCCTCGGCGCCGTCGCTGGCGTCCCCGCAGCGCACGGCGTCCCGCACCGACCAGCCGCCCGCGCAAGCCTGGGATACTGTCGCGCCCTTCCAGGAGACGCCGCATGCCCTCGCTCGCCCAGATCATCGACCGCTTCGACCCGAACGCCGGGTTCGACGTGCCTGCCAGCTGGTTGCAGGGACGCACCGCCTTCGGTGGCCTGTCCGCGGCGCTGGCGCTGCAGACCGCGCTGCGCGCGGCGCCGTCCGCGCTGCCGCCGCTGAAGTCGGCGCATATCTGGTTCGTCGGCCCCACCGACGCCACCCTGCGTTTCCAGGCGCAGCCGTTGCGCCAGGGCAAGTCCACCACCTCGATCGCGGTCGATTGCCTGGCCGGCGCGCAGGTCGCGCTGCGCGCGGCGCTGCTGTTCGCGCAGCCGCGCCCCAGCCGCATCGCCCACGACTTCATGCCTGCGCGGCCCGCGGTGTGCGGGCCCGACGCCGCAACGCCGATCGCCGCCAGCGCGATCACCCCGGCGTTCGCCGCCAACTTCGAGATGCGCCTGGCCGGCGGCGCGCTCCCGGTGTCCGCCGCGGCCAGCCCGGAGCTGATGGTCTGGGTGCGCCATCGCGACAGCGCGGGCGTGGATCCGAGCCTGGCCCTGATCGCGCTCGGCGACAGCCTGCCGCCGGCGGCGATGGCCTGCTTCACCGAACCGGCGCCGGTCAGCTCGATGACCTGGACCCTGGATTTTCCGCAGCCGGCCGCGGCAGGCGACTGGTTCCTGCTGCGTTCGGCCAGCCAACACGCCGCCGACGGCTACTCGCTGCAGGACATGCAGATCTGGGACGAAGCCGGGCAGCTGGTGCTGTCGGGCCGGCAGACGGTGGCGATCTACGCCTGATGCCGCGACGACGGCAACGCCCTAGCCAGTCCACGCGCCGGCACCGACAATAGCGCCGTCCCTTCCCGCGCCTGCCCGATGACTCCCGACGACCGCGACCTCCTGCGCCAGCAACTGCGCGCGCGCCGCCGCGCGCTCCCCGCCGCCGCGCGCCTGGCCGCCGCCGACGCGCTGGCGCTGCGCTTGCTGGACCTGCCGTTCGCGCCGCAGCACGGCCACGTCGCCGGCTATTGGGCGATGGACGGGGAGATCGCGCTGCACCGCTGGCAATTGAGCCTGCCGGCCGGCGTGCAGTACTGCCTGCCGGTGCTCAGCGGCAAGACCCTGCGTTTCGCGCCGTGGCGCCCGGGGCAGCCGCTGAGCGCCAACCGCTACGGCATTCCCGAACCCGACGTCGCCGCCGAAGCGACGCTGGCGCCCGAGCAGATGGCGCTGGTGGTGGCGCCGCTGGTCGGCTTCGACGCCGGCGGCGGACGCCTGGGCATGGGGGGTGGCTGGTATGATCGCAGCTTCGCATTTCGCCAGCGGCAAGCGCCTCCGCCCTGGCTGGTCGGCGCCGCCTTCGCTGCGCAGCAGGTCGACGCGCTGTCCGTCGCCGCCTGGGACGTGGCGCTGGATGCGGTCTGCACCGACTCCCACACCCTCCTGACCGCGACCGATCTCCCCGCATGACCGCACGCAAGCGCTACTGGCTGATGAAGTCCGAACCGGACGCCTTCTCGATCGACGACCTGCAGCGGGTCGGCAGCGAACCCTGGAACGGGGTGCGCAACTACCAGGCGCGCAACTTCATGCGCGACGGCATGAAGGTCGGCGACGGCATCCTGTTCTATCACTCCAACTGCAAGGTGCCCGGCATCGTCGGCACCGCCACGGTGGCCAGCGACGCGTATCCGGACGTCACCCAGTTCGATCCCACCTCCGACTACCACGACCCCAAGGCCACCCGCGAACAGCCGCGCTGGTATCTGGTGGACGTCGCCTTCGAGCGCAAGCTCGCGCGCACCATCGCGCTGGACGAGATCAAGCAGCACGCCGACGCGCTCGGCGAAGGCTTCCCGCTGACCGCGCGCGGCAACCGCCTGTCGGTGTTCCCGGTCAGCGCCGCGCAGTGGAAGCTGCTGTTGGCGCTCGAGTAGCCGGGATTGGGGATTGGGCATTGGGGATTCGTCCCTGCCCGGCCCCGCCTGCCGCTTTGACGAATCCCCAATCCCCAATCACGAATCCCGAGCCCCCCATGTCCGAAAGCAAACGCCTGGCCGCCGAAAAAGCCATCGAATACGTCGAAGACGGCATGATCGTCGGCGTCGGCACCGGCTCCACCGTGGCCTACTTCATCGACGCGCTGGGCCGCATCGGCCATCGCATCAAGGGCGCGGTGTCCAGCTCCGAGCAGAGCACCGCGCGCCTGCGCCAGCACGGCATCGAGGTGCTGGAGCTGAACCACACCGGCAACCTGTCGCTGTACGTGGACGGCGCCGACGAGTGCGATCCGAACCGTTGCCTGATCAAGGGCGGCGGCGCCGCGCTGACCCGCGAGAAGATCATCGCCGAGGCCAGCGAGCGTTTCGTCTGCATCATCGACCCGAGCAAGCAGGTGCAGACGCTGGGCGCGTTCCCGCTGCCGATCGAGGTGATCCCGATGGCGCGCAGCCTGGTCGCGCGCGAGATCCTGGCACGCACCGGCGGCCAGCCGGTCTGGCGCGACGGCGTGGTCACCGACAACGGCAACGTGGTGCTCGACGTGCACCACCTCAGCATCACCGATCCGGTGGCGCTGGAGCGCGAACTGAACCAGATCCCCGGCGTGGTCTGCGTCGGCCTGTTCGCGCGCCGCCCGGCCGACGTGGTGATCGTCGGTGGCGAGCCGCCGCGCGTCCTGTAGGACGCGCGCGGGATTGGGGATTCGGGATTGGGGATTGGTAAAAGCCAAAACCTCCCTCCGGCCTCCGAATCCGCTGTTGCGAATCCCCAATCCCGAATCCCCACTCCCGGCTCTCTTGACTCGCCACCCACCATGCAACAAGGTGCGCGCTGATCCCACCTTCCCCGGCAACGCCATGTCCCTGTTCCGCGCCCTGTTCGTCCTCGTCCTGCTGACCCTCAGCGGCTGCGCCAGCGCCGGCGGCCATTGGGTGGAACTGGCCGGACACCGCTACCAGGTCGAGCTGGCCCAGGACGATGCGACCCGCGCGCGCGGGCTGATGTTCCGCGACCAGATGGACGCCGACCACGGCATGCTGTTCATCCACGACCGCGAGGAACCGCAGGCGTACTGGATGAAGAACACCAAGATCGCCCTGGACATCCTGTACTTCGACACCCAGCGCAAGCTGGTGGCGCAGCAGCGCGACGTGCCGCCGTGCTCGGCCGGCAACGCCTGCCCGCCCTATCCCAGCAACGCGCCGGCGCGCTACGTGCTGGAACTCAATGCCGGCCAGGCCGCGCAACTCAAGCTGCAGGACGGCGCCGAACTGAGCTTCGGCCCGGGCATCCCCACCGCCCGCTGAGCCGCGCCGGCGTCGGAAAAAGCGCCGCCGCTGTGGCGCTGAACCCGACACCGCTGTCGGGAACCCCCGGACTTGATCGCGTCGCACTTTGCAGCCAGTCTTGGGCCATGGTCGACCGACTGACATTGCCGAGCTGGAATACCCTGGCCGCGCTGGACGACGATGCGCTGCCGCTGCTGGCCACCGCGCTGCTGATCGCCCGCGACGAGTATCCGGAACTGGATGCCGAGCACTACGACACGCTGGCGCAGAACCACGCCGAGCACCTGCGCCACGAAGTGGCGATGATCGAGCCGTGGCCGCTGAAGATGGCCGCGATCAACCGCCACCTGTTCGAGGAACTCGGCTACAGCGGCAACCACGACGAGTACTACGACCCGCGCAACAGCTACATGAACGAGGTCTTCGAGCGCCGCCTGGGCAATCCGATCTCGCTGGCGCTGGTGCAGATGGAAGTGGCGCGGCGGCTGGACATCCCGCTCGACGGCGTGTCCTTCCCCGGACACTTCCTGGTGCGCCTGCCGGTGGACGACGGCCTGCTGGTGATGGACCCGTTCAACGGCGGCCGCCCGCTGGCGGTGGAAGAACTGCGCGAACGCGCGCGTCCGCACCTGGGCGGCGAGACCCCGGACGACCGCGCGCTGCTGCAGATCCTGGATCCGGCACCGCACCGCGCGATCCTGACCCGGGTGCTGCGCAACCTGCACGGCGTCTACGCCGAACGCGACGAATGGGATCGCGCCGCACGCAGCGCCGACCGCGTGCTCAAACTGATGCCCGACCAGCCCGAAGCCCTGCGCGACCGCGGCCTGGCCTACCTGCAGATGGACTACGTCCCCGGCGCGCGCCGCGACCTGGGCCGCTACCTGCAACTGAACCCGGAAGCCAACGACGTGCTGCCGATCCGCGAACGCCTGGTGGAACTTAGCGCGCGGGCGCAGCGGATGCATTGAGGCTGGGAATCGGGAGTGGGGAATCGGGAATGGGAAAAGCAGCTGCCCTGAGGCTCAGGGTTACTGGCTTGACCAAACGGTCGATACGTAGCCGTCCGAATCGTCCATGCGAGCGTCCGTGGGCGGACAGCTCGACCTGACCTGTGGTGTTGCCGCAATCCGATGGCTCGGAATCGCTGTGTATGCCCGGACAACCCTAAACCCAATCCGCCGCGCGAGATCTGGAGGCAGGGAGTCGCTGTTCCCATTCCCGATTCCCCACTCCCCATTCCCAGCAATCAATCCATCTCCACCATCTCGAAATCGTCCTTGGTCACGCCGCAGTCCGGGCAGGTCCAGGTGTCGGGCACGTCTTCCCAGCGGGTGCCGGGGGCGATGCCCTCTTCCGGCAGGCCGTCGATTTCCCGGTAGATGAAGCCGCAGACGACGCACATCCAGGCGCGGTAGGTGGTGGCAGTGGCATCGCTCATTGGATAATCGCGGGTCTACGGGCCGAACGGAGGGGCATTGTCCCACCGTCGCCTGCACACCGGAAGGCTCCTCCATGAATGCATCACCGCCGCCACGCGGCGTCTACCTGATCACGCCCGACGAGGCCGACGGCGCGCGCCTGCTCGCGCGCGTGGCGCCGCTGCTCGGCCACGGCCCGACCTGGCTGCAGTACCGCAACAAGCGCGCCGACGCGGCGCAGCGCCTGGCCCAGGCGACGGCGCTGCAGGCGCTGTGCGCGCAGGCCGGGGTGCCGCTGATCGTCAACGACGACGTGGCCCTGGCGCAGGCGGTCGGCGCCGCCGGCGTGCACCTGGGCGAAGACGACGGCGACCTGGCCGCCGCGCGCGCAGCGCTCGGTGCCGAGGCGCTGATCGGCGCCTCGTGCTACGATGACCTCGCGCTGGCCCGCGCCGCCGCCGCCGCCGGCGCCAGCTACGTCGCCTTCGGCGCGTTCTTCCCCACCCGCAGCAAGGTCACCACGCGCCGCGCCGACCCCGGCCTGCTGCGCGATGCCGCGGCGCTGGGATTGCCGCGGGTGGCGATCGGCGGGGTGCGTCCCGACAACGGCCGCGCCCTGGTCGCCGCCGGCGCCGACCTGCTGGCGGTGATCAGCGGCGTGTTCGACGCCGAGGATCCGCCTGCCGCGCTGGCCGCCTACCGCGCCTGCTTCGACTGAGGCGGGGGGCCGGCGCGGGTATCGAATGCGCCGCTGGCGGAGCGCTCTTGGTGCGAAGCCTCGCGCCTCCAAACTCAGCGAAGCGCTTCGCGCCGTACCCTCACCCCAACCCCTCTCCCGATGGGAGAGGGGCTAGCGGCTGTTCCCTTCTCCCCTCGGGACCATGGCCCCCTTTTCGGGAGAAGGTGCCCCGCAGGGGCAGATGAGGATACGGGCGCAGCCTCGTGCACCCAAACTTCGCGAGGCGCTTCGCGCACGTACCCTCACCCCAACCCCTCTCCCGACGGGAGAGGGGCTTGGAACCATGCGCGCTCAGAAGTCGTAGCTCAGCGTCACCCGTGCCGAGCGCGGCGCCTGGTAGGCCACTGCCTGGTTCCATAGCGGATTGACTTGACCAGGATTCAATTCGGAGAACGGATAGACATTGGTCACCGTCTGCCGGTTGGTGACGTTGAACACGTCCAGGCTCAGCGCCAGTTTGCCTTCGGCGAACTTCGGCTTGTAGGTCAGGCCCAGGTCGAGTTGCGCCACCCAGCCAAGATTGCCATGCGACCCCGGCGGTGACGCCTCGCCGGTGCCGGTGGCCGGGTTGTAGCAAAAGTGGTACGTGCCGCCGGTGATGCTGGGATTGGCATAGCCGGCCGGGTCGCGGTCGCCGGCGTCGTAGTTGCTGCCGTAGTAATAGCCCAGGCACGGCCGTGGCGCGCCGGAAATCAGGCTCAGGTTCGCGGACGTGCCCCACTCCTCGGTCAGCTGATAGAAGCCGTATGCCTTCAGCTGATGGCGGCGATCGTTGGACTGGTTGCCGTTGAAGTTCTCCATCAGCGCCGCATGGTCCCAGCTCTGCGTGGTCGAGGTCGCCGCCTGGCCCTGGTAGCTGCCCAGCGCGCCGCCGGTGCGCCACAGGTCCGAACGCAGCTGGCCTTCGGTGGTGCCGTAGCTGTGCGACCACACATAGCTCATCTTGGTGTACCAGCGGCCGTCGAACGGACGCTCCAGGTTGAATTCCAGCGCCGAGTAGCGGCGCTTGAATTCGGGGTAGCCGCCCTGCTCGCGGGTCACGGTCAGCGCATGCACCTGGCCGTCGGTACCGATCACCCGGTAGGTATTGGTCTTGCCCGGATTGACCAGCGCCGCGCTGGCGTTCTTGGTCCAGTCGATGTCCACGCCCGCGGCGGCCGCCGCCGCCACCAGGCCCGCGTTGGAGTTGTCGAGGTTGGTGTCGTCGATGCCGTCGTTGAGCCGGCGGTGGGTGCCGCGCACGCCGAACACCCAATCGTTCGGCAACACCGTGGTGAAGCCGAGAATGACCTCGTCCTGGTTCTCGCCCTTGATGTCCTCGGCCACCGCGGTGCGCACGTCGGCGAGCCGGCCGAAACGCGAGTTGGCCGACACCGGCGGCGCCAGCTGGGTGGCCAGGATCGGCGTGCCGTCGGCGTTGATGCCGCTGTAGGTGTAGTAGGTGCTGGTGGACACCGCGGGGGTGAACAGGCCCGCCGGCGACAGCGGCAGGCCGAGGTAGTAGCGGCCGATGTTGCCGTACACCTTCAGGCTGGAATCGCCGTGGACGTCCCAGCTGAAGCCCAGCCGCGGCGCCCACTGGTTCTTCAGCTCGATGTAGGCCTGGCCGAACGGGGTGTAGTTGGTGAAGCTGTCGTTGCGCACGCCGAGCGAGAGCATCAGTCTGTCGGTGGCCTGCCAATGGTCTTCGAGGTAGTACGCGGTCTGCTTGGCGTCGTAGGAATACAGGTTGGTGTCGATGTCCTGGGTGACGTAGTAGCCGGTGCTGCCGTAGGTGGGATCGGCCAGGCCCGGGCTGGGCACGCCGATGCTGCCGTCCTCGGCCACCGAACCGCTGACCTGGCCGCCGCTGTTGAGGCCGTACGGGTCCGGGGTGTAGCCGTAGGTCCACGCATAGCCGGGGCCGGACTTGTACGTGCCGATGTTGATCGCCTCGCTCTTCTGGTTGTCGATGCCGACGTCGATGCTGTGCGCGCCGAGTCGCCAGTTGAGATTGAGGCGCAGGTTGTCCTTCTTGTACTCGCGGTCCGGATCGGTGATCGAGACGACGCGCTGCTGGTTGCTGATCGGCGTTGCGCCGACGTACGCCGGGTTCTGGTTGTCGACGCTGTTGAGGAACGGGCCATTGCCGGCGTCGTAGCCGATCGCGGTGAGCTTGTTGGGCAGGCTCTCCTTGCCGTACAGCGCGGTGAAGGTGAGGTTGTCGCCGAAATAGCCGGTGTACTTGCCCAGGAACAGGGTCGGGCCGAACTCGTTCTTGGCTTCGCGGCCCACATAGCTGCCGACCTCGCGATTGACGTAGTCGTAGCCGTAGATGTTGCCGTTGGTGCGCGCCTTGTCCTGCGCGCCGGTGAATTCGAGCAGGTGGTTGTCGCTGATCTGCCAGTCGATCTTGGCGTAGGCGCGGGTCTGCTTGTAGTCGTAGCGGGTCCACGGCGAGCCGGAGATGCCGCCGGAGGTGACCCGCGCGTCGGCGACGCGGGTGCCGCTGGAATCGACCTGCTCCAGCGCCAGGAAGAAGAACAATCGATCCTGCACCAGCGGACCGCCGAGGTAGGCGCTGTAGGTGGTCTTGTCGGCGGTGGTCTCGCTCAGCGGCATGTAGTTGCCGGCGGTGTACTTGGCATTGCTCGGATCCGAGTACACGCTGTCCTTGCGGAAATACAGATCGCTCTGCCGGGCGCTGAGGCTGTCCGGTTGCCAGATCACCGCCGCGCCGAAATGCCATTCGTTGCTGCCGCGCTTGCCGACCTGGCTGATCACGCCGCCGTTGGAACGTCCGTATTGCGCGCCGTAGCCGCCGGTGAAGATTTCCTGCTGATCGATCGCGCCGTACGGCAGGGTCAGCCCGCCCAGGCTGCTGGCCGGATCGGTGGTGTTGAAGCCGTTGAGGTAATAGGCGTTCTCGCTCGCCGCCGAGCCGCCGAAGCTGGCCAGCGAGCCGCCGAGCGGGCCGTTGTCGTAGCCGCCGCTGTTGGCGACCACGCCCGGCGCCAGCAACGCGATGGCCTCGGCGCTGCGCCCCAGCGGCAGCACCGCCAGTTGCTCGGCGGTGATCACGGTGCGGCTGTCGACGCTGGCCACGTCGATCCTGGCCACGTTGCCGGCCACCACGTTGACCGCATCCAGCGTCTGCGCCGGGCCGCCGAAGCCGACTTCGGTGCCGGCGCCGACCACCAGGCTGATGTTCTCGCGCGTCTCCACCACCTGGCCGTCGCGCTTGAGGGTGACCGTGTAGGTGCCCAGCGGCAGATTGCCCTGTGCGTAACGGCCGCGTTCGTCCACCTTGACCTCGCGGCTGAAGCCGCTGGTGTTGGTGATCAGCACGCTGCTCTCGCCGGCGCCGGGCGGCACGCTGCCGACGATGCTGCCGGTGGTGGACTGCGCATAGCCATTGCCGGCGGCAAGCGCCAACGCGAGCGGCAGGGCGCTCCTGCGGATCGTACGGTGCATGCTCTCTCCCCGAAGATGAAGATCGTTGGCAACCCAACGAAAAATGCAGGCGCCGCGCCAATGGCCGATGGCGCGCCCCGCGAACCCTGTGCAAACTCCGCCCACCGCACGGCCGCTCGCTGTCGGCGATCGGGCCGTGCGCCCCTGGACGTTCCGATACTAGGCAGCGGATCACACGAGGGAGCCGGTCGCGGCGGGTAGGTGCGCGGCGGGCGGGTAGGTGCGCGGCCGAACCGCGGGCGACATGGCACGTGCAGGCGGCAGCCGCGACAATAGGCGGCATCGCTCCGCGCCCGGCCCACCGGCCCGGCCAGCCTCGTCAAGGATCCCGCCCATGCACCATGCCCGCTCGCACGCCCTCTTCGCCCAGGCGCAATCGCTGATCCCCGGCGGCGTCAACTCGCCGGTCCGCGCCTTCAAGTCGGTGGGCGGCGAGCCGTTCTTCGTGCAGCGCGCCGACGGCCCCTATCTGTACGACGTGGACGGCAACCGCTACATCGACTACGTCGGCTCGTGGGGGCCGATGATCGCCGGGCACAACCACCCGGCGGTGCGCGAGGCGGTGCAGCGCGCGATCGGCGACGGCCTGTCGTTCGGCGCGCCGTGCCCGGCCGAGGTGACGATGGCCTACACCATCACCCGCCTGGTGCCCTCGTGCGAGATGGTGCGCATGGTCAATTCCGGCACCGAAGCCACCCTGTCGGCAGTGCGCCTGGCGCGCGGCGCCACCGGGCGCAACCGCATCGTCAAGTTCGAAGGCTGCTACCACGGCCACGGCGACTCGTTCCTGGTCAAGGCCGGCAGCGGCATGCTGACCCTGGGCGTGCCGACCTCGCCGGGCGTGCCGGCAGGCCTGAGCGAACTCACCGCGACGCTGAGCTACAACGACTTCGAAGGGGCCACCGCCTTGTTCGACCAGATCGGCGGTGAGATCGCCGCCGTCATCATCGAGCCGGTGGTCGGCAACGCCAACTGCATCCCGCCGCGCGAGGGCTATCTGCAACACCTGCGCGAACTGTGCACCCGCCACGGCGCGCTGCTGATCTTCGACGAGGTGATGACCGGCTTCCGCGTGGCGCTGGGCGGCGCGCAGGCGCACTACGGCGTGGTGCCGGACCTGACCACCTTCGGCAAGATCATCGGCGGCGGCATGCCGGTCGGCGCCTACGGCGGCCGCGCCGACCTGATGCGGCAGATCGCCCCCTCCGGGCCGATCTACCAGGCCGGCACGCTGAGCGGCAATCCGGTGGCGATGGCCGCCGGCCTGGCGATGCTGGAGCTGGTGCAGGCGCCGGGCTTCCACCAGCGCCTGGATGCGGCCACCGCCGCGCTGTGCACTGGGCTGGAGCAGGCCGCCGCCGCGGCCGGAGTGGCGGTCACCACCAACCGGGTCGGGGCGATGTTCGGGCTGTTCTTCACGTCGGAGAAGGTCGAGACCTACGCCCAGGCCACCGCCTGCGACACCGCCGCGTTCAACCGCTTCTTCCACGCGATGCTCGCGCGCGGCGTGTTCCTGGCGCCCTCGGCGTACGAGGCCGGCTTCCTGTCCAGCGCGCACGATCAAGGCGTGCTGGAGGCCACGCTGGCCGCGGCGCGCGAGGCATTCGGCGTGGTCGCCGCCGGCTGAACGGAAACTGAGCACCCGGTCGCGACTTTGCTTTTGTCGCGGCCGTGTCATAAGTTCAACGTTCACGGCCAACGGACGGCATCAGGGCGGGGGCCCGTGGAATCGGTACCGCACACGCGCTTTCCGCGATCTGCGCGGCGAGCCGGCACGCGTCCGACTCCGTACCGTCACCCGAACCGCCAGAGGGCGCAAGGGCGACCGCTGCAGACACTCATGGCGACATGCTCAAGCCTGTCACGCTGTTGAATCCGCGTTTCCCTCCGGCCGCGCACGACAGTCCCGCCATGCCCGACTGGGTGCTGGCCGACAAACTGGCGCCGCCGCGCTCGCGCGTGGCCGCGGTGGCGCGCGAGGCGTTGTTGCAGCACCTGGACCGCGCCGCCGAGCTGCCGCTGACCCTGTTGCTGGCGCCGCCCGGCTTCGGCAAGACCACCTTGCTCGGGCAATGGCACCAGCGCCTGCGCGAGCGCGGCGAGGCCGCGGTGGCATGGCTGTCGCTGGACGAGGACGACGCCGATCCGGGGCGTTTCCTCGCCTACCTGGCACTGGCCGCGCGCGGCGCCGGGATCGAACTCGGCGCGCCCTTGCAGGCCGCGCTGCAGCAGCAGGGCCAGGACCTGGATGTGGCGTCCACCCTGCCGGTGCTGATCCGCGCGATCCGCGCCGCGCCGCGACGCCTGCTGGTGATCCTCGACGACTACGACCGCGGCCACGCCAGCGCGCTCGACGAGGTGGTGACGCGACTGGTCGAACATGCCGGCGGCCAGTTGCACCTGCTGCTGGCGACACGGCGCGCGCCGGCGCTGCCATTGGCGCGCTGGGCGCTGCAGGGCCAACTTGAACGCATCGGCGCACGCGAACTGGCCCTGGACGACGCCGAGACGCTGGCGCTGCTGGGACCGCAGGTGCCGGCGGCGATGGCCCGCCAGCTGCGCCGACAGACCGAGGGCTGGGCGGTCGCGCTGCAATTGGCCGGGCTATGGCTGGGCGGCGACGAACGCCGCCGCGACGATCTGGGCCGGTTCTCCGGACGCACCGCCGAGCTGGCGGCATACCTGGCCGAACAGGTGCTCAACGACCTGGATCCGGCCTTGCGCGCCTTGCTGCTGCAGCTCTCGCCACTGGAGCGGTTCAACGCCGCGCTCGCCGACGCGGTGCGCGAACGCGACGACAGCGGTCGCCTGCTGGAGCGGCTGGCGCACTTCCAGGGCCTGCTGGTAGCGCTGGACGGCGAGCACGAATGGTTCCGCTTCCATCCGCTGTTCGCCGATTATCTGTACCAGCAACTGGAGCGCGACACGCCCGGACTGGCGCCGCAGCTGCACCGGCGCGCCGCGCACTGGTTCGACGCGCACGGACAGTTGCCCGAAGCGGTGCGGCATGCGGTGCGCGGCGGGGCGATCGACAGCGCCGCTGACTGCATCGCCCGCGCCGGCACCTGGCAGTTGCTGCTGCGCCACGGCACCGCCCCGATCCGCGCGCTGCTGCGCCGCTTCCCGCGCAGCAGCATCGGCGAGCGGCCGGCGCTGAACCTGACCCAGGCCTACCTGCACATGAAGCTGGGCGAGTTCGCGCACGCGCAGACCCTGCTGGAACGCTTCCGCGATTTCCCCGAACAGGTGCGCGCCCCGTTCGAACGCGACTACACGGTGGTAGTGGCGCTGCTGCGCGACCTGCTCGACCAGGTCTGCGCCAACCCGCGCGGACTGGCGCAGATCGCCGCGCAGGCGGCGGCGCTGGACGAGGACGACAGCCTGGGCCGCGGCACGCTATGGTGCATCTGCGCCACCACCGCCCTGGGCCGCGCCGATTTCGCCGGCGCCGAGCGCTATGCGCAGCTGGCCGGTACCGCGATGCAGGCCAGCGGCAGCGAAGTCGGCGCCAGCTATGCGCTGATCCATCTGGCGCAGAGCCACTACTACCACGGCCAACTGGAGCGGGCCGAAGCCATCTGCCGCCAGGCGCTGGCCATCGCCCAGCGCCAGCAACAGCTCGATCCGACCCTGCAGGCGGTCGGCCAGTGCCTGCTGGCGCAGCTGCAATGCGAGCACGGCCGCTACGACGAAGCCGCCGACTGCCTGCAGCCGGCGCTGGGATTCCTGGAACAGCACGACGGCTGGCTGGACATCTATGCCGCCGGCTACGAGACCGCGCTGGTGCTGGCGCGGCAGCACGACCGCAGCGGCCGCGCCGCGCTGGCTCTGCTCGACCATATCGACCGCATCGCGCATGCGCGGCACCTCGGCCGGCTCGCCGACCTGGCCCTGGCCTGGCGCCTGCACGTGCTGCTCGACCAGCCGCCCTCGCCGGCGATCGACGTGCTGGTCGCGCGCACCGGCGGCGAGGCGCGGTTCGCGCACGCGCTGGGCCAGCCGCAGGATTGGCGCTTCCTCGCCGCGCTCGGCTTCGCCCTGGCCCGCTGGCATCGGCTGGGCGGACGCACCCGCGCTGCGCTGGCGGTGCTGCAAGGCGTCGAAGCGGCCTGCGTGGCCGCCGACAACCAGGTGCAGCTGGCGCGGGCGCGCGCGCGCATCGCGCTGGTGCTGCACGACCGCGGCGAATCCGCCGCCGCCCTGCCCTATCTGCGTCACGCGCTGCAGCACGTGGCCAGCACCCAGGCCTGGCAATGCCTGCTGGAACTGGGCGTGCCGGGCAAGGCGCTGCTGCGCATGGCGCGCCAGCAGGATCCGCAGGCCGCACCGAACACCACGCTGGCGATGACCATCCAGGCGCTGCTCGACAAGCTGCGCCACGACCAGGACAGCGGCGCCGACCTGTTCAGCGAACGCGAACTGGAAGTGCTGGCGCTGCTGGCGCAGGGCGATGCGAACAAGCAGATCGCGCGACGCCTGGCGCTGTCGGAGAACACGGTCAAGTTCCACCTGAAGAACCTGTACCGCAAACTGGAAGCCGGCACCCGCGAAGCGGCGTTGGCCAGCGCGCTGCAACGCGGCCTGCTGCAGCGCATGGCGCCGCCGGATTCCGCATTGGACTGAGCGCGATCTCGCAATCGCGAGAGTCGTCGCGACCCTGTAGGAGCGGCTTCAGCCGCGACCGGGCCTTACCGGGAAAGCCCGGTCGCGGCCGAAGCCGCTCCTACAGGTGAGTCGGCACTGACGCAGGCCGACGTCTGCGGCGCCATCCTGTTCGAAAGGCGCTGCAGATCGCCGATCGCAACCTGCAGCGCAACCGCAACCGCCGCGACTCAGCCGAACACGAACTTGCCCTTCATCATCGCCCAGTGCCCCGGGAACGAGCAGAAGAACGTGTAGTCGCCGCCCTTGCTCAACTTGGCAGTGGAGAACTTGACCGTGTCCGACTGCCCGGCGCCGATCACCTTGGTGTGCGCGATGATCCGCGCGTCGTTCTTCGGCAGGTAGTTGTCGGCCAGGCTGGAGCTGGTGCCGGCATTGGCCACCGCCTGGAAGTCCGGGGTCTTGGTCAGCACCCAGTTGTGGCCCATCACCGCGGCAGCGAGCTTGCCGCTGTGCTTGAGCGTCAGCGCCACTTCGGTGCAGTCGGCGGCGACCTTGATCTGGGGCTGGTCGAAAGACATCTGGTCGGTACCGGTGATGGTCACCGCGCAGGTCTTGGCCCAGGCCGCCGGCGCGAACGCGAGCGCGGCGAGGACCAGCAAGGGGGACAGCGACTTCGCTTTCAAGACGGACTCCTTCAATGGGGACGGCACAGCAACGCGAACCTCGCCAGCATGCGCTGCGCGCGCAGCGGCGTCGCCACGACTGTCTGCCTTTGCGCAAATGTTTGTCAACGACAAGTCCTCGTGCACTGCAGCATCCGGCGCAGGCAATGCCTAGGCGTTGCGGAAGAATCCATGCAGCGGATCGTGCAGCGCCATCCTCGGCGCCGGCACCGGCAGCGGCCCGCGTTTGCCGGCCGCCACCTGCGCGAACGCGCTCTTGAATCGCGCCATCTCCGGCGCGGTGCCGACGGTGATGCGCGACCGGTTCGGCCACAACGCCCAGCTGCGGCCGACGAACACGCCATAGGTGGCCATCGCGTCCATGAACTCCTTCGCCGGGCGCTTCACGTCGACCATGAAGCAATTGCTTTCCGATGCCGTGCACGCATAGCCCTGCGCCCCGAGCCAGCGCACCACGTCGCTGCGGATGGCGCTGTTGAGCGTGCGCCGCTGCGGCACCAGCGCCGGATCGCGCAGGCTGACCAGGCCGGCGGCGGCCGCGGTCACCGGCAGGCTGTTGACGCTGTAGAACTTCAGCTTGGCCAGCAACTCCGGCCGCGCCACCGCATAGCCCAGGCGGATGCCGGCCATGCCGTAGAGCTTGGAGAAGGTGCGCAACACGATCACGTCGTCGCCGGCGGCGACGCGGTCGACCATGCTGCGGGCGCTGTCGGAGAAATGCAGATACGCCTCGTCGACCACCAGCACGCTGCCCTTGGGCTTGTGCGCCAGCGCGTAGTCCAGGTCCTTGCGCGACGTCACCGAACCGGTGGGATTGTTCGGGTTGCAGATGTAGATCACCCCGGCGTTGGCGTCGGCGGCGCACATCGCCTGCACGTCGTGCGCGTCGTCCTTGCGCAGCGGCACCTTGATCACCTTGGCGCCGTTGCGCGCAGCGGCACGCCAGCCGGATTCGAAGGTGGGGTCGGCAGTGACCAGCGACGCGCTGGGCGAGGTGAACGCCAGCATGGTGTAGTCCAGCGGCTCGGTGGAACCGGCGTAGGCCATCAGGTGATCGATGCCCACGCCGAGCTGGTCGGCGAGAGTCTGCAGCAATTCCAGTTGCAGCTCGCCCAGGTAACGGCCGCCGCTGGACGCGATCGCGGCGATCGCGCGCTGCGCGGCCGGCGACGGTCCGCCGGGATATTCGTTGGCGTTGATCAGCACCGGCGCCAGGTCGGCATTGGTCGCCTGCACCGCGGCGGGCGCGGCCTGCGCCAGCCACGGCGCGCCGAAGCCGGCCGCGGCAACCAGCGCCGAGTCCTTGAGGAAAGTGCGACGCGAACGCGACGGCTGCTGCATGGCGGACTCCTTGGAAGACAGGGCGAAGAACCTACGGACGCACGGCAACCACTTCGATCTCGATGCGGTACAGCGGATTGCCCAGCGCGGCGATCTGGAACGCCGAGCGCGACGGCAGGTTGGGCTGTTCGGGCGTGCCGAAGAACTGCCGGTAGCCCTCCATGAACCCGGCGAAATCCATCTTCCCGCCCAGCGCCGGATCGCCGACCAGGAACGCCTGCATCTTGACCACGTCGCGCATGCCCAGGCCCATGCCGTGCAGCTGCGCTTCGATCTGCGACAGCACGCTGATGGTCTGCGCCTTGGTGTCGCCGTAGGCGGCGGGCGAATCCTTCGGCGCGCTCGCATCGATCGGCCGCGGCACCGCGCCGCTGAGATAGACCGTGGTCTTGCCCGCCGGGATCTCCACCGCCGCGGAAATCGGGAAATCGCTGTTGGGAATCTTGTGGCGCACGATTTCGGCGGCGCCGGCCAGGGCGGGCAGCCACAGCGCAGCGCACAGACCGGCACGGAGCGAGCGGGAAACGAACGAACGGCGCATGCGGAACTCCTCGCGATCGGAAAAGAGAATGAAACGGAACCGGCTCAGTGCCGCAGCGTGCGCACCTCGTCGGCGCTGAGCTTGCCGGGATAGTCGTTGCCGAACTGGCTGCGCACGTAATGCACGACCTCGGCGACCTGCTGGTCGTTGAGCATGCCGGCGAAACCGGGCATGCCGCCGCGGCCGTCGAGCACCATCATCGCCACGTACGGCGCCGCGGCCACCTTGGGGTTGCCGGCCAGCGCCGGATACTCGCCGCCGCCGCGCGCGCCCTGCCCGCCGGGCATGTGGCAGCTCTGGCAGATCGCCGCGTACACGGTGGCGCCGGAGGCGGTGGCGAACGCGGCCTGCGGATACAGCGGCGTGGCATCGGAGCTCTGCGCCGCGGCCGGGCCGATCGCCGGCGGCAGCATCAGCGCCAGCACCCCGGCCGCGACCGCCGCGGCGAGCATCCAGTGACGATCCAGCTTCATGCGCGGGCTCCGTTGACGACGCGGCGATGCAGGCGCTCGATCGCGTCGAGTGCCGAGGTGATGGCCCCTTCCTGCCAGGCCGGAATGTACGAGGCGTGCTCGCCGGCGAGCGCGATGCGGCCGTCGATCCGGCACAGGTTCTCGTAGTGCTCGGCGCGTGCGGCATCGCTCCACACGCCGAAGCAGCCATGGGTGAACGGTACCCGGTGCCAGCCCACGGCGATGCCGTTGTCGAATTCGCGCGGGTACTGCGGATGCAGCTGGGTGCCGTATTCCACCGCCTTGGCCACGCGCTGCTGCGGCGTCATCGAGGTGAACTCGAACGCCTCCAGTCCCCATACGTAGGCGCCGAGCAGCACGCCCTTGCCGGCGCTCTGGAAACCGGTGCTCGGATAGCTGATCAGGGTGATCGGCAGGTCGGTGTAGCTGATGCCGCCGTAGATCGCCTCGTCCTCTTCCCAGAAGCGGCGCTTGAACTGCAGCCCGACCTTCACCGAAGCCGCGTACGGCACCTGGCCGATCGCGGCGGCCATCTTCTCGCCCACCGCGAGCGGAATGCGGCTGAGGATCGACAGCGGGATCGTGCACACGCACCAATCGGCCTTGGCCAGTTGCTCGGCGCCGGCGCCGTCCTGGTACGCGACGCTGACCCCGTGCGCGTCCTGATCGATGCGCGTGACCCGTGCGTTGTAGCGGATCGCGTCGCCGAGCTGGCGCGCGAACGCCTTGCCGATCTGGTCCATGCCGCCGACCGGCTGGAACATCGCGGTCTGCATTTCGTAGTTGTTGCCCGCCGCCAGCGTGGTCCACAGCCGCGAGCGCAGGATGTCCTGAGTGGTGAACGGTTCGGAGAACTGCGGCTTGCCGGACAGGCCGCCGCCGGGATACTTGGCGAAGCCGCGGCGCTCGCTGCTCTCGCGGCCTTTGACGTAGCCGAAATCCTTGTCCAGCGCGCCCCAGTTGCGCAGCGACTCGAGCAGGATCTCCTGGTCCTCGCGCTGCACCTGCGCATCCAGCGCGCCCTGCCGGGTGCTCTTGGCCAGCAGTTCGGCCACGTGCCCCTTGTAGTCGGCGTCGATGTCGCGGAAACGCTGCGGCTTGCCGCCGAACCCCTCGCGGCTGTGCAGCAACGCGTTGAAGTTGACCTGCACGAACGGTTCCAGCGCCACCCCGAACTGCTTGCAGTAGGACAGCACCGCCTTGTGATGGTGCGGGATGCGCCACGGGCCGGGATTGAGGTACATGCCCTCGTCGAAACCGCACTGCTGCTCGAAGCCGCCCAGTTCGGTGTAGCGATCGCCGCCGCGCAGCGTCCAGTTGCGGCCGCCGGGACGCGCGTTGTACTCGAGCACCTGCACGCGATAGCCGGCCTTGCGCAGCTCATAGGCCGCGGTCAGCCCGGCCAGGCCGGCGCCGAGCACCAGCACCGACGCGCCCTTGGCGTCGCCGTCCAGCCGCGGTACGCCGCCGAAGCGCGATTCGGCAGCCAGGCCCAGGCTGTGCATCGCCTGGTACATCATCGCGCCGCCGCCGGCCAGGCCGATCCTGGCGAGCAATTGGCGGCGGGTCATGGCGCCCCTGGTTGGTGCTTGCATCGTCGATATCGCCTCACGGATTGCGGATCGACCATAGCCGCCGCGGCGGCGGCGCAGGCCGTGTGCGGCGGGTAGGTCGCGATGGAGCGGGTAGGAGTGCGGCCGGCGGCGCGCGGCGCGAGCGGATGCGCCGCTGGCGGACGGACCCTCACCCCAACCCCTCTCCCGGGGGGAGAGGGGCTCAAGCGGGGCGCGCGCAGCTCAGAAGCGGTAGGTCAGCTTGGCGTAGTAGCGCGCGCCGAAGTAGCCGACCGGGCTGCCGGTCAGGTACGGCGAGTTGTAGTAGCTGAGGTAGTTCTTCTCGAGGTAGTCGTACGCCGCCGCCGGCACCTTGTCGGGGTATTTGTTGAATACGTTGTCGCCGCCGACGCTGACGGTCAGCTGTTCGGTGGGCCGGAACGTCAGTTCGACGTTGGTCAGCGCCATCGTGCCGATCTTCTGCTTGTAGTACGGCGCGCCGTTGACGTCGACCACGTCGAGCTGGCTCAGCACGCTGTCGGGGAAGATGTCGCCGTTCCACTCGTCGTACGGCGCGATCAGCTGGTACTGCGGGCCATAGACCGCCTCGGTCACGCGCAGGCTGAACTTGCCGATGTTGAACGTGGCGCCCAGGTTGAACCGGTACTTGGGCGCGTTGTTCTCCAGGTTGATCAGCGTCGCCGCGCTGTACATGGTGGCGCCGCCGAGCACCTCCGGCGCCGGCTTGGCGCTGAGCACCTCGGTCTTGTTGTAGTTGGCCGCCAGCATCCAGTCGATCGAGCCCCAGTCGAACTCGGTGATGTAGTTGGTCACCCAGTCCACGCCGGTGCTGCGCGTCTTCAGCGCATTATTGAAGATCGCCACCGAGATGTTCTGCCGCGCGGTGGCGTCGAGCGAGCCGCCCGGCGCGGCCGGATCGATGCCGCCGAGATAGCCGAAATCGACCAGCGCCTGGCCCAGCGCGGCGTTGTAGGCGGCGTCGGGCGTGCCGTCGCCATTCGTGTCGCCCGGCTGGCCGGCCTTGGAATATTCGAAGGTGCCCACGCCGATGCGGTCGGAAATGGTGATGCGGTAGAGATCGAGCGTGCTGTCGAAGTTGGGCATCGGCCGGAACACGAAGCCCAGGCTGTAGTTGGTGCTGGTCTCCGGTTTCAGGCTGCCGAAGCCCAGTGCCGCCGCAGCCGCGCTGTTGGGCTGCAGGGTCGGGGTGGCGCTGGTCGGGCCGACCTGCACCGCCGAGTAATAGCCTTCCTGCAGGGTCGGCGCGCGGAACCCGGTGCTGGCGGTGCCGCGTACCGCGAAGGTGTCGGTGAAGTCGAAGCGCGTGGTCAGCTTGCCGACCACCTTGCTGCCGAAGTCGCTGTAGTCCTCGTAACGCCCGGCCACATCCACCAGCCACTTCTCGGTCGGATTGAACACCACGTCGGCGTAGGCTGCGTAGCTGTGGCGGCTGTAGGAGCCGGTGTTGAACAGCGGGTTGTAGCCGGGGAACGAGGACGCGCCGGCGCCGTAGTACGAGGTCGGATCGCCCGGATCGATGCCGTACTGGTCGCGGCGGTATTCGACGCCGGCGTTGAAGGTCAGCGGCTGCGACAGGCCGACGTCGAAATCGTGCGTGGCGTTGAAGTTGGTGGTCCACTGGCTGGCCCAGAAACTGCCGTCGTAGAAGTCCTCGGGCGAATAGCCGTAGTCCTGCCACAGGCTGAAGTTCATCGAGTTCAGCGTGTACACGTCCATCTCGTTCTTGCCGTAGCTGCTGGAGAAATCCCACGACCAATCGGCCAGCACGCCCTTCAGCCCGGCGGTCAACTCGTAGTCGACCTCGTCGGAGGCCTCGGACGGATTGAAGCCCAGCGGATACTTGTGGCTGACCGCGCCGGTCACCGGATCGACGTAGCCGCCGTCCTGGCTGGGACGGCGGTAGTTCTCCTCCGACTGCGCGGTCTTCTTGCCGTAGCTGCCGAACGCGTAGAACTCCAGCGTGTCGCTGAGCACCACCCCGGAGTTGAAGAACAGCGCCTTGCGGTGCACTTCCGGCGGGTTGAGCCAGGCGTTGACGTTGGGGAAGCGCCCGTTGAGGGTCATGCCCTCGACGTCGTCGGCCAGGAAGTCGGCCATGCTCGGATTCACCGCCGTGCAGTCGGCATAGTTGGCCACGCAGTCGGCATAACTGTACGAACCGAGCCGGTACACCGTCTTGCGGTTCTCGACCTCGGCGCTGAGGCTGAAATACGCCGCGTCGCTGCCGAAGCCGATGTTGGCGCCCCACGAATCGGTGCCGCCACCGCCATCCTTGTAGCCCGCGTAACCGGCGTCCACTTCGCCGCCGTCGTGGTTCTTCTTGAGGATGATGTTGATGACCCCGGCGATCGCGTCCGAACCGTACAGCGCGGCGGCGCCGTCGGTCAGCACTTCGACGTGATCGATCGCCGCGGCCGGGATGAACGACAGATCGGCCGAGGCCGCGCCGGTGGTGGTGTTGACGTTGGAGGTGATGTGGCGGCGCTTGCCGTTGACCAGCACCAGGGTGTGGTTGGGCGAGAGATTGCGCAGGCTGGCGGTGAGCGTCTGGCTCGCCATGTCGTTGCCGGTCTGGTTGGCGTTGTACGACGGCACCTGGTTGGCGATGGCGTTGATCAGGTCGGGCGCGGCCGACTGCTTGAGCATCTCCGCACTCACCAGTTGGATCGGCGCCGGGCTGTCGGTGACCGCCATGTTGGCCTTGCGCGTGCCGGTCGAAATGACCGTGATCGCATCCAGCGTCTTGGCCTCGCCACCCGGCTCTTCGGCCAGCGCCGGCAGCGCCTGTGCACCGGCCAGCAGCAGCGTCAGCGTGGCCAGCCCGTGGCCGTGCCGTGCATTGCACAGTCCCCTGCATACCGATTCCGCCAGACGATCGGCGTTCAAACGCTTGCTCATGTTCAAGACCCCCGAGGTGACGTGGATGTGGCGTGGATGCGCACCGGTTCCCCGACCGGCGGCGCCGCGATCGCGGCGTGCAGGGACCATAGCCAGCACACGGCACCGGACGACCGGATCCGACGGGTAGGTGCGCCGCGAGCGGGTGGGTGGGGGGTGGCGAGCGCCGAGCCGCGGGTAGTGGCGTTCATCGCCGCGGGGGAGTGGGTTAATCTCGGCCAACGACACTTCGGACCCGACCCATGTTCCAGCCGCGCCGTTGCGTGCAGCGCCAGACGCGGTGGCCGCGTTGATCCATCCAAGCCCGAAATTGCTGCTGCTCGACTTCGACGGCGTGCTGGCGGCCTACTCGCGGGCGGCACGCATCGCGCACCTGGCCACCCATTGCGGCTGCGATCCGGCGCGGGTGCGGGAGGTCCTGTTCGCCTCCGGACTGGAAACCGCCTACGACGGCGGCGCCATCGCCACCGCCGCCTACCTGCAACGGCTAGGCGAAGGCCTTGGCACGCAGGTGGACGAGGCCGCCTGGATCGCCGCACGCGTGGCCGGCACCCGCGGCGATCCCGGCGTGATCGAACGCGTCCTGGTGCTGGCCGACAGGATCGACATCGGCGTACTGACCAACAACGGCGCACTGATGGCGCAAGCGATCCCGCGCATCGTACCGACCCTGTTCCCGCTACTGCACGGGCGCGTGCTGTGCAGCGGCGCCCTCGGCGGCCGCAAACCGCAGCCCGAGGTCTACCGCCGCGCGCTCGCCCACTTCGGCGTCGCCCCGCGGCACGCCCTGTTCATCGACGACCTGTTCGTCAACGTCCGCGGCGCCCGCGCGATCGGCCTACCCGCCGAAACCGCCAGCGGCACCCGCGCCCTGCGCCGCGCCCTTGCGCGGCACGGCTTGGGCTAGACGACGCTCCTATCGCCGACAGAGCCCGCGTCCGCCGCAGCTGCCATAACGCCCGCGGCCATTCCTGCTGTAGCTGTAGCTGTAGCTGTGGCTGTGGCTGTGGCTGTGGCTGTGGCTGTGGCTGTAGCTGTAGCTGTGGCCGTAGCTGTGGCTGTTGATGCTGCTGTGGCTTTGCTTTACCGGGTTCCCTTACGTAGCGGCGAATAGGACGGGAAAAACCCCGAAGGGGCGGCGCACATGGATGTGCGCCGTTCACGGCAGGGGCAGGATGCCCCTTCCGTGAATCCCGGCCTATTCGCGGACCCGGAGCGCGCAGCGCGGAGGGCGCGAAGTCAGGGTGTGCTTTCTTTTGGTTACTTTTCTTTGCACAAGCAAAGAAAAGTGACTCGCGCAAAGCGCGAAAGCTTTGCTTGTACCGTTGCCGTTGCCGTTGCCGTTGCCGTTGAATCAAAAGCCAACAGACACTCAAACGTCAATCAGGCTCAACGCTTACCGACATAAGCCTGCAAAGCCGCCCGCAACCGCTTCAACCCCTCAGCCATTTCCTGATCGGTGATATTCAACGAAGGCACGAAGCGCAACACATCCGGCCCCGCCTGCAACGTCAACAACCCATGCGCAGCGGCATGATCGAGGATCGCCCCGGCCTGCCCCGCATGCGCCTGGTTCAGCACCGCGCCGAGCATCAAGCCACGCCCGCGCACCTGCGCAAACAGCTTGAAGTCGTCGTTGAGCGCGGCCAACCCCTGCCGCAGCGCCGCCGCCTGCCGCGACACGTTCGCCGCGATCGGCGCCGACGCCAGCTTGCGCAGCGCCACCCGCGCCACCGCCGCGGCCAGCGGATTGCCGCCGAAGGTACTGCCGTGCGCGCCGAACTGCATCGTCTCGGCCACCTTCGGCCCGGCCAGCAGCGCACCGATCGGGAAACCGCCGCCCAATGCCTTGGCCAGGGTCACGATGTCCGGCGTCACCTCGTCCTGCCAGTGCGCGAACAAGGTGCCGGTGCGGCCCATGCCGCACTGGATCTCGTCCAGCAGCAGCAGCGCGCCGTGGTGGTCGCACAGCGCGCGCACCTGCGCCAGGAAACCCGGCGCGGCCGGCATCACCCCGCCCTCGCCCTGCAGCGGCTCGATCATCACCGCGGCCACGTCGCCGGCGGCCATCGCCGTCTCCAACTGCACGATGTCGTTGAAATCCACATAGCGGAAGCCGCCGGGCAGCGGCTCGTAGCCTTCCTGGTACTTCGGCTGCGCGGTGGCGGTGACCGCGGCCAGGGTGCGGCCGTGGAAGCTGCCACGGAAGGTGACGATGACCCGCCGGTCCGGCGCGCGGCCCTGGCTGGCAGCCCACTTGCGTACCAGCTTGATCGCCGCCTCGTTGGCCTCGCTGCCGGAGTTGCACAGGAACACCCGCTGCGCAAAGCGCGACGCGGCGACCAGCTCCTCGGCCAGGCGCAGCGGCGGCTCGCTGTAGAACACGTTGCTGGTGTGCCACAGCTTGCCGGCCTGCTCAAGCAGCGCCGCCGTCAGGTCCGGATCGTTGTGGCCGAGCCCGCACACGGCGATGCCGGCGGACAGGTCGATGTAGTCGCGGCCTTCGCTGTCCCACACCTTGGCGCCCTGGCCGCGCTCCAGCACCAGCTGGCGCGGACGGTAGATCGGCAGGTAGTAGTGCTGGCCGAGGGCGATCAGATCCGCGGCGGAGGAAGCGGTCATCGAAGGGATTCCTGGGAGAAAGCGCACGAGTATAAGACCGCCGGCGCGGCGGCCGCGCGCGGCTGGGCGGGTGTGCGCGGCAGGCGCCTGCGCGGCTACGGCCTGGCACCTGTGCCGGGCGCTGCGGCGCAGTCGGGCGCACACACCGCGCCGTCTGCGCTCGACACCCAGGGTGCGCCCAGCGCCGGCAGCCGCGCCACCGCCGCAGGCACGCCGGGATCGGTTGGCGCCCGTCCGGCGCGCAGCGGCGGTGCCGCCAGGAACACGAATCCGTCGGCGACCGGATGCCAGCCCAGGCCGCGCCGGCGCCAGCGCAGCACCGGCTGCACCAGCACCCGGTTCGGGGCTACGCCCGGCAGCCGCGCCAGGTCCTGCGCCAGGCGCAGCGCCGCCGCCGCATTGAGGTCGTGCACGCCCCAGGCCAGCAGCGCGCAGCCGCCGCCCGCGGCCGCCTGCGCCCGTGCCGCCAACTGCGCAGCGAGCCCTTCCGCGGCAGTGCGCCCGGCAAGTTCGTCGGGCGTGTAGGCGCGCAGGCGATGGCCTTGCAGGTAATGGCCGAAGAAGTCCTGTTCGGCCAACCTGCGGTACGGCGCGCTGGAGGGGCCGAACTTGTACGGCAGCACCACCGGCAGCACGACATCGCGGCAACCGGGCAGCCGCTGCACGACCTGCGCCGACCCGCGCCAGGCCTCGTTGCGCTGCAACGGGCGGCCGCGCAGCAACCACAGCTGCGCGCCCACCAGCACGATCAGCACGGCCGCGGCGATGCGCCCGCCACGGCTGCGCGCGCTCGGCCCCGCCACGTCGTACAGGCGCGCCAGCAAGGCCCAGGCGAACGGCGCGGCGGTGAGCAGGTTGCGCGCGGAAAACGACGGCGCAATCGCGACGCTCACCACGATCCCGCTCACCACCATGCCGACCAGCACGCAGCCGCACAGCGCCGCGACCCAATCGGCCTGCCCGCGGATCCGCGCAGGGTCGTGCGGAGCCGCGGGCAGGCGCCGCCACACCCAACGGCCCAGCAGCGCGAGCACCGCCAGCATGGTGCCCCCGGACAGCAGGTCGCGGCTGGCGCTGAGCAACTGGACATAGAAGAACCGGGCATCGTTGCGGAACCACAGCTGGTGCACGTCCTGCTGGGTGCAGTGCAGCAACAACAGCACGAAGCCGACATTGAGCGCCAGGATCGCCACGCCGGATACCGCCAGCGCCACGCGCAGACGCGTGTCGCGCTGCGTCGCGATCAGGAACAGCAGCACCATGCCGACGCACAACAGCAGATAGGCGTGGGTGAAGCTGGCGATCAGTCCCAATACGCTGAGCGCGGCCCAGTGCGCGAACGGGAAGACGTCGCTGGTCTGCGCACGTCGGCGCAACGCGACGGCGCTGCTCAGCAGGCCAGCCGACAGCAGCAGGCACAGCGCATAACTGCGCGCGTTCTGGCTCTGCTCGAACCAGAACACCGACACCGCGCCCGCCGCCAGGGCGAAGGCCAGCGCCGCCGGCGAGAACACGCGCCGCAGGCCGGATCCGAACACGCCCAGCGCCAGCACCGCGGCCACCGCGCTGGGCAGGCGCAGCGCCGCCTCGCCGTTGCCGGCCAGTTGGCTCCACGCATACAGCAGCACGTAGTACAGCGGCGGATGGGTGTCGGTGAGCGCGCGCCGCCACAGTTCGGCCAGGCCCTGGCCGTGGCCCATCACGTGCACCGTGTACAGCTCGTCGATCCAGTAGTCGCTGGCATCCAGGCCGACGAAGGCGAACACGCAAGCGCAGGCCGCGATCGCGGCGAAGGCCAGTGCCGGCCAGCGCGGCGCCGCGCCGGCGAGGTTGCGCAGCTCGCTCACTCCTTCATCGCCAGCGGCGACGCTGCGACGGTGTCGCGGCTCGGCGCGGCGCCGGCCGCGGCATCCTCGGGCCGCCAGGCGCTGCGCTTGGCGGCGTGGTAGTTCCACCCGCCCGCGGCCAGCGCGCCGGCGGCGCCGGCCAGCCACCACGGCAACCGCAGCGCATGCAGGCCGCTGCCGATCAGCTCGCTGAGGATCGCGCCGCCGAGACAGGCCGCATAGAACATCGCCATGCCGTGCAGCAGGCGCATGCCGCTCAGGCGCCGATCGCGGAAGGTCAGCAGGTTGTTGCACTGGAAATTCCAGCCCATCGCCGTACAGATCGCCAGCAACTGCGCCAGCCAGAAGGCCGTGCCCAGCATCAGCAACGTGCCCAGCGACAGCAGGTGCACGCCCATGCCGCTGAGTCCGACCGCGAAGAACAGGTTCATGCGCGCCGGCAGCCAGCCGCGCGTGCGCTTTTCCAGCAGCAGTGCGGCCAGTTCGGCGACCACACGCGCGTCGAGCTTGGAGGCGCCGCCGCGGCGGCGGCGCAGCTGCGTCGGCACCTGCACCGTGTAGGGACGCCGCCGCGCCGAGGCCAGCACATCGACCAGGATCTTGAAGCCGACGCCGGACAGCTGCGGCCGCACCTGCCGATACCAGGACCGGCGCATCAGGAAGCAACCGCTCATCGGATCGGCTACGCCCAGCCCAAGCAGCGCCTGGCTCAGGCGTACGCCGACGCGGCTGAGCGCATGCCGGTGGCGGCACAGGCCGGAACCGCCCGCGTCCAGATATCGGCTGGCGACCACCACCTCGGCCTCGCTGTCGCGCATGCGCCGCAGCATGCGCGCGATCAGCGCCGGATCGTGCTGGCCGTCGCCGTCCATGATCGCCAGGCAACGGCCGCGGGCGCTGTCCCAGCCGGCGATCGCGGCCGAGGCCAGGCCGCGGCCGCCGCGGCGGCGCACCAGGCGCACCGCCGGATTGCCGGCCGCATACGCGGTCACCGCCTGCGCGGTGCGCTCGTCGTCGGAGTCGTCGACCACGATCGCTTCGTAGTCGACGTGCTGCAGATGCGCGGCGAGTTCGCGCAATACCGGACCGATGGCCTCGTGTTCGTTCAAGGTACAGATGACGACGGAGACCGTCGGCGCGGCCTGCAACGCGGCGGGCGAAGACGAGGGCATGGACAGATCCAGGGGCGCGGGGGCGAGCGCCGAAGGGTCTGCAGCGGATGTGGCGGCGGATTGCCGTCGCATGCCGGTTTCGTGCATGCATGCGCATACGCTGCAACGCAACGTCACGCGCTGACGCAGAAAATGGCGAAGGCCTGCAAAGGCAAGGACGGCGAGCGTCGCCGCCCGGCTTGATCGGTGATGAACGGCCGGCGCGCGCGGATCGCGGCGGCGATGCCTGCGCGGCGTCTGCCGGTCGCGCGGCTGTGCATTTGCGCAGCCGCCGCCGGCGCAAAGCCGACTACCCTGCTTTCGATGCGCCCGGCGCGCCCCGGAGCGGCGCCTGCGACAGACTGCGCCCACGGTTGCGACCGTCCGCCATCTCCGCGAGCGGCGCCGCCTGCCGCGCTGCCCTGCCGTCGCCCCCCACCGGGGCCGCTGGCGCGTCCACGCCACCACCATGCCGGCGCCGCGCAAGGCTCCCACCCGCGGCCGCGCGCAGACGGCGGGTCCGCCGACGCCGGCGTCGGGTTAGCATGCGCGGATGCGACTGTTCACCGATCCCCAGCTCGCCCCCGCACGCGAGCACGGCTGGCGGCGACGCTGGTTCGACATCATCTATCGGCACGACACCCGGCCTTCGCGCAATTTCGACCTGCTGCTGGTCGCGGCGATCGTGGCCAGCGTCGCGGTGATCATGGCCGACAGCGTGCCGGCGCTGCACGCACGCTACGCCGGCTCCATGTACGTGCTGGAATGGGCCTTCACTGCGCTGTTCACCGCCGAATACGCGTTGCGACTGATGACGGTGAAGCGGCCGTTGCGCTATGCGCTGAGCTTCTGGGGCGTGATCGATCTGCTATCGACCCTGCCCACCTACATCTCGTTCCTGCTGCCCGGCGCGCAGACGCTGCTGGTGGTGCGGGTGCTGCGGGTGCTGCGGCTGTTCCGCATCCTCAAGCTGACCCGCTACGTCGAGGAGAGCAGCCTGCTGGTCGACGCGCTATGGCGCAGCCGGCGCAAGGTGTTCGTGTTCCTGTTCACCGTGATCACCCTGGTGGTGATCTTCGGTGCGCTGATGTACGTGGTGGAAGGGCCGGCCAACGGTTTCACCAGCATCCCCACCGCCATGTACTGGGCGGTGGTGACGATGGCCACGGTCGGTTTCGGCGACATCGCGCCGCTCACGCCGCTGGGCCGCGCCATCACCTCGGTGCTGATCCTGATCGGCTACAGCATCATCGCCGTGCCTACCGGCATCTACACCGCCGAACTGGCCAACAGCCTGCGCGACGCCGACCGCAGCCGCGTGCCGGATCAACGCACCTGCGCGCACTGCGGCCTGCAAGGCCACGACCGCAGCGCCGGCTACTGCCGGGGCTGCGGCCAGGCGTTGCCCGATCCCGCAGCGCCCTGAGTCCTCACCACACGCCGGTGTTGGGCATCGATGCCCACGGCTCGGCCGGGGCGAGCGCCTCGCCCTTCTGCAGCAGTTCGATCGAGATCAGGTCCGGGCTGCGCACGAAGGCCATGCGCCCGTCGCGCGGCGGGCGGTTGATGACGATGCCCTGCGCCTGCAGGTGCGCGCACAGCGCATAGATGTCATCGACCTCGAACGCCAGGTGGCCAAAGTTGCGTGCGCTGCCGTAGTCCTCGTCCGACCCCCAGTTGTAGGTCAGCTCGACTTCGGCCTCCGGGTTCTGCGGCGCGCCGAAGTACACCAGGGTGAACTTGCCGGCTTCGTTGTCGATGCGCCGGGTTTCGCTCAGGCCCAGGCCCTCGGTGAAGAATTTGCTGGTCTTCTCCAGATCGTGGACGCGGATCATGGCGTGCAGGTATTTCATCGCGACAACTCCAGTGGATGGGGGAATGGGCAGGACCGCCGCGCCTTGCGGCGTTGCCGCCACGCGCAGCGCGACAGCGGAGTCCTTGCACAGGCGCATAGGGTAGCGCCCGCGGCGTGCAGGCGCAGGCAAGCCGCAGACGCCGCCGCTGCGCCCGCCGCTCAGCGGAAGTAGCAGGCCTTCAACGGCAGCGTGGCCGCGCCGACCGCGCTGGCGTCGGCCATCGCCGCGGCCGGCAGCAGCACCGGCAACGGCCGCGCCTGGCCGCGGCGCGGCTGGTTGTCGATGCGTAGCTGCGGGATCAGGCGCAGCGCCAGATCGCGCGGAATGCGTCCGCCGAACACCACCGCCTGCGGATCGAAGACCGCGGTGATCGCCGAGACGATCAGCGACAGGCCCGGCACCGCGCGCGCGATCCAGCGCTCGATCGTCGGCCAGGACGGGTCGTAGGCCGCCACCAGCGCGCTGACGTCGGCCAGCACCACCCCGTCCTCGCCCAGCATCTGCCGCAGCAGCTCCAGCGTGCCGCGCTCCAGGCCCGGCCCCGGCAGCATGCCGGCGAATTCGCCGGCATTGCCGTGCGCGCCGCGCAGGCAGGCGCCGTCGATCACCACGCCGCCGCCGAGACCGTAGCTGAAATACAGATAGGCGAAGTCGCGATACTGGCGGCCGACGCCGAGCAGGCTCTCGCCGACCGCGGCGACGCTGCCGTCGTTGTCCACCCACACCGGCAGGCCCAGCGCGTCGGCGAGCCAGTCGCCGATCGGCAGTTCGCCCAGCGCGCGCAGCGGATCGGGCGGGTTCATGCGCTCGGCGCCATCGACGAAGAACCCGGTCATCGCCACGCCCGCGCCCAGCCGCGGCCCGAGTCCGCGTCCGGCCTCGGCCAGCAGCGCCGCGTCGGCCTCGCGCAACTGCGCCAGCAAGGCCGCCGGCTCGGTCGAACGCAATGGGTGCTCGGCGGTGGCGCGGACCTGGCCGCTGAAGTCCAGCAGCGCCAGCGACAGCGCATCGGTGGCGATCGAATAGCCGACGGTGTGGCCGTGCGCGGGATTGAGCGCGATCGCCGCACCCGGCTTGCCGCGGCCGCCATGCGCCAGCGAAGCGCCGATCAGCACCAGCCCGCGTTCGGCCAGGCCATCGATCAGGCGCACCGCCGATTGCACGGTCAAGCCGGTGATGCGGCTGAGATCGGCACGGGTGACGGTGCCGAACAGGCGCAGGCTGTCGAGCATGCGCCGCTCGTTGTCGCTCAGATCGGCATGCGTGGCATGGACAGGGCGGGAAGCGCGCGGCAGCGAGACGGCGACGGGAGCGGGCATGAGCGAGAATCGGCGGAAGGTCGGGAAAGCATAGCGGGCAATGGTGAAATATTTAATTCACCCTTAGTTATTAGAATCCGGCCATCGCCATGGAAGATCGCCTCTTTGCAACGTGGCTGCTCCAGAGACCGCGGCGCTTCTGCATCGGTCCCAGGCCGCACATCCCGCAAGGAAACCCGCCCTGCGGCGACCAATGCAATGGGAGTTTCCAGTCTGGGAACAGAGGGTCGGAGCTGAAACCCTTCCTGCGGGCACCGGCGCGACGAACGCATCGTCGCCGCGCGGCCGGCGCCTGCCCCGCTCAATCCAGGAACAGATCCGGCAACAACGGCTGCGCCGGATCCAGCGCGTAGCCGGACAGGTCGGTCACGCCGGCCGCGGCCAGCACCTCGTCGTCGATCAGGAACTGCCCATGGAACCCGGCCGCGGTGCGCGTCAGCACCGCATGCGCCGCATCGGCCATGATCTCCGGACGCCGGCCGTTGCCCGCATCGACACCGGGAATCATGTTCAGCGCCTCGGTGGCGATCAGCGTGCGCGGCCACAACGCATTGACCGCCACGCCCTGCGGGCCGAATTCGCCGGCCAGGCCCAGGGTCACGAAGCTCATGCCCATCTTCGCCAGCGTGTAGCCGGTATGCGGCGCCCACCATTTCGGATCCAGCGACGGCGGCGGCGCCAGGGTCAGGATGTGCGGATTGGCGCTGCGCAGCAGATGCGGCAGACAGGCCTGCGCGCACAGGAAGCTGCCGCGCGCATTGACCTGCTGCATCAGGTCGAAGCGTTTCATCGGCGTGTCCAGCGCGCCGCGCAGCCAGATCGCGCTGGCGTTGTTGACCAGGATATCGATGCCGCCGAACGCCTCGACCGTCGCCGCCACCGCCGCGCGCACCTGCTCCTCCTCGCGGATGTCGCACTTCAGCGCCAGCGCGCGGCCGCCGGCCGCCTCGACCGCCGCCGCGGCGCTGTGGATGGTGCCGGGCAACTTCGGATTGGGCACCGCCGACTTGGCCGCGATCGCCACATTGGCGCCATCGCGCGCCGCACGCAGCGCGATCGCCAGACCGATCCCGCGCGAAGCGCCGGTGATGAACAGGGTTTTGCCTTTCAGCGTCATGGAAATCCCGAAGAGAACGGCGATCACGTAGCTTAGCAAGCTGTTGGACTGCGCTGCGCATACGTTTCGCGCAATGCCGCTGCCCACATCCGGCTGCAACTGCCGGTCAACCCGACTCGACTTCAGCTATTTGCCCATACGGGCGTCCGCATTGCCCGATAGCAGTGCGGGGGGATGGCTCGCGATCGCTGTCTTCCATCTTGGCCGCAACGGCACTGCACCGCGTCGATGCCTGGTACGGCGCCCACTCCATGCACTCGTCGAAGCGCGCTGTGTCCGATTGTGCGGAACGCTTGTGTTGAACTCCGGCGAATTGACGCGTTACCGGCGCGCCGCCTTCATTCGAGCGGACCGGCAGACCGGCACACCCGGTTGCGCCCCTCGCGCTTGGCTCGATAGAGCGCCCTGTCGGCACGCAAGATGACCGCGTCGAAGCTGAGGTCGGCGGGATCCATTTCGGCAACGCCCAGGCTGAGCGTGATCGCAAGCTGTCGCCCCTCGACCTTGAAAGGCTCTGCCTCCATCAGCGCCCGCAGACGCTCTGCAGAATTTTCAGCGTCGTCGATGCCGGTATCGGGCAGCACGACCAGAAACTCCTCGCCGCCCCAGCGCACCGCCTCGTCGCGCTTGCGCAGGCCACCGCTCAAGCGTTGCGCGATGGACACAAGCACAGCGTCGCCCACGTCATGCCCAAAGCCGTCGTTAACGTGCTTGAAGTAGTCGACATCGGCGAGCAGCACGCTGCACCGCCTTCCCGAGGCCAGCCGCGCGTGTAGCCGCTCCAGCATCCGGCGGCCGCCGCGCCGGTTGGCCAGATTGGTCAGCGGATCGCTCTCCGCCTGCCGTTTCAAGCCGAGGTTGGCGCGTTCGCCGGCCATGGCGATGTAGCCGAAGTAGACCAGGATGCTGCTGGCCTGGTCGAAGATGATAGGTATCCTTTCGCTCTTGCGGATGTCCAGCACCAGACCGAACGTCATCAATGCGGCCGGCACGGCAAGCGTCAGGAAGTAGCAGCCAAACGCCAACGCAACAACGTACTGCGAGAGCAGCCGACGGTCGGGAGCGATCAGGATTTCGTAGAGCACCAGGGCGGCCGGCAAGGCGGCGCTGAAATAGATGAAGGGCAGCGTTATCCGCTCGGTTACGCCGGCAACGGCGGCGGCGGCATAAAGCGCGCTCGGCAGCACAGACAGCAGCAAGAGCGTGCGGACGGACACCGTTCGTCCGTAGAACAGCCTCATGCCGCTCCACGACAATGCGAGGCTCGAAATGAATAGCGTGTAGACCAACAACGCCATCAACGGTGGCAGCGCGTCGCCATGGCGAGTGATCGTCAGCAGCGATCCGAAGGTGGACGCGAGCAACGCAACGGTCCAGTGATGGAGATAGCGCTCCTTGGGCCGGCTCAACACGGTGACCACGAAAATCACCAGAAAGGCTGCACGACTCACCGTGCTGCTGAAGTAGAGTGTTTCGATGTCGAGCATGGCGATCGGCTCTCCGCGAAGCGATGCTTAGACGCCGGACGCCTGGTTTGTCGCACTTGCGGAAGTAACGGTCTTATTCAAAATCGATACCCCACCCCAAGACCCAACACCAGCGTGCTCACCTTGACGGTGGCATTGAAACCCTGACCCTCGAAGCGGTAGGCCGGGCTGATCACGTAGCGCACGCTCGAACTGAAGTACCAGTTTCCTGCCAAGCGGTAATCGAATCCCAGGTTCGCGATGCCGCTGGCGATGGCATCGACCCGAAAATCGGGAATCCCGGCGGCAGGGCGGACCTTGTGCTCCCACGCGTAATTGACGCCCAGCCCTATATACGGATTGAGCGCGGCATGGGGGCGGAAGTGGTATTGGGCGGTCAGCGAGACGGCACCGCTTTCGACGGTGCCCACGTCGAAAGCGCCGATGCTCGACTTCGAGATCCGATACTCCCGCGCGAACAATCCGCCTTGGAACTCGATCGCCCAGTGATCGGTGACGAAGTAACTCAGATCCAGACCTGGCACGAAATCGCTGGGCGTATCGACTTCGCCGCCGATGTAGGAGATCTCCGAGTCGAGATTGAGCGGAACAATCTCCAGCGCCATTGCGCGAATCAACCAATTGCCTTGCCGCGGTGCCGACAACAGGACCTCTGCCGCCATCGCACTCGCCGGAGCCAGCGCGACAATGCCAGGCACCGCCAGATACACCGGCCAGATTCGCCCCAATTCACGCATCATGGGTTGTCCTATCTGATCCGGCAGGAATGGACCGTGTGACGCACATGGGGTATCGGCCCCGGCGAACACAACTTTAGGCGCCATGGCGGAGTGTTCTTGGGCGTAGCGACGCGCCTGGACATGCGGCCCATCGACGGTCGGCAGAAGCCATCGGATCGCGGGACAGGATCGAGCCGATAGCCGGATCGCTGCGCGAAACGCCTTCCCGTCACGCCGTCGCACGTCAAGCCCGCGACCGCGTTCCCCCTCCCTATCCAACATCCCTGCCTTCAACAGCCGAATGGCCGGCCCTACCGACCTCTCAAGGCTTAGGCCCCTGCCCTTCGTTGTCTTCCCACTTCAGCAGGCGCCGGGTCACGAACCGGTAGACCGGCTTGCCGGTGGCGAACCACAGTTCGCGCACCCAGGAGTGGCGCTTGAGCAGGCGCAGTTCGATCGGGGTCAGCGCCTGCCGGCAGTACATGCGCTTGTGCTTGAGCAGGTGGCGCAGGTCCTCGCGCGCCAGCAGCCGCATCCAGCGCGAACGCGGCGCGCCGCGCACCGCCAGCTGGAAGTCGATCAATGCCGGGCTGCCATCCTCCAGCACCAGCCAATTCGCTTCCTTGGCCAGATCGTTGTGCGCCACGCCGCGCCGGTGCACCTGTTGCAGCAGGCGCCGTGCGGCACGGAAGTAGGCCAGGTCGCCGCGCGGCGGGCGCTGGTACATGGCGTCGCCGGCCAGGTAGCTGCGGTCCAGGAAGGTGCCGTCCCAACCGCGCAGCTGCGGCGTCGCCGCCATGCCCGACAACTGCTGCAGCGCCCGCGCCTCGCGCCGCGCCAGCCACCAGGCCGGCAGGCGCAGCCACCATGGCGCGGCGGTCAGGTCGCGGCGCACGAACACGTGCTCGCCGTCGCCGTCGGCTTCGCGTACCAGCAGGATGCGTCCGAAGCTGTCGGACTTGAGGATCTGGGTGGAAGCGGCCGGCGCGCGTGTCATCGCGCCAGTTTAAGCGGAACGCCATGCTCGCCCACTTATAATCCCCCCATGAATGCATCATGGATCGACGCCACGCTGGAGTGGGTCGCAACGCATCCCATCCTGGCCGGCGCGGTCATCTTCGCGATCGCGTTCTGCGACGCGGTCATCGTGCTGGGCACCATCGTGCCGGCGTTGCCGCTGCTGTTCGCGATCGGCGTGCTGATCGGATTGGGTCAGATCTCCGGCCCGTACGCGGTGGTCAGCGCCGCCCTCGGCGCGCTGGCCGGCGACGCGCTCAGCTACTGGGTCGGCCATCGCTGGGGCCACCAGCTGCGCAACTACTGGCCGTTCCGGCGCTATCCGCAGCTGCTGGATCGCGGCGAGGCGATGTTCCGCCGCAATGCCTTCAAGAGCATCCTGGTGGCGCGCTACGTCGGCGCGATCCGCCCGTTCGTGCCGGCCGTGGCGGGGATGATGAAGATGCCGCTGCGCCGCTACTTCGTCGCCAGCGGCGTCGCCGCGGTGACCTGGGCGCTGCTGTTCCTGGGCCCGGGCTGGCTGCTCGGCCAGGCCTACGACGCGGTGGCCGCGGTCGCCGGGCGCCTGTTCCTGGTGCTGGGCCTGCTGGTGCTGGCGCTGGGCCTGGTCTGGGCGATCGTGCTGTACGGCTATCGCTGGTCGGCCGGGCACATGGACGCGCTGCTGGCGCGCGGCCTGGACTGGTCGCGCCGGCACCCGGTGCTGGGCCGCTATTCGATCGCGGTGTTCGACCCGCAACGGCGCGAGTCGGTGCCGCTGGCGATGCTGGCGGTGATGCTGCTGGCGCTGGGCTGGGGCTGGTTCGCGCTGCTGATGGTGGTGGTCGGCCACGGCGAGCCGCTGCGGCTGGACCTGGCGGTGCACGACCTGATGCTGGCGCTGCGCAATCCGCTGGCCGACTACCCGATGACCGCGCTGGCCTCGCTCGGCGACTGGCAGGTGCTGGTGCCGGCCACCACGCTGGGCCTGATCTACCTGATCTGGCGCCAGCGCTGGATGGCCGCGGCGCACTGGCTGGCGGCGCTGGCCTTCGGCCTGGCGCTGACCAAGCTGCTCGGCACCACCGTGCACGTGGTGCGCCCGCCGGCGGCCAGCAGCGGTTTCGGCTTTCCCTCGGTGGCGGTGACCATGGCCACGATCAGCTTCGGCTTCTTCGCCGTGCTGATCGCGCGCGAACTGCCCGGGCGCTCGCGGGTGTGGCCGTACCTGCTGTCGGGCGTGGTGGTGACCCTGATCGGCTTCGCCCGCCTGTACCTGGGCGCGCACTGGCTCAGCGACGTGGTCGGCGGCATGCTGTTCGGCATCTTCTGGCTGCTGGTCCTGGGCATCGCCTACCGCCGCCGCTTCAACCGCGCGTTCTGGATGAAGCCGCTGGCCTGGCTGTTCTATGGCGGCTTCGTCGCCGCGGCGCTGTGGTACGCGCCGCGCAACCTGGAGCAGAAGCTGGCCAAGTTCGAACCGCCGCCGCCGGTGCTGATGGATCTGGCTGCCACCACGTGGTGGCAGGACGAATGGCGGCTGCTGCCATCGCGGCGCAACGAATTCGACGACGACCAGCGCTGGCCGCTGGACCTGCAGGTGGCCGGACCGCTGGCGCCGCTGCAGCGCCAGCTCGAAGCCGCCGGCTGGCGCGTGCAGCCGCAAGCCGGCTGGCAGCAGGCACTGCAGTTGCTCGACTACAAGACCCAGGCCGAACGCGTCCCGGTGCTGCCGGCGACGCTGGACACCCGGGTGGAATCGCTGCTGATGCTGCGCAGCGGACCGCGCCCCGGCGAACTCTATGCATTGCGCCTGTGGCCGGCCCCCGCGCGGCTGCAACCGGGCAACGTGCCGCTGTGGCTGGGCAGCGCGCAGAGCCTGCGCTACGAACGCCACTTCAACCTGATCGGCCTGTGGCGCCCGCTGCGCGGCGCCGATCCCGCGCTCAACGCCGTCACCGACGCGCTGCACGCGCTGCCCACGCGCAAGGATATGCATCGCCCGTCGGATGTGCCGGTATTGCTGGTGCGCAGCGAGGGCGAGGCGCCGGTCGCGGCCCCCTGAGCGCTTTCGCGGTCGGCCGAAGACCAAGGCCACCCGGTGTGCCGTGCCGTTCATCATGGCCAGGAGCACCCGCTCCCAGCCATGTGGGCGAACGGCGATGCATGCAGGAATGCATTCGATTGGCCTCGTGCCATCGCCCCGCGACGTTTGCGCGACCGCGCAATCCCATACATCGCATATCGCACCCGGCTCCCGGCCCCCGGATCCACTCCGGACCGCAGCGCAGTGCTACGTCCAACTCCACGCCGCAGCAGACACGCGAACACACAGCGAGACGCGCCCTCGTTCTCCGAGTCAGATGCCGTCGAGACGACGGCCGGCTTGCGCGCTGTTCATGGCCAGAGCGGCCTCGATCGCGACAGATCGTCCAGGTAGAGCGCGTCGCGACTGAAGTCGCTCCCACAAACGGGCATTACCGGACGAACATGCTGCTGTAAACCGCAGGCTGCCCTCAACGCATCCGCCGCCAGCACTCCTGCGAATCCCGAATCCCGAATCCCGGCTTCAAGGAATCCACCCCAGCAACTGCTCCAGCCGCTCGTGCGGATCGTCTTCCTGCAGCAGCGCCAGGCGCTGGCGCTCGTCCAGCGGCAACAGTTCGGCCAGGCGCCAGCCGACCCAGGCGGCCTGGTCGAGCAGGCGCGGGCCGACCACCGGATACACATCGGCGGCCTGGTCCAGAATGCTGTCCAGCACGGTCGACAACAGCGCGTGCTGCGGCTGCAACTCGTCGTCCTCGTCCGGCTCGCGCCAGTGCACGTCGCCGACCACCAGGCCGTTGTCGCGGACCCGGCTGCGCAACACGTGAAAGCGGCGTTCGCCGCGCAGGCTCAGCACCAGCACGCCGTCGGCACCGACATCGAAATCGACGATGCGCGCCTCGGTGCCGTACGCCGCCGGCACGGCCGGGACGCCGGTCTCGGCGCCCTCCAGAATCAGACACACGCCGAAGCCGCTGCCGCTGCGACCGCAGTCGCGCACCATGTCCAGGTAGCGGCGTTCGAACACGCGCAGCTTGATCGACGCACCCGGCAGCAGCACCGCATGCAGCGGGAACAGCGCCAGCGTGCTGCGCTCCTCGCTCATGCAGGCGCCCCACTGCACGGCACGACGCTCATTGCAGCGCCGCCAGGAAGCGCCGCGGCGCACCGTCGAAGCCGCCGTTGGACATGAACACCACATGGTCGCCGGCACGCGCCTGCGCCTGCAGCGCCGCCAGCAGCGCATCCACGTCCGCGGCGGCGCAGGCCTGGCCGCGGACCGCGGCGATCACCTTGCCGGCGTCCCAGGCCAACTCCGGCCGCTGCAGGAACACCACCGCATCGGCCGCTTCCAGCGCCGGCGCCAGCGCTTCGGCATGCGCGCCCAGGCGCATCGAATTGCTGCGCGGCTCCATCGCCACCACGATGCGCGCCGCGCCCACGTTCGCGCGCAGCCCTTCCAGGGTGGTGCGGATCGCGGTGGGGTGATGCGCGAAATCGTCGTAGACGGTGATGCCCTGCGCCTGGCCGAGCACTTCCAGGCGCCGCTTGACGCTGCGGAACTGCGCCAGCGCCGGCATCACCTGCGCCGGCGCCACGCCGACCGCGTGCGCGGCGGCCAGCGCCGCCAGCGCGTTCATCACGTTGTGCCGGCCGAGCAGCGGCCAGCGCACTTCGCCCAGTTCCTGGCCGCGGTGCAAGACAGCGAAATGGCTGCCGTCGGCGGCGAGCGGACGCGCGCTCCATTCGAACGCCGGATCGAAGCCGAAGCGCTCCACCGGCGTCCAGCAGCCCATCGCCAGCACCTCGCGCAGATGCGCGTCCTCGCCGTTGACGATGAGCCGGCCGCGCCGCGGCACGGTGCGCACCAGATGGTGGAACTGGCGCTGGATCGCGGCGACGTCGGGGAAGATGTCGGCGTGGTCGTACTCGAGGTTGTTGAGGATCGCCACCAGCGGCCGGTAGTGCACGAACTTGCTGCGCTTGTCGAAGAACGCGGTGTCGTACTCGTCGGCCTCGACCACGAACAGCGGCCGCTCCTGCGCGGCTGCGGTTTCGCTGACAAGCGTGCGCGGGCCGGTGGCGACCGCTGCGTGCTGGCGCGCAACGACGGCCTCGGCGACCGGATCGCGATGCGCACCGCCGGCCGAAGACGCCGTGCCGCCCAAACGTGCGGACACGCCGAAATCCTCGGCCACACCACCGATCAGGAACCCCGGCTCGCGGCCGGCCGCCTGCAGCAGCCAGGTCAGGATGCTCGTCGTGGTGGTCTTGCCATGGGTGCCGGCCACCGCCAGCGTGTCGCGCCCGGGCAGCACCCGCTCGCTCAGCCACTGCGCGCCGGAGGTGTAGGCACGGCCGGAATCCAGCACCGCCTCGACCGCGGCATTGCCGCGCGACAGCGCGTTGCCGACGATCACCTGCGCGCAGTCGGCCCCGATGTGCTCGGGCAGGTAACCCTGCTTCAGCGCGATGCCCAGGTGCTCCAGTTGCGTGGACATCGGCGGATAGATCGCCTGGTCGCTGCCTTCGACCTCATCGCCGAGTTCGCGCGCCAGCGCGGCGACACCGCCCATGAACGTACCGGCGATGCCGAGAATATGGATCTTGCTCATGGCGCGATTGTCGCCGATCCCCCGACGCGCGCAAACCGGCACGCTGCGGCCGCCGGCCCGCGGCGCGGCGCCGCCGAAGGGCGAACGCCCACGCCCGGCCCTCGAAACGGCGGCCACGTCAAGTTAGGAAATCCCCCACACCCACCGAAGAAAGTTCCCGATAGGCAAGTCGGGAGCCAACATCGAAAATGAACAAGCCAGCCGCAACACCCTACGGTCCTACTCCCCAAGAGGCCATCCCCAAGGGAGCTCATGTTGTGGGGCCCTGAGCAAGCCCGTTCGCTGGCACCTAACGTTTCCGGCCTCCCGCCCGCGCCCACGCGTGGCGGGAGGCATGGTTTTGTTTTGCCCTGCCCGCCCTTGGCGACGGATATAGCTAAACCCTGGCGCAGAACGCGGCTCGCCGACCAGGTGGCACGGACGCGCGGCAGCCGGAGTGGGTCGACGCCCTGGCGGGCTTGAGCCCTGCGCGCGCCGCATATGCCGGCCTTGCGTCCTTTTATCCCTTGCAGCAGCGGTTTCAACCGCGACAAGCGCAGCGTGAGAGGTGCGGACTTCGGACACAGCCTGTCGGGGCTGAAGCCCCTCCTACAATGCACCCAGTCAGCTTGCCGCAAGTCCCTGTAGGAGCGGCTTCAGCCGCGACGAACGAAGCGGCGTGCTTTCCGGCGGCGCAATGCGTCGGGACTGAAGTCCCTCCCACAGTGCACCCAGTAAGCAGGCCGCAAGTCCCTTAGGGAGCGACTCCGATGGCCTCGCTATCGGTCGCGACGAACGAAGCGGCAAACCTGACACGGCGTCAGGCAGTGCGGGGGCCGAAGCACTCCCACAACGCACCCAACCACCAAGCGCATTTTTTCCCTGTAGGGGCGGCTTCAACCGCGATCAGCGCAGCAGCGCGTCTTCCGAGGCCGGAAGCCGTCGGGGCTGAAGCCCCTCCTAAAGTGCACCCAGTCAGCTTGCCGCAAGTCCCTGTAGGAGCGGCTTCAGCCGCGACGAGCGAAACGGCGTGCTTTCCGGCGGCGCAACGCGCCGGGACTGAAGTCCCTCCCACAGTGCACCCAGTAAGCAGGCCACAAGTCCCTTAGGGAGCGACTCCGCTGGCCTCGCTATCAGTCGCGACGAACGAAGCGGCAGACCTGACACGGCGTCGGGCAGTGCGGGGGCCGAAGCACGCCCACGACGCACCCAACCCACCAAGCGCATATTCCCTGTAGGAGCGGTTTCAACCGCGACGAGCACAGCGGCGAGCCTTCCGACTTCGGAAGCCGTCGGGGCCGAAGCCCCTCCTACAGTGCGCCCAGCACGATGGCGGCAGGCCTGCGAAGCAGGGGCTACGGATGCGTCGGACCAGCAGGCGCGCCGAGCGCCGCAGCGAGGCGGCCGCTCGACGCAGGGCCGGCTCAGCGGCCGATCGCCGCCAGGATGCGCGTCAGCACGTCGTCCAGCGAACCGACGCCGTCCACGCGCGCCAAGGTGCCGCGCTTGTCGTAGAAACCGATCACCGGCGCGGTCGAATCGTTGTACACCTGCAGGCGCTTGCGCACCGACTCGGGGTTGTCGTCTTCGCGGCCTTCGGCCTTGGCGCGGCCTGCGATGCGCTCGACCAGCAGCTCGGTGGCCACGTCCAACTGCACCACCGCGTCCAGCGGCTGGCCGATCTTGGCCAGCAGTTCGTCCAGCGCCGAGGCCTGGGCCAGGTTGCGCGGGTAGCCGTCGAGGATGAAACCGTTGGCGACGTCGTCGCGGCCGAGCCGCGATTCGAGCATGCCGAGCAGGATATCGTCGGAAACCAGGTCGCCGCGCGCCATCACTTCCTTCGCCTGCACGCCCAGCGGAGTGCCGGCGGCGACTTCGGCGCGCAGCAGGTCGCCGGTGGAAATGTGCGGGATCTGCAGCTTGTCCTTCAGGCGGCTCGCCTGCGTGCCCTTGCCCGATCCGGGCGGTCCCAACAGAACCAATCGCATCAACCTGACTCCTCGAGGAAATTACCGTGCGCGGCCGGCGGCGTTAGACTCGGGGGCCACGCCTGCGCTGTACCGCAAGGCCCCCAGCTTAACGCATCCGGGCAATGTCCCGGCAATGTCCCCACCCCAGGAGCGAGTCCCGACCATGGCCCAAGGCACCTTGCTGTATGCCCAGTCCGGCGGCGTCACCGCCGTCATCAACGCCAGTGCCGCCGCCGTGATCGGCGAGGCGCGCGCGCGCAAGGTCAAGGTCCTGGCCGCGCGCAACGGCATTCTCGGCGCGCTGCGCGAGGAGCTGATCGACACCTCCAAGGAGTCGGCCGCGGCGATCCGCGCGCTGGCGCACACCCCCGGCGGCGCGTTCGGCTCGTGCCGCTACAAGCTCAAGTCGCTGGAGGCCGACCGCGCCAAGTACGAGCGCCTGCTGCAGGTCTTGCAGGCGCACGACGTGCGCTACTTCCTCTACAACGGCGGCAACGATTCGGCCGACACGGCGTGGAAGGTGTCGCAGCTGGCCGACGCATTCGGCTATCCGCTGCACTGCATCGGCGTGCCCAAGACCATCGACAACGACCTGGCGGTCACCGATACCTGTCCCGGCTTCGGTTCGGCCGCCAAGTACACCGCGGTGTCGGTGCGCGAGGCGGCGCTGGACGTGGCGGCGATGGCCGAGACCTCGACCAAGGTATTTGTCTACGAGGCGATGGGCCGCCACGCCGGCTGGCTGGCCGCCGCGGCCGGCCTGGCCGCGCAGTCGCCCGACGACGCGCCGCAGATCATCCTGTTCCCCGAACGCGCCTACGACGAAGCCGCGTTCCTGGCGCAGGTACGCAAGGTGGTGGACAAGGTCGGCTGGTGCGTGGTGGTGGCCAGCGAAGGCATCCAGACCGCCGACGGACGCTTCGTCGCCGATGCCGGCGGCGGCACCGACGCGTTCGGCCACAGCCAGCTCGGGGGCGTGGCCTCTTACCTGGCCGGCAAGGTCAAGGCCGAACTCGGCTACAAGGTGCACTGGACCCTGCCCGACTACCTGCAGCGCTCGGCCCGCCACATCGCCTCCAAGACCGACTGGGAACAGGCCCAGGCGGCCGGCAAGGCCGCGGTGCAGTTCGCGCTGAAGGGCATGAACGCGGTGATGCCGGTGATCGTGCGCAGCAGCGATGCGCCGTACCGCTGGAAGATCGAAGCCGCGCCGCTGAGCAAGATCGCCAACCACGAGAAGAAGATGCCGCCGGCGTTCCTGCGCAAGGACGGCTTCGGCATCACCGAGAAGGCGCGCCGCTACCTGCAGCCGCTGATCCGCGGCGAAGCCTATCCGCCCTACGACCGCAACGACGGCCTGCCGAAGTACGTGGCGCTGAAGAACGTGGCGGTGAAGAAGAAGTTGCCGGCCTGGGAGGGGTGAGGCATGGCGCGGGTGCCGGGGCGCGGGCCCCGGCGTCCAGCGCGCTTCGGTCATGGCCGCCGGGACAGTGCCGCTTTCGCTGCAGCCGGGTCCCCGACGCCACATCTCCTGCACCCGACGCGCTGTGCCGGTTGAGCGCCGGGCGGATCACCCTGGCGGGCGCAGAAGCTTCTTCAGCCCGCTTTGGACGATCTCCGCGAACACCTTCGGTTCGCCATAGGCGCGCGCGGTGAGCATCGCGCCGTACACGATCGACATGAACGCTTCCGCCTCCAGGCGGGCGGAGCCTTGCAGCTGGAAGCGGCCCAGTTGCGCGCCCTTGGTCAGTACGACTTCCAGCCAGTTCGACAGGTCGCGGAAGTGCGCGCGCACATGCTCGGCCAGATCGTCGGGCAAGGTGGGCAATTCGCTGGCGAGCATGCCGGCGACGCAAAAAGGGGCGGACGCGTCGGCGATGCACCGCTCCCAGTAGCCGGTATAGAAGCCGAGTTGCTGCTCGGGATCGAAGACGCCGCTCTCCAGCATCCGGGTCTGCGCAACGATCAGGGCGCGGGATTCCTCCACGACCGCACGCGCCAGATCGGCCTTGGCAGGAAAGTGGTGGTGGATGCTCGCCTTGCGCACCTGTACCTGTTCGGCGACGTCGGCGTAGCTGAAGCCGTTGTAGCCCCGGGTCTGGATCAGGTAACGGGCCGAATCGATCAGTTTCTGCTGCGTGGTCATGGCTGGATTCTACCACCCGGTAGGTAGCCACTCGATCCATCAAGCCCTGTATGGCCTTAGATCAAGGGATCTCAGGAATGCGTTGACTATTTGCCTACCAACTAGTAGGTTGATATCTCTTCCGAGGATGTCCTCCATGAACGCACTTCGCAATTTCTACTTCCTGCGCGCCGCCGCCGCCTTTGCCTGGGTTGCCGCGGTCCTCCTTTCCTCGCCCGGATCCGCGGCGCTCGCCGGGACACTCCTGGTGCTTTACCCGGCCTGGGACGCGCTCGCGAACGTTCTGGATGCGCGGCGCAGCGGCGGACTTCAGGCCAACCCGGGGCAGACGTTCAACGCGCTGGTCAGTGCCGTCACCGCCGTCGCCATGGCCATCGCGTTCGCGCTGCACGGCAACCCGGGCGGCGTCCTGGTCTTCGGCGCATGGGCGCTGCTCGCCGGACTGTTCCAGCTCGCCGTCGGCATCCGCCGCCGCAAGCTCGGCGGCCAGGTCTTCATGATGCTCAGTGGCGCCCAATCGGCGCTCGCCGGTGTCTTCTTCGTCGTCCAGTCATTCGGCGCCGCGCCGACCCTCGCCCAGCTCGCGCCCTACGCTGGATTCGGCGGCCTCTACTTCCTGCTTTCCGCCCTGTGGCTGAGCTTCCGGAAGCCGCGTCCGGCGCCCTCGACTTCCTGAGGCGCCTGGCGAGAACACGCTCCCCGCCTTGGATAATGGTTGTCCAGGCGCAAGGGTGCTGCGGATTCACGGCGCAGGAGGCGGTTACGCTATCGCACGGCAACCGGCATCCGTCCTGCAAACCCGCGACAAGGAACCGGAATGGGCGTCGATTGGCACAACGGTCCGATCACGCACGCAACGCCGGTGGACGAGACCTACCGCAAGACGCAGGCCGTGCGCCGGTTCCTGGCCGGCGCGTGCGGGGCCGGGTTCAAGTTCGATCGCGCCTTCATGGCATGGATCATGGACGGCGCGCCCAAGAACATGGGCGACGTTGCCGCCGAATGGCTGCGCCGGCAGCGGGCAGGACTGTCGCCAGCTCGATAGCTGCGTGGGTTCGCGTGGCCTATATGTTCGACCACGCGTGCGTGGCCTGTGCGTTCGATTAAGAACTGGCGACAAAGAACGCAGTGGCATCAGTTCTCCAACCTGCTGCCAAGTGCGGCTGCGCAGCGCAGCCTCGCGACTGCCCAGGACCTGGCGACGCGATTGGGCCAGGCGGTGCCGATCGCGTTGCAGGCCTTAGCGCGCGTCGCGTTCCTGCACGGCATAGCGAACCGGCAGCGACGGCAGCATCAACGCGGGAGCTGCGGTTCCCGGCGCGACCAGCACCTGGTCCAGCGCGATCGCGTCGTCGCCCTCGCGCGCGACGAAAGCCTGGACCAGGCGGGTGCCGGCGGTCGGCAACAGCGCCTGCGGGATCGGACTCGGCGTGCGGCCCATGCCCGCCAGCCATTGCGGACGCCCGGCGACGAGCGTCGTGCGCGGGTGCACGACCTGCAGATCGACCGAACCCGCTAGCAGGCCCACCGTCAGCGGCTTTCCGTGCCGCATCAAGACCACGGAGCGGCCGTGCGTCTTGGGTTCGGCGATGGCGTACAGGTCGGCGTCGGGCCGATTCATCGGGATCGGCGACAGGCCCGCCTGGTCGATCGTCAGCGGATCGATGCCCGTGGCGCGCTTGAGCCGCTGCGCCATCATCTCGACCTTTCCGCCCTCTGCGGCGATCGGCCGTTCGGCGGCATGGTGTTCGCCGGCATAGATCAGGATCTTGCTGGCGGGAGCGTGCTCGAGCGCGCGCCGGATGAGGTTGTCGGCCTGGTCCTGCTCCCGCTGCGCCTGGGCCTCGCCGGGATCGGCGGCATAGTCCGTCCGCGTGGTTTCGTACGACACCAGACGGTAGCCCAGCGCGAGCGACTGGCGCAGGAAATCGGCGAAGACCGGATCGTGCAGGTAGTAGCCGCTCGTCTGCCGTGGGTAGCCGTCCTTCGAGAGCGCCGCCATCTTGTCGCGCGAGACCGCATCGTCGGCATCGCGCTTCAACGCCTCGGCCGCCAGCACGGTGTAGCCGAGCGGGCGCAAGGCGCGCGCGACCTCCAGCCCGAACGCGCGGCCGCGTGGATCGAGATGGTTCTCGTCGAGGATCACGATGCTGGTGCGGCGCGCGCGGCGCACGATCTCCGCAAGCGCGGAAACGCCGTGCGCGGCGCGCAGGTCGGCGAGCTGTTCTTCGGGCACGTGGAAGTCCGCCGCCTTCGCCGGATTGAACGTCGGCATGCCGGTCATGCACGACATCACCTGCGCCCATTGGTCGAACACGTCCGCATCCTGGATATCGCCCGCAGAGGCCACGCCGAGATGCGCCAGCAGGCCGAACGAGGCATCCAGATAGCGGCCATGCATGGCGTCCTGAACGGACTGGTCGTTGGCGGCCTGGACGCGCGCCGCCGCATCCGGCGCGGGCGCATCCGGCACGGCCGGCGAGGCCGTGGCGGAAGGCATCGCGGCCGTACTCGCAGCCGTCGCCGCCATCAGCCACAACAAGCCGCCGACAATCGATTGAAACCGCATGGATGCTCGGACCTTTTAGCGCGTGCAGGAGTATTGCCAGGAGCGCGACGAAAGACAAGATCGCGAACGGCGCGCACGATCGGCAAGGAACGAGATGAGCTTCGACTGGCAAAACGGCCCGATCACGCGCGCGACGCCGGTCGACAAGACCTATCGGAATACGCAGGCAGTACGCCGCTTCCTCAGCGGCACATGCGGCGCCGAGTTCAAGTTCGATCGCGGCTTCATGGCGTGGATCAAGGACGGCGTGCCCAAGAGCATGGGCGAGGTTGCCGACGAATGGTTGCGGCGGCGGCGACAAGGGCCGGAAGCGGCGCGCTAGGCCTGCACCGGCTCGAATGCGCCCACGCGCCGAACTGCACACCTGAAACAACGGCAGCGCGCATCGGCGGCGGGGCGCGACAGTCCGAGACAGCCGCCAGCGGCGCTGGACGCGATGAAGCCTGCGAGCATGCGCATCGCACCAGGCGAGGACGCGCCGCACCCGCCGATGTCCATGCATGGCATCGGCGGCGACGCTTAAGCAGGCACGCAGCGGGCGACGTCCCGCAAATCTCGCCGGAACCAAGTGGGGATGCCGCGCGCGGCGAAATGCCGCTCCGCACCCCGGCTCAGCGGCAGGCCTTGCCTTCCAGCGTCATCTGCGCGGCGAACTGCGGCACCTGCGCGATCGCGCCGGCCGCGGCCTGCTTCTTCGCCTCTTCCAGATAGATCCGCGACTGGCCCTGGCCGTCGAGCTCCGCCTTGGTCGCCACCGGCTTGCGCCACACCCGCACCACCGCCTGCTGCGACGGACAGGCCGCGCTGGGCACGCGGATCACGTCGTTGAACTTCCAGCCGGTGGCCTCGCTGGGCTTGGCCTGGTCGAACTCCACCAGCTTGGCGCGCGGCTGGCAGGTGGGGCTGCTGCGCACCGCGGAAAACTTGTAGGGCTGTGCCGCATCGCCGGTGTAGACGCCTTCGAAGCGCACGCAGGCCTCGGGGATCTGCCGGATCGTGTGCACCACGCCCACCGCCTGAGGCGCGCCGGGCTGGCGCTGCAGTTCCGGGACCGGATCGGCGGCCAGCGCCGCCAGCGCCGCCAGCGGCGCGCAGGCGCACAGGCCCAGGGCCAGGGTCGAAGCGAGTGCGCGCACCCGCGCCGGGATCGTCGATTGCATGGGCTTGCTCCTTGGAAGCGATGCGCAACGCTGCCACGCGCCGACTGAACGCGGCGCCAAGACAGCGCAGGCGCCTGCCGCTGGCGATGCGTAGGACCCGGGCGCATACTCGGCCCGGTTCAAGCCAGGTCGCACATTGCGATACGCACCACCGGCGCGTTGCGGCCGCGGAGTCGTTGCATGCCTCAGGCTCCTTTCGGTGTGATCCCGTTGTACGTCCCACCGCTTGGGCGACATCCACATCCTTGGGAGGGGTCATGCTGGAACGATATGCGGTCACCGTGGCACTGGCGTGCGCGGTCTTGGCAGTACTCTACGGCGTCGTGTCCACGCGCTGGATCCTGGCGCAGCCCGCCGGCAACGAACGCATGCGGCAGATTGCCGATGCGATCCAGGAAGGCGCACGCGCCTACCTCAACCGCCAATACCAGACCATCGCCATCGCCGGCTTGGCGCTGTTGCTGCTGGTCGGGTTCTTCCTGAGCTGGTACACCGCCGGCGGCTTCGCGATCGGCGCGGTGCTGTCCGGCGCGGCCGGCTACATCGGCATGAACCTGTCGGTGCGCGCCAACGTGCGCACCGCCGAGGCGGCGCGGCGCGGCCTGGGGCCGGCGATGGACGTGGCGTTCCGCGGCGGCGCGATCACCGGCATGCTGGTGGTCGGGCTGGGCCTGATCGGCGTGGCCGGCTACTACGGCGTGCTGCAATGGCTGGGGCGCAGCGTCGAGGAAAGCCTGCATGCGCTGGTCGGCCTGGCCTTCGGCAGTTCGCTGATCTCGATCTTCGCGCGGCTGGGCGGCGGCATCTTCACCAAGGGCGCCGACGTCGGCGCGGACCTGGTCGGCAAGGTCGAGGCCGGCATCCCCGAGGACGATCCGCGCAACCCGGCAGTGATCGCCGACAACGTCGGCGACAACGTCGGCGACTGCGCGGGCATGGCCGCGGACCTGTTCGAGACCTACGCGGTCACCGTCATCGCCACCATGCTGCTCGGCGGGCTGATGGCGGCCGAGGCCGGGCGCAACGCGGTGCTGTATCCGCTGGTGCTCGGCGGGGTGTCGATCGTCGCCTCGATCGTCGGCACCTTCTTCGTGCGCGTGCGGCCCGGCGGCTCGATCATGGGCGCGCTGTACAAGGGCGTGATCGTGTCCGCACTGCTGGCCGCAGCGGCGTTCTGGCCGGTGACCCAGCAACTGATGGGCGACACCGCCGCCGGCGCGACCAAGCTGTACGGCTGCGCGCTGATCGGCCTGGTGCTGACCGGCTTGATCGTGTGGATCACCGAGTACTACACCGGCACCCAGTACAAACCGGTGCAGCACGTGGCGCAGGCCTCGACCACCGGCCACGGCACCAACATCATCGCCGGGCTCGGCATCTCGATGAAATCGACCGCGCTGCCGGTGATCGCGGTGTGCGCAGCGATCTGGGGCGCGTTCGCGCTGTCGGGCCTGTACGGCATCGCCATCGCCGCCACCGCGATGCTGTCGATGGCCGGCATGATCGTCGCGCTCGACGCCTACGGGCCGATCACCGACAACGCCGGCGGCATCGCCGAGATGGCCGAGCTGCCGCCGGAGGTGCGCGCGGTGACCGACCCGCTGGATGCGGTCGGCAACACCACCAAGGCGGTGACCAAGGGCTACGCGATCGGTTCGGCCGCGCTGGCTGCGCTGGTGCTGTTCGCCGACTACACGCACAACCTGCGCGCCGCGCATCCGGGCGAAACCTTCGCCTTCGACCTGTCCGACCACACGGTGATCATCGGCCTGCTGCTCGGCGGCCTGATTCCCTATCTGTTCGGCGCGATGGCGATGGAGGCGGTGGGCCGCGCCGCCGGCGCCGTGGTCGAAGAAGTGCGGCGCCAGTTCCGCGAGATCCCCGGCATCATGGAAGGCACCGGCAAGCCGCAATACGACCGTGCGGTGGACATGCTGACCCGTTCGGCGATCCGCGAAATGATCGTGCCGTCGCTGCTGCCGGTGGCAGTGCCGGTCGTGGTCGGGCTGCTGCTCGGCCCGCGCGCGCTCGGCGGCCTGTTGATCGGCACCATCGTCACCGGGCTGTTCGTGGCGATCTCGATGACCACCGGCGGCGGCGCCTGGGACAACGCCAAGAAGTACATCGAGGATGGCCACTTCGGCGGCAAGGGCAGCGAGGCGCACAAGGCCGCGGTCACCGGCGACACGGTCGGCGATCCGTACAAGGACACCGCCGGCCCGGCGATCAACCCGCTGATCAAGATCATCAACATCGTCGCCCTGCTGATGGTGCCGCTGCTGTAGCGGCACGCGCCCGGCACCGGCGCTGGCGATCCGCCGGCGCCGGGCCGCACGCAGCGCCACTACAGGCAATCGATCAAGCCGTCGTTGACGCTGCGCTGGCTGTGCGGCAGCGCCGCGAACAACGGGTGCTCCCCTGCCAGCGCCTGGTACAGCGCGACCAGCCGGGTCTGCGGCAGCAACGGCGTGGGGCACTGCCACAGCTTCGCATCCACCTGCACCTGGCCGGTGGCCGGGTCGATGCTGGCCTCGCTGGCCCCGAAGGTCCACACGCACTGGCCGATCGCCCCATCGCGCTGGCGCACCGAGCAGCGGTAGCGCAGCGGCTGGTAGTCGCTGTACTCGCCCTCGCAGAAGGTGTCGCCGCAGCTCTGGTCGAAGTCCTCGGCCAGCCGCCGCTCCAGGTCGTCGAACGCCTCCCAGCCCGCGCCCGCGGTGGGATAGTCGACCGCATCCACGTAGACCTGCTGCGCCTGCGCCCGGGATGCGCCACAGGCCAGCAACACGACCGCCAGCAGCGGGCCCATCGAATACCGGATTCCTTTCATCGCCTTGCTCCTTGGGTGGACTGTGGACACAGGGTCGCCCCGCAGGCGGCCGGGCACTATCGGACACCTGCCCATGCGCAGCGGTACGGAGTCCGAAAGCCTTGTAGGAATAGGCTTAGCCGCCCGCGCTGCATTGCAACAGCCAACCGACTAGAATGCAGGCCTCTTTGAAGCCACTCCACTGGAGCTAGCGCATGGGTCTGGAACTGGTCACCTCCGGCAAGAATCTCCCGGAAGAAATCAACGTCGTCATCGAAATCCCCAAGGATTCGGAGCCGGTCAAGTACGAAGTGGACAAGGCCAGCGGCGCGATCTTCGTCGACCGGATCCTGTCCACGCCGATGCGCTACCCCTGCAACTACGGGTACGTGCCCAACACCCTGTGCGGCGACGGCGACCCGGCCGACGTGCTGGTGGTGCTGCCGCTGCCGCTGGTGCCCGGCTGCGTGGTGCGTTGCCGCCCGGTCGGCGTGCTCAAGATGAGCGACGAGGCCGGCAGCGACGAGAAGATCCTGGCGGTGCCGGTGGCCAAGGTGTTCGAGGGCTACGGCCACATCGAGGACATCGCCCAGGTGTCGGGCCACTGGATGGAGCGCATCGGCCACTTCTTCGAGCACTACAAGGATCTGGAGAAGGGCAAGTGGGTCAAGCTGGACGGTTGGGGCAACGCCGCCGAGGCCAAGCAGATCCTGCTGGACGCGGTCGAGCGCTACAAGGCCGGCGCCTGACCCGACCAACCGACGCCGCGGCGGGGGGAGCAACCGCCGCGGCTGACTCGCTTCACGTTTTACGAATGCGGACGCTGCCGCATTCTGGGGTTTAGAGTACATTGCTGAACGAATGTCCGGGCCGGTCGAGCGTGAACCGGCCCCTCTTGGGGGGTAGTCTCTTGCGTATCCTGTTCGTCGGCGACGAGGCGAGCCTGCCGGCCGAAGTCACCGAATACATCCGCGAATTGGGCGAGGACTGGCAGGTCCAGACCGTGACCGACGGCAATGCCGCCATCGCCGCCGCGGCGACCGTGCACCTGGATGCGGTGATCGCCGCGCCGGCGTTGCCGGACCTGACCACGGCCACCCTGCTCGGCCAGATCCGCACGCTGAGCCCGGAAACCATCCGCATCGCGCTGATCGACGCCGAACAGAGCAACCGCGCGCCGCCGGCACGCATCATCGGCGTGGCGCATCGCTTCCTGCCGCTGCCGCTGTCGCCGGAAATGCTGCTCGAGGCGGTCACCAGCATCGAGGAACTGCAGGAGCTGCTCGGCGATCCCAGGCTGCGCGCCAGCATCGGCCGCATCGAGAAGCTGCCCTCGCCGCCGCACCTGTACCTGAGCCTGATGCATGCGTTGGAACAGGACGACGGCAGCAACGCCGCCGACCTGGCCAAGCTGGTCTCGGCCGATCCGGCGATCGCGGCCAAGGTGCTGCAGCTGTGCAATTCGGCGTACTTCTCCAACGGCCGCACGATTTCCGACCTGCGCACCGCAGTGACGCGGCTGGGCATCGCCACCTTGCGCGACCTGGTCCTGGCCAGCGAAGTGTTCTCGGTGCAGGCGCTGTCCAATGCCGAACGCAACGCGTTGCAGCAGCGCTCGCTGCTGGCGTCGAAGCTGGCGTCGAAGATGCTGCCGTCCTCCAGCGCCGAACTGGGCGCGACCGCCGCGCTGCTGGCCGACATCGGCCTGCTGCTGCCGGGCATCCGCAACGAGCGCGAGCCGGCCGTCGAAGGCGACGAGGAACGTCCCGGCCATGCCGAGGCGGGCGCCTACCTGCTCGGTCTGTGGGGCCTGCCGATGCCGATCATCGAGGCGGTGGCGTTCCACCGCGAGCCGCAGCGGTCCAGCACCCGCAGCTTCTGGGTCACCGGCGCGGTGCACGTGGCGATGGCGCTGGCCAGCGGCTCGGAGATCGACGAGGACTACCTGGCCAAGACCGGCACGCTGAACAAGCTGCCGACCTGGCGCGAACAGGCGGAAAACCTGATGGGGCTGACCTCGGCCTAGCCGGGGCGGCGCTGCCCTCGCAGCGCAGGGAGGTGATGGGAAAGCGGTTCTCTTCCGCGAGAGCCGGCCCCATCGCGCATAGGATCGAAAGGAATGAAATGCGCAGCGCCCCATGCGGCGCTGCCGCTGGCGGCTTGCCGGCAATCCGGCGATGCATCGCCGGCACAGGCCATCCAGGTAGAAACAACATGGGTGCAGCCTCGCTGCGCCCGGCCACGCTGTGCGCACCACCGCCATGACGGCTGCGCAGGGGGCAACAGGGCGTCGGCACTGCTGCCGGTTCTGCGGGAGCGACCTCGGTCGCAACACGCATTACCGGGAAGGCCGTCGCGACTGAAGTCGCTCCCACAAAAAAAGCGACTCCTCGCCTCCTGGCCGCCGCAACGTTCGGCAGAAGTGGCAAACAAAAAAAGACGGGCCTTGCGGCCCGTCTTGTTTCTTGCTCAAACGCCGGTGGATCAGAAGCGCTGGGTGTACTTCATGTACATGTAGCGACCGATATCGAAGCCGCCGTAGTAAGCGAAGCTGCTATCCGGCGCCGAGTACATCAGCGGACCACGGTGATCGAACACATTGTTCGCGCCGATGGCGATCGTCGCATCCCACGGCGCCTTCCAGTTGACCTGCAGGTCGTGGAAGGTGTTGGAGCCGGTGTGACGCAGCGGATCGGACTCGCCGTTGGCGAAATGGTCCGGAGCGTCGCAGTAGCCCTGCGCCAGGGTGATGCAGCTTTCCTTCATGCCCGAGTAGTAGCGCAGGGTGTAGTTCACACCGAAGTCGCCCATCGACCAGTTCACGCCCAGGTTGGAGCGCACGCGGAAGATGCCCGGCTCGCCGACGCGGCCGATCATGATGTTGTCGCCGGCGCTGTTCTGGCCCGCTTCGTCGTACTTGCTGACGTAGCTGCTCTGCCAGTCGATCAGGATGTTGCCGATGCCCATTTCCGGCAGACGGTACTTCACGCCCAGGTCGTAGCCTTCGGTTTCCATCTGGCCGAGGTTGGCCACGCCGTAGGTCATGGCCGAGATGTGGCCGTCGGCCGCACGCGTCACGCCCGCGCAACGCGAGGCGTCGCCCAGCACGTAGCAGTCGCGCAGGATGCGGTCGACGCTGTCGGCGATGATCATGTCCTTGATCTCGTAGCGGTACCAATCCAGCGAGATGTCCAGGCCCTGCACCCAGCGCGGGCTCCACACCAGACCGGCGGTCTTGCTGGTGGAGGTTTCCGGCTTCAGGTTGGCGTTGGCGCCGCTGATGAACTCGTCGGGGGTCTGGCACGGATAGGTCGTGCACGGCACGTAGCCCTGGCCCAGCTGGGTGTAGCCGACCGGCACGCCGGCCGCGCCGCACGCCGCGTTGCCGTTGACGCTGTTGGGAGCGCCCACGCCGCATGGATCCACATACGACTCGAAGCTGCTGCTCAGGCCGCCGTACAGATCATGGATGGTCGGAGCACGGAAGCCTTCCGCGTAGGTGCCACGCACCAGCAACTCGTCGATCGGCTTCCAGGTGAAACCGAACTTGGAATTGACCGTGTCGCCGAAGTTGCTGTAGTCCGAATACCGGCTGGCGGCGTTGATGGTCAGTTCCTTGGCGAACGCCATGTCGCTGAGGATCGGCACGTTCAACTCGAGATAGAACTCGTCCAGCTTGTAGTTGCCGGCCGTGGTCTTGGACCCCAGGCCGGTGCTCTCGCCCGACTGCGCGAACGCGTCCGGCGCGAAGCGGCCTTCTTCCTTGCGGTGCTCATAGCCCACCGCGATGCCCAGGTCGCCCGCGGGCAGGGTCGCCAGCGTGCCGCTCAGGTTGGCCGTGTAGCTGTTGGTCTTGGTCAGGCCGGTATCGGTGAAGTCGGGGAACAGGAAGCTCTGCAGATCGGGATCCGCCAGCGAGCCCTGCCCGGCCACGCCGTACGGCAGCAGCGGGTTCCACGGACGGCACGCGCTCAGCGGCACCGGGTTGGCGGCGGTGCCGCACTGGGCGACGCCGTTGGCGTTGATGAAGGACGAGCCCAACGCCTGACGCGAGCCGATCAGGCTCATGTCGCCATGACCGATCTTGGTGCTTTCGTTGCGGTTCCACAGGGCGCCGACGTCCCAGTCCCAGGTCTTGCCGGCGAATTCGAAGTAGCCGCTGACGGTCGGCGCGAAGCGCGTGGTCTTCAGCTTGCTTTCGGTGGTGCGCGGCACTTCCCACAGGCGGCGGCGGAAATCGATGTCCTGGCCGATCGGGTTGAACGCGCTGTCGCCGGCCAGCGGCGTGTCGAAGGACGCGGACTGGTACGGATAGCCGGCGATCTGCTGATCGGTGGTGCGCTCGTTGTAGAGCACGTCGGCATTGAACACGATCGCATCGGTCAGGTCGTAGTTCGCGTTGGCGAACACCGACTTACGCTCGATGCCGGTCTGCGTCATCATCTGCTGGTTCGAGTTGGAATACTCGGACGGGGTCAGCGTGTGGTAGTCGGCCGGATTGTTCGGATTGCCGCCCCGATTCAGGGTCTGCCACACCGCCGTGTCCGGATCGGTGCAATCGACCGCGAGCGGGTTGCACCAGGAGCCGTTCTGGCTGATCGGGCTCCAGCTGTTCGGGGTCGAGTTCGGACCACGGCTGCCGTCGCGGCTGAACCAGCGGTTCTTGGCGAACACCGGATCCTGCTTGGAGTATTCGGCCGACAGGGTCACGCCACCGCGCTCGCCCTGCGAACCGATGGTGAGCGAGTACTGCGAGGTGCCGCCGTCGCCCTCGCCGAACTGGCCGTACTCGACCGAGGCCTCGGCGCCGTCGAAGCGCTTGCGGGTGATGACGTTGACGACGCCGGCGATGGCGTCGGAGCCGTAGATCGACGAGGCGCCGTCCTTCAGCACTTCGATGCGCTCGATCGCGGCCATCGGAATCTGGCTGAGGTCCTGCAGGCCGTAGGTGGTTGCACCAAGGCGCTTGCCGTTCACCAACACCAGGGTACGCTCGGCGCCCAGGTTGCGCAGATCCACGTAGTAGCCGCCGACGTTCTCGCCGGAAGCCAATGCGTCGGCACGCGAGATGGCCGGGGAGCCGGCCGAGGTCAGGTTCTGCAGCACGTCGGCGACCGACGTGTAGCCCTGGCGCTCCAGTGCCTGGCGGTCAAGGGTCAGGATCGGCTGCTGCGTCTCGACGTCGGCACTGCGAATGCGCGAGCCGGTGATCTCGATGCGGTCCAGGGTGGTGGTCGACGCGGCGGCTTCTTGCGCGCCGGCCATGGCCGGCGTCAACGCGATCGCGATGCTGGCGGGCAACAGGCCCAGCCGCACTGCGGAAGTGCGAAGGTTCATTCATCTCTCCAGGGGTAACGTTAGGGGCGTGTTAAGCGCCCTGGGCACGTTACGTTCCGGTGAGCACCGGCGCTTTGCTGCGGCCGTTCGCAGACTTTGCCGACTCTGGCGGCACGGTCGCCGCCTGCCGATATTGCGAAGCGGACACGCCGAAGCGCGCACGGAAGGCGCGGGCGAAGCTGCAGCAATTGTCGAAGCCGCTGGCCGCGGCGACCTCGCCGATCATCATCGCCGTATCGCGCAGCAGATCCGCGGCGCGCTCCAGGCGCAGCCGCGCCGACAGCGCCTGCGGGCTTTCCTCGTACAGGCACTGGAAGGTCTTGGACAGATACCAACTGGAGAAGTTGGTCAGCTCTGCCAGTTCGCTGATCCGCACCACGCGGTCGCGGTGCCCTTCCAGATACAGATGCGCGCGTTGCATGCGCCCGAACACCTGGCGCTTGCGCACCCGCGAACGCCCTGGGCAACGCTGCACGCGGTGCGACAGCTCGCCCTGCATCGAGGCCAGGTGCAGCAACACCGGACGCATCGCCAGCACATCGCCCGGCCGCGCCGCCGCTTGCCGCCACAGCCGCAGCGCGATCCGCGCCTCGCGCGGCGGCAGCACGCCACGGCCGGCATACAGGGTCGCATCGGCCATGCGCCCCAGCGCCTTCAATGCGTCGGCATCCAGGCTCAGGCCGATGCACAGCCCGTCGCGATCGGCCTGCACCAGCGGCCGCGAATCGCGTTCGAAGGCCAGCCACTGGCCGCGCTGCAGTTCGAAACGGCCCTCCTTGGCTTCGATCCAGGCGCTGCCGCGCAGTTGGATCCAGACCGTGAACGCGGCGGCCGAGGCCTGCAGGCTACCCAGGCGCGCTGCGCCCAGGCAGGCCGAGCCGGCGGGCGCGTCCTCGTTGTCCAGCATCCGTTGCTGCCCACGATCGGCCAGGAAGACTTGTCGCATCCGATGCACCCGCTTTGCGTTAACCGGCGCGCAGTGTTGCCGGATGTGGCGGCAGGGTCAGGACGATGTGGCGATATTTGTCCGAAATCGGCACGAAGCCGTCACGAATGACTTACGAAGCTCACTTTCCCTTGTGCAGCAACCACTTGGAGGCGATCACCGAGAACCAGCCGGTGCTCTCGGGCATGCGCATGAAGCCGATGTCGCTGCCGTCCTCCACCGCCAGCGACGCGTACACGTCGCCGCTGCGCCGATCGATGCTGAAGCCGTTGACCGCGCTGAGCCGGTCGCGGTCCAGGCATACGCTGTCGCCCAGGCCGCCGCCGATCCGCGCCAGCCGGCTGGCGCACTCGCCGGTCGGGAACAGGTAGCGCACCTCGCCGTCCGTCCCGAGCGCCCAGGTGCGGTAGCGCCACAGCGATGGCACCGCCGCGTCGACCGCCGCCACGCTGGCCGGGTCCAGGGTCGCGTCGGCGCGCCACAGGCCGCTGCGCGCCAGGCGGGTGAACAGCACCCGCCCGCTGCCCGGGTCCACGCGCAGTTGCGAGACATCGTCCAGCGACGCCAGCCGGCGCCACGGCAGGCTGCGCCGGTCGTACAGCTGCAGACGGGTGCGGCCGTTCTCGCCGAGCAGCACCAGCAGCTGCGCCGGATCGCCGGTGTACTCCGCCTGCAGCGGTTCGCCGGACGGCACCGGCAAGGGCACGACGCTGCCCGACTGCGGCCGCACTTCGTAGATCACCGAGCGCCCCTGCGCATCGCGGCCGCTGACCAGCAGCGACTGGCTGTCGGCCGACCAGGCCGGCGCCTGCCCGGTTTCCGGACGCACGCCCTCGATCAGGCGCAGCGACTGCGGCCGGGTCACGTCGCCCCACCACAGCGCAAAGCTGCCGGAGCGGTCGGAGGTGAAGACCAGCTGGCGGCCGTCGGGCGCGATCACAGGCTGGCTGTCGCGCCCGGTCGAGGCGAACAGGCGCTGGCTGTCGCGCTTGCCGGAACGGTCCGCGGCGGAGATGCGATACAGCGCGAACTGCGGGCGCCGGTGCACGAACGCGAGCCGCTCGCCGTCGCGCGACAGGGTCGGCGACTGCGCGTCGCCCAGGTCCAGGTCGCGCAGGCGCTGCGAGGCGGCATCCAGCCGGTACAGGCGCGTCTCGCTGTCGACCCGGCGCCCGAACACCAGGCCGCGGCCGTCCTGGGTCCAGTCCCAGCCGCGGATCTCGGCGAACTCGCGGGTCAGCGGCTCGGCCCGGCCGCCGCCGGCCGGCATCCGCCACAGGCCGCCCATCTGCGGATTGCGCACGAACGCGATCCACTGGCCATCGGGCGAATAACGCGGCGCGTAGTCGAAATCGCCCGCCGCGAGCGTGTAGGGCAGCGCGCGCCAGTGGCCGCTGGCCAGGTCCAGCACACGGATCCCGCGGCTGGGCTGGCGCCCGGTCATGCTACCGAACAGCAGGCCGCGCCCGTCCGGCATCCAGTCGAAACTGAGCAGCTCGGTGCCGTCGCAGCGCGTCGCTTCGCGCGCCACGCCAGGCCTGTCGGCGGCCACCAGCAGCACCTGGCACTGACCTTCCGGCCCCAGCCGGGCGAAGGCGATGCGCCGGCCATCCGGCGACCAGGCCGGCAAGCGGTCGGAATAGCCCTTGCCCGGCACGCCGAGCGAGCGCGGCGGCGCGCTGCCGGCCGCACGGCCGGTCGCCTGCACCAGCAGTTGCGTCCCCGCACGGCCCTCGATCCCGGCGGCATACGCCACCTGCGCGCCATCCGGCGACAAGGCCGGCTCCAGCTCGAAGCCCGGCATCGTGGTGATCAATCGGTACGGCCGCTCCGGGCTGCCGACCACCCGCTCCTGCTCGCTGCCGGCCGGGTCCTGGCCGCCCCGGGGCAGCCACCAGACCAGCATCGCCAGCAGCATCAGGCCGGCGCCCGCGGCGGCGGCCAGCACCGCCTGCAAACGGCGCGACGGCGGCGCAGGCACGACCGCGGCCGGCGACGGCGCTGCGTCGGCGACCGCCGGCACGGCGACGTCGGCATCGGTATCGGCGCGCAGGTCCTCGCTCGCCAGAGCAGCGGTATCGGCCTCCACCTCGGCCAGCGCCTGTACCGGCGCCACCAGGCGATAACCGGTCTTGGCCAGGGTCTCGATGTAGGCCGGCGCATCGCTCTTCGCGCCGGCGGCGAACGCCTTGCGCAATTGGGTGATGGCCTGGGTCACCACATCGTTGGTCGGCTGCGTGTCCGGCCAGACCTGGGCCAGCAAGGTCTCGCGCTCCACCACCTGCCCCGGCTGCGCCAGCAGCACGCGCAGCACGCCCATCGCCTTGGGCGTGAGCCGCTGCGGCCGCCGCGCGCGCGGCGCATGCACTTCGCGCAGCGACAGCAGCACCAGGCAATCGCCGACCTGCAACCGTTCCGGAAGCAGTGGAGTGGCGGAGGATGGAGAGGACATGCGACTAAGGCAACGACGATCCGCGATGGAGTGGGAACCACGTCGCGGCAAAATGGCGCCGCGTGGCGTCAACGGGCAGATTCGGCAAACCAATGCAACGAATGCAGCCAGGCGTGGCGACGCCGACAAATTCTACCCTAGTCGTTGCCGCCGCCAACCGCGGCGAAGCACTACAGGCTCTCTCTCCGCCGACGAAACTCACATAAACGTTGCAAGATTACGCGCCACTTGGCGCGTTTTTTTTAGCCACAGTTCAGGCTCTTGATTTGCGTGTGACGCTGAGCCCAATCAGTCGCGACACCACCAGGGCGATATACATCACCCCGGCGAACTGTTCGAGCATCACCAGCGAACGCGCCAGCGGCAACACCGGCAGCACGTCGCTGAGGCCGACCCCGGACAGCACGCTGAAACTCAGGTACAGCAGTTCCATCCAGGTCCGCGGCGACTGCGTCGTCTGCGCGCCGATGAAACTGCCCGGCAGCCATTGCTGGCACACCGAGAACGCGAAGGCGAACGCCCATGCCAGCAAGGTGAAGGTCGCGCCTGCCGCATACAGTTCGTCGCGGGTGACCTCGTGGTCCTGCAGCATGTACGCGATCAGGCTGGCCGCGGTATAGAAGTACAGCAGGCTTTCCAGCAACTGCGCGAACGCGCCGAGTCCGGGACTGTGGCGCAGCGCCGCGGCGATCGACAGCACCACCGACGGCACCGCCAGGCACCAGGCGATCCACAGTACCGACGGGCTGCGGTTGACCACCCACAGCGCCAGGCCCAGCACCACGATGCCGAACGCGCCGAACAGCGCGCGCCCGGCGGCGGTGTCTTCCATCAGCGGATACAGCAGCAGGCCCAGCAATTGCACGCCCAGCAGCAACGCGGACGGATGGCGGCGCAAGGCGAGCGCGTAGCGGAGCATGCGGAATTCCGGAGGTGGCGTGCGCGCATCATAGACAAGCGCACGCCACGGCGGCGGCATGCCCCGGACTTACCCCTGCCGATAGACCTCGGCGCCGGCGTCCAGGAACTGCGCCGATTTCTCGGCCATGCCGGCCTGCAGCGCGTCGCTCTCGCCGACGCCGTGCTCGGCGGCGTAGTCGCGCACGTCCTGGGTGATCTTCATGGAACAGAAGTGCGGGCCGCACATCGAACAGAAATGCGCCAGCTTGTGCGCGTCCTTGGGCAGCGTCTCGTCGTGGAATTCCTTGGCCTTTTCCGGATCCAGCCCGAGATGGAACTGGTCGTCCCAGCGGAATTCGAAGCGCGCCTTGGACAGCGCGTTGTCGCGCACCTGCGCGCCCGGATGGCCCTTGGCCAGGTCGGCCGCGTGCGCGGCGATCTTGTAGGCCATGATGCCGTCGCGCACGTCCTGCCGGTTGGGCAGGCCCAGGTGTTCCTTGGGCGTCACGTAGCACAGCATCGCGGTGCCGAACCAGCCGATCATCGCCGCGCCGATCGCCGAGGTGATGTGGTCGTAGCCGGGCGCGATGTCGGTGGTCAGCGGCCCCAGCGTGTAGAACGGCGCCTCGCCGCATTCGCGCAGCTGCTTGTCCATGTTCTCCTTGATCAACTGCATCGGCACGTGGCCGGGGCCTTCGATCATGGTCTGCACGTCGTGTTTCCACGCGATCCTGGTCAGCTCGCCCAGCGTTTCCAGCTCGCCGAACTGCGCCGCGTCGTTGGCATCGGCGATGCAGCCCGGGCGCAGCCCGTCGCCCAGCGAGAAGGCCACGTCGTAGGCCTTCATGATTTCGCAGATGTCCTCGAAGTGGGTGTAGAGGAAGTTTTCCCTGTGATGCGCCAGGCACCACTTGGCCAGGATCGAGCCGCCGCGCGAGACGATGCCGGTGACCCGCTTGGCGGTCAGCGGCACGTAGCGCAGCAGCACTCCGGCGTGGATGGTGAAGTAGTCCACGCCCTGCTCGGCCTGCTCGATCAGCGTGTCGCGGAAGATCTCCCAGGTCAGTTCCTCGGCGCGGCCATCGACCTTTTCCAGCGCCTGGTAGATCGGCACCGTGCCGATCGGCACCGGCGAGTTGCGGATGATCCACTCGCGGGTCTCGTGGATGTGCTTGCCGGTGGACAGGTCCATCACCGTGTCGCCGCCCCAGCGGATCGACCACACCAGCTTTTCCACTTCCTCGGCGATGCCCGAGCTGAGCGCGCTGTTGCCGATGTTGGCGTTGATCTTGGTCAGGAAGTTGCGGCCGATGATCATCGGCTCGCTTTCCGGATGGTTGATGTTGTTGGGCAGGATGGCGCGGCCGCGGGCGATCTCGTCGCGCACGAACTCGGGGGTGATGACGTGCTGGATGCTGGCGCCGAACGCCTCGCCGGGATGCTGCTGGCGCAGCAGCGCATCGCGCACCGCCTCCAGCCGCTGGTTCTCGCGGATCGCGACGAACTCCATCTCCGGGGTGACGATGCCGCGGCGCGCGTAGTGCATCTGGGTGACGTTGGCGCCGGCCAGCGCGCGTCGCGGCAGGTGCCGGGCCGGGAAGCGCACCGCGTCCAGCCGCGCGTTGTGCTCGCGGCCGCGGCCGAAATCGGAGCTGAGCTGGGCCAGCGCCGCGGTGTCGCCGCGTTCGGCGATCCAGCGCGCGCGCAGCGGCGCCAGGCCGGCGCGCAGGTCGATGGTCGCGTCCGGATCGGTGTACGGCCCGGAGGTGTCGTACACGGTGACCGGCGGATTGTCTTCGCCGCCGAACAGGGTCGGGGTGCGGGTCAGCTGGATCTCGCGCATCGGCACGCGCAGGTCGGGACGCGAGCCTGGCACGAAGATCTTGCGCGAACCGGGGATCGGCCGGGTCACCGACTCGGACAGGGTATCGGCCTGCTGCAGCAACGGGCTGGGTACGGCATTCATCGGCATTCGTCCTATTTCTGAGAGCCTGCAGGGAGTGCAGGCGGTTGCGAGCGAACTCGCATCACGGACGAAGCGGCGGCGCGGGCACGGCCCGGCGCGAACGGCGCACGGACCAGGCTTGCGAAGCTTCCCTACGCCGGTATCAACCGGATCAGGTTCGAAGGGACTGTCTCAACCGCGGCCTGCGCCGACGGTACCCCCGCTTCTGCGGCTATTAGACCCGTTTCCGCGGCCGCAGCCAACCGCGCGCAGCTGAATCGGTGCACAACCGGATCCGCTTCTTGTCAGCGCCGGCACGCGCGCACGCCATTGCGGCAAACCCCGGCGAAATACCGGGCCTAGCCTGGGTCCCACAAGAACGACGTCTCTCTCTCCCTGCCGCCGGCTCACCCCGGTGGCGTTTTTTTGTGCGGCGTTCGCCGCGACGCTCATTCCAGCACGTAGGCCACGCGCAGCCCGCCCCAGTGGCGGCCGCGCACGTGCACCGGCACCGACAGGTCGAACAGGATCTGCCCGGTGTCGCGCCGATACACCTGCAACAGATAGGGCTGGGTATGGCGGCCGACGCTGCGCCCGACCCGATCGGTGAACATGCGCTTGGTGCGGTTGCCGACCAGATCGCGGGCGCGGTCGCCGCTCAGCGGCTGGCTGAAGCGCAGGTTGTGGGTCGGCACGTAGCCGTCCGGATTGGCGCAGATCGCGAACACGATCCACGGATGCGCAGCCAGCAACGGTTCCTGCAGCGGCGGCAGCAGTTCGTCGCACAACGCATCGAAAGCGGTGCGGTACTTGGGCGGATCGATGCCCGCGATCGGCGTGTAGTCGGTGGAAAACAGCGCGTCCTCGCCGATGCGGCCGCGTGCGACCGCATCGGCCAGCGCCTGCCCGATCCTGCCGGCGGTCGCCGTGGCCAGTTCGCGGATGCGCGCGTGCCGCGGCTGCTGCATCGGATCGGACGGCAAGCGGAACAGGCCCACGCAGTCGTGCAGCGTGGTGCTGCCTGCGGCCAGCGCCGCGCTGCGCTCGACCACGCGCGCGACATGCTCCAGGTTGCTGCGGCTGAGCCCGACCACGTGCTCGACCGCGCGATCGATGCCGCCGATCTCTTCGCCTTGCGCGGCGACGCGGGTGGCCACGGTTTCCATCGCCGCACTGGCGCGGCCGAGCAGTTGGCCGATGCCGCCGAGCACCTGCTCGGTGCGCTGCGCCGAGGCGGCGCTGTCGTGCAAGGCGCTGCCGGTCTCGCCGATGATGACGCGCACGTCGCGCGCAGCGGCGGCGGCGCGTTCGGCCAGGCGCCGGATCTCGCTGGCGACCACGGCGAAGCCGCGCCCGGCGGCGCCGGCGTGCACCGCCTCGATGCTGGCGTTGATCGACAGGATGTTGGTCTGGAACGCGACCGCGTCGATCACCTCGATGACCTCGGTGGCGCGCGCCGAACGCCGCTCCACTTCGCGCATCGCCTGGCCCAGCGCACGCGCCGCTTCCACGCCCTGGCGCGCGCTGTCGTCGGCGCTGGCCGCCACCGCGATCACCGCGCGCAGCTCCTGGTCCATCTCATGCAGGCCCTGCAGCAGCCGCCGGGTGGTCGCCACCACCGTCTGCAGCGCCTCCATCTGGGTCTGCGATTGCTGCGCCAGTTCCTCGTTCTCGGCGACCACGTGCGGCACGTCGGCGGCGATCTGCAACGACAGCGCCACCGCCTGGCGGATCGCCTCGGCCAGATTGCCGAAGCCGGCCGACAGGCGCCGCCCGGCCATCGCCTCGGTTTCCTGCGCGGACAGCGGCGTGCTCAGTCCCAGGTCCAGATCGCACCCGGTCAGGCGCTCGCCGACCCGGTCCAGCAAGGCCTGCGCCTGCGCACCGGCCTGCAGCCGCTGCGCCAGCGCCTGCAGCGCCGGACTGATGGCGTCTTGCGCCTGCCCGGCGCCGAGCAGGGCGACGTCGCGCAGCAGCGCGGCGGTTTCCGCATGCGGCAGCGACAGCAGCCAACCGTCGCCGTCGCGATCGCGTTGATAGCGCACGCGCCGCGCCGGATCGGCGTCCGACGCCAGCCAGCTGCCTTCCGCACCGACCAGCGACGCCAGCGGCAGGCCCCACACCGCTTCGCTGGGTTCGCCGAGCACGGCCTCCGCGTGCACCCCGAGCAGGTCCAGCGCGGCACGATTGGCGGCGCAGACCCGGCCTTGCGGGTCCAACCGCAGCAACGCCACCGGTGCGTCCGGCAGGGCTGCGGCATGTCCGGCATCGGCGTTCGGACCGCGTGTGAACAACGACATCGTCTTCCCCTCCAGGAATTCTTCCGCCATGGTATCGGCCGCCGCCGTGCAACCTGAGCGGAGACATGCGCAACCGGGATCGGCGTCATGTCCGGGCTTTGGCGGAATCAGGTGCCGATGGCCGCGCCACGATGGCGAGAATCACAGCCGATGGGCGCGGACAGCGTCGTGAAGGGAGCCGGCGCCGAGTGCGTGGGACGCGGCGGACCCGGCTGCGTGCGGTGTGGCCTGGTTTGCCTGAAGGAAAGAACCTTGCATCCGCACCGCTCCGGCACCGGCCGCAGCGCACCATAACGGTACCGTGACGATGCGCCCGGTATCGTTGCCGGCCTCGTTAGTGACCGCCGCTTCGCTGCCGCTGCAGCGATTCCGGACCGGCAACCGCCGCGTGCCGCCTGCCCTTGCGCATCGCTGCAAGGCCGGCGCGCTCCCCCTCGACCCCTTGCCCGGAGACGCTGCTCCATGGTGTTCCGTATTTCCATCGCGCTGGTGGCCTTGCTGGTGCTGATCGCGGGCATCGCGCCCGGCCCGTTCAACGACGTGGTGCAAGCGACGCTGCTCCAGGTCATCCGCGGCGCCGGCTGGATGTACCTGCTGGTGGTGTTCCTGACGCTGGCCTTCATGCTGTATCTGGCCTTCGGCCGCTTCGGCCATCTGCGCATCGGCGGCGAGGATGCCGAGCCGGACTTCTCCCGCGCCAGCTGGCTGTCGATGCTGTTCGCCGCCGGCATGGGCATCGGCCTGGTGTTCTGGGGTGCGGCCGAGCCGATCTCGCACTTCCTCAAGCCGCCGGAAGGCTTGCCGCCGCAAAGCATGGAGGCGGCGCGCGCGTCGATGCGCTACGCGTTCTTCCACTGGGGCCTGCATCCCTGGGCGATCTATGCGCTGATCGGCCTGGCGATGGCCTGGTTCCAGTACAACCGCAACGGCCGCGGGCTGGTCAGCGACATGCTGCAGCCGGTCATCGGCCGCCATCATCGCGGCTGGATCGGGCAGGCGGTGAACATCGCCGCGGTGGTGGCCACCGCGATCGGCGTCGCCACCACGCTGGGCTTCGGCACGATCCAGATCGCCGCCGGCCTGCACCGCGTGTTCGGCGTGCAGGCGAGCATCCCCGTGCAGATGGCCATCATCGCCGTGGCCTTCGTGCTGTACATGGCCTCCACCGCCAGCGGCGTGGAGCGCGGCATCAAGTGGCTGTCCAACTTCAACCTGGCGCTGGCCGCGCTGCTGCTGGCCGCGGTGCTGGTGCTGGGCCCGACCGGCTTCATCTTCGATACCTTCACCACCACGCTGGGCTCCTATCTCAACCAGCTGGTGACGATGAGCCTGCGCATGTCGCCGTTCTCCGGCAGCAAGTGGGTGGCCGAATGGACCATTTTCTACTGGGCCTGGTGGATCGCCTGGGCGCCGTTCGTCGGCGCGTTCATCGCCCGCGTGTCGCGCGGACGCAGCATCCGCGAGTTCGTGGTGGGCGTGGTGCTGGCTCCCACCCTGCTCGGCTTCGTGTGGTTCTCGGTGTTCGGCGGCACCGCGCTGTGGTCGCAGCTGTTCGGCCACGTCGACATGCTGCAGGCGCTGGGCAACGGCTACGAAACGGTGCTGTTCACCCTGTTCGACAGCCTGCCGGGGTCGCTGCTGCTGTCCGGCCTGGCCCTGCTGTTGCTGATGATCTTCTTCGTCAGCTCGGCCGACTCGGCGGTACTGGTGCTGGCCAGCATGTCCACCGACGAGGCCGGCGACCCGCCGCTGGCGCGCAAGCTGGTCTGGGGCGTGGCGGTGGCGCTGATCGCGGCGGTCCTGTTGCTGGCCGGCGGCCTGGACGCGCTGCAGGGCATGATCACCATCGCCGCGCTGCCGTTCGCGTTGCTGATGGTGCTGGTGATCGTTTCGCTCTACCGCGTGCTGGACGCCGAGCACACCCGGGAACGCCGCCGCGCTCGACGCGCCAGGCACATGATCGAGGCATGGATCGCGCGCGAACAGGCGGCGCAGGAGCAGACCCGCACCGAGGTGGGCGGCGCGCAAGCGCAGGAGTGAGCGCGCCGGCGCCGGCGCGCGCACCGCCGCAGCGCGCCGGCTACCGCACGCGAGCCGACGGCGGCACTGCCGCGGCGCAGGCTCAGTAGCCGGCGGCCTGCCCGTCCTTGCGGCTTTCCGAGGCGCCGTAGTACACGCCGCTGACCGGGTCGCGCGCGATCGCCTGGTAGCCGCCGTACGGGCCGTCGGCGAAGATCACGCGGTGGCCCTTGCGCATCAGCGCGCGGATCGCGTCGTAGGAAAACCCGGTTTCCAGATTCAGCTCGCCGCCGTCGCTCATCGCCGTGGCCTGCCCGGTCGGTTCGGTCGACCCTTCGTGCTGGATCCGCGGCGCATCGCCGGCTTCCTGCAGGTTCATGTGGAAATCGATCAGGTTCATCACGATCTGCACATGCCCTTGCGGCTGCATCGCCCCGCCCATCACGCCGAAGCTGAGCCACGGCTTGCCGTCCTTGGTCACGAACGCCGGGATGATGGTCTGGAACGGGCGCTTGCCCGGCGCGTAGCCGTTGGGATGGTCCTTCTTCAGCACGAACATCTCGCCGCGGTCCTGCAGGATGAAGCCCAGCCCCGGCGGCGCCATGCCGCTGCCCATGCCGCGGTAGTTGGACTGGATCAGCGACACCATCATGCCGTCGGCATCGGCCACGGTCAGGTAGATGGTGTCGCCTTCCTCCAACTGTTTCGGCGTGCCCGGCTGCACTTCCTTCAGGGCCTTGTCCATCGAGATCAGCGCACGGCGCTGCGCGGCGTAGTCCTTGGAAATCAGCTTGGCCAGCGGCGCCGGCTGGAACGCCGGATCGGCGTAGAAGCGCGCGCGGTCGGCGAAGGCCAGTTTCTTGGCCTCGGCGAACAGGTGGATGTGCTCGGCCGAGCCGAACGGGATCTTGGAGAAGTCGTAGCCCTCCAGGATGTTGAGCATCTGCAGCGCGGCGATGCCCTGGCTGTTGGGCGGCAGTTCCCACACGTCGTAGCCGCGATAGTTGCTGCTGACCGGCTCGACCCATTCGCCGTGGTGGCTGGCCAGGTCGTCGTAGCTCAGGAAGCCGCCGTTGGCCTTGAAATAGGCATCGATGGTGCGCGCGATCGGCCCTTTGTAGAACGCGTCGCGGCCGCCGTCGGCGATCTGCTGCAGCGTATTGGCCAGGTTCGGGTTCTTCCACAGCTCGCCCTTGCGCGGCGCATGGCCGTCGATGGTGAACTGTTCCTTGAAGCCGGGATACTGCGACAGCCGCGGCACCGAGCGGTCCCAGTAATAGGCGATCGTCTCGGCCACCGGGTGGCCCTCGCGGGCGTAGCGGATCGCCGGCGCCAGATTCTGCGCCATCGGCCGGCGTCCGAAGCGCTCGTGCAGCGCGAACCAGCCGTCCACCGCGCCCGGCACCGACACCGGCAGCGGCCCGGTCGGCGGAATGTCCTTCAAGCCGCGGCGCTGGAACTCGGCCAGGGTCAGCGATTTGGGCGAACGGCCCGAACCGTTGTAGCCGTAGAGCTTGTGGGTCTTCGGATCCCACACGATCGCGAACAGGTCGCCGCCGACGCCGTTGCCGGTCGGCTCCATCAGTCCGAGCGCGGCGTTGGCGGCGATCGCCGCATCCACCGCCGACCCGCCGGCCTTCATCGTGTCCAGCGCGATCTGCGTGGCCAGCGGCTGCGAGGTGGCGGCCATCGCGTGCGGCGCGATCACTTCCGAGCGCGTGGCGAACGCCTGGCCGGTGACGCGGTCGGCCGCAGCGGCCAGCGACGGCAGGCCCAGCGCGAGCGCCAGGCATGCCACGGAAAACTTCGAAACGGACATGCGCATTCCCCACAGCGGATACCGCGCCACCCTACCCGAGCGGAGCCGCGCGCGCAGCTGCGGCGGCGTATCCGCCCTCTCGACGGGAGCGCCTGCGACCGCGCACGTATCGGCGCTGCGTGCGCCGCGCGCCCGCTCAGCGCAGCGCCAGCGTCTGTTGCCCGGCGTCCAGCCGCCGCAGCAACTCGGCCTGCGGCGCCAGCTGCGCGACCAGCACCGGACGCGCCTGTTGCAGCTGCGCACGCGCTTCGTCGCGCCGCTCCACGGCGAGCAGGGCTTCGGCCAGCGACACCCGCGCCATCGCGGTGGGCACCGCCGCGCTGCCCAGTTCGGCCTGGTTCGCCTGCACCACCCGTTCCCAGCCGCGCAGCGCCGCGGCGCGGTCGCCGGCGCGCTGCGCCAGTTCCGCGGCCAACATGTCGCGGCGCCGCTGCAGCTGCGTCGATGGCCAGCCGGCCGCCGGCCGCAGCGCGTCCAGTTCGCGTTGCGCGCGCGCCAGCTCGCCGCGGCGCATGCGCAGCTCCACCTGGCTCAGGCGCTGCACCAGTTGCCGCGGATGATCGGCGGGATACAGCCGCGCCATGCCCGCGTAGGCATGCCGCAGCAGCGGCTCGGCCTCGCCCAGCCGGTCCTGGCGCATCAGCATGCGGCCGAGGTTGCCTTCGGCGTTGAGCGTCATCGGATCGTCCGCGTCCAGACGCTGGCGGCGGATCTGCCAGGACTGCCGATACAGGTCTTCGGCCGCCGCCAGGTCGCCGCGCGATTCCTCGAGCGTGGCCAGGTTGTTGAGATAGCGCGCATGGTCGACGCTTTGCGCCAGGCCCAGCGCCGGCAGCATCGCCAGCGCCTGCAGATAGTGCGTGCGTGCGGCGGCGAAATCGCCGGCGTCCTGGTACACCGACGCCAGCTCGTTTTCCGCATCGGCCAGCAGCGGACTGTGCGCGCCGTACAGCGCGCGCGCCAGCTCCAGGTTGCGCTGCATCAGCGCGCTCGCCTCGGGCAAGGCGCCGCGCGCGGCCAGCGCCTTCGCCAGGCCTTCGGCGCTGTGCAGGTAGTCGACGCTGCGCACGCCGAATTCGCGTTCCTTCAGCGCCAGCGCGCGCCGGTACCACTGCTCGGCCTGCACTTGGTCGCCCTTGGCCTTGAACACCTGGCCCAGGTTGTGCATTGCCGTCGACGGGCCGCCGTCGGTCTTCACCCCCGGCTGCATGCGCAGCGCCAGCGAACGCTGCAGCATCGCCACCGCCTCGTCGGCGCGGCCGACACGGCTCAAGGCCAGGCCCAACGCATTGGTCGCCTTGGCCAGGGGGTCGCGCGCTTCGCTGCGTTCGGCCAGGCGCAGCGCCTCGGTCGCCGCGGCCAGCGCCGCATCGCCATGATCCTGGTTGTACAGCAGCACCGCCAGGTCGCTGAGCGCCTGCGATGCCGACGCCGGTTCGTCCACCTGGGGGCTGCGCAGTTCGCGCGCGGCCTGGCGCAGCAACGCCTCGGCACGCGCTTCCTGGCCCAGGTTCAGGTAGGCGCGGCCGAGCGTGGCCCGCAGCCGCGCGCGCACCGCCGGCGATTGCGCCAGGCCCCGGTCGAGCTGCGCGGCGGAGCGGTCCAATACCTGCTGCGCGCTGATCGTCGCGGTGCCCTGCGCGCCGCGGCTGCGCGGGTCGGCGGCATCGAACGCGTCGGTCATGAACTGGCTGACCTGCTGCGCGATCGCCGCCTCGCGCTGCGCCTGCGCGCGGGTCTCCAGCAGGCGCCACATGAAGCCGGCGCTGAGCAGCAGCACCGCCGCGGCCACCGCGCTTTCGCGCCAGCGCCGGCGCAGCAGGCGGGCCAGCGCATAGCGGCGGCCGCCGCGGCGCGCCTGCACCGGGCGGTGGCCGAGATGGCGCTGCAGATCGGCGGCCAGTTCGGCGACGTTGGCATAGCGCTGCGCCGGATCCTGCGCGCAGGCCTTGGCCGCGATCGCGTCGAGATCGCCGCGCAGGCGCCGGCGCAAGGCAGGAAGCCGCGCCAGCGCGCTGGGCCGCGGACACGCCGCGCCAGCCCCGGTCTGTGCCGGCAGGCGCTGCCCGGACAGCACTTCGATCAGCATCACGCCCAGGCTGTAGACGTCGCCGGCCACGCCCACCGGCTGCCCGGCCAGCAGTTCCGGGCTGGCGTAGGGCGGCGTGCAGAAGCGGCCGCGCTCGGCGCCGTCGGCCGCGTCCTGCAGCCGGGCGATGCCGAAGTCCAGCAGCACCGGCTCGCCGTCGGCGCGCACCAGCACGTTGCCCGGCTTCAGGTCGCAATGCAGCACCAGGCGCTGGTGCGCCGCCTGTACCGCGCGACAGATGCGCAGGAACAGCTGCAGCCGCGCCGGCAGGTCCGGCGCCTGCTCTTGCAGATAGCGGTCCACGGCGATGCCGTCGACGTACTCCATCACCAGGTACGGCTGCCCGCCCGGGGTGGCGCCGCCGTCGTACAGGCGCGCGATGTTGGGATGCTGCAGGCTGGCCAGGATCTGCCGTTCGGCGGCCAGCCGCTGCGCGGTCAGCGCGTCGGGCAGGCCACGCAGCAGTTTCACCGCCACCTGCTGCTGATACTGCTCGTCCGCGCGCTCGGCGACGAACACGCTGCCCATGCCGCCGCTGGCCAGGAAGCGGGTCAGCCGCCACGGGCCGAGCCGGTCGCCCACGCCCAGTTCCGGCGCGGCCATGCGTCCGGCCAGCGCCCGCAACGGCGCGGCCAACTGCTGCAACTGCACGGTCTGCGCGGCGAGCAGGGCCAGCGCCTCCTGCACCAGCGCCGGATCCTGGCTGAGCCGCTCCAGGGTCGGCTGCCACTGCGCCGGCGGCAGGTCGCAGACCGATTCGAACAGCTGGCGCACCTGTTGCCAGCGTTCCTCGCTCATGGGCGGCCCGGATCGGCGCTGAGTTCGCGCTTGAGCCAGGCGCGGGCGATGCGCAGGTCGCGCTCGACGGTCGGCACCGACACCTCCAGCAGGCAGGCGATCTCGTCATGGGTCATGCCGCCGAAATAGGCCAGCTCCACCGCATGCGCCGCGCGCGGGTCGAAACCGGCGAAGCGCTGCAGCGACTGGTGCAGGGCCAGCACCTGGTATTCCTCGCTGGGCGCGGCGCCGTCGCGGTCGGCATGCGACAGGGTCATCATCATCGCCCCGCCGCCGCGCTTGGCGGCCAGGTTGGCGCGCGCGTAGTCGACCAGCACCGCGCGCATCTTCAGCGAGGCCAGGGCGAAGAAATGCACCCGGTCGCGGTACTCCACGTCGGCGTCGAGCATGCGCAGCAAGGCTTCGTGGACCAGCGCGGTCGGCTGCAGCAAGGCGTCGCCCTGGCGCGCCGCCATGCGCGCGGCGGCCATCTCGCGCAGCGCGGCATAGACCAGTTCCAGCAATTGCGTTTCGGCCTGCGCGTCGCCGCTGCGCCAGCGCTGCAGCAGCCTGGTGACCTGCTCGCTCTCGGCCACGGCCGACGCGGAGGCCTTGCGCGGAGCGACCGCCACGGGAAGAGATTCGGAATGCATGCGCCGGATCGTCGAACGGGAGTGATTGAAGGTGGCCGGCAACGGCCGGGCCGTGGCAGCCGCGCCAGATTACCGCAGGAGGGCGGCCGCCTGTTGACGCCGCGTGGCAGGCCCGGGACGCGCCGATTTTCCGCGCAATCGGCCGCGCGCGCACTGCGCCGGCGCACCGTTTCAGGCGTAACGATGCTGTGTTGGTGCGGCTTTCGGCACATTCGCGGTTGCGCGCCGGCGGCAGGGTTGACAGCCCCGCAAAGGCCATGTTTATCTCGCTGCATGTTGCATCGCCACACCAGCCCGAAGCCGACCCGCCTGCCCGCCGCGCTGCGCGCGGACGCCGCCGCGTCGCTCCTCGTACTCGTGCTTATTACCTCGCCCACAAGTGCGGGACGAACCGGCGTGTAAGCGACAAGCAGCCTGGATTCGATCAGACCCCGCACCGGCAACGGCGCGGGGTTTTTCATTTTAGTAACCGCGAAACACACGTTCCCTTCCTACCCACACCGTTCCGAGGACATTCGCCCCATGACCAGTTCCGCCCAGCCCACCACCAAGATCGCCATCGTCGGTTACGGCAGCCAGGGCCGCGCGCACGCGCTGAACCTGCGCGAGTCCGGCTTCGATGTCACCGTCGGCCTGCGCGCGGGCGGCCCGACCGAAGCCAAGGCGCAGGCCGACGGCTTCGTGGTGAAGAGCCCCGCCGAGGCGGTCAAGGACGCCGACCTGGTCGCGGTGCTGACCCCGGACATGGTGCAGAAGAAGCTGTACGACGACGTGCTGGCGCCGAACATGAAGCAGGGCGCCTGCCTGCTGTTCGCGCACGGCCTGAACGTGCATTTCGACATGATCAAGCCGCGCGCCGACCTGGACGTGGTGCTGGTCGCGCCGAAGGGCCCGGGCGCGCTGGTGCGCCGCGAGTACGAGATCGGCCGCGGCGTGCCGTGCATCTGGGCGGTGTACCAGGACAAGAGCGGCAAGGCCGAGCAGTTCGCGCTCGAGTACGCCGCCGGCCTGGGCGGCGCGCGCGCCAACCTGATCAAGACCACCTTCAAGGAAGAGACCGAGACCGATCTGTTCGGCGAGCAGGCGGTGCTGTGCGGCGGCGCCTCGTCGCTGGTCCAGGCCGGCTTCGAAGTGCTGGTGGAAGCCGGCTACCAGCCGGAAATCGCCTACTACGAAGTGCTGCACGAACTGAAGCTGATCGTGGACCTGTTCTACGAAGGCGGCATCACCCGCATGCTGGAGTTCGTCTCCGAGACCGCGCAGTACGGCGACTACGTCAGCGGCCCGCGGGTCATCGACGCGGCCACCAAGGAGCGCATGCGCGACGTGCTGACCGACATCCAGAACGGCACCTTCACCAAGAACTGGGTCGCCGAGTACGAAGCCGGGCTGCCGAACTACAACAAGTTCAAGCAGGCCGACCTGGAGCACCCGATCGAAGTGGTCGGCAAGCAGCTGCGCGCCAAGATGGTCTGGCTGAACGGCGACGCCGCTGCTGCCGCCAAGCCGGCCGCGACAGGCCAAGCCGCGTAACCCGCGGCTCCCCCACCCGCTTCCACCGAAAGGTCGCCACCGTATGAACTCCTCCGCTCACGGCACGCCCCGCAACGGCGCGCGCTGGCTGACGCAGGCCCTGGAAGCCGAAGGCGTGGACACGCTGTTCGGCTATCCGGGCGGCACCATCATGCCGTTCTACGACGCGCTGGTAGACAGCCAGCTCAAGCACATCCTGGTCCGCCACGAGCAGGGCGCGGCGCTGGCCGCCAACGGCTACGCCCGCGCCAGCGGGCGGGTCGGGGTCTGCGTCGCCACGTCCGGCCCGGGCGCCTCCAACCTGGTCACCGGCATCGCCGATGCGATGCTGGACTCGGTGCCGATGATCTGCCTGACCGGGCAGGTCGCCACGCCGCTGCTGGGCACCGACGCGTTCCAGGAACTGGACGTGTTCGGGCTGACCCTGCCGATCGTCAAGCACAGTTTCCTGGTGCGCCGCGTGGACGACCTGCCGCAGGTGGTGCGCGACGCGTTCCGCATCGCCCGCGAAGGGCGTCCGGGACCGGTGCTGATCGATCTGCCCAAGGACGTGCAGTTGGGCGACGCCTCGCACTTGCCCGACCACGTGCCGGCCGCGGTGCCGGCACCGCCGGCGCCGCACGCTGCGGCCCTGGCCGAAGCGCTGGCGGCGATCGCCGGCGCCGACAAGCCGGTGATCTACGGCGGCGGCGGCATCGCCCTGGCCAATGCGGTGGACGCGTTCCGCCAGTTCGTCGACACCACCCGCATTCCGACCGTGCTGACCCTGCGCGGGCTGGGCGCGCTGCCGCATGGGCATCCGCACTACCTGGGCATGCTCGGCATGCACGGCACCCGCGCCGCCAACATGGCGGTGCAGGAGTCGGACCTGCTGATCGTGGTCGGCGCGCGCTTCGACGACCGCGCCACCGGCAAGCTGGCCGAGTTCGCCCCGTTCGCGCGGGTCATCCATCTGGACGCCGACGCCTGCGAGATCTCCAAGCTGCGCCATGCCGACATCGCCGTGCCCGGCGACGTGGCCGAGGCGCTGCGCGCGCTGAGCGCGGCGACCAGCACCTGCGAGGCGTGGCACGCGCGCTGCATCGGCCATCGCGAGAAGTTCGGCGCGCGCTACGACGCGCCGGGCGACGACATCTACGCGCCCGGGCTGCTGAAGCGGCTGAGCGAGCTGGCGCCGGCCGACACCGTGATCGCCTGCGACGTCGGCCAGCACCAGATGTGGGTGGCCCAGCATTGCCGCTTCAACCATCCGCGCAACCACCTGACCAGCGGCGCGCTGGGCACGATGGGCTTCGGCCTGCCGGCGGCGATGGGCGCGCAGTTCGCCTGCCCCGACCGCACCGTGGTGCTGGTCAGCGGCGACGGCAGTTTCATGATGAACGTGCAGGAGCTGGTGACCATCGCGCGCTGCAAGCTGCCGGTGAAGATCGTGCTGCTGGACAACAGTTCGCTGGGCATGGTGCGGCAGTGGCAGGAGCTGTTCTTCGCCGAGCGCTACAGCGAGATCGACCTGTCCGACAACCCGGACTTCGCCGCGCTGGCGCAGGTGTTCGGCATCCCGGCCAAGCGCATCACCGCGCGCGGCCAGGTCGAGGAAGGCCTGGCCGAGCTGCTGGCGCAGCCGGGTCCGGCGCTGCTGCACGTGGCCATCGACGCGCGCGCCAACGTGTGGCCGCTGGTGCCGCCGAACACCGCCAACAGCACCATGCTGGAGAGCAACCCCGCGACCCAGCGCCAGGAGATCCCCCATGCGATACCAGCTTGACCTGGTGCTGAAGCCGGCCGAAGGCGCGCTGCTGCGCGCGATCGGCATGGCCGAACGGCGCGGCTTCGCGCCGCTGTCGATCAGCGGCGCGCCGGTGGCCGACGATGCCGGCCGCTGGCACCTGCAGATGGTGGTGGACGGCACCCGCCCCGGCGAGAGCCTGCGCCTGCAGATGGAGAAGGTGTACGACTGCGAGTCGGTGCGGGTGACTGCGTTGGACGTGGTGCCATGATGAAGCCGGGATTCGGGATTGGGGATTCGGGATTCGGAGGCTGCGCTGGCAGCTCCGTGGTTTCGGGCTTCATGCCGGCTGCGCGGCAGGGCCGGGCGACGATGCGGAGGAGTCTTCTTCCAGGGAGGTCGCTTCTTCGGGCACAGGATTCGCATGTCGAATCCCTACTCCCCAATCCCCAATCCCGGCCCCTTCATGCCTGACACCGGCCGCCCCGCCCCGCAGGAACCCGACGTAGGCGACGTAGCGGTCAGCGTCGCCGACGTGCTGGCCGCGCAGGCGCGGCTGCGCCGCTACCTGCCGCCGACGCCGGTGCACTACGCCGAGCGTTTCGGCGTGTGGCTGAAGCTGGAGAACCTGCAGCGCACCGGCTCCTACAAGGTGCGCGGCGCGCTGAACGCACTGCTGGCCGGGCTGGAGCGCGGCGACGAGCGCACCATCATCTGCGCCTCGGCCGGCAACCATGCGCAGGGCGTGGCCTGGGCCGCGCACCGGCTGGGCGTGCAGGCGATCACGGTGATGCCGCACGGCGCGCCGCAGACCAAGATCGCCGGCGTCGCCCATTGGGGCGCCACCGTGCGCCAGCATGGCGACAGCTACGACGAGGCCTACGCCTTCGCCCGCGAACTGGCCGAGCAGAACGGCTACCGCTTCCTGTCCGCGTTCGACGACCCGGACGTGATCGCCGGCCAGGGCACGGTCGGCATCGAGCTGGCCGCCCACGCCCCGGACGTGGTCATCGTGCCGATCGGCGGCGGCGGCCTGGCCTCCGGCGTGGCCCTGGCGCTGCGCTCGCAGGGCGTGCGCATCGTCGGCGCGCAGGTCGAGGGCGTGGATTCCATGGCGCGGGCGATCCGCGGCGATATCCGCGCGATCGACCCGGTGCCCACCCTGGCCGACGGCGTCAAGGTTAAAATCCCCGGGTTCATCACCCGCCGGCTGTGCGCCAGCCTGCTCGACGACGTGGTGATCGTGCGCGAGGCGGAACTGCGCGAAACGCTGGTCCGCCTGGCGCTGGAGGAGCACGTCATCGCCGAGGGCGCCGGCGCGCTGGCCCTGGCGGCCGGCCGCCGCGTCTCCGGCAAGCGCAAATGCGCGGTGGTGTCCGGTGGCAACATCGACGCCGGCGTGCTGGCGACGCTGCTGTCGGAGGTGCGCCCGCGCGCACCACGCAAGCCGCGCCGCCGCAATGCCGAGCGACTTCGCAACCAACGTGCCGCCGCCCCGCCCGCTCCCGCTCGCCCCGCGTCTTCGCTCTCCCATCCGCCAGCCACCGCCGCCGTAGAGGAAACCATCTGGTGAACACTTCTCCTTCTTCCCAGACCCCCCGCATCCGCATTTTCGACACCACCCTGCGCGACGGCGAGCAATCCCCCGGCTGCAGCATGACCCCGCCGCAGAAGCTGGTCATGGCGCGCGCCCTGGCCGAGCTGGGCGTGGACGTCATCGAAACCGGCTTCCCGGCCAGCTCGCAGTCCGACCGCGAGGCGATGGCGCTGATCGGCCGCGAACTGCGCGAGCCGACCCTGGCGGTGCTGTCGCGCTGCCTGGCCACCGACATCGAGACCTCCGCGCGCGCGCTGGAGGCGGCGGCCAAGCCGCGCCTGCACGTGTTCCTGTCGACCAGCCCGCTGCACCGCGAGCACAAGCTGCGGATGAGCCGCGAGCAGGTGCTGGAATCGGTGCGCAAGCACGTGTCGCTGGCGCGCCAGTACGTGGACGACGTGGAGTTCTCGGCCGAGGACGCCACCCGCACCGAGGAAGACTTCCTGGCCGAAGTGACCGCAGTGGCGATCGCCGCCGGCGCCACCACCATCAACCTGCCCGATACGGTCGGCTTCACCACCCCGGAAGAGATCCGCGGCATGTTCGCGCGGCTGATCGCCAGCGTGCCCGGCGCCGAGCGGGTGATCTTCAGCACCCACTGCCACAACGACCTGGGCCTGGCCGTGGCCAACTCGCTGGCCGCGGTGGAAGGCGGCGCGCGGCAGGTGGAATGCACCATCAACGGCATCGGCGAGCGCGCCGGCAACTGCGCGCTGGAAGAGATCGCGATGGCGCTGAAGGTGCGCAACGCGTTCTACGAGATCGACACCGCGATCAACACCCAGCGCATCGTCGCCAGCTCGCAGCTGCTGCAGCGGCTGGTCGGCATGCCGGTACAGCGCAACAAGGCGATCGTCGGCGGCAACGCCTTCGCCCACGAGTCGGGCATCCACCAGCACGGCATGCTGCGCCACCGCGGCACCTACGAGATCATGCGTCCGGAAGACGTGGGCTGGGAGTCCTCGCAGATGGTGCTGGGCCGCCACAGCGGCCGCGCCGCGGTCGAGCAGCGCCTACGCGCGCTGGGCTACGTGCTGGAAGAGGCCGAACTGAACCTGGCGTTCGAGGCGTTCAAGGCGCTGTGCGAGCAGCAGCGCGTGGTCAACGACGCCGACCTGCAGGCGATGATGCAGGACGCGCCGGAAAGCCAGGGCTACCGGCTGTCGTCGATGACCGTCAGCGACCGCGGCCAGCGCGCCAGCGCGCAGGTCGAGCTGTCCGATCCGGATGGCCAGCGGGTCAGCGAGCGCGCCGAAGGCGACGGCCCGGTGGATGCGCTGTTCGCCGCGCTGGCCGCGGCCACCGGCGTGCAGCTGACCCTGGACAGCTACCAGGTGCACAGCGTCGGCATCGGCGCCGATGCGCGCGGCGAGGCCAACCTCAGCGTGCGCCACGGCGAGACCGAATACGACGGCAGCGGCACCAGCCGCGACATCATCGAGGCCAGCGCGCTGGCCTGGCTGGACGTGGCCAACCGCGTGCTGCGCCAGCGCCAGGGCACGCATGCCGGCGCCGCGACGGCGGCCGCCTGAGCGGCCACGCCAGCGTCATCGTCGCGATGCACCCTTCTCACCGCTCCCCATCCTTGCCCAGCGTCCCTGCCAGGTAGTCCCGTAATGTCTTCGACCCCCCGCACCCTGTACGACAAACTGTGGGACGCGCATGTCGTCGTCCCCGAAAGCGGCACCGCCCCGGCGGTGCTGTACATCGACCTGCACCTGATCCACGAGGTGACCTCGCCGCAGGCGTTCACCGAACTGAAGGCGCGCGGGCTAGCGCCGCGCCGTCCCGACCGCACCAAGGCGACGATGGACCACTCCACGCCGACCCTGCCGCGCGGCGCCGACGGCAAGCTGCCGTACTACACCAAGGCCTCCGAGGCGCAGGTGGACATGCTCGCGCGCAACTGCGCCGACTACGGCATCGAGCTGTTCGACATGGCCTCGGACAATCGCGGCATCGTGCACGTGATCGCGCCCGAGCAGGGCTTCACCCAGCCCGGCATGACCATCGTCTGCGGCGACAGCCACACCTCCACCCACGGCGCTTTCGGGGCATTGGCGTTCGGCATCGGCACCAGCGAGGTCGGCTACGTGCTGGCCACGCAGTGCCTGCTGCAGCGCAAGGCCAAGACCATGTCGATCACCGTCGACGGGCCACTGGCGCCGGGCGTCGGCGCCAAGGACGTGATCCTGCACATCATCGGCGTGATCGGGGTCAACGGCGGCACCGGTCATGTGCTCGAGTACCGCGGCTCCACCATCGAGGCGATGGACATGGAGCAGCGCATGACCCTGTGCAACATGTCGATCGAGGCCGGTGCGCGCGCCGGCATGGTCGCGCCGGACCAGGTCACCTTCGATTGGATGGCGAACACGCCGCGCGGTCCGAAGGGCGCGGAGTTCGACGCCGCGGTACAGCGCTGGTCGCAGCTGCGCAGCGATCCGGGCGCGCGCTTCGACGTGGACGTGCGCATCGACGCGCGCGACATCCGCCCGACCCTGACCTGGGGCACCCACCCGGGCACCGCGATCGCGGTGGACGTGCCGATTCCGGCGGCGCAGGACGCGGCCGCGCAGAAGGGCCTGGACTATATGCATTTCGAATCCGGCCACGCGCTGATCGGCACCCCGGTGGACGTGGTGTTCGTCGGCTCGTGCACCAACGGCCGGCTCAGCGACATGCGCGAAGTGGCGCAGGTGCTGCGCGGCCGCCGCGTCGCGCCGAACGTGCGCATGCTGGTGGTGCCGGGCTCGGAGATCGTCAAGCGCCAGGCCGAGGCCGAGGGCATCCACGAGGTGGTGCGCGCCGCCGGCGCCGAGTGGCGCGAATCCGGCTGCTCCATGTGCATCGCCATGAACGGCGACCTGGTCGCGCCGGGGCAGCTGGCGGTGAGCACCAGCAACCGCAATTTCGAAGGCCGTCAGGGTCCCGGCTCGCGCACCTTGCTGGCGTCGCCGATGACCGCGGCCTGGGCCGCGGTGAACGGCAAGGTCAGCGACCCGCGCACGCTGTTCGCGGAGGTCGCGTGATGGTGCCGCACATCGCCGCGTTCGCGGCCACGCTGACCTTCGTCGCCGCCACCACCCGCGCCTTCGCGCATCGCGGCAAGCCACTGCTGCCGCCGCACGTCCCCACTCCGGCGCTGCCGCCGGCATCGCTGCCCGACGCGGCCGTCGCCGCTCCCGCCACCGTGTCCCAGGAGACCTGCTGATGGCCGGATTCGCCGCCCTCACCTCGGCCAGCGTGGTGCTGCGCCAGACCAACATCGACACCGACCAGATCATCCCGGCGCGGTTCCTGTCCACCACCGAGCGCGCCGGCCTCGGCCGCAACGCGTTCAACGACTGGCGCTGGCAGGCCGACGGCACGCCCAACCCGGAGTTCGCGTTCAACCAGCCGCACAACGCCGGCCGCCAGATCCTGCTGGCCGGGCGCAACTTCGGCTGCGGCTCCTCGCGCGAACACGCGCCGTGGGCGCTGACCGATCTGGGCCTGCGCGCCATCGTCAGCAGCGAGATCGCCGACATCTTCCGCAACAACAGCCTCAAGAACGGACTGCTGCCGATCGTGCTGGACGAGGCCGACGTGCAGACCCTGATGCAGCGCCCGGACGACGCGCTGACCGTGGACGTGGCCGCGCGCGAACTGCGTACGCCCGACGGCCGCGTCTATCCGTTCCCGCTCGACGAGTTCTCGCAGACCTGCCTGCTCGAAGGCGTCGACGAACTCGGCTACCTGCTGCTGCGCCAACCCGCCATCGAACAGTACGAGGCCACCCATGCACGCTGACATCGTCGTCCTGCCCGGCGACGGCATCGGCCCCGAAGTCGCCGCCGCCGCGGTCTCGGTGCTGCGCACCATCGCCCGCCGCTACCAGCACACCTTCGAATTCCACGAGCACGACATCGGCGGCATCGCCATCGACCGCCACGGCGAACCGCTGCCGGCGGCGACGCTGGCCGCCTGCCAGCAGGCCGACGCGGTGCTGCTGGGCGCGGTCGGCGGGCCGAAGTGGTCCGATCCCAACGCCAAGATCCGCCCCGAACAGGGCCTGCTGGCGATCCGCCGCGGCCTGGGCCTGTTCGCCAACCTGCGCCCGGTCAAGCCGCATCCGGCGGCGCTGGACGCCTCGCCAATCAAGCCGCACCTGCTCACCGGCGTGGACATCGTGGTGGTGCGCGAGCTGACCGGCGGCATCTATTTCGGCGACAAGACCCGCACCGCCACCGACGCCAGCGACCTGTGCCGCTACAGCGTCGAGGAGATCGAGCGGGTCCTGCGCAGCGCGTTCCGCCTGGCGCAGCAGCGCCGCAACCACGTCACCTCGGTGGACAAGGCCAACGTGCTGGAGACCTCGCGGCTGTGGCGCGACGTGGCCACGCGCATCGGCCGCGACGAATTCCCGGACGTGCGCCTGGAGCACCAGCTGGTCGACTCGATGGCCATGCACCTGCTGGCCAAGCCGCGCGAGTACGACGTGATCGTCACCGAGAACATGTTCGGCGACATCCTCACCGACGAGGCGTCGATGCTCGCCGGTTCGCTGGGCCTGCTGCCGTCGGCGTCGCTGGGCGAAGGCAAAATCGGCCTGTACGAGCCGATCCACGGCTCGGCTCCGGACATCGCCGGCAAGGGCATCGCCAATCCCTACGCCACCATCCTCAGCGCGGCGCTGCTGCTGCGCCATTCGCTGGGCCTGAACGCCGAAGCCGAGGCGATCGAGCAGGCGGTGGACGCCGCGCTCAACGCGCACGCCTTCACCGCCGACCTCGCCGCCCCTGGCCACGGCATTTCCACCAATGCGGCCGCGCGCGCGGTGGTGGAGCAGTTGCAGGCGCATGGGTCGGTGGAAGCCGAGATTCGGGAGTAGGGATTGGGGATTGGTAACTGCGTTCGGCCACTGCGCGGATAGGCAGCGGCCGAACGCTCACATCGGGCGGCGCGGATCTCTCCTGTCGGAGGGGCTTCAGCCCCGACAGGATTCCGCGCCGCAGGCTCGCCGTGCTGTGTGTCGCGGCTGAAGCGGCTCCTACAAGGGTGCACCTGCGCTTTACGCCCTAGCCGACCACCCGGTCGCGGCCTTCGTGCTTGGCCTGGTACAGGCGCTGGTCGGCCAGCACCAGCAATTCGCGCCGGCTCTGCAGCGCCGGGCTGACACAGGCGAAACCGACGCTGGCCGTGCACTGCACCGTGCGCCCATCGACATCGTGGACCACGATCGCGGCGACGCGGTGGCGCAGGTCGTCCAGCCGCGCCCGCGCCTGTTCGCGGTCCAGGCCCGGCAACACCAGCAGGAACTCCTCGCCGCCGTGGCGCGCGGCGAAGGCGTGTTCGCCGAGCGTGGCGCGCAGCACCTCGCCGACCCGGCGCAGCACTTCGTCGCCGATCTCGTGGCCGTAGCTGTCGTTGATCCGCTTGAAGTTGTCGATGTCCAGCAGCGCCACGCACAGCGGCGATTGCGTGGCCCGCGCGTGCTCCAGCGCCGCGGTCAGGTGCGGATCGGCGGTGCGCCGGTTCGGCAGGCCGGTCAGCGCGTCGTGGCCGGCCTGGTAGGCGAGCTTGCGCACCAGCTCCTCGCGTTCGAAATCGGCCAGCTTCAGCGCCAGGTTCTTCGCGCGCAGCTCGTGGGTGCGCTCGGCGATGATGCGATTGAGCCGGCGCTGGCGGCGCAGGTAGCGATGGCTGCGGCCGCGGTACCACCACAGCAGCAGGCCGCTGAACGCGATCGCCGCGATCACCACGAACGGACCGCGCTGCCAGAACGGCGGCACCACGTCCAGCTGCAGCGAGGCGCGCCCCACCAGATCGCTGCGCGACCAGTCCATCGCATTGGTGGTCGCCTGCACTTCCAGCCGGTAGTCGCCAGGCGGCAGGTTGGTATAGACCGCCTCCTCGCTGCTGCCGGCATCGATCCATTGCCGGTCGAAGCCATGCAGGCGATAGCGGTAGCGCACCTTGTCCGGCGAGCGGAAGCTCAAGCCGGCGTAGTCGACGCTGAGCCGGCCGACGCTGCCGGGCAAGCGGTAGTCGGCGCGCAGCGGCTGCTCGCGGCCATCGACCTGCAGCCGCTCGATCACCACCGCCGGCGCGCGCAGCGAATGCCGGCTGGGCAGCGCCGGGTCGATCAGCGCCAGGCCGGCGGAGGTCGGGATCAGCAAGATGCCGTCGCGGCTCAGCCAGCCGGCGGGCGCGCTGCTGCCGTTGCCCTGGCTGCCGGGCATGCCGTCGCTGCGATCGACCACGTCCACCGCCAGTTGCGTGCGGCGCCCGGCATCGAGCTGCGCGATGCTGTCGCGGGCGATGCGGAACACGCCCTGGTTGCTGGTCACCCACAGATGGCCCTGGCCATCGTCGATGACCCGGAACAGCTTGTCGCGCGGCAGCCCGACGCGATGGTCGTAGGTGCGGAAGCGGCCGTCGCGCAACCGCAGCAGGCCGCGGTCGCTGGCGATCCACAGCGCGCCGTCGGCGTCCTCCAGGAAATCGAACGCGTTGTGCGCGGGAAACGCGGCGCCGGCGGGCCAGCGGCGCAGCGTGCCGTCTGCCGACAGCGCCGCGATGCCGTCGCTGGTGCCGATCCACAGCACGCCGGCGCGATCGCGGTACAGCGCCTGCACCTGCAGCGCCGGCAGCCCGTCGGCCAGGGTGTACAGGCGGGTGCGGCCACGGTTGCGATAGGCCAGGCCGGCGTTGCCGCCGACCCACAGCCCGCCGTCCGCATCCTGCAACAGCGCCCGCACCATGCCCTGCGGGATGCCGGCCTCGGTGCCGAGCCGCTGCCGGACCGCACCGTCGGGCGCCAGCAACAGCACTCCCTGGTTGTAGGTACCGACCCACATGCCGCCGTCGTTGGCCGCGGCCAGCGCCAGCACCGACGGATCGCGGCCGGCGGCGGCGATGCGCAACGTGGCGATGCGGCCGTGCTGCCAGCGATCGAGGCCGGCGGCATGGCCGATCCAGACCGCGCCATCGGCGCTCTGCTGCACCACGCGCACGTAGTCGCCGCCGAGGCCGTCGTGCCGGGTCAGGCCGCCGGCATCGCCCACGGCGATGCGGAACAGGCCGTCGGTGCTGCCGGCCCAGATCAGGCCTTCGCGGTCCTCGATCAGCGCCGGGCTGACCACGCCGGAGATCGACAACATCTCCTCGCTGACCCCGCTCGACGAGCGCCGCAGCAACTGGCCGCTGGACAGGCTGGTCCACACCTGGCCCTGGCGATCCTGCAACGCGGCATCCACGCGCTGGCCCTGGCGCAACCACTGCAGCGCGCCGTCGGCGTGCAGCCAGAACACGCCGGCGTCGCCGGCGACCAGCAGCCCGCCGTCGCGGTCGCGGCTCAGCCGCCGTACCGGCGCCGTGCGCATCGCCTCCGTCCGCCCCCAACGCCGCGCACGGCCGGTGGCCGGGTCGAGGCGGAACAGCCCCTGCGCGGTGCCGACCAGCACGCTGCCATCGGCCTGCTGCAGCAGCGCCGCGATCCGGGTCTTCGGCAGCCCGGCGGCGGCACCGGCCGCGCTCAGGCGGCCATCGGCCTCGATCCGGAACAGGCCGTCCTCGCTGCCGACCCACAGCACACCGTCGCGGTCGCGCAGCATCGACGCCACCTGCAGCCGCTGCGCACGCGCATCGCCCAGGTGCTCCCAGGCGCCGCCGGCATAGCGGAACACGCCGTCGTAGGCGGTGCCGACCAGCACCCCGCCGTCGCGTTCGGGCACGATCGCGAACACGCCGGACATCTCCATGCCCGGCGTGTTCTGCCGGTCGAACACGGTGAAGGCGCGGCCATCGAAGCGCGCCACGCCTTCCCAGGTGCCGATCCAGAGCAGGCCGTCGCGGTCCTGCGCCAGCGCATGCACCAGGTTGTGCGGCAGGCCTTCGTCCATCGTCCAGCGCACCACCGTCGGCCGGTCGGTGATGCTGCCCGCGGTCACCGGCCGCGTCGCCTGGGCCACGGCGGTACCTGCCGCGCAGCAGGCGCACAGCAGCATCAGGAACAAACCGATGCGCCCGCGCAGGCGTCGGCGCAGCGCAGGTGCGCTGCCGATGGTAGTGTGACGCCGGTCCCCCCTGCTCCATTGCTTCCCGAATCATGCCCTCGGCAGCACGCGGTTTCCAAACCGCACGAGAAGCCAATTTATCACTACATGTTCGCCGCCGATGTCAGGACGTTCCTCACATTGCCGAACGGCGGCCGTCCCGCCACACCACTCAGCGCAACGGCAGGCGCACGCTGACCCGCAGCCCGCCCAGGGTCGGCGAGGTATCGAGCGCGATGTCGCCGCCGTGCGCGTTCACCACCTCGCGCGCGATCGCCAGGCCCAGTCCGCTGCCCTCCACGCCGCTGCCGAGTTCGCGGTGGAAGCGCTCGAACACGCGCTCGCGCGCCGCCTCGGCGACACCGGGGCCGGAATCCTCGACCGTGAACCAGGCGCAGGCATGGTCGCCACGCAGGGCGACTTCCACCTGCCCGCCCGGCGGCGCGTAGCGCAGCGCGTTGTCGATCAGATTGCGCACCAGCGCGGACAGGCCCGCCTCGTTGCCGAGCAGCATGACCGGGTCGTTGCACAGCATCCGCAGCCGCTGCTGGCGCCGCGCCGCCAGCGGCTGCGCATCGTCCACCTGCAGCGCGACCAGGCCGTCCAGCGCCAGCCGCCCCTGCGTGGGCTCGGCGGCGCCCGGTTCGACCCGGCTGAGCGTCAGCAACTGCGCGACCAGTCGCTCCACCCGGCGCACGCTGGCATCCAGGTGTCGCTGCGATTCGTCGCGTTCGGCGGCGTCGCGGGCCTGGCCCAGATTGTCGGCGTGTACCTTCAGCGCGGCGATCGGGGTACGCAGTTCGTGCGCGGCATCGGCGATGAAGCGGCGCTCGCGCGCCAGCGCGGCCTCCAGGCGCCGCATCAGGTCGTTGACCGCCACCACCAGCCCATGGATCTCGCGCGGCACGCCATGCAGCGGCAACGGCTCCAGCCGCTGCGGGTCGCGCTCGCCGATCGCCTGCGAGACCCGGCTCAAGGCGCGGCTGGCCCAGTTCACCACCGCCCACACCAGCAGCGCCAGCACCGGCAGCGCCAACAGCAGCGGCAAGGCCGTGCCCAACGCGATGTCTTCGGCCAGCTCGCGGCGGATGTCGGCCTGCTCGCCGGTCTGGAACCAGCGCCCGCCCGCCGAGTGCAGGCTGAAGGTGCGCCAGCGGCGGCCATCCAGGGTCACGTCGGCGTAGCCGGCGACCAGCGGGGCCAATTGCCGGGTCGGGCCGCTGTCCGAGCGCAGCAGCAGGTGGCCGCGGTCGTCGCGGACCTGGAACGCCAGCTTGCTTTCGTAGGCATGGCCGGTGCGGAACGCCAGCGCCTCGCCCACGCCTTGCGCCTGCCCGTGCCAGCCGCGGATCACGATCGGCTCGCCGGCCGGGCCGAGCCGGGTCAGCTCGCCCAGCGGTTCGTCGACCAGGCTCATCAGCACCCGCGAGGACTGCACCAACTTGGCATCGAACATCTCGCCCGCCTCCTGCAGGCCGGCGCGGTAGCTGAGCAATGCGGCCACCGCGAACACCGGGGTCACCACCCCGAGCAGACCGCCCAGCAGCATCCGCCGCATCGAACTCATGGCGCCGCCACCGCGGCCGCGGCCTGTTCGTCCAGCGCATAGCCGACCCCGCGCACGGTGCGGATCAGCGCCGGGTCGAGCTTGCGCCGCAGCTGGTGCACGTGCACATCGACCGCATTGCTGGCCACATCCTCGTCCCAGCCGTACAGGCGCTGCTGGATCGCCTCGCGCGCGATGGCGCGGCCGTGGCGTTCGGCCAGCAGCCACAGCAGCGCGAACTCGCGCCGGGTCAGGTCCAGCGCGCGGCCGCGCCAGCGCACCGCCAGCCGCTCCGGATCCAGGTACAGCGCGCCGATCTCCAATTGCGGCGTGGCGCGCCCGGCACTGCGCCGCAGCAGCGCGCGCGTGCGCGCCAGCAGTTCGGTGGTGTCGAACGGCTTGCCGAGGTAGTCGTCGGCGCCCAGGTCCAGGCCCAGCGCGCGGTCGGCCGGGCGCTCGCGCGCGCTCAGCACCAGGATCGGCACGTCGGCGCCGGCCTGGCGCGATTGCCGGATCACCTCCAGCCCGTCCATGCGCGGCAAGCCCAGGTCCAGCAGCACCAGGTCGATACCGCCGTCGCCGATCGCGATCAGCGCCGCCGCGCCGTCCTGCACCCAGTCCACCGAATAGGCGGCGCGGCGCAACGCGGTGCGGATGCCTTCGCCCAGCGACAGATCGTCCTCGACCAGCAAGATGCGCATGTGGGTCAGTGTGGGCGGCCGCTCAATGGCTGGCAAGGTGCGGCTCGAGCTCCTGCAGGGCCGCCTGGATCTGCTGGCGGCGGCCACGGTCGGCCAGTTCGCGGCCCGGCCGCGGCGGCGCCGCCAACGCTTTCTTCAGCGCCGCCGCCGCGCCATTCCAGTCCTTCTGGTCGCGCAGGAAATCGCCGTAGAAGTAGTTCGCGTCGATCCCGTCGGGGTCGTAGTGCAGGCCCTGCAGCAACAGCGTGCGCGCCTTGGCGTCGTCGCCGAAACCGACCGGCCAGCCCGGCACCTGGCAGTACAGCGCGCCCAGGCTGGTGCAGGCCGAGCCGTTCAACGCGGCCGGATCGAGCTTCAGCGCCTGCTCGAAATCGGCGCGGGCGCGCTTGACCAGGCTCAGCGCGCCGAGGCCGCCACGCTCGCCGGCTTCGCTCGACAACACGATGCCTTCCCAGATCAGCGCGGCCGGATCCTGCGGCGCGGCCTGCCTGGCCGCCGCCGCATGCGTGGCCAACGCCGCATAGGCCTGCACGCGCTGCGGCTTGGGCGTCTGGTAGGCGACCTGCGCCCATTGCTCGCGCACCGCGGCGACAGCGGGCGACAGCGGCGTGGCCGCCGCCGCGGCCAGCGGCAGCAGCGACAGGAGCAAGAGCAGGCAACGGCGGCAAGTCTTCATCGGAGGTCTCCAAGATCGGAAGGAACCCGGGCGGCATGGCGCCGCACCACGGGCAGTTGCGCCTTCAGGCTGCGGTCGACCAGACCGGGCAAGGCGCCGTTGAGGCGTGCGAAGAGTTTTTCCGGCCAACCGATCTGCAGCCGCCTGTCGCCGCGCTCAATCGCCTCGCGCAAGGCGCGCGCCACCCGCTCGGGCGTGTCGGCGCCGACCTTCAGTTCCTGGTTCAGCGCATCGACCTGGGCCGTGTTGAACGCGGTGCGGGTGGCGCGCGGCGCCAGGTACTGGAAGCGCACGTGGCTGTCGGCGTATTCGCGGGCCAGCGCCTCGAATAGGCCGCGCAGACCGAACTTGCTGGCGCTGTAACCGGCGAAGCCCGGAAATCCCAGACTGCCGAAGGTCGAACCGACCGCGACCACGGCCGCCTGCGGCTGCGCCTGCAGCAACGGCAGCAGCGCGCGCACCAGCAGCATCGGCGCCAGCAGATTGGTTTCGAGCATGCGCCGCAGTTCCTGCTCGGACTGTTCGGCGAACAGACCGAAGCCGCTCTGCGCATGCGCGATCAGCAGCAGCGACGGCGGCGCCTGCAGCGCGCGCGCCGCCGCCAGCACTTGCGCGCGGCCGCTGTCGTTGCACAGGTCCGCCGGCAACGCCAGCACCTGGCCCTGCGGATGGCGGCTGGCCACCTGCGCCAGCCGCAGTGGGTCGCGCCCCACCGCCAGCACCCGGGTGCCGGCGGCGACCAGTTCGTCGCACAACGCCGCGCCGATGCCGCCGCTGGCACCGGTCAACACCACGCTCCGGCCGCGCAGGTCCATCACGCCGCCTCCGCCATGCGCGGCGCCGGCAGCGCGCGCAGGCTGCGGAAGATGTCGCCGTACAGGCCGTAAAAGCGCTTGGCCGCGTGCAGTACCGCGCGCTGGTCGTCGGGGTCGTCGAGCCGGTCCATCAACCCGACGAAGAAACCGACATGCTCGATGTCCAGGTCGCCGTGCGAACGCAGGTAGCTGAAGGCATTGCGCGGCAGGCCCAGCGTGGTCTCGATGCTCTCGGCCGCGCGCGTGGCCAGCGCCACGCTGGTGCCTTCCAGCACCATCACCATGCCGAAGAAACCGACCGGGTTGCCGCGGGCGATGGTGTCGTAGGCGTAGGCCACCATCAGCTCGGTCGCGGCGGCCGGTTCGGACGCCGCGGCGGCGGCGCGGTCGGCGCCGCACGCGGCCAGGTCGTCGAGAATCCATTCCTGGTGACCCAGTTCCTCTTCGATATATTCGGCGACGGCGGTGCGCAGCCACTCCAGCCGCGCCGGCAGGCGCGCGCCGCAGGCCATCAGCAGCGGCACCGTGTGGCGCACGTGGTGGTAGGCCTGGCCGAGGAAGGCCAGGTAGTCCTCGCGCGCGATCTGTCCGGCCAGCGCCGACTGGATGATCGGGATCGAGATCATGGCGGCGCGTTCGGCCTGGGTCTCGGCGAGCAAGCGCTCATGGAAGGTCATCGGGAAGCTCCGTGGGAGGAAAGGGGTTCGAGTTCGGCGTAGCGCTGCGCGATGGCATCGGCATGGCGCTGCAGGATCGCGTCGCGGCGCGGGCGGCCGTTGCCGGTGAGCAGGCCGTCGGCGTCGGTAAATGGCGCGCTGGCGCGGACGAAGCCGGATACGCGCGCGTAGTCCGGCAGGCCGGCGTTGACCTCGGCCAGCGCGCGCGCGATCGCCGCATCGTCCAGCACGGGGTTGCGCGGCCACAGCACCGCCAGGTTGTGCGCGCGCGCTTCGCCGCAGACCACCGCCTGGGCAATGTGCGGGTGCTGCGACAGTTCGCTTTCCACCCACTCCGGCGACACGTTGCGGCCGTAGGCGGTGATGAACACATGCTTGCGGCGGCCGGTGACGTGGACGAAGCCTTCGTCGTCGACATGGCCCAGGTCGCCGGTGGCGATGGCGCCGGCAGGCGGCCCCTCCGCGCCGAGGTAGCCCAGGCAGCGCACGCCGTCGACCCACAGTTCGCCGTCGATCGCGCTGACCCGCGCATGCGGCAGCGCGCGGCCGACGCTGCCGGCGCGCTGCGCCTCGGGCCGGTTCAGCGCCACCACCGAGGCGCATTCGGTCAGTCCGTAGCCTTCGAACACCGGCAACCGCAGCGCCGCGGCGCGACGCAGCAGACCCGGACCGACCCGGCCGCCGCCGACCGCCAGGTAGCGCAGCGAGGCCGGCAGCGCCACGCCCTGTTCGGCCGCCATCACCAGCGCCAGCAGCAGCTGCGGCACCAGGATCACGCTGTGCGGCTGGTAGCGGTGCAGGCAGGCGATCAAGGTCGGAATGTCGAGTCCGGCGGCGCCGCTGTAGCCGATCTCGGCCAGCGACGGCACTGCGATCTGCGCGCCGGACAACAGCGTGGCGTAGACCCCGGCCACGTTCTCCAGCAACGTGGACAGCGGCATCAGGCACAGGTGGCGGCGCGGCGCCAGCGCCGAGGCCGCATCGGCCAGGGACGCGGCCACCTGCAGCAGCGCGCCCGCCTCCAGGCATACCCCCTTGGGCTGGCCGGTGGTGCCGGAGGTATAGGTGATGCAGCCGGTGCCGGCAGGCAGCGCCACCGGCATCGGCGCCAGGCGCCAGCACGCCAGGCCCGGGGCCGACAGCGGCAGATGCAGCGGCACGCCCTGCGCCGGTGCGGGCATGCCCGCACCGGCGACCAGGCACTGCGCACCGCTGCTGTGCAGCGCGTAGTGCGCCTGCGCCTCGCTGAAGAACGTCGGCAGCGGCACGTGCACGCCGCCACGCAGGCGGATCGCCAGGTCCAGCGCCAGCCAGTCGCTGCCGTTGTCCAGGCGGCTGGCGACGCAGTGCAGATCGTGCCGTTGCAACGCGTCGGCCAGCGCACGGATCCGGTCGGCCAGTTCGCCCTCGCGGATCGCGCCGTGGCCGGTGAGCAGACGCTCCTGGTCGCCGCGCAACTGGCCGAGCACCTCGGCGAAACCGGGCGCGCTCACGGCGCACCCACCAGGCAGGGCTGGAACGGACCAGCGTGGAACAGGGACATCGCGTCCGCCCGCGGCGCGGCGGCGCGCTGCAGGAACGCATGCCCGGCGGCGATGTCGCCGAACGTCAGCCGCGGCTGCGCGGCGTAATAGTCGCCCCAGTCGCTGGGATCCCCGCGCAGGCGCTCGCCGCGCGCCTCGCCCAGGTCCACCGTCGCCAGATGCAGCCGGTCGAAGGTATTGCGCAACTGCCGGGTGGCCACGAACAGGACCCAGCGCAGCCCGGCCGCGTGCAGGGTGCCGGTCAGCGCCTGGATCATCGCGCGCGCATCGCCGGCCTGCTCGGCGGCGAAGTTGCCCACCTCCACCAGCTCGCTGCGCGCCACCCGCCGCGGCATCCGCTCGGCGATGGCCAGTTCGGCCGGTCGCTCGAGATAGTGCTCGACGAACAGCTCGCCTTCGCTGGCGCAGCGCAGCCCCAGTGCGGCCCGCAACCCGCCGTCGGCGTCGTAGTAGGCCAGCAGATGCGGCAGGAAGCCGCGCAGCACCGCGCCGTAGCGCTGGCGGTAGACGCGGGCGATGAACGCTTCCACGGCATCGCGCTCGGGATGCCCCAGACCGATCAGCACGGCACTGGCGAAGCGGGAATGGGATGCGGGGGAGTCGGGGACGATGGCCATGGCGGCATCGTCGGCGGCGCCGATTAGCCGACCATGAGCCGAACGTTAGGCCAATGTAAGGCGCGCATAAGCAAATCATTGCGCAGGCGCCAAACCGCGGACCAAGCCTGCCGCACGCTGAACCGCTCGATCGGAGTCCCGGCGCGCGAAGCTGACATACTAAATAGTATACTTAACGGTATAGTATAAATATCGAACCGACTGGTCTAGTATTGCCGCCATGGTCAGCAAACCCGTTCCCTCCCCCAAAGCCTCTTCCCGCGCCGCCGGGCCGGGCCGTCCGAAGGACATGGGCAAGCGTGCGGCGATCCTGGAAGCGGCCAAGCACATGTTCACCGAGCTGGGCTTCGGCGGGGTCAGCATGGACGGCATCGCCGCCCGCGCCGGGGTGTCCAAGCTCACCGTCTACAGCCATTATGGCGACAAGGAGACCCTGTTCGCCGAGGCAGTGCGCGCGCAGTGCCAGGCGCTGCTGCCCGACGACCTGTTCGGGCATGCGCTGAAAGGCCCGCTGCGCGCCCAGTTGGTGGAGATCGGCCTGGCCTTCTTCGCCATGATCAGCAGCGAGGCGGCCATGGCCACGCACCGCATGATGCTGGCCCCGGGCACCGGCGACGAGCACGTGCGCGAGATGTTCTGGAATGCCGGTCCCAAACGTACCCAGCAGGACCTGGCGCAGCTGCTGCAGGCGCACGTGGCGGCCGGCGAACTGGAGATCGCCGACCTGGGCCTGGCCGCCTCCCAGTTCTTCTGCCTGATCAAGGGCGAACTGCACTCGCTGATGATGTGCGGCCTGTGCCGCGATCCCAGCCAGGTGCGGATCCAGGCCCATGTCGAGGCCAGCGTGGATTTCTTCCTGCGCGCCTATGCGGCGCGCTGAGCCCGCGCCGGCCGGGCGGCCCGATGACTTCCGGCACTGCGCGCGGCGGCACCGCTGCGGCGATGCTGCAGCATACGCACGGCCCTCGCGCCGGCTAAAATGCGCGACCCACCGCGTTGGATGCCCCAGATGACGATCGACTACTCCCAAGCCCGCGAAACGATGGTTGAACAGCAGGTGCGTCCCTGGGACGTGCTCGACCTGCGCGTGCTCGACGTGCTGGCGCGGCTGCCGCGCGAGACCTTCGTGCCGGAAAGCCACCGCGCGGTGGCCTATGCCGATCTGGAAATCCCGCTGGGGCACGGCCAGTACATGATGAAGCCGGTGATCGAAGGCCGCATGCTGCAGGCGCTGGACCTGCAACCGGGCGAGGACGTGCTTGAGATCGGCACCGGCAGCGGCTTCATCAGCGCCTGCCTGGGCGAGCTCGGCCGCGAGGTGGTGAGCCTGGAGATCGAGCCGGCCCTGGCCGCCGCCGCGCGCGCCAACCTGGATGCCGCCGGGCTCGGCAGCAACGTGCGCATCGAGACCGCCGACGCGTTCGGCTGGCACAGCGAGCGCCGCTTCGACGTGGTCTGCATCACCGCCGCGGTCACCGAGATCCCGGCGCAGTTCCTGGCCTGGCTGCGGCCCGGCGGCCGCCTGTTCGCGGTCCGCGGCCGCGCCCCGGCCATGGACGCGGTGCTGGTCCACGCCGACGCCGGCGCGCCGCGCGTGGAATCGCTGTTCGAAACCGACCTGGCGTACTACCTGCGTGGCGCCGCGCCAGTCCCCCAGTTCACATTCTGATCCATCAAGGAAGCCGCAATGATCCGCCGATCCCTCGTTTTGGCGCTGGCCGCCGCACTGTTTCCGCTGGCCGCCAACGCCACGGACCTGCTGCAAGTCTACGAAATGGCCCGCAATAGCGACCCGCAGCTGGCCAGCGCGGAATCGAACCGGCTGTACGAAAAGGAAGGCGCGGTGCAGGCGCGCGCGGCGCTGCTGCCGCAGATCAACGGCTCCGCCTCGCTGCAGCGCAGCCACAGCGAGATCGAGCGCGCCAGCGGCGAACTGGCCGGCACCGGCAAGAGCCGCAGCTACGCGATCCAGGGCCAGCAGACGCTGGTCAACTTCGCCCAGTTCTCCACCCTGCGCGCGCAGAAGGCGCGCAGCCTGGCCGCCGACTACACGCTGGCATCGGCCAACGACGACCTGATCGTGCGCACCTCGGCGGCCTACTTCAACGTGCTGGTGGCGATCGAGTCGCTGGTCGCCGCGGAAACCAACGAAGCCGCCGCCAAGAAGCAGTTCGACTACGCCGACAAGCGCCTGGAAGTGGGCCTGGCGCCGATCACCGACGTGCACGAAGCGCGCGCCGAATACGACCAGGCGCGCGCCGACACGATCACCGCGCGCAACTCGCTGCAGGACCTGTACCAGGCGCTGACCGAGATCACCGGGCAGCCGGTGCACGACCTGCGCAGCCTGCCGGAGGACTTCCGTCCGCAGCTGCCGGCCGACAGCGGCAACATCGACAGCCTGATCGCCTCCGCGCTGGACAAGAACCCGTCGCTGCGCGCCTACCAGTACCAGGTGCAGCAAGCCGAAGACAACGTCGCCACCGCGCGCGCTGGCCATCTGCCGACGCTGAACCTGTCGGCCAGCGTCGGCCGCGATGCGAGCTGGGGCGACGGCGTGTCCGGCAGCAACTCGCCGCGCAGCGACAGCAACGTCATCGGCCTGACCCTGAACATCCCGATCTTCGCCGGCGGCGCGACCCAGTCGGCGGTGCGCCAGGCCCTGTCGCAGCGCGACATCGCCCAGGACACGTTCGAGCAGCAGAAGCGCGCGCTCGACCGCAATACCCGTAACGCCTACCAGACCGTCGTCGCCGGCATCAGCGAAATCGAGGCGCGGCGCCTGGCGGTGGTCTCGGCGCAGGCCGCGTACGACGCCTCGCAGGTCGGTCTGGAAGTGGGTACGCGCACCGTGCTGGACGTGGTGCAGAACCAGCGCACCCTGTATCAGGCGCAGCTGAACTATGCGCAGTCGCGCTACAACTTCCTGCAGAACCGCCTGCTGCTGAGCCAGGCGCTGGGCTCGCTGGACGTGGCCGAAGTGCAGTCGATCAACGCGCTGCTGACGCAGAGCGCCGAATCCAAGCTCAACTCCGGCAGCAGCACCCAGTAACGCTGCGCCGGCAACTGCACGACCGCGAACGGCGGGCCTTCGGGTCCGCCGTTTTTGCATGGGGCGGCGCAATGGCGGAAAGAACGCCTGATTGCGCCAGGGACGTCCGCTCAAGATCAGGATGTCACTTGTAGGAGCGGCTTCGGCCGCGACAGCCTTACCGATAGATTCTGTCGCGGCTGAAGCCGCTCCTACAATGCCTGCGTCGAACCGCGCTACTCGTTCGCGGGCGCGTCGTGCGCCACCGGCGGCAGATGCTCGGCGATCAGGTGCAGCGCCCGCTGCAGCGCGCCGCGGCCATTGGCGACCAGCGCGCAGCCGGCTTCGGCCATGCGCGCGCGCGCGGCCGCGTCGCCGAGCAATTCGTGCAGCGCCGCGCACACCGCCGCAGCGTCTTCGCAGATCGCCACCGCACCGGCCTCGCGCATGCGCCGCGAGATCTCGGCGAAGTTGTGCAGGTGCGGCCCGCTCACCGACGGCGTGCCGACCGCGGCCGGCTCCAGCAGGTTGTGCCCGCCGATCGGCTGCAGGCTGCCGCCGACGAAGGCGACCTGGGCGCAGGCGTAGAACATCATCAGTTCGCCCAGCGTATCGATCACGAACACGTTGTCCTCGGCGCCGGGCCACTGCTGCTGGCGGCGCGTGGCCACGCGCCAGCCCTGGTCGCGCGCCAGCGCCTCGACCTTGGCGAAGCGTTCGGGATGGCGCGGCGCCCACAGCAGCAACAGGTCCGGCCAGTGCCGGCGCAACTGCCGGTGCATCTCGATCACCGCCGCCTCCTCGCCTTCGTGGGTGCTGGCGGCGATCCACACCGGCCGCGTCTTCGCCACATGTTCGCCGAACGCGGCGACGAACGCCGGCAGCTGCGCGGGCACGGCGATGTCGAACTTCAGGTTGCCCAGCGCACGCACCTGCTGCGGATGCGCACCGAGCTCGATGAAGCGTTCGGCGTCGGCCTGCGACTGCGCCGCCACGCAGGTGACGGTGCGCAGCGCGCGCCCGATCAACGGCCGCAGCAGGCGGTAGCCGCGCAGCGAGCGCGCCGACAGCCGCGCGTTGAGCACGTAGACCGGGATGTTGCGGTCGCGGCAGCCGAACAGCATGTTCGGCCACAGCTCGGTTTCCAGGATCAGCGCCAGGCTCGGGCGGAAATGCTGCAGGAAACGGCCGACGCTGCCGGGCACGTCGTACGGCAGGTAGACGTGGTCCAGCGCATCGCCCCACAGCGCGCGCACCCGCTCCGACCCGGTCGGGGTGATGGTGGTGATCACCCAGCGGATGTCCGGGCGCTGCGCGCGCAGCGCGTTGACCACCGGCGCGGCGACGTTGACCTCGCCTACCGACACCGCGTGCAGCCACACCCGCGGCCGCCCGCGCGCCTGCGGATACGAGGCGTAGCGCTCGTCCCAGCGCTGGAAGTACTGGCGCACGCGGAACCCGCGCCAGACCAGGTGATAGACGGTGACCGGCAGCAGCATGTACAGCACGGTCGAGTACAGGCCGCGCAGCAGCCGTTCGATGAAATCGTTGCGCATCGCGAAAGCATAGCGGGTTGCGTCGCGCCGGCGGCAGACGATCGCGACCGTGGTCACCAAGCGAAGACGCCGCCGCGCCGCGCCAATGCCGCGCTGCCCGCTCCCGGCTAAACTTGGCCCATGTCCGACCCCTCCCCCGTTCTTCCGTCCGCCGCCACCACGGCCACGCCGCCGCCGCGCTCGCCACGGCACTGGCCGACCTGGCTGCTGCTCGGCATCGCCGTGGCCGTCGCGCGGCTGCCCTGGCTGCTGCAACGCGCGCTCGGCCGCGGCGTGGGCTGGATCGCATTGCGCCTGGCCGGCACCCGCCGCCATGCCGCCGAGGTGAACCTGAAGCTGTGCTTCCCCGAGCAGAGCGAGGCCTGGCGCACGCGCCTGCTGCACGACAGCTTCGACGCGCTGGGCGTGGGCGTGTTCGAGTTCGCGCGCGCCTGGTGGGGCAGCCTCGGCCCGATCCGCCGCCGTACCCGCATCGAAGGCCTGGAGCACCTGCGTGCGCTGCAGGCGCAGGGCCGCGGCGTGCTGCTGGTGTCGGGCCACTTCATGACCCTGGAGATGTGCGGCCGGCTGCTGTGCCAGTACGTGCCGCTGGCCGGCATGTACCGCCGCCACCGCAACCCGGTGTTCGAATGGGCGGTCAAGCGCGGCCGCCTGCGCTACGCCATCGCCATGTTCGCCAACGAGGACCTGCGCGGCAGCGTGCGCCATCTCAAGCGCGGCGGCTTCCTGTGGTACGCGCCGGACCAGGACATGCGCGGCAAGGACACGGTATTCGTGCCGTTCTTCGGCATGCCCGCCTCCACCATCACCGCCACCCACCAATTGGCGCGGCTGACCGGCTGCGCGGTGGTGCCGTATTTCCACCGCCGCGAGGGCGCCGACTACGTGCTGCGCATCGCCCCGCCGCTGGAGGACTTCCCGTCGCAGGACATGGTCGCCGACACCGCGCGGGTCAATGCCGCGATCGAGGCGATGGTGCGCGAAGCGCCGGCGCAATACCTGTGGATCCACCGCCGCTTCAAGCGCCAGCCCGGCGGCCGCAGTACGTTCTACGAGCGCGACTGAGCGAGAGATAGGGACGGGTGCGGCCTCGCGCACCCAACGCTGCGAGTCGCTTTCGCGCCGCACCCTCACCCCAACCCCTCTCCCGAGGGGAGAGGGGCTAGCGCCGTTCCCTTCTCCCATCGGGAGAAGGTGCCCCGAAGGGGCCCCAACCCCTCTCCCGGTGGGAGAGGGGCTACACAGTTTCTGCGGTGCCCTCGGCGTCGCGCTCCTCGGCCAGCAGCGCGCCGACATACAGCCCGACCAGCATCAGCGCCAGCGAGCCCCAGAACGACGAATAGAACGCCAGGTGCGTGTTGAACGGGAACACCGTCACCAGCAGCGCCAGCATCGCCGGCCGCGCCCGTTCGCGCGCCTGTGGCGAGGCGTAGCGCCATGCGCGCCACGCCTGCGCGGCGCCGGCCAGCCACAGCAGCAAGCCGATCACGCCGGTCTCGCTGAGCACTTCGAGCACGATCTGGTGCGCATGGAAGGCCGGCTCGCGGCCCCAGGCGCCGCCATGCGCCGGATCCGGGTCGCAGGCCACGTAGGCTTCGCGGAAGCCGCGCACGCCGACGCCGTTGAGCGGATGCTGGCGGATCATGCACCACGAGGCGTCCCAGATCTGGGTGCGCCCGGCCAACGCCGCGTTCACGTCGGCCGGACGCCCGCTCAGCGCCAGCGTGGTGCGGGCGAAGCGCTCGCGCACCTGCGGCGAGAGCGCGCCGAGCACGCCGGCGACCAGCACCGCGGCCACGCCCAGCGCCAGCATCCGGCGCATGCCCAGCAGGCGCCAGCCCGACAGCAGCAGCACCAGGGCGTAGGTGATCCACGACGCGCGCGATCCGGCCAGCACCAGCACCACCCCCACCGCCGCCGCGGCAAGCAGCCAGCCCCAGGCGCCGCCGCGGCGCCCGGCCGCGAACAGCAGGAACGGCGACAGGCTGGCCAGCACCTGGCCGAACTTGAGGTTGCACGGGCCGAACACGCCGCTGAGGCGGTCGGCCAGCGCGATTTCCTGCGGCGTGCACAGGCCGTGGTGGTTGATCGCCCACTTCAGCTGGTCCATCGACCAGAACAGCGGGCTGGTGCCGCACAGCGCCTGCGCCAGCGCATCCACGGTCCAGATCGCGGCGATGACCGCCAGCCCGTTGAAGGTGGTGCGGCGGCCGCGCGGCGTCGCCACCGCCATCGCCACCAGCCACAGGAACGGCAGGAAGCGCAGGTCCACCGCCGACTCGCGCAATGCCAGCGGCACGTCCACCGCATCCAGCGCCGACAGCGGCTGCGGCAACCAGTAGGTCAGGAACAGCAGCGTGGTCAGCGCCCACGCCGGCCCGCTGAGCAGGCTGGCGCCGCCGCGGAAGCGGCTGTGCAGCAGGCGCGCCAGGGTCGCCAGCGCGCCCAGCGCCAGCACGCCCGCGGCCAGGCCAGGCGCGGGCCACAGTGCCACGAACGCCAGCACCCAGACCGGGGCCCAGCGTTCGCTGCGCGCCGGCGTCAGCGGCGCGAGCAGGGAGGAATCAGCGCCGGAGTTCGTCATACACCGCCAGGGTCGCGTGCTGCATCGCCTGCAGCGTGTAGGGGATCTGCGCCGGCGGTGCCGGCGGTTGCGCCAGCAGGCGCGCCGCCGCCGCGTGCAGGGCCGCAGGATCGAACGCAGGGACCGCACCGGACGGCTGCAGCTGCGCCAGCAGTTCGCCGGCGCCGCCATGCGCCCAGCCCAGCACCGGCCGCCCCACCGCCAATGCCTCGACCACGGTGCGGCCGAACGCTTCCGGCTTGCGCGACAGCTGCAGCACCAGATCGCTGGCGGCGTAGGCCTCGGCGATGCGCGCGGTCGGCGCGGTGAACGCGATCGCGTCGGCGATGCCCAGCGCGGCGGCCTCGGCCTCCAGTTCCTGCAGGTAGGCCTCGCGCCCGGCCTCGCGCGCGCCCGGCAGCCACAGCCGTGCGTCGCTGCCGTCGGCGCGCAGCGCGGCGAGCAGGCGCACTGCATCGGCATGACCCTTCAGGCGGGTGCCGCGACCGGGCAACAGCAGCAGCGGACCGCTGCCGGCGGTGGCCGGCGCCTCGCTCGCGGCCCAGGCCCGCGCGGCCGGATCGGGCTGCGCGCGGCGCGGGAACTGCGCCGGGTCGATGCCGCGCGGGATCACCCGCAGCCGCGCCGGATCGGTCTGCGGGTAATGGCGCAGCACGTAGTCGCGGACCGTGGCCGACACGCAGATCGCACGCTCGCCGCGGGCCATGATCGCGCTGTAGCGGCTGGGCGAATTGAGCCCGTGCACGGTGGTGACGAAGCGCGGCCGCTGCGCCGCCGGCAACCCGCGCAGCGCATGCCAGCCCAGCCAGGCCGGCAGCCGCGAGCGCGCATGCACGATGTCCACCCGCTCGCGCACGAACAGGCGCCGCAGCGTCGGCACGTGGCGCAGGCTCAGCAACGACTTGCGGCCGATGTCCAGGGCGATGTGCTCGGCGCCGGTCGCGGCCAGCGCCGGCAGCAGGCGGCCACCGGCCGACACCACCAGCGCGCGATGTCCGGCCGCGACCAGCGCCGCGGCGATTTCCAGGGTGGAGCGTTCGACGCCGCCGGACTCCAGCGCCGGCAGCAGCTGCACCACGGTCAGGCGGTGCATCGACCCGGCGGTCAGTCGACCAGCACGAAGACCGCGCCGCAGTAAGGGCACTTGGCCTCGTGGCTGGGTTCTTCGTCCACCGGCAGATAGACCCGCGGATGCGAGTTCCACAGCGCCATTTCCGGGGTCGGGCAGCTCAGCGGCAGGTCGGCGCGGTGCACGTTGTAGCGCTTCTCTGCATTGGCGGGCGCGGTGGCGGTATGGCTCATGGCGGTGGGACACGGCGGGAGGAGACGGGGAATTCTAGCAGCCCGCCCCACACGCGCGCCGGGCCAGGGAACGCCGCGCCGGTCTTGTCCCAAAATTGTCCTTTCCTGTCGGCTTGATGCCAAGCGATGACATCCACTATGCTCGGGGGACGCGGCGCAACCATGCCGCTCTGAGGTGTCCCGTGGATATAGGTGTGCGATTGATGCAGGCGCGGCGCAATGCCGGTTTCACGCTGCGCGAACTGGCGGCCTTGCTGGGCGTGGCGCATAGCACCCTGGGTCACTGGGAGAACAATCGTTCCGTTCCCAATGCCCGGCATTTGCTGAAGATTGCCGAACTTACCGGCGTCGATGCCTATGTGCTGCTGACTGGCAAGCCGTCCAAGCTGAACCAGGGCGATCACGAAAGCCTGCCGCTGCCGGTAGGCAAGCGTCTGGCCTGAACACAGTGCGGCGCCGCTGCGGCGCCGCGTTCGATCCTGCGCAAACGCGTTGGCAGGCGCTGCATGGCGTCGTGTCTTCGCGCATCCTGCGGCGGGCGTTTGCGCAGCAAATCCTAAATCGTTCACGCGCCCGATCGCGTGTGCGGCTGGCGCGTCCGCGGCGTTCCGTGGCCAGGCGCCAAACCAGCGTGCCTTGACGTCGACCCGCCCCAGGCTTGATCGACCAGACCCCGCTGCTTCACTCGGCCATCCGCGAAGCGCATTCGCGCCGGGTGACCCTTCGCCGCATCGGCAACGTCTTGGCGGGAACTCGGGCAAGTCCGATGCGATGGCATACAGGGATGCGCTGCAGGCAGCCTGCCATACGCACCAATCGGCCTGAAAGGCTGCAGCGAAACGCGCAGCCACCAGCGGCTGCGCGCATTCACGCCGAACCTGCCGGAAGCGCTCCGCTTACGGCGCGCTCTTCTCCGCTTCCAGCTGCTTGCGGATCTGCGCATCGACCGCGGCGATCGCGGTCATGTTCATCACCCGGCGCGAAGTGGCGCTGGTGGTGAGGATGTGCACCGGCTTGGAGATGCCCATCAGGATCGGGCCGATCGCCACGCCATCGGTGAACACACGCACCAGGTTGTAGGCGATGTTGGCCGCTTCCAGGTTCGGCAGCACGAACAGGTTGGCGCGCCCCTTCAGGGTGCTGTTGGGCATGATCTGCTTGCGCAGCGCTTCGTCCCACGCGGTGTCGCCCTGCATCTCGCCGTCGATGTTGAGTTCGGGCTTGCGCTTGAGCAGCGCCTCGCGCACCTGGCGCATCTTCAGCGCGTCGCGCGAGTCGTGGCTGCCGAAGTTGGAATGCGACAGCAGCGCGATGTTCGGCTCGATGCCGAACAGCTTCAGCCGGTACGCGGCCTGCAGCGTGGCCTCGACGATCTGCTCCACGCTCGGATCTTCCTGCACGTGCGTGTCAAGGAAGAAGAACGCGCCCTGCGGGTTGATCACCCCGGTCATCGCCGAGGTCGAGCTGACCCGCGGTTCCAGCGGGATCACGCTGCGCGCGTAGCCGAGCTTCTTGTGGAAGCGGCCGACCACGCCGGTGAGCAGCGCGTCGGCTTCGCCGCGCGCGACCATCACCGCGGCGATCAGCGTCGGCCGCGAGCGCATCAGTTCCTTGGCCGCGGTGACGGTGACGCCGCGGCGCTCGGTCAGCGCGTGGTAGTACTGCCAGTAGTCGTTGAAGCGCGGATCGTCGTGGATGTTGGTGACCTCGAAGTCCACGCCAGCGGTGATGCGCAGGCCCAGGCGCTGGATGCGCGCCTCGATCACGTCCGGGCGGCCGATCAGGATCGGGAACGCCAGGCCTTCGTCGATCACGCTCTGCACCGCGCGCAGCACCACTTCCTCTTCGCCCTCGGCATAGACCACGCGCTGCTTGTCGGCGCGGGCGCGGTCGTAGACCGGCTTCATCATTAGGCTGGTGCGGTAGACGAACTGGCCGAGCTTGTCGCGGTAGGCCTCCATGTCGGCGATCGGGCGCGTGGCCACGCCCGAGTCCATCGCCGCCTGCGCCACCGCCGAGGACAGCTCGACCAGCAGGCGCGGGTCCAGCGGCCGCGGGATCAGGTAATCGGGGCCGAAGCTCGGGGTCTCGCCGCCGTAGGCCGCGCCCAGGTCAGAGGCCTCGCGCCGCGCCATCGCCGCGATCGCCTTGACGCAGGCGATCTTCATCGCTTCGTTGATGCCGGTGGCGCCGACGTCGAGCGCACCGCGGAACAGGTACGGGAAGCACAGCACGTTGTTGATCTGGTTCGGATAGTCCGAACGGCCGGTGCCGATGATCGCGTCCGGGCGCACCGCCTTGGCCGCTTCCGGGGTGATCTCCGGATTCGGATTGGCCAGCGCGAAGATCACCGGCTGCGCCGCCATCGTCGCCACCATTTCCGGCTTGAGGATGCCGGCGGCCGACAGGCCGAGGAAGATGTCCGCGCCCTCGACGATTTCCGCCAGGGTGCGCTTGTCGGTGTCGCGCGCGTAGCGCTGCTTGTCCGGGTCCAGGTCGGTGCGGCCGGTGTGGATCACGCCGTCACGGTCCAGGGCCAGGATGTTCTCCGGCTTCAGGCCCAGCGACACCAGCATGTTGACGCAGGAGATGCCCGCCGCGCCCATGCCGGTGGTGGCGAGCTTGACGTCCTCGATCTTCTTGCCGGTCACGACTAGCGCGTTGAGCACCGCCGCGCCGACGATGATCGCGGTGCCGTGCTGGTCGTCGTGGAACACCGGGATGTTCATCCGCTCGCGCAGCTTGCGCTCGACGATGAAGCACTCCGGCGCCTTGATGTCTTCCAGGTTGATGCCGCCGAAGGTCGGCTCCAGGCTGGCGATGATGTCGACCAGCTTGTCCGGATCGTTCTCGTTGATCTCGATGTCGAACACATCGATGCCGGCGAACTTCTGGAACAGCACGCCCTTGCCTTCCATCACCGGCTTGGACGCCAGCGGACCGATGTTGCCCAGGCCCAGCACCGCGGTGCCGTTGCTGATCACCGCGACCAGGTTGCCGCGCGCGGTCAGCTCGCTGGCCTGTTGCGGATCGGCGACGATCGCTTCGCAGGCAAACGCCACGCCTGGCGAATAGGCCAGCGACAGGTCGCGCTGGGTCAGCATGGGCTTGGTCGCGGCCACCTTGATCTTGCCCGGCGGCTGCTGGCGGTGATAGTCGAGGGCGGCCTGTTTGAAATCGTCGTTTGACATCGAGGCTTCTGTAGTCGGGAGGCGCGAGGACCCAGGATTCTACTCCCTGGGCCATGACCAAGCCTGTCTTGCGGCTGTCGCCGCGCAGGCCCGGGGCCGGAAACGCGACGCGCCGGCCAGGCCGGCGCGCGCGCAGCATGCGGAAACTCAGCGGATCGCGGCGGGCTCGACCGCGACCGCCGGCAAGGCGTCTTCGCCGCCATCCAGGGCGATGCGCAGGCGATCGCGATCCAGCGCGTTCTCCCAGCGCGACACCACCACGGTGGCCACCGCGTTGCCGATGAAGTTGGTCAGCGAGCGGCATTCGCTCATGAAGCGGTCCACGCCCAGGATCAGCGCCATGCCCGCCACCGGCACTTCCGGCACCACCGCCAGCGTCGCCGCCAGGGTGATGAAGCCGGCACCGGTCACGCCCGCGGCGCCCTTGGAGCTGAGCATCGCCACCAGCAGCAGCGCGATCTGGTGGCCCAGGGTCAGCTCGGTATTGGTCGCCTGGGCGATGAACAGCGCGGCCAGGGTCATGTAGATGTTGGTGCCGTCCAGGTTGAACGAATAGCCGGTGGGCACCACCAGCCCGACCACCGACTTCTCGCAACCGGCCTTTTCCATCTTCTCCATCAGCGACGGCAGCGCCGATTCCGACGAAGAGGTGCCCAGCACCAGCAGCAGTTCCGCCTTCAGGTAGCGGATCAGCTTGAAGATCGAGAAGCCGCACAGGCGCGCCACCGCACCGAGGATCACCAGCACGAACAGCAGCGCGGTCACGTAGAACGAGCCCACCAGCCAGGCCAGGTTGATCAGCGATTCCACCCCGTACTTGCCGATGGTGAAGGCGATCGCGCCGAACGCGCCGATCGGCGCCGCGCGCATCAGGATGTGCACCAGCTTGAACACCGGCGCGACCAGCGCCTCCAGCAGGTTCAGCACCGGCTTGCCGCGCTCGCCGACCATCGCCAGCGACACGCCGAACAGCACCGCCACGAACAGCACCTGCAGGATGTTGTCGCCGACGAACGGGCTGAGCAGGGTCTTCGGGATGATGTCCATCAGGAAGCCGACCAGGGTCAGCTCGTGCGACTTCTCCACGTAGCTGTGCACCGCGCTCTGGTCCAGGTCGGCCGCATTGATGTTCATGCCGGCGCCCGGCTGCACCACGTGCGCGACGATCATGCCGACCACCAGCGCCAGCGTGGAGAAGAACAGGAAGTACACCATCGCCTTGACGAACACCCGGCCCACCGTCTTCAGCTGGGTCATGCCGGCGATGCCGGTGACGATGGTCAGGAAGATCACCGGCGCGATGATCATCTTCACCAGCTTGATGAACGCATCGCCCAGCGGCTTGAGTTTCTCGGCGAAGGCCGGTTCGAAGTGGCCGAGCAGCGCACCGAGCACGATGGCGACCACCACCTGGAAATACAGCTGCCGGTAGAACGGCACGTGCCGATGCACGACGCCGCCGGCCGGGGAAGTTGGGATATGCATGAGTGCGCTCCGGAAGACAGGTATGGACCGGCAACCCGACGCAGGTCGCGGAATGCTGCCTTTGTACGCGGCGCCGGCTTCTAAGCAGATAACCTATTGGTACTAGTCCCCTGTTCGCGGCGCCGCCGACGCAGTTACAGTGTTCCGGCACGCTCACGGGAGGGAGGTGCGACGCGCAATGCCGGCCATGGGAGTGCCCGCCGATGCTGCGTCGCGTACCGATCTGCCGCCGGCGCTGCCGGCGTCGCATGCGTATTCAGGGGCGATGCGCCGTCGCAGGATCGCAACACCGCTGTAAAGAACCGCCGGATTCGTCCGCTATTGCATGCGGGCGGCTCGTTGTTCCGGCGATGCGCCCCGCACCGCGGCCGAGGGAAGGTCGTGGTCGGCATCACGCTGCACCGCCCGCGCAAGCCTTGCCGTCCCGTCAGTCGAGTGCCGGCGCGCTTTTTTCCTCATCAAGAAGACGACCACACCATGCGCCATACCCTTCTCTTCGCTGCGCTGTGCCTGACCGCCGCCGCTCCTGCCGCTGCCGCCAGCGGGTTCGATGATTGGCCGACCAAGGTCGCCTTCAGCGACGGCACCGAACTGGCCGTGACCGGCAACTACGGCTACGACTGGAACAACTTCTCCGACGACGACGCGCGCCTGGAAGACGACAACGCGTTCCGCCGCAAGGAATTCGGCGCCACGCTGAAGAAGAAGGGCGTCTACGACGCGATGGTGTACTTCGACTTCCAGTCCAAGCTGTGGCTGGACGTGTTCTTCCGCTTCGAGACCAAGGCGCTGTTCGGCAGCGACTACGGCAAGGTGCGGCTGGGCTACATCAAGGTGCCGGTCGGCCTGGAAGGCGTGACCAGTTCGCGCGCCGACAGCTTCCTGGAAACCGCGCTGCCGATCCAGGCGATCTACCAGGGTCGCCGCACCGGCGTGGAGTGGACCTTCGAACGCCCGCAGTACCTGCTGCAGGCCGGCGCGTACGGCGGCAAGGACCTGCAGGGCGACAACCCCGGCACCACCCAGGCGGTGCGTGGCGTGTGGACTCCGTTCAAGGCCGAGGGCGACGTGCTGCATCTGGGCCTGGCGTATTCGCAGGAAAACCCGCGCGGCTACCACAACGGCCTGGACGTGAGCTTCAGCCCGCGCGTGCGCCTGCGTGCGCGTCCGGAAGCCGGCCTGACCGACGTGCGCCTGGTCGATTCGGGCACCCTGGTCGATGCCGACCAGGTGCGCCGGACCGGGCTGGAAGCGATCTGGATCAAGGGTCCGTTCTCGATGCAGGGCGAAGCGCTGCGCGCCGAGGTCACCCGCGACAACGGTCGCCCGGACTACACCGCCGATGGCCAGTACGTGTTCGCCAGCTACGTGCTGACCGGCGAGTCGCGTCCGTACAGCGCCGGCAACGTGGCCAACATCAAGCCGGCCAACGCCTACGGCGCGGTCGAACTGCTGCTGCGCTACAGCCGCCTGGATCTGGACGACGGCACGGTGCTTGGCGGCCGCCAGCACGACTGGACCGTGGGCGCCAACTGGTACCTGACCAGCCACTTCAAGTTCCAGGCCAACTACGTGCGCGCCGATGCCGAACGCGCCGGCGTGCACACCAAGCCGGACTCGATCGACCTGCGCGCGCAGGTGCAGTTCTGATCGGCAGGTCCTGATCGGCACCCGATCGGCATTGTCCGATCGGGTGCGTTCGCAACGAAGACACACGACGGCAGCGCCGGCCCGCACTCGGACCGGCGCTGCCGTCGTGCATTAGGCCCCCGTCCGCGGCGGCCGTTTGCGCGATCGCGGCGACGCCGCGACCGTCCGCGGAACGAATCGCCAGCGCGCGTGCCGCTGCCGCTAAGCTGGCAGGATACCGTCCCGACCGCGCCCACTCCGCATGTATCCCGCCCTGCGCTATCGCCGCTTCGCCCTGCTCCTGCTCGCCGCCCTCGGCGGCATGGCGTTGGCGATGCTGTCGGCCGGGCATTTCGCCGAACAGCGCGCGCTGCGCGCCGAGAGCCGGCAACTGCGCCAGCAGCTGGAGCTGTACGCGCAGACCCTGCAGCAGCGCATCGACCGCTACCGCACGCTGCCGCAGGTGCTGGCGCTGGATCCAGAACTGCGCGAGGCGTTGACCCAGCCGCTGGACCCTGCCGCGCACCAGCGGCTGAACCTCAAGCTGGAACGCGCCAACGACGTCACCCGTTCCTCGACGCTGACCCTGATCGACGCCGATGGCGTCGCCGTGGCCGCCAGCAACTGGCGCCTGGCCAGCAGCAACGTCGGCGCCGACTACAGTTTCCGTCCCTACGTGAAGCAGGCGCTGGCGCAGGGCAGCGGCCGTTTCTACGGCATCGGCATGACCACCGGCGTGCCCGGCTATTTCCTGTCGCAGGCGATCCGCGACGATACCGGGCGCACCCTGGGCGTGATCGTGATCAAGATCGAACTGGCCGCGCTGGAACGCGAATGGCTGCGCGTGCCCGACGTGGTGCTGGTCAGCGATCGCCATGGCGTGGTGTTCCTGTCCAGCCGCGACGCCTGGCGCTACCGCCAGCTGCAGCCGCTCAGCGCGCACGAACGCGACGAACTGCTCGCCACCCGCCAATACGCCCGGCAGACCTTGCTGCCGGCGCGGCGGCGCAGCCTGGCCGCGCTGGACGACGGCGGCCAGGTGATGCGCATCGACGCGCCCACGCAATCGGCGCCGCTGCTGTGGCAGAGCATGGCGCTGCCGGAAAGCGGCTGGCGCCTGCACCTGCTGCACGACATCGGCGGCAGCCGCGCCGCCGGCCGCGCGGCCGCGCTGGCCGCGGCCGGCATCTGGCTGGCGCTGGTGTTCCTGGGTCTGCTGTTCCAGCAACGCCAGCGCCTGGCGCGGCTGCGCCAGCGCAGTCGGCGCGAACTGGAATCGCTGCTGCAACAGCATGCGCAGGAGCTGCGCACCGCGCAGGACGGCGTGGTGCAGGCCGCGCAACAGGCCGACACCGGCCTCAGCCGCAGCCTGGAGCATCTGCCGCAGGGCGTGGTGATCATCGATGCGCAGTTGCGCCTGGTGGCGTGGAATTCGCGCTATCTGGAGATCTTCCGTTTCCCGCCGGAGCTGATCCGCATCGGCCGCCCGATCGAGGACGTGTTCCGCTACAACGCGCGCCGCGGCCTGCTCGGTCCCGGCCCGGTGGAAGCGGCGATCCAGCGCCGCCTGGACCACCTGCGCAGCGGCCGCCCGCACATGCGGGAGAGCGAGAAGGACGACGGCACGGTGCTGGAAATCCGCGGCAACCCGCTGCCCGACGGCGGCTTCGTCACCAGCTACGCCGACATCACCAGCTACAAGAACGCCGCGCGCGAACTGCGTTCGTTGGCCGACGCGCTGGAGCACCGCGTCGCCGAGCGCACCCGCGACCTGGCCGACGCCAAGCGCGAGGCCGAGAACGCCAATCGCTACAAGACCCGCTTCGTCGCCTCGGCGGTGCACGACCTGCTGCAGCCGCTCAACGCCGCGCGCATGTTCGTGTCCGCCTTGCGCGGCAAGCTGCACGACGACGACGCGCGGCAGATCGCCGACCATGTCGACAACGCGCTGGTCGCGCAGGACGCGATCCTCAACAGCCTGCTGGACATCTCGCGGCTGGAAGCGGGCACGCTGAAGACGCAGGTGCGCGACTTCGCGCTGGGGCCGCTGCTGCAGACCCTGGCGCACGAGTTCGGCATCGTCGCCGAGGACCGCGGCCTGCGCCTGGACTACGTGCCCACCCGCGCCGCGGTGCGCAGCGACGAGACGCTGCTGCGGCGCATCCTGCAGAACTTCCTGTCCAACGCGATCCGTTACACCCCGCGCGGACGCGTGCTGCTGGGCTGCCGCCGCGACGGCGACAGCCTGCGCATCGAGGTCCACGATCAGGGCCCGGGCATCCCCGAGGCGCTGCAGCAGGAGATCTTCGAGGAGTTCCGCCGCCTCGGCGACGGCGTCGCCCACGACCGCGGTGCTGGCCTCGGCTTGGCGATCGTGGAGCGCATCGGCCGCCTGCTCGGCCACCGCATCGGCCTGCGTTCGCAGCTCGGCCGCGGCAGCGTGTTCGCGGTCACCGTGGCGCTGGGCGACGCCGCCGCCGCGGCGCAGGCGCAGGCGCCGACCGCGGTGGCCAGCGACAACGGCGACGACCCGATCCTGCACGGCTGCCGGGTGTGGTGCATCGACGACGACCCGCGCGTCTGCGAGGCCAGCCGCGCGCTGCTGGAACGCTGGGCGTGCCGGGTGGAACTGGCCGCCGGGCCCGAAGAGGCGTTGGCCGCGGCGCAACCGGCGCAGGCGCCGGAGCTGGTGCTGCTGGACGTGCGCATGGGCGAGCGCGACGGCCCGGCCTTGTTCGCGCAGCTGTGCGGGCGCTGGAACGCCGAACCGCGGGTGATCCTGGTCACCGCCGAACCGGATCCGGCGCTGCGCGCGCTGGCCCAGGCGCAGGGATGGGGCTTCCTGTCCAAGCCGGTGCGCGCGCCGGCGCTGCGCGCGCTGATGACGCAGATGCTGTTGCGGCGGGGCTGAGCCTCGCTCCCACCGGAGCATTAGCCCCTCTCCCATCGGGAGAGGGATTGGGTTGAGGGTGCGGCGCGAAAGCGACTCGCGGAGTTTGGGTGCACGAGGCTGCGCCCGTACCCTCATCCGCCCCTGCGGGGCACCTTCTCCCAGGGGAGAAGGGAACAGCGCTAGCCCCTCTCCCACCGGGAGAGGGGTTGGGGTGAGGGTCCGGCGCGAAAGCGACTCGCGGAGTTGGATGCGCGAGGCTGCGCCCGTCCCCTCATCCGCCCCTGCGGGGCACCTTCTCCCAGGGGAGAAGGGAACAGCGCTAGCTCCTCTCCCACCGGGAGAGGGGTTGGGGTGAGGGTCCGGCGCGAAAGCGACTCGGGGAGTTGGGTGCGCGAGGCTGCGCACGTACCCTCATCCGCCCCTGCGGGGCACCTTCTCCCGAAGGGAGAAGGAACAGCCGGCGCGCATAGCCCACCGACGCCCCGCCCCGCTCACCACTCGCGTGGCGCGATCAACTCCTCGGCATCGGCAGCATCGAAGCCGTAGGTCCTGGCGATGTACAGGAAGTCCACGCCGATGTTGTCGCGCGCAGCGGTCTCGATCTCGCTGTCGTGCGCCTCGAACTCCAGCGCCAGCGCGTTGAATTCCTCGGTGGCGGCATGGGTGAGCCGGTACAGCGCCGGCAGGTCCGGCGGGGCCTGCGCCTCGATCGCCTCGCACAGCCGCAACAGGATCTTCTGGCCCTTGCCGACCAGAAAGGAAGGGAAATAGTCGTCGTCCAGCATTTCCTGCAGGAACGGGTAGTAGGCGATCTGCTCGTTGCGGATAGGCATGGTCCGGGGGTCCTTTCCGCCCGCAGGAAGCGCGGGCGCCAGTGCATAGCATCGCGTATCCGGGCGCGGCGGAAAACGCTCCCGGCCCATCGCATGGCCGATCGCCGCGCGCGGGGTTCAGGCCTCGCCTTCCGGCTCCAGCGCCTTGACCAGCACCGCGGCCTGGGTGCGGCTGTGGCACTCGAGCTTTTTCAGGATTGCCGTCACATGCACCTTGACCGTGTTCTCGGCCAGGCCCAGTTCGTAGGCGATCTGTTTGTTGAGCAGGCCGTCGGCCAGGCACAGCAGCACCCGGAACTGCTGCGGGGTCAGCTGCGCCAGGCGTGCGGCCAGTTGCGCGTCGGCTTCCGAACGCGCGGCGGTCAGCGGCGGGAACCAGGTGCCGCCATCGAGCACCGCCGCCACCGCGATGCCGATGGTCTCGGCCGGCGAGGACTTGGGAATGAAGCCGGCCGCGCCGAACTGCTGCGCACGGCGGATCACCCGCGGGTGGTCGTTGGAGGAGATCACCACCACCGGCACCTCCGGACGTTCGCCGCGCACGTGCAGCAGGGCCGAGAAGCCGCGCGCGCCGGGCATCGCCAGGTCCAGCAGGACCAGGTCGGCATGCGCCTGCGCGGCCAGCGCCGCATCCAGCGTGGCGGCGCTGGACGCCTCGGTGACCCGCGCGCGTGGCAAGGCCTGGCGCAGCGCGTGCAGCACTGCGGCGCGGAACAGGGGATGGTCGTCGGCGACCAGAATCGTGGGCGCATCCATGCCTACAGTCTGGCATGCGCGGCCGCCGCCGTGCCGGCCCTGCGCCAGGAATCGCACCGCCCCCGGCATTGGCCGCGTTCAAGCCGCAACGCCGGCGGCCGATAGCGAGGCGTGATCCGGACTCTTTCGACCCTGCTGCGCGGCCTGCGCCCGACCGGGTGCCGCTGCGCGCTGCTGGCGGCGCTGCTGGCGCCAGGCGCGAGCGTGGCCGCGACGCTCGCCGCGACAGCCGTCAGCGACGGCGACGACACCGAGTTGCCGAGCAGCCTGGAGCATTTCGGCCTGGGCGACGGGCTGTCGCAACTCACCATCACCGCGCTGCAGAGCGACGACCAGGGCTTCCTGTGGATCGCCACGCAGGAGGGCCTCAACCGCTTCGACGGCCATCTGTTCCGCGTCTACCGGCACGAGCTCAACGCCAGCGACCGGCAAAGCCTGCTCAGCAGCAGCATCGACAGCCTCGCCTTCGAGGCCCGCGGCACCCGCCTGTGGCTGGGCAGCAACGACGCCGGCCTGGAAGTGATCGATCTGGCCACCTGGAAGCGGCATCGGCTGGGCGTGGCCGACGGCCTGTCGCACAACCGCATCATGAACATCCTGATCGATCCGCAGGGCGGCGCCTGGCTCGGCACCGAACACGGCATCGACCGCGTCGACGCGACGCTGAGCCGGGTGCTGCCGCTGGGCGGCGATGCGCCGGTGGTCGGCCTGACCTGGATGCCCGACGGCAAGCGCGCGGTGGCGCTGGACCGGCGCTGCCGGCTGTGGCTGCTCGGCGCGAGCGCACGCCAGGCGCTGCCGGCGCCGCCCGGCATCGACGAATGCGTGGGCCTGCAATCCGGGCCGGAAGGGCTGTGGCTGGCCTCGGCCAGCGCCGGGCTGTTCAAGCTCGACGCGCAAGGCGCCACGCTCGCCCACTGGAGCACGCAGCAACTGCTCGCCGGGCACAGCGATCTCAGCGCGCTGATCCGCCTGGCCGACGGGCGGGTGCTGGTCGGCTCCACCAATGCCACGGTGACGCAGCTGGACAAGGATGCGGCGACGCCGCGGCGGCTGAGCTTCGACGTGCCGCCGCAAAGCGCCATCACCCGGTTCTATCAGGACGGCAACGGCACCTGGTGGATCGGCACCTACACCGCCGGCCTGTACCGGGTGCGGCCGATGTCGGCGGTGATCCGCAACGACGAGGAAGACCTCAGCGACACCCATGCCTGGCCCAGTCCCAGCGTGCGCAGCATCTGGCGCGACGGCGCGCGCATGCTGATCGGCACCGACCAAGGGCTGTTGCTGCGCGAGCGCGGCCGCGCGCCCTGGCAGGTCCCGGCCGCGCTGGCCACGCGCATGGTGCGCGCCATCGAGGGCGACGGCCGCCACTGGTGGCTGGGAACCCGCCACGGCCTGTGGCGCCTGGACGGCAGCGGTGCGCTGGCGCGCGTGGACGGCCTGGCCGATGCGCACGTCAACGCCCTGCTGCGCGAAGGCGACACGCTGTGGGTGGCCACGCGCCGCGGCCTGACCCGGGTGGTCGACGGCCGCGTGCAGGACGATCCGCGCTGGGCGCCGCTGGCCGGGCGCACGCTGACCCGGGTGTACCGCGACACCCAGGGCACGCTGTGGATCGGCTGCAACGACTGCGGGCTGTGGCGGATGCGCGGCGACCGGCCGGCCGAGCCCTATCGCCCCGGCGGCGCCGGCCTGTATCCGTCGGTGTGGTCGCTCTACGAAAAGGACGGCGTGCTGTGGGTCGGCACGTTCTCCGGCGGACTGTATGCGGTGGACCTGAAGCGCGACGTCGCGGTGCGCTACACCGACCGCGAAGGCCTCAGCAGCAATGTCATCTACACCATCCTGCCGGATCCGCAGGGACGGTTGTGGCTGAGCACCAACAACGGCCTGAGCGTGCTCGATCCGGCCACCCGCATCGTGCAGAACCTGGGCAGCCGCGACGGCCTGCAGAACCAGGAATACAACAGCGGCCAGGGCTATCGCGACAGCCGCGGCCTGCTGTATTTCGGCGGCACGCAGGGCGTGGACGTGATCGACCCGCGCAAGCTGCCGCTGCGCAGCAACCCGGCACGCGCGGTGCTGACCGACCTGCGCGTGCTCGACGCCAGCGAAGGCAGCCACGACGGCAAGCGGCAGACCGAGACCGACGTGGTGTATGCGCACGACATCGCGCTGGACTATCGCGACAACGTGTTCACCCTGGGCATGACCGCGATCGACTTCACCGCGCCGGGCACGGCGCGGCTGCGCTACCGGGTCGACGGCCTGCACCAGGGCTGGGTCTATCCGCAGACCGCGCACAGCGAATTCTCGGTCAGCCATCTGCCGCCGGACCGCTACACGCTGGAACTGCAGGCGGCCGGGCGCGACGGCCAGTTCGGCGCCACGCGCACGCTGCGGATCGAGGTGCGGCCGCCGCCGTGGCGGCATCCGCTGGCGTATGCCGGCTACGCGCTGCTGGGCCTGTTGCTGCTCGGCCTGGCCGCGCAACGCGTGCGCCGCACGGTCAACCGCGAGCGCGACATGGTGGAACTGCTGAACCTCACCGTCGCCGAGCGCACGCGGCAGCTGGAGCGCGCCAACCAGCAGCTGCTGCAGAGCAATGCGCAACTGGAAGCGGCCACCCGCCTGGACCCGCTGACCCGCGTCTCCAACCGCCGCGAACTGCAGGATTGGCTGGCCCGCGAATGCCCGGCGCTGCGCGCCCAGCTCGACGCCGGCAGCAGCGCCGATGCGCTGTATTTCTTCATGATCGACCTCGACAACTTCAAGCGCATCAACGACGACTACGGCCACCAGGCCGGCGACACCGCGCTGGTGCACTGCGCCGACAGCCTGCGCGCGCTGTGCGGCGACCGCGACCTGCTGGTGCGCTGGGGCGGCGAGGAATTCGTGCTGGTCACCCGCCTGCCGCGCGACGGCGCCGCCGAGGCGCTGGCCGAGCGCCTGCGTGCGGCAGTGGCCGCGCAGCGTTTCGCGCTGGAGCAGCACGAACTGGCGCTGACCTGCTCGATCGGTTTCGCGCCATGGCCGTTGGTGGCGGCGTGGCCGGCGCTGGGCGATTGGGAGCAGAGCGTGGGCCTGGCCGATCGCTGCCTGTACGCGGCCAAGGGCGCCGGCAAGAACGCCTGGGTGGGGCTGGGCGCCGGCGCGGCACCGGACCGGCCGCGCGTGCAGGCCTTGCTTGCCGGCGGCGCGCCCGAACAGCTCGGCGACAGCGTGCGCATCCTGCACTCCACCGCGCAGCCGCCACACTTCGCGCGTTGAACGCCGGCGCCCGCCGCGGCGCGTTCAGCGCGGCGGATGGCGGCGCATGCTGCTGCGCCAGGCATCCAGGAACTGGCGGCGCTTGAGTGCGTCCAGGTACACCAGCAAGCCCGGCCCCAGCGCGATCGGGCGGAATGCGGGAGTCGCCGCCGGCGTCGTGCCGCCGGCGCCCGGCAGGATCGGCTTGAGCCAGGCCTCGCGCGACAGCACCTGCTGCCCGCGCGGCGACAGCAGATAGTCGAGGAACCGGCGCGCCTCGGCCGCGTGCGGCGTATCGCGCGGAATCACCGCGGTGCGCAGCGCGACCAGGGTGTAGTCCTCCGGCTGCACGATCGCCAGCGGCGCGCCGGCGTCGATCCGTGCCTGCGCGTAGGAACCGAGCACGTTGTAGGCCAACAGCAGTTCGCCGCGGCTGACCCGGTCCAGCAGCACGCCGGTGCGTTCTTCCAGTACCACCTGGTTGTCGCCCATCGCCGCCAGCAAGGCGCCGGCCATGCTGCCGATCTGCCCGTCCTGGGTCGCGAACAGATAGCCCACGCCGCTGCGCTCCACGTCGTAGGTGCCGATCCTGCCGCGCAGCGGCATGCCCGGCGCGCGCAGCAGCTCCAGCAACTGGCGGCGCGTGCGCGGCACCTGCGCCGCCGGCAGCCGCGCCTTGTTGTAGACGATCGCCACCGGCTCGTAGCTGATCCCGAACGCTTCATGCCGCCATTGCGCCCACGCCGGCAGCGCCTCGGTCTGCGGCGAGCGGTGCGCGAGCGCGTGGCCGTCGTTCACCAGCTTGGTCTGCAGGTCCATGCTGGCGCTGATCAGCAGGTCGGCGCAGCGTGCGCCGGGCCGCGGATGCAGGTAGCGCTGGTACATGTCCCAGGCGATCACGTCCTGGTACACCACCTCGGTGCGCGGGTGCAGCCGCTGGTAGTCGCCGATCACCGCGGCGAACACCTCGATGTCGGTGGAACCCTGGATGCACAGCTGCGCCTGGGCGCTGCCCTGCGCCGGGAAGCGGCGGATGTCGCCGGGCGCGGCCAGCGCGGCGTGGGCGAACAGGACGACCAGCACTGCGGCAGCCGTGCGCAGCAGGAAATGCGAGCTCATGGGTGCAACCTGGGCAGGCGCAGGCTGGCGATCAGGCCGCCACCGACGCGGTTGGACAGATCGATGCGCCCGCCGTGGCTGTCGACCACGCGCTTGACGATCGCCAGGCCGAGCCCGGCGCCGCCGGCGGCCGCGCCCTCGCCACGCGCGAAGCGCTCGAATACGCGCTCGGCGTCGGCCGCGGCGATGCCCGGCCCGTGATCGGCCACGGTCACCACGCAATCGCGCGCTTCGCAGGTCAGCGCCACCTGCAGCGCGCCGTCGCCGCCGTACTTGCAGGCGTTGTCGATCAGGTTCTTGATCGCCTCGCGCAGCAGCAGCGCGTCGCCGCGCACCATCGCCGGCTCGCTGGCGATGGCCAGTTGCACGCGCGGACGCGGTTGCGACTGCGGCAGCGCTTCGTGCAGCGCCTGATGCACGACCTCGGCCAGATCCACGCTGGCGTAGCGCTGCAGGTTGGCGCGGTGGATCACGCTGGCGTCGCTGAGCAATTGGTTGAGCAGGCGGCTCATGTGCGTGGCGTTGCGCTCGATCGCCTCCAGGCTTCGGCGCATGTCGCGCGGATCGTCGTCGTCCAGCGCCAGCTGCGCCTGCGCGCGCAACGCGGCCAGCGGCGTGCGCATCTGGTGCGCGGCCTCGGCCATGAACGCGCGCAAGGTCTCGTTGCTGCTCGCCAGGCGCGCCATGAAGCGGTTCAACGCCGCCACCATCTGGTGCATTTCCTGCGGCGCGGCCAGGGCCAGCGGCTTCAGCTCCGAGGGTTCGCGCCGCGACAGGTCGCGCTCGATCCGCTGCAGCGGACGCAACGCGCGATACACCCCCAGCCAGACCAGCGCCAGCGACAGCAGCGACAGCACCGCGATCGCGACCAGCGCGTGCAGCACCACATCCTGCGCCAGCGCTTCGCGCGCGCGCCGGGTCTGCCCGACCTGCACCCACACCTCGTCCTGCGCCGCGGCCGACGACACCCGCCGCGCCACCACCGCGAAGCGCACCTGCTCGCCGCTGTAGAACGCGTCGAACAAGCGCGGCGCCGCGCTGGCACGCGGCAGCGACGGCGCCTTGGGCAGATCGTCGTAGCCGGTGATGGTGCGCCCGCGCGCATCGAACACCCGGTAGAACACCCGGTCCTCCGGCGCCATCGCCAGCAGGTCCAGCGCCGCGTACGGCAGGTCCACCTGCCATTGCCCGTCGGCCAGCGCCACCGAATCGACGATCGACAGCGCCGAGGACACCAGCAGGTGATCGTAAGAACGGTTGGCCGCACGCTGGCCGTAGTCGCGCGCGGCGAAGAACAGCGCCACCGCGCCGAGCAGCGACAGCGCCCCCAGGTACAGCAGCAGCGTGCGCCGGATCGACGGTGCCGGCAGCGCGGCCTCAGCCATCGCCGCCTGGGTCCTGCGGCGTCGCTGGCGGCGAATCGATCCCGGCCGCTTCCAGCTTGTAGCCGACCCCGCGCACGGTGACGATGCGCAGCGGCGCACCGACCAGCTTCTTGCGCAGGCGCCCGACGTACAGCTCGATCGCATTCGGCCCGGCCTCGTCGTCGAAGCCGAACAGCCCGTTGCCGATCTCGTCCTTGCCCACCACCTGGCCGAGCCGGCCGATCAGGATCTCCAGCAGGCGGTATTCGCGATTGGGCAACTCGATCGGCGCACCGTCCAGGCTGACCGTATGCGCGGCATTGTCGAAGGCGAAGCCGCCCAGCTGCACCACCTCGCTGGCGTTGCCGCGATTGCGCCGCAGCAGCACCCGGCAGCGCGCCTCGAACTCGCGAAAATCGAACGGCTTGCCAAGGTAATCGTCGGCGCCCACGTCCAGCGCCTGCACCCGGTCCTCGATGCCGTCGCGCGCGGTCAGCATCAGCACCGGCGTGGTGTCGCCGCGCTCGCGCAGCCCGGCCAGCACCCGCAGTCCATCCAGCCCGGGCAGGCCGATGTCCAGCACCACCAGATCGAAGCTCTGGTAGCGCAGCACGCTGGCCGCGCCCAGTCCATCGCTCTGCCAGTCCACCGCATGCCCGCTGCGGCGCATGCGCCGCACGATCGCATCGGCCAGATCGGCGTTGTCCTCGACTAACAAAAGACGCATTGGAGATGACCAGCCGTGCGGCTGCGGAAAGCCGGGAGTGGGGATTCGCAGAAGCGAGTCGGCCGGCGGATGCTAACCCGCTCGCGCCGCGTTGGCAGCAGGCAATCAGGCCGGCGATTCAGGTCGCGGCGATGCCCGGCAGCGGAATCGCAGGCCACTGCCATCGCCATTGTGCCCACCGATGGCGCGTTCACTGCGACGGCATGGTGATCGCCGCCAGGCTCGGATCGGTGGTGAAGATGATGCGGTACAGATAGGCGCCTGGCACATCCGGATCCGGCAACGTCTGCGTGACGGTGGAATACATCCGCGCATCGCGCGCACCGGCCATGGCCTGCACTGCGGTGGAGAATTGCGCATCGCTGGGGCGCGTGTTCGAGGCCGATGCCATGCAGACATGGGCTCCGCATGCGACATCCTTGACCGCGAAACCGGGGTCGGCCTCGCTCAGGTAATCCCTGAAATTATCCTTGTAGACCCTGGACTTGGCCAGGCCGTCGGACTCGGCCTGCCTTGCCAGCTTCTGCAGGATCAGGTCGAAGTCCCTGCTGCCGATGACGCGCATGGCCATTCCCCCGTCGATCGCCTTCCCCCTGAGAAATGCCATCTCCGCCAAGGGCGCCGGCTGGCGACCCTGCGTCGCAGGGAACGTGTCGGCGACGGTGGGCGACGTTTCCTCGGCTCGGAGAACGTCCGTACCTGAGCGCGTGTCGGCGCCGACGGCGCGCGCATCGCGCGCGTCGCCCATAGCGGCGGCGGCTCCTGTGCCTGGCTGCGAGCGTGCGGCGACAGGCGACCGCTGCCAAAGCATGAACGCTCCGACCGCGAGAACCAGGACCGACAGGCCGGCGAGCACTCTACGCATGGCGACTCCGATGACGCGCGATTGGGGCCAGGGAGATGCTGCGACACGAGGGAACGCGGTCTCCCGCTGGCCGAAAGTCCAGCGCCGATAACCTACCTAGACTGCGCCGGTTGCACAACGACGAGCACTGCGCCGGCCGCCAGCGCCCCTGGACCGACGGTCCGGCCGCAGGCGACCGGGCGCGCCTGAAACGCTTGGCTTCCCATCGACAGGTCGATGACAGCTACGCCGCACTAGGCTGCAGCCACGCTGGCCTGCGCCTTCCGCTGCGGGCTACCGACTCATCGACGCGCTGCGCGCACCTGGGAGGGTACGTGAACCTGAAGAAATCGAGCCTGTGCGGCGCTTGCGCCTGCGCCTTGCTGTCCCTGCCCGTGCTGGCGCAGGCCGCCGATGGCGACGACGACGGCCCGGTCACCGCCGAGATCGGCGGCCGCCTGCACTGGGACTTCGCCCAGTTCGACAACGACCAGCGCGGCACACCCAATCCCGACGATACCGAGATCCGCCGGCTGTGGATCGACGTGTCCGGCAAGTTCTTCGGCTTCGGCTACAAGGTCGAAGGCGATTTCGCCGGGCTGCAGGACGACTTCAACGGCAAGGGCATCGAGGCCAAGGACGTCTACCTGACCCGAAAGTTCGACGCCGGCACGCTGAGCGTCGGCCAGTTCAAGCAGTACTTCTCGCTGGACGACCGCACCGGCTCCAACTTCGGCCAGTTCCTGGAGCGCAGCGGCGCGGCCAGCACGCTGGCGCCGCTGTACCGCAAGGCGGTGTCGTGGCAGGCCGCCGGCAAGGACTACACCTGGGCCGCCAGCGTCTACAGCCTGGAAAGCATCGACGTGTCCAACATCAAGGGCGATGCGTTCGGCGGCCGCGGCACCTGGGCGCCGGGCGCGCGCGACGGCGACGTGCTGCACCTGGGCCTGTCGCTGGCGCACGAACGCTACGACCATCCCGGCGCCAACGGTGCACCGGCCTTGAGCATCCGCCCGCGCCCGGCCGGGCATCTGTCCGACGACAGCCGCATCACCCTGGCGCGCTTCGCCGACGGCCGCGATACCGACGTGGACAAGTGGTCGCTGGAGTACGCGCAGGTGCGCGGCCCGCTGTCGTGGCAGAGCGAATTCAGCGGCGGCCTGTTCGACGACGGTGCGCAGCGTGCGCAGGTGCTGTCCGCCTATGGCTTCGTCAGCTGGTTCGCGACCGGCGAATCGCGCCGCTACGACAGCAAGACCGGGCGTTTCACCCGCATCAAGCAGGTCAACAATCCGCGCGGCGCGTTCGAACTGGCGCTGCGCTACGACCGCATGTGGGGCACGCAGCACCTGGACGGCCAGGCGGACTTCCTCGACGCCTCCACCGCGTCGTGGACGCTGGCCGGCAACTGGTACCTCAAGCCGAACCTGCGCCTGATGCTGAACCTGATCGACAGCCGCAACCGCGACCACTTGGCCGGCACCACGCTCGACCACACCCGCGCGATCACCGGCCGCTTCCAGTACGACTTCTGAGAGCCGGGATTGGGGAATCGGGATTCGGGAATCGCAAAGGCGGGATTACGCGACTTGATGCGTTGTCGGCTTGCGTTCTACCGCTGCCCTCTCCTGCTGTCGGGTTCGATTTTTTCCATGCACCACCCTGAGGAACTCACATGCTGACCGCGCTCGGTTTCGGAATGGTCATCACCTTCATGTACCTGATCATGAGCAAGCGGCTGTCGCCGCTGGTCGCCTTGATCATCGTGCCGATCGCCTTCGCGCTGGCCGGCGGCTTCGGCACCGGCATCAACGAGATGATGCTGGAAGGGATCAAGAAGATCGCGCCGACCGGCGTGATGCTGATGTTCGCGATCCTGTACTTCGGGGTGATGATCGACGCCGGCCTGTTCGATCCGCTGGTGCGGCGCATCCTGCGCCTGGTCAAGGGCGACCCGATGAAGATCGTGGTCGGCACTGCGGTGCTGGCGCTGCTGATCTCGCTCGACGGCGACGGCTCCACCACCTACATGATCACCGTGTCGGCGATGCTGCCGTTGTACCGGCGCATCGGCATGAACGCGCTGAACCTGACCTGCGTGACCATCCTCGCCGGCGGGGTGATGAACCTGACCCCGTGGGGCGGACCGACCGCGCGCGCGGCCACCGCGCTGCACGTGGACCCGGCCGACGTGTTCGTGCCGCTGGTGCCGGCGATGGCGCTGGCGATCGCCGGCATCCTGGTGCTGGCCTGGTACCTGGGCATGCAGGAGCGGCGCCGCCTCGGCGTGGCCGCGCTGCCGGGCGACACCTGGATGGACAGCAGCGTGGCCGACGACGGCGATGCGCTGCCGACCGTGGAAGACGCCGAGGACATCAAGCGGCCGAAGCTGCTGTGGGTGAACCTGGTGCTGACCCTGGCGCTGATGGCGGCGCTGGTGGTCGGCGTGCTGCCGATGCCGGTGCTGTTCATGATCGGCTTCGCGCTGGCGCTGCTGATCAACTATCCGAACCTGGCCGAGCAGCGCCGGCGCCTGGTCAACCATGCCGGCAACGTGCTGTCGGTGGTGTCGCTGATCTTCGCCGCCGGCGTGTTCACCGGCATCCTCTCCAATACCGGCATGGTCGAAGCGATGTCGCGCAGCTTCCTGGCGGTGATTCCCGATGCCTGGGGCCCGTACCTGGCGGTGATCACCGCACTCGCCAGCATGCCGTTCACCTTCTTCATGTCCAACGACGCGTTCTACTTCGGCGTGCTGCCGATCCTGTCCGAAGCGGCCAGCCACTACGGCATCACCCCGGTGGAAATGGCGCGCGCCTCGCTGGCCGGACAGCCGGTGCACCTGCTCAGCCCGCTGGTGCCCTCGACCTATCTGCTGGTCGGCCTGGCCAAGGTCGATTTCGCCGACCACCAGCGTTTCACCATGAAGTGGGCGGTGCTGGTGTCGTTGCTGTTGATGGGCGGCAGCCTTCTGTTCGCGCTGTATCCGTTGGCCGCTTGATGGCTGCCGGGAATCGGGAATGGGGAAACGGGAATCGCAAACGCGGCGCTCGCTTCCAACCATTCCCCATTCCCTACTCCCCATTCCCCAACTCCGAAGGAGTTCTTCCATGACTCTACGAATCGCCTACGTCACCAGCGGCATGGGCAGCATCGGCACCGCGATCTGCCAGAAGCTGGCGCGCAACGGACACACCGTGGTCGCCGGCTGCGGCCCCAATTCGCCGCGCAAGTCGGCGTGGCTGCGCGAGCAGCGCGAGCTGGGCTTCGACTTCGTCGCCTCCGAAGGCAACGCCACCGACTGGGACTCCACCGTCGCCGCGTTCGCCAAGGTCAAGGCCGAGGTCGGCGAGATCGACGTGCTGGTCAACAACGCCGGTGGCAGCCGCGACACCTTGTTCCGGCAGATGAGCCGCGAGGATTGGCAGGCGGTGATCGCCAGCAATCTGAACTCGCTGTTCAACATCACCAAGCAGGTGGTGGACGGCATGACCACGCGCGGCTGGGGCCGCATCGTCAACATCGGCGCGGTCAGCGCGCAGAAGGGCCAGATCGGGCAGATCAACTACGCCACCGCCAAGGCGGCGATGCAGGGCTTCAGCCGCGCGCTGGCGCAGGAAGTGGCCTCGCGCGGGGTCACCGTCAACACGGTGTCGCCCGGCTACATCGCCAGCGCCTCGATCAGCAGCTTTCCGCCGGACGTGCTCGACCGCCTGGCGACCTCGGTGCCGCTGCGCCGGCTCGGCAAGCCCGAGGAAGTGGCCGCGCTGTGCGGCTGGCTGACCTCCGACGAAGCGGCCTACGTCACCGGCGCCGACTACGCGGTCAACGGCGGCTTGCACATGGGCTAGGCCGGCGCTGCCTCACGGGTTGGCGCTCGCATCGCAGCGGCTGGCATACACTGCCGATTCCGCTCCCTGCGCCAGCGCCGACATCGCATGCCCGACAAACCCGACCGCGCCGCACCGGGCGCGCGCCTGCAGATGGCCGACATCGCGCGCATGGCCGGCGTGTCCGAATCCACCGTCTCGCGCGCGCTGGCCGACAACCCGGTGGTCGCCCGGCGCACGCGCGCCTATATCAAGCAACTGGCCAGCGAGGCCGGCTATCGCGTCGATCTGGCCGCGCGCAGCCTGCGCTCGCGGCGCTCCAACATCGTCTGCGTCGCGGTGCCGCTGATGCACGCGCATGAGCAGCCGCTGTCGGACCCGTTCATGATGACCATGCTGGCGCTGCTCGCCGATGCGCTGACCGCGCGCGGGTACAGCATGCTGTTGTCCAAGCTGGACCGGCACCAGGACCATTGGGTCGAAGACCTGGCGCGCGGCAGCCGCGCCGACGGCGTGATCATGCTCGGGCAAAGTTCCGAGCATGCCGCGCTCGACGCCGCCGCGCGCGGCGGCCTGCCGATGGTGGTGTGGGGCAGCCGCATCGACGGCCAGGCCTACGTCAGCATCGGCAGCGACAACCTGCGCGGCGGCGAGCTGGCCACCGCGCACCTGATCGAGACCGGCCGCCGCCGCATCGCCTTCCTCGGCGACGAGCAGTTGCCGGAGGTGGCGCCGCGCTTCGCCGGCTACCGGCGCATGCTCGAGCACCACGGCCTGGAGTTCGATCCGCGGCTACATGCGCGCAGCCACTTTCTCAGCGAAGACGCCTACCGGTTGACGCGGGCCATGCTGAAGAAGACCGATCCGCCCGACGCGGTGTTCGCCGCCTCCGACGTGATCGCGCTGGGCGCGATCCGCGCGCTGACCGAGGCCGGCCACCGCGTGCCGCAGGACATCTCGCTGGTCGGCTTCGACGACATTCCGCTGGCGTCCTACAGCCAGCCGCCACTGACCACGGTGCGCCAGGACCTGGCGCAGGCGGCGACGCTGCTGGTGGACGGCGTGCTCGGCCTGATCGAAGGGCAACCGCTGCAATCGGTGGAACTGGCGGTGAGCCTGGTGGTGCGCGATTCGGCGTGAAGGGCCGGGATTGGGGAGTCGGGATTGGGGATTCGCAAGAGCGGGACGTGCGCACTGACGCTGTACCAGCCAACCCGGTTTCTCAATCCTAGCCGCGGAACTTCAACGCGCAACGCTGCGCTTTTACGAATCCCCAATCCCCACTCCCGAATCCCGGCCCTGCCTCACCAACAGCATCGCCACCGCCGCCATCAGCATCAGCGCGCCGGCCAGGCGGATCACGTTGCGCGGATCGCCGTGCAGCAACGAGTCGTAGTACAGCGGCAAGGTCACGATCTGGATCAGCATCGGCAGCACGATGAACAGGTTGAACAGGCCCATGTACACGCCAGTGCGCTCGGGCGGGATGCTGTCGGCCAACATCAGGTACGGATTGCCCATCATGCTCGCCCAGGCCAGGCCGATGCCGATCATCGGCAACAGCAGCAGCCAGCGGTCGTGGATCACCGGCAGCAGGCACATGCCGATGCCGGCGGCGAGCAGGCACGCCGCATGCGTGGCCTTGGGGCCGACACGGCGCGCCACCGGCACCATCGCGAACGCGGCGACGAAGGCGACGAAGTTGTAGAAGCCGCCGATCTGGCCGTTGACCAGACCGGCCTCGCGGAAGCCGTGCGAATCCGGCGCGGTGGTGCCGAACAGCGTGGTCGACAGCGACAGCACGATGTACTGCCAGTAGCAGAACATCGCATACCACTGGAACAGCATCACCGGCGCCATCTGCTTCATCGTCGGCGGCATCTGCCGCACCGCATCGGCGATCTCACGCAGCGTGGCCAACGGCCCGACCGGCGCGCCGCGCAGGCGCTCCAGTTCCAGCGGCGGCAGCACCGGCTCGCGCACGCTGCGCGCGGTGAGCAGGATCGAGGCCGCGGAGAATCCCGCGCCGATCGCGAACGCGGCGATGGTGACGTAGGGAATGTGGTGCGCATTGGCCGCGTCCTGGTTCATGCCGAACCACACCAGCAACGGAGGCGTCACATAGGCCAGGGTCTGGCCCAGGCCGGTGAACGCGCTCTGGGTGAGATAGCCGAGCGGGCGCTGGCGCGGCGCCAATACGTCGCTGACCAGGGCGCGATACGGCTCCATCGCCACGTTGTTGGCCGCGTCCAGCATCCACAGCAGGCTCACCGCCATCCATAGCGCCACGCTGAAGGGCATCAGCAGCAAGCACAGGCTGCACACCAGCGCGCCGACCACCATGTAGGGCATGCGCCGGCCCCAGCGGGTGACGGTGCGGTCGCTCAACGCGCCGACCACCGGCTGCAGCACCAGCCCGGTGATCGGCCCGGCCAGCCACAGGTACGGCAGGCTGGCGTGATCGGCGCCCAGATAGTTGTAGATCGGGCTCATGTTGCTCTGCTGCAAGCCGAAGCTGTACTGCACGCCGAAGAAGCCGGCATTGAGCGCCAGCACGCGCGACAGCGGAAGCAAGGGGCGATCGGAGCGCATGCGCATCAGCCTGACAGGAAGCCAAGGGCGCCGCGGGCGACGCGCCACGGCGGCGGAGCGCATGTTGGGATTAATGCAATCGTTTGTAACGCTGCGCTGCATCATTATTTGACTGATAAATCAGGCTTTCATCACTACAGGCGGTGACTTCCGCATTTTTTTGCGGTGCAAATTGCAATCGATTGCAAAACGCCGTATCACTGCGCCACCCCACCGCCTGTCCGGCATGGGCGTCGCGCCGGTCCACGCCTTCGCACGCCGCATGCAGGCCCTACCCGCGTCACCCCTCGCTTCGGGAGAGATAGCGATGCACCACCCTTCGATCCGCCTGCATACCCTGGCCTGGGCCGTCGCCGCGGCCCTGGCCGCCCCGGCCGCCTTCGCCCAGGACGCGGCCGCGCCTGCCGCCCAGCCCGCTTCCGCGCAGGCCGACGTGGTCAGCCTGGACTCGGTGTTCGTGACCGGCACCGCCACCGCCAAGAGCAAGCTCAAGTCCAGCGTGTCGGTCAGCACCGTCGGCGCAGAAGCCATCGAGCAATCCGCGCCGCGCTCGACCGCCGAGATCTTCCGCAACATCCCCGGCATCCGCTCCGAATCCAGCGGCGGCGAAGGCAACGCCAACATCGCGGTGCGCGGCCTGCCGGTGGCCTCCGGCGGCGCCAAGTTCCTGCAGTTGCAGGAAGACGGGCTGCCGGTGCTGGAATTCGGCGACATCGCCTTCGGCAATGCCGACATCTTCCTGCGCGCCGACTACAGCCTGGAGCGTATCGAGGCGATCCGCGGCGGCTCGGCCTCGACCTTCGCCAGCAACTCGCCCGGCGGCATCATCAACTTCATCAGCAAGACCGGCGACACCGCCGGCGGCAGCGTCTGCCTCAGCCGCGGCCTCGGCCGCTTCGACAACACGCGCCTGGACTTCGACTACGGCGCGCCGTTCGCCGAGCACTGGCAGTTCAACGTCGGCGGCTTCTACCGCCGCGGCGACGGCGTGCGCGATGCCGGCTACGCCACCGACAAGGGCGGCCAGCTCAAGGCCAACCTGACCCGGCTGTTCGACAACGGCTACGTCCGTGTCTACGCCAAGTACCTCAACGACCGCGCCGCCGCCTATACCCCCGTGCCGACCCTGGTCAGCGGCAGCGACGGTTCGCCGCACTTCCACGATGTGGGCAGCTTCGACCCGGGCCGCGATACCCTGTACAGCCCGTATTTCCGCAGCAGCAACAGCCTGGACGGCAGCAACCGGCTCACCCGCGTCGACCTCGGCGACGGCATGCATCCGGTGTCGCGCGCGATCGGCGCCGAGGCGCAGTTCGACATCGGCGGCGGCTGGACGCTGACCGACAAGTTCCGCATCGCCGACACCTCCGGCCGCTTCGTCTCGCCGTTCCCGGCCGAAGTGGCCGACGCCGCCAGCCTGGCGGCGCAGATCGGTGGCGCCGGCGCGACGCTGCGCGATGCCGACGGCCAGACCTACAGCGGCCAGGCGGTGCGCACCCACCTGTTCAACACCCGTATCAACGACCTCGGCAACGCGGTCAACGATCTGAGCCTGGCGCGCGACTTCGGCAACGGCGATGGCGGCAACGTCAACCTCAAGGCCGGCCTGTACAGCTCGCGCCAGGTCATCGACATGGACTGGACCTGGAATTCCTACGTGCAGTCGGTGTCCAGCCGTTCGCGCCTGCTCGACGTGGTCGCTGCCGACGGCAGCCTGCTCTCGCAGGACGGGCTGTACGCCTACGGCGTGCCGTACTGGGGCACCGACAACACCCGCCATTACGACGTGCGCTACACCATCAACGCCCCGTACGTGGCGCTGGGCTGGGACCAGGGCCCGCTGAGCGTGGACGCCAGCGTGCGCTACGACATGGGCCGGGCACGCGGCAACACCGCCGGCGGGCTGCTGGTCGACAATCTCGACGTCGATGGCGACGGGATCATCCAGGCGCCGGAACGCAGCGTGGCGACGATCGACTACGCCAACCGCAAGCCGGTGGACTACGACTGGAACTACCTGTCGTACTCGCTCGGCGGCAACTACATGCTCAACGACGATCTGGCCGCCTTCGCCCGCTACAGCCGCGGCGCGCGCGCCAACGCCGACCGCCTGCTGTTCGGCGTGGTGCGCGACGACGGCTCGGTGTCTTCCGACGAAGCGGTGAACTTCGTCAAGCAACTCGAGGGCGGCCTGAAGTGGCGCGCCGGCGGCCTGAGCGTGTTCGCCACCGTCTTCGCTGCGCGCACCCAGGAACAGAACTACGAGGCCACCAGCCAGCGCTTCTTCAACCGCACCTACAAGGCGCACGGGCTGGAGCTGGAAGCGTCCTACCGCGCCGGCGGCTTCGGCCTCAACGGCGGCGCGACCTGGACCGATGCGACGATCGACAAGGACCAGATCACCCCGGCCAACGCCGGCAACACGCCGCGCCGCCAGGCCAGGTTCGTCTGGCAGCTGACCCCCAGTTACCGCGGCGAGCGCTACGAGCTGGGGGTCAATGCGATCGGCACCAGTTCGGCCTACACCCAGGACAGCAACCAGTTGAAGATGCCCGGCTACACGCAGGTGAACCTGTTCGGCAATTACCGCGTCACCGATGCGCTGACCCTGTCGCTGAACGTCAACAACCTGTTCGACGCCTTCGGCCTGACCGAGGCCGAGGACGCGAGCATTCCGGACAATGCCAACATCCGCGCGCGCTCCATCCCCGGCCGTACCGCCAGCGTCGGCGTGCGCTACGACTTCTGACCCCCAAGGAGCCCGCCGCGCCCGCCCCCGGGCGCGGCCCATCATGAACGCTGTTGCCTCCCCCCTCCCCGATCACGCCGGCGTGCAGGCGGCCCTGGCCGCCCAGCCCGGCGCACACGCGCGCTACGGCGCCCATGGCCCGCGCCTGTTCGCCGCACTGCAGGCCCTGTACGGCGACCATCCGGACTACGCGCAATGGCTGCCGCGCTGGCTCGATGCGGTCGCCGCCACCATCCGCGCACGACCGCCGGCACTGGCCGAACTGGATGCGGCGCGCGCGCCGGACTGGTTCGGCGACCCGTCGATGCTCGGCTACAGCGCCTACGCCGACCGCTTCGCCGGCACCCTGGCCGGGGTCGGCGAACGCGTGCCCTACCTGCAGGAACTGGGTGTGCGCTACCTGCATCTGTTGCCGTTCCTGCGCATGCGCGAAGGCGACAACGACGGTGGCTTCGCGGTCAGCGACTACGGCCAGGTCGAACCGCGACTCGGCGACAACGCCGACCTGATCGCCCTGACCACGCGCCTGCGCGAGGCCGGCATCAGCCTGTGCGCCGACTTCGTGCTCAACCACACCGCCGACGACCATCCCTGGGCGCTGGCCGCCAAACGGGGCGACGCGCGTTACCTGGACTATTACCACCACTTCGCCGACCGCCACCTGCCCGACCGCTACGAACGCACCTTGGGCGAGGTGTTCCCCCACACCGCACCAGGCAACTTCACCTGGGTCGAGGACGCCCACGCGTGGCTGTGGACCACGTTCTATCCGTATCAGTGGGATCTGGACTGGAGCAACCCGGCGGTGTTCGGCGAAATGGCCCTGGCGCTGCTGCAGCTGGCCAACCTGGGCGTGGAAGTGTTCCGGCTGGATTCCACCGCCTACCTGTGGAAGCGCGAAGGCAGCGACTGCATGAACCAGCCCGAGGCGCACACCATCCTGCAGGCGCTGCGCGCGCTCACCGACATCGCCGCACCCGCGGTGCTGCTGAAGGCCGAGGCGATCGTGCCGATGGCCCAGCTGCCACCCTACTTCGGCGAAGGCGACGCACGCGGCCACGAATGCCAGTTGGCCTACCACAGCACGCTGATGGCGGCCGCCTGGGTGGCGCTGGCCGAACAGCGCGGCGACATCGTGCAGGGCGCGATCGCGCAGACGCCGGCGTTGCCGCCGGCCTGCGCGTGGCTGAGCTACGTGCGCTGCCACGACGACATCGGCTGGAACGTGCTGCGCCACGAAGCGGACGGCGGCGACGGCGGCGCGCCGTTCGATCTTGCGCAGGCCGCACGCTTCTTCGCCGGCGGCGTACCGGGCAGCTACGCGCGCGGCGAAGCGTTCCAGAGCAGCGGCGACGGCGTGCACGGCAGCAACGGCATGAGCGCCGCGCTGGTCGGCATCGAAGCGGCGCTGGCCGACGGCGATGCCGACGCCCTGGAGCTGGGGATCCGGCGCCTGCTGCTGCTGTATGCGGTGGCGTTGGCGATGCCGGGCATCCCGCTGCTGTACATGGGCGACGAACTGGCGCTGGGCAACGACGCGAGCTATCGCAACGACCTGCTGCGCCGCCACGAAGGCCGTTGGTTGCACCGTCCGGTCATGGACTGGGAGCGCGCGGCGCGGCGCGACGACCAAGGCAGCCTTCCCGGCCAGGTCTACACCCGCCTGCGGCGGCTGATTGCCGCGCGTGCGGCGACCACTGCGTTGGCTGCCGGGCAACCGCTGCGCGCGTTGCCGCTGGGCAATTCGGCCTTGCTCGGGATCGCCCGCGGTGCAGACTTCGTCGCGGCCTACAATTTCAGTGCGCAACCGGTGGCGGTGGACCGCAGTGCGTTGGGCCCTGGCGAATGGCAGGCCATCGCCGACGGCGGACGCGACGCGACCACGCTGCAGGAATGGGACGGCACCTTGCCGGCCTACGGCCTGCGCTGGTGGCGGCGCGACTGAGCGCGGAGCACGTCCTGGCGACGCCACGGACTCGCGAAAGCGCTGCGCGGGAGCAGCGCTTTCGAGGACCAAACCGCGGACGCACGGGGCCGCAACCGCGATCCGGCTCCGCTGCAGTCGGGACTGAAGTCCCTCCCACAAAACGCAGCGATGCCTGCGCGGCAACGCGCCTCTGTAGGAGCGGCTTCAGCCGCGACAAACGAAGCCGCGGCCTGGCCGATCCCGGAAGCGCTCGGGACTGAAGTCCCTCCTACAGAAAAACGGGCATGGCATGCATCGCCCATTGCCCTTGTGGGAGCGACTTCAGTCGCGACGAACGAAGCAGCAACCTGGCCGATTCCGAAAGCAGTCGGGACTGAAGTCCCCTCCTACAGAAGGCAAGCCGGCGCCTTGCCTCGCCCTCGAGGCAGCATTGCGACACACACTCGGCATCCGCCGAAAGCCGCACGCCGCCAGCACTTACTTGCCCACCAAGCCCAGCAACGCCTTGGCTGCATCCTCGGACGACGCGGGGTTCTGGCCAGTGACCAGGCGCCCATCCACCACCACGTGCACGCCCCAGTCGGCGCCCTTCTCGTACAGGCCGCCCAGCCGCTGGAACTCGTCCTCGATCAGGAACGGCACCACGTCGGTCAACCCGACCGCCGCTTCCTCGCCATTGGTGAAGCCGGTGACGCGGCGACCCTTGACCAGCGGCGCGCCATCGGCAGCGGTAACCCGGCGCAGCGCGCCCGGCGCATGGCAGACGAAACCGATCGGCTTGCCGGCGCGCTCGAACGCCTCGATCAGCGCGATCGACGTGCGGTCCTCGGCCAGGTCCCACAGCGGGCCATGGCCGCCGGGGTAGAACACGCTGTCGTAGTCCGCCATCCGCACGTCGGCCAGCGGCCGCGTGCTCGCCAGTTGTTGCCGCGCATCGACATCGGCCTTGAAGCGCTGCGTGGCCGCGGTCTGCGCATCGGCCGCGTCGCTCTTCGGGTCCAGCGGCGGTTGCCCGCCCTTGGGCGAGGCCAGCGTGATCTCGGCGCCGGCATCCTTGAACACGTAGTACGGCGCGGCGAATTCCTCCAGCCAGAAGCCGGTCTTGTGGCCGGTGTCGCCGAGGCGGTCGTGCGAGGTCAGCACCATCAGGATCTTCATGCGGATGTCCTTTTTGAGGGGAAATGGCGGCCATGCGCTGCAGGCCAGGCGCGCAGTATCGGCAAGCGCGCATTCGCGGCAGGTGAGCGCGACGCGGTGGCGTTCAGGCGCCTTCGGCGCTGTCCAGCTGATCCATGCGGATGCGGTTGGCGAACAGCGAGAACGCCAGCATGCCGGCCAGGCCGCTGGCACGCGCGACCCAGTTCGGCAACCAGCGCGGCGGTGCCAGCACGCCGGCCTCGAACAGCGGCGCGAACGCGGCGACGTCCTCCAGCGCCATCTTGCCGGCGAACAGCCAGCGGCACAGCGGCAGGCGATCGCGCTGCAAGGCCTGGCGGAAGAAGGTGTGCACCGACACCAGCCCGCGCAGGTACACGGTGTCCTTGGTGAAGGCTGCGCCGCCGCCGGTCGGCACGCCACGGAACACCCGCTGCGCCGAGGAGAAGCTCTCCGCCGGCGACTGCCCGGCCGCATCGAAATAGCGGAACACCTCGACGAAATCGGCACCGCCGCGCGCCAGTGCGATCGCCTCGATGCGCAGGCTGATGCGCTTCATGCGTTCGATGTCGATGCTGCCGGTGATCTGCTCGGCGAAGGTCGCCAGGCCCTCCTGCGTGGCGGTGACCCGCGGCGACGACAGGGCCAGGCTCGGCAGATGCGCCTGCTCGCGGCCGTTGAGCGCGGTCAGCGAATGCACCAGCGCCTCGTGGTGGAACAGCTGCGCGCGGTCGTAGTCGCTGAACGAGGCGCCGGAGCGCAGGCGGATGCGGTGCGCGCCGGCCGCGGCCTTGGCCAGCAACTCCGGATCCAGTTCCACCGCGATCACCCGCGCGCCGAAGAATTCGTCCAGGTCCTGCTGCAGTTGCAGGCGCAGCGCCGTCGCCGACACCGGCACCTGCTCTTCCGCCGACAGCAGTTCGCGATCCAGCTCCTGCGCGATCCGGATGAAGTGGCCGGCGGCATCGCGGGTGGTCGGGCCATGCCCGGGCATCGGATCCTCGGGCGCGCCGAACAGCTGCGCCGAGTACGTGCCGACCGCGGGCGTGCCCAGCGACTCCAGCAAGGCTGCGGCGAGGTCCCAGCTATGCGCGGAGGCTTGCAGATACGCGCCCAGCGGATGCGTCGGATCGGCTCCCTGCGCGATCGCCGCCAGCTCGCGGCGCGTGTCGGCGAAATCCAGCCGCGGGTACTGCACCTGCGGCAGCTGCGGCTGGCCGCGCGCCACGCTGTCCAGGAACGGCGCCTGCACCGCCGCCGGCCAGCTCGCCAGCGCCAGCAGGCGGATGCCGCGCACCGCCTTGACCAGGCGCGCATCCAGCGCGGCGTGGTGCAGGATCTCGGCAGGCAGCGCGGTCATCGCAAGCGTGGTGGGCGGACGGCCGGTCAGCGGCGCTGGTTGCGCGGCGTCGGCCGCTTGCCGCCCGGCTTGCCCGCGCCGGGCCGGCCCGACCTGGCGGCGTCCGCATTCTGCGCCTGGCGCTGCGCCAGCTTGCTGGCGGCACCGGCGACTTCGTCGCGCAGCTTCATGTAGTTGGCCAGCCGCGCCTCCTCGATGTCGCCACGCTCGATCGCCGCCTGCACCGCACAGCCCGGTTCGGCCTGGTGCGCGCAATCGTTGAAGCGGCACTGCGCGGCCAGCGCCTCGATGTCGGCGAACCCGCCCTCGGCCAGGTCTTCCTCGCCGGTGGGCTTGAGCTCGCGCATGCCCGGCGTGTCGATCAGGCAGGCCCCGGACGGCAGCGGCAGCAGCGCCCGGTGGGTGGTGGTGTGGCGGCCGCGCGAATCGTTCTCGCGCACCGCCGCGGTGCGCATCTTCTGCACCCCGAGCAAGGTGTTGGTGAGCGTGGACTTGCCGGCGCCGGAGGAGCCGACCAGCACCGCGGTGCGCCCGGCGCCCAGCCACGGCCGCAGCGCCGCCACGCTGTCGGCGTCCTTGGCGTTGACGGTCAGCAGCGGAATCGACTGCGCGGCCAACTCCTCCAGCACCGCCAGCGCATCGTCGGCGTACTCGGTGAGATCGGCCTTGGTCAGGATCACCACGGGCTCGGCACCGCCGCCGCCGACCAGCAGCAGGTAGCGCTCGATGCGCCGCGGATTGAAGTCCGCATCCAGGCCGCAGACGATGAACACCGTATCGATGTTGGCCGCGATCACCTGCTGGTGATAGTGCTCGCCGGCCGCGCCGCGCTTGATCGCGGTACGCCGCGGCAGCAGCGCCACGATGCGCTTGTCGTCCTCCAGCAGCACCCAGTCGCCGACCGCGGCGCGCTCGTGGCTGGGAAAGCGCGGCCGCTGCCATTCCGGCAGCGACTCGACCTTGAAGCCGGCATCCACCGCATCGGCCACCACGTAGCCGGTGCGGTGCTGCTCGCTGACCCGCGCCGGCCGCGCCAGCGGGTGCGCGGCCATCGCCGCCAGCCAGGCCGGTTCTTCCGGCATGCCGGGCCAGGGCCAGCCGATGGGGCGCAGCGCGTCGAAGTCGATCTGGGGGGAAGTCATGGGCGGATTCTAGACGGTGCGGGCCCCGGGCCGGCCGCCGTGTCACATTTCCGTTACCATGCCGGTTCCACGCCCCCACCGGCCTATGCGATGCCCACCCTGCCGATCAAGCCGCTCGCGATCCGCGAACGCCTGTCCGAAGTCCGCTACGAGATCCGGGGCGAACTGGCGCGGCGAGCCCGGGAGCTGGAGGCGCAGGGGCGCAAGCTGATCAAGCTCAACATCGGCAATCCCGGCGCGTTCGGGTTCCGCGCGCCGGAGCACCTGCAGCGCGCGATCGCCGACGACATGGGCCGCACCGATCCCTATACCCACCAGCAGGGCCTGCCGGAGGCGCGCGAGGCGATCGCCGCCGCCTATGCGCGGCGCCAGCACCCGGACGCGCATCCGGACCGCATCTTCATCGGCAACGGGGTCAGCGAGCTGATCGACCTGTCGCTGCGCGCCCTGCTCAACCCGGGCGACGAAGTGCTGGTGCCCTCGCCCGACTACCCGCTGTGGTCGGCCGCCACCATCCTCAACGACGGCCGCCCGGTGTACTACCGCTGCGCGCCGGAGAACGGCTTCCAGCCCGATCCGGTGGAGATCGAGACGCTGGTCTCCTCGCGCACCCGCGCCATCGTGCTGATCAATCCGAACAATCCCAGCGGCGCGAGCTATTCGCGCGAGTTGCTGGAGAAGATCGTGGCGATCGCGGCCAAGCACAACCTGCTGCTGATGGTCGACGAGATCTACGACCAGGTGCTGTACGACGGCGCCGCGTTCGTGCCGGTCGCGCCGCTGGCCGGCGAGCACCCGTGCATCAGTTTCGGCGGCCTGAGCAAGGTGCACCGCGCCTGCGGCTGGCGGGTGGGCTGGGCGCTGCTGTCCGGTGCCGCCGAGCGGGTCACCGAATTCCGCAACGCGATGGACCTGCTCGGCGCGCTGCGCCTGTGCGCGAACGTGCCGGGCCAGTACGCGATCGACGCCGCGGTCAACGGCCCGGACACGATCTCGCCGCTGTGCGCGCCGGGCGGGCGCCTGTACGAAACCCGCCGCGCGGTGATCGAGGCCTGCGCGGCCAGCGAGCACCTGGCGCTGGTGCAGCCGGCCGGGGCGCTGTACGCGTTCCCGGCGGTGGTCGGCGCGGCCGCGCGCAATTTCGACGACCACGACTTCGCCCTGGAACTGATGAACGACGAGGGCGTGCTGGTGGTGCCCGGTTCCAGCTTCAACGTGCCCTATCGCCACCATTTCCGCGTGACCCTGTTGCCGGAAGCGGCGGTGATGCGCGAAGTGTTCGCGCGCATCGACCGGGTGCTGGCGCGCCGCGCCGACGCGGCGACCAAGGTGGTGCCGCTGAAGCCGCGCAGTGTGGCTGGGGGGCGGTGAATCGGGAATGGGGAGTCGGGAATGGGCAAAGCGTGAAGCGTTGCGGCCATTTCCGGCGCCTGTGACTCGGCCGTTTTCGGTGCCGTCGCGATGAGCCAGGTCAGCTTCGCCACGCTCCACCATGCCCCGCTGCGCTATCTGGCGTTAGGCGATTCCTACACGATTGGCGAAGGCGTCGCCGACAGCGGGCGCTGGCCGCTGCAACTGGCCGCGGCGCTGCGCCACGACGGTATCGCCATCGCCGATCCGCAGATCGTCGCCACCACCGGCTGGACCACCGACGAACTCGCTGCCGGCATCGATGCGGCCGCGCCGCAGGGTCCGTTCGCGCTGGTGACGCTGCTGATCGGAGTCAACAACCAGTACCGCGGACGCACGCTCGAGGAGTACCGCGAACAGTTCGCCGCGCTGCTGCAACGCGCGATCGGCTTTGCCGACGGCCAGCCGCGGCGAGTGCTGGCGGTGTCGATCCCGGACTGGGGCGTGACCGCGTTCGCGCAGCCGCCCGCACACGATCCGGCCCTGATCGGCACGCAGATCGATGCATTCAATGCCGCCGCACAGGCGTGCTGCCAGGCGCGTGCGGCGCGCTTCGTCGACATCACCGCGGCCAGCCGCGATGGCGGCGGCAGCGCCGCGATGCTCGCCGCCGACGGCCTGCATCCGTCGGCGGCGATGTATGCGCGCTGGACCGGCCTGCTGTTGCCTGCGGCGCGCGATGCGTTAGCCTAGCGGAGTACGACGCCCCGCTGCCAAGGACCGACATTGCGCGACGCCAGCACCATCCAGCCCATGACCCGACCGCAGGCCCTGGCCATCGCCCGCGCCTTCCTTCCGACGCATCCGCTCGGCAATCGCTACGACTACTACTACACCCGCACCAAGCTGCGCACCGATCCGCTCTACCCTGGCGTGCTCGCCGCGCTGCGCGGCACCGACGCCCCGATTCTGGACCTGGGCTGTGGCCTTGGCCTGCTCGCGCATGCGCTGCGCGCCGACGGCCAGCGGCAGCGCTACCACGGCGTGGACATCGACGCGGCGAAGATCCGCCGCGCGATCAATATCGCCGCGCGCAGCGCACTGCACGGCGCCCGCTTCGACGTGGTCGATCTCGGCCAGGCCTGGCCCGACCACAGCGGCAGCGTCGCGATCCTGGACGTGCTGCAGTACCTCGATGCGGCCATGCAGGCCAACCTGATCCGCAGCGTGGCGAAGATGCTCACGCCCGGCGCCAAGCTGGTGATCCGCAGCGGCCTGGGCGATGCCAGCGGCCGCGGCCGCACCAGCCGCGTCACCGACGTGCTCGCGCACCTGGCCGGCTGGATGCAGGAAGTGCCCAAGTGCTATCCCACCCGCGACAGCCTGGAACGCCAGCTCGGCGACGCCGGGTTGCGCGCCACGTTCGCGCCGCTGTACGGCAACACCCCGTTCAACAACTGGCTGATCGTGGCCGAACCGCACTGACGCGGCCGCCCACGCGCCTCCCTGGCTCGGAATACACCGCACAGCGCCGTTTCGACATTGCATGCAATGCCGTCGGAAACGCTGTGCATCGTTTGCGTGCACGCATTGCAGCTCGGGTCCGCACCGCATTTCCACGGCCACCGGCAGCGGGCAAGGAGCACGACGTCTATACTGCCGCGCCGTCGCTGGCGCATCGCCAGCACCGCTCGGATTGCACGGATCGATGCAACGCTCGGCAAGCTGCGGCGTCGCACCCAATCCAGTGCGAACGCGCCGACCGGCCTAGCCGGATCCGCATCCGCGAGTGCTGCGCTGGCAGCGCATGCCGACGCGGCAAGCGCCGCGCACGCGAACCGCATCACGCTGTCCTGCGCGCATCGGCGCCGGGACGACCTGTTTCCCCTCGGAGTTCCCATGACATCGCCAACGCTTCCTCCCTATTCCGGCCTCGGCATCGCCTCGTTCGCGGTCAGCCTGATCGCCGCGGTGCTGACGCTCGTGCTGATCGGCGTCTGCGCGGCACTGGTCTATTCCCAGCCCGACAGCCTGGACGAAGACTCGCCGCTGGCAATGCTGGTCGGCATGGCGATGATGGTCGGCGTGTTCGCCGAGTTGGCCGCCGCCGCGCTCGGCATCGGCAGCCTGTTCCAGCGCGACCGCAGGAAGCTGTACGGCGTGCTCGGCCTGATCTTTGCGATCGCGACCCTGGTCGGCGTCGCCGCGCTGATCGTGTTCGGGCTCATCCAGGGCAGCTGAGCCCGGCGCGAACGCGAGCCGCTGGCTCGCGTCGAGAGTCCACGGGGACTGCAGTGCCGGCATGCCGCCGGGGTGCGCGTTGGGCATCCCACTCGCGCCCGGCGCGCTAGCCCGGCAGGACGCTGACCAGGCCTTTCTCGCGCATCGCCTGCAATACGCCTTCCACGATCGCCAGGTTGTGCCCATGTGCCGCACCTTCGTGCAGCAGCACGATCGCGCCGGGCGTCAGGTCGCGCGCGATGCGCGCCACGGTCGCGGCGGGATCGCAGTGCACGCCGTCGAAGCCGCGCGCGCTCCAGGCGACCCGGGTCAGGCCGTGGCGGCGCAGCGGCGCGGCGACGAACGGGTTGGTCATGCCCACCACCGAGCGGTACCAGCGCGGCGCGGTGCCGGCGATGGCGCCCAGCGCCTGCTGCGCCTGGCCGATCTCGCGCGCCATGCGCCGCGGTCCCAACGCCCAGAACCAGGCCTGCGGGTGGGTCTGGCTGTGGTTGCCGACGCCGTGGCCGCGGCGCAGGATCTCGCGCACCAGCTCCGGGCGCGCGGCGGCGCGTTCCCCGACCAGGAAGAAGGTGGCCTTGGCCTGGTGGCGGTCGAGCAGGTCCAGCAGCGGCGCGGTGTCGTCGGAGGGGCCGTCGTCGATGGTCAGCCACACCCGCGGCGCGGTGCCGGGCAGGCGGCTGAGCACCGGGGCGTACAGCCAGGCCCGCGGCAGGAACACCGGCAGCACCAGGGCCGCATGCGAGGCCAGCAGCGCCGGCAGCCCGACCCGCCAGCCCCACGCCCACCAGATCGCCGCCACCAGCACCTGCGAGGCCAGCGCCAAAGGCAGCCAGCGGTACGGGTGACGGGGGATGCGATGCAGCGTTTCCGGAACTGTCATGCCCCATGATGCCATGCGGCGTAGAATGACCGGTCCGACTCAGCGACCGAAATCACTGCCATGTCCCTCGATCCCGCCCTGCGTTCCCGCATCGAAACGCTGCTCAGTTCCAACCGCGTCGTGCTGTTCATGAAAGGCCAGCCGAGCATGCCGCAGTGCGGCTTCTCCGCCAAGGCGGTGGGTGCGCTGAACGAACTGGGCGTCGACTTCGCCCACGTCAACGTGCTGGCCGACCAGGACATCCGCGAAGGCATCAAGGCCTATGGCGACTGGCCGACGATCCCGCAACTGTACGTGGACGGCGAACTGGTCGGCGGCAGCGACATCATCCTGCAGATGGCCGGCAGCGGCGAGCTGAGCGAACTGCTCGGCGTGCAGGCGCCGGACCGCACCCCGCCCTCGATCACCATCACCGACGCCGCCGCGGAGATGCTGCGCGGCGCGCTGGCCGATGCCCCGGGCGCGACCCTGGCGCTGGCGATCGACGCGCAGTTCCAGCCGAACTTCCAGCTGGCGCCGACCGACCCGAACGCCATCGCCGCCGAGTCCAACGGCCTGCGCGTGCAGTTCGACCTGGCCAGCGCGCGCCGCGCCGAAGGCATCACCATCGACTGGGTCGACGACCTGCGCGGCCGCGGCCTGGCGATCGACAACCCGAACGCGCCCAAGCCGGTGCAGGAGCTGAGCGTGCGCGACGCCGACGACCAGGTGCGCGCCGGCGGCCTGATCCTGGTGGACGTGCGCCCGCCGGAAGAGCGCGCGATCGCGTCGGTGAACGTGCCGTTCCGCACCCTGGACGGCGACCAGCGCGCGCAGCTGGAAGCGCTGCCGAAGGACACCGCACTGGCCTTCCTGTGCCACCACGGCGGGCGCAGCGCGCAGGCGGCCGAGCAGTTCCGCGCGCTCGGCTTCAGCCGCGTGCACAACGTGGTCGGCGGCATCGATGCCTGGGCCGACGAGGTGGACAGCAGCGTGGCGAAATACTGAGCCGGCGGCGCACGACGCAGCGGCATCACGGCGGGCGATCCAGAGGGTCGCCCGCTTTTTTTGCGATACGGTTTTTGCGCTTCCGGGGAGGAAGCAAGCCATGGCACGCGCACTGAAACGCTGGACCGCAGCACTGATCGGCCTCGCCGCCCTGCCTGCCGCCGCCCTGCCTGCCGCCGCCGCGCCGGCCGCCGCACCGCCGCCGACGGTGATCTACGTCACCCCGGTCTCGGACGAGGCGAAGGTGATGAGCTACATCCCGGTGCGCAACGCGCCGTCGGAAGAGGCCGAACTGGGCGCCTGGCGCGGGCTGAAAAAGCCGCTGCGGGTGTTCGACAACGGCGCCGAGAACGGCGTGGCGACGCCGCTGGCGTTCTCGGTCGACGACAACAGCATGTGCGGCGGCGACCTGCGCGTGCGCCTGAAGACCGCGCACGGCGCCACCTTCGCTCACGATGCCCTGCTGGCCTCGTTCGACCTCAATCCCGGCCAGCGCTTCGCACGCCGCGAGCTCGATGCCACGCAGCGGCGCGCGCTGCTGCAGGTGGTCGGCAACGATCCGTCGGTGCGCAAGCGCCTGCCTGCCGCGGCGCTGAAGCGGCTGCTGGCGCAGCTCGCCGCACCGCCGGCCGACGAGGCACCGGCACTGACCGTGATCGGCGATGCCAAGCAGCCGGGCCACGAGGTCGCCCTGGTGACCGCCAGCGTCTACGACCCGGCGCCGGCTGCGAACGCGGACGGAGCCTCGCCCAAGCTGACCACCCTGCTGGCGGTGCTGGAACGCAGTGACGCCGGCTGGCGGCTGCGCAAGACCCTCGCCGACTATGGTTGCGACGACTGCGAGGGGCGCAAGAACAACTATGCGCTGCTGCAGTTCGCCGACATCGATGCCGACGGCACGGTCGATTTCCTGATCCAGCACAGCGGCTACGAGACCTACGGATTCTGGCTGCTGCACCTGGTCGATGGCCAATGGCGCAGCGACGACCTGGTCGGCGGCTGCTGAGCGCCGGCGCCCGCAGAAACACTCGACACTGCCCTGTAGGAGCGGCTTCAGCCGCGACAGGTTCTATCCGTAGAGTCCGTCGCGGCTGAAGCCGCCCCTGCAACAGCGCCGCCGCCGGCGCGCCGTTCAACCGGCGAAACCGCCCTCGTCCAGAAACCGCTGCTCGTCCTGCGTCGTCTCCCGCCCCAGCGCCGCATTGCGATGCGGGAAGCGGCCGAAGCGCTGGATGATGTCCTCGTGCTGCGTGGCCCACTGCAGGCTGTCGGCATCGCCGAGCGCGCTGAACAGCTCCACCGCCTCGCGCTGCAGGCCCGGATCCTCGGCGTGCTCGTACGGCAGGTAGAAGAACATGCGCAACTCCGGCTCGACCTGCTGGTCGTAGCCGGCCGCCAGCGCCCATTGCGCGTAGCGCCGCGCCAGGCCATCGGTGGCGTAGGCGTGCGCGCTGCCGCGGAAGGCGTTGCGCGGCACCTGGTCGAGCAACAGCAGCAGCGCCAGCGCGCCCTCGGCGCTGTCCATCCACGTCGCGTACTCGTCGCGCGCCGCGGCGTGATGCGCGTCCAGCAAGTTCTGGCGCACGTTCGCATCGAACGATTCGTTGGCGGCGAACCAGCGCTCGCGGCCGGCGCTGCGCCAGAACTCCACGACATCGCGGGGCAGGATCTCGGTCATCGCATTTCCATCGGTCGGCAATCGGCCTCTATACCCGATCCGGCGTCGGCATGCGGTGTGCGGCGAGCGATCCGTGGGCTGTCGCCGCCGCGCGATCGGCCACGCTGGCCGCGCCCGGACCATCGCTCTGCCAATCCACCCATGCCCAGCGCGGGGCGTGCGGCGCGCGATCGCGTCGGCCGGATCGATGCTGTCCTCCACCAACAACGGACGCATGGGGGATTGGGGATTGGGGATTGGGGAAAGCGTGGCAGTTCGCTGTCACCTTGAGCCACCGGCGGGTGAGCATTCGCCTGCCGACGCGCTCTGCGAATCCCCAATCCCCAATCCCGCCCCACGCCACCCGCACTTGGCAAGCGCGCCGGCTCGGGCTAGCGTGCGCAGGCGGCGCCAACGCTGCAGCCAACATCCGGGGAAAATCTGATGCGTCATCTGTTGCTCGCCTGCCTGGGCGTGGCGCTGTGCGGTCCTGCCGCGGCCGCCTCGCGCTTCGTCGAAGACCCTTACCCCAGCACCTACCGGCCGCTGGCGTCCACGCCGGTGCTGATCGAGCACGCCACCGTGCTCACCGGCACCGGCGAGCGCCTGGACGATGCCGACGTGCTGCTGCAGGACGGCCGCGTGCAGGCGGTGGGCCGCGCGCTCGCCGCTCCGTCCAACGTCACCCGCATCGACGGCCACGGCAAGTGGGTCACGCCCGGCATCATCGACGTGCACTCGCACCTGGGCGTGTACGCCAGCCCCGGCGTCAGCGCGCACAGCGACGGCAACGAGATGACCGCGCCGGTGACGCCCAACGTCTGGGCCGAACATTCGATCTGGCCGCAGGACCCGGGCTTCGGCACCGCGCTGGCCGGCGGCGTCACCTCGCTGCAGGTGCTGCCGGGATCGGCCAACCTGGTCGGCGGCCGCGGCGTGACCCTGAAGAACGTGCCGGCCACCACCTACCAGGCGATGAAGTTCCCCGGCGCGCCGTGGGGCCTGAAGATGGCCTGCGGCGAGAACCCCAAGCGCGTGTACGGCGAGAAGGGCGGCCCGGCCACGCGCATGGGCAACGTCGCCGGCTACCGCGCCGCGTTCATCGACGCCAGCGAATACCTGCGCAAGAACGCGCCGAAGAAGAAGGCGCCGGAAAAGCGCCATTGGTGGAGCCGCGGCGCCGGCGACAACGACAGTTCCGGCGACAGCGGCGGCAAGCGCGACCTGAAGCTGGACACCCTGGCCGGCGCGATCAACGGCGACATCCGCGTGCACATCCACTGCTACCGCGCCGACGAGATGACCACCATGCTCGACCTGGCCAAGGAATTCGGCTTCAAGATCGCCGCCTTCCACCACGGCGTGGAGGCCTACAAGATCGCCGACCGCTTGGCCCAGGAAAACGTCTGCGGCGCGCTGTGGGCCGACTGGTGGGGCTTCAAGATGGAAGCCTTCGACGGCATCCAGGAAAACATCGCGCTGGTCGATCGCCCGGCCAACGGCTGCGCCATCGTGCATTCGGATTCGGAGGAAGGCATCCAGCGGCTCAACCAGGAAGCGGCCAAGGCGATGGCCGCCGGGCGCCGCGCCGGCATCGCCATCGCGCCCGAGCGCGCGATCCGCTGGCTGACCAGCAACCCGGCCAAGGCGCTGGGCATCGAGAAGCAGACCGGCTCGCTGGAGCCGGGCAAGATGGCCGACGTGGTGGTGTGGAACGGCAGCCCGTTCAGTTCCTACGCGCTGGCCGAGAAGGTCTACATCGACGGCGCGCAGGTCTACGACCGCGCCGACCGCCGCCTGCAACCCACATCCGACTTCATGCTCGGCCAGGAGGCTGCCCCATGAGCCGTTCCGCTCCGCATTCGCGCCGCCCCCTGGCACAGCGCCTGGCGATCGCTGCCTGCCTGATCCTCGGCAGCGCACCCGCCTTCGCGCAGGACGTGCTGATCCGCGGCGCCACCGTGCATACCGCCAGCGCGCGCGGCACCCTGCAAAACGCCGACGTGCTGGTCCAGGGCGGCACCATCCGCGCGGTCGGCAGCGGCTTGTCCGCTCCGGCCGGGGTCGCGGTGATCGAGGCCAAGGGCCGCCCGCTGACCCCGGCACTGTTCGGCGGCATCACCGAGATCGGCATCGAGGAAGTGTCCGGCGAGTCCTCCACCGTGGACAGCGCGCTGAGCCTGCCGCACGACCAGCCGATGCGCCCGGAGTTCGACGTGACCCTGGCCTACAACCCCGACTCGGTGTTGATCCCGGTCGCGCGCGTGGAGGGCATCGGCTTCACCGCGCTCGGCGCCAACAGCGGCGGCGCCTTCATCGCCGGCCAGGGCGCGGTGATGCGCCTGGACGGCGGCGCCGACCCGATCGGCCCGCACGCGCTGTACGTGCGCCTGGGCAGCGACGCGCTGGAACTGAGCGGCAAGTCGCGCGCCGCGCAGTGGATGCTGCTCGACCAGCTGGTGGCCGAAGCGCGCGGACGCATGCCGGCGGACTCGCCGCATGCCTTGCTGACCCCGGCCGGGCGCGCCGTGCTGGCCAGGTACCTGGCCGGCCAGGGTCGCATCGTGGTGGCGGTGAACCGCGCCGCCGACATCCGCCAACTGCTGCGCTGGGCGCAGCGCGAGAAGGTGCGCATCGCCATCGCCGGCGGCGACGAGGCGTGGAAGCTGGCGCCGCTGCTGGCCGCGGTGAAGGTGCCGGTGTTCGTCAACGCACTGGACGATCTGCCGAGCAGCTTCGACCAGATCGGCGCGACCCTGGAGAACGCGGCGCGGCTGAACGCGGCCGGCGTCGCGGTGAGCTTCACCCAGGGCGGCGACGGCTCGCACAACGCGCGCAAGCAGCGCCAGCTGGCCGGCAACGCGGTAGCGCACGGCCTGCCCTGGGAAGACGGCCTGGCCGGCCTGACCCGGGTCCCGGCCGAGGCGCTGGGCGTGGGCGACAAGCTGGGCAGCATCGCCCCCGGCAAGCTCGCCGACCTGGTGCTGTGGGAAGGCGATCCGCTGGACGTGGCCCACTACGCCGAGCAGGTCTGGCTGGGCGGCCGCCCGATCCCGATGCGCTCGCGCCAGACCGAGTTGCGCGACCGCTACATGAAGCAGGCCGGCGCGCTGCCGCGGGCGTATACGCAGTAGCGCGTAGGCGGTGCAAGCGGTGCGGGCCGCGCCGCATCACGTCGCGACACGCACCGTGGCCCGGCCGCTGCTCTGCAAGCGTCCGCGGTCCGCCGCGACGACGGTGTGGCGCGCCAGCCCGCCGCGTTTGCCGCGCTGGCGTCGGCCATTGCCGGCGCGCCAGCATCGATGCCTGGAAATTCCCGCCAGGGCGGCGACGGCCCGGTCGGGCCGCCGCTGCGGCGCGCAGCTCAATGCGCGTCGATGGTCGCGCTGACCTTGGCCCAGCCGTTGCCGCGCACCACCTCGAAGCCGGCCTCGACCACGTGCAGATACAGCGCGTTGCTGTAGCGGCCGTCCTTGCTGCGGTTGGCCTGCAGCCAGTTCAGGAACGGCTTGACGTCGACGTTGAGGTTGCCGCTGGTGGGCAGGTTGGGCTGGCCGGCGGTGCCGTGCGGGATGAAGGTGTAGACGTAGTAGCCGGCGGCGCTGTTGTTGCCTTCCCACAGGTCGAAGGTGTAGCCGCCGGCGCTGATCACGTTGCTGGCGCTGAGCGTGCCGATCGGCCAGGAATTGTGTCCGCCCCAGATCATCACTTCCAGCTGCGGCACGCCCTTGCTGGTGTCGCGGCGGAAGAACAGGTCGTAGGCGAAATCGCCGCCCAGGTTGCTGCCGCCGGCGCTGTAGGTGAACTTGACCGGGATCGTGCTCAGCGACGACACCTGCCGCGGGAACAAGGTATCGCTGGTCGGGTTCCAGTCGTAGTGCCAGCCGCGCACGATCGCCGGATACCCGTACAGGCTGGAGTTGGCGAAATTGAAGGTGACCGTCAGCTCCGGCGTGCTGCCGGTGCCGAAGGTGCCCTGGATGACGTTGTTGGGATCGTTGAAATTGTTGACCCAGGCATAGTGGTTGCCGAAGATCTTGTAGGGCCCGGCCAGCGCCAGCGGCGCAGCCGCCAGGCACGACACGGCGAACAGCGCCTGCAGCAGGCGCCGGCGCATGCGCGCGCGCGGCGCGGCGGCGCGCAGATGCGGTGCGGCGATCGGAACGATCTGGACATCATGCATGTTCGGTTTCTCCCAGGAAGTCGGCGGGCACGGCAGCGGAGGTGCTGCCGCGGCGGACGCTAGCAAGACCCGCGCGGCACGAGCTATGCGAAGAACGCCTGGCGGCATGCGCTGCGGCAATAGCGCCACGCGGTCGAGACCTGCAGCGTGCGCGCGTTCCCAGTTCCCACACGCGGTCGAGATCGGCGGCGACGCATTGTCTACCGCGGCGTCCAGCGCCCCGGTCGCGGCACGCGCACGGGCGCGGCATGCGCCGCAGTGCAGCACGCCGCGCCGCATGCCGGCAGGCGAGTAAGCTGGCGCATCCCCGACCGGAACCCGCTCATGCGCTTGCGCTGGTATTTCGATTTCGTCTCGCCGTTTTCCTATCTGCATTGGCACAAGCTCAAGGCGCTGCCGGAGTTCGCGCGGATCGAGCCGGTGCCGATCGTGTTCGGCGCGGTGCTGCAGCATCTGCACACGCGCGGACCGGCGGAGATCCCGCACAAGCGCAGCTTCACCTACCAGTTCGTGCAGTGGCAGGCGCAGCAGGAGGGCGTGCCGCTGCGGTTTCCGCCGGCGCATCCGTTCAACCCGCTGGCCGCGCTGCGGCTGTGCATCGCCGCCGGCAGCACGCCGCAGGCGATCGACGCGCTGTTCGATTGGCTGTGGCGCGACGGCCACGCCGGCGACGATGCCGCCGCACTGGCCCCGGTGGCGCTGGCGCTGGGCATCGCCGATGCGGCCGCCGCCGCGGGCGATCCGCAGGTCAAGGCGCAGCTGCGCGGCAATACCGAACAGGCCATCGCCGCCGGCGTGTTCGGCGTGCCGACGCTGCAGGTCGGCGAGGCCTTGCTGTGGGGCAACGACGCGCATCCGCTGATGCAGGCGCTGCTGGCCGATCCGCAGCTGCTGCAGCGCGGCGAGATGGCGCGGCTGGCGGCGCTGTCGGTCGCCGTGCAGCGCAGCGGCTGAGCCGGCCGCGACGTTCCCGGGCGTCTGCGCTAACCTAGCCGGTACTGACGAGGCGCAACGCCGGAGGGGGCCAGATGCGTATCGGGATCGTGGTGGATTCTGCCTGCGACTTGCCGCAGGACTACATCGCAGACCACAACATCGTGCTGCTGCCGATCAGCGTGCGCATCGGCGAGGCGGTGCTGGCCGACCATCGCGACGAGGAAGCCACGCTCAGCTTCCTGCATGCGCACGTGGCCGAGCACGGCGCCGAAGCGGAAACCATCCCGTTCAGCGTGGCGCAGATCCGCGAGCTGTTCCTGAGCCGGCTGGTGATCGACTACGACCACGTGTTCTGCATGACCATCACCAAGACCCGCAGCCCGATCCACCAGCATGCGCTGCAGGCCAGCTTCGCCATCCTCAACGACTACAAGCCGATCCGGCAGGCCGCCGGACACACCTCGCCGTTCGCGCTGCGGGTGATCGACACGCAGAACCTGTTCGCCGCGCAGGCGGTGACCGCGGTGGAGGCGGTACGCCTGCGCGCGGCCGGGGCCAGCGTGCAGGCGATCCGCGAACGGCTGGAGGAACTGGCCGGCAACGTGCACGGCTACATGGTCACCCGCGACCTGTACTACATGCGCGCCCGCGCGCGCAGCAAGGGCGACCGCAGCGTCGGCCTGATCAGCGCCGCGCTCGGCACCGCGCTGGACATCAAACCGGTGCTGCACGGCTATCGCGGCGACACCGCGCCGGTGGCCAAGATCAAGGGCTTCGACGCCGCGGTGCAGAAGCTGTTCGAGTTCGTCGGCAAGCGCGTCGCCGCCGGGCTGATGACGCCCACGCTGTGCCTGAGCTACGGCGGCGAGCTGAGCGAACTGCGCGCCCTGCCCGGCTATACGGCGTTGCGCCAGGTCTGCGAGGCGCACACGGTGGAGGTGCTGGAAAGCGTGATGAGCCTGACCGGCATGGTCAACGTCGGCAAGGGCGCGCTCACCCTGGGCTTCGCCGATGGGCCGCATGTGTTTGGCTAGGGGTTGCGCGCGAATCTTGTTGCTTGTTGTAGGAGCGGCTTCAGCCGCGACAAGCTGCCGATAGCACCTGTCGCGGCTGAAGCCGCTCCTGCAACGTCTCCGGCGTAGACAACCCACTCACGACGCCGCCTGCTAGGCTGCGCCGCACCGCTCCACAGAGGAACCGCCATGGCCGTGACCTATTCGATCAGCCTGCCCGACCCCGCCCGCGCGCGCGGCAGCGAACCCACGCTCAGCTTCAGCGCCAACGGCGCCGACGCCTTCGCCGAGCAGTTGCAGCAGGCCTTGAGCAGCCCCGCCTGGTTCGAGCGCTGGCGCGCACTGCAGCCGGAGCCGGACGACGTGGATCCGTCGCTGGGCGTCGTCGATCCGGCCGCCACGGTCAGCGGCAAGCAGGACGACCTGCGCATCGACCTGGTCGCCACCACCAGCATTCCCGGCGACATCCTCAAGCAACGCATGCGCCTGCTCGCCGGCAGCGGCTGGGAATTGCGCAACGTACGTTGAGCGCATCGTCCGCGCATCCGTGCCGGCGATACGGACCGGCCGGAACAGGTGCGCAGGTGCGAATGACCTCTGTGGGAGCGACTTCAGTCGCGACAGGCCGTACCGGCAAGGCCTGTCGCCACTGAAGTCGCTCCCACAAACGCTTCGCCGACTGCGATGCGTGAACTGCGCATCTAGCGCGTTACGCCGCCCGTCACCACGCCTGCAGCGCGCCGCGGCCAACGCCATTTCAGGTTCACCGCCAGCGTACCGAGCACGATCAGCGCCAGGCCCAGCCATTGCACCGGCACCAGCCGGTGGCCGTACAGCAGGAAGTCCAGCAGCAAGGTGACCAGCGGATACACGAACGCCAGGATCGCGATCGTCGCCACGTGCAGGTGTCGGTAGGACGAATAGAACAGCACGTAGACGATGCCGCTGTGGATCACCCCCAGGCCGGCCAGCCACAGCCAGTGCATGCCCGGATGCAATGCGCTGCCGCTGGAAAATCCCGCCAGCAGCAGCGTGCCCACCCAGCACTGCACCGTCACCACCGCCAGCGGCCGCTCGCGGCTGATGCGCCGCGACATCAACAGCGACGCGCCGCACAGCAACGCCGCCAGCAGGGTCAGCGCGATGCCGAACAGATAGCCGCGATCGGCGGTATGCCACAGCCGCGCCGGATCCGCCGAGCACGCCACGCCGACGAAGGCCAGCAGCGTCCAGCCCAGGTCGCTGCGGCGCGTGCGCTCGCCTTGCAGCATCGCCGCCAGGATCAGCATCACGAACGGGAACACGTGGTAGACCATCGTCGCCACGCCGATCGACGAGCGCGCCATGCCGGCGAACAGCGCCACCCAGTTCAGCACCAGCAGCACGCCGCTGACCGCGGCATCGCGCAGCAACCTGCGCTCGCGCCACAGCCCGCGCAACTGGCCGCCGAGCAGCCCACAGACGGTGAGGAACAATGCGCCGAACAGGCAGCGGTAGAACACCGCGGTCACCGGGTCCTGGCCGCTCTCGTGCACGAACACGCCGACCGAGCCGATCAGCACTTCGGCCAGCAACAACTGCCACAGCGCGCGCCGCGCGGCGCCGGCGGGAACGGCGACCGCCGCGCTCACAGCGCGATCGTCCCGTGCAGGTACTGCACCGCGCTGCCGCGCACATAGACGTGCTGCGCCTCGACCCGGCACCCAAGCTCGCCGCCGCGCGCCGAGGCCTGCAGCGCGGTCAGCCGCACCTTGCCCAGCGCCTGCGCCCACAACGGCGCCAGCGCGGCATGGATGGAGCCGGTCACCGGATCTTCGGCGCCGCCATTGGCCGGCCAGAAATAGCGCGACACGAAATCGTGGCTAATGCCGGGCGCGGTCACCGCCACATCGCGCGGCGCCAGCGCCAGCATCCGCGCCAGGTCCGGCACCACCGCGCGCACCTGGCGTTCGTCCGCGTACACCGCGATGTACGCCTGCGCGTTGGCATGCACCGCCTGCGGCACGATCGACAAGGCGTCGTACAGGGCCTGCGGCACCGACGCCAACAAGGCCGGCGCCTGATTCGGAAAGCGCATCTCGAAGCTGCCGTCGGCGAGCCGCTCCACACCCAGTTCGCCGACCGCGGCCGCACGCAAGCGCAGCGGAAACGGTGCGAGCTGCTGGGTGGCGATCACGAACGCGCTGGCCAGCGTCGCATGGCCGCAGAAACCGACTTCCTTCAGCGGCGAGAACCAGCGGATCGCGAACACGCCATCGGTATCGCGCACGAAGAACGCAGTCTCCGACAGGTTGTTCTCGCTGGCGATGGCCTGCATCAGCGCATCCGGCAACCACGCCTGCAGCGGCACCACTGCGGCGGGATTGCCCTTGAAGCGGACCGTGGTGAAGGCATCGACGACGAACACGGAAAGCGGCATGGCCGGCCTCGCAAGCAAGGGGGAACGCCGACGCGATGGCCGGCACAGGCCCAGTGTGCAGCGCCGCACCCGACCATTACAGATTCAGATACGCTGTAAGTGGACCGATACAGATGAGGCGCCCGCATGCTCTTGTACGAATCGCTCGCGGTGCAGCTGCGCGAGCAGATCGAGCGCGGCACGCTGCGCGCCGGCGAGCGCCTGCCGTCGATCCGGCAGCTGGCGGCCAACCACGGCATCAGCACCGCCACCGCGGTGCAGGCCTGCCTGCAGCTGGAGCGCGAAGGCCGGGTACAGGCGCGGCCGCGCTCCGGCTATTTCGTGCGTGCCGCCGCCGAGCCGTTGACGCCGCTGCCGACGCCGGCGCGGCGGCGCACGCCGGGCATGGTCGACAACCCGGCGTTGCAAGGCGTGCTCGACATGCTCGCGCGCTCGGACCTGGTCCCGCTGCACACCGCGACCCCGGCGCCGGCGCTGCTGCCGGCCGCACAACTCGCCGCCGCGCTGGCGCGGCAGCTGCGCCGCCATCGCGCGGTCGCGCTCGACTATGCGCCGCCACAAGGCCACGCCGCGCTGCGCCGGCAGATCGCGCAGCGCTACGCGCACTGCGCCACCACGGTGGCGGCGGACGAAGTGGTGGTGACCGCCGGCGCGATGGAGGCGATCAGCCTGGCGCTGCGCACGCTCACCGCACCCGGCGACGTGGTGCTGGTGGAAACCCCGACCTACCACGGCATCCTGCAGGCGGTCGCGGCGCTGCGGCTGAAGGTGCTGGAAGTGCCCAACCGCGCCGGCCACGGCATCGACGCCGCGCGCCTGGACGCGCTGCTGCAACGCACCCCGGCGCGCGCGGCGGTGCTGGTGCCCAACTTCAACAATCCGCTGGGCAGCCTCACTCCCGACAGCGCCAAGCGCGCCCTGCTCGACAGCTGCGCACGCCACGGCACCGTGGTGATCGAGGACGACATCTACGGCGAGCTGGATTGGTCCGGGCAGCGCCCGCGCCCGCTGCGCCACTTCGACACGCACGGCAACGTGATCACCTGCGGCTCGTTCTCCAAGGTGCTGGCGCCGGGCCTGCGCGTGGGCTGGCTGCTCGGCGGCGAATGGACCGACGCGCTGGTCCGCGCCAAGTACTTCTCCACCGTCGGCGGCGCCAGCCTGCCGCAGCTGGCGCTGGCCGACTACCTGGCGCAGCACGATCTGGAGCGGCACCTGCGCAAGCTGCGCCGCACCCTCGCCGACAACGGCCAGCGCCTGCGCGAAGCGATCGTGCGGCACTGGCCTACCGGCACCCGGGTCGGCGATCCCGCCGGCGGGCTGTCGCTGTGGCTGCAACTGGCCGACGGCGGCAGCGGCCAGGCGCTGTTCGAGGCGGCGCTGGCCGCGGGCATCGGCACCTCGCCCGGGCATCTGTATTCCAGCCGCGGCGACTACGCCGACCACCTGCGTCTGACCTGCGGCCAGCCGTGGAGCGAGCCCCTGGAAAGCGCGATGCGGCAGTTGGGAAAACTGGCCGCACGGTTGCCGCGCTGAGCCATCGGCCGGTCGCCAAGCTGCCGGTTCGCGCGATCGGAGGCGGCCGTGCGCATGGCGTGCAGGGGCATCGCGCCGAAGATCGCATCGAAGTACCGAAGGCGGCGCACCCTACGGCGGCGCCACCGTTGAACAGACGCCATCGCCACCGCGGCAAACACGCGAGGCGCTTGAACGACGCGACGTTTCTCTAGTCCCGTCGCAAGCAACCAGACCTGTCGCCGCAAGGCTCACCTGCGGCAGCCCATCCCATCGCGCCCAGCGCCATTCCCAGGCCTGGCGAAAGCCAGGAGCGTGGCGCTGCGGACCCGCATCGATCCGCTCCGCCCCGCTATACCGTCGCCGCGCCGATCGCCAGCGCCGCACAAGCACCGAACAAGGTGCAGGCGAGCATGGCCAGCGCGCTGAGCGGGCTGCGCCAACGCTGCCGCGACAACGGCGATGCGGGTTTGCGGCAAGCGAGCATGGCGCGACTCCAGTCCGGGACGACACGATGGCGAAGGCCGAGGAATCTAGCGGCACGCCGTCTCAGCCGACGCGACGGCAATCGCACAACCGCGCATTGGACGACGCGCCGCGCATTTGTTTACGAGCGGCACCGATACGCGAACGGAATCGTCACACAATCGCCATCGCGCAGGCGGCGATGCCCAGCGCGCACTCAGCGCAGCGCCTCGATCGCCAGGATGCGACGCTCGCCGTTGACCCGGCCCAGTTGCACCACCAGGTCGACCACGCTGCGGATGTAGCCCAAGGTGTCGGCGCGGCTCAGGCCGATGCCCGACTGCATCACCATCAGCGCCAGCTGTTCCAGCGCGCCCTGCGGCGTGTTGGCATGGATGGTGGTGAACGACCCTGGATGGCCGGTGTTGATCGCGCGCAGGAAGGTCACTGCCTCCGGGCCGCGCACTTCGCCGAGCAGGATGCGGTCCGGCCGCAACCGCAACGCGGCCTGCAGCAGGTCCTGGGTGGTGATGCGGGTTTCGCCCTGCTCGCCCTTCACCGCGACCAGGCCGAGGTGATTGGGCTGGCGCAGGTGCAGCTCCGGCGTGTCTTCCACCGCGACGATGCGCTCGCTGGCCGGCACCTCCTTCAGCAACGCATTGAGGAAGGTGGTCTTGCCCGACGAGGTACCGCCGGCGATCAACAGCGTGCGCCGCGCCGCGACCGCGGCACGCAACCCGGACAGCGACGCCTGCGCATCCCAGGCCAGGTCGTCGCGGGCGCCTGCGTCGGCCAGCCGATATGCCTCCAGTCCGAGATCCAGATTCAAGTGGCGGCGGATCGCCAGCGCCCAATGCCGGCGCGTGGCCGGCGGCGCCACCACCTGCACGCGCTCGCCGCCCGGCAAGGTGGCCGCCAGCAGCGGATGCTCGCGGTTCACCGCCTGGTGGGTGACACGCGCGACCTGGGTGGCCAGACGTTCCAGCAGCACATCGTCGATGGCGGGGACATCGATGCGCTGCATGCAGGGCTGGCCGAGGCGCTCCACCCAGACCTCGCCCGGGCGATTGACCAGGATCTCGGTGACGTCCGCCGCATCCAGCCAGGGCTGGAAGGGCAGCAGATAACGCTGCAGATAGACGTCCTGCGCGGGCGCCTGCGGAAATGCCAGCGGCGGCGACTGCACCGTCAGCCTGCCGGCGGTGGGCCATGTTCCGGCTGGCCGCCCTGCGGAGGCGGACCCTTCGGCTTGGGCAGCCCCTTGGCGCTCATGCATGCGTCGAACTTGGCCATGTCCAGGCGCTTCGCATCGGCGGGCGGGCGGCCTTGAGCGGACGGGCGTCCCGCAGCGGGCGGCGGACCTGCAGCGGGCGCCGCCACACCCTGCTCGGCAGCGCACGCCCGCATCGCCGCCTCCACCTTCGGATTGGGGCCGGACGGCGGCTTCGCCGGCGCGCCACCGTCGCCGTTGCGCGCGAGCGCCGGCGCCATGCAGGACAGCGCCCCGGCCAGGGACAACAGCAACGGCAGCGAACGGTGCTTCATGCGGATTCCTCGGACATGGAAAAAAGTAAAACGGGAACGTCAGTAGCCGGAGAAATCCAGGTCGCGCGCGGCGAACACCTGGATCGGCGTGCCCAACGGCACGCGGATGGTCGGCGGAATCTTGCCGTCGGTCTGCAGCGCCTGCGCCGAGGCGCTGCTGGCCGAGGTACCGATCACCAGCGTGCCGGAGTCGCCACCGAGCGCGCTGGCGACGCCGCCGACCACCGACAGCAGCATCGACGCGCCGTAGCGCTGCCAGAAATGCCGCCCGACCTCGCCGTCCAGCCCGGTCTCGCCGCTGCCGTCCACCGCCGGCGACGCGAGCTGCACCGAGACGCCGTCGGGACGGATCAGGCGCGACCAGACGATGTAGGCGCGGCGCTGCCCGGTCTCCACACCGCTGCGGTACTGCCCGACCAGGCGGCTGCCGCGCGGAATGACCACTTCGCTGCCGTCGAAGCCGCGCACGTCGCGGCTGACCAGCGCGCGCGCGTACCCGGGCAGATCGGTATTGAGCGCGGTTTCCAGCACCGCGGGGATCAGGCTGCCCTGCACCACCGTGCGCGCCGGATGCGCCAGCGCCACCGCCTGTTGCAACGGCGGCGCGTCGCCGCCCACGCGCAGGGCGAACTGCTCGTCCTGGTTGAGTCCGGCACCGCCCGCAGGCGCGGCGTTGGCAGTCCCCGATGCGGCAGCGGCCTGCCCAGGTGCGGTGCCCGCCTCGGACCCAGCGCTGTTGTCGACGATCATCGGCATCGACCGCGACTGCGTGGGAGCGACGGCCGTGGCCGCAGCGGCGACCGCGGGCGGGGACGGTGCCGTGCGGGAAGCGACCGGCGCCCGTGGCAGCGGCGCCGCGAGCGCCGACGTCTGCGCCGGCGCCGGCACCGGCGGCGCATGCAGGCGTTGCCGCGACAGCAGCAGCAGGGTCAATCCGCCCAGCGCCACCGCGCCCAGCAGGCCCAGCGCGAACCCCAGGCTGTCGCCGACGCGCGGCGTGCGCGCCACCTGCGGCGCCGCGCGCAGCGATGCCGCATGCAGCGTCTCTGCGTCCAGCGCCAGTCTCGGATCGCGCTCGCCGGCATCATTGCGCATCGGCTGTTTTCCTTCGCCACCAGGCCGGGCGGCGCGCGGGCGCGGCCGCCGCGGCACGCGGCTGCGGCGACTGCGCATCCAGTGCCGGCGTGCGGAAGCCGTCGTTGAACAACTGCGCCACCGCATGGCCGCGGCGCAGGGCGAACGCCGGCGCGATCTGGTCGGCCACCAGGTAGTCGCCGCGGCGGGTGAATGCGAGCGGGGTCTCCGAGCCGTCGCTGGCCAGCGCATACACCGCCGGCGTGCTGCTTGCATCGGCCCACTGGAAATAGGTGCTGCGGCCGTCGTCGAACACGCGCAGCGGCACGTTCTCGCGCGCGCCGCTGAAGCTGTAGGCGCTGTTGCGCTGCGCCGGCGCCGGCAGCGCCGCGCTCGCCTGCACCTCGGCCTGCGCGCTGGCCACCGCCGCCGTCGCCGCCGTCGCGCGTGCGGCGGCCTCCTCGGGATAGCGGAAGCGCAGGTCGTAGACCACGCGCCCGCGCCTGCAATCGGGCGAATCGCTGGCCACCAGTTCGAAACTGTAGCGACGGCGGTCGGTGGCGACGGTCATGTTGCTGTGGCTGGTCCGATAGGCCGGCTTCACGAACAGCAGGTTGGCGCGCTTGTTGGGCACCACCAGCCAGTGCGCCGCCTCGCCCAGTCCCACGTTCTCGATGCGCTCGTCGGCGGCGAACTCGACCATGGTCTGGAAACCGAAGCAGCCGTCGATGCGCACCACCTTGCGGTCGTCGTAGTCCAGTTCGCGGATGCGCGGATCGGCGCAGGCATCGGCAACCGCCGCCAACGCAAGCAGGCACAACGCGGCGCGGCCGACTCGGCGAGCGCGGGTGGTCATGGCGTCCTCGCTCCGCCGAGCGGGTGCGGCGCCATGCGTGGCCGCATGCCTTGCCCCAGGCCGCCACGGCGACTGCCCACGCTCACCGCGGCGACAGACGCCTGTGGCGCCGTGCGCGGCGCGCTGTCGCGGGCCAGGCCGCCGAGCCAGTGCAGGGTGCGGGCGCTGCCCGCGGAGGCGATCCGCGCCTCGGTGGCGAAATCATGCACCCGCGCGGGCGATAGCGCGGCGGGCGCCCCACGGGCCTGCACATCGACCCGCGACGAACCACCGTCTGCAGGTCGATCGCCACGGCCGAGGCGCCATGCGCGGGCCAGGCCGGCGGCGGTCCAGGCCATCGCCAGCAGCAGGCCCAGGTAGATCGCACATCCGAGCAGCAGCATCAGCAGCGGCCGCTGCTGTTGCGCGGCCGCCAGCGGATCCAGCGCGATCGCGTCGATCACCGGCGCCAGCACCCGCAGCAACACCGCACCGGCCAATGCCACCAGCATCGGCACCAGCGCAAAACTCAGCGCCATGCGCAACCAGCCCTCGAACAGGCCGCGGGTCGCGCGGAACAGGGCCAGCAGCACGAACATCGGCCCCAGCGCCAGCAACGCCGCCAGCACCAGCCGCGCCACGACCAGCAACCCCACCGTCGACAGCAGCAGCAACAGGGCGCAGCCGCGCACCAGCTTGGCCGCCTGCTTGGCCTGCGGCGCCGCCGCCTGCGCATCGAATTGGCGGCCGAGTTCGACCAGTTCGCCGAGCAGGCCGTCCAGCCGCGACGCGAAGGCCTGGGTGGCGCCCTGCGGCGCCCCCAGGAAGGCCGACGCGATCTGGTCGGGACCGCCGACCAGCAGCCCATAGACCACCGTCTGGTAGGCCGGCCACGCGGTGGCGAAGGTCAGCACCAGGGCGACGCCGAACAGGCGCGGCCCCAGCGCCGGCAGGCTCAGGCGCAGGCGCCCGCCGATCAGGCCCAGCGCCAGCATCGCCACCCAGACCACCAACAGCGCGCGCAGCACCGCGCCGAACATGCCGCTGGCGCCGAACAGCTGCGCATAGCCGGCCTGCACCGCACCGTTGATCTGGCAGTCGATGGCGGCCAGGCCGGCGGCCAGGCCGCCATCGCCGTCGATCGGAATCGCCGCGCAGGCGCTCATGCGGCACGCTCGTCGGCAGCGCAGGCGGCCGGCGCCGGATACGGCACCCCGGTCAGCGCTTCCCACCACTGCCGCGGATGCTCGCCCAACTGCGCGCGCAGCTGGTCCAGGCGGCGCACGCTGGCTTCGCGACCGGACAGCACGGTCAGCAACTCCGGCATGCCCGACAGGTCCAGCCGCGCCACCACGCTCTCGTTGCCGTGCTTGACCAGGAACGCATGCGCATGCGCCGGCAGCAGCCGCACCAGTTCCAGTTCCTGCGCGCTGAGGCCGAAGCCGTCGCAATAGTCCTCCGCCCTGGCGCGCGGATTGGGCATGAAGATCTGCGTGGCGGCCTGTTCGATGATCGCGCTGGCGACCTGGCTGTCCAGCGCGTCGCGCGCGCTCTGGGTGCCGAAGCCGACGATCGCGTTGCGCTTGCGCAAGGTCTTCATCCAGTCGCGCAAGTGGGCCGCGAACACGGCATCGTCCAGCGCCTTCCAGCCTTCGTCGATCAGGATCAGCGCCGGGCTGCCGTCGAGCCGTTCCTCCACGCGATGGAACAGGTACAACAACGTCGGCGTGCGCAGCTGCGGCATGTCCAGCAGCTCGGTCATGTCGAACCCCAGTGTCGGAATGCCCAGGTCCAACCGGTCGTAGGCGTGATCGAACAACCAGGCGCGCTCGCCGTCGCCGCACCACGGCGCCAGGCGCGCGGCCAGGTCGCCGGGCTGCGGACGGCGCTGGCCGCCGAGCAGTTCGCGGAAATGGCGCAGGCGGCGGTACTGCGGCGCCTGCTCGTAATTGGCGTCCACCGCGGCGGCCAGGATCGCCGCCTCGTCGGCGCTCAACGGCTGCTGCGCATCGCCCAGCAACTGCGCCAGCCAGCGCCGCAGGAACGCACGGTTGCCCGGCGTATCCGGCAACTGCAGCGGATTGAAGCCGGTCGCCTCGCCGCTGCGCAAGCTGGCATAGCGCCCGCCGATCGCACGCACGAAGATCTCCGCGCCGCGGTCCTTGTCGAACAGCAGTACGCGCGGGCGCCACTTCTGCACCTGCGCGGCGAGAAAGTTCAACACCACCGTCTTGCCCGAGCCGGACGGGCCGATCACGCTGAAGTGGCCCAGGTCGCCACGGTGGAAATTGAAGAAATACGGAGTGGCGGCGGTGGTTTCCAGCACCGTCACCGCGTCGCCCCAGTGGTTGCCGTCGGCGCGGCCCTGCGGAAAGCCGTGCAGCGAGGCCAGGCTGGCGAACGCGCCGCTGGACAGCAGCGCATGCCGCGCCGCGTAGGCTTCGTTGCCGGGGAATTGCGCCCAGAACGCGGGCTCCAGGCACAGGTCCTCGCGTACCGCCACCGCGCCCAGGTCGGCCAGCGCCGCCGCGCACTCGGCGACGGCCGCGTCCAGCGCCTCCAGCGCGTCGGCGCGCACCAGCAGGCCGAAGCGATGTTCGCCGAACACCGCGCGGCCGCTGGCCAGGTCGTCCTTGGCCTCGACCAGGCCCTGCCGCAGCGACGCCGAATCGTCCTCGGCGGCGCGCATGCGGCGCAGCGCCAGCGAGACGCGCTCCAGCCCCAATTGTCGTTCGACGAAAGCGAAGCTTTCCGAGAGCACCAACTCGCACGGCATGCGCAACAGCGCATCGAACATGCCCGGCAGCGCGTTCGGCGGATATTCCTTCAGCGACAGCAGCGCGGCGTAGTCGCGCGCGGCGCCGGGGCCTTTGCGTTCCAGCGCTTCCAGGCCGAAGCTGATGCGCCGGTACGGCAGGTGATGGCCCAGGTCGCCATGCGGCGGCCGCAGCATCGGCCGCAGCTCGCCGTTGTACAGCGCCGAGAGCAGTTCCAAAGGCTCGGAGCACACTCCGTGCGCGGTCTCGTACTCGCCGAGCAGGCGCGCGCCGTAGGGCTGCAATGCGGCCAGCAAGGCATCGCGCGCGGCATCCAGTTCGCGGCGCTCGCGCGCCAGCGCCGCCGCGCGCGCGGTGTCGCCCATGCCCCTGCGCAACACGCCACCCAGGCGCTCGGCGATACCGGTCTTGCCGCGCGCCGGGCGCCGCAGCAGGCTGACGAACAACTCATTGACGAACAGCCGGCGCTGGCCGAGCTGCCCGCGCCAGCGCCGGTCGATCAGCGCGCAGACCGGATCGGCGAAGTCGCCGCCCACGTCCACGCTCGCACGCAGCCGCAGCAGGTGGTGATGCAACACGAAGCGCGAATCGGCCACCGCACGCAACGCCGCGTCGCGCGCCTGCTGGTGCAGGTCCAGCACGTCGCCGTCGGCGGTCTCGAACGCCAATCCTTCCAGGCGCAGGCACTGCAGCAACGCGCCATCGCGCAACTGCACCGTATGCGCATCCAGCAGCCGCGCGTAGGGCAGATGGTCGCCAGCGCGTTGTTCGCGCCGCCGCATCATGGCGCGTAGCTGTTGCAGCGCCAGCGGCGCCAATGGCGCACCCGCGGGCAGCGGCTGACCCGCACCAGCCACAGGTCGAACACGCGCGGCTCGCGCAGGCAGGCCAGGTAGCCGACGCCATGGGCGAGCAACGCCACCGCCAGCGCCCAGAACGAACGCGTCATCAGGAACGCCTCCGTGGTCACAACGCCATTGACGATGAAATAGCTGTAGGTGACGCCGCAGAACATCTGCGGCCGGGTCAGCGCGGGGAAGATCGGCGTGGATCGCAACGCGCTCATCGCCTTGCTCAACCTGCCGCCGCGCGGATGCCGGCGACGATGGTGGTCGCACCGAACAACACGAAGCAACCGAGGATCACGGTCGCGCCGAGGCGCCAATGGATGCGCCCGCTCAGCATCATCAAACCGACCACGGCCACGGCGATCACCGCCACCGCGGTGGCGGCATTGCCGAGCAGCGTGCCCTGGATCCACTCCAGCGCCGACAGGATCGGCCCGGAGCCGGCCGGATCGCCGCCCCGCGCCCACGCGGCGGGAGCGAACGCGACGGTGGCGAGCGATATCGGCAGGCGGCGGAACATGGGGTTCATTGCAGATCTCCCTGGGGAACGGAAAGCGACACGGTGAAGGCCGCGCGGCCGGCGACGCTCAGCTCGGCCAGACGCTCGAGGTTGCCGGCGACATAGGCGCGGGTCTCGCGGAACGGCGGCACGCCTGCATGCCGCTGCACCTGCCCGGGGCCGGCGTTGTAGGCGGCCAGTGCGCGCTCCAGATCGCCATCGAAGCGGTCCAGCTGCTGCCGCAGATAGGCCGCCCCACCTTCGATGTTCTGCTGCGGATCCCAGGGATCCACCGCCAGTGCGCGGGCGGTGGCCGGCATCAACTGCATCACCCCGATCGCACCGGCCGGCGACACCGCGGAGGCGTCGTAGCGCGACTCGGACCAGGCCAGCGACTGCAGCAACGCGACACTGAGTCCATGGCGGGCGGCAGCGGCCTCGAAGGCGGCGCGATAGGGCGGCGCGGCGGCGACTGCGGAGGCGTGCGCCGCGGCGGCCGGACGCTGCGCCGCGCCCGGCGTCGCCCAGCCTGCGCCGAGGTGACGCACGCTGCCGTCTTCGCCGATTTCCATGACCTGCGCGTGGGCCTGCGGCCATGCCGCCAGCGCCAGCAGCAACGATGCGAGGCGCCGCATGCGGGCATCCGGTACGGCACGACGTGGGCGGCGGGAAACGGTGTGGCGCAGCATGGCAGTGGAATCCGGAATCGCGATGGCACGTTGCGGGCGGGAACGTCGCGCGACTGCGGCATGCCGCCAGTCGCCAGCCTGTTGCCGCATGCGCGACGCAACGGACACGAAAGCTCGAATCCATCCTCGCACGCGGCACTGCGCCGGCATTTGTCGCGCGAGGCAATATTCAGGCAAACGCCGCAAGCGGCGAACGGCAAGACTGGCGGCGCTCGTGCCCACTCGACGGTGCGCACGATCGACTCTCGCCACGCGCCTTTGGAGGCCACGCCATGACAGACCGCAACCACGACCTCGACGACCACGACCGCGGCCTGCAGTTCGACCTGCAAACTCTCGAGCAACGCATGCAGGAACGGCGGCGCCTGCTCGCCTGGATCGCCTCCGGCAGCGCGATGGCGGTGATCAGCGCCTGCGGCGGCGGCTCCAGCGGCGACGACACTTCGTCCACGTCCACCGCGACCACCACTACGGCATCGACCACCACCAGCACCACGACGACCACCACCACCAGCACCACATCGGGCAGCTGCATTGCCGATCCGGAAGAAACCGCCGGCCCCTATCCCGCCGACGGCTCCAACAGCGTCAACAGCAGCGTGGTGAACGTGCTCTCGTCCAGCGGCATCGTCCGCAGCGACATCCGCAGCAGCTTCGGCAGCGACAGCGGGACCGCGGCCGGCCTGCCGCTGACCCTGACCCTGACCCTGGTCAACGTCAACAACAGCTGCGCGGTCCTGTCCGGCTACGCCATCTACCTATGGCATTGCAATCGCGACGGCAAGTATTCGCTGTACTCCAGCGGCATCCAGGATCAGAACTACCTGCGCGGCGTGCAGGTCACCGACAGCAACGGCCAGGTCACCTTCCAGACCATCTTCCCCGCCTGCTACAGCGGACGCTGGCCGCACATCCACTTCGAGATCTATCCGAGCCTGGACACCGCGACCAGCTATACCAACAAGGTGCTGACCTCGCAGATGGCGATGCCCAGCGACATCTGCGATACGGTCTATGCCGCGGTCAGCGGCTACAGCGCCAGCGTCACCAACAAGGCCGCGATCAGCCTGTCCAGCGACAATGTGTTCGGCGACAACACCAGCACGCAGCTGGCCGCGCAGACGCCGACGCTCAGCGGCGACACCAGCAACGGCTACACCGGCACCATCACCATCGGCCTGGCGGTGTAGCCCCGCCAGGCGGCGGCGCCCATCCGCAGCGCTGCAGCGGCGTTTAGCCCTGCAGCGCGCGCGCGTGGTGGGCGATGTGCTCGCCGATGAAGCTGCCGATGAAGTAGTAGCTGTGGTCGTAGCCGGGCTGCAGGCGCAGCGTCAGCGGGTAGCCGGCGGCATCGGCCGCGGCCTGCAGCAACTGCGGCTGCAGCTGCTTGTCGAGGAACTCGTCGCCGCCGCCCTGGTCGATCAGCAACGGCAGGCGCTCGCTCGCCCCGGCGATCAGCGCGGTGGCGTCGTAGGCCTTCCAGCTGGCGCGGTCGTCGCCGAGATAGGCCGAAAACGCCTTCTCGCCCCACGGCACCTGCGATGGCGCCACGATCGGCGAGAACGCCGACACGCTGCGATAGCGGCCCGGATTCTTCAGCGCGATCACCAGCGCGCCGTGGCCGCCCATCGAGTGGCCGCTGATCGCGCGCCGCCCGTTGTGCGGAAATTGCGCCTCGATCAGCGCGGGCAGCTCCTGCACCACGTAGTCGTACATCCGGTAGTGCCTGGCCCACGGCTCGCGGGTCGCATTGACGTAGAAACCGGCGCCCTTGCCCAGGTCGTAGCCCTCGGCATCGGCGACATCGTCGCCGCGCGGACTGGTGTCCGGCGCGACCAAGATCACCCCGTGCTCGGCGGCGTAGCGCTGCGCGCCGGCCTTGGTGATGAAGTTCTGCTCGGTGCAGGTGAGCCCGCTGAGCCAGTACAGCACCGGCAGCGTGGCGTGTTCGGCCTGCGGCGGCAGGTACACGGCCACGTTCATCGTGCAGCCGAGCACGGCCGAGTCGTGGCGATAGACGTCCTGCCAGCCGCCGCAGCACGCATGGTGTTCGATGCGTTCCATGAAAGGGATCCCGAAGAGGGGGACGCGGCCAGGCAAACGCCGGCCGCATCCGGAGACGCCGCCGCGACGCGCCGCCAGGGCGGCACGCCGCGGGCGGCAGGCTTTACTGCAGCACGCCGTTCTTGCGCGCGACGTGGGTGGAAATCGCGTCCATCAACGGCGGCGACAGGCAGTCGTAGGGCTCCAGCTTCAGCTCGCGCAGCCGGCTGCGCACGCCGTCCATCGCTTCCGGGCGGGTGCCGCTCTCGATGATCGAGGACACGAACGCGGCGAAGCCCGGCGCCGACCAACCCTGCTGCGGCGACAGCTCGGTATGGATGAAGTCCAGGCCGTAGAACGGATGCTCGGTGTTCTCGATGCGCCCATACAGGTGCACGCCGCAGCCGGTGCAGGCGTGGCGCCGGATCGTCGCGCTCTCGTCGACGACCTTCAGCTTCTCCTCGTGCGCGGTGACCTTGACCTTGTCGCGGCCGACCACCGCGATCACCGCGAACGTCGCACCTTTCGGCTTCCAGCATTTGGTACAGCCGCAGGCGTGGTTGTGCGCGGTCTGCGCCCCCACGTCCACGGTCACCTTGTCGCTGGCGCAGTGGCATTCCAGGGTGCCGCCCTGGAAATTCTCCGCGCCTGCGCGCACTCCGCCGTCCACCGACGGATGAATCGTTACGGTACTCATCATGCCCCTCCCGGGTTCGTTGCGTACCTGCATGCGCGGAAGCGGCCGCGCGCCGGACTGACCGTCAGGTCAGAAATGGATCACGGTGCGGATCGACTTGCCTTCGTGCATCAGGTGGAAGGCTTCGTTGATCTCTTCCAGCGGCAAGGTGTGGGTGATGAACGGATCCAGATCGATCTCGCCATGCATCGCCTGCTCCACCATGCCCGGCAATTGGGTGCGGCCCTTGACGCCGCCGAACGCGCTGCCGCGCCACACGCGGCCGGTGACCAGTTGGAACGGACGCGTGCTGATCTCCTGGCCCGCGCCGGCCACGCCGATGATGACGCTCTCGCCCCAGCCCTTGTGGCAGCACTCCAGCGCCGAGCGCATCACGTGCACGTTGCCGATGCACTCGAAGCTGAAATCCACGCCGCCATCGGTCAGCTCGACGATGACTTCCTGGATCGGCTTGGCGTAGTCCTTCGGATTGATGCAGTCGGTGGCGCCCATGCTGCGCGCCAGATCGAACTTGCCCGGGTTGGTGTCGATGGCCAGGATGCGGCCGGCCTTGGCCTGCACCGCGCCCTGGATCACCGCCAGGCCGATGCCGCCCAGGCCGAACACGGCCACCGAGTCGCCCGGCTTGACCTTGGCAGTGTTGTGCACCGCACCGATGCCGGTGGTGACGCCGCAGCCGAGCAGGCACACCTTCTCCAGCGGCGCTTCCGGATTCACCACCGCCAGCGAGATCTCCGGCACCACGGTGTATTCGCTGAAGGTGCTGCAGCCCATGTAGTGGAAGATCGGCTGGCCGTTGTAGGAGAAGCGGGTGGTGCCGTCGGGCATCAGGCCCTTGCCCTGGGTGGCGCGCACGGCCTGGCACAGGTTGGTCTTGCCCGACAGGCAGAATTTGCACTTGCGGCATTCGGCCGTGTACAGCGGGATCACGTGGTCGCCGACCTTGACGCTGGTCACGCCCTCGCCGATCGCCTCGACGATGCCGCCGCCTTCATGGCCGAGCACGGCGGGAAAGATGCCTTCCGGATCGTCGCCGGACAGCGTGAACGCATCGGTGTGGCAGACGCCGGTGTGGGTGATGCGGACCAGCACCTCGCCCTGGCGCGGCGGTTCGACGTCGATCTCCACGATCTGCAGCGGCTGGCCGGCTTCGAAAGCGACGGCGGCACGGGATTTCATGAGGTTTCTCCTGGAAGAACGGGTTGGGTCGTGGGGTTCGGGATCACTTGAGATAGGAGCGGACCAGCATGCCCATCTCGCGCACGCGCGCGGCGCGCTGCGTTTCCGAGGCGGCGGCATGGCCGAATTCTTCGCGGATGTGCGCCTGCATCACTTCCGACATCAGGCCGTTGACCGCGCCGCGGATCGCGGCGATCTGCTGCAGCACCGCAGCGCAATCGGCACCGCCTTCCAGCGCACGCTCCAGCGCCTCGGTCTGTCCGCGCACGCGGCGGATGCGGGCCAGGACGCGTTTCTTCTCGTGGGGCGTATGCGGCATGCGGCGACCTGGGAACTATACTGGGGGACAGTATATTCCTCTGCCCGAAAAAGAAAACGCCCGCGCCATCCCGGATCGGGACCGCGCGGGCATGCGGCACCTGGCCGCAGGACTCAGCGCTGCGCGGGCGGCGCGGCCGCGGATGGTGCGGCGCCATCCTGCGACGGACCACGCCACGGCGGCGGCGTCACGCCCTTGCCGCGCAGGCAGGCATCGAGCTTGGCGAAGTTGGCGCGCATCGCCGGGTCCGGCTTGGCCGGATCCGGCCCAGCGCCCGCCGGCCGCGCGCCGCCATTGGCCGGGGCACCCTTGCCCATGCCGGCGTCGGCCGGCGGCGGACCTGGCGGCCGTCCAGGCAGCGGCAGCCCGAGCTCGCGCGCGCAGGACTGCACCGCGGCCTCGAACGCCGGGTCGCGCGGCGGCGCCTGGTCGTGGCCCGGCCCGCTGTCCGCCCCGTGGCCAGGGCCGTGGCGCGGCCCGCCGTCCGGCGGCGGCGGTGGCGGCGGCAGCGCGGCGGGACCACCGACATAGACGGTGACGCAGCCGCTCAGCGCGGTACTCAACACTAGGGTCAGCGCCGCTTTGGCGATTCGATGCGATGTCATGTTAGGCATGCCTCCTCCTGATGGCGGGTGGTGAAAACGGGCGATGGACGCGGTGCGCCGACGGCGCCGCACCCGCTCCCCGCGGCAAGCTCGCCGATGCACCCGCGGACCGCATCCTGTCATGCCGATATCGCGCGCCGTTGTCGGCGGGCGACACGCGGGGAATACGCTGGCCGGGCACCGCTTGCCGGGTCCGCGATTGGTCCGGCGAAGGGCGACGCAACAGCCGCCATGGCGCCGCCCGCCCCCTTATGGCGCAGGCACTCCGATCCCGGCGATGCGCTCCACCGCGGGCGCCGCCGCGGCCGGCGCCGCCTGGGACAGCACCGCGGCCTGGAACCGTGTCGCAAAAGCCGCATCGTTGTGGCAGAAGTAGCGACGCGCGGCGCGCGAGATCGTGTCGCGCTGCAGTACCGAAAGAGCCAGCGCGCGCTCCACGCCGGCCTCGATGCCGGCGCGATCGACGTAGTGATAGGAGGCCAGCCGCTGCATGCGCGAGCATGCCGGCGCCAGCAGCAGGCCGCGCGCCGGCGTCACCAGCTCGTTCATCGGCTCGGCGTCGGTGGTCAGCGTCACTGCGCCGACGCTCATCGCCTCCATCAGCGAATGGCCGAAGCCTTCCACCTCGGACGGACACAGGTGGAACAGATGGGCGTTCTGCAGCGTGCGCAGTTCGGCGTCGTCCAGGTAGGCGATGCGATGGTCGATGTTGCCGGCGCGGACCCGTTCGCCGGCGCTGCGCGGGTTCTGCACCACGGTCAGTTGCGGCCATTGCGGATGCCGCTGCCAAGTGTCCAGCAACACCCGCGTGCCCTTGGCGGTGCTGCGCCCGGCCAGGTGAAAGAACGCGTAGCGGCGCGGTATCCCAGGATCGTAGCGGTCGCGGCTGGTAAAGCCGATGTAGCGGGTGCGGCAGCCGAGCCGCCGGAACGCCAGCTCGGCATGCCGGGTCTTGCACAGCACCGCCTCGAAACGCGGCAGCAGCGGCAACCATTGCGGCAGGAACCACTCCGGATTGGGCACCAGCAGGTTGCGCTCGGCCAAGGCCAGGCAGCCGGGATAGACGCGCTCGGAAAACACCTGGGTGTGCACCTGGTGACCGAATGCGCCTGCCAGCCGGGCGCCGGCCTCCTGCACCAATCGGGTCAGCTTGCCGCGGCTGAAGCCAAGTCGCTGCACGCGCTGGCCGCCCAGCGTCAGCGCGTCGGCCATCAGTCCCAGATCCCGGCTCAGGCCGGTGCCGTTGTCGCAACTGACGATGCGGTAGAGATCGGACGCCATGCACGTGGTACTTGAAGAAAGAGGGTCAGCGTCGAGGGCGCAGATGTCGGCGTTTTGTCCAGACATGCCGGCACACGGCACACTTCAGCCAGGCCAGCGGACGCCGCCGACGATGGACGCGTATCGTCGGCGAGCCACGGACATCGCATCGCAGCGGCGGCAGGCCGGAGCGACGCCCGTGGACGCCGCCCCGCGCAGGCGGCAGGCGGCTTGTCGGGTGCAGCGATATTTGCAACCATGCCTGGCTCATGCCGCGTCTGGAGCGCCCTGCTCCAGGGGAACGCGCAGCGCCCGAGCACGACCAGGCAGACGGAGAGACCGATGTCCCTGTTGAGCAAGCGCGACATGCGCTGTGCGCCCTCGCCGCATGCGCGTGCATGACGCTCACCGCCAAGACCGAAGCCCCGGGCCCGTGCCAGCCGCATGTCGCCCAGGTGGCTGCGCACCGCCGCGCCCCCTTCCCAGGAACACGACACGCATGACGCATTCGATCGCCCGCTTGGCCGGCCTTGCCCTGACCCTGGCGCTCGGCGCCGTCCTCGCGCTCATCGCACCGCCGCGCAGCGCCCACGCGCAGAGCGCCGACGAGCATCCGGACTGGCCAGGCAAGGGCCAGCTGTTCGTCGGCGCCAACTATCAGCCGATCGACCGCTCGCCGGAACAGATCCGGCAGGACATCGCGGTCATGAAGGCGGCCGGCTTCAGCATGGTGCGCATGGGCGATCTGTCGTGGGATTCGTTCGAACCGGAGGAAGGCCACTTCACCTTCGACTGGTTCGACGACGTCGTCGCACAGATGCATGCCGCCGGCATCAAGGTCGTGGTCGATATCCCCGGGCAACCGGCGCCGATCTGGCTGCACAAGGCCTATCCCGGCGTGGACCTGGTCAACCAGGACGGCGTGCGCCTGCATGCGGCGACGCGCTACTGGGACAACATCGCCGACCCCGACTACCGGCGCCTGGCGCGGCGCCTGGCCGAGACCATGATGCAGCGCTACGCCGACAATCCGGCAGTGATCGCGCTCGGCTACGACAACGAAATCGGCAACGGCCAGCTGTCCTATTCCGAAGCCGACCGGCAACGTTTCATCGCCTGGCTGAAGCACAGGTACGGCTCGATCGCCGCACTCAACAAGGCCTGGGCCACGCAGCGCTGGTCGCGCCGGATCAACGACTGGGACCAGGTCGACCTGCCCTACGTCAAAGGCCCCGGACCGAACGAGCGCTATCTCGACCTGCGCCGTTTCTGGTCAGACGACACCATCGGCGCGCTCAAGGATCTGGAAGCGGCGCGCAAACGCTACGCGCCGAACCTGCCGGTGGCCTCCAACCTGTGGCCGACCGCACCGACCAAAGGCTTCGACTATCTGCGCTCGTGGGACGAGATCTCCACCTACGGCGCGCAAGGCTTCTATCCCGGCGATCCGGTGACCGCCGCACTCGACGTGATGATGACCCGCGCCGGACACCAGACGCCGATCTGGTTCAACGAGTTCACCGCCGGCGGCGGCGGCTACTACGGCACGCCCGGACGCTCGCGGATGTGGGCCTATTTCGGCCTGCTGCACTATTCGCAGACCTTCCTCGCCTGGACCTTCAACTCGCATATCGGCGGCGAGGAACAGTCCCTGTTCGGCCTGCTCGACCACGACAGCCGGCCGTCCTGGAAGGTCGACGAATTCAAGCGCATCGCCAGCGAGATGAAGACCCTGCGCGGCATGGGTTTCCCGCGCTATGGCAGGCCCGAAGTCGCCATCCACTACTCCTTCGACACCAACTGGCTGACCACGCCGCCGCCCGGCCCCAACACCATGCAGGAGTATTTCAAGGGCAACTACGGAGACCAGGTCAAGGCCGCGTTCGCGCCGCTGTTCGAGGACAACATCGACACCGCGGTGATCGACATCGGCCACGACGCGATCGACAAGTACAAGCTGGTGGTCCTGTCCAGCGCCTACATCATGGACAAGGAAACCGCCGAGGCCGTGCGCAACTACGTGGCCAAGGGCGGTACCGTGATCATGACCGGCTATTCGGCGAAAGTGGACGAAACCGGCAAATGGTTCGAAACCCCGCTGCCGGGCCGGCTGACCGATGTGTTCGGCCTGCGCACCAACGAGTTCTACCGGTCGAAAGCGCCGCTAGAGATCGGCTTCGACGGCGCCACGCTGACCGGCACCGACCCGTACTACGAAGTGCTGGAGCTGGGCACCGCCAAGCCGCTGGCCATGTTCGCCAACACGCCGCAGAAAAGCCCGGCGATCGCGATCAACCGCTACGGCAAGGGACAGGCGATCTACCTCGCCACCGCGGCGCAGGGGCCGTTCATCGCGCCGCTGCTGCGCTCGCTGTATGCGTCCCTGGGCATCGCCCGCGGGCCGCAGACGCCGGCGGGCGTGGTGGCGCGAGTGGTCGACGGGCGCACCTTGTACGTCAACACCAACGACGCCCCGGCCAGCGTGACCTTCCCCGGCAGCAAGACCGGAGTGCTCACGCGCAGGACCTATTCCGGCCGGATCGATCTGGACCCGTTCGGCGTGGAACTGGTGCAGTAAGCCGCATCCAATGCGGCGCCGCCAGGCGCCGAACTCCCCTGGCGCGGTCGGCGCGCCTCATGCAACACGCCCCCGCGACCGCCGCGAGGCGCCGACGCGTCAGCGCTTTGTGTCAACACGTGTCTGAATACGACACAAACCCGCCATGAGGCCACCGCCACCGCTGCCTATCATGACCCCGCGATCACACGCCCGCCTTGCACCCAGCAGCGATGGCCTGCCCGCACCAGTTCCAGGCGGCAGCGGCTGCGTCTAGACTGGCTGAACCCCGTCGCGGCCGCCCTTCAAGATCATGGATATGCAATCCTTCATTCTGGTAGTCGACGACGACCCCGATCTGCGCCGGCTCATCAGCGAGTTCCTGCAAGAGCACGGCTACCAGGTGGAAGCCGCCGAGAATGTCGCGGACATGCGCCGGCTGATGGCCATCCGCCAGCCCGACCTGGTGATCCTGGACGTGATGATGCCCGGCGAGGACGGCCTCAGCGCCGCCCGGCAGCTGGCCAGCGAGCGCGGCGCGCCGGCGGTGATCATGCTCAGCGCGCTGGGCAGCGACACCGACCGCATCATCGGCCTGGAGGTGGGCGCCGACGACTATCTGGCCAAGCCGTGCAATCCGCGCGAGCTGCTGGCGCGGGTACGCGCGCTGCTGCGCCGCAGCCAGGCGGCGACGCTGCCGCCGGAAGCGCGCGGCAATGTCTACGAGTTCGCCGGCTGGCGCCTGGACGTGATCCGCCGCGATCTGCGCGATCCCACCGGCATCTTCATCAACCTCTCCGACGGCGAGTTCGCCCTGCTGCGCACCTTCGTCGAACATCCGCAGCGGGTGCTCAGTCGCGACCAGCTGCTCGACTATGCGCGCGGCCGCGACACCGAGGTCTACGACCGCGCCATCGACAGCCAGATCAGCCGCCTGCGCCGCAAGATCAACGAACGCGTGCAGACCGAACTGATCCGTACCGTGCGCAACGAAGGCTACATGCTGCTGCCGAGCGTCGCCCGCCTGTGAACACGCAGCAACGGGGGCGACGCGGCATGTCGATCTTTGCCCGCACGTTCCTGCTGCTGTTGGCCGCGCTGCTGACCGCGCAGCTGATCGGCATCGCCCTGTTGGTGCTGCGCACGCCGGTGTACGAGATGCCGGTGCATCCGCCGGAGGTGATCGCGCTGCTGACCACCAAGATGCCGGCCGGCACGCAGACGCTGAAGGTGCACGACACCGCGCAAGCACCGCTGCCGGCCACCGGGCAGATCCGCGACCGTTTCGCGGAACGCATGATGACCATGTGGCTGGACGTGGTACCGGACCGGGTGCGCTTCTATCGCAGCGGCAGCCAGAACATGCCAGCGCTGGACTTCCCGCAGGACGAGCAGCGCCCGCCACCGCCCCCGGCCGGAGACGACCGCCCGCCGGGAAGCGGGCCGCCGCCGCCGTTCGCCGATCACGGTCCGCCGCCGTTCGGCGACGCAGCAGGGCAGCAACCGCCGCCGGAAGAGTCCGCCCTCGTCGCCAATGGCGCCGCAAGCACCACAATGCGCGCGATGCGATCGCACTGGCGCGAACGCGGCTTCGCCCCCGAATCCCCGCTGCTGGGCGGCTTCACCGCCGCGCTGCAACAGCCCGACGGCCGCTGGCGCAGCGTGGTGTCGCCACCGCGGCGCTTCTCCACCGCGTTCAAGACCCAGGTCGCGCTGCTGTTCGTGGCCGGCCTGCTGGCGATGCTGCCGCTGGCCTGGTGGTTCTCGCGCGCCCTTGCCGCGCCGATCCGCCGCTTCGCCGAAGCCGCCGACCGGCTCGGCCGCAATCCCAACGCCGAGCCGTTGCAACGCAGCGGCCCCAGCGAAATCGTGCAGGCCGCCGACTCGTTCAACGCCATGCAGGCGCGCCTGAACCGCCTGATCAACGAGCGCACGCACATGGTCGCGGCGATCGCCCACGACCTGCGCACCCCGCTGGCGCGCCTGGCGTTCCGCCTGGAAGGCCTGCAGCCGCCGCTGCGCGACAAGACCATCGCCGACATCGACGAGATGAAGGCGATGATCTCCGCAGCGCTGGATTTCATCCACAACGACAGCCGCCGCGGCACCCGCGCACCGCTGGATTTCCGCCTGCTGGTGGAGAGCGTGGTCGACGACGCCAGCGACACCGGCGCCGAAGTCAGCTTCGTCGCAGGCCAGGCCATCACCCTCGATGGCGACCCGCTGTCGCTGCGACGGATGGTGATGAACCTGCTCGAGAACGCGCTGAAGTACGGCAAGCGCGCGCGCCTGCAACTGCACCGCGACGGTGCCGACTGCACGCTGTGGATCGACGACGACGGCCCCGGCATCGACCCGGCGCAGCACGAGCAACTGTTCCTGCCGTTCTTCCGCGGCGAGAACTCGCGCAACCGCGACACCGGCGGCATCGGCCTGGGCCTGTCGGTCGCGCACAGCATCGTCCTCGCCCACGGCGGCGAGATCACCCTGACCAACCGCCCCGAAGGCGGGCTGCGGGTGTGCGTGGAGTTGCCGTGTCAGGCGGCGGCGACGAGCTGAGGCGGCGGCGGCGTTACGCATCGCGCCGTGATCTTCGGCGCTCCATGCACGACACCAACCAGACTCGTCCAGCAAAACGGCACGCATGCCGTTCCGCCCCAATGAAGCGGCGTTGCGGAGCAACGAGGATCCGAAGAAGCAGCGAGGCGGCAGCCTAGCGGCGTCGATAGATTGGAACAAGCACGAAGTACAAAGGAACCGCCAGAAGCATGAGCACGAGCGCGATCTCGTGTCCGGACCAACTATCGGCCCAGCCGTCGATCAGGCGAGACGAACCGAACAGGCCCGCAAGCACCAGGAGGATTCCAACGAACAAGGCAAGCCTGAGTCCAAGCTGATAGCCCTGAGAAAGCGCGCCGACTCCTCCCGTTTGGTGCTCCACGAGCAAGTAACCCAATCCGATAAAGAGCGCACCCAGCGTGACGAGATAGCTGCGGCAGTAGATCGGCCAGGAAAAGTTGGCGAAAAGCCTGCTGATGACGGTCATCGCTACCCCATGCACGGACTACGCCACGTCACGGAGCGACGTTGGCCTGGATGAATGAGTTGACGGCAACACTAGTTGCTCCCCTCTTCGCCGCCACAACCAGACGATCCGACGCTCAGGTCATCTGAGCCACCTCCGTCCGAAGGCAGATAGAGCGGGTCGATTGTGCCGGGCGAAGCAGGCACATGTGCCTGAGAGGCTGCAAACACGCCACAAACAACTGCACCGACGAGTGGAACCAGCCAAATGAGTGCCAGCTGCCACAAGCGCTGCGCTGGAGAAAAGACAGGGACGCGAAGTACTGCCGCCGACGCGAGGACATTGGCGAAGACCACCACTGCCGACAACAAGAGCGTCACGTTCATTGGAATCCTCAGAAAAAGCCACCGACACCCGAAGACCGCCATCCTTCAAAGCAGATCCTGCTTGATCGAATCGTCAAGCCTCATCTTCACGATCCGCGTATGGCTCCTGGATCCACTCGGCGCCATGACCTTGCCGCGCAGCGTACCAGCCTGGCGACATTTCCGAGAGCTCGCCTACCGTAGGATCTCTCTCGACCATACAGCCGAGGCAAACGAACTTGAGGTCTTCCCGGTCCAACGTGGTTCCGCACAGAAACTGCCAATCGCCGTCGTGATCATGGTAGACCTCACGGACGGGCTGCAGTCCTTCGAGAACCTGCCTGGTGGTGAACACACCTGAATTGATCGGAAGATCGAAAGGCCAGGACAGAAACGCATGCGAGTGGGTCATATGAGATTGAATGAATGAATTATGCTGATTCGATAAGCGGATCCGGACTCGCCATGCCCCCATCTCCAAGCAAGCACCTGCGATCCGGATTCGGCTTGAATGATCTCTTTATAACTATCCTCTAAGACACCTGCTGGCTCCTGCTCAAGAACTTCCAGGCCAGACCCGCAGCGATCAGCTGCGTGACCCCAGCCAGCTGCAGAAGAAGAAGCTTCATCTCTTGCGAATGCGAGAAATAGACGATCTTGCCATGCTGATTGTAGTAATCGATCTGGCCGGTATCGGTCCTGGGCAAGTCAGGACTGTCCGCGATGTAGCCTTACATTACTCGAGGATGCAGATAGAAAAGGAAGAATATCCCGATACGAACAGGGCAACAAAGAGAGACCAGGCGGCGAGTCGCCGGCCGCGGGAATTCTGGGAAACAAAGATAGATTTCTTCATGATAGCGAATACCTGCATGGAGCCGCCCGCAAAGCCGCCTCTACCTGAATGCATCGCTACGGCTCACACAAAAAATCTCTCGACGGCCTCCGCTGACCGACCACCCACGCGCCTGCCGAGGTCATCAACACCGTGCGAATCATAGTGAAGAAGGCGGCCATAGCAAAACAAAGCCACACCATACGCTTGACCCGCCCGGTTGGCTGCCGACGCTCGCCAAGTGACCAAGCGGCTCGAGAATGAAGCGTCAGCCCTTCGTTTCCTTGCGGTCAACCAGCCTGATCCTGTTGCCCTCGACAATCCAGATGGTTCCATTTGGCGCAGCATGAAGTGGCAGACAGCACAACCACAACACAGATGCCGATACCGAAAAGCACGCTAAATTTGGACATGGCATCCAACGCCTGAGTTAGACGATCCGCAAAGCCGGTTTAACTTGCATGGATTGTATGACCCAAGGCGAGCAGAGGCGAACTAGTCGGAGCCAGTCCCGTCAGCCGGTCGCAACGCGCGCCCGACCTTGAGCAGCCAAAGGCCCACCAACAATGCCAGGCCCCCTACAAGCAAAGGTATGAGCGGCTCGAACACGCCTTCTGGCGGATGAGCCATGGCCCAAAGAACGCGAACGACCTGGAAAGCCCCCAGCAAAGCTGCGACAGTTCCGGCCGCCAGGAGAAGAGCCGCCGCAAGCCTTCGAAGCGTTCCCATTGCGTTTGCGCCTGAACTAGGCCAAGCCGCGATGCGGCCCCGGCTGGAATGAGGGGTTGGGCGCGGCGCTGAACCGCACGATGCACCTGCGTGTGACTGGAAGCACTACGGCTCCGGCCGGAAGTTGGGATTGGGTGTGTAGCTCCCGGGAACGATTTCGCCTCGGTCATCCACGCGCCAGGCGCCCTTGATTGCGTGAGGCGGAACCGCGCCATTGGGGTCGTACTGACTCGAGATCTCGTACACCCATCCGCCCGGATTGGCTCTCGCTTCACGGAGCATGCCCTCCGGAAACTCGGGACGCTGTTCCACTGTGCTTTTGGCGAATAAATTTCTGAAAATTTTCATGGAGGCAGGTATCCGAGCCATGCCGCGCCGCAAAGCGGCGTCGAATTGAGAATTGTCAGGCGCAACCATCGAATACCGGCTGGAGGGTAGCCTGTCGCCCGATTACGAGCTCGTCGGCACTAGGGACGTAGCTGGAGGGCCAAGGGCGATCCATCGCTGCCGGGTGGCAGAAAATGTGCGCTGGAGCACCGCTGGCCATGAGCGCCGCTTGAAACAGGCGTGCTCGGCGCAATGCAAGGTCGTGACATCCTGAACCAGTGCACTCTTTTCCATCCGCATAGCCAGCGACCTGATACTTGATATGCGGCACCCGTCGAATCAACTGGAGATTGAGCGCTATTGCTTCCTTCAACAACGTCCGATCTTGAACAGCATCCGCAAGCGAATCGCTCAGCATCGGGCGACCGGGGGCGAATGCGATGCTGGAGAAGTCGATGCTCGTAGCGCCGAGTTGCTGAGGCAACGATAACGCGAGCAAGCAGATGCCGATACCGATACCGCGAATGTTCATGGTGCGTCCAATGCCTGAATTGATTCGACTCGTGGAGTGGATCGGCTTGACGGGACTATTGGGCATCGGCGACGACAAGGCAACCGCTCCCCTCAAAGATGTCGGCAAGAGCCTCCAACAACGCCGAGTACTCGGAAGGCGTCAGCTCAAAGGAGATGCCGAGGAGCTCCAAGCCGCCCAGTGCACCCGCCCCGCCAGGAGCAAACGTGATCTCAGCGTGGTCGCGGAAAAGCAAGAACCGAGAGATGCCGCCATAGCCCGAATTTTCTTGGCCGCACCACTCGACGTGATAGGTATCCATGCCAAGGGAAACGTCTTGCTCGTCGAATTCCAGGGCGCGCTGAAGCATGAAGTAGCATTCGACATCGGACTCGTGATTGGCGAATCCGACCAGATGGAACTCACCCTCGGAGTGGGCCACCGCGACGCTCTTTGCCTCAAACGCGAATGACGTCATTCGGACACCCGAGGCCTGAGTTGAGTCGCACCGTGAACGGCGTCGGTGTGACACCCTGACACAATAAGAACTCAGCAAATCCCGGAGGGTGGAGTTTGGGGACGAAGCCGAAATTTTTGGCCATACGCCCTGCCGCAGTAATCACCTCATCCGATAGATGAGGTGAACCGGTCCAATCTCCAAACCCTGACTCTATGGCTGTCCGGAGAAATCTTGCGTCATACAGATAAATGTCGTAGCTCATAGTCTATGGCGAGCGGCCTAACGCCTGAATTAAGCCGCGCCGCGAAGCGGTGTCGACTTGAATGAATTATTAGAGCCCACCGCGAGCCCTGCTTGTAACCACACCCTGCGGCGCTGACCTCTCTAAAGGAGTGTAAAGGTGACTAATTACTAGAGCGGGAACACCGCGGCTGGCAATTTCAATTAGTCTCGCATCGCTCCGAGCGAGATCTAATCCCGAAGTCAAATGTGCTAGACCCTTGTTGGTGGCGTGAAAAACAGCAAGCAGGGCCTGTTCTGCCTCTGTGCTCTCTCCGGCATATCGCCCCAATGCCTGTTCTGGTGTAACTAACGGGAGCGATCCGCTGGCATTCGAAAAATGCTCAATGCCGATGTCGTCTTTACGCCGCGGCAGCTGGAGATTCTTTAACTCTGTGCCGGCGCGGTTGGAGCAAAGGCCGAGAAATTCGAGCAAGGCGCGGCAGTGGATAAGCCCAGACTCAAATACGGGGTTGGTGAACCCGTAAGAGTTTCCCTCGATAGCAAGACTGCCACTGAAATAAATTTCCATTTCTTTAGGCGAATCCCAGCGTTGTAAGTACTTAAGTGCAACACCAAGCGAGCTCACCGCGCCGAGGCGATAAGGGATCAGCTTCTCAAGCACATAGCCATGATCCATAGTGGACTCTAACGTCTGAGTTAAGGCGTGCCGCGAAGCGGCATCGCCTTGAACGAATTGTTAGCCTTGCCGACCAGTGACATTGAAACCATTGCCTGAGCAGTGGCGTCAGCGCTGTCCGAGGTGGTAAGGACAAACAAAAGCTGATCTTTGTCTTCTGATCGCGACCACGAGTAGGCTGTTGTGCGAGTCTGCGGGGCTTGGGGGCCAAGCGCGGTTGCGTCCTGTGCCGTGGCCACGAGCGGTTCCGGGGCCGTGCCAACCATGTTCGAGAAGCCTGAATGAGCTTGATCAGCGTTGGCGCGCTGAGCGAAAACTGCGCAGACAGAGTCATCTCTGAGCGCGACCACATATGCGGTGGAGGGCGCTACAACGAACCACGCCTTGCCTGGCTTGCCGGCGAGGAAGAACTCCGCCTTCTCTACTGGAGCCTCCGGAGCGCCTATGTCGCTCATGGCTTTCCGCAGAGCGTCCTGCGAGTAGAAGTGCTTCATGCACGTGCCAGCGAAAAGGTCGTTGATGCTGTCCGGCGGCATAGACGCCACAGCGAAGGCCGGAAATAGTGCTGCGACTGCCAGAAGCTTACGCATGATCTGTCTCGGAAGGCTAACACCTGAGTTAAGCCGCGCCGAAGGCGTCGACTTGAATGATTGGTTAGGCCACTGGCCCCGCGCCATACAACTGCTCCCAGTAGTGACCGTAACTCCATGCCTTGGCACCTGAGGATCGGCAGATGTAAGACCTTTCATCAGTACGTAGCTCACTCGTGCACTCAAAGCTGAAATGTGCGCTATGAAAGACATGACCATAGGACTCCTTGACCTCGATTCCTGTGACCTCGAATGCGACATTCATCGATGCATGCAGCAGTGCGTCCGCGGGAATGTTATGCGCCTCCGACTCTTTTAAGAGCCACTCTCGATAGCTAGCACCGGTGCGCATCTCTGGCTTGGAGAGGCCATCAATTGAGGCGGTTCCTTGCAGAAAATCAAACTCCACTACGCCATTCTTCTCCCTCGCCAAGACCGCTAGATCCAGCCCCTCGGGAAGATCCAGGAATCTCTGAGGAAGCATGTTTGCAAAATGTTGAATCACCTTGCGGCGCATGAAGGGGTCTAACGCCTTAGTTAAGCCGCGCCAAAGGCGTCGGCTTGAATGATTAGTTAGGCCTCTCGGACAGCTCAATCCGAGGCGGACCATTGTCGCAAACCAGCTCATAACGACGACCAGCCTCAAATCTGTGCCGAACTGCCGGGTAGCCGTCTATGAACATCCAGCCAGGGCACAGAAATTCTACCTTGTGTGACCCTGGAGAGACCCAAACACCGAAGTGCTGATTGTCCGGCACCGGCTGCCCACCAATCACAAACATGCCACCAACTCTATTCGTAGGTTGCTCTTCCTGCGATTCTCGAAGCACGAGTTCGGCCGCTTGAGGCGACCCACTCATGATCGGGTTAACGGCGCAACCAACGATCAAGGATATTCCCAACGCCAGGGCAACTCTCAACATGCGGTCTAACGCTTGAATTAAGCCGCGTTGCGAAGCAACGTCGGCTTGAATGAGTTGTTAGGCAGTGAGTGGCCGAAACGGCTGAGACCGCAACCGTGCTCCCCAGCACTGCCCGCCTGAGCCGAGTGTGCCACAGCTTGCGGGATGAAGCTTGCGCCGCAATGCCACGGGGCCTGTTGGCTCCAAAGCTAGGCGCTATGAGTGCCGCACAGCAGTGACACGAAATGACAAAGCGGCGGACTGTCCGATGCCAGTTGCGGTGAGAACCACTGTCCGGAGCCGACCGCGTGGGCGCCAGTGAACTGATCGAAGATGAGAGCCCCGATGCTATTGCTCCACTACGGCCTAACGCCTGAATTAAGCCGCGCCGCGAAGAGGCGTCGGCTTGAATGAATTGTTAGGCCGCATCTGGCCCAATGGGATCAATGTAACCTTTGCGGATAAGACTGCTAAGAAGGAACTTTGCAACTTGTTGTTCGCTAAGCCCGCCAAGCTGAGTGGTTTCTTGATCACGATCACCGTAGACAGTGACAAGCCCCTGCTCAATAGAATACTCAGCCTCGTAGGTCTTTCCGTCTTTGTTGATCTCAATCGTGCCCACAGATTCCCCGTGATCTCTATTGCGGCCTAACGCCTGAGTTAAGCCGCGCCGCGAAGCGGCGTCGGCTTGGACGAATTGTTAGGGCCCATCTTCTGGAGCCCGCGCGACGTCGCTTTCGACCTTTCCCCAGTCTATGACGCTCGAGAGCCATGGCCAGGTGCGGTGACCCTGGCGTGCGCTGACGACGAGCCCAAGAACAAGCCCGATGCCCGCCGCTACGACGTTAGGCACGTATGCGGCGCCGAATGTGTAGCCGAAGAACGCGGCGAAGACAACAAGAATGGCGATCCATTGGAGCAGCGGCCAGCGACTTGCCCAGAGCGAGCCGAAGAAAGTGCCAGACCGCGAGCGTGCCGCCAGCAAGTTGACAAGGAAAGCCTTACGTGCGGCAGCTTCATTGCTTGTCATGGGACCTAACTACTATTGGACCGCCTAAAAGCGGTGTTGCACCGAGTATCCACCATCGGAAGAAGTCTGGAAAGAGGTGAATTCCCATTACCTTTCAGCGACTTGCCGGCTCATGGATGGCGGTTCGGCCACAGACAGCGACCGCGTTATCCGACGTTTGCACAGGCGTATGAGTTACACCCGTGACGGTGAAGGCGTAACGGGGTATCTACTCTCGGCAGCGTGGGAGAAACTCCCAGGCCGGCTCCGGCTGCGCCCCTCTCCCTGTGCACCAAGCGGGCGCACGCCGAATAGCATGGGAGTGCGATGCGACGCCGTCGATGAAGCCGCTCTCCGAAGCGAGGCTACGATAGAGGACCGCCAGTTGCATCGACCGCAGTCGTCGCAAACCGATCAGTAAGCAAACTCGCGAAACACCCGATCGATATCGCCCTGCCACGCCCCGTGATACAGCGCCAGCTTGCGCTCGGCCGCGGTCTCGCCGGCGTGCAGGATCTCCACCAGCGGTTCCAGGAAGCGCGATTCGTCCTGACCGTCGCCGTTCAAACGCGCGCGGCGGCGCAGGCCGTCCAGGGCGATCTTCACCGACTCGGCGGCGAGGTCCTGCACGGTGCCGTTGCGGAACGGCAGCTTCAGCGCCTGCTTCGGCACGCCGTCGCGCAGGGCGTGGCGTTCGACCAGGCTGAAATCCTTGACCAGGTCCCAGGCCGCGTCCAGTGCGGCATCGTCGTACAGCAGGCCGACCCAATACGCCGACAGCGCGCACAGCCGCCCCCACGGGCCGGCATCGGCGCCGCGCATTTCCAGGTATTTCTTCAGCCGCACTTCCGGGAACGCGGTGGTCATGTGATCGGACCAGTCGCGCAGCGTCGGCAGCGCGCCCGGCAACGCCGGCAGCTTGCCCTGCATGAAGTCGCGGAAGCTCTGCCCGCTGGCGTCGACGTAGGTGCCGTCGCGGTAGGAGAAGTACATCGGCACGTCGAGCAGGTAGTCGACGTAGCGCTCGTAGCCGAAGCCGTCCTCGAACACGAAGTCGAGCATGCCGGTGCGGTCGGCATCGGTGTCGGTCCAGATGTGCGAGCGGTAGCTGAGGTAGCCGTTGGGCTTGCCCTCGGTGAACGGGGAGTCGGCGAACAGCGCGGTGGCGATCGGCTGCAGCGCCAGCGACACGCGGAACTTCTTGATCATGTCCGCTTCGCTGGCGTAGTCCAGGTTGACCTGGACCGTGCAGGTGCGGGTCATCATGTCCAGGCCGAGCTTGCCGACCTTGGGCATGTAGTTCTTCATGATCTGGTAGCGGCCCTTGGGCATCCACGGCATCTCGTCGCGGCGCCACTTCGGCTGGAAGCCCATGCCGAGGAAACCCAGGCGCAGTTCGTCGGCGACCTGCTTGACCTCGTTGAGGTGGCTGCCCACTTCCACGCAGGTGTCGTGGATGGTCTCCAGCGGCGCGCCCGACAGCTCCAGCTGCCCAGCCGGTTCCAGCGTCACCGAGGCGCCGTCGCGCAGCAGCGCGATGGTATGCCCGCCTTCTTGCACGGGCTCCCAGCCGAAGCGGGTCAGGCCGGTGAGCAGGGCCTCGATGCCGCGCTCGCCGTCGAAGGTCGGCGGGCGCAGGTCGTCCAGGCGGAAGCCGAACTTCTCGTGTTCGGTGCCGATGCGCCACTGCGCTTCGGGCTTTTCGCCGGAGGCCAGCACCTCGACCAGTTCGTTGCGGTCGGTGATCGGCGTTTCGGCAACGTGGCTTGGGCTCGACAAGGGCAGGCTCGCACGGAAGATGAGGCGATGTGGGGATGGAACGCCCGCCTCGCAAGGGCCGCACTATAGCGTGACCGGCGCGAAGCCCACATCGCTACCGGCGGTACTGCAGCATTCCACGGATCCGCCCGGTCGGCGCCAGCGAGAGTGAGACGCAGCACCGCCGGCCGCAGCGCGCTCGGCTAGGCTGCAGGCCTGTTCCCCGCCCTGCAGGCAGCCGATGCGCCCCGCCCACTCCGAACTGCATCGCGCCGATCGCGCCGGCTGGCTGCGCGCCGCGGTGCTCGGCGCCAACGACGGCATCCTGTCGGTGGCCGGACTGGTGGTCGGCGTGGCCAGCAGCGGCGCGCCCGCGCCGGCGGTCCTGGCGACCGGCATCGCCGGCCTGGTCGCCGGCGCGATGTCGATGGCCGCCGGCGAATACGTGTCGGTGCAGTCGCAGGTGGACACCGAGCGCGCCGACCTGGCGATCGAGCGCCGCGAGTTGCGCGAGGACCCGCACAGCGAGCTGGAAGAACTGGCCGGCATCTACCGCCAGCGCGGGCTGGACGCGGCGCTGGCGCGCCAGGTCGCCGAGCAGTTGACCGCGCACGATGCGCTGGGCGCGCATGCGCGCGACGAGCTCGGCATCACCGAGACCCTGCGCGCGCGGCCGTTGCAGGCGGCGGCCGCGTCGGCGGCAGCATTCTGCACCGGCGCGGCGCTGCCGGTCGTGGCCGCGTGGCTGGCGCCGGACGGCCGGCAACTGTGGGTGACCGGCGCGGCGACCCTGGTCGGCCTGTCGCTGACCGGCGCGCTGGCCGCGCGCGCCGGCGGCGCTTCGGGCGTGCGCGGTGCGGTGCGTGTGGTGTTCTGGGGCGCGGCGGCGATGCTCGCCAGCGGCGCGATCGGGCACGTGTTCGGCGTGCATGTGTGAGCGGATGCGCACCGTACTGGGTAGCATCACCGGCATGGCCGACACGTGTTTCCCCGAAGTGCGAGGCGACCGCACGCCCATCGCTCGAAGCGGAACCTGAACTGGAGTACTGAAAATCAACACTGGTACCTTCGTCGTCAACCACATGGGATTTTCCGTTTCATCGCTGGATGAGGCGATCGCGTTCTGGACTGAGGCCATGGGCTTCGAACTTGTCCGCACAGGCGAAATGGGCGGCGATTTCCTGCGCGAGGTGACGGGCGTCGACGATCCTCGTTGCCGCATGGCGCTGGTGGTATCGCCTGCCGGCTTTCCCATCGAACTGCTGGAATACTCGACAGCCCGCACGTTGGGCAAGACACCCGCAAGCGCTGGCGCGATCGGCGCGGCCCATCTTGCCGTCACCGTGACGGATATCGACGTGGCTGTCGCCAGGATCCAGGCGCAGGGATGGCACTTGAAAGGATCTCCGCGACCGATCGAGGCCGGGCCACGCGCGGGAACCGTCGTTGCCTACGTCAGCGGGCCCGACGGGATCACCATCGAGGTCATGCAACCTCCCAGGTAAGAGTAGCTAATACAACGACTGCGCAACCGCCGGCCGGGCGCGTGCAGCGCTCGGAATCCTCATGTCCCCACTTGTACGCTGCAGTTCCTGTGCGCCGCCCGCGCCAGCGTGGCGACTGCTCGCGACGTTTTGTTAGCCACTCTAAAGTCTCATCCGGCATGGCGTGGGGCGCTCCGGTACTTTCGATCGCCGCTGGCTAAAGTGTGTGATGCACTTTGAGGCGATATGCGTCGCTGTCTGAGGCGCGGACGGCCAACCCGCTGGGAAGCGACCTGTGGTGCGCCGAGACCGGCAGTTTGCGGGGCCGGCACCAGCGTAGTCGTGCTGGTCCTGCCGGCTGCGACGTAGCGACCCGGTGCTTTACTCTGAGCACGCGCGCACCGCGCCGCGCTAGTATCACGGCCATGGCCGACACCACTTCTTCCGACGCCTTGCTGCTGGCGCGCCTGGCCAGCCTGGCCGACTGCACGCAGGCCGAGGGCTATGCCTGCATCACCGCGCGTCGCGAACACGGGGCGCGCTCGGTGGATATCCCGCAGCCGCACCTGGCGATCCTGGTGCAGGGACGCAAGCAGGTGCGCACCGCGACACAAACCCTGGACTTCGTGCCGGGCGACCTGTTCCTGGTGACGCAGCGCTGCCGCATTGATGTGGTCAACATCCCGGATCCGCACAGCGGCCTGTACCTGAGCGTGCTGGTGCCGCTGTGCGAAGAAGCGCTGAGCGCGGCGCGCGTGCTGTGGAACGAACCGCTGCCCGCTGCCGGCGCGGAACTGGCGCGGCTGCGCGCCGAGGAGTTCGGCATCACCCTGCTGCAATGGCGGCAGGCGCTGCAGGACGGCCGTTACACCGAGGCGCGGTTGGCGCTGGCGGCCCTGGTGGTGGCACTGTGCCGGCGCGGCCACGGCGGCCTGTTGATGCCGCCGGCGCCGAGCGTGGCCGCGCAGGTGCGCGACCTGGTCGTCGCGCAGCCGCAACGCGCCTGGCGCTCGCGCGACATCGAAGACAGCCTGGGCCTCAGCGGCGCGACCTTGCGCCGACACCTGGCCAGCGAAGGCACCTCCTTGCGCGAACTGCTCGCCGATGCGCGCCTGGCGCATGCGATGCAGCTGCTCTACACCACGCGCTGGCCGCTGAAGACGGTCGCCGCGCACGCCGGCTATCGTTCGGTGCGCAGCTTCAGCCAACGCTTCCAGCAACGCTACGGCCTGGACCCGTCCAGCATCGGCAACTGAGCCGCGTCGGCGCTGAGCGCCGCGCGCAGCGGAATGAGCGAATCGCGCAGCGGCGCAGGCGCAGCATGCCGGTACCGCGGCGCCTGCCGCTCTGCCAGGAAGTCCCCATGTCCATGTTCCCGTTGCGCGCGCTGTGCGCGCTGGCCCTGAGTGCCAGCGCGGCGCTGACGCTGCCGTCCCCCGCCGATGCCGCCGCGCCGGCCAGCAGCCAGACGCAGGTGCCCGGCGTCTATCGCCAGGCAATCGGCCGGTTGCGCGTCACCGCCCTGTTCGACGGCACCGTGGCGCTGCCGCGCGCGCAACTGGCGAACATCGCCCCGGAGGCGATCGCGCGCCTGCTCGACCATCGCTACGTGCCGGAAACCGCCAAGGGCCTGCAGACCGCGGTCAACGCCTACCTGATCCAGGACGGCACGCACCTGACCCTGGTCGATACCGGCACCGCCACCTGCTTCGGCCCCGGCCTGGGCCAGGTGCTGGCGAACCTGCGCGCGGCCGGCTACGCGCCGGCGCAGGTGGACGACGTGCTGCTGACCCACGCGCACCCGGACCACATGTGCGGCCTGCTCGATGCGCAGGGACAGGCGGCCTATCCCAACGCCACGGTGTGGCTGAGCGCGGCCGATGCCGCGCACTGGCTGGATCCGGCCAGCGAAGCGAGCGCACCGCAGATGCTGAAGTTCGCGTTCCCGCTGGCGCGCGCGGCGGCCGCACCGTACCAGGCCAAGGACCGGCTGCGCCGCTTCCGTCCCGGCGATGCGTTGCCCGGCGGTGCGGTGGCGCTGGATACGCACGGACATACGCCCGGCCATGTGTCCTACCGGTTCGACGGCGGCGATGGCCAGCAGGTGTTGGTGTGGGGCGACCTGGTGCACTACCACGCGGTGCAGTTCGCGCAGCCGCAGGCTTCCTACGAAGCCGACAGCGACCGCACGGCGGCGATCGCCGCGCGCAGGCGCACCATGGCCCAGGCCGCCGACGGCGGCTGGTGGGTGGCCGGCGCGCATCTGCCGTTCCCGGGCCTGGGCCATGTGCGCCGCGACGGCGACGCGTTCGCCTGGGTCCCGGCCGAGTTCGCGCCGTTGCCGGCCACACCTTGAGTGCGACCTTCTCCCGGTGGGAGAAGGGAACAACTGCTAGCCCCTCTCCCACCGGGAGAGGGGTTGGGGTGAGGGTCCGGCGCAAAAGCGACTCGCGGAGTTGGGTGCACGAGGCTACGCCCGTACCCTCATCCGCCCCTGCGGGGCACCTTCTCCCGGTGGGAGAAGGGAACAGGCACTAGCCCCTCTCCCATCGGGAGAGGGGTTGGGGTGAGGGTCCGGTGCGAAGCGACTCGCGGCGTTTGGAGGCGCGAGGCTACGCCCGTACCCTCATCCGCCCCTGCGGGGCACCTTCTCCCGGTGGGAGAAGGGAACAGCTGCTAGCCCCTCTCCCACCGGGAGAGGGGTTGGGGTGAGGGTCCGGCGCAAAAGCGACTCGCGGAGTTGGGTGCACGAGGCTACGCCCGTACCCTCATCCGCCCCTGCGGGGCACCTTCCCCCGAAAAGGGGGCCATGGTCCCGGCGGGAGAAGGAACAGCCGACTAGCCCCTCTCCCGCCGGGAGAGGGGTTGGGGGTGAGGGTCCGGCGCGAAGCGACTCGCGGTGCTTGGATGCATGAGAATGCGCCCGTACCGGCATCCGCCCCTGCGGGCGCTCGGCATCGCGCATGCGATGCAGCCAACGCAGACAGAACGGACGCGTCCGCCGCTCGCGATCGATCGCAGGCAGCGCCTGCGCAGAAGACGCCGGAGGTCCGGCGCCGCCGCGCTCACGCCGTGGCGGTCGGCTCCGTGTCCAGCCCCAGCCAGCCGCCGACGATGGCACGCGCTTCGTCCACGCCCTGGCGGGTCTCGCCGGAAAACAGCTGCACGCTGACGGTGTCGCCGAAGGAGCTGGACAGGTCCTTGCGCACCTGCTGCAGCGCCTGCGCCTGCTGGCCGCGGCCGAGTTTGTCGGCCTTGGTCAGCAGCGCATGCGCCGGCAGTCCGCGCTGCACCGCGTAACCGAGCATCTGCCGGTCGTAGTCCTTCAGCGGGTGGCGGATGTCCATCACCACCACCAGGCCGCGCAGGGCCTCGCGGGTGCGGAAATACTTGTCGATGAACGACTGCCAGTGCGCCTGCAACTCCAGCGGCACCTTGGCATAGCCATAGCCGGGCAGGTCCACCAGATAGCGCTCGGGCTGGATCTGGAAGAACACCAGCTGCTGGGTGCGGCCGGGGGTCTTGGACACGCGGGCCAGCGCGTTCTGCCGGGTGAGCGCGTTCAGCGCGCTGGATTTGCCGGCGTTGGAGCGGCCGGCGAAGGCCACCTCCCAGCCCCCGTCCTCCGGCAGCTGCCGGGGATTGTGGGCGGAAAGCAGGTATTGGGCACGTTCGATGAGCAGCGACATGGCGCTAGGATCGCACGTCCGCCGCTCCTGGCGGGGTTCGTTGACCGGCAGGGCGCCGCGCGGGGATAATCGCGCGAGTGCGGTCGCCGGCCTGGCAGCCGCGGGTCGGGTCACACGGAGCTTCAGCTAATGCGCCACGCTCGCGTTCTTGCCTTTGCCGGTCTAGCAATTTCCATCGCCGCCGCGGTCGCGTTCGCGCAGACCTCGGTGGTTCCCATTCCCGACAACGCGCCGGTGCGTACCGCGCCGCTGGAAGGCGACGTCGGCAAGGTCGCCTGGGGCGATCCCAAGGCCGGCCAGGCCAAGGCGGCGGCCTGCGCCGCCTGCCATGGCGCCGACGGCAACCCGTCCCTGGCGATGTATCCGCGCATCGCCGGCCAGAGCGAACGCTACAGCGCGCGGCAGATGGCCCTGATCGCGCACGGCGAGCGCACCTCCGGCGCAGTCGCGGCGATGCTGCCGTTCGTGCAGCCGCTGAGCGCGCAGGACATGCGCGACATCGGCGCCTACTTCGCCACGCAGAAGGCCGGTGCCGGCATCGCCGACGACGCGGTGGTCAGCGAAGGCCCGTACGCCGGCATGAAGTTCTACGAGGTCGGGCAGCAGCTGTACCGCGGCGGCGATCCGGCGCGCGGGATTCCGGCATGCATGGCCTGCCACGGCCCCACCGGCGCCGGCAATCCCGGCCCGGCGTATCCGCACCTGGGCGGCCAGCATGCCGACTACGTGGCGCGGCGCCTGCAGGAGTACCAGTCCGGCACCACCCAGGAACGCGACCCGGCCCTGTTCAAGATCATGGCGCAGGTGGCCAAGCCCTTGACCGAGCAGGAGATGAAGGCGTTGGGCAGTTACCTGCAGGGCCTGCACGACCGCGCCGACGACGCGGCCGCGGCGCAGGCCGCGCCGGCGCCGGTCTCGCCGCAACAGGCGGCGCCTGCGCAACAATCCTGAGCGTGCGCCGCCGTCGCGGCGCCGCACCGCTTCCCCCTCGCGCCGGTCGTCACGACCGGCGTTCGTTTTTTGCCATGGAGATCGCATGAACCGTCTGCCCCGCCTGCTGCTGTGCCTGCTCACCCTGTTGCCGCTGAGCGCCTGCGCGCAGCCCAAGACCGCCGCCCTGGTCGAAGGCGAGGACTACGCGCTGATCGCCAAACCGCAGCCGTTCGCGCCGCTGGCCGGCAAGATCGAAGTGGTGGAGGTGTTCGGCTACACCTGCCCGCACTGCGCGCACTTCGAGCCACTGCTGGAAGAGTGGACGCGCAAGCAGGGCAAGGACGTGCGAGTGACCCTGGTGCCGGCCGCGTTCGGCGGTTTCTGGGACAGCTTCGCCAGCGCCTTCTATGCCGCGCAGAAGCTGGGCGTGCAGACCCGCAGCCACCACGACCTGTTCGAGGCGATCCACGACAAGCACAGCGTGCCGGTCCAGAACGTGGCGCCGGAAGAGCTGGCCGCGTTCTATGCCGCATACGGGGTCAAGCCGCAGGACTTCGTTGCCGCCTACAGCAGCCCGCAGGTGGCCGCGCAGGTCAAGGCCGCGCGCGACTTCGCCGCGCGCAGCGACATCCCCGGCACCCCGGCGCTGGTGGTCAACGGCAAGTACCTGGTCAAGGGCAAGAATTTCCAGGACATGCTGCGCATCGCCGATGCGCTGGTCGCTCGCGAGCGCGCGGGCAAGTAATCCCGCGCGAACCCGCAACACGGCGCTTCATCCACGCCATGGCATCATGCCGGGGTTGCCTGCCACGCGTTTCGGCGCGGCAGGCGTTTTGCCCCCCATCCTGCTGGAGATGTCGCCGATGAAGACCCGCTTCGCCCTGACCCTGATGGCCCTGCTGCCGATCCTGGTCGCATGCAAGGCCCAGGACGGCTCTGCCGACACCGTCGCCCCGGCTGCCGACGCGCCGGCCGCAGCGCCGGCGGCGCCCGCCGCCAGCGACACCGCGCCGGCCGCCACTGCCGAAACCGCCTCCACCCCGACGACCGATGCCGCTGCGCAGCCTGCCGCCGATACGCCGGCCGCGCCGGTCGCGGCGCGTGCGCCGAGCGGAGCCGAGCCCGTCGCCGGCACCGACTATGTCGACATTGCGGGCGGCCAGCCGTTCCAGCCGACCAATGGCAAGATCGAAGTGGCCGAAGTGTTCGGCTACGTGTGCCCGGCCTGCGCGCGCTTCCAGCCGCTGATCGGCCCGTGGAAGGCCGGCCTGCCGTCGGACGTGCACTTCGTCTACGTGCCGGCGATGTTCGGCGGCCCCTGGGACGACTATGCGCGTGCGTTCTACGCCGCCGAGGCGCTGGGCGTGCAGGAAAAGACCCACGAGGCGCTGTACAAGGCGATCCACGTCGACGAGACCCTGAAGGGCGAGCGCGGCCGCGATTCGGTGCAGGACATCGCCGGCTTCTACGCCAAGTACGGCGTGGATCCCAAGCAGTTCGCCGACACCATGGGCAGCTTCGCGGTCACCAGCAAGACCAACCGCGCCAAGCAGTTCGCCGTGCGCAGCGGCATCAGCGGCACGCCGTCGCTGATCGTCAACGGCAAGTACCTGGTCAAGGGCAAGAACTACGACGACATCCTGCGCATCGCCGATCACCTGATCGCGCGCGAGCGCGCGGCGCTGGCCAAGTAAGCTCCCGCTCCCACCAGGCCGCTCTGCCGTGACCGCCCCCGCCACCCGCACGCTGCGCGTGCTCACCGCCAATATCCAGGCCGGCTCCAGCACGCGCCGCTACAGCGACTACGTGACCCGCAGCTGGTCGCATGCGCTGCCGGCGGGAAGCAAGCGCAGCAGCCTGGATGCGATCGCGCAGCTGGCCCGCGAGCACGACATCGTCGGCCTGCAGGAAAGCGATCCGGGCAGCCTGCGCTCGGGCTTCACCAACCAGACCCACTACCTGGCCGAGCGCGCCGGCTTCAACTACTGGAGCCACCAGCCGAACCGGCGCATGGGCGGCGTGGCCTCCAGCGCCAATGGCCTGCTCAGCCGGCTGGAGCCGGTCGAAGTGCAGGACCATCCGCTGCCCGGCCGGCTCGGCGGGCGCGGCGTGCTGCTGGCCAAGTTCGGCGACGGTGCGGAAGGATTGGCGATCGCGGTGGCGCACCTGTCGCTGGGCGCCAACTCGCGCGCCTCGCAACTGGCGTTCATCGCCGAACTGTTGTCCGACCATCCCAACGCGGTGCTGATGGGCGACTTCAACTGCGTCGCCGACCGGCCCGAGATGCAGGCCCTGTACAAGCGCACCCGGCTGCAACCGCCGGGCTGCGTGGTACCGACCTTCCCCAGCTGGCGCCCGCAGCGCGCGATCGACCACATCCTGGTCAGCGACGGCCTGCGCTGCAACGAGCAGCGCGCGCTCCCCGCCGCGTTCTCCGACCACCTGGCAGTGGCGACCGAGATCGAAGTGCCGCAGGCGATGCTGCGCTAGCCAGCTGCTGCGTTTCCTGTGCGCATGCATTGGCGGTGCGGCGGCGGCATTCCCTGTAGGAGCGGCTTCAGCCGCGACCGGGCTTTACCGGTAAAGCGTCGCGGCTGAAGCCGCTCCTACAGAAATGCGGCGGCTCGCAAGGAGCATTGTGGAAGCGACAATGCGGCGGCTCGCAAGGAATTGCGGAAGCGACTCTTGATGGCCCAGGCCATCGGTCGCGACGGGATTTATCGGTAACGCCCGTCGCGACTGAGGTCGCTCCCACAAGTGGCCGCTTCCGGATCGAAGCGCCCTAGAACTTCAGATCCGCACGCACGTACAGATAACGGCCACCCGGGATGTCGTAGGTCGACGCGTCGTAGCCGTTGAGCGAGCACGACAGGCAGATCGGCGGATCCTTGTCGAAGACGTTGTTGACGCCACCGCTGACGGTCAGGCCTTTCATCCAGTCGAAGCGGTAGCCCAGTTGCACGTCGTGGTAGGTGATCGCGTCGAGCGTGTTGGTGCCGGCGGCCTGGTTGCTGCACACCGGGAACGCCACCGCGTCGCCGCACTGCTCGGTCAGTTCGGAAATGTGCCGCACCGTCCACGAGGCGTTCCAGCGGTTCAACGACCAGTCCAGGGTCAGGTTACTGGTCCACTCCGGGATCGCGCTGTCCACCACTTCCACGCCCGGTTCCTGCGGCTGCACCTGGCCGGCGGCACCGGTGGCGACGTAGCGGGTGACGAAGGTGTTCTGCCAGCCGATCTTGAAGCGCCCGGCCGCGGTCTCCGGCGAAGTCCAGAACAGATCCACGTCCCAGCCGTCGGTCTTGATCGAACCCAGGTTGGTCAGGCGGTTGTTGAAGCCGTTGATGCCGCCGGTGGAAGCGCGGGTGATGCCGTCGCAATAGGTCGCATCCAGCGTGTCCACGCACAGGTCGAGCTGGGTCTGCGCGTTGATCGCCTGGATCGCGCCGTCGATGTCGTGGCGGTAGAAGGTCACCTCGACGTCGAAACGGTCCGACCACGGCACGTTGCTGGCGAACCACGGACTCCACACGAAGCCGGCGCTGAAGCTGCGCGCCTTCTCCGGCTCCAGCGCACGGTTGCCGCCGGTGGTCACCGAGATCTGCGAGTTGGCCTGCTGATAGCCGGCCGGCACGCCGAGCGTGGCGCAGTTGGCTGCACTGCCGCGCGGCGCGGTGCCACCGAGGCCGATCGAGCACGGATCGGACAGGGTCAGGTCGGCGCGCGCGGCCGAACCGTACAGCTCGCCGATGGTCGGGGCGCGGAAGCCTTCGGCATAGCTGGTGCGCAGCACGAAGTCCGGCGACACCTGCCAGCGCAGGCCGTACTTCGGGGTGAATTCGCCGCCGAAGGTGGAGTAGTCGGAATAGCGCCCGGCCAGGCTCAGGTCCAGTTTGTCGCCCAGCGGCGAGTCGGCGAAGATCGGCACGCTCAGTTCGAGGTAGGCCTCCTTGACGTTGTAGCTGCCCTCGGTCGGCAGCGACGGCACGCCGTTGTAGTGGCCGATCACGGTCAACGGATCGGGCTGGTACCAGCCCTCGTACTTGCGGTACTCCACGCCGGTGGCGAAGGACACCGCGCCGGCCGGCAGCGTGAACAGGTCGCTGCTGAGGTTGGCGGTGAACTGGGTCAGTTCGTTCTGGCTGCGGTCGCGTACCACCGGCTGGATCCAGCGCAGCATCTCCGGGGTGATGCTGCCGGCGCCACCGAAGATGTCCAGCGGCACGCAGCCGGCCACCGCCGCGCAGGCGGCCGGGTCGCCCAGCGCCAGGTTGATGTTGTAGATGTTGTAGCTGCCGTAGTTGGTCTGCTCGGCCTTGTTCTTGCTGTAGGCACCGTTGACGTCCCAGAACCAGGTGCGGTCGGCGCTCTCGAAACTGCCGATGAAACCGGTGCCGACGTACTGGGTGTCCACGCGCTGCTCGAACACGCGCGCGCCGCCTTCCACCGGCCGCCGCCCGATCATGATCAGGTTGCTGGACGAATCCAGGTCGAAGCCGAACGGGTTGTACGGATTGGCCGCGGAAATGACGATGTTGTCGGCCAGCGGATTGCCGGTGCCGGCATCGGGGCCGAGGAAGATCGGCTCCGGCGCGGCCTGGTTGGTCGATTCGCGGCGGTTGCCGAGCAGCTTCAGGTACCACTGCACGTCGTCGTTGAAGAAGTAGCGGAACTGGCCGAACACGCCCTTGCGCTCGGACGGGGTCAGCAACAGGTTGGAGGCGGCGAAGTTGTAGCGGTCGGCGGTGCCGAAGCAGTGGTAGCCGTCGCTGCGGGTGCAGCCGGCGCTGCCGTCGTAGGTCGGCGTGCCGGCGCCGCTGTTCGGGGTCAGGTCCTGCTCGGCGCCGGTGACCGGATCGACGAAGATGAAGCGGCCGTCCGGCGTGGCCGAGCTGCCGAAGCTGAGCCCGGTGCCGGGCACCGGATACAGCGACTGCTTGCGGTCGCGCGCATAGATCGGATCCTGCTTGGTGTAGCTGGCGCCCAGGAACAGGCTGGTGCGTTCGGTGCTGTGGCCCCAGGCCAGGTCCACGCCCTTGCTGGCGCCATCGCCCTTGTCGTACTGGCCGTAGTTCAGCGTGACCTGGCCGCCGTCGAACTTGCGCCGGGTGATGATGTTGACCACGCCAGCGATCGCGTCGGAGCCGTACAGCGAGGAGGCGCCGTCTTCCAGCACCTCGATGCGCTCGACGATGGCCAGCGGAATGGTGTTGAGGTCGGTGGCCGCGCCCACTCCGGACGCCGAGGACTCGTTGACCCAGCGCATGCCGTCGACCAGCACCAGCACGCGCTTGGCGCCCAGATGGCGCAGGTCCACCTGCGCCGAACCGGCGCCGACGCCGCTGCCGTCGGGCGGGAAACCGAAGTTGCCGGAGGAGTTGAACTTGGTGTTCAACGCCGAGCCGGAGGCGGTCAGTTCCTGCAGCACGTCGCCGATCGAGGTCAGGCCGGTGCGTTCGATGTCGGCGCGGCTCAGCGTCTGCACCGGCACTTGCCCCTCCAGCTCGGCCTTGCGGATGCGCGTGCCGGTGACCTGGACGCTGTCCAGGGTGGTGGCGGACTCGGGGGCAGCGGGCGCGGCCTGCTGGGCGATGGCCAGCGCGGGCGAACCGGCCAGCAAGGACAAGGAAACCGCGAAAACCAAAGGATGGCGGTGCAGGCAATTCATCCGTCTCTCTCTCCAGAAAGGATGTGGGTCGGCCGCTGCGACCCCCTGCACCGCGACGGCGTGGCCTACCTTGTAAACAAAACGTAAACCCTAAGCAAGCAATCGGACCGCGATTCGGACAGTCGCGGACCGACTGGACGATTTCGTAGACATGGCGCAGTCCACCCGGACTCGATTCGGGCCACCGCAGGACAGTGCGCGTCAGGCAAGCGAGCACCGGCACATGGCGAAGACAACGGCATGCCGATCGCGCCGGCCGGCTCGGCAAGCTACGGGAAGCCAAGTGCGCGGTGTTTTTGCCGGTGCGAACGCGGCCGGCGACATGGCTGCACGCGTCGCACCGCTACGCCCGGTTGCGCCACCGCCTCGCGGCCTCCGACGGCGCGGGGCGGACACGGCTCGATGCAGCGCCAAGCGTGCGGCGACAGCCCAATGCACCGTGTCACGCCAAGCGCAGCTGGCACCGGATCCAACCAGCGCCCACGCCGCGCCAGACAGCGCTGCGCATCACGGCGCATCCCCCCTTGCACGCCCTTGCCGGCTGCGCTCGCGTCGCTACGCCGCAAAGCCCTTGCCGCGTCGATTCATCGGCGTTCGGTATAGTCCCGCGCATGAAATTGCGCACGTCTCTCCTGCTGCTCGCCGCCGCGTTGTGCGGCACCGCCCCTGCCCTCGCCCAGAACCTGGACGCCCAGCGTCCTGCGCTGCGCGCGGCGATCGACGCCGCCGAGCGCGGCCAGTTCGATCCCGTGCAAGCGGCCGCATTCAAACAGCACCCGCTGTACGGCTGGCTCGAATACGCCAACCTGCGCCGCAACATCGACCGCATCTCCGATGCGCAGGCGCAGGATTTCCTGAAGCGCTACGCCGGGCAGCCGGTGGCCGAGAGCTTCCGCACGCTGTGGCTGCCGGCGCTGGCGCGGCGCCAGGATTGGCCGGCGCTGCTGGCCAACTGGAAGCCCACCGACAACACCGGCCTGCGCTGCGCCCAGCTCAACGCGCGCCAGGCCACCGGCCGCGCCGACGCGCAATGGATCGACGAGGCGCAGGCGCTGTGGCGCAGCAGCGGCAAGTCGCTGCCCGATGCCTGCGATGCGGTATTCGCGGTGCTGCAGGCGCGCGGCGGAATGAACGACACGCTGCGCTGGGCGCGGGTGGAAGCGGCGGCCGATGCGCAGCAGCCGGCGGTGATGCGCAGCGCAGCGCGCGGCCTGGCCGCCGCCGAACTGGCCCTGGCCAACGACTATGCGGCGTTCCTGGACACGGTGCACACGCGTGCGCTGACCTGGCCGAAGACCGAGCGCAGCCGCAAGGTGGCGGTGGACGGCCTGGAGAAACTGGCCAAGACCGATCCGGACGCGGCCGAGCGGCAGTTGCCGCAGTTAGCCCAGGCGCTGCAGCTGAGCGAGGCGCAGCGCGGCGAGGTGCTGTACCAGATCGCGTTGTGGACGGTGGCCTCGTACGGACCGGATTCGGCGCGCCGGCTCAACGCGGTACCCGACAGCGCCTACGACGAACGCCTGCACGAATGGCGCACGCGCGAGGCGATGGCGCGCGGCGACTGGCCGGCGGCACTGGCGGCGATCCGCAAGATGGCACCGGCGCAGCGCAACGATTCGCGCTGGCAGTATTTCGAGGCGCGGCTGGCGGAGAAGACCGGCAATGCCGGCGAGGCGCAGCGGCTGTACCGCGAGGCCGCCAAGTCCGCCACTTTCCACGGTTTCATGGCCGCCGACCGGCTCAAGCAGCCCTATGCGCTATGCCCGTGGGAACCCAACGACAGTGCGCAGGCGCAGGCCGCCGTCGCCCGCGATCCGGCATTGGTGCGCGCGCTGGAACTGTTCAAGATCGACCGTGCGGCATGGGCCGTGGCCGAATGGAACGACGCGCTGACCCGCTTCGACGACACCCAGCGACGCATCGCAGTGGAAGTGGCGCGCGACAACGGCTGGTTCGACCGCGCGGTGTTCGCGCTGGGCAAGCTGCCCGACGAACAACGCCTGTATTCGCTGCGCTTCCCGCTGCACCACGACGCCACCATCCGCCGCGAAGCGGGCAAGAACGCGATCGACCCGGCCTGGGTGGCCGCCGAGATCCGCGCCGAGAGCATCTTCAACCCGAATGCGCGCTCGCCGGCCAATGCGATGGGCCTGATGCAGGTGTTGCCGGCCACCGGCGCCAGCGTGGCCAGGAACCTCGGCCTGGCCGGCTACGGCGGCGCCGCCAGCCTGTACGACCCGGACACCAACATCGCCATCGGCACCGCCTACCTGCGCCAGCTGTTGAACACCTACGGCCTGCCCTACCTGACCATCGCCGCCTACAACGCCGGCCCCGGCCCGGCGGCGCGCTGGCAGACCCAGCGCCCCGGCCACGACGCCGACTTCTGGATCGAGACGATCAGCTACAAGGAAACCCGCGAATACGTCGCACGCATCCTCGCCTTCAGCGTGATCTACGACTGGCGCCTCAACGGCGACGCGCTGCCGGTCAGCGACCGCATGCTCGGCAAGCTGGACGCGCCGCGCAAGAAATTCGTCTGTGCGGCCGCGTCAGCGGCCGGGAATCGGGAATAGGGAATGGGGAATCGCAACGGCACAGCGCGCGCGACCGAGCCGAAACCGGCGGCCGCCTGCCACCGCGGCATCAGGCCGAGCGAACCTGCTTTTACCATTCCCGATTCCCGACTCCCCATTCCCGGCATCCAATGAACATCTTTCTCGTCGGCGGCGCCGTCCGCGACAGCCTGCTCGGGCAACCGCCCGGCGACCGCGACTGGGTCGTGGTCGGCGCCACGCCGCAGCAGATGTTGGACCTGGGCTACAAACAGGTCGGCCGCGATTTCCCGGTGTTCCTGCATCCGCACAGCGGCGAGGAGTACGCGCTGGCGCGCACCGAGCGCAAGTCCGGGCGCGGCTACCACGGCTTCGTGGTCGACGCCGACCCGTCGGTGACGCTGGAAGAAGACCTGCAGCGGCGCGACTTCACCATCAATGCGATCGCCCGCGACGAGGACAGCGGCGCGCTGGTGGATCCGTACGGCGGCGTGCGCGACATCGAACAACGCGTGCTGCGCCACATCGGCCCGGCCTTCGGCGAGGACCCGCTGCGCGTGCTGCGTGCGGCGCGTTTCATGGCGCGACTGGCCCCGCTCGGTTTCAGCGTGGCGCCGGAGACCCTGGCGCTGATGCGCGAGATGGCGGCCAGCGGCGAACTGGACACGCTGGTGCCCGAGCGCGTGTGGCAGGAATTGCGCCGCAGCCTGGCCTCGGCGCAGCCGTCGGCGTTCCTGAGCACGCTGCACGATGCCGATGCGCTGCGCAGCGTGCTGCCGGAACTTGAGGCGCTGTACGGCGTGCCGCAGCGCGCCGAGTACCATCCCGAGATCGATACCGGCCGCCACCAGGAACTGGTCAGCGACATGGCCGCGCGGCTGGCGCCGGGCGATGCGCTGATCGGCTTCGCCGCGCTGACCCACGACCTGGGCAAGGCGCTGACGCCGCCCGCGGAATGGCCGAAGCATGTGATGCACGAACAGCGCGGCGTCGCCCCGCTGCGCGCGCTGTGCGAACGGCTGAAGCTGCCGCAGGAACACCGCCAGCTGGCCGAGATCGCCTGCCGCGAGCACTTGAACGTGCATCGCCTGGCCGAGTTGCGCGACCGCACCGTGCACGAACTGCTGCAGCGCTGCGACGGCTTCCGCAAGCCCGAACGCATCGCGCAGCTGGCGCTGGTATGCGAGGCCGACAAGCGCGGCCGCCTCGGCAACGAGGACGCCGACTACCCGCAGGGCCGCGAACTGCAGCGCCTGCACGCCGCGGCGCTGGCGGTCAACGCGCGCGACCTGGCCGCGCAGGGCCTGAGCGGCCCGCAGATCGGCGAGGCGCTGGCGAAGGCGCGGATCAAGGCGATCGGTGCAGCGCGCGGCGCGGCTGCGGACTGACGCGGCCTGTTCCGCCACGCCTATCTGTTTACAGAACGCCCCTGTAGGAGCGGCTTCAGCCGCGACGGGCTCTACCGGTAAAGCGCGTCGCGGCTGAAGCCGCTCCTACAATTGGCTAACGGCCGCAGATGCCGCATCGAATATGCCAGTTTCACACAGCGGACCGCCATCAATACCGCGCCAGCACCGCACGCACCGCTTGCAGATAGCCATCACCGAACAGGTTGAGGTGATTGAGCAGATGGTAGAGGTTGTACAGCGGCGCGCGTTCGCGCCAATCCTTCGCCAACGGCGCGTGTTCGGCGTAGCTGCGCAGCAGTTGCGGATCGGGTTCGCCGAACAGCGTCAGCATCGCCAGTTCGGCCTCGGCCCAGCCGTAGTGCGCCGCGCCGGCGTCGATCAGCGCCGGCAGGCCGTCGCCGGCGCAATGCAGGTTGCCCTGCCATAGATCGCCGTGCAGCAGCATCGGCGGCTGCGTTGGAATCAGTTGCGGCAGGCGTACGCACAGGCGTTCCAGGCGTGCCATGTCCGCGGGAACCAGTGCAGCATTGCGCAGCGCGCGCTCAGCCTGCGGGCGCAGCCGCCGTTCGACGAAGAAGCGATGCCCGTCGCGGTCGGCGCCATTGTCCTGAGGACTGTCGCCGATGTAGCCGTCGTGGTCGAAACCGAAGTGGCCGCCGCGTACGCGGTGCTGGCGTGCCAGGCCCTCGCCGGCGAGCCGGGCGAAGTGCGGATGCGGGACCGCCGCTCCCAGGTCTTCGAGCAGCAACCAGTCTTCGCCTTGCGCGTACACCTGCGGCACGCGGAGACCACCCGCAGCGCGCAGCGCGTCCAGGCCGCGCACTTCGGCGGCGAAGAAATCGGCCGGCATCGCGCGGCGGCGTTTGCAGATCGCGTCGCGGCCGTCGCGCAACGTCAGCCGGTGCAGGCCGTCGTGCGGCGGCAAGGCGAACAGGTCGGAACCAGCGGTAGGCATCGGCTCAGGCTAGAGGGGTTTCGCTTGAATGCGATCGGCATTCACGGCGCAGCGCGTCGCGACTGAAGTCGCTCCCACACCTGGATCGAAATCGCCGGCACGCCGGCAACGAACGCCACCCGCTTGCGCGAGGGCGGACGCGCGCGGCGCACGCTCGGCAACGCCGCCGATTATTCCACCGCCCCCGCGATCCAGGTCTGCCGCACCTGCAGCGCGTCGTCGAGCAGCACCAGGTCGGCCTGGTAGCCGGGCGCGATGCGGCCGTAGCGGTCGTCCAGGCCCAGGCATTGCGCCGGATACAGCGAAGCCATGCGTGCGGCTTCGTCCAGGCTCACGCCCAGCCATTGCACGCTGTTGCGGACCGCGCTGGCCATGTCCAGCGCCGAACCGGCAAGCGCGCCGGCGGCGTTGCGCACCACGCCGTCCACCTCGGTGATGGTTTCGCCGTACAGGTCGAAGCTGGGGCTGTCGGCGCCGACCATCGGCATCGCATCGGTGACCAGGAACAGCGTGCCGCGCGGCTTGGCGGCCAGCGCCACGCGCAGGCTGGCCGGATGCACGTGCACGCCGTCGACGATCAGCCCGCACCAGGCGTGGCGGTCTTCCAGCGCGGCGCCGACCGCACCGGGATCGCGTCCCTGCAGCGGCGACATCGCGTTGTACAGATGGGTGAAGCCGCACACGCCCGCATCCAGGCCGGCACGGATCTCGTCGTAGCTGCCCGCGGTGTGGCCGGCGAACACGCGCGCGCCGGCGGCGGCCAGCGTGCGGATGCTGTCGACCGGCAGCCGCTCCGGGGCCAGCGTGATCAGGGTGACGCCGTTGTCCAGCGAGGTGGCCAGCGCCAGTTCGGCGGCATCGGGCACGCGGAACTTGTCCACGTTGTGGGTGCCCTTGCGCGCCGGCGCCAGGTACGGCCCTTCCAGGTGGATGCCGAGCACGCCCGGCACGCCGGCGGCGATGGCCTCGCGGGTCGCGGCGATCGCCGCGCGCATCACTTCGACATCGTCGCTGATCAGCGTCGGCAGGTAGCCGGTGGTGCCGTAGCGGCGATGCGCCTGGCCGATGCGGCGCAGCGCCTCGACGTCGGTGCTGTTGTTGAACAGCACGCCGCCGCCGCCGTTGACCTGCACATCGATAAACCCCGGCAGCAGCGTGCCGCCGCCCAGGTCCAGCTGCGTCGTCGCCGCCGCCACGCGCGCGTCGCCGTCGTCGAGCAGCGCGGCGATGCGCCCGTCCTGCAGCAGCACGCTCACGCCGTCGAGGAATCCATCCGCACCGAGCACGCGCGCATTGCGCAGCGCCGTCGTCGTCATTACACCGTCTCCGTCACTTTGTTCAGATGCGGCGGCAGGTCCGGGTTGTAGCCGCGGCGCAGCGCCAGCGCGTTGATCGCGCGGTAGAAACTCTGGATGGTCAGCAGCGGCGCGCACACCGGGTGCGGCGCGGCGACCAGCGGCAGGTCGCCGTCGGCGCTGGCCAGCCACACCTGCGCGCCGCGGCCGCGGAACTCCTCGGCCAGGCTGCGGGTGCCGGCGCCGGTTTCGTCCGGCTGGGCGAAGGCCAGCACCGGGAAGCCGGGGCCGACCAGCGCCATCGGCCCGTGCTTCACTTCCGCCGAGCTGTAGGCCTCGGCATGCAGGCCGCAGGTTTCCTTGAACTTCAACGCCGCTTCCTGCGCCGCGGCCAGGCCCAAACCGCGGCCGAGCACGAACAGGTTGTGCGCATCGACCAGGCCGTCGGTGAGCGGGCGCCAATCGGCCTGCCACGCGGCGCGCAGCGCCTGCGGCAGCGCGTCGAGCGCGGCGAGCAGCGTCGCATCGTTCTTCCAGTGCGCGCCGAGCTGCAGGATCGCCGCCAGCGAGGCAAGGTAGCTCTTGGTCGCGGCCACGCTCTTCTCCGGGCCGGCGCCGAGCGCGATCACGGTGTCGGCCAGCTGCGCCAGCGGCGAATCCTCGACGTTGACCAGCGCCACCACGCGCGCGCCGGCGGCCTTGGCCGCCTCGGCGTTGCGCAGCAGGTCCGGGCTCTTGCCCGACTGCGAGATCACCACGTACAGCGCGCCGCGCAACTGCAGCGGCGATTCGTATACCGAACCCACCGACGGCGAGGCCGAGGCGGTGACCACGCCGAGCTGGGTCTCGAACAGGTACTTGGCGTAGGTCGCGGCATGGTCGGAACTGCCGCGCGCGCAGGTGACCACGAACGGCGGCGGGTCGGCGCGCAGCGAAGCGGCCAGCGCGCTGACGACGGCATGGTTGCGCGCGAACTGCGCGGCGACGACATCGGCGGTTTCCGCGGCTTCGCGGAACATCAGGGTTTCGGTTTCGGTGGGCAGTGCCATGGGCAGGGTCATGTGGGATCGGGGGAAGGAGAACGGCGGGACTGCGGCTGCATCGGCGCGGTGGAGCCGCGCACCACCAGCTGCGGCACGAAGCCCTGGTTGTGCATCGGCGCCGGATGGTCTTCATAGGCGTCGCTGCGCAGCTGGCTGATCAGCAGCCGTGCGGCGTGGCGCGCGATGTCTTCGGTAGCCTGCTTGGCGGTGGTCAGCGCCGGCCACGACTGGCGCGAGAACGGGCTGTCCTCGAAGCCGGCGATGGACAGGTCGTAGGGCACGTTCATGCCCGCCGACTTGGCCGCGGCCAGCACGCCGGCGGCGATCTCGTCGTTGGAACCGAAGATCGCGGTCGGCGGCTCGCGCAGCGCCAGCAGCCGCCGCGCGCCGCGGAAGCCGTCGTCGAAGGTGTAGTCGCCGGGCACCACCAGGTGCTTGTCCAGAGTGATGCCGTAGTCCTTCAGCGCGGCCTCGTAGCCGGCGTAGCGCTCGCCGCTGGAGCGGTGCGAGGTGCCGCCCCACAGGAAGCCGATGCGCTGGTGACCGAGCTGGATGAGGTGCTCGGTGACCTCGTAGGCGGCGTCGCGGTCATCGACGTAGACGCAGGGGCCGTCCTTCGGATCTTCGGTGGCGGCGATGATGCGCACGGTCTTGATCCCGCGCGCGGTCAGCGCCGCGACCAGCTCGGCGCGCTCGGACATCGGCGCGGTCAGCACCAGCCCGGCCAGGCGCGAACGCTGGGTCCATTCGGCCAGTTCCTCGGCCAGCATCGGCGAGGTCGAATCGCAGGGATGGATCTGCAGGCCGAAGCCGGTCTCGCGGCACGCCGCCAGCACGCCGTTCTGCACGCCGATGATGTGGTACGGGTTGGGGTTGTCGTACACCAGCCCGATCACGAACGGGGTGCCGCTGCGCAGGTTGCGCGCCGACGGATCCGGTTCGTAGTCCAACTCGGCGATGGCGTGCAGCACGCGCGCGCGCGTGGCCTGCATCACCGACGGTTCGTTGTTGATGACCCGCGACACGGTCTTCAACGACACCCGCGCCCGCTCGGCGACATCTTTGATGGTGGGTCTACGCATACTGCGGTCCTGCACGTCGGGAAGTACGCCCATGATGCGCGATCACGCGCGGGCGGAGGCTTGGCCGGCGCGATGGCCGACCAGGGAATAGAACAGGATGTACAGGTAGCACGGCACCATCAGCAGCAGGAACACCAGCTGGAAGTCGAAGTGCTGCTTCAGCACCGCGAACAGCTGCGGGATGATCGCGCCGCCGGCGATGCCCATCACCAGCAAGGCCGAGCCGATCTCGGTGTGGCGGCCCAGGCCCTTGATCGCCAGCGGGAAGATCGCCGGCCACATCATCGCGTTGGCGAAGCCGAGCGCGGCGACGAAGCCCACCGACACGTAGCCATGGGTGAAATAGGCGCCGGCCGAGAACAGCACGCCGAGCAGCGCCGAGATGCTGAGATAGCGCGCCTGCGAGATCAGCGTCGGGATCAGCAGCAGGCCGGCCACGTAGCCAGCCAGCATCGCCGCCAGGGTGTAGGAGGTGAACAGCTTGGTGTGGTCCAGCGGCAGGTGGAAGCCGTTGCCGTAGGTGCCGATCGCATCGCCGGCCATCACTTCCACGCCCACGTACACGAACAGGCACAGCACGCCCAGCCACAGGTGCGGGAACTGGAAGATGCTGGTCTTCTGCGCCGGACTGCCGGCGCCGACCGGCGCGGCGTTGACTTCCGACGCCTTCAGTTCCGGCAGCGGCGAGAACAGCACGCCGATCGCCACCACCACCAGCACGCCGGCCATCACCAGGTACGGCAGGTGGATCTTGGCGGCGAACGCGGTCAGCAGCGCTTCCTTGGCCACCGGATCGGCGGCCTGCACCTGCGCGGCGAGGTCGCCGACGCCGTGCAGCACCAGCGTGCCGATCAGGAACGGCGCCAGGATGCCGGCGATCTTGTTGCAGATGCCCATCACCGCGATGCGCCGCGCCGCGCTCTCGATCGGGCCGAGGATGCTGATGTAGGGATTGATCGCGGTCTGCAGCAGCGCCAGGCCGCTGCCGATCACGAACAGGCCGGCCAGCGCGCCGGGATAGAAGCGCTGCGTGGCGAACTGGCCGAACGCCGCCGCGCCCGCCGCCATCACCACCAGGCTCAGCGCCAGGCCCTTCTTCATGCCGGTGCGCTTGAGGATCCACGACGACGGCAGCGCCAGGAAGAAGTAGGACAGGTAGAACACCATCAGCACCAGGAACGCGTTGACCTCGTTGAGGTCGAACGCCAGCCGCACGAAGGTGATCAGCGGGCCGTTGATCCAGGTGAAGAAGCCGATGATGAAGAACAGCAGGCCGACGATGGCGATCGAGGCGAAGGGACTGGCAGGCCGTGCGGTGGTCATGGGCGGGCGGGCTCCGGAAAGGCGCGTGGGTCGGTCGATCAGCGTCGCAGTTCGGCGACGAAGTCGTAGTAGTCGTTGTGGCAATAGGTGTCGGTCAGCTCGATCGCGCTGCCGTCGCGGGTGTAGCCGACCCGCACCACGTGCAGGATCGCCTCGCCTTCCTTCATGCCCAGGTGCCCGGCCAGCCGCGCCGGCAGGTTGATCGCACGGAAGTACTGCAGCGCGCGCACCACCGGGGTGCCCTGCGCGTCCAGGTAGGCGTACAGCGAATCGCCGATGGCCAGCGGATCGGGCACGGTGCGCTGCGGCAGCACCGCCTTCTCGTAGGCCATGACCCGGCCGTCGGCACTGCGCAGGCGGGTCAGCGACGCCACCACGGTATCGGGCGACAGGCCCAGGCGCAGGATCTCTTCGCCGTGCGCCGGACGCACCCGCCGCTCCAGCCAGCGCGTGCCCGGCTCCAGGCCCTTCATGCGCAGGGTTTCGCTGAAACTGGCCAGGCCGCTGAGCTGGTGCTGGATGTGCGAAGTGATGAAGGTGCCGGCGCCCTGCCGGCGCGAGACCAGGCCCTGTTCGACCAGCGCATCCACCGCCTGGCGCAGGGTCACCCGCGACACCTGCAGTTGCTCGCACAGCTGGCGCTCGGCCGGCAGGGCCTCGCCCGGCTTCCACTGGCCGCCCTTGATCGCCTCGACCAGCTTGCTGGCCAGCTGCAGGTACAGCGGGGTCGGCGCGCTCGGGTCCACGGCCAGGCCTGCCAGTCTGGGGTCGGCCTCCGGCTTGGGCTTGGTCATCGTGCTCCCTCCGGACCGTATGGATTCATTATGTCCAATATAGTACCAATCCGCGGCCTGTGCACGCCGGGTCAGAGCCGCAGGTACAGCCGCCGCCGGTCCATCCACCAGCCCACCGCCCAGCACAGCAGGGTGTAGGCCAGGGCGCACGCCAGGCTGCCCCAGGGTCCCGGCAACCACCGCTGGAACACGGCGATGCCCAGCCATTGGTATAGGTCGAACCCGCTGTCGCCGGCCGGGACCAGCCGCAGGGCGATCACGAACAGTTCGGAAAACAGGTAGATCGCCAATGGATTGCGCCCGAGCACGGTGAAGAAGCCGCTGCCGGCCCGCCACTGGCGCACTTCGATCGCCCACAGCAGCGCGCCCAGCAGCAGCAGATCCAGGCCCACGGTCAGCAGCACGAACGAGCCGGTCCACAGCTTCTTGGCCAGCGGGAACCACGGCTGCCAGGCCAGCGCCAGCAGCGCCAGCGCGATGCCGGCCAGCAGCAGCCAGCGCACCGTGCGCGCCTGCTTGCCGACGCGGCGCACGTACAGACCGGTCAGGTAGCCGGCGACGACATTCACCGTGGCCGGCAGCGTACCGAGCAGGCCTTCCGGATCGAAGCCGCCGTCCTTGCGGTACAGCTGCGCCGGATCCAGCAGCCACAGGTCCAGGCGCGTGCCGGCGTTGCCGAGCTTGCTCAGTTCCGCGCCCGGCTGGCCCCACAGGTACAGCGCCGCCCAGTAGCCGAGCAGCAGCGCGACGCAGGCGGCCAGCAGGCCGCGCGGCGGCAACCAGCGGCACAGCAGCGCGGCCAGCGCATAGCACAGCGCGATGCGCTGCAGCACGCCCGGCACCCGGGTCTGGTCGATCGCGGTGAAGCTCCAGCTGCCGTCGGCGCCCTGGTGCACGAACGGGAACCAGTACATCAGGAAGCCGAGCAGGAAGATCAGCGCGCTGCGCTTGCCGACCCGGCGCAGGAACGCGCCGAGCGGCTGGCCGCGGTCCAGCGCGAAGCTCATCGCGTTGCCGACCGCGAACAGGAACGACGGGAACACCAGGTCGGCGGCGGTGAAGCCGAACCACGGCGCGTGCCGCAGTTGCACGAACGCATCGGCGCCGGCACCGGGCGTGTTGACCAGGATCATCAGGAAGATGGTCAGGCCGCGGAACACGTCCAGCGACAGGAAGCGTTCGCGCGACGGCAGCGCGGCGGGAATGGTCGCGGAAGCGGCGCTCATCGGGCATCCACCTGCTGCAGCAGCGTGCGCACCGCGGCGACCGGATCGGCCGGCGCTTGCCGTGCGTAGGGTGTCTCGCGCTTCACCCAGTCCCGCTCCCAGGCGCGCAGTCGCTGCTGCAGCGCCGCCTCGTCCACGCTGCCGCCGCCGACCGCCGCCGCCCGCAGCGCCTGCATCGCCAGCGCCCAGCGCGGCAGGTAGTAGTCGGCGTACATGCCCTGCCAGGCCTTGGATGCGTAGTCGCCGAGATTGCCCTCGCCGCCCCACACGCTGACCTGCGCCTTGGCGTCGCGCCGGTAGTAGGCCGCGTCCTGCGGCGTCTTCGCGTAGCCGGCGGCATCGTCGAGCCAGCTCGACAGGGTTTCCTGCTGGCCGCCGATCAGGACGTCGAGCTGCTGCACCGCCGCCTGCACGCGGGCGAAGGCGGCATCGCCGGCGGCGACGTCGCCGCGCCTGTACGCAGCCACCGCCTGCTGCAACTGCGCATCCACGCGGCCGGTGGCGTAGTGGCGGGCGAAGTCGACCAGGTCGTAGCGGTACAGCGGCGCGTCGGCGTACTCCGGCGCCAGCGCCAGCAGTTGCTCCAGCGCGCGGCGCAGGCGCGGCGGATCGCCGGGCGCGCCTTCGAATTCGCCGATGTCCAGCGTCGGCCGCTTGAACAGCAGGTAGGCGCCGGCGCGGCTGCGCCACCAGCGCGGCGTCCAGTAGCGGGTCGATAGCACCGAGGCCTGCAGGTCGTCCCAGGCCGCGCGCAGCGCCGGCGAGGTATGCCCGTAGCGGGCGCGGGTGTAGTCGCCGAGCCAGTCCTGCAGCGAACGCTCCTGCCCGCCCCAGGCCAGCGCATACATGTACTCGTAGACCACCGAGTTGTTGTGCAGGCCTTCGGGGAACGCGCCGAAGCCGACCAGCTGCTGCTTGTCCTTGTCGGCGAGCAGCGCGCGCAGGTCGTCGCGGTAGAACGCCAGGTCGCCGTACACCGGATTGCTGCCGCCGTAGTTGTGCACGTAGCCGTAGATCCACTGCTTGCCGTCGAACGCGTCGGACAGCTTCCAGGTGCCCGGGTAGCGATCGTTGCCGATGTCCAGCACCAGCAGCTTGTCGTTGGGTACCTCGCGCAGGAACGCGGCGATCGCCTGCGGCGTCCAGAAATGGCGGTCGGCGCCGAACAGCCAGCCCTGCATCACCCACACCGCGTCGGGATTGGCGCGATGGATCGATGCGTAGAGCGCACGGCCGTAGTCGGCCAGGCGCTTGTCGCGCTGTGCCGGCGGCACCTCGGGCGGCGTGGTCTTGGCCGTGTTGGCAGTGCTGTCGCCGTAGCTGGCCAGGCGCGCGTCGCTGCCGTCGGCGGCGATCGGCGGCAGCATCTCGTTGAACGCATCGGCCAGGTAATAGGTGCCCTTGCCGTAAGTGCGGTCGTAGAGCTCGATGAAACGCTGCGCGATCCTGGCGAACAGCGGATCGGCCGGATCCAGCCAATAGGTTTCGTGGAAGCCTTCCCAGGCGCGCATGCGGTAGATGCGCGCCTGCGGATGCGCCTGAGCGAACGCCTTCGGCACGTAGCCGGCGAAGGCCGGCAACACCGGCTTCATGCCCAGCGCGCGCATGCGCTGCAGGATGCGCAGCTGCAACGCATGCTTGTCCTCGATCCACTGCTGCGGCAGCGGCGCGTCGTAGCCTTCGATGTTGCCCATGCGCTGCCACGGCGCGAACGCCGGGCCGGAGAAATACTGCGCCAGGTCCGCGTCGCTCACCCCGAACTCGCGCCACAACGCCTGCCACACGTAGTCCTGGCCTTCCATCGCCAGCGGCATGTCGACGCCGTGCAGCGCCATCCAGTCGATCTCGCGTTCCCAGCGCGCCCAGTCCCACCACGGCGTGGTGTAGCCGTAGGTGCACACGTTGAGATAGGCGCGGTAGGCGAACGGCGTGACCACGCGCTGCCCGCTGAAATCGGCATACGCGGCAGGCAGCGCGACCCGGCTGCCCTCCCAGCTCACCGAGGCGGCGCCGATCGATTGCAGATAGCTGTACGCGCCATGCGCCAGCGCCACTTCCGAGGACCCGGACACGCGCAGCGTGCCGGCGTCGGCGGCGACCTGGTACCAGTCGTTGCCGTTGCCGCGCGGCTGCCGTTGCAGGGTCAGCGCGGCCGCGCGCGGACCGAGCGTGCGCAACAGTACGCCGCGCGCGGCGTCGCCTTGCGCGTCCTGTACGGGTGCCGCAACCGCGGCCGGCGCCAGCAGCATGCAGGCCAGCAGCAGCGCGGCCTGCCCGGGGATCGGCAACGCGCGCACGAAGCGCATCCAGGCACGTGCGTGCGGGAAGGCATGGCGGAAAACTCGCTTCATTCGGTCAATACTCCACTATCGCGACATCGTCGAAGCCGAAAGGCATTCCGGCCGTCACCTGCATCACCACCGCCAGCACCCGTTCGCCGTCCGCAGGCGGCAAGCGCAGTTGCGCATGCTGCCCCGCAGCCACCCGGGCGACCAGCTTCCGGTCCAGATACACCTGCGCCGCGCCGGTCGCGCGCCCCAGCCGCAGCACGCCGCCGCGCTGCTGGATCCCGGCCCACGGGGTGAACGCGGTGCGGTACAACACATAGCCATCGCGCTCGGCACGCGTCTCCAGGTTGCCCGGCTGGCAAAAGCTCCAGCTATTGTTGTCGTTGGGCGCGCGCGGCAGCGCCGGATCCGGCGGCGCGGCGAACGGCAGCGTGCGCCGCCAGCCGGGCACTACCATCGCCGCGGCGGCCGGCGGCAGCGACGGCGGCAAGGCCACCGCATCCAGGCCGATCGTCGCCTGTGCAGCCCGCAGGCCCGGCGCGCGCGCCTCGATGCGCAGCCGGCGCTGGCCGGTGCCGGCCTCGACGATGGCCTGCGCCAGGCCGTTGAACAACTGCACCTGCGGCACGTTGTCGGCCGCGTGTCGATTCGGATCGCCGTTGCCGACGCCGAGCAGGCGCCCGCCTTCGACCTGCAGCGCGATCTGCGCATCGGCGAACGGCACGTGGCGGCCCTGCGCGTCCACCGCTTCCAGGGTGATCGGCTGCGCGTCGCGGCCGTCGCCGCGCATCCGCGCGCGGTCCGGGGTCAGCCGCAGCGCGACCGGCGCGCCGACCGTCTGCACCCGCTGCCGCGCCACTTCGCGGCCATCGCGATAGGCCACCGCCTCCAGCACGCCCGGCACGTACGCCACCTGCCAGGCATTCATTTCGATCCGGTCCACCGCCTGCCGCCCCTGCGACTGCCCGTTGAGCCACAGCTCCACCTGCTGCGCGTTGCAGAACGCCATCACCTTGATCGGCGTACCTTCGCGGCCCGGCCAGTTCCAGTGCGGCAGCAGCTGCAGCACCGGTGCAGCGTCGATCCACTGCGCCTGACGCAGCCAGTAGGCGCCTTTCGGGAAACCACACAGATCCATGATGCCGAAGAACGAGGACACCGACGGCCATTCGAACGGGGTCGGCTCGCCGCGGTAGTCGAAGCCGGTCCAGACGAAACTGCCGGCGAGATAGGGACGCTCGTCGATCAGTTTCCACGACGTGCGATGGGTGTTGCCCCACGGCGCGGCGACCGAATCGTCCTCGGCGATGATGTGCGCGTCCATGTCGGTGAACCAGGCGCCGCGGGTCTGGAACGCGCTGGTGTCCTCGCTGGACAGCAACGGCTTGTGCGGCATCGCCGCGCGCACCCGGTCGTAGTTGAACTGGCGGTAGTTGAAGCCGACCACGTCCACCGCATCGGCCGCATTGCGCTGGGTCAGCATGCCGTCGTTCATCGCCGCGGTCACCGGGCGGCTGTCGTCCAGCTCGCGTACCAGCGCGACCGCGCGGCGCACCATCTGGTAGCCGGCGGCAGTGCCCTGCATCGGTTCCTCGTTGAACACCGACCACAGGAACACGCAGGCGCGGTTGCGGTCGCGGCGCACCAGCCAGCGCAACTGCGCGGCGTAATCCGGCGCCGGATTGAACACCCGGTTCTCGGCCATCACTAGCATGCCAAGCCGATCGCAGACGTCGAGCAGTTCGCTGGCCACCGCATGGTGCAGGCGGATCGCATTGCAGCCCAGCGCCTTGAGCCGGCGGATGCGAAACTTCAGCAGGCTGTCGGGCACCGCCACGCCGACCCCGGCATGGTCCTGGTGCAGGCAGGCGCCCTTGATCTTCAGCGGCCGCTCGTTGAGAAAGAAGCCCTGCTGCGCATCGAAGCGCAGCGTGCGAAAGCCGATCGCGCATTCGCGGCGGTCGCGCTCGCGGCCAGCGCTGCGCAGCACCGCCGCGACCCGGTACAGATGCGGCGCGGCCACGTCCCAGCGCTGCGGCCGCTGCACCTGCAGCTCGACCTGCGCCACCGCCTGTGCCAGCGCGCCGACCTGCAACGCGCTGCTGCCCTGCGCCAGCAGCGTGCCGTGCGCGTCGTACAGCGCCACCTCCAGCAGCGCCGCGTCGGCCTGCTCGCCGGCATTGGCGACGGTGACCGCAACCGGCAGCGTCCAACGTTCGCCGTCGCCGATCCGCGGCACCGCATGCACGCCATCGCCGACGATATGCAGCGCATCGCGCACCGCCAGCCAGGTGTGCCGGTAGATGCCCGCGCCTTCGTACCACCAGCCGTCCATTGCCTCGGCATCCACGCGTACCGCGATGCTGTTGAGGTCCTGGCCGTAGCGCGCGATTGCGCTCAGGTCGATGGCGAACCCGTCGTAGCCGCTCCAGCTACGCGCCATCAGCAAACCGTTGACCCAGACCATGGCGCGGCTGGAAATGCCGTCGAACCGCAGCTCCAGCGCCTTGCCGCGCTGCGCCTCGTCCAGCCGCAGGCTGCGCCGGTACCAGGCGATGCCGCGGCGGCGATAGCCTTGCGCGACATTGGCGCTGGCCTCGATCGGCTGCTCGATGGCGAAATCGTGCGGCAGCCGCAGCTGCCGCCATTGGCTGTCGTCGAAATCGCCCGCGGCCGCGCCCCAGGCCTTGCCCGCCTTGGCGTTGTCGTAGCTGGCGTCCTGCCCGCTGATCGGCGGGAACGGGATGTCGCCTTCGTGGAAGCGCCACCCCTCGTCCAGGCAGAACAGGCCCGGATCGGCCGCCAGCGTCGGCGCCGGCACCGCCGCTGCGGCAGTGGCGGAGGCGGTGCCTGCCATGCCGGCATCCGCCGCGCTGCCCGCCCAGCTCAACCGCGGCGCCGCCAGCAGCAGGCCGGCGCCCGCGCCGCCTGCCAGGAATTCTCGTCGTTGCATGCGCTTGCCCTGGAACCTGTGAATGCGATCGGGATAGGCCACGTTGCCCTGCCCGGCGCCACCGCGGCGCCGGGCAGGCTGCGGACTACCCTGCAAGCGACCGCATCGCCCTCACAGGATGTCCCACTGCATCGACACGTAGAAGCTGCGGCCGGTGACGCCGGTCATCTGCCAGCGGCTGCTGATGTCCTTGTACGCCTCTTCCTTCTTGTCGGTCAGGTTGAGCCCGCCGAGCTGGAAACTGAGCGTATCGGTGGCCTGGTAGCCGAGCACCGCGTCGAGCTGGGTGCGCGCCTTCATGGTGTGGCCTTCGCGGGCGAAGAAGCTGTCGCTGCTGTCCTGCTCGTACTCGCTGCGGTGGTTCAGCGACAGCCGCGCGGAGAACATTGCGTTCTCCCAGTAGCCGGTGGCGTTCCAGGTCTTCTCCGACAGGTTGCGGATCTTGAAATCGGTGTCGCGCTGCGGGAGCACCCGGGTGAAGTTGGCGGTCAGGCCGAAGCCCTGGATCGGCAGCCACGCGTCGAACGATTGCGTCCAACCCAGTTCGTAGCCCTTGATCTTGACCTTGCTCGGATCGTTCCGGGTGGCGGTGATCTCGTAGATGTTGCCGCTGCCGTCCACGCAATCGCCGGAACTGTTGCTGGACAGTGCCGCGCCGTTGAACGTGGTCGGGCACACGATGCTGTTGAAGGTACCGTTCTTGACCTGCTTCCAGAAGCCGGCCAGGGTCAGCCCGCCGCCCTGGCCGTAGTACCACTCCAGGCTGAGGTCGGCCTGGTCGGCGGTCAGCGCCTTCAGGTCGGTCTGGCCAAGCGACACGTCGTAGGTGGTGGTGCCGCCGGTGTTGCTGCCCGAGGAGATGGTGGTGGCGATGGCGGTGTTGCTGTCCAGGATCGGCCGCACCAGCACCTTGCCGGCGGCGAAGCGCAGCAGCAGGTCCTCGCGCATGTCCAGCACCAGGTTCAGGCTCGGCAACCAGTTGTGGTAGTCGTACGGCGCGCGTTCGGTGCCGACCACCTCGTTGGCGTCCTCGCTGTACTGCGAGGCGGTGGTCAGGTAGGTGTCGGTGGTGCGCTTGGTGTTCTCGTAACGCACGCCGACGTTGCCGCGCAGGCGCATACTGCCCAGTTCGGTGTCGATCTTGGCCAGCGCGTAGGCGGAAAAGATGTCGTTGCGGATGTGGTAGCTGGCCTGCGGCGCGAACAGCACCGGCACGGTGATGCCGGAGGCGGCCAGCGCTTGCGCGTAGGCGTACACGTCAGGCGCCACCCAGCCGCTCTGCGACGCCAGGTTGCCGTCGAGGAAGTTGCTGACGCTGGAGCTGGCCGCCGACAGTTCCGGGAACATGGCGTAGCCGGAGACCGCGCCGGAGTTGATCAGGTACAGGAAATCGCGGCGCCAGACGTTGCGGTCGAAGGTCTCGCGGCGGAACTTGGTGCCGAACTTCACCGAGTCCAGGAAGCCGGCGCCGACGTAGCGTTCGGCATCGAACTGCAGCGACCATTCCTTGTTGCTGAGCTTGGTGATCGCGCCGTTGGGGTATTCGTCGCGCACCAGGTTGGCCTGGTCCCAGGCGCTGGCGTCGTTGGCGTCGGCATCGGTGGTCAGCGAGATCGCGCCGGGATTGGACATGTCGAACAGCGTCGCCGACGGCAGGCGCCCGAGGATCACCGCGCGCTCGTCCTCGTCGGTCTTGCCTTCGGTGTAGTTGGCCACGCCGCTGAAGGTCCACGCATCGCCCTTCCACTTGGCGTCCCAGGTCACCAGCTGCGAAGTGAGATCGTGGCGCTCGAGCTGGCGGTTGTTCTCCAGCCAGTAGTTGGACGCCGACACCTTGGTCGCGGTCAGGTCCTTGGTCTCGAGCACGGTGAGGTAGTTGCGGTCGAAGGAATAGACCAACTGATTCATGTCGTTGTCGGTCTTGTCCTGCGAGTACAGCGCGGTCAGATTCATCTCCAGCCGGTCGTTCGGTTTCCACTGCAGGCCGGCGGTGAGCATCTTGCGGTCGGTCTCGCGCTCGATCGAGCGGTAGCGCGGGCGGCGCGGGATGTACAGAGTGCCGTCGTCGGTGTCCTGGGTGTACCAGCGGTCGATCCACAGATAGTCGGCACGGTCCTTGAGCTTCTGGTAGCCGGCGTTGACGAACACGCCCAGTTGGCCGCCATCGGCGAGCTGGAACTGGTCGATGTAGGTGAGCACCGCCTTCGGCGTCGGCGCGCCGCCGGCGAATTCGGAGTACTGCTCCTTGGCCGACAGGATCAGCTTGCGCTCCTTGTAGTCCAGCGGCTTGGTCGTCTCGATGTTGACCGTGCCCGACAGCCCGCCGGCATCCATGTCCGCCGACGGCGACTTGATCACCTCGATCGCCGCGGCCACTTCCGGCTGGATGATGTCGTAGCGGAAACCGTCGGTGAAATCGGCGCTCTTGATGGTCTGGCCGTTGATCGTGGTGGCCGAATACTGCGGGCCCAGGCCACGGATGCTGATGGTCGAGCCGCGGCCGTTGATGGTGGAGATCTGCACGCCGGGAATGCGCTGGATCGCCTCGGCGATGTTCTCGGCCGGGAACTTGCCGATGTCCTCGGAGGAGATGCCGTCGGTCATGCGCGCGTCTTCGCGCTTGTTGTCCAGCGCGGTGATCAGGCTCTTCTGGTAGGAGCTGGTGACGGTGACCGTGTCGAGCTGGGAGATGGAATCGGATGCGGGCGCTTGCTGCGCCTGCGCTGCGGCACTGAGCAGGCCGAACGCGATGGCGCTGGCGAGGACGGACAGGGAACAGCAGTGCGGACGGGAGCGGGCGGCATGTGGCATTGGGCTATCCTGGTTGATGGCTGATCGGCACGGCACGTCTGACATCCAGCGGCAGCGATCGGCAGGCAGCACCCTCCATGGCGCCCGACGCGACGCGCAGGGCGATGCCGTCCGTGCGGACACGGAGTCGATGGAACGTGCTGTCTGTTGCGGCGCCTCGTGGTGCGCAAGGCGCGTCCCCGTCCCTACCCCGGAGCGGGCGATTGCATGCTGCTGGACTGATCGATCCCGAATTGGCAAAGACCAATTCCAGGCGCCTCGATTCTTATGGTCTTAGAAAGATTGTGTCAACGCTGCAATGCCCACAATCGGCAAATGGCGCCTGGACTTGCCGCGCGCTCCAGAAAATACCTTTCATTATCAAAAACTTGTCGATTAGAAATATTTTGTGCGCGTCCGCTTTCACGCATCGTTGTCACGATACCTATGTCGCACCAATTCTACGAATGAGACCAATTTTGTGCACCGCGACATGACTGCGCCGCGTTCTCATTTGCGCGCCGCCGCCGCCGTCCCGGCGATCCGCATAACCCGTTGATGCAGCTGCGTTTCGACGAGCACGGATGGCGACAGCGGGACGCCGGCCGGCGTTACGCATGGCGAAACCAGCACCAGACGAATTTTTCGGGCAAGACTTGACATCGTTGTCATAGCCTCGTAAGAATCGGCACACACGGGGGTGGGGCCGCGCATACGCGGCGCAAAAGCGGGCCATGGGAGGCATGTGATCGCAATGATCCTGACGCGCGAGTCGCGTGCCGCACTCGGCACGCCGTTGCAATACCAGACGCCGTTGCACGCCCTGTTCGCCACCGGGGTCGGCATACCGCTGTCCGCCGCAGCGGCTGGCATCGCCGCGGCCAGCGCCGCCCTGCCGCATCGGCATCGTTTCAGCTCGACAGCTTGACGCAGCGCGTCGCGCACCACGGCGGCACGCTGCACCAGGCATTGCACGCACAAGCGAAACCGGCGGCCCCAGCGCCGGAAGACTCCAGCCAGCCACACCGCGCATCACCCACGCAGCAGCACAGCAGGCATCAGCACCGCAGGCAGTAAGGCAACAGGCAGAGCCGGCACGCAGCGCAACGCTCGCGCGCCGCGTCGACCCATTGAATGATGAGGAGAGACATCATGCAATACCGCCATTCCGTCTTGTCCGCAGCAATCCTCGCCACCCTGGCCTGTGCCGCGCAGGCGCAGCAGGCCGGCGGCGATGCCACCGACCTGGACGCCGTCCAGGTCGTGGGCATCCGCGCCAGCCTGGAAAAATCGCTGGACACCAAACGCAACAACGTCACCGTGTCCGAAGCGATCACCGCCGAGGATATCGGCAAGTTCCCCAGCACCAACGTCGCCGAAGCGTTCGCGCAGATTCCCGGGGTCACCATCGACCGCCGCTTCGGCCAGGGCGAGCGGGTCAGCATCGACGGTACCGATCCCAGCCTCAACCTGTCGTTCCTGGACGGCCACCCGGTGGCGCAGGCGATCTGGCTGTACGGCGAGCAGCCCAACCGCGGTTTCGACTACACCCTGCTGTCGCCGCAGATCCTGGGGCGGGCGGAGATCGTCAAATCCTCCGAGGCGCGGCTGGTCGAAGGCAGCCTCGGCGGCACCGTGCTGATGCACAGCCGGCAGCCGCTGGACCTGAAGGCCAACGAGATCGCCGGCTCGGTCGGCTACAGCTACAGCCAGCAGGCCAGCGAGGGCAAGCCGAACGCCTCGCTGCTGTACAGCTGGAAGAACCCGCAGGAGACCTTCGGCATCGCGGTGTCCGCGCAGCACTACGAGGAGCGCGTCGATCGCCAGGGCATGGAAGTGTTCGGCTACGCCAAGGCCGCGACCTTCGCCAACGCTGGCGGCGTGCCCGCCGATGCGGACGTGCCCAACTCGGTCAACGCGGCCTGGTTCCAACAGGACCGCAAGCGCGACAGCGCCGTGCTCAACCTGCAGCTCAAGCCCAGCGATGCGTTGGAGTTCAACCTCAGCGGCCTGTACATCAAGGAGAACTTCGACAACTACAACCAGTCGATGTACAGCTTCCTGACCTGGAACCAGGGCACCATCGACGCGGTGGACGCGCTCGGCAGCGTGCGCAACGGCGTGGTCGGCAGCGGCCATTCCGGCGCCAACGCCAATGCCGGCGGCGGCACGGTGATCTACGACAACAACGTGCGCCAGTCGGAAGTCGTCACCAAGGGCATCGACCTGCGCGGCGCGTTCCGTGGCGAAGGCTGGGGCGTGAGCGGCCAGGTCGGGCAGAGCAAGTCGGACAACAAGGACCTGTCGCAATACTTCATCGAACCGTTCTACAACGGCGGCTTCAGCTGGGACCTGCAACGCGGCATCCGCTTCGACGATCCGGCCGGCGCGCGCGATCCGGCCAACTGGGGCTCGGCCGGCGGCTGGTTCGGCAACAACGGCATCTTCGCCACGCACAGCAAGGACCGCTACGCCCAGCTGGATTTCAACCTGCAGTTTGACAGCGTGTTCAACCAGCTGCTGTTCGGCGTGCGCCAGGGCAAGCACGACGAAGACTTCACCTTGAACGTGTACGGCGGCGTCACGCCCGGCACCCTGGCCGACGTGGGCACGATCGGCCTGACCGACATCCAGGGCTTCTATCCCGATCAAGGCCAACACGTGCAGGCGGGGCGCGGCAACGTCATCGACTGGATCCGCAACAGCCCGGTGGACTACGCCAATCCCGACCCGGCCAGCTACCTCAACAACAGCTGGGCGCTGCAGCAGACCAACAACGCCGCCTACGTGCAGCTGAACTTCTCCAACGGCGGCCTGCGCGGCAACCTCGGCGTGCGCTACGTGGATTCCAAGACCGAGGGCAGCGGCTTCGTCTACAGCGGCACGCCGACGCTGGACGACCTGGACAGCAAGTGGCAGACCCGCACCAGAAAGGAGAACTTCCTGCTGCCGTCGTTGAACCTGGCCTACGACACCGACACCGACTGGGTGTTCCGCTTCGCCGCGGGCAAGGTGATCGCCTGGGCGCCGTACAACCAGATGGTCAACAACACCTTCTTGAACGACACCACGCTCACCGGCAGCGGCGGTAACGCGGCGCTGTCGCCGTACGAATCGTGGAACTTCAACCTGTCGGCCGAGTACTACTTCGCGCAGCAGGCGGTGGTGGCGTGGTCGCTGTTCTACAAGAAGATCGACAACTACATCGACACCTCGGCCACGATCGAACGCCAGTACAACTCGATCCGCGACACCTCGCCGCAGACCTGGGCGCAGATGCTCGGCAGCAACGGCTGCACCGCCGACGGCTATTGCGACTACAGCATCCAGCGCCCGCGCAACGCCGGCGACGGCAAGGTCAAGGGCTTCACCCTCGCCTACCAGCAACCGTTCGGCAGCAGCGGCTTCGGCCTGACCGCCAACTACACCTATGCCAACGGCGAGAACAACACCGGCGACCGCCTGCCCTACCAGTCGCGCAACAGCGTGGCCTTCAGCCCGTACTACGAGAAGGGGCCGTGGAACGCGCGCATCAGCCTGAACTGGCGCGACAGCTATCTGGCCGGCGGCTACGTCGCCGGCGCCGCGCCGGCCAGCGTCGACGACTACACCGACCTGGGCGCGAGCATCGGCTATGCGATCAGCGAACAGTGGTCGCTGCAGGTGGACGCGCAGAACCTGCTGGACGAGGACTACTTCCAGTACCTGGGCGACAAGGACCACCCGGCCGGACGCTACAAGAACGGTCGCCGCTACATGGCCACGCTGCACTTCAAGTTCTGAGCGCGATCCGGCGCTCGGCTGCAGCCGGAACCACGCTTTCTGTAGGAGCGGCTTCAGCCGCGACCGCGCGGGGCGTCCGCAATTGCTCCATGCTGACGGTCGCGGCTGAAGCCGCCCCTACAATGAATTCAGCAGGCTATCCGGCGCCGCTCCCGCAGGCGCCGCTCCCCGTCGTCGCTCCGGCGACGGCGCAACGCGCCAGTCCGCGCCACGCCGCCACTCACTTGGCGAACTGCACATGGCCCTCGACGAAATACACGCCCTTGTCGCCCTGGCTCGGCAACGCCGACAACGTGTCGGTCACCACCTGGCCGCGGATGTCGGTGAGGCGGATCTCCAGCAATTGCGCGCCCATCTGCTCGCCGACGAAATGGTTGTACGGCATCTTCGGCAGGCTGACCCAGGCGCCGTCCTTCTTGTATTCGAACTTGACCACCGGGTACAGGTGATTGCGCACCTGGATCGCGGCCCAGTACTGCGAACTGCCTTCCTTGATCCGGTACACCACGTTGCCATCGATCGGCGCGGCGACCACCTTCCAGCTGATCGGGAGATGCCCGGCACTCATGTCGCCGATCGCGGCGAAGGCATTGGGCGACAGGTCCAGGCCGCAATCGCCGCCTTCCGGATACAGGTCGGTGACGTAGACGGTGGCGGTGCCGCGCGGCCCCTGCACCTGCAGATAGGCGCCGGCCAGCGCGGCGGGGACGCCGCCGTAGTTCATCTGCGCCGGGTTCAGCGCGGTGATCATCGCATCGGCCGGGATCGGATCCAGCAGCACCGCGCCGCCGGAGTAGCCGGAACCGGTATAGGTCGCAGTGCCGTTGCAGATCCCGTCCCAGGCGGCAGCGGCAGGGGTGGCGATGGCGGCCAGGCACAGCCCGGCGAACAGGGTGGTGCTGCACAAGGCGCGGGCGCGACGTGTCGGCATGGGGATTCTCCTCGGCGAAGGCGGCGCCGGCCGCTGGCGTGCGGCCGCCGGCCATGCGCAAGGTGCGCGGTGCGCCGCGCGGCGGCCCGGGCACTGCGCAGGCCGACGCACTCTATGCCAGGCGCTGCGCGCGCACCGGCACCGCCACCGGGGAAACCACATCTTGGCCGATGGCGTAGACCGCGGCGCCGGGCCGGCGGCACGGCGCGCGCGAAGCGAAACCGGGCATCAGCCGCGGCGGCGCCGCCCCGCCCCGGTCTCCAACCGCCACAGCAGATCGCGCAGCGGGGTCAGCGCGGTGGCCATGCCCGCCGCCACGCCCAGCGCATCGGCCAGCGCGTCGAACGGATCGGCCGAACGCGTGGTGGTCCACGCGCCCTGCGCGAACTCGATGCCGATGCCGAGCAACAGCAGGCCCAGCGCCGCCCAACGCCAGGCGCGCGGCCCGGCGTAGACCTGCACCGCGCCTGCCGCGAGCAGCAGGTAGGCGGTGAAATGCTCGGCCTTGTCGGTGTCCGGCAGGTCGGACAGCTGCGGCGGGTGCGGCATCATGCATACATAGATCAGCACCAGCACGCCCAGCCACCACAGCCCCAGCCACAGCCAGGGCCGGCGGAATGCGCGGACCGCCGCCATCACAGCCGCCAGGTCAGGTCGCCGACCAGGAACGCCGGCGCCAGCGACACATCGCGTTCGAAGCCCATCACCTGGAAGCGCTCGCCCATCTCGCTGGGCAGGGTCAAGCGCTTCACCTGCTCGCGCAGGCGCAGGCGGCCGCGTTCGTCGCTGCGCGCCTCGGCCTCGGCCAGCAGCGCATCCAGGCCGTTGCCGAGCAGAAAGCTGGCCTGGGTGCAGTAGCCGCCCAGTTCGAAACCGGCGCCGGTGCCGGCCTCGGCCAGCGCGGTGAAGTCCACCGACGCGGTCAGGTCCTGCAGACCCGGCCACAGATAGGGATCAGCATGGGTGCGGTGCCGGTAGAACGCGCGCAGGGTGCCGTCGTCGCGCTGCGGCAGGTAGAACTCGCCGCGCGGATAGCCGTAGTCGACGAACAGCATCGCGCCGCTGCGCAGGCCGCCGGCCACCGCCTGGATCCAGTACGGCAGCTGCGGCAGCAGTTCGGAGCGGTAGCCATCGGCGAACGGCGTTTGCAGATAGCGTTCGACATGCCGCACCGCCGCCGCCAGCAGCGGATCGGCCGGCTGCTCGCCGCGGCGGAAGCGGCCTTCGCCGTCCAGGGTCACGGTTTCCTCGAACACCTCGCCGTCGCGCAGGGTGAAGCGCGGCGTCGGCAGCGCGTCGATCACCTCGTTGGCGAACAGCACGCCGTTCCAGTCGTCCTCGAACGGCCGGTCCAGCCACTCCACCAGGTCGAACACCGGCGGGATCAGCGCGCGCTGCAGACGCGCGCGCTGGCGTTCGCGCAGGTCGGCGCTGGGCTCGAGGATGGCGTAGCGCTCGGGCAACGCGTCCAGCGCCAGCAGGCGCTTGAGCATCACCTCGGCGAACGCGCCGCTGCCGCCGCCCACTTCCAGCATCCGCGCCTGCGGCCCGAGCTGCTGCAGCACCGGGGCCAGCGCGTTGGAGACGGTGGCGGCGAACAACGGCCCCAGCTCCGGCGCGGTGACGAAGTCGCCGTCCTCGCCGAACTTGCTGCTGCCGGCGCTGTAGTAGCCGAGGCCCGGCGCGTACAGCGCCAGCTCCATGAAGCGCGAGAACGGAATCGCGCCGCCGCCGGCGGCGATCTCGGCGCGCAGATGCGCGGCCAATCGATCGCTGTGGGCGAGCGCGTCGGCGTCGGGGGTGGGAAAGTCGATAGGCATGCGGCGCTGGATTGCGTGGACAATGCACAGCATAGCCGAGCGTGGAATGCACACATGACCGAGACCAAAGTCGCCCTGATCACCGGCAGCGCACGGCGCATCGGCGCCGGCATCGCGCGGCGCCTGCACGCGGCCGGCTATCGCCTGGCGCTGCACGCGCATACCTCGCAGGCCGAGCTGCAGGCGCTGGCGCAGGAACTGGAAGCCGCGCGCGCCGGCAGCACCCTGACCCTGCACGCCGACCTGCGCGACACCGCCCAGCTGCCGGCGCTGGTGGCGCAGTGCGTGCAGCGTTTCGGCCGGCTCGATGCGCTGGTCAACAACGCCTCCAACTTCTATCCCACGCCGCTGGTCGAGGCCACGCCGGCGCAATGGGACGACCTGTTCGCGGTCAATGCGCGCGCGCCGCTGTTCCTGGCCCAGGCCGCCGCCGCGCAACTGCGCGAGCACCGCGGCGCGATCGTCAACATCACCGACCTGCACGCCGAGCAGCCGCTGCGCGCGCACCCGCTGTACAGCGCGGCGAAGGCCGCGCTGGCGATGCTGACCCGCTCGCTGGCGCTGGAGCTGGCGCCGCAGGTGCGGGTCAACGCGATCGCCCCCGGCGCGATCCTGTGGCCGGAGACCGGCAAGGACAGCGCTGCGCAGCAGGCGCTGCTGGCGCGCACGCCGCTGGCGCGGATCGGCCAGGTCGAGGAGATCGCCGAGGCGGTGCGCTGGCTGCTCGACGACGCCGGCTTCGTCACCGGGCAGACGTTGCGGGTGGATGGGGGGCGGGGGCTTTCCTGACGGCTGGGACTTGGGAATGGGGAATGGGGAACAGGCGAGCGCGACCAGGCCAGTCGTTGCCCAGAGCCACTCATTACCGCGCCATGACAGCCCGAGGCCCCGACCCGGCGTCCGGCTCTACCGATTCTCCATTCCCGATTCCCCACTCCCGGCTTCATCGAGCTCCACCACCTCGAACGCCTCCCGGAACTGCGCATGCGCCTGCCACAGCGCGCCCAGGCGGCGGCCGCTGAGCGGGTCGACGAAGTCGGCGGCGATGTCGGCCAGCGGCTTGAGCACGAAGGCGTGGCGCAGTTCCGGACGCGGGATGCGCAAGTGGCCGGGGCCCTCGACGATGCGGTCGCCGTAGAACACCACGTCGATATCCAGGGTGCGGTCGCTGAAACGCGGGCCGCTGCGGTCGCGGCCATGCGCGTCTTCCAGCGCATGCAGCCAGGCATCCAGCGTTTCCAGCTCCCACTCGGTCTGCAACGACACGGCATTGTTCAGGAACGGCGGGCCGTCGAATCCGACCGCCGGGGTGCGGTAGGTCGGGGACACCGCGATCGGGCCGAAACGCTGCCGCAGCGCACCTATCGCGGCGGGCAGATGCTGGTGCGGGCGCAGATTGCTGCCCAGGCTGAGGAGCACGGTGGTCATGGGATATTCGCGCATGCCGCGGCCGCGACCGTCAACGGGTAGCCAAGCCCGTCCCCCCCGCATAGAATCGAAACGCATTGAACTCCGGCAGCGACATGACTTATTGCGTAGGCATCGAAGTGGACGAAGGCCTGGTCTTCGCCGCAGACACGCGCACCAACGCCTCGCTGGACGACGTCCGCGTGCATCGCAAGCTGCATGTGTTCGAGTATCCGGGGCAGGCGGTGTTCGTGCTGATGTCGGCCGGCAACCTGGCCACCACCCAGCTGGCGATCTCCAAGCTGCAACGCGATGCGGACGATCCGGACGCGCCGCGCAGCCTGCGCTCGTTCAAGCACCTGTTCGAGGTCGCCGAGTACGTCGGCGAGGTCCTGGTCTCCAGCCAGGTCAAGCTCTCCGACCAGTCCCAGCACAGCGGCGTCAGCGTGCAGTCCACCCTGATCCTGGGCGGGCAGATCGCCGGCGAGCGGCCCGGGCTGTACATGATCTATCCGCTGGGCAACGCCATCGCCACCTCGCCGGAGACGCCGTACCTGCAGATCGGCGAGTCCAAGTACGGCAAGCCGATCCTGGACCGCATCATCCGCCCGGAAATGCAGTTGGAGGACGCCGCGCGCACCGCGCTGGTCTCGCTGGACTCCACCATCCGCTCCAACCTGTCGGTCGGCATGCCGATCGACCTGGCGGTGATCCGCCGCAACGACCTGCGCGTCACCGAGCGCCTGCGCCTGGAAGCGGACACGCCGCTGTATTCGGAAATCCACGACACCTGGTCGCGCAAGCTGGAAAACGCGGTGCGCACCCTGCCGCGCTTCCCCTGGGAGCCGGCGCTGACCACCGAAAGCGACACCGACACCCGCGGCGCCCTGCCGCCACTGCCGCCGCGCCGCGTCCCGGCCAGGCGCGACCCGGAAGATCAGTCGTCCCAGCAGTGAAGCTGGGAGTGGGGAATAGGGAGTGGGGAATCGTAACGGCAACAGCGCCTGACCGATGACCTCCGCGGCAGCGGTGTCTTTGGCGTACGCGTTGGGGTGCGGGGATTCGCTTTTCCGATTCCCCATTCCCCATTCTCGATTCCCAGCCTCTAGCCACTCTCCAACGCATGCGCCACCGCGCGGAACACGCGCTGCATCTCCAGCGGCTTGCGCAGGACGTGCACGGCGATGTCGCGCGGGAAGTGATCGCGCTGCAGGGCCGTACCGGCATCTTCCAGCACGATCGCCGGGCCGTGGTAGTCCAGGTCCTGCAGCGCCAGCAGCAGGCTCACCGCCGACAGCAGGATGATGTCGCTGTCCACGATCACCAGATCCGGCATGCCGTGTTCGCGCACCTCGCGCAGCGCCGCGGCGCCGTCGGAGGCCAGCTGCGGCTGGTAGCCCTGGCTGGACAAGGCGTTGCCGAGCAGCGACAGGCGCGTGGCCTCGCCGTCCACCAGCAATACGCGCTGGCCCCTGCCCATCGGCATCGCCGGCTCCGGCTCGGCCGAGGGCGCATGGCCGCGCAGCGGGATCAGCAGTTCGAAGCAGGTGCCCACGCCCGGCGTGCTGTCCACGCCGATGCTGCCACCGTAGCTTTCGACGATGCGCTTGCACGAGATCAGGCCCAGGCCGGTGCCGTCGGCCTTGGTGGTGAAGAACGGACTGAACAGCTGCGCCTGGGTGTCCGCATCCATGCCCACGCCGGTGTCGCGGACCAGGATCCGCACCTGCTCGCTGCCGTCGGCGCCGATCGCCGGCGCCGCCGAAATGGACAGCGTGCCGCCATCGGGCATCGCCTGGATCGCGTTCAGGCCGAGGTTGAGCAGGCACTGCTGCAATTCGGTGTAGTTGGCCTCGATCGACAGCTCGGCGTCGGCCACGTCCACCTGCAGGCCGACCCGCTCGGGCAGGCTGCTCTTGAGCAGCATCTGCACCGCCTGGAACAGGCCGGCGATGGACACCCGCTCGCTGGGCGTGCGCGAGCCGCGCACGAACGACAGCATCGATTCGGCCATCTCGTGGCCGCGCCGGCCGCACTCGGCGATGACTTCGGCCAGATGCCGCAGCTGCGGGTCGTCGCTGCGCCCGATCATCAGCTCCGGCACGATCAACAGCGGCTGCAGGATGTTGCGCAGGTCGTGGCTCAGGCCGGCGGCGAGCATCGCCAGGCTCTCCAGCCGCTGCGCGCGCATGAGTTCGCCCTCGACCCGCTGCCGCTCGCGCTCGGTACGCGCTTCGCGGATCGCGCGCGCCACCGCCGACGGCAACCGGGTCGGGTTGTGCTTGATGATGTAGTCGTTGGCGCCATCGCGCAGCGCCTCCACCGCGGTCTCCTCGCCGATCGTGCCGGAGACGAAGATGAAGGGCACCGACGTGCTGTGCTCGCGCAGCACGCGCAACGCCTGGTGTCCCGAGAAGCCCGGCATGCTCAGGTCCGACAGCACGATGTCCGGGGCGAACTCGCGCAGCGCGACACGCAGCGCGGACTCGCCTTCCACCCGCCGGAAGGTCGCCTCCAGGCCGGCGTCCAGCAACTGGTCGGACAGCAGCTCGGCGTCTTCCGGAGAATCCTCGACCATGAGGATCCGGATCGGTCCGAGCTTGGTGCCGGTCGTAGGCATAGGCGCTTACTCTTTGTCCGGCGCCTGGTTGATCACCGCCCAGAACGTGCCCAGGGTCTTCACCGCAGTGAAGAACTGGTCCACGTCCACCGGCTTGACCACGTAGGCGTTGACGCCCAGATCCCAGCTGCGCGCCAGGTCGCTTTCCTCGCGCGAGGACGACAGGATCACCACCGGCAGGCGCTTGAGCGACTCGTCGGTGCGCACCAGCTTCAGCACTTCCAGCCCGTCCATGCGCGGCATCTTGATGTCCAGCAGCAGCACCGCCGGCAGGCCTTCCTCGCGGTCGGCGTAGGCGCCGCGGCGCAGCAGGTAATCCATCGCCTCCACGCCGTCCTCGACGTGCACGATGGGATTGGCCAGGCGCGCATCGCGCAGCGCATCGACCGCCATTTCGGCATCGGCGGGACTGTCTTCGGCGAGCAGGATGGTGCGGATGGCGGTCATACGGTCAACTCGTTGGTAGGCGCTTCGAGCGCGGGAGGTAAGACGAAATGGAAGGACGCGCCCTGGTCCGGCGCGGCATCGGCCCAGATATGGCCGCCGTGGCGGGTCAGCACGCGGCGCACGCTGGCCAGGCCGATGCCGGTCCCGGTGTACTCGCTGGCCTTGTGCAGGCGCTGGAACACACCGAACAGCTTAGCCGCATAGGCCATGTCGAAACCGGCGCCATTGTCGCGCACGGTGAAGTGGTGGCTGCCGTCGGCTTGCAGCTGATAGCCGACCTCGATCACCGCGACCTCGCGCTTGGCGCTGTACTTGACCGCATTGCCGAGCAGGTTCAGCCACAGCTGACGCATCATGTTCTCGTCGGCGACCAGGATCGGCAGCGGCGCGACGTTCCACTCGATGCGGTGGCCGCTGCCGGCGTGGTCGGACTGCGCGTTGGCATCGAGCACCGAGCGCGTCTCCGCCACCAGCGACTGCATGTCCACCGCCTGCAGGCGCAGCGCGCTGCGGCCCAGGCGCGAGTAGACCAGCAGGTCGTCGATCAGCGACGCCATGCGCCGCGCCGAGGTGCCGATCACTTCCAGATAATGGCGGCTCTTCTCGTCGGCGTCGTCGCCGAGGTGGCGGGCCAGCTTGTCGGCGAAGCCGGCGACATGGCGCAGCGGCGCGCGCAGGTCGTGCGAGACCGAATAGCTGAAGGCCTCCAGTTCGCGATTGACCTCCGAGACCTGCTCCACCTTGCCCTCGAGCTGCCGGTTGAGCATCTGGATGCGCTGCTGCGAGGCCTTCTGCAGGCTGATGTCGCTGACCGTCATCAGCACCACTTCGTCCTCGCTGTCCGGCAGCGGCATGCGCCGCGCGTTCAGCAGCATGGTGCGGCCGACGCCGTCGGCGCCGAGCTGTTCGTGCTCGAAGTCCCACAGCTCGCGCCCGCGCAGCAGCACGTCGGCCAGGCGCTGGCGCACGAGGGGATCCTGCCAGACGCCGTCGCCGACATCGGCCAGCATCTTGGTCGGACGCTCCGGGTCCAGCCCGTACAGCTCGCCGAAGGCGGCGTTGTGCATCAGCATGCGTTGCTCGCTGTCGAGCAGCACGATCGGCTCGCGCACCGTCTGCAGCACCGCGGCGGCGCGGGCATTGGCGCGCAGCATGTGCCGCTCCGCGTCCAGGCGCCGGCCGATCTGCCGTTGCAGCAGCCAGATCACCAGGCCCAGCAGCAGCAACTGCACCGCCAGCGACACCCAGCTGATCGCCGAGGCCAGCATCCGCCGCTGGTCGGCGTCGGCGGTGCGCTCGGCCAGCAGCGCATCCTCGCGCTTCTGCAGTTCGGCGACCAGGCCGCGGATCGGGTTGTCCGCGGTCATCTCCTGGATCAAGCCACGGATCCGGTCCGGGTCGCGGTTCTGGGCAATGCGCGCCGCCAGCAGGCTGCGGCGGTCCAGGGTGCTCTGCAGGCGGCCGATACGCACCTGCTGGTCGGGGTTGTCGCGGGTCAGCTCGACCAGGCGCGCGATGGTCGGGGGGATCGCCGCGCGCGACTCGCCGAACCGTGCGCGCAGGATCGGCGAGTCGACATCGTGCGACATCGCCATCGCCGCCGACTCCATGTCGCGCATGTCCGCTTCCAACCTGCTGAGCCCCGCCGTGACCTCCTGGCTGTGGCTGACCCAATCGGCCGCACGCAAGGTGCTTTCGCTCATCTGCCGCAACAGCAACGAGGGCAGGATCACGATCAGGACCACCGCCAGCACCAGCAGCGGCAAACGCCAGCGGTCCCAGGCGTCATGTTTGGCGGTGATCTGCATACCTGTTCTTGGAAGATTGAAGACGGCAGCGAAAGCGGGGCGGCATTGTCGCCGATCCGCGCGAGCGCACGATGAATTATTCAGGCTTCGCGCAAGCTCCCCGTCGCGACACCTGAATGCGACTCTATCTTAACGATTGGGTGCAAAGAAATGGGCGGCTATGCGCCGCCCATGGGTCGAGACCGTTGGCCCGCATCCGGATCAGCGTGCTGCCGCCCGGAGCGCGCGGGCGGCGGCGTCGTGCGTCGCGCCGATCAGCGTCCACGACGACATCCCTGCCCGGACCAGCAGGAAATCGGCATGGCTGCGCAGGCGCGCGCGCTCGCCCGTGGTCAGGTCCTTGTCCAGGTCCTGCATCAGTCTGGCGAAGGCGCGCCAGAACCCGGCATCGTCGTGGAAGGTGACCAGCAACATGCCCAGCTTCGATTCGAGCTGGCGCATCGCCAGGAGCAAGGAAGACGGTCGCGGCGGCGCGCCTGTCGAAGAGAGCGCCGTATCCACCGCGTCGAGCGACGCGGGGTGCGTGGCCGCGTGGCTGGACGCGGCTGGAGAGTAAGCATCCAACATGGCAATTCGCCTGGTAGCTGACGTGGCTTGATGATGACTGAACGTGCGTCAATGCAATGCGAAGCGCGGCGATACGCTGGGTGATGCCCCGCACGCGAATGTGTCGCCCAAAAAAAACGCACTCCGAAGAGTGCGTCGTAGTGCAGCGGCGGGGCGCGCCTCGTCTCGCGCCCCGCCGCCGTCACCGATGGCGTGGCAGAGCTCAGTGCTTGGCCGCGCCGGTCACTTTCAGGCCGGTCGAATCGACCTTCTTGACCCCGTCGATCATCTTGGCGACCGACACGGCCTTGTCGCGCTGCGCCTTGCTTTCGACCGCACCGGACAGCTTGACCGTGCCATTGAGCGTCTCGACCTTGATGTCGGTGCCGGAGACATCCTTGGTCGCGAGCAGATCGGCCTTCACCTTGGTGGTGATCCAGGTGTCGGTGACCGGCTCCTTGGACTCGTGCTTCATGCCGTCGTTGTGGGCCATGCCGGCATGGTCCTTGTCGGCGGTGGTCGGCGGATCGACGGCGAGCGCCTGGCCGGCGGTCAGGGTCAGACCGAAGGCGAGTGCAGCGCTGAGCAGCGTGGGCGACGTGAACTTTTTCATGATGTCCTCCTCCCTTGAAGGTGTGGGGCGCAGTGTCTGCGCGGCGGCGTACAAGCGACGTGACCGGGAAATCGCGGCAGCGTGAAAGGCGTGCACGCCGGGTGACGGCCTTTGCCGGGATACTGTCCGCCCTTGTACTGCCGCTCGCACGCCATGGATCAGACCTTCAATCTCGCCTTGCTCGGCTACGGCTTCGTCGGCCGCGTGTTCCATGCGCCGTTGATCGCGCACACGCCGGGCCTGCGCCTGCATACCATCGTGTCCAGCCGCCACGACGAGGCGGCCGCGGCCTATCCGCAGGCGCGCATCGTCGCCGACGCGCAGCAGGCCTTCGCCGATCCGCAGATCGATGCGGTGGTGGTGGCCACGCCGAACCAGACCCATGCGCCGCTGGCGCTGGCGGCGCTGGCGCAGGGCAAGCACGTGCTGGTGGACAAGCCGTTCACCCTGGACGTGGACGAGGCGCAGCAGGTCGTCGCCCAGGCGCAACGCGTCGGGCGCATCGTCAGCGTGTTCCAGAACCGGCGCTGGGACGGCGACTTCCTCACCCTGCGCGCGCTGCTGGAGGCGGGCACGCTGGGCGAGGTCGCCGAGTTCCATTCGCACTTCGACCGCCATCGCCCGCGGGTCGGCAACCGCTGGCGCGAGCATGCGCTGCCCGGCTCCGGACTGTGGTTCGACCTGGGGCCGCACCTGCTCGACCAGACACTGCAATTGTTCGGCCTGCCGGAAGCGATCCAGGTCGATCTGGCACAGCAGCGCCACCGCGCACAGGCGACCGATTATTTCCATGCCGTGCTGCGCTACCCGCGGCTGCGTGCGGTCCTGCATGCCGGCTCGCTGGTCGCGGCGAACGGGCTGCGCTTCGCCGTGCATGGCGAGCGCGGCAGCTATCTCAAGCATGGCCTGGATACGCAGGAGGCGCAGTTGCGCGCCGGACTCACCCCGGCCGCGCCGCAGTGGGGCGAGGATCCGCTCGCCGGCCAGCTGACCCTGGTCGCCGACGACGGCAGCGCCACCGCGCACGCGCTGCAGACGCAGCGCGGCGACTATCGGCACTGCTACGCCGGCTTTCGCGAAGCGATGGCCGGGCGCGCACCTGCGCCGGTGGATGCGGCGCAGGCGCTGGCGGTGATGCGCTTGCTCGAACTGGGCCAGCGCAGCGCCGCCGAAGGCCGCACGCTGGCGCTGGCTTGAACCACCGCGCGGCTTATCCGGCCGTGGTCCCGGACGGCGGCACGGCCGGCGTTTCGTGCTTGATCGCGTGCCCGCCGAACTGGTTGCGCATCGCCGACAACAGCTTGTCGGTGAACGAATCGTCGTCGCGCGAGCGCAGCCGTTCCAGCAACGACAAGGTGATCACCGGCGCGGGAACGTTGAGGTCGATCGCCTCGGCCACCGTCCAGCGGCCTTCGCCGGAGTCTTCGACGTAGGGCGCGATCCCGGCCAGGGTGGGGTTGTCGCCCAGCGCATCCGAGCACAGGTCCAGCAGCCACGAACGCACCACGCTGCCCTGCCGCCAGACCTCGGCGATCTGGTGCAGGTCCAGTTCGAACTCCTGCTTGCGCGCCATCAGCGCGAAGCCTTCGGCATAGGCCTGCATCATTCCGTACTCGATGCCGTTGTGGACCATCTTGGTGAAGTGGCCGGCACCGCTGGGACCGACCCGGCCCCAGCCGGCATCGGTGGCCGGCGCCAGGGTGGCGAACAGCGGGTCGAGCCGGCTGACCGCCGCTTCGTCGCCGCCGATCATCAGGCTGTAGCCTTCCTTCAGCCCCCACACGCCGCCGCTGGTGCCGCAATCGACGTAGGCGATGCCGTGCGCGGCCAACTCGGCGGCACGGCGCATCGAATCCTTGTAGTACGAATTGCCGCCGTCCACGACCACGTCGCCCTCGGCCAGCAGCGGCAACAGCGCGGCCAGGGTGTCGTCGACGATCTTGCCGGACGGCACCATCAGCCACACCGCACGCGGCGCCGGCAGTGCCGCGACCAGCGCCGCCATCGAGTCCGCCGTCTCCACGCCGCGCTGCTGCGCCGCGCTGCGCGCCGCCTCGCCCAGGTCGAAACCGACCACGCGGTGGCCGCCACGTACCAGCCGCTCGGCCATGTTCGCGCCCATCCGGCCCAAGCCTACAAGTCCCAGTTCCATGCGTCTGTCCTAGCTCGAAGTGAGGCCCATTAGGGTCGCACGAAGCGTCGCGCCGCGGCTGACGCGCAGCTAAGGCGATGGCGTCTGCGCGGCCTGCGCGCAGGCCTGCAACTGGTGGTCGCGCCAGCGCCGGTACAGGGTGGTATGCAGGTTGTGCAGGGTCAGGTCGATCGCGAACGGGGTGCGCGGATTGCGGTCCAAAAGGCGCGACACGTGGTAGCCGATCGGCTTGGTGCCCTTGGGATGCACGTACACGTCGAAGCCCCGGTAGAAGGGATCATCGAGCAGCGCATCGATCTGCGCCAGGACACTGCGTTGCGCTGGCGACAAGCTCGCGCGCAGCGTGGGGTCGCGTTCGAACAGCAGTTTCTCGAAGCGCTCGCGGCCGGGTCCGCGCAGCGCCTGCGCCAGTTCCCAGATGCGCCGGTTGCTGGCGTCGTAATGGGCGAAGCCGCCATGCCGGAGCAGCGCCGCTGCCGCGTCGGCACTGACCGCCACGACCACGAAGTTCTCCGCCTGGTTGTTGATGTCGTCCAGGTAGCGGCGCTCGAACACGTGGGCGATGAAACCGGGTGCGCCGAGGAAGGCGGCGCCGCCCAACTGCGAGGTCTTGACCGCCTTGCCGTCGGCGAAGAACTCGCCGGCATGCGCGCCGAGCAGGATGCTGTCGGTGTCGTGCAGGGTGAGGAAGGTGCCGATCGACAGTTCCCCGGCACTGAACGCGCGATCGAAGCCGGCATCGCCGTACAGCTCGCGCTGCGTGGCGAGCTGCGCGATCTGCCGGCCGACGCCGCACTCCGAGCGCACATGGCCGCTGTAGAACGCCTCGATCGCGCGCGCATTGCCCTGCACCGGACGGTAGCCGCGGCCGAAGCTGCGGAAGCGCTGCCAGCCCTGTCGGCGCGCGCCGCCGGGACCGAATCCGATCCAGCCCAGTTGCAGCGCGCTGAAGCGGTAGCCGGGATTGCCCTGCAGATGCGCCACCGCGCGCTGGGTGGCCGCGCCGAGCAGCAGGAAATAACCGCACTGCGTGGCCGGCGTCTCCAGCAGCGCGCGCAGGGCGTCGCGCCGTTGCGCCGGGTTCCACTGCGCCGGCAACGCCGCCTGCAGGTCGCCGTGCGCCTGTGCGTCGGCCAGCGAACTGCGTTCGCACGGCGCACCCGGCAGCAGCCGCGGCTGCGCGGCTGGCGTGCTGTCGATGCGCCAGCCGAGCTGGCGCAGCAGTGCAGCGAGACAGTCGGCGCTGGCCTGGTCGGCCGGCTCGGGCGGCGCGGCGAGTGCACCGCCGCTGGCCAGCGCCAGCGCCAGCAGCAGGCGCGCGGCGAAACGGCATCGGCGCGGCGCTGGCGGGTTCGGAGTCGGGACGGTCATGGCGCGAGCATGGCAGATGCGAAAGAGGACAGTGGCGGGATGCATGGCCGCGCAGCAGCACGCACACGCGGGTGCGCAGCGTGACGCGCGCGCGGTGCACGCGCCGCGAAGCCGCGCGCCGCAGCGACGCGCATGGCGGTCATCGGCAGGCGTATTCACTCTGCTGCCATGCCGACCGGCCCTACACTGCCGCTCCCCGCTCGCGGAACCCTCCTCATGCATGTGCTCGTCACCGGCGGCACCGGATTCATCGGCCGCGCACTGTGCCCTGCCCTGCTCCAGGCCGGACACCAGGTCAGCGTGCTCAGCCGCGACGCGGCGCGTGCGACGCGTGCCCTGCCCGGCGTGCAGGCGCTGCAAGACCTGCAGGGCGCGGCGCCGGCGCACGCGGTGATCAATCTCGCCGGCGAACCGCTCAGCGACGGCCGCTGGAACGAGACCCGCAAGCGCCGCTTCCGCACCTCGCGCATCGGCACCACCCGCGCGCTGCTCGACTGGATCGCGCAACTGGACCCGGCGCAACGTCCTGCCTGCCTGCTCTCCGGCTCGGCGATCGGCTACTACGGCGACCGCGGCAACGACCTGCTCGACGAACGCAGCCCGGCCGGCGAGGACTTTGCCGCGCACCTGTGCCGCGACTGGGAAACCGAGGCGTTGCGCGCGCAGACGCTGGGCGTGCGCACCAGCCTGGTCCGCACCGGCGTGGTGCTCGGCCGCGACGGCGGCGCCTTGTCGCGGATGCTGCCGCCGTTCCGGCTCGGCCTGGGCGGGCGCATGGGCGACGGCCGGCAATGGATGAGCTGGATCCATCGCGACGATCACGTCGGCCTGTTGCTGTGGCTGCTGCAGCACGGCGGCGAAGGCGCCTACAACGCCACCGCCCCGACCCCGGTGACCAATGCCGATTTCGCCCAGCAGCTCGGCCAGGCGCTGCACCGGCCGGCGCTGCTGCCGGCACCGGCCGCGGCGCTGCGCCTGGCCTTCGGCGAGATGGCCGACCTGCTGCTGGGCAGCCAGCGGGTGTTGCCGACGCGCGCGCAGCAGGAAGGCTACGTGTTTCGCTATCCGGAGCTGGGGGGCGCACTGCGCGAAGTGATCGGATAGGGCCGGTAAAGCGCCAGCCTGCCCCTGCAGGAGCGGCTTCAGCCGCGACCGGGGCATTCCCGGCAACGCCCTGTCGCGGCTGAAGCCGCTCCTACACAAGGCCTGGCGAGCGCAGGCGAGCCGCGTGGTGGCATCCCAGCGAACTGCACACAACCGCACGCCTCGACAATAAAAAAAGCCCCGGCGGATGCTGTCCGCCGGGGCGTTTTTGCTTGTTTGCCGAGCGCGCCGCGATGGCCGATCGCGGCGTGGACTCAATAGCGCTTGCAGACGGTCTCGACGCGGCGGTTGCCGTTGGCCTGCTGGCGCTGGCCCTGGATGTAGCGCCCGGTGGCGCCGCCGGCGACCGCGCCGCCGACCGTGGCCAACTTCTTGCCGTCGCCCTTGCCGATCTGGTTGCCGAGCAGGCCGCCGATCGCCGCGCCGGCCACGGTGCCGCCGATGCGGTTCGGATCGGTGTTGTTCTTCTGCACCGCGACCTTCTTGCAGTGCACGCGGGTGCCGTCGTTGAAGCGGCGTCCGGCGTCTTCCGGCCCGTAATGGCGCTGCGCCTGCGCCAACGGCGCGGCAGCAGTGGCGATCGCGAGGATGCTCAGACACACGGCGGATTTGAAAGTGTTCATGCTGGTTGCTCCTGGGTGGCGGAGCCGATGCCTGTTGCAGGCATCGCACTCCCGACGGAGCCACCTTTGCACCGCGATTGCGAATGGATCGTGAAGCGAAATGCCCTCTATTCAGCTTCCGCAGCCGCGGATGAACGCATGCCTCAGCGCGGCGTGGTGCCGTCGCTGACCGCGGGCGCGGCAGCGGGCGCGGGCGTCGCTTCCGCCACCGGCGTCGCTGGCACTGCTGCAGGTGCAGGTGCCGCCGGCACTGCTGCTGCCGGTGCCGGTACAGGCGCCGGTACCGCAGCGGCCGGCTCGGGCTTGGGCGCTGCCGCCGGCGGCGGCTCCGGCGGCGCGGCCGGCTTGGCCTTCGGCAGGTACTGCGCCATGAGTTCGAAGAAGCGCTTGTAGAAATCGCTGTCCTGCACGGTGCTGCTGGCCACGCGCACCAGCGAGTCGTCGCTGCTGCCGACCGGCAGCGACACCGAGCCGAGCACGCCGACGCCGACGCTGGCCGAGGTCGCGCTCTTCTTCAGCGCATAGCGGTCCTGCAGCGCGCTGACGAACACCCAGGACTCGTCCGCGCCGTGCGCCACGCACGACACGCGCAGCTCCAGTTGCTCGTGCGACTCCTGGTTGGGCTGGAAGTTCTTGGTGCCTTCGACCGCATCGGCGGTGGCCTTGGCGACCACGTAGCCCTGGCTCAGCAGCGCGCGCCGCGCCGATTCGCAGGCCTGGCCCGGCTGTACCGGATAGCTGCGCGAATAGGTGTTGTCGGAGTTGAAGGTCTCCTTCACCAGGTTGTCCTGCTTGCGGGCGAAGCAGCCGCTCAGGCCGATCGCGACCAGCACGAGCGCAGGAAAGGCGAGGACGTTGGACGAAGCGGACATGGCCGTGGACCGAAAGGAAGGAACCGGCCAAGGATAGCCGCAAGCGTGTCGAGGCGGCCTTGATGCCGCCGCCAGCGCTCATCCCGCGGTTAGCGAGCCAGGCACCGGCTGCAGCGACAGGTCCACCCGCAGCAGGCCGCCGCCGCGGTCGCGGCGTTCGGCGCGCAGGTAGTGGTAGGCGTCGAGCAACGCCAGCGTCGGCGGCGCCGCCAGCGGCTCGCCCCACAGAGTGAGCCCGAAGCCGCGCGCGCGCAGCCAGTCCAGCAGCCGTTGCAGCTGGCCGAGGTCGCGCGGCAGCAGCAGGTCCACGTCGCCGGGCGGGCGCACGGCCGTGCCCGGATCGGCGAGCCAGAGCGGATAGCTGCCGTGCACGGCGTAATCGAACCCGTCCGCGCGCAACGCGGCCAGCAGCTCGGCGCTGCCCGGCAGGTCGATCGGTTCGCGCCGCTTCTGGAAGACCAGCGCGTACTCATGGCTGCGGTCGCTGCGCGTGTCGCCGGGCGCCAGCGGCTGCACGCTCTCGCGCGGATAGCACAGCACCCGTTCGGCACAGGGCACGAACAGGCTGCCCAGCACCCGCGCCAGGTCCCAGGCCTGCGGCACGCACACGCCGCCGACCTCCACGTTCTCGACCATCGCGATGCAGAAGCCATCGTCGCGCAGGCCGCGGCGCACCGCATGGAACACCGCGCGCAGCCCGCCCAGGTAAGCCGCGTAATCGGGGCTGGCATACAGCTGGCCCGGTGCCGTCGCGCCCGGCCAGTCGCAACCGAAGTACGGCACGTTGGTCAGGCACAGGTCGATCGGCTCCTCCAGCGCGAGCTGCGGCAGCGCGCCGGCCCGGACCTCGGCACGCAGCCCGAGCCGCTGCAGGCGTTCACGGGCCAGCGCCGCGCGCCCCGCGTCGATCTCCAGCCCCAGTCCGCGCCGGCCCTCCAGTTCGGCGGCGAGCAAGGTGCTGCCGAAGCCGCAGAACGGATCCAGCACGCAGGCGTCCGGCGCGCTGAACTGGCGCACGAACGGACGCATCTGGCTGACCCAGCCGCAGTCGCGCGCGCCCAGCGGATCGCGCTGGCGCAGGTCCTCGGGCAGCCGGTGTTCGGGCGGATCCGGCGGCGGCGTCCACCAGCTGCGGCTATCCATGGCCGGCCCGCCACAGCAGATCGCGATCCGGCTGCCAGCCCGCGCACAGCCGGCCGTCGGCGAAGAACACCAGCTTGTAGATGTCGCCGCTGTCGTGGCGCGCCTGCATGGCGGCATAGTCGGAGGTCTCGAACACCACCTCCATGCCCTCGGCGGTGACCATGCGCAGGTTCCAGAAGTAATAGCCCTCGGTGATCTGCAGCGGCCGCAGCGTGCGCCACCACGGCGTGGCCATGCATGCGGCCACGACCTGCTCCACGCCAACCCGCGCCTGCGCCAGATAGCGCTGGGTGCCGCCGGTGCGGTAGCCGTCGCCGAGCCGCGAGAACTCGCGGAAGATCACCGTGGTCGCGCCGCACTGGCGTGCCCAGCGCAGGTAGCCGGCAACGCCTTCGGCATCGGCGATGCCGCCGTGCTGCAGGATGCATACCAGGCGCAGCGGCAAGGCGGCGGCGATGCGTTGCGCGGTGGCGACGAAGACCTGCGCATCGGCGATCGCCTCGCCGTCGCGGAAGCGCATGATCGCGTCGTTGCCGGCCTGCTGCGGATGGTGCCGCGACAACTCCACCCACGACAGCCGGAAGCGTTGCAGCGCGTCCAGCAACGCATCGCCCTTGCTGCGAGCGAAACCCGCGCCGTTGCTGTACAGCACGCGCTGCTCGACCAGCAAGCCATCGCGTTCGGCCTCGCCCAATGTCTGCAGCAGTTGCAGGAACCAGGCTTCGTCGTCGGTCATCTCCAGCCCCGACAGCGAGTGCGACAGCGGCAGCCCGGACAGCTGCGCCACTCCCTGCCGCAGCATCGCGAAATAGTCCGGCGGCGGCCGCAGGCTGGCCGCGGCGGTGCCGCCTACCTGCGGGCGCAGCGTTTCCGAACAGAAGCGGCAACGTGCCGAACACGGCCGCACCGACGCGTACGGGGTGAAGGTGACCGGCTGCGCGACGCGGTAGTCGCGCCCGCCGATGCGCTGCACCCGCCAGCGCGCGGCATCGGCGGCGGCCGGCACCCGCCATTCCAGGTGCGGCATGCCGGCGCGCAGTGCGGCGAACAGCGGCGAGGCGCCGCTCAGCGGCGGCGCGAACTCCATGCTGGCGTCCATGCCGGCACCTACAGACGCGCGGCGTTCGCGTGCTCGCGCACTTCCGCCAGGCTCCAGTCGTGCAGCAGGCGGCCGTTTTCCCACACCGTGACCATCGCGTCGTCGTAGCCGGCAGGCCGGGCCAGTTCGTCCAGCGACGCGGCCGTGGCCGGCACCGGCTCGGTGCGGTAGCCGCCGTATTCGCGATGGCGCAGCAGGCTCATGCGGCCGCGCTTGCTGAGCTTGCCCTTGTCGGTGATCGGGTCCTTGTAGACGTCGATCCACGCGCCGTCCACGCGCGCGGCCGAGCACTTCAGCGCGAACTTCTGCGTATCGCGGTCCAGCCGCTGCAGCAGCGCGCCGCCCATGCCGAAGGCGACGTTGTCGGTGGCGTAGCCGGCGCTGGTGACGCGCTCCAGGATCGCGCGGATGCTGGTCGGGTTGACCCCGTCGCCCTGGATCACGCGCACGTGGTTGAGCACCTTGTAGCCCTTGCCGTTGACGCTGTGGCCGAAGGCCTCGTCGAGCAGTTCCAGGCACTGGTGCACCACCGCGACCGGGTCGCCGGAATCGGGGCGGATCACCACGGTGGCGCCGGAGGCGATCACCTCTTCGCGCAGCGTGGTCCCCCAGTGTTCGCGGATCGCGTGGAAGATGTCGTAGCTGTCCGACACCACCGCGACAATGCCGCCGGGCTTGCCGAACTGCCGGAGCATGTTGCGGTACGCGTCCACTTCGCGCTCGCGGCCCCAACTGGTGATGGTGCTGTGCTCGGCGGCCGGGATCGAATAGCCGGCCATCGGCTCGTGGTAGTGCGCGCGCGCCAGCAACAGGCCGGACACGGTATCGGTGCCGAGGAAGTTGACCAGGTGCGCGGCGCCGCCGATCGCCGCCGACTCCAGGCTGGACACGCCGCGCGCGCCGAAGTCGTGCAGCTTGAACGGCAACTGCCCTTCCGGATCGTCGCTGGTGCGTTCCAGGAACTGGCGGATGGTCTGCTTGGCGTGCCAGCTGACCGTGGCCACGGTGACCGGATACCAGATGCGCAGCAGCAGCGTTTCCAGGTACGACGGCACCCAGTAGGCCTGCGCGTCGGTGGACTCGATGGTCATCAGCGCGTTGTGGGTCGGCACCACGCTGCCCTCGGGCACGGCGCGGATGCGGATCGGCAACTGCCCGCCGAGGCGATCGACGATGTCGCGCCAGCCGGCCTCGTTGAACGGCTCGCCGTGCGCGGCGAACAGGTCGCGCGCCTCGTCGACGTCGGCATGGGTGATGGCGCGGCCCAGCGCCTCCTTGAGGATCGACTGCAGACCGAAGAACACGGTGCGGTCGTAGACGCCGCCGCGCGATTCCACATAGAAGAACGTGGCATCGGTGCCGGCCGGATATTGCAGCCAGTGGCTGGCCTTGTAGCTGTCGGTGTTGAGCAGCAGGTTGTTCAGGCATTGCATGACGGGAAGCTCCTTCGCGTCGGGGGAAGGTCAGCGGTCTGTCCGCCGGCCGGGAAAGCCGCGGTCAACCGCGGCCCAGGAAGAATTCGAGCAGGTGCAGGTGGTCTTCGAACAGTTTCGGGCCCATGCCCAGCACTTCGCTGACCGGAATCCAGCGCGCCTTGTCGGCGTCGTCGCCACCGCGCACCTCGGGCAGTTCGCCGAAGGTGAATTCGAAGTGGAAGGCATGGGTGATGGTGCGCCCGCGCAGGCTGCGCTCGGGATGGTCGAACACATGGCGGTTCTTCAGCGAACCCTTCAGCACCGGCACCGGGATCTTCAGCCGGGTTTCCTCGCGCAGTTCGCGCAGGCAGGCATCGAAGATGCTCTCGTGCTGGCCGACGAAGCCGCCCGGCAGCGCCCACAGGCCCTTGCCCGGCGCCGCACGGCGCCGCACCAGCAGCACGTGGCCCGAATGCACCACCACCGCATCGGCGGTGACGAAGGTCGGCGGATACGGCGCCTCCTTCCAGGCCGCGCGGTACTGCTCGATGAACTGGTATTCGGCGAGCAGTTCCGCATACGACGGCGAGTTCTTGCGGAACGCCTCGAGCATGTCGAACACCGGCGCCGGCACGTTGCCGCGCAGCATCAGCAGCGCGCCGTGGAAATCGATGCTGCCGGCCTCGAACAGGTAGCGGCGCAGCTCGGTCGCCGACAGCGTCTCGGTGTGCTGCACGTCGACCAGCGGCCACTGCGGGAACTCGCGCAGGTAGTAGCTGCTGGCGTCCTTGTCCATGCCGACCAGGCCGATGCGCGCCTCGCTGCCGCCGCCATCGGCACGCACCGCCTCGGCCACCGCCGACTGCACCGCGGCGATCCATTGGCTCTCGTTGTACAGGTGGTCGCGCAGCGGGCGCAGGATCAGGCGCTCGGCGGCGCCCTCGAGTGCGGCCTGGATCATGACGCTGCGTTCGGCCACCGTCCACGGATTGCGGATGGTGCGCGGGGTTTCGGCCGAGCCGATCAGGAAGATGAGTTTCTGCGCACGCGCCAGGGCGTGGCGGGCAACGGCAGCGTGGCCGTTGTGGAAGGGCTCGAAGCGCCCGATGAAAACAAGATAGTCGTATTCCATGAGCATCCCTCACGGTGATTGGAGTCGCCGCGGGTCTGTCCCTTGGCGTGCGGCAAATGCTACGCCAATGGGCGAAGGCGTCAAGTGCCGCGCGCCAGGCGCCGCTGTCGCCAGGCGTAGACACCCTGCGCTGCGACGCGCGTGGCGCGCGCGATCGCGCTAGCCTCGCGCACGCCCCGGCCCGCGCCGCAGGCAGCGTTTTTTCCGACACTCCATCATCGCGAGGAACCTATGAACGGATCGAGCAAGAGCATGTGCGCATGGCTGGCGCTGCTGCTGACTTGTCTGTGCGCACCGGCGGCGGCGCAGAGTTTCGCCAAGGGCGCGGACGTGAGCTGGATCGACCAGCAGGAGAGCAGCGGCCGCGTGTTCCGCAATGCCGCGGGCGCGAACGCCGACTTCTTCGCGTTGCTGAAAGGCACCGGCGTCAACGCAATCCGGCTGCGCGTCTGGGTCAATCCCAAGGACGGCTGGTGCGACGGCGCCGACGTGCTGAACATGGCCAAGCGGGCAAAGGCGCAGGGCATGCAGATCATGATCGACTTCCACTACAGCGACAGCTGGGCCGATCCCGGACAGCAGACCAAGCCCGCGGCATGGAGCGGCGATGCGTTCTCCAAGCTGGTCACCGACGTCTACGCGCACACCAGCGGCATCCTGTCGTATCTCAAATCCAACGGCATCGACGTCAGCTGGGTGCAGGTCGGCAACGAGATCAACAGCGGCATGCTGTGGCCGGACGGCAAGACCCCCAACTTCGGCAATCTCGCGCAGTTGATCAACAGCGGCTACAACGCCAGCAAGTCGGTCTATCCCAATGCCAAGGTGGTCGTGCATCTGGCCAACGGGTACGACAACGCCACCTTCCGCTGGTTCTTCGACGGCCTCAAGTCCGCCGGCGGCAAGTGGGACGTGGTCGGGATGTCGCACTACCCCTCGAGCAGCGGCTGGCAAAGCGCGAACACGCAGATCGCCAGCAACATGCGCGACATGGTGGCGCGCTACGGCGCGGACGTGATCGTCAGCGAAGTGGGCATGGACTGGCAGCAGGACGCGGCGACCCGCGCGATGCTGGCCGACCTGGTCGCCAAGACCCGCGCGGTCGGTGCGCATGGGCTGGGCGTGTTCTATTGGGAATCCGATGCGTATCCGGGCTGGCAGGGCTATACCAAGGGCGCGGTGAACAACAACGGGCAGCTTACCCAGGCGCTTGCGGCATTCCAGTAACGCATGCAGCGCCTCGCGCGGATGCGCGGCGGGTGGGTCGCGCCGCGTGCGGCATGCGCCGAGGCACGCAGTGTGGCGTCGCGAGCGCGGCGCAATCCGCGACTGGCTGACGGTCACATCGGCATGCCACCATTGGCGCGATCCCCACCGCCAGACCTGTCGCCATGTCCACATTTCCGTTGTCACCGCGTTCGCTTGGGTTGCTGCTGTTGCTCGCACTGGGCGCAGTGTTCGCCCCGGCGCAGGCGCGCGCCCCATCGCACAAGGCGCCAGCCACACTCAAGGTGATGAGCTTCAACGTGCGCGTGCCGGTCGATACCGACGGCGACAAGCGCTGGGAGATCCGCCGCAGCGCGATGGCCGCGCTGATCCGCGCGCAGCATCCCGACGTATTCGGCACCCAGGAGCTGGTCAAGCTGCAGGCCGATTACCTGGCCGCGCAACTGCCCGACTACCGCTGGTTCGGGCGCAGCCGCGACGGCAGCGAGGACGGCGAGCGCATGGGCGTGTTCTACGACAGCCGCCGCCTGAAGCTGGTGGAATCGGGCGACTTCTGGCTGTCGGACACGCCAGACGTGGTCGGCAGCATCAGCTGGGGCCACCCGCTGCCGCGGATGGTGAACTGGGGCCTGTTCGAACGCATCGCCGACGGACGCCGTTTCTACCTGTTCGACACCCACCTGCCGTACCGCGACGAAGACGAGGCCGCGCGCGCCAAGGGCGCCGCGCTGCTCCTCGCGCGCGTGCAGGCGTTGCCGGCCGACGTGCCGGTGGTGATCACCGGCGACTTCAACACGGCGCCGGATTCGCCCACCTACCGCACGCTGGTTCCGGCGCTGGCCGACGCGCGCAAGCAGGCACCGCACGCGCTGGGACCGGAAGCGACCTTCCACGATTTCACCGGCCATCCCGATCGGCGCATCGACTGGATCCTGTCGCGCGGATTGCGCGCCACCCACTTCGCCACGCTCGACGCGCGGCCGCAGGGACATTGGCCGTCGGACCACTTCCCGGTGGAAGCCGAGTTCGCCTGGCCGCAGTGAGGTCCATCGCGTGCGCGCGGGACGTCATCCCGCGCCGGTGGCCGCTGCGCCGTCGGCGTGCGCACACAGCCAGTCCAGCACCTGACGCACCGCCGGCGCCGGCGCCGGTGCGGGCCGCCACACGATCGACAACTGCCGCGCCGCCCACGGCTCCTGCAACGGCACCGCGACCAGGTGTTCGCGCACGCTGACCCGGGCCAGCGCGGCCTGCGGCAGGATCGCCACGCCGGCGCCGCGCGCCAGCATCCGGCACAGCGGTTCGATGCCGTGCACGTGGGCGCGGATGCGCAGCTGGCCGCCGGCGCGCGCGGCCTGCGTACGCAGGTGCCGCTGCAGCGCGCTGTCGTCGGCCAGGCCGAGGAATTCCGCCTGCCATAGCTGCGCCAGGCGCAGCTGCGGCGCGCGCGCCAGCGGATGCGTGGCGGCCGCCACCAGCACCAGCCGGTCCTGGCGGAACGCCTGCGCGTGCAGGCCGGCCAGGTCGGCATGGTCGGCGATCACCGCCAGGTCGGCCCGCTCCTCGCGCACCGCGTCGGCCGCCGCGGTGCTGCCCTGTTCGCGCAAGGCCAGGTCGATGCGCGGATGCGCGACCAGGAACTCCGCCAGCAGTTCGGGCAGCCACTCGTACAGCGCCGCGGTATTGGCCAGCAGCCGCACCGTGGCCTGGTTGGCACCGGCGTGCTCGCCCAGTTCGGCGCGCATCGCCTCGGCCTGGCGCAGCAACTGCCGCGCATGCCGCAACAGCGCGGCGCCGGCCGCGGTCAGGCTCACCCCGCGGCGGCCGCGCGCGAACAGCGCCGCACCGGCCTGCTGCTCCAGCGCGCGGATGCGCGCGCTGGCCGCGGCCAGCGACAACGCGGCGCGGTCGGCGCCGGCGGTGATGCTGCCGGCCTCGGCCACCGCCACGAACAGCCGCAAGTCGATGAAATCCAGGTGCATCGCCGCTCCAGCCTTCGTCGTTGCCGAAGTCTGCCTGAAGCGATCGCGCATTGTCCGGCGCCGCGGCACGGCCGATGCTGGAGGCATGCACTCGCTCATCCCGCATCTACTGCCGATCGCCGCGGTGTTCTGCCTGGCCGGCTTCGTCAAGGGCGTGGCCGGGACCGGCCTGCCGACCGTCGCCATGGGCTTGCTGGGGCTGTGGCTGGCCCCGCCCGAAGCGGCCGCGCTGCTGGTGCTGCCGTCGCTGCTGACCAATCTGCAGCAGGCCTGGGGCGAAGGCGCGGCGCCGCTGTTGCGGCGGCTGTGGCCGCTGCTGGCGACGATCGCGATCGGCACCTGGCTCAGCGCCGGCATCCTGGTCGGCGCCGATCCGGCGCTGGCGCGCGGCGGTCTCGGCGCCTTGCTGGCGCTGTACGCGCTGCTCGGACTGAGCCGCTGGCAGGGCCGGCTGCCGTCGCGGCACGAGCCCTGGGCGGGCCCGGCGGCCGGGTTGGCGACCGGCCTGCTGACCGGCGCCACCGGCGTATTCGTGCTGCCGTCGTTGCCCTATCTGGTCGCGCTGGGCCTGCCGCGGGAGACGCTGATGCGCGCGTTGGGCTACTGCTTCTTCACCGCCACGTTGGCGCTCGCCACTGCCCTGGCCTGGCATGGCGCGTTCGCGCGCGGCGCGCTCGGGCCGTCGTTGCTGGCGCTGCTGCCGACCGCGATCGGCATGTGGCTGGGCGCGCACCTGCGCCGGCGCATTTCCGCCGAGGCGTTCCGCCGGGTGTTCTTCCTGACCTTGCTGGCGCTGGGTGTGCATCAGCTGTGGCAGGCGCTGGGTTAGCGCAGGTTTCGATGCTGATGCGCACTTGTAGGAGCGGCTTCAGCCGCGACCAGGTCTTACCGGTAACGCCCGGTCGCGGCTGAAGCCGCTCCTACAAAGAGCGTGTCAGGCCACCTGTCGGGGCTGAAGCCCCTCCTACCGTGCGCCCAGCCGGCCCGTCGCAAACCCTTGCAGGAGCGGTTTCGGGCGGCATCGGGCCATCAGTCGCGACGGCTTTATCGGTAAGGCCCGTCGCGACTGAACTCGCTCCCACAAAGAGCCTGTCGATACGCTGGCGATGACCTGCCGGCGCTGAAACCCCTCCTACAGTGGAATGCAGGCGACTGCGTGCGGCCAAGCGAACGCCCAACGAAAAACGCGCCACCGCTGGGCGATGGCGCGTCTGTGTTCGCGCGGCGATGGAGTGCTAGCTCAGTCGGCCCAGCGCCCCGGGCCGGTGGACTGCGGCAGCACCTGCACCGACAGCGGACGGTCCTTTTCCAGCAGGTTCAGCGCATCGGCCAGGATCGAGGCCGACTCGCGCAGCAGCGGATCCGGGCGCTTGTCGACCAGCTTCTCGCGCGCGGCGTCCTTGACGATGTCGCGCTCGTTGCCGGTCAGGCCGTCGTCGCTGCTGTCGTCGGCGAGCGGATCCAGCGGCAGGCCGAGCTGCTTGCGCGTCTCCTGGCGCTGCTTGCGCTGCACGTCCTGCTTCTCGCGCTCGGCGCGGCGCTCGGCCTCGTTGAGCACCACGTACTTCTTCGCCGCCTCGGTGCGGAACTGCTGCACGTCCTCTTCCCACCACTGGAATTCCTTGTCGCTGGCGATGCGGCTGGCATGCAGCGTCTCCAGCTTCGGCAGCAGCGGCGCGAAGTTGCCGTACTGGGTGTGCGGCACCGCGGCGATGCGGGTCCACGGCAAGGCGTTGGGATAGGTGCTCTCGCCGAACTCGGTGGCATCGACGCTGGCCGGGAACGCGATATCCGGCACCACGCCCTTGTGCTGGGTGCTGCTGCCGCTGACCCGGAAGAACTGGGCGATGGTCAGCTTGACCTGGCCGAAGCGGTCGGTCTCGTTGGCCGGCCAGCGGTCCAGGTCGACGATGTTCTGCACCGTGCCCTTGCCGAAGCTGGTCTCGCCGATGATCAGGCCGCGGCCGTAGTCCTGGATGGCACCGGCGAAGATCTCCGAGGCCGAGGCCGAGCCGCGGTTGATCAGCACCGCCAGCGGGCCGTCCCAGGCCACGGCCGGGTTGTCGTCGCTGTTGACGGTGACGCGGCCGCCGGATTCGCGCACCTGCACCACCGGGCCCTGCTCGATGAACAGGCCGGTCAGTTCGATCGCCTCGTCCAGCGAGCCGCCGCCGTTGTTGCGCAGATCCAGCACCACGCCGTCGACCTTGTCGGTCTTGAAGCCGGCCAGCAGCTTGGCCACGTCGCGGGTCGCCGAGGCGTAGTCGCTGGCGTTGCGGCGGCGGCCTTCGAAATCCTGGTAGAACGCCGGCAGCTTGATCACGCCGACGCGCCGCGCCGGTTCGCCGTCCTTCGCCGGCAGGGTGATGGTCTCGCCCTTGGCGGCCTGTTCGGCCAGGCGCACCTTCTGCCGGGTCAGCAGCAGCTGGCGGTGCTTGCCGTCCACGCCGGCCTCGGCCGGGATGTACTCCAGGCGCACCTGGGTGTCCTTGTCGCCGCGGATCTTGGCCACCACGTCGTCGATGCGCCAGCCGATCACGTCCTCGACCTGGCCGGACTTGCCCTGGCCGACGCCGACGATGCGGTCGCCCGGCTTCAGCGTGCCGTCCACCGCGGCCGGACCGCCCGGGATGACCTCGCGGATCACCACCATGTCGTCCTGCTTCTGCAGCTGCGCGCCGATGCCTTCCAGCGACAGCGACATCTGCTGGTTGAAGTTCTCGGCGGTGCGCGGGGTGAAGTAGTCGGTGTGCGGATCGACGGTGTTGGTGTAGGCGTTCATGAAGAACTGGAACACGTCCTCGCTCTTCAGTTCCTTCACCGAATCGGCGAGGTTGGCGTAGCGCTTGTCCAGGGTCTTGCGGATGTCCTCGGGCTTCTTGCCGGCGAGCTTGAGCCGCAGCCAGTCGTTCATCACCGACTTGCGCCACAGGTCGTCCAGCTCCTGGTTGTCCTTGGGCCACGGCACGTCCTTGCGGTCGTACTCGAACTTCTCGCTGCCGTTGAAATCGAAGTCCTGCTTGAGCAGCTTGCGCGCGTAGCCGATGCGCTCGTCCACGCGCTGCCGGTACACGGCGAACACCTGGAACGCCGGCTCCAGCTGGCCGGCGGCGATATTGCTGCCGAGGTTGGCCTGGAACGCGGCGAACTTGTCCACGTCGGCCTGGGTGAAGAACTGCTTGCTGCCGTCCAGCGTCTCCAGGTACTTCTTGAAGACTTCCTTCGAGGTCGCCTCGTCGAGCGCGCGCGGCCGGTAGGCGTAGCGGCTGTCGGAGAGCAGCCCGTACACCAGCTTGGCGGTGGTGGACTGGTCGGCGGTCGAGGCCGCCGGCAGCGCGGGCGCGTCGGTGCGGGCGAACAGCGCCAGCGGCGTGGTCAGCGCGAACGCCAGCAGGAAGACGGAAGCTTTGAATTTCATCTACGTACTCTCGGCACGAGGCCGTCAGGGGGGCTGCAGATCGCGTGAGACAACACGACAGTGCCGCAAGTTGCAGGCCGTGTCACCTGTTCCTGAACCAGACTAGCCGGGGCCCGGTAGCGAAGTGTGAATGGTGCCGGTGCAGGCGCCGCGGGCGGGCGTCGCGGCCGGCACGGCGGGCGTCCTGGGCGGACCGCCAGGACGCGGCGGCGGCGCCGGAACGGGGCCGCAGGGCGAACTCAGGCGGCGACGCCGGCGCCGGCCGCCTGCCGATCGGCGTGATAGGACGAGCGCACCATCGGCCCGGAGGCGACGTGGCTGAAGCCCAGTGCGTTGCCGTACTCCTCCAGCGCCTTGTATTCCTCCGGCGTCCAGTAGCGCATCACCGGGTGGTGGTGCGCGGTCGGCTGCAGGTACTGGCCGATGGTGACCATGTCCACGGCGTGCGCGCGCAGGTCGCGCAGCGTGGCCTGCACCTGCTCCATGGTCTCGCCCAGGCCGAGCATGATCCCGGACTTGGTGGCGATCGACGGGTGCTGCGCCTTGAACTTCTGCAGCAGGGTCAGCGACCACTGGTAGTCGGCGCCGGGCCGCACGTTCGGGTACAGGTCCGGCACGGTCTCGATGTTGTGGTTGAACACGTCCGGCGGATTGGTCGCCAGGATCTCCAGCGCGCGGTCCATGCGGCCCTTGCCGCGGAAGTCCGGGGTCAGGATCTCGATGCGGGTGGCCGGCGCGGCGGCGCGGATCGCGCCGATGCAGTCGGCGAAGTGCTGGGCGCCGCCGTCGCGCAGGTCGTCGCGGTCGACGCTGGTCACCACCACGTAGCGCAGGCCCATGTCGGCCACGGTCTGCGCCAGGCTGGCCGGCTCGCTCGCATCCGGCGGCTTGGGCCGGCCATGGGCGACGTCGCAGAACGAGCAGCGGCGGGTGCAGACCTCGCCCAGGATCATGAAGGTGGCGGTGCCGTGGCTGAAGCACTCGTGGATGTTCGGGCAGCTGGCTTCCTCGCAGACCGTGACCAGGCGGTTCTCGCGCAGCTTGGCCTTGAGGGTCTGCACGGCGTTGCCGGACGGGATCCGCACCCGGATCCACGACGGCTTGCGCAGCACTGGCGCATCGGCGAACTGCACCGGCGAGCGGTTGATCTTGTCCCCGCCCAGTTGCTTGACGCCGGCCTGCAGCGGCGCGGACGCGGGCGCGCTGTCGCCGGAAAGGACCTGCAGGGGGATGGTGCGTGCGCTGGGCTGGGTCATGGCGTCGTCGGCGGGCAGGCGGTCAGGCCGCGTGCGTGAGCGTGAGGTCGGGCAAGGCGTCGAGCGGCTGCAGGGTCAGCCCGAACTGGCGCGCCAGTTGGGCCAGCAGCACCGGTTTGACGGCCTGCATGCCGGAGGGACCGCCCAAGTCTAGCACCGAGGTCACCTGCAGGCCCTGGTAGCCGCAGGGGTTGATGCGGTGGAACGGCTCCAGGTCCATCGCCACGTTGAACGACAGGCCATGGAAGGTGCAACCGCGGCGCACGCGGATGCCGAGCGCGGCGACCTTGGCCGCGCCGACGTAGACCCCGGGCGCGCCGTCGCGGCGCTGGCCGAGGATGTTCCATTCGTCCAGCGTGTCGATGATGGCCTGCTCGATCCGGCACACGTAGTCGCGTACGCCGATCTTGAGCCGGCGCAGATCCAGCAGCGGATACACCACCAGCTGGCCGGGGCCGTGGTAGGTGACCTGGCCGCCGCGGTCCACGTGCAGCACCGGGATCTCGCCGGGCGCCAGCACGTGCTCGGGCTTGCCGGCCTGGCCGAGGGTGAACACCGGTTCGTGCTCGACCAACCACAGTTCGTCGGCGCTGGTTTCCTCGCGCGCATCGGTGAAGCGCTGCATCGCCCGCCACACCGGCGCGTAGGGCTGGCGACCGAGATCGCGGACCCGGCACGGCGGCGGCGCCTGCGCCGGTTCCGGCGGCGGTACCGCGGCGCCGGCTACAGCGTCCACTTCACTTCCGGATGCTCGCGCAGCGCCAGGTGCGCGGCGTCGTACTGGGCGCGGTCGGCGGCGCGGAAGGCGATCCGCACCGACACGTACTTGCCGTTGGACGAATGCTTCCAGCTGATGCGCTCTTCCAGCACGTCCACGCCGGCCTGGGCGAGCAGGCGCGGCAGTTCGGTCTCCAGTCCGGTGTTGGCGGTGCCCATCGCGCTGAGCTCGAAGACGCCGGGGAACTGGAAGCCGTGATCGGGGTTGTCCGAGGTGATATCCATGGCTGCATTATCGGGCCGGCGCCGGGCAAACCCAAGGCCGCGGCGCGCCGGCAGGCCGGGTGCGGGGACAGCGGCCGCCGCGGCGCGCCGCGTCAGCATGTGGGCACGGTTGGCAAGCGATGCCAATAGGACGAAGCGATACGGCTACACGGCTTTCGCGCCAACGCCGCCGCGGCCTATGCTCGCCCCGGCATTTTATGAATGCAGGCTTCACGGGACGCGCGCATCCGTCCCGCTAGCGTCGGTGCACCCATTCCTCTTTCCCTACCAGGGACGTCGCCCATGCCGTCATCGCGCCTGCCTCTCGCCCTCGCCGTCGTGCTCGCCCTCGCTTCGCTGCCCGCTGCTGCCGCCACCGACCGGTGCGCCGGCAGCGCACTGGAAGACACCCCGCCGACGGTGAACTTCCGCGTCGACAACGACCTGTTCGGCGGTGCCGGCCAGGACCAGGGCTATACCAACGGCTTCGGCATGACCCTGGTGTCGCCGAACCTGGTCGACTTCACCGACGACCCCTGCCTGCCGCGGCTGGCGCGGGCGGTCAACCGCTACCTGGAGCGCCTGCACCCGGGCGAGTTCGAGCAGCAGAACATGGTCTTCAGTTTCGGCCAGGCCATCTACACCCCGACCGACAAGACCCGCCGCGACCTGATCAAGGACGACCGCCCCTATGCCGCGATACTGGCGGTGAACTTCGGCTACAACGCGCGCAACCAGGACCGCCTGCGCACCACCCAGCTGCTGCTGGGCATGGTCGGCCCCTCGGCGCAGGGCAAGCAGGTGCAGGATGCGGTGCACGACGCGCTCGGCGACGAGAAGTTCCTCGGCTGGGACAACCAACTGCACGACGAACCGGTGTTCCGCCTGCTGCACGAACGCATGCGCCGCTGGCCCGGCGACGCGACGGTCAACGCCGACGGCTGGGGCTGGGACGCGATCAGCCACTGGGGCGGTGCGCTCGGCACCCTGGAGACCCATGCCAACGCCGGCGCCGAAGTGCGCTTCGGCTGGAAATTGCCGGACGACTTCGGCAGCTCGCCGCTGCGCCCGGCCGGCGAGAACACCGCCCCGCCCCGCTACGGCCTGGGCCGCGGCTGGTCGGCGCATCTGTTCCTGACCAGCGACGCACGTTGGGTCGTGCGCGACATCACCCTGGACGGCAACACCTTCCGCGACAGCCACAGCGTGAAGAAGCGCCCCTTCGTCGGCGAGGCCGGTTTCGGCCTGGCGGTGATGCGCGGCAAGTGGAAGTTCGCACTGGCACGCTACTGGAGCACCCGCGAATTCGACCTGCAGAAGCAGACGCCGGTGTTTGGCAGCTTTACGATCAGTCGGCGGCTTTGATGCTGCCGGGAATGGGGAGTCGGGAATGGGGAATGGGAAAAGCGGGTTTCTCGCCCCTCAACCGACAAGCTCGTCCGTGAGATCGCGGCAGTAACGAGCGAATGCAGCAATGCCGCTCTACCCATTCCCGATTCCCCATTCTCTACTCCCCAAAAAAAGCCGGCGTAAGCCGGCTTTTTTTTCAACTCATTCGGCTTCCCACCACATCCAGAAGCTGTCCCACAACCGCTTGAAGAAGCCGGCCTCGTCGACCGCCTTCAGTGCCACCAGCGGCGCCTGCGCGATCACCTTGCCGTCCAGCGAGACCTTTACCGTGCCGATCGCCTGGCCCTGCTTGATCGGCGCTTCCAGGGTCTTGGGCACGTCGATCGACGGCTTCAGTTCGTTGTAGCGGCCGCGCGGCACGCCGACCAGCAGCGGCTGCGCCACGCCCAGCAGCACTTCCTTCTCGGTGCCCTTCCACACGCGCTGCTGCGCGACCTGCTTGCCCGGCTCGTAGAGGCGGTGGGTTTCGTAGAAACGGAAGCCCCAGTTCAACAGCGCCAGGCTGTCCTCGGCACGCTGCTTCTCGGAGCTGTCGCCCATCACCACCGCGATCAGGCGCTGGTCGCCGCGCTGCGCCGAGCTGAGCAGGCAGTAGCCGGCCTCGGAGGTGTGCCCGGTCTTGATGCCGTCCACGCTGGGGTCGCGCCACAGCAGCAGGTTGCGGTTCTGCTGAGTGATGTCGCCGACCTTGAATTCCTTGATCTTGTTGTAGGCGTAGGTTTCCGGATAGTCGCGCACCATCGCCCGGCCCAGCAGCGCCAGATCGTAGGCAGTGGTGTAGTGGCCTTCGGCGGACAGGCCGTGGGCGTTGACGAAGTGCGAGCCGGTCATGCCGAGCTTGGCCGCGTAGTTGTTCATCAACGAGGCGAAGGCTTCCTCGCTGCCGGCGGCGTGTTCGGCCAGCGCGATCGCCGCGTCGTTGCCGGACTGGATCGCCATGCCCTTTTCCATGTCCTCCAGGCGCGCGGTCTGGTTGACCGGGAAGCCGCTGTAGCTGCCGTCGGTACCGGCGCCGCCTTCGCGCCAGGCGCGTTCGCTGAGCATGACCTGGTCGTCGCGCTTGATCTTGCCCAGCTTCAGTTCGGCGGCGATCACGTAGGAGGTCATCACCTTGGTGATGCTGGCCGGGGCCACCCGCACATGTTCGTTCTCGCCGGCCAACACCTGGCCGGTGGCGTAGTCCATCAACACCCAGGACTTGGACACGGCCGGCTTGGGCGCCGGCGGGATCGCCACGGCGGCGGGCGCGGCGGCGGCGGCGGGCGATGCCGGCACCGGGCCGGGGGTCTGCGCGGAAACCAGGCCGACGGCGAAGGTGGCCACGGCGGCGACGGCGAAGCGGAATTTCATCTAAAACGACTCCTGGCAGGCCCGAAGGCCGATGGTAAACGAGGCATTGTAGGGCCAGCCGGCGCCCGCCCAGGCGCCGCAGCGTCGCAGGCGGGAGTCGGCGTTAAGCCATCGGCGCGGGAGCGACACGCGAACCTGGCGATCGCTGGTACACGGCGGCGCCAGCCACAGGCGTGCGGGTTTGCCGCGCGCTTCAGTCCTTGACGATCTGCGGACGCCCGAAGCCGAGGCCGGCGATGCGGCTGGCCAACTCGGTGGCGCGACCATGGTCCTCGGCCGCGACCCGCAGCCGCCACAGCGTGCGTCCGCCGGACACGATGTCGCTGACGCTGGCGCCGACGATGCCGGCCGAGGCCAGCTGCGACAGCGCGTGGTTGGCGTTCTCGCGGCTGGCGAAACTGGCCACCTGCAACAGGATGCCGAGCGGGCCGCGCGCGGCCGCGTTGTCGGCGGCCGCGCGGGTCGCCGACACGGCCGGTGCCGATGCCGCAGCCGCGACGGTGGTCGCGGTGGACGCCGGCGCCGCGGCAGCGGTGGCGCGTCGCGGCGGCACCTGCGTGGTGGCGACGCTCGCATCGACCTTGGCCGGCTTGCCGGTGGCCACGCGCACGCCGCGCGATTTCATCCAGTCGTCGAAATGGTCGGCATTGGCCGCGGTGTCGGCATCGGCCTGCACGCGATAGCGCCAGCGCTCGCCTTCCGGCAAAGCGGCTGCCGCCGCGGTCGCACTGGCGGCGCTGGGCGCGGCAGTGGTGCTGGAGGCGGCAGCGCTGCGCGCCGGCACGCTGGCCGCGGCGACGACGGTGGCCGGCTTGGCCGGCAAGGCCTTGACCAGGTTGTCCATGTCGGTGGCGCGCCGCGCCGCCGCGGTCTGCACCGCACTGCCCGTTCCGGCCGCGCTGGCCAGCGCGGTGCCGGTCGCGACCTGCTTGCCGGTCCGCCGCGACGCGAGCAGGTTGCCGTTGTCGGCCGGGGTCAGCCCGCGCACTTCGACCCGGCCGGTGCCCTTGCCGGTGATGCCGAGCTTGACCGCCGCCGCGTAGCTCAGGTCGATGACCCGGTCGTCATGGAACGGTCCGCGGTCGTTGACCCGCACCACCACCGATTCGCCGTTGTCCAGATTGGTGACCAGGGCGAAGCTGGGCAGCGGCAGGGTCTTGTGCGCGGCGGTGAACGCGTACATGTCGTAGACCTCGCGGTTGGAGGTCAGGCGGCCATGGAACTTGCTGCCGTAGTACGAGGCGGTGCCGCGTTCGACGTAGCTGTGCGGGTCGTCGATGATCTTGTATTCGCGGCCGAGCACCATGTACGGCGAGCGGTTGCCGACCGCCGAGCGCGGCTCGTTGGTGACCAGCGGCTCGGGGATGCAGGCCACGTTGGGCACGTAGTCCGGCGTGCTGTCGCTGACCCCCGGCGCGTACAGGCCGCCGGCGGTGTAGTTGCCGCGCGTGGACGGGTCTTCCTTGGCCGGCGCGTACGGCGAGGTGGACGGGCAGCCGGTGGCGACATGCGCCGGGCCGCGGCCTTCCACCCTGACCCCGGGCGCGGCGGCGCCGCCGCCGGCGGTCTTCTTCGGGGCGCTGCTGCAGGCGGCCAGCGCCAGCAGGGCGACGACGGGAACGATCCGGAGCAGCGCGTTCGGGTTCATGCCGGGGGTAACTCCTTGCCGGCGATGGCCTGGGACAGCTGGTACACGGCCATCGCGTACATCTTGGAAATGTTGTAACGGGTGATCGCGTAGTAGTTCTGGAAGCCGAGCCAGTACTGCTTGCCGGCGCTGCCGTCCAGCGTGATCGGGGTGGCGGTGGCGCCGGCCGGGACCGGTGCGGCCGGCTGGTAGCCGCGCGCGGCCAGGTCGGCCAGCGTGTAGCTCGGGGTCCAGTCGGTTGGATTGAATTCCTCGGCGCCGGGACGCAGCGTGGCCGGCACCGCGACCGCGCCGTCGCGGACCCAGCCGCCCTTCTTGACGAAGTAGTTGGCGATCGAGGAGAACATGTCGTCGTAGTCGGTGAACAGGTTGCGCTTGCCGTCGCCATCGCCGTCCACCGCGAACTGGCGGTAGCTGGACGGCATGAACTGGCCCAGGCCCATCGCGCCGGCGTAGCTGCCGATCAGGCTGGCGATGTCCAGGTTCTCTTCGCGGCCGAGCGCGAACAGCTGGCCGAGTTCGTCGCGGAAGAACAGCTCGCGGCGCACTTCGCGCTCGAGCTTGGCCGGGTCGCCGCTGCGCGGATAGCGGAACGCCAGCGTGTACAGCGCATCGAGCACGCGGTAGCTGCCGGCGTTCTTGCCGTAGCTGGTCTCCACGCCGATGATCGCCACGATGATCTCCGGCGGCACGCCGGTGCGCGCCTGCACCCGCATCAGTTCTTCGCGATGCGTGGCCAGGAACGCGCGACCGCCGTCGATGCGCGCCTGGCTGATGAACATCGGCCGGTATTCGTTCCACGGCTTGACCCGCTCGGCCGGGCGCGACATCGCCGCCACGATCGCGTCCTTGAACTGCGCCTGCGCCAGCGTCGCCTCGATCTGTGCCGGGTCCAGGCCGTACTTGGCGGCGGTGTCGCGGACGAAGTTGGCGCGCGCGATCTCGAACGGCACCGGGGTCAGGTCGACCGGCGGCGCCGGCACCGCCTCGGGCGCCGCCTCCACCGGCAACGCCGGGCGCGGCGCGGGCTGCGGCAGCGCATTGGCCTGCGGCGGCGGCGGCGGAGCCTTGGGCTGGGTCGCGCATGCGACCAGGCCAAGCGTGATCAGGCAAATCAGCGAGCGTCGAATCATGCCGGCAGGTTAACAGAGTCCAGATGAATTTCCACCAATAACGCCATGAAACAAAAGAACTTTGCCGCGGGTCAAGTGCGCCTGGCGTATTCATGCTGAGCAGCGCGGCGATGCCCCGCTGGGGCGCGGCGCCGGCATCGGCGCCATCGCCGGCCGCGCAGCACGAACGCAAAGGCCGCCGGTGGTTGCCCACCGACGGCCCGGAGTGCTGCGCGGCGCCGACGCTCAGAACGGCGCGTCGATGTCCACCACGTCGATCAGCTTGTGGTTGACGAACTCCTTGATGCCCAGCCCGATCAGCTCGCGGCCGTAGCCGGAGCGGCGCACGCCGCCGAACGGCAGGTCGGCCTTGACCATGGTCGGATGGTTGACGAACACCATGCCGGTGGAGATGCGCCTGGCCACGTCGACGCCGCGCGCGGTGTCGGCGGTGAACACCGAGCCGCCCAGGCCGAACGGCGAGTCGTTGGCGATGCGCACCGCCTCGTCCTCGTCGGCGGCCTCGAACAGCATCGACACCGGGCCGAAGAACTCCTGGTAGTAGGCCGGGTTGTCCCTGGTCACGTTGGTCAGGATGGTCGGCTGCACGAACGCGCCCTGCGTCGGCACCTTGGGACCGACCTCGGTGGCGGTGGCGCCATGGTCGACCGCCGCGGCGATCTGCAGCTTGAGCTCGTCGGCCGCGCCCTGCGAGGACAGCGGCGCCAGCGTGGTCGCCGCGTCCATCGGATCGCCGGCCTTGAGTGCGGCCACGCCCTGCGTGTAGCGGTCCAGGAACTGCTCGTACACCTCCCGCACGATGATCATCCGCTTGGACGACACGCACACCTGGCCGCCGTTCCAGTGGCGGCCGAACACCGCCCACTTCACCGTCTTGTCCAGCTCGGCATCGGCCAGCACCACGAAGGCGTCGGCGCCGCCCAGTTCCATCGTCGATTTCTTCAGCGCCCTGGCCGCCTGCGCGGCGACGATGGCGCCGGCGCCTTCCGAGCCGGTCAGCGCCACGCCGTGTACGCGCGGATCGTTCAGGATGGTCTCCACCTGGGTGCGAGTGGCGTAGAGGTTGGCGAACGCACCGGCCGGCAGCCCGGCTTCGGCCATCAGCGCTTCGAACCTGGCCGCGCACTGCGGCACGTTGGAGGCGTGCTTGAGCAATACCGTGTTGCCGGCCGACAGCTGCGGGGCGATGATCCGCGCGATCTGGTAGTACGGGAAGTTCCACGGCTCGATCGCCAGCAGCACGCCCAGCGGTTCGTGCACCACCATCGCCTCGCCCTCGGCCGGATCGGCCACCGGCAATGTTTCCGGTGCCAGCAGGCGCTCGGCATTGACCGCGTAGTACTCGAAGATGTCGGCCGACAGGGTCACCTCGGCTTCGGCCTCGCCGATCAGCTTGCCCATTTCCAGGGTCAGCAACTTGGCGAAGCCGCGCACATCGGCGCGCAACAGCTGCGCCGCCGCGTGCATGACCTTGGCGCGCTCGGCGAAGGAGGCGTTCTTCCAGTGCTGGAAGGCGGTATCGGCAGCGCCGATCGCGGCAAGCACCTGCGCATCGGTGGCCTCGGGAAAACTGGCGAGCAGTTCGCCAGTGTAGGGATTGCGAGTCGCATAAGCCATGGTCGTGTCCTCGTGGAAGGTGGGAAAGCGCCGGCGCGTGGCTGCGCCGGCACGGGAATCGGTTCGGTCAGGCAGCAAGTTCCTTGACCGCCTGCACCATGCGGTTGAGCACCGCGGCGGCATCGCCGTAGACCATGTCGCAGTTGTCGCCGTAGAACAGCAGGTTCTCCACGCCGGCGTAGCCCTTGCCCTGGCCGCGCTTGATCACGTAGACCTGGTGCGCCTGGTCGGCGTTGAGGATCGGCATGCCGTAGATCGGCGAGGCCTTGTCGGTGCGCGCGGCCGGATTGACCACGTCGTTGGCGCCGATCACCAGCGCCACGTCGGTGCTGGCGAAGCTGTCGTTGATGTCTTCCATGTCGAAGATCAGGTCGTAGGGCACGCCGGCCTCGGCGAGCAGCACGTTCATGTGCCCGGGCATGCGCCCGGCGACCGGATGGATCGCGAACTTCACGTCGACGTCGGCGGCCTGCAGCAGCTTGACCAGTTCGTACAGCCGCGCCTGCGCCTGCGCCACCGCCAGGCCGTAGCCGGGCACGATGATCACGCTGGAGGCATAGCGCATCGCCACCGCCGCATCGCCGGCTTCCACCGCGGTCATGCGGCCCTGCACGTCGCCCTGCGCCACCGCGGCGCCGTCGCCGAAATTGCTGAACAGCACGTTGGCCAGCGAGCGGTTCATCGCCTTGGCCATCAGCACGGTCAGCAGCGTGCCGGCCGAGCCGACCACCATGCCGGCGATCATCAGCGCCGGGTTCTGCAGCGCGAAGCCTTCCAGGCCCACCGCCAGGCCGGTGAAGGCGTTGTACAGCGAGATCACCACCGGCATGTCGGCGCCGCCGATCGGCAGCGTCATCAGCACACCGAAGCCCAGCGCGGCGACGAAGAACGCCAGTGCCGCCCAGCCGCCGCCGATCTGCGCAACGACCAGCGCGCCGAGCGCCAGCGCCGCGACGAACACGCCCGCGTTGAACACGCTCTGGCCCTTGAAGCGCCAGGCGCTGTTGATGCGGCCGTCGAGCTTGGCCCAGGCGATCACCGAACCGGACAGCGAGATCGCTCCGATCAACGCGCCGAGCACGGTCACCGCCAGGTGCAGGCCGCCGTGCTGCGGCTGCCGCGAGGTCAGCGCGACCGCGGCCACCGCCGCCGCGGCGCCGCCGCCCATGCCGTTGTACAGCGCCACCATCTGCGGCATCGCGGTCACCGCCACGCTGCGTCCGCTGCGCCAGGCCCAGGCGCCGCCGAGCGCCAGCGCCAGCAGCGCCAGGGCGAGATTGGTCAGCGCGTGCGGCTGCGCGCTGGGCTGCAGGTCGGCCAGATAGCCGAACGCGGCGGCGACCGCGACCAACATGCCGATGCCGGCCAGCACGATGCCGCGCAGCGCGGTCACCGGCGAGGACATGTGCTTGAGGCCGAGAATGAACAACAGGGCGGCGGCGAACCCGCTGACTTCCACCAGTAGCTGCAACATGGCGCTATTCCTTCGGGGCGGAGGCGGAGACGGATTTGGCGCTGGGCTTGAACATCGCCAGCATGCGGTCGGTGACCACGTAGCCGCCGGCGGCGTTGCCGGCGCCGAGCAGCACGCCGACGAAGCCGATCGCCTGGCCGGCGACGGTGTCGGCGTTGAACAGCGCGTGCATCGCGCCGACCACGACGATGCCGTGGATGAAGTTGGAACCGGACATCAGCGGCGTGTGCAGGATCGACGGCACCTTGCCGATCACTTCGTAGCCGGTGAACGCAGCGAGCATGAACACGTACAACGCGATCATCCAGCTCATCGACAGATCGAGATTCATCGCTCAGGACTCCTTGGTAGCGGGCGCAGGCGGCGCCGCATGTGGCGTGGGATGGCAGACTTGGCCGTCGCGGGTGAGCAGGGTGCCGGCCACGACCTCGTCGTCGAAGTCCGGCGCCAGCGCGCCGTCGCGGACCAGCAGCTCGAGCAGGTTCAACAGGTTCTTCGCGTACAGCTCGCTGGCGTGCTGGGCCAATGCCGAGGGCACGTTGAACGGCGCGACGATGGTCACCGGCCCCACTTCCACGGTCTGCCCGGGCACGCTGCCCTCGCAGTTGCCGCCGCTGTCGGCGGCCAGGTCCACGATCACCGCACCGGGTTTCATGCCCGCGATCTGCGCGCGGTCGATCAGGATCGGCGCGGTGCGTCCGGGCACGTTGGCGGTGGTGACGATCATGTCGGCCTGCTGGATGTGCTGGGTCAGCACCGCGGCGGCCTTGGCCCGCTCCTCTGCGGTGAGTTCGCGCGCATAGCCGCCCTCGCCGCGCGCATCGATGCCGGTGTCGACGAACTTGGCGCCGACCGACTGCGCCTGCTCGCGCGTCTCCGGACGCACGTCGTAGCCTTCGGTGATCGCGCCGAGCCGGTGCGCGGTGGCCAGCGCCTGCAGGCCGGCCACGCCCAGGCCCATCACCAGCACGCGCGCGGCGCGCAGCGAGCCGACCGCGGTGGTCATCATCGGCAGGATCCGCGGCAGGTGCACCGCGCCCAGCAGCGGCGCGTAGTAGCCGGCCAGCGCGGCCTGGCTGGACAGCACGTCCAGCGCCTGCGCGCGGCTGATCCGCGGCACGGTTTCCATCGCGAACGCGGTGATGCGGCGTTCGCACAGCAGCTCCAGCAATCCCGGCGCCTTGGCCGGATACAGCATCGCCACCAGCACGCTGCCCGGACGCATCGCCGCCAGCGTCTGCAGCGACGGCGCCTGCACCGCCAGCACCAGGTCGGCGCCGGCGACGACTTCCTGCGCGTCGTCGAGCACGGTGGCGCCGGCATAGGCGGCATCGTCGAAGCGCGAGGCCGTACCGGCCCCCGCCTGCAGGCGCAATTGCGCGCCGAGTTTCGCCAGCTTCGGCAGCACCGCGGGCACCATCGCCACGCGGCGCTCGCCGGCCTGCTCTTCCTTCACTACCGCTACGGTGAACGCCATGGGTCGGTGCCTGTGGGGAACTGCAGGCACGATGCGCGCGCGGCCCGCCGCGAACATTGATTGCGATCAATTGCGGCCGGCGCAGTGGCCTGCGGTACAGGCGCGGCACGATTCCGGTAGCGATAGCGCCCGTCAGCGCGGTTGTGCTGGCGCCTCGCCGCGGCGACGGCGGCTACGACGCGGGAACGACCGGCTCGCCGCTGCACGCGGGCAGCGCACCGGACGCGTGGTCGCCCAGGCGCCGGCAACGCTGCCGGTGGAGCATTGCGGGTCGCAGCCGTGCACGCGGATACGCGCGCTACCTGCCTTCAGCGCAGCGACGCAGATGACGCGTTGCAGGCGGACGCGACGGCCATGCGCGCATGGCCGGGCGCGACGGAGGCCTGGAGCGTCATCCGCCCCGGCAGCGGCAGCGCCGAGGCCGGGGCACCGGACATCGCTATTGCAGCGCGCCGGGCGGAGTGCGCAGCGGCGCGGGTTGCACCGCGCCTGCGCGAGGATGCCCGGCATCGAGCGCCGCGACAGGATGCCGCGCGTCTTCTGCGAGCTGTTGCCAACGCGCGTCGACGATCGTCGCCAATCCGGCCGGATGCTGGTCGAAATGGTGGCCGCCGTGCAGCGCGACGATCTTCGCACCGCTGTCGCGCAGCTGCGGGCACACCGTGTCCTTCTCCTGGTCGCCATACACGCACAGCAGCTGCGACGGCGCGATGCGCGCGATTTCCGGCAGCACCGGCTTGGCGTCGGCGGCATCGCCCAGGTCGAACCAGTTGCGCACGCGGATCTGGAAATCGGCCTTGTGGTCCACGCCGAACAGGGCCAGCAGGCCGACCTGCGCGCGCTGCGCCGGCGGCAGGCGGTTGTACATGAACGGCATCGCGGTGGCGCCGAAGGAATAGCCCACCAGCAGGATGCGCTGCGGGTGCCAGCGCTGCTGGTAGTGGTCGATGACCCGCGCCAGGTCGGCGCTGGCCTGCGCCGGCGGCTTGTCGCGCCAGAAGTAGCGCAGGCTGTCCCAGCCGACCACCGCGATGCCGCGCCGTTGCAAGGCCTCGGCCATGCCCTTGTCGATATCGCGCCAGCCGCCGTCGCCGGACAGCACGATCGCCAGCGGCGCGCCGGGCACGCGCACCGGCAATTCGGTCAACGGCAGGTCGTCGAGCGCACCGCCGCTGCCCGGCATGTGCAGGTGCGCGGCCACGCGCGCGGCCAGCATCGTCTCCGGCGCAGCGCCCACCGGTGCCGCCGCGATGTCGACGAAGCCCTGCGCGCTGTTGGGGTGCGCAGTGCCGGCGCAGACCTCGGTCGGCGCCGGCGCGATGCCGATCGCGCCCCCCAGGGTCGCCGCCGGCGCGGCGCCGACGATGCGCTCGGCCAGGGTCGCAGCGGTGCCGGTGCCGGCCAGCATCGGCAGGAAGTAGCGGTCGCCGTGCAGATCGCGCTGCAGGTGCCGGCTCAACTGCTCGGCATCGTGCCAGGCATGGCCGCAACCGGTGCCGGCGCGCTGCAGGCGCGTCAGGTAGCGATCGCCATCGACCGTCGCGACCACCGCGCCGGTCGCGGCGATGCGCGCCGCCGCGGCCTGGCGCTGCGCGCGGTTGCCGCTGGCGAACAGGATCACCATGCCCTGCGGCGGGCCGGGCGGCTGGGTCAGCGCGACCCGGCCGTAGCCGTGGCTGTGCATCGCGCCGACAGGAAAGTAGTAGCGGATCAACGCATAGCCGCTCAGGCCGAGCGCAACGCTCAGCAGCAGCAGGAATTTCAGGAATTTCATCGACACACATCCATGTCGGCACAGCCGAGCGGACAGGAACCACGGGGAAGACGAGAGAGGAACTGGTGCAGGCGGACGGACGCAAGGACACGACACGGGCCTGGCCCGGATCGACGCTGCGCTGCGTTGGCTCCCCTCGGTGGACGCGGGTCGGCTGGGCGGCATCGAGGCCGCGCGTGGCTCACCCGGAACGGATCCTGCGCTCGCAGCGGACCGGAAAATCCGGCGCCGCGACGTGGCATCGACGCGAATTGTGCGCAGCGCCGACACATGCCGCAATCGTCTGCCACATCACCGCATACTTGCGGTTAAGCCAGCGCGCGCCGGCGGTGCGTACGGCTCAGTAGCCGTGCACCGGGCGGTGCGCCTTGACCGCCATCACCAGGCCCAGCCCGGCCAGCAGCGACACCGCGGAGGTGCCGCCATAGCTCATCAGCGGCATCGGCACGCCGACCACCGGCAGCAGCCCGGAGATCATGCCGCCGTTGACCAGCACGTAGACGAAGAACGCCAGGCCGGTGGCGCCGGCGAGCAGGCGCGAGAACGTGTCGCGCGCCTGCGCGGCGATCCACAGGCAGCGCGCGATCACCACCAGGTACAGGGTCAGCACCGTGGCCACGCCGATCCAGCCGAACTCCTCGCTGAGCACCGAGAACGCGAAGTCGGTGGTCTGTTCGGGAATGAAGTTCAAATGCGACTGCGAGCCCAGGCCCCAGCCCTTGCCGTGCAGGCCGCCGGAGCCGATCGCGATCTTGGACTGGATGATGTTCCAGCCCGCGCCGAGCGCATCGTTCTCCGGATTGAGGAACATCATGATCCGGTCCTTCTGGTATGGCCGCAGCAGCCACAGCCAGGCCACCGGCGCGGCCGCGGCGACGCCGCCCACCGCGATGCCCACCCACCACCACGGCAGCCCGGCCAGCAGCAGCACGAAACCGCCGCTGGCGGCGATCAGCACGCCGGTGCCGAAGTCCGGCTGCAGCATGATCAGCGCGGTGGGAATGCCGATGATCACCGCGCTGACCAGCACCGTGGGCACGCGCGGCGGCAGCGGCACGCGGTGCAGGTACCAGGCCACCATCATCGGCATGCTGATCTTCAGCAGCTCGGCCGGCTGCAGGTAGAACACCTTCAGGTCCAGCCACTGCCGGCCGTACTTGCCGGTGCCCAGCGCGAACACCGCCAGCAGCGGCAGCATCGACAGCGCGTAGATCAGCGGCGTCCACGCGCGCAGGCGCAGCGCCGAGACCCGCGACAGGCCCCACATCGCCGCCGCGCCGATCGCGAAGCGGATGGCCTGCGCCAGCATCAGGTGGTTGCCGCCGGCCTGGCCGCCGGCGCTCTTGAGCACCGCCAGGCCGATCACCATCAGCGCGCCCAGGGCCAGGCACATCGGCCAGTCCAGGGTGCGGGCGAAACGGCCGCCGAGATCGGTCAGCCAGCGCAGGAAATCCTTCATCGTTCGTCCGGGATCTCGTCGGGGATCGGTGGCGGCGCCGCCGGCAGCGGCACCGCGGCGGCCTCCACTTCGACCGGGCCGATCAGCACCGGGCGCTCGCCGGCGGCCAGCGCGACCGCGTCGGCGGCGCCGCGCGACCCCGGGTCCTCGGCGTAGTACAGCTGGCTGCCGAACGCGGTGGCGCCGCGCAGGCTGTCCAGCGGCTCGATGCCCGCGGGCAGGCGCCCGAGCAGCCAGGCGTCGAAGATCTTGCGCGCGATCGGCGCGGCGGTGCTGGCGCCGTAGCCGCCGCCTTCCACCGCCACCGCCAGCGCGATGGTCGGCTGCTCGGCCGGGGCGAAACCCTCGAACAGCGAGCGATGGCGCAGGTGCATCGGCAGGCTGCGCGGATCCACCGCTGCCAGGCCCTTGCGGCTGACCACCTGCGCGGTACCGGTCTTGCCGGCCATCTGGTACGGCGCGCTGACCGCGATCGCATGCCCGCTGCCGCCGGGACGCATGGTGTCCATCATGCCCTCGCGCACCGCCTGCAGGTTGCCGGGATTGTCGCTGATCGGCTTGCCCGGGCCGAGCGCCACCGGCGCCCACGGCTGGTCGAACGCGCCGCGCTGGGCCATCACCAGGTGCGGGGTGCGCAGTTGGCCATCGGCGATGCCGGCCACCGCGCGCACCAGCTGCAGCGGGGTCACCTTCCAGTCGCCCTGGCCGATGGCGATGTTGACCGTGTCGCCGGGATACCACGCTTCCTTGCGGCTTTTGGCCTTGTAGGCCGGCGACGGCACGATGCCGCCGATCTCGCCCATCAGGTCGATGCCGGTCGGCGCGCCGAAGCCGTAGCGGTTCATGTACTGGTCGACCTTGGTGATGCCCATGTCGACGGCCAGCTTGTAGTAGTACGTATTGACCGACTGCGCGATCGACTTGCGCAGGTCGGTCCAGCCGTGCCCGCCGCGGTGCGAGTCGCCCCAGCCGCGACTGACCCCGGGCAGGTAGAACATGCCGGTGGACAGGATCTTGTCCTCCGGCCGGCGCGTGCCGCTGTCCAGACCGGCCAGGCCCATGAACGGCTTGATGGTCGAACCGGGCGCCACCCCGCCGAGCACCAGGCGGTTGAACTGCGGCCGCGACGGATCGCTGTTGAGCGCCTGGAAGTCGGCGTGCGAGATGCCGTTGACGAACAGGTTGGGATCGTAGGACGGCAGGCTGACCATCGCCAGGATCTCGCCGGTGCGCGGATCGATCGCGATGGCCGCGCCCTGGTAGTCGCCGAACGCGGCGACCATCGCGCGCTGCAGGTCGGCGTCGATGGACAGGCGCAGGTCGGCGCCGGACTGCGCCGGGACCCGGCCGACGGTACGGATCGCGCGGCCCTGCACGTTGGTCTCGACCTGCTCGTAGCCGACCTTGCCGCGCAGTTCCTCCTCGTAGTAGCGCTCCAGCCCGGACTTGCCGATGTGGGTCAGCGCGGCATTGCCCTCGCCGAGCATCTCCAGGTCCTTCTCGTCGATGCGGCCGACGTAGCCGATGATGTGCGCGAACAGGTCGCCGTAGGGGTAGTGGCGGGTCAGGTACGGCTCCAGCTCCACCCCGGGGAAGCGCCAGCGGTCCACCGCGAAACGCGCGCGCTCCTCCTCACTGACCCGCAGCTTGAGGGTGACCGGACGGAAACTGCGGCTGGCCTTGCGCGCGGCCTGGAAGCGCTCGATGTCCTCCGCCGACAGCGCGATGACCTTGCCCAGCTCGGCCAGCAGCGCGTCCATGTCCTCGACCTTGTCCGGGGTCACGTCGAGCCGGAACGCGGGCACGTTCTCGGCCAGCAGGCGGCCGTTGCGGTCGTAGATCATGCCGCGCCCCGGCACTACCGGCCGCGGCTTGATCCGGTTGGCGTCCGAGCGCGTGGCGTAGATGTCGTGGTCCAGCACCTGCAGCTTGAAGTACCAGGCGCCCAGGCCGACCAGCGCCACCAGCACGCCGAAGAAGCCCAGCGCCGCGCGGCGCCGGAACTGCTCGGCCTCGGCGTGCGGGTTCTTCTGCGTGCGGCGGGTGAAGGCCACGCTACTTGCTCCGCCGGCCCAGCCGCAGCGCGTCCAGCAGCACGAACAGCGGCGGCCACAGCGCCATGCCCAGCAGCGGCGCCCACCAGTAGTTCCACGGCAGCGTCGGCTCGCCCACCGCCAGGTGCACCGCCGCGGCGACGATGCGGTCGTTGACCAGCAAGCCGCCGATCGCCAGCGCCTGCTGCGACATCGGGAAGAAGCGGATCCGCGCGCGGAAGCGCTGCAGGATGAAGCTCAGGATCACCAGCCGCAGCGCCTGCTCGCCGAGCACCCCGCCGTACAGCAGGTCGGCGACCACGCCGATGGCGAAGGCGAACCCCAACCCGACCTTGTCCGGGGTCTCGATCACCCAGTACGCCACCACCAGCGCCAGCCAGTACGGCCGCAGCGGCTGCAGCAACAGCGGCAACGGCAACAGGCCCAGCACCAGCGCCAGGATCACGCTGACCGGCAGCACCCAGCCTTTGCTGCGGGGGCGGCTCATTGGTCCGTCTCCTGTGGAGACGGACGGGAATCGGGAATGGGGAGTCGGGAATCGGGTGCTGCGCTTGCCGGCTTGGCCGGCACGGGCGCAGCGGTGGCGCCGGCGGGGGGGGATTGCGTCGACCGAGGCGTGGCGGCCCTGGCACGGCTGCCTGCCGGCGCGGGGTTGTGCGCGGTTAGCGGCGCCGCATGGGCAGAATCAGAGGCGGCACCGGCCGCCGGCTCAGTGGCCGGCACAGGCGCTGCATCCGCAGCCGCCGGCTTCATCAATTCCCGATTCCCGATTCCCCACTCCCGGCTCTTCAACAACAACACATCCCGCCCCCGGTCCAGCTTCGCCGCCGGCTTCAGGTTGCCGACCAGGAAGGCGTGGGTGTCGTCCGGGCGCAGCGTCGCCACCGTGCCGACCGGGAAGCCGGCCGGGAAGCGCCCGCCCAGGCCGGAGGTGACGATCTCGTCGCCGACTTCGACCCCGGCGCTGAGCGGCACGTCGCGCAGTTCGAGGGTGTCGCCGCGGCCGTAGACGATCAGGCGCACGCCGTTGCGCGCCACCGTCACCGGCACCGCGTGGTCCGGGTCGGTCAGCAGCAGCACGGTGGAGTGCAGCGGGGTCACCTCGATCACCTGGCCCATCAGCCCGCCGGCGTCGATGACCGCCTGGCCGACGTGGACGCCGTCGCGGCCGCCGGCGTCGAGCACCAGGCGCTGCCGGGTCGGGTCCAGGTCGATGTCCAGGATCGGCGCCAGCTGCACGTCCAGGCCGCGGCGTTCGGCCACGCCCAGCAGCTCGCGCAGCTGCGCGTTGTCCAGCGCCGCGGTCTGCAGCCGGGTCAGCCGCGCCTTGGCGATCAGCAGTTCGTTGCGCAGCGCGCGGTTCTCCCTGACCAGCTGCGCATGGCTGGCGGCGTTCTCCTGCACCTGCGAGCCGAGCCGGCCCGGCAGCCCGGCCAGCGCCCACAGCGGCTGCACCAGCAGGTTGGTCTGGCTGCGCAGCTGGGCCAGCCAACCGGCCTGCGCATCGAGCACGATCAGCACCACCGCCAGGGCCAGGTACGCCAGCAGGCGCGGCGTGCTGGCGGCTTCGCCCGGGCGGGCAGTGACGGGAGGACCGGCGTAGGGAGGCACAGTTAAAGCCGGGATTGGGGAATCGGGAATGGGGAATCGGAAAGCAACAGCGCATCCCCGACTTGATCAGGCCGGGGCGCAGGCAAGGGAGCGGCTGCGGAGCCGGCAATGTCGGTGCGGAGGGGCCGTTCGATTCCCCATTCCCCACTCCCCATTCCCGGCTTCACGATCACTCCGGCGCGAAGAACTCGTTGCCGTGCATGTCCACCAGCTCCAGCGCCCGGCCGCCGCCGCGGGCCACGCAGGTCAGCGGATCGTCGGCGACCTGCACGTGCAGGCCGGTCTCCTCGGAGATCAGCCGGTCCAGGTCGCGCAGCAGCGCACCGCCGCCGGTCAGCACGATGCCGCGCTCGGCGACGTCGGCGCACAGCTCCGGCGGGGTCTGTTCCAGCGCCAGCTTGACCGCCGAGACGATGCCCGACAGCGGCTCGTGCAGCGCCTCCAGCACCTCGTTGGAGTTGATCTTGATCATCTTCGGCACGCCCTCGGCGAGGTTGCGGCCGGAGATTTCCATCTCCTGCACCTCTTCCTGCGGATAGGCGCAGCCGATCTGCAGCTTGATCCGCTCGGCGGTGGCCTCGCCGATCAGCATGCCGTGGTTGCGGCGCACGTAGTTGGTGATCGACTCGTCGAAGCGGTCGCCGCCGATGCGCACCGACTGCGAGTAGACGATGCCGTTCAGCGAGATCACCGCCACCTCGGTGGTGCCGCCGCCGATGTCGATGACCATCGAACCGCGCGCCTCGGTGACCGGCATGCCGGCGCCGATCGCCGCGGCCATCGGCTCCTCGATCAGGTACACGTCGCGCGCGCCGGCCTCCTCGGCCGATTCCTTGATCGCGCGGCGCTCGACCTGGGTCGAGCCGGCCGGCACGCAGACCAGCACGCGCGGGCTCGGACGCAGGAAGCGCGACTTGTGCACCTTCTTGATGAAGTGCTTCAGCATCGCCTCGGTATAGGTGAAGTCGGCGATGACGCCGTCCTTCATCGGGCGGATGGTGGTGATGTGACCCGGGGTGCGGCCGAGCATCTGCTTGGCCTCGGCGCCGACCGCGGCCACCGAACGGGTGCCGCCGATCGCCCGGTCCTGGCGCACCGCGACCACCGACGGTTCGTTCAGCACGATGCCCTGGCCACGCACGTAGATGAGGGTGTTGGCCGTGCCCAGATCGATGGACAGGTCGTTGGAGAACATGCCGCGGAGTTTCTTGAACATCGGGGAATTGAGTCCTGGGGAGTCGCGTGCCGTCGCCGAATGGCGAAAAAATGGGCAGAAAACGAAGTCTGCTAGCGTAACAACCCACCTGGGTGCGGGCAAGGAAAATTCTCGCTAAAACCGCGCCTTGCATGCACTCGCAGGGGGCGCCGTGCATCGTGCTTGTGGCCCTGCCCGGCCGCAGCCGTTACCCTTTGCGCCGCGGCGACCCCGCACGCTGCCCGCCTGAATGCGGGCTCATCCCTCCGCCAAGGCCTGCCCGATGTCCGCACTGATCTGTGGTTCCCTCGCTTTCGACACCATCATGGTGTTCCCGGACCAGTTCAAGAACCACATCCTGCCGGACAAGGTGCACATCCTGAACGTGTCGTTCCTGGTGCCGCGGATGCGCCGCGAGTTCGGCGGCTGCGCCGGCAACATCGCCTACAACCTGCACCTGCTGGGCGGCGATCCGATCCCGATGGGCACCGTGGGCCAGGATTTCGGTCCGTACCGCGAGCATTTCGAGACGCTGGGCATCGACCTGTCGCGGGTCAAGGTGATCGACGAGCTGTTCACCCCGCAGGCGTTCATCACCACCGACCACGACAACAACCAGATCACCGCGTTCCATCCCGGCGCGATGATGCGCAGCTACGAGAACCACGTGCGCGACGTGCCGGGCGTGACCCTGGGCCTGGTCGGCCCGGACGGGCGCGAGGGCATGATCCAGAACGCCGAGGAGTTCGCCGCCGGCGGCATCCCCTTCATCTTCGATCCTGGCCAGGCGATGCCGCTGTTCAACGGCCCGGAGCTGCGCACCTTCATCGAACAGGCCGACTACGTGGTGGTCAACGACTACGAGTCCAACCTGCTGCAGGAGCGCACCGGCTGGAACGAGCAGGACATCGTCTCGCGGGTGCAGGCCTACATCACCACCCAGGGCCCAAAGGGCGCGCTGGTGTATACCCCCGACAAGACCTACGACGTCCCGCCGGCGCACGAGCGCCGCGTGGTCGACCCGACCGGCTGCGGCGACGCGTTCCGCGCCGGCCTGATCTTCGGCATCGAGCGCGGCTGCGACTGGCTGACGATCGGGCGCATGGGCAATCTGATGGGCGCGCTGAAGGTGGAACACCCGGGCACCCAGAACCAGCGCTTCGACTTCGACGAGTTCAACGACCAGTTCAAGCAGCAGTTCGGGTATGCCTTGTAGCCGCGAGTGGGGAATCGGGAATGGGGAATCGTAAAAGCGGGAACCCGGCGTCCTGAGACCACAAAGAACCGCGCTTTCGCGCGGTTTTTCGTTTTGGCTACAAGGCGGAACGGGATGCGCACCAGCCAAGCCGCTCTTGCCATTCCCGATTCCCCATTCCCGACTCCCCACTTTTGCTGCACTGCAGTTTGAGCCAAGGCCCGGTTTGTGCGTCACTGCCGCTCTGGTCCCGGGTGGGGACCGAGGATGCGCCACGTGTCGGAACTGACTGTCGCCAACCTCCTGCAGGCCACGGCTGGACCGCCGTCCGCTGCCGAGGCGGAATCCGCGTTGCTGGCGCGGATGCGCCGCTTCCGCCAGATCGAACCGCTGCCGCCGGCGCTGGCGCGCTCCTGGCAGCGCTGCCTGGACGAGTACGGACTGAGTCCGGACGCCCCCCCTTCGCCGATGGTCCACGACGGCAGCGGGCTGCGCGAGCGCCAGCAGCGGCTCGAAGAGGTGCTGCGCATCGCCAAGGTGGAGATGGAGAACCTCTACGAGCAGATCGCCGGCGGCGGCTACGCGGTGGTGTTCGCCGATGCCGAGGCGACCCTGCTGCACAGCGTGCAGGACCCGGCGCTGCTGCGCGAATTCCGCGAGACCGGGCTGTTCTGCGGCGCCAGCTGGGCCGAGCGCTACCAGGGCACCAACGGCATCGGCACCTGCGCGGTGGAGCGCAGCGCGCTCGGCGTGCACCGCGGCGAGCATTATCTGGTCCGGCATCTGCCGCTGTCGTGCAGCGGCGCGCCGATCCTCGATCCGCACGGACAATTGCTGGCGGTACTGGATGCTTCCACCCCGGACGCGCGCGACACCAAGCTGGTACAGCGCCACACCAGCGCGCTGGTGCGCATGTCGGCGGCGCAGATCGCGCGCTCGTATTTCCTGGAGCAATACCGGCATGCGTGGATCCTGCGCTTCCACAGCCGCCCGGAGTTCGCCGGCCTGCTGCACGAGGCGCTGATGGCGATCGGCGACGACGGCTGCGTGCTGGCCGTCAACGATGCCGCGCTGGAACAGCTCGGCAAGGGCGATCGCGGCCTGCTGGTCGGGCGCGACATCTCGCAGGTGATGCAGCTGGACTTCGACACCGTGGAGCAGCGCGCGCGCAACGACGCCAGCACGCTGTGGTCGATCCGCTGCGCCTGCCACGGGCGCCGCTTCTTCGCCCTGGCGCAGCCGCCGCGCCGCGACGCTGTCGCCGGCCACGCGCGCGCCGCCAGTGCCGACAGCGGCGAGGCGACCTATTCGCGCGAACACGTCGGCTCCGATCCGCGCATGCGCCACAATCTGGACAACGCGCTGAAGCTGGCCGCGCATCGGGTGTCGATCCTGCTGTGCGGCGCCACCGGCACCGGCAAGGAAGAGTTCGCCAAGGCGGTGCATCGGGGCTCGCCGTGGGCGGCGCGGCCGTTCGTGGCGGTGAACTGCGCGGCGATCCCGGAGGCGCTGATCGAGAGCGAACTGTTCGGCTACGCGCGCGGCGCGTTCACCGATGCCGCGCGCGAAGGCCGCCACGGCAAGCTGCTGCAGGCCAGCGGCGGCACTCTGTTCCTGGACGAGATCGGCGACATGCCGCTGCCGCTGCAGACGCGGCTGCTGCGCGTGCTGGAAGAACAGAGCGTGACCCCGCTGGGCAGCGACCGGGCGATGCCGCTGGAACTGCACGTGATCAGCGCCAGCCACCGCGACCTGATGCAGATGGTGACGGCCGGCGAGTTCCGCGAGGACCTGTACTACCGCCTCAACGGCGTGGTGCTGCACCTGCCGCCGCTGCGCGAGCGCAGCGACAAGGCCGAACTGATCCGCACCCTGCTGCGCGAGGAGAGCGGCGAGCATCACGTGCGCATCAACGAAGATGCGCTGCACAAGCTGCTCAGCTACGCCTGGCCGGGCAACCTGCGGCAACTGCGCAACGTGCTGCGTACCGCCGCGGTGCTGTGCGCCGACGGCATGATCCGCATCTCCAACCTGCCGCAGGAAATCGTCGATGCCGACAGCGGCCCGTGCCTGGTCAACGGCGATGCGGTCGCCGCCGACGACATGCCCGGCCGCGTGGCCCTGGACAGCGCCGAGCGCAGCGTGCTGCAGCAGCAGCTCGAACGCCACCGCTGGAACGTCAGCCGCACCGCCGACGCACTCGGCATCAGCCGCAACACCCTGTATCGCAAGCTGCGCAAGCATGGGTTGGCGACGGCCTGAGTGCGCGCGCGAAGCTGCTCGATCACGCCATCCCGCGTACGCCAACGCTCTCTGCAGGAGCGGCTTCAGCCGCGACATCGAAGCCGGATACCTAGCGGCTTCGATGTCGCGACTGAAGTCGCTCCGACAAAGAAGCTGCCGCCTGGTGCGGCGATGCGCATCCATGCCGTTGTTGTGGGAGGGACTTCAGTCCCGACTGCCTCCGAAGCCTGAAAATTTCCGGCTTCGATGTCGCGGCTGAAGCCGCTCCTACAAACAACCGTGGCATGGTGCGGCGATGCACATCCGTGCCGTTGTAGGAGGGACTTCAGTCCCGACTGCTGTCGAAGCCTGAAACTTTCCGGCTTCGGTGTCGCGATTGAAGCCGCTCCTACAAAAAGCATTCGTCCGGAGCAGGCGGCGCGGCGCCATGCGCTGCGCTGCACAGATCACCGGCCATCCTAGAACCGCCAGCGCAAACCGACCTGGTACTGCCGTGGCGCGCCAGGGGCGACGAAGCGCGAGGGGCCGTCCTCGACCGCGGCGTCCTGCGGGCGCGCCAGCGCGCCGTCCGGGAACAGGTCCTCGGCGACCGCCGCATAGGTCTCGTAGCGGCGATCGAACAGGTTGTTGATGCGCAGGTACAGCGACAGGCCGTCGGCGATCTGCCAGGTGCCGTGCACGTCGATCAACGCGTAACCGCCGGTGGACAGGTCGTGGCGCACCGCGTCTTCGCCGTCCTCGGGATCCTCGACCAGGCCGTCCTCGTTGCCGCTGGCCACGCGCCGCGAGATCGCGCGCAGGTCCGCGCCCAATGCCAATGGCGCCAGCGCCTGCCACTCCACGCCCAGCTTCAGCGTGTTGCGCGGCAGGCCGGCGATGCGCATGCCCGGATGCAGCTCGATGGTGCGCTCGCCGGACAGCAGTTCGCCGTCGCTGCGGTAGGTCGCGTCCAGGTAGCTGTAGGCGGCGAACCAGCGCAGCGGGCCGCTGCTGGCGCGCCAGCTCAGGTCCGCGCCCTGGTAGCGGGTGCGATCGACGTTGTCGAAGTAGCCCAGCTGGGTATTCGGCGCACGCAGGAACAGGATGTCGTTGCGATTGTCGGCGCGGTACAGCGAGGCGTTGAAGGCCTGCTCCGGCGACGGGTTCCAGCGCACGCCGACTTCGTAGGTGCGCGAGACGATCTGCTCCAGGCGCGGGTCGGCCTGCAGCCCGGTCGGCAGCCGGCATGGCTGTTCCGGATCGGCGCAGCCCAGTTCGATCGCGGTCGGCGCGCGACTGTTCTGCGAGGCCGAGGCGAAAGCGGTGAAGCCGCCGCCCAGGCGCTGGGTGATGCCCAGCGACGGATTGGCCTTGGCGAACACGAAGCGCTCGCGCGGCAGCGCGCCGTCCTCGGCGGTGGACAGCACGTTGCTGACCTCGACCCGGTTCCAGCGCAGCGCGCCGGTCACGTGGGTGGCCTCGCTCACCTCCCAGGTGTCGGCGGCGAACACGCCCAGCGTGCTGCTGCGGCCGCTGACCCCGGAAAAGAATTCGCGCTCCTCGTCGGGATCGGCGACGACGGCGCGGTCGTCCTCCACGAAGCCTTCCTGTGCGTATTGCCGGTAGCGCACCCGGTTGCGATCGTAGGTGGCGCCGAGGCTGAGCGCATGCGCGCCGGCCTGGCGGCTGAAGTTAAGTGCCACGCCCTCGGCGTGCTGGCGCATCTGCGTGGTGTTGAGCACGCCGCTGTGCAGGGCGTCGGCCTCGGCGCGCGACACCGTGCAGTCGTCGTCCAGCGGCGTGCCGTCGGCGGCGTAGCCATCGGCGCAGTCCTCGACGAATTCCTCGTAGTCCTCGTTGATGTCGCCATTGACGGTGTCCCGGCGGCCGTCGCGGTAATAGGCCAACAGATGTAGCGCCGTGTCCGCGTCGAAGCGATGGTCCAGTTGCGCGGTCAGCAGGGTGTTGCGGTTGCGGGTCAGGTCCGGCGAGGTGTAGACCGCGTCGCGATCGGCCTCGTACAGACCGGGCTCGATGCCGTCATCGGTGTAGCGGCTGCCGGGCAGCAGGCCGTTGCCGATCAGGCGGCTGCGCCCGTGCAGCAGCGACACGTCCCAGTCGGTGTTTTCGCCCTGCCGCCCGAGCTTGCCGAACACGGTGCCGAGGCGGCCTTCGGACGCGTCGCGCCAACCGTCCTCGTCGAAACCGGTGACCGCGACGAAGGCGTGCAGGCCATCGCGGCCGGCATAGCCGTAGGACGCGTCCAGGCGCTTGCGTGCGCCGCTGCCGAACGACAGATCCGCGCGCAGGCCCGGCGCGGTCAGGCCCGACTGGGTGGTGAACGCCAGCGCGCCGCCCAGCGTGTTGGGGCCGAACAACGGGTTGGAGCCGGGCATCAGCGCCACGCTGCGGATCGCCGCCTCCGGCATCATGTCCCAACTGACGATGTCGGCGAACGGTTCGTTCATGCGCACCCCGTCCAGGTAGACCGACACGCCCTGCGAGGCGCCCGGCAACGCCGAGGCGCGGAAACCGCGGAAGGTGAGATCGGTCTGGAACGGGCTACCCTGCACCTCGTTGGTGTCCACGCCGTTCATCTGCCGCAGCATGAAATCGGTGAGGTTGCTAGCCTGGCTGCGCGCGATGTCGTCGGCGTTGGCGGTCTGCACCGTGTACGGCAGGTGGTCGGCATCGATCAGGGTGCCGGGGATCGGCGTGGCGGTGACCTCGACCCGGTCCAGCGCGGTGATCTGCGCATCGCCGGCATTGACCGTGGTCTGCGCGCCGGCCGGCGCGGCGGCCAAGGCGATGGCGATGGCGACGGCCAGCGCATGCGCGCTTGCCAGCGAAGTACCACGTTCCTTGTTGCAAGCCATGTTTGCTCCTACGTGTCAGTACAGTACGACCGATTTGATGCCCCTGCCCGCGCGGATCGCATCGAAGGCGCGGTTGATGTCCTGCAGCGGCAGCGTCTCGCTGATGAGTTCGTCGATGCGGATCTCGCCGGCCAGGTAGCGCTCGGCGTAGGCCGGCAGTTCGCTGCGGCCCTTGACCCCGCCGAACGCGCTGCCGCGCCAGGCGCGGCCGGTGACCAGTTGCAGCGGCCGCGTGCTGATCTCCTGCGCGCTCGGCGCCACTCCCAGGATGATGCTTTCGCCCCAGCCCTTGTGGCAGCACTCCAGCGCCGCGCGCATCGCGCGCACGTCGCCGACGCACTCGAAGCTGTGGTCGGCGCCGCCGTCGGTGAGATCGACGATCACCTGCTGCACCGGCGCGCCGAAGTCCTTCGGATCCAGGCAGTCGGTGGCGCCCAGTGCGCGCGCCAGCTCGAACTTGTCGCGGTTGATGTCGACCACGATGATGCGCCCGGCGCGCGCCATCACCGCGCCCTGCACCACCGACAGGCCGATGCCGCCGAGTCCGAACACCGCCACGCTGTCGCCGGGCCGCACCCGCGCGGTGTTGAGCACCGCGCCGATGCCGGTGGTGATCGTGCAGCCGAGCAGGCACACCTTGTCCAGCGGCGCGGAGGGATGGATCTTGGCCACCGCGATCTCCGGCAGCACGGTGTACTCGGCGAAGGTGCTGGTGCCCATGTAGTGCAGGATCGGCCGCCCGCGCAGCGAGAAGCGGCTGCTGCCGTCGGGCATCAGCCCGCGGTCCTGGCTGGCGCGGATCGCCTGGCACAGATTGGTGCGCCCGGAACGGCAGAACTTGCACACACCGCATTCGGGCATGTACAGCGGGATCACATGGTCGCCGGGGCGCACGCTGGTGACGCCGATGCCGACCTCCTCGACCACGCCGGCGCCTTCCTGGCCCAGGATCACCGGGAACGCGGCATCCGGATCGGCGCCGGACAGGGTGCTGGCGTCGCTGTGGCACACGCCGCTGGCGACCAGGCGCACCAGCACCTCGCCGGCCTTGGGCGGTTGCAGGTCCACTTCCTCGATGGCCAGCGGTTGGTTCGCCGCCCAGGCGACCGCGGCTCGCGTCTTCATTCCCCTCTCCCCGCATCCTCTCGCTGTGCCGCATGCGCTCCTCGCCTCATTGCGCGATGACCACACCCCAGGGCATGTCGCCCACTGCGATCTGCTTGATCTCCTTCATGGTGGTCGTGTCGATGACGCTCACGCTGTTGGAGCGGCCGTTGGCCACGTACAGCTTCTTGCCGTCGGCGCTGAGCGCCGGATTCCACGGGCGCTGCCCGACCGGGATCTCGGCCAGGCTGGCGCGCGCGGCCGGGTCGATCACGCTGACCGTGCCGGCGCCGCCGTTGGAGGCGTAGACGCGGCTGCCGTCGCGCGAAATGGCGATGCCGGCGGTGCGCTGCCCGGCCGGGATGCTGGCCACGCGCCGGCGTGCGACCAGATCGATCACATCGACCACGCTGGCCGCTTCCTGCGCCACGTACACGGTATTGCCGTCGGGGGCGAACGCCATGCCGCGCGGATGGCCGCTGGTGGCGATGACGCCGGTGGATTTGCCCGCCTTCAGGTCGATCACGTCCAGGTCGTTGGAGCCTTCGTTGCTGGTCAGCAGCAGCGCGCCGTCGGGACTGTACACGCAGTGCTCTGGCGCCTGGCCCTGGGTGGCGATGCGCGCGCCGATCGCGAAACTGGCCGGATCGATCAGCATCACCTGGTTCTGCCCTTCCACGCAGACCGCGAACTGGCGGCCGTCCGGCGACGCGGCGATGCCCTCGGCGTTCTCGCCGATGTCCACGCTGCGCAGCACCCGGTCCTGCACCGTATCCAGTTCCAGCAGCCGGTGCCCTTGCGCGTCGATCACGTACAGGTGCCCCGAGGGTCCGGGCAGGATCTGCTGCAGGCGCTTGCCGAGCTGGCCCTGCGCGGACAGCGTGCGCAGCACCGTGTCGGTGCCGGTGTCGATCACCGAGATGGTGCCGGCGCGCTGGTTGGGCACGTACGCCAGTGCCGCCACCGGCGTGGCGGACGGCGTGGCGTCGGCGTTCGCCTCCGCGGCAGGCGCCGCCGCACGCTGGCAGGCCGCGCCGGCCAACAGCAGCGCCAGCGCAGCGGTGCCCAGCGTGCGGCGCGCGCCTGGGATCATGGCGCCGCGCCCGCGGTCTTGTTGATCGAGTGGATGAAGGCCAGCAGCTTCTCGGTGTCGCCGTCCTTGAGCACCGGCGCGAACGGCGGCATCTGCCCGACCACCTTCTCGTGGCCGACGCGGACCTTGCCGTGCGCGGTCATGCCGGCGGTCCCTTCGCTGATCAGCGTGCGCAGCGTGTCGTCGTCGTGGCCGTAGACCCAGATGTCGTTGGTCAGCGGCGGGCACATGCCGCCACCGCCGGTGCCGCCGTGGCAGGCGCTGCAGCCGGCGGACAGGAAGATCTTCTTGCCTTCGGCGGCGAGCTCCGGCGTCACCTTCACCGGCGGGCCTTTCGGAATCGGGGTGACCGCGGCCGGCGGCGGGGTCGCGGCGGCGGCGGCCGGCGCAGCGGCCGGGGCGGCCGGGGCGGCCGGAGCCGTGCTGGGCGCAGCTGCGGCCGCGGGTGCCGCCGACGGAGCGGCAGGTGTGGCGGCGGCGGGGGCGGAGGGCGGTGCCTCCTTGCCGCAAGCGGACAGGGCCAGGGTCAACGCGAACAGGGACAGGTGCAGCAGCTTCGGCACGACGGAGCGGCGGACGACGGCATTGCGCATGGGAAAAGAACCTTTGCGGGACGGACTGTGGGGACGTGAACGCCGCGGCGGCGGCACGAGCAGGTAAGGCGTGGCGGTCATTGCGTGCGTCGGTGTTCGGCCTCCGTCAGCAGTTGCGCCAGCGACGCATCGCCGCGCTGTTGCGCCAGCGCCGCCGGCGTCTTGCCGTCGGCGTCGCGGGTGGACGCGTTGGCGCCGGCGGCGAGCAGGCGGCGGCTGGCGGCCTCGCGGCCGGCCGCGGCGGCCAGCATCAGCGGGGTGACGCCGGCGCGGTTGGGCCGGTCGGCCTCGGCACCGCGCGCCAGCAAGGCATCGAGCATCTGCGGATCGTTGCGCGCCACCGCGAACATCACCGGGGTGAAGCCGGCCGGATTGCTGCGGCGCACGTTGGCGCCGGCGCCGAGCAGCGCCTGCACCAGTTCGACATCGGCATAGGAGATCGCCAGGTCCAGCGCGGTCCAGCCGTCCTTGGACACCGCATCGACCTTGGCCCGGCGCGCCAGCAACAGCTTGGTGCTCTGCGCGTCGTTGCCCCAGGCCGCCTTCATCAAGGGCGTCCAGCCGCTGCCGTCGCGGCTTTCCACGTTGGCGCCGGCCGCCAGCAACTCGCCGACCAGGGGCGGCGCCTGGTTGCGGATCGCCTGGTGCAGCGGCGGCTCGCCCAGCAGGTTGGGCCGATCGGCGCTGGCGCCGTGGCGCAGCAGCCAGGCCACGCGCACGCCATCGCCGGCATCCAGCGCATGCGCCAGTTCCTGGTTGGGATCGGCACCGCCGGCGATGCGCAGCTGCAATTGCGCCAGCATCTCCGAGGAAACCTGTGGGCTCGGCGTGGTGACATCGTCGGCCGGCGTGTCGTAGCTGCCGTGCGAGCGCAGATCGCCGTTGACGATGCAGTCGGCGCACGCCACCAGCGGCACGTGGTACTCGCGCAGGATCGCGCCGATCTTGCCGGCGTTGCGCTGCATCGCCGCGTTCAGCGCATCGCGCAGGTCGGCGTTCTTGCGCGACACCGCCCACGCCATCGAATACTCCAGCACTTCGTCGTCGATGACGTTCAGCGGCACCACGCCCAGGCCGCCGCGCGCGGCGTAGTAGCCGGCGACCGGACCCCAGGATTCGGCGGCGTCTAGCTGCCCGCCGGCGACGCGTTCGGCCAGTTTGCCCGGGTGGTCCTGCGGCGAGGTCGCCGAGTCGTAGAACAGATACTGCACGTCGCCGGACACGCCGTGGTCGAACAGCGCCTGCCGCGCCGGCGAACTCTGGAACACGCCGATCTTGAGTTTCTTCAGCGCCGGATCGTCCAGCGACGCCGGCTGCAACGCCAGGCCCTTGCGGGTCACCAGCACATAGGTGGAGCGGTACAGCGGCTGCGTGGGCAAGCCCATCTCGAAATCGCTGTTCATGTCCATCAGCACGTCGCAACGCCCGGCGTTGATCGTGCTGCGCGCCAACCCACGTTGATAGTAGGTGCGCCATTCGTATTCCAGGCGCCGGCCCATCGCCTCGGCGAGGACCTGCGCGATCTTGTTCTGGAAACCTTCGCCGGCGCGATTGGACAACGGCATGTTGCCCGGATCGGCGCAGACCCGCAGCACCGCCGCATCGGCGGGGAGCGCGGGCGCGGGCGTGGTGCCCGCCGCTGGCTTGGCGGCCGCGCTGGAGGCGGCCTCAGGAACGCGAGCCGTCGCGGACGACGGCTCGCGCGTGCAACCTGCGGCGACGAGTCCGAGGCTGCAAAGCAACACCACGGCGCGCGCGCCCCGATACAAGCGCCGCGGGGCGACCGCCTCCCCCGGGCGGTCGCTCGCAACATGGACGCGTCGCCGCCGACTCATCGCGCGGTCTTGGCCGCGGCGGCCGGTGCGCCACCCGCTGCAGCGGTGGCGGTTGCGCTGGCGGTGACGGTCTTGCCGGCGCCGTCGATGCGGAAGGTATGCACCATGCCACCCAACGGGATCTTGTCGAAGCCGTTGCTGAAGGCCAGGCCCGCCGCGCCCAACGCGCCGTACGGATCGCCCGGATCCAGGCCGCCGGCGACCGGCAGGCCGATCCAGCCGCCGATGCCGGAGAACACCGCCACGTACTGGTGGCCGTTGGCCTTGTAGGCGATCGGGTTGCCGATGATGCCCGACGGCAACTTGGTCTCCCACAGCTTCTTGCCGGTGTCCTTGTCCACCGCGCGGAACCAGCCGTCGAGCGTGCCGTAGAACACCAGCCCGCCGTCGGTGACCAGGGTGCCGCTCCACACCGGGAACTTCTCCTTGATCTCCCACTTGGACTTGCCTTCGACCACGTCGAACGCCTTGACGATGCCCAGCGCGCCGGGTTCGTTCGGCTTCATCATCACGTTGGCGAACACGTACGGCAGGCCCATCATGGTGTTGCCGCGTTCCTGCGGTTCCAGTTCCATGTGCCAGTTGTTGGTGCCGCAGAAGAACACCGCCGAATTGGCCGGATCCACCGAGCACGGCTGCTGGTCCTTGCCGCCCATCGCCGACGGGAACGCCTCGACCTTCTTGCCGCGCTCCAGCGGCGAATGCGCGGCGACCTTGATCGGGCGGCCGGTCTTCATGTCGATGCTCTCGGCCCAGTTGGCCGGCACGAACTTGTGCGCGCGCAGCAGGGTGCCGTCGCGGCGGTCGAGCACGTAGGCGAAGCCGTTGCGGTCGAACTGCACAACGGAGGGGACCTGCTTGCCGTCGATGGTCAGGTCGACCAGGATCGGCTCGTTGATGCCGTCGTAGTCCCACTGGTCGAACGGCGTCTTCTGGTAGCCCCACACCGCTTCGCCGGTATCGATCTTGCGTGCGAACAGGGTCATCGACCACTTGTTGTCGTATTCGCCGGTATCGCATTCCTTCTGCGTGGTCTTGCCGCAGCGGTACGACGGGCTCCACAGGCCGGGATTGCCGGTGCCGTAGTAGACCAGCTTCAGTTTCGGGTCGTAGCTGTACCAGCCCCACGCCGCGCCGCCGCCGCGCTTCCAGCCATCCTCCGGGAAGGTCTTGATGCCCAGGTCGCCGAGCTGGCCGTGCTGCGGATTGGCCTTGTTGAAGTCCGGACCCAGGCAGATCGCCTTGTCGCTGCCGGCCGCATCGCAGGACCACACCTGCTTGCCGTCGCCCAGCGCGAACGCGGCGACGCGGCCGAGCACGCCGAACTCGTTGCCGCTGATGCCGGCCACGACCTTGCCGTCGGCGATGATCGGCGCCATGGTGATGGTCTCGCCCTTTTCCGGATGGGCGAGCTTCTGCTTCCACACTTCCTTGCCGGTCTTGGCATCGAGCGCGATCACGTCGCCGCTGAGGCTGCCGAACACCAGCTTGCCGTCGGCATAGGACGCACCGCGGTTGACCGTGTCGCAGCACGCCACCGCCACCGAGCGCTCGTCCTGCTGCGGGGTGTATTTCCACAGCACCTTGCCGCCGTCTTCCTGCGCCAGATCGATCGCGAACACGTTGTTCGGATACGCGCTGACCATGTACATGATGCTGCCGATCACCAGCGGCTGGCCTTCGTGGCCGCGGGTGGCGTCAGTCTTCATTTCCCACGACATCTTCAGGTTCTTGACGTTGTCGCGATTGATCTCGGCCAGCGGGCTGTGCCGGTTCAGGCCGAAGTCGCGACCGATGCCGCCCCAGTTGTCGGGATTGCTGGCGGTGGCGGCGAACTCGCTGTCGGTGTCGGCCACCGCGGCCGGCGCCGCCGCGGCGGGTTGCTGCGCGGCGGCGGGTGCGGCCGGTGCCGCGGCGTCTTCCTGCTTCTTGCAGCCTGCCAGCACCAGCGCGGTTGCCAGCGCGAGCAGCGTCCAGGCACGGGTACGACATGGATGACTGTGCATCGTTCTACTCCCCTCGTTGAAGAGCCGTGGCGCTTACCGTCGAACGGCCTGCGCGGCGGGATGTGGAAACATCGGGAGAAAGGGAGCAATCGACGTGCCAGCACGCTGCTGCACTGCGCCATCGTTGAGCCGCAAGCATCGGCCGCGGCATGGACACCGCCGCGCCCCTGTCGCGCCGCAGCGCTGTATCGAGAACGGCACACTTTGCGCCACCCGCCTGTATCGCGATTGGCGCAGCGGGGCCGAAGCCCACGCATCGCAGCGACCGGTGGACCTGGCAGACGCCGGGACAGGCGCCGGACCGATCCACCACCGCTGCCGGCGCGTACCTGGGACATGGCGCCCAGATTCCTTGCAGACCTTAAGCCCCAACGCGATTGCATCGCACGGCAGCTATTGGAGACGCGGCGCGGCAGATCACCGGCGCGAGCTGCAAACCGCAACATCCGCGGCAACAAACTCTCCAGCTCGCGCTCGTGCTCTCGCCTCTGCTGTTGCTTTGCTGCTGTTGCTCTGCTGCTCTGCTGTTGCTTTGGACTTTCCGGGTCCCTTACGCAGCGGCGAATGGGTCGGGAAAAACCCCGCTGGGGCGGCGCACAGGGATGTGCGCCGTTCGCGGCGGGGCAGGGCTCGCCGGAAAAAGGCGAAGCACTGCTTCGCCCCGACGGGCGGGCGCCGCGAGGCGACTGCCCCGGACTTGGCCGCGTAGCGGACCAGCCTCTTCCGCGAATCCCGTCCTATTCGCGGACATGGAGCGCGCAGCACGGAGGGCGCGGGGGAGGGTGTGCTTGACCAGCCTTCGGCCGTGGTAAAGCGCTTCTTTTGGTTACTTTGATCAGCCTTCGGCTGCTGTGAAGCGCCTGTTTGCACAAGCAAAGAAAAGCGACTCGCCGCAAGGCGAAAGCTTTGCCTTTTGCCTTTGCCTAACCGTCGCAGTGGTGATCGCAGGGGAATCAGAAGGATGCAGAGATTGGCAACACGCCAAGCGACGCACGCGCACAAGAAACCGGATCTGCATGCCAGAGGCAACGACCGCAGCTGGCGCGCTTTTCACCTTTGTGGGAGGGACTTCAGTCCCGACGGGGCTTCACCGGCAAAGCGTCGGGACTGAAGTCCCTCCCACAGAGAAGACGCTCTACCCGGCCGCGTCCCGCCACCAGTCCAGCAGCGCCGCGCAATCGGCGAAATGCAAATCGGCCAGCGCCGGCCAGAGATTGTCCGCATGCAGCAGCACCGTGGTCGCGCCGGCATGGCGCCCGCACTGCAGGTCGTATTCGTGATCGCCGAGCATTGCCAGCGAATGCGGCGCCACGCCCCAGTGCGCAGCCAACTGCTGCAGGCCGCCAGGATGCGGCTTGGGCGGCGCCTCGTCGCGGCCAAGGATGCTGGCGTCCTCGAACAGATCCTCGACCCCGATCTCACGCAGCGTCAGCTGCGCCAGCTCCTGCGCGTTGCGGGTCAGTACCGCCAGCCGGCAACCCGCCGCATGCAGCGTCCGCAGCAGCGCCGGCGCGCCGGGCGCGGCGACGGCGCCCAAGGCCAGCTCGCGTTCGTGCTCGAGCAGCCAGGCGTGCTTGGCGGCGCCCTCCCCGTCCGGCAGCGCGGCCAGGTGCTGCAGGATGTCGGCCTGCTGCGGAATCTGCAGCTCGCGGCGGATCAGCGCGAAATCGTGCACCGCACGGGTCAGCGTGCCGTCCATGTCGAACACCCAGTGCCGCACCTGGCGCAGGCGCGCGCCGGGTGCCGCCGCGCTCAATCCCATCCCGGCATCTGCGACCCGTCCAGGCCGCCGGTCTCGAATACCGCGGTACGGGTGCCGCCGGCCTTCACCGGGAACTCGATCTGCAGCACCGTGGTCTTGCGCGCCAGCTTCCACAGCGCCTTGTCGTCGCTGATGAACATCGCGATCGCCTCGTCGGTGTTCGGACGCCATGCCGCGGCCGCGCGCGGCGCGGCCGCGTCGGCCTTCAACTGCACCTTGCAGCCGCCGGCGCAACGGAAATCGCCGGCCTGCAGCACCAGGTAGGCGCTGCGCTTCCATTCCGGGTGGTCGCGGAACACCAGCTGCACCGGCTTGGGGCCGCTGCCGTCCACATCGACCTTGTCGCGGCTGTACAGCATCGCCGAGCGCTGCGTGCCCTTGCCGGCCGGCACCTGCGAATATTCCCAGGCGGCCTGCATGCGCCGCAGCTCGCGCGCCGCCTCGCCCTTGGCCTTGACCTCGGCATAGCCGGGCTCGATGCGCTCGGCCGCGTCCGAACCGGGATACTGCTCCAGCAGCGCCGCGCCATGGATGCGCGCCAGGTCCCAGTTGCCGGACTTCACCGCGGCGTCGTATTGCTTGGCCAGGTCGTCGGCGGCCTGCGCCTTGGCCTGCGCTTCGGCGGCGGCCTGCGCCTTGCGCTCGGCCTCGTGGTCGCCGCAACCGGCCAGGGCGACGGCGCACAGCGCGCCGAGCAGAATGCGTTTCATCGGGGGACTCCTCGTTGGATCAACGTATCGATCGCCTGCGCGACCTCGGCCGGCTTCTCGACGATGGACATGTGGCCGCTGCCGTCGAGCAGCACCTGCAGCGCCTGCGGCACGCGCTGCGCGTACAGCGCCAGCGCGCTGGCATCGATCACCGCATCCTGCACGCAGTTCAGCAGCAGCGCCGGTTGGCGGATGCGCGCGGCTTCCTCGAACGGCAGGAAGGCTTCCTCGCTGCGTCCGATCCGCGCCAGCACCTGCTGTTCGAAGCCGGCCTCGCTGCGCCGCCAGGCGACGATCGACGACACCGCCCAGGACGGGATGCGCGGCTTGCTAGGCTCCAGCAGAAAGACCGTGTCGATGTAGCGGCGCAGCGAGTCGGCGTCGTACACCGCGAACGGATTGTCGCCGTCCAGCACCGCCTGGCCGAAGGCGTTGTCGGCGAATCGCACGCCGGCGGCGTTGAGCAGGCCGACCCGGTCGAACAGTTCAGGATGGCGCGCAGCGGCGAGCGCGGCGATGCCGCCGCCCATCGAATGCCCGACCAGCACGCATTCGCTGCCCGTCCCGCGCACGCACTGCGCGGCGAATGCGGCCACGCGCTCGGCCTGCGCGACGAAGCCGTAGTCCTGCCCGTCGATGCGCTGGCTCTCGGCCCAACCGGGAAGATCGGGAATGAACAGGTGATAGCGGTCGCCCAGCGCGCGCGCCAGCGGCAACCAGTTCTCCTTGCTGCCGGTGAAGCCGTGCACCAGCAGCAGCGCAGGGGCGGCGGGATCGGCCGCGGCGCGGTGCAGGTAGATCCAGCGATGCCCGGCGACCTGCGTCTGGCAACGCCGCAGGCCACTGCCCCGGCGCAGGCGCAGGCTTTCCAGGCGCACCAGCAGGAACGGCTTGCTGCGCAACAACAGCACCGCGCCCACCAGCAGCGTCACCCCCACGGCCAGCGCGGTGAACGCCAGCAGCAGCAACAACGTCAGCAGCAACATGGAAGAGTCGGGAACCGGAAACGTGCCATGCGCCTACCTTCGCATGCGGCCCGGTTTGCGCCAAGCCCTGCACGCTGGCGCAGTGCGCTCGGGTCGGCGCGCCGCAGGCAGTGCGCGGCGGCCGTCGCCGTTGCGCAAACGAAAACGGCGCCGGGACTGCTCCCGGCGCCGCGATCCGTGCCGTGCGTGCGCACGCAGTGCCGCCTCAGTGCGCGGCGGCGCCCTTGTCGGCCTTGGCCAGCATGTCCTCCACCGACACCGTGGTGATCGGGTGGTAGCCGGGCTTGGCCTGGGCGAAGACCTGCTTGGCGAAGGCCAGGCCGTCCGGGGTCTTCACCAGTTCGGCGTAGATCGGCAGGATCAGCTTGCGGCGGCCGACGCGGGCGATGAACTCGCCGGCGGCCGGGCGTGCGTCGACGTAGCCGCTGCGGATCGCCAGCGGATACCAGCGCATGGCGATCTCGCCGTTCGCGGTGCCGGTGAAGTGGTAGGCGGCGTCGAGCTGCTTGAGCTGCTCGGGCTTCAACGTGGCGCCCAGGCCGCTGAGGAAGCGCGTCCACTCCTGCGTGCTCCAGGCGTCGGTGACCTGCTTGCCCGGCAGGGTGCCGCTGCCGGCCCAGGCGATGCGCGCGGTATCGACCATCGCGAAGTTGCGCGAACGCGCCTTCTGCGCGAACGCCGGGATGCCCGGCTCGTCCAGCCACGCGTGCAGTTCGGCCTCGCTGACCGCATCGGGCTTCTTGGCCAGCAGGTTCTTCTTCAGATACGCGACGAACTGGTCGGTGTTGGCGCTCTGGAACGCGTGGTCGTCGAACCAGCCGCGCAGGAACGCATCGAAGGTGGCGCGGCCGAAGCGCTGCTCCAGGAACTGCAGGAACCAGGCGCCCTTGACGTAGGCGACCTGGCTCAGCGCATCGTCCGGATCGCGCTCGGTCAGCGCCGGCAGCGCCAGCGCCTGGTCGGCCGGGCTCATGTCCTTGACCTCGGCGAGCAGGTCGGTCTGGTCGATCTCGCGCTCCATCTCCGCCGCTTCGGCGCCGTACAGCGCTTCGGTGATGCGCGCCTGCACGTAGGTGGTGAAGCCTTCGTTGAGCCAGATGTCCTTCCAGCTGGCGTTGGTCACCAGGTTGCCGGACCAGCTATGCGCCAGCTCGTGCGCGATCAGCGACACCAGCGACTTGTCGCCGACGATCACGGTCGGGGTGGCGAAGGTCAGGCGCGGGTTCTCCATGCCGCCGAACGGGAACGACGGCGGCAGCACCAGCATGTCGTAGCGGCCCCAGCGGTACGGACCGTACAGCGTCTCGGCGGCGACGATCATCTTCTCGGTGTCCTCGAACTCCTTGGCCGCCTTGTCGGCCATGGTCGGCTCGGCCCACACGCCCGAACGCTCGGAGATCGGCTTGAACACCAGGTCGCCGGCGGCGATGGCCAGCAGGTAGGACGGGATCGGCTGCGGCATCTTGAACGTGTAGTCGCCGTCGCGCGCCGCCTTCGGGTCGTTGTCGGCGCTCATCAGCACCATCACGTCCGGACGCGACACGACGTGCGCGCTGTAGGTGAAGCGCACGCTCGGCGTGTCCTGCAGCGGCACCCAGCTGCGCGCGTGGATCGCCTGCGACTGGCTGAACATGAAGGGCAGTTTCTTGCCCTCGGTCATCGACGGCGCCAGCCACTGCAGGCCCGAAGCGGTCGCGGCGGTGTGGTAGGCGATGGTGACCTTCTGCGGCTGGTTCGGCGCTTCGATGGTCAGCTTGCTGCCGTAGATCTTGTCGGCCGGCGCCAGCGCGTACTGCAGCGGCGCCAGGTTGCCCTTGCCGTCGTCGCCCTGCACGTTCTCGATGGTCAGCTCGCGCGTGTCCAGCAGCAGTTGCTTGGCGCTCTTGTCCTTCCAGTCCAGCGTGTAGGTGGCGGTGCCGCCGATCTGCTTGCTGTCGAAATCCAGCTTCAGGTCCAGCGCCAGGTCCTTGATCACGACCTTGCCCGGCTCGGCGTAGGAGCTTTCGTCGTGGCTGCGGTCGGCGGGTTTCACGGCGGAGGGCGCGGGCTTGGCGGCGGGAGCGGCAGCCTCGGTGGGCTCTTGGCGGGAACAACCGGTCGCGATGACCGCGGCCAGGGACAACAACAGGAACGGGGAACGCATGGCGGACAGCACCGGTTCGGGGAAACCGGAAGTTTACCTTGAAGGCTGGGATGACCAGCCATTCGGCTGTGGAAAAGCGGGGATTCGGGATTGGGGATTCGCAAAGAGCGCATTGCCCCCGCTTTACGAATCCCCAATCCCGAATCCCGAATCCCGGCTTCTCAGATCTTGTAGCCCGAATGGATCGCGACGATGCCGCCGGTCAGGTTCTTGTAGTGGCTGCGGGCGAAGCCGGCCTCGGCCATCATGCCCTTCAGCGCGTCCTGCGGCGGATGCTTGCGGATGCTCTCGGCCAGGTACTGGTAGCTGTCGGCATCCTTGGCGAACAGCTTGCCCAGGCGCGGCAGGATCTTGAACGAATGGAAGTCGTAGATCGGCTTGAACCAGTCGGCGGTGACCTCGGAAAACTCCAGCACCCGCGCCTGTCCGCCGACCTTCAGCACCCGGTACATCTCGCGCAGCGCCGCGTCCTTGTCGGTGACGTTGCGCAGGCCGAAGGCGATGGTGACCAGGTCGAAGCTCTGGTCCGGGAACGGCAGCGCCTCGGCGTTGCACTGCACGTAGTCCAGGCCCGCGACCAGGCCGCGGTTGGTCAGCCGGTCGCGGCCCACCGACAGCATGCCGGCGTTGATGTCGCCCAGGACCACCGCGCCGTCGTCGCCGACCCGCTCCTTCAGCAGCGCGGCGATGTCGCCGGTGCCGCCGGCCAGGTCGAGCACGCGGTCGCCCGGCTTGACCTGCGCGGTGGCCACGAAATAGCGCTTCCAGGCCCGGTGGATGCCCAGGCTCATCAGGTCGTTCATCAGGTCGTAGTTGCCGGCGACCGAGGTGAACACCTCGCCGACCAGCTTCTGCTTGTCCTTGGCGGCGACGTCGCGGAAGCCGAAATGGGTGGTGCCGGACTTGTAGGGGGATTCGCTCATGGCGGGGATTATCGCACTGCTGGCGCCGTCATGGTCTGCGGCGTCCGGTCGCAGCCGCCGCTGCGCCGACCGACCGGGCCCGCCGGCCACGCGGCCGCCGCCCGGCGATCGCACGCCCGCGTCCCCGCCGCGCGCGGTGCGGCGCGCGCGGCCGCTGGGCGCGACCCTCAGAACTTCAGCACCAGGCCGACGTCCACGCCCTCGATGCCGTAGCCGCCGGCGTCGCCCTGGCCGAGGTCGGCCGAGGTCTGCTCGTTGCTGTAGGCGATCGTGCAGGTGCCGCCGGCGCCGTTGTCGATCCGCGCGTAGTCGGCGTAGAGATAGGCCTTGGGCGACAGCGCGTGCTGGTAGCCCACGCCCCACTTGTTGCAGGTGTTGTCCACGTAGGACGAATCGCGCCGGCTCCAGGCCGCCTTCCACAGGCCGTTGGCGCCCATCGGCGCGGTGAAGCCCAGCAGATAACCCTTGTGCTCGTGGTAGAAGCCGAGCGCGGCGACGTCGAACGGCTGCTGGATGTCGATGCGTTCGTAGAACCCGTACAGCTTGATCGGGCCGACGTCGTAGCTGGCCCCGAACAGATTGATCCTGAGCCGGGTCAGGCCGGGCACGTCGTTCCACCATTCCTCTTCGTGGTCGTAGCCCAGGCTCAGCGGTCCGTTGCTGTAGGCCAGGATCACCGCATACAGCGGACTGCGGCTGTCGCGGTCGCTGACGCCGAGCAGATTCGGCGTATAGGCGAAGGTGGCGTTGAGGCCTCGCCAGGTGGGAGTGACGTAGACCACCGCGTCCTTGGCCCGGGACACCACCACCTGCAGGGAACCGGCGCTGGCGACCGACCGGCCCTTGAACGGATCGTACTGCTTGAGCACCGCGGCGCGCCCGCCGTCGACGGTGCCGCCGAGCAGCGTCCCCCAGCCGCCGGTCGCGCCCAGCCAGGCATGCCGGGTGTAGAACGTATCGCCGCCGCTGCCGGCGTCCTTGTCGCCGGTCAGGTCGACGCCGACCTCGACCTCGCCGATCAGGCGGGTGCCGTTGCCCAGGTCGTAGCCGAGTTTGAGGCCGACATTGCTGCCGTCGGAACCGGCGGCGCTCTGCAGGTCGTTCTGGGTGCCCATGTCGGCAACCGCGCCGTTGCCGCCGCGGCGGCCGACGTAGCCGATATCCAGCGTGCCGTAGAGCGAGGCGCTGGCCGCGCCGTCGCTCCATTGCAGTCCCTGCGCCTTTTCCTGGTCCTGGGCCTGCGCCTGCGCGCCGGTCGCCACCCCTGCCGCGGCCACGGCCAGCCCGCCGAGCCCTTTCCACATCGTGGTGCGCATCGCGTGTCTCCTGCAATCGGACAACAGCGTTTCTGCAGCCAGGCCTGCGCCGAGCCGGTGATGCGGGGGATGGGGGTAGAGCGTTCATAGACCCATTCGCGCGGTAAGTAAAGCCGCATGCGCGCGCCGCCGGAACGCTGATGCGGCGCGCGGGCCGGCGCTCGCAACGACGCCGCCGCCGCAGGCGCCCTGCCCCACGCCCGGCTTGCGGTGATGACAGCCCGCGCCGCCATGCGCACTATGGCGCTCTCCCGCCAAGGAACGCATCCGATGATCGCCACGCCCGACTACCGCGCCCTGCTCGACACCGCCATCGCCGAGGCCCGCCAGGGCCTGGCCGAGGGCGGCATCCCGATCGGCGCGGCGCTGTACCACAACGACGGCCGCCTGCTCGGCTGCGGCCACAACCGCCGCGTGCAGGAAGGCGACCCGTCGGTGCACGGCGAGACCGATGCGTTCCGCAAGGCCGGGCGCCAGCGCCGCTACAAGGACACCATCATGGTCACCACGCTGGCGCCGTGCTGGTACTGCAGCGGCCTGGTGCGGCAGTTCAACATCGGCACCGTGGTGGTCGGCGAATCGGTGACCTTCCAGGGCGGCATCGACTGGCTGCGCGACAGCGGGGTCACCGTGATCGACCTGCACAGCCAGGAATGCATCGACCTGCTCGGCGGCTACATCGCGGCCAATCCGGACGTGTGGAACGAGGACATCGGCGAGGACTGAAGCGCCGCCGCGCTCAGAACCGGTACTGCACGCCGGCGCTGACCGTGCGCGCCGCGCCCACCGCCACCCACGGCGTCGCCGCGACCGAACTGGTGTAGTAGGTCCGGTCGAACACGTTGTCCACGTCCAGCGACACGCGCAGCCGGTCGTCGATGCGCCAGTACGCCAGCAGCTTGGCCACGGTGTAGGCCGGCAACCGCGCCGGTGCGATACCGGCGTCGGCCTGCGCCTGGGTGTAGGCCTCGGCCAACCGCGCACCGGTATGGGTGATGCCGCCGCCGAGGCCGAGCAGGCCACCGCCGGGCAGCGGCGTCTCGTGCACCGCCAGCACGCTGCCGTTGAGCTTGGGCACGTTGATCAGGCTGCCGCCGACCTGCAGCGTGTTGTCGCGCAGCACCTGCACCCGGTTCCACGACGCGCTGGCGTTGAGCCGCCAGTGCGCGCTCAGTTGGCCGGACAGATCGGCCTCGGCGCCGCGGCTGCGCACGCGGCCGGCGGCGATCTGGTTGCCCGGATTGCGCGGATCGCCGGTGAGCACGTTGTCCTTGACGATCTCGTACAGCGCCAGGGTGCCGCCGAGGCGGCCGTCGCGCGCCTGCCACTTGCCGCCCAGTTCCAGCGCGCGGCCGGTTTCCGGCGCCGGCGTGGTGCTGGTGCCGGTGCCGTACCAGACGTCGGAGCCGTTGTTGGGGCGGAACGAACGCCCCGCGTTGACGTACCACGACCACTGCTCGCCCGGCGCGTAGCTCAGCCCGATGCGCGGCGTGGTCCTGGCCGGGGTCTGCGCGTAGCGGCCGCCGCTGCGGCGATCCTCCAGCGCCTGCCGGTAGCGGTCGTGGCGCAGGCCGAGCAGCAGCGTCCACTGCGCGTTCAACGCCACCGCATCCTGCAGGTACAGCGCCAGGTTGCGCTGGCGCTCGTGGGTATCGACGAACGGCAGCGGCGTCGGCGGCGCCTGGCCGTAGACCGGCGCGAACAGGTCCAGCGCATACGGTGCGGCGGCGCTGGGGCGGACCCGCAGCATGCGTTGATCGAGCACGAAGTCGTAGGCCTCCATGCCGACCAGCAGGTCGTGGCGCCGGGTCCCGCTGCGCACCTGGCCGCGCAGTTCGGCCTGCAGCGCGCTGTCGCGCGAGGCGAAGTCGCGCCAGCGCCGCTGCCGCCACAGCGTGCGCGCATCGGCCTGCACCGCACTGGGTTCGGTGGAGTAGCCGCGCAGGCTGGCGTCGCGCCGCGACGCGGCGAGCAGCCCGCTCCATGTGTCGGAGAACGCATGCCGCAGCAGCAGCTGGTGATTGCGGTTCTCGACCTGCACGTCGCCATCGCCCGGCTCGCCGAGGAAGCGCGAACGCGGCAGCGCGCGCAGGTCGCCGCGCACCGCGACCACGCCGCGGTCCAGCGGCGCGCGGTGGCGCAGCCATTCGCCGTTGTAGTCCAGCGTGGTGGCCTCCCCCAGGCGCCAGGTCAGCGCCGGCGCGAGAAAACGGCGCTGCGTGCGCACGACGTCGCGGAAGCTGTGCCTGTCCTCGGCGGCGAGGTTGAGCCGGTAGGCGACGCTGTCGCCCAGCGGCCCGGTGCTGTCGGCCGCGACGCGGTAGGCGTCGTGGCTGCCGGCGGACAGTTCCAGCGCGGTCGCCGGCCGCCACTGCGGCAGCTTGGTGACGATGTTGAGCGTGCCGCCGGGCTCGCTGCTGCCGTACAGCGCGGCGGCCGGCCCTTTCAGGAACTCGATCGCCTCGATGTTGGCGGTGTCGCGCGGCGCGTTGTAGCCGCGGTTGCCGGCCAGGCCGTTGAGCAGGGTCGCGCTGCCGGTGTTCTCGTTGCCGGGCAGGCCGCGCACCGCGAAGTTGTCCCACAGCCCGCCGAAGCCGTTCTGCCGCGAGATGCCGCCGACGTAGTCCAGGGTGCCGTCCAGATGTGTCGCACCGAGGTCGTCGATCGCCTGCCGCGGCAGCACCCGCACCGATTGCGGCAGCTGGCGCAGGCTCAGCTCGGTCTTGCTGCCCTGGGTGGCATCGGCGTAGTAGGTGCCCGAATCGCGGCGCCCGACCACGCGCACCGTGTCCAGTTCGGCGGGCTCGGACGCGGCGTCGAGCACCGCATCGGCATCGGCCGGACCGGCACTCAGGCCGGCCAGCAAGGCGGCGACGAAGGACAGCGACTGCGGCGAACGTGGCGACATGGAGCGAAGCACCCAAAAAGAAATGTTATATTATTTCAATACTGACACGAACCGCAGCGCATGTCTTCCGCTTCCCCCGCTCTTTCCCCCACCTCCTCGCGCCTGGCCTCGATCGATCTGCTGCGCGGCACCGTGATGTCGCTGATGCTGCTCGACCACGTGCGCGAGACGTTCTACCTGCACCACCCGATCGGCGATCCGGTGGACGTGGAAACCACCGCCCCGGCGCTGTTCGTGGCGCGCGTGCTGGCGCACCTGTGTGCGCCGGTGTTCGTGTTCCTGACCGGGCTGTCGGCGTGGCTGTATGCGGCGCGGCAGCCGCATGGCCGCAAGGCAGCGGCGGCGTTCCTGCTCAAGCGCGGGCTGTTCCTGATCGTGCTGGAACTGACCCTGGTCAACTTCGCCTGGACCCTCTCGTTCCCACCGCAGGTGCTGTACCTGCAGGTGATCTGGGCGATCGGGCTGAGCATGCTGGCGCTGGCGGCGTTGCTGTGGCTGCCACGTCCGCTGCTGGCACTGCTCGGCGTGGCGCTGGTGGCCGGGCACAACCTGCTCGATAGCGTGCATGTGCCCGGCGACGGTCCGCTGGCCACGGCCTGGGCCGTGCTGCACGATCGCAGCTGGCTGCAACTGGGCGAAATGCGCGTGCGCACCTCGTATCCGTTGCTGCCGTGGATCGGGGTGATCGCGCTGGGCTATGCGGCCGGCCCCTGGTACGGCGCCGGCACCGCGCCGGCGCAACGCCGGCAGCGCCTGCTGGCCTGCGGCCTCGGCGCACTGGCGCTGTTCCACCTGCTGCGCTGGCACAACGGCTACGGCGATGCGCCCTGGCGCGACCAGGCCGACGTGGTGCACACCGCGATGAGCTTCTTCAACCTGACCAAGTACCCGCCGTCGTTGCTGTTCCTGCTGCTGACCCTGGGCGTGGGCCTGCTGTTGCTGCGCCTGTACGAACAACCGCGGCTGGCGCGGGCGCTGGCGCCGCTGGCCGTGATCGGCGCGGCGCCGATGTTCTTCTACCTGCTGCATCTGTACGTGCTGAGGCTGCTGTACCTGGCAGCGCTGGCGTATTGGGGGGCGAACCACGGCGCATTGTTCGGCGTGGACAGTGTCGCGGCGCTGTGGGCGATCGCCGCGGTGTTGGGCGTGGCGCTGTACTGGCCGGTGGCGGCGTTCGCGCGACTGAAGGCGCGCCGGCGCGACCTGGCCTGGCTGCGCTATCTGTAGCGATGCCCGCGCCGGGCCGGCCCGGCCCCGGATTCATCGCCGTGCAATGCCGGCATGCTCGACTGGTCGCCCTGTCCGCGCCTGGAGACCTGCGATGCCCACCCGCCTGCCGCGCCTGCTGCTGATCGGCCTGATCCTCGCCGCCACCGCCGGCTGCGCCACCGCCGCGAGCCAGCGCGACGCCTGGGTGGTGCAGCAGATCCACGACTACAACCATCCCTATGCGGCGCAGCAGGCCGAGCTGGACACCAAGATGGCGACGATGGCCGGCAGCGCCTACGCGTTCTATCGCGGCACCGACCATCTGTTCTACCAGGACATGAAGACCCTGCCGGCCTCGCTGTGGACCAGCCCGCAGACCGGCTACACCTGGCTCGGCGGCGACACCCACATCGGCAACTTCGACGCCGCGCGCGACAGCAGCGGCAAGGCGGTGTTCAAGGTCGCCGACTTCGACGAAGGCCATCTCGGCCAGTACGTGTGGGACCTGCGCCGGCTGGCGGCGAGCATGGTCCTGGCCGGGCGCGACAACGGCCTGTCCGACAGCGACATCGGCAGCGCGATCGAGACCATGGTCGGCGCCTACCTGGACAAGATCGGCGACTTCAAGGGCAGCGACGCCGAGAAGAGTTTCCAGCTGGCCAAGAGCAACACCAGCGGCGTGGTGGCCAAGGCCATCGACAGCGCCGACAGCAAGAGCCGCAGCAGCCTGCTCGGCAAATACACCGCGGTCAGCGGCGGCAAGCGCACGTTCCAGAATCTGGACAACCTGGTCGCGGTGGACAGCGCCACCTACGCGGCGGTCGCCAGCGCGATGAACGGCTATGTGGCGTCGATCGCGGCATCCAAGCGCTATGCGACCAGCTACTACACGATCAAGGACGTGCGCCAGAAGCTCGGCTCGGGCACCGGCAGCCTGGGCCGGCAGCGCCTGTACGTGCTGGTCGAAGGCGCGAGCAGTTCGACCGGCGACGACGTGATCCTGGAATGGAAGCAGGAAGCGGCCAGCGTGGTCGCCGTCGCCGCGCCGTCGCAGATGCCCGCCTCCAGCTACGACAACCACGAAGGCGAGCGCGTGGCGCGCACCGCCAAGGCGCAGACCCTGGATGCCGACGTGCTGATCGGCTACGCCAGCGTCGCCGGCGTGCCGTTCTACGTGCACGAGAAATCGCCGTTCCAGGAAGACCTGGACCCGACCGCGCTGAGCAGCGCCGGCAAGCTGACCACCGCCGCCACCTACCTGGGCCAGGCGCTGGCCTCGGCGCACGCGCTGTCCGACCAGGACTACGATCCGGCGGTGGTGAGCTACAGCATCGACAAGCAGATCGATGCCGCGGCCAGCAGCAAGAGCGGATTGAAGTCGGAACTGCGCCAGTTCGCGTTCGACTATGCGGCGCAGGTGCAGCTGGACTGGCAGGGATTCGTGGCTGCGTACCAGGCGGGGACGCCGCTGTACTGAGCGTGGGGGGGGCACCGCCACGAACCCTGTAGGAGCGGCTTCAGCCGCGACCGGGCGTTACCGGTGATGCCCGGTCGCGGCTGAAGCCGCTCCTACAGGGTTCCGGAGACCGACGCCTGGCAGGCATTCGTGGCCGCATACCAGCCAGCAGCGCCGTCGCGCTGCGAGGCGTGCGTTCTTGCATCTCCGGTTTGCAGATGAATTCTGTGGGAGCGACTTCAGTCGCGACGCAGCTTTCCCGGGAAAGCCCGTCGCGACTGAAGTCGCTCCCACAACTGTACCGACCGCAAGCAAGCAGTTGCGCGCACTGCGGCGCAGGCTCGCCTGCGCCCAGCCGGCACGCCGGAGTTACAGGATGTAACGGCTCAGATCCGGATCCTGCACCAGCTCGCCCAGGTGCGTGTTGACGTAGGCGGCATCGACGACGACGCTCTGGCCGTCGCGATCCGGCGCCTCGAAGCTCAACGTATCGAGCAGGCGCTCGAGCACCGTGTGCAGGCGCCGCGCGCCGATGTTCTCCTGGCGCTCGTTGACCAGGAACGCGATCTCGGCGAGGCGGTCGATCGCATCCTCGGTGAAGCTCAGGGTCACGCCTTCGGTCAGCAGCAGCGCTTCGTACTGCTTGCTCAGCGCCGCCTTGGGCTCGGTGAGGATGCGGATGAAATCGTCCTTGGACAGCGCCGACAGTTCCACGCGGATCGGGAAGCGGCCCTGCAGCTCCGGGATCAGGTCGCTGGGCTTGGCCAGGTGGAACGCGCCCGAGGCGATGAACAGGATATGGTCGGTCTTGACCGTGCCGTACTTGGTGCTGACGTTGGAGCCTTCGACCAGCGGCAGCAGGTCGCGCTGCACGCCTTCGCGCGACACGTCGCCGCCGGACGACCCGGCCTCGCCGCGCTTGGCGACCTTGTCGATCTCGTCGATGAACACGATGCCGTGCTGCTCGCAGGCCTCGATCGCCGCGGCGCGCACGTCTTCCTCGTTGACCAGCTTGCCCGCCTCTTCCTCGATCAGCAACGGCCGCGCCGCCTTGATCGTCAGCTTGCGCGACTGCGACTTGCTGCCGCCCAGGTTGGAGAACATCTGCCGCAGTTGCTGACCCATTTCCTCCATGCCCGGCGGGGTCATGATGTCCATGCTGACGTTGACCGCCACGTCCAGCTCGATCTCGCGCTCGTCCAGTTCGCCGGCGCGCAGCATGCGCCGGAACTTGCTGCGGGTGTCGTTGTCCTGCGCCGAGGGCTCGTTGCGCGCGGCTTCCGGATCGAAGCCGATGCCGGCGCTGCGCCGTGGCAGCAGCGCGTCGAGGATGCGGTCTTCGGCGCGCTCCTCGGCCTGGGTGCGCACGCGGGTCTTGGCCTGTTCGCGATACAGCTTGACCGCGGTGTCGGCCAGGTCGCGCACGATCTGCTCCACGTCCTTGCCGACGTAGCCGACCTCGGTGAAACGGGTGGCCTCGACCTTGACGAACGGCGCGTTGGCCAGCGTCGCCAGGCGCCGCGCGATCTCGGTCTTGCCGACGCCGGTGGGGCCGATCATCAGGATGTTCTTGGGCATCACTTCGTTGCGCAGCGCATCGGGCAGCTGCATGCGCCGCCAGCGGTTGCGCAGCGCGATCGCCACCGCGCGCTTGGCGTCTTGCTGGCCGACGATGTGGCGGTCCAGCTCCTGCACGATTTCGCGCGGGGTCATGGTGCTATGGGTATCGGTCATGGTCGGGAAATCGAAGAGGGAATGGGGAATGGAGAATCGGGAATGGGAAGAGCAGGCGTCATCGGCAACGGAGACAGGAACCGCCGTTGCGATTCCCGATTCCCCATTCCCGATTCACAGCTCTTCGACCACCACGTTGCGATTGGTATAGATGCAGATGTCGCCGGCGATGTTCAGCGCTTCGACCGCGATGGTCTTGGCGTCCAGTTCGGTGTGGCCGAGCAGCGCGCGCGCCGCCGACAGCGCGTAGGAGCCGCCGGAGCCGATCGCGATGATGCCGTCCTCCGGCTCGATCACGTCGCCGGTGCCGCTGATGATCAGCGAGGTTTCCTTGTCGGCCACCGCCAGCAACGCCTCGAGCTTGCCCAGGCGGCGTTCGGTGCGCCAGTCCTTGGCCAGTTCCACCGCCGCGCGGGTCAGCTGGCCGTGCTTCTCGAGCTTGGCCTCGAACAGTTCGAACAGGGTGAACGCATCGGCGGCGGCGCCGGCGAAGCCGGCCAGCACCTGGCCGTCGCGGCCGAGCCGGCGCACCTTGCGCGCATTGCCCTTCATCACGGTATGGCCCAGCGTCACCTGACCATCGCCGGCCACGGCGACATGGCCGTTGCGGCGCACCGACAGGATCGTGGTGGCGTGGAAAACGTTGGGATTCTGACTGGGGTCCATGCGGCCTCCTGAGCGGTTCTTCAGGTGTGGGGGCATGCCGCGGCCGGTTCAAGCATGGGTTTGCCGATCGCCGCCGATCTTCGCGCGGCCCGGATGCTCGGGCTCCGGCTCGATGCCCCACAGCAGGTACCAGTCCTCGCCCTGCAATTCGATCGGATGCATGACGCGTCCGGAGCCGTTGCCGCACGCCAGGTCCGCCGCCGCGCAGTAGCGGTCGCACCCCCAACAGATCCGCTCGGGATGTGCGGGTTGCAACGGAAAGGGTTTCGCCATCGACCTGCCTCGCTGCATGTTCCGGCGGACAGTGTTCCCGCCCGCAGCGGCGCGCGCCTTGATCCAGAACAAGCGCGCGAACGGACGGACTTACCGCGTCCGTGCGTTCAGCCGGTCACGACTTGCGCCTGGCGCGCGGGTGCGCGGCGTCGTAGACCTTGGCCAGATGCTGGAAATCCAGGTGGGTGTAGATCTGCGTGGTGGCGATGTCGGCGTGGCCGAGCAGCTCCTGGACACCGCGCAGGTCGCCGGAGGATTCGAGGATGTGGCTGGCGAAGCTGTGCCGCAGCATGTGCGGGTGCACGTGCTTGAACAGGCCTTGGCGCCCGGCCAGCTGCTTGATCCGGATCTGCACCGCGCGCGCGCCGATCGGCGCGCCGCCGCGGCCCGGAAAAACAGGCGCCTCGGCCGCCGCCTTGGTTTCCGCCTGCCATTCCAGCAGCGCCTTGCGCGCGTGCGAGCCGACCGGCACCAGCCGCTGCTTGTTGCCCTTGCCGAGCACGCGGACCAGGCCGCTGGCGAAATCCAGGTCGCGCCAGCGCAGCGCGCACAGCTCGCTCAGGCGCAGCCCGGAGGAATAGAACAGTTCCAGCAGTGCGCGGTCGCGCAGGCCCAGCGGCACGTCGGTCGGCACTTCGACCAGGCGCACCGCCTCGTCCGCGTCCAGTACCTGCGGCAGCTTGCGCGGCGCCTTCGGCGCACGCAGCGCGGCGGCCGGACTGGCCGCGATCTGCCCATGCTTGAGCAACCACGCATAGAAACTGCGGCACGCCGACAGGCGCCGCTGCAGGCTCTTCGGCGACAGCCCGCGGCGGTGCTCGGCGGCGATGAAATGGCGCAGCTGCTCGGCGCCGAGCGCGGCGATGTCGACCCCGGCATTGTCCGCCGCCCAGGCCGCCAGCGCGGCGAGGTCGCGGCGGTACGCATCCAGCGTGTGCGCGGACATGCGCCGTTCGACTTGCAGATAGCTGAGGAACCGGGATTGGGGATTCGGGATTGGGGATTCGGCATCGACAGCCGACGCATCGGCGCGCGCGTCGGCGCGCTTTTTCCGAGTCCCGCGTCCCGCGTCCCGCGTCCCGGCCTTCATGCGAAGCGCTGCAGCGCCACCGTCAGCGACTCGCCCATCATGCGCAGGAACAAGGTGCCCATGCCGGGATAGAAGCGGTTCGGATCGCGGCTGCCGACCGCGAGCAGGCCCACGCCCGGCAACGGCAGCAGCGCGGTGGACTGCACGTCCTCGACGCGCTCGGCGTACAGCAGCGCCTGCTTTTCCGGCTGCAGGCGGCCGCAGATCGGCTCGCCGTCCTTCAGGCAGTCGCGAAACGGCGCCAGCCGCGGATCGTCCTGCGCCAGGATCTGCAGCCACGGCGCCTGCTCCAGCCCGGGCAACGGCCGCAGCAGCACGATGCTGACCAGGTCGCCCTGGAAATCCTCCTGCAGCGACGCGGCCATCGCGCGCACGCTGTCGGCGGCACTGGTCTGCCGCATCAGCGCCAGGGTCAGCTGATGGGTCCGCACCGCCAGGCGCTCGTTGACCTGGGCATTGCCGGCCAGCTCGGACAGGCGCCGCGACAGCTCGCGGTTCTTGTCGCGCAGCACTTCCAGCTGATAGCTCGCCAGCGACGCGGTCGGGCCGTCGTCGCGCGGCACCACCAGGGTCAATGCCAGGTCGGGGAACTGTTTCAGGAACGCCGGATGGCGGCGCAGCCATGCGGCGATTTCGTGCGCGCCGATCTTGTCCTGGGTCTCGCTCATCGGATCCACTCCCCATCGAAAACGAATGCGGCCGGCCCGGACATCACCACCGGCGCCGCGTCGTGCGGCCAGCGGATGCGCAGCTCGCCGCCGGGCAGCACCACGCGCACGTCGCGGTCCACGCGGCCGCGCTGGATCAGCACCGCCGCGGCCGCGCAGGCGCCGCTGCCGCAGGCGAGGGTCTCGCCGACGCCGCGCTCGTACACACGCAGGCGCACATGGCCGCGGTCGATCACCTGGGCGAAGCCGACGTTGACCGAATCGGGAAACGACGCGTGCTGCTGCAGCAACGGCCCCAGCCGTTCGAGCGGCGCCGCATCGACCAGGCCCACTTCCAGCACCGCATGCGGATTGCCCATCGACACCGCGCCGAAGCGCACGCTGCCGCCTTGCAGCGGCAGCACATACTCCTCGCGCATGCGCGGGAAGCCGATCAGCGGCACGTCCTCCGGGGCGAAGCGCGGCACGCCCATCGCCACCGCGAACTGGCCGTCGGCGCCGCGTTCGATGCGATGCGAGGCGAACGGACTGTCGATGACGAACGGATCGCTGCCGGCGACGCCGTCGCGCACCAGCCAGGCGGCGACGCAGCGCGCGCCGTTGCCGCACTGTCCGGCCAGGCTGCCGTCGGTATTCCAGATCCGGTAGCTGGCCACCGCCTCGGCAGTGCGCGGCGCCTCGATGGTCAGCAGCTGGTCGCAGCCGACGCCGAAATGGCGATCGGCCAGGCGCACCGCCAACGCGGCGTCCGGCGGCGGGGTGCCGTCGCGCAGGTCGAGCACCACGAAATCGTTGCCCGCGCCCTGCATCTTGGAAAAGCGCAGGCGCGCCGCGACGCTGGCCTCACTCATTCCCATCGGTGGGCGTGGTGCTGGTGTCGTCGGCCGGCTTCTGCTGGCCATCGACCGGCTGCGCCTGGCCGGCCGGATCGGTGGTGGCGGGCGGCGTCGCGTCGGGCGCGGCGGCCGGTGCGGCTTCCACCGGAACCGGCTTCTGCGGCATCACCAGCGGGCCCTTGTTGCCGCACCCGGACAGCGCCAGCAGGGCGGCGCCGAACAGGGCGATACGGATCGGATGACGGAACGATGTGCTCATGCGCCGAGTATAGCCAGAAGGGCATGAACCGGCTGTGCCGCCTGCCACGCTGCGGCCAGGCGCAGCCACGCCTGGGCCCATGCAGACGCGCGCTCCCGCTTCAATCGCGCGGCGGCGGCTCCGGGCGCAGCCACAGCCACAGCGCCACGCAGCTCATGCAGCCGATCGCCACCACCTGCACCCATGGCGTGTGCACGAACAGCAGCAGCACCAGCGCACACACCGCCATGGTCAGCGTGGCCATCCACTTGCCGCGGCGGCTGACCGCACCGTGCGCTTCCCAGTCGCGGATGCTGGCGCCGAAACGCGGATCCTCCAGCAACCGCCGGCGCAGGCGCTCGGAGCCGCGCGAGGCGGCATAGGCCGAGATCAGCACGAACACCGTGGTCGGCAAGCCCGGCACGAAGATGCCGACGATGCCCGTCGCCAGGCTGACGTAGGCCAGCAGCCACCAGGCCCAGCGGAAACGGGAAGGGGGTTCCATCGGCGCATGATAAAGCCGCGGCCGGATGGCGACGCGGACCTCGCGGTGCCGGGCGCCGTCGCTTCGTGCGCCCGGAACGACGCAGCGCGCTGGCCGAAGCTGGATGCCGTCGGGACTGAAGTCCCTCCCACGGTGCACCCACCGGCACTCGCCGCAGCGGCCTCTTGTAGGAGCGACGTCAGTCGCGACGAACGAAGCCGGAAACCGGGCCGGCTCCGGAACCTCGTGGTCGCGGCTGAAGCCGCTCCTACAGTGCACCCAGCCAGCCGAGCGCACGCCACTGTGGGAGCGACTTCAACTGTGGGAGCGACTTCAGTCGCGACGAGCCAAGCCGGAAGCCTGGCTGACCTGGGGAACCGTCGTGGCTGAAGCCGGTCCTAAAGAACGCTTGCGGCGCACCGGCCGGGTACACTGTAGGAGCGGCTTCAGCCGCGACAGGATGCCAGACCAGCCGGCGCTACTTCGCCGCCTGCTCCACACCCAGCTGGTCGAGCATGAACGCGTACGACTCGGCCTGCTCGCGATAGCGGCGGAAGCGCCCGGACTTGCCGCCGTGGCCGGCTTCCATGTTGACCCGGAACACGATCGGGCGGGTGCCGGTGTTGTCGTCGCGCAACTTGGCCACCCACTTCGCCGGCTCCCAGTACTGCACCTGCGAATCCCACAGGCCGGTGCCGACGAACAGCGCCGGATACGCCTGGCGGGTGACGTTGTCGTACGGCGAATAGCCGAGCATGTAGTCGTAGTACTGCTTCTGCTCCGGATTGCCCCACTCGTCGTATTCGTTGGTGGTCAGCGGAATGCTCGGGTCGAGCATGGTGGTGACCACGTCGACGAACGGCACCTGCGCCACCAGCACCCGGTAATCCTGCGGCGCCATGTTCGCCACCGCGCCCATCAGCAGGCCGCCGGCGCTGCCGCCGGCCGCGGCGACGCGGTCCGGCGCCGCATAGCCCAGCTTGACCAGGCCGCGGGTGACGTCGATGAAGTCGGTGAAGGTGTTCTTCTTGTTGAGCAGCTTGCCCTGGTCGTACCAGTCGCGGCCCATCTCCTGGCCGCCGCGGATGTGCGCGATGGCGTAGACCACGCCGCGGTCGAGCAGGCTGACCACCGGCAGGTTGAAGTTGGGATCGGTGGACATGCCGTAGCTGCCGTAGGCGTACTGGTACAGCGCCGCGGTGCCGTCCTTCTTGAAGCCCTTCCGGTACACCAGCGACACCGGCACCTTGACCCCGTCGCGCGCGGTCACCCACACGCGCTCGGTCTGGTACTTGTCGGCGTCGTAGCCGATCACCGGCTGCTGCTTGAGCAGCTTGCGCTCGCCGGTGCGGGTGTTGAGTCCGTAGGTGGTGGCCGGCGTGGTCAGCGAGGTGTAGCTGTAGCGCAGCCATGGCGTGTCCGGCTCGGGATTGACCGACAGGCCCATCGAATACGCCGGCTCGTCGGCCTTGACGTAGTCCTCCTTGCCGTCGGCGAAGTGCAGGCGGATCCGCTCCAGGCCGTCGGAACGCTCGGCGATCGCGGTGAAGCCGTCGAACAGCTCGAAGCCGTCGATGAACACCTTCTCGTCGTAGGGCAGCCAGGCCTGCCACTGCGAGCGCTTGGTGGCGCCGTCGGGCGCGGTCATCAGCGCGTAGTTCTTGGCCTTCCAGTTGGTGCGGATCACCCAGCGCCCGTCGAAATGGTCGGCGCTGTACTCGACGTCGCGCTCGCGCGGCGCCAGCACGGTGAAGCGCTGCGGGTCGGCGGCCGGCGCGTAGCGCTGCTCGGAGGACACCGTGCTCTCCACGCCGATGACGATGTACTTGTCGTCGCGGGTACGGCCCACGCCCATGTAGAAACTGTCGTCCTTCTCCTCGTAGACCAGGACGTCCTGCGCGGCCGGCGTGCCCAGCACATGCTTCTTGACGCGCACGGTGAGCAGGGTCTCCGGGTCGTTCTCGACGTAGAACAAGGTCTTGTTGTCGTCGGCCCAGACCACCTCCGGCGACACGCCCGGCACGCGGTCGGCGTAGATCTCGCCGGTGTCCAGGTTCTTGAAGCGCACCACGTACTGGCGGCGGCCGACGTCGTCCTCGGTCCACGCCAGCAGGCGGTTGTCCTGGCTGACCACCGCATCGCCCAGGCTGAAATAGCCCTTGTCCGCGGCCATCGCGTTGACGTCGAGCAGGATTTCCTCCGCCGCCTCCATGCTGCCCTTGCGCCGCGCATGCACCGGGTAGTCCTTGCCGCTCTCGAAGCGGGTGTAGTACCAGTAGCCGCGCTCGCGGTACGGCACGCTGCTGTCGTCCTGCTTGATGCGGCCGACGATCTCCTTGTACAGCGTGTCTTCCAGCGGCTTGAGCGGCTTCAGCACCTGGTCGGCGTAGGCGTTCTCGGCATTGAGATACGCCAGCATCTGCGGATTCTCGCGCTTGTCGTCGCGCAGCCAGTAATAGTCGTCCTGGCGGGTGGCGCCGAACGGCGCGGTGACCGTGTGCGGCTGCTTGGCCGGATGCGGCGGGGTCGCGTCGGTGGCGAGGGCGGAAGCGAAGGGCGCGGTCATGAGCAGCAGAAAGCTCGCTAGCAGGGAACGGTGATGCATCTAATGGGGCTCCGGCGGCAGTAACGCAAGCAAGGACGCGCCGCCCGGGCCGGGAGACGGCAGGCATGCGGCGCGGCGCCGCACGGTGCCGGCCGAGTCTCCGCGAGACGCCGCATCCTGGCAAGCGCGCGCAACGATTTCGTGCGCCGCCCTCCTCTATCATCGGGCCATGAACCCGCTTCCGACCGAACCCCGTACCGCGCCGCACGCGCTGCCCGCCTACAGCCAACGCAGCCGCGACATCGAACCGTTCCACGTGATGGCGCTGCTGGCCCGCGCCAACGAACTGGAACACGCCGGCCACGACGTGATCCACCTGGAGATCGGCGAACCGGACTTCACCACCGCCGCGCCGATCGTCGCCGCCGGCCAGGCCGCGCTAGCCGCGGGCCACACCCGCTACACCGCCGCGCGCGGGTTGCCGGCGCTGCGCGAGGCGCTGGCCGGGTTCTACCGGCAACGCCACGACGTGGACCTGGACCCGGCGCGGATCATGATCACCCCCGGCGGTTCCGGCGCGCTGCTGCTGGCCAGCGCGCTGCTGGTGGATCCGGGCAAGCGCTGGCTGATGGCCGACCCCGGCTATCCGTGCAACCGGCATTTCCTGCGCTTGGTCGAAGGCGCGGCGCAGCTGGTGCCGGTCGGCCCGGACAGCCGCTACCAGTTGACCCCGGCCTTGCTGGACGCGCACTGGAACGCCGACAGCGTCGGCGCACTGGTCGCCTCGCCGGCCAACCCGACCGGCACCCTGCTGGACCGCGCCGAACTGGCCGCGCTGGCGCAGGCGCTGCAGGCGCGCGGCGGCCACCTGGTGGTCGACGAGATCTACCACGGCCTCAGCTACGGCACCGACGCGCCCAGCGTGCTCGAGGTCGACGACAGCGCCTACGTGCTCAACAGCTTCTCCAAGTACTTCGGCATGACCGGCTGGCGCCTGGGCTGGCTGGTGGCGCCGCGCGCGGCGGTGCCGTCGCTGGAGAAGCTGGCGCAAAACCTGTACATCAGCGCCTCGAGCATCGCCCAGCATGCGGCGCTGGCCTGTTTCCTGCCGGAAACCCTGCAGATCCTGGAAGCGCGCCGCGCCGAATTTGGCCAGCGCCGCGACTACCTGCTGCCGGCGCTGCGCGCGCTAGGCTTCCGCATCGAAGTGGAACCGCAGGGCGCGTTCTACCTGTACGCGGACGTGAGCGCCTTCACCGACGACGCGCAGGCGTTCTGCGCGCATTTCCTGGAGACCGAGCACTTGGCGTTCACCCCGGGCGTGGACTTCGGCCACCACCGCGCGCGCCAACACGTGCGCGTCGCCTACACGCAGAGCCTGCCGCGGTTGCAGGAAGCGGTGGCACGGATCGCGCGCGGGCTGGCGCGCTGGTCGCGCTGACGCGCGCGCGCGCCGCTCATTCGCCGCATCCCACCAGGTCGAAGAACTGCCGAGCGCTGCCTTCGCGCTGATCCGACGGCGTGCGGTACCACAGCAGTTCGCGCAGCTCCGGCACCAGGAAATGCGCGGGCGCCGCGTCGCCGCGCCGCGGCACACGATCCAGCAAGGTGTAATCGGCATCGGTGCCGATGTATTCGGCATCGCCGAGCGGACGCGTACCGCCGTCGGGATCCGGCGCCTGCCAGCCCGGCACGCTCGGATCGGTAATCGAGGCCAGCATCTGGCGTCCGTCGCTGCCGCCATCGGCAGGGAGGAACCAATACGCCCGGCCGCTGCGCGCCGATTGCAGGCGCAATGCCAGATGCGCCGGCCACGCCAGGCCGGACTCCACCGCGACGAAGCGCGCGGTGAGCGCAGGATCGTCGCGCAACGCATAGCGCGCACGTTCCACCGTGCAATGGCTGGCCACGAGGGCCAGCGCCAGGTTCAGCAGCATCGCGCTTTCTCTTCGTGCCACGACAAGACGAAGGTCCGCTTCCGGGCCCGGAAGCGGACCGCAGCGGTCACTTGGCCAGCCGCTCCCACAGGAACCCGTACGCCAGCGCCTGCATATGCGCGGCCTGCGCATTGTTGGCCGCGCCGCCGTGGCCGCCTTCGGTGTTCTCGTAGTAGCTCACGTCCTTGCCGGCGTCGATCATCTTCGCCGCCATCTTGCGCGCGTGGCCCGGGTGCACCCGGTCGTCGCGGGTCGAAGTCAGGAAAATCACAGGCGGGTAGGTCTTCTTCGGGTCGAACAGGTGGTACGGCGAGAAGGTCCGGATGTAGGTCCAGTCGTCGGTGTCCGGATTGCCGTACTCGGCCATCCACGAGGCGCCGGCCAGCAGGTGGCTGTAGCGCTTCATGTCCAGCAGCGGCACCTGCACCACCACCGCGCCGAACAGCTGCGGGTACTGCACCAGCATGTTGCCGGCCATCAGCCCGCCGTTGCTGCCGCCCTGCACGCCCAGGTGCTTGGCCGAGGTGATCTTGCGCGCGGCCAGGTCCTGCGCCACCGCGGCCATGTCCTCGTAGGCCTTGTGCCGGTTCTGCTTCAGCGCCGCCTGGTGCCAGCGCGGGCCGTACTCGCCGCCGCCGCGGATATTGGCCAGCGCGTACACGCCGCCCTGGTCGAGCCAGGCGCGGCCGAGGCCGCCGGAGTAGAACGGGGTCATCGAGATCTCGAAGCCGCCGTAGGCGTACAGCAGGGTCGGATGGCTGCCGTCCAGCTTGAGCTGCTTCGGCCGGACCAGGAAGTACGGCACCTTGGTGCCGTCCTTGGACACGGCGAAGTGCTGCTCGATCGCGTCCTTGGACGCATCGAAGAAGCTCGGCATCGCCTTCAGCGTTTCGATGCTCTGCGGGCCGCGCTGCACGTCGGCCAGCATCAGCGTGGTCGGGGTCAGGAAATCGGTGGAGGTCAGCCACACCTGGTCGTTCTCGTCGGCATCGACCGCATCGACGCTGATGCTGCCGAAGGCCAGATCGCCGACCGGGAACGGCGCGCGCGCCCACTCGCCGTCGCCCGGGGTCAGCACCCACAGCCGGCTCTTGACGTCGTCCAGCACGTTCAGCACCAGCGTCGACTTGGTCCACGCGAACCCCTCCAGCGAGGTGCTGTCGGTCGGCGTGAACAACACCCGGAACGCACGCTTGCCGGCCATGAAGTCGTCGAACTTGGCGGCCAGCAGCGCACCGGCGGGATAGGTGGTGCCGTCCACGGTCCACGGATCGCGCAACTGCAGGGTCAGCCATTCGCGGTGCACGCGCTTGCTGGCCGAGTTGGGCACGTCGATCTTGCGCAGGCTGCCGTCGGCATTGCGCAGATACATCTCGTCGTTATAGAAGGCCAGCGTACGGCTGACGAAATCGCGCTCGTAGCCGGGCGTGTCGTCGTGCATCGCGGCGATGTACATGTCTTCCGGCTTGCCTTCGTAGACCAGGCTCGCGCTCTGCAGCGGAGTGCCGCGCTTCCACTGCTTGACCACCCGCGGATAGCCGGAGCTGGTCAGCGAGCCGGCGCCGAAATCGGTGTAGAGGTAGACGGTATCGGCGTCGATCCAGCCCAGGCCGCCCTTGGCCTCGGGGCGGAAGAAGCCATCCTTCACCCATTGCTTGGAACCCAGGTCGAACTCGCGGGTGACGTCGGCGTCGGCGCCGCCGCGCGACAGCGCGATCAGGCAGCGGCGGTAGTCCGGGCGCAGGCACTCGGCGCCATGCCACACCCAGTTCTCGCCCTCGGCCTTGTTCAGCGCATCCAGGTCCAACACCGTCTCCCACTTCGGCTCGGGCTTGCGGTATTCGTCCAGGGTGGTGCGCCGCCATAGGCCGCGCTCGTGCTCGCGGTCCTTCCACAGGTTGTAGTAGTACGGGCCGATCTTCTGCACCGCCGGGATCTTCGCGTCCGAGTCCAGCACCTCGCGGATGCCGGCTTCGCGCGCCTGGAAGCCCGGCTGCGCGGTCAGCCGCGCCTCGGTCTTGGCGTTCTGCGCCTTGACCCAGTCCAGCGGCTTGGCACCGGTGACGTCTTCGAGCCAGGCATAGGGATCTTGGGGCATCGCGGTTTCCTTCGCCGCGGCGGTGCCGGAGACGATCAGTCCGGCGAGCAGGCAGGCATGGGCAAGAGAGGGCATGGGTTACGTCCAGGAGAACAGCCCGGAACCGTAGCATGCAGGGCCGCGGCCCTCCCCTGCCGAAGGTCAGGCTGCGCGGCTGACCCGCCAGGCCGGCGCACGCCGGCGCCGTGCCTGCACCCGCGGCCGCATCCGCGCCAGGACCCGCCGCAACGGCCGCAGCGGCAGCGGGAAGCGGTGCAGCGCCCACCAGGCGCTCAGCGGCATGCCCAGCAGCCACAGCGGCCGCCAGCCCAGCCATTCGCTGTAGCCGCGCGCCGCCGGCCACACCAGCACCAGGGCCAGGCCGGCGAGCAGCGCCTGCCGCACCAGGCGGCGCAGCGCGGGGTGCGGCGCGGGGGCGGGACGGGCGGAACGGGCGATCGGCATGGCGGCGACTCCGGAGCAGGGTTGAGGCGTGCAGCCTGCCGCGCGGCCATCTCAACAGCTGCGACCCACTATTGACATCACTTTCGCCCGATACTGGATAGCGTGTCTCTTCAAGCCCCGGATCCCTGCCCTATGCGCCTGCTTTCCCTGTTCGCCTCCGTGCTGCTGCTCGGCATGGCCGTTCCCCTGCCGGCGGCACGGGCGAAATCCCCGGAGCAAGAACCCTCGCAGCAACCGCCGATCGACCTGCAGCGCTTCATGGGCCGCTGGTACGTGATCGCGCACGTGCCCTATTTCGCCGAGCGCGGGCATGTCGCCAGCAGCGACGAGTACACGCTCAAGGAAGACGGCAAGATCGCCGTGCGCTACCAGTACCGCGAAGGCTTCGACGAACCGGTCAAGGAAGTCACCTCGCGCGCCACGGTCAAGGAGGGCACCGGCGACCGCCGCTGGACCACCTGGTTCTTCGCCGTGGTCCCGACCAAGTACCGCATCCTCGAGGTGGCGCCGGACTATTCCTGGGCGCTGATCGACTATCCCGGCCGCGACCTGGCCTGGGTGTTCTCGCGCACGCCGGACATGGACTACAAGCAGTATCGCGAGCTGGTCGGCAAGCTGGACCACGATTACGGGATCAAGGTGGACAAGCTCAAGCGCGTGGCGCAGCGCCGCGACCAGGTCGGCAAGCTCGGTTTCGAAGTGCCGAGCAAGCCCTGAGGCGTGTCACCGATCCCCGAATAGGTTGCACCCCCATCGCCTGCCGCTCAGCGCAGCGCCAGCCGGCCCCCGTATGATCGGGCCGGTCCGTCCCCCAGACAGGTGCACCGATTGGCCAGCGTTCCTTCCGACGTCCCCTGCACTGCGCCGCGCGTCCCCGCCGCGGATCCCACGCGCGGCCAGGTGTTCGCGCAGCACTGTCCTTCCCGCGCCGTCCTCAGCCATGTGACCAGCCGCTGGGGCGTGCTGGTGCTGGTGGCGCTGCGCAAGGGCACGCATCGTTTCGGCGACCTGCGCCGCAAGCTCGAAGGGGTCAGCGAGAAGATGCTGTCGCAGACCCTGCAGGCGCTGGAAGCGGACGGCCTGGTGCAACGCACCGCCTATCCGGTAGTCCCGCCGCATGTGGAATACGCGCTGACCCCGCTGGGCGAAGACGCGGCGACGCATGTGCAGGCGCTGGTGGACTGGATCGAGACCAACATCGGCGCCATCCTGGGCAGCGGCAGCGCACCGCCGGATCCAGTGTAGGAGCGGCTTCAGCCGCGACAGGCGGCATCAGCTAACGGCAACCCCGTCGCGGCTGAAGCCGCTCCTACAACGGCAGCATCCCGCCCGCTACCAACGCCTCAGTCGTCGCTGTAGTTGCTCAGCGCCAGCGACAGCAGCGACTTGGCCTGTTCGCGCAGCGAGCGCGGCTCGACGATTTCCGCGTCCGACCCGTAGTGCAGCACGTCCATCAGCAACTCGCGCGAGACGCTGTACGGCACCTTCAGTTCGTAGCGGCCGTCGGCCAGGAAGCGCCCCTGCTGCTTGGAATGCCAGTGCTCGTCGGCGACCCAGCGCGCGGCCTTGGGACTGAACACGATCGTCGCCCAGCCCTTGGGCGCGCCGGAGAAGATCCCGTAGCTGGCCGCCAGCTGCGAGTCCAGTTCCTCGTCGGCCACGTCCTGCGCCACCTGGTCGAGCAGCCGCGCATGGTTGATGCGGTCCACCGCGAAGCTGCGCACCGCATCGCGGCCGTGGTCCCAGGCGTCCAGGTACCAGTTGTCGCGGTAGTGGGTGATGCGCTGCGGCGACACCGTGCGCTTGGTCGATTCGTCGGTGGAGCGCGCGCGGTAGTCGAACGACAGCCGCTTGCGCTCCAGCACCGCCGAGGCGACGGTACGGAAACTGGCCTCGTCGAGCTTGCGCCCGCGGTGCGGGATCACCCGCACCCGCTCCACCGGCCAATGGGTGGCCCCGGCCTGCGCCGCCAGCAGGCTCTCGATGCGCTGCTGCAGCGGCGCCAGCACCGAGGACAGCACCCCGCCGCCGGTCCGCGCCAGCAACTGCTGCGAGGCCAGCAGAGCGTGCAGTTCCTCGGAACTGAGCCACAGCCCGGGCAGTTCGAAGCGGTCGCTCTCGCCGGACTCGTAGCGGAACCCGGCCTCGCCGTCGCCCTCGACCGGGGCCATCAGCGCATCGCGCAGGAACGCCAGGTCGCGATAGACGGTGGCGCGGGAGCAGCTCAGTTCGTCCTGCAGCCGCGCCACCGTCACCGGATAGCGGGCGGACTTGAGCAGCCGGTGCAGTGCGTTGATGCGTTCGTAGCGGTCCATGGCCCCGATTATGTCTGAAGTCCGTGGCGGAAGAACGCGCTGCGGCCGGTCGCGCGCGCCAACCGCGGCGAGGCGGCCGAACCGGCGATGAAGCCGGGGTCCGCCGGCGGCCGGGGCGTCATGTAGATCCGGTATGATGAAATCGTTTCCATTCCGTTAGCCGAAGGCTGCGTCCTCAACCGGAGAGTAAAGCCATGCCCCGCTGCGCCACCGTAGTATCCGCCATCACCTTGTTGCTGCTGTGCACCTCCCCGGCCCTGGCCGCCGATGTGCCCGCCCCGCCGGCGGAACCGGGCAGTTCACCGTGGAGCGGCTCCGGCGAACTGGGACTCTCCTCCTCGCGCGGCAACAGCTCCAACGAAAGTTTCAACGGCCGGCTCAAGGGCCAGTACCTGGATGGCGACTGGATCCACAGCATCGACCTGTTCGCCTTGCGCGCCAGCGCCGAGTACACCAACACCAACGACGACGGCAGCACCGAGCGCGTGCGCCAGACCACGTCCAACCGCTACACCGGCAGCGCCGGCAGCGCACTGCAGTTGGGCGAGCACCGCCAGCTGACCGCCTCGCTGCGCTACGAGCGCGACGATTTCGCCACCTACGACCGCCTGGCCACGATCGGCATCGGCTACGGCACGCGGATCATGGACGGCGATCACAGGAGCCTCGATGTGCAGATCGGCCCCGGCGTGCGCCGCGCCCACGACGTGGAAGAGGACCGCACCGAAACCGGGCTGATCGGCCGCGGCCTGGTCGACTTCAAGTACGGCCTGACCGACAACACCGAGCTGGCCAATACCCTGCTGGTCGAATCGGGTTCCTACAACACCTTCGCGCAGAACGATCTGGGCATCTCGGTCAGCATGAACTCGCGGCTGGCGCTGAAGGCCGGCTGGCAGGCGCGCCATAACAGCGATGTCAGCGACGACAAGAAGAAGACCGATACGCTGGCTACGATGAACGTGGTCTACAAGTTCAAGTGAGGCCGGGATTGGGGATTCGGGATTGGGGATTCGCAACGGCAGGTGCGGCGGCAATCGGGCCGGCGCATGGTCGGCCAGCCGTCGGGGTCGATCCCGGCCTGTCGGCTGACGGCGCTTTCCTGTAGGAGCGGCTTCAGCCGCGACAGGATGTTCCTGGTGAGGCCCGGCCGCGGCTGAAGCCGCCCCCTACGGGTTGGCCGCCTGCAGACAGGGCGCCTGGCTCGGCCTCTCAAGCCGGCAGCGCGGCGTCCAGCAGCTCGCGCGCGCCGGCGCCCAGCAGCGCCGCGGCGACGGCCTGGCCCAGTGCCTCGGGCTCGTGTGCCGGACGCTGCGCCTCGGCACGCACCAGCCGCCCGTCGGCGACGCCGCCGACCATGCCCTGCAACAGCAGGTCTTCGCCCTGCCAGTGCGCGAACGCAGCCACCGGCACGTGGCAACTGCCGTGCAGCGCACGGTTCATCGCCCGCTCGGCCTCCACGCAGCTGCGGGTGGCGGCATCGTCGAGCGCGGCGAACAGGCCCAGCGCGGCCGCGTCGTCGCCGCGGCATTCCACCGCGATGGCGCCCTGCGCCGGCGCCGGCAGCCAGTCCGGCGCCTGCAGGCGCTGGGTGATGCGCGCCTCCAGGCCCAGTCGCTGCAGGCCGGCGCAGGCCAGCACGATGCCGTCGTAGCCGCCGTTGTCGAGCTTGGCCAGGCGCGTGTTGACGTTGCCGCGCAGGTCCAGCAACTGCAGGTCCGGGCGCCGCGCGCGCAGCTGCGCCTGCCGGCGCAACGACGAGGTGCCCACCCGCGCGCCCAGCGGCAGCGCCTCCAGCGACGCATAGAGATTGGAGATCAGCGCATCGGCCGGATCGGCGCGGGTCAGGATCGCCGGCAGCGCGAACGGCGGGTCCAGCTCCATCGGCACGTCCTTCAGCGAATGCACCGCGCAGTCGGCCTCGCCGCGCAGCATCGCCAGCTCCAGTTCCTTCAGGAACAGGCCCTTGCCGCCGATCGCCGCCAGCGAGCGGTCCAGCACTTCGTCGCCACGGGTGCTCATCGGCACCAGCACCACGTCCAGCTGCGGGTGCGCCTGGCGCAGGCGTTCGGCGACATGTTCGCTCTGCCACAGGGCGAGCGGACTCTTGCGGGTAGCGATGCGCAGGATCTTCATCCGCCCATTATCGCGGAAAGCGCCGCCACGGGCCGCAGGCGCGAAGGCCCACGGCCGCTGCCGATCGCCGCCCGTCCACAGACGCACGCCCGGCCACCCCAAATCCCAACGCCGCACGGCTACTCATCCCGAATCCCCAATCCCGGCCCCTCAAAGATGCCGGATCTCCTGCCGCAGCTGCGCCACGCAGCGCCGGCTCACCTCCAGCGGCTGCTTGGCATGGCGCAGCACCGCATGCATCTGGCCCTCGCCGAGGCGCCGCAGCTCGACCAGTTCGTGGCGCGCGACCAGGCAGTTGCGGTGGATGCGCACGAAGCGCTCGGCGAACTCCTCTTCCAGCGACTTCAGCGACTCCTCGATCAGGTCCTCGCCGCGCGCGTGATGCACCACCACGTACTTTTCCTCGGCCTGCAGATAGTGGATGTCGTCGACCGGGATCAGCCGCAGGCTGCCGCGCAGGCGCGCGCACAGATGGCTGCGGCGCTGCGCCGACGACACCGCCGCGGCGCCGCCGCGGCCGGCCAGGAAGGTGCGCGCGCGCTCCAGCGCCGCCGCCAGCCGCTCGGCGCGCACCGGCTTCATTAGGTAGTCGATCGCCGCCGCCTCGAACGCGGACAGCGCGTGCGCATCGTAGGCGGTGCAGAACACCACCGCCGGGCGCGGCTCGAAGCTGGCCAGGTGGCGCGCGGTCTCCAACCCGTCGACGCCGGGCATGGCGATGTCCAGCAGCACCAGATCCGGACGCAGCTCGGCGCAGGCACGCAGCGTTTCCAGGCCATTGCCGGCCTCGGCCACCACCTCGACGCCGGCATGCTCGGCCAACAGCGCGCGCAAGCGCTCGCGTGCCAGGGGTTCGTCGTCGGCGATCACCACCTTCACGTACGTCACCTCAGTGGGCTGGAGCGCGGTCTCGCCGCATAGTAGCCCCGCTGCCGGCGGGCCGTCATCCGCGCCGCAGCGACTGTGGCCTCGGCTCCGGCGCACGCGGCACGGCGCCGCGGCCGCGCCTCAGCCGGCGGCGAAGCGCGCGCTCATCCAGTCCTGCAGATCGGCGATCTCTTCGGCGCAGACCTGGTGCGCCATCGGATAGCGCTGCCATTGCACCGGCATGCCCAGCGCCTGCAGCGCCTGCGCGGTCTGCTCGGCATAGGGCTGCGGGATCACCGGGTCGCCCTGGCCGTGGGCCATGAACAGCGGCTGCGACAGCGCCGCCGGCGCATGCCAGCGGGCCACGTCGGCCACGTCCGGCAGGTAGGTGGACAGCGCGATCAACCCGGCCAGCGGCCGTTCGCGGCGCAGCCCCGTCGCCAGCGTGATCGCCCCGCCCTGCGAGAAACCGGCCAGCAGCAGGCGCTCGGCGGGCACGCCGCGCGCGTGTTCGCGCGCGATCAGTTCCTCGACCTGGGCGACCGATGCGGCGACGCCGGCGCTGTCGGCGCGATTGGAGAAATCCGGGCTGACGATGTCGTACCAGGCGCGCATGCGCACGCCGTTGTTGATCGTCACCGCGCGCACCGGCGCATGCGGAAACACGAAGCGCAACGCCGGCCAGCCCGGCCGCAGCAGTTCCGGCACCAGCGGCGCGAAGTCGTGGCCGTCGGCGCCGAGTCCGTGCAGCCACAGGACGGTCCACGCCGGCGAAGCGGCGGTTTCGTGTTCCACTGTTTCCAGCATGCGTGCGGTCCCCATCGAGATGGGGCGCATTATGCCTGCCGCGTCCGCCGCCGGGTCAGCCGGCAGCGCGGCGCGCGGCGGCGGCGCGGCGCAATTCGCCCGCGCGCAGCAGCACCGCCGGCGGTTTCTGCTCTTCGGGAATGGCCAGGATGCGCAGCTGGCGCAGCCACAACCCGGCCGCGCGCGAGGAACTCACCGCCACCACCGGAATCGCCAGCGCCATGCCGATCACCACCGGCGCCATCCACGCCGCCAGCGACGGCGACACCACATAGGCCATCCCGCCCATCAGCAGCCCGAACGCGCTGAGCCCGCCGTAGCTGCGCGCCAACGCCAGCCACGACAGGCGGCCGTCGTCGCGCTGCTGCGCGTCCCAGCCCGAATCCTTGCCGGCCAGCACTTCGGCCACGCCGCGCGACTGCACGTACATCACCACCGGCGCCATCAGCGCTGCCAGCACGGTTTCCAGCAGCATGCTCAGCAGCGCGCGCAGCGCACCGCCGCAGCCGCGCCGCTCCTCGGGTTTCAGCAGCATCGCGAAGTAGCCCAGCACCTTCGGCGCCAGCAGCACGAACATGGTCACCGCGAACACCCAGAACACCCGGGTCGAGTCCTGCTGGTGCCAGTAGCGCGCCGGCGAGAACGGCGACACCACCGTGGCGACCAGGTCGATGCCATTGCTCTGCAGCGGGATCGCGATGCCGATCAGCATCAGCAGGCCCCACATCGGCGCGGTGGAGTAATGGCCGATGCCGATCATCATGTGCATGCGGCTGATCCAGTGCAGGCCGCGCGCGAAGACCACCTTGGAGTGCTGCAGGTTGCCCTGGCACCAGCGGCGGTCGCGCACCAGCAGGTCGGTCAGCGTCGGCGGGCCCTCCTCGTAGCTGCCCTGCAGGTACGGCACCATGTGCGTGGCCCAGCCGCCGCGGCGCATCAGCGCGGCCTCGACGAAATCGTGGCTGAGCACGTGGCCGCCGAACGGCTTGCGCCCGGGCAACGCCGGCAGGCCGGCCTGTTCGGCGAAGGCCTGGGTGCGCATCACCGCGTTGTGGCCCCAGTAGTTGCTCTCCGAACCGTGCCACCAGGCCACGCCGTAGGCGATCACCGGGCCGTAGACGCGGCCGCCGAACTGCTGCATGCGCGCGAACAGGCTGTTGCCGTTGACCACTTCCGGCAGGGTCTGGATCAGGCCCACGTCGGGATTGTTTTCCATGCCCGCGACCAGGCGCACGATGGTCTCGCCGGTCATCAGGCTGTCCGCGTCCAGGATCAGCATCTGCGGATAGGCGCCGCCGAAACGGCGCACCCAGTCGGCGATGTTGCCGGCCTTGCGCTCGGCGTTGTCGGCACGGCGCCGGTAGTAGATGCGGCCCTTGCCGCCGGTGCGTTCGACCAGTTCGGCGTAGACCTGCTCTTCCTCGGCACCGACCGCGGCGCGCGTGGTATCGCTGAGGATGAAGAAATCGAAGTGCTCGATCTGGCCGGTGGCCTCGACCGATTCGTAGATCGCCTGCAGTCCGGCCATCAACCGGTGCGGATCCTCGTTGTAGGTGGGCATCAGCAGGGCGGTGCGGCTGCGCACCAGCGGCAGCGGCGCGTCCGGATCGATGCCGAGCTTGCGCCCGCCGCCGAACACCAGGGTCACGAATCCGGCCAGCGCACTGACGAACGAAAACGCGATCCACGCGAACAGGGGAATGAACAGCGCCATCAGGCAGGCTTCGAGCACGCTGACCCCGCCGATCAGCAGCACCTTGCCGATCAGCACGCTGGCGTAGGCGGTCATCAGCGCGGTACTGCCGAACACGTACAGCCGCCGCCAGAACATGCCGGGCGGGGTGGTGGGCAGGCGCGTGTTGCGCAGTTTGCCCTGGCGCAGCGATTGCACCGGCATCGGCAACGGCGCCTCGGGCGGCAGCACCGCATGGCCGGCATCGAGCACAACGGAATCGGGCAGGATCGGTGTGGGGGCGACCATGCTCATGCGTTCCGCCAGCCTCGTCGGACAGCGCAGCGACGCGACCTGGGACTTCCGCACGGGCGCGCCACCGCGCGCGCTGGCGCCGCGATCGGCACCGTTCTGCTGTCATTGCCACTCGTACCCACGTTCTCTCCTGTCGGGCGGGCAAAATACGGCCGCCACTGTAAACCCTAAATAGTAAGCTTTCGCGAAGATGGCCGAGCGCGCGCCACGCCGCCGCCAGCAGGTCCGTTCAGCCATTCGCCAGCGCCAAGCGGCGTTTCGCTGCATGCGCAGAAGCGTGCGACGGGCAGGCCATGCGGTTCGAAACGCGGCGGATCGGAGCCGCGATTCGCCTAGGACAGCGGAGAGATGCGCGCTCCAGCAAGCGCCTCGTACAAAGGTCGCGTTACCTCACCGTCGCAGCCGCCAGGCCTGCCGTGCCGGCGCGCGACCGCGCTGAAGCACTGCGCGACGCCCGACGCAATCGTTGCGCGGAAACGCCGGTGCCGGGTTCGACTCGGTGCTGCCGCAGGCGGCCGAATGCACCGGGCGCCGCTGCTGGTACGGTTTGCACGCGTCGCGCCAGCAGCGCGGTGCGCCGGCTATACCGCGCGCAAGCGGTCAGGCGGAGCGAACTGCTGCCGACACGCCAAGCCTCTGGCTCAGGCCGGCGAGGGCAATGCCGCGCTGTCGCCGCCCTCGCCCGGCGGCGCTTCGGCGACATAGGGGAACGCCAGGGTGATGGTGGTGCCGCGCCCCAGTTCGGAGTCCACGTCGACGAAGCCGCCGGCCTGGCGCACCAGGCCGTAGACCTGGGCCAGGCCCAGGCCGGTGCCCTTGCCCTCGGGCTTGGTGGTGAAATAGGCCTCGAACAGCCGCGACTTGGTGTCCTCGGACATGCCCTCGCCCTGGTCGCTGACCGACAGGGTCACGTAGCGGCCCGGCTGGCGCATCGCCGCAGCCTGACCCGGCGGCACCTGCAGGTTGCCGCAGCGGATCGATACCACGTCGCCGGATTGGCAGGCGTCGCGTGCGTTCAACGCCAGGTTCAGCACCGCCTGCTCGACCGAGCTGCGGTCGGCATAGGTGGTGGCGCCGCCGGCCAGGCTGGTCAGTTGCAACTTCATCTCGCCGCCCAACGCCTGCGCCAACAGCGGCTGCATGTGCGCGACCACCTCGCACAGATCCAGCCACTGCGGCTTGACCGGGTGCGCACGGGCGAAGCCGAGCAGGCGCCGGGTCATCCGCGCGCCGTGTTGCAGCGCCTCGCCGGCGATGCCGAGCAGCTTGCGCTGGTCCGGCTGCAGGCGCTGCGGATGCTCGGCGACCATGCTCACCGAGGTCATCGCGGTCTGCAGCATGTTGTTGAAGTCGTGGACGATGCCGGCGAGCATCTGCCCGATCGCCTCGCCTTTCTGCGCCTGGGTCATGGCCCGCTCGGCGACGCGCTGCGCGGCCAGGGCGATGTCCAGCTGCCCGCGCAGCTCGATGTGCTCGGCCTGCAACTGCTGCCCCAGCGTCTCGCTGACGCGCTGCACCGGCACGCCGGCGCCGGTCTGCGGCAGGTCGCCCAGGGTGCGCAGGGCCTCCTCGATCTGGCGGTGCTGGGTGACGTCGCGGCTGATCACCAGCACGCTTTCCACCTCGGCGTCGACGTTGGTCAGCGGGCTGGCCTGCACGTGCCACCAGCGTGGCCGGCCGTCGAAGGTTTCGCGCTGCGCCCAGAATTCGTATTGCTCGTTGCGCAAGGCGGCGGCGAACGCCGCTTCGGCGAGCGGCCGCATCTCCTCCGGCCACAGATCCTGCCACGTGCGGCCGACGACGTGCTTGGGCTCAGCCGCGCCGAGCAGGCGCAGGCCGCCCGTGTTGATCGAACGCACGACACCGTCGCGGCCGATCTCCTTGATGCAGTCGTGCGAGAGTTCGACGATCTGTCGATAGCGGGCGTGAGTGGACAAGCGGAGTCTCGCGATGAGTGGGTCCAGCATATCGGCATCACCGCAGCGTCACCAGCGCTTCACTGCTGAATCGTGAAGCTGCCAATACTGAAAACGCGGCGGTATCAGCATTATGCGTGGCACTTGCGCCCTCACCACCATTCTTTTGGTTGAGGATGACCAGACGATTCGCGAACTGGCTCGGATGATGCTCGATGCCGACGGCTATCGGGTCCTGTCCGCCGGCACCGCCCACGAGGCGCTCGCCATGCTCGAACAGGATCCCGATGTGGACCTGATCTTCAGCGACGTGCAGATGCCCGGCGGCGATGGCATGACCATGGTGCGCGAACTGCGCCGGCGTGCGGTCACGATCCCGGCCCTGCTCACCTCCGGCATGAAACATCCCGACACCGCGGCGCTGCCGACGCATACCGGCTTCCTGCCCAAACCCTACAGCCATGCCGGCTTGCTGGCGGCGCTGCAGCGCCTGCAGCCGGCGCACTGACGCAGGGCCGATGCACGGCCTGCGCCCGAGGCCCGCGGACAGCACGCTGCGGCTCAGCCGAACACCAATTTCCCATACTGCGCCGAACGGATCGCCGCCAGACGTTCGGCGACGAAGTGCTCCCCGGCGCGAACATCGCCGAAATACACGCCATCGAACGCATGCCGGCTCAATACCGCACCCTTGGCGTCCGAGATGCGGATCTGCGGCAGCAGCACGCCGTCCGGCGCCGCGGCGAGGACGGCATCCAATACGAAGCCGTCCAGCTCGCGTCGCATCCTTGGGTCCGATGGGTTCATGCCGGCATTGCAGCACAGGCCCGATGAAGACAGCGCAACCTGCGCATTCATGCCGAGCGGCGTGGCGGATGGCGGCACTGGAAAGGAAACTAAACGGTTCATGGGCTGTGCGGGTCTAACCCACTGTATTGCGGCGAAATCACTATGCGGTAACGGGGCGGGCGCAGCGTAGACAAGCCGCGCGTTTCACGCCCCTTTTATCGCTGCGTTCGTACATTACTGAAGAGGCGCTGACCCGCCGGTATCTGCTGTCCTTCATTTTTCTGGTTTCACGTCGCGCGCCCGCTGCGGACACGCGACGGCAGTCGTTTTCCGTGTGCCCGTCCCCCCCTCCCCGACGGAATCGCCAATGTCGCCTCCCCCGCCCGCCGATCTGCCCGATAGACAACGCGACACCCACCCGGTGCTGCGCGCGCCCCGGCGCCGCCACCGCGATGCGCGCGGACGCTTCATCCGCACCGCCGAGGTCACCGTCAAGCTGCAACCGGCGCCGCGCCGCGCCAGCCTGTTCGTGACCTCGGAAATGGCCGACTTCATCAAGGCCGGCGGCCTGGGCGACGTCGCGGCGGCATTGCCGCGCGCGCTGCGCGGCAGCTGCGACATCCGGGTGCTGATCCCCGGCTACCCGGCGGTGCTGCGCAAGACCGGTCCGCTGGAGATCGTCGGCCACGTCGCCGCCCACGCCGGGCTGCCGGCCTGCGCGCTGGGCCGCGCGGACCGCCCGGACGGCCTGTGCGTGTACGTGCTGCTGTGCCCGCAGCTGTTTGAGCGCCAGGGTTCGCCTTACGTGTCCAGCGAAGGCCGCGACTGGGAAGACAATGCGCTGCGCTTCGCCACGCTGTCGCACGCCGCCGCGCAGATCGCCGGCGGCCGCGCCGGGCTGGACTGGAATCCGGACCTGCTGCATCTCAACGACTGGCCGTGCGCGCTGGCCGCCGCCTATGTGCGCTGGTCCGGCGGCAACACGCCGTGCCTGCTGACCATCCACAACCTGGCCTACCAGGGCCTGTTCCCGTACGCAATGGCCGGCACGCTGGGCATCCCCGACAACGGCCTGCAGGACCTGGAGTTCTACGGGCAGATGTCGTTCCTGCGCGCCGGCATCGTCCACGCCGACCACGTCAACACGGTCAGCGTCAGCTACGCGGCGCAGATCACCGGCCCGGCGCAGGGCTGCGGCCTGGACACGCTGCTGGCCCGGCATGCCGCCAGCGGCCGTCTCAGCGGCATCGTCAACGGCATCGACGCCAGCTGGGACCCGCGCACCGACGACCATCTGCACACCCATTTCGGCATCGACCAGGTCCAGGGCAAGCGCGAGAACGCCGCCCAGGTACGCCGCGCGTTCGGCCTGATCGACAGCGACGGCCCGCTGTTCGCGGTGGTGTCGCGGCTGGTGCACCAGAAAGGCCTGGACATGATCTGCGAGGTGGCGCCGCAGATCGTCGCCGCCGGCGGCCAGATCGTGGTGATCGGCGGCGGCGAGCCGCAGATCGAGCAGGCGGTGGCGGCGCTGGCGCGGCGCTTCCCCGGCCATGTCGGCGCCCATATCGGCTTCGAGGAGCGCTTGGCGCGGCGCATGTTCGCCGGTTCGGACTTCCTGCTGATGCCGTCGCGCTTCGAACCCTGCGGGCTGAGCCAGATGTACGCGCAGCGCTTCGGCAGCCTGCCGATCGCGCACGCCACCGGCGGCCTGATCGATACCGTGGACGATGGCGTCACCGGCTTCCTGTTCGAGGAGCCCTCCGCCGACGGCCTGCGCCGCTGCCTGCAGCGGGTGTTCCGCACCTTCCGCCTGCCGGGCCTGCTGCAGGCGATGCGCCGCGCGGCGATGCTGCGGCCCAGCGGCTGGGACCTGGCCGGACGCAAGTACATGGCCCTGTACGACCGCACCGCTCCGCTGTCGCCGGCGGTGGCATGAGCGAACGGGAACAGGCGCCGGACGCGATCCCGGTGTGGGACGCGCCGCTGGAAGCGGCGAACGACGAACGCGAACGCCTCGCCCTGCAGGCGCTGGCGCGCGGCGAAGCGGTGGACGCGTTCGCCTGGCTGGGCCCGCACGCCGACGAGAACGGCACGATCCGGGTGCGCGCGCTGGTCCCGGGCGCCGATGCGCTGGGCCTGCTCGACGGCAACGGCAAACTGGTGGCGCGGATGCGCGCGCACCCGGAGGCCGAAGGCGTGTTCGAAGGCGACCTGAAGACCACGACGGCCTATCGGCTGCGCATCGTGTGGCCGGACGCCGTGCAGGAAATCGACGACCCCTACGCGTTCGGCCCGGTGCTGGACGAGGCCTGGCTGCAGGGCATGGCCGAGGGCGACGGCGCCGCGCTGCGCACCGCGCTGGGCGCGCACCACACCCGTATCGGCACGGTCGACGGGGTGCGCTTCGCGGTGTGGGCGCCGCATGCGCGGCGGGTCGCGCTGGTCGGCGACTTCAACGGCTGGGACGGCCGCCGCCATCCGCTGCGCCTGCATCGCCAGGCCGGCGTCTGGGAACTGTTCGTGCCCGGGCTGCGCGGCGGCGAGCACTACCAATACGAGATTCTCGACGCCGACGGCACGCCGCTGCCGCGCAAGGCCGACCCGGTCGCCCGCCACAGCACGCGCGCGCCGGACACCGCGTCGGTGGTGCCCAGCGCTGCCGATTTCGCCTGGCACGACTCGGCCTGGCTGGCGCAGCGCGAAACCCGCGCCGGCGCGGCGCAGCCGATGAGCATCTACGAGCTGCACGCCGGCTCCTGGCGCCACGACGCGCACGGCCAGCCGCTGCAGTGGGACGCGCTGGCCGCGCAGCTGATCCCGTACGTGCAGGAACTGGGCTTCACCCATATCGAACTGCTGCCGATCACCGAATATCCGTTCGGCGGCTCCTGGGGCTACCAGCCGCTGGGCCTGTATGCGCCGACCGCGCGGCATGGCGACGCGGACGGTTTCGCGCGCTTCGTCGATGCCTGCCACCAGGCCGGGATCGGGGTGCTCCTGGACTGGGTCGGCGCGCACTTTCCCGACGACGCGCACGGCCTGCAGCGCTTCGACGGCACCGCGCTGTACGAACACGCCGATCCGCGCGAAGGCGTGCACCGCGAGTGGAACACGCTGATCTACAACTACGGCCGCGCCGAAGTGGTCGCCTACCTGATCGGCAGCGCGCTGGAATGGATCGAGCGCTTCCACGTCGACGGCCTGCGCGTGGATGCGGTGGCGGCGATGCTGTACCGCGACTACGGCCGCAACGAGGGCGAATGGGTGCCCAACGCCCAGGGCGGGCGCGAGAACCTGGAGGCGATCGCGTTCCTGCGCCGGCTCAACGCCGAGATCGCGCAACGCTTCCCCGGGGTGCGGGTGATCGCCGAGGAATCCACCGCCTGGCCGGGTGTGACCGCGCCGCCGGAGCAGGGCGGGCTGGGTTTCAGCCACAAGTGGAACATGGGCTGGATGCACGACACGCTCAGCTACATGCGGCGCGATCCCATCCACCGCCAGCACCACCACAGCGAGATGAGCTTCGGCCTGGTGTACGCGTTCTCCGAGCACTTCGTGCTGCCGCTGTCGCACGACGAAGTGGTGCACGGCAAGGGTTCGTTGCTGGCGAAGATGCCCGGCGACACCTGGCAGCGCTTCGCCAACCTGCGCGCCTATCTGGCCTTCATGTGGGCGCACCCGGGACGCAAGCTGCTGTTCATGGGCGGCGAGTTCGGGCAATGGCAGGAATGGGACCACGACTGCGCGCTCGACTGGGCGCAGGCGCAGCGCCCGGAGCATCGCGGCGTGGCGCGGCTGGTCGGCGACCTCAACCGCCAGCTGCGCGCGCTGCCGGCGCTGTACCGCAGCGACCTTGCGGCGGAAGGCTTCGAATGGAGCGTGGCCGACGACCACCGCAACAGCGTGTTCGCCTTCGTGCGCCACGACCGCGCCGGCGGCGCGCCGCCGCTGCTGGCGGTGAGCAACTTCACCCCGAACGTGCATCACGATTACCGCCTGGGCGTGCCGCGCGGCGGGCTGTGGCGCGAAATCCTCAACACCGACAGCGGCCACTACGGCGGCTCCAACCAGGGCAACGGCGGCGCCTTGCGCAGCATCGCGCAGCCGATGCACGGGCACGCGCAATCGCTGGCGCTGACCTTGCCGCCGCTGTCCACCCTCTGGTTGCAAGCGGAGCATTGACTTGAACATCGCAACGAGCGCAACGCCGACCGGCGACGCGGCAACCGCTTCGCCCGCGGCACTGCGCCAGGGCGCCTGGCCCACCGCCGACGGCGCAGTCGCCTTCGTGCTGTGGGCACCGGACGCGAGCAGCGTCGACATCGTGTTCGACGACGGCAGCCGGCAGCCGCTGGCCGCGGCCGCGGACGGCTATTTCGCCGCGACCATCGCCTGCGCCGCCGGCACCCGCTACCGCTACGCCGTCGACGGCGGCGAACCGGTGCCGGACCCGGCCTCGCGCTGGCAGCCCGACGGCGTGCACGGCGCCAGCGCGGTGCTGGCCAGCGACGGCTATCGCTGGCAGCACGCCGACTGGCGCGGCCGGCCATGGGCGGAAACGGTGTTCTACGAACTGCACGTGGGCGCCTGCGGCGGCTACGCCGGGTTGCGCGCGCAGTTGCGGACGCTGGCGGCGCTGGGCGTCACCGCGATCGAACTGATGCCGCTGGCCGCGTTCCCCGGCCGCCACAACTGGGGCTACGACGGCGTGCTGCCGTACGCGCCGGCCGCGGCCTACGGCCATCCGGACGAGCTCAAGGCGCTGATCGACGAGGCCCACGGGCTGGGCCTGAGCGTGTTCCTGGACGTGGTCTACAACCACTTCGGCCCGGACGGCAACTACCTCGGCCAGTACGCCTCGGCGTTCTTCCGCGAAGACGCGCCGACCCCGTGGGGCGCGGCGATCGACTTCCGGCTCGCGCCGGTGCAGCGCTACTTCATCGACAACGCGCTGATGTGGCTGCACGAGTACCGCTTCGACGGCCTGCGCCTGGACGCGGTGCACGCGATCGTGCCGAACGCGTTCCTGGACACGCTGCGCGAGGCGATCGTGGCCAGCGTGCCGGCCGGGCGCCACGTGCACCTGGTGCTGGAGAACGAGGCCAACCAGGCCGGCGTGCTGGAGCGCGGCTACAGCGCGCAATGGGACGACGATTTCCACAACAGCCTGCACGTGCTGCTGACCGGCGAGAACGAGGGCTACTACGCCGGCTTCGCCGACGCGCCGGCGAAGCATCTGGCGCGGGTGCTGGGCGAAGGCTTCGCCTACCAGGGCCAGGCCGACCACCGCGGGCATGCGCGCGGCGAACCGAGCGCGCAGCTGCCGCCGCACAAGTTCGTGATCTTCGCGCAGAACCACGACCAGATCGGCAACCGCGCGCGCGGCGACCGGCTGATCACCCAGGTGTCCGAGCCGGCGCTGCGCGCGGCGCTGGCGCTGACCGCGCTGACCCCGATGATCCCGCTGTTCTTCATGGGCGAGCCGTGGGGCAGCCGCACCCCGTTCCTGTTCTTCACCGACTTCGCGCCGCCGCTGGACGAAGCGGTGCGCGAAGGCCGGCGCCGCGAGTTCGCGCATTTCGCCGCGTTCGCCGATCCTGAGCAGCGCGCGACCATTCCCGACCCGAACGCGCCGAGCACGTTCGAAGCGTCCATCGCCGACATCAGCGATGCCACCCACGGCGACGGCGCGCGCTGGCGCGACTGGTTCGTGGCGCTGATGGCCCTGCGCCGCCAGCATCTGGTACCGGCGTTGCCCCAGGCACGCGCCGTGGGCGCCCGCATGCTGGGGCCGAGGGCGGTGGCCGCGGGCTGGACCCTGGGCGGCGGCGAGTGGCACGTAGCCGCCAACTTCGGCGATACGCCGGTGGCGCTGGATCTGCCTGGCGCGACGGTCCATGCCGAAAACGCCGGCGACGATCCGGCGCAGCTGCCGCCGAACGCCTTCGTCGCCCGCTACCGGGCCGGTTCCGCCACGTGAGCGCGGGCTGTCGCGACGCCATCGCGACAGCGCTTCCGGCACGCTGCCCCTCCCGTGCGTCGCCCGCGACCGTGCGCCTGCCTGACAGGTGCGCGGCGCGCGCGGCGACGGCGGTGCGTCCTTCTTTCCCCATTGCCGCGGCCCCGACTCGCCCATGACCGATACCCCCCTGCACACCCTGGCGTCCGCCGCCGGCCTGCTGGTCGACTGGATCGACGCATCCGACACGCCGCGCACGGTCGGCACGGACACGCTGCGCAGCGTGCTCGGTGCGCTCGGCCTGGACGCGCGCGACGATGCCGCCTGCCGCGACAGCCTGCGCCAGCTGCAGGCCGGCGGCGGCAGCGCCGCGCCGCTGCTGACCGCCGACGTCGGCACGCCGATCGACGCCGGCGGCACGCCGGGTGCGGCGTACCGGCTCGAACACGAGGACGGCAGCCGCCGCGACGGCCGCTTCGATGCGCAGGGCCGCCTCGCCGCGATCGACCGCGACGGCTACTGGACCCTGCAGCACGGCGACCGCCACACCACGCTGGCGGTGGCGCCGGTGCGTTGCTACGGCGTCGCCGAGGCGGTCGGCGAGGACGCGCCGCGGCGCTGGGGCCTGTCGCTGCAGGTGTATTCGGCGCAAGGCCAGGACGACGCCGGCATCGGCGATGCGGACGGCGTCGCCGCCTGGGCCGAGCGCATCGCGCGTGCCGGCGGCGATGCGATCGCGTTGAGCCCGGTGCATGCGGCGCGACCGATCGGCACGCACTACAGCCCGTATTCGCCGGGCGACCGCCGTTTCCTGGATCCGCTGCAGGCCGCCCCGGCACGCGTGCTCGGTACCGCTATGGCGCAGCGTGCCCTGCAGGCCGCCGGGCTGCAACAGGCCTTCGCCGAAGCGCAGACCCGCGCGCTGATCGACTGGCCGGCCTCGTGCGCGGCGAAGTGGCAGTGGCTGCGCCAGCTGCACGCCGACTTCGCCCAGGCCGACGCCGCGCTCTATTCCGATTTCGCCGCGTTCCAGCACGAACGCGGCGCCGCCTTGCACGACTACGCCGCGTTCGCCGCGCGCGATTTCGGCGATGCCGATCCGGCCCTGCACAGCTTCGCGCAGTGGCTGGCCGCGCGCAGCTGGGCCGGCGTGCAGCGACACGCGCGCGATGCCGGCATGGGCATCGGCCTGATCGCCGACCTGGCGGTGGGCTTCGATCCCGGCGGTGCCGAGGCCGCGGCCTGGCCGCAGGCGGTGCTGGCCGGGCTGGAACTGGGCGCGCCGCCGGATGCGTTCAACGGCGACGGCCAGGCCTGGGGCATCGGCGGCTATTCGCCGACCGGGCTGCGCGCCAGCGGCTTCGCGCCGTTCATCGACCTGCTGCGTGCGGTGATGCGCGACCGCGGCGGCGTGCGCATCGACCACATCCTCGGCCTGTTGCGGCTGTGGACGATCCCGCGCGGCGCCCGTTCCGCCGACGGCGTGTACCTGCGCTATCCGCTGCACGACCTGCTGCGCCTGCTGGCGCTGGAATCGTGGCGGCACCGCGCGATCGTGATCGGCGAAGACCTGGGCGTGGTGCCGGACGGCATCCGCGCCGAACTGTCGCAGCGCGGGGTGATGGGCATCGACGTGCTGCTGTTCACCCGCGACGCCAAGGGCGCGTTCCTGGCGCCGGCGCAATGGCGTGGCGATGCCATCGCCACCACCACCACCCACGACCTGCCGACGCTGCGCGGCTGGCGCCGCGGCGAGGACATCGACTGGCGCCACCGCCTGCAGCTGTCCGATGCCGCGCAGCAACGCGCCGACCATCTGGCCCGCATCGCCGACGTGGCGCGCATGGACGCCGCCGTCGCCGCAGCGCTGCCGCAGGCGCACGACCCCGAACTGGATGCGCTGCGCTTCGTCGCCGCCACGCCCTCGCCGCTGGCGCTGCTGCCGGCCGAGGACGCGCTGGGCCTGGACCAGCAACCCAATCTGCCCGGCACCGTCGATGGCCACCCGAACTGGCGCCGGCGCTTGCCGGCGGCGGACACGGCGGCCGCCGGCGCGCCGCTCGCCACCCGCCTGGAGGCGTTCGCGCACGCGCGCCGCACCGCCTCCGCCGCGCAAGGAACCGACGCATGAGCTTCACTCCGCTGCGCGCCACCGCGCGCCTGCAACTGCACGCCGGATTCACCCTGCTCGACGCCGCCGCACAGGTGCCCTACTACGCCGGCCTGGGCATCAGCCATCTGTACCTGTCGCCGATCGGCACCGCCGTGCCCGGCTCCACCCACGGCTACGACGTCACCGATCCGCGCCAGGTCAATCCCGAACTCGGCGGCGAGCCCGCGCTGCTGCACCTGTCCGAGCGCGTGCGCGCGCACGGCATGGGCCTGGTTCTGGACATCGTGCCCAACCACATGGCCGCGCACGCGGCCAATCCATGGTGGTGGGACGTGCTCAAGCATGGCCGGCGCAGCCGCCACGCCGGCTGGTTCGACATCGACTGGCGCGCGCCCGGACGCGACGGCAAGCTGTGGCTGCCGGTGCTGGACCGCGCCTACGCGCAGGCGTTGAGCGAAGGCGCGCTGCAACTGCGCGTGGCCGAGGACGGCGAGGTGCAGCTGGAACACCACGACCAGCGCTTCCCGATCCGCCTGGAAGGCGCCGTGGCCCAGGATCCGCCGGCCGCACGCCAGGCCTGGGCGGCACGGCTCAACGACGCCGCGCGGCTGGGCGACGACGCGCTGCATCGGCTGATCGAACGCCAGTGCTATCGGCTGGCCTGGTGGCGGGTCGGCAACGACATGCTCAACTACCGCCGCTTCTTCGACATCACCTCGCTGGCAGCACTGCGCGTGGAGCAGAACGACGTGTTCGCCGCGGTGCACGAACTGCCGCTGCGGCTGGTCGCCGAAGGCCATCTCGATGGCGTGCGCGTGGACCACGTCGATGGCCTGGCCGATCCCACCGGCTACGTGCAGCGCTTGCGCGCGCAGCTGGACCGCGCCGGGCGCCGCCGCGGCATCGCCGCCGGCGGCATCGCGCTGTACATCGAGAAGATCCTGGCACCGCAGGAGACGTTGCGCAGCGACTGGGCATGCGACGGCAGCACCGGCTACGACTTCATGGACCAGGTCGCCGGCGTGCTGCACGACCCGGCCGGCGCCGCACCGCTGACCGCGCTGTGGCGCCGCGAGACCGGCCGCAGCGGCGACTTCGGCCAGGAACAGCGCGCCGCGCGCGACGAGATCCTGCAAGGGTCGCTGCAGACCGAATTCGTGCGCACCGTGCAGGCGCTGGCCGCCGCCGCGCACCTGGACCCGGCCACCCGCGAGTTCAGCCCGCAGATGCTGGCGCGCGGCCTGATGGCGCTGTTGCGGCACTTCGAGGTGTACCGCACCTACGCCGGGCCGGATGGCCTGGACGAAGCCGATGCGGCGCGCCTGGCGCAGGCCGCGCAGCACGCGCGCGCCGGCGCCGAGCCGCGGGTGTGCGCGGCGATCGACGCGATCGAGCGCTGGAGCCGCGACGGCCGCGGCACCGGCAAGGCGCAGATCGCGCTGCGGCGCATCGTGCGCCGGCGCATCGAACAGCTGTCGGCGCCGCTCAACGCCAAGTCGGTCGAGGACACCGCGTTCTATCGCCACGGCGTGCTGCTGTCGCGCAACGAGGTCGGCAGCGACCCGGACGTGTTCGCGCTGGCGCCGGACGCGTTCCACGCCGCCAACGCCGCGCGCGCGCAGCACCATCCACGCGCCTTGCTGGCCACCGCCACCCACGACCACAAGCGCGGCGAAGATGTGCGCATGCGCCTGGCCGCGCTCAGCGCGCAGGCGCCGTGGTGGGCCGAACGGGTGGCGCGCTTCCAGGCCTTGTCCGCCGACCTGTTGCCGGCCGGCAGTGCCGCGCCGCTGCCCGGCGACGTGCTGATGCTGTGGCAGATGCTGGTCGCCGCCTGGCCGCTGGAACTGGCCAGCGACGACGCCGCCGGCCTGGCCGACTACGCCGAGCGCGTCGGCGCCTGGCAGCTGAAGGCCGCCCGCGAGGCCAAGCTGCGCACCTACTGGACCTGGCCGGACGAGGCCTACGAACGCGGCGCGCGCGCACTGCTGGACGCGGCGCTGCTGGCGCCGGCCGGCGCGCCGCTGCGCGAGGCGCTGGCCCAGGCCGCGGCCGCGCTGGCCCCGGCCGGCGCGCTCAACAGCCTGGTGCAGACCACGCTGCGGCTGAGCGTGCCCGGCGTGCCCGACCTCTACCAGGGCAGCGAAGGCTGGGACCTGTCGTTGGTCGATCCGGACAACCGCCGCCCGGTGGACTACGCGCTGCGCCAGGCCTGGCTGCACGACGCCACCGCGCCGTCGGCGCTGCTGCGCGACTGGCACAGCGGCCACGTCAAGGCGTGGCTGACCGCGCAGCTGCTGCACCTGCGCGGCGCGCATCCGGCGCTGTTCGCGCATGGCCGCTATCGCCCGCTGCAGGCGCAGGGCCCGCACGCGCAACACGTGCTCGGCTTCGCGCGCGAACACGAGGGCCAGACCCTGCTGGTGGTGGTGCCGCGCCTGACCGCCGCGGCGCAACCGCTGGATGCGGCGGCGCCGCTGCGCGCGCAGCTGGATTGGCGTAACACCTTTCTGACGCTGCCCGCGGCACAGTACCGGCACGTGCTGAGCGGGCGCGACCTCGCGGCATCGGCCTCGATGCCGGTAGCGGACCTGCTCGCCGACTTCCCGGTGGCCGTGCTGGCCGCCGTTCCCTGACATGCCGGTGGCCGTGCTGGCCACCTTCCCCCGACAAGACCGCCATGGACGCAGAAACACGCCAGCGCCGCATCGAACAACTCGCACACGAAATCTGGGAAGCCGAAGGCCGGCCCGACGGCCGCGCCGCCCGCCATTGGGCCATGGCCGAACGCCTGGTCGACGCCGAAGCCCGCGCCGATCCGCAAGACCACTCGCTTTCCCCGGCCGGCAACGGCCCCGCCACGTCGTAAGGATTTCGCATGCCGCTTCGCAAGCTCGCCCGCCGCTCCCGCATCCGCGAAGGCCGCTCGTATCCGCTCGGCGCCACCTGGGACGGCCTGGGCGTCAATTTCGCGCTGTACTCGACCAATGCCACCAAGGTCGAACTGTGCCTGTTCGACGAGCGCGGCCGCGAGGTCGAGCGCATCGTGCTGCCCGAGTACACCGACGAAATCTGGCACGGCTACCTGCCCGATGCGCGCCCCGGCCAGCTGTACGGCTACCGCGTGTACGGCCCGTACGCGCCCGACGCCGGGCACCGTTTCAATCCCAACAAGCTGCTGCTCGATCCCTACGCCAAGCAACTGGTCGGCGAGCTGAAATGGGCGCCTGCCTTGTTCGGCTACACCATCGGCCACAAGGACGCGGACCTGAGCTTCGACCGCCGCGACAGCGCCGCCTACGTGCCCAAGTGCGCGGTGATCGATCCGGCCTTCACCTGGGGCAAGGACCAGCGCCTGCAGACGCCCTGGGACCGCACGGTGATCTACGAGACCCACGTGCGCGGCACCACCATGCGCCACCCGTCGGTGCCGGAGGCCTGGCGCGGTACCTTCTCCGGGCTCAAGGTGGACGAGGTGGTGGAGCACATCAAGCGGCTCGGCATGACCGCGGTGGAACTGCTGCCGGTGCACGCCTTCGTCGACGACGAATACCTGCTCAAGCAGGGCCTGCGCAACTACTGGGGCTACAACACCATCGGTTTCTTCGCGCCGCAGCCGCGCTACATGGCCACGCGCACCGTCGCCGAGTTCAAGCAGATGGTGGCGCGCCTGCACCACGCCGGGCTGGAGGTGATCCTGGACGTGGTCTACAACCACACCGCCGAAGGCAACGAACTGGGGCCGACGCTGTCGTTCAAGGGCATCGACAACGCCAGCTATTACCGCCTGGCGCAGGACCGCCGCTTCTACATCAACGATACCGGCACCGGCAACACCTTCGACCTGACCAATGCCGGCGCGCTGCGCATGGTCAACGACTCGCTGCGCTACTGGGTGTCGGAGATGCACGTGGACGGGTTCCGCTTCGACCTGGCCACCATCCTCGGCCGCGAACACCACGGCTTCGATCCCAAGGGCGGCTTCCTCGACGCCTGCCGCCAGGATCCGCTGCTGAGCCAAGTCAAGCTGATCGCCGAACCGTGGGACGTCGGTCCCGGCGGCTACCAGGTCGGCGGCTTCCCGCCCGGCTGGTCGGAATGGAACGACAAGTTCCGCGACAACGTGCGCGCGTTCTGGCGCGGCGACGAAGGCCAGCTGGCGGAACTGGCCACGCGCCTGACCGGCTCGGCCGACCTGTTCAACCACCGCGGCCGCCGCCCCACCGCCTCGGTCAACTTCGTCACCGCCCACGACGGCTTCACCCTGCACGACCTGGTCAGCTACGAGCACAAGCACAACGAGGCCAACGGCGAGGACAACCGCGACGGCTCGGACAACAACATCTCGGCCAACTACGGGGTCGAGGGCGAGAGCGACGACCCTGAGATCAACGCACTGCGCCTGCGGCAGATGCGCAACATGCTGGCCACGCTGCTGCTGTCGCAGGGCACGCCGATGCTGCTGGCCGGCGACGAGTTCGGGCGCAGCAAGGGCGGCAACAACAACACCTACTGCCAGGACAACGAGCTGACCTGGCTGAACTGGGAAAGCGGCGAGCGCGCGCAGCGGCTGACCGCGTTCGTGACGCGCCTGACCCACCTGCGCGCGCACTATCCGCTGCTGCACCGCGCACGCTTCTTCGACGGCGTCTACGACGAAGAACTGGGCATCAAGGACGTGAGCTGGCTGGCGCCGGACGGCGAGGAAATGAACGATGCGTCCTGGCACGATCCGCACGCACGCGCGCTGATGATGCGCCTGGACGGCAAGGCGCCGTCCAGCGGCTTGCGCCAGGCGGCGTCGAACGTGACCTTGCTGATGATCGTCAACGGCGCCACCGAGGACGTGACCTTCACCTTGCCGATGGTCGAAGGCGAGCACTGGCGCGTGCTGATCGACACCGCCGAACGCGACCACGAACACGGCCTGCCCGGCGGCTCGCAATGGCATGGCATCTGCCGCTCGCTGACCCTGCTGGCCGCGGAACGCGACGGCAAGGTCGCCGCCGCCCAGCACCAGAATGCGGCGCCGCCGCCGGCACCGGCGGCGTAACGCGAAGCGGTGGCAGACAGCGGCCCAGATCGATTGTTGGGCCGCTCTCAGCACAGACGAGCCCGCCTCTGTAGGAGCGGCTTCAGCCGCGACAGTGTCCGCAGCCGGTGGCCCATCCGGATTCAGGATGTCGCGGTGGTTCGGGGTCATCGACTTCGGAACGTTACACGGTGCCGAGATAGTTCGACTCCGCTCGTCGCGGCTGAAGCCGCTCCTACAGAGGATCGCGGCAGATTCCAGGCGGTGCACTGTAGGAGCGGCTTCAGCCGCGACTGTATCCGCAGCCGTAGGCCCATCCGGGTTCAACATGTCGCGATGGTTCGGGGTCATCGACTTCGGAACGTTACACGGTGCCGAGATAGTTCGACTCCGCTCGTCGCGGCTGAAGCCGCTCCTACAGAGGATCGCGGCAGATTCCAAGGCGGTGCACTGTAGGAGCGGCTTCAGCCGCGACTGTATCCGCAGCCGGTGGCCCATCTGGATTCAGGATGTCGCGGTGGTTCGGGGTCATCGACTTCGGAACGTTACACGATGCCGAGATAGTTCGACTCCGCTCGTCGCGGCTGAAGTCGCTCCTACAGGGAGCGTTGGCGAATTTTCGATGCCCATGTTGTCAGTTGTGGGAGCGACTTCAGTCGCGACGGGCTCCTCGGGTAAAGCCCGTCGCGACTGAAGTCGCTCCCACAAGGAATCACGCTATCGCCTGCAGTACGTGCAACTGCGCGGGCTGCGCCTGCGCTTCGCCCACCGCGCCGCCGATCAGGATCACCCCCGGCGCGCCGATGCCCAAACCTTCGACATCGGCGGCCAAGCGGTCCAGTGTGGTCAGCAACTGCGCCTGCTGCGGCAGGCTCGCCGATTGCACCACCGCCGCCGGCGTGGCGCCGGGCAGGTGGCGCAGCAAGGCCGACGTCAGCGCGGCGATGCGGCCCATGCCCATGTAGATCGCCAGCGTGGTGCGGGTGGCGCACAGCGCCGCCCAGTCCGGCTCGCCATGGTCCTGGGTGTGCGCGGTGACGAAGGTGATGCCGTGACAGTGGTCGCGATGGGTCAGCGACATGCCCAGCCCGGCCGCCGCCGCGAACCCCGCGCTGACGCCATTGACGATCCGCACCGCCACGCCCGACGCGCGCAGGAAGGCGATCTCCTCGCCGGCGCGGCCGAACAGCAACGCTTCGCCGCCCTTGGCGCGCACCACATTGGCGCCCTGCAGGGCATAGCGCCGCATCAGCCGGCAGATGAAATCCTGCGGCGTGGAACGGCAACCGCCGCGCTTGCCGACGCGGATCACCCGCGCCTGCGGCGCGAACTGCACGATGTCGGGATTGACCAGATCGTCGAGCAGCAGCACCTGCGCCGCCGCCAGTGCCTTGACCGCCTTCAGCGTCAGCAGTTCCAGGTCGCCAGGACCGGCCGACAACAACACCACTTCGCCGCCGCCACGCACACCGGACGCGCTTGCATCGTTCATCGCAGACTCCAGCCAGAAAGAAGGAACAACCCCAGGGACATCGCACCCGCCTGTGCCCGGCTGCGCCCATCCGCAATGCCGTCTGCCTGCGCCCGCGACGCGCGCGCTCGCCGCGCCCTGCCGGCGGCGTGGCGCGGGCCGCGGGCGCATGCGACGTTCGTCGCGCCATTCGCTGCTGACACCAGGGCGGCGCTCGCGCCGCGACCGCTCATGTGCACGCGGTTGCCGCGTACTCTCGCAGCGGCGGCGGCGTGTGCGACGCGGGAAGATCTCGCGAGCGCCAGTCCCATTGCGTTACCCAACCGCCGCAGCTGCGGCAGGCGCTGGCCACCGGCGCGTCGCTGCGCGTTGTCGCCCGCCTGACGCGGAAGGCCGACGCCTGCGGCATTTCCTGCACACTCCCCGGCAGGCACAAGGGCAGCCTGTAAGCCACAGCCGTTCATGCGCTTGCGGCCGTGGCGCACAGCCGCAGCACCTGCGGCATGCACGAGCCGCACACGCTGCCGCAGCCCAGCCGCGTGCGGATCTCGGCCGGCGCCGCGCCGCGCGCGGCTTCGGCGCGGATCGCCGACTCGCGCACCTGCGTGCACTGGCACACCACCGGATCGCGCGCCGCGCCGCCGGCCTGCGCGAATGCCGCCAGCCGCGCGCCGTGCCAGGCATCGCCGCTCAATGCGCGCTCGAGCAACGCTTCGCCGCCGGCATCGCGCTGCGCACCCGCCAGCAGCAGGCCGTCGAGATGGCTGAGCGGCGCGGCGCCGCGCCAGGCCACGCGCTTGAGCAGGCCGCGGCGCGCGTCCCGGTATTCGAGGGTATCGGCGTCGCCGCCGGCCAGCGCCAGCGCCGCGGCCAGCGCTTCCAGCTGCGCGGGCGCCGGCGCCTGCTCGGCGGCGGCGCGCAGCACCAGCCAGGCCTGATCCTGTTCGCCGGCCTCGGCCTGCAGGCTCAACGCGGCATAGCCGAAGTCGCGCAGCCACGGCTGCGCCGCCGCCTGCAGCGCGAGTGCATCGCCGCGCCGGGCCAGCAACAGATGCCAGCCGAACTCGGCCTTCTCCACACGCACTGCCGCGTGCTTGAGCTCGGGCTGCTGCGAACGCGCGTCCACCGCGCCCAGGCTGAGTTCGTTGATGCCGCCGCTGTGCAGGAACTGCGCGTTCCAGTGCATCGCCGCGAACACGTCGCCCGAACGCATTTCCTCGCACGCTTCCAGCGGCAACACCAGGCTGCCGCGCTTGCTGACGATGCGCACCAGGTCGCCGGCGCGCAGTCCGCGCCGCGCCGCGTCCTGCGGATGCATGCGCAGGCCCGGCTGCGGACTGTGCGCGAACAGCCCCGGCACCCGGCCGCTGCGCGACATGCCGTGCCACTGGTCGCGTAGGCGCCCGCTCAGCAGGCGCAGCGGAAACCGTGCCGAGGTCGGCTCGGCCACCGGCTTGTAAGGCGTGGGATGGAAGCGCGCACGCCCGTCGGCGGTGGCGAACACGCCATCGGCATAGCGCCGCGCCTGACCGTGCGCGGTGCCGGCCGGCAGCGGCCATTGTTGCGGACCTTGCGCGTCCAGCCGCGCGTAGTCGAGTCCGCCGATGTCCAGGTCGCGGCCGACCGTCAGTGCACGGTGCTCGTCGAACACCGCCGCGGTATCGGCGAAGCCGAAACGCGAACCGGCCGACGGCGCGTCCAGCCGCGCTTCCAGCCGCCGCGCCACTTCGTTGGCGATCCACCAGTCCGGCCTGGCCGCGCCCGCTGCCGGCAGCGCCTTGCGCACGCGCGAGACGCGGCGCTCGGAATTGGTCACCGTGCCGTCCTTCTCGCCCCAGCTCGCCGCCGGCAGCAGCACGTCGGCGTAGGGCACCGTATCGGTGTGCACGAAGGCGTCCTGCACGATCACCAGCTCGGCCTGGCGCAAGGCATCGCGCACCTGTGCGATGTCCGGCATCGAGTGCACGGGATTGGTGCAGGCGATCCACACCGCCTTGACCTCGCCGCGGCGCAGCGCATCGAACAGCGCCACCGCCGGCAGGCCGGGACGCGCCGACAGGCGATCGGCCGGCAGCTGCCACAGCCGCTCCAGGTCGGCGCGATCGGTCGCGCTGCCGATCTCGCGGTGCGCGGCCAGCATCGTCGCCATGCCGCCGACCTCGCGCCCGCCCATCGCGTTCGGTTGCCCGGTCAGCGAGAACGGGCCGGCGCCGGGCTTGCCGATCTGCGCGGTGGCCAGATGCAGATGGATCAGCGCCAGGTTCTTGTCGGTGCCGTGCGCGGACTGGTTCAGGCCCATGCAATACAGCGACAGCGCCGGCAGGTCGCGAGCGAACCACTCCGCCGCCTGCACCAGGTCGGCGACCGGGATGCCGCAGATGTCGGCGGCCATCGCCGGGGTGTATTCGCGCAGCGTCTGCCGCAATTCGGCGAAGCCCTGGGTATGCGCGGCGATGAATCCGCGGTCGATGCGGTCTTCCCAGATCAGGTGGTGCAGCATGCCGTTGAACAGCGCCACGTCGGTACCGGGCTGGATCGGCAGATGCAGGTCTGCCATCGCCGCGGTGTCGGTGCGGCGCGGATCGACCACGATCCAGCGCACGTCCGGATCGCGCGCGCGCGCGTCCTCGAGCCGGCGGAACAGCACCGGATGCGCGTAGGCCATGTTGCTGCCGGCCAGCAGCACGGTCCTGGCCAGCTCCAGGTCTTCGTAGCAGGTCGGCGGGCCGTCCGCGCCCAGCGCCAGCTTGTAGCCGCTGACCGCGCTGGACATGCACAGCCGCGAATTGGTGTCGATGTTGTTGGTGCCGATCAGGCCCTTGGCCAGCTTGTTGAAGACGTAGTAGTCCTCGGTCAGCAGCTGTCCCGACAGGTAGAACGCCACCGCGTCCGGCCCGTGCCGCTCGACGATGCCGGCCAGGCGCTCGGCCACGCTGTCCAGCGCCACCGCCCAGTCCACCGCGCGCCGCGGCGCGTCGCGATGGGTGCGCAGTTCCGGATGCAGCGCGCGGCCGTGCAGGCTGCGCACGGTCTCCGGCAGGGTGCGGCCCTTGCTGCACAGCCGGCCGTAGTTGGCCGGGTGTTGCGGGTCGCCTTCGATGCCGACGATGCGCGCCGCGCCGTCGGCGCCGTGCTCGGTCTCGATCAGCACGCCGCAGCCGACGCCGCAGTAGCAGCAGGTGGAACGGGTCAGTGTGCGCCGTGCCGCGTTGTCCGCGACCGCGCTCGCGCCGGGCACGTGCGCGCCGTCCATCACGCGGCGCCCTGCAACGACAGCCACACGTCGCCATCGTCCACCCGCACCGGATAGCGGCGCGCGCAGCCCACGTCCGGCGCGCAGGCCTGGCCGCTGCCCAGCGCGATGTTCCAGTTGTGCAGCGGGCAGGTGACGCTGTCGCCGGCGACGATGCCCTGCGACAGCGGACCGCCCTTGTGCGGGCAGCGATCGACCAGCGCAAACACGCGGTCGCCGGCGGTGCGGAACAGCGCGATCGGGTCGGTGCCGTCGATCTGCAGCACGCGCGCGCCGAGCGAAGGGATCTCGTCGATGCGGCAGATGCGGATCCAGCGGCGGGCGCTGGCGTCGGACGCGACGGGGTCGGAAGCGGCTGCGTTCATCGCTCAGTCCTCCACCAGCGCCAGCGGCGCGGCCACGCGCAACGGCTGGAATTCGCGCTGCCTGGCCCCGGCGATGCGCTCGGCCCACGGATCGGGCAGGCCTTCCAGCGCGTACAGCAGCCGCTCGTACAGCGCGCGCCGGTTGGCCGCGTCCTCGATCACCCGCTGGCGGATGTAGTCCATGCCCACCCGCTCGATGTAGTGCACGGTGCGGTCCAGGTAGTAGGCCTCCTCGCGGTACAGCTGCAGGAACGCGCCGGTGTACTCCTTCACCTCCTCGGCGGTCCTGACCTTGACCAGGAACTTGGCGACCTCGGTCTTCATCCCGCCGTTGCCGCCGATATGCAGCTCCCAGCCCGACTCCACCGCGATGATGCCCACGTCCTTGATCCCCGACTCGGCGCAGTTGCGCGGGCAGCCGGACACCGCCAGCTTCACCTTGTGCGGGCTCCACATGTTGGCCAGCATGGTTTCCAGATCGATGCCCATCTGCGTGCTGTTCTGCGTGCCGAAGCGGCAGAACTCGCTGCCCACGCAGGTCTTCACCGTACGGATCGACTTGCCATAGGCGTGTCCGGAATTCATCCCCAGGTCCTTCCACACCCCCACCAAATCTTCCTTGCGGATGCCGAGCAGATCGATGCGCTGGCCGCCGGTGACCTTGACCATCGGTACCGCGTACTTGTCGGCGACGTCGGCGATGCGGCGCAGTTCCGAGGCGTTGGTCACGCCGCCCTTCATCTGCGGGATCACCGAGAACGTGCCGTCCTTCTGGATGTTGGCGTGGGCGCGTTCGTTGATGAAGCGCGACTGCGGATCGTCCACCGCCTCGCGCGGCCAGGTCGACAGCAGGTAGTAGTTGATCGCCGGGCGGCAGGTGGCGCAGCCGTTCGGACTGCGCCATTGCAACTGCGCGTACACCGCACCATGCGTGAGCAGCCTGCCCTCGCGGATCGCCTGGCGCACCTCGCCATGGCTCAGGTCGGTGCAGCCGCACACCGCCTTGGTCTTGGGCGTCTGCTGGAAGTTGGAGCCCAGGCAGTTCATCAGGATCTGCTCGACCAGGCCGGTGCACGAGCCGCAGGAGCTGGCCGCCTTGGTCTGCTTCTTGACCTCGTCCACGGTGAACAGGCCCTGCGCGTTGATCGCCTTGACGATGGTGCCCTTGCACACGCCGTTGCAGCCGCACACCTCGTCGCTGTCGCGCATCGCGCTGGCGCGGTCCTGGCCGGCGGTGCCGGCGTCGCCGAGCGCGCTCTCGCCGAACATCAGCCGCTCGCGGCGCTCGCCGATCGGGCTGGCATCCTTGAGCAACTGGAAATACCAGGCGCCGTCGTTGGTATCGCCGTACAGGCAGGCGCCGACCAGCCTGTCGTCCTTCAGCACCAGCTTCTTGTAGACGCCGCCGGCCGGATCGGACAGCACGATCTCCTCGCTGCCCTCCCCGCCCATGAAATCGCCGGCCGAGAACAGGTCGATGCCGGTGACCTTGAGCTTGGTCGAGGCCACCGACCCGCGGTAGATGCCGATGCCGAACCCGGCCAGGTGGTTGGCGCAGATCTTGGCCTGCTCGAACAGCGGCGCGACCAGGCCGTAGGCGATGCCGCGGTGGCTGGCGCATTCGCCGACCGCGTACACCCGCGGGTCGAAGGTCTGCAGCGTATCGTTGACCACGATGCCGCGCGTGCAGTGGATGCCGGCGGCCTGCGCCAGCGCGATGTTGGGACGGATGCCGGCGGCCATCACCACCAGGTCGGCCGGCACCTCGCTGCCGTCGGAGAATTTCACCGCCACCACTTCGCCGTCGGCATTGCCGACCAGCTCGGTGGTGGAGGTGCCGAGGCGAAACTCCAGGCCTCGTTCGCTGAGCGATTGCTGCAGCAACTGCCCGGCGACCGGGTCGAGCTGGCGCTCCAGCAACCAGTCGGCCAGGTGCACCACGGTCACCTGCATGCCGCGCTGCTTCAGCCCGTTCGCCGCCTCCAGGCCGAGCAGGCCGCCGCCGATCACCACGGCATGGCGCTTGCGCGTGGCGGTGTCGATCATGGTCTGCGTGTCGTGCATGTCGCGGTAGCCGATCACGCCCTTCAGCTCCTTGCCCGGCACCGGCAGCACGATCGGCAGCGAGCCGGTGGCCAGCAGCAGGCGATCGTACGGCGCCTCGGTGCCGTCGGCGGCGATCACCTTGCGCCTGATCCGGTCGATGCGGGTGACTTCCTTGCCCACATGCAGGCGGATGCCGTGCTCGGCGTACCAGGCCAGCGGATTGAGCACGATCTCGTCGAACCGCTGTTCGCCGGCCAGCACCGGCGAGAGCAGGATGCGGTTGTAGTTCGGATGCGGCTCGGCGCCGAACACGGTGATGTCGTACATCCCCGGCATCAGCTTGAGCAGTTCTTCCACGGTGCGGATGCCGGCCATGCCGTTGCCCACCACCACCAATCTTGGCTTGTTCATGCGAGTCTCGCTTCGGTGGAGAGGATCAGACGCGCGCCGCGCCGGCCGCGGCCCATTGGCTGCGCCAGTGCTGCTTGACGTTGGACAGCAGGCCCCAGGCCAGCAGCGCGCAGCCGGCGAACAGCCACAGCCCCAGCGCATAGCTGCCGGTGTGCTGCTTGACGACACCCAGCCCCGCAGCGAGCAGGAACCCGCCGATGCCGCCGGCCATGCCGATCAACCCGGTCATCAGCCCGATGTCGCGGCCGAACCGCTGCGGCACCAGCTGGAACACCGCGCCGTTGCCGGTGCCCAGGCACAGCAGGGTCAGCACGAACAGCGCCACCGTCGCCGCCGGACCGCCGACGCCGATCGCCGCAGCAGCCACCAGCAATGCCACCAGCAGATAGATCGACAACAGCGTGCGCGTGCCGCCGATGCGGTCGGCCAGCGCCCCGCCCAGCGGACGCATCACCGAACCGGCCAGCACGCAGGCCGCGGTGGCCCAGCCGGCGAGCTTCGGCGAGAAATCGAATTGATCGTGAAAGTAGCCGGGCAAGGCGCTGGCGAACCCGGCGAAGCCGCCGAAGGTGATCGCGTAGAACAGCATGAACCACCACGAATCGCGGTTGCCGACGAGGACCCGCGCGTAGTCGCCCAGATGCTTGCGCGGCACCTCCACCGGCGCGTCCTTGGCACACAGCGCGAACACCAGCAAGGTCAGCGCCAGCGGAATGCAGGCCAGCCCGAACACCGCCTGGTAGCCGAACGCCGTGGCCAGCACCGGCGCGAACAGCGCCGCGAACACCGTGCCGGAATTGCCGGCGCCGGCGATGCCCATCGCTGTGCCCTGGTGCTGCGGCGGATACCAGCGCGAGGCCAGCGGCAGCGCCACCGCGAACGAGGCCCCGGCCACGCCGAGCATCAGTCCCAGCAGCAGCACCTGCGCGAAGCTGCGCACGCCCAGCTGCCACGCCACCGCCAGCGCCACGATCACCAGCACCTGTGCCAGCATCCCCGCGCGCTTGGCGCCGATCATATCGGCGAGCATGCCCAGGAACAGCCGCAGCACCGCCCCGCACAGGATCGGCACCGCCACCATCAGCGCACGCTGCTGCGTATCCAGCTGCAGCGCCGCGGCGATCTGCACCTGCAGCGGACCGAGCAGGTACCAGACCATGAAACTCAGGTCGAAATACAGGAACGCCGACAACAGCGTGGGCGTATGCCCGGCTTGCCAGAACGATCGATTCATCCGCGCCATCTCCGAGAAACGTTGGGCCGCAGCGCTGCACACCACCCGCAGCGCGCGGTAGTCGAGGGGAGGGAAAAACGAAAACGGCGCCGTCCGGTTCGCACCGGAAGACGCCGTTGTCTGGGCAGGTGGGCCGCCGTTGGCCCGCCTGCCGAATCGAGTTGGTGCGGACACCCCGTTGCGTCCGCGCTGGAGCTATCGCAATCGGCGTGCCAAGTGTTCGCGGTAGCGGCGATGCGGCCGAATCATCCGAGAATTCAAGGCGTTGGCTAGTTCATCGGCAAGTTGCAGCGCCGCCGACCGCCGGCCGCGCCGCGCGCCAACGAACACAAGTGGTGCGCAACGCACCTTTATTGTGCGTCGCGGCAATCGTGGCGAGTCGCGTGTGGTTGCCGTGGACAAGGCACTGGAAGATTCGAACATGCCTTGCGTCCATGGCACCGAATCCCGATCCGCCGATGCTGGATGCGCCACGCCCCAGGCGCTGCGATTCCAGCGCCACCACAGCGTTCTCCAGCTCGCCGCCAGCGCCATCCGGGCGCGGCACCGCTAGCGTCCGCGGCGGCCCCACTTGGCCAAAAGCGCTACCGCCGACAATCGTGCACTCCGGCTTGCTGGACCGCACGGGAATCGGCACGCTGCCATCTTCCTGTCGGCCATCCTTTTTCCATCAGATGAAACACGCCCTGCTCGCCGTCTTTCTGCTCAGCCCCGCCGCGTGGGCGTGCGACAACCACCTGCCGCTGTCGGGCTCGGTCAGCGTGACAACCTGCTCGCCGAGCAAGGGAGCCGCCGGCTGCGTCTATTCGGGCCGGGCACTTTACGACTACATGGAAGCCGTGCCGGACAGCGCTGCGAGCTTTACCATCGGCCTGCAGGCCAGCCCCTGGCGCATGTACGACGGAGAGTGGCGCATTCTCACCCCCGACGACCTCGCCGCGACCATTCGCGCGCAACGCGACGAAAACGTGCAGCGCGTGGAATTGCTGGCCTCGTGGACCGGCGTGTCGCCAGGGCCGGGCGTGCCGTCACTGGCCGATCGCGTGTCCAAGGCATTGGACGGTTTTCCAGTGAAGGGCGAAGACGGCTTCCTGTGGCTTTCCAAGGACGGCTCACGCCGCACCACGCACCAGGCCTACACCGTGCGCGAAGGCGCCGGTTCCTATTTCCTGCCCGCTGGCGCAGAGCTGTTCGTTCCCCTGGTGGCGGGCTGGCCCACGTTCGTGGAGGGCGACATCGGCGATACCGATCCCACGCTGCTGACGCAGGCCGCGGCCGGCTGGGACGTCCTGTTCCTGTGCCCAGACAAGGCGCTGGCCGGCTTCGAACGCGCCGCCGCCAAGGGCAGCGCCATTGCCGCCTACAACGCCGCGCTCATGCGCTTGGAACGCGGCGGCGATGCCGACCGCACCACCGCGCTGGCGTTACTGGAACGCGCCGCAGCGCTGGGGGACGACAAGTCGCAGGCACGGCTGAAGATGGAACGCACGCAGCGCTAATTTTGCCGGGTGGACTGATACACACTGGTCACCCTGCCACCCCCACGCCTGCAAGTTCGTTTCCCGCCCAAAGTAACCATTGCCTCTTCCCGCATTCGCCAAACCTAACAGCGTTGCCCAGACCCGGCAGAACTGCGGACGATCAGCTGTTGCGGCTCGCAGCGCAGCATCAACCTGCACACCGCAGAATCGACGGCCATGAACCCGTGCCTCTGCGAGAGATCGCTTACGCAGAGCAAGAACGCGACGATATGCTCCTTGCCGTACGCCGGATACCCGGTGCAAGACAACAGCGTGTTGCCTAGCTAAGCAGGCGCGCGCGCATCCCCCCAATCCGGCAACCCATCCTCGCGCTCGTCGCGCTCCGGCACCGCGATCCCCAACTGCGCAGCCGCCGCACGATACGTCTCCAACCGATGCACTCGCGCCACGATCTGCGCATCGTGCGCCGCCTCCTGCTCGGCCCCCGCCTCGCTCGCCGGCAACCACCCCCAACGCCGGAACTGCTGCAGGAACCAACGCCCATCCGACAGCCACGGCATGTTCGCCAGGCCGCCGGCGTGGAAACGCAGCCCCTGCGGATCGGCGCCATCGTCGGCGGCGCCTCCCGGCAGCAGGCACGCCGCGATGCGCTCGGCCGGCAGCCCGATCACCTCCGGGTCGGCCAACCACGCCACCGCTTCGCGGCGGTGCGCGGCATCGTCGAGCCAACGGCAGGCGTCCAGCAGCGTGGCGGTCAGTGCGGTCGCCAGTTCCGGCTGCAGCGCGGCGAAGGCGCGGCGGCAGGCCAGCACTTTCTCCGGATGGCCGGGCCACAGCTCGCCGCTGCGGATCGCGCGCCGGCCCACGCCCATCGCCTCGGCCTGCGCCGCCCACGGTTCGCCGGCGCAGTAGCCGTCCAGTTCGCCGCGCGCCAGCGCGTCGGGCATCTGCGGCGGCGGCAGGGTCACCGCCTGGATGGCGCCGATCGGATCCACGCCCTGCGCCGCCAGCCAGTAGTACAGCCACATCGCGTGGGTGCCGGTGGGGAAGGTCTGCGCGAACACCGGTGCGCGGCCGAGTGCGGCCAGCGCGCTGCGCAGCGGCGTGCCTTGCGCCAGCGCGTCGGCCAGCGCCGGCGCCAGGGTGATCGCCTGGCCGTTCTGGTTGAGCGTGAGCAGGATCGCCATGTCCGCCTGCGGCCCGCCGATGCCACATTCCACGCCGTAGACCAGGCCGGCCAACGCGTGCGCCGCGTCCAGTTCGCCGGACAGCAGTTTGTCGCGCACCGCCGCCCACGAGGCCTGCCGCTGCAGGTCCAGGCGCAGGCCATGGCGGCGGTCCAGGCCCAGCCGCACCGCGGCGACCAGCGGCGCGCAGTCGATCAGCGGCAGGTAGCCCAGGCGCAAGGTGCGCGGTTCGGGGTGCAGTGGTGCGCTCATCGCTTCCTCATCCCAGCAAGTCGGCCATCGCGAGGATGCGCTGGGCGACCTCGGCCAGCTTCAGTCCCTGCTTCATCGCCTGCTGCCGCAGCGCGGCGTAGGCCTCGTTCTCGCTCATCCCGCGCTTGTCCATCAGCAGGCGCTTGGCGCGGTCGATCTGTTCGCGGTCGCGCAGTTTGCCCTGCACTTCGTCCAGTTGCCGGCGCATGCCCGCTTCCTGCTCGAAGCGCGCCAGCGCCACCTGCACGATCGGCGCCAGCCGCGCCGGCGCCAGGCCGTCGACCACGTAGGTGGTGACGCCGGCGCTCACCGCGGCGCGGATCAGTTGGTCGTCGCCGTCGGCGGAGAACATCACCACCGGACGCGGCGCCTGCCGATGGATCAGCGCCAGTTGCTCGAGCGTGTCGCGCGAAGGCGAATCGACGTCGATGATGACCACGTCCGGCTGCTGGGTGGACACCGCCTTGAGCAGCGCCGGCGCCGCCGCCACTTCGTCCAACACCTCGTAGCCGGCGTCGAGCAGCGCCTGGCGCAGCTGCCCGATCGGCTTTTCGGTATCGTTGACCAGCAGGACGCGCAGCATTCGGGCCTGGCTAGCGGAAGTTGGCTGAGCCGCATGGTGCCATGCAACACGCGTCCGCCGCGAGCCGTCCCCCACCACGCAGGAGTTTGCATGCCGCTGTATCCCTTGTTCGCCGACCTGGGCGGGCGCCGCGTGCTGGTGGTCGGCGGCGGCGAGGTGGCGATGCGCAAGATCGAGGCGCTGCTGCACGCCAGCGCGCAGGTGCTGGTGTACGCGCACGCGCTCAACGCCACGGTGGCGCAGTGGCTGGCGCAGGGCCGGCTGCAGCGGGTCGATGGCGAGTTCGATCCGCAATGGCTGGACGACGCCTGGCTGGTGGTCGCGGCCACCGACGACAACGCCTTCAACCGCGAGCTCGCCGCGCAGGCCGGGCAACGCCGCAAGCTGGTCAACGTGGTCGACGACGCCGAGCTGTCCACGTTCCAGGTGCCGGCGATCATCGACCGCGATCCGCTGCTGGTGGCGATCTCCTCCAGCGGCGCGGCGCCGATGCTGGCGCGGCGCCTGCGCGAGCGCTGGGAAACCGAGTTGGACCATTCCTACGCGCAGTTGGCGCAGTTGTTCGCGCGCCACCGCGAGGCGATCCGCGCGCGTCTGCCGCAGCTGGCGCAGCGCCGGCGCTGGTTCGAACAGGTACTGGAAGGCCCGGTGCAGGTGCTGCTGCAGAGCGGGCAGACCCAGGCCGCCGAGCAGGCGTTCCACGATGCTCTGCAGCGCAGCGCGGAGGACGTGCCGCGCCGCGGCAGCGTGTGGCTGGTCGGCACCGGCAACGGCGATCCCGGCGCGCTGACGCTGAAGGCACTGCGTGCGTTGAACCAGGCCGATCTGCTGCTGTGCGATCCGGCAGTGGACGCCGCGGTGCTGAGCCTGGCGCGCCGCGATGCGACACGCCAGCCGCTGCCGGCCGACACCGACGCGCACCTGGCGTTGCTGATCGCGCAGGTGCAGGCCGGGCAGCGCGTGGTCAGCCTGAAACCCGGCGATGCGTTCCGCCAGTGGCCGCATGCGCAGCTGGCCGCGCAACTGGCCGCTGCCGGCATCGCCTGCGACGTGGTCGCGGGCGTGGCATTGGACTGATCGGCGCGGCGCGGTCGCGACGGCGAATCAAGCCGGCGCTGGCGCCACCGTACCCTGCGCTGTCGGCACCCCGGCCACCTGCAGCAACTGCTTGCGGAAACCCACCCACAGCGCCAGCGACAGCAGCGAGATGCCGCCGAGCAGCAGGAACGCGGTGCGGTAGCCGAAGTCCTGCGCGATCCAGCCGCCCAGCGCCGGACTCAGCGCCGCGCCGATGCCCTGCACCGTCATCACCGCGCCCTGGCCGACATTGACCCGGCCGGTGCCCTGCAGCAACCGCGCCACCAGCGCCGGCACCACCACGCTCTGCAGGCCGGCGCCGACGCCGTCGAGAATCTGCACCGGGAACACGCCCCAGGCATGGATCAGGCTGGCCGCGATCAGCCCGCGCAACGGCAACGCCAGGAAGGTCAGCAGCATCACCCACCAATGCCCGCGCACGCGGATCAGGCGCATCGCCAGCAGCGAGGCCACCACCATCGTCGCCTGCGCGACGATGATCGTGGTCGCGGTCAGCGCACTGGGATCGCCCTGGTGCGCGGCGACCACGGCCATGCCGTACAGCGGCAGCATCGCCGCATTGCCGAGGTGGAACAGCGCCAGCGCCAACGCCAAAACCAGCAGCGGCTTGCAGGTCAGCAACACCGACCAGCCGCTGGCGTGGTCCGCGCCGTGCGCGCCGGCGTCGGCCAGGCCGCGCGCGGCGCGATGGTCGATCGCATCGCGCGGGATCAGCAGCACCGAGGCGATCGCCAGCACGCCGAAGCAGCCGGTCAGCGCGAACACCGCGCCGAAGCCGAACTTCCAGCCGAGCAGCCCGGCCAGTGCCGCCGCGACCACGTTGCCGGCATGGCTGCCGACCTGGTTGCGCGCGATCTGGTGATCGAACCCGGCCTGCCGCACCAGGCCCAGGGTGATGCCCGACAACGCCGGGCCCAGTGCCGCGGCGGCGAGCGCGGTCATCACCTGCGCGGTCACCACGCCGGCGAAGCTAGGCGACCACCACAGCAGCGCCGAGGCCAGCAGGATCAACGTGCAACCGACCACCACGATGCTGCGCTTGCGCCGGGTCGCATCGACCAGCGCGCCGCCCGGCGTGGTCGCGAGCATGCCGGCGATGCCGCCGATGCTCATCACCGAGCCGATCGCCCCCAGCGACCAACCCTTGGATTGCAGGAACACGCTCAGGAACGGACCGAGCCCGTCCTGCACGTCGGCCAGGGTGAAGTTCAGCGCTTCCAGCGCGCGCGTGCCGCGCGGGCGGGCACCAGGCGCAGCGGGCGCGCGCGCGCTCATCGCCGCACCGCCACGCGGGCGGAAACAAGCGGGAAACCATAGCGAGGCGCACAGCGAAAAAGCGACATGGCGAGGTCCTGAAAGCGCCGCCGCGGACACCACGACGGACGCGAAACGATACGCGACGCAGGGGCCGCCGCGTCACCGCGACCACCCCCGCCCTGCCCGGTTCAGTGCTTGGGTTTGGGCTTCGGCTTGTCGGCGTCATGCGGCTTGGGCGGATGCGGCTTGGGCGCGATCGGCTGCAACGCCGACGCTTTCGCACCCAGGGCCTGCGCGTGGATCACCGTGCCGTGCGGCGAGGCCAGCGCGTGGCCTTCCACCGCCAGCGGCTTGCCCACCGCCAGCCATTTGGCCAAGGGCGCGGCGGCATGCGGCGGGAAACGCACGGTGCTGTCGTCTTCGAGCAGCGCGCCGTGCACCTGCCCGTGCGGACCGTGCAGCAGCCGCGCGATCACACCGCTGTGCTGGGTCTTGGCGGGCGTTTCGTGCTTCTCGGGTTTTGCGGATTTCTCCGGCTTCTTGCCCGGCTTGTGATCGGCGTGCGGCCCATGCGGCCCGCGATCGGCGATGCGCTTGCCGCCGTCGGGATCGATCGCCAGCGCGACCAGCATGTCCACTCCGTAGGGCTTGAGTCCGCGCACGCCGAGCGCGATGCCCTGCTTGAGCGTTTTCAGCAACTGCGCCGACAGGTGCGGCGCGGTATGCACCTCGGTGCCGTCGTCGAGCAGCAGGCCATCGACCTCGGCCTTGGGATTGAGCAGGAAGCGGGCGAGCGTGCCGCGGGTTTCCGGCAGGTAATCGGGATCGACACAATGCATAGCGTTACTCCAATGAACGTGGGGAACCGGCGTCGCGCCGGTAGCGGCGCCCGCCGCGGCAAGCAGCGGGCGCCGGGGTCACATGGCCAGGCCGATCAGCGCGGCGCGGGCGGCGGCACCGGCGGTGCGGCAGGTGCGGCGGGACCGCCCGGCGGCGGCGGCGCGGCCGGCGCGGCCGGCGGTGCGGGCGGCGCGAACAGGGTGCGCTGCGAGGCGCGGTCGCGGCCGAGCTGGGTCGCCTCGAGCGCGCGACCGGCCGCGGTCGCCACGCCGAAACCGCTGACGCTCAGCGGCGCGCCGACGCGCAACAGCGTGCTGTACTGCACCGCCACGTGCGGCGGCATCCGCACCACGGTGCCGTCGCTGAGCAGCACCCCGGCGGTGTCGCCGCCCGGACCATAGACCAGGCGTTCGATGCGGCCTTCGGCCTGCATCGGATTCAACGCCGGCGGGGTCGGCGGCGCAGGCGGGCCGGCCAGCGGGTTCGGCGGGCGGTCCACCACCTGCTTGCCGCTGCGACGCGCGCTGATCGCACTGGCCTGCAGCAGCGGCAGCGTGCCCAGGCGATAGCCCTGCACGGTCACCGCATCGCCGCGGCGCACCGCGGCCTGCAGGTCGGCCGACAGGTGCGGCGGGAAGCCGACCTGGGTGCCGTCGCGCAGCCACAGCCCATCGACGTCGCCGTTGGGATTGAGCATGAAACGGTCGACCGTGCCTTGGACACTGACCTGCGCGGCGGCGATCGGCGCGGGTGGCGCGGGTGGCGCAGGAGGTGCGGGCGGCGGCGCGATACCGGCAGCGGCGGCGGCAGGGGCCGCGGGGGGAGCCGGCACCTGCGCGGCGGCGGTGGCGGCGGCGATGGCCAGCGAGAAAGCGAGTGCGCTACGACGGATCATCGGAAGTTCTCCAGGGCGGCGAGGGAGTCCGCCTGTATGACGGTCATCGCAGCATCCGTGCCAAGTTTTAAGTTATTGATTTTTAAATACATATCACTTGGAAACGGCCACGATGGGTGTCTGCGCTTCATCCACCGCCGTCCGTTTTGCGGACAGCTGCGGTGTCTGCGAGCGGACGCTTGGGGCGGTTGCTTCGTTTGCTGCCGGGTGCCGCTGGGGAGCGCTTGTCTGGCTGATGGGGTTGTTCGGGTTGGCAGGCGCGTTGCGGGGGAGTGTCTGTCGCGGCTGAAGCCGCTCCTACACGGGCGTTGCGGCTGCGATTGCGGCGGATATTGGGCGGGCGTCAGGCCGCGTCGTGGCTGGCCGGTGGCGCTGCGCCTAGCCCAGCCCGTAATCGTCGAGCTTGCGATACAGCAGCTGGCGGTGGATGCCGAGCCGGCGTGCGGCCTCGGCACGATTGCCCTGCGCTTGGGTCAGTGCCGCCTGGATCATCTGCCTCTCCAGTTGCGCGATCGCGTCGGGCAGGGTCAGCGCCGGCGTTTCGGCGGACGTTGCCGCGGTATCGCCGGCCAACACCTCGTCCAGGTCGTGCGCCTCGATCGTCGGCGTGCGCACCAGCACCTGGCAGCGCTGCATCGCGTTGCGCAGCTCGCGCACGTTGCCCGGCCACGGATACGCGCGCAGCCGCGCCTGCGCCGCTGCCGACAGCGTGCGTGGCGCGCTGGCGCCCTCCTCGAGGAAATGCTGGGCCAGCAGCACGATGTCGTCGCCGCGCTCGCGCAGCGGCGGCAATTCGATCGGCACCACGTTGAGCCGGTAGCGCAGGTCGCTGCGGAAACGGCCGTCGGCGACCAACTGCGCCAGTTCGCGATGGGTGGCGGCGACCACGCGCACGTCCACCTTCTGCGCGCCGCGCCCGCCCAATGGCGACACCTCGCCTTCCTGCAGGAAACGCAGCAGCTTGGCCTGCATCGGCAGCGGCATGTCGCCGATCTCGTCCAGGAACAAGGTGCCGCCGTCGGCTTCGCGGATCAGCCCGGGACGATCGGCGACGGCGCCGGAGAAGGCGCCCTTGCGGTAGCCGAACAATTCGCTTTCGATCAGCTCGGCCGGGATCGCCGCGCAGTTGACCGCGACGAACGCCGCGCCCGCGCGGGCGCTGGCGCGATGCAGCGCGCGCGCCACCAGCTCCTTGCCGGTGCCGGTCTCGCCGCTGACCAGCACCGGCAGGTCCGAGGCCGCGGCCAGGCCGATGCGCTTGTGCACGGTGCGCATCGCCGCGCTGTGTCCGAGCAGCGCGCCGGCATCCTCGGCCGGCGCCTGCGGCGCTGCCGCACTGCCGTCGCCGCCGGCATGCGCCTGCAGCGCGCGCTCCACCACCGCGACGATGTCGGCGCGGCCCACCGGCTTGACCAGGTGATCGAACGCACCGAGCTTCATCGCCTCGATGGTGTTGCTGCTGGAGGCGTAGGCGGTGAGCATCACCAGCGGCACGGCCGCGGCCTGCGCATGCGCCTGGCGCGCGCGCATCAGCGCGATGCCGTCCATGCCCGGCATGCGGAAATCGACGAAGGCCAGGTCGATGCCGCCATCGCGCAATCGCGCCAGTCCCCCTTCGCCATCTGCGGCAGCGATCACCTCGTGGCCGAACGAGCGCAGCGTGGCCTGCAGCGTGCTCAGGAAGGCGGTGTCGTCGTCGACGATCAGGATGCGCGCCATGGCAGTTCCAGAATGAAGGAGGTGATGCCGTCGTGGTGCGCGTAGCGCACCTCGCCGCCGTGCGCGCGGGCGATCTCGCGCACCAGCGCCAGGCCCAGGCCGTTGCCGTCGCTGCGGCCGCTGGCGAAGGGCTCGAACAGGTGCGCGGCCACCGGCGCGGGCACCGGGGGGCCTTGGTTGGCCACGGTCAGCCGCAGCAGGTCGGCATCGGCTGCGACCGTCAGCGTCGCCGCGGTGCCGGGCGCGGCGTGCTGCAGCGCGTTGCGCAGCAGGTTGTGCAAGGCCCGCGCCGCCTGCTGCGGATCCAGGGTCCATTCGCTCGGCGCCTCCGCCAATTGCAGTGCGATCGGCGGCGCCAGCGGATCCCAGTCGGCCGGATCGAGCAGCGCCTGCAACCACGGCTGCAACGCCACCGTCTCGCGCTGCAGGCGGATCGGCTGGACCATGCCCAGCAGGCTTTCGACCACGCCATCCAGGCGCTGGATCTGCGCCAGCATCAGTTGCGCCTGCGCCTCGTCGAAACCGCCCTGGCCGGCGGCGATCTGGTTTTCCAGGGCCAGGCGCAAGGTCGCGATCGGGTTGCGGATCTCGTGCGCCACGGTCGCGGTCATGCGCCCGAGCGCAGCCAGCCGTTCGTGCCGCGACAGTTCCTCGCCGAGCCGGCGCGCTTCGGCCAGGGCCTGCGCGCTGCGCTGCGCATAGTCGGTGACCGCCGCGCCGAGGCGGTCCAGTTCCGGCGCGCCGGTGGCCGGAATCGTCGGCACCTCCGCCGGCGTCGCCAAGGCCTGCTGGATGCCGTGCAGGCGCTGGCTCCAGCGCCGCACCACCCATCCCAGCGCGATGGCCGACACCACCACCAGCGCCAGGATCAGCGCCACGCCCACCGCCAGCGGACGGCTGGCCGAGGCCTCGCCGGTGGCAGTGACCCGCGCCATCGTCCACGCCGCGGTGCCGCGATCCAGCGGGCAGGCCGCGATCAACAGCGTCTCGCGCTGGCCATCGCGACGGTAGTGCACCGCCTGCTGTTTGGCGACACCGCGCTGCGCAGTAGCCACGATGGCGCTCTGTTCGGCGGTCGGCACATCGGTCTTGTGGTCGCTGCCGTCGTAGGTGGGATAGGCATAGGCGACGAAGCCGCGCTGCCGATCCCACACCCCGCCTTCCACGCCCGCGGCGTCGGCCAGCACCAGTTGCAGCACCACCGCGGCCAGGCCGGCGCCGTCGCTGCCGCGCGCCGCGGCGCTGGCGCCGTTGTAGCGCTGCACGATGCGCGCGCATTCGCCCTGCAACCGCGCCTGCGCCTCGCTGACGCGCACGCCCTCGCTGTGCCGGTACAGGCCGAACAGCACCACCGTCATGCCCACGCACGCGGCGAGGATGACGATCCAGATCAGCAGCAGCTGCCGCAACAGCGAACGGGGCATGGTCCACCGGGGGACGCGAAAATTGAAAGATAGCAGCGCGCAACGCCGCGCATGCGCGGACGCGCTGCTGCCGTTCACGGCTCAGCGCAGGTTGGTCTTGACCAGTTCGACGACCTCGTCGCCGCGCCCGCTCATCACCGCGCGCAACAGATACAGGCCCATGCCCTTGGCTTGCTCCAGCTTGATCGCCGGCGGAATCACCAGCTCCTGGGTGGCCACGCGCACATCGACCAGCACCGGCCCCGGATGCGCGAAGGCCTGGCGCAGCGCCGGCTCCAGTTGCGCGGACTCGTCCACGCGCAGGCCGAGGATGCCCATCGCGTTGCTCATCGCCGCGAAGTCCGGATTGCTCAGGTCGGTACCGGTATCCAGATAGCCGGCCGACTTCATCTCCATCGCCACGAAACCCAGCGAGGCATTGTTGTAGACCACCACCTTCACCGGCAGGCCCAACTGCGCCAGGGAGATGAAATCGCCCATCAGCATGGTGAAGCCGCCGTCGCCGGACAGCGAGATCACCTGCCGCCGCGGGAACTGCGCCTGCGCGCCCAGCGCCTGCGGCATCGCGTTGGCCATCGAGCCGTGGTTGAACGAACCGAGCAGGCGGCGCTTGCCGTTCATGGTCAGATAGCGCGCCGCCCACACCGTGGGCGTGCCGACATCGCAGCTGAAGATCGCGTCCTCGTCGGCCAGCGCATCGATCATCCGGGTCACGAACTGCGGGTGCAGCGGCTCGCCGGGCGCGGCCGCCACGGCCAGCTCGTCGAGGCCTTCGCGCGCCTTGCGGTAATGCGCCAGCGACTTGTCCAGGAAGCCGCGCTGCTCGCGCCGCTGCAGTTTCGGCAGCAGCGCGGCGATGGTCTCGCGCACGTCGGCGGCGATGCCCAGCTGCAGCGGCGTGCGCCGGCCCAGCGCGGCCGGATCGCGATCGATCTGCACGATCGCCGCGTCCTTCGGATAGAACTGGCGGTACGGGAAATCGGTGCCGAGCATCAGCAGCGTGTCGCAGTTGAGCATGGCCTGGTAGCCGGAACTGAAACCGATCAGGCCGGTCATGCCGACATCGAACGGGTTGTCCCATTCCACGTGCTCCTTGCCGCGCAGCGCGTGCACGATCGGCGCGCCGAGCAGGTCGGCCAGCGCCACCAGCTCGTCGTGCGCGCCGGCGCAGCCGCTGCCGCACAGCAGCGTGGTCGCCTCGCTCCCCTGCAGCAGCTCGGCCAGGCGCTCCACGTCGGCGTCGGCCGGCAGGATCCGCGGCGGCGCCAGCGCCGGCCAGGCGCTCGGCGTGCCCTTGGGCAGCTCCTGCAGCGCCACGTCGCCGGGAATCACCACCACCGCCACGCCCTGTTTCAGGATCGCGGTGCGCATCGCCCGGTGCAGCACCTCCGGCATCTGCGCCGGATTGGTGACCAGTTCGACGTAGTGGCTGCACTCGCGGAACAGTTCCTGCGGATGGGTTTCCTGGAAGTAGCCCAGGCCGATCTCGGAAGAAGGGATATGCGCAGCGATCGCCAGCACCGGCTGGTGGCTGCGGTGGCAGTCGAACAGGCCGTTGATCAGGTGCAGGTTGCCCGGCCCGCAGCTGCCGGCACAGACCGCGAGCTTGCCGGTCAGCGCAGCCTCGGCGCCGGCGGCGAACGCGGCCACCTCTTCATGGCGCACGTGCATCCACTCGATGCTGTCCATCTGCCGCAGCGCGTCGGTCAGCCCATTGAGGCTGTCGCCGGTGACGCCCCAGATACGTTCGACACCGGCGCTTTGCAGGGTTTCGGCCAGATGCCGGGCGATGCTGAGTTTCGACACGTGCGCTGCTCCGCGGGAGGGGGTGCGACAGCGTCCCACGCAGCACGTAAGTCCGGCGTCACGGAGCCGCCGCGCGGCGTGCGAAGCCGCTCACTCGGTGGTGTCGACATCCGGCGCGGCGGCCGCCGCCTGTTGTCCGCCCCTGCCCGCGCGCGCCTGCTGTTCGCGGCCGGCCGCACGCGCCAGCGCTTCGTACTGCTTGCGGATCTGTTCCAGGCGCTTCTCGTCCAGCTCCTCCAGGTTCAACAGTTCGTTGTTGGCCTCGCGCGTGGCGCGGATCAGCTCGTCGAGCTTGATCTGCATCGCCGCGGTGTCCGCGTTCTGGGTGTGCTGGATCAGGAACACCATCAGGAAGGTGATGATGGTGGTGCCGGTATTGATCACCAGCTGCCAGGTGTCGTTGAAACCGAACACCGGGCCGCTGGCGCCCCACAGCACCACGATGCCGAGCGCGATGCAGAACGTCCACGGCGTGCCGGCCGCGTACGACGCCTTCTTGGCGACGGCATTGAACAGGTTTGCAGCTTTCATCGCACACCTCGCGCAGTCGAATGGACCGGCGCACCAGGCGTGATGCGCGGGCAGCGCGGATGATCTGCGCCGCCGCGTGAGCGATGCGTGGAAAGTCAGGCACAAAAACCGGCGGGTTCTCCCCGCCAGTCTGTGTGCATGTCCCGTCGCCACGCCTGGCCGTGCGCCAACGCTTAGCCACCTGCACCGCGCTGCTGCAGCACTGCGCCGGAAACGCATGGCCCGCGTTACAGGATCGCCTGAAGCCCCTTGTCGGCGATCACGTTGAGCAGCTTGAGCGCTGGCCCGGCAGGACGGGTTTCGCCCTGCTCCCACTTGCGCACCGTCGATGCCGTGGTATGCAGGTGATGCGCGAACACCGGCTGGCTGAACTTCAGGGCTTCGCGTAGACGTTTGATGTCGGCCGCGCCGAACGCTCGCACCGGCGGCGGACAGATCGCGTCGAATTCGCGCATCGTCACCTTGCCGATCGCTCCCGCTTCGTGGAGCGCGGCCAGATCACCACGTAGCGATTCAATGATTTTGCTCACACCGCACCTCCACTAATACGCCCGACTGCAAGGTTTTCAGCAAGGCTTCCCCGGACAGTTCCAGAAACACCTTGCCGGCGAATTGCAGCGCTTTCTTCTCTTCCTGCGCGATGTTCGCCTTGCCGCTCTTTGGGAACCCATGCAGGAACACGTAGCGACTGCCGATGCGAGCGGCCAACAACGTGCGGTAGCCACCGCTCTTGCCGCCGCCAGGACGGGCCACCCGCTTCTTGTAGAGCTGGCCGCCCAGATCCACGTCGATCAGCCCGGCTTCCATTTCCTGGACCGCTTTGCACAGAACGGTGTCGGACAGCTTTTCGCCGGCCTGCCACCGCGCAAAATCCCTTCGCTTGAACGTTCGAGTCATCCTTGCCTCCAAAACATACCCGAAACGGGTACATATTTCCATATCCTGGCAGCGCCTGCACCCCGCCATTTCCTCCCGTCTGCACAAGACTACTGCCGCAAGCCCAAAGGAGTCGGCATAAAAAAAAGCAGGCCAGACTGGCCTGCTTTCGTTGGCATCGCGCGTCGTCCGGCGCGATCAACCCGTCTGCTGCATCGCCTCGTGCTGCCGCACCTGGCGCACCGGCCGCGGCCGGCTCGGGAAGGCGTGGCGCACGATCCGCCACATCACCTGGCCGAACTGGCGCGGCAGCGAGCCGGTGTTGTAGTGCTGGCCGTAGCGCGCGCAGATCGCCTTCACCTCCACCGCCAGCGCCGCGTAGCGGTTGGCCGGGATGTCCGGGTAGAAGTGGTGCTCGATCTGGTGGCTCAGGTTGCCCGACAGTACGTTCAACAGCTTGCCGCCGGCCAGGTTGGAAGAACCGCGCAGCTGGCGCAGATACCAGTGGCCGCGCGACTCGCCCTTGATCGACTCCTTCGGGAACGTCTCCGCATCGGCGGTGAAGTGCCCGCAGAAGATGATCACGAAGGTCCAGATGCTGCGCAGCACGTTGGCGGCGAGGTTGCCCAGCAGCACGGTCAGGAAGAACGGGCCGGCCAGGGCCGGGAAGATCACGTAGTCCTTCAGGATCTGACGGCCCATCTTGCGGCCCACCGGCAGGAACGTGCGGCGCAGCTCGCCGCGCTTCATCTTGCCGGCGAACCAGCGGCCCAGGCGCAGGTCCTGGATCGCCACGCCCCATTCGAACAGCAGCGCGAACACCACCGCGATGAACGGCTGCGCCAGGTAGAACGGGCGCCAGCGCTGCTCGGGGAAGATGCGCAGCAGGCCGTAGCCGATGTCGTCGTCCATGCCGCGCACGTTGGTGTAGGTGTGGTGCTTGAAGTTGTGCGTCTTGCGCCAGTTGTCGCCGGTGGCGACGATGTCCCACTCGTAGGTGTTGCCGTTGAGCTGCGCATCGCCCATCCAGTCGTACTGGCCGTGCATCACGTTGTGGCCCAGCTCCATGTTCTCCAGGATCTTGGACAGGGTCAGCAGCGCCACGCCGGCGATCCACGCCGGCCACAGCACGCTGTGCACGAACGCGCCCAGGAACAGCAGCGCGCGCCCGGCCAGGCCGGTGTAGCGCACCGCGGCGACGATGCGGCGGATGTAGCGTGCGTCGGCCTCGCCCAGGGTGGCGACGGTACGCACGCGCAACGCGTCGAGTTCGTCGCCGAAGGCCTGCAGTTCGGCCGGGGTCAGTGCGCGGTTGCGGGGAGCAGCCATGGGGAAGTCCTTCAAAGGTCCAGGATCAGGTCGCTGCTGGCGCTGTTGATGCACAGCTTCAGCATCGAACCCGGTTCGGTGGCGTGCGCGCCGGTGAGCAGGTCGCGGGTCGCGCCGGATTGCTTGCCGCAGGCGCAGCTGTTGCAGATGCCCATGCGGCAGCCGTGCTTCGGGCGCAGGCCTTCGGCTTCCAGCGCGGTGAGCAGCGACTGCCCACGCGGCAGCTGTAGCACACGGCCGCTACGCGCCAGCGTCACCGCGACCGTGCCGTGTTCGGCATCGGCCAGCAACGGGGTGCTGAACGCCTCGGCCTGGAAGCGCGCCACGCTGCCTTCCAGCCGCGTACGCGCGGCCTGCACGAAGCCGCCGGGGCCGCAGGCCAGCACCTGCGCCTGTTCCAGCCCGGCCAGGTGCGCCAGCGGCAGCGTGTCCACGCGCGGCGCCGGCGCATCGCCTTCGCCGGTGATCGCCAGTTGCAGGCGGAACCGCGGGTGCGCGGCGGCCAGCGCCTGCAGTTCCTCGACGAAGCACAGTTGCTCGCGACGCCGCGCCCAGTAGATCAGGTCCACGTCGGCGGGCATGCCGGCGTCGGCCAGCTGCCGCAGCAGCGCGCGCATCGGGGTGATGCCGCTGCCGGCGGCCAGCAGCAGCCAGCGTCCCTGCGGCGCGGCGGGCAGCACCATGTCGCCGAACGCCTGGCCCAGTTCGAAGGTCTCGCCGATCCGCGCCGCGCTGGCCAGGTACTGGCTGACGCGGCCGCCGTCGATCGTCTTGACCGTGATCGCCAGGCGCCCGCCCGGCAGCGGCGTGGGGCTGTAGCTGCGGGTCAGGCGGCGTCCGTCGATCTCCACGCCCAGCTGCACGTGCTGGCCGGCGCGCAGGCCGCGCCAGTGGCGGTTGGCCTTGAGGATCAGCGTCACCGCGTCGCTGCTGGCGCGTTCGCGCTGCAGCAGCCGCGCGCGCGGACGCTGCCAGGTCCACAGCGGATGGATCCGCGTGGACCAGAAATCGAACACCTCCGGCTGCACCCAGGCGCGCAGGGCGCGGGTGGCGGAGCGGGTGGCGGCAGGACGGCGGGCAGCGTTCATGGCGCCCACTATACAGGCGCAGATACAGATGTCTATACAGTTGTATATTCACGAAGAGGGGTATGATCGCGGCCTTGTCTCGCCCAGTCCGCCCATGACGTCCATCGTTCCCCTGCCCCTGTCCGAGGACGCGCTGCCCGCGCGCAAGAGCGCGATCTCGCGCGAAGACCTGCTGGCGGCGGCGCTGAAGCTGATCGGGCCGCACCGCAGCGTGTCCACGCTGAGCCTGCGCGAAGTGACCCGCGAGGCCGGCATCGCCCCGAACAGCTTCTATCGCCAGTTCCGCGACATGGACGAATTGGCGGTGGCACTGATCGACCTGGCCGGCAGTTCGCTGCGCACCATCATCGGCCAGGCGCGGCAGCGCGCGGCCGGCAGCAACCGCAGCGTGATCCTCAGTTCGGTGGAAACCTTCATGGAGCAGCTGCGCGCCGACGACAAGCTGCTGCACGTGCTGCTGCGCGAGGGCACGGTCGGCTCGGACGCGTTCAAGCACGCGGTGGACCGCGAGCTGAACTACTTCGAGGAAGAGCTGCGCGTGGACCTGATCCGCCTGGCCGCGATCGACAATGCGCCGCTGCACGAGCCGGCGCTGGTGTCCAAGGCGATCACCCGGCTGGTGTTCGCGATGGGCGCCACCGCGATGGACCTGCCGCCGGAGAAAGACCCGGAACTGATCCGCCAGATCAGCGCGATGCTGCGCATGATCATCCTCGGCTCGCGCACGATCGCCGCTTCGGCGTAATCGCTTCCGCGCCGGCGCATGGGCTCGACGCCATTGCGCCCTGAACTGTTTATTCGCTGTCTACGTATCCGTCCATAACCCGCCTTCCGCCTTGATCGGCAGGGCGTTGCGATGGGCGGAATGCCTCGGCGCGCTCCTGCCGGACCCGCCGCCGATAGCATCGCCCCGCTTTTACCGGCGGTTGCCGGACGCATGAGTACAACGCCACGCGCGTTGCGTGACCGAAGGTATACAGTGGGGACACATAATCCGCAGGTACGCGCAAGGCAATGGAGAACCCCGCGTTATCTGCGACGGTAGCCGCGCTCGCACGACAAGCAGCCGACGGCGCCGAGGCGTCGACGATCGCGACATCCGTCACTTCGACGTGGCGGCAGATCGAACAGGCACTGACCCCGATCCTGGGCGCACGCGGCGTCGCCGCACTGTTCAAACGCGCCCTGTTCCTGACCAAGGACCGCTTCCCGTGGCTGGAAGAGGCCTTTGTCGCGACCGAGGCGTCCAGCGAACACGCCGCGCTAGACAGCTTCGGCCTGGTGCTGGGCCAGCAAAGCGCCACCACCGCGGCCGCAGGCGGCGGCACATTCCTTTCGACCTTTCATGGCGTGCTGGACAGCATGATCGGCGCAACCCTCACCGAACGGCTGTTGCAGTCGGTGTGGGTCGCCTCTTCCAGCGGACCTCCCGCGCAGGACACTTCCCCATGAGCAGCAAAGTCGCCATTCATTGCCTGCGGACCGGCGTCCCCGGACTCGACAAGGTATTGGGTGGAGGATTGCCCGAATTCTCGTTCAACCTGATCGCCGGGCCGCCCGGCTGCGGCAAGACCACGCTCGCGCACCAGATGATGTTCGCGCTGGCCACGCCCGAGCGTCCGGCGCTGTACTTCAGCGTGCTCGGCGAGCCGCCACTGAAGATGCTGCGCTACCAGCAGCAGTTCGACTTCTTCGATACCACGGCGATCAACGCCACGATCCACTTCGTCAACCTCTCCGAGGAAACCCTGGCCGGCGATCTGGACCGGGTGCTGGCGCGCATGGTCGCCGAAGTGGAGGCGCACGGCCCAGCGCTGGTGTTCGTCGATTCGTTCCGCTCGGTGGCGCTGGCCAGCACCGCCGACGGCAACCTGCACAACAGCCTGCAACGCTTCATCCAGCAGTTGGGCATGCTGATGACCAGCTGGCAGGCCACCACCTTCCTGATCGGCGAATACTTCGTGGAATCCGATCCCAATCCGGTGTTCACCGTGGCCGACGGGCTGATCTGGTTGCGGCAGAGCGTGCAGCGCAACTCGATGGTGCGCAAGATGGAGATCATGAAGATGCGCGGCAGCCCGTCGCTGCCGGGGCTGCACACGTTCCGCATCGACCATTCCGGCATGCGGGTGTTCGCGCCGGTGCCGGTGCTGCCACTAGGCGCACCATCGCCGCGCACCGGCGCGCGCTTGCCGATGGGCGTGCCGGAGCTGGATGCGATGCTCGGCGGCGGCCTGCCGCAAGGCTATTCGCTGCTGGTCGCAGGCCCCTCCGGCTCCGGCAAGACCTTGCTCGCCGCGGCGTTCCTCGCCGAAGGCGCGCGTTATGGCGACAACGGCGTGCTGGTCGTCTTCGAGCAGCAGCCGCAGCGCTCGCGCACGCCCGCGCTGGCGGCATTGATCGCGAGCGGCCAGGTCGGCGTGGTGGACAGCCGTGCGCCGGACCTGTCGATCGACGAGATCCTGCAGTTGTTGGTCGCGGAAATCGACCGGCTCGGCGCCACCCGCGTGGTGATCGATTCGCTGTCGGCGTTCGAGCTGGCGTTGGCGCCGACGTTTCGCGAAGACTTCCGCGAATCCCTGTCGCGCATGGTGGTGGCCTTGGCCGCGACCGGCGTCACCGTGCTGATGACCTCGGAACTGGAAGACCGCTACACCGACCTGCGCTTCAGCCCCTACGGCACCGCCTTCATGACCGATGCGATCATCGTGCAGCGCTACATCGAGGTGGACAGCCGGCTGCGCCGGGTCATGGCCGTGGTCAAGGTGCGCGCGAGCGCGCACTCGGACGCGCTGCGGGAATTCCATATCGACGACAGCGGCATTCGCATCGGCGCGGCGTTGCCTCAGCAGGAAGGCCTGCTCGGCGGCCGGCCGATGCGCAAATACGGCGTGCATGACGCCCTCGACACGAGTTGACCGCGCATGCAGACGCCCTCCGACCAGCACGCGATCGACGCGGCCCGGCTCGAGCTCTCGCACCTGCGCCGCCAGTCGCTGGTCGCGCGGCTGGAGCTGGATCGGTTGCAAGCGGACCTGAGTACGCTGAAAGAACGTGCGCCGCTCGGACTGGCGACCGATCTGCAAGCGGCCAACGAACGCCTGGTGTTCTCCACGCTACGCGCCCAGGCGCAAGTGGCGAGCTACGAAACGGCGCTGCAGGACGCCACGCGCCATGCCAAGCGCGACGCGTTGACCGGCTTGCCGAACCGCGAACTGCTGTTCGAACGGCTCAATCTGGCCATCACCACGGCGCACGCGCAGCACAGCCGGATCGCCGTGCTGTTCCTGGATCTGAACGAATTCAAGCAGGTCAACGATCTGCTCGGCCATGCGACCGGCGACAGGTTCCTGCGCCTGGCCGCCGAGCGCATCGACGGCATCGTCGACGCGCATGTCACGGTGGCGCGCTATGGCGGCGACGAGTTCGTCGTGGTGTTGACCGGACTGAGCACCAACGCCTACGCCGCCGCGACAGCGACGGCGCTGATCGAAGCCTTCGAACGGCCGGCGGTCGCCGGCGAGGATGCGCTGCGGCTGGGGGTGAGCATCGGCATCAGCCTGTATCCGGACGATGCCGACAACGCGGAGGCCCTGCTGTCACATTCGGACGACGCCATGTATTGCGCCAAGCGCCTGTCGACGGCCCGCTTCGAATTCTACGATCCGCGCCGCGTCGCCGAACTGCATGCGCACCGCAATGCCTTGGGCGCGAAAGCGCGCGCGATCGACGCAACGACGGCACCAGATGCGGGTGAGAGCGAACAGCAGGCGCAGCTGCGCCAGGCCAACCAACACCTGGTGCTGGCGGCACTGAGCGCGCAGGAATTGCAGGCCGGCGCCGAGAAGGCCTACCAGCGGCAGGGCGAGTTCCTGGCCTTCGTGGCGCACGAGCTGCGCAATCCGCTGACGCCGATCCGCATCGCTGGCTCGATGCTGACCACCCTGGCGCCCGCCGAGCTGCTGAACATGCAGCAGATCATCGAACACGAGGTCGCGCACATGACCCGCCTGGTCGGCGACCTGTTGGACGTTTCTCGGGTCCGCACCGGCAAGCTGCGCCTGATCAAGCAAGCGATGGATCTGTGCGAGATCATCGAGGAGGCGGTCAATGCCTGCCGCCCGGCGATCGACGCGCGCCAGCAGACGTTGGCGTTGACCATGCCCGAGCATGCGCTGTGGATGCACGGCGACCGCGTCCGCCTGTCGCAGGTGGTGCGCAATCTGCTGGACAACGCTTCCAAGTACACGCCCGAGCACGGCCGGTTGGCGCTGGAGCTGCAGCACAGCGAGGACCAGGCGCAGTTGATCGTCTCCGACACCGGCATCGGCATCACCGCGCAGGCGCTGCCGTTGGTGTTCGAACCGTTCGTGCAGGACACGCATGCGATCGGTTTCCACAGCGGCGGCCTGGGCATCGGACTGACCGTGGTGCGCGAGATCGTGACCGCACACGGCGGCACGGTGGTCGCCAGCAGCGACGGACAGGACCGCGGCAGCGTGTTCAGCGTGTCGCTGCCGCTGTAACCCGACACGCGCGCGGCGCGCGGCATCGCTGCACACACGACGACGACGCGATCTTGGCCGGGCCTTTACCCACTGACGCGCAAGGTGTCCCTTCCCCCCGAAGCAGGACATCGCCATGCCGGTTCCGAACTATCCCTATCCGCCCTTCAAGCCGCAGCAGCAGTCGTTCCCCGGCCTGACCGACAAGATGGATCCGAAGCCGGACCATGGCGAGGACAGCTACGTCGGCCACGGTTTGCTGCAGGGCAAGCGCACGCTGATCACCGGCGGCGACAGCGGCATCGGCGCCGCGGTGGCCATCGCCTATGCACGCGAAGGCGCCGACGTGGCCATCGCCTACCTGCCCAGCGAACAGCACGATGCCGAACGCATCGGCAGGCTGGTCGAGGCCGCCGGCGTGCGCGTGCTGCTGTACCCCTGCGACGTCAGCGACCGCGCACAGGCGCAGGCGCTGATCGCGACCGTGGCCGAGCGTTTCGGCGGACTCGACGTACTGGTCAACAACGCCGCCTACCAACGCTACTTCCACAGCTTCGAGGAAATCACCCTGGACGAGTGGGAGAAGACCTTCGCCACCAACGTGCACGCACCGTTCCACCTAGTGCAGCTGGCGGTGCCGCACATGCCCGAGGGCGGCTCGGTCATCAACACGGCCTCGGTCAATTCGAAGAAACCGACCCCGAACATCCTGCCCTACGCCGCCACCAAGGGCGCGGTCGCCAACCTGACCATCGGCCTGGCCGGATTGCTGGCGGACAAGAAGATCCGGGTCAACGCGGTGCTGCCCGGTCCGATCTGGACGCCGTTCATCCCCGCCGGCATGGACGAAGACTCGCTGAAGGAATTCGGCACGCAGACCCCGTTCGGCCGCCCCGGGCAACCGGCGGAACTGGCCTCGGCCTATGTGCTGCTCGCGGCCGACACGTCCAGCTATACCTCCGGGGCGTTGCTCACCATCGCTGGCGGTGCGGTGACGCTGTAGGCCGGGATTCGGGATTCGGGATTCGGGATTGGCAACACCGAATCCGAATAGCGTGGCGGTGCGGCGACGGTGCGGCTTCTCACGGCGCCGCCATCGTGGTTGTTCCCGCTGCGCCCGACTCAGTTGACAGCGAGCAGGCCCGGGATCTGCGCCGCGATCTCGCGCGCCAATGGCCCCAGCGGGCCGATCTGGCGCGCCAGCAGCGCGCCGGCGCGCGCATGCAGGTGCACGCCCCACACCGCCGCCTGCGTGCTGCCGGCGCCACGCGCCTGCAAGCCGCAGATGATGCCGGCCAGCACGTCGCCGGAGCCGGAGGTGCCCAGGCTGGCGCTGCCGCCGCGGTGCACCCAGTGCGTGCCATCCGGCGCGGCGATCACCGTGGTCGCCGACTTCAGCACCACCACCGCGCCGCTGCGGCGTGCGTAGCGCAGCGCGATGGTCGCCGGGTCCGCCGCGATGCGCTCGATCGGCACGCCGCTCAATGCGGTCATCTCGCCATGGTGCGGGGTCAGCACGATGCGCCCCGGATCGGCCATGCCACGGGTGTCGACCAGCGCCCCGGCATCGAGCACCACGCCGCAGCGCGTGTCCTCCAGCAGCCGCGCGATCTGCTTGCGCAGCGCTGGGCGGGCGCGCATGCCGGGACCGATCAACAGCGCGTCGGCGCGCGCGGCATCGGCGTGCAGCGCCTGGCCGCCGATGCGCAGTTCGCCGTCGGCGGCCGCCGCCAGGCCCACCACCCTGGCCTCGGGCAGGGCGATCGCCATCGCCGTGGCCACCGGGCGCGCGGTGGCCACCTGCAGCTTGCCGGCGCCGGCGCGCAACGCCGCCTCCGCCGCCAGCAACGCCGCGCCGGGAATTTCGCAGCTGCCACCGATCACCAGCACGCGCCCGCGCTGCTCCTTGCCGGCGATGCCCGCGGCGCTGGGCAACGGCCAGCGCCGCAGCAGCGTCGCGGTCACCGGGATCGCGCGCGCCTGGGTCACCGCGGCCCGCCCGGCTGGTCGGCCGCGGTGGTCACCGGCACCTCGAACGGCACCGCGTTGGCCTGGACCAGGCCGAAATGCGGCGTCCCGTCGGCGTGGCCGACGCCGTATTCGGTGACGCTGCAGTTGGGCACGTCGCCGCCCCGGTCGATGTCCAGGATCGCCGCCTCGTCGAGGCGCTCGAGCAGGTAGCGCATGCAGTTGACGATGACCTGGTGGGCGACGATCAACACGCGCTGGCCGGCATGGTCGCGGCGCAGTTCCTCGACCACGCTGCGCAGGCGCAGGATCACGTCGCACCAGCTTTCGCCGCCGGGCGGGCGGAAGTAGAACTTGCCGACCGAGGCGCGCTGTTCGGCCAGTTCCGGGAAACGGCTGACGATGCCGTGCCGGGTGTAGCGGTCGAGGATGCCGAACTCCTTCTCGCGCAGGCGCTCGTCCAGCAGCTGCGCCGTCGGCGGCACCTGCAGCGCCGCGCCGATCGCGGCGCAGGTCTGCTGCGCGCGCAGGAACGGCGAGGTCAGCAGGATCTGGGGCCGCACCGTCGCCGGCAAGGTCGCGAACCACTGCCCGAGTTGCTGCGATTGCTGCACGCCCAGTGCGGACAACGGCGTGTCGGCATCGCGCGTGGCGATGTCGATCAGCTCCTGCCCGGAGGCTTCGGCGATATCGCGGGCGACATTGCCCGCGCTCTGTCCATGCCGCACCAGCCACAGACGTTGCGGCCAATCGGCGTGATCGAGTTTCGGCACGAGGGTCTCCTGTATCGATGGCCTGCACGAGCCTGGCGCGGGCGCCGTGAACGCGCGGTCGCCGCATGCCCGACGGTGGCGGAGAGCGCTGCCGCATTCATTGTTTTCAGCGTGGCGTTGACGCGCTCCGTTCCTCGCAAGGCGTTCACCCTTCATTGCATCCGCGCTAACGGGCGTGCGTCTAGCTTGGCCTGCACAGGGGAAAAAACAGCCGATACGTGGCGCACTCCGCGAGTGCGCGGCGCTATCAAGATCCACGAATCCTTTTGGAGGAAATTCATGACGCGAAGCAACCCCGAGCGTTTGCTGAAATGGCTGCAGGACGCCTACGCGATGGAGCAGGAGGCGAACACCATGCTGACCGCCACCGCCGGCCGTCTGGAGCATTACCCCGAACTCAAGGCGCGGATCGAGCAGCACATCGCCGAGACCCGCGACCAGTCCGACCAGGTCAAGCGCTGCATCGAACTGCTGGACGGTTCCATCCCGACCATCAAGGGGGCCGTGGCCAGCGTGATGGCGACGGTACATGCCGCCGGCAATTCGATGATGAGCGACGAAGTGGCCAAGAGCCTCGGGATCAGTTACGCCTTCGAACACATGGAAATCGCCAGCTATCGCGCGCTGGTCATTGCCGCCAAGGAGGCCGGTCAAACGCAGATCGCCGAGATCTGCGCCGCCATTCTCGACCAGGAAATCGCCATGGCCGAGTGGCTGATCGAACACCAGGAGGCCACGATCCTGGCCTTCCTGAAACGCGAACGGACCGAGGGCCAGACCGCCAAGCGCTAGTCCGCGCGCCCACCCTGCACCATCCCACTACCCGATCACGGAGATCCACCGACATGGCTATCAAGACCATCGACGACCTGTTCCTGCACGAACTTTCCGACATCTACAGCGCGGAAAAGCAACTGACCAAGGCGCTGCCGAAACTGGCCCGCGCTTCCACCAATCCGGCCCTGCGCGCGGCCTTCGAAGCCCACCTGGAAGAGACCCAGGGCCAGATCGAGCGCATCGACCAGATCGTGGAAAAACTCGAACTGCGCCTGAAGCGCATCAAGTGCGCGGCGATGGAGGGCCTGGTGGAGGAAGGCAAGGAAGTGATCGAATCGATCGAGGCCGGTCCGGTGCGCGATGCGGCGCTGATCGGCGGCGCGCAGAAAGTGGAGCACTACGAGATCGCGTCCTACGGCACGCTGGCCGCGATGGCCAAGCAGTTGGGCAAGACCGACGCGCTCAAGCTGCTGCTGGAAACGCTGGAAGAGGAAAAGTCCACCGACGAGAAGCTGACCATGCTCGCCGAGCAGGGCGGCAACCAGGAAGCCGCGCAGAAGCGCAAGGCGGCCTGACCGCACGACCGCGGCGCCGATTGCCGGCGCCGCGGCTTTTTATACCCAGACGCGCCCACTGGCCACGACGCCTGATCGCCAGGTCGTCGTGGCTTTGCCGTGGGCGCACTCCAGGAGATTTTCATGTTCATGCACAACAAGCGGTTGATGTACACGGTGCACGTGGCCAAGCCGGATCCGGCCCTGGCCTCGCTGATGCTCGAGCAGTTCGGCGGCCCGCAAGGCGAGCTGGCCGCCGCCATGCGCTATTTCACCCAGGCCATCGGCGAGGTCGATCCGGGCCGCAAGGACCTGCTGTACGACATCGCCACCGAGGAACTGAGCCATCTGGAGATCATCGGTTCGATCATCGCCATGCTCAACCAGGGACCCAAGGCGGTGCTGTCCGAAGGCATGGTCGAAGCCGAGGAGATGCGCACCCTGACCAGGAACAACAACACCAGCCAGACCCAGCAGATCCTGTACGGCGGCGGCCCGGCGCTGGTGAACTCCAGCGGCGTGCCGTGGAGTGCGGCGTATGTGGATTCCATCGGCGAACCCACCGCCGACCTGCGCTCCAATATCGCCGCCGAGGCACGCGCGAAGATCGTCTACGAGCGCCTGATCAACGTCACCGACGATCCGGGCATCGTCGATGCCTTGAAGTTCCTGATGACCCGCGAGATAGCGCACCAGAAGTCGTTCGAGAAGGCGCTGTACGCGATCGAGCCGAACTTCCCGCCGGGCAAGCTGCCGGGCGATCCGGCGTTCACCGACACGTTCTACGACATGTCGCAGGGCGATGGCGACCTCAACGGCCCCTGGAACAGCGGCAGCCAATGGGAAAAGGTCTCCGACCGCAACCGCCAGGCGGCCGTGGACGGCGGCAGCGGCGTGCCCAGCGTCGGCCTGAGTCCGGCCGAGGAACGCGCGCTGCAGGCGCTGGCGGCGCGCACCATGTCGCAGCAGGACAGCGATCCGACCACCGGCGCCGATCTGGGTGCAGGTCCGGGCGCCGGTTCGACCAAGGGCGACATCAAGCTGTGATCGCACGGTCCGCAGCGGCGAGTCCCTCGCCGCTGTAGATTCGCCAGCATCCGATCGGGACACGCCCGCAGTGTGGGCACTTGTAGGAGCGACTTCAGTCGCGACAGGCACTTCGATAGCATCCTGTCGCGACTGAAGTCGCTCCTGCAATATCGAAGCTGTTTCCAACCCGATACGCCAGCTCGCTCGTGTCGGCCATGCGCGCGTGACGCACTCCAGCAGCACACGAATACGCCGTCGCCTCGGAACGCAGCAGGCTCGGCAGCCACGCGCCCGCTCAATCGCCGGTCTGCGTGTGCGGCGCATGCACCGGTTTGGATTGCGGCGAATCCTTCTGCCGCAGCCAGATGGTCAGCACCACCAGCGCGAACACGGCCAGGAACTCGCTCTGCCAGTTCTGCATCGACTCGAACCAGAACTGCGCGCCGGTCGCGTGCTCGAAAAGCGAGATCGCCGGCAGCCGTTGCATCGCCCGCTCGGCCAGTTCGTGCCGCCAGCTGCCCAGCGCGTGCAGCACGAAGCTGGTCAGGAACAGCAGGCCGAACGCCAGCGCCAGCGAGCGTTCGTACAGCCACAGCCAGATGCCGCCGGCACGCACCGGCCACGGCGGCGTGCCAGGCGCGACGCTGTCGTCTTCCTGCTCGGGCGACAGTGGCCGCGATTCGGCCGAGCCCCACTGCCGCAGCTTCACCGTCAGCACCACATACATGCCCATCTGCAGGAATTCGCTCTCCCAGTTCTCGAACAGCGCACCGACGAAATGGCCGCTGCGCAGGTATTCCCAGAACATCAGCGGCGCCAGTCCCTGCTGGCGCAGTTCGTCGTTGTAGGCAAGGTGGCCGCTGAGCGCCTGGCCGGCCATGAACAGCAGGGTCAGCCCCAACAGCACCAGCGACAGGCCATTGCGTTTCCAGAACATGAGCGATTGCCTCCCTCCTGCGCTACGCACGGTCGTGCGATCGCGGATATCGGGCGGGAATATGCGAGCGCGCGCGGGAAGAACGGATGAAGAAACCGTCAGCGGCGACGACGCCGTCGCCGAGCGCATGCGCGCACATCGCGGCGCGCCCCCACTTCTTCACCCGCGCTTGCCCGTCGTGCGCCCTAAGCTGCAGGCACGCAACGCGAGAGACCGATGAGACGTTTCGTACAGGCCTTCGGCATCGAGGACGCCCTGCCCGCGCAGTTGGACGCGTCGCTGCGTGCGGCGCTTGCGGCCTATCCGGACCACTACAACCTGGGCAAGGGCGACCTCGCCACCGCAATCCTGTGCCGCGACGGCGTCGCGCAGGTGGAGCGCCTGCAATGGGGCATCGTGCCGCGTTGGTCGAAGACGCCGGACACGCCCTACACCACCGTCACCGCGCGGCTGGAACGCGCCGCGCGCAGCCGCATCTTCGCCGCGCCGTGGAAGAGCCAGCACTGCGTGATCCCGCTGTCCGGATACTACAAGTGGGACCGTAGCCGCAAACCGGCGCAGCCCTATTACATCCACCACGCGGACGGCGCCGTGCTGCTGGCGGCAGGGCTGTGGGAACGCTGGGAACGCGGCGAACCGGCACTGCTCAGCTTCAGCGTGCTGACCCATGCCAACGCCGCGATTCCGCCGCCGCTGACCGCGGACGGGCCGATCTTCCTGAGCGGCGACCGCTGGCGCAGCTGGCTGCGCGGGCCGCGGCTGTTTCCCACCGCGTTCCTGGCACGCGCACCGCAGCCGCCGCTGCTGGCCTATCCGGTTTCGTCGGCCTACCAGCGCCGCGAGCGCAACGACTACACCTTGCTGGAACCGGTGGATGCCGATGCACCCGGGCGTGGCGATGATGCCGAAGTGGACGAGGAAGAAGACGACGAAGGCGAGTGACACGTGCACCGGCGCGGTCGCGTCACGCGCGCGACCGTCACCAGGCGAAACCGGCGACGAACAGCTTCTGGTCGGTCGGGCCGCGATCGCAGCCGGCCGAGGCGATCACATGGCCGGCCTCCAGCGTGCCCCCGATCGCGCGCACGGCCTGCGCCTCGCGGATGCACTCCGGCCTCGCGCTGCCGCGCAGCGGCGGTCGCGGATCCGGGCGGATGTGCTCAACCAGCACGATGCGGCTGCCGCGATTGAACGGCTCGATGCGCACCTCGCCGTGTCGGTCTGGACTGAACCCGCACGGCGCCGGGATCGCCAACGCCAGCAGTTCGGTCTCGCCGCGCAGCAGTGCGCAGTGGCCGCCGCGCTCGCCCAACTGCATGTCGCCACCGGCGAACGCGACCTGGGTGAGCAGCGGCGCGGCAGCGGATGCGGGCGTGTCCTGCGCAGCGGCGACGGAACTGGGCACGGCGAGTACGGCAGCGACCACGGCACGAAGATGCATCCGGCGAGTCTTCCTTGAACGGGGCGGCGCAGTGTGGCAGATGCGACCACGGAGTCGCCAGCCACGCCGCGCAGTTGGATGGCACAACGCAACGCGTAGGCCGCATGAGCACCGCTGCCGCCCTTCCTGCAATGCGCTCGGACTGGCACGGCGCAACCCCATGTAGGAGCGGCTTCAGCCGCGACAGACTCCCTCGACAACGCCGCGTCGCGATTGAAGTCGCTCCCACACGTAGTGGCGTCGCCTTGATCGGGTTGCGCTGGAGCGCCACGCCTCGCTCGCGGCGTGGCATGACATCGCCGCGAGCGCACCACGATGCGGCGGCCGCCGACCGCGGCCAACGCAGAAACGAAGACGCCGATGCGCCAAGGCATCGGCGTCGTCATCGGCCATGGCGTCCGTTACGGACGTCGTGGCGCTGGCTCAGAACTCTTCCCACTCCGAACTTTCCGCCAGCGCGCCGCCGGGCTTGCTCCGCGCCAGCGGGCGTGCAGCCGCTGCCGGCGCCTTCTTGACCGGCGCGCGTGCGGCGGCGACCGGACGGACCGCGGCCTGGGTCGTCACCGGCCTGGGCGCGACCGCAGCCACCGGCCTGGCGGCGCCGGCAAGACGGAACACCGCCACCGCACGGGTCAGGTCCGAGGCCTGGTCTTCCATGCTCTTCGCCGCCGCGGTGGCTTCCTCCACCAATGCCGCGTTCTGCTGCGTGGTCTCGTCCAGCTGCATCACCGTCTTGCTGACCTGCTCGATGCCCGAACTCTGCTCGGCGCTGGCCGCGGAGATCTCGGCCATGATGTCGGTGACCCGCTTCACCGAGGTCACCACCTCGGCCATGGTGGTGCCGGCACGCGCGACCAGGGTCGAGCCCTGCTCCACTTCCTGCACCGAGTCGGAGATCAGCGTCTTGATTTCCTTGGCCGCCGCCGCCGAGCGCTGCGCCAGCGAGCGCACTTCCGAGGCGACCACGGCGAAGCCACGGCCCTGCTCGCCGGCACGCGCGGCTTCCACCGCGGCGTTCAACGCCAGGATATTGGTCTGGAAGGCGATGCCGTCGATGACGCCGATGATGTCGGCGATGCGCGCGGAGGCGGCGCTGATCGACGCCATCGTGGTGACCACGTCCTCGACCACGCGGCCGCCGCTCTCGGCCACTTCGCCGGCGCCCAGCACCAGCTGGTTGGCCTGGCGCGCGCTGTCGGCGTTCTGCTTGACCGTGGAGGTCAGCTCTTCCATCGACGCGGCGGTTTCTTCCAGGCTCGCCGCCTGCTGCTCGGTGCGCACCGACAGGTCGCTGTTGCCGCTTGCGATCTCGCCGGCGGCGGTGTTGATCGATTCGGCCGAGCGCTGGATGCCTTGCACGATCGTGGTCAGCTGCTCGGCGGTGCGGTTGGCGGCCTCGGCCAGCTGGCCGAAGGCGCCCTCGTAGCGCACGTCCACGCGCTGCGACAGATCGCCGTCGGCGATCGCGCCCATGATCCGGCCCACGTCGGCCAGGCCGCTTTCGGCCTGCCGCATCAGCCGGTTCAGCGCTTCCACCATTTCCTTGAACGCGAACTGGTAGCGCGCCTCGTCGCCGCGTGCGGAGAAATCGCCGCGCGCCGCCGCATCGGCCAGGCGCGCGATGTCGCCGTTGATCGCCGACAGGTTGCTCTTCACCGCATCCAGCGCTTCGTGCAGCGCGGCGCGCTGGCCCGGCAGGCGGCGCATGTCGCGGCGCAGATCGCCGCGGCCGTACTCGCCCATGATCGTCATCGCCTCGATGATCGCGTCCAGGTGTTCGAACAGCGCGGTGTTCATGCCGCGCGCCAGGGTGCCGTAATCGCCGGGGAAATCCTCCGGCATGCGGTGGCTGATGTCGTCGCCCTGCTGCAGCTGCACCAGGGTCTGCATCTCGCCGTTGAAGCGCTGCAGCTGGGTCTGCATCTGCTGCATGCTGGTCATCAGCTGCCCGGTCTCGTCGCGCGATTCCACCTTGATCGTGTTGTCGAAACGGCCCGAGGCGATGGCCTCGGCGGTGCGCGTGGCGGCGCGCAGCGGGGTGACGATGGCGCTGGCGATCAGCCAGCACAGCCCGACCACCAGACCGACCAGGGCCGCGCCGATCACGGTCAGGATCTTGGTGAAGCCCAGCGCCTCGACCTGGATGTCCTCGGCGTACACGCCCATCACCAGCACCCAGTTCCACTGCGGGTACAGCTTGGCGTAACTGATCTTCGGCAGCTGCTCCTTCTTGCCCGGCTTGGGCGCGCTGTAGTAGCTGAAGCCGTCGCCGCTGGTCACCGCGGTGCGGATGTCGCGGTACACGTATTCGCCGGCATCGCTCTTGTAGTCGCTCATGTCGGTGCCGACCTTGCGCTTGGGATGCATCAGGATGCGCATCTGCGGGTCGAGCATGAAGAAGTAGTCCACACCGCCGTTGGTCTTCATGTCGGCCAGCGCCGACTTGGCCGCTTCCTGGGCCTGCGCCTCGGTGAGTTCGCCGCGCTTGGCCTTGGCCGCATAGTGTTCGATGACGCTCATGCCCATGTCGATCTGGGTCTTCACGGTCTGCTTGCGCGCATCCACCAGGTCCAGGTACTGCAGACGCGCGGCGGCGACGGCGAGCAGGATCACACCGATGGCGAGCAGGGTGCACAGCACCACGAACTTGCGCGTCATCGGCAGGTTGGCGATGCGACGACGCAGGAAATGGACGGGATTCATAGCGATCCTGAGGGCGATGCCGGTGATGTATATCCACCGATATCGGCCGCGATCGCCGCAAACTTGACGCCTGGCGGTGCAGGAAACTGAAGGCGTTGTGATCGAATCGCCGGTTTTCGCGCTGCCGCGGCGGTGAACCTCCGCATTCAGGTCCGAGCGGTGCGAAGACTGCAACCGCTTTCAGGCAACCTGTGCAACGCGTTGACGTTGCGCCACGTCTGCATCGGCATCGGCATCGGCATCGCCATGCCACACCAACCGATGGAAATCGAAGCCGGATTGCAGGCGCGGCTTCACCACGTTGAAATAGGGCGAGACGTCGAAGTCGCGCGGCAGGTAGAGGCTGTAATGACGGTTGTGCAGGATCTCCGCATCCTGCGCGTCGGACACCGGCACGCTGCCGATCTCCGGCAGGATCGGATAGCGGATCGCGCCGAAGGCCTGCGCCAGCAGCGTCGAGCAGATCGCCTTGGTCGGCTCGCCGCTGCCCAGTTCCAGGAAGCGGCGCTTCACCGACGACGGCAGCGGCGGGGTGCGGATCAGGTAGCGCGCCAGGTCGAAGATGTTCTTCAGGTCGTAGCTGTTGCCGACGCGGCTGACCATGTAGTCGACCACCGCATCGATCTCGTCGGCGCCCAGTCCCACCGGGCGGCAGATGCGCGTGTGCAGGCCGGCGAATTCGCTCAGCCCGACCACGCGCACGCCGACGTTGATGTCCACGTCGCAGAAGGTCGGCGCGTCCGCGTCGGCCGCCGTTCCCAGGTGATCGCCGATGTACAGCGCGGCGTGCGACCAGGTGGACTGGCTCAGGTACTTGATCGCGGTGGAGAAGCGGCTGTTGCCCTCGACCAGCAGCACGTCGCCCTTGCGCAAGGTCGCCTGCAGCAGCTGCGGCGGACTGGTCGGCAGTTCCGAGCGGTGCCGGCGCGGCTTGGACAGGAACTTGGCCAGGTGACGACCCAGCAGGCGTGGCAAGGACAGCATGCGCGTTCCCTCATGGACAGCCCGATCCGGGCGGCGAAAGCGACTTCGCTTCACCATGATGGCGGCGCTGCGCGGGAATTCTTGAGCGCTGCCCGGCCGGCCGCGCCTCCTTTTCCCGGCGGGACCATGGCCCGTTTTCGAGGGAAGGTGCCCTGCAGGGGCGGATGAGGGTGCGGGCGAAGCCTCGCGCGCCCAAACACAGCGAGACGCTTCGCGCCGTACCCTCACCCCAACCCCTCTCCCGATGGGAGAGGGGCTAGCGCTGTTCCCTTCTCCCATCGGGAGAAGGTGGCCCGCAGGGCCGGATGAGGGTACGGGCGCAGCCTCGTGCACCCAAACTCCGCGAGGCGCTTCGCGTCGGACCCTCACCCCAACCCCTCTCCCGAGGGGAGAGGGGCTAGCGCTGTTCCCTTCTCCCGTCGGGAGAAGGTGGCCCGAAGGGCCGGATGAGGGTACGGGCGCAGCCTCGTGCACCCAAACTCCGCGAGACGCTTCGCGCCGGACCCTCACCCCAACCCCTCTCAAGATGGGAGAGGGGCTAGCGCTGTTCCCTTCTCCCATCGGGAGAAGGTGCCCCGAAGGGGCGGATGAGGGTACGGGCGCAGCCTCGTGCCCCCAAACTCCGCGAGGCGCTTTCGCGCCGGACCCTCACCCCAACCCCTCTCCCGAGGGGAGAGGGGCTAGCGCTGTTCCCTTCTCCCATCGGGAGAAGGTGCCCCGAAGGGGCGGATGAGGGTCCGGGTGGAGCCTCGTGCACCCAAACTCCGCGAGTCGCTTTCGCGCCGGACCCTCACCCCAACCCCTCTCCCGGGGGGAGAGGGGCTCTAGGTGCCGTCAGTCGCCGCGACCGACCACCAGCCGCACTTCGACGCGGCGGTTCGGCAGCAGGCATTCCAGCAGCGCCGCGCGCGGCTTCACGCCGGCGCACTGCTGCACCTGCTGGCTGTCGCCACGGTATTCGTAGCGGATGCGGTCGGCGGCGACGCCGCGGCCGATCAGCAGCTCGCGCACGGTGCGCGCGCGGCGCTCGGACAGGCCCTGGTTGTAGTCGTGGCCACGGCCGTCCATGCGGTCGGCATGGCCGACCAGCTCCACCTTCTGCAAGGTCAACTTCTCTTCGGCGATGCGTGCCAGCGCGCGATCCAGGCTTTCCAGCGAGTGGGTGCGGATGTCCTTGTAGCCGTCGCGGTCGAATTCGAACAGCACGTTGGCCACCAGCGGAATCGGCGCCGCCGCCGGCGTGTCCGCCTGCTTCGGCCCGTCGCACTGCCGTGCCAGCGCCTCGGCGTCGTTGACCAGGTCCTCGGCGATCTGGATGTACGGCTTGGAATGGCGCCATTGCTGCTGGTTGAACTCGTTGCCGGCGTGTACCAGCTCGACCTCGCCGCAGGCCGCCGCCTGCTGCGCGCAGCTGAAACCGGCGCTGCCGTGCAGCGCGCGCAGGCGCTGCCACAGGTCGTCGCGCAGGTACTTGGCGTCGTTGACCAGCGGGGTCTCGGTCGGGATCGTCGCGGCGCCCTGTTCCATCAGCTGCACCAGCTTCTCCGACTCGCTCAGCGCGCCTTGCGGGAACGCGCTGCGGTCGTTGCGGGTGTATTCGTGGAAGGACACGTCGAGCCAGCATTGCGCCTTGGACAAGGCGTAGTCGCGCACCGGGCGGCCGCCGTCGTTGAGCGCCTGGATGCGGTCCTGCACGGATTGGTAGCCGTGCAGGTCGGCGGCGATGGCGGCGTCGCTGATGCGTTGCTGCTGCGGCAACAGCTGGGTCTGGGCGTTGCCGGCGGCACAGGCGCCGAGCAGCAAGGCGGCGGCGACGGTGCGGGACAGGACGAAGCGGGGTTGGGTCGTGGTCATCATGGATTCCTCAGCGCGCCGGGTCGCGGTAACGGACCGGATCCCGGCGGAACAGGTCTTCGTCGAATTTGAAGCGCAGGCGCAGGAACACGCCCTGCTGGGTGTACTCGTAACCGGACAGGTCGCGGTCGGCGGTGTAGCCGGACCAGTTGTAGCCGGCCGACAGCCACAGGTTCTGGCGCAGCAGCCGGCCCACTTCCATGCCGTAGGCGTATTGGTTGGAACCGCTCTGGCCACGGAAGGTGGAGCCGAGCACGCCGATGTCCCAGTTCTCGGTGATGTCGTAGACCACGCGCCCGGACACCAGCACCGCGTGGAAGCGGCTGTCCACGCGGCCGCCGTCGGCATAGGCGAAACGGTCCTGCTGCCACTTGCCGGCCACATGCGCGGTCAGCCACCACGGCCGCGACGGATGCCAGTCGGCATGGGTGGAGACGATGTGCGCACGGCTGCTGATGTCCTGGCTGCTGCCGTCCACCGCCTGCCCGTCGAGCAGGGTCAGTCCGCTCTCGTCGCGCTCCAGCTTGTACTCGTAGCGGGCCAGCGCGTTGATCCGGTTGGTGTCGGTATCGCGGTAGGCCACGCCCAGCTGGAAGCGGTTCTGCAGCACGTCGCCGCGCGCGGCGTAGTTGGTCTGCAGCAGGTAGTTGCGGCCGAGCAGGGTCCAGTCGCGGCTGAGCTTGCGCGCCAGCATGAACTGCACCAGCGTGGTGTCGAAGGCCTCGTCGGTCGCGGTCTGGGCGACGTCGCCGCTGATGCGGTACTCCACCCGCACCGAGCCGCGCCACAGCGGGTTGACGCCATAGTCCAGCGCCAGCGCCAGGCCGGTGGCATCGCCGGTGTTGCCGTCGTACACCTTCACGTGTTCGGCCGAGCTGCTCAGGCGCACGCCCTCGCGCACGTCCCAGGTATTGCGGATGCCGGAGGCGGCCTGCACGTCGCGGCCGCTGATCGCATCGCGCATGCGGTACTCGGAGAACGCCTGGGTGTCGCGCACGTAGCTGCTGTCGATACCGAACACCAGCGCATCGGCCTCGCGGTCGGTGGTGGTGATGCCATAGGCGCTGGTCAGGCCGGTCTGCTTCTCGTAGCGGCCGTACAGGCGGCTGCGTTCCAGCACCTGGTAATCGACGCCGGCGGCGATGCGGTTGCGGTCTTCGCCGGACACGCTCTGCTCGTACTCGGCGCCCAGCGACAGCTTGGCGCCGACGCGGTAGCCGGCGCCGATGCGCGCGCTGTCCGATTCCAGGCGGGTGCCGATCGGCAGGTCGCTGGCGGTGCCGGTGACGGCGCTGCTGGAACCGATCACCGGCAGGCCGGTCAACGGATCCAGCGGCTGCTGGCCGTAGCCGAGCGCGCCGCCGCCGGAGCCGGTGGCGAAACCGCCGGTCAGGCCGCCCGTGTTGCCGTAGCCCAGGCCCGAGGACCACGGCGAGTAGGCGCCGACGGTCTCGCGGATCGAACGCACACCGACGTCCAGGGTGAGCCTTTCGGTGGCGCCGACGCGCACGCCGGCACCGCCGGCATCGCGCTTGCCGCCGTCCGGATTGCGGTCCTCGCTGCGCAGGCCTTCGGCATACAGCTCCACGCGCTCGGTCAGGTGGTAGTCGACCTTGGCGTTGTACTCGCCGCGCCCGCCGAACAGCGGCGAGGCCGGGTTGTTGAACGCCGGATCGGTACGCGCGGCGAACAGGTTGGCGTCGAGCTTGTCGCCGTCGTGGCCGAACTCCACGCGCCACGCATCGCCTTCGACGCGGCCGCTGAGATCCTGCAGGCCAGGGGTGGCGACCTGGTTGATCGAGTTGGTGTTGATCTCGCTCTGGGTGCGCGCGAACTCCACCGCCATCGCGGTATTCGGGCCGAAGCGGTAGCCGGCGTTGACGCTGCCCATGCGGAATTCGGCGAACGGGTTGCGGTCGTCCACCACCGCGCCGCCGACTTCCAGCGCATCGGTCAGCCGCAGCTGGCCGTCGGCGCCGTAGACCCAGAAGCGCTCGGTGCCCTGGTCGAGTTCGTAGGTGATGCGCAGCGACACCGGATTGAGGTCGCTGTCGAACGAGGCCAGGAACTGGTTGAGCAGGATGCGCCCCGAGAACGGCTCGAAGCTGTAGTCCACCAACCGCGCCAGCGGCTGCACCGAGACGATCCGCGAGGGCTGGTTGCGGTCGCGCACGACCACTTCCACCCGCTCGCTGCCTTCCAGCACCGCGTTGTTGCGCAGTGCGTACGGGCCGCTGCCCTGGCTGGCGAATTCTTCGATCACCTGGCGCAGCGAGTCCTGGATGGCGAACACGTTGGAGCGCACGCGTGCGTTCTCGTAGTGCCAGCCCAGGCCGGTGGCGGTGCGGTTGTAGGTGCCGAGGCTGCGCTGCGGCATGCTGCTGCGCGCGCCGACGCCGGTCGCGGTGGCCAGCGTGTCGCCGGTCTGGAAATCGCCGTACAGCAGATAGCTGCGGCGGTTGTCCACGCGCACGTACAGGCGCTCGGCCGAGCGCGCGTCGAAGCCGCGCAGCGAGGAGTCGCCGTACACCGGATAGAACTCTTCCGGCTGGATGTCGCGCAGCAGCCGGCCGCGCACGTCCTTGTCCGAATCGTAGGCGGCGGTGAGCAGGTATTCGCCCTTGATCCGGCCCTTGACGAAGAACGCGGTGCGCGCGGCAGCGTTGGCCTTGCCGTTGTTGAATTGCTTTTCCCAGCGGCGGATGTCGCGTTCGAACACGTCGTCGTGATCGACCGGCGCGATCAGCCCGCTGTTGTCGCGGCGGCCGAAGTTGACCACACCCTCGATCAGGCCGGTGGCGATCATCTCGCGCATCTCCGGCACGAACCCGATCGTGCCTTCGGCGCTGTGGCCGCCGGCGCTGACCCGCAGCACCACGTCCTGCGGCTGGTCCGGCGCGAGCAGGTCGAACTCGGCCACGCCGTCGCGCACCGGCAGCTGCACGCCCGGGGTGACCTTGTCGGCATCGGCCGCGCCCGGCCCCAGTTCGTCGGTGCGCGAGCCCGGCAGCAGGATGCGGCCGCCGGTGTGTTCGACGGTGGCGAAGTGCTCGCCCTGCAACGGCTTGCCGGCGTCGTCGAGCAGGCGCACGGTCACGTGCACCGGCGTCTGGCCGTCGGCCGGCGCGCCATCGCGGTCGACCTCCACCTGCACCTGGTCCATGCCCTGCGCGGCGTGCGCGTCGAGCGTGCCGCGCGGCGCCAGCGTCTGCGCGGCGGCGTCGGCGCTGCTCGGCGTGCGCGGGTACAGCGTGCCGGCCTCGCCCAGCACCGGCGTGAAGCGGCTGCTGCCGACCGTCTGCTGGGCCAGCGCCGGCAGCGCGGCCAGGGCGCAGGCGAGCAGGGTCAGCCGCGGCAGGCGGCGCGTCGTGACGGGCCGGCTCATGGCTGCACCTCCGCAGGAACGGCGACATCGGGCGGTGGGGTGCCGCGCGGCTTGACGATCGGCGCTTGCGCCGGGCTGTCGGTGCCCTGCTGCGGCGCGCGCAGCGGCTTGCTGCTGAAGCGCAGCGGCGCATGGCCGGTTTCGGTTTCCGGCGCGCGCACTTCGCCTTGCGTGCGGCGCGCCTTGACCTGCTCGATCACCGGGTTGGAACAGCTGCCCTCGACGAAGTCGGCGCGATGCAGCTCGCCGTTCTTGAGATCGATGAACAGGCTGTCGGCATCGCCGAGGTTGCGGTTGCTGCTGGTGGTCAGGCGCGAGCCGACCGGCAGCGTGCTGGCATCGACCTTCAGCGTGTGGCTCTGCGGCGGCAGGCCGCAGTAGCTGTACTTGCCTTCCGAATCGCTGATCACCCAGGTGCCGTCCTCGAAGTACAGGCGCACGCCGGGAATGCCGAGCTCTTCGCGGTCCTGCACGTGGTTGACGTTGCAATCCACGAACACCTTGCCGAGCACGCAACCTTCCTCGGTGAACACGCCGCCGCTGACACGCACGCGGTACTGCGCCTGGTTGGACGGCAACGAACCGGAACGCGGTTGCAGCGAGACCGGATCGATGCAGCCGCCGGCGATCGAGCAGCCGTGCGCCTGCGCGCGGTTGATGCCGTCGCCCTGCTGCGCGCCGACGCCGATGCGCACCCGGTAGGTCAGCGCGATCTGCTGGCCGACCTGGATCGGACCGGTGGCGAAGCCCAGGGTCGGGCCCGGCTTGCCCAGCGGCTCGGCCACGGCCACGCCGTTGGCGCGCGCGGTGCCGTCGATGTAGGTGAAGCCGCGCGGCAGGCGATCGACCACGTTCACCGTCTGCAGCGGGCTGCCGGCGGTCTGGCGGATGGTGATGGTGTATTGCACGGTATCGCCCACTTCGGCGGTCTGGCGGTCGCCGGTCTTGGTGATGGCCAGGCCGGTGGCCACCGCGGTGTCCAGCGGGATGTGGTTGTGCACGATGTTGGCGGTGCCGGAGCCGGCAAACAGGGTCAGGAAGTACTGGGTGGCGGGGCCGACCGGACCGGTCGGCGCGCGCGCGTCGGGCTGCACGCTGTAGCGCGAACCGGCGTCGCCCGGCGGCGACAGCGCCTGCGGCTCGGCCGGGATCAGCGTGGACACGAACACGTAGCCGCCCGGCGGGGTCACCGTCAGCTGGAACTCGCAGCGTGCCGGCGCCGCCGGACCGAACAGGAACTGGTAGGCGCCGTCGCTGCCGACGGTCATCGATACCGCGTTGCCGTCGATGCGGTAGCCGCCGCTGCCGGTGTTGAGCAGGCTGGTGGCCGGGTCGTAGCCGGCGCACACGCCGACCGGCGCCAGGGTCACGATCGCGCCCGGTACCGGATCGCGGGTCACCGCGTCGTAGACCACGCCCGACGGATCCACCGGCAGGCTCTGCTGCGGCAGGTTCTCGCCGGCCTTGAGCACCACTTCCAGTTCGCTGCTGCCGCCTTCGCTGACCCGGCACGAGCTGGTGCTGCCGTTGGCGATAGCGGTATCGGCCGCGCACGGCGCCACCGTGGAGGCGCTCTCCGTGCTCACCGGCCAACCCCACACCGCACCGGACACCGGGTGGCGGAAGCGCAGCTTCCACTTCTGCCCGGGAATCACGTCGCCGATGCGGTAGCTGCCGTCGGCGGCGCTGACCGTGCTGCGCACGACCTGGCCGCTGACCGGATCGACCAACTCCACGGTCCAGCCCTGCAGGCGCTGGTCGCTGCCGTCGAGCAGGCGCTCTTCGCTGCCGCCGTCGAACCACACCGTGCCCGACACCGAGGCCGCCAACTGCACCTGGGTCGGCACGCGGCAGGCGTTCTGGGTGATCGCCGGATCGCACACCGGCAGCTGGGTCACGTCGCCCTCGAACGCGCCGCGTTCGGTCGGCGTCGGGCTGTGCGTGGCGTCTTCGCCGCCGCCCTGCACCAGCACCGCGTTGTTGACCGGATTGCCGGTCGCCGCGGCCGCGCCGACCGCGACCTGCACCTTGATGCGGTCGCTGGCGGTCTGCGCGGGCGCGATCACCGTACTGGCGTCGCAGCTGAAGCGGTCGGCGCCGACCGCGCCGGTGCAGGTCCAACCGTTGCCGGTCGGTACCGCCGCCAGGGTCACGCCCGGCGGCAGGCGGTCCTGCACCTGGTACACGCCGGCGGTCGGACGCGGGCCGATGTTGCGCACGCTGATCGTGTAGCTGGCGGTGTTGTTGACGGTGAACTTGACCGGGTCGGCGAGCTTGCTGACGACCAGGTCAGGGGTGTTGGCGATCTCGCCGAAGTTGTTGTCGATCGACTGCGCGCCCGGGGCCAGGACCACCGTGGAAATCGTCGACGGCACGGTCTCGCGCGGGGTCGCCACGCCGCGCGTGGCGCCCCCGACGGTGCCGGCGCTGGTGACGCCGTTGCGGGTATCGGCGGGCTGATCGGGTTCGGTCACCGTGTAGGTGCCCGGACGCAGGTTCTCGAAGCGGTAGTGGCCCTGCGCGTCGGTCTGCACGCTCAGCTGCACCGCGGCGCCGAGATCGTCGGTGCCGGTCAGCACCACGCGCACGTTGGCGATGCCCGATTCGTCGCTGCCGACCACGCCGTTGTCGTCGTTGTCGTAGTACACGCGGCCGGACAGCGACGCCGCCGCCACTTCGCCGAAGTCGTAGTGCTGGCCCTGCTGGTTGGCGCCGAGCACGATGGTGGCGATCGCCGACGGCGTGGTGGTCACGCCGGTGGCGGTGCCGCCCTTGTCGCCGGGCACGGTCTTGCCGTTGAGGGTGCCGGTCGGCTGGGTCGGCTCGGTCACCGTGTAGGTGCCCGGCAGCAGGCCGATGAAGCTGTAGTTGCCGGTCGCATCGGTCTTGGTGGTCAGGTTGACCGCCTGGCCGTTCTGGTCGGTGCCGGTCAGCACCAGCTCCACGTCGGCCAGGCCGGTCTCGGCCGGGTCGATCACGCCGTCGTTGTCGTCGTCGCGCCACACCCGTCCCTGGATCGCGCTGCCGCTGGGGTTCTCGCCGAAGTTGAACTCGGTGCCGTCCAGGCCTGCGCCCAGCTGGATCTGCGAGATGCGATCGGTGCTGGCCGCATCCGGGCCGCCGGGCGCGGCCACCGCGGTGCCGGCCACGCAGGTGCCCGCCGCGCACGCCGCGCCGCCGATCTGGCCGGGATTGATCGCGCTGGGACGGTTGCTGTACTGCCCGCTCGGCAGCGGCTCGCGCACGCTGTAGGTGAGCGTCGGATCCAGGTCGTCGAAGCGGTAGGCGCCGTTGCCGTCGGTGCTGGTGGTGGCCAGCACCGCGCCGGTGACGGCATCGAGCAGTTCCACGGTGGCGCCGGCGATCGCCGGATCTCCGCCGTCGCGCACGTTGTTGAAGTTCAGGTCCACGTAGACCCGGCCGGACAGGCTGGGACGACGCACTTCCGGGAAGTCGTAGCGCACGGCCGCGTCGGTCGCGCCGACCGGAATCGTGGTGTAGCTGGAGTTGGGGCTGCCGGCGGCATAGGTGCCGCCCAGCGACGGCGCGCTGGCGCCGGCGACCGGCGGATCCACCGGCCCGTTGCGATAGCCAGTGGGCTGGGTCTGGGTCAGCGTGTAGCCGCCCGCGCCGGCCGCCGACAGGTTGTCGAAGCTGTAGCTGCCGTCGGCCGCGGTGGTGGTGCTGCGGTTGACCGCATTGCCGTAGGCGTCGGTGCCGCTCAGCACGATGGTGACGCCGGCGATGCCGGGTTCGCCGTTCTGGTGAACGCCGCCATTGCCGCCCGCGCGGTCGCGGTCCTCGAACACGGTACCGACCAGCGACGCCCGGGTGACCAGGATCGGCACGGTGGACGTGTTGTTCGGCGGGACGCGATCGACCTGCTCGGTGGTGATGGTCGCGGTGTTGTTGATCGCCGACGCGCCCGGATAGGCATCCCAGCGCACCGGCACCACGATGCGCAGCTTGCCGCCGACGGTGACGTCGCCGAGGTTGCAGGTCAGCGTGGCCGAGGCCTGGGTGCAGTTGCCGGTGCCGTTGGGCACTTCGCCACCGCCGCCGCCCGGGATCGGGCCCTTCTTCTGCCAGCTCACCTGGCCGACGACCACCAGCCCGGCGGGCAGCGTGTCGCTGACCACGGTGCCGGTGCCGTTGAGCGGACTGCTGCCGCTGCGGTCGCGCGACAGGCTCGCGCCGGGACCGTTGTTGATGCCGTCGATGACGTAGAAGAACGGCTGGCGCAGGCCCACCGAGGTGGCGTTGGCCGGCAGCGCCGCATCCGGATCGGCATCGGGCGCGGTGGTGATCACGTGCTTGCTCACGCCCACGTCGGCGGAGGCGCGGATCGTGGTTTCCTGGCTGGCGCCGTTGTTGGCGGTGTTGCTGTCGGTCTCGGCGGACGTGGCCTGGGCCAGGTTGCTGACCGTGTCGCCGGCCGCGCCGGGCGGGGTGTCGTAGCGGTAGCGCAGGTACAGCGTGCTGGTCTGGCCGGACGCGACCACGCCGGCGACGTTGTTGCTGAAGCCGATGCCGGGCATCAGGCAGTTCAGCACCTGCACCGCGCCCACGGTCGGGTTGCTGCCGGACGTCACCGAACAGGCGGCCGGATCGAAGGTGCCGGTGGGCGTGGCCGAGGCGCCGATGAAGGTGACGGTGCGGCCGGACGGCGGAGTGAAGGTGTCGGCCAGGCGCACGTCGGTGGCGACCGACGGGCCGTTGTTGCGGATGGTGATGCGGTAGGTGATCAGGTTCGCCGCGGCATTGGTCGCGTCGAAGCCGAGCGGATCCACGCCGCCGGTGAAGCCGGTGTCCACCTTGTTGGTGATCAGGTCGACCTGGCCGGCCTCGAACGGCAGCTGCGCGCTCTTGCTGTCGTCGCTGGTGTCGGTATTGAAGTCGTAGGTGTTGCCGTCGCCGTCGGTGCCCGCGGTGGCATCGCCGTTGCCGTCGCCATCGAGGTCCACCACGAAGTCGGCGGTGTTGTCGAACTGGCGGCCGGTGTTGCCGCTGTTGACGTTGGGCCGGATCACCACCTGCAGGGTTTCGGTCTGCTCGTTGGTGAGCGAGGGCAGCGCCGGGCATTGCACGGTGACCTGCGCCGGCGCGCCGGTCGGATTGGCGTAGGAGGTGCCGCCGGCGTCGACGGTGACCGTCACCCCGGCGCCAGCGCTGGCGGTACAGGCCTGGGTGCCGGCACCGGTGCGCTGCGCGGACACCAGCACGAAGCCCGAATCGTTGGCCGGCAGGGTGAACACGTCGCGGAAGATCACCCCGGGCACCGTCGACGGGCCGCGGTTGATGTAGGACATCACATAGGTGGTGTTGACGCCGGCGCGGCCGGGCGTGCCCGAGGAAATGGTCTTGGCGGTGGTGGCGACGTTGGCCACGCGCGCGATGCGGATCCAGTCCGAGGCCTGGTTGTTGTTGCCGTTGAGCTCGCCCACCGAACCGGCCACGGCCGCATCGATGCCGACCCCGGCGGTGTTGCAGAACGCGCCGCTGATGGCGGTGCCGCCGCAGGTGCCGGCGGGCTGGTTGAAGCTGTCGAACAGCGCGCGCTGGACCTGGATGACGATCTGCGCGGTGGCGCCGTTGGCCAGCGCGTTGGTGCCGGAGCGGCAGACCACCGAGGCGCCGTTGATGGCGCAGTTCCAGCCGGCCGGGGTGGTGGTCACGCTGATCTGGGTGCGGCCGTTGACGAAGCCGGGCACGGTGTCGTTGACCACCACGCCGGTGGTGCTGTCCGGGCCGTTGTTGGTCACGGTCAGGGTGTAGCTGAGCGTGTCCTGGTTGGCGGCCAGCACGTTGTCGGCGGCGCCGGCACCATTGGTCTGCTTGGCGATGGACAGGTCGGCGCGCTCGTCGGTGGTGCGGGTGCCCGCGCCCGAGCAGTCGTTGCCGGTTTCCGGGTCGCGGTCGATGCCGTTGCCGGTCAGCGGCTCGATCGAGCCGCCGGAGCCGCCGGTACAGGCGTTGTTGAGCAGGTTGGCCGAGGAACTGCGCGCGCGCGTCAGCAACTGCAGCGTCGGCGCCTGCGCGCCCACTGCCAACGGCAGCGAACCGGCACCGAGATCGCAGGTCACGTGCTGCACGCTGGAGCCGCTGTAGGCCTGGTCCACGGTGCAGGTCCACGCGCCGCTGGCGAACGCCACGCCCGGCTGCGCCACGCTGCCGTCCGGCTGCAACAGCTCTTCGCCGGTCGCCAGCGTATCCACCGTCTGCACCTGCCCGGTCGCCGGGCGCGGTCCCATGTTGCGCACGACGATGCTGCTGGTCATGCGACTGTCCAGATCGCTGCCGATGCCGCTCCACACCGGCACCAGCGCCGGGGTCTTGGTCTTCTGCAGCGACAGGTCGGCACCGTCGGCGAGCACGGTGAAGGTGGTGCTGCCGGTGTTGTCGGTGCTGTTCGCGTCCGGCGTGTCGGCGCTGGCGGTGGCGCTGTTGGTGACGTCGCCGCTGCTGTTGGTGCCGGACGCCGGCACCGTGCTCTCGATGGTGAAATCGGCCACGGCGCCGACCGCCAGGCTGCCATTCAACGCGCAGGTGCGGGTGGCGTCGCCGTTGCTGTTGGTGCAGGTCCAGCCGGCCGGCACGGTGCCGCCGGTGGCCAGGAAGCCGGTGGGCAAGTTGTCCACGAAGCGCGGATTGACCGCGGCGCTCGGCCCCTGGTTGCGCACCTGGATGTTGAAGGTGACCGGCTGGCCGGAGATCGCCGGCGAGGGGTTGACGCTCTTGCTCAGCGCCAGGTCGGCGCCGGCGGTGACCGTGGTGGTCACGCTGCCGGTGTTGTTGTCGGGCAACGGATCCGGCGTGGAGCCGGCCTGCACGCGTGCGGTGTTGACGATGTTGCCGCTGGCCGCGGTGACGCGGGCGCGGAAGGTGAAGCTGCTGCTGCCGCCATTGGCCAGCGCGCCGGCGTGGGTGGCGGTCATGCTGCCGCTGTTGAAGGTCCAGCCGCTGCCGCTGAAGCTGTTGGCCACGTACTGCACCGCGGCCGGCAGCGTGTCGACCACGGTGAAGCCGGCCGAAGCGCTGGGTCCGGCGTTGCGCACGGTGACGGTATAGGTGACCTCGGCGCCGGCGACGACCGGGTTCGGCGTGGCGGTCTTCTCCACGCTCAGGTCGCCCGCCGATTCCAGCGTGGTCGCTTCCAGGCGGCGATTGTTGGCCGCGTTGCTGTCGCCGGCGAAGAACGGATCGGCATCGGCCAGCGAGGCGATCGGCGTGCTCGCCGCGGGCAGGCCGGTTTCCACGCCGATCGCGCCGCGGATCTCGATCGTGCCCGGGGCCAGGCCGACCGTGCTCACCGGCAACTGGAAGGTCACCGGCGCGCCGTTGGAAGAGAAGGTCCCGACCAGCGTGCCGACCCGGCATTCGATGCGCTGCGCGTTGCCGGCGGCCACGCTGCAGGAGGACGGCAACGGCGAGCCCGCCTGGGCACCGGCGGGCAGGTCGAAGATCACCACCGCGTTGTTGACCGTATCGGCGGCACTGTTCTCGACGGTGACGCTGTAGACCACGCTGCCCCCGGCCGGCGTGGGATCGTAGCCGGTGTCGGACAGGTTGGTGATCTGCAGGTCCGCGGCCGCGGCCAGCGCAGGCGCGGCCGACAGCAGGACGGCCATCAGCAACCGCAAGCGTCGCCCCGACGACGCCGTGGTCCGGTGGTGTTCGCAGGCGGCACGCGCCCACGCCCGCAGTGCAGCCGCACGGCTGCCGCGCATCAAATGATCCATGTGCCTCTCTCTCCCCAAGCATCCAAGCCGGACCCACGAACCGGCGCCCCAGGCCTAGGCCGTGCGGGGCGCGCTGACGATCGGGATCGGTACCCACCCCGAAAGCGCAGGCGAGGCCTGCCGGTGTGGTGGCGCGGATTCTGCGCAGGGGCGCGCAGGCAGTCAGTAGCAGCAGTTCGCGTTCGCTCTCACTTCCTCACACGCACAGCGAGACGCATGGCGCAATGGCAATGAGATGCGGCCCATGGCCGCACTGTGACGGAAGGCGGCGCGCTGGCATGGCGGGTGAAACGCGCAATCTGTCTACCGATCGCGTGGCGTCGGCTCCGCGCGCGATGCGGATGCGGATGCGGATGCGGCGAAGACTAGGCGTTGTCGCCCAGCAGATATCCCTGCCCGCGCACCGCACGCAGCGGCAGCGTCGCGGCGGTGGCCGCGGCCACCCGTGCGCGCAGGCGATGCACCAGCACCTCCAGGCGGTGGGGATCGAAGTCCCACGGCGCGTCGGTGACCGCCGCGATCAGCGTGTCGCGGTCCACCGGCGCGCCGCGTTGCGCGAACAGCGCCTTCAGCAGGCCGCGTTCGGCCTCGGTCAGCGCCAGCGTGCGCTGCGCTGGCGAGGACAGCGTCCAGCCGTCGTCGCTCAAGCGCCATTCCTGCGCCGGCAACGCCTCCGGCGATGCGGCAGGCTGCAAGCGCCGACGCAGATTGGCCAGTGCGGCGATCAGCAGTTCCACATCCAGCGGCTTGACCAGGTACATGTCCGCGCCTTGCAGCAAGCCGCGGGTCATGTCGGGATTGGCGCCGCGGCCGGTGAGCATCACGATGCCCGCCTGCGGCGCGATCTGCCGCAGATAGCGCGCCACCGAATAGCCGTCCTCGCCCGGCAGCCCGACATCCAGCACCACCAGATCGCAAACATGGCCGAGCAGATGTCGGTACAGCGTTTCGGCGCTGCCGAAGCCGAGCACCTGCGCGCCCTCGTGGCCCAGCTCGTCGACGATGATCGCGCACAGTTCGGCGTCGTCCTCGACCACCGCGATCCGCACACCGTCCAGCACCAGGCCCTGCGAAGCGGTCATCGCCGGCCGCTCGCAGAAGGCGACGGCACGCGCGCGGCATACGCCAGGCAGCGAGCGCACGCCACGCGGCTAACCCTGCCCGCCATTCGCGCCAGCCATCGCAGGCGGCTGCGCATGCTCGTGCGGGAAGCTCAACACGAACGCGGCGCCGGTGCCGGTCTCGGCGTCGATCCAGATCCGCGCGCCATGCCGCTGCATCAGCCCGTTCGCCATCGCCAGGCCGAGCCCGGTGCCTTGGCCGGCAGGCTTGGTGGTGAAGAACGGCTCGAAGATCTTGTCGTGCAGATCCGCGGGAATGCCCGGACCGGTATCGCGGCACTGCAGCCAGGCTTCGCTGCCGACACGTCGGCCCAGCAAGGTCACCGTGCCGCTGTGCTCCATCGCGTCGTCGGCATTGGCGACCAGGTTGAGCAGGATCAGCTCCAGCTGATGCCGGTCGAAATGCACCTGCAGCCCAGGCGGCACCTGGACATCGAGCGCGATGCCGGGCTTGAGCGCCTGCTTCAATAGCGGCTGCAGCGCCGCCACCAGTTCGCGCAGATCGAGCGCCTCGGCCTGGGTCTCGTCCTGGCGACCGAAGCTGAGCAACTTCGCGCTGAGCGCAGTGGCGCGCCTGGCCGCCGCCTCGACGCCATCGAACGCTGCGCCGATCGCCTGTGCATCGCTGGCGCGGCGCCCCTGGCGCACGTAGCCCAGCACCAGGCTCAGCAGATGATTGAAATCATGGTTGAGGCCGGAGGCCAGGCGCGCTACCGCTTCCACCTTCTTGGCGCTCACCAGCTGCTCTTCGACCTGGCGCCGCTCCTCCACTTCGCGCCGCAACGTGTCATGCGCGATGCCGAGTTGCTCGGCGCGCGCCTGCGCATCGCGCAGGCTCTGCCGCAACGCGGCCGACGTGCGGTCCAGCACCACCGCGATCAGCAGGAAGATGACACCGCTGATGAGCGCATCGCCGATGACGTCGTGCGGCTCGCCATTGCCCAGGTCCACGTACGTTCCGAGCGCGAACGACAGCGCGACAATGGCGAACATCATCCACAACGCCGGCCGTCCCACCGCCAGCGCGGCGATCGCCATCGGCACCACCAGCACCGGCTGCTCGAAGCGCTGTCCACCGAATCCGCTGGCGGCATAGCTCGCGAAGACCGAGATCGCGAATACGCACAGCGTCTGGTAGGCGGCCCAGCGGAACCGACCGAACCGGATCAGCACCACACCCAGCAGCGCGACCGCGCTGAACAGCGCGCTCAACGCCAGGCTGGTCAATTCGCCGGGACGCCACGCAACCGGCACTGCGATCGCGCGATACAGCCACGCAGCGACAGGCAAGGTCCCGAACAGCAACAGCACCACCTGGAACATCGGCGCATTGCGCAGATCCACCGGATCGGCGATGGGCACCGCGCGCAGCCATCTGGCCGGGCCGTGCAGCAACCGGTTGAATGTCCCATCTCCCCGCTTCAGCACCGCCAACCGCTCCTCCCCTCGCACCCCTGCGCGACCAGTATGCGACGATTGCGTCCCATCCGCATCCTTCACGCGTTTGCGATCGCGTGAGGCGCACGCGTCCGCCTTGCCGCCCCATTCGTGCACATGACGTACTGCACGCGCCACCGGCGCGGAAGTGCGCTGCAATCGCGGTCCTGCTGCAGGAGCCCGCCATGCGCTTTCGCCACCTTGTCCTGTGCGTGCTGCTGAGCCTGAGTGGCGCCGCAACCGCGGCCGACGACGACGCAGCGGCGGTGCGCGCCGCCGATGCGCGCTACTGGCAGGCCTACAACGCCTGCGACATGCGTGCGATGGGCGAGCTGCTCACCGACGACGTGGAGTTCTACCACGACAGGACCGGCCTCACCGCGTCCAGGCCCGCGGTGCTGCAATCCCTGCGCAACGGCCCCTGCGCCGACCCGGCGATGCACCTGCGCCGCGAGGCCGTCGCCGACAGCCTGCAGTTCCATCCGCTGGCCGGCGGCTTCGCGCTGCTGTCGGGCACGCACCGCTTCTACGTGCAGCGCGACGGCAAGCCCGAGCAGTTGGACGGCCAGGCCGAGTTCACCAATCTCTGGCAAGCGGTCGATGGCCACTGGCGCATGCGCCGCATCTACAGCTATGCGCACGGCGCGGTGGCGTACGTAGCGCCCGCCACGCACCTGACGTTGGCGCCCGACGTCCTGGCCGGCTACGCCGGCACCTATCTCGGCCAGAAGGTCGGCGACATCCGCGTCGCCGTGGAAGGCGACCATCTGAAGCTCACGGCCGGCGCGTTGGCCGTCACCCTGCGCGCCGAATCGCCGACGCGCTTCTTCGCCGAGGAACGCGACCTGCGCTTCGTGTTCGCGCCGGCAGCGGATGGACGCATGCGCCAGCTGAGCGTGTACGAGGACGGCACCATCGTCGAGACCGCAACCGCGCAGTGAGGCAGCGGCGGCGGCCTCGCGTGCTGCGGTTCAAGGCCGATGCAGCACAGACACCTCGATGAAATCGGCCGTGCTGCGTTTCAGATAGACCCGATAGGTGCCTTGTCCGGCAATCGGCACATCGAAGCCGTCGCCCGGCGACAGCCCTGCGCGCTCGACCGGCGCACCCTCGCGCGGCGTCGCCCGCAACCGTGTCCTCCCGCCATCGCCGCCGCGCGTCGCATTGGTCACCGTCAGCGCGCCCTCCCATAGGACGCGGCTGTCGCCCGGCAACAGGCTGAACTCGATCGAGGGCGAACTGGCCGCCGGCTTGCACGCGGCGGCCTGCGCTTCGGCCAAACGCCGCTCCAGCGGCTTGACCTCCACGTACTGCACGCATCCGTAAGTGCCGCCGACCAGCACCAGCACCGCCGACACCTCGGCGGCGGCGCGTTTGAACGACAGCGTCTGCCACCATTTCTGCGCAGGCGGTTGCGGCGGCTGACGGTTCGTTCGGGCCATGCACGCCACGCTATCGGCGCCGCGCTCGCTTGTCTGTTAGCACGGCTTGCGCCGCGAATCCGCAGACGCGTCCGTCTACACGGCGCTCCGCAGTCCATCTCGCATCGATCGAAGGACGGCAGGACCGGCGGAGGGTCGAGCGCCGACACGGCATGGCGAAACCGCTCGATCGGGCATGGCGCCGATCGCCGTCGGGCTGGCCTTGGCCAGCATCGTCGCGCGCCGCGCGGTCGCATTGCCACCCGCATCCGCGCCGCGCCCACCACGCATGTTGCGGCGCAACTTGACGCGGCAAGGGCGCCGGCAGAATCTTGGCATGTACTTTCGAAATAATTTTCGCAATCCGAAACACGCTTGTCAAGCGACACCAGCCAGCCGGTTAGGCAAGCTGGCGACGCACGACAGCCACCAGGACATGCCGATGACCAAGACCATCCCCCCAGGCGCGTTGGACGTCGCCGCCGAGGACAGCGGCGACGCAGCGGACAAGAAGCTGCGCAGCACCGTGCAATCGCTGGCGAAGGGGTTCCGGGTGCTCGAAGCGTTTTCCTCCGAACACGAGGAACTGTCGCTGAGCCAGATCGCGGCGCTGGCCAGGCTCGATCCGGGGACCACGTTCCGCATGCTCAACACGCTGGTCGAGTTGGGCTACGTGAATCGCCTTCCGGAAAGCCGCCGCTTCCGCCTGACCCTGAAAGTGCTGGACCTCGGCTTCCACGCCATCGCCCGCCGCGACCTGCGCAGCGTGGTGCGGCCGTTGCTGCGCGCGCTGGTCAGCGACGTCAACGAAGCGGCCAGCTTCGCGGTGCTGCAGGGTCCCGACGTGCTCTACATCGAACGGGTGCGTGCCGGCATCACCCGGCTGGGCGTGGACATCCGCATCGGCACCACCGTGCCCAGCACCCGCACCGCGATCGGCCTGGCCATGCTCGCGCATCTGTCGCCGGCGGAAGTGACGCGGGTGACCGGAGTGAACGTGCACGCGCCGCACGCGCCGGAGATCGCCGCCATGCTCGGCACCTTCGACCGCATCCGCCGCGACAACTACGTGATCCTCGATTCGATGCTGACCGAGGGATTGCGCGTGCTGGCGGTGCCGGTGCTGGATGCCGACGCCTATCCGCTCGGCGCGATCAGCGTCGCCGCGCCGTCGGTGCGCACCAGCCACGACGAACTGCTCAACACCGCCCTCCAACCCACCCTGCTCGCGGCCAAGGACATCGCCTTCGCGATCCAGGCCAGCGGGAGCGTCGCCGTGACCGCACCCAGCACCTGACCGTCCGGGCGCCCGCCCGGCCCCCTGCAATCCGACCGCTTCGTGGACGCTCCGGCGCCCGCGCCGGGTTCTCCTTGTCCTGCGAGAGGCAGCAACGATGCTCATGCCCACCACCACCGCCAATGCCGCCACCGCCCGTTCGCTGCCGCCCGCCGAGGCGCAGGCGGAAATCGGCGCCCGGCTCGAACGCCTGCCCATCACCCGCCAGGTCTGGTGGGCGCGCAACATCGTCGGCGCCGCCACCTTCTTCGACGGCTACACGGTGATCGCCATCGCCTACGCGATGCCGGTGCTGGCCAAGGAGTGGAACCTGTCGCCGGCGCAGATCGGCATGATCCTGTCGGCCGGCTACCTGGGCCAGTTGCTCGGCTCGGTGTTCTTCGGCTGGCTGGCCGAGCGCATCGGCCGCCTGCACGTGCTGCTGTTCACCATCCTGCTGTTCGTGTCGATGGACGTGGCCTGCCTGTTCGCCGGCGGCGCCGCGGCGATGATGGCGTTCCGCTTCATCCAGGGCATCGGCACCGGCGGCGAAGTGCCGGTGGCCAGCGCCTACATCAACGAACTGATCGGCTCGAAAAAGCGCGGCCGCTTCTTCCTGCTGTACGAAGTGATGTTCCTGCTGGGCCTGGTCGCCGCCGGCGGCATCGGCTACTTCATGGTGCCGGCCTACGGCTGGAAGGCGATGTTCATGGTCGGGCTGATCCCGGCGCTGGTCATGATCCCGCTGCGCTTCTTCATGTTCGAATCGCCGCGCTGGCTGGCGTCCAAGGGCCGTTACGACAAGGCCGACGCGATCGTGTCCGACCTCGAGCGCAGCGCCGAGCGCCGCCACGGCCCGCTGCCGGCGCCGGTGTTCGACCGCAACGCGCTGCCCAAGGCACAGCGCTCGGACTGGCGCGAACTGTTCGGCAGCGTCTATCTCAAGCGCACGCTGGTGATCTGGTGCCTGTGGTTCTGTTCGTACCTGGTGGCCAACGGCATCATCACCTGGTTGCCGACGCTGTACCGCCAGCATTTCGGGCTGTCGTTGCAGCAGAGCATCGCCTACGGCTTCCTCACCTCGCTGGCCGGCGTCGCCGCCGCGGTGGTGTGCGCGCTGTCGATCGACCGGGTCGGACGCAAGCGCTGGTACGTCGTCGCCTTCGCCGCCGGCAGCATCCCGTTGCTGGCGCTGGCGATGCTGGGCGGCACCTCGGCGCTGCAGGTGCTGGTGTTCGCCGCGCTGGGCTATGCCGCGGTGCAGACCATCACCTTCTCGCTGTACCTGTATTCGGCCGAGCTCTATCCCACCCGCATCCGCGCCATCGGCACCGGCCTGGGCAGCGCCTGGCTGCGCCTGGGCTCGGCCAGCGGCCCGCTGGTGGTCGGCGCGGTCATCGCCGGCATCGGCCTGCGCTACGTGTTCGTCGCCTTCGCCGCGGTGCTGCTGGCCGGCGCGGCGGTGACGCTGCTGTGCGCGCTGGAAACCAAGGGCAAATCGCTGGAAGAACTCTCGCCCTGAGTCCGGCGCCGGCCGCGGCGGCGCAGCCCGCCGCGCGCCTTCGCTTCGCACCACCCCACGTCGGACCCCGCGTTCGACTCCATCCCCCGTTGACCCGAAGAAGAGGAAAACAGCATGAGCAACATCGACCTGAAAGGCCTGGTTCCCGCGCCCGTCACCCCGTTCACCCGCGACGGCGCCGTCGACTATCCCGCGATCAAGCGCATCGGCAAGTGGCTGGGCGGCATCGAGGGCGTCAAGGGCCTGACCGTGCTCGGCCACGCCGGCGAAGGCACCTTCCTGGAGCGCGACGAGCAGGCCAAGGTGATCGAGGCGTTCCGCGACGCCGTCGACGCCCGCATTCCGATCATCGCCGGCATCACCCTGGAAGGCACCCGGGTGGCCGCCGACGAAGCCAAGCGCGCGGTCGCCGCCGGCGCCTCGGCGGGCCTGATCTATCCCTCGCACGGCTGGCTGCGCTTCGGCTACCAGAAGGGCGCGCCGCAGGATCGCTACAAGGCCATCCACGAAGCCAGCGGCCTGCCGATGATCCTGTTCCAGTACCCGGACGTGACCAAGGCCACCTACAACCTGGAAACGCTGCTGGAGATCGCCGCGCTGCCGGGCGTGATCGCGATGAAGAACGGCGTGCGCAACATGAAGCGCTGGGACACCGAGATCCCGGTGTTCCGCAAGGAGCGGCCGAACGTGCCGGTGCTGACCTGCCACGACGAATACCTGCTGCACACCATGTTCGACGTGGACGGCGCGCTGGTGGGCTACGGCTGCATCGCCCCGGAGCCGCTGATCGAGATGATCGCCGCCGGCAAGGCCAAGGACTACGCCAAGGCGCGTGCGCTGCACGACCGCCTGCTGCCGGTGACCAAGAGCGTCTATCACCGCGGCTCGCACATGGAAGGCTCGGTCGCGCTGAAGTGGGCGCTGGCCGCACGCGGCCTGCTCGATCACGCCACCGTGCGTTCGCCGCTGCTGCCGCTGGCCGACGGCGCCGACAAGGAAATCGCCGACGCGATGGCCGCCGCCGGCCTCGGCAAGGTGGCCTGACCCGACGGGTTCCAGCCAGTCCGATGGGCCGCGCAGTGGCGCGGCCCATCCGCTGCGCCGATGGCTCGCGGATCGGCGCCGCGCACCGCGTTTTGTGCTGTGTCACCGCGTCTTTTGCCGGTCCCCCCACAGATCTGCGCACAGGCCGTGTCCGTCGCCGACGGACGCGACGCTGTCCTGCGGCTCCACGACCGGAAGGTGTCTCCCCTTCGCGCACTGCCGCGACGCCGCGCACCTGCCGCGCACGTCCAGCGAGCGCATCGTCTCGTCCGTGGAGCGTCCCATGTCCAGAACCCTTTCTTTTGTCTCGTTGCTGGCGGCCGCTGCCCTTCCCGCCACCGCCATGGCCGCCGATCCCGATGGATGGCTGGACGAACACGGCATCGCGCCGCGCTTCGTCTGGTCCAACGACTATGCGCGCAACGCCGATGGCGGCCTGTCGCGCGGCGATCGCAATGCCGGCGGCGTGGTCGCCGGCGCCGACCTGGATCTGCAGCGCCTGTTCGGCATTCCCGGCGCCACCCTGCACGTCACCGGCGCCTGGTACTACGGCAACAGCCTGTCGCAGCGCCAGATCGGCAACGGCGTCAAGGTGCAGGGCTACTGGTACCAGCAGCAGCAAGCACAGCTGGCGCAGCTGACCTGGGAACAGGCGTTCGACGATGGCCGCTGGCAACTCGTCGCCGGACGCATGAACACCACCTGGCAATTCGCGCGCAGCCGCTACGGTTGCCGCTTCGTCGGCGCATCGGATTGCCCGTTCCAGCTGAGCCAGGCCGATGGCGGCTTCGTCGGCTTTCCCTACGTCAACTGGGGCGCGAAGCTGCGCTACAAGCCCGATGCGCGCTATGTCTCGGTCGGCGCGTTCGAACTCAATCCGCAGCGCAAGAACAACGACGGCCTGGACTGGAGCACCGCCGACAGCAGCGGCGTGCTCGGCACCCTGGAAGTCGGCTACGAGCCCGACCCCGCGCTCGGCCGGGGCGCACCGCGCTACGTGGCCGGCGTCTGGTACAACTCGGCCGACTACAGCGACCTGCGCTACAACCGGAGCGGCGGATTGCGCGGCCTGGTCGGTGGGCAGGCGCGCATGTACGACGGCGGTCGCTGGGGCACCTACGTGATGGGCGAACGCGCGCTCTACCGGCCGCAGGGCATGGCCGGCAAGCGCATGCTGGTCGCGTTCGGCAACATCGCTGCGCCGCTGGATGCGCGCCAGGTGTACGACCTGCAGGTCACCGCCGGCCTGTACTACAGCGGCCCGTTCGCCTCGCGGCCCGGCGACGGATTCGGTGCGGTCGCCAACTACTACCGCTTCAGCGCCGATCAGCAGGGCTACATGAACGACCTGCTGCGCAAGCGCGGTGCCGCGCCGGACATCTCGCGCAACGAGACCATCTTCGAACTCAACTACAGCTATCGCGTCGCGCAGTTGCCGCTGTCGCTGGTTCCGAACGTCCAGTACATCGTCAATCCCGACATCCTGGGCAATACCGCCGCGCGCCGCGCGCCGGACAACGCGCTGGTGATCGGCCTGCGGGTGATGGTCAACATCGGCGGGCTGGGCACCCCGAAGTGAAGCGCATGCGGGCCGCATCGCGATAGCGGCAGGCGCTGCGGCTTGCAGCGCTTGCACGGCCGCGCGCCCCCTGGAGTTGCATGCCGATCGGGCCGCGCCTGCGGCGCGGATGGACACGTATTTCGCCGCAGTTCGCGCCACGGCGCACCGTCCGCTTCTCGGGCAGGAACGCGGCGATGCCGCGCCTGCGCCAGCAGCCGCGCAAACGCTCTGCCTGCTGAACGGCCAAGTTGCAAAGGTCGCCGACTGCCATTAAATGTACAACTGAACATTTACGCAGGAACGCCGACCATGGCGACAAAGCCACCCCCGCGCCCCCGCGGCCGCCCGGGCAAGGACCAGGCCGACGGCCGCCAGGCGCTGCTGGCGGCGGCCACCGCCAGCTTCGCCCGGTACGGCTTCGAGCGGGCCGATATCCGCACCATCGCCGCCGCCGCAGGGGTGAGTCCGAGCCTGGTGCGCGTGCATTTCGGCAGCAAGGCCGAGCTGTGGAACGCCTGCGTGAACCAGCTCGCGCAGGACGTCGTCCCGCGCCTCGACGCCATGGCGACGCTGACCCGCCACGACCAGCGCCCGCTGCACGAGCGGCTGACGGACGCCATCCTGATCATGGCCGCCTTCTACGAGGCCAATCCCGCGGTCCGCGACTTCGTCGCGCGCGTGGTGTCGGAACGCCCAGAGCGCGCCACCGTCGTCGCCGAACGCCTGCTGCGTCCCTCCTACGAGGCCGGCCATGCGCTGATCCTTGCCGGCATCGAAGCCGGCATCGTGAAGGCGACGCATCCGGCGCTGTTCTTCGTCCTGCTCAACAGCATGCTGAGCCAGCCGCCGGAGTTCCCGCAATTGCTGGCGCGGCTGGCCCCGGAGATCGCGGCCGGCGAGGCGCGGGCGCGGCTGGTCGACACCGTACTCGCCACCCTGCTGCATCCCCCGCATCGCGACACCGGTCGCGCGCCGGTCGCGCCACTGCACGCTCCCCAGGAAGGCACCCCATGACGCAGACCATCCCGCAACCGCGTTCGCTGCCGCTGCTCGGCAATTTCCACCATCTCGATGGCGATGCGCCGGTGCAGAGCCTGATGCGGCTGGCCAAGGTGCACGGCCCGATCTTTCGCCTGAACAGCGGACCGCTGTCGCTGACCGTGCTGAGCGGACAGGACCTGGTGGACGAGGTCTGCGACGAAACCCGCTTCGAGAAGAAGTTGCACCGTCCGCTGCAGACGTTGCGCGACCTCGGCGGCGACGGCCTGTTCACCGCCTACAACGACGAACCCAACTGGGCCAAGGCGCACCGGCTGCTGATGCCCGCGTTCGGTCCGATCGGCGTGCGCGCGATGTTCGGGCGCATGGAGGACATCGCCGAACAGATGCTGCAGCGCTGGGAGCGGTTCGGCCCGGACGCGGTGATCGACGTGGCCGACAACATGACCCGGCTGACGCTCGACACGATCGCGTTGTGCGCCTTCGACTACCGCTTCAACAGCTTCTACCAGAACGAGATGCACCCCTTCGTCGCGGCGATGGTGGGCGCGTTGGCCGAGGCCGGATCGCGCGCGCGCCGGCCCGACATCGCCAACCGCCTGCTCGCGCCCGGCCGGCGCCGCTACGAGGCCGACCTGGCGATGATCCGCGGCGTCGCCGACACCTTGATCGCCGAGCGCCGGACCGACCCGAACGCGGCCGCGCGCGACGACCTGCTCAACCTGATGCTGTACGGACGCGACCAGGCGACCGGCGAGGCGCTGTCGGACGAGAACATCCGCTACCAGATGGTGACCTTCCTGATCGCCGGCCACGAGACCACCAGCGGCCTGCTGTCGTTCGCGCTGTATCTGCTGCTGCGCCACCCGGCGGCGATGGCGCGCGCGCGCCAGGCAGTGGACGCCGCGCTGGGCACGCAGCTACCACAGGTCGAGGACCTGGCCAAGCTGCGCTACATCGAGCAGATCCTGCAGGAAACCCTGCGGCTGTGGCCGACCGCCCCGGCGTTTGCGGTCACGGCGCGCGAGGCGACCACGCTGGCCGGCCGCTATGCGGTGACGCCGCAGGACACCCTGCTCGTGCTGATTCCCACCCTGCACCGGGATCCGAAGGTGTGGGAGGAACCGGAGGCCTTCCGGCCGGAGCGCTTCGCGCCCGACGCGGCCGAACGGCTCCCGCCCAATGCCTGGAAACCGTTCGGCAACGGCGCGCGCGCCTGCATCGGGCGCGGCTTCGCGATGCAGGAGGCGCAGCTGGTGCTGAGCATGATCCTGCAACGTTTCGACCTGGACGAGGTCGATCCGAACTACCAGCTCGACGTCGCGGAAACCCTGACCCTGAAGCCGGACGGCTTCCGCATCCGTGCGCGCCGGCGCGACGACCTCGCCCTGCGCCGCCGCAGCGCGGTACCGTCCGCGCCGCAGAAAATCCTGGCGCCGGCCACCACGCCTGCCCCCGCCAGCACGGCAGCGGGGACGCCGCTGCTGGTGCTGTACGGCGGCAATTCCGGCTCGTGCGAGGCGTTCGCGCAGCGCATCGGCGGCGACGCCGCCGCGCAGGGCTATGCGCCGGTGGTCGCGCCGCTGGACGACCATGTCGGCCGCCTGCCGCGCGACCGCGCGGTGGTGGTGGTCACCTCGTCCTACGAAGGCCAGCCACCGGACAATGCGCGCCGCTTCCTCGCGTGGGTGGAAGCGCTGGCCCCCGGCGATCTGGCCGGCGTGCGCTACGCCGTGTTCGGATCCGGCAACCGGCAATGGGCGCGCACCTACCAGGCGATTCCGAAACGGGTCGATGCCGCGCTGGAGGCGGCCGGTGCCGCACGCGTCAGACCCCGCGGCGAAACCGACGCCGGCGGCGATTTCTTCGGCGGCTTCGATGCCTGGTACGCCGGACTGTGGCCGGACCTCGGCCAGGCGCTGGGCAAGGCGACGCAGGAGCACACCGCGCAGGCGCTGGAGGTGCAGATCGTGCCGGCCGCACGGCTCGGCGCGTTGCGGCTGACCGAACTCGACCACGGGCGCATCGTCGACAATCGCGAACTGGTCGACATGTCCGCCCCGTTCGCGCGCTCCAAGCGCCACATCGAGATCGCCCTGCCCGAGGGCATGCGCTACCGCACCGGCGACTATCTCGCGGTGCTGCCGCGCAACCCCGCCGCGCAGATCGAGCGCGTGCTGCGGCGCTTCGGCCTGGCCAGCGATACCCAGGTCATCATCGGCCAGCGGCCTGGTGCCGCATCCGGCCTGCCCAGCGGCTATCCGGTCGCGCTGGCGCAGGTGCTCGCCGACTACGTGGAACTGGCGCAACCGGCCACGCGCGCGCAGGTCGCGCAACTGGCCGCCGCCACGCGTTGCCCGCCCGATCGCGCCGCACTGGAAACGCTGGCCGCCGAGCCGGCCTATACCGACGAGGTGCTCGCCAGGAAGATCAGCCTGCTCGACCTGCTGGAGCGCTTCCCCGCCTGCGAACTGGCGCTGGGCGCGTTTCTCGGCGCGCTTCCGGCCATGCGCGCGCGGCAATATTCCATTTCCTCCTCGCCGCTGCGCGACCCGGCGCAGTGTTCGCTGACCGTGGCCGTGCTCGACGCGCCGGCGCTGTCGGGGATCGGGCGACGCCGCGGCGTGGCCTCCACCTATCTGGCAGGTCTCGAAGCAGGCGCGCTGGTGTCGGTCGCGGTGCGGCCTTCGCAGGCGAGCTTCCACCCGCCGGAAGATCCGGCCACGCCGATCATCCTGGTCTGCGCCGGCAGCGGCATCGCCCCGTTCCATGGCTTCCTGCAGGAACGCGCGATCCAGAAGGCGGGCGGGCGCGAGGTCGGCGACGCCTTGCTGTTCTTCGGCATCGACCATCCCGACGTCGACTGCCTGTACAAGGACGAATTGCAACGCTGGCAGGACATGGGCGTGGTCGATGTCCGCCTGGCCTTCTCGCAGGCGCCGCAGGACGGCGTGGCCTATGTCCAGCACCGCATGTGGCAGGACCGCGAGCGCGTATCGGCGCTGTTCCAGCAAGGCGCCACCGTGTTCGTTTGCGGCGACGGCGAGCACATGGCGCCGGCGGTGCGCGACACCTTCGTGCGCATCTACCAAGACAGCATGGGCGTCAGCGCCGAGGACGCCAACGCCTGGGCCGACCGTATCGAACGCGAGCACGGCCGCTACGTGGCGGACATTTTCTCGTGACGGCGAGGACGGCCAGGGCCGCCTGGCGGACAGCAACGGAGGCTGCCGCACACGGCTGTGCTCGTCCGGGCAACCTGGCTTACGGCATGCCCTGACGGCGTTCGTTCGGGACGGCGCACGCACCCGACATCGCCTTGTGCGATGGTCAACGCGACGCCAAGCCAGGCTGGATTCCTCCACACGCGCGGCGCGCACGATCAGCGTGGCGTTCTCACATCCGATTGCAGGCGGGAAAACCGCAGGAACAGCGGCATTCGGATTGCCGCGTCGCGACAGGACGCTCGCGGCAGCGCGCCATGCGCACGCCGGCCATGCGACGCTACTTCTTCAGCGACGCATCGTCGCCGGACTTCGTCGCGGCTGCGTCCTTGGCCGGGCGGTCGCGATTCTTCTTGGCCCGGGTAACCAGATAGAAGGCCGATCCGACGAACAGGATGAACAGTCCGGCGACCCAGGGCATCAGCGTGGTGTCCATGCAAAGCTCCGTGTGGTTGTGCGGCCTCTAAAACACCACACCGCAGGTGAAGGGCTTGCTAGCCCGTGCCCGCCTCGACGGCCCGCGGCCCGCGCCGGCCCGCATGCGCCATGCTGCCGTGCGACATGCCTTCCGGCGCCATCCGTCGCCTAATCGTGCCGCAGCATCCAGCGGCACGTGCCGGCCGCGTGGCGTGTCGCAGCGCATGCGCGCCACGGCTGTCCCCTGTCGCGCAGCGGCCACGCCACTCGATGCGGTATCCCTGTTCATTGAGGAGAGTCCAGATGATCAGCAAGAACACCATTTGCCTCTGGTTCGACGGCACCGCGCTGGAGGCCGCAACGTTCTACGCCGAGACCTTTCCCGACAGTGCGGTAAAGGCGGTGCACCACGCGCCCGGCGACTACCCCGCAGGCAAGCAGGGCGACGTGCTGACGGTCGAGTTCAGCGTGCTCGGTATTCCCTGCCTCGGCCTCAATGCCGGCCCCGCGTTCCCGCATAGCCAGGCGTTCTCGTTCCAGGTGGCGACCGACGACCAGGCCGAGACCGACCGCCTGTGGAACGCCATCGTCGGCAACGGCGGCCAGGAAAACGCCTGCGGCTGGTGCAAGGACAAGTGGGGCGTGTCGTGGCAGATCACCCCGCGCGTGCTGACCGCCGCGGTCACCGATCCCGATCCGGCGGTGGCCAGGCGCGCGTTCGAGGCGATGATGGGCATGATCAAGATCGACATCGCCGCGATCGAAGCCGCGCGGCGCGGCTGAGCCCGCCTGTGGCCCCCGATCCGGTCCGCCGCCGCGAACGACGCTCGTCTCCCGCCACCATCTCGTAGCTGGTGCTGCGTCCCCCGCCAGGGATCTGCGCAGAGCACGCCACGCTGCGCTCGTTCCGCGATGCCGCGCAATGCGGTGTCGCTGTCGCATTCGGCCAGCGCCGCCACTTGCCGGTGATCAGAAGCCGCCGAACAGGCGAGGCCATGGCCGTACGCACGATCGCCGCATTTTCTGCGGACATTGAACGCCGTCATCGCCGCATCGGCACAAGCAGGCTCCGATTTGCGTCGCTTTTGGGAAGACTTCATGCGTCCGCCCAGCGGCCGTTGCTTGACTCCCAGACCTGGGCCTGCAATAAATGACCCGCTGGTCATTTACATCGAGGAAGCATGCCATGGCCGAAGTACTGATCGTGGGCGCCGGCCCTACCGGACTCACCCTGGCGTTGTGGCTGACCCGGCAGGGGGTGGGCGTGCGCCTCATCGACAAGAGCGCCGGCCCGGGCGAGACCTCGCGTGCCATGGCAGTGCAGGCGCGCACCCTCGAGCTGTACCGCCAGGTGGGCATTGCGGACGCGGTCGTCGCCGCCGGCCATCGCACCCCGGCGATGAACCTGTGGGCGCGCGGCAAGCGCCGCGCGCGGATCGCACTGCAGGATTCCGCGGCGGGCATCTCGCCCTACCCGTTCGTGCTGGTGTACCCGCAGGACCAGCACGAGCGCCTGCTGATCGCCCAGCTCCAGTCGCTGGGCGTCGCCGTCGAGCGCAATACCGAACTGCTCTCCTTCGAGGACCACGGCGATCGCGTCGCCGCCCGCCTGCGCCTGCCCGACGGCAGCGAGCAGGCCGCGGAGGTGCGCTATCTGGCGGCCTGCGACGGCGCACGCTCGCCGGCGCGTCATCAACTCGGCATCGGTTTCGAAGGCGGCACCTACAGGCAGGTGTTCTATGTCGCCGACGTGGAACTCGGCGGCCTGCAGTCGATGGACGAAGCGCATATCGCACTCGGCGACGGCGATTTCATCCTCGTGCTGGCCTACAGCAAGACCGGGCACTACCGGCTGATCGGCACCGTGCGCGACGAGCGCGCCGACCGGGCGGAGAGCCTGACCTTCGGCGACGTCAGCCAGGATGCCATCCGCAACCTCGGCGTGCGCATCGACCAGGTCAACTGGTTCTCGACCTATCGCGTGCACCATCGCGTCGCCGACAGCTTCCGCCACGGCCGTGTGTTCCTGCTCGGCGATGCCGCGCACGTCCACAGCCCGGTCGGCGGCCAGGGCATGAACACCGGCATCCTCGATGCCATCAACCTGTCCTGGAAACTCGCCGACGTGCTCAAGGGCCGCGCGTCCGACGCCGTGCTCGACAGCTACGCCGCCGAACGGCAGGCGTTCGCGCGCAGCCTGGTCAATACCACCGACCGCGCCTTCAGCCTGGTCACCGCCGAAGGCAGCGTCGCCGGTTTCGTCAGGACCTACGTCGCCCCGACCCTGGCCAGCCTGGCCTACCGGCTGCGCAACGTCAGCGAGCTGATGTTCCGCACCGTGTCGCAGACGATGCTGCACTATCGCGACGGCCCGTTGAGCGCCGGCAGGGCCGGCGCCGTCGAAGGCGGCGATCGCCTGCCGTGGGTGAAGACCGCCGACGCCGACAACTACGCGCCCTTGCCGCAGATCGGCTGGCAGCTGCACGTCTACGGCAGCGCGCCGCCCGAGCTGGATGCATGGTGCAACGCTCGCGACATCGTCCTGCGCGTCTTCGCATGGCAGCCCGAACATCACGCTGCCGGCTTCGCGCAGGACGCGGCCTATCTGCTGCGCCCCGACGGCTATGTCGCCTTCGCCGCGGCCGATGCATCACTCACGGCGCTGGATGCGTATCGTGTGTCCCACGGATACAGCCTGCACTAGCATCGAGACCGCATGACGCAACCGACGACACCCAAATGGAAACGCCGCAAGGACGACCGCCCTGCGGAGATCCTGAGCGCCGCGCTCGACGCCTTCGCCGAGAACGGCTTTGCCGAGACCAAGCTGGCGGACGTGGCCAAGCGCGCGGGCGTGGCGAAAGGCACGCTGTACCTGTATTTCGACAACAAGCAGGACCTGTTCGCCGCGGTCGTGCGCCATGGACTGCTGACCAACCTCGCCCCGATCGAGGCCGCCGCCGCCACCTTCGAAGGCGGGCTCGCCGAACTCACCACCCTGCTGCTGACGCGCGCCGCCGAGCGCATGGGCGACCAACGCCTGCCCGCGATCGTGCGCATGGTGATCGGCGAGAGCCGCGCGTTTCCGGAACTCGCCCGCATCTGGCACGCCGAAGCCATCGACCGGGTGATGTCCACCGTCGCCGGCATCATCGAAAAAGCCCAGGCGCGCGGCGCGGCCCCCGCCGGCGATCCCAAGCTCTACGTGCTGTCGATCATGGGGCCGATGATGATGGCGATGCTGTTCCACCAGGTCTTCGGCAGCGACAGCGCGCACGCGCCGGATCTCGGCGCGCTGGCCGAACAGCATGGGCGGTTGCTGTTGCACGGAATCGAGCCGAGAGCCGGTGTCGGATAAGCCGAAGTCGGGCTTCCCGCCCCCTTCCTCGCCGCTCTGCCTGCGCCATCACCCCCCTTCGCACCGATCACCTTTCCGATGAAAAACCCCTACTACAGCGGCCCCGTCAGCGACCACTTCGACGGGGTGCGCTTCTTCAATCCAGGCCAGCCGACCATCGACAACTCGTTGGCAAACGTGCTGCGCTGGAAAGCCGCCATGGGCGCGGTGCGCTGGCCCGCGCAGGTAGCGGTGACGCCCACCGTTCCTGCGCAGCGGAGCGATCGCATCCGCGTCACCATGGTCGGCCATGCCACGCTGCTGATCCAGATGGGCGGCATCAACCTGCTCACCGACCCGGTCTGGTCGCAACGCGCAAGCCCTTCGCAGATCGCGGGCCCCAAGCGGGTCACGGCACCGGGCGTGAAGTTCTCTGACCTGCCGCCGATCGATGCGGTCCTGCTGAGCCACAACCACTACGATCACTTCGACATCGCGACCTTGCGCAAGCTGCATCGAGCGCATCGCCCGCTGTTCGTGATGCCGCTGGGCAACGACCTCCTGCTGCGCAACAGCGTTCCCGATGCACGGATCGCAACCGGCGACTGGCACGATCGGCTGCCGATCGGCGACACCGCGGCAGTGACCCTCACCCGCGCCAACCACTGGTCGAGCCGCGGCGTGCGCGACCGCAGGATGGCGCTGTGGTGCGGCTTCTTCATCCAGACCGCGCGCGGTTCCGTCTGGTTCGCCGGCGATACCGGCTACGGCGATGGCGCCATCTTTCGCGAGATCCGCGCCAGGCACGGCGCACCCGATGTGGCCTTGATCCCCATCGGCGCCTACGCGCCGCGCTGGTTCATGGCGCCCCAGCACATCGACCCCGCCGAAGCCGTGCGCATCTTCCAGGACACCGGCGCCCGCCATGCCTTGGGCATTCACTGGGGAACTTTCCAACTCACCGACGAAGGCCGCGAGGAGCCGCGCGAAGCGCTGTCGGACGCGCTACGCCTGGAAGGCGTTGCCGCTGCCAGCTTCGTCGCCGCCGAGCCCGGGCAGGTCTTCGGCTTCGACGATCCTGCGGCGTAGCGCTCAGTTCCTGCTGTTCCCCGTCAATCGACCCGGCAAAGCGGCTTCTCGCCGGGCCGCAACGTCAGCACCCGCACGCCGCTGCGCGTCACCGCCACCGTGTGCTCGAACTGCGCCGACAGCTTGCCGTCGCGCGTATGCACCGGCCATTGGTCCGGCAGTGCGCGGATCGCTGCGCGGCCTTGGTTGAGCATCGGTTCGATGGTGAACACCATGCCTTCCTGCAGCTCCAACCCGGTGCCGGCGTGGCCGTAGTGCAGGATCTGCGGATCTTCGTGCATCTCGCGGCCGATGCCGTGCCCGCAGTATTCCTTCACCACGCTGTAGCCGTGCTCGCGCGCATGGCGGGCGATGGCGTGGCCGATGTCGCCCAGGCGCGCGCCGGGGCGCACCGCGGCGATGCCCTTCCACATCGCCTGGTAGGTCGCCTGCACCAGCCGCCGCGCCGGATAGGCGACCTCGCCGACCAGGTAGGTGGTGCTGGAATCGGCGATGTAGCCGTTCTTTTCGAGCGTGATGTCCAGATTGACGATCTGGCCGCTGCGCAACACGTCGTCGGCCGAGGGCACGCCGTGGCAGACCACGTCGTCGATCGAAGCGTTGAGCACGAACGGGAATCCGTACTGGCCCTTGCTGGCCGGCCGCGCGTGCAGTTCTTCCACGATCATCCGTTCGACGAAGTCGTTGAGTTCCAGCGTGCTGCGGCCTTCCAGCGGCAGCTGGTCCAGCGCATGGAACACCTGCGCCAGCAGTCGGCCGGACTCGGCCATCAGCGCGAGTTCGTCCGGCCGCTTGATCACGCTCGGCCCGATTTCAACGCCTGCGGTTGCACCCCGGCCGCACGCAACTCGCGCGCCACCAGGTCCTGGAACGACAGCTCCGGATGCATCTCGCACAGCATGCCGATCCTGATCCAGAAGGTGGCCTGCGCATTGATCGAGCGGCTGGTCACCGTACAGGCGCGGCGCAGTTGGTCGTGCAGTTCGTCGTCGATGTTGACGATGCCCATGGGGGCTCCTGTGTCCGGGATACATGAATCATATACGATTCGTATATCGCGAACAATACACGCCTCGCGCGCGACTGCCGCGCTCATCCCCGGCACGAGGGCGGCGGCAACGGATGCGCAGGACGCCGCTCCTTCTGCATTTCGTAGCGCTGGACGGGATACGCCGAAGGTGCGTCACAGACGCGCAGACCAGCCGCAAAAGCGGGGAACAGCGTCCGTCTCGATGTGGCGCACAGGCGCGCGTACGCACGCCCGACGGTTGCGTTCCTGCCGCCTCAGATCGGCGGCCGCCGGCGTGGCCCGCGCCAGGCGCCGCATCGTGCGCAGACTCGCTCCGCCCGCCTGCAGGTGGGCGGAGCGAGTCTGCGCTCGGTCAGAAGCTCACCCGCCAGACGCTGTTGCCGACGTCATCGGCAATCAGCAGCGCGCCGTCCTTGTCCTGCGCCAGGCCGACCGGGGCGCCGAACAGCTGCGACTGGTCCTGCGAGTGGAAGCCGCTGACCACGGTCTGCGGCGGACCGGCCGGCCGACCCTGCTGGAACGGCACGTAGACCACCTGGTAGCCGCTGAGCGGCGAGCGGTTCCAGCTGCCGTGCTCGGCCACGAACGCGCCTTCGCGGTACTTCGCGGGCAGCGTCTCGCCGCGGGAAAACCACAGGCCCAGCGCGGCCACATGCGAGCCCAGCGCGTAGTCCGGCTTGATCGCCTTGGCCACCAGGTCCGGCCGTTGATCCTTGACCCGCACATCCACGTTCTGCCCGTAATAGCTGTACGGCCAGCCGTAGAATCCGCCGTCCTGCACCGAGGTCAGGTAGTCGGGCACCAGGTCGGCACCGATCTCGTCGCGCTCGTTGGCGATCGCCCACAGCGCGCCGGTGTGCGGCTCCCACTGCAGTCCGGTCGGATTGCGGATGCCGGAGGCGAAGATGCGGCTGCTGGCCGAGGCGACATCCACTTCCAGTACCGCCGCGCGGCGGTACTCCACGTCCAGCCCGTTCTCGCCGATGTTGCTGTTGGAGCCCACGCCGACGTACAGCTTGCGGCCGTCGGGGCTGGCCAGCAGCGCCTTGGTCCAGTGGTGCTCGATCGTGCCGGGGAGATCGGCGAACAGCGTGCCGGCCGCGGTGATCTCGGTCTGGCCGGCGACGTAGGGAAACTTCATGATGCTGTCGGTGTTGGCGACGTACAGCGCATCGCCGATCAGCTGCACGCCGAACGGCGAGTGCAGCCCCTTCAGGAACGCATGCTGCTCCCACTTGCCGTCCGCGGTCCTGCGCAGCAGGGTGATGCGGTTGCCGCCCTTGGCGCTCTTGCCGGAGCGGCTCTGGATCAGGCTGGCGATCAGCTGCTTGGGCGTGGTGACCGGCTCCATGCCCGGCGAGTTGGCCTCCACCACCAGCACGTCGCCGTTGGGCAGCACGTACAGCTGGCGCGGATGCTTCAGGCCGCCGGCGATCTTCTCGATCTTCAGGCCCGCCGCCACCGTGGGCGCCTGCCCCTCCTTCCAGCCCACACCCTCGGGAACCCGCATCGGCGGCAGCAGGAAGTTGCGGGCTTCCGGCAACCGCGGCGCGTTGCCCGCCTGCTGGGTCGGTTCGAGCGTGGCCTTGCCGCTGCAGGCGGCCAGGGCCATTGCGCAGCTCAGGGCGAAGGCGGACGTGCAGAGGCGCTTAGCCATGGACGTAGCCCTCGCGTGGCGTCGTGCGGATGGCGATGAGCACATACCCGATCGCCAGCAGCGCGACCGTGGCGATCGAGAGCCAGAGACCCGCGGGGACCACCGCATACGCATCGCGGCTGTGCACGAAGGCATTGAAGATGGCGGCGACGATGGCGAGCAGGTTCAACCAGAAGTCGAGCCGTTCCCCCGGCAGCGCGGAACGTCGCGCGGTGATCCAGACCTGGGTCAGATTGATCAGGCGCGGCACGATGGCGATGACCAGGCCGATCGCGATCAGCCAGGCCGCCGCCTTGGTCCACAGGATCACGCCGCTGCGGGCATAAACGATGTCGAAGATCAGCGCGGCGACGAAGCAGCCGAACGGGATGGGGTTGAGCAGGCCGTAGAGGGCGTTGGCCACCACGGAACGGCGCGCTGCAGTCTGCAGATGCATGAGACGGCTCTCGACGAAGGGAGGAATGGGGCGAATCGCCCGCTCACCACGAAGCCGCGGAACGCTCCGCGGTGGTGGTGCGATCCACTATCTGCCCGTCTCTGTCTAGAGGGTGTCGCGATGGAACGGCGTGCTCGGTCGTGTCGTCCGGACTCGCCGCTTCGGCCGCACCCGCGACCGCAGCGCTACGCGAGCGCGGCAACGATCGGCGCTCCGCTGCTCTCGCGCACCGACAGGCTCACCGGCGCGATCGTCCTGCGCGGCGCGGCGCGGTCGTCCAGTTGCGCGAGCACCAGCTGCGCCGCTTGCCGGCCGCGCGCGCGCGGCTGCGCGGCGAGGGTGGTCAGCGCCGGCGTGCTCACCGCGGCTTCGGGAATGTCGTCGAAGCCGGTGACGGCGAAGTCCTGGCCGGGCCGGATGCCGCGCGCCAGCAGGCCCAGCATCAGGCCCAGCGCGACCGTGTCGTTGTAGCAGACCGCCGCCGTCGGTGGCGCCGCGACGGCGAACAGCTCGCCGTGGCGCGCGGCCGCTTCCAGGCGGTTGGGCGCCGACTCGATCAGCCAGGCCGGGTCGACCGGCAATCCGGCGTTGCGCATCGCCTGCGCGTGGCCGGCGCGACGCTGGCGGCACGAACTGGACGCGGCATGGCCACCGTAGAAGGCGATGCGATGGTGGCCGAGTGCGATCAGGTGCTCGGTCGCCAGTTGCGCGCCGCGCTGGTTGTCCAGGCCGAGGAAGCCCCAGTCGTCGGCGCCGGCGAGTTCGCGGTTGAACAGCAGCACGTTCGCGCGCGCGTCCAGCACCGTGTGCAGCTCGGCGGCATCGCTGCCCTCGGCCGGCGACAGGATCACGCCCGCCGGCGTGTGCTCCATCAGCGAGCCCAGCACCGCCTGCTGCCGCGCGGGCGACTCGCCGGTGCTGCCGAGCAGGGTCACGTAGCCCTGCTCGCCCAGCGCCTCGTCCACGCCGGCCGCGAACTCGGCGAAGAACGGATTGGCCAGGTCGTTGATGACCAGCGCCACGCTGGTCGAGGTGCGCCGGCGCAGATTGGCCGCGCCACGGTTGTAGACGTAGCGCTGCCGCTTCAGCTCCGCTTCCACCCGCGCGCGCGTGTCGGCGTGGACCAGCGGGCTGCCGCGCAGCACCAGCGACACGGTCGCGCGCGAGACGCCGACCGCATCGGCGATGTCGGTGACGGTCACCACACGCTGGCGGTCGCGTGCCGCGGCGGCCGGCGCGGCCTTCCCCACGACATCCACCGCGTCCGGCGCCGGTGCCGGCGTGGGCAGGACGGCCTTGGACGCGCGTATGGATGCGGCACGGGGCGGACGCTTCTGGCGCATCGGATCGATCCCCTTCTGACGAGACGCGCAGCGTAAACCATCGGCTGCGCGTCGCTGCCGGTGTCGTGTGTGGACTCAGCGCAAGGTCATGCCCGCCGCAGCGGATTCGGCGGCACAGGGCGACAGCGGCAGGTCCTGCGGGCGCGTGCCCCAGCCCTGCGGCTGCGGCGCCTCGCTCAGCTCGAAGCGCAAGCGGCCGCCCTGGCGCAGCTGTGCCCAGTCCAGCCAGACCGGCGCCTGCGTGCGTCCGTCCAGGGTCACGCCGCGGATATAGCGCAGCGCGCCGTCGCCGGCCTGCGGCGCGTCGATGCGCAGCGTGCGGCCCGGCCCCACGTCCAGCTCGATACGCGAGAAGCGCGGCGCATGCAGCAGGAACTGCCCGGTGCCGGGTACCGCCGGATACAGGCCCATGGCGCTGAACAAGTACCACGCCGACATCGTGCCCAGGTCGTCGTTGCCGGTGACGCCGTTCGGCGCATTGGTGAACAGCGTCTGCGCCGCATGCAGCACGGTGCTGGTCTTCCATGGCTGGCCGATCAGCGTGTACATCCACGGCGCGTGCAGATCGGGTTCGTTGTTGGGGTTGTAGCGGAACTGGCTGTAGTAGCTGTACGGCCCCACCACCCATTCCTTGCGCGCGGCGCCGGCCGGATCGGCCAGCAGCGCGTCGTAGGCGAAGAACGCGTCCAGGCGCCGCGCGGCCTGCTCCGGTCCGTGCATCGCTTGTACCAGGCCCGGCACGTCCTGCTGCGCCAGCCACTGGTACTGCCAGGCCGTGCCCTCATGGAAGCCGTGCTGCGAGCGCGGGTCGTAATGGCCATCCGACGGCGTGTACCACGCACCGTCCTCGGTGCGCGGCCGCGGGAAGCCGCTGAAGCCGGTCTGCGCATCGCGCACCGTCGGGTCCCACAGCGTGCGCCAGTTGCGCCCGCGGCGATTCAGCACCGCGGCGTCCTCGGCGTGACCCAGCGCGCCGGCCATCGTCGACAGCGCGCAGTCGGCCAGCGCGTACTCCAGCGTCGCCGAGCCGCCGTGGTGCGGATCGACATCCATGCCTTTGGACGGGAATGCGCGGTCGTACTGCACGAAGCCGTGCGCCAGGTAATTGGCATTGCCGGACCGGCCGGCATGCCGCGAGTTCAACGGCGGCATCTCGAACGCGTTGCGGCGCAGCGCGGCGTAGGCCTCGGCCTCGCGCCCCTGCAGCGCGCCGAAGCGCCACAGGTCGACCAGGAACGGCGTGACCGGATCGCCGGTCATGACGTTGCTCTCGAAGTTGGCATAGCCCCAGCGCGGCAGCCAGCCCCCCTGCTCATCGATCGCCAGGAGCGAGCGTGCGATGTCGGCGACCCGCTGCGGCCGCAGCAGGGCCAGCAACTGGTTCTGCGAGCGGTAGGTATCCCACAGCGAAAAATACTCGTGGTAGGTCCAGCCGTCGGCGCGGTGGATGAGGTCGTCGTAGCCGCGGTAACGGCCATCGGCATCGCTGCCGGTCAGCGGCTGCAGCAGCGCGTGATACAGCGCCGTGTAGAACACCACGCGGTCGTCGCCGCTGCCGCCGTGCACGCGCACGCTGGCAAGCTCCTTGTCCCACGTCCGCTGCGCGCGGGCGCGCATCGCATCGAAGCCGAGCAGGCGGCCATCGGCCATGCCGTCGCTGCGCAGGTTGTTGCGCGCGCCCTCGGCATCGACGTGCGAGATCGCCGAGATGGCGGTGACCGCGCGGTCCTTGCCCAGGTCGAAGGTCAGCCAGGCACCGCTCGGCTTGCCCTCGCCTTCCATGACATGGCGCGACCCCGGCACGCCGCCGGCCTCGCCCCAGGTGCCGAAGGCCTTGAACGGACGATCGAACTCCAGGCGGAACCAGGTCGTGTACTGGTGGCCGCCGCAGAAGCTGTCGGTCACCAGCTTGCCTTCCACCACGCGGTCGCCGACCACGCTCAGGGTGCTGCCGGTGACGACATGGCGGGCGTTGGCCTGGCCGATGTTGACCAGCACATGGCCCTCGCCCGAGGTCGCAAAGGTGTAGCGCTCGGCCGCCGCCCGGGTCAGCGCGGTGGCTTCGGCATCGATGCCGCCGTAATCGGTCAACCGTACCTTGTAGTAGCCGGCCTGGCCACGCTCGCCATCGTGCTGGTAGCGCGCACCGTAGCGTGCGTGGTCGAACGCCTTCGGATCGGCCGTATCGAACTCGCCGCCCGGGCCGATGCGCCCGGTCACCGGCAGCACCGAGACCTGCCCGCCCTGTTCCCAACAGCCGGCACCGGAGAGGAAGGAATGGCCGAAGCCGCGGATCTGCGGATCGTCGTAGCGCCAGCCGGCGTAGTGCGCGCCGATCGGGCTGACCTGGATCATCCCGAACGGTGCGGACGCGCCAGGAAAGGTGTTGCCGTCGTCCTTGCTGCCGATGAAGGTGTTGACCTCGGCGCTGGGCCGTGGCGCGGCCGCCAGCGCCGGCGCAGTCAGCAACAAGGACAGGGCGAGCGTGTGGAGCAGGGAGGGCAGCGGGGGAAGCGTCATGCGGTGTGGTCCTGTGGTGAGCGACCGCCCCGCGCGACGGGAACGGTCGTGGCCTGCAACGAAAAACGGCGTCCGGCCCGCGCGGCCTCCCGCCGAACGGGAGTGCCGCATGGGCCCGGATACCGGGGGCGCGCCTAGAACTTGTAGGTCAGCCCCAGATACGCCAGCCGGCCGGCGTAGCCGCTGGTATAGAAACGATCGCGGGTGTCATCGCCCAGGTGCTGGCGCGTCTCCTGCTTGGTCAGGTTCAGCACCGACGCGGAGAGGCTGAGCGCCGGCGTGATGTTGTAGGCCGCGTTCAGATCGATCTGGTAGTACGGCTCCTCGTAGATGTTCAGCCCGTTGACCAGGCCCTGCACCAGTTCGCCGCGACGGTTGTACGAGGCGCGCAGCAGCAGGCGGTCGGTCTCGTAGAACACGGTGAGGTTGGTCTGGTTCTTGGCGCTGCCGGGCATGGAGGTCTTGCCGACCTCGGTCCCGTCCTCCAGCCGCACCGCCGCCTTGCTGGCATCGTTGTAGGTGTAGTTGAACTGCACGCCGAGGCCGGATGCCAGCGTGTGCTGCGCGTACAGCTCCACGCCTTGCGAGACCGCATCCTGGCCGCCGGCCTGGGTGCTGTAGTTCTGCACGGTGACCATCTGCCCGTCGACCATCATGCTCACGTCGCTGATCACGCCGACCGCGAAGTTCTCGACGTTCTTGCGGAACAGCCCCACACCCGCCACCGAGCCCGGCTGGAAGTACCACTCCAGCCCCAGGTCGAACTGGTTGGCCTTGTACGGCTCCAGGTTCTTGTTGCTGCCCGAGCCGTACCAGCCCTGCTCGCTGGCGCCGCCGGTCAGGCGCCGGTCGGCCACGTACTCGGGGCTGTAGTACTCCAGGCTGCCGGGCGCGGCGATGTCGGTATAGCTGGGCCGTGCGATCACCTTCGACGCCGCCGCGCGCAACAGCAGGTTCTCGGTCAGGTCGTAGGCCAGGTTGAAGCTCGGCAGCACGTCGGTGTAGTTGCGGTCCAGGCCGCTGATGACGAACGACTCGTTGCGTTGCTCGCTGTCCGACAACCGCCAGTAGCCTTCGGTACCGCAGTAGGTGTCGGCCGGAGCACCGGTGGGCATGGCGGCGCCCTGCTGGCAGGCCAGCGGGTTGCCGTCCGCGCCGTCGAAGAAGTAATCGTTGTAGGCGGTCACCTTGTCGGTGGAATCGGCGTGCTGGCCGGTGCGCGCCACCCGCACGCCCACGTTGCCGCGCAGGCGCTCGGTGTGGAAGTTGAGTTGCAGATAGGTGGAATAGATCTTCTCGTCGACGTTGTAGACGAAGTTGTCTTCGCTGCGGGTCTGCATCGCGCCGTAGGTGTTGTTCAAGTAGCCGATGTAGCCCGGGAAGTTGATCGCCGGAAACGCACTGGCCTTCACCCCGCCGGGGAAGTTGTCCATCGCATACAGCAGGTCCGGCGAGAACTGCGTGGCGATCGCGTTGCAGCGCCCGTTCCAGTAGCGGTTGTCGTAGTCGCCCGGGTCGGTGCCCGGACACACCCAGTAGTTGTTGCCGGTGTTGCGGTGGATGCCGCCGTCGCGGCGCTTGAGGCCGAACTGCAGCGAATCGAAGACCTCGCCGTCGATATGCCAGGTGGTGTCGATCTGCGCGTACTTCTGCTGGTTGGTGTTGCGGGTCCAGGACGAGCCGGTCGAACCCAGATCGACCTGCAGGATCCCGTCGCGCAGGTTCTGCATCAGTTCCGGCGAGAACGTCATGGTCGGGGTGCCGGTCAGGTCCCAGGCGCTGGCGAAGTTGCCGTTGGTCCAGCTGCCGTCGGGGTTCTGCAGGCGCGGCTTGATCGGCAGGGAGAACTGCAGCTCCGGCCCGCCCTTGGCCCAGGTGCGGCCGGCCTTGAAGGACACGTCCACGCTCTCGCCGCGCCATTCGCCGCCCAGGTCCACCGTCTGCGACAGCGATTTTTCGATGTTGTAGCTGCCGGTGATCTGCGGCGTCGGCACGGTGCAGTCGTCCGAGCCCCAGCCGCCCGGCGGCAGGCCGGCCGCCGCGGCCTGGGCTTCGCTGCAGTAGTACGCCTTGCCCGGATGCAGGCTGTAGTCGGCGCCGGTGACGATGGTGCCGCTGGGATCGAGGTGCAGCCCGTCGAGCAGGCGGCCGCCGCGCCAGTTGCCGTCGCCGTAGTAGCGCGCGATGTTCCACTCGGGAATCTTGACGGTGTTGGTCTGCGAGTTCTGCGAGAGATCGAAGCGGAAGTAGTTCGCGGTCAGGGTCAGGTCGTCGGTCGGCTTGAACTGGAAGGTCAGCTGGCCGCCCTTGCGCTCGCGCTCCTCCTGCTTGACGTCCAGGCTGACCGCGGTCGGCATCATGAAGCCGGTGCGGTAATTGCCGTTCTGGTCCCAGAAGCCGGTACCGCCCCACCAGTTGGAGTTGAACGCCGACGGATTGCCGTTCACGTCCACGGCCGGGCCGACTTCGTCGCGGCCGTACCACTGCCAGTCCTCGGTGCTGGCGTCCAGGGTGCGCGCCGTGCGCTTCTGCTGCGTGTAGCCGACGAACACGCCGAAGCGGTTGTCCTTGTCGTGCCACGAGTACGAACCGGAGAACTGGCCGTCGGTCTTCTTGCTGGTATCGGACCAGGTGCCCTCGACCGAGACGAAGCCGGAATGGGGTTCCAGCTCCAGCGGCCGCCGCGTCTGCAGGATCACCGTGCCGCCGATGCCGCCTTCGTCGATGCGCGCTTCCGGCGTCTTGTACAACTCCGCGCTGCCCAGCAGGTTCGACGGCAGCAGCGTGTAGTTGAACGAGCGCGTCGGGTCGCCGTTGGACTCGGCGGTGGCGATGTAGTTGCCGTTCAACTCGGTCAGCACCAGTTCCGAGGACAGCCCGCGCACGCTGACGTTCTTGCCCTCGCCGCCGTCGCGGCTGATCACCACGCCGGGCACGCGCTGCAACGCATCGGCTACGTTCTTGTCGGGGAACTTGCCGACGTCCTCGGCGGTGATCACGTCCACCACGGCATTGGCGTTGCGCTTCTGTTCCAGGCTTTTCTCGATCGCGTAGCGGTAGCCGGTGACCGTGACCGCGTCCAGGTCCTTGGCCTGCAGTTCGGCCTGGCCCGAGGGCGCCGGCGTGCTGTCGGCCTGCTGAGCGAAGGCGGTGGTGGAGGCGGCGCTCGCGCACAAGGCGATGGCGATCCCCACAGACAAGGTGCTGCGGAGGCGTACGTGTGACATGCGGTTCATTTCAATCATCCTCTCCCAAAGATTGATCGGCTGCGGCGACGACGGGTTTCAATCGATCCAAAGACCGAGCGGAACGTGCGCGCGTCGCGGCAGGAAAACATCCGGCGTCACTGCGGCGAGCCGGCCTTGCGTTTCTTTCCTCCTGTCCTGCACAAACCGGATTGGATCGTCCCAATCACTTAAAAAATCAGATACCTCGGTACTTCGCGGCGAACCTGTTGTCGCGCCACCGGTCTAGCGGATTGCGTTCTCCTGCAGCGGGCGACGGACGTCGCACGCGCTGCGCTGTCGCCACTTCATGGCACGGCCTGCCGGGCCACCGGCTGCAACAGTTCGATCTCGGCCAGCGCCACGCCCTCGCCCGCCTCCAGGCGCAAGCGGTACGCAGCGTAGGCGCCGGGGTGGGCGATGCGGAACGGCCGCAATTGCCGCGCCCAGGCGAACGCCTGCGCGCCCCGCTGGTCCAGCATGGTCCAGGCGCCGTCGCCGTTGCGCCCTTCCAGCGTCCAGGCCAGGCCGGACAATGCGCTGTCGGCGTTGGTCAGCGTGTAGTGCGTGGCGCGCATCGGTGTCGCCAAGCGCAGGTCGACGCTGGCGCCGGCCGGCAGCGACAGCGCCGTCGTCGCGTCGTCGTCGATCAATGCGGCGGCCTTGGATTGTCCATTCAACGACACTGCCACGGCCTGCGACGCCACGTCCTGCAGGCCGCGCGGCGCGCTGCCGGGCGGGGTCAGCGACGGCGGCAGCGCAGCGGCGACGCTGCCCCAGCGCGACGGCGTCTCGCCCATCACGAACTCCAGCGTGGCGCCGTCGGCGATGTCCCGATGGCGCAGCCAGGCCTTGGTCCACGGCTTGCCGTTGAGCGTGAGCGATTGCACGTACACGTTGCGCGCACTGTTGTTGCGTGCGATCACCACCAGCTTGCGGCCGTTGCCGAGATCGACCTCCGCCCGTGGGAACGCGGGCGAGCCGATCACATACTCCGGCGCGCCCATGCGCAGCGGATACAACCCGAGCATCGCGAACAGGTACCACGCCGACATCTCGCCGTTGTCCTCGTCGCCGGGATAGCCCTGGCCGATCTCGCTGCCCAGGTACAGCCGGCGCAGTACCTCGCGGGTGATGCGTTGCGTCTTCCACGGCTGCCCCGCCGCCACGTACATCCACGGAATGTGGTGCGACGGCTGGTTGCTGTGCGCGTACATGCCCATGCGCACGTCGCGCGCCTCGGTCATCTCGTGGATGACGCCGCCGTAGCTGCCGGCGAACTGCGGGTCCGCCGTCTCCGGCGTGGCGAAGAAATCGTCCAGCCGCCTCGCCAGTGCATCCTCGCCGCCGAGCAGCCCAGCCAGGCCGGCGGCGTCGTGCGGGGTGGTGAAGGCGAAGGTCCAGGCATTGGCCTCGGTGTAGTCGCCGCCCCACACGCGCGGATCGAAGCCCGACGCCGGCACGCCCCACTGGCCGGCGGGCGTGCGCCCGCGGAAGAAGCGCGTCGCGGGATCGAACAGCGCCACGTAGTCGGTGGCACGCGCCTGAAAATACTCGGCTTCTTCGCGATAGCGCTGCGCTTGCTGCGGATCCTGTTCCTCGGCAGCCAGCGCCTGCGCCATCTGCGCCAGACCGAAATCGTTGAGCGCGCCCTCCAATGTCCACGACAGGCCTTCGTGCACATCGTTGGCGGCGTAGCCACGGTACATCGAGCGGGCCAGCCCCTTGCGGCCGACGTTCGCCACCGGCGGCACCACCGTGGCATTGCGCAGCGCCGCGGCATAGGCGGCGTGCGCGTCGAAACCGTGCACACCCTTCAGCCAGGCGTCGGCGAAGGCCACGTCCGAGCTGGTGCCGACCATCAGGTCCGCGTAGCCGGGCGAGGACCAGCGCGCCACCCAGCCGCCATCGCGGTACTGCTGCAGGAAGCCGTCGATCATCGCCCCGGCCTGCTCCGGGGCGAACAGCGCGTAGGCCGGCCAACTGGTGCGGAAGGTGTCCCAGAAGCCGTTGTTGACGTAGATCTTGCCCGGCGCCACCGGCGCGGAGCTGCGCTCGGCGTCGCCGCCGGCGCTGTCCTTGGACCACGTGTTCTGGTCGGCATGCCGCCAATCCGGATGCGCCGCATCGCCGACGTTCTCGTGGGCGATGTTCGGATACAGGAACAGGCGGTACAGATTGGAGTACAGCGTGACCCGCTGGTCGTGGCTGGCGCCCTGCACCTGCACCCGTCCCAGCACCGCGTCCCACGCGTCCTGCGCGCGCCCCCGCACCACGTCGAACCCGGCGTCGCCGATCTCCTGCTGCAGGTTGCGCTGCGCCTGCTCCACCGAGATCAGCGAGGTGGCGATGCGCATCACCACTTCGCGCTCGGCGCCCGGCGCGAACTTCACGTAGCCGGTCGGGCGCCCCGTGGCGATCTTGCCGCTGGCGATCCACGGACGGTCGAAGCGCGCATACACGAACAGGCGCGTGGCGCCGTTGGACAGCCCGCTGCGCGTGTCGGAGTAGCCGCGCAGCGTCTGCGTCGCCGCGTCCAGGGTCAGGCCGCCGCGCGCATCGACGTTGTCGAACAGCAGATTGGCGTCGCCACCGCGCGGAAAGCGGAAGCGGAAGATCGCCGCCCGCTCGCTCGGCGCCAGTTCGGCGCGGATACCGTTGTCGAAGTCCACCCGGTACAGATGCGGGCGCGCCTCTTCGTGGTCGTGACCGAACGACAACGCGCGCTTGCCGCGGTCCGCCTCCGGCACTCCGCGCGTGGACGAGGGCATCACCTGGAAGGTCTGCCGATCGCCCATCCATGGACTGGGTTCGTGGCTGATCGACAGCGCCTGCAGTCGCGGCCGGTTGTCCTCGCCGTTCTGCTCGTTCCAGCGGTACAGCCAGCCGAGCGAACCGGCATCGGTCGCCGGCACCCAGAAATTGAAGCCATGCGGCATCGCGGTGGCGGGAATGTTGTTGCCGCGCGAGAACGTGCCGTTGGACTGCGTCCCGCGCGTGGTCACCACCTCGTCGCTCGGCCGTCGCGCCGCCTGCGGCGCTGCCTCGCGGCGCAGCGCGACATCGTCGATCCAGCCCGACGCCAGCTTGCCGGCGCCAGGCTGCACCTGCAGCTCGATGGCGCGGATGCGCCTGCCGCGCAGGGCCGCCACCTCGCCCAGCCGCACCTGCTTGAGCGCCCACTGCTGCGGATACAGCGTTTGCGACGCCGCCTGCCCCTGTGCGCTGACCAGCGCACCGTGCTGATCCTCCACGCCCAGCTCCGACAACCGGCGCCCATCGTCGAACAGCAGATCCACCGCCACACCGGTCGAGGCCACCGTGTCGCCGTCCACGATTTCCGGCAGCACCATCCACGACAGCACCGTGTCCGGCTCCACCGCAACATCGACCGCGAACAGCGACGCCCGCCCGGCCGCAGCGGCGCGATAACGCAACGCGTGCAACCCGGTGTAGCCCATGCCGGCCTTGGCCGCGTAGGGATGCGCGGGGCCGTTGCCGACAGCGATCTGCACGCCCTGCTGGCCGGGCTGCGCAGCCGGCGCCGGCGCGGGTTCGCCGCGCTCGAACGAGGAGGCGAAGCCGCTGTCGTGCGCGCACGCCGCGCCGGTGCCTGCCAGCAGCAACGCCGCCGCAACGACGGACGCCAGCCACCGGCGCGAAGCATCAGGCAGGTGCGCGAAGCGCGGGCGGAACGTCATGGCAGGCTCCCAGGAAGTGTCGGTCGGTGGCACCCGCGGCGCGCATGGGCAGCGCGCAATCGCAGTGACAACGGCGCGCGATGCGAGAACGCAACGTGGACCGGATCGACCCGATGGACCGCGCGCAACGTCGGCGCCGACGCATCGCCGCGGCCGCAGGTGCATGCGGATCCGTCAGCGACCATCAGCAGACGCGTGGCACGCGATCCCCCACTCGCCGTCTTCCCCAGGATGCAATGCATCGACGGCTTTGGATCGATCCAACGCGGGTAGATGTAACACGCCCGTTTCGGGGTTGCATGCTGCTGCGCAACAGCCATGGCCTCATCCGTGGCCCAACGCCACGTCCAACGCGCGTCGACGCGCCGCACTCTCGCGCAGGTCGCGACACGTCCTCGCGTTCGCTACGCCGCCATCCCTTCGAGCACCGCGGCCGCCGCGCGGGATGGCGTCGGCAACGCGCGACGAAGCGTCCTGCGGCAGGTGGCGCGCACCTCGGTGATCGCGTCCGGTATGCGCGCCAGATGCGCTTCGCACGCACAGCATGCCGATCCCGATCCAGAAGCCGGCCTGCGCATCGAGCGAGCGGCTGCGCAGCGTGCAGGTGCGGCGCAGTGGGCCGTGCCGCGCGTCGTCGATGTCGACGATGCGCATGCGGACCGCCGGAACATGCGTACACGTGACTCATTTACGTTTCACGTGCCAGCTAACGACCGCCCTTGGCGAAAACGCGTCGTCCCTCAAACGTTCGCTCCAACCGCGGGCGGTGAGTTGACGCCAACGCGCCCACGGCGGCCATGCGCCTGGCGGCATGCGTGCCCGTCGTACTTCCGTGGTGGTTCAGCCCGGGGCTCCGCTGCCGATAACCGCCAGGGGAGTTGAGAGACGCGCCGCGAGGGGGCGGCGGGCATGACCAAAGGCAAGCGCCGCAGAAACCTGGCCCAGCGCGTGGCGCTCTACCTGTTCGTCACCGCCGCGTGGGCGGTGCTGGCCGGGTCGGAGTACTCGTCGCTGCGCGACGCCAGGAACACGGCGTTGCAGACCGCACGGACCAATGCGCTGAACCTGGCCAGCTCCCTCGCCCAGCACACCAGCGATTCGTTCGCCATCGCCGAGACGGTGCTGACAGGCGTCGTCGCCGGCGTCGAGAGCGGCCTTCTGGCGCCGGACGCCCTGCGCGACTCCATGCGCGAAGAGGTCGACCGCTCCGACCGCGTGCATGTCATCGTCGTCTACGACGCGCACGGGCACCCGGTGAATTCCTCGCTCCCTGCAGGCGCGAAGCACCGCAACGGTTCCGAACCGGCCTACTTCGCACACCATCGGCACCACGGCGACCGCCTGGCGCTGCTGAGCGGGCCGATCCGCAGCCCGGCCGATGGCGCCTGGATCGTCCCGCTGACCCGACGCATCGACAAGCCCGACGGCTCCTTCGCCGGCATCGTGCTGGTCGGCATCCCGATCGACTATTTCGCCCGCTTCCACCGCCTGTTCGACATCGGACACGACGGATCGATCGCGATCGTCGGCGACGACGGCACTGTCGTCTCCCGCTCCCCCGGAGACATCGGCCGAAGCGGCGGCAGCATCGCCGGCACGCCCTTCCATCGGACCATGCAGGCAGTGCGCCGCGGCTCCATCGCCGCCGTATCGCCCATCGACGGAGTGGAGCGGATCTCCGGATTCGCCCCTGTCCAGCGCTATCCGTTCTGGGTGCTGATCGGCGTGTCCACCGACGAAGTGCTTGCGCCCTGGCGCGCGGTGGCCGTGCGGCGCTCGTGCATCGCGGTGATCGCGTGCGCGCTGTTCGTCGGCCTCGGCCTCTGGCTGGACCAGCAACTGCGGCGCATGCAGGCCAGCGAGACCAAGCTGAGCACGGAAGCCTGGAGCGACACGCTCACCGGCATCTACAACCGACGCGGCTTCGACTACAAGTTGCGCGGCGCGCTGCAGCAGAGCGAAGCCCTGCACTCCAGTATTTCGCTGCTGATGATCGACGTGGACCACTTCAAGCTCTACAACGACACCTACGGACACGTGAACGGCGACGCCTGCCTGCGGCACGTGGGACAGGCGCTGGCCGCCTGCGCGCAGCGGCCGCACGACATCGCCGCCCGCTACGGCGGCGAGGAATTCGCGGTGATCCTGCCGTTCACCGACGCCGCGGGCGCGCAGACGCTGGCGCAGCAGGTACGCACCGCGGTGCGCGACCTGGACCTGCCGCATGCGTCCAGCCCGACCGACGCGCGGGTGACGGTAAGCATCGGCGTGGCAAGCGTGCACATGGAGGATCAGCGCTGGACCGCCGCGGAACTGGTCGGCATGGCCGACGCCGCGCTGTACCGGGCGAAACAGGCGGGCAGAGACCGATTTTCCATGTAGCGGACAAAAAAAACCCCGCCGAAGCGGGGTCTTGCCGTGCCGCTGGATCGCCTCAGACGCTGGACATCACGCCGATGCTGAAGCCGGAGACCTGGCTGATCCGTCCCCGCCACAGACAACCGTTGACCGGAAACTCGCCGCCCGTCGCCACCACCCGCGCATCGGCGAGATGGACGAAGGTGGCCGGCTTCAGCTCGCTCTGTTCGTAGATGTCGCGGTACGGCTGGAAGCGCTCCTGCAGCGGCGCGACCAGCTCGTCGGGCGCCACCTCGGTGATCGACTCGGTCAGCCGCTGCATGAACTCCTTGCCGCCGATCAGCATGCCGGAGATGGTGCTGCCGCCCACCGTCAGCGTCAGCCCGATCTGCACGCCCAGGTTCGCGATCGCCACCAGATCCTGCAGCAGGTAGTCGGGGTGATGGGCCGCAGCCAGCAACGCATCCGTATCCAGTGCCGCGGTCGATTGTTCTTCGTGTTGTGACATGTGTGTCTCTCCCTTGAGTCGCCACAGCGATCCCATGGCGCCATGAGGGTATACAGATTCGTCGGCGCGCGCAGAGACACCGGCACGTGCCGTGGCGAAATCCCTGCCACGATGCACCGGCCAACGTGCCGCGCGCACCGGCTCCCGGCACGGGGAAGGCGGCAACAGCGCCTGCCGCGCAGTCAGACGATCGCCGTCGCTCCTGCGTGGCGTCGCCACGGCGGCCAGCGCGCGCACCGCCTGCCGGGATCGCCAGCATCGATGCAGGCGGCAACGCCCCGGCCCGCGGCCTCAGTCGACCGTCATCACGATCTTGCCCTGGATGTGCCCTTGCTCGGCGCGTTCGTGCGCCTGCCGCGCCTGCGACAGCGCGAAGGTGCTGTCGATGGCCACGCGCACCGTGCCCGCCTCCAGCAGCGCCGCGAGTTCGGCGAGTTGCGCGCCGCTGGAGCGCACCTGGGTGGTGGACACCGTCACGCCCCGCGCCGCCGCTTCGGCGTGCCCGTCGAAGCCGAGCGGGAAGATCGGGAACAGCGCGCCGCCGCGCTTGAGCGTGCGCAGGAACCTGCCGGCGCCGGGGCCGCCGACGGCATCCACCACCAGGTCCACGTCGCGCAGCACCTCCTCCGGCGCGGCCTTGGTGTAGTCGACGAAGCGCTCGGCCCCCAGCGCACGCACGAAGGCCTCGTGCTTGCCGGAAGCCACCGCGATCACGCGCGCGCCTTGCCACCTGGCCAGCTGCAGCGCGAAATGGCCGACGCCGCCGGCCGCCCCATTGACCACCACCGTCTTGCCCTGCAACGGCACCGGCACATGCGGCATGGGCTGCAGCGGATTGGCCACGGCGTGGCCCTGCGCGATCAGGAACTGCCACGCCGTCAGCAACGACATCGGCGCGCCCGCGGCGTGCACGTGGTCGATCCCGGCCGGCTTGCGCGCCACCTCGGTGGCGGGCGCGGTGACGTACTGCGCATACGCCTGGCTGCCGCCGGCCAATCCGTCCGGGAAGCGCACCATCGCGTAGACCGCGTCGCCGCGCGACAGCCCGTCCACATCCTCCGCCACCGCCTCGATCACCCCCGACACGTCCGTGCCCAGGATCAGCGGGAACGCCACCGGCGGGCGCCATTCCGGAGGCAGGCGGCTGTAGCCCTCGCGCAGGTACAGGTCCGGCGGGTTCAAGCCGATGGCGTGAACCCGGATGCGTACCTCACCCTGTCGCACCACGGGCAGAGGCGCGTCCTCGTAGTGGAGCACTTCGGGGCCGCCGAAGGCCTGCTGGCGGACCGCTTTCATCATGTGCCGTGTGTCGTTGGAGCTGTGCATGGCGTATCCTGATCGGAACAGTGCTCCGAATATACGGAGCACTGCTCCACATGTAAAGGAAAGCATGCGCGCCGACGCTCAGAAAAACTACCAACGCCTGCTCGACGTGGCCCGCGAGGCCCTGGCCGAGACCGGCGCAGACGCCTCGCTGCGGGACATCGCCCGCCGCGCCGAAGTCGGCCTGGGCACCTTGTACCGCCACTTCCCTACCCGCGAAGCCCTGCTCGAGGCGCTGCTGCGCAACGACTTCGAGGACCTGGCGGCGAAGGCCGACGCTTTGCGCACGGCAGCGGCCTCGGATCAGGCATTGCTGGCCTGGCTTGAGGAGATCATCGCCTTCACCCATCGCCAGCGCGGCATCCTCGCCCCGATGATGTCCGCCATCGAAGACGCCTCCTCCGCGCTGCACGCGTCCTGCGTGCGGCTGCGCTCCGCAGGCGCCGCCCTGCTGGCGCGTGCGCAGGAGGATGGCAAGGCACGCGCCGACATGGATGGGGACGAACTGTTCGACCTGATTGCCGCGCTGGCCTGGCTGCGCGAACAGCCATCGCACGCCAAGCGCTCCGAGCGCCTGTTCGAACTCGTGACCGGCGCGATCCTTGCGCAACCCGCACCGCCTCCGACGAGGTCGCCGGCCCGGAAGCGGTAATCCACGCCGAATGCCTACTGCACGCCCTCGACGTGGTCGGAGAACGACGGTTCGCCGCGCGTGGCGCCGTGGCCACCTGCGCGCGCGTACTGCGTCGGCGGCTGTCCGACATGGCGGGCGAACGCGACGCTGAAGGTGCTCGCGGAGCTGTAGCCGACGCGCTCGGCGATCGCGGCAATGCCGAACTCGTTGCGGCGCAGCAGGTCCTTGGCCAAGGCCATGCGCCAGGCGAGCAGGTATTCCATCGGCGCCATGCCCACCGTGCGGCCGAAGCGCTCGAAGAACGCCGAGCGCGACAAGGCGGCCTCCTTCGCCAAGGCCGCCACCGTCCATGCGCGCGTGGGCTGCGCGTGCATCGCGCGGATCGCCGCGGCCAGGCGCGCATCGGCCAGCCCGCGCGCCAGGCCCGGCGACGCCGCCGTGCCCGCGGCCGAGCGCAGCGCTTCGATGAGCAGCACTTCCAGCAAACGCGAGAGCACCACCTCGCGTGCGGGGCGTGCCTCGCGCGACTCCTCGCTCACCAGGCGCACCAGCGTGGCGAGACGGTGCTCGCCGTGCACATAGACCATCTGCGGCAGCAGCGAGACCAGCAGCGCCGCATCCGGCGAGCCGAAACTGCAGTGGCCGGCCAGGATGCGCAGGTCGGTCGGGCCGTCCTGCGTGCCGATCCGGAACACGCCGTTCCCCAATGCGGTCGGCATGGTCTCGGCCACGTCCGCGTGCGGCGCAAGGCTGGACATCGTGATGCGGTAAGCCGCGGGCACCAGGACGAAATCGCCTGCCTGCAGCAGGATCGGCGCGCCGCCGTCGAGCGCCATGTGGCAGCCGCCCTCCAGCACCGCGCAGTAGAACGGCTGCCCGGCGTCGGAACGCCGGATGCGCCAGGCACCGGCACCGACCACCTGCTTGGAGAACCGGGCCATCGGCTGCAGCAGCGTCACCACCTCGGCAAGGGGATCCACCATCGCTGGACGCTCGCAAACGAATCAAGGACTCCGGATCGTAGCGAGTACGGGGACGGCAATCTATCGTGGGTTCTCGTCCACGCGCAAAGGAATCCCCTTGAAGACCGTCCTGATCACCGGCTGCTCCTCCGGCTTCGGCCTGGAAACCGCCCGCTACTTCCTCGCCCGCGATTGGCGGGTGCTCGCCACCATGCGCACCCCGCGCGACGACCTGTTTCCGCCATCGGCACAGCTGCGCGTGCTGCCGTTGGACGTCACCGACGCGCAGAGCATCGGCGCGGCCGTCGCGGCGGCCGGCCCGATCGACGTGCTGGTCAACAACGCCGGCTTCGGCGCACCGGCCCCGTTCGAATTGATGGACATGGACACCGTGCGCGCCCTGTTCGACACCAACACCTTCGGCACGATGGCGCTCACCCAGGCGGTGTTGCCGCAGATGCGCGCGCGCGGTGCCGGCGTCGTGGTGAACGTCACCTCCAGCGTCACCTACAAACCGCTGCCGCTGGTCGGCATCTACCGCGCGGCCAAGGCGGCGGTGAATGCCTTCACCGAATCGCTGGCGAGCGAAGTCGAACCGTTCGGCGTGCGCGTGCGCCTCGTGCTGCCGGGCTCCTCGGGCGAGACGCGTTTTCGCGACACCGCCCGCACCCGCCTGCGCGGCATGGACGACGCGGTCTATGGCGACTTCATGCGCCACACCATCGCGCGCATGGCCGAATCCACCGGCCCGGGCACGCGCATGCAGGACGTCGCCGAAGCGGTCTGGCGCGCGGCCACCGATCCGTCGGCGCCGCTGTATCTGCCGGCCGGGGCGGATGCGGTGCAGTGGGCGGCGGAGGCGGACTGAACTGGCGAGCGCGCCAGGCGCTTCGCCTGACACGCCTGGCCGTTCCGGCTTTTGCTCGAAGCCTGCAACGGCTTCAGGTGGCCAACGACATCGCTGGAAGCCAAGGACTTGCGGGGCGGCAGGTGGCGGCGATGGCCTGCCGGGCCTCACTGTGCTCCCAGGCAGCTACCGCGCCAGGGTCAGGCGGCACCGCTGGCGGCCGCGAGATGCGTCCGTTGCCACCCACTTGAGCGCAGAGGCTGCATCCGGATTGCAACGGCCCGCTGGCGATTGCTCGCCCCGCTAAGCGGCCATTCCTTCGAGCGCGGCGGCTGCCTGTTCGAGCCCGCCCAGGATGGCGTCGGCAACGCGCGGCGAGAAGTCCTGCGGCAGGTCCGCGCGCGTCTCGGCGATGGCGGCCGGCGTGCGCGCCAGGATCTCCTCGATGAGCGGCTCGGCCGTCGACCCATAGCCGACCCGCTGCGCCGTACTGCTGAAGTGCCTGCGCTGGATGCTGTACATGGCGTAATGCTTGTTCTTGCCCAGCAGAGCCATGGCCAACTTGATGTCGTAGGGCGACCACTGATTGGGGCCGTCGCCCAAGACCGGATAGGCCGACATCACGTCATACAGCGGAGTCAACTGGAAGCGGCCATGTGGCAGAAGCTGGATACTGAAGTTCTTGGCATGACCATCGGGCGCGCGCAGCAACCAGAACAGCACCTGCGCGGCCAGCAGCGTCTTCATGTCGGCGTCGGCATTGACCGACTGACGCAATGTGCCGAACAAGGCGGTGAGCCCTGGGCCGCCTTCGTTCTCGTACTTACGCAACGGCGAACACCCTGCGACCTGGCAGAAGTCTTCCTGCGGCAGGCGCATGAGCCACTGCCCATTGGGCGCAAGGCGCCGGTCGAAGCGCTCCACCACCAGCACACGCTGCTGGCCGAAGCGGGCGATGCGCGCATCGGCCACGTTTAAGCCATAGGCCTTCAACAGCCGCAGGCACAGCCATTCGTTGTCGACCGAGGTGCTGAAGTCCGCCCGCCGCCCGCCCACCAGGCCCATCGGCAGCTTGAAGATGTGGCTGGTCGGCGTGGCGCCGCGCGGCGCGTACCACTGCCCCTCCCACCACAGCAAGGCCGTCTTCTCCTGCGCACCAGCCAAGGAAATGCGGAAGTCCGCATCCGGGTCGTGGTGCGCGGCAAAGGCGTGCGGCGAGACGGTTTCGATCAGGTGCCGTTCGATGTCCCCTTCGGACAGCGGTACGCCGTCAATACGTTCGATATCCTGCGGTACCTCGTCCTCGCCCAGAATCTGCACGGCCCCCACGCAGTCGCGCCCGATCGCGCTCAGCAGATCGAAGGGATCGGTGGATGGCGCCCTGAAGCGCTGCGCCACGCGCCGGCGGATCGCATCGCTGTCCGGCAGCAGGTTGTCGAAGTAGTTGAAGACCTTCTCGCCCTTGAGCGGCAGATTCTGCAGATTGAACGGCAGCGACAGCGACAGCGGCCGGCCCAGGTCGGCGCCGACCCAGTCCGCGTCGTAGTGCAGTTCCATGTCTCCGCGCGCAGGAAGCGTCCAGCGCGCCACGCGCACACCATTGGTCCAGATGGAGAGGCTGCGGCCGTGCGATCGACGCCCCATCTCACCACTCCGCTTGCGTGCTGGAGGACGCGGCAGGGTCGCCGCGGGTGCCGATGGTCAACTCCAACCCCAGCGCCGCGCACCACGCCAGGAGCTGTTCCACGCTCAAGGCATGGGCGTTCAACTCCAGATGGGAAACCCGCGACTGGCTCAGGCCGAGACGGCCGGCCAGGGCAGATTGGGTCAGCCCCTGGGCCTTGCGTGCGGCCTGCAGCGTCGCGCCAAGCTGCGTCGCGGTGACCAGAACGTGGCGTGTAGGCATTGGGTGGTACCCGTCATCCAGCTAAACGCAAAATACCTGCAAAACAAATAAAGTTCAAATAACTGATATGCAGGTAAATTGACCTACTGCATGCACCGTCACCGACGGTTGGACGCCGCAGCCTCGTCGGCATCGGCGCAGCCAGCAACGCCCTCATCGCTCATCCATCGGATCATGCACCAGGTCCCAGCTGGTGCATCACCAGTTCGACCAGTCCTTGCGTTGCCAGAGGTAGGGCGTTCACCGCGCATGATGCGGTGACGATGGGAGCGATTCTCCGCAGACACAATCACCGCGCTTTCTGCAGAGATTGGGGCGGCCAATCGCCGCACATCGTCCGCATTGCCCACAGGGACGGCCGATGCACCCGTCTTATGAGGAGGCGACTCCGCCCAAGGGGCTGGCGCGTAGCGACGACGCGGCCAGCGCCGCGCCGTCTCCACCCCTCAAGCGCTTCGGCGCACGCCGGCCGCCCCGGCAACGCCACCTCCAAAACCGAGCGGCTACGGCGCCACCTTGAACCTACGTCGCTTCTTCGCCGCAGGCGGTGGCTCCACCGGCACGGCCGTGATCAGCAGGGCGCCATTGGCCATCGTGATGCGCACCTTGCCGCCCACCGCGAAGCCGAGGCCTTCCAGCCACAGGCCATGCAAGCGCAGGCTGGGCACCTGCCGCCCGACCCGCATGCCGCCGCGGTCCACATCGTAGTAGCGATAACCAATGGTGCATTGCGTGGGCCGGCGCGGGACCGAGCGCCTGGGCGCGACGACGGCGTCGGCGTCAGGGCACTCAGGCGGTGCAGACGCTGCACCAGGCAGCGGTTCGGCGGCAATCGCGTCCAAGGGGTCGGGCGATTCGAGCTTGAGCCAGCATGGCGGCGCCTTGGCGGCGCGGCGAGGGGATTTGGTCTTTGAACGAGCGTAATCACTACCGGACATGACGTCCTCCATCTGGGTGGGAGTCGCCAAGTGATTTCGGGAGACCAAACCCGGCTGCGGAATTTGCCGCAGCAAGTAAATAGTTACTCGACCCAAAGAAGCTGTCAACGCTTAAAATAGGGCGCCTGTAGACATCTGCAGGACATCCTTCCGGTGCGGATTAAGTCAACCTGACCCCGATATCGAGGGCCATGTGACTACGGAAGAGGTGAACCTAGAGCCATTCTGCGCTGTTTGGACCAGGTTGCCTCCTAAGCTGCATCACTTTATAGCGCTGCTGCCCTCCGACGTCCGCTTTCGGTGACCCAACTTTCTGGGCGTGGGTCATGCGGGATTGCGGCAATTGGCCGCCAGCGACTGCGCTCTCGCCGTCGCTGTCACGCTACGATAGCCTTCAAATGGACGTTGACTCCCCAGGGAGCACAAGGCAAAAAGACATGCACATTTCCAAACTCACGCTTGTCAATTACCGAAACTTCAAAAACACCACACTGAAGTTTCAGCGTGGTGTCAACACCATCATCGGAGAGAACGGCGCGGGCAAGTCCAACATCCTACGCGCCATCCGTCTGCTCCTGGACGACAACATGGTCCGCGCAGCTTACCGGCTGGAAGAGTCCGATTTCAGCCGCACGCTGGATCAGTGGAAGGGCCATTGGATCATCATTAGCATGGAATTCGACAACCTCAGCCCTGACGAGGTAGTTCAGGCGCTGTTCTTGCACGGCACAGCTGAGATCCACGCAGGACCAATTTCCAAGGCTACATACAACCTAATCTTTCGCCCCAAGAAGGAAATTCGGCTTAAGCTGGCCGCCCTCGATGACTTAGACTTTGCGGCGCTGAAGGCGATTCGCGACGGGATCACCATCGACGATTACGAGACCATCTTCACCGGCCGAAGCAGCGCTGATTTCAATGAACCAGCTACGTATCAACGGATCGTCGGACACTTCGACTTCTGTTCCTTCAACGACGAAACCGAGTTCCCCGAACTTGGCGCGAAGGTGCCGGGCTTTCTGTCGGTCACCAAGGAGGTGTCACTCACCTTCATACAGGCGCTGCGCGACGTCGTGGCCGAGTTTCACAACAACCGCACCAATCCGCTGCTCACTCTTCTGAAGAGCAAGAGCGGTGAGATCAACGCGGCAGCTCTCTTGCCCATCGTGGCCCAAGTGCGCGCTCTCAATGGCGCCATCGAAGGGCTCGAGGACGTGCAGTCGGTGCGCAAGCACATCCGCGAGACCATTAAAGACACTGCCGGCCAAACCTACTCCCCAGCGTCGCTGTCGATCCGGTCGGACCTGCCCGAGGAAGCGGAGCAGCTGTTTCAGTCGCTGCGTCTGTTTGTCGGGGAGTCAGAGGACGGGTATGAGGGGACGATCAATGAGCTCAGCCTTGGCGGCGCTAACCTGATCTACCTGACGCTCAAGCTGCTGGAGTTCAAGTACCAGCGCGAGAAGATGGCGATCGCGAACTTTCTGCTCATCGAAGAGCCCGAAGCACATATCCACACCCACATTCAGAAGACGCTGTTCGATCGCATCGGCTACGAAGATGCCCAGGTCATCTACACGACGCACTCCACGCACATCTCTGAGGTGAGCAACGTGAGCAGCGTCAACATCCTGGGACGACGCGGCGCGTTCTGCGAGGCCTACCAGCCAGCGACCGGACTGGATGTTGCTCAGGTAACCAGCATCCAGCGATACCTGGACGCAGTTCGGAGCAACCTGCTGTTCGCCAAGAGCGTGATCCTGGTGGAAGGGGACGCGGAAGAGATCCTAATCCCCGCGCTTGTGAAGCAGGTCTTGGGCCTGAGCGTGGACGAGTTGGGACTCAGCGTCATTAATATCCGCAGCACCGGATTCAAGAACGTCGCGGTCCTGTTTCACGACCTCCGGATCCGCAAGCGGTGCGCGATCGTAACGGACCTGGACACGATCTTCTTCGACACTACGCCGAACCCGGCGGACGACGACGCTTTTGCAGCTAGGAAGCGCAAGGCGATCGGCTCGCAAACGGCTGGGGCGCATCGGAAGACCGATCTGGACACATTTGGGGCTGGCAACGTATGGGTGCGGAGCTTCTACGCCGCGCACACCTTCGAGGTGGATTTTGTCGGGGCGGGTAATCATGAAGCGATCGTGCGCTGCGTCGACAAAGTCTACAAGGCACCAGCGACGATCGCGCAGGCAACGACCGAGCTTCGCTCGGGCCTCCTTCATCACAGTGGCTTCCGCACCCTGACGATGGCCGAGCAAGGAGGCAAGGGTTGGTTCGCCATCTTGCTTGCGCAAACACTGGATCACCAAGCCGTGGTTCCCGGATACATCCGCGACGCCGTGCTGTTTGCGCATGGTCAGTTCTCACGACCGTTGATCATGCGAATCCTTCGGCATCGAATGAGCTGCTTGTTGGCCGTCGATTTCCTCGCGCGTCCGCGCTTGACGGCTTTCAACACAGAGTTGGAGCGTTTCGGTCGCTCGGAGACCGATTTGCCAACCCTTCGTGTCGCGGCTGTAACGGCGTTGCCAGGTGACGTGGTCCATGCGTTCCTGGCTGGGATGACCTGATGTTCGTCTGGGATGCCACCGAACTGAATCCCGAGCAAGCGGCCGCAGTCGAAGAGCCGTCGAGCGTCTTCTTGGTCGCCTGCCCGGGCAGCGGAAAGACGCGTACGCTGACATACAAGATTGCTTATGAGCTGTCCCGGCGCAGTGACAAGCGCATCGTCGTGGCCATCACCTACACCCACCGGGCCGCTGACGAGATTCAGGAGCGAATCGAGGCACTCGGGGTCGATACTACGGCGCTATGGATCGGAACCATCCATTCGTTCTGTCTCGAATGGATCATCAAACCTTACGGAATCTATGTTCCGGAGCTCGCACGTGGGTACACGGTTTTGGATCGACACGACCAGGAAAAGATGCTTGAGCGGCTCTGCGCACCGTACCGAGACGTAACCTTGTATGACTGCGACTATTACTTCGAAGAGAATGGTTACCGGCTGGGGTGTCCCGACACACGGAAGCATGAAAACATCCACCGGGTGCTATCGGCTTACTTTCGAGAGCTGGCGAATGCGAGGAGGATCGATTTCGAGTTGATCCTCTGGTACTCACAGGTGCTGATTCGGGATCAGCCGCATATCGGGGCGCTGCTCGCCCAAGTATTTTCCTATGTACTCGTCGATGAGTATCAAGATACAAAGCAGATCCAGTACAACCTGGTGGGAGCCATCCTGAGGGCGGGAGCTGGTAGCACTAGGACCTTCATCGTAGGAGATCCGAATCAGGCGATTTACGGATCGCTTGGCGGATATGCAATTTCAGCGACGGAATTTCGCGCGCTCACGAACATCCCCATTAGGGAGATGGCGCTGCGATTGAACTATCGCTCAAGCGCTAGGATCATTGGACACTTTTCCAATTTCAATGTACACGCGACCGACATACAGGGCGCCGGAAAGATGGCTGGCTTTCCAAGCCAAGTCTCTTATAACCGGCTTGTTGCGCATGCAGACCTTAATGATGAGCTGGTTAGACTTATTCAAAAGAGTTTGTCTGAAGGGCATGCGCCCGAAGAGATCTGCGTTCTGGCTCCGTGGTGGATTCTGCTGGCATCGACCACCCGAAAGCTTGTCGCGCTGCTTCCCGAGCAGCAGTTCGACGGCCCGGGATTGGTGCCATTCAGCAATGACCCCGATAACTTTTGGTTTAAACTCTCCAAGATCTTGCTGACTGAGTCATCGCCTCAAATGCTGGTGCGACGCATGCGATGGGCCAGGGACGTTATCTCCGACCTGAGAGATCTCGGTGTCGACACGTCGAGGATCACTGGAAAGGCACTGCTGCGGGAGTCCAACTCCCTGAGCATCAAGGAAGTAGACGGCCTGAAATATCTTGACAAGGCGTTCGTCGCTTTGCTTGATCGCCTGAGAATCAATCTGAATTTGTTTCCCGGGCTTCTGGAGCACCGCGAGGCATTTTTCGCGAGTTCACAGGCACGGCTGGAGCGGTTGCAGAACGCTGGTGCGGCCTACATCACTAACTTGTCGTTTTTCCAAAAAGTGTTCCGCGAGCGAAACGGAATTACTGTGTCGACGATCCACGGAGTTAAGGGCGCAGAGTTCGACGTCGTTATTGCATTCGGGCTTCTCCAGGGTATGGTGCCCCACTTCAGCGATGCCGACGGTGATGTCGCGGCAAACAAGCTGCTATATGTCCTGGCTTCGCGCGCTCGCAAGAACCTGCACCTGATCTCGGAGACAGGCCGGTCACGTGGCAGACGCGGAGCTTATGAGCCCACCGAGGTGTTATTCCGCTGTCGATTCGACTACAACAGATACTAATGTCGGCGCCGCGCGGCCTAGGATCTTTGTCATAACCCCCAGGCCACATCGCGGCGGTTGGCTAAATGCTCGATAAGTGCAATCAACGGGGTCGGGTTGACTTCCAACCCTCACTTTTTTCATAGCGGACAACTTCAAATTGCCTTGCGCATAAGCGCGTAGGCGATCATGGCAACGGCTCCCACGCATTGACAATGGGAACTCCCGTGGGCTCGAAATCAGAGACGTTGCGCGTGACCACCACCATGCCATGCACCAACGCCGTCGCCGCGATGAGCGCGTCGCGCTCGCCACGCTTGTCTGGTACATGCAGCCGAGCGCAGCGTTGCGCCACAGCGGTGTCGATCGGCAATGTGCGCCCGGAGAACTCAGGCAATACGTGGTGTTCCAGCCATGAACGCAGCATGGCGCCCTGGGTAGCGTCCTTGCGTTCGATCGACAGAACGCCCAGCTCAAGCTCCATGACGGTGATGGCCGAGATGAAGAGATCGGCGGCATCGACGCTTTCCGCCCACGCCGCCACATTCGCATCCGCTCTGCCGAGCCGCACCTTGCGCAGCTCGGACAGCACGTTGGTGTCGAGCACGTACATCACGAGAGATCAGCCGGCCTGGCTCCAATCGTCACGCGCGGCGGCTCGAACTCGATGTCTGCAACACTTGGCATCGCCAGTGCGTCGGCAATGTTGCGCCGCTGCCTGGTCAGCCGTTGATAGTCCTCGAAGCTCAACAACACATGCGCAGGCTTGCCGCGATCCGTGATGAACACCGGGCCGCTCTTAGTGGCCTTCTTTGCCCGCGTCACGTCCTGATTCAGTTCCCGACTGGATAGGGTTGTGATGGTCATTGGGCACCTCCTACATCTTCAATGTAGTTACGTTACTACAATTTTGATTTGAGACGCAAGCGACCGACCAAGGCACTCGTGGCAGGCGCCATCAACCCAGTGCGCGCCGTCGGCGCACGGACTTTACAGGTCCAGGACTCGCTGCCCGATAGCAAAAGTCAATAGAAGGCAGCTGGCGCCATACTGGCAAAGAGGCGACAAAAGACCAGTCCGGCTCAGGCCGCTTCCGGACTTCCTCTGGTGCCATGGGCCGGCAGGCCCTGTGAGGCCAAGGTTCCTAGTCATCCGCACCGCTGTCAAACCCGATTACTTCTGGTTTTTCTCCCTGGATCGTGGTAAAAAAACCGGAAGCCGGATGCCCCGGTGCAGGAACCGAGACAATGCTCCCCAATATCTATGTGAAGGCGGACGAGGTTTTGGGCCGTTTGCAGACCCTTGGCCTCAACCATACGATCTTAACCAATATCGTACGCCGGGGGCAGTACGCGCATGCGGCCTGCACCGCTAACGACCCACCCCTGTATCCGGGCTTCACTGCCTGGGCGCAGATGATTCGGGCATCACGTGAGTACCTGCTGCCAAAAGGATGGTCGCGGTCAAACGAGAATAACTATTGTCTGGTAATCGATCCACAAGGCGAGATTGCCATTGCGATTGCTACCGGCGATGAGGGCACTGGCCAGTCATATGCCAGTCCGACAACAAAATCATCCAAGGGCCCCCGCACCGTGGATGTCGTCATCGCCAACCAGAACCAGTTGCTGCTGCCTCTGGACTGCCCCCCGATTCCGGAACCTGCTATTACACAAGACGAAAACCGGATGACCTGGATTCTTCTCGTCCATCGCGGCGCAGAGGGTGTCAGAAGCGAGCTGTCACTACCCCTGTCCATCAATAACGACGGATATATCGACGCTTGGCGCGAACGTATCATGCTTGGCATGCTGCCCAACGATCCAGACCTCGACGAGATCAAGCCAAGTACCAATGATCAGCCGGATATCACGATCGACATCAAACGACGGGCATGAACGTGCCTGTCATCTTCAACCCTTCGCGCTTGACCCTGGCGCGGAAGCGTCGGGGATTGACGATGACCAAGCTCGCCGCGCTTATCGGCGTCGAGCTTCGTTCTGTCTCTGCCTATGAGAAGGGCGAGTTCAGCCCCGATACCGAACGCCTGGCTGCCATAAGTAGTGCGCTTGGTTTTCCTGTTTCATTTTTTTATGGGGAGGCTGTGGACGAACCCACCCCCGATATCGCCAGTTTCCGTGCCCTGTCAAAGATGACAGCTGCCCAACGCGACACCGCGTTGGGCAGCGGCGCCATCGCGCTCATGCTCAACGACTGGATCGAACAACGGTTTCAGCTACCCGCCCATGACCTGCCGGATCTCAGTCGTGAAGCCAGTCCGGAAGCTGCTGCGCAGGCACTTCGTGCCGCGTGGGGCTTGGGCGAGCTTCCTATCAAGAACATGATTCACCTGCTAGAAGCCAAAGGCATAAGGGTCTTTTCACTTTCTATCGACGCTGCCGAGGTTGATGCCTTCTCCATGTGGCGGCAGAGCACCCCCTTCGTATTCCTTAACACGGGCAAGTCGGCTGAGCACGGCCGCTTCGATGCGGCGCACGAGTTGGGGCATCTCGTATTGCACCGCCACGGTTCGCCTCAAGGAAGGGAAGCGGAGCGGGAAGCCAACAGCTTTGCCTCGGCGTTCCTAATGCCACAAGCAAGCGTACTTGCCGAGGCACCACACATGGCAACTGTGGATCGGCTCATCCAGCTCAAGAGGACTTGGGGCGTTTCGGTGGCAGCGCTCACCTATCGCTTGCACACAGTTGGCGCATTGAGCGACTGGCACTACCAGTCTCTCTTTGTAGAGATTTCCAAACGCGGCTACCGGAAAAGCGAACCAAATGAAGGACAGCGCGAAACATCGCAAGTTCTTCAGAAGGTCTTCGCAGCACTTCGCGACGAAGACATTTCCAAGAGTGACATCGCAAGCGAACTTTGCGTCACCGTCGAGGAAATTGACCAACTCGTATTTGGACTCGCGCTAACCGGGCTTAAAGGTGGCAACTCTGGCGCGCGATCTGGTCACAAGCGCGCTGACCTTCGTCTCGTGAGCTCACGCTAGCACCTAGCGACCATGCGAGACAGAGGGAACAAAACCGGGGCAGGTTTACTTCTCACGTCCGCTTATTTTTCAAGAGCAGATAACATGCAATTGCCTTTGCATGCTTGTGGTGCCCACCAGCAACCGAATTAACCCTACAAGCCATTGTAAAAATTAAAACTTCATCAGGACGGTCCACCACTTTGACTCGCAATTTGACTCACTATTGTTCAACCACTTGGTAGGACGTTCTTGGGCAGCCCTGGACATCCTGCGCTCAGATTGGAATTCAGCACCCAAACTTGACACCGCCCCCTCGTTGACGGTGATCGCTACCATCAGCTTGTTCGGCTTCATTCCGCCGCGGTACTGGCAACGGGATGTTTGGCAGGGCACCCTGGTGCACCTGTGCCTTCCCGTCGACAGGGGACGCAGTCCGGCAATCGTGCAATTGACCTGCCCGCACGTGGGCTTAGCGAAGCGGTCGCGAGCGCCTCTTACAGACCGCCGCCAGGTATCGCGGCGGCGCCTGACCAAGGTCAAGGACACGCCCGGGCCGCGACTGGAAACTAGCGGCCATGCCTAACCTACCCGCGTCCCACGCGCATCCTTCTCCGGCCATGCTGGCGCGCGCGCCGCATCGGCTGCTGTTCTTCGTCGGCGCGGGCAACCTGTTGCTGCTGATGGCCTGGTGGGCCCTGTGGCTGGCCGGCCTGCACGGCGGCTGGTCGCTGCCGCAAACACCGTTGCCGGCCGGTTGGCTGCACGCATTGGCGATGCAGTACCTGGTGCTGCCCAGTTTCGTGTTCGGCTTCCTGCTGACCGTGTTCCCGCGCTGGATGGGACTGCCGGAACTGCCGCGCCGACGCTATGTGCCGATCGGCGCCGGGCTGTTCGGCGGACAGGCGGCGCTGCTGCTGGCGATGCTGGGCTGGGCGCCGGGCCTGTGGTTGGGACTGGCGCTGGCCATCGCCGGCTGGAGCGGCGCGCTGGTGGTGCTGGGCGGGCTGCTGAAGGCCGAGCGCGGCCGTACCTGGCACGCATACTCGTGCTACGCGGCGTTGTTGCTTGGCTGGCTGGGCCTGCTGGCGTTCGCGGGCGTGGCCGCCGGCGAGAGCAGGCTGATGGCGATCAACGTCGCGTTGGGCAGCTTCGGCCTGCTGCTGCCGCTGTACCTGAGCGTCGCCCATCGCATGTTCCCGTTCTTCGCCGGCAACGCGGTGCCGGGTTACGTGGCGTGGCGCCCACTGTGGTGGCTGGCTGCGATGTGGGCAACGCTGCTCGCGCACCTGGCGCTGGCCCTGGCCGGCGCCGACGCCTCGCTATGGCTGGCCGACGCGCCTGCGCTTGCGCTCGCCGCGTACGCGCTATGGCGCTGGTGGCCACGCGGCCGCATGCCCGGTCTGCTGGCCGCGCTGTTCATCGGCATGGCCTGGTTGCCGGTCACCTACGCGCTATACGTGGTCCAGAGCGTGGGCTGTCTGCTCACCGGGCAGTTGTTGCTGGGCCGTGGGCCGATCCACGCCTTGTCCATCGGCCTGTTCGGCAGCCTGCTGGTGGCGATGGTGACGCGGGTGACGCAGGGCCATTCCGGCCGCCCGCTGACGATGCCGCCGGTGGCCTGGTTCGCGTTCGCCGCGATCCAGGGTGTGGCCACGATGCGGGTCGTCGCCGAACTGACACCGGACCCGTTGCGCTGGCAGGTGGCGGCCGCCGTCGGCTGGCTGCTGGCGCTGGCTCCCTGGGTAGCCCGGATCGGCCGCATCTCCCTGAGTCCGCGCCGCGACGGCAAGGGCGGCTGAGCGCCACCATCGCGGGCGGGGCGCGCCCACTGGCATGCTTCGTAAACCCCGCGTCGCCAAAGGCGACCGGCGCACCATGGCGCGTCAGACCGGCAGCAGCGCGCCACCCATCTGATGCAACGCCGCCAGGTCGAGCAGTTGCAGCTCGCGCCTGCTCACGTCGATCAGCCGCCGCAACTGCAAGCGCCGGAATGTGCGGCTCACGGTTTCCGGAGTGAGCCGCAGGTAGTTGGCGATGTCCGTACGCGGCATTCCCAGGTGCAGCCGCTGCGCGGACAGCCCGCGCCGTTGCGCGTGCTGCGACAGCAGCATGAGGAAGGCGGCCAGGCGCTGGTCTGCCTCGTAGCGCCCGATCAGCAGGCGGGTACTCCGATCGAGGTGGCGGCTGAGCAGGTCCAACAGGTTGCGCTGCAGGCCGGGAACGGTCTCGGTCAACCGCGTGACCGTCGCCAGCGGCAGGCGGCACAGCGATGTGGCCTCAAGCACGCGCGCGCTGCAGCCGTGGCGTTCGGCGTGGATGGCGTCCAGCCCGATCACGTCTCCGGGCATCGCGAAACCGAGGATCTGTTCCTCGCCCGACGGCGCGCCGACGACCAGTTTGACCGTGCCGCTGCGCACCACCAGCAACGCCGACATCGGATCGCCTTCGTGGAACAGGCAGGCGCCCGCCGGGTACGGGCCGCTGTGCACGACATGCAGGTGCATGTCGTGCACGCGCTGCTCGTGACCACGGGCCAGGCAGAGCGCGCCGACATCGCAGATCAGGCATTGCCGCATGGCGCTGCCGTTGCGATTGGGACAGATCGGCAGCCGGCGCGGTACCGGCGGGTGGAGTGCGCTCGTGTGCCTAGGTGGCGACGCAACCGGCGTGGCGGTGGCGCGCGCGGATGCCGCGTCCCGCCGCGCGTTCATCCGCCACAGCACCCGCAGCAGCCGCCACCGTCAGCTGGCGCATTGCCATCGGCGACCAGTTCGGGCTTCGCGCCGAACCTGCCGAGCACCGCCAGCACCTCGTGCGCCGGCAGCGAGGTCACGATGTCGAGCTGGCCGCTGGCCCGATCGACGCTGAGTTCGGCGCCAGGATCGGTGGTTCGCAACGCGGCCTGCATCAGTGCGATGCGTTCCGCCGTCAGCGGCGTTTCGGAATGGATGGACATGGCGGTCTCTCGTGCATGCACCGTCGCGCCGCGCAACTGCGGTCGCATCCGGGACACGGACACTGTAGGCCGCGGTACGCGGCACCGCCTTGACCGCAGTCAAGCGGACCGGGGCTCACATTCGTGCATTGCAGGAACGCGCAAGACAGCGCATGCGGCACGTGTCGCTGGCCGCGACGCGAGCGGCGCGATCTAGAAGCATCTGGCTACGGGGCTCCCCCGCCGGACGCGAACGCCTCCAGCCGCGCCGGATCGCGTAACACCACTTCGCGCTGCTTGATCGCGATGATGCCGTCGTCGCCGAGCCGGCGCAGCACGCGGCTGACCGTTTCCGGCGCCATGCGCAGGTAGTTGGCGATCTCGGTGCGCGCCATGGTCAGGTTGAAACGCGTGGCCGAGAAGCCGCGCTGCGCGTAGCGCCGCGACAGGTCGAGCAGGAATGCGGCCATGCGCTCTTCGGTGCGGTAGTCGGCGGCCAGCATCGACGCCTTGCCGATCTCCGCGCTGAGCAGGCTGAACAGCTTGGCCTGCAGGCCCGGCATGCGCGAGGCCAGCAGGGTCATCTTGGGAAAGGAGAACTGGCACAGCAGCACCGTGTCCAGCGCCACAGCGTTGCAGGGAAAGCGCGAGGAATGGATCGCGTTGAGGCCGATCACTTCGCCCGGCAGGCTGAAGCCCAGTACCTGCTCGTTGCCGTTGCTGTCGTTGACGAAGGTCTTGACCATGCCGGCCCGGACCGCGGCGATGGCGCGGAATTCCTCGCCGGTGCGGAAGATGTAGTCGCCGGCATGGAACGGGCCGACATGATCCACCAGCACATGCAGTTCGGAGAGCATCGACTTGTCGTAGCCCTGCGAGATGCAGGCATCGGAGAACGCGCAGGTCGAGCAGAAGCGCAGCTCGTCGCCATCGCTCGACGCGGCCGGATTGAGCGGGGGAGCGGACGACGTCATCGGCCGCACCTGGACACGCGAACGAGGATGCCGCAATGCGGCGACGGGTTACCGGCTAGAGAGCCGACGCTGGATGCTGAAAACATGCGGCAACGATACGCCATAGGAGCGTGCCGGTGAATGACAGCGACAGCACCTGGTCGTTCCAGCTGACCAGTCCCTGCTCCTCCAGCGGTCGCAGCCGCGCCAGCGCCAGCGCGAAATCGTCGTGGAACGGCATGGCATCGGTGCGTTGCATCGCCCGCGCATCCAGCCGGTAGTCGCAGGCCAGCGACTGCATGATCTCCGCGCGCATGGCCTCGTCCTGCGATTGCACCAGCCCGCGCTCGATGCCCAGCCGCCCGGCGGCGACGGCCGCGCACCAGCGCGCCGGATCGCCGATCGCCTGGCAGAACACCTCGCCCAGCTGGCTCTCCGCCCCCGCACCGATGCCGATCAGGTCGGTACGCTCGGCGCGCACCGTTCCGGTCAGGTCGCAATACTGCGCACGGCTGCCGCGGCGCCAGGGCGGGCTGGACGCCACGGCGAAGGTGTCCGCCCCGGCAGGCGCATAGCCGGCCTCGCCGAGCCGTTGCACCGCATCGGCCAGCAGGCGCGGCAGCGTGGGACCGACCGCCGCCAGCCAGGCCAGTCCCACCCGATCCGGTCGCCACGACAATACCTCCTCCAGCCGCAAGGCATCCGGGTATCCGGCCAGCACGTGACCGGTGGCGGCAAAGCCGGCGCCGGCGATTGCCTCGCGCGCGGCCAGCCGCGACGCCGCGGACGCGGTGCCGTCGTCGAGCAGTACCCCGCGGGTACAGCCCGCGGCCACCAGCGAACGCGCCGCCACCGAATTGCCTGGCCGCAACAGCACGGCCACGTCCGCGCGTGCGACCGTGCGCAGCGACTGCGGGATCGCATTGAGCAAGCGCGCCACGCCGCCGCAGCCGATCAGCTCGGGCAAGCCTTCGCCCAGCACGATGTACAGCACTTCGCGATCCTCGTCGAACAGCGCCGCGCTCCGCGCCAGCGCGCGCAACAGGCAGTGCAGGTACTCGCCCGGCGCGATCGGCGACCCGCCCCGCGGAGCGCCGAAGCACAACGTCAGCGAGCGCGGGATCAGGTGGTCGTTGCCGACCCGCACCGTCTTGGCGAAATCGGCATCGCCGAAGCCGCAGACGTAGTGCGCGCAAGGCGGATGCAACGGCCAGTGCGGTGCTGCAGGCAGGTAGCGTGCCAGCGCAGTCCGGTCGATCGCGAACGGGGAGCATTCCATGCCGGACACGTTAGCGGCCACTTGCCAGCCAGGCCCTGATCAAGATCAAGTCGGCGCTCGAACGCGACGATCGCGCTCGGGTGTCGACCGTGTGCCGGGGCGAGCAGTGTCGCGAACGGATGCGCCGACGTTCCGGATGCGGCGCAGCCCGACCGGTTCGCCCCGCAACCGTGGGCGCCGTCCTGTCTCAGGCGTCGCTGCAGGCGGTTCAGGCCAGAGGTGCGTTCGCTGCGGCGGCGGCCTCGGCGATCTCCGGCAGGTCGGTCTGCGCGCGCAGGCCGGGATGCTGGCGATGCTCCATGCGCCGGACCGCGAAGTGCATCCACGCCAGGGCGATGCTCACCAGCACGAACAACAGCATGAAACAGCTGGTCCACACCCCGATCAGGTCGTTCATCGCACCGAAGGCGATTGGCAGCACGAAGCCCCCCAACCCGCCGATCATGCCGACCACGCCGCCGACCGCGCCGACGTGCTGCGGGTAGTAGGCCGGAATGTGCTTGAACACCGCGGCCTTGCCCAGCGACATGAAGAAGCCGAGCACGAACACCAGCACGGTGAATGGGACCACGCCAACCGCCAGGTGGAAGGCGATGTCGCCGTCGATGCCCTTGATCACGTAACGGGTATCCGGGTACGCCAGCAGGAAGGTGCACACTACCGATACGCTCAGCGTCCAGTACATCACCCGGCGCGCGCCATAGCGGTCCGACAGCAGGCCGCCAGCGATGCGGAACAGGCTCGCCGGGATCGAATAGCAGGCCGCGACCAGGCCGGCCTGGCGGATGTCCATGCCGTAGGCGCCGATCAGGTAGCGCGGCAACCACAACGCCAACGCCACGAACGCGCCGAACACGAAGAAGTAGTAGAGCGAGAAGCGCCACACCTGCAGCTTCGCCAGCGGCCGCATCTGCTCGCGGAACGACATCGGCTTGACGCCCGAGCGCTTGCGTTCGGCCTGCGAGGGATCTTCCTGGGTGCACAGGTAGAAGATCACCGCCATCACCGCCAGCGCCACGGCCCATACCTTCGCCACCGTGGTCCAGCCGGCCGCCACCATCAGCATTGGCGCCAGAAGCTTGGTCACGGCCGCACCGATGTTGCCGGCGCCGAATACGCCCAGCGCGGTGCCCTGCTTCGCCGCCGGGAACCACTTGGAGACGTAGGCGACGCCGACCGAGAACGCGCCGCCGGCGATGCCGACGAACAGCGCCGCCAACAGGAACTGCGGGTAGCTGCGCGCATAGGTCAGCAGCCAGGTGGACGCCGCCGCGCACAACATCACCGCGGTCAGCAGGCGTCGGCCGCCGATCTGGTCGGTCAGCACGCCCAGGTTCACCCGGATCAGCGAACCGCTCAGTACCGGCGTGGCGATGAGCAGGCCGAACTGGGTGTCGTTGAGTCCCAGTTGCTGCTTGATCTGGATGCCGACGATCGAGAAGATCATCCATACCGCGAAGCACGTGGTGAAGGCGAAGGTACTGAGCCACAAGGCGCGCTGCTGGGCAGCGGAGGGAAGGACGGCGTTCATCGCATGGTCTGCATTCGTAGTGAAAGGCACAGGCACGCCTGCCTGCATCTTGGGCGGTTGGAGGGATGGCGGGAGGCCATGCCGGCTCAGGCCTCCGCTTCCGCCTCGATGGCATCCAGGCCGCTCACCCCGTAGCGTTCCTGCAACAGCTGCAGGTAGCGTTGCAGATCGCGTTGCCGCGACTGCAGTTCGAGGTAGTCGGCGATCCGCCGATGCACCTGCTCGAAGGTCTGCGGCAGGCCCGGCTCGATGTCGTCGACGACGACGACGTGATAGCCCCAGCGCGATTCCACCGGAAACCCGGCCAGGCCCTGGCGCAGGCGGAACAGTTGGCGGTCGAACTCCGGCGTGGTCTGCCCGCGCTGCAGCCAGCCCAGCTCGCCGCCCTGCTCGCGCGAGGGGCAGTCGGAATGGCGCATGGCGAAGTCGGCGAACAGCTCCGGGCGTTGCTGCAGCTCGGCAATCAGGCCCTCGCCGCGGCGGCGCGCCTCGTGGCGCCCGCCCACATCGTCGGCCGGCGCCGCGAACAGGATATGTCTGGCCTTGACCCGGTCCGGCGAGCGGAAGCGCTCGGCGTTCTGCGCGTAGTACCGCGCGCAGGCCTGCTCGTCCGGCACCCGCTGCTCGATCTCGCCCTCGAGCAGCATGCGTATCGTGGCCTCCTCGGCTGATTCGCGCCCGTCGGCAGGCAGTTGCGCCGCCAATCCCAGGCGCTCGCACTCGCGGCGCAGCAGTTCGCGCACCACCAGCGCGCGCGCCGCGGCCGCGCGCGACACCTGCGGCCGCATCGCGCGGTGGAACTGCATCTCCTGCGCGATGTCCGCCTCGCTGATCGGCGTATCGCCGACGAACAGCAGGCACGGCGCCGGCGCGCCCAGCGTGCGCGGGCCAGCATCCGCATCGTCGTGGTGCGCGTGCGCCTCCTCCGCCACCGGCTGCTGCGAATCGATCACGGTGAGCGGCAGGCGCCGCGGCACGGACAAGGTGGCGGCCATTTTCAGCGCCTCCCGTCGTAGTTCAGCGGCGCCTGACGCCGCCGCACCACCTGGTACGGGCGCCACAGGTAGCTCAGCGGAATGCTCCAGACGTGCACCAGGCGGGTGAACGGGGCGATCAGGAACAGGGTCATCCCCAGAAACACGTGGGTCTTGTACACCCAGGAGACGTCACTGATGTAGTCGGCCGCGCCCCAGCGGAAAGTGACGATGTGCTGCGCCCATTCGCCGAGCCGGATCATCACTGCGCCGTCCATGTGCTGCGTCGAATAGCCGATACTGATCAAGCCCAGCACCAACTGTGCGAACAGCAGCACCAGTACCAGCGTATCGCCGAAGGTGCCGGTGGCGCGCACGCGCGGATTGGTCAGCCGGCGCACCAGCAGGATGGCGATGCCGACGAAGCAGAGCGCGCCGAACACGCCGCCGACGACCATCGCCAGCAATTGCTTCTGCGGCGCGGTGATGAAGTGCTCGTACAGCGCGTGTGGCGTCAACAATCCGACCAGGTGTCCGCCCAGGATCGCCAGCACGCCGACATGGAAGCAGTTGCTGCCGATGCGCATGCCGCGGTCGGACAGCAGCTGGCTGGAGCCGGTGCGCCAGGTGTACATGGACTTGTCGAAGCGCACCCAGCTGCCGACGAAGAACACCGCCAATGCGATGTACGGATAGATCTGGAATGCGAACTGATGCAAGTGGTTCATGGCTTCACCTCGTTGATGGCCTGGATGCCTGCGACGGGCCGCGGGACCGGCTTGCAGTCTTCGCCCGGCGCCTGCGCGCCGAAGCGCACCGCTTCTTCTTCCCACAACCGGTCCATCGCCTCGGGCGAGTCGTCGCGCGCCTCGCCGCTGGCGCGTTTGCGCAGCAGCGCCAGGTTCACCTCGCCATCGGCGTATTCCAGCAGTAGCTCGAACAGCAGCGCGTAGCCGCTCTCGCGCTCGGCGGCGCGCGCCGCCAGCAGGCCGACGATATGGCCGACATGGCCCAGCCAGTCGCGCGCCTCCGCGTCGGGCCGCTGGTCCAGATATTCCAGCAGCAGCGGCAGGTAGTCCGGCAACTCCCGCGCGGACAGCTCGAAACCGTTCTTGCGGTAGGCCTCGATCAGGTCGACCATCGCCTGGCCGCGATCGCGGGACTCGCCGTGGATGTGCTCGAACAGCAGCAGGCTCATCGCCCGGCCGCGGTCGAACATGGACAGCCAGCGGTCCTGGACCGCGAGCGGGTCCTCGGCCAGCAGCTCCTGCACGAAGCCGCACAGCGCGGCGCGGCGCGGCGCCGACAAGGCCGGATCGTCGGCCGCCTGCAGCAGTTCCTCGCCGTGTTGCCAGAGAGCGTCCTGCGGATAATCCATCAGCACGCCGATCAGCTTGAGCAGGCTCATCGGACCACCTCCTCGGTTCCGCGCCGATTGGGCGACGGCACCGTGTGGCCGGTGGGCTTGCGGTTGCCGAACAGGTCCGCCGCGCTGTCGCCATTGCAGCCATTGCCGAAGGTGAAGCCGCAACCGCCGCGCTCGCCGAAGGCGTCGTTGGCGTACTCGCGATGTGCGGTGGGGATCACGAAGCGGTCCTCGTAGTTGGCGATCGCCAGGTACCGGTACATCGACTCGGCCTGCGCCACGCTGAGTCCGGCCTGCTGCAGCACCGCGAGGTCTTCCACGCCGTCCACGTTCTTGGCGCGGCGCCACGCGCGCATCGCCATCAACCGCTCCAGCGCGCGCACCACCGGCGCCTCGTCGCCGGCCGACAGCAGGTTGGCCAGATAGCGCACCGGAATGCGCAGCGATGCGATGTCCGGCAGCTCGCCGTTCATGCCGATGTGGCCGCGCTCGGCCGCCGACTGGATCGGCGACAGCGGCGGCACGTACCACACCATCGGCAGCGTGCGGTATTCCGGATGCAGCGGCAGCGCCAGCTTCCAGTCGATCGCCAGTTTGTACACCGGCGAGGCCTTGGCCGCCTGCAGCCAGCTGTCCGGGATGCCCTCGGCGCGTGCGGCGGCGATCACCTGCGGGTCTTCCGGGTCCAGGAAGATGTCCAGGTGCGCCTGGTACAGATCCTTTTCGGCCGGCACCGCGGCGGCGCTCTGGATGCGGTCGGCGTCGTACAGCATCACCCCCAGGTAGCGGATGCGGCCGACGCAGGTTTCCGAACACACGGTCGGTTCGCCCATCTCGATGCGTGGGTAGCAGAAGATGCACTTCTCCGACTTGCCGCTCTTCCAGTTGTAGTAGATCTTCTTGTATGGGCAGGCCGACACGCACATGCGCCAGCCGCGGCACTTGTCCTGGTCGATCAGCACGATGCCGTCCTCCTCGCGCTTGTAGATCGCGCCCGATGGACACGCCGACACGCAGGCAGGATTCAGGCAGTGTTCGCACAGCCTCGGCAGGTACATCATGAAGGTCTTCTCGAACGCGCCGTAGATCTCCTTCTGTACGTTGTCGAAATTGCGGTCCTTGGATCGCTTGGCGAACTCGGTGCCGAGGATTTCCTCCCAGTTCGGCCCCCATTCGATCTTCTCCATGCGCTGGCCGCTGATCAGCGAGCGCGGGCGCGCGGTGGGCTGGTGCTTGACGTCCGGGGCGGTATGCAGGTGCTGGTAGTCGAACTCGAACGGCTCGTAGTAGTCGTCGATCTGCGGAAGGTCGGGGTTGGCGAAGATCTTCGCCAGCATCCGGAAACGTCCGCCGGCGCGTGGGATCAGCTTGCCGGCGGCGGTCCGCACCCAGCCGCCGTTCCACTTGTCCTGGTTCTCCCATTCCTTGGGATAGCCCACGCCGGGCTTGGTTTCGACGTTGTTGAACCAGGCGTATTCCACGCCCTCGCGCGAGGTCCATACGTTCTTGCAGGTGATCGAGCAGGTATGGCAGCCGATGCACTTGTCCAGGTTCAACACCATCGCGATTTGCGCACGAACTTTCATCACGCCACCTCCCCTGCCGCGACCTTCGCGGATTCGCCATCCAGCCAATCGACCTTGTCCATCTTGCGCACCACCACGAACTCGTCGCGGTTGGTGCCACAGGTGCCGTAGTAGTTGAAGCCGTAGGACAGCTGCGCGTAGCCGCCGATCATGTGGGTGGGCTTGAGTACCACTCGTGTGACCGAGTTGTGGATGCCGCCGCGGGTGCCGGTGACCTCCGACCCGGGCGTGTTGATGATGCGTTCCTGCGCGTGGTACATCATCGCCATGCCGGACATCACCCGTTGGCTGACCACCGCGCGCGCGGCGATCGCGCCGTTGACGTTGAACAGCTCGATCCAGTCGTTGTCGACGATGCCGGCGCTGCGCGCGTCGTCCTCGCTGAGCCACACGATCGGGCCGCCGCGCGAGAGCGTCTGCATGATCAGGTTGTCGCTGTAGGTGCTGTGGATGCCCCACTTCTGGTGCGGGGTGATCCAGTTCAGCACGATCTCCTTGTTGCCGTTCGGCTTGCGCCCGAGCATCGGCGCGGCGGCCTTGGTGTCCACAGGCGGGCGATAGCCCATGAAGCCTTCGCCAAAGGCGATCATCCACTCGTGATCCTGGTAGAACTGCTGGCGCCCGGTCAGGGTGCGCCACGGGATCAGCTCGTGGACGTTGGTGTAGCCGGCGTTGTAGCTGACGTGGTCGTCCTCCAGCCCCGACCAGATCGGCGAGGAGATGATCTTGCGCGGCTGCGCCTGGATGTCGCGGAAGCGGATCGCCTCGTGCTCCTTGCCCACCGCAAGATGGGTGTGCTCGCGGCCGGTGAACTTGCCCAGCGATTCCCATGCCTTCACCGCGACGTGGCCATTGGTTTCCGGCGCCAGGTGCAGGATCACCTCGCAGGCGTCGATCGCCGACTCGATCGCCGGACGTCCGTGGCTGACGCCGTCCTCCAGCACGGTATGGTTGAGCTTGCCGAGGAAGGCCACCTCGTCGCGGGTATCCCAGTTCATGCCCTTGCCGCCGTTGCCGTGCTTGTCCAGCAGCGGGCCGAGCGAGGCGAACTTCTTGTACAGGTTCGGATAGTCACGCTCGACCACCGTCATCGACGGCATGGTTCTGCCCGGCACCGCCTCGCACTCGCCCCTGGTCCAGTCGGTCACGCCCATCGGCATCGCCAGTTCGTTGGGGGTGTCGTGCAGGATCGGCACCAGCACCAGGTCCTGCTCCACGCCCAGCACGCCGGGCGCCATCGCGCTCAGCGTCCTGGCCACGCCCTTGAAGATGTCCCAGTCGCTGCGCGATTCCCAGGCCGGGTCCACCGCCTTGGACAGCGGGTGGATGAACGGGTGCATGTCCGAGGTATTGAGATCGTCCTTCTCGTACCAGGTGGCGGTGGGCAGCACGATGTCCGAGTACAGCGCGGTCGTGCACATGCGGAAGTCCAGCGTCACCAGCAGGTCGAGCTTGCCCTCGGCCGGCGCGTCGTGCCACTTCACCTCGTCCGGCTTGCGCGCGCCCTCCTCGCCCAGGTCCTTGCCCTGCACGCCGTGGCGGGTGCCCAGGAAATGCCGCAGCATGTACTCGTGGCCCTTGCCGGAGGAACCGAGCAGGTTGGAGCGCCAGATGAACATCACCCGCGGGAAGTTCTGCGGCGAATCCGGATCGGCGTAGGCGAAATCCAACGTGCCATCCTTCAGCTTCGTCAGCGCGTACTCGGCCGGCGCCACGCCGGCGCGCTCGGCCTCGCGGGTCAGCTGCAACGGATTGCGGTCCAGCTGCGGCGCGCTCGGCAACCAACCCATGCGGATCGCGCGCAGGTTGAGGTCGGCGATGGTGCCGGTGAACTTGCTCGGGTCCGCCAGCGGCGACAGGATTTCCTTCACCTCCAGCTTCTCGTAGCGCCACTGGTCCGAATTGAAATAGAAGAACGAGGTCCCGTTCATGTGCCGCGGCGGACGACTCCAGTCCAGTCCGAACGCCAGCGGCTGCCAGCCGGTCTGCGGGCGCAGCTTCTCCTGACCGACGTAATGCGACCAGCCGCCGCCGGTCTGGCCGATGCAGCCGCACATGACCAGCATGTTGATCAGGCCGCGGTAGTTCATGTCGTTGTGGTACCAGTGGTTCACCGCCGCACCGACGATGATCATGCTGCGCCCGCGGGTCTTGTCGGCGGTACGCGCGAATTCGCGCGCGATCTCGATCACGTCGGCACGCGGCACCCCGGTGATGCGTTCCTGCCAGGCCGGCGTACCGGGCACGTCCTCGTCAAAGCTGGTGGCCACGTTGCCGCCGCCGAAGCCGCGATCCACGCCGTACTGCGCCAGCAGCAGGTCGTACACCGTGGTCACCTCGATCGTGCCGTCGGCGCCTTGCAGGCGGCGCACCGGCACATTGCGTTCGAGCACGTCCTGGAACGTGGACGCTGTCCACGGTGCACTCTCGATGCCGCCGAAATATGGAAAGCTGACCGCCTCGATCGCCTCGTGATCGTCCTTCAGGCTCAGCCGCAAGCGGGTCGCAGCGCCGGCGCTGTCCTGCTGTTCGATGTTCCACTTGCCCTGCTCGCCCCAGCGGAAGCCGATCGAGCCTTTCGGCACCACGATGCGGCCGCTGGCTTCGTCCCACGCCAGCGTCTTCCATTCCGGGTTGTTGTCCTCGCCCAGGCCGCCCAGGTCGCTGGCGCGCAGGTAGCGCCCCGCCACCAGGCGTCCATCCGCGCGACGCTCCAGCCGCACCAGCAGCGGCATGTCCGAATACTGCCGGCAATAGTCGGTGAAGTACTGCGAGGGGCTGTCGACGTGGAACTCGCGCAGAATCACATGGCCGAACGCCATCGCCAGCGCCGCGTCGGTGCCCTGCTTGGGGTGCAGCCAGTGGTCGGTGAGCTTGGCCACTTCCGAGTAATCGGGCGTGACTGCCACGGTCTTGGTGCCGTTGTAGCGCGCCTCGGTGAAGAAGTGCGCGTCCGGGGTGCGCGTCTGCGGCACGTTCGAACCCCAGGCGATGATGTAGCGGCTGTTGTACCAATCGGCCGATTCCGGCACGTCGGTCTGCTCGCCCCAGACCTGCGGCGAGGCCGGCGGCAGGTCGCAGTACCAGTCGTAGAAAGACAGGCAGGCGCCGCCCAGCAGCGACAGGTAACGCGCGCCGGCGGCATAGGACACCATCGACATCGCCGGGATCGGCGAGAAGCCGATCACCCGGTCCGGGCCGTACTCCTTGACCGTGTACAGATTGGACGCGGCGATGATCTCGTTGGCCTCGTCCCACTGCACGCGCACGAAGCCGCCCATGCCGCGCCGCGACTTGTACGCGATGGCCTTGGCCGGATCCTCGACGATGCTGGCCCACGCGTCCACGGGCGAGAGCGTCTTGCGCGCCTGCCGCCACATGCGCAGCAACGCGCCGCGCACCAGCGGGTACTTCAGCCGGTTGGCGCTGTACAGGTACCAGGAGTAGCTGGCGCCGCGCGGGCAGCCGCGCGGCTCGTGGTTGGGCAGGTCCGGGCGCGTGCGCGGGTAGTCAGTCTGCTGCGTCTCCCAGGTCACCAGCCCATTCTTGACGTAGATCTTCCAGCTGCACGAGCCGGTGCAGTTCACGCCGTGGGTGGACCGCACGATCTTGTCGTACTGCCAACGGGCGCGGTAACCGTTCTCCCACTCGCGGCTCTCGCTCTTGGTGACCCCGTGTCCGTCGGCGAAGCGCTCTGGCGCTCGCTTGAAGAACTGCAGCCGGTCCAGGAAATAACTCATCGTGCCTCTCCCATCGCTAATGTGTGCATCGTGGCTTGGGTGTTTCCAATCGTTGCGCGGCCAGGCGGCCGGATCAGCACGGAACCTCGGCACCGCGCCGGTAGTACCACCACCAAGTCACCGCCAGGCAGGTGCAATAGAAGGCGACGAACACGTACAGCGCCGCCTCCGGACCGCCGGTCAGGGCGATCGACGAGCCATAGCTCTTGGGAATGAAGAATCCGCCATAGGCGCCGATCGCGCCGGAGAACCCGACCACCGCGGCCGATTCGATGCCCGCCTGCCGTGTCGCCGCGGCCTTGCCCTGCGCATCGGCGCGCGACGACCAGCGCTCGTGCAGCGTGCGGAAGATCACCGGGATCATCCGGAACGTGCTGCCGTTGCCGATGCCGGTGAGCACGAACAGCGCCAGGAACGAGGCCAGGAAACCGAAGAAGTTGCCTGCGCCGTGCGCGCCGGGCAGGAAGTGCAGTACCGCGAACACCGCCGCAGCCATCAGCGCGAACACCCAGAAGGTGATCCGCGCCCCGCCCAGGCGGTCGGCCAGCATGCCGCCCAGCGGACGCGTCAGTGCGCCGACCAGCGGGCCGAGGAACGCATAGGCCAGCGCGTTGACCTCGGGGAACTGGGTCTTCATCAGCATCGGGAACCCGGCCGAGAAGCCGATGAACGAACCGAAGGTGCCGACGTACAGCCAGCACATCAGCCAGTTGTGCTTGCGCCGGAAGATCAGCGCCTGCTGAGCGAAGGACGAGCGCACGCTGGCGATGTCGTTCATGCCGAACCACGCCGCGACGACGCAGGCCAGCAACAGCGGCACCCACAGGAAGCCGGCGTTCTGCAGGAACAGTGCCGTGCCGTCCTTGACCTGTTGCGGCGCGCTAGACAACGCGCCGAAGATGCTGAAGGCGATCACCTGCGGCACCACGAACTGCGTCACCGACACGCCCAGGTTGCCCAGCCCGGCGTTCATGCCCAGCGCGAAGCCCTGTCGCGCCTTCGGATAGAAGAACGAGATGTTGGACATCGAGGACGAGAAGTTCGCGCCACCCAGGCCGCAGCAGATGGCGATGGCCACGAACACCCAGTACGGCGTGTTCGGATTCTGCACCGCGAAGCCCAGCCACAGCGCTGGGATCAGCAACAGGGCGGTGGACAGCGCTGTCCAGCGGCGCCCGCCGAACAACGGAATCACGAACGAATAGAAGATCCGCAGCGTCGCCCCCGACAGGCTCGGCAGCGCCACCAGCAGGAACAGCTGGTTGGTGTCGAAGGCGAAGCCCGCGCGCGGCAGGTTCACGCTCACCACCGAGAACAGCATCCAGATCGAGAACGCCAGCAGCAGCGAAGGGACGGAGATCGCCAGGTTGCGCGTGGCGATGCGCCGGCCGGTGCTTGCCCAATAGGCCGGGTCCTCGGGACGCCAGTCCTGGATGATGCGGCCGCGGCCGCCGCCGGGATTGTGAGTTGCGACATCTGCTTGAACAGTCATGGCCGTCACCTGATGAATTGGACTTGCGGCAGATGCGGAGATACAGCTCCCATCGCCCCACGGCCATTGAGCCATCACCGCGGCACCAGGCCGTTGATCGAAATCAATCCCGCCGCCTCCAATCGGATATCCATGACAAATGTCAAACGGCGCCGTCGCCGGAAAAGCCGATCTGGATGCCGGTCACGGCCTGCGCTTCGGCATTGCGTCCGCGTGCGGTGCCGGTCCGCGTCCGCGCGCTGTCGCGCACATCCACTTCGAACACCATCCGCAGCGCGCTTTGGCCGTTTTGCTGCGCCGCCGCCTGGAACTGGAGCCCGTCGCGGCACGGCAATCGCCCGCAGTAGGCCTCCACCGCCGCGCGTGGCAGCGCCACCCGCCAGTGGGTCGGCGTGCCACCCATCGCCGCCGTTTCCAGTTCGGCCAATACCAGCGTCTGGCACAACGAAGGCCCGCCGGGGATGCACAACCGGTTCGCCACTTCTCCGCCCCCCAGCAGCACGGCCAGCTCCGCCTCGTCCACCCGGAACCGCAAGGTCTGTGCCTGGTGTTGCAGCTTCATGGATCGCTTCTCCACGTCAGTGATAGCGCAGCCGGGCGCATCGGCTCAGCGGTTGCGAAGGGATGGCCCCACAATCGACGCTCACTGCATCGCGCGCCGCAGCACATGGCGCCGTCAGACATCGGTCAACGCCATGCCGTCCGCGGCGACATCCCGGTCGTGGCGATGCGCATGCACGGACTCGCGCTCGGTGTCCGCCGTTGAGGCGGGAACCAGCGCCGATTCGCACAAGGTGCAGCCTTCGCTCCACTCGCTGCTGCCGTCCTGGTAGTGTTCCCGCTTCCAGATCGGGCTGGTGTGCTTGACCGCCTCGATCACCCGCCGGCACGCGCGGAACGCTTCGTCGCGATGCGGCGAGCCGGCCGCCACCACCACCGCCAGTTCGCCGATGGCCAGCCGCCCCCTGGCGTGCGCCACGTACAGTTTCAGCTTTGGCCCGATGTCGGCCAGCGCCTGCTGCATGATGCGCTCGAAGCCATTGAGCGCCAGCGCATCGAACATGTCGTAGCTGATGCCGGTCACGACGCGGCCATGATTGAAGTCGCGCACGCGGCCGATGAAGACGGCCAGCCCGCCGAAGCCGGGGTCGGATACGAAATCGATCGCTGCGGCCGGATCCAGCGCCGCCAGCGCGCGATCGACGACCTGCGCATGAAGGATGCCTGCATGTGCGTTCATCCCGCTCAACCTCCGCTCACCGGCGGCAGCACCGCCACTTCGCCATCGGCTGGCAGCGGATCGCGCTCGTGCAGGATCTGCCGGCTGTCGGCGAACGCCGAACAGCGCAGCAGCGCCGGGCGGAAGCCCGGAACCGTGGCCTCCAGGCGCTCTTGCAGCACCGCGCGCAGATCGGCCATGCATTGCCCGGCCGCAAGTTCGAATTCCAGCGGCTGGCCGGCGGCGTAATCGGAAAGCGCGCCGAACAGGCGCACCGAAATCTTCATGACTGTTTCTCCCAGGATAGTTGCACGGGCTGCCAATGGCCCAGGCCATACACTTGCACCGGTTCGTCCGCGGCCACGTCGGCCACGCCTTCCGGCACCACCAGCCACGCATTGGCCGCCAGCAGCGGCCGCAGCCGGAACGAGTGCTGCTGCGGCAGGATCGCAGCGCGCAATTGCCCGCTGCGATCGCACGCCACCACGCCGCTGCCATGGAAGCGCAGCGCTGCCGGCTTGGCGATCGGCATGCCCGCCGGCAACCACAGCGGCTTTTCCGCAGCCAGGCCAAGCATCGCGCGCAGCGCCGGTTCGACGAAGAAGCGCAGGCCTACCGCGCTGGACACTGGATTGCCGGGAAGGCCGAAGTACAGCGGCCCCTCCGCCAGGGTGGCGAACAGCAGTGGCTTCCCTGGGCGGATCGCCACCTTGTGGAACCCGATCCGCGCGCCGCGCTGGCGCAGCGCCTCGGGCACGAAGTCGTAGCGTCCCTGCGACACCGCGCCGCTGCTGAGTACCGCATCGGCGCCCGCTGCCAGCGCAGCGTCGAGGGCGGCATGGAACTGCGCAGGTTCGTCGCCGACGATGCCCTGCCAGACCACCTCGGCACCCGCCGCGCGCAGTTGCGCGGCCAGGAATGGACGGTTGCTGTCGCGGATCTGGCCCGAGGCCAACGGCTGTGCCGGATCGCCCACCAGTTCGCGCCCGGTGGCGATCACCGCCACCCGTGGACGCCGCCGCACCAGCACCTGCGCCACGCCCAGCGCTGCCAGCATGGTGGTCTGCGGCGCACCCAGGCGCTCGCCGGCGGGCAGCACCGGTTCGCCCACGCCGACGTCCTCGCCACTGCGGCGCACGTGCTGGCCCGGCTGCACCGCGGCCAGCAGGCGGATCGCCAGCGGCCGGCCCTCGGCCCGTGCAAGCACCTCCACCTGCTCCACCGGAATCACCGCATCCAGCCCGGCAGGCACGGGCGCGCCGGTCATCATTTCCCAGGCGCCATCGCCGGCGCGGCATTGCGTATCGCCGGCCGCCTGCCAGCCGCGCACGGCGAGTTCCACACCGGCAGCCAGTCCCGCGCTACTGGCATGCACGCCGAACCCGTCCATCGCCGAGTTGTCGAACGGCGGCAGCGCAGCGGCGCTGACCAGCGGCTCGGCCAGCACCCGGTCTTCGGCCGCAATCGCCGGCACGGCCTCCATCCCCAGCAACGGAACCGCCTCGCGCACCATCGACAGCGCCTGCGCATAGCCGATCATGGATGCCGCCCTCCATCGAGCATGCGCAGCGCGTGGCCGAGCACCGGCGCAAGGATGTCCATGCATTGCGCCGCCGCGCGCGGGCTTCCGGGCAACGCGAACGCCAGCATCCGGCCTACCTGCACGACCTCGGCACGGCTGAGCCAGGCCAGCGGCGTATGTTGCGCGCCGAGCGTGCGCAGCATCTGCGCCAGCGCCTCGACACGGCGGTCGGCGACGCATGCGAAGGCCTCCGGGGTCAGATCGCGCGGACCCAGCCCGGTACCGCCGGTGCAAAGGCACAGCCGCACGCCCGCGTCCGCCAATGCGCGCAGGCGCGTGGCCAGCGGCTCGATGCCGTCGGGCAGCACCTCGCTCGCGGACACCTGCGCGCCCAGATGCCGCAGCCCATCCACCAGTACCGGGCCGGACGCATCCGCATAGAGGCCGCCGGCGGCACGGTCGCTGAGCGTGAGCACTGCGCACGGCACGCCGTCCAGCGCCAGCGGCGCGCGCGGCCGGAAGCGCGCCTGCTCGGACTCGCTCATGCCATCCGGATGCCGCCACAGTCCGCGCTTGCCGCCCTCCTTGAACAACAGGCGGACGCCGCCAAAGGTCAGCGCCGGTTCGACCGGCTTGCTCAGGTCGTACAGCGTCAGCAACGCCGCGCTGACGCCGGCCAGCGCCTCCATTTCCACGCCGGTACGCGCCTGGCTGGCGCACTCGCAGTACACGCGGATCGCATACCGCTCCGGTACCGGCACGCACAACGTGCGTACCAGCTCCAGCGGCAACGGATGGCACAGCGGCATCAGCGTCGAAGCCGACTTGGCGCCCTGCAGGCCGGCGACTTCCGCCAACGCCAGTGCGTCGCCCTTGGGCAGGCGCCGTGCGACGATCATCGGGTACGCCAGTGGCCCGGCCATCAGCTCGCCGACCGCCACCGCACGGCGCGCGGTCGGACGCTTGTCGCGGATGTCGGCCATGTGGAAGGCCGCTGCGGAATCGCCGTTCATGGTTTCAACCTCCGATCGATGCCAGGTGCGGGGTCAGGCCCGTATGTCCCTGGTGCAGGCCGTGTCCGGCCGCCTTGAGCCCCAACTGCGTGGCGATACGCATCACCAGCGCATCGTGGTCCGCATCGGACTGCAGCAACGGCCGCAGCGCGATGCCGAAGTCGCCGAACAGGCACAGCCGCAGATCGCCGCGCGCAGTGACCCGCAAGCGGTTGCAACCGGTGCAGAAATCCCTCGAGTACGGTGCGATCACGCCGATGGTGCCGCGGAACTGGGGATGCGCGTACTCCCGCGCCGGCCCGGCGTCGGCGGCGCGCACGCGCAGGCGCCACCCCGCCGCCTGCAAGCGCAGCTCGAGCTCCTCCGCACGCAGATGGTGACGCTCGAAATACGCCAGATTGTCGCCGGTGCGCATCAGTTCGATGAAGCGCACGCTCAGCGCGCGCTCGCGCAGATAATCCAGCCAACACGGCAGCTCATCGTCGTTGCAGCCGCGCAGCAGCACCGCGTTGACCTTGACCGACTCCAATCCCAGCGTCAGCGCCTGTTCGATGCCTTCGTAGACCTCGGCAAAGCGATCGTGGCCGGTGATGGCGTGGAAGCGTCCAGCATCCAGGCTGTCCATGCTGACGTTGAGCGCGGTCAGCCCGGCCTCGCGCCATGTGCGCACGTGCCGCGGCAGCAGGCAACCATTCGTGGTCAAGGCGATCTTGCGGACACCGCGCACCGCCGACACCGCAGCGATCACCGCCGGCAGGTCCTTGCGCAGGCTGGGTTCGCCGCCGGTCAGGCGGATCTTGTGCATTCCCAGCGCGGCAAAACCGCCTACCAGCCGCCGGATTTCCGCGATCCCGAGAAAGCGGGATGCGCCGTCGGCGCGGTAGCCGTCCGGCAGGCAGTAGCTGCAGCGGTAGTTGCAGGCTTCGGTCAGCGACAGGCGCAGATAGGGAAAGCTGCGCCCGTAGCCGTCGGTGAGGCTGCCCATCATCTGTGCTCGCTCGTCTGATTCACTGGCTGGCCGCGCGGCGACGAGATCCCTCCGCCTTCCGCCCCTGTTCCCACTGCGCATAGCTTTGGGCATGCGACCGGCGTGCACCATGATCTTGATCAAGAAACCCTGTGGTTGCCGCGTGCATGCTGTAGGCGACCGCCATCACCCACGAGCACACCATGCTGACCAGTTTTTCCGACCTGTTGCGGGCCGCCGGCGCTCAGCAGGAGCCGCAACGCCTGTTGTTGGTCTTCGTTCGCACCGACCTGCCTGCCTCGGCGACCGAGGTGCAGCGGCAGCAACACCGATCGGGGCAGGGCGGCACTCTTGCACCCGTGCTGTGCGTGGACAAACTGCCTGCGGAGATCGCGTCGTTCCAGGCATTGCTCGCCGAATCGGAACGGACCGGCATCGCGTGGGATCTGCTGTTCGTCGGCGGCCTGGCTGGACGCGCAGGCGTGACGCCCTCGGCCGACGAGGCCATGCAGCCGCTGCGCTTCATGGTCAATGCGATCAACGAAGGCCGCATCGACCGTTTCGCCGCATTCGACCGCCAGGGCGTGCCGGTCCGCTTCGGCTGACGCCGCGCCATGCGGCGGCCGCCCTGCCGGCCGCGTGCGAAGACTAATACAGCTCGCGGTGCAGCCGCCCTTGCCCTGACAGCGCATGCCAGGGAGCCTGCTGCGATGCGTCCGCATCTATCAGCCCACCTACGGCCTGCTCCACCACGCCCTCCAGGTGTCGCTTGTTTCCGCACAGATAGATGTGCGCGTCGCGCCGCAGCAGCCCGGCGAGATAGTCGCCGTGTTCGGCCATGGCGTCCTGCACGTAGTACTTCGCGTCGGTGTCGCGCGAGAAGGCGGTGATCAGACGGTCCAGCACCTTGCCGTCGCGCAGCGCCTCGAGTTCGTCGCGGTAGAGGAAATCCTGCTCGCGGCGCTTCTCGCCGAAGATCAGGCAGATCTCGCGGCGCCCGTCGCTGGCGGCGGCTTCGCGCATCAAACCCATCAGCGGCGCGACGCCGGTCCCGGTGCCGATCAGGATCAGCGGGCAACCCGGATCGGGCGGCAGGTGGAAGCCCGGATTGGCCCGGCTGAAGATACGTACCCGTTCGGCGCGATCGCTCAACAGCCAGCCGGTGCAGACGCCACTGCGAACACGGCCGCCGCGCGTATAGCGCACTTCGCGCACGCACAGGTCCAGGCTGTCCGGATCTGCCCGCGACGCGATCGAATAGGCGCGCGGCAGGCATCCAGGCAACAGGTCGGCCAGGCTCGCCAGCGGAACCGTGTCGGGCGTGCAGTGATCCTCGAGCACGTCGAGCAGGTCCGCCCCGTACAGATACGCTTCCAGCGCGGCGCGCTGGCTGATCTTGGTCAGGCCCTTGAGGATCTCGCTCCCGCCCAGCCGCGCCAGCTCGCGCAACAGCGGCTTGCCGATCTGGCGCAACTCCTTGCCGCGCAGAGTCGGTACTGCCTCGGGTTGCCCGTACCAGGACGCCAGACGTCCGAGCAGGTCCTCGTCGTTCTCCGGCACCACATGCAACGTGTCACCGGCCCGGTAGACGATGCCGCTGCCGGCGATATCCAGGCGCACATGCCAGGCCGCCGGATCGCTGGCGCTGAGCCTGCGTCGCTCCATCACCGTGGCCGCGAACGCGTTGGCCTCGCCATAGGCCTTGACCTGAAGGTGCAGGTCGCGGCCTGCCTGCAGGTCGCCATGCAACACCCGCTCGAGCACGGGCAGCCAGCGCTCGAAGAAGGCAGCGTAGTTGGCATCGGCATCGACCCTGTTGACCAGGGCGGTCGCCAGCCGCTCGGCGAGCAGCGCGTCGAGCGTCTTGCTGAAGCCGCAAAAGCGCGGATAGGCGGTGTCGCCCAGGCCGAAGACCGCATAGCGCAGGTCCGGCAACGTCCGTGTCTGCCTGAGCGCGTCCAGGAAGCGTTCGGCGTTGCCCGGCGGCTCACCGTCGCCGAACGAACTGCAGACGATCAGCAGGGCATCGTGCGGCCCCAGGCTGGCGAGATCGATCTCGTCCAGCGCCAACACCACGGGACCGTGCGGCTGCAGGAACGCTTGCGTGCCCAGGCGTTGCGCGAGTGCGCGCGCATTGCCCGATTCGGAGCCGTAGCCGACCAGCACGCGCGCGATGGGGGGCGCAGCGCTCACTTGCCGGCGTAGTAGTCGTCGAAGTATTCCTTCGCCGCTTCCACCGCCTCGAAGTTCGTCATCAGATCGTTGACCACGCGGCGGATGCTGATGTAAGCGTTGATATTTCCCTGCTCGTCGTACAACGGCTGCACGGTGGTATCGACCACGTAGAGCACGCCGCCCTTGCCCAGATTCGGCACGATGCCGGTCCAGACCTTGCCGGCCTTGATCGTGTCCCACATGTCCTTGTAGACCGCCTTGGGCACGTCCGGGTGACGCACGATGCTGTGCGGCTGCCCGATCAACTCTTCGCGCGCGAAGCCGGTCAGCTGGCAAAACAGGTCGTTGGCATAGGTGATGGTGCCCTGCAGGTCGGTGGTGGAGATCACCATCACCTTCTCGAGGGAAGACAGCAATTGTTCTGGAGCGAGCGCGATGCCCATGAGCGATTCCTTGGGAATGGAGTTCGGAAGAGCCGGCGTCCGGATGGCGGATCCTCGCCATGTTGCGGGGATCCGCATGCCCGACGCTGCCGGACTCTTGCTGAGAATCTTTATAGGCTGCCGGCTCAGGCGATGCGTTGATCTAGATCAAGCCCGAGCCGCTTGAGCCGCCGTTCGCCCGGCAGCGGCGGCGCGGCACGGGCAACGCATGCCGGCAGCGACGCGTAGCCGTTCATGCGATCACGCTGCCGGCTGCCGCTGCACAGCAAGCGCATTGCGCCAGTGGCCCCTCCGCATGACGCGAGCACCCTGGATGGCGTTGCGCGCGCCACGGCTTATTGGTGGGCCCACCAGGATTCGAACCTGGAACCAAAGGATTATGAGTCCTCTGCTCTAACCGTTGAGCTATAGGCCCGGAAGCGTCCGGAGCGGGCGGGCGATGCGTCGGCCGCCGGCTTGGCGCCTCTGGCGTGCATGCAGAGGAAGGCGCCGAGGCGGGCGTGAGTTTAACGTCCGCGGTGGCGCGCTGTCTGCCCGCCGCGGTAGACGCGGCGGACGACGCCTTTGCTGATGGACGGCGACGGAGGGTCAGACGGCTCCGCGCCGTCACTTGTCGTCCGGACTGGCTCCCCTTCCCCTCCCTCAATCCATCCTCAGTCTTCCAACCCCAGCACCAACACCCCCAACGGCGGGATGGTCAGCGACAGCGAGGCGGGATGCCCATGGGCGCCGATGTTCTCGGTGCGCACGCTGCCGCCGTTGCCGGTGTTGCTGCCGCCGTAGATCTCGGCGTCGGAATTGAGCAGTTCGCGCCAGCGGCCGCCGCGGGGAACCCCGATGCGGTAGCCGTGGTGCACCAGCGGGGTGAGGTTGGCCACCACCAGCAGCGGGGTGTCGCTGCCCTGGGCGGTGCGCAGGTAGGCGAACAGGCTGTTGCCGGCGTCGTCGCCGATGACCCAGGCGAAGCCGTCGGGGGTGTCGTCGCGCGCGTGCAGCGCGGGGTGTTCGGCGTACAGGCGGTTGAGGTCGCGGACCAGGCGCTGGATGCCGCGGTGGCGCGGGTCGTCGAGCAGGTGCCAGGGCAGCGCGGCGTCGTGGTTCCACTCGGTGGGCTGGGCGATTTCGCAGCCCATGAACAGCAGTTTGCGCCCGGGGTGGGTGTACATGTAGCCGAGGTAGGCGCGCAGGTTGGCGAAGCGCTGCCAGTCGTCGCCGGGCATGCGCCCGAGCAGGGAGCGCTTGCCGTGCACCACTTCATCGTGCGAGATCGGCAGCATGAAGCGCTCGGAGTACGCGTAGACCATGCTGAAGGTCAGTTCGCCGTGGTGGTAGCGGCGGTAGATGGGATCCAGTTCGATGTAGTGCAGGCTGTCGTGCATCCAGCCCATGTTCCATTTGTAGTTGAAGCCCAGGCCGCCGTGCGCCAGGTCGGCGGTGACGCCCGGCCAGGCGGTGGATTCCTCGGCGATGGTGATGGCGCCCGGTGCGTGTTCGGCGACCACCTGGTTGAGCCGGCGCAGGAAGGCGATGGTCTCGTAGTTCTCGCGGCCGCCGTGGATGTTGGGCACCCACTCGCCGGCGTTGCGGCTGTAGTCGCGGTAGAGCATGGAGGCCACCGCGTCCACGCGCAGGCCGTCGACGTGGTAGCGCTGCAGGAATTCCAGGGCGCTGGCGATCAGGAAGCCGGAGACTTCGCGCCGGCCGTGGTTGTAGATGAGCGTGTTCCAGTCGCGGTGGAAGCCTTCGCGCGGGTCGGCGTGTTCGTACAGCGAGGTGCCGTCGAAATGGGCCAGGCCGTGCGCGTCGGTGGGGAAATGCGCGGGCACCCAGTCGACGATGACGCCGATGTCTTCGCGATGGCAGCGGTCGACGAAGCGGGCGAAGCCGTCGGGCGAGCCGAAGCGCGCGGTGGGCGCGAACAGGCCCAGCGGCTGGTAGCCCCAGGAGCCGCCGAACGGATGTTCGGTGACCGGCATCAGTTCGATATGGGTGAAGCCCATGTCGGCGACGTAGGGAATCAGGCGGTCGGCCAGGGCGTCCCAGTCGAGCATGCTGCCGTCGTCGGCATGCATCCACGAGCCGGCGTGGATCTCGTACACGCTCAATGGCGCGTTCGGGCTGTGGCGTCGCGCGCGCGACGCCATCCAGGCCTCGTCGCGCCACTGGTACGGGGTGGGATCGGCCACGATCGAGGCGGTGCCGGGCGCCAGTTCGGCGCTGCGCGCGACCGGGTCGGCCTTGGCCGGCAGGTCTTCGCCGCGCGGGCCGCGCAGCGCGTACTTGTAGTGCGCGCCCACGTCGACGCCGGGCACGAACAGTTCCCACACGCCGGCCTGGTGACGCAGCCGCATCGGGTGGCGACGCGCGTCCCAGCTGTTGAAATCGCCGATCACCGCGGCGCGCGTGGCGTTCGGCGCCCACACCGCGAAACGGGTGCCGCGCACGCCATCGACCTCGACCGCGTTGGCGCCCAGCGCATCAGCCAGCTGCAGATGGTGGCCTTCGCTGATCAGGTGCAGGTCGAAATCGCTGAGCTGCGGGCCGAAGGCGTAGGCGTCCTCGGTGACCTGCTCGCCGCCGGGCCAGCGGATGCGCAGGCGGTAGCGGCCGTCGTCGGGCAGCGGCGCGGAGAAGAAACCAGGGCTGGGGCCTTCCTGCAGCGGCACCTCGCGGCCGTCTTCGAGCACTGCCGCCACGGCTTCGGCGCCGGGCAGGTAGCTGCGCAGCACGCGCGTGTCGCCGATGCGGTGCGCACCGAGCACGGCGAACGGGTCGCCGTGGCGGGCATTGGCGAACGCGCGCAGCGTCGCCTCGTCCCAGGTGTGGCCGACATCACTCATCGCATCGCCTCCTGTGGTGCGGGAAAGCGGTCGAGTATGCGCAGCAGTCCCTGTATCGGCACCATGATCCAGGCCGGGCGGTTGGCGGCCTCGTAGCGAATTTCATAACTGGCCTTCTCGATCAGGAACAACAGGGTGGTGGTCTCGAAGGCGGCCGGCGCCACCCACGGATGCGGGCTGGCGTCGAGCACCTGGCGGTAGGCGGCCAGGAAGGTGGCGCTGGCGCGGCTGCGAAACGCGGACAGGAAGGCGTCCAGCGCGGTGTCCAGGCCGACGCCGGCGCGTGCGGCGGTGCCCTCTTCGCCGCGGGCGGAGACTTCGCTGGCGTAGTCGAGCGAGCGCAGGAAGCCGGCCACGTCGTGCAGCGGGCTGGCCTTGGCGCGGCGTTCGTCCAGCGACTTGGCCGGTTCGCCTTCGAAGTCGATCAGCACCACGTCGTCGAACGCGACCAGGATCTGGCCGAGGTGGAAATCGCCGTGCACGCGGGTCAGCAGCGCGCCGTCGAGCAGGGCCGGCGCCTGTTGCAACCAGGCGTCCAGGCGCGGACGTTCGGCCAGCAACGCGTCCATCGCGGCGCGCTCGGCGCCATCCTCGCTGCCGTCGCGATGCGCGGACAACGTGTCCCACATCGCCTGCACTTCGTGCTCCACACCCGCGACGACCTGCCGCGCGGCCGCGGCATCCACCGGCTGCGGCGCGAACGCGGCGGCATCGGTCGGTTGGGCCAGCACGTCGTGCAGCTCGGCCAGGCGCCGGCCGACGACGGCGGCGAAGGCGTCGTAGCCGGCCACGCTCTCGTCGCGCGCGGCATCGTCCTGCGCGGCGGCGTATTCCTCGGCGCCGCGCGCCAGGTGATCCAGGGTCCAGCGCCAGGCGTCGCCCTGGTTGCGCACGAAGCCCTGCAGCAAGGCCAGGGTGGTTTCCACGCCCTGCGCATCGACCCGGGTGACGTGGCCGAACAAGGGCGCGGCGTTGGCGTAGCCGATCTCGGTCAGCCGCGCGCCGAGTTCGATCTCGGGGTTGGCACCGGCGGAAACGCGGCGCAGCAGCTTGAACACCGCCTTGTCGCCGACGATCAGCGAGCTGTTGCTCTGCTCGGCCGACAGCCAGCGGATCTCGGCATCGTCGGCGATCTCGACCGCGGCCAGTGCCGGCGTGGGGCAGAAGCGGATCTGTTCCGGCGCGGCATCGGCACCGGCATGGGTCTCGCCCTGGACCGACAGCACCGCGCCCTCGCGCAATGCGGCAAGCGTGGTGCGGGTCAGCGATTTCAGCGCGAAGCCGTCGGTGAGATAGCCGACTTCGCGGCCGTGCCGCACCCGTGCCAGCGCCAGCTGTTCGGCCAGCACGCTGGGCTGTTCGCGGTCCCAGACGATGCCCAGCGGCAGCATGTAGCGTTCGTATTCGCCATGCTCCAGCTCCGCTTCGATCTCCAGCATGGTCAACGCGTCGGTGCCGGGCAGCGGGGTGCGGCGGGCGATGCGCACGCTGCGCAACGCGCGGTCCTTGGCCGCGAACCAGCGCCGCGTGGACAGCCACGCCGGCAGGATGTCGCGCTCCAGCGTGCCCAGGTGCGGCAGCAGCGCATCGGCATCGACCGCGCCGCGCAGCACCAGGGTCTGATAGTCGGGCAGCGGCATCGGCGCGGGCACGTGCCAGTCCGGCAGCGTGGCGTTGCCGACCAGCTGGAACGCGTAGAAGCCGAACGCCGGCACGGTGAGCAGATAGGTCAGGCGCCCGATCGGCGGGAAGCTGCCGCCGCCGATGATGTCCACCGGCACCCGGCCTTCGAATTCGGACAGGTCCAGTTCCACCGCCTGCAGCGTGTGCGAGAGGTTGGCCACGCACAGCACGGTCTCGTCCTCGTGGCAGCGCAGGTAGGCGAGCAGGCGGCGGTTGCCGGGATACAGGAAGCGCAGCGTGCCGCGGCCGAAGGCGCGGTAGCGCTTGCGCACCGACAGGATGCGCCGGGTCCAGGTCAGCAACGAATGCTGGTCGCGCTGCTGCGCCTCGACGTTGACCGCCTGGAAGCCGTACAGCGGATCCATGATCGGCGGCAACACCAGCGCGGCCGGGTCGGCGCGCGAGAAGCCGCCGTTGCGGTCGATCGACCACTGCATCGGTGTGCGCACGCCGTCGCGGTCGCCGAGGTGGATGTTGTCGCCCATGCCGATCTCGTCGCCGTAGTACAGCACCGGTGTGCCGGGCATGCTCAGCAGCAGCGAGGTCATCAGTTCGATGCGGCGGCGGTCGCGTTCCAGCAACGGCGCCAGGCGCCGGCGGATGCCCAGGTTGATGCGCGCGCGACGGTCGGCGGCGTAGGTCTGCCACAGGTAGTCGCGCTCCGAATCGGTGACCATCTCCAGGGTCAGCTCGTCGTGGTTGCGCAGGAAGATCGCCCACTGGCAGCTCTCCGGGATTTCCGGGGTCTGGCGCATGATGTCGGTGATCGGGAAGCGGTCCTCGCGCGCGATGGCCATGTACATGCGCGGCATCAGCGGGAAGTGGAACGCCATGTGGCATTCGTCGGCGTTCTCGCCGAAGTATTGCTGGGTGTCTTCCGGCCACATGTTGGCCTCGGCCAGCAGCATGCGGTCCGGATACTCGGCGTCCAGCGTGGCGCGGATGCGGCGCAGGATGGCGTGTGTCTCGGGCAGGTTCTCGTTGGAGGTGCCGTCGCGCTCGATCAGGTACGGCACCGCGTCCAGGCGCAGGCCGTCCACGCCCAGGTCGAGCCAGAAGCGCATCACTTCCAGCACCGCTTCCAGCACGGCCGGGTTGTCGAAGTTCAGGTCCGGCTGGTGCGAATAGAAGCGGTGCCAGAAGTACTGCCCGGCGACCGGGTCCCAGGTCCAGTTGGAGTTCTCGGTGTCGCAGAAGATGATGCGGGTGCCGGCGTAGTCCTGGTCGCTGTCGGACCACACGTAGAAGTCGCGCTCCGGCGAACCGGCCGGCGCGTTGCGCGCGCGCTGGAACCAGGCGTGCTGGTCGGAGGTGTGGTTGATCACCAGCTCGGTGACGATGCGGATGCCGCGCGCGTGCGCCTGCGCGACCAGCCGTTCGAAGTCGGCGATGCTGCCGTAGTCGGGGTGCACCGCCATGTATTCGGCGATGTCGTAGCCGTCGTCGCGGCGCGGGCTGGGATAGAACGGCAGCAGCCAGATGGTGTCCACGCCGAGGTCGGCGATGTAGTCGAGCTTGGAGATCAGGCCGGGGAAATCGCCGATGCCGTCGTCGTTGGAATCGAAGAACGACTTCACGTGCACCTGGTAGATGATCGCGTCCTTGTACCAGAGCGCGTCGCGCACCAGCGGGCTTGCCTCGCTGTCGGCGGACAATGGAACTGCAGCATTCATGAAGTGGCTCCGGCGCGGATACGCCATAGGGAAAACGGCCGCGAGGGATCGAGGCGAATGGTTTGCTGCTTGCCGTGCCAGGCGAAGGCGTGGCCATTCCACAGGTCCTGCACGGCGACGCTGGCGTGATCGGGCAGGCCCAGCTCCCACAGCGGCACTTCGATCTGTGCTTCCTGCGCGGCATGCGGGTCGAGGCTGATCGCCACCAGCACCAGGCTGCGGCTGCGCGCCAGATGCGCTTCATCGAGGAACTTGCCGAAGTACAGCACCTGGTCGTTGTGCGCGAGATAGAAACGCGTGCCCAGGTGCGATTGCAGTTCCGGGTGCTGGCGGCGCAGCAGGTTGAGGCGGGTGATCTCGTCGACGATGTCACCGGGTGCGCGCTCGGGCCACACGCGCAGCTGGTACTTCTCCGAATCCAGGTATTCCTCCTTGCCCGGCGCCAGCGGCGTGGCTTCGCACAGTTCGAAGCCCTGGTACATGCCCCACAGGCCCGACAGCGTGGTCGCCAGCGCGGCGCGGATCAGGTGGCCGCCGCGGCCGCTCTGCTGCAGGAACACCGGGTTGATGTCCGGCGTGTTGACGAAGAAATGCGGTCGGAAGCATTCGCGCGGAATGCCGGTGTTGAGTTCTTCGATGTAGGCCTGCAGCTCGGCCTTGTGCTGGCGCCAGGTGAAGTAGGTGTAGGACTGCGAGAAGCCGACCTTGGCCAGCCGGTACATCGGCTTGGGCCGGGTGAAGGCTTCGGACAGGAACACCACCTGCGGATGGCGGCCGCGCACTTCGGCGATCAGCCATTCCCAGAACGGGAACGGCTTGGTGTGCGGGTTGTCGACGCGGAACAGGTTGACGCCTTCGTTGACCCAGAACAGCACCGCGTCGCGCAACGCGTTCCACAGTTCGGGCACCGCGCCGCTGGCGTAGAAATCGACGTTGACGATGTCCTGGTATTTCTTCGGCGGATTCTCCGCGTACGGGATCGAGCCGTCGGCGCGCCAGGTGAACCAGTCCGGATGCTCGCGCAGCCACGGATGGTCCGGCGCGCATTGGATCGCGAAATCCAGTGCCAGTTCCAGGCCTTGCGCGGCGGCCGCGGCGCGCAGCCGGCGGAAGCCCTCCAACCCGCCGAGTTCGGCGTGCACCTCGGTGTGCCCGCCTTCGGCCGAGCCGATCGCGTACGGGCTGCCGGGTTCGCCGGGTTGCGCGGTGACCGCGTTGTTGCGGCCCTTGCGGTTCTTCTCGCCGATCGGATGGATCGGCGGCATGTACAGCACGTCGAAGCCCATCGCACGGATGTGCGGCAGGCGCTTGATGACGTCGTCGAAGGTGCCGTGGCGCGCGAGGTCGCCGCTCTGCGACCGCGGGAACAGCTCGTACCAGCTGGAGAAATGCGCGCCGCGGCGCTCGGCCTCCACGCGGAAGGTCATCGGGTATTCGGTACGGAACGGCTTGTCGTCGGCGCGCGCCATCGCTTCGGCGGTGCCGGGTTCCAGCAGGATCTCGGCGCGGGCGGCGGGATCCTCGCTGCGGGTGATCCGGGCGAGGATCGCCTTCAGCCTTGAGTTCAAGGCGCCGCGGCTGCGCGCGCGCGCCGCCTCGACCTGGGCCAGCGCTTCCTGCACGTCCACCGGCAGCAGCGTGCCGGCGGCGCGCTTCTTTTCCAGGTCGGCATGGGTGGTGGCGAAGATGTCGCGCCAGGCTTCGATGCGGAATTCGTAACGGCCCAGCCGCTCCAGCGGAAACTCGCCGCGCCAGCGGTCGTTGCCCAGCGCGCGCATCGGCGCGCTGGACCAGGTGCGTGCGTCGGCGGCGCGCCACAGCAATGCCACCGCGATGCGGTCGTGGCCGTCGCAGAACGCGTCGGCTTCCACGCAGATGCGGTCGCCGACGGTGCGCTTGACCGGGAAGCGACCATCGTCCACCGAGGGCGTCACCGCTTCGATGCAGATCCGCGCCGCAGCGGCGGCGACATCGGCCGGCGTGCGGGCGCGAGCGGCGGCCAGCACCGGGCGCGCCGGCACGCTGCGATAGACGCGCACTTCGCCCGCTTCCAGGGTGCCGCCCTGGTCGCCCTGGATCGGCTCGCCCTGATCGCTGAGCAAGCTTTCGCTGTCGCCGAGCAGGCGCAGCAGCGCCGATCCAGGTACCGGCAGCAGATGGTCGCGGTCGCTGTTGAGCAGTACCAGCCACGGCGCGGCGCCGAGCGGTTCCACCGCGATTGCGGTCAGCGCGCCATCGCGCAGCAATGGGCGCAAGCGCAGATCTTGTCCGGCAGCGGCCGGGATGGCCGGCGCGTAATCGGCATCGGTGTCGGCCGGCACTGGCAAGGCGGTGAGTTCGGCGATCGCCCATGCATCGCCGAACGCGGAGGCCAACCGGGCGCGTTGCGCGCGCTGCAACGGCGGCTGCGCTTCGGACGGCGCATCGGGATCGATGGTGGCGACGACGCGACGCGCCAGGCTGCGCAGCGCCACGTCTTCGTCGAAGAACCAGCTGCCGCGTCCGTCCCACCAGGCCAGCGACGAGAATGCCGCATCGAAGCCGGCGCCCTGCAGCCCGCGTAAGGACTCCAGGCCCAGGCCAGGCGTCCAGGCCAGGAATTTCGCGCCGGGCACGTCCGCCTGCACATCGGCGATCAAGCTGCGCCACAGCGTGGCCGGCACGCGCTGCGGCTGCAGCACGCGGAATCCGGCCACGCCGCTGCGCAGCCAGTCGCGCACACGCACGCTCCACCACTGCGCCAGTCCCGCGCCCTCTTCGGCGTAGGCGAAGCGGCCCTGGGCGATTTCCGGCGTACCGCGCTGCGTGCGCGGATCCGGCAGCGCCGAGGTGCGCGCGCGGAACCAGTGCGGATGTTGCTGCAGCAGGCCGCTGCCGCCGCCGATCTCGTCGATGCGCAGATCGACCAACAGGTTCAGGCCGTGCTTCTGCGCCAGCGCCAGCCACTGCTGCAGCTGTGCGACGCCGGCGGCATCGTCGCTGGCCGGGTCCGTCAGCCGCCCTTGCGGGTCCTGCGCGAACGGATTGGGCAGTACGACATGATCGCAACCATTGGCCTGCGCGGCGGCCATGGCCGTCTCCAGCGTGGCCGCGTCGTGCGTAAGGGGGGACAGCAGGCAGACATGCATTCGGATATCCCGTTCGGCGTAATGAGGAGTGCACGATCCAGACCGCAGCGATCGCCATCGGCGGCACGGATCGGCCGTCGCACAAGACGGAGACGGAATGCACCTGCACGATGTGCCGCATCCGCAATCGGATTCGACGCCGGGGCGCCAATGCCGCTCGATGCCATGCGACTGACCCCACAAGACCACAGGGGATGCCAATGGAATGTGTTCATGGCATTAAATAAACGCATACGCCGGCTGGCCGCGGACGCTCGCCAAGCGGCCATGCGCAGCGCGCGCGGCTCCGCGGCGCGGGGTTTGCGCAGGAATCGTCACTGCGGGCGCGGCGCTGCCGACGCCTTGACGTCATCGTCCGTTCACGCGCTTACGACAGCTTGCAGACGCGGGCGGGCATCTTCGCCAAGCGCGAAGACGCGGGCGTGACGCTGGTTGCCGCCATGTTTCGGGCAGCTCGGCGTCGCGGCGAGCGCTGCCGCGACGATGCAGCGCTCGCCTATTCGCTCATCGAATAGGCGCGCTCGGCCGCGCCCGCAGCCCAGGTCTTGTTCGGCTCCGCCTGCAGGGTGAAGCGCAGCTCGCCGCCGGCCATGATCTCCTCGTGGCGCAGGAAGGCGCGGTCCAGCGAACGGCCGTTGAGGGTGACGCTGCCGATGTAGGGATGCGCATCGTCCAGGCCCTCGGCCACCACGCTGAAACGCTTGCCGTTGGGCAGCGCCAGGGTGGCGTGCGGCAGGAACGGGCGGCCGATGATGTACTGGTTGCTGGCCGGCGCCACCGGATAGAAGCCCAGCGCGGTGAACACGTACCACGCCGACATCTGCCCCAGGTCGTCGTTGCCGGCCAGGCCGTCGGGACGCGCCGCGTACTGGCTGCGCATGATCTGCTGCAGCCGCGCCTGGGTGCGCCAGGGCTGCCCCGCGTACGCATACAGATACGCGACGTGGTGGCTGGGCTCGTTGCCATGCGCATACCAGCCGATCAAGCCGGTGATGTCTTCCATGTGTTCGAACACCTTGGGATCGACCTTGGCCTCGAACACCTGGTCCAGCCGCGCCAGCAGCTTGTCTTCGCCACCGTGCGCACTGGCCAGGCCCGCCACGTCCTGCGGCACGTACCAGGAGTATTGCCAGGCATTGCCTTCGGTGTAGTCGCTGCCGTAGCCGCTGGCGCTGGGATCGAACGGCTCGCGGAAACTGCCGTCGCGCTTGCGCGCGCGCATGAAGCCGGTCTTGGCGTCGAAGGCGTGGCGCCAGTTGCCGGCGCGCTTTTCGAATGCGCTGGCCACCTCGGTGCGGCCCATCGCCTGCGCCATGCGCGCGATGGTCCAGTCGTCGAACGCGTATTCCAGGGTCTTGGATGCGGCTTCGCCTTCCTCATCGATCGGCACGTAGCCCAGTTCGCGGTATTGGGCGATGCCGTCGTAGGGGCCGTAGTCGGCGCTGGCGACCATCGCCTCGAGCGCGGCGTCGGAGTCGTAGCCGCGGATGCCCTTCATGTAGGCGTCGGCGATCACCGGCACGGCGTGATAGCCGATCATGCACCAGGTTTCCAGGCCCTGGAACGACCACACCGGCAGCACCCCGTATGGGCTGTTCTTGCGGTGCGAGAGCAGCGAGTTGACGATGTCGTTGGTGCGCTGCGGCGGCTGCACCAGGGTCAGCAGCGGATGCAGCGCGCGGTAGGTGTCCCACAGCGAGAACGTCGAGTAGTTGGTGTAGCCCTGCGCCTGGTGCACGGCGTTGTCCGGCCCGCGGTAACTGCCGTCGCTGTCCATGAACAGCGTGGGGCCGAGCAGGCTGTGGTACAGCGCGGTGTAGAACTGGGTGCGCTGCTGCGGCGCTGCGTCCACTTCCACCGCACCCAGCGCTTGCGCCCATTGCGCGCGTGCCGCGCGGCGCACGCCGTCGAAGTCCCAGCCCGGCACCTCGGCCTCGAGATTGGCGATGGCGCTGTCCTCGCTGACCGGCGAGATCGACACCTTCACCAGCAGCGGCTCGCGGCCGGCGTCGCCGAAATCGAAGCTGCCCACCAGTTGGCGGCCTTCGATCTGCGCGCGCTGCGCCGGGTCGTTGTCGCCCGGCGGCGGGAAACCCTTGTACGCAACGTCCTGCTCGGTGTTGTGGAAGGCGTGGCCGCGCAGCGGTTGCGAGAAGCGCATGGCGAAGTACAGCTGCCGGCCCGGCGCCCAGCCGCGGGTTTCGCGGAAGCCGGTGACGGTGCCGTCGGCGCGCAGGCGCAGCCGCGACCAGCTGATCTTGCCGGGGTAGTCGTACATGCTGGTGCGCAGGTCCAGCAGCACGTGCGCCGGCTGGCCCTTGGGGAAGGTGTAGCGGTGCACGCCGGCGCGGGCGCTGGCGGTGAGTTCGGCGCGCACCTTGTAGTCGTCCAGGGTCACCGCGTAGTAGCCGGGTTCGGCGCGCTCGTCGTCGTGGCGGAAGCGCGAGCTGTAGCCGCTGCCGGGCTTGTCCGGGTCGCCGCGCTCCAGCCGCACCGCGCCGCTGATCGGCATCAGCAGCACGTCGCCCAGGTCGGAATGGCCGGTGCCGGAGAAATGGGTGTGGGAGAAGCCGACCAGGCTGCGGTCGTCGTAGCGGTAGCCGGCGGCCCAGCCGTAGGCCTCCTTGCGCGGCTGGATGCGGGTGTCCGGGCTCAGCTGGACCATGCCGAACGGCACCGTGGCGCCGGGATAGGTATGGCCTTCGCCGCCGGTGCCGATGAACGGGTCCACCGCGGCGACCGCACGCGCACCTGGGTCGGTGGCGGCCTGCTTGGTGGCGGCGTTCGCCGCCGGCCACAGCGCGGCCAGCAGCAGCGCGGCGGCGGCGCGCTTGGTCAAGGTGCTACGCATGGAGTCCTCCCCCGGATCGAATCGGTCCAAAACGGATACCACAAAAGCCGCCACCCCTTTTGCTGCACTGCAAAATGCGCGGTGGTTCACGACAGCGCAGGATGGGCGGCCTTTTGAACCGGTCTAATCGCCGTGCCGTCGTCCCCCGCCGACAAACGCGTCACCGTGTCCGACATCGCCGCCGCCTGCGGCGTGTCGCGGGCGACCGTGTCGCTGGTGCTGCGCAACAGCCCGCTGGTGCATGTGGACACGCGCGCGCGGGTGGCGGCGGAGATCGCGCGGCAGGGCTATGTCTACCATCGCGGCGCGGCCAGCCTGCGCGGGCGCGCCTCCAACGCGGTGGCGCTGGTGGTCAACGACCTGGCCAATCCGTTCTTCGCCGAATTCGCCGGCGGCGTGGACGCGGCGCTGGCCGAGGCCGGCTACGTGATGCTGATGGGCAGCACCGGCGAATCGCCGGAGCGCCAGCACACCGTACTGGCCTCGCTGATCGAGCACCAGCCGGCGGCGCTGATCCTGTCGCCGACCGAGAACACCGACGCGGCGCGGCTGCGCCAATTGCTCGGCACGCGGCTGCCGGTGCTGCTGTTCAACCGCGCGCTGGACGGCGACTGGCCGCTGCTGGCGCTGGACAACCGCCGCGGCGCGCGCCTGGCCACCGAGCACCTGCTGGCGTTGGGCCACCGCGCGATCGCGTTCTTCGGCGGCCACCGCCAGTCCAGTTCCTGCGCCGAACGCCGCGCCGGCTACCGCGACGCGCTCGCCGCCGCCGGCATCGCCGCCGATCCGGACTGGCTGATCGAATGCGCGCCGACCCGGCTGGACGCCGCGCGCCAGGCCGGCGCGCTGTGCGCGCGCGATCCGCTGCCGACCGCGCTGGTCTGCTACAACGACGTGGTCGCGCTGGGCCTGGCCAGCGGTCTGGCCGAACGCGGCCGCCATGCCGGCCGCGACTACGCGCTGATGGGCTTCGACGACATCGCCGAAGCCGCCGTCGCCACCCCGCCGCTGTCCACCGTCGCCGTCGCCCCGCGCGAATGCGGCATGCAGGCCGCACGGCTGGTGCTGGACGCGCTGCGCCAGCAACAGGCGCTGCCTGCGCTTACCATCGCCCCGTCCCGGTTGTGCCTGCGTGCCAGCAGCCGTGTCGCCCTATCGCCCGTTCCCGGAGTCGCTGCATGAGCCGTCGTCCGCTGTCCAACACTGCCGCCATCGCGGTGGTCAGCATGATCTTCTTCACCTGGGGCGGCCTGACCAGCCTCAACGATGTGCTGATCCCGCATCTGAAAGCCGTGTTCCAGATGAACTACGCGCAGTCGATGCTGATCCAGTTCACCTTCTTCGGCGCGTACTTCCTGATGTCGCTGCCGGCCGGTGCGGTGGTGGCGCGGGTCGGCTACAAGAGCAGCATCGTCATCGGCCTGGTGGTCGCGGCGATCGGCGCGGCGATGTTCTACCCGGCCGCGCGGCTGCCGTCGTATCCGCTGTTCCTGACCGCGCTGTTCGTGCTGGCCAGCGGCATCACCCTGCTGCAGGTGGCGGCCAATCCGTACATCAGCCTGATCGGCAACCCGGACAAGGCGCCGAGCCGGCTCAACTTCGCGCAGGCGCTGAACTCGCTGGGCACCACCATCTTCCCGCTGCTGATCGGCCCGCTGATCCTGGCCGGCGCGGTGCTGTCGGCCGACAAGATCGCGGCGATGAGCGCGCTCGAGCAGGCGGCCTACCGCGGCGCGCAGGCGCAATCGGTGCAGGTGCCGTACCTGCTGCTGGCGGGCGGCCTGTTGCTGCTGGCCGTGTTCGTGCTGGTGATGCGCATCCCCTCGCTGCGCGAGGACGACGCCGGCAGCGTCGAGTCGCATCACAGCTTCGGCGACGCGCTGCGCCAGTCGCACCTGCTGTGGGGTGTGGTGGCGATCTTCATGTACGTGGGCGCGGAAGTGTCGATCGGCAGCTTCCTGATCAACTACATCTCCGGCCCGACCACCGGCGGCCTGACCGAAGCCACCGCCAGCCGCTACCTGGCGTTCTACTGGGGCGGCGCGATGGTCGGCCGCTTCGCCGGCGCCGCGCTGCTGCAGGTGATCCCGGCGCGCAAGCTGCTGGCCGCGTTCGCCGGCGTCGCCTCGCTGCTGCTGATCGTGACCATGATCAGCACCGGCCACGTGGCGATGTGGAGCGTGATCGCGATCGGCCTGTTCAACTCGATCATGTTCCCGACCATCTTCACCGTGGCCATCGAGCGCCTGGGCCCGCTGACCAGCAAGGCCTCGAGCCTGCTGATCATGGGCATCGTCGGCGGCGCGCTGGTGCCGCTGGCGCAGGGCGCGCTGGCCGACGTGGTCGGCATCCAGCACGCCTTCGTGATCCCGCTGCTGTGCTACGCCTATATCCTCTGGTACGGCCTGCGCGGCTCGCGGCTGTCGGCCAATCTGCCGGCCGAGGCGCCTGGCGCCAAGCCGGTGGCGCGCGCGATGCATTGATGCGCGAAACGGGCGCGGCGGCGCGTTGCCGTCGCGCCCTGCGCGTGCCCGTCCCTCCCCTTCCCCCACTCACATGGCTCCCAGCGACCGCATGAACCTGCCTGCCACGCCCCTGCCCGACTTCGCCGATGCCGCCGTGCTGCGCGCGCATATCGCCGACACCATGGCCTTCTACCATCCGCGCGCGATCGATCCGGCCGGCGGCTTCTTCCACTATTTCCGCGACGACGGCAGCGTGTACGACGCCGGCCACCGTCACCTGGTCAGCAGCACCCGCTTCGTCTTCAACTACGCGATGGCGGCGAACGAGTTCGCCGATTCGCCGCTGGCCGCCGAGTACCTGGATGCCGCGCGCCACGGCCTGCGCTACCTGCGCGAGGTGCACCGCGATACCGCCAGCGGCGGCTACGTGTGGACCCTGCGCGACGGCGTCGCCGAGGACCGCACCCAGCACGCCTACGGCGCCGCCTTCGTGCTGCTGGCCTATTCCACCGCGAAGAAGGCCGGCCTCGACACCGACGCGTGGATGGACGAGACCTGGCAGCTGCTGGAAACGCGCTACTGGGACGCCGCCGCCGGCCTGTACCGCGACGAGGCCACGCCCGACTGGCAGTTCTCCAGCTACCGCGGGCAGAACGCCAACATGCACCTGTGCGAGGCGCTGATCGCCGCCTACGAGGCCAGCGCCGAGCCGCGCTACCTGCAGCGCGCGCTGTTGCTCGCCGACCACATCACCCGCCGGCAAGCCGCGCTGGCCGGCGGCCTGGTGTGGGAGCACTACGACGCGAACTGGCAGGTGGACTGGGACTACAACCGCGACAATCCCAAGCACCTGTTCCGGCCATGGGGCTTCCAGCCCGGCCACCAGGTCGAATGGTCGAAGCTGCTGGTGCTGCTGCACGGGCATCTGCAGGCCGCCGAGGGCAGCGCGCCGGACTGGCTGCTGCCGACCGCCCGCCACCTGTTCGACACCGCGCTGGCGCACGGCTGGGACGCGCAGCACGGCGGCATCGTCTATGGCTTCGCCTCCGGCACCGAGGCCACGCCGGAAGTCGGCGTGCCCGACGTGGCGCGACACCCGACCTACTTCTGCGACGACGACAAGTATTTCTGGGTGCAGGCCGAAGCGATCGCCGCCGCCGCGCGGCTGCTGGCCGCCAGCGGCGATGCGTCCTACCGCAGCGCTTACGACAAGGTGTGGACGTATTCGTGGGAGCACCTGGTCGACCACCGCTACGGCGCCTGGTTCCGCATCCTCAGCCGCGACAACCGCAGCTACAGCGACGAGAAGAGCCCGGCCGGCAAGACCGACTACCACACCATGGGCGCCTGCCACGATGTGCTGGCGGTGATGCGCAGCAGCCGGGCGTTCGCGTAACGCGGATGCGGCATGCGCAGGGGGCGCCGGCGATGCGGCGCCCCTTGCTTCCTGTAGGAGCGGCTTCAGCCGCGACAGGATGTTACCGGTGAGACCCGGTCGCGGCTGAAGCCGCTCCTACAGGGGGCGCACGCGGAGCCGTTCGATATGGCGAACGGCGCAGCTCTCCATCCACAAAAAAGCCCCGCACATGGCGGGGCTTTTTCGTTGCCGCGAACCGCGCTCGATCAGTCGATATCGAGGAAGCTGCGCAGCTGCTCGGAACGGCTCGGGTGACGCAGCTTGCGCAACGCCTTGGCCTCTATCTGGCGGATGCGCTCGCGGGTGACATCGAACTGCTTGCCGACTTCCTCGAGGGTGTGGTCGGTGTTCATGTCGATGCCGAAGCGCATGCGCAGCACCTTGGCCTCGCGCGGGGTCAGCCCGGCGAGCACGTCGCGCACGGTCTCGGACAGGTTGATGTTGGTGGTGTTCTCGATCGGGGACTCCACGTTGGTGTCCTCGATGAAGTCGCCCAGATGCGAATCCTCGTCGTCGCCGATCGGGGTTTCCATCGAGATCGGCTCCTTGGCGATCTTCATCACCTTGCGGATCTTGTCCTCCGGCATGTCCATTTCCTTGGCCAGCTCCTCCGGCGTGGCCTCGCGGCCGTACTGCTGGAGCATCTGCCGGGAAATGCGGTTCAACTTGTTGATCGTCTCGATCATGTGCACCGGGATACGGATGGTGCGCGCCTGATCGGCGATCGAACGGGTGATGGCCTGGCGGATCCACCAGGTCGCATACGTGGAGAACTTGTAGCCGCGACGGTATTCGAACTTGTCCACCGCCTTCATCAGGCCGATGTTGCCTTCCTGGATGAGGTCGAGGAACTGCAGGCCGCGGTTGGTGTACTTCTTGGCGATCGAGATCACCAGACGCAGGTTGGCCTCGACCATTTCCTTCTTGGCCTTGCGCGCCTTGGCTTCGCCATAGGCCATCGCGCGGCTGATTTCCTTCAGCTCGGTCAGGCTCAGGTAGGTCGCCTGCTCCACCGCCACGGTGGCTTCCTGCTCGGCGACGATCTGGTCCTTGACGTCGCGCAGCGCCGAGGACCACTTCTGCTTGCGCTTCAGTGCGTCGTCGACCCAGGCCACGTTGGTCTGGTTGCCTTCCCAGGAACGGATGAAGTCCTTGCGCGGCATGCGCGCCACGTGCGTGGCCAGGTGCAGCACGCGACGCTCGTGGTCCTTGACCTGGGCCATGGTGTCGCGCAGCTTGCGCACCAGCACGTCGGTCAGCGGCAGCGGCAGCTTCAAGGTGACGAACACCTCGGCGATGTCGGTGCGCAGCTTGGTGACCAGCTTGTGCTCGGCGCCGTTCTTGGCGTGTGCCTTCTTGAACTTGGCGTATTCGGTGGCCAGCACCTCCATGCGCCGCGCGACTTCGGCCGGGTCCGGACCGGTCGGGCCGGCCTCTTCCTCGGCGGCTTCGACTTCCTCGTCGTCGTCATCGTCGCTGGCATCGGCGGCGCTGTCGTCGTCGCTGGCGACCACGACCGGCGCCGGCTCTTCCTCGATCAGGTCGTTGAAGCCGACCACGATCTCGGCCAGGCGCTTCTTGCCTTCCTTGTGCTGTTCGTAGTCCTCGAGCAGGGTCTCCACCGCCAGCGGGAACGCGCCCAGCGCGGCCTGGACCTGGCTGAGGCCTTCCTCGATGCGCTTGGCGATGGCGATTTCGCCTTCGCGGGTCAGCAGCTCGACCGTGCCCATCTCGCGCATGTACATGCGCACCGGGTCGGTGGTGCGACCACCTTCGGTGTCGAGCGCGGTCAGCGCCGCGGCGGCTTCTTCGGCCGCGGTGTCGTCGACTTCGCGGTTGCCGGTGTTGCCGTCGTTGAGCAGCAGGGTCTCGGCGTCGGGAGCGACTTCATGGACGTCGATGCCCATGCCGTTGATCATGCTGATGATGTCTTCGATCTGCTCCGGATCGACCAGGTCGTCGGGCAGATGGTCATTGACTTCGGCGTAGGTCAGATAGCCCTGTTCCAGGCCCTTGCTGATCAGTAGCTTGATGTCGGATTGCTGGGCAGGACGTTCGTTGGCCATGAGTGCTCGCGCCACCGGCAGGTAGATGAATGAGTGAACCTAGCATTATAACAGCCCGGACCGCCGCTTGCCGGACAAGGAGCTGAATCGCTCCGCCAGGAGCGCCCCGGCCTAGGGCCGAAGCAGGAAAGTGACCGGGCCGTCGTTGACCAGGCTGACGATCATATGGGCACCGAAGCGCCCGCTTTCCACCCCGGGGGCGTGCCGTTCCCGGCAGATTTCCAGCAATCGGTTGAAGCCGCGTTCAGCCTCGGCCGGCGGCGCGGCGGTGGTGAAGCTGGGGCGCATCCCTGAGCCCGTGTCCGCGGCCAGGGTGAACTGGCTGACCAGCAGCAGGCCGCCGCCGGTGTCGCGCAGCGAGCGGTTCATGCGCCCATTGTCGTCGGCGAACACGCGGTAGCCGAGCAGGCGCTCGGCCATGCGCTGGAACTTGGCCTCGTCGTCGCCCGGCTCCACCGCGACCAGCGCCAGCAGGCCGGGGCCGATACGGCCGACCGCCACCTCGTCGACGCGGACTTCGGCTTGGCTGACGCGCTGGATCAGGGAGAGCATGGGCGGGATTCGGGATTCGGGATTCGGGATTCGGGATTCGGGATTCGGGATTCGGAAGCATCAGGGTTCGGCGCGGCGCTGTCATCCCGCCGGCATCATCGCCGAGTCGCGGCGCTCGGCGGAAGCCGCGGTGGCCCGCACGCCGGCCGATCCGTGATGCCGATCGGGTCATCCGGGCGCAGTCGACCTGGCACGGCCGGCCGAGCGGATAAACTGGCGCGATGAAACCCGCAACGCTCGCCACCGTTCTGTACCGCTGCGCCGCCGCCGTGGCGCGCCTGCCCTGGCCGTGGCTGCGGCGCCTGGCCGACGGCCTGGCCGGCCTGTGGCTGCGCCTGGACGCGCGCGAAAGCCGGGTCACCCGCCGCAACCTGGAGCTGGCCTATCCGGAGTTGCTGCCGAGCGAGCGCATCGCGCTGCACCGCGACGTGCTGCGCTCCACCGCGCGACAGGCGTTCGAGACCCTGGTGCTGTGGACCCGGCCGCCGGCGCAGAACCTGGCGCGGCTGCGCCAGCGCCACGGCCAGGACCTGTACGACGCCGCGCTGGCGACGGGCCGCGGGGTGATCGTGGCGGCGCCGCACTTCGGCAACTGGGAACTGCTCAACCAGTGGCTGGCCTCGCGCGGCGACATCGCCATCGTCTACCGCGCGCCGGCCTCCGACGTCGGCGATGCCTTCCTGCAACTGGTGCGCAGCGGCGACAACGTGCGCCAGGTGCGCGCCGAAGGCCCGGCAGTGCGGCAGCTGTTCAAGGTGCTCAAGGACGGCGGCGCGGTCGGCATTCTTCCCGACCAGCAACCCAAGGCCGGCGACGGCGTGTTCGCGCCGTTCTTCGGCGTGCCGGCGCTGACCATGACCCTGGTCAACCGGCTGGCCGAACGCACCGGCGCGATCGTGCTGTTCGCGTGGTGCGAGCGGGTCGGCAACGACCTGGAATTCGCGCTGCAGGTGCAGCCGGCGCCGGAGGCGATCGCCGACCCGGACCCGCTGCGCGCCGCGACCGCGTTGAACGAGGGCGTGGAACGGGTGGCGCGCCGCGACCCGGCGCAGTACCAGTGGACCTACAAGCGCTACACGCTGCGTCCGGATCCGGCCGAAGCCAACCCCTACGCCACGGCCAGGCACCCGCACTAGCGGTGTCGCGCCTCCCGCGCAGCGGCTAGTCGTCGTGCGGGTCCGCCGGCGTGGCGAGGATGCGCTGGTAGAAGGCCAGATCCAGCCAGCGCCCGAACTTGAACCCGGCCTCGCGCACGGTGCCGGCATGCACGAACCCCAATTGCTCGTGCAACGCGATGCTGCCGGCGTTGCTGGCGTCGATGCCGCCCACCAGCACGTGCACGCCGCGTGCCTGCGCCGCCTCGACCAGGGCCAGCAGCAGGCGCCGCCCCAGGCCCTTGCCGCGATGGTCGCGGTGCACGTAGACCGAATGCTCGACGCTGTACTTGAACGCCGGCCAGGCGCGGAACGTGCCGTAACTGGCGAAACCGAGCAGGCTGCCGGCCGCATCCTCGACCCCGATCACCGGGAAACCGCCGGCGCGCTTGGCCGCGAACCAGCCGGCCATGCTCTCCGGCGGGCGCGGCCGGTAGTCGTACAGGGCGGTGGAATGGACGATGGCCTCGTTGAAGATCTCCAGGATCGCGCCGGCATGGCGCTGTTCGGTGCATTCGACGAGGTGCATGCGCAGGTCCTGGAGAACGGGTCCGGCGTAGTAGAAATCAATCGACCGCGCTTGAACATGCCCACCCCGCTTGCCGGGCGATTGCGGCCGCGATTGGGTGAGTGACCGCGCGCCGGCCAGCGGTTGCATGCGCTGCATGGCGGCACGGCGCACAGTGCGTTCCATCCTGCGGATGCTGGCGGCGCGGCCAAACCACGCGACAATGGCCGCCCGGGCACGCCGCCCCGCCCGCTCCCATGCGGCGCGACCGCGGCGCGCCGTCGCCGACCAGCCTTGAAGCGGCGCCGGAGATCCCCATTTGGAGTCGTGCATGACCAGCCCCGTCCCCACCTCCGCGCACCCCTTCGGCGATCCCGCCGCGATCCGCAGCGAGCGCGCGGCCTCGGAGCTGCGTGCCGGCCGCCCGGTGGTCATCGAGCACCATGGCCAGGCGCGCGCGGTGCTGGCGCTGGACAGCAGCACCGCGCAGTCCTACCTCAGCTTCGCCCAGGCGGCGGCGCAACGGCATTACCTGTTCCTGACCCCGACCCGCGCGCAGGTGCTGGGCCTGGCCGCGCCGCAGGGCGCGCGCATCGCCCTGGCCGGCCAGTCCTACGACGCGCTGGCGGCGCTGGCCTACCTGCGCGACGGCACGCTGCCGGCGCACTGGCTGCCGGGCGATGCGCTGGATGCCGGCGCGGTGGAGATCGCGCGCCTGGGCCTGTTGTTGCCGGCGATGATCGCGGTGGACCTGGGCGCGGACAGCAGCGCCTTCCAGGGCTGCCAGTCGCTGCAGCTGGACGACCTGGAACACGGCTGCGCGACCACCACCGCCGGCAGCTACGAACTGGTGACCCGCACCCAGGTGCCGCTGCGCGATCTCGGCAGCAGCGAATTCGTGGTGTTCCGCGGCGGCGTGGCGCAGCGCGACCAGGTCGCGATCGTGATCGGCCAGCCCGACCTGTCCGCGCCGGTGCCGGTGCGGGTGCACTCCTCCTGCCTCACCGGCGACCTGTTCGGCTCGCTGAAGTGCGACTGCGGCGACCAGCTGCGGCATGGCCTGGCCAAGCTCAAGGAGCTCGGCGGCGGCGTGCTGCTGTACCTGGACCAGGAAGGCCGCGGTACCGGCATCGCCACCAAGATGCGCGCCTATGGCTACCAGCACGACGGGCTGGACACCATCGACGCCGATGCGCAGTTGGGGTTCGGCGCCGACGAGCGCCGCTACGGCGGTGCGGTGGCGATGCTGCGCGGGCTCGGCATCCAGCGCGTGCGCCTGCTGACCAACAATCCCTCCAAGGCCGAGCGTCTGCGCGCGGCCGGCATCGAGGTGGTCGAACGCATCCCGATCACCGGCGCGATCACCGCCGAGAACGAGGGCTATCTGCGCACCAAGGCCGCCCGTGCCGGCCATGCGCTGGATGTGGACGCGCTGATCCACGCCGCGCGCTGAACCGCGCCGGCGCAGCACCGGCGGCGACGACAGCGGCGCACGCCGAACGACCGGGCGTGCTGCGGATAGGGTTTCCACGCCGCGCGCCCGCGCACGAAGCACGCCGGGCGCCGCCCGCGTTACGATCGGGGACCTACGCGGCGCGCGTGCGCAGTGCCCGCCCATCGCTTCGAGAGCCCGCCGTGACCGCACCGCCGTCCCTGGACCCCTCCGCCGCCCCGCTTGGCGCCGACCCTCAGGCCGCCATCGCGTTCGCGCCTGCGGACGCCTGGCTGCCGCTGCCGCTGCGCGGTGCCTGGCTGGCCGCGCTCGGCGGCGGCTGCATGCTGGGCCTGTGCGTCCTGATCGGCGCGGCGATCTTCGGTTTCTCGCTGCACAGCCGCCAGGCGTTGCTCATCGGTGCCGGCGCCGCGGCGCTCGGCGCGCTGTTCGGCGCCTGCATCGGCTTCGTGCGCCATCGCCGGATCCGCTGGCGGCTGAACGCGCAGGGCCTGGACCTGCGCCGCGGGCGGCTGTGGCAGAGCGAAGTGCACGTTCCGATCTCGCGCGTGCAGCATCTGGACCTGCGCCGCGGCCCGCTGGAGCGCCTGGCGCGCCTGGCCACCCTGGTGGTGCACACCGCGGGTACCCGGCACAACGCGGTCGCCGTGCCCGGCCTGGACCAGGCCGACGCCGAGCGCCTGCGCGAACGCCTGGCGCACCAGCTCGACCACGACGACGACGCGCTGTGAGCGCCGCCCTGGACGCCGAGGACACCGCGGTCCGGCGCCTGCATCCGTGGTCGTGGCTGTTCGTGCTGCTGCAGCATCTCCGGCATTTCCTGCTGCCGCTGCTGGCGCTGCTGGTGTTCGGCGGGCGCGACGGCCGCAACGACCATGTCGACCAGCTGATGATGCTGCTGGTGGGCAGCGCGCTGATCGCGGTGTCGCTGCTGCGCTACCTCACCTACCAGTACCGCATCGGCCGCGACAGCCTGAGCATCCGCAGCGGCTGGTTGGAACGCAGCCTGCGCGAGATCCCGTTCGCGCGCATCCACAACGTGGTCGTGCACCAGTCGCTGCTGCATCGGCTGTTCGGCGTGGCCGAAGTGCGGCTGGAATCGGCCGGCGGGACCAAGCCGGAAGCGCAGATGCGGGTGCTGCGGCTGGACCAGGCGCTGGCGCTGGAGCGGCAGATCCGCCATCGCGCGCATGCCACCGAGACCGCGCCCGCGTCGGCGGACGCAGCGTCGGCCAGCGACGTGCTGTTGGCGCTGCCCACCTCGGAAGTGCTGCGCCAGGGGCTGATCTCCAACCGCGGCATGGTGGTGGTGATCACCGCGTTCGGCGCCACCTATCACCTGTTCCCCGAGCGCATGGTCTCCAATGCGATCGAGCACTACGGGCGGCAGTTGTTCGGCTACGCCAGCCACCTGCAGCTGGGCTGGATGGCCGGTGTGGTCAGCGTGGCGCTGATGCTGGCGACGCTGCTGCTGGTCATGCGCGTGCTGTCGATGGCGCTGGCGCTGCTGCAGTACCACGGCTTCCGGCTCAGCGAGAGCGAGCGCCGGCTGACCGTGGAGCGCGGCCTGCTGACGCGGCTGCGCAGCAGCGTGGCGCGGCGCCGGATCCAGGCCTGGACGCTGCACGAGGGCGTGCTGCAACGCCTGCTGCGGCGGCGCAGCCTGCACATCGACACCGCGGTGATGGATGGGCACGGCGAGGAGGGCCGCGCGCTGAAGGAATTGGCGCCGCTGGCGACGCCGGCCGCGTGCGACGCGCTGCTGCACCGGCTGCTGCCGCAGATCGCGTGGCCGCCGCCGCACTGGCAGGGGATCGCCACGCGCTGCTGGTGGCGGCTATGCCTGCCGGCGCTATGCCTGGTGCCGCTGCTGTGCGCCGGCCTGTGGCGGCCGTTCGGTGCCTGGGCCGCGCTGGCGCTGCTGTGGCTGCCGTGGTCGGCGTTCAAGGCCTGGCGCCAGGCGCAACGCATGGGATATGCCGTGGACGCGCGCTACGTGGCGGTGCGCGGCGGCTGGTGGACGCGCTGGTGGCGACTGGCCGAGATCGACAAGCTGCAGGCGCTGCAGCTGACCCGCTCGCCGCTGGACCGCTACTGCGGCACCGCCACGCTGTGGCTGGACACCGCCGGCGCCCGCCATGGCGAGCCGCCGTTGCGGGTGCGCCTGCTGCCCGAGGCCCAAGCGCAGGCGCTGTACCTGCAACTGAGCCGCGCGCTGGCACGGCGCCGGCTGCGCTGGTAGCGGCGAGCGCCGTACCCGGCCACGCGCCGGATCAACGCGCGCCGCGCCCCCAGTAGCCGATGCGCCGGCGGATCTTCAGCTTGCGCCAGAAATTCCACGGCTTGCGCCTGGGATTGCGTCCACCCTCGGCGACGAAGTCGTCGATCGCGCGCAGCACGCGCTCGCTGGACTGCCCGTCGCGGTAGGGATGCAGGCCGTCGGCGAAGTCGCGGATCGCCGCCATCAGTTCCGGCGGCCGCGCCAGCGCGCGGCGGATCGCCGGCTCGAACTGCGCGGGGTCGTCGATGTCGATCAGCTGCGGGCCCGGACGCCGGTTCTTGAACGTCACCACCGGCTTGTAGGTGAGCAGGAACTCGTTGAGCGCCGAGGAGGTGTCCGAGCACATCAGGTCCACCTGCGGGAACAGCTCCAGGATGTTGTCGTTGTCGGCGAAGCGCAGGTAGTCGTTCTCCAGCGCGCGATAGCGCGCCACCATCTGCGGGTCCATCTTCGGATGGAAGGTCACGATCCAGCGCCATTCGCCCGTGCGCGACAGCCGCTTGACCTCGTCGTGGAGGATGCCGGCCGCGCTCCACGACGGCGAGAACGTGGAGTGGTACAGGATCACCGGCGGTTGCCGCACCGGCGCCAGCTCGGCGCCGATCTCGCGCATGAACGGGTCGATCTTGGGGAAGCCGGTTTCCTTCACCGCGAAGTGGCCGAGCCTGCGCGCCAGCGCGCCGAATGCGTCGGTGTCGCGCGGGCCGGTGGTGCAGTACAGGTCGAAGAAACCGCGGACATAGATGTGCCGCGGCTTGCCGGCGTCGAAGCCGTGGAAGGTCTCGACCTTCACCCCGGGAAAGAAGTGCGGCACCGCGTTGCTGGAGGTGATCACCGCATACGGATTCCACGCCAGCACTTCCTCCACGGTCGCCAGGTGGCGCTCGTCGGCGCTCAGATCGGCGGCGCCGGGACCGTCGAAGAACCACGCCACCTGGTCGCCGCGCGCGCGGATCGCGGCCTGCAACGGGCGCAGGATCGCCAGCGCATAGCGTTCGGATCCGTACAGCAGGTAATGCTTGCTCATCAGTGCTCCAGATCGTGCCGTTGCAGCTGCGCCCGCACCTGTTCCACCGAGGCCGGGTTGACCTGCATCTCGTAGTAGCGCATGCGCTTGTACAGCGCGTAGCTGGCCGCGGTCTGCGCCACCACGAAGCCGCGCCAGCCATCGAGCACCGCCAGGCGCAGCAGGTAATCCTTGAGGAAGGCGCCGGCGAACACGAACGGGCTCTGCCACATTCTCACCGGCTTGCGCTTGTCGCGCCAGCCGAGCGCCTTCAGTTCGGCGTAGCGCAGCACCTTGAGCTGCTTGTGCACCAGGGTCGGGTTGTGCAGGTGGTTGAACGGCGGCGCGAACTCGGCGCTGGCGCCGTCGAAGCGCAGCGATTCGTGCACCCGCGCATCGCTCCAGCGCGCGCGGCCGCGGTGGTACAGCCGCGCCAGGCGTTCGCCGACCATCGGCCGGTACCAGCGCATCGGCGCCCCCATGTACCAGGTACTGCGGCGCAGCCACACCGCGTCCAGGCGGTCTTCGGCCAGGAGTTGCGGCAGCCGCGCCAGGCATTCGGCGCGCAACGCGTCGGACAGGAATTCGTCGGCGTCCAGCACCAGGATCCAGTCGTGCGCGGCCTGGGTGGAGGCGAAGTTGCGTTGCGCGCCGAAGCCCAGCCAGGCCTGCTCGACCACGCGCGCGCCGTGCGCGCGGGCGATCGCCGCCGTGTCGTCGCTGCTGCCGCAGTCCACCACCAGCTTGTCGGCGGCGAACGGCACGCTGTCCAGGCAGCGCGCGATGTTGGCGGCTTCGTTGTAGGTCATCACCACCAGGCTGAGCGGCAAGGTGGTCGCGGCGGCGTCGGCCATGGCGCTCGGTATCCGGGGCAGCGGTGCAGCCTGCGGTCGCGGCGCGGACGGCGCCGCGCCGGTCGGCGGTGCGGGATCGGCAGTCTACCGGCTTCCGGCAGCGCCTTCAGCGGCGCCGGCACGCACGCGCGGCGCCTGCGCATCGCAGGCGGCCAGCCCGATCAGCACGCCGACCAGGGACACGTAGAAGCCGGTGGTGACCTGATGCGCGAACATCGACTGGGTCATGCCGCACAGGATGTAGGCGGCCACCACCATGATCCCGGTCGCGGCCGGGCCATGGAACTCACGCCGCGGCCGTCGCCGGTACAGGCGCAGCAGCAGCCACAGCGGCACGCCGTAGACCAGCAGGATCAGCACGGTGCCGGGCAGGCCCTGGGTCGCGCTCCATTCGGCCAGGTCGTTGTGCGCATGGCCCAGATGGCAGCGCTCCACCCAGGTCTTGCTGCGGCAATCGGGCAGGCGCAGCATCGCGTTGTCGAAACGGCCCACGCCGACCCCGACCAGCGGATGCTCGACGAAGGTCGCCGCCGCCACCTGCAGCCGTTCGATGCGCGCCCCGGCCGAGGAATCACTGTCGCCGCGCTCGTAGCGCTGCACGTCGTGATGCAGCTCGGCCAAGCGGGTCTGCCGGGTCAGCGCCGGCACGCTCAGCACCAGCATCGCCGCCAGCGCCGCGATCGCGCCCAGGATCGCCAGACGCATGACGCCGCTGCGCCAGCGCACGCACAGCGCGGTGGCGACCAGCAGCAGCAACATGCCCAGCCACACGCCGCGGCTACCCGTGAGCAGGATGGTGGCGCAGCCGGCGGCGAGCGCCACCAGCGTCCACGGCCAGCGCCCGGGCGGGCGGCAGAACACCGCCACCACCAGCAGCACCAGCACCACGTCGGCGAGCACGATCGCGTTGGTCCAGCCCTCGGCACGCGGCTGGCCCTGCAGCACCTGCACGATCGCCAGCACCAGGGTGGCGAAGATGCCCAGCAGCGCGCCCCACCACAGCCCCTGCCGCGGCGGGCGCAGCGCGTAGACCCACAGCGCGGTCCAGGGCAGCACCAGAAAGCGGGTGCGGTTGTCGATGTCCTTCAGCGCCTGGCCGAAGTACAGCAGGGAGAACACCGACAGCACGATCACCAGCAGCGCCAGCACGGTCAGCCAGCGCAGCGAGGGCTGCAGGCCGGATGCGGCGCGGCGCATGCGGCCCAGCGCCAGCAGGCTGCTCGCCAGCAACAGCAGGCCGAACGGCAGCAGCCCGCCCGGCATGCTGACCACCAGGGCCGGCAGGCACAGCAGGCCCAGCGCGGCGCCCCACTCGGCCAACCGGTGGCGATGGGATGCGGCCGGCGGCCGCGCAGCATGGTGCGACGGGGCTTCTTCGGTCATCTAGGCGAGAACGGACGGGGGGACGGTGGGGGGCGATGATCCAAGTACGACCCCTAACCCGACCTGACCTGCACGCGGCCGGTCCCCGCCGGCGCCGACGTGGCCGGCGGCGGCGCATCGCCGAGCAGATCGGCCACCACCGCCTGCAGGCGCTCGCCGAACTCCTGCTGGCGCGACTCGAAGAACGTGCGCGCGGCAGTGCCCAGCGCATCGCATTGCATCGGCGCCAGGGCCAGCGCCTGCGCCATGGCCCGCTCGATGCCGGCCGCGTCGATGCGGTAGCGCACGCCGAAATTGTCCTCGCGCTCGCCGACCGGCTCGATCAGCACGCCGCGCTCGGCGGTCACCAGTTCGTTCATCGGCGCGCCGTTGGTGGTGATCACCACCGCACCGACGCTCAGCGCTTCCATGATGTAGTGGCCGAAGCCCTCGACCTCGGACGGGCACAGGTGGAAGCGATGCGCGTTCTGTAGCCGGCGCAGTTCGTGCTGGTCCAGGTAGCCGGTCAGGTAGTCGATGTTCTCGGCATCGATCGGGCGCGATTTCTTCGCGCTCTGCACCACCGTCAGCCGCGGCCATTCCGGGTGCCGCGCCCAGGTCTGCAGCAGCACCGCAGTGCCCTTGGCCGAACTGCGCCCGGCCACATGCAGGCAGGCGCGCTCGCGCGGCACCTCCGGGCGGTAGCAGTCGTCGCTGCAGAAACCGATGAAGGTGGTCGCCGGACCCTGCGCGGAAAAAAGCTGCTCTGCCTGCCAGGTCTTGCACAAGACCCGTTGGAAACGCGGCAGCCAGCGCAGCCACTTGCGGCGGAACCACTCCGGATTGGGCACCAGCACATTGCGCCTGCCGGCGCCCAGGCAGCGCGGATAGACCCGCTCCAGGAAAATCTGCAGGTCGGCGCGGCCGAGCAACAGGCTGCGCAGGGCCAGGCGCAGTTCGCGCAGGTGGTTGGCCAAACGCACGGTGCCGAAGCCGAGCACCTCCACCCGATAGCGGCCGCTGCTGCGCAGCGCCTCGGCGACCACCTGCAGGTCGCGGCTCAGGCCGCCGCCGTTGTCGCGGCTGATGACCCGGATCAGGCGCAGCGGCATGCCACGCCTCCCGCCCGCGCGGCGCCCAGATCGAGACCGAAGCAGGCGCGGCCGCGGCTCACTCGAAGCGGTCCTTGTCCTGCTCGCGCAAGCGGTCGCGGTCGCCGGTGGTGACCGTGCAACGGCCGTGCACGGCGGCGGCCGGCACCAGCCACCAGTTGCGGCGGTTGGATACGCCGGCCAGGGTGCTGGCGCGGCGATCGACGCAGCCGAGCATCGCCGCCTCCTGCACCAGCAGCCAGCGCCGCTGCGGCGCCTGCGCCTGCCAGGCCACGCCGCGGCGCAACTGCTCGTCCCACGGCACCACGAAACCGAAGGTGGTCGCGGCGCGGTCGGCCATCAGCAGGTTCTGTTCCTTCCAGGCCACCAGGCCCAGTTCCGCGTCCGGCCCGATGCGGCGGCCGGCCGCCTCCATCACCCCGCGCGCGGAGCTGGACGTATTGATCAGCGGATACACCAGCAGCCCCACCAGCACCCACAGCATGCTCAGCGTGGACACCATCGCCAGCTCCGGACGCCGCCGCGCGAACACCGCCAGGCTGGCCACGCCCCACAGGCCGAGCGCCAACAGGATCCAGGCCAGCGCCTGCACGGTCTGCAGATCGACGCCGCGCTGCTCCATCATCTGCGCGCGGAACCCATGCCCGGCCAGGATCGCCGCGCCGACGCCGCCCAGCGCCACGGTCAGCACCACGGTGAACGCCAGCAGCAGGCGCTTGACCCCGGTCTTGCGCAGCAGCCCCGGGATCAGCGGCGCCATCGCCAGGCACAGCATCGGCAGCGCCGGCAGGATGTAGACGTCGCGCTTGCCGGTGGGGATAGAAAAGAACAACAGGATCAGCGCCCACCACGCCAGCGGCAGCAGGTAGCGCGGATCGCGCCGGCGCAGGCGCCGCGCCCAGGCCGGGATCGCCCACGGCAAGGCCAGCAGCAGCGGCAGCCACATGCTCGGCATCACCCCGAAGAAGTAGAACGGCCCGTGCGGGTGGTCCCAGGACCTGGCGTAGCGCCCGGCGGTCTGCCGGAACAGGATGTCGTCGAGGTAGGCGCGGTATTCGGGCTGGTGCGCCGACAGCGCCGTGGTCACCATCGGCACCAGCCAGATCGACACCGCGCCCAGGAACGCCAGCGGCCCCAGCCAGAAGCGCGGATTGCGCGCGCCGATCCTGACCCCGCGCCACTGCGCCAGCGATGCCGCCGCGGCCGGCAGCAGCATCAGCAGCGCCAGCGCGCCCACGCCCTTGGTGATCGTGCCCAGGCCGGCGGCGAACCAGCCCAGCGCCCACATCCGCCAGTCGGGTCCGCGCAGCACGTGGCGCAACAGGCCGTAGTTGGCCAGGGTGATGTAGAACACCACCAGCGGATCGATCTGCGCCTTCTTCGCCTGGTAGGTGAAGTGGAACGCGAACAGCAGCGCATACGCCGCATACATGCCGACCCGGCGCGTCCACAGGCGCCGGCCCAGGTCGTAGACGCAGGCCAGCGTGCCCAGCCCGGCCAGCAGCGACGGCAGCAGGAACGCCACCCGCCAGTTGCCGAACAACGTGTAGAACGACGCCTGCAGCCACATCAGCATCGGCGGCTTGTCCGAGTAGAGCTCGGTGCCGCGGTGCGGGAACAGCCAGTTGCCGCTGTCCACCATCTGCTTGGCGACCAGCGCGAAGCGCGGCTCGTCGGCCGGGTGCGGATCGCGCAGGCCGAGGCCCGCGCCGAGCACCAGCAGCGCAAGCAGGGCCAGCAACCAGAATTCTCGGGACGCGCGGGTCTTCAGCATGGGACGGGATGATACCGGGGCCGGTTCACGCCGTCTTGCGCAGCCGCGCATAGAAGAACCCGTCGCGGTCCTGCTCGCCGGGCAGGCGCTGGCGGCCGCCGCCGGACGCGTGGCCGCAGGCGGCGCCGGGATCCTCGGCCATGGCGTCGGCGGTCCGCGCCAGGAACGCCTGCAGCTGGCGCGCGTTCTCGTCCTTCAGCAGGGAACAGGTGGCGTAGACCAGCACCCCGCCCGGCCGCAGCACCTGCCAGCCGGCATCCAGCAACCGCGCCTGCAGCGCCTGCAGCGCGACCACGTCCTCGCGCCGCCGGTGCAGCAGCACGTCGGGCTGGCGGCGCACGATGCCGGTGGCCGAGCACGGCGCGTCGAGCAGCACCGCATCGAACGCCTCGCCATCCCACCAGCTGTCCGGCTGCGCCGCATCGGCCGCCTGCAGCAGCGCCTGCGCGCCGGCACCGGTGCGGTCGAAGGTCTCGCGCACCCGCGCCAGGCGCCGCGGGTCCACGTCCAGCGCAGTCAGGCGCAGCGTCGGGTCGCGCTCGAGCAGGTGCGCGGACTTGCCGCCGGGCGCAGCGCACGCGTCTAGCACGCGCGCGCCCGGCGCCGGCGCCAGCACGTCGGCGACCTGCTGCGCCGAGCCGTCCTGCACCGAGACCCAGCCCTCGGCGAAGCCGGGCAAGGCGCTCATCGCCACCGATTCGGCCAGGCGGATCGCATCGGCCAGGTCCGGCACCGGCTGCGCGGCGATGCCGGCGTCGGCCAGCAACTGCAGATAGGCGTCGCGCGTGCTGCGCTGGCGGTTCACCCGCAGCCACAGCGGCGCCGCCTGCTGGCTGGCGGCGAAGATCGCCTCGGCCTGTCCCGGCCAGTCGGCGTGCAGCGCATCGCGCAGCCACAGCGGCCAGCCGGCGTCGGCGGCCACCGCCGGCAGCCCGTCGCGCAGCGCGCGGCGCAGCAAGGCGTTGACCATGCCGGCCTGGCGCGGCCGGTCCAGCGCCCGTGCCGCCTCCACCGTCGCCGACAGCGCCGCGTGCGGCGCCAACCCCAGCACGTCGAGCTGGGCGAAGCCGGCCATCAGCAGCGTGCGCAGTTCGGCGTCGCGCTGCGGCAGCTGCTTCTGCAGCCACAGCCGCAGCGCGGCCTCGTAGGCCGGGCGCCGGCGCAGCACGGCGAAGCAGATCGCCTCGACCAGGGCGCGATCGCGCGGATCGGGCAGCGCCGGCAGCGCGGTGGCCAGCTCGGCCTTCAGCGAACGGCCGCGGTCGATCACCGCGCTCAGTACGCGGGCGGCGACAACGCGGGGCGCGACGCCCGGCGGCGGCGGCGCGGCGGCAGGCGGCGCGGCAGGCGGCTGCGTCATGCGCGGTCGCGCCGGCTCAGGCCAGCACCGGCAGGTCGCGCCGGGCATTGAGGTAGTCGGCCGCGGTGATCGCCTTGCCGCCTTCGCGCTGCAGCACGCGCAGGCGCAACGCGCCCTGGCCGCAGGCGATGTCGATGCCTTGCTTGGAGGCGGCCAGCACCGTGCCCGGCGGCTGTGCATGCTCCAGCTCCAGCGCCACCGCGCCGTGGATGCGCACGCGCTCGCCGGCCAGCACCGCTTCGGTGATCGGCCACGGATTGAACGCGCGCACCCGCAGCGCCAGCTGCGCCGCCGGCTGCTGCCAGTCCAGCCGCGCCTGCGCCTTGTCCAGCTTGTGCGCGTAGGTGACGCCGGCGTCCGGCTGCGGCTGCGGCACCGGGCGGATGCCGGCGCGCAGCAGGCCCAGGCCGTCGGCCAGCACCTGCGCGCCGAGCGCGGCCAGCCGGTCGTGCAGCTGCCCGCCGGTCTCGCTGTCGCCGATCGGGGTGCGCTGCGACATCAGCACCGGGCCGGTGTCCAGGCCCGCTTCCATCTGCATCAGGCACACCCCGGTTTCGCTGTCGCCGGCCTCGATCGCGCGCTGGATCGGCGCGGCGCCGCGCCAGCGCGGCAGCAGCGAGGCGTGCACGTTCCAGCAGCCATGGGTGGGGATCGCCAGCACCGCCTTGGGCAGGATCAGGCCGTAGGCCACCACCACCATCAGGTCCGGCTGCAGCGCACGCAGAGTCTGCAGCGCCTCCGGCGAGCGCAAGGTCTCCGGCTGCAGCACCGGAATGCCGCGCGCGACCGCCTCCAGCTTCACCGGCGACGGCGTCAGCCCACGGCCGCGCCCGGCGGGCCGGTCCGGCTGGGTATAGACCGCGACCACTTCATGGCGCTGCGCGGCCGCGCGCAACGACGGCACGGCGAAGTCCGGCGTACCGGCGAAGACGATTTTCATGGAGGCTGGGAACCGGGAATAGGGAATGGAGAATGGGAAAAGCGCGGACCCGGAAATGGACGGACACCGCTCTTACGATTCCCGTTTCCCCATTCCCGTCTCCCGGCCTTCAGGCCACGTGCTTGCGCGCCTTGGCCAGCTTCTTGCGCACCATCTCGCGCTTGAGCGGGGAGAGGTAGTCGACGAACAGCTTGCCGTCCAGGTGGTCCATCTCGTGCTGCACGCACACCGCCAGCACGCCGTCGGCGGACAGTTCCTGCGGCTGGCCGTGGCGGTCCAGGTAGCGCACGACGATGCTGTCGGCACGGGTCACGTCGGCATAGATGCCGGGCACCGACAGGCAGCCTTCCTGGTACACCTGCTCGCCGTCGCGCTGCACGATCTGCGGGTTGATGAACACCTGCGGGGTGTTCTTCTCCTCGCTGACGTCGATGACCATGAAGCGCTGGTGCACGTCCACCTGGCTCGCGGCCAGGCCGATGCCGGGGGCCTCGTACATGGTCTCGAACATGTCGTCGAGCAGGCGCTGGAACGCCGGCGCGGTCACGTCGGCAGGGTCGACCGGCACCGCCTTGGTGCGCAGGCGGGGATCGGGGAATTCGAGGATGGGAAGCAGGGCCATAGCGGTACCCAGATGGGGGCGCCGGAAAATTCGGCAAGACGTGACAATTCTACCCCGTTCTGGCGCGAACGCTTGCGCCGCGCCCAGGGTTCTGGACTATAGTGCGCGGACCTGTTGGGGAATCAGGCTCCGCACTCATGTTCAAACGACTCCGTACGGTCGTCGCCGTGGCGATGCTTACCGTAGCGACCTATGCCGCTTCCGCGAGCATGGCTGCCGAACACCCTGACACCTACGTGGTGCGCAAGGGCGACACGCTGTGGGACATCGCCGGGCGCTTCCTCGGCAAGCCGTGGCTGTGGCCGGAAATCTGGCAGGCCAACCCGCAGGTGCAGAACCCGCATCTGATCTACCCCGGCGACGTGCTCAGCCTGGCCTACCTGGACAGGGTGGCGCGCGCCACGGTCAAGCCGGGCCCGCGCCAGGACGCGCCGATCGACGCGATCCCGCTGTCCGACGTCGAGCCGTTCCTGAAGAACCTGCGCGTGGCCGACAGCATCGACGAGCTGCCCTACGTGGTGGGCTTCGAGGACAACCGGCTGCGCGCCACCATCGGCCAGGTGGTCTACGCGACCGGGCTCGGCGACGCGCAGGTCGGGCAGCGCTACGCGGTGGTACGGCCGACCCTGCGCTACGAACTGCCCAGGCTCAGCGACGACCTGAACAACGAGGGACGCAGCACCCCGGGCACCGGCAACCTGTGGCAGACCTTCGTGGCGCCGGACAACAAGCGCCGCGAAACGCTGGGCTACGAGCTGGCCCAGGTCAATATCGGTACCGTCACCCGCGTTTCGGCCGACGATAGCCAGGCCACCACCCTGCTGCTGCAGGACAGCGCCCGCGAAGTGCGCGCCGGCGACCGCCTGATCGCGGTCCAGGCGCAGCCCTACGACCTGCAGTTCGTTCCGCATCCGCCCTCGGCGCAGGCGCTCGAGGCCGGGCTGCGGGTGCTGGCGGTGGCCGACGCGTTCAGCGCCGCCGGTCCGCGCGACGTGATCGCGATCTCCGGCGGCAGCCGCGAGGGCATCGACAACGGCACGGTGGTGTCGCTGTGGCGGCATGGCACCCGGGTCAACGACCGCGTGCAGCGCCCGAACACCTCGCGCGCCGACGACGGCTTCACCGGCGGCCGCGGCTCGGTGGCCTTGCCCGACGAATACGCCGCGCACGCGATGGTGTTCCGCACCTTCGACAAGGTCAGCTACGCGCTGGTGATGGACGGCGTCAAGCCGACCCGGATCGGCTACGACGTGAAGCACCCGGACGCGCGCTGACCCGCGCACGCGGGCAAGTCCTACATCCGCAACAGACGGCGCCCGAGGGCGCCGTCTGCGTTTGCGGCCTAGCCTGGGGCCCATGTCCGCCCTGCCCACCGACCACGCACACTCCAGTCCCGACCCCGCATTGCTGGCGCTGTCGCTGGCCGGTGGTGCCAGCGCCCCGCGCAGGCGCCTGCTCGAGCGACACGGCAGCCCTGCCGCCGCGCTGGCCGCCGGCGCGGCGGCCTGGCAGGCGGCGGGACTGGATCCGGCGCAGAGCGCGGCACTGGGGCAGCCCGACCGCGCCGCGATGGACGCCGCGCTGGCCTGGCTGGCGCAGCCGCGCCGGCACCTGCTCGGCTGCCACGACCCAGACTATCCGGCGCTGCTGCTGCGCAGCCCCAACCCGCCGCTGGCGCTGTACCTGGAAGGCGACCCGGCGGCGCTGTGGCATCCGGCGGTAGCGGTGGTGGGCAGCCGCGCGCCCAGCGCCGGCGGCCGCGACAATGCGTATCGCTTCGCCCTGGCGCTGGCCACGTCCGGGCTGGCGGTGACCAGCGGCATGGCCGCCGGGGTCGATGCCGCCGCGCACGCGGCGGCGCTGTCGCGCCAGGACGGGCTGACCGTGGCGGTGGTCGGCACCGGCCCGGACCTGGCCTACCCGCGCCAGCATGCCGCCCTGCGCGAGCGCATCGCCGCGCGCGGCGCGGTGGTCAGCGAACATCCGCCCGGCACCCCGGCGCGGCCCAGCCACTTCCCCGCCCGCAACCGGATCATCGCCGGACTGACCCTGGCCACCCTGGTGATCGAGGCCGCCACCCGCTCCGGCGCGCTGATCACCGCGCGCCTGGCGGCCGAGGCCGGGCGCGAGGTGTTCGCGCTGCCCGGCTCGATCCACAACCCGCTGGCGCGCGGCTGCCATCGGCTGATCCGCGACGGCGCCGGGCTGGTGGAGAACGCCGAGGAGGTGCTGGCCGGGGTCGCGCCGCTGGCCTCGGAACTGGCCGACGCCTTGCGCGGACGCCTGCGCGCCCCCACTGAGAGGATCGCCGACGACCCCGGCGCCACGCCGTCCTTCCCCGATCCGAACTACCAGCGCTTGTGGCAGGCGCTGGGCCACGACCCTACCTGTATGGATTCAGTGATCGCACGCACCGGATTGACGGCCGCGGCGGCCTCCTCCATGCTGCTGGCCATGGAACTGGATGGCTACGTGGCGGTCGAACGAGGTCGTTACACCCGCAAACCCTAGTTTCTTCACCTCCACAGCGTCTAGCGACGCAGGCCGAGGGGCAATGAAAGAGAGCATTCTGGATGTCCTGCTGTACCTGTTCGAACATTATTTCAGCGAGGATGCGGACCCGGTCCGCGATCGCGACTCCCTCCAGAATGGCCTGATCCAGGCTGGCTTCAGCCCCACCGAAATCAGCAAGGCGTTCGACTGGCTCGATGCGCTGGCCGACCAGCGGCCGGCCGTGCCGCAGCCGCGCATCGACGGTCCGATCCGCATCTATCACGGCCCGGAGCTGGACAAGCTCGACGTGGAATGCCGCGGCTTTTTGCTGTTCCTGGAACAGCACGGCATCCTCGACAGCGACCAGCGCGAGCTGGTGCTGGACCGGGCGATGGCGCTGGACCAGGACGAACTGGACCTGGACGACCTGAAATGGGTGGTGCTGATGGTGCTGTTCAACCAGCCCGGCGCCGAGGCGGCCTACGCGTGGATGGAAACGCAGATGTTCGTCGACGAGCCGGAGCCGGTGCACTGAGGCACTGACGGGCCATGCACGGATGCACGAGGAACCGGTCCTGAGCGCCTGGTACTACGCCGACGCGGCGCGCCAGCGGCACGGCCCGCTGAGCACCGCGACGTTGCTGGAACGCCTGCGCGACGGGCTGCTGGAGCGCAGTACCCTGGTCTGGCGCGAAGGCATGCCGGAATGGCGGCCGCTGCACGCGCTTGCCGACGAACTCGGCCTGTCAGCGACAGCCCCGCCGCCGCCGCCACCGCCACCGCCCCCGCTGCCACCAGCGGCGAGCGCCACCCCGACCATCCACGCCGCGGCTCCGCGCAACGGCCTGTCCGGCTGCGGCATCGGCGCGATCGTCGCGGTCGTGGTCGGCGCGGTGCTGCTGGCGATGATCGGGATTCTCGCCGCCATCGCCTTGCCCGCGTATCAGGACTACACGCTGCGCACCAAGGCCACACTGGCGATCGGCAGCGTCACCCCGCTGAAGTCCCGGATCTCCGGCTTCGCCATGCAGCAGCGGCGCTGTCCGGTCAACGGCGATCCCGGCTTCGGCACCGCCGAGAGCTACGCCAGCGAATTCGTCGCACAGGTGCGGATCGGCCGTTTCGACAACGGCCATTGCGGCCTGGAAGCCACCCTGCACGCGCCCGGCAACGCCAAGCTGGATGGCAAGGCGCTGTGGCTGGACTACGATGAGCGGGCTTCGGCCTGGAAATGCAGTTCCGAGCTGGACGACCGCTACCTGCCCGCGCATTGCCGCGGCGGTTGAGCGGAAACGGATTTTTCGATCGCAACCCCGGGGAAAAGGAATGAGTGAGTGGTACTACGCCGACGCCGCGCAGCAGCGTCACGGACCGATGCCCGCCGACGACCTGCAGCAGCGCTTCCAGCGCGGCGACGTCGGCCTGACCACGCTGGTGTGGCGCGACGGCCTCAGCGAATGGCATCCGCTGGCCGACTTCGTCGACGAACTGGGCCTGACCCAGGCGCCGGCGGCGATCGCGCCGAGCGACGCCGTCGAGGTGGCGCCGACGCCGCCCGCGCAGGCGTTGCCCGCGGCCTGGGCCGCGCCGGAATCCGACGCCGCAACGCATTCGCCCTATGCCGCGCCTGCCGCCACCCTCGGCGAGGAGCCACGCTTCGTCGCCGGCGGCGAGGTGGTGCAGGCCGGCTTCTGGAAGCGCACCGCCGCCTATCTGATCGACGGCATGCTGGTGGGCATGGTCGCGCAGGTGATCCAGTTCGTGATCATGCTCGGCTTCTTCGGCTTCAGCGGCCTCGGCGGCGGCGGCACCCCGGATTTCGCCACCGCCAGCGGCATCGTCATGCTGGTGCTGGTGTACCTGGTGCCGCTGGGCATGTCGGCGCTGTACTTCGGCCTGTTCCACGCCTCGTCCAAGCAGGCCACGCTGGGCAAGATGGCGGTCGGCATCAAGGTGGTGCGCACCGACGGCAGCCGGATCAGCGTTGGCCGCGGCATCGGCCGCTATTTCGGCTTCCTGCTGAGCAGCCTGACCATCTTCATCGGCTTCCTGATGGCCGCCTTCACCGAGCGCAAGCAGGCCCTGCACGACATGCTCTGCGACACCCTGGTGGTGGACAAGTGGGCCTACACCGACCACCCGGAGTGGCAGCAGCACAAGCTGGGCACGGTCACCGTGGTGATCCTGTCGCTGTTCGGCGTGCTGATGGTCGGGATCCTGCTGCTGGTGATCCTGGCCATCGGCCTGGCCGCCAAGGGCGGCTGGCACTGACGGCCGGGACTCGGGACCGGGGACCCGGTGGACGGAAGTCGGCGAAGCCCCCATGCCGGAGACTTGATCGGGCGGTCGCGCTTGACAGCCGCCGCCGGACATGTCCACTAATAAAAAGAGACGCAGCTGAACGCCCGGGGTACCAGCCCCGGGCGTCGGCCTCTCTGAACACCGCAACGCTTCACTAACCGGAGCAATTGCGCCACCCTACCGCCCCCAGGGCGCCCGCCCCGCCCATTCGAAGCCCACCTCATCATGTCCAAGCACCTGCTCATCGTCGAATCGCCCGCCAAGGCCAAGACGATCAACAAATACCTCGGCAAGGACTTCCACGTCCTGGCCTCGTATGGGCACGTGCGCGACCTGATCCCGAAAGAGGGCGCGGTGGATCCGGACGACGGCTTCGCGATGCGCTACGCGCTGATCGAGAAGAACGAGAAGCACGTCGAGGCCATCGCCAAGGCCGCCAAGGTCGCCGACGACATCTATCTGGCGACCGACCCGGATCGCGAGGGCGAGGCGATCAGCTGGCACATCGCGGAGATCCTGAAGGAGCGCGGGCTGCTCAAGGACAAGCCGCTGCACCGGGTGGTGTTCACCGAGATCACCCCGCGCGCGATCAAGGAGGCGATGGCCAACCCCCGGCAGATCGCCGTGGACCTGGTCGATGCGCAGCAGGCGCGGCGCGCGCTGGACTACCTGGTCGGTTTCAACCTGTCGCCGGTGCTGTGGCGCAAGGTGCAGCGCGGCCTGTCCGCCGGCCGCGTGCAGTCGCCGGCGCTGCGCATGATCGTCGAGCGCGAGGAAGAGATCGAAGCCTTCGTCGCCCGCGAATACTGGAGCATCGGCGCCGACTGCCTGCACCCCTCGCAACCGTTCGCGGCCAAGCTGGTCAAGCTCGACGGGCAGAAGTTCGAGCAGTTCACAATCACCGACGGCGACACCGCCGAAGACGCGCGGATGCGCCTGCAGAAGGCCGCGCAGGGCGCGCTGCACGTCACCGACGTGGCCAGCAAGGAGCGCAAGCGCCGCCCGGCGCCGCCGTTCACCACTTCCACGCTGCAGCAGGAAGCCTCGCGCAAGCTCGGCTTCACCACCAGCCGCACCATGCGCGTGGCGCAGAAGCTGTACGAAGGCGTGACCCTGGGCGACGAAGGCACGGTCGGCCTGATCAGCTACATGCGTACCGACTCGGTGAACCTGTCGCAGGACGCGCTGGCCGAGATCCGCGACGTGATCGCGCGCGACTTCGGCACCGGCGCGCTGCCGGACAAGCCGAACATGTACCAGACCAAGTCCAAGAACGCGCAGGAAGCGCACGAGGCGATCCGCCCGACCAGCGCGCTGCGCACCCCGGCGCAGATGGCCAAGTACCTGGACGACGACGGCCGCCGCCTGTACGAGCTGATCTGGAAGCGCGCGGTGGCTTGCCAGATGGTGCCGGCGACGATGAACACCGTCACCGTGGAACTGGCTGCGGGCAACGAGCACAGCTTCCGCGCCAGCGGCACCACGGTGATCGACCCGGGCTTCCTGGCCGTGTACGAGGAAGGCAAGGACCAGAAGGCCGCCGAGGACGAGGACGAGGGCCGCAAGCTGCCGCCGATGAAGCCCGGCGACCGCATCCCGCTCGACCGCATCCATGCCGACCAGCATTTCACCGAGCCGCCGCCGCGCTACTCGGAAGCCTCGCTGGTCAAGACGCTCGAGGAATACGGCATCGGCCGCCCGTCGACCTATGCCTCGATCATCCAGACCCTGCTGTTCCGCAAGTACGTGGAGCTGGACGCGCGCCGTTTCCGCCCCTCGGACGTGGGCCGCGCGGTCAGCAAGTTCCTGTCCGGCCACTTCACCCGCTATGTCGACTACGACTTCACCGCCAAGCTCGAAGACGAGCTGGACGCGGTGTCGCGCGGCGAAGAGGAATGGCGGCCGCTGATGGAGAAGTTCTGGGGCCCGTTCAAGGAACTGGTCGAGGAAAAGAAGGAATCGGTGGACCGCTCCGAGGCCACCGGCGCGCGCGAACTCGGCACCGACCCCAAGACCGGCAAGCCGGTCAGCGTGCGCCTGGGCCGGTTCGGCCCGTATGCGGCGATCGGCAGCACCGCCGAGGACGCCGAGGACAAGCCCAAGTTCGCCTCGCTGCGGCCGGGCCAGAGCATGCACACCATCACCCTGGAAGACGCGCTGGAGCTGTTCCTGATGCCGCGCGCGCTGGGCGAGGACAAGGGCGAGGACGTCAGCGTCGGCATCGGCCGCTTCGGGCCGTTCGCCAAGCGCGGCAGCGTCTATGCCTCGCTGAAGAAGGAAGACGACCCGTACACCATCGACCTGGCGCGCGCGGTGTTCCTGATCGAGGAGAAGGAAGAGATCGCGCGCAACCGCATCATCAAGGAATACGACGGCAGCGACATCCAGGTGCTGAACGGCCGCTTCGGCCCGTACATCAGCGACGGCAAGCTCAACGGCAAGATCCCCAAGGATCGCGAGCCTGCAACGCTGACCCTGGAAGAAGTGCAGAAGCTGCTGGAAGAGACCGGCAAGCCGGCGCGGCGCGGCTTCGGCGCGAAGAAGGCCGCGGCGAAGAAAGAAGCGGCGCCGAAGAAGAGCGCAGCCAAGAAGGCCGCGGCCGACGCCCCGGCCAAGCCCGCGGCGAAGAAGGCGGTCAAGAAAGCGGCGAAGAAGACCGCGAAGAAAGCCGCAAAGAAAGTGGTCAAGAAGGCCGCGGCCAAGCCCGCCTGATCCACCACCCCGTTCCTGCGGATGCCACATCCGCAGGAGCGGCGCCGGATGGCCGCAATCGCCATTCATCGCACCAAGCGATCCGCTCGCGCTTGCCGCAATCGAGTTCCACGGCCCCATTCGGAAGCGGCGCCGCGCAGACTGGAAGAACCGTAGCCGCCACAGCCTGCGCATCAGCCCCACCGCCTGCGCACCGCCCACGCCGCCCGACAGCAATCGAACCCGGAACCGGCAGCAAAGCGCGCTTCGCTCTTGCCAATCCCAAATCCCAAATCCCCAATCCCGGCCCTCCGGCATTGCCCCACAAAACAGCCTGCCGCATCATGCGCGCATGACCGATCTGTCGCTCAGCCAAGCCGTCGCCGCCCTGCGCCAGGGCGGTGTCATCGCCTACCCGACCGAGGCGGTCTGGGGCTTGGGTTGCGATCCGTACGACCAGGCGGCGGTGACGCGCCTGCTGCAGATCAAGCAGCGCCCGGTGGAGAAAGGCCTGATCGTGGTCGCCGCCGAACTGGAGCCGCTGCGCCCGCTGCTGGACCTGCCGGCGCTGCCGCCGGAGCGCCTGGCCGCGGTGCTGGCCAGCTGGCCCGGAGCGCATACCTGGGTGCTGCCGGCCGCGGCGCAGGCGCCGCCCTGGATCACCGGCGCGCACCGCAGCATCGCAGTGCGGATCAGCGCGCACCCGCAGGTGGCCGCGCTGTGCCGCGCCTGGGGCGGCGCCCTGGTCTCGACCAGCGCCAACCGCGGCGGCGAGCCGCCGGCGCGGCAGCGCGCCGAACTGGATCCGCACCTGCTGGCCGCGCTCGACGGCGTGGTCGGGGGCGAAACCGGCGGCCTGGCCCAACCCACTCCGATCCGCGACGCGGTCAGCGGCGAGATCCTGCGCGCCTGAGCGCAGGGCGACTCCCCGCCCGCCTTCACTTTCCCTGGTCGGCGAAGGCGCGCAAGATGCGCGCATGCCCAGCCTCGCCCGCCCTGCCCTGCTCCTGACCGCGCTGTTGCCGTTGGCCGGCGCCGCCTGGGCGCAAAGCACGCGGACCACCAGCAGCGATGGCGCGCAAGGGTCGGTGCGCATCTACCGCTGCATCGGCAGTTCCGGCGCGGTCAGCCTGCAGAACGCGCCCTGCGAGAACGCGCGCCAGCAGCAGGTGCTGGACATGCAGCGCCCGCGCGATCCGCCGCCGCGCCCGACCACCACGCTCAGTACCGACCCGGCGCGCGACGCCGCGGCGCCGGCGCCGCTGCCGCAGCGCGAGATCCGCATCGTCACCGTGCAACCGCCGCAGCCGATGTACGAATGCGTCACCAGCGAGGGCCAGCGCTATACCAGCGACGACAACGAAGGCAATCCGCGCTGGGTGCCGCTGTGGACCGTCGGCTATGCCGGCAGCTATGGCTACGGCCATCGTCGTGGCGGTGGCGGTGGCGGTGGCAGTGGCGGCAATGGTGGCGGCGAAGGCGGCCACCCGCGCCCGCCGCGGCCGGTGTATCCCGGCGTCGGCGTGGTAGTCCCGGCCGGCAGCACCCTGATCCGCGACACCTGCAACGTGCTGCCGCCGCAGGAAGTGTGCGCACGCCTGACCGACCGCCGCTGGGAACTGATCCGGCGCTACAACAGTGCGCTGCAGAGCGAGCGCCGCGCGCTGGAAACCGAACAGCGCGGCATCGACGCGCGGCTCGACCGCGACTGCGGCAGCGGCTGAGATGCGGGGCGGCGCCTGCCTCGCCGCGCTCCTGGCCTGCGCCGGCGCCGCGCAGGCCGAGCAAGTGGTGTTCTATCGCTGCACCGATGCGCACGACAACCTGACCGTGCAGAACCAGCCGTGCCCCAAGGGCATGCGCCAGGAAAAGAAACTCATGCAGGGCGTCGGCCGCGCCCCCGCGCAGGCGCCGGCGGCACCAGCCGCGCCGATACCGCCGCCCCCCGCACCGGCCGCTGCCGCCGCCACGCCCGATCCACCGCCGCCAGCGCCGGCAGAGACCGCGCCGCGCCTGCCGCCGCCCACGCTGTATGCCTGTACCACCTACGAGCAGCAACGCTACATCGGCGAAACCGCCGAGCCGACGCCGCGCTGCGTGCCGTTGCGCACCATGGGCCTGGACGGCAGCCCCGACAGGACCGGCGGCAGCGCCTGCGAGGTGCTGCGCGACCGCTGCGAGGCGTTGCCCGAGGCCGGCGCCTGCGAAGCCTGGGCAACCTACGTGGCCGAAGCCGAGACGCACTGGCGTTTCGCCACATCCGAGCACGCCGAGCAGCTGCGGCAGGAATTCCTGCGTCGCCAGCACCTGCTGCAGGCGAGCAACTGCGGCGCGCCGGATTAGGGTGCCCCCGCGGATGTTCGATCCGACACTGCCCCTGCACCCGACACTGCCCCTGTAGGAGCGGCTTCAGCCGCGACAGGCATTGTCAGCAAAGCGTCGCGGCTGAAGCCGCTCCTACAGGGCTTGGCCGGCACTCGCCGGTCTACCGGCGCCCTAGAACCCGTAGCGCAGAAACCCACCGTCCACCGCGATGCATTCGCCGGTGATGTAGCTGGCGGCCGGCAGGCACAGGAAGCCGACCGCGGCCGCCACTTCCTCCGGCTCGCCGATCCGGCGCATCGGCGTGCGCTCGATCACCTGCTCGTAGTAGTCCGGATCCGACAACGGCCCGGAGGTGCGGCGGGTGCGGATGTACCACGGCGCCACCGCATTGACCCGGATCCCGTCCTCGGCCCATTCGGCGGCCAGGTTGCGGGTCAGCTGGTGCAGCGCGGCCTTGGTCATGCCGTAGGGCGCGCCGCTGCGCACGTGGGTCAGCCCGGACACGCTGCCGACGTTGACGATCGCCGCGGACGCGTGCTGCGCCAGCAGCGGATGCGCATAGCGCGACAGCTCGAACGCCGAAAACAGATTGGTCTCGAAGATGCCGCGCCACTCGTCTTCGGTGTAGTCCACCGCCGCCTTGCTCAGGTTGCCGCCGGCGTTGTTGATCAGCAGGTGCAAGCCGTCGGCATGGTCCTCGACCCAGTCCAGGATCTCGCGCCGGTCCTCGTCGTCGGCCACGTCCGCGGCCAGCGCCAGGATGCGCCGCTCCGGAAAGGCGTCGGCCAGTTCGTCGCGCGCCGCTTCCAGCGCATCGATGTCGCGCGCCACCAGCATCAGCTCGGCGCCGAAGCCGAGCAACTCGCGCGCGATCGCCAGGCCGATGCCGGCGCTGGCGCCGGTGATCAATGCGGTCTGTCCGTCCAGCCGCCAACGTTGCTGCATCGCCTTGCCTGTCTGCACCGGGGTGGGCGTAGGATAACGCCCACGCTCAACGAGGTCGCTGCCATGACCGGTTCACTGCGCTTGATGACGTTGGCACTGTCGCTGCTGGCCGCGCTGGCCGCCTGCAAGCCGGCGCCGCCAAAACCGCCGGACAAGCCGCCCGAACCGCAGGCCGGCGCGCTGCGCGCGGCGATCGCGCAGCCGCTGGACCGCGCCAAGCAGGCGGCCGCCGGCACCGAGCAGTCCGCCGCCGCGCAGAACGCGGCGATCGACGCCGCCACCGGGAAATGAAAAACGCCGGCATCGGCCGGCGTTCGTCGTTGCTCGCAGCGCGCCCGCCAGTGGCGGACGCGCCTGCATCAGGCCTGCATCAGAAACCGCAGAAGCAGTAGGCCAGCGCCTTGACCGGCGTCCCGTCGCGCTTGTCGGTCGCGTCCTGCACGAAGCGCAGCTGCGTATCCAGCTCCGGCATGCTGCGCGCCAGCACGGCGTGCGCCAGGGCCGAGTCGCCCAGCATCCACGCGCCCATGCGGCTGCCGGCGAAACCGCTGACGAACTGCGCGAACGGCGTGGCCGGCTTCTCGATGTAGCGCACGCGGTACTTGTCGCGATCGCCCAGCTTGGCCCGCGCGGCGGCATCGGCCACCGCGTCCTTGAAGCCGCCGAACGCGTCCACCAGGCCGCGTTCCTTGGCCTGCGCACCGCTCCACACGCGGCCGCGCGCGACCTGGTCGATGGCCTCGACCGGCTTGTTGCGCGCCTGCGCGACCTTGCCGGTGAAGTCGGCATAGCCCTTGTTGATCACCGACTGGATCACCTGCCCGACCACCGGATCCATCGGCCGGGTGACGTCGAACGCACCGGCGAACCGGGTGGTGCCGACGCCGTCGGTATGCACGCCGATCTTGTCCAGGCTGCGGGTCAGGTTGGGGATCATGCCGAAGATGCCGATCGAGCCGGTGATCGTCGATGGGTCGGCGTAGATGCGATCGGCGTTCATGCTGATCCAGTAGCCGCCGGACGCGGCCAGGTCGCCCATCGACACCACCACCGGCTTGCCGGCCGCCTTCAGCGCCACCACCTCGCGGCGGATCTGCTCGGAGGCGAACACTTCGCCGCCGGGCGAATCCACGCGCAGCACCACCGCCTTGACCGCCTCGTCGTCGCGCGCGTCGCGCAGCAGCGCCGCGGTCGACTCGCCGCCGATGCGCCCGGCCGGCTGCTCGCCGCCGCTGATCTCGCCCGCGGCGACCACCACCGCCACCTGCGGCCGCGAATCCACCGGCGAACGGCGCAGGTCCAGCTGCTGCAGGTAGGCATCCAGGTTGACGTTGCGGAAGCCGGTATCGGCATCGTCGTCGGCGACGCCGCGCTTGGTCAGCAGTTCCTCGACCTCCTCGCGGGTCTTCAGGCCGTCGACCAGCTTCTGCTGCAGCGCGAACTTGGCCATGTCGCCGCCGGCCGCGGCGATGCCTTCGGGCATCGTGTCGATGCCGGCGGAGATCTGCTCGGGCGCCAGCTTGCGCGCCTTGGCGATGTCGGCCACGTAGCGCTGCCACACGTCGTTCATCCAGAACAGGTCGGCTTCCTTGGACGCCGGCGAGGCCGCGTCGAGCACGTACGGCTCGGCCGCGGACTTGAACTCGCCGACCTTGAACAGGTGCACGTCCACGCCGAGCTTGTCCTGCAGGCCTTCGCGGAAGTACTGGCGGTAGCGGCCCAGGCCTTCCAGCACCACCGAGCCCATCGGGTCCAGGTAGACCTCGTTGGCCTGCGCGGCCAGTAGGTACTGCGCCTGGCTCAGGCTGTCGCTGTAGGCCACGACCTGCTTGCCGGAAGCGCGCAGGTCCTGCAGCGCCGCGGACACTTCGCGCATCGAGGCGAACCCGCTCGGCTGCAGCTTGTCCAGGCGCAGCGCCACGCGCTCGATCTTCGGATCGGTCTTGGCCGCTTCCAGCGCGCGGATCAGATCGCGCAGCTGGATCTCCTCGGCGCCCTTGTCGCCCATCGCCTTGGTCAGCGCGCGGCTGACCGGATCGGCGCTGAACTGCTCGACCAGGGTGCCTTCCGGCGCGATCAACAGCGTGGTGCGGTCGCGCAGCGTCTTGGCGCCATCGCCACGCGCCATCGCGAACACGATCGCCAGCAGGAGCAGCAGCAGGAAGCCGAAGAACACCAGGTTCAGGATCAGCCGGCGGGTAAAGTTCATCACATCCCACAGGCCAACGAAGAAGCTGGCGATGGGGCTGCGACGCACGGGTTGGTTCATGGAAAACTCCGGAAGGAAGGCGTCTTGCGCGCGTGCAGCATACCGGCTGTGCCGGCGCCGCACATGCGCCTGAAGTCAGGGGTCAGGCAGCCGCGGCGGCGAGCAGGCGCCCGCTGCTGAGCCGGAAACGCGCGGCCATCATCACCGCAGCGGCGGTCAGGCCCAGGATCAGCCCGATCCACATGCCCTGCGGTCCCCAGCCCAGCCACAGGCCGAGCCCGGCGCCCAGCGGCATGCCCAGGCCCCAGTAGGAACACAGCGCGAGCAGCATCGGCACGCGGGTGTCCTTGAGCCCGCGCAGCGCGCCGGCCGACAGCACCTGCACCCCGTCGGGGAACTGGAACGCGGCCGCGTACAGCAGCAGCGTGGACGCCAGCCCGGCCACCGCGATGTCGCGGGTGTAGACGCCGACGATGGCGTCGTGGCCGAACAGCAGCACCAGCGCCGACAGCGCCTGGGTGCCGAGCACGATCGTATAGCCGGCCCAGGCCGCGCCGCGCACGCCGACCGCGTCGCCGCCGCCGGCGGCGCGCCCGACCCGCACCGTGGTCGCCTCGGCCACGCCCATCGGCACCATGAAGCACAGCTGCGCCACGTTGATCGCGATCTGGTGCGCGGCCGCCGGCACTTCGCCCAGCCGCGCGATCAGCAGCGCGGTGACGATGAACAGCCCGCCTTCCATCAGGATGGTGATGCCGATCGGCAGCCCGGTCTTCAGCAGCCCGCCGATCGCGCGCAGGTCCGGCGCCTCGAAGCTCGCGAACAGGCGCAGCGGCGCGAAGCGCCTGGAGCGCGCCAGGTAGATGGCGAAACACAGCGCCTGCAGCCACATCATGATCGCCGAGGCCATGCCCAACCCGCCGGCGCCGCGTTCGCGCAACCCGAACAGGCCGAAGGTCAGCACGTAGCCCAGCGGCGCCAGCACCAGCAGCCCGCCGAAGCCGAGCAGCATCGTCGGCAGCGTCCAGTGCATGCCCTCGCTGAGATAGCGCATGCAGAAGTACAGCACCATCGCCGGCACGCCCCAGCGGATCGCATGCAGGAAATCGCGCGCGCCGGGCACGATCTCCGGAGCGATGCCCAGCTGCGGCAGCGCCATCGGCATCACGCTCAGGAACGCGAACATCAGCACGCCCAGGCCCAGCGACAGCCACAGCGCCTGGCGGAACATCGGGCCGATCTGCGCATGGCGCTTGCCGCCGTCGAGTTGCGACACCGACGCGGTCAACGCGATCAGGGTGCCGATCGGAATCATCATCGGCAACCACAGCAACGCGGTGCCGACCGTGACCGAGGCCAGCGTGCGGGTGCCGTGGTGGCCGGCGATCACGTTGTCGACGAAGCTGATCAGGCCGGCGGAGATGTGCCCCAGGACCAGCGGCAGGGCGAGCTGCGCGGTGGTGCGCAGTTCGCGGCCCCGGACCGACGCCGGGGTGGAGGACGAAGACATTGCAAGACTCTGGCGATCCCGCCGACTGCGGCCGCGCAGGAAAGCGCCGGCGCCGGGTGGCGGAGGGGCGGCAGTTTAACCTGCGCGGCTGGTTGGCGCAGGCTTCGGGACTCGGGACTCGGGACTCGGAGAACGGTGCGCTCAGCGCGCGGCGCGTTGGCGCAGCCAGGCCGCGCGCGCGTCCGCGCCCTGCGCCAGCAACTCGCGGCGCAGCGCCGCGCGCTCCTGCGGCGGGGTGCGCTGCGACAACAGCGCCAGGTGCTCGCGCTGCTCGGCCGGCAGCGTGCGCAGCAGGCCCAGCAGCGCCGCACGCTGCGCGTCGGGCACATAGCCGAACAGCGGCTGCAACGCCCAGTATTCGCTGCCCAGTTCCGGTCCCAGCAACCAGCCGTGGCGCTCCAGCGCATCCAGTGCGGCGAATTGCGCGCGCAGCGTGTGCTGCTGCTCCACCGGCAAGCCGGCGAAGGCGCTGGCCACCTGGCGCAGGCGCGCCTGCACCGTGGCGTCCAGCGCCTCCCAGGCGGACTGGCGCTCGCGCAACTGCGCCGGGGTCAGCGCCGGCGGCGGGTCGGCGGCAGCGGCCGGCGCCGCCGGGGCGGCGCTGCCGGTGGCGGCCTGGGCGGCGGCGGCTTCGGCGAGGTCCTCCGCGCTCGGCGCGCTGCGCTCGATCCGTGCCGGCGGCGCGCCCGCCGCGTACCAGGCGAAGAAGTCCAGGTCGTAGACCGCCGGTTCCGGCAGCGGCGCCGGCGCGGCGGCCGGCAACGGCGGCGCGGTGGGCGCATCCGACTCGGCCGGCAGTTCCTCCACCTGCACCGGCCCGGTATCGCCCAGCGCCAGGCTCGAGCCGGCGTCCGTCGCCGCAGGCCGCGACGGCGCCCGCCCCCACCACAGCGTCCCCAGCAGCGCCAGGGCCACCAGCACGACGACCGCGGCCGCCAGCCGTGGCCGGGTCAGCCCGCGCGCGCCGCCGCGACGGCGCGGACGGACCGCAGCAGGCGCCGCCGGCGTCGCCGCGGGCGTGGGCGCCGCGCCGGCGATGGCCGCATCGCGCAGGTGCGCCAGCGCCTGCAGCCGCTGTGGCGGCAGTTCGCGCAGGTGCTGCTGGGCGGCGTCGGCCAGCGCGCGCCAGCCGGCGGCGTCCGGACGCCCGCCGGCATCGCGCGGACAGGCCCGCGCCAGCGCCTGCTGGTAGTCCTGGGTGGATTGGTTCAGGACCTGCGCCGCGGTCGGCTCGTCCAGCCCGGCCACGATCCGCAGCAGCAGCGCCAGGCGATCGGCGGCGCCCAACGCGCCCAGGTGCGCCAGCGGCGCGGGCCAGCCGCTGCCGGCGGCGGTCGCGACCTGGCGCAGCGACGGCACCGCGGCGAGCAGCTTCCAGAAGCGCAGCGGCCAGTCGGCCATCGGCAGGGTCGCGGCATGGCTGCGGAACGCACGCATCGCCGCGGCCAACGCCGGCGCGCCGCGCTCGACGCTGCCGCTCTGCAACTCGGCCAGCACCGCGGCGCGGCGTTCGATGCCGCGCAGGAAGGCGGCCAGGGCGGGCGGTGCGACCGCGCCGTCGGAGGGGGGCGCGGCGGTCATCGGAACTCCATCATCGGCGCGATGATAGCGAGGCCGCCGCCGCGCCGCGCGCTTGACAACGGCGCGCCGATCGGCTGCTTCAGGCGCCAGCCGGGCGGATCGCACCGACGGGTTGTGCACAGCGCCCCGGAGGCGCGGGCGGCGCCTCCTGTCAAGCCCCCGCGAAATCATGTTGCAGCCATGTTTCACGGCCAAGTTGTTGTTATTTATTGGATTTATCCGATTGGCGCTTTTTTGTCCAACTTGTGGCAGAGGCTTGTGAATCCGTCTTCACGGCGTGGAGCATCCCTTTCATGCACAGCTTTATCCACAGCGGGTGTGGATAAAATCGATTCTCCAAGCGGGGCAGCTATTTACGACTTGTTTATCACTTTGCGAGCAGCTATCGCGTGCAACTGGCGCTCCCTGCCGACCACCGCCGAGGGGGCATTGGCCCCCGTCCCCACCGCTAAACTAGCGCCGATGCCGTCCCCTGCCGCCACCCTCCGCGTCGCCCTGCCGCTGCCGCTGCCGCAGCTGTTCGACTACCTGCCGCCGCCTGGCGAGCCCGCCGGCGCTGGCGACATCGGGCGCCGGCTGCGGGTGCCGTTCGGCAATCGCGAGTTGAGCGGGGTGGTCGCCGCACTCGGCCAGGTCGAGGACAGCGAGGGCCTGCGCGCGGCGCTGGCCTGGCTGGACCCGGTGCCGCTACTGCATGGCGAGCTGGCCGACTCGCTGCACTGGCTGGCCCGCTACAGCCATGCGCCGCTGGGCGAGGTGCTGGCGACCGCGCTGCCGGTGACCCTGCGCCGCGGCGAGGCGCTGCCCGACACCCACGCCTGGGCCTGGCGCCTGACCGAGGCCGGCGCCAGCCACCGCGCCCGCCCCGGCACCCGCCCGCACCGCTTCGCCGAATTGCTGCGGGCCGCGCCGCTGGACGAGGACCGCCTGGACCAGGCCATGGACGACTGGCGCAGCGCCGCGCGCAGCCTGGCCAAGCGCGACTTCGCCGAACGCATCGCGGTGCCGGCCAGCACCGCGGCACCGCAGCCGCAGCCCGGCCCCACCCCGAACGACGAACAGCAGGCCGCGATCGACGCCATCGTCGCCGCCCCGGGCTTCGCCCCGTTCCTGCTCGACGGGGTCACCGGCAGCGGCAAGACCGAGGTCTACCTGCAGGCCATCGCCGCCTGCCTGGCGCGCGGCCGCCAGGCGCTGGTACTGGTGCCGGAGATCGGCCTGACCCCGCAGACCCTGGCGCGGTTCCGCGCGCGCCTGGGCGTGCCGGTGCACGCGCTGCATTCCGGACTCACCGACAACGAGCGCGCGCGGGTCTGGGCTGCGGCCTGGCGCGGCGAGGCGCGGGTGGTGGTCGGCACCCGTTCGGCGGTGTTCGTGCCGCTGCCGCAGGCCGGGCTGATCGTGATCGACGAGGAACACGACGGCAGCTACAAGCAGCAGGACGGCATCCGCTACCACGCCCGCGATTTCGCCCTGGTGCGCGGCAAGGCGCTGGACGTGCCGGTGCTGCTCGGCAGCGCCACGCCGTCGCTGGAAAGCCTGCACAACGCCGCCAGCGGCCGCTACGCGCACCTGCGCCTGACCCGCCGCGCCGGCGATGCGCGGCCGCCGACGGTCCGCGTGCTCGACGTGCGCAAGCGGCCGCTGCAGGACGGCCTGTCGCCGGAGGTCTTGGCCGGCATCGGCAGCGCGCTGGCCGACGGCGGCCAGGTGCTGGTGTTCAAGAACCGCCGCGGCTACGCGCCGGTGCTGCTGTGCCACGACTGCGGCTGGACCGCGCCGTGCCAGCGCTGCAGCACCCCGCTGCACGCCACGCCGATGACCGTGCATGCCGGCGGCCGGCGCCTGCAATGCCACCACTGCGGCGCGCGGCAGCCGGCGCCGCTGGCCTGCCCGGATTGCGGCAGCCTGGCGCTGCAGCCGCAGGGCATCGGCACCGAGCGCCTGGAAGAACGCCTGCTGCAGGCCTTCCCCGACGTGCCGGTGCTGCGCATCGACCGCGGCACCACCCAGCGCCGCGATGCGCTGGAGACGCAACTGGCCACGCTCGGCACGCAGCCCGGCATCCTGGTCGGCACGCAGATCCTGGCCAAGGGCCACGACCTGCCGCAGCTGACCCGGGTGGTGGTGGTCGGCATCGACGAAGGCCTGTTTTCGGCCGACTTCCGCGCCAGCGAGAAACTGGCGCAGCAGCTGATCCAGGTCGCCGGCCGCGCCGGCCGCGCCGCGCGCCCGGGCGAGGTGTGGCTGCAGACCCACCATCCCGGCCATGCGCTGCTGGAGACCCTGGTGCACGGCGGCTACCACGCCTTCGCCGAGGCCGAACTGGCGCAGCGCGAGGCGGCCGGCTTCCCGCCGTTCGCGTACCTGGCGCTGCTGCGCGCCGAAGCCAAGCAGGTCGAACACGCCAACGCCTTCCTCGGCGCGGTGCGCGCGCTGCTGCCGGAGCAGGCCGAGGTGCAGCGTTTCGGGCCGATGCCGGCGCCGATGCCGCGCCGCGCCGGTTTCCAGCGCACCCAGTTGCTGTTGTCGGCGCCGACGCGGCGCGCGCTGCATGCGGTGCTGGACGCGGCGGTGCCGGCGATCCATGCGCTGCCGCAGGCGCGGCGGGTGCGCTGGTCGCTGGATGTGGATCCGCAGGATCTGTACTGAGACAGCGCGTCGTTCGCGACGCGCCGTCTCAGCCCGGCAAGCCCAGCACGGCGACCAGCTGCGCGCGCAGCGCGGCACTGTCGCCGGCTTCCACGCAGCGCCACGCGCCGTCGTCAGCGCCCAGACCGCAGGCGGCGGTGGCGATCACCGGCTTGCCCAGCGCCAAGGCCAGCAGCACGCCACGCGGCTGTTGCTCGACCCAGGCCGGCAGCACCACCACCGCGGCCGCCTGCACGCCCGCGGCCATCGACGCGACCCGGCGCACATCGAAACCGCTCCAGAACTGCGGCGTCTCCTGCGCGCCTGGCGGCAACAGCAACTGCACCGGCAAACCGCGCAACGCCTCGCGCAGTTCGAACGCCCCCTTGCGCGCCAGCGCCGACGCCGCCAGCAGCACCTGCGCGGCAGCGCCATCGCCGCTGGGCGATGGCGCTGCGGGCGGCAACGGCTGCCGCCATTGCAAGGCGATGCCGCGGCTGCCGGCCAACGCCAATAGCTCGCGATGCGGGGTGATCCAGTGCCGCGCCTGCGCCAGCGCCGCGCGCTCGGCCTCGACCAGCCGCGGATCGGCGCGGAAATCGCGCAGCGTGGCGCTGTCGGGATGGCGCTGCGCCGCCACGTCCAGGCGCGCCTGCAGCAGGTGCATCGGCAGCGCGGTCATGCACACGTCCCAGCGCCGGCCCTGCAGTTCGCCGGCCAGCCACAGGCCCGGCAACAGGCTCTGCGGCACCACCAGTTCGACATCCTGCGCGCCGAGCAGGCGCTGCAGCGCGCGCAGGCGGATGCGCTGCGCGCGCTGCCGCACCTGCGGCAACGGCAGCCCGCGGCGCAGCCACCAGCGTTGCAGCAACGCCGCCTGCACCGCGGCGACGCTGCTCCGGCGCAGCGCCAGCACCCGATCGCCCGGCTGCATGCGGCGCCGGCGGTCGTCGGCGAATTCCGGCCAGTCCTCGTCCACCAGCCAGGTGCGGCGGAGGCCCTGCGCGCTCGCCGGCACATGCCGATGGCATTCCTCGCGGCCGCAACGCGTGCAGTCGTTCGCCGCCGTCGCTGCCGGCGCGCGCCGCAGCGGCAGCAACGGCAACGCGGCGACGGCCGGCGCGCCGCCGAGGATGCGCACGTGCAGGTCATCGCCATCCAGCCACACTTCCAGGCGCCATGCCGACTCCGCGCGCAGGCGCAGATCCACGTAGTTCCAGAACACCACCGCGTCGCGGTCGCGCTCGGCCAGCGAGCCGGCGATCACCTGGGTATGCCGATGCCGCTCGACGATCTCCAGGCCCTGGCGCAACGCCGCGTCGTAGATCGCATTGGACAACTGGCACAGGCCGCCGCCGATCGACGGCACCAGGCAGCCTTCGCGCAGTTCGCGCCCGGCGGCGAAGCCGCGCCGGCGCGTGGCCCGGCCCAGCTGCCGCCAGAAACTGAAGGTGGCGCCGGCCGGCACTTCGATCCCGTGCAGCGCACGCGCGGCCACGCGCAGGTTGTGGATCTTGCCGGCGACCAGCAGCGGCGAGGTCTCCTCCGACTCCGGCCATAGCGCGGTGACCGACTCGGACACCGCCGCGGCGGCGATCGGCAGTCCCGCATCGCGGCGATGCCGGCGCGGCCCGCCGCGCAGATCGCGCAGCGCGCGGCGCAGTTGCAGCACGCGGGTCTTCAGCGCGAACAGCAGGCCGCCCACCCGCGACGGCGTTGCCGCGGGCGAAACCAGAGGCCGATCCGTTGCTGTCGCTCGCATCTCCACGCGCCCTCCGCATCCCTGCCTGCGCCTGCCATCGCGCTACTATAGGGCCATGCCGTTCCAGCCCCCAGTTCCTGCACGGCGCCTCGACCGCTGCGTGCATCACGGCGCCGCGCCGCACCGCGTGCGTGCAGCGTCCGCAGCCGTCGCCAGCGTGCCGACAGCCGCTTGCGCCTCGTCTTTGCCTGTCCCTGGAGTCCTGCATGGCTAGCCCGCCCGTGCCGCACCTGATCGTGGTCGGCGGCGGTTTCGCCGGGCTGTGGGCCACGCGCGCGCTGGCCAAGGCGCCGCTGCGCATCACCCTGATCGACCGCCGCAACCACCACCTGTTCCAGCCGCTGCTGTACCAGGTCGCCACCGCCGGCCTGTCGTCGCCGGACATCGCCGCGCCGCTGCGGCAGATCCTGCGCAAGCAGGACAACGTGGAAGTGCGCCTGGGCGAAGTGGTGCGCCTGGACAAGCAGGCACGGCAGGTGCAGCTGGCCGGCGGCGAGACGCTGGACTACGACTACCTGCTGGTCGCCACCGGCGCCACCCATGCCTACTTCGGCCACGACGAATGGGCCAGGCACGCGCCCGGCCTGAAGACCCTGGACGACGCGCTGCACCTGCGCCGCCACCTGCTGCTGGCGTTCGAACGCGCCGAAGCCGAGAGCGACCCCGCCGCGCGCGCGGCCTGGCTCAGCTTCGCCATCGTCGGCGGCGGCCCGACCGGGGTGGAACTGGCCGGCACCCTGGCCGAGATCGCGCGGCATACGCTCAAGCACGAATTCCGCCGCATCGATCCCGCCGAGGCCAAGGTGCGGCTGATCGAAGCCGGCCCGCGCGTGCTCGCCTCGTTCCCGGAGCGGCTGTCGGCCAAGGCGCAACGGCAGTTGGAAAAGCTCGGCGTGGAAGTGCTGACCGGCGTGCCGGTGGCCGACATCGACGCCAGCGGCTATCGACTGGGCAGTACCTTCGTGCCCGCACGCACCGTGGTCTGGGCCGCCGGCGTGGCCGCCTCGCCGCTGGCGCGGACCCTGGACGTGCCGCTGGACCGCAGCGGCCGCGTGCAGGTGCAGCCGGACCTGAGCATCCCCGGGCATCCGGAAGTGTTCGTGGCCGGCGACCTGGCCGCCCTGCAGCAGGCCGACGGCAAGCCGGTGCCCGGGGTGGCGCCGGCGGCCAAGCAGATGGGCCGGCACGTCGCCGAAAATCTGTCGAAACGGCTGCGCGGCGAACCCGGCGACGCGCCGTTCCGCTATGCCGACTACGGCAACCTGGCCACCATCGGGCGCATGGCCGCGATCGTGCACCTGGGCCGCCTGCAGCTGTCCGGCCTGCTGGCCTGGTGGTTCTGGCTGGCGGCGCACGTGTTCTTCCTGATCGGCTTCCGCAACCGCCTGGTGGTGCTGCTCAACTGGGCCTGGGCGTACTGGAGCTACCAGCGCGCGGCGCGCATCATCCTCGGCGACGACGAACGCCCGGCCGAGCCTGCGCCCGCGCCAGCGGAACCGCCAGCGGCCGCGTGACACCCTGCGGCGGGGCTGCGATCCTAGCCGCCCTTTGCCGCTGCGCAGTGCCGTCTTGGCGACCTTTCTGTTCCTGCTCGACCTGCTCGGCACCTTCGTGTTCGCGATCAGCGGCGCCACCGTCGGCGTGCGCCACCGCCTGGACCTGTTCGGCGTGCTGGTGCTGTCGTGCGCGGCCGCGGTCTCCGGCGGCATCGCCCGCGACGTGCTGATCGGCGCCACCCCGCCGGCTGCGCTCGGCGACGCGCGCTACCTCGGCGTCGCCTGCCTGGCCGGGCTGCTGACCTTCTACAGCCACAACACGGTCGAGCGCCTGCGCAACCCGGTGCAGATCTTCGACGCGCTCGGCCTGGCGCTGTTCGCGGTGTACGGCACCAGCAAGGCGCTGGCGTTCGGCCTGGGTCCGCTCAGCGCGACCCTGCTCGGCATGCTCAGCGGCATCGGCGGCGGCATCGTCCGCGACCTGCTGGTGGCGCGCACGCCGGTGGTGCTGCAGGCCGAGCTGTACGCGGTGGCGGCCTTGCTCGGCGGCGGCGTGGTCGCCGCGGCGCACGCGCTGCACCTGCCGCAGCCCTGGGGATTGGCGATCGGCGCCACGCTGTGCTTCGGCCTGCGCTTCATGGCGATCCGCTATGGCTGGCACCTGCCGGTGGCGCGGCCGCCGCCGGAGCCGTAACCCGCAACCCTGGCGGCCGCAATGCGGCTCGCCAGCGCCGGTCTTCGCTCGCGTTGGCGCAACGAAAAAGGCCCGGAAAACCGGGCCTTCTTGCTTGGCGGATCGATCATCCGCAGCTGGGCGCACCACTCACGCCACGAACAACGCCTTCATCTTCTTCAGCGCGTTGGCTTCGATCTGGCGGATGCGCTCGGCCGACACGCCGTACTCGTCGGCCAGCTCCTGCAGCGTGATCTTGCTGTCGGCATCCAGCCAGCGGCGCTTGATGATGTCGCGCGAACGCGCATCCAGTTCGGCCAGGCCTTCGCGCAGCAGCTGCAGCTGGTTGTCCTCGCTGTCGGCGCGCTCGTAGGCCTGCGAGGGATCTTCCTCGGCAGCCATCAGGTAGGCGGCCGGCGACGGCGGCGCATGGTCGTCGTCGTCGTCGGACGGCGCATCGAAGCCGATGTCGCGGCCGGACAGGCGCGACTCCATCTCCAGCACCTCGCGCTCGGACACGTTGAGGTCCTTGGCGACCGCGGTCACTTCCGCCGCGTTCATCCAGCCCAGGCGGGTCTTGGACTTGCGCAGGTTGAAGAACAGCTTGCGCTGCGCCTTGGTCGTGGCGACCTTGACGATGCGCCAGTTCTTCAGGATGTACTCGTGCATCTCGGCACGGATCCAGTGCACCGCGAAGCTGACCAGGCGCACGCCCATTTCCGGGTCGAAGCGCTTGACCGCCTTCATCAGGCCGATGTTGCCTTCCTGGATCAGGTCGCCCAGCGGCAGGCCGTAGCCGTTGTAGCCGCGGGCGACGTGGACCACGAAGCGCAGATGGGAGTGCACCAGTTCGCGCGCCGCATCCAGGTCTTCCTGGTCGCGGTAGCGCACCGCCAGCGCGCGTTCCTCTTCGGACGTCAGCACCGGGATCTGGTGCACGGCGCCGATATAGGCATCCAGCGAACCGAGCGGACTGGGGATCGGGAGGTTGTTGGCCACCAGCGCGGTGGCAGGTATGGTCTGGCTCATAGGGCTCATCTTAGCAGTCAACTAACTAGACTGCTGGGTACAGTAAAAAGTTCCTGCGTTCCGTTTATGGAACATTCGAATCAGGAAACGGACTGTGACAGAAGCCACTGGAACGCTGGGAAAGACGGGCGTAACCGCTTACGAGCGCCAAAACTAGCACCCGGGCTGCGAAATTTGCGTACACGCGGCGCGCTCCGGGCGACGCCGTCGAACCACGGTTCAGCCGCCGGCCAAGGCCGGGTCCAGCGCCGCGCGCGGCGGCAGGCTCCAGTCGATCGGCGTGGCGCCGCGGCGACGCAGGTACTCGTTGGCCGCGGAGAAATGCTTGCAGCCCAGGAAGCCGCGGTGCGCCGACAGCGGCGAGGGATGCGGCGCCTTCAGCACGCGGTGGCGGCGGGTGTCGATGACCTTGCCCTTGGCCTGGGCATAGCTGCCCCACAGCAGGAACACCAGGCCTTCGCGCTCGCGGTTCAAGGTCTCCACGACGTGGTCGGTGAAGCCCTCCCAGCCCTTGCCCTGGTGCGCGCCGGCGCGGCCTTCCTCGACCGTCAGCACCGCGTTGAGCAGCAGCACGCCGCGCTGCGCCCACGGCAACAGGCAGCCGTGATCGGGACGGCGGATGCCCAGGTCGTCCTCGATCTCCTTGTAGATGTTCAGCAGCGACGGCGGCACCGGCACCCCGGGCAGCACCGAGAAGCACAGCCCGTGCGCCTGGCCGTAGCCGTGGTACGGATCCTGGCCGAGGATCACCACCTCGACCTGGTCGAACGGGGTCGCGTCGAACGCGGCGAAGATCTGCCGCCCGGGCGGGAACACGCGTGCGCCGGCGGCCTTGCGCTGGCGCAGGAACGCGGCGAGCTCGCGCATCTCCGGGCGCAGCAGCCAGTCGCCGACCCGCGCCTTCCACGAGGGTTCAAGTTGGATCCGGGTGTCGTCTTCGCTACTCATGCAGGTTCGGCAGATCGGTCAGAAGGTCACGGCAGTGTCGTTGAGCTTGGCCAGGCGCAGCTGGAACAGCACCTTGGTGACCAGCAGGCGCTCCTCGATCGGCTTCTGCACCAGATCGTTGGCGCCGGCGCGCAGCAGTTCGGACTGGTTGTGCGGATTGCTGTCGCCGGTCATCACCAGCACCGGCATGCGCCGCTTGCCGTAGGCGAAGTCGATGCGGATGCGCTGCACCACGTCGCGGCCGTTGAGTTCGCCCTTCAGGGTGACGTCGGTCAGCACCAGGTCGATGCGGCGGGTGGTGCGGCCCAGCGATTCGGCGGTGAGCAGCGCGAACGCGTCCTCGGCGGTCAGCACGTGCACCACGTGCAACTCCTGCCGCTCGAGCATGCGCTTGGTCGCCTCGGCCACCACGCGGCTGTCCTCGACATAGAGGATGGTGGCGCCGACCACCGGCTGCGGTTGCACGTAGCCGCGGATGAAGGTCGCCAGCGCCTCGTGGCCCAGCGCCTTGTCGAAGTAGTCGGTGACGTATTCGGTGAAGCGGCGTTCGACCAGGTGCTGCTGCGCATCGCCGGAGACCACGATCACCGGCACGTAGGCCTGGCCGGCGGCCTCGCGCACGCTGCGCGCCAGGGCCAGGCCGTCGCCGTCGGGCAGCGCCAGCGAGGTGGTGACCAGGTTCACCGGGCCGGCCTCCAGCGCGGCGCGCGCCTCGGCGATGCTGGCGCAGCCGACCACTTCCACATCCGGCAGCTCGCGGTGCAGCACGTCGGCGATCAGCTTGCGCACCAGCTTGGAGCCGTCCACGACCATCACCCGCGGGGCGTCGCTGATCAGGTGCTTGAGCTCGTGCCGGGACATGCGCGCCTCAGGTATCGGTGGGACGCGTCTGGCGCAGGAAGTGGCCGGTCACCAGCCAGGCGCCGAGCCAGCCCAGCAGCAGGGTGCCGAGCAGCACGAACGCCGAGTGCAAGGCGTCCAGCCCGTGCAGTGCGAAATGGCTGCCGTAGCTGTCGGCCAGTTCCGCCAGCGGCGGCCCCAGCGCCAGCCCGGAAGCGGCGATCAGGCCCAGCGCCAGCACCCCGGCGCCGAAGCCGTACCAGGCGCCCAGGTACAGGAACGGGCGGCGGATGAAACCGTCGCTGGCGCCGAGCAACTGCAGCACGCCGATTTCCTCGCGTCGCGACTGGATGTCCAGGCGCACGGTGTTGCCGACCACCAAGGCCGCGCCGGCGCCGAGCAGCACCGACAGCACCTGTACCAGGCGCTCGCCGAAGCGCAGCCAGCCGTCCAGGCGCTTGCGCCACAACGCGTCGTGCTGGACCAGGTCGGCCTGCGGCAGCGCGCTCAGCGAGGCGGCCAGCTGCGCGTCGTCGGCCGCGGCCGGGGTGACGATCAGCAGCGTCGGCAGCGGGTTGTCGTCGAGCGCGTCCAGCGCCTCGCCGAGCCCGGCGCTGTCGCGCAGCTCGGCCATGCCCTGCTCGGGCGTGCGCAGCGCCACCGCGGCGACGTCGGCGCGGCCGCGCAGGGTCGCGGCCAGCGCGTTGGCCGCGGCGGCATCGATGTCGGTCTTCAGGAACACGTTGATGTCGCGCGACTGCTGCACGCTGCCGGCGAACTGCTTGAGGTTGTCCAGCGCGATCGACAGCCCCAGCGGCAACGCCAGGGCCAGGGCCATCACCGCCATCGTCAGCAGCGTCGCCCACGGCTTGCGCATGGCCCGGCCGAGGCTGTAGACGATGCTGTGCAGGTGGTGGTCCCACCACACGCCCAGGCGCGAGGGCGCGGCGGCGCCGCCGGCATTGCGTGCGCTCATTCGGCCAGGTCCTGCGGGGAGATGTCGTCGGCCAGGCGGCCGTGGTCCAGAATCAGCACACGCTTGCGCATCTGCTTGAGCAGCGCCAGGTCGTGGCTGACCACCAGCACGCTGGTGCCGCGCGCCGGCAATTCGGCGAACAGTTGCATGATCTCGGCGGCCAGGGTCGGGTCGAGGTTGCCGGTGGGCTCGTCGGCGACCAGCAGGCGCGGTTCGGCGACCATCGCCCGGGCGATGCCGACGCGCTGCTGCTCGCCGGCCGACAGCTGCGACGGCAGCGCCTTCTCGCGATGGCCCAGGCCCATCCGCTCCAGCACCGAACGCACGCGCTTGCCGATCTCGGCGCGGCGGGTGCCGCGCAGGATCAGCGGCAGCGCCACGTTCTCGGCGATGCTGCGGTCCATCAGCAGGCGGTGGTCCTGGTACACGACGCCGACCTCGCGCCGGTGCAGCGGCACGCGCCGCCCGCGCACCTTCAGCAGGTTGCGCTCGCCGAACAGCACCGCACCGCGCGACGGGCGCTCGCTGAGGTGGATCAACTTGAGCAAGGTGCTCTTGCCCGCCCCGGAATGGCCGGTGACGAACAGCATCTCGCCCTCCTCCACCTGGAAGCTGACGTCCACCAGCGCCTCGTGGCCACCGGCGTACTGTTTGCTGACATTGTCGAACCGCAGAACGCTCATCCGGCGATTATGCCGGAGCGGCCCGGGTTTTCGTCCACCGTGCGCGCGCCGCGAACGGTGGAGGACCGGTTCATCAGGAGCTGGAGACCAGCGAACGCAGCTTGCGGCCGAGGCGGGTCAGGAACGAATCGTTCGCCGCGGCGGCCGGCGCGGCGGCGCGCTCGCCCTGGCGCGCGGCCCTGACCTGCACCGGCTTGGCCGGCGCGTCGCTGGTCGCGACGGTGGCAGTCGCCGCACCCTCGGCGCCTTCCAGCGGACGGCCGCCGCGACGACGCCGGCGCTTGCGCGGCGCGCGCTCGCCGTCCGCCGCAGGCGCGCCGTCGACGGCGGGGCGGGCCGGCTTGGGCGTGGGCGCCGCGACCACTGCGGCCGCCTCGGTGGCGCCCGCAGCCGGCGCTTCCGCAACGGCTGCGGGCGCTGCCGCGGCGTCGGCCGGGCGCGGAGTACGCGGGCGCCGCGGCTTGCCGTCGGCACCGCGCGCTTCGCCGCGGCCGCCGGCACCGCCAGGACCGCTGCGGCCGCCGCCAGGCTTGCCGCGGCTGCTGCCGCCGCCGCGACGCTGTTCGTCGGCCTCGCGCTGCGCACGCGCCTCGCGGAAGATGTCGCCGATGCTCTCGTCGGCATCCGCATCGACCTCGACCGCTTCGCCTTCGACCACAGCGCGCGGAGTGCGCGGCAGCGCCACCAGCAATTCGGCGGTGACCGGCTCGACCGGGATCTTCTGCTCGATGTAGGCCTCGATGTCCGGCAGGCTCATCGCATAGCGCTCGCAGGCGAAGCTGATCGCGTCGCCTTCCTCGCCCAGCCGCGCGGTGCGGCCGATGCGGTGCACATAGTCTTCGGCGTCGAACGGCAGGTCGTAGTTGTAGACGTACTTGACGCCGTCGATGTGCAGGCCGCGCGCGGCCACGTCGGTGGCGACCAGGATCTCCAGCTGGCCCTTCTGGAAGCGGTTGAGCAGGGTCTCGCGCTTCTTCTGCGGCACGTCGCCGGACAGCACGCCGACCCGGTAGCCGTTGCGCTCCAGCGAACGCGCCACGCGTTCGACGAAGGCCTTGGTGTTGACGAACACCATGGTGCGCGCGCCCTCGCTGCGCGACAGCAGGCCCAGCAGCAGGGTCAGCTTCTCCTCGTCGGAGGGGAAGTAGATGCGCTGGCGCACGCGCGCGGCGGTGATGCTCTCGGTCTCGACCACGAGCTTTTCCGGCTCGTTCATGTGCTCGTAGGCCAGCTCCAGCACGCGGTGGCTGAGCGTGGCCGAGAACAGCAGGGTCTGCCGGGTGCCGCGCTCGGGCATGCGCCGCAGCAGGAAGCGGATGTCCTTGATGAAGCCCAGGTCGAACATGCGGTCGGCTTCGTCGAGCACGCAGATCTCGCAAGCGTGCAGCGACACCACTTTGTGCTGCTTGACGTAGTCGATCAGCCGCCCCGGGGTGGCGATGATCACGTCCACGCCCTGCTGCAGCAGTTCGCGCTGCTTGTCGTAGTCCACGCCGCCGTAGACCAGCGCGAAGCGCAGGCCCAGGTCGGCGCCGAACTTGACCGCGTCCTTGTGGATCTGGATCGCCAGTTCGCGGGTCGGGGCCAGGATCAGCGCGCGCGGATCCTCGGGCTTGCGGTCGGCCAGCGCCGGGCGGCTGAGCAGGCGGTTCATCACCGTCACCAGGAACGCCAGGGTCTTGCCGGTGCCGGTCTGGGCCTGGCCGGCCACGTCGCGGCCCGGCAGGGCCACCGGCAGGGTCAGCGCCTGGATCGGCGTGCAGCGGGTGAAGCCGGCGCCTTCGAGGCCGGCCAGCAGCGCCGGTTGCAGCTCGAACGCGGAAAAAGTCACATCGGTCAGCGGTTTGTCGCTCATCATTCCATCTTCGTCAGGCCACCCCGCCCGAAGCGTAAGGTCGCGGCTTGCATCGGCCCCGGCAGCGTCGCACACTGGCTACTTCCATGCCGGGTCGCGCGACAGGGGGAATCCCTTGATTTCGCCGCGCAATGCCCCAGTTTACCGCAATGCGGCGGCCACCCGGTCCGGCCGGTCGCATTGGCCCAGGAGATACCCCTAGTGAGCGATAAGGTCCTACACGTCGGCGACGCCGATTTCGATACCGCCGTGCTGCAATCCGGCGAGCCGGTCCTGGTGGACTTCTGGGCGGAATGGTGCGGCCCGTGCAAGATGATCGCCCCGGTGCTGGACGACCTGGCCGACACCTACGACGGCAAGCTCAAGGTGGCCAAGGTCAACGTGGACGAGAACCGCGCCACCGCGATCAAGTACCACGTGCGCTCGATCCCGATGCTGCTGCTGTTCAAGGACGGCAAGGTCCAGGCCACCCAGATCGGCGCGGTCGGCAAGGGCCAGCTGACCCAGATGATCGACAAGACCCTGGGCGGCGCCGCGGCCTGAGTCTGTCGCCGGCCGTTCCGGATCGGAGCGGCCGCTGTGATACCGGCCTGCAGCGACGCTGCCGGCCGGCTGAATCGCCCGGTAACGCCTGCTTGCCGTGGTTGCGTGGCGATGATAGTGTCGGCGCATCCGGTGGCATTCGCGCACCGCACCCCCTCTGGAAGATTCTCTTCTAGACCCCTTCCCAACCCGTTTGCCCCCACGCTGGGCGCTCGCACTCATAGCGAGGAATCACCACTTGTCCGATAACACCACCACCGAACCCGGGAGCGTCGACGCCCCCGCCGAGAAGCGCGCGCGCAAGCCGCGTGTCAGCAAGGCCGTCGCCGGCGCTGACGGCGGAGCCGAGCACGGCGCGCCGGCGCAGCCGAATCTGCCGCTGAACCCGGCGCCGGCCCAGGCCGACGCGCCGCGTCCGGCGCCGCAGGAACGCCAGGAACGCCAGGAGCGCGCCGCGCCGCAGGAACACGCGCAGGCCCCGTCGCAGCAGTCCCAGCCCCAGCCCCAGTCCCAGCCCGCTCCCGCCTCCGGCGGCGATGCCCAGGGCCAGGGCGGCGGCAACCAGAACGACGGCGGCGAGCCGCGCGAAGGCGGCAACCCGCGCTTCAACAACCAGAATCCGCAGAACCAGAACAACCAGAACAACCAGCAGGGCAATCGCCGCGACCGCTTCCGCAATCGCCGCGATCGCGATCGCAACGGTGGTGGCGGTGGCGGTGGTGGTGGCGGCGGTCGCTTTCCGGACAACGGCCTGCCCAACGACAACGGCGCCAACGAAGTGTTCGTGCCGCGCCCGCACGCCAACGTGCCGGAAGGCTTCCCGATCTACTCGCTGAGCGACCTGAAGCGGATGCCGGCGCAGAAGCTGCTGGACATCGCCGAGCAGCTCAACATCCAGGACGGCGTGGCCCGCGCGCGCAAGCAGGACGTGATCTTCGCGCTGCTGAAGGTGCTGACCCGCCACGGCGAAGGCGTCGCCGCCGACGGCGTGCTGGAAATCCTGCCGGACGGCTTCGGCTTCCTGCGCGCGGCCGAGGCCAGCTACCTGGCCGGCCCGGACGACACCTACATCTCGCCCAGCCAGATCCGCCGCTTCAACCTGCGCACCGGCGACCACCTGTCCGGCCGCATCCGCTTCCCGAAGGACGGCGAACGCTACTTCGCGCTGTCGATCGTCGACACGATCAACGGCGAGCCGCTGGAAGCGAGCAAGAACAAGGTCCTGTTCGAGAACCTGACCGCGCTGTTCCCGCGCAAGCGCTTCACCCTGGAACGCGGCAACGGTTCCTCGGAAGACATTTCCGGGCGCATCCTCGATCTGATGGCGCCGCAGGGCAAGGGCCAGCGCGCGCTGATCGTGTCCCCGCCCAAGGCCGGCAAGACCATGCTGATGCAGCAGGTGGCCACGGCGATCACCACCAACCATCCCGACGTGCACATGATCGTGCTGCTGATCGACGAGCGGCCGGAAGAAGTGACCGAAATGCAGCGCACCGTGCGCGGCGAGGTCATCTCCTCCACCTTCGACGAACCGGCCGCGCGCCACGTGCAGGTCGCCGAGATGGTGATCGAGCGCGCCAAGCGCCTGGTCGAGCACAAGAAGGACGTGGTGATCCTGCTCGACTCGATCACCCGCCTGGCCCGCGCCTACAACAACGTGGTGCCGTCCTCCGGCAAGGTGCTCAGCGGCGGCGTGGACGCCAATGCGCTGCACCGCCCGAAGCGTTTCTTCGGCGCGGCGCGCAACGTCGAGGAAGGCGGCTCGCTGACCATCATCGCCACGGCGCTGGTGGAAACCGGCAGCAAGATGGACGAGGTGATCTACGAAGAGTTCAAGGGCACCGGCAACAGCGAAGTGCACCTGAACCGCCGTATCGCCGAGAAGCGCGTGTACCCGGCGATCGACATCAATCGTTCCGGCACCCGCCGCGAAGACCTGCTGATCGAGCCGGAGCTGCTGCAGAAGATCTGGATCCTGCGCAAGCTGCTGCATCCGATGGACGAGATCGCGGCGATGGAATTCCTGCTGGACAAGATGAAGAACACCAAGTCCAACGACGAGTTCTTCGGTTCGATGAAGCGCTGAGTCCAGCGCCGGCGCGACCTGGACGCCCCGCTTCGGCGGGGCGTCTGCGTTTGTGCGGGGCCATCTGCGCGAGCCGCGGCCGCGGCGCTCCGGCATCGCGCGATCCGACCGGTTTTCGACATGCCGCTGGCGATGCTGGCCCGGTCCCGATCCGGCGTGCCGCCCCATGCAGTCCACTGTCGCCAAAGTCGCACCGGTCACCCTGGCGTTCTGGGCGATGAAGATCTGCGCCACCACGCTCGGCGAGACCGCTGGCGACCTGCTGTCGATGACGTGGGAGATCGGCTATGCGCTCAGCAGCGCCGTGCTGCTCGGCGTGTTCGCGCTGTCGCTGTGGGCGCAGTTGCGCGCGCGCCGTTTCCGCCCGTGGCTGTACTGGTGGGTGATCCTGACCACCAGCACCGCCGGCACCACCGTGTCGGACTACATGGATCGCAGCCTGGGGCTGGGCTATGCGCAGGGCGCGCTGCTCCTGAGCGTCGGCCTGGCATTGACCCTCGGCGCGTGGTGGCTGAGCGAACGCAGCCTGTCGGTCGAGCGGATCGATGGCGGCCGCGCGGAAGTCTTCTATTGGGTGGCGATCCTGTTCTCCAACACCCTCGGCACCGCGCTGGGCGATTACCTCGCCGACGACTCGGGGCTGGGCTTCCTCGGCGGCGCATCGCTGATCGGGGCGACGCTGGCTGCGATCGCGCTGGCCGGCGCGTTCACCCGCATCGACCGCGTGGCGCTGTTCTGGGCCGCCTTCGTGCTGACCCGACCGTTCGGCGCTACGCTCGGCGATCTGCTGACCAAGCCGACGGCGCAGGGCGGACTGGATCTGGGCACTGTCGGCGCGTCGCTGGTGCTGGCTGGGATCCTGGTCGCGGTGCTGTATGCCAGCACTCGCCATCGCGCGATCGCTGCGACCACCAGGTAGCTCTCGGCGCTGCAGGAAAACGCCCCGCGACGCGGGGCATGTTCCATCGAAACCGGACACCGGCGCCGGGAGCGCCGCCCGGCGCGTTCAGCCGCCCTGCTGCAGCGGCGTCAGCAGGCGCGGGCCGTTGTTGTCGACCATGTACACGCCGCCGGCCGACAGCGTGTCGGGCGAGAAACCCGACGCGTCCTTGCCGGTGTCCCAGGGCGCCCGCGCGCGCGGACCGGGGACATAGCTGATCCAATGCCCGTAGCTGCTGTCCATGCCTTCGTTGGGCTGGTCGCGCAGCGAATAGTTGACCGGAACGCGCACCGCCCAGTACGGCTTCGACACGTCCTCGCCTTCGGTCGGCGGGCGGAACGTCCACTTGCGCGCCGCCGCCAGTGCGCTCTGGGCGAAGATCTCGCGCAGCTTCTTCATCTCGCTCTCCGAGCCGACGATGCGCAGATTGACCTGCTCGACCGCGGCATCGGCGACGCTGCCGTCGCGCGCCACCTTGAGCACCAGGTACGCCGAGCCCGACGCGCCCACCCGGTACGCCGCTTCCGGATAGGACGGCGGCGCCATCTTCAGCGACGTCACCGCGCGCGGATCCTTGGGATCGTAGGTGGCGAAGCTGGCATGGCGGATCTCCACCTGATAGCTGTCGCCCTGCTGGCGCTTGGCCACGATGCGCAGCGTCATCGGCGCGCGCGCCGGCACCGGCTTGCCGTCGCGCAGCGCCGGCTCGAATTTCCACTGTTTCACCGAATCGCGCACGAAGCGGATCACGCCCTCGGGCAACCTGTCTTCCCGATCGATCGCCAGCGCCGAGACCGCGCCGTCGGGCTCGATGTCGATCTTGCCGGTCACCAGCAGGCTGTTTTCGACCTGCTTGCGCACCGCGCCCGGCCCGGCGCCGGCGGCGAACGCGGTGGCGGCGAACAACGCCAACAGCAGGCCGCCCCAACGCCACATCGAGATTCCTGACTTGCGGTGCATCGCGCTGTCCTTTGCATGGATGAGGCGCCGATTACAACGCAGCCGGCTGACACAGACAAGTCAGGCCGGCAGGTCAGGCCAGGCGCAGCGATTCCGGATACGGCGGCGCGTCCGGATAGTCGTCCTCGCGCAGCCGCGCCTGCAGCTCGCGCCACCATTGCGGGTCGAACAGTTCGCCGTGCGCGCGCTTGACCGCCTCCAGCGACGCGGCGGGCAACCCCATGAACAGCGCGAAGCGCTCCGGGAACACGTCGCGCGCGGCGACGTGGAACCAGGGTTCGGCGGACATGGCTTCCTCGTCGTTGCGCGGCTGCGGCCAGTCGCGGAAGGTGCAATCGGTGACCAGGCACAGTTCGTCGTAGTCGTAGAACACGGCGCGCCCTTGCCGCGACACGCCGAAGTTCTTCAGCAGCATGTCGCCGGGGAAGATGTTGTTGCGCGCCATGTCCTTGATCGCCTGCGCATAGTCCAGCGCCGCCTCGCGCGCCGCCTCGGCGGTCTGCTCGCGCAGGTACAGGTTCAGCGGGCGCAGCCGCCGCTGCACGTAGCACAGCTCGAAGATCAGATCGTCGCCATCCTCGCGCAGGCTGCGCGCGCAACCTTGCAGCAGTTCGGCGAGCAGCGCCGGCGCGAAGCGCGCGCGCGGGAAGCGCAGCGAACGGTAGGGCTGCGCGTCGAGCAGGCGGCCGACGCGGTCCAGGTTGAACACCAGCGCGTACTTGTCCTCGACCTGCTCGCGGCTCATCGTCTTCGGGTAGGCGAAGCGGTCGCGGATCAGCTTGAACACCAGCGGGTAGCTGGGCAGGGTGAACACCGCCATGACCATGCCCGGCGTGCCGTCGGCGTGCACCAGTTGCTCGTTGGGCTGGGCCTGGAAGTGGCGGAAGAAGGTGCGGAAGCGCTCGGTCTTGCCCTGCTTGGCGCGGCCGAGCATGGTGTACAGCTCGTCGATCGGCTTGTGCGGCAGCAGGCTGCGCAGGAACACCACCGCGTCGCCGACGGTGGCCAGGTCGGCCTGGAAATAGCTGCGCGAGATGCCGAACAGCTGCGCCACGTCGTTGCGCCTGGTCAGCACCGCCTCGGCACGCAGGCCGTCGGCGTCGTTGACCAGCGCGATCACGCACGGCGAGAAGCGGTGTTCGCCGAACACGCGGCCGACCAGGTAGGCGCGGCGCTCGCGGTAGAACACCGTCTCCAGCAGCTCGATGCCGCGCACCGGTTGCTCGCCCCAGTGCGCCAGGTCGTCCTGCAGGCGCACCGCGATGGCCGCGGCACAGCGGGTGCGGTGCGCGTACGGCACGTCGAACGGGTAGTCGCCGAGCACGCGCACGAACGCATCCACCGGTCGCGTCTCGGAGACCACGTAGTTGTGCCGCGCCACCGGATGGGTGATCGCGTCGGTGGGCTCGATGTCCAACGCCACGAACTCGATCCGCGCATCCACGCCCTGGGTACGGAAGAAGCGCCGGGTCAGGGTGTTGTAGAAAGTCTTGTACAGCTCCTGGTCGATCAGCCCGTGCAGTTGCGCGGCGAAGCTGTCGCGCACCTGCGCCCACAGCGTGCGGTCGTGGGTCTGGCCGAGCAGCAGCGTGCGCAGGCGCAGCATGCATTCGTCGATGCACTGGTCGTACAGCGCGATGCGCTCGACCGCGTCGTTGCGCGCGGCGTTCCAGTCGCGGCTCTCGAAGCGGCGGCGGGCGCGGCGGCTGATCTGCGCGAAGCGCGCGTGGTAGTCCTCGAAGGCGTCGCGGATGCTGCGCGCCACGGCGTCGGCGCGGGGTTCGGCGGGCATTGGCGGCGCGGGCGTGTCGGTCATGGCCGCAGTCTACCCGCGTGCGCGGCGGCGCACGCGCGTGCGACAGACGTGCGACAGACGAGAACCATCGCGCGCGTGCGCTGTTGCGCCGCACGATGGCCGCGCTGTCGCCATTGCGCTGAGGCGACGACGCAGTCGGGCGGCACGCGCACAAAAAACCCGGCCGACGCATGCGCGCCGGCCGGGTTCGGTTGGCGGTCTCGCTGTAGCGGACTACTACGCCGTCAGCGTCGCCAGCGCGGCGTTGAACGTCGCGCTCGGCCGCATCGCTTCGCTGACCAGGGCCAGGTTCGGGCGGTAGTAGCCCTGGATGTCGACCGGCTTGCCCTGCACGCCGTTGAGTTCGGCGACGATGGCGGCCTCGTGCTCGGCCAACTGCTTGGCCAGCGGTGCGAAGCGCGCCTTCAGCGCCGCGTCCTCGTCCTGCGCGGCCAGCGCCTGCGCCCAGTACAGGGCCAGGTAGAAATGGCTGCCGCGGTTGTCGAGTTCGCCGACCTTGCGCGAGGGCGACTTGTCGTTGTCCAGGAACTGGCCGTTGGCCTGGTCCAGGGTCCGCGCCAGCACGCCGATGCTCGCGCTGCCTTCGCGCTGGCCCAGATGCTCCAGCGACGCGGCCAGGGCCAGGAACTCGCCCAGCGAATCCCAGCGCAGGTAGTTCTCTTCGACGAACTGCTGCACGTGCTTGGGCGCCGAACCGCCGGCACCGGTCTCGAACAGGCCGCCACCGGCCATCAGCGGCACGATCGACAGCATCTTGGCGCTGGTGCCCAGCTCCATGATCGGGAACAGGTCGGTGAGGTAGTCGCGCAGCACGTTGCCGGTGACCGAGATGGTGTCCTCGCCCTTGCGGATGCGCTGCAGCGAGAACGCGGTCGCTTCCACCGGCGACAGGATGCGGATGTCCAGGCCCTTGGTGTCGTGGTCCTGCAGATAGCGCTCCACCTTCTGGATCATCAGCGCATCGTGCGCGCGCTGCGGATCCAGCCAGAACACGGCCGGGGTCTCGCTCAGCCGTGCGCGGCTGACCGCCAGCTTGACCCAATCCTGGATCGGCGCGTCCTTGACCTGGCACATGCGCCAGATGTCGCCGGCTTCGACCGCATGCTCGAGCAGCAGCTTGCCGCCGGCATCGCTGACCCGCACCACGCCGTCGGCGGCGATCTGGAAGGTCTTGTCGTGCGAACCGTACTCCTCGGCCTTCTGCGCCATCAGGCCGACATTGGGCACGCTGCCCATCGTCGCCGGATCGAACGCGCCATGCCGCTTGCAGTCCTCGATCACCGCCTGGTACACGCCGGCGTAGCAGCGGTCCGGGATAAGCGCCTTGGTGTCCTGCAGCTTGCCCTCGGCGTTCCACATCTTGCCGGAGTCGCGGATCATCGCCGGCATCGACGCATCGACGATCACGTCGCTGGGCACGTGCAGGTTGGTGATGCCCTTGTCGGAATTGACCATCGCCAGCGCCGGGCGCTGCGCGTACACCGCCTGCAGATCGGCTTCGATCTGCGCGCGCTGCGCGTCCGGCAGGGTGGCGATGCGCGCATACAGATCGCCGATGCCGTTGTTCGGATCGAAGCCGACCTGCTTCAGCGCCTCGGCATGCTTGTCCAGCACGTCCTGGTAGAACGCGCCGACCACCACGCCGAACATGATCGGGTCGGAGACCTTCATCATCGTCGCCTTCAGGTGCAGCGAGAACAGCACGTCCTGCTGCTTGGCATCGGCGATCTGCGCCTGCACGAAGCTGGCCAGCGCGCGCTTGCTCATCACTGCCGCGTCGATGATCTCGCCGGCCTGCACGGCGGTCTTTTCCTTCAGCACGGTCACCGCGCCGTCCTTGCCGACCAGTTCGATTTTGACGCTGCCGGCCTGCTCGATCAGCACCGAGCGCTCGCTGCCGTAGAAATCGCCGGCGTCCATGTGCGCCACGTGCGACTTGGAGTCGGCGCTCCACGCGCCCATGCGGTGCGGATGCTTGCGCGCGTAGTTCTTCACCGACAGCGGCGCGCGGCGATCGGAGTTGCCCTCGCGCAGCACCGGATTGACCGCACTGCCCTTGACCCGGTCGTAGCGCGCCTTGGCCTCTTTCTGCTTGTCGTCCTGCGGCTCGTCCAGATAGTCCGGCAGCGCGTAGCCCTGCTGCTGCAGTTCCTTGATCGCGGCCTTGAGCTGCGGCACCGAGGCGCTGATGTTGGGCAGCTTGATGATGTTGGCTTCCGGCGTGGTCGCCAGCTGGCCCAGCTCGGCCAGGTCGTCGGCGATGCGCTGATCCTCGCGCAGGTATTCGGGGAACTGCGAGATCAAACGGCCGGCCAGCGAGATGTCGCGGGTTTCCACGGCGATGCCGGCGGTGCCGGCGAAGGCGGCGACGATCGGCAACAGCGACTGCGTCGCCAGGTACGGGGCTTCGTCGGTGAGCGTGTACAGGATCTTGGGCGTATTCGACATGAGTGACGTAGGCTCTCTTGCGATTCGGGAAGGACACGTTGCCGCGAACAAGACTGCGGGTGGCACGGCGCGGACGGCGTGCGGAGTGCAGCGCTTGCGACGCAGGAAACCCTGCGACGGCGATGGCATGACGGCCGCCGATTGTCGCGTTTTCTGCGGGCCGGAGAAAGCGCTTGCATGGAACGGTGGAGATCGCCGCCGCCGCACCGGCGCATGCGCTTGCGCTGCGTGCGGCGTGGCGCTGCGGCGATGGCTTGCGTTGGCTCGCAGGACAAATTCCGTCATCGCTTGCGGCGCAAGGCGGCGCGGCTTCCCTGCGCATGCGTATGGAACACGCTGCAGCGCATGCCGATGCCATCGGTGGCGCAGCGACGCGGGCACGCCGTGCGCCGGCGCATGGTCGCAGCCGGCGCATGCGGTGCGGCTTGCGCGGTGCCACGCGCGATGCAGGCATCGGCAATAGGCCCTTGCGTGTCCCGGCACGCACGTTCGCCCATAAAAAAGGGCGCAGTCTCGCGACTGCGCCCAGCGTGCCGCGCCGGCCGGGAGAGAGTCGGCTGGCGCGATCCGTGACTGCGGTGTCCCTAGCGGGACGCGATGCGCATCACTTGACTTCGAATTCCTGCGCCGTCCCGGCCGGCTGGCCGTTCACGGTGACCTCGGCCTTGTACTTGCCGGCCGGCCAACCCTTGGCGTTGGTGAACGAGACATTGGTGGTTTCCGCACCGGCCGTGGTCAGCGTCGCGCTCTGCTCGCCGGCGGTCTGGCCGTCCTGGAACAGCAGCTTGGCGCCGATCACGGTGTTGGTGGAGGACCCCTCGGTCTTCACCGAGACGATGATGGTGTCCTTGCTGCTCAGCGTGGTCAGCGGCGCCACCGTCTTGTCGGCGCCGGCGGTGTTGCCAACGGTCACCGACGCGACCGTGACCGCGCCGGCGTTGGCCGCGGCGGGCGCCGTCTCTGCCGGACCCGGCATCGCCTCGGTCGGGGCCGACGAGGTCGGATCCGGCGTGGCGGTCTGGCTCTGCTCCTGCTTCTTGCAACCGGCCAGGGCCAGCGTGCCGACCAGCGCCAGCAGCAGCGGAGAGGTGAATGTCTTCGAATGGATCTTCATGAGGTGGTGCTCCTTGGATGGAATGATGGATCGCGCGCGTGGTTCGGCGCGTCAGGCGCGGGCAGGCAGCTTCAAGGTCTGCCCGGGATAGATCTTGTCCGGATCGTCGAGCACGTCGCGGTTGGCTTCGAAGATGCGGGTCCAGGCGTTGCCGTCGCCGTAGTGCAGCTTGGCGATCTTGGACAACGAATCGCCCGACTTGACCACGTAGACCTGCTGCACCTGTTCGGCGGTGGTGTCCACCTGCGCCTGCACTGCGGAGAAATCCGCCTTCGACGTGACGTCGGCGGTGGTGTCCACCTTGGCGGTGACTGCCGAAAAATCGGCGCGCTTGTCGCTGTTCATCGCATGTGGCTCCGTGCGTGGATGGGATGCCGCCACGGTTGCACAGGATTTGTTAAAAGCGGATCGCGCAGCCGTGAACGGCGTTGGCCCGATTCAGCCCCCGCGCTACTGGCGCGGGTCGCGGTGGAAGGCGATCGGCTCGGCCACGTCGGGGGTGGCGCGCCAGGGATTGATGTCCAGGCCGCCGCGGCGCGTGTAGCGCGCCTCGACCTGCAGCGACTGCGGGCGGCAACGCGTCAGCAGGTCGTGGAAGATCTGCTCGACGCACTGTTCGTGGAAGCCGGCATGCTCGCGGAAGCTGATCAGGTAGCGCAACAGGCCTTCGCGGTCGATGCGGCCGCCGCGATAGCGCACGCACAGCGTGGCCCAGTCCGGCTGGCCGGTGACCGGGCAGTTGGACTTGAGCAGTTCGCTGCTCAGCGTCTCCTCGACGATGTCGTCGGCCGCGGCGAGCAGGAACTGCGGACGTGGCGGGCCGTAGCAGTCGATGGCGATGTCCAGCACATCCAGCGACTCGCCGTCGCCCAGCGGATCCACCGGCGGCAGGCCGAACTCCATGGTCACGTCGGCGCCGGCGCGCGCCGACAGGTCGGTGACGATGCAGGCGCGCACCGCTTCGGCGCTGTTGAAGCGCATCGCGTTGAGCGAGTTGAGGTAGAGCTTGAGCGACTTGGATTCGATCAGCTGCGGCGAGGTGCACGGCACCTGCAAGGTGGCGGTGGCCACGCAGGGCTTGCCCTGCGCGTCCAGCCAGCCCAGTTCGTAGGCATGCCAGCGGTCGAGGCCGAAGAACGGCAGCGGCGCGGCGTCCAGGCCGATCTCGGCGCGGCCCCCGGCGCGGGGGATCGGGAACAGCAGCGCGGGGTCGTACTGCGAGGGATACGCGACCTCGCGGCCGAGACTGGAATCCTGGGGGGTGTTCATGCCGGCCAGTCTAGCGTTGGCGGTCTGGCTGGAAGGTGTATGGGAGGCCGGGATTGGGGAGTCGGGAGTCGGGATTGGTAAAAGCGCACCGCGCGAGCTGCGGCTTGGCCAATCCATCCGGATCCAGAAAGTGCCAGGGTGTGCGGCGCTATCTCCGCCCCGGGCAACCGCTTCTACGAATCCCCAATCCCGACTCCCCAATCACCGCTTCATCCCCAGATAGTCCAGCGAGACCTGCAGCAGCGCGCGCAGGCCTACGTCCAGCGCCGATTCGTCGAGCAGGAACTGCGGCGAGTGGTTGCTCGGCGCGGTCGCCGGGTCGATGCCGGGGCCGGTGGCGCCGACGAAGAAGAACATCGACGGCACCTGCTGGGCGTAGAACGAGAAGTCCTCCGCGCCCATCTGCAACGGCGGCTCGTAGACGTTGTCGGCACCGACCACCGCCTGCAGGCTGGGCAGCATCTTCGCAGTCAGCGCCGGGTCGTTGACCGTGGCCGGGTTGCCGTCCTGGTCGGGCACGTGCGCCTCGGCCTTGGCGCCGTGCGCGGCGGCGGTGTGCTCGGCGACGGTCTTCAGGTCGGCGAAGATCTGCTGGCGCATGCCTTCGTCGAAGGTGCGGATGGTGCCGACCATCTCCACGTCGTCGGGAATGATGTTGTAGCGGATGCCGCCCTTGATCGCGCCGAAGCTGAGCACCGCCGGCTGCCTGGAAATGTTGGCGCGGCGGCTGACCACGGTCTGCGCCGCACCGATCAGGTCGGCGCTGGCCACGATCGGGTCGATCCCGTTCCACGGCGCCGAGCCGTGGGTCTGGCGGCCGATCACCTTGATGCTGAAGCGGTCCGAGGCGGCCATCAGCGGGCCGCCGCGCACCGCGATCTTGCCCGCCTGCACGCTGGAGAACACGTGCAGGCCGAACATCGCGTCGGGCTTGAAGTCGCGGAACAGGCCTTCCTTCAGCATCAGCGAGGCGCCGCCCTCCTCGTTGCCCGGCGCGCCCTCCTCGGAAGGCTGGAACACCAGCATCACCTCGCCCGGCAGCTGCGCGCGCATCGCCACCAGCGCTTCGGCCACGCCCAGCAGGATGCTGGTGTGGGCGTCGTGGCCACAGGCGTGCATGACCCCGACGGTTTCGCCGCGGTACTCGCCGGTGGCCTTGGACGCGAACGCCAGGCCGGTCTGCTCGGTCACCGGCAGCGCGTCCATGTCCGCGCGCAGGGCGATCTTCGGCCCCGGCAGCGCGCCCTTGATGATCGCCACCACGCCGTGGTGGGCGATCCCGGTCTGCGGCTTCAGGCCCAGCGCGCGCAGCCGCTCGGCGACCTTGGCCGCGGTGCGCTCCTCGCGGTTGGACAGCTCCGGGTGCTGGTGGAAATCGCGCCGCCAGTCGACCACCTTGGCCTGCAGCTTGGCCGCGGCGGCCGCCACTTCCGGGCGTTCGGCGGACTGGGCGCAGGCCAGCGCGGGGACGGCGAGCAGCAGGGCGGACAGCAGGCGGGACAGGCGCGGCATGGGCAATCTCCGATCGGTTCTTTGCAGGGCGTTCAGTCAATGTATTGCATTCGCGGCGCGCCGGCACCGGCCGGCGCGCCGCCACGGCGAAAAAACCCTTAGGAATCCGTGTCAACCGATCCACCGCCGGTGCGTTGCCGCTATCAGCGCCCATGGCCGCAGGCGCACCTCCCCCCTCCCTTAAGTCATGGTCCAATCGCAACGCGCCGGCGATATGCTTCACCGCTTGTCGCACCAGCCATTGCGGGAGGGTCCCCTACCCCGCCTCGCCACAGGAGTTCCCCCCGGATGTCGCGTTTCTGGAAGATTGCGCTGCTGATCGTCGCAGCGGTGGTCGTGGTGCTGGTGGGCGCGCACTTCCTGCGCAGCGGTCACGGCCATGGCCGCGGCGGCGCGGAGGCGGGCGGCGATGGCGACGACAGCACGCCGATCCCGGTGACGGTGGTCGCCGCCAGCAGCCAGGCGGTGCCGATCTACGCCACCTCCACCGGCACGGTGACCGCGCTGGCCACGGTCACGGTCAATCCGCAGGTCGGCGGGCAGCTGATGAGCCTGAACTTCCGTGAAGGCCAGGAAGTGAAGAAGGGCGACGTGCTGGCGCAGATCGACCCGCGCTCGCTGCAGGCCAGCTACGACGAGGCGGCGGCGAGCAAGCGCCAGAACCAGGCGTTGCTGGCCACCGCCCGCTCCACCTTCCAGCGCTCCGATTCGCCGGCCTACCGCCAGTACGTGGCCAAGACCGACCTGGACACGCAGCGCAACCAGGTGGCGCAGTACGAGGCCGCGGTGGCCGCCAACGACGCATCGATGCGCGCGGCGCAGGTGCAACTGCAGTACACCCGCATCCTCGCCCCGATCGACGGCATCACCGGCCTGCGCGGCGTGGACGTGGGCAACATCGTCAGCACCAGCAGCAGCATCGTCACCATCACCCAGATCCATCCGATCTACGTGGTCTTCAACCTGGCCGAGCGCGAGCTGCAGGGGCTGCGCGAGGCGCAGGCGGCCGGCCCGCTGACGGTGGCGGCGCTGGACCGCACCGATGCGCACGTGATCGCCGGCGACGGCAAGGTCGACGTGGTCGACAACCAGATCAGCAGCGACACCGGCACCTTCAAGGTGCGCGCAGTGTTCCCCAACCCCGGCAACGCGCTGTGGCCGGGCCAGTTCGTCAACGTGCGGCTGACCCTGCGCACGCTGGACAGCGGCGTGGTGGTGCCGACCCAGGCGGTGCAGCGCGGCCCCGACGGCGACTACGTGTACGTGGTGCAGGGCGACAACACGGTCAAGATGCAGACGGTCAAGCAGGGCGCGGAAGTCGGCGACAGCCAGGTGCAGCTGGCGCAGGGCCTGAAGGCCGGCGAACGGGTGGTGACCGAAGGCCAGTTCCGGCTCAAGCCGGGCAGCAAGGTCGCCCCGCTGAAGCCGGGCGAGGCGCCGCCGCAGCCGAGCGAGGCCGAGCTGAAGGCCGCCGAGAGCAAGCAGCAGCGCAAGGACGGCGGCGGCGGCCGTCGCGGCGGCGGACCGCGCTGAGCAGGCCGGCATCGGCACGCGCGGCATGCGGTTCACACCCGCGGTGGCGGCGCGTCTGGATGACGGGCGGAGCACTCGCTCCTCGCCCGTCACCCTCAAGAGGAATCCCATCATGACCAATGTCGTCATCGCCTCCCAAGACCCGCTTGCGCAGAGTCTGCAGACGTTTCTGATCAACCAGCAGGGCTTCGTCGCCGGTCCGCCGCTCGACGCGCTGCAGAACGGCAACCAGCTGTGGATCGTCGCCCACGACAACGAACTGGGCGACGGCAGCGCGTTCCTGCAGGCGCTGCTGCAGCACACCGACTTTCCGATGGACGTCGCGTTCGAGGTGGTGCTGATCGTGTGCAGCGCCGGCAGCCTGAACTTCGGCAGCAATCTGCTGACGCCCGCCGAGCGGATCGCCAACGTGTTGAGCCGCACCGTCATCGCCTCGACCACCGACGTCTACGGGCAATGGGGGCCGCACGGATACGCGTTCCAGGGCAACTTCGTCACGGTCGCCCCGAACAGCGATCTGACCAACCTGTTCGACCAGATGTCACTCGACGACTGACGCAACGGCTTTCCCCGGCCCCGGTCCGTCCGGGTCCGGGACCTCACCAGCAAGGATATTCCTGTGGGCTTTTCGACGATCTTCATCCGCCGCCCGATCGCCACCACCTTGCTGATGGCAGGCGTGCTGTTGCTCGGCATCCTCGGCTACCGGCAGCTGCCGGTGTCGGCGCTGCCGGAGATCGACTCGCCGAGCCTGGTGGTGACCACCCAGTACCCCGGTGCCAACGCCAGCACCATGGCCTCGCTGGTGACCACGCCGCTGGAGCGGCAGCTGGGGCAGATCTCCGGGCTGCAGATGATGACCTCCGATTCGTCGGCGGGCCTGTCCACGATCATCCTGCAGTTCACGATGGACCGCGACATCGACATCGCCGCGCAGGACGTGCAGGCGGCGATCCGCCAGTCCACCCTGCCCTCGTCGCTGCCCTACCAGCCGGTCTACAACCGGGTGAACCCGGCCGACGCGGCGATCATCACCCTCAAGCTCAGCTCCGAGACACTGCCGCTGCGCGACGTCAACAACTACGCCGACTCGATCCTGGCGCAGCGCCTGTCGCAGGTGCCCGGCGTGGGCCTGGTGTCGATCGCCGGCAACGTGCGCCCGGCCGTGCGCATCCAGGTCAATCCGGCGCAGCTGTCGAACATGGGCCTGACCATGGAGGCGCTGCGCAGCGCGCTGACCGAGACCAACGTCAACGCGCCGAAGGGCTCGCTCAACGGCAAGACCCAGTCCTACAGCATCGGCACCAACGACCAGCTGTCCAGCGCCGCCGACTACCGCGACACCGTCATCAGCTACAAGAACGGCGCGCCGGTGCGGCTGTCGGACGTGGCGCAGGTGGTGGACGGGGTGGAGAACGACCAGCTCGCGGCCTGGGCCGACGGCAAGCCGGCGGTGCTGCTGGAGATCCGCCGCCAGCCCGGCGCCAACATCGTGCAGACGGTGGAACAGATCCGCACGATCCTGCCGCAACTGCAGGCGGTGCTGCCCAGCGGCGTGCACCTGGACGTGTTCTCCGACCGCACCGAGACCATCCGCGCCTCGGTGCACGAGGTCAAGTTCACCCTGATCCTGACCATCGGCCTGGTGGTCGCGGTGATCTTCGTGTTCCTGCGCCGCCTGTGGGCCACGATCATCCCGTCGGTGGCGGTGCCGCTGTCGCTGGCCGGCACCTTCGCGGTGATGGCCTTCGCCGGCATGTCGCTGGACAATCTGTCGCTGATGGCGCTGGTGGTGGCCACCGGCTTCGTGGTCGACGATGCGATCGTGATGATCGAGAACATCGTGCGCTACATCGAACAGGGCAAGAGCGGACCGGAGGCGGCGGAGATCGGCGCCAAGCAGATCGGTTTCACCGTGCTGTCGCTGACCGTGTCGCTGGTGGCGGTGTTCCTGCCGCTGCTGCTGATGCCGGGCGTCACCGGGCGCCTGTTCCACGAGTTCGCCTGGGTGCTGTCGATCGCGGTGACGATCTCGATGCTGGTGTCGCTGACGCTGACCCCGATGATGTGCGCCTACCTGCTCAAGCCCGACGCGCTGCCCGAAGGCGAGGACGCGCACGAACGGGCGGCCGCGGCCGGCAAGACCACCGTGTGGACGCGCACCGTGGCGCTGTACGAGCGCTCGCTGGACTGGGTGCTCGGGCACCAGCCGCTGACCCTGGCGATCGCGCTGGCGACGATGGTGCTGACCGTGGTGCTGTACGTGGTGATCCCCAAGGGCCTGCTGCCCGAGCAGGACACCGGGCTGATCACCGGCGTGGTCCAGGCCGACCAGAACGTGGCGTTCCCGCAGATGCAGCAGCGCACCCAGGCGGTGGCCGAGGCGCTGCGCCGGGATCCGGCGGTGACCGGCGTGGCCGCGTTCATCGGCGCTGGCTCGATGAATCCCACCCTCAACCAGGGCCAGCTGAGCATCGTGCTGAAGACCCGCGGCGACCGCGACAGCCTGGAGGAGGTGCTGCCGCGGCTGCAGAAGGCGGTGGCCGGCCTGCCCGGCGTGGCGCTGTATCTGAAGCCGGTGCAGGACGTGACCCTGGACACGCGCGTGGCGGCCACCGAATACCAGTACTCGCTGTCGGACGTGGACAGCGCCGAACTGGCGACCCAGGCCGCGCGCCTGACCGAGGCGCTGCGCAAGCGCCCGGAACTGGCCGACGTGGACAACAACCTGGCCAACCAGGGCCGCGCGCTGGAGCTGACCGTCGACCGCGACAAGGCCAGCGCGCTGGGCGTGCCGATGCAGACCATCGACGACACCCTGTACGACGCCTTCGGCCAGCGCCAGATCTCCACCATCTTCACCCAGCTCAACCAGTACCGCGTGGTGCTGGAAGTGGCGCCGCAGTTCCGCAACAGCACCGCGCTGCTGCACCAGCTGGCGGTGTCCAGCAACGGCAGCGGCGCGCTGACCGCCAGCAACGCCACCAACTTCGGACAGACCACCTCCAGCAACTCGTCCACCGCCACCGGCATCGGCAACCAGAACACCGGCATCTCGGTCGGCAGCGGCGGCACCGTGCCGCTGGCCGCGGTGGCCGAGGCCAGGATCGCGACCACGCCGCTGGTGGTCAGCCACCAGCAGCAGCTGCCGGCGATCACCGTCTCGTTCAACCTGGCGCCGGGCTACTCGCTGTCGCAGGCGGTGGCGGCGATCGAGGAGACCAACGAGCAACTGCAGCTGCCGCCGCAGCTGCATGCCGAATTCATCGGCAAGGCCGCCGAATACACCGGCAGCCAGACCGACATCGTGTGGCTGCTGCTGGCCTCGGTGGTGCTGATCTACATCGTGCTCGGCGTGCTCTACGAGAGCTACATCCATCCGCTGACGATCATCTCCACGCTGCCGCCGGCCGGCGTCGGCGCGCTGCTGGCGCTGATGCTGTGCGGGCTGAGCCTGTCGGTGGACGGCATCGTCGGCATCGTGCTGCTGATCGGCATCGTCAAGAAGAACGCGATCATGATGATCGACTTCGCGATCGACGCGCGCCGCGAGGGCGCCAACGCGCACGATGCGATCCGCCGCGCCTGCCTGCTGCGCTTCCGCCCGATCATGATGACCACCGCCGCGGCGATGCTCGGCGCGCTGCCGCTGGCGCTGGGCGACGGCATCGGCTCGGAGCTGCGGCGCCCGCTGGGCATCGCCATCGTCGGCGGCCTGCTGCTGTCGCAGCTGGTCACCCTGTACACCACGCCGGTGATCTACCTGTACATGGAACGCGCCTCCGAGCGGGTGCGCGCCTACCGCGAACGCCGCGCCGCGCGGCGCGAGGCAGCAGTGGCGGCGGCGGGGCGGACGGTATGAGTTGCCGGGAATGGGGAATCGGGAATCGGGAATGGCGGGGCGCATGCCGCTTACGGTTTCCGGGAACGCACCATGGCGTGCGCGAACAAGAAGCGCATGAGCGCCGCGCTTTCCGATTCCCCATTCCCGAGTCCCGAGTCCCGGCAAAATGAACATCTCCGGCCCCTTCATCCGCCGCCCGATCGGCACCACGCTGTTGGCCATCGGCCTGTTCGTGATCGGCATGATGTGCTACCTGCGCCTGGGCGTGGCGGCGCTGCCGAACATCTCTATTCCGGTGATCTTCGTGCAGGCCAGCCAGGCCGGCGCCGATGCCTCGACGATGGCGTCCACGGTCACCGCGCCGCTGGAACGGCACCTGGGCCAGATCCCCGGCATCGACACCATGCGTTCCTCCAGTTCGGAGGGGAACAGCCAGGTGTTCATGATGTTCCAGAGCGACCGCAACATCGATTCGGCCGCGCAGGACGTGCAGACCGCGATCAATTCCGCGCAGGCGGACCTGCCCTCGGGCCTGTCCACGCCGCGCTACCAGAAGGCCAATCCCAACGACGATCCGGTCATCGCCATCGCGCTGACCTCCGACACTCAATCGGCCGACGAGCTGTACAACGTCGCCGACTCGCTGCTGGCGCAGCGCCTGCGCCAGATCAGCGGCGTGGCCTCGGTCGACATCGGCGGCGCCTCGACCCCGGCGGTGCGGGTGGACGTGAACCTGCGCGCGCTCAACGCGATGGGGTTGACCCCGGACGACCTGCGCAACGCGGTGCGCGCGGCCAACGTGACCTCGCCCACCGGCTTCCTCAGCGACGGCAGCTCCACCACCGCGATCGTGGCCAACGATTCGGTGGCCAAGGCCGCCGACTTCGCCCAGCTGGTGATCTCGCAGCAGGACGGCCGCACCGTGCGCCTGCGCGACATCGCCAACGTCTACGACGGCCAGCAGGACGCCTACCAGGCGGCCTGGTTCGGCGGCAAGCCGGCGGTGGTGATGTACGTGTTCACCCGCGCCGGCGCCAACATCGTGGAGACGGTGGACCGGGTCAAGGCGCAGATCCCGATGCTGCGCGGCTACCTGCAGCCGGGCACCAAGATGTCCGCCTACTTCGACCGCACGCCGACCATCCGCGCCTCGTTGAACGAGGTCCAGGCCACGCTGCTGATCAGCCTGGCGATGGTGGTGCTGACCATGGCGCTGTTCCTGCGCCGGCTGGCGCCGACGCTGATCGCCGCGGCCACGGTGCCGCTGTCGCTGGCCGGCGCGGCGCTGGCGATGTACGTCATGGGCTTCACCCTGAACAACCTGAGCCTGCTGGCGCTGGTGATCGCGATCGGCTTCGTCGTGGACGATGCGATCGTGGTGATCGAGAACATCATGCGCCACCTCGACGAAGGCATGTCGCGGCTGGATGCGGCGCTGGCCGGCGCGCGCGAGATCGGCTTCACCATCGTCTCGATCACCGCCTCGCTGGTGGCGGTGTTCATCCCGATCCTGTTCGCCAGCGGCATGATCGGCACGTTCTTCCGCGAGTTCACCGTGACCCTGGTCGCGGCGATCTGCGTCTCGGCGGTGGTCTCGCTGACCCTGACCCCGGCGCTGTGCAGCCGCTTCCTGTCCGCGCATGCCGAACCGGAACGGCCGAGCCGCTTCGGCGCCTGGCTGGAGCGCGTGCATGCCGGCATGCTGCGCGTGTACACCGTGGCGCTGGATTTCTCGCTGCGCCATGCGCTGCTGCTGGCGCTGACCCCGCTGCTGCTGATCGCCGCCACCGTGTTCCTGGCCGGCGCGGTGAAGAAGGGCTCGTTCCCGGCCCAGGACACCGGCCTGATCTGGGGCCGCGCCAGCTCCAGCGCCACCGTGTCCTTCGCCGACATGGTCAAGCGCCAGCGCCGCATCACCGACATGCTGATGTCCGATCCGGCGGTGAAGATCGTCGGCGCGCGCCTGGGCAGCAGCCGCCAGGGTTCCAGCGCCAGCTTCAACATCGAGCTCAAGCGCCACGACGAGGGCCGCACCGAGACCACCGCGCAGGTGCTGTCGCGGCTCAGCGCCAAGGCCGACCGCTACCCGGACCTGCAGCTGCGCCTGCGCGCGATCCAGGACCTGCCCAGCGACGGCGGCGGCGGCACCAGCCAGGGCGCGCAATACCGCGTCTCGCTGCAGGGCAACGACAACGCCCAGTTGCAGGAATGGCTGCCCAAGCTGCAGGCCGCGCTGAAACAGAATCCGAAGCTGCGCGACGTCGGCACCGACGTGGACACCGCCGGCCTGCGCCAGAACATCGTCATCGACCGCGCCCAGGCCGCGCGCCTGGGCGTGTCGATCGGCGCGATCGACGGCGCGCTGTACGGCGCGTTCGGCCAGCGCCAGATCTCCACGATCTATTCGGATCTCAACCAGTACAGCGTGGTGGTCAACGCGCTGCCCGAGCAGACCGCCACGCCGGCGGCGCTGGACCGGATCTACGTGCCCACGCGCAGCGGCGCGATGGTGCCGCTCACCGCGGTGGCGCACCAGGTGCCGGGCCTGGCGCCGCCGCAGATCACCCATCAGAACCAGTACACGACGATGGATCTGAGCTACAACCTGGCGCCCGGGGTGAGCACCGGCGAAGGCGACGCGATCATCGCCGCCACCGTTGCCGGCCTGCGCATGCCCGGCGACATCCGCATCGCCGACGGCGGCGGCTTCGGCGTGGCGCTGCAGCCGAACTCGATGCTGATCCTGGTGCTGGCGGCGATCGTGGTGGTCTACATCGTGCTGGGCATGCTGTACGAGAGCCTGGTGCACCCGGTGACGATCCTGTCCACGCTGCCGGCCGCGGGCATGGGCGCGCTGCTGGCGCTGTGGGTCACCAACACCGAGCTGTCGGTGATCTCGATGATCGCGCTGGTGCTGCTGATCGGCATCGTCAAGAAGAACGCGATCATGATGATCGACTTCGCGCTGGTGGCCGAGCGCCAGCACGGCAAGTCGCCGCTGGAGGCGGTGCGCGAAGCCTGCGTGGTGCGCTTCCGCCCGATCATGATGACCACGATGGTGGCGATCCTGGCGGCGGTGCCGCTGGCGGTGGGCCTGGGCGAAGGCTCGGAGCTGCGCCGCCCGCTGGGCATCGCGATGATCGGCGGCCTGCTGATCTCGCAGAGCCTGACCCTGCTCAGCACCCCGGCGCTGTATGTGATCTTCTCGTGCCTGCGCGAGCGTTGGCGCGCGCGGCGGGCACGCAAGCGCGAGCGGCGCCTGGCGCGCACCGCACCGCAAGCGGCTGCATTGCGCTAGCCGAGGTCGCCCCTCTCGCGCGGCGCCTGGTGCCATGGCAGTTCCCTTCTCCCTTCGGGAGAAGGTGCCCCGCAGGGGGATGAGGGGACGGGGCAGCCTCGTGCGCCCAAACTCCGCGAGACGCTTCGCGCCGGACCCTCACCCCAACCCCTCTCCCGAGGGGAGAGGGGCTAGCGGCTGTTCCTTCTCCCACCGGGAGAAGGTGCCCCGAAGGGGCGGATGAGGGTACGGGCGCAGCCTCGTGCGCCCAAACACCGCGAGACGCTTCGCGCCGGACCCTCACCCCAACCCCTCTCCCGTGGGGAGAGGGGCTTTCGGCCTCTCAGCCCTGCAGCGCTTCCAGCGAGGCGCGCTCGATGCCGGCGTAGATCGCGAATTCGTCGTGCACCGCCGCGCCCAACGCCTGTTCAAATGCGGCACGGTTGGCGTGCGCGGCATAGGCGCGCTGTTCGCCGCCACCCAGGTTGGACTGGAAGATGCCCGCGGCGCTGACCGGCAGGAAGTCCTCGTAGACGATCGGATCGGCGCTGGCCAGGCCGTCAGCGATCAGCGACTCGGCGGGCCGGCCGGCCAGGCCCGCGGCACCAGCGGCGCGGCCGGCCTCGGTCAGCGCATAGCGGAAATAGCCCAGGCCGTCGCGGCGCAGCGTGGCGTAATCGTCGGGGAACTCGGCGAACGCGGCCTGCAGGCGTGTGGCGTAGTCGCCGCCGGCGCTGCCGTCGGCGGCGCGCGCGCGCTCCAGCAAGGCGTCGTACAGCGCGCGGCCCTTCGGGGTCAGGGCCACACCGCGCTGCTCGATCTCGCCGAAACGCGCGGTGTGGGTGCCGGCCTCGGCGGCGCCGTCGCCGGCCGGAAAACGCACCGTCTCCTCCAGCGCCTTGAAGCTGGTCTGGCGCAGCAGGATCGGGCAGCGCCGCCGCGGCGGGCCTTCGATCACCGCCTTGGCATCGATGCCCCGGCGCAGCATTTCCGCCTGCGCGGCGTCGATGTCCAGCGTGCGCGGGGTCAGGTGGTTGATGTGCGGGCCGTGGAAACTGACCACGTCGGCGATCAGCTTGTGCGCATCGCTCAACGCGCGATAGGTCGGCAGCGTCACGGTGGCGTCGCTGTGCCAGCGGAAGGTCTCCAGCGCCTCGGCGACGAAGCACTGCGCGTCGGCCTCGCCCAGGCCGCCGTCGCGCTCGCAGCGTTCGATCAGCTGCAGCGCGCCATCGGTGAAGATGCGACGCTGCGCGAGGATCTGCGCGGCCTGCGCGCGCAGCGCCGGATCTTCGATCAGTTCCAGCCGCAGCAGCGAGGTGAACACGCGGAACGGATTGCGCGCCAGCGCCGCCGCGTCGAGCGGGCGGAACGCGGTGGAATGCACCGGCACCCCGGCCACCGACAGGTCGTAATAGCCGACCGGATGCATGCCCATCACCGCGAACAAGCGCCGCAGCGTGGCCAGTTCCTCGGCGCTGCCGACGCGGATCGCGCCATGCCGTTCCTGGTCCAGCCGCGCGCGCTCGTCATTGCGCTGCAGCTGCGCGTCCAGCGCCGGATCGGCGGCCAGGGTCGCCGCGTTGACCTGCGCCACCAGCTCCATCAGCGCGCCGTACAGCGGCACCTCGGTGCGGTACATGTCGGACATGGCCTGCGCGAACAGGCTGCGGATGGCATCGGGCGAAACGAAAGCAGTGGTCATCGGACGGTCCGGAGCGGCGGTAGCGCCGGGCACCAGGTCCGGCAGAACGCCTATTCTCGCGCCGCGGCGGCGGCGCGGCCAGTCGTCCGCGTGGATCGCCGCCATGACGCGTGCAGTGGACACGGAAGGTCCCGGCTGGGCGGCTTGACCGGGAATCGAGCCGGAAGCGGTCGGCAGCAAGATCGGCGCGCTTGCCGCCAGGTGCCACGCGGTGAGGGCTTGCAAGTTGGCCGCAAGCCTCTTGTGGGAGCGACTTCAGTCGCGACGCGCCAGCAAGCGGCGCCTGGCGGTTTCCAGGGGCAACCGACCCAGGCTTGGTAAGCGAGGCGAGATCGGCGCGGCGCGACTGAAGTCGCTCCCAAAGGGGTTTCGCTGGATTGGCTTGGTATTGCGGGCATTTGAGCAGAGCCTCCGCATCGGCCACGCGCCGCCGACCGCTTCCTGTAAGGCGTCGGCGGCGCCTACTGCGCCGCCGCTTGATCGCGCTGCGCGCGGTCGCCGAGCTGCCGGCGCAACAGCGCATCCAGCTGGATCGGCCGGTCCCAGTGGTCGTAGCTGGTGACGATGGCATGGCGCAGCGCGCGGTAGGTCAGCGAACCCGGTTCGACCTGCAACGCGTTCGCCACGTCCGCCCAGCTGGCGTCCGGGCCGGCGCTGGCCCGCGCACGCACCACCTCGCGGTACGGCAGCCCCGCCGCCTTGGCCAGGAAGCCGGCGAAGTAGATGTCGCGCGGCGGCCAGCGGCGCTCGCGCAGCAGCGCCTCGGCATAGCCGCGCGGCAACTGCGCGTAGCGCGCTACCTCATCCAGGAAACTGTCCGGATAGCGCGCGGCATAGCGGTCGATGTCCAGCAGTTGGCGGTCGACCCAGGCATCGCCGCTGCCGGGCTCGGCCGCATCCGCCACTGCGGCGCTCGGCGCCGCCGCCTCCTGGGCCACTGCGGCGCTCGCCATGCATAGCGCCAGCGGCAGGATCAGACAGACGGAGCGCAGGCGGGACGGCATGCGTCGATTCTGCCGGATGCCGGCATCGCTGTCAGGGTGGCGCGGTCGGTACGGTCGTCAAGCAAGGCCCGCGAGGCGCCGCATCCGCCTGGCATGGCATGGCAAATACGCTCGGCTTACCGCCCCGCACAAGCGCGCTTCCGATAAGGAAGCACCGGCACCGATGGCACGCGGCCACTCCGCTCGGCCGCTCCCGCGGCGCACCGGCCAACGCGAGGCGCGCGCTCACGTGCTGCCGCTACCAGCGCCTGCTTTCGTACTCGCTGCACGCACTGGCAGCGTGGCGATCGAGGCCTCGGGGACAGGCGCCGCGAGCGCTCTCAAGCCGGCGGCAAGCCACCTTGCGCCGCCGCATGCCGGTTCAGGTCGGCCACCGCCTGCGGCCACTCGGCCGCCGTGGCCACCTCGCGCAGACGCGGTTCGTCGGCGGCCACGCCATGCTCGGCCTCGTGCGCCCAGGTGGTGGCATAGGGCGTATGGATGCCCCAGCCGCCGAGCGCGATCACCGGTTCCACGTCCGAGCGCAGCGAGTTGCCGATCATCGCGAAGCGCTCGGCACCGACGCCGAATTCGGCCAGCACCTTGGCGTAGGTCTTGGGGTCCTTTTCCGACACGATCTCGATGCGCGGGAACAGCGTGCCGAGTCCGGATTGCGCGATCTTCGCTTCCTGGTGGAACAGATCGCCCTTGGTGATCAGCACCACCTCGAAATCGGCGGCGATCGCCGCCACCGCCTCGCGCACGCCGGCGATCACCTCCACCGGATGCTGCAGCGTGGCGCGGCCGATCTCGACGATGCGCTGCAGATCGCGCGCGGAAATGCGCGCCTCGGTCAGCTCGATCGCCGCCTCGATCATCGACAGGGTCATGCCCTTGGCGCCGTAGCCGAACACCTTCAGGTTGCGCCGCTCCACCGTCAGCAGATGCTGCTGGGTGGCGACGTCGCGCAGGTCCAGGTAGTGGCCGAGAATGGCTTCGAACGCGGCTTCGGCGTCGCGGTAGTAGTCCTCGCTTTTCCACAGCGTGTCGTCGCCGTCGAAGCCGACCAGGGCGATGGCGGAGGAGCGCAGAGCGGTAGGAATAGGCATCGCGCAAGCATAGCAGCGCCGCCTATTGCGACGCAGGATCGCCGGGGCCGGGCTGGTAGTGCGCGTACTCCTCGCGCGACAACGCCCCGTCGGCATCGGCGTCGAACGTGTCGAAGGTTTCGCGCAGGACCGGGTCGGCGGCGGCCTCGGGACGGCCGATGCGGCCATCGCGATCCAGGTCCAGGGCGGCGAAACTGCGGGCGCCTGCGGCGGCGCCGACATCGCTGGCCGGCGCTGCCGGCACCGGCAGGGTCGACGCCGGCGGCGCAGGCAGCGGCGGCAGTGCGGCCGGCGCCGGGGTGGGCGCAGGTGTCGGCACAGGGATGGGCAGGACGGGTGCGGCAGGATCCTGCTGCGGCGCGGCCGTGCCGGCTGCGGCAACAGCCGCCAACGACGACGCCATGCACAGGCGCAGCGAATAGCGTGAAGAACTCATGGGCAGCCCCATCCAACGGCGAATGGACACCCTACTCCTTGCGGCGCTGCTGATGTCCGCATCGATGCCCGGCCGTGCCGATTCTTCGGTAGCAGCGCAAAAGCGGAAGGGCGGCACAAGCCGCCCTTCCTCCTATGCATCTGTCACGTTCGATTGGGCTGTTACGTCGTCTCCGCGCCGCGGTCGGCACGCGCCCTCGTCTCTGCGCGTACCGGCCGCGGCGCCTTGCCGCCGTCGGCGTTACTGACCGTTGCTGCCGGCGGCGGCGCCGCCCTGCTGCTGTTTGGCGACGTACGCCTTGTATTCGTCCGGGGTCAACTTGCCGTTGTGATCGGCATCGGCCTGCGCAAAGATCTGGCTGAGGCCTGCATTGACCTGCGCTTCCTGCTTGCTGATGGCGCCGTCGCTATCCGTATCGACATCGGCCCAAGTCTGGCCGCCGCCCGAAGCGCCGGATTGTGCGGGCTGCCCGGTCGCGCTGGTCGGCGACTGCGCCTGGGTGGCGGCATCGCTCTGCGCATCCTGGGCGAAGGCCGGCAGGGCCAGTGCGGCGGCGAGAATGGCGGCGGTCCCGATCAGCGGCGTGCGGTTGCGAATGTTCATGGGTGGTCTCCTGTGCTCTCTCGGTTGTGGCATGCCCGGTTGAATCCGGTGCATGGCCACACCGTGCCGGTGCCAGGCTGAATCCATTCCCTTGCGAAAAAACGCAGGCAACGCTTCGTTAACCACAGCGTGGAAAACACGCGTTACCGGCTTGGTTAGCAAGCGGTGAGCGTGCGGTAAGCCATTCGTTCGAGGTGTTTGTAAACCAGAAAAAAACCGTGTGTTTCACACGATTTCGCGGTCGCGCTCGCCGGATTTTTCGCTTGAACGCGAACTGAACGCGACCCAGGCCGCGGCGACACCGGCAAGCGCACCGGAGACTTCCAGCACCACCCGCGAGCCCAACTCGTTCGGATCGTGGATGCTGGCCAGCGCCAGCCGCGCATACAACGGCGACTCCAGGCGCACGATGCCGGTGTAGAACAGGTTCCAGCAATCGATCCCGGCCGACACCGCGACCGCGATCAGGCACGACCAGCCCAGCGCATGGCCTTCGGACCATTGCAGCCAGCGGCACAGGCGGTGCCACAACGCGTACACGAGGAACCCGACCGCGAATGCGATCAGCCCGGCTTCGAGCGAGCCCAGCAGGCCGAAGTGCAGCGGGAGGTTCATTGCGGTGCTTCCTGGTTGTCGGGGAGAGCGCCAGTCTAGGTGGTGTGGCGGCCGGTGTGCGGTCCTCACCGCGCATACGGGCATCGTCGCAAAGGGCGATGTCGGCGGCGTCTGCCGTGACTATTGCCCGAGGCCGCCGGGAGCCGCGCTCACGCTGGCAATCGACCGACAGGCACGCATCAGCCATCGTTCTCGGCAGTGGCGCTCACCACCGGCGCGCCGTCCTCATCCCAGCGCACCGTCACCAGCATCGGCCGGCAACACACCTGGCAATCCTCCACGTATTGCTGCGCCTCGACCGACGGGTCCAGCGCCAGGTCGATCCATTCGCCGCAATACGGGCACTGCAGGTCGATGAAGCTTTGCATGCCGGACATGAGTTTGGCCTATGAAGCGATACGGGACGCCCTAGCGTACCGGCACGTCGTAGGCGGTGCCGGGGCTGGGTTCGGGCTGCAAGGTGTAATGCCACCATTCCAGCGGGTAGTTGGTGAAGCCCTGCGCCGCCATCGCGCGCAGCAGGCGCTGGCGGTTCGCGCGCTGGGCCGCATCGATTCCTGCCGCGTCGGTGTGCGCCAACGGGTCGAAGAAGTCGAAGCCGGTGCCCATGTCCAGCGGCGCGCAATGGCCGCTGCGGCAGTCGAGCAGGCCAAGGTCCACCGTCGCGCCGCGGCTGTGGCCGGAGCTCTCGGCGATGTAGTCGCCGAGCAGCACGCGCTTGTCCAGGTGCGGGTAGTAGCGCGCCTTGGCGACCTGGTCGCCGAGGTCGCCCGCCCAGGCCACGAAGGCGCGCACCGAACGCTGCGGCCGGTAGCAGTCGAACACCTGCAGGCCGTAGCCCTCGGCGCGCAACGCGCGCTGCACGCGCGCCAGCGCCTGCGCGGCCGGGGCCAGCAGATAGCACTTCGGCGCGTCGTAGCCGGGCACCGGGCGGCCGGTGAAGTTGTCGTGGCCGGCGTAGCGGATGTCCATCGCGATGTCCGGCACGACGTCGTGCACGTCCACCAACCCGGCTTGCGCGGGCGTGGTCGCCGGCGATACGGCCGGCGTGGCCGCCGCGCTCAGCGCGTTGCCCGGGCCGGCAAGCGCACATGCGGCGAACAGCACGAGCGCGACCCGGCGCGCGCGCAATGCCTGGCGCAGCTGATGCGGCACGGGATGCAGCACAACGGAGCAGAAATACGGCATGGGCTCAGCATAGGCCATCACGCCACACGACGGCTCTCCCCCATTCGCTTCGCTCACGGGCACATTATGGAGGCGATCGCCCGTCTGCCGCTCAGACGTCGTTGCTCATGGTGCTCGCCTCCTGGCGCCCGCGACGCGGCGCCGGCTCGCCCATGGCCTTGCGCGCGGGCGACGGCGCAGGACCGCCGCCCACCGCCGTGTCGCGCCACGGCTGCAGAGCAGGCTCCGATGCTGCTTCCTGGGCCGGGCGATGCGTCAGCAAACCGAAGACCATGCCGGTCGACAGCACCGTGATTGCACTGAGGATGTAGAGCAGGATGCGAAAGGCATCGCCGTAGCCGTGCACCAGCAAGGCCTGATCGATACCGGGCAATACGCTCCCCGCATGCGCCAGGTCGCCCATCGCCAGGCGCTGCGCGGCCTCGGGCAGGGCGTGCGCGAGATCCGCCGGACCCACATCGCGCAAGCGTGACTGCACCAGGCCGGCGAGCATGGCCGCCACCACGGCCAGCGCCACGCCTTCGCCGGCCACGCGCGTGGTGCTGAAGATGCCCATGGCCATGCCGGCGCGCCCCTTGGGCACCACGCTCACGGCCAAGCCATCCATCAGACCCCAGGGCAGGCTGGTACCCAGGCCGATCACCAGCAGCGGCGCCAGCCAATGCGCGGCAGGCTGTCCCGGCGTGCACTGCGCCAGCCACGCCAGGCCGCCGGCGGCGGTCAGCAATCCGATGCCGGAGATCAGCCCGGCCGACAGCCAGCGCGTCAGCATGCTCGCCAGAATCGGCACGATCAGCATCGGTGCGGACAGCGCGATCATCATGCGTCCGGCCGCCAGCGCGCTGTACCCCTCGATGCCGATGAAGCGCGCAGGCAACAGCACCTGCAGCACGACGTAGCAATAGGCCGGCGCCGCCGCCAGGAACTGCACGCCGACGAAACGCGGGTAGCGGAACAGGGACAGGTCCAGCATGGGCCGCTTCGCCCTGGTCTCGATCAGCACGAAGGCCGCCAGCAGCGCGGCCGCAGCAGCCAGCAGGCCGGCCACCCTGCGGTCGCCCCAGCCGTGCTCCGGCACCTGCAGCAGCGCATAGGTGAACAGCGTCAACGCCGCCGTGAAGCCGAGGGCGCCGAGCCAGTCCAAGCCTTGCGCCTCCGGGTCGCGCGATTCGGGCATGCCGCGCCAGCCGCAGAACAGCGCCAGCGCACCGAGCACGGTGGCGCTCAAAAAGACCGAACGCCATCCCAGGCGCTCGATCAGGAACCCGGAGAGTAACGGCCCGAACGCCAGGCCGACGCCGAAGGTGGTGCCCAGCAGGCTGAAGGCCCGCGCCCGCGCATGGCCGTCGAATTCCTGGGCCAGTGCTGCCGCGCCGCCGGCAAAGGCCGCCGCGCCGGCCACGCCCTGCACGGCGCGCAGCGCATCGAGCCAGACGATGTCCGGCACGAAGACCAGGGCCAGCGAGGCGGCGGCGAACCCGCCCACGCCGAGAACGAACAGGCGGCGGCGACCGAACTGGTCGGCGAGCGCGCCGGCCGCCATCAGGCAGCCGCCGAAGCCCAGCATGAAGGCATTGGTCACCCAGTTCAGGGCGACGGGACTGCCCCCCAGGCTTTGCCCGATGGCGGGCAGCGCCACCGCCGGGCCGGTGAAGCTCAGCGGCATGGACAGGGCAGCGAGCAGGACCGCGCCGAGAAGCACCCATTTCTTCGCGTTGGCAGCGTGCGTGGGGTGGGGGAAATGCATGTCGGATCCTTTGTCGAGCGCATCCACAAAATGGATCGACAAAAGATAGGATGGCTCCAATCGGCTTGGAACAAGCCATGATTCCCGACAGAAACGACAAATAGTCGTCAATCCGTTCCCCGAAAAGGCCAAAAAAATGGACCATGTGAGCGGGCTGACCGCGTTCGTCCGTGCCGCCGAGACCCGCAGCTACGTCGCCGCATCCAGAGTGCTGGGGCTGTCGCCCTCGGCCATCGGCAAGAGCATCGCGCGGCTCGAAGCCAAGCTCGGCGTGCGCCTGTTCCATCGCAGCACGCGCAGCATCGCCCTCACCGAGGAAGGCATGCAGTTCTTCGAGCGCTGCCGCCGGATCCTGGAAGACCTGGAAGATGCGCAGGCTGCGCTCGGCAAGAACGCGAGCGCGCCGCGCGGACGCCTGCGCATCAGCGTGCCCGCCGCGGGGCACCGGCTGCTGATGCCGGTGTTGCCGGCTTTCGTCCAGGCGTATCCGGAGGTGGAGCTCGACATCGATTTCAGCGACCGGCTGGTGGACGTCGTCGACGAAGGCTTCGACATGGCGATCCGCAGCGGCACGCTGGCGGACTCGCGGCTTTCGGCGCGCGGCCTATGCCCGTTCCGCTTCAGGCTGTGCGGCTCGCCGCAGTACTTCGCCAACCACGGCGTGCCCGCGCACCCGCAGGACCTGGCCGCCCATCGCTGCCTGCGCTTCAAGTACCCCTCGAGCGGCAAGCTGCAGGAGTGGCGCCTGAGCGAGGCGGGTGCCGACCTGGCCGAACTGCGCGTGCCCACCACCATGACATTGGGCAGTATCGAAGCCACGCTGAGCGCGGCCATCGGCGGCATGGGAATCGCCTACCTGCCCGATTTCGCAGTGGACGACGCGCTGCAGCAGGGCCTGCTGCAGACGGCGCTGGAGCACTACAACGTCGTCGACGGCACGTTCTGGATGCTGTGGCCTTCGCACCGCCACGTGCTGCCCAAACTGCGCGTGTGGATCGACCATCTCTCGGCCAGCCTGGGCACGCGCGGCGACCACGCGGGGCGATGAGCTGGAGCATTGCTGCCGCTTGCGTCAGCAATGTCGCCCGAACGTTGTGTCCTTGCGCGAGCCAGGCAGACGCTGGCGCAGCGTTCCTGCAAATGTCCCGTACATGCAGCAGCTTCCGATGCGCGGCGCTGCATGGCAGGACAAGCGAAATCGAATGCCGGTGCGAGCCACAAGCGACTGCGCCGCGGCGGCTCCCTGCTGCACGAGAGACACTGGCCACCAGCCCGGTGAACCCGAGCTGGTGCCTGGTGCAACGCAGTTGGCGCCGGCGACAATCGCCGGCGCCATAGGCCTCAACGTCCTTGCGACGGTGCCGATTGCGCCTGGGTGCGCTGCTGGTCCTGGGTCTGCTCCTGCACCTGCGCCTGGCGCTGGGTTTCGGCCGCCAGCTGTTGCTGGCTCTGCTCCAGCGGCACCGTGGCGGCCTGCTGCCGGTCCACGTAGGCGCGGTTCACGTCGTGCGGGTTGTTCGGGTTGCGCTCCACCGCGATCATGCCCTTGCCGTCGGTGCTGTGCACCAGGTCGTCGATGCGCGACATGCCGTTGACCTTGGCCTCGAACGCGACCTGGCCGGCCGCGCGCTGCATCTCCTCGCGGCTGCCGAAGCCGCCGTTCGGCCCCTGCTTCTCCAGTTGCTTGACCGCCTGGTCGAACATCGGATTGTCGCGGCGCAACTGGTCCACGCCCTGCTGCCGCTGCAGGCTCTTGTCGATGGAGGCGAGCGTCTCCGGGCCGGCCTTGCCGTCCACGCCCTTGAGCCGGTTGTCCTGCTGGAATTTCTCCACCGCCGCTTCGGTCTTCGGACCGTAGGTGCCGATGGCGTCCTTCGCGTCCAGGTAACCGAGCTTGGACAGCTTCTCCTGCATGTCCTTCACCGCAGCACCCTGCTCGTTGCGCTTGAGCACGCCATCGCCGTTTTCTGCATGCGGGCCATTGCCGCCATGCGCCTTGTCCGCATGCGAGGTGCGCTCATGCTTGGCCGGCTGCTCGCCGGTCCGGGTGACCGTCTTGTCCTGGTCGGCCAGCTTGAGCAGATCCGCCTTCTCGTTCTCGGCGCGGTTCTGCAGCGAATCCAGGGTCTTCTGCTTCTCCACCCGCGGGAACAGCCCCTTGACGTGGTCGGCCTTGTAGTCCTGCACCGCGCCGACGATGTCCTTGTCGGAGAGCTTGGACAGGTCGTAGTCCTTGCCGAACTTCTCTTCCATCCCCTTCAGGAACACGCCCGAGCCGCCCGGCTTCTTGTCGCTGCCGGGGCCGTATTGGACCGCCGTGCTCCACAGCGCGTCCTGCACCGCCGGACCGCGGTCGGACAGGTCCAGTCCCTTGTCCTTGAGCCGATCGACCAGCTTGTCGTAGTGCGTGCGCTTGATGTAGTCGTGCTGTTCCTGCGCGAAGCTGTCGTCGGTCCTGGCCAGCTCCTTCCACTTCGCGCTGAAGTCGGCCGAGCCGGGCTTCAGGCCGGCGAAGTCGTCGGCGTACTTGCTGTCCTTCACGAAGGCCGCGACGGTGCCGCCCACGATGACCGTGCCTTCCTTGGTCTTGACCTGCGAGGTCATCTGATAGGAACCGTAGGACACGCCGCCGGGATCGTCGATGCCGGAGGACACCGTGCTCGCGCCGCGTCCGCCGGTTTCGTAATGCTTCGAGGTCTGACCCAGTTCCCAATCCTTGTCGCTCATCGTCCATCTCCTTGTCTAAAAAAGTTCATCGCAAAAACCACTGCAGCAATCAGCGCGCTTCCAGTTCGTCCGCGCGCTTGGCGGTCATGTCGAGACGGCACTCGGCGGCATCCACGCGCCCCGCCTGCCCGCTGTCGGGATCGTAGAAACACTTCTCGTCGCGATCGGCGATCCACTTGCGCTGCTGCTCGCGCAGCGCGTTCTTTTCCGCGTCGCCCAGCTTGGCCATCAGCGCCTTGTAGACCGTGTTCAGGCGGCCATCCTGGTACGCGTATTCGGTGTCGATGCAGTCCTGCATCGTCGGGGTCACGCCTGCGGCGGCGCTGATGCAGGCGTCATAGGAAGGTCGCAGCACGACGTTTTCTCCTGAAGGTTTCGATGGTGCGGCGGCGGCATCCGCCTGGGTGGACGGCGCGCTCGGCGCTTGCGGATTCGCCGCAGGCGCATCGCTCGCGGGCGGTGCCGATGCTGGCGCTGGCGCGGCGGATGTCGCAGCCGGCGCCGGCGCGGAAGACCCGCCGTTGCACGCCGCGGTCAGACCGCAGAGCGCGAGCAGGCAGGAAAGAGGAAGAACCTTGACGATGGCCACTGTTGGAATTCGCCTTGTGGTGATGCGTGTAAGGGAGGGCAGTTCTAAACGATCGTCGAAACCGTGTCCATCGGATCGCCGGATTGCCACGACACCGCTACACGGCCGTTCAAACAACGCAGACAGTCTGCCGACAACGTCTCGACGAGCCGCAAGCGTCTTGCATCGGCAACGTCCACTTCACGGGCACGATCGAGGCTTCGCACGCGGCACCGGCTCGATGCCGCGTGCGCCGCCCTGCAGGAACGCCATGCAGTTCCGAACGCGCGTGGACGCCAGTCCGATCGATGATCGAACCGGCATCGGCTGCCATCCGACACGCCTGACGGCGGCAGCCGATGCCCGCGACGCGCATCAGCGCGTCGGTGTCTGCGACTGCGTCTGGGTGCGCTGATCCTGGCTCTGCTCCTGCGCCTGCCGCTGGGTTTCCGCTACCAGCTGCTGCTGGCTCTGTTCCAGCGGCACCGTCGCGGCATGTTGCTTGTCCACGTAGGCGCGGTTCACGTCGTGCGGGTTGTTCGGGTTGCGCTCCACCGCGATCAGGCCCTTGCCGTCGGTGCTGTGGACCACGTCGTCGATGCGCGACATGCCGCCGACCTTAGCTTCGAACGCCACCTGCCCGGCCGCGCGCTGCATTTCCTCGCGGCTATTGAACCCGCCGTTCGGGCCCTGTTTCTGCAGCTTCTCCAGAGCCTGGGTGAACAGCGGATTGTCGGCACGCTGCGCCTCGGCGGCGGCCGGGTTGAGCTTGGCGTCGGTCTTGCCCTGCGTCTGCAGCTTGCTCAGCGCATCGAGGGTGACCTTGTCGGCGATGCCGGTCGGTTCGATGCCCTTCTCGCGCTGCAGGTTGGCCACCACTTCCTTGGTCTTGTCGCCGTAGTAGCCGGTGCCGGTCAGCAACTTGCCGCTGTTGTCCTTGATGCCGAGTTCGATCAGGCTCTGCTGCATCGCCTTCACGTCGGGGCCCTGCTCGCCCGGCTTCAGCGAGGTGCGCGCGTCATGGCCTTGGCCGTGCGTCTGCGACTGCGTCTGCTGCCTGTCCTGCAGCAGGTCGCGTGCCTTGGCCAGCGGATCGGCCGCGAACAGCTTGGCGTTCTTGTGGCTGGCCAGATAGTCATCCAACGGCATGGTGTTGACGCCCTTGCTGCCGCTGGACTGGCTGATCAGCAGTTCGCCGCTCTTGGGATCGCGCACCACCATCATGATGTGGTCGATGCCGTGCCAGTAGTCATGGCCCGATTTGTGTTTGGCATCGACGCCGATGACCATGCCTTCCTTCAGCGCGCCGGGCTTGAACACGTCCTGGCCCTGCAGCAGCGCGCCGGAACTGAGGGAGGCCTTCTTGACGATGTCGCCGGAGCCGACCATGCCTTGCGTCAGCAGATCCTTTTGGCCGAACACCTCGTGGCCGGCTTTCCGGTTGATCTCCAGCATCGTCTTGTTCTGCAGCTCGGTCACCCAGCCGGAGCAGTCGATGTAGCCCTGCTCCAGATGCTTGCCGTCCACGCCGGGGTGGGAAAGCTTGTGGTCCTTGATGTTGATCGCGTACTTCACGTCGTCGTACTTGATGCCCATCTCGTACGCGGCGGTGAGCTTGATCCCGTCGTGGCCGTCCTGCTTGGCGGTCGTGGCCGGATGTGCGGCCGGATGCACGGGCGCATGCGGCTGCATGCGACCCGCCGGGACCGGCTGCGGGGCATGACCCTCGGTGACCGGCTTGATGCCCTTTTCCGGGATCGCGATGTGGTCGAACTTGGTGTCCCAGTACTTCAGGAACGTCTTGGCCATGTCCTGGTCGGACATCTTCTTGAACTCGGCCAGCGAAGATCCGGTGTAGGCCTCGAACTGCTTGGCCCCGGCCGCATCCTTTTCGCGCGGCACGTTGTTGAGGATGTTCGGACGCGTGTCTTCGCGCGCGAAGCTGCCGGTGGCGACCGCGGCCTGGATCGAGCGGTAGCCGCCGGCGCCCTGCTGGTGCGCCATGTACATGTCCAGGCCATCGGGCTGCGGCTTGCCGGACAGGTACGGACGGTGGTCCTTGTCGTGCTGCCGGGTCAGCGAATGCTGGTTGTCCTGGTAAAGACGCGCCGCGGCGTCGGTATTGGCCACTGCATCCAGTTCGCGGCCGCTGATGCCGTAGGCCGCTGCGGTGCCGGGGGTGAACTGGAACAGGCCCTTGGCGCTGTTCGGGCCGCGGCTGGCCTGCTCGTTGAACTTGCCGCCGGTTTCGATATAGGCGAAACGCATGAAATCGTCGACCGGAATGTGGCGTTCCTTGGCCTCACGCTCGATGATGTCGAGGTTCTCGGCCTTCGTGTAATCGCGTGCCATCTCGTGTTACTCCTTGAGGTTGATATACGGCGGCGTGCGCCGACAAGGTCAACCGAGCTCGTCCGTGAGCTTGTTAGTGCGCGGTCAACAAAACAATTCGGGTACTGCGGGGAATGCGTTCTTGCTGCTGCCGGTGCGTCGATCGGCGGATCGGCGCGCCGGTGGATTCATGGGCCATCTTTCGGCAGGTACTGTCCGCTCGCCTGGTCGTACGCATAGACCACCGCGTCGGATGCATCGAGCATGCGCGCCCTGCCGGGACCTGCGATCGCGGTGCCGCTCAGCGCCACGCGCAGAGCAGGCATGGGTTCGCCCGGTATCGTCTCGAAACGCAGCGTGCCGACGCTGGAAACGTGAGGGACGACGCCTTCTTCGTCGCTGCTGGCCTCGTTGTCCTCGCCGGCCGCGACCGTTCCCCGGTACACCCAGCCCTGGTAGTCGCCCAGCTCGTTCTTGTTCGGGTCGAAGGTGAATAGCGCGAAGCCGGCGCTGGTGACGCCGTTGGCGAAGCTGGAAGTCGGCACCGCCAGCAGCAGGTGGCCGTTGTCCAGCACGTGCTGCTGCGGCTTGCGCGTCTCGTCGAGCGCATCGGCGCGCTCGTAACTGCCGAAGGCGCCGACGTAGCGCTGTGCGTGGAAGACCATCCACGGCCGCTCGCTGCCGGGGTCGGTCAGGACGAAGGTCGCCTGGCTGAGCGAAACGCTGTCGTCCGGACCGGGAAAGGTTTCCTCGTCGTCGTTGCCGTACCTGCCGCGCGTTGCGTAGGCGAAACCGGTGTAATAGTGCTTGCCGCCCAGATCGAAATGCTGGCCGCACCAGAAGCTGGCCACGGCGCCGTTGTCGATTTCGTACGAGAGGGCGCCATCGCCGTCGATCCCGTAGATCAGATACAGCACGCTGCCCGGATAGGGCGGCGCTTCGGTGGCGACGGCGAGCTTGTTGTCATTGGACATGTGCAGAACATCCTGTATTCGTTGAAGAAGCCGAAAAACACTCCTGAAAATCCCGACACGCCACGCCGCCGTATCCGGATGCCGCCCTCTTGCGCATCGCAGACACAGCGCGACCTACGCGGATGAAGAACTCCTCGCAGGCGCGGCTTCGGACAGAGAACGGTGGATTGCAATCCGGCCCCAAAGCAGGGGCGGTGATGGCGTTCGCGCATGGCGAACCGCAAGCCGGCGATCCACTCCGGCATTTCGGGCGAGTGCAGCATCCATTGCCGCTCGCGAATGACTCGCCTGATCATCAGGCCCCGTGGCGGCATCTTACCCAGTTCCAGTGCCGGCGACCAGCGGGCAAGCCCCCTCCGCGCCCACCGCCGGCCGGCCCTGGCGCGGGCCGGTCGGCGGCTGTTCAGCGATCCAGCGGCGGCACGTACTTGCCGGCGGCTTGGTCGTAGGTGTAGGTCGCCACGTCGCCGGCGCCCAGGGGACGGACCTTGCCGGGACCGGCGATGGCGGTGCCGCTCATGGCCACGCGCAGGCTCGGCAGCGGCCCGGTGCCGGGTTCGAAGCTCAGCGTGCCGGTGCTGGACGCGCACTTCATCGTGCCCTGATCGTCGCACGCCGCGCCGTTGTCTTCGCCGGTGGCCACGGTGCCCAGGTAGACCCAACCCTTGTAGTCGCCCAGGTCGTTCTTGTTCGGGTCGAAGGTGAACACGGCGAAGCCGGAGCTGGTGATGCCGTCGGCGAAGCGCGTGGTCGGCAGCGCCAGCAGCAAGTGGCCGTCCTTGGTCTCGGTGCTCTGCGGCTTGCGCTTCTGGTCCAGCGTATCGGCCTTCTCGTTGCCGCCGAAATCGCCAACCCAGCGTTGCGCATGGAACAGCGTCCAGGTCGGCTTGCCGTCCGTGCTGTCGAGCACATAGGTGGCCTGGCTGATGCTCACGCCGACGGCGGGATCCGGGGTGTTCTCTTCCTCCGACTTGCCGTACTTCTCCGGACCCGCATTGGCGAAGCCGGTGTAGTAGTGCTTGCCGCCGAGGTCGAAGCGATAGCCGTACCAGAAGCTGGCCAGGGCGTTGTTGTCGATCGTGTAGGACGCCGAGCCGTCGCCCTTCATGCCATAGATATCGGCGAGCACCTGCCCGGGCGCCGGCACCTCGACGCCGACCGGCTCGGGTTGCGCGGCCGCGGACGCGGGTGCAGGCGCGGCGGCAGCGGTCGCCGCGGGTTGCGCCTGCGTGCCCGCCGGCGCGGGGTCGGCGGGCTTGTCCGTGCAACCGCCGATCAACAGGAGCGTTGCCGCCCACAGGGCTGTCTTTGCGAGCCTCATCACTGCGTCCTTTGGAGTTCTTGGCGCGCTCATGCTACCAAGAACGCGTTGGCTCCAATGGATGCCGCGCCAGGTCGGCGCGGCGCCACAGGCGTGGTCGCCTGCATGCAGTGCCGGACGACCCGGCAGCGCTACGGCACGTCCTGCTCCTGCGCCGGAGTCGGCTGCGGCTGCGGTCGCGCCTGCGCCGGCTGGGTCAGCGCATAGAGAATGCGCAGGTCCTCGGCATCGAACGCGGTGGCGTCGTTGCCGCGGTAATGGTGGTGGAAGGCGCGCAGCGTGGCCGCGCGGTCGTCGATCGGATAGCCGATCAGCGCCAGCGCCTGCCACGGGTCGAAGCCGGGCGGCGCCGGCGGCGTGTCCGCGGCGGGCCAGCGGCCGAAACCGGCGTCGGCGAGGCGCTTCCACGGAAACAGCGGACCCGGATCGACCTTGCGCGTGGGTGCGAAGTCCTCGTGCCCGACCACCTGCGTGCGCGGGATGCGCAGCCGCGTGCACAGGTCCTCCAGCAACAGCAGCAGGCTGTCGATCTGCGCGGCGGCGAACGGAGTCTTGCCGTCGTTGTCCAGCTCGATGCCGATCGAGGCGGAGTTGATGTCGGTGATCGTGCCCCAGCGCCCGGCGCCGCCATGCCAGGCGCGGCGCTCGTCGCTGACCAGCTGGTAGCGCTTGCCGTCGCGACCGATCAGGTAATGCGCGCTGACCTTGCCCTTGCTGTTGTGCGAACGCAGCGTGTCCAGGCTGCGCTGCACCGAGTCCTGGTCGGTGTAATGGATCACGATCAGGATCGGCCGGCGCAGATCCTGGTTCGGCGACGGCACCCACTCGGCCAGCGGATTGCGCTGCGGCGCGTGCGCGCAGGCGCCGAGCAGGGCGACCAGCGCCAGCGGTGCCAGCCAGCGGATGCGGGGCGATGCGGGAGGGGGAAAGCGTCGGGTCATGGAGAAGATTCCGGGGCATCTGACAGTGAGCGGCAAGCGCAAGCAATAGCAGTATCTGGAAATTTGGTGAACGAGATGCTTGTTGTGGGAGGGACTTCAGTCCCGACGGGCCTTACCGCTAAAGCGTCGGGACTGAAGTCCCTCAGGACAGGATCCCACCCGCACGAACGCCAGGTCGGCATAGTCGTAGCTGAAATCCGCGTTCGGATCGACATGCGCCAGTTGCATCCGTTGCACGCCGTCGGCACCGACAGCGAAGTCCAGCCACGGCTCGGCATCGACGCTGGCGTCGTCCCAGTCCACCAGCCAGCGCGCGCCGGCCTGCATGACCCGGCCGCGCAGCAGCGGCGACTTGCGCGCCTGGAAGCGCAGCAGTCCCTGCTGCGGGCAGAGCACGACCTCGCCGAACCACGGATCGCGCCACACGCCTTGCCGATCGCGCGAGGCGGCGCTGGCGACCGGTGTGCGCGCAGACGTATCCACTGCGGCAGGCGCCGCCTTGTCGGCCTGCGCACGCGCGCGTTCGAGCAACGTGGCGTAGTGCACGACATCCAGCGCACGCTCGCCGGGACGGGTGAACTGCTTGAGCAGCGCTTCGCTCAACACGGTCCGCATCTCGCCGCCCTCGCCGTTGCTGAGGATGACGAAGCCGCTGCGCCGATCCGGCAGCAGCACCAGCGCCGAATACATGCCCATCAGGGTGCCGGTGTGCGCGACCTGCCACTGCCCGTCCACGTCGGACAGGCGCCAGCCGTAGCCATAGCCGTACAGGCGCGTGCCGTCCCAGTCGCGCATCTGCGCCGAGATCGGCATCGGCGTGTGCAGCGTCCACAGCGCCTGGCGCTGCGCCGGCGACAGCCAGGGCGCAGTGCCGGTGTCGGGCGACAGCCAGGCGCGCATCCAGGTCAGCATGTCGTCGAGACTGCAGCGCACGCCGCCAGCCGCCATCGACGGCGTATCCGCGATCCGCGCCGGGTCCGCGCGCACCACGACGTTGGCCTCGCCCTGGCGCATATGCGGCTGGGCGACGTTGCCGACCGCGTCGCGCTCCCAGGCGCCGACCTGGCAGCGGCGCATGCCCAGCGGCGCGAACACCTGCTCGCGCAGCAGTTGCTCGTAGGGCTTGCCGCCGGCGCGCGCGGCCACTTCGCCCGCGACCACGTACAGCAGGTTGTCGTAGGCGTAGTGCGCGCGGAAGCTGTGGGTCGGCTTCAGGTAGGCCAGCCCGGCGATGATGTCGGCGCGGGCGAACGCGTTGGGTTCCGGCCACAGCATCAGATCGCCGGCGCCCAGGCCCAGGCCGCTGTTGTGGATCAGCAGGTCGCGCACCTGGATGTTGCGCGTGACCCACGGATCGTACATGCGGAATTCCGGCACATACCGGGTCACCGGATCGTCCCAGCGCAGCTTGCCGGCATCGACCAGCCGCGCCAGCAATGCGGTGGTCATCGCCTTGCTGTTGGAGGCGATCTTGAACAGCGTCGCGCCATCGATGCGCTCGCCGCTGCCGGCACGCAGCTCGCCGGCGCTGCGCGTGTAGACCACTTCGCCGTTGTCGATCACGCCGACTGCCAACCCCGGCAGCCGGTAGCGGGTCATGGCCTGCTCGAACAGGCGGTCGAGCTCGGCGCGCGGCGGCGGCGTGTCCGCAGCGCCAGGCGCGGCCGCCGCCAACGCCGGCAACACCAGGCAGACCGCGAGCAACGCGCTGCGCAGGCGTCCCGCGCTTGCAACGCTGCGCGACGGCGTCCCCGGTCTCGTCGACTCCAGCGTGGCAGCCTCGCCTCGCACGCGCGTCCTCAAAAGGTGTAGGTGAAATTGGCGTACAACTGCCGCCCGATCGCACTGTACACGCGCGGGAAGTACGGCCAGGCGGTGTAGGTGTCGTCGCGCGGATGGATCTTGTCGAACACGTTGAGCACGCTGATGCCGAGCGTGGCCTTGTCGGTGATCCGCTTGGCGATGTCCGCGTTCCAGATCACGTACGGCGCCACGCGTCCGCTCTCGGCGTAGTTGGGACGCGAGCCGTAGCGGTAGCCGTACAGGCTGGTCGACCAGTCGCCGACGCTCCAGTTCGCACGCCAGTTGGCGCGGGTGCGGAACGCCAGGTAGTCGACGTCGTTCATCACGTCCACCGGCCTGGCCCCGGCGAACTGCGCCACTTCCATCTTCAGCACGCGGGTATAGCCGGCCTGCAACCCGAACGCGCCCCAGTCGCCGAGGTCGAAGCTGTAGCGCAGGTTGGCGTCCACGCCGTCGGTCCGCATCAGCGACTGGTTGATCGGGAAGGTCTCGAACGCGGTGATCTGACCTTCGGCGGTGAGGTCGGTACCCGGGCTGCGGGTCACCGACTGGATGTAGAACTGGCAGGCCGCCGATGCGGTATCGACCGCATTGCCGGCGCGGTCGCTGCCGAGCAGGCAGTTGGCGTTGTTCTCCAGCAGGGTCTCGCTGGAAATCGACTCGACCCGGCCTTCCAGTTCGATGCGGTAGTAGTCCGCGCTCAGCGACAGCGTCGGCAGCACGTCCCACACGAAACCCAGCGTGGTCGACTTGCCCTTCTCCTCTTCCAGCAGCGGATTGGACGACTGGGTGGAGAAGGTCTGGTATTCGTGCGCGGCCGAACAGGCGTCGGACAGCGGATCCAGGCCGTCGCGGCGGCACAGGTATTCGTCGGTGACGGTGGGATTGTTGGCGCTGGTGCCGGCGTAGATCCACAGTAGGTCCGGCGCGCGGAAACTGGTGGCGTGGCTGCCGCGCAGCAGCAGGCTGTCGAACGGCCGCCACTCCAATCCCGCCTGCCAGGTCGCGGCATCGTCGACCGCGGTGATGTCGTCGTACTTGTCGTAACGCGCGGCCAGCGTCGCACTGAGCCGGCGGAAGATCGGCACGCGCAGTTCCAGGCCTGCGGCGTAGCGGTCGCGCGGGCCGCCGCCCGGGGTCTGGGTCAGGTTGTAGATGCGCTCGCTGCCGATGTAGTCCACGGTGGTGCGCGGATCCGGCGCGAGGTCGTACTTCTGCCGCGCCGCCTCCAGCACGGTGGCGATCTGCACCATGCCGGCCGGCAGGGCGAACAGGTCGCCGCTGAACACGAACTGGGCCTGGTCGGTGCTGGATTCGCCGCGGCTCACCACCTCGGTGGTGAGCTGGTCGTACAACGCCGCGCTGCCCGGCGCGAACAGTTTGTCGGCGTAGAACTCGCGGATCTCGGTGCCGTCGGGCCGATAGCCGAGCAGCGGCCCCATGTAGTAGTCGCGCACCGCGTTGGTGAGGAAGCGCGGGCGCCGCGTGGTGATGTCGTAGCGCGACATCGACACGCTCGCGTCCCAGTCGAAGCGGCCGTCGAACAGCTTGCCGCGCACGCCGGCGTTGAGGTTCCAGGATTTCTCGTCGTACTCGATGTTCTTGATGCCGCCCACTTCCGAGGGCAGGAAGATGCGCTGCGCGGTGACCAGGCCCAGGTCCGGATCGTAGACGGTGAACGCGCCTTCGCCGATGTAGTAGTGGGTCTGGCTGGAGCTTTCGTCCTTGGAGCGGTTGGCCAGCACCTGCGCATAGCCGGTGACTTCTTCGCTGAAATCGAAACTGCCGGACAGATACGCGGACGTCTTGCCGTAGCCGTTCTGCACCGAGCGGCCTTCGTAGTAGCCGAACGCACCGCAGCGGTTGGCCGCGGCCAGGCTGTCGGCGGTCTTGTACGGCCTGAATGCCGGGTTGGTCGCCGCACACGCCGCGTCCAGCGCCCCGGCCGACGTGGACAGCGCGCCGCCGCTGGGCCACAGATAGGTATTGCCGCGACGCAGGTAGACGCCGGAAATCGAGGCATTGGGGCTGGACGGATCGGCCTTGTTGCCGGGGTGGTCGTCGTACGAATCCAGGAAGTCGCGCTGGCTGGCGACGATGGCTTCGCGGTCCAGCCGTTCGAACGCGTAGGTCAGGCTCCAGCGATCGCCGGTACGCCCGCCGCTCCATTGCAGCTGGCCGCTGTCGCCGCCGCCGCGCGTGGTGGTGCCGCCGCGCAGGCGCAGCGTGTCGCCGCTGAAATCGCGCTTGGTGATGATGTTGACCACGCCGGCCACCGCGTCGGAACCGTAGATCGCCGAGGCGCCGCCGCTCATCACCTCGATGCGCTCCACCGCCGCCGCCGGAATGCTGCCCAGGCTGACCGCGGTGCCGTTGGCGTTGTAGGACTGCGGGTAGTCGGCCATGCGCTTGCCGTTGAGCAGGATCAACTGGTAGCCGGGCCCCAGGCCGCGCAGGTTGAGGTACTGGCCGTTGGGCGAACTGCCGGTCTGGTCGCTTTCGTTGAAGGCGCTGCCGCTGAACTGGGTCAGCGTGCCGAGCGATTCCCACACCGTGCTGAAGCCCTGCTTCTGGATGTCCTGCGCGGTGATGACGGTCACCGGCGCCGGCCCTTCCACCTGCGAGCGCGCGATGCGCGAACCGGTGACGGTGACCTTGTCCAGGTCGCGCGTGGCGACGGCGGTGTCCTGTGCCGCGGCGAGCGGCGGCAATGCGCATCCGGCCAGCAGCGCGAGCGCGAGGCGGGACGGTCGGACGTGACAACGGGAATGCTGGACTCGGATGGGCATGCGGCTCTCTCCTGCAATCGACGACGGACGCTGACAACGGCGCCCCAAGTCGACGCAGGCCGGCAGCCGGCCGCCTTCCCTGGGCACCCACGCGGACAACATGGCGCACGGCCGTAGCACGGCGCCTTTCTCTGCAATCGCTACTTTCCCCAGGTGCGGATGCCCAACAGCGCCCCCTGCGACGTACGCCCGTGATCCCCAGGCCAGCGCCTCGCTGCTGACGGGAACGGCGCCTGTCGCCTCCGCTTCCTCGCCCCTGCGTTTCGGGTGTAGCACGCTGCGAAATCGCATGTCAATCGCGCATTCTTGACAAGCCCCATCGAGGAAAAGACTATTCGGAAGCCGGCGCGCAGCGGTCCGGCATTCTTTCCACCACCCGGGGTCCGATGAATACGATGCGTGGCCTGTGCCTGTTACTGGCCGCCGCATTCAGCGCGCCCATCGCCGCGGCCAGCGTCGCCAGCGAGGCGCCGTTCCAGTTGCAGGCCAGCCAACTGCAGGCGGAGTACTGGATCGCGCGTTTGCCCGATGCGCCGCGCCCGCTGCTCGACGCGGCGCAGGTGCAGGCCTTCAACGCGCACCTGCTGCGCCACGATGCCTCGATGCACGACCTGCAGGCGCTGCCCGAGCGCTACAGCGCAGCGCAGGTGCGCGCGCAAGTACTGGCGCTGTCGGCACCGCCGACGCGCACGCTCTACGACGCGCACGGCGCCGCGCTCGACGCCGCGCAGCTGGACGCCCTGCAATCGGCGCTCGCCCTGGATGCGATTCCCGCGCAGGTCGCGCCGCGCTACGCGCTGGTGGTGCGCCGCGCCGATCTGCGTACCTTCCCGACCCGGCAACGCGTTTTCAGCACCCGCGACGACCACGACATCGATCGCTTCCAGGAATCGGCGCTGTATCCCGGCACCGCGGTGGCGATCCTGCATGCCAGCCGCGACGGCCAGTGGCTGTTCGTGCTGGCGCCGAACTACGCGGCGTGGATCGCACGCGAACGCGTGGCCGAAGGCGATCGCGCCACGGTGCTGGACTACGCGCAGCGCACGCCGCGGCTGGTGGCGACCGGCGCGCGCACGCTGACCGCCTTCACCCCGGAATTGCCCGCAGCGTCGCACCTGTCGCTGGACATGGGCAGCAGCCTGCCGCTGCTGCAGGACTGGCCGGCGCAACAGGCGGTCAACGGCCAGTCGCCGCTGGCCGCCTACGTGGTGCAACTGCCCTTGCGCGACGACGATGGCCGACTGCGGCTGGCGCCTGCGCTGGTGCCGCGCGGTGCCGACGTCGCCGCCGCGCCGCTGGCGGCGACGCAACGCAACCTACTGCGGCAGGCCTTCAAGTTCCTCGGCGAACGCTACGGCTGGGGCAACGACTACGACGCGCGCGACTGCAGCGGCTTCGTCTCCGACGTCTACCGCAGCCTGGGCATCGCGTTGCCGCGCAATACCGGCGACCAGGCGCGCAGCCCCACTCTCGCCAGCGTGTCCTACGTCGCTGACGCGCCGCTGGCGCAACGGCAGCGAACGCTGGCGCGGCTGCAGGTCGGCGATCTGGTGTACATCCCCGGCCACGTGATGATGGTGATCGGCCACGACCGCGGCCACACCTGGGTGATCCACGACGTGGCCGGCGCCGGCTACCGCGACGCGTCCGGACAGTTGCAGCGCGTGCGCCTCAACGGCGTCTCGGTGACGCCGCTGGAGCCGATGCTGCTGGGCGACGGCACGCCCTTCATCGACCGCATCACCCGCATCCAACGCGTCCGCCCGTTATCTATCGAATGAAGATCACCGACATCCAACTGGGCATGCTGCGCGTGCCGCTGAAGACTCCGTTCAAGACCGCGTTGCGGACCGTGGAGACGGTCGAAGACGTGGTGGTGCTGGTGCATACCGACAGCGGCCACATCGGCTATGGCGAAGCGCCGGCCACGGCGCCGATCACCGGCGACACCCACGGTTCGATCATCGCGGCGATCGACCGCTTCATCACACCGCGCCTGATCGGCGAGGACGTGGCCGACCTCAACCGGATCACCGGGCGGATCCAGGGCGCGCTGGAGCGCAACAGCAGCGCCAAGGCCGCGGTGGAGATCGCGGTCTACGACCTGTGGGCGCAGCTGTACGGCGCACCGCTGTACAGGATGCTCGGCGGCGGTACGCCGGCCATCACCACCGACATCACCATCAGCGTGGACGCCATCGACAAGATGGTGGCCGATGCGCTGTCGGCGCTCGCGCGCGGCTTCGCGGCGCTGAAGATCAAGGTCGGCAAGGACATCGACGTGGACATCGCGCGGGTCAAGGCGATCCACACCGCGGTCGCAGGCCGCGCCTCGCTGCGGCTGGACGCCAACCAGGGCTGGACGCCGAAACAGGCGGTGTACGCGATGCGTGCGCTGGAAGACGCCGGCGTGGCGCTGGAGCTGCTGGAGCAACCGGTCAAGGCCTGGGACATCGACGGGCTGAAGTACGTGACCGAGCGCGTGAACACGCCGGTGATGGCGGACGAGAGCGTGTTCGGGCCGGCGCAGGTGTTCGACCTGATCCAGCGCCGCGCCGCGGACATCGTCAACATCAAGCTGATGAAGACCGGCGGACTGTCCAACGCGATCCGCATCGCCGACATCGCCGCGCTGTACGGGGTGGAGTGCATGATCGGCTGCATGCTCGAGTCGAGCATCAGCGTGGCGGCGGCTGTGCACCTGGCGGTGGCCAAGGCGGAGGTCATCACCAAGGTGGACCTGGACGGCCCGTCGCTGGGCCTGTTCGACCCGGTGCAGGGCGGAGTGCTCTTCAACGACTCGCAGATCACGATCACCGACGCGCCGGGCCTGGGCATCCGCGAGATCTGCGGCCTGGAACTGCTGCCGCCGCGCGGGTGATCTGGGCGCGCTGGTGCTTGCGCTGCAATGCGCACGGCCGACGCATGCGATGGCTTCCATCGCGATCGCGCTTGCCATCACCACGTATCGCTGTGACGCCATTGCGCGCCAGGGCGAACAACCACCGGGACTTCGGCACACGCATCTGAAACGCTAAACAGATCCCGGTTGCCCTCTGCTTCTGCTCTGCTCTGCTGTGCTGTGCTGTGCTCTGCTGTTGCTTTTACCGGGTTCCCTTCCGCAGCGGCGGATGGACCGGGGAAAAACCCGAAGGGCGGCGCACAAGGATGTGCGCCGTTCGCGGCAGGGGCAGGATGCCCCTTCCGCGAATCCCCGGTGCATCCGCGGACCCGTAGCGCGCAGCGCGGAGGGCGCAAGGCAGGGCGTGCTTTCTTTTGGTTACTTTTCTTTGCACGAGCAAAGAAAAGTGACCCGCCAAGGGCGGAAGCCTTTGCTTTGCTGTTGCTTTTTTGCTTGGGCGTTTGCTTTTGTAGGAGCGGCTTCAGCCGCGACACCTTCCTGACAGAATTGGTCGCGGCTGAAGCCGCTCCTACAATGATTCCTTCATCGCCATCGCCATCGCCGTCGCCGTCGCCGTCGCAAAGGCAAAGGCAAAGGCAAAGGCTTTCGCCTGCGGCGAGTTACTTTTCTTTGCTTGTGCAAAGAAAAGTAACCAAAAGAAAGCACACCCTCCTCCGCGCCCTCCGCGCTGCGCGCTCCGGGTCCGCGAATAGGACGGGATTCGCGGAAGGGGCATCCTGCCCCTGCCGCGAACGGCGCACATCCCTGTGCGCCGCCCCTTCGGGGTTTTTCCCGCCCTATTCGCCGCTACGTAAGGGACCCGGTAAATCAAGATCAAAAGCAAAAAAAGCAACAGCAACAGCAACCCCAACCGCAGTAGCAGCAGCAATAGCATCAGCCGCAGCCGCACCACACGATCGAACTGCCTAGCAAGCCGACCGAGCTTGCCGCGTCGTGCACTGCCAACAGCCTCAAGCACACCACACCATCGGCGCACCAATCCACAGCGCCTACCGACACCGCACGGACGGTCCCCGTGCCTGATCCAGCGCCGCAGATCGAACAACTGTTGTACCGTGCAGCATTGCCGCATCTGCTCGACTTCGCGGTCGGGCCGACGCGCCAAACCCACCCCGACCGCAGGCGACAGCCGGCGGTGAACCCGCAGCGGGCCCAGCACCCGCACGATGCCCGATCGCGACCGGAGATGCGCATGCCGAAATTCCCATGGTGGTCCGCCCTGACGCAGACCGGCCGCGTCCGCCGCAGCTGTCTGGCGGCCATGGCAGTGCTGTGCACCGCCATGAGCGGCACGTGCCTGGCCGCCACCGGCGACACCATGCCGCCGGCACTGCAGCAGGCGCGCCAGCTGGTGCTGGTCGTGGCACCGGACTGGGACAGCCCGCGCGGGCAACTGCAGGCGTTCGAACGCACGGCGCAGGGCTGGCGCGCGCACGGCCAGCGCTTCGATGTCGCACTCGGCCGCAACGGCAGCGCCTGGGGGCTGGGCCTGCACCCGGCGCAGACCGACGGCCCGCAGAAACGCGAAGGCGACGGCCGCAGCCCGGCCGGCATCTTCACCATCGGCGAGGCGTTCGGTTATGCGCAGCGCATCGACAGCGCGCTGCCGTACCAGCCGATGCAGCAGAGCAGCTATTGCATCGACGTGCCCGATTCGCCGCTGTACAACCGCATCGTCGACGCCGACCGGGTCGGCGCCGACGCGGTGGCCGGCTCGACCGAGCCGATGCGCCTGGACCTGCACCACGACGGCGATCGCCGCTACGAAGAAGGCTTCGTGATCGGCCACAACCCGCAGGCGCGGCCCGGCGCCGGCAGCTGCATCTTCGCCCACCTGTGGCGTGCCGCGGGCGAGGCCACCGCCGGCTGCACCGCGATGGAGCCGGCCGACATGCAGCGCCTGCTGGCCTGGCTGCGGCCGGATGCCGCGCCGTTGTTCGTGCTGCTGCCGCGCAACGACTACGCACGCCTGCGCGGCGCCTGGGCGCTGCCGGCCGTGGAGCCGGCACCATGAGCAACGCACCCGAACCGAGCCTGGTCCGCGCGGTCAGCCGCTGGCAGATCGTCGGCCTGTCGATCAACGACGTCATCGGCAGCGGCATCTATCTGCTGCCCGCCGCCACCGCCGCGCTGCTCGGACCGATGAGCCTGTGGGCGGTGCTGCTGGCCGGGCTGGCGGTGGGCTTGCTGGTGCTGTGCTACGCGCAGGCGGCCAGCTATTTCGACGAACCCGGCGGCAGCTACCTGTATGCGCGCGAGGCGTTCGGCCGCTTCGCCGGCTTCGAGATCGGCTGGATGATCTGGCTGACCCGGATCAGTTCCGCCGCCGCGCTCGGCAACGGCCTGGCCGATGCGGTGGTGCGCTTCTGGCCGGCCGCGGCCGGCGGCGGCGCGCGCCTGGCGATCGTGGTCGGCTCGCTCGGCCTGCTCACCGCGATCAACGTGATCGGGGTGAAATCGGCCGCGCGCACCGGCGTGGCGCTGGTGATCGGCAAGCTGGTGCCGCTGCTGCTGTTCGTGGCCATCGGCCTGTTCTACGTGGACTGGTCGTGGGCGTTCTCCGGCCAGGCGCCGGACCCGCGCGACTTCGGCAACATGGGCGAAGCGGCGCTGCTGTTGCTGTTCGCCTACGCCGGCTTCGAGAACATCCCCGCCGCCGCCGGCGAATACCGCAATCCGCGCCGCGACGTGCCGTTCGCGCTGATCACGATGATCGTCACCGTCACCTTGATCTATGCCGCGGTGCAGGTGGTCGCGCAGGGCACGCTGGCGAACGTGGCGCAGTCGGCGACGCCGTTGGCCGACGCCGCCAGCGGCTTCGGCGGCGAAGCGCTGGCGCTGATCCTCACCGTCGGCGCCACCATCTCCATCCTCGGCACCACCAGCAACACGGTGATGCTGGGGCCGCGCTTCCTGTTCGCGCTGGCGCAGGACGGTTACGGCCCGGCGTTCCTGGCACGGGTGCATCCGCGCTTCCGCACGCCCGCCGCGGCGATCCTGCTGCAGGGCGTGCTGTCGCTGGCGCTGGCGCTGTCCGGCTCGTTCGTGCAGTTGGCGCTGCTGTCGATGGTCACCCGCCTGTTCGCCTACATCGGTACGGCCGCCGCGGTGCTGGTGCTGGCACGGCGCTACCGCGACCGGCCGGGTGCGCTGCACCTGCCGGGCGGCCCGCTGATCCCGGTCGCCGCGTTGCTGCTGGCGTTGGCGTTGCTGCTCAGCGCCAGCTGGCAGAACCTGGCCGCGGCCGGCGTGGCGCTGCTGGTCGGCGCGCTGTTCTACCGCTTCCCGCGCAAGGCGCCGTAGCGCCTTCACGCGGCCTTGCGCCGCTGTCACGTGCGGGTAACCGCATCGCTTCGACTCTGGGCGCCAGCCTTAGCGATGGAGTCCGCGATGAAACTACGCCGTGTCTACAGCGCCCCCGATCTGGCCACCGCCACCCGTGCCCTGCAAGCGGCACGCGGCGCCGGCATCGACAACGACGACCTGTCGTTGATCGCCCGCAGCGACATCGAACTGGACGCGATCCCCGACGAGCGCAAGGACGTCAAGACCGACGCCTTGCCCGCGGCCGCACGCGGCGCGTTGGGCGGCGGCGCGGCCGGCCTGCTCGCTGGACTCGCGGCGATCGCGGTGCCGCCGCTGGGCATCACCCTGGCCGGCGCGGGGGTGATGGCCATCGCCGGCGCACTGGTCGGCAGCTGGTCCTCGGCCCTGGTCGGCGCCACCGTGCCGGATCCGGTGCGGCGCAACTTCGAAGAGGAAATCGAGGCCGGCCGCATCCTGGTGGTGATCGAGGGCGAAGCGTCGCAACTCGATGCCGCCGATGCGGCACTGCGTGGCGCCGGCACGATCGCGCTGCCCTACCAGTCCGCCGCTGCCGCGCAATGACGCGGCCCTGCGCGTTGCAGGCGGCGCAGGCTTCGCGCCGCTAGGAGGCTTGCGCCGGCGCCAGCGCGCGCATGCGCAGCAGCAAGCCGCCGGTGTGCACCAACGAATACGCGATCAGCGCCGCGGCGATCGCCAAGGTCAGCGGGCTGGCGTTCTGCAGCGACTGCGCGCTACCGCCGGAAAACGCACCGCTGGCCCAACGCCACGCCAGGCGTCCGATCAGCAGCACGCTGAGTCCGGCGCCGATCCAGGGATTGGGCGTGTAATAGCGCCGGCCCTCGATCACGTCGATGCGGGTGTGGTGCAAGGCGAAGGCCCCCAGCGCCGCGCCCGCCAGGACCCCCAGCGCCATGCCGAGGCGGACCGGCGGCACTACCGCCGCCAGGTAGGTCAGCCCTGCCGCCGCCAGCGCCAGCAGCAGCATCCGCGCCACGGTCCGCCGCGGCTGCCATGGCTGGCGGCCGAAATAGCGGCGGATGCGCCGGTAGTACAACCAGCCGATGCCGGCGGTGGCCAGGTACGGGGTGAGCAAGGCGATACCGGTGGCGGCCATGGAATCCTGCGACGGGGGACGAGCGGCGTTGCCGGATCGTAATCCATCCGTGGCCCGTGGCGTAGCCGGCGCCGGCGCGGCGGCGGCAATCGACCGCCGCGCCGTGCTTCATGCCTCGATCACGCGATGCTGGAATCGCATTAACGGCGCCGTCGCTAACGTCGGACACCCCATTCGCACAGGAGACAACGATGAGCGTTCCTTATCAGATCCCCGGTCGCGCGCCCAACGACGACGATCGCAGCCTGGTGTCGCAATACTGGCGCGAGCGTTTCGCCGAGGAGCCTTACTACAGCGACGGCGAACGCTTCGAGGACTACGAGCCGGCCTACCACGCCGGACACGAGGCGCGCGTACGCAACTTCAATCTGGCCTACGAACAGGTCGAGGCCGAACTGCACCGCAACTGGGACAGCACCAAGGGCTCGCAGACCCTGAGCTGGAGCAAGGCCCGCCATGCGGTGCGCCGTGCCTGGGAGCGGGCGGGTCAGGACTGAGGGTGATCGCGGCTGGAAGGGCTACCGGTGCGGTCGCTTCGGTGGGTCTTTCCGAGTCGCCGCGCGGTTATCGACGTGGCGCGGATTCGGGTTTGCGCGATGTCGGATGAGCTTGCGCGTTTCGGCGAGCGTCTCAGGCGGACGGTTTTGGTCGCGGCTGAAGCCGCTCCTACACGAAGCGGCCTAACAATGCGCGGCCCACCTTGTAGGAGCGGCTTCAGCCGCGACCGGCGCAATTGAGCGACCGATATGGCCGCAACGCAGACCATTTCCCACGCATAGCGGCCACATCCCGCCACCAGTCGCCACGCCGCTCTCAGCGGCGCGGCAACGCATCACCCGTCGGCTCGGGTGGCGTCAGCTCTCCACCGGCTGCAGCTGCAGCAAACGTCCGCCGCTACCGTCTTCCAGCAGCCACAGCGCGCCATCCGGGCCCTGTTCCACTTCGCGGATGCGCCTGCCCATGTCGTAGCGCGCCGCTTCGCGCGCGTTCTCGCCGTTGAATTCGATCCGTACCAGCGACTGCGAGGACAGCCCGCCGATGAAGCCGTTGCCGCGCCACTGCGGGAAGCTGCTGCCGCTGTAGATCACGAAACCGGCCGGCGAGATCACCGGCGTCCAGCTGACCTTGGGCGCGGCGAATTCCGGGCGCGTGGAATGGTCGGGGATCGGCCGGCCGTCGTAGTGGTCGCCGTTGGAGACGATCGGATAACCGTAGTTGGCGCCACGCTGGATCAGGTTCAGTTCGTCGCCGCCGGCCGGGCCCATCTCGTGTTCCCACAGCTGGCCGTTGGCGTCGAAGGCCAGGCCGAGCACGTTGCGGTGGCCGAGCGACCACACCTGCGCGGCGACGCCGCCGCGGCGCGCGAACGGATTGTCGGCCGGCACGCTGCCGTCGTCGTTGAGGCGCACGATCTTGCCCAGGTTGCCGCTCATGTCCTGCGCCGGATCGAACTTCTGCCGCTCGCTGGAACTGATCCACAGCTTGCCGTCGGGCCCGAACGCCAGGCGGTGGCCGTAATGGCCGTTGCCGGACACCTTGGGCTGCTGGCGCCAGATCACCTTCAGCTGCGACAGTGCGCCGCCGCCATTGCCGTCCAGGGTCAGCTTGGCGCGCGCCACCGCGCCACCGCGCGTGTCGCCGCTGCCGGCCTCGGCATAACTCAGGTACACCCAGCCATTCTGGGCAAAGCCCGGATGCGCCAGCACATCGCCGAAACCGCCCTGGCCGCCATAGGCGACCGCGGGCACGCCGCTGACCGTGCCGGTCCGGCCGCTGGCCGGATCGAAACGCTTGAGCGTGCCGCGCTTCTCGCTGATCAATGCACTGCCGTCTGGCAGGAAGCTCATCGCCCACGGTTCGTTGAAGGTGGCGAACGGCGTCGCCGAGAACGGCCAGTCGCCGCGCCGTTCGGCGCTCTTGGCGGGCGGCGCCGCATTTGCCGCGGACACGACCAGACTCATCGCCAATGCACAGGCCAAACCCAGGGGAGAACGTTGCATGACGCGCACCTATCGAATGGGGTCGAAGGCCGAACCTAGCAAAGCAGGTGTGGACGGCAAGCATGCAATGGCCAAGCCGTGGCCGCGGTCACGCGCGGCGTTCGCGCGGCGTAGACAGCGGCCTGCGCGCGACGCAACGGCGGGCAAGGGAGACGTGCGCGCAGACGACCGTGACGCGGCCGCCTGCGCGCAGCTGTCAGGCCTGCGGCAGCAGTTCGAAACCGACCGGCTCGCCGCTGGCCGACGACGCGCAGACCCACAGGTCGAACAGCCCCGGCTCGGCCTCGAACCGGCCGTCGCGGCCGCTGAAGGCCAGGGCGCGGCGATCCAGGGTGAACACCACGTCCATGCCCTGCCCCGGCGCCAGCCGCACCTTGCGGAAGCCCTTCAGTTCGCGCACCGGGCGCACCCGGCTGGCGACGCGGTCGTGCACGTACAGCTGCACCACTTCCTCGCCGTCGCGCTCGCCGACGTTGTCGATGCGGGTGGTCACGGTCAGCGTGTCGTCCCAGCCCAACTGCACGCGATCCAGTTGCGGCGCGCCGTAGGCGAAGCGGGTGTAGCCGATGCCGTGGCCGAACGGATACAGCGGCGCGTTCGGGATCTCGCGCCAGCGCGCCTTGAACTCGCTCATCGTCGGCAGTTCCGGCCGGCCGGTGCGCGCGTGGTTGTAGAAGTACGGCTGCTGGCCCGGATCGAGCGGGAAGCTGACCGGCAATCGCGCCGAGGGGTTGTAGTCGCCGAACAGCACGTCGGCCACCGCCGGGCCGGTCTGCGTGCCCAGGTACCAGGTCACCGCGATCGCCGCCGCGTCGCGCACCGCGCCCTGCAGCGCCAGCGCGCGGCCGTTGCGCAGCAACACCACCAGCGGCGTGCCGGTGGCGGCGACGGCTTCGGCCAGCGCCTGCTGCGCCGGCGGCAACACGATCTGTGTGCGCGACTGCGCCTCGCCGCTGTAGCGCTGCGGCTCGCCCAGCGCCAGCACCACCACGTCGGCGGCGCGCGCGGCGGCCACCGCCGCGTCGATGCCGCCGTCCAGCGGCGCTTCCAGCTCGCAGCCCGGCACCACGCTCAGCGCATCGGCGTCGTCCAGCGCCGCGCGTACGCCGGCTTCCAGGGTCACGTAGCGGGTCTTGTCGCCGAACAGGGTCCAGCAGCCCTCGATGTTCTCGCGGTCCTGCACGAACGGCCCGATCAGCGCGATCTTCTGTCCACGCTTGCGCAGCGGCAGCACGTCGCCGTCGTTCTTCAGCAGCACGATCGAGCGCCGCGCCGCCTCGCGCGACAGCGCATCGTGCGCGGCGATGTGCGACTGGTCGGCCTCGCGCTGCGGGTCAAGCGAACGGTACGGATCGTCGAACAGGCCGATGGTTTCCTTCAGCGTCAGCACCCGCCGCACCGCTTCGTCCAGCGCGGCCATCGGCACTTCGCCATCCTCTACCAGCGACGGCAGGTGCGCGGCGTAGAAACCGCTCTGCATGCTCATGTCCATGCCGGCGAGGAACGCCTTCTTGGTCGCGTCGCGCTCGTCGGCCGCATAGCCGTGCGCGATCAGTTCCATGTCGGCGGTGTAGTCGGAGATCACCACGCCGGGGAACTTCCATTCGCCGCGCAGGATCTCGGTCAGCAGTTCGTGGTTGGCGCTGGCCGGCACGCCGTTGATGTCGTTGAACGAGGTCATCACGCTCAGCGCGCCGGCACCGAACGCGGCCTGGAACGGCGGCAGGTGCACGTCGCGCAGGGTCTGCGGGGCGATGTCCACGCTGTTGTATTCCATGCCCGCGGCGACCGCGCCGTAGGCGGCGAAGTGCTTGGGCGTGGCCAGCAGCGCGTCGTGCGCGCGCAGGTCCGGGCCCTGGAAGCCGCGCACGCGGGCGGCGGCGAACGCGCAGCCCAGCACCACGTCCTCGCCGGCGCCCTCGGCGCCGCGGCCCCAGCGCTGGTCGCGGGCGATGTCCACCGCCGGCGCATAGGTCCAGTGGATGCCGGCGGCGGTGGCCTCGACCGCGGTGGCGCGCGCGGTGCGCTCGGCCAGCTCCGGCTCGAAGCTGGCGGCCTCGCCCAGCGGGATCGGGAACACGGTGCGCATGCCGTGGATCACGTCCGCGGCCAGGATCACCGGAATGCCCAGGCGGCTCTCTTCCAGCGCCGTGCGCTGGATCCGCCGCCCCAGTTCGGCGCCCACGCCGTTGAACAGCGAGCCGACCAGGCCGGCGCGCACCTGCTGCAGCACCTCGTCGGCATTGCTGACGTTCGCTTCCGGATTCACGTCCGGCGCGAACGGGCGCACCATGTCGGCGAAGACGCCGAGCTGGCCGACCTTCTCTTCGACGGTCATGCGGGCGATGAGCGATTCGATACGATCCGAAGCCATGGGGTCCTTTGAGAAAACGTTTACATAGCCGTCAATTCTAGCTCTCCGGCCAGACGAAAGAGCAAATCCCGGCGCCGGATCCGCCTATTCAGGGAACTGTCTACCGTCGCCCGCCGCTGGCGCCCAACGCCGCCATACGCCCCCGCATCCCGCTGCCGAACCGTTTGCGCCGCGCGCGTCGCACTCCGCACTGGCCGGCGCAGGTGTCTCGCGCCCAGCGGGCGCGGCTGCGATCGTAGCGGTCCTGCGCCCTGGGTCCATGCCGGATTGCGTCTCAACTGCCTTGCGACGCACTGGCCACACACCCCGGGTGGCAACGCGAGGCGACCGGCGCCGCGCCGGCCAGGCGCCGCTCACGAGCTGAAGTAGGCCTCGGCGATCGCGCTGTGCAGGTAGCCCAGGTGGGTCTGGATCTCGTCCATGAACTCGGCCGGATTGTGCCGCGCCAGATAGGACGGGTCGGCATTGCGCACCAGCCCGTTGATCCGCATCAGCGCGCGCTCCACGGTCGGCCGCGGCGGCATGGTCGGCAGGATGTGCTGGGCGCGGGTCAGGCAGAAATGCACGCTGCGCGGGAAATCGTTGTTCTGCAGCAGGAAGCGCAGCGCATGCTCGCCGGTGACGCGCTGGCGCACGTGGCGCCGGTACATCTGGTAGGCGGCCAGCGAGCGCAGCACGCTCATCCACTGCATGTTCTGGTAGGCCTCCAGATCGTCGGCCTTGCGCGGGGTGATCAGGCCCGAGGCGCCGGCGTCGATGATGCGCGTGGTCATGTCGGCCTGTTCGATCGCCGTGCCCAGGCGCAGGAACTGGAAGCCGATGTCGCGGCTGACGTTGGCGGTGAGCAGGCCGGAGACCTTCAGGCAGGCGTCGGTGACGTGGCCGAGGAATTCCATCCGGTAGCGGCGGCCGACGCTGCGCTCGCCGTTGGCGTCGATGTACAGGTGCAGGTCGTTGACCGCCTCCCACACTTCCTGCGGCAGCGTGTCGCGGATGCCGCGCAGCAGCTCGCGCGCCTGCCGCGCCGAACTGCGCAGCGAGGACGGATTGCGCTCGTCCAGCAGCAGGAAGCGCACCACGTCGGCGTCGCCGACGTCGTCGCCGGCGTTCGGGAACCAGACGTTGAAGATCTCGCCGGCGCCGACCGTGTCGATCATCGGCCGCCAGGCGAAACGCACCGAGCGCGGCAGGTCCAGCTGCAGCAGGCTGCCCACGCCGACCAGCCGCGCGGTGGTCTCGGCGCGGCGCACGTAGCGGCTGAACCAGTAGAGGTTGTCGGCGACCCGCGACAGCATCAGTCCATCTCCTCGTCCAGGTCCACCACCCAGGTGTCCTTGGCGCCGCCGCCCTGCGAGGAATTGACCACCAGCGAACCCTCTTCCATCGCCACCCGGGTCAGCCCGCCGGTAGTGACGTAGACGTCCTCGCGCGACAGGATGAACGGGCGCAGGTCCAGATGCCGCGCCGACGGGCCGACCTCGGTCACGATCGGCGCGGTGGACAGGCCCAGCGTCGGCTGCGCCATGTAGTTGCGCGGATCGGCCTGGATCAGCTTGCGGAACTCCTCGCGCTGGCGCTTGGTCGAGCGCGGCCCGATCAGCATGCCGTAGCCGCCGGATTCGTTGGCCGGCTTCACCACCAGCTGGTCGAGGTGCTCGAGCACGTACTTGCGGTCCTTGTCGTCGTGGCACAGGTAGCTGGGCACGTTGGGCAGGATCGGCTCTTCGTCCAGGTAGTAGCGGATCATCTTCGGCACGTAGGCGAACACCACCTTGTCGTCGGCCACGCCGGCGCCGGGCGCATTGGCCAGCGCCACCTTGCCGGCGCGCCAGCTGCGGATCAGCCCGGGCACGCCGAGCACCGAATCGGGGTGGAACACTTCCGGATCGATGAACAGGTCGTCGACCCGGCGATAGATCACGTCGACCCGGCGCGGCCCGTAGATGGTGCGCATGTAGGTGCAGTCGTCGTCGGCGACGAACAGGTCGTCGCCCTCGACCAGCTCGATGCCCATCGCCTGGGCCAGGTAGGCGTGCTCGAAATACGCGCTGTTGAAGATGCCCGGGGTCAGCAGCGCGATCACCGGCTGGTCGCCGGGGCGCGGCGACAGCGCGGCCAGGGTGTCGTACAGCTGCGCCGGATATTCGTCCACCGGCAGGATCGCGCTGGTCTCGAACAGTTCGGGAAACACGCGCTTGGCGACCATGCGGTTTTCCAGCATGTACGACACGCCGCTGGGAATGCGCAGGTTGTCTTCCAGCGCGTACAGCGTGCCGTCGGCATCGCGCACCAGGTCCGAGCCGCAGATATGCGCCCACACGCCCAGCGCCGGGGTGATGCCCACGCACTGCGGACGGAAGTTCACCGAATGCTCCAGCAGCATCGCCGGAAACACCTTGTCCTTGACGATGCGCTGCGCGCCGTAGACGTCGCCGATGAACAGGTTGAGCGCGCGCATGCGCTGCTTCAGCCCGGCCTCGGTGCGTTGCCACTCGCGCAGCGGGATCACCCGCGGGATCAGGTCGAACGGCAGCGTGCGATCGACGTTGCGGCCATCGGAATAGACGGTGAAGGTGATGCCCATGACCCGCGCGGCGACATCGGCGGCGAGCTGGCGCTCGGACAATTCGCGGCCGGACAGGCTGGACAGGTATTCGATGACCCGGCGGGCGGCGGGACGCGGCTGACCATCTGCCTGGATCAGCTCGTCGTAGGTGGCCGTGCGGTACTTGCTCCAGTCCATCGTGCCCCGTCGGTGTACGCCACCGGGCGCGATCGGCCGAGTGTTGCGTTGCACAGCAACATGCCCGGAACCGGAATGAGCGTCAAGCGGCTGCGCCGATGCCGCGCCGGCGCGCGCTCAGCCGGCGTCGCGGCTGCGCTCGATGATCACGCCCACCGCCTGCGCGCCGCGCACCGCCCCCGGCTTGCTCAGCTTCAGCCGCAGCCAGCGCACCTCGAACTCGTCCAGCACCGCGGCCGCACAGCGCTCGGCCAGCGTCTCCACCAGGCCGTAGTCGGACTGCTCGACCAGCTCCACCAGGCGTTTGCTGACCGCCTTGTAGTTGAGCGTATCGGCGATGTCGTCGCTGGCCGCCGGCACCCGGTTGTCGAAGCCCATCTCCAGATCGAAGCGCAAGGTCTGCCGGATCCGCCGCTCCCAATCGTAGATGCCGATCAGCGCGTCGATCTCTAGACCTTCGATGAAAACTTTATCCATTGGGGGCCGGGATTGGGGATTGGGGATTGGGGAATGGTAAGAGCAAAGGCAAAAGCAGAGGCGAAAGCACAGACAGGAGCCGCACGGAGCCGCTTCTACGAATCCCCATTCCCCACTCCCGAATCCCGCGCTGCCGCCAACGGCGGCAGCGAAGCCATGTCCCACCGCGGCGTCACCCGCACCGCCGCGTCGCTGGACTGGCCGGCCTGCAGGCGCAGCGCGCCGGCGAAGGCGATCATCGCGCCGTTGTCGGTGCACAGCGCCGGGCGCGGGAAACAGGCGCGGCCGCCGCGCGCCTGCGCCATCGCCTGCAGCTTGGCGCGCAGGCGCACATTGGCACCGACGCCGCCGGCGACCACGATCGTGTCGCTGCCGGCGGCCTGCAGCGCGCGCTCGCACTTGATCGCCAGCGTGTCCACCACCGCGTCCTCGAAGCCGCGGGCGATGTCGGCGCGGGTGCTCTCGCTCTGGTCGCTGCCGCGCCAGGCCAGCAGCACCTGGGTCTTGAGTCCGGAAAAACTGAAATCCAGCCCGGGCCGGTCGGTCATCGGCCGCGCGAAGCGGAACCGGCCCGGCGTGCCCTGCGCGGCCAGCGCGGCCAGCTGCGGGCCGCCCGGGTACGGCAGGCCCATCATCTTGGCGGTCTTGTCGAAGGCCTCGCCGGCGGCGTCGTCCAGGGTCTCGCCGAGCAGCCGGTACCGGCCGATCGCCTCCACCGCGATCAGCTGGGTATGCCCGCCGGACACCAGCAACGCCACGAACGGCGGTGCCGGCACGCCGTGCACCGGGTCCGGGTCCTCCATCAGCGGCGCCAGCAGGTGGCCTTCCATATGGTGGACGCCGATCGCCGGCACCTCCAGCGCCCAGGCCAGCGCGCGGGCGACGCCGGCGCCGACCAGCAAGGCGCCGACCAGGCCAGGGCCGGCCGTATAGGCGACCCCGTCGATGTCGCGCACCTGCAGCCCGGCCTCGGCCAGGGTCTGGCGGATCAGCGGCAGCAGCTTGCGCACATGGTCGCGGCTGGCCAGTTCCGGCACCACGCCGCCGTATTCGGCGTGCAGCGCGATCTGGCTGTACAGCCCGTGCGCGCGCAGCGCGGCCGCGCCGGACAGGGCGGTGTCGTAGACGGCGACGCCGGTTTCGTCGCAGCTGGATTCGATGCCGAGGACTCTCATGGCTGCCATTGTGGGGCCGAATCGGCGGCAGGCAAACGTCCCGCTTGCAGCCAGGAAATCAGTCGCTATAATGTGCGGCTCGCCGGGCGTGACCCGGTCACCATTGTGTCCCGGAGATTCCATGCCCAGCGTCAAAGTCCGCGAGAACGAGCCCTTCGAGTTTGCGCTCCGTCGCTTCAAGCGCACCTGCGAAAAGGCCGGCGTGCTGGCCGAAACCCGCAAGCGCGAGTTCTACGAAAAGCCGACCCAGGAACGCAAGCGCAAGGCCGCAGCCGCGGTGAAGCGTCAGCTGCGCCGTACGTCTCGCGACGTCACCAAGCGCCAGCGTCTGTACTGAGGATCGCGGTTTGCGGTAGCGGGTTGTGCCGGTTTCGGCATCCGCTACGGTAAGCCCACGAAGCCGGCACGCGCAAGCGTCGCCGGCTTTTTGTGTGGCCGCGGGTCAGGCCCGGCCAGCCCGCGTCGCGGCGCACCGCCCTCTCCGCATCCGCATCCGCATCGCGCCGGCGCACCCGCCACCATCCCCTGCGCACCGCCTCGGCGCGTGACCGCCTGCGCCCTGTCCGGACCGATGCGGCGCAGCGCCTAGAATGTCCCCCCTTCTTCCCTTTCCCTGGAGCCCCTCATGACCCTCAAGCAGCAGCTCACCGACGACATGAAGGCCGCGATGAAGGCCCGCGACGCGCACAGCCTGGGCGTGATCCGGCTGATCAACGCCGCGATCAAGCAGAAGGAAGTGGACGAGCGCAAGGACGTGGACGACGCCGCGGTGCTGGCGCTGATGGACAAGATGGTCAAGCAGCGCAAGGACTCGGTGAGCCAGTACGCCGCGGCCGGGCGCGAGGACCTGGCGTCGATCGAGCGCGAGGAGATCGTGGTGATCGAGCGCTACCTGCCGGCCAAGCTCGGCGAGGCGGAGATCGTCGCCGCGATCCAGGCCGCGATCGCGCAGACCGGCGCCAGCAGCGCGGCCGACATGGGCAAGCTGATGGCCGTGCTGAAGCCGGCGCTGGCCGGCAAGGCCGACATGAGCCTGGTCTCGGTGCTGGTCAAGCAGCAACTGGCCGGCTGATCGCGCAGGCGGGCTTCACCCGCCTTTCGGCGCCGGGCTGCTACAACCCCCGCGAGCCTGCGACACCTTCCACGCGCATCCGCGGGCCCGGCATCACCTGCCGCGCCCGCTGCAAGGCCGTCGCCGCTCCCATGTCCCTGTCGCTGTCGCCCACCCGCCTGCAAAAACACCTCGAACGCCTGCAGCAGAGCCTGCCGGCGGCATTGCTGCGGCGTTTCGTCGAGATCGACGTGATGACCCAGGCCGCTTCGCTGTCGTTCTACGCGCTGCTGTCGCTGGCGCCGCTGCTGGTGTTGCTGCTGTGGCTGACCGCCTCGCTGTACCCGCAGGCGCAGCAGGCCTTCATCGAGCAGATCGGGCAGTTGGCCGGACACGGCGCGCGCGAAGTGGCGCAGACCATCATCGACAACGCCAAGAACCAGCCCAATGTCGGCTCGCTGGCCGGGCTGTGGAGCACGCTGCTGCTGTTCGTCGGCGCCACCGCGGTGTTCGCGCAGCTGCAGAACGCGCTGAACCTGATCTTCCGCACCGACAAGCAGCGCCTGGAAGGCATTGTGGCGTGGCTGAAGAAGCGCGTGTTCTCGTTCGGCGTGGTGTTCGCGCTGGGCTTCCTGCTGCTGATCTCGATGATCCTGACCACGGTGCTGCAGGTCGCCTTCGCGCGCCTGCCGTCGCTGCTGCCGGCGGTCGGCTACGCCTCCACGCTGGCGATCTACGTGCTGGCCTTCGCCGTGCTCTACCACTACCTGCCGGACCGGCGCGTGGAATGGCGCCAGGCGGTGATCGGCGGCGCCATCACCGCCTGCCTGTTCGTGGCCGGGCGCTACGCGATCGGCCTGTACATCGCCACCGCCGCGCCGGGCAGCGCCTACGGCTCGATGGGCGCGCTGGTGATCCTGCTGGTGTGGATCTACTACGCCACCGTGGTGTTCTTCGTCGGCGCGCTGATCACCGCGGTGATCGACGAGCGCCTGCGCTCGCGGCGCAAGCTCGCCGCGGCCGGGATCGACGCCAGCGCGATCACCGCGATTCCGCCGCCGCTGTAGCGCCGCAACGCCAGGGTTTGCGGGCCGATCCGTGGCGGTGGCGCGGACGCATGGCATCCTATCGCCCATGGCCCGCATCCCCGACGCGTTCATCGACGACCTGCTCGCCCGCACCGACATCGTCGAGGTGGTCGGCACGCGCGTGCCGCTGAAGCGCCAGGGCAAGGAATACGCGGCGCGCTGCCCGTTCCACGACGAGCGCTCGGCCTCGTTCACGGTGTCGCCGACCAAGCAGTTCTACCACTGCTTCGGCTGCGGCGCGCACGGCACCGCGATCAGCTTCCTGATGAACTACGACCGTCTCGAGTTCCTCGACGCGGTCGACGAACTGGCCAAGCGCGCCGGCATGGAAGTGCCGCGCGACGCGCAACAGCGCGGCGCCGCGCAGGCCGCCGGCGACGACCATCGCGACCTGTACTCGGCACTCGACGCGGCGACCAAGTTCTTCCAGCGCCAGCTCGACAGCAGCGACAAGGCGCGCAGCTACCTGGACGGCCGCGGCGTGGACGCGGACAACCGCGCGCGTTTCCAGATCGGCTACGCGCCGGACGGCTACAGCGCGCTGAAGGACGCGCTGGGCACCGACGAGCGCCGCCACAAGCTGCTCGAGCGCGCCGGGCTGTTCTCCAAGAACGAGCGCGGCCACGTCTACGACAAGTTCCGCGACCGGGTCATGTTCCCGATCTTCGACCGCCGCGGCCGGGTCATCGCCTTCGGCGGCCGGGTCATGGACAAGGACGACGGCCCCAAGTACCTGAACTCGCCGGAGACCGCGCTGTTCCACAAGGGCCGCGAGCTGTACGGCCTGTGGCAGGTGCGGCAGGCCAACCAGAAAATCGAGCGGCTGATCGTGGTCGAGGGCTACATGGACGTGGTCTCGCTGTTCCAGTTCGGCGTCACCCAGGCGGTGGCGACGCTGGGCACCGCGACCACCTCCGAACACGCCGAGCTGCTGTTCCGCAACGCGCCGGACGTGTTCTTCTGCTTCGACGGCGATGCCGCCGGCCGCCGCGCCGGCTGGAAGGCGCTGGAATCGGTGTTGCCGCGGATGAAGGACGGGCGCCAGGCGTTCTTCCTGTTCCTGCCCGACGGCGAGGACCCGGACAGCATCGTGCGCAAGGAAGGTGCCGACGGCTTCGCCGCGCGCCTGCAGCAGGCCACGCCGCTGTCGCAGTTCTTCTTCGACGAACTCTCGCGCGAGGTCAACCTGGCCACGCTCGACGGCAAGGCGCGGCTGGCCGAGCGCGCGCGGCCGATGCTGGCGCAGATTCCCGATGGCGCGTTCGGCGACCTGATGCGCCAGCGCCTGGCCGAGATCACCGGCATCGGCGGCCCCGCGCCCGCCGCCGCGCAGCTGGCCAAGCCGCCGCCGCGCGCAGCGGCACGGCCGACGCAGAAACGCAGCCTGGTGCGCGAGGCGATCGTGCGCCTGCTGCACACGCCCTCGCTGGCGCTGGACCTGCCGCCGCCCTACCCGTTCGCCGGCCTGCGCCTGCCCGGCATCGAGCTGATGATCGAACTGCTGGAGATCGTGCACACGCGCCCGGACATCTCCACCGGCGCCCTGCTCGAGCATTTCCACGAACGCGAGGAACTGCCCGCGCTGCAGAAGCTGGCGGTGCAGGAGATTCCCGGCGAGACCGCCAGCTGGCGCCAGGAACTGCACGACGTGGTGGTGCAACTGGAACGGCAGACGTTGCAGCAGCGGCTGGAGGAACTGCAGGCCAAGCAGCGCGCGCAAGGCCTGGACGAGACCGACAAGTACGAACTGCGCGAGTTGTTCAAGGCGCGCGCGGCGCTGCATTGAGGGCGGCAGGCGGGATCAGGCCATGGCCCGATCCCGCGAGCGGCGGCGGCGATCATTCCCCGAGTGCGGCGCGCTCCTCGGCCTCCAATGCCTTCACCGTGTCGCTGCCCGCATCCAGACGCCTGGCCAGTTCGGCCAGCAGGGCATCCATGTCCACCTCGGCGGACTGCAACGCGCGCCCGAGCGGCACCACCGGCTGCAACCAGTCCGCGATGAGCGCTTCATAGGCCGTGCCGTGCTGGATCCGCATCTGCTCAAGGAAGGCCAGCGTGGTGGTCGGCGGATCGCCGCTGCGCGTCCCCTGCAGCGGCTGATTGGTGATCTGGCTGTAGATGACCCCTGAGGCGCGCGCATTGGCCCTGGCGAAAGAGACCAGGGCATCGACACCCGCGATCGGCTTGTTGCCGTAGAGCGATTTGATCTGCCGCAGCATCGCCAACACCCATGCATGCGGCACCGCGTCGAGCGTGTTCCACAGATCGCGATTCCAAGTCTGGTACGGCTTGTTCCCGATGACCGGCGGCAGCGTCGCCTGAAAGAGCGCCGCGAAATCGGTGTTTCCTGGCGTGGCGCCTGCTGTCGGATAGCAGTACACCGCTTTGCAGCCATCGAGCCTGCCGGTGCGCTCGAACCAGGTCGCCATGGTCGGCGCCAGCGCGCCGCCCAGGCTGTGGCCGGCGAAGATCACGGTCGCGTTTTCGCTCGCGGCGGTTTGCAGAAAGCTGGCCAGGGTCGTGCCTGGCGCCGATGCCGACGCCGGGCTGACCATGTCGAGCAGATGCCATACCCCCAGCGCGGTTCCCATCGAAATGACGACCGTCCCCGGCGCCACCGGCTTCGGGGTCCTGACCGGGGCGGTGCCGGCCAACGGATCGTAAGTGGCGAAATCGACCACCACGGACACATCGAAATCCTCCACCAACCAGTCGTAGAGAGAATTCGGATTGGTGGCGCAGATCGCCACGACATAGACATCGCCTTCGATGCCCGGCACCGCACCCGCCTTGGCCACGAACATCGCATTGTCCGACCGCTGCGAGTCCGGCGCCTGCCAGACCTGCGGTCCCCAGACGAGCTCCCAGGTGCCGATGGCGTTCTGCGCCGCCGCCGAGACCAGCGTCGCATGCAGCACATGTTGGTAGTCGGCCTGCAGCGCCTGCGCGGTTCCCTTGCGCGTGCTGACCCAGTTGGACAGGCTCGAGAGCGCGAACACGGTCTGGTATTGATCGTATTGCATGGCTTGCTCCTTCTCCGTTGCGATCCTTGGAAAGGCAAGCGCCGACGATCGCGTGACCCAACGCTCGCTCGCCGCGCTCATCGACGGGGCGTGGGCAATCTAGCAAGCACGCGATCGCCGGTTGTGGCCGGAGCGGCGTACGCAGCAACATGTCTGCGAGTTGTCTACGGCTTGCTGACGGATTCGCATCCGCGCGCAGCGCTTCCTAGAATGAGCCTCTCCCTCGCCCACCTCCCCGCCATGATCAGACACTGGCTCGCCCGCCTGCGCATCGAACCGTTCACCCTGGCCTTGCTCGGTACCGTGCTGCTGGCCTCGCTGTTGCCGGTGCAAGGGCAGGCCGCGGCGATCATGGACGACGTCACCGACATCGCCATCGCCGCGCTGTTCTTCCTGCACGGCGCGCGCCTGTCGCGCGAGGCGATCGTCGCCGGCGCGCTGCACTGGCGCCTGCACCTGACCATCCTCGCCGCCACCTTCGTGCTGTTCCCGCTGCTGGGGCTGCTGCTCAAGCCGCTGTCGCACTGGCTGCTGACCCCGGAGCTGTACATCGGCGTGCTGTTCCTGTGCGCGCTGCCGTCCACGGTGCAGTCGTCGATCGCGTTCACCTCGATGGCCGGCGGCAACGTGCCGGCGGCGGTGTGCAGCGCCTCGCTGTCGAGCCTGCTCGGGGTGTTCCTGACGCCGCTGCTGATGGGCCTGCTGGCCGGCGCGCAGAGCGCGATGGCCAACCCGCTGGAGGCGATGGGCAAGATCATGCTGCAGCTGCTGGTGCCGTTCGTCGCCGGCCACCTGCTGCGGCCCTGGGTCGGCGGCTGGGTCGAGCGGCGCCGCGCAGTGCTGCGCTACACCGACCAGGGCGTGATCCTGCTGGTGGTGTACACCGCCTTCAGCGCCGCGGTGATCGAGGGCCTGTGGCGCAAGACGCCGCTGCCGGCGCTGCTCGGCGTGGCGCTGGTCGCCGCGCTGCTGCTGGCGCTGGCGATGGGGCTGATCACCTTCGCCGCGCGGCGGCTGGGCTTCAGCCGCCGCGACGAGATCCCGATCGTGTTCTGCGGCTCGAAGAAGAGCCTGGCCACCGGCGTGCCGATGGCCAAGGTGCTGTTCGCAGGCGGCAGCCTGGGCGCGATCGTGCTGCCGGTGATGATCTATCACCAGATCCAGCTGATCGTCTGCGCCTTCGTCGCGCAACGCTATGCGCGCGATGCGAAGACGGCCAAGCACGACTAGCGACCGCGGCCCGTCGCGGCGGCAGCGGCCCGGCGCGGCCTGTCCCAGTTCAAGCCGCGGCCGCTGCCCGCGCTCGGGCGCCACACGCCGATCGATCAGGTCTGCGCTGGCGAGAACGCTGCGCAATGGCGCTCGCCCGGCGCCGCGCCATCGCCATCGCCATCGCCATCGCCATCGCCATCGCCGGTGCCGCGAGCCGCAAGCGCGCTGGCCGCCGCCGCTGAGTCGCGGCATATGCAAATGCGCAACCGCCATGTCCGCCAGGTACACGCAGCGCGATCGGCTAGGTAGAGTGCGCGATTGGCGCCATGGCCTGCACGGCATCCGCCGTTGCCGCCCTCCCCTCTTCGCCCGGTGACCGACGTATGCGCCGTACGCTCCGCCTTTCCGTCATGACCTCCGCCAGCCTTGCCGCACTGCTGGCGCTGGGCGGCTGCGACAAGCCGCCCGCTCCCGCCAAGCCGCAGGCCATCGCGCCGGCCAGGGCGCCCGACAGCGCCGGCATCGCCTGGCGCGAGGGCGACGTCGACGACGCCTTCGCCGAAGCGCGCGAGCAGAACAAGCCGGTGCTGCTGTACTGGGGCGCGGCCTGGTGCCCGCCGTGCAACCGGCTCAAGGCCACGCTGTTCAAGGACCCGGCCTTCATCGCCCGTACCCGCGCCTTCGTCGCGGTGCATCTGGACGGCGATTCGGAAGGCGCGCAGGCCTGGGGCGAACGCTTCGGCATCAAGGGCTACCCGACCATCATCGTGCTGCGCCCGGATCGCAGCGAGATCACCCGCCTGGCCGGCGACAGCGACACCGGGCGCCTGGCCGAGGCCTTGCGCGTGGCCGCGACCCGCACCACCACCTCGGCGCAGTTGCTGCAGAAGGCACTGCAGGCGCCGGCCACGCTCAGCGCCGACGATTGGACCCTGCTCGGCGAATACGGCTGGGCGGTGGATGCGAGCAAACTGGTCAAGCCGGAGCAGGCCGCCGGCGTGCTCGCGCAACTGGCCGCGGCCGCGCCGCAGCCGGCGCTGCAGCGCCGCTTCGCGCTGCTGGCGCTGGCCGCGCGGGAACCGGACAAGGCCGGCGCCACCGACGCCAAGCGCCGCGCCGCCGATCGCCGCCTGCTGCAGGCGGTGCTCGCCGATCCGGCCGAGGCGCGCGCCAACCGCAGCACCCTGACCTATTCGGCGCGCGAACTGGTGCAGGCCGCGGCGGCCGATGCCAGCGAACGGACCACACTGTCCAATGCGCTGACCGGCGCGCTGGACCGGGTCTACGCCGACAGCAGCCTGCCGATCAGCGATCGCCTGGATACCGCGTACGCCGACATCCAGCTGGCGCGGCTGGCGCAGGGCCAGCCGGCCGACGCCGGCGACGCGCCGCATCCGCCGCTGCCGGCTGCGGTGGTCGCCAAGGTCCAACAGCGCGTGCAGTGGGCCGAGCAGGCGGCCAAGACCGATTACGAACGCCAGTCCACGATCAGCAATGCCGCCGGCCTGCTCGACGACGCCGGCGACAGCGCCGGCGCCGAACAGCTGCTGCTGGCCGAGCTGGGGCGCAGCAAGACGCCGTACTACTACATGCCGGAACTGGCCGGCCTGGCCGAGGCGCGCGGCGACAAGCAGACCGCGCTGTACTGGCTGAAGAAGGCCTACGAGAGCGCCGAAGGCCCCGCCACCCGGGTGCAGTGGGGCGTGCTCTATGTCGACGGCCTGATCCGGCTGCAGCCGGACAATGCGGCCGCGATCGAGGCCGCCGCCGGCCAGGTCATCGGCGAACTGGCCGGGCAGCCCGGCGGCTACCACCAGCGCACCAGGCAGCGCTTCGACACCCTGGCCAAGACCCTGCAGGGCTGGAGCAAGGGCCATGGCGGCAGCGCCGTGCTCGCACGCCTGCAGCACAAGATGCAGCAAAGCTGCGGCAGCCAGGACCGCGACAGCTGCCAGCATTGGCTGAGCTGAGCGCCCGGGTCATCGCGGCATGCGTCGGTGCTGGCGCACGCGCCCGCCGAGCAGCGCGCGCGCCGCACCGGGCGCCATCGAACGAAGGCCTTGCACCATCGGAGCCGCTCCGGCCTGCACCGGCTGCGGCGCCAGCGCCCGCGCGCCGCGGTCGATCGGCGCGGCTCAGTCGGCCGCAGTTTCCGGCCACAGCGTCGCCACCACCTTCAGCCTGACCCGCGGCGGGCCGAGCGTGGAGGCCACGCGCCAACCGTCCGGCGCGGGCTGCTGCTGCAGCGTATAGCGCACCCGCTCGCTGCCGCCATGCGGATGCGGCATCAGTTGCCATGCCGCCGGCAGGGCCAGCGTGTCGGCGTATTCGAACACCACCACGACCTCGCAACGCGCGGGATGGTCGCAGCGCACCGCGCCGCGCTGCCAGCCGCGCACCGCGTGCAGCACGTCCCAGCCCGGTTCGTCGTAGCCGCGCGGCGCCACGATGTAGCGCGCGAACGGCCAGGCCTGCAGCCGCCCGCCGTCCAGCTCGAAGGCCAGGTAGGCGTCGATCGCCTGTTCCGGCGTGTCCCACGCCGATGCCGGCAACGGCAGCGCCGCCAGCGCCAGCAACCCGGCGTGGCGCAGGCGGCTCACGCGCCGGTCGGCATCGGCAGTGCCGGCAGCAACCAGTGATCCACCAGCAGGAACGCGAACAGCGCCATCAGGTACACGATCGAATAGCCGAACATGCGCATCGAGAACATCTCGTCCGGCGGGTCGAGCATGCGCCAGGCGTACCAGACGAACACCGCGTTCAGCACCAGCGCGCCGCCGAGGTAGAACACGCCGCTCATGCCCACCGCCGCCGGCAGCAGCGTCGCCACCACCAGCAGCAGCGTGTACACCAGGATCTGCTTGCGCGTATGCGCCACGCCGTGGGTGACCGGCAGCATCGGCACCGACGCCTTGGCGTAGTCGGCGCGGCGGAAGATCGCCAGCGCCCAGAAGTGCGGCGGCGTCCACACGAAGATGATCAGCACCAGCAGCGACGCGTAGGCCCAGTCCCACTGCCCCTGCATGCCGGTGATCGCGGCCCAGCCCAGCAGCGGCGGCGCCGCGCCGGCCAGGCCGCCGATGACGATGTTCTGCGGCGTGGTGCGCTTGAGGAACACGGTATAGATCACCGCATAGCCGATCAGCGAGGCGAAGGTCAGCACCGCGGTGATGGTGTTGACCCAGATCACCAGGATCGCCATCGACAGCGCGGTCAGCGCGGTGGCGAACAGCAGCACCTGCCACGGCAGCACCTTGCCCACCACCAGCGGCCGCCACGAGGTGCGCGCCATCTGCGCGTCGATGCGCGCGTCCAGCAACTGGTTGATCGCTGCCGCGGCGGATGCCGCCAGCCAGATGCCGAAGAAGCCGATCAAGCCGGTGCGCACCTGCGCCCAGGTCGGCACGCCCGGAATCGCCAGGCACATGCCGACCAGCGCGGTGAACACGATCAGCGCCACCACCTTGGGCTTGGTCAGGTCCCAGTAGTCGCGCCAGTGGAGGCCCTTGGCGCTCATTGCGGCGCCCGCAGCCGCGCCAGCAGCGACACCAGCACGAACAGCAGCGCCACCGCGCCGGCGTTGTGCAGCACCGCCACCGGCAACGGCAGCGCCAGCTTGACGTTGAGGATACCCAGGCTGACCTGCGCCACCAGCAGCAGCGCCAGCGCCGCGGCCCAGCCGCGCATGCCCGGCGAGCGGCTCAGCCGCCAGCCCAGCCACAGCAGGTAGGCGGCCACCAGCAGCGCCATCATACGGTGCGCCATCTGGATCGCGATGCGCGCCGCGCCGTCGAGCACGCCGCCTTCGTAGTCCACGCCGATGCCGCGCCACAGGGTGAAGCCTTCGCGGAAATCGTGCGGCGGCCACCATTGGCTGACGCAGCGCGGGAAGTTGTCGGCCGACCAGCTGCCGCCGCCGCAGGCCAGCGCCGCATAGTTGGCGCTGACCCAGCCGCCGAGCGCGATCTGCAGCGCCAGCAGCGCCACGCCGATGCGCAGCAGCCACTTCAGCCGCGACGCGTCGGCCAGGGTGATCGGCAGGTGGGTGGCGCGCCAGGCCATCCACACCAGCAGCGAAAACATCAGCAGGCCGCCGAGCAGATGCCCCATCACCACGATCGGCTTGAGCAGCAGGGTCACCGTCCACATGCCGAGCAGCGCCTGGAAGATCACCACCGCCAGGGTCAGCACCGCCGCGCGCGCCAGGTCGGTATTGGACCAGCGCAGCGCCGCCAGCAGCAGGATCGCTTCGCCGGCAGCGGCCAGCGCCATCGCCAGCGACGGCCAGCCGGACATGTACAGCGGGATCGACAGCGCCACCAGCAGCGCGGCGCCGACGATCTGGGCGATGCCCAGGCGCCGCCGTCGTGCGGCCAACAGCGACAGCACCAGCACTTCCACGCCCAGCGCCCCGGCCAGGAAGCGGTGCACCTGCTCGCGCCAGGCCTTGTGCGTCTCCAGCGGGCGGATCTTGCTGGCCGCGTGCGCGTTGGCTTCGTCGCTGCTCTGCGGCCAGGTCACCCGGCCATAGCAGGTCGGCCAGTCCGGGCAGCTCATGCCCGCATCGGACAGGCGCACGAACGAACCGAACATGATCGTGCTGGCGGTGAACAGCGCCGCCAGCCAGGCCATGCGGTGGAAGTGCCGAAACAGCGCCGGTGGCGCGAACAGGTTCATAGGGGGACGGCTCACAGGAGTTTCAGCAGCTTCGACAGGTCCGCGCGCAGCCCGGCCGGATCGAAGCCCGGCGCGTAGCGCAGCACCACGAAGCCGTTCGGATCGATCACGTAGACCGGCACCCCGGCCGCGTCGTGCACGCGCGGCAGACCGTCCAGCAATGCGGCGTCGGCACGCAGCACGCGCACCTGCGGCAGCGCGCGCACCGCCGCCGGCGGCGTGCCGATCCACAGGATCTGCACGTGGTCGGCGTCGTGGCCGAACAACTGCCAGACCTTGTCCAGGTCGCGCGCCAGCGCCTCGCAGGCGCTGCTGCAGTCGCGCGGCGGCGCCAGCGCGATGCGCCACAGGCGCTGCTGCGGTTGCCAGGCGTAGACGCTGCCGTCGTCGAGCCGCGGCTGCAGCGCGCGCAGGTCGGCCGGCGGCTTCAGCAACTCGCCATGGTTGCGGCTGCCGGGCGGTTGCCAGCCGGAAAACCGCAGCGCGCCGGCGACCAGCATCGAGCCGAAGAACAGGGCGAACAGCGCGATCAACGTCCAGCGACCGCGTGCGGTCGCCTGGCGTGGAGCCGAAGGGGAGGCATTCATGCCGGGGATTTTCTCATGCGCGCGCGCTCAGCGCCCGCCTCGCCCCTTGCGCGCGCGCCAGCTGAGCAGGCCCGCGGTGATCAGCACGGCCAGCGCCAGGCCGAACCATTGCACCGCGTAACCCAAGTGGCGCTCGGGCGGCAGCGTGTTCGGCAGCATGTCCAGGTCGCGCGGATAGCCCAGCGGCAGGGCCGGATCCAGGCGCAGCACCTGCGACAAAATGTCGCGGCGGCCGAGCGCCTGGCCGATCGCCGCCGGCTCGATGCGCATCGCCAGCCACAGCTGCGGCGCCGGCGCGGCGACCAGCGCCGGCCCCAGGGTCAGCCCGTGCGACGGCACCGGCCCGAGCAGGCCGACCAGCGTGTACCGTCCCTGCAGCGGCAGCGGCCTGGGCAGCGCGCGATCGGCCGGCAGCGGCAACCAGCCCAGTTCGACCAGCAGCGGCGCGGAGGCGCCATCGGCCAGGAACGGCTGGTAGACCTTGACCCCGCTGCGGCCCTCGCGCAGTTGGTTGTCGAGCAGGATCTGCCCGGGCAGGAAACGGCCAGCGCCGTGCACCCAGGCCAGCTGCGTCGGCCGCGCCGCGCGCAGCGCGTCGGCCAAGGCCTGCGGACGATCGCGGATGTGCGCGGCCTGCGCGAGCAGCGCCTGTTTCTCGTGCATGCGCAGCAATTGCCAGCGGCCCAGCGCGCAGAATCCCAGCGCCACCGCCAAGGCGATGCTCCAGCCCAGCCACAGCGGCATGCGCGCGCGCGCGGCGACGCGCGAGGACGCGGCGAGGGTCATAATGCGGCGATACCGTGCACCGAGACGCCCATGAACGACTCGCTGAAAACCCTGCTGATCGTCGCGTTCCTGCTGGTCATTCTGTGGAACCTCGGCGCCGGCCTGTACTACCTGTTGGTGGACCGCGGCCAGAGCAAGCGCACGGTGAACGCACTGACCTGGCGCATCGGCCTATCGGTGTGCCTGATCCTGCTGGTGATCCTGGGCATCTACACCGGCGTGATCAAGCCGCATGGGCTGGGCCGCTGACGCGGCCTAGCCGGGAATGGAGAATCGGGAATAGGGAATGGCAAGAGCGGCGCGCTTCCGCTGTTCCTATTCCCTATTCCCGATTCCCCATTCCCAGCCGTCAAAGTACATAGACGAACAGGAACAGCGCCAGCCACACCACGTCGACGAAGTGCCAGTACCATGCCGCCGCTTCGAAGGCGAAGTGGTTGTCGCGGCTGAAATGGCCGCGCGCCGAGCGCAGCCACATCACCAGCAGCATGATCGTGCCCAGCAGCACGTGCACGCCGTGGAAGCCGGTGAGCATGAAGAAGGTCGAGCCGTAGATGCCCGAGCCCAACGTCAGGTTGAGCTCCTTGTAGGCGTGGATGTATTCCTCGGCCTGGAAGTACAGGAAGGCGCAGCCCAGCAGCACGGTCAGCCCCTGGAACACCAGCAGGCGCGTGCGATGGCCGGCTTTCAGCGCATGGTGGGCGATGGTCAGGGTCACGCCGGAGCTGAGCAGGATCAGCGTATTGATCAGCGGCAGGCCCCACGCCGGAATGGTCTGGAACTGGCCGCCGATCGCGCCCGGGCCGTTGGTCGGCCAGGCCGCCGAATAGCCGTCCCACAGCAGCGCGTTGGTCATCACCCCGTCGCCGGAGCCGCCCAGCCACGGCAGGATGAAGGTGCGGGTGTAGAACAGCGCGCCGAAGAACGCGCCGAAGAACATCACTTCGGAAAAGATGAACCAGACCATGCCCATGCGGAACGACACGTCGACCTGGCGGTTGTAATGGCCGGCGATCGATTCGCGGATCACGTCGCCGAACCACATGAACAAGGTCGCCACCAGCATCGCGATGCCGATGAAGAAGGTCCACTTGCCCCAGGCCGCGTCGTTGAGCCAACTGGCCACGCCGATCATGGTCACGAACATCGCGATCGAGCCGATGAACGGCCAGCGGCTCTGGCTGGGCACGTAATAGGCAGTGGCGTCGGTGCTGGGCTGGGCCATGGCGGGCGTTCCGGGTGAGGTCAAGGGGCCGCGCGCGCGGAACCGGCCAGTTTCGGCGATCCCAGTTCCGCGCTCAGCGCATCGTTCTTGAAGAAGGTGTACGACAGGGTGATGGTGGTGATGTCGCCGGGCAGGTTCGGATCGACGATGAAGCGCACCGGCATGTCGCGCTTCTCGCCGGCCTGCAGTGTCTGCGCGGTGAAGCAGAAGCACTCGGTCTTGGTGAAGTAGCCGGAGGCGCGCGCCGGCGCCACCGACGGCACCGCGCTGCCGACGATCGCGCGTTCGCCGTCGTTGCGCGCGTAGTACAGCGCTTCGTTGAGTTCGCCGGGCACCACCTGCATGGTCAGCTGCTCGGGATGGAACGACCACGGCAGCTTGGAATTCACCCCGCCGTCGAACTCGACCTTGACCGTGCGCTTGCCGAGCAGCGGCTTGCCGGCCTGCGGGCCTTCGCCCGGGCCGCGCTCCAGGCGCACGCCGAACACCTTCTCGCAGGCGATGCGGTACAGCGGCACCAGCGAGAAGGTCAGCACGAACACCGCCAGCGCCACGCCGACCAGCTTGAACAGCCCGGCGCTGCTGTGCACGCGCGGCGCCGGCGCGCTCATCGGCCGATCACCCCGGACAGGATGAAGCCGGCATAGATCAGCACCGCGACCGCGCCCACCACCAGCGCGGTACGCACGGCGCGCTTGCGGCGCAGGGCCAGATCGTCGAGCGGCGTCTGCGCGGTCATCAGTGGCTGATGTCGTCGTGGGCCAGGTCGCCGGGCTTGAGCACCGGCGGCAGGGTGAAGGTGTGCGCCGGCGCCGGCGACGGCACCGTCCATTCCAGGCCGCGCGCGCCTTCCCACGCCCGCGCCTCGGCGCGTGCGCCGTTGCGCAGCGACGCCAGCAGGATGCCGGCCATCAGGAACGGGGTGACGAACATGCCGAACGCACCGATCGAGCTGACCAGGTTCCAGTCGGCGAACACCACGTTGTAGTCGGGAATGCGCCGCGGCATGCCGGCCAGGCCGAGGAAGTGCTGCGGGAAGAACAGCAGGTTGACGAACAGCATCGTCCACCAGAAATGGAACTTGCCCCAGGCCTCGCTGTACATGCGCCCGGTCCACTTCGGCCACCAGTAGTAAACCGCGGCGATCAGCCCGAACACCGCGCCGGTGACCAGCACGTAGTGGAAGTGCGCGACCACGAAGTAGGTGTCGTGGTACTGGAAGTCGGCCGGCACGATCGCCAGCATCAGCCCGGAGAAGCCGCCGATGGTGAACAGGATGACGAACGACACCGCCCACAGCATCGGCGCCTCGAAGGTCAGCGAGCCCTGCCACATGGTGCTGACCCAGTTGAACACCTTCACCCCGGTGGGGATGGAGATCAGCATGGTGGCGAACATGAAGTAGATCTCGCCGCCCAGCGGCATGCCCACGGTGAACATGTGGTGCGCCCAGACGATGAAGCTCAGGAACGCGATCGCGGCGATCGCGTACACCATCGCCTGGTAGCCGAACAGCGGCTTGCGGCTGAAGGTCGGGATGATCTCGCTGACCACGCCGAACGCCGGCAGGATCATGATGTAGACCTCCGGGTGCCCGAAGAACCAGAAGATGTGCTGGTACATCACCGGGTCGCCGCCGCCGGCCGCATTGAAGAAACTGGTGCCGAAGAACTTGTCGGTCAGCAGCATGGTCACCGCGCCGGCCAGCACCGGCATCACCGCGATCAGCAGGAACGCGGTGATCAGCCAGGCCCAGCAGAAGATCGGCATCTTCAGCAGGTCGATGCCGGGCGCGCGCATGTTCAGCACGGTGGCGATGATGTTGATCGCGCCCATGATCGAACTGATGCCGGCGACGTGGATCGCGAACACGCTGAAGGCGACGTTGTAGCCGCCCTGCAGCGACAGCGGCGGGTACAGGGTCCAGCCGCCGGCCGGCGCGCCGCCGGGCAGGAAGAAGGTCAGCAGCAGCAGGGTGAACGCCACCGGCAGCAGCCAGAACGACCAGTTGTTCATGCGCGGCAGGGCCATGTCCGGCGCGCCGATCTGCAGCGGGATCATCCAGTTGGCCAGGCCGACGAAGGCCGGCATCACCCCGCCGAAGATCATCACCAGCGCGTGCACGGTGGTCATCTGGTTGAAGAATTCGGGCTTGACGAACTGCAGGCCCGGTTGCGCCAGCTCCGCACGGATCACCACGCTCATCGCCGCGCCGACGATGAACATCGTGAAGCTGAAAAGCAGGTACAGCGTGCCGATGTCCTTGTGGTTGGTGGAGAAGAACCACCGTTCCACGAAGCTCTGCTGATGCCCGTGCTCGTCGTGGTGATCGACTGCGGAATGGGCCATGGCGGCTACCTCAAAAAAGAATGCAGGAGATCAGGCGGCTTGCACGGTCAGGTGCGAACCGGAACGAAGACGGGGCAGCAGGGCCTGCGGCGGCGCGGCCGGCGCAGTGGCCTCGGGCGCGGGCGCAGCGGGAGCCGCCGGCGCGGCGGGCGCTTCGGCAGGTGCGGCGGCCGGCGCGGCCGGGGCCGCCGCAGGTGCCGGCTTGCGCGCCGCCAGCCACTTCTGGAAGTCCTGCTTGGACACCGCCTCGACCACGATCGGCATGAAGCCGTGGTCCTTGCCGCACAGTTCGGCGCACTGGCCGCGGTACACGCCAGGGGTGTCGATGTCGGTCCAGGCTTCGTTGATGATCCCGGGGATGGCGTCCTGCTTCCAGCCCAGCGCCGGCACCCACCAGGCGTGGATCACGTCGTCGGAGGTGATCACGAAGCGCACCTTGGTGTTCACCGGCAGCACCAGCCGGTTGTCCACGTCGAGCAGGTAGTGCGGATTGCTCTCCAGGCTCGGCACCTGGCCGCTCTGGCGCATGCGGTCCGAGTCGCGCGCCAGGCGGCTGGTGAAGGAGACGTTCTCGCCCAGGTATTCGTAGCGCCACATCCACTGGTAGCCGGTGACCTTGACCGTCAGCTCGGCGTCGCGGGTGTCGTACATGGCGATCAGCTTGGCCGTGGCCGGCCACGCCATCGCGATCAGGATCAGCACCGGGATCACCGTCCAGATCACCTCGGCCTTGGTGTTGTGGCTGAACTGCGCCGCGACCGCGCCCTTGGACTTGCGGAACTTGAACATCGCATAGCCCATCGCGCCGAACACCAGCACGCCGATGACCGCGCAGATCCACAGCGACAGCATGTTCGAATCGTAGGCGTTGCGCGCGCTCTGGGTGACGCCGCGGCCCATGTTCAACTGCCAGGGTTTCGGATCGGCCGATTGTGCCCACGCCATCGGGACGGCCAGCGCCGCCGCCAATGCCATCCCGCCCCTGACCGCCTGTTGCTTCCATCTGCCGCTTTGCTTCATTGCCTAGACCCCTTGGAGCGTCATCGGTTGCGGCCGGTCGCGGCCGCCAGCAAGCCTTCCAGGGTCTGCGCCAGCTCGCGGCGCTCGCCCGGGCCGAGAAACTCGCCGACCCGGACCTGCTTGCCGCTGCACGCCAGCACCACCCTGTCGTCGCCTTCGATCCGCAACCGCACCCAATGCGGGTGGGCGCGGAACGCCGGCGTTCCTGCATTCGTGCGGGTCACTTCCACGCAGCCCGGACCCACCCGGATGTCCTCTTCGCGCTCGCCGCTGCGCCATGACCAGCGCAGCGCGAGCGCCACCACGATGCTGTGCAACAAGGCGAACGCCGGCGCGAACACGTTGCCGGCGAACCACCCCAGCACCGCCACCGCCCACATCGCCCCGGCCAGCGCCGCGAACAACATCACGAATTGCCGGGCACTGAGCGCCCGCGGCGGCCGCAGCCGCAGCTGCGTACCCGCTCCCTCCGCAGAAAACGGACACATTTCGATCATGTCGAACCGCGCTTCCGAGCCGCCGCGCTGTACCAGCCGCGAGCAACGATTCGATGGTAGCCCCGGGCCTGCGCGCCGGCAAGCGCGCGTTCATCATAAAAAATGCTGCATTGCAACCAAATTCTCGCCGCAAGCGTTCAGCCATCGGTGTCCGCCGCAGGCAACCGTGCACCGCGCCGACGCGCTGCACGAGCGGGCGCTGGCATAAAATGCGCGCATCTTCCCTGGTCCTCCCTGCATGAACGCTCTGTCTGGCGCCGGTTCCTCACCGGCGATGCCGTCCGCGTCTCCCTCGCCGTTGCTTGCCCCCGAACTGCCCCCCGCCTCCCACGCGCTGCGCGCCGCGATCACCGCCGCATGGCTGAAGGACGAGGCCGACCACGTGCGCGAACTGCTCGAACAGGCGCGCCTGCCCGCCGCCGACCAGGCCAAGGTGCAGGCGCTGGCCGCCGACCTGGTCACCCGGGTGCGCGCCCGCGCCCAGAACCAGGGCGCGATCGAAGCCTTCATGCGCCAGTACGACCTGGGCAGCGAAGAGGGCGTGCTGCTGATGTGCGTGGCCGAAGCGCTGCTGCGCATCCCCGACCAGGAAACCGCCGACAAGCTGATCCGCGACAAGCTCGGCGACGCGGACTGGAAGAAGCACATGGGCGAAAGCGACTCGGTGCTGGTCAACGCCTCCACCTGGGGGCTGATGCTCACCGGCAAGCTGGTGCAGATCAACGACCTGACCCGCGCCGACGTGGCCGGCGCGTTCAAGCGCCTGATCGGCCGCGTCGGCGAGCCGGTGATCCGCCTGGCGGTGCGCCAGGCGATGAAGATCATGGGCCACCAGTTCGTGATGGGCCGTACCATCGGCGAGGCGCTGTCGCGCTCGAAGAAGGGCGACAACGCGCATTACCGCTACTCGTTCGACATGCTCGGCGAAGGCGCGCTGACCATGAAGGACGCGCACCGCTACCTCGACGCCTACCGCCAGGCGATCCACGCGATCGGCCGCAGCGGTCCCAACGGCTCGTACAAGGGCAGCGACGTGTTCGCCGCGCCCAGCATCTCGATCAAGCTGTCCGCGCTGTATCCGCGCTACGAGCACGCCAAGCGCGCGCGGGTGATGGCCGAACTGGTGCCGGGCGTGCTGGAACTGGCGCAGCTGGCCCGGTCCTACGGCATCGGCTACACGGTGGATGCCGAAGAGGCCGACCGCCTGGAACTGTCGCTGGACATCATCGAGGCCACCTTCTCCGATCCGTCGCTGGACGGCTGGGAAGGCTACGGCCTGGCGGTGCAGGCGTACCAGAAGCGTACCCCGTACACGATCGACTTCCTCGCCGACCTGGCGCGCCGCGTCGGCCGCCGCATCCCGGTGCGCCTGGTCAAGGGCGCGTACTGGGACGCGGAGATCAAGCGCGCGCAGGTCGAGGGCCATCCGGGCTACCCGGTGTTCACCCGCAAGCAGAACACCGACGTGTCGTACCTGGCCTGCGCCAAGCGCATGTTCGCGCACAGCGACGCGCTGTACCCGATGTTCGCCACCCACAACGCGCAGACCATCGCCGCGGTGCGCGCCATCGCCGGCAGCAAGGACTACGAACACCAGAAGCTGCACGGCATGGGCGACGACCTGTACGCCGAGGTGATTCCCGCCGACCGCCTGGGCGTGCCGTGCCGCGTGTACGCGCCGGTCGGCTCGCACGAGGACCTGCTGCCGTACCTGGTGCGGCGCCTGCTCGAGAACGGCGCCAACTCCAGCTTCGTCAACCGCATCACCGACGAGGACGTGGCCATCGAGGACCTGATCCGCGATCCGGTCGAAGCCGTGTCCGCATTCGCCTCCATCCCGCATCCGAAGATTCCGCTGCCGGCCGATCTGCTGCGCAGCCAGAACCACAACAGGAAGAATTCCATGGGCGCCAACCTCGCCAACGACAACGACCTGCGCGCGCTGGCCGACCAGCTCAACGCCGCGATCAAGCCCTGGCAGGCCGTGCCGCTGGTGCCGGGCGCGGTGATCGCCAGCGCGCCGCTGGACGTGACCAACCCCGCCGACCGCCGCCAGGTGGTGGGCCGCTGGCAACCGGCCGACGCCGCCACCGTGGAGAAGGCGCTGGCCAACGCGGTCGCCGCGCAGCCGGGCTGGAACCGCACCCCGGCCGCCAGCCGCGCCACCATCCTCGAGCACGCCGCCGATCTGCTGGAAGCGCGCATGCCCGAGTTCATCGCGCTGTGCGTCAAGGAAGCCGGCAAGACCCTGCCCGACGGCGTCGCCGAAGTGCGCGAGGCGGTGGATTTCCTGCGCTACTACGCCGGCCAGGCGCGCGCCCAGTTCGGCGCGCCCGAGCGCCTGCCCGGGCCGACCGGCGAGTCCAACGAACTGCAGCTGCACGGCCGCGGCGTGTTCGTGTGCATCAGTCCCTGGAACTTCCCGCTGGCGATCTTCCTCGGCCAGGTCGCCGCGGCGCTGGCCGCCGGCAACAGCGTCATCGCCAAGCCGGCCGAGCAGACCAACCTGGTCGGCCATGCCGCGGTGAAGCTGCTGCACGAGGCCGGCGTGCCGGAAGCGGCGGTGCAGTTCCTGCCCGGCGACGGCGCCACCGTCGGCGCCGCACTGACCCGCGATGCGCGCGTGGCCGGCGTCGCCTTCACCGGCTCGACCGAGACCGCGCGCGCGATCAACCGCGCGCTGGCCGCGCGCGACGCCGCGATCGGCGTGCTGATCGCCGAGACCGGCGGCCAGAACGCGTTCATCGCCGACTCCTCGTCGCTGCCCGAGGCGGTGGTCAAGGACGCGATCTCCAGCGCCTTCATCTCCGCCGGCCAGCGCTGCTCGGCCGCGCGCGTGCTGTTCGTGCAGGACGACATCGCCGACAAGGTGATGACCATGCTCGCCGGCGCGATGGCCGAACTGAAGATCGGCGACCCGGGCCTGCTGTCCACCGACGTCGGCCCGGTGATCGATGCCGACGCGTTGCAACTCCTCACCGACCACGCCGCGCGCATGGACCGCGAAGCGCGCCTGATCGCGGTGGCCGCCAGCGACGACGGCACCGCGCACGGCAGCTTCTTCGCCCCGCGCGCCTACGAACTGCAGTCGCTGGCGCAGCTGCAGCGCGAGATCTTCGGCCCGGTGCTGCACGTGATCCGCTGGAAGGCCGACCAGCTCGACGCGGTGATCGAGCAGATCAACGCCACCGGCTACGGCCTGACCCTGGGCGTGCATTCGCGCATCGACGAGACCATCGAGCGCATCGCCGCCCGCGTGCAGGTCGGCAACGTCTACGTCAACCGCAACCAGATCGGCGCGGTGGTCGGGGTACAGCCGTTCGGCGGCCAGGGCCTGTCCGGCACCGGCCCCAAGGCCGGCGGTCCGCACTACCTGTTGCGCTTCGCCACCGAGAAGGTGGTGACGGTCAACACCACCGCGGCCGGCGGCAATGCGTCGCTGCTGACCCTGGGCGACTGATCGGCGCAAGAGTCCTCTGCGGCATGTCTGTAGGAGCGGCTTCAGCCGCGACAGGCACTCTCCGGTAGGCCAATGTCGCGGCTGAAGCCGCTCCTACACGACAGCGAAGCGCAATTGGCGGCGGATCAACGGCTCCGCCGCCACGTCTTCATGCACCCATCAGCCATGCCAGTGCATCGGCCCCTGGCACAGGCACTGGCCGTCGTCGCTGAGATGCCCGAACAGGCTCTCCAGCAAATCGTGCGACGGCGTCCATTCGCCGATCGCCGGATGGATCAGCATCGCCTTGCGCGCGGTCAGGCGGCTGCCCGACAGCACCGCCTCGATCGCCGCGCGCTCGTAGGCCTTCACCGCGCGGATCAGGCCATGCACGGCATCCGGCAGCGGCGCGGTCGGGCACGGCACGATGCGGTCGCGGTCGATGTGCGAGGAAATCTCCACGATGTCGTCGTCGGGCAGATCGGCGATCGCGCCCTGGTTGCGCACGTTGACCACGATCTTCGCCGGCACCGCGCCGGTCAGCGCGCTCATCACGTCGATGGCGATGCGGTGGTAGCCGGTGCTGACCCGGAACGGATCGGCCTGCAGGCTGACCCCGGCATCGAACGCCGAACCGCCTTCGGCCTCGAGCTTCATGTACGAGCCCGAGCGCTGGTTCAGATACGCCGCATAGGTCTGCACCGCACCGTGGCCGTCGCCGGCCTGCAGGCGGCTGCCCAGCGTGGCGATCAGGGCATGGTTCAAGGTCTCGATCTCGGCGCCGCGGCTGCCGCCCTGCGTGCGCTGGTTGGCCAGCGCGCGGCGCCGCTCGTAGTAGAAGAACAGGTATTCGCTGGGAATCAGCCGCAGCTCGCGGATCATGTCGAAGTCGAACAGCGGCGCCAGGTACAGCTGGCGCAGCAGCGCGTCGTCCTGCAGCAGCCGGTCGATGACCTCTTCGCCGTGCAGGCGCACGCCGCGCACCCAGCCCAGGTGATTGAGGCCGACGTAATCGCATTCCACCGCGTCGTGGTGCGCGCCCAGCGCGTGCGCGATGTTGTGGAACAGTTCGGTCGGGGTGTCGCAGATGCCGACGATCTTGGCGCGGGTATGCGTGGTCACCGCCTGGGTGATCAACCCGGCCGGATTGGTGAAGTTGACCAGCCACGCGTCCGGGCTCAACTGCTCGACCAGCCGCGCCTGCGCGATCGACACCGGCACGGTGCGCAAGGCCATGGCCACGCCCGCCGGGCCGGTGGTCTCCTGCCCCGGATAGCCCTGGTCGATGCTCACCCGCTCGTCGGCGGCGCGCTGCGCGATGCCGCCGATGCGGATGCTGTTGAGCACGAAGTCCGCGCCTTCGATCGCATCCTCCAGCGAATCGGCCGCGCGCAGGCGCAAGTCGCCGCCGAACTCGCTCACCACCGCGCGGCCCATCGCGACCATCAGTTGCACGCGCTCCGGATCCGGGTCGTACAGCACCATCTCCTCCACGCCCAGTGCCGCGGCCGCCTCGTTGACCCCATACACGACCAGTGGCGAGCGCACCCCGCCACCGCCGATCAAGGCGATCTTACGATTCGTTGCTGTCATTGCGGTTCCTCAGTTGGTCGAAATCGGGGAGGCCGTCCAGCGCGCCGAGCGCGGCGCAGCAGGACGCGCCGCAGAAGCAGGCGCGGCGCAGGCAGTCGTCGAGTCCTGCGCCGTCGAGCAGCGCATCGATGAAGCCCGCGTCGAAGGCGTCGCCGGCGCCGGTGGTGTCGCGCACCTGCACCGCGGGCGCGGCCACCAGGCGCGCGCCGGCCGCATCGACCGCCATCGCGCCGGCGCCGCCGAGCTTGATCGCCGCATGGCGCAAGCCCAGCGTCTGCGCCCACTGGCGGCACGCCTCGGCGCCGTCGCCGCAGCCGAGCAGCGCGGCCTCTTTCTGATTGGGCAGGAAATAGTCCACCTCGCGGCAGGTGGCCAGGTTGTGCGGCGCGCTCAGCCAGTCCGGGCTGAAGCCCACGTCCAGCGACGTCGTGCAGCCGGCCGCAGCCAGCGCCGGCAGCAGCGTCTGCGCCAGCGCGCGCGACAGCGGCATCGCGAAATGCACGTGGCGCGCCGCGCACAGTTCGTCCAGCAGCTCGGCGCGCGCGAGCAGCGCGTCGAGCTTGGCGTTGGCGCCCAGGTAGGTGAAGAACGCACGGTCGTCGGGCATCGACACGCTGACCGTGATCCCGGTGCCGGCCGGGTCGCTGCGCAAGCCGTCGCTGCGCACCTGGAACTGGCCCAGGCGCTGTTCGAACCACGGCCGGTCGCTCTCGCCGATCAGGCCGATCAGCCGCGTGCTGCGCCCCAGCCGCGCCAGCCCGCAGGCGGTGTTGACGGTGCCGCCGCCGAGTTCGCGCAGATAGGCGCTGGCCAGGGCTTCCTCGCCCGGCTGCGGCCAGCGCTGGAACCCGCTGAGGATGTGATCGGCGTAGATCTCGCCGACCACGGCGACGTCGCACGCGCTCATCGCGCTACCCAAGGCCATGTGCCCTGCCTCCTGGCTTGAATCAAGAACAGCGCCGTGCCCACACACAACGCCACGACCGCCGCGAGCAGGTGGCGGCCCTGGCTGGTGGCCAGGATGTACAGCCAGCCGGCCACGCTCACCCACAGCGGCCACGGATACAGCGGCATCGAGAACGCCTCCGGCGGACGCTGCGCCTGCCGCCGCAGCAGCACCACCGCCAGGCACTGCGCCATGAACTGGAACATGATCTGGATGACCATCAGCGTGGCGATCAGGTCGTCCAGCGACAGCAGGCAGGCCAGCGCCGAGGTCGCGCCGACGAACAGCAGCGACACGGTCGGGAAACGCCCGCGCGGATGCAGCCGCGCGAACACCCGGAAGAACTGCCCCTCGGCCGCCGCCGCGTACGGCACCCGCGAATAGCCCAGCAATACCACCAGCGCCGAGCCCCAGCTGGCCAGCATGATCAGCGCGACCGCGATGGTGCTGCCGACATGCCCGTAGATCGCCTGCATGAAGTCGGCGACCACCGCCTTCGACTGCGCCGCCTGCTGCCACGGCAGCACGCCGAGGATGGCCACGTTCAAGCCCAGGTACAGCGCCGCCACGATCGGGATCGAACACAGCACCGCCAGCGGGATGTTGCGCCGCGGCTGGCGGATCTCGCCGCCGAGCATGCACACGTTGTTGTAGCCGCCGTAGTCGTACACCGCGATCAGCGCCACCGCGCCGAAGCCGAGCCAGAAGCCGTGCGGCGAGACCGCACCGGCATGCAGGAAACGCCGCGCGATCGCCATGTCGAAATGCAGCAGGCCGCTGGCCACGATCCACACCACCGCCGCCACCACCGCGGCGGTGACTAGCAGCGACAGCACCTGCACCGAGCGCACTTCGCGGTACAGCAAGGCGGTGTTGAACAGGCACAGCGCCGCGGCGATCGCGGTCAGTTGCCATGGCGCCAGGCCCGGCGCCAGAAAGGCCAGGTACTGGGTGAAGCCGACCGCCGCCGCGCCGATCGACAACGGCGCGGTCAGCAGCGTCTGCCACAGGTAGAGAAAACCGAACAGGCTGCCCAGGCGGTCGCGGCCATAAGCCTCGCGCAGGTAGTGGTACGGCCCGCCGGATTTGGGAATCGCCGAGCCCAGTTCGGCCCAGACCAGGCCGTCGCACAGGCACAGCAGCGCGCCGGCCACCCAGCCCAGCAGCACCATCGGTCCGGCCAGCGCCGACAACGCCAACGGGATGGTGATGAACGGGCCGATGCCGACCATGTTCAGCAGGTTCGCGGACAGCCCGCCCCAGAATCCGATCGCGCGCGGCGGCACGTGCTCGGCATCGTGGCGCGTCGCATCGGGCGTGGTCAGCAGCATGCAGACTCCCTTGTCGCCGGCGCGACGCAGTGGATCGGATGGAGACGGTGGGTGTGTATGCGGCGCACGCTCATGCGCGCGCTCCTTGCAACGCGTCCGCACAGCGGATCGCGGCGGCACGGGTGCGATGCAGATCGAGCACCAGCACCTCGTTGCGGCCCGGCCGCAGCCACGGTCCCGGGCAGTACAGGCATTGCTGCGGCCCGATGCGCCAGTAGCGGCCGAGCAACTGGCCGTTGACCCACACATAGCCCTTGTCCCACTCGCGCATGTCCAGGTAGGCGTCGCCGGGCGTCTCGATCACGATCTCCGCACGGAAGAACAGCCCCGGCCGCGACGTCGGTGCGCGCAGCGGCTGCAGCGTCTTGATCCAGCTGTCGTCCAGTGCGATCGGATACGCCTGCCAGTCCTGCAGCGGCGTGCCGTGCAGGCGCACGTCGCCGAGCAGTCCTTTGGCATCGCCCAGCGCCGGACCGAAGTTCACATGGCCGAAGCTGTCGACCAGGATCTCCAGCGTGCGCTCCGCTTGCTGCGCCGGCGGCAGCGTCAGCTGTGCCGAGGAATGCAACGTACGGTGCCGCACCCGCGACACATGCCCCACTTCCTCGCCATCGACATGCACCACCGCGTAGTCGTGCACGCCGTCCACGCGCAACTGCGCGCCGGGACCGATGCGGCGGCGATACAGCACCAATCCCTGGTCCTGGCCGAACAGGAGTTCGTTGCCGGCCGGCGCCACGGTCGCGACCGGTGCTGCAGGCAGGTTGTCCCACAGCGCCGCATACGGCAGCGCCAGCGTCGGTGCGAAGGCCGTGCGTGCCGGCGCTGCCGGTGGCGCCGGCAAGCGCTGTGGCAGATACGCGGCGATCGTGTCGCGCATCGCCCAATACGCCGGCGTCGCCTCGCCGCGCTCGTCGATCGGCGCGCCGTAGTCGTAACTGGTCAACGCCGGTTGGAAGTTGGAACCGTCGTCGTCGGCATTGGCGCCGGCGCTCAGGCCGAAGTTGCTGCCGCCATGCACCACGTACAGGTTGAACGAATGGCCATGCGCCAGCAGCCGGCGCAGCGTCGGCAGATAGTCGCGCCGCGCGAAGTCCGCCTCGCCCCAGTGCGTCAGCCAGCCCGGATAGCCCTCGGCCACCCACACCGGGGCGTCGCCGGCGAACGCGCGGCCGTGCTCCAGATCGGCCAGATCGGCACCGTCCAGGCCCAACGCCGCGCCCGGCAGGTACGCCTTGCGCCGGCGCAGATCCTTCATGCCATCGGCGACCGCGAACGGCCCGTCGATGCCGTGCTCCTGCCACAGCGTGCGCAGCGCCTGCAGGTAGCCGACGTCGTCGCCGAACATCGAATACTCGTTTTCGATCTGCAGCATCAGCACCGGCCCGCCGGCCGACGCCAGCAACGGCGCGATGCGTGGCGCCACCGCCGCGACATAACGGCGCACCGCCGCCATGTAACGCGCATCGCCGGCATCGCGCAGGCGCATGCCCGGTTCGCGCAACAGATAGGCGGGCAGGCCGCCGAGCGTCCACTCGGCGCAGACGTAAGGACCCGGCCGCAGATAGACCCACATGCCTTCCTGCGCGCACAGGCGGATGAAGGCGACGAAATCGCGGCGACCGCTGTCCAGGTCGAATACCCCCGGTTCCGATTCCAGCGCGTTCCACATCAGATACAGCGCGATGGTGTTCAGGCCCATCGCCTTGGCCATGCGGATCCGCTGCAGCCAGTACTCGCGCGGAATGCGCAGCGGATGCATCTCGCCGCTGCGGATCTGCCACGGCCGGCCGTCGAGCACGAACTGCCCTTGCGCGAAGCCGAACGCATGCGGGCGTCCATCCGGTTCGGGCGCGGCAGCCGTGGCGGCCGCGCCCGCCGGCACGGCCGCCATTCCCAGCGGCGCGAGCACACTCAGCAAGCAAAAATGGCGACGTTTCATCGAAGTCTCCGTGGGCAGCGCGGCACGGGGCGATGCAGACCTGCACCGCCCCGGTCCCGCGGAGAACTGGCTAGAACGCGTACTTGGCGGTCAGCAACGTGGTCATGCCGGCATCGACGATGTCCGAGACCGCCAGATCGCTGCGGCCCACGTGCGCCCAGTAGCTGTACTCCTTGGTCAGGTTGGAGATCGACAGATCCAGGCTCAGGCCGTTGTCGAAGTGGTAGCCGGCATGCAGGTCCACGCGCCGGGTCGGACGCGCCCACAGGTCGTCCCAGGTCGCGCCCTGGTGCAGATAGTCGTAACTGAGCAGGTACGAGCTGCTGAAGTGGTAGCTCAGGTTCACCGAGAACCGCTCGCGTTCGTAGAACAGTTCGACGTTGGCCATGGCATTGGGCGCCGACTGCATGTGCTCGTTCTCGAAACCGTCCATACCCAGATCGGCGCGCGCATGCTGGCGGGTGGCGTTGAAACTCACGCCCAGGCCGTTCAGCGGTTCGGGCAGATCCTGGAAGCGCTGGCGTGCGCTGACCTCCAGGCCATAGACGCGGCCGTCGCCGCCATTGGTCGGCATCGAATAGAACACCGTGCCGCTGCCGCTGGTGTCGGGATTGGCCTGGCCGGAGCCGGCGTCGTAGATGTAGTTGCGCAGGCGCTTGTAGAAGCCGGCGACCGAGAAGAAGCCGCCATGCTCGGTCGACCATTCCCCGGACAGGTCCAGGTTGGTCGCTTCGATCGGCTTCAGGTCCGGGTTGCCCTGGGTGATCGTGGTATTTCCATTGGAGACGCTGATATTGCTGCCGCCGCCCAACTGCACGAACGCGGGCCGGGTATAGCTGGTCCACAGCGAGGCACGGTAGGCGGTGCGCGCGTCGGGCCGCCAGGTCAGGAACACGCTCGGCAACGGTTCGTCGTAGGCGGTGTGGTTGCTGTCGAAATAGCCGACTGTTTCGTTGCCGTCGGCATCGGACGGCGTCACCCAGAACGTGTTGTGGATGCTGCTGTGCTCGAAGCGCACGCCCGGCACGATTTCCAGGTTGCCGAGCGAGAAGGTCGCCATCGCATAGGCCGCGGCGACCGCCTCGGTGCCGCGCATCGTGTTGCAGTTCCAGTTGTTGACGTAATACGCCTTGCCGCAGCTGTCCAGGTCGTCGTCGTGCAGATGGCTGTAGATGACGTTGCTGACCGCGGTCTCGCTGACCTTGGGCGTGACCCAGGGATACTTGCCGGGAAAGATCGCGCTGTAGTTGCCGTTGAAGATGCCCAGGTCGCCGAGCGTACTGGTGTCGTCGACGCCGCCGGTCCACCAGTCGCGGTTGCTGAAATTGCGCGAGCTCTTGCTGTACTTCACCCCGAACTGCAGCGCCGACAGCGCGCCGTCCTCGAAGTCGTAGCGCACGTCGAACTTGGCGCCGCCCTTCTTCTGCCCGGAATAGATCTTGGTCAGTTCGCCGTAGCTGCTGGCGTACAGCGACGGGATATTGTTGACCTGCGCCAGCAACGCCGGAGTCAGTTGCGGATACGGGAAGGCGCCGCTGCCGTAGTTGACCAGGCTGCTGCCGGAGTAGGCGTAATTGGTCTGCGAGAACTTGTCCTCGCGGCCGTCGATCTCGACATGGTTGGGACGGTCGTTGTCGCCGAAGCTGTAGAACAGGTTCGGCATGAAGGTCCAGCCGCCGGAGGTCTTGCGCGCGCCGATCTGGAACGTCGCCAGGTCGGCGATTTCCGGATTGGTCTCGTACCAGAAGCGCGAGGCGATGCGGCCGATGTTGGGCGTGTAGACGCCTGCGGTCGCGCTCGGCACATAGGTCACGTCCTGCGGCAGCAGCTGCACGAAGGTGGTGCCCTGGTCGGTCTTGGCGTAGGCGTAGGTGGCGCGCGCGTACAGCGACAGGCTGTCGTCGACCTGCCAGTCGAACGAAGCGTTGCCGCCGTAGCGGCGTTCCCAGCCGGCGACCACGCCGACGTTCATGCCGGTGCTGGTCAGGTTGTGCTGCGGATCGTAACCGGCGGCGTTGCCGCCGTCGGCATCGGCATGCAGGAACGCCCACGAATGGTCGTTCAGCGCGCTGGTCGCCGCAGCGACCTCGCTGTTGGTCGAAGTGCGGTAGTCGTAATAGGCGCTGGCATAGAAGCCGAACTGCTGTTCGTCGCCGAACTTGTGCTGGAACTCGCCGGCCAGGCCGCCGCCCAGGCCGTCGCCGCCGTAGTCGCGCGCACGGCTCTCCAGGCGGCCGCTGCCGGTCACGCTGCCGCTGGTGGTCTGCTTGAAATCGAACGCGGTGGGCGTGCGGAAGTCGATGGTGCCGCCGATCGCATCGCCGTCCATGTCGGCGGTGGAGGTCTTGTTGACCACGATGGTCTGCAATCCCGACGGCGGCAGCAGGCTGAGCTGCACGCTGCGGCTGTAGGGCATGCCCTGCGCGACGGTGACACCGTCGATCAGGTTGACGTTGTACTCCGAGGGCAATCCGCGCACCGAGGCGAACATGCCCTCGCCGCGCGCCGCGCCATCCACGCCGCCGAAATAGCCCGAGCCGGTGGTGGTGATGTTGATGCCCGAGATCAGCCCCAGTGCCTCGGCGACGTTGTGCACCGCGGTGTGCTGCAGGTCGTTGGCGGACAGCACGTCCACCGTGTTCACGGCATTCATCTTCAGGTTGCTGGCGTCGTAGCGGTTGGCGACGACGGTGATGTTCTTCAGTTGCTTGACCTCGTCCAGCGCGACGGTGAGCGCGGTGGTGCCGGTGTCGCTCACCTCGAAGCTGGTCTGCGCCGCACTGAAACCGGGATAGCTCGATTCCAGCGCGTATTGCCCCGCCGGCACATCGGCGATGGCGAAATGCCCATTGGCATCGGTCACCGCGCTGTACGCGGTCCCGGCGATGCCGACCCGCGCGTTCGCGGCGGGTTTGCCGCCTTGCACGCTGACCTGACCGGTCACCGTCCCCGCCACCGCCGTCAATGCGGCGCTCGCCCCCAGTACCGCCAGGATCGCCTCAACCAGGATCTTGCCGTTCGAACGCTTGCCACTGCACATGATGCTTCCCCTCGCCAAAAGTGCCATGCACCGGGCGCGACGCATGTCGGCAACCCGGATGTCGTTTGGACCGACCGGACGCACGGCGAATGCATGGCGCGCACGCTGCGGCGCTGCGCGCAACAACGGGCGCGCACGGGCAACGGGACACGGGAAACAAACGCGACGGCGTCGGTCAGATCAGACCGCGATGCACGATTAGCGTCGAGGCGGCGAGTAGCCGGCGACGCACTTGTCGCGTGAGCGCAAGGCACTCAGCTTGTGGCGAACGGTCATGCCGGCTCGCCTCGGGAAACGCGGACGGCAGCCAGTGCCGAAGGCGCGGTACAGAAAAACAGCGGCGTTGCAGCGCAGGACGAAGGAGTCGATTCGCGGTGGTGCATTGCCAACCTCTCCCATTCGACGACCGCAGGCCGGATGGCGACGGCATGACTGCCGTGGCCGCATGCCGATGTCACATCCCCATCGGCTTCACAAGCCTTCTACGCCGGGGTGGGATGTCTGTCAAGCATTCGCGGCGATATGCGCGAAGCCGCGTCAGGGGAAGGGAAACACGCACAAAAAAGCCCCGCCGAAGCGGGGCTTTGGTGGCTCGCGGCCTGCGCCGCGAGACTGTCGCGCAAGCGCTCGATCAGAACTTGTAGTTGACCGACGCCGCCAGCACGTTGCCGCTGACGTCGTAGCTGCCGATCAGGGTGTTGCCGGTGGCAGTGGTCGAGTTGATGCTCGGATCGCTGGTGAACAGGTGGGTATAGCCGAAGCTGTACTCGGCCTGCTCGGACGGACGCCAGCTCAGACCCAGCGAGACCCACTTGCGGCTCGCGTCGGGCACGCGCACGTCGCGGTGCTCGTTGCTGGTCGGGGTTTCGTCGTAGGCCAGGCCGCCACGCAGGGTCAGCGTGTCGCTCATGCGGTAGTCGGCACCGATCGAGACGAAGGTGGTGTCGTTGTAGGCGAAGTTCAGCACGCTGTCGGGCTGGTTGTTGGCGAAGTCCACCGTCACCTGGTCGAACTTGCTCCAGGCGGTGCGGCTGACGTCGGCCATCACCGTCCACTGCTCGTTGATGGTGTGGGTGAAGCTGGCGGTCGCGCTGGCCGGCAGCGTGACCGTGGCGCGGCCCTTGGTGTCGACGAAGGTGCCCGGCGCAGCGACGGCCAGCACGGTGGCGGCGTTGGCCGGCGTGGTGAAGTCGGCGGTGCCGTCGGTGATCTTGTGCTCGACCTTCGACCGGTAGCTGAAGCCGATGTGGGTGTTCTCGTCGATGCTGAACAGGCCGCCCAGGGTGTAGCCGATATCGGTGCTGTTGCCCTTGATGCGCGAGTAGCCGTCGGCGCTGCCCGGCGCGAAGCCCGGCACGCGGCGCGCGGCCAGGACCGAACCCAGATCGATCGCGTTGGACAGATCGATGTCCAGGCGCTCGGCGAACACCGACGCGCCGAACGACACGTACGGGTTCACGTCGTAGGAGAAGGCGAGGTTGAGGTCGATCGCCTGCAACTCGGTCTTGACGCCGTTGTAGCGGCCTTTCCAGTCGCGGTCGTATTCGGTCTTGAAGCCGTACGGCACGGTCAGCGAGGTGCCGAAGTGCATGTTGTTGTTTTCGCCGAACGGCAGGTGGAAGTAGGCCGCCGGGACCGGCGCGATCGTGCCGGCATCGCCGCCGTTGCCGCCGGAGATCGCCGAGCCGGTGGCGTAGGTGCCGGTGCCCTCGTACTTGGCCGCGAACTGGATCGCGCTGACGTCGGCCTGGAACACCTTGCCGTCGAGCTGGCGCATGCCGGCCGGGTTGTTGGCGATGATCGAGGCGTCGCCGGGGGCGCTGCCGGAGCCGGCGAAGGCGCGGCCCAGGCCCTTGGCGCTGTTTTCCTTGAGCTGGAACGCGGCGCCGTGCGCCTGACCGATGGTCAGGGCGCCGACGATGCCGACGGCCAGGGCGGTGAAGCGGACGAACTGGGTTGCGTTTTGCATGGCTTGTTACTCTCCGGAAGACGAAAATGTCTGTGTTCGCGTCTGCGCATCCCCGCTGAGCAAGCCGGAAATGCGCGCCGGAGTCCCCTCCCGACATACGACGCCGTATGCAGTATACCCCTCTGCGTTAACCGAACAATAACAATACCGCCCGTTCAGTTTCGCGCGGAGTAGGCGTGCGTTCAGCCGGAGGGAGCCGGTATCGTTACGGGCCGCGTCCCCCGGTACTGGCATGTTCGTCTCCATTCCCTCCCGCGACCGGACCACGCTGCGCTGGGCCACGCCGTTGCTGTTCGCGGCGATGTGGCTGGCGTTCCTGTGGTCGATCAGCCGCCCCAACCAGGCCCGCGCCACGCTGTGGCTGGACTGGGGCGCGCTGTCGGCCGGCGTCGCCAGCCCGCGCGACTGGCTGGCGACGGTGCAGGACGGCAGCGTGCTGCGGCTGTTCACCGCGCTGTTCCTGCATGCGGACTGGTCGCACCTGCTCGGCAACCTGGTGTTCCTGCTGATCTTCGGCCTGCCGGCCGAGCGCGTGCTCGGGCCGTGGCGCTTCCTGCTGCTGTTCCTGGGCGGCGGCGCCCTCTCCAACCTGGCCGCGGTGTTCGCGATCGGCACTCCGGACCGGGTCATCATCGGCGCCAGCGGCGCGGTCTCGGCGCTGATCGGCACCTACCTGGCGCTGTTCCCGCGCGCCAAGCTCGGCGTGGTGCTGCCGCTGGGGCTGTTCCTGGAATTCGTGCGCGCGCCGGCCTCGCTGCTGATCGGCACCTGGGCGGCGCTGCAGGTGGTGTTCGCCTATATCGGCCCGGCCTTCGGCATGGTCGCCTGGTCCGCGCACCTGACCGGCTTCACCCTGGGCATGGCGTACGGGCTGTACGTGCGCGCGGCGATCGCGCGGCGCCTGCGCAAGCGCAAGGGCTTTTGATCCGCCACGCCATCGCGCTACCGCGCTCTATACTTCGCGCATGGCCAAGTCCCTGTACAAAGTGACGTTCCTCAACCACGGCAAGGTGTACGAGCTGTACGCGCAGCACGTGGGCAGCAGTCACCTGTGGGGCTTCAGCGAGATCGGCGGGCTGGTGTTCGACCTGCACGACGGCCTGGTAGTCGACCCCACCGAAGAACGCCTGCGCGAGGAATTCGGCGACACCAAGATGCTGCACCTGCCGATGCAGAGCATCGTGCGCATCGAGGAAGTGGAGAAGAAAGGCCAGTCCGCGATCCGCGACGCGGCCACCGGCGAAAAGGTGATCACCCCGTTCCCGATGCCGGGCAAACCGCGCTGAGCGCATGCGGGGTGAAGTGCCGGTCAGCGCCACGCCGCTGTCGGCATCCAGTGCTTTTGTAGGAGCGGCTTCAGCCGCGACCGGGCGTTGCCGGTAACGCCCGGTCGCGGCTGAAGCCGCTGCTGCAAGAGCATCGTGCGGATCGCAATGCGCTCGATCGCAGGTGGCGCGCCATGCACGGCGCACCACGCCGCGCACCCTGCCGGCGCGGCGAACGGCAAGCACCGCGTCAGTCGCCCGAAGGCGGCGTCGGCGTGTCGGTCTTGGGCGGATCGACCTTCGGCGCCTCTGCGGCCGGCGCATCGGTCTTCGGCGCCACGCTCTTTGGCGCGAGCGTCGCCGGCTTGGCCGCGGTCGGCGCGGCCGCCTTCGGCTTGGCCTTGGCCTGCTTGGCCGCAGCGGCCCTGGCCACCGCACCGGGCTGTTTCAGTTCGGCCAGCGCCTGCGCGATCGGTGCGTCGCCGGGCAGCACGTCGCCGGCGCTATAGCCCTCGGCGCCTTCGTCGTCGCCGTGCAGGTGGCCGGGCAGCGTCGCTTCGCTGTAGTCGGCCAGCACCGCCGGCTTGTCCGCGTCTTCCTTGCTCTCTTCCGGGCGCAGCACCACCTCCGGCACGATGCCGCTGGCCTGGATCGACTTGCCGCTGGGCGTGTAGTAGCGCGCCGTGGTCAGCTTGACCGAATCGCCGTTGTCCAGCGGCAGCACGGTCTGCACCGAACCCTTGCCGAAGGTGCGGCTGCCGACGATGCGCGCGCGCTTGTTGTCGCGCAGCGCACCGGCCAGCACTTCCGAGGCGCTGGCCGATCCGGCATCGACCAGCGCGACCATCGGCGCACCGTTGAGCAGATCGCCGGGCGTGGCGTCGAATTTGGAATCGCTGACCGAGATGCGCCCGCGCGTGGTCACGATGGTGCCCTTGTCGAGCAGGTCGTCGGCCACCTGCACCGCCGCGGTCAACAGGCCGCCGGGATTGCTGCGCAGGTCCAGCACCAGGCCGCGCAGCTTGCCGCCGGACTGCGCCTGCAACTGCTGCAGCTGCTTGTGGAAGTCCGCGCCGGTATCGGCCTGGAACGTGCTGATGCGGATGTAGCCGTAGCCCGGCTCGAGCATGCGGCTGCGCACGCTGGCCACGCGGATGGTCTGCCGGGTCAGGGTCACGTCGAACGGCTTGTCCACCTTCTCGCGAACGATGGTCAGCACCACCTTGCTGCCCGACTCGCCGCGCAACGGCTCCATCGCCTTGACCGCGCTGATCGGCTTGCCGTCGATGGCGACGATGATGTCGCCCGAGCGCACGCCGGCGCGCGCGGCCGGCGTGTCGTCGATCGGCGACACCACCTTGAGCGTGTTGTCCGGCAGCTGCAGCAGTTCCACGCCGATGCCGTCGTAGGCGCCGGTGGCCTGTTCGTCGAAGGCCTCGGCGTCTTCCTTGCTGAAATAGGTGCTGTGCGGATCCAGGTCGAGCAGCAGGCCGCGGATCGCCGACTGCATCAGTTTCTTGTCGTCGACCGGATCGACGTAGGCTTCCTTCACCGCGTTGTACACCGCCACGTAGCGGCGGATCTCGTCCAGCGGCACGCGCGAGGTGGCCGATTCGGTGGCGTCCGGATCGTCGGCACTGGCGGTGGAGGCCGAGGGCGTCTGTTCGCCGGCGCTCTGCGCCATCGACGGCAGCGGCGCCAGAGCAAGCAACAGGGCAGCGGACAGAACTACGCGCATGAAGCACTCCGATTGTGGGATGACCTGCACCGTCCACGGCGCAGCTGTCCGGATTATGCGCGAAAGCGGGCTAAATCCGCGTTGAATGCACGGCCTCGGTGGCGCTCAGCGCCGCTGCAGCCACGACGACGGATCCACCGGCTGGCCGTTGCGGCGCAATTCGAAATACAGCGCCGGGCGCCCTTGCCCGCCGGAATTGCCGACCTTGGCCACCGCATCGCCGCGTTTGACCCGCGCGCCGGGATCGCGCAACAGCGTGTCGTTGTGCGCGTACAGGCTCATGTAGCCGTTGCCGTGGTCCACGATCAGGATCATGCCGTACCCGGTCATCCAGTCGGAGAACACCACCGTGCCGTCGGCCACCGCAGTGATGGTGCTGCCGGCCGGCGCGGCGATCAGCACGCCGTTGCTGGTGCGCCCATCGGGCAGCTTGCCGCCGTAGCGCGCGATCAGGTCGCCCGACAGCGGCCAGCCCAGGCCGCCGACCTTCAGCGCCGGCGCCGAGGCCACCACCTTGGGCGGTACCTTGCTGCCGCCGCGCGACGGATTCTTCGCTGCGGCCTTGGCCTGCGCGGCCTGCTCGGCCGCCGCGCGCCTGGCTGCCGCACGGCGCTCGGCCTCGGCCCGCGCCGCCGCCGCACGCAGATTGGCCAGCAACGTTTCCAGCGCCTTGGCGTCCTGGCCCAGCGCCTTCTCGCGCTCGCTGCGGTCCTGGTAGCGCTCGTCCAGTTCGGACACCAGGCTGGCGCGCTGCTTGCGGTCGCGCTGCAACGCCGCCGCCTGTTCCTGCTGCTGGCGCTGCGCTGCGCTGAGCTGTTGCCGCTTTGCCGCGACCTCGTGCTGTACCTGTTCCAGCGCCTGCAGCTCATGGGTCAGTGTGGCGATACGCTGCGCGCGTTCGCGCTGCAGATAGCGGTGGTAGGCCAGCAGGCGGTTGGCGTCGGCCACCCGGTCCTGCGCCAGCAGCAGCTTCAATGGCGCATTGCCGCCGATCGCATAGGCCGCGCGCAACAGCTGCGCCAGTTCGGCACGCTGTCGCACCAGGCCGTTGCGCAGCGTGTCGCGCTTGCGCTCCAGTTCGGCCAGGGTCTGCTGGTGCTGCTGCAGCGCCTGCTGGGTCTGCGCCAGGCTGCGCCCGGTGGTGGCCACCTTCTCGTCGGCCTCGCGCAGCTGGCGCGCGGCATCGCCGCGCTTGCCTTCCAGCTGGCGCCGCTCCTCGGCCACGCTCTTCAGCTCGCCGCGCACCTTCTCCAGGCGGCGCTCGGCCTCGCGCGGGTTCTGCGCCAGCGCCAGCGTCGCGATCAGCAGCAACACCGTCCCCGCCAGCCACCTCGTTGCCGCGTGCCCAGGCGCGCGCAGGCGCCGCCCCGGCGCGGCAGGCGAGGCGGAGCGCAACGAAGCGGAGGCGGTTGCGGGCAAGGGCTGGTCCAATGACTTCAGGCAGGTGCGGATTGTAACGAAGCATGTTGTGATCGCCGCACAAGTAGGTGCCGCGACTGGCCGGCGTCCCGGAGGTGGGTGATGAAGCGTACGCATGTATCGGTCCTGTTGGCGCTGGCCCTGGCCGCCGGCCCCGCCCTGGCCGCAGAAGGCATCAGCAAGGTCAACGGCAGCATCACCGCCGAATCGGGCAAGCAGTACGGCGACCTGGAAACCGTGAACGGTGGCATCACCGTCGAATCCGGCGCCAGCGTCGGCGATGTGGAAACCGTCAACGGCAGCCTCAAGATCGCCGACAACGCGCAGACCGGAGGCCTGTCCACGGTCAACGGCGGCATCCGTGTGGGCCAGCAGGTGCAGATTTCCGAGTCCATCGAGACGGTCAACGGCGGCATCTTCGTCGACCGCGGCGGCCGCATCGGCGGCAGCGTGGAGAGCGTCAACGGCAGCATCGGCCTGGTCGCCACGCAACTGGAAGGCGGCATCGAGACGGTCAACGGCGACATCACCGTCGGCCACGATTCGCACCTCGGCGGCGGCATCGAGATCAAGAAGCCGAGCTTCAGCATCTCGTTCAAGCCGACGCGCAAGCCGCGCATCATCATCGGTCCGCGCGCGGTGATCGACGGTCCGCTGCATTTCGAGCGCGAGGTGACCCTGTACGTGCATCGCAGCGCGAAGACCGGCCCGATCAGCGGCGCCACCGCGCAGCCGTTCGATGGCGACACCGCGCCGGAGAATTGATCCGGCCGCGTCGTCCGCACTGCCGGCGGCGCGCGCGCGGGACTTGCCTATAGAATCGGGATTCCTCACACCCCAGGAGCCCCCATGTCCCGCAAGCTTGTGCTGTGCCTGGCCGCCGCGGCCGCGCTGACCGCGTGCAAGCGCGAGGCGCCGGCCCCGGCCGCCGATGCCACGCCGCCCGCGCCCGCTCCTGTGGCCGCCGCAGGCCACGCCTTTTCTCCCGAGATCACGCCGGCCGACTTCGGCGAGCTGGTCAAGACCCTGTCCTCGGACACGTTCGAAGGCCGCGGTCCCGGCACGGCGGGCGAAGAGAAGACGGTCTCCTATATCCGCGATCAGATGCAGCGCATCGGCCTGCAGCCGGGCAACGGCGACAGCTGGTTCCAGGACGTGGCGATGACCGAGACCACGGCCGATCCGAACACCACGCTGAAGCTGGAGCAGAACGGCAAGCCGCGCGAACTGAAGTTCGGCACCGACATGGTGATCGGCACCCGCACCGGCCAGACCGAGGTCAAGATCGACGCCAGCGACATGGTGTTCGTCGGCTACGGCGTGGACGCGCCCGAGCAGAAGTGGAACGACTACGCGGACCAGGACTGGAAGGGCAAGACGGTGGTGATGTTCGTCAACGACCCCGGCTTCCACACCGAGGACGGCGCGCTGTTCGAAGGCAAGCGCATGACCTATTACGGGCGCTGGACCTACAAGTTCGAGGAAGCCGCGCGCAAGGGCGCGGCCGCCGCACTGATCGTGCACGACACCCCCGGTGCCAGCTACGGCTGGGACGTGGTGAAGAATTCCTGGTCCGGCGCGCAGTACGACCTGCCGGCCAAGGACGACCCGGAACCGCGCATCCCAGCGCAGGGCTGGATCACCGCGCAGGCCGCCAAGCAGTTGTTCGCCGACGCCGGGCTGGACCTGGACCAGGCCTACAAGGACGCGAGCAAGCGCGGCTTCAAGCCGGTGCCGCTGAAGGCCAAGCTGTCGGTGGACCTGAAGAGCACGATCTCCGAGAAGAAGTCGCGCAACGTGGTCGGCGTGCTGCCCGGCAGCAGCCGTGCCGACGAAGCGGTGCTGTACATGGCGCACTGGGATCACCTGGGCAAGCACGAGGGCGAGACCGGCGACAACATCTACAACGGTGCGGTCGACAATGCGACCGGCGTCGCCGGCATCCTCGAGATCGCCGACGCATTCGTGCACCAGCAGCCCAAGCCGGAACGCTCGGTGGTGTTCCTGGCGGTGACGCTGGAAGAGTCGGGCCTGCTCGGTTCCAAGTACTACGTCGCCCATCCGACCTTCCCGTTGAACAAGATCGCCGGCGTCATCAACCTCGACGCGATGCCGGTCGCCGGCCGCGCCAAGGACCTGGTGGTCAACGGTTTCGGCAGCTCCGAACTGGAGGACCTGCTCAAGCCGATCGCCGCCGCGCAGGGCCGCGTGCTGCATGCCGAGTCCTCGCCGCAGAGCGGCTTCTATTTCCGCTCCGATCACTTCAACTTCGCCAAGGCCGGCGTGCCGGCGCTGTACATCGATGGCGGCGAAGACCTGGTCGACGGTGGCATCGATGCCGGCAAGCGCGCTGCCGAGGACTACGGCAAGCATCGCTACCACACGCCCGCCGACCAGTACGATCCGGCGACCTGGAAGCTCGACGGGGTGATGGACGACCTGCAGGCCGTCTACGGCGTCGGCAAGGGACTGGCGGCGGGCGACGCATGGCCCAACTGGTATCAGGACAATCCGTTCAAGGCCGCCCGCGACAGCATGATGGGCAATGCCAAGCAGGCAGCGGCGACGCCGGGCAAATGACCGGCTGACGCGTTCCTGACGATGGTCACGACAACGGCGCTGCGGCGCCGTTGTCGTTTCGAACTATCGGCCATCGCCGCTGGCGCATGAGCCCGCGCTTTCCTGTAGGAGCGGCTTCAGCCGCGACAGGCGTTCCCGATATGGCCTGTTGCAGCTGATGGTCCTGGGATTCCCCCGAGCCGCCTCTACGAGTTTCGTTGCCTGTTAACCACCGGGACGCAAACCGCTCCAACGCAAGGTCATGGCGCATGACGCGCATAAAAAACGCCTGGACACTCGCGTGTCCAGGCGCATCGTCGAACGTTTATAGCGCATGGGCCGACCGCGACGTTGCGCGGCCGACCATGCCGCTGCGTCAGGCGGCCTGCTTGGCTTTCTCCAGGCTGGCCATGTCGATGACGAAGCGGTACTTCACGTCGCCCTTGAGCATGCGCTCGTAGGCCTCGTTGATCTGCGCCATCTCGATCGTCTCGATGTCCGACACGATGCCGTGCTTTGCGCAGAAATCGAGCATTTCCTGGGTTTCGCGGATACCGCCGATCAGCGAGCCGGCCAACTGCCGGCGCTTCATGATCAGATTGAACACCGTCGGCGACGGATGCGGCTCGGCCGGCGCGCCGACCAGCGTCATCGTGCCGTCGCGCTTGAGCAAGGTCAGGAACGCGTCCAGGTCGTGCGAGGCCGCGACGGTATTGAGGATGAAGTCGAAGCTGTTGGTATGCGCCGCCATCTCCTCCGGCAGCTTGGACACCACCACTTCGTCGGCGCCCAGACGCAGTGCATCCTCCCTCTTGTTCGCCGAAGTCGTGAACAGCACCACATGCGCGCCCATCGCGTGCGCGATCTTCACGCCCATATGACCCAGACCGCCCAGGCCGACGATGCCGACCTTCTTGCCCGGTCCCACCTTCCAGTGATTCAGCGGCGAATAGGTGGTGATCCCGGCGCACAGCAGCGGCGCCACCGCGGCAAGGTCCTTTTCGGCATGGCGGATCTGCAGCACGTACTTCTGGTCGACCACGATATGGTCGGAGTAACCGCCATAGGTATTCTCGCCACCGAACATCGGGCCGTTATAGGTGCCGACGAAGCCGCTTTCGCAATACTGCTCTTCGCCGTCCGCGCAGGACGCGCAATGCCGGCAGCTATCGACCATGCAACCGACGCCGGCCAGGTCGCCGACCTTGAAGGCCTCGACCTGCTCGCCGACCGCGATCACGCGGCCGACGATTTCATGTCCCGGCACGGACGGATATTGGGTGTTCTGCCATTCGTTGCGCGCCGTATGCAGGTCGGAATGGCAGACGCCGCAGTAGAGGATCTCGATGCTGACGTCCTGCGGCCCGGTCGCGCGGCGCTCGAACGCGTAAGGGGTCAGCGGCTGATCGGACGCCAGTGCGGCGTATCCATTGGCTTGGCTCATGGGAGAGTTCTCTCGTGACGGGGGAAGGGGTAGCGGCTTGAGGGACTCCGGTGTCGTCGGAGCCGACAGCGCAGGTCAAAGCCGGCTGGCGCGGCAGACGAAAAGTCTAAGCCGCGATGCATTAAAAGCACGCATCGCCGGTGGAACGGAGCGAACCATGGTGGCAGACAGGCCAGGGAACCAAGGACGCCGTCGCGGATCGCTCGGATCGGCCACGGGCGTTCGACTGGAGGTATATGCGAACCCGTTGGACGGGCGTGTGGTGAGCGCGGAGGGGGATTGAGGCGCTTGGTGTCACGCAGGTCCACGACCTGAAGTACGCCGACGGGTTGTGGGAAGCACGTGCGCACAGTGCGGCGGGTCAGCGGGTGGAACTCTACGCGGACCCGACGGATGGAGGCGTGGTGAGCGCGGAGGTGGACTGAGGCGCGTGGTGTTTGTGTATCTCGCGGCCAATAAAAAATCCCCGTCCTTGCGGACGGGGATTTGGGGTAAAGCCCCTGGCGATGACCTACTCTCGCATGGCTTGAGCCACACTACCATCGGCGCAGCTGCGTTTCACTTCCGAGTTCGGGATGGGATCGGGTGGTTCCACAGCGCTAATTTCACCAGGGAGACGGTTGGAGTGTCGCCGGGTTGCGTCTTCGGACAGCGCACGGGTGTGCGGTGTGGGAAGGACGGCAACTGGCGCCAGCCTCTCATAGGGTGTGACGTAGCGAGCATTTGGATAGCTATCGACGTGTGTCGTGCTAAGGGTTACTTCTTGAGGAAGCAACTTGAGGTTATATGGTCAAGCCGCACGGATCATTAGTATCAGTTAGCTCAATGCATTGCTGCACTTACACACCTGACCTATCAACCACGTAGTCTACATGGTTCCTTAAGGGGGCTTGTGCCCCGGGAAGTCTCATCTTGAGGCGCGCTTCCCGCTTAGATGCTTTCAGCGGTTATCGCTTCCGAACATAGCTACCCGGCAATGCCACTGGCGTGACAACCGGAACACCAGAGGTTCGTCCACTCCGGTCCTCTCGTACTAGGAGCAGCCCCTCTCAAACTTCCAACGCCCATGGCAGATAGGGACCGAACTGTCTCACGACGTTCTGAACCCAGCTCGCGTACCACTTTAAATGGCGAACAGCCATACCCTTGGGACCGACTACAGCCCCAGGATGTGATGAGCCGACATCGAGGTGCCAAACACCGCCGTCGATATGAACTCTTGGGCGGTATCAGCCTGTTATCCCCGGAGTACCTTTTATCCGTTGAGCGATGGCCCTTCCATACAGAACCACCGGATCACTAAGACCTACTTTCGTACCTGCTTGATCCGTCGATCTTGCAGTCAAGCACGCTTATGCCTTTGCACACAGTGCGCGATGTCCGACCGCGCTGAGCGTACCTTCGTGCTCCTCCGTTACTCTTTAGGAGGAGACCGCCCCAGTCAAACTACCCACCATACACGGTCCCCGATCCGGATTACGGACCTAGGTTAGAACGTCAAGCACGACAGGGTGGTATTTCAAGGATGGCTCCACTGCAGCTAGCGCCACAGTTTCATAGCCTCCCACCTATCCTACACAGACGAACTCAACGTTCAGTGTAAAGCTATAGTAAAGGTTCACGGGGTCTTTCCGTCTTGCCACGGGAACGCTGCATCTTCACAGCGATTTCAATTTCACTGAGTCTCGGGTGGAGACAGCGCCGCTGTCGTTACGCCATTCGTGCAGGTCGGAACTTACCCGACAAGGAATTTCGCTACCTTAGGACCGTTATAGTTACGGCCGCCGTTTACTGGGGCTTCGATCAAGAGCTTCGCCTTGCGGCTGACCCCATCAATTAACCTTCCAGCA